>NZ_JASSYX010000001.1 GCF_030244015.1 Pedobacter ginsengisoli
TTTGACTACAGGCTTTTCTTGTTTCTGAAAGTCTCTTAAATCCGCTCTTATTTATCATAAACTTATATGAGGCCAAAAAAGATCCATTGCCACTATGGCGCCCTGAGCTGTGGAAATATGATCGGAAAAGTACTATAACAATAGCCTTTGGGATAATGGATTGAGTTAGTACAGAAGCAATCAGAACATGATTGATCAGCTGCATTTGCGGAGTGTTAAAAAATGCTAAATTCGTATTGAAAAGGCAATAAAACCGTATTATTGTATTTTACGTTTATTTTATAAGGGAATTTTATTATGAATTTGAAGCGGATTTCTGTATTGATTTGGTGCATTGGATGGAGCTTTACTGCATCTCCTCAGAATAAGGATGTTAAACTTCCTGCAAACTGGTATAATCTTGATTTAATTCAGGATGGATATTTTGGGATCAGCACCGAAAGAGCTTATAAAGAACTGCTAGCTGGCAAGAGGCCAAAAGAAAAAATAATAGTTGCCGTTATTGATGGGGGCGTAGATATTAAACACGAAGATTTAAAAGATGTTTTGTGGGTCAACAAGAAGGAAGTTCCGGGTAATGGGATTGACGATGATGCGAATGGGTACATTGACGACGTAAATGGATGGAATTTTATTGGGTCAAAAAAAGGTAATCTAGCCTATGATAATTTGGAAATGACAAGAATTAGGCGGTCTCTTTTGCCTAAATATGCTTCTACAACAAATATGACTGTTTTGGATAGTGTGCAAAAAGAGGAGTTTGAATTGTATAAAAGGGTCACACGGGAATTTGGCAAGAAGTATAATGAAGCCGATCGAACATTTTCTGTTCTAAGCGTCATTAACAAGGTACTTGATTCTGTAGCGCTGATCAACAAGAAGAAAATACCTTCTCTTGAGGATATTGATAAATATGTAGCCGACAATGAAGAAGAGGAACAGGTTAAAAAAATTATAAGGGGAGGAGTAAAGGAGAGCGGGAGTATTGAAAAGTTCTTTAAAGAAATAAAGGATGGCTATAAACAGTACGATGTTATGTTGAGGTATAATTTGAACTTGGATTACGATCAAAGAGAGGAGTTGGTGGGCGACGATTATGCAAACTCAAGAGAGCGTAATTATGGAAATAATGATGTAGCCGGACCTAATGCCGAGCATGGCTCACACGTTTCAGGAATTATTGGGGCCAACAGAACTAACGGCATCGGTATTAATGGAGTCGCAAATAATGTTAGTATTATGGCCATCAGGGTAGTTCCGGAAGGCGATGAAAGAGACAAAGATGTAGCCAATGGAATACGTTATGCTGTGGATAACGGAGCCAGAGTAATCAATATGAGCTTTGGTAAAGGATTTAAATGGGACAAACAAGTCGTAGACGAAGCAGTTAAATATGCTGGGGATAAAGGCGTATTGCTTGTGCATGCTGCAGGCAATGATAACTTAGATACTGACCTGGAGGAGAATTATCCCAATAAGTTCTTTGATTCCCCAGAATCAATTGCTTATAAGAAGGCTCATAAACGGATAGAGCCAAAAATTCCTTTGCTGCCGGTACAAGGCCAGATGCAAAACCAGAGCATGTCCCGGAATCAGGGACCGGGGATAGTTAAACCTGTTCCTGTAGATACCGCAAAGTTTAAGCTCCCGCATGCCAGCAACTGGATTGAAGTAGGCGCGAGTGCTTACGCCGATGACGCATCGTTAAAGGCTTCGTTTTCTAATTATGGTAAGTATATGGTTGATGTTTTTGCTCCTGGTTTTATGATTAGATCTACGGTTCCGGGTTCAAAATATGAAGAATTTGATGGTACAAGTATGGCCTCCCCTGTGGTCTCCGGACTGGCTGCTATGATATTATCCTATTATCCCGATTTAAAGCCACAGCAGGTCCGGGACATCATTATGAAATCCGTTACCAAAGTAGACCGTAAAGTAAAATACGTTAACAGCAGAAATGAAAGTTCAAGAATTGCTTTTTCCGAGCTATGTGTTAGTGGTGGTATTGTGAATGCCTATAATGCAATGAAGATTGCTGAAAGTTATTCTTCTAATAAGAACTGACAGTGCTGTTCCGGATTGATTCAAGAGGTGTTATTTAAATAAAAAAAGCCGGTGTAAACCGGCTTTTTTGTAGCGGGGAGCAGGATCGAACTGCCGACCTCAGGGTTATGAATCCTGCGCTCTAACCATCTGAGCTACCCCGCCGGAAATCTTATTTTTAAAGAGTTGCAAATATAGAATAAATTACTTTTCTTTAGAAACAAATAATAAAAAATAGTCTAATTAATTCAGAATATAAGGATTTAACGATGTCAGAAAAGAAGAAATTTACATTGGAATATGAATTGAGATCGTCTCCACGTATTTTGTTTAGCTTTATTAGTGAGCCGAATGGTTTGTCTCAATGGTTTGCCGATGATGTTATTTTCAGGGATCAGGTATACACATTCACATGGGATGATGAAATTCAAAAAGCAAAGCTTTTAAGCGTCAAAGAGAATAAGTCTGTAAAATTTAAATGGGTTGATGATGAGCCGCACTGCTATTTTGAAATGGAAATAGTTCAGGACGAACTTACAAACGATGTGGCACTTTCTATAACGGACTTTGCAACTGAGGAAACGCTGGCTGAACGGACTTTGATTTGGGATAATCAAATAAACTATCTGCATAGCGTGATAGGAGCATAGTTTTTCAATCGCTTTGTGTAAATTTGTACATTGAAAAAGATTCATTTACTTCTGCTCAAAGCATTCATAAGACCTTTTTTCGTCACATTTTTTATTGTGATGTTCATTCTGTTGATGCTTTTTTTATTTAAGTACGTTGATGACTTAATTGGAAAGGGTTTTGAATGGTATGTCATATTGGAATTGATGTATTATGCATCTGCGTCTAATGTGTCGATGGCCTTGCCATTATCTATTCTCCTTTCTTCTATTATGACTTTTGGGACGCTTGGTGAGAACTATGAACTCGTAGCAATAAAATCTGCCGGAGTTTCGCTTCAAAAGGCGATGACGCCGCTCCTTATATTAATTATAGGGATTGCGATCAGCTCATTTATGTTTTCCGATTATATTTTACCAAAGGCTAACTTAAAATTTGGCTCTTTGCTCTGGGATATTACCAATAAGAAACTATCTTTTTTAATTAAGCCTGGGGTATTTAACAATAGTATACCGGGTTATTCCATAAGAGTTAATAAGAAGGGTAGTGATGGTGTATCGTTATATGATGTAATGATCTACGATCATACCAGCACAAGCGGAATTGCTAAGATCATTATTGCCAAAGAGGGAACAATGTCCAGCAATGATAAATACCTGTTTCTGAAATTAAAAAACGGTGTTCGGTATGAGGAGTCAAGCAACAGAAATACCTTCAATAATCCAAGACAGGAATTAACCAGGATGCGTTTTTCCGAAACTGATCAGAAGTTTGATATCTCGAGCTTTAAAATGAACAGAACAAACGAACAGGATTTTAGGAACAATACCGCAATGCTGAATCTGAAAGGATTAACCAGGAAACAGGATTCTTTAGTTAAAGATCTTGATAGCATTAATAAATTTGCCGCAATTAACACCGGTAGTTATTATAAACAAAACAACTATACTAAGGGTTATACCAGGTTTAAAGCTCCTGTTAAGGAGATAAAAGGAGATATTTTAAAGGCTATTCCTGTCGCTAGCCGTCTTTTTGCACTTCAGTCGGCATTTGACAATGCAACAACTATAAAGCAAACCACTTCTGCCAGGACAGCAGATTATGAAGACAGGTTGAAGAGTATCACTAAAGTTGAGCTTGAATACCAAAGAAAGTTTACTTTGGCTGCATCATGCTTATTGCTTTTTTTTATTGGTGCCCCTTTGGGTGCGATAATCAGAAAAGGCGGTTTGGGGCTTCCGGTGGTGATGGCTATTGTGTTTTTTTTGCTATACCATATCATAGCAACAGTGTCTGAAAAATCTGCAACTACAGGTTCACTGAGATCTTTTTTTGGAATGTGGCTCGCCATATTTATATTGTCGCCACTAGGCGCATTCCTGACCTATAAGGCAACGGTTGATTCTGCCTTGTTTGATGTTGACTATTTCAAACAGCTTATTATAAATCTTTTTAAGAATAAAAAAAAGAAGGATATGGCGCCGGCTTCAGAATAATTTTAGGTTAAGGCGATTGCGGGCTTATTGATTACTTATATATGATATTTTATTAAAGAATATTGAAGCGTAACATTGTAACTTTGTAGCAAACTTAATATATAATCAAATTGTCTGTTAAGATTTGATTATTGATAGATTCATAGAAGATGGAGATTAAATTAAATGCGATAGAAGATGCTGTTGCAGATATAAGGGCAGGTAAGGTCATTATTGTTGTTGATGACGAGGATAGGGAGAATGAAGGTGACTTTCTAACGGCAGCAGCCAATGCTACACCTGAAGTGATAAATTTTATGGCTACTTATGGCAGAGGTTTAATCTGTGCTCCCTTGACTGAAGAAAGATGTGATCAGTTGGGGCTTGAACCAATGGTGGGAAAGAATACGGCAGCATATGAGACAAATTTTACAGTATCTGTAGACTTGCTTGGTCATGGCTGTACAACCGGAATCTCGGCTTCTGACAGATCAAAAACCATTTTGGCATTAATTGATCCTGATATCGATCCGGCAGAGTTAGGCAAGCCTGGCCATATTTTTCCGTTGAGGTCTAAGGATGGGGGTGTGCTCAGGCGGTCAGGACATACAGAAGCCGCTGTTGATTTGGCGCGATTGGCTGGAATGGAGCCGGCTGGAGTTTTGGTGGAAATCATGAAAGATGATGGTGAAATGGCCAGATTACCTGATCTTGTTAAAATTGCTGCCCAGCACCAGCTTAAAATCATTTCTATTAAGGATCTCATCGCTTACAGGCTTAGTAAGGAAAGTTTGATAAAACAAGAGGTTACAGTAAATTTGCCGACTCAATGGGGCGATTTTAAAATGACAGCGTATACTCAGCTAGATACAAACGCTACTCATTTGGCGATAAGTAAAGGGGAGTGGACTGAAGATGAGCCCATACTGACCCGTGTTCATAGTTCATGCGTTACAGGTGATATATTTGGCTCTTGCAGGTGTGATTGCGGCCCCCAGCTGCATAAAGCGATGGAAATGATCGACAGAGAAGGCAAGGGCGTTATTGTTTACATGAACCAGGAAGGAAGAGGGATTGGATTAATAAACAAGCTTCGTTCCTATAATCTTCAGGATGCTGGATTTGATACTGTTGAAGCAAATATTAAGCTTGGATTTAAAGGGGATGAAAGAGATTACGGTGTCGGTGCACAAATATTGAGGGCCCAGGGGATTACAAAAATGAAATTGATGTCTAATAATCCAACCAAAAGAGCTGGCTTAACAGGCTACGGACTGGAGATTGTGGAAAATGTGGCAATTGAAATTGAAAGTAACGTTCACAATGAGCATTATCTTAAAACAAAACGTGATAAAATGGGACACCAGATCATGAAAGGATAGAAGAATTATTTCTTCCTGTTCTTCTTGTCTATAATAACGGCCTCTTTATTAATTGAATTTTTTGAAGCGGCGCGTGTCGGTTTTTTAGCATCCGCTTTCTTTTTTTCGACCTTTTTGTATTGGCCTGTAATTCTTTGTAAAAATTCCTGGAAGCTGTCAAATTGCTGTGTATAAATCAAACCAAGGGAGGTTACATTATTATTTTGGTTGTTAATGTTTGCAAATTTGTATTGTTGGGTTTGAGGTTTATTTGCCAGTTTACCTACCAGTGTCCCGTCCTTTTTTATTAGTGTCAGTAGCTCCACTTCCCCGCCGACATTATTGCTGGTGAAACCAATAGGGGACAAATCACTTGTGCTCGCTTTATCAACTATTCCAGCATTTAATATGACCCGGTTGTTGAAGAATCTAAATGACGCATTGGCTTCGCTCAGAGAACGGATATTGATGTCTACAAAATCCAGATTAAGTGAGGACAAAACATTATTGAATTGGTTAAACAGGAGTTCGGTAGCTGTACTGGCTACTCCGGATGTCAGCTGCTTACCCAAATCCTCTTTTCCTGTACCTGGCGCAAAACTTCTTCTGATAATCAAACTGAGCGCTTGCAGATTTCTGTTATTGTCATCATTGAAATAAGATTGCATTTCTTCCTTAATTGAGGGGTCTGAAGGGAAGAAGATATCTAACTTAATATCTGGTTTTAAGAGAAGCCCGGATAACCCCATTTCCACCTCTGTAAGTACACGGCTGCTTGCTCTATCTGTCCCAGCATCTCTGTTGGCAGCAATATAAAGGTCGGCAAGGCTGGCTCTTACCGCATATATGGCCTTTAAATTTATTTGGGCCGTCGTAGGATTGCCAGTCCATCTGATTGTGCCCCCCTGCCTGATGCTAAATTTTTTATTTATAATTTCCTGCGCCGTAAAGTCAAAGCTTCCTGATTCAATAATGTAATCACCAGACATCTCGAAATCGCCCAAACTATTGATATTCAATTCAAGATTTTTGGAATTTCCTTTGCCGCTTAAGTTTCCAAGTGTAGTAAATATATTGGCTGTGCTATTGGGGTCAACACTCAGCCTTAGGTTCATGGTCAGCCCGTCAAAGCTCGTTTGTTTTTTAACGACCTTTGTGGTGTCTTTACTTACAAATGTGATAAAGTCTTTGCTGGATACCATTTCTGAGCTATTTAAAGGAAGATTAAAAATCGTTCCTTTTTCAGTCTTGGCATCGATGTCAATAAACATTTTGTTTGTTGGCCCTTTGAACTTGAATGTACCGGTTCCATAGGCCTTTCCAAAATACATGCTGTTGTCCTTTTCTGTAGTATTTAGCGCCATAAAGTTTTTGGCATTTACAGTAACGTTTAGTATAGGCGTATTGATATCATTGAGATCTACAGATCCGTTTGCGATGGCCTCGTTATTATCTGCGTCAAGTAATTTAAGATCGCTTAGCCTGATAACACTATTATCTACAACCACCTCATCATTTAAGGTATAGGTGGTTCTCAAATAATTTATGGTCATCGTTCCTTTGTCAAAAGATATTTCACCGTTTATTGATGGTTTTTCAAAAGGGCCTTTTACTGAAAGGTCAGCTGAAATGTGACCTTTCAAATCTGATACTAATTTTTTAACAAAAGGACCCAGCACCGCAAGTTCACTCTCGTCTAATTTTATGTTGAGGTCAATTTCCTTTTTATCCAGGTCAAGGTTACCCAATACCCGGAGCGTTTCCTTATCCGTGGTCACTATATTGGTGAAGACATTCGCTATATTATTCATCTTGTCGTAGGATGAGGTATCTGTTAGATCTCCGATGTAAGTCTTGTTAAATGCCAGCGAATCTATTTTTAAGTTATCAGATATCCGTGGCGATTTTAAAATGTTATATAGCTTAGTTTCACCATTTACATTTCCTGAGAGTTGTACTCCAAGTGTTTTTACAAATGGATTAATGCTTTTCAAATCGAAGTTTTTAAAGCCGACCTGTAAAAGATCGCCCGCATCGCCAGATACAATTCCATTGATAGTAAGCAACTGATTTCCATTGCTCAGATCAAAATTATTGATATTGGTTTTTCCATCCTGGAATCTGATACTTACTTTTTCCTGAATCTTCCAGTCTTCATTGTTTATTTTGAGAATAGAGGGTAAAATACTTACACGAGCGCTGGTGTCATTTGCAAATTCAACAAGGCCGTTCAAATCGAGCTGATTCGCATCATCAGAATTTGCAAGCTTTAAGTTTAATGCGAGGCTGTCATTGCGGAGGATATTTGAAATATTCACATTTTTAATGTACAAACTATCATTCAAATCCACTCTGTCTGAGGTGATGATGGCCTGGAGTTGGTTTGTCGATGCATTTTCGTCTACAATAATGTTATTTATAGTTATTCCTTTGTATTTTAGTTTTTTAACAAAGCCATTAATTGTAGCCACATTGTGTTGTGAGTCAAAATCTCCTGAAAAAACAGCCTGATCATTAATTTCCAGACCAGGAGCTAGAAGCTGGGCAATGGGCTCAAATCTTTTGATCTTAAGATTGAATTGAAAGATCTGATCCCCATAGGGTTTAATATCTGTCTTCAAAGAAGGAATGTATTTTCTCGCCAATGCCTTATAGTATGAAGGTATAGTATTAAGGTCGTACTGGCCTTTTATACTGGCTTCAAGGACATCGGAGTTGATCATCAGACTTCTGCCCTTTCCGATTCCGCTGGCCTCTAATTTTACGGAGTCAATATTATATATACCTTTTACATTGTCTAATCTTACCTGCTGGATCAGTAAATCACCCTGAATATTGTTTAGGTTAGTGCCTGAAAAGTTCGTTTTAAACTTCGCATCTATCATTAAGGAGTCTTTGTAAATTTTTAAGGCTTTTAGTTTTGCGTTGGTAATTGTGGCGTCGAAATTAAATACAGGCAGTTTTGGATTTAGGTTGACCCCGCCATCAAATACCAGTTGAACGTTTTTGTCATTTATTTTTAAACTTCCATCGAAATATTTTTTGTTAAAAGTTCCATCAATTTTTACATTTCGATACCTGTAATTGTTGAAGTCAATATAGTCAATGTCACCATCGAGTTCTTCAGTGAGGTGTTTAACTTCTGTGCCCCTTCCTTTTACGAATAAAGAAGCAGAAATTCGACCCAGGGTTTTTTCATTTAGCAATGTTCCCAGATTAAAGTCGTATGTTTTAATATTGCCTGTATAGGAAGGAATCCCCTCCTTGTCGATTCGCATATTTACATCAGAAACAACCCGGCCCAATTTGGTTTTAAATTCTCCATAAGCGATAAAATCATTCTGAAATCCTGTAAATGACCCCTTGAAATTGATGTTGCCAAATTTGGAGATTATAATGGGTATTGCCCCAGTTCTTTTTCCCTTAATGTTGCCTACAATATCATCTAAATCAGTTTTATTTGTGCCTGCCATCTCTATTTTCAGATCCACAAACGTTTCTTTAAGATTGGGCAGCCCTTTCAAAGAAAAATCTCCCTTTATGTAGGTCGCCTTTCCAGCCTTTACCAATAGTTTTTTAGCTTTGAGATTATTAACTAAACCTGACATTTGTCCGTCAATTTCGACATCCAGGTTTATGTTGTTGAGTTCAGGAGCAAAAAATGCTACATCTCTTGATGCGAGAAAGCTATTTTTGAAATTTGCTTTCATCCGGATCTTGTTTACATAATTACTAAAGTCTTTAAATTTATCGAAACGCATTCTGAAATAATCTGATAGTCTGCTTTTATTAGTCACCAGCATTAACCTTTCCAGTTCAATACTATTAGTATCAATAGTTGCAAAAGCCGTTAAATTCTTTAAGTAAAATCCACTTTTTTCTTTAAAGGTTAAATTCTTTATGTCAGCCTGAAAGATATGATCAGCGGTATTTAACTTCTCAAAAATTCCGTTGAAATTGGTAAGATGTACATCATCAAAATTTACACCTTTGATAATGGTATCCACTCTCAGGTTCTTGTACCTGAAGTCGAAACTGTTGAGAATCACTCTATCAAAAGATATTTTATATGGCTTTTTCTTTTTCTTTATGGGTGTTGTACCTGAGTCGAAATAATTAATTATAAAATCAAGGTTTGTTGATCTATCCTTGTACGATTTCAGATAAAATGTACCTTTATTGATCTGAACGGTATTGATGTCTATTACTCTCTGTTTAACGGAGAGACGATTTATGTCTACCAGAAATTCAGGTGTATTTAGCAATGTGTCTTTTTGCAGATCAAGAACGAGCAGATTTTCGATTACGATTGATTTAAACGGTTTTATGTAAATGCCGGTTAAAGAAATTGTGGTGTTAAGCTCCTTTGACAAATAATTAGCGGTCTTCTTTGCGACGAAAGTCTGTACCGTTTTAAACTGAAGAGAAAACAAAATGACAGCAAACAGTAATAATACCGATGCAAGGGCCAAAAGCAGTATTTTTAATAGTTTTTTAATAATTTTGTAGCTTAATAATAATAAACGTGTCGGTAATACTTGCTATAGAATCTTCTTGCGATGAAACATCAGTTGCTATTTGTAACAACGGCAAAATTACAGCCAATGTTATTGCAAACCAAACAATTCATCAAAATTATGGTGGCGTTATACCCGAACTGGCGTCCCGGGTGCACCAGCAGAATATTGTTCCTGTCATACATCAGGCTTTACTCAATGCTAAAGTTAACAAAAATGAGCTAAATGCTGTCGCATTTACCCAGGGGCCTGGCCTGCTTGGTTCTTTACTTGTAGGAGTGTCGTTTGCAAAATCGTTTGCCCTTGCTCTTGATCTGCCTTTAATTTCGGTAAATCACATGCATGCGCATATTTTGGCTCATTTTATCGATGATCCTAAACCTGAGTTTCCATTTCTTTGCCTAACGGTTTCAGGAGGTCATACTCAGATTGTACTTGTCAAAGACTATTTTGATATGGAAATTATAGGTGAGACATTAGATGATGCAGCCGGGGAGGCGTTTGATAAAACTGCGAAGTTACTCAAGCTGCCGTATCCAGGCGGACCATTAATTGACAAGCATGCAAAGGACGGTGATCCTTTGATGTTTAAATTTGGAGAGCCTCAGATCAGGGATCTGAATTACAGCTTTAGTGGTTTTAAAACTTCCGTTTTATATTTTATTAGAGATAGAGAGAAAGAGAATCCAAATTTTATTGCCGAAAATTTAAATGACATATGTGCTTCTGTACAGTACAGTATAGTTTTCATACTGCTAAACAAGCTTAAGAAAGCTGCAAAACAGCTAGGAATTAAAGAAATCGCTATTGCAGGAGGAGTCTCAGCCAATAGCGGATTGAGAACTGGATTAAGGGATCTTGCTAATGAACACAATTGGAATGTATACATTCCAGCGTTTGAATATTGTACAGACAACGCAGCTATGATTGCTATGGCTGCACATTATAAGTATATAAATAAGGAATTTGTAGGGCAGGGCATTGCGCCTTTGTCAAGAATGGAGTTTTAAACAGATGAATATGAGTACAGTGAGTTTGATATTTTTTGGGTTAATGCTTACGCCGTTAATTGCATTTTTATTTTGGCTGATAAAAAAGGACAAGAAGAGAAATTACATTGGGCTTTTGGTCCTGATTCTTATGGCAATTTTAGCTATAGTCACCATTGTGAAATTCGATTCCAAATTCATGGAATCCAGAAATGGATTAACTGATAAGAGTCAGTCACCTAGTTATAAATAGTCGTTAAAAAAGCAACACTTTTGTGTTGCTTTTTTAACGACTATTATTAAAGTTTTTCTTCTAATTTTTCACCTGTTACCTCTGATCTGATCTTAGCCTCTATTTCCTCCGATAATTCAGGGTTATCCATTAGCAATTGTTTTACTGCATCTCTTCCCTGGCCGAGTTTAGTGTCGCCGTAAGAGAACCAGGAGCCCGCTTTTTTGATAATGTTAAAATCAACACCAAGATCAATGATCTCACCGGTTTTAGAAATTCCTTCTCCAAACATGATGTCAAATTCTGCAAGACGGAAAGGAGGGGCAACCTTATTTTTGACTATTTTTACTTTTACCCTGTTTCCGGATACCTCATCGGAATCTTTGATTTGAGAGGTTCTGCGTATATCCAGGCGGACTGAAGCGTAAAATTTCAATGCGTTACCACCTGTAGTAGTCTCTGGATTCCCGAACATGACACCAATCTTTTCCCTTAGCTGATTGATAAAAATACAGCAACAACCGGTTTTTGCAATGGTGCCCGTTAACTTACGTAATGCCTGGGACATTAGGCGTGCGTGCAGTCCCATTTTAGAATCACCCATTTCACCTTCAATTTCAGCTTTAGGAACCAAAGCTGCAACTGAGTCAATTACAATTACATCAATTGCTCCTGACCTGATCAGGTTATCAGCGATTTCCAATGCCTGCTCTCCATTGTCAGGCTGAGAAATTAATAAATTATCTACATCAACACCAAGCTTTTTTGCATACCCTTTATCAAAAGCATGTTCGGCATCGATTATAGCGGCGATACCGCCTTTTTTTTGGGCTTCCGCAATAATGTGAGTGGCCAGTGTAGTTTTACCCGAAGATTCCGGCCCGTAGATCTCAATGATCCTTCCTTTTGGCACACCGCCAATTCCCAAAGCAATATCTAAACTGATCGAACCGGTGGAAATAGATTCAATAGGCTCTACAGCGTTGTCTCCAAGTTTCATCACGGCGCCTTTGCCGTATGATTTTTCTAACTTATCCAGTGTAAGTTGTAATGCTTTTAATTTGTCTGCACTTGCGCTCATATTGTTATGCTTATTGAGATAAGTATTTTAAGTTGCTGTATTTTTACTAATTATGTTAGCAAATATAAATATTATTAATTTGAAATAACAAATAAGATTCAATTTTTTTTTAATCCCAAACCTATTTCACTAAATATTTTAGTTATTTTCTCATTTTTTTGAAAATATTTACAAATATGTGTAATCTCGCAAATGCTGCATTTTGGCGATCTGGCTACACAAACGTATCTGCCATGCAAGATCAACCAGTGATGGGCGATATGAATGGTATGCTCAGGTAGATTCTTTACCAGTTCTTTCTCCACGGCAAGCGGAGTTTTTCCTGTTGTTAACCCTATTCTGTTTGCCACTCTAAAAACATGTGTATCGACAGCCATAGTGGGTGCACTATAAATTACAGATGCAATTACATTTGCGGTTTTTCTTCCTACACCTGGCATTTTTTGTAATTGGTCAATATCTGAAGGCACTTCACTACTGAAATCATCAACGAGCATTTTTGCCATTCCCACGAGATGCTTTGCCTTATTGTTAGGATAGCTTACACTCCTGATATAGTCAAATACAATGTCGGGCGTAGTTTCTGCCAGGCTTTCAGGAGTTGGAAAACGCTGAAAAAGAGCAGGAGTAACCTGATTTATGCGTTTATCTGTGCACTGGGCCGACAAGATCACCGCCACAAGTAACTGAAAAGGGTTATTGTAGTTTAATTCTGTTTCTGCATTGGGTTGTTTTGCGGAAAAATGAGAGACAAAGTGTCTATACCTTTCTTTCTTGAGCATAGACAAACATAGATAAAACATTAGAAATAAAAAAAGCCGCCAAATTTTGGCGGCTTTAGATCGTTATTAAATTACTTAGCTCTGGAGTATGCCAGAATTTTTGATACAGTCTCGTCAGAAGGATTTCTGCTCAAACCGTCTAATTGTGTTTTAATGTTTTCGTAAAACACAATATCGTGTGCTTCTAAATCTTCAACAAGCATTTCCTGTTGTTTGGATTGTTCGTAATTTAATTTGTTAACTGAAGTAGAGGTTTCCATCATAAGCAATATACATATATTAGTTATTACTAATAAACGCTATTGTTATTAATTTATTTTAACCGTAACAACAATTATTATAATTTATTTTTTGCCTTCAAATTACGAGATCTCTTTTACTTTCATCATCTTTCTGAGGTTGCTTAAAGCATACCTCATACGCCCCAATGCGGTATTTATACTTACCTCGGTCAGGTCAGCGATTTCTTTAAAGCTTAAATCTGCATAATGCCTCATAATCAGAACCTCTTTTTGGTCATCGGGCAGCAATTGGATCATCGCCCTCAGATCTGTATGTGTCTGTTCTCTTAGCATCCTATCCTCAGCACTCTCTTCATAGAACTGGAGCATATTAAATACATCTGTGCCGTCAGCACTTGTTATAACGGGGGCACGTTTCTCACGTCTGAAGTAGTCTATTACCAAATTGTGCGCAATCCGCATCACCCAGGGTAAAAACTTCCCCTCCTCATTGTATCGCCCTGATCTAAGTGTATTTATTACCTTAATAAATGCATCCTGAAATATATCTTCTGCCAAATACTGGTCTTTTACCAGCAGATAGATAGAAGTATAAATTTTTGACTTGTGTCTTCTCAGCAACTCCTCCAAAACAGATTCATCACCTGTGAGGTATAACTTTATCAAGTCCTGGTCACTATATTGTTGTAATTTCATAGGAGTATCCTTACTAAATCCCTTGCTTTTTGCTATAAAAAATACTTAGTAGAGGTTTGTTTCGATATGATTTCTCCTATTAGGTTTTAAGAATGCGGTTTGTTAATGTTTAGTTATTATTTCAAAAGAAGCATTTTTTTATTACAATCCAATATAAAAAGTGTTAAAAAATTATAAAAGTGGTTTCAATGCCTTATTTTGCACTCCGCCAAAAAATCATAAATTGTCTTTTTTAGGGTATATTTGCAATCTTTTACCATGAAATCAATGAATAAAGAATTAGACAAAAATCCGCATAAACATATAATCATAAAGGGTGCCAGAGTTCATAATCTTAAAAATATAGATGTAGCAATCCCAAAAAATAAGCTGGTTGTCATTACGGGGATGTCAGGATCCGGTAAATCTTCCCTGGCTTTTGATACTTTGTACGCTGAAGGGCAGCGCAGATATGTAGAAAGTTTATCTTCATATGCGAGGCAGTTTATGGGCCGTATGAATAAACCTGAAGTTGACTATATTAAAGGTATTGCACCGGCAATAGCAATAGAACAAAAGGTCATTACTTCAAATCCACGTTCTACGGTAGGGACTTCGACTGAGATCTATGACTACCTTAAACTTCTGTTTTCGAGAATAGGAGAGACATATTCACCGGTATCCGGAAAGATTGTGAAGAAAGATACAGTAACCACTGTTGTAGATTTCATTTCCGGTATGGAAAAAGAAAGTACAGTGACTATATTTTGTCCCCTGTTTCCCCACAACAACCGATCGATTAAGGAAGAACTAGCTGTATTGCTTCAAAAGGGGTTTTTAAGGGTATCTTTGAATAATAAGGTTCAAAAGATCGAAGGCATTCTGGAAGACGGGTCTTTTAGAGACTTTGAACTTGCCGATGAACATACAGTCAGGATTCTTATCGACCGTGTCGTTGTTAACACAGATGATGAAACACTGAGCCGTATTGCTGACTCCGTGCAAACTGCTTTTTTTGAGGGCAAAGGAGACTGCTATGTAGAGCATGAAGGCAGTACCACACATTTTTGCGATCGGTTTGAGCTCGATGAAATGCGTTTTGAGCAGCCCACGCCTAATTTTTTCAGTTTTAATAACCCATATGGAGCCTGCAAAAGATGTGAAGGTTATGGAAATGTAATCGGAATTGATGAAGATCTGGTCATACCAGATAAAAGTAAAAGTGTGTTTGATAATGCCATAGCTCCGTGGCGCGGTGAGAAAATGCGCGAATGGTTAAACCGTCTGGTCAAAAACGCTTCAAAATTTAACTTTCCGATACACCGTCCTTACAACGAGCTTACAGAAAAGGAACAGCGATTGATCTGGACGGGCAATCAGTACTTTGCCGGACTTGATGCATTCTTTAAGGACCTGGAAGAACAGACCTATAAAATTCAGTACAGGGTGATGTTGTCGCGCTACAGGGGTAAAACATCCTGTCCCGATTGCAAGGGCTCGCGTTTACGTAAAGACGCATCTTATGTAAAGATCGGGAACAAGTCAATTATCGATATTGTACTGATGCCCTTGTCAGTCATCCTGGATTTTTTTGAAAACCTCAACCTTTCCGCCACTGCAGAAAAAATAGCCAAACGCCTGCTTGCCGAGATCAGCAACCGCGTGTTGTACTTGAACAATGTCGGCCTGGGTTACCTCACACTCAACAGACTCTCAAATACCCTGTCGGGAGGAGAATCTCAGCGGATAAACCTGGCCACATCATTGGGCAGCAGCCTGGTAGGGTCCATATATGTCCTTGACGAACCCAGTATCGGTCTTCACCCGAGAGACACCAATAAACTGATAGAAGTACTGATCTCTCTCAGAAATGTGGGCAATACGGTATTGGTCGTAGAGCATGAAGAGGAAATGATGAGGGCTGCAGATTATATTATTGACATAGGGCCGGAAGCAGGCACACACGGCGGAAACCTCGTTTTTAGCGGCACATATGAGCAGATCATTAAGGATAGCAAGAGCCTTACCGGCCGGTACCTTTCCGGTGCAGAGCAAATTGCAGTTCCTTTAAAGAGGAGAGGGTGGAAGGATCACGTACTCATCACCGGGGCAAGGGAAAATAACCTTAAAAATATTGATGTTAAGTTTCCTCTTGGTGTGTTCACTGTTGTCAGCGGCGTGTCCGGCTCCGGTAAAACCAGTTTGGTCAAAAAGATATTATACCCTGCACTTCAAAAAGCGATAGGAAACTATGCTGGTGAACAGACAGGGGCGCACAATGGAATATTTGGCAATTATGATTTGGTCAGCCAGGTAGAAATGGTTGACCAAAACCCGATAGGTCGTTCGTCCAGATCAAACCCGGTAACCTACGTCAAAGCATGGGACGATGTAAGGGCACTATTCTCAGCGTTGCCGGCTTCTAAAGCAACAGGTTTAAAACCGGCTGCTTTTTCTTTTAACGTTGAAGGAGGGCGATGTGATGTATGTCAGGGCGAGGGAGAGGTAAAGATAGAGATGCAGTTTATGGCCGACATCTATTTGCCTTGTGAGGCGTGTGGAGGCCGGAGATTTAAACAGCAGGTCCTTGATATTACATATCAGGATAAAAATGTTGCAGATATTTTAGACCTCACAATTGACGAGGCTGTAGATTTCTTTAAAAATGAACCTAAAATACTGAACAAATTACAGCCACTGGTCGATGTTGGCCTGGGTTACGTACATTTGGGTCAGTCATCCAATACCTTATCCGGAGGAGAAGCGCAGCGCATCAAACTTGCTTCATTTTTAATCAAAGGGAATAACGCCAACAAGACCTTTTTTATATTCGATGAACCTACAACCGGATTACATTTTCACGACATCAAAAAGCTCCTTATCGCACTAAATACACTTATTGAGCAGGGCAATACGATATTAGTGATAGAACACAATATGGACATGATCAAGTCTGCTGACTGGGTCATAGATATTGGCCCCGAGGGAGGGGACAAAGGCGGTAATCTTGTTTTCGAAGGAACGCCAGAGGATCTGCTCAATGCAAAATCTTCTTATACAGCCAGGTTTTTAAAAGCACATTTATAATAATTGTATCTTAGCGCATGCTTTTTTTGACACTCTTTTTAGGAATCATCTTGAACATGTTAGGGTACATTCCACCCGGAAACATAAATCTGACGGTAGTGCAGATCACCATTACGAGGGGCATCCGTCAGGCCTTATATTTTATAGCCGCCTTTTCAGCGGTCGAGGTTTTGTTCACTTTTGGCGTGATGCGTTTTGTCCAGTGGCTTTCCAGCGAGATCAAACTTGGAGACATCATAGATGTCATCATGATCCTGATGTTTGGGGTTCTTGGTGTCATTACCTGGCGGTCGCGCAAGGAAATGCCCAAAACTGATTACTCAAATAAAGATAGCATCAGGTACGGGATGTTACTCGGGGTGCTCAACCCCATGCAGATCCCTTACTGGTTATTTGTTGGTACTTATCTCATCTCCCATGAATGGATAGATATTGGTTATTTGTCCCTGAGTATTTTTAGTATAGGCTCAGGAATTGGTGCAGGGCTTGCATTGTACGGTTTTGCAAGATTTGCCCAATATATTCAGGAGAAGTTCGCTCTGAGCAGTTATATCGTTAACAAAAGCATCGCCATTCTTTTCTTTGCATTATCCGGGTACCATATCTGCAAAATCGGTTATATTCATTTTATCAAGTAAACAGTTTAGGAACCCTTTTATTATTTCCTACAATCCAGACGATGTCCCCGTTTTCGAAAATCAAGTTGGAGTCAGGATTTAAGATTCGTTGTCCGTCCCTTTCAATACCGACTACCAGGCCTTGTGTTGACTCTCTGATACCCGATGTACGAATACTTTGCCCGAATACCGGAGAAGTGCTGCTGATAACAATTTTCTGTAAAGCCATATCCTCTCTAGGGAAGCTTGACTCCATATTTTCATTTGTACTTCCTTCAAAAAGTTCCTTTATAGCGGCAAGCTGATCATCAGTACCGATCACCATTACTTTGTCATTTGGATATAATCTTTCGTCTCTGCCAGGTGTCGGGATCATAATCTTCCCTCGTTCTATCAATGCGATGTTAACACCATATTTCTCTCTTACAGATAATTCCACCAAAGTTTTCCCAACTAATCTGGATTCCGGAGCTACAACCAGATCTGCAAGGTGTGTATCCCAGGGGAGTATCTCTGGTTGTGAGTTTTGTCTTTCTCGCGCATTAAGATTCAACAAAAACCGGCTTTCGAGTTTGTTATAGAAGCTCTGCAGTTTCCTGGAGAATATAAACATACCTAGTATAATCAGGGCGATGGCAATACTGATAGAGATCCAAGTACTGTAAAACTGATAAATCAGAAAGCCAACAAAAAATAATGCCAATGCTATACGCAAAACCTCCAATACGATCAGTGGCCCCCGGGTATATTTTTTATTTAGCCATAAATGAGAGTAGGCGGAGCGTTCCAATCGCCTGATAGCCAGTGCCCAAAGGAACGGTGTCATAATGATCAGGCTCAAAACCAAACTTAATATGATGCCATTATTGCCGTCGATCAGATTCTTTGTGATAAAAGGCTGAAGGTACCGTGCTCCTAAAAATGCAAGGGCAATCAGGATCACCGAATGGACAATGGTATTAAAAGTATAAGACTTTAACAGTATTTTCCAGTCGCTGAGTGTAGTGATACCAGCAGTACTTGAACTGTATCGGTTGATCCCTTCTACCCATTTCCTGGGTAAGTTACGTTCCAGAAAAAGATAAAAAGGTTCTGAGGCCTTAATCAGGTAGGGTGTTGTAAATGTAGTGATTGCCGATACGGCTACCGCGATCGGGTATAAAAAGTCACTCGTTACCTTCAATGTTAGACCCAGGGTTGCAATAATAAATGAAAACTCACCTATCTGGGCAAGACTCATCCCGGTTTGCACGGAAGTCTTTAGCGGCTGCCCCGACAATAATGCACCCATTCCCGAACTGAGGAATTTGCCTAGAACCGTTGCAAGCGTGATTACGACTATCGGTACGGCGTATTCAATCAGGATACCTGGTTCTATAAGCATCCCTACCGAGACAAAAAATATGGCTGCAAACAAATCTTTTACGGACTTTGTCAAATGTTCAATTCTTTCAGCTTGAGTAGTTTCTGCGAGGATAGAACCCATGATAAATGCACCAAGAGCAGGAGAGAAGCCAACCTTAACCGCCAGCAACACCATAACCAGACAAAGAGCTATAGATACTACTAGCATAGTCTCGTCATTCATCAGTTTTTTAGTCACTTTCAAAAAAGAAGGTATCAGAAATATACCTGCAATAAACCAAAGAACCAGGAAAAAGCAGAGTTTAAGAATCGACCCCAGCATTTCTCCACCAGCAAACTGTTGGCTCACCGCCAATGTAGACAACAATACAAGAAGTAAAATTGCCACCAGATCTTCTACGATCAGTACTCCAAATACCAGCCCGGCAAATTTCTTATGTTTCACTCCCAGTTCTTCAAAAGCCCTGATGATGATTGTGGTTGAAGATACAGATAAGATGCCGCCAAGGAATATACTGTCCATAGTAGACCAGCCCATGGCCTTTCCCGACACAAAACCGATCAGAAGCATAAATACAACCTCTACAATTGCCGTAATGGATGCTGAGCCGCCAACTTTTACAAGTTTTTTAAAGCTAAATTCCAATCCAAGACTAAACAAAAGAAATATGACACCGATTTCTGCCCAGATATGTATACTTTCATTATCTGTAACTGTTGGTATAAATTGGATGTGCGGACCAACGAGGAGCCCTGCCAGGATATAACCCAAAACCAAAGGTTGTCTGATTGCTTTAAACAGCAGAGTAGTAATAGCAGCGGCTGCCAGTATCAATCCCAAATCAGTTATTAAAACTGGTAAATGTATCATAGGCAAAAAAGATTTTGTCGTAAAATACGAAAAAAATGCCTTTTTTATCCCGAAAAGGACCTGAATTTGCCGTTATGACAATTTATTGAAGTAATCCAGCGTTGCAGTCTTATCTTTATGAAGTTGCTCCTTCAGTGCCTCCAGTCCTGTAAATTTAACATCATGTCTTAGAAATTCCAGAAAGTTCATCTTTACATCCTGGCCATAAATTTCTTTACTGAAATCAAATATATTCACTTCAATGTTCCTGGTCATTCCATTTATAGTGGGGCGTTGACCGATGTAAGCCATTCCTTTGAATACCTCATTGCCCATTTCAACAGTTACCACATAGATGCCATCAGAAGGAATGAGTTTATAGGTTTCCTCCACAAAAATATTTGCAGTGGGATAACCGATAGTCCTTCCGATTTTATCCCCTTTTACCACCTGTCCTGACAATGAAAAATGATAGCCAAGGTAACTTGCCGCCAAGGCTACTTCTCCATTTAGCAATGCTCTGCGAATCTTGGTAGAACTTACTGCCACATCATTGATGTCCTGTTCAGGAATCTCTTCGATCTTAAAATCAAAAAGTTTTGAGAATTCTTCCAGTTCCTTCATCCCACCTTTTCTGTCCTTTCCAAAACGATGGTCATAACCTACTATAAGGTGTTTGACCCCAATGGTATCAACTAATATATCCCTAATGTATTCAGCGGGGCTCAGGTTTGAAAAGTCACGGGTAAAAGGGGTAATAATCAGATGATCCACGCCAAGATCTGCCAGGATCCTGGCTTTTTCACTAATGGTATTGATCATTTTTAAGTCCTGATTTTCCGGATCAATGATCAGTCTGGGATGAGGGAAAAACGTCAGGATCACACTTTCCCCACCGGTTGTTTTTGCCAGTTCACACAATCGTTTAATAATCTTTTGATGCCCATAATGCACACCGTCAAATGTTCCGATGGTAACAACCGCGTTGTTTAGCTTTTTGAATTCAGAAAAATGATTGTAAATTTTCAAGACTAATATTTAATTAATGTAACGACTGGCGTTTTACTACACCGCCTTTTATATCGGCTATTTGCTGCTGTATCACAAAAGCATCAGGATCCAGCTGTCTAATCGCAGCTTGCAGTTTGCTCATTTCAAGCTTGGTAACTACTGTATAAAGAATATTAATGTCCTTCTTTGCGCCATAACCACCTTCACCTTTATAAATGGTCACTCCCCGTTTCATCTGGTTGATGATGTATTTTTTAATGTGTTCATTCTTTTCAGAAATTACAGTAACGCCTGTGTATTGCTCTATCCCGTTCACAATATAATCAACGGTCTTCGATGCAGATAAATACGTAAGGATAGAATACATGGCCGTGACCAGGTTAAGATAGTAGGCAACAACACCAAAAATAAGAATATTCAGGATCAGTATAATATTTCCAACAGTGAGAATGCTGTTCCGACTGATGTACAGGGCCAAAACCTCCGTCCCGTCAATAACACATCCGCCCCGCATTGCAAGACCAATACCTGCACCTAAAAACAATCCCCCAAAAACAGCAATCAGCAATTTATCACTGGTTACAGGCTCAAAAGGAGCGATCAAAAGCATTCCTGCCAAAAGGGTGATAGCGACACCTGTTTTAATGGCAAAGCCTTTTCCTATTTGCCGGTATCCTAAAACTATAAACGGGATATTGATCGCGATGATCAGATAAGACAGTTTTAAGCCGGTTAACCGGGTGATCAGCAAGGATATTCCGGTTACCCCACCATCAATAAAATTATTGGGCAACAAAAAACTCTTCAAGCCAAAACACGCGGATGTAATGCCACATGCAACCAGAAACATATTCTTAACAAAGTTTAATTTTCTTGATTTTGCCTGCCCCCGCATAGTTACTCCTTTTTGTTTCTAAGATAACTAACCAGATCGTTTACCTCAAATGCGTTCTCTAATAAAAAATCACCACTTCTGGTACGTGTCAATTTAGAAAGATAGGCTCCGTTATTCAACTGTTTCCCAAAATCTGAGATGATTGAACGGATATAGGTACCTTTACTGCATACGATCCTGAAATCAATTTCAGGTAGAGCTATCCGGGTAATTTCAAATGCAGATACTGTTACATTGCGCAGGCGTAACTCTGTTTCTTCTCCAAGTCTTGCTTTTACGTATAACCGTTCCCCATTTATTTTTACCGCAGAATGGGCCGGCGGATACTGTTGAATATCACCTTTGAAAGGAACGATGGCCTGATATATGGCTTCTTCTGTAATTCCGGCTAACGGGAATTCCTGATCGATCATAGTTTCCATATCAAAAGAAGGGGTAGTTGCTCCAAGTACCATAGTTCCCGTGTACTCTTTTTCCTGTGCCTGAAAAGTATCTATTTGCTTGGTAAGCTTACCGGTGCATATGATTAACAATCCTGTTGCCAGCGGGTCCAGAGTGCCGGCATGGCCAACTTTTAGCTTAAGCGGCTTCAGTGAATTCCTGATTTTGCCCACCACATCAAAACTTGTCCATTTATAAGGCTTGTTGATGAGCAGCAATTCGCCAGCGGCAAAATTAAACGTTCTGTCTTCTATTTTCTGCATATTGATATATGTTTCAATCTGCCCCTTTATGCTGTCTGCGCTCAATTGAAGTGTTAAATTTGCTGCAAAGCTACGAATTAAATAATTTGCAGTGACTGCCCGCTCAGGATTAAAGCGATCAGGATTAACCCGACTACAATCCTGTACCAGCCAAATATTTTGAAACCGTTTTTATTAAGGTATCCGATGAAACTTTTGATGGCAAGCATGGCTACAATAAAGGCAACAATATTTCCAAAAGCAAGTATCTGTAACTGATCGGAACTGATCACATGTCCCTCCTGATAAAAATCAAGGAGCTTCTTAGCTGTCGCCGCAAACATCGTAGGTACAGCCAGAAAAAAAGAGAACTCAGCTGCCAGTTTCCGGCTCAGGTTTTGCGACATACCGCCCACGATGGTTGCGCCTGATCTGGATACACCCGGAACCATCGCAAGACATTGGGAAAGACCTATCTTAAGGGCTGTTCCGTAGTTTATTTCTTCCTCTTCAGAGATTGATGCGCCGCTAAACCATTTGTCGACAAACAGCAGGATAACCCCGCCTATAACCAGGGATACCGCTACCGTCAGCGGGCTTTCCAGCATCTTGTCTATGCGGTCACTCAGCAAAAAGCCAAAAAGAGCGGCCGGTATAAAAGCAATGAACAGTTTGAAATAAAAATTGATACTTTTAAAGAACCGCTTAAAATACAGGACCAATACAGATAGAATAGCTCCCAGCTGGATCACAATGGTGAAAAGCTTCACAAAAGGATCTGTGGCAATGCCCATAAATGCCGAACCAATAATCATGTGGCCGGTAGAAGAAACCGGTAAAAATTCCGTTAGCCCCTCTATCAACGCGAGGATAAACGCCTGAAAAAAATCCATTAAACTATTTCTTTAAGATGGCGTAGACCCCAAATGCGAAGCCTGCCAATACGACCATTGGGGCAAGCAAAGTCTTTCTGAAATCGTAGATGTCTGCAGTGCCGATCATGAGGATGAAGCCCAATACAACAATGGCAATGCTGATCAGCAGCAACTGATAGTTTTTTTTATTGAATACCAATTCTGTTTTAGTATCCTGACCGGCAGGAGTTGATTTTTTTTCTATCATTATCTTATCTGTAAAGGTCATAAATTTTTAAACGTAAGTATCTGCTCACCGCAAATGATGTACTGATGGCCGTAATAAAAATGCCGACGCCAACCAGTCCCAGCAAAACAATTCCAAATTCGGTATAATTTCTTAGAATCACAATTTCAGGAATTTCGCGCTGCGCATAGTATAAGATGCCAAGAAGGATCAATATTGCAATAAAGGCTGCGATCAGGCCATGCAGTGCTGCCAGCAGTATGAATGGTTTGCGAATAAAGTTTTTGGTAGCGCCGACCAACTGCATGCTTTTAATTAAAAAACGCTGCGAGTAAATAGCGAGCCTGATGGTGTTGTTGATCAAAGCTACCGAAATGACCAGTAAAATAGCTGCAAATCCAAGGATGATCAGGCCGATTGTGTTAATATTTTTATTCACCATGTCAATCAGTGAGCTTTGGTAGATCACCTCTTTTACCACCGGATTTTTAGCAATACTTGCTTTTAAAACCTCTATACTTTTATTATTGGCATAATCTGCTTTTAAATACACATCAATTGTCGAAAGCAGCGGGTTGTAGCCAAGGAAATTGACGAAGTCTTCACCCAGATCGTTGGTCAGGTTTCTGGCAGCCATTTCCTTATTTACATATTGAGTCGTTTTTATGGCCGGGTTAGCGTTCAGGTCTTTTTGAAACTGCAGCACATCAGTTTCCTTGGCGCCTTCATCCACTATAATATTTAGTACTATATTTTCCTTTACGTAGTTTGAAAGGTTTTTTGCGTGTACCAGGATCAAGCCCAGCATGCCCAGCATGAGCAATACCAGTGCAATGCTAAAGATAGTAGAAATATAAATGGTTTTTGTCTTCTTAGAAGCATCGCTCACTTCAAATTCTTCCATGTACTTGTCTTTATGTTTCTGCGAAAATAAAAATATAAAATTTAATAACGTAAATCTATTCCTATTAGTTTAAGAATGATGCCATTCCTGTACCAAAATGAGATGTTTTCCGTTAAAGTTGATAATATATCCTAATGAAAGCATGGAAAGGCATCATTTTTGATGTCAACCGAAGAAAAAAACAAACCACAATGAAGAAACAATTATCTCTAGCTGCCGCATTTCTATTTGTCCTTACCGGAATAGCCGGATGTAAAAAAGAATCCCTTGATAAATTCAAGACAGACATAATCGGACAGTGGCAGATTTCAAAAGTAGATGCCGCTTCCGGACAGGAAGTTGTTTTGCCTGTTCTCCCTGGCGATTATTATGATTTCAAAGAAGGCGAAGACGATATCGTTGAAGTCAGAAGAAATGGAAACCTGCAATCAGGAACTTACGTGGCTACAACCTCACGCGAGATCAACATGACCGTAGGCGGCAAACTTTATACCTGCAAAGTGACCGCACTTGATGGCAATAAACTGGAGTTTACCTCAACACAAGGAAGCACATCTGAAAAAGTGTACCTTAAAAGATAAAGCTGAATTGTTTTATATTTACAGCATATCCATATGTCTGTAAAACAAAAGTCAGGAACAATCCTGCCCGTACTTGCTAAGTGGCTGGCGCTGATTATTACCGTGAGCGCCGCTGCAGGTACCTTGTCTGCTATTTTTCTGAATTTGCTCAGCCGGGCTACTCAATTCCGGGAGCATCATCATCAAATGCTTTACCTGCTGCCATTTGCAGGACTGGGGGTTGGCTTGTTGTACCACTATTTGGGCAAAGGGACCGAACGCGGGAATAATCTGGTATTTGATACCATTCACAATCCAAAGGATGTTATTCCTTTTAAGATGGCCCCACTGGTGCTTTTTGGTACAGTAGTTACCCATTTGTTTGGTGGTTCCGCAGGCCGTGAGGGTACTGCTTTACAGATGTCCGCTGCCGCTGCTGATCAGCTGCACGGCCCTTTCAAGCTAAATACAGCTGACCGTACCATCCTGCTCATTGCCGGCTTAAGTGCAGGTTTTGCCTCAGTATTTGGTACACCACTTGCCGGAGCTATTTTTGGCTTGGAGGTATTGTTGTTGGGCCGGGTGCCGTATAAAGCCATCATCCCTGCTGTTGCAACCGCATTTCTTGCTGCCCGTGTGACAGAACTCTGGGGAGCCGGACATACCCATTACAAGATAGATCTGATTCCGTCCTTTACGCCAACCAGGTTATTCTATTGTGCACTTGCCGGTACGGCCTTTGCCATTGCTGCCATCGCATTTGTGAAGCTTACCGGGTTCTTTGCCATTCTCTTCAAAAAAATTCCATATGCCCCGCTGAGGCCTTTTGCCGGTGGAATAATCTTTGTTCTGCTCGTTTTATTGCTGGGTACTTATAAGTATAACGGTCTGGGGATTGCCGGCATAGTCGAATCTTTTGATCTGCCCGCTGCTCCGCAAGACTTTGCGCTTAAGATACTCCTTACGGCGATCACGCTCGGTGCCGGTTTTAAAGGAGGGGAGGTTACTCCTTTATTTTTTATAGGCACTACGCTGGGCAGCACACTGTCGTTATTTTTGCCGCTGCCCGTTGGATTGCTTGCAGGTATGGGTTTTGTGGCAGTTTTTGCGGGGGCCGCCAAGACTCCAGTGGCATGCTGTATTATGGCAATTGAGCTTTTTGGAATGTCGTGTGGTATTTATGTTACCATTGCCTGCGTAATATCCTACCTGCTTTCTGACCGTTACAGCATCTATAACACACCCGAAAACAAGGAGCCCAAACACTTTCTCTTCGGTAAATTTCATAAACCGTTTCTATAACACCCTTTAATTCATTATTTTCGCGCTTTATATTAAGGAAATAGTAGTAATGGATTACCAATTTAAAGAAATAGAGCAAAAGTGGCAAAAACACTGGGCTCAGAACAGGACCTTCAAAGCAGATCAAGATACCTCAAAGCCTAAATTTTACGTCCTCGATATGTTCCCTTATCCATCAGGGGCGGGATTGCATGTAGGTCATCCCCTTGGTTACATTGCTTCAGACATATTTTCAAGATACAAGAGATTAAAAGGATTTAATGTACTACATCCAATGGGCTACGATTCTTTCGGATTGCCTGCAGAACAGTACGCGATTCAAACCGGTCAGCACCCGGCCTTAACTACCGAAACCAATATCAATACTTACCGGGGACAGCTGGATAAGATCGGTTTTTCGTTTGACTGGAGCAGAGAAGTGCGTACCAGTGATCCGGAATATTACAAATGGACACAATGGATCTTTATGCAGCTATTCAACTCCTGGTACAACCTCGAAACAGACAGGGCTGAAGATCTCACTACATTAATAGAAAAATTCAATGCCTCAGGCAGTGCTGATGTCAGGGCTGTTTGCGATGAGGATACCGCATCATTTTTGCCCAGTGACTGGGCTGCAATGACTGATAAGGAAAAGCAGGAAGAGCTTTTGAAATACCGCCTTACTTATCTGAGGGAAAGTACCGTAAACTGGTGCCCGGCCCTTGGGACAGTGCTGGCTAATGATGAAGTAAAGGACGGATATTCAGAACGCGGCGGCCATCCGGTAGAGCAGAAGAAAATGATGCAGTGGAGCATGCGGATCTCTGCTTATGCCGAGCGATTGCTGCAAGGCTTAAATACCGTTGACTGGCCGGAGCCGGTTAAGGAGATGCAACGCAACTGGATAGGTAAAAGTGTAGGTGCAAGTGTAAGGTTTGCGATAGAAAACGCCCCTGAAGATATTGCAGATTACATAGAGGTTTTTACCACACGTGTAGATACCATATTTGGGGTTTCTTACCTGGTACTGGCTCCGGAACACGAACTCGTTTCTAAATTAACTATCCCGGAGCAATTAGTAGATGTCAACAATTATATTGCACAGACCAAAAAGAAATCTGAACTGGACCGGATGGCTGATGTTAAAAGCGTTTCGGGGGCGTTTACCGGCAGCTATGTGATCAATCCAGTAAGCGGCGAACGGATCCAGCTTTGGATAGCCGATTATGTATTGGCCGGATATGGAACAGGGGCGGTAATGGGTGTCCCGAGCGGAGACCAGCGGGACTGGCTGTTTGCTACCCATTTCAATTTACCAATAGTTCAAATCCTTGATGCGCAGAAAGACATCGCACATCAGGCAGACCCTACAAAAGAAGGCAGGTATATCAATTCCGGATTTATCAACGGAATGGATTATTCGGCGGCCGTCCAAACGTTAAATACCTGGCTGGAAGAAAAAGGAGCAGGTAAGGCAAAAATTAATTACCGTATGCGCGATGCCATTTTCGGCAGACAACGTTACTGGGGCGAACCAATTCCGGTTTACTTTAAAGACGGGTTGCCATACCTGATCAAAGAAGAAGAACTGCCGTTAATTCTACCTGAAATTGACAAATATTTGCCAACAGCAACCGGAGAGCCACCTTTGGGCAGGGCTGAGGACTGGACTTATGACGATCAGTATGAATACGAACTGAGTACCATGCCGGGCTGGGCTGGATCAAGCTGGTACTGGTACCGTTATATGGATGCACAAAACAGGTCTGATTTTGCCTCTAAAGAAGCTATACAATATTGGAAAGACGTGGACCTGTATATCGGTGGTGCCGAACATGCTACCGGACATTTGTTGTACAGCCGTTTTTGGAACAAATTTTTAAAAGATCTTGGTTATGTACAGGAAGAAGAGCCTTTCAAAAAACTGATCAACCAGGGAATGATACAAGGGCGAAGTAACTTTGTATACCGTATTGTAGATGAAGAAGGAAGAGGCACCAATACTTTGGTTTCCTATGGGCTGAGAAAAGAATATAAAACATCAGCCCTGCATGTTGATGTCAATATTGTTGAAAACGAAATACTGAACATAGACAAATTCAAGCTTTTCCGTCCGGAATTTGCCGATGCAGAGTTTATTCTTGAAAACGGAAAATACATCTGCGGTGTCGAAGTAGAGAAGATGTCCAAATCGAAGTTTAATGTGGTAAATCCCGATGTGCTGATCGAGAATTATGGCGCAGACACTTTAAGGATGTACGAAATGTTCCTTGGCCCGCTGGAGCAAAGCAAACCCTGGAATACAAATGGGATAGAAGGGGTTTTTAAATTCCTTCGCAAATTCTGGCGTTTGTTTCACAATGAACAATGGATATTTAATGTAGAGGATTCAGTGCCATCAAAAGCTGAACTGAAAGCCCTGCACAAAATCATTAAAAAAGTACAGGATGACATAGAACGGTTCTCATTTAATACCTCTGTTTCAAGTTTTATGATTGCCGTAAACGAGTTAACAGATCTAAAATGTAAGAATAGACAGGTACTGGAAGATCTTGTTGTAGTGCTTTCTCCTTATGCACCCCATATTTGTGAAGAACTTTGGGAGGCATTAGACCATGAACCGGGAAGCCTGTCATATGCCGAATATCCTAAATTCAACCCGGTTTATATGGTAGAAGATGAATTTAGCTACCCCGTTTCTATCAATGGCAAGACCCGTTTAAATTTAAGCCTGAGCCTTTCTTTAGATACCACTGATATCGAAACAGCTGTCCTGGCCAATGAAGATGTACAAAAATATCTGGAAGGCAAGACACCTAAAAAGGTGATTGTGGTAAAGGGCAGGATCGTAAATATTGTTATTTAATAAAAATCTCAAATTAAATTTGGAGATATCATAGAACGTACATATATTAGCGTCATCAATAGGGATGATTATATGAGGGGAGGAAGATTTATATCGACTTCCCTTTATATTTACTGCACATCAAACTATCAGTGATCAAATTTCTGATTCAATAGTCCACTTTAACTTTTCTCCACCAAATTGGAACAACCCGTCCGGGGTCACTTCGAAAGAAACCTTTTTAGATAAACGGAAGTATACTTAAGGCAAAAAATAGGCGAAGATGAAACTTCTGCCCGGAAAAGGCTTATGGCATTTTGGAGACAACCGGACGTACATCTCTCCAGGCACCCCCCTAGAAAAGGTTGTAAAGAAATTGAGAAAGGGTTGTGATTCTATAGGCTAGGATTTCTAAGTTAAAGCAGGAGATACCTCTATGACAGGGAACACTTAAAAGTGGATTGGGAGAAATGCCATTAATTAGTCTTAACCTTTATGTCCTTGAACATGAACAGATTATCGCTGATCCTTAGCGCTTTTTTGCTGGTCGTTGTGATGTTTTTTAGAATGACCTCTTTGGTTTTGACATACGGGAACTTTTCCTTGTAGGTATTGTCGGTCATTTCCGGATTGAAATTGCTGAAAATAGCAGGCCCCTGGTAATTATCCGGATGCATGGAATCCTCAATCCGTAGATTTTCAATGGTGATTCGTTCCGGCATATAACACGTATAACCGAAATTATGCTGACCTGAATAAGATCCGCTGATCACAGAAGCATTGACCGGTTTGCCGTTTGCCGGCACAAAGACACAGTTGCGGATTACAAGCTCTCCCTGCCACGTACTCCCGTAGTCGGGACGCAGGTTGACAAAGCTCCGTCCACGGCCGGTGGAATTTTCAATTGTTAAGCGTCCGCTGCCAATAGCATTGATTCCCATGTGTCCGAGGGTTGAGTTGCGGATGGTGGCATTGGCTACCCCCTGGTGGGCATCAAACCGGGAGAGGGTACAACTGTCATAAAGAAGATTTTTGCAAAAGTTTGAACCCAGAATGCCCCAATACCTGTTGTCATTGATGTCATTGGTCTGGCTGCAATTTACGAAAGATACATTAAGCGCACGATTGACAGAAAGGTCGTAGGTGCCCATTTTGACGGGCTTACCCGCCGCACCAATAGTGCTATAGGTCCGGTGTCCTGTAAGGATGGTGTTTTTTACCGTTACGTAGGCACATTCACCGATGTTGATAAAGCCTCCGTATGGCGCACCGTGGTCTCCTTCGTCACTGATGTGGTGCTGCAGTCCGTCTACAAGCACATGGGACCGCCTGATTGCGATGTTCCGGTTATAATAGGTGTACTTTGATTCATCTTTATTGGCAATTGTGATGAAACGGCCTCCGGTGATCTTCAGCAGGCGCTCATCAATGGGCAGAGCGGTGATACTCGTGATTTGCCCAAAGTCCCAGATGATTGGCGCGTTTATATCCACGTTGCCGTTTTTGTCCGCGACAAAGATGTCGGTCTTCGAAGAGCCGTTGTTTTGGTTTGGCCCAAACCGGATGTATTGTTTTATATTGGAATCCGTGACCGTAATTAAACACTGGCCGGGTAAAGAAACGTCGATTTTTTTCTGGTTCCTCTTCAATGAAGATACCGTTTCCAGTTTAAACGGTTTCAGGTCCGAACTCACCGTAAAAACAGACGCACTGCGATTTTTCACTTCGGTATCATCAATGATGAAGGTCGCCGTACCGAAGTCGGTGTCTGTCCGGATGGCCGCCGTGCGATTCTTCCCTCCAATATAATAGCTAAGTCCATTGTCTGCTTTAACCGAAAGTCCGTGCATGTTGGCAAATGCATGGGTTGCGACGATAAGATCTATATCATCAGTCTTTCCATCGCCTTTGGCACCAAAGTCACTGTAGCGAACCGTTCCGGCGGCTTTAAACTTAAGAACATCCTTTGGCGATACGTTGACATGCAACTCCTCATTATCACCGGTATATACGTGGGTTTTCTGTTCCTGGGATGTGATCACTACATTATTTTCAAGTGGGGCTTGGTTCTGTGCCTGTGTCACAAATGCACAGGTTAAAAAGAAGAACATCAGGAGCGTATATCTCATGATAAGAATTGTGTATTCACTTTTCTCATCCAGAAAAAATATGCCCTTTGAATTTGCTGCATTTACCTTTGGGATTGTGATATCCAGCTGTGGCTCAAATGCATCGTCGCAGGTAAGTACCGTGACTGCTTTTTGATTGGATGTTTGTTTGCTTACCCGGGTGGATGCGTTTAACTGGAACGGCAACAAAGAGATGGTCAATTGGTTCATTTTTATGTAGTTGGAAGATCAAAGATATGGTAGAAATTTTGAAGTAGTTATTACATTTCAAGTATCGGGGGAATTATTGTCGTTTTCGGAATATGGGCCTGATCGTTTTTGGATAGATGGCTTAGGATACTTTTTGAAGGTGCTGTCTAATCTGATCGCTTCTTTTAAAAGCTTTTTTATTGGATCTTCATCAATCTCCTCCGCAGTCTGGTAGATTCTATAAAAAATTTGCTTGTTGGTTCCATGGGATAGAAAGCAATCGTTGTCATTTAATTTGTGGCCATACCAAAAACCTAGAAGAACTCCTTTTTTGATCCCTCCTCTCGGAACAGTTGAGGGCCAAATAATACATATGCCTTTGTTGCCGTAAAAAAATGGAACATTGTATGATATTTTCTCTTTGCAGTATTCGGGAAGAGACTCAATAATTATCTGTCGCAACACGTCTACAATTATTTTTTCGTCTTCAGGAAGGATAGTAAACAGATCTACAAGGTTTCTGATTTTCATCGGAATTGGTTTGGTAGAATGCAAATCTCGGCAATAGGAATTGTTTCTGGAAATCTAACTGTATCGTTTGCTCAAACGGGACGCGTTCTGCCACATGCGAAAATACAATCAGCCATGCTATGGAAGCGACCTTGCTTCAACGCAAGGTCGGTAATTGACTGAAAATATACTAGGACACTGCTGTTTGATCAAAACAAGCTGGAACACAAGTGGGGCTTCATCTTTAAACCTCGCGGAAAGCCGTAGGTGTAATTGCTGTATGTTTTTTAAAAAAATGGTTGAAGTGTGCCGGTTCTTCAAAACCCAGGCAATAACTGATCTCTGATATATTCCAGCTGGTGTGCTTCAGCAGTGCCTTAGCTTCGGTGGTAAGCCGTTCTGAGATGTGCTGGGATGTGGTTTTTCCGGTGGTTTCTTTAATTGCCCGGTTCAGGTGATTCACATGCACAGCAAGCTTTTCCGCATAGTCTTTTGGTGATCGCATGCTGAATTGCTGAGATGGTGTTTCTATGGGAAATTGTCTTTCAAGCAGTTCGTTGAAAACTGCGGTAATCCGGGTATTGGCATCAGTATGCTGGTAGATACGTTCGGTGGGCTGCATCTTTAGTGCCACATGAATCAGTTCGGTCACATGGTTGCGGATCAGGTCAAATTTAAAACGATAATCGGAATTGATCTCGGTTATGACCTTCTCAAAGATCTGAACAATCAGGCCTTCCTGCTCCGTATCCAGGCTATACGACGGTTTCCCCGAGGGCATAAACATAGGCAGATCTTTAATGTTGCTCCTTAGGTTTTCGGTAAAGAATGCTTCTTTGAAAATGCAAAAATAACCGGTTGCCTCCGCAGATGCGGGCTGCCAGGTATAGGGGACCTGTGGATTGAAAAACATCAGAGCTGTCCCTGATGTTTCGATGCTTTTGTCTGCATAATGATAGATGCTTTTACCGCGGATCATACTGATCTTATAAAAATCCCTGCGGCTGTATTTTACCGGAACGTTACCTCCGATATCTGCACAATCCTCAAGCTTGAAGACATTAAAATGTGACCCGTCACTCCAGCCTTCAGGCAACCAGTTGAGCTTATGCTGGTAAAATTCCGCTAAACTTTCAGTACGGTTAATCATATTTCAAATATAAGATTTATACATCAAATGCAGTAGCTGTGGCTGTAGCGTGCATTTTTTCCAAATCGGCTTTAATGAGGGCTATCTTTGCTTCGGCGAGGTCATAAGCATCCTGGCCAAGGAAAAGATGGAGTGGTGGCTGTTCCTGTCCGGCTACTGCGATCATCTCTCTGGCTGCTTTTTCCGGATCTCCCTGCTGGATTCCATTGATGCTGTTTTGGTGTGTGTCCTGAATTTCTCTTACATTCTGATATTCTTGTATCGGGTTTTGAGGCACACCAAGGGAAGACGCCTCAAGGAAGCTGGTGCGGAAATAGCCGGGAGATACGATAGTGACATGAATACCAAAGGGCTTAACTTCCGCTGCAAGGGATTCTGAAAAACCGTGTACTGCAAATTTTGTCGCGCAATAAATCCCAAAACCAGGAAAAGCACCTGAAAATCCACCAATGGACGCAATATTAAAGATATGTCCTGATTTTTGTTTGCGCAACAGCGGCATGGCAGTGCGGATTACATTTAAGGAACCAAATACATTGATTTCAAAGTTTTGTCTCGCTTCTGCGTCGGTGAGTTCTTCAAGTGCACCTGTCAATCCGTAACCGGCGTTGTTGACGATTACATCTATATTGCCGAAATATGCAGCGGTCTGATTTATTGCTTCTTCAACACTGCTTTCGTCAGTAAGATCTACCTCCAGTGGCAGGAAATTGTCGTTCTTTTCGCCGATTGCTTTTTGAAGCTCACTAACACTTCTTGAAGTTGCCGCTACTGCATAGCCTTTTTTTAATAAAGTTTTTATCAGGATAAGTCCCAGTCCTTTGGAGGCTCCGGTAATGAACCATATTTTCTTTTTCATATACTTGTTTTTTGATACCCCAAAGTTACCTGGGAGTTGTAGGTGCCGTTTGCGCCATTCAAGCCAATACTTGTAGAAATCAAACAATCGGATCAATGAAAAATCATTCGCCGATGAAATAATCCCTTTTACCGTTAGGGAATTGTCAATTGTCTAAATTGTATGGATACTGAATGTAACAATCCCGACCTTGCGCCGACTAATTGAAGAAACTTAAATTTTATGAAACGAATTATACTTTTAATAGCTGGAGTAGTGATGATGCTGAGTGCGAATGCACAATTTTCAATGATGGGAGGAGGGCCTGCCAAGCCCAGGGTTACCGGAAAGATCACCGCGGTTGTGCTGGATTCTTTAACTAAAAAGCCTATTGATTATGCCAGTATCTCACTGACTAAGGTGACTGATAATAAATCTGTGAACGGTGGTGTAACTGATGAAAGGGGGAAAGTTTCCCTCCAGAATGTACTGCCTGATCAGTATAAAATGTCAATTGGTTTTATGGGCTATAAGACCAAAACCATCCTGGTAAAAACCAGTCCTGAGAAACCCGATCTGAATGCCGGGACAATTTATATCAGCCCGACAGAGAGCAGCCTGAAAGAGGTGGCCATTGTTGGCCAGCAAGCATTGATAGAAAACAAAGTTGACAAACTGGTGTACAATGCAGAAGCCGATATTACCAATGCAGGTGGAGATGCCACTGATGTGATGCGTAAAGTACCGATGCTTTCGGTTGATATGAACGGAAATTTGCAACTACGCGGAAGTTCTGTGCGTGTGCTGATCAACGGGAAACCGTCAGGCACGATGGCCAACAGTGTGGCTGATGCGCTGAAGATGATTCCTGCAGAGCAGATTAAAAGTGTGGAAGTGATCACAAGCCCCTCGGCCAAGTACGACGCGGAGGGATCCGGTGGTATCGTCAACATCATCACTAAAAAAAGTTCTGCTGAAGGTACCAGCGGAAGCGTAAATGCTTCGGCCGGAACGAGATCAAACAACGGCGCCTTCAACCTCAACGTGAAAACCGGCCGTTTGGCTGTAACTACCAGTTTGGGAGTAAACCATGCTTATCCGCAGAATTCAAGTGTGGTTAATTTTAACAGCTCTACATTAAATGGAGTGACCAGTACGGTAACCCAGAATGGATTTTCCAAATGGTCGAGGGTTGGTTATAATGGCAGTGCTGGTCTGGATTATGACCTTAATGGCTACAATAACTTCACCACCAATGTAAAACTGAACAGTTTTTCTAACGGTGGCCCGGGAAGCTCTGATGTTTTCGTGAACCAGGATTTTTCAAGAAACATCAGGGATATGGATATGAGTTTCAAAAACCTGGACTGGACCATGGATTACCGGAAGACCAGTAAAAGAGAAGGCGAGGAGTTTAGTGTATCGGCACAGCTTTCGACCGGGCGCAATGGCAGTGATTTTTCCAACCGCTTCATCGCTGCTGGAATACCTGACGTGGAGGTGATCGGTTCTAACACCGGAAAAAACAACGAATACACTTTGCAAAGTGACTATGTCTATCCGTTTAGTAAATCGACGACTCTGGAGACAGGTGCTAAAGGGATTTTCAGAAAGATCAACAGCGACTATGACAATAGCGCACAGGATTTTGATTATGATCAGAATGTCGCCAGTGCTTATGGGGTGCTTGGTTTTAAACTGACCAAAAAGATTACTGCTAAGGCGGGACTTAGGGCAGAGTATACCAAAATCAATGGTCTGGCAGGGAATGCTGTTCCCTTTGACAACGATTACTTCAATGTGTTCCCAAGTTTGATCTTGTCTCAAACATTAAAGGGAATGAGTACCGTAAAAGTGAGTTACAACCGGAGGGTTCAGCGTCCAAGCCTGTTTTACCTAAATCCGTTCCGAAATGAGAGTGATGTGTTCAATCCTATGGAAGGTAACCCTAAACTTTCTCCTGAGCTGACAGACAATATTGAACTGGGTTATTCCACCTTTATTAAGGGGTCAGTGATCAACGCCTCGGTTTTTTACCGCAATACACAGGATGTAATTGAAAGTAAAATTGCACCTATTGAAGGCAACAGGAACCTGACTACCTATGACAATATCGGTACAAGCAAGTCTTACGGTTTCAATGTTTTCGGATCTTACAACCCGAAACCGAAATGGACATTGATGGCAAATTTTGGTTTGAATACTTACGAAGTGAACAATATCAGCAATGATGTAAGCACGGGTACGTTTTTAAATTACAATGCGTTTATGCGTTCTGCGTACGCATTCACAGGCGGATGGAATATGGAGCTTTGGGGTGTGATCAACTCACCGAGACGGACTTTCCAGGGAAAAACTGACATGATGTACTTCTATGGCGGTGCCATCAAAAAAGAAATCATGAACAAAAAAGCAACAATTGGTATTAATGTACTAAATCCGCTAAGCAGAGACCTCAACATTAAAACCGTAAATAATACTGATATTTCTACACAACGTACTGACATTCATTATCCTTTGCGTTCGTTTGGGCTAAACTTCAGTTACAATTTCGGTAAACTCAAGTTTACACAAAAGAAAAGCATTAAGAATGACGATCTGAAGAAGGAAGAGGGCCAGCAGGGCGGCATGGGCGGAGGCATGGGCAATGGAAGTAAGTAATTACTTTTTTTTCACGGTTTTCAGGATCATCCAATTCAGCGGGTTTATGGCATACCCGCTGATGTTGTTTTGGGTCATCACCACCGACTGGTCGTAAAAGAGCGGGACTACATTGGCATTGTCCATGATCATACTGTCCATCTTGTGGTAGAGCTTATACCTTTTCTGATCGTCAGCTTCGTAATAGCTCTTTTCGAGCAACCTGTCAAATTCATCATTGTAATAGGCCGTATAATTTGGCCCGTTTGGAACTTTGTTTTTCGAGTAGAACATTGCCAGGTAGATTTCGCCGTCCGGATAATCGGCTATCCAGGAACCACGGAAAAAATTTACCTCGTTTTTAGACATCAGGTCGCGAAGACTGGCACTCGGGCTTACGTCAACCTTGGTCTTGATGCCGATTTCCCCCAGCTCGCCCTGTACGAATTCGATCAGATCCTTATATGTGGTGCTGGTGCTCAGCATAACCTGGGGCATTCCCCTTCCATTTGGAAAGCCGGCTTCTGCCAGCAGCCGGGCGGCTTTTTTGGGATTGTAGTGATATCCTTTTACGGCGGCGCTGTCAAATCCAGGCATCCCTTGCGGAATAAAACCTGAAGTTGCCGGTATGCCTATGCCATTGCGGAGGTATTTGATCAGTTTTACCTTGTCTATAGCATAGTTAATGGCCTGGCGTACTTTTTTAAACCGCAGGGGAGAATGCTTGGTGATGGCAATATTGGTGTCGACCATTACGCCGATGTATTCGGTGCACAGGTAAAGTCCCTTCCGCAATACAAATTTCCTCTTGTACTTAGCAGTCATCTTCCCGCTCTTGGTCAGGATATCGTCCCGGTAACTGCCATCAACTTTCTCGAAAAAATCAAGCTCTTTTTTAATAAAATTCATAAATGCACTTTGCTTATCACTTATGAATGTTACATTGACGGCATCAAGAAAGGGAAGCTGTTCATTTCCCTGTTTTTCCCAGTAGTGCTCGTTCTTGAGCAGGACTAGAATTTCATCTTCTTTCCAGTATTTAAATTTGAAGGGACCAGTTCCTATCGGATGGCTTCGAAAATCTTTTCCATAGTGCTCTACGATCTCTTTGGGTACAACAGAGCAATATTGTGTGGTCAGGAGATTTAAAAATGCCGGAAAAGGCCTGGTCAGTCTGATCTGAAATGTCGAGTCATCAATGGCTACGAAGCTGTTGATGTCTTTTACCTTATCACTGAATATCCATCCGCCGGAAGAAGCGACCTTTGGATCTATCAGCCGGTAAAAGCTATATACAAAATCGGATGCAACTACCTTTCTCCCTCTTCCTTTCGGAAATAAGGGGTCGTCGTGAAAGTAAACATCACTGCGCAGGTTGAAAGTGTAAGTCAGTTTATCGGCCGATACCTGCCATGTTTTGGCAATGCAGGGCAGTGTATTCAAAGCGCTGTCGATCTGTACCAATCCGTTAAATATCTGGTTGATCATCCATGTGGCGTTTTGATTCCTTGCAAATGCGGGATCGAGGGAGGTCAGGTTTTGATCAAGATTCATATTGAATACCTTCTTGCCGTCGTCTGAAGAAGAATGTCCGCAAGAAATGATGCAGGTCAATAGTAAGGCTGAAAAAAGATGGGTGATGATACGGTGCATCAGCATAGGAATACTAATTTTGCACAAAATAATAAATAAATCGGTATGTCTTTTTTAAATGCGGTGATAAATAAAGTTGAGGATGAGGTCTCCCGTGAATACTTGCAGGAACGGGTCGAAATCGTACGGCATAAGATCAAGTTTATGGACCGTGTAACGGTTGCCGTTCTGGATACAAAAAATGCACTCAGTACCGAGTTGGGGTGGCTGATCGATGCTGCAGGAGGGGAGCTTCAGGATGATGCGCTCAATGCCCGTGTAATTATCTATTATGAAGACGGGGTGGGAATGCTGCAGCTAATGGGGGCCGTGCCCGCTCTTCTGCAAAAAGAATGGCCTTCGGTAGAATACGACAGGGTTTACCTGCTCGATGACCGGTCAATTGGTTCAATTGGTGCTGCGCAGGCTGTTGATGTGCTGGAAGACCTTGCAGAGCTGCTGCATCCGGGTTATTTTGTATTCGGGAATGAAGGAAAAACCTGGATCAGTTTTAAAACGCAATAAATTTATCCATCTGCTGGTCAGTGAACTTCAATGTGTCCTCTTTAAAAAGATTGCCCTGTTCATCCAATTCCATTCTGATGGTGGCAATGTGCAGCCTCAGGGGCAGGACATTGAGGTGAAGGTAGCTGCAGACACCACCAAAATGATCGATTCCCCTGATGTTGCCATATTTCCCCGATGATACGCCTACCAAGGCAGCTTTTTTGTCGTAAAAACTGTCCGGAAAATTGCATGCATCTATAAAAGTTTTGAGAACACCCGGAAAACTGCCATTGTATTCGGGTATGATAAACAGGAATTTGGTTGTTTTCATGATCATTTCCTGGATGGCTTCAAACTCAGGGCTGCGTTTTCCGTAGAGGTCAGAAGAAATGAGTGTCGGGGGCAGATCCTCCAGGTTAAAAAGATGGGTTTCCAGGCCTTTTAGCTTCAATGTTCGCTGATAATATTTAGCAACTTTTAGCGTATTACTTGAAGGTCTGTTTGTGCCTGATATGATCGTAACCATGTATAAATTGTTAATAAGATGTGTAAAACACTTGTAGCTTTAATGCTAGTTTTGCCTTTTAGTTTGTATCTTAGCTATTCGTTAAAATATGCCTGAATCATCGCAAAAATAGCATTTTTTATAGATTTACCACGAGTAAAAGCAAGCCTTAAACGAATAATTGAAATTATTAATAAGATAGATGAGTAAAATTATTGCACTGGCAAATCAGAAAGGCGGAGTAGGTAAAACTACCTCATCGATCAATCTGGCCGCAAGTTTAGCCGTACTGGAATATAGGACCTTATTGGTTGATGCCGATCCCCAGGCCAATTCTACTTCTGGAATTGGATTTGACCCAAGAAGCATCAAGAACAGCATTTATGAGTGTATCATCAACGATGTGGAACCCTCCGAAGCCATTCAGAAAACAGACACCCCGAATCTTGACCTGCTGCCCGCACACATTGACCTGGTAGGCGCGGAAATAGAGATGATCAACCTGAACAACAGGGAATATAAAATGAAGGCAGTGCTGGAAAAGGTAAAAGATCAGTATGATTTTATTATTATAGACTGCTCCCCCTCTTTGGGCCTGATCACTATTAACGCCCTGACTGCCGCTGATTCGGTGATCATCCCGGTACAATGCGAATACTTCGCTCTGGAGGGATTAGGGAAACTGCTGAATACGATAAAGATCGTGCAAAGCCGCTTAAACACTGAACTGGAAATAGAAGGCATATTGCTGACCATGTATGATGTTCGTCTGCGTCTTTCCAACCAGGTAGTGGAAGAAGTGAAAACACATTTTCAGGACCTGGTATTTGATACAATTATTCAGCGCAATACACGTTTAAGTGAGGCACCTAGTTATGGTGTCTCAGTAATCATGCACGATGCAAATTGCAAGGGTGCGATTAATTACCTGAACCTGGCACGTGAGATCGTGAGCAAAAACGGGATGGTGAAAGAAGTGGCAGATTCAACAACGGCGATAATCTAAAAATATATTAATGACATCTTTTCAGCGAAAAACAGGTTTAGGTAAAGGATTAAGTGCGCTCTTGGATGATTCTGATGCTGTTAACCCGCCAAAGAACGGTGTTAATCCGGTAAGTGAGGCCAAACATGAAACCCATAACAATAGTATAGGCCTGATAAATATCAGTGATGTGGAAACGAACCCATATCAGCCGCGTACGGAATTTGATCAGGTTGCTTTAAATGAGCTTGCTGAGTCTATCAAAGTACAAGGGCTTATCCAGCCCATTACCGTTCGCAAACACACAGGCAGCAAGTACCAGCTGATTTCAGGTGAACGGAGATTAAGGGCTTCAAAGCTTGCAGGCCTTAAGCAGATCCCGGCCTATGTCCGCACTGCGGATGACCAGCAAATGCTGGAGATGGCGCTGATAGAGAATATTCAGCGTGAAAATCTGAATGCGATAGAGGTCGCCCTCAGCTTTCAGCGGATGCTTGATGAATGTAACCTTAAACAGGAGCAGTTGGGCGAGAGGGTAGGCAAGAACCGTACGACCGTAACCAATTACCTGCGTTTGCTAAAATTGCCCCCTGCCATTCAGATTTCTATTAGGGACCAAAAAATATCGATGGGCCATGCCCGTGCACTGATCAATGTGGATCAGGCAGATAAGCAGCTTTTTATCCATGACGAAATCATAGAAAAAGGCCTTTCTGTGCGTAAGGTGGAAGAACTGGTCAGAAGCATTAACAGTATACAATTAAAGCCCAAACAGAGTAGGCAGTCTCCTGGTGTCTCTTTCGAATATCAAAAACTTCAGCGGGACCTGGCTTCTAAATTTGCCACCAAGGTCAAACTAAAAGTTGGCGAAAATGGTAAAGGCGCGATCGAAATCCCTTTTGTATCGGAAGATGACCTGAGCCGTATTTTAGAATTATTAGATTGGTAATGCGCAATTTTTTTCTGTTGTCGGTACTGGTACTTTTTTCTGCCTTGTCCTTAAAGGCCCAGCAGCCGGTGAACATTAAAAAAGACAGCACGGTCCAGACTGCTGGGAAAGCAGATACCCTGAAAAAACGGCCTGTTTACATCAATCCGGGAAAGGTTGCCGGAAGGAAGGCTGCATTCCGGTCTATGATATTGCCTGGCATGGGACAGATTGGAAATGGCGTTACCGTCTACCGTCTTGCCAAGGTCGCGGGAATTTATACAGGTGCTACACTCCTTACGCTTTCCTATATTGAAAACAGCAATAACTATCACCTTGTGCTTGATGAACTCGAATTTAGAGTAAAATTTCCCGGACAGCGTAATCCGGAGGGTTTTCTTCAGGACCGTCAGCAGGACGGGCTGATCCTTGCCAAAGATACTTTCCGGCGCAACAGAGAAGTCATTGTCTTCTCATTTGTAGGGCTTTACCTGCTCAATGTAGCAGAGGCTTATATTGATGCGCGTCTTAAATACTTTGATGTGGGTGACATTGCTTTTAAGATCAGCCCCGGCATAATAGACACCAATACGATGTATGGATACAATCAGCCTGTGCCAGGGGTAAAACTTACACTTAAATTTTGATACTTTTGATTCGCAGATAAATTGCCCGGCATATTTATCCGCAAATGGATAATAACGAATAAAAAAATAAACAGATGAAGATAGCATTGCTTGGTTATGGAAAAATGGGGCAGATCATTGAACGTTTTGCTTTAGAGCGAGGGCATGAGATCGTATTAAAAGTCACCATTGACAACCAGGAGGACCTGACAGAAAGTAATTTACGCAAGGCCGATGTAGCGATAGACTTTAGCGCCCCGGATGCTGCTTTAGGAAATATTTATGCCTGTTTTGATGCCAATCTGCCGGTAGTAGTCGGTACTACCGGATGGTATGGACAGCTACAGGAAGTTAAGAATGAATGTTTAGTCAGTAACAATGCCTTGTTGTACGGGTCTAACTTTAGCATCGGGGTTAATCTCTTCTTTCACATGAATAAATTGCTGGCTAAACTAATGAATGATTACCCCGCTTATGAGGTGCAGGTAGAGGAAATCCATCACATCCAGAAGCTGGATTCTCCGAGCGGGACTGCAATGACCATTGCAGAAGATATTATTGCCAATTTGGACCGGAAAAGTGAGTGGGTGAACGAACTGACAGGAACTCCATTTGATGATGTGCTGAAAAAAGAGCAGCTGCTGATCGAGTCGCACCGGATTGACAGTGTCCCCGGAACCCACACCGTGGTCTACAGTTCAGAGGTAGATGAAATTGAGTTTAAGCATACCGCGCACAGTCGTTCGGGTTTTGCGCTGGGAGCGATAATTGCTGCAGAATGGCTCGAGAAAAGACAAGGTTTTTATAACATTACCGATATATTTAATTTTAAATAACAACATCATATGAGTTGGAAATTCTGGCAAAAGAATAAAGCCCAAAACGACAAGCCAAAGAAGAAAAAAAGCAAAAGCAGGGAATGGCTGGATGCAATTCTATTTGCTGTAATTGCTGCAACCATTATCAGGGTATTTTTTATTGAGGCTTACACCATCCCTACAGGTTCGATGGAAAGGTCACTTTTGATTGGAGATTTCCTCTTTGTAAGTAAGGTAAACTACGGTCCCCGCATACCGATGACCCCTGTGGCATTTCCGTTTGCACATCATACTATGCCGCTTACAGGTACCAAGGCTTATTGGGAAGGAATCCAATGGGATTACCGCAGGTTACCCGGACTGTCAGATATCAAGCGCAATGACGTCGTGGTATTTAACTATCCGCAGGGCGATACCGTAGCCCTGGAACAGCAGGAAGTAGATTATTATCAAATGGTAAGACATAGTGGCTGGAAAAGTGTCAATTCCCAGTTTACTATAGTGAGTCGTCCTGTTGATAAACGTGAAAACTACATCAAACGTTGTATTGCAATAGCCGGTGATACGGTAAGTATGAAAGCGGGAACTGTCTCTGTAAACGGTAAGCCTGAAAAATTGAAAAAAACGGGTAATTTTACTTATGAAGTAACCTTTAAGACTGCTGACATTAATTTCGGTATTTTTCAGGATATGGGCTTTAGCATGAGGGATACAGATCCGGACATTACACAGCTCAGCGCTTCATCTTATTTATTTACCGGTTCAGAAACCATGATGGATGAAGTCAGAAAACTTGATTTTGTACAATCCGTAAAAGAGATGACCAGACCTGAAGGGGAAATGGAGATTGATGTTTTTCCTCATGATCCCAATAGAACCTGGAATGTCGATAACTTCGGGCCTATTGTTATTCCTAAGAAAGGCTGGACGGTCAAACTTGACAGCGCAACCATGCCGCTTTATGAAAGAAGTATCAGGATCTATGAAGGAAACAAGCTGGAAAAATCAGGTAATGGCTGGCTCATTAACGGCAAACCTGCTGACAGTTATACTTTTAAAATGGACTATTACTGGATGATGGGAGACAACAGACACAATTCCCTTGATTCAAGATATTGGGGTTTCGTGCCTGAAGACCATATCGTAGGTAAAGCACTGTTTATCTGGATGAGTTTTGATACGAATGGTTCGTTCTTTAGTAAGATAAGATGGAACCGGCTGCTAAGAGGAATTCATTAATAACATTTTTTTTGATATGCCTGCTGGCGCCATTAGGGATTTTTGCGCAGCAGCAGCAGATCCAGTTTTCCAAGATCGATCTTTCCAGCGGGCTTTCTCACAACCAGGTAAATGCGATTTTTAAAGATGACAAAGGCTTTATCTGGATAGGTACATTATCCGGTTTAAACCGTTTTGATGGCTATCAGTTTAAAATTTTTAAACATGATCCCAGAGATGTGAAATCTTTGTCCGATGATTTCATAGTTAATATCTTCGAATTACCGGATCATAAATTGTATCTGGAAACCCGGGGAGCCCCAAATGTATATGATCCTGAAGCGCAAACCTTTATCAGGGACGTGAGCGGTTACCTGAAAAAATTAGATATCAGCGCAAAAAAAATCCGGGAAATTCTGAAAGACAACCAGGGAAACTTCTGGTTCAACGCACTTGAGGAGGGCATATTTAAGTATGACGCATCAAAGAAAACAACATTACATTACAAGTGCGGTGGCACAGGTTTAAAATCCTTATCTGCAAGTCCCGTCTCTTCCATTCAGAAAGACTCGAAGGGCCACATTTGGGTGATACACAGGGATAAAACCATCGAGATGCTTGATATGAATTCTGAGCACACAGTAAGACGGATCACATCACTTCGTTTGCAAAAAACTTCAGAATTTCAGGATTTTAAATTATTCGTAGACAATACTTTTGATCTGTGGATTTATACGGTGAACAATCAGCGGGGGATCGAATATTATGATCCCTCAACCGGAAAGAGAAGATTTATAGACAAGGGCCCGGGTGCTTTAAAGAGTAACCTCATCAATGGGATGATCCAGGATGGAAACGGTCTGATCTGGATAGGCACAGATCACGGTGGTGTGAATTTACTCAGCAAAAAGGATTTCAGCATGAGGTATCTCGTGTCCAATGAGGATGACGTAAAAAGTATTGGCCAAAATAGCATCACCAGTCTTTACAAAGATGCCTCAGGAATCATATGGGTAGGTACTTTCAAAAAAGGAATAAGCTACTACCATGAAAAAATCCTGAAATTTCCGCTTTATCAGCATCAGGCAGGGCGTACAGATGGTTTGGTATATGACGATGTGAACCGTTTCACTGAAGATGATCTGGGCAATATCTGGATTGGCACGAACGGAGGGGGGCTGTTTTATTTCAACAGGAAATCAGGTCAGTTCAAAAAATACATCCACCAGCCCGGCAATATCAATAGCCTGGCAAATGACATTATAGTCAGCCTTTTTATAGATCATGAGAAGAAACTATGGATCGGCAGTTATTTTGGGGGACTAAGCAGCTTCGACGGCAGGGATTTCAAACATTATAAACACAACAGTAATGATCCAAAGAGTTTAGCTGATGACCGGGTATGGGACATCATGGAGGACAATAAGCATCGTTTATGGATTGCTACGCTCAGCGGCGGACTTGATCTGCTCGACAGAAAGACAGGGACATTCACCCATAAAAGGGCCGGACAGCCAAATAGTATCGGTTCAGATTTCATTTCCTGCATTATCCAGGACAAAAAAGGCAACATCTGGATTGGCACTTCGCTCGGCGTGGACCGTATGGACATTAACGGACGTTTTACCCATTTCGCCAACAAGCCGGGGAATGCCAACTCCCTGGTCAATAATATTGTATATGATGTGATGGAAGATAGCCGGGGCTTTATCTGGATCGCGACACGTGATGGTCTAAGCAGGTTTAATCCAGTAAAGAACGAATTCAGGAACTTTGATTCAAAAGATGGCCTTACTGAAAAGGCCACACTTAAAATAGTCGAAGACAATAATAGGAACCTCTGGCTAAGCACATCAAACGGATTGTTTAACATCATAGTCAGTAATGAAAAGAATGGCGGCCTCTCCTATTCTTTCAGAAAGTATGATGAGCATGATGGCTTGCAGGGAAGTGCCTTCAATGCCAACGCCGGCTACCGCACGAGGTCTGGAGAACTGATATTTGGAGGAGCGAACGGCTTTAATATCTTTCAGCCGGAGCGCATTAAGAACGATGACAGTAAACCGGAACTTGTACTTTCTGATCTGCAGATTGCGAATAAAAGCATCAATATTGGAGAACGTGTTGATGGCCGGGTGATCTTAAAGAAATCCATAACTTTCAGCAGCACGCTGGAACTGGCCTATGCACAGAATGGGTTTACACTGGAATTCGCTGCACTAAACTATTTCAATCCGCAGAAAATAAAATACCGGTACAAGCTGGTCGGTTTTGATCAGGAATGGCAGGAACTCCCGGGCAATAACCGCAGGGCGACCTATACAAACATCGATCCGGGTGAGTATATTTTTAAAGTAATCTCTACCAATTCCTCGGGAAACTGGGTTGACAACGAAATAAACCTTAAAGTTTCTGTACTTCCCCCTTTTTATAGAACCTGGATAGCCTATGCCATTTATATTCTAATAGTTGGGGGTACATTATTGTTCATCAGGGACAGGGGTATCAGAAAAATAAAAAAGGAATTTCTCCTAGAACAGGAAAGGCAGCAGGGCAAAAGAATGCACGAACTGGATATGCTGAAAATCAAATTTTTTACAAACGTTAGCCACGAGTTCAGGACTCCGCTTTCGCTGATCATTACCCCGCTGGAAAAACTGATCAGGCAGGCGAAAGACCAGGAAAAGGAACAATTGCAGATGATCCACAGAAATGGCCGGCGCTTATTAAATCTGGTTAACCAGCTACTGGATTTTCGCCGTATGGAAGTGCAGGAACTTCGTTTGCAGCGCAGACCCGGCGATATCATTCAGTTCGTTAAAGAGCTTTCCCTTGCCTTCAATGACGTAGCGGAACGCAAAAATATCCGGCTGGATTTTGAGAGTGACCGTTCACATCTGATTACGACGTTTGATCATGATAAGATTGAAAGGATTTTATTCAATTTGCTTTCCAATGCATTTAAATTTACCCCAAATGGAGGCAAGGTCACTGTGGGCTTGCAAGCAAAACCCGCCGGGAACGGGCAAACCGAACTGGCGCTCAAAGTGAGCGATACCGGCATAGGCATTGATGCCGATAAAAAGGAACAGATCTTTGAACGCTTTTTCCAAAGTGATCTTCCTGATTCTATTGTGAATCAGGGAAGCGGTATCGGTCTTTCCATTACCAGGGAATTCGTAAAGCTTCATGGGGGCGAAATTCGGGTAGAAAGTGAACAGAACAAAGGCAGTGTTTTTACAGTATCTTTTTTATTTTCAGAGGAACTTAGTCAGACCGTTGTTCAATCGGAACAGTCAGAACCGGAGGTTATAATTGAGAACCATTTGACAGAAAAGCTTTCTGAACCAGAGGTTAGCTGGAGAAGCAAAAAACCGATCCTGATGCTGATTGAAGACAATGATGATTTCCGTTTTTACCTGAAAGACAATCTGAAAGAACATTACCAGATTGCCGAAGCGGCAAACGGAAAGGAAGGCTGGCAAAAAATACTTTCTGGGCATCCTGATCTAATTGTAAGTGACGTGACCATGCCTGAGCTGAACGGAATTGACCTGTGCCGGAAAATTAAGGCTGACAACCGGACTGCTCATATCCCGGTGATACTGCTCACTGCGCTGAGTACAGAAGATCAGCAGTTGACTGGTCTGGAGACCGGGGCCAGTGACTATGTGACCAAGCCGTTCAACTTCGAGATTCTGTTGTCCAAGATCAGAAACCTGCTGCAGCAGCAGGCGCTTTCAAAAAAAACTTACCAAAAACAGCTGGAACTCAGGCCTTCTGAAACAGAAGTGGAGTCGGTCAATGAAAAATTTCTACGCCAGCTGTCCCTTCACCTGGAAAAACACCTGTCCGATTCATCTTATACCGTGGACCAGCTGAGCACAGATATGAACATGAGCAGGGTAGGCCTCTATAAGAAAATAATTCCGCTCACCGGAAAATCTCCGATAGAATACATCAGGTCATACCGGCTTCAGAAATCAAGGTCATTATTGCTGAAATCGCAGATGACCATTGCCGAGGTAGCCTACCAGGTCGGGTTCAGCAACCCGAAACATTTCAGCAAATATTTTAAGGAGGAATTTGGCGTGCTGCCATCAGTATTTGCCTTCCAAAATCGGGGATCAGCCCCGCAATTGCCCTCCTAAGGCCGGTTTGTTAACATTTTAATACCTAGTTGTTATCATATGAATGCCCTTGGCGGTTTCTTTTCCTGCTACTTTTAGCAGCAAAATAACCAAGTATAAATTGCATTTTTCTATGAACAAAGTCAGGGCCAGTTCCGCGATCTTTATTTCCGCAGTATTTTATTCCATTATAGTATGCGGACAGGGAAGTAAACCATATCAGCAAACTGCAACAGGAGTCGAAGTAGACATTCACCACTCGCTCACGGGCATAAAAAAGATCCGCCTTCAACCCGTAACAGACCAGATCATCCATGTTACCGCCGTCGCCGCAAATGAATTCCCGGAAGACAATAGCCTGATGTCCGTCAGGACAAACAACAGTGATCTTAAATTCTCAGTGAGCAGCACCAGTGATCTTGTTGTTTTAAGCACCGGATCGGTCAAAGCAGAAGTGTCTCCAGAAACCGGGCTGATCACCTATAAGGACAAGAACGGTAATGTGATACTCAGTCAAAGCAAAATTGCCGCAGCTGCACTGACACCGGCGATCTTCGATGGCCAGCCTTCTTACCAGGTATCCCAATTTTTTGATGCCGGGGAGGATGAAGCTTATTATGGCCTCGGCCAACACCAGCAGGGACTGGTCAACTACCGGGGTCGCAGAGTGGACCTGGTTCAGTACAATACGGAAATCGCTGTTCCATTTATGATCTCCAATAAAGGCTATGGCCTGCTTTGGGACAATTACTCTATTACAAGAGCTGGTGATGTCAGGGACTATGAGCCTCTGAGCGCTTTACGCCTATTCGCTAAAACCGGCGAAGAAGGCTGGCTTACCGCAAGCTATATACGTAAAGACAAACCCGATGACATACTTTTTACACAGCCCGTGTCCGAAATTTCCATGAACTGGCTTAGTGACCAGCATAAATTTCCAGCAAAAATTAAAATGCAGGACGCCATCGTGAATTATGAAGGAGCTGTAGCAAGCGGGCTGGCCGGCTTGTATCAACTGCAGCTTAAATATGCCGGCTATGTCAAAGTTTGGTTTGATGGCAAACTGGTTGCAGACTACTGGCGTCAGGCATGGAACTCCGGGCTGGCTGTTCTGGACCTCCACCTCGAGAAAAACAAAAAGGTTAAAGTCAGGATAGAGTGGACACCCGATGGCACAGAATCCTACCTGGGCTTAACCTGTCTGCCCCCTGCGCCTGAGACATTAAAAAATACTTTTGCTTTTAGTTCCGAATCAGGAGCTGCCGTAAATTACTATTTCATTAGCGGGGAAAATGCCGACCAGGTGATCAGCGGCTATCGTACTATAACGGGAAAGGCAGTGCTGATGCCCAAATGGGCCATGGGATTCTGGCAAAGCCGGGAGCGGTACAAAACCCAGAACGACATCTTATCTACTGTAAAAGAATTCAGGAGCAGGAAGATCCCTCTTGACAATATTGTGCTCGATTGGTCCTACTGGAAGGAACCGGAATGGGGAAGCCAGCAATTCGATCCGGCACGATTCCCAGATCCGGAGGGAATGATCAGATCACTGCACCAGCAACATACCAAACTGATGATCTCGGTATGGCCCAAGTTCAACAAAGGCTTTGATATTTATAATGATTTCAATAAGGATGGATTCCTGTATAAGAGAAACATAGCGGAAGGGCGTAAGGACTGGATCGGAAAAGGATATTCCAATACTTTTTACGATGCATTTAATCCCGAAGCCCGGATAAAGTTCTGGAACCTGATGAACAAAAGGCTTTACAGCAAAGGCATAGATGCCTGGTGGATGGATGCCACGGAGCCCGATATGCACTCTAATCTGCCTGTTGAAAACAGGAAAGAACAAATGACCCCAAATTTCCAGGGTTCGTCTACTACTTATTTTAACGCATTTCCCCTGGTAAACGCCAAAGGGGTATATGAAGGCCAGCGTAAGGTCAATCCGGCAGATAGGGTATTTATCCTTACCCGTTCCGCCTATGCGGGGCTTCAGCGGTATGCTGCTGCCGCCTGGAGTGGAGACATTGCATCCAGATGGGAAGACATGAGGGCCCAGATCGGAGCCGGCATTAACTTTTCGCTGTCAGGGATGCCATACTGGACTATGGATATCGGTGGTTTTTCTGTGGAAAAACGCTATGAAGATGCAAAAGGAGCGGACCTTGAGGAATGGCGGGAACTCAATACCCGCTGGTACCAGTTTGGCGCATTTGTTCCCCTGTTCAGGTCGCATGGGCAATACCCTTTCCGCGAGATTTATAACATTGCACCGCAAGATCACCCGGCCTATAAAAGCATGCTTTTCTATAATAAGCTGCGGTATCGCCTGATGCCATATATCTATTCGCTGGCAGGGCAGACCTATCATCAGGACTATACGATCATGCGGGGCCTGGTCATGGATTTTCCAAATGACCTAAAGGCCTGCAATTCAAAGGATGCCTATATGTTTGGCCCCTCCCTGTTGATCAATCCGGTGTATAAATACAAAGAAAGGAGCAGGAAAGTATACCTGCCTGCTGGTCAGGGATGGTACAACCTGTACACCGGCAAGTATTACCCGGGAGGACAGGAGATCGATGCTGAAGCTGCCTATGAAAAAATGCCGGTATATGTCAGGGCCGGATCTATTGTGCCATTTGGCCCCGAACTGCAATACACAGATGAGAAACCTGCAGATCCTGTAACCTTATTTGTTTTCACCGGCAACGATGCTTCATTCTCTTTATACGAAGATGAGGGGACCAATTACAATTACGAAAAAGGGAAATTTTCAACCATAGCCTTAAACTATAATGAAAAAACCAAATCGCTGACCATCGCCGGCCGGAGCGGAAGCTATGAAGGCATGAAAAAGGAAAGGACATTCAGGATAATCGTCCGGAACCCGAAAACTGCAAGGGAACTGAACGTTGACCAAAAGGCAGATTACATCATTCCATATAATGGCAGACAAAAAGTGATCAAATTTTCAACCCATTAATTCGCAACCAAATTAAAATCCAGATATAAATGAATCTATTATTTACTAAAACTCTATGAACGGCATGAAAAAGAATTCTATTGTTAAAAGAGAAAGGGTATTTCTGCTGATGTTTCTTTCTCTGCTATTTTTTAGTCAGACATTGCTCGCCCAGCAGCGGCAGATCAGCGGGAAGGTAACCGGGAGCTCAGATGGGACACCAATACCGGGAGCTGTGGTGAAAGTTAAGGGCAAAACCGGTGGAACCAGTACCAGTTCAGAGGGAGCCTTTACCATTAGCGCTCAAACGGGTGACATTCTTGTCATCAGTTCAGTAGCCTACCTCACCAAAGAGGTTACGGTGGCTCAGAGCAATACCATCAATATAAGCCTCGACGACGATAATAAGAACCTGGAAGAGGTGGTTGTTGTCGGATATGGCGTACAGCAGAAAAAACTGGTGACGGGGGCTACCGTACAGGTAAAAGGGGAAACCCTTCAAAAACAAAGCACTACCAATGCCCTGCAGGGGCTTCAGGGACAAACTCCCGGTGTTCAGATCACTTCGACTTCTGGTCAGCCTGGCGAAGCAATGAAAGTGAACATCAGGGGACTTGGTACCATTGGCAACTCAGGTCCACTGTATGTCGTTGATGGAGTGCTTACCGGCGACATTACCTACCTCAATGCTGCAGATATCGAGTCTATCGACATTCTAAAAGATGCAGCCTCGGCAGCAATTTATGGTTCACAGGCTGCCAACGGGGTAGTTCTGGTGACTACCCGAACGGGAAAACGTGGTCAGGCTTCGCAAATTACTTTTGATGCCTATGCGGGCGTGCAGAATGTGGCCAGAAAGGTTGATTTGCTCAATGCTTCTCAGTACGCTGCTATCATGAGTGAAGCAGCGATAAACGGCGGCAAACAGCCGTTGTTTACGAACGAACAGATCGCTGCTTTTGGTGAGGGCACCAACTGGATGGACGAAATGTTTTCCGGCGATGCATTAACTCAAAATTATTCCATTGGTGCTTCGGGTGCATCTGAAACATCTGTGTATTCAACCGGGCTTTCCTATACCGGACAAGAAGGGGTAGTAGGCGGTAAAAGCTTGTCCAACTATCAGCGCTACAGCTTCAGGATCAATTCAGAGCATAATTTTTACAAAGAGATCATCAAGATCGGGCAGCACCTGACCTATACAGATATCAAAAACAACGGTATCGGTGTGGGCAATCAATACAACAATTCTTTAAGGGCTGCTTTCGGTGCAAGCCCCTTCCTGCAGATGTATGATGAGAATGGCAATTTCTTTGACAACAGCAATTCCACCTGGAACAACGGTGAAGCCAATCCATATGCCGTGATGGTATATACTAATCAAAACAGAAGGAATAGCCAGCGCATCCTTGGCGATGTTTATGCCATTATAGAACCCATTAAAAATCTGAAGATCAGGACCAGTTTGGGGATGGATTACAATGCTGGCGAAAGCCGTTCATTTACGCCAATCTACAATTTGTCCGCCTATGCTTATAGCACAACCACCAAAGCGAGCCAGTCCATGAACAAGGGTAAGTCTTTTATTTGGGACAACCTGATTACCTATAAATTTAATGTTACAACGGATCATACTTTTGAGGCTATGGCGGGTAGTTCTGCTTATCAGGCGGATGGGTCAAATATTTTTGGCACCAACACCAACCTGATCTTTGATGGTCTTGATCATGCCTGGCTGAGCAATGCAACGGGGAAAGAAGTGGCCGGCATTACCATTGGCGGAAGGCCTGATGATCCGGACCGGAGAATGTCGTATTTCGGAAGGTTAAATTACAACTACAAAGAGAAATACCTGATCAATGCCACTTTCCGTGCGGACGGTTCATCCAGATTCTCCAATCAGAACCGCTGGGGATATTTTCCTTCTGTATCTGCAGGATGGGTGGTCACCAATGAGAAATTTATGGAAAGTCAAAAAGGCTGGCTTGATTTTCTTAAAGTCCGCGCAAGCTGGGGGCAGGTTGGAAACCAGAACATCGCGGCTTTTCAATACCTGGCGCCGATCAAGCTTGACAACACCAATTATACTTTTGGTGATAAAGAAGGCGCGCTCACTCCTGGTGCTTATCCCATCAGGCTGAGTAACCTGGGGGTAAAGTGGGAAACATCAGAGCAAACCAATATTGGTTTTGATGCAAACTTCTTGCAAAATAAGTTCACATTAAACTTCGACTGGTATGACAAGACAACAAAAGACTGGCTGATCAATGCACCGATACTGGCTACAGCAGGAGCTGATGCACCTTTTATCAATGGTGGAAACGTCAGCAACAAGGGGATCGAGCTGGGGCTGACATACCGGAGTAATTTCGGGGAGTTTAATTATTCGGTAGGCCTGAACGGAGCCTACAACAAAAATAAGGTCGGGGAAATTCCTACTGCCGATGGTATTGTTCACGGCCTTTCTAACCAGCTTTTTGACAACGCGCTTGAGTTTTGCCGTGCGCAAAGCGGATTCCCGATCGGGTATTTCTGGGGACTGAAGACTGCTGGCATCTTTCAGAACGAAGCTGAGGTATCGGCCTACAGATCGGCGGACGGTAAGGTCATTCAGCCATCAGCGCAGCCCGGTGATGTAAAATATGCAGACCAGAATGGTGATGGAGTAATTGACAACAGCGACCGGGGCATGATCGGAAATCCCAATCCGGATTATACTTTTGGGATTACCTTGTCTGGCGATTACAAAGGCTTTGATTTCTCCGTGGTAGCTTCGGGCGTGGCAGGCAACGACATTGTCCAGTCATACCGCAATCAATCCAGTCAATATGGTAATTATACCACCAGGATTCTTGACAGATGGCATGGAGAAGGCTCGTCAAATACACTTCCGAGGGTAACCGAAGACAACAGGAACTGGACTAATTTTTCAGACCTGTATATCCAAAAAGGAGATTTCCTGAGAATCAGTAATGTAACTATAGGTTACGATCTGGGCAAAGTGTTTAAAAAGAGTTACCTGAAACAAGTACGGCTATATGCAGCAGCCCTAAACCTTTATACTTTCACAAAGTATGATGGTATGGATCCCGAGATCGGCTATGGTTCAGAGGGCTATGCCTCCGGTATCGATGTGGGCTACTACCCAAGACCGAGAACATTCATGTTTGGCGCTAACCTAAAGTTTTAACAACAGATCTAAAAGAATTATGAAAGCTATAAAAATATACGCAGTTGTACTGATCCTGTTTGCCGCAGGGGGCTGCAAAAAGAGTTTCCTGGATACGGAGCCGGTGACTTCAGTAACGGATGAAAATTTCTACAAAACGCCAGCTGATGCGTTCAAAGCATTGGTAGGATGTTACGATGGACTACAAATTGTATGGTCAGAGGGAGTCGCGCTGCCGGTAGCGGCTGAAGTCATGTCCGACAATACATTTGGAGGTACCGGAGCTTCCGACGGTTTCGGCTACCAGATGATCGATGAGTTTGACAAGGCCCGCTCGCCTTCAGATCAAAATGTATACGAGCGCAACTGGGCATTGTACTACAAGGCGCTCTACCGCTGCAACATGCTGATCAGTAAAATGGACCAGATCCAATGGGGAGCAAACCCGGAACTCAGGAAAACCTACGAATCTGAGACCCGTTACCTGCGCGCCTATCTGTTGTTCGATATGGTCAGGCTATGGGGAAACATACCCCTGCTTACAACTCCCTCTGCAGAGAACTTGCCGCAGGCCAATCCCGATGACGTCTATAAAGTGATTGCTGAAGATCTGAAGTTTGCAGCAGAAAATATGCAGGGTGTGACTTATACCGCGCAGCCTGTCGCTGAACGGGGAAGGGTTACCAAATATGCCGCGGAGGCGCTACTGGCAAGAGTGTATCTTTTTTATACCGGCTACTATGCAAAAACCGATCTGGTTGGTGTGGTAACAAAAGCAAATGCGCTCACATACCTTGAAGATGTGATCTCCAATAGTGGTTATGGCCTGCTGGATGATTATGCCAATTTATGGCCTGCAGCATCCCTGGCCAGTTATGCAAAGGAGGACAATAAGGAAACCATTTTCGCGGTCAAATATACTTATACCAGTGATTACAATGGCAACACAGATGGAAACCACTGGATGATCATGACAGGAATCCGTGAGCAGGCCTTCTTTCCTTATGGAAACGGCTGGGGAGCAGAGACTGTAAATCCGAAGCTATGGGCCGCATACAGCGCCGCTGATACCAGGAGAGTAGCATCCATTACCTCAATTGTGGATGAAAAGCTTGCCTTTACAAATCAAAGCAAACAAAGGGAGTATACCGGCTATTATGCAAAAAAATACAGCCCGATGATCGATGAAAACGGAAAGCCCCTGCCGGAAGGATACGGAAACACCAGCTTTCAGATTGGTCAGTTCCAGGATTATGTATCCATCCGCTACGCCGATGTATTGCTGATGGCTGCTGAACTCGGAAGTGCAAATGCCCAAACTTATTTTAACGAGGTCAGACAGCGTGCTTATAAAGGGGCATTTACACCACTCGCGGTCAATCAGGACAACATCATGAAAGAACGCAGACTGGAGTTTGCCTTCGAGGGTATCCGTTATTATGACCTGCTTCGCCAGGGCATCAATAAAGCGGCGCAGGAAATTGCGGAGAGCACCACCGTTTTGAATGGGGGCAAGAGTGCAGAGAAGAAAATATTGGCGGGCAACGTAATTGCAACAAAAGGTTTGCAGCAGATACCGTATACCCAGATCAATCTTTCGAACGGTGTCCTGAAACAAAACGCCGGCTGGTAATCCATCATTTATTAAATCATTACAAAAATGAAACTATATCAAAAAATACTGGCAATGTTAATGCTTCCTGTAATGTTCAGCGCCTGTAAAAAAGACGGACACAATATAGGAAAGGTGTTAGATAAATCCGAGATTCAGTACTCGGTCACCCAGGATCTCACAGCGGATCCGGGCGGTAATACCGTGATCCTGAAAAATGCTACACCAGGCACCTTATCCATGTGGGATTATGGGACAGGGACGTCCAACCGCATGCAGGATACTGTAAAATATGCTTTTGCCGGAGACTATGTCATCAGGTTCTCTGTAGCAACAGGAGGAGAAGTTGTAAAACTGGACTCGGTTGTGGTTAAAGTCACTAAAGACAACCTCAACTACGTCAATGATCCGCTATGGACAGCAGTTTCAGGCGGGGTGGGTCAGGAAAAAGAATGGCTGCTGGATACTAAGGGTATTTATTTTTCCGGGCCTCTTGCTTTTTACGGAGTCAATATTGGCTGGCTTAAGGCAGGTGGTCCATGGGCTGATGGTGCTTTTGCTACGGGATGTTATGGCGGGGACTGCTGGAACTGGGGTCCAGGAATAGCCGATATCTATCCAAACATGATGACCAGCGGAGAATATGGGAGTATGACTTTTGGGCTAAAGGGAACGGCTTCTTTTAAAGCGGTTAAGACGATGGAAAACGGTGTTGTACAAAACGGCACCTACTACCTGAATGTCGGTACAAAAATGCTCACTATAAACAACGCATCAATTTTAAGAGGTTATAAGCCCGCAAAAAATGGGATTACTGGTATAAGCGACTGGACCAATTACAAGATCATCTCACTGGATGAAAATACCCTGCAGCTCGGTGTGATCCGGGATAAGGATGTCGACGGTGAAGGGAAGTGTATGCTGGTATACAATTTCATTTCTAAAGAGTTCTCTGAAAATTATGTACCACCGGTAACGGGACCTGACGAAGGTTTTGATCCGACATTTAAAGCAGGGGAACTGCTGGCGATGCTTACAGGTGCCACTTCTGGCAGATTATGGAAATTAGATGCCGCAGGCAATCCGATCGACTGGATTGCAAAAGGTAAGGGCTGGACGAAGACCCATGCTGATTCCAGGGACTGGGGCTGGAACAATTCCTGGGACCTTGTCGCAGCCGATTCCTGGATTTTATTTAACCGCATCGGGGGGCAAAAATATACCCGTAGCCAGAGCGGAGTTGTGACCACAGGAACCTTCACGATCAATGAAGCCACCAATGAGGTTACCTTAAACGGGGAATTGCTGATACAGAATCCGGGAAGCTGGATGACTCCGGCCAAACATACGTTTAAAGTGGTCAAGGCATTTCCCGGAAAAGTAGAAAGTAAGGGAATCTGGTTTGGGGTAGATTACAACACAGACAAAGACGAGTGGTTCTCGTTTCACTACATCTTATAGTTTGGCGCTATAGTATCAAGCAGAAGGCCCTGGTCGAGATCCTCACCGGGGCTTTTCTATACCAAGTTTATCAGCCAGGTCATTCAGGTCATTAACCACAGCATCAATGATAGGGATGCCGTTGATCCTGCGTTCTTTTTCGAAGTCATACTCAGGCTCACCCGGAATAATTACTTTATGCGCCTCATCCACCGGTCTGGCAGATTTAAATCGTGCTATCCAATTGTCCAGATGATCTTTGAACTCTTGCGCCGGACGGAACCCATCGACACGCATGGCGCCAAAAAAGTGTCCTATGCCTGCCCCGACAGGGTTTGCGGATGGTTCCAGGAAAGCTACAAAGGGAGGTACCCAGGGCCCATAGTTTGCACCTGAAAGCACAGCCGACAAAATATCTACAGTGGCACTCAAACCATAGCCCTTATGGCTGCCATGGTCTTTGTCGCTGCCAAGGGGCAATAAAGAACCACCTTGTTTCAACTGATGGGGATCTGTTGAAGGATTCCCAGATGCATCCTGTGCCCAGCCTTCCGGAATGGATAAACCCGAACGCTGCGCAATTTCCAGTTTGCCGTTTGCAGCCGCCGCAGTCGCCATGTCTACCACTACCGGAGGGTATTTTCCGGCAGGAAAAGCATAGCACATCGGGTTGGTACCCAGCAAACGCTCACTGGAGTAAGTGGGAGCAACCAGGGGGCTCGCATTGGTCATGCTGATGCCGATCATATCTTGTTCCACGGCCATTAAAGCATGATATCCAGCTATTCCAAAGTGATTGGAGTTTTTGACAGATACCCAGCCGCTGCCATAGGCCTTCGCTTTTTCAATGGCGATCTGCATGGCAAAAGGGGCTGCCACGAGTCCCAGACCTGCATCTCCGTCCACTGTGGCCGTGGTTGCGGTTTCATACACTACCCTTACATTGGGTGTCGCATTAATGCGCTGTTTTTCCCAAAGACGGACATATCCGCTCAGGCGGGCTACACCATGCGAGTCGACACCCCTTAAGTCAGATTTCAACAGTACATCAGCAGCCAGTATCGCATCTTTTTCGGGGCATCCCATTTTCAGGAATACATGCTCAGTAAACTGGCGCAGGTTTTTTTCGGTAAAAGTATAAAAGGTCATTATTTCTTAGGCAAATAGGACTGTAAATTCATGATCCAGCGGCTTAAAACTGCTGATCAGTGCTTCAATAAAGTCAGGACCATAAAGTACATACATCGGAGCAATATTCAGAACCCGCTCCTGTAAAACTCCTGAAGGGAACAATCTGTCCTTCAGGCTGTCGATCTGGGCAAGTGAAGTTGCATGCTTTCGTTTTTCAGCCCTCAGTAATTTCTTTTCCAGCGTCGCAATCAGTTTAAAAGTCCTGGTCTTAGCTGCATCTGCCGATTCAGAAAGGGTCTTGTCAATCTTGTAGGCCGTCAGTTTGATCTGCTCAAATATGAAGCTGATGGCACGCTGCTCATCCTCCAATGCGAACCGGAGCGGCACATGGGCTTTGACCCATTCGTTCTTAAGGGTATTGGTATCCTTAAATATATCTTTGTGACTGATGCCTAAAATGTGCATTCTGGTTTCAGTCCTTTTGTCAATGATCAACGCAGAATTTCTTAGTATCAAAACAGGGAAATCTACACCGTAATGATCGAAACCAGCTTTTAGCTGCAGCCAGTACGTGGTCTCGGCACCGCCGCCTATATAGGCCAGGTTGGGCAGGATCACCTCCTGGTAAACCGGCCTCATCACCACATTCGGACTAAATCTTTCGGGATAAGTATCGATCTCCTCCTGCAGTTCCTCAGTATTGAAACCAATATCAGTATTCATTACTTTATAAATGCCGTTCTCTTGTATGATTCGTTCCCGCAGGCCATCGATCATGTAAAAGAAGTTGATCTCCCTTGGGTTGACTTGCGGTTTATACCCCAGGTCTTCGATGGACTTATTACTTTCAGAAATCCGCTGAAAACTGCTTTGTTCTGTAATGTCTTTAAAAATAATCTCCGAAAACTGCTGTTTCAGTGCCGGGTCATCCGCATTCACACACACCAGCCCATACTTTCCGAACAGTGCATCTACGAGTATTCTTGTCGCATCGCTCAGCTTATGCTGACCGGAATAAGCCAGATCTGCCATGTCCGCCAGCTTCAGTCCGTTCTCACTGATCCCCAGATAGCCTTTATAAGCTACCAGTACTTCTTCAATGTCTTTGGTACTCAGCTGTCCTGTGGCGCCTGCTGCCTGTTTGTTCCAGGTCAGCATTCTGTCTTCGATCTTTACATGATTGATTTCTTCAAAATCATGATCTTCGGTGGCCATCCAGTAGACCGGTACAAAATTATAGCCGGGAAATTTTGCTTCAAGCTCTTTCGCCAGGTTGATGGCCGTAACGATTTTGTAGATAAAATAAAGCGGACCGGTAAATATATTGAGCTGATGCCCTGTGGTGATGGTAAAGGTTTGTTTGCCGGATAGTAAAGCTATGTTTTTCCGGACCAAATCAGAGGTTTCAACTCCTGAATACTGTTTGTTAAGGGTGTCGGCCAGAACAGAACGGTCTCCTGTAAAATTCCGTTTTTCTATAGCTTCAGCGAAGCCCTGTTGATCCGGGGAATACTGATAAAAAGGGCGCAATGATGATTTACCATCGATATAATCCAGTACTATCGAAGAGAAAGCGCTGGTTTCCTTGTAGGAGATGTATTTAGCTTGCATTGCCACGAATTTAAGTTAATAAACTATAACTCATAGTTTCAAGCCTTTATTTTACAATCTGTCCATACAGGTCAAAATCTTCTGCCCGGTCAATCTTTACCTGCACAAAGCTGCCGATCGCCGCATAACCAGTGGTTGCATCTATCAACACCTCATTGTCCACTTCCGGCGAATCAAATTCTGTACGGCCGATAAAGAAGCCACCTTCTTTTCTGTCTACCAGAACTTTATAAGTATTGCCAATTTTTTCCTGGTTGATCTCAAATGAAATGCCTTGCTGCAGTTCCATGATGGCATCTACACGTTCCTGTTTTACTTCTTCAGGAACATCGTCAATGAGACTGTGGGCGTGTGTTTTTTCTTCATGAGAATAGGTAAAACAACCCAATCTGTCAAAACGGGTCTCTTCCACCCAGTTCAGCATTTCTTCAAAATCCTGTTCAGTTTCGCCGGGATAACCGCAAATCAATGTGGTACGCATAGCGATATTGGGTACTTTGTCCCTGATCTGGTTGACGATATCAATTGTTTTTTGTTTGGTAATGCCCCGGCGCATAGATTTCAGCATATTATCTGTGATGTGCTGTAATGGCATATCCAGGTATTTGCAAATGTTCTCACGCTCATTCATGGCGTCCAGGATTTCCATCGGGAAGCCGGAAGGGTAGGCGTATTGCAGCCTGATCCATTCTATGCCGTTCACATCGGAAATTCTCCGCAGCAATTCGTCCAGGTTGCGTTTGCCATAGATGTCCAGGCCATAATAGGTCAGATCCTGCGCGATCAGGATCAGTTCCTTCGTGCCATTGGCCGCCAGAATTTTAGCCTCATTTACCAGCTCGTTCATGTCTCTGGATACATGTTTGCCGCGCATTAAAGGAATGGCACAAAAAGAACAAGGCCGGTTGCAGCCTTCGGCAATTTTAAAATAAGCGAAATGAGAAGGAGTGGTCAGCAACCGCTCACCGATCAGCTCATGTTTATAATTCGCACCCAGAGAATGCAATAAATTGTTTAGGTCATTGGTACCAAAGTAAGCATCTACGTTGGTAATCTCCGCTTCCAGCTCAGGCTTGTAGCGCTCAGATAAACATCCGGTTACGATTACTTTTCCTACTTTGCCCTCATCCTTCAGCTGGCTGTATTGCAATATAGTATCAATAGACTCCTGTTTGGCATTGTCAATAAATCCGCAGGTATTGATGACCACAATGTCATCCTTGCCCATCTGATTGGATTCATGAGTTACATCCAGGCTGTTGCCGCGCAATTGACCCATTAACACCTCTGAGTCATACGTGTTTTTTGAGCAGCCCAATGTGATCACATTGATTTTAGGTTTCTTTACGGGTGCAACCCTGGATATGTTTTTTGTATTCATGTATTCTACCTGGAATGCTTTTGCCTATTTAAACAAGCTGTCAACAAAAGCTTTTTTATCAAATAACTGAAGGTCATTTACGCCTTCGCCAACCCCAATATATTTTACGGGGATTTTAAACTGATCAGAAATGCCGATCACCACGCCGCCCTTGGCTGTACCATCGAGTTTAGTAATGGCCAGTGCATTTACGTCTGTCGCTTCTGTAAATTGTTTACACTGCTCAAAAGCATTTTGACCGGTGGAGCCGTCCAGTACCAGCAGGATTTCATGTGGTGCCCCCGGAACAATTTTTTGCATGACATTCTTTATCTTACCAAGCTCGTTCATTAACCCGACTTTATTGTGCAAACGGCCGGCAGTATCAATAATTGCTACATCTTCACCGTTTGCTACCGCAGATTGCAGGGTATCATAAGCTACTGAAGCAGGATCTGAACCCATAGCCTGTGCCACAACACGGACACCTACACGCTCGCCCCAAAGTTTGATCTGATCCACTGCCGCCGCCCTGAACGTATCTGCAGCTCCTAAAACCACCTTTAGATTTTCCGCTTTGAGTTTATGTGCCAGTTTGCCAATGGTCGTAGTCTTACCCACCCCGTTTACACCGACAACCATAATCACGTAGGGCTTGTGGTCGCCGCCGTATTCAAAATTCCTGAAATCATTGCTGTTGTTTTCAGCAAGGAGCAACTGGATCTCATCCCGCAACATGCCATTGAGCTCTGAGGTAGAAAGATATTTATCTTTAGCAACCCGGTCCTGAATGCGCGCTATGATTTTTAAAGTCGTGCTTACACCCACATCAGAGGTTACCAAAACCTCTTCCAGGTTGTCCAGCACATCATCATCAACAGTGGATTTACCGGCTACGGCTTTGGTGATCTTGCTTAAAAAACCTTCTTTAGTTTTCTCTAATCCCTTATCGAGAGCATCCTGCGCTTCTGGTGCAGTCTCCTTTTTCTTAAAAAAATCGAATAAACCCATATGAATGTTTTAATAAAATAAAAAAAGCCCTCCCAGTATAAAGGGACGGCTTTAATATTAGCTAATATTAATATTATTTTTTAGATGCAACAATAGCATCCTGAACGTGATCGTTGTGAACAATAACTTCTTTAAAAGAATAAGCACCTGTTTTTGGTGATTTAGTCATTGTGATAACCTTTGAATATTCTTTTCCTTTTCCCGTTTTAAGGGTTGCAACTACCTTTTTTGCCATGATCTAAATAGATTGTGTTTAGTTGTTAGTACTAAACGTATTACTTAATTTCTTTATGTACAGTTACTTTCTTCAAAACCGGGTTGAATTTTTTCAACTCTAATCTTTCAGTAGTATTTTTACGGTTTTTAGTAGAGATATATCTAGACATACCAGGCATGCCACTGGTTTTATGTTCTGTACACTCTAGAATAACTTGTACCCTGTTACCTTTTTTTGCCATTTTCTTATGATTACGGTTGATTTCACATCAACCAGTGTTTTCTACAAATATCCTTTTTTCATGAAGCGGTTGATTGCTTCTGTAATACCAATTTTATTGATGGTTTTGATAGCTGAAGTAGATACTTTCAGTGTTATCCAACGATCTTCCTCAGGAATATAAAATTTCTGAAGTTGTAAGTTGGGATAAAACTTACGCTTAGTTTTAACGTTTGAGTGAGAAACATTAAAACCTGTCATTGCCATTTTTCCGGTTAAATCACAAACTCTAGACATGCCTTATAATATATTGTTAATTGTTCTTCGCTTAATTTTTTTAAGAGTGTGCAAATATCTGTAAAATATTTGTAATCATCAAGTAGGCGAATAAAATATTTTAAATTTATTAAGCAGACCTTATGGTCTGAACCCGGTGAAGGCGCTGTATTCTAATATCCAGGTTCACACATTCTTCACACCTTGTTCACACCAAAGCCACAAACAGGTACCTTTTTGTGAAGAAAGTGTGACTCAGGTGTGTTTCATGTGAGGACTTGCCCTTATTCAGGGTGGTAAAAGATCAGGACTGCAATTGGGGCTGACCGCAATAAAGGGCTGGTCAAAGTATATGATTAGACATTGGATTGATTGAATTTAAAATCAATTTTGCTAAGTTTGGGCTTCAGATTTTCAGACCCGGAAAATCTGGAACATACCTGATTAACCTGAATATAACCTGAACAATGCAAATTACCACACTTGAAGATTACAAAACGACCTATCAGTTAAGCGTAGACCAGCCCGAACAATTCTGGGCGGGCATAGCAGATAATTTCCTCTGGCGTAAAAAATGGGATAAAGTATTGTCCTGGAATTTTTCAGAGCCTGACATCAAGTGGTTTGAAGGCGCAAAGCTCAACATCACGGAAAACTGCCTGGACCGTCACCTGGCAGAGCATGGCGATAAGCCTGCCATTATTTGGGAGCCCAATGATCCGCAAAAAGACAGCATCACTTTAAGTTATAAAATATTGCATGAGCAGGTTTGCCGCTTTGCCAATGTCCTGAAAAAGAACGGGGTACAAAAAGGTGACAGAATCTGTATCTATATGCCTATGGTACCGGAACTGGCTATAGCGGTGCTGGCCTGTGCACGTATTGGTGCAGTACATTCGGTAGTGTTTGGCGGTTTTTCTGCGAAATCTATTGCTGACAGAATTAATGACGCGGAATGCAAACTGGTCATTACCGCCGACGGGGCCTTTAGGGGCAACAAGCAAATCCAATTGAAAGAAGTGATTGACGATGCGCTCATCGGATGCCCTACAGTCGAAAAAGTGATCGTTCTGACCCATACCAGGACACCAGTGTCTATGCTGAAAGGACGTGACATCTGGTGGGAAGATGAGGTGAAACTGGTAGATACCAATTGCCCGGCCGTAGAGATGGATGCTGAGGATATGCTGTTTATACTCTATACCTCGGGCTCTACCGGTAAGCCAAAAGGGGTGGTGCATACTATTGGCGGTTACATGGTCTATGCCGGTTATACTTTTTCCAATGTATTCAATTATCAGCCTGGCGAAGTTTTCTTCTGCACGGCAGATATTGGCTGGATTACGGGTCATTCTTATATCGTGTACGGGCCGCTATCACAGGGTGCTACGACGCTGATGTTTGAAGGAATCCCTACTTTTCCAGATGCATCCAGGTTGTGGCAGGTAATAGATAAGCACAAGGTAAATATATTATATACAGCACCTACCGCCATCCGCTCACTCATGAGCTTTGGTCTGGAGCCGGTAGCAGGTGCGGACCTGAGCTCGTTGAGGGTACTGGGTTCTGTTGGTGAGCCGATCAATGAAGAGGCCTGGCACTGGTTTGATGAAAATATCGGTAAGGGCAACTGCCCGATAGTTGACACCTGGTGGCAGACGGAAACAGGAGGGATCATGATCTCACCAATTGCGTTTGTAACTCCGACCAAACCAAGTTATGCAACTCTGCCTTTACCGGGTATTCAGCCCATCCTGGTTGATGAACAAGGGAACCTGATTGAAGGCAATGACGTAAGCGGTAATCTGTGTATCAGATTTCCGTGGCCAGGGATGCTGCGTACCACTTATGGCGACCACGAACGCTGCAAGCTCACCTACTTCTCTACTTATAAAGATCTGTATTTTACGGGCGATGGCTGTCTGAGAGATGAAGACGGGTACTACCGGATTACCGGAAGGGTCGACGATGTAATCAATGTGTCCGGCCACCGTATTGGTACTGCAGAAGTGGAGAATGCGATAAATATGCATGCCGGAGTTGTAGAAAGTGCGGTCGTGGGTTTCCCGCATGATGTAAAAGGACAGGGAATCTATGCCTTCGTTATTTTTCCAAATACCCACAGCGATGCAGACCTGACCCGTAAAGACATCCTGCAGACGGTAACCCGTGTGATCGGTGCAATAGCGAAACCTGATAAAATATTATTTGTTTCCGGACTACCTAAAACCAGGTCCGGTAAGATTATGCGCAGGATCCTGAGGAAGATCGCCGAAGGTGATACTTCCAATCTGGGCGACATTTCTACTTTGCTTGACCCTGCTGTTGTCGAAGAAATCATCGAAAAATCTAAACAATAAAAACTTTCCTTTGCTTCTGCTGTTCTTTAGTTTACATAACCGATTGTAAAACATAAATTAAGGAACATGGATAAGTTAGAATTGAAAGGAAAATGGAATGAGATCAAGGGTAAGGTGAAACAGGCGTATGCGGATCTGACCGATGATGATTTGAAATATGAAGAAGGGAAGGACGATGAATTGTACGGGAGGTTGCAGCAAAGAACCGGCAAGACCAGGGATGAACTGGTTGACTGGATAAAAAGTTTGTAAGCTTTGGCTTTTTTAAAATTACAACGTAGCTTTGTGTTTAAGGTAGGGAATAATTTTAAAAGGGTACTTTCATGGTTAAATTGTTTGTCGCGGGGATTCCCGACAACTTGCAGGAAATAGGATTGATAGAAATGTTTAGTTTGTATGCTTTGGTCAGCAGCATTACCGTGGTGACTGATAAGCAAACCGGCAAAAGCCTGGGCTACGGCTTTATAGAAGTTCAGGATATGGCTGCTGCAGGCAGGGCCATTGAGGCGCTGAACGGTCTAAAAGTTGGCGCCAGAAAGCTGGAAGTTAAAATAGCAGAGGAGCGCAATAAACCCTTTTCAAAACGACCACAGGAGAGACCTGCACAGAAAAACAGTTCAGGCCTTTCAAAAAGCAATGCCCGGCAACCCGTGCAGGGTAAGTCAAAAAGGCCCAGAGTAAAATCTGGTTTATAAAATATAAGGCCAGCCGGTACCGGCTGGCCTTATCAGTAAAAAACAATTCCTTAATAGCCGAATATCTGTTCCAAAGTCAGTTTATGAACTGTTCCGAATTTCTGCATGTCTTCCAGTTTAACTTTTTTCTCTGAAGCAACGATGCAGTAGTTGTAGGGTTTGCCTGATACATTAGTCCTGTGGAATGCGTTGATGTCGTCAAAGGTCAGGGATTTCAGGCCATTGTATTCATCAATCCTCGAATCATGGTCAATGCCCAGCTTCTGGTTTGCAAAGTAGCTTCCAATGATGTCATCTTTGGAAATCCGGCTGGTTTCTATTGCATTCAGGGCATTGTCTTTCGATGCTTCAAAAGATTTGTCCGCACGGGGGAGGTCATTTAGCAATTCGTTCATGCCAGCTACCGCATCGTTCATCTTATCGGCCTGGCTGCCGACATAGGCAATCATGGCATATTCTTTTTCTTTCTTGTCAGGCGATGAATAGACCGCAAAAGTAGAGTAAGCCAGCGCCTTGGACTCTCTGATTGTTTGAAATACAATAGAGCCCATGCCTCCGCCAAAGTAACTGTTAAACAGGTTTACTTTAGCCGCCAGCGTCGGGTCGTACACACCACCATTGCGGATCCAGCGGATTTCCGATTGTACCATGTCATAATCAGCAAAGTATACCTGATTGCTGGTGTTATTGGTGTATGTAAATTCCTTTGCTGGTGCGATAGGTGTAAATTCAGCAGGCAGTTTGTGCAGCCTGGCAATACTTGTTGTAAAAGTACTTAAAGTCTGAGGGCCATAGTAAGTAATGGTATGTTTGTAGTTGTTGATGTTGTGCAGGATATAGAGCAGCTGCTCCGAAGTGATTGCTTTGACCTCATCATTGCTCAGTGTATAGTTTGAAGGATTGTCCTGGCCGTATTGTGCGTAACTCATCAAGCCGTTCAAAATAGCCCCTTTGTTGAGTTTGTTGTTTTCCCTTGATTTGAGGATGCGGCTTTTCAGCTCGGCCAATGCTGTTTCATTGGGTTTGCAATTGGCCAGGATGTGTTCTACCAGGCTCACTGCCTTGTCAAAATTTTCCTGCAGGCCACTGATGCTGATGGTCGCCACTTCATTGCCTACATTAAAGCTGTAACTGCAGGCGATATTATAAAATTCTTTACTGATCTGCTCTGCGGTATATTTGTCTGTAGCCAGAAAAGTCAGATACTGGGCAGCATATGGCTGCAATTTATAGTTCCATGCGCCCATATCAAAACGGTAGGACATCCGGAAGATGCTGTTGTCCCTGTTCTGTACAGCGATCACATCGGCGATACCCACTTTGCCAAAGTTCAGGTCTTTTTTATAATCCAGAAACTTAGGTGCAATTGGTTTTACAGGTGCTGCCAGGAGGTTTTTTGTGAAATCTGAGGTTTCGCCGGCATTGGTATTAACCGGGGTAATGGCCGGTTTTTCTACTTTCAGGGTATTTTTGTCTTCGCCTTTATGTTTGAAGCCGGCCACATAATTGTCTCCAAAAAATTGTTTGGCAAAACCTGTTACCTGCTGTTTGCTGATCTTGGCCATTTGATCAGGGCCGCTCAGGGATTTGTCCCAGTTTACCCCCCTGTTCAATATGAATTCATTAGTAGCAGACTCGACACGATAGCCGTTGTTGTCGAAAGCCTGCAGCAGGCCCAGTTTGCTGTTGGCTACAGTGGCCTTGATAAGGCGCTCATCCCAGTTCCCGCTTTTGAGTAAAGCGATCTGGTCCAGCAGGAGTTGCTGTGCCTGTTCCAGAGATTGTCCTTCCTTTGGTTGAGCGGTCAGGCTAAATACGCCATAATCTTTCATCTGCTGATAGCTTGCCCCGGAACGGAGTACTTTCTGCTGTTTGTTCAGGTTGATGTCCAGTAAGCCTGCTTTGCCGTTTGAAAGGATACTGGAGATCAGGTCCAGCATCATAGTCTGTCTGGTATTCTGGGCATAGCCTCTATAGTTGAGTTCTACGCTTTCGGCGCTCGGGCCATATACATCCACTTTTTGAATGTTTGTCAATGGTTTTTCAGGAGCCGGTTTGTACTGGCTGACGGGTTTTGCTTGCATAAAGGCAAACGACTGGTCTACTTTTCCGATCATTTCATCGGGATTGAAATCACCGGCCAGTACTACTGCCATATTATTGGGTACGTAATATTTATTGTAATAATTTCTGATCTCCACCAGTGAGGGGTTTTTCAGGTGTTCAATGCTACCGATGGTAGTCTGCTGTCCGTAGTTGTGTGTTGGAAACAGGAGTTCAAACATCTTTTCATTCAATTTCCAGCTGTCATTGTCCAGCCCACGGTTCTTCTCTTCATATACCGCCTCAAGTTCCGTATGAAAAATTCTGAATATAGGATTGCGGAAGCGTTCCGCCTGCAATGCCAGGAATTTGTCCGTTGCATTGGCCGGAAAATCTTCATTGTATACAGTTTCTTCATACCAGGTGTGCGCATTGGTAGACTGTCCGCCAATGGCTTTCATCATTTTATCATACTCGTTGGCAATCGAAAAATTAGAAGCCTGTCCCGAAGTCTTGTCGATTTCCGCATAAATCTCCTTGCGTTTAGCGGGATCGGTAGTTTTGTTGTACCGCTCATAAAGCGAATCGATCTTATCCAGCAGGGGTTTTTCTTTTGCAAAGTCCATAGTCCCGAACTTATCGGTTCCCTTAAAGAGTAAATGTTCCAGGTAATGTGCGAGTCCGGTTGCATTGCGGGGATCGGTGTTACTGCCCGCCCTTACCGCCATGCGGAATTCTATAGTAGGTTCTTTGGCGTTTTGTGATAAAATAACCGTCAGGCCATTTTTCAAAGTATAGAACCGGGATTTGGTAGGGTCGTTGGTCACATATTTATAAGTGTATCCACCGGATGTGGCTGTTTTCCACTTATAAGCAGATTGAGCCATAACACCCGAACCAATAAGGAGGAAGCAGGCCAGCAACAGTTTGTGTTTCATGTTTGATAAGTTATGTTTCAAACTTAGATAAAAACTCGTTAACATTGTTTCGAATTCTCGTACTTTTACGGTTATAAATCATTCTAACTATAAAATCTCCCGAAAAAGGTGATTTTGACACATTACACAGAAATTCCGATGAAACAGCAACAATCCAGACCCAATATTTTAGTAGTAAATGATGATGGCATCACAGCCCCGGGGATAAAAAACCTGCTGGAGGCTGTACAGGAATTTGGAAATGTGGTGGTGGTAGCGCCAGATGGCCCGCAGTCGGGCATGGGGCATGCCATTACGATAGGAAAGCCACTGCGTTTTGACAAGGTTGACCTTTACCCCGGAGTGGAGATGTACAAATGCTCGGGCACACCAGTAGACTGTGTGAAACTGGCAGTCAATAAGATCTTTAAAGGGAAAAAACCTGACCTTTGCGTCTCCGGGATCAACCACGGGCTGAACAATTCCATCAATGTCATCTACTCCGGTACCATGTCTGCTGCGGTAGAGGGTGCTATAGAAGGGATTCCTTCGATTGGTTTTTCACTGGACGATTATACCCAGGAGGCTGATTTCAGCCATTGCAAAAAATACATTAAAACCATCTGCCAGCAGGTGCTGGAACATGGATTGCCGGCGGCAACATTGCTCAATGTAAATTTTCCTCAGGGTGCTGATCTCAAAGGGATAAAAATCTGCAGACAGGCCAATGCCAAATGGGCAGAAGAATTTGATGAACGAAAAGATCCTTATGAACGTCCGTATTACTGGCTGACGGGTGTTTTTCAGAATAACGATAAAGGTGAGGATACAGATGTCTGGGCATTGGAACATGGTTTTGTATCGGTCGTCCCCGTGCAGTTTGACCTTACGGCGCATCATGCCATACCAGTGCTGAACACCTGGACTTTTGATACACCTGTTGCTAAAGCAGGGGACAAAATACATAAGACCCTTGCACCTGACGGCCCTTCACTTGGTTAGCCAATGGAAAGCAAGCTGAGGAACATAAGGAATTCGGTATGGACCGGACTCGCGATCGGCATTACGCTCCCTGGGATATTGCTCAGTGCTGTATGGTACCTGATGCATAAATATGCTTTTTTAGCAAAGGCCGACCTGCTGCTGATCGGTTGTATCTCCCTTAATGCATTACTGATGCATTACTTTTTTAAACACGATAAGGACAATACTGGCAGGGGAATAATCAGCGCTACTTTTCTCTGGGCTTTTGTTTTCTTTTTTTATAAAATCAACAGGTAATGAAATACTATTTAGTTGCCGGTGAGGCCTCAGGCGACCTGCATGGTGCCAACCTGATGAAAGCATTGAAACAGGAAGACCCTGATGCGCAATTCCGCTACTATGGAGGAGACAGGATGCTGGCAGAGGGCGGGACACTGCAAAAGCACTATTCTGAAATGGCGTTTATGGGTTTTACGGAAGTACTGCTAAACTTACGCACCATTCTAAAAAATCTGAAAGCCTGTAAAGCTGATGTGCTGGCCTACCAGCCGGACGTGTTGATTCTGATTGACTTTCCGGGCTTTAACCTCAAGATCGCTGATTTTGCTAAACAGAACGGGATCAATACTGCTTATTACATCTCTCCGAAAGTATGGGCGTGGAACCAAAAACGTGTATTGAAGATCAAAAAAACAGTGGACCGCATGTTTTGTATCCTGCCTTTTGAAGTTGATTTTTATAAGGAATGGGGTATGGATGTCGATTATGTCGGGAATCCTTTACTGGATGCCATAGACCAGTTTACCCCAGATCCCGCTTTTAAGGATATTTATAACTTGACTCACAAACCTGTGATCGCACTATTGCCGGGCAGCCGCAGGCAGGAGATAGAAAGGCTGTTGCCTGACATGCTGAGCGTGACTCCGGCTTTTCCGGATCATCATTTTGTAGTGGCTGCCGCACCAAGTTTTGACAAAAAGTATTACGAGCAGTTCATCAGTTCTGCTAACGTTACCCAGGTTTTTAATCAGACCTATGACCTGCTTCATGTCGCTTCGGCTGCTATAGTGGCATCAGGAACAGCGACGTTGGAAACGGCGCTCTTTCATGTGCCGCAGGTAGTGGTCTACCGGGGCGGCGCGATATCTGTCGCCATCGCCAGGATGCTGGTTAACATTAAATTCATTTCGCTGGTCAACCTGATCATGAATAAAAAAGTTGTTACAGAACTCATCCAGAAAGATTGTAACCAGACAAAAATTACTGCAGAATTGAAGGCCATTCTTGAAGGGCCCGGGCGACAGGATATGCTTTTGAATTATAAGGAATTATCCTCCATAATGGGCGCTGCCGGAGCATCAAAAAGAACCGCAAAACTGATAATTCAATATTTCAAAAACAATTAATATAGGAAGTTGTTTAAGAGGTTAATCAATAAATTTTTTTGACCAAACATTTTGTCTTAAGTTATTTTACTCTATTTTTGACAGTGATAAAACGTTTTACTTAAATATAGCTACCCTGTATATTATGAAAGATACTCTTTGTGAATTTCCGGTAAACGCCCTCAACCCAATCCATCTGAATAAGTTTTCAAGGCACATAAGTTCGCCTTGCTGATCTTTTAAAAAATATAAAGGTTAAACCTTTATCATCCATCTGAATTTCTCGGTCTCAAGCCTTCTCCGGCAAGTAGTTGCTTTTTCCATTTTGGTATCTGCCAAGGTCTTGTTTTGATTAGGTTTTCATCTTTTTAGCACTCTTTCTGGTTTACGCTTTTATGCAGGTGCTGCACCTGTATGATGCCTTGTTGTGCCCCGATTAAAACGAATACTTTGAACTATTAACTATAAAACAACGTCTATGAAAATTAAATTACTAACAGGTATCGGGATATTTTTTCTCTTTGCCGCCGGCTTTCGGGGTAATGCCGCTAATATCCGGGCATCTGAAAGCAAAAGCCTCCTGACGGAGCATTCGATGTGGCAACAGGATACCACAAAGAAAGATACGACCAAAAAAAGTGGTATTGTAACTGGTATAGTCGTCGACGAGAATTCACAGCCGATCCCCGGCGTAGGGATCAAATCGGCTTCCGGTAAAGGTGCTGTAACCGATGCAACAGGAAAGTTTGGTATCGCCGTGACGGGGCCTGCAGAAGTGCTGACTTTTACCTATTTGGGGTATGCTTCTGTTACACGGCCGGCAGGAGCCGCTAATGTTCCCCTCAGTATAAAGATGCAGCCTAGCGCAACGACTCTGAAAGATGTACAGGTGGTGGCAGTGGGATATGGTAATCTGGCTGCCAAAGAAGTGACCTCATCCGTCGCCCATGTTGGTACTGAAGATTTCAGGCAAAGCGGCGCAAGAAACCCTCTTGACCTGATCCAGGGTAAGGTCGCCGGACTGCAATTGTCGCGTCCCGGTGGTTCCAACCCAAATTCATCTGTTAGTGTACAGCTCCGGGGAGCTGTAACAACTCAGGGAAGCGGGACCCCTTTATATGTAATTGACGGTATCCCAGGAGGTAATCCTAACCTGTTGCAACAAGACGATATTGCATCAGTAGATATTTTGAAAGATGGATCAGGTGCTGCTATTTATGGTACAAGTGCAAACGCTGGGGTAATTATTATTACAACGAAGAAAGGTAAGCCCGGAGCACCGTCATTCGATTATTCTTCCTATGCAAGAAAGGAATATCTTCAGAACCGGCCGGACTTTCTTACAGCTGACGAGTTCAGGCAGCGGGTAGTATCAGGAGATATTCAACAGGATGACTTTGGCTCCAATACCGATTTCTTCGATGGGCTTATCAATCATGATAACATTTCGCAGAATCATAACCTGGCACTTTCAGGAGGAACGGAGCAAACGACTTACAGGGGAAGTATCAACTATAGAAACCTTCAGGGGCTAAGCAGGGAGAACGGACGTGAAGAATACACTGTCCGTCTGAACATTAATCAAAAGGGGCTTGACAACAAGTTAAATGCACAGCTCAACCTGGTGACAAATATCAATAAAATCAACCAGCTTGGCGGCGGCGGCTGGGAAAGTGAATCGGCCAAGAACCCGACTTTATCTAATTATAATCCTGACGGAAGCTTCAGGTATGATCTGACAAGTACTAATGAATTTGCACGGCTGGAAATGGAGACAAATCATCGCAAGCAACAAATTTCATCGGCGGATGCTAAAATCGATTATGATATTATACCTGGTTTGAAGGCTTCAGTGTTTGGTTCTGTGACAAGAGATAGTTATACTGATGGTCAGTACAGATTCAAGGGAAGTGAAGATTCGATGGAAAACTCTGATTTTCCTGGCGGAGGTTATGCTTATAAAGGAGACTTTCTTTCTCAGAAATATGCAATTGAACCAACCTTGACCTTTCAGAGAAAGATTGCGGAGAAGCATGACCTGACAGCAGTTGCGGGATATAGCTACCGTTATGATATTGAAGAATCATCATCCGCATCGAACCGTGGCTTCCTGAATGACCAGTTCCATGAAGACAATTTAAACGCGGGTGCTGCGCTGAGCCTGGGAAAGGCGGGAATGAGCAGTAGTAAGTCTGACAATACTTTAATCGCTTTCTTCGGAAGGATAAATTATTCCTTTAATAACCGGTATCTGCTGCAATTCATCCTTCGTCATGAAGGATCTTCGAAATTTGGTGCAAACAACCGCTGGGCGAATTTCCCTGCTGTATCTGCAGGATGGAATCTGTCGGAGGAAGAATTCATGAAAGATGTTAAATTTGTGAATTACCTGAAATTGCGTGCGGGTTATGGTGTTACCGGAAATGCGCCGCTAATCAACAATGTTTCAAGGGTGACCCTAAGCACCGGTGGTAAATATATTTTCCCCGATGGCAATTATTATCAAACATACGGTCCCGACAGAAACTCCAATCCTGATCTGCGCTGGGAAAGTAAAAGAGAGCTCAATATCGGTATTGACTACCGTTTGTTCGATAACAGGCTGAGCGGCTCTGTGGACGTTTTCAAAAGAACGACTAAAGATTTGCTCGATACTTATGATTCTCCTCAGCCAGCATATGTCCGGGAAAGTATATTTACCAACGTTGGAACAATTTCTTCACAAGGTATAGAGCTTGCTTTGGGTTACCAGGCGATTCAGGGAAAAGAGTTCAACTGGAATTTTGATGTCACTGCAAGTACGACTAAAAATGAGTTGGAAAGCTATTCTAATGCCCTTTACAAACGTACGTTTATCACTACTGGGGGTATCGGCGGTGCGGGTGATCTTGGAAACGCATTTACTACTTTTGAGGGCGGAAAGATTGGTGTATTCTATGGCAAACGGTTTGCCGGTTTTACCGGGGATGGCAAATGGCTGTTTTACAATAGAAATGGGGAGGCCATTAGAAACGACCAGATCAACAACTCACGTACTGACTTAAATGCGACTGATCTTGCTCCCATAGGTAATGCTGTTCCCAAGTATTACATGTCGATGACGAATAACTTTAATTACAAGAACTGGGACCTCAGAATCTTTGTAAGAGGTAAATTCGATTTCGATATTCTTAATACTACGGCGCTTAGTTATGCCAATAAGACCTGGAGTGGTAACTTATTGAAAGAGACTTTTACCAAGTACGCGGAAATAAATGATACTTATATGTATTCAGATTACTACTTGGAAGACGGAAGTTTCCTGAAAATAGATGAGATCACACTTGGTTATAATTTTAAATTCAAATCCAAAGGATTTCGCAATCTGAGGGTGTATGCAACCGGCCAGAACCTGGTCACGTTTACCGGCTATTCAGGGAATGATCCCGATTATGTGTTAGATACCGGTATCGGAAATGAAGTAGACGGAAAAGTACTGGGTATTGACACAAGAGGGCCGTATCCAAGCTCGCGTTCGTTTTTATTAGGTGTAAATGTTGGGTTTTAAAAAATTGGAAATGAAAAGTAAATATTTGATATATACAGCAATGGCAGGAGCCTTGCTTTTTAACGACGGATGTACTAAACTGGATGAAAATGCCTATGATGTTATTCCCTCAGAAAACTTCTACAATAATAAGGATGAAGTATTATCTGCTTTATTGAGGCCGTATACACATGCCAATGCCTGGGTAACCCCGTCCGGACAGGACAATTGGTGGAGGCCTGCAGAGCTTTCGGCCGACCAGCTTGCCTGGCCAACAAAAGGCCGCCATGGTGAGGATGGCGGTAAATGGAAAAGGTTGCATTATCATACATGGACAGTTGACGAGGGCGGATTTAACCAGGCCTGGATACTGATGTATGGAGGTGTTGGTTATTGTAATGATCCGATTGAGAAAATTGGCACCCTTGATCTTACCAGGATGGGCATTACAGAAGAAGAAAGACAGTCTTACCTTGCAGAGCTGAAACTTTTCAGAGCTTTCCACTATTTGAAGATAATGGATCTCTGGGGCAACGTACCGATTGCCACCAGAGTTGCTGATCCAAATGATCCTGAAGGCGCGCCTGCCAGGCCATCTACAACTGAAAGAAAGGAAGTTTTCAACTTTATTGAAAAAGAAATCAAAGAAAATATTGAGAAGGCCCCTAAGTTGTCCCGCAGCATGCTGGGCAGAATGAGTCAGGCTGGAGCATATGCCATGCTGGTAGAATTGTATCTGAATGCTGAAGTCTGGACAGGTACAGCCCGCTGGGACGATTGTATTGCTGCGGCAGATATGCTCATTTCAGGTCAGGCAGGCGGTCAAAATGGTGCAATGCAGTTGGATCCTAATATTGGTGACCAGTTCAAGCCCAATAATGATCTTTCGAAGGAAGTGATTTTTTCAATCGCCTATGATTACACAGTGGCCCAGTTTGAACCTTCCTGGACAGGTGAGTTTTATCATTTCAAGCAGCGTGAAATATATGGAGGGGGAAGGAATGGTAACGATGGAATTGTACTGATACCTGGAGTTTATACTACCTATGGAGCAAAAGACCTGCGTAAATCCGGTTGGCTTTTGGAAGGACCAATGGTCAACTTCGCTACCAATCAGCCGGTCACCGGATCAGAAGAATACAATGGTCAACAGCTGACCTTTGTTGATAACATCCGGAAAAATAAATCAGGTTCAACGGTGTCTAACATGAGTGAAGGAGAAGAGAACAGCGGTGTACGATTCAATAAATATAAACTCGGCAATCAGGTTGTCGGGTTTGACGGCACCCCTGCGAATGTTAACTACAACAATACCGACTGGAATGTGTATCGGCTGACCTGGATTTATTTTGCCAAGGCTGAAGCGTTGATGCGTAAAAATGGAGGTGCAGCAACCCAGGACGCCGTAGATTTAATCAACACGTGCAGGAAACGTGCGTTTGCAACTATTGATCAAGCGGCAAATGCTTATACAATTGCAACTTTGACCATGGATGAGTTACTTGCTGAGCGCGGCCGTGAATTTATATTTGAAGGCTTCAGGAGAGATGACCTGATTCGCTGGAATAAGTTTACAACAGCATCCTGGTGGGACCACCAGCCTTCTTCTGCCACAAAAGTGCTTTTCCCGATCCCACAACAGCAACTTAACCTGAACTCTAATCTGACACAAAACCCAGGTTACAACTAAATACACAAATCCCAATGGGAAAAAGGCGGTCATTTGTGGCCGCCTTTTTTTGTTTTAAGAATTTGCAGAAAGTTACGAATACGATTAAGTAAATTCTTTTGTGCAAAACATAGGACAGGTAATTTATTATTATTATTATTGAGTAGTAAAACGTTTTTTCTAATTAAAGAACACATATTTATTATAATCGTCCCATTGTTTATTCTATGTATGTCTTCGACAATTTATTCACCACATTTTGAAAAGAATGAATATCAAACGAATCAAATTAAGTAAGCCATGCAAAACCAAAACTAGAAGAACAATTTCCTAAAAAGATTCACGGGATTTTATATAAAGTTCAGTTACTGACCAGGCGGATGCATTCCTGCATCCCGTCAAAATTCAGAATTTCCTAAAACTCAAACTAAATATAAAGCCAATGACAATTAAACAATTACTCATTGCGGGGATTCCTATGCTCTGTCTAACCAGCAAGCAATCCCTGGCCTTTACTGCTTCTTCTGACATGCGTGTCACCTCCAGTATGGGCAGTGCCTCCTTCTTTCAGGCACAGAAAATCTTAATTACGGGAACAGTTGTTGATGAAAATTCACAACCGGTCCCTGGTGTAGGGATCAAATCCCTCAAAACAGGCAAGGCAGCGGTGACCAACGCGGCAGGTAAGTTCAGCATCGAGGTGGAAAGTGCGACAGAGCAGCTTACATTTACCTATATCGGTTATGCGGCACAGACACGGGCTGCGGGGCCAGGTACCGCGCCGCTGAACATTAAACTAGTACCTGCGGCGGGTGTAGACCTTGCAGATGTTGTGGTGATCGGTTATGGTACATCGCGAAAATCAGATCTGACCGGTTCAGTCGGCTCGGTTAGAGAAGGGGAACTACAGGAACGTCCGGCGTCATCATTAAACCAGGCACTGGCAGGCAGGATCTCCGGTGTACAGGTCAACACCAATTCAGGCCGTCCTGGCGGCAGGGCCAATGTCAGGGTTCGTGGTTTTAGTTCCATCAATTCCTCAAACAATCCCTTGTATGTAGTTGACGGCGTGCAGTTGCCTATGGGTAATCAATTGCAGGCTAGTCAGGCCATTGATTATATCAACCCTAATGACATCGTATCCGTCGAGGTATTAAAGGATGCCTCCTCCACGGCTATTTATGGGTCCAGGGGAGCAAACGGTGTTATCCTGATCACGACCAAACGCGGAAAGACCGGAGAAAGCAGAATAGACTACAATGTTGATTTCAGCGTGCCTACAGTCGGCCCCAACTTTCCTAAGGTGCTCAACGCCAAAGAATTCCTGGCTGTAGAAGACCTGGCGTACAAAAACATGGAAAAGTACGATCCGGTAAACTGGGCTGCAGGCAAATATGCAGGCAGAAATCCGGCCCTTGCCAGAAAAGACCCGAGGTTATTTGACGCTAACGGCAATCCATATTATGATACAGACTGGCTGAAAGAAGCTACTCAAAACAAATTATCACAAAATCATGAGCTGGGCTTCAGTGGCGGTAACGACCGCACAGTATATTCCTTTTCCATCGGACACCGAAATGATCAGGGACTGGTAAAAACCTCATTTCTTAAACGTTACTCAGGAAGGTTTTCCATCGATGACCAGATGAAAAAGTGGTTAAAGGTCGGCGGTACGCTAAGCTATACCAATCAGAATGAGAACCTTGTAGACCAGAGTGACCAGGTTGCAAGAAGTATTGTAGAAGATTTTCCTTTTTTACCTGTGAAGTATCCCGACAATGGACTTTATGCTGATAACCGTGACTATCCAAATGCAGAAGGGCGCTTTAACGTGGTTCACAGGTTAAACGATACTAAGTTTTTATTGGGTACACAGACTACGCTGGGAAGTCTCTATTCAAACATCACCTTCACAGAAGGACTTGAAATGAAGACCATTATTGGTGCAAATATTATTACGCAGGAAAACAATGAATACAGTAGTCGTACATTAAATATATCTGATCAGGGTTATGCAGCTGTCCGCACCAGGAAAGAGGCATTCTGGTCGATCGAAAACTTCCTGACTTACAATAAGAAATTCAACGAAAACCACTCTATTAATGCATTACTGGGAATCTCATGGCAGAAAAGCGGATTCAACAACAGCAGTGCTGAAGTACGGGGTTTCGCTACGGATTATTTATTGTATAACAACCTTAGTGCGGGAAGTCTAAATCCGCAGGTAGGTTCAAACCGGTATTTTCAACAGCTCAATTCTTATTTTGGCAGGCTGAACTATAACCTTAAAGACAAATATTTATTCACAGTTACCGGCCGTGCAGATGGTACTTCCAGAGTTGGTGAGAGCAATAAATATTCATTTTTTCCTTCAGCGGCCGTGGCCTGGAGAGTTTCTGAGGAGAACTTCTTAAAAGACAACAATACCATTTCCAATTTAAAACTTCGGACCAGTATTGGAGTTGCCGGTAACTCAGAAATACCTGCATATTCTTCCCTCGCCCTTTTGGGTACCAATTATCCGGCAGTTATCAATGATACACGGGTTGTCGGCACAGGTCTGAATAGGCTGGCTAACCGCGAACTTCGCTGGGAAAAGACCACGCAAAGTGACATTGGAGTTGAGCTCGGCTTATTCGATGGACGGATAAGTTTAGAACTCGATGCCTATTACAGAAAAACTACCGATATGCTGCTGGATGCCCCTGTGCCACGTACCAGTGGTTACGAAAGGATACGCAAAAACATTGGTTCGATGGAAAACAAAGGTATAGAACTTGAACTGAATACAACGAACTTCAATTCAGAAGATTTCACCTGGAAAACGGCTTTTAACATATCGTTGAATAAAAATAAAGTGCTTTCCCTGGCAACCCCTGCGGATATATTCGGTATAGGCGGCCCTAACTTTACCAATCCAACCAATATCATCCGTGTCGGAGAAGCTGCAGGTTCTTTTTGGGGCCTTACTCGTTTAGGGGTTTGGACTGAGGCAGAGCGGGCAGAAGCCGCGAAATATGTGAGTTATAGAAATGGACTTACCATGCTCCCAGGTGACATCAAGTACCTGGATGTGAATGGCGACTATGCCATCAACGATGCCGACAGGTCAATCATTGGAAACGGCAGCCCTGATGCATGGGGTGCATTCTCCAATACGTTCAGGTACAAAAAAGTTGACCTGACCGTTGAACTTCAGTATTCCTACGGTGCCGACGTAATGGACATGACGACACACTCCAGTGAAGATCGTCAGTCCCTGGCCAACAGTTACGCGACCGTATTGGATGCCTGGACGCCCCAAAACCAGAATTCACAGATTGCGGAGATCCGTGATACCCGTGCTGGTTATGTGACCAATGTCGATACGCACTGGATCAAGGACGCTTCATTTATACGGGGCAGGAACCTGTTACTTGGCTACACCTTCGGCAATGAGACCGTTCAAAAAATGCGCCTGAATAAACTGAGGGTTTACGTTTCTGCACAAAACCTTTTCCTGATCACCAGTAAGGAACTTCAGGGAGATCCTGAAACCACGCCTACCGGCGGATACGCAAATGACGCCAACAATGTGTTCTCGCAGGGAATGAACTGGCACAGCTATCCAAGGCCAACCATTTTTATGCTGGGCTTGAACATAGGACTATAATGTATTTCATTTATTATTTAATTATGAGATCACTACTTAAAAAAGATATACTGATGAAAATTAACATCATAAAACAGATTTGCAGCATAACCCTTCTTGGACTATTGCTGCTTGGATCAGGCTGTAAAAAGTTCCTGGAAGAGCAAGATCCCTCAAACCTGACGCCAGATAACTTTTATACTTTGCCAGACCATGCTGAAGCAGGCATTGCTGCTGTATATGCCGGGACCAGGTTTGTCGGCGACGGAGCAGGCATCTTTTCTTCCAACTGGCAGCTGCTGGAGGCCGTGACGGGGACTTCTACTACCGAGACTGCCCAAAACTCTGACCTCAATAACCTTTACGGATTAATACATGATGCCAACACCGGCCATATGATCAACTGGTGGAATGGGGTGTACAGGGTTATCGCACAGGCCAATTTAGTGCTGGACAGGGTACCTGCCATTTCCATGGATGAAGCCCAAAAGAAACGTATCCTCGGTGAAGCAAGGTTTTTGCGGGCATGGGCCTACTTTTACGCAGTGAGGTTATGGGGTGACGTGCCTCTGATCACCAAATCCCAAACCCTGGAATCTGAAGACTTCTATCCAAAGCGTGCTTCCTCAGAAAGTGTCTATGCGCTTATCGTTGAAGACCTGATCGCTGCTGAGAGTTCGGGTTTAAACTGGATGAATAAAAACGGCCGGGTATCGCTCGCAGCTGTAAAGTCAGAACTGGCGCTCGTTTACCTAACCATGGCCGGTTTTCCTATGAGCAAAGGAGCTACACATTACAAACTTGCCGCCGATAAAGCCAACGAGGTAATCACCTATGCCAAAGCTAATCCGGCTTCTATAGATCTTTTTGCTACCTATGCAGAAGTCCACAGAGAAACATTGAAAAATGAAAAGGAACATCTTTTCATGATCCAGTACAATTCAGTGGTTGCGGGCAACCCAATGGACAACATGTACCCCAACTTTAAACCCGTAACTTTCAACGGTGCATCAGGTACAGGAAGTACGGTTCCGACCCGGCAGTTTTATAACTCCTACGAAGCTGGAGATGAACGTACCAAGGACAGGGAAGGGTATTTCTACACCAGCTACTTCACCAATGGTAACGGGGCGCTGTTCCAATTGGGTGCACCTTATATTTTCAAGCACTTCAATACCATCGCCAATGGTTCATCTGGTGTAGCCGGTACCCGCAACAACAATTTGAATGTACCGATAATCCGCTACGCGGAAGTTTTGCTGGTCTACGCTGAAGCTCAAAACGAACTGGGCGCCCCTACGCTGGATGCCTACAATGCATTCAAACGTATCAGAGACCGTGCTAAACTCGTCACACCGGCATTTGGTACGTATAATCAGACGACATTCCGTGAAGCAGTGTGGAGAGAGCGCTGGCACGAGCTGTGCTATGAGCAGATCACCTGGTTTGACATGGTGCGTTTAAGAAAGGTATTCAATGAAACTACCAAAGGCTTTGATAATTTCGTAGGGCACGTCAACCTGAGCTCCAACCAGACTCTGCAGACTAAACACCTGCTGTTCCCATTACCAAGACCTGAGATGCAGAACAATCCTAATCTTACTCCTCAGAACCCGGGATATCAATAGATTTTGAACATTTAAATATTCACACTCTGTACAGAAAAGGTGATTGCATGAAGCAATCACCTTTTCTTTTGAAAAGCCATTTTTATTTTTCTTTATGATTTTATTTCTTATTATTGAATACTAAAACGATTTAAAACAACCAAATATCCCCCTTATGTAGGTGTAAGGGAACACACACAACACATGAAACCAAAAATCACATTTTTCACACTTTTACTGCTTGGGCAAGCTGCTCTCGCACAACAAAAGGACCTGGTCAGCTATGTAAACACGCTGCAGGGTACCAATTCCAAACATGAACTCACCAGGGGGAATACATACCCAACCACTGCGCTTCCCTTTGGTATGCACACCTGGACACCCCAAACCGGCAAAAACGGTGACGGTTGGAAATACCAGTATTTCCTGGACAAGATCAGGGGATTTCAGCAGGCCCACCAATGCAGCTCCTGGACCCGTGACTATGCGGTATTCTCACTAATGCCCATGTCTGAACTGGTTGTTGATGAAAATAAGCGCGAAGCTAAATTCAGCCACAGCAATGAGGTTGCAAAGCCAAATTATTACAAAGTCGAATTCGACAACAAGATCGTTACAGAGATTTCCCCCTCAGAACGCGGTGCCCATTTGAGGTTCAGTTATCCGGCAGGAGGAAAAAGCTATTTGGTGCTGGACGGCTACAACCGCATGAGCGGAGTCACAATTCATCCAAAGGAAAACAAGATCACCGGATACGTAAGCAATGGCCAGGGCTTTAAACGTGGCTGGAAAAGCTATTTTGTGCTGCAATTTGACCAGCCCATTGTCGCTTACGGCACCTGGGAAAATAAACAAAATACCATCAAAACGGACTCTACAACAGCAGAGGGACTGGGCAAAGGTGCTTATCTGGAGTTCAAGGCAGGCTCTAAAGTCCAGGTCAAAACGGCCTCCTCCTACATCAGTCCGGAACAAGCAGAACTGAACCTGAAAAGGGAGCTTGGCGCAGACAAAAACCTCGAAGTAACCAAAGCCAAAGCCGCTGCGGTATGGAACAAAGCATTGGGCAAGATAGTTGTAGAAGGCGGATCAGAAGCTGATAAGGCGACTTTTTATTCTTGTTTCTTCAGAGCCAGCCTGTTCTCGCGTAAATTCTACGAGATCGGCGCAGACGGAAAACCTTATTATTTCAGTCCTTATGATGGCAAAGTACATCCCGGACATATGTTTACCGATACCGGTTTCTGGGATACTTTCAGGGCGCAGTTTCCGCTTAACTCACTGGTACAAACTGAAATGCACGGACAATACATGCAAGCGCTGATCGATGCCTACAAACAGTGCGGCTGGCTGCCTTCCTGGTCCTTCCCGAGCGAAGGCGGCAGTATGATCGGCAACCATGCCATTTCCCTGCTTGCCGATGCATGGGCAAAAGGCATCCGTACATTTGACCCTAAAGAAGCTTTGGATGCCTATTACCATGAGGCCATGAACAAAGGTCCGTGGGGCCCTGCCAACGGCAGGGACGGTGTAAAGGAATACAATGAACTTGGCTACGTGCCTTATCCTAAATACAGAGAATCAACAGCAAAAACACTGGAGTACGCCTACGATGATTTTTGTGGTTATCAACTGGCAAAAATGACCGGCAACCAGCATTACATAGATGTCTTTCAAAAACCGATGTACAACTACCGCAATGTATATGACGCCTCTACAAGATTTATGCGGGGTAAAGGCATCGACGGGCAATGGACCGCAAACTTTGACCCGATAGAATGGGGCGGACCCTTTACCGAAGGCAATGCATGGCATTACCAGTGGTCAGTTTTCCAGGATACCAAAGGCCTGATCAAACTAATGGGCGGAGATCAAAACTTTACGGCCAAGCTGGATTCTGTATTTTCAGTGCCCAACAAAGTTAAAGTGGGCACCTATGGCGGTATGATCCACGAAATGACCGAAATGGTGATGGCCAATATGGGTCAGTATGCACACGGCAACCAGCCGATCCAGCACATGGTTTACCTGTACAATTATGCCGGTCAGCCCTGGAAATCACAGTTTCATGCAAGAAATGTCATGAGTAAACTGTACGATGCTACTGAAAACGGTTATCCCGGCGATGAAGACCAGGGACAGACCTCTTCATGGTATGTACTTAGTGCCATGGGGATCTATAGTGTAACTCCGGGTACAGGTGAATATGTATTGGGGAGTCCGATGTTTAAAAAGGTCACGATTAACCTGGAAAACGGTAAGAAATTTATTATTGAAGCACCAGATAATAGCAAGGAAAACGTTTATATTAGTAAAGCAACCTTTAATGGTAAGCCGTACGGGAAAAATTTTATCACACACGCCGACATCAACAAAGGCGGTGTACTTAAACTGGAAATGAGCAATAAACCAAATATGCAGAGAGGCCTGGCTGAAGACGATAAGCCATTCTCTTTATCAAAATAGAACCATGAAAAGAAGAATTTTTTTACAGAACACCGGTCTTTTAGCCGCCGGATTAATGGCAGACAAAGTTTCATTTGCAGCAGCTGCGCCTGATTTTCCTGTAGTACGGGTCGCCGCCTCAAAAAGACATTTTTCGAGCAAAGCTGTTGAAAGCGCTATTGCCGAGTTTCACAAAAATGTGAAGAATAAGGAACTGGCCTGGTTATTTGAAAACTGTTTTCCAAACACGCTGGACACGACAGTGACCCACACACAGGTCAACGGCAAACCAGATACTTACGTGATCACCGGAGATATAGATGCCATGTGGCTGCGTGACAGTACTGCACAGGTTACCCCATACCTCCCTCTGGTAAAAGGCGATAAAAAACTTCAGGAGCTGATTGCCGGCGTGGTCAACCATCAGGTGAAAAGCATCATTAAAGATCCTTATGCCAATGCGTTTTATGGTGACCCGGACAAGGTTGGAGAGTGGAAAACCGATAAAACGGATATGAAGCCGGGTGTGCATGAACGCAAATGGGAGATTGATTCTTTATGTTATCCGATCCGTCTGAGCCACCATTACTGGAAACTGACCGGCGATACTTCTCCGTTTGATGCAACCTGGAGAGAAGCGATCGCAGTGATCTTAAAAACTTTCAAAGAGCAGCAAAGAAAGGACGGTCAGGGCCCTTACCACTTCCAGCGTGAAACCATGTTTGCTACCGATACCACTCCACTGAGCGGATACGGCTACCCGGTAAAACCGGTAGGACTGATCTGCTCTGCCTTTAGACCGAGTGATGATGCAACCATTTATAACTTCCTGATCCCATCTAATTTCTTTGCTGTAGTGAGTTTAAGACAGGCTGCAGAGATCCTGACTGCTGTCCATAAGGATGCCGCGCTGGCAGCGGAATGTAAAGCACTGGCCACTGAAGTAGAGACTGCCCTGCAGAAGCACGCCATTGTCAGCCATCCTGCCTTTGGCAAAGTCTACGCATTTGAAGTCAATGGTTACGGCAGTTTCAACATCATGGACGATGCCAATGTACCAAGTTTACTTGCTTTGCCGTACCTGGGTGCAGTGAAACACAATGATCCGGTTTATATCAATACCCGAAAGCTGATCCTGTCACAGGAAAACCCATTCTATTTCGTAGGAAAAGCAGCCAAAGGCATAGGCAGCCCGCATACCGGCATCAACAAGATCTGGCCTATTGCCGTGACCATGCAGGGACTGACCAGCAGCAGCGATGCGGAAATCAAATCTTGTTTGCAGATCTTGCAGACCTGCCATGCGGGAACGGGTTTTATGCACGAATCCTTCAATATGGATAACCCTAAAGATTTCACCAGATCATGGTTTGCCTGGGCAAATACCATTTTCGGAGAGTTCTTATGGAAGGTCTACAAAGAAAGACCACACTTGCTGGTTTAACATCAAAGAAAGCTGTTTTAAAAAAGGGCATTCAAATTCGCCAAAGGCGGTTTTGAATGCCCTTTTCATTAACAAGAAAATAAGTTTAAACACACAAATAAACGTAACACGCAATAATACCCCCTAAGAGCTGCCCATAAAGGCAGCTCTTTTCTTATATTTATGGTAATCAAATAAATAACCCTATGAGAATACATTCCGCGGTACTGATTATAGGGCTGTGCCTTGGAAAAGCATATGCCCAAAACTATGCCGAGTCAAAAGTTTCTGCGTATGCCCTGCCCGAAGTATTGAAGGCTGCCAATGGAAAAATAATCCGCAATAAAGCATCATGGGAAAAGACCAGAAGACCCGAAATATTGAGGCTGTTTGAAAACAACGTCTACGGGGAAATGCCTAAGGACTACGAAGACATAAAATTTGTTGTGACAAACGACGAACCTATGGCCATGGAAGGTAAAGCGCATTTGAAGGAGGTGGCAATTACAGTAAGCAGACTTGGCAAAACCGTCGCCATTCACCTGACGCTGTTTATTCCTAATAACCGTAAAGGACCGTCACCTGCATTTTTACTGATCAATAACCGGCCACCCGGCAATACACAAGCCTCAAGAGAAACTAAAAGTGAATTCTGGCCCGCCGAAATGCTGATCAGCAGCGGCTACGCCATCGCAGCTTTCCATGTTGCCGACGCTGCGCCTGACAAAAAGGAAGAATATATGAACAGGGCTTTGCAGCTATACCCTGAGCAGCTGACCAAAGACAATGGCATGAAGGCTGTGGGTACCTGGGCATGGGCGGCGAGCAGAGTAATGGACTATTTTAAAACAGACAAGGACATAGATTTCAAAAAGGTAGCGGTAGTTGGTCATTCCAGAGGCGGCAAGGCTGCCTTATGGGCCGGTGCCCAGGACCAGCGCTTTGCCATGGTCATTGCCAACTGCTCAGGCAATACCGGGGCAGCACTCTCCAGAAGGAAATTCGGAGAAACGGTAAAAGTAATCAATACCAATTTCCCGCACTGGTTTGCCACCAGCTATAAACAATATAACGACAATGAAAATACCCTGCCAGTCGATCAGCATATGCTGATCTCCCTGATCGCACCAAGACCGGTCTACACCACCAACGCCACAAAAGACCTTTGGGCAGACCCCAAAGGCTCTTATCTTTCCCTTATCAATGCAGAACCTGTTTATGCGCTTTACGGTAAGCATTCTGCGCTTACTGCCGAACCACCCGCCATAAATGACGCCATTATCAATTCTGCGATCGGGTATCATAACCGTGAGGGAATTCATGACATGACAGCTTTCGACTGGGCAAATTTCATCCGCTTCGCTAATTTTCATAAGCACGAATAAACGCTAGAGCTGCCTGGCGATATCTCCAAAGAAAGTCCATTTGTTGTACACGCCATAGCCTTTGCTCAGTTTGACCATGACCAGGTTTTTTGCCGGATTCACATAAATGAACTGGTTGATGATCCCTTCGGCAAAAAATTCTTTGGTTTTGGAAGAAAGCCACCACTGGTATTTATAATATTGACTGCCGCCATCTGTGGTATCGGCAGTAACCGACTGCCTGGCCCATTGTTCTGGAACAATCTGTTTGTTTTTGAATTTTCCTTTATGCAAATAAAGATTGCCAAACTTTGCAAAATCACGTGCTGTCGCATTCAGACAGCAGAACATTTTTTCGATGCCCTTGTTTTTCCGGTCTGTGTTCCATTGGGCTGCGCTTTCCATGCCCAGCGGATTCCATATTTTCTCCTGCAGGTATTCCGTAATTGTTTTGTTCTTTAAGGCCCTTTGCAAAATGAGCCCAAGCAATTGTGTATTGCCGCTGGCATATTCAAATTTTGCTCCTGGTGTTCTGGCCAGCTTGAGGTTTAGTGCCCGTTTAGTCAGGTTGCTGCCATAGTAAAATTTTGCATCCTCATGAAAGGGACTTCCTTTGTCTTCCCTGAAGCGGATCCCGGAAGTCATCTGCAGCAAGTGCTTAATGGTTACCTTGTCAAAACCGTTTTTCCTCATCTCGGGGAGATAATTGGTAACCGGATCCTCTACAGATCCGATCAGCTGGTCATTAATGGCCAGCCCGATCAGGGCTGAAGTAAAGACTTTTGAAATGGAGAAGGACAGCACTGCTGAATCTTTGGTCAAACCATCAAAATATTTCTCATAGATCAGCGAGTCATTTCTGATGATCACAAACGCTACGGTGTTGTTTCGTTGCAGAAAATCCTCAAAAGACAACGTGTTGGGCACAGAAAATTTCCTTGGGTCAATGACCGCCGGGCCGGGCCTTTCTGGAAAATAATACGGCTCTTTAGATGCACTGAGCAGCCGTGCAGGAAATTTTTCGCCGTCTTCTATCCCCGGCGACCAATACTTGAGCGTTTTGATGAGTGTGCAGGAAGACAGGAACAGGAGCAGAAAAAGGGAGCAGTTAATATAAATTCTATTCATTGGTCAGGGGTTGAGTGGCATTGGAATTTAATTCGATGGATTTGGTTCATCCGAAGGCTCATAAAACCTAAGGACCTGATAATTTTATTTTGGCGCTTCGGCACTTCGGATCATCTTATCCAGTAAAGCAAAAATACCTTTTAGTGTTTTCTCCGTAGCACTGTTGGCAATGACAATATAAGCCAGGTTCTTTTCTTTATTGATAAGCGTATAGCAATAAAAAGTTCCTGCAGAACCCGCATGTTCAGTAATTTGTTTCTCCGGAGTATTGAGCCAGCCGATGGCATATTTTCCCAATCCATAATGCAGGTAATTGTAGGTCTCAGACTTTAAGAAATTGCTTTTTCCTTTCAAACCAGATAAGTTCATCTGTACAAATTTTGCATAGTCATCCAATGGCATGCTGATGTCTCCGGCAGGTTCAATGAGATTTAAGTTATAGCTTGTAGCAGGGGGCAGCGCGGCCAGCAGATCCTGTTCTATCCAGTGGCCCCAAGGCTGATCCGTATCAATTCTGTTGGGCCAGCTCAGCTTATATTTCAGATGCAGTTTTTCTCCAAGGACCTCTTTGAGCAGCTGCTCCCACGTTTTGCCCGATACTTTTTCAAGCATGGTTGCCGCAATACTATACCCGGCATTGGAATAATTGTAAACCTCCTTGTTTTTAGGCAGCGCATCGTTTTTTACCAGATAAGCTGCAAATTGCCTGCGCTGCTCAGCCTGTAATCCGTTGAATTTTGGCAGGGACTGAAATTCTGTTCCACTGGTATATGGTTTGATCCTCGCACGGTGTGACAAAAGGCCGGCCAGCGTGATCTCATAAAAATCAGGATTGGCGTCTTTTTTCAGTTCGGGGAATAAGCTGAAAAATTTGGTAGACCAGCTGATCTTTTTGTTCTCGACCAGATAAGCCGCAATAAAACCGGTAATGGCCTTTGTGTTGGATCCTAAATGAAAATAATCTGTAGCTTTGGCTTTGGTCTGGTCATTCTGGAGGTCGCTGCGGTGGTAACCGAGGATGTCTTTTTCCAGAATGCTATCTGAGCTGAGGACCACATAGGCAAGTTCAGGTATGGCGCTTTCTGTTCTGATGCTGTCTGCTGTTTTTGCCAGGTCCGTTTTTTGGCTTTGCGCCTTAACAGAAACAGATGCCAGAAGGAGCAGTATCGCTGCGACGATTGATTTCATAGGTATTCTTTCATTGGGCTATGCGGCCAATTTACACATTCTTTTTATCTGATTTGATATTGTCAGTACCTGGATAGTATCTGTGTAGTATATGCGTACTCAGTACGAACGCATATACTACACAAAGTAGAGACAGGTACAATAGAGAATAGCCCGAATGAAGACGAAGGAAAATTGACGGGATTACAATGACAATTTTAAACATTTAATTTGCAGGGTTTATAAAATTAGTTACTTTTGCCCCCACTACGGTAATTTAATTGCCATTTCATGGGGGATTAGCTCATTTGGCTAGAGCGCTTCGCTGGCAGTGAAGAGGTGATCGGTTCGAATCCGATATTCTCCACCAATAAAAATGCCTTCCAGAAATCCTGGAAGGCATTTTTATTTTCAGGGCTTTTGGTTTATAAGCCGGACTGTTGATGACAGGCTGCTTTTTTAATGGGAATTCCCCCGTTGGCCAGTTGAAGAAATCAGATATTTCCTAAGCCCAAGTTCCAGGCCCCGGAGTTCTGCCAGGCCCTTTAGCCGGCCGATAACCGAATAACCCGGATAAGTATTGTAGTTTTTGTCATCAAGAATTTTATGCCCGTGATCCGGACGCATGGGAATGGATACGTCTTCCCGACCTTCAGCAAGTCTCCGCTGCTGTTCCAGGATGACCTGCTCCATGACAGACACCATGTCGTTGTCTCCATCGAGATGCTCAGCCTCATAAAAGCTCCCGTTGGGTTCTCTCTTTACATTTCTCAGGTGGAGGAAATGAATATGAGGGCCAAATTGTTTGAGCATAGCGGGCAGATCATTCGCTTTATTTGCACCCAGCGAACCGGTGCAAAAAGTAATGCCATTGCTTGGCGACGGAGCTGCGTTTACGATATATTCCAGATCTTCTGCGTTGCAAACTACCCTGGGCAAACCCAGAATAGGAAATGGCGGATCGTCGGGATGGATACACATCTTTATCCCGACGGCCTCTGCCGCCGGGATAATGGCCTGTAAAAAATATGCCAGGTTTTCTCTTAATCCTGAAGCATCAACATGTTCATATTTCTTCAGATGAACTTTAAATTCATCGGGTGTAAATACCTCATCAGTGCCGGGCAGTCCGGCCATTATAGTTTGCTGAAGGGTTTGTTTTTCCTCCGGGCTCAGCTTGCGGAAGTAATTTTCAGCAGCCCTTTTTTCTGTTTCGTTAAATTCTGCTTCCACGTTTTCTCTCTTCAGGATAAAGAGTTCAAAAGCGGCTAAGGCGGTGGCATCATAGCGCAACGCACTGGCATCGTTGTCCAGCCTGAAATCAAGATCGGTTCGGGTCCAGTCCAGCACGGGCATGAAATTATAACAGACAGTCTTCAGTCCGCAGGCAGCGGCGTTTTTCAGTGATGTAATGTATTTTTCGATCCAGTGGTCACGGTCAGCTGCGCCGGTCTTTATAGATTCATGGATATTTATGCTTTCGATGACCGACCAGGTCAGGCCGGCGGTTGCGATGGTTTGTTTTCTCTCCCGGATCTGTTCTTCGGGCCATATTTCGCCGCAAGGTATGTCGTGCAGCGCGGTTACGATGCCTGTTGCACCGGTTTGTTTTATGGCAGCAAGGGTGACCTCGTCCTTTGGACCAAACCATCTGAAAGTTTGTTCTAATTTTTGCATGGATTATTGATGTTTCTAAAGTGTTCGACGGGAGGAAGCCCTGCTGATGAGCTCAGCTTTTAATATAATTGAATCGGTCATGTTGATGTGATTTTCAGTATTCAGGTGGTTGATTAGTTTTTGGGCGGCGATTTGCCCCATTTCAAAACCAGGATAATTTATTGTGGATAAATTTGGTTCAATGACTCTCGAGATCGGGTCATTGTTAAAACCAACAAAGGCAACATCTTCAGGAATCCTGAGGCCGCTGCGCTTTAAAGCAGACATGCAGCTTACAGCTGAAGTATCATTGGATGCAAATACGCCGTCCGGGCGGGAACTCATGGCCATGATCTTTTCTGCGGCATCAGTCCCCGCTTTTTCGTCGAGCCTGGTGATCAGTACATTTGCTTCATTGTATTCCAGTCCAAAATCCTGCAGCGCGGATTTGTAGCCGGAGAGCCTTTCGGCATAGACAGTCCTGGTGAGCTGGCCGGTAATGTGAAAAATATTCTTACAGCCTTGTTCCAGCAGGTGTTTCGTCGCCTCGTATCCGGCTTTTCTATTGTCAATCATGACACATGTGCATTGAGGGAGTTCAAGTACTCTGTCAAAAAATAGCAGGGGGATTCCTTTTTTTAAAAGAAGTTCAAAATGTGAAGTATCTGTGGTATCGTAAGCCAACGAGACCATGATCCCGTCAACGCGGTTATTGAACATGGTCTGTACATTCAGGGCTTCTTTTTGTGCGGATTCCAGGGACTGGCTGATGATCAGGTTATAACTGGCCTCATTGGCAACCTTTTCCATGCCGGAGAGCACAGCTGACATGAAATTACTGTTGAGCCTGGGAATGATCACTCCGATGGTATTGGTTCGTTTGCTCCTGAGGTTGCTGGCGAAAGTATTGGAACGGTAGCCCATTTCCAGTGCAGTTTCCCTGATTCTCTTTTTTGTTTTTTTGTTTATGGAGGGATGGTCCTTTAGTCCCCGGCTAACAGTAGCCGCAGAAATGTTCAATTCAGCAGCAATATCGTATATAGTTACTTCTTTATTGGATTTCATTCTGGTGTGTTTGGATAAGCAATTTACAAATAAATTGCAAGAGTATAAATACAATCGGTTGCATTATATATTTGTTACATGATTGTGCTGTGTTTTTATCATAAACAGGTTTTTTTATTGTTTTTAAAGTACTATTATTAAGGATTTTCAATAGAGGGAGGTATAGTGTGGGGCGTTTTGCCATGAAAAATAAAATAATTACTGCAATCGGTTGCAAATGTTAAAATAATAGCTAACTTTAGTTTGATAACCAAATTGTAAAACTGTAAAATATTGTTTATGAGCTATATACGGAAAGACACGTCCTGAGGTCAGTATTAAAATTAACCTCAAAATCCCTAATCTAATCATCACCTAAAACTAAACTTAATGATACTGAATTTACAACACCGGAGGGTATTGTTTGCTCGCGGGCTTCTGTTTTGCGTTGCCGCGCTCTGCATTTCATCTTTTACTTCAATAGCAAGCCCATTGCTCGTTGCCCGGACCATTCGCGGCAAGGTTACAGATTCAAAAAACCTGCCGCTGCCAGGTGTAAGTATAACTGTTAAAGGCAATAAACAGGGCACCATGACCAATGCTGCGGGACAATATGTGCTCGCCGATGTGCCCGATAACAGCGTTCTTGTATTTAGCTCTCTGGGTTATGAAACTCAGGAAGTACCCATTGCAGGTAAAGGAACGACGGTCAATGTCGTTCTGGCTGATAAGAATAATGATTTAAACGAAGTTGTTGTGGTTGGCTATGGTACAGCCTTGAAAAAAGACCTTACCGGGGCAATCTCCCAGGTGAAAGCAGCTCAATTAGAAAACCAGCATCCCAATAATGTGCAGGATCTGTTACGTGGAAATGTTGCGGGAATGAACGTCGCTTTTTCCGCGTCGCCAAAGGGCGGTAACAATTCAGATCTGCAGGTGCGGGGAAAATCATCGCTGATCGCAGGAGTAACGCCATTGCTTGTCGTGGACGGGGTAATTTATCCCGGACAGCTGAGCGATATCAATCCGAGTGACATCGAGACCATTGATGTGTTAAAGGATGCGAGCTCTGCTGCGGTTTATGGAGCTAAAGCTGCCAGCGGGGTTGTGATCATCACAACAAAGAGAGGGAAATCTGGTAAACCGATAATCACAGTTAATGCAACAGCGGGTTTTGCTTCAAGAGAGGTAACGGAGCATGTTTATGATGCAAATGGATTTGTGAACTGGCGCAGCGATGTTCTGAAAAGTGTAAATGCGGGAACTGTGGCAACTCAGCCGTCCCGGTTTAATGATCCGCGTACGCTTCCTTCTAATGTAACTCTGGCGCAGTGGTTTGCTTATGACAATACGCCTGTTACTGCTGATCCGGTTGAGACCTGGCTCAACAGGCTTAAAATGTTTCCGGTAGAAATAGCCAACTATAAGGCTGGCAGAAGTACAAACTGGGAAGATCTTATTTATCAAAATGGTTTTCGTCAGGACCATACGATAGGTCTTTCGGGTAAGAAAGATGAAGTTTCTTATTATCTGTCGCTGGGATACACCGACAACAACGGTTTGACTGTCGGGGACCGGTACAAAAATGCCCGCGCCAGGCTTAACCTGGAAGGGAAAGCAACCAAATTTGCTACTGTTGGGGTGAACTTTCAGTATGCCAGCCGTGATGAAAGTGCTGTCCCGATTGATTTCGGACAGATCAGGAATGCTTCCCCGCTGGGAGAAAAGTATAAGGATGATGGCGTAACCCTGCGGCCAAGTCCAAATGATGATCTCGGGAATAACAGAAATCCTTTTCTCGATAATGTTTACCGGGAGCGCATGCTGAAATACAATACGATATTTTCAACATTATTTGTGAAGGGAGACCTGCCGTTTGGATTCTCTTACTCCGTCAACCTTACTCCGAGTTATGACCAGACCAGGGAGTTTAACCACTATTCTGCAGATCATCCGGACTATGTCGCCAGGAGAGGGTTTGCCAACCGTATTGAGACCACACGCTTTCACTGGCAAATTGACAATATATTAAAGTGGAACAAAACATTCAATAAAATACATCGCTTTGATGTGACGCTTTTGGCGAATGCGGAAAAACTGAAACAGACTTCGTCGAGAATAGAAAACGAAGGTTTTGATCCGAATGATGACCTGGGTTATCACAATATCGGCTCGGGAACGAGGCCGATAGTGAGCAGCAATGACATTGCAACCACTGGTGACGCGCTTATGGCCAGACTGAATTATACGCTTAATGATAAATACATGCTGACTGCCACGATCAGACGTGATGGTTATTCTGCTTTCGGACAACGAAATCCGCGGGCAACTTTTCCTTCTCTGGCGCTGGGATGGGTATTCAGTGATGAGAATTTCATGAAGTCTGTGACCTGGGTGAACCGTGCAAAGCTGCGCTTGTCTTATGGCGCAGTGGGTAACCGCGACATTGACGGGTATCTGGCGCTTTCCAATCTAAATACCGGAAAATATTTGTATGTGAACGATGCGGGCGCTGTACTTCCGGTGACGCAGTTGTATGTTGACAGAATGGTGAATAAAGATCTGAAGTGGGAATCTACGACTTCGTTTAACGGGGGGCTTGACTTTACTGTATTCAATAATGTCATAGACGGATCTCTGGAGGTCTACAGGAAAAATACAAGTGATCTTTTGCTGTTGCGGGCACTTCCGAGTGTGACCGGTTTTTTTAACGTGGCCTCCAATTTAGGGAATGTGACCAATACGGGGTTTGAGCTGGCCTTGAGCAGCAATAATATCAAAAGAGAAAATTTTTCCTGGAGAACTTCCGGGAATTTATCTGTGAACAGGAATAAGATTGTTCACCTGTTTGGTAAAGTCAACAAACGCGACCAGCAGGGCAATGTGATCGGGCAGGTAGAAAATGACGATCCGGGCAATGGCTGGTTTATCGGGAAGGATATTAATGCGATATGGGACCTGAACGTTCTCGGTGTATGGCAGCAAAACGAAGCTGCGGAAGCTACTAAATATGGAGTCAAACCGGGTGATTTTAAAGTGGAGGATGTCAATGGCGACTATAAGTATACAGATGCAGACAAACAGTTTCTCGGCTCCAGAAATCCTAAGTTCACGGCGGCGCTGAGAAATGAGTTTACCTTTTTCAGGCGGTTTGACTTTTCCTTTTCTATGTATTCCTATTGGGGTGCGTTGACAGATTTTAATGAAGCGAAGAATAATTCTGGTTTCCAGGACAGACAAAACTCTTATAAGCTGCCTTACTGGACGCCCGAAAATCCTATTAATGACTATGCAAGGCTATATTCGAGTAACGGAAGTGCGAATTACAGTGTATATAGAAAAACCTCATTTATCAGGCTTGACAATGTTTCTCTCGCTTATACTTTGCCCAAAAGTCTGGTTGAAAAGGGCAGATTGAATAGCGTGCGGATTTTTACAACAGTTCAAAACGCAGCAATTTACGCTCCTGACTGGGATTATTGGGATCCTCAAAATAAGAACCCTACTCCGAGGTATGTCACTTTGGGTTTAAATGTAACCTTGTAATTAATTTAATGACTCCTACGATGAAAACTATATATAGAATACCATTTGCCTGTCTGATATTGATAATGACTATTGGTTTTGGCTGTAAGAAAAGCTTTTTAGAACCTGATCCGCTTTCATTTTATACTGATGAAGATATCAAGTCGCCGGAGTTTTACCGTGCGGCTCTGATTTCCTGCGCAAGAAATTTAAGAAATGAATATTTCGGCGATGGCCCGCCCTGGGTTACGGAACAAATCTTTTCTGAAGTTGCTGTGGAGGGAACAACCGACAAATCGGGACCTGCACAGGACCTGAACCTGCTGATCACGCCTGACGCCAATTTAAATTCCATCGATTTCAATAAGATAGGGTATTATTGGGATGAAGGTTACAAGGGGATTAAATATGCAAATACCATCATCAGCCGCATAGACAGTGGTGTATTTAAAGATGAAGCGGAGCGCAATTCTATTCTGGGTTCTGCCTATTTCCACAGGGCCTTCCGGTACTATCGTCTTGTAAACCAGTTTGGCGATGTGCCGCTGTTGCTAAACGAAGTGACCAGGCCCAGGTTTGATTTTTATACCACAAAAAGGGAGGTGATCCTGCAAAAGATGAAAGAGGACCTGGAGTTTGCGGCATTGTGGGTAACTGACAATGTGAATAAGGGTGAAGTAACCAAAGGTGCTGTTCAACATTTGCTTACAAAGGTCAATCTTTGTCTGGGCAAATTTGATGATGCCATTGCTTCGGCTAATGCGGTAATTGACGGCGGCCGTTATGTGCTGATGACCGATCGTTTCGGATCTGTGGAAGCTGATCTGAGCAGAAACGTGATATGGGATCTTCACAGACCAGAAAATAAATCTCTGAATGAGAATAAAGAGGGGATTTTTATGATCATCGACCGGCAGGTAGACGGAGGGTACGAAGGCGGATCTAAGATCATGCGGAATGCTGTGCCCAACTGGGGATCAAACATCAATACCCCTAACGGCAAAAAGGGCACCAATGACGGCATAAATCTGGAGATCACGCAATCGAATATGTATGGAAGGGGAATTGGCAGGGTCCGCGGAACATCTTACAGCACCCAGGCCATTTGGGATGACCCTAATGATCTGCGGCACATCAAAGGCAACTGGATGAACATGGAAGACCTGGTCTATAATGATCCGAATTTAAAGAAATCTGACCCAGAGTACTACAATAAGCCGGTCAGACTGCGCAACGCTGCGGGCGGACTGATTGTTACGGATACCATCAGGAGTTATTTTGGCTGGCCGCAATATAAATTGTTTATTCCTGATTTTGAAAATGCGCCTATGCAGGGCGGTCATACGGACTGGTATGTTTTTCGCCTGGCAGAAACCTATCTGCTCAGGGCGGAGGCGTATTACTGGAAGGGTGATCTGGCCGGTGCGGCTGCAGATATTAATAAAATAAGAGCGCGTGCCAAGGCTGCTCCTTATGATCCGGGAAGTATCACGATCGGGACTATTCTTGATGAACGTGCCCGTGAACTTTACTACGAAGAGCCCCGCAAAACGGAACTGGCGCGTATCGCCTATATTTTTGCGCTTACCGGCAAAACCGCATACAATGGCAAGGCATACAGTCTGAACAATTTTTCGGAGAACAATTTCTTTTATGACAGGGTCATGGAAAAAAACGTTTTCTATAAAAATGGTGTGAAGACCAATCATGGTGACCAATATACCATGAGTCCGTACCATGTGCTCTGGCCGGTGCCCCAAAGTGCAATCCGTGCTAACGTAGAGGGACATATCAATCAGAATAAAGGGTACTCCGGTTCTGAAAGTAATATTCCGCCTTTAGATAGAATAGAGTAGTACACAAATATGCGTTAAATGTTAGCTTTCGGCCAGTCTGTGGATTGGCCGAAAGCATAAGCAGCTACTGCACATGTTCATTAATTATTAAAGAAACCTTAATATATTAGAAATCGATTGCATATTTGTACAAATGAAATTATCATTAGCTTAATGAAAAAAGGATCAGAAAATACGATGAAGGATATCGCACTGGAACTGGGTTTGTCATCATCCACGGTGTCGAGAGCATTGCAGGATCATCCGCACATCAGTCAGGAAACAAAAATAAAAGTCAATGAGGCAGCTAACAGGCTCGGCTATAGTTACAATGCGGTAGCTGCCAGTTTAAGAAACAGTAAATCCAACACCATAGGCCTGATCATTCCCAGGATCTCTAAATACTATCAGTCGACCGTAATTACCGCGATACAGAATAAGCTGCACGAGCATAAATATAATTTGATGATCTGTCAGTCTAATGAATCACCCGAACTGGAAAAGGAGTTGGTCAATGCACTTTATGCTTCGAGAGTAGAGGGGCTTATCGTCTCATCTACCCTAAATACCACTGATTTTACGCATTTTGATGTTTTTTCGCGGAGCAACAGGCCTCTTGTTTTTTTTGACAGAGTTCCTAAGAATTATCCGGCGCACAGAATACAGGGTGATGATTATCATGGCGCAAATATGGCTACCGACCATCTGCTTGCACAAGGCTGCAGGAAAATAGCTTTTATAGGCGGCCCTTTGTTTTGTAATCTGTACAGAGAAAGATACGAAGGCTATACTGACGCCTTAAAAGCACGTAATCTGGTCCCCGATGCAAGCATGGCATTTTTTCATGATTTAACTAAGGAGAATGCATTGTTAAGTTGTGAAAAGTTATTCTCAGGAAAAAAAGACAGCTGGCCGGATGCTGTTTTTTGCTGTAATGATACTGCTGCTCTGGCGGTTACGTCATATGCAAAAAAACGTAAGATGGACATACCCGGACAGCTTAAAGTAACGGGCTATTCAAATGATCCGCTTACGGAAATTATTACTCCGACCATTACATCTGTAGAGCAGTATCCTTCTGAAGTGGGTGCCCAGGCTGCAGGAATGATCATGAACCTGATACAACAGAAATTAAAGCCGGGCAAGAATTTCATTTCTGTTACCATAGCAGTTGACCTGGTTAAAAGAGATTCTACCGATAAATAAATTTCTGTTTTTTCTTGTAATATGCAATCGATTGCATATATTTACTTTCAAAATAAAAGCAATTGGAATAATCCGGTAACAAAAAGGGGTTATTACATTTGTTGTAATCAAAAAAATATTTATAGATCAAATGGAACAAAACGACCAATTCTCACTAAAAAATAAAGTAATTGTAATTACAGGGGCGACAGGAGTATTAGGAGCTGCCTTTTCTTTGTATGTGGCTAAGGCAGGTGCTAAAGTTGTTGTGATCGGAAGGAATAAGGAAAGGGCTGACAATTGCGTTGCTTCAATTAGAGATACCGGAGGAGAGGCGATTGCCGTGCTGGCAGACGTCATGGATGAGGATCAGGTTATTGCTGCAAAAGATGAGGTGTTGAAAATATGGGGAACAATTGACGGGCTTGTAAATGCTGCGGGAGGCAACATCGCTGGTTCGGTAATCAATCCTGAGGATAACCTGTTTGATGCCAAAGTCTCTGATATAAAAAAAGCCGTAGATCTGAATCTTTTTGGTACAGTAATTCCAACGCATATTTTCGGAAGGGTCATGGCTGAAAAGGGAAAAGGTTCAATTGTCAATATTTCTTCACTGGCAGCGCAACGTCCTATTACCAGGGTGCTGGGATATACACTCGCCAAATCGGCAATTGAAGCTTATACACAATGGATGGCGGTAGAGCTGGGACTGCGCCATGGCGGAGGCATCAGGGTGAACGCCATTGCGCCGGGTGTATTCTTGTCTGAACAGAACAAAGACCTTTTATTGAATGCTGACGGCTCATATACAGACAGAGCGCAAAAATATATTACCAATACTCCGTATCGCCGGTTTGGCGACCCTAAAGAGCTGACAGGGACCTTAATCTATCTTCTGAGTGATGCCTCTTCATTTGTAAGCGGCGAGACCGTATTGGTCGATGGCGGATTCAATGCATATTGCGGAGTATAAGTAACGCTTTCGCTATGTGGCTATCGTTGGTTTTAATGCTTTCGATTGCATATTTATGCGGATACTCTTTAAATTAGCTATAATACTATATAATAGCTGTTTAAGCGCATTTAATATTTCTTAATATTTATTTGATAATTAAATATTTTGGATTACATTTACTTTATATATGCAATCGATTGCATATTGAAACCAAATAAAATTATGAACGGACACCACATTTTAAGCAAGTTTTTGAAGTTGCATCCAGGTTAACATTTAAATGGAAAGATCTAATAAACAGGTCTTTATCGTATGATTTGATAGAACCACCTAACCAAATAGTAAGAAATTATGCTTAAAAAACTACGAATCGCCGGAAGTTGTCAAGGACTTCTGTTAACATGTTGCATTTGCATTGCCGGACTGGTTGTGCATGCAAAAAAACCAACCCCTAAAACCATACGGATCAATCTTCAGTCTGTTCTTCTAAAGAAAGAGGTACGGGGATTGGTTTCTGACTCTGCGGGTGCTTTGCCCGGGGTTTCAGTTCTGGTAAAGGACAAATCAAATATCGGAACTACAACCGACATTAATGGCCGGTATTTCCTTGAAGTGCCTGATGAAAATTCGGTGCTTGTGTTCAAGATGGTAGGATTTGAAACCCAGGAAGTCACTGTTGGAGCAAAGTCAGTGATCAATGTAGTCCTCAAGCCTGCCCAAAATATGCTGGATGAGGCTGTAGTGGTGGCTTTTGGAAAACAAAAGAAGGAGTCAGTAATTGGTTCCATCACCACCATTAATCCTAAAGAACTGAAAGTGCCCTCCAGCAACCTTACCACTGCACTCGCAGGGAGGGTCGCGGGTATGATTGCTTATCAGCGGAGCGGAGAGCCAGGTCAGGACAATGCCAATTTCTTTATCAGGGGTATAACTACATTTGGTACAAACAGAAATCCCCTGATCCTGATCGACGGTGTGGAGCTGACTACTACTGACCTTGCAAGATTAAACCCTGATGATATTGCGAGTTTCTCTATTATGAAAGATGCCACAGCGACAGCACTTTATGGCGCACGGGGTGCCAATGGAGTGGTATTGATTACCACAAAAGAGGGTAAGGAGGGTAAGGCGGAAATCTCACTTCGACTGGAAAATTCTTTATCGGCTGCCACAAAAAACGTGGAGCTTGCAGATCCGGTAACCTATATGCGCTTACATAACGAAGCGATACTTACCCGCGATCCCTTGCGTGAACTTCCTTACAGTGATGATAAAATAGACAATACCGTACCGGGTTCCGGCTCACTGATTTATCCTTCTACAGACTGGCGTAAGGAGCTTTTTAAGGACTACACCATGAACCAGCGTGCAAATTTAAGCGTGAGCGGTGGGGGTGCAATTGCAAAATATCGTGTAACGGGTGCCTTCAACCAGGATAATGGTGTTTTAAAAGTAGATCAGCGAAATAACTTTAACAGCAACATCAAGCTTAAGAATTATTCTCTCAGAACTAATGTCAACGTCAATCTGACTAAGTCCACTGAAATGATCATCAGGCTAAGCGGAAACTTCGATGATTATACGGGTCCGGTGGATGGCGGCGAGGCCATGTTCAGAAGGGTGATGCGTACTAATCCTGTATTGTTCCCGGCTACATACCCCAAAGATGCTGATCATCAGTTTGTCAAACATATTATGTTTGGTAATGCCGTTGATGGTAATTATTTAAACCCATATGCGGATATGGTTAGCGGATATAAAGATTATTCAAGATCAAGTATGGTAGCTCAGCTTGAGCTCAAGCAGAATCTCTCCGCGCTCGCACAAGGTCTGTCTTTCAGAACGATGCTTAACACAACCAGGGGTGCATTTTTTGATGTTGGGAGAGTATATTCTCCATTTTATTACTCAATGGGCCAGTACGACAGGCGTGAAAATACTTACCGGGTAAATGTAATTAATCCCGATTCAGGTACAGATTTCCTAACCTATTCGCCCGGGGATAAAACGATCAATTCAACATTCTACATGGAATCTGCGGTAAATTATATGCGCGATTTCAACAAACATACCTTAAGTGGTTTGCTGGTTGCTATCATGCGACAGAGTCTTACTGCAAATGCACCGACATTGCAGGAGTCACTGCCGTTCAGAAATCTGGGTATTTCAGGCAGAGCGACCTATGCTTATGATAACAGGTATTTTGCCGAGTTTAACTTTGGATACAATGGAACAGAACGCTTTTATAAAGATCATAGGTTTGGATTTTTTCCTTCTGCGGGAGTAGCCTGGAGTATTTCCAACGAAGAGTTCTGGAAGCCGCTAAAAAATACGGTGAATAATTTCAGAATAAGAGGCACCTATGGATTAGTAGGAAATGACAATATCGGAAGCGGACGTTTCCTGTATCTGTCGGAGGTAAACATGAACAATGCCAGTTACGCAGCGATTTTTGGACGGGATAATGGTTATACAAGAAATGGAATTACCGTAAGCAGGTATTCAGATCAGGACATTACCTGGGAAACTGCTAAAAAAATGAACATGGCGGTAGAGTTAAGTTTATTTAACAAGTTAGATGTCATCGCTGAATATTATACCGAAAAAAGAGAAAACATCTTGCAGCAACGAGTTTCTACACCTGCTTCAATGGGGCTTTGGGTGCAGCCTTATGCCAATATAGGCAAAGCCAAGGGAAAAGGTGTTGATGTTCAGCTTGCCTACAATCATTCATTCAATAATGCATTTTGGATGCAGGGACGCGCAAACTTTACCTATGCAACCAGTCAGTATACGGTATTCGAAGAGTATGATTATTTAAACGAACCTTGGAAGTCCCGTATAGGCTATCCGATCAGTCAGGTCTGGGGTTACATAGGCGAAAGCTTATTTGTGGATGATGCTGAGGTGGCCAACTCTCCGCAGCAGAGTTTTGGCGGCGTGGTAATGGGCGGCGATATTAAATACCGTGATGTAAATGGTGATGGTAAAATAACGGTCCTTGACCAGGTTCCGATAGGTTTTCCTACTGAACCAGAGATTGTTTATGGATTTGGACTTTCTGCAGGGTTTAAAGGATTCGATATGTCCGCGTTCTTTCAAGGCCTTACGCGTGAGTCTTTCTGGATAGATCCACAGGCTACTGCACCTTTCGTTTCGTTTTACTATCAGTCTGAGCGGGACGCTGGTGCCAGAATTCTTGGAAGCATAACACAAAACCAGCTGTTAAAAGCTTATGCTGACGATCATTGGTCGGAGGAAAACCGCAATGTATATGCACTGTGGCCCCGTCTTAGTGCACCGGAAGTGAGTCAGAACAATTCTCAAACCAGCACCTGGTTTATGAGAAACGGGGCGTTTCTTAGATTGAAGCAGGTAGAAATTGGTTATACCCTTCCCAAAAGGATCGCCGACCGCCTTCGTATGAAAGCGCCGAGGATATACGTGAGCGGGACCAATCTTTTGACATTCAGCAAATTTAAGTTATGGGATGTGGAGATGGCAGGAAACGGGCTTGGATACCCGGTGCAAAAAGTATTTAATTTAGGTATTAATGTAGCATTTTAAATAGAACGAAGATGAAAAATATAAAAATAGGTCTTTATATAGTGTTATTGACTATATGCAGTTCATGCAAGAAATACCTGGATATTGTTCCGGATAATATACCAACTATAGAAAATGCGTTTACCATGCGTACCAGTGCCGAACGGTTTTTATTTACCTGTTATGCATATATGCCACAGCAAAGCAGCCTGACGGCAAACCCCGCCTTTACTGCTGGAGATGAGTTTTGGCTGCACAATGACTATACTACTACAGGATATAGTATAGCAAGGGGTTTTCAAAATGTAGTAGATCCATATTTAAACTACTGGCAGGGTAGTCAGGGGGGAAGAGATTTGTACCAGGGCATCAGAGATTGTAATATCTTTTTGGAAAATGTTGGCTCAGTGCCCGATCTGGATGCTTACGAGCGCGACCGCTGGATAGCAGAAGCTAAATTTTTAAAAGCTTACTACCACTTTTGGTTGATCAGGATGTACGGCCCGATTCCTTTGAAAAAAGAAAACTTGCCGGTATCTGCCGGTATTGAAGAGGTAAAAGTAAGGAGGGATAAAATTGATGACTGCTTCAATTACGTAGTTCAGCTACTGGATGAGGCAGCTGAACCTGGATTGCTTCCAGACAGGATAGACAACGAAGCTGCGGAGCTTGGACGGATCACCAGACCAATCACATTGGCCTTAAAGGCATATATTTTAGTCACGGCAGCAAGTCCTTTGTTTAATGGCAGTGCAGATTACGCCGGTTTTGTCGACAATCAGGGAACGAGCTTGTTCAACCCAACGCCTGACCAGACCAAATGGGATAAAGCAGTGGTGGCTTGCAGACAGGCAATCGAACTTTGCGAACAGAATGGAAACAAACTGTATTATTACAGTCAGAGCGGTCAGCAGTATAATGTGTCTGATACTACCAGGATACAGCTGAACATCCGCAACAGTGTTACAGAAAAATGGAACAGTGAAATTGTCTGGGGAAATCCGAACAGCCTGGCTAATACCATCCAGATACAGGCCACGACAAGGGGATTAGATCCGGCCAGAAGAGCCAATGGGGGGGTAGCAGGCAATCTGGCAGTACCAATTAAGGTGACCGAAGTATTTTACTCTGACCGTGGGGTTCCGATTACGGAAGACCCACAGTGGGATTATGCAGGAAGATTTAACCTGAAAACAGCGACTGTAGACGACCGTTTTAATTTAAAGCAAGGTTATACTACCGTTGCGCTTAACTTCAACCGTGAACCAAGGTATTATGCAGATCTTGGATTTGATGGAGGTATCTGGTACGGACAAGGAAGGTTTGATGATAAAGATACCTGGTATATTTCGGCTAAAAAAGGTCAGCCGGCTTCTACCATTGCCAACCATTCACATAATACCACAGGATTCTGGCCAAAAAAACTGGTTTATTATACCAATGTGATAGGCGATGGGAACACTTATACAAAGATCAATTATCCCTGGCCTGTTATGCGCCTGTCAGATCTTTATTTGCTGTACTCCGAAGCCCTTAATGAGGCAGGCGGCCCAGGTCCGGAGGTTTATAAATGGATAGATATGGTACGGGAGCGGGCAGGACTGAACGGCGTCGTTACTTCCTGGCAGACAGCCTCTGTAAACCCTTCAAAACCTACTACTAAAGAGGGTTTGAGGGATATCATCAGGCAAGAGCGCCTGATAGAGCTTGCTTTTGAAGGACAGCGTTATTGGGATCTCCGCCGCTGGAAAACAGCAATTGTGGAGCTTAACAAGCCAATTACCGGATGGGACCTGGCTCAGCTGACCAGCGATGGCTATTATAGAGAAAAACAAATATTTAAACAAGTCTTTACGACCAGGGATTACTTATGGCCTATCAGGGAAACTGAAATGCTTGCAAACAAGAATACGGTTCAAAACCCGGGCTGGTAGTTAATGGATGTTATAAAAGAAATATTATGAATATGCGGAAAATATTAAATACAGTACTGATCCTGCTGCTGGCATTATCGGGATGTAAGCAAGACAAGGAATATATCAACCTGACTGAGGATGCTGCTCCGGGCCCTGTCAGCAATGTAAGAGTAGAAAACATGCCCGGCGCCGCAAAGATCTTTTATTCTTTGCCATCAGATGAGAGCCTGCGCTATGTAAGGGCTGAATATGAAATCAGACCCGGAGAATTCAAAGAAGCCAAATCCTCCAATTTTACCAACTATCTGGTAGTTGATGGCTTCCCGAATACGGACGAGCACGAAGTAAGACTCTATTCAGTCAGCAATGGCGAAAAATCTTCGTCTGCCGTGACCGTCAAAATCAAGCCTTTGACCCCTCCGTTGCAGGAAGTATTCAGTACGCTGCAGTTCAAAGAGACCTTTGGCGGAATATCTGTTACTTACCAAAATCAGGGAGAAGCCAGTATGGCCGTGACGCTGTTCACGCCTAATGCATCGGGGGAGATGACCGAAGTTGACACCTACTACAGTAAGGTTAAAGAAGGTAAGTTTTTTGCCCGCGGTTTTGAGGCTGAAAAGCGAAAATTTGGGGTAGTTGTAAGAGACCGCTGGGGCAATGTTTCAGATACAGCATATACCGAACTAACCCCGGTTTTTGAAGAATTGATCCCTAAGCCTTTTCAAACCTACAATCTCCCAACAGACACCTACGAACCCCATGCAGGTGCCGGCAATACGGTTGATAAAATTTGGGACGATGTAAGCGGGCCGGCAGGTGTTTCCGTATTACACACCAAACCAGGTACCGGCATGCCACAGCATTTTACATTTGATATGAAGGTAAAAGCAAAACTCAGCCGTTATAAATTCTACCACAGGGGACCGCCAAACACGTATGCCTTCAAACTCGGAGCTCCAAAAAAATGGGAAATCTGGGGAAGTAACAGCCCAGATCCACAGGGCAGCTGGTCAGGATGGGTAAAGCTGATGGATTGTGAATCTGTTAAACCGTCCGGAAATCCAGTTGGTATCAATACGGATGAAGATAACCTGTATGCCAGCACTACCGGCGAGGATTTCATATTCCCTGAAGATGCACCCGCTGTAAGGTATATCCGGTTTAAAACACTGGAGACCTATGATTACCTGGATTATATATATATAGGCGAACTTACTTTCTGGGGAAAAAGAGAATAGGGGATAAAACGATTATGATAACAAGGATTTTAAAATATGAATGTTATGAAACAAAGTAAAAATATACTCATCCTCTCTTTCATTGCACTGGCTGGTTTAATATTTAGTTGCAGCAAGATGGACAGTACTTATTCGGATTTCACGAAAGACGGGCCAATCAAATACACTGGCCGGCCGGATTCGCTGCGCATCCATCCAGGGAATAATAGATTGAAGTTATCATGGGTAATATTTGCCGATCCCAAGATCAACAGGGCATTGGTCTACTGGAATAACCGCAAGGATTCTGTGAACGTTCCGATCACAAGGACAGGGGGAACAGATACCGTAAATGTGCAACTGGACAATATGAATGAAGGTACTTACGTGTTTGAGATCTTTACGTTTGACGGTAATGGCAATAAATCTGTTAAAACAGAAGTCGTAGCAAATGTGTATGGCGAGAATTATCAAAAAAGTATTTTGATCAGACCCGTGAATGTGGCTTCTGTCATCGGTGATGACACCGCGAGGATAGATTGGGGCGCTGTTTCTTATAAAGAAGCCGTTTCATCAGAACTTAGCTATACAGATTTGTCGGGCAATTATCATGAACGCGTGATTTCCTCGGATACGCCAAGTACTGTATTACCAAATGTTAATTCAACGACTACTTTTACCTACAGGACAAAATACCTTCCGTCGCCGTTGGCGATAGATAGTTTCTATACAAATTATAAAACTGTGAAGATCAAGGGTGCTCCATTCGAAGTCAGTAAAACGGGCTGGACAATCACGGCATCAAGTGAAGATGTGGCAAATAAGCGTTATGCAGTCAATCTGATAGATGGTAATGTGACCAATTTATATGTCAACCAAATTGTGTCCGGTAACAAATATCCGCATTGGGTAATTGTGGATATGCAAAAGGTTGTGGAGGATGTAGAAGGTTTTTATTTCTACCAGAGAAATACGAACCCTTTAAAAACACTGGAGATCCTTATCAGCAACAATGGTACCGACTGGGAGACGCTTGGTGACTTTGTCATCGCCAATACGCCCACAGTTAGCACCAGCAGTCCACAGACCGCAAAACCTGTGTATGCAGACCTGACAAGGCCAAGGTCGTTCAGGTATTTCAAGCATATCTATAAAAATGACTACACATCTACTTCTGTGAATGTGAACATTCATGAGGCCGGAGTATTCACCAGGTAATTTTGTACAGACGCATGTATATATTCGTAAAAGTAAACCAGGAAGTATGAACAAACAATTTAAAATAGCCGTGGCCCTCACTGTATTTTTTTTCGCATTTTCAGCTGCATCTGCACAAAAGATCGCTGTGCTCGAAGTGATGCAGAAAAAAGACAATCAGTCCTTAGATATGCCGCTGAGCATTCAGCTGGATAAAATAACCTATCTTCCTGATTCAGTGATCAGTCTGGTTGAAGTAAAGAATGGCAGGCGGGTCCCCGTGGCCTGCCAAATTGAAAACAAGGGGCAGCGGATTTTATACTGGATGCTGAAGCAGGAACAAGGTGCTACAGCAAAGCGGATTTTTGAACTTGAAAAAGGAATTCCGCTTAAAATAGCTGACCACATCAAAACTGTTACAGAAAACGGAGCGCTGATTGTCAGCGCCAATAATAAAAATTTACTGCAGTATAATTTCAAGACCATGTATCCGCCCAAAGGAGTGGACACAGCATTCAAAAGAAGCGGCTTCATTCATCCGCTGTGGACGCCACACGGACAGCTGCTCACCCGGATCAATGCGCCTGATCATTATCACCACTATGGCCTGTGGAACCCCTGGACACATGTGATGTTTGAAGGGGAGATGATCGATTTCTGGAACCTTAAAGACAAGAAAGGAACTGTTAAGTTTGCCAATTTTGTGTCTGTGAACGAAGGTGCTGTCTATGCGGATTACCAGACGCTGCACGAGCATGTCGCTTTTAAAAAGAACGGAGAAAAGAAAGTGGCGTTAAACGAACTGCAGTCTGTCAGGATTTATCAGCCGCAATCCGGTCAGGATTATTACATTGCAGACATCACAATCCAGTTAAACTGCGCCAGCGATAGCCCGGTTACGCTCAAAGAGTACCGTTATGGAGGGCTGGGATGGCGTGCTACTGAAAAGTGGAACGACAACAATAGTGAGACACTCACGTCTGAAGGTAAAACCCGCAAGGATGCTGACGGATCAAAAGCACGTTGGGTTATTGTTCAGGGCAGCCTTGACAGCGATTATGGCGGTGCGGTGATGATGTCATATCCTTCCAATTATAACTATCCCGAGCCCTTGCGGATCTGGCCTGAAAAGATGAACGGCAGAGGGGATGTATACGCCAATTTCTCACCTACAAAAGACAAAGACTGGCCACTTGTTAAAGGCCGTGACTATATCCTTAAATACAGGTTTATGGTATTTAATGGTAAATTTAATAAAGAAAAGGCAGAGGCGGCATGGCAAAGTTTTGCGAATAGCCCCTCAGTAACCGTCAAATTAGTAAATAAATAATAACAGTAAAAAACAACGCAAATGATGACTACCTATTTTTTCAGACAAAAAACGCTTTTATTGCTCGGTATGTTTTTTTTACTCTTTGCAACAGTTGAGGTACAGGCAGCTCCTGACCAGGCCGATCTCAAAGGAATCAGGGTTTTGGTTTATACCAGGAACGGGAAAGGGTTTATCCACGATAACATTCCCAGTGCAGTAAAATGTGTGCAGAAGCTTGGGGCTGATCATAAGTTCAGTGTAGATGTTTCAGATGATCCTTCAATATTTACCGAAGACAACCTCAAAAAATATAAAATGCTGATTTTTACCAGCACCAATAATGATGTGTTTAATGATGACCAGCAAAGGCTGGCTTTCAGAAGATACATTGAGGCAGGCGGCGGGTTTGTAGGCATCCATTCCGTGACTGGTACTGAAAGAAACTGGACCTGGTTTAAACAAATGATTGGCGGCACATTTGTATGGCATGCCAAAAATCAGAAGTTCAGCGTTAAGATCATCGATCCGGGTCATCCGAGTATGCAGGGCCTGCCCAAAGTATGGGAAAGAAGTCTGGGTGATGAATGCTATTTTACCAAGGAGCTTTATCCCGGCATCAAGGTGATGATTGCGCATGACCTGCATTCACTGGCTAAAGATGCTGATACAGTTAAAGTAGCCAAATTCTCGGCACCTTTTAAAGATCTGTATCCGGCAGCATGGTATCAGACATTTGACGGGGGCAACATCTGGATTACTACCCTTGGACATAATAAGGAATATTATCAGGAGCCAGTGTTCGTGAAACATATCCTGCAGGGGATAGCATACATTTCATCCCAGACTAAAAAGCTTGATTTTGCAAAAGCATACGCTACATCAAGAGACACACCGGTAAATTATTAATCTGTATACACAAATCTTAACCAAATAATTATGAGTAATCTCGAAAAACCAATGTATGACCGCAGGGGGTTTATGAAAACAGCTGCGAAAACCGCTGTAGTAGGAGGCGTAGCTTTAACAGGTTTTCCTACTATTGTCCCGGCATCCGTGTTCGGAAAAAATGCGCCAAGCAATAAGATCAATATTGGCCAGATCGGCTGTGGACGTATTGCACGTACGCATGATCTTGCCGAGACTTTCAAATATGATGTTGCGCACATCATGGCGATTGCCGATGTTGACAGCGTCCGTTTGAAAAGCGGGAAACAAATGATCGAAAGTTGGTACACAAAAAAAACAGGCAAGGCGGATTACGTTGACGTAAAGACTTATGACGACTACCATGCGCTGCTTGAGAACAAAGATATTGATGCGGTGATGATCAGCACTCCTGATCACTGGCATGCACAACCTGCGATTGAAGCTGCGATGGCCGGTAAACACATTTACCTGCAAAAACCAACATCACTGACTATAGAAGAGGGCCGCCAAATGAGTGATGCCGTACGTAAATCAGGTGTCACTTTTCAGCTAGGAAGCCAGCAGCGGTCTGTAAGACCCTGGCCGCAGTTTAAAAAGGCATGCGAACTGGTCAGGAACGGCAGAATTGGTAAACTCCATACGGTCCGTGTCGGGCTGCCTTCGGATCCGGCGGGAGGCAATACGAGTGCTATGCCAATTCCGGCAAATCTGAATTATGACATGTGGCTGGGATCGACGCCGTATATCTATTATACCCTGGACAGGGTGCACTCGCAGACCGATTTCGATTCAAGAGGAGGCTGGCTGCGCTGTGAACAGTTTGGAGCGGGCATGATCACGGGCTGGGGCGTGCACCACATCGACATTGCCCATTGGGGAATGGATACGGAGCTTACGGGGCCTTTGGAAGTAGTTGCTACTGCAGAGTTTCCTAAGAATGGTTTGTGGAATGTCCATGGCGACTATGAGGTACACGCAAAATATGCTAAAGGTGTAGACATGTTCATGAGCAGCAAAAATCCTAACGGGGTTCGTTTTGAAGGAACTGACGGCTGGATCTTTGTATCGAGGGGTGATGTGGCGGTAACTGCCTCAGATCCAGGTGCAACTGGTGGTAAACTAAAAGCCCTGACGGCCAGTGATCCGAAAATACTTACTTCAGTAATCGGTCCGAACGAGATTCACTTATATGAAAGCCGCGAACAGCATGGCAACTGGCTGGATTGTATCCAAAATAAAAAGCAGACCATCAGCCCGGCCGAGGTGGCGCACCGTTCATGCAGCGCATGCCTTGTTGCACATGCCGCTATGAAATTTAACGGGCAAAAGCTATATTGGGATCCGAAAAAGGAAATCTTCAAAGATAATGTGGAGGCCAATAAATTATTGTCAAGACCTCAGCGTTATCCGTACGGAACCAATTATATTAAAAAGAAAGCCTGATATGAAATCAAAATTGTTGATACTGGCGCTGCTGGCGCTTGCAGGATGTGAAGATTCACAGGATGAAAAAAATACCAATCAAATGATCAGGCTGATTACACTGGATCCCGGACACTTCCATGCTGCACTGGTACAAAAATCGATGTACCCCCAGGTAGATTCGGTAGTGCATGTTTACGCCCCTGAAGGTGAGGAGCTGACATCGCACCTGAAAATGATAGATCAGTACAACAGCCGTCCGGATGATCCTACAAAATGGAAAGAAGAGGTGTATAAAGGTGCTGATTATTTTGAAAAGATGCTGGCTGACAAGGCGGGCAATGCCGTAGTGCTCGCAGGTAACAATCAGAAAAAAACAGATTACATCAAAAGGTCAGTCGATGCGGGACTCCATGTTCTGGCAGATAAACCCATGGTGATCGACGCTGCGGCTTTTGAAGTTTTGAAACAAGCTTTTCAAAGTGCAGCGGCAAAAAAAGTGGTATTGTACGACATCATGACTGAGCGTTATGAGATCAGCACCATGCTGCAGCGCGAGCTGTCCATGATTCCGGATATCTTCGGCACGCTGGAAAAAGGAACACCTGATAACCCGGCGGTAACCAAGGAAAGTGTGCACCATTTTTATAAGTTTGTGTCCGGCAATCCGCTGAAGCGGCCGGCATGGTTCATGGATGTAAGCCAGGAGGGCGAAGGCATTGTAGATGTAACTACGCATTTGGTCGATCTGGTACAGTGGGAATGTTTTCCTGAACAGATCATAAATTATCAGAAAGAGATCCAGGTAAATTCGGCCAAACGCAGCAGTACAGAAATGACGCTGAGCCAATTTACTGCCATTACTAAGCTCAGCAGTTTTCCTGATTACCTGAAGAAAGACATCGTAAAAGACAGTGTGCTGAATGTGTTTTCTAACGGTGAGATCAATTACACGCTTCGTGGCGTACATGCCAAAGTATCTGTGAAATGGGCATATAAGGCACCTGAGGGAACGGGCGATACGCATTATTCTATCATGCGCGGTACTAAAGCCAATCTGATCATAAAGCAGGGCGCTGAGCAGCAATACAAACCCGCATTGTATATTGAACAAGCAGGAAAGGCAGACACCGCTTATGAGACAATGCTTACTGCAAAGTTCAAATCGGTACAAGATAAGTTTCCAGGTGTGACGCTAAAAAAACTGGCTAAAGGATGGGAGGTCGTTATACCAGAAAAATATAAAGAAGGGCATGAAGCCCATTTTGCACATGTGACAGAGAAATTTCTGGAGTATGTGAAGATGGGGAATATGCCTGCCTGGGAGGTGCCTAATATGATCGCGAAGTATTACACGACTACTAAAGGGCTGGAACTTGCCAGAACCAGCAAGGCAAAATGAGAAAACTGTATATTACTTTATTGCTGATATCTCTGACGGCGCTGACTTATGGTCAGCGCCGTCCAAATATTATTTTTGTGTTAACTGACGATCTCGGTTATGGAGATCTGGCCTGCTATGGGAACCCGCTGATCAAGACGCCGTTTCTGGATAGCATTGCCAGGGAGGGCGTGAAGGCCAACAGTTATGTGGTCACCTCACCTATTTGCACACCCTCACGTGCATCACTGCTCACCGGCAGGTATGCCGACCGGATGGATTTACTGTTTCCACTCGGTCCGGGAGCAAAAAGGGGAATTCCTGAAGAGGAGGTGACTATTGCGCAAATGCTGAAGAAATCAGGACACAAAACAGGAATGGTCGGTAAATGGCATCTTGGTGATCAACAGAATATGATGCCTAATGCCAAGGGTTTTGAATATTTTTATGGGATGCTGTACAGTCATGACTACCGTGCTCCTTATGTCAATACAGATACGACGATTAAGATCTTTCGAAACCAGACACCGGTGATCTACAAGCCAGCTGACAGTGCGCTGATCGATCTTTACACTGATGAAGCCATTGGCTTTGTCAAAAAGCAATCGGCAAAGCAGCCTTTCTTTCTTTACCTGGCGCACAACATGCCGCATTTGCCTATTGCCTATGCGGCTAAGAAGTCAAGAAAAATTCATTCTGATGGTGGTGAGTATGGTGACATCATTGAAGAACTGGACAGAAGCCTGGCAAGGCTTTGGTCTGAGGTAAAAGCTAAGGGAATGGCCGATAACACCATCTTTGTGTTTTCCAGCGACAATGGCCCCTGGGTCAATATACCGGCCCGGGTATATGCCGATGGGGTGACCAGGCAGTATCACGCAGGGTCAAGCGGGATCTTTAGGGGAGCGAAATTTGATACTTATGAGGGGGGTGACCGCGTTCCGTTTATCATTTACTGGAAAGGCCATACGCTCAGGAACAAAGTGCTGACCACACCTTTCTCCTGCCTGGATATTTTGCCGACGTTGGCAGAATGGACGGGTTCAAAATTGCCGGAAGGCCGGCTGCTTGACGGACAGTCCGTGGCAGGTATGCTCACTGATGCAAAATATAACGGGACGCATAAACCGATCTACTACATTAACGGAACTCCTGAGGTGGTCAGGGATGGAGCGTGGAAACTGAGAAGAAGAAAGGAGAAAGAGCAGACTACTATCGAACTTTTTAATTTGTCCTGGGATCCGGCAGAGCGTGTCAATCTTGCGGCTAAATATCCGGATCAGCTGGTTCGTCTCACAAAGCTGCTGGATGCTTATCCGGGGAAATAATATTATTGTGAAGCTTGCTTTATGATGTTATCTTTAAGATTCAAAAACACATCAATGAAGCAAACCTTATTAAACCTGTCCATTTTATTCTCGCTTTTTTTTGCAGCTGAGGCTGCTGCACAACACCAGTTCCCGTTATATCCGGAGGGTAAAATCCCAAATTCAAAATCGGTTAAAGATGCTGAGGAACATAAGGCAGACGCTTTGGTTGATTCGCTTACGTTTAACGTATCCGTTCCAACCCTCACTGCCTTCATTCCGCAGAATGCCTCCAATGGTACTGCGGTGATCATTTGTCCTGGCGGCGGCTACCATGTCCTGCTGACAAAAAGAGAAGGAAGTGATGCGGCAAGGGCTTTTAATAAGCTGGGTATTACTGCTTTTGTTTTAAAGTACCGTCTGCCCAATGACAAAACCATGGAGGATAAGACCATTGGTCCATTGCAGGATGTCCAGCAAGCCATTAAGATGGTAAGGGGGCACGCAAAAAAGTGGGGGCTTGATCCGGGTAAAATCGGCATTATGGGTTATTCGGCTGGCGGGCATTTGGCCTCTTTAGCGGGAACACATTTCAACGATCCAAAGATGGAGAACAAAGACAACACAAGTCTGCGTCCGGATTTTATGTTGCTGATCAATCCGGTCATCAGTTTTACGGATGGGATAGGGCACAGAGGTTCCAGGGACAACTATCTTGGCTCAGGGCCATCCCCGGAAAAGGTTACTTATTATTCTTCCGAATTGCAGGTGAGTAAGGAGACCCCGCCGACTTTTCTGGTCCATTCAGATGCTGATCAGGTTGTCCCTGTGGCCAATAGCCTGGAGTTTTACCAGGCGCTTAAAAGTAAAGGCGTTCCGGCAGGTCTGCACATTTATGCCAAAGGCGAGCATGGCTTTCTTACAGCCCCGTCTTTTGATGAGTGGTTTGGCCGCTGCATTTATTGGATGAGGAGCATGTCATTCTTATGAAGGTCAACGATCAGTTTTACTCGGACCTGCCGGTAAATTATCTCTCGCTGCCTGATCTTTTTACAAAACAGGAACTCTTTTTTGACATACCCGGGGACTGGCATGTGATCCTTACTGACATCAGAAATTCAACGGCGGCCGTTCTCGGCGGAATGCATGAAACCGTTAACCTGGTAGCTACAGGCAGTATTGTTGCTGTGCTGAACATTGTATTCAAGGCGGGGATTACCATCCCTTTTTTCTTTGGCGGTGACGGGGCTACTTTTATCGTTCCATCTGCTGTAGCCGGGAAGGCGCTCCAGGCGCTGCGGTTGTATAAAGACAATACGATGAACAGCTTTGACCTCGACCTTCGTGTCGGCACTTTACCTGTATCTGACATCTACGGGAGGGGTGAAGAACTGCGTATCAGCAAGTTTAACTGTTCAGGGGCTTTTGTCATTCCGGTGCTATTGGGCAACGGCCTCAGTTATGCGGAAAAAGTGATCAAAGGCGAGGATTATCTGCTGGAGGAAACTGAAGCTGCCAATGATGAACTCGACCTGAACGGAATGCAGTGCAGATGGGACAAGATCCCTCCTCCGATGCAGCGTGATGAAATTGTAACCCTGCTGGCTGTTTCGGCCGGGGGAACTTCGCAGGCCCTTGCTTTAAAAAAGGTCATGCAGCAAATTGATAACATTTATGGTACACCTGAACAACGGCAGCCGATATCGCTGCCAAAACTCAAATTGACCACTACCTTTAATAAGTTCAGGACGGAGCGTCGTGCGGTAGCAGGATATGCCAGTCCATTCAGGATGGCGGGGATGTGGTTTAAATCGGTACTGGGTTATCTTTATTTTAAAACCCGAACAGGCCGGAAATATCTGCGGAGCCTGATAGAAATGTCAGATACGCTTGTTATCGACGGTAAAATAAATACAGTCATATCTGGTACGGAAGCACAAAGACGTAAGCTCCAGGCCGCTTTAAGTAAACTGGAAGAGCGGGGGGAAATCTTTTACGGTTTGTATGTCAGCCGCGAGTCTGTTATGTCTTGCTATGTGCGCGATATGGACGATGGCCACATTCATTTTGTAGATGGCGGGGAAGGGGGATATACCAAAGCCGCCGGTCTGATGAAACTGAAGCTTCAGCAATCCCCCTGACGATTAGTTTTTCACCCTTTCCACCTCGTTTCCGGCTCCGCCTGTATTGCGCTTCTTTGTTACGGAAGCCCCCTTACTGAAACTGTAGCTGAAAGAGAGGAGGCCTATCCGGTTGTCGAAAATATTGCGGTAAGTGGCCCGGGTCTGTGGAATGTTGAGTATTTCACCCTGCGGCCGGAAGCGGTTCAGCACATCACGTAAAGTAAATTTCAGGGTACCTTTATCTCCGAGGATTTTCTTCTGTATACCTGTGTTGATGTTGTAAAGCACTTTCGTTTTGAACTGCGCACTTTGGTTGGGTGTTACGTACATGGCACTCAGTTCTCCGCTCCATCCCTTTCCAAAATTAAACTGGTTATTTGGACTGACATAAAAGTAAAAGCTCTGTACCGTATTATCCTCATTGCCGGGCAAGCCGCTAAAATCAATTTTGACGGCTTCACTGTACATATTTAACGTATACCAGTTTCCTGCTTTCAGGTTCAGGTTAACGGAACCCCCGTAAAAATGCATCTTCCCGATATTTCCCGTCCTGCTGATGAAAATGCCTTTTTCCTGCTCGATGACTTCGGAAATCTTCGAAGAGGTAACGTTGTAAAAAAGATCAATGCTGATCTTGTTGTTGTGGTTAAAATTGAGATCGATCTTGTGGGCAAACTCCGGCCTGATGTAAGGGTTGCCGGCAAAGTAGGTGAACTTATCCAGTAAGAAAATAAAGGGGTTCAGGTCCTGGTAGTAAGGTCGTCTGACCCGTTTCCCATAGTATAATGTCAGTTTGTTTTTGGCGCTGTCCAGTTTGTAGGAAAGATAAACCGTTGGAAATAGATTGGTATAGTGCTGTGAAAAGGAGGAATCCGGGCGTAACCCATTGCCAAGCTGGTGTCCTTTCATATTGGTCTGTTCCATCCGCAGCCCGGTTTGTACACTCCATTTCTCCCATTCCTTGCTGAAATTCACATAGGCAGCGTTGATGTTTTCTTTGTACCGGAAATGATTGGTCTTTTCGTTGTCTACCAGCAGCGCATCCTCCTGACGGATAAAATAATCTGCAGTATTATCGGTGTTCACAAAGCTGGCCTTCACCCCGGCCGAGAATTTGGCTTTATGTGCCAGAGGCTGCTCGTAGTCGCCCTTTGCTGAATAAATGGCAATGTCTGAAGGAAGTTCAGCCAGCAGGTCTTCAGTCGTGGTACTGTTGTTTGCCGTATTAAAGATCCTGTTGGCAAACGACTGGTCCGTTCTGGCACTATACCTGATGTGGTCAAGATCAAAGCTGAGCTCGCGGCCCAGGCTGTCAAACTTATGGCTGTAATTGAAATTGATTCCGTTGCTGTTCAGTTTCGAACGTTCTGAATTCAGTGCGCTGATCAATGAATCCGTTTGTCCGGCAGGCCCTGTCGCAGCAGCTGTCACTTCTTTCCGGTTGCGGCCTTTGTTGTAGGATCCGGTAAAGACGAAACCCAGCGTGGTCTTTTCGCTGACGTAGAAGTCCATGCCTGCTTTGACATTTGGCGTTTTGTTCCTGTTGCGGAACACCGTACTTTGCATAAAAGCTGAAGTCAGCTGCTGGTCCTGATCGTAAAACCAGCGGTTGATGTCCAGATCCCTCTTGGTATCGGTTTTATTGTAACCGAGATTGGTAAATAAATTGAATTTATTTTTGCGGTAGTTCAGATCGATGCTCTCGTTGTGCCGCCAATTCGGAGAGTACCCTGCACCCATATTTATAGATCCGTTCCAGCCGCTGATCATTGATTTCTTCGTGCGGATGTTGATGACCCCGGCGCCCCCGGCCGCATCGTAGCGGGCGGGGGGATTGGGAATAAGTTCAATCTGGCTGATACTGCCCGAAGGAAGTGATTTCAGGTAGGCGGCCAGCGCGGCTACTGACAGGTAAGTAGGGCGGTTGTCGATGAGTACGACTACACCCTGCTGGCCTTTCAGGCTGATCTTTCCATCCTGATCCACCATCACCCCCGGGGCTTTCTCCAGAACCTCCAGCGCGTTGCTGCCCGCATTGGAGATCAGGGCATCAACGTTGACCACGGTACGGTCTATTTTGTGTTCTATAAAACTTTTTTTTCCGCTGATCTTCACCTCTTTAAGGTCTACCGGTTTCTTCAGGGTATCAGTTTTATGTGCCGTAGTATCTTTTTTTTGAGCAGGGTTGGATTGGGCTGTTGCTAAAATCGGGACAATAGTTATCCAGAGGATGAAAATCATCCTTAAAAAAGAGCTGGTCATATTTGTCTTTGTTTATTTAGTGTGGTAGCTGCTCACTGTACTTACCGATTTACCATCACGGTTATATGAAAAATCAATCGTGTCTTCCGGAGACTTCAGGAAATTCCTGAGTACAGCATTCTTTAGGGCTTCAGTCTGTTTTTTGCCATTTACGGTCAGTTCTTTATTGCTGATGTGGAAGCGGAACCGCTCACCTTTGGTATCAATGCCTGCTTTTTCCAGCGCCTTGATCAGGTCCTGGGTCAGATCTGAAGTCTTTGCTTCGACTTTTGTTAATGGCGAAAGCTTTACCTTTGGGTTTGGAGTGGCTATAGGGTTCAGTTTCACTTGCGGGTCTGCGTTAAGGGTTACCGATGAATAATGCAGACTGCTGTCTAATGCCATATTTATGGCACTGAGCACCGTTGAGGTCAGGTTCGAAGCAAAATTCTCGACGAGCTTATGATCTATGTTTACAGAGACATTGGCAGAGGCATTGGTATCGGTGTTGCTGTTTGAATTGATGCTTACAGAGATTTCCGGTTCGGTCTTATCTTCAACAGCAGCACCGGCTTTTGTTGTGGTTACAGAAGGACTGATTTTTGCGGCAGGTCGTTCCTTCTTTTGTTTTGGGGAAGCAGGTTTCTGCGTTGCAGCTGCAGGTCTGGCCGTGGATTTTTCTTTTTTCACAACAGGATCCTGAAATTTAACAGGCTGAACAGCAGAGTCTGTCGAGCGGAGTACGCTAAAACTGCAGAGCAGCATTACAGCGATCAGCATGCAACCCTTTTCAATAGAATTCAGTGTGACATTTTTTCGGTAAACCATACGTTTTACCCTTGTGATCAGATTGCTTTCTTTGGCAAATGCCATGGCATAGGCAGGGACGTTTAACTGGTATTCCTTAAACGACAGCAGCGCCTGGATATAGCTGTATTTTTCATCTGCATTTTGCAATACCATTTCATCACAGCAGTTTTCCCTTTCTTTGCGGATCATTGCCGAAGTCCACAACACTGCAGGGTTGAAGAAGAACAGCAATTCCAGTACATGCTGCAACATATTGACCAGGAAATCCATCCGTTTGATGTGCGCCAGCTCATGCAGTATCATCATTTCTATTTCCTTTGGTCTGATGGCAGTGATCATACCCAGAGGAATCAGGATCACAGGCTTAAAATGCCCGATGACAAGCGGTACCTGCGTCAGGCCGGATTGTACGATCCCGACAGCTTTATTCAAGCCCATCTGTCTGGACAATCTCAATACCTGGTCCTCCCAGTGTCTGCCTGCCGGATATATTTTCCGGGTTTTCAGATAGTGGAGTTCAAACAGATTGCTGCTGAGTTTGATGCTTTTGACCAGGACAATGAATAGCCAGATGAGCGCGATGGTCCTTGCGTTGTTGTCCATAAAATCCCTGCTCAATGTGATCAGGTCTTTAGTAACAGCACTTAATGGATCCCTGTCTGTTATGACCACATTTGGGGCGCCAGTTTCCTTTTGAGGCAATATTTGAGCGCCGGGAGCTTGTGCAGCAGTGTTCAGGCTGTTGAGCTTAAAAACCCCGGTTGCAACAATGCCCGCAGTAAATAAACCCAGTAATGTGACCAGGATGCGGTAGCGCAATATAGGACTCGCTGAGCGGGTAAGTGCCAGCGTAAGCCCTGTCAGTAAAGCCAGTACCAGGCCAAATGCCAGGGAGTAAAGTAAAATGGTGTTTAAGATCTGTTCCATAATTCAGGTGATTAATAATGGTTATTTTTGTTGATCCAGCTTGTTCAAAATGTCCCTGATGATCTTCAGGTCTTCAGACGAAGCATTCTTGTTGTCCAGCAGCTGCATCACAAGATTCCCTGCTGAGCCATCATAGATGTGGTTCACAAACCTGTCCAGTAAATGGCTTTTGGTTTTGCTTGGTTCTTCGGCAGCACTGTAAATGTGGGTCATGCTGCTTTCATCTCTGGTCAGCAAACCTTTTTCAGCCATGAGCTGCATTTGTTTTAAAGTAGTGGTGTAATTGACCTCTTTGATCAGTGACAATTGGTTGTGCACAAACCTGACTGTATTTGGCCCATGTTTCCAAATGACGGTCAATATGTCTAACTCTGCTTTTGAAGGTTCTATTTTAGGTTCCATAAAACAAACATACGATTAAAATCGTACGATGCAAATTTATTTAACATATTTTTTCTGAATCTGTGAATTTTCTGTCGCACTGAAACTCTTTGAGCGACTGTAAACCTTTCTATGAACGAGTTATTCCATATCTAAGCTGGATAAAACCACGGGTAAAAGTTTTGGTTTCAATCAGCTCAAGATCATTCATTGCACTTCCCTCTGTAAACAACCGGATTCCTTTTTCAAGGATAGCAGGGCAGATAATCAGCGAGTATTCGTCAATTACACCGCTGCCGTACAGGGATCGTACCAGGGTCAGGCTGCCCCAAATAACGATGTCCTTTCCGGGCAATTCTTTAAGCCGTGCGATCTCTTCTCTGGCATCAACAAAACTCAGGGTAGCGGGCTCAAAATCTCCCCATGGCGCCTCATCAAGTGTGCTGGAAAAAACGATCTTCTTAAGCGCATTTAGTTTAGGTGCGATGATTTCGGTCGCCGAAGGCCAGTATTGCCTGAACATTTCATAAGTGTTTCGGCCCATGATCATGGTATCCAGTGTTTCTATAAAACGCAGCTGGTTTTTTTCTGCAGTATTTTCCTGGTCATTCGGTGCCGTTTGGGGCATAAAACCTAATCCTTTGTCTTGTTGAGCCGCGAAGTTGTCTATGGTTACAAATTCCTGAACGATTACTTTTCTCATAACTAATTTTAAGATGTTTAAACGAACCTTAGGATTCTCTACTTAAAACAAACTTAGTGGGTTTTGGTGCTCAGATAAACGGGCAATAGTGACAAAAGCAGGGTAGAATGCGACCAGGGTCGTTGAGTTTATTCTACTTTTTTTTCCTCAACCTGTATAACGTAAGGCCCCCGGCAAGAACCAGTAATATGGAACTTACCATTGAGATCTTGTCTCCAACCAGATAAGAAGCGGGCTCAAACTTGAATTCCAGGATATGGCTTCCCCTTCCTAAACAAACCCCCCTCAAGATATAATTGGCCCTGAAATAATTAATTTTCTTACCATCCACATATGCATTCCAGCCTTTGTCATACCAAATCTCGGAGAATATGGCTTTGGCATCTCCGTCGAGTTCATATTTATACTTCATGTGATCCGGATGGTAGCTGAGCAATTCGATCTTGCCGGTTTTAAAAGGGGTTTTTGAAATGTACGCATTTGCCATAAAATTGGTCTTCTCCACAACGGCAGTCGTTTTCGGATCAAAATTGCCGATGGCTTCCATTTCCTCGTCTGCGTTCTTTACGACTTTCAAATCCTTTACAAACCAGGCATTGCCCAAAGCAGTTGGACGCCGCACAGCTTTCGGTACCGGAGAGGCGCTATCAGTTGCAATGATATACTTCGTGTTGAGCATATCCAGGATTGGTTCGTTGATCTTGCCATTAAACTGTGTGCTGACCATTTCGTCATAGCGCTGCAGCCTTGCTGAATGTCTTCCGCCTACAGATTTGTGAAAGTAGGAAGCTGAAGCATCAAAAAAAGGATTGCTCTGCGATCCCCTGGAAAGGTCAATTACGCGGTAGTTGAGCGCAGGGTCTGCCATAATCTGCTGATCTGCGGTTGTCGGCTGAAAATTCTGCTTCAGTTGGTATTTGTCATAAAAATTGCTGTTATTTAAATACCTGCGGTCTACGGCCCACATGTCGATGAGTATAGCAACGCCCAAAATGATGGCGGCTGCTTCCGTTTTTATTTTTGACTTCATCATGAACCAGAGCGTGCCAAATCCTATGCTGACAAAGATCAGTGAGCGCAGCGCATCTGCACGTGCAAGTGCTATTCTATCGCCGACCAGGCCTTCACCAATGGCGCTTGCAACTGTTGAATTGCCGCCAAAGGCCTGAGTAAGCTGTGCGAGAAATTCCTGGTGCGACGCGGTCTTAAAATCAAATAAAACACCGGGAACGAACAGGATCAGCAATAATATCCCGGCAGTAATGTAAAACGAATGCAGGAGTTTTTTGGGAAGTTCTTTACGCTTGTCTTTTTGGTCAATGAGTTCCTTTAAAGCTAAAAAAGCGAGCAAAGGAAACAGAAACGCAGGTACTGCCAATGCGAAATCAACAGATCTGAACTTATTGTACATCGGGACGTAGTCAAAAAACAGATCTGATACCAGTGGGAAATTCCTGCCGAAGGAAAGAAAGATAAAAAGAAAAGAAGTGCTTGCGATCCACCATTTAAACCGGTTGTTCACAATAAAAAGGCCGAGGATAAACAAGAAGATGACAATGGAGCCAAAGTACCATGAGCCCGCGGTGCTTGGCTTGTCTCCCCAGTAAGGTCTTAATGCACCGCCCTGATTAAGCTGATCTACGATCTGCTGAGCCTGCCCCTGGTCCATTCCGTTTTTAACCAGTGCTTTGGCAACTTCAGATTCTCCCGGAGGGAATTTGTCATTGGAAGCGCCGCCGTACATATTTGGAACCAGGAAGGTTGATATTTCACCGACGCCCTGACTGTACTGATACGCATAATCCCTGTCTAGGCCCGAACTTGCGTTTGGTCCTTTTTGCGTCAGGTTTGACTTGCCGCGGATGGACTCCTGACCATATTCCCAGGTTGACCAAAGCGAGCCGGCATTGATGGCCACCGCAAGCAGGACTGCTCCAGCCAGGCAGGCAACCGCCTTAAAAAATGTTTTACCCTGCTTTGTGGAAATAGCATGGTAGAGTTCTATCAGCATGAATATCAGGATAATGATGAACAAGTAATAGGTCATCTGGACGTGGTTTGTCCTGATCTCCAGTGCTAAAAAGAAGGCGGTGAGCACACTGCCGGGCAACAGATATTTTCCGCCCCGCATAGTCAGCAGGATCGAACCCAGGACAGGTGCAAAAATAGCCATAGCCATGGCGTGGTTGCTATGGCCTGCCAAGATGTAAATGAAGTTATAGGAACTGAACGTAAAGGCAACCGCGCCCGCCGCTGCCAGCCAGGGTTTCATTTTCAATACATTCAGCAGGAAGTAAGATCCCAGAAAAAAACATAGAATGGTGTCAACAGGATCTGGAAATACATTTTTCAGAAAATCGATTACATAGGTAGTCATGTTTCCCGGATATCTGGCCCAGATCTGAAAAGCAGGCATTCCGCCGAACATGGAATTTGTCCACAACGGAGCTGTCCCGGTTTGGGCTTTTACATCCATGATCTCTTTGGACATGGCCTGGGCTTCCATCACATCACTTTGGTAAAGTACTTTGCCCTGCATTGCTGGACTAAAGTAAATGAGGCACAAAGCCAGAAAAATGGCAATGATCACAAAATGAATATAATTGGACTGAAACCACTTTTTCATGGAACGTAATAGAATAAATTAAACTAAATGGGTTAAAACTTTCCGTAAAGAAAGTAAAATAAAATTCAAAACCTTAGCTGCCAGAAGAGTTCTTCAGCATTTTAAAAGAGAACCAACCCAGCAGAATAATGATGACGGCCATTAATCCCCAAAGCCAGGCTTTATTCTCAAATAAAGGTTTTTCAGTTTTTATGATATAAGCGGGGTTGTTTTGCTGCTCACCGACAACGATAGCGCTTACATTAGCCGGGATTTTCTGCTCAAATTTTTCGATGTCGTAACTTGGCGCCGCGACATCCGGGTTTCCATACAACAGGGCATAGGTGTATTTTGGGTCATCAAAGCGGGCTATCAACTCGTAGATATTGCCTTTCAGTTCCAGATCCCTGATGCGTAAAGGCTTGTTGTCATTGTTTTGAATGGTGATCCGTAATCTTGAAGCGGTGGTGTTGTCAAAATTGAACTCAGGTTTTTCCAAAGAGGTGATGTTGCCCTCATATAAGTCTGAATAATTGTATTGAATTCCCTTGTCTGTTTTAAAACTGTCGGTCGCGTATTCAATTTTGACCGCCCTGTAAAAATCGAAATCGCTTTGGACATTGATCTTCAGGTAGGAAACCGGGACCAGGCCATCTAAACTGACATCAATTGTGCTTGCCTTTGTAACGGCGTCTTTTGTGATCCTGAGCGGCCTGTGACTGATTTTTTTATAGACGCCTTTAACGGTGTCTGTTTTCGCAATTTTGGCGGACACCAATACCGGCTGAACAGGGCTTTTCAACAAGATTCTGAAGTATTGAAATTTGGCATCCGGAAAGTTTAATCTGGTAAATTCATAATCAGTATCGCTATTTTTGATCGACAAAATCCGGTAATTGTTCAGGATCTTAAACCATTCTTTATTGTCATTGCTGCCTTCCAGATTTGTTTTCCAATCGAAATTTGCCTGTTTAAAACTGAGGACGATCTGGTTGATGGTGTTTGCCGCGGGCGACTGAAAGGTGAAATAATATCCGTTTTCATTCACCGACTGGTTGAGCTGTTTAAAATCAATTTCAGTGCTGCTGATCTTATCGGCCCTCTGTTTTAAGATATAAGGGACCTCAAGGGTATCTTTCCCGTTGATTCCATAGATCCTGAGGTCTCCAAAACCTGGCTGTATGTGCTTTAGCATCTGGTCCGGCAACTGCAGTGTGTGCCAGGTTGCGGTCACTCCGCTGATCGCGCGTTTATATTTATAACTGTCCGTTTGCGCGCTTAACCCCTGAACAAGTATCATGCACAGTAAAAAAAGGTTAGTCTTCAGCTTTAGCATCATCAGTAATTAAATGTTTGTACTTGTTGTAAAGGAAAGAAATAATGAGCAGCAGTACACCCAGAGACACAAAAACAATGGTCTTTGCGATGGTATCGAGGTAAGCAATGTCATATAAAAAGAGTTTGACCAGCGTGATGCCGAAGAGTACGATGGCCCCTATGCGCAGGTGTTTTTTCTTTTTTGCCAGGCCCATACTGATCAGGAACAGCGCGTATACGCCCCATAAGATACTGAGTCCGAGTTTGTAGCTGCCATCTAAACCTGAGAGGGAAATGATATTGATCAGTTCACTGCTCAGTACCCAAAGCAGTGAAATGTACAGTAAATAGTCAAATGCACTGCGAAGCTTTTGTTTCAATAATTCTGAGCGGCTCAGGCGGTAGCACATGAGCAGGAGCAGGGCTAAAAATGCCAGCGAAACATACCTGATTACAATATTGACCGGGCCGCTGATGAAATACTTATTGCCCTGAAGCAGGTAACTGTCTCTCAGTACACTTAAGTTGTATAAGCCCTGTAGCAGGAAGGCCAGTATAACCAGCAGGCTGATCACGATATTCGCTGTTGCCAGGTTTTCATTCCTAAGCTTTTTCAGGTTGAACAGGGTCAGCGCAGCGGCAAAGAACAAGCTGTAGATAAAGATCCAGGCTGTTTTCAGCAATTCGTAATCGTAGTTGGACGCAAATGATGGATAATCCGTTTTTTGTGAAGGATTGAGCCTTATTTGAGTCTGCAGCAGTCTTCCATCAAAATATTTGACAATCTCGATCCTGAAAGTCATGTAGGCGACCAGCATCAGGATGGAAGGGATGGCAAAGGTCAGTATCCGATCGATCTTTACCGGTCTTTGCGGGTCGTCGATTTGCTTTCTGCTGATGCTGAGCATCCAGGTAAAGGCTGCAATGAAAATACAGGCCGTCAGAAAACCAACATTCAGAATGGGTTTTATCGTTTCCGGTGTATCCTCAAAAGGCTTAAAATATTCGGTCCAGTCTTGCAGCAGACTAAAAAAAGCCAGGAATATCAGCGGGAAAGACAGCCTTTCGTAAATGGTGATCTTCTTCTCACGGCCAAGATAAAACAGAACTGCTGCTTCTATAGCCCAGAATACTGTAACCCAGCCACCATTGAGCTGTACCGGAACCGCCATTGTAATGAAGGTGATCACCATGGCTAAAATCAGGTAGAAGAGCTTTTTATCGGCCAGCTTCTTTTTATAAATGATGAGGCTGACTATGAAATGGACAATGGCATTGATGAGTGTAAATATGCCCAGCAGTTCAGCGCCGGTTTTGTTTTCAGACAAAACAAAATACCCTATTCCATAATAGATGAACGAATTCAGCAGGATAACGACCACATCCCCAAAGGCAAAAGTTTCTGCTTTATTGACTTTGTATGCCAGGTTGGTCACATAGAATATCATAAAGAAAAGTGCGGAGAACAACAAGGAAGTATTGAAGTGGTTATCGTCCGAACCCAGATCAAGACGCCAGGCCAGAAAGATCAGCCAGGTTACCCCAAAAGAGACATAAAATAGTGGTTTCCAGTGTTTTTTAAAGCTCAGAACCAGGATGCCAGTGTTGATGATGGTCATGTAACTGAACAAAACCACTACTTTTCCGGATCCGTCACTCAGTAAAAAAGGCACCGCATATGCACCAACCAGACCAATATGTGCAATGATCTGTTTGTTGTATTGAGTGGCGGCAACGACTGCGAAGGAGGTGAATACCACCATCAGCCCAAAGGCCATCGTCTGGGGGATCAGCGTATAAAAATCGTATGCTGCATAGGTGATGAAATACATAATGGCAATGGCGCCGCTTACCAGTACAGCAGAGAAGCCTTCGTATTTAGCTTTAAGCTTTATAGCAAATGCCATCAGGCAAATACCCACCAGGTAGCCGAGCACAATCCGGGTCAGGGGACTGACCATGTCATGGTCGATGGCGTATTTTGCGCCAACACCTACGCCAAGGATCAGGATCAGGATACCCAGCTTGCTGATCAGGTTTTCACCGATGAACTTCTCAAAATCGGATTTTCCGAGGTTCTCCCGTTTAAACTTATCACTAAAGCTTGTTTGTGCTGAAGCTGCCGGCTGTGAAAAAACAGGTGTTCGTTCTGCCTGAGGCAGGGGTATATCAAGAACAGTTTCTGCGGTTGCAGTATCTCGCGATTGCAATGACCTGATCTCTTGTTTGAGTGCTTTGATCTCTGCTGCAAAACCTTCATTTCTGACCTGAAGGTTCTCCAGCTTGAGCAACAGCAGGTTTATTTGTTCGGAATGATTCATCCTGTTTAGTTTTTTTGAGCATTAACTATATTTCAATAAATATAGCAGGATTTTAACAGATGGCACCTTAACGGTTTTGTGTTTTTATTATTATTGCTTTAAAATACGCGCTCATGATCATTGAAGATAAGAAGGAAATTTCGAAACCCGTTTCAAACACAAAGACTAAAACAATCGGCGCTGTTGTGCTTTTGATCCTGATGATCGCAAGCTGCATTACAGGGATATATGCTAAAGTGATTGTCTCTGCAGGCTTTTTTGTTTTTGCCGGTACATGTGCCATAGCGCTGCATATCCTGCTGACTTTTTTTAAACTTTGGAACCAGCATCCCTGGAAAGCAGCTTTTACTCCAGGTATTGTATTTCTGATCTGGCTGCCTGCGATTTTTGGAATCTCAAAGCTACGGTCCGGCTATGAGAAGGGATTGCTCGCCAGGGAAGGGATGACTACTTATGGAAGGGTCACAGAGGTGTTTAAAAAACGTTCCGGCCGCCGATGGAACAAATATAAACTGGTCGCCAGACTGGAATTTCATGCCAACCACAAGATACTATCAAAAACAATTGGCAATCCAGCTCACTACCTTAATGTAGATGATACAATAGAGCTCATATATGCCGTTACGGATCCGGATATTTTTAGAGTAGTGGCCGTTAAAAAATTTAAGCCTGCATACCTGCAGTGAGAAACAGGTCAGGGGTATCAGCCTAAAATCGACTCACCTCCACAGTTTAAAGGTGGAATGGAGGGTTTTGCAAAATATCTGAGGGATGCGCTCCAATATCCAGCTGAAGCTTACGACAAACATATTGCCGGAAAGGTATACCTGTCTTTTGTGATACAGGAGGATGGCTCTGTTGCCGATGTAATGGTAGTTCGGGGTTTGGGCTATGGCTGCGATGAAGCAGCAGTGAAAGCGATCCGGAATTCACCAGCTTGGGTGCCCGGCATTCAGAACGGGAAAGCTGTAAGGGTGAAATACAACCTTCCCATATCATTTTCAATGCAGTGATTCCTTAAAGGATTCTATTTTATCGCCCCAAATGCGGCGAAACAAGAATTCTTGTGCAAGACTTCTGTGGCCCTGAATCCCACTTTTTTCAACAGTTCTAACTGGTAGTTCAGCGAGCGTGGAGTATCTTCATAAGCAATATAATCAAATACTTTCTGACGGTATTCCGGGCCGCCCAGGGTTTCCAGATAGGCGCCATATTTATCTTCAAAGAGTTTGCTGACTGGTGCGGCATCATGGGCGATCAGGTCTGAGATCCAGATGCTGCCACCGGGCTTCAGTGTTTTGTAGATCTTACTGAAAACAAGTTCCCAATCTGCATCACCACGTAAATGATGAAATGTGGCAGCAGCCAGTACAATGTCAAAATGAGCTTCAGGCAAGTCAAGGTTTCGCATGTCGTCTTGTATGGTAACAACATTGCCCTTAGTCTGCGCACCAGCCCTTTCTTTTGCTTTTTTCAGCATCGGAAGACTCAGGTCATTTAAAGTACAGTTCAGGTCCGGGATCTTGCTGAGCATTTTTAAAGTGTAGTTACCTGCACCGCAACCGATGTCCAATAGTTCTTTCGCATTTGGATTAACATATTTTGCAGCTTCGGTGCACAATTCCATGGTTAGCGGAGCATCAATGGTGGTCTGCTGTCCGGTTTCCAGGTTTGAAAACCGTTCTACATCATTGTCAAACCTTGTCCTGATCTCCTCGTTGTTCGCCTTTTCTGAATAATCTGTTGCCATATTTTTGATCTTTGATCAAAGCTAATGCTTTTATTGTAACTCTCCGTATTGTTACCGGCCAATGGAAATGGCATATTATTTTAATTGTTATATTAGAACGATAAAACCTAAATATAACCATGAATCGCAGAAATTTCATTAATCTTGGCGCAGCTGCAGCCTTAATCTCCGGAACCTCATCACTGGCACTTGGAAATCCCGTTTCGAAAACTGAAAGAAAAGATAAGCGCTACCAAAAAGGCGTAAGCCCGTGGCCAATCTGTCTGGACACCGCTACGATCAGACCGGCATCCTTAAAAGATAAAGTGAAAATTGCGGCGAAAGCAGGTTATGATGCAATTGAACCCTGGGACGGTGAGCTGCAGGAATTTGAAGCTAAGGGTGGAAACCTGAAGGACCTCGGGAAAGAGATCAAAGACCTTGGGCTATTTGTACCAAGTGTTATTGGTCTGTGGAATGCCCTGCCGCCAACCAGAGAACTGTTTGATGCGTCACTGAAAGATACCCGGAACCGGATGCGCATGGCGTCAGAGATCGGTGCACAGCATATTCAGACCATTCCAAATACAGCAGGAGACAACTACAATCAGAAATGGGTTGCCGCCAGATACCGTGACATTATAGAAATTGGCTTAAAAGAGTATAATATACAACCGGCACTGGTTTTTGTGAAATATCAGCCTGTAAAAACGATGGGACAGGCAATGGGTATCGCAATGGATGCCAATCATCCAAAGGCGATGATCATTCCTGATACTTATCACATGTACATTTCCGAAGGTGGATTTGAGGGACTGAAAATGATCGATGGCAAGTCAATCGCTATTTTCCAGTTTGGTGATGTACCATCATCACCATCCGCAATAGAAGATCTCGGTGACCAGCACCGGGTTTATCCCGGAGACGGTATCCTGCCACTGCCGCAGATCTTAAAAGATCTGAAAGCGACTGGCTTTAAAGGGTGTGTTTCGCTGGAACTTTACAACCCGAACTACTGGAAAGAAGATCTGCAGCAAGTTGCTTCGACAGGGTTAAAGAAGACGCTTGAAGTCATAAAAAAAGCCGGGGTATAAGACCCCGCTTTTCTTTTATTGCATCCTGCCTTTTTCTTCGTCCAGGGAATTGTCCCTGTGTTTGCTTTTCCTTGCGAAGGTTTCGCTGCCAAAACTATAGGTAAAGGCTATTCCGAATCTCCTGGTGTCTGATTCGCTGGTCTGATAAGAATAAGCTTGCTTCAGTGCTATGGAACGGTTTTCGTATTTCCAGCTGTGAAAAATATCATCCATATTGAACCTGATGCTCCCTTTGTCTTTCAGGATCTTTTTCTGCAGCCCTGCATTGGCGCGATACATGCCCGCAGTAAACGTTTGGCCGTTTAGGTCCCTGCTGGCATAATAAGCACTCAGTTCTCCGCTCCAGCCTTTCCCAAACTGGAACTGGTTCAGCAGGTTGATCCGTGCGACGTAAGTGCTGGGATTTAATTTTTCACCATAGGCCTGTCCGTCAAGTCCCATCTTTGAAAGCAGGACATCTGTGTTGGAATACCACCATTTGGCTGGCGATAAGGATACCCCGGTATTTAGCAGGAGCATATAACCCTCACTTACGTTTTCAGGTTTGGTAATGAAAATGTTGTCGACTACATTGGTGGTCCTGAAGATCACATTGGTGAAATGGTTATAACTCAAACCTATACGCAGGGTCTGTTTGAACTGATATTTAAGCTCATAGCGGTATTGATACTGAGGCTCCAGCTCAGGATTTCCGGAAGTATACGAATACTGGTCCCGGTAAAATACGAATGGATTGAGTACCTCATAGTTTGGCCGGTTGATTCTCCTGGTCAGGGCAAAGGCCAGTGTATTTCTGGAAACTGTGTCCAGCTTGTAGTTTAAGAATACGCTCGGAAAGAATTGGGTATAGCTCTTTGTAAAACTGCTGCCTGCTGTTGCGGAGTTTCCGAGCTGGATGCCTTCAGCACTCGTATGTTCAGCGCGGAGACCAAGCTGTATGCCGAACTGTTTCCATGCCTTCTGTGTGCTGATATAAGCTGCGCTAAAATCTTCACGGTACTTAAAATGGTTGGACCTGCCATTGTCTATGGTTTGCTGCTGGTCCTCTACCCGGTAATAATCAGATTTATTGTCATTCTTAACGGTGCTCCATTTGAATCCAGCTTCAATTTTTGCCTTGTTCTTTAGTGGATGGACATAATCAGATTTGACGGTGTAAATGTTCATGACGGCCGGGATGTGGTATATAAAATTATTGGTGCTAAAGGGTAGTTCACCGGGCTCGAAAACCTGGTTTTGAAGCGATTGGTTGCCTATACCTCTATAGCGCAGGTAGCTGGCATCAGCACTGAGTTCTTTCCCGCTTTTGCCAAACCTGTGGGTGAAGTTGAAATTGGTATTTAAATTGGTCTTGTCGTCCCCGCCGGTAGTATATCCCCTGCCAAGACTGTCCAGTGTGTCAAAACTGTAGTTATCGCTGCTGGAACTCAGGTAGCCGTTTTTTTTGTTCTTATTTAATCCCAGCTGGATTCCGTAGGTTGTATTTGGTGTTGCGGCATAGTCTATACCCAGGGTGGTATTGAGCCCGTCGTTTTTGTATTCCTGTTCATTGTTCAGAAATACTCTTGAAGCCGGCGCGTCGGCCGGGCTGAAAAAACTTCTGTTGTAGCTGTCTGAAGAATAATTTTTTTCATGGCTGTAGCCGATGTTGCTGAATACATTTATTTTTTTGTAGTTGTAGTTCAGGTTCAAAGAGTTGTTGTTCCTGGCAAATTTTCCCTGAGTGTAGCCCGATGACAGGTTCCCGGTAAACCCGCCGATCCTGTTCTTTTTCATCCGGATATTGATGATGGCATTGCCGGCCGCATCATACCTGGCAGGCGGGTTGTCCATCAGTTCGATCTTGTCCAGGTTCCCTCCGGGAATTGATTTCAGGTAACTGGCCAGATCTGATCCCCCCATATAGGTTGGTCTGCCGTCTATCAGTACCATCACACCGCCTCTGCCATTGAGACTGATGTCTCCGTTTGCATTTACAGTTACACCGGGTGTTTTCTCCAGCACTTCGAGCGTATTGCTGCTGGCGCTGCTGATCATCGAGGCTACGTTTACAACAGTCTTGTCGATCTCCATCTGGATCAGCGGACGTTTGGATTTGATGACCACTTCCTTTAGGTTGATGTTCTGATCAGCTGTTTTTGTAGTGTCTTTTTTCTGTATCGGGTTTTTATCTACTGTTTGCGTTAATCCTGCTATCGGGATGATTAATGCAAGAATAAGAAAGAGGCGTGTTTTCATTTTTATTTTTTTAAGTGGTGATTCGGTTATTGATGATGCAAATATTGAATGATGCGACTGGACGGGGAAAAAAATATGTTGTACCTTGGATACCAGATGACAGAAGCAGCAAATGGGGTGTCGAAAATGCCTGAAACCCATAAACGGTCATCTGTCACTCATTTTGGCTTTTTCGTCCGCTGGATTTTTATTAGAGCAGTGTGATGTCCAGATTTGTGGCATGGTTAAAATTGTTGCAAACAAAAAAGAGATGAATAAAGTAAAAGCGCGGTCGGACTTTGGTTTTTTTGGCAATAAGCTGTATCTCATACTGGCTTGCGTTGCAGGTATTCCAATCTATATCGCTGTAAAAGGATATGTTGAATCCATACAGGTATATGCAGATGATTCGGTTACTTTTGCCGCTACGGTTTTTTTCATCCTGGGCGTTTTTACCGGAAGGTACATTTCACAGGTATGGGCCTCCGGTTTAAAAACCTTTCCGAAGGATGTATTGGCCGGACTGGCTTTACTCATCATCGCCAGCCTGGCCTGGCTTTTCTTTCACGCCGATTTCCCGCTCCCGGGACGTACAGCTATCAATTTACTCTTGTTCTGGCTTCCTTTTTTACTGATCAGTATTGCCTCAGGGGTTATGATCAAGGTGATGCATGCGGTTACCCAAAATCAGCTGACTGAGGCCAAAAGCGAGGCTGCACATAGCCAGAGCGAACTCAATCTTTTGCAGTCCCAGCTGAGCCCTCATTTTTTGTTCAACACCCTAAATAACCTGTACGGGCTTTCCATTACAGACCATCAGAAAATACCTCCTTTATTGCTCAAATTGTCAGAATTACTGCGGTATTCCGTTTATGATGCCAGTGAAATATATGTGCCTTTGAGAAATGAAATGGCCTATATCAAAAACTACATCGAATTTGAAAAGATAAGGATCGGCGACAGGCTGGTGCTGAGCACAGATCTTGAGGAAATGATCGATCCGGAAATTAAGATTGCGCCCATGCTGCTGATCGTATTTATAGAAAATGCCTTTAAACATTCCAAGAACACAGCTTCGCCGGAGATATTTGTAGATATTAGCCTTAGAACATGGGGCAGTTCCATCCTTTTCTCCGTGAGGAACAGCTATGGGCGGGAAGAGGAAGAAAACAATATGCTGGACAGGAGCGGGGGTGTGGGGCTTCCAAACGTGAATAAAAGACTCGAACTGCTATATCCCAATGCGCATGAGCTCAATGTAAGAAGTGATGAGTTGTTTTACACGGTAGAACTTCAGTTAAAAATGAAATAAAGGATGAAGATCAATTGCCTGATTGTCGACGATGAACCCATAGCCAGGGATATTATCAAAAGCTATTGCGAACATTTGGAGATGCTCTATATCGTAGCTTCCTGCGGAAATGCGCTGGAAGCGAAGACCATCCTGCAGTCACAACACATCGACATTTTATTCTTAGACATTAATATGCCGGTCATCGACGGGGTTTCTTTTGCAAAGACGCTTAAAAACCAGCCCCAGATCATCTTTACCACGGCTTATAAAGAATATGCTGCTGATGCTTTTGACCTGGCGGCCTGCGACTACCTGTTGAAACCTTTTTCTTTTGACCGGTTTATCATCGCAGTGGACAAGGCATTTGAAAAGCTTCAGGCCAAACCGGATAAAAAAGACGAACAGGTTATCGCAGGTGCTTCATCAAAGACCGAAGATTTTATTTTCATCAAAACTGATGGCAAGATCTATAAGATCAGGCATGATGAACTGCTTTACGCGGAAGCTCAGGGCAATTATACCAGGATCGTAACGGAAAAAAGTGTCCTGATGCCCAAAATGCCCTTTTCAAATTTTGAGGAATTGCTGCCGGCGTCGCTTTTTTTGCGTACTCACCGTTCGTTTCTGATCAATAAAGCAAAAATTGGCCATATAGAAGGAAACCGTGTATTTATAGGCAATACGGAGATCCCGATAGGGAGTAATTATAAAGAATCACTGTTTAAAGAACTGGGCTTTTCGAAATGATAGTTATTTGAATATATTTACGGAGCAAAAAGAAACCAGTTTATATCCACAGCTATAGAAACCGCTCACTTCAAACAAGTATGAAAGTATTGACACGTCATTTATTGACAGCATTGCTGCTGTTCTTAGTTTGTTTTGCTGCTCCCGACGCAAACGCGCAGCAGAGAACATTAAAGATAATGACCTATAACATCCATCATGGGAATCCTCCCGCAAAGGAAGGCCTGATCGATTTGGAAGCAATTGCTGAGGTCATCAAAGGACAGGCACCCGACCTGGTTGCCCTGCAGGAACTGGATGTGCTGACCAAAAGAAGCGGAAATATAGACGAAGTGAAAAAGCTCACGGAGCTTACCGGCATGCAAGCTTTTTTTTCAAAAGGAATAGATCATGAAGGCGGGGAGTACGGCATTGCCATCCTGTCAAAATTTAAGATCAACAAGAGCGAACGCCATCCGCTGCCTTTTAAAGAAGGACTAAAAGCAGAGCAGCGTTCCCTTGCAGTAATTAATGTCACACTTCCGGGCCGGATCAAAGTTGATTTTGCCTGTACGCACCTCGACCTGAAAGACGAGCACAGGTTACTGCAGGTAGCAGAAATAAACAAAATACTGGGGTCGCGCAAAAACACTGTGATCCTTGCCGGGGATTTTAACCTCACCGCTGCAACCCCCGCCATGAGGATACTGGAACAACATTTCAGCCGGAGCTGCCAGACAGACTGCGCGCCAACCAGTCCCGACCTGAATCCCAGAAATGAAATAGATTTCGTCATGCTGAAAAAGGGAAGCCCCTTTGAGGTCAGCAGTCACCAGGTCCTCCAGAACATCCATGCCTCCGACCACCTGCCGGTAGTGGTCACTTACACAATTAAAAACTAAATATACCCGATATGAAGCGGACTAGCTTATTACTTTTTATCCTATTGTTATTTACAACTTCGGCATTTTCACAGGGTATCCTGAACATGATCGGCCGTTCAGAAGATTTTTTTAAACTCCTTTCAGAAGAAAAGTATACGGAGGCTTATGGTTTTTTTGATGCCAATTTTCAGGCTAAAGTTTCAGAGGACAATGTGAAACAGATCTGGATTAAACTGGCTGAAAAACTGGGCAAACTGGAAAATATCCAGGTGACCAGCAGTAAGAGCGAGGGAGAGCATTTTGTCGTAACCCTCGAGGGCAAGTTTACCAATGACAGTCAGGATTTTCTGCTCGCATTTGATAAAGCAGAAAAGATGGTTGGGTTTTTTCTTCAGCCAAGCCGCAAAGCGGCCGCCTATCTGACACCTGCCTATGCGGATACTACATTGTATAAAGAAAAAGAGATTTATGTGAAAACCGCAAAGCACAGCCTGGTTGGCATATTGACCGAGCCCAAAAAGGCAGCGACTTATCCTATTGTGGTGTTTGTGCACGGATCCGGTCCGCAGGACATGGATGAGACCTTTGGTCCCAATAAACCTTTTAAAGACCTGGCTTCCGGCTTAGCTTCAAAGGGAATTGCCAGTATCCGTTACGTAAAGAGGACCATGCTCTATACACGGGAATTTGCCGGGACATTTACTGTTAAAGAAGAAGTAATGGATGATGCACTGGCTGCAATCGCCCTGGCAAGGACCATTCCCGCTGCAAATAAAAAACAAATTTACCTGCTTGGCCACAGCCTTGGGGGTATGATGGCACCAAAAGCGGCTGTATTGGCGCCTGATCTTAAAGGCGTTATTTTGCTTGCTGCCCCGGCCCGGAAGCTGACAGACCTCATTGTTGAGCAAACCAGGTATATGTTTGAACTGGAGAAAGATACTACAAAAGCAGGCAGGTTACAGCTCGACAGCGTGGTAAAGGAACTGAACAGGTCAAGGATCACAAAGCTGGGGACTTTAAAGCCGGACTCGAGTCTTTTTGGGCTTCCAGCTGCTTATTGGGTCGATCTTAATCTTTACAATCAGGTAGCGACGGCCAAAAAACTGGTCAGTCAGCGGATTTTTGTAGCTCAGGGCGCAAATGATTCCCAGGTTTCCGTTGCGGATTACAACCTGTGGAAAACAGCCTTAGGTACAAAAAAATCCGCCACACTAAAATTATATCCTGAACTCAACCATATGATGATTGCGCAAAAAGATAAAAGCGATTTAAAGCAATACGGCGTACCGGCGAATGTATCTCCGGTTGTGATAAATGACATTGCGGCATGGATAAAATCTAAATAAGGGTAACAAATGCATTCGGTTATCAGATGTGGCAAAATTGTTGCTTAGGTAACAAATGTAAACCAACATAAAACGAATCGACAATGGTAAAAAGAATACATGTGCTTGAAGATGATGAGGATATAAGGTATATAATCGGTGTTTTGTTAAAAGACGAAGGTTATGAACTGCAGTTGTCATCCTCCTTTGCTGAACTAAAAAGTAAACTAAAAGACTCCGTTCCTGATCTGTTTATTCTTGATGTGATGATTCCGGACGGAGATGGTACAGATATTTGTACTGATTTAAAAGGCGATCCTTTTACCAGACACATTCCGATCATAGTTATGTCTGCAAATGATCAGAACAAACAAAAAAGTTTAGATGCCGGTGCCAATGACTACATCAGCAAGCCTTTTGACATTGATTATATTGTTAAGCGGATCAATAACCAGCTTAATAAGTAATATACCCTTGGAAAAAAGCCTTCCGGTGTAAAACCGGGAGGCTTTTTCAGTTTATTTTTTGGTAGATATTATTCAACTGATGATTGTGACGCTGCAGGTGATAGACCAGGAAATAGACCCATTCCAGCCTGGTGAACTTGCCAAATCCGGGCAGTTCAAACGCATTGTAAGTCGCTGAAAGATCTTGTGATGCGATGACCGCGGTCATCTTAGCTAACAAGTCATTTGATTTCTTAAGTAAAGTCTGCTGATCATGTGGCGGAGCGGAAGGCAGTACAAAATCTGGCGAACTCATTTTGGTGTCAACATTTAGGAACAGGTCTTTAATCGCTTCAATTTTTTCGTCCGGTTTTCTTTCTGTCGGTTCGGCCTGATCACTGATGACCTCTAATACACCGCTATAAGATTTCAGAATGTGTTCGGCGACCTGGCCCGCAGTCCAGCTTCCTTCAAAGGGAACGCTGTTGAATTGTTCCGGTTTAAAAGCTGATACCAGGTTTTGGAGATCAGCTGAGGCTTTTTGCAGGTCACTTAATGCTTGTGCTTTCATAATATTGGTTTTAATATCCAAAATTAAGCTGATTTCATGACTGTTTGAAGGCGTAAATGCGCCAAAAACAGGGTAAATTGTGACAACTATAACGCCGCAGGAGATATTAGGATTTTGTTATCTCGGCGGATGTAATTAACTTCATCACTAAATAAAAACGCTGTAATGTTAGACGACGCTATAAAAGGTCTTGTGCCACACGTGCTTAGCCATATAATTTCTGAGTACTGTAAAAATGGATTTATACTTGCCTATGAAAATGAGCTGTCTGACCTGAAAGGGCTGGTACAACCCGATTCTATATCTTCTGATGATTTTGAATTACTGGAATCTGTTGATGATCCGGTCGTTCAGATCCTGCTGAACTCTATTGATAAAGTTATTGATTGCAGTAAAACTTATTTCCTGATCAATAACCTTGACGAAATGGAGGTGATGGAGAACGAGGAATACAACCAGCTGGCATCGGATAATTTCTTTTGCTACATTATAGAATGGGAAAGTAAAACCTATAAAGATGTACTGTACAATCTGAACGCAGTTTATTTTTCTATAGCACAGCTTTTGTATCACACAAGCTGCCAGATCCGGTTAAACGAGATCGAGCTCCCGGAGGAGCTGTATGATGAATTTTTAGAAAAATATTCAGACCTGCTCATGGAAAAAGTCTACTCCAATGACAAAAATGTAGCCTTACTTTATGATCTCATTGTGACCCTGAATGAAGATCTGCTTGAAATTGACAAACTTTCCCGGGAGGAATAAAGCGGTAGAATTGGTTCTTAAAGCAAATTTATCTAAGTTTGGGGATTAAAATAATACCAGTATAAAATGTCAGATCAGAAAAAAGAAATATTTGAAGGAGTAGCACAGCGCTTAAAAATTGAAGGTTTTAATGTAGTGAACCGTGATGAGACCCGTCCATGGGGAGGTTTTTTTGTAATTGATGAAGATCAGGCCCAGCAGTTTGCCAACGTTTATTTTGAAGGACTGAACGTGGAAGAGCTGAAGATCTCCGGTAAACTGAGCCCTAAAATATTGGTCGTTGCTCCTGATACCCGTTTGTCCTGGCAGTACCACCACCGCCGTGCCGAAATATGGAGGGTAGTAAACGGAACCGTTGGCGTGGTAACCAGCGATACAGATGAAGAAGGTGAATTGCAGGAGCTTGCTCCAGGCCAGTCCATCAAGTTGAAGCAAGGTGAAAGACACCGCCTGATCGGTTTGAAGGACTGGGGTATTGTTTCAGAGATCTGGCAGCATACTGATCTGAACAATCCATCAGATGAAAGTGATATTGTACGTGTACAGGACGACTTTGGAAGATAAATAGAACTAAATACCGTTTATCTTCGTTAATACTATATATGATCATTTTACTGTTCTTCCTGGCCCACTGGTTTCTGTCGCTTTTTTCTCAAACATTTTTTCTGCATAGATATGCTTCGCATAAAATGTTTAAGATGAATCCCTTCTGGGAAAAGTTCTTTTACACCATTACCTTCTTGTCGCAGGGATCTTCATTTTTAAATCCCAGGGCGTATGCAATTTTGCACCGCATGCACCATGCATTCAGCGATACAGAAAAAGACCCTCATTCTCCGCATTTCGTAAAGGACGTCTGGGGAATGATGATCCAGACCAAAAATATTTACCTGAATTATGCCAAGTTCAATCACGAACCTGAAGAGCAGTTTAGAGACAAATATCCTTCCTGGCCGATAATTGATAAAATTGGTGACTCATGGTTCACAAGGATCGTTTTCATTGCGTTCTATGTTTGGTTTTACGTTACTTTCGCCAGCGCATGGTGGATGTACCTATTGTTGCCAATTCATTTTCTGATGGGTCCGCTTCATGGCGCTATTGTGAATTGGTGTGGCCATAAATATGGTTATTCCAATCATGACAATGAAGATCATAGCAAAAATTCTCTGCCATTTGACTTTTTAATGCTGGGCGAATTGTTTCAGAACAATCACCATAAAAAGCCCAACAGTCCGAATTTTGCTTCCAGGTGGTTTGAATTTGATCCTACATATCCGCTAATGAAAATGATGCACTGGATGCACATCATCCGCATCAGGAAAACTTAATTTTTCTTTTGGTCCATTAGCTGACGGGATTGTTTCCTTTTGACTTTCATGTGCTCGTGCAATACCGAGGTTTCATAACGCGGATGTTTCCGCAGTTCGTTGACGTTGATCCTCAGCTGGTGCCCCTTGCGCCACAAATATCCGCCTGCTGTTAATGTACTGCCTTTAATGGCGAGGGATATGTTGTCGTTGCCGATCCCCGTCTCCTTTGCTGCTTCCAGCCCGGTTTTGTAAGACTTGATCCACCTGCCGTCCAGGTCATATTGCGATATTCCGGATTTATTAGTGGCAATTTTTGGATCTACCTGGATTTTTTTTCTGATGGTTTTACTCCAGATGAAGCCGCCATAAGTTAAGCCACGTCCCTTGATCACATCACGAATGCCATTTTGATGTACGCCAACCGCCCTTGCTGCCGCTATGGTATTGATATGCGTTCTGATCAGGTTCCCCTGAAGATCATATTGTCCGACTGTTTGCTGTTGGCTTGCAAGCGGCGAAGAGCCATACCATTTTTTCTTTAATATAGGTTTTAAATCAATTTCCGGAGCATTTCCGCGTCTCCATATGTAACCACAAGCGGTATGAATTTTGCCGCTATCCCGGGCTGCGGTAGAAATATGCTGTTGTGAAGAGTTCATAGCCAGGGCGGCAACTCTGGCATTGGGATAAGTCTCCAGCAACTGTCCGCTTAGAGAATAGCGGCTGATATTGAAAGCATTAGTCTGTTTTTTATTTGGCATATCAAGTGTAAATATAAAGAATTCCGTACATTCTCTATTCCGTAAATAAAAAAATGAACTATCGTTTCCTCATTCATTTTGTTCAAGTTCTGCTTAAAACCTTCCTGAATAGCCGTAAACTGAAAAGATAGGTTAAACTTATATACTTTTGTGATATACGGAAGATCAGCTAAAGAACAGTTTATGAATGCTAAAGTTACGGAAGAGGAATATCGTTACGCCCTTCAGGTAATAGACCGTTACCACAGGGAGCAATTGGACAATGGGGAAACCCTGATAAAATTGCTGGAAGATAGCGGTGCTTCGAATCTTCTGATGGACCGGATCACCAGATTTTTGCAGGGCCTGGTAGATCGCGGCTATGTTCCCTTTACTTACATTACAGACATTACGGCATTGTATTTTATGAGTTCCTATACGAGACAGGACCTTTTGATGCAGCGAAGTGTGGGAAAACTTACTGTTGACGAATTTGAAAGGGTGATGTCGGTAAATGGGTATAAATTCGGAAACAGGAAGATTAAATAGACGCTCACATTTCATTTTTCCTTCAGCGAAAGGATATAAGTTACCATCAGCCGGGCATCCTGGGCTGTAATATTAGGATGGGGGTCCATTACAGGGTTGCCCCAGGCGCCAAAACCTCCGCTGATTATTTTTCGGGCAAGTAAATCGACGTACACCTGTTGTACAGGATACCTTTTGGCAATGTCTTTAAAAGCGGGTCCTTTAAACCTTTTGTCTTCTGTATGGCAAGTGTAACAATCGGAATAGGAAATTAAAACCTTTCCTTTTTGCACTGCTGATGCTGATAAGGTGTCGCTTGGCCCCTCTATCTTTTTGATGTAATCTACTACTTTAACAGGCCGTTTTGGCTCGTCTTTTTGGTTGCATGCAAGGATGCAGAACCCAACCGTTATTGTTAAAAAATAACATATTGTATTGATGTTCTTTATAATCTGTGGTTTAAGGTTCATCAACATTGCTAGCTAATACTTTCCATTAGCGCATCAAATTGATTAGGATCATTTTTTTTAATACGGTCCATAACAGCAATCGAAATTTTAGATATTTCGTCTACATCTATTGGTTCCATTCCTCTTTCAAATTGCTCTCCTAAATGCGAATACTCATTTATTACTCTGTTAATCAATGTAGTGGTAATGCTATCTTCTTCAAAGTATTTAATCAGTTTTTCATCTGGCGTCATTTTGTGGCTGGGAAATTTATAAAATAAATATGCCTCTAAAAATTTCCTCATGTTGTTGCCAAAATTATATTGGTGATGCTGAGCTATTGTGCTGGTGTCAGCAATCGAGCACTGATAGATCTGCTCAAATAGGTAATTGAATTCAGTAATATACTTTTTTATATATTCCGGAGCAGCCTTCAAAACGGTTTGATTTTTCTCTTTTCTCTCAATTAAAAAATATTGTACATCATCCACTTTTTTGCCATCAATTTTTATTTTGGGTATTGTCAGCCGTTTGAGATACTTCAGAAAATCCAGATTGTGGGTGGAGATAAAAAGTTGGCCATACTCTTTTTGTTTGGCGATGACACTTTCTATGAGACTATACATGAAAAAAATATGGTTGCTATCCAGACTCGAAATGGGGTCATCGATATAAATCAAAAGTTTGCTCTTATTATGTACATCCTTTAATTCATCCTCCATCTTTGCTATAAAATAACAAAATGAAATCAGGCTACATTCACCTTCGCTTAAATTGCTTGCAGGTTTACCATCCCGTTGGATGCAAAATCTCATGTTGGGAGTCTCGCCTTCTGCTTTTAATTTGAGCTCATTATGTCCAAAGAAATGACTCAGATGCTCGTTGATTAATTCAGCACCTCTGCTTTCATTTTTAGCTTGCGACTCGAGCTCACTTTTGCGATTTAAAATACTAGAGATATTCGTGGTCAGATCTGTAAGATCGTTAAACTCCTTTTGTAACCGCATCCTCTCATTTTCGATCTCCTCAGACTCTCGTGTGTAATTGATACTTGAGATAAAGTCTGCAATGTCGGAGTAGCGTAATGACTTTCTGGTTTCATCCTGATCTTTTGATAACGTATCTGTTTTTCTATTGTGTTCGGTTACTAATTCATTAAAATCTTTTATGGAGTTTAAAATAGATTCAGAAACGTCAGCAATATCTGGAAGCTCACGCTCTTTAAAAATATCTTTTTCTCTTGCTTTTAGCTCTTTTACAAGTTCATTGATACTTTCGTTATAAGTTTTGCTAACAGAGTTCCACTCTTTTAATACGGCTTCGAATCGAATGTGCAGACTTGCATAAAATTGATCTTTCTTAAGCGTTAAGAATTCTGACAGACTTTTTTTCGACTGCTCAAGAATATCAATTTTGCTTTTAATATCTGTTCTTAACTGCTCGGATTCTTTGCTGAAATGTTCATCCAGCTTTTTCCATAATGAGCTGTTTATTGTTCCGCCACAAAATCCGCACGTTGTTCTTTTATCCTTATGCCGGTCTATTCCCTGCCGAACCCATTCCTGCAAAATACTGTCGTTTATCAATTCAGCAATTGCTGCCGTGGGTTTAATCCTTCTAAGCAGAATTTCTTTACAAGAGTTATAGTTGTCAGTGAATCTTGGTTTTGATTCTGGTAAGGGATTAACGTCATCAAGAGCTACTTCTTTAAGTAATTTGAGCTTTTCAGCTACGCTCTCAGGATTTATGCCGTAACTTGATATATCCTTTTGGATTACAGTTATTTCATTTTTAATGTCATTGATTGTAAAACTTTTTTTTGTGGGAGAAGCAAGAAATAGGTTTGAGTTTATCTTAATATGATCATTAGCCCGTTTACGGAGTTTTTCTTCTAGGGCCTCAGCATTTTTACTGTGATGTTTTGTTTTTTCAGCAAAGTCTTTTGTCCTGACTGCATGATGATGAATTAATCCTGTTTGAGAAAATTCACTTCCTAACTCTTCGTCGATTTCAGAAATTAATTTGTCTAATTCTATGTTTTTAGCTCCCAAAATAGTAAATGGCTCAATCGATCCATCATTTTTATGGAGCCAGCTTAAATTTCGTCTAACGAAGTCTGTATTATATACCCTGACCTTGTGTTCGCTGATAAAGTCACCTACATTGCACTCTGTAATTAAATCCCCATTGTCCAGTAACATTGAAAAGTTGCAATCTGGATAGTCTTCATGCAAAATGGCATCTTCTATACATTTGAAAATTCGCGACAAAGTAGTCTTTCCAGAATAGTTTCTTCCATATATTATATTGAGCTTTCTGAACGTCTCCTTCTTGCCCAGAAAAGTTTCCCAGGCATATTCATTAAACAGACCGAATTTTGAGATGTCAATTTTTAAGATCATTAGCCTTAATGGTTTTTGTATTAACAAGTTCTTTTTACTAAGCTAGTTAAACAACTAATTAAAGACAATATACAATAATAGATTACTGTTAAATGCTTTTTTGCTTGTGTACCTTTAATTTAGCAGTCTCCCTAGGCGCTAGATCAAGAGGAATATAAATCAAAGGGATACGCTAGCGTATCCCTTTGATAACATGCCGGCTGATGTGACACATTAATTTCTAAACATCCTTTGAGCGGCTTTAATTTCGCTCGTTGCGATATTAAAGTACCTGTTTGGACCGTCTTGAATAGATTTGAAGCCTTCTAGTTCGAATGCCTTAATCAATGTATCATTGCCGCAATATTTGTAGCCGCCGTGATTTTTAATTATCGCCCGACTAACATGCTCCATAAGATGTTTTAGTCCGTATGAACTACTTGCGTGATAAATATTTTTGGCTTTTGTCGGAAATAATGCCTGAACAACAGCCCTTGCTTGTTCAACGGTATAATGTGGATGGGTTTCCTTTTACTGCAACCAAACTCCAAGTTATAATTCTCTATCATAAAGACGAATGGGGGGAACAATCACGGTGCAATTCATCCACAAATAGCGTTAGATTGACATCTATTGATTTAGAGAGTTTGTGACCTGATTATGGCTAATTATTTCTTTTTTTTAAAGCTGTTCACAATTGAGAATCTTATATTTACATCTCAATAATGAAAAAACTAATTTTTCCTCTGTTGGAATGCACATGTTATATTTTAGGTATAATATACTACATTCTGGCAATCCTGTCTCATTAACAGGAAGAGATTGAACAAACGGTAGGTCAAAACGAACTTGTAACAATACAAGAGAAAAACCCCCAGTGGAGTTATGATTCCACGAATCATAGATCGGAAGGGGCAGATCAATAGATCTGCCTCGACTGTCATTTGTACAACATAACCACGAAAAATTACTTAAATGCTTTCAAATTATTCAATTTTGAATATTAGGGATAGTTAAGCCCCCACCCACACGCTATCACTCACGCTTTTCCTGTCATCGGCCGTAAAAGCAATATAACACTCCATCTGCTTATTCAGCTGATTAGTGCCCAAGCCGACAAACCCCCGGCCTTCCCGTCTCTGCGGGCCACTTAAAACAAAGTCGGCACTACCCTCACCAGGAAAATACACCAGCAACATGGCCCGGTCGTTCCTGATCCCAAAATCCATATCTTCAGAAACCAGCCAGGTAAATTCGATGCCGTTAGCAACCGGACCCGAAGCACCACTAATCAGCGAAACCGCCGCCCCAATGGCAGGCTCCAGCGGCCCCATACTTACCAATGCCTTGCTGTAATCCATCACCAGATCCGGATACTCACCCATCACCGCATTTTTGGTGTTATATGAGGTAGCGGCGTTGTGCGGATGCTGATCTGTGCCGGCCACTATATGTTCAAAGCCCAGATTTATATAAGCCAGCATCGGTTTCAAAAACCGGGATACCACTTTTATCCGCCGTCGTACAGCGAGCTGGGGAAGTGTGGGAGGTTTATTACTTACTCCAATCTTTCTAACTACGGTTTTACCTTTTAGCTGGTACCGGACCAGATTGCCTATTTTTCCTTTAAAATTTCCAAAAGAACCATTGTCTCCAAGTGCCATATCATTTTAATTTAGTTTAATTGTCTGTGGGTTCGCTCTCCTCCTAAGTCTGGCCAGGTGTTAACAAGGCATTCTCCAGGTTTTGCAAGGGACAGATCCAAACCAACCCTTATGCAACACCCTGACAAAACGTACCCAACACCTTGTCAATACTATACGCAATACTAACCAGGCCTAAGCACAGGAGACTTGTTCACCAGCAAGTTTACGCCGCCCTGTCTTTCTAAATTTTTCTCATAATCTATTGGCGGTTTGGTTTATGTCGTTGAAATAGTTTAACATTGATAAACTAATTTGTTAACTTAGTACATAGGGGATACATTCATAAAAACGATGGCGGGTTACAACGCATATATTGATCAAGAACTGATTGTTTTGCTAAAACAAGGTGATCATGCTGCATTTACGGAGATCTTTAACCGTTATGACCGCTTGCTTTTTATTTACGCCTATAAAAAATTAAAGGATAAGGAAGCTGCAAAGGACATCGTCCAGGATGTATTTATCGTATTGTGGAGCGCAAGACAGAATTGGGAAATGAAGGGCTCTTTAGTTTCTTACCTTTATGCTGCTGTGCGCAACAAAGCGTTAAATGTGTTCAGGGATAAAGCTATAGGTGATAAGTACCTGGCATCTTTGGGAGATTTTATAAATAACGGAGCAGCAACAACAGATCATCTTGTACGGGAAAAAGAGATCAGCTCACTTATCGAACAGGAGATTTCGGCATTGCCTGAGAAAATGCGTCTGGTGTTTACATTAAGAAAACATCACTTTATGAGCAACAAAGAAATTGCCGAACAACTGGACATATCAGAGCAAACCGTTGAAACACATATGAAAAGGGCGTTGAAAACGCTTAGATTACGATTGGGTCTGGTCCTTTACCTGGTAGTCTATTTGGATCTGTGGCACTTTAAAAAATAACCTAACAAATATTTATTTTACACAGGAGTACCCACTCTGTACCGGTATTGTGTCTTAGTTGTATTGATGCAATAAATAGCTAAGAATAATGGAGCAGCATGACGCTAAAGTCTTATGGGATAAATACAAGGCAGGTGAAGCCAGCAAGGAGGAAGAGCAGATTATACTGAACTGGTTTCATTCGTTTAATAAAGATGAATTATTTGACCTGAATGAAACAGAGCTGGAACAAATTCATAAAGCGATGCTGCAAAATGTAAGCGAAAATATTTCTGTATTACCAGTTCGCAAAGCCTTGTGGCCGAGGATAGCCGTCGCGGCTGCAGCAGCAGTAGCCATCATAGTTTCCGGGTTATGGTTTTATAACGCTACCAGTGTGGAGAGTCGGCATCCTGAATTTATTTCAGGATCTCAAAACGATGTAGCACCAGGCAAAAACGGGGCAACGATTACACTGGCTAATGGTAAGGTTATCAAATTGAGTGATGCCAGGAGCGGGGTGATTGTTGGCGGTGGTAAAATAGCTTATTCGTCATTGCGAGCCGGCGAGGGAGCGCGGCAACCTCATCAGGATAGTCAAAATGAGATTGCCTCGATACCTCGCAATGAGGTAATGGAGTTAACGGCGAGTACTGCCAAAGGGCAGACGTACCAGTTTACTTTGCCCGATGGTACAAAGGTATGGTTGAATGCTGACTCAAAAATTGAGTTTCCATCCAGTTTTGTGAATAGTAAGACAAGAAATATTAAGCTTTCCGGCGAGGGGTATTTTGAGGTGTATAAGGATAAAGCGCATCTGTTTGTCGTAGAAAGCGAGGGCCAGCGGGTGGAGGTGTTGGGTACCCATTTTAACATTAGTGCTTATAGTGATGATAACGGTATTAAAACCACCCTATTGGAAGGTTCTGTTCGCGTTAATGCGGCATCTAACAAAAGCGCTGTAACCCTTAGGCCCAACCAACAAGCTACAGTTACAGCCAATGCCGGTATAACCGTAAAACAGGTAGACCCGGAAATGACCGTAGCCTGGAAGAACAACAAGTTTATGTTTGAAAGCCAGGGTATTCAGGAAATCATGAAAATGGTAGCGCGCTGGTATAATGTAGAGATAGTGTACGAAGGGGAAATGCCTACTGACAAATTTGGCGGATCTGTATCGCGCTTTGATAATGTATCGAAAGTATTAAGAGCTTTGGAAAAAACAAAGAACGTGCGCTTCCATATAGAAGGCAAAACCATTTATGTAAGCAAATAAAGAAACATCTTCTATTGATATATGCAAACTAACCGAACCATGAATTTTAAAACCGGAGATAGGAGAACGCTACGATAAGAAAGTGCAGAACTGAAAAAAGACAACCAGACCTTAAGAAGACCTGGTTGTTGTTTGGAGTATAATTTAACAAAATCATTTTTTAACCGCGGTTGCAACAAGTTTTCGAGGCAAGATGCAGCTGCAAGAACCAAACTGAACAAATGTACGATATTATATCACACATTGGTGTGCCTATGCGGCTATACCATAAAATACTGCTCATTATGCGACTTACCACCGTATTACTGTTGGCGTCCCTTATTCATGTTAGCGCGGCCGGGCTGGCACAGAAAATAAATTTGAAACAAACCAATGCCCCGCTTAAAACGGTATTGAAAGAACTGCGCTTGCAAAGCAATTTTGATTTTATATATACTGATAAAATGCTGAACGAAGCAAAGCCGGTAACATTGGATGTAAAAAACACAGAGCTTACAGAAGTGCTGAAACTGGTATTTGAAAAACAGTCGTTGACTTATAGCATTGAAGATAAGACGGTTACCATTCAGCTGAAAACGCCTTCCTTTCTGGACAACCTTATTGCTCGTTTTATTGATATTGATGTTCGCGGTAGGGTTGTGGATGAAAAAGGCCAGGGATTAAATGGGGCTTCTGTAAAAATAAAAGGAACAGACAGGGCGATAAGAACCAATGACAAGGGAGAGTTTTATCTACCAAATGTTGATGATAAAGCAACTTTGGTAATTGGTTATCTGGGATATAAAACTATAGAAATAAAAGCAGCGAAAGATGTTGGGCCGTTAAAGCTGGAAATAGAAACCAGTGAATTGGAGGAGGTAAATGTGAATACAGGTTACTACCAAATTCCTAAAGAACGAGCTACCGGATCTTTTGACTTAATTGACAGCAAATTGCTCAACCGCCGGGTAAGTACAAATATCCTAGACAGAATTGACGGAGTGGCCAGCGGGGTAATATTTAATAATGGAAGTTCCAGAAACCAGGGCAATGTCCCGCAAATTAGCGTACGGGGTCGTAGTACCCTGTTTGCAAATGCTGAACCTTTGATAATACTTGACAATTTCCCCTATCAAGGCGATTTCAATAATATAAATCCTAATGATATAGAATCAGTTACGATACTAAAGGACGCCGCTGCTGCTAGTATATGGGGTGCCTTTAGTGGTAATGGCGTTGTTGTTTTAACTTCAAAAAAAGGGAAGCGTAACCAAACAGCTCAAATCTCTTTAAATTCCAATATAACTTTGGGCCGTAAGCCGGATTTGTTTTATCCAAGGCAGCTTTCTAGTTCAGGTTTCATCGAGGTAGAAAAGTTTCTATTTGATAAAGGGGTTTATGACGTTTTTCTTGATTATGTGCCTTACCAACCTCAATCACCTGCAATTGAAATATTGGATTTAAAGAGAAGAAACATAATTGATAATCAAGAAACTGAGCGGAGGTTGAGTATATTAGGACAACATGATGTGAGAAATGATCAATTGAAATATTTCTATCGCACCAGTGTTAACCAACAACATAGTTTAAGTGTTTCTGGAGGAGGGCAAAATAATCAGTATTACATCAGCGGAGGATTTGACGATATAAAATCAAATAACCTTAACGATAATACAAAGCGGTTTACCATCTCTTCCCAATTGACAAATCACTTCTTAAACGACCATCTAGAATTGAATACAAGGATTCTATTTACAAGTCGTAAAGAGTCTCGACCGACAAATGGATATAATCCTACCTATCCTTATGAAAACGTTGCTGATGAAAATGGCAACGCATTGGCCGTCGTTAAAGATTATAGGTTGGGATTTATAGATACTGTTGCCCAAGGTAAGTTATTGGATTGGAAATATTATCCGTTAAACGAAAGGGAAGCCAATAGCGAATCAAATCTTTCTGATTACAAAGTTGAAGCCGGTATTAAGTACAAGATAATAGAAGGGTTAAAATTTCAGGTCAGTTATCAGTATGGAAAAGGTTTTTCTACTGGCAGTGGAATAGATGACGAAAGCAGATATATCTATCGAAATTTATATAACTTGTTTACCTCAATAGACCCCATAACCGGTACAGCAACTTATTCTTTACCAAAAGGAAGTATAAACTATATTGGGAGTTCTGAATATTCAAATACTTTTTTTCGATCTGGCTTCACCTTTAACCGTGTGTTTTCAAGCAAACACGATTTTAACGCAGTTGCCGGTTTCGAAGTTCGTAAAGCTGACCAGTTTGGAAGAAACAGCGTTCTGTATGGTTACGATTCTGTAACAGCGACAAACATTCCAGTAAGCCTTACGGAAGAATTTCCACAATTCTTTGGGGGAAGCGGAAAGATCGTTGATGGAACCTCTCAGAGGGGTACTGCTGATAGGTCGAGGGCATATTATATTAATGCAGCCTATTCTTATAGTGGTAAATATACATTGTCTGCCAGTGCACGTAAGGACGAATCCAATCTTTTTGGGGTTAAAGCCAATCAAAAAGGAGTTCCCTTATGGTCTGCCGGTATTAGTTGGGAACTATCAAAAGAACCTTTTATCAAATCATCTTTTTTTCCTTATCTGAGGGCGAGGTTTACTTATGGTTATAATGGGAATGTTGATAAATCAGCATACGCTGCGACTACTATTTCTTTTACTGATGGCGTTAATCAGTTTATCCAACCTGTAGCGAATGTTTTTAACCCAGCAAATCCATCCCTTCAATGGGAGAAAGTCAAAACTGTTAACGCAGCTATCGATTTTGGCATAAGAAAAAATATAATTAGTGGTAGTATAGAATTTTATAGTAAAGATGGAATAGATCTAATAGGGTATTCTCCCGTGGCTCCCCAGCTAGGTGTTAACCGATATAGGGGAAATGTTGCATCAACAAGTACAAACGGGATAGATGTCACACTGAACAGCATAAACATTAGAGGCTCTTTCCGATGGAATTCAGCTTTGTTATTCTCTTTAGTTAAAGATGAAGTGACAAAAAATTTAACTAAACAAAATAATAACTTTTCGTATGTACGTGTTAATGCATTAAATCCACTAGAGGGTAGGCCATATGCAGCTTTATATAGTTTTAAATGGGCAGGTCTTGATTCTAGTGGCGATCCTCAAGGGTATTCTGAAGGAACAGTCACCAAAAACTATGCACAAATTCTCAATTCTACAAATGCTTCTGAATTGATTTATAACGGATCCTTTTTACCTACACGATTTGGAAGTCTCAAAAATACATTTGGTTATAAAGCAGTGGAGTTATCTTTTAATCTCCTTTACAAAGGTGGACATTATTTCAGAAAAGAAGCCTTGCAATACGGTGCGTTATTTGGTGGTGGATATAAGCTAGCGTATGATTATCCTAATCGTTGGAAACAGATAGGCGATGAAAATACAACAACTATACCAGCAATGAAATACCCTAGTGATACAAGGAGAGATGATTTTTATAAATACGCAGAGATTAATGTATTAAAGGCAGATCATATTCGTCTCCAAGACATACAAATTTCATATGAGATTTCATCAGCTAATATTAAGAAAATAGGGTTTTCTTCAATTAATCTCTATAGTTATATCAACAATGTATCAATTTTATGGAAAGCCAATAAAGAAGGGTTAGATCCTGATGCCGGGAGCATTGGCGTTCCTGCACCAAGAACATATGCAGTCGGAATCAGGGCTGTATTCAAATAAATAGATTATGAAAAAGATACTACTTTTATTATTCATAGCAGCAATTCTGCTTGCTTGTAAGAAAAATTTTTTGGAGGAAAGACCATCAACTACCATAGCTGAGCCTAATACTTTGGACTTGATGATAATACTTTTAGACCATCCATATAACACCATGTTCAATGCCATAAATACAGCGTCTTCCGATGACTATTATATTTCTGACATAAGTGGTTTTGAAAGTCTGCCTATTGTAGATAGAAATGCTTATATCTGGAAAAAGGACATCTACGAGGGAGGAGTTAATGACGACTGGAATTTACAATACTCGGGAATACTAAATGCAAACGTTGTTTTGGGCGCCCTTCAAAAATTTCCACCATCGGTGTCAGATTTATCTGATGCAGATTATGTAAAGGGCTGGGCCTTATTTACCAGAGCTTGGGCACTAAACCAACTTGTTCAAACCTTTTCCCAGGCATACAATCCCGCCTCAGCTAAAACCGATCTGGGGGTGCCTATAAAGCTCACACCGAATGTGGATGAAGTTAATCAAAGGGCTACTTTAGAAAATACCTACGGTCAAATTTTTTCAGATTTACGTCGGGCAATTCCTTTACTGCCTAAAGCAATTCAAACCCAATACTTTAATCGACCAACAAAGGCAGCAGCATATGCGCTCGCCGCCAGAATCTGCCTATCTATGCGAGATTATGAAAATGCACGAAATTATGCTGACAGCTGTTTGAACATTCATTCTACCTTAGTAGATTTCAACAATCTCTCAAAAACAAGCACAAATCCTTTTGCTAATAACACTCAAGAATACTTACTCTACTCTGATAACAGCAACTGGATCATAAATGCATATTCAACAAGATATACCTTTATGTGCGTGGATTCTACGTTATACAATCAGTATAACAATGATGATTTAAGGAAGGTTATTTATTTTAGATTGAATAGTCAGGGAAACCCCTACCAAAAGCGAATTAACCCAATTGGCTTTTCCGCTTGTGGCCTACTTACGACTTCTGAAATGTATTTGATTAAGGCAGAGACAGAAGTAAGAAGAAATGAAGTTGACATTGCTAAAATATACTTGAATCGCTTGCTCGAGAAAAGGTGGGCAACAGGAAAATATCAACCGATTATAACAAGTGATCCTGAAGTTCTTTTGAACAGTATATTAAATGAGCGACGAAAGGAGTTGATTTTTAAAGGATTAAGATGGTCAGACCTGAAACGCTTGAATCTGGAAGGCAGAAACATAACATTACGAAGGTTGCTTAATGGACAAGAATACACGCTGGAACCCAATTCGCCACGCTATGTTTTCCCAATTCCTGATGAAGAAATTAGCCGTTCAGGTATTCAGCAAAATATCCGATAATAAGCACACAATTATGAGATTTAAAATTATTAAATTAACTATTTGCGTTTATGCATTGCTGTCCTTTTTGGGACATATCACAGTTGCCAGTGAATGGAAGCATAAAAAACCTAACTCTACGGAGATATCCTTTACTTTCCAGGAATCATTGAACGATACTATAAGTATTATTATATATGAGTTTGGAGAACCATATGAATATAAAAGCAAGGATATTCAAATGCCCATACATGGAAAAACAACTGTTAGCTTCAAGATTGACTTTTTGAGCATGCCAGGTAGATTTATGGTACAGATAGGCAATAAAATAAAAAGAGGTCCAAGATACTATATTTCCCCCGGTGAAGAATTGAAATTCGACATTAAAAAGCTGGGGGGAATCTATAAAATAACCTCTGCAGATTCCTATTATGCGAGACAATATTTATGTCTTCAAAAACTCTATAGATTAAGTAAGGGATTTGACGTTCTGTTTCGTGATGATTATAGCCTATTAGGGCCTCCTCTACCGAATGAACCATTTGAAGTAATTAAATATGCTGTAAACAATGGTAAAAGAATTTTTGATGCACAGTGGATCGAGCTTAATAAAAATCGAACAGCATTTTCATCTAGTACATTAGAACGTATTAAAGCAGATTTAATTGGAGAATATCTTGCGGATGCCTGTCATACGGTATATGCAAAATTCAAAGACAAAAGAAAAAGTATTGCTTCAACTGAAGCTTATTCTGCACTTGTTAATGAGATTTTGGCAGAAAAAAACATATATGGCATTAAAATTTATTCTAATAGATTTGTTTTTGGATGTTTGAGAATGCTTCGACTTAAAGAGGATGTTGCAGGATTAAATGTAGCAGATATGTCTGTTATGCTGCAAGCTATTGAGAAAAATTATTCGGGCGAGTTACGTGATTTATTGTATGCTCATTATTTATTAGAGGCAACTATAAAGAATCCAACTAAATTTACATATCACGCCAGGGAGACAATTTCGAAAATAACCAATTCTAAAATAAAAAAAGTTTTACGAGAAGATTTAGCTAAAAAGGAAGTGGGGGTAGACTTTTTTCCTTTCGAATTGACAAAGACCGATGGTAAAAAGATAACACTAGCTGATTTGAAAGGAAAGACAGTACTTATTGATGTGTGGTTTACTGGTTGTTCAGGTTGTGTTGGTGCGGCCCAAATGATGGAGGAAAAAATAATCCCTAGATACAAAAATAACAAAGATGTTATTTTTGTATCCCTGTCTACCGATAAGGATAAAGCCAAATGGCTGAAAAGTGTAGAAGGTGGCATCTATACCGCTCCAGAATCGTTAAATCTGTACACAAATGGTGAAGGTATGGAACATCCGCTGATGGAGTATTATAATATAAACGGAGCACCCCATTTTATGCTGATAAATGGAGAGGGAAAAACAATAAGTCCAAAAATAGCCCAGGCTGCAGATAAAATTATCGAAATGATTGATAAAGCTTTGCAAGCCAAATCAGGGACCCACCCTGATAAAGAATCAGACAACTTGGTAATGATTTTCCAAAGCGACAATAATCTAGAATTAGAAAAAATGCTGGGAAAGGATGATGTGAATAAGTGTTATGGTGAATATAGCCTGCTTTCACACGCCATTCGTTACGATGCAAAAAAATGCTTTGATTTTTTAATAAGCAAAAATGCAAATGTAAATCTGGTATGTAATGGTTATTTACCACCCCTCATGCACGCTGCAAAATATGGCCGGTTGGAAATGGCTAAAATCCTTATAGGAAAGGGAGCCAGCCTGAATTACAAGTATGAAGGTAATTATGAGCCTGCGGCTGGAGAAACGCCTTACACCTATGCTGTGAAATACGGAAAAACAGAAGTGGCGGAGTTATTGAAAAGCCAGGCTAAAAATTGACCCGTTAGCGATATGAGAAATCTGTTTATCATTATTCTTGCCTTATTTTTTCAGCAGGGTGCTGCACAGAAATTGCATGATGGGCCTTATGTAGTGTATAAAGAAGAAGAAGCTTTTGTCAAGCAAGTAACGGATTCTGTTGCAACTGAGAAGGAAATACCATTGGGAGGCGATGTTGCTGTAACATTTCCAGGTAACCCCAACTGGAACTTTTCAGTGCCGTTGCGCAAGGATCTGCAAATAGAACCTGTAGAAACACCATTACGCAAAAAACTATTCATTGTTTCAGACATTGAAGGAGAGTTTAAGGGCTTTCGTGAATTGCTGATTGCAAATAAAGTAATCAATGAAACCTATGAGTGGACATTTGGTAAAGGCCATCTGGTAATTTGTGGAGATTTATTTGATAGAGGGCTTAATGTACCTGAGTGCTTATGGCTGATCTACAAGCTTGAAGATTTGGCGAAAGCAAAAGGGGGCTATGTACATACTATTCTGGGCAATCACGATATCATGAACCTTTCCGGTGACCTGCGTTATGTGCAGCCTAAGTACTTTGAAAGTGCCAAACTGATGGAAATTGATTATATGCGCCTATATGATTCAAACACTGAGTTGGGCAGATGGCTACGCACTAAGAATATTATTGAAAAAATTGGTGATAACTTATGTACGCATGCGGGTGTTGCGCCGCAAATCAATAAGCTTGGACTTTCATTAAAGGCCATTAACGAAAAGTGCAGGCCGTATTATGATAAAGCGGGGAATGTTAAGGCTGCTGGTGATACAACTGCGGCTAAGTTTTTTGAAGGTAAAACCTCGTTGTTCTGGTACAGGGGATACTTCAGGGAGCCGAAAGCAACCGAGGAGGAAGTTGACGAAACATTGAAGCTGTATGATGTGAAACGGATTATTGTTGGACACACGATTGTACCCGGTAATGTTGGCCTTCATTACAATGGTAAAGTGTTGGGGCTCGATGTTGATCAGCATTCGGGGGATCATCAGGCTGCCTTGTACGAAAACGGAAAATGGTATAAGGTTAATGATAAGGGAAATAAAATAGAATTAAAAAACTAACCCCGAATTGATGCTCTCAATGAGTGGTTATTGAAAAGAGGTCTGGAGAAATGCCTTCATCCAAAAAGCTTCTCCGGTTTCTTTTAAAAGAAAAAATATGGAAAAACTGATAAAACTGACCAATAACGAAATTTTCAAGATGTTTATTGGCGATAAGCCTTTCAGGGTATATAATAAGGAAGTTGACAGACGGCTGGGGATGCCTGGACTTAGCAAGCTGGTGTTAAAAGTTACTGGCAATGCGTTAAAAGAAGATGAGGCTTACGTGTTCTGCGTGCGCAACCAGAACGCGGTAAAGATTTTGAGCAGGGACTATATGGGCATCAGTATGGCAGAAGTGTATGATTTGGATGCTGCAGGAATAAAGGAAGAATTTGTACAATTAGGCCAGTTGAAATGAAATTGCCAAAAATATAGAATCGCTAACGATAAAAATATGCAAAACGAACTATGCCGGATAGGCCAGCTGATCTATGACCTGAGGCGAAAAGCCTGCTTTAATCCGGGACAGGAAAACTTTGATTTTCTGGACCGGGAATTCGCAAGGATAACTTTGTGTCTTGGTGTGGAATGGGATAAGAAGGTGAGTGGCTTGCCTTACCTGCTGGAGTTTCACAAGGAAGAAACGGTCAGGCTGAGTAACCTGGTGGATGATCTGATCATTGAAGCGGCATTGCGCAGTAGGGTTTATGAGTTTCTGGATAAGGTATACCGGGAGCTGAGCAATCATTTTATAGAACTGCTGAGGCGTATTGACCTGATGATTGTCAATACCAGTTACAATTTGAATTAACAGAATCTTAAAATTAACGGACTCAGATTTGATCAGAAAAGATACCATTAGCGAAGCCAGCTATAAAATGCTGTTTGATTACCTGGCCTCCGTATTTGAAATGCCCTATATGGATTTCCAGCCCCACCTGCGCAAAAAGCTGGCAGGCTATGATTGCAAAGCCCCTGAACATTTGATCTGGGAACTCGATCCCGTGAAAAAGTGCTGGTTTATCGTGAAGGGCATGGTGCTGGTTTATTACAGTGATTTTAAAAAAGGCACGGTAGTGTACCAGCTGTTTGAAGCGGGTGAAATAGCGATACTTCATGACGAGTTTGTAAATGGCAAGCTTGCTGAATCGGGAATGATAGCGGTTGCGGGATCGGAATTGCTGGAAATCACCTCCAGGCAAATGGACGAGATCCATGAAATGTTTCCCAAAAGCATGAAGCTGCAGAATAAAATTATATCGGGTTTGTCTGGAAAGGTGCGCCAGCGTGAGGAGCTGCTGCGTATGGAAGCCAGGGATAAGGTCAGGGCTTTTTATAAGCTCTATCCGCAGGTGATGGGGAAGAAACGTAAGGCAAGGCTGCTGGATAAGGATGCGGCCAGCTATCTGGACATGACCGAGTTTACTTTTAGCCGCTTGGTAAAGGAGATGTATGGGGGGTGAAGATGAACGCGATTGTTTATTGGTAGAGTATTTGTTATATTTGTATTAGATAAATTTTTGTTTTATGCCTCAGGTAAGAAATCGTAAACTTATTTTTGAACTGTCTGCTCGTGAAAAGGCCAGAAAATTTGCAGGGCTGGTGTCAGCGGTTGTGGATAAGGCAAAATCGATGAATCAGCCAATCATTTATAAGAATGATTTATGTATCAAACGGAATATGTTTATTCATCAGTACCCTGATGGTCGAACAGAGCTTATTGAACAGGATATAGATACTTCAGTAGAAAGAATAATTCAAGTCTTGCACGGCTAGATGTCAGCACCAAGGTTATTTGTGGTAGCAGGTCCAAATGGTTCTGGTAAAAGTTTGTTTTCTAAAGAATTAACCGAGTCAGATTTTGAGGTTTTTGACGGAGATAAACATTTAACAGCGTTGCGTAAACAATATCCCGAAACAGGGAGCGACGCGCTACAATCTCACGTAAATGATACGCTGTTTGCAGCCGAAAAAGCCAAAGCAATGGCTTTGCGTCTCAACTATGCTTATGAAACGAATTTCAGCTTTTCTACTTGCATGAACACGCCTCACGACTTCTTGAAAGCCGGATATGAGATACATTTAATATTTATTGGTTTAGAGACTTTAGAAGATTCCATTCAACGTGTAGAGTATAGAGTTAAACTGGGTGGTCATAAAGTGCCGGAAGATTCAATTAGGTTCAATTTTGAGAACGGATTCAAAAATCTGTATAAATATTACTCGGATTTTAACTCTGTTACATGTTTTGACAATTCAATTGGTGAGGGCCCGGAATTTTCAACTCCAGTAGAGTTACTTCATATTGTAGAAGGAAAGCTATTTGTTACCTCCAAAGAATGTCCAGCATGGGCAAAACCTTTTCTGAAAGATATATAGGTATTTCATCCGCAGTTAATTAAACTTGTTTTGGCGCAATTCCCTGGTGCTTTAACATTCTTATTTTGTAAGTAGTCAAAAATTTGATAAATAACCCGATTGATAACTTAAACAGCAAAGCATGATCAGAACTTTTACTTAAAACCTCAGCAATTAACGCTCCTATCCTATCGTGATTTCTGAGGTACTTATGCACGCTCCATTCCCACAATTGAGCTCCGGAAACCACACCTAATTAACTTATTGATACTTACTAAAACGGCTATTAATCTGGCCGCAGGGTTTGCTGTGCCTTTCTTTCAGCAAGCAAGCTCAAAAACTAATTTAACATGGAAAGACTTATTGAGATTGTGCTCAGGATTGAAACGATGATCAGGGAGGTGTTTGAAGAATGGAAAAACAAGAATAGCACGTTGATGATACCTGCTGTAGTACCATTGAAGGAAAAATGGCTCAGCACATCGGAGGTAAAGTTTCTGCTGGACAGAAAGGAGCGGATGCTCTATGAATATGTAAAACAGGGCAAGCTGATTGCCAGGAAACGCGGTGGGGTAAATGTTTACCTGGAGGAAAGCGTGAACCGGTTTTTAAATGGGAATGAACCCTAGCACTGGCAATGAACCGTAGCTGCGGCCGGCAATCTGCCGGTAAAATAAAGCACTGTTCCGGCAAAGTACGGCAGTAAGGTTCTGTTTGTTAGGTTGTTAGGTGTGATCTGAATATGTTTGCATCGTTGACTTGCAAGAAAACGATTTAACAGATTTATTCATTTTAATATTTAACAACATGGGAAAATTAACAGGCGGTATCGATTACGATATGATCGGCCGCACGGGAAACCACGTAGGAAGAAGGGTTAAGGGTGTCAACATCATCTCTATGCGTCCTGCGAAATCAAACAGACCGCCGACGCAACTGCAGCTGAACCAGCGGATTCAGTTTGGCTTGATAACGAGCTGGCTAAGCTGGATCAGTTCTTTTATCAAGATCGGCTTCCAGAATTACGATGCTGACAAGTCACCGATGAATGCTGCGGTGGGCTACAATCTGGAAAAAGCCATTACGGGTGTTGCTCCAAATTACACGATTGATTATGAGAAAGCAGCTTTCAGCCGCGGTGTACTGGCCAAAGCGATGAATTTGGTGATGGCGACTACCGAGGACGCCCAGCTGGATTTCACCTGGGAGGTCAGCACAAATTCGATGCCGGGTGCGGCTACGGATAAGGCAGTGTTTATTGTCTACAATCCGTCAAAGCAGGAGTTTGTGATGTCGGGTACGGGGCCGGTCAGGTCCACGCTTTCTTATGACATGGCATTGCCCTCGAACTTTTCAGGAGACAATGTGCAGGTGTGGATGGTGTTTGTGAGTGCTGATGGTAAGAAGGTGAGTGATACGCAGTTTATTGCTGCGACGGTGGTTCAGTAATTTGTGAGAAAAACTGGTGAACTCCTCCTGGACTGGGACACAGCTTCGCAATGCCCCTATGTCCCATCGGAGTCACCAGTTTTTCTCTCTCACAACAAATTAAAACAACGAGTCGCAACATAAACAATGCGTAGTCACAAGGGGAAGGGGTAGTAGGGTAATTAAAAATTAAAAGAAAATTATGAAAGAGATATTAATGAACGGAGGTATACATCTCTGGAACCTCTTGAATGGGGTGAAGAAAGAGCACAGGTTGATGCTGTCGCTGATGGCATTGTGGAGTGTAGTGACGGAGTTTTTTAGCAGCCCGGAGATCAGTACGGGGATTAACCAGAGTGTGCCGATCATGATCGTGCTGAGTTTGATCAGCTTTTTAGCATTGGTGCATTTGTGCTGGTGGTTGCTTCAACGGTTTTGGCTGAGTGTGGGGTTGCCGGGTTTGAGCAGTATGGTTTTACAGTTTAGTTCGCTTGAGTTATGGAAACAGTTAGGGTTTTTCTGGTTGTCTTTTGCCTTGCTGCTTTTAACAGGTTTGGGATGTCTGGTAGCAATTTTATAGCTTATGAAAGAGGACACAACGCAGGAGCTGTCGTCGAAGCAGCGAGAAAGGAAATCGGCGTTCGTGAGGTTAGCGAGAATGCTGGGGAGAGAGTTGATGAGTATTGTGCGTATGTGGGTGTCAAAAAAGTCGCGTGGTGTGCTGCGTTTGTCTCCTGGTGCTTTGGTCAGGCGGGTTATACCCAGCCGAAGACAGCGTGGAGCCCGGCACTATTTCCCAAGGGACGACTTAGAAGAGAGCCGATTCCCGGAATGATCATGGGTATTTACTTTCCGTCAATGGGCCGCATAGCTCATTGCGGAATTGTGGAGTCGTTGCGCGGAGACTTTATAGTTTCCATTGAGGGCAATACGAATTCAGATGGGTCTAGAAACGGGAATGGGGTTTACAGGCGTGTGCGGCACAGGAGGAATATTGCAAAGTTTGCGAATTGGTTTTAGAAAACAGGATAGTGCAGGTTGCGATAATTAGAGTTATTTGTAATATTGCATGTGCAGCCTGAGCAGGGCTAACCAAATATTCCGATACTGACCGACCCATGAACAGAAACTTCAGTTATTACTGCTTTTTGCTTTGTCTTATTTTATTACTGCCATCGTCCGGATTCTCCGTTCCCGGTCCTCAGGTCATTTCTTTAACGTGTGAATACAGGGCCAATCCCATTGGTGTGGAATCGGCAAACCCCGTGTTGAGCTGGAAGTTTAATGGGCAAGGCCGCAACGTAAACCAGTCTGCCTATCAGATCCTGGTAGCCAGTACAATAACAGAACTCAATAACGATAAAGGCGTCCAGTGGAATTCCGGTAAGGTACTTTCATCTTCCTCGATCCAGGTGCGGTATGCAGGCAAGCCCCTGCAGTCCGGAAAACAATATTTTTATAAGGTAAAGATCTGGGACCATAAAGGCATCAGCTCTGACTGGAGTAAAGCCGCTTCCTGGCAGATGGGATTGCTGAGGAATGAAGACTGGAAGAATGCAAAATGGATTGGTTATGAAGAAATGCCTGAAACAGAAAAAATCATTCCTGCAGTTCACATGCGCGGGAATTTTCCGGAAAAGAATGATGTATTGCCTTTGTTCCGCAAGAAATTTAATGTCAGTAAAACGATCAAAAGAGCCACGGCATTTGTGTCTGGTCTGGGGCATTTTGACCTGAGCCTGAACGGTGCCAAAGTTGGTGATCATTTCCTGGACCCTGGCTGGACCAAGTATGATGAGCAGGCGCTTTATGTAACATTTGACCTGACGCAAAAGATAAAGCAGGGTGGCAATGCCCTGGGTGTGATCCTGGGCAATGGTTTTTACTTCATTCCAAGGGACAAGCGTTACAGGAAGATCACAGGGGCCTATGGTTATCCTAAACTGATCTGCCGTCTTTTACTCGAGTATAGTGACGGCAGTACGGAAGATATAATTACTGACGAAAGCTGGAAAACTGCACGTTCCCCGGTTACTTTCAGCAGCATTTACGGAGGTGAGGATTATGATGCAACACTGGAACAAAAAGGCTGGGATACTCCGGTCTTTGATGATGCACCATGGAAAAATGCGATCCCTATAAGCGGATCTCCGGTGCTGAACTCGCAAATGGCGGAGCCTTTAAAGATATTTGAAAACTTTACACCCATTAAGGTCACCCAGATCAAACCAGGTGTTTGGGTTTACGACATGGGTCAGAATGCTTCAGCCATTCCTGCGATAGCTGTAAAGGGTAAACGTGGTGCGGTAGTGAGGATATCTCCGGGAGAGCTGCTAAACAAGGACGGTTCTGTCAATCAGTCCGCCAGCGGTGATCCGCATTATTACGACTATACGCTGAGCGGGGAGGGCATTGAGCACTGGCAGCCTAAATTCACGTATTACGGGTTCCGGTATATACAGGTAGAGGGCGCTGTTCCGGAAAAGGAAACCAATCCTGATAACAAGCCGGTAATAATTTCTCTTAAAAGTCTGCACATCCGGAATGCCGCCAAACGGGCGGGTACTTTTACTTCGTCAAATGAGTTGTTCAATAAGACCAACACGATCATAGACTGGGCCATTAAAAGCAATATGGTGAGTGTGTTTACCGATTGTCCGCACCGCGAGAAGCTCGGTTGGCTGGAGCAGGCGCATTTGATGGGCGGTTCTGTTCAGTACAATTATGACGTGGCTACACTCAACAAAAAGATCGTCGATGACATGATCATAGGGCAGACCAGGGATGGGCTGGTGCCTGACATCACGCCTGAATATGTACATTTTGATGCCGGCTTTCGTGATTCTCCGGAATGGGGGAGCAGCGGCATCATTGTGCCATGGTACATTTACGAATGGTATGGCGATAGAGATGTGCTGGTAAAAAGCTATCCGATGATGCAGAAATACATCGCCTATTTGCGGGGCAAAGCGAATGACCACATTTTGTCGCACGGACTGGGCGACTGGTTTGACATAGGCCCAAATAACCCGGGCGAGGCACAGCTGACCCCCAAAGCCGTCACAGCGACCGCAATTTATTATTATAACCTGAGCATCATCAGTAAGGTCGCCAAGCTGCTGAATAAAGCGGATGACCTGGCTAAATACCGTGACCTGGCAGGGAAAGTCAGGACTGCTTTCAATACGAAATTCTTTAATAAAAGTACCATGCAATATTCGACCGGGAGCCAGACGGCAAATGCAATGGCTGTATATATGGAACTGGTTGAGCCTGAATATAAACAGGTTGTGGTAGATAACCTGGTCAATGAAATTAAAGGACGCGGAAACGCTTTGACAGCTGGGGATATCGGCTATCGCTACGTGCTGCGTGTGCTGGATGATGCGGGCAGGTCGGATGTGATCTATGACATGAACAGCCGCTCAGATGTGCCGGGCTATGGCTGGCAGCTGGCGCATGGTGCTACCGCGCTGACCGAATCCTGGCAGGCCTATGGTTTCGTTTCCAATAACCATTTTATGCTGGGACACCTTATGGAATGGCTGTACAGTGGAATTGGGGGGATACGCAATGCCAAAGGTGCTATAGCTTACAAGACTGTAGAGATCAGGCCCCAGGCAGTAGGTGACCTGACCAATGCCAGGGCCACCTATGAATCTCCTTATGGTACCATCCTGTCTTCCTGGAAGAAAACAGGGCATGAATTTTTGCTCGAAGCCGAGGTTCCGGCCAATAGCAGGGCTATAGTTTATTTACCCGCCAGTGCTGCTTCGGTTATTCTTGAAGGCGGGAAAGATATTCGCGGATCAAAGACTTTCCGTCTGAGTGCTGCAGGCAATAAGCAGGTTAAAATTGAAATCGGCTCGGGCAAATACAGTTTCAGCGTTAAGAACTAGCTGGTCTCTGCCTGCTCTTGTTGTGCCATTTTCTGCCGCCACCACCGCCGCTGCCAGGAGTTTTCTTTGCTCCGCTCAGGTTGGGCTGTTTTTCTGTACGCTGCGGACGGGCTCCCCTTGAAGGTTTAGACTTACCCTTTGCCTTTGCTTCGGCGGCACCTGCCATTAGGCTTTGCCAGCTCATTGCATAAGGATGGTCTTCTGTTACCGGAACTTTAAGCCCGATCAGCTTTTCAATATCATCGAGGAATTCTTTTTCTTCTCCATCGCAAAATGAAAGTGCGGTACCGCTCAGTCCTGCGCGGCCGGTACGGCCGATGCGGTGTACATAAGTCTCCGGAATGTTTGGCAGTTCGTAGTTGATCACATGTGCCAGCTCATCCACATCAATACCACGTGCGGCGATATCAGTAGCCACGAGTATGCGTGTGGTCTTTGCCTTGAAATTGGTCAGTGCTCTTTGTCTGGCATTTTGTGATTTGTTGCCATGTATGGCTTCCGCTTTTATTCCGGCTTTGATCAGGTCTTTTACGATCCTGTCTGAACCATGTTTGGTACGGGCAAAAACAAGCGCGGTTTCAATCGTTCTGTCTTTTAAGATGTGCAGCAAGAGGTCCTTCTTGTCATTTTTAGAAACAAAGAAGATCTGCTGCTGGATTTTTTCTGCTGTAGAGGATACCGGCGTGACTTCAACTTTAACAGGGTTCTTTAAGATCGTATCTGCCAGGGTCTGGATCTCTTTTGGCATGGTAGCCGAAAAGAACAGGGTCTGTCTGATGGCAGGCAGTTTGGCGATGACTTTTTTGACATCGTGGATAAAACCCATGTCGAGCATCCGGTCTGCCTCGTCCAGGACAAAGATCTCCACATCGCGGAGGTTGATGAATCCCTGGTTCATCAGGTCCAGTAAACGGCCCGGAGTGGCTACCAAAATGTCGACGCCTCTGTGCAGTGCATCGGTTTGTGCCTTTTGTCCCACACCGCCAAATATCACCAGATGACGCAGTGGCAGATTTTTTCCGTAGGCTTTGAAGCTTTCTTCGATCTGGATGGCCAGTTCCCTGGTCGGGGTCAGTATCAATGCCTTAATGGCTTTATGTACCTTGGTGTTTTGGTGTGGCTTGCTCAGCAACTGCAGCATAGGAATGGCAAAAGCAGCAGTTTTACCTGTGCCGGTTTGCGCACACCCGAGCAGGTCTTTACCTTGTAATATAGATGGGATGGATTGTTCCTGGATTGGGGTAGGTTGTGTATAACCTTCTGTTTGCAGCGCTTTTAAAATTGGCTCAATCAGATCTAGTTCTTGAAATAACAATGTGTTGTCTTTTAGTGATTAAATGGAGGCGAACGAATATCGCCCTGCTGCAAAGGTACATATAATACTTAGAGTTGAGAATTTTTAATCGGAATGTGTATTTGTTGAAACTTTATGGTTGATTCCGGTATAATATTCGGTTATGTTTGTATTATACTCATTTACATCATGGCTGAACCGAATTATAACGAAGATAGCATCCGCTCACTCGACTGGAAGGAACACATCAGACTACGTCCCGGTATGTATATCGGTAAACTTGGCGATGGTTCTGCGCAGGACGACGGGATTTACGTGCTGCTGAAGGAAATCGTGGATAACTCTATTGATGAATTTGTAATGGGCTCAGGCCGCACCATAGAGATCACGGTGTCAGAACATAAAGTGAATGTACGTGATTACGGCCGGGGAATTCCTCTGGGTAAGGTGATTGACTGCGTGTCCAAGATCAATACCGGAGGTAAGTACGACAGCAATGCTTTTCAGAAATCCGTGGGACTGAATGGCGTGGGTACAAAGGCCGTGAATGCATTGTCAACTAATTTTGTGGTACAGTCTTACCGGGATGGTAAAACCAAGAAAGTAGAGTTTTCTAAGGGGGAAATCGTGCTGGACAATGAGGTTATTGACACCACACAACGCAACGGTACTTCCATTACTTTTTATCCGGATGAGACCATTTTCAGGAATTACCATTATATATCCGACTTTGTAGAAAGTATGATCTGGAACTATGTGTTCCTGAATACGGGACTGACGATCAATTACAACGGACAGAAGTTCCTGTCTGAACGTGGATTGTATGACCTGCTGCACAAGGTGGCCGATGTAGAGAACATCAGGTACCCGGTAATCCACCTTAAAGGCAATGACATCGAGATCGCGATGACCCACGGACAGCAATATGGTGAAGATTACCACTCTTTTGTGAACGGTCAGCATACCACGCAGGGCGGCACACACCAGGCTGCATTCCGCGAAGCGGTGGTAAAGACCATAAGAGAATATTATAAGAAAGAATTTGATGCCTCTGATGTGAGGTCTTCTATTATCGCGGCGGTTTCTGTACGGGTGCAGGAGCCTGTATTTGAATCGCAGACCAAGACCAAACTGGGTTCCCAGAACATGGGTCCTGAAGGGCCTTCTGTACGTACGTTCATCAATGATTTTGTGAAGAAAGAACTGGACGATTACCTACATAAGCATGCGGAGGTAGCGGACGCATTGCTGAAAAGGATCATGCAGTCTGAGCGGGAGCGCAAGGACATTGCCGGAATTAAGAAACTGGCCAATGACCGGGCAAAAAAAGCCTCGCTGCACAACAAGAAACTGAGGGATTGTAAGGTACATTTCAACACCAATCACGATAAACGATACGAAACTACGTTGTTCATTACCGAGGGGGACTCGGCTTCCGGCTCTATTACCAAATCAAGAGATGTGGATTGCCAGGCAGTATTCAGTTTGAAAGGCAAGCCTTTAAACTGTTATGAGCTGACCAAGAAAGTGGTTTACGAAAATGAGGAGTTCAATCTGCTGCAGCATGCGCTGAATATTGAAGACGGACTGGATGGCCTGCATTACAACAACATTGTGATCGCTACCGATGCTGATGTGGACGGGATGCACATCAGGCTGCTGATGATGACTTTCTTTTTGCAGTTCTTCCCGGACCTGGTCAGGGCAGGACACGTATACATTCTGCAAACTCCGTTGTTCAGGGTGCGCAATAAAAAAGAAACGATCTATTGTTACAGCGATGACGAACGCAAAAAAGCCATTGAAAAACTGGGCAATAAGCCGGAGATCACCAGGTTTAAAGGACTGGGAGAGATCTCACCGGATGAATTCGGATTGTTCATCGGCAAGGACATCAGACTTGATCCTGTGATTCTCAAGGACCAGACCATAAAGAACTTGCTGGAGTACTATATGGGCAAGAATACGCCCGACAGGCAGCAGCACATCATCAGGAATCTGAGGATAGAGAAAGATACGGTAGAAGCACTGATCTCTGCAGATGAAGACGCCGCAACGACTGCGGTGGTACATGACGTAGTTGAGACAGACGAGGATCTGGCGGAGTCGGCCTAGGTTTCGGTCGGATGATCGATCTTGGTATCTTCGGGATGCTGGGGAGGAAGTATATCCACTTTCTTTTCCACCACTACGATTTTGGTATGCACTGCATACTTGCTTGGTGTGATTCCTTTAGCGTACCGCTCTGCATAAGCCTGCGTAAATTCTGCCCCGAAATACAGGATAATGGAGGTATAATAAATCCACAGAAGGATGACGATGATGGAGCTCGCCGCTCCAAAAGCAGAGCCGGGATTGCCTTTTTCTATATAGATACCAATGGCGTATTTGCCCAGACTAAACAGCAATGCGGTAAATAATGCGCCTACCAGCGCTGGCTTCCATTTGAGATTGACATCCGGCAGTACTTTAAATATAATGGCAAAAATACTGGTCACTACTGCCAGGGTCAGGGCGTTGGTCACGATCAGCATCAGCAATTCAGATACTCTTTCAATGCCTATTTTGGTAGCATAACCTTCCAGTCTGTCCCCAATGCCAACTACTATGCTGTTGATTACTAAGGAAACCAGTAGCAGAAAGCCAAGCGAAGCGATCATAGAAAAAGAAAGAAGTCTGTTGGTGATCAGTTTTTTCCAGCCTTTTTTGGGAACAGCCTTTACCTTCCAGATCAGGTTGATGCTGTCCTGAATCTCTATAAAGATGGCCGTTGCGCCCACAATCAGAGTTCCGATACCAATGATCAGTCCGAGGGTACTTTTGCCGGACAGATTCGCGTTATTTACAAAACCCCTTAACTGATTTGCAGCATCTGCGCCCACCATGTCGCTGATCTCACCAAACAATTTGGTGTTGGGGTCCATATTGTCACCCAGAAACAAGCTGGCTGCGGAGATTACAATAATGATCAGCGGTGTTAAAGAAAATATAGTATAATAAGCAAGTGCAGCGCTGAGCTTCATTACCCGGTCTTCCATAAATCCCTTACCCGCGGCTATAAATAAGTGGGCCGTTGCTTTTATAAAATGAGAAGCTTTTTTAAAAAATGTCATGATCAAATATTAAAAAGGATATCCTATGCCAATATTGTAAATCAGGTTCTCTTTGCGCCAGGTGCTGCTGCCAAAATCAACCTGGTCGATTACCCAGCGTTTTCCAGGTTCAAGGTAAGGTTTTCTGATGGGGAAAGCCACGTCTAACCTGATTACAAAAATAGTGGCATCGACACGGAGCCCGGCCCCTGTACCAACGGCAAGCTCGCTTAGTGCATTTTTGAAGTTAAAGCCGGAGCCAGGTCTGCCCGGAGTTGCAGGCTCAGTGTCTGTGGCCGGTGTGCCAAGATCTTCTTTTCTCAGCCAGATATTTCCTGCATCAGTAAATATGGCTCCATGTAATACGCTAACTATTTTAAACCTGAGCTCTGTATTCAGCATCGCCTTGATATCACCCCCCTGGTCGGCGAATTCGGTATCGGATATTTTATAAGTTCCCGGTCCAAGTGCACGGGCCCGGAATGCCCGGATGTCGTTACTTCCCCCGGCAAAGAACTGGCGTACAAATGGCAGTGTGTTGCTATTGCCATAAGCGTAACCATACCCCAGGTTGAGCCTGTTCGCCCATACTACATTACGGGTAAGCTTGTAATAATTTCGCAGGTCTGTCTCCAGCCTGACAAACTGTGTCAGCGGTGTTTTTAAGAAAGATTTATTTCCATCCGCATCTTTGCCAACAAAAAGTCCCCATACATTTCCACCCGTTTCCAGGCTTCCGTTAAAATAAAGGTTGTTTCTTCGCTCTTCCTCCATTTGATTGGTATAAGTGAAGTTATAGTTGCTTCCTATGATGAATTGTTTTTCAAGTGCACCTCTTAGACCGATACGGTACAAACTATCACGCTTCCTGGGGTCGTCAAATTTTGAAGGCTGCACGTAATTGATTGATATTGGATTGAACGTATGTTCTTTGTACTTGCTTTCCTTAAAGTTATAACCATATTCTCCTTTTATGGAGTTTAAATTGTACAATGAGCCTCTGCTCAACAGTTGATAAGAGGCAGAGACAATGGTTTTAGGAATGAAAGCATTGGTACTGTTGAACCTGAAAAAAGGGATAATGAAACGCGGAAAGGTCAGTTTACCTTCTGTGGTAAAGGAGTAGGAGTTGAGCCCTTTGGATTGCCCGCTCACCTGAGTTTCAAAGCCACCGCTCACGCTCACGTCCAGTTGCTCCGCCCCCCTGAACAAATTTCTGGTGGTTTGTGTCAGTTTTACTTCAGAACCCACAAAGTTGTTGGACTTGCTGGTTCCTGTCACGGAAAAGGACAGAGAATTCTTTTTCAGCGGGGTCAGGTAGATGTTCAGGTCGAGCTGGTTGTTTTTAAAACTGTCAAGAGGAAGAAACTCGGCCTTTACGCCCTGAAAAACCCCGATATTGACCATGCGGTTGAGGGATTGGTTGTGGTCTTTCCGGTTGTATAATTCATCCTTTTTAAAAAATACCAGCCGGTCAAACACCCAGGGCTTGAAAGTCCTGCGGTTATCATAAATATTGAAGTCATTGTATTTTACAGGCTCCAGATTTCTCAACACTGAATCCCGGCGCAGGCTATAAGTAGGGTAGATGTTAATGTTGTTGATGGTATAGGGTTTCAGTCCCGCATCCGGCGCGATGTCCTTTACCTTAATGGTGATGTTTACCAGGCTTTTGCCAATGGTACTGTCCACCTGCAGGATCAGGTAATCCGGGCTAAAATAGAAATAGCCCTTTTCCTTCAGGTCGTTGTCAATCCTGATCCGTTCATTCTTATAGGTTTCCAGATCATAAAAGTCCCCGGCCTTCAACAGCGTTTTGTCTTTGTTCTGATTGATGATATTGGCCAGGTTGCCGCTGTCTTTTGAAAAAGTAATGCTGTTGATCTTATATCTGGGGCCGGTCAGTGCGGTATAGATCGCCTTTGCCCTGCGGTTCTTTACTACGGTATCTCCGGTCACTTCTGATTGCAGATAACCCTGGCTGATCAGGTAACTGGTGAGTACATCATTGTTGTATTTCAGCTTGACATCGCTGAGCAGTACAGGTGGTTCGCCGACTTTGGTACGCAACCAATGTTTCAGTCCCTTAGGTTTTTTGGGTTCACCAGCTACGTTGTAGACCCAAAGCTTAAATTTCAGCCCAAGGATCGATTTGTTCGGACGTGGCCTGGTTTTCTCCTCCAATGCGCTTTTTACATCTTTCTGGTCATCAATTTTCCCGGATGAATCCGGATTGATCTTTATTTCAGCGCCGGTGTACAGATTTTGGCCCGGCTTCAGATAGCGGGTATTGCTGCAGGCCGCCAGCACCGCACACAAACAAATGAATACAAGAGGTCTAATTAGTTGTCTCATTGGTAGGTTTTTGTTCTAATGCTTCTTTATTCCTGTTTTCCTGTTCACGCGCCTCGTTCTTCAATCTTCTTTCCCTTCTCTCTTCTCTGGTCATTTTTTTCTGGAAGATTTCCCTGAACTTATTATAGTCTACCACAAGGGCAAAACCAAGTCCCGTTTCGATGATCTGGCCTTCTATCACACCCTCGTTCTGGTTGCGCCTGTATGCCCTCAGCCTGTACCGGCCGTCTGCCGAAAGGGCATATTCCACATTCACGTTCCCTGCTATATTGGTTGACCTCTGGTTCTGGTTGGCAGGGCCTTCCAGCCCGAATGAACTGCCCACAGTTACCGTCAGCCGGTCGTTCAGCAGCTTTTTAGACAAACCTACCTCAAGATCCGTTTTTTGCTCCATGGCTCCGGTCGAGTAATCTTCCGATGAATTGATGCCGAAATTGATGTCTACTCCCTGGATCAGGTCAGAGGCCAGGTTGTTTAACTGCTCGGTCAGCAGTTTACTTACACTGGACCGGGCCAGTGTCGATACACCGCCCCCGCCGCCGGCCAGGCTCTGGAAAGGATTGTCCGCGATGAATCTGTTTAGCGCAAGCAATGCAAATACTTGTTTGTTTAGCTCACTTTCATCCCGGTTTACCTGGAGCAGTTTGGTATATACCTGTCCGCCCAAAGCACCACGCTCATTTTCGGGCAGGTCCAGTCTGAAAGATATTTTCGGCTTCATCAGTTCCTCTTTCATCATCAGGTATACCTGGATGGGCAGCTTTGTTTTTGCCTGCATATTTTCAGCCTCATTCAACAGATCGATCGGTGCGGCATTCACTTCATATAACGCGGTCAGATCTACATTGGCAGACATCGGATCTCCTGTCCAGACGATGCTGCTTCCTTTTACCAGTTTAAATGCTTTCTTACTAAAGGGGCCTACCGACAAGTTGTAAGAGCCATCACTGATCTCATATCTTCCGGTCAGGCTGGTCTTGCTCGGGTCCATAGTGGCCACCAGGTTGGCTTGTCCCCTTACTTTCAGCGCATCACCATTTGAAGGATCGACCACGACGGTCAGTTCAGCTTCAGGGTCTATATGGAGTGTAGCGCCCAGCGTCATTCCCTGTATAGGCGATTTGGTGATGCTGTCCCCGGTTAATGCCTTTTGCCCGTTGTACGGAGCTGCATCGGCATCGATAAACTGCACAATTCCTTCCTGGTCTATCACAGCGGGATCATCCACCGGCAATGCGAAAAAGAATTTTGTTCCCTTCTCTACAGTGACGTTCATGTCCACATCAGGCTGGTTTAAATCTCCTCTCACCTTAATGTTGCTTGTCAGATATACCGTGCCATAGATCATGTCATTGTCCTGTGCAGTAGAATTTAAAGCGCGGAAATTATTCGTCCTGATGTCCATGTTGAACTTAAAGTTCTGGTAGTCGGTGGTCTGTATGCCGCCGTCTATGGTCGCTTTTCTACCGAGGGAATCCAGTATGGTAAAATCATCAAAATTCACGCCCTGTTCTGTAAAGCTAATGGTCTCATCAGGTATTCTCAGGTAGGAATTGACATAACCTGCAGTAAAGGCAATCTGTTTAAATTTCAGGTCTCCGATTACTTTTGGGGAGGCCATTGCACCCTTTACAGTCATTTGTCCAGTAATATTGCCAGATCCTTTTTTGATCTGGCCCATAGACAAGCTTTCCAGTTCTTTCAGATCCAGTTTATCAATATTGACCGTTAGGTCCAGTGCGTTTTCAGTATTGGTATAATAAAATCCATTTACCCTCAGCTCATGAACTCCTGCCAAAGCTACGTTTACTTCGTAAGCATTGGCGATATTGTTATTGACCGCAACACGCAGTGTACCCAGCTGATCTTTTTGATAGCGGAGCTGACCGATGGTCAGGTTGGCCTCAATTTTTGGTGTATCCATCAGTTCCTTTGCGTCAACCGTTCCGTTGATGATCCCGCCAACGAGTGCGCTGTCCTGCTCGGCGAATTTGGTCAGTGTCTCTATCCTGAAATCTTTAAATTCTACTTTTACAGGAGAGTTCGGAGTTTTATCAGTGCTGTTGATGCTCAGCAGCTGGCCGCCCTTGCTCAGGTTAAACTGGTTGGCCAGTATGCCAGACTTGCCAAACTGAAGGTAATTTTCAGGAGATATGGCCCATTTCTCATAGTCGAGCAGCAGTTTATTGGGATCCAGTGAAAACTGATAATCCTTGCTGATAGATTTAAACGTGCCGGCCAGCGTATACCTGTCCTTACGTTTGCTGTCCCTCAAAAACACATTCACACCCAGTAGGTTATTGGCCGCTTGTCCGCTCAGTTCGGTATTGTAGAGCGCGATGGATGAACTCTGGAAACTTCTGATCTGTAATTTATAGTCCAGCTGCCGGTTCTTATTGTTCACATCCAGGCGGGTGCTGTCCACTTTGTAATCGCCATATACCACCCTGGGAAACCAGGCACTCATCTGCAGGCTGTCTTTTTGAGTATCGATCAGCCCGCTCATGTGGGAAGGAGAAAACGTAGTGATTTCCGGCACAAAGTTTTTAAGGAATTTGGGATTGTGCAGGTTTACATAAAACCGAAAGCGCTGGTCAGGAATTTTAGTGACCTCACCAAATTCATAATACTTATTGACCTGGTTAATGAGTGCGCTGCCCAGATTGGTCAACTGATATTTTCCATCCACTTTTACATTGAGGATCTCCGAATTGAGGGTAAGCAGGTTATGGCTGGCAGAGGCTTCGGAATGAACATCAATGGTGTCCATATTGAATTTCTGGCCTTCTTTGACCAGCTGCAGCCCGTGGATACTCACATCACCGTTCAGATAATCGGGATCTGCGGTTTTGATATCGGCGGTGATCAGTCCTGCCAGTCTGAACTCTGTCGTGCTGAAATTGAGCTTTTGCAGGTCGACCTGTACCAGGTTCATGTTTGCCTTTACAGCAGGATATTTGCCGGAGATGTCCACAGCAGCACTGAGTTTAAAGTTGGCGTTGCTGTCTGCCATATTGCTTTTTAGGTTCAGCTTCTGCCTGGAATAATCACCACTTATATTCAACAGTTTGTAGGTATACTTGTTATATTGTGCGCTGACGATCTGCGCGTTGAATTTCACTGCCGCTTTTTTAGCATCCAGTCCTGTTCCGTTTACCGTGGCCCTGGCCGTAATTCTGCCTATTGTGGGCTGTTGTTTCAGAAGCCGCCCTACATTGAAATTGTTCAGATTCACATTTGCGCTATAGTGCTCTCTGCCTTTAGGTCCGCTCATTTTGGCTGCCAGTTTAGCAGCACCCATATCGGTGCTGATGTTAAATCCAGTGGTGAAATTGGTCATTGAACCTTTGAAGATTCCATTGGCGGCGATCTGGTTTGGCAGTTCAATGCTTGCCGGCAATGACTTTTCAGGAATGATGACCAGCAGGTCTTTTTTAGTCAGTGCAAACTTCCTGATCTTGAGGTCAAGTACTGTTTTATTCATATCCGGCAGACCTTTGGCCGTACCGCTGATGTCAATCTGCGTGCTTTTCAGTCCGGTTACCTGCAGTTTCGGAACGACAAGATTGTTTAAATAGCCCCTTGCACTGGCGCTGACCTTTATTTTCTCATTGCGGTAGTTTGCAGGGATGGCGTCACTGAAATAGGCGGCATCTTTCAGGCCGATTACCGTATTGTTTACTGTCATGGAAAGCTTCACCCGTTCCGGATGTTTGGTCAGGTCGTCCATTGAAGTATAGTTGAGTTGCGTGTTATTTTCAATAGAAGTATTCGGCGTTTTAACCTTAAAGTTGCTGACCTTGATCTCTTTCTGGGTATACGCGACATCACCCTGCAGCTGGTTGAGTTCGAAACCACTCTTCTCTTTAAATGTTCCTTCTTTTACATTCACTTTTATGCCGGCATCACTGTAAGAAATCGCTTCTGCCAGCAGTTTCAGATCAGAAAACCGGAGATGGTTAAAATCCATCCCCTTAGCCGTCTTTGTTCCCAGATTGTCAAACTGTACATTGTTTTCAGCAAGCGTTACACGGCCTACCTCCAGGGACAGTGGATCAGATTTAACAAGGGTATTATCCTTTTTTACAGATCCTGCTGATTTCGGACTTGGTTTCATGGCAAACAAAATGTTTGACCTGTTGAGTTTAGCATCGCCAAGTACATATTCACCATGAAGCACATCAGCGGACAGCTTGTTCAGTGACAGTTCCGTCAGCGCCACATCGGCCTTGTTGGCCGCCGAATTGAAATTGATCTTTGTGTTGCTGATACTGGCACCTTCCACTTTATAGTCGCTATTGGTCAGATCCACAAACAACTGATTCAGCGCCAGTTTGTTTAAATCTACATCTGCGCTCATGCCGGAAATCCGATCATCAAAACCAATGCGGATATTGCTGAAAGCAAAATCCTGTACTTCGATCAGCGGCAGCTTGCCCAATTCCGCTTTGGCGGTATCTATACTTTTTTCCAGATGCTCGGCCAACTGTGTCAGAGGCTTTTGCTGCAGGTATTTCACCGAGGTATTCCTGAGCGCAAGTGTTTTGATCACATAATGCTGATTGGCCAGGTCAAACTCTTTAAGTTTTGCTTTAAATTCACCAAGGTGCAGCTTCATGTCATTGCCCGCTACGTCGTCCCGGTAGGTAATTCCGATGTCCTCAAAATTTACTTTATCAATGGCGAACTTCATGGTAGAGGTGGAGTCCTTTTCTACTTCCTCTTCCGGCTTTTTCTGCTCCGACATAAATGCATCTACCAGGAAAGAAAAGTTAAATGCAGTATCCGGATCAATGCGGGTCACATTGGCCCTTATCTTTTTCAGTGTAATGTTGTTGATCTCTACCTTATTGTCCAGCAGCTTAAAAAGACTGATGTCTACAGCAAGCTTTTCCGCATACAGCAAAGTGTCTTTCTTTTGGTCTTCAATGTAAAATTTGTTCAGTACAACATCTTTGGGAAGGGCGATTTTAATACTCTCCAGGCGCACTTCAGTTTTCGTTTTCTTCTTCAGGTAACTGACAACCTCATCTTTTACGAAATTTTGTACAAAAGGAATGTTCAGCGAAAGCGCGACCAATACGACCAGAAGGACAACACTGGCAATTATCCAAAGCAGAATTTTAAGACTTTTGCGTATATATTTATTCAAGTGAAATAGTCTGAGAGATTTATGATATAATTTTAACAACTAAAACCATGCCATAGGGGCCAAAAAATATGTTTATTCTGTATATCTACAATTCATATAAATGAATTGTTTAGAATCCCTTCTGTTTCTTAAAGAACTGTTAAAAACTTCTGTTCCTAAATTTGCTTTCATCCCTTATATTTACAGGATCCAAACCCTTTTTTGATGAGTGACGAAATAGAAAACAACGTAAACGAAGAAAATACGCATACTGTAATCCCTATTAACGGGCTTTACGAAAACTGGTTCCTCGATTACGCCTCCTACGTAATTCTAGATCGTGCAGTTCCGCACATCAACGACGGCCTTAAGCCCGTTCAGAGGCGCATTATGCATTCGCTGAAGGAGATGGACGATGGAAGATTCAATAAAGCGGCCAATGTGATCGGGAATACCATGAAATATCACCCGCACGGAGATGCTTCGATTGGTGATGCCATGGTACAGATCGGGCAAAAGGACATGCTGATCGATTGCCAGGGAAACTGGGGGGATCCGGTCACCGGGGACAGCGCTGCCGCTCCGCGTTATATCGAGGCGCGTTTGTCCAAATTTGCAAATGAGGTGGTATTCAACCCCGATACGACCGACTGGCAGCTGAGCTATGACGGACGTAACAATGAACCCATTACCCTGCCCGTCAAGTTTCCTTTGTTGCTGGCACAGGGCGCTGAAGGTATTGCTGTAGGCCTGGCCACTAAGGTCATGCCACACAACTTCCTGGAGCTGCTCGATGCCTCTATGGAAATACTGAGGGGCAACAGGCCAAACATCCTGCCCGACTTTTTTACCGGCGGCATGGCGGATTTTTCTGCTTATAATGAAGGCATGCGGGGCGGCAAGATCCGGGTCCGCGCCAAGATTACAGAAAAAGACAAAAAGACCCTCGTCATTACTGAGATTCCTTACAGCACGACTACAGGGTCTGTGATCGACAGCATTCTTTCCGCAAATGACAAGGGAAAGATCAAGATCAAAAAGATTGAAGACAATACAGCGGCGCACGTAGAGATCGTCATCCATCTGGCCCCGGGCATTTCTCCGGACGTAACCATTGATGCACTGTACGCCTTCACTTCGTGTGAAGTTTCGATATCGCCCAATACCTGTGTCATCAAGGACGACAAACCACAGTTTTTGAGTGTCAATGACATCCTGACCCAAAATACCCAGCATACCAAAGGGTTGCTCAAACAGGAACTGGAGATCAAACTCCATGAACTCCAGGAAAGGATCTTTTTCAGTTCATTGCTGAAAATATTCATACAGGAGGGCATGTACAAAAACGCCGAATACGAAAATTCGAATAATTTTGACATGGTCGTGGAGGTGCTGAACCGCTTATTTGATCCTTTCAAACCAGACCTGTACAGAGAGATCCTTCCTGAAGATTTTAAAAAGCTGATCGATAAGCCGATGAGCAGCATCACCCGCTTTGACGTGAAGAAGGCGGATGAGCTGATGAAGAGCTTAAACGACGATATCAAAGTCGTTAAAAACCATTTGCGTCACCTTACCGATTATGCCATAGCCTGGTTTCAGAAGCTCAGGGATAAATATGGTAAAGGACGTGAACGTAAGACAGAGATCAGGTTGTTTGACAGGGTAGAGGCCTCCAAGGTGGCCCTTGCTAATGTGAAATTATACATGAACCGCGAGGACGGTTTCATCGGTACAGGCCTGCGCAAGGATGAGTTTGTCGCCGACTGTTCTGATATTGACGAGATCATTGTATTCCGGGAAGATGGCAAGTGCACCGTTACCAAAGTGGCCGATAAAACATTTGTCGGCAAGGGAATCCTCCACGCCCAGGTATTTAAAAAGGGCGATGAGCGGACCATTTACAACATGATCTACAAAGATGGCGCAAGCGGGATCTCTTATATCAAGCGCTTTGCGGTAGTCGGCGTGACGCGGGACAAGGAATACGACCTGACCAAAGGAAGTAAGGGTTCCAAAGTACTTTATTTCACGGCCAATCCAAACGGTGAGGCCGAGATCATCACCGTACAGCTTAAACCGCATACCAAACTCAAGAAACTGCAGTTTGATCTGGATTATGCCGAAATCGCCATCAAAGGCCGCGGTTCGCAGGGCAATATTGTTTCCAAGTATCCCGTCAAAAAGATCTTGTTGAAGAGCAAAGGCGTATCCACCTTGTCTGGTCTGAAGATCTGGTACGATGAGCTGCTGCGCCGGCTGAATGTGGACGGCAGGGGTAAATACCTTGGGGAATTTGACGGAGAAGACAAGATCCTGCAGGTACACAAAGACGGCTGGTATGAACTGAGCACCTTTGAGCTGAGCAACCACTTTGACGCAGACCTGGTGCTGATCCAGAAATTTGATCCGGAAAAACCTTTTGCTGTAGTACAGTATGAAGGCAAGGCCAAAAATTATTTTATCAAGAGGTTTGTATTTGAATCCATATCGGTTGGCAAAAAAGTAAGCCTGATCAGTGAAGAGAACGGTTCCAGGTTCCTTTACCTGACCAGCAACCCGGCAGCGGTACTGACCGTTGATGTGCTCAAAGGCAAGACGCAGATCCCGGAAACGCTGGAGATAGTGCTCACAGAATTTATTGATGTAAAAGGCATTAAAGCAAATGGCAACAGGCTGACACAACACGAAGTCAAGAACATCACAATCGCCAATAACGAAGAACCTGAAGTCGCTGAGCGCAGCAAAGGTGCTGTGGCTGCTGAAGAAACAGAAACTGAGAAAGAACTGATCGATCCGGCATTGAGCAAGGATGCCGATGATGAGGAAAAGCCATTGCCCGATGAAGTTACTGCATCCGGAGAAGAAGAGGGGATTGCTGATGAAAATGAAGGCGCTGATGAAGAAACAGAAACTGAGGCAGCACCGGTCGCAGCGACTGAAACTGCTCCAAAAACGGCGCCGACAGCCAAACAGCCAAAACCAGCGGAAGCATCAAAGCCAACAGAAAAGTCTCCGCCAGCAGGATTATCAAAACCGGCGGCTGAACAGCCGAAACCAACAGCTGAACAACCAAAGAAAACATGGTCGACTCCTGCAAAAAAACCGGATGACATTAAACTGGAGATCACCAACCCGGATGACATCGATATTGACGACAAAGGGCAAACTAAACTCTTCTAGTTCTTCTTCCGCGACTCCTGCATTGGATTTACCCCGGTAGACGATCCTCTGACCACCTCTTTTTGCTTGAAGAGCTCAAACCTGGAAGGCGCAAGCCTTCTGGGCCAGGCATTGTTGTTTTCGTCGATATCTGCCGTTTCCCGGTAGGGATCAAGCTGCACTGAAACTACTTCTTTATCCTTGGTAAAAACCTTGGTGACCTTGTGCTCATCCATTCTCCAAATGTAAGCCGGAATCCTGTCAATCTCTTTGCTGCCGTCCTTGAAGGTCCACTCAATGATGACCGGCATGACCAGGCCGCCGACATTAGATAAACTGAGCTCGTAAAAATTCTTCTTGCTTTCGTATAGCTTTTTCTCTTCAGCTGATAAAGCATTATAATAAGCCTGAAAATCCTCATCAGCCGTCCTTGCTACTTCAAAACGTTCAAACTTATTGTAAAAATCCAGCAGGCTGGTATCCTGTTCCACAGCAAATTTAATTCCTGCAGCGCGGTTGCGCTCCCTGCCGATGTATTTATTGTCCCGTTCGTATACCGCCTTTTTGTCCTGGTTCTCTATGGCCTGTTTCATGCTGTTTATGCGGTAATAACGCACACTGTCCAGGGAAATATCGACCGGGTCAGTGCCGAAGAACCAGCCCCGCCAAAACCAGTCGAGGTCTACTGCCGAGGCATCCTCCATGGTCCTGAACAAATCTGCAGGAGTAGGGTGTTTGAACGCCCAGCGCTTCGTATATTCCTTAAAAGCATAATCAAACAGTTCCCGCCCCATTACAGTCTCCCTCAGGATGTTCAACGCAGTAGCCGGCTTGGCATAGGCATTGGGGCCAAAGTTTACGATCTGCTCCGAATTGGTCATGATCGGCTCCAGCTGGTTTTTGGGCATTTTCATGTAATCTACGATCTTATGTGCCGGGCCCCTTCCCGAAGGATAATTGTTGTCCCATTCTTGCTCCGCCAAAAACTGGCAAAAAGTGTTCAGGCCCTCATCCATCCATGTCCATTGCCGCTCATCAGAATTGACGATCATCGGGAAGAAATTGTGGCCCACCTCATGGATGATCACCCCGATCATGCCCAGCTTGACCGCCTCTGTATAGGTGCCGTCTTTTTCCGCCCTGCCGTAGTTGAAACAGATCATCGGGTATTCCATTCCGTTGGCAGCCTCTACAGAGATCGCTACCGGGTATGGATAAGGGATGGTATGTTTTGAATATACTTTGAGCGTATGCGCCACCACTTTGGTAGAATACCGGCTGTACAGCGGATAAGCCTCTGGGCCATAATAAGACATGGCCATGATCTTCTTGCCGTCTACATTTGTCGCCATCGCATCCCATACGAGCCTGCGGGAAGAGACCCAGGCAAAATCCCTTACATTTTCTGCGGTATAGGTCCAGGTTTTCTTTGCACTGGATTTTTTGGAGAGTCCCGATTTTACTTCATTCAGGGTTACGATCTCCACCGGCGCTTTAGCCGTTTGTGCAGTATTCCATCTTTTTAAAGCGGCTGCGCCCAGTACCTGGGCATAGTTCTGGCACTGGCCTGTGGCACCTACCACATGGTCTGCAGGCACAGTCATATTTACCTTATAATTTCCAAATACGAGCGCAAATTCACCCCGGCCTTCAAACTGTTTGTTTTGCCAGCCCTGGAAATCAGAATAAACCGCCATTCGCGGGAACCATTGGGTAATGGTAAACAGGTAATTGTCGTCTTCGGCAAAATATTCATAGCCACCACGACCGCCAACAGTCATCCGGTCAGAAATCTTATAATTCCAGGAGATGTTCAGGATATATTTTTCATTTGGTTTCAATACCACCGGCAGGTCAATGCGCATCATGGTATTGTTGATGACATAAGGCAGGGCGGCACCACTTCCATTGGTTACTTTAATGATCTTTACACCAAGGCCATTCTCACCACCAACTATAGCCGACAAAGCTTTATAGGTCATTTTATCTGTCATCTTACTGGTTTCAGTAAGTTTATTGTCGCTTGTTGATTTGCTTTGGTTTTCGTCCAGCTGTACCCATAGGTAACTCAGCGGATCAGGAGAATTGTTGTAATAAGTGATGGTTTCTGATCCTGTGATCGTCAGGTTCTTTTCGTCCAGTTCCGCGTTGATGTTGTAATCTGCCCTTTGCTGCCAATAGGCCGGGCCCGGTGCTCCGGATGCTGAGCGGTACGAATTGGGATCGGACAGGACAGTACCCAACTGCTCAAATTTATTACCATGATTGGAACCCGGATTGAGCAATTGCGCATAAGTAGCGAAACTATACAGGATAACTACAAAGAGAAGTATTAGTTTTTTCATCAGTATAAATTATAAATTGCCGGGAGCCTTTCGGCCGCCATCATAAACGCGATCCCAAATATAGCTGAAGAAAGGAAAAAGTTCCAGTCCCAGGCCTTTATTTTTACAATCCAGATCAGGATAAAAGAGAGGAGCATCGCAGTGGCAACAATGAGGAGTTGCCCAAACTCCAGCCCTAAATTAAAGCCAAGGAGCTCCACTACAATATTTGCACTTTTGCCCATAAGGCTCTTCAGGTAATTTGAAAAGCCAAGGCCATGGATCAGTCCAAAGAACAAGGTCAGCAGGTAACGGAACAGCATTTTCTTTGGCTTCTTTTTTTTGCTGATGATATTGGAAGATGCCGTGATCAAAATAGTTACCGGAATGAGGAACTCAATGAGCTTGCTGTTGATGTGAATGTATTGCCAGACACTAAGCGCCAGGGTAATGCTGTGCCCAAGGGTAAACGCTGTAATTAGGATCAATAATTTCTTCAGGTCCTGAGCACCATAAATGCTGCACAGTGCGAGCAGGAACAGAATGTGGTCATAACCCTGCCAGTCCAGAATATGGTGCCATCCGAGGCCAAAATAGAGCTGAAAATCCTGCATTGCCGCTGAAAGTCGTAATTTTTGAAAAAAAATGCAAGTAATAACCTAATTTTGATCGATATAGACAATGATGTTACAACTCCTGCTGGTTATTTTCTTCAATATGTTGCATCCGTTTTACGTGAGTGTCACGGAAATTGAGCAAAATCAAAAAACGGGAACGGTACAGATTAGCACACGTATTTTCTTTGATGATCTTGAAAAGGCCCTGGATAGACGATATAAAACAAATATAAACATCTTAAAACCTGTAAATAAGAAACAGGTCGACGCATTGATTTCAGCTTACGTTAAAGCGCATCTCAAAATAAAGGCGAACAACAAGGAACTTGTTATGAAGTACGTTGGTTATGAAATCGAGGAAGAGGCGGCATGGTGCTATTTTGAAACTGATAAGACAGGCCCAGTCAGAAATTTGAGCGTTCAAAATGACATTTTATTTGAACAGCACGATTCACAGATCAATATGGTGCATGTGATTGTTGGCGGAAAGCGAAAAAGCACGAAACTCGACAATCCCAATGGCCAGGCTGAGTTTTCTTTTTAATCCAGGCTTGATCAGGGTTTAACTTATAAGTAATAGTTATAGGCAGGTTAAACGGATTTTTGACGGAGTTTAAACAGCTTTGTCCGTTCAGTGTCCGGTCAACCTCCGTTGAACCTCCGTTCAAGCACTGGTGATAAATCAGTATCAAATAATTCTATAATAAGAAAATAAAAAGGACGGTATGGATTTTCATGCCGCCCTTTTTATGAAAAATAATTATGACCTATTGATATTGAATGTATACAGGTGCGGGTTTCAGTTTCAGCAATTCCTCAGGTGTCATCAGGCGGTTAGGGGCTTTTTTCAGGTCATTTTTATAGAACAACTTAAATCCGGTGAACTGTACCGGTTCCGAATAGATGAAATGACGATATGTACCTTTCTTTAATTCCGGTTCGCCCCATCCGTCCATATGCATCACGATCTGTACTTCCGGACGAAGTTTGATATTCTGATAATTGGTGACCATCTTTTTCGTAAAGCGGTGGACTGTAAAGACCTTTGGCGGGAGGTTATATTTCCTAACCAGTTTAGCCAGATAATCTGAGCAAAAATTGATATCGGCGGCATCATAGGTTCCGATCCTTCTGCCAGGTAACGATCCGTCTTTCATAGAGAATTCAGGATCAATGCCCAGGTGGACATTTGGAAGTTTCAGATACTGCTCCAGTTGAGGCAGTTCGTCTCTGATGGAGCCAAGTGCAACCTGTATATCAAGGAATACGATCAGGTTCTTGCGCATTCTGGAAATGGTCATAACAGAATCGATCTGTTTGAAAGGCATTCTGGTACGGTATTTTCCCGATTTTCCCGGTTCGCCGGCCGCTACAACCGCTATATAATGTAAGCCGGGCTGTACAGGAGTGGACGGATCTGCTTTTTCCCAGTTTTTTACCTCTCTGTCCAGTCTGGAGAGCATATCCTTTGGTGCATATTCACCAAGGGCACCCATTTTTTTTGAGTACAGGTTACCATAGTAAACTACGATACGTTTAAACGGAAGGATGGCGCCGGCCAGCGGATAGGGCTGTTTTTTTACAGGCCATTTGCCGGTGGTGTCGCCATTGGCCAGTTTCTTTAACAGTGCATCGTATTTTGCAGTATCTACAGGTAGTCTTGAGGCAGTAGTGTCTTCAACAGCAACAGAGTCACCTGCAATGGTAGTTTTAGTTTTTCCTTTAATGTTTTTTCCATCTGATGTGCAGCTTGTACAGATGCCGAAAGCGGTTAGTCCGATTAAAAGAATTCCTGCTAGAGGAGATAGTTTCATTTTGTGTTTGTTTTTATAGGTAAGATACTGTTTTGCACGGTTTAGCCCGTCAATTAAAATCTTACAAGTATAACACTCTTGGTACGAATAAAAAAGCGGGAACCGGAAAGTCCAAAAAAATAAATATTCTATTTGTTTGGAATTATTCTAAATAAGTTCCTATACTTGTATGGTTATTTGAAACGATTCTAAATAATATCCGGATGGATCAGAAGAAATAAATATTTGGTTTAGTTTGGTTAGAAAAAGGAATACTTCCAGGGCTACGCATGCTTTGGAAGTTCCTTTTTTGATTATAGGTGCTGTAGATGGCAGTCTTCATGCCTTAAAAGAGACTATTCAGTAAGGTGTTACTGATTTAGGTGTGTTAAAGGCGTCGGAATAGGTCCCCGACGCCTTATTTATAACATGCCGGTTATTAAAACTATCGGGATTATTATTGAAAGCTGTTGAACTTGCCAAATACCCCCAGTGGCAATTTAATGCCTGAGGTAGCCTGAAGGTACAGTTCCCCTGTTTCCAGGTTGCGCACCTGCGGGAAGGAAGTTTTGATCAGGTTTTCTACAATGACTGAGGAGAAGCCCAGGGAGTAGGTGTTCAGGATCAGGAAATGCTCTTCCTCATCAAGCAATTGTACGACCTCCTGCATCATTTCCTGGATATGGTCCTCCAGTTTCCACTTTTCACCATTCGGGCCATGGCCAAATGCCGGCGGATCGAGGATGATGCCGTTGTATTTTTTGCCGCGCTTGAGTTCTCGCTTCACAAATTTCAACGCATCTTCAACTACCCAGCGTATGTCCTGAAGTTTGGAGAGTTCCTGGTTTTCGTTGGCCCAGTTGACTACTTGCTTTATCGAATCTACGTGCGTGGTATCGGCCCCTGCAGCTTTGGCAATGAGCGAAGCTGCGCCTGTATAGGCAAATAAATTCAGTACTTTCGGGCTGCGGGTCTTCATTTTCCGGATGGAGGAAGAGATATAATCCCAGTTTACAGCCTGCTCGGGAAATACGCCAACATGTTTGAATGAGGTGAGGCCGAGACGGAGGCTGATGCTCACGTCTTCATTTGTATAGTTTACATTCCAGCGATCGGGCAGGTGTGCTGAATTTTTTATCCATTCACCGGAAGTGGCCGAACGACCTTTAAACCTGATGTGTGTCTGTTTTTTCCATTCCTGTTCGGACAGGGTCTTTTTCCAGACGGCCTGGGGTTCCGGTCTCGATAAAACGAGGTTACCAAAACGTTCTAGTTTTTCAAAATCACCACAATCGAGCAACTCATAGTCTTTCCAGTGTGCGGGCGTCAGCAGGCTTATCATAAAAAAGCGGATATATTAAAACTTTCCTTTTGCAGCTTTCATAAAACGGCTTGCAAAAACGAAATCATTTAGTTCTTCAATGTCGGTATGGGCAATGTCTTTATTAGAGCCTTCCCAGAATTTCTTGCCCTCGTGCAGGAACAGGATGTAATCACCTATGCCCATCACTGAGTTCATATCGTGGGTTACCACGATGGTTGTTGTATTGTATTCTTCGGTAATTTCCTTGATCAGTTCATCAATAACAATAGATGTTTTAGGATCAAGACCCGAATTGGGCTCATCCACAAAAAGGTATTTAGGATTCATGGCTATTGCCCGGGCTATGCCCACGCGTTTTTTCATCCCTCCTGATAACTCGGCGGGAAACAGCTTGTTCTTGCCTTCCAGGTTCACCCTGTCCAGGCAAAAATTGACCCGCTCCAGTTTTTCTTTATGGGACTGTTCCGTGAACATATTAAGCGGGAACATAATGTTTTCTTCAACGGTCATGGAATCAAACAGTGCTGAACCCTGGAACAGCATACCTATCTCTTTCCGGATCTCGATCTTCTCCTCGAAGTTCATGGTTGTAAATTCACGGCCATCGTATTCTACACTACCCTGTTCGGGCTGATGCAGGCCGATCATACATTTAAGCAAAGTTGTTTTTCCGGAACCGGAACCCCCGATGATCAGGTTGGTCACACCGGCTTCGAATTTACCGGAGATACCGATCAGTACGTCATTGCTACCGAACGATTTATGGATGTCCTTGATCTCGATCATAATAATAACTGGGTTACAATGTAATCACATGCCAGTATGGAGATACAGCTGACCACTACCGCCCTGGTGCTGGCCTGCGCCACTTCAAGGGCGCCTCCTTTTACATAAAACCCTTCATATGCGGGTACTGAGGTAATGATAAAGCCAAATACAAATGCTTTTACCAGCGCTACAGTGATGGTATATGGATTGAAGTCAGTGGTAATCCCCTGCATATATTCTGCGGGAGTGACTGCACCGGATAATGTACCGCCGATGTATCCCCCGGTAATGCTTAAAAACATAGATATGATCACCAGAATGGGTACCATTGTGATCCCGGCGATGATCTTGGGAAGGATCAAGTACCCGGGTGAGTTGATGCCCATGATCTCCAGCGCATCGATCTGCTCACTCACCCGCATGGTGCCGATCTCTGAGGAGATGGCGGAACCGATCTTTCCGGCAAGTACAATGGCGCTGATGGTCGGACTCAGTTCAAGAATTGATGAATCGCGGTTTACAGAGCCAATAATGGTTTTTGGAATAAAATCACTGACGAGCTGGAAAGCAATCTGTAAGGTCATAACCGCGCCAATGAAGGTCGAAATAATGGATATAAGTCCCAGAGAGCCAACACCGATGAAATCCATTTGTTTAAAAATGGCTTTCAGATAGATCCTAAATTTTTCTGGTCTCCTGAATACTGCCTTTAATAACAGAAGATACTTGCCAAAATTTGTAAAATTCATTCTTGAAAACTTAGCTGTAGTACGGATGCAATATTATTACAAAGAAACAATAAAATTTGAATAAAGACAGCATTGGTACTGGTAACAAATCTTTATGGGGCAAAGTTTTGCGATGTATGGCTTTTTTGTAATATTGCGCAAAATAACCTGTCTGAACATGAATGCTATTATCACAGCCGGTACCAAAGGTATTGGAAAAGCAATTGCCATAAAATTGGCGGAAAACGGATATGACCTGGCGGTATGTGCCAGGAATCAAACAAGTCTTGACCAGCTTTACGAATCATTGAAACATACTGGCAGAAAAGTTTTTTTACATGTGGCGGACTGCAGCGTTAAGGCCGATGTTTATAGCTTCTGTGAAGTGGTACAAAAACAAATGCCCGTGGCCGATGTTCTGGTGAACAATGCAGGGACATATTTACAAGGGGTTATGCTGGATGAGGCTGATGATCAGTTTGAAACACAGCTGAACCTGAACCTGAACGCCGCTTATTATACGAGTAAATTTTTTGGTAAAATGATGCGTACACAACAATCAGGGCATATTTTTAACATCTGCTCGGTAGCCAGTAAACAAATCGTCGAAAATGCAGGGGGGTATAGTGTAACTAAGGCGGCCTTACTGAGTCTTAATCATGTATTTAGGGAAGAGTTATCAAAATACAATGTAAAGGTAACAGCTGTTTTGCCGGGATCAACACTGACGTCTTCATGGGAGGGAACATCAATTCCCGCCGGGCGTTTTGTCCAGCCGGAAGATATAGCAAATGCCATACACACCATCTTGAATTTAAGCAGTGGCGTAAATGTTGATGAGATAACCATAAAACCGGTACAGTTTTAAACATATAGGAGGACATATATTATGGACAAGAGATTATTTAGAAATGAGCACGAGAAGGTGATCGCCGGAGTCTCATCCGGGGTTGCTGAGTACATGGAGGTGGATGTAACGATAATCAGATTATTGTTTGTCCTGTCTACTGTATTTTTGGTGGGTACAGGTGTTTTGGTCTACATTGTGATGTGGATCGTTGTGCCGGTAAACAATGATCCCGCGAAGCGGTTTTCAAAGTTCAATGATTTTTATGCAGGCAAAAATCCTTTCAATTCGCCAAATGCATTTTCGCAGCCGCCAAACACGCCGGAGAATCCTGCTCCCTCGCAAAGCTGGACTTCATCAACTATAAATGAGGATAGCTTTAAAACAACAGGAAAACCACAGGACTTCAAGCCTTATCAGAAGAACAACAATGAAACCGGACGTACCGTGGGTGGGTTGTTCCTGCTGGTCATCGGACTTTATTTCCTGATGAATGAGTTTAATTTCATTCCGTTCTGGTTCAGCATCGGTAAGTTGTGGCCACTGGTATTTGTAGCTATAGGGGTAAGCTTTATCCTCAAGTCCAAACGTAAAAACGCATGGGAAGAATGGAAAGCACAGCAGGATGAAAAGGTGGCGGCTGAAACTGGTCCCGAGGCGACGGAGGGTACCGCAAGCACTACAGCTACTGAAGGAAATGAAGGCCCTGCAAATCCGGAAAGCCCTGAAGGAAGTTCATTGTCAGATCGATTAACCAAAAAAGATATATAATATGAAACTGGATAGAATAATGTGGGGTATCGTTCTGCTGTTCATCGGTGGTATACTCCTTTTGGATAATTTTGACATCATTGAGTTTTATTGGGGAAATGTATGGCGGTTCTGGCCGATATTCCTGATCATAGCTGGTGTGAATATTCTTTTTAACCGGAATAAGTCTCAGATCGGGGGCATCATATCCATTGCAGTGCTGGTGGTTACACTGGGTGTGCTGTTCTATAAAGGGCAGGAACGCCGCGACCACCACAGCTGGATGAGCGAAAACACCCGCATCGATGAGGACAACATGGATGCTGATGAGAACCATCATGAAACACTTGATTTTTCACATCCTTATACAGATTCAGTTTCCGTACTTACGGTTTTAAATATCTCGGGCGGTGGCACGTCGTTTGAACTTAAGGGAGCTACAGATAGTCTCATTGCAGCGCATGTAGAAAGAAAAGCTGGTAATTTTACATTGGAGACTACAAAAAACGACACGCAGACGACTGTAAATTTTAAGATGAAAGGTAAGTCCAACTGGAATATGGGTGATGGCAGCAATGATGTAGATTTCAGGTTAAATACCAACCCAAGCTGGGAGATCCATATGAATATGGGTGCGGGCGAAGTAAATTTTGATCTTTCTGATTACAAAGTGCGTACGTTTAACTTTGATGGCGGCGCTGCTGCACTGGACATTAAGTTTGGGGATTTGCTGCCAATTACTGATGTCAATGTAAAAACAGGTGTAGCAGATGTAAAGATCAATGTACCTGAAAACTCAGGCTGCAGAATTAAAACGAAAACGGGTTTATCGTCTAAAGATTTTGAGGGCTTTACCAAACTGGCGGACGGGACTTTTGAAACTCCGAACTATAAAACATCAGCCAAAAAGATATTTGTCAATTTGGACGGGGGATTGAGTAGCTTTGAGGTCAAAAGATATTAATGCAGTCTGAAGTTACCGAATATACAGTTGTCATCAACGGGAAGCCCGAAGGGCCGTATCTGCTGGAACAACTAAAAACACTGAACATCCAGCCCGGAACTTTTATCAGGAAACCGGGGATGGACGATTATAAAGAAGCTCACGAGTTCCCGGAACTGCGTGAGCTTCTTGGTTTTCGCTTTCAGAAGACCGCACCTCAATACTTCGCTTCTTTTGATCAGCGCCTGCTCGCTTCCGTCATAGATTACTTTTTCATCACTACGGCTTATGTCCTGATCATATTGGTCAGCTTTATTTTCATTGATGAAAAAACACAGCGCGTTGCGGTTGCGCTGGCTGGATTACCGTTGCTCCCCTTTGCTAAATTTATTTACAGCAGTGTAGCCGAGGCCTCAGAAAAGCAAGCCACCATCGGCAAAAGACTGGTCAATATCAAAGTGTCTGATTTAGGGGGCAACCGGATTTCATCAGGAAATGCTTTTGGCCGCAATGCCGCAAAGGTGTTTTCTGCTGTACCTTTCTTTTTCGGGTACCTGTATAGCTTTTTAAACAAAAAACAGCAATGTTTCCATGATATGATCGCAAATACACTGGTGATAAAAGACAGGTTGATTTAAACATAATCTTTATCTTTGCATTATTATTTGCAGGTCAAATGGAAGAAGCAGTGTTTTTAAAAAAATTACAGGGTGGGTATTGTAACAGTCTAAGTCAATATTCGCGGTTTTTGACGCGTGAGGTACAGATTGGCGATGTTCCTATGGGCGGATTGAACCCGATCCGTATTCAATCCATGACCACTACTGATACGATGGACACCAAAGGTACGGTAGAGCAGACGATCAGAATGGTGGAGTCTGGCTGTGAATATGTGCGCATTACGGCGCCAAGCATGAAGGAAGCTGAAAACCTGGCGAATATTAAGAAAGAGCTTCGCTACCGCGGATACGATGTTCCTTTGGTCGCGGATATCCATTTTACACCTAATGCTGCTGAGGCTGCTGCACGGATCGTAGAAAAAGTAAGGGTAAATCCGGGCAACTATGCTGACAAAAAGCGTTTCGAAAATATTGAATATACTCAGCAGGCTTACCAGGCAGAGCTGGAGCGCATTTATAAGAAATTCATTCCTTTAGTTAAGATCTGTAAAGAATATGGTACCGCAATGCGCATTGGTACCAACCATGGTTCGCTGTCTGACCGCATTATGAGCCATTATGGTGACACCCCGCGCGGAATGGTGGAATCGGCAATGGAATTTATCCGGATGTGTGAAGACCAGAACTATTACAACCTGGTGATCTCTATGAAAGCCAGCAATACACAGGTCATGGTACAGGCCTATCGTTTACTTGTGGAGACCATGGTGAAGGAGGGAATGAATTATCCTTTACACCTTGGGGTAACGGAAGCAGGCGACGGGGAAGACGGAAGGATCAAATCTGCTGTGGGGATCGGCACTTTGCTGGAAGACGGGCTTGGAGATACCATCAGGGTTTCGCTGACAGAAGATCCCGAATTTGAAGCCCCTGTGGCTAAAGCGATGGCGCTGAGGTATGAAAGGCGGACAGCTGCGCAGCAGATGACTGAACCGGTACAAAGAGAAAGCATCAGTATAGACGTACTGCCTTATACTCCTTATGAATATAACCGCAGACCGACAATTCCGGTACAGCATATCGGCGGACACCATCATCCCATAGTGATGCTGGATGTTTCCGGACAGAATTTAAAAGACCCTTATTTTTTGACAGCCGCGGGTTATAAATACAGTGCGGGACTGGACAAATACCATATGGCCGATCAGGCCTGTGACCTGGCTTACCTGGGTGATGCATTGCCTTCGTTTTCCTTTCCCGGTAACCTGAAGCAAATCTACAACTACCAGACCTGGCTGGGTTTGAAGGACAGGAACAATTGCCACCCTTTGCTGACTTATGCAGAATACCTGAGGACCGGTATTCAGGATGAGCAGCTGAACCTGGTGCTGGTCAGTGCTTCTGAAGCCGGACAGTATGATCTTTCAGTATTAAAGGACAATGTGATCCTGGTTCTCGAAACCGGGGCTCTGCACGGTATGGCAGAGCAAAGGGAGTTTTTTATTGCTTTGATGAATGCTGGTCTTAAGATTCCGGTAGTCATTAAGCGGGATTATCCGGGCCTTGCAGCTGATGACCTGATGCTGTACGCTGCTACTGATCTTGGGGCTTTGCTGACCGACGGGATGGGCGACGGCGTATGGATTGTTGCGGATGCGGAACTGTCGCTGATCAATTCAACCAGTTTTGGAATTTTGCAGGCCACCCGTACAAGGATCTCTAAGACAGAATATATTTCCTGCCCAAGCTGCGGACGTACGTTATTTGACCTGCAGGAAACTACCCAGCTGATCCGCTCCCGTACAGATCACCTTAAGGGGATTAAAATAGGCATCATGGGCTGCATTGTAAATGGACCGGGTGAAATGGCTGATGCTGATTATGGTTATGTGGGCACCGGACCGGATAAAATAACGCTCTACAGGGGTAAAGAGGTGGTGAAAAAGAATGTAAACACCAGCCGTGCACTGGACGACCTGATTGAACTGATCAAAGAAGACGGCAACTGGACAGAAGTTAAGGCTTAATCACCCGGATCTTTATGTTCCTGAATGAGACCTGACCGCCATGTTCCTGTAAAAGAATGTGACCTTTTTTTACCGAACCAAACGCCGGGACGGTCTTATTGAATTTACTGAGTGCAACAGCTTCCTTAAACCCTTTACTGGTCTTGTTATAATCCAGGATCTTGAATCCATTTAGCCAGTGCTGGACCCTGTCATTTTCCGAAACAATGCGGACGGTGTTCCATACCCCTGTCGGATTTACTTTTTTCATCAATTTTGATGGTGGCAGGATGTCGTATAGGGATCCGGTGAGGTGATTGGCCTTTTTATTGTCTTCAGCCAGTTCATCATCCAGGATCTGATATTCCATCCCAAGGTTTCCTCCTTCATCATACCGGGTGAAAAAATATTTTATACCACTGTTGGAAGCAGAATCGATCCGGTAGTCTATCATCAGCTCGAAATTGGCATATTCCTTTGCCGTGATGATGTCACCGCCCTTGCCCCCGGCGGCTGCTGTCATATTTCCATCCTCAATTTTCCATCCGGCGGGTACAGGCTTGCCATCTGTCGTGGTCCATCCGTTTGCGGTTGTGCCATCAAACAGCAATACCCAGCCTTTCTTTTTTTCTGAACGGGTCAGTTCATTGAGTGTTTGGGCTTGGGTTATTGAAACGAAGCTGATCAGGAGCATTAAAAAACAAAGGTTTTTTCTCAGTTGCATAGTATATCCATCTTTATTAATCAGAGCTGAATATAATAAATGTATCTATTAAGAAATAATTATTAGGATTCTTTTATTTTAGCGGCCGAAGACGAATAAAACTTAGTATGCGTATTTATCTATTTCTACTGGTAATCTTGTGCATTTGCCGTGTTTCTGGCAAAGCACAAACCACAAAACAGAATACCGGCTGGCTGTTTTTGATGAACAGCACCAGGATCAGTAAAGATTGGGGGGTTCATTTTGATGCTCAGTTCAGAAGCCAGGACGAGTGGGACGGACTCAGGCATGTCCTGATCAGGCCAGGAATCACCTATTTTATCAACAGTAATAATGACCTTACTCTTGGATACTTATTTACTCAAACGAATACGGAGCTTACCGGAGTGTCAGACAACACACTAACTGAACACCGGATCTGGCAGCAATACATTCACAAGCACAAGGTCAGCATTGCTAGTGTGAGTCATAGGCTGAGGCTGGAACAACGCTTTATAGAGCGATATGGAAACGATTATATTTTTGCCCAGCGCCTGCGTTATTTTGTGAGGTTTTTAGTGCCTTTGCAAAAACCTGCCCAAAGCTTTGATAAAGGTCTTTTTGCCGCTTTGCAGGATGAAGTGTTTTTCAATGTTCAAAACAAGAATAACTTGAATGGTAGCTTATTTGACCAAAACCGTGCATATTTTGCTATTGGCTACCGGTTCAGCAAAAAAATAGATATCGAAGCAGGATATATGAACCAAAGTCTTAAAGGCCCCACAAACAATACATCGAATAATATTGGTCAGTTGGCAGTGTATACTCGGTTTTAGCTCCCCGCCAGGTATTCTTCTATGGCATCTGTGAGTTCTGGAGAAGTGTTTTCGCTGCTCTTATTGATGAGCTGGTGCTGTGCAGAGTTGAATTTCTCGATAAAGGTACCCTCTTTTGAATTGAATTTTAAATAACCCTGTTCAAAGAAACGTTCTTCTATATGACCTGATGAATCCATCGACTTAAACCAGAGTTGATTTATCATTAGTGATCCTTTATCAATATAAAGCCATTTGTACACATCAGAAAGATCGGCAGTGGCATTCAGGTCTGTTCGTTTAATTTCAAGAATATGGTGTGTACCATTTTCCAGATGATATAAAATTTTAAAAGCAGGTCTCATTGTGCGTTTGGTAGTTGCGGAGCTAAAATACAAAAAAATGCAATTTCGTGATGTATTTCATTATTTTTCCTATGTGCGCTCATGTGATTCAAAACGCCCGGTCCCCTCAATAACCGGAATCTTAAAAACTACAATATGGTTTTGTTGGTCATCTGGAATGGCATGCGAAGAACGCTGAGCGCCGCTATCGGCTAAAGGCATAATACGCTGAATAATCCCTTGCATCGCCTGTTGACGTTCTTCGCCCGTCAGCTCCTGAAAAGTTCCCCACACAATAACGCTTTTCCATCTAAAAGTATCGGAAATTTCGTCTACCTGGAAACAAACTTTAGGGTTCTTACGCATCATATCCAGCTTTTTACCGCTTCCGGTGTGGGCATAAATGGCATCATTGCGATACACATAATTGACTGGTACAACATAAGTTTCGCCATCTGCATAACAACCCAGGCGACCGATTACCTGGCGCTCAAGTAAGTCTATAATTTCCCTTTTATTTAGTTTTCCCAGCATAATTGTTCGGTATATATTTCATTCAATAAAAATTCTGGTTAAAAACAGGTTCTCCTCGCTGATTGACCCTGGTTAACTGACCATTATTGAAAGCACTCCAAATTTAAAGCAAAATACAAAAATTAAAAGTCTGGTCATAACTTACAGCTCACTAAACGACAGTAGCTTTTTCTGCGGAGGTGTACACAGCCATCTTCATACACCGCACGTGGTAGAATAAAGTATGGTGGATGACAAGGCGACTTTATTGTATCTCTATTGAATAATATTTTATTATATTAGTAACAATCAAAAAATTAAATGTTATGAAAAAAATATTTGTATTGTCTCTAATTGTGACTTTGTTTACTGCAGTAACGGTTTCTGCCCAGGATAAACCGAAAGAAGATAAAAGTAAACGCCCGAGTCCGCCTGCAACTGCAAAGGGAACGACTAAATCAGGCACCGCAATTACAATCGATTACAGCTCCCCATCGGTAAAAGGAAGGACTGTAGGTAAAGAAATCGCACCGTTTGACGGTAAAGTTTGGCGTACTGGAGCAAATGAAGCTACTACATTTGAAGTAAACAAAGATGTGACCATCAACGGAAAAGCCTTGCCTGCAGGTAAATATTCATTGCACTCTATCCCGGGAGCTCAGGATTGGGTGTGGATATTTAACAAGACCGCAAATCAGTGGGGTTCTTATGAGTACAAGGAAGCAGATGACGCTCTTCGTGTACCGGTAAAGACCGGAAAAGCAAAGACCTTCGTGGAAAAAATGACTTTTACCATTGACAAATCAGGTAAAGTTGTTTTGGACTGGGGAGACGTTTCGGCCTCATTTACTGTAAAATAAAATCTAATGTTTTTTCGGCTGCCTGCTGTAAGTGATCGGGCAAGCAGTCAGAAGTATAAGGATGGGAGGCGCCATAAACATGATTGGCGCCTTCTATTTTGTAGATCTTTGCCTTGATCTGTCGTTGTGCCAGCTGCTGCGCTACACTAAAGTCAACATTCACATCCTGATCTCCATGCAGGATCAGCCAGGGAACGGAGACCCGTTCTGCTGCCTTTAAAATATCAAATTCCTCCTTGTGTTTTCTGAAATCATGTAAAAGCGTACTGTTCAATGGCATTGCTTCGTGTGTACGGGCGTTTATCACCTTGATCGTGCTGGTACGAATCCATTCTTTCTCCTGTTCTTTTTTCCATAAGCTGGAGAAATCTGCTATGGAGGACCAGGTAATCAGCTTGCTGATCCTCTGATCTTTTGCCGCGGTTACGATGGCTAAGCCGCCGCCCCGGCTATGACCTATCAAATAAATAGGGTTATCAGGGAATTTTTCTGCCGTATAGCTGATCACAGCATCTACATCAAAAAATTCCTTGCTGAAAGTATTTGAGGCGAATGTTTCCATGTCGGTTACGTCAACGGGATTTTCGAGCTTGACACCGCTGTGCGACAGGTTAAATTTTAAATACCGGTAGCCATTGGAGGCAAACCATCCGGCGACCGGGTTATGTGCGCCCCAATCTTTGAACCCTTTGAACCCATGGACAAAAATTATGGTGCCTTTTATTGTGTTTTTATCGTCATAAGTATAATCGCCAAATATGGTTTTTCCTTCCGCACCGGACAGCTTAAACTGCTCTTTTTGTATCATATATAACTGCTGTTATGAGGTTTAGCCAATATAACAAATTTTTTCGACCGATGTTTGACAGATGATGCTGCAATTTAAAATCTTTCTAAATAGCTCTTAATTACAGCTTAATGACAGTGGAACGGCATCCGGTTGTTACTTTTGTTTCGCTAAAAATAAACAGGATAACACATTTTGGAATATTTAAAGATTATTGCTTTTACGCACAAACATATTGACCTGCAATCGCTGGGCAAGTTGGTGATATGTGAGCAGACGCTGGATGATAGGTTGAGAAATATCCAATCTGTACTCGGAGTCAAAGAAATATTCTATGTAGGAACGTGTAACCGGGTCGAGTTCGTATTCACTTCTTCAAATAGTATCGATAAAGATTTCATCCGTCGTTTTCTGACTGTTCTGGATATGGGGCTGCCTGAAAAGTATATGGATGATTTTATTGACAAGGTTTCTGTATATGAGCAGGCTGAGGCTTTCAATCATTTACTGCGCACATCATGTTCGCTGGAAAGTCTCGTGGTAGGAGAGAAAGAGATCCTGGCGCAGATCCGGAAGGCGTACGAAGCGTGTCGTGTGGCCGGTTTCACGGGTGACTATATGCGCATGATCATGAACAGGGTCGTCAAGACTGCCAAGGAGGTTTATACGCACACCAATATCTCCAAGAACCCGGTCTCGATTGTCTCTCTTGCTTATCGCAAGCTCCGGGACCTCAAGATGTGCTCCAGTGAAGCCAGACTCCTGATCATCGGCGCCGGAGAAACCAACAAACTCATTGCCCAGTACCTCAAAAAACACAAATACTCCAACTTTTCTGTATTCAACAGAACTCTTGAAAATGCCACATCGCTGGCTAAAAACCTAAACGGAACAGCTTACCCGCTCTCAGAATTAGAAAATTACGATAAAGGTTTTGATGTCATCATTACCTGCACAGGGGCCACAGAACCTATCATTACTGAAGATATCTATAAAAAACTGCTCAGGGGCGATACCGGTAAAAAGGTAATCGTGGATTTGGCAGTGCCGAATGATACTGCTCCGGAGGTGGTTGAGAATTTTCCTGTTCATTTTATAGAAGTGGAATCTTTGAAAGAGATTGCCCGAAAAAATATCCAGGAACGCTACGACGAGCTTGTTAATGCCGAACACATCATCGAGGAAAACATTAAGGATTTTGAACTGGTATTGCGCCAGAGGGAGATAGAGATCGCTATGAGCTGCGTACCTCAAAAGATCAAGGAAATTAAGCAGACTGCTATCAATGGTGTCTTTGCCGACGAAATCAGCGGATTGGACGAAAATTCAAGGCTTGTGCTGGAGCGTGTGATGAACTATATGGAGAAAAAATACATCAGCGTACCAATGGTCATGGCAAAGGAGATATTGGTAAAGAATAGCTAGATTTGCGAAAAAAATAGCATCAACGTGAAAAGACTTACTATAGGTACGAGAGGCAGTGACCTGGCTTTATGGCAAGCCAACTTCATTAAGGAGAAGCTTGCTGGAATAGGTGTGGAAGCCGATCTGAAGATCATCAAAACTCAGGGTGACAAGATTTTAAATTTACGTCTGGATAAACTGGAAGGCAAAGGTTTTTTTACCAAAGAACTGGAAGAAGAGCTGTTGGGCGGTACCATTGATATTGCTGTGCATTCTCATAAAGATCTGCCTACTGTACATCCTGCGGGGCTGACTATTGCCGCGGTAACTGAACGTGAAGATCCTTCCGAACTGCTCCTGATCCTGAAGGACTGTGTGGATGTAACCCAAAAACTTTCATTGAAGACCGGCGCCATGGTGGGTACTTCATCCAACAGGCGTAAGGCCCAGTTGCTAGCCCTAAGGCCGGATCTCAATATTGAGGATCTTCGCGGTAATGTCCCTACCAGGATCGGTAAGCTGCGTGATGAGGACTATGACGCCATAATGATTGCAAGAGCCGGGGTGAATCGTTTGAATATAGATCTTTCGGAATTTCATGTTGAGGTCGTAGATACAACCGAACTGGTGCCCGCACCTGCGCAGGGAGCCCTTGCCATACAAATCAGAGAACTTGACAACGAATTATTTGAATTGCTTCAAAAGATCCATCATCCGGAAACTGCGGCTGAGATTGCAGTGGAAAGAAAAGTGCTGAACCTTTTTGAGGGCGGCTGTCATATGCCTTTGGGCTGTTATTGCAAAAAAGAAGACGGAAAATTTGAAGTATGGACTTCCAAAGCAGAAACTGACGAAGATTTTCCGGACCGCTTGTTTTACAGGGTGGATAGCCTGGACGGTCTTGCAGAAAAGATAGTGAGCAAATTTGTCGCTGACAGGAAAAGACCCTCAAAGGTGTTTGTATCCAGAGAGATCGGAGAGCACAATTATTTTAGAAAAGCACTTGAGAAACATGGTATTGAAATAGAAGGCAGATCTCTGATCCGGACTTTTCCGATAGTCAATGTACTCGACCCTTTTTATTTGAAAAATATAGACTGGATCTTTTTCAGCAGCAGAAACGCTGTGGAGTACTTTTTTAACTTGAAACCGGTGCTGTCTAAAAAAGTACAGTTCGGGGTGGTAGGGAGAGGATCTGAAGACGCACTGCGTAAGCATGGTGAACTGGCAGATTATGTTGGTGAAAGCGGAGATATAACCGAAGTTGCCGAAGCATTTGCTGAGCTGGTAACCGGTAAAACCGTATTGTTTCCGAGGGCGCAGGACTCCCTGCTAAGCATTCAGAAATTGCTGAAAGCGGATACGAAGATAGTAGACCTTCCCATATACGAAACTGTGGTTGATGATGAAATTGACCAAACTTATGCTGATGTACTGATCTTTACCAGTCCAAGTAATGTGGATGCCTATTTTGCGGATAACTTACTGGATCCAGGGCAGCAGATAATTGCCATAGGCAATTCAACAGGCAAGAAGTTTGACGAAATGGGCGTAACTTATACACTGCCTTATTCTCCTGATGAGATTGGACTGGCTGAGGCTGTATTCGGAATAGATATAAAATAAACCATTGTTATGTTACACCGTCCGCGTAGATTGAGAAAGAACCCTGTAGTGAGGGAAATGATTGCAGAAACCAGGTTGTCTAAGGACATGTTCATCTACCCTTACTTCATTGTGCCGGGCAAGAATGTGGTTCATCCTTTGGAGGCGATGCCGGGTATCAGCCATTTTTCTGAGGATACTTTAATCAGGGATGTGGAGAAGAGCTTGAAACTCGGGGTAAACAAAATCATGCTTTTTGGGGTGGGCGATGAGAAAAGTGAAGATGCGCGTTCTGCATACCACGACCATTCTCTTGTGCCCTCGGCAGTAAGGCTGCTTAAAAAGAATTTTGGGGAAGATTTATATGTTGTAACAGATGTATGTGTCTGCTCTTATACTACGCATGGTCATTGCGGCATTATGGAAAATGACTACGTACAGAATGATACCACTGTGGAATTGATCGCAAAAATGGGACTGACCCATGCGCGGGCAGGGGCTGATATGCTGGCACCATCTGACATGATGGACGGCCGGGTAGGGGCAATGAGAAGTGTTCTGGACGGAGCAGGATTTGTAAATACTGCAATCATGAGTCATGCCACCAAATTTGCTTCTGCTTATTACGGGCCATTCAGGGAAGCAGCAGACTGTGCCCCCGGCAAGGGTGACAGAAAGGCCTACCAGATGGATTTCAGGAACGGACAGGAAGCGCTCCGGGAAGCATTGCTGGATGAAAGCGAAGGCGCTGATGTTTTAATGGTAAAACCTGCTTTGGCTTATCTTGATGTGATCCATAATCTGAAGCAGCACACAGACGTACCCATTGCCTGTTATAATGTTTCCGGTGAATATTCCATGATCAAAGCAGCGGCGCAAAAAGGCTGGATAGATGAACAAAAAGTGGTGATGGAGACCATGCATGCTTTTTCGCGTGCCGGAGCAAGCATCATCACAACGTACCATATAAGAGATATTGTTGAAAAGAACTGGTTGTAAATTATGTTGGAGTCTTTAAAAAAAATGTTTTCAGGGAATGAAGGCGAATTGCCCATGAATACGGGGAGCAAACCGGATATTCCGAGAGAGAAATCGGCGGAGCTGTATGAGAAAGCAAAGAAATATTTTCCAGGTGGAGTAAATTCGCCGGTGAGGGCTTTTAAATCGGTGTACGGTACACCATTGTTCATCCAAAAAGGAGATGGTTGTTTTGTATGGGATGCTGACGGAAATCAGTTCATAGATTTTTGCGGAAGCTGGGGACCTTTAATATTGGGTCATAACCATGCAAAGGTACGGGAGAAGGTAACTGAAGTGATGCAGAACGGAATGAGCTTTGGGGCGCCTACTGCCCTGGAAAATGAACTTGCCGAACTGATCATCAAAAACAACCGGTTTGTAGAGAAGATCCGGTTTACCAGTTCAGGAACTGAGGCAGTGATGTCGGCCATCAGGCTTGCCCGGGGATATACAGGTAAAGATAAGATCATTAAGTTTGAAGGATGCTATCATGGTCATAGCGATTCCCTGCTGGTAAAGGCGGGTTCAGGACTGGTCACCTTTGGTGAGACTTCATCCGCCGGGGTGCCTAAATCCTTTGCAGAAGAAACGATTGTGATTGCTTTGAATGATACAAAGGCATTGGAGCAGGCCTTTATCCAGTTTAAAGATCAGGTAGCCGCAGTGATCATAGAGGGCATACCTGCCAATAACGGGTTACTGATGCAGGATGAGGAATATGTGAAGTTCCTGGAAAAAATCTGTAAAGAGAACAATGCGCTGCTGATCTTTGATGAAGTGATCACCGGATTCAGGTTAGGATTTGAAGGAGCGGCAGGACATTATGGCATAAATCCTGACATTGTTACCTATGGTAAAATTATAGGGGGTGGCTTACCGGTAGGAATGTATGGAGCCTCTGCTGAAATTATGGCCCATATCTCGCCTGATGGCGGTGTATACCAGGCTGGTACTTTATCCGGAAACCCGGTGGCCATGGCCGCGGGAATTGCTCAGCTTACTGAATTACTGCGTTCCGGTTTTTACAAAGAACTGAACAGCAAGGCCACGGAATTTGCAGAGAGTATACAGCGTTTTGCAACAGCCAGGAATTATAAGCTCAAAGTATTTTATGTAGGTTCGATCTTCTGGATAGCTTTTACTGATAAAGATAAGATCCAAACAGCTGAAGATATTGATCCGGCGAGCATGGAGAAATTTAAAATCATGCACAGGGAACTGCTGAACAGGGGTATATACCTTGGGCCATCGGGCTATGAGGTAGGATTTGTGTCTGCAGCGCATACAAAAATTGAACTTGAAAAGGCGAAGAGGGCAATATTTGATAGTCTCGATGTTGTATTCAGGAATAAATAATTAATGGGTATATTTATCTAAGTTTATAATATAAACCACATAGTTTTGAAAAAATCGATCGTTATATTTTACTTTCTGCTGTTGTACTCCCTGGTACAGCTGATCTCCTGGGGAACCCTTGTGGTGAAACTGGAACGCGACAGGATGGCGATGGTAATGGGTGAGGGATCGGTATTTTTGTTCCTGCTATGTGTAGGGGCCTATTTTTTACACCGGGCGATCAGTAAGGAGGATAAGCTGAGAGAGCAGCAGCAGAACTTTTTGCTGTCAGTGACCCATGAGTTGAAATCGCCGCTGGCGGCCATTAAGCTCTCTTTGCAGACCATTGTAAAACGTGACCTGGATAAAGCAAGACAGACTTCTTTGCTGAACAATTCGCTGAAAGATATTGAACGGCTGGATGACCTGGTGGAGAACATGCTGCTGGCTACCAAGATCGAAAACAGGTCTTATTCGTTTCCCAAAGAAGAATTTGACCTTTCTGACCTGGTAACCAGAATCACAGACCGCCTGCAAATCCATTCCTGCGGATGTGAACAGGTGATCAACCCAGTGATTAAACCGGGAGTAAAAGTCATAGGAGACCAGTTTGCACTATCTTCGGTAGTGACAAATCTGGTAGAAAATGCGGTTAAATATTCAGGACCCTGTGCGGAAGTTGGAGTAGAATTGACAAAAAAAGACGGGCATCCGTTTTTGAGGGTAACTGACAAAGGACCAGGTATACCGGATAACGAAAAGATGCTGATTTTTGATAAATTTTACCGTGTTGGTGATGAGAATGTCAGAAAATCAAAAGGAACTGGTTTAGGCCTGTTTATTGTTAAGGAAGTTCTACAGAGTCATGACGCTGACATCAGCGTTAAAGATAACACACCACATGGTGCAATTTTTGAAATAACATTTAACTGATATGCCACAGAAATTAAGAATATTACTGGTTGAAGATGAAGACCATCTATTAGACGCAATCAAATTAAACCTTGAACTTGAAGGCTACAAAGTTCATGCTGTAAAAGACGGCAAAACGGCCCTTAAAGTATTTAAAGAAGAACGTTTTAACCTGATCATCCTGGATGTGATGCTCCCTGAAATGGATGGTTTCCAGGTATGTGAAACGATCCGTCTGGAAAATACGGAGGTACCCATCCTTTTCCTGACGGCCAAAAATACAAGTGAAGATCGTGTATTGGGCCTGAAAAAAGGTGCTGATGATTACCTGGTGAAACCATTTAACCTGGAAGAACTAATCCTGAGGGTCGGTATTTTAGTGAAACGCAGTTTGAAAGCTGATGACCTGAAAGAGCTGAATTCTTATAAGATTGGTGATAAAACCATTTATTTCAATTCATTTGAACTGAAACAGGACGACGGACTGATCGTCCCCCTGACCAAAAAAGAAACCATGCTGCTGAAATTGCTCATCGAGCGCAAGAATGAAGCAGTATCACGCGAGCAGATCCTGGAAACGGTATGGAATTATGACGTATATCCTTCTACCCGCACCATTGACAACTTTATCCTGACCTTCCGTAAGTACTTTGAACCGGATCAAAAGAACCCTGTATATTTTCATTCGATAAGGGGAGTAGGTTATAAATTCACTGATATTCATTAATGTATAATAACAATGGCAGGTATGCATTGATGGCGATTTTTGTATTCGCCGCCGCTGCATGCTTTTTTTATGATCAGATACAGCTGGCCGCATTGGCGGGGCTGTTTTTTGCTTTTGTATTGTGGAGCCATTTTAAGCACAGTTCTGTGGTGCTGGCCTCAAAGTATTTTCAAAAAGGCGATCATGAAAAAGCAACCCGTTTACTTTCTGAGGTACCCAACCCGGACAGACTGGCGAGAAACCGAAGAGGGTACTATGAATTTATGAAGGCCAATATTGCTCTCAAAAAAGAAGAATACGATGTCGCCGAGCATCATTTCCAGATTGCCAGCCGTTTTCCCCTGGGTGGTAAGAACGATAAGGCATTTGTGATGATCCACCTGGCCAACCTTGCCCTGCGTAAAAAAGACGGGGAACGGAGCAGGGCTTATATCGCTAAGGCTAAAGAAATGGCCGGTACCCCAAAAGCACAAGAGATAATTAATAAAATAGAGATAGAAGCAAACCGCTTATAAACCAATTAGAATTTAGATGAACAATTTATTTTTAGACGCAGCATTTTCAAAGCAAACAGAACGCCCGCCGGTATGGATGATGCGGCAGGCAGGTCGTTTTATGCCGGAGTACTGGGAGATCAAAAACAAGTATTCCTTCCTGGAGATGTGCAAAACCCCGGAGATCGCAGCTGACGTAACGATGCTGCCTGTTGACCTGCTGGGTATAGATGCCGCGATCTTGTTCTCTGATATATTGGTGACCGCTGAAGCAATGGGCGGAGATCTAAGCTTTACGCAGGGGGTAGGGCCTAAATTTGCCAATCCTGTACGTAACCTTGCCGATATAGAGGCGCTGGAGGTGGATGTACTGGACCGTTTGCAGTACGTGGCCGACGCCATCAAAGTTATTCAGCAACGCCTGAACGGCAGTATTCCCCTGATCGGTTTTGCCGGTGCGCCATTTACCGTCATGAGCTACCTGGTTGAGGGTGGCTCTTCTAAAGATTTTAAAACCACCAAATTACTGATGCACAATCATCCGGAGCTTGCGCACAAGCTATTGGCAAAGATCGCTAAGGTGACTGCCGGTTATCTGAACCTGCAAATTGCTGCAGGCGTAAACGCGGTACAGATCTTTGACAGCTGGGCGCTTGCATTGTCATGGAACGATTACCAGGAATTTTCGCACCGCTACATTCAGGAGATCATTGGAAATCTGAACAGAAAAGATATTCCTGTCATTTCTTTCTGCAAAGGCAGTTCGGTGTTTGCACCGATCATGGCAGAAGCCAGACCTGATGTGATCTCGGTAGACTGGAACGCAGATCTTTTGAATATTAAAAACAGTCTGCCTGCAGGTATTGCGGTGCAGGGTAACCTGGATCCGCATATTCTGTATGCGGATAAACCAGTGATCAAAAAAGAAATCCTCAGATTGTTTGAACGCATGAGGAATGAGCAGGGTTTTATTTTCAATTTGGGACATGGCATTATGCCTGATATCCCTTTTGATAACGTGAAATATGCGATTGAGGTTGTTAAAGACTTTAAATACTAAAACATAACAATGGACCAGTACTACTATTATGTCCTTTCTGTTCACATCATCTTCGTAGTAAGCTGGATGGCAGGATTGTTTTATAGTGTACGTTTGTTCATTTACCATACCGAAGCCGGTGACCGCCCGGAAATAGAACGTATGATCCTTCAAAAGGAATACGAAAAAATAGAAGCAAAGCTTTGGCACATCATCACTACACCTGCCATGGTACTTACCGTACTGGCAGGTGTGTCGATGATCTTAATCAGGCCTGCGTTGTTACAGCAGCCCTGGCTGCATGTCAAGCTGTGTTTTGTAGTCCTTTTGCTGATCTATCATTTTATTTGTCAGAACATTATGAAGCAGTTAAAAAATGGCACATGCAAAATCAGCTCATTTAAGCTGCGGTTATGGAATGAGGTGGCAACTATACTCCTTGTAGCTATTGTGTTTACAGTGGTGCTTAAAAGCGCTGTAAACTGGATCTATGGTCTGATAGGTCTGATCGTATTCTCCGCAGTCATCATGGCTGCTGTAAAATGGTATAAGCACTACCGAAAAAAGCACGACTGCTAGGTCTGTGCCTCCCCCGAAAATTATTTTATATTTATCTTCATTGCCGTGCAACCTTTTTGAGGATTGCCCCATCTTCTATGTACCAAACACGAAATGAAATTGACGCAATATAGTATAGATGAATTGCTTGAAGGCTGCAAAGCCGGCAACAGAAAGATGCAGGAGGCGCTTTATAAGCAGACTGCAGCTAAGATGATGGCCGTTTGTATGCGCTATGCTAAAAACAGGATGGAGGCAGAAGATACATTGCAGGTGGGATATATTAAAGTTTTTCAAAAGGTGAAAGAATATAGAGGAGACGGGTCTTTTGAGGGCTGGATCAGGAGGATCATGGTCAACACGGCAATTGAAAGCTACCGTAAAAATTTGAAAGCCATGAATGTTGTACCCATTGAGGACGCATATGAGCAGCCCGCAACAGGATTTGATTTTAGCAGGCTGGGTATGCAGGACCTGATGAAGGTCATCCAGAAACTGGCTGACGGATACAGACTGGTATTTAATATGTACATCATAGAAGGGTATTCGCATAAAGAAATAGCAGAAACGCTCGGTATTTCAGAAGGAGCAAGTAAATCACAGTTATCGAGGGCAAGGGCGATATTAAAAGAAGAAATTATAAGAATGGAGGGCATAAATTATGCAACACATGCAGGATAAGGAATTTGACCAGTTGTTTAAAGACAGGTTTGAAGAAGCGGAGGTGCAACCATCTGCAAACCTTTGGGGAAATATAGCGGAACAACTGGAGCCTAAGCGCAAACATGCAGCGCTGGTTTACTGGTGGTCTGTGGCTGCGGTAATATTAATGACAGTGGGCATTGGCCTGCTGACCCCGAAAACGGAGAAAATCAGATTGCAGTCTAAAGGCGAAATTGCAGCAGCTGAAGTTGTTTTAAAAGATACCGTTCCGGTTTCGGCAGACCAGATTTTGATCAGCAGTGTAGCGGCGGCGGATCAGGACACAGCGAACATAAGTACGCCACTGGTCATTGCGCCAAGATACGATGCGGCTGAGGAAAAAAATAATCTGTTTGCAGTGCAACCAAATACCGTGGATAGCCGTCCTGATATTAAGAAACCGGAAGTGCCTGCCGCAGAAAATGCGGAGCCAGAGAATAAAACGGTTGCTGTAAATGAAGTGATGATCGCAAGTGCGGACCTTTCTGACAATGACCCGGAAGCGCTAACAGCATCATCATCGCAGGAGCATAGAGGGATAAGAAACGTTGGTGACCTGGTCAACTTCGTAGTGAATAAAGTAGATAAAAGAGAAAATAAAATCGTTCAGTTTGATACGGATGACGACAACTCATCGCTGGTATCCCTGAACCTGGGAATTATAAGATTTAGCAAAAGATCAAACAAATAAACACACACAACGATATGAAACGTCTGATATTAACAGCACTTATGGCAAGCGGACTTGCCGGTGCTATAGCTCCAAATGCCAGTGCACAGCAGGATACTGTGACCACCACCACTACAACGACCACAACAACCAAGGGCAAACGCAGTACCAGGTTTAGCATGACCCTGGGTATCAAAGACGAAGAGCGCTCCAAAGACGACAGTGTCCGGAAAGCTAAATCAAACAAAGCACGTTTTGTAGGCGGCATTACCTTAACACGTTTTGATCTTGGTTTTTCGAAGCTGATTGATAACGGCAACTTTACCCTGTCCCCGGAAAACGATTTTTTAGATTATAAAGCCAGTAAAACCAGTACCGTTTCATTTGATGTGCTGCAACTCGGTTACCGGTTCAATTCAAACTTTAAGATTTATATCGCCGGTGGCTTCGACTGGACACTGATCCGTCTGAAAAAGAACATCACCATGCAGCCAAATCAACCGGCACTTACTTATGTGACTGATACCATCCAATTCTCGAAGAACAGATTTTCCAACAGTTATGTGCACATTCCGCTCAACTTTGAACTGCGCACCAAAGAGAATGACAATGGTAAGCGTTTTTACTTCGTGTTCGGACCGGAGGTAGCCTTTCTGCTGAATGCAAAAGTAAAACAGATCAGTAATGAGCGCGGCAAACAGAAATTTAAAGACGACTATAATTTTGAGCCTTTCCGCTATGGAGGAACGGTCAGGTTAGGATACGGCGGCCTGGGCATTTTTGCTAAATATTACATGAACGATATGTTTGCCAGTGCACCTCAAAAAGGAATCAGGAATATGTCATTCGGAATTACCCTGGGACTGAATTAAAAATTAACACCTATAAACACACAAATAACACCTGGTCCTGTGGCAGCCTCTGCTACAGGATTTTTTTGTGTCTGCCTATTGCCGGATGTTTATTTATCTTTGAGATGTGGAAGATCAGATCATCAGTGTAAACAACCTTACCAAACAATATCAGACCGATCAGGTATCGGGTGTTCAGGACATTAGTTTTTCAATAAAGAAGGGGAGCATCGTTGCCATTATCGGAGAAAGCGGAAGCGGTAAATCCACCTTGCTCAAATGCATCTATGGATTGCTGAAGGTGGACGACGGTGAGGTGCTCTTCAACGGAAAAAGAATCCTGGGGCCTGACGAACAGCTGATACCAGGTCATAAGGAAATGAAGATGGTGACGCAGGATTTTTCACTGAACATCTACGCCAAGGTTTATGACAACATTGCTTCGATGCTGTCCAACACCGATGTAAGGTCCAAGCAGGAAAAGACCATAGAGATGATGCAGCACCTGCACATAGAACATCTCAGAGATAAAAAGATCACACAGCTCAGCGGAGGAGAGCAGCAGCGTGTAGCCATCGCAAAAGCACTGATCAGCGATACGACTGTTCTGCTGCTGGATGAACCTTTTAGCCAGGTTGACGCATTGCTGAAAAACCAGCTGCGTGCGGACATCAAAAGAATAGCTGCCGAAACCGGGGTTACCGTAGTGATGGTCTCTCATGACCCGGCAGACGGATTGTTCCTATCAGACGAATTGCTGATTATTAAGGAAGGCCGTTTATTGCAAAAGGGGGCACCGGCCCATATTTACAACCATCCTGATCATATTTATACCGCGCAGATCCTTGGCAATGCAGTTGTGTTGGATACAGAAGCGGCAAAGAAGCTTGGGCTCGAGATCAATGACGGGCAAGCCGTATTTTACCCGGAATGGGTAGAGCTGAAAAACTCCTGGAACAGCCGCCGCTTTGAGGTAAAAGATGTTTATTATAAAGGTTTTTATGAAGAACTGCTGCTGGAGCGGAATGGGGTAAAGATCAGGGCGATACAGCTGAACAGGGGTGAGCATAAAAAAAACGACCACGTTCAGGCGAACATTGGCCGTTTTTTAATGTTGTAAAATCCGGTATTAGGTAACGTCCTGTGACGGAATAAGGACCACTTTAAGTCTGATGGGAACTGTTGGTTTGGTTGGGTTCTCAGTGGCAAAAGTAGATCTTTGAATATCTATAGCGATCCCTCCTTCGAAATGCTCATAGCTGTAAGAAGCCCCTTCATATACATAAGGCAGCTGAATATAACTGCTTTGATTTACAGGGTGATCAAGATAAACCAGAATACCTTCAATATCAACATTTAACGCATCAATTTCAGGGATATTTATTTCCGCGGTGAACGTTCGTCCATTTGTCGAAGGTAACCATTGATTCGGCTGAATAGTAATGATAATCGTCCTGTTCGGTGTCTCCTGAACGATGGTGTCTTTTTTGCACGACACCAGGCCCAGCGTGGTGGTACAGAGTAGGATTAAGAGTAATTTTTTCATGATTTGTGTGTTTCGTATAATTAAAGCAAATCTGCTGCCATTAAAATTGGCAGCCCACCATTTCCCCATTCTGTAATTAAAATGTTATGCAAGCATTATGAATTCATATTACAAAACAATATTGGCTGAAAAAAGTTTAAACCAAATATTCAAACAATGTCTGATCATTATTTAGTTCAATAATTTCGAACTTAAATTCCTGCATTCTCAGCACCAAAGCCTCATAATCTGCCCGGTCAGCCAATTCTATACCAACCAGGGCGGGTCCGTTTTCCTTATTGGTTTTCTTGATAAACTCAAACCGGGTGATGTCATCATGAGGGCCAAGGACATGGTTCACAAACAATTTCAGCGCACCCGGTCTTTGCGGGAAACGAACAATAAAATAATGCTTCAGACCTTCATATAGCAAAGATTTCTCTTTGATCTCCTGCATACGCTCAATGTCATTATTTCCACCGCTGATGACGCAAACTACTTTTTTACCTTTTATTTTATCTTTATAAGCATCAAGCGCAGCTACCGATAAGGCTCCGGCTGGCTCCACAACGATGGCATCTTCATTATATAATTTTAATATTGTAGTACAGATCTTTCCTTCGGCCACCAGCAGGATGTCATCCAGCACCCGGATACAAAGTTCATAAGTGAGCTCACCCACACGCTTTACAGAGGCACCATCTACAAAACGGTTAATCTCAGGCAGGGTGACCGGGCCACCGTGCTCAAAAGCTTTCATCATAGAAGGAGCACCCTCTGGTTCCACACCTGCCAGTAATATGCCGGGTCTTTCTTTTTTCAAATAAGTACCGGCTCCTGCAGAAAGACCGCCACCGCCAACCGGCATAATGACCACCTCAACATCCGGAAGATCTTCCAGTATCTCTACACCAACGGTACCCTGTCCCTCGATAATGCTGTAATTGTCAAAAGGAGGGATGAAAGTCATGTTGTTTGCCGCTGTATAAGCCAGGGCCTCCATCAGGCAGTCATCAAAAGTATCACCTACCAGGACCAGTTCCACACTTTTGTTTCCAAACATTTCCGTTTGTTTTACTTTTTGCCTCGGCGTGATTTCAGGCATAAATATGACGCCCTTTGTGCCTAGCTTGTCACAAGAAAACGCAACACCCTGGGCATGGTTACCAGCACTTGCGCAAACAATACCACGGCTCAGTTCTTCAGCACTGAGCTGACTGATCATGTTGTAGGCACCACGCAATTTGTAAGAACGCACCACTTGCAGGTCCTCACGCTTCAGATAGATCTCAGCTTCGTATTTTTCAGATAATTTTGAATTGTATATCAATGGCGTGTGTTTTACCACTTGCGCCAGTCTCTGCGATGCAGCCCTGGAATCGAGCTTAGAATCGAAGTCAGGTTTGGAATGGGTGTCAGGATTAGAATTGGGGTCAGTCATTTTATAAAATAGGAGAGGTTGCTTAAACTTAAGACTGTTCATTAGAATCGTCATTGCGGGCACGAAGCAATCTCATTATAGTGTGAGATTGCTTCGTGCCCGCAATGACGGGTATCTTTTAGCCATACGCGACGAAGGCTATCTTGTCGCCTTACTAAATATTAGCCGCCAGCCAGTCGCCTACCTCACTGGTTTTGTAAGCTTTGTTTTTTCCGGAAAGATCTTCAGTTACGATTCCTTCCGCCAGGGATTTGTTGACAACCGATCTGATCAGCTCTGCTTCTTCTTTCAGTCCGAAAGCGTCTTCAAACATCATGGCAGCAGACAATACCGTTGCCAGAGGATTGGCGATGTCTTTGCCGGCAGCCTGAGGATAAGAACCATGGATCGGCTCAAATAAAGAAGTATGTACACCAATCGAAGAAGAAGGCATCAGGCCCATTGAACCTGAGATTACAGAAGCCTCATCGGTCAGGATATCACCAAAAAGGTTTTCCGTGATCAGTACATCATAAGAGCTTGGCCATTGTACTAAACGCATTGCCACCGCATCCACAAATTCGTAGCTAACTGTTACTTCAGGATAATCTTTCTCCATATCCTGTACGGTCTCTCTCCACAAACGTGAAGTTTCCAGTACATTGGCTTTATCTACACAACATAATTTTTTGCTGCGGGACATGGCCATTTCAAAACCTAATTTAGCCAGCCGCTGTACTTCTTCCCTCGTATAAGTACAAGTGTCAAAAGCAGTATTTCCATCATCTTTTCTGCCCCTTTCGCCAAAATAAATACCGCCGGTCAGCTCACGGAGAATGATCAGGTCTGTACCTTCGATGCGTTCCCTTTTTAATGGTGAATTGTCAATCAAAGAAGGAAAAGTGAACGTAGGGCGTACGTTTGCAAACAAACCCAGTTTCTTGCGCATTTTCAGAAGACCTTGTTCCGGACGGACCGTAGCTTTCGGATCGTTATCAAAACGAGGGTGTCCGATTGCCCCAAAGAGCACCGCATCAGCAGCCATACAGATGTCGTGTGTAGCATCCGGGTAAGGTTCGCCAACTGCATCTATTGCAGCAGCGCCTGTCAATGCAGATGTCCAGACAATTTCGTGATTAAATTTCTTTGCTATAGCATCTGATACTTTTACAGCCTGGTCAATAACCTCCGGCCCGATTCCATCTCCTGCTAAAAGCGCAATGTTAAGTTTCATATATTCTTGGTTGTATTTTAATATTTGTTTAATTATACAGTTAATTGTTTCCGACTTGTCCCGGGCCCTAAATAATATTCAGCATTTTTTGGGTAGCTTTGATGGCACAGACCGTCTGGTCCGAATCCAGTCCCCTGGTGATAAATACCTTCTGGTCGGTTTCCCAGGTGATGATGGTTTCACACAAAGCATCGGAATTACTGCCCGGTGCAATCCTTACCGCATAGTCGATCAGTTTTGGTAAACTTCTTTTTTTCTTGGTATAAACACTCGTCAACGCATTCATAAAGGCATCAAACTGACCGTCACCCTGCGCATTCTCTTCAAATTTTTCGCCATCTATCACTACAGAAATGGTTGCAGAAGGACGAAGTCCCATGGCATTTGTCAGTACATAAGACTCCACAATTACCTTTTCTTCATAAAGGCTGCTGTCCAGTACATCTGAAATGATATACGGCAGGTCCTCTTTGGTTACCGTTTCTTTTTTATCTCCAAGTTCAATCACCCGCTGGGTCACTTTTTTGAGATCTGCATCATTAAGTTTTAAACCCAGTTCCTGCAGGTTCTTTTCAATATTGGCCTTACCAGAAGTCTTTCCGAGCGCATATTGCCTTTTCCTGCCAAATCTTTCAGGCAGCAGGTCATTGAAATACAGGTTATTCTTGTTGTCGCCATCAGCGTGGATCCCGGCAGTCTGGGTAAACACATTGTCGCCGACAATAGGTTTATTTGAAGGAATCCGGACACCGGAAAAAGTCTCGACAAGTTTGCTCACCGTATAAATAGAGGATTCTTTAAGCCTGATCTCTACCTCAGGGGCGAAATCGTTGATGACAGCTACGGCACTGGCCATAGCTGCGTTTCCCGCCCGTTCGCCCATCCCGTTTACCGTCAGGTGCAACCCGCTGATCCCTGCCTTTACCGCTTCCAAAACGTTTGCGGTACCCAGATCATAATCGTTGTGTGCATGAAAATCAAAATGGATGCCCGGATACTTGTCCTGCAGCGCCCTGATGAACTTAAAAGTTTCACCTGGTGTTAAAATCCCCAGGGTGTCAGGCAGCAATATCCGCTCTACGTTTTGCGAAGTCAGGAAATCCAGGTATTGAAACACATATTCCGGAGAATTGCGCATGCCATTGCTCCAGTCTTCCAGGTAAACATTTGTCGAAATATCATGGCTGGCTGCCAGGCCGATCACATGTCTGATCTCAGCAAAATGCTGTTCAGGTGTTTTTTTTAACTGATGCGTCAGGTGGTTGAGCGAACCTTTGGTCAGCAGATTTTGTACTTTAACGCCAGCTTGCAGCATCCAGTCAATAGAGACACCGTTGTCCACAAAAGTCAGCACTTCAATACGATCGGTATATCCATTTGTTTTAGCCCAGTTCATTACGGCCTTAACCGCCTGAAATTCTCCTTCAGACACACGTGCAGAAGCGATCTCGATCCGGTCTACCAGGAGCTCCTCCAATAATAACTGGGTGATGGTCAACTTTTCCGAAATGGAGAAAGATACCCCAGATGTTTGTTCTCCATCACGGAGTGTGGTATCCATTATTTCTATTTTCCTTCTTTCCATTTACCGGTTTTATTTTGTTTTGTGTTGTATAGCCGTTTCTTTTGTTAAATAGGGAGCTGCTTTGCGAACTCCTCAATTTCTGGTTTGATGCTTTGCAGGTAATCGATGTCATCAAAACCATTCAGCATATTGTCTTTTTTATATGGGCTGATTTCAAAAGTCTCTTTTTCGCCGGTTGCCAGCAGTGTAATGGTTTGTGCCGGCAAGTTTACCTCCAGCTCTGTATTTGGATCAGCAAAAATCGCCGAAAAAATCTTTTCAGAAAATTCAGGACTAACCTGCACCGGCAACACGCCAATGTTCAGACAGTTGTTCCTGAAAATATCAGCAAAAAAGCTGGATACCACACACCTGAACCCGTAGTCGTAGACAGCCCAGGCGGCATGCTCTCTTGAAGAGCCTGAACCGAAGTTTTTACCGCCGACCAATATTTTACCGGTGTAAACAGGATTATTTAGTACAAAATCTTTTTTAGGTGTATTGTCAGCATTGTATCTCCAGTCGCGGAAAAGGTTATCACCAAATCCAACGCGTTCTGTAGCTTTTAAAAAGCGGGCAGGGATCAGCTGATCCGTATCCACATTCTCGATAGGAAGGGGAACAGCAGTGCTTTTTAATATATTAAATTTATCGTAGGCCATTTTAATCTTTTATTTGTGTTAGACAAGTTCTTCAATTAAGGTTCTTGGGTCAGTAACCATTCCTGTAACTGCGGCTGCAGCGGCAACCAGCGGACTGGCTAGCATCGTTCTTGATCCGGGCCCCTGTCTGCCTTCAAAGTTTCTGTTAGAGGTACTCACTGCATATTTTCCGGCAGGGATCTTATCGTCATTCATGGCCAGACAAGCAGAACATCCCGGCTGACGTAAAGTAAAACCAGCTTCTGTTAGAATATCCAGCAGACCTTCTTCTTTAATCTGAGATTCCACGATATGAGAACCCGGAACCAGCCAAACGGTTACGCCATCAGCTTTATGTCTTCCTTTTACAATTGAAGTAAAGGCCCTGAAGTCCTCAATCCGTCCATTGGTACAGCTGCCTACAAATACAAAATCTACCTTCTTGCCGATCATCGAATCGCCTTCAGAAAAGCCCATGTAGCCCAATGACTTGGCATAAGTGGCCGCACCACCTTCAGCATGTTCTGCGTCAGGAATCTCATGGGAAATACCCATTCCCATTCCCGGGTTGGTACCATAAGTGATCATTGGCTCAATAGAAGAACCGTCAAAAGTTAATTCCTTGTCAAAAACAGCGTCCGGATCAGTCTTCAATGTTTTGTAGTAAGCCAGGGCTCTATCCCATGCTTCGCCTTTAGGGCTAAATTCACGGCCTTTTACATAATTGATGGTGGTTTCGTCCGGAGCGATCATACCACCGCGGGCACCCATTTCAATACTCAAATTACAAACAGTCATCCGGCCTTCCATGGTCATGTTCTCAAAGACATCACCAGCGTACTCCACGAAATATCCGGTAGCGCCTGAAGTAGAAAGCTGAGAGATGATGAACAGCGCCACATCTTTTGGTGTAACACCAAGACCTAGTTTGCCGTTTACGTTAATGCGCATTTTTTTAGGCTTAGGCTGCATGATACACTGCGTAGAAAGTACCATTTCCACCTCAGAAGTACCAATACCAAAAGCGATAGCGCCAAAAGCACCATGGGTGGAAGTATGTGAATCCCCGCAAACGATAGTAGCACCCGGTTGTGTGATCCCGTATTCAGGACCTACCACATGCACAATACCATTTTTTTGGTGGCCCAGTCCCCAGTGGCTAATGCCATACTCATTCGAATTAGACTCCAAAGCCTTCAGCTGATTGGCAGAAAGCGGATCTGCGACCGGAAGGTGCTGGTTAATGGTTGGCGTGTTGTGATCTGCGGTTGCAAACGTACGCTCAGGATATAAAACTTTGATGCCCCTGCTTTTTAAACCTAAAAAGGCAACCGGGCTGGTCACTTCGTGAATAAGATGGCGGTCAATAAAAAGCACATCAGGGCCACCTTCAATCTTACGTACCACGTGAGTGTCCCACACCTTATCAAATAATGTCTTGCTCATTTTCTTTATTTTTATAATTTTTCCTGCTGAGAGGGGTTAAGCCAATTGCTGCTTGCCCATCATCAACAAAAGATCTTGGTCATTAATATCTAATTTACTGTCGGCTACGGTCAGGAAGCGGTGATAAGCGTCTGAAAGCTCCTCTTTAGTCAGGGTAAAGCCCAGACGCTCCAGGTGAAACTTTAACGCATGTCTTCCGCTGCGTGCTGTCAGCACAATACTTGCATCCGGAAAACCGACATCTTCAGGTCTGATGATCTCATAGTTCTCCCGGTTTTTAAGGAAGCCATCCTGGTGGATACCAGAACTATGCGCAAACGCATTGCTGCCAACGATTGCTTTATTCGGTTGTACAGGCATTCGCATCTGCGAACTCACCATCCGGCTGATCTCGTAAAAGTTCTTCGTATTGATATTGGTATGCAGTCCAAGTGCCTGGTGTGTTTTCAGGATCATGACGACCTCTTCGACAGAAGTATTACCTGCGCGCTCACCAATGCCGTTAATGGTACCTTCAATCTGACGTGCGCCATTTTGCAGACCTGCAATTGAATTTGCAGTCGCAAGGCCCAGGTCATTGTGGCAGTGCACAGAAATAATCGCATTGTCAATATTTTTTACGTTCTCTTTCAGGAATCTGATCTTGCTGCCGTACTGGTCTGGCAGGCAATAACCATTGGTATCTGGTATATTGACCACCGTGGCACCTGCTGCGATCACAGCCTCTACCATCTGCGCGAGGAAATGAATGTCGGCACGGCCGGCATCCTCCGCATAAAACTCAATATCTTCTACATATTGTTTCGCATATTTCACAGCATCAACGGCACGGGCCAGGATGTCTTCCCTGGTGCTGTTGAATTTGTGTTTGATGTGCATATCAGAAGAACCGATACCCGTATGGATCCTCGGGCGCTTTGCGTATTTCAGTGCAGCCACAGCAGAATCAATATCACCTTTATTGGCACGTGTCAGCGCACAGATGATCGGCTCCGATACCGCTTTGGACAGTTCTACAACGCTCTGGAAATCTCCGGGACTGGAAATAGGGAAGCCTGCCTCGATAATGTCTACACCAAGCGCCTCCAGTTCTTTGGCGATTTCTATTTTTTCAGGGGTCGTCAACTGACAGCCCGGCACTTGTTCACCATCACGCAAGGTGGTGTCAAACACATAAACTCTATTCGGATCGTGTAACATATTTCTTAGGGTTTAGTAAGTATTTCAAAGTTTTCAAAATTATCAGCTGTTTCCACAGCCTCAGTCATCGTTTCAATGGACTTTACCGCGCCATTTTCCAGTAAGATCCTTTTCTCTATACAAGAAGGAACAAGCGCATCAAAATGTCCAACGTAGATCAGCGTGGTCCCATTCTTGCACAGCTCATCCACCAGCATATTAAAATATCTCGTCTGATGCAGGTCCAGGCCCTGACAAGGCTCATCCAGTATCAGTAATTCCGGGTTTTTTATGATCGTTCTGGCCAGCAGGGCCAGTCGCTGTTTGCCCAGGGGCAGTTCAGTCATCAGCACATTTTTGTATTCTTCAAGACCAAAATAACTGACCAGTTCATCTGCCTGCGCGTGCTTGGTAGAGCCAGGCTCACAGAACAGTCCCGAGCTGTCATAAAAGCCGGAAGCGATACTTTGCCATACCGTAGCCGAGGGATCAAAATACCAGTGCAGTTCAGGAGAGATCAGGCCGATACGGGCCTTGATTTCCCAAATGCTTTCACCGGATCCCCGCTTGTTGCCAAACAAATAAAAATTATTGGAATAAGCCTGCGGATGGTCACCGCAGATCAGGCTCAGTAAAGTTGACTTCCCGGAGCCGTTATGACCCTGAAGCAGCCACTTCTCACCAGATCTGACCTCCCAGTCCACATTCCTCAATACCTGTTTTTCGCCATAACTGACGTTGATGCCGATCATTTTTACCACAAGCTCCGACGCAGCAGCAGCGGGGTGTTCCCTGAGAAAGGCCGGAACCGGCGGAACAGTTTCCTCCGTAAAGAAATCTGTCATGCGGTCAGAAGCAGAAATTTCAACCAGCTTTCCTTCCCTGATCTCGGCCAAGCGGTCAATGCACGCAGGTATCTCCAGATCGTTGGCGATCAGGATCAGCTGCATGCCCTGTTCAGCAAGCTCATCCAGTAAAGTATTCAGGTTTTCGCGTGAGCGGGTATCGAGGCCATTATAAGGCTGGTCAAGGATCAGCAACTGCGGATTGAGCCATAAAGCCTTTACCAGCTGCAGTTTTTTATGCTCACCGCTCGACAACTGTATCAGCGTCGAATCGATCAGAGCGGCAAAGCCAAGGTCTGACATGATCCTTTCCGCAATACCAAAATTCAGCCCATGTTTCTTGCCGTAGCTTTCCAGCTCCGCCCTTACGGTAGCCGTGACTTCAACAGCCTGTTTGTTGTAACGCTGCTGATAATAAAAATTAGACTGGCCTTCCAGATCTTTGAACTGGTACCAGTTGGCCACATAATGAACAACCGGAGGCTGTGCAGCCTCCGGTTTGAAATTTAATGTGATGCTGCCATTTGCGCGGACCAAACCCGCAATGGCTTTAGCCAATGTCGTTTTACCACTGCCGCTTGCTCCGTATACCAACCAGTTCTCCGATGGATTTATGGTCCAGTTCAGATCCTGTAATACCGCTTTCTGGCGGTACCAAAGGTTAAGGTTGGTGATATGGACGACGGGCTCTGACATTACTATGCAGTTTTTATAGCTTTCATCGCAGTCATTGCCTTTCTCAATACCGCACCGATCTGTTCTACCTGATGTCCGCGGATCGCTTCATTCACTTCGATCAATGCCCTGTTGTCAACCGCTCCGTCTTTACCTTCATTGAAGTTTTTACCGACAAGATCAGTGTCCACTTTTTTCATGAAATCAGCCAATAGAGGTTTACAAGCCTGGTCAAACAAATAACAGCCATATTCAGCAGTATCAGAGATCACACGGTTCATTTCAAACAATTTTTTACGGGCGATCGTATTGGCGATCAGCGGGGTTTCATGCAATGACTCATAGTATGCAGACTCCGGTTTGATACCAGCCTGAACCATAGTTTCAAAAGCAAGCTCAACACCAGCCCTTACAAAAGCAACCATTAAAGTATAGTTGTCAAAATATTCCTGCTCACCGATCTTCACATCACCGGCAGGGGTTTTTTCAAAAGCAGTTTCACCTGTTTCAGCACGCCATGCCAGCAGGTTTTTATCACCATTGGCCCAGTCTTCCATCATGATCCGGCTGAATTCACCACTCATGATGTCATCCTGGTGTTTCTGGAACAAAGGGCGCATGATGTCTTTCAATTCTTCTGACACTTCAAAAGCTTTGATCTTGGCTACATTACTCAGCCTGTCCATCATTGCAGTGATGCCACCTTGTTTCAAGGCTTCAGTGATCACTTCCACACCGTACTGAACCAGTTTAGAAGCATACCCTGCATCAATTCCTTTTTCGATCATTTTATCAAAAGAGAGGATAGAACCGGTTTGCAACAGACCGCAAAGAATGGTCTGCTCACCCATTAAGTCAGATTTTACCTCAGCTACAAAAGATGATTTCAAGACACCAGCCCTGTGGCCGCCGGTACCAACGCAATACGCTTTAGCCTGCAGCAGACCTTTTCCTTCAGGATCGTTTTCCGGGTGTACAGCGATCAAAGTAGGAACACCAAAGCCCCTTACATATTCAGCCCTTACTTCACTTCCCGGACATTTAGGAGCCACCATGATCACCGTAATGTCTTTACGGATCTGCATGCCTTCCTCTACAATGTTAAAGCCATGTGAATACAATAAGGTAGCACCTTGCTTCATCAAAGGCATTACCGCATTTACAACAGCAGTATGCTGTTTATCAGGAGTCAGGTTGATCACCAAATCAGCCGAAGGGATCAGTTCTTCATAAGTTCCTACAGTAAAACCATTGTCTGTAGCATTTTTCCAGGAATCTCTTTTGCCCTCGATAGCTTCTTTACGCAAAGCATAAGAAACATTTAAACCACTATCTCTTAAATTTAAACCCTGGTTCAGGCCTTGTGCGCCACAGCCAACGATTACCAGTTTTTTACCTTTCAGCACATTTACGCCATCAAGGAATTCAGCGCTGTCCATGAAATCGCAAACACCCAATTGGTTTAATTTTTCTCTAAGAGGCAGTGTGTTAAAATAATTTGACATCTTTTTTATTTTTTTGATTAAGGTTCGTTTTAATTTTTATTTATTATTTAATGCTTTTTTAATTGACGAGGCACATCCGTAATGGAAGGCATCGTGGACCGGAAAAAACCTGATGGCATCAGCCGTACTGTTCAGCGCCACCCCATAAGTGGTCATAAACCCATGGTAATTTACAAAATTACCCGCATTCAGGTCACTTTCCAAAACATCTACAGTGCTTAGCATGAGCGCCTTTAAAGCTTCCACTTCCGTTTTGTCAATGAACCGTTCCGGCTTTGTCCCCTTCTGGTACTCCAGCGTCATCTGGTCGCTGATCTTTAGCTCCAGGCCCGCCAGCTTATAGCAAAGCAATTGCTGGCTCACAATGATGTGCCCGAAATTCCAGATCATATTGTTGTTAAAGCCTGCCGGTACCTGGTTTAATTCTTCGATAGAAGCACTTTCTATCAACTGAATGAAATTCTTCCTGGTCTGCCTGATGATGGTGAATAAATGTTCCATTGCGTTCAAAGCGGCCTACATGCTAAAAACATTCTTCGCCTTGTCAAGATATTCATTTTCAATAACGTCTTCACCAGGTTCTCTCCGTTCAAATTCCCTCAGCTTCCGGTTAAAACCCTCACTGTCTTTAATGATCGCCACCCTTGCACTCCTGACAAATTCGATCAGTCCGTATGGCTGCAGTACTTCGATCAGCTTGTCTGTTTCTTCCCTGTGCCCTGTAGTTTCAAATACGGTATAATCCTTACGGATCACTACTGCTCTTGCACCATTTTCACGGAGCAGGCGCTCTACCGAAACCAATTCGGCAATGGTATCCGTAGGCACTTTATACAAGGCCATTTCCTGCCAGATGATATCTTCATTGGTATTGTAATATACCTTCAACACCTCCACCTGTTTTTCAATCTGACGGGCAAGCTTGCGCACTACCTCTTCAGTTTCATGGATCAGGATGTTGAAGCGGTGAATGTGCTCAATCTCCGATGGCGATGTATTCAGGCTTTCAATATTGATCTTTCTTCTCGAGAAGATAATCGCTATACGGTTCAGGATACCTATGCGGTTCTCCGTATATACCGTGATCGTAAATTCCTGTTTGCTGTTTGATTCTATATCGTTTGAATTGCTCATGATCTGCTAATTATTTAAGTCTGATTTCACTAACACTGCTGCCCTGAGGTACCATCGGGAATACATTGTTCTCTTTGGCCACCATCACTTCCAGCAAATAAGAGCCTTTGTGGTTCAGCATCTCCGCAAGCGCTGCTTCCAGGTCTTCACGTTCTGATACCTTTTTACCGGCAATACCATAGGCATCCGCCAGTTTAACAAAATCAGGGCTGGTAATGTCCACAAAGGAGTAGCGCTTGTCGTGGAACAGCTGCTGCCATTGGCGCACCATTCCAAGGAATCTGTTGTTCAGGATCATGATCTTAACGTCAATGCCGGTCTGCATGATAGTACCCAGTTCCTGGCAGGTCATTTGAAAACCACCGTCGCCGATAATGGCCACTACAGTCCGGTCCTGGGCACCAAACTTAGCACCTATTGCGGCAGGCAATCCAAATCCCATAGTACCAAGACCACCACTGGTGATATTGCTTCTGGTCTGCTGGAAATGTGCATAGCGGCAGGCCACCATCTGGTGCTGGCCTACGTCAGTTACAATCACCGCTTCTCCTTTAGTCAGGTCATTCAGCTTATTCACTACCTCACCCATGGTCATTTCACCACTTACAGGGTTCAGTTCATCATGAATAACGGTTTCGTACTCTGTTTTGTCGTATGCCCTGAACTCGGCCACCCAGGCGTCATGTGTCTTTGCTTCGATCAACGCTGTAAGCATCGGAAGGGTTTCCTTACAGTCGCCCCAAACCGGAACATCCGCCTTAACATTCTTATCAATCTCGGCAGGGTCAATGTCCAGATGGATGACCTTTGCCTGTTTTGCATATTTATCCAGACGGCCGGTTACCCGGTCATCAAAACGCATACCGATGGCGATCATGACATCGCAGGCATTGGTCTGTACATTAGGCCCGTAATTGCCATGCATACCCAGCATTCCGACATTCAGCGGATGATCAGTAGGAATTGCACCGGCACCCAGTATAGTCCATGCAGCAGGAATTCCACTTTTCTCTACGAATGCCTTAAACTCTGCCTCTGCGCTGCCCAGCAAAACTCCCTGGCCAAATAAAATGAAAGGTTTCTTCGCAGAATTGATCATAGCCGCCGCTGCTTCTATATATTCTTTTCTTACCAATGGTCTCGGACGGTAACTGCGGATGTGCTCACATGGAACATAACCTTCGTATTCAAACATTTGCAGCTGCGCATTCTTAGTAATATCGATCAGTACAGGGCCAGGTCTGCCACTGCGGGCGATGTAAAAAGCTTTGGCCAGTACACCTGGAATTTCGGTGGCATCAGTGATCTGGTAATTCCATTTGGTAACCGGGGTAGTGATGTTGATCACATCTGTTTCCTGAAAAGCATCAGTTCCCAGTAAGTGGGCAAAAACCTGTCCGGTTATACAAACCATAGGCGTGCTGTCGATCTGGGCATCAGCTAAACCTGTCACCAGGTTGGTCGCACCCGGGCCGCTGGTGGCAAATGCCACACCGACCTTGCCGGAAGTACGGGCATATCCCTGCGCCGCATGTGTGCCGCCTTGTTCATGACGTACTAAAATATGTTTTAATTTATCGCTGTAATCGTAAAGTGCATCATAGATCGGCATGATGGCACCGCCCGGATAACCGAAAATTGTATCGGTACCCTCGGCTATTAATCCTTCCAACAAAGCTACAGAACCCGAAACCGTTACAGTCTTTTTAGGTTCCGTTAAAGTATTTGCTTCTGCTTGTACTGTATCCATTGTATAGTGTTTTATAGGGGTTTCCAATTTTGTTAATGCGTGTACGAATCGGTAACGCAGCCTTCGCTGGCATTGCTTACCTGTTTCAGGTATTTATAAAGGACGCCGCTTTTGACGGGCGGAGGCAGCTGTTTCCAGACCGCCCGGCGTGTAGCCAGTTGTTCTTCAGTCAGGTGCACGTCAATAGCGTTCTTTGCCGCATCAATGGTAATGATGTCATCATCATGCACCAGGGCAATATTTCCGCCCTCCCATGCCTCAGGGGTAATGTGTCCGACCACGAAACCGTGTGTGCCGCCTGAAAAACGACCATCCGTGATCAGGGCTACAGATTTACCCAAACCTGCGCCAATAATCAATGAAGTAGGTTTCAGCATCTCCGGCATACCCGGAGCACCTTTAGGACCAACCTGTCTGATCACAACAACATCTCCGCTTTTCACTCTGCCGCTCTGGATACCTGCCATCAAAGATTTTTCTCCGTCAAAAACACGCGCAGGGCCTGTAAATTTCTCGCCCTCTTTACCGCTGATCTTTGCAACTGAACCTTTTGTTGCCAGATTGCCGTACAGCATTTGTAAGTGACCGGTTTCTTTGATCGGATTTTCTATAGGGAAGATGATCTTTTGGGTATCAAAATCCAGATCTGCGGCGTCAGCCACATTTTCTGCAATGGTTTTTCCGGTTACGGTCAGACAATCGCCATGGATCAACCCCACTTTTAATAAATATTTCAATACTGCAGGTACACCGCCGATCTCATGCAGGTCTTCCATCAGGTAAGTTCCGCTGGGCTTCAAATCTCCCAATACCGGAGTGCTGTCGCTCACCTTCTGGAAATCTTCAAGCGTCAGGTTCAATCCAACAGACTTGGCTATCGCTATCAGATGCAAGACCGCATTTGTCGATCCTCCCAATACCATTACTGTTACAATCGCATTGTGAAACGCTTTCTCAGTCATGATGTCTGCAGGCAGAATGTTTTTTTCCAGAAGAATACGGATATACTTTCCTGCCTCCACACACTCTTTCTTTTTCTCTTCACTCACCGCCGGGTAAGAAGAGCTGTACGGCAAACTCATACCCAGCGCCTCAATAGCAGAAGCCATCGTATTTGCTGTATACATACCACCGCATGAACCCGCTCCGGGACAGGCGTTTTTGATTACGCCCTGAAAATCCTCTTCTTCTAAATTGCCGGCCAGTTTTTGTCCTAAAGCCTCAAATGCCGACACAATATTTAATGAAGCACCTTTATACTTTCCTGAATGTATACTTCCGCCATACACCATGATTGAAGGACGGTTCAGGCGGCCCATCGCCATGATGGAACCTGGCATGTTCTTATCACAGCCGGGAATTGTGATCAGGCCATCATAATACTGGCCGCCGCAGATGGTTTCAATAGAATCCGCGATAACGTCTCTGGAAACCAGAGAATAGCGCATCCCGTCAGTTCCGTTGGACATGCCATCACTTACACCGATAGTGCCAAAAGTCAAACCGACCATATCATTTTTCCAGACACCTTCTTTCACGATCTGCGCCAGATCATTCAAATGCATATTGCAGGTGTTTCCATCATAACCCATGCTGGCAATACCAACCTGGGCTTTGTCCATGTCTTCTTTGGTCAATCCAATTCCATAAAGCATAGCCTGAGCAGCCGGCTGGGTAGGATCCTGGGTAAATGTTTTACTGTAACGGTTGATTTCTGATGTTTGTGACATATATTAGGTCTGTAGGTGTGTTATATGATTACTTCTGTGTTATATGATTACTTCGTAATTTTGTTTTTCTAATGCCAGTGATTTATAGGTGCGCTGTATCGTTGCGCCCACACTGTCCGGCCATCTGAGCGGAAATTTATATTCGTCAACAGATCCGATTCCGGCTATTTCCGTAGCAGTGCCGCAAAAAAATGCACTGTCGGAATGTTTTAAGTCCTTTATGGTCAGATGTTCTTCAATCAGTTCAATATCGAGTACATGGCACAATTCTATCACGGTCTCCCGGGTGATTCCCGGCAGAATATTTCCAATAGGAGGGGTGTATAAACGGCCGTTTTTCTCAATAAATATATTAGCACCCGGTGCCTCAGCAACATTACCGTAACTGTCCAAAAGTAAGGCCTCGTCAAATCCTTTGCTTTTGGCTTCGGTAGTCGCCAGTATGGAATTTACATAGTTACCACTTACCTTAGCTTCTATAGGTGTCGACTTAGGGCTTGGCCGCTCATAGCTGGATACCATAACCTTCAATAACTTATGTCCCAGATAGGCATCCCACTCAAAAGCACAGATCATGATCGATACATCTTTTGCGGCAATTAGCGACATATTGGGTGCGCAGTAAATCAGTGGCCGGATATATGCGTTCTTTAAATTATTGTATTCCAGTAATTTATAAGTCTTCTTGATCAGTTCGTCAATGTTCCATTTAAATGGAATGTGTACCAGTTCGGCAGAACGCCTCAATCTTTCAAAATGCTCCCTGGCTTTGAAAATGCGTGTACCGTTGTGCGTGTGGTATGCCCTTAAACCGTCAAATACCGCATATCCATAATGCAGCGACTGTCCGTATAAACTAGTGGTTGTATCACTGGCTTTTTCAAACCTGCCGTTTAAATAAAGTACGGTATTTGAATTGAAGTACTGCATTTTTGTATGGGTATGTAGGGTATTAAATTTATATTAAGTGTTTCATTAAAAAAGCGCCACTTTTGGGTGGCGCTTTGTATATTTTGTATTAAATATTCAATTATAGCGCCATGTCCTTCCGAATAATCAGCAGGAGAATCACATTTGTGATGACTGTAAACAAGGTGCTAACTGAATTGCTCATGTTAATAATTATTATCGTTGGTTTATAGAATCCAATTTACCGTTTGAAGTTTAAACTATCAATAGGCTATTGAAAATAATTGAAAAAAAATATAATTTCAAAATTTAAAGAATATAACAAATTAAATACTTATATATGCGCATATTACATTTCTTAAAGTGGACGTCTCTATACCAAATATGAAATCGGTATTCAGTATAGGTTTTATGCAAGCATTATAAATTGTGCCATTTTCTTCCTAAAATGCTTAAAGTGTTAATAAAAGTTGACAAAATTACGATCGTTTTACTGTCTGTTGTCCCGCACTTTAGCCATCGCTATTTTGCTCATTACCGCCATGCCCATTACTGCTCTGCTCCTCATCACCCGGACCTGGTCATACCGCTCATCATCACCCCGCTCATCATCACCCCGCCCTGATCACGCCGCTCCTCATCGCCCTGTCCTGGTCACGCCGCTGCTCATCACCCCGCCCGTCATTGCGAGGCACGAAGCAATCTCCCGGAGCGGAGCTCTGCGGACCTTGCAATTTTTATTATTGTAGTGTAGATTGTTTCGTGCCCCGCAATGACGAAACCGGAGGCCGCTTAAATAAAAAAGCCCTTTGAAATTTCAAAGGGCCTTTCAATATTGAATAAATTAAATATTAAGCTACCCCTTCGGCCAGCACAATAATTTTGTTTTTTAAAACTTCCACTACGCCACCTTTGATATTAAAGGTATCCTCACCGGCTTTGCCTTTTACAATTACAGGGCCATCTTCCAAAGTGGAGATGATGGGCGCGTGGTCTCTCAAAATCTGGAAAGAACCCATTGTGCCGGGAACTGTAACAGCGGTTACTTCGCCTTCAAAAACTTTCTTGTCTGGGGTTAATATTTCTAGTGTCATTGTTTTTGTGACTAGTTTGCTTCAGCTAATAGTTTTTTACCTTTTTCAATTGCCTCTTCAATGCTTCCTACAAGGTTAAATGCAGCCTCAGGATACTCATCAACTTCGCCATCCATGATCATGTTAAATCCTTTGATGGTATCTTTGATGTCAACCAAAACACCTTTTAAACCTGTAAATTGCTCTGCTACGTGGAAAGGCTGAGATAAGAAACGCTGAACACGGCGTGCGCGCGATACCACCAGTTTATCTTCCTCAGAAAGTTCATCCATACCCAGGATGGCAATGATGTCCTGAAGTTCTTTATAACGTTGTAACGTTTCTTTCACGCGCTGAGCAGTGTTGTAGTGTTCATCACCCAAAATAGCCGGAGAAAGGATCCTTGAAGTAGAATCCAAAGGATCCACAGCAGGGTAGATACCAAGCTCAGCAATTTTACGGGACAATACTGTAGTCGCGTCCAGGTGGGCAAAAGTAGTCGCCGGAGCAGGGTCAGTTAAATCATCTGCGGGTACATAAACTGCTTGTACAGATGTAATGGAACCGCGTTTGGTTGAAGTAATACGCTCCTGCATCAGACCCATCTCAGTAGCCAGCGTTGGCTGGTAACCTACCGCCGAAGGCATACGGCCCAATAGTGCCGACACCTCAGAGCCTGCCTGAGTGAAACGGAAAATGTTGTCAACGAAGAAAAGGATATCTTTTCCTGCGCCCTGACCATCACCGTCACGGAAATATTCAGCAACAGTTAGTCCTGATAAAGCCACACGTGCACGTGCACCAGGAGGCTCATTCATTTGACCGAATACCAATGTTGCTTTAGATTCTTTTAATTTTTCAGTATCAACTGTTTTCAGGTCCCATCCGCCTTTTTCCATTGAATGGAGGAAGTCTTCGCCATAGTTGATTACACCAGATTCGATAAACTCCCGCAAAAGATCATTACCCTCACGTGTACGTTCACCCACACCGGCAAATACAGAAAGACCTGCATAAGCTTTAGCGATGTTGTTTACCAATTCCATGATCAATACCGTCTTGCCAACACCCGCACCACCAAACAAACCGATCTTACCGCCTTTTGCATAAGGTTCAAGCAAGTCAATCACTTTAATACCGGTAAAGAGCACCTCAGTTTCAGTAGACAGCTCGTCAAATTTAGGAGGAGCATTGTGGATAGGGCGGCCACCGGTTTTGTCAACCGCATTGATCCCGTCAATAGCTTCACCAACAACATTGAACAAACGACCTTTGATCTGGTCGCCTACCGGCATTTTAATAGGAGCTCCGGTGTCCACTGCGTCCATTCCGCGAACCAAACCGTCAGTCGAGTCCATCGCAATCGCACGTACACGGTCTTCACCAAGATGTTGCTGAACTTCTAAAATGATCTTCTGTCCGTTTTCTTTTTCGATCTCTAAGGCAGAGAAGATTTGAGGTAAATGAGCAGCGTCAGCAAAACTCACGTCAACTACCGGTCCTATAATCTGCGCTATTTTTCCAATGTTAGGCATATATTGTTTTGGGTAAAATTATAAATATCAATTTGTTAAAGGCGCTTTTATAAGCTCACAATTCGGTTTGCAAAGTTAAAATTTAAATACAAGAATTACATATATAAATAAAAAATTTTTCCACAGTTTTTTATTCGGTAATTTGGTAGCTGAAAAAGGGCCTTTATCATACTTCGTTTTGGCTGTTTAAAATCATTTAGCATTTTTGAAATTTGAAATCTTATCGAGCCGGTCAATGAAGAAGATATTAGTAACAGGCAGCAACGGTCTTTTAGGTCAGAAGATCACAGAACAGATCCTGCAGACCCGGCAGTTTGATTTGATCGCCACGTCCAGGGGCGCAAACCGTTTTCCGGTGCAGGAAGGGTATACCTATGCCGAGATGGACATTCTGGATCCCCTGAATGTGAGAAATGTGGTACATCATTATCAGCCGGATGCAATTATTCATACTGCTGCCATGACCAATGTTGATACCTGCGAGGCACAGCAGGATCTCGCGAACCGCTTAAATGTGGATGCAGTTAAAACGCTCATCTCCGTTTGTGAAAAAAACCAAATACAGCTGGTCCACCTTTCAACCGATTTTATATTTGACGGTGCCAGCGGACCATATGACGAAGCTGCGGAGCCGAGTCCGGTAAGTCATTACGGTCTTACCAAGGTTCGGGCAGAGGAAGCAATAGCCGCATCGTCCTGCGACTGGGTCATCATCCGGACTATATTAGTATATGGTATTGTGAGCGATATGAGCCGGAGCAATATTGTACTGTGGGCCAAAAATGCACTGGAAAAGGGTGACCCTATAAACGTAGTAAATGACCAGTGGCGCATGCCGACGCTGGCAGAGGATCTTGCCATAGCCTGTCTGCTTGCTGTAGAAAAGAAAGCACAGGGCATTTACCACATTTCAGGAAAGGATATGATGAGTGTGGCTGAACTGGTAACACGGGTGGCAGATTACTGGCAGCTGAACCAGTCGGGCGTTACCGAAATCAGTTCTGCCTCTTTAAACCAAAAAGCCAGAAGACCTGTAAAAACAGGCTTCGTGCTGGACAAGGCCATAAAGGATCTGGGATATGTTCCTCACAGTTTTGAAGAGGGGCTTGAACTGTTTGACAAGCAGATCAAATCACGGTAACTGCGCCGAGGTATTCGTTGGTCGAGGCAATGCTAAAAGCTTTTGAATAAAAACTCAGATAACAGTGGACTACCTGTCCGCTAAACTTTCCGGGGAAAATTAAGCGGCTGCCCTCATCGGCCCTGACGCCGGCATCTGTTAGTTTCGCAAATTTCAAACCTTCAGGGCTGTAGGCCACCAGACTGACCTGGTCTTGCGCACCGCGATAGTTATTGAAATCACCGTTTTGCCAGGTAAAATCGATGGTATTTGTTTCGGTTGAAACCACTTTCAAGGATGATGCGCTAAGCAGATCTCCTTTACTGTACAGGAGATTTGGAAAATCGATGTTTAGATCCGGATAGCTGCCCGTCACCGCATACTGCATATTGTAAGAAAGCGCAGAATTCATCGGTGTGGTCTTTTCGTAATTTTGATAGCAGTTCTCAATGATCTGGTCCACTCCTAGTAAAAATCCCCTGAAAAGCACCATCTTCAGGCGCTGAGCTAACTGCAGAGCGGTTGCGGGCTTGTTGCTGGGTTCGGGCAAGCCCCTAATGTAGTCAATTCCTCTCCAGGATGCGCCGACTACTGTGCCTACTTTTCCTGAGAAACCACCGAGGATTCCGTTTGTAATTCTTGCCATACTTTGTAATTTCTATTTACATTGATTTTTGTCTTTGCTAAATTCATTAATTTTGATGTTATAACTATAAAAGAGATGAGAGTTTTTTTTAAAGTGAAGGGTGAAGAATGTAGTAAAACCGCATATTGATCAAGGTCTTGTTAAGAGCAAGTCCTCACATGAAACACACCTGAGTCACACTTTCTTCACAAAAAGGTACCTGTTTGTGGCTTTGGTGTGAACAAGGTGTGAAGAATGTGTGAACCTGGATGGATGGCGATGTAATTATCTGTGTTATTAGCTTCAATGATGTAGTACAGGCTTAGCTTACAGTTTATTAATACAGCCTCCGGAATAAATTGCTTAAAAAAATTGCTAAATTGAATTTCAAGCATTACTTTTGCATTCCGTTAACGAAACGGAAATGCATTTGTAGCTCAATGGATAGAGCATCTCACTACGGATGAGAAGGTTTGGGGTTCGAGTCCCTACAAGTGCACAGAAGAAAGCCTTAGAGAGATCTAGGGCTTTTTTGTTTTTTGAATTTAGGAAACGGGCTGTTTCCTAAATTCCATAGGGAAATGTAAATAAAATCTACGGCTTTGATATGTATTAGGAATTTAACTTTTTTATATTAGTTATGTACTGTTTAATTGAGGCTGATAAATTCGGTAGTCCCGATTTAATCCAGTTTTTCTTTAGTGCACTTTTTAAGGCAAACTTAACTTCACCATTTTCCAGTTTTGCGAGTAGTGTTGGTATTTTTGTGCCATCATAAAGTTCAATAACTTTAAAAGATGACGTGAAATCGTTGATGAAGCGTAGATTTTGTTCGTAAACACCTTTAATTGTTGAAGGCTCTACATAATGTCCGCCTTCCATTACTCTTTGACCAACCCTTGCCACGCAATCACTAACTTTGTCCAGACACAAATAATTTAGTTGGATTTGGTAGCTGTTATTTTCAAACAAGTCAATGTATCTCCAATAGTCTGGATGTGATAATGGCGTTTCCAGAACAAAGTGTTTACGTTGTTTAATGGCACTTTTCATTTCTTCTACCAGTTTCTCTTCCATCATTCTGGTCGCTTTTGGTAGTAACTCTTTAGCGTTTACTCCGGTCTTAGATAGTTTCTTTTCGAATTCAATACGGGTATTATCTCTATCAAATGACCAAATGCCATTAAATGCTTCTGGTAACATGGTTTGAATATGCGTTGATTTTCCAGCTCCATTTGGCCCCGAAATGACCAATAAGGTTGGCTTAGAGTAATCCATGTACTTTCCTGACTTGATTTGCTTCGATATTAGATAAGGTTTTTATAACACGGTATTCGAATACTCCACCTTTAGAACTTACTTCCTGAAGTTCAATGTGACCGTCGGCGAATTCCCTGTAAACTTGACCATCAGGCAGCTTATCAGAAAGGATTAAAAATGGAAGGTTTTTGCTGAAGTTTTTTGTACGGAGTGCCTTTATAGTACTCAGATAATGCTCCTTCTTGATTTCGAATTCAATAACTGCGGACATAATTATTTCTTTTATTAGACTATAAATTTACCAATGTAAAAATACGAATTTTATGCCTTAAGTGCAAAATCTCGGTGCTTTTCAGCCGTAAAAATCCCTACTAGAGAAGAGTTCATTTTACCGCATCTCTAGTAGGGATGATTTTGTAGTTTCGTCACTAGCAAAATCATCCCAATTTGAAAAAGTTGAAATTTTAGCACATTAATCAGTCTTGTATTTTGTAAATCCATTTTCAGCCCAAATCTGTGTTAAAGGCTTATTTCTCCTTTCCTGATCCGTATAACATCGTTTATATCGAAGCTTGAAATCTCTACTAAGGGGTTCGCTGTTAAACAACGTGTCCAAGTTTGCAATTTTCTTCAAATCATCGATAAAATGATGCGAGAACAGTCCCTCGATGGGCGCAAACAAAGTTTCCCATATGGGAAAGACTGTTTAAAAAAGTATTTCTGAAAGCCTTTGGAGAGCATCTAAAGGCTTTTTTGCGTATCACATCTTAATTGTGTTCTGACCACAAGCATGGGACAGACGTCTAAATTGCCTTTAATATACACCAGCGATATATATTGGTTATATTCGAATAGCCAATTATTAACAATCTCGGTCCGGTCATAATAGCGCCTTTGTAGTTTTAAAACAAGTGGTATTCTGGCCGGCGTTGAATATTCAGTATGTACTTAAGGCCGTTAAAGAAGAGCAAATGGACTGGTCACAACTTTCAGATTTGAAGGGGTTTAAGGGTTCACTTTGACTTTTAGATTCATGGCTATTTGATAACAACAAACTGATCTTTACATTTAAGAGTGGTAATTCAATTGAGCTCGGTTCAATCATTCTAAAACCGCATCACATCAGTATCCGGAGGTATGTGGCCGAGCAGCCTGGCCATGGTCATTGCCTGGCCCTTATGATGAAACTCGTGGGTAATAAGGTGAGTAAAAATGCTGTAAGCATCGGTTTCAATGTATTTTTCCGGCCATTTATAACCTTTGACAAGCTTCATTGGATCTGCTGCAAAATGAGCTATAAAACGACCCATGATCTCATCAATTTGGGCAAACAGGTTTTGGAGCTGTGTCAGATTCAGAGGCTCATCCTGGTCCAGGTAACCATCAGCACCTTTCAGGGCAAAATTGCCCGCCCAGGCGATATAAGTGTTGGCAATATGGACAAACATATAAGAAATGGTTTTATCGCTGAAGACAGAAACAGGCTTTGAAATATCGCCGGCGACCAGTGTTTCCAGAAACTGAAAAACTACCTGTCTGGTATCTCTAACCAATGCATATTGTGTGTAAAGCAGGTTTGACATACCGATCAATTTACAAAAATTAATAGATAATAGGTATACAGTCCATTTGAAACTATAGTGTTTTCTTACCCCGGCCTTCGCTATGAAAAATAATGGTTATTGCAAAAGATGCAAAACTCATCAGCGAGGTACCGGTTCGCAGACTGTGAAAAAGCTGCCATTTAGCACGAATTGCCTCCCAATCAGAAGGTGTCGTCGAGGCTGTCCATAATTTTATCTGGTTGTCAATCGGAACTTCTATCAATACAGTAATCAGCAAGGTAATGATGATCAGCAGGAGAGAGGCAAGTCCCCAATAAAACCCGGCCGAATTTCGGGAAGGATACCACCATACCGATAAAAGAACAGAGAGTATGCATAAGGGAAGGATGATCCGCATAGGAAAGGCTACATTTTTTATGATGATTTTGCCGATATGGATAAATTCGGCCGCTGAGAAATTCTCAATCGACCGGCTCAGGGAAAACCAGGTTCCCCAGAATAATCCTGTTACCAGCAACAATAACAGCAATGCGATGAATTGAATAAATTTTATTTTCATAATATGAATAGGGAAAAATCTCAACCTCCACATCAACAATTTAAAAAACAGAAAGTTTGTATGATCTTCAAGAGAACTTTCAAATCAAATTCCAATCATCTTGTTCAGCAACTGCCCTGTTGTTTCCTCAGAACTCATCAGGTCCTGCAAAGTAACTTTATCCAGTAACTGGTCAACCGTAAATTGAATCATTTGCCAAAGCGACCTAACGGAGCAGTCTACAGAATTGGTGCAAAGTTTTAAAGTACCCGGGTAATTCTCACAAAATTTTTTGCTGTAAAGAGAGCCGCCCAGTATCTTCATTACCTGGTTAATATTAATCTCTGCAGCAGGCCTGGCTAATATATATCCCCCTTTATTGCCTGGCGTACTTTTAAGGTATCCTGCAAGGCGAAGTGTCCGCGTAAGTTTTGCCACATACGCCGCAGAAAGACCCTCGGCCTCACTGATAATAGGGATAGTCGCATCCTCTTTATTTTCACGTCTGGCAATGTGCAGCAATATCCTTAAGCCGTATTCTTCCTGAGCAGTTATCTTCATCCTCTTCTATATTACATCATCCCTAATTCAAACCGTGCTGTTTCCGACATCATATCTCTGTTCCAGGCAGGCTCCCAGGTCACAATTACAGTAACCTCATTGACACCTTCGATCTGTTTTACTTTTTCCTCCACTTCCAATGGTATGGATTGCGCGGCAGGACACCCGGGAGCCGTAAGGGTCATTACAATCTGTATATTGTTTAAAGGAGGCAGTATTTCAGTTTCATAAATTAATCCCAGTTCATAAATACTAACCGGAATTTCCGGATCGTATATGGTCTGTAAACAATCTATAACTTTCTGTTTTAATTCTTCTTTATCCATGACCTTTTAATTTATTTATGATCAATTTGTTGATTGTCAATCGCCTGAAAGGCGATGGCATAATTCTTCATTTGCTTTATCATCGACAGCAAACCATTAGAACGTATCTGCGCCAAATGGGTCATCATTCCAATCTCTCCAATAAAATCCAGGCGGGCCTCAATAATCTCGGCGGGGGTATGGCCGGACAATACCCTGATCAGCATACTTATCAAGCCCTTCACAATAACGGCATCGCTGTCGGCCTTAAAAAATATGCGCCCATCTTCATAGGATGCCACCAGCCATACCGTACTCTGGCATCCCTTTATTTTGTTTTCATCAAGCTTATGTTCGTCTTCAAGAACAGCCAGCTTTTTACCCATGTCGATAATGTACTCGTATTTATCTTCCCAGGAATCAAACAGCCCGAAGTCTTCAATAATATCTTTTTCTATATCATTTATCGGCTTAATATCCATTACAAAAGCATTTTTATGGTTTTATGTAAGCTGGTAACCAATGCATCTATCTCTTCTTTTTGGTTATACAGGGCAAACGATGCTCTTATTGTACCCGGGATTCCAAAACGTGCCATTAAAGGTTGTGTACAATGATGCCCGGTTCTAACGGCAATACCCTGATTGTCGAGTAAAACACCAACATCCTGGGGATGTATGTCTTTAATGATGAAAGATACCAGGCTTACCTTTTCTTTGGCATTGCCGATAATGGTAAGGCCGGGGATGGCTTGCAATTGAGCTGTAGCATAAGCAAGCAATTCATTTTCGTGATCTCTGATCTGTTGTTTGCCAGTTTCGCTAATAAAATCGAGGGCTGCTTTTAAAGCTATAGTATCCGCTATGTTTGGTGTACCGGCTTCATATTTGTAAGGCAGGTCGTTATAAATTGTCTTTTCAAATGTAACTTCTTTGATCATCTCTCCGCCACCTTGAAATACCGGCATACTTTCCAGCAGTTCCTTTTTGCCATAGAGCACGCCTACACCTGTAGGGCCATATACTTTGTGGCCGGAAAAAGCGAAAAAATCACAATTTATGGCCTGTACATCTATGTCCATATGTACGGCCGATTGTGCCCCGTCAAGAAGTACTCTGGCACCGGCCCGGTGCGCGGCATCAATAATCTCTTTAACCGGATTTACTGTGCCTAATGAATTAGATACATGCACAACTGAGACCAGTTTGGTCTTATTGCTAAGCAGCGATCTGTAGACATCCATCGCCAGCTCACCATTATCATTAACGGGAATGACTTTTAAAATAGCGCCTTTTTCTTCGCAAAGTATTTGCCAGGGAACGATATTGGAATGATGTTCCATACCTGATATAATGATTTCATCACCAGCTCCGACGTTCTGCCTGCCCCAGGTATAAGCAACCAGGTTAATGCCCTCAGTAGTACCTCTTGTAAAAATGATCTCTTCTGGTGCAGCTGCACCAATGAATTCCTGTGCTGTATGTCTGGCGGCTTCATAAGCAGCAGTAGCTTCTTCTGCAAGCGTATGAATACCCCTATGGATATTGGCATTGTAATGTGTATAATAATGGGTGAGCGCATCAATAACCCGCTGTGGTTTTTGGGCCGTGGCAGCATTGTCAAAATACACCAGGGGTTTGCCCTTAACCATGCGGTTAAGAATAGGGAACTGTTGTCTGAGATCTAATGTGGCCATATTATTGAATTGCTAAATGTTCGTAAATCAGTTTAGCTACGTAAGAACGTAAAACCTCAGGTTTAATCTGCTCAACAATGTCCGCGGCAAAAGCCTCCAGCAATAGCACCTCGGCACTTTCTTTGGGAATGCCCCTTGCCCTTAAATAGAACAAAGCTTCCTCATCAAGTTGTCCTACGGTACACCCATGCGAACACTTAACATCATCTGCAAAGATCTCAAGCTGCGGTTTGGTGTTTATAGTGGCATTGTCTGACAATAAGATGTTCTTATTGCTCTGATAAGCATTGGTTTTTTGGGCATCTGGCTGAACCATGATGCGGCCATTGAATACCGCCGTCGAGGCATCATCTGCAATGCCTTTGTAAAGCTGATTACTAAAGCAATTTGGTTTTAAATTATCGATCAGCGTATGGTTATCAGCGTGGCTCTTTCCTTTTAACAGGTACAGACCGTAAAGATGAGTTTCGTTGCCATTCGCGTCAAGCACCAGATTCATATTGTTGCGTACTATGGCCCCGTTTAAAGTAAGTGTAACGGTGTGTACATAGCTTCGTCCGATCTGCCTGATATGTGTAGTATTTACCTGACTGGCGTTTGCGGTATCGTTCTGGATCTTGTAATATTCAACAAAAGCATTTTCTTTAACCACTATTTCCATCACCTGGTTGTTAAAACTGTCCGACGGACCAAGAGTTGCGTAGGTTTCTGTTAATTGCAGCCGGCTGCTTTCATCAACCAGGACCAGGCTCCTTGGCTGTGCAAGGGAAGGATGCTGTCTTGTGTCTAAGATATGGTAGAAATAAACCGGATGTTTAGGTTCCTTTCCTTTAAGTACATGGATAAAAACTCCGCCGCAGATGAAAGAAGTATTCAAAGCATGGATCCCATCACTCAGGTAATTGCTGCTGTGATCAAGCTGGGCCGCGACCAGGTCCTTATAAGCGCCAGTGGCGGCCACCTCAAGAGGCAATACTATAAGATCTGAAATGCCTGAACGAATATTGGAAAGCCCGGCTACGAAACGGCCATTTACAAAAACCAGCTCATTTGCCAGTTCGCTGCCTGGTAACCTTACGGCGTCAACATCTGCTAAAGTAACCCCGGACAGCCCTGCTATAGGGTATTCTTTGTCAAACAGACTGCTCACATTTGTATATTTCCAATCTTCGTCATGAAACGTGGGAACACCTGCTTTGGAAAAAGAATCAAAACCACTTTGTCTTAAGCCGGCAATAGTACCTTTGGGATCTGCTTCCTGCAGCTGCTCAAACTGATCCTTAAAATAAGCTATATCGTTCATTGTAAATTCTTTTAAATGCGCTGTTATTGATCAGCAGTTAAATCAACCTCATCAGTAATGAAGTCATATCCTTTTTCTTCCAGTTCAAGCGCCAGTTCTTTAGTGCCCGATTTAACAATTCGGCCGTTGTACAGGACATGAACATAATCTGGCTGAATATAATCGAGCAGACGCTGGTAGTGGGTTATAAGCAGTACTGCACGGTCAGGATTTCGTAGTTTATTGATGCCTTTGGCAACGATACGGAGCGCATCAATGTCCAGGCCTGAGTCGGTCTCGTCCATAATCGCAAGCTTGGGTTCAAGCATGGCCATTTGGAAAACCTCATTACGTTTTTTCTCTCCACCTGAAAAACCTTCATTGATAGAACGGCTCAATAAACGCTGGTCTATTTCAACCAGAGCCATCTTCTCCTTCATCATTTTTAAAAATGAGACGGCATCAAGGGGTTCCTGACCCAGATATTTGCGCTTTTCATTTACAGCAGCCTTAATAAAGTTGGTCGTGCTTACGCCGGGTATTTCTACCGGATACTGGAAGGCAAGGAACAAACCTTCACGGGCCCTGTCTTCTGTCGATAGTCCCAACAGGTCCTTTCCTAAAAAAGAAACATTGCCTTCGGTAACCTCATATTCATCTCTGCCGGCAAGTACAGATGCGAGTGTACTTTTACCAGAACCATTTGGCCCCATAATCGCATGAACTTCCCCTGGCTTTATATCGAGGTTAATGCCCTTTAAGATCTCTCTTCCGTCTATATTTGCGTGTATATTTTTTACTGATAACATATTCTTATAAATTTTATTTAACCTACACTGCCTTCCATGCTAACGGCAAGTAGTTTTTGTGCTTCTACGGCAAATTCCATGGGCAATTGGTTCATTACTTCTTTGGCAAAGCCATTTACAATAAGGGCTACCGCTGTTTCTGCATCAATGCCTCTTTGCCTGCAATAAAAGAGTTGATCTTCTCCGATTTTTGAAGTGGTTGCTTCGTGTTCTACAATTGCAGTTTTATTTTTAACTTCTATATAGGGAAAGGTATGCGCGCCACATTTATCGCCTAGCAATAAAGAGTCGCATTGTGAGTAATTACGCGCATTGGTTGCCTGTTTGCCGGCCCTGACTAAACCACGGTAACTGTTTTGGCTATGGCCGGCCGAGATTCCTTTTGAGACGATCCTGCTTCTTGTATTTTTACCAAGGTGGATCATTTTTGTACCTGTATCCGCCTGCTGATAATTATTGGTAAAAGCAACAGAGTAGAACTCGCCGATAGAATGATCACCTTTTAAAATCACACTGGGGTATTTCCAGGTAATTGCAGATCCTGTTTCTACCTGTGTCCAGGAGATTTTTGAATGATCACCTTTACACATACCTCGTTTGGTCACAAAGTTGTAGATACCACCGAGGCCATTTTTGTCACCCGGATACCAGTTTTGTACGGTTGAATATTTAATCTCAGCTTTAGTATGCGCAACAAGTTCTACTACGGCCGCGTGTAATTGATTTTCATCCCGCAGAGGTGCTGTACAACCTTCCAGATAACTTACATAACTTTCCTCTTCTGCAATGATCAGTGTACGCTCAAACTGGCCTGCATTCTCTGTATTGATGCGGAAGTAGGTAGAAAGTTCCATTGGGCAGCGTACTCCTTTGGGAATAAAGCAGAAAGAACCATCAGTAAATACAGCTGAATTTAATGCAGCAAAATAATTATCGGTCATTGGAACTACCGAGCCAAGGTATTTCTTTACCAATTCGGGATGTTCCTGTATTGCCTCGCTGATTGAACAAAAAATAACCCCGATTTCTGAAAGCTGCTTTTTAAAGGAAGTTGCGATAGATACACTGTCCATCACCACATCTACAGCTACTCCTGTAAGCCGCCTTTGTTCATTAAGTGAGATTCCCAATTTGTCAAAAGTGGCCAGCAATTCGGGATCAGCTTCGTCAAGGCTATTTAATTGTTTTTTGGGCTTAGGAGCGGCATAGTAAATAATATCCTGATAATTGATAGGCGGGTATTTTACATTAGGCCATTTTGGTTCTACAAGCTTTAGCCAATGGTTGTAAGCCTTAAGCCGCCAGTCCAGCATCCATTCCGGTTCGTTCTTTTTATTTGAAATAAGGCGGATGGTGTCTTCGCTAAGGCCTTTGGCAATTACATCTGTATCTATGTCTGTTACAAATCCGTATTTGTATTCATTTAATACGGCTTGTTCCAGTGTACCTGATTTTTCTTTCATGACTTCCAGTTTTTGTTAAGTGGAATCAGCAATAACATACTGTAAAGATAAGGCAGTAGCTTTTTTATACAAAAAAGTATAAACAATATGACAATGGTATAACCACAAGCCGGCGGAGTCAATCCCCGCATTCCGGTTCTTAATCCTGATCGGGATATAACTTTCTTTGAATAACGGCAACTGCACTCCGCAAATCAAAATTGAATTTATGAAACAGCAAGTTGTAGTTTTTATTGTCACAAGTTAGAAACCAGAGGAGTTCCTTTAAGTAAACAACCCCAACACAAACATCATTTTCATGGACAGTCAGGGCCTCCACATCATGTTCCAGCATGGTCTCAATAGCCTCAAGTACCAGTTGATCAGGGTGTAAACATAATGGGCCCTTCAGCTCTGTAGGATAGGGTTCACCATCGGTGATGAATGATATGGCTTTCATGAGAACGTATAAATTAAATACTGAAAGATATTAAATATTGAAAGATACGAAAAAATCGACGCTGGATTGTGCTATCCGGCATATTTTTAAGAGATGCGGTATATAACTGCGCGCTGTTAACGTGATTCTATGTTAAAATTTTTACACAATTCTTTATTTATCTGATCACGTTTATACACTGAATGGCTATTTCTGCGGGCTGTTCAATTTATTCTTATTAGGAATAATTCGATTATTCTGTTTAAATTTCTTTAACAAAAATATTAATCATCACTAAAACAAATTAAAATGAAAAAATTAGTAGCAGAGTTTATTGGTACCTTTTGGCTTGTGCTCGGCGGCTGCGGTAGTGCCGTCTTAGCGTGTAATTATCCTGATGCCGGCATTGGCTTTCTGGGCGTATCCCTGGCTTTCGGATTAACGGTAGTCACTATTGCTTATTCATTGGGCCACATCTCAGGAGCACATTTAAATCCCGCAGTGTCTGTTGGTTTGTGGATTGGCGGGCGCTTTAGCAGCAAAGAACTGATCCCTTACATCGTCTCCCAGGTGTTGGGCGGGATCGTAGCAGCCGGTTTACTTTGCGTGATTGTTACCGGAAACGGCAGTTCCATTGGCAGTTTTGCCAGTAACGGGTATGGAGAGCTATCACCTGGAAAATACAATATGACCGCCGCTCTCGTGACGGAAATCGTGATGACCTTTATTTTTCTGCTCGTAATTTTAGGCGCAACTGATGACCGTGCACCCAAAGGGTTTGCTGGACTGGCCATAGGTTTAAGTTTAACATTGATCCACCTGATCAGCATACCGGTGACCAATACTTCCGTTAATCCGGCAAGAAGTACCAGTCAGACCATTTTTGCCGGTGGTGAGGCTTTAGGTCAGCTTTGGCTATTTTGGGTGGCACCAATAGCAGGTGCAATTTTAGCAGGGTTGGTGTATAAGATGGTTTTTGCTGCAAAATCAGAAACCGAATAAGCGGGTTCCGGACTTGTTAAAATTCCTGACCCCAATACGGAAACGAGGGCTGGCAAAAAGCTATTCCCTCGTTTCTTTTTACTGATATAAGACTTCAAACCGATATACACCGGATTTAAATTCAATCTGATATTTATCATTAATTTTTCTTGCCAAAATATGACGGCCAGAATCATCCACTACTTTCATCTTATTATAGGGTAAGACAAACGTTGCTGAAGTATTTTCAGGGACTTCAATCAGTACCTCCAGATTTTTTTCTTTATCTTTTTTCCACTCTGAGCGTATTTTTCCAAATAAACTATTATAGGACGATTTGCAATAATTTAAATCCTCAAGAGGTTGCGGCTCAATGATAAAATGCTTCATGCCGGCACTTGCAGGATCAGCTTTTATACCGGCAATACCAGAATAGAACCATTCCACAACACTACCGAACATAGGATGGCAATGCGAGCCGTCTCCATTCCATGATTCCCATAGTGTACTGTTTTTGTCATCCAGTAAATAGCCGAAACCCGGAAAATCTTTTTGATTCATTATTTGATAGGCAATATCATCCCTGCCGTTTTGGGAGAGCACTTTTAATAACAGGGGAGTTCCCAGGATACCGGTGTCAAAATGGTAATTGATTTCTTTCAGATGGTCTAATAAGGAATTGAAAACCGGCAGATAGTTTTCCTTTTGCACAAGGCCAAAAGCCAAAGCAAATACATTAGCCCCCTGTCTTCCTTCCCAGTAAGTTTGCTTTGCAGTATTATAATAGGCTTTATTAAAATTTGTTTTTATCGCTTTAGCCAGATTTGTGAACCTTAAGCAATCATCATTTTTACCCAATGTCCTTGCAGCATTGGTCAATATGTCAGTAACATAGTAGAAATAGGCGGTATTTACCAAAGGCTCCGGAATTTGAACCTGCGTGGGGGTGCACCATTCTCCCAAACACCAGCCTTTAGGCTCTTCCCTGGACACTAATCCATTTTTATCGGTTCTGGTTTCCAGGTATTCAATCCATTGTTTCATGCCGGAATAATGCTGGGCTAATATTGCGGTGTCGCCATAATAAGAAAAGTAAGACCAAGGCATAATCACATATGCAGATCCCCAGGCCGGACCACCGCCTCCACCACCGAACGGTGCTGTATGCGTCACAAAACCGGTTTTTTTATTCCTGGCATCGTCCATATCATTAAACCATTTTCGATAAAACTGAAGCATATCATAGGAGTATATCGAACTTCCCACAATTGCCTGCCCGTCACCGGTATAACCCAGCCTTTCCCTGTGCGGGCAATCGCTGCTCACACTTCCATGAAAATTTGCGTTCTGTGTTTTCAGGTAGGCTGCATTTATTTTATTCAGAAATGGGTTTGAACATTCAAAACTCCCATTTGATGCCACATCCGTATGTACATCTTTTATCAGTAAACTTTCCGGGCCAAGGATGACATCTGAAGAAGTGACCTCGATTTTTCTGAATGCATGCCAGGTAAACTTTGGCTCCCAGTTTTCCACACCAGAACCCTTTAAAATATAACTGTCAATCTGACCATAATCTTCACCCTCCTCACTGATATACCTTATTTTAAGGCGGCTGCCTGCTTTCCCTTTAACACTTATGGACGCCCAGCCTGAGACGGTTTCCTCTAAATGATAAGAATAAACAGAATCCTTTATTTTGCCATCAAAATGTGGCTTTAAGGTCCGGGTAACTTTATCAAAAGGCGCAGTTTGCGGACGTAAGATACCGGCAGGCGGACGAACAAGTATTGCCCTAACCCATTTGTTATCATTGTACCCGGTTTTATCCCATGCACCTAATTCCAGTCGTGCATCATATTTTTCGCCTGTAAAAATGCCATCCTTTAACAATGGGCCGGTTGTTGTTTTCCAGGTACTGTCAGAGCCAGTGATGCTGCGGGTTCCATCAGTATATTCTATTTCAAGCTGGAAAATCAATTTTGGAATATCATACCACATGTCACCTTCAACCCTTCGGTCCCGTTGATTGTACCAGCCATTACCAAGCAGAATTCCAATCGCATTGCTTTCCCGGATGATACTACCGGTGACATCAAAAGTATTATAAAGCACTCTTTGGCTGGATTGATCATCATAAGGATAAAGCAGCTTTTTAAGCGGTCTTACATCATAATTGGTCACTGCCGGGGCCAGTACCTGGTCACCAATTTTTCTGCCATTTAGAAACAATTCATAAAAACCCAGGCCGCTGATATAAACGGTTGCTTTTTTTATGGGTTTTTTTATGGTAATTTCTTTACGAAAAAAAGGCGCAGGGTAAGTTATCGCCGAATCCGGATTTGGATTTTCGAAAGACCCGATCCATTTCGCCGCCCAATCGCCGGGCTGCAGCAGACCCATAGACCAGGAAGCGGTCTGGCTCCAATTAGAAGGATTATTTCTTTCATCCCAGATCATCACTTTCCAATACACCTTCTTTCTGGATGTTAATGCTTTACCCAGATAGATAATTTGGTTAGAATTAGCGGAATATATTTTGCCGCTATCCCAATAATCTCCATTATTTTGCGCTAATAAAGCGCTGCTGCTAGCGGCTATAATGCGATAAGCCGTTTGACTTTTGGCTTTTTGGGCAAATGCCAGCTGCCAGCTCAGCACAGGATGTTGATTTTCGATCGCTGCAGGATCTAAAAGGTGCTCGCATTTGAGAGATTCAATCGTGACCGCGGGTTGTTTACAAAAAACAATACCTGGGGTTAATAACAGTAAGACTATACAGGCAAAGCTTATTCTCATCTGGAAATATTTAATGCATAAGTTTAAAACAAACTCTGCCCGAAAGTAAGCAAATTGTTGTCAGGGTCAAGAACTGAAAATTCACTTTGCATCCAGGGTTTATGCTCCAATTTTGTACAGTTGACATTTTGGCTTTTGATAAAGTGAAACAATCCTTGTATATCATCTGTGCGGATGTATACCTGCCCATAATTTTCTTTTGGATCCAGTTCTTTAAATTCAAAAAAATGAATTTGAATGCGGTCTTTTTCTACCATAAGATAGCCATCGTAATCGGCAGTTCCAAATTCCTGAAAACCCAGTTTGTTTAGGTAAAAATCCCTGGTGAGTGCCTTGTCACGCATTGGTAATTTTGGATGAATAGCTGTGAGCATACGGATTGAATTTAACTTGCATTTATGAAATCAAATGCAAGTTAATAATTTAAGCGTCTTGCAGGCTTTAAAATTAAGCCGTATTTTCCCGTCATAAACATACTGGTATGAAACGCTTTTTCTACGCTCCTTTAACGCTGATGCTCCTGTTTTTATGCTTTCCCGGCCAGACCGGCGCTCAGACCCCTGTTCAAAAAATTGAGATTTTCATCAGACTCTGGGGTTTCCTGAAATACCACCATCCGGACGTAGCCGCCGGAAAGTCCGACTGGGATTCCGTTTTTATGGCCAACATAGAAGACATCCGTAAAACGAGCAGCAAAGAAAAGTTCGGCCAGCAGTTGCTTTCAATAATCGGAGCTGCTAAGTCCGATGATAAGCGGGTGGCCGCAATACCCGCAGACGAGCTGTTTAGCAAGAATTTTAATGCTGGATGGATGCAGTCTCCATTCCTCAACTCGGCACTAAAGGTCAGGCTGCAGGAAATTTATGACCATCGCAACCAGGGGCCAAACCGTTACATTAAACTGCAGAACATGACCGCAGATTATAGTGGCGAAAAGACATATGAAAACATTGGATTTCCTGATATACGGTACCGTTTGTTATTCCTTGCGCGTTTTTACAATGCGATCAACTACTTCGCACCTTATAAATACCTGATCGGAAAGGAATGGGACAGCATGCTAAGCAGGTTTATACCTGAAATGATCGCGGCAAATGATACAGCAGGTTATTATAAAACACTGCTAAAACTGGCGGTTACACTGAATGACGGACATTCCCAGGTATCTTCATCCAGGAATTATAGCATCATCAAAGACAACATCTTTGGAAGATATACTGCACCCTTCTATACAACGATCGCAGATGGAAATGTAGTCGTCACCAAACTGGCCAATGACAGCTTGTGCCGCAAAGCCAATATCAGAATAGGGGATATCGTAACAACCGTAGGTAAAGAACCGGTATCCGTACGCATAAAACGACTGAGACCTTATGTTTCAGCATCAAATGAAAACTCCAGAAACCATTATCTGAACTGGGTGCTTTTTGATACGCCAGACCAAAACCAGCAGCTGACACTCAAAAGAGCAGGGCAGCTGCTCAAAACCAATGCCGCCTGTATTTTATCAACAGAGAAGAAGTGGCAGGACATTACAGGTTATACAGGAAATGAGACAGGTTACAAAACCATTGGAAACTCCATTGCTTATGTCTACGCATCACAGATCTGGAAGGGTAACCTGGAACAAATCAAAACACTGGTTAAGAGCAAACAGGCGGTAATTTTTGATGTGAGAAATTATCCCAATAATGACGAATTCTACAATATTTTTGACATGTTCCTGCCTGACGGCCGGCCGATCAACTATTCGCTGGTCTTTGATCCGGAAAATCCAGGATATTTTAAATGGGAGTTATCGCCCAGGCTGGGCAATACCAATAAAAATATTTATCCGGGCAAAGTGCTGATCCTTGCGGATGAGCGCAGTCAGAGTCAGGGCGAATATTCTGTCATGGCCCTCCAAACTATACCCGGGGCTGTAACCATAGGCAGGCAAACCGCTGGTGCCGATGGTATAGTTACCCAGATCCCGATGGGAGCAAGCCTCAGCATTTCGTATTCCGGATACGGTATCTATTATCCGGACCGCTCCGGTACCCAGCAGACCGGTGTGAAAATCGATATACCGGTCAGACAAACGCTCGGAGCAGTCCTCCAAAATAAAGATGTCATCCTGGAAAAGGCATTACAATATTTAAGCAGCAAGGGCATCAACTGACACTTTAGAGGTCTTAAACATTGAACTAATGTCTCGCCCGCTTCTTTAGTACACCTCCGGCGGCTTCTTTGATCGTACTGGTGAAAATGAAAGCTTTAGGATCTATCTTATAGACCAGGTTGCGCAGGCGCCTGACTTCAAGCCGGGTGATTACCGTAAAGACAATATCTACCGGCTGGCTGACATCAAAGCTCTCGCGAAGAAAGCCGCGTTCGCCCTTATAGACCGTTATGCCACGGCCAAGTTCCATCACCAGGTGTTCTTTTATCTGCTGGCTCTCGCCGGATATAATCGTTACCCCGGTATACTCTTCCAGCCCTTCTATGACAAAACTTATGGTTTTCGACGCAGTATAATAAGTCATGATGGAATATAAGGCAGTAGGCAGTCCCAGATCAATTGCCGCGATCAGGAAAATGATGATGTTAATGCCCAGGATGATCTCGCTGATCGTAAAACTGATGCGCTTGCCGGTATAGAGTGCGAGCACCTCGATGCCATCGAGCGCGCAGCCGCCCCGCATGGCAAGTCCAACACCTATACCCATAAATACACCGCCAAATATAGAGACGAGCAATTTATCAGATGTGATTTGCGGATATGGAAGAAACTGCAGGCAAAGCCCGAGTACAACTACGGCCGCAAATGTTTTCACCGCGAACCTCTTATTCACATGATAAGCGCCCATGACAATGAAAGGGATATTCGCAAGTACGATGATATAGCTGATGTCCAAATGATAAAGCTCATGGATCAGCAGCGATATGCCCGTTACCCCACCGTCAAAGAATTTATTGGGTATCAGGAAGCTTTTTAAAGCAAATGCGCAAAATAAAATTCCCATCAGGGTGTAAGCAGTATCGGTTACCCACTGGGGGACGCTGGTGTTCTTCATTCAATATCCTTTTTTAAGGCGGCTTTAATTCGCTGCAGATTTTCTTCTTTATATGCCTGCCGCAAATTTATAGCAGTTGCGGTAAAATAACGATGGTTCTCGAAAAATTTTATCTGTACGCTGTTCCAATGGTTTTTATCTGTAATAAGGCCGAGGGCAACGAATTCTAAAAACAACTGGTCACTGATGGTGAAAAAATCTTCGCGTCCAAGGTAATCCAGGTCAGCATCGGCCAGTATCTCCTCTAACGGCGTCTGCGGGGACTGCGGCAAACGGGTCGCCCTGATCATTCCGCAGATCTCCGCTATATCCTCACTGCTGTATCCAAAGCCCGGCAAGAACTCCTCAGCGATGGTACAGGATCGTTCTTCGTGGCCGGTGGCAGTGGTCAGATAACCGCAGTCGTGATAGCAGGCCGCAGTCAATAGCAGCTTCATTTCGGCCGGAGTGATGTTTTCGAGTTTGCCAAAGCGTTTTGCGGCCCCGCATACATCCAGGGTATGGTAAATACTATGGTAAGTAAGATGCGTGGGCAGCTCGCCCCGCAACTTATCAAGAATAAATTCACAGGCCTCTTTAAACTGCATAGTAAACTGCCATTATCAGACTAATATATTAAAATTTAAATAATTACATTTATTGCCAAACTCAGCTATTTTTAAAGCATGCAAATATTTGTTTACCTGGCGGCTTTTTTACTGTTAAGGCGCTTAATTAAAACTATAAAATTCACTCCGCTTTATGAAAAGTGGGGCAAGATGTTAAGTGTTAGCAGTGTGCTGGTCTGGATCATTTGGCTCGGAACCGAAAGCATATTTGGTGACATTACTAATATTTTACTGAGCGGCATATTTTTGCTTGCACTTGTAGAATACATCAGGAGAATGCCGGAATTTAATCCGGTAAGGTCCTTTCTCGAGGCACATTATCCTTTGATTGCAATCGCGGTAATTACGGGTCTTGCTGAACTGCTCTTCAAAAACTTTTATCACGACTATGATTATTATTTCCAGTGTGCCATACTTCTTGGCTTCGCCTGGATATTTGCCCGCTGGGCCTCTTCAAAAAAACAACAGGATGAACTGCGGGCAGTCAGTTTACGCAATACCGAGCTGGACAGACTCGTTGAAGAGCGTACAGCTGAGCTCACCAAACAAAAAAACGAATTGCAGGAAGCAGTTAAATTGCTGCAGACCACACAACAGCAACTGATACAATCGGAAAAGCTGGCCTCCCTCGGCGAACTGACAGCAGGCATTGCACATGAGATACAGAATCCTCTGAACTTTGTCAACAACTTCTCGGAAGTCAGCATGGAACTGATTGATGAGATGGAGGAAGAGCTGGCAAATGGGAACAACGACGAGGTCATTGCCATAGCTACTGACATTAAACAGAACCTGGAAAAGATCCGCCATCACGGCAAAAGGGCCGATGGCATTGTAAAAGGAATGCTGCAGCACAGCCGGGCAAGCAGCAGCACCATGGAACCAACTGACATCAACAACCTGGCTGATGAATACCTGAGGCTGGCCTACCACGGCCTGCGTGCCAAGGACAAGAGCTTTAATGCAGAGCTGGTGACGCATTTTGAAGACGGTATCGCAGTAGTGAACATGGTGCCGCAGGACATAGGCCGGGTTTTACTCAATTTGTTCAACAATGCCTTTTATGCCGTACAGAGAAAGCAGAAACTCGGTATTGAAGGATATAGACCGACTATTGAAGTCAGTACGGCGAGGAAAAAAGATGAACTCGAGATTAAAGTTAAAGATAACGGCACCGGTATCCCGGATGAGATCAAAGACAAAATACTACAACCGTTCTTTACCACCAAACCAACCGGAGAAGGAACGGGCCTGGGCCTGTCACTGAGCCATGACATCGTGGTGAAGGCACATGGGGGTAAAATAGAGATCAACAGTACAGAAGGCGAATACACAGAATTTGTCATCTCTATTCCGGCTAAAAATTAAACAGTATATTTATGGGCATATGAAGATATTGGTAGTAGACGATGAAGCGGATGTACAGCCGCTTTTTTTACAGCGCTTTCGCAAAGAAATACGCAGCCATGAAATAGAATTTGATTTCGCCCTTTCCGGAGAAGAGGCCCTTGACTATCTGGAAAGCCGGCATTCGGAAGTAGTGCTGATCCTTTCCGATATCAATATGCCCGGCATGAGTGGCATTGAGCTGCTGTCGCATATCAGGGAAGAGTATGATGCCCCGCCGCCTACAGTATTCATGATCACTGCTTATGGCGATGAAGAGAATCACAGGCAGGCAATGGAAAAGGGTGCCAATGATTTTTTAACAAAACCACTCGATTTTAACCTCCTGAAAGAGAAACTTAAATTCTTTACTGAATAGAATGGCCAAGATACTAGTAGTTGACGATGAAGCGGATCTGGAGCTGCTTATAAAACAAAAGTTCCGCCGGAAAATACGTGAGAACGTTTATGAATTTGTGTTTGCGCAAAACGGGGAAGAAGCCCTGTTAAGGGTAAAAGAACACCCCGATCTTGATATTATACTAAGTGACATCAATATGCCCGTTATGGACGGGCTTACCCTGCTGAGCCATTTACCGGACGCCAACCCAATGTTAAAGGCGGTAGTGGTATCTGCTTATGGCGATATGCAGAACATCCGCACAGCGATGAACAGGGGAGCTTTTGATTTTGTAGTCAAGCCTGTGGATTTTGAAGATCTGGAACTGACCATGGAAAAGACCATTCTCTATGTAAAGCAGTTGCAGGATACCATCAGGGCGATAAAAGAAAATAATATCCTGAAGATGTACGTTGACGAAAATGTGCTGAGCTTTATGACCCATAAAGAATTTGAGAACAGTCTGCTAAAAAATGAAGTAGTTGATGCCACGGTGCTGTTTATAGATGTATGCGGATTTACCTCGATCACAGAAAACGTGCCCGCCAATACGGTAGTAAACTTGATCAACGGCCTGTTTGATAAAATAGTTACCGAGATCGTCGCACAGGGCGGCCATGTCGATAAATTTATGGGCGATGCCGTGATGGCCGTATTCAGAGGCGATTTTCACCTTGACCGCGCTATCGATGCTGCGCTCGCTGTAAATGAGCAACTTAATAACGTTGAGGAAATAACGACAGGTGATAAATCCTACAAACCGCAGATCGCTGTTGGTATAAATTCAGGCGAAATGGTATCGGGTAATATCGGTTCAGAATCCCTCAGACGACTGGATTATACAGTAATTGGCGATGCCGTTAACCTCGCCCAGCGTCTTCAATCTGCTGCAAAAGCAGGGCAGATCATCATTACCGAAGAAACGTATCACAAAGCCAAAGAATCGTTTCGCTGTGAACGGATCGGAGAGGTGACCCTGAAAAATAAAGCAAAACCGGTGACCATTTACCAGGTGCTGGAATAAGCCGTCCCGGCCGCATCTTAAATCACCAGCTTATTCATACTTCAAAGCTTCCACCGGGTTAGCTGTTGCAGCTTTATAAGCCTGAAAACTGACGGTAAGAAAAGCGACGATGACAGTCCCGGCAATGGAGATCAGTACAATAGACAACGAAATAGTGGTCCTGAATTCAAAACCGGTAAGCCACTTGTTCATTAGGTAATAAGCCAAAGGCACACCAATACAGGCCGCTACAAATACCATTTTAAGGAAGGAGAGTGAAAGAAGCCTCATGATGTTGGCTACGGAGGCACCCAATACACGGCGTACGCCAAACTCTTTTGTTCGCTGTTCTGCACTATAAGCCACCAGCCCGTAAAGTCCCAGGCACGAAATCAATATGGCTATGCCGCCAAACAAGTTGGCAAGGATACCCAGGATCTTTTCCGATTGCAGTTTTGCAGTATACAGGTCATCAACAAATTTAATTTCAACAGGGTATTGCGGATTGATGCCTTTGGCAACAGCAGAGATCAGCTCGATATTTTTGCTCAAACTATTGGCCGGATTTAAGCGCAGATTGATAATTCCGCCTTGATATTTATTAAAATTTATGACCATAGGTTTTCCGCTGTGATAGGGTGAGTCCCATAGAAAATCTTTAAACACGCCGATGATCTTTAGCTCGTTATCGAAGAGTGTCACCATTTTTCCGAGCGGATCTTTCAATTTCATCATCTTGACCGCAGTGCTGCTCAACAAAATAGCGGCTGTATCCGAGGCAAATTTCTTAGAGAAATCGCGTCCCGCCAATATTTGTATCCCACTCGTCTTTGCTAGATCATACTGTGTCTGCAGCCTGTTGAACACAATCTCCTCACCCTGCTTTTCCATATCCGGCCATTTTAGCCCATAGAACCAATTGCTCACCCGCGTCATACTTTGGGATGTCTGGTTGACTGCAAGAACTGCACCTGTCCTGAGCAACTGTTCTTTAAACAATTCAAATTTTCCATACAATTCTCCATTTTGAGGCATCTCTGCAAGCAAATTGATGTTGTAACCTACGGGTCTGTTCTTTATAAACTGTATCTGCTTATAGATAACGAGCGTAGCAATGATCAGCATAATGGCGAAACAGAATTGTCCCGCGACCAATACCTGTCTCAGGTTAACGGGGATAAGTCTGTCCCTTGATGTTTTCTTTTTTAAAGTCTGAATGGGATTGAATGAAGAGAGAAACAAGGCAGGGTAAATACCCGCCAACAAGCCCGTCAGTAATGCAACAGACAAAATGCTCAGCCAGTAGCCCGAACTTGCATAGTCGATCCCGATCTTTAAGTCCAGCAAGTTATTAAATAGTGGCAAGCTGACTTCAACGATAGTCAACGCAATCAATACCGCCACTATAGTGAGCACCATCGCTTCAGTAAGGAATTGCGTAACCAAGGAACCTCTCGTCGCACCGATCGTTTTTTTAATCCCGACTTCCTTTGCCCTGCGCTCAGATTTTGCTGTGGCCATATTCATAAAATTGATACAGGCGATCAGTAAAATACCAAGGGCCAGTGCTACCAACAGATAAACGCGTTCGATGTCACCGCCTACACTTTTGCCGTTTATAAATTCGCCGTACAAATGGATGTCTGAAAAGGGGAATAAGAAATTTTCATTTCTTTGTGCGGTGTAGGTTTCATTGAACAGTTTTTTTACCTTGGAGTTGATCAGGTCCAGTTTAGCCTTGTCCTTAACTTTTGCTATGGCCAGAAAGCTAAAATTTCCCCAGCCGGGATTTCTGGCTTCATCGTCCAGGGTCTGATAAAAAGACCAGGGCATGAGGTAATCAAACCCTAGCGAAGTATTGGCCGGGTGGTCTTTAATGACTCCTGTAACTTTGAGATCAATTTTGTTAGCATACCTTACCGTTTTGTCCAGTACATCTGTCGTACCGAACAACAGCTTCGCGGTTTCTTCGGTCAATATCACGGAATTCGGCGCATTTAACGCCGCATCTGGATTACCGGCAACGAATTCGTAGTCGAATATTTTCAGAATTTCCGGGTCAGCAAAAAGATCGACTTTTTTAAAACCATTCTCTTTATTGGCGATGAGCGACTCATCACCACCGGCAATACGTGTGATGGCATCAATCTCCGGGATTTTGCTCCTGATGGCCATCGCGATCCCGTTTCCAGGTGCAGGCCCGGTGCTGGTAATCTTTCCTGATGCATCCTGAAAGTTGGTCATCACCCTGTAGATCTTGTCCGCATCTTTATAGTGACGGTCAAAACTCAATTCGTATTTGACATAGAGCAACAGGAGCAGGCAGGCCGACAAACCAACCGCCAGTCCAACAATATTAATCACCGAAGAAGTCTTGTTTCTCCAGAGGTTACGCAAAGCGATTTTCAAATTGAGTTTGAACATGGCGATATTGGTCTATCAATTAAATACAACTGATCTGCAATTTACCAAGTTTGTGCCAAGAGCATATATGTGTTTCAATTTACTGTAAAACAACATTTTAATTATAGTTCAATAATAAAACCGTTCATTATCGAACGGTAGGCGTACATTGCCGGACAGCAGAGACCTACAGAATTGATCCCTTTAGTTCTTCGGCCATTTTTTTGAAGGTCTGCAAGGTCTGTACAGAATTCTTGTCTTTATCGAGCTTTATCTTTAGTTCCCCGGAACTGTGTTCGATATGGAAAACTGTTCTGTTTCGCAAGGTCATTTCGGCATCCAGCTCTGTATTTACGAATGAGGGATCGTTGCTTTCCCTGAGGTATTTGTCCAGTACCAGCTCAACTTTTTTCCTATTTGCCGGATCATAACCGGCAAAGATGCAGAAACGTTCTTCGCTTTCTTCCATGGTAAAGGAAATGTTTGCAGATCCGGTGCGTTTTCCGGTTTTGCAATGTATGTTCATACCGCAGCAGCATAAGACCAGGACGAACAGAAGATATGTTTTCATTTTCATTTTAAAAATTTGATCAGACAATTATATCAGGTCAGGACATCATAAAATTAAAAAAGTGACAGAACCCCTGAAAAAAGTGATGAACAGATGAATTCTTATCCTACATCAAGGCATGGTAGTATAGGGTTCGGTAATTTTGAACATATAAAAAAGGAGAACCATCATGGAATTAGGAATAGGAATGTTTGGCGATTTGTCATTTGATCCAAAAACGGGAAAACCACGTGAAGCAGGAGTGAAACTCCGCGAAATTCTGGAACAGATAAAATTAGCTGATGAAGTTGGACTTGACGTTTTTGGCCTGGGCGAGCACCACAGGCCGGATTATGCAGTGTCTGCTCCTGAGATTGTACTGGCGGCAGCAGCGACCATCACAAAAAAAATTAAGCTGATGAGTACGGTTACTGTTCTGAGCTCGGCGGAACCAGTAAAAGTATACCAGGATTTTTCGACGATTGACCTGATTTCTAACGGCCGTGCTGAAATAGGAGTGGGACGTGGAAGTTTTATAGAGTCATTTCCGTTATTTGGTTACAATTTGAGTGATTATGACCGTTTGTTTGAAGAAAAGCTGGATCTTCTTTTAAACATCAACAACAATGAAGTCGTGAACTGGGAAGGCAAATTGCGTGCACCCCTTAGAGACCAGGTAGTACTGCCGAGGGCTACCAATAACGGAAAGCTGCCGATATGGATTGCCGTAGGTGGAACGCCACAGTCAGTGTTGCGTGCAGCGGTGCTGGGGTTGCCGCTGGTGGTCGCCATTATAGGTGGTATGCCCAAACAGTTCCAGCCTTTAATTGATTTCTATAAACAGGAATATATAAAGAATGGCCATGATGTGAGTAAGATGCAGATCGGAATCCATTCTCATAGCTTTGTAAGCGATAATGAAGCCAATATAGACCAGTATTACCACAATTACGCCGCGCAAATGGACAGGGTCGGTGCATCGCGGGGCTGGGCACCATATGGTAAGGAGCAGTATGACGGCGGGCGCTCAAAAGAAGGGGCCTTGTTTATGGGGGAAGCAGAGCAGGTGACGGATAAGATTTTGTACATGCATGAATTGTTTGGCATTACCCGGTTTATCGGTCATATGGATGTAGGCGACCCCTCGCACAAAGAGATGATGAAAGCCATTGAATTATTTGGCACCAAAGTCGCTCCTGAAGTCAGAAGAGCATTGTGATTTTATACAGTTACACCGTAATTAAGTCTTTACATTATTTCCGGTATCCTTATTTTTAGCACAATTTTCTCTAAGTTTGGGTAAGTAACACACAATTATGTTTAAAATCCAGTTAATTCTAATTTATGCTTTCCTGATCCTTTTTGGATATAAATTCAATGAGAAGCATTCAGGGGTTTCAGATGTCCCTAAAAACAAACAACTCCAGGATACGCTTCGCAATGCGTCGAAATGGCCTGCAGAGCTAACCCTGACCAATTTCGCAAGTGCAGATCTGACACCCAGTCCCGCCTGTCTGGCAGTAGCCGCTACAGGCGAAGTATTTGTAGGTGTCGATAAGATCGGCTCGCTTGGCAAAGATCCCGGCAAGGGAAGTATTGTCAAGCTCATTGACAGCGACAACGATGGGAAAATAGATAAACACACAGAATTTGCAGCAGTAGACAATCCCCGCGGCATCATCGTTCAGGGCGATAAACTGTTTGTGCTCCACACGACCTTTTCAAAAGAAAGCAAAATAGCCACGGGTATGGCCCTGGTTGTATTTGAAGACAAAAATCAGGACGGTGTTGCCGATGGCCCTTCACAACCATTGATCGAAAACATCAGTTCTCCTAAATTTGTTCAGAGCCGTGGTACCGACCATGCCACCAATGGGCTGCGTATGGGCATCGATGGATGGATCTATATTGCAGTGGGTGATTTCGGGTTTTACAATGCTGTGGACCGTGACGGGACCAAAATGACCCTTCACGGAGGAGGGATCGTAAGGGTAAGACCTGACGGAAGGGAAATGGAACTTTACACACATGGTACACGTAACATCTATGATGTAGCCATAGATCCCTATATGAACATCTTTACCCGTGACAATACCAACGATGGCGGTGGCTGGAACATCCGCTTTAGCCACCACATTCAATCCGGTGAGTATGGCTACCCATTACTTTTCAAACACTTTACAGAAGAGATCATTCCCGGCCTTGTCGATGTAGGCGGAGGATCAGGAACAGGATCCCTTTTTATGGATGAACCTACCTGGCCTGAAAAATATAACCATGTGCCGATGATGGCTGACTGGGGCAACAGCCAGTTGTACATCCACCGGGTTACTCCGGATGGAGCGAGTTTTAAACAGAAAGATGAAGAGTTCATTAAACTCAACCAGATCACTGACCTTGATGTCGATGGCTCCGGCCGTCTTTATCTTGCGGCGTGGGATGGTGCGGGATATTCGGGAAGCCCGGACAAAGGTTTTATTGTGAGGGCAATTCCCAAAGACTGGAAGTACAAAGCTTTTCCTAACCTAAAAAAAGAATCGGTAAAAGGGCTGACGAATTTGCTAAAGTCGAACAGTGCGGTAGCGCGTCTGGAAGCCCAGCAGGAACTGCTGCGCCGTTCTGCAAAGGACGCTGCAAAGGCCTCATGGGGCATTGCAGCGGATGAAAGCTTGCCGCTTTACGCACGCGCAGCGGGAATCTTCACTTATGCCCAGGCAGCAGGAGAAGAAGGCATCGCCAACCTGGTCAAACTCACATCAGATCAGAAAGTAAAAGAGTTTGCTCTGCGTGCACTTGCCGACCGCAAAACAGCGGTTAAAACAGTGCCGCTCGACCCATTTCTTAAAGGAATCAATGATGCAGACCAGCGGGTGCAGGCTGCAGCGATTATCGGCCTGGGCCGTTTAGGTCGTGCCGAAGCCATCCCTGCTTTATTAAAAATAAAAGTGCCGGCTTCCTTTGTCGCTCCGGCCAAAGATACTGAAGGGCCTCACGCAACTCCTAATTCGGAGATCATACCGGCACACCTGGCAGTGCATTCATTGGTGAATCTTAATGCTTCGGATGCTTGCGTAAAAGCCATCGGAACCGAAAGTTCTGCCATTGCACTCTGGGCGTTGCGCTATATGCACGACGAGAACACCGTAGGAGGATTAATCGCAGCCTATAAAAAAGCAGTTGACCCGGCTTTAAAGAACCAGATCATGACCACCATATCACGTCTTTATAAAAAAGAAGATGAATATAAAGGACTGACCTGGTGGACAACAAGACCAGACGGACATGGCCCGTATTATGTCGCAGTAGACTGGGCAGGATCACCGGCCATCAAAAGCTTCCTGAAGGAAGAATGGAACAAGGCAAATACTGCCGGAAAACAGTTTATTACTGACCTGAATGAGAAGAATCAAATGGGTATCATTGAATTTGGCGGACAAGAAAACCAGACAGCCAAAGAAGAAGTAAAAGTTGATCTGGAAAAGATCAGGAACAAGAAAGGACAGATCGGCGAATCTTCTATAGAGGACGTAATGCTGGCTATGGCCAAAATTAAGGGAAATCCAACTTTAGGCAAAGGGATCTTTGTAAAGCAGGGATGTGTCGCCTGCCACAGTCTCAATAAAGGTGAGCCTTTGAAAGGGCCGTTTATGGGGCAGATCGGTTCGATCATGAACCGCGAGCACATTGCTGAATCGATTTTAAAACCTAATGCTTCGATCTCACAAGGCTTTTCTACCGTAATGATCACCGCAAAAGGTGACAAAACTTATATGGGATTTGTTACTGCGGAAACCGCAGACAAGATCACAATGAGGGACATTGCCGGACAGGTGACCACAGTAAAAACTGCTGATGTACTGAGCAGAAAAGAGCTGGAAACATCGATGATGCCGAGTGGCCTTGCCAACTCATTGTCCTATGAAGAATTTGCTTCACTGATTACTTTCCTGTCAGAACAGAAAAAATAATCCGGCAGGAGTAACTAATAGCCGTCAGGACAGCAGGCTGACAACAAAAAAAAGCAGGCGTATAGATCGCCTGCTTTTTTTGTGATATGATATTCATGGTCTTCTACATTCCGGAAATCATTTCATCAAATGAAAAAAGAATGCAGCAATAGCACAGCCGATAAGTGGCCCTGCCACCGGTATCCAGGCATATCCCCAGTTGCTACCGCCTTTGCCGGCAACAGGCAGGATCGCATGCATGATCCGCGGGCCGAGGTCTCTTGCCGGATTGATGGCATAACCGGTCGTGCCGCCCAGAGACAGACCAATGACCCAAACCAGGATTGCTACCGGAAGTGCGCCGATAGAGCCTAAGCCAATCGGGGTGTTATCAGCGCCCATTTTTGCATCGGTAAAATAATAGATCACAAAGATCAGCACAAACGTCCCGATGATCTCGCTGATCAGGTTAGAAACGGTATTTGGAATAGCCGGAGCAGTACAAAACGTTGCCTGTTTAGCCCCCTGGTCTGGTGTTCCGGCGTAGAAGTCTTTGTAAAACAGCCACACCAGGAAAGCACCGGCCATGGCGCCAATAAACTGGCCGGCGATATAAGTAGGGACCAGCGCCCAGTTGAATTTGTCTGCAAGAGCCAGACCTACGGTTACCGCCGGATTGAGGTGAGCCCCGCTGTACGGCCCTGCGATGACCACACCAACAAAAACAGCGAAAGCCCAGGCGGTGGTAATGACCATCCATCCGCTGTTGTTGCCCTTGGTGCCGTTTAATACTACGTTGGCCACAACACCGTTGCCCAACAGGATCATAAACATGGTGCCGATGATTTCGGCTGAAAATGGTGACATATCTTAAAGATTTAAATGTTTATAAATTATTTCCCTGTGCAGGCTTTGGCCGCCCCTACAGCCCTGTTCCAGCCATTGATCCGTTCTGCGATGTCGTCCGTGTGGCCTGCATTAAAGTTCTTGTCAATTTGCCACTGGCCGCTGATGTCGTCCATGCTGCTCCAGTAACCTACAGCGAGGCCAGCAAGGTAAGCTGCGCCCAAAGCAGTTACTTCGGTCACTTTCGGGCGAATAACGGTCGTGTCAAGCAGGTCGGCCTGAAACTGCATCAGCATATCGTTTGCCGTGGCCCCGCCATCTACTCTTAATTCTTTAATACGGTGCCCCGAGTCTGCTTCCATTGCTTTTAATACTTCCATGGTCTGAAATGCAATGCTTTCAACAGCTGCTCTTGCGATGTGTGCGGCATTGGTGCCTCTTGTGATTCCGGTAATGGTTCCCCTGGCATCCTGGTCCCAGTGAGGAGCACCCAGCCCCGCAAAAGCAGGCACTAAATAAACACCTCCCGTATCCGGTACTTTCTGAGCAAGCGCCTCTACTTCGGCAGAAGAACTGATGATACCCAGACCATCCCTAAGCCATTGGACAACGGCCCCGCCTATGAAAATACTGCCCTCCAGTGCATACTGCACTTTACCGTTAATTTTCCAGGCAATAGTCGTAACCAGGTTGTTTTGTGAAACGATAGGTTTATCGCCGATGTTCATCAGCATGAAACAACCCGTTCCATAAGTGTTTTTAACCATTCCCACTTCGGTGCACATCTGTCCGAAAAGTGCGGCCTGCTGATCACCGGCTATACCTGCAATTGCTATTTTAGCGGCAAAGACATTTCCCGTAGTTTCCCCGTATACTTCACTCGAAGATTTTACTTCTGGGAGAATGGCGGCAGGAATGTCAAACAAGTCCATCAAGTCCTGATCCCATTCCAGGCTGTGAATGTTGTAGATCATAGTCCTTGAGGCATTGCTTACATCAGTTACATGGACTCTTCCGTCTGTGAGTTTCCAGATCAGCCAGGAGTCTACCGTGCCAAAGGCTATTTCTCCTGCCAGGGCTTTTTCTCTCGCCCACGGTACGTTATCCAGCATCCACTTGATCTTGGTGGCAGAGAAATAAGCATCGACGATCAGTCCTGTTTTTTCCTGTATATTTTTGGCCAGTCCTTTCGCTTTGAGTTCATCGCAATAAGCAGAAGTCCTTCTGTCCTGCCAGACAATGGCATTGTGCAGTGGCTCCCCGGTTTTTCTGTCCCACAATATGGTAGTTTCCCGCTGGTTAGTGATGCCGATTGCGGCGATGTCAGTTGGAGTGATCCCGGCTTTAATAATGGCTTCAGCAGCTACACTAACCTGTGTTGACCAGATTTCGGCGGCATTGTGCTCTACCCATCCCGGCTGCGGGTAGATCTGCTCAAATTCTTTTTGAGCGATGGATATAATGGTTCCTTCTCTGTTAAATACAATTGCCCTCGAACTTGTGGTCCCCTGGTCAAAGGATAAAATATACTTACTCATAGTTTATATTTGGAGTGATGTGTAATAAAACGTAAGTATAAGGAATCGTTTTCGAAAGTAAAAGGAAACAATATGAAATTATTACATATTATGATGTTAAATATCCGTGTTTATCAAAAAATAGAATTACTGGTATCCTTTTGCCTGCAGTTTAAACAGTTCTGCGTATCTGCCTTCACTTTTCAGCAGTTCACTGTGCGTGCCCGATTCCAGTATCATTCCGTTATCGAGTACAAGAATCCTGTCAGCCAGTCTTGCTGTGGAAAAACGGTGGGAGATCAGTACCGCAGATTTTCCTTTGGTCAGCTCGGCAAAACGCTGAAATACCTCGTATTCTGCTCTTGCGTCTAAAGCGGCGGTAGGTTCGTCCAGGATCAGCACCTGGGCGTCTTTCATGTAGGCCCGTGCGAGTGCTACCTTTTGCCATTCCCCGCCCGACAGTTCCACACCGTCATTAAACCTCTTACCCAGCCACTGGTCATATCCTCCGGGGAGCTTTTTGGCCAGTGAATCAGCCAGGCTTTCCCGGGCTGCTTCTTTGATGAGCTCAATGTTATCTGCCTCACTGATTTTCCCGACTGCAATGTTTTGGGAAAAGGTCATCTGGTATTTGAGATAGTCCTGAAAAATGATGCCCATGTTCAAACGCACATCTTCCAGGTTATACAATTTCAGGTCCGTGCCATCCAGTAAGATCCTGCCTTCTGTAGGGTCGTAAAGCCTTGCCAGAAGTTTGACCAGTGTCGTTTTTCCGGCCCCGTTTTCACCGACCAAGGCCAGTTTTTCGTGCGGTTTCAGCGTAAAGTTCAAATGCCGGTTGGCCCACCTTTCTGAATTGTGGTATTGAAAGCCCACATTTTCAAAAGTAAATCCAAGTTTGACCGGGTTGGGAAAAGGCAGTGCATTGGTTTCAACTTTTATTTTGGGTTTGATCTCAAAGAATTCCAGGAAGTCATTTAAATAAATCGCTCCCTGTGAAACTGAGGTAAACCGACTCAGCATGTTTTCCATAAGGTTGCTCAGCTGCCTGAAGGAACCGGCCAGAAAAGTCAGGCTGCCTACCGAGGCCTTGCCACTTATGGTCTGATAGATGATGACCGCGTAAGCTGCGTAATATCCGACAGTACCCAAAACAGACAAGAGCGTGCCCCATGCTGACCTGCGAACTGCCAGTTTACTGTTGTCTTTATAAAATTTGCCGGACAGGGTCCTGAACCTGTTGATGATGAAATCTGACAACCCGAATATTTTTACCTCTTTTGCCGTAGCATCGCTTGCCCCCAGGTACCTCAAATAGTCCAGTTCACGTCTTTCCGGTGTCTGGCTTCGTGTTAAAGCATAATTTTTACTGTTAAAATAAGATTCTCCTAAAAAAGAAGGGATAATTGCAGCCAGTAAAAGCAGGATCAGCCAAGGATTAAAAGCGAGAAGTCCGGTGATCAGAAAGCCCATGGAAATGAAGTCCTGTACCTGGCTCATGACCTGGGACAATAAAATGCTCCGTCCGACGGTCTGCTGTCTTGCCCGCTCCAGTTTGTCGTAAAAGACAGAATCTTCAAACTGTTCCAGATCAAGCGTGGCGGCATGGCGCATGATCTGCATGGAAGTATGGTTTGAAAAAAGATCGCCCAGCAGGCTATCCAGCAAATTGATGAGCCGGTTAAGTCCGTCGGTAACCACAGCAAGGCCAAATTCCAGCGCCACGAGTTCCCATAACAATTGCTGGTCGCCACCGGCACCCTGATGGGTGAGGTGCACGACTTCGTCAATGATCAGTTTGCCTACATAGAGCAGGGCAACAGGCATGGCAGAACGCAGGATACGCAGCAGAAAACTAAAAGTTGTTTTCTGCGGGCTGCTTTGCCATACCAGCTTAAAAAGTACCGGAAGATTTCTTAAGGCCGAGATGCGCGCTCTAAATGAAATGTCATCATCAGGAATCGTATTGATGTTCCTTTGTTTAGCCATGTTCGTAAAGTTAAAAAACTTTGGTATTTGTGTTCCCATGCGCCCGCTATTTAGCAAAATGATTACAAAAGCCTGAAGACAAGCAGGTCTCCTGTATTTGACCGGATTTTGTCCGGAAACTCAACTGTCATCGGATAAATTAAATACAAGACGCAACCTCCACACAAAAACGAACGTAGAGTGTTATTAGAGCAGGGAGAAAAACCAGAATTCCTGCTTATGATTTATCTGACATGAAGGCTACAGCGTTTCCTTTCTGTACATCCGCTTTTTCAAACGATAAAGCGGCAAATCCTGTCCTCTGGCCGGAACAGCGGAACAATAGCCGCGCCAGCCTGCTGCCTGCTGTTGCCATTTTGTATAAAGATTATGCGCCGGCGCTGATGCGACTTATTTTAAAAATTGTTAAGCGTGATGAAATAGCCCAGGATGTATTACAGGAAACTTTTATCAAAATCTGGAAATCTTCCTTTAAATATGAGGAAATTAAAGGAAGACCCTACACCTGGATGGCAAGACTTGCCACAAATACCGCAATAGACCACCTCAGGCTTAAGGCTGAAATCAGAAGCACTCAAAACAAAGATCTGGCAATCGTTTTTGAAGAAACGGAAACTAAATTGATGTATCATTTTAATCCGGATACAATCGGCCTCAGGGAATTGACCGAATCCCTTACTGAATCACAAAAACTGGTCCTCGACAGGGTTTATTTTAAGGGCTATACCCATGTGGAAGCGGCAGATGAATTGGGTATGTCACTTGGAACTGTTAAATCCAGGGTTAAATCAGCATTGCATGCACTTAGGAAAATGTTTGCTGCTGCTTAATTTAAGGCAAACCTATGCTTATCTGTTTTGTTCTGGTACCTTTTTGCTCCTTTATCTTCACAACCTTTCCTCAACCACTGGATAGGGGTTGCATGATCCTTAATAGGTCCAAATGACCGTTCAGGCATTATTTTCCCATTTTAAAACGATCCGCATATTAACTTAAGAAGAGCGTACCAATAAGGCGTCAGTATCCCCAGACAGGCAGCCCATGACGTTTATGGCCCCTTAATTTGTCGTAGTGCCCCCTGCGGAATCTTATTTATGGTTTCCATATTTGTATAGACGAATATTTATTGATCATTAAATCCTAAAACTATGAAAAAGAAAGAATTCAGGATCACCATCGACGCTCCCCGCGAAAAAGTCTGGAATGTAATTATAGGTAAAGACACTTATCCGGTCTGGACTGCTGTTTTTGCAGAAGGCTCAACGGTTGAAACCGACTGGAAGAAAGGCAGCAAGGCATTGTTCCTTGACGGAAAAGGTTCCGGTATGGTTTCTGAGATCGCCGAAAATATTCCCTTTGAATATTTGTCGATCAGGCATCTCGGAGAAATCATAAATGATAAAGAGGATACCGACAGCGAAAAGGTGAAAGAATGGGCCGGAGCCTTCGAGAACTATACCCTGACCGAAAAAGACGGGAAGACCGAATGGTTGACGGAGATGGATGTCACTGAAGAATTTGAAGATTATTTTGATAAGACCTGGCCACAGGCAATGGAAAAAGCAAGGGAACTTGCGGAGAAAAAGTAAGACTGTTTTTCTATCTTAGTACAGTTAAAAGTCTTTGATGAAAAAACTGCTGCTGTTACTGTCCATATTGCTGTGTACGCTCGTGCTCAGCGCCCAATCCGTGCATGTCCTTTTTGGAACCAGTAAAGGCAGCATCAGGGTAATGCTGTATGACGAAACGCCCGGACACAGGGATATGTTCCTGAAAGCAGTTGAGAAAGGTGTTTATAAAAATGCCGCATTCAACAGGGTCATTAAAGATTTTGTAAGCCAGGGTGGTGAACTTGATGATACCATTCTGAACAGGGAAAAAAGGCATCCTCAGTTGGGTGCAAAACGCTTTCCTGCGGAGTTGAAACCAACACTTTTCCATAAAAAAGGAGCTCTGGGTGCCGGAAGGGATGACAATCCGGACAAGAGCTCTTATTTTACCCAGATCTATCTGGTGAGTGGCAAAGTACAGACAGATGCACAGTTGGATGCTATCGAAAAGAAAAAGAACAGGAAGATCCCGGCTGAGCAGCGAGAAGTATATAAGACAGCAGGCGGCATCCCTTATCTGGATCAGGACTACACTATATTTGGCGAGATCGTAGAGGGCATCGAGGTTGCCGATGCCATCAATGCTGTAGCCACCAATAAGGATGATGTGCCGTTAACTCCGGTAATATTCAACATCCGGGTAATCAGAAAATAATACTCAGAGGTCTTTTCTGAATTCCTTCCTGTATTTTAACGGGCTTAACTTCATTTTCCTTTTGAATAGTTTATAGAAATGGGAGAGATCGCCAAAGCCGTTATCAAAACAAATGTCGGAGATGGACCTGTCTGAATAGATGAGCTGCTGTATGGCATAGTTGATCCGGTAATCAGTGACTGTTTCTATGAAGGTCTTTTTGGTCGTCTTTTTATAATATTTGCAAAAAGCATTTGGGGTCATGCTGACCAGTGCCGCGGCTTCATCCAGTAAGATCTCGTTCTTGTAATTGTCTATAATATAGCCAAGCACGGTATTGATCCGTTCCGATCTGGCACCGGAGGCATGGGAACTCAGGCCTTGCTGGTCGAGCAGTATATAGTCTTTTGACGTGGCAAGCGCGTAAAGTATATCCAGAAGCCCCAATAATCTCTTAAACGAATTTTCTTCAAGTGTCAGGACCAGTATTAGTTCATTGATGACCCTTGCCGTTTGTCCGGTGAACTGAATGCCATGCATGCTTTTTTGAAGGAGGTGGGCAATCAGTGAAAGTTCAGGTTTGCCCAGGAAATCATTGCCCAGGAAATCGGGTGCAAACTGGATCACCACAGCTGATACGTTATCGTCCTCAGCTGTTAATGGCTCATTTTTCCAGCAATGCGGCAAATTGGAACCGAGCAGTACCAGGTCGCCATCCCCGTATGCTGCCATATGATTGCCGACATAACGATTACCTTTGCCCTTTACAATCAGGGTAAGTTCATATTCCGGATGAAAGTGGTACGGTGCTGTAAATTCGCTAAACTGGCGCAGCAAAAAAGAATGAGTGGTGTAGGGATTTAGGGCTTCGAATGACGCTTTTGCCATACAGATTAGTTCATATTTTCATAAAGTTAGTGTTTGGATTTTGTAAATGGATAAAAAAAACCATTAAAAGACCAATTTCCTCCTTTTGCAAATTCCGGTTTAACCTTTATTTAGCGGTAACCAAATATAAACACTGAACGCATTGCTATGTCAACAATAAAACTACCTGAACTCAGCACCCGCTATCCGATCACGTCTGCACAGGCTGCGGCATTCCGTGAAAACGGACACATCCTGACCCCTGGTATTCTGGATGTAGAAGAAATGGTGGTCTACCGCGATGTGATCAACCAGGCGGCCCTGCAATACAATACAGAAAAACGGGATATAGAAGAACGTGATACCTATGGAAAGGCTTTTCTGCAGATCATGAACTTGTGGGAAGTCGATGAGGCCGTAAAGCAGTATACCCTGGCTAAACGAATGGGTGGCATCGCAGCTGACCTGCTGGGCGTGGACAATGTGCGGATCTATCACGACCAGGCTTTGTTTAAAGAACCGGCGGGTGGCCCGACACCCTGGCATCAGGACCAGTATTACTGGCCGCTTGATACGTCCGACACTGTAACGATGTGGATGCCCCTGGTAGACATCAATGTAGACATGGGGATGCTTACGTTTGCCACAGGCTCCCATAAGAAAGGGGTAGTATTTGACTATGAAATTTCTGATGAATCTGAACAGGAATATGAAAAATACGTAAAGGAAAACGGTTTTCCGATAGCCCGTTCTGCTACCATGAAGGCCGGCGACGCCACCTGGCATTATGGAAATACCATCCATAGCGCGCCGGGCAACAAGTCGGGAACCATGCGTGAAGTGATGACCATCATTTATATGGCCGACGGTGCAAGGGTGGCCGAACCTAAAAACAGCTGGCAGGTCAATGACCGCGAACGCTGGCTGATGAACACGCCTGTAGGTCAGCTTGCTGCTTCGGAGATCAACCCGAAGGTATTATAAACGGCTTTTTAACTGCCTGGGGGATATTTCATGAAGTTGTAGGAACTGAAACTCAATTAAAATCCTATATTTGCAGCCTGAAATAGATTTGGATCCTGGTCTGATGACACAGGATCTTTTACACTTAAAGACAACCCGAATGCTGAATTTTGTTCTCTTTGGCCCACCGGGTGCAGGCAAAGGCACCCAATCAGAGAAATTGATTGATAAATATCAATTGGTTCACATTTCAACCGGCGACCTTTTCAGGGCCCACATCAAAAACCAATCTCCATTAGGACAAAGAGTAAGTGCTTTAATTGCTGAGGGACAGCTGGTTCCGGATGCGATCACTATTGAGATGCTGGAAGAGGAAGTGGACAAAAACCCGCAGGCCAAAGGTTTTATCTTTGACGGATTTCCGAGAACTGTGCCCCAGGCAGAGGCGCTTGATGAATTTTTAGAGGGTAAAGGCAGTTCCATCGCGGGTGTGATCGCACTGGATGTAGATCAGGATGAACTGACCAAACGGATCGCCCAGCGTCAGCTGGAAACAGGACGTGTGGACGATCAGGCAGACAAGCTGCAAAAAAGAATTGAAGAATATTTTAGCAAAACTATACATGTTTTGCCATACTATGAAGGTCAGGGCAAGTTGAGTAAGGTAAACGGTATCGGCAAGATCGACGATATTTTTACTGAGCTCTGTGCGGTTGTAGACCAGTACTAATCAGGTTATGTCCCAGGGTTCTAATTTTGTTGATTATGTAAAAATATGCTGCCGCTCCGGTAAAGGAGGAGCGGGATCGGCGCATTTGCACCGTGATGTGAGGACCGCTACCGGCGGACCCGATGGGGGTGACGGTGGCAGGGGCGGACACATTATCCTTCGCGGTAATGCACAGTTCTGGACTTTGCTGCACCTGAAATACCGCAAGCACATCATTGCGCAGGATGGTGCTCCGGGTTCCAGTGCAACCTCTACCGGTAAGTCCGGTAAAGATGAGATCCTCGATGTACCTTTGGGTACCATCGCAAAAGATGCGGAAACCGGCCATGTCCTGTTTGAAATCACAAAAGACGGAGAAACCAAAATATTGACCCCCGGCGGAAGGGGCGGGCTGGGCAACTGGCACTTTAAAACGCCGACCCAGCAGACACCAAGGTTTGCGCAGCCCGGCGAACCAGGTAAGGAAGAATGGATGGTGCTGGAATTAAAAGTGCTTGCAGACGTCGGACTGGTAGGTTTTCCAAATGCAGGTAAATCTACATTGCTGTCTGTACTTTCGGCAGCAAAACCTGAAATTGCCGATTATCCCTTTACCACTTTAGTCCCTAACCTGGGCATTGTTTCCTATCGCGACAGCAAGTCATTTGTAATGGCCGATATTCCTGGAATTATTGAAGGTGCTTCTAACGGTAAAGGATTAGGATTCAGATTTTTGAGGCATATTGAAAGGAACTCAGTGCTGTTGTTTATGGTGCCTGCGGATACTCATAGGTCCATTACTGAAGAATACGAAATCTTAAAGTCAGAGCTGAAAGATTACAATTCTGAACTGATGCAGAAACCACATTTACTGGCCATCACCAAATCTGATCTGCTGGATGAGGAACTGGTGGCTGAAATGAAAAAAGAGCTTCCTGCAAATATACCTGCCATCTTTATTTCGTCCGTTGCCCAAAAGGGCATGGTAGAATTGAAAGATATGCTTTGGTCAGCGATTAACGCGCCGGTTTAAGCGGGTGCGTTTTCAACATTACAATGTCTTTTTTTCCTGGCTCAGTACTCTGTAGGTAATAAAAATGCTCATCAGCATGCATGCTGCGCCAATCAGAAAATGTATGCCCGGAAGATAAAACGGTGCCTTATCAGAGGTGAAGTAAGCAAATGTGCTGTTCATGATCAGAGGGCCTATGATTGTGGTGAGGCTCATCAAACTCGTAAGTGCACCCTGCAGCTCGCCCTGTTGGTTTGAAGGGACATGTCCGGATATGATAGATTGCAGTGACGGACCGCATATACCACCCAGGCAATAGGGGATTAAAAATGCAAACATCATCCAGCCTTCGGTGGCAAATGCAAACAGGACCAGGCCCAGTGCATATAGAGACAGGCCCAAATAAATACTTTTTTCATTTCCGATTTTCGGGTTGATGACCCTGGTCAGTCCTGCCTGTACAGCACCTACAAGTACGCCCACGACTGCCAGGGAAATGCCAACCATTTTCTCACTCCAGTTGAAACGGTAGATCGTAAAGAAATTCCAGTTGCCCTGTACGGCCTGTGCTCCAAGGTAGATCAGGAAAAAACCAAGGGCAAGCCCGCCGATTTCCGGGTGACGGGTCAGGAATTTCAGGGAACCAAAAGGATTTGCACGTTTCCATTCAAAGGGTCTGCGGTTTTCCCTGCTTAAAGATTCAGGCAAAAAGAAATATCCGAAAATACAGTTGAGCAGACATAGTGTAGCAGCAGCATAAAAAGGTGCCCTGATGCCCCAGGTAGCCAGTAATGCGCCCAGCGCAGGGCCGAGTACGAAACCGAGTCCGAAAGCTGCGCCGATCAATCCAAAATTCTTGGCCCTGGTGGTTTCGTCCGTGCTCACATCAGCAATGTAAGCTGTCGCTGTCGTAAAACTGGCACCGGTGATGCCAGCAATAATTCTGCCTATAAACAGCCAGCCGTAAGTTGGCGCCAGTGCCAGGATGATGTAGTCAATCCCAAAACCCAGCAGTGAGGACAGCAATACCGGTCTGCGGCCAAATTTATCACTCAGATTTCCGATTACCGGTGAGAACAGGAACTGGGTGATCGCAAAAACAGAAAGCAACAGGGCACCGTAGGTGCTGGCCTCATTAACAGGTATGCCCTTTAGCTGGGCGATGAGGTCTGCCATTACAGGGATGATCAGGCCCCAGCCCATTACATCAATCAGTAAAGTGATAAAAATGAAGCCTAACGCGGCTTTACGGGGAGCTGCCATATGGAAATAAAATGTTTAAGGGCTTGCAAGGTAAGGCTTTTGCTTTATCTTCTGAAATTTTAATGTCGCCTGCGTTTCGCCCTGGCCGGATTGCCCTGGTAAATGGTATTCGGCGCAAGGTCATTTGTTGCTACCGATCCGGCGATCAAAACGGATCCGGCCCCCATCCATACACCGGGCCCTACCGTTGTGTTGGCGCAGATCCAGGCTCCGGTTTCAATAAGAATAGGCTTTGTGATGAGATCGAATTCCGGCGATCGGTAATCATGGTTGCCCGTTAAGAGCATTGCGCGCTGAGAGACGCAGACATGAGTTCCTATATGGACCTGATCGAGGTTCTCAATGTAACAATCGGCCAGCCAGGAATGATCTCCAATGCTTAGTTTCCAGGGATATTTTATATAGATATGTGGTTTGATCCTGACATTTTTTCCTATCTGCGCTCCAAAGCACCTCAATAGGATGACCAGTAAACTGCTAAAAGGAATTACACCGCTGCGGAATAACAATAAACTGGTCAAATACCAGAATGCCTGTTTAAATACAGAGGCCCCTGTTTGAAATTCTTTCTTATCAAAGTTCTTTTTTAGCCGGGTAGTGTGCATAGTAGTTTGTCCAGGTATAAACAGAGATGGCAAGGGTGAGGTATAATGAATAATTAAAAAGATCATGATGATCTATGGCAGTTCTTTTATGGGTATAAAAAATAGCCAGGAGCACAAATCTTAAGGTGTTCAGCACCTGAATTCCGGCAAGTCCGAACAGCAGGAATTTGATCCGGGATGTTAAATCCGACGGGAAAGAAATTACAAACGCGGCAAAACAGCTCATCACACCATATCCAAGGCAGGAATAGACGATTTTGAAACCTGAATGGTCTTTGACCGTAAGTCCGTAAGAAGTAGTGTGGACTAAATATCCGAGGGATTTTAAAATTCCGGCGGTTGAGCTGATGCTGAATTTTCTCCAGGAAGAGATGTAATTTAAATGCAGGTCTGCGAACTCAGAATAGTACCCTCCTGGTGTGATAATGGCAATATGAACAATATTAAATATATAAAAAATGAGGAAGAGGCTGAGAAAGGTAATTAGGAATTTAAGAGGACCCGGTTTGTAGATTTTATTGATGGAATTTTTCTCTTCTATTTTGATATCGACTATCAGCCTAAACCAGAAAGCCTGCAAAAAATGAAATATAATTCCTGTCTTGCCGTCGAGAATTCCCAATTGAAAAGTCATCCGATAGCTGAAATATAAAAAAGGCCTGAGGTAAACTGGCAGTTGAAACCATATCTTTTTTAACCAGGCGTTGTGTTCATTTGGCGAACCCCACAATCTAGGTCTTACAAGGTTGTTTATCTGTCCGCCCCTTCTCGCAAGATCTTCGTCTGCCAGCAGGTCACTATACCGGTTGTGCTTGTCTATCCAGAAACTGATCTGGTTTTCCTTTAAGTTTTCTTCAATGAGATAAGCCTCTTTCCAAAGTATTGTTTTTCCCGGAACCTGGAAACGATGATCCATATTTTCCGTCAGATCGGAGTATCCGGCATCATATCTGAACATTTTCAGAAGAAACTTGGGGTAATAGCCACCATACCTGATCCATTTGCCTTTGAAGTAGTTTTTCCGGTTGAAATAAATGCCGTCAAGATCAGCATAGTGTTCATCTTTAAATTGCCGCAGTCGCATGAGCAGTTGGGGAGAAACGATCTGGTCAGCATCCAGGCAGACTACCCAGGGTGTGCTGATCTCAAATGAGGTTAGAGCCGCATTCCATTGCCTGGGATGATTGATAAACGGGTGATGCTTTGTGTTTACTCCATATTCCTGACAAATGTCCAGTGTTTTGTCTTGACTTCCTGAGTCCAGCACGCAGGTTTGGGCGTTTAACGGAGCTATGGAATCCAGCAGACGCCTGATGTTGAGTTCCTCGTTGAATGTCAGTATGATAAATGATAAATGGGGATTGGTCATAATGCATGCTTGTATAAACTTAAGTATTGCTCAATTATTCCTTTTGAAGAGAAGTGCGCCCTGATTAGTGCAGGGGCAACCCGGTTTATTTTTTTTCTTTTTTCAGTGTCGTTAAAGGCCTGGTTTAGTGTTTCTGCGATTGCTTCGGCGTTCAATTCCGAGACCCAGCCTAAATCGTGTTTAAGAATAAATGGTGCAAGTCCTACTTCTCTGGAAATGGCGACGGGTGTGCCCATTATCAGGCTTTCTGCTATGACATTTGCAAAGTTCTCGTTGTAGGAGAAAAGTACTAAAAGATCATTTTCAGCAATCACCTGATATTTATCACAATCGTTGATATGACCCTTCCAGATTATCGAATCAAAGATTTTTAATTCCAGGGCAAGGAGCTTCATCTTTTTTAGGTATCCTTCCCGTCCGGTGCCCGCTATAGTGAGCTGCCACGGGAAGTCTGCTTTATGGAGTGCTTTGAACAGGAGTTCGAGCCCTTTTTTTTCTTCAATTCTGGAAAGAAACAGCAGGTTGAATTGATCCTTGCTGCGCGCATAATTACCTGCTGAAACACTTTTGGCTACGGTGGAAGGGAAATGTACCAAATTGGGTATTACTGTAATATTCGTCTGATTTTGAAGCTTTAAAAGGTCTTTGTGCTCTTTTTCGCTGGTCGCATGAATCTTGCAGTAGTTGACCAGTGTTTTTCCAATAAGAAGATGTATAAGCGCTTTAAACAGCTTATTTCTGTTGCCGAGCGTGTATGGGCTGAGCATACCCCGGGGCGAAAGTACTACTGGTATGTTTTTATATTTTGCAATCAGGCAGGAGAATAAGGAGGTAAGGTTCCACCATGAGTGAATATGTATGATCAGTTCTTTTTGGTTTTTTGTTGTTGTATTGAGCATATGCCATAACAATGATGGTGAAAAGTGCGTGTGGTCTTTGGTATACCTGTTAAAATGTGTGATGCTGACACCGCCAATGGTGTGCGCTTTTGCAGTCTGGAAAGAAAGCTCCTCTTTCCCGTTGGCAGTTGTGGTGATTACTTCCACGTCCTGATTTGATTTGGTTAAGGCCTCGCACAATTGAGCAATAGCAGAAATGGTACCTCCATAGATAAACGCAGGTTTGTAGGAAGGGGTAATGTGTATTATTTTCATTAGTATATAGGTGTTAATGTCTTTGTCCTTCTTAAAATCCAGTGAATGATCATCATCAGTATATAACTATAGAGGATATTGTTTAATAAGAATTCAAATGTATTTCCACGCCACAATGACTGGAACAGACTGTTGAAAATGACGACGCAGCCCAGGTCATATCCGCCAAATAATTTCTCCGCCCTGTTGCAAATGGATTGTGCCAGAATTCCATAAATGAGCATTGCAATGAAAACACCAGAGGGACCGGCTATGAGATAGGCATCAACTACTGGCCTTGTTTTGGCTGAAACGGATGAGGCTCTGCTGGCAACGCCGGCTTCATATACCCTTTCCATGGCAAGACGTTCTGTATTTGGTTTTTCATGCCATAATGCCCTTGGGACAAGGGCGGTAATTGAATTTTCAATGATCTGCAATCCATAATACGGATGTTGTGATGGCACCTGCTTTACGTATACTGTAAACATCCCGATTTCACTGAAACGATTGGTCAGAAATTCCCAGTTGTTGCTGATGATCTCATTCTCATTGTGTTCGTCAAAAAAAGTCTGGTAAGCTTTTGCACCGGCCTGCTGCCTTGTCTTTTTTTGTATCCACGATTGATTACGGATCACGGTAGTAAACGTGGGTAAAACATACAACAAAATATAAATGCCGGGAACTGCAAGTACAAGAACGGTTCTTTTAAAATATGGATAAGCGAGGAAAGCGATCAGGATTACATTAAGGATGACAGCCTCTTTAAAACCGCTGAGTGTAGCAGGGATGATATTTAAACCAAATGTAGTGATTCCGAAAAGGATGCAAAATCGGTGTTTGTCTGCGATTCCAAGTATAAAAAGATATGCGCTGCAGCTGAGTGCAATATTTAACAGCGGCTGTTTAAACTGAAGGAGTTCAGGGGTTAGGGTCAGAAAGGATGCGGTGAGGTGTGTCAGAATGCAGATTTTTATGAGCAGCAGAATCTGCGCAGCGGAGACTCCATATTTCACCGGCGGAGCGTATTTGGTCATTGACAGAATCCCGGTCGAAAGGGCAATGTGACCAAGCAATGCCAAACGCTGACATTTGGCAATTCTCGCTGTTTGCTCGCCGGCCTGAAAGGCTTGCCCGTTTATATCTGTCAGGTATTCGTATCCGAGGTGGTCAAAAAAGTAAAAAATAGAGGTGCAGCACATGAAGCCGGCAAAAATGAGCTGGATCAGTACAATTGGCCTCATGGCCTGCTGCCTTTTAGGACGATCCGCGCTAAATTGACTAAACGGAGAGGCAATGGTTAAATAGAAGATAAGAAATGAACCCAGCCAGGCAACAAAATAGGACAGCACAGGGTGATAGCTGACCAGCTCTGAGATGATCCAGGGAATGTATAAAAGAACAATTACATTTTTGGTTAAATTATATCGATAGCGCACGTAATATACCTTTTACTTGTGTTTCAAAATTCCAATTCTGTATGATGACTTTGGATGATTGTCCTTTTTGTGTGAGTTTGGCTTTGCTGTGCGTTAATTTGACCAGTTTTTGTTTAAGGTCCGCGATGTTGTTGCTTTGGAAGATCATTCCGTTAGCAGGTTTTATAAGGTCTGCCGCTGAACCGACCATGTCTGAAGCCAGTATGGCTTTGCCTGCTGCCATTGCCTCATTAATGGCCAGACCCCATGATTCACTTTTGGAAGGCATACAAAACAGATCACAGGATTGATAAACTGCGGGCATATCTGACTGGTTTTGAAAAGGGAGAAAATGAATTTTCTCATGCTGGTACGCACTTCTGAGATTGGCGGCTAATGGCCCATCTCCCACTAGCAAGAGATGCGTGTTGGTGAGTTGAAGCGCTGAAAAAGCTTTGATGAGCATTTCAGGATTTTTAGTTGCTGTAAATTTTCCGGAAAATAAGATGAGTATCTCGCTCTCTTTGATCTGAAATATTTCCCTGATGAGAAGTGTGGCCCTAGTGCAGGCAAACCGTTTATTGTCCACTGCATGGGGCGCAAAAATGAGCTGGTTGTTTTTGAACCCGTAGTTTTTGAAGTAGCGCTTATTGTTGATCCCGGTATAAAGGGCGTGATTTACACGGCTGTATATGTATTTCAATATTACTTTCTTCGTCAGCGATTTCAGCAGATGGTGTTGCCGGAGTGCTGTGGAGTCCCCGCGAAATAATATTCTGACTTTTCCGCTAAAATAATTTAAGATCTTAAAATGACTGTAATGTGCCCATCCGAAGATAAGGATGTGACTGGGTTCAAACTGCTGGACATTCCTAATCGCATCAGGATTTATTGTTCCAAAAAAATGGCTTGTGCTGTGTTTTCTTGCATTGTTAATTAGAAATTGAAAATCGTAGCCGTCCAGCAATGGAATATCCCATTGAATATTTAGTCCAAAACCTTTGTCGAAACTGATTTTTTCTCCTGCAGTGTAAAATACTTTTAATTCAATTACCTCTGCCAGCTGTTTAAAAACCGGGACGTAATATTGGATCGGGTGGGTGCAAATTATTGCGAGTCTGGGTTTTATTGACATGACAGTTGTCCGTTAGTGAGTTTGATCTCTTTATGGCATAGAGACTTGATGTTTTCCGAGTTGTGGCTCACCAGGATAATCGTTTTACCCTCATCGCGGCTTAGTGATTTTAGTTTTTTTATACATTTTAACTGAAATGCATGGTCACCAACGGCGAGTACTTCATCAATAATGAGGACATCAGAATAGAGGTGGCTTGCTATCGAGAAGGCCAGCCTGGTATACATCCCCGATGAATACCGCTTTACAGGAACATCTATGTATTTCTCCACTTCTGCGAAAAAAAGTATGGCATCTATTTCCCTTTTAATTTCTGATTTACGCATGCCCAGCATTGCTCCGTTTAAGTGTATGTTTTCTCTCCCGGTCAGTTCCGGGTGAAAGCCGGAACCGGTTTCTAACAGGCTGATGATATGTCCTGTTCCGGTGATTTTACCAGACGTAGGTGTGGTGATCCTGCTAAGTATCTTCAGTAATGTGCTTTTTCCGGCACCGTTATGCCCGACCAGGCCGACAACCTCAGCCTGGTTAATCTCAAAACTAATGTCCTTTAGTGCCCAGAAAACTTTTTGGGAGGCATTGAAGTTATTTTCAGAATTGGGTTCTGCCGGCAAATAGGGGTCGGCTTTTCCCCGGATCCCGGCAAGCCAGCGCTCAAAATCACGGGTAACCGTTCCTGTGCCGATTTTATCCGTAAAATAAGCTTTGGAGATTTTTTCTGCTTTTATGGCAATTTTCGTCATGGTATTAAAGCGTGTCTATAAAGTTTTTTTCGGCCTTATGAAAGGCGAGGAGTCCGGCAAAGAGCAGTGCAATTGTGGTCGCAGCTGACCCGAGCAGGTTTATCCAGCTGAAGCTGCCGCTGCCAAAAAAAGAAAACCGGAAGGTTTCTACGATGGCTGTCATCGGGTTCGCCAGTATGAGCCATCTCAGGTTGACAGGGACAGCAGACAGCGGATAGATTACCGGCGTTGCATACATGAGCAGTTGTATGGAAAAGGCCAGCAGAAAAGTGAGATCGCGGTACTTTGCAGTTAATGCGGCCATTAAAATTCCGATTCCCAGGCCCTGAAAGGCCATTAAGAGGGTAATCAGCGGAAGTAAAGCAATTGTCCACCTGTATTGAAAGTCGGTGCCATGTTCATGGAAAATGAAAATGCCTGTACATAGCAGTAATAATTGGATCGAAAATCTGAAAAGAAGGGAAAGTGCAATGCTTATCGGGATGATCAGCCGTGGAAAATATACTTTTTCAAAAAGTACCCTGTTGTCTTTAAAGACAGTTGATGTCCTGTTCAGACACTCGGCGAAATAGTTCCATGTGATGATGCCGGACAGGTAGAATAACGGCCGGAAAATGCCGTCTGCGGGTATTTTTGACAGCGTCCCAAAAATGAGGGTAAATACGCCCGTTGTGAGCAAAGGCTGGATTAAAAGCCATAGCGGACCAAGTATGGTCTGTTTGTATAATGCTGTTATATCCCTGTGCACCAGGCAGTAGATCAGGTATCTGTAATTCAATATTTGTTTTAGTTTAAAGTCAGTAACTGATCTTGTTGACTGAATAGTCCAGGATTGACTATTGTTGTTCTTCATCTGTTTATATTTTTCATTGGTGGAAAGCTATCCTAATCGTGATGGTTTCATTAGTCTGACGGACTAGCGGAACAGCATATGTTTAATTTTTCTTCTGTATCGGGGATAGCCAAAATGCTTTAGCGTCAGCGTTTGCATTGTTTTTCTAGTTTGTGCATCGTTTTGAAAGGTTAGATTTTGCCGTATGGCCAGATACAGCTCATTTTGAGCTGCTGGGTTAACCATTGTCCCGAGTTTCCCTTTGAGCATTGCATCGGAACTGCCATCGGCATTTCCGGAAATGATGCGGCAGCCGCATAATGCAGCCTCTATAAGTACCAGCCCAAATCCTTCCTTTTGACTGGGAAGGATAAAAATGTCGGCCAGTAGATAGTGGTCCAAAAGCTCTTCTTCAGGGATAAAACCGGGAAGGGAGACACTTTGACCAAGGCTATTCTTTAGAATGAGGTGGTTCAGCCGGTCAAATTCCTGTTGGTCCGATTCGCCGCAAAGCAGGTACCTGACGTCAGGAAAATCAACTGATAAACTTTTCATCAGAAGGATCACCTGATCGTATCCCTTGAAATGTTCGTGTTGACTAAGCCTGCATATGGTCAGCAATACAGGCTGGTCTTCAGACAAGGCATACCGCTCAATAAGATACGCAGGCTTATCAAAATTGGCTGGGGGCTGAAGAAAAGGATCCAGGCAATTGTTGATCACGCAGCTGGATTTTCGAATGCGGTGCCGTTTGTCAAGCATTTGTTTGGTATAATTGCTCACAGACCAGATGTGTACATGTCTCTTAATAAACCATTTTTTCCATATTGGTAAATTTCTCCAGACTTCGGTGCCATGAGCAAGCATGACAATTTTAGATCTTTTGTTGAAAACCCTGATGAGTAATGCGATTGAAATCAAATTGATATGGCTGATGATGATTGCCGGACTGGTTACCCCGGTGATCAGAGAATTGAATGTAAATGCGATTTTACTGCCCTTAAAAGCTTTGAACTGCAAACTGTTAATATATTTTGGGTCGGATTTTTCTCCGTGAAGACAGAATGCATTGAAATTGCGGCCAAGGATATCCTTAAAACAGTAACATAATGTTCTGCAGACTTTTTGGACACCGCCAGTACTGTCAAATGTATTTAATGCCAGAAATAAAACTTTTGCTGTCTCATTCATGACCGAAGATATTCTTTATGATATGCGCCATATGTTTGATTTGGATAGTAATAGGAGCCTGTCGTTTGTTTTTCCTTATAGAAACTACCGCGATAACCATCTTCTTTATAGTCATTTAAAATGATGGCGAAATTGGAGACGCCAAATTCTTTTTCCAGGGTTTTGGGACTCAGCGCAAAATAATGCCGGGAAACACCATAACGTAAAATAAAGAGGTTGATGTCAGCCATTTTAATCAGCGGTTTTCCATCTGTTACCAAACCAACAGGGGCAGAATCAAGGATGATAAAATCGTATCTGGCCTCCATTTTTTTTAACAGCTGTTCCATTTTCAGGCTGTGCAGCAGTTCTGCAGGATTTGGAGGGATTGGGCCAGATGGTATAAAGTCAAGGTCGGGCAGGGAGGTTCGTTTAATGATGCTTTCTAAATCACTTTGGTCAGAGAGGTATTGGCTTAACCCCATATTGTTACTGAGATCGAATGCGTGATGGAGTTTTGACTTTCTCATATCTGTTGCGATTAACAGTACGCTCTTTTTAACCAGCGTGAGTGATGCTGCAATATTTAACGATACAAATGACTTGCCTTCACCGGAGACCTCGGAAGTAATGCATATGATCTTGTTTTTTTTCCCTGATGCCAGGAAACTTAAATTACTTCTGACTGATCTTACTGATTCCGTAAAAATTGATCTCAAATCGTTTAGTATGGGAATTTTTTCCCCGCTTTCTCCGGATGAATATTTTCTAATGATCCCGATTACAGGGACGTCAGTATATTCTTCAATCCCCTGCCTTGTATAGATGCAGGAATCAGATATCCGCAGGAAAAAGATCAGGCTTACTCCAAGAACAAGGCTGATGAGTACAGATGAAGTATAAACTTTTAGAGGAATTGGTGATATCGCTTCTGCAGGGAGGACTGCATTGTCGATAATAACAGCGCCTGAGGTTACTGCGGCTCTGGAAATCTGCGCCTCCAGCTGTTTTTCAGAGAGATAATTGTATATTTTTTGGTTAACATCAAATCTGGATTGTAAATTTATGAGTTCCCGCTCTGTCTTTGGCAGGCCAATAAGATTATTGCGGATGCTGTCAATTTGTATATTTAGTAAGGCATGTGTCTTAATATTGTTCTTAAGTTTTGAGGATATGTTATTGCCAATGGCTTGCGTAAATGTGTTGATCTCTTCACTGGTCCTTTTTACTTCGGGTGAACTTACAGTATAAAAATTGAGCAGTTGTTGTTTCTTAATAATCAGATCATTGCATTTGGATATTAAAATGTTCAGTTGTGGATCTGAAATGTCTTGCGGGCCGTAGTTCAGGTTATCCGGCCCCCCGGGTTTATGCAGGCTTTTTTCAAATTCGGTTACCATTATGGTCTGAATACCCAGGGCATGTTTCTGGGTTTCAAGCGTAGTTAAAAGGTTGGAAGTCGTGTTTAAAGCCGAAGAAATAGTTAATAAGCCGTTATTTTTTTTAAATTTCTGGATCGCCTGTCCGGATGCCGTTACTGCTTCAGACATTGTATCCAATAAAGAACCGATGAAAGTTTCAGTTTGAATCACAGAAGCTGCCCGTTGTAATTTGTCAAATTTGAGGTACTGACAGAGGATTGCGTTCAATATGTCCCTTGCGAAATAAGGATTTGCTGCGGTAATCTTTAGATTTATAATATTGGTATTTTCTGTGTCTTCGATACTCAGCTCATTTACAAGCTTTCGTAATGACTTTTCAGCAGCGTTAATCCTGAAGATGTATATTTTTTCTTTTAAAATACTTGCGGGCCTTTCAATTTTGAATTCGAAATTACCTGCACAAACTGTTTTGCCATATTCGAAATATTTTGATTGTTTTTGACCCCCGTTTAAAAAGGTCAATTGATACCCGTCCTTATTGATGTGTTCAAATTCAAAATCGGAATTTGCATTTTGTCCTTCATTGCTCTTAATAATGTGTATGCGCAGGGGCTTTTCCGGATAGACATCTATAATGCGGAATCTCTCCTTTTTGAAATAGGCGATATCGTAATGAATCGAGGCCAGGGCCTGCTGCAGGACATTTCTCGATTTAAGTATAAATCGTTCTGACTCTGCTTTATTCGTCCGGTCATAGATGTTCCTGACATTTATGAGTTCGGATAGTTCCGAACGTTTTTCCTCAACTTTTACAGATGCGGAAGCTGAATATAATGGTTGCTGATAATGGATATATATGGTTCCTGCAAGCAGGCCAAGAAGCAACGACCCAACTAACCAATACCATCTGCTAAGGACGATCATCCCTACTTTCCTGTAGCTAATGTTTCCTGGCATCTGAAAATGGGTAACCCTGGCGATTTCTTTTTGCATTCAGTTTCTATTATTGAATAAGCAATTCTGTGCAGTCTATCAAAATTTGATGTGGAAAATCAAAATCTTTATTTTTCCTTTAAAATATTGATAATTACTTCAAAATATTTGTAATTGTTATTTATGGTTGATTTTACTATCATTGTGGCAAATATATATATTAATATGAAAGTCACAATAATAACTGCTGTTTTAAATTGTGTGGGATATATAGAGGATTGTATGATCTCCGTCCAGAGTCAGGGTTATAGAAATTTGGAGCATATTATTATTGACGGAGGGTCGGTAGACGGGACTCTCGATGTTATAGAAAAACATAAAGATTGTAGAACTTTTGTCTTAAGTGAGGCTGATCTCGGAATGTACGACGCTTTAAATAAAGGAATAGCAATCGCGGAGGGAGATATATTGGGAATATTAAGCGCTGATGATAAGCTTGCGGATGATAATGTTTTATCGGCCATTGCTGATCGTATCAAGATTGGCGATTGCGACGCTGTTTACGGACATCTTAATTATGTCTCCAGAGATGGGCGGGGAGTCATAAGAAGAAAATGGAAATCAAAGCCTTATTTTCGCAGCTGTCTTGAAAATGGCTGGATGCCGCCGCATCCCACTTTTTATGTCAAAAAAAGCGCACTTGAGGGCAATACTTTTTATGCGCTGAATTACGGTACCTGCGGAGACTACGATTTCATATTAAATTTGCTATACAGGAAGCAGATCGAGGCAGTATGTATTGACAAAACACTGGTATACATGAGGAAGGGCGGCATGAGTAACGGACCGCTCCTGAATGTTTTGATGTCGTGGGTGCATGACTACAGAATCCTTTCAGATCATCAAATTCCCAGACCGTTGCGTGCAGTTTTTCTAAAAAAGATCCGGAAGTTAAAGCAATTCAGAATATCAGCTTTCAACTAGCCGACTAAGCAGGGATACCCGCCGGCGTTTGTGATTTGTTGCTAATGCACCTGCATTAACACTAGGTAGTATCTGCCTTAACCTCATAAACGCAGCACACCCATATCCGATACACATCACACCCGGGGTTGATAGGGTCTCGAACTTGTCAACCCCGGCTAAGTTCCGTGTCAGGTATGGGTGCGCTGCAGGTTTTGGGGTAAGGGCACAGCTGTTCCGGACAATACTTTAAGAAATGTCATTTCCCAAGGTAAAATTAACGTTGCTACTCAGAATATCGGTACTTTTGCAGCCAGAGCAAAACAAGGAAAATGAACATCGCAATTAATGGTTTTGGAAGGATAGGACGCATATTTTTGCGTACTGCTATTGAAAAAAACATCAATATTATAGCCATAAACGATCTGGGTGATCCGGCCGCTTTGGCCCACCTTTTTAAGTATGATACGGTGCACAGAGGTTTCAAAGGTACGGTCAGTGCCGAAAAAGACGGTCTGGTCATTAATGGCAAAAAGATTCTTGTTTATGCTGAACCTAATCCTGAAAACCTGCCCTGGAAGGAATTGAAAGTTGACCTGGTACTGGAGTCGACGGGTAAATTTGCAAGCAGGGCAGGAGCAGAGCTCCACTTGCAAGCCGGTGCAAAACAGGTACTGCTGTCTGCGCCGTGCGGAGATAAGGATGTACAAATGGTAGTACTTGGGGTAAATGATGAGCAGGTCGACCTGAAAGCGCAAGTGCTGTCCAATGCATCCTGTACTACAAACAATGTGGCGCCGATGGTAAAAATACTGGATGACAATTGGGGCATCCTGGACGGATATATCACTACGGTACATTCAATGACGGGAGACCAGAACCTTCACGATGCCCCCCATAAGGATTTGCGCAGAGCAAGGGCGGCTTCTGCCTCCATTATTCCAACCAGTACAGGAGCGGCAAAAGCCATTACCAATATATTTCCTCATTTGGATGGTAAATTGGGCGGGGCTGGGATCAGGGTTCCGGTTCTGAACGGATCCTTAACGGATTTTACCTGTATTCTTAAAACCGAAACTACCATAGAAAAAATCAATCAGGCTTTCAAAAGAGCGTCAGAGCTGGAAATGAACCAAATTCTGGAGTATACTGAGGATCCGATAGTATCGGTTGATATTTTGGATAATCCCCATTCCTGCATCTTTGACAGTCAGCTTACTTCTATAGTGGGCGACCTGGTAAAAGTGGTGGGCTGGTATGACAATGAATCCGGATATTCGGCCCGTCTGGTTGATGTCGTTGAGAAGATCATCAAAAGCAATGGTTAGATAAATTTTGCTTTTCCGCATGGACATCCGCTAATGGTTCTTATATTTGGCACGATACCAAACAAGGGTTGGAGCCCGTAATTTTAAACCAATCGATACAAAACAAAAATTAAAGAATGAGAACAATAGATCAATGCAATTTTGCCAATAAAAAGGCTTTAGTCAGAGTAGACTTTAATGTCCCTTTGGATAAAGAGTTTAATATTACTGATGACAAAAGAATGCGTGCAGCACTGCCGACAATTAATAAGATTCTTAATGATGGCGGAAGCGTGATATTGATGTCTCATTTGGGAAGGCCGAAAGGCGGTCCTGAAGATAAATACTCTTTGAGGCACATTCTTGGTGATTTGTCAAGGATGCTTGACCTGGAAGTGAAGTTTGCCGATGACTGCATTGGGGCTGAGGCGGTTGAAAAGTCAAAAAATCTAAGCCCGGGACAGGTCCTTCTGCTTGAAAACCTGCGCTTTTACAAAGAAGAAGAAAAAGGGGACAGGGATTTTGCTGAGAAACTGGCTGCCCTTGGAAATGTTTATGTAAACGATGCTTTTGGTACTGCGCACAGGGCGCATGCTTCCACCGCGATTGTGGCTGAATTTTTTCCTAAGGACAAATATTTTGGCTATCTGATGGCTGAGGAATTGAAAAATGCGGAGAAAGTCAATCATGGGGCTGATAAACCATTTACTGCAATTATGGGCGGCGCCAAGGTGTCAGATAAAATTTTGCTGATTGAAAGTCTGCTGGATAAAGTGGATAACCTGATCATTGGTGGTGGTATGGCCTATACTTTTGCCAAGGCTCAGGGAGGAGAAATCGGAACTTCATTGCTGGAAGCTGACAGGATGGAATTGTGTTTGGAGCTGATGGAAAAAGCTAAAGCGAAAGGTGTAAATTTAATTTTGCCTGTGGATACGGTCATCGCTGACAAGTTTGATAATGACGCACAAAAAGGAAATGTTGATGCTGGTCAGATCCCGGCGGACTGGATGGGTCTTGATATCGGCCCGAAAACGGTAGAATTGTTTTCTAAAGTGGTCGCAGAATCTAAAACTTTGTTGTGGAACGGACCGATGGGCGTGTTTGAGATGGCTAATTTTGAGCAGGGAACACGTGCTATAGCTGATGCTGTAGTGGCTGCTACTCAAAACAATGGGGCATTTTCCCTGATCGGCGGTGGTGATTCTGCTGCGGCAATCGCTAAGTTCAATTTAGAAGATCAGGTGAGTTATGTATCAACAGGTGGCGGTGCGTTACTGGAGTACATGGAGGGTAAAGAATTGCCTGGTGTCAAAGCAATAAATGATTAATCAATTTGATTAGTTTTAAGGACAGGCGTTTCGTTTTTTACGAAACGCCTGTTTTTTTTACCACCTTCTCCCACTGCGGTTTAGTGGGTTTTTGAATCAAAAATGGGGTAAAGTGGTAGCATTTTAATATGTGGAAAACTTTTTGTGGTAGGATGTGGTAAAAAGTGGTAGAAGTACCTATTTTTACACTACATAAAAAGTGCACATATTATTATGGTTCAATTGTTAGGAGAGTTTGATTGTAAATTGGATGCGAAGGGACGCCTGATGGTGCCTTCGAGTCTGAAAAGACAATTGCCTAATGTTGAGCAAGAGGGACTTGTGATTAACCGCGGTTTTGAGAAACACCTGGTGATCTACCCTAAAAAAGTATGGGAAAAGATAGTGGAGGATTTGAGTAAGCTGAATCCGTACGAACCGAAGACAAGAGAATTTATCCGTTTATTTACCAGGGGTGCTACAGAATTGGTCCTGGATGCCACTGGCAGGGTGAATTTACCTAAAACTTTAATGGAGTCTGCCGGTATCGAAATAAATGCCGAACTGGTATTGGCTTGTCAGATCGATAAAATAGAGGTTTGGTCCAAAAAAGCATACGATTCTTTATTTGATAAAGATCCTGCTGATTTTGCGCTGCTGGCGGCTGAAGTTATGGGTGGTAAGAACAGGAGGGAAGATGGAGAATAGCTATCATGTTCCTGTTTTGTTAAAGGAGTGCATCGATGGGCTAAACCTGAAGCCTGACGGTGTTTATGTTGATGTTACTTTCGGTGGCGGGGGACATTCGAGAGAGATTCTTAAAAATTTAGGCAAAGATGGTGTGCTGATTGCTTTTGATCAGGATCCCGATGCCCAGAGGAATAAGATAGACGATCCGCGTTTCCATTTTGTAGATCAGAATTTCGCCTTTCTTAAGAATAATCTTCGTCTGCTGGGTTATAGGTCTGTTGATGGCATTTTGGCTGATCTGGGTGTTTCTTCGCATCAGTTTAATGAGCCTGAAAGGGGATTTTCAACAAGATTCGAATCTGCTCTGGATATGCGTATGGACAAGCAGGGTTCATTAACTGCAGCTGATGTACTGAATACCTATTCGGAGGATCAGCTTCACAGGATCTTTGGGATATACGGGGAGGTAAAAAATGCTAAATCGCTGGCCAGGTCCATTGTCTCTGGTCGCGTTGATCAGCCTATCCTGACACTTTCCGATTTCAAAAAGGTTGCGGCTGCGCACATTCCAAAAGGTAAAGAGCATAAATATATGGCACAGGTGTTTCAGGCATTAAGGATCGAAGTGAACGCCGAGATTAAAATGCTGGAAGATTTTTTAGTGCAAACTGCGGATGTATTGAAAAGCGGCGGCCGTTTGGTGGTCATGTCTTATCATTCTTTAGAGGACAGGCCTGTAAAGAATTTTTTGGCTAAAGGCAAATTCAGAGGGGAAGTGGAAAAGGATTTTTTTGGAAATGAGCAAAAGCCATTTAAAGTCATCACCAGAAAAGCGGTGACGGCAGATGCTGCCGAACTGGAACGCAACAGCAGGGCAAGAAGTGCAAAATTAAGAATTGGGGAAAAGATATGAATAACCGGTTCAGAGAACATATTGATGATGAGCCTGAAATGGAAGAGGAAATTGAACTGAAGGTGAAGAAAAGTACACCGGAAAGTGAAAATTTATTCTTTAAGAAGCTGTTTACTGAAGGGGTCGTAAGCAAGGAGTATGCTACTCAGATGCTTCCCTACATCATATTTTTATCCATGTTGTGTATGCTGTATATCGCCAACAGTCACATGGCCATTAAAAATATCAGAAAGATCGATCAGTTAAATAAGGAAGTTAAGGAATTGAGCTGGGAATATAAGTCGCTTAAGGCTGATCTGATGTTTAAAAGCAAGCTTACTGAGGTTGCTAAAAAAGTAGACACCCTGGGAATTAAAGAATTGACTGAGCCGCCAAAAAAAATACTAGTTAACAACAACCAATAATGAGTATCAGAGCAAACATATTATTGCGTGTTTATTTGTCTTTTGGGCTGATCGTGCTGTTTGCCGTGGCAGTACTGGTCAGGCTTTGTGACGTACAATTTGTAGAGGGACAGAAATGGCGTGCCATGGCCGATAGTCTCTCTACAAAGTATGTCTCTGTGGAAGCTGCCAGGGGGAATATCTATTCTGTGGACGGAAGTTTGCTCGCTACTTCGATACCTGAGTATGAACTGCGGATGGATACCTACGCTGGGGGTATAAGTGATAAGGAGTTGTTTGACAGTAAGGTTGATTCTTTGGCATTTAGTCTTTCCAGGTTTTTTAAGGATAAGTCTGCAAAAGAATATTCCCGATATCTGAGGGCTGCGAGGAGGGACAGTGCCCGTTATTTATTAATTAGAAGAAAGGTTGGTTATCAGGAGTTAAAGACGATCCGGACATTCCCGCTTTTTAACGTGGGAAAATATACGGGCGGTTTGATCGCTGTTCAGCAGAATAAGCGGATTTTGCCGTTTAAATACCTTGCGGCAAGAACAATAGGATATAAAAATGAAAATGTAAGCAATGGTGTAGGCCTGGAGGGTGCATTTGGTGAGTATATTAACGGAGAAAGCGGAAAAAGGCTTGTGCAAAGGATATCCGGAGGCGTCTGGATGCCGGTTAATGACGAAGCCGAAATTGCCCCGAAAGAAGGGGCAGATATCATTTCTACGATAGATATTAACATGCAGGACCTGGCGCAGAATGCGCTGGAAAAACAGTTAAAACTTAGTGATGCACATCATGGTGCCGTTATTCTGATGGAAGTGGCGACCGGCGAAATCAGGGCAATTGCAAATTATACCAGGGTAGCTAAGGGAGAGTACAAGGAAACTTTTAACTATGCGATTGCCGGAAATCAGGATCCGGGATCGACCTTTAAACTGGCATCCTATATGGCTTTGCTCGAAGATGAAAAGGTGGATACAAACTCGATGATCGGAACCGGTAACTATCAGGTTCCTGGCAAGCTGATCAAGGATTCGCATGGAAGTATCGGTGTAGTCACGGTAAAGAAGGCATTTACCGAATCTTCCAATGCGGCCATAGCGCAAATGGTCAACACACATTATAGAAATGATCAATCCGCCTTTACAGACCATTTATATAGATGGCATTTGAACGAAAAACTAGGTCTGCAAATTCCTGGTGAGGCCCAGCCGGTTGTGAAAAATCCAAACAACAAAAGCTGGAATAAGAATATGACGCTAGCTCAAATGGCTTATGGCTACGAAATGCAACTGACTCCGTTGAAAATGCTTTCGTTTTACAACGCAGTCGCCAACAATGGAAAATATGTCGCACCCATCTTCGTAAAAGAGATCAGAAAACTCGGGAACCCTATTGAACAGTTTAAGGCCCGGGTCATTAACGAGAAGATCTGTTCAGATGCAACTTTAGGAAAGTTAAGAGCAATGCTGGAGGGTGTATTCACTGAAGGAACAGGCAAAAGTCTGGCATCAAAGTTTTATAAGATTGCCGGTAAGACTGGTACTGCCCAAGTTGCTGATGACAACAAAGGCTATGCTAAAAAGCAATACCAGAGTTCTTTTTGTGGTTATTTTCCGGCCGATAATCCAAAGTATTCACTGATTGTGGTGATCAATGAACCGAAGGGTGCATATTACGCAGCTGCAGTTGCAGGCCCGCCTTTTAGAGAGATTGCAGACCGCATTTACGCGAGAGATGCTCAAATGTACAATGCTGTTGAAGAACATCTGGTTGGGAACACCCAAAATCCGGAGGCGAAGGCCGGACAAAGTAAGGCTGTGAAAAAAGTGTATAATGCGTTTGGGATTAAAACACTTTATGCTGCCAAATCAGATTATTTTAATGCTGTTGATACCAATAACGGAGTAGTATACGAAGACCTGAGCATGTTGAAAGGTGTCATGCCTAATGTTAAGGGAATGGGACTTAAAGATGCACTATATCTTCTTGGAAATGCCGGTTTAAAGACAAGGGTAAAAGGAAGCGGAAAAGTGATGGGGCAGTCTATACTGGCCGGCAGTAAAATTGGAAGGGGATTGTTAGTGCAAATAGAATTACAATAAGATGCAGCTGCAGGAATTATTATATGGAATAGCAATAACCAACCTCATTGGTACAACCAACAGGGAAGTCAGTGAATTGGTTTTCGATTCCCGCCAGGTACGGGAAGGCGATGTTTTCTTTGCCATCAGGGGAACTTTGTCTGATGGGCATGATTACATTTCTTCAACCATTGAAAAAGGAGCATCTGTCGTAATTTGTGAGCAAGTCCCTCGGGAGCTCAAGGCATCAGTTACTTATATTGCTGTTGCAGACAGCGCTGTCGCCCTGGGGATCATGGCTGCTAATTTTTGTGAAAATCCGGCTTCGAAATTAAAGTTAATTGGAATTACCGGGACAAACGGTAAGACTACTATTGCTACTTTATTGTTTAAGCTTTTTCGTGGATTAGGGTTTAAGAGCGGGTTAATATCTACGGTGCAGAATCACATTAATGAGCAGGTTATTCCGGCTACACACACTACGCCCAATCCGATAGCTTTGAATAAGCTTTTGAAAGACATGGTGGATGCCGGCTGCAGTTATTGCTTTATGGAGGTCAGCTCCCACGCAATAGTTCAGCACAGGATTGCGGGCCTGACTTTTTCAGGAGGCGTGTTTTCCAATATAACCCACGACCATTTAGATTTTCATTTAACTTTTGACAATTACCTTAAGGCTAAGAAGCAATTTTTTGATTCGTTGCCGAAATCAGCGTTTGCGCTAACGAATACCGACGATAAAAATGGCATGGTGATGCTGCAAAATACCAGGGCATCAAAGAAAACCTATGCCTTGAAGCAACTGGCTGATTTCAAGGCCAGGATTATCGAAAATAGTTTTAGAGGATTGCATCTGGATGTTAACGGTGCTGATGTTTTCTTTAAGCTGGTCGGTTCTTTTAACGCTTATAATTTGCTTGCTGTTTATGGTACGGCAATGCTGCTCGAACAGGATCCGCTTGATGTGTTGACCATATTAAGTAACCTTGACGGTGCGGAGGGAAGATTTGACTATATCCTGTCGCCTCAGAAAATCATAGGGATAGTGGATTACGCACATACCCCTGATGCTGTACAGAATGTCCTGAGCACCATTCAAAATATAAGAAAGGGAAATGAGCAGGTGATTACTGTAATTGGCTGCGGGGGTGACAGGGATAAAAGTAAAAGACCGGTCATGGCGCAGGTGGCCTGTGACTGGAGTGATAAAGTTATCCTGACATCTGACAATCCAAGAACAGAAGATCCGCAGGTAATTGTGAATGATATGGAAGCTGGCGTTTCACCTACAAACAGGCGTAAGACCTTAGTCATACTGGACAGAAAAGAGGCCATTAAAACTGCTTGTCTTCTGGCCAAACCGGGAGACATTATTCTCCTTGCGGGAAAAGGTCATGAAAAATACCAGGAAATCAATGGAGTTAGAAACCATTTTGACGATAAAGAGATATTAACCGAACAATTTAACCTAATCAGCTAATGTTGTATTATTTATTTGAATATCTGAATCGCCATTACGATTTTCCGGGACTGGGAGTATTTCAATACATCACTTTCCGTACCTCTTTAGCTGTTATCATCTCTTTGATCATCACGACGGTTTACGGACGAAGAATTATCAATTACCTGCAGAAAATGCAGGTTGGGGAAACGGTAAGGAATCTTGGCCTTGAAGGGCAAATGCAGAAGCAGGGTACTCCAACTATGGGTGGGATCATGATTTTGCTCGGAATTTTAGTCCCGACCTTATTATTGGCCAATCTTTCAAATATTTATGTCATACTCATGATCGTGACAACGATATGGATGGGTGTAATTGGTTTTGTAGACGATTACATTAAGGTATTCAGAAAAAATAAAGAAGGTCTGGCCGGCAGGTTCAAGATTGTTGGCCAGGTTGGGCTTGCTGTAATTATCGGCTGGACCATGTATTTCAATCCAAATATCGTAGTCCGGCAAACTGTCGACGATGCTGGCATTTTAACAGCTAAGGCGCCTATGGTGTTGAGGCAGAAGGGAGAACATTTTTATTATACCCAGGATGTAAAATCCACGTTGACCAATGTGCCTTTTTATAAAAATAATGAGTTTGACTACGCTAAGGTTCTTAAGTTTTTAGGTCCCGGATATGAGAAGTATGCGGTTTTTGTTTTCTTACTGGTTGTGATCATCATTGTGACCGCTGTTTCTAATGGGGCTAATATTACCGATGGAATAGATGGTCTGGCGACGGGTACTTCTGCCATAATTGGGGTTACACTGGGTTTACTGGCTTATGTATCCGGTAATACTGTCATCGCTGATTACCTGAATATCATGTATATACCCAATTCGGGGGAGCTGATGATATTTGCGGGGGCATTTGTAGGTGCATGTGTTGGATTTCTATGGTACAACTCTTACCCTGCACAGGTGTTTATGGGCGATACCGGAAGTCTTGCAATAGGTGGGGTTATAGCCGCTTTTGCGATCATGATCCGCAAAGAGCTGCTGATCCCGGTACTCTGCGGGGTATTTCTGATCGAGAACATCTCCGTTATGCTGCAGGTAGGATGGTTTAAATATACCAAAAGGAAATACGGGGAGGGACGCAGGGTTTTCCTGATGGCACCGCTACATCACCACTATCAGAAAAAAGGGTATCACGAGGCTAAGATCGTAACACGGTTTTGGATCATAGGGATATTGCTGGCTATTATCACTATCGTCACTTTAAAACTAAGATAATGGAGCGGCAAAAAATAGTGGTTTTAGGTGCCGGTGAAAGCGGTGTAGGAGCAGCGATTTTAGCTCAGAAGAAGGGGTTTGATGTCTTTGTGTCGGACTTCGGAACTATAGGCAATCAGTATAAAGAAAGTTTAAAGGAATTGAAGATCCTGTTTGAAGAGAACCAACATACACAGGACCGGATTTTAGACGCGGCGGAAGTGATTAAAAGTCCGGGTATCCCTGATACGGCAGGAATAGTTAAAGAAATAAAGAGAAAAGGCATTCCTGTTATATCGGAAATCGAGTTTGCTAAGAGGTATACAAATGCTAAAACCATCTGCATAACGGGGTCAAACGGCAAGACGACAACTACAATGCTGACTTATCATATTTTGAATCGCGCGGGATTAAAGGTAGGGCTTGCCGGTAATATTGGAAATAGCTTCGCGGCTTTAGTGGCGGCTGAAGAATTTGATTGGTTTGTGCTGGAACTGTCGAGTTTTATGCTGGATGATATGTTTGATTTCAGAGCAAATATTGCTGTTCTGCTAAACATCACACCTGATCACTTAGACAGGTATGACTATAAAATTGACAATTATGCTGCATCAAAAATGCGGGTAACCAGGAATCAAACTGCGGAAGATACTTTCATTTTCTGCGCAGACGATGAGGAAACATTGAAAGTTCTGAATCATGATCAGATAAAGTCGAAGAAATATCCATTCTCCATCAGAAGAAAGATTGAAAATGGAGCATATCTGGAGAACAACAACATACATATAAATATAAACCTTAACGATCAATTGACCATGTCCATAACAGAGTTAGCCCTACAGGGTAAGCATAATATTTACAACTCTATGGCTTCTGGCATAGTAGCTAAAGTATTAGACATCCGCAATACTACCATCCGGGAGAGTATGGGCGATTTCAAAAATATTGAACACCGGCTGGAACATGTTGCCAAAATTTCTGGTGTAGACTATATCAATGATTCGAAGGCTACAAATGTAAATTCTACATGGTATGCTCTGGAAAGTGTCGGGACCGATGTGATCCTGATTATGGGCGGCGTTGATAAAGGTAATGATTATAGTATGTTGAAAGATATGGTTCATCAGAAGGTCAAGGCCATTATATGCCTGGGAAAAGACAATAAGCGAATTCATGAAGCATTTGAAGACGATGTAGAAATTATTGTCAATACATTTTCAGCACATGAAGCTGTACAGGTGGCCTATCACCTTGCAAAAAAAGGGGACACAGTACTGTTGTCGCCTGCCTGTGCAAGTTTTGATTTATTTAAGAATTACGAAGACAGGGGCAACCAGTTTAAGGCGGCTGTTAAAGAATTATAATTTATGATTGCAATTAATACACTTCTGGATAAGACAAAAGGTGATCGCTGGATCTGGCTGATCATTATTTTGTTGTCTATAATTTCTATTATGGTCGTGTATAGTTCCACCAGTACACTGGCCTTCAAAAGAGGTGTGGGCGTGGAAAAGTTATTGCTCACTAAACATGTTATTTTTGTGCTGATCGGTATTGCAATGATATACATTGCGCACCTGCTGGACTACCGGTATTATGCCGGGATCTCTAAAATATTAATGCTCATTACCATTCCCTTGCTGGTGTATACGCTCATTTTTGGGGCTAACGTAAATGAAGCTTCCCGCTGGGTAAAAATACCGGTGATAGGTTTGACGTTCCAAACCTCAGATTTGGCTAAACTGGCTTTGATTACTTTTCTGGCTAGAATGCTCACGAAGAAACAGGAAAATATAAAGAATGTAAAGGAAGCATTTGTCCCGATAATGGGCTCGGTTTGTGTTGTGTTTGTTTTGATAGCATGGGCCAATCTATCTACGGCACTAATGCTGTTCGGAGTAAGTATTCTGCTGCTGATCATCGGAAGGATCAGTATCAAGCAGATTTTGCTGGTATGTGCCGGCGGATTTATATTGTTAGTGTTTGTGGCTTTTTTAGGCCCGAGAAGAGAAGTGTACAAGTCCCGTATCAATACATACCTGCATCCTGAACTGCAGAATTCTGACAAAACATTTCAGTCTGACCACTCAAAAATTGCTTTGGCTTCCGGTGGGTTTTTCGGTAAAGGACCCGGCAACAGCATAGAGAAGAATTTTCTGCCGCATCCATATTCAGATTTTGTTTTTGCAATGATCATCGAAGAGTATGGTACTATCGGGGGCATTACTGTAATGGTGCTGTACCTGATATTGCTTTACCGGTGTATAAAAATTGTAACTAAAGCTCCTAAAGCTTTTGGGGCTTTGCTGGCTGCGGGTTTAAGCTTTAGTCTCACTATACAGGCTTTTGCTAACATGGCAGTTGCGGTCGGGTTGGGCCCTGTTACAGGTGTTCCACTGCCCCTGGTAAGTATGGGAGGGACATCGTTGTTATTCACGAGTATAGCATTTGGAATCATATTGAGCGTGAGCAGAGATGTGGAAGAACATGACAGCAATAAAAAAATAATTATCGGTGAGATACCGGCAATGGCATAATTAAGAAAATAATGGAACCAACAAGGATTATAATTTCAGGTGGAGGGACAGGCGGACATATATTTCCGGCTATATCCATTGCTAATGCGCTTAGACGCATTGAGCCTGGATGTGATATTTTATTTGTTGGGGCAACCGGCAGAATGGAAATGGAAAAAGTTCCGGCTGCAGGCTATAAAATTGTCGGTTTAAACATCAGCGGAATCCAGAGGGGGTCTATCGCCAAAAACCTGACTCTGCCGTTTAAAATGCTGGGAAGCCTTAGAAAGGCGATGCAGCTTATTGATGATTTCAGACCTGACGTGGTTGTCGGCGTGGGTGGATATGCTTCTGCCCCGGTGTTGTTTGCAGCATCGTTAAAGGGCGTTCCTTATTTGATACAGGAACAAAATTCTTATGCCGGTATCACTAATAAATGGTTGGGCAAAAAAGCAGCGAAGGTTTGCGTTGCTTTTGATGGAATGGATCAGTTTTTTCCATCGGCTACTTTGCTGAAAACGGGAAACCCTGTAAGAAAGGATGTTGTTGACATCTTTAATAAGCATCATGCCGGAGCGGAGCTGCTTAAGCTTGATCCGCTTAAAAAAACAATCTTGGTTACTGGCGGAAGTCTGGGTGCGGGGACATTAAATAAAAGCGTCGAAAAACATATTTCCAAATTGATCAGAGAGGATGTGCAGCTGGTATGGCAGACAGGGAAATATTATTATAAAGGAATTATCGAAAGACTGGGCCCGAATTTTCATCCAAATGTTCGTATTCTGGAATTTTTGAATAAAATGGACATGGCATATGCTGCTGCGGACGTGATCATTTCAAGGGCAGGTGCCGGGACAATCGCTGAACTTTGTATCATTAAAAAGCCGGTTATTTTGGTTCCTTCTCCAAATGTAGCGGAAGATCATCAAACCAAGAATGCGCTGGCTTTAGTTAAAAACAACGCGGCAGTTTTAATTTCGGACCGTTCTGCGGAAGATGCGCTTATTGTAGAGGCTCTGAATCTGTTAAAAGACGAGAATAGGAGCAAAATGCTTTCTGAGAATATTGGCAAAATGGCCCTTCCGGATGCAGACAACATTATTGCAAAACAGGTTTTGAATTTAACCAGGAAGGAGGGCAGGTAATAATGGAACTGAAAAACATTCAAAGGGTTTATTTTATTGGAATAGGTGGGATTGGTATGAGTGCGGTCGCCCGTTATTTCATGAGCAGGGGGTGCAAAGTTTTCGGCTATGATAAAACACGTACGCATCTGACAATGGCTCTGGAAGAGGAGGGGGTTTCAGTTACTTATGACGATGACAAGGGGGCAATACCCGCTGATTTTCTGATTGACAGTAACAAGAATCTGATTGTTTATACTCCTGCTATTCCTAAAAATTCTGAAATTATAAGGTATTTTAGAGAAAATGGACTGAAAATGCGGAAGCGGTCTGAAGTTCTGGGTATTATCAGTAAAGGACAGTTCTGTATCGCAGTAGCCGGAACACATGGGAAAACTACAACTTCAAGTATTATTGCGCATATCCTGACGGACACCGGATATGGATGTACCGCGTTTTTAGGCGGAATAGCCACTAATTATAATACTAATTTTTTGATTGGTAATAATGATGTGGTTGTAGTTGAAGCTGATGAATACGATCGTTCTTTTTTGACTTTGCACCCGGATATCACTGTGATTACGTCAATGGATGCGGATCATTTGGATATTTATGGTGATGCTGCCCAGCTCAGTGAATCGTTCTGTTTGTTTGCGTCGCAATTAAAGGCCGGTGGTGCATTGTTCGTTAAAAATGGCTTGCCTATTGATGGTATAAGTTATAGCGCAGGAGGTAATTCGCCGGTTAGGGGTGATAATATAAGAATTGAAGGGTCAAATTTCTTATTTGATTATACTGATCATAAAGTCAATATTGAGGGCATACAGTTGATGTTGCCGGGAAGACATAACGTGGAAAATACAGTGGCAGCTATTGCTGTCGCCCTTGAAATAGGGATAGCCAGTGATAAAATAAAACGAGCTATCTCTAATTTTAAAGGAGTTAAAAGAAGATTTGAATATATTGTAAAAACTGATCAGCATATATATATTGATGATTATGCGCATCACCCTAAAGAACTGGAAGCATGTTTTCATGCGGTGAGGCAGCTGTATCCGAACAGGAAGCTAACCGTGATTTTTCAACCACATTTATTCTCGAGAACAAAGGATTTTGCAGATGAATTTGCCGCAGTATTGGGTACAGTGGATGAACTGATGCTATTGGAAGTTTACCCCGCCCGGGAATTGCCACTTCCTGGTATCGATGCTCAATTCCTGCTGGATAAGATCAGATTGAAAGAGAAGCAGATTTTTGAAAAAGAGGCAGCGCTTAAAAAGATACAGATGAACAAACCCGCTTTACTTTTAACCGTGGGCGCGGGAGATATTGATACATTGATACAACCACTTAAAACTTTGTTGACAGATGCTTAAAAGGATTAATTGGAAACTGGTATTTAAATGTTTTGGCTGGGTAGTCTGCCTGGCTGGTCTTGTTGCGCTCATGAGTTTCATAGGTATCAAAAAGAAAGATATTTTGTGTAATGACATTAAAGTACTCATTCCAGGGGCTGATAATTTTATAGAAAGAGAAGAAATTGATGCCATTTTAAAGCAGGGACAGGGATCACTGATAGGCCGGCGTTTAAATGACATCAACTTTGAGAAAATAGAAAGAACGATTAAAAGCAATCCTTTTATTGCTTTTGCCAAGGTTTATGCGGATATGGACGGAACGGTTCATATTGAAATTCAACAGCGACAACCAGTTTTAAGGGTCGTCAATGCAAATGATCAGGATTTCTATATCGATATGAACGGTTTGAAAATGCCTGTATCGTCCAATTTTACTGCAAATGTCCTGGCGGCTAATGGTAAGATACTGGAACATTTTAGTGGCAAAGTAGATACATTGATAACTGCAACTGCGAAAGACCTGTATAAGGCTGCACTTTATATCAAACAGGACACATTGTGGGAAGCGCAGATAGAACAGATTTTTGTAAATGACAAGAATGATATAGAACTGATCCCCAGGGTAGGGAATCAGCGGATCATATTAGGTACTGCTGACTCGCTTGATGTTAAGATGAGGAATCTGCTGGCTTTTTATAAACAAACTATGCCTAAGGTTGGATGGAACACTTACAAAACAATAAATATCAAGTATACCAATCAAATTGTCTGCGAGAAAGCCAGGACAGATACGCTGTCTTCAGGCGTTGACAAAGAGATCCCTGTAAAGGACAACGATGATGAGGCAAGGGAAATAGGACAGGATTCTGTGGCTAACCACATATCTGGAAAAACAAATAGTAATAAACTCAACAAATCAATATAATCATGGGCAAAGAAAAATTAACCACTCAGTCTCCAATAGTTGTAGGATTGGACATTGGTACCACCAAAATTTGTGTGATTGTGGGCCGCAGAACACAGCATGGGAAAATAGAAGTATTGGGCATTGGTAAGGCTGAATCTGCTGGTGTAACAAGAGGCGTAGTATCCAACATTCAAAAAACAGTTCAGGGAATCTCACAGGCAGTAGAACTTGCAAGCGGGCAATCCAACGTTGAAATCCGCGTTGTTAATGTAGGGATTGCCGGACAGCATATCAAAAGCTTGCAGCATAGAGGCATTCTGACCAGAAGAGAATTAAATAATGAGATTGGCAAGAAAGATATTGACAAATTAATAGATGATATGTTTAAACTGGTTATGCCCCCCGGTGAAGAGATCATCCATGTTTTGCCGCAGGAGTTTACAATTGACAATGAGCCGGGGATTAAAGATCCTATAGGCATGGCGGGCGTCCGTTTAGAAGCCAATTTCCATATCATTTCAGGTCAGGTGACAGCTGTTAAAAATATCATGAGATGTGTAACCAATGCCGGGTTGCAAACTCAGGAACTGATACTTGAACCTTTAGCTTCTTCTGAATCGGTGTTGAGTGACGAAGAAAAAGAAGCTGGGGTAGCTTTGGTTGACATAGGGGGTGGTACAACAGATATTGCAATATTTCATGAGGGAATCATTCGCCATACTGCGGTAATTCCTTTTGGTGGAAATAGTGTTACCGAGGACATCAGGGAAGGCTGTTCGGTAATGAGAAATCAGGCGGAGCTGCTGAAGACCCGGTTTGGATCTGCGCTTGCTGAAGAGAACAAAGAAAATGAAATCATTTGTGTGCCTGGTTTAAGAGGTCGTGAACCTAAGGAGATCTCGGTAAAAAACCTTGCTTATGTGATCCAGGCCCGTATGGAAGAAATCATTGAGCACGTATATTATGAGATCAAATCCTCAGGATATGAGAAGAAATTGATTGGCGGTGTAGTGATCACCGGAGGTGGTGCGCTGTTAAAACACCTCTCTCAATTGGTAGAATATGTAACAGGGCTGGACTGCCGGGTAGGATATCCGAATGAGCATTTATCTAAATATGATGAAATGCCTAAAACAGTTTACGACGACCTGAAAAGTCCGATGTATGCAACAAGTGTCGGCCTGCTGATCAAGGGAATCCAGAAAGCGGAGGAATTGCTTGAAGAGATGAAACAGCCAGGCGTTTTTGTAGAACGGCCTAAAGATAAAGAAAAATCGAAACGGTCAGGCGGGGGGCTGTTTGATAAGCTCCTGGCTAAAACCAAGGATTTTATCAAGGATGACATGAATGTAAGTGATGAGGATTATATAAAACCTTAATATTTTTCAACAAACTATGATTTTTCCACATTATTAACATTTGTGGAAAACGCCTGTTAAAAATCCTTAATATTACATAGAGAGATGAACAGGTAAAACGAATTTTTAAATAACTGATTCATAAAGATATGCAGTTCGAAATGTTAAAAGATAAGTCATCAATCATCAAGGTAATTGGTGTTGGTGGCGGTGGCGGTAATGCGGTGAACCATATGTACCGTCAGGGGATTACAGGTGTTGATTTTATCATTTGTAATACGGATGCTCAGGCACTGGAATCAAGTCCAATACCTAATAAGGTGCAGCTTGGAGCCAGTTTGACTGAAGGAATGGGTGCGGGATCAATTCCAGAAGTGGGCAAGAATTCGGCGATCGAGAATATTGACGATATTAAACAGATGCTGGGCAGCACTACTAAGATGTTGTTCATCACGGCCGGAATGGGCGGTGGTACCGGAACAGGTGCGAGCCCGATTATTGCTAAAGCTGCTAAAGAACTTGATATACTTACTGTTGCTATAATCACAACGCCTTTTGCCTTTGAGGGTAAAAGACGTAAGATGCAGGCAAATGATGGTCTGGAGGAGCTAAAAAAATATGTAGATTCCTATCTTGTCATTTCTAATGACAGGTTGCGTGAGATCTTTGGTAACCTGACTTTGGGCTCGGCATTTGCGCAGGCAGATGATATATTGACCACTGCTGCTAAAGGAATAGCAGAAATCATAACTGTACCTGGCTACATCAATGTTGATTTTAAAGATGTGCGTACAGTGATGAAAGAAAGCGGAGTTTCCATCATGGGCAGCTTTGCATGTGAGGGTGAAAGCAGAGCTTTAAATGCTGTTGAAGGGGCCTTGGCCTCACCTTTGTTAAAAGACAATGAAATTGAAGGCGCACGATACATCCTGTTGAATATCAGCTCCGGACTGCGGGAAGTTACGATGGACGAGGTCACCATTATCACTGATTATATCCAGGACAAAGCTGGATTATCTGCTGATTTGATCTGGGGTAACTGTATTGATGAAAATCTTGGTGATAAATTGTCTGTTACCATTATTGCTACCGGATTTCAAACTAAGGAGCAACGTGAAGAGGATAAGAAAAATGTAAAGAAAATATCCCTGCTTACGCCTGAAGAAGCCCCTTTAATAAGACCTGTTGAGGCTGTTAATTCATTTATTGAACAAAAGCCCGAAGTAGCTCTTGAGCCTGTTTTAAAAGCTAAAGAGGAAACCAAACAATCAGACCTTTTTGGTGATCTTTTTAATGGAAATAGGAATAAATCCGGCCAGGAACCCGAAAATTCTGTGATCAGACATACGCTGATAGAAGAGGAAGCTCCTGTTCAGGAAAATAAACAGGAAACTGGATTTGAATTTGAAATTAAGGTTGCTGAAACTGATTTTGTATTTGAAACACCAGCGGAGGTTTTTAATAATGATGCAGAACCCCTGGCAGAAGAGACCATCGAACCTGGTGCAGATGACGATAAAAGTGACGATTCGATAGAAGATCAGCTTAAAAAGTCGAAGGAAAGAATTTTAAGGTTAAAGGACCTTAGCATGAAATTAAGAACAAGTAATGGCCTGCAGGAACTGGAAAATGAACCGGCCTACAAACGTAAGCAAATGCAATTGCAGCAGGTTCAGCATTCTTCCGAGTCCCAGGTATCAAGGTTTACTTTGAGCAACGATGAAGACGGATCTACAGAGATCAAACCGAATAATTCTTTTTTGCATGATAATGTCGACTAATCTCAAATCAGAATAAAACTAAGGCCTTAGCAATTTTTTGCTAAGGCCTTAGTTTTATTTATCTTATTGAACTTTCTGTAGAAGAGACAATTGACAAGAATTGTTTATCCGTTCTATAAAACCTAAATTTGCAAAAAAAATAAAAGAACTAAATACATATAACATTGGATATTTTTGAAAAGATAGCGAAGCATATGGGCCCAATCGGGCAACATCAGAAATGGTCTCACGGATATTTTTCATTTCCTAAATTAGAAGGTGATATTGCGCCTCATATGAATTTTCGGGGTAAAGAACATTTGGTATGGAGTTTAAACAATTACCTTGGATTGGCAAATCATCCTGAAGTTAGAAAAGCGGACGAACAAGGTGCAGCAGATTTTGGAATGGCTTATCCTATGGGCGCCAGGATGATGTCCGGAAATTCTAAATATCATGAGCAACTGGAACAGCAGCTGGCAGCTTTTGTGGGTAAGCCCGATGCGTTTCTGTTAAATTATGGATATCAGGGCATGGTCTCCATTATAGATAGCCTGGTCGACAGGAATGATGTGATTGTTTATGATGGTGAGTCGCATGCATGTATAATTGATGGCCTGCGTTTACACATGGGTAAACGTTTTGTCTACAAACACAATGATATTGAAAGTGCAAAAAAGCAATTAGAGAGGGCTACTAAACTGGTTGAACAAAGTGGCGGGGGAATTCTGGTTATTACTGAAGGTGTGTTTGGCATGTCCGGTGCGCAGGGTAAATTAAAAGAATTAGTTGATTTAAAAAAGGAATTCAACTTCCGGCTACTAATTGATGACGCGCATGGATTTGGCACAATGGGGCCGACAGGTGCCGGTACCCATGAAGCGCAAAACTGTATAGACGGAGTTGATGTGTATTTTGGTACGTTTGCAAAATCAATGGCCGGCATAGGGGCTTTTGTAGCGTCTTCGGAGGAGATTACCAATTTTTTCAGGTATAATATGCGCTCACAAACATTTGCCAAAGCTTTGCCTATGCCTATGGTTATTGGATTATTAAAACGCCTTGATCTGCTAAAAAATAATCCGGAGCTCAGAGAAAGATTGTGGAAGATTGCCACTACCCTTCAGAATGGACTGAGAGAACGGGGATTTGATCTGGGGGTTACAGATACTATGGTAACTCCGGTGTTTTTAAAAGGTGAGTTGCTGGAGGCTACAGCTTTAACTATGGACCTCCGTGAGAACTATAGCATATTTTGCTCAATAGTTGTCTATCCTGTCATCCCTAAAGGATTAATTGAGCTGAGGCTGATACCAACTGCTGCTCATTCCCTGGACGATGTACAGCGCACGCTGGATGCCTTTAGTGAAGTTTCTGATAAGTTGCAAAATGGATATTATAGAGATAATCAGTTTGTAGCTGATTAAAGATAAAATGGTAAAAGCCCCTCAACGCGTAATTGAGGGGCTTTTTATATGCCTTATTTTTTGTAATGGTTTAATTATCAGCGGCATGCGCGTTAAAGCCTCAAATAAATTGTTTATAAACCGCCATTATGTGGAAAAAAACAGGATTTAGGGCATCTATTTCTTATTCTAAAAGTTTCATTATTAAAATAAACATCTTACTTTAGTAATGGAGTATTAATCAAAACCTTAAAAACCTAAAAGGAGTAAATTAACGATGAAAAAATTTAATGAAGTAAAAGAACTTGTTGCATCTTTAGAAGCTGACGCTGATAAATTTTACAACAAAGCCAACAGCGCTGCAGGAACACGTGTACGTAAAGGCATGCAAGACCTTAAAAATTTAGCTCAAGCAATTCGTCTGGAGGTTCAGGAAACAAAAAATAAAGGTTAAAATAATTTTTATTTTTTGTTTTGATAAAAAAGGCGCCCCGATTATGGGACGCCTTTTTTATGACGCTATTTTTTTAGATTGAATTATTATCGCTTTTCGAAGATCTGATGAAACTGGCACCAAAGGTAATCTCACATTGTCATCGCAGACTCCAAAGTGTTTTAATGCAGCTTTTACACCTGCAGGATTGCCCTCATTAAACATTAACCGTGTAAATTCAACAAGGCTTAAATGTAATGGCAAAGCGGCTTTGAAATCGCCGTTCAAACACAACCTTATCATGTCAGAAAGTTGTCCAGGTAAGGCATTTCCAATAACAGAGATTACACCAACTGCACCGAGTGAAATCATCGGTAAAGCAACGGGGTCGTCCCCGGAGATTAAAAGGAAACCCTCTGGCTTATCTCTCATGATTTGATTAAACTGATCAAAATTACCGGAAGCCTCCTTAGTGCCAATTATATTTTTAAAATCAACAGCCAGTCTGCAGGTAGTTTCAGGACTTACATTGCTTGCTGTACGTCCTGGTACATTATACAAAAAAACCGGCAGCGCACTGCTTTCGCTTATTGCTTTATAATGTTGATATATACCTTCCTGAGTAGGCTTGTTATAGTAGGGGCTGGCAGATAAAATCGCATCATAACCATTTGTTTCAAACGTTTTAATACTGTTTGCGGTCTCCCTGGTGTCATTGCCGCCAATGCCGGCAATCAGAGGTAGACGGCCGTTGTTGATTTCCGCAGTAAATTCCCAGATCTTTTTCTTTTCGTCCTTATTGAGTGTTGAAGCTTCACCAGTGGTGCCGAGAGACACCAAATATTCTACCTTGCCGTCTATCAGGTAATTAATCAGGTTTTTTAGCCCTTCATAATCTACTGATCCATCTGCGTTAAAAGGCGTAACTAACGCCACGCCCGTTCCATGAAATTTTTTCATCTTTAATTATTATTTCAACATCTCTAATAAATCACCCTCTGAAATTAGTGGTACATTTAGTTTTTTAGCTTTATCAAGTTTAGAAGGTCCCATATTATCTCCGGCCAGAAGATAATTAAGTTTAGCAGAAATACCGCTTAATATTTTACCTCCATTGCTTTCGATCAGTTCTCTGAGTTCCTCTCTGCTGTAATTTTCAAAAACGCCCGAAATTACAAATGTTTTTCCAGTTAATTTATCACTTTGCAATGCAATTTCAATTTCCGATACTTCGAACTGCAGTCCATACGATTTTAAGCGATCAATTTGGTCCAGATGTTCAGGTTTCCCGAAGTACTCGATAATGCTCTCTGCGATCCGCTGTCCTATTTCGTCAATAGCTGTGAGCTCCTCAAGGCTTGATTTCATCAGGTTGTCAATGTTTTTTGTGCCGATCGCCAGCTTCCGGGCCACTGTTTCCCCCACGTACCTTATTCCAAGTCCAAAGAGGACTTTCTCAAAAGGCATTTGTTTAGACAGTTCAATGCCTGCCAGCATATTTTCGATAGAGCGTTCGCCAAAACGCTCTAAGGTTTTGAGCTGGTCCGCTTTTTTATGAAGGATATACAGGTCACTGATATGCCGGACCAGGCCCTTCTGATAAAATGTCTCGATGGTCTCATCACCGAGCCCGTCGATGTTCATCGCCTTTCTGCTGATGAAGTGCTGAATTTTCCCTACGATTTGCGGTGGGCAACCTTCATCATTTGGACAGTAAAATGCGACTTCTCCCTCTTTTCTGATGAGCTTGCTGCCGCATTCCGGGCAGAGGGACGGGTAGATGACCCGGGATGCACCCTCATCTCTTTTATCCAGGTTTACATTGATAATTTTAGGGATGATCTCTCCACCTTTCTCCACAAATACGCTGTCACCTATATGCAGATCCAGACGCTCTATTTCGTTGGCGTTGTGGAGTGTCGCCCTTTTTACAGTCGTACCTGCCAATTGAACGGGTTTTAAATTGGCAACAGGCGTTACTGCTCCTGTGCGTCCAACCTGGTAGGTTACCCTTTCGAGAATGGTTTCCACTTCCTGGGCTTTGTATTTATAAGAAATCGCCCAGCGCGGGGATTTAGCAGTAAAGCCCAGTTCCTGTTGTTGCGCATAACTGTTGACCTTGATCACTATCCCGTCTATGTCATACGACAATTTGAACCTGGCGTTTTCCCAGTGTTTAATGAAAGACAGCACATCATCTATGCCATCGCTTACCTGTGTGTGTTCGCAGACATTAAATCCCCATTGTTTTAAATTTTGAAGACTTTCCCAGTGGTTTTTAAAATAATTTTTGTCTGTATTCAATGAGTACAAAAAGCAATCAAGCGGCCGTTTGGCTACTTCTTTTGAATCCTGCATTTTAACCGTTCCGGCGGCGAAATTTCTTGGATTGGCATAGGGCACTTCTCCAAGTTCTTCGCGTTCTTTATTCAGACGTTCGAAAGCAGCCCTGTGCATAAATATTTCGCCCCTGATCTCAAAAATCCCCGGAACCCCGGCGTGGTCCAGCTTGTGTGGAATGTTGTTGATCGTTTTAACATTTGTGGTTACGTCATCGCCTTTTGATCCGTCGCCGCGTGTAACCGCCCTTATAAGCCTGGCATCTTCATAGGTAAGGCTTATAGACAGGCCGTCAAATTTGAGTTCACAGACATATTCGAAATTGTCGCCAATTGCCTTTCTTACCCGCTCATCAAAATCTCTGAGGTCCTGTTCATTATAAGTGTTTCCCAAAGAAAGCATGGGCCATCTGTGCTTTACCGTAGTAAAGGTTTTTGTGATATCGCCGCCAACTTTCTGGGTAGGGGAATTTGGATCTGCGAACTGAGGGTTTTCCAGCTCGAGTTTATGGAGTTCCTCCAGTTTTTTATCAAATTCATAATCGGCAATGGTCGGCATTGCCAGAACATAATAGTTATAAGTATGCTGGTTAAGCTCCTTAACCAGGGCATCCATTTTGTCTTTTACATCAAATTGTGACATTTAGCGAAGATACAAATTAGCTATTGCAGCTTATGGAGATTTAGTTGATTTATTTGTAATTCAATTTCATCAAATATTGTAGGATAGCTCCCGGCAATAGAATCTTTAAAAACATTTAATCCATCAGTCAGTAAAACCAGTTGCCGGTTGGTAAAAGGATTGTCCCACAACCGCATGCAAATGCGGTTCAGCGCATACGATATGTTCTCAATCTTTTGATAACTAAGTAAGTATTTACCGGAAATAAAACTGTTCAGAAAATGGAAAAAGACCGCAGTATCCGCAACCTCACAATTTTGCAGAAAAGCATCGAGCGATCCCTGATCAGCTTTGGCCAGATGTTCGTAAAATGCATGGATGCTGACAATCCCATCAGTAATCAGAAGGTGGTCCAAAAGCAGTTCCAGACCTATGTGTGCCAGGAAAAAAGGCTTTACAGGACTATTCTCAAATACAGGAAGCAGGATCTGCTTTAACGTATTTGTCTGCAGTTTAAAAAAACCGGAAGAATGAAAAATGGCATCAACCTGTATATGCCTTTCCCAGCCTTTAAGTATGGAAAGCTGTTTTGGATCTTCCTCAAAGCGTTGCCTATCCTTGAGAGGATAGAGGTTGCCATCTTTTTGGGCATTTTTTACTAAATCAGGCAAAACAACACCCATTACCATGTTTTCATCATGGCTGTCCTTCTCAAAATAAAAATGCGACAAAAAGTTCATTGCTTTAAAAGTAACCATTTTAGTTCAGTTCATCAGTTTTTCAATGCCATTCAATTTAACGGATACCGTACCTTTTCCTATATTTGCGCCAAAAGGATATTAGAATGACCAATTTCGTTGAAGAATTACGCTGGAGAGGTATGCTGCAAGACATCATGCCAGGTACTGAAGAAAAGCTGAATGAAGGAATGACCTCAGGATATATCGGATTCGACCCGACCGCAGATTCTTTACACGTTGGCCATTTGACCCAGATCATGACCCTTATCCACTTTCAGCGTGCGGGCCACAAGCCTTATGCCCTCGTTGGAGGTGCCACAGGCATGGTCGGAGATCCGTCCGGCAAATCTGCCGAGCGAAATCTTCAGACGGAAGAGATGGTAGAACACAACCTCAATGAACTCAGGAAACAACTGACGAGATTCCTGGTGTTTGATGACAAGGGGAATGGTGCTGTAATGATAAACAATGCGGACTGGTTTAAAGATATGAGCCTTTTTACCTTTATCAGGGACATCGGCAAGCACATTACGGTCAACTACATGATGGCTAAAGATAGTGTCAAAAGACGCCTTGAAGGAGATTCCGGTCTTTCCTTCACAGAGTTTTGTTATCAGCTGATACAGGGTTACGATTTCTATTACTTATGGAAACACCACAACTGTCTTGTGCAGATGGGCGGTTCAGATCAATGGGGAAACATTGTTACCGGGACGGAACTGATCAGGAGAAAAGACGCAGGTACAGCATTTGCAATCACCACGCAGCTCATCAAAAAAAGCGACGGCACTAAATTCGGTAAAACGGAAAGCGGAGCAGTTTGGCTTGATGCAGCCAAGACATCACCCTATAAATTCTACCAGTTCTGGCTGAACGCATCCGATGATGATACCAAAAAATGGATTCGGATCTTTACCCTGAAAACCCGGGAGGAAATAGAAGAACTGGAACGCCGGCACGATGAAGCCCCGCATTTGCGCGTGCTGCAGAAAGCCCTGGCCGAAGACATCACCATAAGGACACACTCAGCCGAAGCGCTGGAAACGGCGATAAAGACCTCAGAATTCCTGTTTGGTAATGGATCACTGGAGTTCTTTAAAACTTTAACAGAGGAGCAGGTACTGGAAATATTTGAAGGTATTCCTCAGTTTACCATTTCCGGAACAGAACTCGGACAAGGTATAGATGCCGCAACACTGCTTGCAGAAAAATCAGCGGTGTTCGGATCTAAAGGAGAGGCAAAGAAACTGATTCAGGGCGGTGGAGTATCTGTAAATAAAGAAAAGTTAAATGATCCCGCACAGCAGATTACCGGCGCTGATCTTTTAAATGACCAGTTTATTATTGTCCAAAAGGGTAAGAAGAACTATTTTCTGCTCATCGCAAAGTAAAAGTAATTGCTATAACCTATCCTGCAAATCAATCAGGCAGTTACCGGTTTAATTCACAAGCAGGTTGCAGCCCCTGATGTCTGCATTGTCAAAACGTCCAAGGACTTCAAAAGAACCGCCGGGAAACACACGCCCAAGATCCTGGGTAGCTATAAATGAACAGGAATTGATGTTGGCCAGGTCAATCACATTGATTCCACCGGTTTTATTTGCAGCCAATAGACTTAAAGGGTCGTTCGTGTCCCTCAGGGTTATCCTCATCCAGGGCGGACAATTGAAGGTCCCGTTACCTTTAGAATAGGCCTGAGATAACAATTCAGTCATTCCATATTCGCTGTGAATCACATTTACACCAAATCCCTTCTGCAGTTCCGAATGCAGTTCTTCCCTGACCATCTCCTTCCTTTTGCCCTTCATCCCGCCTGTTTCCATCACGATGAGCTCAGGGAACTCCATCCTGTATTTTTCAATAAAATCCAGTAAAGCATAAGTAACCCCTATCAGAATTGTTTTCTGACCGGTTAGCTGAAGCGCTTTTAGTCTAAGATAAAGTTCATCATGATTGTGCAGGAAATATCCGCTGTCCGGATGCCTGCTCTGCCGGATCAGCGCATCTACCATATAGATCAAAGATGAACCCTCCCTTTCCAGGTAAGAGGGAAGTAAAGCCAGAAAACAAGTATCTTCAACGCTGCCGTAAAACAGCTCAAACGCCTGGTTGAAACTTTGATCGTAAATGCCGGTATCAGTTACCAAATGTCTGCTCTGTGCCATTCCGGTAGTTCCCGAGCTGCTAAACACAATCTCAATAGGATCTGAAGAAGTCAGTACATCATGTGTCTTGAAAAAGGCAATTGGCAGGTAGGGTATTTGCTCTAAATGTTTTACATCATACGGATTGATGCCCAAATGACCGATAAACTGTTTGTAGACCAGGCAATTTTCAGCCTGATGACCGAATACCTGCAAGGCCAGCTGCTCAAAAGATCCTGAATTGTTTATAGAGAAAATCTGCCTGATTAAATGCTTCACAGGCACAAAAATACATACAAATCTTTAATTAGACCTGAGCTTTCTTAGAAAGCAATGCTTTTCTGAAGTGATAGCCGCAGTATCCGCTCAGTCCGGCAGCAGCAGCACCAAGCAAAGCACTCAACACCAGGATCACCCACCACAGCTTTACCCCAAACATCTCTGCGACACGCATCGCCAGAACATTATCGTTGGGGATGCTTTTAAACAATGCCACTCCAGTCCACAAGACCAGTATTGCCAAAAATGGCGACCAAAAAGCGATCTTCCCGGTTTTACCCACCAGTCCGCAGGCGGCAAATGAAATGACCACAACTACCCACCAGGGTAAAACCATTTGCAATAAGAAAGACGCGATTAAAACTATCAGGAATACCATAAGTTATTTTTTGGAGATTTTTAGCCTGGAGATTATTTTAGCCGACGGGTCATCCGCAGATTGCATAAAGAAAAGATCATAAAGCTGCCCGTTGGCCCAGGTATCGATCATGTTGTCGTAAAATTTACTGCCCGGATTGCCGGATTGTCCGCCGGGGAATACACCGTGTCCCTTAGGGGATTTCCCCAGCTCCACCACCATCCTCCAGGACGGGCCATTACTTTCGCTCAAAGCATTGATGGTCATTTTTCCACCGCCGATCATCAAAGGTTTAGAACCAAAACCAGGCACCTTGGCCAGGTGCGGCACATTGGTGTGCTTCACATTTGCCCATTCCCAATCTTTCCCAATGGGCCCAAACCGCCTTTCCAGCGTATCACAGGCAAACTTAAAGGACTCCAGGACAAGATCATTTAACGTTTCCTTAGCAGGCGTATTGATGTTATCAATCCACTTGGAATTTGGCTCATTTAGGATCAGCTGGACCGTTCTGTCTCTTGACGGATACTTCATGGGGACGTTCGCTATTGTAAACTCATCATTCCATATGTCGTCCTGAAGTCTTTTGGTCCAAAAGTCAAATATACTGGCGCCAACCGAATTTGCGTTGTAATATTTATCCCATTTTCTGACCATCGTCAACCCTTCCTTTTGCGTCGCATTGAGTTTGCTTTCATCCACCATATGAAGTACCGCAGGCAGGATGTTCTGCGCATGAATGCTGTAGTTGTCCGTTTGCATCCTTCTAATGCTGTCTGCTGTAGCCCGGGTCATCACTGTGAGCCGGTCATTTATCCTTTTTCCACGTTCATACGGACTAAACTCCCAGTTGATGTAATACGGGTAAGACTGATCTGTTGAAGACTGGTTGGCCGAGCTTACAAAGCCCCGTGCAGGGTTTTTAACTGTGGGGTTCTGTGCTGCCGGGATCCAGCCATGCCAGTCGTTTTTAGGGTCAGACCCATCCAGGATGAACTTGCCCTGATCTTTCCATTTTAAAGGAAACTTACCATTGGCTGTAATGGCAATATCATTATCAGCAGACGCGAATATAAAATTCTGGGCAGGCGCAGTATAATAGGTCAGCGCTTTGCGGTAATCATTATAATTGCTGCCACGGTTCAGCAGGTAGAATGTCTTTAATTCGTTTGACTTCTCGTGGGCGATCCAGCGAAGTGCATTTCCGACAGGAATATTTTTGGACCTGGAGAAGTCTTTCGGTTTTTGCAGGTAAACCACCGGCCCCTGATGCGTATAGAACACCGTATCAACCTCCGTAGCACCACCTCTTATTTTAATTTTCTCAATCCGGGAAGTTGTTTTCTTCCACTGGTTGTCATACCAGTAACTGGCATGTGTATTGTCTTTAAACCTGATCTGATAAAAATCAAGCACATCAGCCGCAACATTTGTTACACCCCAGGCAATTTTTTGGTTGAACCCGATGATGATCCCCGGTGCCCCGGGAAGTGAAACACCATACGCATTCAGTCCCGGCGCATGCAGCTGGATCTGGTACCATATTGAAGGAAGAGATAAATCAAGATGAGGGTCATTGGCCAGGATAGGAAACCCCGAAGCCGTCTTGCTGCCGCTCAGCGCCCAGTTGTTACTTCCTATCCCTTCTTCTTTCTCTTTAGTTCTGATATTCCCGGTACCTATTGAAGAATCCGGGGCTGGGGCCGGTGGCACAGGCAAAGCATTAAAATCCCATTTAGTGCCTGCCGGAATGATCGGGTCTTCCTTAAACGGATAATCCGGGAACAGGTCTTTGACCACCTCTGTCCCAAATTTGTTCCTGATGTTGGTCATGTAAAACTCATCAGAGCCCATCGCCAGCACAGCAGACATCTGTTTCAGCAACAATGCACACTTTATGGGCGTCCAGTTTTCCGGTTTAAAATCCAGCAGTTTATACTCAAGCGGGATCTTTGCCGCAGATAAAGAACGGATATAATCATTGATACCCTGAGTATAAGCAAGGATCATTACTTTCGACTGAGGATCTGCCATCATTCCCTCCAGCGACTTTTCCGCACCATACACCATACCCATTCTGCGCTGGTACCTGTCCAGCTCCAATGCCTTCTTACCAACTACCTCAGACAATCTTCCCGCGGCAAACCGGGTTTGAAAGTCCATTTGCCACAACCGGTGCATCGCAGTAACATAACCCTGTGCATAATAAGCATCATGGTCATTCTGCGCGAAAATATGAGGGATCATGCGGTCGTCAAAAGCGATGTCAACATTTTGACCAGCGCCTTTCAGCATTATTTTTTTGTTCGGCTTCACCGCAGTCGCTTCAGCATTCTGCCAAAAACCTGTAAAGGGGTTCAGGAACTTCAAAAGCGGGGGCGTGTCTCCAAACTTTGTATTCAGTGCATAGGCTAATAATATAGGGACAATAACACAAATAAGGGCCTTTGTTTTATTCATCATAACTCATTTAATCAGCGGACCCATCAAATTTTGGCGGGCTTTTTTTTGCATTTGCAATTTAACATAAAACTTAAACCAATTGCAATGAAAATTAGATTTTGGCAATTAATTATTACCCGGAATTCAGTTTGGATAAAGGAAAATTTGTATTAGATTTATGTAGGCATTAACAGATATAAATCTTTTTCGTATGAGCAGAACTTTTACCAAAACAATCGTCACGCTAATTATTTTATGCACTACCTGCATATCATTATATGCGCAAAGTGTAGTTATAAGCGGCACGGTCGTCGACAAGACAACAAGAGAACCGATACCCGGTGCAGGCATTACGGTCAAAGGTACCGCCTCTGCGACAGCTACCGATGCAAATGGCAAGTATCGGTTAAACACTACACAAAAACCGCCATTTACACTGGTGATCTCCTATATCGGTTTTAATACGGTAGAAAAAGAAGTCACCGGCAATACCGCCAATCTTGATTTTGAACTGGAGTCCGGAGTTATATTAGGGCAGGAAGTAGTAATCTCCGCCTCAAGAACACCGGAACGTATCCTGGAATCTCCGGTTTCAGTCGAGAGAATGGGCGCCGCTGCATTAAAAGAAATATCAGCACCTTCTTTTTATGACGCACTGAGCAATTTGAAAGGCGTGGAAACCAGTACACAGAGTTTAACCTTTAAATCGATCAATACCAGGGGCTTCAACTCCAATGGCAATACCCGTTTCAACCAGTTTGTGGATGGAATGGACAACCAGGCCCCGGGCCTGAACTTCTCGGTCGGAAATATCATAGGTATCAATGACCTCGATCTGGACAACGTAGAGCTGCTGCCTGGAGCGTCCTCGGCCCTGTACGGAGCAGGAGGTATCAGTGGTACCATGCTGATGACCTCAAAAAACCCATTTGATTATCAGGGCGCCAGCTTCCAGCTGAAAACCGGTATCAACCACATTGACGACAACAACACCGGCAACCAGGAATACAAACAGCTGGATGTGCGTGTCGCCAAAGCATGGAACAATAAATTTGCCTTTAAAGCCACGTTTTCATTCCTCCAGGCAAAAGACTGGCAGGCAGACAACTACTCCAACTTTGACCGCAATGCCCGCGCCTTTAAAACAGGCGACAGAGCATCCGATCCGGGGTATGACGGCATAAACGTATATGGTGACGAAAGCGCCCAGAACATGAGGAGCGTGGTCCAGCAAAGCATAGAACCTACCATTCGCGCAGGCATTCTGGCGGCTACAGGCAATGCGTTTGATCCCAGGGCCGCACTCGATCAGCTACCTGCAGGAACAAGTTACGCCACCTATTTAGGAGCCATCGCCGGCCTCCCGGGCTTGCCGCAGCAATTGAAGACCGCATTGAGCAGTCAGTACCTGCCATTCTATTTCGGCTTAAAGAATCAGGCGATTCTCCCAAATCAGAACGTTACCAGAACCGGATATAACGAAAACACAGTTGTAGACTACAACACACAATCTCTGAAGACTTCCGGATCACTGCACTACAAGTTCAGCCCGACCATAGAGGCCATTGCACAGATCAACTGGGGAACAGGAACCTCGGTTTATACCGGGTCAGACCGCTATTCACTGCGTAATTTTAGCATAGGCCAGTACAAACTGGAATTAAAAGGACAGGACTTCTTTTTAAGAGGCTATACCACCCAGGAGCGGTCAGGTGACTCCTATATCTCTTCAATTTTAGGCGCATTTATAAATGAAGCAGGTAAGAAATCACAGGACTGGTATCCGCAGTACATCGGCACGTACATCGGCGCAAAACTTTCCAATCCCGGAGTCACCGATGCGCAGGCACATGCCGCTGCGCGGGGTGTGGCAGACCAGGGGCGCCTTGTACCCGGTACGCCGCAATTTGAAGCAGCGAAAAACAGCATCACCAAAAACACCATCGCTTCCGGAACAGGAGCAAAATTTGACGACAAGACCAACCTGTACCACTATGAAGGCATGTATAATTTCTCCAATGCACTCAACAACGCAGTAGAGCTGCAAGTTGGCGGATCATACCGCATCTACCAGCTCCGTTCAGGAGGAACGATCTTTGACGACCTTACCGACGACATCCACATCAATGAGTACGGCGCATTCGCACAGCTCGGCAAAAAGCTGTTCGACGACAAATTTAAACTGTCCTTATCCGGAAGGTACGACAAGAGCACCAACTTCGACGGCCGTTTCACCCCAAGGATCTCCGGAGTATACACAGTAGCCAAAGACAACAACATCAGGTTATCCTACCAGACCGGTTACCGCAACCCTACGACTCAAAACCAATACATCGATCTGTCGGTTGCAGGTGGTTTACAGCGCCTGATCGGCGGAATCCCGAGCATGCTGAACAAATACAATATGCTGACCACCAACAAACCCTATACTGACGTAAGCTACCGCGCATTTCTGGCATCAGTCGCTGGCGGAGCGCCGAACCCCACACTGCTGCAGCAATATGAGTTCGATCCGAAAGGAGTAGTTCCGGAAAGCGTCAAAGCTTATGAAATCGGTTATAAAGGCTTGCTTGGGCCTAAATTCCTGATCGACGCTTACGCCTATTACAACACCTATAAAAACTTTATTACAGCCGTGGACGTATTCCAGCAACAAGCAAACGGCTCTTTCTCCAAATTTGGTGTACCTGTAAACGCCAAAGGCAAGGTGACCACCTACGGCGGCGCCCTGGGAATAGACTACTTAATTGCCAGCTTTAACCTGAGCGGCAACGTATCCTATAATAAACTGAAAGACCTTCCAGTCGATTATGTCAATGATTTCAATACCCCGGATATCCGTTATAACCTGGGATTAGGAAACAGAGAGATCATCAAAAACGTAGGCTTCAATGTCAATTACCGCTGGCAGGACGCCTTCTACTGGAACTCATCATTTGCTTCAGGAGACGTTGCAGCATTCGGTACAGTTGACGCACAGGTGAACCTGAAAATCCCTTCGGTAAAATCCATGATCAAAGTCGGGGGCAGCAATATCCTGAATAAATACTATTATACATCATACGGTAATCCATCCATTGGCGCGTTATACTATATAGGCTTTACCTACAACCCTTAACACCTACCGGTAAATAATACCCGCATCTAAATTAACAGGTCCTGGCGATACCGTCAGGACTTTTTTTGTGTCCTCAGGTTTATCTCATAATAATCCTTTGCATTTAATAGAAATTTTAACACTTTAGTGTATAAATTACACAGGGGCGTTGAGCAGCTAAAATATATAAACAGATTTTTCATGGAAGAGATAAATGAACCAGATAAAGGGATCATAGCCAATATAGATAAAGAAGAGACCGAAGAACTCATACAGCATTTAAATAACCCTGTTACTGATCTAAAGCCCATAGTAAAGAAATACCTCAGCGGAGTGCAGAAGGTGACAGCGCAGGGCAACAAGTTCTTTTTCGCCGACGGAAGTGCAAGGGTAGAGGTGCGGGTAGTGAGCGATGAGATCATCCGGGTGCGCCTGGCACCACACGGAGTCTTTCTCGACGAATTTTCATATGCAGTACCCGTCGTAGACCAGAAGGTGACCACCTTCAAAATGGAAGAACACGACGAGGATTATACCATATCGACAAACACCATTACCTGCAAAATAAGAAAGAGCGACTTCTTCATTTCATTCGTCGAAAATCAAAGCCAGATGGTGATGAGTGAAGATGCCACACCAATGCACTGGGAAGAGAACAGTGAATACGGCGGTTACTACGTCTACGCGACCAAGAACTGCCTGCCGGAAGAGAACTTTTTCGGCCTTGGCGATAAATCCGGCAACATGAACCTCAGAGGGCGCAAGTTCCAGAACTGGAACACCGACGCCTACTCATTCGGATGGGACCAGGACCCGCTTTACCGCACCATCCCATTCTATATCGGCGTGCACCAGGAGGCAGCCTACGGAATATTCTTTGACAATACCTTCCGGTCGTATTTTGATTTCGGCAGGGAAGACAACACCAAGACCAGCTTCTGGGCCGATGGCGGAGAGCTTCAATACTACTACATCCACGGGCCGCATCTGATGGACGTAGTTAAAAGATATCAAACCCTTACCGGTACACATCCGATGCCGCCGAAATGGGCATTGGGCTACCACCAGTGCAGATGGAGCTATTATCCTGAAAAGAAAGTAAAAGAGATCGCCGATGGGTTCAGGTCAAGGAACATCCCTTGCGATGCCATCTACCTCGACATCGATTATATGGACGGCTACCGTTGCTTTACCTGGAACAAAAGCCACTTTCCTGACCCTAAACGGATGATCAAGGAACTGTCCAACGACGGCTTCAAAACCGTGGTCATGATAGACCCGGGGATCAAAGTAGACGACAACTACTGGGTATTTAAAGAAGGAAAAGAAAACAACTTCTTCTGCCGCCGCAGCGACGACTACTTTATGGAAGGGCACGTATGGCCGGGCCGCTGCCAGTTTCCCGATTTCACCAATCCCGCAGTAAGAGAATGGTGGGGCGGGCTGTACAAAGAACTGGTAGACATAGGCGTGGCCGGAGTCTGGAACGATATGAATGAACCCGCGGTTTTTGGTTCAGGCACCATGCCAAACGACGTCAGACACAATTATGACGGCTACAGAGGGTCGCACCGAAAAGCACACAACATTTACGGCATGCAAATGGTGCGCTCTACCTACGACGGCCTGAAGAAACTGATGCGCAACAAGCGGCCGTTCACCATCACCCGTGCCGGCTATTCAGGCATGCAACGCTACGGCTGCGTCTGGACCGGCGATAACGTAGCCACATGGGAACACCTCAAAATCGGCAACATCCAGTGTCAGCGCATGTCCATATCCGGAGTCCCTTTCTGCGGAACCGACATCGGCGGCTTTAGCGGAGAGCCCGATCCGGAATTGTTTACCCGCTGGATCCAGCTGGGCACATTTTCACCATTCATGCGTGCACACTCTGCCGGCGACACCGCAGAAAGAGAACCATGGAGCTTTGGCGAACCCTATACGAGCATCAACCGCACCTATATCGAACTCAGGTACCGCCTGCTCCCGTACCTGTATTCCGTATTCTGGGAACACCACCGTTACGGTTTCCCTATATTAAGACCACTGGTCATGCTGGAGCAGGAAAACCCAAGCACCAGCTTCCGCCAGGACGAATTCACCTTTGGCGACAAAATCCTGGTCTGCCCCGTCCTGGAACAAGGAGCCGCCTCCCGTATGGTTTACCTGCCTAAAGGCAAATGGTATAACTTCTGGACACTCGAAGTGCTGACCGGCGAAAGCGAGCACAGCATCCTGACGCCATTAGACCACATGCCGCTCTTTGTCAGGGCCGGATCAGTGATACCAGAATACCCCGTCATGCAATATGTAGGCGAGAAAGAAGTAGAAGAAGTACTGCTGAACGTATACTTTGCAGACTATGAGGTAAATTCCTTCCTGTACGAAGATCATGGCGATACCTTTGCCTATGAGCAGGACATTTATTCGGAGAAGAAATTTAGTGTGAAAGGAACAGCTGCAAGCCTGGTTATCGAACAAAGCAGAACAGGCCTGTATACGCCAAATTACGAATGGTACAGATACAACGTAGTAGGTCTGCCTTTCAAAGTGAGCAAGATTACGGTAGACGACAAAGAGGTTACCGACTTCAGTTTAGACGAGCGCAACTGCCTTCATTTCAAATCAAATAAGAATTTCACCACCATAAAAATATACAGCTAATGGAAGTGCTTGCCCACAGTTTATTCAGCGATTTTGATATATCATTGTTCATTTCCGGCAAGCACTTTCGGTTGTATGAAAAATTTGGTGCACACCTGTTAACACTGGATGGCACAGCAGGCACCTATTTCGCAGTCTGGGCACCCAATGCCCAGGCCGTTGGCGTCATGGGCGATTTTAACCAGTGGAACCGTACCGCCCATCCCCTAAACCCAAGATGGGATTCCTCGGGTATCTGGGAAGGTTTTATTCCCAATATAGGCAAAGGTGAAGTCTATAAATATGCCATCAAAGGCGCAGACGGAGCAGACATTGAAAAAGGCGATCCCTATGCCATCAGGTGGGAACGCCCGCCCAGAACCGCTTCCATCATCTGGGACATGGACTACAAATGGACAGATAAATCCTGGATCAGCAAACGCCCCAAAGTAAACGCGCTGAACAAACCCATGTCGGTCTATGAACTGCACCTGGGCTCCTGGCAGCGCGACCCCTCAGAACCCAAACGGATCCTGACCTACAAAGAAATAGCAGCCAGCCTGGTCCCCTATATTCTGGATATGGGCTTCACCCATGTAGAGCTCATGCCGATCATGGAATACCCCTATTATCCTTCATGGGGATACCAGATCACAGGATATTTTGCCGCCAGCTCCAGGCATGGCACACCGCAGGAGCTCATGTACCTGATCGAAGAACTGCACAAGAACGACATCGCCGTCATCCTGGACTGGGTACCTTCCCATTTCCCCGGAGATGCACACGGCCTTTATCATTTTGACGGCACCCATCTTTATGAACATGCCGACATGCGCAAGGGCTTCCATCCCGACTGGAAGTCTTACATCTTCAATTACGACAGGAATGAGGTCAGGTCATTCCTGATCAGCAATGCCATGTATTGGATCGACAAGTTTCACGCAGACGGCCTGAGGGTAGATGCCGTAGCCTCCATGCTTTATTTCGATTTCTCGAGGAAAGCAGAAGAAGCAGCGACCAATGAGTACGGGGGCAGTGAAAATCTGGGTGCCATACAGTTTCTCAAAGACATGAACGAAGCCATTTACGGCAGCTTTGAGGGCGTGCATACCATAGCTGAAGAAAGCAGCACCTATCCCGGAGTTACCCATCCTGTCTTCGCCGGCGGCCTTGGTTTTGGAATGAAGTGGATGATGGGCTGGATGAACGATACACTGAAATACTTCAAGAACGATCCCATCAACCGGAAATTTCACCACCATCAGCTGACCTTTAGCGTGACTTACGCATTCAGTGAAAACTTTATGCTGCCCTTCTCGCACGATGAAGTGGTGCATGGCAAGTCCTCCATGATCTATAAAATGCCCGGAGACGAATGGCAGAAGTTTGCCAACCTGCGCGTGCTGTACGCGTACATGTTTACCCAGCCCGGCACCAAACTGCTGTTTATGGGCAATGAGTTTGCGCAGACCCATGAATGGGATTTTAAGAACTCCCTGGACTGGCACCTGCTCAAGCATCCGCCGCACCTTGGCATGCAGAAAACGGTAAGGGTCATCAACAAGCTGTACAAGTCAGAACCTGCGCTATACGAGCACAGTTTCTCAGCTGAAGGATTTGAATGGCTCAACGCAGACGACGCCCAAAACTCCATCTACATCTATATCAGAAAAGGGACAAAGGCCAAAGACACCTTGATCGTGATCCTGAACCTTACACCCGTATACAGAGAGGGTTACCGCATTGGCCTGCCATTTAAGGCCAAATGGAAAGAGCTCTTCAACACCGATGCGGAGGAGTTTTTTGGCAGCGGCAAATCAAATGCCGGCCTGCTGCTTCCGGAAGCGGAGGGATGCCATGGCCGGGAATTCTCTGTTGTGCTCAACATTCCGCCGTTGGCTGCCTTAGTTTTAAAGCAAGGAAAGTAGCGCCGGGAATGTACTTAATTTTTTATGAAACGTATTCCATACTAAAGTAAAAGGATGACGAAGAACAAGAAGATATTGGCCGGTATTGTCGCCGCAGCTGTTGTTATTGGTACGATCATTTGGTCTCCATGGTCATCGGGCCGCTATGAAAAATATAGCTTTAGCAAGCAGATGCCGGCCATAGCGCAGGGCGCTGATAACCGCGCAGAGCTCCTCAAAGCAGCCGAGCTGTACAATAAGGGCGACTATGCAGAAGCCAGAAAAATACTGGGAAAAGAGTACATGTTCAACCCCCAGAATCCTGTGCTGACCTATTACTTTGCGGTCACGCTGATTGAGACCAAACAGACCTATGAGGCCAGAACACTATTGAAACACCTGTTTGAAGGGCAGTCTGTATTTAAGTACGACGCCGCTTTTTACGCAGGGCTCAGCTTTGTAAAAGAAGACAACGGGAAGGAGGCGATCATGTGGCTGCAAAAGATCCCCCGGGAAAATGCCCGTTATGCAAAGGCGCAGGAGTTGATAAGCGAGCTTAAGAAGTAGCGCTTGCAGGTCTTGGAAGTAGTGGTTGGCGGTCTTAAAAAGCAACATCAGCAGATCTTAAAAACAGTTCCTGGAGCCCTTAAAAAGCAGCGCTTGTAGAATTAAAGTCATATCGTTTGCTGCGAGTTCAGTTTAATGTGCACAGGCAGTAATTTTGCAGCTCTTTGTACATGACTATGAAAAAACTGCTTGCAGACCTCCCGTATTCCATATTAGACCTTGCCACGGTAATAGAAGACAAAACGCCGGCCGATACCTTCAAAAACAGTGTTGACCTTGCTCAGCATGTTGAACAATGGGGTTTCAAACGCTACTGGCTGGCCGAACACCACAACATGATCAGCGTAGCCAGCTCAGCGACATCCGTCGTGATCGGGCACATCGCCAATCACACCAAAACCATCAGGGTAGGTTCAGGCGGCATCATGCTGCCCAACCATTCTCCGCTGGTCATCGCCGAGCAATTCGGTACCCTCGAATCACTGTTTCCCGGCCGGATAGACCTGGGTCTGGGCAGGGCACCCGGTACAGATCAGGTGACCGCCATGGCCATCAGGGGCGAAAGGTTTAGTGGCGTCAATGATTTTCCTAAAGACATTTTAAGACTGCAAAGGTATTTTTCTGCCGAAAACAGCGGGAGCGCCGTAAGGGCCATTCCCGGTGAAGGTCTGGACATCCCCATCTGGATATTGGGCTCGAGTACAGACAGCGCGCACCTGGCTGCGGCTATGGGGCTGCCTTATGCTTTTGCCAGTCATTTTGCCCCGGCGCAGCTTTTGACCGCCATCAGAATCTACAGGGAAGAGTTCAAACCATCGCAATACCTGGACAAACCCTATGTTCTGGCCTGTGTCAATGTGGTGGCGGCCGATACTGACGCAGAAGCAGAAAAACTGGTCACATCGCTATATCAGTTGTTCAAAGGCATCGTCACCGGGAAAAGGAGGCTGTTGCAGCCCCCTGTCGATAGCATGGAAGGCGTATGGGACGATTATGAAGAAGCACAGGCCAGCCAGATGCTCGCCTGCACTTTTGTGGGGAGCAAAGAAACAGTTAAAACCGACCTGCAAAGCTTTGTCGATCAGACCGGAGCAGACGAGATCATGGCCAGCTCGCACATTTACGACCATCAGGCCAGGCTGCGGTCTTATGAGCTGATGGCAGAAGTGTTTAAATAATTCCAGCCGGATTTCTGAAAGATTAAATGGGTTCTGCAAGCACACTATTGCTGATGCTGTTCCCGTCTTCTGCCGCAAAAGCGATATAGCAGTGCATAGGAGCCGTTAAATAAGCAGCCGGCAGCTCAATCACATCCTTCAGTGCCTTCCGTTGCGCCCCGACAAGTACACAGATCATGTGCTCATTCGACGCAGGTAAATGTTCGTCATCCGGATAATAAATGAGTAGCATTGCCCTGTCATTCAGGATGTTTGCATGAACTTCCGGGTCCAGGGCCCAGCTAAATTCCAGCGCGCCCGGCACAATGCTGACCTTTGCCTCAAATGCAGGCGGCAGCGAACCCTGACTGACCAGAAGCTTGCTGTAATCAATACTGATTTCCGGATAACCCCCCTGGCAGGCATGCTTAAAATTGTAAGAGACGGCTTCATTGAAGGGGTTTTTGTCTGTTCCCTTCACCGTCAGTTTAAAACCCACATTGATCACCGTGAGCATTGCCCCCAGTGTGGTGTTTAACAAAGAAATCTTTTGTCTTACTGCCAATTGCTTTATGCTGGCAGGTTTGGTGCTTTTGCCCCTGGTGCGTACCAGATCTTTCCCATTGCGGGTGTAGCCAACGAGGTCGCCGAGTTTGCCCGAGAAACCCCCAAATAGTCCTTTTGGTAATCTTGCCATTTTTATTTCAGGTTTAAAACACGTTTATTTCAGGTTTAGGATTCTTTTATTTCAGGTTTAAGATTCATTCCTGACGAGAGTCAAACTTACACATCAAACCGGCCGCCACCAATCTGCGCAGACAGATTGCACAAGCATACAGAAGCGCTAACTTAGCCTTCGGAAAGGCCGGGGGACAAAGCAAGGACTACGATAAGACTATGAAGAGGCTGTTGAAAGACTACGGAAATAAAAATGGATGCGGCATAGGTCTATATCAACTGATTTAATTAGCTTTTGCCGGGAACGATTATGTTTTGCACAATATGATGTGCAGAATATATAAATTATTGCACATCTCATTGTGCAAAATAAAAATAAAAAGTATCTTTGTATGGAAAACATGGAAGCCCTGTTGCAAAAATCGCAGTCTTTAGTTAGCCAGTCCAGGTTGGACTTTAAGCGCTATCTGTATCACCAGATCAAATGGAACAACCGGCTGATTGGTATTAAAGGTGCACGGGGTACTGGTAAAACAACTATTCTGCTGCAATATCTCAAAGCGCTAAATCTGAAAGCTACAGAGGCAGCTTATTTTACGCTCGATGATCTTTATTTTACAACCAACTCACTGGTTGAAACAGCAGAAGCATTTTACAGGGGCGGAGGTAAATACCTGTTTCTGGACGAAGTACATAAATATCCTTCATGGTCCAGACACATCAAAAATCTATACGACTTCTATCCGGATCTAAAAATAGTATTTACAGGTTCTTCTATTATCGACATCGCCAAAGAAGAGGCGGATCTGAGCAGAAGGGCATTGATGTATGATCTCCATGGACTTTCTTACAGAGAATACCTGTCGCTCAGGGGAATACTGGAAATTGGGCCATTTGGTATCGATGAATTGCTTGAACCAGAAAGAGGCTGGCAAAAAATGTTTCCAGGCGATTTCAGACCTCTGCAATATTTTTCAGATTATCTGAAGCATGGTTATTATCCTTTTTTTGCAGAAGATATGGACAGTCTGCCAGACAGAATCCAGCAGCTGATCAGAACCATTGTGGAATATGATATGGCAGAGCTCCACGATTTTGATATCAGAAATGCCCGCAAAATGCTTCAACTTTTTTATGTGCTAGCTTCCAACGTACCCTATAAACCAAACATTACAGAACTCGCAAAAAAAAGCTCCGTCCATCGCAATACCATAACCAATTATTTGTCCTTTTTGGAGGAGGCGAGGCTCATCAGACAGTTATACTATAGCGGGATCAGTATTGTTGCCCTGCAAAAACCAGAGAAGATTTACCTCAATAACACCAATCTTTCTTACGCCCTGACAAATATCGAACCCAATGAAGGCAACCTGAGGGAAACTTTTTTTGCAAGTCAGGTTGCCGCCAGATATAATCTGAACTATACCAACACCGGAGATTTTATGGTTAATGGAAAATGGACGTTTGAGATTGGGGGTAAAAATAAAAGCCTGAAACAGGTTAACGGAGTTGAAAACGGGCACCGCGTCATCGACGATGTTGCGTTTCCTGTTACCGATGCCCTTCCGCTATGGGTATTCGGGTTTTTATATTAACACAAGCTTAATACACTGGCTTTATGTTTTACACCTGGTTATTATTCACATTTGCTTTAAATATTGGAGGTTTCGGCAATAGTATTGCCGAAACCTCCAGACAGGAAAATTTATTGAAAAGGGGGTAAAAATCAGGTAATAAACCCGTTGAAAAATAATGTCCTGATGAACTGAATGCGTACTTTTAAAATATAGAAAAATTATTTAAATATACATCAGGATCACATGATGTGTACCCAAAATTAGGATCATGACAAGGACTGCAGATAAACTATTATGGAATATACTAAAGGCGCCCCTATAGCGAATCTGAAAAGTTACCTGCACAGTAAAATTGAACTGTCGGCTGCTTTTGATTCGGGAATAGACCCAATGCTGGCAGCAGATACATTGACGGCCAGATATACCAGCCCTAAAAATGAGGATGGGATAAATGACATTGCCTATTGGGTAGATGAGGGCTATGGCTATTTTACAATGCCGGGAAAGGATAAAGAGGGGCTGGATGTGGTCCACATTGATGAGATATTTCCTCCCAAAATGATTGCGCTGGATGCGGATGGTTTCTTTAATAAGGTGCCATCTTATCGTACCCTGCATTTTACCAAAGGCTCGGTCATTATACCATTTCCCAATCCGGCGTTCGTGACCTTGAAAGTGGTAGCGCCGGAGGTAGACGCGCTGGCCATTTGTATCTTGGCAGAGCTCAAAAAGCACGCGGTAGAAATTGCGAATATGAACAAACTGGTCATGGAAGAACAGCTGGAGATTTTTGAAAAGATGTGCGGTAAGGAGATCTGGCAGCATTTTTCGCAAAAGCAGCTCGCAGATTATTTTCGGATTTCGGAAAATTACATGAGCGATCTGAGGGGCGGAAGGTGATGTTTTCTTTCTTTTCTTAAGATAGTTGGATTGTGGCGTTGCAGGATTGGTCGTAAATTTAGCTCAGCTAACTAAATAAATTAACTCAATCAAGTTCCTGATGAACACAAAAATTAGCGCTGTCGACGAGCTGTATCCTATTACAGACTTGTTTGGTCACCTGCATGACATTGAGCCTATCGGCGATCATTTTAAAAATTTACTGCCGGATTGTTTGCTGCCTGTTGAAGGGCCTTTTGTACAAAATGTCATTGTACACAGCATTGGCGAGATTTGTAAAACCGCCTCCTGGATGCCAGTTGGCTATGCCCGTGCTTTTACCGAGATTCCCGGCAAGGAGCCCTGGGAAACAAGACAGCAGACAATAGGGTTCTGGAAGGCCGGCGAGATCGTTTCTCTGAAGGACAGTTTTTTCAGACAGGTGCCTTCGTCCTGCTTTCTGGAATATGCTGAGGATACGGTGCTGTACAGTATTTCTTATGATGCGCTGCAGGTCATGAAGCGCAAGACCATCGAAACGCATGAGCTCATTGTCAAGATCCTTGCTGATGAGAATAGTGAGGTTACTGAACGCAGGCAGTTTTTTAAAATGAGCGCAAAGGAAAGGTATTCTGCATTTCTGGATCATTTTGATCCGAAGATTGAGCAGTATTTTGAACTGAAGGCCATAGCGAGTTATCTGCTGATGGACCCGACTACGCTGAGCAATCTGAGGGGGAACCGGTGATGATTGAGCTTGTTTATTACATTTAACGCAACTAACATAAATCATAATGAAATATTATTTTGACTGTCGCTTTAGTGTGGTCACTAAAGGCCGTTTTGTTAAATTCATAAAGTATCTGTTTGAACACTATGACCAGTTTTGTAAAGAGGTAATCGGGGACGATTTTGAAAATTCCGTCTATAGGAGGTCTCTTTATCCGACAGCTGAATACGAGTATTATGTTTTTAGAAGGCACCGTGCCTTTGACTATCAGCAGGCCAGAAGGAGAGGAAGTGCTTATGTTGTGAAACCGCTTCCGTCATTTTCTGCTTTTGAGCTTAGTTTTAAAAAGCCTGTCATTGATGCGGAACTTTCTTCAATGAGGCTTTTTATTATGGGAATGGATAATATCCTGATGTCTTCGAGTATCGTACATGATCATAAGGGAATGTGTTTTAAGGAGCACGGAAACAACAGGGAACTCTTTGATGATGCGGTCATGGAGGCCATTTCAGAGCGGTATCCTTTATTATTGCGGTGCCGGAAGCTAGATGATTTCCTGGATTTTAGAACGTATAATAAGTTGCGTGAGCCGGTGGAGTTAAGGCCGGTTTATGTTTTTATATTCAGGCTTATTCGTGAAATGAAACTGGATTTTAAGTATGGTGAGATTTCCCGGAAAGTTTTTGGCAATATCATGTCTGAGCTGAACAGGATTTGGCTTGAGCACCAGGTCAAGGAAATTCTGAAGAGCAATTCAGAGGAAAAATTTGCTGAGGAAATGGATGAGGAGGATTATGAAATCTTATTGAATGAGCAGGAAAGGACTGCAAAGCGAATGGATGAAAAGCGGATGCTGGATTCAATGAAGATTCCTCAGGTGGTCGAGGCTTATGTGAGTGTTTATGAAAAGCTCCCTGCTAATTTTCCGGTTGAGGAATAACGACTTAATAACCAATAATTTACATTAAAGGCAATCTGCGCACACAGATTGCCTTTTGTTTTTTGGCCCTGTACGTTTGTATGGCCGGTCCGCTAAAACCGGCGATAATTAACAGAATAATAAACCATAAAAAAAACGAAGATTATGGGACAACTGAAAAACGGGCCCTTTTCCGGGTTTACGGGACGCACCGGGTCACTGGTGGGCTACCGCAAGTTTGGGAAATGGGTGATGGCGGCTGTAAGGGCTACAGCCAGCCGCGAACCTTCACTATTGCAAAGTTATACGATCATGAGGTTTACGATGATGGTCGAGTGGCTGGGCTGGGCGTCTGATTTTATTGACATCGGCTACCAAAATTACGCGAGTGAGATGTCGCCGATGAATGCGGCGGTGAAATATAACCTTGAACATGCGGTGGCCGGTGTTGCTCCGGCTTATTCGATTGACTATCCTAATGTATTGCTGAGCCGGGGCAGGCTTGCACTCGCCAATCAACTGGTCATGGCTACTACGGTGGATGCGCAGCTGGATTTTACCTGGACGGCAAATATCGGGACCTGGAAAGGTGCTGTTACTGATGATGCGGCATTTATTGTCTACAATCCGTCAAAACAGCTGTTTGTCATGTCGATAGGCGTGGTGACCAGGGCGGCGCTTTCCTTTGATATGGTACTGCCATCTCAGTTTTCAGGCGATAACGTACATGTGTATATGGCCTTTGTAAGTGCGGACGGGAAAAGCGTGAGTACCTCTGAATATGTGGGAGCCACCGTGGTCATGTGACAAATTATGGGGTTGGTGTAGCGGCACCGGCCCCACTTTTTATTTCTTTTCCGTCCCGGTACCGCCTCTTTTCAGGTAGGAAGGAAATTCTGCCGCACCGGAACCATATTCATAACGCAGGTCGTTCTTGCCGCCAGCGTCAGGAAATAAGGGGATGTACATCCCGCCGGTATTGCCCATGATGTCAAACAGTTGTTTGTTCATCTTTTTGACTATCCCAAGGTGCTCAGTGCTGCGGATCAGGTTGTTGAGTTCGAGCGGATCTTCCTGCAGGTCATACAGCTCGTCTGTATCCCAAATGCCGTTGTAATGGATGTATTTATACCGGTCGCCCCTGAGTGCGTGCATGGTAGGCGTTTGCGGAAAATTGCGTTCCCAGTAATATTCATACAGCAGGCCTGTGCGCCAGTTTTCCGGTTTCCTGCCTTCCAGCAGGGGTAAAAAACTCATGCCGTCTATATACGCAGGTGCTTTCAGGCCAGCTGCTTCCAGGAAAGTAGGGGCGATGTCTATATTCGCGACTACCTCTTTGATGACTGTGCCGGGTTTAATCAGTTCCGGGCAATAAGCCAGCATTGGCACACGCATGGAGGCCTCATATGCCACCCGTTTGTCGATCAGGCCGTGCTCGCCAAATTGAAAGCCATTGTCGCCCATGTAAACGATCAGTGTCGATTCCAGCAGGCCTTGTTCCTGCAAATAGGCCATTACCTTGCCTATGGATTCATCAACGCTGTGCAGCGTTTCGGCGTAGCGCTTATAATATTCGCCAATGTCCAGGCTGCTGTGGTACGGGAATTCTACGCCATGCCAGGAATTGCGCTGGTTTTTTAACCACATGGGCGCGTTTTTATGTAAACTGGCCTCCATGTTTGCAGGCGGCACGAACTTGTATTTGTCGGCCATGCCTTTGTCGCGATTTGCGGGCATAAACTCGGCATGTACGCCTTTGTGTGAGAGGTAAAGCATAAATGGCTTCTCCTTTTTACGGGATTTTAGAAAGTCGAGGGCATAGTCTGCCAGTTCATCGGTGATGTAACCTTTTTGAGGTACATGCCTGCCGTTGACATTTAAGCCGTTTGGATTTGGCAGGTAGGTGCCCTGACCTTTGAACGAGACCCAGTAGTCAAAACCGCGCTGCGGGTCATCGTGTTCCCCGCCCATGTGCCATTTGCCGACCATCGCTGTCTGGTAGCCGGCTTGCTGCAGATACTGCGGATAAAATACGATCTCTTTGGAAACCGGGTTGTTGTTGTCCACCACTTTATGCTTATGTGCGTACAGGCCGGTCAGTATAGATGCCCTTGATGGGGAGCAGAGTGAGGTCGTCACAAATGCATTCTGCAGGTAAGCTCCTTCATTTGCCAGGCGGTTCATGTTGGGTGTCTTGATGAATTCCTGGGCTTTTAAAAAGCCCAGGGCATCAAAACGGTGGTCATCGGCCAGAATGAAGACAATGTTTCTTGGTTTGCCTTTGCCGGTTTTTATGAGTTTTAGAGAACCTTGTTGTTGGCTCACTTTTGCGTATTGCGCATTCGCGGATGTGATAGCGCAGAAGTAAAGAAGCAGGAGTATGGGGATGTGCTGACGTACCATGATTTAAAGCTACTAAATAAACTGATGTCTCTGCGAATCAGGTTTGCTTTTGCTGCGGATGGCTGTTATTCAGGTGATTACACCCTTGCTTATTGGGCGACCGGACGCTTACTTATATTTCCAGTGTCTTGACTTCCCCTCGCTGATCCACTCCATGGCAGTTTCCAGACGTTTGTTTCTTGTCGTCTCTGTTTTAGCTTCTTCCAGCCAGGTTACATACTCTTTTCTCTGTGACGGGCTGAATTTGTCAAAATGTACTGAAGCTTCCACATTCCTGGCAAGGGCCTCAATGAAATAATCAGGAACAGCCAGTTCTGTCTTTTCGTTTAAGGTTTTAGCACGTGAGGGGGCTTTAATACCTGCTTTGTTTAAGGAAAGGGCCTGTCTGATGTATTTGATCAGGATCTCATCTGCCGGCAAATCCTCGAGGCTGGTAATCCTGCCGATACTGCCTGCATTTTTCTCCTCTCTTTTTAAAATGTTGTCCGGGTCATCCATTATTGCAGCTTGCCAGAAACCAAAAGCGCAATGTTCTTTAAATGCCGCCATTTGGCAAACAGGCCCGTTGTGTTCAAAAAATGGGCAGCTCCATTTGATCGCTTCTGTAAATTCCGGCGAGGCCTGGTGTACCAATTTACGGAGGTGCAGTAGAATCGGCTTAGCGAAATCTTTGCACTCCGCAATATATGCATCGACCCGTTTATTGTATTGTTCCATATCCGGATGGTTAGTTCAATTTCCTTTGTTCCTGTATTGTGCCTATAAATATAAGAGATCGGCCCAGTATTTATACGTGATTTTACGAATTAGAAAACCAGCCGGGCCTGATGCATGTTTTAGCGGTAAATCACTTATTGTTTAATATAATCTTATACTATGAAAAAGTTAATGATGATGCTGGCCCTGGGCGCTTTTTGCCTGACTGCTTCCGCGAATGTTGGTTTCTGGCAGGATACCACTAAAACTAAGCAGGACACCACAAAAAAACACAAGGACAAAAAGGACCATGACAAAAAGAAAGATAAAGATAAGTCTAAACAGGATACGCTTAAACGCGATACAACGACCAGGCCACCGCAAAAGTAGTGTCTGGTCTGCTTAAACTGGTCGTTTAAAGAACATCACAAAGCCCGGGTGCCTTTTGGTTCCCGGGCTTTGTTCAATCCTAACTCCTTCAGCCTTGCGATGGTCCCTGTCATGTCCCGGCAGGATCCGGCTGGGCTGGGTTATGTGTCTGTCCGGGCTTTGATAAATGCCGGCGATCTGGCAAACCTCCTTGACCCGGCAACACATATTATGACACCGGCAGTAACTCCCAGCATATCTGGGCCTACCGGCTCATGAAGCAGGAATGCGGCCAGTGCCAGCCCAAAAAACGGTTGCAGCAGCTGCAGCTGCCCCACCGCTGCGATGCCTCCCAATGCCAGGCCGCGGTACCAGAATATAAAACCGACAAGCATACTGAATACCGAAATATAAGCCAGGCTGGTCCAGGAAGCCAGACGGATTCCCGAAAATGAAGGGGGCGTTGTAAATCCTGCGATCACAGTCATAAAAGGCAGTGACAGCACCAGCGCCCAGCAGATCACCTGCCAGCCGCCCAGTACCCTGGATAGTTTTGCGCCTTCGGCGTAGCCAAGCCCGCAAACGATGATGGCCAGCAGCATGAGTATATTGCCCGTGGCTGATCCTGAGGCTCCTCTGGTAAGAGCATATCCGATAACGAGCAGACTTCCCAGGATGGAAAACAGCCAGAATGCAGGATGCGGACGCTCGGTGCCACGCAACACGCCAAATATCGCTGTACTGAGCGGCAGCATGCCGACAAAAACCATGGAATGCGCCGAGCTCACATGCTGCAGGGCGAGCGCCGACAACAACGGGTAACCAAGTACGACTCCCAGTGAAACAATAATTAATGGATAGATGTGCTGTTTTCCGGGGCGTTTTTCTTTATAGATCAGCAGGATGGCAAGCCCGAGGATTCCGGCTATACCTGCACGTGCGGCCGTCAGGAATACGGGATTGAAATCCAGGATGGCAACTTTTGTGGCGGGGAGTGATCCGCTAAAGATCAGTACGCCAATAATCCCGTTTATCCAGCCGCTGCGGCTGTTTTCTTTCGCTTTGCTGCGTGTTAGTGTATGCTCATTCATCTGGTGATCGTTTATGGATACAAAGCTAAAACGGTACAGTCAATGAATACAGTTACAGTTTTGTATATTTCGATGGGTACAGTTATATTTGTGCTATGGGTGCAGATTTTAGGTACAACGAGATCGCCAAAGGTATTGCGGGACAGATCAAAAGCGGGATTTTAAAACCAGGGGAGCGTTTGCCTTCTCTGCGGGCTTTGTGCAGTGATTACGGTGTCAGTATGAATACTGCAAAAAGGGTGATGCTGGAACTTTCTGCACTGTCGCTGGTCGATTCAAAGCCGATGTCCGGTTATTTTGTGAACCGTCTGACTGAACAGCGGCTGCCATTGCCCGGGGTCAGCAGGCCCTCGCCGGTGGCCGGCGAAAAGGAACCCGGTGAGCTGATCAGTAAGGTTTACGCCAATATGGGGAATGAAAAGCTGACCCTTTTTTCCATTGGGATCCCTTCTGGTAATCTGCTGCCTCTTTCCAAATTAAAGAAGGAAGTGTTATTGGCTACGCGGGTGCTGAGTGCGGGCGGTGCAGCTTATGAATCCCTGCAGGGAAATATTAAGCTGCGGAGAATGATTGCTTCCCGGTCGCTGGCCTGGGGCGGGAGCCTGCATGAGGATGACCTGATCACGACCAGCGGCGGCATGAATGCCTTGTCTTTTTGTATGATGGCCCTCGGGAAACCCGGTGATACGATTGCTCTGGAGAGCCCCTGCTATCCTGGTATTCTGCAGCTCGCGCTCAGCCTGGGGTTTAAGGTGCTCGAACTGCCTGTTCACCCGGAAACGGGGATAGCTGTAGATGCCCTGAAAAGCGTGATCGGTAAGGTGAGCATGTGCCTGCTCGTGCCCAATTTCAATACACCGATGGGCAGCTGTATGCCCGATGAAAATAAAAAGGAAGTGGTGGAGTTGCTTGCCCGTCACCACGTCCCCCTGATCGAAGATGACATTTACGGTGATCTCTACTTTGGTACGCAGCGGCCAAAGTGCTGCAAGGCATTTGACACGACTGGTAATGTCTTGTGGTGTAGTTCTGTTTCCAAAAACCTGGCTCCGGGATATCGTGTGGGCTGGGTGGCACCGGGCAGGTATAAGGACAAGCTGCTGAAACTGAAACTGGTCCATTCTATTTCTTCACCTGCTATCCAGCAGGAGGCTGTCGGTAATTTTCTGCGGACCGGCCGGTATGAAAATCACCTGCGTCAGCTTCGCCGGACTTTGCAGCACAATTATGAACTTTATGTACAGGCGATAGCCCGGTATTTTCCGGAGGGAACAAAGACCAGCAGGCCTCAGGGCGGGCTGGCGCTCTGGGTAGAATTCCCTCCTGAAATTGATGTCAGTGAACTGTATGACCTGGCCATTAAACAAGGGATCAGTATTGCCCCCGGCAGGATGTTTACTTTGCAGGACCAGTTTGAAAACTGTATGCGGCTTTGTTTTGGCCTGCCCTGGTCTGAGGAAATTGAGTTTAAACTTAAGGTGCTTGGGAACCTGGCAAAGATGGTTCGAAGGAAAAATTTTCACGATAATTGATAATCAATTAAATAGGAGTTTGAATTGTAAGCTATTCTTGTTAGATTTAATCTAACGAAAAATACTTTAACGACTTTTAATAACGACTCATCCTAACCAAACAACATGAAAAAATACCTGATTATCCCGATTGTGTTTGTTTTTCTCACAGGCTGCTCAAAAAAAGACGCAGTGCCAACATCTGATCCGGAACCCGATCCGAAAACCTTAGACAGCATTGCAATAGATAAGGGAGATACAAGTGAGCCTTACATTGGTGTGACGGATGTTTATGCTGACCTGGATACCAATAGTTACAAAGACCAGCCGAGGTTTAGCGGAACTTACAAAGGCAAGTTACATTACCGGTACGGAAATTATTACGTGGAGGCTGTTTCGTGGGTGACTTTCCAGGATAATAAATATAACAGCAGCATAGGAAAGGGAACTTTTGAATTAAAGCCCGGAAACGTGATCTCCTTTACAGACCACGGAGTCTATAAGACAGATTTTGATTGGGGGCTGATCCTTGCCCGAAAATACAGGTATTTTGGAAAGGGAGATAGTCTTATTATGACAAAAGATCTCTCCTACCAGGGCTCAGGCGGGCTGCCGTCCTTTTATCAATACAGATTAAAGCTTGTCAGTACTGAATAATTTATTGTAACTGGGCGCGTTCCCAGGTTGTTAAAGCCTTTATAAAAGCCACGGCATTTTTTATTATTTTTGCGGTATGAATACTAAACAGGCTTACAACATCTGGGCTGCGCAATACGATACCAACGACAATAAAACACGTGACCTGGAGGGGCTGGCACTGAGGATTTCCCTCGCCAGTATTCCTTTCAATAAAGTATTGGAGATTGGCTGCGGGACTGGGAAGAATACGGAGTGGCTGATCGGGCGGGCAGCGCTGATCACGGCGGTCGATCTTTCCGACCAGATGCTGGCAAGGGCGAAAGACAAGATCACTTCCAACAGGGTACAGTTTAAGCAGGCAGACATTACCTCCCGCTGGAATTTTAGGGACGGTTTATACGATCTGGTGACTTTTAGCCTGGTGCTGGAACATATTGATAACCTGGATTATGTGTTCAATGAAGTTGCCAAATCACTAAATCCGGGTGGGTATGTGTACATCGGCGAATTGCATCCGTTTAAACAGTACAGCGGTACTAAGGCCAGGTTTGATACTGCGGAAGGAAACCAGCAGGTGGTAGACTGTTTTAACCACAATGTATCTGACTTTATTCATGCAGGCAGGAAGCACGGATTGTCCCTGGTGGAGCTTGACGAGTATTTTGATGACAACAACAGAAGTGATATTCCAAGAATTTTGACCATCTTGCTAAAGAAAAAATAAACATAATGTAATGATGTGCTGTAATCCCTCAACCAGAATGAATAACAAGGAACAAAAACATTTGTCAATAAAAATGCTGGCTTTGGTTGTGTTGCTGGGAATGACTTTAAGCCCGTTTCAAAAAGCTATGGCCCAAACTGAAAAAAAGAATTCTGCTGCTGTATTGAATCATATCGCTGTTTATGTGGCGGACCTGAAAGTGGCTACTGATTTTTATAAGCATGTATTTGACCTGGAGATCATCCCTGAGCCTTTTCATGATGGCAGGCATACCTGGTTTTCCATCGGGCCTGCTGGTCACCTCCACATTATATCGGGTGCTAAGGCTGCTGCTGTACATGATAAAAATGAACACCTTTGCTTTAGTGTGGCTTCGATAGATGAGTTTATTGCCAAACTAAAGGCAATGAAAATCGATTTTGAGAATTGGGCCGGTGAAAAACAAGCGGTTACCAATAGAGCGGATCGCGTTAAGCAGATATATTTCAAAGATCCTGACGGCCACTGGCTCGAGGTGAATGATGATCATAAATAAGAGTGAATGATGATCATAAATAAATAGAGATGAGGTTTCTTTCTTTCCTATGTGTGATGATGGTGCTGGTACTGAATTTTGTGCCTTGTGCTGATGCACATGAAACGGAGGAAGCTCAGACGGTAATGGCTGCTTCGCATGGACAGCAGGAATCGTCGTCACACACGGATGACTGTACCCCTTTTTGTCACTGTTCCTGCTGTGCGAGTACGGTTGTGGTTAAACTAACAGCATCGCCTGCGGTTCCGTTTAAAATATATAACTCTGCTTATATCCCTCATTTTGAGGGTAATTCTATGGATGTGAGCCTTCCAATCTTTCAGCCGCCAAAAGGATCTAATACTTTTCTTCGTCATTGAGGGGTGCTTTTAACCGTCGTGAGAGGTACTTTTAACCGTCATTGAGAGACATTTTTAACCGTCATTGCGAGGTACGAAGCAATCTCATTAAGTTGGGATTGCTTCGTACCTCGCAATGACGGAGTATATCAACGGTATCAGACAGAGTGTATCAAAGGGTATCAGACGGCGTGTGCCAACGGTATCAGACAGAGTGCATCAACGATATTAGACGGAGTGTATCAACGGTATTATTTCATTTGTAACACATAATATGTTAGATAAAATCATTGGGTTTTCCATAAAGAATAAACTCATTATTGGTATTATGGTGCTGGCGCTGATCATTTGGGGTGCCTATTCTGTTCAGCAGCTGCCAATAGATGCGGTTCCCGATATTACCAATAACCAGGTTCAGATCATTACGGTTTCTCCGAGCAACAGTGCTGAGGATATTGAACGGTTCGTGACCTTTCCGGTGGAGCAGACCATGGCTACCATTCCGGATATTGTTGAGGTGAGGTCTTTCAGCCGCTTCGGCTTATCGGTTGTAACGGTGGTATTCAAAGAGGATGTGAAGATCTACTGGGCGAGGCAGCAGGTTGCTGAACGGCTTACTGAAGCAAGCAAAGCGCTCCCTGATGGTATGGGTACGCCTGAAATGGCTCCGCTTACCACTGGCCTGGGAGAGATTTACCAGTATGTGATCCATACCAAAAAGGGGTATGAAAAAAAATATAACGCTACTGATTTGCGGACCATCCAGGACTGGATCGTGCGCAGACAGTTGCTTGGTGTTGCCGGCGTTGCCGATGTGAGCAGTTTTGGAGGTTTGCTGAAGCAATATGAAATTGCTTTGAACCCTGACCGGCTGAAGAGCATGAGCATCAGCATCGCGGATGTATTCAATGCGCTAAAAAAGAACAACCAAAACACCGGAGGTGCCTATATTGACAAGAAGCCCAACGCCTACTTTATCCGGACTGATGGTTTGATCAGGGATGTAAAGGACATTGAGAATATTGTCGTACGGACCAATCAGAACAGCACTCCGGTATTGATCCGTAATGTTGCTGAGGTAAGGATCGGCGCTGCTACCAGGTACGGAGCCATGACCAGAAATAATGAGGGTGAAGTTGTGGGGGCGATTGTGCTGATGCTTAAGGGGGCCAATTCCTCCGAGGTCATTGCCAAAGTGAAGGAACGGATGGCCCAGATTGAAAAGACATTGCCTGAAGGCGTGGTCATTGAGGCTTTCCTGGACAGGACTAAACTGGTAGACAATGCCATCAGTACCGTAACGAGAAATCTGGCGGAGGGCGCGCTGATCGTCATCTTTGTTCTGGTCCTGCTGCTGGGCAATTTAAGGGCTGGCCTTATTGTGGCGTCGGTAATTCCGCTTGCCATGCTGTTTGCCGTTTGCCTGATGAATGTATTTGGGGTAAGCGGCAATCTGATGAGCTTGGGTGCAATTGATTTTGGCCTCATTGTGGACGGGGCGGTAATTATTGTAGAGGCCACACTGCACCATTTGGGCCTGAGAAAAAACAGGAATGTTTTATCACAGCAGGAAATGGATACGGAGGTCTATCAGGCTTCATCGGCCATCAGGAACAGCGCCGCTTTTGGCGAACTGATCATTCTGATCGTTTATCTGCCGATCCTGGCGTTGGTTGGTATAGAAGGTAAGATGTTCAGACCCATGGCACAGACGGTGACATTTGCGATTATCGGTGCATTTATCCTCTCGCTTACTTATGTGCCCATGATGAGTGCATTGTTCCTGAGCAGGAAGAATATACAGAAAGTGACGGTATCCGAGCGGATCATCGGTTTTTTTCAGCGATTGTACGATCCGGCACTCCGGTTTGCACTAAGGGCTAAAGGCTTTGTGGTCGCTCTTGCTGTCGGCCTTTTCATCACCTGCCTGCTGATCTTTAACCGGATGGGCGCTGAATTTATTCCTACACTGGAGGAAGGCGATTTTGCTGTCGAAACCAGGGTGCTTACGGGAAGCAGCTTATCCCAGACCATTGAAGCGGCCTCCCGTTCAGCTAAAGTACTAAAGGAAAATTTCCCGGAAGTGCTGGAGGTGGTCGGTAAGATCGGCTCCGCTGAAATTCCTACAGATCCTATGTCTGTTGAAGCTTGTGACCTCATCATCATCCTGAAAGATAAACAGGACTGGACCAGTGCCCGGGACCGTGAAGAACTGGCTGGTAAAATGCAGGAGAAGCTGGAACAATCTGTCCCCGGTGTGACCTATGGTTTTCAGCAGCCGATACAGATGCGTTTTAATGAGCTGATGACGGGAGCAAGGCAGGATGTGGTGATCAAGATCTATGGTGAGGATCTGGGCAAACTGAGCGGATATGCTGCACGGATTGGAGCCATCGCACGCAAAATTTCCGGGGCTGAAGATGTATATGTTGAACAGGTTTCCGGTTTGCCGCAGGTGGTGGTCAGGTTTAACCGCGATAAGATTGCCCAGTTTGGCCTCAATATCGAAGACATCAACACGGCAATCCGCACTGGTTTTGCTGGTGAGGTGGCGGGTTTGGTATTTGAAGGGGAAAAGCGGTTTGATCTGGTGGTGAGGCTCGAGCAAGGTGAAAGGGAATCGCTTGAAGACATCAAAAAGGTATATGTGTCTACGCCTTCTGGTCAGCAGATCCCGCTGGAACAGCTGGCCGATGTGGCGTTTAAAGAGGGGCCTAACCAGATCCAGCGTGACGACGCCAAGCGCCGGATCATTGTTGGTTTTAATGTGCGCGGCCGTGATGTGGAGGGGATTGTAAAGGAAGCCAGGCAGGCCATCGACCAGCAGATCAAATTTGAACCGGGGTATTACCCGACTTATGGCGGCACTTTTGAAAACCTGCAGGCTGCCAATCTGCGGCTTAGTATTGCTGTGCCTGTGGCTTTATTGCTGATCTTTTTCCTGTTGTACCTCACGTTTTCTTCGGTAAAACAGGCTTTACTCATTTTTACAGCGATTCCGCTTTCCGCCGTCGGCGGCATCATTGCACTTTGGCTAAGGGGAATGCCGTTTAGCATTTCTGCCGGAGTCGGTTTTATTGCCTTATTTGGCGTAGCCGTTCTCAATGGAATTGTACTGATTGCTGAATTCAATAAATTAAAAAAAGAAGGATTAACAGATATGACTGCTATTGTTAAAAAAGGAACAGCTGTTCGGCTGAGACCTGTGATCATGACTGCTTTAGTTGCCTCCCTTGGATTTTTGCCCATGGCGCTGTCCGGAGGAAGCGGGGCAGAAGTGCAAAAGCCATTGGCTACGGTGGTTATCGGTGGCCTGCTTACTGCAACATTGCTGACTTTACTTGTACTTCCTGTGCTTTACATCTGGTCTGAAAAGCTCAAGCCTGCATCTAAACCAACAGTCCTGCTCTTGATTTTTACTTCAATGATCTGGTCTGGCAGCGCCGGGGCGCAGGCAAAACCGCTTTCTCTGAAGACGGCCGTCGAACTGGGATTAAAGAATAATCCGGGTATTGCGGTTTCCGAACTGGAGATCAGCATGCTGAAACAACAGAAACGGGCTGCGGTGGAAGTTTCAAAAACAGAATTGGGGCTGTTGTACGGGCAATACAACAGCGTGATAAAGAATGACAACAACTTCACAGTTTCACAGACCATTCCTTTTCCCTCTGTATTTGGTGCCTATGCTGCCCTCGGCAATGCACAGGTTAAAGGTGGTGAACTGAAATCTGACGTCACTAAAAATGAATTGATCTATCAGATCAGACAATCTTATCTGAACCTCCAGTATCTGTATCAGCTGAGGCAGTTACTGCTGAAGCAGGACAGCATCAGTAAGGGCTTTCTCAAGGTTGCCGCCTTGCGGTATAAGACCGGGGAAGGAACTATGCTCGAGCAGACCTCTGCGGCAACGCAGCAAAATGAACTGACCAACCAGCTTACATTGAATGCGTCCAATATTAAGATCTATTCCGCTAAACTGTCTGCATTACTCGGGTTGAAGGAGGAAGTCATTATTGCAGATCAGGAACTGAAAGAGGAGATATTGACTCCTGCGGACCTGACCAGTGCCCTGCAGCACAACCCTTCACTGGCACTGGCCAGACAACAAATTGAAATTTCTGAAAAACAGCGCAAGCTGGAAGCGGGGAAAGCGCTGCCTGACATTACCATCGGTTATTTTAACCAGTCTCTGACGGGAACTCAGGAGGTAAACGGACAACCGGTATTTTTTGACCGTTCCAAACGGTTTCAGGGCTTTAACGTCGGTCTTTCACTGCCTTTGTTCTTTGGAAACCATACCGCTAAAATCAAGGCGGCGGCAGTCAGCAAGCAGATCGCGGCAGGTAATTTAGAGGCCCAGCAGCAAAAATTTCAGGGCGAGTACCAGCAATGGCTGCAGGAATACCTTAAGAATAAGGCCAGCATAGCTTATTATAAATCTTCTGCCCTGCCAAACGCGGTATTGATATTGAAAACCAGCAGGATCGCTTATGATAAAGGGGAGATGAGTTACCATGATTTTTTGCTAAGCATGAAACAGGCCGGCGCTATTGAAGAAAATTACCTGATGGCTATACTGCAAAATAACCAAAGTGTCTATATGCTGGAATACCTGAATGGTGAAAATAACTCTTATTAACAATAAATAGATGAAATCAATATATAAAGTAATAAGCCTCATTTGTTTGGGAACCGTATTGGTCTCCTGCGGTCAGGATACACAAAAGAAAGTGACTGAGGAAGAAAAGAAGGAAGAGGCGCATGAACAGCATGATGATGGTGTAGAACTGACCGAAAAGCAATTTCAGGTGGCTAATATAGAACTGGGTATGGTGCAAATGAAATCCCTGAGCGGCACCGTGAAGGTAAACGGTGTACTGGATCTTCCCCCGCAAAGCCTGGTGTCTATTTCTGCACCTTTTGAAGGGACCGTGAAAAGTACGGAAATGCTGCAGGGCATGAAAGTTAAAAAAGGACAGCCCGTGGTCGTACTCCAGCATCCTGATTACATCCAGGTACAGCAGGATTACCTGGATTACAAAAGCCAGCTCGAATTTTTGCGGCTGGAGTATGAGCGTCAGCAGGAATTGGCTGCAGATCTTGTAAATGCTAAAAAAACTCTGCAGCGGGCCAAAAGTGAGTACGTTAGTATGCAAGCCAGGGTAGCAGGTTTACGGTCCAGGCTTGGATTGATGAACATTGACATGGCGGCGCTGGAAAAGGGGAAACTGCAAAGTACCCTTACACTTTATTCACCGATATCGGGATATGTGACCCAGGTCAATACCAATATCGGAGCTTACGCAAACCCTTCTGATGTACTGTTTAAAATAGCCAATACAGATCATTTGCATGCCGAGCTTACGGTGTATGAAAGGGATGTTCCTAAACTTAAGATTGGTCAGAAGGTAAGGTTTACCCTGGCCAATGAAACCAGGGAGCGCATGGCCACTATTTATCTGGTAGGACGGGAGATCAGTAATGAACGGACGGTTCAGGTCCATTGCCATCTTGACCAGGAAGACGGACAGCTGCTGCCGGGAATGTACCTTCAGGCCTTGGTCGAGGGTGGCAGCAAGCTGGTGGCGGCACTTCCCGAGAAAGCAATCGTCGAGTTTGAAGGGCAGAAATACATTTTTGTACAAGAGGGGCAATTGCATTTTGAGATGCTGAAAGTGGGCACAGGTGTTGCCGAACTTGGGTTTGTTGCTGTTGAACTGCCGGAAAATTTTGACAGGGAAAATAAAAAGGTAGTGGTAAACGGGGCCTATGATTTACTGAGTAAAGCAAAAAACAGCGAGGAAGGGGAAGGACATGGCCATTAATATAAATATATTGCTGAAATTGTAATATGAAACCAGAAAATCGACATCAGCATTGCTGTTCCGATGGTCACAATGCGCCTGGGCAGAAGGAGCATGTTCATGAGGATGATGGGCACAGTCATGTAGCCGCAGGGCCACAGAACTGGCTGGGCCATTGGCCCTTACTGACTGCGCTCGTCATCATTATGGTCATGATGCTGCTCGAATATGCGTTCCATTTTTGTTTCAGTACCTTATTGCAGCTGGGCATTTATATACCTGCTTATTTGCTGTCGGGATACAACGTGCTGGGACTTGCATTCAGAAAAGCCCTGCGCCTTGATTTCTTCAATGAATTTTTTCTGATGAGCGTTGCCACGCTGGGCGCTTTTGCAATAGGCGCTTACAGCGAGGCAGTAGCGGTTATGGTTTTTTATTCGATAGGGGAATGGTTTCAGGATGCGGCGGTGAGCAATGCAAAGAGAAGTATAAAAGCGCTGCTGGACATCAGACCGGACAGTGTCAACGTACTGAGAGGCGGGCAGATCACCAATGTCAATCCTTCACAGGTACAAATAGGAGACGTGATCCAGGTCAAACCCGGTGAGAAAGTGGGGCTGGACGGTGAGCTGATCTCGGATAAGGCCATGTTCAATACGGCGGCTTTAACGGGTGAAAGCAGGCCGGATAATAAGACAAAGGGTGAAACCGTTCTCGCCGGCATGATCAACCTGAACCAGCTTGCCGAGATTCGGGTGAAGGCTTTGTTCAAAGACAGCAAGCTGAGCAGGATCCTGGAAATGGTACAGGATGCTACAACCAGAAAATCCCGGACGCAGCTGTTCATTTCACGCTTTGCGAAAGTTTATACACCAATTGTTTTTCTGCTGGCGGTATTGGTTGTGGGCCTGCCTTATCTGTTGGTCACTGACTATGTATTCAGTGACTGGCTGTACAGGGGGCTGGTATTTTTGGTGATCAGTTGCCCCTGTGCCCTGGTGGTATCGATTCCCCTGGGCTATTTTGGCGGGATTGGGCTGGCATCCAAAAACGGTATCCTGTTTAAAGGTGCTAATTTCCTTGATGTGATGACCAAAGTCGACATGGTGGTGATGGACAAAACAGGCACGCTGACCAAAGGGGTATTTAACGTTCAGAAAGTGGTGGGGTATAACTTTGATGAAAGAGAGCTCCTGACGCTCGCAGCCACTTTGGAAAGTAAATCTACACATCCGGTTGCGCTGGCCATAGTCCGCTATGCAGCGGATTTAAAACTCATGAATGCCGCTGATGTGGAAGAAATAGCGGGGCATGGTCTGAAGGGAATGGTGGATGACAGAATGGTTCTGGCTGGCAATACCAGGCTGCTGAAGAAATTTAACATCGGTTATGATCCGGATCTTGACAGCGACGCTGGTACCATAGTAGCGCTGGTTGTGGACAACAGGTATGCGGGATACATCAGCATCGCAGATGAGCTCAAAGCCGATGCGAAACAGGCAATCACTGATCTGCATGCGCTGAATATTCAAACGGTGATGCTGAGCGGTGATAAGCAAAGTGTAGTAGATAACATAGCCGGGCTGCTGGGCATGGATAAGGCATTTGGCGACCTTCTTCCGGAAGATAAGGTGGCAAAGGTAGAGGCACTGAAGCAGGAAGGAAGACGCCTGGCTTTTGTCGGAGACGGTGTAAATGACGCTCCGGTCGTGGCATTGGCCGACGCGGGAATTGCCATGGGCGGGCTGGGTAGCGATGCCACTATTGAAACTGCCGATATTGTGATCCAAAATGATCAGCCTTCAAAAATTGTAACGGCCATCAGGATTGGTAAGATCACCAGGAATGTGGTATGGCAGAACATCATCCTTGCGATGACCATAAAAGTTATTGTACTGGTTTTGGGTGCCGGAGGGGTGGCAACTCTTTGGGAAGCCGTCATCGCTGACGTGGGCGTTGCGTTGCTCGCCATTCTGAATGCGGTCCGGATCCAAAGAATCAGATTGTGATTTTCTAATCTGGCTTTTCTGGTTTCTTTGAATGCAGCCGGTTTTGTGATTAAAAATTACGCAAAGGTTTGCTTTGTCTCTTAAAGGGGCTTTTTTGCTATTTTGAGTGGTTGATGTTAAAAATTTTAAGCTGATCCTTAGGTTTTTATATAAAAAATTTAGTAAGTTACATCAACACATTGAAGCCAGATATAGTAATGTCCTTATGAAATTCTTTCGCAACAAGAAGCTAATTGTTTTGCTCGTCCTTTTTTTTGTGGTCATCCTGTGCTCGCTGCTGATGTCCTATGATAAAGCTGTAGACTTTAATACTGAGGTCAAACCGATCATCAATAAGAAATGTATTTCCTGCCATGGTGGTGTCAAGAAACAGGCAGGGTTTAGTCTGCTTTTTCATGAAGAAGCGCTTGCGGCTACCAAAAGCGGCAAGCCTGCAATCATTCCTGGCGACCCCGATGGGAGTGAATTTATCAAAAGACTGGAAAGCAAAGATCCGGAAGAGCGCATGCCGTATAAGCACGATGCGCTGAGCAGCGGGGAAATCGATATTTTTAAACGCTGGATAAAACAGGGTGCCAAATGGGGCGATCACTGGGCTTATCTTCCAGTTAAGGAAGTCGGGGTGCCAAACGACGGTGATGGCTGGGCTAAAAATAACATAGACAGGTTTATCTTTGAGAAACTGGAGGAAAATGACCTTAAACCTTCAGAGATGGCAGATAAGGCCACCTTGTTGCGAAGGGCGAGCCTGGACCTGATTGGGATGACAGCACCGGAAAAATTATCAAAACAATACCTGACTGCCAAAGACAATGACAAAGCTTATGAGGTTTTGGTGGATTCTTTGCTGGCCTCTCCGCGTTTTGGGGAAAAATGGGCGTCGATGTGGCTGGACATTGCACGTTACGCAGATACGAAAGGGTATGAATCTGATGGTGGCAGAAACATATGGCAGTACAGGGACTGGGTGATCAGGGCATTTAACGCGGATATGCCTTACAACCGTTTCATTACTGAACAGATAGCAGGAGATTTTTTGCCTGATGCTACAGATGAGCAATACATTGCGACCGCCTTCCACCGCAATGCGATGAGCAATGATGAAGGCGGAACAAATAACGAAGAATTTAGGGTGGCCGCAGTGCTGGACCGGGTAAATACGACATGGGAGGGATTGCTGAGTACTACATTTGCCTGTGTACAGTGTCATAGCCATCCCTATGACCCATTTAAGCATGATGAATTCTATAAGTTCATGGCTTATTTCAACAATACCAGGGATGAAGATATTCAGTCGGAATACCCTTTGCTGAGGCAGTACGATGAGGCTTCTGCTAAGAAACTCGACTCCCTGACCACCTGGCTGAAGGAAAATGTTTCCCTGCAGCAATCCAAAGAGATCTATAAATTCCTGAAGACCGGACAGCCTGTTATCAATTCGACCACTGCTGATAGCCTGAAGAACGCCGTCATTGGAAATAACAATATTGCCTTATTTTTCAAGAACAATGCGGTCGCAAGGATTTCCGGGGTCGATCTCAATAACGTGAATCAGCTGATTTACAGGTACGCTAGCGGCAAAGCCGGAGGGACCATGCAATTGCACATGGACAGGCCTGACGGACCTTTGCTGGCCAGCTGGAAAGTCCCGGAGGGACCTGGATACCGGAATCTGCCGGTCGGGCTGAAAGTGCAGCAAGGTATTCACGATGTATACCTGAGGTACCAGAATCCAACTGCAGCAAACAAAGATGAGGTAGTGGTTTATTTTGACTGGTTCAGGTTTGGAACACAGTTTCCCGGAACCGGAAAAACCGGTTATGAGGAAAACAAGGAACGGTTCTGGACTTTGCTGAACAGCAACCCGCAAGCATTGCCGGTCATGGTAGAAAATCCGGCAAACAGGTCCCGGAAAACGTTTGTATTTAAGCGCGGCGCATGGACAACCCCTGGCGCAGAGGTGGGAGCAGGGGTGCCTAAGTCACTGGCATATGCCATGCCCGCAGGTGCACCTAAAAACCGCGTAGGCCTGGCCATGTGGCTCACTGATAAACGCAATCCGCTTTTGTCAAGAACCATAGTGAACCGTCTTTGGGAGCAGCTTTTTGGAACAGGGATAGTAGAGACCCTCGAAGATATGGGTACACAGGGCATGAACCCTACACACCAGCAATTGCTCGACCATCTGTCATGGCAATTGATGAATGATTATAAATGGAGCCTCAAAAGACTGGTCAAGGAGATGGTCATGAGTGCGACCTACCGGCAGGATTCCAAAGTTTCGGAGGAAATGAAAAAGAAAGACCTGTTTAATAAGTTCTATGCGCGGGCACCAAGGATCAGGCTAAGCGCCGAGCAACTGCGTGACCAGCATCTTTCTGTATGCGGTATGCTCAGTGCGAAAATGTATGGTGCGGGTGTAATGCCCTGGCAGCCTGAGGGAATCTGGAATTCTCCGTACAACGGTGCCAGATGGAATACTTCTGCCGGCGAAGACCAATACCGCAGGGCTGTTTATACGTATTGGAAAAGGACTGCTCCTTATCCTTCTATGGTTGCTTTTGATGGTGCGCAGCGGGTAGTTTGCAGTGCCAGGCGAATCCGGACGAATACCCCGCTGCAGGCACTGGTCACCCTAAATGACGAAGCTTATATCGACATGGCCCGGCATTTTGCCAGGCGGATGCAAAAAGAAGGAGGTAAACAGGTGGACGCGCAGATCGCCAAGGGTTACGAACTGATGATGTATAAGCCTATTGCCGGACCAAAACTGAAGATCCTGAACAAACTGTACCTGACGGCATTGAAAGACTATAAGGCCAATCCGGCCAAAATCACTGAAATCCTACCGGGAGATGGTGTAAAGGATGCCGGGGCCGCTGCAATGGTGGTCGTGGCCAATGCCATGATGAACCTGGATGAAGTAATCACGAAAAACTAAATTGAGATGACCAGAGACGAATTAAATGCACACCGGTTGATAAAAGAAGCTCAGGAAACGCAATTGAGGTCATTTACACGCAGGCATTTTTTAAAAGAGAGCGCCATGGGACTCGGCGCACTGGCAATGGGTTCATTGCTTGGCGGCTGTAATTTCGGTTCCAAAAGCAGTAACCCGGTACTTTATGATCCTGCCCACCCGCTATTGCCAAAGTCACCTCCTTTTTTAGGAAAGGCTAAAAGTGTGATTTACCTGCATATGGCTGGCGCACCCTCTCAACTGGAGCTGTTTGATTACAAACCTGAACTGATGAAAATGGACGGGCAGGATTGTCCGCAGTCCTTGCTTGCCGGGAAGAAATTTGCCTTCATTACCGGTGTGCCTAAAATGCTTGGGCCACAGGCCAGTTTTGCACAACATGGACAGAGCAGGGCCTGGGTCAGTGAAAATTTGCCGCACTTTTCGACTATGGTCGATGATGTAAGTTTTCTGAAGGCCGTATCAACGGACCAGTTTAACCATGCACCGGCGCAATTGCTGATCCATACGGGCAGCCCTCGTCTGGGACGGCCGAGCATGGGCAGCTGGGCAACTTATGGCCTGGGTACTGAAAACCAGAACCTGCCGGGATTTGTGGTGCTGACCAGCGGCGGCAGTTTTCCGGATGCAGGCAAGAGCATTTGGGGAAGCGGATTTCTGCCCTCTGTGTACCAGGGCGTACAATGCAGAAGTGAAGGAGATCCTGTCTTGTTCATCAAAGACCCGAACGGCATGAGCCGTGACCTGCGTAAAGCCTCTATCGATGCCATCAATGCTTCCAATGAACAGGAATATGCCAACTATAACGATCCTGAGATCTTGTCGCGTGTCGCACAATATGAAATGGCCTACCGCATGCAGATCTCTGCGCCGGAGGTCATGAATATCAATGATGAACCTCAGTATATCCATGAAATGTATGGAACGCAACCTGGCAAAGCTTGCTTTGCCAACAACGTTTTGCTTGCCCGTAAACTGGTCGAAAAAGGAGTGCGGTACGTGCAGCTATTTGACTGGGGATGGGATGCCCATGGTGACGGGCCGAACAATTCCCTGAATATCGGCCTGAAAAATAAATGCAGGAGTATTGATAAACCGATAACTGCTTTATTGCTGGATCTCAAACAGCGCGGTTTACTGGAGGAGACATTGGTCGTCTGGGGCGGTGAATTTGGCCGAACCCCGATGATGGAAAACAGGAATGGTGTGCAAAATCCTTATAACGGAAGGGATCACCATACCGACGCCTTTACCATCTGGATGGCCGGAGGCGGTATCAAAAAAGGATATACGCACGGTGAGACCGATGAGATCGGCTATTCAGGTATCAGCGGTAAAGTTGATGCTTTTGATATTCAGGCCACGATATTAAACCAGCTTGGTTTTGATCATGAACAATTTACTTATCCTTTCCAGGGCAGGCCATTCCGGCTCACTGATGTGGCAGGGAAAGTGATCCATGATATTGTCGCCTAATTAATTTGAACCCGGGGAATTTTACTGCAATTATAAATGCACCAAAACAGAAGACATTTTTTAAAAACTACAGCCGGCGCAACTGCGGCCGGGCTATTGGCACCTTTAGGCGAAATGGCCGCACGTGAAATTAAACCGGTAAGCGCAAAAGCGGGTTATGAATTGTTATTCATGGCGACCGACTGGGGCTTTAAAGGTACACAAGACGACTTTTGTGCTGCGGCAAAAAAAGAGGGATATGAAGGTATCGAGGTCTGGTGGCCTGATAATGCCAAAGCACAGGAGAATTTGTTTGCCGCTTTAAAGAAGTATGGCCTGCAGGTGGGTTTCCTCTGCGCGGGCAGCCAAACTGATGCAACAGCACACCTGGTTGCTTTTAAGAAAAACCTGGACGCCGCCACTGGCAATGCCTTTCAGAAACCGCTTTACATCAACTGCCATTCAGGTAAAGACTACTTTAGCTACGAGGAGAATAAACTTTTTATAGACTATACGACAAAGAAAAGCCTGGAAACAGGCATCCCCGTTTATCATGAGACCCATCGCGGGCGGATGCTTTATTCGGCGGCAGTAGCAAGACAGTTCCTAGAGAAGAATCCCGCTTTGCGGCTCACACTGGATATCTCTCACTGGTGTGTGGTCCATGAAAGCCTGCTGACTGATCAACAGGAAACGGTTGATCTTGCGCTGGAAAGGGTTGGTCATATCCACTCCAGAATAGGCCATCAGCAAGGCGCCCAGGTCAATGACCCACGGGCTCCCGAATGGGAGCCTGCTGTAAAAGCACACCTTGCCTGGTGGGATAAAATAATTGAGCGGAAAAAAATGAAAGGCGAGCGCATCACCATTCTGACAGAATTTGGTCCGCCGGACTACCTGCAAACTCTGCCTTATACACGTCAGCCGGTAGCAGACCAGTGGGCAATAAATGTTTATATGATGAACCTGCTGCGTAAGCGCTATCAACTGTAAGGAATGACATTGTTATCAATACCCGATCTTATCGGCCGGTTCCATCCTGTCTTGGTGCATCTGCCTATTGGCATTTTGTTACTGGCCTGCCTTTTTCAACTCCTGACCATAAATAGCAGGTACGCAGCATTGCGGGCCTCAGTACCTTTTGTTTATCTTCTGGGCGGGCTTGGTGCTGTTTTTTCTTCAATAACCGGCTATCTGTTGTCCCAAAGTGGAGATTACGATGGTGATATGGTTGGGTTACACCAGTGGCTGGGCATTAGTGTGTCCATTATTTCACTGGGGGTATACCTCATGTACCGAAAAAAAGTAAGAGAAGCTTTACTCAATTTGACCGCAGTGGTTTTAATTGTTCTGATCACGCTGACAGGGCACTACGGCGGTTCGCTGACCCATGGTTCAGATTACATCACATCGGCATTAAATGATGAGGGGAAGGGAAAAGCCGCTGTTCCGCCTGTACCAAATGTACAGCAGGCCGTTGCTTATACGCACATGATCCAGCCGCTGCTGAAAAACCGCTGCTACAGCTGCCACGGAGCAGATAAACAGAAAGGAAAACTCCGCCTTGACACCAGGGAGTTTATTTTAAAAGGAGGAGAGGACGGTAAAGCGATACTGCCGGGCAGTGCTGAAGAAAGCGAGCTGATCAAAAGACTGCTGCTGCCTTCGTCCAACGAGGACCACATGCCACCTAAAGAAAAACCACAGCTTACACAGGAGGAAATACAACTGTTGACCTGGTGGATAACGGAAGGGGCAGATTTTAATAAAAAAGTAGCGGAACTGAAGCAATCAGAGAAGATAAAGCCAGTATTGCTGAGCTTTCAGACCGGTGGGGCCAAAACCGCCGAAGCGCCGGGCGATGTCCCTGCTGAAGAAGTAACAAAAGCCGATGCAGCCCTGATCGCACAATTGAAACAAGCCGGTGTGGTGGTGATCCCTGTAAAAGGTAACAGCAATTACCTGTCTGCCAGTTTTGTTACTGCAAAGGCGACACCTGAAATTTTGAAACTTCTGAGCGGATTAAAAAAGCAACTGGTATGGCTGAACATTTCTGGTGCCGGGCTTGATGACAAAGGGCTGAAAATGCTGTCAGGCTTAAATGCTGTGGTCCGCATCAACCTGAGCAATAATGCGGTAGCCGATCAGGGGATGGCATCCCTGAAAGAGTTGAAACATTTGCAATATGTTAATCTTGTTGCGACAAAAGTAACCGTTGCCGGCGTTGAACAGCTTAAGGATCTTGAGCGGCTGAATAGCCTTTACCTGTATCAATCGGCTGTGAATAAAAATGATGTGGGGCGGTTAAAAAAAATGTTCCCTAAAGTGAATCTGGATTTTGGTGGTTATATTGTGCCTACATTAGCTAAAGATACTACCGAAGTGAAACCTCCGGTTTCAAAATAAACAGATCATGATTAAATATTTGCTGAGTTTGGTTGTCTGTCTTCATCTGCTTGCTACAGAGACAAATGCTCAGCTAAAGGATGAAATCATCAGGTTCAGTGATGGCCTGCCATCGGATTTTGTAAAGGAGCTGGCCCTTAATGACAGAGGATACCTGATCCTGGCTACAAGGCGTGGCTTGTCTCAATATGATGGTTACAGGTTTTTAGACCATGCCAATGCTTCGGCCAATATCAGCAGTCTGGCCATTAAAGATGAAGCCATTTATTACCATGATGTATACAACGGTCTGTGTATGCTCAGAAATTTCTATAGTGTTCCCAAAGTTATCGCGGCCAACAAGTACCATGATGCTGATCCTAATAACGATCATTATGACAATATCTTTGTAGACTCTGGTGGGCGGATATGGTGCAGTGATATGAATAATGTGAAGTATTTTACAACTAAGGGAGGTAGAAATAAAACCTTTGTAATTGATAAAAATACAGACGGCGGCGGTCGCTATACTGCTTTTATGGAGCCGGTAAAAGGGAAAATCCTGATCTTCACACAAAAAGGCATATTTACCTGGTCTGTGAAAACCAACAGGCTTAGCAAGCATCAGGATGCGGGACTGGACTATAATTTTTCGGCCGTTGCCCTGCTTAATAAAGATGAGGTGCTTCTTGGAACAAAGCAGGGGCGGATTTTAAAATACAATATCTCTAATTCGGAGACAGAGACCTTACCGCCATTGCCGGGCAATGAAATGGTAATAGGTTTTGAAAAGATGAACTTAGGCGGACAGTCAGGCCTTTTGTTGTATTCCAGCGGGAATATCTACCTGAGGAATGACGGCAGTAAACATACCACGCTCTTTTATCAGACAAAGGAACAGTCCATCAATAAAGTGATCGTCAATCACCAGACAAATATTACCTGGGTCGCCACGAATAAAGGACTGATCAAACTATTTTATCCCTATTCATCGGTACGCAATTTAATGCTCCCTGCCAAAGACAGAAAGCCGGGAAACATGATCACAGATATTGTGGAGCATTCAAACGAAAATATTTACTGCTGCATCAACAATAATCTGGTCTGGATCTATAATAAATCTGCCGGCTGGCAAAAACTCGCAATCGGAGATCAGGGTGTGCGAACCGAAAGCCTGCATGCGGCAGGTGCCGACATATTGATCTCAACAAACAGGGGCGTTTATATATTAAAAGACAACAAGATCAGCAAGCTTTCCCTGGTAGGAGATGCTGATAATCAGTCCGTTAAAAAATGCATTGTTGATCTGGACAGCAATCTCTGGGTACTGTCATCCGGACAGGCGGCAAAAGTATATTCATGGCCTGGTTTAATTCTGAAACCTGAGATGGTCGTTAATAATAAAGGATTTTGGGAGGACAATGTCTGGAATGATATTTTTTGCAATGATGATGGAAAAGTATGGCTCGCCGGGTGGACTCCAAAAAGCTTTGGAATTGCAATCTATGACCGTTCAAAGCGTTACTTTAATGAAATAAGTAAACTGAAGGCAAACGCAGACCAATCCTTGTTTGTAGGTGATTATTATAACCGGATCACTAAAACACGTAACGGCGACATTTTGGTTTCTGCCTACGGGGGCTGGAATCTGCTGAACCCGGACGGCATAGTAAAAAAGCAGCTGAATACAAAAAAATATGAAGTAGCCAATGACAGGGTCGAAGGAATAGAAGAAGACAACAACAGGAAAATCTGGTTTGCAACTGAAGAAGGATTGCACGTTTACAATAACAATACTGATAAAGTGATCAGAATCTCGCAGATAGATGGATTGCCGGCTGATGATCTGGTCCATGGATTCAGAAAGTTAAACAATGGAAATCTTGCACTTGGATTTGAAAACGGACTGTCAATTGTAGATGTAAATATGATAGTCAGGTCGCAACTGGTAAACAAGCTGGAGCTGTGCGCCGTAAAGATCAACGGGAAAGTCATCAATACGAGCAATACTGACATCAGGCTTAAGGAAGGCGAAACGGAACTGGAGCTATTGTTCTCTTCATTAACTTATATAGACAAGCGAAAGATCATTTACAGGTACAGATTTTCTGAAGAGAAAGAGTGGAACTATTTGGGAAACAAACCTGAACTGTCACTAAGACATCTGGCACCGGGAAATTATAACATCAGGATCGAGGCAGGGGATAACCTGGAAAACTGGCAGTCCAAAGATTTAAAGGTATCCCTGTATCTGCCAGCTCCCTTTTATAAAACACAATGGTTTACGCTCCTGATCTTCGTTGCAATTGTATTGGTGATTATTTATGTATATCGTTATTTACTCCATCAGCATAAGGTGGAAGAACAATATAAGAGAAAGTTAAAAGAAGCAGAGATGCAGGCATTGCGTTCACAAATGAACCCGCATTTTATGTTCAATACGCTCAACTCAATAAATAGTTTCATTATAGAACACAAAACAGATGCTGCGAGTGAATACCTGACCACTTTTTCCAGACTCATGCGGGATATTCTGGACAATTCCAAACACACCAGTATTCCGCTTCATAAGGAGCTGCAGACGTTAAAACTGTATTTAAGCCTGGAAGCTACACGACTGGAGCATATTTTTGATTATTACATTAAAGTGAATAAAAATATTTCGCAGGAAACATTGAAGGTCCCCCCGCTGATCTTGCAGCCATTTGCGGAGAATGCAATCTGGCATGGACTTAGAAATAAGGAAGGGAAGGGGCTGCTGGAAATCCTCATTTCTCTTGAAGATGAAAATACGCTTCATATCATTATTAAAGATAACGGGATAGGCAGAAAAGCTGCCGCCCTGTTTATGGTCAGCCAGTTTAAGCACAAATCTTACGGCGTAGACATTACCTCGAGCCGCCTGAGGCTGCTGAGCAGTGAAAGCAGTATTGCAATCGAAGATTTGTATGACAAACACCATAAGCCCGCCGGTACGGCTGTCCATATTTATTTAAACCTGGACATAAAGAATTGAGGGCCAGTGTCTGCCGTTCAATGGCTCAAACCCACCATTCACTAAATAATTTTGATATTATAGGAAATATTAAATTAAATTTAGCTGATTTGATACCATACTTGTACATCTAAATCTCGCCCTATGAGTTTAATCAAAGCAGTCATCATTGACGATGAAAAACACGGTCTCGTAACACTTCAGCATTTGATCAGTCAGTATTGTGAAATGGTTGAAGTGGTTGCAACATGCCAGAAAAGCACTGACGCCAAACGGATCATTGAAGATCATCAGCCGGATATCGTTTTTATGGATATTGAAATGCCGGTATTAAGCGGTTTCGATGTGTTGAGCCAGTTTGATGAATTTAATTTTCAAACAATCTTTACGACGGCCTATGACCAGTATGCTATAGCAGCATTGAGGCTGAATGCGCTGGATTATCTGCTGAAGCCTATAGACCGTGAAGAGTTAAGAGATGCAATTGACAGATTTACCCGCAGGGAAACTACGGCTTCAAAAAAGCAGTTTCAAATGGCCAAACAGTTTACCCAGTCTGGTGTGATGGATACGCTTGCACTTTCCAGCAGCAAGGGTCTTCACTTTGTTAAGATCAAAGATATACTATACCTGGAAGCGACCAGTTGTTATACCAATATAGTGATGAACGATGGTCAGGTCCATCTGGTCAGTAAAACATTGTGTTCTTTTGAAGAAGCATTAAACGACCATTCTTTCTTCCGGGCCCATAAGTCCTTTATCATCAACCTCGAATTTATTAAACATTATATCCGCGGTGAAGGCGGAGAGGTGATCATGACCAATAATGCATCCATTAACCTGAGCCGCACAAAGAAACAGGAATTTTTAAATTTCTTCACTAAGATCTGATACCGCTGTTTGCCGGTAGGGCGCAACAGCCGGCAATAAAGAAAGGGATGAAACGCATCCACGTCATCCCTTATCTAACCAAATATAAACCTGTATGAAACGGGTTTTATTTTAAATTCGAGTAGTACTCTACGAATTTGGCCAATGCTGAAGAATAGCCCCATTCGTTGTCATACCATGAAACAACTTTTACGAAGTTATCATTCAATGCGATACCCGCATTTGCATCAAAAATAGATGCGTGATCATCTCCGATAAAGTCAGAAGAAACAACTTCATCTTCTGTATATCCAAGAACACCTTTCAAAGCTCCTTCAGAAGCAGCTTTCATAGCGTCTTTAATTTGCTGGTAAGTAGCAGGTTTTTCTAAACGTACAGTTAAATCAACTACTGAAACGTCAGCTACCGGTACACGGAAAGCCATACCTGTTAATTTTCCTTTTAAAGCAGGAATTACTTTAGTTACTGCTTTAGCAGCACCTGTTGCAGAAGGAATGATGTTAGAGAAACCACCACGTCCACCTCTCCAGTCTTTAGCAGACGGGCCGTCAACAGTTTTTTGAGTTGCTGTCACAGCGTGAACAGTACTCATTAAACCTTCAGCAATGCCCCAGTTGTCATGCAATACTTTAGCAATTGGTGCCAGACAGTTGGTTGTACATGATGCATTGGAAACTACAGTTTGATCTGCAGTCAGCTGATCATGATTTACACCCATTACGTAAGTTGGGATAGCATCATCTTTGGCCGGAGCAGAAAGAACTACCCTTTTAGCACCTGCTGCGATGTGTTTCTCAGCATCTGCCTGAGTTAAGAACAAACCAGTTGACTCAATAACGGTTTCAACACCAACTTCATTCCATTTCAAATTTGCAGGATCTCTTTCAGCAGTGATACGGATAGTTTTACCGTTTACCACAAGATGTCCGTTTTCTACAGCAATGGTGCCGTCAAACTTACCATGTGTAGAGTCATATCTTAACATATAAGCCATGTAATCCGGCTCTACAAGATCATTGATTGCTACAACATCTAATCCTCTTTTTAAAGCAGCTCTAAAAACCAGTCTGCCGATGCGGCCAAAGCCGTTTATTCCAATTTTGCTCATTTTAATTTTTATTAATTCGAATAGTAGTTTAGTAAATTATAAATCGGTTCTTTAGTAATTGATGTAATTTCAAGACCGTGCCTTCTGGCAGTCTCCCGCAGCTGATCCTGGAAGCTTCCCGCTACGATGCCTACAAAATGGATCTCTTTTCCCGGATGCAGTTTAACTGTTGGAAGCATATAAGTTTTGAAATAACTTTCAAACGCCGAGGTAATCAGTTCCAGTATAAATTTATGGTCACGGTTTTCCAGAAAAAAGTCAAAAAATGAACTCAGAAATTGCTGGGCCAAAGGTTTTCTGTAAACCCTTTCCAGTATCTGCGGTCTGTCCAGGTTATATTTGGACTCAAATTTTTGCTGAAGATCTGCAGGCAGCTTCGTCTGCATAAAATTTTTCAAAAGAATTTTACCCAGGTAATTGGCAGAGCCTTCGTCACCAAGGATAAAACCGAGTCCGAAATTGTTCTTTTCAGCGATCTTGCCGTCAAAGTAAGCACAGTTTGCGCCGCTTCCCAAAATACCCACAATGCCTGTATTGTTATAGCATGCGGATATGGCCGCACCGTACAGGTCATCTTTTACAGAGATCTTGCTGTATTTAAAGAATATACCCAAAGTTTCGGCCAGTTCGTTCCGTCTTTCTGCAGAAGATGCGCCCGCGGCAAAGACATAGATCTTTTTAATGCTTTCAGCGTGATTGATCAGGGTAGCTTTTTTGTTGAGGAACTGAAGGATGGACTTCTGGTCATTAAAGCAGGGGTTAATGCCGGGCATACTGCACTCGGCAATGGTCTTACCATCCCTGGCTATTTTCCAGAAAGCTGTCTTCGATCCGCTGTATACTACCGCTATCATTTTATATGGACAAAACTTTAGTCATTTCTAATAAATCACTTTCCAGTTTAAAGCTATGCTTGTTCAGTGCCTCCTCTATACTCGTAGTCCTGATGTCATTTCCCCGTAAACCGACCATTTCCATCGTATTTCCCTTCAGCAATTCATTTACTGCCGCGAAACCAAGCCTGCTTGCCAGGATCCTGTCAAAGCTGCTTGGACTGCCCCCGCGCTGAAGGTGGCCTAAGATAGTTACTTTTGTGTCATAATGATCAAAACGGTCCTTAACTTTTTTTGCAATGTCGTAAGCACCGCCAGCTTTATGACCCTCAGAGACAATTACGATACTTGAAGATTTTTTGGTGGTAGCGCCTGCTTCAAGCTGCTGGATCAGTTCATCCAGACTGGTTTGTTTTTCAGGTAACAGTACAGCTTCAGCACCGCTCGCAATCGCGCTTCTCAAAGCTATACATCCCGAATCCCTGCCCATTACCTCTATGAAGAAGAGCCTGTCATGAGAATCGGCTGTATCCCTGATCTTATCTATGGCCTCGATAACTGTATTGATCGCAGTATCATAACCCAGGGTAAAATCTGAGCCATAAAGGTCATTGTCTATGGTTCCGGGTATACCCATCACCCTTACACCGTGCCTTTTGGCGAAGCGTTGCGCGCCGGTGAATGTTCCGTCACCACCTATGACGACAAGACCGTCTATATCCCTTGCTTTTAAATTCTCAAAAGCGATATCCTGGCCTTCGTCTGTTTTAAATTCTAAACAGCGGGCTGTTTTCAGTATTGTACCACCCTGATGGATTATGTTACTTACGGATCTTGCATCCATCGGAATAATGTTGTTATTAATTAATCCCTGATATCCTTGCAAAACTCCAAACATATTTATACCATTGTATATCCCGGTTCTTACTACTGCTCTTATGCAGGCGTTCATTCCCGGGGCATCTCCTCCAGAGGTTAATACAGCAATATTTTTGATATTTGGTTTCATGATTTATTTATACGAATATAGCGTGTATATTTTACACTAAGTAATTTATTTTGTAATTTTCTATGTAATTAGGAAACAAGTATATTTATTTGCTTTAATATTTAAAAATTTAATATTTTGAAAGAAGTTTTACCAAAGTTTGATTCCACTTTCTCGATTGATTGTGTGGTGTTCGGATTCGATGAAGGAGAATTAAAAATTCTTTTAATAGAACGTAATGAAGAGCCTTTTAAAGACTGGTGGGCACTGCCCGGCAATATTGTAGGTGAAGATGAAAGTTTAGACCAGTCCGCATCAAGGATATTGAATGAGCTTACAGGCCTTACAAACATATACATGGAGCAGTATTATACTTTCGGAGATGTAAACCGGCATCCTCAGGGCAGGGTGGTAAGTATTGCCTACTATGCATTGCTCAGGCTGGGCGGAGAGAAATCTGTCAAGCCGCTAAGTACTTATGCTAAACAGGCCTACTGGCGAAATGTAAAAGATCTTCCCAAGCTTGCATTTGACCATCAGAAGATCTTTGAAAAAGGCCTGGAGAAAATCAAAAGGAGGATCAAACATCAGCCTATTGCTTTTGAACTTCTACCCGAGAAGTTTACACTAACCCAGCTGCAGAATGTGTATGAGGTCATCCTCAATAAAAAACTCGACAAGAGGAACTTCAGAAAGAAAATGCTGAGTTTTGGTGTCCTGAGAGACCTCGATGAGAAGCAACAGGGAGTCTCCTTCAGAGCAGCTACACTGTATAAATTTGACAAGAGGAAATACGCCAAGCTTTTTGGAAAAGAGATCTCTTTTTAACACCTGCGTTATTGATCAATAATGAAAACTATTTTAAAAGAAAACCCCCCAAAGGCATTCGCATTTGGGGGGTTGTTATAAAAAGAGTGATCCGTTGCTTATTTAGCAGCTACATTCAAATGATAGTCCACCAGATCGTCTATAGGTGAGCGGATAATTTTTCCAATTCCCATTTCGTAACGGTCTGCCACTACACTCAAAATATCCCGGAAGCTGTATCCTACTGAGCCAACACAGTTTAATGTATAATCTTTATAGTTAGGGTAGTGGATCACCAGGTTTTCAAAGAATGCGGAGAACGCGTAGTCAACTGTAGCATAAGTATAGTCTTCATAATTGTCTTTGAAGTCATATAAAAACTTACTAAAGCTTGCACAAAAGCGATTTGGTAACGGTTTATTGTAAATGTTATCAAAAATATCTTCATTGGTCAGAGCGAAGTTATCGTAGAAACTTTCTCTTAGTCCTTTGGGCATATAGCCTTTCATATAATCAGAAAGAATTCTTTTGCCAATGAAGCAGCCACTTCCCTCATCACCCAGAAAATAGCCCAGTGAATCGATATTCAGTGTAATGTCTTTTCCATCATAAAGACAAGAATTGGTTCCCGTCCCTAAAATAGCTGCAAAACCAGCCTCATCTCCAAGAAGGGCCCTGCATGAAGCCAAAAGATCGTGGCCAATATTGATCTCCGCATTTACGAAGATCTGTTTCATTGCATCAGCAACAATTTTTCTTTTGGCATCTGTAGAACAACCTGCTCCGTAATAATTTACCTCTGTAAGTTTGTCCGCTTCTAAATGATCAGGCAAAGAATTTCTTAAGGATTCAACAATATATTCTGTACTTGAAAAATACGGGTTGTAACCCTCTGTATTGAAAAGGATTTTTCTACCTGCCTCATTAATTAAACACCAATTGGTTTTGGTTGAACCACCATCTGCAATAACTATCATCTTAATTTGAATTTTTGGGGATAAAAGTAAATAATCCTAACACTTTGGTAGATTTTTTTTTCATAAATTTAATTTATATCTTTTGGTTTCAGTTTTAGTTTTGTGCCCTGAATTGTCTTTAAATGGACTTTATTTGTATTTTGCTCGCTATTTTAAAGTTACCATATTGTTAAAAAAACACTAAGCCTAAAATACACTTAGTATTTTAAAATCCAAATTTTAAAATTATCTCTCCTTTGATAACATTTTAACATTAATCTTAAATCCCCCTTTAATTGAAATTAACGTACATTTTCGTAAACTTACTTTGTGAAAAAAGATAAAATTATGGCCATAAAAATTGACTTTAGAAGTGATACGGTAACCAAGCCTACCGCAGAGATGCTTGAGGCAATGATGGGCGCTAAAGTAGGAGACGATGTATTTGGCGAAGATGAGACGGTAAACAGGCTCGAGCATAAGCTGGCTGCGATGTTCAATATGGAAGCTGGTCTGTTTTGCCCGTCCGGGACCATGAGCAACCAGATTGCCATAAAGTGCTTTACTCAGCCTATGGATGAAGTAATCTGCGACCAGACCGCACATGTTTACCGTTATGAAGGCGGCGGCATCGCCTACCATTCTATGGCATCTGTGCGTCTGCTGAATGGCTCCCGGGGAATACTGACCCCCGAACTTATTGAACCCGAAATCAACGAGGCCAACATTCACTATCCCAATTCCAGTCTTGTTGTGCTGGAAAACACGGTGAACAAAGGGGGCGGAGCTTGCTATAGTCTGGCCCAGATCGAACCGATCCATACGCTGTGCAATATAAAAGGACTTAAATTGCATCTGGACGGCGCGCGGATCTTTAACGCCCTAATCAGGACCGGAGATGCTGCAAGAGATTACGGCAAATATTTTGACGGCATCTCTGTCTGTCTGTCAAAGGGTCTGGGTGCACCTGTAGGGTCTGTATTACTTGGATCCGCAGAAACTATAAAGAAAGCAGTTAAGATCAGGAAAGCTTTTGGCGGCGGCATGCGCCAGGCAGGGTTTTTAGCCGCCGCAGGAATTTACGCTTTAGACCATCATGTCGACCGTCTGTCTGTGGACCATACCCATGCACAAGCCCTGGCCGGCGCGTTGAGCAAAGTGAGTTATGTTTCTTCCGTAGTACCTGTTGAGACCAATATCGTGCTTTTTGAAGTGGCCGAAGGATTTAAGGCGGGCAGCGTTGTTCATCAGCTGGCAGAAAAAGGAATAGCCTGCAATGCCACAGGTCGTAAAACGATAAGAATGGTCACACATTTAGATATTTCTGCTGAAATGATAGATATGGCAATTGAAAACATAATACATTTGCATCCGTAGTCCATAAATAAAAAAAAGCCCGGTGATGAAGAAAATTCTTGTAGCAAACAGAGGTGAAATCGCATTACGCATCATGCGGTCTGCCCGGGAAATGGGGATCAAAACTGTTGCTGTTTATTCCGAGGCAGACAGAACAGCCTTGCACGTCAGGTATGCAGATGAGGCCGTTTGTATCGGACCCGCGGCCTCAAATCAATCTTACCTGCTTGGCGAAAAAATAATAGAAGCCTGCAGAACAACCGGAGCAACAGCAATTCATCCCGGGTACGGGTTTTTATCAGAAAATGCCGCCTTTGCCAGAATGGTTAAGGACGCAGGGCTTATTCTGATCGGGCCGACACCCGAAGCCATGGAAGTTATGGGAAATAAACTTTCAGCGAAAGCGGCAGCCTTAAAATACAACATCCCGATGGTCCCCGGTACGGACACAGCGATAACTGATGTCAGCGAAGCAAGAAACAGAGCGATAGCAGTCGGATTTCCAGTTCTGATCAAAGCAGCCGCAGGAGGTGGGGGTAAAGGTATGAGGGTAGTAGAGCAAGTGTCCGATTTTGAAGAACAGATGCAGCTGGCAGTAAGTGAGGCCACTTCTGCATTTGGTGACGGATCTGTTTTTATAGAACGTTATGTTTCTTCACCCCGCCATATCGAAATACAGATCCTGGGCGATACCCATGGAAACATCGTTCACCTGTTTGAACGTGAGTGTTCCATACAACGGCGTCACCAGAAAGTAGTTGAAGAAGCCCCTTCCAGTATCTTAACAGAAGACATCCGTCAAAAGATGGGTAAGTGCGCAGTTGATGTAGCCCGATCGGTCAGTTATACAGGAGCAGGTACAGTAGAATTTATCCTCGATGAAAATCTCGACTTTTTCTTTCTTGAAATGAATACCCGTTTACAGGTCGAGCACCCGGTTACGGAAATGATCACCGGCCTGGACCTCGTCAAGGAACAGATCAGGATTGCCAGGGGAGAAAAACTGGCTTACACACAAGACGACCTGAAAATAAACGGTCATGCGCTGGAGCTGAGGGTATATGCTGAAGATCCCGAAAATAACTTCCTGCCGGATATAGGCATACTTCAAACTTATCGTACCCCCAAAGGTAATGGGGTACGCGTTGACGACGGTTTTGAGCAAGGCATGGAGATCCCGGTATATTACGATCCGATGATCGCCAAACTGATCACCTTTGGCAAGGACAGGCATGAAGCCATAGAAAGAATGATCAGGGCCATCGACGAATATGACATTACCGGTATAAAAACTACCCTTAACTTTGGGAAATTTGTCATGCAGCATGAGGCTTTCAGAACAGGGAAGTTTGACACACACTTTGTGAGTAAATACTTCAATCCCGGCCAGGCGGCAACTGAAACTGAAGAAGAAGCATTGCTGGCGGCGATCGCATCAGTGATCTCACTAAAAAAACAACCGGAAGTTATTTCGGAAAGTCAGCAGACGGCTGGCACAGCCAGCAACTGGAGAAGGAACAGGGTAAAGTTTAATTCATAAAAATGTTTACAGGAATCATAGAAACACTTGGCACGATCACGGAAGCCCGGACAGAAGGAACCAATATTCACTACACCATTCATTCTGAGATCAGCGCGGAATTAAAGATAGATCAGAGCGTGGCCCATAACGGCGTCTGCCTCACTGTAGTTGAGCTGAATGGAGATACCCATACCGTTACAGCGATCGAAGAAACCCTTAGAAAAACAAACCTCTCTGATTTAAAACAAGGCAGCAAAGTTAACCTTGAACGCTGCATGCAAATGAACGGCAGGCTGGATGGCCACATTGTACAGGGCCATGTAGATCAGACAGCAGTTTGTATAAAACGGGCCGAATTCGACGGGAGCTGGGAATACCGCTTTAAGTATGACCGGAGCATTGGAAATGTAACAGTAGAAAAGGGCTCCGTATGCGTAAACGGGATCAGTTTAACGGTTGTCGGCTCTGCTGACGATGAATTCTCGGTATTCATCATACCTTATACATTTGAACATACAAATCTTCAGGAAGTATATGAGGGCGATACAGTAAATATCGAATTTGACATTATCGGCAAATATGTCGCCCGCTTGATCAATAGATAACTATCGTTTTAAATCCTCTATTTTAGTATTGATGAACTTAACAAGCTTCGGCTGTTTGGCCTTATCAATCGTTTTGAGATATTGTTCATAATAGCTGATCGCATTTTTTTTGTCATTTAACTTCGTTTCGTACACCAGGGCAATATTATAGAGCAAGCTGCCGTCATTCTCAAAGTCCAGACCTTTCTTGTAAGCCTTATTTGCGTCTTCATTTTTGCTGAGGTTTTCAAATGAATCACCCAGCAAACCATAATAACTGGCAGCCAGGGGAGATACACCCTCATTAATTGCTTTTTGCAAATAAACTACTGCATTGCTGTAATCCCTTACACCTCTGTAGCTTCTGGCGATATTATAATACAAGGCCTCCCGGTCATTCATGTTTTCCTTGATCAGCAGAAAATATTTAAGCGCGTTTTTGTAATCCAGCGTAAGGTAATAGGCCTTTCCCAGATTATTCAGGACGAAAGTCGAGCTGTCGCCAAAACTCAGGAGTTTTTGCCCTGTTTCAATGGCCTCACTGTACTTCTTTTCAGCGGTATTTATTGGCATACTCATTTTCAGCAACTGCAAATTGGAGGTGTCTGCTTTTAAAGCAGGAGCGATCACCGCAGCGGCCCTGTCCATATAATTCATCTTAAAATAGAGCTCTGCCAGATCAAATGCCACTTCAGCATCTTCGGGGTTCAGATCACTTGCTTTGCGCAGGTACTCTATCCTGTTGATATCCAGATCCGCCTTAGTCAGTTTCGACAATTGCTTGTAAGTAATATAGTTCGTACTGTCTGCCTTAAGTGCCTGCAGGTAATATTTTTTCGCTTGTGAATTATTTCCCCTCCTGATATTAATATCTGCCAGACTGTATAATACAGGTATGCTCGCGGAATCCTTTGCATACAGCTGCAGATAGTTTTTTTCAGCTTCCGGAAGTTTTCCGGCCATTAAAAATGCGTAGCCGAGTTCGGAAAGCTCTTTTGGGTTTTCAGTATCTTCCTTGTATATCCCTTTCAGGTAATCTGATGCTTCTGCATACTGCTGAGCCTGGTAATAATCGAGTAATTTTCCTTTGTCAAATTTCAACGAGTCCTGGCTCCAAACGGTTTCAGCCACAGTAATCAACATCAAAAATAGGAGTGTCTTTTTCATAAATTCTTCGGTATAGAACAACTAAGTTATTAGTTATCCGTCAGATATACAAATTTGAACTTTTCAATACAAGCAATTTCATAGCCAAAACAACCCGTCCGGGTTAATTTTTTAAAACATATCCATAGGTTGGTTCGTTGAATAGGTATAAAACTGAATGTTAATCTTAATTAAAATATAATATGGATACCTTAAAGAAGTTTGAATTGATGCAGAAGATAGTTAGGGAACTTGAAGATTTACAGCACTCCCAGCAGGCCATTATTCAAAAGATTGGAAAAATTGAAGTAGACAACATTGAACTCGGTGATCAAAGACTGGAAAAAGACCTGCCTGATATGCACCAGCGGGTCTCAGATAATCTTGATGCCATAGGCAGCATACTTGAATATTTTGCCGGCAAGACTGAAAATTTCGGAAATAAAAATAATGTTGATGCGCTAAAAGAACAGCAAGCCATTAATCAGGCCACCGGAAACAGCTAATTTAAAAAACAATCAAAGGCTCAGGCTTCTATCGTCTACCGGAAGATAGGCCGAAAAGCTTGAGCCTTTTCCGATTTCGCTTTCCGCGACTAATTTCCCGTCGTTCTTCTCCGCAAACTCTTTACAGACCATCAGGCCAAGCCCCGTACCCTTTTCATTCATGGTGCCGCGGGTAGACTTGTTTTCTCCCAGGAATAATTTATCCAGTGTTTCTTTAGACATACCCACGCCATTGTCTTTTATGCAAAGCCGGATCATGTGTTCGCCGGAATAAACGGCAGTAATGTGAATGGTGCAATTTACATGGCAGAACTTGATGGCATTGTTCAAAAGATTCCTGATAATGATCTGAACCATCAGCACGTCAGCATAAACCATTTCCCCTGGAAAGACATCCTGTATGATTTCGATATTCTTTGCTCTGGCAGCCGGCAGATGATGGTCTACCTCATTTACGATCAGCCCCTTGAGGTCAAAGAATTCCTTGTTGACTCCATAACCTTTTAACTGGCTTCTGGACCAGTGCAGAATGTTTTCAAGCAGATCAGTGGTGTATACAATGTCTTTGTTCAGATTCGGGGAAAGGGTTTTAAATTCTTCGCTGCTGATCTGATCCTCAGAGATCATTTTAAGAACCTCAGATAAATTTACCAGAGGTGCCCTTAAGTCATGGGCAATCACGGAAAATATCCGGTCTTTAAGCTGGTTGAGCTTCTGCAGTTCTTCAGCCTGTATTTTTGATTTTAACGACTCAGCACGGAGTATAGTTAAGTCCTGCAGTTTGATGATAATGGCCTCATTGTTCAGCTGATTGTCATCCAGGTATCCAATGTCAGCTTCCAGATCAAACAAACCCTTGTCCGTTTCCATTTTCAGTTCTAGCTTTCCTGCGCGGTGCGCCTTTAAGAATTCAAGCAATTCTGTTTGTCCGGGAATAAGCACTTCCAGCGGAGTACCTATAATTTTATTCTTGCTATTTGCCGGCAAATATTTGCTGAAGGTTTTATTGTAATCAATAATGCGGTGCTTGTTGTCTAATACCAGGAAACCATCCTGCATCAGGTCGAGGACCTTTTCCCGGGCCACCGGCAGAATGTCGAAAAGTTTAAAGCGATAGATCGCCAGCGAGATCAGGAATATGGTGGCAATAAAAGAAAATGGAGTAAGGTCAAGGTTCTTCACCGGCCTGAAGCCGGCGATATAACTGAGATTGGTGATCCATGGGATCATTGCCGCTATGATGACACTATAATTCTGACGTTTATATATCGGATCCGCCTTTCGGAACTTAACGATCAGCAGGTAGCTGCCGGTGGCCAGGAGTATATAGAAATAAACCGTGAACAGGATGTAAGAAATACCAGGCTCTACAGTTACTGTTGGAAAATCACCAGTCAGGTCCAGATAGTAATTTTTATAGTGAAGGTGGTGAAAATGATTGGTCCATACCAGCAAAACAGTAACAACCGGAACAGCGATCAGCAGAAAAAGTACGGACCTGTTCTTATACCAGCCTTCCTTACCTGATAATTTCAGACAGAACAGGAACCAGGTAAGGGGCAATGCAGTGATGCCCAGATACTCAATATTTATGAAAGCCTTAGCCTGTCTGAGCGTGATGCTGGCCAGTTCAAATCCATATGCAAGTGACCAGATGGCATTGGCAAGCATCATGATACCAAAGAACTGAACGGCTTTCCCCTCCTTTCTATAGACGTAATGAGATAGAAATAATGTAACTGACCCGCAAAAAATTAGAATGAGGGAATAAAAATTAAAAGTAAAGTCCATTAAAAAGGTATCCTAAATATAATTTGAAGGAGTACTATTTTAACAATAAGGGTGATTATCGCACTTTTACGATAAAACTACGTATTTTAGTTCCAAATTAAAAATATTCTTATTTTTACCCTTAACTATTAAATAACACACCAAGTATGATGTACTGAAACTATCCCATTTATTGATTGTTTGAGTATTATAAAAAACAAAACCATAAAAACATGAAAAAAATATTCTTAGCAGTGCTGTTCGCGGGTTTCAATCTTGCAGCCTTCAGCCAGGTACTCCCAAGCTTTCAGTTAGGTGTTAAAGCAGGAACAAACCTATCTAAACTGAGCACTGAAAACACTTTTAGCAGTGACAACCGCGCAGGTTATTACGCCGGCTTATGGGCCCGCATAGGAGCAGCAGGCATTCATCTGCAGCCAGAGCTCTATCTGAGCGGCAAGAACACGACTTTAAAAGCAGAAAACGGTGAAGAAAACAAAGTAAAATTTACCAGTCTGGACGTTCCAATATTAGTAGGCACCAAAATAGGCGCTGCCGGGATCGGCCTTCGTTTAAACACAGGCCCAGTGGTTTCTTTTATCCTGGATGATGAGCAATCCTTTGGAGACGCAGCAAGTGAAGCGTTTAAGGGGAACTTCAAAGGCCAGAACATTGCATGGCAGTTTGGCGCGGGACTGGACATCAAAAATCTCGGTGTAGACCTCCGGTACGAAGCAGGCCTTTCTAAGATAGGTAAAGACGGCTATGACGACACCAAACTCGGTCTGTTTACACTTGGACTTGCTTATAGATTGTTCTAAAAAACATCAGTTAAACATAATTTTGTAAAAGAGGTAAACTTTAAGGGTTTACCTCTTTTTTTGGCTTTAAAATTGATATTGCTTTCATTCCTAACCTAATGAATACTACTATGAATATCAAAGAATTATTGCTAAACGGGCAGAGCTTTTCTGATCTGCTAAAACAGTTCTCAATTGATGCCAGCGACGTGAAAATACAAGACGAAGATGTGATCCTGAATGATCAGAATTTAGAACACCGGGAGATTGTAAAAGAAAGTATTTGTATCGAGGGCAGGAACAAAGAAGGCGGGATTATCAATTTCTTTGGTACCTTACATTACAACTTGTTCAATAAGCTTGCTGTGTTTGAAATGCAGGGTTTTGAGCGGGTGTCTAAGCCGGTAGCTTGTTAGGAACCCTTTAAAATCTCTTTTATTTCATAATTGAACGCCCCTTTAATTGGTCGTATAGGTGTTTCCCGGTCGTCACTCAATACTTTTACGTAACATGCCCCGAAATAGAATATGAAAGAAGAGTAGAATACAAAAAGCATGATCAGGACGATAGAACCGGAAGTGCCATAGATATTTCCTATGCCGCTTAGAGGGAGCAGGATCCTCAATATATACTTTCCAAAAGTAAACAGGACGGCAGTGAGCAGGCCACCCCTAAGCGCTGCTTTCCATGTTGGCCGGCCATTGGTCAGGAAACGGAACAACACCGTAAACCAGATCATAACAATGGCAATAAAGACCATTTGATTGAGTACATATAAGAACAGCCGGCCAAATGTAGGAGAAGCCGTATTGATGTATTCGCCAATGTAAGCCTGGATACTGTCTGTTAAAAAGCCCAGCAGGAACAAGACACCCGCGAGCAGGATGATCACCATAGACCTGCCCCTAAGTTTCAGTTTAAACAAAAATCCCGACTGCGCTTTATTTGCTATAGACCAGATCTGGTCCATAGAATTTTTGATTACATTAAATAAGGTGGTCGCTACAAATAAAAAAAATATGAAGCTCAGTAAGGTTGCATACCATTTATGATCTATCCCTCTTATATTTCTCAGGGTCTGTCTGATCTGCAGCGTACTGCTGTCGTCCAGGATACTTGCCAGACGTTCAAATAAACGCGAAGCAAGTATCTTCCGGTCCATAAAAAAACCAAATAATCTGATGAGGATCAGTAAAATAGGAGGCAATGCAAAATTTGTAAAAAAAGCAGTGGCACCTGCCAGCCTTAAAGGATCGTTCTTGCTAAAGAGCTTGAATGCCAGCCTGAGCCGCATAAAAAATAATGATGTCCTCTTGATCAGGTTAAATTCCATGCCCCCTCATTAATGCCTTGAAGCCCGAAAATAATAAAAAAAGCGGACATCCATATTATGAATGCCCGCTCCGTTTTTAAATGAATAAGAGGTTTATAAATTTCCCCTTAGCTCTTGCTCGCGCTCCAGCGCCTCAAACAATGCCTTAAAGTTGCCCGCACCAAATGACTGGGCACCTTTTCGCTGTATAATTTCAAAAAATAAAGTAGGACGGTCCTCCACAGGTTTCGTAAATATCTGGAGCAGGTAACCTTCCTCATCACAATCTACCAGGATGCCCAGTTCTTTCAACTGTGCGATCTCCTCGTCAATATCCCCGACACGCTCCGGCATCATATTGTAATAGGCTTCAGGGGGTGCGCTTAAAAACTCAACCCCCCGGGCTTTTAATTGCCTCACGGTAGCCAAAATATCCTTGGTTGCTACCGCAATGTGCTGCACCCCCTCACCTTCATAATATTCCAGATACTCTTCGATCTGTGATTTCTTTTGTCCCTCGGCAGGCTCGTTGATCGGAAACTTGGAATAACCGTTTCCATTGCTCATTACCTTGCTCATCAGGGCACTGTATTCCGTATTGATCTGTTTGTCGTCAAATGAAAGGATGTTCACAAAGCCCATCACCTCTTCATACCATTTTACCGTCTCGTTCATCCTGTTCCAGCCCACATTACCCACGCAATGATCGATGTAAAGCAGGCCGGCATCCGCGGGGTTATAATCACTGTTCCATTCCCTGTAACCCGGCAGAAAAGCCCCTTTATAGTTCTTCCGCTCCACAAAAAGGTGTACCGTTTCACCATAAGTATAAATCCCTGATAAGCGTACCTCCCCATGTTCGTCTGACTGGGTCACAGGCTCCAGATAAGGTTTTGCACCACGTTTGACCGTTTCCTCAAAAGCGCTGTAAGCATCATCGACCCACAGTGACAAGATCTTTACCCCGTCACCATGTTTGCGGACATGCCCGGCAATGGCACTATCCGATTTCAGTGCTGTTGTAAACACCAGCCTGATCTTTCCCTGCTGCAGTACATAAGAAGCCCTGTCCCGCAATCCCGTTTCCGGACCGGCATAAGCCAGCGACTGAAAACCAAAAGCAGTTTTATAATAATGCGCCGCCTGTTTCGCATTTCCAACATAAAACTCAATATGGTCTGTCCCGTTTATCGGGAGAAAATCCGGAGCCTCAGCTATCTTTTCTGCAAATGTTTGTGTTGACATTTTAGTTTTTTTTATGAATAATAAATCAGTTTTTCAGTTTTTGTATATCTCACTACAATCATTCCTTAATTTTTCTACTCCCTGCTTTCCCCTTAAAATTCTGTACGCTGAACTGACATGTGAAATCCTCCTTCAGGATTTCGAGTCAGTGAGGCGTATTGAATTTTAACCTCCTCCTTCAGGATTTCGAGTCAGTGAAGCGTATTGAATTTTAACTAGCCCCCCTGCCAGCTCTTGTAGTACCCCTCATCCTCAATCGCCACCGCGTCCTCTGTAAGCATCAGCGGCCGGAAGGGATCAATCATTACCGCAAGCTCATCAGTGCTTTCTTTCCCAATGGATTTCTCTACCGTACCCGGATGCGGCCCATGGGGAATACCCCCCGGATGAAGAGTGATCTGCCCTTTTACCACACTTTTCCTGCTCATGAAATCACCATCCACGTAATACAGCACTTCATCGCTGTCCACATTACTGTGGTTGTACGGCGCAGGAACAGATAAAGGATGGTAATCATATTTGCGCGGCACAAAAGAGCAGATTACAAAATTATGCCCTTCAAAGGTCTGATGTACAGGCGGCGGCTGGTGCAAACGGCCAGTGATCGGCTCAAAATCATGAATAGAAAAAGCATAAGGATAATGAAAACCGTCCCAGCCCACGAAATCAAAAGGATGTGTGCCATATATATAAGGATACATCAGTCCCTGCTTTTTGATCAGCACTTTAAAATCCCCAAACTCATCAATGGTTTCCAGGTCTGAAGGCCTTCTGATATCGCGTTCACAATAGGGCGAATGCTCCATCAGTTGTCCGTACTCATTCCGGTAACGCTTGGGCGTGCGGATCGGACTAAAACTCTCAACAATGAAAAGGCGGTTCTGTTCATCGTCAAACACCATCTGATAGATCGTGCCCCGGGGCACAACCAAATAGTCCCCGTAACCGAAACGGATCTGCCCAAATCCGGTTTTCAATGTACCTGTCCCTTCGTGAACAAAGATCACCTCATCTGCCTGGCTGTTCTTATAAAAATAATCCGTCATCGATTTGCGGGGCGCAGCCAGTGAAATGTGCAGGTCATTGTTGACCAGTACTGGCTTCCTGCTCTGCAGGTAATCATCTTCAGGTTTGATGTTAAAACCAATCAGGCTGGTATGCTTCAGGTGTTTCTCCCTGGCGATCTTTGGCGCTACCGAATACGGTTCACCCAGCGATTTTACAATAGTAGGCGGATGACAATGGTAAACAAGCGAATATAAACTCGAAAACCCTTCGGTAGATACCAGTTCCTCAGCATAAAGCTGTCCATCCGGTTTTCTGAAAACGGTATGCCGTTTAGCAGGTACAGTTCCTAATGTATGATATACAGGCATAACATAAGTTTAATATGGTGAATTTGATTAAATAATAACGTTTAAACGTTCAAAACGTTTTTAATGAGCGGTTGTTAAGCGCATTTAGAGTACAGCAGGCAAGTGTGTATCTAATCAGGAAATCTTAAAGGGAATATTGGGCAAAAATGAGCTTGGACAGCATGGCATATCTAAACGAGGCCAGCACTTGTCTGGCTATTTGATCCTGAGCGATGTAATTGCTTTTTACCATTATTTTTATTGCGTCAGCTAAATTAAGTATTTAATCGCGTAAACAACAAACTCTAAACCATTTATCTCATCAGAATTTATTTTAGTATCAGGTTTGCTGTATTTTTATATAGCTTTGGACAACAACTTCAAACATCATAAACTAACGATATGAAACTGGTATCCTATAAAACAGAAGACAGAGAACACCTGGGTGTTTTTGTAAACGGACACATTTATAACCTGAATTCCTGCGATAAACAGCTCCCTGATCAAATGAATGGTTTTTTGGAAGGCGGGGAAGTATTGATGGAACGCGCAAAAAAGATTGATGCACAAATTAAATCAGGTGCGATCGAACCCAAACAGGAAGCCTTTTTCGAATTGCTTGCCCCGGTACCTCATCCCGCTTCGTGCAGGGACGGTTATGCTTTTCGTCAGCATGTAGCAGCGGCACGCAAAAACCGCAGGGTAGAGATGATCCCTGAATTTGACAAATATCCCATCTTTTATTTTACCAACCACAATGCCATACAGGGCCCCGGCGAAATCGAATGCATGCCGGATCATTTTCAGAAGCTTGATTTTGAACTTGAAGTAGCAGTCGTGATCGGAAAAAAAGGGCGGAACATCACCGCCGCAGAAGCCGACAGTTACATTGCAGGTTATATGATCATGAACGACATGAGCGCCAGGACACTTCAGCTGGAAGAGATGCTGCTGAACCTCGGCCCTGCAAAAGGGAAGGATTTTTCTACGGTAACCGGTCCCTGGCTGGTCACCCCTGACGAACTGGAGCCCTATAAAATCGACCCAAAGCCCGGTCATACCGGCAATTCCTACGACCTGAAAATGACCTGCACTGTCAATGGGATACAGGTATCCCGGGGCAATATGGCCGATATGGACTGGACCTTTGCAGAAATTATCGAACGCTGCGCTTACGGCACTGACATTCTGCCCGGCGATGTCATTGGTTCAGGTACCGTAGGCACAGGTTGTTTCCTTGAGCTTAATGGTACCGGCCTGCTCAGCGATCCTGATTTTAAACCGCAATGGCTGCAGGACGGGGATGTAGTAGAAATGGAAATTACGGGGCTGGGTCATTTGAGCAATACGATCAAAGCTGTAGATACTGATTTTTCAATCCTGGCCCTGAAAAAATAAATGCTGACCCTCGACACCTCAGAACTTTCCCCTGCGCAACTGCAGAATTACATGCAATATGCCATTGCGCCCAGGCCCATTTGTTTTGCCTCTACCATAGATGCAGCCGGCAACATCAACCTGAGTCCCTTTAGTTTTTTTAACATGTTCAGCACCAACCCGCCACTGTGCGTCTTTTCACCGGCAAGGCGTGTGCGCGACAACACCACAAAGCATACCCTGGAAAATGTATTGGAAGTGAAAGAATGTGTCATCAACATTGTCAACTATGCGATGGTACAGCAAACCAGCCTGGCCAGTACAGAATATGCAAAAGGCACCAATGAATTTGAAAAGGCAGGATTTACCATGCTGCCGGCTCAACTGGTCAGACCTCCCCGCGTAGCGGAGGCACCCGTACAGATGGAATGTACCGTAAAAGAAGTTATCCATCTTGGTGACAATCCTGGCGCAGGCAACCTCATCCTTGCTGAAGTCAAACTGATCCACATTAAGGAGGAAATATTGGATACAGAAGGTAAAATAGACCAGGCGAAAATAGATCTCGTGGCCCGGCTCGGTGGCGACTGGTATTGCCGGGTGACCCCTGAAAGCTTATTTAAAGTAACCAAACCCCTGACTACACTTGGGTTGGGGGTTGATGCACTGCCAAAAGCGGTTCGCAATTCAAAAGTACTGACCGGTAATGATCTGGGTATGCTCGGCAATATAGAACAATTCCCTTCGGATGAGGAGATAGACGCCGCGTACACATGGCCGCAGGTAAAAGAAATACTGGACGCTACTATAGGGGATTCAGGGAACCGCGAGCGTGAGTTTCATGAACTGGCCAGACAATTACTGAATGAAGGAAAAGTAAATGAAGCACTGAAGGTTTTGTTACTGTAACCGGCCGGCCCGCCGGGAGAAAACGCGGCAACAAAGCGATCTAAAAAATGCTGATCACCTTTAAAAAGCGTTTTTTATAAAAGCCCTCGTTTAGACTGGTAATGGTTACCCCCCTGGCACTGCCGGAAGAAGAATGTATAAATTTAATCTCATCACCATCTATTGAATAAACAATACCTACATGTCCCGGCCTGCGTGACCTGCTGTTTGTCCCGGTAAACAGGATGACATCTCCGATCTTGGCATCTTCCAGCTTTACCGCGTCGCCGCTTGCTGCAAAGTCCCTTGAAGAGCGGGGTACCTTAAAACCAAAATTGCTGAACACATAATTAACAAAACCGGAACAGTCAAAGCCCCTGCTTGGGCTGCTGGAAGCCGCCCGGTACCTGATACCGATCATCGATTTCGCAAATTCAATGATCTTGCTGGTTGATGTGGCTTCCTGATCTTTTAGGGGCGGGCTGACCAGTTGTTTGGAAAGCTTGTCCACCATTTCCTGGTATTCTGCCGGAATAGTGGTCTGCGATTTTGCCGCAAACGTACCAACCAATAAAACAGTAAACAGGACAATGGTTTTTCTCATCAATAGGATCTTATTTAATTGCAGTTATGTGCAAGCCCACAATGCTAAAGGTATTAAAATTATTTTTAACCCTAAGAAATGTTGATAAAATGGCGGTTATGGTGTTGTTACGGCCACAGGGAGGGTTTTTCCGTTGAAAAACTTGTGCCCTGTTCTCGCAAAATCAGCAATGTACTTGCCCATTTCAAATGCCATGACCGGCGATTCATAGCCCGGAAATGCCTGTTCCAGCATCTCCGTCTGCGCCGATCCCAGCGCCAGGCAGTTTACTTTTATGCCGGTATCAGCCAGCTCATAGGCCAGGCACTCCGTCAGTGTATGCAGCGCAGATTTAGAAGAAGAATACGCAGAAAGTCCGGGAAATTTAACACTGCCCTGAAAACCGCCCATACTGCCGATATTTACAATATGGCCGCCTGTGCCCATTAAAGGCAGGATATTTTGGATCATATTAAAATGCCCTATTACATTACTCTCAAACATCTGGTACATATCAGCGGCAGAAGTTTCCAGAAAGGGCTTGTTGATCAAAGCTCCGGCATTGTTGATCAGGATATCTACATTGCCCAGGTGTTCTTTCAAAAAGGGAACAAGAGCAGCATAGTCGTCATTTACAATGTCAAATTCGACGGGAAATAAAATACAGTCCGGATTAATTCCCCTGGCGATCTCCAGGAGCTTGCGCAGCTTGTCTGCTGATCTGGCAATGCAGACCACTTTGTTTTCCTTGCTGAGTGTAAATTCTAATGCAGCTTCAAAGCCAATTCCACTGCTGGCACCTGTTAGTATTATGTTCATTTCCTGTTTTATTGTTTTCGTCATTGCGAGGTACGAAGCAATCTCATCATAAAGGAGATTGCTTCGTACCTCGCAATGACGGGATGTATATCAAAATCTGTTCTAATCTTCTTCTGTAATCAGCTGCAAAACCGGGTTTTCAATAACGTGCAATCCGTCATTAATTAATTTCGTATGTTCAGGCTCAGCTGAGGATTTCAGTTCCAGGTACACACGGATCTCTTTTTCCAGTTCAGGATACAGCCCTCTATGGTGCAGGATCTCCAATATCTCGAGAGCAGAAAGCCAGTCGTCGCGGTGGTTTTTTTTCAGGGCATCAAAAAGTGCCGGCAATTCTTCAAATCCAAGCTCTTTTTCTCTTATTGACCTTACCTGTTTATAGATCTGGTGCAGTTTAGCCGTTTTCTCATCGTATACAATTTTATGCGTCTGCTTGTCGCTCACATGGGTGGGCTCCTCGTAAGCATCCTTGTCGGCTGCGCCGTTAAATACCGAAACGATCTTTTGGCCGACAGCCATATCATATACCCCCCAGTCCGGCTGAAATAAAATGTTGCCATTGCTTTCCTTAACCGTGCAATCTTCCAGTGTGATCATAAAGGTCCGGCCATCCTTATGCTGATGAATGATGGTCACCAGGCCCTTTACAGTAATGCCGCTCTCAAATTCCAGAACGGCAATATGGTTTGGCCTGATTCCACAATTTATCAGCATAAGGATGTCCATATCCTCAATCGCCCTGTCAATCCCCTTAAGTTTGCCGACCGGCGATGAAAAACCGTCCTTATGGTAAAATTTACCATGTCCTTCCAGCTGCCTGCCTTCATAAGCCAAAGCTGAAGGCCCTGAAGTCCTCAGAAAAGTAAGCTCATCCTGCTGGTCCAGACCCATGTCTGTAAATATACCCGTGACCTGCAGGCCTGAACTGTAAACAGCCGTTGCAGGGTTTTTGCATTCAATCGCCTTCACAATACCTTCCGAACCGCCGCGTCTGAAAGCCATGGTATCTGCAAAAGCCTCCAAAACATCAATCAGGTTCTGGAAGGTCTCTGTTACAAAGAGCTGAGGCTGCGGCTTGGTGATGTCGTAGGCATAATTGACAGTATCCATATTGTACCACAATTTTTCTACTTCAGGTTTCATACAGGAGGAACTCTCGCCAATGGAAGAGAGCAGGCCCGCCCCGTAGATCTTTGGATTTTCCAGCGTGCCGATCAGGCCATATTCTACTGTCCACCAGTGCAGTCGGCCCAGCAAGGCCATTTCAGAAGGCTCACCCATGTTTTCGGAAATCAGTTCCAGTTGTTTCTCTGCCCGGGCAATTTCCTGCGCCGGTGCGTCCGGTGCTTCCTTTAAGATAGACAAGTGGCGGATGGCTTCATAAAGCTCAAAATCTTTGGATGAAAACATCGCTTTGGCGCCTATAGAGCCAAAATAACTCAGGTAATTGTTGTAATCTGTATCAGCAATGATCGGCGCATGGCCCGCCGATTCATGAATGATATCCGGAGCTGGTGTGTACTCAATGTGATTGATCTGGCGGATATCAGCCGCAATGACCAGCACCCGGTAGGCCTGGTACTCCATAAAGGCCGCAGGAGGAATAAATCCGTCTACCGTAACCGCACCCCAGCCTATTTTGCCCAGGTTGTCGTTCATGGTCTGCAGATCCGGAATGTGTTCGATACTCAGACCCGCACGCTGCAAGCCTTTAATGTAAGGATAATAAGCAACGTGTTTTAAATAACTATAGTTCTGCCGCATCACATAACGCCATACTGCCTGATCTACAGGAGTATACCTTTCATAACGCTGCTCTACAATAAACTGTTGCAGGTGCCTTGGCAGTTTGGCTACCTGTGGATTGTTAAAGTCATTAAAATCGTTCATCGCCTGATCAAATTGAAAACGCGGCTAAGTTAAGCCTAACGTCAAAGGATAACAAATAAAAGCGGCTTGTTTACCCCAAAACAGGAAATTAAACTTTTTTTACCCTGAAAGTGAAGTATTTTTGCAGAAAATAGCTCATTAAAGACAACACAACAGTAATAATTGCCTGTGAAATGGAAGGGTAGAAATGCAGGCCCTCCACCAGGTACTTGATCATGCCGTAGTTGATCATAAAATTTAACAGGAACACCACAGCATACCGAAAGATCTGAATCCTGCCCTTCAAATTGGACTCTGTGAAGATCAGGTATTTATTGAGCACGAACCCAACCAGGAAAGTACAGGCCGTACTGATGACCAGTGCAGCTACGTGCGCAGTAATCATTTTCGGCAGAAAAGGAAACTCAACATAAATGTTCTTCTGATGCAGGATCCAGTTGTAAGCAATATAATAAGAAACAATCGCTGAGGACGCAGTTGTGCCGCCTGAAGCAAGATACCTGAAAGTATGTAAAGATAACCAGCGCGAAAAAGGAGGATAGAAGAAGTCAATGATTCTCAATAAGGCTTTGCGCATCCTTTTATTTTGCAGTTAAAGTATTGTTTATCATTCTGTTGTTGTATTGCTGCTCAAAAGCCTTCAGAAATTTCCCCATTTTATCAGCTACTAACGGTTCTTTTTGCAATATGTTGTTATGGGTCAGCCGGTCTGTCTTTAAATTATAGAGTGCGGTATTTTCCTTTCCGTCATTGGTCAGCATATAATCTCCCTGGTAAAAGCTGAAATTTCCGTCGTTGTTGTTCACCACAAAGTTATCATTACCTTTTGCAAAAGCATCAAAACCCAATGCGAAATATGGTTTGTCATAATGTAAATAATTTAAGACAGTAGGCATGATATCGATCTGCTGCACCAGCTTGTCCGTCTTTCCTTTTAGGTCCCCGCCAGGGTAATAGAAGAGAATAGGTATCGAAAAATAACCGGGAGTGGTCTGGTATTCCGGAAAATAAGAAACAGTCGCATGGTCTGCACAGAGCACAAAAAGGGTGTTTTTAAACCAGGGCATGCCGGAAGCTGTCCTGAAAAAGTTCCGGAGGGCCATATCTGTATAACCGATCACTTCCTGTACCGGGAGCGGTCCTTTAGGAAACTTACCTTTATATTCATCGGGCAGCCTGAACGGATGGTGCGAAGACAAAGAAAAGAAACTGGAAAAGAAAGGCTGTTTTAAGGTATTCATGGTCTGTGCCATGTACTGCATAAACGGATCGTCCCAGATCCCCCAGGTACCATCAGAATCCCCCGTTTTCTTATATTCATTTTGCCCGAAGTAATGTTTGATGCCGGCAAGGTGCGTATAAGAAGAAAAACCCATGGAACCGTTGGGTGCTCCGTGAAAGAAAGCAGTTTCGTATCCTTCATCGCCCAGTAGTTTGGCAATGCTGGTGGTTCTATTGCCCGAGTAAATAGACAATACAAAAGGCTCCCGGATAGAGGGAATGCCGGTGATGACCGAAGGAATGGCGTCAATGGACTTGCGGCCATTGGCATAAGTATGGGTAAAGGTGTAGCTCTGCGCTACCAGTGAATCGATAAAAGGCGTATAACCCTTGTACTTGCCGCCCGCCAGATCTTTGTTGAGACTGCCCACGTGTTCCTTCCCAAGACTTTCAATGATCAGAAAAACCACATTGAGTTTTTTGAAATGACCGGTATCTGCCGGCAGGTGCACGGGGTTGTAAATCGAAGCCAGGGTTTTTTCATCATAAAAATCCAAATGCTTGAGCTTAGAGGCTTTGAGTGTCCTGAAGATGCTAAAAGGTGTGTTCAGTACCAGGCTCATCTGGTCAGGCGTGTCCACATACTCGCCGGCATTGCTCAGTGTAATGGGCCGGGTACCAAAGCCCCAGCCACCCCTGATGCCAGTGAGGCAGGCGACAGCGATAGCCAGCATTAAAACCGTCTGAAAAAGGTAGGCAGGCCAGCCAAAACGCTGGGCCTTTTTAACTTTGACCACATCATAAGCCTTGATCAGCAGCCACACAAGCAAGGCAAAAAGCAGGAGCAGGTACCAGTAATCTGCCAAAAAATCCCCCGTCAGCTTGAGCTTGTTCTGCTCATTTTTGAACTGGCTGTATACGGTAGCGGTGGTGCGTTTTAAAGTATACTTATAATAAGCAAAATCAGCCAGATTGGCCGCAATGCCGATGCTGTTGGTGACGATAAAGAGCCACTTGCAAAATTTCTGGTAAGTTTCCCCGTACTTGAAGGGGGCGGGGAGCACATGGAGCAGAATGAATACGGAATTGATGTAAAGCAGGGCGGAAACGTCAAATTTTACACCGCCATAAAGGATCCGCAGGTATTTTACAAAAGAAATGTGCTGAAAAAGGCCTGAATTAAACAGATAAAAACCGACCCTGCAGAAAGTATAGATGACCAGTATGATCAGGAAACGGTATGCCAGTGAAATATATAGATTTAACGCCGTACTTGCTGTTGTTTTCAATTTGCCCGAAATTATGGGCGCAAATTTAAGTAATGGTAACGATGTGTTAATATTAAATTAACACAAATGACTCATCTAAAGGTAAATTAATTGTTATTTTTCAAAGCAAGCCCGGCAGATAGCTATCTTAGTCATTCAAAACGATAAAAATAAATGAACAGGATTTTTTTGGCTTTATGGATGTGCGGTATGCTGGCGGCAGTTACTGCTGATGGGCAAACTGATACCACTGTTTACAAGAACCTGGCTGCGGAAATACAGCAGAAACATGCACCCGACAAGCGTTCTGTTTTTTTCAGGACAATTATAAAATCAGATTCCCTGATTGTAGAGAGTACCTCTGAAGCAGCATTAAAGGAGTATGTTCAGTCGGCCAAAACACTTAAAGGGTTAAAAGTGGTTCAAAATCTGCTGCCCGACAGTTCACTGGGCGCGCAGACTTATGGGATTGCCAATCTGTCCGTCACCAATAATAGAAGCAACCCGCGCAACTCCGCAGAGATGGTCACCCAGCTCGTCCTCGGCACCCCTGTGCGGGTACTGAAAAAGGAAGGGCCGTTTTACCTGGTGCGCAGCCCCGATGGTTATTTGTCCTATACAGACAGGCAGGCAATCGCGCTCATGGACCTGGCGCATTTTAAAAGATGGCAGACTGCGGAGAAGGTGATATTTACAGCCGACGCAGGCCATGCTTATAGTGAAAGTTCTGTGAAATCTTCCAGGGTATCTGATCTGGTGGCCGGAAATATACTGGAAGTAAAAACAAAACAGGGTAAATTTTACCAGGTTGTGTTTCCTGACGGCCGGCCCGGGTATATTGAGAAAGACCAATTGCAGCCTTATAAAGAGTGGATTGGCAAACCTGATCCGAAAGCAGATGACATTTTAACCACAGCCAAAACCATGATCGGGGTACCTTACCTCTGGGGCGGTACTTCGGTGAAAGGAGTGGACTGCAGCGGCTTTACCAAGACCAGCTACTTTTTAAACGGCATTATCATCCCGAGAGACGCTTCCCAGCAAGTCCTGGCAGGGACGGCAGTAGACATTATGGACAATGATAAGCTCAGTACCGAAAAATGCCTGAAAAACCTGCAGCCCGGAGATTTGCTGTTCTTTTCAGCTTCAAAGAGAAGAGGGATTAGCGGCGGACGGGTCACTCACACAGCCATTTACATGGGCAAGGGGGAATTCATCCAGTCGGCCGGTATGGTGATGATCAGCAGCCTGCTTCCCGGGGCCGCAAATTATGACCGTTCACAAGTGCCTACTATAGTCGGTGCCAGGCGTTTTTTAAACAATATCGGAAAGCCGGAAATTACAAGGATCGACAAACATCAATGGTATAACGGCGACTAGCAGGCTATCAGCTTAGGGGCAGGCATTTATTTGGGCAGGGCGACAAAATCCATTACCGCGCAGTATTTGTAACCCTTGTGCGGCTGTATGCTTACGCCCACAAAATTGAGCTCATAAGAAGTATCGAGTATCAGCTTTCTGTGCCCAAGATTAGAGACACCCTTGTCCAGTATCAGCATACAGGCATTGCCAAGGCCTGTCGCAAAGCCAAATGACAGGTTTTCGCCCATCGCCCGTCTTGGATACATCTGGCTGATCCTGTCCCTGACGGAGCGGCCGTCGCGCGACTGGTGTTCTGCATAGTTGTACCTGTTCATGTCCTTTGCGTGTTGCCTGGCCACCCAGCTCAGGGCCTCATCGGGCCAGAATACAGGCAAATCTCTGATGTCCTTCAAATCCTTTTCAAGACTTTTATAATATTTATCTGTCCTGCTGATCTTTAGTGAATTGTAATTGGCATACTGGGCCATTCGTTTGTTATGCGCATCAACATAATCCTGGAAAAAAGTATTGAAGAATTTCTCTCCGTTCATCCGGATCAGGTTGGTATACATGATGAAGTCACGCTCTTCGGGTGTAAGGTATTTTTTATCACCGGCTGTATTGGCCAGTGTCAGTTCTTCTTTGGACCAGCTTTCACGGTTTGATAGCGCAGCATAATTTTTATCGCTGGCCGGGGTGCTGCTGCTGATCGCCGAAGACAAAAAAGAGAAAATGGAAACTGCAATACTGATCAAAAAATGCTTCATGTTTATGGGCATACAAAAGCCAGGCCAGAGCACAATGGTTAAGGTAGGGCGGTATTACTGTTCAGAACTAACAATATTTGAACAGGGTAGTAACAGGGTCTTAACAGGGTGATAACAGGGTCGTTGATATAATTATTATCTTATTATGATATACTAATCATCTATTTTATGTATTTTTATGCTGCAATCATCAGGCCCGAAAGGTAAAAGGAAAGAAGCAGGGGGTTAGCATTAAATATAAAAAAATGGCAAGAATAAAGAATGGGATTTTAGGCGCGTTTAGCGGAAAGGCAGGAGCCGTAGTGGGCTATATGATTGGCGATGAAGCATACATGCGTGGCTTGCCGCGTAAAAAAACATATACGGATGCGGAGCGGCTGAACCAGAAAAAATTTAAACTCGTACAGGATTACCTGGAAGATTTAAAAGACCTGCTAAAGGTTGGTTTTAAAAACTATTATACCAAAACAGGTGGATTCAGGGCTGCTGTGGCCTATACGCGTAAGGTTGCCCTGGTATCTGATGATGCGGGCTTTTATATCGATCCTGCTTTGTTCAGGATCAGTGGGGGTGACCTGCCGGTTGCGGTCGATCCGTCGGTTACGCTTGTCGAGCCGCTCCAAATGCGTATCGACTGGAATGCGGCTGAATTGCCGTATGAGATCAAATCAGATCAGCTGATGCTGCTGATTTATGATCCGGTTGCCTATAAGAGTAAGTCGCTGATATTCGACGGCCCTTTTCGCAGAGAAGGGACACTAACTGTTGAATTGCCCGCTTACTTTAAAGGAACAGAACTGGATGTTTATATTGGTTTTGTGGCAGCTGACAGGAGCAGGCAGTCGGATAGTCAGTATTTGGGGCGGGTCAGTGTGCCGGGATAAAGAGAGAATAGTTTACAGATTGCGTAGTAACAGTGGTATGTTTTGAATAACCCTGCCGAAATCAGCAATCAACTAGCTGAACTGATTAAATTTACTAATCGGCTCATTTTTTGCTTATATTTGAGCCGATTAGTAAATTTAATCGGCTCATGAAATACAACTGGGAACTTCCGGACTGGCCAAACTTTAGTTATAACCTTAAAAAAATTGAGGGTATGTTGTATGCTTTTGCTTTGGAAACAGGTGAAGTCAGCGGAATACTAAAGGCGCTTCCTGATGATGTGCAGCAGGAAGCTTTGCTGCAAACCATGATTTCGGAAGCGATCAAAACCTCTGAAATAGAAGGAGAGTTTTTGAGCAGGCAGGATGTCATGTCGTCCATAAAAAATAATCTTGGTCTGACTGCCGTTCCGGAGATCGTGCATGATCAAAAAGCTGCCGGAATTGGAAAGCTGATGGTCGATGTCAGAGGTTCATTTAAAGAAGAACTCACTATAAAAAAACTATGGGAATGGCATAAATTACTGTTGGGTGCCGTTAAGGGCATTAACACAGGGAAATGGCGTGCAGGTGATGAGCCTATGCAGGTCATATCAGGGAGTATTGGCTCTGAGAAAATCCACTTTCAGGCACCTCCTTCTGCAGTGGTTCCGCAGGAGATGAAACATTTTATAGACTGGTTCAATGCAACAGGTCCCGATGGTAGCCTGGAGATCAGCAGTGCCCCTGTCAGGGCGGCTATTGCCCATTTGTATTTTGAATCTATCCATCCTTTTGAAGACGGGAACGGACGTGTCGGAAGGGCTATAGCAGAAAAAGCATTGTCGCAGACCCTGGGCAGGCCAGTCATGCTGAGTCTCTCCAAGAGCATCGAGGCCAATAAAAGCAATTATTATAAAGCGCTGGAAATGGCACAGCTTAATAATGAAATTTCTGAATGGCTGGAGTATTTTGTATTTACAGCACTGACAGCCCAGCGTGAAGCTAAGTCCCTTGTAAATTTTACACTAATAAAAACTAAGTTTTTCGATAAGCATATCGGGCGGTTAAATGAGCGACAGCTGAAAGCAGTGAATAAAATGCTGGATGCGGGTTTTGACGGGTTTAAAGGTGGGATGACGGCTAAGAAGTACATCTCTATTACCCGGGCATCTAAAGCGACCGCAACCCGTGATCTGCAGGAACTGACCGAGTTGGGTTTGCTGCTGGCGACCGGGGCGGGGCGTAGCGTATCTTATGATCTGAATTTGTAACCCGTCAAAAGCGATAAAATATCAAAGAGAAAATAAATGAGCCGATTAGGGTAGCTAATCGGCTCATCGTTAAAATATATTGCTGTTTGCTGTTTTGCAATTCAGCTGATCTGATCTCTTGCAATTCAGCTTACCTCAACAAGTTTTTCCAGCTTACTTTATTGCCGATGATGTCAAACAGGTCCTTGATCTCTATACGCTGCTGCTCCATGGTGTCGCGGTGACGGATGGTAACCGTATCGTCTTCTAAAGTCTGATGATCGATGGTCAGGCAGAATGGTGTGCCTATGGCATCCTGACGGCGGTAGCGTTTGCCGATGGCATCTTTCTCTTCATAAATACAGTTGAAGTCCAGCTTTAAGCTGTTCATGATCTCTCTTGCTTTTTCCGGCAGGCCGTCTTTTTTGGTCAGCGGGAAAATGGCTACTTTAACAGGGGCCAGGCAAGGGTGCAGGCGCAGTAAAGTTCTGCTGTCCTGTTTGTCTTCAGTGCTCAGGTCTTCTTCTTCAAAAGCATTGATCAAAGTCAGTAAGAACATCCGGTCCAGGCCGATAGAGGTCTCGATCACATACGGGATGTAATTGCCATATGGCTTGCCTTCTTCGTTCAGATCGTTATCAAAATACTGCATTTTCTTACCGGAATATTCCTGGTGCTGCGAAAGATCAAAGTCTGTACGGCTGTGGATACCTTCTACTTCTTTAAATCCAAATGGAAATTCAAATTCGATATCAGTAGCCGCGTTTGCATAGTGAGCCAGTTTTACATGGTCATGGTAACGGTATTTTTCTGCCGGCGTGCCCAGTGCTTTGTGCCATTTTAAACGGGCTTCTTTCCAGTAAGCAAACCATTTCTGGTCTTCTCCCGGACGTACAAAAAATTGCATCTCCATTTGCTCAAACTCGCGCATACGCATGATGAACTGTCGGGCGATCACTTCATTTCTGAAGGCCTTGCCGATCTGTGCAATACCAAATGGGATCTTCATCCTTCCTGATTTCTGCACATTGAGGAAGTTGACGAAAATGCCCTGTGCGGTTTCAGGTCTCAGGTAGACTTCTTCAGAACCTTCAGCCATGGCGCCAAACTGGGTGCTGAACATCAGGTTGAACTGGCGTACTTCCGTCCAGTTTTTGGTGCCGCTAACCGGGCAGGCGATGTCATTTTCTTCAATCAGCGTTTTCAGCAGCTGCAGGTTTTCAGCTTTGAGGGCGTCATCCATGTCGGCCTGCAGTTTTGCTGCTTTATCTGTTTTGCCGTCTTTTTCATAACGGGCTATTTTATCTTCTAATAACTGATCGGCACGGTAGCGTTTTTTCGAATCCTTGTTGTCGATCATCGGATCGTTGAAGCCGTCTACGTGGCCGCTGGCTTTCCATACTTTCGGATGCATAAATATGGCGGAATCGATGCCTACAATGTTTTCATGCATTTGTACCATGGCCTTCCACCAGTAGGTTTTGATGTTGTTTTTTAGTTCGGCACCCAACTGCCCGTAATCGTATACAGCGCTGAGTCCATCATATATTTCGCTGCTCTGAAATACAAAACCATATTCCTTAGCATGTGATATTACATTCTTAAATTGCTCGTCGTTAGTGTTTTTTGCCATAGTGATGCAAACTTAGAAAAAATTGTTAATGGTTTTCATGATTGCAGGGGTGATTTTTCTACTTTTGGGTATGAGTATCAGGGTAAAGGATTTATCGAAAGATTATAAGGGCCAAAAAGCGGTTGACGGGATTAGCTTTGAGGCTGTTCCTGGCAGGATACTCGGGTTTTTAGGGCCAAATGGCGCAGGGAAATCGACGACCATGCGCATGCTCACAGGTTATCTGAAACCCGACTCCGGAAGGGCTGAGGTCTGCGGTTTTGATGCACAGCTGCAAAGTATGGAAGTGAGACGTATTATCGGTTACCTTCCGGAAAACACACCTTTATATACTGACATGTATGTTAAGGAGTTTTTGACTTTTGCTGCTGAGGCCTACGGACTGGTTGAGCCGAAACGTAAAGTTGAACTGGCATTGGAACAGGTTGGGCTGAAAGATGAGGCACATAAAAAGATCAGTATGCTGTCTAAAGGGTACAGGCAGCGCGTGGGATTGGCACAGGCCATCATCCATGATCCTAAAGTGCTGATACTTGATGAACCAACTTCGGGGCTGGATCCCAATCAGCTTGCTGAGATCAGGGAGCTGATCAAAAAACTGGGCAGAGACAAGACCCTGATCCTGTCTACGCATATTATGCAGGAAGTGGAGGCTTTGTGCGATGATATTGTGATCATCAGCAAGGGACGGATCGTAGCAAACGATTCAATAAAAAGCCTGAAGGACGCACATACCGGTGCTGCTCTGGAAAGTATTTTCAAGATATTAACAGCCTGAACGCTCTTTGAGGTCTTTAAAATGCAGTTAAATTTCTCTTACAGAAAAAATACATTTACTTTAGCTGTCATAAGCTAGTCTTTATAGCTCATAGATTAATCTCATTTAAATTAACGTGAAAAAATGAAAAAACTATTACTATCAACGGTGATCGCTGGTGCTGCACTTACTGCATCAGCCCAGAATCCTGTGAAATACACCATTAAGGCAGGGGCAACTTTTCCAACTTATTCAACTCCGGACGTAGAGGAGAACGGGGTTTCATCAAACCGCTTGTTTTATGCTGGTATTACTGCAGATGTTCCGGTCGGAGGCGTCGTATCAATTCAGACAGGCCTCATGTTTGTTGGTAAAGGCGCTAAATTCGGGGCATCAGGGACAGAAGAAGGCAAAACTTTTAGAGGAACATTGAAGCAAAATTTAATGTACCTCGAAATTCCGATAAATGCAGTTTTAAATATTCCGGTAGGAGCGCATAAAATATTTCTTGGGGCCGGACCTTATTTTGGTATGGCTGTTATTGGAAAAAACAAACTGACAGGCACTTTAACCAGCGGTGGCCTGGAGGAGAATTTCTCTGAGTCAGATGATGTCGATTTTGACAATGAGAATAAACGCCCTGATTATGGCATAAATGCACTTGGCGGCTTTCAGCTTAGCAACGGATTTAATATCCATGCGGGTTACGGCTTTGGTCTTGCCAATATTATTCGCTCCAGTGAGGGAGAACTAAATCACCGCGTATTTTCTGCTGGAGTTGGCTACTCATTTTAAAGTCTCTGAAAAATCCTACACTGCTGAATTAAAATGGCGACATTCCGTATACAGGGGGATAAAAATTCCGAAAACTGACTTCTCAAAGTAAAAAGTCAACTGCATGATTTATTGAGCTATACTTGAACACAGCATCGAATTTGACTTATTTTTGTTTAAATGTTGATAACTTACTGTAACGATTGGCAACGTTTTTGCGTCAAAGGACTTTAATTATTTAAACACATTTAAATTAAACAAGCATGAAAAAATTAATTTTACTAACAGCAATCGCGGGTATTTTTACATTTTCAACTGTAAAAGCTCAGGACGCAGCAATGTCAGGACCTAAATTAGGCATTGGCGCAGAATTCGGATTTCCAATGGGAGATTTCGGTGACGGTTACAAATTTGGTGTAGGTGGCTCTTTACTTTATCAGCATCCAATCGCCGACAAGCTGAATTTAACTGGTAGCGCCGGTTATTTAAGTTTTCAGGGAAAAGATATTGATACAGAGATAGGGACAATTAGCCTTGGTTCTGCCGGATTTATACCTGTAAAAGCTGGTCTAAGGTATTTCCTTGCAGAAAACATCTATGTAGGTGGTGAGCTCGGTGCTGTTTTTGCAACAGGCGATGGTGCCAGCGGTACCGCCTTTGCTTATGCTCCTGGAGTAGGTGTTGAATTTCCGGTAGCCGATAAATCTACTATTGAACTCGGCGGACGTTATGAAGGATGGTCAAATGACGGAACTTCTTCTTTCATCGGTCTGAGACTGGCCTGGAACTTCGGTTTGTAGTCCAGAAATTATTTAATAGAATGAAAAGGCCCCGATTTAACATCGGGGCTTTTTTTTGTAGATTTGGATTTTTAGAGTTCTATGAAGAAGATAATTTTAATGACTGCCTTTATTGGCCTTGCTTGTTTTTTAAAAGTGAATGCACAATCTAACGACGATGGGCCTAAATTGGGAATAGGTGTTGATTTTGCTTTCCCATTAGGCTCCTATAGCGATGCAGCCAATTACGGCGTGGGTGGTTCGCTGCTTTATCAGCACCCGCTGGCGGAAAATCTGAGGCTCACCGTGAATGCGGGCTACCTGAGGTTCAACGGTAAGGAAGTTTTTGTCGGGGTGAAGTTCAGAGAAGGGTATGTGCCCATTAAGGCAGGACTGAAATATTTTTTTACAGATTACATTTATGGAGCTGCCGAGGCGGGTGTCGCGATATCTACTGCTAATGGCTCGGGGACGGGAACGGCGTTTGCTTATTCACCAGGTATTGGAGCGGAGTTTCCTATAGCTAAAAGGCAATCGCTGGATTTTGGTGTCCGGTATGAAGGCTGGTCCAGAAGTAATGGTACACGCTCCTTTGCTGGCCTGAGGGCCGGGTTTAATTTTTAAAGACCGATATTTATAAATCAGGATATTCAATAGTAGTACATGTACGCAGTTTTCAAACGGGAATTATTTAGCTCACTCCACTCATTGATGGCTTATGTCACGATTGGTATATTTTTGCTGGCATCCGGCCTGTTGCTGTGGTTTTTTCCCGAGACTTCTATTCTGGAATACGGATATGCGGAACTGACCGGGTTTTTTAGCCTGGCGCCTTTTCTGTTTATGTTCCTTGTGCCAGCCATTACCATGCGGTCATTTGCTGAAGAGCGGAAAGAAGGTACCTATATCCTGCTCGCGACCAAACCGCTTTCAGACTGGCAGATCATTCTGGCAAAGTATTTTTCCTGTTTTGTTCTCGTAGCCTTTTCGCTGCTGCCCACTTTAATCTATTACTATACGGTATACCAGCTGGGCCTTCCGGCCGGCAATGTGGATACCGGTGCGGTAACCGGTTCTTATATAGGACTGCTGCTGCTGAGTGCTGCCTTTACTGCCATTGGCATATTTGCTTCTTCACTGACGGGCAACCAGGTGATCGCCTTTGCGGTTTCGGTATTCATCTGCTTTATCGCCTATCTTGGCTTTGATGCCATGAGCAAAATCTTTGCGCTGCGTGCTCTGGAGGGCTTGTTTTTGGGCCTGAGTGTAAATGAGCATTATCAATCCATCAGCAGAGGCGTTTTGGATACGCGGGACCTGGTTTATTTTATCACGGTGGTCTGCGTGTTTTTGGGGCTGACCAGGCTCGTACTGGGGGGCAGAAAATGGTAAAGTCAGGGATGAGAAAATTTATAGTGCCGCTGGCTTTTATCGCTGCGCTGGTGATGCTGAACGTCATTGCGCAGCAGGTCTATACACGAATAGATTTTACCAAAGAGAAAAGATTTACACTGACAGCGCAGTCAAAGTCGGTTTTAAAAGGCCTGGATAAAGAAATCATCATTACCGTCTTTCTGGATGGTGACCTGCCGGCAGCGTTCAAACGGTTGCGCAGTGCGACCAAAGACCTGCTGGCCGATTATAAGGCTTATTCGGGCGCTTCGTTCAAAGTTGTATTTGTTGATCCTATAGCCGGATTAAGCGCCGGTGATCAGGATACGGTGATCAATAACCTCTATCAGCTGGGGATCGAGCCGACTACGCTCAACATTAAAAATGATGCCGGCTTTGCACAAAAGACCATTTTTCCGATGGCTATAGTGGAGGGGGACGGCAAACAGCTGCCGGTAAAACTGCTCCAGAATATGGATGCCATGGGGAATTATGAGGAGAACATCAACAATTCTATTCAGAACCTGGAATATGTTTTTACATCGGCCATTCAAAAGGTTTTGAGCGGTCAGCATCCGAGGATCGGAATTACGGAGGGCAACGGCGAGTTGCCGGATCTGCAGCTGCATGATGCGATTAAAGGCTTGTCCGGCAGTTATGAAGTGGGCAGGGTCGACCTGAATGTGATCGATAAGCAGGGTCTGGACAAGCTGAAAATGCTGATGATCGTCAAACCCCAAAAAGAGTTTACGGAAGCTGAAAAATACAAGATCAACTATTTTGTGATGAATGGCGGCCGGGTGGTCTGGTGTATTGACCAGGTAGGAGCAGAACTGGACAGCATGGGGCGGACGGGCGAACAGCTTGCTTTCAATAGAAAACTGAACCTCGACGACATGTTGTTCATGTACGGCACGCGTATCAATTATAACCTGATCGCAGATGCCAATTGTGCGGAGATTCCGCTGAGTACGGGCGGCGGACAGCAGGGACAGATCCAGATGGCACCCTGGGTATATTATCCTTTGCTGATTCCGGATACCACGCATAATCTGGTCAAGAACATAGATGGGGTGCTGGGTCAGTTTGTAAGTACGGTAGACACGATAGGCGTGAAGGGGCTTAGCAAACAGGTCATATTGAAGAGTTCGGCATTTAACAAGGTCCATGCTGCACCTAAGCTGCTTACTTTGCAGATGGTGGCTGAACAGCCTGATCCAAAAGCGTATGCCAGTGTTCCGGCTTCTGCAGGAGTACTGGTTGAGGGTGTTTTTCCTTCTGTATTTTTGAACAGGCCTCTGCCTCAGGGCATTTCTGAAAATTATGGAGCACCCGCGCAGAGCAAACCAAATAAAATGATCGTGATCGGGGATGGGGATGTGTTCAAAAATCAGGTGAGTAACCGCGACGGATCTGCTTTTCTCCTGGGTTTTGACAGGTATACAGGACGCACTTATGGAAATAAGGCGCTGTTGCTGAATATTGCCGATTATCTTTGTAATGATCATAATTTGATCGCTCTGCGCAATAAAGAAGTCAGGATCAGGTTATTGGACAGGGCCCGTTTGCGTACAGAAAAATTGCAGTGGCAGCTGATCAATGTCGGCGCACCGATATTATTGTTAATATTGTTTGCAATTTTTCAACATTATTACCGCAAGCATAAGTATGCAAGGTAATTTTTATATTTTTGAGAACTGACTAAATCATATTATGAGATTTATTGTATCCACATCAACGTTATTAAAACATTTGCAAACAGTAAATGGTGCGTCAAGCAGCAGTACTGTATTGCCTATACTAGAAAATTTCCTTTTTGAAATTAAAGATGGAAGTTTAACCATATCTGCTACGGATCTGCAGACCAGTATGACGACTTCTTTGCCTGTTGAATCTAAAGAAGGAGGAAAAGTTGCTGTTCCTGCGAGAATATTACTGGATACTTTAAAGACTTTACCGGATCAGCCCATTTCATTTAATATTGATGACAGCACTTTTTCTATCGAGATCAGTGCGGGTGACGGTAAATATAAGCTGAGTGGTGAGAATGGGGATGATTTTCCTAAGATCCCTGTGGTTGAAAATGCGTCCTCGGTAAATCTACCGGCTTCTGTGCTCACTGAAGCAATTACAAAAACCATTTTTGCTGTGAGCAGCGATGAGCTTCGCCCGGCAATGACAGGGGTTTTTTGCCAGTTGTCAGACCAGCACATCACTTTTGTAGCAACAGACGCGCATAAACTGGTCAGGTACAGACGTACCGACAGCAAAGCTGATAAATCATCGTCTTTTATCCTGCCTAAAAAAGCTTTGACCTTATTGAAGGCGGCATTGCCTTCTACTGATGTAAATGTATCTGTGGATTATAATGCGACCAGTGCTTTCTTTAAGTTTGAGAATATTAACCTGGTTTGCCGTCTGATTGATGAGCGTTATCCTGACTATGAGGCAGTTATTCCTGTCAATAACCCCAATAAACTGGTGATTGACAGGGCGCTGTTCCTGAACACACTGCGCAGGGTTGTTATTTTTGCCAATAAAACTACCCACCAGGTACGCCTGAAAATCAGCGGCAGTGAGCTGAACATTTCATCTGAAGATCTGGATTTTGCCAATGAAGCGCATGAGCGTTTGAGCTGTCAGTATGAAGGTGAAGACCTTGAGATTGGATTTAACGCCAAATTCCTGATTGAAATGCTGAGCAATCTGAGTGGTGAGGAAGTTACTCTGGAACTTTCTACGCCAAACCGCGCCGGATTATTAATCCCTCAGACCAATGATGAAAATGAGGACGTTTTGATGCTCGTCATGCCGGTCATGCTGAACAGTTATAACTAACATTTGTTAAAATATGTGAAATGGCCCGGTATATTGCCGGGCCATTGTTGTTTTTGGTATATTTGTTATAAGCGTAAAAATGAGCGGTGCTGTGTGTAGCGAATACCATATTTCTTACGTTTACATTAAATTAAACTATGTATCAATGAAAAAAAGACTACTTTATCTGGGTTTAATCGTATTGTTCGCCTCTTGTGTGAAACAGGATCCTCCTGAACCTGTAGGGGACATCAAAGTAAGATTTGTAAATGCCGTGCAAACTTCTAAGCCGCAGGATATGTTCGTTAGGGGCGTCAAAGTGCCAAATTCTGTAGCGCTGATCTATGGACAATTCTCGCCTTATTATACCAGCACTTCCGGAGATAATGCTTTTGCTTTCGCGGATATGGGTACAACGGACGGTACCGGTAACGCCGGTATAGGCGGAAAGTTTGAGATCGGAGCGGAATTCACTGTCTTTTATTTTAAGTTGCTGGAACGCAGGGACAATGGTGCACTCGCAGCAGGTATAAAATATGACGACAATACTGTGGTGGCCGGCAAGGCTAAGGTAAGGTTTCTCCACCTCAATAATTCTCTGGAAAACTTTATTAATTTTACTGTGGTTGAAGATGGTGTTGATGGAAAAGTGCTGAGTACGGGAATTGGCTTTGCAGCCTCATCTCCATACTTTGAAGTTGATCCGGGAACAAAGATTAAAGCCAATGCCACGGGGGTTACAGATCCACTCATTATGGATTTAAATCTAAAGGCCGGTAAAAATTATACGGTATGGTTGGACGGCCCTTCTGAGAAGGTGCTGGTAAGCCATGTGATCATCCAAAATTAATTATGACATTATAAGGTTTAAAAATATCATGGTTATTGCCGTGATATTTTTACTTTTGGGCTTAATTTATAAAAACTTGGAATTTTTCACTTTTTTACTTGATTTCATCCTGCACATTGATAAGCACCTGGAGGAGATCATCAGAGATTATCAGAACTGGACTTACGCAATTCTGTTCCTTATTATTTTTGCTGAAACAGGTTTCGTTGTTACCCCTTTTTTACCCGGGGATTCTTTACTGTTTGCAATGGGTACCTTAATCGCTGGTGGAAACACTGGGTTAAGTGTCTGGGTGATGCTTTTTTTACTGATCATCGCGGCAATATTAGGCAATTCGCTAAATTACAGGCTGGGTACTTACCTGGGCGTCAAAGTTTTTAATGAGAAGAACAGGATCTTAAAGCTGGAGTATTATAACCAGTCTCACCAATTTTTTGAAAAGCACGGCGGTAAGGCCATTATATTCAGCCGCTTCCTGCCGATATTCAGGACTATTGCTCCGTTTGTTGCCGGTGTGGCTAAAATGCCGTTTGGCAGATTTACTTTTTTCAATGTGATCGGCGGTGTTGCATGGATCACCAGTTTGCTGATGGCAGGATATCTGCTTGGACAGATCCCTGTGGTAAAAGCCAATTTTGATGTGGTAATCGTACTGATTGCTGTAGTGACCTTTTTCCCGGCGATATTTGCTGCACTGAGGTCGAAGTTCAAAAAGAAAGCTGTGATCAAGGAGGATGTGAAAGTTTAATCTTCAAGGTTTGGCTGACCGGCATCTATCCAGGCGGAATACCAGAATGAACCTGTTTTATATATAGCTGAACGCATTTGCCGTTCTACCATGTTGTTCATTTTATCGTGATACGCCTTGGAATAGGCTTTGGAGTATTGTTTCAATACCTGGTCTCTTCTTTCTGAATAACTATATTTTCTATACGCCGGGAATGTCTGATAAAGTTCTGCTTCACACTTTAAAACGGAATCGACCAGGCCATGTGTGTGCGTGACGATCTTCCAGGCCTCTGTTAAAGGGTTTTCTATATACTGTGCCTTCCCGACCAGGTAATTGTAATTTTTGCTGAACAGTTCCGGTAACCTGCTTTCCCAAAAGGCATGGATCCCAATTTGATCGGTCAGCTGTCCGTTGTGGTTTTTCGTGGTGTGCAGGGGCACATGGGCATCGGCTACGTAGTGTCCAAGATAGGCGGAGTAAATGAGTATTTTGGCGGAGTCACGTTCTTTAAATGCACTGACCAGTTTGTAATAGCTTTTTTGGATCTGCCAGGGAAGGATACCGTTTTGATGGAGTCTGTTTAAACCATATCTGCCTACTGCATCATCCCATTTTCTGGGAATACTGTCTATACAGTTCTCATAGAGTTCGACATCCAGGTAATGCCTTGGGGCTTCTGTTGTATCTGCATATCTGCGTTTATCGGGGTCTACTGCATGATCTGACAGGTATTTGAGATTTGATTTGTAAAACCTGCTGATGCCTTTTGGCAGCGTAAATACGGCAAGCCGGTTGATCTCCATGTGGGCAAAGAAACCCCAGGAGTTTAAGAGCAGCAATGCAATGCAGCAACCAAATGTAAGTTTAGCGGATAAAAATATTCGTTTCATCCGCTAAATTAGATCAGGAAATCTACATGGTGTTAATTGTCGATGCTTTTACCTTTCATTGCTGCAGAAACAGCAACGTCCATAACGCGTTCCGCAAATGGGCGGGTGAACTCATTCAGCTCGTCGGCTTTTTTTAGTATCTCATCTTTTTCTGCTTTTTCCAAAGCTTGCTGTAGGTTTTCGATATGTATTTTGGTATTTTTAATCTCATCCGTGCTTAGGTAGGAGGCGTGTTTATCTAAAAAGCGCTGTGCAGTATAGACCAATTGTTCGCCTTCGCTTCTGGCTTCAATCAGCATACGCTGGTCCACATCGCTTTTTGCGTGGGTAATGCTGTCGATCAGCATCTTTTCTACGGTGTCATCTGTAAGTCCGTAGCTCGGGGTAATGTCTATTTCCTGCTTTACGCCGGACCTGAGTTCAATGGCTTGTACGGTAAGTATGCCATCGGCATTGAGAATAAAGTTGATGTCTACTTTAGGCAGGCCGGCAGGCATGGGAGGGATTCCCTTTAGATCAAATTCTGCGAGTTTTCTGTTCTCCCGTACCAGGTCTCTTTCTCCCTGATAAACAGAGATTTTCATATTGACCTGTCCGTCCAGTGAAGTGGTGTATTGCCTTCCGGCTTTTGTGGGCACTTTAGCATTTCTCGGGATGATCACATCCATCAGTCCACCCATGGTTTCTATACCCAGGGAAAGGGGGGTAACGTCAAGTAATAAAATATCTGAACGGTTGCCCGCCAGGATATCGGCTTGTATGGCTGCACCAAGCGCCACTACCTCATCCGGGTTGATCTGATCATGCGGCTCACGCTGAAAAAATGCGGCAACCTGCTGCTTCACGTAAGGGCTGCGGGTGGAACCTCCAACCAGGACCACTTCGTCAATTTCTGCTGTGGTCAGTTTGGCATCTGATAAGGCCAGTTTACAGGAAGCTATGGTTTCTGCTACTTTACCGGCGATAAGGTTTTCAAAGGTCTGTTTGTCCAGTGTGCACCAGATCTCACCGGGCTTAACTTCTTCGAACCCGTCAAAGCGTAGCTTCTCGTTGTAAAGGCTTTGGGTACTGAGTGCCTTTTTCGCTTCTTCTGCCTTAAGTCTTAAAGACTGCATTAACCCGGAATCCTTTGTAACAGCTTCTTTATCCAGCTTATTGCTTTCTATCCAGTAGTAGACAATGGCACGGTCAAAATCATCCCCGCCGAGAAAAGTATTGCCGTTGGTAGACAGAACTTCAAATATTCCGTTTTGTATGGAGAGTACGGATACATCAAATGTCCCACCCCCCAGATCGTATACAGCAATTGTTTTTTGCTGTGCCGGGTCAAGGCCTAGTCCGTAAGCCAGACTTGCGGCGGTAGGTTCATTTACGATCCGCAGTACATCGAGCCCGGCGAGTTTTCCGGCATCGCGGGTAGCCTGGCGCTGACTGTCATTGAAATATGCCGGAACCGTAATTACAGCTCTGTTTACAGGGGTTTTCAGTGCGTGTTCTGCTCTTGCTTTGAGTTCTTTCAGGATCTCTGCGGAGAGTTCTATAGGGGTGTAAAATTTATCGCCGGCTTTGATCTTGACCAGGGAATCACTTTCGTCGTCTATGATTTTATAAGAAAAGGTGTCCTGGTGTGCAGCGACGTCTTTATAAGATCTGCCGAGTAACCGTTTTACGGAAAAAATGGTATTGGCGGGGTCGGTGATCAGGAATTCTTTGGCATCATTTCCTACCAGGGCATCTCCCTGCGCATTGAAGTGTACGACGGATGGGACTAAAAGTCCTTTCCCGGTGTCATTGATGACCTGTGGGTTTTTATCGGGATTGATAAAGGCAACTAAACTGTTGGTGGTCCCCAGGTCAATTCCGACGATGATCTCTTCCTGCTGAAATGAACCTGTAGCCAGGTTGATGGATATTTTTGCCATAGTGAGGCAAATTTACAAATCTTTTTTATGGATATTGTAAAGCCAAAGTACTATATCCTGGTAGCTGTCGGTGCCCCGGCTCTGGTTATTGAGCTTCAGGAACCGGTCAAATGCGAGGTCAAGATAACCAAACATCTGGTTGTTGTATTTGCGCCAAAAGTCGCGGTCGTTCTTAAAGTCCTGTATGGTTTTGGCATTGATGGTATTGTACAGCAGGTCATAATCATCAGAAGATTTGATTTTGATCTCGAAGAGAATGCTCTTTAGCATGGCATAGGCCGCGGAATACCGGAAGTTTTCGTTGGCGCTGTTGCTCGCTACCAGGTAGCCGACCAGGTTGGCCTCATCTTCGCGTCCCACACCCAGCTGGTGTGCGATTTCATGGCAGGTGACAAAAGGAAGCTCCGTAGCGGGCAGCCTCATGTTGACATTGGCCTCTCCGGAAAGGGGATTGTAATAACCTTCTATGCCTATTTTGGTAATGATCCAGCTGTTGAGCACCGGTTTTACCGATGGGCTGGCATACCTGAAAAATGGATATTTCTTTTCCATGTGGTCATAGCCCGCTTTTGCGATACTCCTGAGCTCAGTAATGCTGTACCTGTTCCTGCTTACATTTTGTAGCTGGTTGAGCCTGCGGATGTAAAACCTGCCCAGCGATACGAGTTCCGGTGTGGTATACCTTTCGTTGCTGATGCCGAGCTGTGTGGATACTGTCGGACGGGAATAATTGAGCCCCCAAAGGATTTTGAACAGCAGGTAAAGAACAAGCAGGAAATTCATGCATTGCAAGGGGATCTTAATGCGGTCGTCTTGTTTTAATTGTTTGCGGACAGCCTTTCTATAGAAAAGAAAAAGGCATCTGATGACGTACAGGATCAGGAGCAGGTAAAGGAAATCACCGATTGCAAATGGGATGGAACCGGTAAGGAAACGCTGGATGACTGAACTGAACTGATAGAGTCCGCCGGAATAAATAATTTCGACCGTGATGTCGCTGTAACCAATGATAAATACGATCAGGGAAAGTACAGAAAGCAGGACGAACTTGTTTACGGCGGACCTGTACTGGCTGTTCATTACCTGTTGAAAGCTAATCTTTTGCCGGTCTCATTGGTCATGAATTTGCCTTTTTGATAGGCGAGATTGCCTGATACAAATGTGTGGGTAATCTCTGACTGGAATGTTTGACCTTCAAAAGGAGACCAGCCGCATTTGTAAAGGGTATTGGCACGGGTAACTTTGACGGGGTCATTTAAATTTACCAATACCAGGTCTGCCCAGTAACCTTCCCTGATAAAGCCCCGCCTGTCAATATTGAAACAGATGGCCACATTGTGCGCAGTCTTTTCGGCGATCTGCTGGAGGCTGATCTTGTTTTGATGGTACATTTCCAGTAGGGCGGATAAGGCATGCTGCACCAGTGGCCCGCCGGAAGGCGCCTGCAAATAAGGCTGTTCTTTTTCGCTAATGGTATGTGGGGCATGGTCTGTGGCAATGATGTCTATGTGGCCGTCAAGAACGCCTTTCAATATACCAATTTTGTCTGTTTCTGTTTTTACGGCAGGATTCCATTTGATCCAGTTGCCCTTGGTGGCATAGTCCCGGTCATCAAACCACAGGTGATGTACACAGGCTTCTGCGGTGATCCGTTTGTCTTTTAATGGGGTAATGTTGTCAAACAGGCCAACTTCTATGGCAGTAGAGATGTGCAGGATGTGGAGCCTGGTATTGTATTTTTTCGCGAGGCTTAGGGCCAGCGAAGACGACAGATAGCAGGCTTCTGCGCTCCGGATCAGCGGATGCATTTCTATGGTGATGTTATCCCCGTACTTTTCTTTAAATAAGGCTAAGTTTGCTTGTATCGTATGTTCATCTTCGCAGTGTGTAGCCACCAGCATCGGGGCTTCTTTAAAGATGTTTTCGAGCACCTTTTCATTGTCGACCAGCATGTTGCCGGTAGAAGAGCCCATAAATACCTTGATGCCGCAGACGTTTTTTGGGTCGGTCTTCAGGACTTCCTCAATATTGGTATTGGATGCACCCATGAAAAACGAATAATTGGCCAGTGACATTTCTGACGCGATCTGATATTTGTCTGCAAGCAGTTCCTGGGTCAGTGTGTTGGGCACGGTATTGGGCATTTCCATAAATGAGGTAATGCCGCCGGCTACTGCGGCCATGCTTTCTGAAAAGATGTCTGCTTTATGGGTCAGTCCGGGCTCTCTGAAATGGACCTGGTCGTCAATCATTCCCGGAAAAAGATGAAGGCCCTCTGCGTTGATCTCAAGATCGGCAGTTTCATTGATGCTGCTGGCTATTTTTTCTATAAATCCGGCTTTGATAAGTACATCGGCCACAATTATTTTGCCTTCATTCACAATGGACGCTGCTTTGATCAGGATAGTGTTCATGCATCAAAATTAGAAAAAATAAATGATCGGTGGGCCGTGTTCAGGCAGGCTAAATAAATTTTGTCTATTTTTGCAGAATGCCCAAAATGTTTGAAGAGTTTAACCTCAATCGACAGATCTTAAATGCTGTGGAAGACGCAGGATTTACGGTTGCCACGCCGATACAAGAAAAAGCGATAGGACCTGTGCTGTCAGGTCAGGATCTTTTTGGCATAGCCGAAACAGGCACAGGTAAGACCGCTGCTTATGTGCTGCCCATTTTGATGCAGCTGAAGTATGCCCAGGGCGAGCATGCCCGGGCACTAATCCTGGCACCGACCAGGGAACTGGCCATGCAGATCACCGAACATGTACAGGTTTTTTCAAAGTATACCGACTTACGTACCGTTGTGATGTATGGGGGACTGGGGCCTAAAACTCAAATCGAGCAGGTCAAAGCGGGTGTGGACATTATTGTGGCTACTCCGGGCAGGTTCCTGGATATCTATCTGGCAGGACACATCAATACCCAGTATTTAAAATTTTTGGTGTTGGATGAAGCTGACAAGATGATGGACATGGGCTTTATCCGCTCGATTCACAGGATATTGGAAATTGTACCCCGTAAGCGGCAAAATTTGTTGTTTTCTGCCACTATGAGCGATCTGGTGCAAAAGATAGCGGGTGATTTCCTGAAGCATCCGACGATAGTTGAAGTAGGGGAACAGGCAACTCCGGCTCAGACAGTGACGCAGGTCTTGTATGAGGTGCCCAATTTCAAGACCAAGATCAATTTGCTGCAACACCTGATGAAAAATGACGAGGAGTTTAAGAGACTGATCATTTTTTGCAAGACCAAGACGGTTGCGGATAATATTTTCGCCTTCATTGAACGCAGGTTTGGCGCGGATGCGGTAAGGGTGATCCATGCCAATAAAGGACAGAATACAAGGATCAATTCGATCAATAGCTTTAAAGAAGGCAACATCAGGGTGCTTGTGGCTACTGATGTGGCGGCAAGGGGTATAGATGTGACTGAAGTAAGTCATGTGATCAATTTTGACGTGCCCATTATTATTGAAGATTATGTACACAGGATAGGCCGGACAGGCCGGGCATATGCCAAGGGCGATGCTTTAACTTTTTGTACTCCTGCGGAGAAATATTACATTCAGAAAATACAAAAACTGATCCGGCAGGAAATTACTGTTGTACCTTTGCCGGAAGAAGTTTTTGTGGATGAAACTCCTTATGAAGAAAGACAGGCCATCGCAAAGGCCATTGATGATCAGAAACGAAAGGAAGATCCTGATTTCAAAGGGGCATTCCATGAAAAGAAACATGCCGCGGCAATAGCTGCTGCGGCCAGGAAAAAGCCGTCTAAGGAGCCGGCATGGAAGAGAAGAAAATTCAAAAAATAGGTTTGCATTGAAGATAAAACTGACCCCGCTTAACATTGTCTCCTCGATCTGCCTGGTCATTGGCGTATTGCTGCTGTGGAGTAAGAAACCGGTTGAGCGTCCCGGTCAAATTGATATGACTTATACGCTTGCCGGATTTAGTTTTCTTTCGGCGGTGGTATTTTTTGTATCTGACCTGATCTTCAGAAAATTTATCAGCAGCTTGAAAAAGCTTTGGATCATAGAAGGAGTATTGGTTATTTTCATTGTCATTTTAGTATTTATTATAAAATCGAGTATAAGTTAATGAAGCAAGCAGAAATCAAAATCACGGTAGAATTAGACGATAATAATGTACCTGACAATATTTTATGGGAATCAACCGATGCACAGACCCAGGAGAAAGTGCCTGTTAAATCGATGATGCTGGCATTGTGGGACCACAATTATAAAAACTCTATGCGCATCGATCTTTGGACTAAAGATATGCCTGTGGACGAAATGAAAAGATTTTTTTATGAAACGTTGCAGACTATGGGCGACAGCTTTTTGAAAGCTACCGGGGAAAAGCTAATTGTAGAAGACCTGCGTGATTACTGTGCGCATTTTGCAGATAAAATGGGCATCAATACCCAGGGGTAACAGGAAATGAGGAGACAGGGAATTATAGGTTCAGCATTGATGGCAATAGGGGGACTGAGTCCGCTGATGCACCTGCCGATCATCGGCAACTGGAACTATTTTGATATCGACATTCGACTTGCGGTAGCCTTTTATATATTGGTCGGACTGGGTTTTATAGGTGCATTTGCCAAAAAATCCGGCCTGATCAGATTTTCAGGTATTGCAGCCCTTGTACTGGTCATGATTACGCTGGCAGGTATTTACTTTAAAGCACATGATTCCTTCAGTTTTCTGCATTTTAAGAAACTGGTAAATTTTGCCGCCGGTATGGTTAAATATAAGTGGGGCTGGTATGTGATTGCCGCCGGTGCGTTTGTATTGGCGACGGTAAGAAAGCCGAAAGTCGTTAAAGTGGCACCGCAGGAAGGAATTTAAATTATATTTGTCCCTGCATGCAACTGTTACACCAGGTAAAATATTTAATAAGGAAAGAATTGCTGTTGGAATGGCGTTCAAAATATGCCATTAACGGTGTTTTGCTGTATGTTGTGTCGACCATTTTTACCTGTTATTTGTCCTTTATCAGCCTCAATGACAAGCTTGCGTGGAATGCCCTTTTCTGGATTATCATGTTGTTTGCTTCTATTAACGGTGTATCCAAGAGCTTTTTGCAGGAGACAAAAGGCAGGCAGCTGTACAGTTATATTCTTGCCAGCCCCTCTGCCATCCTGATTTCTAAAACCGTTTACAATGTTTTGCTGATGCTGGTGCTGACGACTATCGCACTGGGCTTTTATTTATTGGTTTTTGATACTTTTTCTCCTCCGGATCTGCTGATGTACTATGTTGCTGTGATATTGGGCAGTATCAGTTTCTCGACGGTATTCACTATGGTTTCAGCAATTGCCAGCAAAGCGGGGAACGGTGGTATGTTAATGGCCATTTTGAGCTTCCCGGTTATTATTCCTGTCCTGATACTTTTGATCAGGCTTGCAAAAAATGCAGTCGACGGGCTGCCATGGGAAAATAGCTGGGATGATATCGGGATGGTTCTGGTCGTCAATGTATTGGTCGTTTCGGTCTCTCTGCTTTTGTTTCCTTACTTATGGAGAGACTAGTTGTCGGAGGGCTGATGAGAATAAAAAAATGTATTGCTAACTTTGACCCGATTAAATGCTAATCAACATATGAACAAAACCTGGTGGAAAATTCTGGCTTCTGTATTGGTAGTGTATACTGCTGTTGCTGGCCTTTTGCTTGAAGTGCCGCATCTGGCCATATTGAATGAAACGATAAGGAACCTGTATTTTCACGTGCCTATGTGGTTTGCCATGATCGTATTGTTTTCTATATCTGTTTTTTACAGTGTCAGGTCACTGCTCAGTCAGGACAGAAATGATGACATCAGGGCGGTAGAGAGTGTGAATACCGGTATCATTTTTGGTTTGCTGGGACTGCTGACCGGAGCGGTCTGGGCCAAATATACCTGGGGCCAGTTCTGGAGTTTTGATCCAAAACAGAACTTTGCAGCCATTTCCATTTTGCTATACTTTGCTTATTCTGTGCTTCGCAATGCGATCGATGAAGAGCAGAAAAGAGCCAAGATCTCGGCGATCTATAATATTTTCGCTTTTCCGATGATGGTTGTGCTGCTGTTCGTTTTACCGCGTCTGCAGGATTCCCTGCATCCGGGAAATGGCGGAAACCCGGGTTTTAATAGTTATGACCTGGACAGCAACATGCGTTTGGTTTTTTATCCTGCATGCCTGGGCTGGATATTAATAGGGTATTGGGTATATACCATCAGGTTCAGGATCCGTTTATTAGAAAACAAACAAAATTCCATAAGATGAAGAAGATCGTATTTGCATTAATGATGCTGTTAAGTTCGGTACAATTGTTTGCCCAGACAGACCAGGTAGAGATGGCTGATGCCATGAGAAGCAATGGTAAAATTTATGTCGTGGTGATCTGTATTGTGATAATTCTGGCGGGCTTGCTTATTTATCTATTCTCCTTAGATAAAAGATTAAAAAAAATCGAGAAAAAATCTTAGGCTAAAAACTAATTTTAAATCGTCTAATCGTTGTTTTTAGGCTCCAAATGCCGTAGTGTGCCGTATACACTAAGGGAGCTGGTGTTTGTAATAATCGTTTTTTTTAATGCAATTTTGCACCATAAGACTAACAACTTATTTCAAATTCATAAAAAACTAAAATGGCTAATTCAGCAAACGAGACAAATTTTTTCGCAGACGTATGCAAAAATTTTGACAGTGCGGCAAAATTTACTTCCCATCCGGAAGGATTATTAAATCAGATCAAAGCTTGTAACAGTGTGTATCGCTTCCAGTTTCCCATTCGCAGAGGAAATGGTTTTGAAGTGATCGACGCATGGCGTGTGGAACACTCTCAGCACATGAATCCTACCAAAGGTGGTATCCGTTATTCAGATATGGTGAATGAGGACGAGGTAATGGCACTGGCTGCGCTGATGACCTACAAATGCGCGATAGTGAATGTTCCTTTCGGGGGCGCTAAGGGCGGTATTTGCATCAACCCTAAAAATTACTCGGTGGCTGAGCTGGAGACCATTACCCGGAGGTATACTACGGAGCTTATCAAAAAGAACTTTATTGGCCCGGGTATCGATGTGCCGGCTCCTGACTATGGATCCGGAGAACGTGAAATGAGCTGGATAGCCGATACCTATATGACCATGCACCCCGGGCAGCTGGATGCGCTCGGCTGTGTGACCGGAAAGCCCATTGCATTGCATGGTATCCGCGGCAGGAAGGAAGCTACGGGCCGTGGTGTTGCGTATGCGGTAAAAGAGTGTGTAAACGTGGCTGAAGATATGGCCAAGATCGGCTTTAAGGCTGGTTTGGGTGATAAAAGGGTCATTGTTCAGGGTCTTGGTAATGTAGGCTATCATTCTGCCAAATTCCTTTCAGAGTTTGGGGCGACCATAGTTGGTCTGTGTGAGTTTGAAGGTGCAATCTATAATGCAAACGGGTTTAATATTGATGAGGTATTTGCGCACCGTAAAAATACCGGGTCGATCTTAGGATTTCCGGGGGCTACTGACTTTAAAAATTCTATGGAAGGGTTGGAGCAACCCTGTGACATTTTGGTTCCTGCTGCTTTGGAAAACCAGATCACAGAAAATAACATCCGTAATATCAAAGCCCGGATCATTGCGGAAGGTGCGAACGGACCGTGTACGCCGGAAGCTGAGGTGATATTTACGGAGATGGGCGGGATCATCATTCCGGATATGTATTGTAATGCCGGTGGGGTTACGGTCTCCTATTTTGAATGGCTGAAGAACCTTTCTCATGTTGCTTTTGGCCGTATGGAAAACAGGTATGCCGAAAATTCAAATGCCAACCTGATCAATACCATGGAAAGCCTGACCGGAAAGAAAATTCCCGCGGAGAACCGGATGATGATCGTTAAAGGTGCTTCGGAACTGGAACTGGTTAACTCCGGACTTGAGGACACCATGATCCACTCTTATCACGAGATCAGGGAGAACCTGATCACCAAGCCAGGTGTCCAAACACTAAGGACGGCAGCTTTTGTGGGTTCTATTGATAAAATTGCAGTTTCTTATATGAGCCTTGGTATCTGGCCATAATTTTTTCGTAAAGTATTAGGGGGGTGTCAGGGCTTTATTGCCCGGCACCCTTTTTTTGTCAGAATTTTGCTATTAAAGCAGTCCCCGGAAACCCCGGTGCAATCATAGACGTATCTTGCATTAAAGTTAGGATTATGAAGTGTAAGCATCTTTTAGTTGTGTTTGCCATGTTGATGGGTGCCTGCAATGAGCGGCAGCACCTGGAAAGTAAAAACGGCTTTGCCGTGGTTGTTCCGGCAAAGCCGGGAGAGGCTGTTGCTACCTATGCAGGCGGATGTTTTTGGGCTATGCAGGAATGTCTGCTGGAACTAAAAGGTGTGAATAAAGTCATCAGCGGTTATGCTGGTGGTACTACTCCGGACCCTTCCTATGAACAGGTAGTTTCCGGAAAAACAGGCCATGCAGAGTCTGTACAGGTCTATTATAATCCCAAAGTGATCAGTTTTGAAAGACTGACTGCTGCATTCTTTAATGCCCATGACCCTAAACAGGCGGACCGTCAAGGGCCTGATGTCGGAACTGACTACCGCTCTATAGCTTTTTACCGCTCAGAAGCGGAGGAGAGGATCATCCGCAATAAGATCAGCGAGCTGGATTCCTTAAATGGATATGTAACTCCTGTAGCTACTGAGGTTACCGGTTTTAAAGTTTTCTATCCTGCGGAAAGCCATCATCAGGATTATTACAGGAGGAATTCCTGGGATTATTACATCAGGAATGTCTCCAGGCCTAAGGTGATAAAACTGAGGAAAACGATGCCGGAACTGATTAAACCAGAATACAAGGATTAATGTTTTTTTTCGGTACAATCGTTCACAACACCTGAGTTAATGTTGTTTTTGTCAGAGAACTATCAATAAACTGTCATCTCACTCAATTGGACTGGCCTAAAAGCCTTTAGGTACTTATATTTTTTATCTTTGTACCATTCTTTTTAAGCTTAAATACGAACATGAAGAAAAGTGCAATTATTGGTTTAATTACAATAGCTATTTGTGTGTGCTTTTTGGTAAGTCTGAATGCAGATACCAGCAGCTATTCAAATTTTACCGAGGCTGCGAAGGATTCCAGGGAATTTCATGTCATGGGATATTGGGAGAAGTCAAAAGGTACACATTACGACCCTCAAAAAGATGCCAATCATTTTTCTTTTTTCATGAAAGATCAGAATGGCGTGGTGAACAAAGTGGTTTACAAGGGAACCAAACCGCAGGATTTTGAACGTTCTGAGAAGCTGGTGCTTATAGGCGAAATGAAAACCGGAACTTTCTATGCCTCTAAGATATTAATGAAATGTCCATCTAAATACAATAATGATCTTGTAGAAGTGAAGCAGGACGGTACAGCAGAAAAATACAATTAATCTTAATGGATATACAATTTATTGGAGAAAACCTCCTTCCGGGTAAAATCGGGCAGTTCTTTATTGTTTTGGCATTTGGGGCTTCCCTGTTATCGACGATTTCTTATTTCTTCGCAGCAAAAAATAAGGATCTTTCAGATCAGTCCTGGACCCGCCTTGGCCGTGTTGCTTTTTTTATAAACTGGCTGAGTATCATCGGGATTGGATCCACTTTATTTTTCCTGATATTAAACCATTATAACGAATATTATTACGTTTACTCACATTCTTCCAAAGAACTTCCTGTTTATTATATTGTTTCTGCTTTCTGGGAAGGACAGGAGGGAAGCTTCTGGCTTTGGGCATTCTGGCAATCTGTGCTGGGAATGGTTTTGATGTGGAAGGCAAGGAGCTGGGAAAACGGAGTAATGACTGTGGTGGCATTCTCTCAGGTATTTCTGACCTCAATGTTATTGGGTGTCGAGATTTTTGGGGAAAGGATTGGAAGTTCGCCGTTTATATTGTTGAGAGAAGCCGTAAATTTAAAAGAAATGGCTCCGGTGGTATTTGCTGATCCTGAGAATTTTAAGAATTACCTGAAATTTATTACAGATGGCAGGGGCTTAAATCCTTTACTGCAAAATTATTGGATGGTCATCCATCCGCCGACTTTATTCCTGGGTTTTGCAAGTATGGTGGTGCCTTTTGCTTATGCTGTTACCGGGGTATGGTTAAAAAAATATAAGGAATGGATCAAACCTGCAATGCCCTGGGCCTTGTTTGCCGTGATGATATTGGGTACAGGCATTATAATGGGTTCTTTCTGGGCGTATGAAGCCTTGAACTTTGGTGGCTTCTGGGCATGGGACCCGGTGGAGAACGCATCAATTATACCGTGGCTGACCCTCATCGCGGGGATACATGTCATGATCGCTTTTAAAAATACCGGGCATGCTTATTTTACAGCGATAGTGCTGGTTTTTTTAAGTTTTATTTTAGTACTGTATGCTTCTTTCCTGACCAGAAGCGGGATACTGGGCGAAACGTCGGTTCACTCTTTTACAGATCTGGGAATGTTTGGTCACCTGATCTTATATAATGTTGTTTTCCTGCTCATTCCTGTGATTTTACTGATTTCCCGCTGGAAAGAACTGCCGATCACCAATAAGGATGAGGAGACTTACTCCAGGGAATTTTGGATGTTTATTGGTTCTTTGGTGGTCACCATTGCCTGTATACAGGTTATTTTTGTGACCTCGGTGCCTGTATTTAATGCGGCTTTCGGCACCAACTTTGCACCTCCTATAGACGCTGTTAAATATTATAATCAATGGCAGGCGCCATTTGCTATTTTGGTGACCATTATATCAGGTTTTTCACAGTTCATGAAATACAAGCGGACAGATCCGCGTAAGTTCTATAGCGGTCTTATCGCCACAGTGGTGTTTTCTATAGTGATCACGGCTGGATTTGTTTACATTACCAATGTTTACCAGAACCTTATGTTCATCCTGCTTACCTTTAGCTGCGTATTTGCGATCATGTCTAACGCAAAGGTCCTTGGACTGGCATTTGGAGGTAAAAAGAAGTTGGTGGGGGCTGCAGTAGCTCACATTGGTTTTGCGTTACTGCTACTGGGCGCTTTGGTCGCCGCGGCGACCAATAAACCGATCTCATTAAATGCTTCGAATTTTATTCCTGTGAAGGACTTCGAAAAAGCCGAAAAGCCAGGTGAGAACATTGTGCTTTATAAAAATGAGCCTAAGAAGATGGGCCGGTATACTGTGACTTATATCAGTGATACAACGGTTGCTCCGAATACATTTTATAAACTGAACTTTAAAGTCTATAATGAAAAGGATGGTTCAATCGAGGAGGACTTTGATCTTAATCCTCACATCCAGTCCAACGAAAAGATGGGCCTGATCGCATCGCCGGATACTAAACATTATCTTACTTATGATATTTATACCCATGTTACGAGCGCCCCATTAAAAGAGGAGCAGGATCACGAGGCTCATGAAGGACATAGTGAGGAAGAAAATTATAAAGCACCAAGGATAGTTAATGTAAGCGTGGGGGATACATTACATACCAGCAGCGGAATATTAACTGTAAAAGCAATAAATCCTAAACCTGAAGCAAAAAACCTGGTTCTCGCCAAAGGAGATCTGGCTGTGGGCTTGCCGCTGGAAGTTGAGGTAAGCGGTAAAGTTTATAAAACTGAACCGATCTTCCTGGTAAAAGGCAATAATGTCTTTGACTTTGCCCGTAATATAGATGAACTGGGACTGAGGGTCCGCTTTACAAAAGTACTTCCCGACCAGGGTAAAGTAGAATTGCAGGTTTATGAAAAACCTCAGCAAGCTAAGGACTGGGTTGTTTTTAAATCCATAGAATTTCCTTATATCAATTTATACTGGTTAGGGACCATTATCATGGTGATCGGCTTTTTGTTGTCTATTTTCAGAAGACAAAAAGAAATTGGAACGGTTTGATGAAGGTAACTTTTGTCGGTTCGGGAAATGTGGCAACACATATGGCGCTTGCATTAAAGGCGGCAGGAGCCCTTATTGATCAGATTTGGAGCAGGAATATTGGGCACGCTGCTGCTTTGGCCGATCTGGTAGGAGCCAGACCTGTCTCTGGGCTGTCTGAAATTGACACTAACGCTGATTTAGTCGTAATAGCAGTAAAAGATGACGCTATCGCAGAAGTCTGTAACGCTTTGAAAGGTATCGGGGCTTTAGTCGTCCATACTTCAGGCGCAACTGATCTTCATGTCCTTTCCTCTTTTGCAAATTATGGAGTGCTGTATCCTTTGCAGACCTTTTCTAAAAGCAGGCCTATAGATTTTAATAAGGTTCCTTTATTTATAGAGGCGAATAACCCGCCGGTGCTGGATGAGTTAAAAATTATTGCCTCCAGGCTGAGTCCATTGATATATCAGGCGACTAGTGACCAGAGGAAGATCCTGCATTTGTCTGCAGTTTTCGCCTGTAATTTTGTCAATCATCTTTATGAATTGGGCAATCGGGTCCTTCAGGATAATGGTCTTGACTTTGAAATGTTAAGGCCGTTGATATTGGAGACCGCTGAAAAGGTCCAGCATGATCTGCCGCTGAATGTCCAAACCGGACCTGCGGTGCGTAATGATCAGCAGACTATATTAAAACATCTGAAATTGCTCGATGGTGAACCCGGTTTGCAGGAAATCTATCAAGCATTAAGCAAAAGTATTAAAAAAACAAGTTGATAGTTAGATTGCGGTTTTTGGTTGTTATTTTTGAACACGATTATGAGTATTTTTAAATTAAAGATAAATTTTGAAGAGGCTGGAAAGGAACCAATAGAATTGCCAATCGCTGGCGGTGAATCGGTTTTGGATGCCTGTTTGGATAACGGAATAGAATTACAACACAACTGTGGTGGTGTATGTGGCTGCAGCACCTGTCATGTTTATGTATTAAAAGGCATGGACAACATTCAGGAGATCTCTGATAAGGAGGAAGATTTCATTGACAGGGCGGTGCGCCCAAGGATCACTTCCAGATTGGGTTGCCAGTGTGTGGTAATCAATGGAGATATAGAGGTTAAAATACCGGATCAGTCCGAGTTTTTAGGTCATTAATGAATAAATAACGATAATATGCAGGATAAATTCGCTTTGCCAATATACTGGAATGATCACGAAGACATTGCCCAGGAGCTTTACGAGAAATTTGGTGATGAGTTTAATGAATCTAAAATATACAGGATACGGTTTACTGAACTGATCGAGTGGGTGCTTGAACTCCCCAATTTTAAAGGTACCCGTGAGGAGAGTAATGAAGGCCATCTGGAGCAGATCCAGTCTGCCTGGGTATATGAGTGGCGTGACAATCAGAACTAATGTTCCTGGAGAAGCTTAAAGAGATCACTACGTTTATTTTCGATGTAGATGGCGTACTGACAAATGGCGATATCATCGCTTCAGACAGTGGTGAGTTTCTGCGTACTTTTAACATTAAAGACGGTTATGCATTGCAGCTTGCGGTAAAGAGAGGATATTTGGTTTGTGTGATATCCGGAGGCAGGGGACAGGCCATGCAGAAACGCTTTGAAGGACTGGGGATCCAGGAGATCTTTCTCGGTGTTTCTGATAAAGTAGAAATACTGGATAGTCTGCTGCTAAAATACCAGGTCACGGCAGACCACATCTTATATATGGGAGATGATATACCTGACCTTAAAATAATGCAGGTAGTGGGTTTGCCAACTTGTCCCGCCGATGCAGTGCCGGAGATTAAAGCGCTTTCCCAGTACATTTCTCCGTATGACGGGGGAAGTATGGCCGTTAGGGATATCATTGAAAAGGTACTCAGGGTGCAGCACAAATGGTTTGATGAGCATCCTTCTGCAGCTGATTCAGGTAAATGATTCAATCGCTGCAATTGCAACAAGTATGTTACTGTGGGCTATTAAACTTCTGCTGGCATTAGTCCTCTAATTTCTACAAAACGATAAAACAACATGAAGAAATTATTGATGATCTGTGGATTGTTATTCAGTGTAATAACTTTCGCAAATGCACAGGACGGCCAGGGCCGCCGTGGTGGTACTCCTGAAGAAAGGGCCAAAAGACAAACTGAAACTTTGGCTGAAAAGCTAAAACTAAGCGATGATCAAAAAGCAAAGGTTTCAGCAATCTATTTGGAGCAGGGTGCAAAAATGAGGAAAATGCGTGATTCGCTTGGTGATGACAGAACTGCGTGGAGAGGGGCGATGGTGAAAGGCAATGAGCAAGCTGAAGCAAAGATCAATGCAGTATTGAATGATGATCAGAAAAAAGCATTTGCTACCTGGGTTGCAGAACGTAAGGAAGCCATGAAAAAAAGAATGGAAGCTAACGGAAATGGCCAGTAGTTTCAAATGATAATGAAATAATAAAAGCGACTTAGAGTCGCTTTTATTATTTTAGCACAAATTTTTAGAATGTATAAGCAAAACCTCCCTATTATCCTTGCCTCAAAATCCCCTCGCAGACAGGAACTGATGAAATCAATGGATCTTGATTTTAAAGTAATGCTTAAAGATGTGGATGAAAGCTACCCTGATGACCTGCCGCCATCGGAAATAGCTGTTTATATAGCCGGGAAAAAAGCCGCAGCTTTTTTGGCCGACAGCGAAGATACCATTGTCATCACGGCTGATACCATAGTGGCTTATGACAACGAAATATTGGGTAAACCTGCAGATGAACAAGATGCGATTGCAATGCTCAAAAAATTATCCGGTTCAAAGCACGAGGTATACACGGGAGTGAGCCTGAGTTACCGAGGAAATACAGTATCTTTTTATGACCTTACCGAAGTTTATTTCAGAACTTTATCGGAAGAACAGATCCATTATTATGTGGGAAATTACAATCCTTTAGATAAAGCTGGTGCGTATGGCATACAGGATTGGATTGGCATGGTAGCCGTTGAAAAGATCGAAGGGTCTTATACCAATGTCATGGGCTTACCTACTGAAAAGCTTTATCAGGCATTACTGGCCATTTGATTGACAGACCGAGTAAAGGACCCCCATTTTCAGATCGTAGGTAGAGAGATGTAAGGAGATAAGATCAAGCTCTTTAATTACATAATTAGTGAGTATAGCTGCGATTACGATCATATCGACTCTCAAAGGTATCAGCCCTTTGATGTTCCTTCTTTCTTCATGGGTTGATCTGATCAATTGCCCGGCCAGTTGTTGATAAGCTTCGGCATCAAGTTCTGCAGAAATGGTGTTTTGCAAGTCTGTGTCTTCATTTAACAATAGCGCAAAGGTTTCAAATGCACCTGCGGAGCCCACCAGGGTCTGCGGCTTGTATTTGCTGCAGGCTGCTTTTAAATCAGCTAATTCTTTGTCAAGATGAGTTATGATCGCAGCCTGGTTTTCTTCACTGATCGGATCTGTGTTGAAATAGGCCTGCATCAGGCGCGCCGCCCCGATATTATAGCTTTTTTTCCAGATCAGCCCTTCCTCATCGCAAATGATAAATTCCGTACTTCCGCCACCTATATCCATAATTAGTGAAGCCGCATTGATCGTTCCGGTCGCCTTCACCCCCTCAAAGATATATGCTGCTTCCTGATCGCCGCTGATCACTTCTATTTCAAGGCCTGCCAGTTTTGCCGCATCGACAAAATCCTGACCATTATCAGCACTTCTCACAGCAGAGGTGGCTATGGCACGGATCACCCTCACTTGGTGCCGGTCAATCTGAAGTTTAAAATCTTTTAAAACCTGTATACCCCTTTCAAAAGCTTCAGGAATGATGATATTCTCATTGATGCGTCCCTGACCTAGCCTGACGGGGACATTTGTCTTATAAAGAACCTGAACATCAGAACCCAGGCATTCTGCAATGATCAGGTGAAAGGTATTGGTTCCAAGGTCTATAACGGCAGCTTTCATTCAGGATTGGTTTGCTGACCGTAAAGCTATTAATTTATGGGTTATTTGTCTGCTGTTATTTCAATCAGCTGCCTGGAGTTTTTTAATGCAGAGCCACCCCAGGTATTGTTGAAATATACGTAAATCTGCTTATGTGAATCTTTAATGGCATCTGCAAAATCCTTAAGCTGGGCCTTAGAATATTCAGATTTATACAATTCGGGTTTGCCATGAAAACGGTAGTATACGGGGTCAATATCCTGAATGACATCATCCGGGAGAGCAGAGGGATAGCTTATCCCGCTGAAAGTGATGTTATGGTTTTTAAATTCCTGTAAAACAACAGGGTTCCACCAGCTGATCTGCCTGCCTTCAAATACATTGTTAAAGCTTTTCTTCATGCTGTTCAATACCAGCTCCATTCTTTCTTCGGAATATAAAAAACCAGGGGGTACCTGAAATAGCACACAACCCAGTTTTTCTTTGAGTCCGTCATTTATGACTTCATAAAAACTATTCAGCTCCTCCTTTGCGTCAATGAACCTCTTATAGTGTGTAATGGTCCGGGGAGCTTTTATGCTAAATAAAAAATCATCCGGACTGTCATTATACCAGGTTTGAAAGCTCTTTGGAGCAGGTTGTCTGTAAAAAGATGAATTGATCTCTATGGTATTGAAATGCTGGCAATAATATTTAAACCATTGTTTTTGCGGCAATCCCGGCGGATAGAAAATATCTTTCCATTCCTTATAATAGAAGCCCGAACAGCCAATTCTCCAGTCAGTCATGATGGGTTAAAAATTCTTTTAATTTGTCGATCACTCCTGTTTTTTTACCGCGCTGATGTTCAGTGCCGATTAGAAAGCCATAAGGCTGAAGATCCGGGACTTGATCACATACAATTTTTATAATTCCTAACAAGGGAATAGCCAATATCATTCCCGCAACGCCCCAAAGTGTTTCACCCAGTACAATTACCATGATGGTGAACAATGGATTAATATTGACTTGTTCGCCGACAATCAGTGGTTCAAGGATATAAGTTTGAATAAATTGAACCAATCCGTAAACAATGATCACCCCGATGATCATTTTACTGTCCCCGCCCTGAGCAATTACTGCCAGAAGGGTTATAGAAGTGCCTGTCAGATTGCCGATAAAAGGGATGATTTCCAGTATGCCGCAGAGAACCGCAAAAAAGATCGCGCTTTCCACGCCGACCAGTGTAAATCCTATTCCATACATAATCCACAATACGCCAATCATTGCGCCCAGGCCACTTAAATAATGCTGGGCAACCTTGCCGGCTTTGTGAACAACGTTGTCTGCCTTTGTCTTTTCATCGCCGGGTACAATTTTCAATATGAACTTTTTGATGTGACTCCTGTAACATAGAAAAAGGAACATGTATACGATGACAAGAACAGTATTGACCAGAACGCCAAAGAGGCTGTTTGCAAAGCCGGCCATCATACCTTCAGAGCCCTGACTTTGAGATTTGACAATCTCTTTCTGGGTAGTTTTGTTAATACCTGTTTGTTCCTGCAGCCATTGCTGAAAGTCAGATAATGTTGTGGTAAGTCTTTGTTTCATAGCACCCATGTTTTCAGCGAGGCCCTGCAGTTGCCAGGACAGCAGAAAAACAATAAGCCCCAGGGCGCTTAGAAAAATAAGGGTACAAATCAGGGAAGAAACAGGCCTGCTTAGATTTTTGATTTCAAACCAGTTGGAAAGTCTGATGAACAGCATAGAAAATACTGCCGCAAGTGTAACCGGAATCAAAAAGCTTGCTGCAAAATACAAACCTGCAAAAGAGATGAAGAAAAACAAAAGGATATAGATACTGCGCTGAAGTTTTTCCATAAAGCATTCTTTACGGTACAACAACAATATAGAAAGAAAGTTTTTGGCATAAAAAAGGCAGTCTAACCAGACTGGCCCTAATTATTTTATTTTTAATTAATTATTCAAAATACTCTTTCATTTTCTCAAAGAAACTTTTGTCATTTTTACCGGGCTGCGGTTTGAAGTTAGGAGATTCCCTTAATTTTTCCAGCATCGACCTTTCTTCAGAACTTAATGCTTTAGGAGTCCATATGTTCACGTGGATGATCTGATCGCCGCGATGGTAAGAATTGATCTCAGGTATGCCCTTACCTTTTAAACGAAGCAGTTTCCCGCTTTGTGTTCCAGGTTCTATTTTGATCTTCGCCTTACCATCAATGGTAGGTACCTCCGCACTATAACCAAGTGCCGCGTCTATTATAGAAACATGCAGGTCATAAACGACATTATTTCCTTCACGTTTCAGTGTTTCGTGAGGCATTTCTTCAATCAGAATGATCAGATCCCCCGGAATACCACCATTAGGGGCAGCATTACCTTTGCCGCTCATGCTCAATTGCATACCGTCACTCACACCTGCAGGGATGTTAATGGTAATGGTTTCCTCACCTCTTACAGTGCCTTCACCATGACAAGAGTTACATTTCGCAGTGATCTGCTGGCCGCTTCCGTTACAGGTAGGGCAGGTAGAGGTAGTTTGCATCTGGCCCAGTATCGTATTGGTCACCCTGCGTACCGCACCGCTTCCGCCGCAGGTTTTACAGGTACTTACCGATGAACGGTCCTTGGCGCCTGTACCATCACAGGTTTTACAGGTGATCTGCTTATTGACTTTTATTTTCTTTTCAGTGCCATTGGCAATTTCTTCGAGAGAGAGTTTTACTTTAATGCGCAGGTTTGTACCCTTAGCTACCCGGCGGCCACCGCGGGATTGCTGACCACCTCCTCCAAAGAAGCTCTCAAACGGACTGCCGCCACCACCAAAGATATCACCAAACTGGCTGAAGATATCTTCCATGTTCATGCCGCCGCCACCGTATCCACCAGAAGCACCACCAACCCCAGCATGACCATAATGATCATATCGTTGTTTCTTTTCAGCGTTGCTCAATACCTCGTAAGCTTCCGCTGCTTCCTTGAAGTTGTCCTCAGCTGCTTTATCTCCCGGGTTCTTATCAGGATGGTATTTTATAGCAAGTTTGCGATAAGCCTTTTTAATCTCATCGGCAGATGCGTTTTTGGCTACACCAAGCACATCGTAATAATCTCTTTTACTCATATAATATTAACTACCCACTACAACTTTAGCAAAGCGGATCACTTTATCATTTAATGTATAGCCTTTTTCCAGCTCATCGATCACTTTTCCTTTCATCTCCTCATTAGGAGCAGGGATTTTAGTGATGGCCTCATGATTGTCAGTATCAAAAGGTGTATTGATACTCTCCATTTCCTTTAATCCCTTTTGGGCCAGCAGGTTTTTCAGCTTGCTGTGCACCAGTGAAATTCCTTCCCGTATAGGATTGATGTCAGTAGCACTTTCTATGGCTTTATTTGCACGGTCAAAATCGTCTAAGACCGGTAGCAGCGAAACGATCACATCTTTTCCGGCAGTCTGCAACAGTTCTGCACGTTCTTTTTGCGTGCGGCGTTTGAAATTGTCAAATTCGGCGAACAAACGTAAGTATTTGTCATTCAGGGCAGCATTTTCCTGCTGTAACTTCTCTTCCAGAGAAAGCTCCGGGACAGTTTCTTCTGTCACTTCGTTTTCTTTGCTCTCTACGCTTTCCACGTTCTCTGTGCGCTCTTCTGCTTTCACTTCGTTATTATTCTCCACAGTAGGGTCTTCCTTGGTATTGTTTTTCTTCTTGCTAAACATGGTATAGTAGAATTTTTGGATGAAGGTTCAAAAGTTTTGCCAATAGTATTTTTCAGTCATGCTGTCAGTTTTAAATAAAATATACTGACCAGAATGACTGAAAAAGAATGTTTTGTCAGATTTTCGGGTTAGACGATCTGTGCATCTTCATGCACTATGCCACCTTCACATTTTATAATTCTGGAAGGCATGGTACGGATAATGTGATAATCGTGAGTGGCCATAAGTACAGCAGTCCCGCTTTGGCTGATCTGTTTTAACAACAGCACGATTTCTTCTGAAGTATCAGGGTCAAGATTCCCTGTAGGCTCATCTGCCAGAATGATCTCAGGATTGTTCAGCAATGCACGTGAAATAACCACACGCTGCTGTTCCCCGCCGGAAAGTTCATGTGGCATTTTCCTGATCTTGGATCTTAATCCTACTTTTTCAAGAACGTCTTTAATGCGCTCCTGGATTAAGTTTTTATCGGTCCAGCCAGTGGATTTCAATACAAATTCAAGGTTCTTTTCAACGGTCCTGTCAGTAAGCAACTGAAAATCCTGAAAGACGATTCCCAGCTTTCTGCGCAAATAAGGCACATCCTTTATGGCCAGGTTTTTTAAATCAAAACCCGCTACCAGGCCATCACCGTTACCAATATGAAGATCGCCGTATATGATCTTAAGCAGACTGCTTTTTCCAGATCCGGTCTGGCCGATTAAAAAAACAAACTCACCCTTGTCAATATTCAGGTTCACATCTGATAAGACCAAATGCTTCTGCTGAAATACATCGACTTTTCTTAAATTTATAACTGCGTTTCCACTCATTTTTAAATATCAATTTTAGCGATCTGCCCAAAGGGAAGATCATTTACAAAACTCATAATGTAAGGCAACTTATCACCAAGGCCAAGCTTGTCCAGCGACTTATCAGGCCTGTCGACCCTAAAGTACGCCAATAAAGTAAATTTGTCATCCCTCAATTGAACGTAGTCTGGTATTTTGGCTATGCCCTTTACTTTAATAACATACATCAGGTCAAAAATAGTATTTCAAAATGAGAATAAGGCACGCAGTTTATTTATCTGATGAGGGTGACAGAGCCGCTTAAGGGCGGCAGGTCATTGCTCAATTTAATCTGATAGTAATAAACGCCAGCCGGGAGATCTGCATTTTTGTGCTTACCATCCCATGGGACAGCATAGCCGGTGCTTTCAAAAACGAGTATACCATAGCGGTTCATTACCTGGACCTTCGGTGTGTCAAAGGCATCAATAGCTGTAATTTTCCAGACATCATTTGAACCATCACCATTAGGACTAAATACGTTTGGAACAACCACCTTATCATATACAGTCACATAAACCTCGTCGATGCCCGGCATGCAGCCCACTTCGGATACGGTATTTAACGTGTAAACCATGCTAAAAGGTGGATTGGCGACGGGATTAAGTTTATTAGGATCATCAAGATAATCTGCAGGTGTCCAAAAATATCTGACCTGTTCACCCGATGACTTTCCATTTAGGATAATTGGTCTTCCTTTTACCATTTTTTTATCCGGACCGGCATCTGACAGCGCGTCCTCAAGTACCACAACCTCCACCTGAGTGCTTACCTCACAGGCTCCGTCAGCTATAAAAACAGTATAAGTAGTCGTTTCATTAGGATTAGCAATGGGATTAGGGATATCGGTTGCAGACAGGCCTGTGGCCGGAATCCAACGAAAACTAATGCCCCCGGTTGCTTCAAGCTGTGCGGACCCGCCTCTGCAGATCGGGGGTACTGATTTGACCGATACAGATGGTTTTGGAACAATAGTTATAACTTTAGAATCGGATACGGTACATCCTGCAGCGCTGGTAACGGTTACTTTATACGTTCCTGTCATACGATCGTCCGCAGGCTCAATTACCGGTTGTCTTTCCGTTGAAGTAAATCCATTAGGTCCCTGCCAAAGATACGAACCCGATTGATCCACACTTAGTAAAATAGCATCTCCGATACAGACCTTGTCCGCTGCAGAAATATGTGGATCAGGAAAAGGATTGACTTTAATTGTAAAAGTTCTGGAGCTGGACCGGCAGTTGACTGAGGTAATATTTCCCAGTTCAGATATCAGGGCACGGTATTCATATGTTCCCGTCTGTGCATTTCTAAATAGTACCTGTATATCTGCAGTAGTCCTGTTTAAGTTAGTCCAGTTGCCGTTTTCATCCCTTTGCTGCCATAAGTATTGAGGATTTACGTAGGCACCTGGCTGAACTTCAACACTTAATGTAAAGTTTTTTGTATCACCGACGCAGAGATTTTCCTCTTCCTTGTTCACCCCGTTGATTGAATTCATGATAATTGGTCCGCATGGCCTGAAAGTAATGTCGTCGATCACAAAATCATTTCCACCGCCGCCTAAACCTACATTCCCTATTTTCAATATCACCTGTGTATCGTTAGCACCTGTGGTAAAAGTAGCTCCATATTGGATCCAGTTGTCAGCGCTTCCTTCCGGTATTTCTCCTGTTTCAGATTCACCCAGGGGTGCGCCAGTTATTGTTTCAATCGAAAATCTTACGTTAGGCCTGATGCCTTGATTGACTAGCAGATTGTTGATCCATGCCGCAAACTCATATTTCGTATTCGGACAAAGATTGGGGATCTCGGCCCGGTAAAACAGCCCGGTCCTGTTATCAGATGCATTGATGAGCATCATGTATCCATTGGCATCATTGTATGTGTGATCAGGTATCTGATGCCAACCGTCGGGATGCAGACCCCGGGTGTGGTTGACTACTGTATAAGTACCTTCGGCAATAGGATCACCCCGAACATACTGATAGGTGTTTCCGCGTAGGGGAGCACCGAACTGTTCAACACCCGAGCCAAAAGTGAGATTTACCACAGGATCGCCAAGCGACCCTGTACATACCTGCGCAGTTACCGAACCGGCAATGAAAACCAATGCCAATATTGAAAGGAGCGTGTGAAGATTTAGCTTATGGGTGGTCACCTATTAAATTTTACCGTTCAATATACCTGTAAAATGTGACATCCTATAAAAATTATGTACAATCAGCGATGCCAGGCCGCCCTTAAAGTCCTTTCAGAAAGGCAATTGTATCTACATTGTCTGCGTAATCCCAAAGCTTGGGGTTCTGGCTCTGTCCAAAGCCCAGGACCGGGACTTCCGCTTTCAAATCTGCTGCACTCACCACACACTGGATATTTTCAGCCTGTGCCGCAAGAATTTCTTCCACCTCATCAAGGCCGCTGTACCTTTCAAAATACAGAACCGCTAACGGCGATGACAAGCTTTTGTCTTCCCTGAGCAATAAAAAACCATTGTCAAAATGCTCAGCCATGTTGACCAGGTAAATTGACTTATTGTAATCGTAATTGTTGTTGTATTTGAAATGATTGGCGATGTCTTTAAAGTGCTCAACAGGCTCAAAAAACTGCTTAATGTCATATCCTTCCGGGATATAAAGCTTGGAAACGTTTCTACAGCCCAGACCGAAATAGTCAAATACATCGTGTCCGAGCAGGGCAATTTCGTCTGCGGTTTCATTTCCTGTCAATACTGCTACGCTGTTTCTGTTCTTACGGATGATGTTCGGACCCTTCCCAAAGTAATAGTCGAAATATCTTGATGTATTGTTGCTGCCCGTGGCAATGATGGCATCAAAATCTTTAAGGCGTTCCGTATAGATGATTCGTTTTTCGAGTAAAGGCTCAATTTTTATAAGTTCAGCCAGCAAAGCCGGAAGCAGCTTGTCATCAGACGAAGAAAGCTTGACCAGTGCAACGTTCCCTGTAGCCAGTACACACAGCACATCATGAAAACCCACCATTGGAATATTTCCGGCCAGTATAAGCCCGACTTTTTTTGGTGTGGCAGTTATGGCAATCTCCTTAAACCAATCCTCCAGATCGTTAGCATTCAGCATGTTTTGTAATGCACGAAGTGCTTTTTTAACCTCCCCGACTGTAAACCAACTATTACTGTTTTGTGCTGAAGAAACCAGATTTTTGAAGTTCTCATCCGGATTAGCGATAAAGTCACTAAGTTTTTTAAATGCAATAATTAGTTTTTCAGCAGTAAGCATTGGCATAAATTTCAACAAAATTAAAGTTTAAGTGTTATATTTGCGTTGCAAAGGTAACTTTACCTATAGACTTAGACGAAGACATGGCTATTAAAATAACAGACGAATGTATTAACTGCGGAGCATGTGAGCCTGAATGCCCTAATAATGCAATTTATGATGCAGGCACAGCCTGGAGATTTTCTGATGGTACCAATTTAAACGGAATCATTGATTTTGGTGATCAGCAGATCGATGCTGAATCTGCCCAGGAAGCAAAATCTGATGAAGTATATTACATTGTATCAGATAAGTGTACTGAATGTAAAGGTTTTCATGATGAACCACAATGTGCTGCAGTATGCCCTGTGGATTGCTGCGTAGATGATGAAGATGTTCGTGAAACTGAAGAGGAGCTGCTGGCAAAAAAAGCATGGCTGCACCAGGAAAATTAAGATTTGAGATTAATTAAACAAAATACAGGGTGCTTATAAAAATAGGCACCCTTTTTATTTGGTAAATAATGATCAGTCTTTTTCTTCGTATTTATTAGGTACGATCAGTACCGGGCAGGCAGACTTTCGGGCTACATGTTCTGCCACGCTCCCCATTAAAAAGTGATAGAGTCCTGTTCGGCCATACGTGCCGATCACGATCAGGTCAGAACCATATTCGTCAGATTGCTGGATGATCCCATGCGCGGCGCTGTCTATCACACTCAGATAAGTAGTGGTAATCCCATTGCCATATTTCTTTTCTATTTCCTTCAATAACATGTGACTGTTTTCCTCACTATTGTCATAGGCTTCTAAAAATACAGGAGCAAGGGTAAGATCCGGATTCACATTGGCAGGTACCGGTTCTATGATATTCACGAGGGCTACTTCCGCATCAAATGTTTTTGCTACTTCATAACCCACCCTGGCCGCCTTTTCAGAACAGGTGCTGTTGTCTACGGCAATCAAAATTTTCTTGAGGTTCATCGTCTTTAGATTAAGGTTTACACCATTAATATAACAATTTAACCATAGAAAAGTTTAATTTTATATCTTCAATTACGATATGGAACAACATTATGCAGTATGCAGGGTAGCAGTTGCGCCTTTGCGTACCGAACCTTCAGACAAAGCCGAGATCAGTTCACAATTGTTATTTGGCGATCATGTAGAGATTCTCCAAAAGACCGAACGCTGGTGGCAGGTGCGTAATGCCTATGATGATTACGAGGGCTGGATGGATTTTAAACAGCTTACGGAATTGTCTCAGGAGCAATTCCTTGCCAGCCACGGCTGCAAATACCTTGTGCCCGCATCGCCTGTCAATGTGGTTACCGATTCAAAGGGGGACAAATATTACCTTTCACCGGCCAGCACACTGCCATTTTACGAAAACCGACATTGTTATCTGGGCGGGGCAAAATACAAAGTGCTTTTTGAGCCACATCATGTGACAACGCCAAGCCCTGAAAATATCATTAAAAACGCCTTGTTCTTTCTGAATGTATCCTACCTCTGGGGCGGACGCAATTTTTTTGGACTGGACTGTTCCGGATTCGTCCAGATCGTATTTAAACTCAATGGCATCAACCTGAACCGGGATGCCTGGCAACAAGCTGAACAGGGAGTCATAGTGGATTTTTTGCAGGAAGTACAACCTGGCGACGTTGCCTTCTTTGACAACGCCGAAGGAAGGATCACCCATGTAGGCATCATGCTCAGTCCTGCAGAAATTATCCATTCATCAGGAAGAGTACATATAGACCCGATAGACAACCAGGGCATTTACAATACAGAGCTTGGCCGGTATACCCATAAATTGAGGATCATAAAAAGATATAGTTAAAAAGTTTTATGTAAATTGGTAATTATTGCATCATGCAGTAAACCAAATAGATGAAACGACTCTTACTCTCTCTGTACTTGTTCATTGCCGGCAGCGTTGTCCTGTATGCCCAAAGAAAACTTACTACAAGTCCTATTTCAAGTCATTATACCTACATTTATAAACTCAATGATAAAGAAGCTGCGGATTTTGCCCTCGGCTCTGTTCATAAGCTCCAGGATAAAGTACTTCATACACTGGTAGATTCTTTTAGTGTTGATCAGCCTGCTTACTTTAAGCAACTGCCATACGGAAACTACCTCTACCTATCAGTCTCGCGCAACCGATTAAAATACAAGATAAGGAATGTAAGAAATGTACAGGTTAAATTCATCAGTGACGGTGACCGGTTTCAGTTTATATTAACTGATTTACAGGGAAGACTTATCGAAAACGCCGACGTCACACAAGGTGCACATTATACCATTAAATTTGACCCCCAGTCAAAATCTTATCATGGAAAGCCGGATTCAAAAGACAAGCTGATCAGCATCAGGTATGGAGATGTTTCCAGTTTTTATAAATATGCATTTGACCGCCCTCAACAGCCCAAAAAAAAGAAAAAACCGTCAGCACCTGCAGAATCCGAACCATATACAGGACAGCTGCATTTCAATAAACCAAGATACCGTCCGCTCGACACTGTCAGGTTCAAAGTTTACCTGGTTACAAAAAATGGAAAGTCCATACACAACAAAACATTGAAACTGGAGCTGAAGAATTCAGGGCGGGACATCCCTATCGCCAGTTTAAATCCTTACCGGGAAGGGGGATATGAAGGCAGTTTTGTTTTAGCTGACAGCATGAAACTCAAATTGAATGAAAGTTACGTGCTCCATTTTAAAGAAAACGTTAAAGGCAAACTGAAAACTGTTTTTTCGGGGTTTTTCTACTATGGAGATTACGAGCTGAAGTCAGCTTCCTTTTTTGTAAGGACCAATAAAACGGTACACCACCCTGGCAGTCCGGTTATTTTTTATATGAAAGCGACCGATGAAAACGGGCTTGCCACTCCTGACGGAAGAGTAGAGGTCGATATAAAAACAAGTGGCGTCAGAAAATTTTATAACCCGAAGGAATTTGTCAGGACAGAATTATGGAAGACCAGCCTCAGACTCGATCCAGTCGGAGAGACCGTTCTAAGGCTACCGGATAGTATATTTCCTAAGGTCAATATGAACTTTACTGTTAACTTCAGTTTCCGGAACAGCAACAATGAATCCAGGCAGGCGTCCCAAAACCTCAGTTATGAATACGAGAACAAAAAGATCACCACTTTGCTCGAAAAGGACAGTTTGAAGTTCACTTTTGAGGTCAATGATTCACCGGCAGCGCATGAGGGCATACTATACACCATTGGTGAAGATGGAAGATATACTGATTCCATCGTTACAGGCCTTCCACAGAAAATAAAACTCGATCCCCGCGTCATTGATTATGCTTTCAGGACTGCAGAAGGAATCTCCTATCCTACGGATTACAAATGGCTCCAGCCCCAGTTTCAGGCATCTGCTGAAAGGCGTCAGGACTCGCTGCTCATACACGCCGGGAGCGCGCAGCAAATCCCTTTCTGGTATACCATTTTTTCCGGGGGAAAAGTGCTCAAGCGGGGTTATAGCACCCAACTTGACACTGTTCTGCAAAAAAAAGCCGGAGAAGATGAGAAAATTCATCTCTCCTACCTGTGGCAGGGAAGGGTCCAAAGCCAGCAAAACCATGTCTATACTTCGCCAGAGTCACTTCAGATAGCGTTTGAAGCACCCGAAGCAGTCTATCCAGGACAGATCGCGCAAATGAAAGTGCTGGTCACGGACAAGGCAAAGCGTCCGGTTGCGGGCACAGATCTTACGGCATACGCTTACACCGCAAAATTCGGAGACATTCCTTATTATCGGGATCTTTTTGAAAAGCCATTTATCTACAAGGCCGGAAAACCATTGCCCTATTCTCCCGAACCATTTGATCAGACACAAAGCCTCAAACTGGACTGGCTCAGATGGCACCAGAAATTCGGTTTGGATACAGTACCTTATTTCCAATTTATTTATCCAGACGAGCTTTATGCCGGAAGGGAAAAAATAGAAAGCAATCAAACCATTGTGGTTCCCTTTCTGATAAGGGAGCATGCGATAGACCCGGCAATCCTGGTTTATATAGACGGAATTCCGGTATACTATAGCGGGGCGAAGCAACTCAAAAGATACGCCTTCAATATCAGTCCCGGCACGCACAAAGTAGAAGTCTACAGCCGGGAGTATAAAGCGTCTGTTACCCGGAATTTTGAACAAGGCTTCAAAACCATTCTCGGAATTGCTGCTGATCCGGCCAATTCAAAAGCCTCGGTTTCGCTTCTGGAAGATAAAGAATTCGAACAGCGGCTCCGCGGACTGAACGGATATATGATTTATGTCAACGAAAATTTTGAAGGCAATAAGGCAGTTATTTATAGCGGAAGCGAAGAATTTCTCATTAATCCACCGCCAAATACCATCCCCCGGAAGTTACTCTACATCGGTCCGTTCAAAGAGAAATCGCTTAGGTTTAAATCCGGTGACCTCGATATTCCTTTTACCCGGGACAGCAATAAAGTCTTCACCTTTCTGCATTCAGGGATCACTTTGAGAGCGCTGGATACCGCCGATAAATACCACCCTGTTGTGAACCTCGGAATTGAAGGGGTCTCCTACAGTCAGAATCCCGTGCTTAAACATGAAATAGATAGCATTTGGACAGATTACCTTGATTTCAAAAGCAGGAACACGCATTTTCTGGCAGAAAATCCCAAACCTAAAACTGTGCATACAGGCAGCCTCAGGATGGTAACCGACACTTCACTGACCAACCGGCTTCCCTATATAAAGAATATCGTTCTTTACAAGAAAGATGACCCTGCGTTCATGCATGTTAACGGAGGTTATATAAATGACCTGGTGCTGGATGAAGCCTGGTACCGAATTTTCGTCCTGCTCAAGAACAACAGTTACTTCACAGAAGACATCCGCATAAGGGCGGGTGGCATCAACTATATTTTGCTGAAAAACAAACAGGTCCATCCCGCAGATGAGATGAGCAAAGCATTGGACCATAAGATCAAATTTTCCGGAATGACCAGTCCGGGAATCCGCAACTACAATTATAAACTGCCAGGAAAGGTAGTCTCTCCTTTGACAGGCAAGGCACCTCGGGGAAAGATGGTCATCAGCGGAACAATTATCGATGAGTATACAGGTGAACCGCTGCCTGGTGCCGGTCTTTTTTTCGGCAGGCCGCTTAAAGGCCTGGGCCAGACCAATGGAAACGGCTATTTTAGTTTCATAGTACCGAAAAAAACTGTGCTGACGGTTACCTACGTGGGTTATGAAACTAAAACAATCACTATAGGCAGGAAAAGCGATTGGCTGATCACTTTGAAGGAGCGGACTGACCTTGAAGACGTAGTCATCAGAGGATACTCAGGCAGTGGACGAAGGAACTTCGAAGATGTTCCGGTAGCAAATGTGGAACAGCTGCTGCAGGGTAAAGTTGCGGGTTTAAATATACAAAACAATAGCGGAGGCCCGGGGTTGAGAGGGTCCGTTAATATCCGGGGGTTAAGCACCATAACCAGTACCGGTTCAGGTTCAGAAGAAGGTAAAAACGCCCTGCTGATCGTAGACGGCAAACCATTTAACGGAACAATGGAACAAATCAGCAATTCGGCGATTGTTTCCATAGAAATGCTGGACCCGGTTAGGGGCGCTGCCATTTATGGCAAGCTCGGTGCAAACGGAGTGACTGTTATCACCACCAACGGTTCACAATATTTTGGGGCTGAAGGCGGGCAGGAGCCAAGCGGACGGCAGAGCCTGCGCAGTAATTTTTCAGATTACGCTTTCTGGCAGCCAAAATTGCTTACAGGCCAGGACGGAAAAGCAAGGTTTAAAGTCAAGTTTCCCGACGACATGACCAATTGGAGCACTACGGTCTATGCCATGAACGGGCATAAGCAATATGGCTATCTTAACACTTCTATCCGTTCATTCAAAAGTTTGAGCGCGAATATAACCTCACCGTCTTTTGCGCTCTCTGGCGATAGCCTGAAGGTCATCGGCAAGCTCATGAACTACAGTGACAAAGAAGAAACCGTGACCAGGAAGTTTGAGTACAATGGCTCAGAAATCCGGAACAACAACCTGACTTTTAAAAATGCACATATTGATACGATAGCAGTCCTTGCCACAGGATCAGCAAAAGCCAAAGATAGCCTGCAGTTTCTTTATACATTACACCAAGACAAAGGGTATTTTGATGGCGAGAAACGCGGAATTCCGCTTTTGCCACTTGGTATACAGGAAACCAAAGGATATTTCAGCGCCTTACACGGGGATACCACTACCTCCTATAACTTTGATGCCGCTCCAGGGCAGGTTACCCTGCATGCAGAAGCCTCTGTTTTCCCCGTTTTGCTGAGCGAAATGGATAAATTGCGCAATTACGAATACCTGTGCAATGAACAGCTGGCCTCCAAATTGAAAGGCCTCATCCTGGAGCAAAAGCTGCGGAAATACCTGAACGAAGATTTTAAAGAGGAAAAGAACATTAAAGAGCTGATCAAAAAACTGCAAAATAACAGAGGGCCGCACGGTGGCTGGGGCTGGTGGCAGAATACTGAAGACGAGATGTGGATCAGTGGTCATGTCGTAGAAGCGCTATTGCTGGCCAAAGAAGCAGGCTATGCGGTAGAGCTGGATACCCGCGTTTTGTACAACTACCTGAATGACCAGCTGACCGGCCGAAAAAATACTGATCAATTGTTTATGGTCAAACTGATGCGGACGCTGGAAAATAAGTATGATTTTAGAAGCTGGTTTGAAGCGGTAGAAAAACAAAAGGCTGACCAGAAAGACCAGACCCTCTTTAGCCGCCTCCAGCTGATGCAGCTGAAGCAACAAGCAGGAATGCCTGCAGACATCAACTGGTTGCTCAAACAGAAAAAGTCAACCATGTTTGGCAACAGCTACTGGGGTGAGCCAGGCATTGCCTTCTGGGACAACAGCATCCAGAATACCTTGCTGGCCTACCACATTCTGAAAGCAAAAGGAGGATACAACGATGAACTCAACCTGATCATACAATATTTCCTTGGACAGCGTAAAGACGGGCAGTGGCGTAACACCTATGAGTCCTCACTCATCCTGGAAACCATATTGCCGGAACTGATGGTAGAAGGGAAAAAACAGGAAGCACCATCAATTACACTCAACAAAACCGAGGTAGTTAATGCTTTTCCCTTTACCAAAACAATCCATCCGGGCAAAATAACCGTTGATAAGAAAGGAACAGCGCCAGTCTATTTTACTGCCTATCAGCAGTTCAACAATCCTAAACCTGAGAAGGTCAGTAAAGATTTTGAAGTTAAAACCAGTTTTGAGCAAAATGGCAAACCCATAACACAGCTTAAAGGCGGGGCATCGGTTTTCCTGAAAGCAGAAGTGGAAGTCCGTGCCGACGCAGACTATGTGATGATAGAAATCCCGATCCCGGCGGGTTGTTCTTATGAAAACAAGCCACAAAGTTACTGGGGAGTAGAAACACACCGGGAATATTTCAAACACAAAACTTCGATATTTTGCACGAAGCTGAAACAGGGAAAATACACCTTCAGCATTCAGCTGATGCCAAGGTATTCAGGAAATTATAACCTCAATCCCGCCAAAGCAGAAATGATGTACTTCCCAGTATTTTACGGCAGAGAGGGGATGAAGAAAGTCAATATTAATTAGACGATACTAAATGAATAAAATTATACGCTTAATTCTGTTACTGGTTGTTGTTTCAGGATCTGTTGTTGCACAAAAGAAACTAACCCTGGCCAGAACCTCCGGATATTATACCTATATCTATAAATTAAGCGATCAGGAAGCCTATTCCGTTGCATTCGGCGGAACCAAAATAATTAATGACAGCTTTATGCATACTTCGGTAGATTCTTTTTTGACTACCGGATTTCCTTCCCGTAAAAAGCTGCCTCATGGCAATTACCTGTATGTCCGGCCAAACGGTAACCAACTCGAATATGAGGTCGTTCCTGTGGCCAATACCTATGTGCATTTTACCAATAATGGGAAGGACTTCAGATGTGTCATTACCGATTCTTCGGGCAAACAGATCCGGGATGCGGAAGTGACCATCGGTAAAAGCAAGAAGGTAGCTTTCGATAAGTCCAGCAATTTTTACGTAGCACCCTATTCTTCAAAGCAGACTGTGGTCACTGTAAAATACCAGGGCATCAGCAATTATTTCATGTACAATATAGCCCCTGAAAAGAGACCAAAGAAGAAGCTGTCGTTTTTCCGGAAGATGTTCGCTAAAAAACCCTACTACCCGGAACGCGACAAAGCAAGGGAAAAACAGGAAAAATACCGGAAAAGGTATAAAGGTTATATGGTTTTCAGCCAGCCAAAATATAAGCCGCTCGATACAGTCAGGTTTAAGGCCTACCTGCTCAACACAAAAGGTGCAGCACTCCACCACAAAAAGATGCGGGTCAAGCTCGCTGGTGCCTACGCCAATGATGGATACAAAAGTATAATACTGGATACCATTGATGCTTACCACGAAGGCGGTTATGAATATCGGTTTGCCCTGTCAGACAGCCTCAAACTCAGATTGGATGCCGCCTACAGCATTACGCTCGAAGAAAAGATCGGTGCAGACTGGATAGCTGCTATCAGCAATAATTTCTCGTATGAAGACTATGAATTAAAGTCTGTTAATTTTTCCGCACGATTGGAGAAAAAAGGGCACAAAAGAGGAGATCCGCTCGTTCTGTTTTTGAAGGCAGTCGACGAAAACGAACTTGCTGTACCCGATGGGAAAGTGAGTATATGGTTAAAAACCAGTTATATAGACCGGTATCATAGTGCCAGTGTTTTTGTGAAAGACACATTATGGACGAGCACGGTCGTGATGGATCCGGTTGGTGAAACCAAAGTCGTCATCCCCGACAGCATATTTCCAAAAGCAGATCTAAATCTGAACCTGGATTTCCGCTTTTCCAACAGCAATAACGAAACACGGAGCCAATACTTATATCTCCAGCACATGGAAGACAACCGTTCCATTTCCTGGAAATTTAAAAATGACAGTCTTCATTTTGACTACCAGGTAGCAGGTAAACCGGTAAAACAGAAAGCCACCATTTATACCGTCCTGTCCGGGAATGATCAGCAGTCCTATACAGATTCTGTAATGGTGGAGCTGCCGGCAGTGATTAAACGTGACCCCATGGCCTTTAACTATGACCTCAAAACGGCCGATGGCTATAAACAAACAGTAGAATTGAACAGTATAGAATCAAATCTTGCTGCATCAGCTATACATAGCAAAGATTCGCTGCGGGTTAGTGTAAGCAACCCGCACCATATTCCATTTTGGTACACCGTATTTTCCGGAAACAATGTGATGTTCCAGGGATATACCACTACCCTGGATACGGTACTCAGACACCGTGCAAACGACGCAGCTCATGTACTGATCCACTACCTCTGGGCCGGACAATTGCACTCACGGGAAACCAGCGCAGCCTATTTTGCCAAACAGCTCAATGTTGCCCTGCTCAGCCCCGAGCTGGTCTACCCGGGACAGACCGTAAAAATGCAGGTTAAAGTCACCGACGCAGAAGACAGGCCGGTGCCGGCAACTGACGTTACTGCATTTGCTTATACCTCAAAATTCGGAAATCAGGGCAGTATCACACTACCGGATTTTAACCGACCCTTCTTTGGCCGAAAGCTCAAGCCCCGGCTGCCCAATAAAAACCTGGCGGAACAGTCCGGACAAATGCAGCTAAACTGGAACAAATGGGGACGTTCGCTCCATTTGGATACCATGGAATACTATAAATTTACACAGACCAGGGATCTGTATAAAATCGAGGAAAAAACGGTGGTTCAGGCCCCTGTGATCTCACCTTTTGTCGTCAAAAATGGAGCCATAGAGCCGCTCCATATCGTTTACATTGATGGAATACCGGTATATTTCAGCCAGGCACAGCAGCTCAGGCGCTATGCGTTTACGATGACTCCGGGCTATCACTACATCAAAATGCGTACGGCTACACAGCTGGTCACTCTGGAAGGGCTGGAATTCGCACCAAATCGTAAAACCATTCTCAGCGTTGCTGCAGACTCCTCCAATAAAAAAGTCACCATTCAGGTAATGCCATCCGAACTGACACCCGATGAAGCTGCGGAGCTTGACAAATATATGATCCGGATTGCCGATAATCTTGAAGGCGAAAAAACTATCCTGAAAGGCTTAGGACAGGATATCCTGGTCAATCCACCACCATATGGCGGCCGAAATAGGGAAATACTCGTTGGCCCGCTCCGGGAGAACTTTCTGTTCCTCCATTCAGACTTGATGGACCATTCCTTTTTCAAGGAGCCTGGATATACCTATACTTTTCGGCCTCAGCTGCTTAAACAGAAATCATTTTCAACCAAATACGCCTTTAATCCAGATCTTCGCGCTGCGCCGGGAAATACAGGTTATGCGGACTACCCGCTTCAAAGCGGAGAAATAGACAGCATCTGGAACGAATACCTGAACCTCAGGAGCCATACAACCAATTTGTTCGGGCCAAACTATGGTTCCTGCCGTCTGTATATGAGGATAGATCCTGCGGTAACGATAGACATGCCTTATGTTAAAAACATCATTATATACAATCCAGAGGAACCCGATTATGTGCAGATCTACCCCGGACAAAATCAAAATATTCAGGTACCGAAAGGGACCTACTGTGCCATATACCTTTTGAAGGATAACAGTTATTTTATCAAAGAAGAGATTTCCGTTATGCCTTACGGATACAACTATTATTTTTGGAAAGCAGTAAAGTTGCAGTCTGCAGATAGCCTGTCAACTGCCATTGACGCCAGGATCAAATCTTTATCGCAGTATTTTGCTGCGGCACAAACTGCAAAAGTGAAAGATGAAGTGGTCGAGCTCATCAACGAGAAACAGTTTGATCCAAAATATTTTAAGAAAAAAATAAACGGAACCGTCCTCGACCATAATACAGGCGACCCGCTTCGCGGAGTAACGGTCAGGATGAAAGGATTGAAATATGAACTGGCAGTCACGGACAATAAAGGACATTATACGGCAAAGACGCCGGAAAGAGGCACGCTGGTATTTTCAATGAATGGCTATGATGACATTCAGATCAGCCTTGTTGACCTCAAGGGTCGCATCGAAATGATGAAATCCACAAAAACCACACTCAACGAAGTGGTGATCAGGGGATATCAGAAAAGATCGCGTGAGCAAACGACCGGTTCCTCGTTTATAGTGGCTGGAAAAGAAGTGCCCAATGTTCCACTCACTCCGGGAATGCCAGGATTAAGAGGCTCAGTCAACATCAGGGGACTAAACACAGGAAGCGGCGCCGTCAAAGGAGCCCCTTTAGTCTTTCTGGATGGCTTGCCTTTCCCTGGAGATATCAATTCACTGGACCAGGAAAATATTGCAGATATCAGCATCTTAAAAGATGCCGACGCCACAGCCATCTATGGTGTCAGGGGCGCTAATGGTGTCATCCTCATCAAAAGTAAAAAAGTCAACCCGCAAACCGGTGCTGACGGAGCTCCGGTCAACGCGCAGCAGAGCATGCGCAGGAACTTTTCAGACTATGCCATCTGGCAGCCCAGGTTACTCACAGATGCCGACGGAAAAGCATCCTTTAGCGTGAAGTTTCCGGACGACATCACCAGTTGGAACACCAGGACTATCGCTATGAACGGGCGCGGGCAGACAGGGCAGAGTCAAATGACCATCAAGTCCTTCAAATCATTGAGCGCAAACTTTGTCAGCCCGCTATTTGCCGTCGAGGGCGACCAGATCTCCGTCATCGGAAAGCTGATGAACTATACCAATATGGAAGAAAGCGCCATCAGGAAACTATCCTACAATGGAAAAGAGCTTTTGAACTCTGAAATCAAATATAAGAATGCCCATATTGATACGGTCAGCATTGCGGCCAAAGCCCTTGCCGGCGCAGCGCCCGACAGCCTGGATTTTGAATACACGATGACACAGGCCAATGGTTATTTTGACGGCGAGCAGCGCAAGATCCCCTTAATGCCAATAGGCGTAAAGGAAACCAAGGGATACTTCGATGTGCTTTCCGGCGATACCAGCAGCAATTATAACTTCGACGCGGCTTTAGGCAAAGTGACTGTCAATGCCGAAGCATCTGTCTTCCCCGTACTGCTCAGTGAAATTGAGAAGCTGCGCAACTATGAATACCTGTGCAATGAACAGCTGGCTTCCAAACTCAAAGCCATCCTGCTGGAGAAAAAAATCAAAACCTATCTGGACGAACCATTTAAAGGAGAAAAAAACATTAAAGAATTGCTCAGCAAACTGGGAAATAACAAACGTCCGGAAGGAACCTGGGGTTGGTGGCAGGGTAGTGGTGAGGAAATGTGGATCAGCCTCCATGTGGTAGAAGCCTTGTTACAGGCCGAGCAAAGCGGCTATACCACGTCCCTCAACAAAGACCAGCTGTACCGGCATCTGCTTGGAAAGCTGGCAGAAGGCACCAGATTCAATCAATTGTACCTGATCAAGCTCCTGCACACACTCGATAGTAAATACTACATCAAAGACTGGATTGAAGCGGTAGAAGAGCAAGCGGAACAAGCAGCAGCACTCAGGCAGAAAGAAAGAAAGATAAATCCGCGCATTCCCGAGTACCGCCCGCCACTTTATGAGAAGTTACAGCTGATGTCGCTGAGACAAAAAGCCGGTATACCAATCGATATCCAGTGGTTGCTGAAGCAAAAGAAAACCACCATGTTTGGCAATGTGTACTGGGGTGAGGCCAATAGCTACTTCTGGGACAACAGCATACAAAATACGCTGCTGGCTTACCAGATCCTTAAAACAAATGGCGGCTATCGGACAGCACTTGATAAAATTGCACGGTATTTCCTGGAACAACGTAAAGACGGGCAATGGCGCAATACTTACGAATCCTCGCTGATCCTGGAAACCATTCTGCCGGAACTAATTACAGAAGGGAAGAAACCTGAGCCACCAAACCTGGTGCTCAATAAAACAGAAGTGATCAAAACTTTTCCATTTAGCAAGGTCATAGAGCCCGGCAAGCTCAGCGTAGATAAAAGAGGCAATGCTCCGGTCTATTTTACAGCCTACCAGCAATTCCACAATTCCAATCCGGAGAAAGTGAGCAAAGACTTTACTGTCAAATCTGCATTTCTCCAAAACAACAATGAAGTGAAAAGCCTCAAAGGGGGGACAACTGCTATTTTGAAAGTAGATGTAGAAGTCCGTGCCGACGCAGACTACGTCATGATAGAAATTCCCATCCCGGCGGGTTGTTCTTATGAAAACAAACCGCAGAGCTACTGGGGAGTAGAAACGCACCGGGAATATTTTAAACACAAAACTTCGATATTTTGCACGAAGCTGAAACAAGGGAAATACACATTTACAGTGCAGCTGACGCCAAGGTATTCGGGAGTTTATAACCTCAATCCGGCCAAAGCAGAAATGATGTATTTTCCAGTGTTTTATGGGAGGGAGGGGATGAAGAAGGTTAAAATCGGGCCGTAGATATATCGGAATTTTTATTAATATTGCATTAAACCAAATGTTCATGCGCTCACATTTCATCCCTAAGCTATTTTTAGCTACTCTTTTCCTGTCCATTTTTGCTATTGAAGCCAACGCCCAGAAAGTTATCCCCACAGACACTTCTAAAACCATAGAACTGCGTGTAGATCCTGCCAATGCCATGGGTGGCAATGCTTCTGAAATATTTGAAAGTGTCAGTTATATTCCGCTGGAAACCACAAAGGAAAGCACCTTTGGTCGGATAGAGCAGCTTGAAGTGACCGAAGACCGGTTTATTATCCTGGATGAGAATACCAATTGCATTCTCCTGTTTAAAAAGGATGGTAAGTTTGTCGCCAAAATCAAAGGCGGAGACAAGAAATTCCCGGGCTCGCCCATGTTCGATTTTAGTGTCCGTATCTATGATTTTAAAGTCAACAGGTGGACAAAGGAAATTATGTTTACCAGCGTAGACACAAAAACGCATATCTGGACCTATCATTTTTACGATTTCGACGGGAAAAAAGTCAGGGATATAGTGCGTGGCTCCAAAGACCCTCAGTTTGATGATGGGATGTTTATTGGCAAAGACCTCCTGGTTACAGCCAGCAACTTAAATGATAACAAAGAGGATGGGGTGGGTACCAGGCATCAGGTGGAATATATCCGGGACCTGAAGGAAATCAGGTACCGCGGTTTCCCTTACCAGGTAAAAGGACTGGAGGTCGATGGGGATATCATGGGCGTAGCCAGCGGTCCGCTTTTTTATTATGGAAATGATACAGCAGTCTTCTATACAAAGCACCACGACTATAACATTTTCAGGCTGACGCCGCATACCATCCAGCGGGCCTACAAATTGATATTGCCTATGATCAATGTGCTGCCCTCAGACATCATCACCAACAGCAATTACAAAGACAAGCGGATGAAGTACCTCCAGGAACATCCTGATGCAATCTACGGGTTGGGCAATTGCTTTCTGACAGGCAACAACCTCACTTTTAAAGCCACCAGTTCAATGGGCCAATCTAAACTGTCAACCATCATTTACAACCTTAAATCCGGGTCAGCCATCGGGCTTGGCCACATTACCACAGATGAGCTTTCTTACTTTCTGCCCGTAGCAGATGACCGGATGTATAGTTATACAGGTTTCGTGGCCAGCGACGGCAAAAATTTGTATTCTTCATTTTCATCTATCACGATGTTCCAGGAACATGAGGCCAACCAGAACAAGGGAATTAAATATAACCAGGTTTTAAATGATTATTTCAACAAAGGAAAGAAAGAAGACAATCCTGTTCTTGTGCAGATCAAAGTAAAGGACGATCTTTGAAAATAGAGTTAAATCATGAAAAAAACGCTGCTCATTACCATTTTTCTGCTGTCGCTCTCTGTGGCATTAAAGGCACAGCGAATCATTCCGGTCGATACGATCAACGTTAAAACATTAAGGATAGACCCCGGAAACGCCTATGGGGCCTCAGCTTCAGAAGCATTCGAATCTGCAACTTACATCCCACTGGAAACCACCAAAGAAAGTACCTTCGGAAAGATAGATAAGCTCGAAGTTACAGAAGATCACCTTATTATATTTGATGAAAACACCAATGCCATACTGTTCTTTGACAGACAGGGGAAATTTCAGCATAAGATATCCGGGGGCAATAACAAGACTATGGACAACAATGACCGGATCGCTACCTTCAATGTCAACAGAAAAGCAAAAGAAGTAGTTTTCCTTCAAATGAGAAGCCGGATCTGGACGCAAATGGTTTTCGGTTTCAATGGAATTAAAAAAAGACAGGTGTCTGTAAAAGATGATGATGCTTTGCTAAATAATGCCGTATTCCTAACCGCGGACCTGGCAGCGTCTTCTATGGGCTATGATGATGACCAGAAAGAGCGGGTCAAAACACGGTTTCTTCTCCATTACGTAAAAGGCTTTAAAACCGCGACTTCAAAAGCATTTCCTTACAAAGTGCCTAGACTTAAAATACGGGATGACTATTTTGATGGAGGTTCAGGACTTTCTGAAACAGGACTGGATACAGCGGCTTTATTTACCATTTCCAATGATTACCGGATATTCAAGGTGGGTCCCTCAAGAATACAGCAGCTCTATTCGTTGATTTTTCCGTTGATCAACGCTGTTCCAAAAAACTTCCTGACAGACTCCAGTTACAATGGCAAGAGACGTAAGATGTTCAACGACAACCCGAAGCTGATCTACTCCATTAGCAATTGCCAGCAAACCGGTCCAAACCTGCTTTTTCATACAGGCAACCTGTATCCCCAAAACCTGATCTGCAATATCAATTCGGGTACAGTAATCGACTTCGATCACATCCTTACCGATGAACTGACCTGTTTCCTGCCGGTAAACAAAGGCAAATACTACCATACATTTCCCCTGGCCGCCTGCGACGGCAAATTTATATATACCAGTTTCTCCTCGCTGCAAATGTTTGATGCGCACAAAGAAAATTCCGGCAAAGGGGTCAAATACAGCCCAGCACTGGAAAATTATTTTAGCAAAGGTAGTAAGACGGATAATCCGGTAATCCTGCAGATCAAACTTAAAGACAATCTCTAGTCCCGGAATATGTTCAGTGCGCTAAAAATTTTCCTTTTTTCTCTTGTCTTGTGCACGTTTTTTATGTCAGCCTCTGCCCAAAAAAAGGATTCTGCGAATGTCGGATCGCTTGAAGGAATTGTTAAAGATTCTGTTCACAACTATGTGCTGCGGTCCGCTACACTCTCAGTTTACAAGGATGATACAAAACTGATCGGCTACCAGCTGACCAGCAACTTTGGAAAATTCCAGTTTAAAACACTTCCTGTAAATACCAAATTGAGCCTGTTGATGAGCTACGTCGGTTATAAAACATACAAAAAAGATTTTATCATCCCGGCTGATACTAAAAAACTCGACCTCAAGACCCTGATCGCAGAGCGGGCGGAGAACAATCTGGACGAAGTAATGATCGTAGCCAAGCCACCGGTCGAAATGAAAGGGGATACCCTGGTATTCAATGCAGATGCCTTTCAGGTAGACAGCAATGCGACAGTTGAAGACCTGATGCGCAAGCTTACCGGTGTAACTGTATGGAGCGACGGGCTGATTACCGTAAACGGAAAGAAGATCAGCAAGCTGTTTGTCGAAGGTAAACCATTTTTTGGCGGTGACCCCAAAATAGCACTGCAGAACCTGCCCAAGAATGTAGTAGATAAAGTCCAGGTTTATGAGGATAAAGACAGCCCGGACAAACTCAATCCTGAGGTGAACATGAACATCGTCTTGAAAAAGGACAAGAAGAGTGGTTTGTTTGGCAAGATCGGGGCAGGATATGGTACCGATCACCGATATGCAGCAGATGGGATGCTGAGCGGCTATACCCCGAAAACTCAGGTAAGCATCATTGGTACACGCAATAATGTCAACAAGACGGCTAACAGTGTCCAGTCGCTGATGGGATACAGCTCCTACAAAGGCGAAGGCACAAACTATGATTACCAGTCTGACTTTGGCCGACGCGGGCTCAACGTATTTACTTCTGCCGGCTTTACAATGGCACATGAATTCAGCAAACCGGACCGGTTAAATGCCGATTACTTCTTTTCCCGTTCCAAACAGGAAGAACTGGAGCAGGTCCGGACTGTAGAAAGTCTGAACGGGGGCAATCAACTGGAAAAAAACGCAACCGGAACGGCAAACTCAAGCCAGAACAATCACAGGCTGGGGTCGCGTTACAGTCATTCTTCTGAAAGCTGGGAGCTGGATGCGAATTACGATATGAATACAGGCAACAACAGCAGCGTCAATACACAGCTGAGTGATGTGCTGAACGTGGCCACAGGGGCGACCAGCAGAAATGCTTCCAGGCAGGAAAATACCGGCGATCAGAGAACCATTGACCTTGGTCTGAAATTTAAAAATAAGAATGCCTACTACTCAAATTCTGCTGATAAATCCGCGCCCTTTGATGCCAGCTATGCCTATAAAAACAATAACGGTACCAACAGCAGCAAAAGGACTACAGATTTTACTGCTTCAGATCCATCGCAAAACCAGTATTATAACAGGCGGTATGAAACCGAATATAAGAACTCAGCGCATAAGATCAGCTTTACCATGCCCGGTATTCAGCCCCGTGATCTGGCTTACCTGGGTATCAACATGTACCTGGAAAATACCGTAGACATTAGCAATAATACTGAAGCCGCCAAGGTAGGAGACCTGAGCAGTACCGGACAGTATGTTGCCAATGATTACCTGACTAATAGAACCCAATACAATACCGTCAGTGAAAAACCTGCCATCGGCATTTCCAGGACCTATAGAAATTATTTGAGCAACCGTTACGAAAAAAGCTTCAGCATTAACCTGCTTTCAGCCGCTGAGGTTTTTTACCAGGAGAGCGTTTCCGGTAAACTGTTCCAGCAGTTCAACGAATCTTATTTCCGGTTTTTGCCGAGTGCAAGTTTGCGCTACACCCATCAAAAGCACGGCGACTTTTACAGGGTTCACAGCCTTAGCTACAATACATCTGCTATTTACCCTAATTTATACCAGCTGGCCCCGCTTACCGATAGCTCAAACGTCAGTTTTTTGCATTTCGGGAATCCCGGTCTTAAACCGTCCTACAGACAGGAACTATCGCTGAGATTTGAACACAGCAACTATGCCGCTGGAGGTTCGGATATGCTTAGCTTTAACATCAATGCAGGTAAGGTCAGCAAATTTATTGGTGACAGCAGCAGTTACGATGCGCTGGGCCGCCGGGTCCATTTCAATGTTAACCTGGAGGGCTATGAATTTGCAGGTTACAATGTCAATTGGCAGAAAGCATTTAAGATGAAGGAAAACCAGTTGCAGGTGTATTTCAACAGTGCTCTGAATTATGCCCGGACGCCTGCTGTGATCAACGGTGATGCAGTACTTCAAAACAACCTGAACACTTATAACTGGCTCTCCCTGGCCTATACTTTCAAATCCAGGGTGACCATCTCCGGATCACAATCTTTAAACACCGGTATCACCAGGCAGGACGGTGAGGTCAATTACAGCTATAAAAATTATACGACAACAGCAGGGACGAGCATCGTATGGCCTAAAGGGCTGAACTGGAATACCAATATCAAGTTCAACCGGAGCACATCCATCTATTCAGACCCTGTCAATTTTGCCATCTGGAATGCCAGCGTTGCCTACAGGTTTCTCAAAAAAGAAAATGCCGAAGTCAAGTTTTCAGCCCTGGATCTGCTGGGACAAAATAAAAGCATCATCAACTATGGGTACAACAACAGTATTTCCACAGGTACAGTCAACGTATTGCAGCAGTATTTCATGTTTACGCTGGCTTATTATCCAAGATTGTTTGGCAGCACGGAGTCCAAAAAGAAGTAAGAGTCAATAAAGGGTGACTTACAAACCTGATAAAATAAATAAGCCCGCTTTTGTTGCGGGCTTATTTTTTGAGTAAATTTGTACAGATGCAAAATCCAATGAAGAAGGAAGATAAAAATATGGTCAATGAGCCTTCGGAAGTTTATTTAACAAATTCCCCGGAAGCAGAGCGCCTCAAAAAAGATGTGTTCAGGCCTGATATGGAGAAATTACAGCTATTTACCAAAATGCTGCGGACGAATGCGCTCCTGAAGAAAGCCATAATTACTCATAAGTAATTTTATGGACATTTTAGATGAAGGTTTGCTTCGGTTCTGGAAATCATTAAATGATCATGACGTTAAATACATCATGGTTGGGGGATTTGCAACTCGTTTTCATGGCTTTAACCGCAGTACCGACGATTTGGATATTTGGCTTTATGATACTCTAGACAATCGTAAGCAACTTAGGTTAGCTTTTAGGGAGCTTGGTTACGGCGATTTTCAATCATTTGAAACGATGCAGTTTGTACCAGGCTGGACCAGTTTTTACGTCGAGAACGCCATCGAACTTGATATTATGACATCAATGAAAGGGATAGAAGACCTTTCGTTTTTAGAATGCCTGGAAATTGCTTCTGTTGCGGATCTAGAAGGAATAATTGTTCCCTTTCTAAATATCAACCAGCTGATAGATAATAAAAAAGCAGTCAACCGCCCAAAAGATCAAATTGACGTAATTGCTTTAGAGAAAATCAGAGCGCTAAGAGAAAACTCCTGAGAATACTAAGGATCAAACCTCCACACCATCACCTGCCGGTCGTCACCTGTAGAGATCAGATACTTCCCGTCAGCACTCCAGATCAGCTTATTGATCGAATGAAAATGCCCTTCCGTATTCTTTTCCAGACTCAGAATCTTGTAGAGCTTGAAGTCATTACTGCCCCATAGCTTAATGCCCTTGTCCTGACTGCAGGTCGCAAAGAAAGGCTGCGTAGGGTGGTAGGCAACTGCATATACACTAAACATGTGCGCAGCGATGTTATTGGCCAGTTCATAGTCCGGCAGACCCCAGACCTTCAATTGTGCATCACGTCCGCCAGAGATCAAATACCTTCCGTCCGGTGAATACTGCAAAGCAGTTACCGGCATTTTATGACTGCGCAGTTCCCTTACCAGGCCGTAGTCAGCAGAATTGTAAATCCGTACCACACTGTCCTTGCTTCCGAGAGCGACTTCACGCTCATTCACGCTGATCGCTATAGTACGCACAGTATCATTGATGACCGGAAAGCTATAGAGCATTGTATAATCATTTAAAGACCATACCGCCACCATACCATCCTCACCAGTACTGATCAATTCCTGCTTCGAAGGAATGGTCTTCACATCAAAAACCGCTTTTTTATGGAAATTGAGGGTAGCAACAACCTTTGCAGCAAGAATATCAAACACCAGGATCAGTCCGCTTCTTTGGGCAATAAACAACAAGTTCCCAAAACAGTGCAATGCATACACCGAGCTTTGCACCGGTGCCAGCACCTTGACAAAAGCCATTGTCTCCAGCGACCATTCCACTACGCCCTTATCATTGCCCGCGCTGTAAAACCCCTTGCCGTCGGCTGTATTTGCCAAGGTATAGATGGGATTCTGGTGACCGCTTAATGTATGGAGGTGCTTCAGCATTTCAAATGAATAAGCTCTTATTTATGCCTTCCCTCCAGGTTCAAACCTATATCCGCAAGGGTTTTGCCCTTCTCTCTCAGGAGAACCAGCAGGTGAAAGATCAGGTCAGAACTCTCGTTCACAAAATCCACATCCGTCTCGGCCAATGCCGCGATCACAGTTTCCACACCTTCTTCGCCCACTTTCTGCGCAATCTTGTTCAGCCCTTTTTCACGGAGCTTGTTCACATAAGAAGCCTCAGAAGGGTTTTCATACCGGTCTTTGATCACTTGCTCCAGTTCAAATATAAAGTTCTGGTTATAGTCGGTTTTAAAGCAACTGCGGGAACCTGTATGACAAGTTGGGCCAACCGGGCTTACCTTGATCAGTAAAGTGTCGTTATCGCAATCAATATGCGTTTCCTTCACAAAGAGAAAATTACCGCTTTCTTCACCCTTGGTCCAAAGGCGGTTTTTTGTCCGTGAGAAGAAAGTAACTTTCCCCTCAGCCTGAGTTTTGTCCCAGGCCTCCTGGTTCATATAACCCAGCATCAAAACCTCCAGGGTTTGTACATCCTGTATGATAACAGGTACCAAACCCTGCGTTTTTTCAAAATCTATAGTCATAACCTTACCGGTATGTTGTGTTTTTTCAATTCATTTTTTAATACAGGGATCGGGATCTCACCAAAGTGAAATACCGAAGCCGCCAATGCCGCATCCACACCCGTCTGTAAAAAGACCTCTGTAAAATGTTCCATCTTGCCCGCACCCCCTGAAGCGATAACAGGAATGTTAATGCTGCGTGCAACCTTATCCAGCAGCAAACAATCAAAACCGTTCTTTGTGCCGTCATGGTCCATAGAGGTCAGCAGGATCTCTCCCGCACCGAGGCTTTCCGCACGCAGGATCCAGTCTTCAGTTTCCAGTTCCGTGATCAGACGGCCGCCGTTCAGGTGTACCATATTACGTCCCTCAACCAGCTTGGTATCGACCGCCACGACTACAAACTGCACCCCAAAGGCCTTAGCCAGTTCTTCAATCAGCGCAGGGTTCCGCACCGCTGCCGAATTGATGCTGATCTTGTCCGCACCTGAATTTAACAGCGCCTCAGCATCAGCAACAGAAGTAATGCCGCCACCTATGGTAAAAGGAATGTTGAGCTGACGGGCTACTGATTTCACCATTTCAATAGTCGTCCCTCTTCTTTCGTGAGTAGCAATGATGTCCAGAAATACCAGCTCATCAGCACCCTGCTGTGCATATTGCCAGGCCAGTTCCACCGGGTCGCCCGCATCCTTTAGATCCACAAAATTTACACCCTTTACTGTTCTGCCATCCTTTACATCCAGGCAGGGGATGATGCGCTTACTTAACATGAGGTCTTCATTCTATTCAGCATCCTGTTACAGCGATGTCATTTGTCGCAGGTTCCATTGTTTGATCTCGTCGATGCTGATCTTGTTCTCATAGATGGCCTTTCCGACCACTACCGATCTGATGTCCAGTTCGGCAAGCTCCTCAATATCCTTCATCGAGCTTACCCCGCCAGAAGCGATCAGCTTGATGAAAGGAGAGTGGTCGAGCAGTTTACGGTACAGGTCAACAGCCGCACCGCCCAGTTTACCATCTTTATTGATATCCGTGCACAGGAACCTGAAAAAGCCCAGCTGCAGACACTTGTCCACATAATCCATGAGTTTTATCGGCGAGCTTTCCATCCATCCGCTGTACTTGATCACCTCATCCAGCACATCGATCGCGATGACAATCCTGTTCGCGTAATCGTATTTTTTGCCGACCTCGGTGCTCAGTTCTTTCAGAAAATCAGGATTGGTGATTGCCTGTGTACCTACAATAACCCGGTGGATGCCCGCATCCAGCAGATCGGTTACCTGCTTAATGGTCCTGATCCCGCCGCCATACTGCACCCGCATGTCTGTTTTCTTGATGATGTCAAAGAGTTCCTTTTGATTGCTAAAATCGCCCTTTGCGCCATTTAAATCGATAATATGTATAAATTCTGTACCATTAGATTTATAAGTATCTATCATATCAGCGATAGAAACATCATAAACCGTTTTCTGGTCGTAGTCACCTTCCCTCAGGCGGACAACTTTACCATCTAATATGTCAATTGCAGGAATTATGTACATCTTGTATTTTAAGTTTAAAACCATCAGCCATTAAGCCGCTGATCTATAAATTTGAAAAATTCTTTAATAAACGCTCTCCGGCGATGCCCGATTTCTCAGGGTGGAACTGCACGCCATAGAAATTATCCTTTTGTACCCCCGCAGAGAATGGCATGCCATAGTCCGCAGTTGCGATGTCAAAAGTAGGGTTATATTCAATAAAGTACGAATGCACAAAGTAAAATTGTGTTAGATTTTCAACACCTTCAAATAACAAATTGTTTTTATGGGCGATATTATTCCATCCCATGTGCGGGATTTTAATCCCCTGATCCTTGTCAAACAACTTCGTACGGACCGGCACAATGTTCATCATGTCTGCATCTCCTTCTTCAGAATGTGCCGTCAGGAGCTGCATGCCTACACAAATCCCGAGCACCGGTTTTTTTAATGCTTTGATCGGTCCGACCAGTCCGGTTTGCTCCAGTTTTTTCATGGCTGCACCTGCGTGCCCCACACCCGGAATGACGATGTGCGTATATTTATCGAGGTCAGCCTCTTCATTGATCATGCCGTAAGGCAATTTCAGCCTGTCCAGAGCTGATGTAAGCGAAAAAATATTACCCGCTCCGTAGTTTACAATTCCAATCATTCGTTTACTTTATTATATCCGTCATTTTTTACACTTCGTCATTGCGAGGAACCGAAGCAATCCAATACTTGTATGGAGATTGCTTCGTCGCGAAAAGCTTCTCGCAATGACGACTGGAGCCAGTTACAATACCCCCTTAGTGCTCGGAAGCACCAGCTTCTCCGCATCCCTTTTTATCGCCATTTTTATCGCCTTGGCAAAAGCCTTAAAGATCGCCTCAATCTTATGATGCTCATTGTCTCCCTCCGCTTTAATGTTCAGATTGCATCTGGCCGCATCACTAAAAGATTTAAAGAAATGATAGAACATTTCTGTAGGCACATCGCCCACCTTTTCACGCTTAAACTCCGCGTCCCAGACAATCCAGGCCCGGCCGCCAAAATCAATAGCCGCCTGCGCCAGGCAGTCATCCATCGGCAGACAGAAGCCATACCTTTCCAGCCCCAGCTTGTTGCCGATTGCCTTCGCAAAAGCCTCACCCAAGGCTATACCTGTATCCTCAATCGTATGGTGCTCATCGATGTGCAGGTCACCATCGGTTTTAATGCGCAGGTCCACACTGCCGTGACGGGCAATCTGGTCCAGCATGTGGTCAAAGAAATTCAGGCCCGTATGGATCTCCGCTTTACCCGTACCATCCAGGTCAATATCAATACTGATCTTAGTCTCGTTGGTGTTGCGCTCATGATGAACCGTACGTGTACCCGCCCTCAGCATGGTATAAATATCCACCCAGTCAGAAGTCTGCAGGACGATATACTCGCTCAGTTCCTCTGCCTTACCTAAGTTTTCAGCAGCACCCAGACCGTCATTGTTGCGCAGCCAGATGGCTTTGGCGCCCAGGTTCTTAGCCAATACCACATCATTCAGCCGGTCGCCAATGACAAAAGAATTTGCAAGGTCATAGTGCTCATTTAAAAAATGCTGCAGCAAACCCGTATTTGGCTTGCGTGTGATGGCATTTTCATGCGCAAAGGTCTTATCAATGATCACCTCACTAAATACTACACCTTCACCGGCAAAAGTATCCATGATGAAATTGTGTACCGGCCAGAAGTTTTCTTCAGGATGGGACTCTGTGCCCAGACCATCCTGATTGGTCACCATCACCAGCGTATAATCCAGTTCGGCAGCGATGCGCGACAAATAATACAGCGCCCTTGGATAAAATTCCAGCTTGGCAAAAGAATCAATCTGCTCATCCTCAGGTTCTTTGATCAGTGTGCCATCCCTGTCTATAAAAAGTACTTTTTTCATTATTTCTATTTTATATCGTCATCTCGGATTTATATCGTCATCTCGAACGAAGAGAGAGATCTCTTGATTGAGCATGAACAAGAGATCTCTCTCTTCGTTCGAGATGACGGTTTATTTTAAATCTTCTTAAGCGCATTAAGCAAAATCTCGTTTTCTTTACCGGTTCCAATCGTAATCCTCAGACAACCCTCACAGAGTGTCACTTTAGACCTGTCCCTGATGATGATCCCCTGATCTACAAGCACATCATAAGTAGCTTTGGCATCAATTACTTCAACCAGTACAAAGTTAGCATCTGAAGGGTAAACTTTCTTCACGATCTCCAGTTCAGCAAGATCTTTGCTGAGCTGCTCCCGGTCTGCGACAGTTATTTTGATCCATTCATTCACCTGCTCAATGTTCTGCAAGGCCTTTAAGGCGATGTCCTGGGTGGCCTGGTTGATGTTGTAAGGCGGTTTTACCTTATTGAAAACATCGATCACAGACCTGGACGCAAAAGCCATACCCAGGCGCAAAGCCGCAAGGCCCCATGCTTTAGAAAACGTCTGCAATACCACCAGATTAGGGTATTCAGTCAGTTCCTGGATAAAGGTCTTCTGCTTCGCATAATTGATGTAAGCCTCATCAATCACCACCAGGCCATTAAAATTGGCCAGTATGGTCTCAATATCCGTACGGATGATCGAATTTCCCGTAGGGTTATTAGGCGAGCAGATGAAGATCAGTTTGGTATTGACGTCAATCGCTTCGGCAATACCCTCCAGGTCCAGCTGGAAGTTTGGAAGCAGGTTGACCTTGCGCGTCTCCACATTGTTGATGCCTGCAGAAACCTCATACATTCCATACGTAGGCGGAAGGATGATCACATTGTCCCGTCCCGGTTCACAAAAAGCGCGGTAAAGCAAGTCTATTGCCTCATCACTGCCGTTGCCCAGAAAAGTGTTTTCAATAGGAACTCCCTTGATCTTGCTGATCGCGTCTTTCAGGTCCAGTTGTAAGGGGTCAGGATAGCGGTTGTAGTTTTGCTGAGCAGCATCCTCCTCATTAAAAAGCGGCGAACCGTAACTGTTTTCATTGGCATCCAGAAATACACTGGCCTGCCCTTTATATTCATCCCTCGCCGTAGAATACGGTTTCAGGTTTTTAATGTTTTCTCTTTGTAATTTATTGATATCCATGTTGTAATGGCTTTGTCGTCATCTCGAGAGCAACGAGAGATCTCTTGATTGGGTATTCTTATTCAAGAGATCTCTCCCATTGTCGAGATGACGTGATGCTTAAACTATTTTTTTCAATCGTATACTGATCGCGTTCCTGTGTGCCCTCAGCCCCTCAGCCTCGGCTAGCACCTCAACAGTGCCGCCAATGTTCTGCAGGCCCTGCGGGCTGATGTGCTGAAAAGTGACCTTCTTCACAAAAGAATCCAGCGATACACCCGAATATGCCTTTGCAAACCCGCTGGTTGGCAAGGTGTGGTTCGTTCCCGAAGCATAATCACCCGCGCTCTCCGGAGTCAAATTCCCCAAAAACACCGAACCCGCATTACTGATCAAAGGAATCAGCTGCTCAAAATGATCCGTTGCCAGGATCAAATGCTCCGGCGCATACACATTGCTAAATTCCATTCCCTGCTGCAGGCTATCTACCAGCACCGCATATGAATTGTCTATCGCTCTGGCAGTTACCTCTTTCCTTGGAAGTTTTTCCAGCTGTACCTCAAGTTCTTCAAGTATACTGGTGATGATCTCTCTTGAAGTGGCGACCAAAATTGACTGAGAATCAGCACCGTGTTCTGCCTGTGCCAGGAGGTCTGAAGCCACGTATGACGGATTGGCAGTCTCGTCTGCAAGTACCAGGACCTCTGATGGGCCGGCAGGCATGTCAATAGCAGTGCCCGCTAAAGACTGCACCATTTGCTTGGCCTGGGTCACATACCGGTTGCCCGGGCCAAAGATCTTGAAGGTCTTAGGAACTGTTTCTGTACCATAAGCCATGGCCGCAATAGCCTGCGCCCCACCAATCATATAAACCCTTTCTATCCCGAGTTTTAACGCCACATAAGCCACAAAACAATTGGTTTTTCCATCTTTTTGGGGAGGAGAGCAAACCACAATCTCCTTGCAGCCGGCCAGCACTGCAGGGATACCCAGCATCAGAAAAGTACTGGGCAATACCGCTGAACCACCGGGAATATAAAGGCCTACACGTTCAACCGGCCTGCTTTCGCGCCAGCAGGTCACACCTGGAATGGTTTCAATCTTAGCCTCCTTTACAGCCTGCGCCGCATGAAAAGTACGGATGTTGTTGTAAGCAATGTCAATAGCTATGCGCGCATCATCCGGTATCGACGCTGCTATGGCTGCAATCTCTTCTTTATCGATGTACAGACGTTGCAGTTCCACCTGGTCAAAAGCCCGGGCATAGTCAAACAAGGCTGCGTCGCCCTTGGTCTTCACTGTCCCGAGAATGCTTTTTACCCGGTCCTGAATGTCGGAGTCATCTTCCAGCTGCCGCAAACAAAGATCTTCAACTTCTTGTTTAGATAAATCTGTATAACTGTAGATTTTCAATGTCTTATATTTTTGTGTTAACTATTAGTTAATGCTGAATTTAACGGAATTTATCAATTAAGCAATGATCTTTTCAATCGGCATGACCACAATTCCTTCGGCGCCGGCAGCTTTTAAGCTATTGATCTTTTCCCAGAAATCATACTCCGCGATGACCGAATGAACAGCCACCCAGTCGGCATCAAACAAAGGTACTACCGTCGGGCTTTTTACTCCCGGCAGCAGGTCAACTATTTTCTGCAGGTTACTTTTCGCCACGTTCAATACTACATATTTAGTTTCCTTTGCACGCAGTACTGAACGAATCCTCTGCAGCAGTTCCTGAACTTCAGGCAACAGGTCAGAGCCTTCCTTGCCGATCAGTACTGCTTCGGATTTCATCACTTCAGAAAAAGGTTTGAGGCCGTTACTTTTTAAGGTACCGCCTGTAGAAACGATGTCGCAGATGGCATCGCTCAGGCCCAGACCTGGGCCAATTTCTACCGAACCTGAGATCATCCTGACCTCGGCATTTACTTTGTTTTCGTCCAGGTATTTTTGAAGGATGACGGGGTAGGAAGTAGCTATCGCTTTTCCACCCAACTGGGAAATGTCAGTGATCTGGCTTTCATTAGGGATAGCGATCTTCAGCGTGCATTTGCCAAAACCAAGTTTTTGGAGATACGTCACTTCGGCTCCAGCCTCAACGATTACATTTTCCCCAACTATACCCAGGTCGGCAATACCGTCCTGTACATACTCAGGAATGTCATCATCACGAAGAAATAGGATTTCCAACGGGAAATTGGTAACTGTTGAAATTAATGAGCTTTTGTAGTTTTCAAAAGATAAACCACAGTTTTTAAGGATCTCTACTGATTTTTCGTTTAATCTACCCGATTTCTGGATAGCTATTTTGAGTGTTTTCAATTTTGCTGTTTATGATATTATTGATTGAACAAGAAATAAAAAGGTCGGAAACAAGTTTTGAAGTACAAAACATTACATATACATCGCCAGCAGGCGATGGTGCAAATGTAAGTGATGGTTCAAAATATTGTTCATTTTTTTATTTTAAGTTCCTTATCAACAATGACTAGCATCTCTTGAGGAGATGCAAATATATAAAATGAAACATTAAATTAAAAATATACTGTATTTTAGTTGCTGTATATCTCCTGGCCAAGGGCTGTTTCATTTTTTTTATTCATACAGGCTTGCCTTGTCATGCGTTGCAGATGAGTAGTACTTGCGTTCGTACTGAATACGCAATAACTGAACATTGAGTACGCTCTGAGTACGCCTTTTTTCTAGAGAAAAGGCGTACTCAGGGCGTACTCACCCCGTACTCACGGCGTACTCAGTACGAACGCAAGTACTACTGATACAGAAACCGGGTCAAATAAAGAAATAAAGCAAATGAAAAATGGGCTGGGCTGATATCTGGCACTTAATTTGATTTCAGTAAATATAAAAAAATAACATCTAAATTTGCCGCAAATCTATCTGCCCTTGAAAAGATCCTTATTGCTCATTTTTCTGTTTGCAGCCCTGTTCAGCTCTTGCAGATGGTTTAAAGACACACCCGAAGTTGGCCTGGTGCTTTCTGAGCATTTTAATAATAAGCTATATAAGGATTTTGACACTGCGGTTTACAATGTGCTTTTTAAAAAACATCTGGACTCCGCTGGAAGTAAATTTTCAAACCCGAAGGTAGTAACCGCGTTTTACAAGGCAAATAATTTTGAGCCGGTATTGGTAACCCGTTTTTTTGCAGATGGTCAGCTGGATTCACTTGCAGCTTATATTAGCCGGAGCCCCGAACATGGCTTTAACCCTAAATCTTTCCGGTACCGGCAGATTGAAGAACTATTGCAAACCCTCAAAGAGAATAAATTTAAGGACATCGCAGAGGTTTACCCGGTCATTGCAGATCTGGAGCTCAATGCGGCTGAGGGCCTGATCAAATACAACAACTATGTCAATTATGGAGTAGTCAACCCGCGTAAAGTATTCAGCAGGTATTACATCCCGGTAGCACGTCCGGACAGTCTCTCAATCAGTAAAGTGCTGGCGACAGAGAATATGGTCAGGCTGCTGAATGATGTGCAGCCCAAAGATAAGGGGTACATGATCTTTAAGCAACAGCTGGCGAAGTTCAGATTGAAGCCGAACGCAGACGGAGCAAGGGATGATGCAAACGCGATAAGTCCGGTTGCAAAAACCTTGCTGGTCAATATGGAGCGCCTGCGCTGGAAAATGCCCGATATGGGCGAGGAATATGTGGAGGTCAATATCCCGGATTTCTCCCTGACCTGGTTCAATGATAAAGACACGGTGACCCATATGAAAGTGTGTGTGGGCGGGCCACGCAACGAGGATTATGCGGAGCAGCTCAAGCTGTTTATAAAAACCGGCAAGCTGGATGATAAACCTAAAAATCATGAGACACCGGTCATGCTGAGCAAGTTCAATTCGATACAGGTCAATCCGGTATGGAACATTCCTGTGAGTATTGCACGCAGCGAGATCTATTACCAGGCACTTAGAGATCCTTATTATTTGTCCAATAACAACATCAATGTGTATTATAAAGGCAGGCTGGTGGGCGATCCGGATACGATCCAGTGGAATAAATACCCAAGGGAAAAGCTTCCTTTCCAGTTTAAGCAAGGATCGGGGGGCGGTAATGCTTTGGGCAAGTTTAAGTTTGTGTTTGAAAACGGATCGAGTATTTATCTGCACGATACGAATAATAAAAGTGCATTCCGGCTGGCCAACAGGGCGATCAGTCATGGCTGTGTACGGGTAGAGAATCCGCTGAATTTTGCGCAGAATCTGGTGAAAGATAAATATCAGTATGATGACCTGCGGATGGAAGTGAACCTGCCGCCAACAGACACTACACGCATGGCTGTCTACAAAAAGAAACTGGCCAAAAAAGCGGATACGGTGAATGTGTTTAAACTGAAGCCCAAATGGTTTGGTGTAAAAAAGGATGTCGATATCCTGATCAATTACCGTACCGCCTGGATCGAAAATGGCAGGCTGCAGTTCCGTCCTGATGTGTACCGCCTGGACGCTGCGCTTTGGGATGCGATGAAAAAGTTTAGATAGATATTCAGCTAAAAGTTCTACCTTTGGTTTTTAATGAATTTCCTATACCCAGGTTTTCTTTTTGCGCTGCTGGCAATAGCCATTCCTATTGTAATTCATCTATTCAATTTCAGAAGATTTAAGAAGGTCTATTTCAGTAATGTACAGTTTCTGAAGGAAGCCAAAGAACAAAATTCATCCCGGGAAAAACTAAAGAATTTATTGGTTTTGCTGAGCCGGATCCTGGCCATTGTATTTCTGGTGCTCGCTTTTGCGCGGCCTTTTCTTCCTTCTGATTCCAGCGATAGTCCGGCTTTGAGAAACGCGGTGAGCATTTATATAGACAATTCTTATAGTATGGAAACGGTAAACAAAGAAGGCAGTTTACTGGACGAGGCCAAACGCAAGGCGAAAGAAATAGCAGCCGCATATAGCTTGAATGATCAGTTTCAGCTGATCACCAACGATTTTGAAGGCCGTCACCAGAGATTGGTCAGCAAGGAAGAATTTGTGCAGCTGCTCGATGAAATAAAGATCTCGGGGACGAGCCGTAACCTGCAGCAGGTCATCAACAGGATGCAGTCTGATGCCAATGCGGGCAGGAACCAGATTTGCTATCTGCTGTCAGATTTTCAAAAAAGCTTTGCCGGTCTTTCAAAGATAGAAGGTGGTAAGGCCATCAGGTATAATTTCGTAAAGCTCAATGCCAACAGTCTGCCCAATATTTCGGTGGACAGCGTTTGGAGTTTGTCGCCCGTTCACAAACCCGGACAAACCGAACGGATGGTGGTGCAGTTAAAAAATTATGGTGAGGAAGACGCTAAAGGCATACCCTTAAAACTGACGGTAAACTTGCAGCAGAAGGCAATCAGCAACGTGGCCGTCGGCGCGGGTAAAACGGTGGCCGATACCCTGTCATTTAGCGGGCTGAAACCAGGCTGGCAAAAGGCAAGCATTTCCATTAAAGATTTTCCGCTGACTTTTGATGATGAACTGAACTTTAGCTTCAACGTAAGCAATGAACTAAGGGTGCTGAACATCAGCGGAAATCCGTCGGATAAATTCATTGCTGCGCTTTTCGGCGCTGACAGCTATTTTAAGCTGACGGAAATGCCTGAATCAAACATCAAATATTCTACGTTCCCGGACTATGGCCTGATTGTTTTAAGCGGGCTCAGGGAGCCGTCATCAGGTTTGGCGCAGGAACTGAAAAGCTATGTTCAAAACGGTGGTTCAGTAGTGATATTTCCGGATCTGGATGTCAGCGCCGCGGTTTACAATCCTTTTCTGACGGGCTTGTCTTTGCCTGCTATACAGCAGCTCCAAACGGGTGTGCCTATCGCCACTACCATTGACCTGAAGAGCGAGATATTTAAGGATGTGTTTGATCAGATTCCAAAAAATATGGACCTGCCTGTGGTGTCCAGATATTTCAGCTATGCTGACGGGAGCCGGACCAGCAGGGAAAGTATCCTTCAATTGCCATTAAACCGTTCATTGTTTGCTAAATATACTGTTGGTGCCGGGAAAATATATCTATCTGCCAGTTCACTGAGCCTGAAAGACGGCAACTTGCCAAGGCACCCTGTATTTGTACCCTTGATGTATAAAGTCGCTTTTTCCGGTGCCAGGGAACGGCCGCTCTTTCATACCATTGGTCAGGACAACCTGATCGGAATGGAAAAGATCAGCTTACTGGCAAACCAGTCGCTGAAACTGGTGTCGGCAGACTTTGAGGTGATCCCTGAGATAAGACAAACACCCGGCAGGACATTGCTTTATGTGGCTGACCAGGTCAAAAAATCCGGGTTCTATGAGCTGAAGAAAGCCGATTCCACGTTGGCCGTTGTCGCTTTTAATGACAACCGGACGGAATCGGATATGCATTACGCAACAGAGCGGGAATTGGAGGGCTTGTTTGGCAAACAAAAGATATCGGTCTTCAACTCAAGAAAAGATGCCATGTCACTGAATATAGCCGCAAAAAATAACAGCACGGAGTTATGGAAACTTTGTATAATTTTAAGTGTTGTTTTTTTAGCGATGGAAATACTACTGATCAGATTTTTTAATAAAAATATACAAACAACATGAACCTTCTCCTCAGGGGCATAACCATTGCCGATCCAAACAGCCAGTTCAATCAAAAGAAATGCGATGTTCGTGTAGAACAGGGAAAGATTACTGCGATCACCGTGGTGGGAGCAGGCGCAGCTGGTTTAAAATCAAAAGGTGCTGAAGAAGTTTTTGACGGGACCGGATCTGTGCTGTCTCCTGGCTTTTTTGACCTGAACTGCTCGGCAGGTGATCCGGGTTTTGAGACCAGGGAAGACATCAGAACGGTTATGGCGGCAGCGGGCGCGGGTGGTTTTACAGGTCTGGCAGTTTTGCCAAATACCAAGCCTGTGATCCATTCCAAAGCTGAGGTGGAGTATGTGATCAATAAGGCAAAGGGCGGATTGGTAGATGTTTATCCGGTGGGTGCGTTAAGCCGCGATCTGGAGGGAAAGGAGCTGGCCGAATTGTTTGATATGAAACGGGCAGGTGCGGTAGCTTTTTCGGAAGCGGGCAGGTCTATTGAGGATGATGGATTTATGAGCAGGGCATTGCAATATGCGCAGGGCTTTGGCGGTCTGCTGATGGTTTACCCGGAGAATAAGTCGATAGCCGGTAAATCGCAGGTTAATGAAAGCAGTACCAGTGTGCTTTTGGGCATGAAAGGTATTCCGGCGCTTGCCGAAGAAATGCACATCAGCAGGGATATATTTTTGGCGGGCTATCATGACGCACCGGTGCACATCAGTACGGTGTCCACGGCGGGATCGGTAGCGCTGATCAGAAAAGCAAAGAAAGACGGCATAAAGATCAGCTGCGATGTCGCGGCACATCACCTGGTATTTACGGAGGAACTGCTTAACGATTTTGACAGCAATTATAAGGTAAAGCCTCCTTTGCGTGCGAAATCTGATGTGAAGGCATTGCTTGCCGGTTTAAAAGACGGTACTGTCGATGCGGTGGTTTCGCAGCACCGTCCCCACGAAATTGAGTTTAAAGATGTAGAATTTGAAATCGCTGCTTATGGGATCATTGCTTTGCAGACGGTATTGCCTTTGCTGATTAGCGCAGGTTTGGACGCTGTGCAGATTGCAGAGAAGCTATCTCTGAACCCGCGGAAATTGCTGGGACTGGAGGTGCCGGTGATTGCCGAAGGCGCTGATGCAAACTTTACGGTATATGATCCTTCTGCAAGCTGGGTATATGATGCAGACCGGAACTATTCAAAATCGGCAAATTCGCCGTTATTAAATAAAACACTGACTGGCAAAGTGCAGCTGGTTTATAACAACAAACAACTACAATCTTATGGATAATCATGTAAAAGTCGCGCTGATCGCAGCGCTGGATAACTTTGCCAAAGTAAATGGTAATGACTCCGTAAAACTGGAAGAAAGCCTTGTAGAGGTATTCAGCAAGGATTTGGGCTTTATGGAAAAGCTTGAGGAATTTGACGAAGTGTTTGACGAACATCCGATGTTTGACGAACTGAGAGAAGTCTTCTTTGACCTGCTAATGATCAATTTCTTCGCCAGTGACATTAAGAAACTGGAAGAAGATTACCTGGAATCGGATGAATGGGCAGATATTGAAGAGGAGACGATAGACAGGGGTACTGAACTCTTAAACTTGCTGCTTTATATCAATGAGTGCCATGATGAACGGATCAAACCTGAGCTTGGTGATTTCCTGAAAGAGTTCTTATTGGTAGAGGAGGATGAGTTCCAGGACGAGTTTCATATTTATGAGGACCTGATCAGCAACCAGCAGCTGGTAGAAAGCAGTGTAGAAGACATCTGCAGCCATGCGGGGATGATCGAGCTGGGTGAGGAGATGGAGGAGCTGTTTGTTCCTTTTATGGTGTTTTTCCACCAGCCTAAGCCAGATGATAAAATTATAATGGAGCTGGAAGAGTTTAGCAATAATAAAGCGTTTGATGTTGCGGTTTACACCTTAATTGCTAATTTTAACATTAATTAATGTTCAACAAGATATGGAAACGACCAACGCACCGATAAACATCAAACAAGAATCCATTAAGAACGGCTTTATTATGGCCGGAGTTAGTATTGTAATCTTTCTGGTTATGAATTATATCCTGCCGGATATGCAAGGATCATTTATAATGCTGGGTTTTCAATTACTTATTGGATTAGCAATTAGCATTGCTTTGTGTCTTGATATGCGTAAAAAAGTGGGCGGTTACTGGACGTTTAGTGAAGCGCTGCTGCATATTTTTGTAATGTTTATGGTGTCCGCTGTTATTGTTTATCTCTTTACCCTGGCGTTTGGGAAATATATCGATACGACATACCCGGTAAGGATGAAGGAAATGATCAGTTCAAAAACAGCGGATATGCTCAGGAGCCTTCATATGGACGACGAGAAAATAGCTGAGGCGATGGCAAAACAAAATGAAGATCTGGAGAAGCAGTTTAACCCCACATTTTCCCAGGTGATTGTCGCGCTGGGTATACAGTTGGTGATGTATTTTATCGGGGCGCTGATTTTTGCGGCGATATTTAAAAAAACAAAGCCTCTTGGTTTTGAGCAGATCAGCGAATAGTGATTCATAAGTATTAATATTGAGTGTGTGCATGGATACTTACTTAAGTTTATCTAAGTTTGCACATTGACAAAAGCTGCTAAAGTGCACATGGATATTTCTGTTGTAATTCCTTTATATAATGAAGATGAATCGTTACCGGAACTGACGGCCTGGATCGCTAAGGTGATGCAGGAACATAAGTTTACTTATGAGGTGGTTTTTGTGGACGATGGAAGTACTGACAATTCATGGGCGGTGATAGAGGACCTCAAAACTCAGTATCCGGCGGTGAGGGCCATCAAATTCAGGAGAAACTACGGAAAGTCTGCAGGGTTGAATGTTGCTTTTGAAGCGGCACAGGGCGATGTAGTGATCACCATGGATGCCGATTTGCAGGACAGCCCTGATGAGATCCCTGAACTGTACAGAAGGATAAAGGAAGAAAAATTTGACCTGATATCGGGATGGAAGAAAAAGCGGTATGATCCGCTGAGTAAGACCATTCCTACTAAAATATACAATGCGGCGACCCGCAGGATGTCTGGCATCCATAACCTGCATGATTTTAACTGCGGACTGAAGGCTTACCGTAAGGAAGTGGTGAAAAATATTGAGGTATATGGGGAGATGCACCGCTATATCCCGGTGATTGCCAAATGGGCGGGCTTCACCAAGATTGGTGAGCAGGTGGTAGAGCACCGTTCCCGCAAGTATGGGGTGACCAAGTTTGGAATGAGCCGCTTTATCAATGGGCTGCTCGATCTGTTGTCTATCTTTTTTGTGGGCAAGTTTGGCAAGCGCCCGATGCATTTTTTCGGGACAATGGGCGTGCTGAGTTTTCTGATCGGTACTTTTATGGCGCTGTGGCTGATCGGGGATAAGCTTTACCACATTTCAAATGGCATTCCATTGAAGCGGGACGTGACTGACCAGCCCTTATTTTATATTGCATTGGTAGCTATTATTTTGGGTTCCCAGTTGTTTTTGACGGGTTTTGTTGCGGAACTGGTATCCAGAAGCGCTCCTGAACGTAACCATTACCTGATAGAAAAGGAGATCAGTTAAGCGATGTTTTTCTCGATCATTATTCCCCTATATAACCGTCCGCAGGAGATAGACGAACTGCTTTATACACTGACCAAACAGACTTATCTGCAGTTTGAAGTACTGGTGATAGAGGATGGCTCTTCAAATGACGCGAAACATATTGTAGACAAGTATGTCAACCTGCTGGACCTGAAATATTTTGTAAAACCAAATTCTGGTCAGGGTTTCAGCCGTAATTTCGGTTTTGAAAAGGCTAATGGAGATTATTTTGTGATCTTTGATTCGGATTGCCTCATTCCGGCGAATTACCTGGAGATCGTAAGTGATTATCTGTATGAGCATAAACTGGATGCCTTTGGCGGTCCGGATGCGGCGCATGACAGTTTTACACCGGTACAAAAAGCGATCAGTTATGCGATGACTTCACCTTTTACTACCGGGGGGATCAGAGGCAATAAAAAGCATATCGGACAGTTTCATCCGCGGAGTTTCAATATGGGCCTGTCCCGGGAAGTGTGGGAAGAGGTTGGCGGGTTTATCCTGACAAGGTTGGGCGAGGATATTGAGTATAGCATCAGGATTCATGAGGCTGGTTTTAAGATCGGGCTGATCCCCAATGCTAAGGTATACCACAAGCGAAGGACCAGCTTTCTGCAGTTTTATAAGCAACTGCATTTCTTTGGCAGGGCACGGATCAATGTTTATAAACATTTCCCGTCGGAACTGAAATTGATCCATTTCTTTCCTGCGGTATTTACCTGTGGCCTGATAATGGCAATTCTGATCAACATATTTTACTGGCCTTTGGCATTTGTGTGTAACTTTTTGATACTGGTATACTTTATGTTGATATTTTTTCATTCCTGGCAGGTCAATAAGTCATTAAAAGTTGCATTTTTGAGCATAATTGCTGCCTTTATACAACTGACGGCCTATGGGCTGGGTTTTATGCAGGATTTTATTAAAAGAGTAGTATTTAAACAACAATGATAGATTTTTTAAAGGAGAGTACTTTTGCTGTAAATGAGGTGCTTAGCAAGGCCTGGACGGTGACAAAGAGGCATTATTTGTCGATTGCCACGCTTTGCTTTCTGATGTTCATTACTTCTAATGCTTCATTTTTGATGACCTTCTTTTTAAAGGACGTGAGCAAAGGACTGAATATACTGATGGCTGTAGTGTTTATCTTTTTTTATTTTACCATCAATCTGGCGCTGTTCAAGTATGTATTTCATTTGCTGGATGATGAGGAACATGATGTGAGCATTGTGAGTACCATACCTACAAGGCAGCAGATCATCCGTTTCCTGGTTGCTACGGTATATTTTTCGCTTTGCATTTTCGGGGTTTATCTGGTGGTGATTGTGGTCGGGCTTCCTTTCGTATATTTGCCGGGGATCAATATCAATAAAGTAACCAATATTGCGGTTCCTGTGGGCCTGGTGGCGATATTTATTACCTGGGTAAGGATTTCGTTTTTTCCTTTCTTCATCATTGACAGGAACCTGGGGCCTTTTGCTTCTATAAAGTACAGCCTGGCAACAACCAAAGGGAATTTTACCAAGATATTTATGTTGCTGCTGGTTCTGGGCAGTTTTCAGATGCTATACCTTTTCTTCGGGTTCATACAGTGGCCGATAGTGGCTTTCTTTACAAATGTCCTGAGCTCCTTTATCATCATTCCTTTATCCAGTGTGGCGCTTACGATTGCTTACCGTAAGATGATGAGCGAATACAAGGGGGAGGATGAACCTGATATTATACACAATATAGTTTAAAAACGGAATCATGGGTTTAAAAGCAGCATTGAGCAAGCCATTTGCTGCCTTGGTAGTCCGGGGCATCAACAAGTGGAAAATAAATGCAGTAGCAGCACAGGAGGAAACCCTTGCCGGACTTGTTGCCGGAGCAAAGAATACAGTTTTTGGCAGGGATCATGATTTTGCGGGCATCCGTAATTATGAAGATTTTAAAAAGCGTGTCCCGGTTAGAGATTACGAGGCTTTGAGACCCTATATAGACCGGGTAGTAGATGGAGAACCTGATGTGATGTGGAAAGGTAAGCCGCAGTATTTTGCCAAAACTTCCGGGACTACCTCTGGTGTCAAATACATCCCGATCTCGAAAGCGTCTATGCCTGAGCATGTGAAAGCGGCAAGGAATGCCTTGCTTACCTATATCCATGAGACTGGTCATGCTGAGTTTGTGAACGGAAAGATGATTTTTTTGCAGGGCAGTCCTGTATTGAAGAAAAAGAACGGGATTAACGTGGGAAGGTTGTCTGGCATTGTCGCGCACCTGGTCCCGGGATATCTGCAAAAAAACCGCCTGCCATCTTATGAGACCAATTGCATTGAAGACTGGGAGGAAAAGGTGGATGCAATCGTAGAGGAAACCTTTCATGAAGACATGACGCTGATCTCCGGGATACCGCCCTGGGTGCAGATGTATTTTGATAAGCTTTCCGGGAAATCGGGTGGTAAAAAGATCAAAGATATTTTTAAAAACTTTAACCTGTTTGTTTACGGCGGGGTCAATTATGAACCTTACCGTGCAAAAATAGAGGCCAGCATCGGCAAAAAGATAGCTACCATTGAAACTTATCCTGCATCCGAAGGCTTCATTGCTTATCAGGATACACAGACCGAAAAAAGCTTGCTGCTGCTGGTTAAAGCGGGGATGTTCTACGAGTTTATTCCTGCGGAAGATTTTTATAAGGAGAATCCCCAGCGGATAAGTCTGGCAGATGTCGAACTGGACAGGAACTACGCCCTGATCCTGAATACCAATGCTGGTCTGTGGGGCTACAGCATAGGGGACACCGTGAAGTTTGTGTCTAAGAATCCATATAAGATCCTGGTGACCGGAAGGATCAAACATTTTATATCGGCATTTGGAGAGCATGTGATCGGCGAGGAAGTAGAGCACGCGCTGCTGACTGTGGCCAATGAGGAGGGTGTCGGGATCACAGAATTTACCGTTGCGCCGCAAGTGGCCACTCCGCAAGGCGAACTCCCTTATCATGAGTGGTTTGTAGAGTTTTCGAATCCGCCGGCAGATTTGAAGGCTTTTAGTAAAAAAGTGGATAATGCCTTGCAGCAAAAGAATATTTACTATTTTGACCTCATAGAAGGGAAAATATTGCAGCCTCTGATCATTCGTTCGCTGAAAAAGGACGCTTTTGTGAGCTATATGCGTAGCCTGGGAAAGCTTGGCGGGCAAAATAAGGTGCCAAGGTTATCAAATGACAGAAAGATTGCAGACGAATTAAGTAGTTTTACAGATTGAAACATATATCAATATTAGGATCAACCGGTTCCGTAGGGACGCAGGCTTTGCAGGTTGTGGCTGCGAACCCTGCTTTGTACCGGGTTACTGCACTCAGTGCACAGTCAAATGCTACTTTACTGATCGAACAGGCGCTTCGCTTTAAACCAGGTACGGTAGTGATCTGTGATGAGACCAGGTATGCTGAAGTGAAATCAGCTTTATCTGGTTTGGCTATAAAGGTTTTAGCCGGAGAAGATGCCTTGTGCGAAGCAGCAGGTATCGATGAAGCTGACCTTGTACTTACTGCTTTAATGGGTTCTGTGGGGTTGAGACCTACAATAGCCGCTATCGAGGCGGGTAAGGACATTGCACTTGCCAATAAAGAAACGCTGGTGGTGGCCGGTGACCTGATCACCTCCCTTGCGAAGGAACATGGGGTCAGGATCATTCCAGTGGACTCTGAACATTCTGCGATATTCCAGTGTTTGGCCGGAGAGGAAAACAATCCGATAGAAAAAATCTATCTGACTGCTTCCGGCGGGCCGTTCAGGGGTAAGGACCGTGCCTTTTTGGCTGGTGTAGGCCGTGCTGCGGCGCTGAAACATCCAAACTGGAACATGGGCCCCAAGATTACGATAGATTCGGCTTCGCTGATGAATAAGGGCCTGGAGGTAATAGAAGCCAAATGGCTTTTTGGCCTGGATCCGGACCAGATCGATGTGGTGGTACATCCGCAGTCAATCATTCACTCTATTGTGCAGTTTAATGACGGCTCTATGAAGGCCCAAATGGGCCTGCCGGATATGAAGCTGCCCATTCATTATGCCCTGGCTTATCCAAACAGAATATTAAGTAATTTCAAACGTTTTAGTTTCATTGACTATCCGGAACTTACTTTTTCGCAGGCAGACAGAGAGTCGTTTAGAAATCTGGACCTGGCGTTTAAGGCATTGCGCATGGGCGGAAATATGCCTTGCATTATCAATGCGGCAAATGAGGTGGTCGTCGATGCCTTTCTGAATGAGAAGATCGGGTTTTTGCAGATGAGCGATGTGATCCAGCAGTGTATGGAAGAGCTGGAGTTCATCGCAGAGGCGAACCTTAATAATTATTTAGAAACGGACAGGCATACACGTATATTTGCCGGCGAGCTGGTAACAAAACAAGTTTATCTTAATCAAAATATAAAATATTAAAATCTATATATGAGCGGACTGATTATGGCGGCCCAGTTACTTCTGGGATTATCGATACTGGTAATTTTACATGAGTTGGGGCATTTTTTGGCAGCGCGTGCCTTTGGTATTAAAGTAGAGAAGTTTTATCTGTTCTTTGATGCATGGGGCGTTAAGCTGTTTAGTTTTAAAAGAGGAGATTGTGAATATGGTATAGGCTGGCTGCCGCTTGGGGGTTATGTAAAAATCGCCGGGATGATCGATGAGTCCATGGATACTGAACAAATGGCACAGCCGGCACAGCCCTGGGAGTTCAGGTCTAAACCAGCCTGGCAGCGTCTGATCGTAATGCTGGGTGGTGTAATTGTAAATATTGTGGTCGGGATATTCATTTTTTGGATGCTTACCTTTAAATATGGTGAGACTTTTATCCCGAACAGTTCGGTACAGGGGATCAACCCTGGTATCATAGGCAAGGAAATAGGCCTGAAGAAAGGAGATAAGGTTGTTGCGGTGAACGGTAAAAAAGTGATCCAGTTTGATGAACTGATCAGCTCTAAAGTTTTGCTGGGCAATACAACGCTGACCGTTATGCGTGAGGGTAAGGCTTTGGACATCAAAGTTCCGGATAATATACTAAACAAAGTTTCTGACCTGGGTATTGAAGAGTTTATCAGCAGAATGCCGTTGGAGACATCTACAATAGACAGTGTGGCACCGGGAAGGGCAGCTTTTAAGGCTGGACTGAGGGCTGGTGACCTGGTGACGGCGATTGACGGAATACCTGTTAAATTTGATGCTGATGTACGTGACCTGATTCCAAAATATAAGGGAAAGACAGTAAATATAGATGTAAACCGCGGAATGGAACATTTGGCACTTAACATTCCTGTGGATACTGCTGGAACGATCGGTGTAGCTTTCAGACCGAATGAGCTAAAGGAAGAAACCATCCACTTTGGGTTTTTTGAATCTTTTCCTGTTGGGGTAAACCAGGCCTGGAAGGTATTTAGCGACAATGGCAAAGGAATCTGGAAGGTGCTGACAGGTAAAATTAAGGCCAATAAGGCGTTTTCCGGTCCGGTGGAGATTGCACGTAAAGTTTACGGGGGTGTGTGGATCTGGGAGAGATTCTGGGCATCTACGGGTTTTATATCCATTGCGCTTGCGTTTATGAATTTGCTGCCTATTCCGGCTCTTGATGGCGGGCATGTTGTTTTTCTCATTATCGAGATGATCAAAGGCAAGCCGATGGGCGACAAATTTATGGAGCGTGCACAGATCGTCGGATTTGTATTGCTGCTGTCGCTGATGGTCTTCGTGCTGGGCAACGACATTTTCAAGGCGGTAATGCATTAGTGGCCTCAGATGACTGATTATTTCGAGTTTTATGGTTTACCGGTCAGCTTCAATCCTGATCAGGTACTTGTAAAAAAGAAATTTTACGAGTTCAGTAAACGGTACCATCCTGATTTTTTCATCAATGAAAGTGACGAAAAACAGGCTGAGGTACTGGAGATGAGCACGGTCAACAACAAGGCTTACCAGGTGCTTTCTGATCCGCAGAGGCGGCTGCATTATATCCTTGAATTAAAAGAGGTCCTGACAGAGGGGGAGAACTATGTTTTGCCCCAAAGCTTTTTGATGGAGATGATGGAGGTGAACGAAGTGCTGATGGATATGCAGTTTGATCCCGATGCAGAAAAACTGGCAGCTTTAAAGAATGAGGTGGCAGGGATAGAAAAGGCGATCTCAGATGAAATTATTGCTTTAACTTCAGATTTTGATGTGAAATCTGAGGCGGAGCAAATTAAATCACTGGCTGCGGTAAAGGATCTTTATTATCGCAATAAGTATTTACTTAGAATAAAAGACAGTATAAAAGCTGCATCTAAATAGGGCTGCGGCCCGTAATGAGTAGGATATGATCGAGGTTCTAAAACAACCCTGGCCCTGGTATGTATCAGGACTCGCCATCAGCGCAATAATGCTGGTACTGATTTTCTTTGGTAAGTCTTTTGGGTTTTCTTCTAACCTGCGTACGATCTGCAGCATGATGGGTGCAGGTAAGCGTGTCAGGTTTTTTGACTTTGACTGGAAAGCCCAGCGCTGGAACCTGATGTTTCTGGTTGGCGCTGTGGCCGGTGGGTTCATCTCTTCCCATTGGCTTGGTTCCGGGGCGCCATTGACACTTTCGGAGGCTACTGTTAACGATCTTGGAAAGCTCGGAATCGCTTTTGACGGACAAACCGTTCCTTTGCAGCTGTTCAACTGGGAATATGTATTTACCCTGAAAGGGCTCTTTATATTTCTGGGCGGTGGTTTTCTGGTAGGTTTTGGTACCCGGTATGCCGGAGGCTGCACTTCTGGTCATGCGATCAGTGGTTTGTCAAACCTGCAATTGCCTTCTCTGATTGCGGTGATTGGATTTTTTATAGGCGGACTGGTCATGACGCATCTTATCTTCCCACTTTTATTTACCTGATCATGCTGAAGACTTTTAAATATATATTCACCGGGATCATATTCGGTATAGTAATGAGCAAATCTGAAGCAATCTCCTGGTACAGGATCCAGGAAATGTTCAGGTTTCAGTCTTTTCAGATGTTTGGGATCATTGGTACTGCGGTGATCACAGGTATTGTTGCGATTGCCCTGGTTAAAAGATTTGGCGCAAAGACGATCGGCGGCTCCCCAATTGTTTTCACTGCGAAAGAAAAAGGCTGGCGAAAGTATTTGTTTGGGGGGATCATATTTGGTTTTGGCTGGGTGCTCACGGGTGCTTGCCCCGGGCCTATATTTGTCTTACTCGGGCAAGGGTACCTGGTCATGGTCATCGTGATTATTGGTTCATTGGCCGGAACGTATGTTTATGGTGTGTGTAAGGATCGTTTGCCGCATTGACACAATCGACTTACTCAATGCGTTATGTGATTGTAAAAAAGCCAAATTGTTCTGTTTTGTAAAGGTGTTTAGTGTATTTTAGCGGCTGAATCAATTGTACATATGGATACATCAACTACTTTTAGAAAAATTGCTGTTGCAGAGGGGGTTTCTTATATTTTACTTGTTTTTGTAGCCATGCCACTGAAATATTGGGCCGGTATTCCTGAAGCTGTAAAATATACCGGCTGGGCACATGGTATTTTATTTATGCTGTATATTGTCCTGCTGATCATGGCCTGGATGGAATATAAATGGGCCTTTAAAAAGACAGCGCTATTTGGGCTGGCTTCTCTGGTGCCTTTTGCACCGTTTTGGGTGGATAAAAAGCTTAAAGAAGATAATTCAAATAAATCTTGATAATTATGGATGCAATTGATACATTTGCATCCCGCTGATAAAGCAAATGCCCAGCTGGCGGAATTGGTAGACGCGCTGGTCTCAAACACCTGTGGGAAACCGTGCCGGTTCGACTCCGGCGCTGGGTACGACCCCTCTGACACACACAGAGGTTAAAAATTAAAACAGCCTTAACCTTATGGATAAGGCTGTTTTTATCTCAAATTAATTGGTATTTTTTGGTGTTTCGTTTCAACCTCGTTTAAACACGAAAAATTCGCATATCTATGCTGCCAATCAGCCACTGCCGAGTTTTTCTTAAATCAAAAAACTTTATGGTAAGCTATTCCGTAAAACTCATTTGCAATAAGTCCAGAATCCAGTTAGATGGCACTGCATCCCTGTATTTAGTGGTGATCATCAACCGGGTTGTAAAACATTTGCCTTTAAACCTTAAGTGGCCCGCTTCCCTGGTTGACAATAAAAAAGGCATTATAGAACCGAGAAAGAGAAATGACCCTGATTATAATGACTACCAGCTAATTATTGATACGGAACTGAGTAAGGTTAACGAAATTTTTAAAATTTACCGCATTCAGGACAGAGTGCTGACCATGGAGTTATTCCTTGAGGATTTACAAAATATTGAGTGCAGGCGCGATTTCATCCCCTATATGGAAAAGAAGATTATGGAGAGGTATAAGTATAAGGAAATCGGGTTTAAGACCAAAACAGCACACATCGGCACCTTACGGAGATTAAAAAAATTTCGGACAATCATACCACTTTATATCACGGACAGAAAGTTTTTGCAGCAATTCAAAGCAAGACTCATCCAAATATATAAAAATGATGCAGGTACGGTTTGGGGTAGGATAAAGGACGTAAAAACTTACCTTCATCTCGCTATTGCTGACGGGATGACTGTAAACCCGGACTTTGAAAATTTTGTAAATACACCGCCATTACCTTCAATCACTTATTTGGAGGAAGAAGAAATAAACAAATTGCTTTCTCTTTATAATTCTGGCCGTCTTGATGAACAGAGACAGAATGTCTTGCGGGCTTTCTTATTTTCTTGCTTTACTTCGCTCCGAATATCCGATGTACAACTCGCAGAATGGGGATGGGTAACTTTAAATAATGAATTGCAATTTATTCCCTATAAGAACCGGAGATTTAAAAGAGAGGTAACTATACCGCTATCCGCTATCGCTAAAAAATTCATTGAACGAAAAATAGGTAAGTTTTTTAGCCTCCCTACAGATCAGGAAATGAACCGCAGTCTAAAGGATATAGCCGCTTTAGATTGCGTAAATATTAAAAAAAACCTAACCTTTCACGTATCCAGGCATACCTTTGGCACTCATTATTATAAGCAAACAAAGGACGTAGTAACACTTCAAAAGATAATGGGACATTCTAAAATCACCACAACAATGATTTATGTTCACGTAAATGAACAGGACAAGCGAACCGGGATTGACATTATGAATGATTCATTTCTGAAAAACTCCGGATTTTTAAGACTTGTCAGATAGTATATTTTTTATTGGATAGCTGGATAATTTCTGTGTTTTTTGGTGTAAATGGTTTCCGAGCAGCGACTTACATTATCCAACGCCGTTTATTGAATATCCAGCAATATCCGTCATATTAATTTTTGTGCGGTTATTTTACAGTTATCTCACACCTCAAAGTCGAAGTTTCAGTTTCTACGGTCAAGGTTGTTTTGCCGCGATTTTCCGCTGTGAATAGCCCTGATGCACTCATCCTACCAATAGGGATATTGGAGCTATTTACTTCGAATTCAGAGATATTGTATTGGGTTTTTCCCTTAGTAATGATAAACTGAAAAGTTTCTCTGATGGTTAGGCTGACTTCTGTTGCGTTCAATTTATAAGTTGCTTCTTCCTTTTTACAGGATAAAAAAAGGCTCAACACGACAACAACCAATAGGATTAATTTCTTCATCTTTTAATTTTATAGTGTTAAGTTATAAATAAAAGACAAATAAATTAAATCTTAGTAAAGGTTATGCACTTTGATCTTCCCTAGTAGCATCTACTTCCGCCTTGAAATCTTCGAATTTGGAATAATTGAAGATTAAACCCTTACTGATGGCGTCAATAACCTGGTCCAGTTTTTTCTCGACAGCCGAATTATTCAGGTTTACGATTGGCGCCGGATTCGGTTGCACCGGCGCTGGCGATATGGATGAAGAGCTACCGCCAGAATAGCCGGATCGGTATGACAATTCCGCTTCCCTTGCAGCTTCATTTGCAACGGAATATTGAACAGGAGGGTACAGCTGCTCACCCAAGGTCCTGCTTAAAATGTCGGAAGTATCGCCCGCATTGTAAACATCTGTACCAGGGGAAAGATTAGTCAATTGCGGTTTTTTTGTGAGCCACCAACGCCCTTCTTCTTCAACCAGCTCCATGCCCGCTTCTCCAATGACCGCCGGGCCTCCTTCAAAGTTTCTAACACCTCCGGCAAACTCAGGGGGTTTGGTGGTCGCAATAACAGCGATTTGGGCAGCAGCGGCAATACCGGCAGCACCGGCAAGGAATAAATTCGGCAGCGCCTTTACCACAGCGAGTGCCCCGCTAATGATGGCCTGTGTGATTGCAGCCTTTTGATCCGCTTTCCATGCGCGTAACTTTTCTGCCCGTACCTTAGCATCGTATTTTTTATTGATCTTCTCTTTCTGCTCTTCGGTAAGATTTTTATTGCTGAGTTCTTTTTGACGTTCCTCATCAATTTTACTCAGGTTTGCATCGCTTTCCGCCCTTCTGTTATTCGCTGCAATATCAAAAACAGCTGTAGCAACATCTTGCGCACTACCTATGGCGGTATCCTTAATTTCTTTGTGTTTTTCGGCCTCTTTTTCCTTTTCTTTTTTTACTTCTTCATCAAGGATAGCGGAACGGGCCGCGGCCCATTTTTTTCGGATATCAGTAGCATCGAGCCCAAATTTATCTGCTAGCGCCAGCAGGTCCTTATAGTGTTGATCAGCCTGGTACAGCTCTAATTTTGCCCCGGTTAAACCTGATTCACCAATTCTGGCAACAGCATCAGCCTTATTTTTCGCTTTTTCTGCCGAGTCAGCCTTTGTTTTGGCAAGTTCCTCACCGGCTTTCTTTGCTGCATCTAAATTCTCTTTCTCGAACTTTGCATAGAGCTGCAGCATTTCCTGACCTTCAAGATTTGCAATCTCTGTGAGGGCGGCTTTGTTTCCTTTTGCCTGTTCTTCTAGTTTTTGATATTTAACCCTGACCGCCTCGATTTCCTTGTCATTCTTTTCGAGGGAATTCTGGTATATTTCTTCCGAAATGGCCTCGATCTCTTCTGCAAGTTTCTGCGCTGCCTGCTTTGCTTTTTCTGATGCCGGATCTTTGTATCCGGAAGCGTTGGCAGGGATCACTACGGGCGCTATATTATTTTGCGCCATTTTCTCGGTTTCGCCTTTAGAATTGAGCTTGTATTTACTGGCAAAACTCGTTTGTGCATTTAAAAGTTTATTGCGTTCTTCACCCGCTTCCGCGTAGGCCCGCTTAAGTTGCATCAGATTGGTCTGCGCAATTCCAATATCTTGCACCGATTGTTTGATGTTGAGGCCAGTTCCATCTTTTTTGGCTTTGTTTAAGCTGTTTATCAGAAACTCTGCCTGCTCAATGTCAGTGATATCTTTCGGGAGTACTATGTTCAGCCCTTTATCCCTGGCGCGCTCGATGATCACAGCCATAGTCTGTGACAACTGTGTCCCCGCTTTATCCATTTTTAAAAATGCGTCTGCCTCATCTTCAATAGAATTGGTCAGAGCTTCGTTTTTTTTCTGGAAAGCAATGCGCATAACAAGTGCTTTGTTAACTTCATTCAGCACCGGCAGAAGTTTTCCGTTTGAGACCTTTTCCGCGTCGATCTGTCCCAAATAGGCAGGGTATTGCTCTTTTAAGGTCTTGATAATACTTACCCTGGTTTCATGAGTCGTATTACTGGCTTGCAACTGAACCATGTTGGCGGCAAGTGATGCCCGGTCTCTGTCCAGCGTATCTGAAAGCTTTGTCGCAGTAGCCCGTTCTAACCAGGTAACCAGCGGAGCGAAGACCTGAGACATAGAAGCTTTTGATTTTACTATGAACCCGCCCAGGGCTTCCTGAATATTGCCTAACCGGGTCTGCATTTTCTGCATGCCCCCGGATTCTGTATCGGACATGGCCTTTGCGACTCCGCCAAACTCGGTTGTTAGTTCATTAAGAATAAGTTTTTGAGCACCCGCGACATCATTTGTGGCAACTAGGCTTTTTACGGTTTTTACCTGGTCTTCGGTAAAAGAAACCCCCACTTTGCGAAGTGCAGTCATGCCCTTTATCGGATCGTTCAACGCTTTTCCAACTTGCATTGTGGTAGCCTGTATAGTTTCCATGGAAACATTGCCATCATTGAGCTTTGCTGTCATATCTACTATTGCAGGAATCGTCTGGTCAAATATTTCCCCACGTACATTGGTGAAAGTGAGCAGTAACCCCTCAGATTTTGTGATGACATCATCATCTACTCCTGTTAACCTCATCAGCGATCCTGCCAGCTCGTCCAGCTGCCCTTTAGTTCTACCTGCTATACCGCCAGTAGATTTGAGGGTCGCTTGAAGTGATGCCTGCCCTTGTTCTGATTCAGAATATGCCTGTTGTGCTCCGGAAACAAAGTTTGACAATGCGCTTACCGCCGTCTCAATCCCCTGGGCTAAAAGGTTACCACCTGCAATCGCTACAACATCACTCCAATTTCTTTTTAAATCATCCGCCTCCGTGTTTATACCCTTCATCTCTTTACGATATTCTTCCAGGGCGCGATTGAGTAATATCAGGTCTGCTTTCTGTTTAGCGTAACCCGGATCAGTCGACTTCATATTTTTGAACTCAGCGTTGAGCCGCCTCTGAGCGACTTCTAGCTCCCTTTGCGACGCTAACGCTTGTTTTCCATTGATAACAAGGTTGATTACTGCCTCGGTGTCTACTCTGCCTTTAGCCATTGGTATTCGATTAGGTTTGAGAGGTGATGATTTCAGAAATATTTTTCAGAACTGTCTCGCTCATTTTATCTGCAAGCAGCTCTCTCAGCCTGTAGATTTCAGCCATTTTCGGACGGTTCAGCCAGCGTTTTTCGGTACGGTTGACATAGCTAACATTAGCTCCGTATCTTTTAGCAGCGGTACGCATTTGTTTATTGGTGCCACGCTCGTAAGCTTTCAATCCTCTGCCTACATTCATATCCCGGAACCTGCCATATTGCAGGAATTTAAACAGGATACCCAGCAGCTCCCCTTGCTGGGATTGCACCTGATCCTTAAATGAATTATAAAGCTCATCAGTTACCCCGATTTTCTTTTTGCGGAGCTCTTTTTGCCAGCGCTCAATAGTTAGCTTCGCCCAACCCTGGACATATCCGCGGATCTGCATTTGATCAAATAAGGAATTACTGGCCATGGTATAAAAATCCGTTTACCCGCCCGCATGGGAAAGGACAGCTAAAAGATCACCCAAACCGGACTAGGGTCATAACCAGTGCTCGCCACAGGAATGACATACACGTATCCGGGACCGGACAGGAACGGATATTTACGTCCCTGGTACACCAGGGATGAAGGAGTGAGGCCATATACCCTAAACTCAGTTCCCGAATAATAGCCATCACCCGCATTGGTCTGGTACATAAAGCCGATATCACCACCAACCCCGTTTTTATCCGTGGGGACTTTTATAGTGGTGCTGTCGAATGTTTCTTCACTGTCTACATACCGCATTAGCTTAAACTCTGTGATAAAATCCCTCTCCGGATCGAAATAAACTTTATAGGTCATCGTGCCTTTCTGCGCTAAGATATCCGGTGTTTTCTGTATGGTTACCGCGGTATCAGCGGATATGGCTACCGTTTTCGCTTCAATGATGGTTTCAATGAGTTCTGTTCGGTTATTGGTATGGTTAAAACTGATCTGAGTAGGAATCGCTAAAATTTCGTTTCCTTCTGCAGAGCGGAAAAGGATCTTATGGTGCGGACGCATTTTACTCAATAGTCCGGGTGGAATGGATGCTTGTATTTTCACGGGCTTTCCGTCGTTCAGAAACCTGTAGAAGTCAGCGTCTGCCAAAGTTAATTCTACCGGCTCTGCTTCCGGAAACGTGCCGCCACCTGGTACATCGTACATTCCTTTGTAATAAAGCAGCCTGAGCTGCCAGCTGGTCAATTCCACGCTGAGGTCAGTTCTCATCCGCTGCTGGCATAGTGGAAAGCTATACCCCGCCTCCTGAATGGTTGCACGCAGTGTGCCGATGTCCAGGTTTACCTGGGTTTCCCCGTCACCGATGTTCAGCGTGTATTCCGGGTTGAAATTTGGGACTTCACTTGTTCCCAGGTTCATGGCAGGGTCTGACTCATCTACCTTTAAAGTAACGCTGTATCCTTTTTTATCCGGCGAATCGATTTCCTTAATTCTATTTACGTAGGGCCTGATGTCGTGGTAAAACCTGCTCGAAAGAATGTCAGTTGCGCTTTCTATGTATACCTTTTTTGCCATCAGGTCCACATCGTAGTTGAGTTTAAGACGCTCACGAACCTGCTTTAAAAAGTCGCCGATAAACATATCAGGCATGTATCCGTTTGAGGGTTTTGATTTGTTTCCCAGGCCCGGAACCCTGGTGAACAGGCATAACCGGTTATAGTAATCGCTTTCAAAAAAGCTTCCTTCCGCTTCAAATCCTAATATCTTGAATACCTGTTTGATAATATAGGTAAGCCTGAAGAATGGGACAATAATATTGTTTTCTGTAAAGTCGCCGGAATCAAACTGCTCGGTTTCGATGTCCCAAGAGTTCATCACATTGTTCCACAATGGCCCTTCTTCAACTTCATGCCATGCGGGGTTAAACACGGGGAAATGAACAGCCGGGTAACTGAGCGGATTCAGTGCCGTTTGTTTCATGTAAGCCTCAATAGCAGGTGTACTGGTGATCGGAGTTTCAGCGTCCACAAAATATGCCTCAGAAAGTTTGACAGTTTTCATGTAGGCTGCAACAGCGCCCAGATTAACCTTTAAGGTAAACTGTATCTGGCCATCGGCAATCTTGTATCGGAGGTTTCCGGAATAAAAGGACTCGCCCTCATCATAAACCCTGATGTCCGTTAATTCATAAAAGCTATTTTTTGTTTCCACCAAATGCCCGTTCTGAATGAAAATCTTATTGTTTTCCGTCAGCGGGGCTTTAGACTGATAAGACACATCCTGCACCAGTTTGTCATTGTCGCTGATCAGCGGCAGGTTTCGCTCAACAGGGATTGTGGTGTTGGCGAATAAGTCCAGGGCGCGGCCGGAAGGGTTTACGATGCGGATCATAAGTCCTTAATAAGGTCAAACACCTGTTCTCCCAATGAGATTGAAGATGCTGCATTGAAATGGTAGGAGTCCAAAAGTGCGGCTGCACCCATATCAATAAAGAAACAGTACGGATCTTCAGAAGCTATTTTTACTTGCGCCGCTTTGACAACAGCAGAATATTGTGCTGAGACGGTACTTATGGAGCCATATATTACGGGCAGCTTCGGGTTGTCAACTATTCCCCTCACGTAAGCTATTACGTTTTTAAAATTCTGATAGTAGTCATCCTGAGCTGGTGAAGCATAGTCGCCCTCTCCCTGATGCCAGATAAACGCTTTAAATTCGAATGCCGAACTTGCGGCTTTTGCTGCCCGGATCTGTTGCTCTAAAGAATTCATCAATACAACCCCGGACGGGACCCGCTCAAAGTAAGCATCCCAATAGCCACCTCCGTTTGTACCGAATTCAGATATCGCACACCCGCCTCTGGTGCGTTTTACGACGTAAATGTCATCATTTAAATAATCCTGAAGCATTTGATAAACGACCATATCATACGCCCATAAGGTGCTTGCATTGCTGTCGGATCCTGGATTAACTCCCAATTTAAAATCAGCAAACGCCTGAGAACCCCTGTTCCACATTTTAACACCGGCTAAGGTCGGATCAGCTTGATTCAACCAAATTGGGGCATCCACCATAAGTACCCGTCCATCCGTATTGGATTGACCAGCTGCAATGATTCCATATTTCTTACCAGTAAGATCTGGTTTTGAGGCCTTACCTCTCAGGAATAAGTTCTGCGATTCATTATCAGAGGTTAGAAACGCAACATTTTCTGGCGCAGCTCCCTCCAATGCTGAAATGCGATTTTCATTTAATGAATTTCTAACGTAGTCCGCAAATATACCCGTACAGTCTTTAAGGGCTTGAGATTTATTTTTGGTTATAAGGATTAATGTATTCGGATCCTTTAGAACATCATCACCCCATCGGCAATAATATACCGGAATAATCTCTGCAGTAGTGCCAACAAAATCGGACTTTTTAACGTAACACGTTGTTGCATTTGTCGAGTCCAGTGTTATAGTCCTGGTGCCGGAACTGGCTATCAAGTGCGAATATCTGTTGACTGAACTTGAAGGATCATTGGTGTAGCTCAGGAGAATAGGTCCTGTCCATGTTATGGAGAGTCCGCCACTGATTGCGGTCACCACAAACCCGTAGTCCGGAGACCCGGCCCCGTTATCCATAATCATCAACTTGTTGCGCATTGGGGTTAGATCTGCAACATAGACAAACTGCGAATCATTCTGAAGTTGAGATGTTTTAGTGACTGGTGTCAATAGCCATTCAGGTTTAACTTTCTCTCCAACATCAAAGGAACTTGCCCCTTTTCTAATCTTTATATTTGGAAGATCAGTGTTATGGGCGTTTATCCCAAATTTAACAATTCCTACTGTGCTAGGGGCGGTGAGTATCCAATCAGCACCATCTGCGACAAGAACCGCACTTCCTTGATAGAATAACCTGGAGCCAGTAACGCTGAAGTAATGAGCAAAGCTACCCGCTGTATTGGTTTTGGTAGCTGAAGTCATCCCTTGTATAACAAACTTGTCACCGGGAGCGCAATCAATAAGGTTAGTATGATTTAACGTTGCTGATGCAGTTATTGCACTCGAATCAACAGCGCTAGACGCCCAATAACCTGTTGTCATAGCTGTGATTTTATCGGGGGGAACAGCAAACAAGTCTGTTTTTTTTGTAAGCTCAGAAAAATATTCTACCAGTTTGTTATCTGCATAATCCGTACCACTCCACCAATATGTTTTATAGGGAGCAGCTGCTCCAATTTCCACGAACTTGCCTTTACGGTACGACTCGCCTTCTACCATGGTATTTGGTATGGCTAAATTTGCGGCTGCAAGCGTAGGGTATGGCCCTCTTGAGTCATCAATGTTTCCAGGATTGGTTAGCTTGATCCGCTTTGCTTGCTCGTTAGGTGTGCTACTCATCGATTAAAGTGATTATAATGGTTTGCGGTAATGTATAAGCAACTGCCATTTGCATGACGTTAACTTCGTAGTTTAAATCATCTACGATCATGTCAGAAGCCTGGAATTCGGAGGTTACATCTTCGTCTGCTGTGATGTTGTAAGCGGTGGCCAGTTTTTTACCCGGAGGCGTGGCCACGACAAAAATGCTATTGGTGCCGGTTACAAGTGGGAATCCATAAACGTCCGGACTCTGGCTGTTCGGCAATAAAAAAATATCGTCTTCATTGGCAGGCACAGTTGGGGCGAAGCCAAAATAGACAAGTCCGGTTAGATGTACCGGCGGCTCAGGTTCCCCTTCTATGTCACCCTCGGTGTAAGCATGGTCATCAAACAGGTATTCATACTCGAATTTCTGAGCATAGAGATTATTGCCGTCTTCCTGTTCCGGAATTGATTTCGAAGTCACCTTAATCGGAAGCAGTAGGTTATTGTACACCCGGTATTTTAATACCGAGGCAAAGAAATCCCGGTTAAAGATCAGTTCCGTCTTATTTTTTACAAACCCGGTGGTGACACTGAATTTTGTGGCAATGCTGATATTAAAAACCAGTGATTCGCCTTTTGAAATTTGTTGAGGATTATGGTCGCTCTTTTCCGCTTCTGCCTGAACCAGTTCCAGTTCCGTACTGCTTTTGCCGTAGAACATTCTGGAATCAAATGTTCCCCAGCTGGACCAGTTTAAAAAGTAACGATAGAATTGCCTGTAGTCGTAGTCAAGTATCCAGAATCTGCTCTCTGAAATAACAGCTGCCGCATCGTTTACCAGCCAAACTTCATATTTTTTTACAGTAAGGGTGGGATGATCTTCCGGATCAAAAATATGATCAAATCTGATATCAAAACCATATTTCCGATTCAGTAAGAAGCTAACGCCCTCATAAAGGTCAATTGTAGATGCAGTGCCATTTGTAAACCAGAATTTGCATTTCATTGTTGCCGTCACATTCGCCCTGGTGTTAAAGAAATACAGATACTGTGGCTGGTCCGTCCGGGTGTGCTGTTCAACATATCCCTGTTTTAAGAACCTGTCTGATTCGACCGCACCAGGAGCAAGCAGTTCCGCTAAATCTTTAGTGGCCTGACCTATAGTAGAAAGCCCGCCGTGCAATACTGTAAACTCAGATGATTTGTGCAGTTTCTGGATCATCGGCACATCTCCAAATATTTCCGCATACTCGAAATAATACCGCCTGCAGCTTTTTTTACACTGCAGAGGATCTTCGCCAGGGATGTCCGGCATCTGCTCCCTGATCGCTGCCATCATATAATCGTGCAGCTTGTCGTTGAGCACAGCCTCTGCGGTTCCTTCGTCACCAATTAAAACGGTAAGCTCCGTTTCATAGATGTTTTCCCACGCAAGGTTCGCCGCGTTTTCGCAGTATAGTATAAATTTTACCTGCAAGTTGGGTTTGATTTCCTCTTTTACTCCCGGTGTAATGTTATAGGTGTCGATGTTAAATGAAATCCCTTTTTTTCTGGCGATCAGCTGAATACCGTCGACGGCTGAGGCAATAATAAAATCATTCTGAAGGATATAGTTGCCGCGCAAAAGCTCTGCCTGGTATTCATTGTTAAATGGTCCGGATGAAGAAGCTCTGCTTTCCAGCTGGGTGCCGGAATCATCAGGGGTGTTCGATACAGTGATGGTAACCTGCTTGCCGCCGTATATAAGCGTCCACGACATCCCTACGGATAGTTCCTCATCCAGATAAATCTTATTCACTGCGTTGTTACCGGCATCGGATACCGCGTCAGGAATGGTAAATGCCGCCCTTATGCGGTCGCCGCTAAATGCAAATGCAGGAGGGGGAGTGGTAAGGGCTATGGACATCGGACATTAAATAATATCCCGCCAAATTGTCGAATTTACCTGGTAGCCAAAAGGACAGCCAAACTGGAAATAAACGACATATCCATGCCAATCATCGCACATTGGTCCAACTTTTTCATATGGGATATCATTGATCCTGAAATCAACTTTTCTATCCGGATTGATCAGTTGTTTTTTGCCGTCCCGGTTTATCCGTCCCAGGGTGTCAATGATAATCTGCATGCACTCATCCCGGGTCTGGGCAATACTTTTGCTGTTGGTTTTGCGGGACAAAATGAAAAACCCGCCGTCGATATCCTGGTGAAAACTTTCAGAGGCATTATCCTGAAACGACCCGTTGTCAGCAATAAGGAGCATGAAATATTCGCACCGGGCGTTTCTCAACTTATCGTCAAACTCATCAAGATTGTTCGGATCATCTACGTAAGCGAATGCATCGATGCCATTCAGTGTATGGTTAATCTGGGTGTTTGCGATAGCCAGATTTTTAAAATAGTCTATATACTGCTGCTCTCTCATTTCCTGCTGTTTTTTAGGTTCTCCAATGCCTTGATCTCATCTGACAAATGATCCAGGAATAAATAAAGCGGGGTGGTAGCCGTTTCATTGAAGCTGCCGAACTTTCCGCCAGCAACCACCTTAATCACGCCCTCCATATCATTCAGGCTATTGCTACCCGTACCTGATCCGGATATAAAGATTGTCGGGTATTTACCCACTACATGCGCCCTGCACCCTTCATAATTAAATAGTATCATCTTGCGGGTGGTCTCATTTAACCGGGCCATCACCGGCGCACGTTTCTGCACCCCAAGTTCAGTAAGCACTTCCCTGGGATCATTATCCGGATGTACCTTGCCTTTTGGTCGGTATAGCGTTGCAATCAGCATATCCAGCGCGGCTTCTGCGGCTTCACCTTTAGTGGCTTGATAGGCGTTGTAATAAAGTTCAGATGCCCTAAATTCTTTAATGGTTGATGTACCCAGCCCGCTAGTGGGGCCAATGTGTTTTTTAAACCTGCTTGTGATTTCAGGGATGAGCCATTTGGTCAGTTTGTTGCCTTCGCCCAGAAAAGTAAGCGTATCAATCAGCTGTATCTTCTGCGCAGAATTCAGGCTGAAAAACAATTTTTTGCTGATCTTATAGAAGTGGATTGCCGCAATCATCAGCGCCTGTTCACCGCTGATGTTCCGCTCGCAGATCCTTTGCCAAACAGCCAGCTGCTCTGCGCTTACCTCATTCCATTTGGCAGGCGCAATATATGCCTGATCATTGATCCGAACAGTAGTCCATCTGTCCGTATCTAGCTCTTTAGCGGTATTTGCGTTAGCCCTGCTCATTTAGTTTTGCGCAGAATAAAATAAACCAAACCTGTAAACCCGATCAGAACACACACTGACCAAACCCAATCAGGTATAATTGGCTCTTTGACCTTATGGTCAGAAGTATCTTTAGAGCTGAAACTTGCGGAGTCTTTTTGCCTCTCGTTTTTCGACTTTCCAAGGTTCTCGGATACGCTCTTGAAAAACTCTAATGTGGCCGCATTCCATCCTTTACCAAACTGCTGATCTGAAAGTTTCTTATACTGAGCAAGTAGTTCCAGATATGACTCCTTCATTTCATTCGTTGCCCCAGACAAGTCCGGCGTGGGACCAGGTTGCCACGGGGTTAAAGGGCTTTTATCAATGCCCGGAATAGTAAGCTTCCAGTGCTCTGTACTCGTTCTTTTTGAAGTGTCCACCTCATTAGATAAGAGTTCCGAACTTCTGCTATGGGTTTGCTGGCTTTCAGTTTTTGTGTGGTCTATCTTACGAAATAGCCCGCAACCACTGATCAGTACAACAATAAGAGGTATGAGTATTTTTTTCATGGCTTAAGTTTTTCAAGGGTAAGAGTTGCTTTTTTCATCTGCTGTGCGGCAGATTGTAAGCTGTCGACACTTGTAAGAAAGCGCATTCCAGGACTTTGCTCCTTTACGAATGATCTATGCTTTTTTGTTGGTGTACCTCCTGAGAACAGCACAATAACAGCTAAGGAGAATAATGTCTTTTTCATCTTAATTTATTTAGGTTTGTTTTTGGAAAGACTGTCCACCTTTTGAGATACCTCAATAACTTTTGTTGCTGCAGTTACCACGGTATCAGCGGCATTTTCCATTTTATCTCTAGTTGGTCTCAGGTAGTCAATCATTTTTTCATACAGCTTCGCCTGAAGCTCATTCTTTTCACGTTCTGACCGGTAGTATAAAACAAACAGAGTAATGATTGCTGACATCTGTAAAGCAAACAGGAAGGTAATAAACCCTGTCCGCAAGCCTTTGGTAATTCCCCAAGTGGTAAGTTCTTTTTCGTTTGCGTCCATTATTTTTTAATCCTTGGATAGATGTAACCATAAACGTTTAATCCGGTAGGGGTAAAGCTTCGGGTGATGGTCCTGAGCTTTCGAGCTACACAGTTGCCTTCCCTGCTGCCCGAAGCGTTAGTATTGCCCTCAATGGTTCCCATCGTATTGCTTTTAAAGTCCACCCACTCAACCATAAATTCATGACCTGCCGGACCGTGCCCCAAAAGGCAGACGCATACAGCACCTGGTTCCGGGATCAAGCCCGTTTCAAAAACGCCGCCCGCTTTTACATTGTCGAATGTTTGCTTTGCGCTCCCGTTAAATTGCGCGTTGACCGCTTGAAGCAAGTTGCCGGTAAATAGTTTGCGGAAAACCATTTTGATAAAAAATGCACACCATGGCGCACCCTTGTACCATCCTGCAGCCGTAAGTTCTTTTTCAAACTTCGGATCATGGAAGCCGGAATTTTTGCTCTTCTCGGTCCTGCCAATGTACCAGGCAGTAAAGACTATAAAATTTGTGACAATTGTGCTCATAAAAATGCATATACATTAGGTGCGCTGCCGTCATTCATATCAAAATCTTCCGGCACGGCATAGTCTGGGAAATCTGCTTTATTGGCTACAAGCCACTTTGTGATTGTTGCAAGCTCGGTCTTGCCGTCACAGAGGTATCCGCTTCTGGCAGTCATTAGCTGTTTTTCCTGAGCAGGGTTTCTGTTCTCTACGTTGCCGGAAATACCACCCACGGTTTCACTAAGCTCATAAGCTCCCGATTCATCTACAGATACAGGCAGATAGACAAGGGCTTTAGCCATGGTGAAAAATGCTACTGCTGGCTGCAGCTTAGTGATCAGTGCTTTTTGTTTGGCATTGCCGGTACTTGTTAAGACAAATCCTCTCAGCATATCCATAAGTACAGACCCAATTAAAGGTTCTATATGATCACTCTCAACTTTGCGCTGATAGATCCTTAGTGCCTGGTAAAACCGGGATGATGAACCGATGTTGACTCCGGCAAACTGAAAATCATATGCGGTATTGATCAATAGTGACCTGTTGGCAATGTGGTTTACGGAATTCTTGTATTCGGTGAAGTCATTAATATTGGATTCCAGAAAATTAACAGCTGCTTCAAGCGCGTTAAAGGCATCAAACAAGCTCTTCCTTTTTAGGATCATCAGTTTTTTATCTGATGCAGGGGCGCTGTTGCTGCTTTTAATTACGCTGATGCCAGCGCTGTTAATTTGAACGGCGCCAAAATCCGCATAGGCTCCGACCATGAAATTAACGGCAGCTTTTTGAAGCAGGAGCAATACCCGTTTCCCTTTGCTTCCGTCTGCATAGCCGCCTTTTCCTGCCACAATCACATCAAACTGCTCCTGACCGATAGCCGGAACAAGATGTTTTAAAATGGCGTCATCAATGAATGACTGTACATTTTGCAAATCAATGTTTGCGGCGACGGCACTGTTGTGCAGTTTTACTTCGGCAGGATTATCAAGCAGCGACATTCTCGTTTGAGTTTACAGGGTTAGGAACTACAGCAGTTTTGTGGGATTTATCCAGGGTTTCCAGTTCCACTTCCAGAACCACGAAGCGCAAACCCGGATGGGTTTTATCCCATCCGTTATATTCTGCCACAAAGTATAGCGGCTCTAAAATGACATCCCGGTAGGGTTGAAGCAAAGCAACCAGAATATTAAATGCCACCCGCTTATCTGATCCGCTACCGGCGTCTTTCCCCCGCCCTGGTCCGTTACCTACAATGGTCGGATCAAGGTCAAGACATTGAAGCATGTATTGAACCGCTTCCTGGCTGTCTTCCAGGTATTGCCCATCTTTCAGAATATTGTCAATCGGAATAATTTTAAAAGCTGGGATCTCTTTGCCCAAATCATCAAATCCGATCTCGCTAAGAATGGTTGCTCCTGCGTTGTCTATGCCTGTCAGCTTATCGTTAATTTCCTTAACGACTTCTTTTTTCTTGGCTTTCTTTTCAGCAGGAGTCAGTTTAGCCCAATCATCGAAACGCTGTGCCCAATAGGTAACAGGTATGGTCAGAATGTATTTTGCAGACAATACCTTTTCCATCAAAGTTTTTTTCCATTTCGGTATTTTAGCTTTGATGTCGCACCATTCTGAAAACAGATACTGCGTCCATGGTGCTAGTGGGTAATACGCCTGACCAGGTGACGGATAATTTGCAGGATAAACCGCCCGTTTGTCTTTTGATTCCCTGAAATCCTCCACCATTGAATGTGAATATGGATCGAGTACAGGGTAGGTCATCACCTTTGTATCATCATCGGCCTTCGCATCAGGCCATTGTGCAGATACGTAGCAGGTGTCAATATCACCGTCATCATTCTGTAGTCCCCATCTGCACCACGCGGCGTCATGAGTTCCCAGATAAGCGATTTTATCTTCGGATTTATCCTTAATGATGTCAGGGAATACATTATGGAACCAGGTAAAATCAACGCAAGCTTCCCGCCAATACCTCTTAAATTTTCTTCCCGCTAAAAATCCATTGATCGCTAGATCATTGATCCGCTGAGTATCATAGTCCTTTTTATCTTCGTTCCATACCAGCTGTACGGCAATAACCTCTCTGCCTTGCAACAAGCGCCCTTTTTTATCAAGTAAGGAAAGCAAGCCTAAATCTTTTAAAGCCCGTTCAATAACATCCTGCGGGAAATTATTGTCTTCGCCCCATGGAGCTACTAGTGTTGATCCGGATGTGTTTTTCTCCTTTGGTGACTTTGGCTTAATGGTCCCCGGCGTTGGCTCAAATTCACCGGCCATAGCGATGATAACACCGCTTTCAGTGATGGCCATGTTATCGCTGATAAATTCAGCTCCGGATTTGTTTTTTTTACTCATAACATGATTGGCCGTTTGTTGAACCTGGTAACTAAATAGGGACGAAATTTCAGAACCTGGTCACTGTCCACATCCCTCAGCAGCCGGGTATAATTCCGGTAGTGATTCGGGTTGCGTAGTGAGGACTTACTGCGCGGACCGCTGGCAATAACCGCCCGTTTTATGGTGATCTTTTTGCCTCCGGTGCCTTGCGTTTTACTGAAAGTGACAAAGGTGATCTCATTAGGGATCAGCTCACCGGCAGAGTCCCTGAGTTCCATTGTTTTCAGCATGTCCATGATCGAAATTGCATCCATTGTCCAAAAGTCCGTATACGCGCAGGCGTGCGAAAGGACAGGTAAACAGGGAAAGCGCTGCCAACACAATTCAGTGAAGTGAAATTTTTTGTAAAATTTTGGCTATTAGGGAGATAAATTTAAATTCTGAAAAAAATAGTGACAGTGACACAGAGTTGACCACGCCACGCACTATTCGACAGGGAAGGTCAGACGATCCTTTTTCCGGATATATGAAATGGGCTTTTTTTATTGATTTTAAGCCAAAAAGCCCCTCCGTAGGGCAGGAGGGGCTTTAGATAGGGAAAGTATATCTTTAGATGATAATGATGTCCATATCAGCAGGAGATCCGCCATACTCATGCTTGTTCATGCCTATGTATACGGTATCCAGCGCATCACTCTGATGCGGCGCTTCCTCCTGCGGGTAGTTGGTATTCTTTTCAGGTCGCTTGTCTTTCTCATATCCGTTCTTACCTGTGATCACTCCTGTACGCTGCACAGATACGATCACACTTTGGGCATTCTCCTGATTGAACCTGCACGGCACGAACCTTGGATCTTTCTCAGTGAATACCACCTGCCACATCCGGTATCTGGTCTCATGCCTTGGCTGCTGTCCTATGTATATCCTGTTCACCTGCCAGCCTCTTAGTATCCAAATACCCGTGACGATATCAGCAATGTTTTGGGTCCTGGTACTGTCCGTATGCAGCGAGGTATGGTCATAGTAGTAGTTGATCACCTTATGTGGATGTGGTGCGTAATAGTCAGCAGCAGCCTCTACCACATCATGCACCCTTAATGGCGCTTTAACGTACATAGACTTAAGCACCTTCATTGCCCTCCCTTTACCTGTGTGCGGGTCAGCCCCGTGCTGCGATATAATCAGGCTGTTAATACTTGCATTATGGTCCATACCTATGCTAAGGGGCTGATCTTTATCAATATCGCTATCTTTACGGCAATCGTTGAGTACTCCGGCAGGTAAATGCAGACCCAGACTATCGATGTAAGTGTAGTCAATAGCATTGTAGGTGTGCGCCTCCTGGTCGAACAGACCATAAAAACCGTTCTCCAAGTGAACTAATCGCCGGTTCAGAATCGATGCCTGGAATACCGGCCACATCATTTCCCTGCGCCATTGTTTGATCTGATCAATACCCAAAATAGGCAGGTTATCTTTCCAGCTTCCTTCGTGGTAGTATACCAGGCCACGGCGCAATTGGTTCATCAAACCTGCGTACTTATCCATCAGACGTTTCAAGTAAACCTTGCGGTTTTCAGCCGTCCCTGGCGTCTCAAACTCAAACTTTAACTTGTTCCATTCCAGCTGCAGAAGCATGGCCTTATTGCACTTAACGGTGTCCATTTGCTCCTGCTTTTCGAAAATCCATGCGCCTTGCGGGCTGGTCGGCATATCGGTATACATAGTGATCATGTGGTGTTCGGCCAGATGTCCAAAATGTTCACCGTTACCCCTGTTGGTAGGGGCAACATCATCCACATACCGCTTATGGTTTAAAAACCGTACCTCATCGGCTGCGATTGCATCCAGGTTCTTACCGTTTGCAAGTCCCGGCTTATCCTGGGAAATAAAATGAAAAACGTGGCCATTCCACCAGGTGATTGAGTGTTCAGGATGTAATACCGGATAAAGAGCAGAAGGGATTTTTAGATGCCTTTCCGGGAAACGTCGAAACCAGTAATGTACTCCCTCATAATAGCCAAATTTCTCCCAGGCTTTAAGTAGTGGGGGCACCGTACGGTCCAGGAGCTGCATGTAGGTGGTGCCAAGTAATCCTGTGGCCCCGCGAGGCATCAGATTTGCTGCCCTGATCGTTCGCAAGGCAAACGGCCCTTGCGTTTTACCCCAGGCACGCGGACAAACTCCGTATTCCTCCTTTGCTCCGATCAGGTAGGCTATTTTCTGGCCTCTGTGAAGCCATATCTTATTCTGCCGTTTCGTCTGATTCATAATCGATATCTACAGCATCATCCATGATCTTATTGACCGTTTTCTGTTTGAAATCCCTTTCAAGCTCTCTGACCATCTCCGCAAAGTTTTCAATAACCGGAAATGGCGTTTCCAGCTCGGACGGATGATTGACAATGAGAAATTCAGAAGGGACAAGGTGTTCAGGATTGATCGTTTCCGGATCTACGCGTTTATAGCCGGAAATCTCGTTTACTTCCTTAAAAAATGCATGGGCCGACTTATAGTCCCCGGTTGCTTTTGCCTCCCACATCAGTTCATCACCAATGGCAATACGCTGACCACGGCCGATTTCTTTATCTTCCCTGGTCTCGGTATTGGCAAAAAACCGTTTTGTCATATCGATGTCGATGTATGCCTGGCGGTGCGAGACTTTGAAACGCTCGACAATCCATTCACATAGCTCTTTATATCGATAAGGAACGGTGTATTCATAATCTTTTCCCCTGATCTGTTTTTTCACAGGCTTGCGGGCTGTCATCTGCCTGTCGATCTCGGTTATCCGGGTATAGATTTCACTATCGCTTGCAGACAGTTTGTCCAGCTCGTGAGCAATGAATGCTTTATAAATCCGGTCAAGTGGCGTTTCTTCGCCAATCTGGTTGACTTTAATCACGCTCATAAGCCAATTCTTCTTTTAGTTGGGCAATACGCTGCAGGTTGGTGGTGATCAGCAGCTTTGTTTTTTCTTTGTCCCGGCAATGAGGGTTTTCCAAACGTTTCTCCGCTTTCCAGTTGCTGGTATAGAGTGCGTCCAGTTCCTGTTTTGGCGTTTTAACCGTTTCAACTGTTTTGGACACAATTGGAAAGTGGTTGTGCTCGTCAAAAAAATCCAGCAGATCGTAAATGCCGGTGATCTTATCCTGTAGGGTTGAAAGTGATGCAGCTGTCTTTAGTAATATGCGCTGATCAGTTGAAACGTCAAGCAGTACCATGTTCCGCTGAAAATGGTTGTAGTGCTGCTTCAATGTCGCCTTCAAACTCAGGTAACGCTGCATATCTTTTGGATTTGCGATGTTCACCGGCGTTTCCTGATCACCTGTGATTTGGTGATCAGGAAGGGCTTCATCTATAGAAATATTAGGGGCATCGAAGGAAACAGGAGCAGGTTGTGCTGGGGCGAGGTCTATGAGCTCTGCCGCCAGCTTTTTGACGTTATATTGCGTGGCGCCTTGTTCATGTAATATCTTTTTGAAAAAGCTATTGGTGCCATACTTCCCGTACAGCGCCGATCCGGCGTTAAAATCCCGATCACTATTTAGCCACGCATTGATCTCCTGCATGGCGCAAATTGCTCATAACAGGGAAAGTCAGAAAGGACAGGGAAAGTACTTATATTGCATAAAAATTAGTTTAATTATGCCTGTTGATATCGACTCTATTCAATCTTGGACTGCTATAATTTCAACCATTGTAGCTTGTCTGACCGGATTTTTTATCGTCCAAACTTTTAAACTTCAAGCGAAGACAATGGTTGATCAATCTATCGCGTTGGAAAAACAGAGTAAACTGATCGCTCTTCAAATGGACAGTATTTACAAGGAAAAATATCCAGTTTTTAGAGCGATGCAGACACAGCGTGTTGACAATGGATACATAGTTTTTAGTTTAGAATGTGAACTCATAAAGGGGGATGTGCATTCTTACCATAGTAATATCATCGGTAACAATGAAGCTTTCATAGAGCTATTTGAATTTGAAAAATATACTAGCCAAATTATTAGAGGGTTTGTCGAGGGAACAAAAATTATAATTAAATATCGGGGTCATCAAGACGCGATTAAGGAATTTCTGAAAGTAGGGAAAGATTCCGACTTACGGTTTTCCGTCAACTTTTATTACTCGGATATCGTAGGAACCTTTTACCAACAGGAGATAGGTGTGATATATAACCGGGATCCTTTTGTGTATCCCGCAATTATGCCGGGACGTACACACTTGATTGACAAACGGTACCACAAAAAAAAGGTTGACAGGTCGTTTTATCCAAAAATAGAAGAAACAAATGTGGTCATTACCGACAAATTCAACGTTTAAAAAAAAGCCTCCCAATCCTGAGAGGCTTTAACCAAATATAAAACTAAACTATGAAACTCTCTTTTTTCGCTTCACTCCTGCAGGCTGGATCTTTACAAGGTAACGGGTTCCCGCATTGAATAAAGCTTCTGCCTGCTCTAATGTTGCTTTTCTAAAGTCCAGGTCACCGATCTTGCTGTGAAGCAGTGGAGAATCAGTATTGACCACTTTAAATTTTCCAACCAGCTCAGGACTCAATTCAAATTTCGGCTTCATGATTCCTGATGGTTAAGGTGCAACTTCGGGAAGATCCCCTTCGTAAACGTACCAAGGTGTAAAATCGTAAGCTTTCAGGGTCAGTTTATAACCAACTTCACCACCTGGTCCTGTACCTAATCCGCCAGGGATATCCTGCATTTTCAATGTCATCTCTTTCGATCCGACCTGAATAAAACCTGTGGTTTGACTCGGCCTACGAATGAACAAAATCCCTCTGAAATTTTTCAGGGAAACAATTCCACCGATGGCGTCTGCTTCAACCTGTGGAACAAATAACTCAATATCTGTTTCCATGATTTTCGAACCAACTTCACCGGCCAGTTTAAATGCCAATCCCGATTTCTCGTACATTGGCTGACATGGGATGCCATAGGTTCCATCCTTTAATATGTGATCAGTGGTGATAGTCACAATACTTGCAGCTGTGGTTCCAACAGCTGAAGGCAGCGCTTCTGTCTCTATGCTGTTACGCCAGAACAGGTATGCCTGCTCTTTTATCCCTGATGGGTTTTCGAGGCCGTCCTGAACTTCGAATTTCAGACCGGCGATACCGCTATAATTTCTCATACCTTAATCCTCCACCCGTTTTACAGCCCCTGAACTGTTTTTTACCAGTTCAGCCAAAACTTTTTTATTTTTGGGATCAACCAAATCTTCTTTGGTATATCCGTCCACACCGAATAAAACCTCGTACTCACTTTTATCAAGCTTTCCGATGAATTTTTTAGGCAATTGAGCCTCATACTTGCCAACTTTCGCCAGGGCATCTTCTGCGATTTCCTCGGCATCAGTTTTGCCTTTTAATGCAAGTGTCAAAGCGGCCTGAACATCTTTCAATTGCAGTTCCTGTGCATCGAATGCGGCTTGCGCTTCCTCTAAAGTTTTAAATTTCATTTGAAAATATATAATGGTCCGGAAGTAATCCGGACCGTTTTACAATCGGTTAATTAATCAGCATCAGTCATTGTGATTTCACTACCATCCTGATAGTTGAAACCCATTACACCACTCATACCCATTTTCACGCTATACACGTCCTGGATAACGTTGAAGGATTCCATATCGCTGAGAAGGTCAGTTCCCATTTCAAAGTTTTCCTTTGGTCCAGAGAAGATCACATTGGATTTCGACATCCAGGTAGCAGGGACAATTAACCCCTTTTTATTTGTACCAGCCAGGTACATGTTACCACTGCCATCGTTCTCAGTGTATTTGCCGACTTTGGTTTCAAAATCGTCATACAGCTCTTCTGTTTTAGTGGTAGGGGAATAGATCACCACACCTAGATTTTTCCTTGCATCTGAATGTGCGCGGAATACTTTTTTGTAAAGATCGTAAGCCGACAAACTGCCAGCAGCAATCACCTTAGTGATATCACCGCTTGTCCTTCCTGCGAACAGCTGAGTACCCAGGCCAAGGCAAATAGCCAGAGCATTGGACTCAGTCCATTTTTCCGGGTTGGTGGCAGGAGACTGACCGGCTGTAGTAGTCGCTTTCGCGGTGAAATACTGCACCTCTCCATTCAGAGTGAAGTAAACCCTTTGACCAGCGGTGTAAACACTGCCTGCATTGAATGCAGCAAACGCTGCTTTACCTACACCATAAAACCCTGTCTGATCATTCAGGATCGCAGCATCGTTTTCTAATACACGTTTCAGGGTGTATGCCTCAAAAGGAATCGATTTGTTGTTTGTTCCCTCGCCAGCACCACGCTCATAAGCAAAGTGAGATTTTCTATACAGCGATGGTGTAATCAGCAAATCGCGCTGGAAGGCTTCAACCGTCAAAAGACGCGGATTATAGTCCAAATCCCCAGCCATCGGGTTAAAGTTACCTGTTGCCGGTTTAGGTCCGCTTTTTATCGTTAATGAGGTACTTACGCTTACGTTTTTAATATTAGGTACGAGCGAAATATCTTTTGATATGTTCATTGCGTTGACCAGCTTCGGAATAATGCCCTTTCGAACTTTACCGATATAGGTTGCAATTTTAGTGATATCCGGGTTGATCACATCAGCGCGGAATACATTTTGCATCGGCTCTTTGTAGGTAGCGATTGCTACCCCCAAAAGACCAGCACCGCAGGCCAATCCGTATTGTGGTGGTAGGCCGAAGCAGGAGGCCAGTAAGCTTCCCATGATCAGGAAGGCAAAAATTAGTTTGAAGGTGTTTTTCATGACTTTATTGTGATTATGGGATAAGGTTAGTTACTCTGTTAATTTCTGCGACTTCACGATCCTGTACAGAAAGTTCTTCTTTGCCTGTTACCAGATCGCCAGTGGTATTATCCACTTTTTCGGTTTTAGGAGCTGTCGCAGGAACGATAGGTTCGCCTAATTTTTTGGCCTGTTCATCGATAACTTTTTGAAGGTCTAAGATCTTTTGATCTTTTTCCTTTACCGATGTATCCAAGTCGGAAACTTTTTGCTCCAACCCATCCACCTTGTCAGCTTTTGTGATGGTTTCCTGCAGATCAGCATCATACACTAGGGTAATACCGGGTATGCCTTCTGATTCCAATTCCTGATTTGCCTCAACCAGCAGTTCAGCTGTGCGGTCATTTACTGCCACTTTACCAAGTGCAGTAAGCTTTGGTAATTTGTTTCCAATGCTAATTAGTGCCATATTTTCATTATTAAGTTGTGCGGGGTTTGTTTGATTTCCGTTCTTAGGTGCCCAAAACGCAGCGATCTTGTCAAGCGTCTGATTCTGCACGTTCTCAGGAATTGGCTGAATGTCATACTCTTCAATGACAAATAATCCGAGCGCTGCACCTTCAGTTGCGGTGAGCCAGTGATCTTTGCCGTCAAACCATTTGTTTTTTACCTCATCCATGGTCATCCCGGTAGCGTCGCAGATTACGTCCATCAGTACGTCATCATGCTTGTCAAGAATGTCAGCCTGTTCTCTCAGTTCGCCTGAATTTCCCCAGGTGATTGTTGAGGCTTTATGGAACATGGTCAGTGAGGCTTTTGCGGCGTGGCGGCGTTCTTTTTTAACAGCAGCCATCAATATTATTGCCATCATTGAACAGCAAATTCCATCATTCCAAATGTGAATTTCCTTTTTTGATGCCTTAATGATGTTAACCATCAGCAATCCCTCGTGAACATCGCCACCGGGACCGCATAAGTGAATATTGATAATAGGAAAATCGCTGACAAGCGACATTTGATACTGCAGGTTTCTGGCATTAACAGCGCTGTCGCTGTACCAGTAATCGCCGACAATGCCATACAGAAAAATATCTGCTGATCTTTTGCCTTCGTTCCTTACAATGAAAATTTTATTCATACCTGAGATGTTGGGTTCCTGTAATCAAGAACCCAAAACTCAGCATATGCGCGCAGGCGCCAAAGGACAGGCTAATCCGTAATTATTGCGGGAAAACTCTGATCGATTTCAAAGCTATACCTGATCCCGTTTTCAGTGGCGTACCTGGCGCCGGTAGATCCTGATGAGGTAATGGTTACCGGCGCCCCAGGTGCCCCGATAATATAGGTGCGGTTGTTCATGTCTTTAACCCTCATAATACTGGTTTGACCAATATACGGCTTCATCAGCGCGGTCACCTCATCCCGCATTCTGTGAAAAAATAAATCACCCCGATAGCCGTAAATGATGCCGTTATCACTATCCTTTTCTGTAGGATCTATGTGTCCGGTTTCTTCTTTTGACAAGATCTCTTTAAAGATTTTTCCCGGCACGAGTGTAAGCGGGTTCAATTTTATAACGTTGTAATGTTCGATAAGCTCGACGGATTTCACCCCGCCAATATTATCGCCTTGATAATCTTCCATATTCTATGTATTTATTAATAAATTCAATTGTATCCGGATGTCCATAGATAGCTCCGGTAGCTGTATTTACGAGGATTTTTTTAACCTCAACATCTCTATAGTTCCGTTTATCTTTCGCCCATTTTTGACGTATCCTTTTCTTTTTGCTCACTGGAAATCGATATTGCTTGCTTTCATATGCTTTGTCAATCCAGCGAGAGGGTACAAGTTTACCCACCAGCTCAGGTTTGATGCCCAGCGCATGTAACATCGCGGCGCTCGCATGCTCATGGTCTTCCATAAAATTGCAATCAGTATTTGACATTTTTATTGGCGTGAAATCGATGTTTAAAGCCTCATCTATTATTACCTCCGGCGCGGATCTTCCGCTCCAAAGAACCGGACTCTGGTATCTGTGCTTATCCATAACTTAAAATATAAGCTCCATTTGCGGCTCGTACCGTTTCTCTACCCTAAGATGCTCTTCCAACCTGATCCGTTCGCGGTAGTACCACCGCTTTAAATTATCAAAGGGCAGCTCATCTTCCCATATGCCGTAGAACTCCCGGAAACGGTTAATGTTGTAGTCAACCACATGATCATTGTTTTCGCCTGGCGATTGGCAGAACCTGAACATATCTTCCCGCATCATGTTGTCGATGCTTTCATTAAACCTGATGATCTTCTCTCTGCTCAGGTAAAGGCCGCGCGATTCCTGGTATTTATCTCCGATGTATACTTTATAGCCAAAGTACTTTTTATCATCAATTAGCCTTTGATTCGGTTTTACGACACCGGGATCGGCTTTTTTATGTTTCTCCAACATCAGGAACAAGAGCATGGGGATGGTGCCAATGTCAGAAATAGCCATTTCGGGACCAAACTGGACCGTAAGATATTTTTTAATGTGGGCCTTAACAGGCAAAAGAATTCTAGCGCTCATCTGAAAACAGTTTAAATGGCGCAGTTGGTAGGAAATATGTTTGTTTGGGCTGATGTAAATATAATAAAATTGTTAGGATTTAAAAAGAGAAATACAAATTCTATTTTACGTATGCTAAAAATCTTAGTAATTTTGTCTCCCTTTAAAATATTTGTTATGCCCAAAAAATATCACTTCCGGAAAATGCACTTCATTTGCACAGACAATCGGGTCATAGAACCAGAACATGAATTTGTTCCGGCATTTCAGTACCGGAAATATGCAGAGACAATTCGTGTGCAACAACAACCAAGCGGAAGGTATGAATGGGAGGACAAGAACAAGCCCATTCCAAAGAAAACGGTTGAAGGATTTTATCTGGTGCATGAAAGCCTTTATGAAGAGATTCTCAAGGCTCATGATGCGGGTAAAAAATAATTTTTTTTTATTTTTCTGATTTCCCGCAACCTTATGTTTTTCATTGGATAGTCTGGATAGTTTGGATAATAAGTTGTAACTATCTGATTATCAAATATAATTTATATCCAGTGCTTTGAAAATAAGCCCAAAAACTATCCAACAGTATCCAGTGTGTCAGGACAAAGGACACCAAATAGCGATTTGTTGGATACTGTTGGATAGTGTTGGATAGTATGAGGCTGATTTTTGAAGGGTATTGGATAGTGTAAGTAGTTAGTAATTAAATAGATAATCTTATAAAACTTAATACTATCCAGACTATCCAATGCTTTATTCAAAAAATCTAAAAAAATCCGGCTGCATTTTTATTGCGCTGACTCAAAGGTGATTAACGAAAATATTGTAATGTCCATAAACAAGAAAAGCACCCGTTAAGGTGCTATTTAAATCGATTTTCATGTGATCAGGGTAAAATATAAATTCTCCCCTCACTTATTTTCTCCTTCAACCATTCGACATTGGTGTCGTCATCGATCCATAAAAATAACCATCCGGTATCTGTTAACTGGAAGTAGTGAAAGTGCATATGACGCTTCCCATCCAAGGTGAATGGAGTAAGGTCAGTTGCCCGCACGACGTCGAAGGATATAGTTTTTGTTTCCATTTATGTTATTGGTGTGTTTTTAAATATCAGGATATTCATCTTTATGGTCCATAATGCAATCCTTAGAACAATACACCTTGCCCTCAAAATCATGCTCGGGCTTGGCATATCTGTTAAGACAATAGCTGCACACTATTTTTGGTTCGACCCTTATATTCTCCCATTTTAGCTTTAGAAAGAAAAATAGCGTAATTGACAATCGCCATACAGCACCTTCATTTTCTCTATCCAGATAAAGGTTTATGTAAAAAAAAGTTTTACTATAGCTAGTTGTTATAATTCGTGATATGGAATAACCAACTGTCAGAAACTCAATTCCGTAACCGTAAAAGGCATTTGCGGTCACTTTAAATAACGAAAAACTAAGTCCGGAAAATTTTGATTTATTTTTCATCTGTCTTTAGGCTTAGTGCTACTTCCTTGTAATATGGGGTGACGCTGATATCTACATAAAATTCGGGGTCTGGCTCATACAATCTTTCACCATCATTGCCTCTACCATAGTAGTATCCGCCTCTGTATAGGTTTATCACGTATGAGCTTCGGTTACCTGGAAGTTTCGAGTACATATACCCTCGTTCAAACATTTCCGGCTCAGGGTATCGGATGGTACCATTTAGAAATGCATCGAGTGACGTAATCAATTCAAGGTGAGGATATGGGTTATTACTCCAAGGGATGGCTATAAGGTCAAAGTCCCGATTTAGGCTGCCATGTATTACCAGGTTATAGCCCAACTCTTTTGCGATCTCCTGCATTTTTGGAAAGCATACAGCGTAAAATTGTGGCTTAGGTTTGTTAGGTTTATCGGGAATGTTATGTTTTAGGGTTTCTTCCTTTGTGGGTTTCATGAGTTTCCTCCTTCCTTTGATTTGCCAATTCTGATGCAGTGCTCAACTGTAGACACACTGACATCATATTTACCCGCAATCCATTTTTTTGAGCGTGTTTTGGGCTTACCCGCTTTACACATTACCGTATAATCGTGGTAAATATTTTCTTTGGTTTGAACAGATACCTTTGCGTTTTTGGCTCTTTTTGGTATCCCTAAAAATTCTCTCATGTTCATATAAATAAATTTAAAATGGTGTTTCCTCATCATTACCCTCAGTACTGATCCCTGCAGGTTCTTTTTTAATTTCCGGTTTGGTTTCCAAGCTCATTGTGGATTGAACTGCCTCCGGTTGCTTTGCCTTTACCGGCTCATCATCCTCATATTTCAGTCCCATCGCAGCATACTTAATCCTTAGCTCTTCCGAGTTTGCAGCTCGCACCAGGTTGATACCAAGCTCAGTGTATTTGAATACAAAGCACCAGCGCTGACTGCCGCCGAAAAATTTCTTTTCCCTGTTTATAAAGCTTCTCGGATCGTTTTCCAGGTAATTGCGAAGTGTTGCCTCATCCAGTCCGGACGGGTCACGGCGTTTTTGCATTGCCTCGGCATAGCCTTGATATATATCCTGTATCCGGATATACAGTTTCGAGTCTTTAATGATAAAATCCCGGTCTTCAATTACCTGACCATCCCGGAAGAGCAGCTCTACAATGTTCCAGAATTTACCGATACTGTCACTGCCACGAAGAACAAAGAATTGTTCCATCAGCGTTTTACGGCATAGCTCTCTCAATTCAGAGATATTAAAAGGAAGTGTCTCCAAGTCCTTTAGGATGGTGCCAATAGCGCACACAGCTGCATAATTATTGATGAAACGATCATCTACCTCATGGTTGTTGACGGCAGTATACAACAGACTTTGTTCATCGCTAAAAGCTTTCTTGAAATTTTTGGCGATGTAATCTCGGTGCCTCAGCAAATAAACGGTAATTGCACTTAGCCCATCTCCTTCAAGTTCTTTAAGGGTTTCAAAGTTTTTGCGGGCCGCTTCTGTCTTTACCGGCTTGGTGGTGATCAGCAGAATAAACCGGCTGAACAGGGCTTCTTCAATAATTGGCATCTCCTGCCCGGACACGATCACCGCACTGTCGACCCGTGTACTTTCGGTCTGAAAGGTGTTGTCTTTTTTTCCGCGCTCATATCCGATCCTGTCGAAAAGGTTCTTTATTGATTCGATCACATTTGTTTTAACCGAGTTCTTGTATTCATCCAGCCATACCAGCCCATTGCTGAACTGCCCGCTTTTTCGCATAAAACCTACCACCGTACTTGCACCGCCCAGCATGAGCTGCTTCTGACCTAATCCGAAAAGCTTCATCATGCTTTCAATCATTGTACCCTTACCTGTTCCTTTTTGCCCGTATACGTTAAGCATCGGGAACCTGTCACCCATCACCCTGAATATGATATCTGAGAAAAGGGCCATCACATAAAAGCACAATGATATTTTCCCGATATCGCCATACACTTTGCAGTAAAGCGATGACCAGTCCTTAAACTGGATATCCCTGTCGACATATAAAAACCGTTTGTCGTTCACATAGGTGTCTTCCTTATTGATGAACATGGAAGAAAGGGCAGGGATAAAGAAGTTGAGCGGTTCCATTTCATCACCGTTCAGCTGGTAATGTTCGACAATTCCCATACTATCCGCCGGAACGAAAACTTTCAGGTGGCAGTCATACAATCCATTTGCCCAGGCATAAAAATTATACCGCCGGTTGTAGCCCAACTGCTTAACGAGTTCAGTTTTCCGCTCATCCCGCTGCAGCTTATCCTGCAACCGGCACAAGTCAGTATCAGTGCCTTTGAAAAGAAAATTTCCCTTTCTGGCAATACGTTTTTTGAAAGAAGCTGCACTTACAAAGTCATCGGTGTTCATTTGGATCGTTACATCCAGCCCGAAAATGTTTTTTATCTGGATCAGGCGGTACGCTTCCTCATCGCTGGTTTCCACGTGGTAAATGATGCGCATTTTAAAATTGGTGATTTCAAGCTTTTTGCCTTTATCAGATAAGGACCAGTATGTCCGGGTATTCTCATTATAATAAAACCCGTACACCGACATGTCATCTACCTGCTCTTCATTATCCAGCAGGTCCCGGTAGGTTACCTCATCTTTCTTCTCAGCAATGGTTTTAGGCAAATAGATCTGCAGCCCGTATTCCCTGGCAAGCGTGAAAAATTTATTGGGCGTGGTAAACTTTGTAGTAGCTACGGCATTGTCGAACTTTTCATCTGTTTTTTTCTGATCATACTCGCTATAAATTTTACTCACCCTGTGGAATAGTGACCGTCCATCTTCTTTGAAGGTTGCCAGGGAGAAAGCGATCAGCTGCCAGTCATCATATGCGCCGGTAAGATCCACCTGATCGCGCTCGGCCTGATCGACAACATAAGTAGCCCGCAAAAGATTTTTATTGTGCTGGAACTGTTCGCTCGGCTTTAGAGGTTTAACTTCACCTGCTTCTGACGTTTCTCCGGGATCGTTTTCTGTAGCCGGAGAATTATCGGCCTCTTTTGCCTCTACAACAGGCTCATCCTTTTTTACAGGATTATTGGTGATTTTGAAAGTTCTCGCTTTTTCATTGTAATATGCATCTGGATCATAACTAACGAAGCATGCTCTGGATACATCGTTGACACCTTTATCCAACACCAGGCTATATTTCTCTTTGTACAGGGATTCGATTCCGTGAAAGGCTTCCAAGTGTTCTTCCTGGCTGGCTTTAAAAACAACTTTATAGCCGGTGCCAGATGCAGAGGTGAAAAGGCATAGGGTATAGGGATCAGCTTCCAGATCTTTCCGGACCTGTTCAAATTCATCGATTAATCGCGGATTTACCAGCTCCGGCTCCTTTGCTTTGCTTTTTCTATAAGGGTCAAGATCGACACAGATCAAACCACTATGCTTTACAAGCTCATCATTGTGCCTTTTTTTAAACGTACCAGAGAATGTAAAGTAATCAAGCCCCCTTTTTCTCATGTCCTTAACAGCAGGGTCCGTTGCCTCCCGAAGTTTTTCTATTGCCTCCTTATACTTAATGCCTGTGATGGCGGTGACCGCTTCCTTAATTGTGATTTCGCTATGAGGCTTGGTTACTCTGATACCGCCTTTGTAAAATGAGAATTTTTGCATTTATGGTTTGTTTGATGTGGTGGCTTATTTGTGTTTTTCGAGAATAAGGATGTAAGATTTGGTGCGGCATTTTTCGCAGATTAATAACTTTCGCAGGTCATATATTTCTCCGCAACCAGGACAAGTATACCAGCGTTCATGGTTGAAAAGTTTAAGAGTTGGCGCTTTAGATTTTTGCATCACTTTCATTTTTCAACTTCATGAACTCAGATTCCAATATTTCCGTCATATCCTCGTTCGGCGTGAAACTACACCTGTAATCGACCTCCATCAGTATTAGTTCTTCTTTCCAGATAACACCAGGACAGTTAAACCAAGTCATATCATGAGACTGAAAGCTAAAGCCAACAATTTTATTGAGATCATCATAGCTAACCACCGGCAGGGCTTTAATCTTGTCGAGTATTGGTTTATTGACCTTGTTTATTTTCGGAAAGAAATAGCCATAATAGTTTTTTGAGGCATCTCTCCATCCATCAGGTTTTGAAGCCATTTTAACGCCAGACAGTCCCCCTGCTATGTGAAAAGAATGGCCTAAAATTGTTCCTTTTTCATCACCGCCTATTTCTTTGGCTAAATCTGTAGATGCTTTATTGCACCTTCTTATTTCTTGGTTCAGGTCAACCAGTTTCTTAAAGGTCTCTGACCCTTTGAGTATTTTATATTTCATTTGATCAGATTTTTATTTGCCGGTTACTTCACTGTACAACTCAATTAGTTTGCCTTGCAGCCTAATTATTTCTGCATGTTTCTGTTCGATATCAGTTTTAAGCAACCCGATATTTTCCCTATAGATCGACTCAGGGTTTTCACCTTCCGGACTAATCAGAGAAATTGGGTGGACCTTAAAGAATTCAGAAATTTGTTTAAGCCTGGACAGGTTGATGTCCGTCAGTCCAGTTTCGATTTTAGAGTAAGCGGGTGTAGATATGCCCAATTTCTCAGCGACGTTTGTTTGACTGAGATTTAATTTTTGGCGTAAAGCCCTTATATTTTTTCCTGTTGTGTTCATGATTTAATTTTTAGATTGTTATCATAATAGTTTTGTTTGAGTACCAACTTCCGACATAGGCTTGTAGGGGATTCCGCAGAAAATCATTACTTCTTTGAGATTACACTTGTTGATTACGATATCGTAATATTTTGGGTGACTGATTGCTAACCTCTGAATTCTATTGTTTTTTTTCTTATCATCCATGTGAATTCCAAACTGACAAAACAAACATCCAGTGCCCTTTTCTCCAGGTAGATATCTCTCTATGAATGATCCGTCGATCTGCTCAACCATTTTTACACGGTCATAATAGACTTCGCAGTGTTTAACGTGATGAAGATTTGCATAGTCCCACACATCTTTCTCTGTCCAAATTGATATAGGACGGCATTTTTCCTTTCCTGCCTCAAAAGAATTGCACCCGGTGATGTAATACGATATTTTCCTTTGTGCAGACTCACCTACTGTTGTTCCAATAATCGGCCTTTTGCCAGTTTCATCCTCAAAACGTCTAAAAGGTTCTTTTTTAAAGATATCACAACACTGATCAGAAACTAGAAATGGAGCATCCAGCAATTTCCTCCACCTTTTGGGCAGCATTGAGCCTATTGAAATACTCCCATCTTGTTTGATCCCATTTAGATAAAGATTCTTAGTGGCTGCATTACTTAATTGTGGATTGGCGATATAGCCTTTCAGCCTCCTGATCATCATGGCAATCTTCTTGCTTCCAACTGCAACCCCAACCTCCTTGATTACCTTAGTAAATCCCATTTTTGGTTTAAGTATTCGTACTCGGTCGAACGATTTCACATAAGTGACGATCTCAGGAAATTCTAACCCTGTATTGCAAAATATATTCGGAGGTTTTTGGTGAGAAATTACCTTTTGGTAAATATGTGTCGGTAAATGATGTTTGTATCTGCCATCATAAATACCTTCAATTAGGTCTAATACAGTTCTGGAATCTTTGCCGCCTGAAAAGCAATTATATACCTCTCCATCAACTTCTATCATAAATTCTGCAATTCTATTAACAGCCCATTTTATTTTGAGATCTAATGGCCAGTATAGACGAATTGCTAATTCCTGAGGTGTTACTTTCATAGTTTCTTGCAAAAAGATTTCGTGTATTTAAGTATCTCCCTGTAATCTTCATACCAGGTAGACACCATTTTTCGCATTAGACCGAGGTCTTCACCTTTTGCCCAAAGCGCGATTATTTCTACTCCGTGAGCCCAAGCTGCACCCATCTCACAGCAAGCATCTTTACCACACGGACCGTAGTAAATAAACAGATTGCACTTTGTGGCACCATTGATGTCAAAAACAAATGACCGATCTGCTTCTTCCGTCTTGACCCACTCTTCAAACGAAAAACCGCCGAGCCCTTCTTTATTACAGTTTTCAATCCAGCTAACTACCTCATGTCCTTGTTCTCTAAGCAAAGACGTAAGCATTTCAACACCATGCTTATTTTTCCATGAACTGGCTATATATATCCTTTTCATGCCGCTTTCACCTTCCTTTCCATATAGTGTTCATTGATAATTCTAAGATTGGCGTAGCGTCTCCGGTATGCCAGCTTTAACGCCTTAGCCCTAGCGATCATCATCGCTTTTATGCGAGAGGCTTGCAGATATGCGCCGGTAGGGGTGTTGTATTTTTGAAATTTGCCATTTAAGCAAACATGCACATCACCGATCATGGCGCTATAAGTAAATAAACCTGAACCTTCTGTGGCCCAGGTGCCGACTGCCGGGGCTTTGGTGATTAGATAATTAATTCTGTCTAATGGATTCAGTAAGTCCATCAAGTGATCATACTGACCAGTATTAAGTTGGCTTGGCTTAAAATGAAAAACCACACTGAAATTATCCATTTGTCACCTCCTCTGCTTCCGTGCGGCTTTTCGGCCTTCTAGTCAGGTACGGATTCATCACCTCAACCATATCGAATTGATTCTCTGGTAAGTCATACGGCGAAATATTCTGCGAAACAAAAATTACCGTCGGAATTGGCAGGTGTCTACGTGAGAAGTTAGTGACAATAAGATTCCAGGTATCAGTGACCATGTTAGGGTCGGTTACCTCTTCAAAAATCACCAAACGGCAGACACCCGTATTAAGAGCAATAGGTAAAGTGCCGGAAGAGAATAAACAAAACCTTCTGACTTCCTTTTCAGGAAACATAGCAGCAATGCTGAAAGACAGCTTTGTTTTACCAGATGCTGGTGAGCCTAAAATTACCAGCGCTTTTTTAAATTGTTTTTTCATCTTTGTATTGATAATAAATTATACAATTGCATTAGCCCTGGCCTCGAACACCAGGGCTTTTGCGTTAGGAATTGCTACCAAGGTTTAGGTTCTGCACCTGTACCGCTCGCGGTTTGAGTTTGTGCGGGAGCAGCAGCTGTTGCATCCGCATAGGTAATTTCTGCCAGTGTAGCATTGATAATCCAGCCCTCTGTATTATCTGACTTCTTAGTGTATTTCTGTCCGTTGAGGTAAATGGAACATTTTGCCTTTTTACCCTGGTGATCGCGGGTCATTGCAAATTTGTCCACGTTGTCACCCATGACAGCTATTTCCCATTCTTCATCTTTGCCCCTTATGTCCCCATACTCATCCCGATATGCGGGAATTTTTAAAATGAAAGTCTGTTTTTTGGTGTTTTTTTCTCCGACGGTTTCGGGCTGGTTAACAGTTAGGATCATGCCCTTTAGTTCTAATTTTGCCATTTTGATTGATTTATGATTAGTGAAAAATTAATTGCTTGTTGCAGATATCCCTTCCAGGAAGAGCTTTTGATTAAAAACCTCCATGCCCAGGCTGAAAGCTATCTGGTATTCGACTAAAGCGCCACGGCTACCATACCAATTATCCAGCATGATCACAACATCACAGTCCATCAATGCTGTAATACACCTACGCATGCAAAGCGACCACTGGTCCTCAGTAAGACCGTCACATAATTCATGTGGATTTACCACGATGTAACCGAGATCACGGAAGGTTTTGGTGGCCTGCGCAAAGGCGGCCTTGTTTAAATCAGGAATTCCTGTGATGGCCCCTGATATGTAAATTTTTGGCTTGTTCATGGTTTGGTGGTTTGTATTGGTTAAAAGCGTTTGTTCATTTTTTTAAGTTTTTTGTCCGCCCGGTAATCCAGGTAGAAGAAAATTGCCATCGCAATTGCAGCGACGATGTTGAAGATTGTTTGCGAATCCATAGTTTTATATTTGGTTAGGGTAAAAACTCCTGCAGGACACACACCCGCAGGAGCAATTGGTTTTTGGTGTTGAAAGAACGATCTTCTATTCAGTCAGAGAGAAGCCCCCTGTTTGTTTTTCCCCGGCAACGGCATCCGGGATTAGCCTAACTTTCCTATAAACTGCTTTGTGCCGTTAAATTATCTTCGTTTTGATCTTCTCTCGAACAGCAGAAGTCAAGTATTGGAATGATCTTGTTTTGATAATCAGGATAGAACTTACTGTCAATAGGAGGGGCAAAAGCCTCTAACAATGGGCGTCTGTATTCCACAAAATCACATACTTCTTTGAATGACTTTTTTCTGACGTCCCCGATCCAGGTTAAGAAAACAGATATGTTTTTATAATACTTCGTATTTGCATGGGATCGCTGATTTAACCAGTGTGTGAGGGTTTCTAAAATGTAAACCTTGTTACGAGTTCTGACACGCTTGTGTGCTTCTTCGATGCTATCCACCATAAAGAAAGGCTTGCTGCCAAAATCTTCGTTTGGATCTGAAAACCTTACAAAAACAAGATTTTCGCTTCTTTGATCAATTTCAGCGTGTATCATCGGCATATTTTTTAGATGAGTTTATTTTTAACAGCCCACACTCCAATTGCAACTTTTCCTTTTGCCCCGATCTTCTCTTCAATATTGTTTTTGTGGCTTCTAAGGGTATCTTGTGAAATAAATAGTTCTAAACATATTTGATAATCACTCTGTCCCAGCGCTATTCTAATGGCAATTTGTACCTGCCTTACTGTTAAACCACCGGGTATTTTACACAGAAGGCCATGGGCTTTACATGTTTCTCTTTTTGGACACGGACCGTACTCCTTTGGGCCTAAGGATGAACCACAGGCAGACACATCAGAACTGCCATCAAACATTGAATAGTTACAATCATAATGTTTGTTTACCCTATTCGCTTCCCCTTTGATGTTCAGGCGGTCAAGGCCCCTTTTTGCTTGTGGATCATTATTAAGATCCGTTAGAAGGAGATTGTAAAAATTCACCGGTAAAACCTCAATATTCTCGGTAATTCCGTTACTGGTTTTATACATCATTTCACTTAAAGTGAAATATTCTGACGATACAGTTGTTAAAGCGGGCGGAATGAGCGTAGCGTTTTCCATTATTTTTCTACTAGAATAAAACATACAGATGAACCGCTCATGCTCCATTGTTCGTCCAACTGCAGACTAAAGTATCTTCGTATTTCGCCAAGCTGAATCCCTGTTAAAGTGATATTTTTGCCAATAAAACCAGCACTCGTCATCATTCTCCATCCTTTTTCCTCACTCCAAAGTATCTCGGGATATTTTGTGTACTTGTAATTAAATCTGTAGATCTTTTTAAGGATTTTAAATCCCTCTTTATGCCTGTCAAAACGTGCATGTCTAACTTTAGCCCCCATTTTATATTTCTTTAATTAAGTTTTTAATTGATTCTACTTTCTCCCTTTGCTCATTAATCAATGCTAATGCTGTTTCAATCACAGCTGGATTAAATCTTTCTGGCTTAAACAGCGTGCTCTTTACAGTTGCTACACCTAAGCCCGTCCGTGCTGCTATTTCATCATAGCTGCCAGTAGGAAGGGCAGTTCTGATTTTTTGTAATTCTCTCTTAGTTACTTTCACAGTTTTATGTGGTTTACGTTGTCACTCTTTTGTCTCACTTTTGTACTAATAAATAGTATTATATTTCTACAATAATAGAAGTTAATATCTATTATATACAAATATTCGACTATAAAAATTACCATATTCGACGTAACTTATTGAATACCAATAGAAAAAAAATTAGTCATTTTGTGAAATGGATTATGTAATAGGGGATGCAATTAGAAAAAAAGTGGAGGAAAAGGGGATGACTTTTGTCTCCTTTGCTGATAAGTTTGGGATTACAGATAGAAATCTACAGTATGTATTTAAAAAAAGTGATCTCTCGATTCAACAGGTTGTTAGAGCATCAGAAATACTGGAATATGATTTCTTAACAGAATATCTTATGCATAAAAAATCCAAGTTTAGGTTTCAAAACTTCATACCACAACAAAATGACAGGGATTCCAGAGGTAAATCTGAGCGTATTACAATGACATTTAATATTTCCGGTGCTATAGAGACTTACTCAGAAAAATTTCCAGAATTGCTGAAAAACGTATCTATGGAAGCAAAAAAATTAGGATTTGAAATTGCATAATACAAAATATATGATGACAAGAAAAATGAAACAGAACCCATACCCGAACGGTACCGTTCTTAATATTAATAGCAGAAGATATGGCTTAGTTAAAGCAGAAGTGATCAAATATATTCCAAACGACGAATGGTACTGTAAAATAATAAATTCCCATGAAGACATAACAAATCCTGATTACTTTGTTAAAGAAGAGATCTTGAGTGTGGATTTAAACCACTTGGTTTAAACATACTTATGTAAACCGTTAAAAATCAATAAAATATAAACCTGAAAAACCACCGGCGCTGGGTACAAGAAATCTTCGGGGCTCCCGAAGATTACCGAAGAAAAGTCCTCTATATTTATATAGAGGACTTTTCTTGTTTTAAGGTAATTCAAAATGTCCTTTCCTGATGCTGATTACATAAATAAGATCAAAAAGGCTATTTTTGATCTTATTATATAGATATTTATATGACGTCGAATTTTGAAGCGCTGTTTGATTACGTTCAAAAACTTTCTGGCAAGATACTTTCAGCAGAGGAGAAGCAAGTTTTTATCGCACATTTTAAACCAAAAAAACTACGAAAGCGACAATATTTTCTACAAGAAGGGGATATATGTAAATATACAGGGTTTATTGTAAAAGGTTCAGCCAGGACATTTACCGTAGATGAAAAAGGGCATGAACATATTCTGAAATTAAGTGTCGAAAACTGGTGGTTGAACGATTTTGAAAGCTTTTACCAATTAACACCAAGCCGGTTTAATATACAAGCACTGGAGGATATGGAAATTCTTCAAATAACAAATGCACTTGTTGATGAGTTTATAAAGCCTATTCCAGCCTTTTCGGCAATGCAAAATGTCATCAGTCAAAATTACACCATTGCAGCCCAGAAAAGGATGCAGTCCGCCATAAGCCATTCAGGTGAGGAGCGTTTCCAGGAACTGGTCAATCAATATCCACATTTTCTACAGCGGTTTCCACAAAACATGATTGCCTCTTACCTCGGTTTATCTCCCGAAACTTTAAGCAGGATAAGAAAGAACTCCTTAAAATGAATTGATTTTTATCAAGTGTATTTAATGACATAAGTCAAGTCGCAGCCAGTTATAAGGCCGCAACTTTGGATATGTTAATTAAGTCATAAAAATCATGAATAAGTTAAAAAACAAAGTCGCAGTAATTACAGGCGGCAATAGCGGTATTGGATTTGGTATTGCGGAAGCATTTAAAAATGAAGGTGCAGTCGGAGCTGTTGTTGGCAGAAATCAGGAAACTTTAGCTAGTGCTGTGGGACAGCTTGGCGATGATTTCATAGCCATCAACGCCGATGTAACCAACCTTGCCGATCTGGAAAAAGTATTTAAAGAAACCGCTGAGAAATTTGGTAAGATAGACGTTATCGTAGCCAACGCTGGTGCCGGAACTACCGGAACAGTCGCTGATACGAACGAAGCCGACTATAACAAAGCCATGGATCTGAACCTGAAAAGTGTTTACTTCACTGTTCAAAAAGCTCTGCCTTATATGAATGACGGCGGTTCTATTATCCTGATCGGATCCAATGCAGCACATCGTGCTTACCCGGCATTTGGCCTTTACGGTGCGGCCAAGGCAGCAGTAGTCTTTTTGGCAAAAGGGTTTTCTAATGACCTTTTAGCTAGAAAGATAAGAGCAAACGTAATTACACCTGGCACGACCGATACACCGGCGTTCGACAAGTTTGTGCCAGCGGAACAAGTTGAAGCTGTAAAAACACATTTCGCAAGTGTGATGCCGATAGGCAGGATTGGACAACCATCTGATATTGGTAATACAGCGGTATTTCTTGCTTCAGACGATTCTTCCTTTATGTTGGGTGCCGAACTCCTGGTCGACGGTGGCATGACTTATCTATCTAAATAATTTCAAAATGAATAAATTAAAAAATAAAGTAGCGGTTGTTACCGGTGCTTCAAAAGGAATAGGTGCGGCTATAGCAAAATATTTTGCTGCAGAAGGTGCAAAAGTTGTAGTGGTATGTATGGCTCTATATTCCATTCGCCGCTGTCAGAATTATTGGCTTGCCGGAGGTGATCAGTATCGTGTGTTCATGCTGGGCTACAAATCCTCCTTCATTGCCTTCAAAAGCCCAGCCATCTGACATGGTTTTAATATGTTTAGATCTTGTGGAGATAAATGTTTCGATAGCAACCACAGAATCTTTTCTGAATCGCCTGCTGTCAAAGCGGTCGTAAAAATTCATGATCCCGTCGGGTGCTTCGTGTAAGCTTCGTCCGACCCCGTGGCCTCCTAAATCCCGGATAACAGTATATCCTGTTTTCCGGGCTTTGGTTTCGATAAGCTTGCCAATATCGGCGATCTTTATGCCTCCGCTAATTTGAGAAATCGCATAAAGTAATATTTCTTTTGATGTATCTATCAGATGCTGTAAGTTCTGAACATCCTCTCCGACAATAAATGAACATCCATTGTCAGACCAAAAGCCATCGAGTTCAGCAGATACATCAATGTTAACGACATCTCCATTTTTCAAAATGACTTTATCTGAAGGGATACCATGAGCAAACTCTTTGTTGACACTGATGCAGCTGTAACCGGGGAATCCGTAGGTTTCAAATGGGGCAGACTTTGCACCAAGAGCTTCTAACAGTTGCCTTCCGTATTCGTCTGTGTCTTTTGTGGATAGGCCAATCTGAGCAAATGTTCTCATTTTTCGTAAGGTAAGTGCAACAGCGTCACTCACTTTCTTCATACCCTGTAGCTCTTCTTCTGTTTTTATAACCATATCCCATTTTGTTTTTACAAAGTTAGGGGTATTGGAACTGTGCTCATAGTAAATATTAGACATGACATTATTCTCCTTACAATAGCATTTCCCGTAAATTTGCGGCATGCCAATAAATTATCTGAAGAAGATACAACTGGGAGAATTTAATAAAGACGGTTATAGAATATGCCCTTCAAAAGCGGTTGAATCTGTTATCGAAGGGTTTTATGTTTTCTCCAGAGATCCTGAGAATCATACAGATCTTATTTTCAATGATGGTTTTCCTGTGCTGGTGTTTTTGCAAAGTCGCGAAGATGCAGTGAAGGTAACACGGCAAAATGGATCATTTGAAATTAAAGGGGCATGGGCAAGCGCGGGCCCGATCAGGAATATATATGTAAAATACAGCAGTAAAGCAGAACAGGTTTTTATAGTTCGTTTCTATCCCGGGGCTTTCTATCGGTTATTTGGTTTAGACGCTCAGTATTTCAGACGCAATCCGGTTGCCCCATTTGAATATATCGCTAATAACAATGGCTTTAGCCTGGCAAAATTTTTTGAATGCAATTCTATTGAAGAAAAGGCGGCATTTGTCGGATCGTATGTCGGGCATTCTTTTACCGGAACCGACACCTCTGGAATCTTACATAAAACATTGGACTATATTCACAAAATAAAAGGGAAAGGTACTGTACGGAATGTGACCAAAGATGCTGGTGTAAATTATAAGTGGCTGGAAAGGAATTTTGCACAGCATATTGGACTCCTGCCCAAAGAATACATTCAGCTCCAGCGCTTTATGCATGCGTACCTTGACCTTGTTGGATGGAGAGATGTAGATTTGATGCGCATCGCGATATCAAACGGGTACTACGACTCAAACCACTTTCTGAAAGATTTTAAAGCCTATACCGGAAAAACCCCGCTGGAATATCTTAGACTTCAGGCACAGCCTGCAAGCTGATCATTTTACTTCCTTTATCGTATTCATGCTTTGTGCAAGATTGATTAAAGGATCGGAAACACTTACTTTTTTCCCGTCGAGCGGCGCGTATAATTCAAGACTTGATTTTAACAGGGAATCTTTTGCGAGATATTTGATTTCATCCGGATTCATGGCCGATCTGTAGAACAGCCAGTTTTTATAAGCCAGCTTTTTGGGAATATCGGTCCCGCCGATCCTGACACTGGTAGTTACCAGTTTTTCGGCTAATGTGCCTTGTAAAGTGCTGTCGCAATAAAGCATGGTGACCCCTTTTGCATAATAATGTGTGACAATGACTTTGTGCCATTTGCCATCATTGACTATACTGGTTCCGCTGACAGCTTCTGACCCGGGCGATGAATAAACAAGCCGCCCTTCTTTATTGACTGAGATTGTTCCTTTTCCTGCAGCATTGGTAAGCTGGAGCAATACTCCGGAATCACCTGTCTTAAAGCTGATGGCTGTGGTAAATGGATGCACAATATTTTCCGGAGTAAATAGCAGTGATTTGCTTTCAGACCTGTTTTTAGCTGACTTAATATAAGAGCCTTTTATTCTTTTAGGCATTGGCTTCCTGCTTTCCAGGGCATCAAACAATGAGGGGACAATGGTATAAGACATCTCTGTATGTCCGGCATCGTTTGGATGAAATCCGTCATCCCAAAACCCATTCACCCAATGACCGGAAAGATCATCTATTGCACCAAGCAGGTTGATACTTGGGACATCCCATGTATGGATTAACAGGTTCATTTTTTTTATAAAACTGTAGTCCCTTTCATTGTAGTCGTTCCGGGTATAACTATTTGTAATGACGGGAGTGTAACCGTCAGCTCTTGCTTTGCTGATCAGGATTTTGATGTTCTTTTCAAACTGATCGAACATCGGTTGTCCTTTTTCATGAATGCCTTCATTGCCCAATGCCAGCGCAAAAATGACGTATTTGCCATTTTGCGGTAAGAAGTCGGTTTTATACCTGTTCAGTACTTTTACGGTGTTGTCTCCTCCAATACTTATATTGACGGTTTCCCATACATAGCCACTTGCCGAAGTACGATTTTTGAGGATATCTGAAAATAAACTGGTATATCCTTTATGGTTGGTAGCGCCCTGGCCGTACGGAACAGAAGAGCCGAAATAAACAATCTTTAAATGATTTTCGGGCGGTTTTGGCTGCTGGCTTTTTGCGGCAAATGAGAGGAGGGCCGCTAAGACGAATATTAATCCTTTTTTAAAATAGTTGTATGGCATTGTTCGATTAATTTTAGGAATTCCTCATGATATGATGCTTTCGGCAATTCAATTTGCAAGCTTAATGTAGAAATAAAATCACAATTTCGAATAGAAAAGATAAAGATGTAGCTTTGTTCAACAAAAAAAGGATAGTTATATGAATACTGAAAAAGCCATACTGGCCGGCGGTTGTTTTTGGGGAGTTGAAGAACTGATCAGGCATTATCCCGGGGTCATTTCAACAGTGGTCGGATATACCGGCGGGGATGTTCCTAATGCAACTTACCGGAATCACGGAACACATGCTGAGGGAATTGAGATCATATTTGATCCCGCACAGCTGCCGTATCGTAAACTTCTTGAATATTTCTTTCAGATCCATGACCCTACAACGCGAAATCGCCAGGGAAATGATATAGGGACATCTTATCGCTCGGCCATTTTTTATCAGGATGAAACACAGCGCGAAACCGCTAATGCACTGATCGCTGAGATGGACGCTTCAGGTGTCTGGCCGGGTAAAGTGGTAACTGAAGTTGTGCCGGCAGGAGATTTCTGGAATGCTGAAGCCGAACACCAGGATTATTTGCAGAAGAACCCCAATGGATATACCTGTCATTATGAGCGCCCAAATTGGAAAATGGGTTAGCCATATATTTGATTGAGAATAAATAAAGCCTGTTGAAAGAATAATCAGCAGGCTTTTTTATGTCCTGGGTTTTTCGTCTGTTGAAGTACTGCTGTATAAATATCACCCGAGCCAGCTGCGGGTACACCCGGCTTGACATTATTTTAAAATAAAGTTTGTTAATACAGATTTAGTTGTATGTTTGTAATATATATATAGTACAATAGAACTTTAAATATGATCGACTTTAAATTAGATCCCAAAACCGGCACTCCATTTTACCGGCAAATCATAGATCAGATCAAGTTTGGAATTTCTGCCGGAAACTTGAAAACGGGGGAACAGTTGCCTACGGTACGTTCATTGGCTGTAGATTTAAAAGTTAATTTAAATACAGTTGCTAAAGCCTATAAGGAGCTGGAGATTCAACGAATTTTGGAAACGCAGCAGGGGACCGGAACATTTATCAATACCATAAAAATCCAAATAACTGACCAGGAGCGAAATGCCAAGTTAAAGGACATTTGTAATGAGTTTACCTCCATTGCATTCAGCTATGGTTTTACAATAGATGACATTATTAACCAAATTAAAAAAACATAAGATGATCACTAAAAAGAATACAAAGTTAGGGCTTAACCCAATTTCAGCAACGGTTTTTCTTGCCCTGGTCGGAATATCAATTGCACTCTTTTATTTTGACTACACAAATGTCCTGGTATTTATCTCGTCACTGCTCATTTCGCTGATTCTGGCCAATGGCCTTTGCATAGCCGATCAGTGGGAAAAGGCGGTTGTTTTGAGGATGGGCAAGTACAAAGGTCTGAAAGGACCTGGAATATTTTTTATCGTTCCGATCATCGATAAAGTAGATAATTACATTGATCAGCGGGTCAGGGTCACCGAATTTAAAGCAGAGCAAACGCTGACAAAAGATACGGTCCCGGTTAATGTTGATGCCGTTGTCTATTGGACAGTCTGGGATGTCGAAAAAGCCGCACTGGAAGTACAGGAGTACGAAACTGCGATTTCTTATATCGCACAGACCGGTTTAAGGGATGTGATCGGTAAACATGAACTGGCGGAATTGCTGCAGGAAAGAGATAAAGTTGCCGAAGTCTTTCAAAAAATGCTGGATGAACACACCAGCCCCTGGGGCATTACCTGCCAGAATGTGGGGATTAAAGACATTATTATCCCGCAAACATTGGCCGATGCGATGAGCAAGGAAGCGCAGGCAGAAAGAGAGCGCCGGGCAAGGGTAATTCTCGGGACTGCAGAAACAGAAATTGCAGAGAAATTTGGAAAGGCAAGCGAACAGTATATCAATAATCCTGTCGCCCTGCATCTCAGAGGAATGAATATGTTATTTGAAGGTTTGAAGGAAAAAGGATCAATGGTCATTGTGCCAAGTTCGGCACTGGATTCTATGAATCTGGGTGCTATGGGCGGTTTGATCTCTTTGGCAAAATCAAATGAACAGCAGCAGGGTCACCGTGAAGAGTAACTATAGATCGCGGAATACATTCTGAAAAATGATCTGCTGCCCTTTTATTAAAGCTTCATCGGCATCCATTGATCCCATAATATTGACTCCCGTGATTTCGCAAGCCAGGGTATAAAGAGGTAGGTGTGTTGCGCCGCCCAGCAGGTAAACAGGAACCGAAGGTTTTAACTCCTTTAGTTCCGAACCGATGAGCAGGCCACTCAGGTAATAGAGGTTCTGTTGTTTAGAAATGTTTTTTAGTACCTGATTGGTACGCACCATAAAGCTGGCATGGAGCAGATCTGAATGTTGGCTTGCCTCAATGCCCTTTATGAAATTTTCACGGTTCAAAGGGTCATTAAAATCTCCGCCTTTTTCAACAGATGCCGACAATATACTTTTTGTAGAAAGCAGGTCAAAAAACTCACCCGTCATAAATGTTTTGAAACTAACGGCCTGCTGATCTTTTATGATGATGTGCTTCGGATGCGTTCCGGGGAGAATAACCAGTTGTTCTTGTCCGGTGCTGCCTAAATCAGGCGCGCAACCTATTATTTTTGTCTCCTCTCCCCGCATGACATCATCTTCTGTCCTGGCTCCTGATATAACAATGAGGGGGTTCAGATTATTATTATTTAATGATCTTACTTCCAGGTCAGAGCCATCTGTCTGAAACGGAAATTCTTTGTAAGGCAGATCGATGAGGCCAATTGTAGAGGAAGCCATCCCAGACAACATTACAGGAATCCCATCCAGAAGAATACTGGTTTTCTGGCTCAACTGGCTGATCTGGTCATTGAGAAAGGCAGTATAATAGGAGATACGATCCGGATTGCCCGGACTTTCCTGCCAGGATTTAAATGTTCCTGATATGCCCTGGTCGTTCTTTATTGAAGCAATTGTCTTCAGGTCTTTCGTATCGATCAGCCGAAGCCTGAATGCGCTTGTTCCCCAGTCACAGCTTAAAAACTTATCCATCAATCTGCTTTTCCGGTGATACCATGTTGCCATTTGATTTGATACGTTCCACATTGCCCACCAGGAAAAGATAAGAACAGGCTCCTAAAAATCCCAGCAGGGCGACAAAGATCAATGCCGGGGCGAAGTTGCCGCCACTGGCCAGCAGACCGATCACTATGGGCACAATAATCCCGGAAAGCTGTCCGATAAAATTGAATACGCCGCCTGTGATGTTAATGAGGTGTTTCGGCGCGAGGCTTGAGACAAAGATCCAGGTTATGGAAGCAAAGCCCACCCCAAAAAAAGACAATGACATAAAGAAAATGATCAATCCGGGAGTATTTACATAATTGGCACCAAGAATGAATACCGAGGTCAATAGTCCGATGATTATAGGCCGTTTGCGGGCCTTGGCTGCGGAAACACCTTTTTTTATGAGGTAATCTGAAAGAAAACCCGAACACAACACACCAGTAAATGCTGCAAGATAAGGTACCGATGCCCAGTATCCGGATTTGATGAAATCCAAGCCCCGGTAATCAACCAGGTACTTGGGAAACCAGGTCAGGAAAAACCATAAAGTAGAGTTGACGGCAAACTGGCCAATGTAAATGCCCCATAGCTTTCTGTGAGACAAGACTTCTTTAAGATCTGCCCATTTAAACTTCTTCTTTTCGGTATCTTCAGTTGACTTTCCATCCAATAAACCGCCTCCGCTTTCGATGTGTTTAAGCTCAGCCTCGTTTACTTTTTTGTGTTTTAATGGATCGCGGTAAAAAATGTACCATATGATCCCCCAAAGTATACCAATTAAACCAGTTACGACAAACAAGCCCTTCCAGCCAACGTGCAGTTGGATCTTTGAAAGTACAGGCATTAAAAAAGCCAGCCCCAGGAACTGCCCCGAGGTATACACTGCAATGGCAGAGGCCCGCTCATTGTCAGGAAACCAATTGCTGACCACTCTGTTGTTAATCGGAAATGCCGGTGCTTCAAACGCACCTGTAGCCATCCTGAGTCCAAATAAAGTAACGAAACCTCTGGCGAAACCTTGTGCAACAGTGGCAAAGGACCAGGTAATTAAACTAAAGGCATACAACACACGCGGACTGAAGCGGTTGACCAATATTCCCCCGGGGATTTGAAACAAAAGATAAGTCCAGCTAAAGGCAGAAAAGATCAGTCCCATTTGTACCGGTGAAAATTTAAACTCCTTGCTGATCTCAGAAGCAGCAACGGCCAGATTGCTTCTGTCCATGTAATTGATCACTACATTCACAAATATGAGGAACAGGATCTGGTACCGGATCTTTGTTGGCTTTACCATTCTGCTATGCTCCCATCTTCATGTCTCCAAACGGGATTTCTCCAGTTGTGCCCAACTTCAGCCATTTTCCGGACATGATCTTCATTAATTTCAATACCCAGGCCAGGTTGATAAGGGATATTCACATAGCCTTTATCGTATTCAAATACAGTTTTGTCGGTTAAGTAATCCAGCAGGTCACTGCCCTGGTTATAGTGTATGCCCAAACTTTGTTCCTGTATAAAAGCATTGTGGCAGGTCGCGTCAACCTGCAAACAGGCCGCCAGCGCAATCGGGCCAAGCGGACAATGCGGGGCTGCGGCTACATCAAAGGCTTCGGCCATGGAGATGATTTTTTTGCACTCCGTGATGCCGCCTGCATGAGACACATCCGGCTGGATGATGTCCACATATCCTTCTTTCAATAAGGTCTTAAACTGCCACTTGGAAAACATCCTTTCCCCGGTGGCGATGGGAATAGAAACATGGTTGGCAATTTCCCGTAAGTCTTCATTGTTTTCCGGCAATACGGGCTCCTCAATAAACATAGGTCGGTACTGCTCCAGCTCTTTGGCAAGGATCTTTGCCATTGGCTTGTGCACGCGGCCGTGAAAATCAATCCCGATTCCAAATGCCGGGCCCACAGCTTCCCTTACAGCAGCGATGCGGGCGATGGCCTGGTCTATTTTGTCATAACTGTCCACATATTGCAATTCCTCCGTAGCATTCATTTTTACGGCAAGGAAACCTTGTTCGGCCATTTTCCTTGCTGCCAGCCCTACTTCTGCAGGGCGGTCGCCGCCGATCCAGGAATAAACCTTCATTTTATCCCTTGCCTTTCCACCCAGCAGCTGATGAACTGGTGCGTTAAAGAATTTACCTTTAATGTCCCATAAAGCCTGGTCGATACCTGCAATCGCACTCATCAGAATTGGCCCGCCACGATAAAACCCTGCCCGGTACATCACATTCCAATGGTCTTCGATATGCATCGGGTCTTTACCTACAAGATATTCCATAAGCTCGACCACAGCGGCTTTCACTGTGGCGGCTTTACCTTCAATTACAGGTTCTCCCCAGCCTACGATGCCTTCGTCTGTTTCAATTTTTAAGAACAGCCATCTTGGCGGTACCTGGAATAATTCGTAGCTTCTGATTTTCATTTTCGGGATAGGATTTAAGATTGAACTGTCTTAACAAAATTTTGTGCTTTTGCCGTCAGTTGTAAAAGGTATTCTTCTGTTATTTCTTCTTTGGTGTTTACCAGGGAACTGCCGACGCCGAATCCGACAGCGCCTGCATTTTTAAACGCTTTGATATTTTCAAGCGTGACGCCGCCTGTAGGCAAAAGCGGAATCTGCGGCAAAGGCCCGGCGATATCTTTTAAGTAGGAGGGGGATGTCGCAGGAAAGACCTTGACAATATCAGCACCATTTTTATATGCATGATAGATTTCGGTGGCGGTATACGCGCCCGGGATATTGATGACCCCCAGGTTTTTAGCTGTATGAATGACCTCGAGGTCAACTATTGGAGAAAGCAGAAAGCTTGCTCCGGCCTCAACCGCTTTCCGGGCTGATTCCACATCTAAAACAGTCCCCGCACCAAGAATCATCCGATCGCCCATTTTATCTTTAACTTCTTTGATCACGTCCAGGGGGTCAGCAGAATTCATGGTGATTTCAAGGATCCGGATTCCACCGGCATACAATGCTTCGGCTATCTTTATCACATCATCAGGATTTGCACCCCTTATGATGGCTATGATTTTATGTGCTAAGATCTGAGAAAGTATGGACATGATATATAATTAAAGGCCTGCTTTTTTGTTAAGGTCTACTTTTAGTAAATAATCATCGGCAGTAACGAAGAGTGTTTTATAGTCATTGGTAAACGCACAATTTGAGGTGCTGCCATTTATTTTTATCTTTCCAAGCAGGTGGCCTTTTTTATTATAGATCCGGACACCGCCTTGCCCGGTCGCAAAAACATTCCCTTCTTTGTCTATTTTGATGCCATCTGTAGACCTTTCCTTTATAAAGATCCTGCCATTGCTGAGCAGTCCTTCTTTAGTCACATCATAAATATAGATGTTGGGTTTTTGAGGGTCTGAATTTGCGACTAATAAACTCTTTTCATTGGGAAAAAAGGCAATGCCGTTTGGTCTTGAGATGCTGTCGGTCAGCAAGGTTACTATTCCTTTTTTAGAGATCCTGTAGACTCCCTGATAAGGAGCTGCTTTTGAAGGATTTTTCACTCCTTTTTCCAGCCCATAGGGCGGGTCAGTAAAATAAATATCCCCGTTTTTCCTGATTGCAAGATCATTGGGACTGTCAAATTTTTTCCCTTTGTATTCACTTGCCAGTGTTGTATAATCGGCTTTAGGATGATCCAGAGAAGCATTCATGAGTGCAACCCGCCTGTCACCATGCTGGCACAACAACAGCCGGCCCTCTTTACTGAGTGCCAGACCATTAGAGCCTAATTCTTCGGCCCTTGGTATTTTCTGCGTATAACCTGAATGCGCTAAATACAGTTCTTTCCCTTTCTCAGCTGTCCATTTATAAACATTGTTGTTCAAAACATCCGAAACCAGCAGCATTTTTTGGCTTTCTATCCATAAAGGTCCTTCTACCCAGCCAAAACCATCGGCAATAACTTCAACTTTTGCTGTTACAGTTATTATGGCATCAAGTTCCGGACTTATTCTTTCAATTACTCCTTCAGGCGGCTTACTGGCAGTCTGTGCATACAGCTGACCTGTATATAAAACAATTACAGCCAAAAGTGAATTTTTCATAACGGGATAAGTTGAAATCTTAACAAGTAGGAAAGATAACAGAAAACATTTAAATACAACAATCAAATAATCCACTGAAACAGTTGGATCATCTATTTTGGGCGCATTTCTATTATTTGCTGATAGCCAGTTATTTCTAAACTTTAAAACATTTCAGCACTCCTTATTGTTCCAATACTTAATTTAGCAAGGTTATAAGATATCTATAACGCATTACAAGTATTGGGGAACATTTATGTCAAAAAAAATTGCGCATTTAAAAAAATCAGCTGATCAGACCGAACTGCAAAAAACACCTACCGGAATACCTGGTCTTGACGAGGTCACACTAGGTGGGCTACCTACCGGAAGACCCACGCTGATTTGCGGCGGACCAGGTTGTGGCAAAACCTTATTTGCCCTGGAATTTATAGTTAGAGGAGCTGAACAGTACAATGAACCGGGAGTTTTTATAGCCTTTGAGGAAAAACCTGATGAGCTGTCGGCTAACGTTACCTCACTTGGTTTTGATCTCGAACAGCTGCAAAAGCAAAAGAAATTAAAAATAGATTATGTCCATGTTGACAAAACTGAGATAGAAGAAACCGGGGAATACGACCTGGAAGGCCTTTTCATCCGCCTGGGCTACGCTATTGACAGTATCGGTGCAAAGCGGGTAGTGCTGGACACTATCGAGAATTTGTTTTCGGGGTTAACCAATGAAGGAATCCTAAGGGCTGAGTTAAGAAGACTTTTCAGCTGGCTCAAAGAGAAAGGTGTTACAGCAATAATTACCGGTGAAACAGGAGAAAAGACACTAACCAGGCAAGGACTGGAGGAGTATGTTTCGGACTGCGTCATTCTGCTTGATCACAGGATCATCAATCAGATCTCAACCCGTCGGTTGAGGGTCATTAAGTACAGGGGCACTATGCACGGTACAAATGAATATCCTTTTCTTATAGATGAAGAAGGAATCTCGGTATTGCCCGTCACTTCATTGAAACTTAATAAGCAGGTTTCAACAGGGATCGTTTCTTCTGGTATCAAGCCTCTCGACAGCATGCTTGGAAAGGGAGGTTTTTATAAAGGGAGCAGTGTTCTGGTTTCCGGAACTGCGGGTACGGGTAAAACCAGCTTCGCTGCAAGTTTTATTGATAAAGCCTGTGAGAGAAAAGAACGGAGCCTGTATTTTGCATTTGAAGAATCACCCAATCAGATCATCAGAAATATGAGGTCTATCGGGATCGATCTGCAAAAACACATCGATAAGGGCTTATTGGAGTTTTATGCCTCCAGACCTACCTTGTATGGATTGGAGATGCACCTGGTATCTATACATAAGGCCATTCGTAAATTTAAGCCACAGGTAGTAGTGCTTGACCCGATCACTAATCTGATCACTGTCGGGTCAGTTAGTGATGTGAAATCCATGCTTGTCAGGTTAATTGATTTTCTGCAATCTGAGCAGATTACAGTAATGTTTACCGCGCTGTCGCTGAACACCATTGTGAGTGATCAGACAGATGAAGGGGTGTCCTCGCTGGTCGATGCCTGGTTGCTCATCAAAGATATTGAGCTGAATGGAGAACGTAACCGGGGATTGTATGTAATCAAGTCCAGGGGCATGCAGCATTCTAACCAGATCAGGGAATTTATAATCACTGATAATGGTCTGGATCTGGTGGATGTATACCTCGGACCGGAAGGAGTGCTCGTTGGTTCTGCGAGGGAGGCACAGAAGTTGCTGGAACAAACAGGACAGGCGCTTCATACTCATGCCATCAGCCGCAAGGATCGCGAACTGACACGCAAGCGCAGATTGCTGGAGGCGCGGATAGAGAGCCTGAAAACAGAATTTGAATCAACTGAAGAAGAACTCAACAAGGTTTACATTGAAGAAGATATAAAAAGGGGAATTGCACAGGAAACGCGTCAGTTCATGACAGAGTTTAGAGAAGGTAAGAAGGAAGCCATAAAAGGAAACAAAAGTAATAAGTAAGGGGAACAGGTTTGGAACAGAAATATGAATTGAGGCTATATGTAGCCGGGAAGACTCAGAAATCAGTAACTGCACTGAGCAATTTGAAGAAATATTGCGAAGAGCATATGAAAGGTGAATACCATATAGAAGTGATCGATTTGCTTGTTCATCCTCAGCTCGCTGAGGGGGATCAGATCCTTGCGATACCTACATTGGTGAAAAAGGTGCCAGAACCGGTACGCAAGATTATCGGCGATCTTTCTAATCAGGAAAAAGTGCTTGTAGGACTAGACATCCGGCCAAGATAATGGGATATAATGAGGAGAAACAATCGAATTGGGATGGCCGGGAAAACCCGGTTTACAAATTAAGATTATTTGTAACAGGAACTTCTGCCGTATCAGTAAGGGCCATCAATAACCTCCAGAGTATTCTGAATGAATACCTGACTGACCGCTATGAACTGGAAATCATTGATGCCCATCAGCAGCCGCTGCTGGTAAAGAGCGAAAATGTAACAGCTGTTCCCATGTTGATAAAATCGTACCCGGATCCTAAAAGACGTTTGATAGGTGATATGTCTGATAAATTGAAAGTTTTAAGAGGATTAGGCTTAACTTGATATTAAAATTTAGCGATTGAAAGACAACAGATCACATACGGAACTATTGGCGGAGCTGGAAAGATTAAGGGCCGAACTTCGAGGTAAAGAAATTGAGCTTGAGGAGGCTGCTGATATTATAAATGCCATTAGAAACGGTGAAGTTGATGCGCTTGTGATGAAATCAGATCATGGGCACCAGTTATTTACACTTAAGAGTGCCGATCAAACCTACCGTATTTTTATAGAGCAGATGACTGAAGGCGCAGTGACATTAAACCCATCCGGAAACATTTTGTATGCCAATTCCCAGTTTGGTGCCCTGCTTGATACCCCATTGGAAAAAATTACCGGTAATGCATTTGTTAATTTCATAGCAGAGACAGACAGATTGTATTTTGAAAGTTTATTTGAGCGTTCATGGCAGCACAATAGCAAAGGTGAGCTCAGTCTGTCTGGCATCCATGGCAATTTGGTGCCCGTACAGATCTCCTTAAACATACTGAGTCTTGATGAAGGAATGTCTATGAGCATCATCCTTACAGATCTCACTGAACAAAAGAAAAGTCAGCGTATGCTGTACCAAAAAAACGTAGAACTGGAAGCTGCCCAGGCACTCACCAGAAAATTTAACCTGCATCTTGAAGACACCGTAAAACTGCGTACAAAGGATCTCGAAAACAGCATCTACCAGAAAAATTTAATTGAAAAGGAACTGCGCAACAATCAGGAGCAGTTGACGCGTGTGCTGGAAACTATGGCCGAAGGGGTAACCATTATTGATTTTGGAGGCAATGTGATCTATGCAAATCCTATGGCAAAGAAAATTCTCGGATTGAAGGATGATGAAAACATCAGAAATATTTACAATGATACCAGCTGGACCAATGTTACACTTGATGGAGACGTTTTACCGGAAGATAAACACCCGGTGGCCATCACTTTAAGTGGAGGTCAACCGGTGTATGACTATGAGATCGGCATACAGCCGGCAGATGGCGAGCGGTTTTATATCTCAATAAATGCGGCGCCCGTCAGAGATGAAAAGGGGAAGGTCACTTCCGGTATTGCAACTTTTATGGATGTAACGCACCGTCGCAAGGTCTTTGACCAGAAAGACGAATTTATCAGTGTGGCCAGTCATGAGCTCAAAACGCCTATCACCAGTTTAAAGGCGTCCCTTCAGTTGCTGAGGAGATTAAATACAGGAGCAGAGTCTGAACTATTTCATAAATTAATGGAGCAGGCCAACAAGAGTATGAACCGCGTGAGTGTATTGATAGAAGATTTGCTAAATGCTTCAAAATTTACAGGCGGACAACTTCATTTGAATAAAAAAGTCCTTAACCTCTATGAACTCATCGCCAGTTGCTGTGACGAATTTAGACTGGAAGATCAATATCACATCACAATGAGCGGGGATAAGAACTTTGACGTTGAAGTCGACGCCTACAAAATTGAGCAGGTGCTCATCAATCTTATCAACAATGCGATCAAATATGCCAACGGGTCTTTCGAGATCCTGATCAATGTAGAGCGCTCCGGAGCTGTGGCAAAAGTAGCTGTGACAGACAAGGGACCTGGTATACAGCCAGAAGTCATCCCTCATCTATTTGAAAGATATTACCGCGTAGATCCCACCGGCAGGCAATATTCCGGACTGGGACTGGGGCTTTATATCAGTTCAGAGATCGTCAAGAAGCACGGTGGTCAGATCGGGGCAGAAAGTGAACCCGGAAAGGGGAGTACATTCTGGTTTACCCTTCCCTGCCTGTCTGAATAATGGACTATTTTAGGGCGTAGGCTACATAACTGTCGCCTTTTTTTGTGCCGAGTTTACCTCCTCCGCATGCAATTACAACGTACTGTTTTCCATTAACCTCATAAGTAGCGGGGGTGGCATACCCAGCGGCCGGCAGTTCAGTTTCCCAAAGAATCTCTCCATTTTTTTTATCAAACGCACGAAACATCCCGTCCTTTGTAGCGGCTATGAACAGCAGTCCGCCGGAGGTGACCACTGGTCCGCCGTAATTTTCAGTTCCCGTTGGTGCGATGCCCTTTGCCGTAAGTTCTTTTAGTTCACCCAGTGGCTTTTGCCACAGGTGTTTCCCGGTATTCAGGTCTATGGCAGTCAATGTGCCCCAGGGAGGGTTGATAGCAGGATAACCGTTATTGTCCAGGAATTTATTGTAGCCATCAAATTTATATGGATTATCGGTAACAGCTGTTTTGCGTCCTGCTGATACCGATGCCGCCTCAGTCTTTTCCTCGTTGTACAGAAAATCAATAATGGCTTGTTTCTGCGTTGCAGAGATGGAAGTAAAGCCTGGCATCATGCCTTTTCCGGTAGCGATCAGTCTGCCGATTTCTTTCCGGTCTGCCCGCGCCCTTATATTAACAAGAGAAGGATAACCGCTGGTTGGATTGCCCTTCAGCTGCGGACCGTGACAGCCAATGCATAGATTATTGTATAGCAGATGTCCCGCAGTCAGATCACTTTGATCATTAGTTTGCTTCCTGCTCAGGCTAAACAACCATGGCATCTCATTGGAATTCACATACATGATCCCATTAGGGTCTGCCGCCGCACCGCCCCATTCTGCGCCACCATCAGCACCAGGAAGTAAAATGGTCGGTACAGATAAACTTAAAGGCTTGTAGACCCCTTTTTTTGCTTTGCGAAATATTTCCAGCAGCTCGATTCTGTTTTCAGCCATTGTACTGATGTCCTTCTCAGAAATTGTCTGCCTTGCAAACGGCGCCGGAACTCTTGGGACCGGTTGTGTAGGCCAGGTTTTTTCCCCCGGCACGTCAGAAGTCGGAAATGGTTTCTCATCAATTGGGAACAGTGGCTTGCCGGTAGTTCGTTCAAAAAGAAAGACATAACCATGTTTAGTCACCTGCGCCACCGCGTCGGTAGTTTTTCCTTTGTGTTTTACCTTCACCAGATTGGGTGGGGCGGGCAAGTCCCTGTCCCAGACATCATGATGTACGATCTGGTAATGCCAGATGTATTTGCCCGTCCGGGCGTTTAAAGCCAGCAGGCAATTGGCATACAGATTTTTACCTTTTCGGTTGCCGCCATAGAAATCAAAAGCAGCCGAACCAGTTGGCACAAACAAGATTTCCCTTTTGCGGTCTATGGCCATGCCCGACCAGTTGTTGGCCGCGCCCACTTCGCCTTTTTTCTTTACATCTGCAGGCCAGGTATCGGCACCCGGCTGTCCCGGATCGGGGATAGTTTTAAATACCCAGACCAGTTTTCCGGTTTTCACATTAAAAGCCTGAATATAACCCATAGCCGCACCATCCTCTTCACCTAATCTGAGTGGCATCACAATGAGGTCTTCAAATAAAGTCCCCGGCGTATTGGAGATGACAAACCTGTCCCTGGCGCCGGCTTCCAGTCCGCTTTTCAGACTCACCGCCCCATGGTCTCCAAAAGACATTATAGGTTCTCCGGTTTCGGCATCCAAAGCATAAAGAGAAGAATTATAGGCATAAAGTATGCGCTTATCTAATCCCTCCTGCCAGTAGGTTACACCACGGTTGGTATTTGAGGTAACTTCACCTTTCTGTATATATTTCCATTTCTCTTTTCCTGTAGCAGCGTCGAGGGCAAAAATCTGGTTAGTTGCCGTTACACCGTACAGCACATTGTTGACAATAATCGGGTTGCACTGTACCTGACCAGAATCCGCGGACTTGTATTCCCAGACCTTTTGAAGCTTAGAAACATTGGTGGTATTGATCTGTGAAAGCGGAGAGTAGTGGTTGCGGTCCGGCCCCCCAAGATATTCTGACCATTGCTTTTCATCCGCAGGTGCTTTAGTTTTTATAGTAGCACTATGAAAAACAAATACCGCTGAAATTCCGGCAAGAAGAACGTAGTTATAATGAGGCCATCTTTTCATCGAGTGCGGTCTGGGTTGTGGTTCTTCTCCAACCATGCCCTCCATTCTGCGCGGTTTACAGGATGTACAGTTTGTATCTCTTCCATTGTTAATTGACGGTATTAAAATGCTGAACAGCCGCTTTCACGATTTTCTGGTTGTCTTCCATATTGTGCTCGCATTCCACATGCGCATATCCGGAAAATTTTTGTCGCCTCAGTTCTTTGACCACTGCCGGATAATCTATTGATCCTGTTCCAAGATCTACATCTGTTTCATGATCTGACTTGTCAATGTCTTTCAGATGAATGCCTATGATGTGACCATCCAGCATTTTGAGGCATTTTACCGGGTCAAGACCGCTTCTTACCCAGTGACCGAGATCGGCGCAGGCACCAATATTTTTATGACCCTTGATTGCCGCAAGGACTGAATCCGGATGCCAGTAGATGCTGCTCCCTTTTTTATGCTCATGAATGGCTATTTTGATATTGTAGATCCCAGCCAGACTGTCTATTGTGTTCCACTGCGACTTAGACGGTTCACAGACCAGGTATTTAATACCCAGTTCACGCCCCATATCAAAAAACTTCTTCCATTCTGTAGCATTTTTTGCATCAGAAACATATATAGACGACATAGAGAGGCCATTGTCCTTCAGCATTTTTTTTACTAAGGCAACTCCGCTTGCGTCCAGGCCCCCCATTGTTTTATTGTCAAAATCTGGTCCCATATTGTGAAAGGAAAATCCCTCGACAAACTTTACCTCAGATTCTTTTGATAAAGAGAGGGCTTTCCTGAAGGGGTAACGGTTGAATGAATACAGCGCGATGCCTGTTTTCCATTTTTCATTTTTTGAAGCTTTACCGTTTGTGCTTTTAGCTGTGAAAGCCATGACGATTATCGCAGTAAATGCTAATGCAAGTACTGCTAGAAGGTAATTTGATATTCTGCGCATAATAATCGGATGAACATATTAAAGGTTGGTCCTTTATAAATATACAAAATCCTCAGCATAACTTACTTTCTTTTTAGCCTGCCCAGGCTTGCTGCAAGGCGCCCAGAAAAGTTTCAGGCGGTTGCGCACCTGATACGCCAAGTTTTTGGTCGAATACAAAAAAAGGTACACCTCTTACGCCAATGTTTTGTGCGGTCTGCTCATCATAGCGTACCTCGTCGGTAAAGTCAGTACCACGCAGCATCGTCTCTACTGTTACTTTATCCAGGCCTGCAGCCGTGCCTATTTCTACCAGCGTCTGATGGTCGCTGATATCTTTGCCACCGGTAAAAAAAGCTTCAAATAAAAGTTCTTCAATAGCATCGCCAAGCCCTTCAGTTTTAGCAAGCTGGATAAGGCGGTGGGCATCAAAAGAATTGGCCACCACAGAAATACCAAGGTTAAACTTCAGCCCAACCTCTGCTGCGGTCAGGGTCACATTTTCATGCATTTCTTCCGCCCACTCCCGAGGTCGGCCATAGCGGTCGGCCAGATAATCCACGGGATCGGCGTCTGGTTTGGTTTCTGCATTTGGATCCAGCTCAAAGCTGTGCCACTCTACTTCAACCTGGTCCTTGTGTTCAAACTGAGCCAGAGCAGTTTCAAATTTTCTTTTTCCTATATAACAGAACGGGCAGCGCACGTCCGACCAAATGTCAACTTTCATACAGGCAAAGGTAAAACCACAGTTTCGTTCACACACACAATCACCGATATTATGATGTTGTCGTGATGGAAGGAAAGTATTTCCAGTCCGGATGTTCGCGGTAAGGGATGTTATGATCAGCGGTCATTTTTTTAATACCCTGTTCCAGTTCCATACTGAATTTTGGGATGCCGAGGATCTGGTCATTATCGAGTTTGATCATGAAGTAGGCGTAGGTCTCAGAGACCATTAAGAATGAAGAGAACGGATAACCGGCATCACCACTTTCTGTACCAATGTACAAATGGTCATCGTTGATCTCCAGGTTTATGGCTGAACCGGCTAGTGAAGAATAGTTCTTTCTGATAGATCTTCTGAGCGCTCTTTTGTAAGCAAGCCTGGTATACCAATTGCCAAAAAAAAGGTACAACACCGCGATAGCGAGAAAAGTAAAACCAATAAAAAGATCTTTAAATATAAAGCCTCCTATACCTATTATAGCAGTCATCGCAATGACATACCAAAAGGACCTTTTCCTTTTCGCAATTTTCTTTTCATTGGTGGAGATGTCATAAAGCAGCGGATTTAGAATATCGTCTAGTGAGAGCTTATAAGTATACATGGATGTTGATTTTGCTGCAATATAATGCGTAATTTGGTAATAATATAATCATTATGGAGCTACCTGGGAAAACCAAAGCCGACACCTGGTCTGCCGGACAATACACTAAATTTGAGAAAGAGCGGAACCGGCCGGTCAAAGATTTGCTTGCCCATATTTCAACTGACCGGGTAAGAAAAGCAATCGACATCGGATGCGGACCGGGAAACTCAACAGAACTGATCCGTCATCAGTACCCGGACGCTTTAATATCTGGCATCGATAGTTCCCGGGATATGATCAGCGCAGCCCGCAAAAGACTGCCTGGCATTTCCTTTGAAATTGCCGACATTTCGAACTGGCAAACAGAAGACAAATATGACATCATTTTGGCCAATGCTGCACTGCAATGGGTGCCGGATCATGCGCAGCTGTTCCCCCGGCTGATTGCAAAATTAACAGAAGGCGGAAGCCTGGCGGTGCAGATGCCCGATAATTATAATGAACCGACACACCGCTTAATGCGTACAACCGCTGCAGAAGGTCCCTGGGAAAAAAAAATTGAATATGCAGCAGAAAGAGTTGCGCGCCAAAGCCCCGATTGGTACTACCAAATCCTAAAGCCCGAAGCCGCTTCGCTTAACATCTGGCGAACCACTTATTATCATCCACTGTCCGGAGGTGCAAAGGCAATTGTAGAATGGTTCAAAGCAACCGGGCTGCGCCCGTTTCTTGATCCCTTAGATGCCGGCGAGCAAACCGCATACCTGGATGCCTACACTTCAGCAATTGAAAAAGCTTACCCGGCTTATGCTGACGGAAGCGTTTTATTGCCATTCCCCAGATTGTTTATACTGGCGACACGCTAGTCTTTTTCAAAAGTTAATCTAACGCAAACGTTTGTGCTTCTTTTGATTCTGGTAATGGTTTTAAATTTGATAATTTAGTTTTGTTAATCTGGGAATCAACACCGGACTTTTTTTTAACCAGCCAAAACTCATAAAATGAAACCAAACCGCAGAAAATTTTTACAGCAGCTTGCCTTAGGAACAAGCGCCATGGCCGTAGGCCTGCCATCTTTTGCAACAGAAGGCACAAATAAAGAGGAAATACTATCAACACCAGAACATCGCAGCAGCGCCCCAGGGTTTAACATGAGCGGATATGCTGCGCCAAAGATAGACAAAGTAAGGATCGGTATTGTTGGACTGGGAATGAGGGGCCCGGGTGCGGTGAGCAGAATGTCGATGATAGAAGGCGTAGAAATTAAAGCACTTTGCGACAAGCTTCCGGAAAGAGCGACAAAAGCACAAAAATATTTAACAGATAAAGGATTGCCAAAAGCAAAAGAATATTCAGGTGAAAACGGCTGGAAAGAGATGATAGAGAAGGAAGACCTGGATCTGATCTATTCCTGTACTCCATGGTATCTGCATACCCCAATAGCTGTGTACGCCATGGAACACGGCAAGCACGTCGCAACAGAAGTTCCGGCAGCGCTGACGATTGATGAATGCTGGCAACTGGTACAAACCTCAGAAAAGACCAGGAAGCATTGTATGATGCTTGAAAACTGCTGCTATGACTTTTTTGAAATGCTGACCCTGAACATGGCCCGTCAGGGATTGTTTGGAGAGCTGGTCCATGCGGAAGGTGCATATATCCACAATTTGCTTGACTTGAATTTTGATAAAAATGGCTATTATGACATGTGGAGGCTCAAACAAAATATCGGAAGCAGCGGGAACTTGTATCCTACACATGGTTTGGGACCGATTGCGCAATGTTTAAACATCAACCGGGGCGACAAAATGGACTACCTGGTTTCGATGTCGACCAATGATTTCCAGATGGGAAAAGAAGCAGAGGAAAGAGCGAAAAAAGACGAGTTCTACAAGCAGTTTGTAGGCAAAAAATACCGGGGCAATATGAATACGACCACTATCAGGACAGCCAAAGGCAAGACGATGATGATCCAGCACGATGTGACCTCACCAAGGATCTATTCCAGAATCCATTTGTTAAGCGGAACAAAGGGTTTTGCCAGTAAGTGGCCGGAACCAGAACGCATATCTTTCGGCGAAGAAAGAGTCAAAGAAGCCGATTTGAAAGAATTATATGAGACCCATACACCACCACTAATCAAACACGTAGGCGACATCGCAAAAAAAGTTGGCGGCCACGGCGGTATGGACTTCATCATGGACTGGCGCCTGATAGATTGTTTAAGGAACGGCCTTCCGTTAGATCAGGATGTTTATGATGCTGCAGCATGGAGCTGCATCCTTCCTTTAAGTGAAAAATCAGTGGCCAAGCGCTCTTCGAGTGTAGATGTGCCCGATTTTACCAAAGGATCCTGGACCAGTAACAAGCCGGTAAACCTGACCCTTGACGGAGGTGGCAACACCACAGTGAGAAGTATAAAATCATAATCCTTGTAAATAAACTGGCAAAGCCCTGGGGAGACCCGGGGCTTTTGTTTTGCGGATGACTATAAGATCTCTTTGAAGGTTTTGTAGAGTATGCGCGGCGTCATCATCGCATTATTGGTGATTGAATAGACGATCTTATGATTTTTATCGGTGAGTACAATAACTGGCCTGTTTTCAGTTTCATATGCACTGGTTACGGCTCCCGCGTCCACAATATGCTGCGTATTTACGATCGGGTTTTTCTTGAGTGCCTCTTTGGCAACATCTGTCGGGTGGTGCGTGATCGTCAGTATTTCCAGCTTGTCTGGATTAAAGTACATGGACAACACCTCATTGACTGCCGAGTAGGCATCAGGCGTGCTCCCTGCAAAACAGCCATCACACCAGAAGATCAGCATGACTGCTTTTCCGTCAAATGATTTACGGTCAATGTCTTTATTTAAAGGCCTCAGGTCCAGTATTGCTCCTTCCTGCAGCTTCGGATTTTTCGGCCGCAATGCGCTTTTCGTAGCGGAATCTGATACAGCCTGACGTGCAGGATTTATCTTGGTTAACAGTTTTTTATACTCGCCCTGATCATTTTTTTTCCAGCCCAGCATGTACTCGTAGGTTTTCAACAGCGCCACTGCCTTCGCAGAATCGACTACATTACCAGCGCCGTCATAGAACCTGGGGTCAGTAATTTTGACGTTGCCAAACATTTTTTGAAGATCTGACCCTTTTATAGTTACTCTTGTTGTGGTCACAGTGGCGGCACGTTCGGCCTGTGCAAAAAGAGAGAAAAACAGAACAGACAAAAGCCCGGTTAAGATTAAGCGTTTCATTGAGATGGTTGTTAGAATCAGTAAGGTAATAATTCTCTACCTTTATCTCAAAAATTTTGCTGTTACATGAACGAATACCTATTCTCCTACGGAACACTTCAAAAAGATAAAGTACAGCTCGAAACATTCGGGCGGTTGCTACAAGGCTCAAACGACACCCTAAAAGGCTATAAACTATCGACCGTTAGAATCACAGATGAAGATGTGCTCAGCAAGAGTGAGCAGGAATATCACCTGATTGCTATCCCCTCAGAACAGGAAACTGATGCCATCGACGGCATAATTTTCGAAATCACACCTGAAGAACTGCTGGCAGCAGACGGCTATGAGACAGACGCCTATAAAAGGGAAAAACTGACATTCAGGTCCGGAAGAACGGCATGGGTCTATGTTGCTGCTTCTCCTGCTTCACCAGCACACTGATCAGGCAATTGTTAAAATAAGTTAAAGGGAGCGATATCTTTCGCATATTTTGTTTTTTTGATTAGGAGCAGCTGATAATTATTATCAATGGTTTTCAGAAGAAAATTGTCGATAAACTACCTTAGATGATTAGAGCTCAAAATTTCGTATCTTGGATCGTATGAAAAAATCAGCTTTTAACATTTCATTTGTTGTCATGCTTTTGTGTGTTGTCGCAAGTAAATTGAATGCCCAGGCCGTCAATCCCGGCGCGTTGCAAAGCAATCCCTGGACTGTGAATGAACTGCTGCAGCCCGGCATACTGGCCAAGATGATCAGCAGCAATCAAAAAGTACGCATTTACAACATTGGTGTAGTGCAGGACATCAAAGGAGCAATCAATGTTGGCGCTGCCAGCAAAAAAGAAAGCCTGCAAAAGTTCGCCCAGGCAATTAAGACAAGCCCGAAAGATGAAATGATCGTGGTGTATTGTGGCTGCTGTCCCTTCGATAAATGCCCGAACATCAGGCCTGCCTTTCAATTGCTCAAAGCACAGAAATTTTCAAAACCCTATTTGCTAAACCTGAGCACCAATTTAAAAACTGACTGGATCAGTAAGGGATATCCGTTGGCGAAACCAGAGCAATAAAGCGGCTGGCTCTTCTAATTATTTAAAAAAATAAATAGAAGGCAAATTCAAATTTGGTTAAAAATTTGTTTTTTTATATAATTACGCCATGAAGTTTAAATTAACATTTCTCATTTTTTTAGTGGCTCTCACTGCTCACGCGCAAACAAATTTAAATATAGGTTGGGAGTTTTTTCTTAAAAATGACCATACTAATGCGCGTTCTTTTTTCAACAAACAGACACTTAACCCCGCTACAGCCGACGAGGCGCTTGTAGCCCTGGCTATGATAGGCCAGGTTGACAGACCTGATGCCGAGGGATTTTCTTATCTCAACAAGCTGGCAGGCACATCCAAGAACCCGACGCCTTATCTGATTGCACTATGGAGCGATCCGGCCAATTATTCCGGACGCATAAAATCGGCAGAACAGCTTGAATTCTACAGGAAATTGTCTACAAGAAAAGATGTTGACGGGGCACTGAATGCAATGGCATTTTCGTTGCTGGGGGCCCATTACCAGCAGTTGAAACAATTTAAGGAAGCCGACTCCTATTTTGCAAATCTTGGCGAACTGGAGAACTGGCTGATCACGGGGGAGTATGAAAATATCTCTACCAGTGGGTTCGATAAGCAATACGATGTGATTGCCCATCCCGAGACCAATTACGTGTTTACCGGTAAAATGAATAGAAAGTTTAGCTGGAGGACGGTACCCCACATCCGTCACGATCGCTGGTTCGATTTTACATATTATAACGCCTACCACAACGCAATTCAATTTGCTCAGACCTTTCTGAATGTCCCGGAGGAAGTAAATGCACAGATCCGGGTTGGGGTTTCTGGTTCTGTGAAGGTATGGGTCAATGACCAGCTGCTAATCAGCGAGGCAGAAGAACGCAACAATGATCTGGATTCTTATATATCAAACGTCAAACTAAGCAAGGGATACAACAGGATACTGGTGCAGGTAGGAGAAAGCTACGCAGGCAGGTCGAATTTTATGGTAAGGGTAACAGACGTTAATGGCCGGCCGCTTCCTCAGCTGACCACCAGCAGTGAACCAAAGCCTTATACAAAGGCCGGTGCTTCAGTTGCGGCGTTGGTAAAATCGCCCGGGTTTCAATATTTTGAAGACGGTTTAAAAGGTCAGTCCGGAACTTACTTCAGCCAGCTGATGCTTGCTAAACTATACCTTCATCAGGGTAATATCTTCGAAGCACGCTTACTACTGGAACAGCTAAAGTCGAAGTTTCCTGAAAGCACTTATCTTAACCTTTTGCTGATCAACCTCTTTAACAAGGCTGATAACAGGACAGGGATTGAAACCTTAAACGAAGAGATCAAACAGCACGACCCGGAGTCCCTCCTGGCATTAGAACTCAAATACAATGAACATCTGTCTCAAAACGATGATGTGAAGGCTAGCGAAGTGCTGGCTAAACTCGAAAAGATTTACGGAGAAGATGAAAGTGTGCTGCTCAAGAAGCTAAATATACTTGTAAAGCAGAAGAAGGAGCCGGAGGTGATGGAGCTCGTCGAGCGTGTTTACCCTAAATTTAATAATATCCCGAAGATCGTTGAACTGAAATACCTGATAGAGTCGCAGTTCAGGAACAATCCGGATGCGATGGCCGTGCTTCAGAAATATATAGATACCAATGATGACTATGCTTCTGCCAAATACGTTGCCAAGCTCTATATTGAAAAGGGGCAGACTGACAAAGGCATTGCCATTTACCGTAAAGAAATTGAAGGAGACCCGATCGGATACGCCATTTATACCGATCTTGCCGCCATCTATACGAATCTGCAAAAATACGATGAGGCTGAAAAACTGTATAAGCAGTCGCTGGAAATAGACCCGAACAATGCGGGAGTCTATGAGGAGCTGGGTCAGTTGTACAAACTTGCAAAAGCCAAAGAAAAAAGTATTACCGCTTACGAGACCGCTTTAAGGATCAGCCCTAACAATTATGAAGCGATAAAGTCGCTTCGCGAATTGCAGGGTAAAAAATATGTTTTTGATTACTTCGTACAGCCGGATATAAAGGACCTCATCGCAAAGGCGCCTTCAAAGAGCGATTATCCGGATGACCATGTTGTCATGTTGAATAATGAAGTGCAAAAAGTTGTCTATAAGGATGGTGGTTCGGAAGAAAAACACTTCATTACCGCTAAGATCCTTACACAGACAGGCCTGGAGAACATGAAGGAATATAGCATTGGATACAATAATGATCAGAATCTGTATATAGAGGTTGCTGAAGTCATCAAAGCCAATGGAAGTAAGGTTCCTGCTGAAACCGATCAAAATCAGCTGGTATTTACAAACCTGGAAGTTGGCGATTTTGTAAACATCCGTTATAAGATGGAAAACTTCCACATTGGAGCAATGTCATCTCATTTCTGGGACACATTCTATTTCAGCGACGGGCTGCCACATGCAAACATCAAATATTCGCTGCTGGTCCACAAGGAGAAAATTTTTAAGCATTTATTCTCCCAGCAGGAAATAAAGCCAGAGAAAACTGTGCGTGACGAATTCGATCTTTATGTCTGGCAGAAGACCAGACAGCCATCACTCCGTTATGAAGACAAGATGCCGGCGATGGATGACGTTGCCAATGTCCTTTATATCTCGACGATCCCCGACTGGAATTTTATCTCTCACTGGTACGACAATATAGCTTCTGCAAAGGCCAGGAGCAGCTATGAAATTCGTAAAGTGGTAAACGACCTTTTTGCAGGTAAGCAGAGTTTGAGCCAGTTGGAAAAGGTTAAAATGATCTACAAATACATCACAACCAATATCGCCTATAGTTCAGTCGGTTTCAGGCAAAGTGGTATTGTTCCTCAAAACCCCTCTGCCGTTATTAACACCAGGATCGGCGATTGCAAGGACGTATCTACGCTTTTTGTTGCAATGTGCAAGGAAGCGGACATTAATGCTAACCTGGCATTGGCAAATACCAGGGACAGGGGGCAAAATACACTGCTGCTACCAAGTATGGAGTTTAATCATTGCATTGCGAAGGCATCCATTGACAACAAGGACTATTGGGTAGAGCTGACCTCAGGAACCCTTCCATTCAATACGTTCGGTAATTCCTTCCTGGGTTCTAATGTACTTGAAATCGGTAAACCGGAAAGCAAACTGGCTAAATTCAGTCCGGCCGAAAGAGGAAGAAACATTATGGGCTATAATACCTTTGTGAAACTGGAAGAGAAGGATATGGTCATATCTGAGAAGAATTGGAACACAGGATCTGTGAGCAGTTTCCTGAGAACCGAGTTTAGTGATCTGAGCAGCTCAGACCAGGTTAAGAAAATGAAGGAACAGCTTGCCGGTTCCTATCCGGAAAATGAGGTTAGTATACTCAAATTTACCAATCTTGATCCCAAAAAAAACTTTTCAGATACAGTGGGTACGGAGAGTGCTTATAAACTCTTAAATGTAAGTAAAACTGTAGCGGGTATGTCAATCTTTTCGCTTCCGTGGTCGGGCAAGGCGTATGCGACAAACCTGAAGATGGTTACACAGCGCTATTTTGGTATCGATTTGGTGCAGCTCTTTGGTGTGGATGAATGCAATCAGGAGCTGCTGCTCGAACTCCCTGCCGGAAAGAAGATCGTTGAAGCGGTTAAAACTGTTAAACTGAGCAATGAGTTTGCTGATTACCAGTTGCAAACTTCGGAAAGTAACGGTAAGCTCGTGCTAAAGCGCAGCTTTGTAATGAAGAAAGATTTTGTGCCTCTGGATAAGGTCGATCAGTTCAAGGTCTTTTACAAGGAGATGTGCGACATCGATGATCAGCAGATTGCAATGAAATAAATTGGGCGAAGCCGCAAGTGCAGTTTGGGTGATCTACCAGCTGCAAGACAAATAGTTTTTATTTCATTGCCCCGGCAATTTTTAATGCATCCGGATCACCGCTACCTGAAAGATTGGCAACTATCGCATCCCTGTTCTCCTGCGGATGGTTCTGGCTCAGCTTGAACACATGGTCCAGCGTTTCGACAGTAAGCTCAAAACCAGCAATAGCAGGAAGCAGTCTTTGGATATAGGCCTCATCCATTTTGTGAAATGCAGCAGGGCTGTTTGCCGGGTCTTCATATTGGTCTGTTAGCTTTTTTATCGCCTCATAAGTGCCTGCAGCATCTAAAAATTTAATACTTCCTTTGGCGTGTACGGTCATGTAATTCCATGTAGAAGCTGCAGCGGGTTTGGTATAAACTGATGCGCTGACATAAGTATGCGGGCCAGTGAAAAGGGCAAGGGCATTAGGGTTCTTCAACAATGCCTCATAATGATCCGTGTTTTTCATCATGTGGCCATGTAGCACCAGGCGGCCTTCTTTGTCTTCATTCAGCTGCACCGGAATCTGTGTCGCAACAGGAAACTCACCGTCATGACCTATCAGGGTGATGAATGGATTTTTATTCATAAACTTCAGGACTTCAGCCTGGGCCTTGGCTTTGAATTTTGCAGATTGGTACATAACAAGCTTGAGAGATAAAATGCTAATTTACAAATTCTAGCCCATTTCTGCCAGTTACTCAATCTGTATTGCCTGCCTAAGCTGTAAAATACATTTTTGTGATGTAACAATTAACCCTTATACTTAAACATCATGAAAAATTGCGCTTTACTTTTGTTTTATCTTGGCTTGCTCATCTGGAATCCCTCAAGATCTCACGCTCAGTCGGCAGACCGGTTTGGCAACAACTTTAATTTTGACTTCACGGGTATCTTTGATGGTCAAATAGCGATGAATATAATACATATACCTGATACCGCTATAGGGCAGGTATATGTAGATATGGGAAACATGGAAAACAAAATGCCTAAAAGTCCCATTCTCCTGGGTGTAAAATTAAATCCTGACAGACTATTCCGGATGCCGTTATATGTAAAGACTCTTTCCAAATCCTACCTCAGTTATTTCATCCCCGACGGATCGGACGGGGTCGTTGTTGCTATGGGAATCAACAAAAAAAATATTGCAGATTACCGCTACCGGGTCGTGGAAAATGACAGCACGGAGATCGTACCCTGGTCTAAAATCCCGAAGCTGGAACAGAACTATGGAGCCAAACAACCTTATGGCTTTATTGGCAGATTTCGGAAACCCGGCAAACTGTTACTTGTTGAAGTGAAGAATGTCAAAGATTACAGCATCAGAGAAGGGGTTATTTTCGATTGGCGTACCACTCTGAAGCCAACACTTCAGGGGATTTCCATATTTGCCAGAAGAAATGGCAGATTAGAATATGGCAAGCTGAAAGGCAGCGAATACGCAAAAGAGTTCGATCCCAAAACAAATATTCCAGCTGACTTTAAGTTTAAACAGAAAGAGATTGAAGACATCCAGTTGTTTTTCAATGATCATTTTGGTCTGCCTTACTCCATTGCACTTCGTCGCATTGACAGCGAGAATTACAAAACTGATTATCGCTTTCTTGAACTTGAGATGATAGAGAATTCCTACATGATATACAAAGACCATTTCGATTATCCCGGTAAATACGAGATCTTAGTCAATCGCGGTGACCGGTATGGTCCCCTAGCAAAAAAGGACATACTTCGCATTCCCTTCGAAGTCATGCCACAGCCTTTTCAGTTTAAAAAGCCAAGCACTGAGCAGGTCATCATTGTCGCGGTGGTCATCCTTGTTATAGGGGGGCTGATCTTCCTCCGGTACCACAAGCGGAGCAAAGAAAGGCTGCAAAAATCCGCACAGGAAAAACAACTGGCCGGACTCAAACTCAAATCCATCCGCAGTCAGCTCAACCCGCATTTCATGTTCAACGCACTCACATCCATCCAAAACCTGATCAACAAAAACAACATAGAAGACGCCAATTTTTACCTCTCTAAATTCGCTGGTTTAACCCGGCAGGTGCTGGACAGCAACAATGAAGAGCTGATCAGTCTGGAAGAAGAGGTCAAACTGCTCAATGACTACCTGCAAATGGAACGGCTCAGGTTCAATTTTAAATATGACATTCTCGTCGATGAAAACCTCAACCAGGCCAACATCGAAATCCCGGCCATGCTCCTTCAGCCATTTGTGGAGAATGCGGTTAAACATGGCATATCCGGCTTAAAAGAAATGGGAATACTCTCCATAAAAATGAAGACAGAACACAAAGATATGGTACTGAGCATCCAGGACAATGGCAAAGGATTTAACAAAAGAGCAGGCACGACTGGTTATGGCCTAAAACTCAGCGAAGAAAGGATCACGCTATTAAACCAATTGTACAAAGATCAACTATCTTTACACCTCAGCCCGGGTGATACCGGTACATTGGTGACCATACGCTTATCAAACTGGATATCATGAAGATAAAAGCCCTGATCATAGACGACGAACCCAATAATATAGAAAACCTTCAGCTCATTATTGACAAGTACAGTGCAGATGTATTTATAGCAGGTACTGCAGACAACGCCGAAGCCGGTGCTAAGCTGATCCGGGAACATGAGCCTGACCTGGTTTTTTTAGACATTCAAATGCCGGAGAAATCCGGCTTTGATCTGCTCTCCGCTCTGCCCGGAGTCAACTTTGAAGTCATCTTCATTACCGCATACGACAAATATGGCATACAAGCCATCAAGTTTTCAGCGCTGGATTACCTGCTCAAACCCATCAATATTGAAGAGTTTAAGCTCGCCATTGAAAAAGCGAAACAAAGGATACAGCTCAGCAAACAAAGCAGGAACATCGACAACCTGCTGGAGTACCTCAAAGTAGGGCAGAAGGGAAGTCCCAAAATCGCGCTGCCTACGTTAAAAGAAACCATGTATGTCAGGATCAGCGATGTCATCCGTTGCGAGGCGACCAACAATTACACCACCTTCCATTTGCAAAACCAGGAGCAGGTACTGGTCTGCAAAACACTAAAGGACTTTGCCGATCTGCTCAAACCTCACGATTTTATTCGCACACACCAATCCCATCTGGTCAATCCGCAATATGTCAAAAGCTATCTCAAAGAAGACGGGGGCACGCTGCTGCTGGAAAACCTTCAAAAAGTCCCCATCTCCAGGCAAAACAGGGAAACGGTCAAAGCAAGCCTGAGCGGGCCGGGAAGTTAAATCTCGTACCGGCAAAGACTTTTTTTAGTTATGGAATTAAGCCAGATCCTGCATCATAGTTTAAAACTAAACCAAAACGATCATGGCTGAATTAAGCTTATCCCGAACCAGTAGATCAGTACCGAAAGTAGACCTTACTGCAATGGTTGATCTGGCATTTTTTATGCTCACCACCTCGTTGTCCAAGCCGGTGGCAATGGATGTTGCCAAGCCAGACGAACCCATCAATGACAAACAGCTACCATGGCCCGCTTCCCGGACCATGACTATCCTGCTCGGCGCAAACGACAAGATCGCCTGGTACATGGGCGAACCGGGTAAAAGCACACCTACAATAGAAGACTTCAGTCAGATCAGGAAGTCCATTATTGCCAATCAGGAAATGGTTGCCAAAGCAAACCACAATGACCGGAAAAAACCATTATACATCATCATCAAACCAACCAGCGGCGCCAATTACAAAAACTTTGTCGACATCATGGACGAACTTAAGCTGGTAGATTTAAAAACAGCACCAGCTATAGATGACGATCATATCCTCAAAGAAGAGCTCGATTTCATGAAGCAAAAAGGAATCAGGTAGGAGGCAGGCGCAGGCAGTCTCAGGGATTAATTACCCTGTTCTGCTCGTCCCTTGCGCCGTTCCGGTCCCTCAATCGCTTATTGTCTTTCGCATTCCGGCTGATCCTGTAACTAAACGAAAGCATCACCGATCTGCTGTCCTTACGGTTTCGGTAGCTGCCATCAGAGCCAGTAACATTCAGGACTCTTCCCCTGGTGCGCACAGAATAAAACAAGTCACTGCCGCTCAGGCCCAATGAAGCATTGCCCTTGAACATCTGCTGTTTGATACCTGCACGCAATGCAGCGGTGCCGGAACTTGTATTTTGTCCCGAGAATGACCTGCCGCCCCAGTTCATCACAACTTCCGCAGAGCAGTCTTTGCTCAACGTAAAACGGTTGAACCAGTTAAACGAATGGGCAAAATAAACGGTATCCACACGCTTTCCGGCCAGCAATACGTCCATGTGTACCCTTTCCGGATTAACAGAAAAATCCGCATTCCACCATTTAAAAATGTCCCTGTTGTAAGTGACCATCGCACCTGTGATGCGAACATTGCCCGTATTGGCCGGACGCCTTACATAAACATCGCCCACAGGACTGATGACCTCACTGCTGACATTGGACAGCTCAGAATAATAAACAATGGTGTTCAACTGCTCCTTAAACACATGGGTCAACTCAAAAGTATTGGTGAAATCAGGCCTCAGAAATGGATTCCCGGCCACCTGGTTATAGCGCTGCACCAGCGACAGAAAAGGATTGAGCTTATCATAACCAGGCCGCCCGATTCGTCTGCCATAATTAAAGAAAAACTGGTTCCTGTTTGCAGAGTCTGGTTTAAAAGAAACAAACAATGTAGGAAATACATTCAGATAAGTTCTGTTAAAAGACGAATCAGCTGCCAGTGCGTTGCCAAGCTGGTGACCCTCAGACGCCGTCCGTTCTGCTCTCAGCCCAGCTTTCACACCAAACCTTTTGAACTCCGTATACCCCTCCAGATAAGCTGCTGCAATGCTTTCATTATACAAGAACGTATTGCTGCGGTTATAGTCCGGCTGCTCAAATGCCCTGTCGCCGGTAAAATAATCCGCTTTGTTGTCCGTGCTGACTTTGCTCATTTTCAGTCCTGTATTCAGTTTTAAACCATACTTAAGGGGTAAAGATAAATCCGTCTTTGCTGAATAAATCCCAATCTTACGCGGAAGCGTACCGCGGATTCTTTGACTGTTCAGCAGCACATCCTGCGGAGAAAAAGTGCGGTTGCCAAAGATCTGGTCAATTTGTGTCTGGTACTTACCGTAGTCCAGATCAATACTCCACTCCGTACCCAGGGAGTCAAACAGATGGACCATATTCACATTCACCAAATTGTTCCTGAACTTGCTGTTCGCGTCATTCGCAGAGTAAATGACAGAATCCAGCTGGTATACGCCACCGCGCATCAGATTACGGTTGTCACCTCTTTCGAGGAGCGAGTTGCGGTTCGTATTCCATATCACGCCAACCGTAGCTTTTTTATTGAGGTAATAATCTGCACCCAGCTTGACATTTCCCGTGTTGCGGGTATAAGCAATTTCGCTCTCCTGCTCCAGTATCGAAGCAGCTGAACCATCTGCATTCAGGAACCGTCTTAACGCCGAAGCATTTTCGAAATCCTTGGGGCTCCCTGCGCCGGCATTGGCAAACAAATTTAGCTTGCCTACCCGGTAATTCATATTCAGCGAACCATTGACCTTACGGTAAACACCCGTTCCCGCATTCGCCGAAACAGAAGCATTGTAGCCCGGTTGTTTATTCTTTTTAGTAATGATATTGATCACCCCTCCGCTTCCGGCCGCATCGTACTTAGCCGGTGGATTTGGCATCAGTTCGATTTTATCCAGCAGATCTGTGGGCAAAGACTTCAGATAAGCCACCAGATCCGTTCCTGACCAATTGGTAGGTTTGCCGTCTACGTAAATCGTAGCCCCTTTACCCATCAGGTTGATGTTCCCGTCATCAGTAGCCCTCAAACCCGGCAGGCGGCCCAGCAATTCCATGGCATCAGTGCCGGCTGCAGTCGCAAAGGCCGAAACATTGACCACGGTGCGGTCTATCTTCCGCTCGATCATTTTCTTTCGGGTATTGATATTCACTTCCTTCAATAGTTTTTCATCTGTTACCGTGTCTTTTTTAACACTATCGGTCAGTTGTTTCTTGTCCTGTGCATTTACAGCAAAGCATACAGTACACATCAGCAGCAAAAAGTATTTTCTCATAGCAATCGGTTTTGGTGATCTGCTGTCGAAATTACTTTTAGTGATGCCCGGCAAAGAGCATAATCGTTGAACACGGGAATGTCCTCGACAAACATTGAAAAACAGGCATATGGCCGTTCGTTAAATAACGTAATTTTGGATATGAAGAAAAACCTCTGGCTTCTGTTTGGTACTTTTATTGTTTTTTACATTCTGGTTCACTTTATCGGGCATTTTCCAGGTTTACTTCGCGGAAAATGGACGCTCGTAGATGAACGCAGTTTAGCTGTACAGGTCTTGAGTATAACCTCAGGTCTCAGCATATCCTTCCTTTATGTATTGGCAACTTATGCCACGATGAATAAATATTACCCCAACAGGAAATATACGCGCCTGTCACTCCAGGTTGGCCTTATTGTAAGTATAGCTTTTATAGTTTGTTTTTTGACCAATTATGTAGCAACCGCAACACTATCACAGGATCCTGTAAGGTTAAGCCTCTTTTTTAGGAACAACATACTCATTTATATCCTGAATACCATTTTTGCAATGGTATTCTATTTCATCGGGTATACCCGTCAGAAGGAACTGGAGCAAAAAGAACTGGAGCTGCAGAACCGTACATCAGCGCTTTCATTCCTTCGCTCACAGGTCAACCCGCATTTCCTGTTCAACAACCTCAATACCATTTATTCCCTGGTCTATCATAAATCCGAACAGGCCTTACCAGCGATCTCCGGGCTTTCAGAACTGCTGCGATACATGCTTTACGACAACAGTGAAAAAATCGAACTGGAGCAGGAAATCAGCTACATCGAAAAATACATTTCCCTTCAGCAATTACGTTTCGAAAACCCGGTTGCCGTTAAAATGAAAGTAACCGGTAATGTAAAGGAAATGAAGATACCACCCTTATTGCTCATTCCCTTTGTAGAAAACGCCTTTAAACATGGAGCCGTATCAGAAAACAAAGAATGGCTCTGGATAGACATCAATATGACCGGCACTGAACTGATATTTTCCTGTACCAATACCAAAGCAAATAAACACAAGGATCTTACCGGAGGTATCGGAATAGACAATGTAAGGAAGAGACTTGAACTGCTTTTTAAAGAGCGGTACACATTAGATATCAGAGACCATGAAGATCAATTTACCGTTAAACTAGAGCTGAACAATGAAGAGTAGTAAAGCCCTGCGCTGTATCGTCCTCGATGACGAAATCCATGCCGTCAAACTGCTGGCAGATTATGTAATCCGTACGAATGGGCTGGAACTAGTATTACATACTACGGACCCGGCAGCAGCCATCAGTCTCATTCATGAGGGTAATATTGACCTGATCTTTCTGGATATTCAGATGCCGGATCTTACGGGCATCGAGGTGATGGCCATCATTCGCCAAACGCAGACAAAGGTAATTCTTACCACGGCCTATCCGGAATATGCTTTAAGTGGTTTTGAATACGATGCAATTGACTATTTGCTAAAACCCGTCACCTTTGAGCGTTTCCTGGTTGCAGTAAATAAAGCAAAAGAAAGAATCAGCGTTAAAGCTTCAGAGGCTCCCGAACCGGATCATATTTTTGTTAAAGTCGAACACCGCCTGCAGAAAATCTTATTTTCCTCCATCTTTTACATTGAAGGTCTGGGAGATTATATCTGCTTCCATGTTCTGGCAGGTAAAATACTTTCACTGGAACGCATGAAACACATTGAACTGATCCTTCCTCAGCCGCTGTTTTTAAGAATCCATAAATCTTACATCATCAATACCAGCCATATTGATTTTGTAGAACGGGGACGGATCATTATCAACAAAGAATACCTGCCAATAGGGGAGTCCTACAAAGAAAAAGTAAGACAGCAGCTGGGCTTGGGAAGTTAGAAAACTCCGGCAATCAACCTAGTAAATCCAAACTTTAAGTTTGGATTTACTAGGTTGATTGCCTATATTTGTTTATGATTAAGCGGAAACTGGAAGCGGAAATAAGACATAAACTAAATAGATCACCGGCAATAGCCATACTTGGGCCAAGGCAGGTGGGCAAAACCACGCTGGCCAAAAACTTAAAAGCGGAAGCTTCAGATTTCGTTTATCTGGATATGGAGAAACCGGAAGACCAGGCAAAGCTAAATGATGCTTACAGTTATTTAAGTTCACTTGAGCATACATTGGTCATTATTGACGAAATTCAATTAATGCCATCTTTATTCTCAGTTTTGCGTCCCCTGATCGATGCGAACAGAGTAGCAGGAAGATTTATATTACTAGGTTCAGCCTCCCCATTGTTGGTGAAGGGAGTTTCAGAATCACTTGCAGGCCGGATTTCTTATACAGAACTCACACCCATAGGCCTGGCAGAATTGCCAAATGATATCAGCTATATAACAGCGTGGTTCCGTGGCGGCTTTCCTGAGGCATTGCTTACAGCCGATGACGAAGACAGTAAAGAATGGCTTAGCGATTTTATCAGAAGTTATGTAGAGCGTGATCTTGCAATCCTTTTTGGAGTCAATCTCTCAGCGGTTACATTAAGAAACTTCTGGAGTATGCTGGCACACTCCAACGGAAATTTGCTTAATGCTGAAGTATTTGCACGTTCACTCGGTGTTAGTGCTACTACTGTCATGAAATATCTGGATTTTTTAGAGGGAGGTTATATGGTAAGACGTCTTCAGCCCTGGTTTGTAAATGCCAAAAAGAGACTTGTAAAGTCTCCCAAAACTTATATCAGGGACACGGGGATCTTGCACCGGTTATTAAATATACCATCATATGACTCTTTACTTGGTCATCCGGTAGCAGGCAGTTCATGGGAAGGCTACGTCATAGAGCAAGTCTACCAGAATAAACCAGCTCATCTGGACCTATTTTTTTACCGCACCCAAGCCGGTGCGGAATGTGACCTGGTTTTGGTTGAAGGCATTACACCAGTTATTTGCATTGAGATCAAGCTGTCAAATGTGCCTGCTGTTTCAAAGGGATTTTTGAACTGCATCGAAGACCTCTTACCAAAACATAGCTATATCATCGTTCCGGAAAGTGAGACATTCACAACTACACACGGTATAACAGTAACGGGCTTAAATGATTTCCTGACTACTCTTCCGGATTTTTCCACTAACGAATAGTTCACCAGCGGCGGTAAGATAGACCTTCAACCCTTCTGAAGGCTTTACTGCGACCTTAGACTCTTTGCCGGGTTCATCATCGCCGCCTTTACAGACCTGTAGCCAACCGTCATCACCGCCACGGTCATATTTACCAGGATGGCCAGCACGAAAATCCCGGCACCTATGCTGATGCGGTAAGGAAAATTCTGCAGCCAGTTGTTCATCACCCACCAGCCCAGCGGGGCGGCCACAACAAAAGCAATCAACAGCAACCTGGTAAACTCCCTGCCAAACAACCAGACAATACTCTGCACACTGGCACCCAATACCTTACGCACACCCACTTCTCTGGTCTTCTGAGCAGCCATAAACGATATCAGACCATATAAGCCAAGACAGCCGATCACAATGGCAATACCAGCAAAAACCTGTATCAGATTCAGTATCACACGGTCCCGCTCATAAAACCTAGCAATACGGTCATCCAGGAAATCATACTTATATACATTATCAGAGAACACTTTTGCCCACACGTCCTTCATCGCAGCAAGCGTAGCCTGCATGTTAGCCGTATTCATTTTAACCGCACAATTGCCATAATTATCGCGCAAAGTCGTTATGTAAAGCGCATCAATGCCCTGGTGGAAAGACTTGTTGTGGAAATCTTTTACCACACCAACCACAGTCCCCTTATATCCGTTGATGACCGCAGTTTTGCCGAGGACATCATTATAACTCTTTATGCCCAGCTTTTTAACGGTAGTTTCGTTAAAAACAAACTCGCGGACCGTATCCGAAGGAACCAGATTACGTCCCGCAACGAATTGCAAACCAAACATAGAAGCATACTGCGCATCTCCCGCCTTAGTCGATATTGAAAATTCTTCGGCCTCCGGACGTGAATCAAACCGGACTTTAGTCCCTGGTGCAAACTCAGAAGCTGGCGCATCACCACAAAACGTCAGGTTTTCCACCCCGTTTATTCCGGAAAGCCCCGTTTTGAGCGCACTGAGTTTAGCTAGCTCATTATTCGGAACCGGAAGCATGACTACAGCATCCTTACGGAAACCCATATCAGCCTCCCTTGAATACCGCACCTGACCAGCCACCACAAGGGTACCAATGATCAGCAACTGGCAAATCGCAAACTGCGTGATCACCAGCCCCCTCCTCATAGAAATGCCGCCCGCATCCTTTTGAGACAATTTTCCCTTTAAGGCAAGCACAGGCTGCAAACCAGCCAGGATCAATGCCGGATAAGAACCCGAAAGAACGATCATCACCAACAACAATACCAGCAGAAACGCAAACATACGTACATCGCTGAACAGATGAAGTTCCACCTGCACATCAAAAAGCTGGTTTACATAAGGCAAACTCAATTCGGCCAGGATCAGCGCAAAAACCATGGCCAGTACAGTAATGGCAGCAGTTTCGACCATGAACTGCCAGAATAGCTGCCAGCGTTGCACACCCAGCACCTTCTTTATCCCAATTTCAACAGAACGCTTCAGTGCCTGCGCGGTAGCCAGGTTGATGAAATTCACACAAGCCGTAACGACCAGGAAAAGCCCGATAAACGACAAGGCCCAGAGATTCCTTTTCTCAACCGGGCCGTGAAGCTTGGGATTAAAATGGATGTCGGAAAGCGGTTGTGCCCTGAACTGAAAATACTTAGCATCCTTCGCGTTGTAATGACTGTTGGACATCGCAATCAGCGTTTCCTTTATCCTTGCCGGTGTTACCCCCGGTTTAGCCAGCATAAAAACCTGCAAGTTCCGGTTTACACTAAACCACCAGTCCTTTTCAACCATCCAGGGACTATGCACTTTCAGGTGTTCAAAAGGCACATAGATTTCCTCAGGCCGGTCCGTATTTACCGGCAGGTTTCTGAGAATCCCTGTCACGGTCACGCTAAAAATATTGTCTATGCGAAAAGACTTACCGATGGGATCAGCCTCTCCGAAATATTTTTTGGCAATACGTTCTGTGATGAGCGCAGTATTGGGTGTCCGCAAAGCAGATTTCTGATTTCCACGCAGCAAAGGTAAATCCAGGATAGCAAGGAAGTCGGGTTCGGCAAACGCAACGCTTTCCTCAAATTTTTCCCGGGTACCTTTGGCTGATGGAAAGGATATCACCCTGTCAGAAAGTGCCGCTACATTGGCCACCTTCTCAGCAATAGGATAGTCGTTGCGGAAGGTTTCAGCAAGAGGTGAGGTTACACCAGTGCTATAAGTAAGCTCTTCTCCGTGAAATTCCGTCGTCACCCGGTAAATCCGGTCAGCTTTAGAATGATAAGCATCAAAGCTCAGGTGATAACTGACCAATGCGAATATAAGCACCGCAGAAGCAATCCCCAGCGCCAGTCCGAGCACATTGGTCAGTGTATATGATTTATTGCGTTTAAGGTTCCGAAACGCGATCTTGAAGTAATTTTTCAGCATAACATAAGTTTTTAACCGGAACCAGTCTTGCAACAACATGGCCACAAGGCCAAACTGCTTTTTTTAACTGTACGGGCGGTTTTACTGAAAACTACTTGTGCGGATATGAACACCTACTGTCCGAAAACAGACAACCCCGGGTTAGATTACTTATTTTGGTTTTCGTTGCCGGGATTATAACTGATCATCCAGCAAACGCCAAATTTATCTTTAAAACTACCAAAATAATCACCCCAGAACTGGTCTTCCATAGGCATTTCCACTTCGCCGCCTTCTGAAAGACCATTAAATAAGCGATCGGCTTCTTCCTTACTCTCAGGGCTGATGCAAATGTAATTGTTGTTGCCGACTATCAGTTTGTGACCCGCAGAAGGCATGATGTCTGAAGCCATCAGGAGATCACCGCCTGTGATGGGCAAGGCGACATGCATTACCCTGTTTTTTTCCGATTCAGGGACATTTTCAGCGCCGGGCATTCCGCCCATTTTCATGATACCTCCCCTAAATTCGCCACCGAATATGGATTTGTAAAAGTTGAATGCTTCTTCGGCATTGCCGTCAAAGTTCAGATAAGGATTCAATTTTGCCATAATTGTAATTTTAAAGTTATTGACTATAAACTAACAACTGAAAGCTAAAAAAATAAAAAATAATTGAATATTTTTTTCTTGTGAAATCAGTGCGATGCCGAATTGAAAACTCCATTGTTGTCAATTGAGGTATCTTGTTTCACAGAGCCGTTTGCGACATGGACAATATAACTGCTTGGGTCATCACCAATGATCTTGGTCAGGTCAAGAGCAATAGTGATCCTCTGGTCGGGATTGCAATTTTCCCCGGCCTCATTTACCAATACCAGTCTGATCTGGGCTGGATACGACAATAAGGCGACACCGTCCCACACCGCTTTAAATTTCTCTTTTACACAACCCCCTTTTACTTCAACATTTAAAGTGGAGCCTGTTCTGGTGATGTTTTCAATGCTGAAAGTTTGTCCGTTGCCAGATTCACGTTTCGATAGGAGTTCCGTGAATTGCCGTTGACTTTTTAAAAGGTTCGCAGCTAAAACTTTGTCTTCACCGCCATCAGGTTTTGATTTTTTGCAGGCCGAGAACGTCAGCAGGGACACGACAATAACTGCCTGAAATACAGACTTAAGTATTTGTAATTGACTTTTCATACGTTGTTTATTTTTGGTTTTTTTATCGCTAAAACGGTATTGATTACCGAAGCGCTACAGCACCAATGCGTTATTATTTTTATATTTCCGGAAGAATACTTCAAAGAAACAACCTTCTCATGAAATTCACCAGGATATCACCACCGTCGTAACTTTGAAAGAAAAACAGTATGAAAATTCAACAACTCCCCCTCATCATTACCGCCTTAGTCATCATGGGTTTTGGTAATGCAGCCTGCGGACAGGAAAGTGCCGTACAAAAATTTAAAAAGCTCGAATGGCTGGCCGGCAACTGGCAGCGTACAAATTCCAAACCCGGACAATCAGGTTACGAAAACTGGTCTAAAGTCTCCGGGACCAAACTTACCGGGAAAGGCGTAACCCTTAAAGGTAAGGAAACCGTTTTTGTAGAGCAGCTGGAACTCAGCATCAAAGGAGACGATATCTTTTATACCGTGGTGGTTACCGGCGAACCAAAACCTATTCAGTTCAAGCTGACAGCCATCAGCAAAAACGCTTTCGTATGCGAAAACCCGGAACACGACTTTCCGAAAAAGATCGCTTACACCAGGAATGGAAACACAGCAAAGGCAGTAGTTTCCGGCAACGGGCAAACCCTGAATTATGAATTTACCCGGCAGCAGCAGTGACTTTTCCGATCAATACCAGATCGGTAAGCATCACACCGTCCCTGTCAGGAGAACTAAAATGATTTGAACTGATCACCTCAAAGTTATTGTCCAGAAGGGCCCGGGTCAAATCATCTTCCCGGTGATAATTTACATACACCTGATCACCGGAGCTTGATGTCTGAAATCTCGATTTGGTGATCTCATCCTCGATCATAGTGCTCAGATAAAATATGCCGCCGGGAATCAATAAACCCGAAACATCAGCGATTAATCGCCTCGTTTCCTCCAGCGTCAGGTAAGGCAGGCAGAAGCCGCAGGTGATGCCATCAAATCTCTGTTTGATGGTACCGATTTCACGGCAGTCCATCAGTTGAAACCAGGCAGACGGATTGTTGATCCGGGCAAGATCCAGCATATTAGGAGAGAGGTCAATTCCCAATATTTTGTAGGCAGGCTTCCTGTCCAGTAAGTACTTGATGATATTTCCCGGGCCGCAGGCAATATCCAAAATCGCGGCATCATCACCGGTCAGGTGGTCACAGAAGAAATCGAATGTGCCGGCAAACAAACTGACATCCATAGACCTGTCCTGATATATTTTCGCTGATTTATCAAACGCCTCAGCTGCCTGTACTACTTTCATCTTCTCATCCATGACTAAATATAAACATTTACATAGAAACCACAGCTTTAAAACAGAGAGAACTGAGCTGTTCAGACAAGTAAATTGAGCCGTTCAGGAAAAGGGCGCCGGGCTGCAGTACCGACCTTTGTTTCTATCAGATACAATCAAAAATGGAACAGATCAAAAAAATAAACCTTGGCAGCAACGGCCCGCTGGTATCTAAACTGGGGTTGGGCTGCATGCGCATGTCATCCGTTTGGGGAGGTCAGGCCAATGACGAAAACGAAAGCATCGCTACCATTCATGCCGCATTGGATAATGGCATCAACTTCCTGAATACAGGAGACTTTTACGGGAGCGGGCACAACGAACTGCTGGTTGGCAAAGCCATCAAAGACAGAAGGGACCAGGCCTTCATCAGTGTCAAATTCGGCGCCATCTTTTACAACGGCCAGTGGCTCGGGCTGGACCTGAGGCCGATGGCCATTAAAAACTTTATCAACTATTCCCTCGTCCGACTCGGCATCGATACCATTGACCTTTACCAGCCCTGCAGAATGGACAACAGCGTGCCTGTCGAAGACATCATCGGAACAGTAGCCGACCTGATCAAAGAAGGCAAAGTGCGCCACCTTGGCGTCTCTGAAATCACAGCAGAGCAGTTACGCCAGGCCAACAGCGTACATCCGGTAACCGCTTTGGAAATCGGGTATTCCTTGGCCGATCGCCAGATAGAAAGCGACCTGCTCCCCACAGCAAAAGAACTGGGGATCGATGTAGTGGCCTTTGCCAATACCGCCGAAGGCCTGCTTACCGGTGAGATGACAGCGCCGCTCCCGGCTGGCAGCTACCACAACCACTTCACGCGCTTTCAGGGCGAGAACCTGGTCAGGAACCTCGAAAAAGTCGAAGTACTGAAAACCATGGCAAAAGAAAAAGGAAGCACACCAGCGCAACTGGCAATCGCCTGGGTCAATGCACAAGGTGATCACATTATGCCATTGGTCAGCATGAGCCGCAGGTCAAGGCTGCCAGAAAATATCCATGCCATGGAGATCCGCTTCAGCCTGGAAGAAATGAATACCCTGAACACCCAATTTTCCCCGGGTGCCATACTAGGCGGGACTTACCTGCAACGATAACGGCTTGGGCTGCAAAGCCCGGCCTATTTTATATCTTTATGCCATGACCAACCCAACCGAAATCATTCCCGGAATCGTCTTTTACTCCTATTTCTCCGCCCGGAGAAAAGAGAAAGTGGGATTTTTTGAGCACAGTACCCTGGTATTACAGGTCTCGGGACAGTTCAGTATGGAAACCGCCAGTGAAAAAATTTCGATGAAAGGTGGCCAGATGCTGCTGATCAGAAAAAACCAGCTGGGCGAAATTACCAAGACACCGCTGGAGCATGAGCATTACGAAACCGTTATCATTTGCCTCAAAGAAGACCTGCTTAGGCAATACGCACTGGAAGAACAAATAGAACCAGGGCAAAAATACACCGGCCCGGCCAACGTCCTTATTCCGGAAACTGATTTTCTGAAAGGCTTTTTCCAGTCCATCATACCCTATGTCCGTCATTCAGAAGCGCAGATCACCAGGGATCTGGGTATGCTGAAAGTGAGAGAAGCGGTGCAGCTTCTGCTTCATGCCATGCCCGAACTCAGGGATTTTCTGTTTGATTTCTCGGAGCCCTATAAGATGGACCTGGAAAAATTCATGCTCAATAACTTTCATTTCAATGTACCCGTTGAGAAATTTGCGCAGCTCACCGGACGAAGCCTTGCCGGCTTCAAGCGTGACTTCCAAAAAATATTCGGGATGTCTCCGCGGCACTGGCTCCAGGAAAAACGGCTGACAGAAGCGCGCCATCTCATAGAAAACAAGAACAGGAAACCATCCGCAATCTACCTCGATCTCGGATTTGAAAGCCTCTCACACTTCTCGCATTCCTTCAAGAAAAAATTTGGCAAGGCGCCGACAGCCTGGGGGTAATTTTAAAAACCCGCTTTGTTAATTTTCCTTTGTTGTACATATTGGTAAACCGATTATGCGATAAACAGCACGAGTATGACCAGCAAAATTTTACCGATCAACGGATCTGTGGGGCCGCTTGCCAGGGGTGCACCAACCGGCACACGGGTAAGGGTTTCGTTTACCGTAGGGATCATAGAGAGAAAAAAGCTGAACGAAAGGAAAAAGTTTTCAAAATAACGCGCCCTATTGCTCTCTGCCTTTCTCTTATGGAGAAGGAATGCGCAAATCACAAGTACCAGTACCAGCAATGACAAAATATGTCCGGGGTTAAAACCCCCATGTTTACTCAGGCCCAAGGCAGTTAATGAAGTAATGACAGTCCCGTAAAAGTACGTGCTTCCGCTTTTACCCGCCAGATTTATTCTTCCATACTTTAAATAAGATGCTAAAGCTGCAATGATGGCAATGATACCGACCACGGTATGAAAAATGCCTAAATTTGATAGTCCCATTTTGAATTGTTTTTTTTCCAAATCTCCGGGTAATCGAAATGTATTTTTTTCACTTAAGTTAAAATATCCCGAAATATTATTACCTAATTTGAGTCCGGATGATCAGTAACAGCAGGATGCACTTATATCATTTACAAGGACGATGATGACTAAAAATGAAATTATAGCAAACCATCTGCGGAAATTCGCCGCTTTGACAGATAAAGACATCACCGAGGGCCAGGACTTATGGAAACCACGGAAGATCAATAAAGGTGATTTTTTTAATATGCAGAGTATGGTCTGCAACGACCTCGGATTAGTTGTAAAAGGAATCTTCCGCATCTACTACCGTGATCCCAAAACAGAAACCGACAAAAATATCTTCTTCTTTTCTGAGAATCAGTTCGTCGTTTCTTTCAGAAGTTTTATCTCTCAAAATCCCTGCTGGTACTTCATAGAAGCAATGGAAGATGCGGAGATTGTCTTTATTTCCCATAAAGACCTCAACAGTCTTTACGAAACGAATAGCAACTGGCTGAAGTTCGGCAGACTGCTGGCAGAATTGTTTTTCGGCTATGCACAGACACGGGCAGAAGAATTTATGTTTTTCTCACATGAAGAACGTTACCTGAGATTGCTCGAAGAACACCCGAATATCATTGAGCGCATTCCCGCTTATCACATCTCCTCTTTTTTAGGCATCACCAATCCATCATTGAGCAGGATCAGAAAACGTTTAAAAAACTCCTCATAAACTTTTATTGATTTCCTTCAGCATTGCTTTCAAATCGTCAACAAAGGCCTGAAGATGTAAAGGATCATGTCCGGTCTGCAATAATACCAGCTTAGCAGATTCAGCAAGTCGTACCGAATCCGCACTTTGAAATTTACCCAAAAGATACGCAGTCCTGACCTGAAACAAAGGCCCGTTCCTGTCTTTCCATACCGCATAACAATCACGCAGTATTTCGACTTTTTCGGCCGTCCAGTCCTGATCATAATATCTTAGTGCAGCTTCCACAGCAGGGGCCGGGTCTTCGATTTTGGGATCCATGGAAACTGACCTTTGTCCGGTCCCTATGAATGATAGCCCGAATCGCCGCTTTTTAAACTTGGCTCCAGTGACAGTCCTGAAAAGTTTTTTGATGTCGAGCGCCATGAGAGGTATGATAAATTCTTTGCACTAAGGTAGAAAAAAACGGTTGCTTCTAGAAAAATGCAACGCTTTATTTAACATAATATCATAAAGCCTTCCTAAAAATCACATGCTGCGGGCATATCCAGGAAAAGATCATAACTGAGTTGCCCGATTATGGGCTTATGGTTTCAATTCCGTGCTCATCCGTTTTGCTTTCCCCGCCCTCATTCTCCGATATTTCCGGCTCATCCTTTTCTTCTTCTTTTATTTCCGGGTTATCCTTCGGTTCTATGTCATCAGCATTGTCACCAGCACCTACACGTTCCTGATTAGGTTCAGTAGAAGTTTTTGCTGGCTTAGCAGGAGCCTCCGCTGGCTCTTTGGAACTATCAGCCGGGGCCTCTTCCTTTTCCGTACTTGGAATCACTGTTTCTATTTCAGCACCAGGATCAGCATTGGGTGCGGGGTGTGTATTTTCCTGTTCCAGGTCTTTGTTTTTATCATTTGAGTTTTCCATTTCAGTAGGTTTTGTTTTAGATCAACAGATCAAAACCCTACATGTTTGCATGAATTATAACTTCTATGAGTTAAAATTTTAATTCGATGTAGTTGTTATTGCTAACTATTATCTCAATATTTAAAGAACTATAAATAACGCTTCATTATGTTCAAAAATCCTTTTTCCTTTAACGGTCGAATACGCTGGCTGGAGTACGGGTTGAGTAATCTGATATTTTTTGTGCCATATATTCTAATTGGGCCTTATATAGAATCTGGGACAGCAATGGAACAGGCAGTGATGCTGATTCTGTATATCCCTCTTTCGTGGTTCATTTTTGCCCAGGGCGCCAAGCGCTGTCATGATAAAGGAGTGAATGGTTGGTGGCAGTTATTGCCATTTTATAGTTTGGTGTTGCTATTTTATAGAGGTGACGAAGGCGCAAATGAGTATGGCCCGGATCCTAAAGGAAAATACGCTCAGGTTGAGGGCGAGATTAAAGAACCTGAACTCATCACCCCAAGTGAAAAACCTCCATTTCATATGAAAAACCTAAGCCAGCTTCTTGATGCAGAAGACCAGAACGGCAGTGTCATTGAAATTGACAACTTCATTAATTCGTGCCAGTACGGAGAAAACTTTGAGAGGCTATCTGTGCCTCAAAAGAATTTTTTATTCAATCAGAATCTGGAGCGGGAAGTAAATAACGGGGGGTTCTGGCAGTTTTTTGTCAACTCCAGCGGAGAATACGCTCATGAAACAGTTCATTCATTACAGGAGATCGGAGCAATTAAAACTGCGGATATCGTTCAAAAAGCAATTGACCGGTTTCCAGTTTCCAAGGTTCCGAAAGACTGGGCAGAACGGAACAAGCTTGTAGAGGATATTGATCCTGAAAAAGAACTATGGGGCGACCTTGATAAAGAATTTTTTGAATACCAGGAGGATTTGAATGCATTGAATATGGGATTTGTAGCAAAGCACAAAGACTCATTTTAAAAGGACGCGAAGCGTATCGATATGGCAAAAAAAAAACCGTCATATCACCATCAATCCAGGTTTTTGTTGCTTAATTTAAGAGACAGGACTCATTTAAAATTTTTCGAATTATAATGAAGATTTAAAAGAAAAATATATCTTGCACAAATCAAAAATTAAAGTCTCTCATGATTCAGAATCTTTTTTCTGCTGTTTACAGAATACACAGATTGGCGTACGGGTTGTCGTTCATTATAGTCATTACCCTATTGGTATTTTCAGGTTGTTCAAAAGGTAAAACTCCGGACCCCGATCCCGTAACCGTACCCGAACAAAAACCTGAACCAGAGGAGGCGACAGTCAAAGCTGAAACCATAAGCTTATCTTTTATAACCCCTATTGCTGTAGAGATCAGGGGAAAAATCATCAATGAAGGCAAGAAAACGATTTTAGATCGTGGATTCGTTATTGCTTTTGGCACCAATACCGGCCATAAAGTATACGTTAAACCTGACCCGGCCTCAGATTTATTTGAAGTAAAGATCGATAACTTTCATCTTCCCCTTGTGGATGGAGTCCTGCTTCCTGCGGTGGCCATAGCCTTTGTCACTGACGAAAAGGGGACACACTATGGAAACGCACTTTCACTCGAAATAGGGGGGATGGCCAGTAAAATCCAGCAAACAGGTGGTAAAACAGGTGACATCATTACCCTTGCCGGAAACTACCTGGATATGAAGAAGGAAGACACTAAGGTTCAGTTTGGACAAGTAGACGCCCAAGTCATTTCAGTGACAGATAAAGCCATTACTGCGGCAGTACCCCGGGGGATCAACGCTATCCATGGCGACCCAATGGATGTAACGCTGGTGTGGCGTGGACAGCATCAATTGGTGGCCAGGTCTTTCTTTATCTGGGCGAATATAAAAGATGCCCAGCCAAGGACAGGCCCCTTAGGTACAGTTGTCCGGTTTACCGGTGACAACCTGCCCCTCGAAAATGCATCAACTGCCCTGAAGGTATCATTTGGTGGTGTTCCTGTTATAGCGGATTACGACACAGAGTATTTCTTCCGTGTCCCGTCAGAATTATCGAAGGATAAGGTCAAACTTTCTTACCAACAGGGACCTCAAAGCGTCGAATTGCCTTTCGAATTTACAGTAACGCCTCCTGTGATTAAATCCATAAGCCCAAACCCGGCATCTAAAACCGATCCTATCACCCTAAAAATGGAAAACTCACTGCCCCACTGGGAAGGCGAAAAAGATGCCATAGTAGATGTTGGAGGTTTCAAAACCACCGCACGGGCCAATGAACAGGGAGACCTGGTATTTCTACCCTTCAGGGCCTTTCCAACTGGTCAAAACTATACGGTTACCATCACGGTTGGACCGCATACGCTTACAGCTCCTCAGCCACTGGTGTATAAGTAGATTTAGTCATACGCTTGCTATACTTATTTCTTCTTGCCTTTATCCCAGCGATCCCGGAAGCACAAGGAAATCTATCCTCTCTAAAACAGGATGTTGATCGCTATGCCGAGGCTGACCCATGAACTGGAACGCTACGATGTGTTTTACCTTCAACCCAATAGATACTTCCATGCAGACAAAATTACATGGTTTATACGCTCTTTCCGAAATTATATACTCAGCAGCAGTTTAATGCAGATATTTCAGGTATTTATGATTTTGAGCCGCGTAAGAATTTACATGTGTTGTCAAAGGATGAGAAATCCCGGGTTTTGGTGATTCATAAGGACAATTGGCTGGACATAGAGATCTTGTATTACTATACAGCCGAAACTGAACCTTATCTTGAAGATGTAATGAACGAAACGAGGCGGATGCTGAAGTTTAGGTATTGAATTTAAAAAATAAATATTTGTAGATTTAATTGAAATTAGCGCTTATGTTTAAAAATCCTTTTGCTTTTGGTGCGAGAATTCTGTTTGCAGTTATTCTCGTTTTTGTTGGTTTAGCTGTTAGTAGCCAAGAGGTTCAGAAACTGGACTTCTGCAATTGCATAGATAAAATTGATCAAACCAGTCCTAGCCTGAACGGAAAGTTTCAGCGCGAGTGTGATGGCAAATTGAATGAAACCGGTGCATTTGAAGCAGGTGTCAAAGTTGGAGAGTGGGTTACCTACAGCAAAAAGGGTACGGTGATCAAGAAAGTGAATTACAGCAAGGGAAAGCTCAGTGGCCCTGTCGAGTTATTCTATTTTAATGGAAAGCCCAAATTAAGGGCGTCATTTGAGGATGGAAAACCTGCGGCCGAGTGGACCTACTATACCAGCAATGGTAAAGTTCTGATCAGTGGAAAATACGATAACGGTAAACCCATTGACCTCTGGACCATATACAAAGGCAGCAAAAGTGTGGTTCAATACGATTTCAATAACTCAAAGTACATTGTAAAATCCCAGCCTGATACCCGTAGTTCCGGGAGTTTCATGAGAAATGACAATACCGGAGAATATTTCTTCTTTTATTTTTCTACTGAAGGTCCGGTGGAGGAGACGGCCCCATTGGGTGGGCAAAAGTTTGCGATCAGCCTTCTTCAGGATTTGTATGAAATTCCGCTCGACTATTGGGATACTTTTATCCAATACGAATATCTGGCAGCGGTGTCTATTGCCAAGACGCATCAGGCCAACTTTTCCATTAGTCGAACTGATAAGGAATACAGTATAAACAATGAAATTGTTATCCATTTATTATAAAGACAAACCCTGATTCAAAGATTAAGAAAGTGGATCATACGGAATTGTCCAGAAAGCTACTGGACATGAAGATTGAAGAAACTTTCAGTTTCTTACCTCCATGGGTTTTCAGCGGACAATCAGAAGTTAAAATACGCCTGCCTTATGTTGTAAACCGCATAAACCGCCAGGCTGATTTAGACAAGCCCAAGGAGAGGGAATACAATTGAGGAATGTATTTTATATAAAGAATTGTTAATTTAGAGGCAACGCTTATCGTAATGACATTAAAATCCAATTTCTTCCGGGCCTGTTTGTTCGTTTTTGCCTGGGGCCTTCTGTGCAGCCAAAAGCTATACGCCCAAATGGACTACATTACCAGGGTGGAGAAAGCCTGCAAATGTCCGGAGTTTAATAAAACACAAAGCTTTTATAAGCTGCTGCCCATCGGCAAATCACCAAATGAAATTGAAATAAGGCTGGTCAGTCACGGTATGACCGGCCCAAATTATTCGATCATTAGTTTTGACAAGGGAAAGTACGCTGCGGTATATTATGCGACCAGGTATTTTACACAGCGTCCGAGCAAACTAAAATTAAGCCCATATAACCGTTTTGAAATTAAGAATAAAAGACTGGATACGGTCATGGGCAAATTGCTTAAACTAAAGGTTTCCGAATGGAAAGATCCGGGATTCAGGATCACTAATATTGCTGATCTCGGTGTTATGGATATCCATTTCAAGATAAACCAGGATACAGGCAGTTACAGTTTTCAGTCACCAGAAGCATTGCTGCGGGCCCATCCGGATGTTGAAACCTATCAAAATCTCAACAAGATTGTAAACCTTTTTTATTCGATCACCAAGGATGCCCGTTATAAAGACGCCAGAAAAAGGGGGTACAGGGGGAAAAAATATCAGTGATGATGTCAAAACCAGCAAAAGTGAAATTAGCCATTATACTGGTGTTGTGCACGTTGTCGGTGGCCGCTCAGGTACCAGCGAAAACACAATCAGAAGCGGAACAATTTTCTTCTAAATACGGTAAGCCAATCGCATCGGCAAGCCAATTGAAGGACTCTGTTTCCAGTATTTCAAAAGTCCCCGCTACCTTTCGTTTCAATCCTTATTATCAAAAATACCTTAACGCAGTCGGATTACCCATTATCGGTTCCTCAAACGTCAGCGACAAAGCCTTCTACAAGACCAGGGAAATCGTACTTATGATGCTCAGGAAATCGCCCGCTATAAAAGCAAAAATGATCGAAAATAATGTCCGGATCGCCATAATCGGAAAATACGAACAGCTCACTGATTTGCCGGAATATAATAATATGGACAAATGGATCAATCAAAGAGCAAGGGGTCTTGGAGGTTTGATAGATTTCCCGCTGACAAGTTGTGCAGAGGAAAACGTTTTGGGTTTGAGCCCCGATCGCTATAACGGAGAAGACATACTGATCCACGAGTTTGCACATACCATACACATGATGGGAATTTCGCTTGTAGACAAAGATTTCAATGGTCAGCTTAATTCCTGCTACGACAATGCACTTGCTCAGGGATTATGGAAAAACACGTATGCAATATCCAGCGTAGGTGAATATTTTGCAAAAGGTGTTCAAAGCTGGTTCAATGTTAACAAAGATGTACTAACAGCCAATGGAATTGATAATGAAATTGACACAAATGCAGAGCTCAAATTATATGATCCCAGTCTCTACAAACTGATCAGCAAATATTTCAACAACGAGCAACAGAACAGCAGCATTCATTTTGAGAAAAAAATAAATAGAAAATGGATGCCATGGGATGCACGGCAATAAACAGAAAAAATATCAAAGATGAAATCAATTTACCTCCTATTACTATCGGCACTTTTAAGTGTATCCGTTTACGGACAAAAGACAGATACTATCTATTACGATTCGGACTGGAAGGCATCCACTAAGGAAAAAAGTTCCTATTACCGCATCACAAAACCAGCACAGTCAGGTAAGGGATATGATGTTGAAGACTATTTCAATTCCGGGAAGATCCAAATGAGAGGAACCTACACTTCTCTTTCGCCGGAAGTGAAAAACGGGACATTTATCTGGTACTATGAAAATGGAAATAAGGAAACTGAGACCGTTTATGAAAACAATGTGCAGAAATCGACACAGCACTGGGATCAGGCTGGTAATATAGAGGCCAGAAAGATTGAAAAACAACCAACATTCCCAGGCGGAATGGGCAACTTCTACAAATATATTTCAGAAAATTTCAGGTACCCGAGCGTCAATAATTACCGGCCAAAAGGCATCATCAGAATCAGTTTCGTAGTAGATAAAGATGGCAGCATATCAGACGTATATGCCAGCGAAACCTTAGATCCATACCTGGATGCCGAAGCTGTCAGGGTAGTGAAGAATTCGCCGAAATGGGAACCAGGCATTCAGGACGGGAAAGTCGTAAGAGTAAAGTATAACGTACCAATTTCTATGAAATAACTAATAACCGCTCTTATGTTCATAAATCCTTTTTCTTTTCACGGCCGGATAGCATCCAGAGATTCGCGGTAACCACACATTTTACTTAGATCAACAGATCAAAGCCTCACATGTTTGCAGCTTCTTCATTTCGGACATGAAGGAGCATTTATTCCCCGGCTCTTTCCAATTTTTCATACTTATAAACCAGCATCTTGCCACTGGCCCTAAAGATGCTGTCTTGTTGTATATCCTTACGGTACTCGGTCAAAACAACAAAGTCTGAACTTACCAGGATCGCATTCTGATTTGTTGGGGCCTTTCCATTCCGGGAACTAAACATGGCAGGTATTTCCTTTTGCACTGAGGATCTGTACAAATCTCTTTTCCAGTTATAGAGGTTGGTGTCGTCGTTGCTGAATTTATCTTTTTTACAGCCGAGTACGGCAATTAGTAGCAACGCTATGAGAATGTTCTTTTTCATGTGAGTTCGTTTCCTGAAAATAAGTAAATAAAAGCGATCTCACCAAATTTACCATTGCGATTTAACACTTATTAACTTAACACTTAGATCTTTACTCCCGTTAAAACTTATCGTTTTGATTTAACAGAACAAAAGGCCATTTTTATTAATCCTGGAACGACCCTAAAAATCACATTATGTCTGCATATAAACGTCGCGATTTCTTAAAACTCACTTCTCTGTCTGCCCTGCCGCTTATCACATCCGCTACTATGCCAACAAATACATTTGCAGCAGAACAAGCAGGGCTGTCAAAAGATAGCGAAGCAGTTTACTTCATTAACGACGGAATTTTCTATCGGCCGGAAGATTTTATCAGCAAGCTCCAGGAGATTAATATCAGCAATCCAATAGAAAGAGACAGCTATGGTGAAGGAGGCTCCATAGAAAAACTTTTAAAGAAATTTATAGAAATTACAGGAAAAGAAGCTGCTGTTTATCTGCCAACAGGGACATTAGCCAATCAGCTCGCAATTAGTTTTTTATGCGGAAACAATACCAAAGCATTTGTGCAGGAAACCAGTCATGTTTACAGGGATGAGGGAGATGCAGCGCAAACCTTGTTTAACAAAAGACTAATTCCCTTAGCGGAAGGAAAGGCGCATTTTAGCTTAGAAGAACTCAAAGCAGCCATCAAATACCATAAAGACGGAGAAGCATTTATTGGTGAAGTTGGAACTGTATCTATAGAAACGCCCGTCAGAAGATGCGACAACCAAGCTTTTCCGTTAGAAGAAATTAAAAAGATTTCGGCCTATTGTAAAGAGCAGGGATATAAAATGCACCTTGATGGCGCCAGGTTGCACATGGCAACAGCATTTACAAACTCAACAGTGAAAGAATATTCAACTTATTTTGATACAGTTTATATGTGCTTGTATAAATATTTGGGAGCAACCGGTGGCGCTATATTATGTGGCGATAAAGTTGTGATTGACCAAATGCACCATCTCATCAAAATTCATGGCGGCGGAATTTTCACCAATTGGCCGAGCGCTTCCATCGCTTTACATCATTTAAACAATATTGATGATGTAATGGAAAAAATTAAGGTAAAATCAGCCAACCTTTTTAATCTGTTTAGCCAACTTAAAGGCATCAAAATTCATCAGGTTACGAATGGTACAAATCAATTTAAGGTTTCAATAGCCAGAGGAATTGACCCGGTTAAACTAAATACAAGGTTAAGAGGAGAACATAATATTATTTTCGGCCTGCCGAGAGAAGAAGGTTTTGTAAAAATTAAAGTAAATCCAACATTGCTGAGAAGAGGTAATCAGCGAATTTTCGATTCCTTTAAAGAAGCAATCGCATTTGCGAAAGTGTAATTCTAATGATCCAGGACAGAGAAATACCCTTAACTATCTCAAAAACCATGCTATTGGTATCGCAATCAAATTGAAACATGTATGAAACAGCATAGAATAAGGCAGTCCGTATTTTAGCCTGGTGTATCCCATGCTCAGGCCGCCAAATATTTGAGAGGAAACATACAATAAAAATGAGGGGTCTGCGAAGGTCAACCCCTTTGCATTTGTGATATGGACCAGACCAAATATGATGGCCGTAAAATAAAATAAGAATATAAAGTAGCGCCTCCATGCCCGGCTCGCCCGCCTGCCACGAAACCCATTCATCAGGGCGTGAAATACCAGGGCAACTGCCAATAATATCACTGCCCCACAAAACAGTATATAATCGTTTTCAGTAAACCAGAACATGCTAAATATCAATGAGAGCATCACAAAATAGATGCTGAGCACCGGCTTTCCCAGTTGCCAGCGAAATATACATTCCTCGATCACTGGAGCCAGGACGCCACCTAACAGCAAGGCCACCGGCAACCCCCATTCGAACATGTCGGCTTCCTCATATTCCCTGATTAGTTTCAGACTAAGCAAAGTATAAAAAATGCCCATGACCAGCGTAGCAAACAGGAAATCTAAAATCAGCAGGGCTATAAAGTCATTTTTGAGGTTTTTTTTGCTGGACGATATTCTCAATAAGTGCGGGTATTTCAGGAATTGCCAATAAGCTAAGAGCGTCGCTTTCATCATGAACGTGATCTTTTGAAGTATCTGTGAACCCACCTGATAGAGCGTTGAGTTCATATCGCAATTTAACAAAATTCGATAGCAATCAAAATGGGTTGTAATTCTTACTATTATCTCAATTTTTATTAAAAATAACGCTTTAATGAGGCGGACGAAGACTTAATATTTTAGAATGAATACCGGGAAGATCTTCCAAGGATATTTACGCGTATATTTAAAATAAAAATTATTCGCTTTGATCTCAGATTCAACAATACAAATGCTCGTTACAGAGGAGCTTAAATCCAGGACACTCGGTGTTACCGAGCAATATTTTGAAATTCTGGATGTATATTATGATGACGGTGTGCCAAGGATTGCGAGAATTGATAGAGAAGGAACTGGTGATGTAGTTGTAGTATACTTACCCGTGGCGGATGAGTGGTTTTATCTTGCAGTATATATTGATGCTGTTGAACAGAAAATTTTTAACATAGGGACTGAGTCGAGAAATAAAGTTGTCTTCCGAGCTACTTCGGAAACCTATAGTATGGATGACCTTTTGGGCAAGACAAGTTTGCCTGTACTAACTAAATGGAATAAAGGTGAATTAAAATCCAACAGAAAGTCGGTTAATAAATTCAGCTGCATTGAAATTGAACCTAATGTAGAACCAGACTCAGCAGAAGATAAGCTTACTAAGCTATTTAAATTACTAGCACAGGATAAAACAGGAATAGCTGATTTGGTAACGAATGCTGACGGATATATTCAGGTTATTATGGATTTTCACGGAGGGAATCAACTACTAGGAGGACTTTCTTTAAGTAAAGAACACATACAAAAAATGTCAGAATTGAATGTGGGAATTGAGGTTGATGTCGCATCATGGGGAGAACCCTTTAAATAATCCATCTATACCGATTTGATGCGGATGAAGAAGAGTTTGATACCTAAGTAACTTGCTATTGGCACTACGATCAAATTGAAACACGTGTGAAAAGATTAGGAAAGAGAAATGATTTATCATCTCAGTTGTAAATCCTGAATATTATCTCAATATTTATTAAAATTAGCGCTTCATTATGTTTAAAAATCCTTTTTCTTGAGATGATTCACGCTATCCTGCTGCTAATCGTGCTCGGCTATATGACATACGGCATTGTTCATATTGTTAAGAACAAATCACTTAGCCGCGTCGCAAAGTTCGCGTGGATAGCAGCCGTGATTTGTTTTCCTGTTTTGGGTACGTCATTTTATTTACACTCTAGTTTTGAGGAGAGACATGGAAGGTGGTGAGAGCGCAACATTTATTATCATCAATCCAATCCCTTCTCTTTTCTGCGCATCCGTAAATTCTTTTTTGCCAGCTTGTTGATTCTTTTACTTTCTATTTCCATATCCGCATGATAGCAGTCAAAAGCTTCTTTAGTCAGTGCATAAAATATTTTCAGCAAGGCATCATACTTTTTAAAGAGCACCTCATCCGGATATTGTTGTAAATTCTCATCAACATAGCCGAAGCTATACTTTCTAACTTCATCATTCACCTTGAAATGAACCTCATTTGCCTTAAAGAACCTGGTCTTTGTAACAGTTTGATCGGGTAAGGTAAAGATACCAGCTTGAGTAAGCGCGTTCATTACCGAATCCAGATCGTGTCCGGTAACATTGTATTTAAATGATCTGATGAACCATTCTTTCTTTACCCTATCATATGTATTGACCCGCTGATACAAATAGATGTGCGCCTCGTACACATTATTTTGACGTGTAATTTTTAAAGCGTTTTCTTTGCCGCCATGGTTTCTACTGAACCACCTGATCTCCAGTTCCGATTTGGATTTTTGTATGTCCGGAAGTCCGGGCAAACCACCGTCATCCAAACACTCCTTACAAAGGTGAGTCTCGACCAATTTACGGGAAGACTTGTATGCTTTGCGACCGACCTCCTGAGCATCTGCCAACAGGAAGCAACAAATTAAAGCCACGGTCAGGAAGCCATCCAATTTTGTAATCATTCTCTTACCTCCATATAAAATTTCAGGAATTGCCAATAAGCTAAGAGCGTCGCTTTCATCATGAACGTGATCTTTTAAAGTATCTGTAAACCCACCTGATGACAAAAAATAATAAGACCAGGTTGAGGATTGGCAAAAGCGTGATGAGGATGGAATGGAGCGTTATGTTCATTCTGCAATTTAACAAAATCCGATAGCAATCAAAATGGGTTACCAAATGCACCTGCGCGTATTAAGGGAAAACTAACCAATATGCGCTCCACACGTTTCTTGCTCAGCCTTCTGACTTTTTTTATTTTCACCAATGTCGCCCAGGTGCAAATGGACACTACGTATGTAGAAATCTGGGGTATGCCCAAAGGTTATTCCGAATTGGGATACATGCAGTATCTAAACCAAAAGAAGGTGACGCCCTGCATGGTCGATCTCAACAAATTTGGATACAAGGAGGGTTATGCGCTGGGTATAGAAAAGTTGCGGCTGCTGGTACTCAGACGTGCTCCGGTGTATAGTTTTAGCCCGCCTGTAAAGAAGCAAAAGATTTACCCGCCTAAAAAAGTCATCGACCTGCTCTATTTTGGAATAGACAATGACGAAGTCAACTTCCTGAAACAGAATTATATCGATTTTCACTATAAAGACTCCGCTGCGGTCGATAAAATCGTCGGTTTATATAAACAGGCAGGCGTTACCGTTCCAAAAGACAAGATTTATGCGCGATTTTTTGACCTAAAAAGCCTGGACAGCAATGACAAAGACAGTTGCCTCCGTTTTCTAAAGCTGACCGCCGAGCCCAGGATGAAATCTGCGGCTTTACTGGGTTATATGTCGCAGGTAAAAACAAAAGCAGATATGCTCGCCCTGTTTCCCTTGCTAATGGATTTCACGGTGGGCGATGAGGTAAACGAATATCTGATGGGTTATTTCAGCCGGAATCCATTGACAGCCACCGATTGGTCAAAACATCACGCCATGTTTGTGCGGATCCTTAACTGTCCGGAACCTTACCGGGTACTGCGACTGATGGTCATGTACCAGAAAGATAAACATTGCAAGCAGTACGCCAAACAGATCCTTGGGGAAGGAAATATAACTATTTTAGAGATCCTCAACAGCAGGCGCAGGGAGTTGAGTGAACTGAGGGCAACGACGGCGAGTTTTTTGACTTATCTCACTGGGGAAGGCTATGGGCAGGATTATCAGGCCTGGGTGAGGTATATTGGTGGCGTGAGGCGTAATTCTAAATAGAAATAAAACAGGTGTCATGAAACCCCAGATAGCATTAATTTTAATCCTATGCCTCTCGTCTTTTCAGACTGCGTTTTCTCAAATAAAAAAAATAGAAGGCGACACCACTTACTGGTTTAAGGGAGATAAAAGCTTTCAAAAGCAATTGGATTTAAAAGACTTTGAAAAATCTAAGGACGAATTTAATTTCAGGTTTCGGAATCATGGGCAAGTAATTGAAATCACCAAAGACAGTTCGGGTCTTAATGGTACTATAACGAATTACATCTATCATACTAAAAAAACAACTGAATATGATCAGGACACATTGTACAATAAAATAATTTTGTCACTTGAACAAGCTCGAAATGTTTATCGTATCGTTCAAAGCACTGGAATTTTAGAATTACCATCTGACAATGAGATAAAAAAATGGAGGCATGGTCTTGACGGAATCACTTACTTTATTGAACATGCTGATCAACAGGTTTATTGGGCAAAACATTATTGGACGCCATCTTCGCAAGATTCCATCCCAGAAGCAATAACAGTCCGGAATTTTTTAAAGGAATTGTCGGATACGTTAAATCTGGAAGAAATCTACACCACTTTTAGAAATGACTTACCAAAACACGGTTGTTATAGTTCAGGAGGTACAGGTGTTACTTGTTATGCTTCAAATTCTTTAGAACTGGGTTATAGCGGAGCGACAAAACTACCGTTGGGATTCTACGGATCCTACAGTGCATCATATATAGGCAAAGCAGCAGTAAATTCAGGCATTGCTTTGCAATACAATTTTGACAACTCTGGGTTCTACCATTTGAATTTCCAGGCCTCGAAATGGAATATATTCTTTAAAAAGGCGAGTTTTTATGATTTTATTGCTTACAACTATCAAAATAGAAAGCTCGATATACACCATGCAACCCATCAATTTGAAAATCATCAAATTAAATACGGGTTAAACCTGAGTAATTTCGGTTTTGGAGCTGGACTTGATTATCTAAAACATGACGATGAAAAAATGGGAGGTCATATATATGCCTCTAAATGGTTTTCTAAAACAAAAATCAGTACAGTCTTGATCTCATCAATATTTGACAATCAAATCAATTACAAACTAGATCTGCGCAAATCTTTCTACCTGAATCAAAGATCTCTTATCAGTCAGTTCTCTTTAGGACTGGCTTATGAGTGCTTCTTTGGATATCGCGATTTATATTTCGGACTTTACTTCTCATTATGATGAGCATGGCGGTAACTTATATAATGTAATTCCCAGAATAAAGATTTTTATATATTAGCTCTACAATTTTAACGCATGTCTAACAACTCATTTCCTCGTTCTAAAGCATTTTTATTCTTCGTTTTGTGTTTTATCACAATAGTTCAGTCCAATTTTAATGCTTATGGTCAATTTAAAGAAAACGACTTATTTCAGTCCTGGATACTTAACGAAATCAGTCATACGGATCAATCTGAATTACCAGACGACAATATCCTGAAATACTCCTTTGTGAAGTACACATTTGAAAGGCCAACATCATTTTACCAATCTCAAACCCCTGGTAACCTTGGAAAGAAAATGGGATTTGAGGTCAAAGGCAATAAATTATCGATAAAATCTCCAGAGGGATTTGTCGTAAATACACTAAAGATCATCAGAGTCAGTGAAAATGAACTCATCCTGGTTCAGCCAGGTGTATATGGCCTTGAGGACCCTAAAGCACTGCTATACCGTTTTTCAAGAGAACAGGATGTTCTAAAAACGATCCTATTAGATGAAAACAGCGTGTACAAAAACCAAACCGGTGATACCGTATACAAACAAAGTTCAAAGGTATTTGCAGTTTACAAAGGTGGGGATTTTGAAGATGATTTAAGGGTGGGAGACGGGGACTTTATGACTGGCAAAAGCGGGCATTTGGTTGCCAGTTTTCTGGTCGGCAAGAACGGCAAGGTCGACAGTCTAAAGATTATAAAAAGTATTAGCCCAGCTTACGATAAATTATTCATAAAGGAATTTAACAGGTTCAAGAAGGACTGGAAACCGGCAACTATCGATGGCAAACCAGTAAACGTCGAAATGAACTGCGAAAAGCGTTACTTGAAATCTGAGGATGCCCTTCCGGCCCTCATGTATAGCATGAATGCAGGGGATTTATTCAGAGCACAGGAGTATGCTGGCGCACTTGAACAATACAATCTTGCACTTGCCCTGCGGCCCGATGACATAGATGGCTTGTATTGCAGATCGATTTGTTATAAATCTCTTGGTAATATGGAAAAGGCTTGCGCAGATTGGAAGACAATTGCCAGGCTCGGAAGCCAGGTTTCAAAAAAATTACTGGAAAAGTATTGTAAGTAACTTGATAGTCATCATTGGTTCCACAATTGAAGCCCTCTGGTTTCATGAGCAATCGAGAATAATAAAGTAATCTACTTCCTCGTCTTAATAACAATACCCCATAGATAACCTTCCACCTGATATTCTTTTTTCAGTGTGGCTTTGTCAATGACAGATAGACCCTCAAAAATAGTAGCGTTTAGTCCTGCAAGGTCCCCTTCATGATTTTTTAAAAGCGGTTTGCCATTCAAGATGTATACCACTTCATCCTCTTTCCCGGGAGCAGACACCAGTTTCAGGTATTCCTTAGATTTGGTTGACAACAAAGTCCAATATCTTTTTCTAACAAATGCCTTGGTTTCTATGTAGATCAGGCCATTCTCTGCCTCTGGTCCAAACCGGTCCGTCGCATTTTTGTCTTTGTACACCGTAACTGCAGCAATGGTATTCGGGTCTACAATCTGCATTTCATCCCGGAACATACGGAGGCTGTCTATTATAAATACCGGATCATTGGTAGTTTCCACTAAATTGACGTGCTCTCCCGATGACACAAAACAAGAAAGCACCAGGTCGATCCCTACAACAGGTTGTTCCAAATAGTACGCTTCATCAATTGGATACAGAGGCTTTTTTGCCCGGTCAATCTTGACAAAAAAGGATATAGTATCGTTAGAAATATTCCAGTAGTCAGAACAATCTCTGGATCCCCATTTTCCTTTCAGAGCCGGAAAGCGCTCAAAAACGTCTTTTGCCTTCAATTGGCTGACATTGATGTCTTTACCATCTGTAAACACACCTTTGTAGTCAGTAGTAAGCCGTATTTTACCAATCAAATCTCCATTTTTTCCCTGCTGGAAAATAAGTCCTGGTTGTTTGCTGGTGGCATAGCCCTTTTTAGCAACATATCTGGAGTCGAGCGGCTCACAACGGGACGAAAAATCCATTTCTTCCACTGCTACTTCGTGAAGGTCAGCATAGTCCTTTTTTAGTTCAGTTACCGAAGTGCCACATAGGGAAAAGCTGGAAATGACTACAACTGGTTTGGTCGTTTTATTTGCCTGTGGGTTTTGTGCGTTTAGGGATAGAGAAAAGCAAAGGGTTAGGGTGAAGATTGGATATAAGGTGATGACAATTGAGCGGAGCGTTATATTCATTCTGCAATTTAGTAAAATACGACACCAATTAAAATGGGTTGTAATTCTTAACTATTATCTCAATATTTATTTAACCAAATTAACGCTTCATTATGTTCAATAACATTTTTTCTTCTAATGGCTGCACATACCGGTTAGGATACAGGGTTTTCTCCATGATAGCCATCACGCTATTATTATTTTCAGGTTGCTCCAAAGACAGAGGCAAAGAGCCGGAACCCGAAAAAGAAATACCTCCAGCAGGCATTGAAACAACTTCATTAACTTTCCTGACGCCTGTCTTGGTTGAGCTCAAAGGAAATATCATCAATGACGAAAATCAAAAAATTTCAGATCATGGTTTTGTTTATGTCTTTGGTACTGAAGCAGATTTGTCTAATAGTTTAAAAGTACCTATTGCGGATGCCATTACTTCCGGATCCTTTAGTATGATACTTAAGGATTTTCAGTTTCCAATGGTAAACGGCGTAAAGGCTAAACTATTTGTAAAGGCTTATGTCACCGATAAAAATGGAACCCACTTTGGAAAGGCGATTTCCCTTAATGATGGTGGATTAACGGGCGTAGTCAGCCCGCTTGGTGGCAAAACAGGAGATGTCATCACAATTACCGGAAATTACAAAGGTCTAAAGTCTGCTGACATAGAAGTCACTTTTGAAGATGTTGCAGGTCAGATTAAAACGATAAGTGACAATGCACTAACAGTGAGTGTACCAGTGGGAATCCCCGCCGGCCATGGAGACCAGATTGTCGTGAAGCTTCAGGTAGGAAATGTTGCTGTTGACGCGACGACAAAATTTTTCATGGCTGCAAATATCAAAGACATTATCCCAAAGTCTGGTCCCATAGGGTCAAAAGTTAATTTGGTTGGTGACAATCTGCCTCTTTACGGTAGTCAATTGTATGTGTTTTTTGGTAACGCATCGATGGTCAGCTGGGGTCCAATAAATGATTGTTATGTTTATGTTCCTGCAGCGATACCCAGCGAAAAGGTCAAATTATACTATAACATCATTGACGTGCCGGTAGCATTGCCCTTTGAATTTACCGTTACACCACCGGTTATAAAATCTATTACACCCAATCCTGCTTTTTATAATGAGCCGGTGACCATGCATATTGATAACATGAACCCTCGAGATGTTGGTGATGCTCCTGTGTTGAAGCTTGGGGATTTCTCACAAAGTTTTCGCCCCAATGCAAATGGAGATTTTGTTATTGATGCGCCATATGTCTTCAAGCCCGGTCAGGTTTACACCATTTCGGTTACGTACGGACCCCACACTGTTACAGCACCAATGCCTTTGACGATTAAACCGTAAAATCATAATCGATCCTGCTTCTAATCTGCTTCCTTATTGAAAGGTATTCCTCACGATCATTGTACAATCGTTGTATGATGGTTGGATCATCCCTGGTAGGTCCGGAAGACCTTTCAACTATTTCGTGGCGATGTGGGGACGATGGCAGGAAGTACAAGAGGAGAGCCTGACAGATACCAAGCAAGTGCCTGACATGACTAAAACATAAAGTGTGATTGTAATTGTAAACTATTATTCCAATATTTATTTAACTAAATAACGCTTCATTATGTTCAATAGCATTTTTTCATTTCAGGGCCGGATACGCAGACTGGAGTATGCTTTGAGCTGGGTGATTTATTACATTTACAGCTCAATGGCCTATTTCATATTGTTATCATTTGGACTAATCGATCAAATGATCATTCACATGAAATTTATGGACATCAAGATACCGAACAATGTGCTGGACTCACCAATTGTGATGATGGTCTACCTTCCGGTATTGTGGTTTATGATCACTCAGCGGGCCAAGAGGTGTCACGACCGCGGCAATAGCGGCTGGTTTCAGATCATTCCATTTTACGGTCTCTGGATGCTGCTTGCTGATGGAGATACCGGGCCTAATGATTACGGCGATAATCCTAAAGGATGGGATTATGATGATACGGATGAACCAAAGAATAATTTTTTAGAATGAAATATCTTTTTGAGCATCTGTTACTGTTTTTGACAGCAACTGCGGAGGCTCGGCAGCATACAAAAGGGAAGCCCGCTAAAGGATGCAAGAAAGAAGGGGTATAGTTGTAGAATTGGGCTGGCGCTACTGTGTACCCTTAGTGATCCCGTGGTGACTGCTTCGTGATCCCTTGTTAATACGGGAGCACTAAGAGTGATGTGCGAGGGAAGGGCGGAAGGAGTTTAAGAGGAAGGAGAGGGGGGCTGGAAGGGTGATGTTCATAAAATTCTTAAAATGAACGACAAAATTTTACACCAAATAGTTGCGAATGTTAATTATTATACTAAAATTTGAATTAACCAAACAAATCTTGTATGAAATGCGCATAGGGAGCGCATTGCTGGATCTGGTAAGTCGTGATGATTTTAATCAGGTTGGCAGATTTTATTAACGCTCGACTCACCTCAATTTTTCTGGTTTGATGCCGTTGTGGTATGTATCTGTTTTTACAGCAAATTTCGTGTAGGGGTTTGATTGGTTGAATATTTATTTAACCAAATATGAGTAAACTAAATTGGACAAAGTTATTGTCTGACAAAAGGCTTTATGCAAAATCTTATAACAAAGAAGTGACTGACTTTGATGCTCGCACTGAATTCCAGAGAGATATTGATAGAATAGTTTTTTCTTCGGCATTTAGACGGTTACAAGATAAAACTCAAGTTATGCCATTACCCGATAGTGATTTTGTAAGATCTCGACTGACCCACAGTATTGAAGTTGCTAGTATCGGTAGATCAATAGGGAAAATTGTTGGTAAGTTTGTAATCAGGAGAGAGAATTTAGATAAGAAAGCAATTTCTTCTGATGATTTTGGAAATATCATTGCGGCTGCTTGCCTTGCTCATGATATAGGCAATCCACCATTCGGTCATTCCGGTGAAAAGGGTATAGGTAAATTCTTCATTAAGTTTTTTAAGGAGTATAAAAAGGACTCTGATGTTAAAGGCTTGAGTGAAGCACAGAAAAATGACCTTATTAACTTCGAAGGCAATGCTGCCGGTTTTAGAATATTAACTAACGATCATCCTTCAGGATCGAAAGGTGGATTAAAATTGACTTTTGCAACACTAGGTGCTTTTTCTAAATACCCAAAATCCTCACTAAAATCCCCTCTGAATAAATTAGGGAATAAAGTTGAAGCGAGGCAATCACAAACAAAATTTGGTTATTTTCAAGAGGAACGAGAGTTATTTACAACTGTTGCAGAAGAGTTAGGTCTGCTTAAACTCTCGAAATCGGGAGATGAACCGGCGTGGTGCAGGCATCCATTGTCGTTTTTATTGGAAGCGGCGGATTCTATTACTTATAGCATCATAGACTTTGAAGATGCTCATAAACTTGGCTATGTAGAGACTAAGGAAGCAACATCAATTTTACATCAAATTATTGTCAATACTCCTGACTCGAGGTGCGAAACCAAGGATTGGAAGAAGATTGAAGATTCTGGTGAAAGGATGGGTGCTCTGCGAGCCAAAGCTATAAACGCTTTGATATATGAATGCGTTCAGGTTTTTAAGAAGAACTATAAAGCTATTATGAGGGGTGTTTATGATAAAGAATTACCAAATGAAATCCCGTCTAAAGATTTATTAAAAAAAATTAAAGAGCTGTCTTTTAGTCAATATTTTAGCCATTCTACTGTTATAGATATTGAATTAGCAGGGTTTGATGTTTTGGCTGGACTATTAGAAGCATTTGTTTTTGCAATTAAAGATCCAAAGGATGATAAAAGCAAAAGGCTTCTTCTAAAAATGCCAAGGCAATCGCAATTAATAATAAAATCAGTAAATGAAACATTTTATAAGAAATTATTAGTGTGCTCTGATTTTGTATCCAGAATGACTGATGGGCATGCAATGAAGTTATACAAGAAGTTAAAAGGGATTGAATTTTAATTGCAATGTGAAACTCACTTGTTTAAAGCCATAATAAGAAATAAATGATCGAAAATTTTGCTCTCTCTTCAAAGGCCTTATACGGAATACTAAAGAAAAAAGGTGTTGAATATCTCTATCACGCTAACACGGTCGCCACTTCACTTACCTTTATTAATGCAAAATGTTTACTATCTAGACATCAAGTAAATTTGGATGGCTTAAATCAAAGTTATCAAAAATCAGATGATCATGATAAATTACATGACGTTTGGGATCACATTTACGTTGATGGTACGGATCACCATACAATATATAGCAGGTCAAATTTTTACGGACCCGTTCTGTTTCGATTTTCCGTCAACATTTTGACGTCTCCTGCCTTTAAAGATATTTTCATTATGAAGAGCAACCCCTATTACTGGAATAAAAAAATGACATTGGAAGATAAATTTTATTTGAACATTGAAGATGTCAATAGAGATTATATGACAGGCAAGAAACTTGACTCTCAAATTATGTTTACTTTTCGTAATCCAAAAAGAGAGTTCAAGTTGAATAAATTTCTACATTCTATTTATATTGATGAGCCTTCGGTTTTAATAAAATTGAGATCGGGTGGAGAAATGCTAGCAGGTAGTTATATCCGTACAGTAATTGGAGATTCGCTAGATAGAAATGGGCTTTCCCATATTCCGTTATTAAAGCGCCATGAAAAGCCTCTGTCTTTTTGTAAGTGTGCGGCCCAGTATACTTATATGTACAATTTCGAACCAGACGAATTTAAAAGAAGGTTTAGTAGGAATGCTATTTAATGTAATGAATAGGGACTTTGAGGAAAAACTAATAGTGGATTTATCAAGCTTTACAGTACATAAAAATTTGATTCTATGATAAAAAGAAATACAATTAACGAAAGACAAGAATTGCTTTTTAGAATTATCACTAAGATTTATTCAAATTAGCGAAATGCATAGAATATCTCTAAATTTTAATTTAACAATGCTTGACCGAAGACTCGTTAAATTAATCATCAAAAATTTTAGATACATTGATAAACAAAGGCTATTTTGCCAAAATAAATAAATAAAATGAAAATTTCTTTTTTAGGGCAGGGCTTTGAAGAACAATCAATCGATGCTGTCGGTAATCACATAATTCGTTTTTTAGCTTCATCGAATTTTAATTCTTTTACCTGCATCTCCGCTTTTGCGAGTGAATCCGGTGTTTTTGGATTGGCAAGCCACTTGAATCCTTCTAAGGCTAATTTCAAAGAAATTACTCTGGTTGTCGGGGTTGATCTTCAAGGAACCTCGAAAGAGGCACTCGAGGAAATTCTTGCACTAAATATTAATAGTTATATTTTTTATCAAAAGGAGCAGCCAATATTTCATCCTAAAATTTATCTTTTTGAAGGGGATAGTGAGTTTAAAATTATAGTTGGTTCATCAAACCTAACTCGAGGCGGTTTGTTCACCAATGTAGAAAGTTCGATGTTGATTGAATTTGATTCAACGGATAAGGATGGATTAAAATTAATGAATGAATTAAAAGGATATTATAAGTCACTGTTTGATTTTTCTGACCCTAATCTTTTTAAAATTAGTACTAAGGTTATTGATGATTTTTATGCTGATGGAATAATCCCGGATGAAAAGACAAGAAGCCTTAATTTCAATAAGAAAACCTCACCTGGAGATCCTTCATTGCCGTCAGCTACTAAGAAAGTGTTGCTTACAAAGCGAACACCAGCAAAAGTTCCAGCGGCTTTTCCTATGAAACCAAAAAAAGTTTCTATGCTTTCCCCAATTGCTGCTCATGCTGTGGCACCAATTAGTACTGTCTCGATTCCAGCCAAAGTCAATACAGTGATGCACGTAACGAGGCCACTGCTTTGGGAAAGTGGTCCTTTAACCGAAAGAGATCTATCCATTCCAACAGGATCTAATACAAATCAAACAGGATCGATTTTATTTAAAAAGGGCAGAACCTTGGGAATTGATCAAAGAACATATTTTAGGCATGTAGTTTTTAATAAACTGGCTTGGGCCTTGGACGCGGCACCCAGGACTAGTCATATTGAAAGATCAACAACATTTTTTAGGATTATTATAATGGGGACTGATCATGGTGTCTTTCCTTTAAGTCTTTCGCATAATACTAAGACCAACACCAAAACCTATCTGCAGAATAACTCTATGACTTCATTGAGTTGGGGTAAAGCAAAAATACTTGTTGCTCATACTAATTTAATTGGGAAGTCTGCTAAGTTGTATGAGGACACTATAGTTCCAAATCAATTTATTTTGGAAATCAGTTAAGTTCCTAACATTAAAACTATGGAAAATCTCATATGTGAATAAATAATTTAGATTTTTCTTTTGGTCTAAAAAACAATTCATACATTTGGACTGAAGTTGTCCAAAATGGAAATAGAAAAAACATTCGGAAATAAAATAAAGTCACTTCGCGAAGAAAGAAAGATGACCTTACGCGTGGTTTCTGGATATTTGGGTATTGACACTTCGATGCTTGGGAAAATTGAAAAGAATAGCAGGAAGCCTACAAAGCTGCTTATAGAGAAATTCGCACGCCTATATAACGTTAGTGAGAAGGAATTAACCATTGAATTTCTTAGCGACAGTGTTGCTTATCAAATAATGGATGAAGAAAACTTTGCCTCAGAAGTTTTAAAAGTAGCTGAGGAGAAGGTAAAATACTTAAGAACAATAAAAAATCTCAAATAATGAAACTTATTACCGATGCATCAGCTGAAAAGCTACGAGGAGGTTTTTACACGCCTGAACCGTTAGCAGAATTTATTTTGAGATGGGGGATTAATGGTAAAGCCGATTGCGATATTCTTGAGCCAAGTTGTGGAGACGGTGTTTTTATTGAACAACTCAGAGATTTAAAATTAAAATATAATTCTATCGTAGCGGTTGAACTTGACGAGACAGAGGCGAAAAAAGTTGAACAAATAGAATTGGAAAGTAAGCTAGTTATAAATGATGACTTTCATGCATACTGTAACAATACATTACAGCGGTTCGATTTGATTGTAGGTAATCCGCCCTATATAAGATATCAATTTTTCGACAGGCAACAGCAAATTGAAGCTGGAGATATTTTCATTAAAGCAGGGTTGACCTATTCAAAACTCACTAACGCTTGGGTTTCTTTTGTTGTTGGTGCATCTCTTTTACTGAAAGATAGTGGTGGAAAAATTGGCTTCGTCCTTCCTGCAGAGATTTTACAAGTATCATTTGCTTTGCAATTGCGTAAATTTTTGGCGCAGTTTTACAATAAGATCAATATTATTTCATTTGAAAAGCTTGTCTTTCCAAATATACAACAGGAAGTAGTACTACTACTTTGTGAGAAAAATCTGACAAAGGATCATAATATTGAACATATAGAATTGAAGGATGCAAGTGATTTAAAAACACTCGATATAACAAGACTTAAAAGCCCTCAAAAAAAGGTCGATTTTAAAACAAATAAATGGACGTTCTATTTTTTAGAACAAGAGGAAATAAGCTTCTTGGAGAATATAGCTAAAAGACGGAATATACCTACACTTGGCAAATTTGCCGATGTTGAAGTAGGCATTACCACAGGATCAAATCACTTTTTCACTGTTCCACTAACAACTGTTGAAGAATATAGTCTTCAAGACTACGCAAAACCTATGGTTGGCCGAAGTGTTCAAGTTAATAGTGTTGTTTTTACTGAACAAGATTGGGAGAAGAATAAATTTTCTAAAGCGAAAGCGCATTTGCTTACATTCCCCGATAAAAGGAATCTTAATCAAAAAAACGGAGCTGTAAGATATATTGCTTATGGGGAAAGTTTAGGCATTCACAAAGGTTATAAGACAGGGATACGAAATGATTGGTTTGTTGTACCTTCTTTGAAAGTTTCAGATGCACTTTTTATAAGAAGAAACAATCTCTATCCCCGCCTGATAATTAATCAAGCAGGTGCTTATACTACTGATACAATGCATCGTGTGTTCATGAAACAGGGTAATGACATTAATGCACTGACAGCAAGTTATTATAATTCTCTCTCTCTTGCATTCACTGAGGTAAGCGGAAGAAGTCATGGTGGTGGTGTATTGGAACTTATGCCTAATGAAGCCGAGAAAATTTTACTTCCATACCACCCAGATAACGCACAATTACTTTTACAAATCGACGATCTTATACGCAATAAGATTGATATTGAAGAAGTACTAAAAATTACTAATCAGATAATTTTGAAAGAAAGATTTGGTTTGACTGAAAGTGAAATTAGTTTAGCACACGGTATTTGGAGAAAGTTATCATCAAGGCGACTTAACAGAGGTAAGTAGGAATCTTATAGAAATACTCCTGAAACAAGAAAATAGTCGCACTACTAATAGTTGTACTAAAGTTTAGTCTTTGCACATTTCAGACTCAATATTCTCCCAAACGTCTAACAAACCATTGGCGTTAGTGGAAGCTGAGTCGTATGCCAGCATACCCTTGTCAGTTAATTTATAGGCATTCCCAACTTTAACTACCAGTTGCATAGTGCTCTATGCATACTCTGGGATATCAATTAATATGGTCTATAAAAATTCGTAAATTTAAAAATCAAAATTATCGAAATAAATAAGAAGATAAAGTCTTTGATTTGAAGTCCATGCCAAATAAAAGAACTATTGAATATTTTGATTTTTCCTATTGTTAAATCAAAAATGCAGTAAATGATCCCTACGGCAAATAAGAAAGCACTAGTAACTGAAATTAAGTTTAGCACGGCGCTCATATGAAAAGAAAGTTTGAATATAAGGAAATTGTTTTATTCGGGTAAATCTTTATTATCACTAAATTGCTTAAGGGCCTTATTGAGATCCTCCGGCGTTTTTATATTGAGACTATCTTTGTATTTGTGGAATAGTTCTTTTTTCATAACCATATCGTCGCTGTTTTTGAGAAATTCGGAGATAGATTTAAGAATGCCTGGTAAACCTTCAGTTTTTAAAGATCTCCCCTCCTTGTCCTCATATCCCCCTCCCGCTACAAGTAGTATTAAGCCCATTAATATTGTAGTTTTCTTAATCCCCGATTTAAAATCCAATTTGCCGGGGCTATTCAGGTTAACTTCAACTTCGAGACTTTCCGTGTTAACTTCCACATTTGCGTAATTAGCATACTCATCTAATAATTGAAGTAGGTCGTAACCAAGTCCAAAGAGATCTTTAGCAGGTATTCCTGTTTCTTTGCGTACATCAAGAATTATATGCGACATACCCTGCATCACATATAGATCATTTAATGATCTTTCAATTATCTGAGCATACTTTCCAACATTACTTAGCGTCTGATGAGTGACAAATAGTTTGTAAAGATTTGGATCCAAACTATTTCTAGATATGTGAGTTCTCCATTTAACTTTTTTCTTAAGCTCATAATCACACTTAATTTTGCTAAATTCCTCATCGTTGAAGAGTGCTAGATTATTTTCAACTACTTCACCAATGCTAATCATCTCAGAATTAGAGGACGGTATAATTACAATGTCCCCCTTTGTTATATCATATAGGAACTTATGAATTTGATTAGACTTTAAGCTAACCTGCCTACTGTTATCTTCAATGAAGGCATCGTCGGCCATCATTTCATTGGCAACAGAGTCTTTTATAGACTCTAAAATTTGTAGCTTGTCACCTCCAGCCTTTTTCTCGAATTGCTTAATTTGTATTCTGCTGATTCTGCTGGGTTTGATTGCAATAAAATTATTATCTCTAAAATCTTCGTAATAATTACCGGACTGGGTTCTGATTAACCAATACTTTTTTTCAGAATCAATATGTGGTAAATCATTTATTAGTTTGTCAAGTTGTTGATCAATAGTCATTAATTTCGAAATAACGTTAAAAGGCTAAGTTAAAATATTAAAATTAAAATGTGATGCTTTTTTACTTTGATGATTTGTTAGACATTTTTTGTAATGTCGGCCAAATTGTCCTTATATCATGGTAGGCGTTTTCTATTTTGCTCAAAGTCCAATCATTTTTAACAAGAGCATAAATGGTTCGCTGTGAAAATACATCAAGACATAAGCAATTCCAGACAATTATTTTTAACCTAAATAGCATATAAAACAGGAAAAATAGTTGTGCTAAAAGTTTAGTCACTACCCATTTCTTGTATACATTTACACCAAACAAAATGATATGTAACAGCTAATATTATATTTTTGCCAAATAATCCAAGAAATTGGAGCATTTAGCACTTAAGAATCTCGCCTTAGAAACCTGAGAACTTCAATTGGAAACGAGAGGATAAGTGAAAAGTGCCCACGCGTAAAAAGCGTGGGCCTTGCTTATTCGTTTCCAGGCCTCTCAGGGCCTCTAAGGCGGTAAGTGGGGTTCCGCGCTTTTTGCGTTTATAGGTTTTCTGATAATACAATTACAAGAGATCAGATTTCTGACTAAAAGTTAAGCTTAAACGTCAGGCCGGGAAAATATCAAAGCCACCCCTCCCCAGATTCCATATAATATCAGCTTAACAGCTAATAATGGAAATACAGATTAACATTCTTTTCTCACTCATTCTTTGTCCGCCCGACTAGGGTGCCGACTCTTAAAAGCTCACGGAGATCGCATGACTACTGCAGTATGACTGCTGTAGTCTCTCGCGCACTTCCTGCAGCACTGCTGCGGTAGTCCTGCGGTTAAATGTACCTGCTAACCGCAGAAACCTCGCAGAAACTAAGCGGAAAGCGCGTTGCAGTCGCAGAAAAAACCAATCAAACTAACAACTCATAAAAAAACAACAATGAACAAAACGACATCATTCATCGCAATGACAGTGCTGTGCCTAAACTTCTGCTACGGGCAGGAAAAGCAGGACTGCTCCAGGCAAACAAAACCATCAAAAAACTCATTACAGGTAAAGCCAAACAACAGCTCTGTAAATCAACCCTACAAATTCGATTTATCCGGCTTTAAGTCCGGTTACCAGCCCGGCTATATCGTCACCGATGATGCATTTATGAAAGGCAAAACCATCGTCGTGCGCAATTACACCATTACCCAGCTGTTTGCACTCGCGCTGAGATTGCGCGTGGTCAAGGATGCTTCTGATAAACAAACCAGCGGCAATGACCAGATCATCGTCGAGGTGCGCCAGCCGGAAAAGCTCAAATCACTTCACTGCTATAAGCTGGTAGTGCCATTTTACCTCACAGACAATTTCTACGTCATTATGCACCAAAGTCTGAACGAGGAATTCCCCCGGTATGTAGTAAAAATGGAAAGAAGGGGCGGGGAAGATGTGATGGTCATCAGGGATAAGGAATATTGAACCGGAAAGGAAAAGGAAACATTTTATGAAAAGAGCCACATATCCTACATCGCATATTTTAATCAGGGCCAATAACAGCGATGACATTGAGCTGGTACACTTTGCCATCAAGGAAGTCACTATCGATTGGCTGATCATGGTGCAGCGGCGTTTTATGATGACCCGCTCAATGGCCAGCGACAATGACCTTTACGCTGATGCCTTTTGGGATCCGGCTATAGATTATTACCGTAATCCTAAAGACCGGGATTTGGTTGCCGAGGTGCTGGAGTACGGGGAAGACTGGGCCTACATTGTCCTGGAGGCTGGTGAGCTGGAATCTTTTGTGCCTGTTGATCCGCTGGAGGCGCATCAGCTGCTCATTACTGCTAATGGCCTGGCTTTATTTAAGGCCTATGACAAGTATACCGGAGCGGAGTACTGGACGGATGATATTCGGCTGGATGGGTTGCTGCGGTTGTAAGGAAAGACCTTTTATTTTACTAACTTCATAACATGAAAATCAATTATCGCATCTCTGATTTTATATTTATTGGCATCCTGGGACTTCTTATAGCTAGCGCCATTGTCCAGTCGGTTATCTTTGGTTATCTGGTCACAATCAACAACTACTTGGGATTTGCCGGATGGGTGACAGCACTGGTTCTGATGTTTACTCGCTTTCGCTACCGGAGATATGGAGTGGCAGTTTTATTAGTCAAATATGAAAAAGAGTTAACTGTTTTTGAGAAGGTAAATAAGGTAGGAGAAATCAATATAGTGTACGAAAGTCACTAACAGCACTATCGCTACATTTCCGGTAGCCCTGATAAGGAATGGACTTCCTTCCACCTTCCTGGCTGGTATAGAATCGATAACGGACTTTAAAATCAGCTGGATGTCCGCGTCTTTTTTCGTAAGGTTGATGCATAGCTACTCCGACCTCTTTAAATATTTACTAAAAACATTGATATAGCGGTCGTCAAAGGTGACTACAGTTATGTGTTTCCACTTAAACTCCGTCGTACTGGGTCGGAGTATACCTTCAGCATTAAAGTACCTGATTCGAACATATTTTTCCTTGACCTTAGTAATCGGCCCGATATCAAAAGTACTTTCTTTAGGATGCTCATTTTCAATAATCACATTAAAACCAAGTTCTTGGATGCTGATAAAGATTGTCGACCAACTTGTCAAATCAACATTGTGCGTATAGTTAATTTTATCCCAAACCTTCTCCGACCGCATGATCTTGTCGTAGCATATATCATTTTGATTGTATCGAATCTCTATAATGGTATTTAAAGGAATGATTTTAAATCCTTTTAAAAGGAAGTCGTCACTTTCCTGCAGGACTAAAAACTCTTTCGTGTAGTCAACAATATATCCCCCGAGGCTATTGGCAAATTTGCCATCAACTTCCCGAAGTATTTTGCAATACCTTTTTAGCTTACAGTGTTTTTTGATTTTCGAGAGCAAATTCATAGCCGAATTTAATTAATTATTTTAGATTGAGAATTTAACAGCTGTAAAATGAGCGATGCAAGTAATGTATTAAAGCCGAGTTTTTTCATATATCACTGTTTTACATTTTGTCTGAACCTTTGGCACCAAATACATAACCCCTGGCTTTTAAAACGCCATCCTTCTTAATAGAAAACAAATCTTCGCTATAAACCCCCGTCAGGGGGTATGCTTTGTCTCTGGTAATCTTGAAGTATGGTTTTGGGTATTTTTCCGCTATGACTGATTTGTATTCGTTGCCGATGTCAAATGACAGGTTTTCTTTAAACTTCAGCTTCTGTGCTTTGAAAAGCTTTGGCTGATTAGTGTCAAATCGGTAGGGGTCACCCGGGCGCGCCCATCTGCCGTCAGCTGTAGGGTAGATATCAAAATACTGGTACTTTTCATGAATCAACTGGCCGCAGTGTTCGCTCACAAATAACATTACATATTTATAATTTAAAAATGGTGGTTCTCCGTAGTGATCGAAGGCCATAAAGGTTATGGTATCTTTGGAATAATCCCCATAAATATTTTCAAGAATCTTGTATTTCGCTTGATACCTGGAATCCTTGCTGATCCAAGAATGCCCGTTTTCCGGACAATAGTTTGGAGGAGCGTATTTTGCGCCGATCTTTTCCGCAATGAAAACATATAGTGTCGGATTTTTATCATCACACCTGACCATAGGTTCGCAAGGCAGTGGTTCTAAGTTAATGCTGATATTTTGCTGTTTGATCAGGTCTTTGACTGCGTGTCTTTGGGTGATGAAAAGATGAGATGTGAAAATTAGACTATCAGTTGGTTGAGCAAGAATTTCAAATTCACCAGCTTGATTGGGCGAGACTACAAAGCGCTTGTCTTTAGAGAGTTCTTCCCAAAGCGATACATTAACGGAGTCCTCCTGATTTTGTGCTGAGGTCCTTTTTCCAGGTTTCCTTTTGTTTAAAGCTGCATGCAATTTTGCGGCGCCTCTTTCAAGAGTGTCATTTAAAATGACCATGATTCTGTCATTGCCGGCGTTAACGTTTTTGATCGTGTCTCTGACCAATCCCTTGACTAGTATTGTTTGTGCATACGAGGAATTCCCCAACGTGAGCACAATGAGCAGGAATATAGATAGGAAGAGCGTTTTTGCATTCATGATCGTTTGGGAGTCAAACTCTAAGCTACGAGAAATTCTTGTTTTCTTACAAAATCCTCTGCTCTGTTAAAGGCCAACTGGATTCCTGGTGAGCAGGAGTTCGAAAGTGTGGAAAGCTATTTCGAAGATTTACTTTTTTTCTTAAAAAAGCGGGCTAACCTGCTGGAGCACTGGATGAGGGTACAGCTGTAGGTAGCTTAAGGTCATTCAAAATCTGAATAACTAAATTACGAATTTTTACTAAATTCGTAATTACGGCTTCTATGTGTTTAAGTAGCATTAAAAGAAACTAATAAAAATAATAAATCAACGCAATCATTAATGGATACACTTGTTTCTGTAGACCAGGCTATTGCCAGAGGGAAATATTTAATAAACTGCCCCGTACTTTTTCTTTTTTTCGGATCTATGGGTCTGGGTATTTATTTACTCGTAACCGATAAGTATTCAGCGTTGGAAGTCACAATTGCAACTATTGTCATTGGGACTGGTTTGGGTTGGTTATATTGGAGTATCGCGATCACCAAATGGCGGATTTGGGCATTTCAAAATGTGCGTAATGTTCATGAGCTGAAAAAGCGTGCAATTCAGGAAAAGCTGATTTGGCCTGATGGAAGCGTGTTTGTAAAAACTGAGATCAGAACCCGGGTGGATAAAGAGCGATTGAATGATTTGGAAAGTAAATTTAAACTGGAAGATGAGTTTCATGATGATCTATCTGTACCGGCCGAAACTATAATTTTTTATGCAAGGGTCAAGAATTTCTTTCAAATGATTATGATGCTGGCTGGGGTTGCAGGAGGAGTTTATTTTCTGAAGGAAGGTGATTATTATATTGGTGTGATCCTTTCTGCAGGTGCTGCCTTTTTAGCTTACAATGAATTTAAGGAAGCTACGAATGCCACACCTCAGATCATATTAAACGATGAGGGAATACAGACCATCTCGACTCCGTTTTATAAATGGGAGCAGATTCGTAACGAAGAGGCGGTGACTGAGGAATATAGCAAGAGAAGTAGAGATTATCTAATTTACGATCATCCTGAGGGGTCAGAACATTTGCTGTTAGATGAATACAAAATTGATAAAAGATCATTGAATAAGCTGCTTATTCTTTATCGTGGACGGAGTAGAGCGTCAAGTAGTTCTCGAGATCGTTAAAGTTCATGAATGAATCAACTAAGAAGAACTTGTCTTAAAATAACAGCGATGATATTGAGCCGGTGCACTTTGCCATCAAAGAAGTCACTATCGATTGGCTGATCATGGTCCAGCAGCGTTTAATGATGATGCGCTCGCTGGCCAGCGACAATGACTTTTACGCTGACGCCTTCTGGGATCCGGCTATAGATTATTATCGTAATCCTGAAGACCGGGATTTGGTTGCCGAGGTGCTGAAGCATGGAGATGACTGGGCTTACATTGTTCTGGAACCTGGTGAGCTGGAATCTTTTGTACCCGTTGATCCGCTGGAGGCACATCAGTTGCTCATTACTGCTAATGGCCTGGCTTTATTTAAGGCCTATGGGAGCGGAGTACTGGACAGATGACATTCAGTTGGATGGGTTGCTGCGGTTGTAATTGATGTTGTTAAATTATTATTTATTTCATAGCTGGCAGACATGACGCTTATTAGGTAGTAATTGTTAAATTCGCACCAACAATTATTATATAAAATGAGTTTCAAAATTACGCTCTCCAAATGTTTAATTCTACTGGTCTTATTGTTGACTGCCTGTAGCAAGGACAATCCGGTTGATGAAACAGAAGTGCCTGAACAATCAGGGCCCTTCGCAAACAAACTAAAAACCGAAAAGCAATACGGAACGGTTCCTACGGTAACGGAATATGTATACAATAGTGACAAAACACTTCACATGACTACAACTATCCTTGATGGCGGTTTATCCTCTCAGTTTCGCTATACCTATGCTGGTGGGATACTGGTGTCTGTCGCGCTGTTTAGTGAAGATATTTTTACTCGTGAATATTTGGCGCAATACCTTTATACCTTGAAAAATGAAAATGGCCTGCTTGTGGAAGTAGTCGAGGATCATCCCGACCAAACCCTGAGTTTCCCGGATATCAGGACCCGTTATTATTACGATGATCGAAAATTCTTAAAAAGCAGTACTGAGGAGCGTATGAATAATTCTAATGAGTTTGTGTTGCGTAGCAAAACGGACTATGTTACTGATGATAAGGGGAATATTTTAAGAGAGGAATTCAGTTCTCTTCTTTTCGGATCTTCTACGACTGTCTATAAATATGGCGACAAAATCAACGTGTATTATAAGCATTTCCATAACCCACAATCGCTGGCATATTTTTCTCCGAATAATATAACTGAAGTCCAGCAGATAGCTCCAACAGAAGGACAAGTTTTTAAGTCTAGTGTGGAATACAACCAACTCGGTCAACCGGTAAAAGCCTTCGAAATATTGGCCGGTGGTGAGAAGCGACTGAGCACGGAATGGGAGTATTATAAGTAAAATGCCGATTTTTAAGGCCTTTCGTACTCTGTAGCGTCTGGGCGAGAATGAAAATAATAACTTGGTTTGTATAGCGCCTTATTTGGCTTTTACGGTCAATAAATACGTTTTTACAATAATTGTATCTCTATCTCCAATTCTATTGATGACATCGGCATTGAATTCGTTAATGACCAGGCCGCCTCTGCGGTTTAAACCGCTAACCGGACCATTGATCCAGGAGGATGTAACATATGCAAACATGGGGATTTTGTATTCACTGTAACCATTGCCATACGCAATTCTGATATCCTTGCTGATTTCTATGTTACCTTCAGTTTTGATGGACTGATATTTGGCAACATGATGGTACAACTGGTTCTGAAGAACTGGCAATGGTGAAATGGATTCAATGGCAGAGGTCAGGGTAAGCATTTCGCCATTTCTGGAAATTACATAAGGAGAATGCCTGTTAAAGAAGTCAACGCTATCTTTGGCTATGAAAGTCATAAAGGTTTCACCTGCATTCTGCAGCTCCTGTTCTAATTTAAAATGACGGCTATAAGTCCACATGAGCTCCTGGTTTTTTTTCGGATCGTTTAGCAAGCCGCCTTTAACATAGACTTTAGTGTCTGAAACTACGGTTGCTTTTTCAGCGTATAATGTAATTGGAAAATTGGTAGTATTCTCGTCCTTTTTCCCGTCTTTTTTACATCCGGATAGGGCTACTATAAATAAGAAGTAAAGTGTGCTGTACTTGGCAAATGTCTTCATGGTAGCGTTTAATTGGGTATTGCGTAGACGAATATAACATTTACTCAGGAAATAATATTGTACCCTTCTTTGTGCTTTCAAGAAGAGCTTACCTTCAAATCGCTTTTGGTAAAAATACTTCTGGTGGAATTCCTAAGAATACTCTTAATGCTCTTGCCATTTTTAATGTTACTTCTCTCTTGCCTGATAAAATAAGGGATACATGGCCTTTAGACCCGATTATCGGCTCTAAGTCCTTTGCCTTTAAGCCTCTTTCTTCCATTTTGAGTTTAATCACCTCAATCGGATCTAATTCAGGAATTATAATATGTTTGTCTTCATAATCCTTAACAAGCAGTAATAATAACTCCAGTTCTTCAAATTCTGATGTACCTGAATCTGCATGAAAAATTTGAATAGTCCTGTTGAGCGCTATTCTGTATTCTTCCTCAGTTTTTAACACTTTGTAATGATTCATACTTAGCATAGTATAATTGTTTTGGGCAACTTATACTAAGCTGAGCAATTAATGGTAATGGGAATAATTTTTTCGTAACAATACCTTTGCGGCTATCCCTTCCCGGACAATGTTGCTCATAAGCTTTAAACTCTCAAGAGTCTACAACAAGAACGAGCACTAGTTTCTTGCCTGAGGTTTCATAGACTTGTATCTCTGCAAGAACCAGGTCTGCGATATCATGGCCCCAGATTCCGTATTTACCATTGGTCTCGTTGCGATTGTACATCTCAGTTCGTTTTTCTGTCGGGATAGTTTTTACAGTTGACGTAGCTTCCTCTTCGTCATAAATTTTATAATATTCCTTGCTGATTTCTTTGAGCAGAAACTCCCTTGTAAAGCCAGTTTCAGAGTTGAGTTCAAACTTATATTCATTTCTCAATGGATAATCTATCAGTACAGTGACCGCTTTTTGGCTGATTAATGTCTCTTGTGCGTCTTTAAGTTCTGGGATATCATGCTCAGGTTTCTCCAAACTAGCCCAGGGTATAAGACCATCTTTGAAATTGGCAGTGTCGGTTGTCTTGACCTCAAAGGAAATGGTGCCAAGGAATTTACCCAAATAAGCGTAGTCTTTTTCCCCTGATGCTTTCTCTCTTTTTTTGATGACTTCTAGAGGATCGGCTAGTTGTTTATTTGTTTTGGCACTGCAACCAAACAATGCGGAAAGGATCAGTACCGATAGCAGATATTTCATTAAGATTTGGTCTGTGAATATTTTGAAATGGAGAATTTGATTGCCCATGCCAAAATCGCCGCTATAAGCACATCATACAGTAAATTCAGGGGGCGCCAGGCAATTATTAATGCATTTCCATCTGCGGCATCAAACGTTTTCTTAAATAAGTAAATGAATGGAAATCCTGCTTCAACAAATGAAAATTGATTCCATAAAATAGGCAGGGCAGACATCAATAGGAGACACAAGATGAAGGTGATAAAGAATTTCATACAGAGGTTAATTTGTAATACGAATATAATAAACAGATCAGACATTCGGAATAATAGCACCTATGGTGGCAATCCGCAATAATGATGTTAAGACTCAAGATTATCCATCGGACAATTAAAAAAACAGGTAGCATGACCGAGGTTGCTCAAATTTCAGAAACCGTTAGTCCTGTCGAGTTGACAACGTGTCCGACTGGCGTTGATGGCGTTTCAAATCGGGTTACCAACCCGGCTATGTCGTCACCGATGATGCATTTATGAAAGGTAAAACCATCGTCGTACGCAATTACACCGTTATCTAGCTGTTTGCCCTTGCGCCTACAATTGCTTTTTTAAATCTATATTCAGATTATACTGCTCTTCTATCGGAATGGCTTTCCTTGTGCACTTATTAATATCTTGCCCTTCATCTGTCCAAAGAAAAGGGAAAAAATTAAAAACTTCATCACCACCCAGTTTTGATAAGTCTGTTTTCCAATTTTTCCATCTCAGTCCATTGTAGAATTTACCCAGATCACCGTTGAAGCAGAAATCAAGAAATTCAGAATAGCTGCGGTCCAACGGTTCATAATTAAGATTATCTGGTGAAAAATAATATACCTTCCCAAAATCAGACCCTAATCCACCTCCGTTTAAAATAAAAAATCCACCAACAGCATCATCTGCAATCAATAAGTAATCTTTTGATTTGTTCTTGTTCCAACCGGGCAGTGATCTGGATAGCTTTTCATTTCCAGATCCAAGTATCCTGATCCATCCGTTGTCTATGAGCAACCCGCCAGAGTGATAAACTATTGCACCCATTGGAGATCTGGTTGTAACCTGTGTCTGTAACAGTGCTTCTTTAGCTTTCACGGTATCGACACGCAGAACCTCAACCTTGTTCTTCGCTGACTTGACCCAGTCGAGTACAATCGGCCATCCCGAATCTTCAATGTTAACTAATTTATCAAGTGGCTGCATTTTGTTTTGGGCGAATGTATAACTGGCTATTGCCATAAGAACCAATGAAATGAGTGTCACCAGAGATTTCATGAAAAGGTATATTATTGTTGTGCTAATATAATCCTTTGTCCACAATTGCTCAGAGGAAATATTTTCCACCACAACCAAGTTTTTAGAAACGTTTACCGATCGTGATATGATAGCAGTGCAGGTCGTTATGCGTAAATTCAAATGGAAGTATTTTTTGTCGTCCAGTATCCTTAAAACAAGGCTCCCTCTCCTGAAGATATACGAAACAACCACTGGAATGATCAGATACGGTAATAGAAATAAAAGATACTTTAGTTCCATACACTTAATACGGGTTGTCTTGCAAAGTAATCCTACCTTAAAGTCACGACCCAATTTAAACTGTCAAGATCTTCCCTGCTGAGCGTTACCATTTTATATTTCTTCTTCTTTATAAGTGTGTCATTACCTTTGTAAACTTTCAGGTCATCAGAACTGAAAACATATAGCCTGATTTTCCCTCCCTGAGTTTCTTTTATAATATTTTTCCAGCCGTTTGGGCCACTTTGAGCAACTTCCAGTGTATCATCGAGCGCTAGTGGACTATTTAAGAAGGCCTGCCCATCGAAGTTGTTGTCTTTAGAGAGCAGTTCAGTCTTTCTGCCAATAATGTACACGTCAGCCTGCGTACGATTTACAATATAAAGGAAAGAGTCTCCTGGATCATAGATGCATGATGTCAAAAACATGAAACATAGATGCCGGTATTTCTTTCCGCACGCAGTAAAAACAAACTCTTTATTTGTTAGTATTGGAAATTTGAGATCATCTCGCTTTCTTTGAGTTTTTGGTTTGCCATTGAAGATGCTGGTAATGAGGTTTAAAATTTTCATATTTTTTATTACCACTTCCAGTCAAGCTGCACCTCATGATCAATCTTGTGACGCTCGATCATGGCCAATATTTCTTCATTTAATGCGGCATTCGTTTTTGGGAGAATCAGAGTAGGTCCGGTTGTTAATCTTATCAGATAATGATTTGGAACCTCAATCACTACACTAATTTCTGAGATTTTGACGGTGCTTGAACCAGTTTTCTCAACAGTGCTGATCACATCATCAGAAATTTCAATTTCAAATTTTTCATCAGTCAATTTCTTATACGCGTCTCTGACATGATCAATGTAATGTTTCTTTGCAGCCCACTTAAAGTACATAGAGCCAAACATTGCAGCCAAAACAAACCAAGCTATCCCGAAATAGAATGCAAAATCATAACCATTTCGATATCCATGGAATATGAAGGGGAGCGATGCTAAGGTGATAATGATATAGCCTCTTCTCCTGGCTTTTCTTTTAGTTGGATTTGTGGAGGAGTCGTACAGCTGAAAAGTGAGGTAGTCATTTTCAGTGAGCGTTATCTGATGTTTCATTATGATTTGGTCTGTTGATATTTTGAAATGGAGAATTTGATTGCCCCAGCTATGGCCGCTGCAATAAGCAGGTCGTATAACAGATTCAGAGGTCGTGAACCAATTATTAATGCACTCCCGTCTGCTGAGTCAAAACTTTTTCTAAACAGGTAGGGGAATGGAAAGCCGGCTTCAACAAATGAAAATTGATTCCACAAAAAGGGAAGTAAGGACATCACCAGGAAACACAGAATGAAGCTGAAAAAGAATTTCATACAGAGGTTAATTGTTATACTGCTAATATAGTTCTTTATGCACAATTGCCGGGAATAATACTAAATTCATCGATGAATACTTTAAAATCCTTCATGCTTTATGATGGACTGCGTATAAACTCTGGTGGTGCACATCGACTGAATGGCCATCACATGACACTTAAATATAATCTTCCCATCTCACCGGCCAGCCATCTGGCCAGCATCTGTAAACTTCGTAATAAGCTCGAAGATCATCAGGGGGTTCTGACCGAAGCACCTCGTTAAAAGCCGCCTCGAAATCAAAATTTTCGTGCTCTTCTTCCGCTGCGTTATTCAACGATGCAAGTACCTGTTTTTCCGGATCATATTCAGAATGGTCTATTGTTCTTGACCGGTTATCTTCATCGATTTCCTTATTAAGACGTTTCACAAAAAATAGATATTCGCAGCGGTAAACAAAATCCAGACCGGCACGCTGCATTTCCCGGAATGCGAGAACGTAAAATGGGTAGGTGTTAACATTGGAGTTGTTGAAATACGGTCCCCAGAGTTTGGCTTTGTAGAAGTAGTCTTCTTCATCCGCAAATTTCCTTTTAAGCGTTTGCTTTAGGGCAAATTTTACAATTCCTTCTTTACAATTATTTCCCCGGGGCAGTTTTAAATAGTTTTGTTCGTCGACTTTGATGTGAAAGTCTACGTCATTGATGATGCTTGCAAAACTCTTCAACAATAATGACGTCATTTCCATTTCGACATTTAGCCCGGGCCAGAATTCATAGGTGCTCAGAAACTCTTGATAGGATTGAAGAGGCACGTAAGGAGGAACTATTTTTTGATTTCTTTTGGCGTCCAGGTAGCGCATTGCCCTTACTCTCCGACAAATTAGATAGTCGCGATCAGGGCCCTTCCTGTTGCAGTAAAAATACTCGCTCACTGCAAATCCGAAGGGAGCAATTTGTGAGGTTACCTCTGGAATAGCATCCATTATGCCGTTAATAGCGGTATGGATTTTTTTCCAGGGAAAGCGTTTGATAATCATACCTACTAAGTTACACAAATCTGGATTGCTGGATATAATCGCAGATCAATTTTTAATTGCGCTGTCAGATTTTTTCAGCATACATACCTGGCAAGTTTAGTAAGTTCAATAAGGTCTTCTTTTTGACGATACGTGGCTCGATCTCAACATAAAGGCTTCACCTGCATTCTGCAGCTCCTGTTCTAATTTAAAATGACGGCTATAAGTCCACATGAGCTCCTGGTTTTTTTCCGGATCGTTTAGCAAGCCGCCTTTGACATAGACTTTAGTGTCTGAAACTACGGTTGCTTTTTCAGCAAAGAGTGTAATTGGAAAATTGATTTTGTCCTCTTCCTTTTTCCCGTCTTTTTTACATCCGGATAGGGCTGCTATAAAGTGTGCTATACTTGGCAAATGTCTTCATATAAGCGTTTAATTAAGCGTTACGTAGACGAATATAACATTTACTCAGGAAATACATATTTACAATTATACTCCTAACGGTCGTCTCGCCACTTCGCTACCGGAGAGAAGGACTGGCAATTTTACTGATACTAGGTACATTTGGGATTTTTAGTTTACGCAAAGTGCGCTAAAGATTGCCAGTATTTGTCTTTATAAATTTCATAGGCAATATCGAAGCTATACTTATACTTTTGCTTGATCTGGTCAGCAATTTTTGAACAGTTTCTGAATTCCTTGCAGGCAATATATATGTCCCGTACGTCTTCCGAAGTTTCCCTGCCGAGATAAAGGTATCCTTTGTGATCTTTTAGTGCCAACAGCAGTTCGTCTTCTATAGAATTGAGGGCTTGAAAGGTACTGGTATCTGGTAGCCCATCGTTTTTAGAACCGTCAAAAAAAACTTCCATTTTCAACATCCAGGGATGTGATGCTTTATTCTCCCATTTCAGAAGTTCCATGTCTATCGCTGCAATAATAGGCTTACCATTCTTCTTATGACCTTCCATTAAAGAAAATTCATCTTCCTGAATTTTAATGAGGACGCTGTCATATTTTTCTACAAACTCCTTTTCTCTCCAGTTGAGGAATGCTTTTAGTTTTTCGAGAGGTATGAGCTCTTGTCTTGCTTCTGATTTCTGAATGATCCGGAGGTTGTCGATGCTTGTGGCAAATTTGAGGTCACCAAGATAGGTGTCAAGAAAGATATAGATGCCGTTGGCAATCGAATCCCGGTTTTCATTGTTAAGATCATCATGAGTGACAACGATTTCTATCTCGTCTGGATGATCTGCTCGCTCTTCTGCGTAAAAATTTAATGTATCTGTACTAAAGCGGTAATCTCCCATCTTTATGCTTGTAGCAGAGTCTTTTGTTTCAGGCTTATGTGCAGTAAATTTCCAGCCCGGAATGTCGGGAGCGGAGGCGACGAGCTCTTCTACAAAGACAAAATTTTTGATAGTGCCGTCAGCGGTGAATATTAGCTCAGCTGTGTTTTCATCTAACATACCTGTGAGATAAAAATAACCTTCCCTAAGCTCAGATAGTTTTGGGCTTAATCTGCTAAAGAATTCTTGTTCTATATTGTCATGTCTTTTTACAACATTGTGGAACTGTTTAGCATTTTTGCCAAACCATTTCCAGAATTCATCATTTGAACCTATGGCGGCTTCTTTCGTGCCGAAAATCTTGTTTAGGAATCCCATTATCTGCGTTAGTTTCAAGCAAAATAGTCAAAACCTGGATTTTTTCATCATTGTGAGAATGAAAATAATAACCTGATTGCCTATGCCAGTACCGCTGCTATAAGGTACGCTAAAGGAAACTCTGTGGAGATAGAGTTCTCAGTTCATTAAATTGTTTTATCTTACTTTTCAATAAAAACTTATACAAAACATGAAAAATTTCTTATTAACGCTATTTATCTCCTTTACAACGGTTGCCTTTGGGCAAACAGCTGCTCACAAACAAGTACCCGGAACTAAATGCAGTTTAGTTCCCCCTGCTGGTTTTGTCCCCGCCACAAGTTTTAACGGCTTTCAGCATAATGAATCAGGCTCTTCTATTATGATCACTCAGATGGCAGGGCCATATAGCAAGATTGTAGCGGGGTTTGTGCCGGAAAACCTGGCCAAACAGGGAATGACGATGGCAAAAAAAGAAGTAGTAGACTTCAATGGGAATAAGGCGTTATCGATTAAATTAAGCCAAAAAGCTAACGGTATGGATTATCTAAAAGAGATGCTGGTAATTGGGAATGAATCGACTACTGTTATGGTGATAGGGACCTATCCTGAAACCTCTAAAAATATGGAAGCGACTATCCATAAGGCATTGTTTAGCACGGTTTACGATGAGAAAAAGAATGATGATCCGGTTGCTGCGGCAAATTTTACCATAGACGTTACAGGTTCAGATTTTAAGATAGATAAAACCATGAGTGGAATGGTCATCTATAAAATGGATGATGAAATTCCATCGAAAAAGCCCACATTGTTGGCTGGTCAGTCAATTGGAAAAGTTATCTCTACTGATTTAAAACAGTACGCAATTAATCGCGTAAAGAAGCTTCCAGATTTGCAGCAAGCAGAGATTAAAGCAGCCAACCCGATAACTATTGATGGGTTAAGCGGATATGAAATTGTAGCTTTAAACAAGAACAAAGATGATGTGGCCGAACAAACTTATGTAGCAATGTTATTTAAACCGGATAATGGCTACTTCATCATTGTAGGTAAGGCACAAGCAGACCTGGAAATGAATTTGAATCTTTTCAAAAAAATTGCTTCAACCTTTAAACAGAAATAGGGCAATCTCTTAAATCAGATAACAACATCCATTATAACGCTATGACTAAAGAAGAACAATTTTGGAACTGGTTTCGGACTTTCTACAAAGCGCTATATATTTGTATATTCGGCCATGCTTTCAAAACCAATAGCGATCCCTTTTAGCAAATCTAAACTTTTGTTATGTTTATCGCTTCATTAATTTTAATGGCTGTCGGTATTTCCTTTTTCCTATATGTAATAATCAATCCTGACAGCCCTTTTGCTCGGTATCATTTTGGCATTATCAACGGAAGTATCTTAACATTGATTTTTGGACAAACTGCTTTTTATCTATACAAACAATGCTGAATGAAAAGCCTGGACTTATTATAAACAGTGAAGGGATCGTTGATAACACTAATATCATGAGCCTCGGCCTCATTCCCTGGGGTGATGTTCTGGCGATTAACGAAATGATTGTACAAGGCCGTGTTTTTATCAATGTTACTGTTGCAAATCCTGCAGAGTATTTTGACCGGCAGAAGAACCCTTTTAAACGTGTACTGATGAAGATGAACTATAAAGCTTATAAGTACGTAATTGACGTGAGAGCTAATCACTTGAAATGCGGTCATCAGGAATTATTCAGTTTACTTCAAGCATCATTTCAGGAGTTTAAAGCACTGAAATATGTTGCTCTGGGAAGTTCGGATGATGAATAACCAAGTCATCGAATTTACATCAATGCCATAACAAATTATAGAATGAAAGGACTTCAGATATATTTCCATGGTCTGGTGGATAAATTTCAATTCATCCTCAGATGAGCACGCTCAAAAGCATTTTATCGAAAAAGTCAGACAACCAGTTGATGTTCTACGTCAACAACCCGGATAAACACAAAATCAGTACCCCTTATAGTTTCATTCTGAATACTATGGGAACTGTGCTGCTATATCACCTGTTCTGGAGGCGTGAGGTTCCTGCACATTATTGACAAAACAGATACAATCACCTAATATCTTTAATGAATGACAGTAAATTTTCTGATTAAAATTGTATCTGATTGGATTATCTTGGCGATATGAAATTTTTAGCTCTTGCGTTTTTTATACTATTTTTTGGTGCCACAATCCCTTTAAATGCGCACAGTGTTTACAGACATAATTAACTCAATTTTTTATATTGGACGATTAAACTAGCGCACATACTTTTCAAAAGTTCTAAGAAGGTAGTTCCAGAAATTCCAAAATCTGAATTGATTGTGCTTATTAATTCTATATTTTAGCACTAATGTTAGAAGATACTTCTTTTGGATTGCAATTGATACGAGGCTTTCTCGAAGCCGTCGGTTATTTAGTCAGGAATATATATTACCTATTTTTTGCCGGTTCGTATAAAGAAGCTGATAAAGAATATCAGAAGAAAAGAAGGAAGGCGATTTTCGGATATGTGTTCAGTCCGAATCAATTGACCGGTCTGATAACTATTGCTGTAATCTTGTTACTAGTTCTTTTTTTGAATTCGAATTGAAAGCATGTAATTATCATGTATGGAGATTTCGAGCTGATCCACTTCATTCACCACCATTTGCCCATTCAAACATCTATCCGTATATTTGTGACCTGTGAAAACATACACAAACCATATAACCCCAACTGCCTTTACTATTTCCATATCGGAAATGGCAGTTGCCGTTGTATCGTTTTTCTCAAGATCTTCTATTGCTTTTTTTGGCAAAGTATTCGATAAATCATCTTTCAAGGATTTTAACAATCTTGCCTCAAGCCTTTAATTAATTTTGGTTTGAGGCTTCAACCCATTTAATTTCTTGTAATGAGCGGAGCCATTCTCGATGATGGCTAGACAATGCACGTTACCATATATAAATTTTTTAAAATCTACGTCATGAATCAGAATGAAAAAAATCCTGTATTAATTACCCAGGAAGATTATAACCTATTAAAGCCTTACTTTACCGGGCAAAATGTCAATTCCAATGAAATGTCTTTGTCTGCTGAACTGAGCAGGGCCATTATAGTTAAAGATGAGGCTTTTCCGCCTCATGCAATCAGGCTCAATTCCAGGGTTTGGATTGCCGAAGAAAACACAGGTGAAACGATGGAATTGTCGATCGTATTGCCGAAATATGCAGACATTAAGCAAAAAAAAGTATCTGTTCTTACACCTATTGCTGCAGCACTGATCGGTTTTAGGAAAGGGGACAGCGTGAAATGGCAGGTTCCTGCAGGAATGAAGGTGTTTAAGATCGTTGAGGTGTTGGCGCCATGATGTATATCGCTTATATATTATGACGATAAAATAAATATTGCATCAAATGGAAGCAAACGTATCCCGGGCACAGATCTTTTAAATGGTGATCGGTCAAAAACATCACCCTTATTTTGACAGCGCCTTCATTCGCAGATCAATAAAATCCACCATTTCTTTAAATTCCTTTTCAGAAAAGCCGATGGACTGGTAAATGATATTCCCTTGTTCATCGGCGATCACATTGCGGGGGATTGACTGAGTTGCAAATTTTTTAAATATCTCCCGGTTCATGTCGGGTATCATCGGAAAGCTGAAGCCTTTTTTCTGCTTAAAGGGGTCCAGGATCTCCCAGCCTTCTTCACGGCCAAAGACAAAAAAAGCAAACTTTTGATGATCCTTATACTTCTCCCAAATTTGCTTTTGCACGAGCGGAAGTTCCATATTGCATGGACCGCACCAAGTGGCAAAGAAGTTGATGAGTATCAGTTTACCTTTATAGTCGCCGATTTTTACGGTCTTGCCTTTTTCCAGATCAAAAGAAAAATCGGGCAGTTTGTCCCCGACTTTGGTCAGGGTAGTAGAGTCTGTTTGTGCCAGCAAAACTATTGGCAGTAAACTCATAATGAGCGTTAATCTGAGGAGTTTCATACCTAAAGTTAATTAACAATAACTACATAACAAAACAATTCTGCTGTAGCGTTTTCGCACTCTGTTGCGTCTAGCCGAGTATTAATTCTTAGCTTTACAACATGAAAAACATCCTTATTACCGCTGTAGCAGCAACACTTTTGCTATCGGCCTGTGGTTCAACCTCCAAAGTCTCTGATGGCAATTCCGACTCTGTTGCAGTCGCTAAAGACACTTCATTGACGGCTATTTTACGTGCTGGTGCCGAAGCTAAATTGACTGATTCTGTTAAAGTAGGTTTCATCGTCTATAACCATACGGATAGTGTGCGCCGATTTTGCAAATGGCATACTCCGTTTGAGCCTTTAATGAGTAAATATCTGGACGTCATTGCTGCGGATGGTACGGAGGCTCAATATCAGGGCCCTATGGCAAAACGGATGATGCCGCCACCTGCAGATAGTTACATCAGTGTTCAGCCGGGGGATAGTTTAGCGGTGCAAGTGAATGTTTCTAAGGGCTATCAGATTACCAAACCGGGGAAATACATCATTAAATACAATGGCTCTGGCCTTAGCGGTATCACCGTGAAAGACAGCGTTACAATTGATGTAAAATAGTTAACGTGCCCTGCTTTAATTGAAAGAACGTCTGAAATCCAGGGGCGACATACTGGTTTTAAGCTTAAATAGTTTACTAAAGGACGGGGGATGTTCAAATCCTAGTTCATAGGCGATCTCGCTTATCGACGCCTGGCTTGTCGATAACTGTTCTTTTGCTTTTTCAATCAGGTAGTTATGAATGTGCTGTTGTGCATTTTGCCCGGTAAGTGATCGCAGCATATCACTTAAATAACTGGCACTGACGTTTAATTGTGCAGAAAGAAATTGGACAGTAGGAAGCCCGTGCTTTTGTGTGTGTGGTGACTGGAAGTATGCGCGTAAAATGTCTTCTACCTTTTGAAGTAAATCGCTGCTTACCGCCTTACGGGTGATGAATTGCCGGTTGTAGAACCGGTTTGCATAATTCAGCAGCAATTCAATCTGGGAGATAACAACGTCCTGGCTGAAGTTATCAATTCTGTCTTTCAATTCTTCTTCAATACTTTGAAAAACAGAAATGATCATGGTTTTTTCTTTCTCCGACAAGTGCAGCGCTTCATTGGCCGAATAGGAAAAAAAGCCGTACGCTTTAATTTTTTTGGCGAGCTCGTAACCCAGTAAAAAATCCGGGTGGAAAAGTAAAGTATAACCAGATTGATCGCTTAGCGGTTCGTGGCCTCCTGTGATTTGATTCGGCGAAACAAAAAACATTCCTCCTTCGTCGAAATCGTAATAATGCTGTCCATATTTGAACTTGCCCTGGAAGTTCATCTTATAGGATATCTTGTAAAAACTTAAAATGTGGGGACTGGGGAGTTTTTCCAGCGGAATGGCCCCTTCGGCATTATTTATTAAACTTACCAATGGGTGCATAGGTGCCGGCATGTCCAGCGCCTTATGCAACCTTGATAAAGAATTAAATCTGTGGTCAGACATTTCATCCTTCATATTGTCTGTTTATAATTTGCTTTCAATGCTGCCTAACGCACCTTGTACGCCGTTAAGGCTTTTCTTCGCTTGTTCCCAACTTGAATCGGTTGGATCGAATGTACTCCGAATATACGCAAGAATGCTTTCACAAACAAAGGCAACACGCTCCGGATTTTCATCGCTTGTCTCACGGGCATCATACCCTGATATGCCACCAAAGATGTGTTCAGCACCAAACACGGTCAGCAGGTCTTTCGGGCCGGGACTTTGATAATAAGCGTCCGCACGCCAATTGTCCACGTCAGAGAACATGAGGTTTATGTCTTTGTCCCCGTTCACAATGAGTGCTGGCAAAGTCATGGTGCTGAAATCGCCGGCCGCCAGCACGGGATAGTGTTGTCTGGCTGCTCCGTTAAATCCTTCGGGTCCACCGGACGCGCCAATGAGCACCCGGGCCTTTAATCTTGGTTCTGCGGCATTGACTATTTTGCCTGTTGCGGGATCAGTTACCTCCATACCAGCCAACATGGCTACGGTCTGTCCGCCCATCGAATGGCCTACGACGGCAACTTTTTCTTTATCTACTCTTCCGGTTAACCCTGGTACTGTGGAAATGATTTCGTCCAAATGATCCAGGATAAATGTCATGTCAGCTGGCCGTGAACTCCAAAACAAGGGTGCTTCGGGCAGGGATGAAGAAAGCCCGAGCGCTTTGGAATTTTGATGAGTAGGTTGGATGACTACAAAACCTTCTGCGGCGAAAGAATCTACCATGGGACCATATCCTCTGTACGAAGAGAGAAAGTTAGACGGGCCATGCCCATGCGAAAGAAGAATAACCGGCAGATTGTTTCCGCTCGCGGGAGCAGAAACTTTTATTTCAAGGTCTACATGACGGCCGGAAACTGGTAATACAACCGGACTAAAGCTGATGGTGGGTGTTTTTGACTGTTTCATTTTATTTTTATTTTGATACAGGCAAAGTTCATCAGCCTTCAGCTCCCCGGCATAGTCAAAACGGGGCATTGCATAGCCAAACTCCGGATCTAACTTGCCTTTAAAAGGTGTGTAATGGGGATGGCTATACGATATACATGAAACTTTATGAAATTTTAAACAAAGTATACGGTATACATGAAATTATTTGTATTTTTGAATAAAGTATACGATATACATGAAACTTATTCGAAGAACAACCTATACCGATAAAGTAATCCCTTTTATCGATAAACAAGTAATTAAGGTGTTTACAGGTCAAAGACGTGTGGGGAAAAGTTATGTAATGCTTCAGTTAATAGCGCATATAAAACGTTTAGATAAAAATGCCCATATCGTTTATGTCAATATGGAACTAGACGACTATATTCACATTAAGACCCATATAGACTTAAGTAAATATCTTGAAGATAAATTCGTTGAAGGTAAGAAGAACTACTTCTTTATAGATGAAGTTCAGGAAGTACAGGAATTTGAGCGGACATTGCGAAGCTTGCTTGCCAAAGGAACATGTGATATTTATTGTACCGGCAGTAATGCCAATATGCTATCAGGAGAATTGGCTACTTTTTTGTCTGGCAGATATGTTGCGTTTCATATCCATAGTCTGAGTTATCTTGAGTTTTTACAGTTTCATAAGACGGAAAAGTCGTTTGAGTCTTTATTGCTTTATCTAAAATACGGTGGTATGCCCTTCTTGTCCAATATCGGATTACAGGAAGATTTGCCTTATGAATACCTTCGAAATGTCTATTCAACAATTTTATTGAAAGATGTGGTAGCCAGGGAAAATATCAGGAATGTCTCTTTCCTGGAAAATCTGGTGGCTTTCCTTGCAGACAATGCCGGCAGCCTTTTTTCAGCAACTAACATCAGTAAATATCTGAAGTCGCAAAGGGTTGATATATCCACCCAACTTACCATCAACTACCTGAAGGCATTGAGTAATACATTTTTCGTGCATAAGGTAGTCCGGTCGGAAATCGGAGGGTTGAAAATATTTGAAATCGGGGAGAAGTATTATTTTGAGGATTTGGGGTTACGTAATGCAATTGTCGGTTTTAATCAACGTGCAGATATTCATAAGCTGATGGAAAATGCAGTCTATTTGTATTTGAAACAACAGGGCTATCAGGTCTTTGTTGGGAAACTAGATGATAAAGAGGTTGACTTTGTTGCCGAGAGAAATGGAGCAAAGGTATATGTTCAAGTGAGCCTTACAGTAATGGATGAAAATACAGCTAACAGAGAATTTGGAAATCTTTTGAAGATTGAAGATAATTATCCAAAGTATGTAGTTACTTTAAATGACGTACTCATTGGCGATAGCAATGGTGGAATTATTCAACTAAATCTGGTCGATTTTTTAACGAATGCGCTTTAATTGATCTGCTCTTGCCTTTTACGTTTTCGAAAAACAAAAGAAAATAACTTACCACTTCCAATCAAGATGCACTATATGATTGATTCTATGACGCTCGATCATGGCCTGACGTCACTTTAATGGAATTTGCGCTGTGAGAGACTATGCCCCGGGTTAAATTTCGGCGAGTAGTCAGGATATAAGTAAGGTCAGGAAAATTTTAGTATAAGGATTTATGTGTTTAGTCCTGTGATTGATGCTATTCGTCCTAAAAATTTGCCTATTATTAATTTTTGTATATAGCCTGTCTTGGGCAAAAGTGGTGCGGGCCATGTCGTGTCATTTTTCTTATTCCCCCATTTTTAGTAAAAATAGACTTGTTGTAACAAGTCTATTTGTTTATATTTGAGTGTAATAAGTGCTTTTATGAAGATTTATAGTGTTATTCCTCCTGAGAAAATTATCGAACGTCTCCATTATGAAAACCCATGGTGGATCACGAAAGAGATACAGTCGGGATACAAAGCCATGCAAAGAAGGTTGTATTTCGACCTGTTTTTTCCTTTTGTTAAGGAACAGGACGTACGGAGAGCTGTGGTTTTGATGGGCCCCAGGCGCGTAGGGAAGACGGTAATGATGTTTCATGCAATAGACAAATTACTGCAGGAAGGGGTCAATCCCCAACAAATTTTTTTTGTAGGTATCGATAATCCTATTTATTTGAGCCTGAGTCTGGAAGATTTATTGTTTTTAGGGAAAGAGGCAGTTAAGCTTCAAAGTCTGGATGGCTGTTATGTATTTTTCGATGAGGTTCAGTACTTAAAAGACTGGGAGCGGCACCTGAAGATTTTGGTAGATTCATATCCCAATACCAAATTTATCGTTTCAGGTTCAGCCGCTGCTGCGCTGAAATGGCATAGTACGGAAAGCGGAGCGGGAAGATTTACTGACTTCATGTTACCACCACTGACCTTTCAGGAATATATTCATTTAAAAGGAATGGATCATTTAGTCCTGACTTCTGAAATTGAATATGGTAAACACAAAATTCCCTATAAATTAACACATGATGTCAAGGCATTAAACAAGGAATTCATCAGCTATTTGAATTTTGGAGGTTATCCGGAAGTTGTTTTATCTGAAAAAATCCAAAGTGATATGGGCAGATATATTAAAAGTGATATTGTGGACAAGGTACTTTTAAGGGATTTGCCAAGTCTGTATGGTGTAAAAGATGTGCAGGACCTAAACCGCTTTTTCACATATATAGCCTACAATACGGGCAATGAGTTTTCTTATGAAAGTATGTCTAAGGAAAGTGGGATGCCTAAGGAGACGCTGAAAAAGTATTTGGAATATTTGGAGGCTGCTTTTTTAATTAAAGTTTTAAATAAAGTAGATATCAATGCAAAACGATTGAAAAGAGTTACGAGCTTTAAAGTGTATCTGACCAATCCATCATTGAGAACAGCTTTATTTTCTCCAATCACTGAAACTGACAGCGAAATGGGTAATATGGTCGAAACAGCCATCCTTTCGCAGTGGATGCACCGCGAAAATCTTGATTTAACCTATGCCAGATGGAAAGATAAAAAAGAAGGTGAAGTGGATCTGGTTCTTCTGGATGACAAAAAGTTTAAACCTGTATGGGGAGTTGAGATAAAATGGAGTAACCGGTATTTCGACAAGCCACAGGAATTAAGTAGTCTGATACAGTTCTGTAAGGCAAATAATTTTAAAAATGCCCTGGTAACCTCGATAGATGAGTTGGGAGTCAGGGAGATAAGTGATTTGCAGTTTACTTTTGTACCTTCTTCGTTATATGCGTACAACATTGGGGAAAATACACTTAAAATGAAAAGCACTGCCTATTAAGCTACCATTTAGAGTCGGGCAGTTTTAAATATGCCAGGTTCTACAACATCCCGGCTAAGCTTTCCTTTTCTTCATCAGTCAGGTCAGCTACGTTATTTATGATTTCAAGGATATTCCCGCTGTTTCCTGTAGCAAGTACCAGGTTTAAAAGGCCACCAGTGCTTTACTCTGCTGATTATTTGAAGCCTGGAATATGCAAGGTTGCGGTTGATAAATAATTGTAATATCAAAGCGGTAATTCACCTTCGCTTGATCATGGCAGTCAGATAAGTGTTCTGGCTGATTTATAAAACTCTTTTTCCCGTATAGACAATTTCTTTTCCTTTTTCAACGCTATTGGTCTGGTGAACCGTGATGCTGTCTGCAGCAAATTCACATACAAACTTTTCCGTATGCGGACTTTCAATATACCTGAGGGTTAATGCTAAGCGATGATCACCAGTCCAGGAGTAGCTGCCTGCTACTTTTGCCGGAACCAGCATGGTGCGTATCTCTTTTGCTCCGGCAGTTAGTGAAGGGCCGGGCTTGTTCGTCAAACCTGCAAGCCAGCTGCCCGCACCGAAACTTAGGCTATAGTTCGCTGTGTCACCGCTAAGGCTTATCCGGCAGTTGCCATCACCGCTAAATTTAAAAGAGATGTTACTGATTTTAGAACGATCGTTTGCCAGTGTGTAAGATTTTCCATCGATCTCAGCCGCAAACCCGCTCATTTGTTTGGTAAGCGGAGGTAAGGTCAGTTCCTTTAAAGTTTTTTTCAATTGCGCTGCAGCAGGTTTGTTTTTTGGCAATTTATCCCGATGCATTGCCGGCAATAAGTACTTCCATACCAGATCAATCTCTCCCTGCATATCGGAAGTTTCGGCAGTAATGGCGATTACGGCGTCCTGATCTGGCATAACGATCATGTATTGCCCGAAAGCCCCGTCTCCCCGGTAGGAGTTGTTCTTGGATCGCCACATTTGGTAAGCGTAGCCCTGTTCCCAGTCACTGGCATCCCGCTTTTCTCTGGGCATATCCGGATGCTGGATTATTTTTGCCGTGCTGGCTTCTTCTGCCCACCCCAATGGCAATATCTGTTTGCCCTTCCATTGGCCTTTTTGGAGGAACAGCTGTGCAAACTTGGCCATATCTTCTGTTTTCAGACGTAAGCCCCAACCGCCTGTACTGATACCTTTCATGTCGGTTTCCCAATCCATGTTTTTTATGCCGAGCGGTTTGAATAATCTTGGCGTAAGGTATTGTAGTACGGTCTGGCCGGTGACTTTCTGAATAATGGCCGATAGCATATAGGTTCCCAATGAATTGTATAAAAACACAGTCCCTGGTTTATGGACGATAGGTGCTGCTAAAAAACCCTTTACCCAATTGGTATCGGCAGCTATGTAGCCTGGCTCCGGATCCTGTCCGTCAGCCATGATCAGGGCGTCTCTTACGGTAAGCTGTGCCAGGTTGGGGCTAATCGTCGGCGGTGCCTGATCCGGGAAGAAAGAGATGATCTTGCTGTCCAGTGCCAGTTTCCGTTCACCGATGGCAAATCCAATTGCAGTTGCGGTGAAGCTTTTGCTGCAGGAGTATAGCGAATGCCTAAGATCCGGGCCATAGGGGTTCCACCATCCATCCGCTATCACTTTACCGTGACGGACGAGCATGAAACTATGGAACTCTGTCTTGCTGGTACGGGTTGCGTTAACGAAATCAAGGATGCCTTTGGAATCAACGCCTTCTTTCTCCGGAACACTGTGTGGTAAATGCTGGGGATGTGCCGGGAGATAAAAAATTACCTGTAATAGCAGGACAAAGGAGAGGGTACGAATATTGAAATGCATATTTTTAGATTAAGCGGCCAGGTTTAAACACATAATGAAGGTGATAAAGAATTTCATACGTAGGTTAATTTCTACAACGAATATAGTAAACGATCATTGGATTTTAACCCCTGATCCGTTCAGCTCTTCCGGAAACCAGGGACTCAAATGCACTGCCTTCTTTTTTGCTTCTTCCGATACTGGTACTTTCCAGGTTTCAAAGAACCTGGTCAGGTTGCTGTTTGTTGACTTGCAGATGTTTAAGAACCACATGTCCCGCTTATCCTGATCGCTTTTGGGATACCTTGCCGTCGGCATGCTGCGGTAGGCCCGGTGAACATTCAGAATTGACTCCCAGCCAAAACGGTCGATGATCTGTACATACATACTCAGCGCCAGAAAGGGATCTGCCGACCACTTTTCATAGCTTGGATTGTTTGTCAGATAGGCTTTGATTCGCTGGATTACATCCTCCTTCCCTTTTAAATTGTCATGGTTATATATTCCTTTGTGCAGCACTTTGTCGTACACGTACATGGTATAAAGATTCACCGTTACCTCACCGGTACCGGGAAAATCAAAGTAACCAAACTGATGACGGTGTCCGAGCTCGTGAAATGTGCCCCATGATCCGTTCTTGCGCATGAATTCCTCGTTGAGCATCCATTCGCAGCTCTGATCGTCCGGCACGACAATGCGCTCCCAGGTGGTAAACATGTAGCCGTAAGCTACGTCATTGTCCACAATGATCCTTTCCTGATGTACCCGTTTTTTGGAGATCACGGCCAGTTCTGCATCCGCATCCATTACCTCATCCCAAAATTTCATCAGCTTCACAGGGTTATCCAGCTTACGTATCCTATAAGAAGGAACGGTCAGCACAATATTGTCGGTAGCCAATTCCGCCCAGGGCCCCGGATAGTCCCTGACGGTGCTCAACCATTCAGCTTCGCTGGTCTCGCCCAGTTTAAAGTAGGGTGCTTTCACTGCCCCGTCTATGCGGATAGCAATGGTGTCCTGCCTGGTATTGTCAGGAATGTTGAGCAGTAACAGTCCGCCGAAAGGGGAGTATACTTCTGTCGTCTCCTGTTCCAGTTTAAATTTTCTGACCAGGTCGGCTGCATACCGGGTGACTTTGTCGAGATGCATTACATTGTCACCATGTACACCGATCTGGGCAATCAGCCCCAGCTTGAGCAGGCTTTTATCAATGGTGATTTTAACCTTTTCTCCCGCAGGAATGTAATAGCCGGTTGAATGTCCTCTGTGATAAACCGATGGAGGATCGATCAGACCTTGTGTGCCGACTTTGACCGGAATACGCACGTTTTCTTTAACCCTTGTGGCTGTTGCAGGGACCGGGCCCGGGAAATCTTCATGCCCCGGCGCTTTTTTTTCCGGATTGCTTTTGAAATCCATGGCTTTTTCGTAAAACATATTGAGCAGCTTGTAGCCGGCTTTGTGCTCGTCTGTTGGCAGCATCATCGGGTTTTTAGGTGTCGGGATCCTGATCGAATCGGGGAGGTGATAGTGTGCTTTGATGCTCTTCATCACGGGAGCGCCCTTTTCATTGTATTTGAAGATGAGGTCGAGCATGGGGTTGACCAGGTAATAGTCCGCATACATTCCCAGCCGTTCTCTTTTTGTTGATAACCAGGGCAGCAGGGTTTTGATGTGAAGGTAATCCGGGATGTTGCCGGTACTGAGGCTGGTATTTGTAGATGAACGTTTGATGACCATGTTGTAGTTAAAAACGCCCGCTTTCACCAACAGGGAATTTATAAGCAGTTCTGTAGTACCTTCAGCATTGCTTGCCGGTTTTTTTACTTGTTCCCCATTGGGCGATGCAAACCACAAAGTACCGCCGTTGCGAACAAACTGCTCGATACGGTCCAGGTCGGCCTGTCTGCTAATGTCTTTCGTCAATAACAGGATATCTGTATTGTCTTTAATGGCTACTGAACTCATTTCATAAGGCTGAGCACCCTGTCCCTTCATTAATTTAATTAATTCCGAATCGGCGTTGCCTAAAATAGCAATGTGTGGCCGGGAACCTGATAGTGCCATGGCGTTTTTAAGCAGTTGGGCTACACCACTGTGTTTGAGCTGGGTACTGCGGAAGTAAGCCGGAGAACCGATCAGCAAGATTCTGCCTTTGTCCAGCACAGTCGACATCACCACTGTCGCGCGAAGATCTACGCCGACTTCAACCTTAGTCAGTGCGATGATTTCAGGATTTTCATTTACTGTAAAAAAGACTGACATTCCAGGCTCGCCTTTTTCAGGCATGGGCAGGTAGGTGACATCTTTAAGAAGCTGCGATTTGATGTCTTCCTGAGAACAGGCTGAACAGATGTGGATCAGCAACAGGCAAAGTGTAAATAGAGCGTTTTTCATAAATGCAAGATACAGTGCGTTTTAGACGAAACATAATCGGGCAGGAAGAATTAACGATTTTTAACATTACCGGGTAGTATGCTCATACACTCAGAAAAATGAAACATTTTTATTGGTGCATGGAAAGTAGTTGATATATTTACTATAACCAATTAATTAACGCCAATATGAAAGGAAAATCACTAATTCTTATATTAGTAGCTATGCTCATCGGAGTTGCCGGTTTCGCTCAAACACTGAAGAAAAAAAACATTAAAAGCACTGCGGGGAACACAGCAGTACAGCGTAGTACACCCTCTGAAAACACAGCACATATTGGAACCTGGAAACTGATCCGCCAAAAGATAACTTATGGAAATGGTCAAATTCTAATATCAGACAGTTCATCCGTTTTTTTACGAAAAATATTGACCCCAACAAATTTTGTCGTGATAGTTGAAAAGAAAATTCCTGAGCTAAAGGATAAAAAAATTGTTACCGGAGCATCGGGAGGAACCTACACGCTGCAAGACGGAAATTATCAGGAGTTTACAAAATATGCTGCTTTTGATGGTTTTGAGAAAATGGAAATTAACTACAAACTAACGATGAAGGACGGCAAGCTTCATACAATCGGTACTATTGGCGGGCCTGAAATATATGAGGAATTATATGAAAGGGTGGATTGGTAGCTTAGTACTCCTGCTTGGCCTAAGTGTCACCTGTGTTTATTCACAAGAGGTTTTTACGGCCAACCAGGGGGGGACCAGTCAAAAAAACTATTATACTGAAATTGATTATGAAAATATAGGGTGGGCACCGATTATAAAAGTGACCATTAACGGCAAGGAATATCGTTTTGCCATTGATACCGGCGCACCCAATACGATTACAAAAGCCTTATTTGATCTACTCAAACCCAAAATACTAAGCAAGGTTCCAATTTGGGATGGCAATGGGAGTGTAGACAGTTTAAATATTGTAAACCTGAATGAAATTACCGTAGGCGGTGTGGTGTTCAATGATATTCCAACTGTGGTTCCCAGGAATCCGGTCTTTTTTGATTGCCTTAAGATCGATGGTTTTATAGGCAGCAATATGCTGCGAAATTCTATTGTGCATTTTTCTTCAAAAACCCAGAAAATAATACTTACAGATCAGCCGGACAATCTGAATTTGAACCAGAAACAATCGACTGATTTATTTCTGTCCCCGAATCAAAGCGAACCTTTCGTTACCGTCATTTTTATAGGAAAGAACGCTGGCACCATCGGTACATTATTCGACACAGGCAGTGCAGGACTATTTGCGCTTTCTCTGCTTCATTTTACAGGCACGGAGAAAGCTGAGGTTTTTAATGTACTGGCAAAATCAAAAGGGAGAAATAGCATGGCTCTTTACGGCACGGGGATAGACATGGCACAATATCGGCTAAGGGTGCCTGAGTTCAGAATTAACGGAGCTGTTTTTAAAAATGTAAGTGCCAGTACCACACCCGGAGAGCAATCCACGATTGGATCACAACTTTTAAATTACGGAATAGTAACCGTTGATTATAAAAACAGAAAATTCTACTTCGAGCCTTTTGAAACTTCAGTTGATCTGCTGGAGGGTATGTTTCCGGTAACGTTTATTCCAAAAGACAATAAAGTATTTATAGAGATGGTTTGGGATGAGCAGCTAAAGGAGAAAATCAGTGTCAATGACCAGGTACTGGCGATTGACGATATCAGCTATGCAAATATTTCCATGTGCGATTTCTTGCTTAAAACCGATCTGTATGAAGGTAAAGACCGGTCGGTCCTGACCCTCAAAACCCCGGATGGTAAGATCAAAAAGGTACCGATAAATAAGAAGTAGAATATCAGCTCCTTGCTGTCTGCAGGTACGGTCTTGCATTCATAAAATTCAATATTTAAACAAAAATGCACATAAAAAATGCAATTTTTAGTTATTTTTGCATATATTTTTTGCAAAATGGAGAATTTAAGACTGAAATCTAACATTGTCATTCAGGACCTGTCCATGGCCATCATACGCAATAGGGCCCGTGAAATAGATTGGAATGATCGTTTAATCGGCATATTAGGCGCAAGAGGAACTGGAAAGACTACTTTAATGTTACAACGCTTAAAAGCGGAATATGGGTTCAGCAGGGAGGCAATGTATATCACTATGGATGATATTTATTTTACTTCAAACCTGCTTTCTGATTTTGCACTTCAGTTTAGGCAACAGGGTGGGAAGATATTATTTATTGATGAGGTACATAAGTATCCGGATTGGGCCAGGGAAATAAAAAACATATATGATTTTTATAGGGACCTCAAAATTGTGTTTACAGGATCTTCCATCATTGATATTTCCAGGCAAAATGCTGATTTAAGCAGACGTGCAGTTCAATATGAATTAACAGGCCTTTCTTTTCGGGAGTTTTTACATTTTTCGAACATTGCCAATCTCCAGGCAGTTTCCTTAAAAGACTTATTAAAAAGTCATGTGGAAATTGCTCATGATATGATAACAGGTTTTAAGCCGTTACAACATTTTGCTGATTACCTTAAGTTTGGATATTATCCTTTTTTTATCGAAAATATCAATACTTATCACATGCGGATTGAAAAAGTTGTAAGACTCATTATTGAGGAAGATCTGCAGTTCATCGATGGCTTTAATCCGCACCATTCAAGAAAGGTTTACCAGCTTTTATATATTCTGGCTACTAATGTGCCGTTTAAACCAAATATTTCCAAACTGGCAGAAAAGACAGAGATAAATAGAAATATAATTGTGGAATACCTGCATTATCTTGAAGGCGCACGTTTGGTAAACTCACTTTCTGCAGCGGGCCGGAGTACAAGTATTTTGCAAAAGCCGGATAAAATATTTTTAGAAAACACCAATTTGCTATATGCACTGACACCGGAAAATGTGGACAAGGGAACATTACGGGAAACATTTTTTATGAGTCAGTTGAAAAATGGGGGGTATGATGTTAAGCTTCCCTTAAAAGGAGACTTCTTTGTGAATGATCAGCATACCTTTGAAATTGGCGGAAAGGCCAAACCGGCCAGGCAGCTAGAAGGCATTCAGGATTCGTTTATTGCTGCAGATGATATGGAGGCGGGAACAGGCAATAAAATCCCGCTTTGGTTATTTGGAATGTTAGGTTAGCACCCCTGGTGGGGGGAAAGATGGAACAACAGGTTTTAAAGTGACATGTCTATTAAGCTGGAGGGTATTCAGAAAGACCGGAGGAAATGCAGACTAACTAAGGTTTTTCCGCAGCCATTTTCGAACCGGCTCATCATACCATTTTGATGAGGCATATGCCAAAATAATGCTGCCCAAAAAAATAAGTAACCCATAAGGCCAGGCGGTTGCGATCGTTATCCCTTTATTGTCACTGATCCAGGCAACGTAAAAGTAAACGATGGGATAATGCACTAAATATAGCGGATAGGATATGTCACCCAGGAACTTACAGATCCTGTTTTCTTCCTGGCTTTGCATTACGCCACTGGCGCCAAGATAAACGATAAGCGGGAAAACGATGATAATACAAACAGCATCATAGATCCCATTCATCCAGCCCTGTTCGGTACCGCCAATGCGGGGCATATAAAGTACAACGGCTACTAAAAGGCTGCACCACAACAATGCATTTTTTATTCTTGTGGGCTTTGCGATCCGGGAAAGCAGTACGCCGGCAAAGAAGGGAAACATCACACGTGTAAATCCAATGCGCAGGTGTTCTGCGTTAAATGTCCAACCACCGCTGACATCACCGTTTGAAATGGCCAGATGCGCCAGAACGACTGCCGCAATGCCTACTAAGACGCTTAAGGCTGTTTTAGAGAACCGCCTTATCCAGACCGCATAAAGAATGTTAGCGATGTATTCAAAAAACAATGACCATCCCACACTGTTCAGGGGATGCATTTCTTGCCAGCCTCGTATATCAAGGGATAAGGGTACAGGCAGGATGGTGTAACCTACCAGTAGCACCAGGAGCATCTTCCAGAGCGGTACAGTATGAATGAGCGGCCATAATGTAGAATCTGTGAAATAAAAGCCAATAGCTCCCAGCGTCATTCCCAGGATCACCATTGGCTGCAAGCGGATAATCCGACGTTTGAAAAAACTGCCGAAGGTCATTTTATGCCATCTGTCGTCGTAAGCATAACTCATCACAAAACCCGATAACAAAAAGAAAAAGTCGACTGCCAGGTATCCGTGATTAATGAGTTTATCTACATTACTTGTCGAAAACGGCTCAGCGAGGTGAAAGGTTACGACAATAATTGCAGCGACACCACGGAGGCCGTCTAATATGGGATAGTGCGGCTTACTGGCCAGCTCGTTCAGGTCATTTCTCATGAGTGGGTTGTAAAAATTGCAATTTGTAAAAAATTACTCAGTGAAAATTAGTTTTTATAAACCTTTATAAAAAGTTCTTTCCCACGGCAATGAAGCTTCTTTGAACAACTCTTTACAGCTGTAGTTGTAGCGCTTCCAAATAATTCTTAGTTTTAGCTGTATGAACAAGACAATAGGAATTATCGCAGGGAGTCTGCGCAGGGAATCATTTTCCAAAAAACTGGCTGCCGCTGTACTCGAAATGGCGCCTGAAGGCTTTACTTTTAAGATCATTGCAATTGATGATCTGCCCTTATATAACCAGGACTTTGATGATGACGGCACTGCGCCGGCTTCTTACCATGTTTTTAGGGAAGAAGTAAGTTCGGTTGATGGTGTAATTTTTATTACTCCGGAATACAACCGGTCTGTCCCGGCGGTACTAAAAAATGCACTCGACGTGGGTTCCCGTCCGTATGGGAAAAGTGTATGGAATACCAAGCCGGCGGCTATATTCAGTAACTCCCCTGGTGCACTGGCGGCATTTGGCGCTAACCATCATTTGAGGCAAAGTCTGGTTTTCCTGAATATGCCTGTAATGCAGCAGCCGGAAGTTTACCTCTCAAAGGTAGCTGAAGCTTTTGATGAAAATGGCGTATTGACTGGCAGGACCAAAGATTTGCTTGAAAATGCCGTTAGTGAATATGTAGCCTGGTTTTCAAGAACTGTTCAGTTTTCCTGATTCTGGAATAGCGTCTTGTTAAATTGGTGAGCAGCCCGTCTTATAAACGATGAATAAGCATGTACAATGAAGATAAGTAAATCAACAATCACACTTTCTGCCGTTTTATTACTAAATACTTCATTTGCTAAGGCACAGGATGCCAGTAGAGATCTATATATTCAGAAACTTGGTAAAGAATATGTCCGTTCGCCTGAAGCTATGGGATTATCTGTTGGCATATTTTACCAGGGCAAGCCGGCACAATATCATTTCGGCACCATTAGCAAAAACAGAAGTGAGCCGCCAACAGGTCAGACGGTCTATGAACTCGGTTCAATTACCAAGGTCTTTGCCAGCACGCTATTGGCTAACGCTGTACTGGAACATAAGGTTAGTTTAGACGATGATATAAGGAAATACTTGCCCGGCAAATACCCAAATCTTGTCTACAAGGGGCATCCGGTCAAATTGGTTCATTTGGCCAATTTAACGTCAGGGCTGCCAAACTGGATTCCAGATGCTGATTCGTTGTTTCAGTCGCTACCGCAGGATTCGATTCCGCAAGCGCTGATTCGACAACACAAAAACTTCAGTAAGCAGCAGTTTTATAAGGAATTGCAAAAGGTTACTTTAAGTACTGAGCCGGGTATCACCCCAAAGCATTCTAATGCCGCGGCACAAATGTTAGGTTTTATCCTTGAAGAGGTTTATCAAAAGCCGTTCGAAAATCTGGTGAACAGGTACATTACCGGGCCGTTGAAAATGAAGCAAACCGTGTTACAGCCAGCTAAAACAAAGTTGCTGGCTACAGGTTACAATGATAAAGGTGTAATAATGCCTTATATCACAACGCCGGATCTCCGGTCGTCAAGTGAACTGGTATCTTCAATAACTGATATGTTAAAGTTTTTGCAGTATGAATTGGATACTGCCAATAAGGCCGTAAAGCTTACTCAGCAAGCTACGGTCTTTAATCCAAGTGACACGGTGGCCCTGAACTGGCATGTGGCTGGTGAAGGGCCGTCAGGATACCTGTGGCATACCGGGGGTACCTTTGGCTTCAGCAGTTATGTAGTACTTGTACCTGCCCAAAAACTTGGGCTGATATTCCTTGCGAACGTGTCAGATGCGGCAACGCAAACAAAACTTGACAGCATGGCTGCAGACATCATAAAATACCTCAATACAAATCAGGTTCACTAATTCCAAAAAAAATCATTTCATAATGGTGACAATGGCTGCAATAAGCTCAATGGTAAAATACAGTCTGTTGAGATTAAATATCAGTCAACGCCCGGCTTGTAGTAAAGTATTACTGAACCACCAGTAAAGGTTTTAGTTTTTATGAGCTTCAGACCGGTTCTGTCGTTTAAGTTTTCAAATAATTGCATGCCGTTTCCGGCGATGACGGGGTGAATACACAGCTGGAATTCATCAATTAGGTTGAGTTTGATCAGGCTGATGATTAAGCTGCGGCTGCCGACTAAAATGTCCCTGCCTGGTTGTTTCCTGAGTGCCAATACTTCTTCTTCCAGTGTTCGGGTTGCCAGACTTGCAGTTTCCCATTCCAGGTTTTTGAGCGTCCGGGAAAATACAACCTTGGGAATGCGGTCTATCGCTACGGCAAAGTCGTCCATTGCTTTGTCTCCTGATGGATTTTTTAGGAGCGCAGGCCAGTATTCCATCAGCTGATAGGTGATCCTGCCATACAGGATCACATCAGCCGCTCTCAGCAGATCAGCGTAGTGGTGGTGTATTTCTTCGTCTGCAATACCGGCAGTATGGTCGAAAACCCCGTCCAGTGTCATGTTGATTGCCGCAATTACTTTTCTCATTGCACCATGTCTTTTCCGCTGATCATTGGCAAATATTTCGCTCTGTTTTCATAGATGATCCAGATAAGAATGAGACAGAAAGGCAGTGCGATGGGCAGGCCGGAGGGTTCGGTCACAGTATTGGTGAGCATGATGCCTACCATTACAGGTACGATGATCAGTGCACCGAGCGCCCGTGTTCTGGGAAAGATGATGAGCAGGCCACCCAGCAGTTCCGCCCAGCCCACAAGCGGGATCAGCCAGCCGATGGTCATCATGGCGGTCATTGCTTTTACCAGTGATTCCGGCATATTTTCCGGTGCTGGCATGTAATTGAAAAATTTGTTGAGCCCGGCATTGATGAACATCAGTCCGAAGAGCAGGCTAAGTACGAAGGTGATTTTGTTTCTCATTTTAGTTTTTTAAGTTTTTAAACATTTTGCTTTCACAAATATAGCTGACTGTTTCCTAAATGGTGATGTGTTAAAATGACAATTTTGAGGGTAGATCACGACATGACTTCAACTCAGGCTGCGCCATAAACTTGTATAAAACTACTTACTTTTCAGTGTATATTGCTGATATTTATCAACTGGAGATACAAAAGATGATAAATCATAATTTGATCATATGGACACAGGATATTTAACTAGCGTCATCAAGCAGTTCCAATATTATAAATCACTCGGTGAAAAAGCGATGGAGCAGATTTCTGAAGAAAAACTTTTTTGGCAATATAATTCTGAGAGCAACAGTATCGCCATCGTGGTGGGACATCTGACGGGAAACATGCTGTCGAGGTTTACCAATTTTCTTACTGAGGATGGTGAGAAACCCTGGAGGAACAGAGATGCCGAATTTGAACTTAAGTATGATAGCCGCGAATCACTGATGCTGAGCTGGAATAAAGGGTGGCAATGTCTGCTGGATACGCTTAAAAGTCTCAGTGAGGATCAGCTCGAAAGAATCGTGTATATAAGAAACGATGGCCATACGGTGATGGAAGCCATCAACCGCCAGCTTGCGCATTACCCTTATCATATCGGTCAGATCGTGTTTATTGCGAAAATGGTGGCAGAAAGTCAGTGGCAGACCCTTTCTATTGCAAAAAACCAGTCGGGAGCATATAATAACAGGAAGTTTAACCAGGAAAAAGAAAAGCGTCATTTTACTGATGATCTTTAATGAAGTAAGTGGGAAAGGCGAATTTCATGATATCGCGCTGGTAATAAAAAATTATATATACTTACCGTAACTTATTGTTAACTTTAGGAGAGGGATTCATAAAAAAAGATGGCTGATTATGGTGCATATACTGATGAGGAATTGTTTGGCTTGTTAAAACAGGACGATCAGGGAGCTTATCTGGAGATATATGACCGTTATAAGGTGCTTTTGCAAAACCATGCGATCAGGAAGCTTACTAACATGGATGATGTGGAAGATATTTTGCAGGAATTGTTTATAGACCTCTGGGATAAGCGTGCTGCAATTCATTTGACTACAGGACTGGTCAACTATCTTTATACCGCTGTGCGAAACCGGATCTTTAATCATTTTTATAAAAGACAGCGCGAAAGTAACTATCTGAATTCGCTGGTTGATACAGTTGAAAAGGGCGAGTATGTTACGGATCTTACAATAAGAGAGAAAGAGTATGCTGAAATCATTAAATCAGAAATTGATGCGCTACCTCCAAGGATGCGTGAGGTGTTTCTGCTGCACCGTAATGAGGGACTGACCTATAAGGAAATTGCCGAGCAACTGGGCACATCGGAACTGACTGTAGCTACCCAGGTGAAGAAAAGTTTGAAAACATTGAGGCTGCGGCTGGGATCCACTGGATTTAATATGTTTATTTGAGATTTAATCTCAAATATTAATAGACTTATCAGTTTATTGGAAAGTCCATTTAAATCAGGCTGGTCACTGAAAACGCAAGTGGAGTAGAAACAGGTTGAAATTATGTCGTTGTAAATGAGGGTCTTGTGCATTATTTCAGTTTTTTATTATTTTCCGATACCTTGATGGCCTGCCATTATTTGTCATGTATTAAAGAGGGATTAAATTCTTGTTAATAAATGAATACGTCGGATATCAACAGCTTACTGGAAAAATACCTTAAGGGCACTTCAACAGAGGAGGAAAATGCTATGCTTGAAACATGGTATATGCGGTATGAAAATAAAAGCCTTTCTGATGTTGCTGATCAGGCAAGGATAGCGCAGCTTGATAGGATCAGACAGCGGGTAGTGCTACATAGTGCTCCGGCAAGAACTTATAAACTATGGACAAGGATAGCAGTAGCTGCTGCGGTAGCAGCAATTGTGCTTGGGGTGTGGTTTAATGCCAGCCGTTATACTGACACACCTCGTTATCCTGAATTTGCTTCAGGATCTCAAGACATTGCTCCTGGTAAGAACGGGGCGACGATTACGCTGGCTAATGGCAAGATGATACGATTGAGTGATGCAAAGAATGGAGTTGTGATCGGGAATAACAGCATAAAGTATGATGATGGATCATTCCTCTCTTCCGAGGTGACTTCCGGAGGAGGCATGGCGCTTACTGCGTCAACCGCCCGTAGCCAAACCTACCAGTTCACGCTACCCGACGGTACAAGAGTCTGGCTTAACGCCGACTCAAAACTTGAGTTTCCATCCAGTTTTATAAATAGTAAAACAAGAAATGTGAAACTTTCCGGTGAAGGGTATTTTGAAGTAGCAAAAGATAAGGCGCATCCGTTTATGGTAAACTTTAAAACATTGACATTAACGGTATTGGGTACACACTTTAATGTAAATACTTATGAGAATGAAAAGATTGCGAAAGCAACCCTGCTGGAGGGCAGTATAAAAGTAGAGAAGTTATTTTTAAAACCCGCTCAGCAAGCCATATTTGACGATCAAAAGCGGCTTAGCCTGCAAACCCTGGAAAATGCAGAAAAGGAAATTGCGTGGAAGGATGGTTATTTTCGCTTTTATGATGAGAAGATACAGGACATCATGAAGGAGCTGGAGCGCTGGTATGATATAGAAGTGGTCTATGAAGGCAAGATGACCAATGAGGGCTTTACAGGAAAGGTATCAAGAAACAAAAACATTAGCCAGGTGCTGATGATACTGGAAAAAACAAAGGGTGTTCACTTTAAAATAGACGGAAGGAGGGTAACAGTTATAGACTAGACCATTACATTCCTGTTGTAAACAAATCTGTCAAAAACAAGGTCATCTCAACGTGAATTGAAATGACCTTTGAATGGCGGATCAAATAACGAATTATCATCAACCTCGCAGCGCCTGCTCATCTGGAAAATGTATGGCAAAGCGATAGAACCAAACAAAGCAAATGTACAAAGTTTTACAAGAAAAACTATGGGCGCCGCCTGGCCCTGTAGCAAAAATATTGCTGATTATGAGGCTAACCACCATCATTTTAATTGCAGCTATAGTTCAGGTAAGCGCAAGCAGTTTTGCGCAGAAAATAACGCTGTCTAAAAAGAACACGCCGCTGGTAAAAGTGCTGGAAGAAATCAGCAACCAAAGCGGCTATGATTTTATGTTTAGCAGCACCACATTAAAAGAATCAAAGGATGTAACCATTGATGTCCATAATGCCGAACTCAAAGATGTGCTGGAAATGATATTCGATCATCAGCCGCTTGAATATGAGATCAATGCAAAGGCTGTTGTGGTGTCGAAGAAGACACCCAGTTTCCTTGACAATCTTATTGCCAGGTTTAAGTCTATTGATGTGTACGGTGTTGTGGCTGATGATAATGGCAATGCGCTGGAAGGGGCGACGATCGTCGTGAAAGGTACCAAACGTAAGGCAGTCACCAATGCAAAGGGTCAGTTTATGTTAAAAAATGTAGACGAAAATGCTACGCTGGTCGTCAGTTTTGTGGGTTTTGAAGAACAGGAGATCAGCGCGCTGGCCGCCGTTAATGATTTGCTGGTTAAGCTTAAACCCGCTGTTTCCGGGCTTGAAGAGATAGAGGTTACCATCAATACCGGGTACCAGCAGATCAAACCGGAACAGAGCACCGGAAGTATTTCCGTGCTCAACAGAAAGGAATATGAGAGCCGCATTAATACCATAGACTTTTTAACCGGTTTGCAGAACAAGATTCCTGGGCTGCTGATTAATAACGATGTAAAATTTGAAGGTAACGGTCTCTTCCAGATCCGCGGCATTTCGACCATAAAAGGGAACAGAAATCCACTCATCGTCGTTGATGGCTATCCTACCGAACTGTCATTAAATATGATAGATCCAAACGAAATAGAGTCGGTGACGGTTCTGAGAGACGCTGCTGCTGCGACAATATATGGCGCCCGCTCCTCTAACGGAGTGATCATCATAGAACGCAAAAAGGCGAAAGCGGGAAAAGTTCAGATTAATTTTCGGAGCACTGCAAGCGTCACACCCAAAGAAAATTATGAGCGCTATCGCTGGGATAAAAATGGATCTCAAACCGTCATTGACTTCGAAAAGCTGAAAAACTTATCACAAGGCCCCACGGCCTGGACCACATTACAAGGTGCTGGGGGAGCCTATTACAATTATAACCTTCCCTCACTAATCATGGCCCATTGGCGGTCGGGAACAGATCCAATAACCCTTGAAGAACGTGACCGTCAGCTTGCTGAGCTGGCGTCCTACAACAATGCCGGAGATTATGGCCGGCTGTTCCTTAGAAACGCTTCCGGCCAAACGTATAACCTGGATTTATCCGGAGGAAACAACAACATATTGTACTATTTGACGGCCAATTATTCCAAAAACAATTCGACCAGCCGGAACAACGACAACGGTATTTTTCGCCTTTCAGGCAGGAGTACAATAAAATTATCCAACCGCTTGCAGCTTGAACTGAACATGGATCTGCAAGAGAATAAAACCCGTGCGGCGCCTATACCTGATATTGAGGATATATATACTTACGAGCGCTTTGAGGATACACAGGGAAATCCTGTGGCTATGTACAATACTTACCTCCCACGGGGCAAGGGAAATATGTATTACAATCAATACATGAAATCAATGGGACTGCTGGATAACGCATATTACCCTTTAACAGAAATGAATGAGGTAGCAGACAGGGGAAAGACGATCTCGGACCGGATTACCGCAAATCTCCGCTACAATGCGGGTAAGGGATTCAATCTTAGCTTTGGGGGTGTCCACGAAAATGCCCAGGGAATTTTAAGGCATCTGGCCAGTGAAAGCTCCGCTGAGGTTCGCCAATACGTAAATTATTATACCAGATCAGGCGCCAACGGGCTGACTTATAATGTGCCAAAAGGCGCTTTTTTAAAGCAAAGTACCATTGGTACAGAAAGTATCACAGCAAGAGCCCAGGCAAATTATGATCAAAAAATTAATACGGACCACTCGGTAAACCTGATTCTGGGAGCCGAGGTGCGTAAGGTGATCAATCAGTCTAATACGGCATCTTATTTCGGATATAACGACCAGACCTTAAATAATCAGCAGGTAGATTTCAAGACACTCATGAATTATTCGGCATCATTTGCGAATAGCAATAACCCGCTTGCTTACAGCACTTTATTTAATCATGGGTATGTTGACGACCGCTTCATTTCGGGTTACTCCAACCTGGTATATGCCTATAAAAACAGATATTCAGTTACAGGCAGTATCCGTGTTGACCAATCCAACCTGTTTGGTACAGACCCTAAATACAAATACAAGCCTTTGTGGTCTGTGGGCGCTGCCTGGAATATTCACAACGAGGGCTTTATGCAAAATGTGACCTGGGTAGATGCTTTGCGGTTGAGAGTGGCACATGGCTTTAACGGAAACGTAGCAAAAGACGCCCTGTCGCAGGTTATTGCCGCCGATGTGTTAAATACAATCAATCCAAGCGTTGCCACCCCTGCGTTGAATCTCTTGTCGTATGCGAATAGTGGCCTGCGCTGGGAACAGACCAAAAACTTAAACCTGGGACTGAACTATGGATTATTTAAAGGAATAAGTGGCAGCATAGACTATTACGTTAAAAAAAGCACGGACATCCTCGCCAATAATCAGATCGATGCCTCCAAAGGCGGCGTGTCGGCATTGATCAATCAGGCTTCTATCCGCAATACCGGTCTGGAGTTTAGCTTGCAGGCCGACTGGATCACCCGAAAAAGCTTCAACTGGAACACCGGACTCGTTTTTGCCCGCAATACAAACAAGATTTTGCAGGTATATAACCCCAATATAACGCCGAGCAGTGCCGCAGGTTTTTATGTTACCAGCAATTATGCCGACTATATAAAAGGCTATCCGGTAGGTGCATTATTCAATTACCGCTATGCAGGTCTGAACAACACAGGATATGCCCAGGTGTACAATAAATCGGGCGAGGTAATCAACTATAGCGACAATACGGCAATGATCAATGCCGCTATTGATCTGGCCGGCAGCGCAATTCCCGTTTTTAATCTTGGGATGAGTAACCGGGTGGACGTAGGTAAATTTTATGCCTACTGCATGATCAACTATTTCAGTGGTTTCTCTGTTAGGGTGCCTGTTCCGGACGCAACTACTGTGAGACCGTTTGAAGGCGCACAAAATTACTGGAAACAACCTGGTGATGAAAAAAATCCGGATGCACTGCCAATCTTATCGAGTCCGAGTGGCTATAGCCACTACTATACTTTGGCGACCAGCGATAAATACACAGTAAACGGCGCTTATATCACAGTCGGCGATCTCACAGCGGCCTACAGTTTTAGAAACAGTAAACTTGTGCAGCGCGCAGGACTCTCCAATGTGGAGATCAAGCTACAGGCTTCCAATGTGTACACGGTGGCTTTCAACAAATACAATTATAGCCTGGCAACAGGCAGTTATGCCAAGTCTTACCTGACGCCTACCTATAGTGCGGCACTTTCTATTAACTTTTAACCGTTTACGATGATGAAAACATTGAACATATTAAACGTAAATACCAGGATTTGGGTGGTTTTAGCTGCACTTCCGATATTGTTGCTAACTTCCTGTGATAAATACCTGGATGTTCAGCCAAAAGGCAAACGACTGCTCAAAACAGTTGGAGATTATGACTTATGGCTAAATAACGTCACTAGCCTGGAACAGGCCATTCCTAATGAACTGAATTCGCTGGACGATAATGTAGACGACATTTATATAAAAAATCCGTTTACCACACGAGACAATTTCGTGTATACCTGGCAGCCACAGTTCAGTACCGATCTTGGAACTGCCCCGATACTCTGGAAAGATTTCTACGAATCCATTTATTATTATAATGTGGTTTTGAACGGGATAGACGAGGCCACTGGCGGCAGTACCGGGCAAAAAAACAGCATCCGTGCAGAAGCACTGCTCGGCAGAGCTTTCGCCTACCTTTATCTGGTCAATCTTTACGGAAATGTTTACAAGGCGGAAACAGCAGACAAAGATCTGGCCGTACCCTTTGTTACGTCCCATGATTTGAATAAGCCGACACCACCCCGCAGTACAGTGAAGGAAATATATGATCACATCATTGACGATGCAAATGCAGCGATTGCCGGACTTCCTAAAGACAATAGTCAAAATCGCTTTCGCGGTTCATTGCCTGCAGCCTACAGCGTACTGGCGAGAACGTATCTGTATATGGGGAATTTCGCTAAGGCAGCTGAAAACGCACAGCTTGCATTGGATAACGGACAAAAAAATGTTCTTGATTTTGGCGCGCTTTCCAACGTTAGTGCTATTCCTTCGATCGCTATACGTCCGGGCGCGATCTATGCCCGTGTGCATAAAACCACTTTTACCCAGTTCACTCCAACATTGAGCCTGTTAAAACGTTTTGACAAAAAGGATCTTCGACTGGCGTTCTATTATACGAATCTGGGCGACTATAGCTTTAACAAACGAGGCGCGACGGTTCACCTGGGCTGGGGTGTATCTTATTCTGGTGCCTACCCCAATTGTGGAACATCTGTAGAAGAAATGCGTTTGATCCTAGCAGAGACGGCGGCACGTGGAAATGACCTGACGAAGGCCTTGAGTGAACTGGACCTCGTCCGCAAAGCACGCTTTAAGCCTGCGGACTATCAACAATATCAATCAAACGTGCAGGAGGAAGTGCTGCAAAAAGTACTGACAGAAAGGAATCTTGAATTTGTATTTAACGGTACGCGCTGGTTTGACATGCGCAGACTCGATGCGGAAGGCCGTATGCCGGAAATAAACCGGTACGACCCACAGAATAACCTGATCGCTACACTGTCTCCGCATAGCAAGAAATATACGTTACAGATCCCGATCCAGGTCATGGCCTTCAATCCCGGATGGCCACAAAATTCCTCGGAATAACCTTTAGCTGAGCCGCGGCAACAAAACCGGAGCAATTTTATTACAAAGTTGCTCCGGCATGCCCGGCATATGCCTCAACTTTTCAGACTACTAAATAAAACACACATTGAAAGAAAGTATTATTAAAATTGAACACCTGTCGCATAAGTACAGCAGTTCCTGGGCGATTCGCGACATCAACATGGAAATTGACCATACGGGCATCGTAGGCCTTCTCGGCTCTAACGGGGCCGGTAAATCTACCACAATGAACATTCTCTGCGGGGTCTTAAACCAAACCGAGGGAAAGGTTTTCATCGATGGCATAGATATCCGGGAGCAGCCGGAGATGGCCAAACGCCAGATCGGCTTCTTGCCCCAAACCCCGCCGCTCTATATGGACCTGACGGTGGATGAGTATTTAAGATATTGTGCCGAACTGCGCTGGATCCCCAAAGATAAGATCAAAGCAGCCATGGAAGCGGCAAAGGAACGTTGCGGTATTACCCACTTTAGCGGCAGGCTTATCGGGAACCTATCGGGTGGGTATCGCCAGCGGGTAGGCATCGCCCAGGCCATTATCCACCATCCAAAAGTAGTGGTGCTGGATGAGCCGACCAATGGACTTGATCCTAATCAAATCATTGAGGTACGGGCGCTGATTAAAGAGATTGCGCTAGATAGACTGGTTATTTTCTCTTCTCATATTTTGACAGAAGTACAGGTACTTTGCAAAGATATCAAAATGATAGAAGGTGGCCGGATTGTGTTTGCCGACACCATGGATGCTTTTAACAACTATGTGGAACCGCATAGTTTGCTGTTAACTATGGAAAATCCGCCTTCAAGGGAGGAATTACTAAAAATAGAAGGTGCAACAAGCGTGGAATTGCTGACCGACAGGCAATTGCGGCTTTACTTCAGCGGAGACCAGGAGATCACGGAAAGGGTTATCGCGGCCAGCATGAATGGCGGTTGGAAATTACGTGAAATCACCCTGGACAAAAGTGCCCTCGACGAAATATTCAAACAATTATCCGGCAAATCGGGACAAGCAGTTCAATTACCCAAATAATTACACAAGAAAATGACGATGATATTTAAAGTTGCGAAGACAGAGCTTAAGAACCTGTTTTACTCACCTATTGCCTGGTTTTTAATGATTGTATTTTTAATCCAGTGTGCCCTGAGCTATCTGAAAGTGCTCGATTCTTACACAAGTATGCAGGAAGCAGGCGGATCAAGCCTGGATTATCTGGCACCACTCACCTATAAGATCTTTTCGGATCCCCAGGGGGGGCTGTTTGGGAATGTGATGAAGAATTTATACTTATATATTCCATTACTTACGATGGGCCTGATCAGCCGGGAGATTAACGGAGGTACCATTAAGCTGTTATATTCTTCACCAGTAAAGGTAAGCGAGATCATCTTTGGCAAGTATCTGGCCATGGTGGTCTACAGTCTGATCCTGGTTGCGATTGTCGGTATTTTTATGGTTGCCGGCACATTCAATATTATAAATGTGGAGTACGGAATATTGCTATCCGCCGTACTGGGATTTTTCCTGCTGCTTTGCGCTTACGCTGCTATCGGCTTGTTTATGTCGTGCCTGAGTACCTATCAGGTAGTCGCGGCGGTGAGCACATTTGTGATGATCGGGATCCTCACTTATATCGGCACCCTCTGGCAGGAACATGACTTTGTAAGAGATATTACCTACTTTCTTTCCCTGGCGGGACGTACCAGTCACATGATGGATGGATTGATCACTTCAAAAGATATTATTTACTTTTTGATCATCATCTACATTTTTCTGGGTCTAAGTATTTGCAAGCTAAAGGCAGGCAGAGCGTCGAAATCGGCATTGGTAAATGCCAGCCGGTATCTGGCGATAGTCCTTTCCGCCCTTACTATCGGCTACCTTACCTCCCGTCCGCCGATGATCGCTTATCTGGATACAACCGATCATAAAACCAATACCTTAACACCCGGTGCGCAAAAGATCATTAAAGACCTGGGAGCGGATAAGCTGGAGATAACGGTCTATAATAATTTGCTGGATAACCGCAGTTATCTGGGGATGCCTTCTATTCGTAACAAATTCCTGTCAATATGGGAACCCTATGTCCGGTTTAAAAACGATATCGCCTTTCATTATGTGATGTACTATGACGAACCGCTTGCGAATAATTACTTCTCTAAAGCTTATGCTGGAAAGAGTTTGAAAGATATTGCCAAAATGAATGCAAAAGGCTATAGAATGGACCTTGACATGTTTCTGAGTCCTGAGGATATCAGTAAAACAATTGATCTGAAGCCCGAACTCAACCGCTTTGTCATGCAGCTGAAATATAAGGACAGGAAAACTTTCCTCCGGATCTATGATGACATGCGGGTATTCCCGAGTGAAACTGAGGTTACTGCGGCCTTTAAACGTCTTCAGCAGGCAAAAATACCCAGGGTCGCTTTCCTGACAGGCCAGTTGGAGCGAAATATAAACAAGACCGGGGACCGTGAGTTCAAAACCATCGCCAACCTCAAAACTTTCCGCTATGCGCTGATCAATCAGGGATTCGATGTAGACACAGTGTCTGTCGGGACGACGGAAGTGCCGTCCTGGGTTTCAATTCTGGTTATTGCCGATCCAAAGATCAGCCTCCCTGCTGCGACTTTGGCCCACATACAGCAGTACATAGATAAAGGAGGGAATCTGCTGATTATGGGTGAACCAGGTAAACAGCAGGTATTGAATCCATTGCTGCAACAATTTAACGTGCAGCTGATGGAAGGCAGCATCGCACAGCCCAGTGCAAACCTGGCGCCTGACCTGGTGCTGAATGAAATCACCCCTGCGGCTGCCGGCTTTACTAAGTTCATTGCCAAAAGTGCCGCCGATAGTATCCCCGTAAGTACGCCAGGGGCAACTGGAATTGCATATACCTCTGGTGGTAAATATCAAATAATACCTCTGTTGAAAACAAACAAGGAAAAGAGCTGGATGAAGATGAAAAAAATGGTAACTGACTCTGCTGAGATGGTTTTCTCTGCAGCTGATGGGGACCAGAGGACTTCTGTTGCAACTGCAGTTTCCCTGACCAGAAATATCAGCGGAAAAGAGCAGCGCATTGTGGTGACGGGCGATGCAGATCTAATGACCAACACTGAGCTGATGCGATACAATGTGAAGACAGCCAACTTTGCCTTCAACATCGGATTGTTTAGCTGGTTGAGTTATGGAGAATTTCCGGTAGATACGTCACGTCCGGATGCTAAAGACGACCGCTTAAATGTAAGTTCAGAAACGATAAGCCAATTAAATATCCTGTTTGTCTGGGTCTTGCCGGCAATATTACTGGCCGTGGGAACTATCCTTTTAATCCGAAGAAAAAGAAAATAGAAATGATGTCTTTTACAACTGACAGGCAAACGCTTGAGGACCTGAACATCTTCGGCAAACACGGGCGCGACTCAGTTTATTCCATCTTCAATCGCTGCATGACCAGGGGTGGTGCAGCGATCCTGGAAGAAATGTTCCGCTATCCCTTATCCGATGATGAAGCAATCAACCGGCGCAGCAGCATCATTCAGTATTTTGCTGAAAGGGGTAGCGTCTTTCCTTTTTCTTCTGCAGACTTTGATTCGACAGGGATTTATCTGAGTAACACTGATGAGCGGAGTAAGCTTTCTGCCCAGGAACATTCTGTCGGTAAGCAGTTGGGCAACATGATTGCCCCGGATGCCGAAACGCAGGTGATCCACAAAGGGATTGTAGCCTTAACCAGGCTACTCAAGGGTCTGAGTAGTTTTCTGGGTACCCTGAAGTTAAGTGAGGTTGATGGTTACTACAATGATGCTGCGGCGATTGCAGCTTTACTCGCAGAACCCGTATTTCTTCCTGTCCTGGGTCATGGCAAGGATAAGCTGACTGCTGCTATGATGGCAGATTTTGATGTGATCTTTCGTTTCAGGAACCGGGATGCGGTACAAAAGCTGTTGCGGCATATCTATTTCCTGGATGTTTATCTGTCTGTAGCCAGGGTAGCGGTGGAGCGGGGGTTTATTTTCCCAAAAGCCATGCCGAAGGACAAAAATGAATTGGTATTGGAAGGAGTTTATCACCCGCAGGTGGAAAATGCAGTTGCCAATAGCATCCGGATCACGCCAGCTGGTAATGTGATTTTTCTAACCGGAGCCAACATGGCCGGCAAATCTACTTTCATGAAAACCTTAAGTGTCTGCCTGTTCCTTGCCCATATGGGCTTTCCGGTGGCTGCGGCAAGAATGGAGTTTTCTGTGCTGGATGGCATTTATACCACCATCAATCTTCCTGACAATCTGGGTATAGGGGCCAGTCATTTTTACGCAGAAGTACTGCGGGTAAAGAAAATGGCTATGGAACTGGCTCAGGGAAAGAAGCTGTTTGTTCTGTTCGATGAACTTTTCAGGGGTACCAATGTTAAAGATGCCTATGAAGCGACCATAGCGATCACCAGTGCTTTTGCTTTAAAGGTCAACAGTATTTTTGTGATTTCCACGCACATCATAGAGGCAGGAGACGTGTTAGGTAAAACACATGAGAATGTGCGTTTTCTTTACCTGCCTACAAAAATGGAAGGGACTACACCCGTGTATACTTACAGGCTCGAGGATGGGATTACTGAAGACAGGCATGGGATGGTGATCATCAACAATGAAGACATCATTGGGATCCTGGAAAGAGGAATGAACCCGTTCAATAATAGAATAATAGCATGAGTTTTACAGCAGACAAACAAACCCTGGACGACCTGAACCTCCTGGGTAAACATAAAGCGCATTCCGTCCTGAGTATTTTCAATGAAGTAAAAACCGGAGGGGGAGAGCGGATGTTACAGGAAATGTTCCAGCAGCCTTACTCAGATGCGGGTCAAATCAACCGGCGGAGCCAGATTTTCCAGTATTTTCAGCAAAAGAGCCTGTCCTTTCCAATCGATGGAATGACATTTAATATGGCAGAGAATTACCTGACTATGGGCACGGGTGGAAACCTGATTGCTTCTGTAGCTGGCACGCTGGTTAAAAAGTTCTCCGCCTCCATATTACACGACGATCAATTCGGGCGCCTGCAAAATGGACTGTTGGCTGCCGTTGAACTTTTAAAGGCGCTGCATGGTTTTTGGGATAAACAGGAAGCATTGGGACCGGATCATCCCTACATTGAACAACAGCAGCGTTTTGAACGCATACTTTCGGACCCGCGACTGGCATGGGTGTTTATTCAACGGCAGACATCAGGGCTTTCTGTCATGCAAATAGGGAGATACGATTATCTGCTGCGCCATACGCTCAGCAAAGAGATGGAGCAGTTGCTGAAGGACACCTGCCTTTTAGATGTATACCTGGCTGTAGCAGCAGTCGCCGCAGCCAAAGGCTTTTCTTATGCCCGTGCATTACCCAAACAAGAAAATAGATTTGCCGCTACCGGACTGCGGCATCCGGCGCTGGACAAGGCAGTGGCCAATCCCCTGTCATTTGATAAGGATGGTAACTTGCTTTTTCTGACGGGAGCAAACATGGCAGGAAAATCGACGTTCATGAAGTCCTTTGGCATAGCCGTTTACCTGGCACATATGGGTTTCCCGGTTCCGGCAGACTACATGGAGTTTTCTGTGAAAGACGGTATGTATTCTTCTATCAATGTATCTGATGATCTGGGTCAGGGATTAAGTCATTTCTATGCAGAGGTGCTGCGTGTAAAGAAGGTTGCCGAAGGAGTGGCCTCGGGGAAAGACTTGATAGTGATCTTTGATGAGCTTTTTAAGGGAACCAATGTGAAGGACGCTTATGATGGTACCCTTTCTGTCACACAGGCCTTCGCCGGGTATAGGAACTGTTTTTTTATTGTTTCCACCCATATTATTGAAGTAGGAGATGCGCTTCGTGGAAAAGTTAGCCATATTCAGCTGGGTTATCTGCCAACTGTAATGGACGGGAATACCCCGCGTTATACGTACAAGCTTGAGGCGGGAATCAGTGCTGACAGGCAGGGAATGCTGATCATCGAAAATGAGGGCATACTGGAGATCTTAGGTTCCGGTTTTTTATTTGCTGATTAACTTTGTAAGAAAATAATAAAGACGCAGGGAGATCATTGGATTAATTGATGATCTCTCCTTTATTATTGGCCAGTCTTTCACGCCATTTTTGGAGTTCCTCAGGGGCCATTCTTACCCAGTCCGTCACTTCGCCGACGATTTTTAATGGCGATGCTGAGCGGTATGAGCGGGTCGGATTGCCTGGGAATTTTTTGTCCGTGACATTCGGGTCGTTCTCAAAGCTTCCTGTCGGCTCCACGATATACACACGTTCAGATCCGTTGCCTTTAGCCAATGCGGCAGCAAGTCCGGCCCCGTTAACAAGGGCTGTGAAATAAATGTGGTTCATTTTGAGTTCAGCGCTGTAATTAGAATTGATTCCGGGTGTCAGCAGATCGCCAGTCTGCAAATCCGCTTTAGTCCCATGATAAAAAGGACCTTTGTCAGACGGTTTATCGTTAAACCAGCTTGCCAGCTCATCATTCTTTTTTGCCTTGCCGGGGTCGCCCAGCTCCTCATGGCACCTGGCAATGTTTGAGTACAGAGAGGGCAAGGCACTCTTAACACTGTCGTCATTTATTTTCAATGCAAACTGCAAAGCCGTTTCGAGCCAATTTAGTTTGTCAGAAACATTTTTTTGATGTCGTGCTACATAATGGGCAGCAATAAATTTTTCTAAGTCGTCGGTCGCTTCGTTCCAGGCCTGAAGAAAAAGCTTGTTTGCCTCTTCAGGTTTACCCTGTTCCTCCATGTTCATGCCTTGAAGACTGAGTTTGACTACATTGTTGGCAGGATTGAATTCCATGATCTGGTTATTTTAGCTGTTAATTATTCTTTTTTTTGATTGTTTCGTTACCAAGGTTATTTGCTACGTCGATCATGATTTCGATTGCCTTTGAAAAATAGGTTTCAATGATCTTGTTTTCCTCTTCTGAAAATGAAGCAGTAAGCATTTCGGACTTGTGGCGGAACTCCTTATAAAGCGGCGCAAGAAGCGCCATGATCTTTTCGGTGTTCGGTACGATGATTACTTTGCGCCTGTCGTCTTTGGAGAATTGTCTTTCCAGTAAATTTTTCTTTTCAAACCTGTCTATTAGACCTGTAACGGCACCTGTCGTTAGGCCGGTTAGATTTGAAAACTCTCCAGCTGTCATTTGTCCCCTCTGAAGTAAAAACCCTAAGTATTTATGGTCGGTGCCCGAAAATCCTGCCTTTCGGCCAATGGCTTCATGCATTTGAATAGAAGTATATGCATATGCCTGGACAAGTTTTCTGATTCGGTCAACTGCGCTTTTATTCATTTTCTATCTTAATAGCTGATTATCTTAGTTACAAAGATAAATCTAATTTTTCGATTACTGGGTACATAAAAACATCAGGCCCGGGAAATTGTACTTAAAAAAATAACGAAAAATGACATTAAGGCTGATGTTCCTTTTCAGATTAGATAGATTTTAATGGCAGCCTTGAGATCTGCAGATTTTTTTATAACTTTGATTTGTATAATCCATCATGATGTCAACAGGGGTAGAAACATTAGCGCAGTTTTACAAACGCACCAATCAGGAAATACCTGCTGAACTTTTGACCGCAGGTGCAAACGGGAGCCATTTTAATGTCAGGCAGCGGTGCTACCTCAGAAAGCCAACTCCTTACAACCGGCGTGATTATTATAAGATTTGTCTCATTACCGGTAAAGGCGTGCACATTTCAAATGGTGTGTCCACGGAGATCAATGGCAGCGCTATTATCCTGTCTAATCCGGCTGTTCCGTGTTCGTTCGAGGCGATTTGTGAGCGACAGGGAGGTTTTTATTGTCTGTTTAATGATACTTTTCTGCAAAACAGCATCCGGTATGATGTCAAATATCAAAGCGCATTGTTCAATGAACACATTGAACCGGTACTGCACCTGAACCAGGAAGAAACCGAAAGGCTCCACAGGTTATTCGTAGAACTGGAAGGGTTACGGGATGGTAATTATGTGTATAAGAATGATATGATACGCAGTATTTTGCAGGTGATCATCCTGGAGACCATCCGCATCCGCGGACTGGTTGCTGACCCGGCTGCGCATGAAAGGCTGATCAGTCGTTTTTTTGGATTGCTCAACCAGCAGTTTCCTGTTGACTCGCCTGAAAATCCGCTCCGCCTGCTGACGCCCGCCGCTTATGCAGACCAGTTGAATATACACGTCAATCACCTGAATAATGTGGTTAAACGTACAACGGGGAAAACTACCCGGGATATTATCCATGAACGCATTATTGCTGAAGCAAAAACTCTGCTGATGAACACCGACTGGGACGCCGCTGAAATTGCCTATAGTCTCGGCTTTCTTTATCCCTCGCATTTTAACAAGTATTTCAAACAGCATACCCTGACAACACCATTGCTTTTCAGGCATGAAGGGCGCTCTTTGCAATTGAATGTTTGATTTGTATAATCATTCATTTGATTCGTCTTACCGCCGTGGATGAAATCCACATTAATTTTGCGTCGTAAATTCATGGAGCGAAATATGAAAGCATTAAAAGAATCAAACCACAGGATAGGCACTTTTCTCGCCTTTGCCATTATACCCATATCCGGCTTTGCACTGGATGTTTATATCCCTTCGCTGCCTGATATGGCGGCAAAACTGCATACTGATCAGTCGTCTGTCCAGTTAACATTGTCGATTTTTCTCATCACCTACGGGCTGGGCCAACTATTGGTTGGCGGGATTTTGGACAGTTATGGCCGCTACCTGCCAAACCTGGTTGGTCTGGCCGGTTTTATCGTGACAAGCATCATTATTGCAAATACAGGCAATCTTTATGTTATTTACGCAATGCGCGCATTGCAGGGGATCGCGGCGGCCATTGTGATTGTCAGCAAAAGGGCTTTCTTTTTTGACCTGTATACGGGTGAAAAGCTGAAGAGTTTTGCGAGCTTGTTTTCTGTTATCTGGGCTTCGGCTCCGATCATCGCCCCGTTTTTGGGTGGTTACCTGCAAACACATTTCGGCTGGCAGTCTAATTTTTATTTCCTTGCCCTGTTCGGTCTTGTGTTTCTTATTCTTGAACTGGTCTTTAGCGGAGAGACGCTCAAAAGCAGGACATCCTTCAATTACAAAGGTATTGGAAAGACTTACTGGTCCATGTTGCGTGCGGCTGATTTCACGGCAGGCCTGCTCATCCTCGGTTTGTCTTATGGTATGCTGATGGTCTATAATATGGCCAGTCCTTTTATCATCGAAAAACTGCTGCATTATCCACCAACAGTTACGGGTAATTGTTCCTTGCTGTCGGGACTTGCCGTCCTTGCCGGAGGTACGGTTTCAAAGATTTTCATTTCCAGGCCCTTGTTCAAAAAAATGCTCTTGTCGATCGGATTGCAGATTGTTGTGGTCATAACATTGATGACAGTCACATTCCAAACGCAAAGTTTGTATACCTTGATGGCTTATGTAATTCTCCTGCATTCCCTCGCTGGTTTCATCTTCAATGGGATGCTGGCTTATTGTATGACCCGTTTTTCTCATCACGGCGGGTTGGCCAACGGGCTTGCGGGTGGTGGATATATTATATTTACTTCTGCATTGAGCTATAGTGTGGTTAGTTCCATCACAATAACCAGTCAGTTTTGGTTGGGCGTGGCATATAGTGTATTGATTGCGGGTGTACTCACACTTGTGCTGAAGGTTAAATGGAAAGATCAGGCCGCAGTTGCCCGTGCTGAAAAGCAGCCGGAGATCGCGTTGTCGGAGTAATTGAACGATATCTTGCATTCCACAAACCAAACAAAACCAAAACGGTGATGTTATTGCTTTATACAAAGCCCGGAGATTATGAAACTCAGTATTTTATTTATAATGGCCTCAGTTTATCTTGCGGTAGCGGGCCTTGGTTTTATTCTGATACCGGAGGTTTTTGGTGTTGGAGCAGTTCCTGCTAATCCTTCTCCCGAGTTAGTTACCTATCTCCGGGTTTTTGGAAGTCCTTTATTGGGCATCGCAATACTTGACTGGATGGCCAGAAATGAAGGGCCGTCCAGCGCAAGAAATGCAATTGTTTTGGGCAATATCGTGGGCTTCGGAATTATAGCTGCACTTGATGTCTGGGGCCTTTTACATGAGGCCAGGCCTGCAACAAAAGTGTTTGTCGTCATTCACTTGTTTTTTACGCTTGCCTTCATTGTGGCAGGACGGAAGAACTGGTGGGTTTCTCCTTAAACATCACACACACATCCCATACAGATCCCACACGGGTTTGACAGGTCCCGCGTGTGCCGGACCCGTCTGTCATCCGGGTGGGATACGAGTCGGATGGCCAAAACCCATTATAGAAGCGCGCACAGCTATAGGCCTTCTATGCTGAAACTGCTTACAATTGTTTTGTTGTATTCGAGTACCAATGCGTCGTATTTCTTAAGCAATTTGTCGATCATAAGCATTTGTCATCAAATTAGCCTATGGCAGAACAAAAACAACCCATTTTTAAAATGCTAGGCAATTTGCCGGAAGTAGTAAGGTTAAAAAAGATTTTGCAGGGCGATGACCCAGATAAATGTTATTAGGGAAAAATGTATAGACTTGCAGAAAAGTTTATTAAATTTATTAAGGGAAAACTAAGCCATGGCGGATTACAAGTTGCTTATAGAGGAAGAACTGATTACTTTGCTGAAAGCTGGTGATGAGCGGGCCTTTGGTGTATTGTACGACCAGTATAAGGAGCGTTTGGCAGGGAACCTTTATAAACTCTTAAAATCTTCTGAATTAACAAAGGAAATCCTGCAGGATCTGTTTTTGAAAATATGGGATACCCGGGAACAGCTTGATCCTAAGAAATCTTTCCGTTCTTATTTGTTCAGGATTGGCGAGAATATGGTAAACGATTATTACAGGAAGGCCGCCCGGGATAGAAGTATGCGCAATAAAATGATGCTAGCCAATACGGAATTGTATAGCCATATTGAAGAAAACCTGTTTAGTAAAGAAAATGCTGAATTGCTGCAACAGGCGGTCGATAAAATGCCACCTCAGCGCAAACTGGTTTTTACCTTATGTAAGCTGGAAGGCAAATCTTACAAAGAAGTGGAACAGATAATGGGTATTAATGCCAAGACAATTAACAGCCACCTTTTTCAGGCCAATAAATTTCTGAAGCAGTATTTTACACCTAAATCCGGAGCAGCCCTGGCGATGGTATTGGCTGCGATATTCAAAGACATTTAAGTGATTTGAACATTAGATTGTGCGGAAATGATCGAATATGCACATACGACGGGGTTAAAGATCGCCCAACCAAACTATATAGAAATTGCCCAGTCAAGCTATATAAATTGACAGGTTTTTCGGTTTTTTATAATAATTTTTGAAAACAGACTAAGTACTTTTTTTCTTTCAAGCGTATTAGCTGCAAAAAGGGATAAAATTGGAAAACTCGCAACATATCAAAAAGCTTTATCAGAAGTATCTGGATAATGAATATTCTGAGCAGGAGCTTGACGAATTGCTGGAGTATTTTTACCATTCCCCTGAGCATCATGATTTAAGCGCGATGATTAAGGCTGAGCTGGAAAATAATGAGGAACATGTTCAGTCGGAAGCTGTGGTAAAGTCATTGCTTGCTGAATTGGACCTGGAACTTTTTACTGAAATAGAAAAACGGAAAAAATCAGTTAAAACGATAAAACTCTGGCCGCGTATTGTTGGTGCAGCTGCGGCGGCAGCCGTAATTGTTTTTGGGATTTGGTTTTATAATGCCCGTCATCCCGAGGGAAGCGAAGCGACGAGAGATCTCTTGAACTATGCTAAAAATGACATTGCACCAGGTAAGAATGGTGCGACGATTACTTTGGCCAATGGTAAGGTGATCGCGTTGAGTGATGCGAAGAGCGGGGTTGTAGTGGGGGGTGAAGAGGGCTTGGTATACGATGATAATACAAGCGTCATCTCGAGCGATAACACCGTCATCTCGAACGAAGTGAGAGATCTCTTGAATAGCACAGACAAGGGATCTCTCCTGCGTCGAGATGACGGGCGTGGTGTTGATGGAAAGGGCGCCAACGGAAAGGGCGGCGAAGCCGGCGCGGCAGCGCAGATGTTGACCGCCAGCACAGCCAAAGGGCAGACGTACCAGTTTACTTTACCTGACGGCACAAGGGTGTGGCTGAACGCTGACTCAAAGATTAGTTTCCCTAGTCAATTTATTGGAAAAGAACGAAAAATATTGTTATATGGTGAAGGGTATTTTGAGGTATCTAAAAACAAGGAGAAGCCTTTCATCGTACAAACGGATAAACAAGAGGTGACTGTACTGGGCACACATTTTAACATTAACAGTTATGCTAATGAGGGTAGTGTAACGACGACGTTGCTGGAGGGCAGTGTGAAGGTGTCACGTCATCCCGACGATAGGAGCGATCTCTTGAATAGCACAGACAAGAGATCTCTCGGTGCCCTCGAGATGACGGCAGGGCGTCGAGATGACGGCAGGGGGGGAATGGACAATCGCATTGTGGGTGATGACGTGGTGTTAAAACCCAACCAGCAATCGGTCATATCCGGTTCTAACCGGATCGCTGTAAAAGACGTGGATGCTAACGAAGCTATAGACTGGAAAAGCGGGCAATTTGTTTTTAACGATGAACCATTGGAAAGCATTATGCGTAAAGTAGCCCGTTGGTACGATGTGGAAGTGATTTATAAGGATGCAGATCCTAAAGCACTTTTCTACGGCAGCGTTTCGCGGTACAGCCAGGTATCTAAAATACTGTCCAAGCTGGAGGTAACCGGGGGTATCCATTTTAAAGTAGAAGGCCGAAAAATATACGTAAGTAAATAGAAGATATTCATCACCTATGATATGAACCAAGCTATGAACCGATTAAAAAACCATTGATGAATAAAGCGCTACTAAGGAAAAAATAAGACAAAAAACAACCAGACCTGTAGCAGGCCTGGTTGCAGTTGGCGTCAGCCAATAAAAAATTATCAACTGTTTAAACTGCAGTTTGCTACAGGCCGTGGAAAGTTGAAGCAAATGCACATAACCAACTAAACAAACTTAGTTAAAATTGCCAAGAAAAGCAATTTGAACGGTCTCTTGTCGGCCTCTAAGAGAGTTTAAGAAACAACGACAAAATGTACAATATTAAACCAAAGACTGGTATACCTATAAGGCTGTACTACAAAATACTGCTAATTATGCGACTAACCACCGTACTATTAATAGCATCCCTAATGCAGGTCAGCGCAGCTGGCTTTGCACAAAAATTTTCTTTAACCACCACTAAAGAAAGTTTAAAGAACGTTTTTGCAGAAGTACAGAGACAAACCGGCTTTAGCGTTCTGGCCAAATCAGAATACCTGAACAACAGCAAGCCAGTAACCATCAGTATCAAAGATATACCATTAGAAGAGGCACTGACCAAAATACTGGCAGGGCAGAATTTAAGCTTTAGCATAGAAGATAAAGTGGTACTGATAACAGAAAAGGAAGTTTCCCTGCTGGATAAACTCTCTACCGTCATCTCGAACATGGTGAGAGATCTCAATGTAAAAGGCCGGGTAGTAGATCAGGACGGTAAACCGCTCCCAAACGCCTCAATCAGAGTGAAATCATCAGATCCCGACAAGTCGGGAGGGAAAAATACTGTCATCAATACTAACCAGAATGGTGAGTTTGAAATTAAAGATGTGGCAGAGGATGCTGTACTTCTGATCAGCTACGTGGGTTATAAAACACTTGAAATACCAGTTAAAGGAGCTGTAATGCCTTTAGAGATCAAACTAAACGTGTTAACAGGAGAGCTGGAAGAAGTGAAGGTAACTTATACTACAGGTTATCAGTCTTTACCAAAAGAAAGGGCTACAGGCTCCTTCGTTCAAATTGACAATGATCTGTTCAACAGAAGGGTCTCTGCTGATGTTTTAAGCCGATTGGAAGGTATTACCAGCGGTTTGCTGTTCGATAAAACCTCGGGCAATGATCTTGGAATCAGCATCAGGGGAAAAAGCACCATATTTTCCAATACCCAGCCACTAATCGTATTAGATAATTTTCCGTACAGAGGGGATATCAATACTATCAATCCAAATGATATTGAATCGGTTACCGTGCTAAAAGATGCGGCTGCTGCTTCAATCTGGGGTGCCTATTCCGGCAATGGAGTTATTGTAATCACTACAAAAAAAGGAAGGTACAATCAGGGTTTAAAAATAGGCATCAATTCAAATCTCAGTATTGCAGAAAAACCAGATTTGCAGTATGACAAGCAGTTTCTTAATGCTTCAGACTACATTGATGTAGAAAAATACCTGTTTGATAAAAATTTCTATGATGCTGATCTGGCGGATGCAGGCAATCCTCCGCTTTCGCCGGTAGTAGAGATTTTAGCTAAGTTAAGGTCTGGCACTCTATTGCAAACCCAGGCTGATGCACAGATTAACAGTTATAGAAACCTGGATGTAAGAAATGATTATTCCAGGTATTTTTACCGGAAAGAAGTAAAGCAGCAGTATGCGCTTAACTTAAGCGGCGGCAGTGAAAAAACAACTTATTTTCTATCTGCCGGATACGATAAAAACCTGGCCAGCATTAAAAGAAACCAGAACGACCGCCTGTCTATCAATTCTTTGGTTACCTTCAGGCCCTTATCTAACCTTGAAATTAGTGGCGGGATAACCTATACTTATACCCATACCAAAAACAACGGCATTCCAAGGGTATCGGCAAGTGGCAAATACAATATGCTGTACCCTTATGCGCAACTAGCCGACGCACAGGGAAACCCATTACCACTGATTAATAGGTATCGGGAAACATTTGCAGCAAACCCGGGTGTAAACGGAATGCTGAACTGGCAGTACTACCCGCTTAATGAATTGGATTTAACCGATAATACAACGGCAAGTAACAACAACAGGATTACTACCGGGGTTAAATATACCTTTTTGAAGGGGCTGAGTGCAGAACTCCGCTACCAGCTTTTAAAAGACCAATCTTTAACCCGGGTAAGTTATTCGGCTGATTCTTATTATGCCCGGGACCTCATTAACCAGTATTCGGTTGTCCAGAACGGAGCTGTTACCAAAAGAAATATTCCATTGGGGGCAGTCAGAACAGACAGGAATGGCAACCTTACGGCCAATAACGGGCGCATTCAGCTCAATTACAACAATCTATTTAAAGACCACGAAATTTCGACAATAGTTGGTGCTGAAGTACAGGAATCGAAGCAGGAAGGCACCAGAATTGCCTTATATGGTTATGATAAAGCTGTGGGCACCTCTGTTCCTGTAGATTTTGCCAACCCGCTTACTGTATATCCTTCTGGTGCACTAAGGTTAATACCGGGGGCACCAACAGAGATACCTTATACGCTTGACCGCTTCCGTTCGTACTTTGGTAATGCCGCTTATACCTATAATGGCCGCTATACACTCTCGGCCAGTGCAAGATTGGACCAGTCTAACCTGTTTGGGGTAAACACCAATCAGAAAGGGGTACCACTTTGGTCGGTTGGCGGAAAATGGAATATCGACAGGGAGGCATTTTACAAAACCGATTGGCTGCCTGTGCTGAGCCTGAGGGCCACTTACGGGTTTAACGGAAACCTGAACAGAAATTTAGCTGCAGTAACAACAGCTATTTATTCTATCGCTTCGCAATTTAACAATTCGGCCTATGCTTACATCAATACGCCCGGGAATCCTGAATTGCGCTGGGAGAAAACAGGGATGTTCAATATCGGACTAGACTTTGGGCTGCGCAATAATATATTTAGTGGAAGCATTGAGTATTTCAGGAAAAAAGGGACAGACCTGATTGGCTATACCACAGTAGCCAGCAGTACAGGCTTTTCAAATTTTCAGGGTAATTTTTCCAGCATGAGAGGAAGCGGGATTGACATCAGCTTAACCGGCAGAATTGATATTGGCGGGCTTAACTGGGAAAGCGGCCTGCTGTTTAGTCATGCAACAGATAAGATCACTAAAAATGAAAGCAACGATCTGCAGCAGCCTGGAAAGCCAGTAAATGGCATCTTTTCTTATCGCTGGGGAGGTTTGGATGCCTCCGGTGATCCATTGGGCTATGTAGACAATGCCTTGAGCAAAGATTATGCATTGATTCTGGAAAAAGCAGCTACAGACATCAGTCTGTACCAATACAATGGCCCTGGAACACCGCAGTATTTCGGCTCCTTCAGGAATACCTTTACCTGGAAGGGATTAAGTTTATCGGCCAATATATTGTATAAGTTCAGTTATTTCTTTCGTAGATCTTCTCTATCGTACCAGGATTTGTTTAATTCGTCTGTAGGGCATGCCGATTTTTCCGGGAGGTGGAAAAACCCTGGTGATGAAGCATTTACAGCTATTCCGGCAATGGTATACACTGATTATCCACAATTTGCAAGCAGAGGTGTTTTCTACCGGGGATCTTCTGCCCTTGTTGAAAAGGGCAGTCACATCCGCCTGCAGGACATCAGGCTGGGTTATGCTATCGGGAAATCGCAATGGGCAAAACTTCCCTTTGAATCCATACGCTTTTACCTGTACGCCAACAATCTTGGCTTATTGTGGAAAGCAAACGACAAAAACATTGACCCCGATTTTATTGAAGGTTTTGTAAACCCTAAAAGTTTTTCATTAGGTATTCAAATAGGGCTATAATGGTATTTATCAATTAAACTGAAGACGATGAAACGATATATAATTCAAATCTGTATGGCAGTAACAACATTAATAGTATTGTCCTGTAAAAAAGGCTGGCTTGAAGAAAAGCCATTACAATCCTTAGTTACCCTAAATTCTGTAGGCTCACTGCAGGGCCTGCTGGACAATACCACCTTATTTAATACCGGACAGCCGCGTTTAGGCGAAATGGGTAATGACGATTATTATTTGCCTGATAACATTTACAACGGCCTTGGGCTGGATAACAAGAATATATATACCTGGGCACCCGCCGCTGATTTTTATGCCGGGGCCACATTTGTTAGCGACTGGAACAATACTTACAAGGTTATTTATACCTGTAATACCGCATTGGAAGAGCTTGAAAAGCTACCATCCAATGCCGGGAATTATGCCGACTGGGCAAATGTTAAAGGAAGCGCTTTGTTTTACCGTGCCATGGGTTTTTATAACCTTTCGCAGGTATTTTGCAAGCCCTATGTGGCTTCGACGGCAGGTTCAGATCCGGGCCTGGTATTGCGGCTTTCATCAGATATTAACCTGAAAACAGGCCGTTCTACTGTAAAGCAAAGTTATGACAGGATACTGGGTGATTTAAAAGCTTCCATTCCCCTGCTGCCGGTACTGCCGCCGGCATTTAAAACCAGGCCATCAAAAACCGCCTGCTACGGGCTGCTGGCCAGGATTTACCTTTCCATGCAGGATTATGACAATGCCTTTTTATATGCAGATTCCTGCCTTAAAAATGTAAATACGCTGATGGATTATAACCTGGTAACACCGGGCACTACCTCGGCGTTTACCCAATATGGAACCTATACACCAGAAACCATTTATTATGCTGCAATGGCTACGCCAGCAACTGCAACAGCAAGGACCCGCGTGGGAAATGTAGATTCGGTACTTTATAAATCTTATGCGGCTACAGATCTTAGAAGGAGTGTATTTTTTGCCGACAGAAACGGCAGGATTTATTTCAGGGGCAGCTACGCAACGGGTGGCGATTACTTTAACGGCATTGCCAGCAATGAAATGTACCTGATACGGGCAGAATGCTATGCCCGGAAAAGTGACCGTACGGAGGCCTTAAAGGACCTGAACACACTGCTGGAAAAAAGAACAAGAAACACCCTGAACTATACTCCCGTTACAGCCACTGATGACCTGGATGCTTTAAAAAAAATATTGACCGAGCGGAGAAAGGAACTTTGCTACCGGGGATTGCGCTGGAGCGATTTAAGGCGGTTAAACTTTGATACCCGCTTTCAGCTTACTTTAAAAAGGGTAATAGCCGGACAAACGTATACCCTTCCACCTAATGACAGCCGGTATGTTTATCCCCTCCCGAATGATGAGATCATTTACAATGGCACTGAACAGAACCCCAGATAAAAACAGAAACACATAAATAAAAATAACATGAGATTTTTCTTGAAAATGACTGCAATCTTGTTTTTAACAAGTATTTGCCAGGCGGCTATTGCCCAGCCGAAAATTAAAGGCTTAACTGTAGGAAATCAGGTTCCGGACCTTGAGATCAAAAAAATAATCAATTACAACACTGCGGTTAAAAGCCTGGCCGATTTTAAAGGAAAAGCACTGATATTGGATTTCTGGGCACCCTGGTGCGCACCTTGTATCTCTGCTTTTCCAAAAATGGATTCGTTACAGCAGGAATTCGCCAGTGTGCTGAATATTTTGCCGGTTACGCAAAGCGCCGAGGATTATTCAGCCAATACGCTAAACAGCCTGAAAGAAAATAAGGGAATTAAGATGACCTATTCTGTAGTTGGCGATAGAGTGATCAGCAGGGCCTTTACGCACAGGTTTATACCGCATTATGTTTGGATTAATGCGGAGGGCATTGTAGTTGCCATAACGGGCAGCAACGAAGTAACAAAGAAAAATGTAAAGGCCCTGATAGACAACCAGCCGCTTAAGCTTCCCCTCAAGGTTGATAAGGTGATGCGTGATTTTGGCTATAACCCTATTCTTGCCGATAATGATTTGATAACCAGGGAAAACCTGGCTTTCAGATCGCAGGTACTTAGGTATACAGAAAATTTAGACGATGTAGCCACACAAGTTGACGGTTTGATACGCTGTGGTAATCATCCCATAAGCCTGCTGTATATGCTTGCATTTGGTAAATTTGATTTAGGTTTTCTTAACCACAACAGAATTGTGCTTAAAAATTTTAGTCCTGCTGATTCACTTATGATCGGCTTTTTTAAAGACGGGGCATCAAAAGCAGCGTACCTAAATAATAAACAAGAATATAAATATACCTACGAGCTTACCTTTCCTAAATCCATGTTTTCAGTTGATGAGAAGTTTGAAATCATGCAGCAGGACCTGAACCGTTTTTTTTTCAAAAAGAGCGGCATAAGCGGAAAACTTGAGCAGGGGCCCGTTAAAGTTTATTCATTGGTTAAAACAGGTAATGCTGACAAATTTAAGAGCAGCACAAGCCAGTTCGTATTTGAGGCCAATAGATATGCCATTAAGGCACGAAATACGCCCATGGCTACGGTGCTGAAAAAGATACAACTGTCTTCCCCTTTTAGCAAACATATCCACATCATAGATGATACAGGTTACAAGGGAAATATTGACATCGATATTTCGGGTGATGTCATCGATCCAAAAGTTTTAAATTCAAACTTTGAGAAGTATGGATTGAAGCTCGTAGAAAAGAGCCTGGTAATGCCTGTAATTGTACTGACCAAGTCTGAATAAGATTAATGACAACAATTTAGGTGTGTTACAAAGTCAGGCCGCGGATGCGGCCTGCTTTGCTTAAATTTTTGCTTTGACCGATTAGAAATTCCGGATCCTGGCTTACCTCGCCTTTCTTAACATGGGCCGTAACACAGGCGAACTGCCAAATTGAATTTCGCCGATAACCTCGAAACCGTGGCGCTCATATAGTGAGATGTTTTTAGGATTTGAAGATTCGAGATAGGCGATCGTTCCATCGCGGTCAACGGCCTTGAGTCCTTCTGACATCAGTGCCTCGCCGGTTCCCTCCCCCTGATGCACTGGGCCCATTTACCGGACCGGGCAGGTCTTTGTGGTGCTTACACAGGATCAGATATCGGTCAAAAGAAACTCCCTGAGGTGTATATGCTGAATACCTTTATAAGTATTGGTAGGTTTTATTTCATCCATACTCACTACATACTTCGGATAATTGTCTGCGATCTCCGCAAGGTTTCCGAACTCCCGCTCAATGGTCTTCTTATCATATAAAAGATAGGAGACCTGGATATACAGCCGCTCACCATTCTTTTCTGCCATGAAATCAATTTCTTTGATGCTGTTTCGAAGGCCCAGATCTTCGAAATAGTATTTTCATAAAGTTTCAATTACGATGGAATCTTTTAGTATATTTCTGATATTCTTCCATTACGATGGAAGTGTACATCGCAAAAGCAACAGGCCTGTCTTTTTTTCTTTAAACACCGAAACACGAAAAATTTTTCTAAGTAAAATACCGCCTCGTTTGCCTGTTCTGCTATGTTTTATGTACCTAACTTGCTAAGTGTGAACTGTACACCGTGTGGTTTATTAGTTGAAATATGTATAGACTTGTATAAAAGTTTTAGTAAATTTATATGCGAGGGGTATAACTTTATTTATCATGGCTGCTTATAGCGGATATTCTGACCAGGAACTGACGGCTTTGCTAAAAGACGGAGATCAATATGCCTATACGACGATTTTTGAGCGGTACCATGCCCTGCTTTATATTTTTGCCTACAAGAAGATTCATGACAGGGAAGAAGCCAAGGACATCGTGCATGATCTGTTTGCTGGTTTATGGGAAAAGCGAACAACGCTGAATGTTACCGGGCAGCTTTTGCCCTATTTATATACCGTACTCAAACACCAGATATTTGACCTGTATAAACATAAAAAAGTAACAGAGCGGTATCTGGAAACTTTCCAGGCCTACCTGGATGTAGAGCCGGAAGCTGCAGATTACAGGATAAGACATAATGATCTGCAGGCGCTGATAGAAAAAGAGATTGCCGCTTTGCCGGAAAAGATGAGAGTGGTGTTTGAGTTGAGCAGGGATACCTATATGAGCAGGAAAGAAATTGCTGCTGCGCTGGATTTATCGGAGGATACAGTAAAGAGCAGGATGTATCATGCGCTTAAAATTTTGAAGGGCAAACTGGGCTCGAAAAGTTTTTTCATATTTTTTTAACCCTGGCTTAACAGTAAATCGTTATGTATTTAAATAAGCGAAACAGAAGATGCAACAGTTAGATGCGAAAGCACTATTTCAAAAATACCAGGCCGGGCAATGTAGCCCGGAGGAGCTGGCTGTTGTAGAAAACTGGCTAACCTTTGGTGAGGCAGGCAAGCTAAACCTTACTGAACAGGAACTGGATGAGGATCTGCTGGAATTAAGGCAGAGAGCTGCCCGGGTAACCAGGGGCAGAATTGTAATCTGGCCGCGTGTAATTGGTGCAGCTGCGGCAGTAGCGGCAATTGTTTTTGGGATTTGGTTTTATGAGGTTGCTTCGTCACGAAAAGCTCCTCGCAATGACGTGGTGGTGAATGATATTGCGCCGGGTAGGAATGGTGCGACGATTACCTTGGCCAATGGTAAGGTGATACAGTTGAGTGATGCGAAGAGCGGGGTTGTAGTAGGGGGTGAAGAGGGATTAGTTTATAATGATGGAACGGAGGTTGGTTTGCTTCGCAGCTCTCGCGAAGCGCTTGGGTCGTCGCGAAATGCTTCTCGCAATGACGACCAACCTAACCCATCGTCATTGCGAGGAGGAACGACGAAGCAATCTCCATTAGAAATGACCGCCAGCACAGCAAAAGGGCAGACGTATCAGTTTACTTTACCGGATGGCACAAGGGTGTGGCTGAACGCTGACTCAAAGCTTAGTTTCCCTAGTCAATTTATTGGTAAGGAACGCAAAATATTGTTAGATGGTGAAGGGTATTTTGAGGTGGCTAAAAACATGGCGAAGCCTTTTATCGTACAAACGGATAAACAAGAGGTAACTGTACTGGGTACACATTTTAACATTAACAGCTATGCTAATGAGGGGAGTACCAAAACTACCTTACTTGAAGGTTCTGTACGCATTTCACGTCATCCCGACGATAGGAGCGATCTCTTGAATAGCACAGACAAGAGATCTCTCCCTGCGGTTCGAGATGACGTGGTGTTAAAACCCAACCAGCAATCTATTATAGCCGGCAATAAGCCCATATCCATTACAAACGTAGACGTAAACGAGGCCGTTGCCTGGAAAAACAACAAATTTGTATTTGATGAAACCGATATCCGGTATATCATGCGGATGGTGGCCCGCTGGTACAATGTAGAAGTAATTTACACTGGTACCATTCCTGATGAAAAATTCTGGGGTTCGGTATCCCGGTATGAAAACGTATCAGAAGTACTGAAATCGCTGGAGCAGACCGGTAAAATAAAGTTTAAAATAGAAGGACGGCGTATATACGTGTCGCCATAAAATAATTCATCTCCCTATGAAATATAACCAACGGACCATTTAACAACGAAAAGAGATGAAAAGAAATTTACGACAGCAATTTTAACCTGAACAAACAAGCCAGAAGAAAGATTCCCCTGGCTTATGTTTGGCTTTGTTATTAAAAGATTTAAGAACCGCAGTAGGCCGTTGTTTTCGAGGCTAAGGCTTTACTGCTAAACCAAACCAGAACGAATGTACACAAATTACATGAAAAACCGGGACATACCCATTGGTTATGTCCGTAAAATTTGGCTAGTTATGCGCTTAACCACCGTCATATTGTTAGCGTCCCTTTTGCAGGTTAGCGCCTCAACGCTGGCCCAAAAGATCAGTTTGACCAAATCAAATGCACCGTTAAAAACTGTACTGAAAGAAATTAAACAGCAAAGCGGCTATGATTTTATTGCTACAGCAAGTTTGTTTAAGGCGGCTAAGCCGGTAACTATAAACATCAAGGATGTAGATTTTGAAGCTGCGCTAAAGCTGCTTTTTAGCGAACAGCCACTAACTTATAGCATTAACAATACTACTGTTACCATTAAAGAGAAAGCGCCTTCCGTCACTTCCGTCATTCTGAATTCATTTCAGAACCTCCTGAAGGATCTCAATGTGAAAGGAAAAGTAAAGGACCAGGACGGAAAACCGCTCCCAAACGCATCAATCAGAATAAAAGGGAAAGGTACTGTCATCAATACTAATGCTGAGGGTGAATTTGAGATTAAAAATGTAGCTGATGATGCGGTGTTGTTGATTAGTTATGTGGGGTTTAGGACCTTAGAACTGTCTTTGAAAGATGCGGTGATGCCATTAGAGATTAAGCTGAATGTGGCGACGGGTGAGTTGGAAGAAGTTAAAATCGTTTATGATGATGGGTATCAGAAACTAAATAAAGAACGCAGTACGGGTTCGTTTGTACATATAGACAATGAACTGTTCAATAGAACGGTGGGAACAAATGTATTGGACAGGATATATAATGTCACGCCGGGACTGATTTTTAGCCCAAGAGGAACAAATGTCAATTTTGGTAGCACTAATAATATTGTTATAAGAGGATTTAGTACGATTAAAGCCGATAAAGCCGCTTTAATTGTTGTTGATAATTTTCCGTATGAAGGAGATTTGAATATTTTGAATCCAAATGACGTCGAATCTATCACTGTTTTAAAAGATGCTTCTGCATCAAGCATATGGGGTGTTAGAGCTGGTAATGGCGTAATTGTTATTACAACGAAACGGGGCAAATTCAATCAATCGACGAATATAGGCTTTAATAGCAATGTTACCATAGGACAAAAGCCTGATCTCTTTTATGCGCCATACTTGTCCTCGAAAGACATAATTGACTTTGAAAAGTTACAGTTTGGGAAAGGAATTTATAATGCGTACGATGATTCATTCCCGTCTTTTAATAGCTTTCCTGTATTACCGCAATCTGTTGAAATTTTACTTGCAGCAAGGAAGAAAAATAGAAATGTTCTAGGATACAATGCCCTAAATGACCCTTTAGTAGTGGCTCAATTAGATGATTTAAGCAATTATGATGTTCGAAGCGATATTAACAAGTATTTATTGAAAAATCGCGTAAATCAGCAATACGCTTTAAATATTTCAGGAGGTGGTGGAAATTTTAACTATTATGGATCATTCGGTTATGACAAAAATAAAGGTAACAATATAAAAGAAGAAGACAATAAGATTACTCTAAATTTTTCTAACACCTGGCGACCAATAAGGAAGATAGAAATCAATACTGCTATTTTCCATGTGCGAACCCTAAACAAAAACGCCGGAAATAATTATAATGGTTTAATGCCAAGAGTTGGAATTTCTCCCTACACAGCGCTTGCAGATAATCAAGGAAATGCGTTAGCCATTCCAATTAATTATAGAGCAACTTATATAGATACTGCAAAATATCCTGCTTTATTAGACTGGCATTATAAACCACTTGAGGACTATCGATACATTGACAATGTAACTCATCAAATTGACACAAGATTAAGCGCGATAATTAAGTACGCCATTAAACCTTGGATTACAGCAGAATTTCAATTTCAGAATCAAATAGCACTTTCTAATGTTCGAAATGAAAGTGATCAAAAAAGCTTCAGAATTAGAGATCGGATTAATATTTTTATGAATAAAGATGCATCAGGAAATTTGATGTATCCCTATCCTCTTGGCAACTTATTGGAGTTAAGCAACGGCACTTTTAAGGCCTGGAATATACGTGGTGCTTTAAGTTTCGAAAAGCAGTTTAAAGCACATCAACTATCAGCTTTTGTAGGAACGGAGCTTAGAGAAACAAATAGTGAATCTAATAATAATATCTTATATGGATATGACCCTGATGTTAGCACCTCCGTTCCGGTTAGTTTTATCCAAAGTTTTCCCATACGTCCTTCTGGGACAGGCCTTGTTGCGCAACCATTGGTTGCACCTTCTGGTAAACTAACCAGATATGGAAGTTTTTTTGGCCATACGGCTTATAATTACAAAGGAAAATATTTAGCTACTTTAAGCGGGAGGGTCGATCAGAGTAATTTCTTCGGGCTTAAAGCTAACTTACGTAGAGTTCCACTTTGGAGTGCAGGTTTAGGATGGAATGTTCACATGGAGAATTTTTATGCCTTGGATTGGCTTTCTCAATTGAAGATAAAAGCTAGTTATGGTTATAGTGGCAATACCAATACAGGAGCTAGTAGCTATGCTACAATTCGTTATAATTCACCTTCAACATTCGTACCTCCTAATAATCTGCAATTTGCTGGGATATTAACTCCTAACAATCCACAACTGCGTTGGGAAAGAAATAAGCAGGTTAATATTGGGATAGATTTTTTATTGAAAAACAATCGAATAAGTGGAAGTATTGAATTTTATCAGAAGAAAGGACTGGACTTATTGGAATCGGTAATTACTGATCCTACTACGGGTGTAGAATCTTTTACAGGAAATCAAGCGAGTATGAAAGGAAACGGAATCGATATTAGCATAAATACTCGTAATCTTATAAATGGTAATTTTGAATGGAGTACTAGTTTAATTGTTTCCTTTAACAAAAGTAAAATTACACAATTTAAAGGTCGGATTGAAACATTAGCTTCGGCTATTGTTGGTGGTAGTTCAAAATTTGTTGGTGACCCACTTGATGCGGTTTACAGCTATAAATGGGCTGGTTTAAATCCTATAAATGGGGATCCTAGATTTTATCTTGCTGACACAATATCAGTTTTTAGTAATCTAGCTCGAGCTACAAGAGACGATTTGATATTTCATGGACAAAGGGATCCAATAGTATCCGGAGCATTTATAAATAATTTTAGATGGAAACAAATTTCTATTTCTGCGAATGTTATTTATCGGCTTGGTTATTATTTTCAAAAGAACTCAATCGCTTATACTGCTTTTGTCAATGGTGGTTGGAGTGGACATTCGGATTATTTGTTAAGATGGAGGAACCCGGGTGATGAACTTTTTACAAATGTTCCATCATTACCAACAAATGGTAACGCCAACAGGGACAATACTTATTTGCGATCTAACTTATTAATTGAAAAAGCGGATCACATTCGCCTCCGTGATGTAAAATTGAATTATAACCTAAATAGAAGTGTGCTGAAAAAAATGCCATTTAAACAACTCTCCTGTTATGTTTATGCTACAAACTTAGGCATTATATGGAAGGCAAATAAGAGCGGCCTTGATCCTGATTCTTATGGATTTGGTAGAATGCCAACACCTAAAACTATCTCATTTGGTGTAACCGGTAATTTTTAGAACAATGAAAAAGATAAAAATAAAATATTTATACCTACTAGGTATCGTAATAACATTATTCATTATAAGCTGTAAAAAAGGTGATTGGTATGATGTAAAATCAGATAAGCAGCTTACTGTGCCTTCAACATTAAAAGATATGCAAGCTTTAATGAATAATGAAGGTGCACTAAACACTTTTACACCTGTATTGGGGGAAATAGCCTCAGACGGCCATTATTTAACGGATCTGAAGGCCCAAGCATTAGTTGGCACAGATCGTAATGCATTTACCTGGTCACATGAGCAACCTTATACAAAGGTTTCTTCATGGAATAATGGCAATGCTAGCGGAAGCTATGTAGCAGCATATTATTGCAATTTGGTTTTAGATGGTATACCTAAAATAAAGCCAGAAAGTTCTAGTGAACAAACGGAGTGGAATAATATCAAAGGGCAAGCATTATTTCATCGTGCAAAAGCACTTTTTGAAATTGCTCAAATCTTTGCTCCTCCTTACGAAGCAGTAAATGCCATTTCAAAATTGGGAATACCGCTTCGTTTGGAGTCAGACATCAATATTCCGAGTAAAAGATCAACGCTCCAAGAAACATATGATCAAATTATTGGTGATCTAATTTTGGCAAAAGATCTACTTCCAGAAAATGCTCAATATAAAACAAGACCATCAAAGCAAGCTGTATATGCCTTGCTATCCAGAATTTATTTAAGCATAGAAAATTATGAACAAGCTCTTATTTACGCCAATCTATGTTTAAATAGTTACTCAGCCTTAGTGGACTACAAAACATTAAATTCAACATCAACTGATAACCCATTTATCGGTTACAACTCGGAGATTATTTTTTATACCTATATGGCTTTTAGCACAGCTGTAAATTTCAATGATCTTTTAATAGATAATGTCCTATATAACTCTTATCAAAATAATGACCTCCGTAAAAATATTTTTTTTAATAAGAATCTTACTACAAATCTTGTGACTTATAAAGGAGCGTATTCTGGGAGAGGATATTCAAACTGCTTTTCAGGATTGGCAACAGATGAAATCTATTTGATAAGGGCTGAATGTTACGCCCGGGCTGGGAAAATATCTGAAGCGATGACTGATCTCAACACATTGATAAAAACCCGTTGGTCTGGAACTTACACGGACATGGTAGCCATTAATGCCGAAGATGCTCTAAAAAAGGTATTAGAAGAGCGTAAGAAAGAATTGATTTTAAGGGGACTAAGATGGAGCGACCTGAGAAGGCTAAATCGGGATTCAAGATTTGCTGCTACGTTTAGTAAAACTGTTGGGGGGAAAACCTATACACTTGAACCAAATAGCTATAAATATACTTTTCCCATTCCAGATGATATTGTAGAAATGACGGGGATGGAACAAAATGAAGGATGGAAATAATTAAAGCATAATACAATGAAATTTATTAAAAGGTCTATGACGGCGATATTATTATTGCTGTCATTAAATACTAATGCTCAAAAAAATGAAAGTATTTACTCAAACCGCTTGTACGTTGGAGATAAGGTAGATTTAGAATCTATTGAATTTAACAATGTCCGTAACTATCCGGGAGGCAAAATGAAGTTGTCCGATTTTAAAGGAAAATTTATCATTCTCGATTTTTGGACAAAAGGATGCAGCGTCTGCATTGCTTCATTTCCAAAAATGGAGGAGCTACAAAACAAGTTTAAACATGACATCCAGGTTTTACTGATTACAAAGAATTCAAAAGAAGAAATATTACCTCTACTTAAAAATTCACCAAATGTTAAAAACACAAAATTGCCAATAATTATTGGGGATCAAATATTAACGAAAAGACTCTTTCCACATGGACCAGTTCCTTATCATGTTTGGTTAGGTAGAGATGGGAAGGTATTGGCAACTATCTCTATGGGAGAAACTAATGTGGAGAATCTAACAAAATTAACTTCTGGAGGGTCCTTAAACCTGTTAATGAGAAATGAATCATTTGATAATGAAACATACGAAGAACTTAAAGACGAAAAGAAATCTTTGTTAAAAATTGGTAACGGAGCGTTTAGAAAGGTATTGAAGTATTATGCTCAGATTCCTATTCCTAAAGGTGTAAATACGCTCCCCAGATCTGAGATCACCATGCTTGAGCTTCCTTATTATTCAGCATTCATGAACTTTCTACCCGGATATTTCCCCCAAGGAAGTACTAAATTTCTAAGAGATCAACGCGGGAAAGAAAAAGGGCTTAGATTCTATAACGAGACAATAGATGCGCTTTATAGATTTGCATATGACGCTCCAAGAGAAAAAGTTGTGCTTGAAGATAAAGCTAAATCATTGTACGAAGAAATAACAGATTCTACAAATTTGGATCGCTACAAAGCAAGTAATTGGTATTGCTACGAATCTTCTTTAAACGAATATAGCATTGACAATGCCCGTAATCTATTAAAACAAGATCTCAGTCGGTTTTTTGGAATGGTTGGCAGTGTCGAATACCGACCTATCAAGTGTCTAATACTTACAAGATTGGGTACCATCAATGATAGTAAATTATGGGCCAAAGATCAAAATACCAGAAAAGAGGATTACCAAAATCAGCGGACGCCTGAAGGATTGAAAATAAAAAATAAGCCATTCCAATCTTTCCTTACAAACTTGATCAATGCAAATCGAGCTTCTGATGATCCATTAATTCTAAATGAAACAGGTTATAGGCATGGAGAATTTATAAATAAAAAAATTGACATCCTATTGAGAGGGAGTCTTCATTGTACTGATGATAATATTCCCTTATTAAGAAATGAACTTGTTCGATATGGCTTAGGTCTGAAAGAAGAGATCAGGGGCGTAAAGGTTTTAGTTCTAAGAACAATCCAATAATATACTTGCTTAATTAAATTCTTACACATTCAAGTAATAAAATCATGAAAAATTACCTAACTATATTATTAATCATATTAGGCTTTGGTCTTTCCATCAGGGTTAAAGCCCAAAAAAATGACGGTTTTACATTAAATGGTCAGCTGAAAGGCCTTCCGGATGGCGCAAAGGTATATTTAACCACGCAAGAGGAGGATACTGTGGCACGAACCTTTTCAAAAGGTGACCGATTCACCTTCACAGGAAGGTTAGCACTCGATGGAAGATTTCATTTCATTCGGGTCGATACTCTTGTATCTAATCTATCTACCAAAGCAATATTTCTTGAAAATAGGCCAATTACAGTTTCAGGTACTATTGGAAATCGGAAAGTAATTGTCAGGGGATCCCCGGGGCATGAAAAATATAAAGAACTAATGGATCAAGCTTCGGTTTATAAAAAGGCCGCTATGGAAAATCGAGTGGAAAAAGGTTTTGCATTCCAGATGCAAAAAGCAGGATTGGAAGGTGATTCGATTACTATTATTGCTTTAAAAAAGAGACAGGATGATCGATTAAAGAAAATGTATGCTCTGAATGATGATATGGAGCATAAAAAGCAGGCCTTGATATCGAATAATCCTGCCTCTTTGTATACACCATATGTCATTCTAAATATGATAAATGGGTATGAGGAGCAACGCTTGGCGTATAAGCAATTGACCCATAGTGCACAAGCAAGCTACTACGGGGTAGAATTAAAGAATACGCTTGATAACGGAGGCGAATCTGGTGCTATTCGCGAAAATGGTAAAATTCCGAATTTTAATATTATAAGTCCCGAAGGAAAACAAATCCAAATTCTTGACATTGCATCCAAAAGTAAATTTACATTAATTGATTGCTGGGCATCTTGGTGTAGCCCCTGTCGCGCTGAAATTCCGAGATTGAAAGAACTTTATACCCTATACAACCCCAAAGGATTAAATATAGTAGGAATATCACTTGATAAGAAAACGTCCGATTGGAAAAAAGCGCTTCATGAAGATGCAACTATTTGGGATCATGGAATTGAGAACAAAGAAGGCTTGACCGTAAATAAATTATTTGATTTAAAAGCTATCCCAGCTTACATTCTAATCGATAATAAAGGAAAACTAATAGCTTTTGATTGTGCAAGATCAAGTGTGCCAACGTTCGGTGGAAGCCTGCGGGGAGAAGCTTTGCATAAAAAGATTGCAGAATTATTGAGTGAAGCCAAATCGAACTAGGAATGAAAAAAGAATTCATTATACTTCTATTTTGCTTGATTTTTAACTGCATCCCGTCAGATGTTATTTCGCAAACAAAAAAAGGCTTTACAATTACTGGCCATATTACCGACTTAAAGAGTGGTAGTAAACTTTATATCTTGATTAAAAGTTTTGGAAAGATCGATACTATTTCCAGTTGTATAGCCAAGCAGAACACTTTTACATTTAAAAATATACAGTTGCCTGTCCATCCGGAGTTTTACCTTATTTGCATCAAAACCGAATTCGTAGAGAATTTGCAATTATTTTTAGACCAAAAAGATAATGTAGCAATTTTTGGTGCATTAAAAGAGTGGCCTAATGTTAAAATTACAGGCTCTAATCTCCATGATGATTTCATTGCTGCTAAGGCTATCAGGAAGAAATTGATGACTGAAACTTTTGCTACAAAATTTCCTGCAATGACTGCACCACCAGACACTATCTTGGCATATAGTAGGGCCAGCATTGCAGCGGTGATGGATCAAATGCCTAATTCCATTTATTTGCCTGCAATGTTGGCAACCTGGACTTATACTACTGGGAAATTCATCCCTCCAATTGCCATGAAGAAGTTATTTTATGAAAGATTATCAGAATTACAGAAGAACAGCCATTATGGAAAAATTCTGAGCAAGCAGATCGAGCAAAAATTGAATAATAATTTTTAAAATCAACTAAAATGAAAACAAGATATGCAATAATAATAGCGAGTTTAGTAATACTATCAGCCTGCAGAAAGGAAGACACAACACCGGTATTGAACACCGATATTAGGATTGTGAATACAGCCTTAGACTTAGCTGTAAAAGTTGATCCTGGTTGGAATCTGGTTTATTCAAAACAGTCTTCTGTTGCTTCTGGCAAGACAAGAGTATACTCATTGGAAAGGAAATCTGTTTCCTTTAAAGTAGTGAATGCGGCTGATACAACAGTTAAACTATATGAGCAGACGATCAGCTTTAATTCGCCTCTATATACGATGTATGTAATTGGACAGGCACCTACGTTTGAAGCCATTGTAAAAGAAGAAAATAATTTTCCTTTTATAGCTTTTACAGATAGAATTCCTGTCAAGGCAGATAGCGTGGTGAATGTGCGATTTATTAATCTTTCACCGAACAGTGTGCCATTGAAAGTTAAAATAGTTACTGTAACAGGCAATGAGGTGGACAATTTACCTTACAAAGAGTTTGGGGTTTGGAAGAAATATACTGCAACCGCTGCAAGTACAATCTATTCTTTTCAGCTGAGAGATGCTACTTCCGATGTTTTGATTACCACATTTAATTTCACCGCCAATGCCACCAATCGGTTTAAAAATGTAAGCCTGATTGTAAAAGGCTTGCAAGGCACTACAACGGGCACGAATGCTTTTGGGGTGATGACAGTAAATCATTTTTAGTTATGAGAAGAATTTTATTTATCATGGCATTTACGCTACTGGTAGCAAGCGCACAAGCCCAAGTCTTAAAACCAGTGAAATGGGGCTTTACTGCGGCAAAGAAATCCGCTGGTTTGTACGAAGTACACATGACTGCCACGATTGACAAAGGCTGGACAACTTACAGCCAATGGACACCCGAGGGCGGACCAGAACCTACAGTAATCACATTCAATAAAAATCCGAATGTATTGCTGGGTGGCAAAGCAAAGGAAATAGGCGGAATGAAGAAAAAGCACGAAGAAGCGTTTGGCGTTGATGTGCATTATTTTTCAGGAAAAGTTGACTTTGTACAGGTAGTAAAATTGAAAAAGGCAACGCCAACAACATTGACAGGGAAGGTAAGTTTTATGACGTGTGATTCATCACAATGTCTTCCGCCGGAGGAGGTAAATTTTTCAGTTCAACTAAAGTAAAAACCCAATCTGACTAACCAATATTATTCATTTAAATTTTCTCCTTTTTCTGAAAAGGGAGGCTAAAACTATGAAGTTTAAAAGATTCCTAATGCCCATTTTGGCCTTCACGGTAGTGCTTACCGCAATGGCTTTTACATTGCCTGGTAAGTTTAATGCAGTAAAAAACGCAAAGGCAGTTGACCCGGAGTATTCTTATTATTTTATCTACAATGGCCCATCGCCATCGTATGATATAAACGATTATTTGGACCCGGATAATTATACATTGTTGCCAGATAATCAAAATCCCTATGAACAGTGTGAATATGGAACAGATGCAGTGTGTATGGTTTTAACCGAGCGGTTTTGGAATGGTTTTGAGTGGAAACCAAATTTCAACTATTACCAGGCTTACGGAAGTGCTTACTGGGGATTGCATCAATACTGCATGTACGGATATCCTAGTACAAGTGCTGTTATTTTAAAGCCATTTTAAATATATAATTGATTGGGTTAAAAGGTGGAGAGGTATTTCTCCTCTCCACCTTTTAAGAAATAAAATTTGATTAACGCCATCAACAATAGTTGTTAAATGATGTCCGGGACAGTTATGAGCGTTCTGTTTCGGCATCTTTAAAAATGATTCTAATAAAAAATAGAAACTATGAACAAAACGATAAAATTTACCGCTAGCCCATTATTCCAATCTATTATCGGTGACCGCAAACTAAAAGCATTCCGTAACCCTGTTGACGGTGATTGGGGATGCTGAGTCTGAGCAAGCTAGTGGTTAAAACAACCGGGCATATGCCTAGACGAGATGAAGCATATCTGTTTTACCTAGGCACTAAGAATGTAGTTAAAGTATTGAATACCAATCAAATAGGCCAGAGTATTATGGAGTTTTACGGAACACAGGCCAAAGCAATGAAAGAAGAACTGGCTGAACTTACAATGATATAAAAAACATTAAAAATATTGCCGTTGTGATGCGGTGGTGATTTGCAAATGTCGAAGTCCGGGGGAGTTTGTACTTTTTCTCCCCTGGCTTCATTTAGATCCTTGCTATTCGCTGCGGATGACAGGGGGAACTCTCAATGACGAATAATAAAAATAAAACAATATAAAATGCAGGAACTAGAATATTATGATATTTTGCTCAACATAGTGGAGCAGGACCAGTTTTATGATCCGGGACTGGAATGTGAGCACATGCGGGCCGACATGGAGGCGATCAAAAGCAGCATCAAAATGCGTTTGATCGTCGATCCTGACACGGTACTGAATGAGCAGAATGACCTGAAGAAGAGCTGCCTTGAGCTGCTGCTGCGGTTGTACGGTACTTCGTTGCGGATAAAAACACAGGACAGTAAGGAATATGGCAAAAGGGTAATGAAAAATATGGTAATCATGACAATGACCCACGTGCTGGAAGACCTGTTCGTGTTTTTTAAGGACTATGGTGACCTGACGATGAAGGAACTGTAAAAGGCTTTAAGACCGGCTTAAATTTACTGAATATAGCAGAGAAGCTGTAGTGACATCACTATGGCTTTTTTGTTCAGTAATCATCTGATAATGAATAAATTATATTTTAAAATATTGGAAATTATTTAGTGTTTTAGGCTATTTTTTACATAATTTTGTCCTGTAAATTAAACCAGATATGAAAGTAAGAGCGCCTTAAGTAAATCAGTTTTCCCTGTAACATAAACATGAATTACAATTAATTAAAAACTTATTAGATGAATGAAAAATTAATTCTCTTGCTCTACCCAAAGCACAACAGGACGGCGTGCCTGGTGATGAAAAATGACAGGCAGCTTTACCGGATCAACCACATGTGGAATTTCCCTGAGTTTGTCGATCAGCTAGAGCTAATCTGTACAAAGATCGGCAAAGGTTTGTATTATGTTCACTGCCTGGATCTTTGTGACAAACGGTCGGGTGACTGGGCGATGGTCTGCAGTTTTACGGATATGGAGGGCACTGTCCGGCTTTGGAACAAAGCGATTGATCCTGATGCTAAGAAGCCAGTGTTTTCGTGGAGCGGCACGGTAACAACTTTTCAAAAAGCAGTGGCGAACCTGCTTAAAATGGTCCGCTGATTTTTATCTAAACATCTTCCTCCTCTCTGAGGGTTGTTTTGCTTGCCCGTTCTTGTCGGGCCTGATGTCCGCCTCTCAGCGGTATTCACATTTAATATTTTTATTTTTTATGAAGGCAATCTTGATAAGGATTGAAAAGCTGCTTGCTGCGCTTTTGGATGAGTTTGGAAAAGGAAATCTGCGGGCAAAGGAGCCTGCTGAGGTAGCGTTTGCGGATGTGTGGCTCCGTGCTGATGAGGTGATGGAGCTGCTTTCGATCAGTCAGCGCACGCTTTACAATTATTACATTTCGGGTGTGTTTGATACCAGGCTGCTGGGCAGGACACGGTTTTATTCTAAGGCAAGTGTGATGAGGCTGAGGTAAGAGGGGCAGATTCCGGCAAGTCGGGGTAAGTTGCGGCAATTGATTTTTCTGATGGTTTGATCGGATTATGTTTGTTTCATGTTTATGCAAAGCCGGTGCACAGGGGATGCGGAACATGATAATTAACAGTTTTATTAATCATTGGAAAAATTAATTTTATGGCATTTTTATTAGGAGGCCCGTATTACCACATGCAGGGTAGGGCCGGAAACAACGTTGGTCGTGTGGTCAAAGGCAGGAACGTCTTTGGGATGCGTCCGGCAAAGTCTAACAGACCGCCGAGTGCGGCGCAACTCAATGTTCAGATGCAGCTGAGCCTGATGGCTGGCTGGATGAGCCAGATGAGTGGTTTTATTAAAATCGGTTTTGAGGATTATGATGGGGAAATGAGCCCCTGGAATGCGGCGCTAAAGTATAACCTGGCCAATTCTATTACTGGTATTTCACCGAATTATACGATCGATTATCAGAAGGTGCTGTTTAGCCGTGGTAAATTGGCCCAGGGCAAGAATGTGGTCATGGCGACTACGCTGGATGCGCAGCTTGATTTTACATGGTCTGCTGCGGTTCCGTCCCTGGCAATCGGTTCTGGTACGGATAAGGCGGTTTTTGTGGTGTACAATCCGTCTAAGCAGGAGTGGGATGTATCGAGTGGCGCGGCGACGAGGTCTTCGCTTTCGTATGATATGTTGCTGCCGGTTGACTGGAGTGGTGATAATGTCCAGGTGTGGAGCTCGTTTTTGAGTGACAGGGTGGTGAGTACGACTCAGTATTTGGGCGCGACTGTGGTTCAGTAATTTGTTGAAAAACCGGACATTACTCTTCGAAGACTGGACCTAGCGCGCTGAAGAAGCGCACAGAGTCCTATGTCTCCTCAGAGAACGTCCGGTTTTTCTCTCACAAACAAATGATGAACGCAGGTCGTCGGCCAAATAATCTGAGTCTGCTTAAGGGGAGAAGTGAAGCAGGGTGGTTAAAAAATTAAAAAGAAAATTATGAAGACGTTGTTTTTAAATGCATTCCCTGAGCGGGATGCGGAGATGTGGAAGGTGGTGGTGTTGTTTGTGATCCTGGTGCTGTTGTGGCCGATGGTTCAGCAGCTGCTTTTTAGGTTTGATATGACATCGGGTTATGTGGATCTGAGTATCATGGTATTGGTGGTGATCAGCCTGATCTGTTTTTTGGGTTTGATCGGTTTGTGCTGGTGGTTGTTTAACAGGTTTTTATTGGTGTTTGAGCTGCCGGAAATTGGCAGTATGGTTTTACAGTTTAATGATTTGACGTTATGGCAAAGGCTGGGTTTTTATTATGGTGTGTACGCGCTACTGTTGTTGGCTGGTGTGGGGTGTTTTGTAGCGGTTTTGTAAAGCAGAAGGACAAGGGTTATGAAAGAGTTATTGAAGTCGCCCGGAAAGAAACCGGGGTTAGGGAAGAAGGTGCTGAAAATTGTGGCAGGGCTGTTAAGGGATATCTTGATGACGTGGGTGTCAGATCGCCTGCGCCCTGGTGCGCGGCGTTTGTGAGCCACTGTTTTAAGGTGGCGGGTTTTCCGTTGCCGAGGACGGCATGGAGCCCGGCGCTGTTTCCGAAGGGCAGGGTGGTGAAGGATGTGAAGCCTGGTTATGTGTATGGGATTCATTTTCCTTCATTGGGAAGGATAGCGCATTGTGGGATTGTGGAAAGGGTGCAGGGGGATTTTGTAATTGGCATTGAGGGGAACACGAATGTGGCGGGGTCACGGGATGGTGATCGTGTAATGCGCAAGTTGAGACATAAAAGGACGATCGCGAAGTACGCGGATTGGTTGTAATCAAAAAACAAAAAGTTATGGCAATTTTAAAAAATGGTTTGTTTGGCGCGGTGAGCGGCAGGCTGGGCAATACGGTAATTTATAAACGGGATAATAAAATGGTGGTGCGGATGGCAGGAAAGCGGCAAGCACCGCCGACGGAAAAGGAATTGGCAAACAGGCATGCTTTTGCAGTGCTGAAGGGCTTTTTGAAAGCGATGAAGCTTTTTATAAATATAGGTTTCGCGGCGGAGGCTAAATCGGCTGGCATGTATCCGATGAATATGGCGTTTTCAGTCAATAGAAAGCATGCGCTGAGGGGTGTTTATCCGGATATTGAGGTTGACTACGCCCGGGTGTTGCTGAGTTTTGGCAGCTTGCGTGGTTTGGATAATCCGGCTGTGGTGCTTGAGGGCAATGTGCTTGGTTTTACCTGGGAAACAGATGTATCGCTGGGCTGGCCTTTTGCGATAGACCAGGTGATGGTACTGGCTTATTTTCCTGATATGGTTGTGCAGGAGGGTTCGGGACTCCAGAAGGCTTATTTTTATCTGAATGCGGCTTTGCGCAAAACAGGGCACACTTCGCTGACCCTGCCTGACGGGGTGGCCGGTGAACGGATGGAAGTCTATGTGGCGGTGGTATCGGATGACAGGCGGAGTGCGTCGATGAGCCAGTACCTGGGGGCGTTGAATTGTTGAGTTTTTATTAACTGATATTGATGGTCTGTTGCTTTTTCTTACCTTTAAGATATAGAAAGAACCTAAATGCTGTAACCTGATTTCACCATGAGACGTATCTCTAAAATTGTACTTATTGTTTTATTGTTTTGTTCGGTGGCTGTGCGGGGACAGGTGTTTGACAGTACCGGAATTTCCAGAGCGCGTCTGGAATATTATCTAAAGCGCGCGGTGACGATGGCTGAGTTTTTGGCCGTGGATCCCTATGCCAATGATGGCCCATATCCTTATAAGAAGGACGATGTGAGACTGATCCACAATACCGGTGCTAAATTCATCGGTCGTGCGATATACCGCTGGGGCAACGAGGCTACACTTGCCAATCCTGATTTTTTGAACAAGGCAATGGCATTGATCAGAGAGGTACACAGCAAAGATCCTGAGGTGATCTTTCAGGCTGCTGTATTTGAAGCTGTGACCGGACAGGTAAACCAGCTGCGCATACCTGACTGGGCTTTCATTGCTTTGGGCCGTAAGCCGGAAGTACGCAATTTTCGTTATGAGGATATGCTGGATGTCAAAGGGAAGTTCATAAACCATTGGGGCAAGGGCAGCAGTGTGCCGGATATCACGAGACCTGAGGCACAACTTTGGCTAATGTACCTTTGCGGTGTATACATGAATCTGGGCTGTGAGGCCCTGCATCTTGGCCAAGTGGCTTTGATGGGAATGAATGATCCGGGTTTGAAGGTCTGGAACGGGTTTGTTCAGAAAGTACGGAATTACGCCAGGGCACATACTCCGCATCACTGGGTGTTGCTGGATGCGCATACGCCGCAGGGCGGGATGGTGGTTGATGGTAAGAGTATACTGGATTTCAATTCTTTTCCGCTCCGCATAAAGGAGATTCCGGAGAAGCCGATGGAGGGTGTATTGCAGATTGGTTATCTGGACGCTATTTTCAGGCGGAGCATGGGTTGTGTCACACCGAGTGGCTGGAAATGTGATGCTTTGCCCTATCTTGTAGAGTTTGATAATTTTGGCATCAGCCGGAAACCTGGCGTGGCGGATACGGCTTCACATTTTATTTGGGGTTATGACGAGATCACCTGGTTTTATCTGCTGCCTGAGAAAAAAAGAAATGCCTGGCTGCGTTATGCACATGACTGGGTGGCTGCAAATGACCCTGTGGGTTGGCTGCAAATGCCAATTTCCAGAATTGTGTCGCTGGGGCGTGGAAATCAGCCTGCCCGTCACCGTGGCAATATTCGTTCGGAAGATTGTCCTGCTGGCCTTAATGTGGAACAGACGGTAAAGGAAATCTGGCGGCAGCCGTCCCTTCCTGCTTCGGCGCAGGTCGATTTGGAACCCGGGAAATGGAGGGCAACGCTATTGCGGGAAGACGGATTTCAAATTCCTTTCGGATTGGATTTTAAACGCGAAGGGGCTGATCTGGCTTGTTACATTTTAAACGGAACCGAGCGGATGAAAACAGAGCGTATTGTGGTTTCAGGGGATTCTATGCTGATCAGGATGCCGGTTTTTGAATCTTATTTCAGCGTAAAGGCAGTTACAAAGGACAGCTTAAGCGGGTTCTGGATAAAAGGCGGTGCGGCTAAAGATATCATCATCCCCTTTACAGCGACTGCGGGAAAAGGCCGTTTTCCAAATGTTAAGCAAGGGGCGGCCGGACGGGCAGGGGGGAAATGGAGCATGGAATTTACCAGGGCCAATCAGACCAAGCGCCCTGCTGTGGGAGAGTTTGTACAGAACGGCCATTTTGTTACCGGTTCTGTGCTGACTCCGGCTGGTGACTACCGCTACCTGGATGGGATCGTTAAAGGCGATTCTTTGTTCCTATCCACATTTGATGGAATTCATGCCCTTTTGTTTGCTGCTGAAATTAGCGGAGAGACGATTAATGGGTATTTTTATAGCAGTGCTTCTGTGCCTGAACGTTTTACCGCCCGCAAAGATGCGGGCGCTAAATTAACCGCTCCGGTGACTGCGGTGAAGGAGGGTAGTGACGGAAAGTTGAATTTCAGTTTTAAAGATCTGGACGGAAATATGGTTTCATTGCAGAGTGAACGGTACAGGAATAAGGTGGTGGTGGTGCAGCTGATGGGGTCCTGGTGTCCGAATTGTATGGATGAGATGGCTTTTCTGAGTGAGTATTACCGCAGGAATAAGGATCGTGGTGTTGAAGTTATCGCCCTGGCTTATGAGCTGACTACAGATGAGGAGAGGTCCAGAAAGAGCCTGCGCAAATTTCAGCAGCAGTTTAATGTGCAATATCCGATGCTGATCACCGGTGTCGCTGTTGGAGATCCGGCGCGTACTGAAAAGACATTGCCGCAGCTGACAGAAATTAAAGTTTTTCCGACTACGGTCATTATTGATAAAAATGGTGTGGTCAATGAGATCAATGCCTCGTTTTATGGCCCGGCTACCGGTCAGTATCACCTGGATTATAAAGCGGATTTTGAAAGAAAGATCAGCGCGTTGTTGGGGCGATAGGTATATCGGTCGTTTGCCGTGTCTATTGTTATTAATAAAGGCTGGTATTGGTTTACCGGAATTTAAGTTTGTTTAATGGCTGTATTGCCCGGATAGGCATACAGCCATTTTTGTGCAAATGCAGCGGTGTTATTTGTTGAAATCCGGATATGGAAATCCTTTGCCGGTTTCGCAGTAAAATTTCAGGCTCCTGAAAAAAAGCGCCCAGTCGTAACTGCAGCCGGCAAATTCTGGTGTGTATGCTGCCCAGCCATCATGATGAAAGTATAGTACAGATCCTTTGCGATGTGGCTCCAGTTCAAAAGTAAGCGTGGTGCCAATCCATTCTTCGTCGGCTTTAAGGCAAAACCATTTTACCCGGCTGTAGGGTTTAAGTTCTTCTACCTTCATTTCTTTGTAATAGGTTGGTCCAAATGCAAATCTTGAAATACTGCCTGTTTCGGGTTTAGCTGTTGTTTCCGGAGTCCACCATCCGGCCAGACCTTTCTGTGTGGTTATGACTTCATAAACTTTTTCTACGGGCGCCTCGATGAGCAGCCTGTGGCAGATACTTTTCGTAGTCATCTGTTTTGCCGGGTCCTGCTGCTCCGGCAGCTCTGTTTTAGCGTTTCCTTCTTCGGTCTCTTTAGGTGTCGGGCTGCCTTTACCTGTCAGGATGAGGTTTTTTAGACTGTCTTGTATATAATGTGTCCATGCGTCGTGACAAACATTGTAACATTCGTAATCGGGAACTAATCCTTCATGTGTAAAGTGTAATTGTGTTTTGCCGTCTTTTTCAGAGATTTCAAATACCACATTGGTATCTATCCATTCACGTTCATCTTCGGTAAATTTGAAATAGTTGTCCAGTACATGCCAGACTACTTTTTTATTGGGAACAAATCCGGTAATCTTCATTTTGGCGCGATGTACGTCCTGATAATGATAGTTAAATTCGCTGTTGAGTTTGCCGGTATCTCCGTCAATGTTTTCAGACCACCAGCCGCGTACGTTATTGACAGCATCAAAAACTTTCTGTGGTGTGGCGTCGACCAGTATGGTTGTTGTGAAATCTTCTTTTTTCATGGTAAGCTATTTTTTAGTCAGATAAAAGTATAAAAAGGAAAACTCCGGAAGGGGGTGTAAAATAGACTTTGTGAGGGGGCAATTTGGCACGAGATGTGTATTGTTTATTCCAAATTGAAGATGATGCAGCTTAAACAGAAAACAAATCCTTTCTCTGAGCAAGTTAATGTTGCAGAGAACTATGAAGTTGAATACTGGGCCAACAAATTAGGAATAAGGCCGATGGCGCTTAGGGAGATCATAAGATCTACAGGGCCTAATGTGAGTGATATCCAGAAATACCTGGGGAAGTAGCTTTTTTTATTTCCGTTTGGTACGTAACAAATAGCGTTCTAAATCAACTATGTCACTGTTGTGAATAAAAGGATGGGTATATTTATGCCTTAATTAGTTGATTACAATGAAAGCATTTTTAGGTATGGGCCTACTGGGCTCAAATTTTGTGAAGGCTATGCGCCAAAAAGGAGAGGATGTAAATGTCTGGAACCGGACGCACAGCAGGGCTGCCGCACTTGAAGAATTTGGGGCGAGGGCCTTTGAAAAAGCCGAAGACGCGGTAAGGAACGCGGATATGATCCATTTGACTTTGAAAGATGATGCTGCTGTGGACGAAGTGCTGAGCAAGGCGGCTCCCGGATTAAAACAAGGCGCGGTGATTGTAGATCATACGACCACTTCCGCTGAAGGGGCTATTGAAAGGACAAAGTATTGGAAAGTTCAAGGCTGCACATATTTGCATGCACCTGTTTTTATGGGGCCCGCGAATGCTCTTGAGGGATCTGGCTCTATGCTGGTTTCCGGTGATCAGGAGGTGATAGGAAAGCTAAATGCAACGTTAAGCGGGATGACCGGAAGGCTGATCAACTTAGGGACTGAGGAAGGTAAGGCAGCTGGAATGAAGCTGGTTGGCAATCTTTTCCTTTTGAGTATGACGGCCGGCGTTTCAGACACTTTGTCCCTGGCCAAGGCCCTGCATATCCCTGCTGCTGATGTTCTTGAGCTGTTTGGCAACTGGAACCCTGGTGCTGCCATGCCGTCAAGGATGAAAAAAATAACGGAGGGCAACTTTAGTCAACCTTCCTGGGAGTTGAATATGGCCAGAAAGGATGCTGGCCTGATGATCAGTGCGGCTGATAAGGCCGGACAGAAGCTTGCTTTGATCCCGGCTATTGCAAAGGTAATGGACGAATGGATTGAGAAGGGGCATGGGAGTGACGACTGGACGGTAATTTCAAAAGATAACCTATGAAAAAACTAATTTTCCTATTGTTTTCCCTGCCATGGATGCTGGCGAATGCACAACCAGCGAAAATGATTCCCATTTTTAACGGGAATAATCTGGAGGGCTGGACGAAATTTTTGCAGCGTCAGGGTACGGACAAGGATCCTCAGGGGGTAATTACAGTTGAGAATGGTGCAATTCATGTAACCGGTCAGGATTTCGGATATATTGCAACAAAAAAGAGTTACAGGAACTTTCATCTCTCTCTAGAATTTAAATGGGGTGAAAAAAAGTTTCCGCCCAGGGAACATCAGAAAAGAGACGCAGGGATCTGTTTCAATGTAGATCTGGTGAGCAATAAAATCTGGCCGAAATGTGCCGAATGCCAGATACAGGAAGGCGATGTTGGTGATTTATGGCTTGTCGACAGTGTAACGGCTTTCGTGGACGGGATACAGACTGAACCCAAAGATTACGCTCAGGTTGTCAAGATTAAGGATGGTGAGCGCCCTCATGGCGATTGGAACCGGGTTGAGGTGATCTTTAATAACGGGAAATTTATATTTAAGGTGAACGGGGTACTGGTGAATGAAGGAGAATACCTCAGTATTACAAGCGGAAGGATTTTATTGCAGTCTGAAGGTGCTGAAATTTATTATCGTGATGTTAAGATCGAAGAACTTTAACCATATTGCAGGGATATTGGGCTAAAAAAGGTAGATATATTTATTTTTTTTAGCATATATTAGTTTATAAAACAACTTCTTATGAAAAAAATGTTCCTGATTGTGGCTTTCCTGTCGATTGGAAGCGTGTATGCACAGAAAATAGTTCAAAATAATCTGATAGTAGACCTTAATGCGGATAAAGGCGTAGTTACCAGCGAAGGTGACCTCGTTGAAAAATGGCAGAACCAGGTAGCTTCATTTGCTGCTAAAGACTTTTCCCGGCGTGATGAGGGGCGTAAGGTAGCCGGATCGGGAAGGCCCCGCCTGGTAAAGAATGTTGCCGGATTGAAAGGTCATAATACACTTGCTTTTAAACAGCAGGAATTGCTGAATATGGATGAGGACGCATTTGATCACCTGATTACAGGCGGTGGCTATACCTGGTTTTGCGTTTTAAAGCCCGGTAAGCAGCCCGGTGAACTGAAAGATGTGAACTGCTTTTTCGGGAACCTCCGTAACGGGCCTAATAATGAGGGTTTTTGGGGCGGGTTTGCAGATGACAATAGTTTTTGGATGAGCAGCAGAAATGCGGTCACTTTTGGTAGATGGGACAAGAATAACCCGTATGTAAGTTCTAAGGAAATACTTAAACAGGACCAGTACTACCTGATCATGGGCAGAATGGATAAAGGGACGGATACGGTTACACTTTCTTTGTATCTTAATGACGGGGCAACCCCAATAGCCACCAGTCCGTTTCCGGTAAATACGAAAGCAAACTCTTCACGAATGGCGGTAGGGCAGGAAAGGGATGCTATTGAACATCCGGGCAGGGAATCATTTGTTGGTGAAATGGCCAGGTTTTTAATCTATGATCGTCCGCTGACTGACAAGGAAATGGCAAAATCTGCGAAGCAGCTGATGGTATATTATGGAATAAAAGCTAAGTAATTTATATATGAATTGAATCTCAGAACTTTTTTTTATCTCTGGCCTGTTGTTTGTTAATAAAAGTTATTTCTACAACTTTCATATATAAACCCTTGTAATACTGATGATAAAGTCTGTAATTAACGCAAAGAAAACATTTAATCACTTTAAGAAGGCTGAAGTCAAGATTGATTCCGAACAAATGGTGATGTCGGCGCTTGAAGTGATGATAACTACTAAAGAATTTGAACTCCCGGTGTTTGAGTCCGGAAAATGCATAGGAGTGGTTTACTTTAAAGATCTTGTCTTATTTCTCGCCCAGGGTATTGAAGATGCAGACTTATTTGTGCACAAACTGAATTATACTGTGGAAAGTGCTGTCCTGATTATGATGAAAACCAAAATAAAGGAAGCTATTTAGGTGTCCGGCAGTTTTTGATAAACTTTGTAATAGGCTACCAGAACTTTGTCCGGGGCCAGGTCGCCAACTTTCCTATGCAGTATCTGTTCTCTTAATTGTTCCTGAATTTTAGGAAGGTTAAGGTTGTTAAGTAAGATGTGCTCATCGATGAAGTCGCTGTTTGATGGATTCTCTGCTAAAAATTTCTTTAAAGTGTCAATCAGGCGATCAACCCGTTCCAGGTCAATTCCGCTCCTTACTTTTTCGGATGCAGAATGAAAGGCATATTTAAAATCAAAGCCTAACTCTTTTAGTTTACCAAATATCCTGGTATAGATATCCAGGTCCTCTGCATGGCTATGGGCGCCTGGGTAAAGGCCCCTGGACAATTCGATGAGGTTTTTATCTTTAGGCTGGATGTTGCCGGCGGTCATAAAAAGTGACATCAGTTCCTCCTTTCCGGACACGTTATAGATAAATCCGTTTTGATCAATTACAGTATTTTCAAATCCAAATATTAAATAAAAAGACCTGATAAATGTCAATTCGGTGGTTTGTCTATTGGCAATTTTTAAATCAGGGAGCAGGGAGAGGAGATCTCTGAAAAGTTTGATTTTTTTTGGTTTGGTCGCTTTTTTGGGTTCCTGGGAGTACATTAAAACTAAAATATATAAAAAAGTTGCTTTGGCGAAGATGAGGGTTAACAATGCATAAAATGAACGGGAATAAAATGTAAATTTGTATGCCACATTTGTACCGGTCTTATATGAAATGTCTTATTACTTTTTGTCTATTCATTGCTTTTTTTTCTAAGGTTAGCGCTCAGCCTTTTAAATACGCTTTTGTGTCAGATACACATGTTGGGGCGTCGACCGGTGAGGCAGATCTCCGGAGAACTGTCAATGATATTAACCAACAGGAGGATCTCGATTTTGTTTTGCTGACAGGTGATATTACTGAAATGGGTACTAAAACAGAGATCGCGATTGCCAAGGAAATACTGTCTGCTTTGAAAAAGCCCTGGTACGTGGTTCCCGGTAATCACGACACCGGCTGGTCAGAATCCGGCGGTGTGGATTTTATTAAGGAATTTGGATACGATAAATTTACTTTCGATCATAAGGGTTATCGTTTTATAGCTTGTGCGTCAGGTCCTTATGTGAGGATGTCTGACGGGCACATTCCGCGTGATGCGGTAGTTTGGCTGGACAAAGTACTAAAAAAAACTCCGGCAGCTATGCCTGTCGTGTTCATTAACCATTACCCGGTTGACAATGGCCTGGACAATTGGTATGAAGCGATTGACAGAGTCAAACAGCACAACATCAAATATATCATCTGCGGTCACGGGCATTCCAACCAGGCGCTGGATTTCGAAGGTGTAGCCGGCACAATGGGGAGATCTAACCTGCGGGCAAAGGACAGCATAGGGGGTTATAATGTGGTAACAATGCGGAGAGATTCTGTATTTTTCGCCATAAAGAAACCCGGGGTACCGGTAGAGCCTGCCTGGAGAAAGATTACGCTTGGAAAGTATGAGTCTTCATCGACCGCAAAAATAGAAAGGCCTTCCTATAGTATTAATAATACTTATCCGGCGGTGAAGGAGGTGTGGAAGTATCACGCAGCTGCAAATGTTGTGCTTACTCCCGCATCAGGTGCAAACCTGGTTGTATTTGGAAACAGCATAGGAGAAATTGAGGCGCTTGCACTCCATAACGGTGAAAAAAAATGGAAATTTAAAACTAAGGGAGCCATTTATTCCTCTCCTGCAATCACCGGGGACCGGGTAATGTTTGGTTCAGGTGACGGAAATATCTATGCTTTAAAGTTGAGCAGCGGAAAGAAACTTTGGAAATATAAGACCGGAGCTGCGGTGCTGGGATCCCCGGTGATCGAAAAAGATACAATGTATATAGGCGGCAGTGACGGTAGTTTCAGGGCGATAAATGTGAAAACGGGTGAGCAGGTGTGGTCATTTGATGAGGTGGAGGGTGCTATAGTGGGGATGCCCCTGATTTATGAAGGTAAAGTGATTTTTGGTTCATGGGGAAGGCATCTGTATGCTGTAAATCAGCGTACCGGAAAATTGGTATGGAAGTGGAACAATGGAAACGGCAACCGCATGTTTTCACCGGCTATGTGTACGCCGGCAGCGCATAATGGAATTGTCTATATTGCCGCTCCGGACCGTTTTCTTACCGCAATCGATGCTTCCAGCGGGGCGACGCTATGGAGAAACAAAGAGGGCGGTGTACGGGAGTCGATTGGCATGTCGGAAGACGGATCTTTGATTTTCGGAAAGACAATGAATAATGACATAGTGGCTTACAAGGCCCAGTCTGCAGATCCGGGAGTGTTGTGGCGGCTGAACCTTGGTTTTGGTTATGAACATGTGCCATCTATGCTGATCGCTAAATACGGAAGAGTGACGTTCGGAACTAAGAATGGTGTGATTTATTCCTTCGACCCGGCAGTTCCCAAACCGTTGTGGGCGCATAAGGTTGATAATTCGATGGTCAATACGGTCAACGTGCTGACGGAAGATTCAATTCTGGTGGCCACCATGGATGGTGTAGTTACTTTGCTGAAAACCGGTCAGTGATGGTACCAAGTGTTTTTTATTCTTAGGTAAATGACAATTTTTAACATTCAGATCAGTTAGGAATGAATTAAAATGCACTGACCAATAATAATTTACCAAAATTTCGTTACATTTGTAATACACTTACAGAAAGTCTTATGTGCTTTTTGAATACTAATCCACTTTAATTCAGCACCCGAATTGGCACATTTGTTTGTTAGCATGAAGTTGATCAAACAATAGCTTCATGTCTCAAAAACTTAAATTCTCAACATCTTCAGGCTCTCCGTTTTACGCTACAACCAGAAGCAGGGTAGACGAATTCTTTCAGCTTAACCAGCTTAGCCGTAATGCTGATGGTCATATGTGGGCCAAAACCATTTTTTTTCTCACTGGATTTACTGGATTATACCTGCTGATCATTTCAGGTATATTGTCTCCGTTATTGATGTTAATTATGGCAGCGTTATTGGGCATGTTTAGTGCTTTTGTCGGATTTAATATCTGTCACGATGCCATCCATGGTTCGTTTTCAGGCAATAAAAGCGTAAACAAATTCTTTGGCCTTGTTTTTAATTTAGTCGGCGCAAATCCATACGTTTGGAGCATTACACATAACATTGTGCACCATACTTATACCAATATCCCGGGTCATGATGAGGACATCGAAGTAGCACCCGGATTAATCAGGATTTCTGATGAAGAAGAGATAAACCGTATACAAAGGTATCAGCACTGGTACGCATTTCCCTTATACAGCCTTGCCTCATTGTCATGGGTGTTCACTAAAGATTATAAAAAATTCTTCCAGCAGAAAATCGGTGAACATACCACATTGCATCCTAAACTGGAATATTTTAATCTGTTCTTTTATAAGGCACTGTACTATTTTCTATTTATAGTTTTGCCATTGGTCGTTCTGGATATTTCCTGGTGGCAATTCCTGATCGGCTTTCTTACACTGCATATTGCTGAGGGACTAACCATGGGTCTGGTGTTTCAGCTTGCCCATGTTGTCGAAGGAACAGTATTTCCGCTGCCAAACGAGCAGGGAAATATGGAAGAGGCCTGGGCGGAACACCAAATGCGCACCACAGCTAACTTTGCCACTCATAATAAAATTGCTGCGTTTTTCTTAGGTGGCCTTAACAGGCAGATTGAACATCATCTTTTTCCAAAGGTTTGTCACATTCACTATGGAGACATTTCTAAGATCGTGAAAAAAACAGCCATTGAATTTAACCTGCCTTATATCGAAAGCAAAACTTTCCTCTCGGCATTGCGGTCCCATGTCATCACACTGAAAAAGTTTGGTAAAGAAGCCCGGGCGCTTTAAATTTCGGTTAGCAACTCCTCTTCCATTATTGGAACCCCTATACTCGCAGGTTTCTCTATTTTTCGGACGTTAATATATATCTTAATGCCAAAATAATCACTCCGGGGTATTTGACGATTACTTCGGTTTTTCAGGCCGTATGATCAACCTTAGTGTAGGGTCATTGGTTATAAAACTCCAGAACCAGTTAAAAGCCAGTTTTCCTTTATTTCGGAACCCTGCGATCGGTATGATGTGAATAAACAGCCATACGATCCAGGCGAAGAAGCCTTTGAAAAAGCCTTTTGGAAGGTCAACAACTGCTTTATACTTGGCAATGATCGCCATGCTGCCTTTATCATTGTATTTAAACGCTTTCATAGCTCTGCCTGCTGCGATGTTTAGCAGGTTGTCAGCAAGCAATTTGCCCTGCTGTATGGCTACCTGTGCCAATTGAGGGTGGCCATCCGGGAATTTTGCGTCAGTATGCTGAAGGCACTGGTCTCCAATGACAAAGATATTTTCAGTTCCTTTTACTTTGTTGTATTCATCTGCCAGAATCCTTCGCCCTCTTGTGATTACATCAGCAGGCAGACCGGGGGCCTCTCTCGCTATTACTCCTGTGGCCCAGATTAAGGTGGCGCTATTGATATGTTCCCCGGTGCTTAACATTACCTGGTCGTTGAGGTAATCTTTTACTATAGTATTGAGGTGGATATTCACCCCCAGTCCTTTTAATACTTTATAGGCTTCTTCCTGTGATTTTTGGCTCATAGGCCCTAAAAGGGTATCTCCTGCATCTACTAAATGAATTCTGCCGGTACCACTTCTGACTGTAGGGTAATCTTTTTTGACAATGTTTTTGCCCATTTCGGCAAGCATACCGGCAATTTCAACTCCTGTTGGCCCTCCGCCGGCTATCACTACATTTCCGAGTCTTTCTTTTTCTCTGACGTCAGTAGAGCGGACAGCTTCTTCGAGCCTGAGCAGTACATGGTTCCGCAGGTGAAGGGCATCGTCAATCGTCTTCATCGGCAGCGCTTTTTGTTTTACATTGTCCAGGCCGAAATAGTTCGTTTCGGTACCCATGGCGAGGACGAGATAGTCGTAAGTCAGGGTTCCATTGTCTGTTTCTATGCTGTTGGACTCAGGATTGATCTTTATTAAAGTACCCATGTAAAAGCTAAGGTTGCTTTTACCCTGGAACATCCTGCGAAAAGGGTAGCTGATATTTGAGGCTTCAATAAAAGCCGTTGAAACCTGATAAAGCAGTGGCGGGAAGAAGTGGTAATTATTTCTGTCGACCATTATTACCTGATACTGATCGTGGTTTGCCATTCTCTTGGCTAGGTTAAGCCCGGCAAAACCCCCGCCTACAATTACAATTCTCTTTGTTGAAACGTTCATATTTGAAAACCCATGGAGTGTATTAATTTATTACTTACGGAAAGATTTAATCTTTATCAGATCCTGCGATCACGCTATACAGCGCATTGATCAGGGCTATAACTATAGCAAGCAATGCCGAAGCAAAAAAGCCGCTGGTATTAAACCCTTTCATCAGGTTGTCCACCAGCAGGATCATCAAAACAGTAATGATGAATGAAACCAGTCCAAGGGTTAAAAAGTTAATTGGGAAAGTAAGGACGCGCAGAATAAAGCCTACAGTGGCATTTGCGAGGGCGATTAATAAGGCAGCGATTACTGCAGTGGTATAACCATCTACCTGTACTCCGGGAACAATCCTTGCGCCCAGGAAAACCGCCAGGCCCATCAGTAATACTTTTATAATCAACTGTATCATATCGCTTTTTTAATTTAACTTATCGCAAATAACAAGCCAATTGTTCCAGCCCAATCGCGGAAGGTCTACTAATGACGGGCAATTGACCTGTCCTGGATTTTACCAAAAAATAAAACTGCGATGAAGGCTAAATTAAATAATTACAACACTTTTCCAGACAAAAATGCAAGATCGCCTGATACCAGAAAGCGAAATTTTGAGACAGAATGCAGGGGTTAATGCCCCGGCGTTTTCTTACTTTGGCTTTCTATAACCAAATTGTAACCACACACATGAACCGTAAAACTGTATTTACCATTGTAGCTTTTGGCTTACTGGCTTTTAAGCCAGGAGACAATAAGAAACCAGTGCAGGATCACACTTTCGTTAAGCCAAAATATACTGAAGTTGCGCTGGGTGCCATACAGCCAAAAGGATGGCTCAGGGACCAGCTTCAGACTATGCTGGCCGGTACAACAGGTCACCTGGATGAAGTATATCCAAAAGTAAAGAACGACAATGGCTGGCTGGGCGGCAAGGGTGATTCATGGGAAGAAACACCTTACTGGCTGGATGGCGCGGTACCACTGGCCTGGCAGCTGGACAATGCTGTACTCAAACAAAAGGTACTGAAGTATATCAATTGGGTATTGGACCATCAGCGGCCATCGGGATATTTTGGAGCGATTACCAATGCTGAACGTGAAGGTAAGCAGGTTGATGTTCAGCATCCTGAAAATGGGGATGACTGGTGGCCAAAAATGGTCATGCTAAAAGTAATGCAGCAGTATTATTCTGCCTCCGGCGATAAAAGGGTGATCAGTTTTATGGAAAGATATTTCGACTACCAAAAAGCCGCTCTTCAGAAGGCCGGTATAGGGAAATGGACGGAGTGGGCAACATCCAGAGGACATGACAACGCCATGATGGCCCAATGGTTATATACGCTAAATGGAGATAGGTCGTTACTGGATCTGGCAGAGCTGATCCAAAAACAATGTTTTCCCTGGAGTGAGCTTCTGAGCAACCGCAACTGGGTGATAGGGGCGGCGACACAGCAAAATGATGCCCACTGGATGAACAGACATGGCGTAAATGTGGGTATGGCCTTAAAAACACCTGCTATTGATTATCAGCGTACAGGTGATGTTTCCTATCTGAAAGGCTTGAAAACGGGGTTCAGGGACTTGATGATGCTGCACGGTTTACCAATGGGTGTTTTTTCTGCTGATGAAGACCTGCATGGCAATTTGCCAACACAGGGAGTAGAACTTTGCGCTACAGTTGAGGCTATGTATTCGCTGGAAAAGATCATCCAGATCACCGGAGATACCGAATATATGGATGCGCTGGAGCGAATGACCTTTAATGCGCTGCCTCCGCAAACGACTGATGACTTTAATAATAAGCAGTATTTCCAGATTGCCAATCAGGTCCAGATCAGCAGGGGTGTATTTGATTTTTCGCTCCCGTTTGACAGGCAGATGAACAATGTTCTGGGCATGCGCAGCGGATACACCTGCTGCCTGGCCAATATGCACCAGGGCTGGACGAAATATACACAAAGTCTTTGGTTTAAAACTGAGAATAATGGGTTGGCGGCACTCGTATACGCGCCAAACGTCCTGAAAACAAAAATTGGGGAACAGGAGATCACCATAAATGAAAATACCAATTATCCTTTTGAAGATGAGATCAATTTTGAATTCAGCACCAAAAAAGCAGTTGATTTTCCTCTGGAACTGAGAATTCCGGTATGGTGCAGGGAGGCCCGCATATCAATAAATGGGGTAGAGGTACAGACTGCAAAAGGCGGGACAATTGTTTCGCTTTCACAAAACTGGAAGAACAAAGATAAAGTGACGCTGAAACTACCTATGCAATTGACGACTTCAAACTGGGGCCGCAATTCCAGAACCATAGAACGCGGCCCCCTGGTTTATGCATTGAAACTGGAAGAGCGCTGGGAGAAAGGGAACGAAAAAGAAGAAGGGGACTATTTTAGTGTTTTTCCTAAATCGGACTGGAACTATGGCCTTCTTGAAAAGATCGTAAAGGACCCGGCACAAAATCTTCAGGTGAAGATGAAGCCTCTGCAGACTAAGTTTGTATGGAATCTGCAAAACGCTCCTATAGAAATCACTGCCAGCGGAAAGAAGATTCCTGCCTGGAAGGTTGTAGATGGTGTTGCGAGGCAACCGGTTACAGACCGTACCCGAATATACAAGGGTGAGGTCGAAGCTGGCACGGAAACATTTACACTGGTACCCTTTGGTTTTACTAAAGTACGTATTGTAGCATTTCCGGTAGTAAAATAAATTATCAAAAAATTCTTTAACTTCATAATTATGAGATCATTACTTCTATCAATATTCGGCTTGTTTTGTACGGTCATTGCCATGGCCCAGGTCAGGGTCGATCTAAAAAAATTCAATCCAAAAAATGAAGCAGCTGTGAGTCAGAAAGCTGGCATTCTTGAAATAAAATGGCCGGCAGGTAGCGGGAATACCGGTAAAATCGTTTTTGACCTTAATGGCTCAAAACCCTTATTTAAGGTCATCTCATTGAATAAAGGTACAGTACAAAAGGTCATTTCTACCGATATAGATCCAGCCTTTGTACTGAGTATAGGAAAAAGAGACCTCCTTTCGCAAAACGGCTGGAACATTTTTTTTGATAAGGTACCTTCGAAACCTTATAAGAGCTATCCTGCTGTACTGAAAAAGTCATCGGCTTCGGTAAAAAGTGTCGGCAGCCATACGGTTGTGACCATTGGCAGTTTGCACGCAGACCGTTTTGACGGTGCCCTGGAAATTACTTTTTACAACGGCAGCCCGCTCTTTAATGTCGCCGCGGTAATGTCCACTGATGTTGATGCAACCGCATTGGTTTATGATGCCGGTTTGGTAGATAGAAAATCAGGCTGGAAAAACATCATGTGGATCAATGCAGATGATGAAATCTTGATAGATGAAATAAGACCTGCGGATACGGCAAGAAATATCGCTGTAAAACACCGCGTAATAGCGGCTAAAGGTGCTGCCGGTACACTGGCACTGTTTCCTGCTCCGCACCAATATTTTTATCCGCTGGATGAAGCGTTTAATCTGAAATTTACCTGGTATGGCAACAACTACCGCAAGATGACTGATGGTTATGGCATGGGCATCCGCCAGGACCTGAAAGGTGACAACCGCTTCGTGCCCTGGTTTAATGCCCCGCCGGGAACTAAACAAAGGATGAACTTCTTCTGCCTGATCAGCGATGGGGAGGCCGCGGATGCTTTTACTGCGGTTAAAAAATTCACCCACAACGACAGCTACGTCAAGCTGCCTGGATTTAAAACCATGTCCAGTCATTTTCATAATGAGTTTATCATGAGCGTGGTACTGGCGGGAAAACCGGTTCCGGAGCACCCGGAATTTGTTGATGTATTTAAAAAGACAGGAATCGATATCGTCCACCTGGCTGAATTCCATTATACCGCCCATCCTAAAGGACCAGATGATCAGCGTTTGAAAGAACTGAAAGCATTGTTTGAAATGTGCGAGCGTTTGTCTGATAAAGATTTTTTACTGCTTCCCGGCGAAGAGCCTAATGAATTTTTTGGAGGCCACTGGCTGCAGCTTTTCCCGAAACCGGTTTACTGGATCATGTCGAGAAAGCAGGATGTGCCTTTTGTGGAGGACAGGCCGGGTTTTGGTAAGGTCTACCACATAGGTGACAAGAAAGATATGCTCAAATTGCTGGAGCTGGAAAAGGGCCTGGCCTGGACGGCGCATGCCAGAACAAAGGGTTCGGTAAATGCACCTGATGTCTATGCGCATGAGGATTTCTTCCTGTCAGACCGCTTTATGGGTGCTGCCTGGAAGGCCATGCCGGCTGATCTTTCTCAACCGTACCTGGGCAATAACCGTGTGCTAGGCTTGCTGGATGACATGAACAACTGGGGCGTGAAAAAGACCGTGATCACGGAAGCCGACTTATTTACCATTACTCCGCAAAATGAGATGTATGCCCATTTGAATGTCAACTACCTGATGCTGGATAAAGCACCGAAATTTTCGGAAAGCTGGCAACCGGTTCTCGACGCGATGCAGTATGGAAAATTCTTCGGCTCGACAGGTGAGGTCCTGATGCCGGAATTGAAGATAAATGGTAAAATCTCGGGTGAGACGCTTGGTTTAAATGCCGATGGTACAGCTAATGTTTCTTTGAAACTCCTCTGGACATTCCCTATGAATTTTATAGAAGTAGTTTCGGGGGACGGCACGCGCATATACAGGGATAAAATTGATCTGACCAAAACCAAAGCTTATGGTGATCAGGTATTTCAGTTTAAGACCAAACTGGCGGGAAGGACCTGGGTGAGGGTAGCCGCATGGGATGTTGCTGCGAACGGGGCATTTAGCCAGACTTTTTATATTAAATAGGCCTGTTCTTTTTCTCAGCCTGCTGGTTATTGAGGTAATCAGTAGGCGACATTCCGAACTGCCGGGAGAAGTTTCTGCCAAATTGCGTTTGTGAGCTGTAACCTACCATTTCAGCGATCTCGTATATCTTCAAAGTGCCTTCATTCAGCAATTCAGCGGCTTTTTTTAGGCGCGTCAGGTTGATGAGTTCATTTGGGCTTAAGTCTGAAATGGCCTTGATCTTACGATAGAATGTGGGTCGGCTCATGTTCATTTGATCTGCCAGGTGTTCTACATCCAGATCGGGATCATTCAGGCTGTTATTGATGATCTGCTGGAGTTTTTCAAGGAACTGTTCATCTGCCCTGGAATAGGCCATGGTTTTGATGTGGAGCAAAGGGGAGTTTGCAAAATAAGCTTTGACCTTGTCCCTGTTTTTGAGCAGGCTGGATATCTGGACCTGCAAAAATTCCGGGGAAAAGGGTTTTTCTACGTAAGCATCTGCCCCTGTTTCCAGACCCTCTATTTTTGATTGCAAGGTGTTTTTTGCGGTAAGCAATATCACCGGGATGTGACTGAGTTCTACGCTTGACTTGATGATTTTACAAAGCTCAAGTCCGTCCATCCCGGGCATCATGATGTCGCTGATGACCATTTGTATGGGTTCGCTTTTCAGGATTTCCAATGCTTTTAATCCGTTTCCGGCAGAACGTACATTGTATTGATCACTGAGATCATCGGTTATAAAATCAATAATATCTTCGTTGTCATCTACCAGAAGAACGGTAATATTCAGATTTTTTTCCATTTGGTGTTCAGGTTAAACTCAATAAGCTGGTGGATTGGCAGCTTGAGTACAAAGATATTAAAATCGGCAGATGGTTGCTGAAGGGTTAATGATCCGTTGTGCAGTTCTGCCAGGGCCCTTGACAAAGAAAGACCGATGCCGGTTCCTGGCTTGATGTCTGCTTCCCTGGCCCTGAAAAAAGGTTCAAAAATCTTTTCACTGATCTCCTGTGGTATGGGTTTTCCATCGCTGATCGCCCTGATTGTAAATTGATCGTCCCCTGCTTTAGTCTCCTCAAGTTCAATTTTGATGCTCGATTCGCAATATTTCAGTCCATTGTCTATCAGGTTGCTGATGATCTTATGGAAAGCTTCAAGATCGATATAAGCAAACAGATGTGCTTCAGGCATTTGAATCGTGTAGCTGATTTGTTTTTGCTCTGCTATTGGCTGGAAACGGTTTGCAATGTCCCTGAGTGCCTCCGATACGTCGGTCTTTACAAAATTAAGGGAGAAGCCCCTGGTTTCAGTCTTTCTGAAATCCAGAAGCTGATTGGTCAGTTCCAGCAAGCGGTCTGTATTCTTATTCATGATCCTCAGGTTCTTTTCCATATCCGGAATATCGGTGGCACGCCTGATCATTTTTTCCATTGGTCCCTTGATCAGCGTAAGCGGGCTTCTGATCTCATGAGCAATATTGGTGAAGAACTCTATTTTTGCATGATAGATTTCTTTTTCCTTTTCGTTTTCAAAGACCTCCATCCGGCGGGCATTTCGCCGCTCTATTCTCTTGTGGTCACGTTTGACCAGGACGTAAACAAGAAGGCCGGCAGCTAAAATATACAATAAATAAGCAAGATTACTGGCCCACCATGGCGGCAGAATTACGATATTCAGGGTTGTTTCCCTGGTGTTCCATATGCCTGAACTATTTGATGCTTTTACCCTGAATGTGTATTCTCCCGGTGAAAGGTCTGTGAAATAGGCTTTTCTGTTTTGTTTCAGATAGGTCCAGTCTTTATCAATCCCATCCATCTTATATGCATATTCGGTCATTATGGGAGAAGTATAGCTGAGTGCTGCAAAGTCAATGCTAAATGTCGATTGTGTGTGCCTTAACTGGACCCTGTCGGTAAGCAAAATGGACTTTTTCAGGGGTGAGCTTTTGGTGCCGATGAGCAGTTCCTGATTGTTGACCTGTATGCCTGTAATAAACACAGGAGGTTTAAAAGAATCTGGCTTGAAATCTGCGGGATCAAAACGGATGAGGCCCTTTACGCTGCCAAAATACATTCTGCCGGAAGGGTCTTTATAGGCGGAGCTGTAGTTGAACTGGTCACTGAGCAGGCCGTCTGACTTGGTAAAATTCTTTAAAGCGCCTGTTTTCGGATTAAATCTCAGCAGCCCCTTCGAGGTGCTGATCCACAAGTTTTCATCGGCGTCTTCCAGCATCCCGTAGATTACATTGCTCGGAAAGCCATCCTTGATCGTGTAGCGGTCAAAGTCATGGGTACGTTTATTGAACTTGCATAAGCCTGCCTCAGTTGCCACCCATATGTTCTTTTCACTGTCTTCAAATATTCTGTTCACCCGGTTGTCAATCAGACTTCTTTTATTTTTAGGATCATTTTTATAATAGCCTTGTGTTTGCTTCTCCGGGTTGTAATAATATAGCCCGTCCCTAATGGTGGCCAGCCAGATGGTTCCTTCGCTGTCTTCTATCAATCCGGTATAAAAAATATGGTCAGGGGCCTGGGAGATGACATCGAAATTGTCCGCTTTTCGGTTATATGAATATAGCCCCCTTGTGGTGGCTATTAAGATCTGACCGGCCCTGGTTTTATAGATGCAATAGACAAAATTGCTCTTCAGTTGTTTCGGCCCTGTACCGATAGAATAATGGCGGATCACTTTTCTGGTGTTCAGGTCCATCACATCCAGGCCATGTTCAAAGGTACCGATCCAGAGTTCATTGCCATCAGCGAAAAGGCCGTGTAAATTGGTATGTGATATCCCGGTTTTGGTGCCGTCCGGCCTATAGTTATCCACTTTGCCGCTTGCGGGATCCAGCTTGTTGAGTCCGGCATCTTCTGTGCCAATCCACAGGTTGTTTTTAGTGTCGGGGGTAATTTCTCTGACCGCGTTACCGCTGATAGAATTCTCTCCAATCTTGTGGTAGAACTTTTCGAAAACAGAATATTGCTTCGGGTAATAGTTTATTCCCCCGAAATAGGTACAGATCCAAACCCCGCCTTCATGATCCTTTGATAAAAAATAGATGGCATTATCTGAAAGTGAGTAGGGGTCGTTGTATTGTTTTTTGAGATTGGTATACCGGCCGGTTTCCAGGTTAAGAATGTAAATCCCGGTTTCGGTACCAACCCAGAACGTGTTTTCAGATTGCTTTAAAAATGTTCTGGCATAAATTTCTGTTTTATCATCTGTACGGGATAAAATGTCTTTGTACTGATGCGTGCTGAGGTTAAAATACTTGACACCCTGATTTGAGGTGCCAACCAAAATGTGGTTGTTGCCGGCATCGTGAATTCGTTCTATTCCTCTGGATGTACTTGGGGGTGATTTCTCAAAAACGGAGTACCTGGAAAAGTTATCACGGTCGTGATGATATTCGGCAAGTTCCCCGTCCGTTGTTGCAACCCACAATTTGCCGTTGGCGGTTTGACACAAAGCGGTTGCGTAAAAGTATTCAGAGACCGTATATTCTTTGATCGTCTTAAGCTTATTGTCAAACCTGCAAAGTGTCAGACCGGAAATGAACCAGATATTTTGGTTCTTGTCAAAGAGAACGGTCCTGATCTCTTTGTGTTTGCTGTTTCTGAGCTGTGTAAAGTTTTCAGTGGATTTGTTGTAGCTATATAATCCCTGTTCGGTACCGACCCAAAGCAGCCCCTGCCTGTCTTCTGCCAGGCAATGGATAAAGCTTCCGCCAAGACTTCTGCTGTCATCGGTATCGTTTCTGTAGTTTTTAAAAGAGTAACCGTCGAAACGGCTAAGGCCGTCTTTTGTTCCAAACCACATGAAGCCGTCTTTATCCTGTAAGCTGCAGAGTACTGCATTGTTAGACAATCCGTCTTCCACCTGGTACCTTCGGAAATAGTAAGGCTGACCAAACAGCAGTTCCGCAAAAAGAAGTAACGATATGAGTAGGCTGAGTTTTTTCAAGTCTGTTTAGATACCTGTTCAAACTTAGAGAAAATTGCTTTTATATTTAGGGTGTCTTTTAACCGGATTGTTGAGGTTTGAGACAAAATGGAGAAATTTTGATACAAATCAATTTAAAGACCGAAATTAAAAAACCAATCTTTGGTTGTGATTTTATGCAGCATAGCCAGGGATTGCTAAAACACAGACCAAATATAAAAACCGATTTCAATTTGAAATTTAATCAACACACTATAAAATGACTAAAAACTATTTATTAGCAACGGCATTGTCCTGCCTGTTGCTGAGTGCAAAAGCGCAAACAGGCTGGAAACCGGTTGGCGGAAGAATTATGACGCCATGGGCTGAAAAGATAAACCCGGCTAGCCCATTGCCAGAGTATCCACGTCCGCAATTGGTGAGAGCTAACAACTGGAAGAACCTGAATGGGTTATGGGACTATTCCATCACTGATAAAAACGCGGAAGCCCCGAAGAGCTATCAGGGAAAAATATTGGTTCCTTTTGCTGTGGAATCGGCCTTGTCCGGGGTGGGGAAAACGCTGGATAAAAATAACCTGTTGTGGCACAAAACCAGCTTTGCGATTCCTTCAAGCATGAAAAACACCATTTTGCTGCATTTTGGCGCGGTAGACTGGAAGACAGATATCTGGCTGAATGGTCAGAAAGTCGGCACACATGAAGGTGGCTTTGATCCGTTTTCTTTTGACATCACAGCTTTTGTTAAAAAAGGCGGAAAGCAGGAACTGGTGATCAGTGTATGGGACCCTACAGATGAAGGCCCTCAGCCTAGAGGCAAGCAGGTCAAAAAGCCTGAGGGAATCTGGTATACGCCTGTGAGCGGGATCTGGCAGACGGTATGGCTGGAAAGTGTTCCTAAAAGCTATATCGCTTCAACCAGACAGACACCGGATATTGACACCAAAACCCTTGCTGTATCGGCTGATGTGCAGTCTGCTTTGGCAGGGGACAAATTGAGGGTTACCGCATTTGACGGTAAAACTAAGGTTGCAGAGCAGGAAGTAGAGGCCAGTGAAGAAGCTTCACTGCCAATTGCCAATCCTAAACTCTGGACGCCCAATTCTCCTTTCTTGTACGATCTTAAAGTGGCGGTGCTGCGCAATGGAAAAGTAATTGATGAAGTGAGCAGCTATTTTGCAATGCGTAAGTCGTCAATGGGCCCTGATAAGGAAGGCACACAAAGAATGTTGCTGAACAATCAGTTTGTATTTCAGTATGGTCCTTTAGATCAGGGATGGTGGCCTGATGGATTGTATACTCCTCCGACTTATGAGGCGATGGCATTTGACATCATCAAAACGAAGGAAATGGGTTTTAATATGATCCGTAAGCACATCAAGGTCGAGCCGGCACGCTGGTATTATGAGTGTGATAAACTGGGTATACTGGTTTGGCAGGACATGCCAAGTGGTGACCTGGGTAACCACTGGGAGCCTAAGCTTGGCCAGATGGGTGGAACAGATAAAGACCGTACACCTGAATCTGAGGGCTATTACCGTAAGGAATGGGAAAAGATCATGAAGGACCTGCATAATTTTCCAAGTATTGTGGTCTGGACTCCTTTCAACGAGGCCTGGGGACAGTTCAAGACTAAAGAGATTGCGGAATGGACAAAAAAAATGGATCCTTCGCGCCTTGTGAACAGCGCTAGTGGCGGTAACCATGTGATCACCGGTGATATTGTTGACCTTCATCATTATCCTGATCCTCAGATGCCGAGACCTGATCTTTTTGGGCCGACACATGCGGTGGTTTTGGGTGAGTTTGGAGGTTTAGGGCTTCCTATTAAAGAACATACCTGGCTGCAGGACAAAAACTGGGGATACGGTAAGCTTTTCGAGAATACCGAAGAACTGTTCAAACGTTACTCATCATTTATGGACAGAATGGACTTTTTGATCACAAAAGGTTTGTCGGCAGCGGTTTATACGCAAACTACTGATGTGGAGAATGAAACCAATGGTTTGATGACTTACGACAGGAAAGTGATTAAGGTTCCTGTTGAGAAATTGAAAGCAGTTACTGATAAGTTATATACACATTCGTCAGTGATGCCATAGTAGGAATGGTGTTTATGTAATCGCTTGGGGGTTTGAAGAAAAATTACCGTTCTCCTCGAAGACTGCATCTCTTAGGCCCCGATGAAGGATCGGGTCAAAGAGCGCTGATGTCTTCTCTGAGAAGGTAATTTTTCTCCGGCCCCCAAGCTTGCGTTTAAGCACAGGTGTTATGTGCAATGTCGATGTTTCAATGTCATTGAATTATTGCTATATTGTATGTCCAAATATCTAATGCTATGATCAATAAGGGATATAAATTAGTTTGTTTAGTGCTTGTCTTTTCTGCATTTGCTTCCTGTAAAAAGAGTAAAGATCCTGTGGTTGAACCGAAACCGGAGCCACCTGTATTATCTGCGGATAAGGTGCTCAAAACCTTTGCTTTTAAGGCCAGTAAAAATCCTGTTCTCGTCAATGATGTAAATGGAGAAATTATTGGAGATACCATTTATGCCAGGGCCTTTGCGGGAACTGATATCAGTAAACTGGCTCCTGTATTTACATATGAAGGGAAAAAGGTGACGGTCGGTGACATTGCTCAGCGAAGTGATACTACGATCAATGACTTTACTAAACTGGTGACCTATAACATTATCGCTGAAGATGGCACCAAGAAAAGCTACATTGTAAAGTTCACAGATAATGGCGTTTCAGCCCTTTACATCAACACAAATAATGTTCCTATTACAAGCAAGGAGGTCTATGTTACCGGTTCCATAAAGATTGTCAGCAATTTTAAGGATGTGGTTTACGATGGGAAGACTGAAATAAAAGGCCGGGGAAATTCTACCTGGTACGATATGCCGAAAAAGCCTTATCGCATAAAACTGGATAAGAAGGCTGCTTTATTGGGTATGCCTGAAAGTAAGAACTGGGTTCTGCTTGCCAATTATGCCGATAAGACTTTGATGCGTAATGAGCTGGCCTTTATCCTTAGCAGGAATATTGGCAGGGCGTTTACTCCTGCTTCGAGATATGTTGAGGTGTATCTCAACGGCGCATATTTGGGAAATTATCAGCTTACCGAGCAGATTAAGGAGGGTAAAGGGTTGGTCGATATTGAGGAACAGCCAAAGGGAACTACAACACTTCCAGACCTTGCAGGTGGATATTTAATAGAGCAGGACTTGTTTGCAAATGGTGAACCAATACATTTCTATACCGCAAAGAATATGCCTTTCGTAATTAAGTATCCTGATGAGGATGATATCAATCAGGAGCAAAAAGACTACATCAAAAATCACTTCCAGAAATTTGAAGATGCCCTCTATGCTGCGGATTATACAGATCCGGTAAATGGTTACCGAAAATACTTTGATGTAAATACCTATGTGGATCATTACCTGATCAATGAGGTGATCGGTAACCCGGATGCGTTCCGGAGTACTTACCTGTTTAAAAAACGCAATGACGAAAAGATTTATACCGGCCCTATATGGGATTTTGATAAAGCCGCAAACAACGACAATCGTCTGGGCGATCAGGTTCATGGATTGATGGCGAATTCGGCTTTTGAACCTAAGATCTGGCTGAAACGTCTGTTGACAGACCAATCTTTCAGGCAGCGCATCCGCGCCAGATGGAATGAGATAAAACCAAAGATCTATGCTTTGACATCATCTATGTACCCAATAGCTGCAAAACTCGCCGTTTCGCAGGTCAGGAATTTTACAAAATGGGATATATTAAATAAACAATCCTATCTTGAACTTCAAGTAAACGGATCTTACGCCGGTGAAATACAATATTTAAAAACATTTCTAAACGACCACATCGCCTGGCTGGATGGAAAATTTAATAGCGCAGAGTACCAGTAACCTTCATTTTGCCTAACTTAGGTCATTGAATTTGAACACCACATGAAACTAAGATTCCTGACAATTGTCCTGATGGCTTTGCTGGCAAGTGCTGCGCGGGCGCAAACGTTTACCAACCCATTACTGCCGTCGGGTGCGGATCCTTACTGTTTTTACAAAGATGGTTATTACTATTATACCCATACCACCGGCCGGAATTTAGTACTGTGGAAAGCAAAGAATATTTCTGAGTTAAGAACCGCAGAGAAAAAGGTGATCTGGACACCGCCGAAAACCGGACCGTATTCTAAAGAATTATGGGCGCCGGAAGTGATGTTCCTGCGGGGCAAATGGTATGCTTATTTTGCGGCAGATGGTGGAAATAACAATAACCACCGCATGTATGTCCTGGAGAATGCATCAGCTGACCCCATGGAAGGTGAATGGGAATTTAAAGGGCAGATTACTGACGTGACAAATAAATGGGCAATTGACGGGGATGTAATTGAACATAAGGGGAAACTTTATATGATCTGGTCGGGTTGGGAAGGTGATGTGAATGGAAAACAGGAGATCTATATTGCAAAGCTTAAGAACCCATGGACTGTAGATGGTCCCAGAGTGAAGGTGTCAAGCCCTGAGTTTAAATGGGAGCTGTACGGAGACCTCAATGAACCAAATCTGAAACATGTCGATGTCAATGAAGGCCCGCAGTTCCTGGTTCATAAGGACAAGATTTTTATTGTGTATTCTGCCAGTGGCTGCTGGACGGATTTTTACGCTTTAGGGCTGTTGACGGCGTCTGCGGGTTCTGACCTGCTGGATCCGGCTTCATGGAAGAAATCTGCAGAGCCTGTCTTTAGGAAGTCTGCGGAAAATGGCGTCTATGCACCGGGACACAATTCGTTTTTTAAATCGCCTGACGGTAAGGAAGACTGGATTTTGTATCATGCAAATGATAAACCGGGCCAGGGATGCGGGGGCTTCCGGTCGCCGCGCGCCCAGCAGTTTTCATGGAATGCGGACGGTACGCCTAATTTCGGTATTCCTGTTAAAATTGGGACGGAATTAGAGTCGCCAGCAAGGAAAAATCAATAGTTGCCCGGCATGGTTGCATAACCCAGGAGATCATGCAACCCCCTAGCAACCCCCTTGAAGAGGTTAAGAGGAGGTTGTAAAGTTATAGTACCAGAAAGGCACCATATTGAAAGCTTAAGTTTAAAGTTCCGGTTCCATTTTGGTACTGACTCCAATCCGGTTCCAGGCGTTAATAGTGATGATGCCCATGATCACCTGGGCGAGATAAGTATCGCCTAATAACGAGGCGGCCTGATTGTAAGTCTCATCAGATACCCTGCCTGCAATTAGCGTCACTTCTTCTGTCAGCTGCAATATCGCCCTTTCCTGCTCATCAAAGAAAGGAGTTTCTTTCCAGCACGTCAATGCAAAGATCCTGCGTTCGGTCTCACCATTTGCGCGGGCATCTTTGCTGTGTTTATCTACACAAAAAGAACATCCGTTGATCTGAGAGGCTCTGATTTTGATCAGTTCCCAGTGTGTTTTACTAAGGCTTGAGCTTTCAATGTATTTGTCCAGTGCAAACATTGCTCTGTATGCTGCCGGATCTGCCTGATTAATTCTGATTCGATTCATTTTCTTTGTTTTTTGTTAAGACAAAGTTGCGCAACCAGGCAGCCTCAAAAAATGAACTGAGTTTAAGAAATTCTAAAATGCAGGAAATTTTATGCAGAATGAGGGTCAGTGTTTCTTTGCCCGGAGCCGGCTCAGGAACTGGGGGGTAAAGCCGAGGTAAGAGGCGAGCATGTATTGCGGTACGCGCTGTATAAATTCCGGAAACAACGAGGAGAAGTGCCTGAAGCGTTCCTCATCGGTCATATTGAAGATATATCCCAATCTGCGCTGCGCCGCTACGAAAGCCTTTTGCATGATCAGGGCAAAATAAGTTTCTAATGATGGCACCTGCCTGAACAGTGCCGCCTTGTTTTTCTCCGGAAGTAAAAACACCTCGGTTTCTTCTATCGCCTGGATGGTACAGGCCGATGGCCGCCCTGTCATGAGGCTGTCCTGATCGGCGATCCACCAGTTTTCTATCGAAAAATTAATGATCTGCTCGTTTAACTTTTTATTGATAAAATACTGACGTACGCAGCCCCTTATGATGAAATAATTGCCTTTGCAGGTTTTGCCGGCTTCCAGCAAAAAATCCTTTTTATGGTATTTTTTATATTCCAGATTTTGACAGAGCAATTCCTCTTCCTCAGGGGTCAATACTACATATTTGCGGATATGGTCTAAAATTTCCCGGTACATCTGTGCTTCTTTTTAGTCAACTATTTCTTATGGGCCTTACGGTAGGCGGAAGGTGAGGTGCCGATCAGTTTTGTAAACAATCTTGAAAAATAGTACTGATCGTCTATGCCCAGTAATGCGCAGATTTCTTTAATGTTCTTGTCGGTAAAATAAAGGTACTGGCAGGACTGCTGGATTTTGAGCTGGTTGAGGTAAACAATCGGCGACTGCCCGGTCCTGGCTTTGAAACGACGGAGATAATGAGAGACGGAAAGATTTTGTTCCTCGGCCAATAAGTTAACGCTAAGCTTTTTATCCACGTTTTTTTTCATAAAAGCAATCGAGTTGCTGACCATATCTATGTTGTATACTGCAGGATTGATTTCTTTGTAGTAGATGAATGAGGTTACAAAATAAAGTAGCCGAAAATTCATGATTTCCATATCGCGGGAACTAAAGCTTCTGTCAAGTGTATTGTATATCTGGTCAAATGTGCTGATCCGGGACTGCTCAAATGGAATAGCATGGACATGGTGCTTATCATCAACCAGGGAGCGTTCATAAATTTTTCTTGAGTTTGTTCCGCTAAAGTGCAGCCAGTAAATACTCCAGGGGGTTTTGGTTGAACTGTAATAACGGTGCGGTATGTTTTTTGGAATGATAAAAAAGGTATTTGCTTTCAGCAGGTATATTTCTCCGTTCATTTCGATCCGGCCTTCTCCATCTATACAGTAGAGGAAAATAAACTCAGCAGCACCATGCAGACGTTCGCGGTCATGGCCGACTGCATGAGGGTAGTATCCGATCGCAGTCAGATAAAAGGAACTGATCAGAGGATTTGCTTTGATCTCCTTTCTAATGTTGGGAGTTAGAACAATCATCCTTTGCCCGAGAAAACCTTCCTTTATTTTTTTGTGCTCTTCCATTCCTATTCATTAACGTATTTGCAAATGTAATCTATATTTTGATGTTATTGTCCATCATTATGGTTGGTTTATACATTAAACTGAATGTGGATATTGTAGCGCGGCTGTGGTAAAACATGGATCTTGTGGTGTGATGGTATTATTGTCCATCATTATGGTGAATTTATACATTTTATAAAGTTGCCACATGCGATAGCTTTACCTCACCAAGATATAAACTTAAACAAATCTGTATGAGAAGAATTCTGAACACATCAGCATTATTGCTGATCTGTTTTTTTACACTTGTGGGAAATAAGGCCTACTCACAGGGATCCGCTAAGATTACCGTGGTCGGTACGGTGACGGATACATTAAAAAATAAAATAACAGGTGTCAACATCATGGTCGAAGGGAACCCTAAAATAGGGACGCGAACGGATGACAATGGTAAATTTGTGCTTGATGTTGATGCGGGTGCAGTGCTGAAAATATCCTATGTGGGGTATAAGGAACAGCATGTTACGATATCCGCCAGCAATAAAACGCTGAATATTCAACTGAAAGAGGATAATTTGGTTGCCGATGAGATTGTCATCACGGCTATGGGCCAGAGACAGCGTAAAGAAGCCATGGTGGGTTCTGTAACGACAATCAAGCCAGGCGCATTAAAGATCCCCTCCAGCAACCTTACGGCTTCATTAGCAGGGCAGGCCGCCGGAATTATTGCTTATCAGCGCAGCGGACAGCCCGGACAAGACAATGCCTCGTTTTTCATTCGTGGTGTAACCACCTTCGGATATAAAAGAGAACCGCTGATCCTGATTGATAATGTGGAGTTAACTGCCAATGACCTTGCCAGACTGCAGGTCGATGATATTGAGAGTTTTTCCATATTGAAAGATGCAAGTGCAACTGCCCTCTATGGTGCCAGAGGGGCCAATGGAGTAATTTTAGTAAGTACCAAAGAGGGAAAGGAAGGAAAGGCTAAAATCAATTTCCGCTCCGAATACTCGATGTCACAGTCTACCCAGACATTGCAACTGGCAGATCCTATCCAGTATATGCAATTGTACAATGAGGCATCTTTGACACGTGATCCTAAACTGCCTTTGCCCTTCCCTGTAAGTAAGATCGAGAACACTAAAGCAACGCTTGCCGGTGCGCCGGGCAGTAACCCTTACGTATTTCCTGCCGTTGACTGGTTGGATATGCTTTTTAAGGACCGGGCTACTACACAGCGCAATAACCTGAGTGTGAGTGGTGGCGGCTCTACTGCGAAGTATTATATCGCGGGGTCATACAATATTGATAATGGGGTTTTAAAGACGGATGTCAGGAACAATAACAACAACAATGTCAACTTTAAAAATTATCAGCTGCGCTCAAATGTAAATGTAAACCTGACCAAGACCACAGAGGTTGTGATCAGGCTTTCAGGTACTTTCAGTGAATATAACGGGCCTATAACTGCGGACGGATCCTTTGCTTCTGACCTCTACAATGTTGCAGTTCATGCCAGTCCGGTTTTGTTTCCTGCCTACTATCCTGCCGAGGGTGAAAACGCGAAAGCAAACCACATTTTGTTTGGAAACGTTGGCGGGCCTGACGGAACTGCCAATAACAGCATCCGGTATCCGAACGGTAATCCTTATGCCCAGCTTTTACGAGGACATAAGAATTCATCTGAATCCCGCATGTCTGCCCAGCTGGAGTTGAACCAGGATTTTGGTTTCATTACGGAAGGACTTAAATTCAGAAGTATATTTAACACCAACCGTTATTCTTACTTTGACTCTCAGCTTGCTTATTCACCTTATTTCTATAGTGCAGGTGGCTATGATAAACTAAACAATTCTTATTCGCTGACCTGGTTAAACCCGAGAAATAATGTGTCGAATAATGTGCCTACTGAATATCTGGTTTACAGCAGAAACGAGCCGAATGCCAATTCCTTCTATTATTTCCAGGGGGCACTTGATTACAATAAGTTATTGGGTAATCATGGCATAAGTGCGACTTTGATCGGTACTGCGCAGCAAACGCTTTATTCAAGTGCAAAAGACCCGGTTTTGCACGTGACCACCTTACCTTATTCTCTTCCTTTCAGAAATTTAGGTTTGGCGGGCAGGGCAACTTACAATTATAAGAGCAAATATTACGCAGAGGTCAATTTTGGGCTGAACGGTTCAGAACGTTTTTCTGAAGAACACCGGTATGGGTTTTTCCCAACATTTGGTCTGTCATGGGTAGCGTCAAATGAAAGCTTCTGGAAAGCCGGAGGTATTGTTGACCGATTGAAGATCCGCGGAAGCTATGGTCTGGTAGGTAATGATGCGATTGGTAACCAGCGGTTTTTCTATCTGTCTGATGTGAATCTAAACGGCGGAAATTTTGCCCAATTTGGGATCAATAACGGTACTCAGCTCAACGGTGTGACCATCAGGAGTTATGCCAACTCCAATATCACGTGGGAGACTTCGCGTCAGACCAATGTCGCCGCAGAGATTACCATGTTAAAAAACCTGAACATTGTGGCCGAATTCTATAAGAATCATCGCTATGATATTCTGCGTGAACGGCAGGTACCTGTGACCGAAGGTTTTGAAGCTGCTGTGCTCACCAATCTTGGTGTGGTAGATTCTAAAGGTATAGACCTCTCCGCTGATTATAAGCAGAACTTTAACAATGGCCTTTGGACATCTTTCCGGGGAAACTTCACTTATTCTACCAACAAATATACCTACATAGAAGAACCCAATTATCCGGAAACCTGGCGCCACTTTATTGGTCAGCCGATCAGCCGGGGCTATGGTTATATCGCAGAAAGATTGTTTGTCGATGACAACGAGGCCAGAAACTCACCGACGCAGATCATGTCTATCAATGATGCTTATGGTAATAAAATAAACGGGATCTTACCGCAGGGTGGTGATATCAAATATAAGGATGTAAATGCCGACGGAAAGATAGACGACCTTGACCAGGTATTTTTAGGTTATCCTGAAACACCGGAGATTGTTTATGGATTTGGTTTCTCCAGCGGCTTTAAGGGATTTGACCTTTCTGCTTTCTTTCAGGGGCAGGCCAGGGTATCTTTTTTCATCGATCCAAGGAAGGTGAGTCCTTTTGTTGAACGTAACGTCGCCTACATAGACGGAAATACACAAGTACTGAAAGAGTTTGCTGATAACCACTGGTCTGAAGAGAACCAAAACTTATATGCCTTGTATCCTAGACTGGGGACCAGTTCGGCGGCTATCGCTAATAACCTGCAGCCGAGTACCTGGTGGCTGAGAGACGCCAGTTTTATCAGGTTAAAATCACTTGAAATCGGTTATACCTTACCGTCCAGCATTTCTAAATCCCTGAGGATTTCAAACTGCAGACTGTACTTTAACGGACTCAATCTTATCACCTGGAGTCCCTTCAAAATGTGGGATCCTGAATTGGGAGGCAATGGATTTTCCTATCCTATCCAAAAGGTATTTAACGTAGGCTTAAACCTGAATTTATAAGTATATACAACAGAAACAGAAGACATGAAATACCATTATAAATTAATTTGTGTAACCATACTTTGCATAGCAGGCATGTCCTGTAAAAAGTATCTGGACGTTGTGCCAAATAATGTTGGTACGCTTGATTATGCTTTTTCAAATAGAAATGAGGCTGAAAATTATTTGTTTGGCTGTTACAATACCTACCAGACACTGATCCGCGGGACGGTAAACAACCCCGGATTTACGACCACTGCAGAAATCTATTATCCAAATCTGGAAGGCAACCCCTTTAACAAGATCCCTTCTACAGGCTTTAGTCTGATCAGGAATATACAAAATTCAGGGAGTCCTGTTTTGGACTTCTGGAATGGCGGAAACGGGGGACAGAACATTTATCAGGCCATCAGAAGGTGTAACATTATGTTGGAAAACATAGATAAGCCGATTGATCTGAACGAGCCTGAAAAAAGAAGATGGATTGCCGAGGTTAAGTTTTTAAAGGCTTTTTATCACTATTACATGATCCGTTTTTACGGACCTATTGTTCTCGCCAAGGTAAACCGCCCGATTGACGGCCCTATTGAGGATACAAAGGTAAAAAGGGCGACGGTCGATGAGTCTTTTGACTATGTGACATCGCTTCTGGATGAGGCCATTCCGGACCTGCCTCCGGTGATCACCAACCGGATCAATGAGCTGGGCCGTATCACCACTGCTATGGCAATGGCGGTTAAAGCTGAAGTTTTAACTACCCAGGCCAGTCCTTTGTTCAACGGCAATCCTGATTACGCAGTCTTCAAAGACAAGGACGGCAGAAATCTTTTTTCTACTACCGCAGACCCTGCGAAATGGGAGAAAGCGGCTGCAGCCTGCAAGGCCGCAATTGTTGAGTTTGAGCTGCGAGGAGGCAAGTTGTATACAGAAGTACCGACCAATCAAGTAGAGAGCGCATCTGATGAAATAAAAAAACTACTTACGCTGCAGAGTGCGGTCACGCAAAAATGGGAGCAGAACCCTGAGCTGGTCATCGCCTCGCAGTTTGATTTTGACTACCAGGGTTATGCGATGCCGAAACTAACCACAGCTGCTGTGGCACAGAGTAATGATCATCCGTCAAATTTTTCAGTGCCGATTTCCACTGCGGAACTATTTTATACTAAAAATGGGGTGCCTGTCAACGAAGATAAGACCTGGGACTATGCGAACCGGAACACCATAAAAGCGGGCGACGATGCCAATAAACATTACATTAAACTGGGTTACGAAACCGTAAAGAGTCACTTTGACAGGGAACCACGGTTCTATGCAGACATTGCCTTTGATGGTGCGATCTGGTTTGGGAACGATAAAAGGAAAGAAGAGGAAGCTTATGTGGTACAAGGGCGCGGACCTGCCGCTGTTTCCGGTCCAAAGAGTCTTTTTGCGACAAACGTAACGGGTTACTGGCCTAAAAAACTGGCCAACTACCTTACGGTGATGGATGTAGGCAGTCCAAAATTTGAAGGATTCCGTCTCCCTGTTATACGTCTGAGCGGACTGTATCTTTTGTATGCTGAGGCATTGAATGAAAGTTTACCGGCCCCGTCGGAGGAGGTTTACATGTATATTGATAAAGTTAGACAGCGCGCCGGTTTGCAGGGAGTCAGGCAGTCCTGGGAGACTTATGCCAAAGATGCCACTGCGCCATCAGACAAAAATAAGCTGCGTGCGATTATTCACAGAGAGCGAAGAATTGAACTGTGCTTTGAGGGTCAGACCGGCTGGGACCTGCGCAGATGGAAAGAGCTGCAGGATGTGCTGAGCAGACCTTTTCAGGGCTGGACGGTAAGCCAGGCAAATGCGGTTGAATACTATCGCCCGCAGACGGTTGCCATTCCTGTTTTTGGTGTGAAAGATTATTTATGGCCGATCAAAAATTCGGAAGTGGTTATCAATGAAAATTTAGTTCAAAACCCATTTTGGTAGCGGTTGTAAATAACTGAGAAATTAATCTTTTAAATAGATGATTATGAAAAATATATTGATCCTTATACTGATGATGGCTTTCTTAGCCTCCTGTAAAAAAGAGGAATCGAACATTGAGGTCATTTCCAGGGATATGACCAAGCCGGGTGTGGTGAGCAATGTGAAAGTTGAAAACCTGGAAGGTGCTGCCAGAATTACGTACAGGCTGCCCAATTCAGAAAACCTGCTTTATGTTTTGGCGCGGTACAATATCAATGATAACCGTGTCCGGGAGACCAAAGCAAGTTATTATACGGATACGATTATGGTAGACGGGTTTGCCAGATCGCAGGAGTATGAGGTGACTTTGTATGCCGTCAGCCGTGCCAATGTGATGTCTGATCCGGTAGTTGTTAAGGTAACGCCGGAAACACCAAATTATGTTAAGATAAATTCAGATCTGGAGATTAACCCTGACTTTGGCGGAGCGAGTTTTTTTGGACTTAACAGGAACAGGGCGCCTATAGCTGTGCACCTTCTTGTTTTTAATGAGCAGACTAAAAAGTACGATGAACAGGAGCCGGAATACATTAGCAGTGATACCATTAATGTTGCCATCAGGAACCTGCCCCCAACTCCTCAAAAGGTAGGCGTCTATACAACCGACAGATTTGGAAATGTTTCTGATACGGTATTTAAAACATTGACGCCGTTGTTTGAAACTCAACTGGACAAGAGCAAGTTTTTTGTGTACAACATGGCTAATGATACGCCATCAGATTATGGCTGGGTATTCCAAAATTTCTTTGATGGACGTGTTGACGGCAATGGATGGCATACGGGCAGGTCTTCCAGGCTAATCTCTACATTTGGTATGGGTACCTCGGCTATCATCAGTCGTTTTGTGGTGTGGCAGAGACCATCTGAGTATTATGGATATCAAAATACGCACACCTTTACCATTTGGGGTTCAAATAAGGACAATCCCGCTGAGACTACTTTGCCGAAAGGTTCTGCTGGGGGAACTGTGGCCGGTGATTGGGTGAATATGGGCAACTTTGCTTTTCCTAATCCACCTTCTGGCTTAGCGCCTAACCAGGCAAATGCTGCTGATAAAGAATTTGTTGCCAAAGGGGTCAATTTTACGATGCCGCGTCCGGCACAAAATGTGAAATATATCCGTTTCGAGGTTACCCAAACCTGGGGCGGGCTTGACTATGTGAATGCCATGGAAATAACGCTTTTCGGAAACCCTTTGTGATATCGTGTAACGCTGATAAAAAATGGAAAAAATGAAACTAACTATCAATATTGCAGTGGCGCTTATCATCACTTTTGCGATGGCCGGCTGTGAAAAATATGGCGACGACTATAAATCGTTTTTAAATGACAAAGAAACAGTTTATCCTGGTCTGGTCAAAAATGCCGGCTATAAAGCAGGAAATCTGAGGACTGCGCTCTACTGGAACCCGAGCCCGGATCCGACAATTTCCAAATATGTCGTTACCTGGAATAATGGGGCCAGTAGCATGGAAGTGCCTGCGACCAGCAACGATCCGGCAGAGTTGATAACCGTAGTGGTGCCAAATCTCAATGAATACGTCTACGCTTTCCATATCAATTCGTATGATAAAAATGGAAACAAGTCTGTAGGGATCGAGCTAAATAATGTAAGGGTTTATGGACCCACGTATATAAGCACGCTGCTCAACAGAAGCTATAATGCGGCCAATCCCTATGAGTTTAACCAGGACGGTGCTCTTAAATTGAACTTTAACAGGAGGGATACCATGAACGTGTCTACGACAATCAGGTACACCAATACTTCAGGTGTACTGGAAGACAGGGAGCTTGCGGCAGATGACAATTCAATTGTAATACCAAACTACAAGCTGAACACGACAGTTCAGTACCGGTCCTCATACGCTCCTGAGCCTGGTTCATACGATGCTTTTAACGTCTCACAATTTGCTGATTTTCCAACGATCATTAAGATCACGCAATGTGATAAATCATTGTTCAAAGTATTTAAACTGCCCACGGACGTTGGGGATGAATACGGATGGAAAATGGAAAATTTGTGGGACAATAACACCGGCGCAAACGGGGGTGATCCTGCAGGCTTCCATACAGGTGGCTCTGGACTGCCTCAATGGTTCACATTTGATATAGGACAGGTGACACAGCTTGACCATTTCAGGCTTTGGCAAAGAGACAATGCATTATACAATGTCGGTAATCCCAAAGTCTTTGAAGTATGGGGCAGTAATAACCCCAATCCTGACGGGAGTTTTGACAGCAGCTGGACAAAGCTGCAAACCTATACCTCATTTAAGCCTTCTGGCCAACCCGTAGGGCAAAATACCGATGCGGACAGGGCGTTTGCAAGGGCTGGAGAGCGGTTCAACATCCCTGCGGGTAGCCCGGCGTTCAGGTACCTGCGCTTTAAAGTACTGGAAACATGGGGCGGGGCTAATTATATTCACCTTTTGGAATTAACTTTTTTTAAATCGAACTAGAGGATCTTGAAGAAATCGGCCACTGTGTAAGTGGTTTGTCGCTTAGTAATTCAGCAATATTTCCGGGACACTCGAAGCATAGACCATTATGCCGCGGGTGTTCCGGAATTGCTTTTCCTGATTCACATGTTTATTAATCAGTCTTTCTGATGCAAAAGAATAAAATTTTAAAAACTCCCTGGGGAAATGCAGATGGCAGGGAAGTCTTTCTCTTTAAAATAGAAAACCAGGAAGGCCGGTTCATAGAGTTGAGCAATTATGGGGCTACTCTCGTTTCCGTTTTTGTCCCGGACAATGAAGACAAGAAAGAGAACGTTGTTCTTGGCTTTCCCGAGTTGCGGAGTTATGTCAACGATCAGAGCTATATGGGTTCAACCGTTGGCCGGTTCGCCAACAGGATCGGTAATGCGGCTTTTAATTTAGACGGGAAAAGGGTGACGCTTGAGCAGAATGAGGGGTCGAACAGCAATCATAGTGGCAGCGCCGGCTTTAATAAAAAGGTATTTGATTGGCAGATCAAAGATGATGCATTGATTTTTAGTCTGCTAAGTCCGGATGGAGAAGGAGGTTTTCCCGGTAACCTGAAAACGGAAGTTCATTACCGCTGGAACGAGGAGAACGAACTAACCATAGGTTATTATGGGCAAACGGATCAGCATACCTTGTTCAACCTGACCAATCACAGTTATTTTGACCTGTCATCGGGCAAAGGCCGGGTGGTTGACCATCATCTTTCTGTGTTTTCCGATCAGATGGTTGAGGCGGGGGCTGATTATATTCCGACGGGAGAGCTTGTGGCTGCCGGTGGGGCTTATACTTTTAATGATATTTTGATTAAAGACAGGCTCCTGCAGCCTGATGGCAGTCTGAAGGGCCTGAATATTTGCTATGTGCTGGATAAGGAACGCCAAAAATCAGGCCTTCCGGCTGCAAGGCTTTTTGATCCTCATTCAGGAAGAAGCCTCACCCTGTATACTTCTTATCCCGGACTAATGCTGTATACAGGTGATTACCTCCATACAGCCGACGCTGGATTTAACGGGAAACCATACAGGGCTTTTGACGGAATATGCCTGGAGGCCCAGTTCTTTCCTGATAGTCCAAACCACCCCTCATTTCCTTCTGCAGCGTTGCGGGCAGGGGAGCTTGCCCATCATTACATTATTTTCAAGTTCGACACACACAAATAAACCATATGAAATACAAACTATTTTTGCTTGCTCTTTTTTATGTCTCTTTAGGCCATGCGGCTGGTTTCGCCGCAGGCCAGCAATTGCAGCTGAGCTCGCCCGACTCCAGATTAAAGGTGGGGGTTACGGTGGCGGAAGACATCACCTATTCGGTGTCATTTAAGAATCAGCCCGTTTTGCTGCCCTCTGGGATTTCCATCACATTGGACAAACTGGCGCTGGGCAAGAAGTCCAAAATAAAGAAAACAGCCTCCAGAAAAACTCCGGACTTTAATGAATTGACCGTGAGTTTTGAAGATTATTTTACGTTAGTCTTCAGGGCTTACAATGAGGGGATCGCCTACCGGTTTATCACCAGCTTTGAAGGAAATGTAAAAGTGATCAGCGAACAGGCTGATTTTAACCTTGCAGGAAAACCTTCGGCTATTTTGCAACAAACAGATACCTATACAACCTGGGAAGGACCTTATATTAAATTTTCAAGTACAGACTTCATAAGTGAAGGGAAAAGGGCCACCACCCCGGCATTGTTTGACCATACTGATCAGCCGGTTAAAATCCTGATTGCAGAAGCCGATGTATGGGACTACCCGGGAATGTACATCCAGAAAAAGGAAGGGAAGTTTACAGGGGACTGGGCAAAATATCCTGCTAAAACAGAAATGGGCAGCTGGGGAAATTTTGTTTCTGTCGTAAAAGAAAGGGCTGATTTTTTGGCAGATACCAAAGGGAAAAGGGCTTATCCATGGCGGGTAATCATCGTTACAGATGAAGACAAGGCCCTGTTGAACAATCATTTGATCGCAAAACTTGCGCAGCCCTCCTTAATAAAAGATGCTGCATGGATAAAACCAGGGAAGGCTGCATGGGAGTGGTGGCACGACGCGCTCTTGCCTGGAGCACACATCCCTTCGGGTATGCCCAACAGAAATACTGCCTTGTATAACTATTATGTAGATTTCGCAGCAGATTACGATCTGGAATATATGATGATAGACGCAGGCTGGTCCAATAACTATGATGTCACAAAGGTAAATCCAAAACTGGATGTAAAGGAAGTGATCAGACGGGCGAAGGATAAAAAGGTCGGTGTATTCCTATGGTGCGTCGCTTCGACGATCATGAAGGACCTGGACCACAGTCTCGATTTCATCCAGTCACTTGGAGCAGCAGGGATCAAGGTAGATTTTTTCGACCGGGATGATCAGCTGGCGATGCAATGGATGGAGCAGATCGCCAAAGCAGCGGCGGAAAGAAAGATCATGGTTGATTTTCACGGTTGTACCAAGCCGTCAGGAATGGAAGTGACCTATCCAAATATTGTAAACTATGAAGCGGTGCGGGGTGCGGAATCGGACAAATGGGATTACTCCATCAATCCGGATTACCACCTGCTGGTCCCGTTCATCAGAATGCTTGCGGGCCCTTTTGATTATACCCCGGGTGCAATGAGGAATAAGACGAAAGCGGCCTTTAAGCCTATCGATCCCGGCCTGCCTTCAGGACAGGGGACCCGCTGCCATGAACTGGCAATGTATGTGATCTTTAACCAACCGCTGGCGATGCTTTCCGATTCCCCGGTAGAGTATGTGAAATATCCTGATATCATGAAATTTTTGTCCATCGTGCCAACTGTGTTTGATGAGACAAGGCCTCTGGCTGGAAAGATTGGTGAGTACGCTTTAATGGCCAAAAGAAAAGGACGGGATTGGTATGTAGGTGCAATGACCAATTGGAATGAAAGGACCGTTTCACTTGATTTCAGTTTTCTGCCTTCCGGAAAACGCTATACTGCAGTTATTTACACAGATGGAAAGGATGCCAATGTGAATGCGGAACACTATGAACATAAAATAATTACCGTAGATGCTAAGACAAAAATGGAACTGAAACTGGCTTCTGGAGGCGGTGCAGCCATTTATATCCAACCTTGAATACATTAAAACAAGGATGCGTGTAAAATCCATCTTTTAGAAATTATAATCTATTGGCTTTACTAAACAAAAACCTCAACTTTATTTTAATCAACTATAGACTAAATGGACACTAAACAAGAAACGTTTAACAGCAGCTATATTATTGGCATTTCTTTCATATCTGCCCTCGGCGGATACTTGTTTGGATTTGACTTTGCTGTCATATCGGGCGCATTGCCTTTTTTAAGAACACAGTTCATGCTCGATCCCATATGGGAAGGTTTCCTCACCGGTTCGCTGGCGCTTGGATGTATAGTGGGCTGTCTTTTGGCGGGAAACCTAGCTGATAAATACGGCCGGAAACCAGGCCTGATGCTGGCCGCGATCATCTTTGCCTTGTCTTCTATTGGTATAGCTTTTTCATCGGGCCTCAACCTGTTTGTGGTCATGCGTTTTGCTGCGGGTATTGGAGTGGGTATGGCTTCCATGCTCTGTCCGATGTACATTGCGGAAGTGTCGCCTGCCAAGGTACGGGGCCGCAATGTAGCCATCAACCAGTTGACTGTAGTTATCGGCATCCTGGTGACCAATCTGGTCAATTATTTCCTTGCCGATACGGGTCCTGATGCCTGGCGCTGGATGTTTGGCCTGGGTACTGTGCCTTCGGTTATTTTTCTGATCGGGGTAATCTGGCTTCCGGAAAGTCCGCGATGGTTGTTGAAAGACGGGCAGGAGGCAAAAGCAAAACAGGTTTTAAATAAAATAGGCTCGGTTACTTTTGTGGAAAATACGACTGCGGCGATCCGCAGATCATTGACCGGTAACACCAAACAATCTTATGCAGCCATATTTCATAAGAGTGTGCGGCCTGCGGTGGCTGTTGGGATCACCTTAGCAGTGTTCCAGCAGTTTTGCGGGATCAATGTGGTGTTCAATTACACCTCTACCATTTTTGAATCTGTGGGGGCTAACCTGGACAGGCAATTGTTTGAGACCGTGGCTATCGGTATTGTAAACCTCGTATTTACGATCCTCGCCATGTGGCAGGTAGACAAGCTGGGACGCCGCCCGCTCATGCTGATCGGGTCGCTTGGTCTGTCTATCGTGTATATCATTCTGGCATTTATGCTGCAGAACCATTACCCTGCTGGTATGGTATCCATCTTTGTACTTCTGGCCATCAGTATGTACGCGATTTCACTTGCGCCGGTTACCTGGGTACTGATCTCAGAGATCTTTCCAAACAAGATCAGGGGTGTGGCTTCATCAGTTGCTATTGTTTCGCTATGGAGTGCTTATTTTATTTTGGTGTTCACTTTTCCGATCCTGGCTGACAAACTTGGTGCCTATGGACCTTTTTATCTGTATGCAGTGATCTGTTTTCTTGGATTTCTTTTTGTGCTGAGGAAAGTGAAAGAGACCAAAGGACAGACGCTGGAAGAACTGGAAGATAACCTGATCAGACATTAAAAATCATTTCTACATTATACAATACAATGAAAACATCAACAGTAAACGTTTGGGAAGAACAGGTAATCATTCCTACCTACGGCATCGGCAAGCCCGACAAAAACCCCATGTTCTTTGAAAAACGGATTTACCAGGGAAGCAGCGGGGTAGTGTACCCAAATCCTGTTATTGAAAAGATTTATGACGAAAAAGAAGACAAGTCCTACAAAGGGTTGTTTTTGGAGAACGAATACCTGAAGATCATGATCCTGCCCGAACTGGGCGGAAGGATCCAGATGGCCTACGACAAAATAAAGCAAAGGCATTTTATTTATTATAACCAGGTGATCAAGCCTGCTTTGGTCGGCCTTACCGGGCCATGGATCTCAGGAGGCATCGAGTTCAACTGGCCTCAGCACCACCGCCCGAGTACATTTGATCCGATAGATTATAAGATCGAGGAAAATGCAGATGGCAGTAAGACGGTATGGGTCAATGAAGTAGAACAGATGTTTCATACTAAGGGGTTGGCCGGCTTTACCTTATATCCTGACAAAGCTTATATCGAGATCAGGGCCAAGCTACTCAACCGTTCCAGCTTGCCGCAGACTTTCCTATGGTGGGCAAATCCGGCGGTAAAGGTCAATGACCACTATCAATCGGTATTTCCCCCGGATGTGAATGCGGTATTCGACCATGGCAAACGCGATGTGTCTACATTTCCGATCGCTACCGGTACTTATTATAAAGTAGATTATTCGCCGGGGACGGACATTTCCATGTACAAGAACATTCCTGTTCCAACTTCGTATATGGCCATCAATTCAGACTATGATTTTGTAGGCGGGTATGAACATGATTCGCAGGGTGGTTTGCTACATGTCGCCAATCACCATACTTCTCCGGGCAAAAAGCAATGGACCTGGGGGCACAGTGATTTTGGACAGGCCTGGGACAGGAACCTGACTGATGAGGACGGACCATATATCGAGCTGATGACGGGCATGTTTACTGACAATCAGCCCGATTTTACCTGGCTGATGCCAAATGAAGAAAAGTCATTTACCCAGTACTTCATGCCTTACCGCGATCTGGGTGTGGTCAAAAATGCAACCAAAGATATTTTACTGGCCATCAACAAAACAGGTGAGGAGACAGAGCTGAAGATCTATGTGACTTCTGTTCAGAAGGATGTTAACATTCGGTTAAGTGCCAATGGTCAGGAGCTGTTCAGAGACCAGGCAACCATCGGCCCGAAGGGGGTTTATGTCAGGAAAATCAGTCTGCCTGCGGGATTGCAGGAAAACGATTTGTTACTGACTGTCAACTCTGCAAAAGACAAGGAACTCATTAGATATGAGCCCGCATCCAACAAGGTCAATGCGATTCCTGTGCCTGCAAAGCCAGCGCAAACACCGGAAGAAACCGAAAACAATGAACAGTTGTTTTTGACTGCTCAGCACCTGGAGCAATACCGTCATGCTACTTACAGTCCGGTTCCCTATTATGAAGAAGCGCTGAGGCGCGACCCGAAGGACATCCGTTGCAACAATGCTTTGGGTCTGTGGTACCTGAGAAGAGGACAGTTCGCCAAAAGCGAAAGCTATTTTAGAAAAGCCATAGAGACCAGCATTCAGCGCAATCCAAATCCATACGATACCGAACCTTATTATAACCTGGGTCTGAGTCTGAAGTTTCAGGACCAGCCCGATGAAGCCTATAAATCTTTCTATAAAGCGACCTGGGGCAAGAGCTGTAAAGATAGCGGTTACTTTTCCGTCGCGCAGATTGATATGATAAGGGGACACCATCAGCTGGCAATTGAGCACATTGGTGCTTCTCTGGATTGCAATGCCAATAATAGCAAAGCCTATGTGATCAAAGCTGCGGCATACCGGAAGCAGGAAGAATTTGATAAAGCAGTTTCGGTTTCACAGACCGCGCTGGAAAGAGATCCTTTCAATCTGGGCGCGCTGTATGAACTTTCCCTCGCTTATGGGGCAACCGGCAAGCCTGCTGAATGCAGCAATGCCCTGGATGAACTGATCAAATTGTCAAGAGGGCACGAGCAGAATTTTATTGCCTATGCAATGGATTATGCGGCAGCGGGTTTATATGATGAAGCTGCGGATTTGCTGGGCCATGTCATCAAAGATGAGGCGACAAATCCATTGGTTTACTACCACCTGGCTTCTTTTAGCCATTATTCGGGGCAAAAGGAGCAGACGCAAAAATGGCTTAAAAAAGCCGCTGCTGCAAATTCTTACCTGTGTTTTCCGAACAGGCTGGAAGAGATAAAAGCCTTGCAACTGGCAATTGAGCTCAATCCGGAGGATGCCAGGGCACCTTATTATCTGGGTAACTTGTTTTACGACAAGCGACAATATGCAGAAGCGATCAGCAACTGGGAATTGTCCGTTCAGCTGGATGACCAGTTCCCTACAGTTTTAAGAAACCTGGGCATTGCTTATTTCAATAAATTGAACAAGCCGGAGAAAGCGCTTGATTTTTTTGAAAGGGCTTTTGCACTGGATAAAACAGATGCCCGAATTTTGATGGAGCTGGACCAGCTGTACAAAAGGGTAAACCGGACACCGGCAGAACGCAGTAGCTTTCTTGAAGAAAACCTGGTGACACTTGAACAGAGAGATGATATGTACCTGGAGCGTATAGCGGTGTTCAATTTTATGGAACAGTATGAGACTGCGCTTGAGCTGATAAAAAAACGTCAGTTCCATCCATGGGAAGGTGGCGAAGGCAAAGCATCAGGCCAATATGTCTATAGTCTTGTCCAGCTGGCAAAACAGCACCTCGACAATTCACAGTTCAATGAGGCTATAGATTTACTCAACCAGGCGCAGATCTATCCGCATAACCTTGGGGAAGGCAAGCTGTTTGGCGCACAGGAGAACGATATTTTCTATTGGCTGGGTTGTGCGTACGAAGGATTGAATGATTCAGATACCGCAAAGGAGTGGTTTAAAAAAGCAACTGTTGGTCTTGACGAGCCTTCTGCTGCCATGTTTTACAATGACCAGCAGCCTGACAAGATCTTTTATCAGGGACTTGCCTGGAAAAAACTGGGCGAAAATGAGAAAGCAATCCATATATTTAGCAAGTTGATCAGATATGGCGATCAGCACATAAATGACGAGGTAAAGGTGGATTATTTTGCCGTTTCACTGCCAAACCTGTTGGTTTTCGAAGACAATCTGAACATCAGGAACAAAGCCCATTGCCATTTTATACAAGGGCTGGGTTATCTGGGCCTTGGGGAAATTGAGGAAGCAGGAAAGGCCTTTTCAAATGTGCTGAAGCTCGATCCGGAGCATCTGGGGGCAAAAACTCATATCAATATGCCAATTGAATTGAAAAAAGTTTGAGCAATAAAACTAAATTTGAACCTGTAGCCTAATATAAAATCTAATAATGAAGTTTGAACTATCTTTAAAAACCAACCTTTTTCAATTGTCAGCACTTTCAGTCTGTTTCCTAATGGCTTCTGCTGAGGTCAAAGCACAGAACATTACCATTGCTATAGAGACTAAAAGCAATGCCCTTGTGCTTCAGGCTGATGCCAAAAAGAACCTGAATACCATTTATTTTGGCAAGAAGCTTTCTAGTGCTGCCGAATATGATGAAGTTCCCTCTGTATTTAAGCAATCCGGTGAGTATACCAGTGTGCTGAGTTCTCCTTATACCCCTTCAGGATCCAAAAGCCTGATGGAACCGGCAATCAGTGTGAGCCATGCAGATGGTAACAATTCACTGGACTTACGTTATGTAAGTCATAAGCTCAGTAAAATAGATGGTGATGTATCATTAACTACTGTGGTATTAAAGGATCCTGTGTACGATTTTGAAGTGACGTTGTATTATAAGACTTATTTCAAAGATGATGTGGTAGAGCAATGGAGTGTGATCAAACATAAAGAAAAAGGCAATGTCCTGCTGCAAAAGTATGCTTCTGCTAACCTTTATTTAAAAGCAGGCGGCTACTGGCTGACCCAATATCATGGTGACTGGGCCAAAGAAATGCGTCCGGAAGAAAGCAGGATCACCCATGGCATCAAGACACTGGATACCAAACTGGGTACCCGGGCCAACTTATTTCAGCCATCTGTATTTATGGTATCTCTGGATAAGCCTGCTACTGAAGATGAGGGTACTGTGCTTTACGGTGCGCTTGAGTATAGTGGCAATTTCAGAACGGATATAGAACTGGACTACCTCGACAACCTGAAGATCATTTCGGGCATCAACAATTATGCTTCAGCTTATACTTTAAAACCAAATGAAGAGTTTACCACTCCTGCATTTTTATATACCCTTTCCAGCAGTGGTAAAGGCAATGCCAGCAGAAATCTGCACAACTGGGCCAGGAACTATAAGATCCTGGACGGCAAAGGCCAGAGACTGACGCTGCTGAACAACTGGGAAGCCACTTATTTCGATTTCAACGAAACCAAGCTGTTTGAACTGCTGAAAGACACCAAGAAACTGGGTGTGGATATGTTCTTGCTGGATGATGGCTGGTTTGCCAATAAATATCCCCGTAATGGTGATGTGGCTGGTCTTGGAGACTGGGAAGAAAACAAAACCAAACTTCCCAATGGCGTAGCTTCACTTGTAAAAGAAGCGCAGGCCAATGGTGTGAAGTTCGGGATCTGGATCGAGCCAGAAATGGTGAACCCTAAGAGTAACCTTTATGAAAAACACCCGGACTGGGTGATCAAACAGCCGAAAAGGGAGGAATACTATTTCAGAAACCAATTGGTGCTGGACCTGAGCAATCCTAAAGTACAGGATTTTGTATTTGGCGTGGTCGACGACCTGTTTACCAAAAACCCTGAGCTGGCTTATATCAAATGGGACTGTAACGCAGTGATCTACAATGCTTATTCAGCTACTTTAGGCAATCAGAACCATTTCTATATCGAATATATGCGCGGCCTGTATAAAGTGCTGGAGAGGATCCGTGCCAAATATCCAACGGTACCGATGATGCTTTGCTCAGGTGGCGGCGGCCGTGTGGACTACGCAGCTCTAAAATACTTTACTGAATTCTGGCCAAGTGACAATACCGATCCTATGGAGCGGATCTTTATCCAGTGGGAATATTCTTACTTCTATCCGTCTATTACTTCATCAAACCACGTAACAGACTGGGGCAAACAGCCGATCAAGTTCCGTACGGATGTGGCGATGATGGGTAAACTGGGTTTTGATATCGTGATCAGCCATCTGAAAGAAAATGACCTGAAGTACGTACAGGACGCAGTGAAGACATATAATGATGTAAAGTCTATTATATGGTCGGGAGACCAATACCGCCTGGCCAACCCGCGTGAAGGTAGTGTAGCTTCTATGGGCTATGTCAGTACAGATAAGACTAAGGCATTAATGTTCAATTATCTGGTGAATAACCGTTACGATGAAGGAAGTAAATTCCCAATCCGTCTGAAAGGCCTGGATGCGGCAAAAAAGTATAAAATTAAAGAACTGAACCTCTATCCGGGCACCAATTCTTCTATTGACTCCAATAAGAGCTATAGCGGGGAATTCCTGATGACGGTTGGCTTTAACCCGGTTGTAAATTCAGGAAGGACAAGTGTGATCTTGCAATTAGATGAAATAAAATAGTAAGTTTATAGTCTATTTATAACCACAATTGTATGAACACTATGCACACCAACTTTTTAAGGGCTGCGCTATGCATGGGCCTACTGTTTACAGTAAGTACCATTCAGGCGAAAGTTGTCCTGCCATCTGTCTTCAGTGACAACATGGTTTTTCAGCAAAAGGCCAAAGCTGCCGTATGGGGTAAAACCGACGCAAATAAAGCAGTCAAGGTAACTGGCAGCTGGGACAACAAAACTGTTACAGGAAAAGCCGATGCTTCAGGTAATTTTAAAATTTTTATAGCTACGCCTTCTTTTGGCGGCCCCTATACCGTAACGGTATCTGATGGTGAGGACCTGACCCTCAAAAATGTATTGATTGGTGACGTCTGGATCTGCTCGGGTCAGTCCAATATGGAACAGCCCGTAGCCGGATGGGGCAAAGTTGTGAATTATGAACAGGAGATCAAAGATGCCAATTATCCGAAGATAAGGCTGCTTCAGGGCGTACATGTAACCAGCAATAAACCACTGGACGACGCAAAGGTAACCAACGGTGGCTGGACAGAATGTAACCCTCAATATATCGCTGAGTTTTCAGCAGTTGCGTACTTCTTTGCAAGAGAGGTGACCCAGAAAACAGGTATTCCTATTGGTTTGATCCATACTTCATGGGGTGGGACCATTGCTGAAGCCTGGACAAGCGCTGAGACGCTGAGGACAATGCCTGACTTTGCAGCGGCGGTGAACCAGGTGCAGGAAGCAGATAAGGACCCGCAGGGACAAAATCTGGCCCGCAGACAGGAAGAATGGCATAAAAAGGTAATGGATAAAGATCCGGGTTTCAAACAAAACTGGCAGTCGTTGGCTTTCGATGCCTCGGCCTGGAAAACAATGAATGTACCCGGTTCATGGGAAGAAAATGGCCTGCCTGATTTTGACGGAATTGTATGGTTTCGTAAAACGGTTAAAATTCCTCAGTCATGGGGCGGTAAGGAATTGAAACTGAACCTGGGCCCAATTGACGACAACGACATTACCTGGGTGAACGGGGAGAAGATCGGCGAAACCGTCAACTATGCCAATAACCGCAGTTATAGCATACCTGCAAATAAAGTTAATGCCGGTGAGGAGATGACGATTGTGATCAGGGTGCATGATACCGGTGGTGGCGGCGGTCTGTATGGCGGGCAGAACAAACTGTCAATCAATTCGGAAACTGGTGACGAGATTTCGCTTGCGGGGGAATGGAAGTATAATGTTGGGCTGAATGCCAAGGATTTTGCGCCGATGCCTGCCGCTAATGATGGTCCTAACCGGGTAACTGTACTCTACAATGCGATGATCTATCCTTATATCCAGTTCCCGATCAAAGGTGCCATCTGGTACCAGGGGGAAAGCAATGCAGGCCGGGCGAACCAGTACCGCACACTTTTTCCTGCAATGATCAAAGACTGGCGGACCAAATGGGGAGTAGGGGACTTTCCTTTTTATTTTGTCCAGCTGGCCAATTTTATGGCGCCAACTGATCAACCTGTAAACTCTGAGTGGGCCGAACTGAGGGATGCTCAAAAGCAGACACTTTCACTGAAAAATACAGGGATGGCTGTTATTATAGATGCTGGTGAAGAAAAAGACATCCACCCTAAGAATAAACAGGATGTCGGTAAACGCCTTGCCTATGCAGCCCTGGCTAAAACTTATGGTGTGAAAATGGCTTTCTCGGGACCAATGTATAAATCACATCAGATCAGCGGCAACACGGTGACATTGAACTTCACTTCTACAGATGGCGGATTGAAAATAAAAAATGGAAACGAATTAAAAGGCTTCCAGGTTGCAGGTGCTGACCAGAAGTTTCATTGGGCAAAGGCGACCATTAAGGGCAACCAGGTTGTGGTGAGCAGTGAGGCCGTGGCAAATCCCGTCGCGGTCAGATATGCATGGGCCAATAACCCGCCAAGTACTTTGTATAATGGTGCAGATCTCCCTGCGTCGCCATTTAAAACAGACAGCTGGCCTGATATTACATTAGGTAAGAAATAAGATTAGGAGGCGCCTATGGCGCCTCCTTTTTAATTAATTACAATTTTGTGCTCTACATTGATTTCATTTAAAAAGTATTCATCATGTGATACTACGATCAATACGCCACTGTATTCGTTAATAGCTGCAGTCAGTATCTCTATATTCTGAATGTCGAGGTTGTTTGTCGGTTCATCCAGTACAATGATGTCAGGTGCCTGATCACCGATGGTCATGCAGCAAAGCATGAGCCGCATCTTTTCGCCGCCGCTCAGCGCTTCGCAAGGTTTGTCCCAATCTTCCCTGCCAAACAAGAACCGGTTCAGACGGGTCTTGATGTCGTGCTCCCGGAGCCTGCCTGAATTGTATTCCTGTGCCTGTTCATAGATGCTTAGGCCATTGTTAATTAAGGAATAGTCCTGGTCAATATACATCGTTCTTACATTTGTCCGGGCAATGGTTCCTGACGCAGGCTCCAGTTTGCCCAGGATCATTTTTATGAGGGTGGTTTTGCCGGAGCCATTCAAACCTCTAACCACGATTCGTTGCCCGCTGCTGATCTGAAAATGCAGACCATGCTTCCATAACATGGCGCCTCGATATAAAAAGTTGATCCCTTTTGCGGTTACCAGCACCTTGTCGTTGTAGAGCCTGGGACTGTCAAGGCCGATCTTCATTTTGCTGAAATCAGATAAGGACGTCCGTAACTGATTAAGTTCCTGGGCAATGGTGTCTACTTTTTCGGCATGAATGCCTTTCATACGGGAGGTGCTTTTCTCGGCATTGTTCTTAAAGGTGTTCATTGAAATCGTGGGAAGTCCAGCCTTTTCTTGTTTTTTCTTTCCGCGGGCATCCAGTTTCTGCTGTCGCTTCAAAGCTTCCTTTTCTACTTCCTTTGCTTTGTGAAGTGCCTTTTCCATATTCTTCAGATCCCGGTCCAGTGCTTCTCTTGCTATTGCTTTCTGCTCCGCATAAAAATCATAATTGCCACCATAAACAGTAATTCCCGTTCTGCTGAGCTCATAAACGGTACTGAGCAGGTTTAGCAGGGTTCTGTCGTGGCTAACCACGACAAGGGTATTCTTTGTGGCGGCGATATAGTCACATAGTAGATTTCTGCCCGAACTATCCAGATGATTGGTAGGCTCATCGAGCAAAACGATTTCAGGTTTTTGGATCCATATTCCGGCTAGAAAGACCCTGGTTTTCTGACCACCGCTAAGCGACTCCATTTTTTGGTTCAGGTCCAATCCCTCCAGCTTCCAATGTGCCAGTGCCTCCTTACATCGCTCTTCAATTGCCCAGTCGTCATCCAGCAATGCCAGATTTGCCTCATTAGCATCGCCATTTAAAATTTCTGTTATAGCCTTAAGTTTGTCCTCAATCTGCAAGGCCCTGGCAAGGGTATAATCGTTGAACTGTCCAAACAGCTGCGGTACAAGATAAGGGACAGTCCCGGCTTTAACTATGCCTTGCGAGGGCTGCAGGTATCCGGAGAGGATTTTCAGGAGCGTAGATTTCCCCGCGCCGTTATTGCCGATTAAAGCAATTTTGTCATATTTATTGATATTGAGATCCAGATCAGCAAATAAAACGTCTCTGTTGGGATGTGTATAGGTCACACCTTGTAGATTAAGCATAATTTCTTTTTTGAATGAATTAAAAGGGCCTGATTTGCCAGGCCTGTTTATTTTCGGGAAAGAAATTAAATCCTACATCGATTGCTTTTGTTGATTTGCTGCTGCAAAGATAAGAAAAACCTAAACCACCGGAATATCGGTAGGTGGTTTTTTTCTGAATACCCAGTAAGTTTGCAATACGTAGTTGAAACCCAGCGAGACTATGATGTCTACGATGATCCTGCTGATCTTATAATCGATATGAAGGAAGGTGGTGAAAAGCCAGGTGCCTGAAGATTTGAGGCAAATGCTGCCTGCTACCACAAAAATAAACCTGATCAATTGCCCGCCCACAGGGTTCCTGCTGGCCTGGCTAGCGTTGAAAGTCCAGTAGCGGTTCACTGAAAAATTGAACACAGCACCAACAACTCCTCCTATGGCAATCGATATGGTATAATGGATGTGCAGTAGCTCGGTACAGCCCAACATAACCAGGTAATCGATGATACCGCCCGCAAATGCAGAAAACTGCGCCTTTGCAAAAACATATACTGATCCCTGTTTACCCATTGACTATTCTTTACCGGCAGTTTCTTTAACCGGATGAACTTCAAAGCCGGAGTCTTTTTCAGCGGCTTCCCGTGCCTGGCGCTCTGCTCTTTCCGCATCGTCCCTGAGGTCGCCCATTCTCAATAATTTTTTGGTATCAATGAAATTGATCACCAACAGGATTGCACACATGACGGCAGCAAAATATTCTATCAGATGTCCAAATGAAGCTTCCAGGATGAAAATAAAGGAAAGTATGATCCTGACCTCAGTTGGGCCTACAACACCAGAATCAATGCTATAAATATCAGTGATCTTATAACGCAGCTGTGAGATGATCATGGCCCAGCCGTACAATACTACAAATACGAAAGCGATCAGTTCATATTGATTTCTGGCATACACAATGTAACCCAACCCGATCAGCACTGTGCTGATCCAGTCCATGATGATGTCCAGTGAAAATCCGTACCATTTACGTGGGGTATTGCGGTAATAAGCAATCCTGCCGTCCAGAGAATCTCCCAGCCAGTTGATGGCTAGCCCCACAATACCTAAAAGCAAATAATACCTGCTGATATAGGCCGCAAGGATAAATCCGGCCAGTACAATCACAGAACCGATGGTGCCCAGAAAAGTGAGATTGTTTGAGGTGACGAATGCAGGAACTCTTTTGACCAGATAAGAAATTGTGGCCTGTTCGGCACTTTTTAAAACATTGGTCCTCTTTCTGTCTTGAAATATTCTTTTCAGTGTTTTGCTCTCTTCCATTCGGTCTTTGCAGCTGCAATTATTTTATGCGGTACAAAAGTATGGAAATTAACTCATTTCAGGTGTCCTTTTCAGTTCTATTACAGTTACCTCCGGCCAGATTCCAACACGGCCTGAAAAACCCAGAAAGCCAAAGCCCCGGTTGATGTTTAAATATACGCCTTCCTGTCCGGTTACACCCGCCCAATGCGCATATCTGTACTTTACAGGGCTCCATTTGATGCCAAAGGCCTCTATGCCGAATTGCATACCATGGGTATGCCCCGACAGGGTCAGGTGGATCTTTGAAGAGAATTTGACCACTTCAGCTGCCCAGTGGGTAGGATCATGTGAAAGCAATATTTTAAAATCTGAGGGATTTACACCAGTCATTGCCTTTTTCAGATCGCCTCTTTCCCCAAACCCGATGCCCCAGTTTTCTACCCCGGCGAGAATGATCTTTTGTCCGCCCTTAAAGATTTCTACGTGTTCATCCAGCAGCAGGCGGTAACCAAGCTCTGCATGATACTGTTTCAGCTGTTGCAGGTTTTGCCTTTTTTCAGCGTCATTTGGCCATTTCACATAATCTCCGTAATCGTGGTTTCCGAGGATGGAAAACTGGCCATAAGGCGCCTTGATCTGGCTGAAATGTCCGACCCAGGGTTTGATCTCCTCGGCTTTATTGTTGACCAGGTCACCGGTGAATACAAACAGGTCTGAGTTTTGCTTTTTTATCAGGTCTATGCCCCGTTTTACTGCTTTGGGATTTCGGAAACTGCCGGCATGCACGTCAGAAATCTGGGTAATGGTAAAGCCGTCAAACTGTTCTGGAAGGTCGTTGAAGTAAAGCGTATGCCTAATCACCCTGTAAGCATATTTACCCCTGATGATTCCATATAAAAAGATAAATACAGTAAGGATAAGTATCGCGATACAAAACTCTACCCAGTAGACACTTCTGGGGCCTCCGGCTGCCAATCTGTAGATGTCGCCCGCAAGTAACAATACGGCAAAGATCAGCTCGGCTACAAACAAGATCAGGAAAGCATGTGTGGCGATTTTAAATAAAATATCCATTCCGTTGTCGCGCATTCTGAAAATGGCGAGGACAAGGCATGCAGTGACAAGGATCATGAATCCCCAAAAAATGGGGGTAATGAGCGGGTTTTGACTAATGACATGGACGCCAGAAAGGACGAGCCAGTTTAATGCAAAAAGGAGGAGGCCAATAATAATAAAGGGAATGGGGCTAATTTTTCTTTTCATTGAGTCTATAAACAAATAAAATTACTGCTTGGATGTAAGAGTCGTGTCCATGTTACTCAATATGACAATAGCCGGATAATAACGTTGACTGGTTACTTTTGGCAAGCGACGCCCGTTACTAAATAGAAGTTTATTACTTATTACCAATCCTACAAGTAAATTTCCAAAAAAATCCTGTACTGGGGCCAAATCCTGGCTGGTAATAATTAACTTGGTGACATTAATAGAAAACAAACAAAAATGAAACTTAGACAAATTATTCTTTCACTGGCTTTAGCTGCCATGAGTATTAGTGCTTTAGCCCAGAAATTTACCGTCGGCTCATTTAATGTGCGGTATGACAACGCAGGTGACGTAGGCAACAGGTGGGAGCAGCGCGGACCTGTATCGGCCAGCCTCCTGCGTTTTCATCAGTTCGAGGTCTTTGGTGTACAGGAAGCCTTAAAAAATCAGATCGATACCTTGCAGAAATACCTGCCTGAATTTGACCATTATGGAAAAGGCCGTGATGACGGTAAGGATGGCGGAGAGCATTCGACGGTATTTTATAGAAAAGACAAATTCAAATTGCTGAGCAAAGGTGATTTCTGGCTGTCAGAAACACCTGATAAACCAGGTTTGGGCTGGGATGCGACCTGCTGCAACCGCATCTGCAGCTGGGTACAACTGCAGGACATCAAAAGCGGTAAAAAGTTCTATTTCTTCAATGCTCATTTTGACCATCAGGGAAAGATCGCCCGTATAGAAAGCGGTAAACTGATTGTAAAAAAAATCAAAGAGATCGCAAAAGGTGCACCGGCAATATTCACCGGAGACCTGAACGGCGGACAAAAAAGCGATTGGTACCTGACCCTTGCCAATTCAGGTCTGTTGACGGACACTTACACACAGGTGAAACATCCGTACGCAAACAACTCATCGTTTAATGCATGGGGAAAAAGCGTGGATGGCTATGAGATCATCGACCATGTTTTTGTAACGAAAGATTTTACCGCAAAAAGATGGGGTATTCTTACAGATACTTATCATGGCAAGTTTGTATCGGATCATTTTCCGATACTGGTCGATGTGACTTTAAAATAAGTAATACAAGACGCTGTAAAGGGTGTACTCAAATGAGTATACCCTTTTTATTAAATGTTTCCGCTCCCGAATAGGTCTCAGTTTCGCTATTGGCAGGCTCATGTGAGGGCCATGGCAGAAGCTAAAGAAATGATTAATTGTATTCTATCGAATAATGTAATTGAACGGTATTGTCATTTAATTTGTTTACTTCCAGTAAGGATAGCTGATACTCTGATTCTATATCTTTGAGCAATGGCAATCCGCTACCAAATAATACCGGTTCCATGACGAAGATAATTTCATTGACTAATCCTGCTTTAACAAAGGCACTTATTGTTTCCGTGCCGCCAATAATCACTGCTTCTGTGTGGCCCTTAGCGGTAAGCTGTTCAATGATTTCTTTCGGACTGTCATCTGTAAACAAGATATTGGATTGAGCAGGGAGGGTTTGTGTATCATGCGTCAGCACTACCAACGAACCACCCTCTTTTAGTGGCAGATAGTCAGGTGCCAAAATGTTGTAAGTTGTTTTGCCCATGATCACGGCTTGTGTACGCTGGCTGATGTCCATAAAGCCCTGTCCATATTCAGGTGACAACCAATCTGGTACGTTTCTGCTATTGCTGATCAGGCCATTGGCGGAAGAGGCGAGATAAATAATTGTTTTCATACGATGATTCGACTAAATTGTATAACAACTGGATTATTGTATAACAAAGTTAGCCGGTTACTATAGGTTAGCAAACTCGCGAGGACGACATATTTAGGGGGTGTTCGCGACAAATATCTTTGCTACGTATTTAACTATTTGCATAGAATTTGCCTTTTGGCATGCATTTGGCGCTGGTATCAGAAAATCAATATGAAAAAGATATATCTTGTACTTGCCCTCTCAGGCTTTTTGTTTTTAACGTCCTGCTACACGACTAGGACTGCAGGTAATAGTGGCAAGGTGCCACCTGGGCAAGCAAAAAAGGCAACAGGATCGAAATCAGCAAAACCCTTTGCTCCCGGACAGCAAAAAAAGAATTAATTAGAGGTTTTTTGCCGTATTTTCTGTACTCAGAAAGCTTCAAACTTGTCTGGTAAATGGATTGCTGATAGGGAAGTGGCAGCAATTCTTGCGATTGTCAGATACAGGCAGTCCTTTTCTTTTGATTTTTATGCCAGGCGAGAAACCGGTTCCATCTTCTAGAGGTTAATGGATTGTAATTTGTTTCACCTATGTGTCATTCGTAAACTTTTAGTATACAAAAGTTTAATGTTTTGTTAAAGCACAGGAATAGATGATGCGATCAAGTTGTGGTATTTTTGTGACATGAGCATATTGGTAATGACAAAGAATGAACAGGAAGAGAAAATCCTCTTAACTTTTCTGGAAACCTTAGGTTATAACTATCAGGCTGGTGTAAGTGATGAAGTCGAGAAGATGAATGCAGTTTTTCTCGAGAAGTATCGTGACGATATCGAACAGGCTGATGCGGAAATTGCGGATGGCGATTACGTGAAGCAGGCTGATGTGGAAAAGTTGTTTAGGCAGAGAAGAAAGGTGTTTTGAAAATTAAATGGAATAAATTGGCAATAAAGCAATTACTGGACGCTATTGCCTATCTCGAAGAAAATAAGCTCTCGGTTTATGGAAAAAAAATAGAAAGACAGATATTCTCTAAAATAATGTCTGTTTCAAAGACGGAGCATGTTGCCGGGCCTGATCTGTTAAAAATTAACAATGATGGAAGTTTTTTTATTCTTATCGTTGACCGTTACCGGATAGCTTATCGGGAGACGTCAAAAGGGCTGAGAATTTTGAGGATTTCTGTCATTCAGGATTCATCCCATGTTAAAGCAGTGAAATGATGGAAAAAAATACAAACGAATTGTGCCCATGCGGCAAAAGCCAGAAGATTAGTATGGAGCGCATTCCCAGAAACTTTATAATGAAAGTATTTTTATTCTGGCTACCTGTAAAAAGGTATAAATGCTACGCCTGTATGAGTATTAAATGGTTGTTTGAAGATAAAAGCAGGGCCTTTTGACCCTACTTAATACCCATCTTAATTCATACTGTAAAAAAACTCTTCTGCCACGATCTTACCGTCTTTAACTTCATATACACAGATCTCACTCATCGCCATTCTGCCATGCGCTTTATAGGTGGCATCGATGTCCATCACTATAGAAAAGTGATTGTCTGCAACAAGGGGCTCTGAAATTGAGGCGCTGTGTATTTCTTCAACACTTTCCTCCCATTGTACAGTTTTGTTCTTAACAGCTTTTTTACCTTCTGTTAATTCCATGGGTGAGCCTTTTGGCTCTTTGCTTACGATGTTTTCGCCATAAAGCGCTTCGATAGCTTCTTCATTTTTACCTTCGCGGCAAAGCTGAACCAATTTGTCAGCCACTTCTTGTGTATTCATATGATTGTAGTTAAGTTATATGCTAAGCTATTTAAAATCTACACTTTAATTGTTCAATGTATTTTATGATTAGGTTAAACTATCGTAGACCGGGAGCTTAACCATATACTTAACATATAGAATCTATCTTTAGTGTTTCTTATCAACAAGAAATTATCAACAGGGATGCCATCTTTATATGGCAGGCTGTTTTTATTCAGAATTACTTTATAATTTGTCCAAAAGTTAGATGTTTGTCTAAAAATGTATATTTTCAGGTAATGTATAAGCAGCAGTACAACATCCTATTTTTTTTATGCTTCCCAATATTCTGTGTCGCTCAGAATCGTGATACCACGGTTGTAAGTTTTGACAATAGACCTAAGGTAGCCGCTTTTATCATCCCTTCTGTATTCATTGGTTACGGGCTGATTTCCCTGGCCAGCGATAATGAAATCAGAAGATTGGACTACAGTACAAATAATGAGCTTCAGGAGGATCATCCGGCCTTTGCGCTGAAGGTAGATAATTTTACGAGATATGTACCTGCGGCCGCAGTTTATGGACTGGATCTGGCCGGAGTAAAAGCCAGACATAATCTGGTCGATCGAAGCGCCATGTTACTGATGTCTGCTGTGATTGCCCAGGCAAGCGTGGGTGGTATTAAAAGTTTAACACACAGAATGCGGCCAAATGGCAGTAATGATGATTCTTTTCCTTCAGGCCATACTTCTTTTGCTTTTATGAGTGCGGAATTTCTTCATCAGGAATATAAGGACCAGTCGGTCTGGTACGGAGTTGCGGGGTATGCAATTGCTACCGGTACCGGGGTTCTGAGACTCTATAATAATGCACATTGGGTAAGTGACGTAGTGGCGGGTGCGGGTGTTGGTATCTTATCGACCAAGATTTCTTACCTTATTTATCCGTATCTTAAGCGCAGATTGTTTAACGGGAAGTCAGCCAATATGATATTTAGTCCTGGCTATCAGAATGGGAAAGTCAGCTTTAGCCTGGTTAAACAGTTTTAGTAGCTTAAACCTGATCATAGAAGCTGAATCGTTCGGATTCGATAAAAATCTTTATTTATTTTAATTCTAAATAAACTTGCTGAATTGCAAGATGAGTATTACATTTGCCGCCGTTAGAATTAATCTAAATAAAGCAAATGAAACATATTTACAAGCTACTCGTTCTCGTTACATTCTTATTAAGTTTTCAAGTATCCTCAGCCCAGCTGGCTGTATTGCCCGCCAGGGGAACAATTACAGGAAAAATAAAGACCAATGATGGTAAACCTGCAGCTTATGTAAGTGTTCAAATTGTTGAGAACAACAAGAAAACAGCATCTGATGAAGATGGTAATTTTACTTTTAATCATTTGAAAACAGGTGAATATACCCTTAAGACTTCATATGTGGGGTTGCAGGTGCAGACTCAAAAAGTATCTGTTACTGAAGGGCAAACTACAACAGTTGAATTTACATTGTCAGAAAATTCTGCTCAGTTAGATGAAGTAGCCATTAGTGGATACAGAACACCCAATGAAAAACCGGTAAGCGTAGGAAAAATCGCTATTGCACCGAGAGATTTACCTCAATCAGTTCAGGTTATAGGTGCTCAGGTTATCGCAGATCAGCAAGCTAATCGTTTAAGTGACATCATGAAAAACGTAAACGGTGTTGCTCTAGGTGCTAATCGTGGATCTGTTGGTGATAATTTTTTTGCAAGGGGATACAGCCTTGGTTCAAACAACATTTTTAAAAATGGTGCAAGAACAACTATAGGAGGTTTTCCTGAGGCAAGTACATTAGAGTCGGTAGAGGTTTTAAAAGGTAGCTCTGCACTATTATATGGTGGTGTTTCGGGAGGCGCTGTGGTAAACATGGTGACCAAAAAACCCAAATTTGAATATGGAGCTGAGGTTTCTATGCGGGCTGGCAGTTATGATTTATATAAGCCGACTGTAGATGTTTATGGCCCTGTTTCCCAAAGAATCGCGTTCCGTTTGATTGGAACCTATGAAACCGCTGGTAGTTTCAGAAACAATGTAGATTCAAAAAGATTCTATGTAAATCCTTCCTTGCTTTATAAAATCAGCGAAAATACAGATTTAACCCTTCAGGGTGATTATCTTAAAAGTGATTTTACTCCGGATTTCGGGATCGGTACTATTGGAAATAAATTGTCGCCGCTTACAAGGAATACCTTCATTAATACGGACTGGGCTTATAACAAAACAAATACCGCAACAGCACAGGCTGCGTTAAATCATAAATTTAATGACAACTGGAAATTAAACGCGGTAGTTTCACTCCAATCTTATGATAGAAACTATTTCTCTTCAGAGCGTCCGTTTGCTGATAGTGAAGGAGCGTGGTATCGCGCACTTACACGTTCTAAGATAAAAGAGTTAACATATAACGAGCAAATCAATTTAAACGGAACATTTAGAACCGGTTCAATTGCACATACTTTATTAGTTGGTATTGATGCAGACCAATCTAGAACAAAAACCGGAGGTTTCAGCAACCCTAATTTGCAGGATAAAAACACAAATCCAGCAAAGACAGCATATTACGATTTTGTAAATATTCTTAATCCAGCATCATTTAACACACCATCAAACTTTAACATGCCAGAAGCCAGTCTTCTAACCAATACAACGGCCCCTATTTTCAGAATGGGTGGTTTTGCACAAGATTTAGTAGCACTAACTGATAAATTTAAAGTATTAGCTGGGATTCGCTGGACTTTCCAAAAAACACCAAGTACTACTATCGATACCTTAGCAAATGGAAAGGTTGGAAAAGGTATTGCAGACAAAATAGACAAAGCCTTCTCTCCAAAAGTAGGTTTGGTATACCAGCCATTTAAATCAACATCAGTTTATGTAAGTTACGCCAATAATTTTACCTCAAATGCTGGTACTGATGTTGCTACTGGTGCACCTATGCGTCCATCAATCATTGACCAGTATGAAGCAGGTGTAAAAAATGACTTCCTGGATGGTAAGCTATCCGCAAATGTAACTTACTATAAAATACTTAATAACAAATTTGCGCAAACCGCTGATTTTAATCTTAATGGAGACCCAAATGGTGATACTAATTTAAAAGGGTTTACAGGAAAAACTGCCAGCGAAGGATTGGAGTTTGATCTATCTGGTACTATAGTTAAAGGATTAAACTTTATTGCTGGATATAGCTACAACTACATGCGCTATACTTCTACCTCTGAAACAAGGAAATATATTGACTCTAAGGGTAAGGAAACAATTATTACCGGGATAGTAGAAGGAGAACGTTTGGTGGGTACAACTAAGAACACTGCTAACGGGACTTTATTCTATACTTTCAGTGAAGGCAGCTTAAAAGGATTAAAACTTGGTGCTTCAGCATTTTATACGGGAGATCGTAACGGCGGTAGAAACACCAACAAAGCTGGTACTTCTTCAGGAATTATTCCAATCAGTGGTTTTACTACTTTTGACGTTTCTGCTGGTTATACTTACAGAAAGTTCACTATACTGGGTAAACTATCTAACATAACTGACGAACTGAATTACTATGTTCATGAGAACTACAGCGTGAATCCAATAGCTCCCAGACAGTTTATTACTACTTTATCTTATAAATTCTAGACGCTCTCTAATTATAATCAACAAGAGAAGCCGGGCTACCCATATTGGTAGTCCGGTTTACCTTTAAATAGACAGTTCCGATCAAACCATAAAAAATGATCAAAAAGATATTCCGTACCATCCACTTATACCTTGCGCTGGCCGCCGGCCTGGTGATCATGTTGTCCTGTGCTACAGGTGCCATTATGGTATTTGAAGACGAACTCGATCATATGAGCAATCATGATCGTTATTATGTGGAACAGCAAAAAGTCAGGGTACCATTGGAAAAACTGCTGGAAAAGGCCCTGTACCAGGTATCTAAAGCTAAGCTGGTTGCTGTTAAAGTGTTTTCTGACCCAACAAGATCTGTAGAGATTGCATTGATTGTGCCGGAGAAAAAAGATGGCAGACAGCAGAAAAAGGAGAAGAAGGGTGGAGGAAAACCTGGCGTTTTCGTTTATTTGAACCCTTATAATGCTCAGGTTCTGGACATCTATATCAAAAAAGGTTCTTTTTTCTTCCAGGTGGAGATGCTCCATCGCTTTCTGCTTGGCGGGCAAAACAGTATTGGTAAGCTGATCATCGGCTTGTCGACATTTTCCTTTCTGATCATTACGATTACAGGAATTATATTGTGGTGGCCTAAGAACAAAAAGATCCTGATGCAGCGGCTGAAGTTTAAAATAAATGGCAGCTTTAAACGTCTGAACCATGATCTGCATGTTGTAACCGGCTTTTATTCTTCTATCTTTTTGCTGGTCATCATTGTTACCGGACTGGTCATGGCATTTGCCTGGGTAAATAAAGGGATTTATACCATCACCGGAAGCAGCATGGAAATTCCAGAGCCTCCGGTTTCAGTTTACCAGCCATCAAAAAAGACCATACCGGTTGAAGCGGCATTGACAAATGTGCCTTTGGATAATGTTGAATTTTATAACATCAGGATACCTAAAGACTCATCGGGCGTTTATGCGGTCAATGTACTGCCTTCAGGAAGTTCAGAAAATAAATCTGATGCTTATTTCATTGATCAGTATTCAGGTGTCGTACTTGGCAGGCTGATGTTCGCAGATAAGAACCTGGGACAGAGGATAAGGTCATATGTCAAACCAATTCATACGGGTGAGCTTTTCGGAATGCCAACAAAGATTTTAAACTTTATTCTCGCGCTTTTGACTTTCAGCTTTCCCGTCACAGGTGTGATTATGTGGCTCAACAGGATCAGAAAAAGAGAAAAAAAACGTAAAAAAGCGCTGGCTTCAATTTAGTTTCTTCTTTTCTCCTAAACAGATCTTTTGTGCTGATGATTGATCTATGTATTGTAAAAGAGGTTTTTTAAATTAGTGCAACAATCCTCTTCAAAGATGAATATCAGAAAGGCAGAAGTTAAAGATGCTGAGGTGATCGTTCGATTGCTGGAACAGCTGAACTATCCAACAGAAAACGGACTGGTAGCCAGAAGACTTTCACTCCTGGAAGATAATGATGAACATCTTGATGTGGTTATTGAAGTACAAAACAATGTACTTGGTTTTATGTCTCTTCATTTTATCCCGCAGATCACTTTTGATGCCGATTATGCAGTAATCAGCTACTTGGTTGTAGACCAGCAGACGAGAAAACAGGGCGCTGGGAAAATTCTCGAGGAATATGCAGTGGAAATTGCTGTAAAACGCGGTTGCAGGAGAATCTTTTTGCACAGTAATGCGAGAAGGACAGACGCCCACCGGTTTTACCTGAGACAAGGTTACCAGGAATATGCCAAAGCGTTCGTGAAATACCTGAGGTAATGTCTTATATAGTCCAGCTTTCGCAGGCGTTTAAAAATTCGGGCTTTACATCTGCTCCTATGCCTGGTGTATCTGGTACATCAACATGGTAGCCGCTATAAATTAAACCGCCGATAACCGGATCAGCCAAATGCCCAAGCATCGCCGAGTCCATATCGAAAAATACCACATTTGGACTTGCCAGAGCAAAATGCAGATTGGCGCTAAGCGCAAGGCGGGTTTCGAGCATTCCGCCGATCATACATTTAACACCCGTCTGCAGGGCTATCTCGTGAATCTTCTGCGCTTCCAGTATTCCGCCTGACTTTGAAAACTTGATGTTGAGGTAGTCAACAGAACCGCTGTTGATGAGCTTGCGGGCATCGTGATGGTTATAACAGCTTTCGTCGGCCATGATCTTGATCCGGGAATTTATTCGCAGTTCCGGAAGTTTGTCATCATACCAGGTACGCATCGGTTGTTCGCAAAACTGGATGTCAAAAGGCTCAAGGGCGCCCAGGGCAAATATAGCCTCGTCAAAACTCCACCCCTGGTTGGCGTCGAGTCTTAAGGCGATATCATCGCCTACAGCCGCCCTGATCTGGCGGACACGTTCAATATCCGTATGTACATCTTTGCCTAATTTTATCTTGATAATGCGGCAGCCTTTGTTTTTAAAAGTGACTGCGGCATTGGCCATATTTTCAGGCGTGCCAATACCTATGGTCATATCTGTCTCGACCGTACGCCTTTCCCCACCCAAAAATTTGTAAAGCGGTTGTTTGGCATTCTTGGCTACGATGTCAAAGAGTGCCATGTCAAAAGCACTTTTAATGGTGCTGTTGTGAGCGGCATAACCCAGCAGGTCGTTCATCCTGTCGGGAATATCCAGCGGATTTTTACCGATAAGAATTCTCGCAAATTCTTTCGCCATGGCCAGGCAGGTATCCTGGCTTTCGCCTACAATCATAGGGAATGCGGAACATTCCCCCACACCATAAATACCTGAGCCGGTCAAAATCCTTACCAGAACATTTTGTGCGTAGTGCATAGTTCCTGTTGCGATAACAAATGGTTCGGTAGGGATGCTGTAGCGGTAAATATCGATGCGGGTGATCTTCATTGTAATGGTTGTTACCGTAAAAGTACAATTTATCTTTTTACCTTTATAACATGAATACAGAACCCAACAGCCTGATCAGGGCTTCATCTCCATATTTGTTACAGCATGCATATAATCCTGTGAAATGGTATGAATGGGGGGAGGAAGCGCTTCAAAAGGCGAGAAAAGAGAATAAACTGATTTTGGTGAGTATTGGCTATTCTGCCTGCCACTGGTGTCATGTCATGGAAAGAGAATGCTTTGAAGATCACGAGGTTGCTGAGGTGATGAACAATGATTTTGTTTGTATTAAGGTGGACAGGGAAGAACGGCCTGATATTGACCAGATCTATATGCTGGCCATACAGCTGATGACGGGGAGCGGGGGCTGGCCATTGAACTGCATTTGTCTGCCGGACCAGAGACCTGTTTACGGGGGCACTTATTTTAGAAAGCACGACTGGATCAATATATTGCTAAACGTTGCAGGTATGTGGGCTAATGAACCGGAAAAAGCCCTGCAATATGCAGACCGCCTGACAGATGGCATCCGCAATGCTGAAAAGATCATACCCAATGTGCATGTTAGTGAATACAATAAAACGCATTTAACCGAGATCGTCGAACCCTGGAAACGCCATTTTGATATGGCAGAAGGAGGGTATAACCGTTCCCCTAAGTTTCCGTTGCCCAACAACTGGCAGTTCATGTTACGGTACAGTCATCTTATGGAAGATGATGCAACACATGTCTCAGCACTGATGACCTTGGAGAAAATGGCAATGGGAGGTATCTATGACCAGGTAGGTGGTGGTTTCGCCCGGTACTCGGTAGATGGCAGCTGGCATGTGCCGCACTTTGAGAAAATGCTGTACGACAACGGGCAACTCATCAGTTTATATGCCGAGGCTTATCAATACTCACATTCGCTGGTCTTTAAAGATATTGTAACCGAAACTATCGCATGGCTGGAGCGGGAAATGACCTCGCCTGAAGGTTTGTTTTATTCTGCTCTTGATGCGGACAGTGAAGGTGTGGAAGGAAAATTCTACGTATGGAGCCAGGAAGAGTTTGACGCAGTACTTGGCGATGATGCACATTTACTGAGAGATTATTTTCAGGTTACAGAAGAAGGGAACTGGGAAGAAGAAGAAACCAATATTTTGCTGAGGAAGTTTACTGAGGAAGAGTACGCAGAGGTTAAAGGACTTCAAATCATAGAATTTCAGCAAAAGATCAGAGCGGCTAAAGCTAAATTGCTGGCGGAGCGCGATAAGCGGATCAAACCCGGTTTGGATGATAAATGTCTTACGGCATGGAATGCAATGGCCATAAAAGGACTCGCTGAAAGCGCAGAGATCTTCAATGATCCACATTATTATGCTTTGGCCAAAAAAGCAGCTGAGTTTATTTTAGCGAATCTGCGGACTGCAGATGGCGGGCTGTTCCGAAACTTTAAGAACGGAAAAGCAACCATTTCGGGGTTTCTGGACGATTATGCTTTTTTTGTTGATGCCTTGATTGCGTTATATCAGTCAGATTTTGATGAACGTTGGCTGCAGGAAGCCAAAGGACTCACAGATTATGTGCTGCTGAATTTTGAAGATAAAGACAGCCCAGTACTATTCTATACCACAGCCGGTGGAGAAGCTTTGATTGCGCGGAAGCATGAAATCATGGACAATGTAATTCCTTCTTCAAATTCTGCGATGGCACAAAATTTACAGAAACTGGGTTTGTTGTTTGATGAACAAAGGTATACGGATAAAGCAGCGGCAATGCTGGCCGCCGTTCATCCTCAAATAAAAACTTACGGTTCGGCTTATTCCAACTGGGCTATTCAGTTGCTGAATGAAGTAGCGGGTACAAATGAAATAGCAATAACCGGAGCAGATACCCGGGAGATTAAAAAGGAACTCAACAAGCATTACATACCAAATAAAGTGGTGCTGGGCGGAACAAATTCTCAGCTTCCATTGTTAAAAGATAAGCGAAGCATTGAAACAAAAATCTATATTTGCCGAAATAAAACGTGCCAGTTGCCCGTAACTACGGTTGAGGAAGCATTACAGTTTATAATTAAATAACATCACAATGAGTATTAAACCCAATAACGTAGTATCATTAACGTACGAATTGCATACGACTAATGAAGAGGGACAACAAGTCTTTGTAGAGAAAGCAGATGAGCAGAATGCACTCGTATTTCTTTATGGTACAGGAATGATGTTGCCAAAATTTGAAGAACATTTAAACGGTTTAAATGTAGGTGATGAATATAGCTTTGAGCTTTCAGCGGCTGATGGCTACGGAGAAATAGATCCCGGTGCTTTTGCTGATCTTCCGAAAGATATGTTTAAAGATGTTGACCTGCCTGCCGTTGGCGATGTGATCCCACTGCAGGATAACCAGGGCAATCACTTCAGGGCTGGCGTTACTGCTGTAGGTGATGAAACGGTATCAGTAGATCTAAACCACCCTATGGCCGGTAAGAACCTGATCTTTGCAGGTAAGATCTTAACTGTACGTGAGGCTACTCCTGATGAATTGAGCCATGGCCATGCGCACGGTGCTGATGGTCATTCCGGTCACTAAATAACATTACAATTTTCACAGATGCCGTAGGCGGTTGCGCTTACGGCATTTGCTTTGAATCCCGCCGGCATTTTAATTTTCGGTATGGTTACCGAAAGACAATAGATCTTCAGACAATTGGTACAATTAAAATGTACGTGCTCATCATGATGATGATGTTCCGAACAGGAACCCGAACAAATGGCATAATTCGCTGTGCCGTTCATATCCATAATCCGGTGAAGGATTCCCTTATCTTCATAAATATTTAGGATTCTGTAAAGGGTTACCCGGTCTATTTCCTTTCCCAATTTCTTTTCCAGCTCTGGCTGAGAAATAGCCGACTTATCCAATGCAATCTCTTCCAGTACACGTACCCTTTGTTTGGTGTGTTTGAGGTCATGGTCTTTTAATATATTAACAGGATCTATCATTGCTTATATCGATTTCGCAGCGGTTAAAACAATAGGAGGGTTGTCCATCGCGTTGCCTGAGTTCAATTTCAATGTTCCTTTAACTACTATGGTAGCATAGGTGAATTTTATAGGCTCCGTCATTTCTACCATGACCATAACCGGCACACCGTTTTTCCCGCAATAAAAACACTGGTTGATGGGCAAGGTAGACAGCATGAACTTAGTTTGTTTCATACCATCCTTAATGGGCACTATATAGCCTTCCAGTTCAAAAGGCTTGCCCGCATATTTCTTGATCTTATCAGTAAATACAGCCAGCATTTCCGTATCCTTTACAATCTTAAAATCTACGCCGCCAACGATGTCCCAGTTGTCAGACATGATCTGGTCATCGGGATTGTGCTGTGCTTTGGCAGTTAAACCCGTAAGGAGCAGTAATGCAAATAGTATCTTCTTCATTATTATGTTTTTATGCCTCTTTGCTGAACAACACAGTGAGGCTGGTAATCCATTAGTTCTGAGAGAGTATTTTAGAAATGTTCGACCTGTATGCCTGTATAGCAGGTATTACTGCTGCAAATATACCAATACCTAAGCCAGCAACAAATAGGTATAGTTCATCAGACAGTAAAACTATTCCGGTCATTCTGGCCTGGCTGCTCTCCTGGTAACTTCCTATCAGCTGTATTGCAAGGTGTCCCAGTGCCATTCCTGTCAGAGTGCCTGCCAGGGTAAGCATGATGCCTTCACTGATCACGATGAAAAAAAGCTGGTTTCTCGAAGCGCCGAGGGTACGCATGATGGCCAGATCGTAGCTGCGTTCTTTCAGTGAATTGTATAGATTTACAAACACACTGATCGCCGCGATCAGCATGATCAGTACCGCAAACCATTGTAATGTGTCTATTCCGACACCGATTAAAGAAAATAGTCTGGTGCTTTCCTGTGCAGGCGACGCTGCCTGCATATTGGTAGTTTCATTGACCATTCGCGGAAACATGGCTACAGACATAGGCGATCGATACTGGATGAGCAATGAGGTTAGCTCTTTAGGTTCTTCATGATGGACGTCTGATTCCTCATGATCGTCGTGCATCTTCCATACACTGCCTACATTAGTCAGGATCAGGTTGTCGGTCACATTGCCCTGTTGCCGTAAAATTCCCTTAACAACATATTGATGCGCTTTATGTACATCAGAATTTCCTGTAAGTCCGTGTGCGCCATAAAAAGTATCGCCAATTTTCAGGTGCTGCGCCAATGCTACATTGAAACCTATAACAGTCTCAAAATCAGCGTGCCATATTTCTCCTTCGCCAACCTCCAGTTTATAAAGGGAGACAAAATTACTATCTGTACCCACTATGCGGACACCATTGTAATTATCTCCGAGTGCCAATGGTACTGCTCTTTTTACAAACGGACTATGTGCCAGCTCCATTGCCTCTTTTAAAGGGATGTTGCCAGTTGGAAAATCAATGTAATAAATGCTGCTGAGGATCAGTTGCAGCGGACTGCCTTTCGCGCCCACCACAAGATCGATGTCTTTGGAGTTATTTTCCAACTTCTCGCTGATCTGCGCAGACGCCAGCAGCAGCACCGTTAATATACCCGAACCAAAAGCAATCAATAATATATTCAGCGCCGAGGACAATGGTTTCGATACCAGGTTTTTCCAGCTGATCTTTAACGGACTCATAGCTCATAAGTGTTTGTGAACGCGTCTTTGATCCGCTTATCGTGAGTAGCCACAATTAATGTAGCATGATTCAGACCGGACTGTTCCAGTAAAAGTTCAAGTACAGCGGACGCATTTTTATCGTCAAGACTTGAAGTAGGCTCATCGGCAATGAGCAATGCCGGTTTGTTGATGACTGCTCTCGCAATAGATACCCGTTGTAATTGTCCCTGGCTCAGCTCTTTCTGATATGCATCTTTCTTGTCTGCTATGCCGAGAGAATTTAATACTTCGTTCACCCTGTCCTCGTTTTCCGGTAATTTAGCAAAGCTTTGTGCCATTAGCAGGTTCTCTGAAATACTGAGACTTTTAATCAGGTGAGGGCGCTGAAAAATGATCCCGATATTGCGGCCTCTGAACTGGTCAAGCTCCTTAGGTGACAGGTCGTATACGGACGTGGCATCCATGGTAACCTGTCCCTGGCTGGGTTTCAGTATTCCGGTCAGAATGTGCAGCAGGGTGGTTTTTCCACTCCCGGATGCACCGAGTAGCAACCACTGTTCTCCGTCTTTTACCATCCAGTCTTTAAAATTGATGTGGTATCCGGAAGGATATTCATGTGAAACTGATTTAACTGAGATCATGCTTGATTATTTTTTGAGACGGCTGTGTAAATATTTAAGATACATTTTTTTTGCATCCGGAGTATCATGTTTGCAACCGGGGTTTACTAGGCTGATGAATAACAGCAGAATACCAAATAGCACTTTTCTTTTCATGTCTTATGGGTGTAAAATTAGTTAAACGCAACAAGATTTACTGTACTTCCAGTTTAGAAAATGTGCTCCGGCAATGCTGAAGCCGCCCAGAGGAATCAATAAACCTTCAAGGTCTTCAATTAGATAATGCCCGCTTCCGATCAGGACGAAGCCAATGATCAGCACAATTAAGGGTGCTATTCGTTTATGAGCTGGATAAGAGGTCAGCAAAGAATAGAAGCCCAGAAGTACGGAAACACAGATCATGCTGACTTCTACCCAGCTGTTTGCCAGAAAACCCAGCCCTAACAGCGGCAGGCTGGTGAGCAGAAAAGGAAGGGCGGCGCAGTGCAGAGCACATGCCAGGGAGGCGGTAATCCCCAGCTGATCAAGTTTTTTTGGTTTAAGAATCATCTTTTTAATAAGTTTTTGAGGCATATAAAAATAATATTCACAAATATAAAAGCAATTATGTTGCATTTGTAATATTAATTGAAATATATTTGCAACTTAATTGCATTATGGAAAAGAAACTATTACCCGTAACCGTGCTCAGCGGATTTCTGGGCAGCGGAAAAACCACTTTATTGAATCATATCCTCCACAACAGGGAAAACCTGAAGGTTGCTCTGGTAGTGAATGACATGGCTGAACTCAATATTGATGCGAAAATGGTCAGAAATGAAAATACATTGTCTCAAACACAGGAGCGGCTCGTAGAGATGAGCAATGGTTGTATCTGTTGCACATTGCGTGAAGATCTGATCGTCGAGGTAGAAAAACTGGCCAAAGAAAATAGGTTTGACTATCTGATCATTGAAAGTTCGGGTATATCGGAACCGATACCCGTGGCTCAGACTTTTAACTATGCAGACGATGCATTGGGGATAGACCTCAGCAAATACAGCAGACTGGATACGATGGTAACCGTAGTGGATTGCTTCAATTTTAAGAAAGACTTTGGCACAAATGAAATGTTGCAGAACCGGGGATGGGCAGACGATGAGCACGACAAAAGAACTATTGTAAACCTGCTGACAGACCAGATCGAATTTGCCAACGTCCTTATTCTTAATAAAACAGACCTGATCAGTATTGAAGATCTGAAGCTGGTGAGGGCTGTTATCAGGAAGTTGAACCCCGGAGCCAGGCTGATAGAAACTTCTTTTGGTAAAATTGATCCCGCTGAAATATTGAATACCGCTCTGTTTGATTTCGAAGAATCGTCACAAGGTGCAGGCTGGATGAAGGAGCTCAATTCAGTAAACAGTTCCGAAATGGAAGAATATGGCATCAGCAGTACGGTATTTCGTTCGCAAAGGCCTTTTCATCCCGGCCGTCTCTGGGAATACCTCAATGTTGCGTTCCCAAATAATGTATTGCGTACTAAAGGGTTATTTTGGATTGCCTCAATGCCCGACCGGGCGCTAAATTTCTCGCAGGCTGGCGGATCGCTCAAGGTCGATGATGCCGGGAGCTGGTGGGCCAGTATGCCCTTGCAGGAACGGCTTAATTATTCAGATTACCTGGAAAACAGGGAAGATATAGAAGGCAGGTGGGACATGGCTTTTGGAGATCGTTTGAATGAACTGGTATTTATAGGACAGGATCTGGATAAAGAACATTTAAACAACGAGCTGACGTCCTGTCTGCTGGATGCCAAAGAACTGATCTGTTACTGGCGGGGGGAGCAATTCAGCAATCCATTTGAGCGTGTGCTTTAATTCTTTAAATATGTTTTTCCGTTTATTTTCCCTGATTTCAGTTCTTCTTTGGTGTTGCATCTTCCCGATGTTCGCACAGGAACGGTCTGATACCATCAAGTTAAAGGAAGTCGGTATTAAGGGCAAGCTCCCGCCTGCCGGCAATACCAGCATTTCGTCGACTTTGCAGGGACATGAGCTGGAGACTTCTAAAGGCTCCTCACTTGGTGATGTGCTTAAAGTCATCGCGGGTGTCAATGTGCTGAAAACCGGATCCACCATTTCAAAGCCTGTAATCCATGGCTTGCACAGTAACCGGATATTGATCCTCAATAATGGAATCAGACTTGAAGGCCAGGCCTGGGGAGCAGAACACGCTCCGGAGATAGATCCATTAATTGCTGACCGGATGATTGTTATCAAGGGTGCTGAATCGGTCAGGTATGGCGCGGAGGCCATCGGGGGTGTAGTGATGGTCATCCCGCCTGATATTTTTTCCGGGGACGGGACAGGTGGTTCGGTAAGTACCGTCGCTGCGGCAAACGGACGGTCAATTACTACGGCCGGAATGCTAAAGGGGACTTTAAATGGTCTCCGTGATTTTGGCTGGCGGATACAGGGAAGCTACAAAAAATCCGGCAATGTGAAAAGTGCAGACTATTACCTCGGCAATACAGGATTAAGAGAATTCAATTATTCTGCAGCAGCTGGCTACCGGACAGCTAAAGCGAGTTACGAAGCCTATTACAGCCAGTTTAGCACTACCCTGGGGATTTTGTATAGTGCCCATGCTGGTACAATGGAAGACATCGCAGCCAGGATCAACGCCGGGGAACCTATCGAAGATTATGGGTTCAACTACCGGATCACCGCGCCACGGCAGCGGATAGTCCATCATTTGGCTAAGGTCAGCGCCCGTTATGACTTAGGTGATCAGAGGTCGTTTAGTCTCATTTACGGTTTTCAGCGCAACCACCGCAAAGAATTTGATTTCAGAAGAGGAGACAGGGAAGCGCTGCCGATTACAGACCTGGTATTGAACACACATACGCTGAATATCGACCTGGTCAAATCGAGGGACAGTACCTTTAAAAGAACTTTTGGTTTTAACGGGGTTGCGCAAGTGAACACTAATATTCCCGGAACACTGGCGAATACATTTATTCCCAATTACGACAGTTTCACAGGCGGACTGTTTGCGATCCAAAAATGGAAAAGCCGGTCTTGGGAACTTGAAGCCGGATTGCGATACGATTTTAAATTATTTGATGCGGCAGGGTTCAGGTATTTATACAACTCCAGAGATACCACAGGTAGCGTTGCTGAGGAGTATTATGGCGGCCAGAGCCATTTTCATAATGTGACAGGCTCTTTGTCTGCCAGCTATATTTTGTTTACGCATTGGCGTTATATCAGCAATTTTGGGGTCGCCTGGCGGGCACCTGCAGCCAATGAGCTATTCAGCAACGGACTGCATCATGGCGCCGGACTGTATGAAATTGGGGATCCAAACATAAAATCTGAACAGGGCTATAAATGGATCAATGCCTTCAAATATGTTTCTGACCGGTTGTCCGTGGAATTGGATGCGTATGCCCAGTACATTAATAATTACATTTATACACGGCCTGATCTCACATACAGGCAAACGGTCAGCGGCACTTATCCTTTATTCAGATACCGCCAAACAAATGCGTCGTTTATAGGTGCTGACTTAAGCATGGCTTGCGTGCTTTTGTCGGCCATATCTTATAAGATCAATGTCGCGCTGGTCAGGGCCAGAGACCTTAGCCATGGCATGTATCTGCCTTTTATCCCTGCTGACAGGATAGATCAGAGTCTCAAAATGAGTTTGTCCTTTAAAATGCTGAGCAATGCTTTTGTGCAGGTCGGACATAGTTATGTAGCTAAGCAAACGCGCTACGAACCGGGTAGCGATTATACTGAGCCTCCTCCTGCTTACCATCTCTTCAATATGATGGCGGGATCTAACTACAGGATGGCTCGGCGGGAACTGAGCATCAACGCTGGTGTCGATAATCTCTTCAATAGAAAGTATAAGGATTACCTGAACAGGTATCGTTATTACGCGCATGACATAGGGCGGAATATCAGTCTTAGAATAGCCTATAAATTTTAAACATTAATAATTAATCACAACAAACATGAACAAATTACGTAATTACTCCCTGGCGATCTTAGTAGCTATCATTGCCTTGACCTTTAATGCTTGTAAGAAAGACCCTGCTCCGGAACTTCCGGAAGAAGAGATCGGTAAGGCAGCACTGACCTTTGTCGAAGTGGAACGTGAAGCCCATGACGATCATTTTCATTACAATCCGATAGCAGGCGGAGATTCTCTGACCATTGCATTTGATGGCCAGGGATTGCCTCCTGCAGGTACACACATTCATCTGCATGAAGGGGCTACCTACAAGTTGAGCCTTAAAGCATTTGATTTTGCTGGAAGAGAAATCCAGGAGGAATTTCTGGATAAGCACGATATCCATCAGGCTTTTATCCTCGGCGCACCTGCTGGTGTACTGACCTATGTTTACGCCGATCGCGATAAAGATAACAAGAAAGTTAATGTGGGTGTAAAGGGTTACCTTACTATTGATCAGCATACCGACAAGGGCTTTGTTTTTCGTTATGTGCTGCGTCATCTTAATCCGGGTGTAAAGGCCGGTATCACCGCTGCAAACTGGAACGATCCTGATTTTGCTGCAAAATTCTCAGGAGCAAATGACCTGGATTTAAAGTTCGATTTGCATCCTGTTGATGAAGACGGGCACGGTCATTAATGATTAATTTCTTTGCAAAAATATTGATGTATGTTTTTCAGGCTGCATCTCTTAGGCTCCTGAAGGGGAGCAAAGAGCGCTTATGCCTGAAAAACATACATCAATATTTTTGCTTGCGAGGTGCAGACCTGCAAATTTTACAAATCTCCCTTTGCCATCATTCAGGATGACACCGGGCCTTTGTTCCCTATCTTGCCGCCCTGCTTTCCAACAAAATTTGGTTTCTCAGAGGAGACATTGAGGTGTTGTGAAGCTGTGCCCAGTCTTCGAAGAGAACACCAATTTTGTCCCTTATTTTGACCCCCTATACATTTCAACTCTTAAAGCTGCAACATCCGGACTCGTAATGTACTCATCATAGGTCATCATCTTATCGATAGCACCCTTAGGGGTCAGTTCAATGATCCTCGTTGCTACGGATTCAGTAAGCGCATGATCCCGGGAGGTAAACAAAGCAGTTCCCCTGAAATCTTTCATACCGTTGTTCAAAGCAGTAATCGACTCGAGATCGAGGTGATTGGTTGGCTCATCAAATAATAAAAGATTGGCATGTCTCAGCATCATTTGCGAAAACATACAGCGCATTTTTTCACCTCCCGAGAGTACCTTTACATTCTTTAAAACCTCTTCACCGGAGAACAGCATTCTGCCAAGGAAACTTCTTACAAATTGCTCATCCTGATCTGTACCGGAATATTCGCGAAGCCAGTCTACGAGGTTCTCATCCTTGCCCTCAAAGTACTGGGAGTTGTCATTGGGAATATCCGCAACATTGATGGTCACTCCAAATTTAAATTCACCGGTATAATTCTTTTCCCGACCTGTTAAAATGTTATAAAAAGCAGTAGTCGCCAGACTGTTCTGAGAAAGTACAGCTATCTTATCGCCTTTGTTGACCATGAAGCTTACATTCTTGAACATCACATCTCCGTTCAGTGTGCAGGACAGATTTTCTACCTGCAGGATCTGGTCTCCGGCTTCTCTGCCCAGGTTATTGAAGAGAATAGCAGGGTATTTTCTGCTCGAAGCCTTGATCTCGGAAATGTCGATTTTATCAAGGGCCTTTTTACGGGAAGTCGCCTGTTTTGATTTTGAAGCATTGGCACTGAAGCGCTGAATGAATTCCTGCAGTTCTTTGACTTTCTCTTCCAGTTTCTTATTCTGATCACTCCGCTGCTTCAATGCCAGCTGGCTTGATTCATACCAGAAAGTATAGTTGCCAGAGTAGATGTTCATTTTACTGAAGTCTATATCTACAATATGCGTACATACTGCATCCAAAAAGTGCCTGTCGTGAGAAACCACCAATACAATATTCTGATAGTCTGCCAGAAAGTTTTCCAGCCAGGCTATGGTGTCAATATCCAGATCATTGGTAGGCTCATCAAGTAAGAGAATATCGGGGTTACCAAATAAGGCCTGAGCCAGTAACACACGAACTTTTTGATTTCCATCCAGCTCTTTCAATTGCTTATAGTGATGCTCTTCTTTGATGCCAAGATTGCTCAGCATGGTAGCGGCATTACTCTCCATGTTCCATCCATCCATTTCTGCAAATCTGTTTTCAAGTTCACCGGCACGTTCACCGTCTTTATCTGTGAAATCTTCTTTCAGATAGATGGCATCCTTTTCCTTCATGATGTCATACAATTCCTTGTGCCCCATCATAACGGTTTCAATCACTGAAAACTCGTCAAACTCATAGTGGTTTTGTTTTAAAACCGCCATGCGTTCGCCCGGGGTAAAGGCCACGCTACCAGTAGTTTGACTGACTTCTCCCGAAAGAATTTTAAGGAAGGTAGATTTACCAGCTCCATTTGCACCAATTACACCATAACAATTGCCCTGGGTAAATTTTAAGTTGACATCTTCAAATAGTGTGCGTTTTCCGTAACGGAGTGATAAATTAGAAACTGAAATCATATTGCTGAAAAATAAGCCGCAAAGGTAATCATTATTTATAAAAATATTTTTTTAGTACTTCTGAGACTAAGAACAATTTCGATAAGTTTGGGTTTAAAAGAAATTTGCCGTGGAGCATGAAGAACTAATTGCAAGACTGGATGCGCCAGTTAATTTTCAAATGGTGGCCCATTTGACTGGCATCCTTGAAAACCATAACCCTGATATTGATGTGCTGCTGCGGGTCAGTTTTCACAAAAGAAAGGAGGTTGCTTTCAGGGCAGCATGGATGCTTGAACATGTCATGACCAATAGCCCGGCTGTGTTCAGTCCGCATCTGACCAAGTTTCTGGAATTGCTTCCGATGCTGACGAATGCTTCTGTGATGCGCCACTATTGTAAGATCATTGCTTTGCTGACTGCCGGGAATGCGGCCCCTGTCTATAAAAAACTGGCTAAGGATTTAGAATTTGATGCCATAATAGAAGTGCTTTTTACCTGGCTGGTCGAGACAAATATTCCGGTCGCTGTCAAAGTACATTGTATGCAGGCGCTCGCCAATCTTGCACCGCGCTACGACTGGATCAAAGATGACTTAATGGAAACCATTGATTACTTGACAGACGTAGAAAGTATAGCGTTCTTTGCACGGGCTAAACAGGTCAGAAAACAGTTAATGAAATTGAAAAAATGAAGACAGATATAGAGATACTAACAGACATTATACAACGCAGACGAAGCATATTTCCGGTAAGCTATACAAAAGAAGAAGTTCCGCATGCCCTGATCAGACAAATTCTGGAGAGCGCAAACTATGCGCCCACACATAAGCTTACACAACCCTGGCGTTTTATCGTATTCAGAAATGAAGGAAAAGTAAAATTGGGACAGGAATTGGCGAGATTATATAGGATGGGCACCCCAATCCAGCTGTTTCTGCAAAAAAAATACGATAGCATTCTGGAAAAAGCAGAACAGGCCAGCTGTATCATCACTTTAAATTTGAAATTGCATGCAGATAAAGTGCCGGAATGGGAAGAACTGGCTTCCCTCGCATGTGCAGTACAAAACATGGCCCTGACGGCCGAGGCCCTGAATGTGGGTGCTTATTGGAGCTCTCCGGGGATGCTTGCAGATTTAAAGGATTATCTTAACTTAGATGAACAGGAAAAGTGCTATGGGTTATTTTACATGGGCCATCATAACGAACCACCACGTAAAGCCATGCGCGAGTCTATTGAAGAAAAGATTAAATGGGTAGAATCCTAATTTTATGAATCAGATCAAAGAAACTTTATACCAGCTGTGCCTGAGCTTTATGGAGCAAAGGATCCAGACTGCTGAGACCGCTTTGGCGCAGGCACGCGAGGCCAGCAATGACGATACCAAAAGCAGTGCAGGTGATAAGTATGAGACCAGCCGGGAAATGATGCAGCAGGATATAGACCGGAATAAGCGCTTGCTGATCGATGCCCAGGATAACTTGAGAGTACTGCAGGCCATAGATACCCATGCTGCCGATGCGGACACGGTTAAGCACGGTAGCCTGGTCACTACCAGTCAGGGCAATTTTTACATCAGTGTAAGTGCGGGCCAGCTTACGGTAGGTGGTAAATCCATATTTGCCATTTCTCCGGCCTCACCAATAGGCAAATTGCTCCTGGACAAAAAGAAAGGCGATAAATTTGCCTTTAATGGCAATAACTATGTTGTCGAGCAAGTGGTATAGTCTTGCCCTTGTTCTATTGCTGACCCAGGTATGCTATTATACTTCAGCTCAGAAGCCTAAAACCATCAAAGTATTGATCGTAGATGGATTCAGCAATCACGACTGGAAACAAACCAGTAATCTGACAAAACGGATATTGGAAGAAAGTAAACGCTTTGAGGTCGACATATCCACGATTCCGCTGGATAGTATGGGGCAGGCGCAATGGGAACCTGCGTTTGAAAAATATGCAGTTGTGATCCAGAATACGAACAATATTCAAAATCCAGCCCTGCGCTGGCCGGGGAGGGTGGAACTTGAACTTGAGAATTATGTAAGAAGCGGGGGAGGTCTATATGTCCTTCATTCAGGTAACAACGCTTTTCCTCACTGGAAAGAATACGATAAGATGATTGGTATGGGCTGGCGTCCTAAAACAACCGGTTATTCGCTGGAAATCAACGAAAACAAAGATGTTGTCCGGATTCCACCGGGAGAGGGAAATGGCACTAATCATGGCAACAGGTTTAATGCGATCATACAAATTCTTAACCGTCATCCGATCAACAAGGGGTATCCTGACGAATGGAAAACGGCTTCAACAGAAGTATACAATTACCCCCGCGGACCTGCAGAGAACCTAACTGTATTGTCGTTTGCCTATGACAGCACATCGACCAAAAAAATGTGGCCTGTCGAATGGGTGGTTGCATATGGTAGAGGTCGTGTATATAATTCGAGCATGGGGCATCTCTGGCAGGGCGAGACCTATCCCCTGAGTTATCGCTGCATTGGTTTTCAAACAACAATGATCAGAGTTGCCGAATGGTTGGCGACAGCCGGAGTAACTTATCCGGTTCCTGAAAAATTTCCGTCAAAGGAGCAGATAAGTATCAGGACGGAATCCGACTTTCCGAAGTAAAATGCAAATAGTAAAATGCTTATACGCGCGATTTTTTAAAAACTTCTTTTGATACTGTTGCTCAGTGTTTTCGGGCTCCAGTAACCGCTTGCTATGATCCTTCTTATCGTAAACAACGGATCATTCTGATCGCGTTTTTCAGCTAATGAAAATGCCATCCTAAAACCACGTTTCTTCAATTCCGGAATTCCTTCAGCATTCCACAGACCAAACGGATAAGCAAATTCTGTTATTTTTTTTCCGGTGATCTCTTCCAGTTTTTTGGTAGGTTTGTCTAATTGCTCTTCCCAATCCTTACCTTGGTATTTCTTAAAGTTCTTGTGGTCGTAGGTGTGGCTTCCGATCACATTTCCTTCGTCAGAAAGTTGTTTGATCTGTTCTTTCGTCATGTAGTCCACAAATTTTCCTTTTCGACCTATAGAAACGGTCATGATGAAATAAACGGCCTTATAGCCATATTTTTTCAAAGTTGGGTTTGCAATGGTAAACTGGTCCATATCTGTGTCATCGAAAGTCAACATGATAGGTTTGCTTGGCAGCGCTGCTCCGGTATTCAGGTAAGCGTACAGCTGATCCGGCAAAATGGTATGGTAGCCACTGTCTGCCAGCATTTTCATCTGATCTTTAAAATTCTGCACTTCTACAATATAATCCTTTCCCACTTTTCCATCTGTCGGTTTCCAGTTACGCACCTGGTGGTAGCACAATATTGGCACTTGTTTTCTTGCTAAAATGGTACTGGCATCAGCGACTTTGATTTTACTGACATCTACTTTTGCGGCTTCAGCAACTGCTGCGGTCGTCTGTATTAGTGTATCCTTTAGATCAGCATTGTCGGTGTTTGGCTGTGATTTGGACTGGCAGCCGGCTGTCAAAATAAGGACAGCGGTAAGTAGTGTTAAAAAGTGTAGTTTCATTGATAAATGTTTGGCGCAAAATTATCATTTTTATTACAAATAAAGACTGCATATAACAGGTATTAATCAATAATTTAGGCAGATCAATTAAGGTTCATAAATGAAAAAAATCTACTTCCTCTTTTTATTAACGCTTATCATAGGTTTTGAAGCGAATTCACAGACAAAAACAGTCACAATCACCGAAGCAATAACCACTGCGCCAAAGGCCAATTACCAGCTGGCTTCCAGATTTTCACCTGCTAAACTTAAAAAAATTGTGTATTCTACTGTGGTAGATCCGCATTGGTTAAAGCTGAACAACAAGTTCTGGTATGAATACGAAACCGCTAACGGGAAACAATGGTATCTTGTTGATCCGGTTGCAAGAAACAAGAAAAAGATCTTTGACAATGCTAAACTCGCTGCCGGTATCACTACGATTGTCCGGGATCCCTTTGATGCACAGCATCTCCCGCTTGAAAACCTAAAATTTTCTGCCAATGAAAAGCAGATCAGTTTTGAGGTGAGGAGCACAATCGACGAACTGAAGAAAGACCGAAAGGACAAAAAAGCTGCAGATTCCATGCAGAAAAAGATCTTTTATTTCAACTATGATATCGCGACTGCGAAACTCACGGAGGTACCCAATTATACCAAACCTAAAGCCAAACCATCCTGGGGTTCTGTCGCGCCGGATTCTTCGGCAATCATCTTTACCAGGAAATACAACCTCTACTGGATGGACAAGGAGAACTACAAAAAAGCCGTGAAGAATGAAGACGACTCTACCATTGTAGAGCACCAATTGACCAAAGACGGAGTTAAATTCTACTCGTACGGCAGTGATGGTGACGGAGAAAACAATGAAGAAATAGAAAAGAACGATAAGAAAAGGAGGGGAGCATATGTCTTATGGTCGCCCAACTCCAAATATTTTGTGCTCGACAGGACCGATTCGCGCAAAGTAAAGGACCTTTGGGTGATCAACAATGTTGCCCCGGGCAGGCCGACACTGGAAACTTATAAATACCAGATGCCCGGCGAGGCTGAAGCGCCAAGAGATGAAATGCTGCTGTTTGATTTTGCAGCTAAGAGTTATAAAAAGCTAAATACAGCGGCTTTTAAAGACCAGAGTGTCTCGGTATGGAGGGCACCGTCTTTAAATAAGGACCGTGACAATGAATTCCGTCCTTCTATATGGCTTGGCAATAACAGCAAGATCTATTTTTCAAGAAGCAGCCGGGATTTAAAACGTGTGGATGTCTGTACAGTCGACATCAATACCGGTGCAGTCAAATCACTGATTGAGGAGCGTTTCAATACTTATGTAGAGATCAACCGTCCGGGACTGGTCAATGATGGGAAAGAGATCATCCATTGGTCCGAGCGAGATGGCTGGGCACACTTTTATCTTTTTGACGGCAATGGGAAGTTAAAGAACCAAATTACCAAAGGTGCTTTTCATTGCGAAAGCATTGTCAATATTGACGAAAAGAACAGGGTACTTTATTTTACTGCCAATGGGCGTGAGTTAAAGGAAAACCCATATTATCTTCACTTGTACCGCATCAGGTTTGACGGCACAGGGATGAAGCTCTTAAACCCGGGCGATTTCGACCATGCTGTAAATCTGAATGATGAAAACAGGTTCTTTATCAACAATTTTTCCAGGGTCAATACCGTTCCTAAGTCGGTATTGATGGATACCCATGGCAGGAAAGTCATGGACCTGGAAACAACCGATCTTTCCCTGCTGATGGCCACGGGCTACAAATTTCCTGAACCATTTAAAGTGAAAGCGGATGACGGGATTACAGACATTTTTGGGGTAATGTATAAACCTTTTAATTTTGATGCCACAAAAAAATACCCGATCATAGAATATGTATATCCCGGTCCGCAAACTGAGGCGGTAAACACGGCATTCAGCAAATCTATGGACCGAACCGACCGTTTAGCGCAGTTTGGTTATATTGTCATTACAGTAGGCAATAGGGGCGGTAATCCCGCGAGGTCCAAATGGTACCATACTTATGGCTATGGAAACCTGAGAGATTATGGACTGGCCGATAAGAAAGCAGCAGTTGAGCAGCTGGCCGACAGGTATCCCTTTATTGACGTTGAAAAAGTAGGTATTACCGGCCACTCCGGTGGTGGTTTTATGTCTACAGCAGCCATGCTGGTCTATCCCGATTTCTTTAAAGCTGCAGTTTCCAACGCAGGTAACCACGACAACAGCATTTACAACAGGTGGTGGAGTGAAAAACACCATGGAGTAAAAGAGATCGTATCTGCAAAAGGTGATACCACATTCAAATACAGCATTGATAAAAACCCTGACCTGGCGAAGAATCTGAAAGGACATTTGCTGCTAATGGCTGGCGACGTCGACAACAACGTGCATCCTGCCAATACCATCCGCATGGCTAATGCCCTGATGCGTGCGGGCAAGCGGTTTGAGTTTGTCATTATGCCGGGGCAGCGCCATGCATTTGGTGATCTGACCGAGTACGGTTTCTGGAAGCTTGCAGATCATTTCAATAAATATCTGATCGGCGATTTTTCGTCGGCAAATCATGTAGATCTTGTGGAAATGGACCGGGAGATAGAACAAAAGAAATAAAAAAAACGTTATACCATACATGAGAATATTAATAGAGCGAAAACCAGTTAAAGTATATCCCGATCCTAAAAGGGTTATTGCCAGGTTCTTCTTCAATGGTGAAGAACGCGCAGTAGAAGTCGTAAAGAAGGTTATGGAATTGTCGGATGACGAGGTTTTTGGTCTGATTTCACCGCTTTTGCAGGAGTACTCCAAACGGCATAGAAACATCACCAAGATTCTGACCCGGCATTGCAAGAGAGTTCTGCATAGTATTGAAGCTGCAGGCTTTGAATATGATGAACTGGATAAAGACAGAAAACTGTTGATGGGTTCTTATTTTACGCATGAATATTCCATAGAATCGGCTGCATTTTTCAATCCGTCTATAGTTGAAGATCCTGACCAGAGCGACCTCGTGGACGGCGAGAAAAGAGTGATCATCAGTTTCAGGGCGGTAGGAGAAGGTCATATCTCTTCTGTGGTATTCAGAAGGGCGCTGATTGATCGTAACCATGATATTACTGTGATACCAGCGGGAAATTATATCGATGAAGCTGAAGTGATCAAAAATGCCGTCTATAACAAAAGACTGTTCCTGAAAAAGGCAGCTGACTCAAAAATCGATATCGAAGTCCTTGATGAAGTCGGCAACAAATTGCAGGATAAATTTGATTACGCAACACTTCGGAAGATCATACTTGATGGTAAAGCACTGCAGGAAGACGATCTTCATAAACTGGAATATGACAAGATTCTCTGGTTGTCTGATACTTATCACGAGATCAGCTTTTCCAGGGACACTGACATTTCAGACCGGATCATATTTCCCATCTCAGAATTTGAGCGTAAGGGCATTGAAGACGCCAGGTTTGTGAAATTCATCAGAGACGATGGATCAGTGGTCTATTATGCAACATATACCGCATTTGATGGGGCCATGATCATGCCCAAACTATTGCAGACCACAAATTTTTATGATTTTAAGATCAGTCCGCTGCATGGAGTAGGGGCCCAAAACAAGAACCTGGCTTTGTTTCCGCGCAAAATAAATGGTAAGTACGCAATGATGTCGAGGATCGACGGGTGCAACAACTACCTGATGTATTCAGATAAGCTTACCGTGTGGGACAATCCGGTAAAACTCCAGTCGCCTAAATTCTCCTGGGAGTTCATACAGATCGGTAACTGTGGATCGCCCATTGAGACGGAAGATGGCTGGCTGGTGATTACCCACGGTGTTGGGCCGATGCGCAGGTATTGCCTGGGGGCCAGTCTTTTTGATCTCAATGACCCCTCTATTGAAATCGGCAGGCTAAAAGAACCACTGGTTATTCCAAACACAGATGAACGGGAAGGTTATGTACCGAATGTACTGTATTCCTGCGGCTCTATCATACACAACGGCGAGCTGATTATTCCGTACGGACTGTCAGATTACTGTTCCTCCTTTGCGGGTGTAAAAATTGACATCCTGCTGGAAAGGTTAAAATCTTCAGGAATATAAAATACTTTAATCCAGTATCCGGTGGTAGAGGCTGATGTAGTCCTCCGCCATTTTTTTTTGTGAGAAATTACGCATTACCCATTCCCTGCATTCTGGCCGGTGAATTGTATTTATCGCCTCGACCGCTGCAACGGCTTCATCTGCATTTTTCACCAGAAAACCTGTTTTATGATCATTGATCAGCTCACGCATAGCACCCCTGTCAAAAGCAATTACCGGCGTTTCACAGAGCATGGCTTCTGCTACGCTCAGACCAAAGGGCTCCTCAAAGTTTATCGGATGCAGCAATGCAGCCGCACCGCCCAGCAGTTGGTTCCTTTTTTCGGGACCTGCGGCACCTATGAATGTGATCTCATCATTTAAAAAAGGTTCAACCTTTTCTCTGAAATAATTGACATCCTGTACAATTCCTGCAATAATCAATCTGTGTTTTGCATTCAAAGCGATTTGTATGGCTTCAGCTGTACCCTTGTCCGGATGGATCCTTCCAAAAAATAAAAGATAACCGCCCTGTCCCGTACCCGGATCAAATTCATCTGTTCTTAAACCATTATATACCGTGCTGATGTAATTCAATGCAGGGTGGCGGTCCGAATTACTGATGGATACATAGTAGCCCGAGGCATTATATTTCTGATATACAGGAATGATCTTTTCTGATGAAAAACCATGTATGGTAGTGATCACCGGCGTCCGGATCAGGCCAGAGTAAGTCAGCGGCAGAAAATCATAATGGTTGTGGATCAGGTCAAACTGATCCGCCTGCTCCATTACATTGCTGATGTGCAGAGATTCCAATACCTTAGCATCAGCTTCCCGGTCTTCCTCATAGCCCCTATCGATCACCGCATTTAATTTACCGGAGGTGATGGAATCGCCAGTAGCAAAAAGGGTTACATCAATACCTGCGGCGGCAAGTCCTTCCGCTAAATTTGAGGCCATCTGCTCCCAGGGCCCATAGTGCCGGGGCGGTGTCCGCCAGGCAATAGGGGCCAGTACGGCAATCTTCATCGGAACGGTCAATTATACACTTGTTTTTGAACTGCAGTTAAATCAGCGCTTTGTATAAACTCATACTCGGATTCCAGCGCCTTCAGTACCATCAGGTGAGAGATCCAGTAGGCCAGCGTACTTTCTGCACCCTGATTTCGGTTTATGCCATAAGTTTGCAGTCCATCACCACAACCTTTAGTCTCGTAATCATAGAGCGGGAGGTGCAGACTGTTCTCGCCCAAAAACCACTGATAACACAAATACATTTGCCTGATATAAGTGAGGTCATGTGTGATTTCGTATGCCTTAAAGTACATCAATACCATTGCCATGGTTTCTATAGCCTGCTGATCGTATAAGGCCATGTCCCCGCCATCTTTATACAGCCAGCCGTCATTGCCCACAGGATTTAAATAACCGTGGATCAATGTTTTTTGCGAGAGGAATTCCATGCTCTCCAGTGCGATATCCATCGATTCTTTGTCTTGGGTGATCTCATAATTAGCAAGCAGGGCAAGCGGTAAAATGGCATTGTCGTAGGTCATCTTTTCTTCAAACCACAACCAACGGCCATCTTTGGTATTGCGGTATGCCACCTTAAGGGGTTCAGCAAGCATTTTCAGCTGGCTCCTGACGTGCTCATCACGGGGGTTAGCTTTCATGAAATACGTCAGTCCGATCATGGTATTTGCTATTCCCCGCAGATGTTTCAACTGTTCAAAATGCGGCACTGATTTGAGGAAAAGTTCCCTTGCAAATTCACGGTAAGAATTATTCGGTGCACTGTTGATCAGGTAACCCAGTGCCCAGATCGTGCGGCCAAATGAATCTTCAGAACCCACCTCGTCCAAATATTCTCTTTTAAAACTTAAAAAGTTTCTGAAATTTCCGTCATCACGCTGCATATACTGAATGTAGCTCAGGTATATCGGAAGCAGGTCCAGCGCAGCCTTGCTTTTATTTTGCTGGTAAGCCAGGATCGTCAGTATTAACGCTCTGGAGTTGTCATCCAGGCAATACCCTTCCTTGAGATTAGGAATGCCATATTTTGCATGCTGTACAATACCTGTATCATCAGTTAATCGCTGAATATGCGCGAGGCTGAACGTCGGCATCATATCAGGATCTATGATTGGCTTATTGCCGGTTTCTCTTTCTGATAAAAATTTAGCGATAGCTTCATCCAGCACATCAATGAATACTTCTCCTGTGTTTGGCCATCGCATGTGCAACCCGTATTCAAAGGCGTTGGATTTCAGTTGCTTTAGTTTTGCAGGATCCTCAAAAAGTTCGTTTATTATACACGAAAGGGCATTAGAATCTTTAAAATCAAACAACCTGCCGCGATGGTCCGCCAACAGCTCCTGTGCATGCCAGTAAGGTGTTGATATGACAGCAGCTCCGGCACCAACAGCATAGGATAGTGTTCCACTGGTGATCTGCGCCTCATTTAAATATGGCGTAATGTACATATCACAGGCAGTCAGGTAATCGTGCAGTTCGTCTTCAGATACAAATTTATTGATGAACGTCAGATTGTTTTCTACATTCAGCTTTTTTGCAAGGCGTTTCAGGCTGTCCCTGTATTCCTCTCCGGAGTTGCGGATTACACCAGGATGTGTGGTCCCGAGAATCACGTACATCACATCAGGGTTTTTTTCGACTATTTTAGGCAAGGCTTCAATTACCGTTTCCAATCCTTTATTTCTGCTGATCAGGCCAAAAGTAAAGAGTACCTTTTTTCCTTTAAAAGCCAGTGAGTTTTTGACAGGATTATCAGCTTTAGGTTCCAGATCTGGCACTCCATGTTCGATCAGCTGGATTTTGTCAAAAGGGATACCGTAGATGCTGGTCAGAAAGCCCACCGCTCTGTGGCTCATTACTACTATTCTGGAAGAGTACTTTGCTACCTCACGCAACACAGTAAGCTGCATGTAATTTGGATCCTTTAATATGGTATGAAAAATAGTGATCAGCGGCTTTTGCAGCCGTGCCAGCAATGGCAGGATATACACACCGCTTTCACCGCCAAATATTCCATATTCATGTTCCAGTATACAGACATCAGCCAGACTGGTATTGATGTAATCGGCGGCACGGATATAATCTTTTTGGTTTTCCTGCCTGATCCGGTATTTTACTTCTTTGGGATATTCATACTCGTCGATAGTATCAGCATCGTTCATCGCAACGACAAAGCTGTCTTCAGAAACCATATTTTTATTGTGGCCAATTGCTTTTAACAGGTTGTTGTTAAACGTAGCAATTCCACATTCGCGCGGAGGATAAGTAGAGATATAAGCAATTTTCATATTAAAAGAAAGATTATCATTGGTATAACAACAAAATGGAATAAATTGTTCTGTGTTTGCTGGTTTTATTTATGATTTTTTGTTAAACGTTAAACAAAATTACCCATAACGGCTCGGTTGTTTAAATAATGACAATAACACGACCGAGTAATTCTCTACCTTTGATAATAAATAAATTTTTCAGATGAATACTGCCACTACAACGCAAAACGCAGTTGAAAAAACTGTTTTTCCGATCCTTTTTGCCATAAGTTTCTCACATCTGCTAAACGACACCATCCAGTCCCTTATTCCTGCGATATACCCGGTAGTGAAGAATTCCTATCACCTCAGTTTTACACAGATTGGTCTGATCACACTCACTTTCCAAATGGCCGCGTCACTGTTCCAGCCTTTCGTTGGACTCTATACCGACAAAAAGCCACAGCCTTATTCACTGGCAGCAGGGATGGGATTTACCTTGCTGGGCCTGGTGATCTTGTCACAGTCGACGGGATTCTATATGATGTTGATTTCGGTATCTCTGGTGGGCACGGGGTCTTCTATTTTTCATCCTGAAGCATCCAGGATGGCCCACGCTGCATCCGGTGGCAGGAGAGGGCTTGCCCAATCTATCTTTCAGCTCGGCGGAAATTTCGGCAGTTCACTTGGCCCTTTACTGGCAGCCTGGATCATTGTTCCCTATGGGCAGCACAGCGTGATCTGGTTTTCAGCGATTGCTTTGATCGCCATTATCATCCTGAGCAGGGTGGGCAACTGGTATAAGGGGTATATGGTGACCAAGGCAAGGCAAAGCGCTAAGATAAGCAGTCAAGTAAGTACATTTTCGAAAAACAGAGTGGCCGGATCCGTCATCATTCTTCTGGTACTGATCTTCTCCAAATACTTTTATATGGCCAGTCTGACCAGTTATTTTACCTTTTATGTGATCGATAAATTTCAGGTATCAGTGCAGTCTTCACAGGTATATCTCTTTGTTTTTCTGGTGTCAGTAGCTGCAGGTACGTTGGTGGGAGGACCTGTTGGCGACAGATTTGGCCGGAAATATGTGATCTGGTTTTCCATTCTGGGAACAGCGCCTTTTGCTTTGCTGTTACCTTATGCCAATCTGTTCTGGACCGGGGTGCTTATTGTGCCTATAGGAATGATCCTGGCTTCAGCTTTTTCAGCCATCCTGGTTTATGCACAGGAGCTGATCCCCGGAAAAGTAGGACTGGTAGCTGGTCTATTCTTTGGTTTCGCATTTGGAATGGGCGGGATTGGTTCAGCACTGTTGGGTAAGCTGGCAGATAGCACCAGTATTGAATATGTGTTTCATGTTTGTTCCTTTCTGCCTTTGATCGGGATACTTACGGCGTTCCTGCCGAATATTGAAACCAGGAAAAAATAGGAATCAGTAACACACTATTTCATCCCCTTGTTTTCTGCACTAGCGCCGAGCAGAAAAAATTACCTTCTCAGAGAAGACATTTTTCCATCCCGAATGAATTCGGGACTAAAGGTTGCCCAGCTTCAGGGGAATCCGTCTTCGAAGAGAATGGTTATTTTTTCCAGCTCAAGCGGTTCTTCTCAACTGCTAAACGAGAAATCCCGATTGCAGCGAGGGATTCCTCGGGCAATCGGGATAATCAGATCTTCATTAATGGGAAGTAAATAATGCTAATTATACTTCATTGGCATTCAGAAAAACAAACTGGTGATCAAACATGTCCAGTTTGATCTTGCTGTCCCTATCGATCTTGCCGGCAAGGATCTCTTTTGAAAGTTCATTCAAAATTCTTTTCTGGATCACACGTTTCAATGGCCTTGCTCCAAACTGAGGATCATAGCCCAGTTCGGCTAGCCAGTCCAGCGCATCAGATGAAGCTTCTATCTGAATTCCCATCTCGGCCAGTGTATCCTGCACATGCCTGAACTGAAGTGATACAATGTCCCTGATCTCGTTCCTGTTTAAAGGAGTGAACATAATCAGCTCGTCAATACGGTTTAAAAACTCCGGTCTGATGGTTTGTTTAAGCAATTCAAACAGTTCGTTTTTCGTTTTCGCAATCACCTCATCACGGTTATCTTCATCCAGGGATTTGAAATTGTCCTGGATCAGGTGCGAACCAATATTAGATGTCATAATGATGATCGTATTCTTAAAATTCACCACACGGCCCTTATTGTCAGTCAGGCGGCCATCATCCAGTACCTGCAGCAAGATGTTAAAGACATCAGGATGTGCTTTTTCAATCTCGTCCAGGAGCACCACAGAATAAGGTTTACGCCTTACCGCTTCAGTCAGCTGTCCGCCTTCATCATAACCCACATATCCGGGAGGCGCACCAATCAGGCGGGAAACCGCATGGCGTTCCTGGTACTCGCTCATGTCTATCCTGGTCATGGCGTTCTCATCGTTAAACAGAAACTCTGCAAGCGCTTTTGCCAGTTCCGTTTTACCAACACCGGTAGTGCCCAGAAATATAAAAGAACCAATTGGCTTACGTTTATCCTGGAGTCCCGCCCTTGACCTGCGTATAGCATCGGATATCGCTTCGATAGCCTCATCCTGACCAGCTACCCGCTTGTGCAATTCGCCCTCCAGGTTCAGCAGCTTTTCACGTTCACTGGATACCAGTTTAGTTACCGGAATTCCTGTCCAGCGACCCACAACACCAGCAATGTCATCTGCAGTCACCTCTTCTTTCAGCATCCTGCTTTCACTTTGCTGAGTTGCCAGATCTGCCTTTAATTTCTCCACTTTGTCCTGTGCTTCCTTGATCTTGCCATAACGGATCTCCGCTACCTTTCCATAATCTCCGGCACGCTCCGCCTGATCAGCTTCGAGCTTGTAATTTTCAACCTGTTCAAGTTCATTGTTGATGTTATCTACCAGGTCTTTTTCACCTTGCCATTTGGCCTTGATTTCATCACGTTCTGCAGACATATTGGCAATTTCTTCAGCCAGGGATTTCACTTTTTTGCTATCACCTTCCCGCTTTATCGCTTCGCGTTCAATCTCCAGCTGCATGATCCTGCGGTTTAGTTCGTCTACTTTTTCCGGGACGCTGTCCATCTCCAGACGAAGTTTTGAAGCCGCCTCATCCATCAGATCAATTGCTTTGTCAGGTAAAAATCGGTCTGCAATATACCTTTGGGACATTTCGACTGCCGCGATGATCGCCTCATCTTTTATCCGCACTTTGTGGTGCGTTTCATAACGCTCCTTCAATCCCCGGAGAATAGAAATTGCATCCTGGGTATCTGGCTCATCAACCATTACCTTTTGGAAACGGCGTTCAAGAGCCTTGTCTTTTTCCAGGTATTTTTGATATTCATCAAGTGTTGTCGCACCAATAGCGCGCAGCTCACCTCGTGCAAGCGCAGGTTTGAGAATATTTGCAGCATCCATCGCACCTTCGCCACCACCGGCACCCACTAAAGTATGTATCTCATCAATAAACAGGATAATGTCCCCGTCACTTTGGGTCACCTCTTTAACAACGGCCTTGAGACGCTCCTCAAACTCACCTTTATATTTGGCACCTGCAATCAGGGCCCCCATATCAAGAGAGTACACAGTTTTCGTTTTTAGATTGGTAGGCACGTCACCTTTAATGATCCGGAAGGCGATGCCCTCAGCTATTGCAGTTTTACCAACACCGGGTTCTCCGATCAGGATCGGATTATTCTTGGTACGCCGTGACAAAATCTGGATCACTCTTCTGATTTCGTCATCACGGCCGATCACCGGATCCAGCTTGCCGGATTCTGCATATTCATTGAGGTTACGCGCATATTTATTAAGTGCATTATATGTGGCTTCTGCATTCTGATCAGTAACACGGCTGTCACCTCTTAAGGCGATAATCGCTTTTTTAAGGTCGCCTTCATTCACACCCTGATCTTTCAGAAGCTTTGAAGTATTGTCATTCACAGAAAGTATACCCAGCAATAAATGCTCTACAGACACAAACTCATCCTTAAATTCCTTCAGGTAAGACTGTGCTTTCTGCAGGGCTGAATTGCTGCCTGAAGTAAGATAGGGGTTGCTGCCGGTCACCTTTGGAAATTTTTCAATTTGTGTATCCAGATGCTGGTTTAAAACATTCAGATTGACGTTGAGTTTCTTCAGGACATAAGAAACCACGTTTTCATCAACAGTAAGCAAACCTTTGAGCAGGTGTGCCGTTTCAATAGCCTGTTGCTGGTTGCCTTGTGCTATTTCAGAAGCCTGTTGAACTGCTTCCTGGGCTTTTATAGTAAAGTTGTTGAAGTTCATGTCAACAGCTAAACAAAGCAAATGCCATCCTGGTTTTCTGTTAAAGATCGGAAATTTTGTCGGTATCTTCTTATTTTTAATGACTAAATAGCTGATAAATAATGCGTTATACTGAAAAAATGTCTTATTTTAATGCCGGGAAATGTAAAATATAAATGCTTGTCTGTAGCTTTCCCGTAAAATATCCCGTCTTTTGTGACAGATTAAATGAGAGAATTTATACGATTATATCTGGACGCCTATAAAGGGCTGTCCACACCTGCGTGGATGCTTGCCCTGGTCATGCTGATCAACAGGAGCGGAGCAATGGTTATTCCGTTTTTGGGTGTATATATGGTCAATCACCTGCATTTTTCCCTGAAAGATGCCGGCACTGTACTTGCATGTTTCGGTATAGGTGCAGTGTCAGGAAACTTCCTGGGTGGTTGGCTGACCGATAAGGCAGGACATTTCAAAATTCAGCTGATCAGTTTATTTTTAACCATTCCCGTATTTGTGCTCTTACCTCAGCTCGAGACTGTTGGCAACCTTGCCATTGGCGTTTTTTTGCTGAGCCTGGTATCTGAAACTTTCAGGCCCGCAAACTCAGTTTCGGTCGCTTATTATTCAAAGCCTGACAATGTAGTCCGTTCCTTTTCCCTGAATCGGATGGCACTGAACCTTGGTTTTTCTATAGGTCCGGCACTTGGAGGATTTCTGGCGGCCGTTTCTTATTCTTTTTTATTTTATGGCAATGCCATTGCTGCCTGTTGCTCAGGTCTGTTGTTCTTCCTGTATTTCAGGAACCTGAAAGGCACTAAAAAGGTTAAAGAAAGAGTTGATGACCAGGGAAACCAGGTAGTCGGCCGGTCACCATATCGCGATCTTCCCTACCTGCTTTTCAGCTTGCTTTGCGCCGTGTTTGCCATTTGTTTTTTGCAGCTCCTGAGTACACTCCCGCTCTATTACAGAACGGTTTATCAGCTTTCTGAAACGGAGATAGGAATCATTATGGCTTTTAGCGGCCTGGTTGTTTTTCTTTTTGAGATGCTGCTGGTCCATATTGCAGAACGGAATTTTACTGCCCGCACAGCGATCATAACGGGTACCTTGTTGTGTGCCTTGTCCTTTCTCATTTTAAACCTGGCCAAAGGTATTCCGGTATTGTACATCTCGATGTTTGTGATCTGTATTGCCGAAATATTGGCGATACCTTTTATGTCTACTGTTACCCTGCAGCGATCATCAGCGAAAAAAAGAGGAGCATACATGGCGCTCAATGCACTTTCCTTTTCATTTGGTCACATCTTTTCCCCTTTTATTGGCACCAGGGTAGCGGCCTCCTATGGCTTTGAAGTCCTTTGGTGGGGTACTACGGCCGCTTTGGTCGTAGCTGCTGCCGGGTTCTTTTTTGTGATGAAGATGATGCGGTTATCGTCTTAATAGCCCTTACAAAATTACTTCGGCGCCGGATACCATTCGCGTAACCTTACATCAATATTTTTATCACCGGTATTGACCAGGACTTTGAACAATTTCACATCCTGCCCCCGGTAATGATATGGATAAACTGCTTTAGGTTTAAATGCCAGCACAGCCTGTGCTGCCGCATTTACATCCATAGTATAGGGCAGGTTCATGCAAACAAAGGCAATATCGATGTTTTTTAAAGCACGCATTTCGGGAATATCTGCGGTATCACCTGAGATGTAGATACTTTTACCGCCGGTTTCCAAAATATACCCATTGCCTCTTCCTTTGATATGATAATTCGCGTTTTCAGCATCCGGAAGATTGTACATGGGAAACGCAGTAATCGAAATACCAGCCAAAACGGTTTTATCCCCATTCTTCAAAATGACCAGCTTCTCCTTGTCATAATTAGCAGGTAGTTTATCGGCCACTGCCTGCGGAACAACAAGCATCGCTTTATTGGTATTGATGGCTTCGATTGTCTTGAGATCAAAATGGTCACCATGAATATCCGTTACAAGGATGATATCCGGAGCGCCGAGCCCTTTAAATGCATCAGCGCCACCTGTGGGGTCGACATAAATGTTCTTGTTCTTGCAGGTGAGCACCAGCGTGGCATGAGTGATTGGCTGAATAGTCAGCTCACCGCCCTCAACCTTTTCCTGATCCGGGGCTATCCTTTGTGCCTGCGTAAACAACGCGCATGAGGACAGCAAAAAAATAAGGGTAAGTTTCAGTTTCATAAAGAGTTATTTAATGATTTAACTGGAAATTACAGAACAAACTGAACGGAAGAAAGTTTGGGGTTTAGTGAATAGCAAGCAAATAACAGAGCTATCCTTGTGTGTTGTTTAAAACTTCTGCCAGTCTGTTTGTTTGATAATCTGCCAGTTTCTGAAGCGGGCCCGCAGCCAGCATTTTCATCATCATGTTCAGATCAGCGGAAAGGATGTGTTTGGCAATTGTGCCACCCGCTCCGTTATCAGCAACCGTCCACTTCAATTCTACGTCAAACGGTGGTTTTTCCGTGGGTAAGGCGGTGAGTTCCTGATTTTCTATGCGGCTGGAGATCCTGATGGCGAGTTTAGCCATGTTCTGAATGGTAAAACTGGCTTCATCCTCTGTGGAGGACCAGTTGTAGATATTCTCGGGCATCAGTTGCTTGTGGTTATTCAGATCTGCTAAAAAAGCATATACTTTTGCCACCGGCAAATTTATTTCGGCAGTGCTTTCTATTACTGTCATTGTGGTCTTAAGTTAGTTGCTCCAGTTCCTTGCCCCATTCAGACGGGTTCCTGCGCCATTTTGTGAGCAGATCGACATCGTTTTGCCCAATGAAGCTATGTTCAGCGGCGTATTGAATTAGTGTATTGTAATTTGAAAGTGTGGCATAACGGCATTTCGCTTCTTTGAAATTCTCATCTGCCTGATCGAAGCCGTAAGTAAATATGGCAACCAGACCGGCAACCGATAACCCGGCATTTCTCAACGCCTCAACGGCCTGCAAACTGCTCTTTCCGGTTGAGATCAGATCTTCTATCACCACTACACGTTGCCCTTCCACTATTTCTCCTTCTATCAGGCTTCCTGTACCATGCTCTTTCGCTTTTGAACGTACATAAGCAAACGGCAGTCCCAATTCCTGCGCTACCAGTGCGCCTTGCGGGATGCCTGCAGTCGCTACACCTGCTATAAGATCGACAGATCCAAATTCTTCCTGGATCAGCTGCGTAAGCTTCTGTCTGATGTAAGTTCTGACCGATGGATGTGAAAGCGTGATCCTGTTGTCACAATAGATCGGGGATTTCCAACCAGATGCCCATGTAAATGGATTATTAGGTTGTAACTTTATTGCTTTAATTTGTAATAAAAATTCAGCTACCTTTAATTCAATATCACTTTTATTATACATGGCCCAAAATTACAGAATTTATATTAACGATAACACTTTGTTTATAGCAGATTTGATGCCTAAACAGATCAAGAAAATCCAACAAGTTGATGTACAGCAGTTTGATTTCCAAATATTCTATAAAAATTTAGCAAGGGTGTCCGGAAAAGACTATATCCTGCTGGATCCCGACCCTAAAAAATTGTTCAAAAAGATCAGGAAAAGTTGTGAAATGATCAAGGCCGCCGGCGGTCTGGTTAAGAACGCCAAAGATAATTACCTCTTCATTTTCCGTAATAAAAAGTGGGACTTGCCTAAGGGCAAGGTGGAAAAAGACGAGAAAATGAAAGAAGCTGCATTGCGTGAGGTAGAGGAAGAGTGTGGTGTAAAGATCTTTACCAATGATGAAAAGTTGTGTAAAACTTACCACGTTTATCAGCTGGACAATAGACTGGTGCTGAAAAAAACCAATTGGTACAGCATGACTGTCAAAGGCGAACCCAAGCTCATTCCTCAAAAGGAAGAGGGCATCACAAAAGCCGGCTGGCTGAGCAAACTTGAACTCAGCCCAGTGTTGAAAAACACCTATCCTTCCATAGTACAGGTATTGGAAGCTGGGGGACTTTTGGCAGATAATATTGTAGTAAAACCAGTACTGGCCGCTATAAAAAAGGTATAGCTTCCGGGGGTAGAAACTTACTTACATCACCATTATTTCGCAATATTTCGCGCACAATAGTTGAACTGATGGCCGAATATTCAGGTTTGCTCAATATGATGATGGTCTCTACTTCAGGCATCATGGTCTGATTGATCTGTGCGATGGCTTTTTCATATTCAAAATCTGAAACGGAGCGTACACCCCTCACCATATACCTGGCATTGACCTTACGGCAAAAATCGACTGTCAGGCCGTCATATAACTGCACTTCTATATTGGCGTGAGCTGAAAAAACAGCCCGCACGATGTCCTCTCTTTTTTGCGCAGGTAAAAAACCCTGCTTAGAACTGTTTAATCCTATGCCGATCACAACTTTGTCAAACAAAGGTAAAGCCCGCAGCAAGATGTCTACATGGGCTATGGTGATGGGATCAAATGAACCTGGAAACAGTGCAGTTTTCATAATTATAACTTGGGTTTTTCAAAGAAGCTAAACGATGAATTGCCGTATCTTCTGATCTCCGTATAGCCGGGGAGGTTATTTAATTTCAATAACGAAGGATGTTCTACGATCAGCATCCCGTTATCGGTCAGTAAATTATTTCTCATGACCAGTTCTGGTATGAGGGGTATGGTTGGCAAGTCGTAAGGCGGATCAGCAAAAATGATCTGGTAAGGTGCCTTATGATGTTCCAGAAACTTAAATACATCAGCTTTTTGAACCTCTATTTGTTCCAGGCCATATTTCTGGATGACCGATTTCACCCAGTACACACAACCCGGGTGCTTATCTACCGCCGTAACCTTACGGATACCTCTCGAAGCAAATTCAAAACTGATGTTGCCCGTGCCGCAAAAAAGGTCCAGCACATCACAGCCGTCGAAATCATAAGTATTATAGAGGATATTGAAAAGCGCTTCCTTGGCCATATCGGTAGTCGGCCTCACAGGTAAGCTTTCGGGAGCGTTAAAACGTGTTCCCTTTAATCTGCCGCCTATTATTCGCATAGGTCAAGTGCTAATAAACTGCTGTAATAATGCGCAGGCATATCATCCAGGATCCTGCTGTCCATTTCATTGCTTACGCTTTTACTAAAATGTATGTCTTTGAAATATTTTGAAATACATTGATAATTGCCGTCACCCTCATGAATGATCCCGCTTAAATGAACTGCTGTTTGTGCGGTAGCCATCTTAAGCTGGTTAATGATCAGGAGCAGGTAATAATTGAGTTCCTCTGCGTTCTCAGTCTCAAAACATCTTTGGAAGACCAGCTGACCTTCATTTACATAGGTAGCGTTAAAGCTTCCTGCTGTAAAGTCAAGCAGCAATGACCTCGATATATTCCCTTTGGCAAGTGCCAGCAGTGGTGCAGAATGGTCATAGCGTTTGCTGCTGGTCAGCGAAGCACTCAGTGTATCTTCTATAAACTCCGCCAGGTTAAAAACGGAGGTAAAGCCATAACCGGCAAGAGGCTGCACATATAAAGTAGCCGATTGTTCTCCGGGAAAATACTTTGCGTACTGGTTCAGCCCTGCCGGGTCAAACAATTCATCGGGAACAGCTATGAGATTTTCTGTATATACGGCAACTTTTACGGCCTTAAAAGACAAGTTCAGATAATTGTCACTTTTCAGTTTTGCAGCAAACACAGTTCCCGGATCTTCACATTCCTGCTGATCATAAACAGCTTTGACCTGGTTGCAGCTTTTGTCAATAATGGCATAAGAAAAACTATCCGGACCAACTTTTATCAATAGATCGCAATCTGCAGCTGTATTTGGGTCAAACTCCGGATCAACTAATAATATGCTATTTTTGCTGTTCATGTAAACAAAATTAATTCTTTTTTCTATAACATCACCATTGCATATTTGTTAAATGGATAAAGCTTCGCTAATCGCCCGGTCCTATCAGTTTACCCCGACAGGTGAACAGCTTGTTTTCTGTACGGAGATGGCATCGTTTTTAACGGGTCGGATGGATGGACAATGCTTTATCCTTCGCGGATATGCCGGCACCGGGAAAACCACATCGGTAGGCGCATTGGTAAAAGCACTGCCCGGATTTGGCCTGCGGCCGGTCTTACTGGCACCAACAGGACGGGCCGCCAAAGTCATGAGCACCTATACCCGTCGTAAGGCGCTCACCATCCACAAGAGAATTTACAGGAAGAAGTCTTCGGTAGCTATGGATATGTCATTTCAGCTGGCGCCAAACCTTGCAGAACACACTTTGTTCATCGTAGATGAAGCCTCCATGATCGCTGATGAAATGAACATTCAGTCGGGCTCCTCATTGCTCAAAGACCTGATGGAATATGTGTATAACCGTAAAAACTGTGCAGTGGTCTTTGTGGGGGATACCGCACAGCTCCCCCCGGTAGGAAGTCTGGACAGTCCGGCCTTAAACAATCAGCATTTACAAGACGTCTTTGGACTGAAAGTAACGGCAGTTGAGCTGAAAGAAGTTGTACGGCAGGAAAAGAAATCGGGTATACTGGTCAATGCCACCATGCTGCGCAAGCTGATCCATAAGGACCAGAAAACGCAAATTACCCTTCCGAAATTCATCACCAAAAATTACAGGGATATTTTTAGGATGAACGGCGTAAAGCTGGTAGAAGGGCTGGAATATGCCTACAATAAGTTTGGAATGGAGAATGTACTGGTGGTCTGCAGGTCCAATAAATCAGCCAACGGATACAACCAGCAGATCAGGGCCAGGATTTTGTACCGGGAAGAAGAACTGACCGGAGGAGACCAGATCATGGTGGTGAAAAACAATTATTTCTGGTTGCCGGAAAATGAGTCTGCTGCTTTCATTGCCAATGGCGATATGGCCCTGATCAAAAGAGTAAGAAATACTGAAGAGCGTTACGGATTCAGGTTTTGTGAGGTTCAACTTGAATTTCTTGATTTTCCGGAAGCCGGGGAAATTACCTGCAAAGTCATGCTGGATACGCTCACCGCGGAGACGCCCAACCTTTCTTTTGAGCTCAGCAACAAGCTGTTTGAAGGATTGAATGAGGACTATAATCACCTGAGCAATAAGCGGGAACGTTTTCTGGCCATCAAAGAAGACCCGTATTATAATGCACTCCAGATCAAGTTTGCCTATGCGGTGACTTGCCACAAAGCGCAGGGCGGGCAGTGGGACGCTGTATTTGTTGACCAGGGCTACCTGACAGATGACATGGTAGACCTTGATTTCCTGCGGTGGCTTTATACAGGTGTGACAAGAGCAAAAAAAGAACTATTTTTAGTAAATTTTGCCCAAAGTATGTTTACTTCCCCTGCCGAAGAATAGGGGCTAACCCATTTATAATGAGACTTGCATTTTCTGTTAAACAAAAGATCCGTATTGCTGCTTTGCTTTTTGCAGTAATGACCTGTTCTATTTTGATCAGGTTACTCGAAGACCAGAGCGTAAAAAGCATGAACGAATCGTTTGTGTCCATGTACAATGACCGCCTTATACCGGCCACAGATCTTTTTTTTATCGCTGAAAAAGCCAATGCAAAAAAATCATTGCTGGAAGAAGCACTCTATTCGTCTGAACGTCCGGCTGAGGACCAGGCGGTGCTCACTGAAAATTTAAAAAGTTTCAATACTGCCATCGACAGCCTGATGCGTAAGTACAAAAAGACCTTATTGGTAAAACAGGAAAAAGCAAAGCTCATCGAACTGGATATCAGACTTTCTGATAATGTTCAGGCTGAAAATAATATATTACAGTTATTAAAGGACAGGAACCTGGCCTCTGCCAGGAAACTTTATGAACATCAGGGAAGGGCATCTGCAGATCTTTCCATTCAAAAATTGTCCGAACTGATGGCGATACAAAAGCAGGTTGGCCAGGAGCTGATCAAGGACTCTGCATTTATGGTGTCCGGCAGTAAATTGTACTCAGCACTCCAGGTCGCACTGGCGATTGTGATAGGAATTCTGATCGTTGGTATCATCTTCACCTCCAATGTCGTGAAGATCAATAATGACAAATTCAATTTAAACTAAGGTCAGCGGCACTCCGGATATCAATCCAAAACAGGTAAGGAGATTGTGAAAGCCGTGCCTTCATTTTCTTTACTTTCAACGGTTAGCCTGCCGCCATGCTGTTCTATGATCTGCCTGGAAATGTGCAGTCCCAGTCCTATTGATTTCTCACCGCGCAAGCCCGGACGGCCGGCTTTTGAGAACTGATCAAAGAGCATTCCCTGTAAATGTTCCGGTATTCCGATTCCAAAATCTTTAATCCGGATAGTGCAAAGCCCTTTACTTGCAGATGCGGAGATTTGAATCTGACTGTCAGGCGGAGAAAATTTTATACCATTGCCGATCAGGTTGTCCAAGACCCTGGTAAATTTAGTTGCATTGATGCTGGCAACAATAGATTTTTCATTTGCCGACAGCTCGACCCTCCGGGGCTGGTCGGCATTTGACTGCCAGCTGACACAGATCCGCTCCAGGTAAGAGATCATCTCTGTTTTTTGAACCTGCAGGGGCTTCCTGTCTTCCTGGACCACCTCAATGAGGTCATTGATGATGTGCTTGGCATGAACAGCAGCGCTCAGGATCATTTGCATCTCCGGTTTTGGGTTGCTGTATTCTTCTTCTATGACGATGCCGCTCAGGGCCTCAATATTGTTTAAAGGCGTACGCAGGTCATGCGCTACAAAAGCCAGGATCTCGCCTTTCAGACGGTTCAGGTTGTTGATCTCCTCATTTTTCTCTTCCAGCTGCTTAAGCTGTATAAAATGCTGCGATTTGAAAAAGTAGCTGTATCTCGAGCAGATGTACAGTACAAAGGCCAGTATTACACCGGCAATTACGTTAAATAATCCCTGAATAGGACTTAAACTGGGTACCACCATTCCAATTACAAACAAAAGCACCACAAATACAGCAAGTATCGCAATGTACTTGAATTCCAGGGAAAAGAAAATACTCACCATAACTACCCCCATCAGGAATACAGTCAGTGTATTTCTGGTATTGTGCTGTGAATAGATATAGCTAATGAAAAAAGTAATGCTGAGTAAAAATAACGTAAAAGCGAGGGTCAGCAGGTTTCGCTGCGTTATTGTCCAGTTCTTTGAACGAATAGCTATGGTACTCAATACGATAAAGCAAAAGTAGGCAGTAAGCTGGGTCAGGTTACTGATGTTGTATTCCATGATGTTGGGAACCTGTCTGAGTTCTTCGCTGTAGAACAATGAAGTAATCCGCACGCAGACAGACAGCGCAAACAGTGCAGTGCTGAGGAGTTTGATTTGTTTGACATTAATAAAACTATAGGTATCCCTAAACGCTAAGGCATACTTAGATGGCGTCTGATATTTAAAAAGATTGATCAACCCTGCATATTTTACTACAAAAATAGAATTATATCTTACTTTTGCCAGAAAGAAATCCATATGACCCCTGTTTTGGCTATAGAATTCAATAAAGCTTTCTTTTTTAAGTTTTTGAAGTTTGGATTGGTGGGATTTTCCGGCCTGATCGTGGATTTTGGGGTCACCTATTTTTTCAAGGAAAAGCTTAAAGTCCATAAGTACATTTCAAACTCCTTTGGTTTTTTGGTGGCTACCGGAACAAACTATAGCTTAAACCGGTACTGGACTTTTCACAACCAGGATCCCGCCTATATTATTCAGTTTGGTAAGTTCTTTGTCGTTTCCGCGGTTGGGCTAGCACTGAGCAACTCGCTGATCTATCTGCTCAATGATAAGCTCAAATGGAACTTTTACCTGGCTAAAGCCTGCGCGATCGTGTTTGTGTCGCTTTGGAACTTCTTTGCAAATTATCTTTATACCTTTACAGGCTAATAACCATTTTTTCCTAAACTTTGATTTTAATGCCGGCCACCAGGAAAAGCCCCGATAAAATACTTTTCATTTTTTTAGGTGTATGGGCTTTGCTCAACCTGATACAATCCGCCTTTGTGGAAGTGCACGCAGATGAGGCTTACTATTGGATGTATTCCAGATTTCTGGAATGGGGCTATTTTGACCATCCGCCGATGGTGGCTTTGTTTATCAAAATAGGTGATGCCCTGTCCGGATCTACGCTGGGTCTCAGGTTGATGACCGTTTTGACGAGTACTTTGTCTGTCTATATCCTCTGGCAGATCTTAAAGCCCTATGCGGTCGACATAAAGCACTTCATTCTTCTGTTCGGATCTGTGGTATTGTTTCATGTTTATGGCTTTATCACGACACCAGATGCGCCACTGGCATTTTTTACCGTTCTTTTCTTTTATGCATACCAGCGCTATGAAAAGGAAGACAACTGGAAGTGGGCGCTGGCGCTTTCCCTGGTGATCGCCTGCCTGCTCTACAGTAAATACCATGCCATACTTGTGCTTTTCTTTACGGTGATCTCTAACCTCAAATTGCTTCGGAGACGTTCATTCTGGGGCATTGTGCTCCTTTCCGTACTGGTCTTTCTCCCCCACATCCGGTGGCAGGTACAAAACAATTATCCGTCTTTTTATTACCATGTGATCGACCGTTCAGCTGCTTTTTATAAATTCCGGTATACGACCGAATACCTACTGGCACAACTGGCACTCGCCGGACCTCTGGTCGGCTGGTACCTGTACCGTTCTGCTGCTGTATTGAAAACATCAGATGGTTTCATCAGGGCACTTAAATTTAACTTTTACGGGATATTTATTTTCTTCCTTTTCAGTACGCTTAAAGGCAGGGTAGAAGCCCACTGGACCTTACCGGCAATGCTATGTCTTTTCATGCTGGCCTGTATTGCTTTAGCGGTCAGACCGGTGCCAAGGTGGCTTGAACGGCTCGCTATCACCAATATCGCTTTGGTGATCCTGATACGACTGGTCCTTATTATTCCGCTCGATGCTTTGAAAAAAGTAAAAATAGTGGCTTATTATTTTGGCAATGAAGAGTGGGCAAAGGAAATCCGGCAAAAAGCCGGTAACTATCCTGTGATTTTTTACGATTCATTTCAGGCACCTTCAAGGTACAATTATTATACACGCAGTACTAAAGGTTTCAGTTATGATTCCCGCAATTACCGGAAAAATCAGTACGACATCTGGCCCCTTGAAGACAGTATCCGGCACAAAAAAGCTTATCTGGTCCTGGACAATGAATATAGTGAATACACCGCGCAGGATACCATCAGAACGGAAAAGGGCATTTACTACGGAACATGGATAGACCATGTTAGAATGTACCAGAAGGTTTCGGTAAACCCGCTTACTGTGCCCGCCGACTGGAAAACAGGGGAGCTCCGCACCTTAAAGCTGAAGATCAGCAATCCATATCATGAACTGATAATGCTGGGCAATAAAAATGAAAAGTGGAAATGTTACCTGGAATACAGCTTTAAAAAGGATGATGTTACGGAAGATTTCCAGCCTGTACATGCCGATCTTGAGCAATTGAACATTGCCGCAGGAGCTTCGGCAGAAGTTGCAGGTACCATTAAAGCACCTGCAACTGCCGGGAAATATAAATTGATCCTGTCCCTGCGAACGGAACCATTCCGGGGCAGCAGAAACAGCAATATGATCGCTGTTGAAATTAAATGAGCAATCCTTTGAGGGATAAACGCCTCTGTACCGTTTTACTAGTGCGCGTCGTAAATGACAACCTTCTCAAACAGAACACGGAACTGATCTAAGAATGCTTTGTGCAGGTCGTGTACCTGGTAAACATCGTGTCCGGCAAGATCTTCAAAAATAATGGTCAGTGAAAATGTATAGGTAGTATCTACAACAGGACGGTCTATCGGGGCGGGAGTGCCAATGTGAAATGTTTTTACAGTTTCAATGTTTTCCAGTGATTCGAGACCCTTCTTAAATGCATCTTTTTGGTCTGCTGTAGTGTCGGCTTTAAGCCAGAATAAAACGTGGTGAGCTAACATAATTGATTTTTTTGGCAATTTTAAGCAAAATTCTTTTGTAAAAAGCACGCGTGTTCAATATGCGTTCAATATAGTATGCTCATTTTTTATTTTTTTAACAACTAATCGTTAAGCTTTTGGAAAGGTTTGATTAAGCTCTAGCTTAACCAAACCTTAACCAACCCTTAAGCAAACCTTACTCAATACTTACTAAAGAGTAAGATCATTTTAAACGCATCATAAACAGATAGCACAAGAAGGAAGGAGACTTTAACATATTTTAACATTTACTATTCAGCTTATAATTTGCAGGAAGTATAAGGTTTGCCTAATTTTCGCCACTCAAAAATTGTATCCGAAATGGAAGAAGCAAATATTATTACTGAAAATTCATCGTACGGCACAGATATCCGTGCGCTGAACGAAATGATACAAAAGGAAAGCGCCTTTATTGATCTCCTGTTTTTAGAGATGGACAAGGTGATTGTAGGGCAGCGCTACATGGTAGAACGGTTGATGATCGGCCTGCTGGCCAACGGTCATATCCTGCTGGAAGGTGTGCCCGGACTGGCAAAGACATTGGCCATCAATACTTTATCGAAGTGCGTTGATGCCGGTTTCAGCCGTATTCAGTTTACGCCCGACTTGTTGCCGGCTGATTTGCTCGGTACAATGATCTACAACCAGAAGAAAGAAGAATTTATAGTTAGAAAAGGACCCTTGTTCTCCAATTTTATCCTTGCGGATGAGATCAACAGGGCACCGGCCAAGGTGCAGAGTGCCTTGCTGGAGGCCATGCAGGAGCGTCAGGTGACTTTGGGTGATGAGACCTATAAACTTCCGGAACCATTTTTAGTACTGGCTACACAAAACCCGATCGAGCAGGAAGGAACGTATCCTTTGCCTGAAGCACAGGTAGACAGGTTTATGCTCAAGGTGGTGATCGGTTATCCTCAGCGTGAGGACGAAAAAAAGATAATGAGGGCCAATATTGCCCCGCAGGGCATGCCTAAGCCAAATACGATCCTGCATACAGACGATATCATTCGTGCGAGAAAGGTCGTAAAAGATGTATATATGGACGAAAAGATCGAGCAGTATATCATTGATATTGTATTTGCTACCCGTTTCCCGGAGCAGTATAAGCTGGCGGATTATAAAAACCTGATCAGTTTTGGCGCATCGCCAAGGGCATCAATTAATCTGGCATTGGCGGCTAAAGCCTACGCCTTTATCAGAAGACGCGGATATGTGATCCCTGAAGATGTGCGGGCTGTATGCCATGATGTGCTGAGGCACCGCATTGGTCTGAGCTACGAAGCTGAGGCGGAAGATTATACCACTGAAAAGATCATTACAGGAATATTGAATGCTATTGAAGTACCATAGTTTATGGATACCAAGGACCTGTTAAAAAAAGTAAGGAAGATCGAGATCAAGACGAGGGGTTTGAGCAATCAGATCTTTTCCGGTGAATACCATTCAGCCTTCAAAGGCCGGGGTATGGCCTTTAGCGAGGTACGTGAATACCAGATGGGCGATGAGATCAGGACGATAGACTGGAATGTGACAGCCCGTTTTAACCATCCTTATGTAAAGGTATTTGATGAGGAGCGGGAAATGACGGTAATGCTGCTGGTGGATGTGAGCGGGTCGAAGAATTTTGGTACACAGATCCAGCAGAAGCAGGAGCTGGCTACAGAGATTTGTGCGGTTCTGGCATTTTCTGCGATACAGAACAACGATAAGGTGGGCGTGCTGTTTTTCAGCGACCAAGTAGAAAAATTCATTCCGCCGAAAAAAGGCAGGTCGCATATTCTGATGATCATCAGGGAACTGATCGATTTTAAACCACAGCATAAGGGTACGAATGTGGCGCAGGCGCTTCAGTATTTTACCAGTGCGATCAAAAAAAGGTGTACGGCCTTCCTGATCTCCGATTTCATCAGTGATACTTTTGAGAGCGAACTGAAGATCGCCGGCAGAAAGCACGATGTGGTGGGACTGAGGCTTTTTGATGTGCATGAGGAAGAGTTCCCTGACCTTGGGCTGATCCCGGTGAGGGATGAGGAGAGCGGACAGATCGCATGGGTGAATACAGGCGATAAGCAGGTTCGCTATGCTTTTAAATCGGCGGCACTGGAGCGCAAAGGCAGGCTGGAAAATGTATTTAAAAAGTCGGGTGTGGATTTTACACAGATCGGTACGCATGAATCGTATGTAAAGCCATTGATGACATTGTTTAAAAAACGGGGAGCCAGAAGATAGAGCGATGATGAAGATTGTAAATTTTAGTTGCTTATGGTTAATGGTGCTCTGCCTTGGAACGGTTTACCAGGGGCATGCACAGGAGATAAAAGTCAATGCGAGGCTGGACAAGACCAGTATTTTATTGGGTGACCAGACGGTGCTGCACCTGTCGGCTGAACTGCCAGCAAATGGTACGGTGAATTTTCCGTTACTGGCGGATACGCTTTCTGCCAAAGTGCAGATTGTTTCGGCAGGCAAGGCCGATACACTAACTGATAAGAACAGACCGGGTCTCAAACTGATCAGCAGATCGTACGTGATCACTTCTTTTGATCCGGGACTGCAGATGGTACCGGCTTTGACATTTCAGAGCGGGGGCAAGACCTTCGCAACAGAAGCGCAACCGCTTGAAGTAAAGGCGGTCGCGGTCGATACCACCAAAGCGATCTACGACATTAAACAGCCGCTGGCGGTTTCGTATACCTTTATGGACTGGCTCAGGGACAACTGGTACTGGGTGGTTCTGGGGCTGGCTGTTTTGCTGTTGCTGTTCGGAGTTTGGTATTACTTCCGCAAAATAAGGAAGCCAAAGCCTGTTGTTGAAAAAAGCGTGCCGCTGGTACCGGGGCATGTTATTGCACTGGAACAGCTTTCTGCTTTGAAGGAGAAGAAATTGTGGCAGCAGGGTGAAGTAAAGGCCTATTATAGTGAACTGACCGATATCATCAGGGTATACCTGGAAAAAAGATACCTGATCAGCGCTCAGGAGCAGACATCTGAGGAGATCCTTTCGGGATTGGAAGCCGTAAAAATGCCGGAGAAAAGCAGGAATTCACTGAAAGAGATTCTGTTGCTGGCAGACCTGGTGAAATTTGCGAAGGCGGTGCCGGCGGGTCACGAAAATGAGCAGTCAATGGATGATGCCATCGGTTTTATACAAGAGACCAGGATGCAGGACCAGTTGCCTGGTATAGCATCAGAAAATAAGGGTGGAAATAAAGTACAGGATGAGAATGGACTGGTTTAAAGGTATTGAATTTGCCAATAAGGGTTTTTTCTGGCTGCTGTTGCTGATCCCGGTAATGGTGGGCTGGTACATCTGGCGCCAGGAAAAGCTGCAGGGTTCGCTCCGGATGTCGGCGATGTCCGGATTTCTGAAAGTAAAAAGCAGCTATCTTTTTTTGCGGCATTACAGCATTGTGCTGAAGTCGCTCGCTTTGATTGCCCTGATTGTTGCGCTGGCAAGGCCGCAGTCTGCACTGAGCTGGCAGGATACCACCACGGAGGGAATAGACATTGTGATCGCGACCGATATTTCGGGCAGCATGCTTGCCGAGGATTTGAAACCCAACCGCCTGGAAGCGGGAAAGAATATAGCGATTGATTTTATAAAGGACAGACCGGATGACCGGATCGGCCTGGTGGTTTTCAGTGGTGAGAGCTTTACGCAGTGTCCGCTTACGATTGACCATGATGTGCTGATCAACTTGTTCAAAGACATTACCAACGGAATGATCGAGGACGGTACGGCGATAGGGATGGGCCTCGCTACGGCGGTGAACCGGCTGAAGGAAAGTGAGGCCAAGAGTAAGGTCATCATTTTACTGACTGATGGCTCAAATACATCGGGATCTATTCCGCCGGCTACTGCTGCGGAGATTGCCAAACAGATGAATGTAAGGGTGTATACCGTTGGGGTCGGTACCAAAGGCTACGCGCCGTATCCTATGAAAACGCCTTTTGGGGTGCAATACCAGCAGGTTCCGGTGACCATTGATGAGTCCACACTTTCCAATATTGCGAAAATAACAGGTGGCCAGTATTTTCGTGCGACCAACAATGAGAAATTAAAACAGATCTATCAGCAGATCGATAAGCTGGAAAAGGCGAAGATTGCGGTAACCCAGTACCATAAAAAGACGGAAAGGTTTCTGCCTTTTGCGCTGCTTGCCCTGGTACTTTTGCTGCTGGATTTCTTATTAAAAAATACATGGTTTAAAGGAGCTTTAACTTAAGATATGTTACGTTTTGAACACATAGCGTTTTTGTGGGCCCTGGCTGCGGTACCATTGATGGTGATCTTATTTTTTGTGGTTCGCCGCTGGAAAAGGAAGGCTCTGGCTTTGCTGGGCAACAGGGCAACTGTGCTAAAGATGATCCCGGAAGTTTCTTTTACAAGGCCCGGACTGAAGTTCCTGTTTTTCCTGCTGGCTTATGTTTCTGTAGTGATTGGGGCAGCCAATCCGCAGATCGGGACTAAGGTGGAAGAGGGCAAACGCATGGGCTCTGACCTGATGATATTGCTGGATGTTTCCAATAGTATGCTCGCCGGGGATCTGGCACCTAACCGGTTGGAGAATGCAAAAAGAGCGGTTTCACAGTTGATAGACAACCTGCACAATGACCGGATTGGGATCATCATTTTCGCCGGTGAGGCTTATGTGCAGCTCCCGGTTACGACAGATTATTCTGCGGCCAAATTATTCCTGAACAACATTACCACAGATATTGTGCCTACACAAGGCACTGCTATAGGTGCGGCTATTGATATGGGAATGAAGTCTTTTGACCTGGTAAACGGATCGGGTAAAGCCATGATCCTGATGACAGATGGCGAAAATCATGAAGATGACGCTGTTGGTGCCGCAAGAAGGGCAGCAGAAAAGGATGTAGCCATCCATGTCATCGGTCTGGGATCACCTGAGGGTTCGCCGGTACCGATCTACAGCAATGGCAGCCCGGTTGGCTTTCATAAGGATGAAAAGGGACAAACTGTAGTAACCAAGCTAAATGAGCCGATGTGTAAAGAAATATCTGCTGCGGGTGGTGGTATTTATGTGCGGGCGTCCAATGCCAATAGCGGTCTGGGCCTGATCATGGATCAGGTAGCTAAAATGGAAAAAAAGACTTATAACAGCAAGATGTTTAAGAATTATGAGGACAGGTTTCAGTTTTTCCTGGCCTTTGCAGTGTTGATGCTGGTTCTGGAGTTTTTCATCTCCAGCCGCAGAAACTTAAGACTGAGTGAGTTGAATTTGTTTGAAGTCAAGAAGTCATGAAACAGCTGATCATAGTCGCTTGTATTTTATTACAGGGTTTTGCGCTGTACGCGCAGCAGGAGAAAAAGTATATACACAAGGGCAACGAACTGTATATGCAAAAGAAATATGCCGAGGCCGAGGCGAGTTACCGCCGGTCCGTGGAAAAATCAAAGGAGTCTGTGCAGGGTAACTTTAACCTGGGGGATGCACTCTTTAAGCAAAAGAAGTTTGACAATGCTGCCCAGAAGTTCACCGACATCGCGTCGTCATCTGATAACAAGGCGGTAAAAGCACAGGCCTATCATAATCTTGGGAATTCTTTGCTGGAATCTAAAAAACTGGAGGAAAGTATTGCGGCGTATAAAAAATCGCTGATGAACAATCCGAAGGACGACGAGACCCGTTACAACCTGGCTTATGCGATGGAAAAGCTGAAACAGCAGCAGCAGAAAGATAAAGACAACAAGGACAAAGACAAGAATAAGGACAAAAAAGACCAGAAGAACAAGGACAAGAACCAGAGCGATAAGGATAAAAAGGACCAGGACAAGAAGGACGATAAGGATAAACAAGATAAGGATAAGAAGGATCAGGATAAAAAAGACCAGCAAGATCAGCAGGGTCAGCAGCCAAGGCCGGATCAGCTGAGTAAGGAGGATGCGGAACGGATGCTGGAAGCGTTAAAAAATGAAGAGAAGAACACCCAGGATAAGCTCAAAAGTAAAAAGGCAAAAGGGGTGAAGGGACGTATTGTTAAAGACTGGTAAAGGATATATATTGGGGGTGATGAAAATTAAATATTATTTATTATCAGTATTGCTTTTATGGTCGGCCCTTGGATCCGGACAGGCTATAAAGGTGACAGCATCTGTGAGTTCGGGCCAGGTTGGAACGGGCGAGCAGTTTGAGATCACATTTTCAACGAACGGGAGTCCCGAAGCTTTTGATCCACCGGCGTTTAATGGTTTCCAGGTAGTGGGCGGACCCAATCAGTCCTCCAGTTTCAGTTCAGTGAACGGGGCTACTACCGTAAATATTTCCGTCGGCTATATATTGATAGGTACCAGGGAGGGGGAATATACGATCGGTCCGGCGTCTATGACCATAAACGGCAAACAGTACCGTTCTAATCCTGTAAAAATCAAGGTGGTAAAGGGAAGAGCTGTTCCACAGCAGCAGGCGGGGGGCGGTTCGTCTTCTGCCAGGGCGGGCGGCAGTTCATCTGACATTTCCAAACGCTTGTTTCTACGGGCCGTGGCCAATAAGACGAATGTGTACCAGGGGGAGCAGATCTCAGTGAGCTATAAACTGTATGCAAATATCAATATTGTAGACAATATGCCGGATAAACTGCCCGATTTTAATGGGTTCTGGAGCCAGGAGATCAAGCGTAACAATCAGAATGTAGAGTGGACGGTTGAAGAATACAAGGGACAGCGGTACCACGTGGCTGTACTGAAAGAAGTGATCCTGTTTCCTGAGCGGTTCGGAAAATTAATCCTTGATCCTTTGGGAATGACCTTTGTGGTGAGGCAGACTACGCCCTCAAATGATCCTATTGAACAGTTCTTTGGAGGTGGTTCGTATGAGGATGTGAAATATAAAATAAAGAGCCTGCCGGTAACGATCCATGTTAAACCGCTCCCGGATGCGGGTAAACCTGCTGGTTTCCAGGGTGCGGTTGGTAATTTCTCTATCGGTGCTACTTTGGATAAATCGGCCATCAGGGCAAATGAGGCGCTTAATTATACGGTTAAGATCACCGGTTCTGGTAATCTTAAATTGCTGAGAGCGCCTGAACTGAACCTTGCGCCTGATATCGAAAAGTACGACCCTAAGGTGACCGATCAGATCACGGAGAGCCTGAATGGTGTTTCAGGCAGCAGGGAATATAGTTATTTACTGATTCCGCGGCATGAAGGTAATTATACCATTGATGCGCTGAAGTTTTCTTATTTTAATCCCGCTACCGGCCGCTATGTGACCTTGTCTACAGGCCCATTCCCGGTGAAGGTGGCGAAAGGTGCGCCAGGATCGGGCGTTGTTGCTTATTCTGGTGGTCAGCAGGACATTAAAGCGCTTGGCAATGACATCAGGTACATCAAGAGCGGAGACGGATCCTTGCGCAGGGAAGGGGATGAATTTTATGGCTCAGGCTGGTATTATGCTTTGCTCGGCCTTGGTCCGATCATGTTTTTAGGTGCTTTTGGATACAGAAAATGGTACAGGGAGCAAAATAAAGACCAGGTCATTGTGAAAGGCAGGAATGCCAGTAAGGTGGCCGCCAAGCATCTGGCCAATGCGAAAAAGCAATTGCTGGAGGGCAATAGAAATGCTTTTTACGAGGATATTTACAAAGGTCTGTACGGTTATCTGAGCGATAAGCTGAATATTTCTGCTGCGGATCTGAACCGGGAAAATATCGGCGGGAAACTCAGGGCGAGGGCTGTAAATGAAGAACTGATCCTGCAGCTGACCAGTACCCTGGACCTCTGCGAAATGGCAAGGTATGCACCGGTGTCGGGAACATCTGAACAGGAAGTATTTGATAAAGCTAAAAATATCATTAGTGATGTTGAAAATCATGGATAAGGTTATGGTAAGAAATAAATATATACTGTCTTTGCTGTTTATCTTTCCTTTGTTTTTACAGGCAAATGAAAAAGTTGAAAGTCTGTTTGTGAAAGGGAATGACCTGTACGCAAAGGGGAAATATAAAGAGGCTGCTGCATCTTACGAGCAGGTGCTGGCTGCCGGATATTTTTCTGCTGATGTATACTTTAACCTGGGTAATGCCTATTATAAGCAGGATGAAATCCCGCTGGCTGTATTGAACTATGAAAAGGCTGGCAAATTATCGCCCGGAGATGAAGACATTCAAGTCAATATCCAGTTGGCAAACCTGAAGATAGCGGACAAGATCGATGCGGTGCCCGAATTTTTTCTGACCAAATGGTGGCGGTCTTTTATCTTGTTTTGTTCCGCAGAGGTATTGTCTGTGCTGAGCGTAATGGGATTTTTGCTGGGTTTTATATTATTGATTGTCTATCTTTTCGCTGTTTCCATCGCTATAAAGCGACCTGCCTTCTACTCCGGGATAGGTCTGCTGGTACTCGCCTTGCTGATCACTGGTATGGCCGGTCTGCAGACAAGTTATTTAAAGGGCAGCAATGAGGCGGTGGTTTTTTCTGGTACGGTCAATGTGAAAAGTGGCCCTAAAGAGAGTTTTAAGACTTTATTTGTGATCCATGAGGGCTTAAAGGTAAGTGTTAAAGAACAAAATGACGGATGGATCAAGGTCGGGCTTCCCAATGGAAATGTGGGCTGGATTGCTGCTGCTTCTGTAAAGAAGATATAACAGATTATCATGCCATAAATTAGTAAATTTACTTTTATACTAATTTGCTTAAAGGACATGGTACTTACGATAAATGGTAAACGCCGGGAAGTTTATGTCAGTGCGGAGATCAGTTTGTTAAACGTTTTGCGCGATGAGCTGGGACTCACCGGGACCAAATACGGATGCGGAGAGGGGGCTTGCGGGGCTTGTACCGTTCACATCGACGGGAAACCGGTGCATTCCTGTATTACTTCTGCCGGTTCTTCGGTAGGAAAAGCGGTCGTTACGATTGAAGGACTCGAAAAAAATGGGGTACTTCACCCAGTGCAGGAGGCTTTCCTGCAATCGGACCCATTGCAGTGCTCTTATTGTGCATCCGGCATGGTCATGTCTGCAATTTCCTTACTGAACCAAAATTCTTCGCCAAGTGATGCCGAGATCGTTGCGGCGATGAATGGCAATATCTGCCGTTGTGGTACGTATCCAAATATTATTAAGACCATCAAACTGGCCGCTAATCTTCTAAACAATAAATGATGGAAAGCAAGGATATGGAAATGCCATTTGAAATGGACAGGCGTAAGTTTTTCAGGCTGTTTGGAGGTGGACTGGCTGTTGTCTTTGTTTTTCAGGATGTACTGGCATTTGCTGAAGGTACAGAGGCGGGGCTGGTCGGACCTGTTCCTGCAGATCAGGTAGGTGCCTGGATACACATTGCCGAAGATGGAACTATAAATGTTTTTACAGGCAAAGTTGAAGTGGGCCAGAATATCCGGACTTCGTTGTCTCAGCAGGTAGCTGAAGAACTACATGTGCCGATGTCATCTGTTAAAATGATCATGGGGGATACGGACCTGGTGCCGGCTGATTTTGGGACAGTCGGTAGCCGAAGTACGCCTCAAATGGGTACGCAGCTTCGCAAAGCAGCAGCTACGGCCAGGCAGGCATTGCTGGAAATGGCGGCCGGATTATGGGGGGTTGATGTGAGTTCGCTAAAAACAGACGCTGGTGCAGTCAGCGATCCGCAAAGCGGAAAAAAGATGAGTTATGGTCAGCTGACCAAAGGCCGGCAGATATTGATGCCTGTGTCGGAGCAGGTGGCTTTTATAAATGCTGCTGACTGGAAGGTTGCGGGGAAAACCATGCCTAAGGTGAATGGCCGGTCTTTCATCACCGGGGAGCACAAGTATGTTTCTGATATGGTTTTGCCGGGTATGCTGTATGCCAGGGTGCTTCGGCCGCCGGCCTACGGGGCCAGACTTGTGAATGCAGACCTGAGTGCTGCTAAGTCTATTCCTGGGGCGGTTGTTCTTCAGGAAGGGAATTTCATCGGGGTAGCTGCTCCCACCCTTGAAACGGCAGATAAAGCGATCGCAGCTGTTAAGCCAAACTGGGAAACTTCAAAGCAGCCATCGGGAGCAGAGTTGTTTGATTACCTGGTCCGGAATACGACTAACCAGAACAAAGAGAAGGCAGCTGATGGGCTGCAAGCCATTGATGGAGCGGAAATGAAGCTGGATGCTACATATACGGTCGATTATATAGCACATGTCCCATTAGAGCCAAGAGCTGCCCTTGCCCAATGGAATGATGGAAAATTGACGGTCTGGACGGGCACTCAGCGTCCGTTTGGTGTTCAGGATCATCTTGCCGCTGAATTTAATATTTCTAAAGAAAAGGTCAGGGTGATCGTGCCGGATACAGGTTCTGGGTATGGCGGGAAACACAGCGCAGAAGCTGCATCGGAAGCTGCACGTCTGGCCAGGGCGTCCGGGAAACCTGTAAAATTGGTCTGGACCAGGAAGGAAGAGTTTACCTGGGCATATTTCAGGCCCGCGGGTGTGATTAAAGTCAGCAGTGCTTTCAATAAAAACGGGGAGATCAAGGCCTGGAGATTTGACAATTACAATTCAGGAAACGCCGGTCTCGATACGCAGTACCGGATTGCGAGGAAAGAAATTGCGTATCATCCGTCGCGTACACCGCTGAAACAAGGATCATACCGGGGACTGGCCTCGACGGCGAATGTGTTTGCGCGTGAATCTCATATCGCGGATATGGCCAGGATGACTGGTATGGATCAGCTGGTGTATAGGCTGAAAAACCTGGATGATCCAAGATTAAAGGCTGTGCTGGAGGCTGCGGCTAAATCATTCGGCTGGAACTCAGGGAAACGTATGGAGGGTCGGGGTTACGGCATCGCCTGTGGTTTTGAAAAAGGCGGCTATGTGGCGACGTGTGCGGAAGTGGCAATCGGAGCCGACCGGTCTGTAGAAATTGTTCGCCTGACAGCTGCTTTTGAATGCGGGGCTATTGTCAATCCGCATCACCTCGAAAATCAGATTCTCGGTGCTATCGTCCAGGGACTGGGCGGCGCTTTGTTTGAGCGTATAGATTTTGAAGAGGGAAAAATACTTAACGCAAGCCTTTCGGCCTACCGGGTGCCCCGATTTAAAGATGTGCCCGGCATCGATATCGTCATGATAAACAGGGTGGATCTGCCTTCTGCCGGTGCTGGTGAAGCACCGATTGTCGGTGTGGCACCGGCTATCCGTAATGCTATTTTAGAAGCCAGTGGCATTGGTCTTAAGACTCTGCCTTTATTGCCCTCGGGTAAGCTGGCTTAAAAGAATTTAATCTATGAAAGAAATAAGGGCTATTTTAAAGAGCTTTGAAAAGGCTGCAAAGAAAGGGAAAAAAACAGCATTGGCTACAGTAGTACATGTTGAAGGTTCTTCTTACCGCAGGCCCGGTGCGAGAATGCTGATTACTGAAGAAGGAGAGCTGACTGGTGCCATTAGTGGTGGCTGCCTGGAGGGTGATGCGCTGAGGAAGGCGTTGTCGGCAATTGTGCAGCAGCAAAATAAGCTGGTCACTTATGATACTACTGATGAAGATGATGCTAAACTGGGGATACAGCTAGGTTGTAATGGTGTTGTTCATATTTTATTTGAACCAATAATGGCTGATCAGCTCTTCAACCCGATCCGCTTATTGCAGGAGCTGGTTAACAGCAATGAAGACTCGGTTATTGCTACTCTTTTTTCATTAGATCAATTGCAGCAGCCAGGGACGAGTTTACTGTACCAAAAAGGTATTTTGCGAACTGCGTTGACTGGTACGCTTCAGTCCGGCCTGACTATTGCTGCAGAAGCGGCATTGCAAAACAAGGCTTCAGATTTCAGAACATTTCAATACGACGATCAGGCTGTTACCGGTTTTATTGAATTTATCCCCGCGCCGCTTGAGCTGATCATTGCAGGGGCAGGAAATGACGTGCAGCCCCTTGTAGACATTACTTCTGTGCTGGGCTGGCATACGACAGTGGTTGATGGAAGAGTGTCGCACGCAACCCCACAGCGTTTTACGAAGGCGGACCGGGTCCTGGTGGCAAAGCCAGATGAGGTGCTGAAAAAAACAGGGACCGGTGAGCATGCTTTTTTTGTGCTGATGACCCATAATTATAATTATGATCTGGCCCTGCTAAAGCAGCTGGTCACTGAGAATTGTGCTTATATAGGTGTTTTAGGGCCAAAGAAAAAACTGCAGCGCATGCTTGATGAATTGAGCAATGATGGTGTTGTTCCGGATGCAAGACAGCTGGCTTTAATTCACGGGCCTGTTGGCCTGGACATTGGTGCTGAAACAGCTGAGGAAATTGCCGTGTCTATTGTAGCGGAGATCAATACGGTCCTGCGCCGAAGATCAGGTACTTCCTTAAAGGATAAGGAACATGGTATTCACAGCTCCTTATCCAGTTAAGTTTTATGAAAGGTACGGCGGTGATCCTATTGGCGGCAGGTAATTCATCAAGACTCGGAGTGCCGAAGCAGACTTTATTGTATCAGGGCCGGTCATTGGTACGGCGGATCACAGGGGAAGCGGATAGCGCTGAATTAAGCCCGGTGATTGTAGTGACGGGAGCTTATTCGACGGAGGTTTCGGCTGAACTTACTGGCTGTGATATTCATCTGGTCTACAATGCGCACTGGCAAAAAGGTATGGGCTCCGGCATTGCTGCAGGTATGTTAAAATTGCAAATGATGGGTTCCGGTGTGGAAAACGTGATCATTGCGGTTTGCGATCAGCCGTATGTGTCGGCGCAGCTGTTCCGGCGATTGATTGAAAAAGAAGCGGAGAGCGGCATGGGCATTGTTGCCTGTGCCTATGCGGATACGCTGGGGACGCCTGTTTTATTTGGACAGCGGTATTTTGAAGCATTGCTGCAGCTGAATGGGAATTCTGGTGCAAAAAAACTATTGGAACTGTACCGTTACGATGTGGCGGAGATTCCCTTTCCACAGGGCAGTATAGATATTGACACCGTCGCCGATTATGAGAAATTAAAAAAGGGGGAACTTTAAAATTCCCCCTTTTTGTGGAGCCGAAGGGTTTCGAACCCTTGTCCAGTTGTGTGATAAATTATGCCTTCTACATGCTTATCTTCCAATCAATTGTCAGGATCTGGCGGGCTGGAAGCCGACCTAGCCGTTCACCTTAGGTACTTTATCTCGCAATTGTACCGTACCTTACAATTGCCAGCGTTGTTATTTCGATGCCCCATATTCTAACCTAACATCGCAGCAGTCAGAGGGACAAAAGCTATTTAATTCTAAATTAAGCAGCTAAGGCGTAGTTATTTTCGCCAATTATAGTGTGAACGTTCTCTTTAAAGTGCTCTCCGTACAACGCACTGCATGCTAACATACTTAGCTCCACCCTGTCAAATCCAAGACGGCCCCATTTGTTAGTGATGACAAAAGTACTAAAATTATGCCAGAGTTCTGCCCGGATATTGCTTTAAAGCATGCTCAAGGCAGTCCATTGCCTTGTTTAAGTCCTCTGTATTAAGTACATAAGCCATCCTTACTTCATTTTTTCCGGATCCTTTGGTAGAATAAAAACCTGTCGCGGGTGCCATCATGACAGTCGAGCCTTCGTGGTCAAAGTGTTCCAGTATCCATTGACAGAACTTGTCTGAGTCGTCTATCGGTAATTTGGCTACGATATAAAAGGCGCCCCCGGGGTTCGGGCAAAAAACTCCGTCTATGTTGTTGAGCCTTTTGACCAGCGTGTCCCTGCGCAGGGTATATTCTTTGTTTACGGCTTCAAAGTAACTGTCAGGAGTGTCAACGGCTGCAGTACCAGCTATTTGTTCCACCATGCCGGGACTTAGCCTGGTCTGGGCAAACTTTAGAGCTGCCTGGATGACTGCTTTATTCTTGGTGATGATACAGCCAAGCCTGGCTCCGCAGGCACTGTACCGTTTGGATACGGTATCCAGCAGGACCACATGTTCATCAATGCCGCTCAGGTGCATTGGAGAGACAAACTCCCTGCCGTCATAACAGAATTCCCGGTAGGCTTCATCTGCCATCAGGAACAGGTCGTATTTCAAACACAATACTTTTAATGCTTCCATTTCCTCCCTTGAGTACAAATATCCTGTTGGGTTGTTCGGACTGCAAATCAAAATGGCTTTTGTTTTTGGAGTGATCAGTTTCTCAAATTCTGAGATAGGAGGTAAGGCAAAACCGTTCTCTATATAGGATAAGATAGGTTTTACAACTACATTGCTCATACATGCGAAGCCATTATAATTGGCATAAAAAGGTTCGGGAATGATGACTTCATCACCTTCGTTTATGCAGGTTTGCATGGCTATGGTTATGGCCTCTGAGCCTCCTACAGTGACAAGTATATCCGCGGGACTGATGTTGTAGCCCAGTTTGTTGTAATAGCCTGTAAGTTTGGTCCGGTAACTGAGCGTACCTTCCGAGGCAGTGTATGCCCAGACTTTAAAGTCGATGTTTTTTATGGCATTGAGCATGCCCTCCGGAGTAGCGATATCTGGCTGTCCGATATTAAGATGGTAAACTTTCTTGCCCTCTGCTTTTGCTTTGTCTGCATACGGGGTTAGTTTTCTTATCGGGGAAGCAGGCATCTGAATCCCTTTCTCTGAAATAGTTAGCATGGAACAAAAGTAAAAAACCTCGTTGATTAACGAGGTTTTTTATTAAAAATATCTTGGCTGGATTATTTTGTTGATGTCGGCGGCACGTTTCCTTTAATGTAAAGCACTTTTGTAGTGGTTTTCGCATTAGACAGAATGGTAATGGATTTATTAAAAGGCAGTGTACTTGTAGGGTTATATGTAACCTTAATGATACCTGTTCCACCTTTTTTTACGGGTGTTTGCGTGTATTCCGGAACAGTACATCCGCATGAAGTTTCCACTTTGCTGATGATTAGAGGCTCATCTCCGGTGTTGGTAAATTTAAAGTCAACAATAGCCGGTTTGTTTGCAGCGATCATTCCAAAATCAAAGGTTTCCTTGTCAAACTTAAATTCAGCGGGTTTAGCCTGGGCATTTGCTGCAACACTTATTCCTAAAATTAATGTAAATAGCAGTATTAGCTTTTTCATATTATGTGAGTTTATAAAACAAATTTAATGTTTTATGTGATAAATCAAAAAGTATTCCAACATATAAATTACCGCTCACTGTTTAGTCATACTTTAGATTTTATGTATCTTTGCCATATACCGATTTGCTTATGATGCCAGATATAAAACTCACCACTAATCCAATCGATGCCTCTGAATTAAGTTTTGACGATTTCAAAACTATTGTTGTTAATGATTATAAGATCGCTTATGAAAGCAGGCAAGCCAGCTTATTGGGACGGAAGGAGGTTTTGACGGGTAAAGCCAAGTTTGGTATTTTTGGGGACGGGAAAGAGCTGCCGCAGATTGCAATGGCTAAAGCTTTTAAAAACGGGGACTGGCGCTCTGGTTACTACCGGGATCAGACCTTCGCGTTCGCCACCGGCATCTGTACACTAAAAGAATTCTTTGCGCAGTTGTATGCCAATCCAAGCATTGAGGCTGATCCTGCATCGGCAGGAAGGCAGATGAACTGTCACTTTGCAACCCGTTCGATCAATCCCGACGGAAGCTGGAAAGACCTTACTGAAATTAAGAACAGTTCTGCAGATATTGCCCCGACCGGTGGGCAGATGGCCAGATTGGTAGGTTTGGCATATGCATCTAAATTATACAGGCTGAATCCTGAGCTGGAATATTTAAAGAATTTCTCGGTGAAGGGGAATGAGGTTGCCTTTGGTACCATTGGCAATGCTTCTACCTCGGAAGGCGTGTTCTTTGAAGCGATCAACGCTGCGGGAGTGCTGCAGATCCCTATGGCCATGTCGGTTTGGGATGATGGCTATGGAATATCAGTGCCTGCAAAGTACCAGACGACAAAGGAAGACATTTCTGAGATATTAAAAGGCCTTCAGAGAGACGAAGATGCGCCCGGCTATGAGATCTATAAGGTTAGGGGTTGGGATTATCCGGCTTTGTGCGAAACTTATCAGCGCGCCATTGACGTCTGCCGGGCCGAGCATGTCCCGGTATTGATCCATGTGACTGAAGTGACCCAGCCTCAGGGGCATTCCACGTCAGGCTCACATGAGCGCTATAAAGAACAATCACGGCTTGACTGGGAGAAAGAATATGATTGTATTGTTCAGATGCGTAAATGGATGATTGAATCTGCCATAGCTACTGAAGAGGAAATTGAGGAACTGGAAAGCTCCGCAAAGATACTTGTCCGCGATACACAAAAAGAAGCATGGAATGAATTTCTGGCAACGATTAAAGGCGAAAAGGATCTGGTTGTGGAAATGATTAATGCCCTGGCAGACGGAAACCCGGCGGTGAGAAAGATATCCGCCCTGTTGTCGTCAACACCGGATGCGTTCCGTAAGGAGGTCATTTCGTCTGTGAGAAAAGCGTTGCGCCTGACCATTAACACTCCATCTGCTGAAAGGGATACTTTGCTGCAATGGTATGCTGCGCAGGCAGATCTCATTGAGGATAAATACCATTCCAAATTATTTACCGATGGCAATGAGAGCCCTTTTCTGGTCACCCCGGTGCCTGCGGCATACAATGAAGAAAGCCGGATGGTCGATGGAAGAGAAATATTAAATGCTTGTTTTGATACTAATTTTGCCCGTGATAAACGATTGGTCGCATTCGGTGAGGATCTTGGCGCTATTGGCGATGTAAATCAGGGTTTTGCCGGCTTGCAGGCGAAGTACGGCGAACTGAGGATCAGTGATACCGGCATCAGGGAGATGACCATTATAGGGCAGGGAATAGGGCTGGCCCTGCGTGGATTGAAACCGATAGCGGAAATACAATACCTGGACTACCTGATCTTTGCGTTAAATGTACTGAGTGATGATCTGGCCAGTTTATCCTATCGCACTAAGGCCGGACAGAAAGCCCCCCTGATCATCAGGACCAGGGGACACCGGCTGGAGGGGGTTTGGCATTCAGGCTCGCCGATGTCTATGATACTCGGTTCTTTGAGAGGACTTCACATTTGTGTTCCGCGCAACATGACACAGGCGGCAGGAATGTACAATACCTTGTTCAGGTCCGATGAACCTGCATTACTGATCGAATGTCTAAATGGTTACAGACTGAAAGAGAAGCTGCCGGAAAATGTTGGTGAATACACTGTGGCCCTGGGAAAAGCTGAAGTTATTAAAGAAGGTACTGATGTGACGGTGATCTCTTATGGTTCGACTTTAAGGATCGTGGAAGAGGCAGCTGAAGAACTCGCACAGCTCGGCATATCGGTTGAGATTATAGATCCGCAAACCCTTTTGCCTTTTGATAAAGACCAGATATGCGCCTTGTCATTGTCAAAAACCAATAAGCTGCTGGTGGTCGATGAGGATGTTCCCGGAGGTGGTGCTGCTTTTATTTTGCAACAGGTACTGGAGGAGCAAAATGGATATTACCACCTGGACGGTCAGCCAAGGACATTAAGTGCCAAAGCGCACAGGCCGCCTTATGGTTCTGACGGCGATTATTTCAGTAAGCCTTCAGCAGATGATGTAATAGAAGAGATTTACAATATGATGAACGAAAGTAACCCGGCTAAGTATCCCGCCATTTTCTGATAGACAGGATTTGATTGACCTGTTTTTGAAATAAGAAAGCCGTGCAAGAGACTGATGCACGGCTTTTCATGTATACGAAGGTTTGTTACTGCAGTTTAGTTGTTTTGTTTCTAAGCAGATGATCTGCGAGTACCAATGCAGCCATTGCTTCAACAATGACCACTGCTCTTGGGACTACACACGGATCGTGCCGGCCTTTTCCTTTAATTTCTGCCGCCTCTCCTGCAGCGTTTATGGTTTGCTGATTGTGCATGATCGTGGCTACAGGTTTAAATGCTACAGTAAAGCTGATCTCCATTCCATTGGAGATGCCCCCCTGAATTCCACCTGAGAAATTTGTTAGTGTTTTTGGTGCGCCAGCCTGGTTTGGCAGGAAGATATCGTTGTGCTCAGATCCCCTCATTTCACTTCCGCTAAATCCTGAACCGTATTCAAAGCCGTGCACCGCATTGATGCTTAACATGGCTTTTCCAAGGTCAGCATGGAGCTTGTCGAATACAGGGTCTCCGAGACCTACAGGGCAGTTTCTGATGATGCAATTAATTTTTCCGCCTACAGTATCGCCATCTTTCCTTATGCCATCTATAAATTCAATCATTTGATTTGCTGTAGCCGGATCTGCACAGCGAACAATGTTGTCCTCACGAACAGCCAGCAATTCACTGATATCGCTGCTTGCCAAATGCGGAGCCTGTATTTTTCCTACCGAGGAAACATGGGCAAAGATCTCAATGCCATGATGTTTTAAAAGTAATTTGGCAATTGCACCGGCAGCTACCCTGGCTGCAGTTTCTCTTGCAGAAGAACGGCCGCCACCACGATGGTCGCGGATGCCATATTTGGCATCGTAAGTGTAATCGGCATGAGAAGGCCGGTAGACATCAGTATTGTGGCTGTAGTCTTTGCTGCGCTGGTCTTCATTGGGGATTAACATGGCTATAGGTGTACCCGTGCTTTTGCCTTCAAAAGTTCCCGACAGGATCTGTACCATGTCACTTTCTTTTCGCTGTGTGGTGATCCTGGATTGTCCTGGTTTGCGTTTGTCCAGTTCCGACTGTATGAAATCAAGGTCAACAGGCAATTGCGCAGGACAACCGTCTAAGATTACACCAATCGCAACTCCGTGTGATTCACCAAACGTCGTGATGCGAAATATTTGTCCGAATGTATTACCTGCCATTTTAAAATTATTAGGTGTTTATTGATCTGATTAAATTTCCTTAACTGTAAATCCCGCCTTTTGTAAATCTTTCCAGAAGTCCGGATAAGACTTTTCTACCACGTCCATGTCTTCAAGTATGACTTCATTGATGAGCAGGCTTAACGGAGCAAATGCCATGGCCATCCTGTGGTCTTCATAAGTTTTGAAACTTACCCGGTCAGGGAAATTAAGCTTATCGCAATTTAAGGTATAAATAAGATTATCTTCTGTCAGCATTACACCGATTTTAGAAAGCTCATTTTGCAGTGCGAGAATACGGTCTGTTTCCTTGATCTTAAGTGTCTCCAAACCTGTAAAAGTGAGGTTTTTCTTTAATGCTGCGGCGCATACGATAATGGTTTGTGCCAGGTCCGGACAGTCTTTTAAATCGAGTATGTCATCGCTGAAATTTTGACCGGTCTTTGTAATAGCTATACCTTTATCCGTCTTACTGGTCCCGACACCGAAAGCTACCATGATCTCACGAATCCGGCTATCGCCCTGCAGGCTTTTGCTTTTCAGATAGGGAAGATCGATCTGCGCTTCAGCTGCCAGTGCAGCTATACTGTACCAGTAAGAGGCTGCACTCCAGTCAGGCTCTACCGCCAATACAGCAGGTTTAAAAGACTGGGGTTTGATGGTGATGCTGTTGTCATTCCAGCTGTGTGAAATTCCTGCTTCTTCCAGCATATCCAGGGTCATCTTTACATAGGGAATTGAGGTGAGCTCACCCTCAATTTGCAAGGTTAAGCCCTGCTGAAGCATTGGGGCGATCATTAGCAATGCCGAGAGGTACTGGCTGCTCACATCCCCTTTGATCTTAACAGTGTCTGTGCTTTGCTGCAGAGGCCCATTGATTAGCAATGGGGGATATCCTTCCTGTTGGGCGTAAGATAGATCTGCACCAATAGCTTTGAGCGCTTCAGCTAAAATGCCTATCGGACGCTGCTTCATTCGTTCCGTTCCTGTTAAAAAGAATTTTCCGGGCAATGCAGAAAGGTAGGCAGTTAAAAAACGCATTGCGGTTCCCGCAGGCCCCACATCAACGGTTTGCTGATGTGGGCTGTCATGCGAGATATTGTTTAATATATTGTTCAGGGTAACTGTATCAGCCGCGTCGGACACATTGTCAACTTTCACCAACCCCTTACTAAGTGAACTGATGATTAGTGCCCTGTTACACTCGCTTTTGGAACCCGTAAGTGTTATTTCTGTACTGATATGTTTGTTTCCGGTAAAGGAAACAAGGGCATTTTTGCTCATTGTTAAGATTTAACTTCTGTATGTGCTTCTGCTGCAATACCTTGTTCGGCTTTGCCTGCGTTCATGATCTCAGTTTGTTTACGGATAGATTCGCCATGAACAAGCTCCAGGAATTTTTCAGTGAAGTTGACATCCAGTTTCAGCGCTTTTGCAAATGAGATGCCTTTTTTAATGATTGCATCCCACCGGTTTACCTGTAAGATGGTTACCTGGTTGTCACGTTTAAACTCACCAATTTTACCAACAATAGCCATGCGCTCACCTAATTTCTGCAATAAAATGTCATCTATTTTATCAATCTGTTTACGCAAATCTGCAAGCTGATCTACGAAAGCTTCATTTTTAGACTCTGGTTCGCGAACCGTTAAACGTTCTGCAAGTTCACCGAGGGCAGCAGGAGTAAGCTGTTGTTTAGCGTCTGTCCAGGCAACAGAAGGATCTACATGCGATTCGATCATTAATCCTTGCATATCCAAATCCAATGCTTTCTGGGAAATGTAAGGGATCAGTTCGCGGTTGCCGCAGATGTGACTTGGATCATTGATGATCGGAAGGTCAGGTAATAAGGTTTTCAACTGGATCGCAAGTTCCCACATCGGTTCGTTACGGAATGAGCTTTTCTCGAACGAAGAGAAACCGCGGTGAATGGCACCTAATTTGGTAATACCCGCACGGTTGATGCGCTCCAATGCACCTGCCCATAGTTGCAGATCGGGGTTAACCGGATTTTTTACCAGTACCGGAATGTCCAAACCTTTCAAAGCATCAGCGATTTCCTGAACTGTGAACGGGTTAACCGTAGAACGTGCGCCGATCCATAAGATATCTACACCTGCTGCCAAAGCTTCCTCTACATGTTTTGCATTTGCAACTTCAACAGCAGTTGGTAAACCTGTTTCTGCTTTAGCTCTTTTCAGCCATTCCAGGCCAATGCTTCCGATACCTTCAAATTCTCCCGGACGGGTACGTGGTTTCCAGATGCCGGCTCTCAATACAGATACTTTTCCTGTAGCGGCCAGCAAATGAGCTGTGGTCAGCAGTTGTTCTTCCGTTTCAGCACTGCACGGACCAGAGATGATCAATGGTTCGTTCTTAATGTTTAGCCAGGTGTTTAATGGCTGGATGTTCAATTGTAATTTCATTTTTTTGGGGTTTGATATTGTGTTAATATTTTATTTAAGCGGGCCGACCTGAGAACTATACTTTATCGTTCTTTTTGTATTCACCCATAATGTTAAAGTTTACCGTGTATTTTAATGCCTGGCGTACGGCTTTGTCATAACCTTCCATGTTGTTCCATTCTACATCCACATAAAAATAATAATCGTTTCTTTTTCCAAGTACCGGCATACTTTGGATCTTGGTCAGGTTGACCTGCTGTTCGGCAAATATGTTCAGTACTTTAGATAAGGCGCCTACGTGGTTGCTTACCTGGAAGCAGATTGATGCTTTGTTGATGTCTTTTACCTGTTCAGATTTATCATCTTTAAGGATCAGAAAACGGGTAAAGTTCTTTTTGTTGGACTCTATTCTTCGTTCAATAATGTTCAGTCCATATAGTTCAGCAGCAAGTGTATTTGCTATGGCGACGGTGTCAGTAAGCTGTTCTTCTCTGATCTTTTTGGCACAGGCTGCTGTATCGCTGCCTTCGATGACCTGGATATGAGGGAAGTCATAAAAAAAATCAACACACTGGCGAAGCGCAATTGGATGGGAGGTTGCAAATTTTATATCCTCGAATTTTACACCGGGTAAAGCCATTAAGTGCAGTTGAATAGCCAGGTAGACTTCACCAACAACCGCAAAGTTGTATTCTCTTATTAAGGTGTAATTGGGCAACAGGCTGCCGGCAATGGAATTTTCTATAGCCATGATCACATAATCAGCTTCCTTTTTTTCCAGTACCTCACAAGTTTGTTTGAAGGAACTGCATTCAATGGTTTGAATGTCGTTCCCAAAGAACTTGAAGGCAGCTTCTTCATGGAAGGATGCTTTTATACCCTGAATTGCTACTCTTGTTGCTTTTTTCATCTTGTTAATGCTTTGCCCTTTGCCGGCGGTATTGCTTTGTTTTTTGTGTTTAATAAAAAAGTCCCGGCGTTTGGCCGGGACTTTCGTATACATTTATCTTGTTGATATCATTGCATATTAGTCCCGGCTCTTACTAAAGTAGTAGAAGTAACCAAACCAATATGTAGTGATATTTTTCATTTAGAATCTATTGTTTCCTTTTTGTTTCGCCAAATGTACTAACAAAATTTAATTTGTCAATATTTATTTAAAAAAAATTATTTACGGTTTCTGAGGTTTTGTTGCTGAACTTCAGAATTTTAACATTTATGCCTGTTTAGGCAGACTGTTATAATATTCCATGCTCTCCGAGATATCTGTTGCAGAGACCCTGCAGTTGATATCACAGGAGCCGATTTTGCTAAGCAGTGAAAACATGATCTGCCCGTTTTCGTTCTTCTTATCGCTTTGCATGAACTCCATCAATTGTCCGAAACTTTCCCTTTTAATGTGATAGCCCGGATAAAGCGACAGAATATAAGTACTGATGTCAGCGAGCTCCACTTTAGTCAATGTGTTGTTGCCGGCCGACAAGTACCCCTCACAGATCATCCCAATGGCGATCGCTTCTCCATGGGTCAATGGCTTTTTATCGTTGATCAGGGAATAGGTCTCTATTGCGTGACCTATGGTGTGGCCGTAGTTCAGGATCTTGCGCAGGCCTTTTTCATGCGGATCTTCAGTAACCACTTTATTTTTGATTTCTACAGAACGATAAATGGCAGGAGCAGTAATCTCCTGATAATCGGATTTTTTAAGGTCTTCATAATAAGAACTGTCTGCGATCAGGCCATGCTTTATCATTTCAGCAAATCCGGACAGGAGCTCGCGCTTTGGAAGGGTTTTTAAAAAGGAAGTCTCAATAAATACCGCCTGCGGCAAGGTAAAAGTACCTACCATGTTTTTTACATTGTCTACATCTATCCCGGTTTTACCGCCTACGGACGCATCAACCTGCGAAAGCAGGGTAGTAGGGATGTTGATGAAATCGATTCCCCGTTTGTAAGTAGAGGCTACAAAGCCGCCCATATCTGTAATTACGCCTCCACCCAGATTGATCATTAAACATTTGCGGTCCGCCCCAAAATCCAGGAGTGTTTTCCAGATACCGACACAAAAGTCTATATTTTTATTTTCCTCACCCGGGTCTGTTTCTATCAGGTCAAAGCCTGTATAGTCTCCAAGCATTTCCTGAAACAGAGGAAGGCAAAGTTCAGAGGTATGACTGTCAGCAAATACAAAAATCTTGCTGTACTTATCTGATGTTATAGTTTCTCCTAATGGCTTGAGTTGTGATTCAAAATGAATGGCATGTCCGGCACTGTCTAGTTTGTTCATTAAATTACAGTTATTTTCTGGCCCATAAAATCAATTACATCTCCTATACGTACTTTAAGCCGCTTGCGGTAGTCTACTTTTCCATTATATTTAACAAGGCCGTCTTCTACAACGGTTTGGGCTTCGCCACCACTTTGGACAAGCGCTGTTGCTTTGAGCAATTGGATCAGGGGAATAAATTCGCCCTCCAGTTTAAATTGTATCATGATAAGGCAAACTTACAATTATTTATAAAGTGTTTTACCACTCATAGCATTGGAATTCATATTTTTGCCAGCGAATTGACTAACTGACATTCATAAATGGAACTATCCCCCAAAAAATCGTTAAATTTTGATGATACCGAAATTGCATTCCGCAATAAATCCAACGCCGAGCTGAATTCAGCTTATTGGCTTTTTAAGATCATTAGTAGTAATTTTCTAACTAAGATTGGCCCGCCTATTACCAATTTTTTTTTAAATGCCGGTCTTCCTGTTAAAGGAATCATCAAGGCAACTATATTCAAACATTTTTGTGGTGGAGAGACCATCGCTGAATGCGAAAACACCATAGCACACCTGGCCTCTGGTCATGTCGGGACTATTTTAGACTATTCTGTTGAGGGTGAAGATGAAGAATCTGTCTTTGACTTTACCTGTGAAGAGATCATCAGGACCATTGAAAGGGCTGCGGGGGATAAACGCATACCGATTACGGTATTTAAAGTAACGGGGATTGGCCGCTTTGGTTTACTGGAAAAACTGGATGCAAAAAATGAACTTTCTGAAACTGAACAGCGTGAATTTGAAAATGTGAAGCAACGCTGCGAAAAGATCTGCAGAGCAGCGTTTGATAAGAATGTGCCTGTCATGATTGATGCCGAAGAAAGCTGGATCCAGGATACCATTGATCAGTTGGCTATGGACATGATGCGTTTATTTAATCAAAAAAAGATTATTGTTTACAACACTTACCAGATGTACCGTCATGATAAGCTGGCTGATATGAAAGCAGACCATCTGATCGCCAAAGCCTCAGGGTATATTTTAGGGGTCAAAATGGTACGTGGTGCCTATATGGAAAAAGAGAGAAGAAGAGCGGAGGAAATGGATTACCCGTCGCCGATACAGCCTGACAAGGCGGCATCTGACAGGGACTACAATGAATCTTTAAATTACTGCATAGCGCACATTAATGAAATCGCTTTTGTCTGCGGCACACACAATGAAGAAAGCTGCCGGATTCTTGCCCGGCTTTTGGATGAGCATGACGTCGACCATGATCACCCACATGTTTATTTTGCCCAGTTGCTGGGTATGAGCGATAACTTGAGTTTCAATTTATCGGACGCGCGCTATAATGTTGCTAAATACGTGCCTTATGGCCCTATTAAAGCTGTTATGCCTTATCTTTTCAGAAGGGCGCAGGAGAATACCTCTATCGCCGGTGCAACGAGCAGGGAGCTCGGGTTGATCATAAAAGAGAAAAAGCGCCGAAGGCTTTAAGGAACGGCCAGATAATTCATAAAAAAAACAGCTTGTACCTATGCACAAGCTGTTTTTTTATGAATTATCCTTTTAAATAAATCAATCCAGATCAAACCGGTCAAGGTTCATTACTTTGTTCCAGGCCGATACAAAGTCTTTCACAAATTTATCCTGGGCATCTGCGCTTCCGTACACTTCAGCAATAGCTCTCAGTTCTGAGTTGGATCCAAACACCAGATCCGCACGGGTGGCTGTCCATTTTATTTCACCAGTGGCGCGATCACTGCCTTCATATAGTTCCCTGTCCTGAGATACTGCTTTCCATGCAGTGCTCATGTCGAGCAGGTTTACAAAGAAATCGTTGGTAAGCTTCCCCGTGTTTGAGGTGAAAACACCATGTTTAGAACCATCAAAATTTGTGTCCAATACGCGCATTCCGCCCACTAAAACTGTCAACTCCGGCGCTGTAAGGGTGAGCAATTGAGCTTTATCGATCAGCAGCTCTTCCGTAGATACAGGAATTTTTGATTTGCGGTAATTACGGAAGCCATCGGCAATGGGTTCCAGGTAACCAACAGATTCGACATCAGTTTGTTCCTGTGAAGCATCCATACGACCAGGTGCAAAAGGAACTGTGATCAGATGTCCCGCATCCTTCGCTGCCTTTTCAATACCTGCACAACCGGCCAGTACAATCAAATCTGCCAAAGAAACCTTTTTGCCGTCTGACTGCGCGCCATTAAATTCTTTTTGGATACTTTCTAATTTATCGAGCACCCTTTGTAACTGCGACGGATTGTTGACCTGCCAGTATTTTTGAGGAGCCAGTCGTATACGGGCGCCATTTGCACCACCGCGTTTGTCCGATCCACGGAAAGTAGAAGCTGAAGCCCATGCTGTAGACACCAGTTCAGATACGCTCAGTCCTGACCCCAATACTTTTGATTTTAAAACAGCACTGTCATTTTCATCTATCAGTTTATGGTCCACTGCAGGAATAGGATCCTGCCAAAGCAGTTCTTCTGCCGGCACATCCGGTCCCAGGTAACGCGCACGGGGACCCATGTCACGATGTGTCAATTTAAACCATGCACGGGCGAAGGCATCGGTAAATTCTTCCGGGTTTTCCAGAAAGTGCCTGGATATTTTTTCGTATACAGGATCAAATCTCAAAGCGAGATCCGTAGTCAGCATCGTTGGCAGCTGTTTTTTTGACTGATCAAAAGCATGTGGAATAATATTTCCCGCGTCTTTAGCGACCCACTGGTTCGCGCCTCCCGGACTTTTACTGAGCTGCCATTCAAAACCAAATAAGTTTTCGAAAAAATTATTACTCCATTGGGTCGGTGTTTTCGTCCAGGTTACTTCCAGACCACTTGTGATGGTATCAGCACCCTTTCCTGATCCGTATCCGTTGCGCCAGCCCAGACCTTGCATCTCCAGGTCAGCGGCTTCCGGCTCATTGCCCACATAGCTGGATGGTGCGGCACCATGTGTCTTACCGAAACTATGGCCGCCCGCAATCAGGGCAACCGTTTCTTCGTCGTTCATGGCCATACGACCAAAAGTATCACGAATATCCCTGGCAGAGGCGACAGGATCGGGGTTGCCGTCAGGGCCTTCCGGATTCACGTAGATCAATCCCATTTGTACTGCTGCAAGCGGTTTTTCGAGCTTGCGGGAATGAATATGGCCGTCTGCATCATCGTCTGATACCAAAACCGAATGTTTAGCTACCCCTTCAGAACCATGAGCATAACGCAGGTCACCACCGAGCCATTTACTTTCCGAGCCCCAATACACATCCTCATCCGGCTCCCAAACGTCCGGACGCCCACCGGCAAAGCCAAATGTTTTAAAACCCATCGATTCCAATGCTACGTTGCCAGTAAGGATCAGCAGGTCTGCCCATGAAATTTTGACGCCATATTTTTGTTTAATAGGCCAAAGCAGCCTGCGGGCTTTATCAAGGCTCACGTTATCAGGCCAGCTGTTCAATGGAGCAAAACGCTGCTGTCCTGCACCCGCACCACCACGGCCGTCACCTACACGATAAGTGCCTGCACTGTGCCATGCCATACGAATAAACAAGGGGCCATAGTGTCCGAAGTCTGCAGGCCACCAATCTTGTGAGTCGGTCATCAATGCATGAAGGTCTTTTTTCAAGCTTTCCAGGTCCAGGCTTTTAAAAGCTTCAGCATAGCTGAAGCCGTCATTCATAGGGTTTGACAACGAAGAGTGCTGGCGTAAGATGTTTAATTTTAATTGATTGGGCCACCAGTCACGATTTCTGGTTCCACCGCCTCCAATATTGTGTTTCATGCTGCCATTATGAAATGGGCATTTGCTGATGTCGTTAGAATTGTCTTCCATTTTTAATGAGTTTTTGTTATAAACAGCTGCTTATTATCTAAATATACAATAGATAACAACGACTATCAAACTGCTTTTTTCTATAGCATTATAGTTAAAAACTATTCATCATCTGATGGGGCACTAGAAGATTATAAGAGGTTATTTTCAATTAAAACTTGTTCCAGTTCCCTGGGGTGTCTGGTCATCAGCAGTGTATTTAAACCAGCCAGTTTCGCACCTTCAATATGCTGCGGACTATCGTCTATAAATAAAGTCTCAGCAGGATCAAGTTTATTCTCCCTGATTACCTGCTCAAATATTGCCACATCAGGTTTGCGTAAAAACATCTGCTGTGAATAATAAGCCCTTTCAAACAGATCACTGTTGTCACTCATACTGAACTCCCTTTTCAGGTAATCCAATATATAGTTGTAATGTGTTTCATTGGTATTGCTTAATAAAAAAGTACGATATTTTTCCTTTACTCTGAGCAGCACATCATGCACACCCGGAGGTATTCCGATCAATAAGCTGTTCCAGGCCGCATCGATTTCCTGGTCTGATAAGTTTTCATTTTCGGCTGCCCTGCGTATACCGCTTCTGAACTCGGCCGGAGAGATGGCCGCAGTTTCAAAGTCATTAAAAAGATTGTTGTGGCTTTTATGTGCGAAAAACTCCTGGATATTTGCAATACCGAGTTGTAAAAGAGCATTTTGTGCCTTTTTAAAGTCTATTTCGAAGATGACATTGCCGTAATCGAAAATGATGTTTTTTATTTTTTGTGTTAAAACCGTTTCCATAATTGAATACAAATATGTAACATTGCACTCGCAAAATCTAAAAGATTTTACAGGGCCATTAGCTCAGTTGGTTAGAGTAGAAGACTCATAATCTTTTGGTCGATGGTTCGAGCCCATCATGGCCCACTGGTATAAAAGCCGTTTCTGACAGAAAGAAACGGCTTTTTAATTTCCCGTAAGTTCATAAAAGATATTCCCTTACATTTTGAATGACAAGAAAATTATGCTGTAAGGTATTTGTTCAGAACCTCTTCCAGTTCTTTTGGAAACAAGGGTTTCTTCAATAGTTTTATGACGTAAGGGTTTGCCTCTGCTTTTTTAATGTCACCAAAATCAAGAGTAGAGGAAAGCATGGCAATCAAACACTTGTTTTTAAGTTTTTCCGGAAACTTTTTAAAGACCTCCATAAAATCAAAGCCATCCATTTCGGGCATTTGTATATCCAGCAGGATAAAATCAGGGAGGTTTTGCTCATCATCAGCATGTTTGTTTAAATATGCCAGCGCTTCATCACCAGACAGGCAGGTGATGATCTCATCAAATAGTTTTGATAAGTTGATGATTTTTGAGTTGATCTTCAGATCGACCTCATTGTCATCTATCAGCATTACTTTTCTGTGTTTATTTTCCATCTGGAATTGTAATTTTAAAGGCGGTACCCTCAGAAAGATCAGAGCTTACTGCTATCTTACCGTTAATTTTATTCAGCGCCTCTTTAACAATGAACAATCCGAGACCGGTTCCATGATTTGTTTTAATCTTAAAGAACTGTGTAAAGATCTTTTCAAGATGTTCATTTAAAATACCCATCCCATTGTCGCTGATAATGATTTCTGCTGCATGATTTTTAACCTCGATGATAATATTGACCTTTTTATCCTTTTCGTCTTCCTTCTGATATTTTATGGCGTTTGATATCAGGTTGCCTAATATTACTTCAATTCTAAATGCATCACCATAGAACTCCCTGTCCTGTTTAATGTCTACATGAAAATGCGTGTCCTTGTCTGTATAGGAATAGAGATTGATCAGTTCAGGAATCAGTTTTTCAAAATTAACAGGTGTATTTTCTGAAGCAATTTTGTTGTTTTTATAATACTGAAGTGTTTTCTGGATATAGTAATCCAATTTGTTTGCGCAGGTTTCTATGAGACTCCAGTATTCTCCGCATGAATCATACAGTCCCTCCATCTTTACGACATTTATCACGCCCATTGCAGATACAAGGGGAGCTCTTAATTCATGTGAAATGCTGTAAATGAATCTGTTCAGTTCATCATTTGTCTTTTCGAGTTCTGTGATTTTTTCCCGCAGATCTATCTTTGCTTTGTAAGCATCATAAGCGTTTTTTATAGAATTGTGCAGTTCAAGGTCATTCCAGGGCTTGGTAATGTATCTGTAAATGTCGCCATGGTTGATCGCATCTGCAAGCGCTTCTATATCTGTATATCCGGTAAGCAGGATCCTAACCGGATCAGGATGGGTTTTTGCAATGCTTTTAAAAAATTCCACTCCCGTAGTCTGGGGCATTTTTTGATCAGCGATGATTACATGCAAAGCAACGTTTTGTAAGATTTTTAATCCTTCGGAAGCAGAAATAGCTGTATAGATTTCATATTGTCTTCTGAAACCAGCCTTAAATGCATTTAAATTGTTTTCTTCATCATCAATATACAGAACGCGGATCGTTGGCATATAAATCTGCTATTTAGTGTTTATAGGCAAGTTAATAATAAATTCTGTACCTTCACCTAAATTTGTGATTACATCTATACTGCCGTTGTGACTTTCTATAATTCTGAAGGCAATTGATAAGCCCAAACCAGTTCCTTCCCCGACATCTTTTGTCGTAAAAAAAGGCTCAAATATCTTTTGTTTCACAGCTTCCGGCATCCCGGTCCCGGAGTCTCTTATGCTTATTTTCGCAAAATTGTCTTCCTGCCAGATTTTCAGGAGGATGAACTCTTCTTCATTTTGAATTTCCTTAGCCTTAATTGCGTGTATTGCATTTGTGAGCAGGTTCATAAATACCTGGTTTATTTTCCCGGGCATACATTCAACCTCAGGAATTGGTTTATAATCCTTAATGATCTTTAGGTTGGAGGGAAACGTACTTTTGATAAGTACAAGTGAGCTGTCCAGGCCTTCTGCGATATCGACCGGCTTGGTATCATTTTCATCCAGCCGGCTAAAATTCTTAAGACTTCTGATGATTTCAGCAGTTCTTTTTGCACCTTCGCCGATACCCGCAAGCAGGGATTTTATCTCATCTCTTACAAAAGGCAGGTCAATCTGCTTTTTAAAGGCGTTGATCTCCGCTACCTGGGGTTCGATATTTTTGCTGAAATCGAGATCTTCATAAAGATTAATTACCGCATCAAGATCATTGATGTCCAGTTCAAGAGGTTTAATGTTTGAAGTTACAAAGTTGATCGGATTATTGATCTCATGGGCGATTCCAGCTGTAAGTTGGCCCAGTCCTGCCATTTTTTCAGAATTAACCAGTTGGGATTGGGCTTCCTTTAAATCAACAAGTGCGGTGTTCAGAGTCAGGTTAGCGTTTTCAAGTGCCTCGGTCCGTTCTTTGACCTTGATTTCCAATACCGTGTTCTGTTCACGGACGAGTTTTTCATTTTCCGTCAGTACCCTCAGGGCTTCAGCCTGGGAAATTTCTTTTTCTTTTTTAAAAATGTTAATCTTATCTGCAAGTGCAAAGGACAGTAAGGTTACTTCCGTGGCGGATGCAATTTGAAGGATGTAAATGCTAAAATTATTGTATGGAATAATGTTATAATCTTTCATAATAAACAAACACGCACCTACAAGCAGTAAACTCCAGGCGGTCAGAAAATATTTGGCAGGAGCAAAGCCACTTTTATATACAATAGTTGCAATATAAAGCGCAAATAATGAGCCGATAAAAGTAGAAAGCTGCATCAGGATAAATCCAACTTGTCTGAATCCGAAAAGAGTAAGTAACAGACTTACAGAAAAGGTAAAGATGTTAAAATATAGGAATGTACTTAATGGCTTTCTTTTATGAGGAATATTTAAAAATACTTTTATGAAAATAAATGCCATTATGCCGGTGAGGTTCGAAAATACACTTACCGCATTGTTATTGAGCCATTCATTTGACGACCAAAGGTATTTTGAAGCAAAACCTGATATCGATATCTGGGTTAACCAGATGGAAAGAATATAACAGACATAATAGATATAGCTTTTATCCCGAACGGAAAGAAACAGGAAAAAATTGTAGATCAGCATTACAAACATTACCCCGGAGTACAGTCCGAAAATGAGCTCCTGTGTAGTTAACCCGGAATTGAAGGAGTCTTTTGAGCCAACTTTAATCGTAGTTACCAGCAGTTCCTCGCTTTTTAATTTCAGATATACTTCATAAGAGTTGTATTTGGTACCCGCCGGCAATTCTGCAATGTATCCGGTGCCTGGCCATTTGCGGCCTCTGAGGTCTTTAATGGCGTAAGTAGCGAGTTTTGAAACAACACTGTCTTTTGATAAGATATAACATTCAGGGTAGGCCAGTCTGGACTGCTCTATCATAATAAAGCTGTGATCTGACACAAGTGGCGGGATTTTAAATTTGATCCAGTAAATGTCTTTTGAAATGCCAAGATTGATCACTTTATCCTTACTCCTGTAAAATTGATCTGACCTGATGGCTTGCCCGATTTGCTGGCTTTTTTGACCGGACTTAAGAATCTGGGAAATCTGACCAACATCCCTGGGAGGCTGGTCAGCCAGAGTATTCTTGTACTCGGCGCGTATGGCGGCTATATTGACCATTGACACCACTACAGGTATTAATATTTTAAAGAAGAATGCTCTGATCACAATGTTATTCCTTTAATTCGTAAGTCAAAATGAATTTCAATTCGTCCATGTTTTGTTTCAATGGTCTTTGTCATTAACAGATTATTGCGAAGTTCCTCGATTGCTGCTTTCTCTTCCGGAAATGTATTGTCAAGGGTATTTACGTCGTCAATAATCAAGGCCGTTGCGGTCAAGTCCTCTTTTGGATAATAGAATTTACCCTTATTACCAATGGTATCAATAACCCTGAAACCGGTCTTGATACAATTTCTATAAGTGGCCGGCGCACAAAGCGCATATAGGGACTTCATTTGCAGCTGCTGAGTTATGGCAACACAAGTTCGGCCCAAAAAAATACTTCCTATGCCAAGGCCAGCGATCTCCCATGAATTCCAAAGTCCGCAACACTCACCGGTCACCAGCTCCTTGTCTGCAGTGATCATTGGATAAATCCTGTCATCTATGTAGCCAATGGCATCCTCGATAGGTAATGGAAATGATCCGCCTGCGATCTGAATTCTGCCGCCTGCTAAAATTTTATCACTATTTTCAGCTGTTACCACAATCATGTAAACATTGGGATTAAGTATCCAGTCGATCTTTGCCGATGTGATCTGCGTAATACCGTAAATTTCCAGGACTTTAGTATGTCCCTCGATAAACCTGATACAGGCCTGCCTGTCATCAATAGCTCGGATTGCCCTGAAGTATAATTTGTCTATTTTAGGTATGCTATTTTCCAACGCTGAATGTGTCTTTGACCGGTTTGCGAATACTTCTTAATTCTGAATCAGAAGCCTTAAAAAGTCTGAACAAAAATATCTCAGCATTTTGGTTGCCTGTATTGAAAATTGAAGTAAATGTTTTTCTCAATTCGTCCAGTTTCATCATCTCTGAGGTTTCTAATCCGGCACCTCCGCCATGTATGTTTCTGTAAAAGAAGGAGAGCGGCACACATAAAGGGTGCAGTTGGTAACCAAGTTTGCCCGCGGCCAGCCATAATCGTTCTATGGCGCGGCCACCTTCCAAAAAATCGGTTTCCAAAGCTCCGGGCATGGTTACAAGGCCTACGGCAGAAGCTGTTCTGAGTTGATTTGCTGAAACTTTTTTGAACACTTTTCCGCCGTCAATTTTTTTAAGAAAATTGGTGGCGCGCGCATCCTTTAACAGCCGCAGGCCTATCAGGTCGTTCATGCCCAGATCTAAGGTATGTACACCAATACCGTCTCTTTTTTGCATAACTTCTTCATCAGACCACCTCATTTCTTTATGCACAAAGTCATCATGCGCCTCATCGTTAAAAAAGCGGATCAGATCTGTTTCAGCGACAACTTCTCCAATCCTGGCCTGCAGTGTTTCTTCAAAGAGCCATTGAACATCCGCTCCTTTAATGTCCATGATTACAGACGAGAGGTAGTCAGTCTCCTGTTCAGACATACTTGTTCTTAAGCTTTTTTTTCTGTTGGTGTGCCTGTTTTTAATTTGCGCTGCCAGCTCTGCCTCCAGTACTGAAATGGTATCGTTTCCGGCCCTTTTAAATGAAAAGGACGCAATGTGCACAGGAAAGCCCAAAGTTGCATAGGCCCAGTCAATTTCCAGTCCGTTTGTTTGAGCGGTCAGCAGCAGATTTTCAATTGCTGCTCCCAGAGAGATGTAAGACGAGGTGTTGTTATAGTCAAGAAAAGCGTCAGAAGCAGACTTGTCAAAAAACAAATGCAACAGCCTTTCGCTGTAATACCATTTCCAGGGCTGGCTGTTTCCTCCGGAAGGTGCAAGATTAGCCGCACTGATCAGCAATTCTAGTATAGATTCTTCCATATGGATCGCAAGTTCCGGCGCCTTTATTTTTTTGGCCATCTGCTCCATTTCAGATACTGTGATAGGTTTAGTGGTTGTTTTTACAGGTCTTTCTTTTTCTTCAGGATCAGCGATCAACTCATCAATGTCGATAAAAAAACGTCCCGATACATGCAGGAGGTCCAGGAGTATTTTTCTTGAAAGATCTGCTGTAATACCACCGCCAAATGTAACAGCACTGGCAAGTTGCGGCCAGGTAGTGATCGTCTGCATGATTTCGATCGCTGATGCCTTCATTCTTGGAGAAAGTGTTTCCAGCCCGGTAATTGGAACCATATAAGGAAGTTTCTCCTCACTTGTTTTAAGATCTTTCACTTTAGAAATATCCAGATGTTGTATATACCCATGGAGAATCGGACGGTCATGTTCCAGATCAAAACGTTCAATATCGATCGTGCCGCGGTCGCTTGCTTCCATCAATACCGGAATATGGTATTCTTTGGCTTTTACCCTGCATAAAATTTTGATATCAATCCCGTCACATTCATCAATAAGCAAATCCAGCTTCCCGCTTCCTGTTAAAAAATCGTCAATATTGGAGTGGGTGATGCCTTCATCAAAGCAAGTTACCTTTAAAAAGGGGTCAATCTCCGCAATCTCTCTGGCCACGATTACAGTCTTTTTCAGTTCTACATTTTGGGCACCCGACCGGATCCTGTTGAGGTTTGTCAGGTCCAGCACGTCATAATCTGCTATGCGGAGTTCTCCACAGCCACGTTCGATGGCAAGCGTAAGCGACACTGACTGACCAACAGATAATCCGATTACCCCGATCTTCTTTTTCGACAATAGGTCCTGTTCTTCCTGTGTTATCTTATGCTTGTTCCTGTTCGTGCGAACCAGGATGTATTCTTTCTCATCTAAAATATGTACAAGCTTGTCCAGCCAGGGATAATATACCCAAACTCCATACTCATGTAAGTCTGTTCCATTTAAATGATCTTCTATTTTTTCGTTCAGTACTGCCTGACTTAAGATTGTTGTTGGATTTAGTCCTTTAATTAGGTCCTGAAGCTGGTTTTGAATGGTGTCAAAGACCTGCAGATGTGGTCTTTCCGAAATTAATGCAGCCAATGCCGCACTTTCGTCTTTATCCTTTATTCTGTAAAACTCAGGTTTGCATAAATCTCTGGATGCTGCCGTTGAAGAAATGAGCGCTTTAATCGATTTCTTTAAATCTTTACCTGAATGCATTTGTCGTAATATGAATTATCCCTTTAAATCTATAAATGTAGATTTAGCCAGCGCCAAATATCAACTAAATTATACTTTTTTCGATTTATAATGAAGATTAAACTTACTTTTCTTTTAACGGCGCCCGCTGTGTTTACCTGTTGGGCAGGCCTGAATGTTTCTATATATTATTTTGATGTTGGGATGACAGAAATAAATATAAATAAGAAATAGTTTTCTAAGATATATAAAAGTAATATATTTATAAAAATATTCTATAAAATGCCTTCAGATGCCGTTATAAACGTATTATACATAGACGACGAAGTTCATAACCTGAACTCTTTTAAAGCAGGGTTTAGAAGATTGTTTAATGTGTTTACTGCGGAGTCCGCTGCAGAAGGAAGAAAGATACTCGAAAAGGAGAAAGTAGAGGTGATCATCACAGACCAGCGCATGCCTGTAATGACCGGAATAGAATTTTTAGAGTCCATTATCCCTGATTTTCCCGATCCCATCCGAATTCTCTTAACAGGTTATGCCGATATCAATGCGGTAATAGATGCCATCAATAAGGGGCAGGTATACAAGTATATCCAAAAACCCTGGATGGACGAAGACCTGCGTATAAACATTGAGAAGGCTTATGAGATTTATGCGCTTCGAAAAGAAAACCGGGAACTTACCGAACAGCTATTACTGGCAAATAAACAATTAGAATTTTTATTGAGACAAAATCTCTTATCTTAGTTATGGGGTAATTTTTTTGTTGCTATGAAAAGGTGGGGGTTAGTTTTTTTTCTGCTAATTTATTTCCCATTGATTTATAATGCGAAATCGCAAAATATTTCAAATGAAGGCACAGACTTTTGGGCTGTATTTCCTACTCATGACCCGTCTATAGATCGTAATGAAACTCATTTTGCAAACATTAGAATTTATGTGACATGTAAGACTCAGTCATACGTTACAGTGACCTGCAATGGAAAGCTGGTTGGCGCGGCCGACAGTCCAATCTCCCCAAACACCCCCTTTCCTTTCGATGTTCCAAGAGCAGATGCTTACATAGATTCTAATGAGACAAATAATAAACTGATTAACAGGGGCATCCACATAAAAGTGAAAGAAGGGTTCCCGAAAGTAGCAGTGTATGCACACATCTATGCCGGGGCCAGGTCAGCTGCCTCCCTTATTTTACCACAGGAATCCCTCGGGCAGGAATACTATTCTATGAACTATAGCCAAAGCCAGGAGGGGCCAGGCGTTAACCGGAATTTTCTCCTGATTGTTGCGACCGAACCCAACACTGATGTCATCATCCATCCGCGAAACGGAGCTGATAGGCGGATAAATCTGGCAAATGCAGGTGATGTATACCAATATATGCCGGATGGCGCTCAGGACCTCACCGGTACATTCGTTGAAATAGACCGGTCTTCGCCAGATAATTGTACGAAGCGCTTTGCTGTGTTTTCGGGAAGTACATCTGTGACTATTGGTTTATCTGATTGTGGTAACTCCAGAGATCCGCTTTATCAGCAGCTCTATCCTGTTGCCAGTTGGGGCAAAAGTTATTGCATAATTCCTTTCATAGATCGTTTTTATCACTTCAGGGTACTGGCAGAGGAGGACAATACCACTGTGACTTTTGGCGGTCAGGTTATTGTCCTCAATAGGGGAGTTCCTTATATCAGTCCGATTTTCCTCAGGGAGCCGCTGCTTGTCACCGCCAATAAAAAAATCAGCGTAGCCGAGTACTCCCTGACACAGGATTGTTCAGGGATATCAGATGCTAAGCGGGGAGATCCGGAAATGGTGATGCTTAACCCCATTGAGTTTAACATCAAAACCGTCACATTATTTTCATCCACCAAAGAGAACATCAGGGAGAGATACATCAACGTAAGCATAAAAACTGCGGCCGCCCATACTTTTAAAATAGACGGAGAGGTTCTTCCTGAGGGCTCCTGGAAGACAATGCCCGCCAATCCTGAAATTTCATACGCCCAGGTGAGGGTCATTGATACGAGTTCAACACTGACAGCCAATGAAGGGTTTAATGCTATTGCCTATGGTTTTGGTGATTATGAATCTTATGCCTATTCTGCGGGAACGAACCTGGCAGCCAACAATTATCTTTTGGTGAGCAATTCCGTGACAGGCCATGATTCACCAAATGCCTGTATAGATCAGGAATCTGATTTTAAAATCGTATTTCCTTTCCCGGCCCAGAACAATAAAATAACGTGGCAACTCGACAATGAACCGGCTGTCGAGGTCACAGATCCCCCAAGAATCTTTAATGCACCCAACGGTGACCTGCTTTATGAATATGTTTATGACTTAAACAAAATATTTCCTGACGTATCATCACATACGATGACTGTAACGGCTACCATGCCCAATGCAAATAACTGCATTGGCCGGCTGATAGAATATGCATTCGATTTTAATTCCTATCCGATACCGACCCCGGCCTTTACGGTGCCTGCTGAAGCTTGTTTTGAGGAAGAAGTGATGTTTTTAGACAACAGTGTTTCGAACATTCCCGATAAGCCAATAGATAAATGGCTCTGGGACTTTGGGGATGGAACTACTTCAACCGAACAGAATCCCAAACATATCTACAGGACTGCCGGTTCATTCACTGTGCGGTTTTCTGCCGGACTGGAAGATGGTTGCCTGTCCGGAGTGATTGAGGATACAATTACTGTAAAATCCAGAATATTGCCCGACTTTAAGGTCAATCCTGTAGAATGCATTACTTCGGAGGTCTTTGTTCAGGACCTGTCCACAGTGGAAAATAATGGTTCGGTTATTAATTTCTGGTCCTGGGATTTTGGTGACGGTAGTCCGCCGGTACTGTCAAAGATTGCCAGCCACACTTACGCATCGCCTGATGACTATGACATCACGCTCACAGTGGGTACTGCCGATGGATGTATGAGTAAACCAAAAACTTACCGGGTTACGATTAAAGGCCTTCCTCTCGCCAGTTTTATCCTGCCTGAAGTCTGTATCAATGACACGGACGTACGCTTTATAAACACATCTACAGACGCCGATGGGAGCAGTACTTCGAATTTGACTTACCTATGGGATTTTGGGGACGGGAGCGCCCCTTCGAGAAGTCGTAACCCGCCACCACACAGCTTCAGTGTAGCAGGCATATATACCATTAAACTGAGGGTAGAAACCGGTGATGGCTGTGTTGCCAATGTCAGTAAGGATCTTGTTGTAAACGGCGCTGTAATCACACCCTTGTTTACCGTCGTAAACCGTGACAATCTTTGCAGCAAAAATAAAGTCACAGTCATTGACTCATCTGTTGTTGACAAAGGGAAACCTGTCCGGGTGGTATGGTTTAAAGATTATAAAAACAATCCTCAGGATTCTATCACAGATGAAGATCCTGAGAAGGGAAAAACCTATGAATTCGAATACCCGCCCGCAAGCTCCCCTGTGCCGAGAAAGTTTACCATTCTGATCCGTGTTTATTCGGGCATGACCTGTTTTGAGGAGTTCCCTGAAGAAATTACCATATACCCAAGCCCTGAATTAACTTTTGATCCCATCCAACCTATTTGTCTGAATAACGGCCTTTTCACTGTGGACCAGGCAAGAGAAGTTCTCGGGTTACCGGGAACCGGAAAATATAGCGGTCCTGGAATTGACGAGCATGGGACATTCGATCCGCAACAGGCGGGCGTTGGCACACATACCATAACCTATACCTTTGACGCCGAAAATGCCGGCGGGGGATGCGGCGATGTAAAAACACAGACCATCACGGTTTATCCAATTCCGATGGCCAGCTACACGCGGGATGTTTTTATCTACGCCGGCGAAAAGAAACAACTGGATCTTTCGGCTACCGGAAATGGCCTCAGCTATAAATGGGAGCCTGCGGTCAACCTGGACAAAGACAACGTTCAAAATCCTGTGGTCACCGCAGACCAGGAGCGGACGTATACCGTGACCATCAGTTCATCGCAGGGCTGCGTCATCACCGGGGAAATTTATGTGCATGTGATACCCGAAGTTGATACCCACAATGCTTTCAGCCCAAATGGAGATGGTATAAACGATACCTGGATATTGAAAAATATTGAGATCTACCTCAATTCTACCGTAGAGATCTTTAACAGGTATGGACAGCGGGTATATTACAGCAAGGGTTTCTACAAACCATTTGACGGAAATTATAAAGATCAGGCTTTACCTGTCGGAACTTATTACTATATTATCAATCCAAATAATGGAAGGAAAATTTTAACCGGCTCTTTAACACTAATCAGATAACGTGAAAACACTTGTCTATCTAACTTTGGCGCTTTTAATACCAGGCTTATCAACAAAAGCCCAGCAAAGGCCACAGTATACCCAGTATATATTTAATAACTATCTGTTGAACCCGGCACTGAGCGGGATGGAGAATTATACCGATGTAAAAATTGGATATAGAAAACAATGGACAGGGATCAAAGATGCCCCTCAAACCTCTTTTATTTCTGCCAACTGGAAATTTGGTGACGATTATTTATGGAGAAACCCGCTTTCATTGCCGGATCACGGAGATGATCCCATGAGCCGGAATTATATGCAAAATTACACCGCTTCCCCTGCGCACCATGGAATGGGCGTTACAGCCGTAGTCGATGATGTTGGGCCGCTTTCCAGAGTAGATGCCAATCTAACCTATGCCTATCATCTGCAAATGGCCAGTCAGCTGAATTTGTCAGTGGGCGTAGCGGCAGGAATATCCCGCATAGGACTGGATCTGAACGCACTCGACTTCGGAACAGACAACCCGAATGATCCTTCTATTCAAAACACCATTGTGAGCCAGGTAAAACCTGATTTGAGTTTAGGGGTCTGGCTTTACGGAGCGAATTTTTTTGCAGGGACATCAGTTCAGCAGATCCTTCCTCAGAAACTAAAGTTTACAACTGATCCTCAATATAACACCGGTAAGAATGTGCCCCATTGGTTTATGACTGCCGGATACCGTTTTTTTGTGTCTGACGAGATCGCGGCCACGCCGTCCGTAATGTTTAAACACGTTAGTCCTGCGCCCTTATCATTCGACGCCAATTTAAAGTTTGCTTTCAAGGACAGATTTTGGGTAGGAGGTAGTTACCGCAGGAACGACTCTTTCTCTGCAATGGCCGGAGTAAATATCAGTAAGCTGATCAACCTTACCTATTCTTATGATTTTGTAACCTCGGAGCTGAATACAGTAAGCAACGGAAGTCATGAGATTGTGCTCGGTTTGCAGCTGAACAATTTTTATGAAGTATGGAGTACAACCAGAATGTGGTGATGGAACTACAGCTCTTTTCTTAACCTGGCTACCGGAATATTCATTTGTTCCCTGTATTTGGCTACAGTCCGTCTTGCAATGTTGTATCCGCGTTCTTTCAGGATTTCAGTAAGCTTTTCATCAGCAAGGGGTTTACGCTTGTCTTCATTGCCTATACAGTCTTCCAGTATCTTTTTTACTTCCTTGTTAGACACTTCTTCTCCGCTTTCAGTCTGGATGGCTTCAGAAAAGAAGGACTTCAACAGAAATGTTCCAAACTCTGTTTGTACGTATTTAGAATTCGCTACACGCGACACCGTAGATATATCCATGTCAATTTTATCGGCAATGTCCTTGAGGATCATAGGACGCATTTTGCGTTCATCTCCTGTAAGCAGGTATTCATACTGATATTGCATGATGGCATTCATGGTTTTAAGCAGCGTTTGCTGTCTTTGCTTTATGGCATCAATGAACCACTTTGCCGAGTCGAGCTTTTGCTTAACAAACTGGACAGCCTCCTTCATTTTTTTATCTTTTTGAGCGGTCTTGTCATAATGATCAAACATGTCGATGTATGAACGGCTGACCCTTAGTTCAGGAGCATTTTTGGAATTTAAAGTCAGTATCAATACACCATCATTATTAGATACATGAAAGTCGGGAATGATCTGTAATTGTTTGGTGGTAACCTGATTTGAATCGCCGGGCTTAGGGTTTAGCCGCAAAATCTCAGCGATGATCTCTTTCAGGTCTTCACTGTTAAGACCCAGACTCTTTTCTAGCTTGTCATAATGCTTTCGTGTAAACTCATCCAGATAATTCGCAACTATTTCTATGGCCTTCTGAATGATCGGATTGCCAGGGTCTTTGCGTTTTAACTGCAATGTAAGGCATTCCTGCAAATCTCTTGCGGCGATTCCCGGAGGATCAAAACTTTGTATCACCTTAAGCATTTCCAGTACATCTTCTTCCTCAACCATTACATTCTGAGAAAATGCCAGATCATCGATCATTGATGTGATCGGACGGCGTAAATAGCCATCATCGTCCAGACTGCCGATGATTTGTTTTCCTATTATAAAATCGGCATCTGAAAGCGGCACCAGGTCCAGCTGTTCCTGTAAACTTTCGAAAAAAGTACTTTCAATAGCTATTGGGGTTTCCTTTTTCTCCTCGTCATCGTCATTGTTGTTGTATGATGTGCTGTAGTCATTTACACTGTCATCTTGTAAATAGTCATCAACATTAAACTCATCCGTGCTTTCTTCCTTTGATCCCGCATCGTAGTCTTCCGGTGTATCATTCAGGTCGTCGTACTCACTTCTGGGTTCCTCAGCTATCATTAAACTCGGGTCTTCAAGCGCAGGATTTTCCTCCAGCTCTTCTTTGATCCGGGTATCTAATGCAACGGTTGGCACCTGCAGCAATTTGATGAATTGTATTTGCTGTGGTGATAATTTTTGAAGTAACTTTTGTTGTAAATGTTGTTTCAGCATAAGGAAGCTCGCAGGCATTTTATGTACCCGTCTCAAAAATACATATTTTGTATGTATAAGTGGTAATAACGGAAATACATTCTGGCGATTGCCTGCAGTTCAATAAGAAAATGTGTCCGGTTTAAGCAGGAGCAGGTGCACATTCTATTTGGTTTCGTACAGTTCCGGTACAGCTGCACATCAGTTCATGTACAATATATAAATATCTCATATATAGTCCGTGTTTTTTTGATAAAACGTGGACTATAGGTGGGCTATAGGTGGACTATACGTGGACTATTGTGCAACTGTACCTTACCTTTGTCTCACGCATACGACCGTTACATATGGCCGGCATGTCTTGCCTGTTCGACAACTTGCCTTGCCGCTTTTATCCATTCAACACATTGTTGGTGTAAAAAGAAGACGGTAAAGGAATCCTCAGGCATGACAGTCCCTTTTCCGGTCAAGCGTTTGCTCTTAGAAAGCAGTTGAAAGTGACTTTCGTCTACAGGCGTTTTACGGGGGAAAATGCTTTCGAGCTGACTTGACAAAATATTGCAGACCGGCAGAACATAAGTTAAGTCAGTGTGTTTGGGCTGATAGTCCAGACAGGACTGAAGCAAGCCGGCGCAGGCATGCTCAAGGCATTCGATGATCAGGTACAGAGAAGCGGAATTGTCATCTATTCCGAGCAGGTTACCTGCGGATTCCAGAAACATAACGGCTTTGTTGTAGTGTTCCTGCCAAATCATCAATGCATCTGCAGGTTCAGTCACTGCCATATCGCCAAACTGTATTTTATAATGCGATTGCAGATACATTTGATCTGCTTGCTGAAATATTTTATGAAAGAATCTGCTATTGCAGGCTAAAGCACGAATGATTTCAGTTTCGGTGTGAATAAATAAACTTATAGAACTGGAATGATCAAGCTGACTGTTGATTTTAGTTTCGAGCTGCAGAATGTCTTCAATTTCAGCGTCACTAATCACAAGTAAATGATAGTGTACTTTGTTTTGAATGAACGGCGTTCTTTGAAAAACATTATTGTTGCTGAAGGTTAACGACTGTTCACCGAAACAGAGAATACCGTCATTTTTTAGTATATCGTTAATTATTTTTGAAACGGATTGCAATTTGTTGGTTTTCATTAGTTCCATTATCATCAGTTAGTTTTAATTAGCTGATATTATGGAATTTAGAAATCCAGGTGTCCCGGGTGGTATTCCCCTGAGATTTTATTCTTTATATAGTTGAAATTTCTGCAAAACCTTAATGTTAGCCAATTGTGATTGTTTTTTATACACTGTTTTTATATAGTGCAAATATATGCAGGTTTTGATCCTCAACGTTAATTCAGGAGCGGTTTTAATTTATGGCATTGTAAAAGTGGGGGTTAGCTAAGATGAAACTAATGGTTTCTTTGTTCAGGGGAACAATTTGTTTGAAATTCATATTTTTTTATATAATTTTAATTGAAACTAAACTATGATTAAGTATGGGCTTTGTAAAAGAATTTAAAGAATTTGCCATTAAAGGAAGTGTGATGGACCTTGCTGTTGGTGTGATCATCGGAGGTGCATTTGGTAAGATCATTGACAGTGTAGTTAAAGATCTGATTATGCCGCTGATCTCAGCAGTAGTGGGATCCGTTGACTTCAGCAATATGTACGTGGTGTTAAAAGGCAGTGTTGAAGCCGGAAAGGGTTTGGAGGAAGCAAGAAAGGTACAGGATGCAGTGATTTTTGCTTATGGTAACTTTATAACCGTAGCGATCAACTTCCTTTTGTTGGCTCTGGCTGTATTTATGCTGGTAAAAGGTATCAACGCTATGAAACGTAAGCAGGAGGCAGAACCTGCGGCTCCGGCCGGGCCGTCTAAAGAAGAGGCTCTGCTGACTGAGATCAGGGATTTGCTAAAAACAAAATAGTATTCATTTTTAAATATAGCGTCTAAATTAATTTAGAAAACATCCGGACAGAGATTGTCCGGATGTTTTTTTTTCTTCTTTTTTACCGATAAAAAGATGTGGTTTGCCGACCTTTTTCTTACACATGGGCTATCCGGGTTGATGGAAGAATGGAATCTGTATACATTTGACTATGCAATTCGGTGTAGTGTTTTGCTGCATGACAATGATTTAGAAATAACACAAAATGGAAAATTGTAAAAATAAACATAACAATACCAGCAGGATTTGGAGCGGGCTGATTATTTTGGGGGTGGGATTGGTGTTTTTCCTGAGAAATGTGGGGATATATATCCCGGGATGGGTGATCAGCTGGCATACCTTGTTGATTGTGATTGGTTTGCTGGTCGGTTACAAACGCAATTTTAATGGTGGCGGCTGGCTGATCATGGTGCTGATCGGTGGTTTTTTTACACTGGAGGATATAACAAACAGTGATTTTTCGAAATTTTATTTTGCAATAGGATTCATCGTTCTGGGGTTGTTTGTAATTTTTAAACCTAAAAATACCCACCACAGGTGGCGTGGTAAATGGAAAGCGAAGTTTGGTGGAGATACCTCTCCAAATGCTGACGATACAGGCTATAAGTATACGGACAAGGAAGATAACGATGTGCTGGATTCAGTAAATGTATTTGGTGGCAGTCATCAGAATGTATATTCTAAAAACTTCAAGGGAGGAGATGTGATTGCAATATTCGGAGGCTCAGATATCAACCTGACCCAGGCGGATTTTCAGGGTACGGTTACGCTGGATGTTGTAGCGATTTTCGGTGGTATGAAGATCATTATTCCGCCGAGCTGGGAAATAAAATCGGAAATAACAGCCATTTTTGGTGGTATGGATGATAAAAGGGCGGTTAGTCCGGTAGCCGATGCTGAGCGCAAGATATTGGTAATCAAAGGCGTCGCTTTGTTTGGAGGTGTAGACATTAGAAATTTTTAAACCCTATGTTATGAAATGGTTCTTAGTAAAATATATTTATCAGATCGTTAGCGGAGCAGGAAATTATAACGCCCAGTTTGATGAGCAGCTGCGGCTGATGCAAGCGGCTAACGTCAACGATGCACTCAAAAAAGCAGAAGAACAGGCTGAGGGCTTTCAGCCTCCTTTTAAGAACTGTAAGGGTGAAGTGGTGAGCTGGAAGTTCATCTGTATTGCAGATCTCCATGAGATTCAGATGCCCGAGGATGGTGCTGAGGTAACTTCTATATTGCATGAACCCGATGATGTACCTGCTTTTTTAGATGCGATTGAACAGCGTAAATCATTTTTGCAGCAACACATTCAGTATGAAAATGAAACTATTGAGATCCCATAAATAAAAACTTTTGACAACACGACCCTTATCTATTCCTAAAATCCAAAGGATTGCCTCAGTGATACTGCTGGTATGGGTAGGTGTGTTTGTATTTTTGTATTATTATTCATTGAATTTCAGTATTCCGGTTTCTGTAGCGGATAGTGTGATCACCAGTGGTCTGCTGGCCGCAGGTTGTATTTGTCTGAGCAATCTGTTGGGCTATTATCAGCCCAAGAACGAGACCATACTATTTATACTGGTACTCACGGTGATGCTCGCGCTCATCATTACTTTCATCAGCAAGTTCGTGCTCCACCTGCTGTTCGCCGGGGACAAGACCTATATGAATTTTTTAAATCTGTCCTTATTGGTACGGTTTATTATACTGTTTGTTTTTTTAGGCTGGTGTGCGCTGGCCAATATATTATGGTACAGGCTTGAAGAGCAGTCTGCAACTCAGGACCGTCTCCTGGCCGCCCAAAATTTATCTAAAGAAGCTGAACTTAATAAACTGCGGCATCAGTTGCAACCGCATTTTTTGTTCAATAGTTTAAACTCGGTTTATGCGCTTACGATTGTAAATCCTAAGGAAGCAGGTACCATGATCACTAAGCTGGCTGCTTTTCTTAGGGGAACACTAAAAAGAGATGATGAGGTATGGGTTACTGTGGAAGAAGAAATGGAGTATATACAGCTTTATCTGGATATTGAAAAGGTAAGGTTTAGCCACAGATTGAACATAGACGCAGCTATAGCTGAGGAAAGTATGAAGATGTGTTTACCCGGTACACTCCTTCAGCCAATAGTAGAGAACGCCATTAAATTTGGATTGTACAATACCTCTGCCGCAATTACCATCACTATCCGGGTAACAGTAGAAAGCAATGTATTGAAAATCTGTATACAGAACCCATATGATCCGGAGATGAAAGCTGCTGGTGGCACTGGATTTGGCTTGTCTGCCATTAAAAGAAGATTATATTTGTTATTTGCGGACGAAAGCCTGTTACAGGCGCAGGCCATTGAGGAAAATTTGTTTAGAACAACGCTGAAAATACCCCAAACTATACAAGGAAATGATAAGGACGATATTAATTGATGATGAATCCCTGGCCAGGGACATTGTAAAGCATTATTTAAATGATTTCCCTGATATAGAGGTTGTAGCGGAATGCAGTGACGGTTTTGAAGGTATAAAGTCAATTACACAGCACCAGCCTGACTTTATTTTTCTGGACATACAGATGCCAAAGATCAATGGCTTTGAAATGCTGGAACTCGTGGAGAATCCACCGGCCGTGATATTTACTACAGCCTTTGATGAATATGCCATAAAGGCTTTTGAAGTAAACGCAATAGATTATTTGCTGAAGCCGATAGAAAAAAACCGGTTTGACCAGGCGGTGCAGAAAATTGCATCCAAACTCAGCGGTCCTGATGCGGTGACTACTCAGGAATTACTGGATTCAGCTGCAATGAGCCCGGCCCAGCACAATAGGGTGGTGGTAAAAAATAACGGCGTGATCAAGATCATTGCGGTAGCGGACATTCACTACCTGGAGGCAGATGACGATTATGTGAAACTGAGTACGACGGAAGGAATATTTCATAAAAATAAGACCATGAGTTTTTTTGAGCGTACACTTGATCCCGCACAGTTCATCAGGATTCACCGGTCATATATCATCAATCTGGCCCAGGTAACGCGGATTGAGCTAAAAGAAAAGGATAGTTATATTGTGCTTTTAAAATCAGATATCTGGTTGCCGGTAAGTAAAACCGGGTATGTGAAATTGAAAGCAGCACTGGGTATGTAGAAAAAACGAATTCTATTTGCAAATAGAAAAAAATCACACTATATTTGCACCTCTTAATTAAAAAAATAGTCTAAGATATAATACAGTTATGAAAAGAACATTCCAACCTTCGCAAAGAAAGAGAAGAAATAAACATGGCTTCCGCGAAAGAATGGCTACAGCAAACGGTAGAAGGGTATTAGCTTCACGCCGTGCAAAAGGAAGAAAAAGATTAACGGTTTCAAGCGAAGGCCGCCACAAAGCATAATTCGTTGATTGCAGCACTTTAAGTGTTAGCAGATCAGGACAGTCTGCAAATTTGCGATCAAAGATGAACACATTTAATAAAGAAGAACGGTTATGTAGCAGGAAGTTGATCGACTTGCTGTTTAAAGACGGTTCTTCTTTTTTATTATACCCTTTCCGGGTTTCTTATCTGCTTGCAGATGCTCCATTTAAATTTCCTGCGCAAGTGGTCATTAATGTCTCTAAGAAAAGATATAAACGTGCTGTAGACCGTAACCTGATAAAAAGACGCTGTCGCGAGGCTTACCGTCTTCAAAAACAAATACAGCTATATCCTTTTCTTTCCGGGCAGGAAGAGCTGCTGCTGCTCTCTGTGCAGTTTGTGGGTAAAAAGATCTACGAATATTCTTTTTTTGAAAAGAAGTTGGCAGCAGTCTTTATGAGGCTGATTTCTGCTTTGGATACCGGACATAAAGGAATTGAGGCAGGTGATGGGGCTCATTAAAACTTTCATTGGCTGGATATTCCTGGGCCTGATCAAGCTTTATCAATGGTTGCTGTCCCCATTGCTTGGTGCAAGCTGCAGGTTTACACCCACCTGTTCTCAATACGGCATAGAAGCCATAAAAAAACATGGCCCGTTTAAAGGAGGATGGTTAACTTTAAAACGTATCGGCAGGTGCCATCCCTGGGGGGCGCATGGCCACGATCCTGTTCCCTGACTATTTATTTTATATCATGGCTATTATACTCCAAATCGAAACCGCTACACAGGTCTGTTCTGCTGCAATCTCAAAAGATGGTCATACCATAGCTTTAAAAGAGCTGATGGCCAGCAATATTCACGCAGGGAATCTGACCTTATTTATCCAGGACGTGATGGCCCGGTCAGGATTGCAGTTTGCAGACCTGGATGCAATTGCAGTTAGTAAGGGGCCAGGCTCTTATACGGGTTTGCGCATCGGTGTGTCTACTGCGAAAGGGCTTTGTTACGCACTTGATAAGCCGCTAATTGCTATTGATACGCTGCAAATGATGGCAGCTGGTTACTTGTTTTTAAACCGGGAATACACCGGATTGATCTGCCCGATGATAGATGCCCGGAGGATGGAGGTCTTTACTGCTGTGTTTGATCAGCAACTGACCGAAGTCGCACCTACTGCTGCGAAAATAATTGATGCTGATAGCTTTAAAACGCTGCTCCATGAAAGGCAGCTTGTTTTTATCGGAGATGGTGCCTCAAAGTGTGCTGATGTGCTCAGGAATGAAAATGCGTTATTTTCTGACCTGAATTTCAATTCTGCCGCGAATATGAGCAAACTGGCAGATGTGGCATTTGCTGCAGGCAGATTTGAAGATGTGGCTTATTTTGAGCCCTTTTACCTGAAGGACTTTGTATTGACCAGTCCTAAAAAGAAATAATTTACTTTTTCCCGTTTTTGAAAAGACTGAACATTCGCTTGAAGAAGCTTTGTTCCTCATCGCCAACGCCCGGCATGTAGCTGCTGTTTTGCGGGTGTTCTACTACATAACCAAATTTTATACTTGCGCCCAGATAAACGGAAGCACTGTTGTATGATTTGCTGACTCCACTATTCGAATCATTCTTTCCTGTCAGCAGAGAAGTTGTTTTAAACAGGTTGTCAGATCCGAGAAAGACTTCGAAATTGGGGGTCTGATACATTCCCTGCACACCTACCTGCAGGAAGTTATATAGGTTATATGCCGGTACGACATTGACCGAGAAGTTTCTGTTATAAAATCTGTTCACCATGGCCACTTCACCTCCTTTGTGGAAGATGTTTTTTGAAACAATCAAACCCGGTGTGTAAAATCCGTAAGTTTTAGAAATCATAAAGTCGGCCTTTGCGTTGGTAGCAGAATAAAAGGCAGAAGTTTTGTTTCCGCCGGTTAAAATTCCGATTATCGAATTTTGAATATCTGCTGAGCCAATTTTATCAAGGGTATCCAAAACCAGGGGATCACCCGTATTGTCAAAACTATTGGCGTAAGAACTTTTGCTCCACCTGATCAAACCAAGGTCTTTGATGTTGGCCATGATAAATATCCCGCTTTTTGCGGTATATGAAGTGCCCAGGCTAATGGCTGCACCGGGGTTTTTGAAGAAAGGGACAGCACTTTTTCCCAATTCCTTTCCGGTTTGAAAATTAGAACTATAGGAGCCTTTAAGACCTACGATCATAGGTCCGTTTCCTGATTCCAGGGTAAGGAAAGAATTAGTAATGTTGATCTTATTGTAGCTTATTCCGCTTAGTAAGCTGAGTTTGACGCCAAATGCCAGCCTTTTGTTGTAGTTTTCCCGATAACTCAGACTAAACTGGTGATAGGACTGGGAATAGCCCTTGTCATTAAATGCATTGTTGAAGTTCTTGTTGTTCTCATCGTAGAAGCGCAGGTAATTGTCAAAGATTGCTAAAGTCTCGTTGGTATAATCCACCTGTGCATCGGCCCGAAGCTGCCAGGAGAGGCCGATTTCCTTATGGTATTTATAAGATTTGAAAAGCTTGAAGTTTAATAAATAGATGTTGGTGTGCTGAAACAGGCTATTGACTTTTCCGGTGTTCAGAGGAACATCGGCTGTTGTATAGATGCCTTCTTTTAACAAAGTACGCAGCACATTCTCATTGCCTTTGACTACAGCATGGACGCCAAAATAAGGCAATAGAAAGTTTGAAGCAAACTGCCTGGATGAATCCAGAACAAATGTCTTTTGCGCCGGGTTCTCAAAACCATCAAATAAGGTCTTGGTATTGAATAAACCAAACTGCTGGGCGCTAAGCTGATTGAAGCAGAGCATTAAAAAACAAATTGTTAAGCATTTTCTGGCCATCATATACATAAATGACTAAATCTAATGATTTTAATTTGTTTGTCAGGGGGTGATTGTTAAAGAGTCAGTATCAATCTCCAATGAATCACGTTTGAGCGCTTCTTCCTTTTTATTGAGCAGAATATTGGTCTGGAACTTTCCCTGTTCGGCGCTCAGCTGGTAAATGAAAGAACTGTAATCTCTAAGGCCCTTTTCGCCGGTAATGTGTCTGTAGTAAGGCAAGTATACATTTTTCAGCAGCAGGTCTGCAGAATTTTTGAAATTTATAAAAAAAGTAATGCCTGATATATTTGGGAGCTGACCAACAGAATTGATATAGTCGGTGTTGTTGATCAGTAACTGGTTGCCTTTATAGCTGTTCAGAAATGATTGTACAGTGCTTGCATTATTGGCGAATACCATGTAATTGTCAATGATGGTATAGTATGGTTTCCTGAATTTTTTAAAAGGTTCGCCAAAGTAACTGTAGAGCAGGTCCGGCTCGTAGAATGCCTTTATGTCGTCACTGTAATTTGAACTGAGGTCCAAAAGCAGCTGTTTGAGTTTATCGCCATTGGTCAGTTCAAGGGCGCCGATCTTTTCAGTTGTGCTGAGCTGAAAAGTCAGGAACTGATTTTTAAAGTATTTGGGGAATGTTTGTTCAGGGTCCAGGTGATACTTCGCATTGATGTGGTTAATTATCTTGTTTATTTTTTCAGATTCTTTCTTTGAGCCAAACCAACTGATCAGTGATTTTCTCCAATTTTTATAATCTGCTATGGTATAGATTGTATAATTGGCCGTGTTTTGAGGCAATATCGTATTGATGGTGACCTTTTGAGCAGGGGAACCCACAAATAACTGATAATAACTTGCCGGATCATTGATCTGCGTATTGCCGTTGAACAGTATTTTTTTAGCGCTGTAGTTATATACGAGCGATGCAAAAGCATTTTGATGGTTCAGCACGGAAAGTTCTCCGTTCAGGTTTCCCGGCATAGCAGCCTGAAGGAGTTTGGGCAGATTTGAATAATTGATATATATTTCTGCAAGACTGGTTTTGCTTAGTTTGCTCGTAGATTCAATGTATTCCGTAAATTTGCCATCCTTTCCCGGTATTGCTGACAATCCTTTCTGAACAGGATTGACAGTACTGGAAATCAGCAGCAGGTTGTCTTTGAGCGCAAAATAAAAGACTGTGCTGTCCAAAATCAATTTGCTAAGGCCTTGATCCGTGCTGGCACTGATTCCTGCAGATTTTAATGCATTCATCAACTGAACCTGCCCGGATCTGGCACTGAGCTGCGTGCTGTAGAGAAAATCGATATCGCGACCTGCTCCAGGGTAGAGGCTGACATAAATATTTTGTTTATCGGCAAACGCGTTGATCGCCGGTTTATTGAGCAGGTACTGGTGCAGGATCCGGAGTTGTTCAGATTTTTTGTCTCCAATGATCTCTTTGAGCAGTTTCTGGCTGCTGAGGATGTCCAAAATACTCTTCTCGTTCTGAAAAGCAAAGATGAAGGCGGAGCCTGCCGCTGCAGCATACAACGCATTGTCATTATTTTTTTTATCTGCTTTAAGGCCAGTAAAATAGAGGTAAGCCATTGTGATAATGGCAGTAAGCAAAACAATAATTAAGACGAGAATCCTTTTCATTTGATGTATCTACAAACTTAGATAAAACTGGATAAGCATTCACATATAGCAGTAAAAAAATGTTAATTTTGTTGTCATAAAAGCTGGTCTACTATGAATAAACGGATATTGATAACTGCATCTTTACTTGGAGCCGTAGCTGTGATGCTTGGTGCTTTCGGGGCTCATGGACTGAAAAAAACAGTGAATGCCGGAGACCTTGAAATATGGGCGAAGGGAGTTGAATATCAGTTTTATCATGTGTTTGCCCTGCTTTTTCTGGCCAGGTTCAAAATTGAGGATAAGCTGATCAAACTTTCTTATTGGTTCTTTACATTCGGCATTCTGCTGTTTTCAGGTTCCTTATATCTGCTTGCCACACGGGGTCTCCTGAATGCCGGCTTTGTTGATTATATTGGTCCGGTTACACCTATAGGCGGCCTCTTGTTAATACTGGGCTGGTTATCTATGTTCTTAGCCGCCTTAAAGGAATAGCTGATGCTTGATTTTCATTCCGTGGATTTCGAGGAAAGAGAAACCCTCTTTATAGAAGTGGTATTGCCGCTTTCCCTGGCTAAAAACTATACCTATCGTGTACCTTTTGATCTGAGTGACCAGGTAGCAATAGGAAAACGGGTGGTGGTTCAGTTTGGGAAAAATAAGATCTATACCGCGCTGATTAAAAATATCAGCACCCATGCCCCTGAAGTGTACGAGGCAAAGTACATTATTGATGTAGTTGACATACATCCTGTAATCACAGAGGAGCAGCTGGCCCTGTGGGAATGGATGACCACGTATTATTTATGCAATGAAGGCGACGTCATGTCCGCTGCTCTGCCGGCGGGATTGAAACTGGCCAGTGAGACCATTGTTGTGCTGAGGGAAGACGCAAATCCCGGTGAAGAAACTTTTACTGAAAAGGAACAAACCATTCTGGATGCCCTGCGCAGCAGGCCAAGACTTACTATAGATGATGTATCGGCATTACTGGGCCAGAAAAGGGTATATCCGGTCATCAATTCTCTGTTGGGTAAAAGCATGCTTTACATCGCTGAGGAAGTAGTTGAAAAATATAAACCCCTGTTGAAATCGTTTATAGGATTGAATCCTTTTTATAAGGAAGAGGAGCACCTGAAAGAACTGTTTGAGATCCTCGAAAGAGCGCCCAAGCAGCTCAATGCGTTTTTAGCCTATTTAAAGCTTTCTAAGCAGCAAACTTTAATTTCCAAACAGCAACTGCTGGAGGAGAGCGGCTGTGGCGCTGCCGCGCTGAAAACCCTTGTAGATAAAGAAATATTTACCGTATCCAAAAAGCCTGTTAGCAGGCTGCAGGACAATAACGATGAGTTTATCCTCAATTTTGAACTCAGTCCGGGACAGCAGGAAGCGCTAGGTCAGATAGAAGAAAGGCTGAAAGAGAAAGATGTCATATTACTGCACGGCGTTACGGCATCGGGTAAGACCCAGATCTATATTAAGCTGATCGAGCAGGCTATTGAGAAGGGCGGCCAGGTTTTGTTCCTGTTGCCGGAGATCGCGCTGACGACGCAGATCGTGGAGCGGATCCAAAGATATTTCGGAGATGCCATCGGTGTATACCACAGTAAGTTTAACAATAATGAGCGCGTAGAGATCTGGAACAAGGTTCTGACGGGACAATACCGGGTGGTACTTGGGGCCAGGTCTGCAGTATTCCTGCCTTTTAAAGAACTTAGGCTGATCGTAGTTGATGAAGAACACGAGTCTTCGTACAAGCAGCAGGAGCCTCCGCCAAGATACCAGGCCAGGGACGCCGCCATTTATCTTGCTCATCTGCACGGGGCAAAGGTAGTTTTAGGATCTGCCACCCCATCCATAGAAAGCTATTTTAACGCGACTACCGGTGGCAAGTATGGTCTGGTGACTTTAAATGAACGGTTTGGCGGAGTTTCACTGCCCATACAGGAGGTGATCAGCATCTCGGAGGAAACAAAAAGAAAGAAAATGATTTCTTATTTTTCAGGTAAGCTGGTCGATGAGATCGCACTGACACTGGAAAACAAAGAACAGGTTATACTGTTTCAGAACAGGAGAGGTTATGCTACAATTTTGATCTGTGGTACCTGCGGCTATGCGCCTAAGTGTGTGAACTGTGATGTCAGCCTTACCTATCATAAGACAAGCGGTAAGCTCCATTGTCATTATTGCGGATACCATCAGAGCAGCATCAACATTTGTCCGGCATGCGGCTCAGTGCACATAGAGCAAAAGGGATTTGGAACAGAAAGGGTAGAGGAGGAACTGAAGCTGATCTTTCCTGATGCGGTAATCGCCAGGCTGGATGTTGACAGTACCAGAACTAAAAATGGGCTGCAGCAGATCATTTCCGAGTTCCAGGATAAAAAGACAGACATTCTCATCGGCACGCAGATGGTGGCCAAAGGCCTTGATTTTGACAATGTAACGCTGATTGGTGTGATCAATGCTGATACCCTGCTGAACTATCCCGATTTCAGGGCATTTGAAAGGAGCTATCAGCTCCTTGCGCAGGTAGCCGGCCGGGCTGGCCGACGGGACAAGCAGGGCAAAGTGATCATACAGGCTTATGATGACAACCACAGGATCATTAACCAGGTCATAGAAAACAAATATCTGGAGATGTACAACGAGGAACTGGCCGAGCGTAAGCAGTTTCATTACCCACCTTTCACGCGGTTGATTTTTATCAACATCAAGCATAAAGATCCGGATGTATTAAATGTTGCCGCACAACGGTTTGCAACAATGCTGAGGGTGCAACTCGGTAGCCGTGTGCTGGGGCCGGAACAGCCACTGGTATCGCGTATCAGGAATTACTACATCAAACAGGTCATTATTAAAAGTGATAAGAACACTTCTATTGTAAAGGTAAAATCGGTGTTAAAGGAGGTCATGCTGGATTTTCAGACAGAAAAGGATTTCAGGAGTGTGGTCCTGCAGGTAGATGTGGATCCTTATTAATTTATTGCAATTGATTCTGTGTTCGTTAGCAGCTTTATTATTTAATGTCAGCAGTTTGTTGGGCATATTAAGATTCAAAAAGCTATTTTTGGGGTAGTATGGCATATAAGTTTGTTGACAATTACAGGGAACAGGGCGCGAGAAAGAAACTGGTGGTACATTTGGCGGCCAGGGGGATTACCGATAAAAATGTGCTTAAAGCAATCGGAAAAGTGCCCCGTCATTTCTTTTTTGATGAAACGTTCTGGAACCAGGCCTATAAAGATATCGCCTTTCCGATAGGTGACGGGCAGACCATTTCGCAGCCTTATACTGTTGCTTATCAAAGCGAACTGCTGCACATCAAAAAGGGCGATAAAGTTTTAGAAATTGGCACCGGATCTGGTTATCAGACCTGCATATTGATGGAACTGGGTGCCAATGTGTATACCATCGAAAGACAGGAAAGTATTTACAGACATACGATAAAGGTATTGCCGGGAATGGGTTACAACGCACATTTCTTTTTTGGTGATGGTTCGAAAGGCATTGCAGCGCATGCGCCATATGACAAGATTATTGTGACTGCGGGAGCGCCTTTTGTGCCTGAGGTGCTGTTAAAGCAATTAAAAATCGGCGGTATTCTCGTGATTCCTGTTGGTGATGAGCATTCACAAAAGATGATTACTGTGATCCGTGCCAGTGAAACAGATTTTGAACGGATAGAACTCGATACCTTTAGGTTTGTGCCTCTGGTGGGTGATCAGGCATGGTAGCTTAGTGATCCGGATTTTTATACCTTCATCGCCCGGTCCATTTCTCTTTTGGATTCGCGGTCTTTGATGCTGTCTCTTTTGTCAAATTCCTTCTTGCCCTGGGCCAGTGCGATCTCTATCTTGGCAAACCCCCGTTCGTTTGTAAAAATCCGAAGCGGCACAATTGTATAACCTTTCTCTTCGCTTTTTGCTTTTAGTTTTTTGAGTTCCTTTTTTTTCAACAGCAAAACCCGGTCGCGCTTGATGTCATGATGGAAAAAAGAACTGTTGCTGTATTCGGAGATATGAAGGTTTCTAACATAAAGAATATTACCGATGAACATACAAAATGCATCAGACATATTTGCTTTCCCTTGTCTGATGGCTTTTATTTCGGTGCCCAGTAAAGCAATGCCGGCAATGAAATTTTCAACAATGTGATAGTCAAAAAAGGCCCTTTTATTTTTTATCTGGATATCGTTTTTCATAAGAATCGGCTAATATCTCAATTTTATCTTACAATAAGTACAGGAATAGCTACTTTGTGACGTACAGAATTGACAGTGGTTCCAAGTATCAGGTCCTTTAACCCTTTGTGTCCATGTGCGCCCATAACCAGCAGTTCGAGTTTGTTTTCCTCTGTAATGTCCACAATTGCTTTGACGGTCCCGCCGTAACCGATGTGAACGGTGGATTCGTAACCAAGCTCTTTGAGATTGATCCGGTATTTTTCCAGGTTCTCTGCATCACTCTGGGTTTCATAGTCGAGTGCAGAATCGCCATGATAACGGGCTACTGCAGTCTCTACCACGTGGATCAGGTAATAGCGGGCGTTTTTGCCTCCCTGGATCAGGGCATGTCTGATGGTGTTCCGGTCGTTTTTGGAGAAATCAACCGTAATGCCAATACGGGTATAATTGATTTTTTCGATTTCCCGGATATCGAGTGCGTTGCCATGCGGGGCTGCATTGACTTCTCTTTTTCGGGAGTTGATGAGCGGATAAAGGAAAATAAACAGGAGTAACAAGCCGATCATTATAGCAAGCGGAACAATGATGAAGTATACGTACCAGCCCCCGCTGGTTCCCCAGCTGCTGATCTCTTCAATGACCAGCTTTACATTCAGTGAAACGATGACCAGCGAACTGATCCATGCCAGAATTTTAACCCATGGTTTTATCGCGAAGCCTTTCATGGTCTTTTTATCGGATGTAAAATGGATCAAAGGAATGACAGCAAAGCCAAGCTGCAAGCTGAGTACGACCTGGCTCAATATCAACAGGCCGCCAAGCGCTTCGTTACCAAAATATAAGATTGTAAAAAATGCAGGAATAATGGCGAGCAGACGGGTAATGAGACGGCGGAGCCAGGGTTGGATACGCAGTTTAATGTGACCTTCCATTACAATCTGGCCTGCCAGGGTTCCTGTTACCGTCGAACTTTGTCCTGCGGCGATGAGGGCAATAGCGAATAGTGCGGGTGCAACGCTTCCAAATATATTCTGAAGCAGTTGGTGGGCATCCTGTATTTCTGCGACTTCATACAGTCCATTCTTAAAAAAGGCAGTGGCCGCAAGGATCAGGATTGCTGCATTTACAAAAAAAGCAAGGTTAAGTGCAACTGCAGTGTCTATGAAATTAAATTTTATAGCTTCTTTGATGCCTTTCTCATCTCTTTCAAATTTCCTGGTCTGCACCAGAGAGGAGTGGAGATAGAGGTTATGCGGCATCACAGTGGCACCGATGATCCCTATGGCAATATATAAAGCATCCCCGGATAATATAGAGGGTTCGAATCCGGCGGCAATCTCTTTTAATGAGGGTTCGACGATAAACATTTCAATTAAAAAAGAAACTCCGACAATAAAAACCATAGAGACAATAAAGCTTTCCATTTTACGCATTCCCTTGTTGAGCAGGAAAAGCAGCAATACCGTATCAAATATGGTGATACTGATCCCCCATATTAAGGGCAGCCCGAATAACAGGTTCAGTCCTATGGCCATGCCGATGACCTCTGCCAGATCACAGGCAACGATAGCGGTTTGGGCCAAAATAAACAATGGGAAGTTTACCCAGCGCGGATATCCGTTTCGGGATGCCTGTGCAAGATCCAGGCCCCGTACTATTCCAAGGCGCGCACTCAGTGACTGCAGGAGCAGGGCAATGAGATTGGACATCAGCAGGATCCAGATCAGCTGGTAGCCAAACTTACTTCCTCCTGCTATATCCGTAGCCCAGTTGCCGGGATCCATGTAGCCCACACTTACCAGATAGGCCGGACCGATAAACGAAAGTATCCGCTTCCATCCTGTGCGCTTGCTGGTATCCACGCTTTGATGGACTTCACTTAGTGACTGCGTCTGCTTATTTTGGTCATTTTGCTTCATGTTATGCTTTAATAAGGATATGTTTGGCCACTTCACGGCTTATGTTTATTTTTTTGCTTTCAACCAGCAGCTCAATAGACCCGTCAAAATCTGTGATGTCTGTCACTTTTACAAGCTTTCCGAGTGTAAGCCCAAGTTTTTCAAGGTGTTTCAGGAAAGCGGAAGAATGCTCACTTACACCCATCACAAGTCCCTGCTCATTGGTTTTTAACTTGTTCAGTTTAATAAAAGTGGCCGAATCAAATTTCCCGTCTTTATCTGGGATCGGGTCCCCATGAGGATCGTTTTTAGGGAATGCAAGAAATTCATCCAGTCTTTCGATCAGTTCAGAGGAATTAATATGTTCCAGTTCTTCTGCTATATCATGGACCTCGTCCCATTTAAAGCTGAGTTTTTCCACCAGAAATACCTCCCAGAGCCTGTGCTTGCGGACAATATTTATCGCGGTCCGTCTACCCGTATCTGTTAACTTTACCCCCTGATACTTTTGATAGATAATCAATTGTTTATCAGCTAGTTTTTTTATCATATCAGTTACTGATGCGGCTTTTGTGCCCATTTTTTCAGCAATGGCATTGGTCTGTACGGCAACGTCTGTGTCGCTGGAAAGGTGGTATATGATTTTAAGATAGTTTTCTTCTGTAAATGACTGCATTTATGTGTCTAACTAAAAGTTTAGACAAATCTAAAAAATATTATGTAAAATAAACTATAAAAAAACACAGATATTGTAGAATAAAATTTGGCAAAATACAAGCCTATGCGTTATCTTTGACCCGATATAAAAATTTACCATGGCAGGAGAACTAGATAAAACAGATTTTAAGATCTTAAAACTACTACAGGAAAATGGTCGGATGACCAATTTATTGCTATCTCAGGAGATCGGATTGTCGCCGGCGCCTACACTGGAGCGGGTACGCAAACTGGAAACTTCTGGTTTTATTAAGAGTTATCATGCCCTGGTCGATGAAGAAAAACTAGGTCTGGGAATTAAAACTTTTATTCAGGTTCAGCTGGATTTTCATAAAAACAACACCATTCAGATCTTTTTAGATGAGGTGAACCAGATCAAGGAAATTACAGAATGTCACCATGTGACCGGTCAGGCAGATTTTCTGCTGAAAGTTTATGTAAATGACATTAAAGCATATGAGCGGTTGATTATGGATAAGATCAGTAAGATATCAGTAGTGAAGACTTTTCAGACCATGATGATTATGTCGACAACCAAGAAAGAACCGATCGTACCTCTGGAATACTAAATGATCTGCCAGTCTACCGGGCTTTTTCCTTCTTTAATTAAGATCTCATTGGTCTTAGAAAAATGCGCACAACCAAAAAAGCCATTATAGGCAGAGAACGGAGAAGGGTGGGCGGCTTTTAGTACGGTGTGCTTTTTCCCGTCTATTAATTCCGCTTTGTTCTGGGCATACCTGCCCCAAAGCAAAAACACCAGGCCTTCGCGCTGCTCAGATAATTTGCTGATGACCGTATCGGTAAATATTTCCCAGCCTTTACCCTGATGTGAGCCCGCCTCATGTGCCCGGACGGTTAATGTCGCATTTAAAAGTAAAACACCCTCATCCGCCCATTTTGTCAGGTCCCCATGCACCGGGACTTTAAAACCTGGTATGTCCCCGGACAGCTCTTTATATATATTCTTTAAGGAAGGCGGAATGGCTATTCCTTTTTGTACTGAAAATGAAAGTCCGTGTGCCTGACCGGTACCATGATAAGGGTCCTGTCCCAGGATGACGACTTTAACTTTATCGAAAGGGGTATGGTCCAGTGCATTAAAAATATCAGCACTTTTCGGGTAAACTGTTGCTCCGCTTTGTTTTTCTTTCAGCAAAAAGGCTTTGAGGGTTTTCATATAAGCCTTGTCAAATTCATCGCCCAGTACATCAAGCCAGCTTTTTTCTAATTTTACGGACATGTTATTTCTTTAAAATGTTTAACATCTCATTTTCAAGAGTTGTTTGCGGACTTTCGACGATCCGGCCGGCCTCTTCTCCCCGACGGTAAAAAATAAATGTGGGTACCTGTATGATATCCAGATGATCCAATAAACCATTTTCTGTTTTTTTTTCGCCATCGGTACAGATGATGGTCACGTTTTGGTTGCTGATTCCGAGTGCATCAATGACCTTAAAAAAACGGGGCACCTGCATTTTGCTGTCGCCGCACCATGTACCCAGTACAATGGTGATTTTGACGCCTTCAGAAAAAAAAGCAAGTTCAGCGATCAGTTCAGCATCAGGCTCATAACTGCCGTAGACGACATCGCTGACTTCTTTCATTTCCGGAAAATCGGTTACACGCTGTCTGCTGCAATAATTGATCAGCACCGCTCGCCCCTTAAAGGGATCTTCATAGATCTTGTTCATTTCTTGTTTGCTGGTACTCATCATTGGCCTGATTTGGCTGTTCCTGTTTAAAAATCAGGCTCATAAAAAGCTGATAGCCGTCATTTCTTTTTTTGCTGAAATTATAATTTTAAATCTGCTTTTTGGTATTTAAACACGATATTTGCAAAAAAAAATACAGAGAGATATGCCAAATATTGTTCGTCTTATTATAGGTTTCGTGTTGTTGGGAGCTTCCGTTGCTATATTTTTTACCAGCTTCTGGGGCTGGGGTATCCTGGGTGTGTTTTTAAGTCTGCTGGTATTTGTTACTTATTTCTTTAATGAGAACATGCTGCTTGCCCAGTGGTTTTTGAGAAAGGATAATATGCCAAAAGCTGAGGCTTTTTTGAACAAGATCACCAACTATGAAAAACAGCTGATCAGGGTGCAGCACGGTTATTATAATTTATTGATCGGACTCATAGAATCCAGAAGGGCGCCAATGCAATCAGAGAAGTATTTTAAGAAATCAATTACTTTAGGCCTGCATATGGACCATAACGTCGCTCTGGCTAAATTAAGCCTGGCCGGCATTGCAATGGCCAAAAGAAATAAAAGAGAAGCCCAGATGTATTTAACTGAAGCTAAAAAGGCAGATAAAAATAAATTACTTGCTGATCAGATTAAACAAATGAAGGACCAGCTGGGAATGCTGGACAAACAGCAGCAGGTGAGATACCGCTAGGAGTTGGAAACAAAAATAAAAAAACCGCATGTACATGCGGTTTTTTTATTTTTCATTTAAGTCATCAAAGTTGTCGTTTCCGTCATAACCTGATGTTCTGCTGATGATGTCGTCGTCTTCCATATAACTCTTCTTCTTGCTGAAGAACAACTGTTCTGATTGGATTCTGGTGATCAGCTGGCGTACAAGAGTCAAATCAAATGTGTCTTTGCTCAATTTTATACAATATTCTTTTTCGTTTATCTCAAGGCATGAACTGTTCATAATATTTCATTTTTAATACGCCATAAAATTAATAAGGCTTGCTATCAATTTATGTAGCAAGCCTTTAACTTTATGTTATATTATTGTTAACTGAAGGGAGTTCTCTGATGAACAGCCCCAAATGGCTTTTAAGCGAACCAGGCTGTTACTTCTTCTTTTGAAGGCATGGTCAGGTCCAGTTTTAACTTTTTGCGCATCCCACCCAGATCATTGAAAACTTTGTTCGGATTTGCGGCTTTCAGATCTTCTATGGTATTGATGCCCATTTTCCTGATCACCTGAACCCATTCAACGGGAATACCGGCATTTACAAAATCTTCGTCGGTTACCACCTTTGCTTTTTTCTCCGGCCTCATTTGCGGGAAGAACAATACTTCCTGTATGGTTGACTGGTTGGTCATCAGCATCACAAGACGATCTATGCCTATGCCCAAGCCTGAAGTTGGAGGCATGCCATATTCCAGGGCGCGGATAAAATCTTCATCCATTGCCATCGCCTCATCATCTCCGCGTTCTGCCAGTTTAAGCTGTTCAATTAAACGTTCTTTTTGATCAATCGGATCATTTAATTCAGAATAGGCATTGGCTATCTCTTTCCCATTTACAAACAACTCAAAGCGCTCGACAAGACCTTCTTTACTCCTGTGTTTTTTGGCCAGGGGGGTCATTTCTAAAGGATAATCGGTGATGTAGGTCGGCTGGATCAGATTGGCCTCTACCTTTTCACTAAACAGTTCATCGATCAGTTTGCCGCGTCCCATCGAAGCATCTACTTCAATATTGAGGCTGTTGCAGACTTCTTTAATTTCATTTTCAGTCATTGATGATACATCTATACCCGTATATTTCCGGATAGATTCATACATCGTCAGCTTTTCATAAGGGCCTTCAAAGTTGATATTGTGCTCACCAACTTTTACCACAGGTGTTCCGTGAATGGTTACCGCTATCTTTTCCAGGCATTCTTCAACCATGGCCATCATCCAGATATAGTCTTTATAAGCGACATAAATCTCCATGGAAGTAAACTCGGGGTTATGTGTACGGTCCATTCCTTCGTTGCGGAACATCTTACCAAACTCATAGACTCCGTCAAAACCTGCAACGATCAAACGCTTTAAGTAAAGTTCATTTGCGATGCGCAGGTATAGCGGCATATCCAGTGTGTTGTGATGGGTAGCAAACGGACGGGCAGCAGCACCACCATGAATAGGCTGAAGGATTGGCGTCTCTACCTCCATCCAGCCCTGCTCATCAAAGTAATTCCTCATGGTGTTGATCACCTTTGAGCGGTTGATGAAGATCTGTTTGAAACCCGGATTTACGGTAAGATCGACATAGCGTTGTCTGTAGCGCAATTCTGGGTCAGTAAATGCATCGTAAATGTTTCCTTCTTCATCACGTCTCACCACGGGTAATGGCCGCAGTGATTTTGACAATACTTTTAAATCAGTAACATGTAAAGAGATCTCACCGGTCTGGGTAGTAAACATATAGCCCTTTACACCAATGAAATCACCAAGATCAAGCAGCTTCTTAAAAACAGTGTTGTACAGTGTCTTATCTTCCTCAGGGCAAAGATCATCCCTTTTCAAATAGATCTGCAGGCGGCCTGTTGAATCCTGCAGTTCCACAAAGGAAGCACTTCCCATGATCCTGCGGGACATGATCCTGCCCGCGATGCTGATGTTCTTGTATGCGGTCTTGTCCCTGTCGTAATTTGCTAAAATGTCTGCAGCGTTGGCATTTATTTCAAATGCCTCAGCAGGATAGGGGTCAATACCCAATTCACGGAGTTGATTTAGCGAACTTCTGCGCAATAACTCTAGTTCTGATAGTCCTGTACTCATATCTTATATATATGGCCGGGCCATATATGCTTGTTTGTGTGTAAAATTAAAATTTCGGCAAAAATAGGCATTTTTCTGATTTAAATCAGCTTAATCTGCCTCAACACTTTCTGTATACATTTGGTTGATGACCTCCGCATACTTGCTTTCGATCACTTTTCTTTTTGCTTTAAGTGTAGGTGTTACTTCGCCTTCTTCCATACTAAATGGATTGCGCTTTACTTTAAAGTTTTTTATCCGTTCGAATTTGGCAAGTTCATTAGAGAATTTTTTTATGTCCTGGCCAATCCAGCTGATGATCTCCTGATCATCAATAAAAACATCAGGCTGCTGAAAAAAAGATTCAGGCAGCTGAAATGCCTCCTGCAGATTTTCTTTATTGGGAATGACTATAGCAGTCAGGTATTCTCTTTTGTCGCCGATCAGGAACAACTGATCTATTTTAAGGCTTTTCAAATAGATATTTTCAACAGGAGTCGGATAGACATTCTTACCATAAGCATTTACAATCATATTTTTAAGCCTGTCAGTAATCTGAAGGTTGCCTTTATAAAAGCGGCCGATGTCCCCGGTATGAAACCAGTCGTCTTTATCGATCGCCTCCGCAGTTTCGGCGGGCTTATTGAAATACCCTTGCATGACGCAATGACCTCTTACAATAATCTCACCTTCAGCGCATTCAAAGTTTTCGTCAAAGGATTCATGAGTCTGGATGCTGATCATTTCCCTGGTCTCAACATGCTGAATACCGATCTCAATTCCCGGTATTACCCGTCCAACGGTTCCATAGACCTGTCTGTGATATTCAGTCACAGACATTACCGGAGAGGTCTCAGTAAGTCCGAAACCTTCCAGTATCTTAATGCCAAGGTTGCCAAAGAATTCACCTACATTTTTTGGCAATGCCGCTCCACCCGAGATCATAAACTTTAACCGGCCGCCGGTCTTCTCCTTGATCTTGCTGAAAACCAGTTTTTCCGCCAGTGCCTTTTTTGCTGATAAAATTAATCCCGGATTTCCGCCGTTGGCTGCCTTCTTCCGGTAGTCCTGCCCGGTCTCCAATGCCCAAAGAAATATTTTAGATTTCAATCCTCCTCCTGAGGTCCCGCTTTTTATGGCTTTATCATGGATTTTTTCCAGCAGCCGGGGAACGCAGTTCATCACGGTAGGTCTGATCTCCGCCATATTTTTGGCCAGCAGTTCCAGGCTTTGAGCAAAGGCAATCTTACAGCCCTGGGCACAGCATACATGATAGGTTGCGGTGCGCTCAAACACGTGGGACAGCGGTAAGAAAGACAGAAATGTTTCCGTCTCATCGATGACAGGAATCTGTTGCAGGCACACCTTTACATTCTCTACAAAATTGTAATGAGAAAGCATAGTGCCTTTTGGGGTCCCTGTTGTGCCGGATGTATAAATTAAAGAAGAGATATCTGAAGGCAGCAGCGATTGCCGGATGCCGGTAATCCGGGCCGTTTTTTCGTTATTTAACAATTGTTTATAATCCAGTACTTTTTCAAAGCTTATAACCTCCTGTTTCAGGCCTTCAGGAATAGCAATTTTCACATATTCTTCAAAAGCAGGAATGATGTAAAGCAAAGCCCTGCAGTTTGCAGCTATTTTAAGAATCTTTTTGAAAAGAAATGCATTTCCGATCAGAATGGCTTTTATTCCGGAATCATTGATGATGTATTCTACTTCATGCTCTGAAAGGGTAGGGTATATGGATACGTTTAGGGCGCCTATTTGCTGTATCCCCTGATCATAATACACATATTCAGGCGAATTTTCTATCATTAGGCCCATTCTGTCACCCTTCAAAATTCCTTTATCAAGGAAAAATGCGGATACAGCATCTGCGTTTTCAAGAGTCTCTTTAAAAGAGATCTCTTCCCATTCTGCCTTCTTTTTGTCAATCAAAAAAGTCTCTTCCGGTTTATGGATATTTTCTACTACATTTCTGAGTAAGCTGGGAACTGTAGAAAACTCGTTGAATAATACCATATGGTGTTCGTTGGTTAGCTGTTGTATAAAAAAAGGACGCTAAAAGCGTCCTCTTACAAAGATATAAGAATATCTATTAAACTGAAAAACTCTCTCCGCAACCGCAGGAGCGGCTTGCATTGGGATTATGGAAATTAAAACCTTTGCCGTTCAAGCCATCGGAAAAGTCCAGTTCAGTGCCTGCAAGATATAGGAAAGACTTCATGTCCAGTGCTATCCTTATGCCGCGGTCTTCAAAAAACTGATCGCCTTTTTGCTCTTCATTATCAAAATCTAAATTGTATGATAAACCTGAACAGCCGCCACCTTTAACTGAAACACGCAAAAAATAGCTTTCGTCCATAGCTGCATCCTGCATCAGGTGTTCAATTTTGCTTTTTGCTTTATCTGTTATTGTGATCATGACGTTTTTATTGTATGCTTAGTGATGTGATTTAGCCAGTTCAATTGGTTCTAAACCATTTTTAACGCGGTAATCGTTGATTGCCGATTTAATAGCATCCTCTGCCAAAACTGAACAGTGGATCTTTACCGGTGGTAAGGCCAGTTCCTCAACAATATCCATATTGTCGATGGTCATTGCCTCATCAATACTTTTGCCTTTTAACCATTCTGTCGCCAGTGAAGATGATGCAATTGCCGAACCACAGCCAAATGTTTTAAATTTAGCATCGGTGATCATGTTGTTTTCATCGACTTCAATTTGAAGGCGCATTACGTCGCCGCACTCCGGTGCGCCAACTAATCCTGTACCAACCGATTTGCTGTCCTTATTTAAAGTACCAACATTTCTTGGGTTGGTATAGTGTTCCATTACTTTTTCTGAATATGCCATTTTTTCTATTTCTTTAGTGTTCTGCCCACTCAATTTTACTCAAGTCAATTCCTTCTTTAAACATTTCCCACAGCGGAGAAAGGTCTCTCAGGTGATTCACTGCTTTTTTAGTATTTTCTATTGCGTAATCAATTTCTTCTTCAGTAGTAAAACGACCCAATCCAAAACGTATCGAAGAGTGTGCCAGATCATCAGAAAGGCCCAAACTTTTTAATACATAAGAAGGTTCCAATGAAGCTGATGTACAGGCAGATCCCGATGATACGGCCAGATCTTTCATAGCCATCATCAGACCTTCGCCCTCAACGTATTTGAAAGAGATATTGGCCACATGGGGAAGACGATGCTGCGTATTGCCGTTTACATAGCTTTCTTCCATCTGGCTTAGCGCAGCTTCGAGTTTATCCCTCAGGGCCGATAAGCGTTTTGCTTCCCCGTCCATTTCCAAACGGCATAATTCGCAGGCTTTACCCAGACCAACAATGCCCGGTACATTTAAAGTGCCCGAACGCATACCGCGTTCATGACCGCCGCCGTCCATTTGCGCAGTTACTTTAACCCTTGGATTTTTCCGGCGAACATAAAGTACGCCAACACCTTTAGGACCGTACATTTTGTGAGCAGAAAAAGCCATCAGGTCAATTCCGTCTTCGTTTACATTTACCGGTATTTTGCCGACCGCCTGTGTCGCATCTGTCATGAACAGGGCGCCAAACTTATGGGCAATGGCTGATATTTCTTTAATGGGCTGAATCACACCAATCTCGTTGTTGCCATACATGATGGTCACCAGAATGGTTTGTTCTGTCATTGCCGCCTCAAGCTCAGCAAGGTCGATCAGTCCATCTTCCTTTACATTCAGATAAGTAACTTTTGCACCCAGTTTTTCCAGATGTTTGCAGGTATCAAGCACTGCTTTATGTTCAGTAGTGGCGGTGATGATGTGGTTACCTCTGTCCTGGTACATTTCATAAACACCCTTAATGCCCAAATTGTCAGCTTCTGTCGCACCTGAAGTGAAAATGATTTCTTTTTCAGTACAGCCAATCAGTTTGGCTACCTGCTCACGTGAGTAATCTACAGCTTCTTCAGCAACCCATCCAAAAGCGTGATTACGGCTGGCCGCGTTACCAAATTTATTGGTGAAATAGGGTAGCATAGCTTCTAATACTCTAGGATCCAGAGGTGTAGTTGCGTTATTATCTAAGTAAATAGGAAGTTCCATCGTTTTATTATATCTTATTGATAGACAAAGATACGAAAAAAGATTCCCAATAATTATAGATATTAGCGATCGGCGTATAGCTAAAACCCGCATTTTTACATTAGTTTAACCTTTTTACCGGTTTATGAAGAATATAGAGCATATTGGCATCGCAGTCAGAGATCTTGGACAAGCAGTCAGCCTTTACGAAAGGCTGCTCGGAAGCCCTTGTTATAAGACAGAAGAGGTGCCCTCAGAAGGTGTTAGTACCGCTTTTTTTCAGGTTGGAGAAAATAAAATTGAATTACTGGCCGCTATTCATAATGAGAGTCCTATTGCGGGCTTTCTTGAGAAAAGAGGCGAGGGCATTCATCATATCGCTTTTAAAGTAGCGGACATTTTATCCGAAATGGAACGTTTAAAAAGTGAGGGCTTTGTGCTGCTCAATGAAGTGCCAAAACAAGGTGCCGACCAGAAGTTGGTCTGCTTTGTACATCCTAAAGGGACAAATGGGGTACTTGTAGAGCTTTGTCAGGATCTGGTACCCTGACTTTCTCCTACCTTTCTGTGACTGTTTTGATGCTATTGCTGCTTGACGTCAGACTGTGTGTTTCTGGGGTGTATCAAAAAGGTTCAATGGCCCGGGGATCATGCAACTCCCTAGCAACCCTCTAGTAACCCCCTTGAAGGGGTTGTGGAAAGAAGAAAGCAAAAGCTTTTCAGTAAGTAGCGGAATGCAAGGGAACCAGGAGTTTTCCACATCTGCTGAATTTTATTTGTATACTACTTGTTTCTAAAAAATAAAAATCAGATATTTGCATCCTTAAAAATAAGCGACAAATAAGTTATATAATCATATGAAAAAAGATCTTCATCCATCAAGCTATAGATTTGTAGTGTTTAAAGATATGTCTAACGAATATTCTTTTTTAACAAAATCTTGCGTAGATACTAAAGAAACTATTCAATGGGAAGATGGAAATGAGTATCCTCTTTATAAATTAGAGATCTCACACACTTCGCACCCTTTTTATACCGGTAAAATGAAACTGGTTGATACAGCAGGCCGTATCGATAAGTTCAAAACCCGTTACGCGAAAAAGTAATTATACCAATAATAGAAATTATTTTAAGTCCCGTTGCTATTGCTTCGGGACTTTTTTTATTTTTGTAGCTTATGACAATCAATTTATTTGATGATGGGGCATGGCTTACGCTCCGTCCACTCTCTTTGACCAGGCCGGTTGCCGATCTGAGAATAGGAATTTTGACTATTGCTCAGAAATGGGAGAAATACCTGGGCGCAAATCAGGCGGGTTTCAGGACCATTTCTTATCTCGCACCAAAATATGCTTTGGCACAGAATGCAGGTTTGTTCATCAATGGCGCTGTCTGCCCTGACCGGAACCTCGCTGAAGCTGTTTCCGGTTTGAACCCGGGAGAATCATTAAAAAAGACAGGTCTGATCATTGCCTATAAAGCTGAGGCCGGTGAAATTCCGGACGATGAAACCATTGGTCTTTTTACATCAAAAAATTACGACGCTGAATTGATCAGGATCAGTTTTCCCGAAGATATCTTTAAATACAATGATACTGAACTGAAAAAAGATTTTGACCTGCTGACTAAAGGACGTCCATCCGCAAAATTAAGCAGTACCAATACTTTCATCGGTGATGATTTTTTTGCAGAGGAGGGGGCGGAAGCAGAATGTTCTACTTTCAACAGCAAAAACGGGCCTGTCTATATGGGCTATAATTCGCAGGTCTGGGAAGGCTGCCACATCAGGGGGTCTTTTGCGCTTTGCGACAACTCCCAGATAAAAATGGGTGCTAAAATATATGGGCAAACTACAATTGGTCCGCATAGCCGTGTAGGCGGTGAGATTAATAATGCGGTAATATGGGGTTATTCTTCAAAAGGCCACGAAGGTTATCTTGGCAATTCTGTAATGGGACAGTGGTGCAACATCGGTGCCGACAGCAATAATTCTAACCTGAAGAACAATTATGCAGAAGTAAAATTGTGGGATTATTCGACTGAGCATTTTCGCAAAACAGGCTTGCAGTTTTGTGGCCTGATTATGGCAGATCACGCGAAATGCGGCATCAACACCATGTTCAATACGGGAACTGTAGCCGGAGTAAGTGCCAATATCTTTGGTGCGGGTTTCCCAAGAAACTTTATACCCGATTTTGCATGGGGCGGTGCCCATGGCTTTGAAACTTACAGCCTCCACAAGATGTTTGAAACCACTGAAAAGGTTTACGAGCGCCGGAACATGGAATTTAACCAGATAGAGAAAGATATTTTAACTCAGATTTTTGAGGATACCAACACACACAGACACTTTTAAACCCTTGCCTGAGGTTAATCCCCGGCCTAAACAAATAAATTATATTATGAGAAAGAAAATAGTTGCAGGAAACTGGAAAATGAACTTGGATTATGCTGAAGGCATCTCTTTATTTTCAGAAATTGTCAATATGGTGAGAGATGAAAAGCAAGGTGAGCAGCTGGCCATCATCTGTGCCCCGTCAATACACTTAAACAGCCTTGCAAAATTAGGCGGCAATACAGTTAGCATCGGTGCACAAAACTGTCATCAGAAAGAAAGTGGTGCCTATACAGGCGAGATCTCTGCAAAGATGATCAAATCTGTGGGTTGTGAATATGTAATTATAGGGCACTCTGAGCGTCGTCAGTATTTTGCGGAAAACAATGAGCTGTTGGCGGAGAAAACAATCATTGCCCTGCAAAACGGTTTGACCCCTATTTTCTGTATCGGTGAGACACTGGACGAAAGGAACAACGGCAGCTATTTTGAAGTTTTGAAGTCTCAGCTTGAGGAAAGTATTTTTGGTTTGTCCGCAGAAGATTTTGGTAAAATAGTGATTGCTTATGAACCTGTTTGGGCAATCGGGACCGGCTTAACGGCTACATCTGAACAGGCACAGGAAGTTCATGCGTTTATCCGTAAAGAGATTGCCGGTAAATATGATTCAGTGGTTGCTGACAATACAAGCATACTTTATGGCGGCAGCTGTAATCCTAAAAATGCCGGGGAACTTTTTGCACAGACTGATATTGACGGCGGCCTTATAGGAGGCGCATCATTGAAATCAAGGGATTTCGTGGACATCGTTAAAACTTTTAATGCTTAATGCAGTACATACAGGTTACTTTCAGCTTTGTGGGAATTGAGGAGTATCAAAAAGACCTATTGATTGCGGAACTTGCGGATATAGGTTTCAATACATTCGAAGATACACCCGGCGGTTTTGCTGCGTTTATCGATCAGGCAGGTTTCGATGAAACCCGGCTTAGGTCGGAGATGCTGCAGTTTGATGGTGATTTTGAGTATCAGTACGCTATTACCGAAATAGCGGCGGAAAACTGGAACGAGGAATGGGAAAAGAACTTTGAGCCGCTGATCATTGATGACCAGTGCTATGTAAGGGCCACATTCCATCAGCCGCAGCCCCAGTATGCTTATGAGATCGTCATTGATCCGAAGATGGCATTTGGTACCGGCCACCATCAGACTACAACCATGATGATGGAGTACATTCTGGCTGCAGATGTAACGGGTAAAACCGTTTTAGATATGGGTTGCGGTACAGGAATCCTGGCTATCCTGGCGGCAAAAAGAGGAGCGGGTCCATTGGTTGCAATTGATAACGATGAGGTTTGCTACCTGAGCACCCTGGAGAACTCGGAACTGAACAATATCACTAATATTGCTGCATTATGCGGCGGTAAGGAAGCTATACCAGATACCAGCTTTGATGTCATTTTTGCAAATATAAACCGAAATATCCTGCTGGACCAGATATCAAATTATAGTAAAGTACTAAAAGCTGGCGGGAGTATTTTCTTTAGTGGATTTTATGAATCTCCGGATCTTGATATGATCCGCAGAGAATGTGGATCTTTTGGGATCAGGTATATTGACCATAAGAAAAATGGGGAATGGGTGGCCGCCCGCTTTAAGAAAGACTAACAGGTCCTTTATTTAAATCAGATAATATGCGTATACATTTTATTGCCATAGGCGGTAGTGCCATGCACAATCTCGCTATAGCCCTGCACAAAAAGGGATATCAGGTAACAGGTTCAGATGATGTCATTTTTGAGCCTTCCAGCAGCCGGCTCAGCAAATATGGTCTGCTTCCAGGGCAGATGGGATGGGACGAAAACAACATTACCTCAGATCTGGATGCAGTTATTCTGGGGATGCATGCCCTTAAAGATAATCCTGAGCTGTTAAGGGCCCAGCAAATGGGTTTAAAGATCTATTCTTATCCTGAATACATTTATGAACAGACCAAAGATAAGCTCAGGGTGGTAATTGGCGGGAGCCATGGAAAGACTACAATTACTTCTATGATCCTCCATGTGCTGAATTATTATAAAAGAGACTTTGACTACCTGGTGGGCGCTCAGCTGGCAGGTTTTGATACCATGGTGAAGGTTACGGAGTCAGCTCCGCTGATTGTTATTGAAGGCGACGAATATCTGGCTTCGCCAATAGACAGAAGGCCGAAGTTCCATCTTTATAAGGCCAATATTGCCGTCATCAGCGGAATTGCATGGGATCATATCAATGTCTTTCCAACCTACCAGGATTATACCAGACAGTTTGAGCTTTTTATAGAAACCATACAGCCAGGGGGAAAGTTAATTTACTGCAATGCAGACCATGACCTGAACGTCCTGGTAAAAGGTTTGACTGCGCCTGTTGAGACGACTGGCTATGGTATTCCTGAACACAAAGTAGAAAATGGAATTACTTTTCTCTTGCCTGATGAAACGGCTCTAAAGATATTTGGAGACCATAATCTTATGAATTTGAATGCCGCCAGACTGGTATGCCTGCAACTGGGTATTGATGGCACACAATTTAACATTGCGATCTCCTCTTTTACAGGAGCCGCGAAGCGGCTTGAATTATTGAATGCCGAAAACGAAACTAATGTTTATAAAGATTTTGCGCATTCGCCATCCAAATTAAAGGCAACTATAGAAGCTGTGGAAGCACAGTTCCCAACGAGGCAACTTGTTGCCTGTATAGAGTTGCATACATTCAGCAGCCTGAATAAGACCTTTCTTGAACAATATGCCGATACAATGACAAAATCTGACATTGCGATTGTTTACATCGATGAAAAGACTTTTGTGCAAAAGAAGATGGAGCCGTTCACACAATATGATGTTCAAACGGCGTTTAACAGTAAAGAAATACTATTTTTTAATAATTCAGCGTTATTAGAAGATTACTTATTAAATATAAATTTTTACCGCACCAACCTGTTGCTGATGAGTTCTGGAAACTTTGGTGGATTGGACCTCACTAAATTGGCACGTGAGTTGAATACAATTTCACCAAAAGAACAATAAGTATATATAAACCTAATTTTAAATCATGAACATTATAGGTAAAAACATTAGACAATTGCGCCAGAAAAATGGATGGAGTCAGGGAGAAGTGGCAAAGCGTCTAAGTATTTCTATTCCTGCATTTTCTAAAATTGAAACTGGTATAACTGACATTAACATATCCAGATTAGCCCAGATTGCCAATTTATTTGAAGTTTCAACTATGGATATCATTTCTAAAGAAGGTGAAAATCCTCAGTCTCTTAACTTTGAAGAGATCAATAATTTAAAAGAAAAACTTTCTCAAAGAGAAGAAGAGATCATTAAACTTCAAAAGAAGGTGATTGATCTTTATGAAGAAATCAGAGAGAAATAGGTTTCACCGATTAAAATATTTTACGCATGGTCAGGTGCCGTTTTCCAAAAATGGCACCTGTGGCATGATGGATGGATAACATTTTATCATTAAAGTCCCCAACCCAGGAAAGTTCCAGTTCGTCATACTGATCTAAAGGCAGCACGTATTCCTTGAGCTTAATAAACAGTGCCGACTCCAGGCCATGTTTTTGATAAGCACTTTTGGTCCCCATCACAATAGCCCGCATCCTGTTTACACCAACCCATCTTCTATAAACAAATTTAAGTTTCTCTAATAAGCCAAGTTTACCGTTAAATCCTTTGATCATTTGGTTCGCATCCGGAATAATGACCACAAAAGAGGCGGGCTCTCCATTAATGTAAGCAAACCAGATCAATTTCTCATCCATAATGGTCTCCATCTTCTTAAATGATTCTTCCAGCGTCTCTTTTTTGATCGGGACAAAATTCTCAAAATCCTTCCAGCCGTCGTTATAAATCTCCATCAGGTCGGTGACATATTTTTGTGCGTTCTTTTTAGAGAAATGCTCAAAAGTGTAACCTGGTTTATTTGCTACCCAATTGGCGATCTTTGTAAACCTTTCGGGAAATGGATTTCTTACCGCCAGGTGATTGGTGATCTGTTCGTATTCTTTTTTAAAGCCGTAGTCCTGAAAAAAAGAATGATAGTAATCAGGATTATAATTCATGCCAAAGGAAGGCGGAGTAAACCCTTCTACAAGAAGGCCCCAGAACGAGTCGTTTTCTCCAAAACCGATGGGACCGTCCATAGCTGCCATTCCATTTCGTTGCAACCATTCCTTCGCGGTGTCAAATAACAAAAAAGCCGCAGTTTTATCATTAATGCACTCAAAATACCCCATGCCACCTGTAGGTTGTTCATACTGATAAGCTTTTTTTTCATTGATGAAAGCTGCAACCCTGCCAATGGTTACGCCCTGGTCATTATTCAATATCCATCTGGTACATTTGCCATGTTTAAAAAAAGTGTTTTTACTGAGATCAAAAATACTTTCTATATCCTGATTTAGGGGACGGATCCAGTTGTGGTCATTTTGATAAATGAGATCTACAATGTCTAAAAATTTTCTTGCAGTTTTTGTATCTGATACAGGTATTATCGTCATTCTGAGATTGGCGTGGAATTAAAATAAAAAGCATCCCAATATATGGAATGCTTTTCACACTAGTTTATAGCATATGCGTATTAATAATCGTCGTCGTCGTCATCCGCACCGTAGGTGTCAAATGTGTCCAGATCGTCTAACGGCAAATCAAAATCATCATCGTCATCATCATCGTACTTGTTACCGCTAATTGTTTCATCCTGCACATTTTCCATCTCATCATCTGGATCAACTTGTGGGCTTTGATTGATTGGTTTTTTTGGAGTTTTCATTACAAAAAGTATAATTCCCTAAGTTTTTTATTTATGATTTAAATTTACAAAAATCTTTTGAATAGATCTTTGCTACTCCAAAAATAGTATAAAAATCAATTTTACGGAAAAGATTGTTTGCAAAAAAAAATGGTAAAGCTATGAACTTTACCATTTTTTAACACACAAATGAAACCTGAATTGAGATATAGTTTTAGGTTAGGTAAAATATCTGTATCAATTCTATAAGAACGCTTTTTACAAACTATGTTTGTTTTAATATCTATAACAAGTTTAATGCAAATTTGTAACCGATTTCTTTTTAATTAGTAAGTGGTATGAAATATTGAGTAAACGGTATTTAGCTACCTCAAAGGGATCACAATGGATACAAAAGTGCCCGATTTTCCGTTTTGACGAATCTCCATTTGTATAGGATTGGGTTCAACCTGGTTCAATAAATTGATCCTCTCCTTGGTGAGATCCATTCCTTTACTCACATGTTGTCCTTTTTTCTCTTTCAGTGAATTGTCTATTCCAATACCGTTGTCTATAATCTGAATAACCAGATGTCCACTGTCCTTCAGATTGATGTCAATGTCGATTTTACCACCGTCTTCACTGGGCATTATACCATGCCATATTGCGTTTTCAATGTATGGCTGAAGGATCATTGAAGGGATGGTTGTTTCTTCTTTATCAATGGCATTATCAATGGCAATGGTATAGTTGAATTTCTCACCAAATCTTTTTTTCTCCAGGCTAAGGTATAGTTCCAGGTATTCCAGTTCTTCTTCGAGCGTTATATAGCTTTTAGTACAGATCTCCAGGTTTTTTCTGATCAGCCTGGCAAAGCCGGTCAGGATCTTATTGGCTGAGGTAGTGTCTTTGGTGTTGATATAATGCTGTATGGAGTTCATTACATTAAAAACAAAGTGCGGGTTCATCATGGCTTGTAATGCACGTTGCTCGAGCATCAGGATTTTATTTTTAAGCAGAAGCTGTTCCTGTTCTTTGTTCTTTTGACGTTTTGTGACCATTACAGCAAGTTTGTATAGTGCAAGACCTGATGTGGTGAGGATGATAATGAAAAACCACGGTGTCTGCCAGAAATGCCGTTCCATTATAAAACTTACACTTGCAGGACTGCTCCACACACTGTTATCAGATTTTGCGCTTAGTTCAAAAGTATATTCTCCTGGTTCAAGAGATGAAAATTCCAGCCTCCTGTTCTTGGTTTCGGTCCATATACCATCTGATTTAAGACGATACCTGTAGGTTATGTTCTTGTTCTGAAAATCTATGGCACTGTAATGGAAGGTAATGTTATTGCTGTAGGGGTTCAGCATATGATTTTTCTCACTAAGGTCTAGTTTCACTTTGTTGTTGACAATAGACGAAATAAAAACCCGGGGTGCTTCGCTGATCGTATGTTTTTTATTGATAGAAAAGAAAACCAACCCGTTGTTGGTCGCAAAATATGCATTTCGATCATCAATATACAAGCCGTTTACCCCTTCAGCAAGTAATGCACTGGTATATTCAAAAGTTTCTATGTAAGCATCCCTGCCTTTAAAGGAAATCCTGTTAATGCCATTATTGGTGATCGTCCATACTTCGTTTCCCTTTATAAAGAGCTTTTTGCAAATGTTATCTATCAGGCCGTCTCTTTGGGTGATTATTTTAGTAATCTTCTTGTCTTTAATGTAGATAATTCCGTATCCATCCGTGGCAAGAACAATTGTACCATCATTTAATTCCTGAATGTCATTGATCCTCCTGGTAAGCAGAGGGCTCCTTTCATAATAGTTGTAAAGTTTCCCGTTTGAAAATTCCGACAATCCATTAATATTAGAAAACCAGAGACTTTTATCTTTATCATAAAATACACTGTATGACCTGTTATTAAAAAAATCTGCCTGTTGTTTGAAATATAATGAACTGTATTCAAACTTATTAATACGGTCAGGCAAAATAACTACACCGGATGAAAGTGCCATTGCAAGGCTTTTATCTCTGCCCAGGCTAAAATTCTTGATGACAAACATCAGGTTGTTCGCTTCTTTCAAATAATCAACTGTATGGGTTTTATGAATGTCCCCGATCCTTCCCAGTCCATAGTCAGAGGCGAAATATACAGAGTTGTCAGTAGTGTCAAAAGTAAGCTGTTTGATCATGTTAAATTTTCCTTTATCAGGAACCAGGAATTCGCTGACAGCGAAAGTATGACCGTCGACAATATTAATTCCTGCATAGTCAAGTCCCAGCCAGATCTGGTTTTTATCGTCCTTTGTGATACTCTTTACTACATCACTGCTTAGTCCGTTAGCGCTGTTGATGATGTAAAGTCTTTCATCTTTTTTTGGCAGCATATAAATGCCGTTATTGGTGGTAAACCACATGTTGCCCTTCGAATCCTTAATCACCTGGCTTGATAATATGTTTTGGAGATAGCTGCTTACTTTTCCTGATCTGTTTATCAAATGAATACCAGAGTTGTTGCTTAACCAGAGACCTTCACTGGGATCAAAATAGAAATAGCCCGGATCATTTTGTAAAAGATCAGGATTAATATTCAACCTGAATGGCGGCCCATTTCCACTTTTTATGTTCAACCCCATTTGGTCGATATATGCGATGGACTTGTCGGGCATGTTCAAAGCAGTTTTGTAAGAAAGGGGTAAAGAGCTGTGCGGTACTATTTTAAAATTGCCTTTGTCCAGTATTCTTACGCACCTGTTGCTATAGGCCCAGATCCTGCCGGTACGGTCTTCATGCACAAAAGTGTTGATGAACTGACTGCTGCTGTTGGCGGAAATAAATTTCATGATAGACTTTCCGTCCCACATGACCAGCACGTTTTTGTTGGTGCCCAGCCAGATCCTGCCTTTAGAATCCTGGAAAAAAGAGACAATTACCGCGTTAAATTTTAGAAGTTTCAGCAACTTCTTATTGATCTCATTGTATATTTTTCCATTTGAGAAATAACTGAGCTGACCATTCAGGGCCAAAAACCAGATTCTTCCGTTTCTGTCTTCTTTAAGCTGAAGAATCTGATTATCGGGCAAACCATCATCTACCGAAAAATTTTCAAATACCTTTCCGTCAAACCTGCTTACTCCGGCATCTGTGGCAACCCAAATATACCCTTTAGAATCCTGCATGGTGTAAAAGCAATTGTTACTTGGTAGTCCATTTTGGGTGTTGAAATGCTGAAGAAAGGTTGTCTGGCCAAACGCATCCATGCCGCTGAAAAATAGAATGATCAGCAGGATAATAGACCGGATTAAATTCAGGGCATTATTTTTCACTTTCAAAACTGGTATAGGACCTTACCTTTTCTGCTAAATCACTGGCCCGTCTTCTTGATACCGCAATTTTTTCTCCATTTTTTAACAGGACCTCATATCCGTTGCGGTAACTATATTCTTTAAGGTAATCCAGATTGATGATACTGGATTTATGAATCCTTACAAACTGATGCTCCGGTAATATTTCTTCATACTCTTTCAGTACTTTAGATACAGTTATCTTTTCCTCGTTTGCAAGGTGAAAAACTGAATAATTGCTGTCTGCTTCAATGTGTACAATATCTTCGATACCGATCAGGCTGTACCCTTGTCCATTCGGTAAACTGATTTTCCGGATCTCATTGCGGTCGGATAGATTTACAGCCAGGTTTTGCAGGCTTTCAGTTCTGCTTTGCCCTGTCTTATTCATTGAAATATGTTTTGAGGCTTTGTCTACAGCTGCTTTGAGCTCATCTATGTCTATAGGCTTGAGCAGGTAATCCAGTGCGTTTGCCTTTATGGCTTTCAGTGCATACTGATCGTACGCAGTGGTAAAGATGACATGGGCTTTGCTGTGCTGTACGTTTGGGATCAGTTCAAAGCCATTTTCACCTGGCATCGCAATGTCCAGAAAAATCACATCTATAGTATTCTGCGACAAAAGGGACCTTGCTTCGGCAACAGATTTCGCAATTCCTGAAATATGGATCTGCTCACAATTTTCTTGCAGCAGGAAATATAATGATGAGCGGGCGAACTCTTCGTCGTCGACTATAATGGCATTTAACACGCTGATTGGTTTTATTCTGGTGAATTTATTAAAAAAATGAATGATCAGTGAATATTTCTTCTAAACTCCTAAAACCGTTCTGTTTTTTCTTTCGTATGTGCTGGTATAAGCATTGAAAAAGCTTAAATAACTGAAACTTAATTGAACCCTTATGATAACCAGGTTAATGGCCATCATAGACCTTAAAACAAATTTAAAGACTTATGAAAAACTTACAAGAACAAAACACGCAGGAAGCGCAGAGCGTTTTTACAGCTCAATTGCAACGCCGTTCCTTTCTGCAGTACGCAGGCGCAGGGGCAGCTGGTATTGCCCTGATGGCAGCCGGATGTAAAAAAAGAGACAGAGGCATTCCTGAATATGAAGGTGTGACTTTAGATTTTAAAGATGATTTCGGTGTATTGAATTATGCCTATGCACTGGAACAATTGGAGGCTGCATTCTATATCCAGGTGGCTTCAGCGCCTCCTTCAGATTTTACTGCTGCTCAGAAGGCTTATTTTCAGGACATACAGTTTCACGAGATCGCTCACAGGGAATATTTTAAGAAAGCCCTGAGTACTGCTGCAATTGGCAGCCTTGAGGTGGATTTTTCAAGTATAGACTTTACCAGTAAAACCAGTGTTTTAGGAGCTGCGATGGCTTTCGAAGATTTGGGAGTCGCAGCCTACAATGGTGCAGGTGTAAGGCTGAAAGACACCAATTATTTGCTGGCTGCCGGAAAGATCGTTTCTGTTGAGGCACGTCACGCCTCGTATATACGTGATCTGGTATCTTACGGAAGTTTTGCAGACCTGACCACCCTGACCGCACTTGGTGCTAACAATGCAGGCGGACTAGACGCAGCTTTAACTCCGGATAAGGTTTTACCTATTGCGGGGAAATATGTGAAAACCAAAATTAACGTGATTAACCTTTAATTCCAAAAAACATGAATATTGTAAATATATTAGAAGAAATAGAAAAAGTTGACGGTGAAATCTATGAGAGATTAAATCCAAGAAGGGCTGCCATGAAGGACTTTTTCAACATGAGCAAAAAAATAACACTGGCGGCAATGCCTTTGGCAATGGGGTCTTTGTTTCAGAAAGCATATGGACAAACGGCGCCCTCATCTGTAACCGAGGTGTTGAATTTTGCTTTAACGCTGGAATATTTGGAATACCATTTTTATAACCATGCAGTTGTTGCCGCGCCTGGTTTGATCCCGGCCGGGACACCTGCAGTTGGAGCAATTACCACCATTCGTGACCATGAGAAAGCACACGTCGATTTACTAAAAGGTGCATTGGGTGGCGCTGCAAGACCAGCGTTAGCCTACACTGATTTTGATTTCACGGCGAAGGGAACTTTTCCTGACGTATATACCAATTATCAAACATTCCTGGCAGTCGCGCAGGCTTTTGAAGATACAGGTGTCAGAGCGTATAAGGGTCAGGCCGGTGTGCTTAAAGGAAACGCTGTGTTAACTACGGCGCTTCAGATTCACTCGGTTGAAGCACGTCACGCAGCGCACATTCGCTTTATGCGTTCGGGAGGTCCTAATGGAGGCGGTGCCGCGATTAAACCCTGGATCAGTCTGGGTGCTAATGGCGGAGCAAATGATACAGGCATACCTCAGGTTGATCCGGTATATGCAGGAGAGGACCTGGATGTACAAACCGGAGTGACCATTACCGGAATTGCCAATGGTGTTACTAAAGCTAAAGCCGTGGAATCATTTGATGAACCATTAAGTTCAGCGCAAGTATTGACCATTGCTGGCTTATTTCTCAAATAAGAAACCCAAATGAGTTTGTTTAAGTTTAAGATAGGGAAGAGGGCGAAAGCCTTCTTCTTTTTGCTTAATAAGTAATCACCTGTTCTTCCAGATGTTCGGGCAGATCACGGTAGTTGTATTGCTGTCCGCGCAGCTGAGGTTCAAAACCAGCTTCTTTAATGGCGGTCTGAATTCCCTTCGCAGTAAAGCGGTGCGGTGCACCGGCAGCAGAAACCACATTTTCTTCGATCATGATCGAGCCAAAGTCATTGGCTCCGGCGTGGAGACAAAGCTGTGCGGTGTTTTTTCCTACAGTTAGCCAGGACGCCTGGATGTTCAGTACGTTTGGCAGCATGATGCGGCTCAAAGCAATCATCCGGATATATTCGTCGCCTGACACATTGTTGCTGATGCCCCTCAGTCGCTTTAATAAAGTGCCGTCATCCTGAAAAGGCCAGGGTATGAAGGCTAGAAACCCTTTTGCGTGTACTGGTTTTTCACTTTGCACTTCTCTGATCCAGACGAGGTGCTCAAACCGCTCTGCTATAGTTTCTACATGTCCAAACATCATGGTAGCCGAGGTGGTAATGTCCAGCTGGTGTGCTGCGCGCATCACATCCAGCCATTCCTGTCCGCCGCACTTACCTTTAGAGATCAGCCTGCGTACCCTGTCATTCAGTATCTCTGCACCCGCTCCGGGCAATGAATCCATTCCTGCTGCTTTAAGTGTTTTCAGTACTTCAGTATGGGATATTCCTTCCAGTTTGGCTACGTGGGCTATTTCCGGCGGACCCAAAGCGTGCAACTTAAGATCCGGATACAATTCTTTGAGCTGTTTAAAAAGATCCGCATAAAACTGCAGCCCAAGATCAGGGTGATGGCCACCCTGCAGCAGGAGCTGGTCTCCGCCTAATCTGAACGTCTCTTCGATTTTTATCTTATAAGTTTCAATATCAGTGATGTAGCTTTCTTCATGCCCTGGTCTCCTGAAAAAATTACAGAATTTACAGTTGGCGATACAAACATTGGTGGTATTGACATTACGATCAATCTGCCAGGTTACTTTGCCGCTGGGCACTTGTTTTTTTCTCAGCTCATTTCCAACAAATGCGAGATCGGCAGTTGCGGCGTTATGGTAAAGAAAAACACCCTCTTCTTTTGTCAGAAAGTCGAAATTCAAGGCCCTTTGTAGTAAATCGGCAGTATTCATAGTGCAAACTTAGATAAAATTGCCCCGCAGAACAAATTTATCAATCGCTCCTTTGTCATAAAAAACAATACACTATTATCACAATTCCCCCTTTCATAATTCCTATATTCGCAATTATTTTTCAACCTATGGTAGATTTTCACCGTTTTAGTTTGGCTAATGGACTCCGTGTACTGGTACACGAGGATGATACCACGCCGATGGCCGTTTTAAATATCTTATATGATGTCGGCGCACGCGACGAAGAACAGGATAAGACCGGCTTTGCACATTTATTTGAACACCTTATGTTCGGTGGCTCCATTAATATTCCCAGCTATGATGAGCCGCTCCAAAGGGTAGGGGGCGAGAACAATGCGTTTACAAGCAATGACATTACCAATTATTACATTACCCTGCCTGCTGTAAATCTGGAAACCGCCTTTTGGCTGGAGAGTGACCGCATGCTGAGCCTTGCTTTTTCAGAAAAAAGCCTGGAGACACAGCGCAATGTAGTTTGCGAGGAATTTAAACAGCGGTATCTGAACCAGCCCTATGGAGATGTATGGCTTAAATTAAGACCGCTGGCATATAAAACACATCCATACCAATGGGCGACTATAGGTCAGGACCTCAAGCAGATCGAAGATGCTAAGATGGAAGATGTAAAGGCATTTTTCAAAAAGCATTACAATCCGCAGAATGCGATCATGGTTGTAGGCGGCAATGTGAAGACAGCTGATGTAAAAGCCCTCGCTGAAAAGTGGTTTGAGCCTATTCCTGGTGGCGAAAAATACCACAGAAACCTGCCAAAAGAACCTTTGCAGACAGCAGCCCAAAGAGAATCCGTGCATGCCGAGGTTCCTCTTAATTCTATCTATATGGCCTTTAAAATGCCTGCCAGATTGCATCCTGAGTACCAAGCCTATGATCTCATGGCAGATGTACTTTCCCAAGGTCAGTCTTCCAGATTGTATAACAGTCTTTTAAAAGAACAACAGCTCTTTAGCGAGATCCATGCCTACATCACAAGCAGTATAGACGAAGGGTTGTTTGTTATAGAAGGCAAACTCGTGCAGGGCGTTCCTGTAGGCACAGCGGAGGAAGCCATCTGGACAGAACTTAAAAGAATGGCCCATCAGGAAGTGAGTGACCATGAACTGACTAAAGTCAAAAACAAATCAGAATCCATCATGGTCTTTGCAGAAATGAGCTTGCTGGATAAGGCCATGAACCTGGCTTATTATGAATTGCTGGGCAATGCAGAAGATCTGAATACGGAGATCGACAGGTATCTGTCTGTCACCCCTCAGCGGATTCTGCAGGCTGCTAAAACCACCTTTGTAGAAGAGCAATGTTCCACTTTATATTATTTAACAGCAAAAGATGCTTAACCGTACACTAGCCCCGGAATCAAAACAGGTAGATGAGATCAGTTTCATTGAGCCTTTAAAACAGACGCTGGACAATGGCATACCGGTATTCACTATAAATGCCGGCCAACAGGAGCTGGTACGGATTGAATTTATATTTGAAAATGTAAACTGGGATCCGGCAAAGCCTTTGCAGGCAGTTGCGGCTAACCACCTGATCAATAACGGCACAGCGCAGCTGACTGCGATGGAGATTGCAGATAAAGTAGATTATTATGGTGCCTTTTTGCAAACAGAATATGGCGCAGATCAGTCAAGCGTAAAGCTGTATACATTAAACAAGCACCTGGCTTCAGTTTTGCCTATTCTGCATGCGATTTTAAACGAAAGCATTTTTCCTGACCAGGAATTGGGCATCTTCATCCAGAATCAAAAACAGTCACTTCAGGTTAGTCTGCAAAAGAATGATTTTCTGGCAAAAAAGCATTTTGCGAATGCGCTGTTTGGAGAAACAACTTATGGTTCGAATATCAGACCGGCTGACTATGATGAACTGAACAGGCTCGACCTGCTCCAATATTTTAAGGCGGCCTATAAGCCCGGAAATTGTACCATAATTGTCGCAGGCAAGTTTGAAGATACAGAGTTTCATACATTAAACCAGATCATGGGCAGGGACTGGGATAACAATGAGCCTTCTGAAATCAATAAGTTTACTTTTGATCCTATAGCCGGAAGTGATATTTTCATAGAAAAACCAGATGCCATTCAATCAGCAATAAGAATGGGCACATTGGCGATCACCAGGAATCACGCTGATTTTCCCGGCCTGCAGGTATTAAACTGCATATTAGGTGGGTATTTTGGCTCCAGGCTGATGGCTAATATCCGGGAAGACAAAGGTTACACTTACGGCATCGGCTCGGCAATATCTTCCTTAAAAGACGCCGGTTATTTCTTTTTGGCAACTGAGGTCGGTGCAGACGTATGCCAGCTTGCCCTGACAGAAATTGAAAACGAGATCGGTCTGCTGAAAACTGAACTGGTTGGAGAGGAAGAACTCGATCTTGTACGCAATTATATGCTGGGTGCTATGCTGGGTAGTCTTGAAAACGCATTTTCCCATGCTGATAAGTTTAAAAACGTATACTTCTCGGGTCTGGATTATACTTATTACGGCAATTACATCAAAACGGTAAAAACAATTAGCGCTGAACACTTAAAAGAATTGGCCAACCGCTATTTGAATATTTCAGACTTCACGAAGGTGGTTGTCGGTAAAAAATAGTCAGCTTTTCTTGACCACAATTTGTTCTGCCTGTTTTCTGACTATATTGGTGAACAACTCCTTCAGATCATGATATTCCTGCACGGAATAAACTGATTTTCTGAAGGAGATCTTGCTGACTATGGAGATCTTATTCTCTTCCTGATTCACTGTAAAAGAAAAAGCCGCGGCATCTTCGAGCAAGCTGATCTTTTCATTTTGCGGAAGTTTGTCAAAAGAATATTCCTTAGGGATTTCGATGGTCAGGCGGTAGACTTCTTCACTTGGATGGCCAAAATCGACGGGATACTGCCTGTCTTCAATCTTGAATGGATTTTCTTTTGTCCGCTCAAACAGCAAAGGAGTGAAGTAGACAAGGTTCCCGGCCTCTTCTACATTATCCTCTATGACCACATCCATTGATTCGCCAAAGGGTTCATTCGGATTGTCAATATTTTCAGTTTTATATTCGCTGATCCCAAGACCTGGCTTATCTGCCTTAAATGATTTCAGGTATTCCACTTCATTAAGTGAATTAAGTTGCTTGTTTCTCCGCTCCAAAGCAATGTAGTCCGTAGTGAACGTCTGGAGCTTGCCGGTCAGCTTGTTTTCTTTGCTCAGTGTTAAATAGCCGTTGACGTTCTTTTTGCTTATTTTAAACTCGTCTGTATTGACCCAGCTCCCCGTATTGGTTCCGAAATCAACCCGGTAACCCTCATGGTTCAGGTTTTCAAAAGCTATTATATCCGGTGTATGGTTCTTATTTGTTGCGTCAAAAAAGATGTGACGTTCACCGATTTTTACATCAATGATCACATTGTCGAATTTGGTCAGTACAGGATATTTGGGATGTTTTCCATTTTCTCTGGTACTCAATATGATGGGACAGGCTTCGACCCTGGCTTCTTTAAACAATGCAAGCATGCTCAGGTTTATATCTGCAGCATTACCAGTCTTTTTTTCAAATACCTGCTGGGCGCTTGTGCTTGAGCCATAAATCCCTGTTTGATTGTTCCACTTAATGTTGTTTTTTACATAGTCAAAGATCAGAAAAGGAACACTATCTGGTTTGGTATCCTGTTTTACGATTTTGGCGACCGTGGTCTTCACAAAATCATTGGGAGCAAGAAATCCGCCAAAATTATTGTAACCTCTGAGTTTGGCTATGACTTTAGGCCAGGTCGGGATGTAGTCCATAAAGGACTGGCCAGGCATCCTTATAGAAGTTAGTTCAAATTCTACTTTACTGATGTATTCATCCATAGTAGGTACGTACTTTTCCACCTTAAGGGCAGGTACATTCTCTATCCTGAACTGTGTCCTCGCAATCTGTGCGGTCGCCGCACCATAATAAGAAACCATGTTCTGCTGGCCCAGTTCCCGCTTTGACGCTACTTTGATCAAACCAGTCTGGCTCATGTTGTACTTGAGAAACTGGGGGATGCTTACGTCATACTCTGAGTACAGGGTGGGGATGTTTTTTTGGAAATGCCAGTTCAGTGTACCCAGGAAATCAGATTTTATCTTGTATTTAAATTCTATTATTGAGCCTTCTTTGACATTGGGCAGTGCAAACTTTTTGATCGTAAAGTTTTTATCCCGCCTTTCGGTAAACTTGGAGCTCTTGCTGATCTTGCTGATCACTACCTTACCGTTCTCCATATTATAAGTGGCACCCTCCATGTCATCAAGGTAACTCTCATCGTCGTTAATGTTAAAGAGCGGAATTTCCAGGTTGGCAAAATCATAACCTGCCTTATTGATGATCTTGTACCTGATGTGACGTTCCAGGACGTATACGAAGCTCGCTTTTCTGCCAGCCAGTTCAAATATGGCCTTTCCCACATCAAAAAGCACTACCGCCGATGCAGCGGAGTCTGCACCGCTTATTTTGGTCTCAAATTCTTCCGGAGTAATCTTCCCGTACTTGAATGTTCGCTGAGCTACTTCCTTTGGTACAGGTACTGTCTTTTCCTGGGCAAAGGAGATCGAGTTAACTCCAAATAATACTGCAAAAAGAATAAATCTCATGTGGTTCATGCCTGCGTAATTTAGTATTATAACGTTATTCCATTTTGGCCAGAATGCTTTTTTGCTTGTCCGCCTGGTATATCTTCTTATAAAAAGCAGCAAAGTCGTTGTATTTTTCCGGCGGATATTTTTTACTGACCATCATTTTAGTCCGTGTATAGACCAGTTTATCATCTTTTGCAGTAAATTTTGCACTGTACTTTCCAAATTCTGACTCTATAGAAATGTCTTTGGGTATGAATTCAATTTTATATCCCTTAGGTATCGTATAAATGATTTCATCTTCATCTTTAAAACTGTAATTTACAGCAAAGGATGTTTTACGATCTTCAACAATTGTCACAGCAGATTCTTGTCTGTTGAGCAGGTTTAAAGTAAGGAAGAGTTTGTCGCCTCCTTTAGTCAATAACTGCGAAGCTTTTAAACTAATCTTTTCTGTGAGCATGGCCGTGTTTTTATCTGGCTGGAGATAACTTAATGTACCAATCTGCATGTTTGGAATGCTTAAAGAATTCATCAGGCTTTTGCGTTGCTCGGTGGGATCTACGATCAGCATCCTTAAGTTTTCCTCAAACTGTGCATATCCGTATTGCGTCTCTATTTGGATATCGGCGTTGCCTTCTTCATTTAAATCTACTCTGGCAGATCGCTTTTGATAATTGTCTGCAGGGTTGTATACCGGAGTCCGGGCAAGTTTCCCCCCATTCTCAGTTATCAGCAAAACGGTTCTGTCTGAATTGTTATTGCCAATATAGCCCAATGGTACATATTGGCTTGTACATTCCAGCCAGGTAGTGTCTTTTTCCAAAGGCACACAAAGAATCATGTGGTTGGCCTGATTTACGCTGGCAAAGTTCTTGTTCAAAGACGGCATGCCATTGCCTATTACCACCAGATTTGATTTTATACCAGCTACTTCCAACATGGCTTTCATGTAATTGGATAACGCCTTGCAATCCCCATAATTTACTGAAAACACTTTTTCTGCCGCTATAGGTTTATAACCGCCAATTCCAAGCTGCACACCTACATAGCGTGTATTTGCCTGCAAATGCCTGTAAAGTACACTTATTTTTTCCTCCGGTGTTTTAGCGTCTTTTATTAGATTGAGGATTTTCACTTTTGCCGCTTCGGGAAGCTCTTGCATGCCACTGCTGAGATTGTACATCCAGGAGCCAAGATTTGCCCAGTTTTCAATGTTGGCTTTTGAGTTGTCATACTCAAACTGGTTTGGCGCCAGGGTCACCCAGGGCATGACGTTCCGCATTCCGGTACTCATTGGTTCATATTCTAGTGCTTTCACATTCCGGCAACTCCATTTATACTGCAACTTATCCTTCACCTTGCTGGAATCCGTCGCTAATCCCTCACTTTTCAGGTATTTAAAAGTCATTCCCTGAGGGAGCTTAAACACAAAACTGGATGTTTCAACGGCCTGGTTCCAAGTACTTGCTGGATACCAGTCAGGGTAGGTCCTGATCCCGGTAAAATCCACACGATAGCTGTATTCAATGGTGTAAGGATAACTGGTATGAGAAAATTCCAGGTATTTTACCCGGTCATCCTGATACATGGTGCCGTCAGATACCACACTTCTGTCCCTGAAGTCTGAGGTTTTATAGTCTTTAATTTTTTTGCCGGCAGCGTCATATAACGAAGCTTTCAAATCAGATATACTGGAGAATTTGTTATAAAACTCATGCATATTAGATGCAGCATCTCCGCTTTTATTCAAGATAGTAACGGCTGTCCTGTATTCCATCATGGCACTTCCCGGGTTCTTAACATCATAGACCTGCTCTTCATTCCTGATCACTACAGAAGCATTTTTTAGCAGTTCTGCCGGTATTTTACTGACATCATATAGCACCTGTGCGTTTGCGCTTATAAAACAGGAAAAACTTATGACAAAAAGTAAGCATGTTTTCATGTCAGATCTTTTTAAGTACGATTTGCTCGGATTGTTTTCTAACAATATTCTTGAAGAGTTCCCTTAGATAGGTATATTCTTCATTTGTATAAACAGGTTTTTTAATAGTAATTTTACTGGTGATCATCATTTTGCTGCCGTCAGAAGCGAAGATGAAACTGAATGAAGCGGATTCGTCCGGCAATATCACCTTTTCATTCTTTGGGGCCTTATCCAACTGATAATTCTTTGGGAGATCTATGGTCAAACGGTAGATCTCTTCTGTCGCATAACCGAAGTCTACGGGAAATTTTCTGTCTTCAAGTCTGAAGGGATTTTCTTTAGTCCTTTCAAACAACAGGGGTGTAAAATAAGCAAGGTTGCCGGCTTCTTCTACATTGTCTTCAATGGTCACATCCATGGTCTCTGTCAACGGCTCAGTCAGGTTATCCAAATTACCTATTTGGTAGTTCTTAATTCCCAGTCCGGTTTTCCCGGTTTTATAGGTTTTTAGAAAGTCTTCCTCGTTGGTGGCCGACAGGTACTCATTCCGCCGGTTAAGCCCTTCGTAATTTGTAGAACTCATGTAGAGCTTGCCGGTCATTTTATTTTCATCGGTCAGCGACAAGGCATAAGTAATCACTTTTCTGCTCAGACTGTTGTCATCCAAAGAGACCCATTTTCCATTTTCCTGCGCCAGATCAACCTGGAAACCTTCATGATTCAGGTCATTGTATGAAATAAGCCCGGGAAAATGATTCTTATCAGTGGCATCCAGAAGTACTTGTTTATCACCGGTCCCGGCCAGCACAATTACATTGTTAAATACGGAGAGCATCGGAAGACCAGGATGAATCCCGTTATCCCTGGTACTGAGCAGAACCGGAGAAGCAGTTATTCCTGCTTCTGTAAGCAACATATACAGGCTAAGATTGATATCTGCCGAATTGCCTGTTTTTTTCTCGAAAATTGTCTTTGGATTTACATCAGAACTATAGAAATGATGGTCATCATTCCATTTTATATTGTTCTTAACGTAATTGAATATCAGCTTTAAAGTCGTATCCGCATTGGTATTTTCCTTTACTATTGACTTGAGAAGTGTCTTTATATAGCTTTTTCTGTTGATAAAGCCTCCAAAGTTCTCATCATCTTTAAGACCTTTGATTAGCTGCGGCCAGGTATTTGTGAATTCCCGGTAAACTTGTCCTGGAACGGTAATGGACGTCAGCTCAAACCCAATCCTGCTGATATGGTCACGCATGGTGGTTACGAAACTTTCCGTCTTTAGTGCCGGAACGGAATCCGCATGGTAATTCATTTTTAAGCACCCTAGTGATGCCGAACCGCCTGAAGTCATGAAATTCTGATTGACACGTTCTTGTTTAGGATTTAAAAATACATATCCTCCACCTGTTACTCTGTATTTATACCATTCCGGGATGGTGATCTCGTATTCTGAATGAAGCGTAGGTATTTCTCTTTGAAAATTCCATGACCTTAACGTATAGATAAAATCAGATTTCAAACGATATTTATATTCTATAATCGATCCCTCTTTGACATTAGGCAGTGCAAATTTTTTAATGGTATAGTTCTTATCCTGCTTTTCTGTAAACTTAGATTCCTTATTGATCTTATTTACAGTCATTTTGCCATTTTCCATACTATAGGTGGCTCCATCCATTTGCTCTAATGCAGTTTCAAAATTATTTTTTCTATAAAGTTCCAGTTCAAGATTTCCATAATCGTATCCACTTTTATCGAAGATCTTATACCTGACGTGCCTTTCCATAACATACATGAAATCACCGGTTTTTGGACTCAATTCAAACCAGCCTTTTCCCACATCAAATAAAACCACCGCACTGGCCGCAGAATCCTTGCCAGCCGCCTTTACTTCAAACTCAGCAGGACTGACCTTTCCATATTTAAAATCTTTTGGTTTTACCTTTTTCTCCTGCGCACAGGTTAACAATGCCGCTGTGAGCAAGCAGCATAAGAGCGTCATTATCTTGGTATTCATTGAGCTTAATTTAGATAAGCAATAATAATAATTTAAACTGAAAAGTAAAAAATTTATTAGTCAAATAAATGCCTTGGTTTCGGGAATTAATGCACATGGGTTAAAATTATTTGTACTGAGTCTAAATAAGTCTATATTTGCGCCAAAATAATTTCAATATTTCATGAAATACCTTCAGATCAAGTTTACTATCGTAATTTTTGCAGCGATTTCTCCCCTGTATATTCTGGCTCAAACAGGAAAGGGTGCCATCAACGGGACAGTAAAAGATTCCTTAAACCATACAGTTCCTTTTGCAAATATTCAGATAAATGGACTGAAGATAAAAACTACTTCCAACGGGTCTGGAAATTTTACTTTAGCAGGCGTACCTGCAGGCAGTCAAACCGTCAGGATTTCTATCACCGGTTATAAAATTAAGGAACAACAGGTAACAGTGGCTGCCGATCAGGCTTCCACGATCGATTTTATACTGGCTGAGGCCAATGCCGATCTGAAAGAAGTAATCGTATCAGCAAGCAGAAGGGCAGAGTCCCTGGCGCAGACACCTTCGTCTGTTACCGTGCTTACTGCAAAAGAAATTGCAACCCAGTCTGTGATCAGTCCCAACATTGCTAATATTCTTTCTTATAGTGTACCTGGCCTGGGCACATCGACCAACCAGACTGGGAATTCAGGACAAACCCTCAGGGGAAGAAATGTCTTGGTGCTGATTGATGGAATCCCGCAGTCTACCCCCTTACGGGCTGGCGGAAGAGATATCCGAAGCATAGACCCCTCTGTTATTGAACGTGTTGAAGTGATCAAAGGTGCTACTGCCATATATGGCAATGGGGCAGAAGGTGGTTTAATTAACTACATTACCAAAAAGGCCAACGCCGGCAAACAATTTGGCGGATACTCACAAGTTGGACTTACCGGTAATCTTGAAGGCGACAGTACGATCGGTTACCGGGCAACACAACAATTCTATGGAAAAGTAAAGAAGTTTGATTATATCGTTAGCGGGATGTTTGAAAAAACAGGAGTTTACCGTGATGCAGAAGGGTTGGTTATCTCTCCGGAATACGGCCTTGGCGAAACCAAATCCTACAATGGTTTCGCAAAAGTAGGTTATGACATTAGCCCAAAACAGCGGCTGGAACTGATGTACAATTATTTTAGCTCCAGACAGGATTCCAGGTACATCACAAAAGCGGGGGTTTACGGAGAATCTCCGGCGATTGGCATAGCTGGCAACAGACCCGGTGTAGACGAAGGAACCCGGTTTAACCACAATTCAAACCTCCAGTATACCAATCAGCAGGTATTCGGAAATACAGACCTTACTGCAAACCTATACTATCAGGACTTTTATACAATTTATTCAAACGCCGCATCCTTTTATGGCGGCGGACAATCGGCTATTACTTCCACAAAAAAAGGTGCCCGTTTAAACCTGAATACGCCATTCAGGATCACTCCGCTTGTGCCGATGCAGGTAAACTATGGACTGGACCTGATGAACGATGAGACCGCCCAAAACCTGGTTGATGGCAGGGCCTGGGTACCCGAGATGAACATGGTCAATTTTGCACCTTACTTTCAGGCAAGTGCCAGCTTATTTACAGACCTGATACTTAAAGCAGGAATGAGGGCTGAAAATATAAACATTGACGTCAATGATTTCTCTACGCTTGCTACCGGTGCCAACGGAGCAGGCAGCATTGCAGTCAAAGGAGGCAAGTTAAACTACGATGCCTTCGTTTTCAACGCCGGAGCAAGGTATTCTAAATTTAAATTGTTCAATCCTTTCATCAGTTACGCGCAATCGTTCTCCGTATTTGAACTGGGCAGGGTGCTCAGGGCCGCAACAAGTAATACCTTGGCCCAGCTGGAAACCAAACCGATCATCGTAAATAATTATGAGGGTGGCTTTAGCAGTACCATAGGAAAGTTTAACTTAAGCGCTGCCTATTACTACAGCACATCGAAACTGGGCGCCAATCTGCTGGAAGTTGATGGAAAATATATTTCCCAGCGGATTCCTGAACGGGTGTATGGTTTTGAGATCCAGGCAGATTACCAGCTGCTCAAAGACCTGGCAATTGGAGGCAACTATGCTAAAGTAGAAGGAAAAGGTGATGTAGACAACGATGGCGAATTTGACGGGCCAACAGACGTTTATCTGAATACGACCCGTATCCCTCCGTCGAAAACAACCGGTTATGTCAAATATTCAGGGCTTAAAAATTTAATTGTCGACCTCAACTGGATGCGGATCGGCAGCAGAGACCGCTTCAAGACCAATTCCAGCGGTAAATATTTAATTGGTGAAGGCCCGGTCAAAGATTTTAACCTGTTTAACCTTGCGGCAACTTACCAGGTGAACTCAGCATTAAGAGTCAATCTGGGAGTAGAAAACATGCTGAATAAAAATTATTATCCAAGTATATCCCAGTTTTATGGCAGCGGGATCAATTATGTAAGGGGCAACGGGCGCAGGTTTAACCTGTCTGCGGGATACTCATTTTAGTCCATGCGTAAAAGATTTAAAGACATCATCAGGCAAATACATTTGTGGCTGGGCTTAGGCACCGGCCTCATTGTTTTTGTGGTCAGCATTACAGGCTGCACATATGTCTTTGAAGAGGAGATCAGGGAAGCCACCCAAAAAGAACGGCTTTATGTCCCGGTGCAGCAAAAACCCTTTATAGGGCTGGATAAAGTGATTACTGCTTTTCAAAAGGCAGCTCCCAACGAAAAGATCAGCGTCATCAGGATGACAAATTCTACGCCAAATGCGACTGTGGAAATCGCCTCCAAGAAGAATACTTACTATTTTAATCCTTATGACGGACAACTCGTCTACAAAGGTAGGCACGACTGGCTGGACACCGTAGAAGAAATCCATATGACCCTGCTGATGGGTGAAACCGGTAAATTCATCCAGCGCTGGGCGGTAGTGGTCTTTGTGTTGATGCTCATCACAGGGATTATCCTCTGGTTCCCAAATCAGATGCGCTTGCTGAAACAATCGCTCCGCATCAAATGGAAAGGCTCTTTCAAAAGGGTTAACTATGATTTGCACAATGTACTGGGTTTTTACGCCTCATGGATCCTGATCATCATTTCGTTAACCGGGCTTTTTTTCGCTTTTAAAGAAGTAAAAACGGCAGCCAGTTTTTTCACGGGAAGCAAGCTTACAGAGGGCAAAAAACAACCTCCTGTTGAAACTCCGGTCATCGAATCACTAGCGCTGCGGTATGACTATATTTACAAGACCACAGCTTTAAAATATCCGGGCGCAATTTCAACAAGTATATCCATCAGGAAAGGGGGTGAGCTCCGGCTTCGGATGATCTATCCCTACAAATGGGCGAGAAATCAAAATACGTTCTTCTTCAATGAAGCCAGTGGTCAGCTCCTCCGCGCCAAACGCTACAAAGAATTCAATGGCGCTGATCTGATTGAGGCCACCAATTATGATCTGCATACCGGCCGTTTGTTCGGCTTGCCCGGTAAAATCATCGCCTGTATCGCAGCGCTGATTTCCGCAAGTCTGCCCATAACCGGATTTATCATCTGGCTGAAAAAAGGAAAAAAAAGAAAGAGAAGGATCAGGAAGAGAAGGTCACCAGCCCATTCTTTTGCGTAAGGACAGGATATGCTCCGCATGATGCGAACAGTGCCAGCCATAATTATTTGTCATTTGCCAAAGCGGTACATACTCTTTATTTCCAGGATGATAATACTGACGCTCCCATTGCTCATGGGTGAGGTTGTCGAGAACAGTAGTCCAGCGCCTATGCAGTGCATGTAATAGTGTAATAGATACATTCAAAGGCACCAAAGTCACATCGGGCAGTTCCGCCCAAAGCTGTTCCTCATATGGAGTGATGACCGGCGTCTCTTCTGTTAATGCCAGTTTCAGCCGGATGTAAGCGTTCATATGGCTGTCAGCCATGTGGTGCACAACCTGTATTATATTCCAGCCACCGGGCCTGTAAGGTGTGTTCAGCTGCACCTCGTCAAGATTTTGAATACAATAGTCCAAAAGCAAGGGTAATGATCTTATAGACCCAATCCATGAAGCGAGTTTGTCGGAGTTAAAATCTGCCGATGGTACAAAACGACCAATTGGGTACATTAATTTTTCCAGTGAAACTTCCATTTTTTATATTGAAAATACGCTGTGTTAAAATTAGCATAAATCTTTACTCTTTTAATCTTGTTTTGTCGCTGTTACCATTTCCAGCAAACTGTCCAGTAAGGAAATCTCCAGATTGACTTCGTCATATGCTTTGATCACCTGGTCATCCCCATGCACATCATGTCCCTTCCAGTTAATGCTCAGGCTTTTGGTGCGTATAGGTTTGATTGGGAATACAGGATCTTTTAGCGCCATTTTCTCTGATACATAGTCTTCCATTTTTCTTCTTTGCGTTTCAGTGACGATCACCAGGTCAAAATAACCATCTTCTGAATCAGCATCTTCACTCAGTTTAAGGTGAGGCCCCAGGCTTGAAATATTCATGATCTCAATCATGATGGCCCGGCCTTCAATAATTTTATCATTTACCTCAATTCTAAAAGGGACGGGGGAATAGGCCCTGGTAATCTCCAGCAGCGCTTTCAAGGCCATTTCAAATTCAGCTTCTGCACTGTTGATGTGGTCCCTGTTCATCTTCTTCAGTGTTTTCATGAGCCTTGGAAACAAACCAAAACCAAATGATTCGATAAAATAAGATGCCTTTTGAAGGCCGGCAACCTGCCCGACATCAAACTTTTTCAGATTGTAGCCGGCCCAGGAACTGATATTCCTGGTGTTGTTCTGAGGAATGTTAAGTGAAGTAGCAATATTGTTGGCTGTTCCAAAAGGAAGTAAAGCAATCGGACGTTTGTATTTTAATTTTTTGTTCAGCAAAGACATAATGGTCTTCCTGATCGTACCGTCACCCCCCGCTATCACAATAAATGCAGTTTCCGGTTTTATGATTTTACGCAGTTTCTTTTTAGAAGATGAATACTCGCAACGGTATCCGTGTGACTCTATCAGCTCGATGATCCTCTTCTTAGAGTATTCACCATCGCCAGCAGTGGGGTTATGCACTAATCTGACCAGTTTGCTCTTTTTTTTCATATTGACTGAACAAAATGGTGCTAGATAAGGTTTTAAACCTAAAAAATAATCTGCTATGAAAATCCTGATCACCAATGACGATGGTATATACAGTCCCGGAATAGCCGCACTCGCGAAAATTGCCCTGCGTTTTGGTGATGTCCGGATTGTTGCCCCTGATGTAGAGCAATCATCAATGGGTCATGCCATAACACATTCCAGGCCGCTGTCAATTAAAAAATCTCCTATTGTATTTGAAGGTATAGATGCTTACCGGGTGAATGGCACACCTGCAGATTGTGTGGCTTTAGGCCTGCACGTTTATCCGGATACAAATATCGTGTTGTCCGGAATAAACATGGGACCAAACCTTGGTAATTCCATGTGGCATTCGGGAACACTTGCCGCCGCAAAACAGGCTGTTTTACTGGGCGTGAGGGGAATTGCCCTCAGTACTCCCGTAGGCAAAACTGAGCCGGATTTTAAAGCGCTTGATACTTATGTCGAAAAAGCACTCGCAGAATTGCTGTCCAGCACGACCCTGGGTTTGTACAATGTGAATTTCCCCCCGGAGCCATCCGGGATCAGGTGGACAAGGCAGTCTGTCCGGCTGTATGATGGGAAAGTAGTGCCGGGAATAGACCCCATGCAAAGAAAACACTACTGGATCACCGTGAAGCCTTTAGAAGCAGCGGAGGAAGGCACAGACCGGTGGGCTATAGAAAATCACCTGGTTTCCATCACGCCCTTAAGACTGGATCTCACCAATGAAGCAGAACTGGTTCAGAAATTCCATAAATTATTGTAATCCAGGCGATGGTCTCTGAAAATAGTATGGTAATGCGGCTGGTTGGAATACACGCCGGGCTGGCATGCAAATTCAATCCACACACCCGGGCCATCGATCCGGACATAATCTGCGATTACCTTTAAAAAGGAAGCCGGATCACCACTTACCCCAGCATCGTTTCCGGAATAGGCGATATAGGTATCAGAGAGTTCTTTGGTGTAAGTCTTCAGTAGTTTTGCCCTGATATCCGCATCAATGTCATTGAGCCAGGGCATCATGGCTGCGATAACCTTAGCTTTAGCCCCCGCATTGAGCTCACCCACACGAATACCCGCTTTGGCAGCCGGGAATTTGCCGTCTTTGGCAGTACCCAGCAGGACGTCACCAAATTTGTCACTAATCTTTGCTTTAGCCAGTTCATCCGCGCTAAACGAAGCCAGCATATCCGCCATGGCGTCATGTTCCTGCACTAGCGGAGCATATTTAACATTATCTGTAGTCCATTCCCTCGGATCCCCGCCCAGAAAAATAGGGGTAGCACTCGCAGTCTTACCTTTGTTGTAAACTATATTTTGTGCATAGTGATGACCCCCGAACTGAAGCATCCAGGTTCCTGTTGCGCTCGGTTGTCCCAAAAAGGCAATGATATATTCTCCAGGACCATATCCGGACCTGCCGCTTTTTCCAATTACCCCGTCTGCGAGTCCTATCTGCAGAAACTCGTCATACCCTTCATTCGCAGCCGTACCAGAAGCTGCTTTGATCACCGCTTTTGCTGCATTCAGCTGAACATCATTAAGCTCGCTAAACTCCAGACCGTTTCTGTTAGCTGCCCCGCCGGGAATATTTGTCCATTTTACAGAAGCCGTTCTGGTCAGGGGAATTTCCAGCCGGGCGATCTGCTCTGCTGTCAAGGTAGCTTTAAAGGCATTTGCCAGGCGCAATACATTTTCCGCAACCCCCAGTTTGGTATGGACTGATTTTTTATCCGCAGGAGTAAAGCCTGCAGCAACACAGGTAATTGCTGCAATGGCTGCAGCAGCATAAAGATTTTTCAAACCGGGCATGTGGTTAAATTTAAGGGCTTATATTAAAGTTGTTTAAATTTATAACATTCCCTTCAAAATAAGAAAGTATCTTTTCTGTGGTGTAAGTATTTTATGTTTTCGCCTACTTATTGATAAACGACATCATATGAATATTTCAACAATAGAAAAATATGGATGAGCAAGGATTTCTGGCACTGATGGAAACAAACCAGGGAATCGTCCATAAAATTTGTCGCATTTACCGTGATGGAGCTGAAGACCGTGAAGATCTGTTTCAGGAGATTACCTATCAGCTCTGGAAAGCTTTTCCATCATTTAAAGGCACAGCAAAGGTAAGTACCTGGATGTACCGCATTGCGCTCAATACCGCAATTGCTTCCTTTCGCAGAAAACGGCCGGGCCTGGAATATCATCCTGTACTGCCGGACTACGCAGATGAGATACCCGACGAAAATCTGGCGATCAGACAAGAACAATTATTTGCGGCATTAAAACAGCTGGACGACGGAGAAAAGGCGATCATAGCGCTTTACCTTGAAGACCTGAGCTATCGCCAGATCGCAGAAGTCACTGGTATCAGTGAAAGCAATGTCGGAGTAAAATTAAACCGTATAAAACATAAGATTCAAAAAATTTTAAACTTATAAAGATGGAACTTGATCAATTAAAGTCGACATGGAATGCCTCAGGGGTATCCTCAAAAACAACTGAAGAACTAAAAACAATGCTGTTGGAAAGCAGACATCCGGTGCTCAAAGAAATCAGGAAACAGTTTGCCATAGAAATTGCCGGCTGGTCTGTTTTCCTGCTCTGCTATTACACTATGTTTGATGGCGATCAGAAACCCGTATTTATAAACCTTATTCTGGTGATGACCGTTCTTTGTTCGCTGGTCCATAACCTCAGCGGGTATAGTTTTTCCAAATACCTGATCAGCGGCAGCAATATCAAGGCTTCACTCGAACGTTATCTTTCGAAGATAAAAAGCTTTGCAGTGGTATCTGTGTTTACAAGACTATTGTTTATGGCAGGCTTCCTGTTGTTCTTTACTTACAATATCCAGTTCAATGCGACCAAATACCTCTTGCTCGTCGCAATGGGCCTGGTTTTTTTAGCTCAGCTGGTATGGCTTGGCAACTTGTGGGCCAAACGGATCAGGACTTTGGCAAGGACAATCGGGGATTTTTAGTAATTCGTACCTAATGTATTTTCTAATCCGAAGGATGCTTTTATCCAGGTTAGGTATCAGCTGTCATATATTTTTTAATCTCTGATTCAATTTTGCCGCAGGACACGAGGAAGGGTTTATCGGTAACTTCAACAGCGATTTGATCACCGCTAACGGTATAATTTCCCCGGAAAGAAAGGCCCAGAGCAGAAAATGAAAATTCTCCGCCGGTCTCATCTCCCTGAAATGATCCGTGCTGACCTAAAATGGCTGCTTCAAGTTTGCTGACCATTTCCGTTTTAGGTTTGGTGTATTCAAATGTGAAATTACATGCCATGATTTAAATCGGTTAATAGCTATTGCTTTGAGATTCCGGCAGTCATCGCTGAAAACTCTGCATGTATAACCAGATTTAAGCATTTTTGTTTGTTCTGTATATAGCCGGCAAAAGTATTAATTTTACGCGCTATGATGATCCCCGCCGGAACCGCTTTCTTTTTAGTCCCTGCTTTGCTGGGTGTGATGATGGCGGTTTGTGTGAAGGCAAAAAAGCTGACCATAGCCGCGGCGCTTACCGCTGGGATAATCGGTGTCGTTGTTTACCTTGCGGTGCAGTTTCAGGGTTTGCTGATGCTATGCGGATTTTTTATTTTGAGTGTGCTGGCGACTGCTCATCAGAAAACACTTAAGGCCGGGCTGGATACTTCAGGAGCGCATACGCAGATCAGGGATGCAGGGCAAGTATTTGCCAATGGCGGTGTAGCGGCGATAATGGCACTCGCAGCCATCACTGATCCCCTCCACAGCAAATTGTACCTGCTCATGATGGCTTGCAGTCTGGCATCAGCACTGGCCGATACATTGTCGTCTGAACTGGGCATAGTTTATGGACGGCGGTTTTACAATATCATCTCATTTAAAAAAGAAACCAGGGGACTCGACGGAGTTGTGAGCCTGGAAGGTACACTGATAGGAGTGGCAGGTGCATTAATTGTTGCACTGACCTATGCAGTTTTTACAGGTTTTGATGAAAAGATCTGCTACATTACAATAGCCGGAACAGCGGGAAATCTAACAGATTCCATACTTGGCGCCACACTGGAACGCAAGCGCGATATCGGAAACAATACGGTCAACTTTCTCAATACACTTTTTGCCGCGCTGACCGGTATGCTGCTTTATTTGTTCTTCTAAAGCTAAATTGATGCCTAACGGCACGTTCTGATTTTTAGCAATTACAGCCTCGGTCCGATGTATTACCGGAGATTCATCCCTGGGCTTCAATCTTAAAAGACAATCAGTCTATGCATTCGCATAATTGGAACCTATAAAAGAATTCCCTTCAGATCTGCGGGAGAATAGTTAATGGACTTCAGTGTTTTATTGTCATTAGTCCGGTATACCAGAAATAAAGATTCCTCTTCCTTATGGTAGGCATCGCACTGATGGTTCTTCCTATAGTGCTGGATCGTTTCATGTGCTTCCGCCTCAGATTTACAGGCCTTACTCATGTTGGAACGGTGCACTTCATCAAACAGCTCCTTGAACTTGCCTGCCAATCCAAATTCCAGGATAGCCCCGGACAGCACATACTGAAGATCGCAAAGTGCATCAGCTACCTCCACAAAATCATTCGCTTCAATCGCTTGTTTCAATTCCTGAAGTTCCTCGGCCAGTAAAGAAACACGCAGGTTAGCCCTTTCCTTTGCGGGAATCCCCGGAGTTTCCTTTATCGGGTGCTTAAATGTTTTATGAAACTCTGCTACTTTGTTTAGTGGGTTTGGCTCTTGCATGGCTGTTGATTTAATTGGGTTTAAAATTACAATTATTATTCAAACCCAAATTCAGGGAGCCGTTTATTTTTTCTTTTTAGTAGCTTTCGCCTCCGCGATCTCTTTATTTTCCTTTACCCTGAATTTTGTCATTTCCGCGATCAGCTGATAGGGCACCGGCTGGTCCAGTGGAAACTGAACCGTTGATTTGCTACGTTTATATGGAGACAGTTCTTTTTCAAATACCTCAAATACCTTAAAGGGCGCGGTAGACACGGAAACGTGCTTTTGATACGCTGAATAATAGATCAGCATGCCATAATACCTAAAGGCAGGGATCTGGTAGCTGATCAATTCCTCAGCATCAGGGGCATTCTCTTTCATCACCTTTCTGATCTCCTGCAAAATAAGCTGTACATTTTCCGGAAAGGTTCCAATGTATCCATCAATCGTTTCAAATTTTTCTCTTTCTGCCATGATCAGTTATTATTTATTTACAGATTATTTGATATTTAGAGGTTCATAACTAAGAGTAATTATCCCGCTGCTGAATGTGCGCGTGTTGATAAGTTTCAGGTCAAGCTTATTTTTTAAGCCCTGAAAGACAGGCGTCCCGGCTCCAAGAGCTACAGGATCTATCATGATTTCATAGCCATCAATGAGCCCTTCATCGGCAAACTGGGTAACAATGTTTCCGCTTCCGAGTATGGTCAGGTCTTTGCCCGGAGTATTTTTCAGCTTTCTGATGTGATCTGCAATAGCTCCGCTCATGATAATTGTATTGTTCCAATCTGCCTTCTGCAGGGTATTTGAAAATACAATCTTTTCTGATCTGTTCATTCTTTCGGCGACCACGGGAATATTTTTAATCGCCTCAGCTGTCGGCCAAAAGCCAGCCATCATTTCATAGGTGATGCGTCCGAACAGCAAAATGTTTTCTGCTTCCAGCGATTGTTCAGAGTACTCGCTTTCCTCTCCGCCATGCCGGTGCCAGCTGATGTCGTTGTGTAAATCTTTATAGTACCCGTCAATGCTGATAAAATTGAATACGCTTAATTTTCTCATGTTTTAACTCTAAATGTTTATGAAAATAAACTAATAAGTACCGTCCTTTTGAATCCTCAGACACAGTATAGGACACAGTGATAAAGTCCAGTGAAAGTTCATGGTTGATAGGTCCTTGATACGACCTTGGGTAGCCCTCCCTTAGGGGTTGCTTCGTCCGTGGACCTACCAACCCTTAAGGGAGGGCTACCCAAGGGCCTGGAAGATATGGACTTTCACTGGACTTTCACTGGACTTTGCATAGTATTAAAGCTTCTCTTCGGTATACTTTTTGAAGTTGTCCAGGATCGCCTGCCAGCCACCGCGCTGCATCTCGATCGGGTTGATCTCTTCAGGATCAAAAGTCTCTGTTACTTTGGTGGCATTACCGTCAGCGTCAAAAGTGATCTTTACCTTTCTTCCGTCAGACATGGTGTAGGTGATCAGCTCATTGGTTTTAACTTCGTCATAAATACCCTCAAAATCAAAACCAAAACTTCCGTCTCTGGCTTCCATGCGTGAGAGGAATTTGCCGCCTGCACGCAGGTCATTTTCCGCACGGGGTGTATGCCAGTCCGGTGATGGGCTGCACCATTTTGTGATGTGTTCAGGTTGATTCCAGGATTCCCAAACTTTAGCTACTGGTGCGTTTACTGTTGCTGATACTGTGATTGTTGTGTTTTCCATTGTTTCCATTACTATAGGGTTTTAAATTTATTGTTCTTCTTTGATATTGTAAAGGTAGGACAGGTACTGACCAATTGAAATGGGTAAAAACGACAATTCGAGGGGGGATTAACGACTGTTCCAGAGAAATTTGTTAGTTTAGGTTCTGAACCAGATGTAAGCACAAAATGAAACCTATAAAACGAACCGTAAGTCTACTGCTATTTATTCTTTATTGTTGCCCGTACTGCGCTTTGGCACAGGTACATACAATTTTAAAATCGCCGGACGGTAATGTCGTTTTTTCCTTTAAGCTGAAAGATCATAAACCCTTTTACCAGGTGGCTTACAAAGGCAAAATACTGATCAGTGATTCGGAACTTGGTTTTGTGTTTAAAGAAGGAGGAGCGTTTGGGCCAGAACTGAAACGTTCCAAAGTTGTGTTCAGTAAGATGGATAGCTATTATGAACTGCCCATAGGAAAAACAAAAACGGTACATGACCTGCACAGTCAGGTGCTGATCCCATTGATAGAGAACAAGTCAGACAGGCGCCAAATTAACATGGTGGTCAGGGCATTTAATGACGGACTGGCTTTTCGATTTGAATTTCCAAAGCAAAAAAACTGGGATGCCTATACCATGACCGATGAAAACAGCAGTTTTAACCTGGCCGGCAATCCGGGTGTCCGCACGCTGATCTTTGACAATTATAACAACAACCATGAGGGCCTGTATCAAAAAATGCCCATTTCTGATTTGAAAGAAGGGCAGCTCATGGACATGCCGGCGCTATTTGAGTTTCCAGGGAAACAATATATGGCCATTACCGAGGCCAGCCTGAGGGACTATGCCGGAATGTACCTCAGCAAGAAAAATGGCGTTCTGAAAAGCCAGCTTTCACCGCTGCAGGGTCAGCAGGAACTTAAAGTCAAGGCGGTATTGCCGCACCAGACCCCCTGGAGGGTGATGATGATCAGCGACAGGATCGGTGCGCTGATCGAATCCAATATTCTGACCAGTTTAAATGAACCCTCAAAGATCAGAGATGTGTCCTGGCTCAAGCCCGGCAAGACCTCATTCCACTGGTGGAATGGTGATGTTGTTCCCGATACTAATTTTGCTCCCGGTGCCAATTTTGAGACCAATAAATACTACATAGATTTCTGTGCGAAGAACAATATCGAATATCATTCTGTGATCGGTTATGGTGGTTTTGCCTGGTATCCGAACGACTGGATCAATTATGCGGTAAAAGGAAAATACTCGGATGTGACCAGAACGATTGCTTCCCTGGATATGAAGCGCATCTGCGATTACGCGCAGAGTAAGGGGGTCAACATCCATGTATGGGTCAACTGGATGGCCTTATATCCGCAATTGGAGGCAGCTTTCACGCAATTTGAAAAATGGGGGATTAAAGGCATGATGGTCGATTTCCTGGACCGGGACGATCAGGAGATGGTCAGGATCCAGGAAGAAATCCTGCAGCGGGCAGCAGCACACAAGCTGTTTATTCAATTTCACGGCGCATACAAACCGACGGGTTTAAACCGTACTTATCCAAATGAATTTACCCGGGAAGGCACTTATAATTACGAGCAGAACAAATGGCTGCCTCAGGGTGTCACCCCTGAGCATGACCTGGATATTGCCTTTACCCGCTTGCTGGCCGGTGCTGCTGATTACCATTTGGGGGGATTCAGAGCCGTTAAGCCTGAACAGTTCAAAACCCATTATGTGAAACCAATGATGGCGGGCACGCGCTGCCACATGCTGGCCATGTATGTCGTGCTGGAAAGCTATCTGGCTATGGTTGCAGATTACCCCGAAGCTTATGAAGGAGAGCCCGGTTTTAACTTTTTAGGGCAAGTACCTACGGTCTGGGACGAAACAAAAGTGCTCAACGCAGAAGTAGGCGGGTTTTTGACAGTTGCACGCAGAAAAGGGAACGACTGGTATGTGGGTACGATCAATAACAATACTGTCCGGGAGCTGAAGATCCCGCTTGACTTCCTGCCTTCAGGGACATTTAACGCGGAACTGTATGCAGACGGGCCGGAGACCGCTAAAAATCCGAATGCTTTGATTAAAACATCAAAGGCTGTAAGCAAAACTGATGTGGTCATCGTAAAAATGGAACCAGGGGGCGGACAGGTAATGCGGCTGCTGAAACAGTAGTGTCCTGCAAAGAGTTTTTCTACAATGTTTTTTCGACTGCTTCTGCTGTCTTAACTTTTCTGGTATCTGAATGTTTCTGCTGTGTGAAGATAAATCAGTTAAAAATAATCCTGCAGAAAGTATTCTTCCGTATTGCAGTACAGTGAAGAATAGATGTTGAGGTTTTTGATGTTGGTCTGAAGTCTTCTTTTCATGTGCACCAGCGGATGGCTTGTTTTAACATCAAGTAGTTTACTGATCCTTTTATCTCCGTTTATGGCCCAGATTTTCTGCTCACCTTCTTTTATTTTGACCTGGTAATGCTCGTCCAGTATTTTAAATAAGGACCGGTTTTCCAGGCTCCGGGAAGTAAACCTGGGCAGGTTCAGGTTGGTGATGAAAGTTTCCTCGTAGAGCAGCGGCAATTTTTCCAGATACCTCAGCCGGGTAAAAAAGATGCAGCCGCTGGCCAGTTCCTCTTCGTTCAGGTCATAAAAGAACCCGGCGGGCCAGTCCTGTCTGACCGGTTTCTCAAGAATACTTGTAGTCAGTGCTTTGTCGCCTATACCCGCTGTTACCCCTCTCAGGGAAAGAATCCCCAGGCCTTTTTTAGGTTCGGATACAATGCTTCCTTTTCCATGCCTGCGGGTAATGTAACCGGAGATCATCAGTGCAGACAGTGCCTGCCGTATTGTGACCCTTGTGGTGTTGTAGGTCTTGCAAAGGTCATTTTCCGAAGGCAGCAGATCGCCTTTTTTATAGTTTCCTTTATCAATCGATATTTTCAGGTCGTCAATTACCTTTTGGTACAAGGGTATCATTTCTTTTTTGTTCATCTTCGGTATACGGGGTTGGGGTAAAGGTAATCATTTAAAGAAAATATTTTTTAGACGGCAGCGCTATATAAATATTGTCTTGTATATACAAGTTATGATTTCTTATTTGTATAATTGTCCGGTAGTTCGCATAGCTTTAAGTGATTAACCAAATACAAACTGATGCATAGTTTCAAAAGACTGTTTCCGATCTTTTTCCTCCTGCTGCTGGTACAGACAGGGCAGGCCGATGTGTATGCACAGAACAAGCAGAAAATAGCGTTGTTTGACCTGGGTTATACCCTTAAACCGGACATGAAAAATGAAGCCAATGTTCATATGGCATGGGACCATGCACATACACTGGCAACCCTGCAGGGAATTGTAAACCGGAAATCACCGAGGCTATATCTTTTTTTTATTGAAAACGCAGGGGTAAATATAGACCGCTACTGGTGGGATAAGTACCGTAAACCCGGCAAATGGTTGCACAACGCAGATACTCTGTTGTATACTGATCTTATTAAACTGATCGGTTCATTTAAACAGGATATCAAGGGCGCGGTTGTTTATGACCCTAAAGTGCCGGCAACCAGCAATGTGGCTTCTTCTGTAGCCGGGGCCGATGAACTGATCGCCATCAGGTATGACCTCAGTGAAGGCAGTTTATACCGCAGGCTGGTACTGGAAGGCCCAAAAATCCCGGTTAAAAAATGGCTGCTCAAACCGGACGGGGCATCCTTATTCACAGGAAAGGGCTTCGTTCCTGATACCAAAAGACCTTCCTCGGGCTCTGCCAAAAACGACGCTTACCTCTGGTTTATAGAAAACTACATAAAAACCGGTAAATGCAATACGGCTTACGGCGCGTATTACCTCGATCAGCAATGGATGCAGAAACCTACGGCAACCCGCATCAATCACCATACCTTGTCCAACCACGATTTTTTTGTGAGCAAGAATGCTTTCTTTTACGATTTGAGCCCTTGGGGTGATGAAAGGGCAACAGATGACAAAGCTCAGCAGCAAGGTACGGATTTAAATACGCTAAAAGAGCTTCTTTTACTTGCTTATCAGCGCAATGGAAATGGTAAGCGGTTTACGTACCTGGGCGGTTTTCCGCCCTGGGCCTATAAGTATACCAAACATGCGGGGGGCAAGCATGAAGACGTGGAAACCGAGTGGGAATATTCCAGGGTAATCAGCGCTTATAACGCATTTAAAGATGCGGATGCTATTGGTTTTGGCGCGCTGGCCAATGCTTCATTCTGGCAGCATTATCCTTTAAAAAAGACCTACAAGCAAGACTGGGTTACGCAGGATGAGTTAAAGAAAAAAGGTTACCTGGATGCCAATGGCAAACTTCAGCTTAAGGACAAGAATTACTATATTTTCTATGTGGGCGATTATGATGCTTCCTCATGGCTTTCGCAAACTACGCCAGATATCTGGGACAGTCCGGACCGTGGCAAAGTGCCTTTGATGTGGAGCATCAGCCCGGTACTGGCACAACGGGTACCCATGGCGATGGAGTACAGAAGGGAAACCGCTACGCCGAATGATTATTTTGCAGCTGCGGACAATGGCTCGGGCTACCTGATGCCGGGAATGCTGCAGGCACCAAGGGCCATCTCCGGCTTGCCGGATGCGGTAGAACAGTGGGCAGGCCACAATGCACCTTATTATAAACAATGGGGCCTGTCCATTACTGGATTTGTAATCGACGGGCTGGCTCCTGCAATGAACAGCAGGGGGCTGGATGCTTATGCCAAATTCAGCCCCAACGGGATTGTACCCCAAAAGGTTCCTTTAACTTCGTTACATGGCAATATGCCTGTCCTGCGCGCCGGAGAAGATGTGAACCAGGACAATCCGGCTGAAGCCGCAAGAATCATTGTTGACCAGATCCACAAAAGAAATATACCTTTCCATTGGTTCCGGAATATTTTGAAAGTACCTTCATGGCATGTTAAGGTAGTGGAGGAAGTTAAAAAACTGGACCCTAAAGCAGAACTGCTGGACGCGCCGACGTTTTTCGAGCTGTACAGGACTTATCTAAAAGAAAATCCGCAGGCGGCGGCAGGAAAAGCGCCATTTAATTAGGAATTGAGATACCCAGTAATAAACAATAATGATCAATGAAAGATTACAGATTAAACAGGTTATTCAACAGCAAGTCGGGCAATTGCTTTGATGTTGCTATTGACCATGGTTTTTTTAACGAATACGGATTTTTACAAGGCATAGAAAACATCAGCAAAGCGGTAGATATATTGATAAATGCTGCTCCTGATGCTATACAGCTTACCGTTGGACAGGCGCATTACCTGCAATCTGTTCCGGGAAGACAAAAACCTTCTTTGGTGCTCAGAACCGATGTGGCCAATGTATATGGCAAAGAGCTGCCCCGTGCCTTATTCAGCAGGATGATTGAAAACCCTGTGGAGCAGGCGCTGAGGCTGGATGCGACTTGTGTGGTTGTCAATTTGTTCAGTATTCCGGGCGAGCCGGAGGTGACTGATCAGTGTATCCGGAATATTCTGAAGATAAAACCGGTTTGTGAGCAATACGCGATGCCACTGATGATCGAACCACTGGTATTTCGTCCAAACAGCGAAGCGGGGGGCTATATGGTAAACGGTGATCCGGAAAAGATTATACCCCTTGTCAGACAGGGTGTAGAACTTGGTGCAGATATCATTAAAGCCGATCCGACAGATGATGTGGACCAATATTACCGGGTGGTGGAAACCGCCGGACGTATTCCTGTTCTTGTGCGGGGGGGCGGTAAGGCCAGCGACCGGGAGATACTGGACCGGACTTATGGTCTGATGCAACAGGGTGTGAAAGGAATTGTATACGGTAGAAATGTGATCCAGCATGCAAATCCGGCCGGTATGACGAAAGCTTTGATGGCTATCGTTCATGAGGGCGCTAAACCAGCTGACGTAATTGACTATATCAACAACTAAAATGAAACAGGTAAATATAGGTATCATAGGCGGGGGATTAATGGGCAGGGAAGCGGCCGGCGCATTTGGCCGGTGGTTCACGCTAAACGATTTTCCGGTCAAAGCAGCGCTTACGGCGGTATGCGACCTGAGTGAGCAGGTGCTTTCCTGGTATAAATCGGTGCCAACAGTAAAACTGCTGACTACGGATTATAAGAAATTGCTCGCCGATCCGGACATAGATGTGGTTTACGTGGCTTTACCGCACAATTTGCATAAAGAATTTTACCTTGAGGTGCTGGCTGCGGGCAAAGACCTGCTTGGTGAAAAACCATTTGGCATCGATCTGGAAGACGCTATGGCGATAAAAGATGCCGTTAAAGCACATGACCGTTTCGTGCGGTGCAGTTCAGAAATGCCTTTCCTGCCCGGCCCTCAGAGGGTCATCAAAGAAATACAATCGGGCAGATTGGGTCAGATCATCGAGATTAAGGCCGGTTTTTTGCATTCCAGCGATATGGATCCTTCAAAGCCGATCAACTGGAAAAGGCAGATGAAGTTTTGCGGGGAGATCGGCGTAATGGGCGACCTCGGAATGCATGTACTGCATGTGCCGCTCCGTTTAGGCTGGAAGCCTGAAACGGTTTATGCCCAGTTACAGGGAATCTTCACTGAAAGACCTGACGGCAAAGGGGGGGTGGCTGCATGTGATACCTGGAACAATGCCACATTGAACACGCAGGTAGACATAGATGGCCATAAAGTGCCGATGACCCTGGAAACCAAACGCATTGCGCCTGGCGAAACCAATACCTGGTACATTGAGGTGCTGGGTACTAAAGGCGGCGTAAAGTACAGTACAAAAGATACCAAAACTTTGTGGACTTTTAAGCTGGACGGTGAGGAGCAGTTGTGGCAGAGAACCGATCTTGGTTTTAAAGGTGTACCTTTTTCAACCATCACCGGGGGGATCTTTGAGCCGGGATTTTCCGATTGTTTCATGCAGATGCTGGCTGCTTACGTGGCCGAAAGAGCAGGTGAGTTAAGGGACAGGTTTGGTTGTGTCACTCCTGAAGAAGCTGTAGCAAGCCATTGTGTTTTCGCTGCTGCACTGAAATCGCAGGCAAATCAAACAGTAGAAAAAGTGATCTATCTATAAACGACTGTCAAATGAAAAGATCTGAGATCAACGAAGTGGTAAAAGAGGCCACAAAATTCTTTAGTTCAAACGGATGGACGTTGCCGCCGCAACCCAAATGGGATGTGACTGATTTTGGTCTGGGCGATTTTAATGGCTGTGGACTGGTACTGGTCAATCTGGCTGAGGAACCGGAATATTGTGAAAAGCTGATGTATGCCCGAAAAGGGATGGTGACCCCGAGTCATACGCATCAGCAAAAAAAGGAGGACATCATTTGCCGTACAGGTCTGCTCATGGTGCAGCTGTGGAAGTCAGATCCGTTTAAGGACGATAGCGCTGGTGTTTTAAAGCTAAAAATAAACGGCCTGTACACTGAAATTTCCTCGGGGGATCAGGTCACCTTAAACGCGGGCGAAAGGGTAACGATCGAACCCGGCATCTGGCACGAATTCTGGCCTGCATCTGAAGCATGCATTATCGGAGAAGTTTCTACTGCAAATGACGACCTGAACGACAATTTCTTTTCCAATGACCAGGTTGGCCGCTATTCGGAAATAGAAGAAGACGAGTCGGCGTTTGTCAAATTGCTTAGCGATAAATAATGGCAGCGGAGTTAAAATTCGCTAACTCCGCCTGATCCGATTACTTTTTGTTCTATGGAAGGATTACCGCTATAGTACACGTGTCCTGATCCGCTGATAAATGCGTTTATCGTACTGCTTACTTTGGAGTAAACTGAGCCTGATCCGCTGATCCTTGCGTTGAGCGTATTTATAGCCAGCATTTTTCCATTGAGTTTGCCTGAGCCGCTGATGTTTACAGAACCTTCATCTGCTTTGCCGTTGAGTTCGAGGCTTCCTGATCCGCTTATGTTAGTATTCAGTTCATCTGCATCGATTGTCGCTTTGATGCTTCCTGATCCGCTTAACGTAGTAGCGAGTTCTGCGGCTGTTACGGTGCCTTTGACGAGGATGCTGCCATCACCGCTCATGGTCAGGCTGCTGATTTGCTTTGCATTGACATGTGCGATGATCTTTTTGCCCTCGTATTTCTTTGCCCAGCTCTTCCAGCTGATGGACGGGCGGATGATCAGTATTTCGCCTTTTACTTCAGTAACCAGTGTAGCAATGGCCTCAGCATCGCCTTCAAACCTGATGCTTTCTGTATTTCCCAGGGTGACGATTACCTGGATTGGTCCGCCTGCGGCGACACCGCTGAAGTTTTTCACGTTTTTATCGTCCTGGATCACTGTTAGGGGATTTAAGACCGGATTGCCGATAACTGATAAACTTGCTGCTGATAATGCAGCTGTAAATAACAGGGGGAATAATCGTTTCATATTTAAGTTCTTTTGTTGATTAAGTGGAATGGTTAGAACAGTATGGCAATGCTGCCTGATGTTAAAGTCGTTTTCAAATATAGAGACGCTGCTTTTGTTAAAAAGTTGCATCGGGCCGAAAAAATAGTTGATTCAGTTTTATTGGAGCCGCTTGGAGCTTTTCCGTGCTATCTTATATCCCTGATTAGTTCACAAATTCCCAGGCGCTCTGATAAGCTTGTTTTTGATCTGCATAAGCCATGAAATCATCATAAAAAGACAGTCTTGACAAGGTGACGCTGTCGCCGATGACAACCAGCTTCTGTTTTGCCCGGGTCATGGCTACGTTCATGCGCCGGATGTCTGAAAGGAAACCAATATTGCGTTCCGCATTACTTCTGGTCAGGCCTAGATAAATGACATCTCTTTCCTGGCCCTGGAAGCTGTCTACTGTATTGATGGTGATGCTTTTGGTGTAAGGCATCAGCTCGTCTGCGTCGGTCAGTAGTTCCCTGATGAGCAGGATCTGCTGCTGATAAGGGGCAATAACCCCAATGGAAGGAAAATTTTCAGCAGAATAGTGCTTGCTCAGTTCGGCAACATATTGGGAAAGGTGCCTCAGCAAAAATACGGCTTCTTCAGGGTTTGTAGTGCTTGTGCCTTCCAGCTTTTCATCAAATGCGCAGCCGGCCGTGTCGACAAAAGATAAAGCCGCATCGCCGGGAAACAGCTGTCTGCCAGCTATGGATATATGGGCTTTGAGGGAACTGCCGTAAAAGACAGCCGAGGGATAACTCATGATGTCTTCATGCATCCGGTATTGCTCTTCCAACTGGATAACGGCATCGGGCCACAGTCCGGCACATTTTTCCAGAAGGGTTTGGCTCAGCCCGTCCTTTGCTGCTGAGGCGGATTTAATGGTCGGGGGCAACTGACAGTGGTCTCCTGCCAGTATCACTTTGTTTGCTCTCAGGATGGGTATCCAGCAGGCAGGTTCCAGTGCCTGTCCGGCTTCGTCAATTACTACCGTATCAAATTTGAGATCGCTGATGGTGTAATGGCCGGCGCCCACAAGTGTTGCGGTGATCACCTGCGCACGTGCCACCACCTGGTCTGTGATGTACTTTTCGGTCTGGCCAACTTCTTTCATGATCTTATGGGCTTCATTGAAAAGTGCCTTCCGCTGTTCCTGTTCGGCCCGGCCAAAGTTTCTTTTGTATTTGTGCGCCATGTTTTTGTATTCTGCAGCCTGCTTTTTCAGTGCCTTTATCTGCTTCATACTTTCATGCTCTGCCATTTTACTGTCGAGGGTCAGGGATAACATTTTTGCGGATACCCTGGCCGGATTTCCGATCCTTAGCACATTTAGACCTTCTTCCGCCAGCTTTTCGCTAAGCAGGTCTACGGCGGTATTGCTCGGGGCAACGACCAGGATCTGCCTGTGATCCCTTTTGCTCATCGCTTTTATGGCCTGGACCAGTGTTGTTGTTTTTCCCGTACCGGGAGGTCCATGGACAATGGCCAGCTCATTTGCGGTTGCTATTTTTTCCGCTGCCTGCTGCTGTACCGGGTTTAGCCCGGGGAATATGCAGTCAAAACCGTCTTTTATGAAAGTCGGTTTGTTCCTGCCTGTCAGGACTTCGATTAACCGGGTTGGCCTTGCTTCTTTATCCTCCAGAATATGATCTGCTTTTTTTAGTGCGTAACGCATCTCATCGTAGCTGTTGTTGTCAAACAAGAGATCGATCCCCAGTTTGCCATCGCTTGCCCATTCCGGCAGTTCATCTGTTTTAATGGTGATCTTCATTTTGTTGCCGCCAACATACGTAACTGTGCCCTCTATTTTGTCATTGGCAGCGTCGTGGTTCGAAAAGAAAGCAACAGATGAACCAAAGCGGAATTGATGGCTGAGTTCCTGGTGAGTGGTCCGTTCGAGTTCTATGCTCAAATAATCGCCCCTGCTCATTTCGGTGCCCCTGATGGCGATGGGGTACCAGGACAGGCCACCGGCCCTTCGGTCAGCGGCGGTGGTGGATTCAGTATGTGCAAGGTAAGAGCTGAGGTCTTCTTCCCGCTCAACCTTCAGCAGGTCAAGCAGTTTTTTGAAATATTCCATTACCGCAAAAATAACTTTAATTATTAAATACCTGTGTTTAGCTGGAGTCATATCAAACTATTGTTTCACGAACAGATAAACTTGTCGGGTATTGAACTTGTCTGGCAAGCGCATTTTTAAAAAACGCTTTGAAATTGATATATTGCCGGTTCAAACCATTTTCAACACCTAAATGAAAAATCTGCTTTTCGTCTTTGCTATTATTGTTGCTGCATTTGTTAAACCTTCATTTGCCCAGGAGCGCATCAGCGCGGTCATCCCCGGTGATTTTGCGGATCCCTCAGTATGGCGTAAAGGAAATCAGTATTATGCCATCGGTACTTCATCTGAATGGGCACCGCATTTCCCGATGTATACCTCCACCAACCTTAAGGATTGGAAGCAGACCGGATACGTGTTTGACCAGGCACCGGAATGGACAACTGGTTCTTTTTGGGCGCCAGAATATTTTTACCACAACAGTACTTATTACATTTATTATACCGCCAGACGGAAGAGTGACAACGCTTCCTATATCGGTGTGGCGACTTCTAAATTCCCGGATAGGGGCTTTAAAGATCATGGGGTCATCATTGAGCATGGCAAGGAAGCGATAGATGCTTTTGTTTACAACGAGAAGGGCCAGCTTTACATCACTTTTAAAGCCTATGGGCTGGACAACCGTCCGATGGAGATTCTGGGCAGTAAGCTTTCGGCTGATGGCCTTAAACTGGAAGGTGAATTGTTTACCATGTTTAAAGATGACAGCAGGATAGGTCTTGAGGGGCAGAGCATCCTCAAGAAGGACGATTATTATTACCTGTTTTATTCTGCTGGAAACTGCTGCGGCAGCAAATGTGATTACAATGTAAGGGTGGCAAGGTCGAAGACTTTCCAGGGACCTTATGAGGATTTTGGAAACAATCCAGTCCTTGCCGGCAATACAGACTGGAAATGTTCCGGTCATGGTACTTTCGTCAATACCCCTCAGGGTAAGACTTTTTACCTGTATCATGCCTACAACAGGGAGACTACAGTATATACCGGCCGCCAGGGTATGCTGGCAGAACTGACCTGGCCGGAAAAGAACGGCTGGCCTGTTTTTAAGGAACAGTCTGCGGCTGCAAAACCTGCTCTGCAGGTTAAAGACGAGTTTGCTGCCGCAACGCCTTCTGTTGCCTGGCAATGGGATTTTCGAAATTCATCCCCTGTCTTCACACAGGTCAATGATACGCTGCGTCTGTCCGGCACCATTAAGGAAGGTAACCAGAGTGGTATTGCGTTGACTTTAAGGCCTGTAAGTACTGATTTCGAGATGATCACTACAGTAGGCAACCAGAACAGTGCTCAAAAAGGGCTGATATTCTACGGAGATGCCGGCGCTTCGGTAGGGGTAAGCGCGAGAGATGATTTGGCTGAATTCTGGATCGTAAAGGACAGTAAACGCACTGTACTGGGCAGTTCAGAGATCATGATCAAGGTACCTGTACAGCTGAAGATGGTGGTGAAACCGGATCTGACCTGCAGGGTCTATGTAAAGCAGGACCAGGCCGACTGGAAGGAACTTAAGGGAGAGGGCAAACCGGTTGTTATAGATTTCCTTCCCCAGTGGGACAGAAGTCCGCGCATCGGGTTAAACTTTAAAGGTGATCCTGATCAGGATGCCCGGTTTACTGCATTTGAACTTACTAATAAATAATGAGCTTCTTAAAGATAAAAGGCGATGCATAAACCTACCATTACGATAGAATATTGTCCTAAATGCGGATGGATGCTAAGGGCGGCCTATATGGCGCAGGAGTTGCTGAGTACATTTACCGATGAACTGCATGGGGTCTTTCTGGTGCCCAGTGAAACGGGCGGTTCTTACATCATCAGTATTAACGGTAAAAAGGTATTTGACAGGAAAGAGAAAGGACGCTTTCCTGAGATCAAAGAACTGAAGCAGCTGGTGCGTGATGTAGTAAGCCCGGAGAAAGATCTGGGACATTCGGACATAAAAAAAGAGGATTGACCAATTGGCAATCCCCTTTTTAATGAATAAGGAATTTACCTAATTTGTCGCGGTAAAATTTCCATCTGCAATAACGCTCTGGCCCCCGGTTACTATCGTTAGTTTCATAGCACCCAGGTTTAGATTAGAGGGGACAGCGACTGTGATTGTATTTTCTGTTACGCTGATCGCCTGGGCAACGATCGTTCCAAATTTCACGGTCGTCCAATAATCGCCAGGATAAAACCCTGTGCCCTTTATCGTCAGGATCGTTCCTGCAATGGCAGATGCCGGAGAAAATGAAGTGACCGTAGGACCTTTGATGTCAAATTCGCCAGGAGAAACGATCTTTTTGCCCGGTACATCAACCGAGATCTTTAGCTTTCCGGCATTGATGCCTGCGGGGACGGTAGTTCTTAGGTTCGTAGCAGAGGTAGCGACAGCGCCGACAGCAACCGTTCCAAAGTAAACAGTGTATCCGACATCCTTAATGAACGAACCGCTAATGTTAATTTCCTTTCCGGGTGCTCCCTGCTCCGGGCTGAACCCTGTGACTTCATAAGCCAGCACTTTTAATTTTTTTGCTGTTGTCACTTCGTTTAAGCCAAATTTCATGGTCAGCGCATAATCACCTGCTTCGGTATTGGCGGGAATAACATAAGAAAACCCTGTTCCTGTTGTTGAGTTCGCATACTGATAGTCGCCATTTCCAAATTTGAGCTGTGGATATCCATCATAATAATTGCTGGCAAAATTGGCAATATTGACATTCACGACACCGCCCGGCAATGCAGATTCCGGACTGAATGAGGTAATCTCTGGAAGAACAATGCTAAACTCTCCGGGAAGGACAGTTTTCTTACCATTAATTGTGATTGAAACAGTGGCTTTTTCTTTAATGCTTGAAGGGACAATCGCTTGTAAAGTGTTGTTATAATTGATGTTGGCAGTGATTTCGTTGAATTTTACTACAATATCGCCATTGTAATAATAGTCAGTCGGAAGATTGTCTCCTGTGAATGTAATAAAACTACTGATGGCACCTGATTTTGGGCTGAAGTCTTTGATGTTTGCAAAAATGGTGAAATAAGTATTGGCCTGCACGGATGAACTGCCGACAGAAACTGTCACGCTGATCTGGTTTCCATGCCTGGCATTGATGCCAGATGGCACCGCAACCGAGATTTCAGAATCACTGGCCGCAATCACGGTTCCCTCTGTGCCTCCGAAAGTTACATGGACATCTTTGAGTGCCGGTGAGTAAAATTTGCCGGATATTTTAACAATGTCACCTGATTTACCAGTATTCGGGCTTATGCTGCTCGAGGAAGGAACAGGCAGGTTGACGTTTAAAAGCGCACCAAAAGCCGTCCCTTTTTCATCCCGTATATATGCCCTTGCATAAACTATAGGATTATATCCATATAAAGGACCTAATTTTAGATTATCAACGGTCGTAGTGAATTGTCCGGTACTTACATTATTGCCCAGGGAGACTTTTGTGCCGTTACTTTCATCAATATTCGGGTTCGGACTATAAATAAATCCATAATCAAGAATCTGCTGTTTCCCTTTGTTCAGGATGTTTCCGGTAAAAATTACAGTGGTCGGGGAAGCTGCAATTACTGATAAGGTCTGGATCTCAGGGCCGCCAAGATCGTCTTTTTTACAGCTGTTCAATGTCATCAAACCGGCCGCTATGACAAATAAAAAAATCTTTTTCATCGATGGGCGGGATTAAAAGGCGTAACCGATACGGATTCCATTGACCAGGGATGTTCCGAATGTAGAAGAAGAGTTTTTACTGTCTGTGTTTGAATTGTTTTGGCCGTTTGTACCGCTAACCGTTACTTCAACTGTTTTATAGTCAGTTTTTGCATAACCAAGATTGAACTCATAACCAAAAAAGAAATTCCTCGCCATGTAAAAATCAAAACCCGCAACCCCGGCTACGCCATAACGTGTATATGCATTTTCAGCGACTACAGTGTAATAGTTGTTTTGACCCTGGTAAATGATGTCAAGCCAGCCATTTTTTACAGAGGTAGTCTGGCCGTTGTTGCTGTTGTCCTGGCTTGCAGACCGTGTTCCTATAGACAGGTCAAAACCAACGTATGGAGATAACCGTTTTGTCCCTTTAAAATGCTTTTCAACTCCAATATTGAAACTGAGTGTAGTACTTTTGCGATCGGCTTTAAAAAATGTACTTTGTGTGCCGTAAGGAGTACCTGAATTTGTCGATGAATCCCTTTGGTTAATGTTAAATCCTGCTCTGAAAGCCAGATCAGGTTTGGCGAAATACCTGACTTTGATCTGGTTTAATGCATTGTTTAAGCTAAGATTGCCTTTAAAAGGATTGAAATTAAGTTCGGTAGCGAATGTACCGGCTGCCGGTTTTAACCCAGTGTCATCTGTGGGATCATTAGTAACTTTCTGAGCTGTAGCCACAAGGGATGCCATTGCGAAAGCAAGACATAGGAGCGTTTTTTTCATGTTTGATTTTTTTTTGGCGAATATAGATAATTTACTAATCAATCTAAATGTAATCTTTTGCTGTGATACGTTATATTTATCGGTAGCATTGCGCAATACTGATAATAATCGTATCTTTGCCCGGCAAATAGTAACTCATAAATTATTTGCTATGCAACTCGATCCCAATAAATTTGTAGCTGAAGGACTGACATACGACGATGTATTATTAGTACCTGCTTATTCTGAAGTTCTGCCACGTGACGTGGATACCGGAAGTTATCTGACCAAAAACATACGCATCAATGTCCCTATTGTTTCTGCAGCAATGGATACTGTCACCGAAGCTGGTTTAGCTATTGCGATAGCACAGGCAGGAGGTATAGGTATGCTCCATAAAAACATGACCATAGAACGTCAGGCGGAAGAAGTCAGAAAGGTGAAGCGGTCTGAAAGCGGAATGATCCAGGATCCTGTGACACTGAGGGCAGATGCTAAAGTTGCCGATGCGTTCCAGATCATGAAGGACTTTAAGATAGGCGGCATACCGGTCATCGATGCTGACGGCAAACTGGTCGGGATCATCACCAACAGGGATTTACGTTTTCAAAAGGACATGCAACGCAATGTTTCTGAAGTCATGACTAAGGAAAACCTGATTACTGCTGCTGAAGGTACTACCTTATTGCAGGCTGAAGAGATCCTTCAGGATTATAAAATTGAAAAACTTCCGGTAGTGGATAGGGAAGGCCGTTTGGCCGGACTGATCACCTTCAAGGACATCCAGAAATACAAAAACTTCCCTAAAGCGTGTAAAGATGATCATGGCAGGCTGCGTGTCGGTGCCGCGGTCGGTGTCGCCGCTGATAACATTGACCGTGTTGCTGCTTTGGTTAAAGCAGGTGTAGACGTGGTTACTGTAGATACCGCTCATGGTCACTCTAAAGGGGTCATCGACATGGTGAAAGCCATAAAAGAAAGATGGCCTGATCTACAGGTGATCGCCGGTAATATTGCTACCGCTGATGCGGCAAGGGCATTGGCTGCTGCGGGTGCTGATGCGGTGAAAGTGGGTATAGGGCCAGGCTCTATCTGCACAACCAGAATCATCGCCGGTGTTGGTGTTCCGCAATTGTATGCAGTATTTGAATGCGCGCAGGCGCTGATTGGTACTGGTATTCCTGTCATCGCTGATGGTGGCATCAAACAAACTGGTGATATCGTAAAGGCACTGGCTGCAGGTGCAAGCTCCATCATGGCAGGCTCTCTGTTTGCAGGGGTAGAGGAGTCCCCTGGTGAGACCATTATTTACGAAGGACGTAAGTTCAAGTCGTACCGTGGTATGGGTTCTGTAGAAGCCATGCAGCAGGGTTCTAAAGACCGTTACTTCCAGGATGAGGAAGACGTGGTAACCAAACTGGTACCGGAAGGGATTGTTGGCCGTGTTCCTTATAAAGGCACTTTGGCTGAAGTGATTTATCAATACGTTGGTGGCCTGAGGGCAGGAATGCACTATTGCGGTTCAGCGACTATTGCCGATCTGCAGAAAGCCAAATTTGTACGCATCACTGCTGCAGGTATGAGAGAAAGCCACCCGCATGATATTTCAATTACCAAAGAAGCTCCGAATTATTCGAGGTAATATTTATCTCATCATCTTGAGATACAGAGAGGTCTCTTGAACTATGTTGTTGTTCAGTATAGTTCAAGAGATCTTTTGTTTTTAAGAGAACCGCTTGGGGCGAAGATAAAAACCGTTCTCTTCGAAGACTGCATCCCCTGAAGCTGCGCAACATGGGCGCTGATGTCTTCTCTGAGAAGGTGTTTTTCTTCGCCCCAAGCTAGTGCAGAGAAATGCCGAGGATTTTGAGCTCTACAAATATTCATCAGGCCCGATCTCCCAGGTCCAGGGCTTTTTAAAGCTGCTGAGGGTTCGGAGCGTTTTGACCTGAAATGCACCTTCATGTGTCTCATTATTAGTTTTGTCATGTCCGGTCTTGCCGCTGATGACTTTTCTTGTGCCATTCAGAAAGTCATATTGTTTTTCATTTGTCTCGCCGGAACTGATGTGATACGCGTAATTTCTTGCTTGTATAAGTCGCCACTCATTGCCCTGATACCCAAAGCTGTAATTTAATTTCCATCGCCAGTTGCCGCCTCCTTCAAATTCAAGGACCAGTTTTTCATTGCGAATGCTCATCGGCCGAAGAGGATCGGGCATGGCCCCTCCTTCTTGAGACCGGAGGATAAAGTCATTATTTTGTATGGCCAGTTTATAGTTTCTGCCTGTTTTAAAATATATGGCGAGTATTCTTGGTCTTTGGATCTCCGTAATCAGTTCTGTAGTATTGTCGCCATAGGCCCGGTTTTCTTTCACCGAGGCATAAAATTCAAAGATGAGTGCAAGATCTCCGATTTTGTCACCATTCAGGTCGCCATAAACTGAATCAATTACTTTCCATTGGGTAGGAATCAGGGTTTTAATTGTTTTTCCGTGAGCGGGGACGACAGGGAACTTAAAGCTCTGGGCAGAAGCTGTTAGATAACAAAGTGGAAAGAGCAGGCTAATTAATATTCTCATATGCGTAAAGAACGCAAATTGCTACAGAATAGTACGGGAAATATCTAAACATGAAAAAGCCGGAATCCTCCGGCTTTTTCTGTTGTTAACTATATATAATAGGGATTATATATGGGGGTTATTGAATGATTTTACCGTCTTTGTCGATTTTTAAAGAGCCAGTTTCCTGTTCTTTTTTAACATCAACCTGATAGTAAGTCGTTTTGTCTGCATTGGTTACTAAAAACGCAGCAGTTGGCGTCCATGCTTTTACAGGGTCAGATTGTAGGGTCTTTGTAACTGCCTCTGGAAGATCTTTTAGTTCAACCGGAGTTTTGGTGGTACTATCTTGTTGTGCAGCAATGACTACTGGGTTCTTAATTTCGCTTGCTTTTACTGATGTTAATCCTGCTACTGCTAAAATTGCTGCTGATAAAATGATCTTTTTCATAGTTGTTTATTTTAATGTATTTGTAAATAGTGATTATTAATTACGATTAGACTATGATACATAATAATGCCAATGCCTCATTATTTTGGCATATAACTGATTTACAATAAGTTATTGTTTATGTTATTTTGATTTAGTGTGGAGTATCTCCACACTTTGCTGACCAAAGAAACACATTTAAGGGTTTTCTATAACCAGCATGGTCAGGACAATGCCGAAAAGGAGTATATATTAAAAAAACGGCTTCAAAAGTGTGTTATTGGAGATTTTGCTAACTGGCGTGATAATTGCAATTGTACTATTACATCAAGGATTGACCTCTCGATATCTATTTACCTATAAAAATTCAAATCATGTATCACTCTAGAATTTTAGTATTAGCGGCGCTTTCGGTAGTATTAGCATCTTGCGGGACTTCGAAAAAAATAACGGAGGCCAATATGAGATACTCCAGACTGGACAGTACTTATAAGATCTTGCAAACAGATCTGGCAAGGAGCCAGGATTCTACAGCTAAGTATAAAGCGCTAAGCAAGCAGCTGGAAATGCAGCTGAATGAAAGGAAAGCATCTAATGATCAAATGCTGAACCAGCTAAAAGATCTGTCGGTCATATCTGGCTCACAGGCAGAGAGCATTAAGAAATCACTGGAAAACATCAGTTCTAAAGATGCTTACATCCAAAACCTGCAGTCGGCGATAGCCCGAAAGGATTCACTGAACATGAATCTGGTGATGAACCTGAAAGGCGCCATAGGCAACCTGGATGACAAAGACATTAACATCAAAGTGGAAAAAGGTGTGGTCTACATTGACATTTCGGATAAGCTTTTATTTGCCACTGGTAAATATGAGGTAAGACAACCGGCCAAAGAAGTGCTGGGTAAAGTTGCCCAGGTACTAATGAAACAGCCAGACATTGAGTTTATGGTGGAAGGTCATACCGATAACGTACCATACCGGCAAGGTGTATTGCTGGATAATTGGGATTTGAGTGTGAAACGAGCTACTGCTGTTGTCAGGATCCTGCAAAACGAATACAACATTCCTGCTGCGAAAATGACTGCTGCAGGCAGGGGCGAGTATGTCCCGGTAGCAGGAAATGATTCTGAATCAGGAAAAGCCTCGAACAGAAGAACCCGGATTGTGATCCTGCCACAATTGGATCAATTCTTTAAATTGCTGGAAGCTCCTAAAAAATAATAGGATATTCCTTTGAATTCATTGGATCTAAAAGAACCCAGTTTTGCTTCTGTTAAGCAAAACTGGGTTCTTTTTAACCATTAGCAAAAAATGCTTATCGGCTAGTAAGCCAGATCTTTTTGGTAATTCTCAATCAATTTCAGTATCATATCTGCCGGGATGACAAGTGTTGTTGTTCGACTGAAGCGGGCGATGTTAATGCCTAAAAAATGACGATTAAGGTCAAAAACCGGTCCACCGCATTGGTCAGGGAGTATGATGGCATCGTGGCTGAATACCCGGGCAAAACCATCCCGTCGTATACTTTTACCTCCTGAAAACCGGTCTGCAGGATGATTTGACAGACGAGAATTAGGTATGCCCAAAGTCAGGTCCTTAACATACATGTTATTCAGGCGCTTTATTCTAAATGTGATCTTATCTCCTGGCCAGAACTTCATAAGCTCGGCCCCATAATCTTCAGGCTTATTTATCGTGACATCATTGATGCTTAAAACCTGATCACCTGTTTCTATCCCGCTCATACTTGCGGGAGAATTTGGCTGCACTGTTGCAATTGTAATATGGTTTTCTTTGGATGTAGCCATAGTACCAAGATATCCGAGGCTAAATCTTTTTAAAGACTCAAAATGCTTGCTGCCTAATATGCTGAGCTGTTCATTGTTATTTGCCTGCGGAGAGATTAAAAACCTGCCTGGTTTTTGAGATAAAATAGTATCGGTACTGAACTGTTTTAATCTTATCCCACCTTTAATCACAGATATAGCCTGGAGCAAAACAAGGTCATTATCCTGGTTCCTGTAAATGATCTTAAGAGGAACCGGATCGTTCTCTGTTAATAAAGAAATCGGCTGATCTCCAATCAGGGAACTTTTGCTAATGATGAGGCTGGCAACACCGTGATGATCGCCAGGTTTGGGCGGTATAGAAAATAAAGTCCCATTGACCAGCTCTTCTTTGCCGTTTAATATACTTTTTATGCGTATACAGGATTGCATTGATCCCTTGCTCGGTGTCGCAAAACTGAGCTTCGGGTCTTTAAAATCGGGGATTGTTACTATTTCAGACCAGCGCGGGTCCTTACCAATACTATCCTGAATTAAAGGGAACGCACCATAGGTTTGAGGACTATTTAAGGCTGTCCAGTATTTTCGGTAAAGATCGACGGGGATTTCATAATTTTCTTCTTCAGCGATACCTATGGCGCTGTGCACAGCGATAACCCTGCCCAAATGATCAAACAAGGGGCCTCCGGAATCTCCAGGCTCCATAATGCAGGTTGATTGTACAAAGCCCCATTTATTTTTTATCTCGGTAATGCGGCCAAACCTGATACTGGGCTGTGGCTGATTTAATGTTTCCGGATAAGCGATGCTTAAACAGGGTTCTCCTATTTTTAATGAGGAAGACCAACCCATTTCTGCATAAGGCCAATCGCTTCCTTTCACTATTTTCATGACGGCAACGTCAGGAAATGTTTTGTTTTCTGTAAATTCAATTTCTCCAAGTCCGATGGAGACAGTGGTTCTTCCATCAGGAAACGTAACTAAATAGGTGTTTCCAGGCTGGTTTACGTGTGCAGCTGTCAAAATATGACCTTCAGGACTGACCACTACCCCGGTGAACTGGGCACCCGTCTGAACTTTTTTTAAAGTATCAAATCTCCAGATTCTTACGCTGGCCGCATAAGATTTTTCAATAGATGCTGACAATATTCTTTCCAGTTTCCTGGGGTTAAATTTCTGTGCGTAAGACTGGAAATTTAGTGTTAGCAATAATAGAGCAGTTACTTTAAATACTTTTTTAGCGATAATCATTTTCTGGTTTTAGAGGGTTGCAATTCGTTACAACTCATGACATATAAGTCCGGCGGTCCTTTTGAAAGACCGCCGGCTTATAAATCATGGATATAAACTCCTATTTCTTAATTGAGCAGTTCTGCCAATTTTTTATTAAGAGCTTCACCAATTAAATGAGAGCCTATTATTTTTCCCTCGGGGCTGACCAGAAAATTTGCAGGCACCCCGGATATACCGTATACTTTTCGTGCTTCATTGTCCCAGCCTTTAAGATCTGAGATCTGCGGCCAGGTCAGACCGTCTTTTTTGATCGCTTCCAGCCATTTTGCCTTGTCGCTGTCTACAGATACGCCCAGGATCTCGAATCCCTTATCTTTAAAAGCAGCATATTGCTTCAACAGGTTAGGGCTTTCCGCGCGGCATGGCGAACACCAGCTAGCCCAGAATTCTACCAGCACATACTTTCCCTTATAATCTGATAATGAAACCGCTTTTCCGTTTACATCATTTTGTGTAAAGTTTGGCGCCGAGGCGCCGAGGGCCGTTACAGTATGTGCGTTTAACAACTTATACAGCGTTTGTCCGCCGTAAGAAAGGCGAAGGGTTTCGCTGAGCTTGTTAAACAGGGGCAGTGCAACCTCTGGCTTTGTACTATAGCCGCCAACCAGTTCAGATAATGCCTGAAGGGCGAAATAAGAGTTAGGATTGGCTTTTGCAAACCCGAGCATCTTTTCTCCGCGTGATTTCCGGAAAGCCTGTACCTGTTTGTCCAGGGCTTTAAAATAAAGGGTGTCCTTTTGCTGCTCAGGGGTCGCCCTGTTGATCGTTACATTGGCGTTGTGATGCACCGTCATCACGGTAGGGCCAACCTGTGCTTCGAAAGCCTTCATCTCATTATAGACCTTTGAGCCCGTCCATTTTGCATTGTACAGGGAATCCGCCGAAGTAATGGTGATGTTTTCCTTACCAAAATAAACATAGATGACATCGCCAAGTCCCTTGGTTCCGTAGATTTCTTTGTCCCTGATGCCCTCACGGGAAAGCGTGATCCTCGAAGAGGCAATGCCGGAAATGTTACCTGAAAATTTAAATGTGCCATTGACCAGTTCCGCAGAATCAGTTCGGCCGCTGCCTTCAGCACTGTAATCCAAATAGATTTTAGCAGGTTTATTTAAGTTTCCAATCTTACCGCTGATGGTAAAATTAGGAGTTTGAGCGGCTGCGATGGCCGGGGCCAGTGCAGCTAGTAATAATAGTTTTATTTTCATATCTGTGTTTTGTTTTATCTGATGGCTATATCCACAGGGTCGCCAGGTATGCCTTCAATTTTTTTAATGAAGGATCCGTATTCGCCTGTGTTGATATTGGTAAACCAAACGGTTTCCCTAGTTCCCACCATCAATGTTTTTTCGTCTTCAGACAGTTTTAACATGGTAATTGCCTCGCCACCTAAATCGGTTGCCAGGTTTCTTACTTCTTGATTAATCGGATTGTAAATAACCACCTTGTTTCCAGAAGCGATATAGATTACACCATTTTTCGCACCCTGCCATTTCGTGTCGGCAGTAATCAAATCCTGACGGATGAACTCACGTTTGTGTTGCGTAGTGAAAGTAAAAGGGCCTAAAAACGAAACATTGAATTTTAGTTCATAGATCTTACCATCAGTCTGCTTCATGTAAGCGAAACAATCGGCATTGTTCAATTGAATCATCTTTATTAAGTCCATCCCGACGTTCAGGGGATTAAAGGAATTTGTTGGATCTTCTACGGCGTACTGAGTTCCGAAGTAAGCAGGAGCTCCATAAAGGTTGATGCGTTGGAATTGTCTTTTGTTTTTGTCGAATACAACGAAGTAGGTTTGGTTATTGGCTTCTCCCATCACAAAGGAAGGTGCCAGTTCATAGTCGCCATCGGCAGGCAATCCAAACATGCCATAAGTTGGAGCCTGATCCCATGTACTGGTTGTTCCCCCATAAAACTTACCGTTTACCACACCCATCATTACCCCTTGAGAATGTGCCACAAAATTGTCCACTTCCAGGTCATCAGGTGTTGTAAAGAAATTGCCTGCAAGGTTATTAGGAAACTTCTCATCCTCTGTCATTGTACTGGTGTTTAACCGCACACCGCCATTTTTAGTGATGATCCAATAACCCAACGCAAGCGTTCCCCCATTTTTCTTCAACAGAAACAGAAACATTGGATTAGCGGGCAGTTCTTTGCCATGTATCGCCTTGTAAAGACGGGCTTGTAAGGTGCCGTCCGGTTTAATGAAAGAGAATTGAGTTGTCCCGTTTTCCACGCTAAGCACAGTGGTCCCGGAACCGAATTCGGTGGCACCCGTAACCTTAAATTTATGGAAGTATTTCATTCCATTCGTTTTATTGTGAATAGTTAGTAAGCCCGTATAGTTTTCTGCTGCCAGACCAAAAATCACCTTCATCACCGGACCTACATAAGTAAGATCCTTGCCAGTCATCACACTGATTTTCCAGCTCAGCTCCAGCTCAGTTCCCGGAGGGGCTTTTACTCCGGGATCGATAATTAGGCTATCGCCCACAGTGGCTGAATAAAGGGTGTCTAATGTGGTCACTTGCGGCTCCAAAGGCATGTCAATTTCGTAATTGCCCAAATCTTTATGACAAGCTGCCAGCGAAAATACCAACACCAACAGTGCCAGTGTTTTTCTAATACCTGTGTTTACTTTGTTAAAGGACTTCATTGCCGTTTTCATCTATAAAGTAATATTTATTATTCTGTGTATTCTTTCTCAGTAAGGTCTTCTTTGCCGGATTGCCGGTATTATAAAAATAATAGCTATCCGTATTTCCAGGTGTTACTTCTTCTAAGACATATCCCTTCAAAGGATTTTTTGCCACCCAATTGAACGGATTGTTGAGCATTGTTGTAAGCAATCCTACGTAATAAAGATTTTTTGGTGCATCCAGGCCGTCTTCCGACATCCATGTTTGACCTGTCGTCAATATAAATAGCTCATGCTTGGTTCTGGAGTAGGGAGCCAATGGCCAAAAATCCCACCATCCGCCTGGCTTCTCTAAAGTGGCGGAGAATATTACCTTTGCCCTGATGACATAAGGATTCTCAATTCCCAGGTCGCTGGTTCCAGTCAGTTTTACTATGATGGATACAGAACGGTTTTCCAGCTCTTTATCCTTGTTATAGATAACCAGAGGGATGTAGGCAATGCCTGCTCCGGCAGGAATGCTGTAGCTGGGCTTCAATGGTTCATAATGCAGCTCAGGCCTGGCTGTAGAACTGTCGGTTTCTATCTTCGCAGTAAATGTCCGGGCATTCTCCGTTCTGACACCTGAGAGTCTTACAGGCAGCCAGACTGTATCCTCAGGTATGGTCGGTGTATAGGCAAAGGTGGTTACGATACTATCACGGTCTCTTTGACTAAGGTCGAAATAAACATTGGCTGCATGGTCAAACCTCATCTCTTCTGCCTTTTTACAGGACGCGAAGCAGATCACCGCCAGCAATATGATGATATATGATTTCATAATTTCTTTTTTAAAATATAACATGGTTTATCTGCCGCCGTATACCAACTCATCGTTAGGCAAAGGCAAAACGAAAATATTGTTGGAAGCCGGGATAATTGATCCGGTTGGCCCTACAATTCCTCTGCTCAGACGTTTGTAAAAATAGAACAACTGCCCTTCTGCCAGGGTTTCTTTCCGGACTTCCTTTGCAAGTTCCCTCAGGAAATCTTCTTGTGTGCTTACCGGAAGTTTATCGCCGATGTCCCTAGCCGAGCGCACAGCATTCAGGTATTCATACGCTTTGGCGGCATCGGTAGGGAAAATTGCCTCAGCGGCAATGTAGTACATCTCGCTTAACCGGATCGCAGGTGCCATCAGGTAATGCAGGTTTGCACCAGGCAATTCACTCTTGTTATTTCTAAGGTATTTGATGATTTCGTAATGTGCACCATTTCCCTGTGTTGAACTCTTCGTGAGATAGTATTTAAACCGTGAATCAAGAGCACCCGCAGTTTGTTTTTCATATATGAAGTCTCCTGCATCTCCTATCAGATAGAGTCCATTAGTACCACTTTGAAACCAATGATCTTTGATGTTTTTGGCCATTTCCGGAATATACCAGCCAAAGACGAGTTCCTGATACAGTATCCGGTCTTTTTTTTCCTCATCAAAAGCTCCAAAATCTGTGCTTAGGGTCCAGGGGAACTTGGGTTTGCCATCAGCGCGTTTTTGGTCGATGACTATTTTGGCATTGATCAGTGCATTTGCTTTGTCGTTTTTATACAGATAAACCCTCGCTAATGCGCCGCAAACTGCAAAATAGTTCATACGGTGTCTCCTATTTTGGAGAAATAGGAAGGGAGAAGACTCTTCTGTATTGAAAGTCGTATCTCTGACCGTAGGGTAGCCTATTTTATATCCTATACTTCTGATCGGATCTTTTATCAGCAGAGCTTTTGATTCTTCCAAGTCCTTAATAATGAGGTCTATGACTTGTGTGACATTGCTCATTGGTGTTGGATCTTTAGAATACTTTGTCACAAAGGGAATTGCCTGTGCAGTAGGATTGCTTAAATAAGAAGGAGCAAAGAGACGCAACAAGTCAAAGTGAAAATACGCACGCAATGCGAGTGCTTCACCTTTCACAATTTCATAGTTAGCTCCGCTGAAGACATTTTTCTTTTCGTCTACATTGAGCAAAATCAGATTGCAGTTGGCGATTGAGCCGTAAAGTCCCGCCCAGATCTTATCCTTGCGTTCTATAAACTTACCCTGTTTATAGTTGTATAGTGATGTTTGTCTGTAATCTTCGCCATCTTCACGCGTAGAATAGTTCTGCGCCAAAGCTTCAGGTGTGCCAAACGTCAGTTCCTTGCCATAAAGTTCTTCCCGGGTAGCACGGGTATAAATGCCATTGACTGCATCCATAAAGCCGTTTTCCGTAGAGAACAAATCCGGCGCAGCGATATCGGATTCAGGCTGCAGTTCCAGCCATTTCTTACATGAAGAGAACAATCCCATCAGCAGAAATACTCCAATTAATAACTTCTTGTTCATATTCTTATATTTTAAAATATCCTTAATTATTCTTAAAATCCAGCTCTTAATCCAAATGTTACGCTTCTGGCAAACGGATAGTCAATCCCTCTTTCCTGTTTTACAGAAGACCAGCGCAATACATCATTTGCCGTCAGCGTAAACATAATGTTGGTCATCCCAAACTTCTTCGCATATTTCTGATCTACATCATAAGAAAGTGCAAGTGTCTCAAGGTTCAGCAGATTGTCTTTTTGAATAAATCTGGAGTTTACCTCTGTAGTACCGAGGTCGGCTATGTTTTTGTAGAAGCTCAGGTCTCCCGATTGTTTCCATTTATCTTCAAATACTCTTCTATCTACGTTGTATTTAGGATCTGCATTTTCTACCCGCTCTACAAGCGTCAGATTATAGAGGTCGCCTCCAAAATAAGTTCTGAAGTTGGCCGACAGATTGAAGCGCTTAAAGTAAATGTTAGTTCCAAATGAACCGTCCAGTTTAGAATCTGCATTGCCGATTGGAACGATATCTCTTTTGTCGTATTCATAAGTCAAGGTTCCATCACGCTTTACATATAGTTCCCGTCCGTTTTCAGGATCGATACCTAATGATGGTACGCCGTAAATGGTATTGATTGAGTGACCCTCTCTGTATCTGAGTAGTGGAATACCTCTAAAGCCAGGTTCATTTGGCTTAGGTTCTTTCGATTGGAGGTCATTCGCCCGGTCTTCATATTTTTTTAAGGCGTTAGAAATCCTCAGGATTTTGTTTCTGTTGGATACAAAATTTCCAAAGAGACTTACATTCAGGCCTTTATGACGAATAGCTTCCCACCTTAGATTAACCTCTGCGCCTTTGTTCTCCATATCTCCAAGATTTTCCTTGTAAGATAGGAAGCCTGTAGAAGGAGCGATGGTGACATCCGCCAGGATATCCTTGGTAAATTTCCTATAAATTTTCGGCGTGATGGTTAGACGGTCTTTAAACATACCTAGATCCAAGCTGATGTCTGTCATCCTTGTTTTTTGCCAGGAAAGATTGTCATTGCCATAATTGTCTACAATGGCGCCGATCCCTGAGGAGTACCAGTCATTTGTATTGTATTTATACGTAGTTCTGGAAAGATACGGAGAGAACTCAACAGATCCGGTTAGACCGGTAGATGCTCTTATGCGCAATTGACTGATTATCGGATTGTCTTTTAAGAAGGGCTCGTTGTGAACATTCCATCCCAGTCCCAGCGACCAGAAAGGTGCGAGTTTATTATCTATTCCAAACTTAGATGAACCATCTACCCTAACTGTAGCATCCAGGAGGTATTTATTTTGAAATGAATAATTGGTGCTTAAGAATGAACCGAATAATCTTGATAATTCCTTATCGCTGTTTGGCTTGCCATTTTCTGCATACCCCTTGGCAAAACCAATACTGGTAAACCTGTCGTTGGCGAAACCTATAGCAGTAAAATCTTTTGAATCACGCATGTCACTTCTCACGTTCACACCACCTACAAGGTTGATGTAGCTTCCCCCTATTTGTTTTAGCCAGGTCGCTCTCAAGGTACCATCCCAGATCAATTCTTTTTTCTGGCCACTAAAATATTCACCTTTTTCATCTGTCCTATCTGTAGTATATTCATAGAACCTATTGGCAAAAGGTGAGGAGAAGATGTCGTCTGCAGTTGAGCGACTGGTTAAACTCATCTGGGCTCTTAATCTCAGGTCTTTTACAACTTCTATTTCAGCAGATAGGTTGTCTATGATCTCTGTGTAAGCCGATTTGTTGAAACTACTCAATTGAGCGTCATACAGCGGGTTAAGTGTCGCTGTTTTGCTGCCGTCCTGCTTCTCCCACTCATCAACAACCTGAGGATATCTTCCAGACCCATCCATCATAGGATAGTAAGGGTTCATGCGCACATAATTTTTAAAATCGCCATAAGGGGATTCTGTACCAGAAACCTGGGTTATGGAAAGATCGTTCCTGAACTGGAATTTATTGAGGTTGTACATGAAGTTCATGCCTCCGGAATACTGATCTCTCGAGGATCCCTTCATCACACCCGGGCGGGTTTGGTAGCGCAGGTCCACTCCATAACGGAAAGCTTGAGAACCGCCGTCCAGATTGATGGAATGTTTTTGTCCCGCCGTAGTTCGAACTGGCTGAGACAACCAATAGGTATTGACACCACCGACAACATTGGCGTATTTGTGGTAATAGAATGAATTTAACTCATCCTGACTAACGCTTTGCTTGTTGCCATCATATAGTCCCGCCAGGACCTCATACTCCATTTTCTCCCTTGCATTCAATACCTGGTAGTCTGAAAGATCTGCACCCGTCACATTCAGTTCGTAGTTATAATCTACGCGCAGTTTACCTTCCCTTGGTGCTCTGGTGGTGACAACAAGCACACCGTTTGCCGCGCGTGATCCGTAGATTGCGGTGGCTGCGGCATCTTTCAGTAAAGTGGCACTTTCCACCCTGTTGATGTCAAGGTCAAATATCTTTTGCACATTTACCTCATATCCGTCCAGGATAAATACCGGCATGTTAGTGCCGCTGGTATAGTCATCCCGGCGTAGTACTTCACCATCGCCACTTGGTAGGGCTGAAGAGCCCCTGACGTTGATATTCGGAATACGGTTTGGATTTGATCCAACCAGGTTATTTTGCTGTAATTTGAAAGAAGGATCAAAAGCACCGATACTGGAAAGCAGATTTTGAGGGTTTATCTTCTTCAAATCTGCGCCGGTCATTGTAATCGCGGTTCCTGTATAACTCTCTTTTTTGATGGTCTGATAACCGGTAACCACCACATTTTCGATGGTTTTTACGTCGGCTTCCAGCGCGATCAGCATAGGTGCCGCAGTCGCTTTAGCTTCTTTAGGCTTGAAACCAACATAACTGAAGACTATGATATCGCCAGTCTGCGTCATAAATTTAAAGTTCCCTTGCGGGTCAGTTTGGGCACTGAGGGTCTTTATGGTTTTAGAAGAGATGTTCACACCAGGGATACCTTGCTGTGTTTCTGCGTCTATAACCCGTCCTGAAACCATAATAAGATCAACTTGAATGTCCTGCAAGCGGTCTGTTTCCTTATTCCTGATCACGATGGTCTTATCCACAATGTTATAGGTCAGGTTCTGATCAGTCAGGCAAGCTTTCAAAGCCTCCTCAAGCGGCACATTCTTCAGTTCCACATTAAGCGTCTGCCTTTTCAGGTTTACCTTTCCATTGTAAAAGAACAGGTAACCGGTTTGTTGTTTGATGTCTTTGAAAACCGTTTCCAGGGTGGTGTTTTTCCTGGAAACCGTCACACTTTGCGAATAGCTTGCGGCAGACAAATGCATGGTGCCGATCAGTAATAAAATAGCAGTTAATTTCATCACTATTAATAATTTGTACTTTACCCTCCGCATCAAAAATGCAGGGTTGTAAAGAAAAGTTAATTTCATACTTTTGGAATAGAATAAAGTGAATAAATAGCAGTCCGGTCTCAACATCTGACTGCTGACCTTTTTTTAAACCGGGAGTGGTGAGATACTTCCGGTTTTTTGTCAAATATTTGTAGTGGTTGTTGGTCTATTGTAGCTTTCTTATCATCAGAATCTTCTTAGTGTGAATAATCGGTTAGTTGGTTTCGGTTTTTTAGGGTTGAATGGTGTTGTTATTTAATAATTTTTAAGGTCTTTTTTTAGAAGTTGATACAGTTTCGCCATTATAAGAAACAATAATGGTTTTGCCCTGGACATCCAGTTGAACGTTATTGAGTTTCAGTATTTCAAATACTTCCGAGAGCTTTGCAGTTCTGAAGATCTCTCCGGAGAATACAATGTCAGATAGATCGCCCTTATAGCTTACATCCACGTTATACCAGCGGGCGATGCTGCGCATTACAGACTTGACGTCATCATTTTCGAAGGAGAACATTCCGTCTTTCCAGGCGATTTCCTTATCTATATTTACATTGCGTCTAAAGATAGCGCCATTGCCTTCCCTGCTGAGCACAGCCTGTTGTCCGGGGACGATCAGACTCGATCCGATGGACGAAGAAACCTTTACAGCTCCCTCAACAAGTGTGGTCTTTATGGAGTTCTCATCTTCATAAGCATTGATATTAAAATGTGTACCCAGCACTTCGACTGTCTGTCCGCCTGATTTTACCCTGAAAGGCATATTTTTATTCTTTGCCACTTCAAAATAAGCTTCACCATTGAGTTGTACCAATCGTTCAACGCCTTTAAAAGCAGTCGGGTAGACCAGAGACGAGGCTGCATTTAGCAGTACGTTCGTACCATCAGGCAATATTACCCTGTATTGCCCCCCTCTAGGCGTAGAGATGGTGTTTTGCAGAATCTGCCCATCTTCAGCGGCAACACTGTATACAATCTGACCGTCATCTGTTTTTGTGATGGTAATGCCCGACTGTCTTGCAATTTCACCTGTTGCAGCGTCATTTAATACGATCTTCCGTCCACCGGCAAGTGTCAATACAGCTTTGTTACCTCCAGGAATTATAGTTTTGTCAATTCTCGCAGTATGATCACGTTCCTCATTGCGCGAAAAGAAATACAGTGAAACAAAAAGAAGCATCAAAATGGCGGCAGCTGCGGCGGTAAATTTATACCAGCTGAGTTTTTTAACCCTGATCTTTGGTGCACTGATTATTTTGTCAACTTCATTTTTGATGTTTTCTTTCAAATAAAGGTAATCTGCTTCATTTTCTTCAGTAATGAGCGTTTTATTGGCTTCAAATGTATTATAATAAGATTCCAGGAACTTAATTTCCTCAGAAGAGGCTATATTTTTCCTGTATTTCTCTAATATCTCTAGAAAATGCTGTTTACGAAAGTCTCTCATTATCCCTTTTATACCTATATGAGTCCGAAATTTGAAAATAGCCCACTCGAATTGAAAATATATATTAAATTTATTGTACCAGTAGATTCAGCTACTGGCATAACCAATATAACCACATGATGAAAAAACTACTTACAGCGGCTACAGCGCTCTTATTATTGGGGCCTCTCACGTCATTTGCCCAGATCGGGAAGGTTTATGATAACCTGACGCTTCCCAGCAAAATCTTAAAAAGCGAACGTAAATATGCCATTTACCTGCCACCTGATTACGAAACCTCAGGCCGCAGTTACCCTGTCTTATATTTGTTGCACGGAGCGGGCGACGATCAGACCGGGTGGGTACAATTTGGTGAGGTACTGAACATCACTGATAAGGCCATAGCCGACGGTACCGCAACGCCCATGATTATTGTCATGCCTGATGCGAACACTGGTCGGAGGGGGTATTTCAATGATGTTAAAGGAGACTGGAACTACGAAGACTTCTTTTTCAAAGAACTGATTCCTTTTGTAGAAAAGAAATACCGTACCAAAGCAGATAAGCGCTCGCGAGCAGTTGCCGGGTTATCGATGGGCGGGGGCGGCACATTTGTTTATGCCCTTCACCACCCCGAAATGTTCTCTTCAGCCTGTCCGTTAAGTGCAGCTGTAGGTCCATTTAGTCTGGAAGACGCCAAGAAAGCGCTGGTAAGGAATAACCCTGATGTAGACGACTCAGCAGTCACCAGCTATTACAACCGTCAGAGTGTACTGGCATTGGTCAACAATATGCCTGATGATCAGAAAAAGGCCGTACGCTGGTATATCGACTGTGGTGACGATGATTTCCTGTATGAAGGTAATGCTTTAGTACACATTGCCATGCGTAAGAAAGAAGTGCCTCATGAATACCGCGTGCGCGACGGCGGACATACCTGGACCTACTGGAGAGGATCATTGCCTAAAGTACTGGGCTTTGTGTCAGATGCTTTTCATCAATTTTAATCGGCCTGTCTGTAGCCTGTATACTTAAGGAGAAGCGAAAACTTATCTTCCCGGATACAGGATAAATAAAAACTGCAGCGCGAGGAGCGAACCTCTCAACGTTGTCAGCGCCCTGCCCAATTGGTTCCTCACGGTTTTAGGAGAGATTTCGAGCTGATCCGCGATTTGCTGACTGCTCAGATCCTCCTCAAACCTCATTCTGAAAATGAGACGCTGCTGTTGGGGCAGGCTTTCCACCAGCTCATTAAATGATGTTAAAAACTCCTGGTGCAATATTCCCGCATCTGCACGGTCATGTTCATCTGTCACATCAACGACCGTATGCGGCAGCACGGACAGTTTGCCCTGTTTCTCGAAATGCTTAAAAACGCCGTTTCTCGCTGATACCTGTAAATATGCAGAAAGATTTTCTATCGGCGATTTGGTACCTCTGATCCAAAGCTGCACAAATACATCCTGGGCAATATCCTGGGCCTGCTGTTCATTACTCAGCCGTTTATAAGCTGCATTAAAGACGTATTTCCAGTGTCTGTTGTAAAGCGTGTCAAAAGCAGGTTTACTGCCTTCGCTTAGCTTTATCAGCAGTTCGGTGTCTTCTGCGTCATATAAGTTCTCAGGAGCCATGCATCCTGTTATTTTAACGGATTAGCGGCTACACCTTCAAATGTGATCTTTACCGGTTTAATGAGTCCGTTTTCATCAAACTCTAACTTGTCAATACAGGTCACGCGGTGGTTTCCATTGGTTTCTCCCAATGGCCTGCGGTGATAAACGATGAAGTAATCTTTTGTTTTAGGGTTCTGGACCACCGAATGGTGACCAGCTCCGGTCGCTATAGAAGGGTCTTGTTTCAGGATTTTATCAATCCGTTTAAAAGGTCCCATTGGCGAATCGGCTATCGCGTATGCTACAGAATAATTTGGTCCGGTCCAGCCGCCTTCTGACCACATAAAGTAATATTTTCCGTCTTTTATGAACATAAACGGTCCTTCCACGTAGCCTTCAGGTGTAATTTCTTTATAGGTTGTACCGTCTGGAAAAGGAACGATGCTTTTAAAATCATCACTCAGTTTCACCACATTGCAATGTCTCCAGCCGCCATAGTACAGGTAGTACTGCCCGTCTTTGTCTTTAAATACATACTGGTCAATCGGCTGGGCTTTATTATGGAACTTATCAATCAGCGGTTTACCTATATGGTCTTTGAAAGGTCCCTCAGGCTTATTGGACACCGCAACGCCTATGCCGCCAAGTTCATTGTCACTCTGAATGTCATTGGCACCGAAGAACAAATAATATTTATTGCCTTTCTTAGTGATTGAAGGTGCCCACATGGCTTTGTTTGCCCATTTGACATTGGCTTTTTCCAGTATGTTAGGGTGTTTTTTCCAGGTGACCAGATCTTTTGAACTGAAAGCATCCATAAAGACCTGCTCCTCGTATTTAGCCGAATAAGTAGGATATACCCAGTATTCCTTATTAAATATTGCCACCTCAGGGTCTGCGTACCAGCCGGGGAAAATCGGATTTCCGGAGGTTGTTTTATCAATTTTTTCCTGTGAGAAAAGAGAAAGACCGCTAAAGGTTATGCATAGTAAAAGTACGAGTTGCTTCATTTCGCAAAATATTAGTAAAAAGCTGTTTAGGTTCCTGATTTTTGGAACAGCCAATATATCAGTAATTATTTTATTATGGAACTATTTGGGCTAAAAAATGAAGTTCAGGCTTATTTAAAGCCATTTAGCAATATTAATCTACTAAATCGGTAGATTTAATTTGTTTTTACTAAAAATGCACTTACATTTGTTTCATAAAGTATAAATGATGATTTAAACAGATGGAACAAATTCTACACCACCACGAAGAAAAATTCAACCCCTTCCCTAAGAAGTTTCAGTTCTTAACTTCCTGTTGTTGCTGTCTCATGCAATAGCATTTCCTGCTATATAGCAATAAAGACAGGATCAGATCCTGCCTTTATTTTCAGGTAATCAGTACGAAACGCCAATCCCTTACTGAAGACCCTAGTTTCAACAATAGATTAGTATTAATTAAAACTTTTTAAAGTTATGCAAAATTTTAAAAAGGGGAGGTACGTATTTGGTGCCGGCTCCTTGTTTAAAAAAGCGCTGCTGCTGAGCAGTTGCACTCTGGTACTCTTGGCATTGCCCTTCATTTCAAATGCCCAGGTTACGACACCCCTGATCAATTCTCCCCTTAAAGGACAGATTGTGGATTCCCTGACCAAACAGGGGATTCCCGGAGTAAGTGTTCATATAGTGGGTACGACCCATTCAGTCCAAACCAATAGCGAAGGAAGGTTTGAGTTTGTTACCGGTCAGAAATTCCCTTACACCCTGGAAATCGGACATGTCACTTATGAGAAGAAAACAATTGTTGTGGACAACAGTCCTGTTGTTATCAAATTAAAAGAGATCACAGCACAGCTCAATGACGTGGTCATCGTCGGTTACGGTACCCAGCAACGCAAAAACCTTATCGGGTCAGTCTCTAAAATTGATCCCTCCGGCACAAGGAGCATTCCTGAAGCAGGTTTCGATTCCCAATTACAGGGAAAAGCTGCTGGTGTGCAGATCAATTCCAATACCGGGGTACCAGGATCTGATATTTTCATCAGGGTGAGAGGCGCGACTTCAATTAATGCCACCAATGATCCTTTATATATCATCGACGGGGTATGGGTGAACAACAGCAGTCTCCAGAACATTGCACAGGAGCGCGGAACTTCCCCGCTGTCCGACATCAATCCTTCGGATATTGAAAGTATTGAAATCCTGAAAGATGCCACAGCTATTGCCATCTACGGCTCCAGAGGGGCAAATGGTGTAGTACTGGTTACTACCAAAAGAGGTAACTATGGTCAGAAGACCAAAATAGATTTCAATGGTTCTGAAGGACTTGGTTGGGCGCCCGAAGACCGCGTTTGGAAAACTACAACAGGTGAGGAGCACGCTATCCTGGTGAATGAATACAGCAGGAACATAGGGAAGCCTGAACCCTTCAGGCCTGCTACCGAAATCATCAATGGTGTGACTGGAAGAGGCCTGCCATCGACACAGCCAACCTATGACCGCATGAGTTATCTAAACCGCACCGCGGCTCTGAGAAATTACGATTTGTCCATTCAGGGCGGATCAGATAAGACCAGGTTTTACCTGGGCGGTGGTTATGCCGAGCAGGAGTCTATATGGAAGCCAATGGGTTTTGACCGGGCAAGCCTGAAGGTCAACCTTGATCATAAGCTCAACTCCAGGATATCTATAGGAACCAGTAACACCATAGCCAGGAGTCACCGCGACCAGGCCCGGCCGGCTAATGGGGCCAACGGAACCCTTTTGCAGGCTTCCCTCAACATTCCAACCTATCTGCCGATCTTTGACGCAAATGGAACGCCTTTAAAATGGGTGAACTTTGACAATATCGATGTGCTAACCAGTACCGTCAACTTATGGTCGAACAGCTACCATTATATTGGTAACCTGTATTTTGATTATGCCATTACCCCTAAATTGAAATTTCGTTCAACTTTCGGGGTGGATTACGACAACTATGAAGAAAACGAATACTGGGATACCCGTACCATCCTGGGCAACAGCGGCGGCAGAGGTACGCAAAGCATTACACAATCTTCTGCGGCCATCAACGAGCAAACGCTTTCTTACAATGACCAGATCGGAAAACACAGTTTCGGCTTACTGATCGGTAATACTTTACAAGGCGCGGAGATCAAAAACGTTGCTGCAACAGGGACTAATTTTCCGAACAATTCTTATACGCAGATTTCTTCAGCAGCAACACAGATCGCTTCACAATTTAAAACCAACAGTACGCTGGCTTCATTTTTCTCCAGGGCCAATTACAATTATGGAGGCAAGTACTATGCGGAATTTACCATCCGGGCAGACGGATCATCCAAATTTGGTAAGAACAACAAATGGGGCTACTTTCCATCAGTGGGTGCCGCATGGCGGATCAAGGAGGAAAATTTCCTCAAAGATGTCTCCCAGATCAGCAACCTCAAATACCGGATCAGTTACGGCGTTACCGGAAACCAGGCCGGGATCAATGACTTTGCATCCCAGGGCCTCTGGACAGGGGGCTTTGGCTATGCCGATGTAGCCGGAGGAGCCGAGCTGCCGGGCACAGCACCCCTTCAGCTGGCCAATCCCGATTTGAAATGGGAGAGTACCGCACAGTTTAGTACGGGCCTTGATATCGGGCTGTTTGAAGACAAACTCAACATTGAGTTCAACTATTACAACAAATACACCAGCGATGCGCTGCTGCAGGTAGCCGTTCCGGGCGCCTCGGGATTCTCTGCTTACCTCACCAATTTCGGGGAGATCAGCAACAAAGGCTTTGAACTGGGCATCAATTCCACCAACCTGAGGACCACAGGTTTCACCTGGAAGACAGATTTCAACATCGCCAGGAATAAAAACACCATCGAAAAAATACCTGCTGATATCCCTTTTGCGGGAAGGGATCTGATCCGCCTGCAGCAAGGAAAGGAACTCTATTCCTACTGGCTATACAAGCAGTTGTCGGTAAACCCGGACAACGGCGAGGCCGTGTTTGACGATTATAATAAAGACGGTAAGATCACGGCCGATGATCGTCAGATCGTAGGCAGTACCTGGCCTGAATTCTTTGGCGGACTGACCAATAATTTTACCTACAGGGGTCTGGACCTGAGTATATTCTTTACATTTTCTTATGGCAATTACATCTGGAACCACAACCGGATGCTCGGAGAGACTGGTGGTACGCTGGATGCGGGAAGGGTCTTGCTGAAGAGCCAGCTGGACCGCTGGACCACACCGGGGCAAATCACCAATACCCCTAAGCTGAACGACGCCAATTATGCCAGACAGGAAAACAGCCGGTTCTTTGAAGACGCCTCCTATTTACGGCTGCGTGCGCTAACCCTGGGCTACACCCTGCCTAAAGTATTCACAGAAAAGATCAGCATCGAAAAAATCAGGTTCTATGTAACCGGGAGCAACCTGTTGCTGTTCACCAGATATACAGGTGCAGACCCTGAATCCAATCTGGGTACACAAAACATACAAGGCTATGATTATGGTACACCGCCTCAGCCCCGCACCGTACAGCTAGGTTTAAACCTCACACTTTAATTACTCAGACATGAAACTTATAAAATATATCCTTTTTTCATTTGCAGTACTTTCGCTCAGTTCCTGCGAAAAGTTCCTCACTACCGAGCCTGTCAATGCGGTATCAGATGAAAACCCGATCTATGACAAGGGCTCCAGTGAAACTGCATTAAGGGCCGTTTACCGGCAAATGAGCACCATCGGCTACTATGGTGAAACGTATGTTACCCTGGGTTATTTTCCCAGCGGCGACATCAAGAACCTGACTACCGGCGGTTCTGCCAACCTGGTAAACGCCAATTTCAGAACAGATGAGGTATTCTTCAATACCGCCTGGATTGCCATTTACAACACGATCAACCGGGCCAACCAGGTGATCAGCAAAGTTCCTAATGTCAATGATCCCTTACTGACACCCGCACTTAAAAACCAGTATATCGGTGAAGCCAAATTCATTCGGGCACTGGCTTATTTTGATCTGGCGAGGGCATGGGGCGGTGTTCAGCTCATCCTGGAGCCCACCTCCTCTCTGGAAACCCGCACGAAAGTAAAAAGGAGCACGCTGGCAGAGACCTATGCACAAGTGCAGAAAGACCTGGAAGAAGCTGAACTACTGTTACCAGACGCAGTAAACCGTATCCGGGCCACCAGACGTACCGTCTGGGCCTTGCGGGCCAGGTTGCACCTGTATAAAAAGGAATGGGCACAGGCGGAAGAGTACGCCACCAGGTTAATTGACAAGACCGCCGATTATACACTGGTCAAACCATTCAGTGCCTGGTTTACCAACAACGTAAATGCAAGTAAAGAATCCATATTTGAATTGCAGTACAGTGTCATCAATCCCAACGCGATCCGCATCCAGATGCAGCATTCTACCAATGGCGGGCAATACCGCTATGCGCCAAATGACCGCTTCGTACAGTTGCTCAACAATCCGGCAGTATCAGGCGGCAGAAGCGCGCTGATCGGCAGCGTGACCCAGAGCGGGATCACCAACTGGTTTGGCAACCTTTACTACAGAAAGGATGCGACCGATCCGGCCTATATCTTCCGGATCGCCGAAATGTACCTGATCCGGGCAGAAGCGAGGGCGCAGCTCAATAATTTATCTGCAGCCACAGGAGCCTTGTTTGACCTGAACCAGGTACGGGATCGCGCGGGGATCCAGCCCTCAGCGGCCGTAACCAAAGAAGAAATCCTGCTGGCCATAGAAAATGAGCGCCGGATTGAATTCGCATGGGAAGCACACCGTTGGTTTGACCTGGCTAGAACAGGCAGGGCCAAAGCCGTATTGGAAGCACTGGACCCAAATACCAAAGTGTCAGATCATGAATATGTATTCCCGATCCCGGTGACACAAATCCAGCTGGATCCCAATCTGGAACAAAACAAAGATTATTAATCCAATAGCAAAAGGCATGAGTTTTTTTAATACTTCAAACGGAGCATCCAACTGGAAGAACCATGAAAAGATCCTTTTAAGGACCGTCTTCATTTATTTCTTCATCCTGGTAGTACCACTGGACTGGAAATTTTACAGGGAGATATTTTCAGCCAGCTGGTCAGATCCTTCTTTTTATGACCTGTTTAAGCTGACCACCTATATACCCCGGTTTTTTTCACTAAGTGGCTATTTCAACTGGCTGGTTCCCCTCGTTGTCGCAATCAGCGGCGCATTTATCTGGCCACTGGCCGACAGGCAGCAAAAGACAGATTACGGCAAATTATACTACTGGCTGCGGGTCATATTGAGGTACAGACTGGCCACGGGCATCATTGCCTTTGGGTTCATCAAACTGTTCCCCTTGCAGATGCCCTATCCTTCCCTCAGCAACCTGCACACTAATTATGGAGATTTCCTGCCCTGGAAAATCTATTACCATACACTTGGTGTGGCCCAGCCCTATGAAGTATTCCTTGGCGGAGTAGAACTGCTTGCCGGCATCCTGCTGCTGTTCAGGCGTACCACCACTTTTGGCTCCGGGATCATCCTGGGTTTTACAGGCAATGTATTTGTCGCCAATCTGGCCTATGATGCCGGACAGGAGGTTTACAGCGCTTATCTGACCCTCATTGCGGCCGTGTTGTTTGCTTATGACGCGCCCCGGCTGTACCGGTTGCTGGTCCTGCAGAAATACACCATCGCCAATAAATTCAGACCCCTGACCAGCCGGAATTTCAGAAAGATAAGACTGCTGTTAAAAGGCGCAACCGCGGTGTTTTTGCTCATTCTCGGCTTCAGCACCTATGCCAATTACAAAAACGGGCCTTATAAAATTCCAAAAAAGGCAGGACTGAATGGCACCTACGGTTATTACAATGTACGCGAGTTCAGGCTGAACAACCAGGTCATACCTTATTCCAGGACCGATACCAACCGCTGGCAAAACGTAGTATTTGAAAAATGGGCGACCATCAGCATCAAAACTGCCAGACCCATTATACCAGACCTCTCCAATGGTGAAGGTTATCATCAGAACGACATCGACCGCAATTACGAGTCTGCAGGGGTAGGTGACCGCCGTTATTTCGCCTATTCGGCAGATACCCTCCAGCACAAACTGGAACTCAGCAATAAGAACAAAAACCATAAGACAGAACACTATGCCTTACAATATCATTTCCTGAACGACTCGACCATCATTTTGAAGGGGGTCAATGAACGGAAAGACTCGGTCTATGCCCTGCTGGACAGGATCACCAGGAAATACATGCTGTACGAGGGCAGACGGAAACCTATAAAACTTTAAAAAATGAGTACCGACCTGACACCCGGAGCCCGGGCACAAAGGAGCTGGACTCCTCTCGAAAAATATGCGTTCCGTACATTTTTCATATTTTTCTTTGTGCTGATCGTGCCTTTGAATACCCGGTTTTACACGCAGTGGTTTACCACAGAGTGGTCAAACCTGCACATCCGGGATATGGGCCGGCTCAGCGGATCTTCATTTAGTCCCATCAAAGTATCCAGTGACCGTCCCGGCGCGAATGACACCGGGGGAATTCCGGTATCCAGGCAGTACCTGCTCACCATTTATCCCGAAAGCGGGGAATTTGGATTGGCCAGCTACATCAACTGGGGGCTCGCTTTCGTCATCGGATTGCTTGGTGCTGTCATCTGGACATTGGCCGACCGAAAAAGAAAAAGCTACAACACCCTCTATTACTTCCTGGTCACCGGGATCAGTTATGCCATGGTGATCCAGCTGCAGGGACTTACTTTTTCCAAAGTATTTCCCACACAGATGCCAGATCTGGCACTGACGCAGCTGAATACACCTTTCGGGGATTTTGTAGCCCAGAAACTCTACTGGATTCAATTTAGTTTTGTACACGACTATGAGATCTTTGCAGGTTTCGCCGAATTGCTAATCATGCTGTTCCTGTTTTTCAGACAAACCAGGGCACTTGGAGCGGCACTGGCATTGGCCATGGTGGGCAACATTGCCTTTGCCAACCATGCTTATGATGGTGGCATCCACCTGGCCGCTACTTTTTATGCGCTGGGCGGTGCGTTTGTACTCTGGAGATATTTGCCTGCTTTATGGCGGCTGATCGTAAAAGAAGAAGATACAGAATGGAAGAGCCATTATTTTCCTTTTGCAAAACCCTGGCAGCGTTACGGGCGGATTGCCTTCAAAGCCTTTATATTCGGTTTTTACTTTGTGACGAGCGGGTACCTGCACTGGTACAACTACAAACACGATTCTTACAAAGTACCTTCCCGGCCAGGTCTTGCCGGGGCAAGAGGACTATACGAAGTGACAGAATTCAAAGTCAACGACCAGGTTGTTCCATACAGCCCGGTCGATTCACTCAGGTGGCAGGACGTGACCTTTGAAAAATGGTCTACGTTGTCTTTTACCGTGTTCAATACCTTTGTGATCCACGGGGAAGCCGGCAGAGGTAAACAATTTAAAGACGTCGACCGGACCTACGAATCAGCAGGTACCGGGGGCGGGCGCCGGCATTATTACTATGAAACAGATACGGTTAATCAGGTAATGTACCTGCAAAATAAAAACAAGGCATATCAAAACCAGAAGCTGACGCTTAAATACTCCAGGCCAGGCCATGACCGGATCATCCTTCAGGGCCTGAATGAATACCGGGACTCCATTTATGTCATACTCGACCGGAAGAACAAAACCTACCCGCTTTATATGCATTAACTTTTTTCTACAAAATGGCAAGAGAACTCATCATCACAGAAGAACAGGAAGCACTCCCGCATCCGGGGACTTACGCCCATCAGCAGGACTGGACAGACGTACAAAAGATAGCCTTCCGTATCGCCTTTATCTTTTTCGGCCTGTTCAGTATTCCTCTGGACCTGGGTTTTTACCAGATGCTGATCAATATGGATTATGCACATCTCAATTACAGGCACCTCACCGAAATCGTCGCCTTTTTCAACCCCCAGTTCATCAATATTTTTTCTGAAGGCGGTTTCTTTGGTGCAGAAAGCTATATCAACCTGCCTTTCATTCTGGTCATTGCACTGCTGGGCGGTTTCATCTGGACGAAAACTGATACAAAAGCAGTCAGTTACCGGGTACTTTATTACTGGCTGCGGGTCATAGCCCGCTACCGGGTCGCTTATGCCGGGATTGGCTGGGGTTATAAAAAATTGTTTGTCATGCAGATGCCGGAACAAAACGAAGGGCTCTGGAATTCTGAAATGATCAATTTCTTCGCCAAACGGCTGTACTGGGAAGTGATCAGTGTCTCGCCTTCCTATGAGGTTTTTCTCGGCTTCGCCGAATACATCGGTGGCTTCCTGCTGCTGTTCAGGCGTACTACAGGAATCGGTGCCGCCATTACCTTTGTGGTATTCGGAAACATCGCCATCTCCAACCATGCCTATGACATCGGCGAGCAGGTGCCAAGCGCCTGCATGGCCATGCTGTCTGTTTTTATCCTCTGGTACGACATTCCGGGGGTCTGGAGCCTGATCGTCAAAGAACAGAACGCGAAGATCAGCCATTTTTACCCGGTGCTGAAGGCCAGATGGCAACGCTATAGCCGTACCACGATCAAATTTGCCTTCAATTTCGTATTCGTTTTTCTCTTTTTTGTTTTTGAGGTCTATGCCTTCACCCACAACGACTTTTATAAAATCCCGAATACACCCGGCCTGCCTAAAATCAGGGGATTTTATGAAGTGACTGAATTTAAGCTCAATAACAAGCTGATCCCATACTCGCCCTTAGATACCCTTCGCTGGCACAATGTAACTTTTGAGGACTGGTCTTCCATGAGTTTTGAGGTAGCAGGCAGGCCGCAGCAGATCGAGATGTTTGCGGCAGGCAGTTACCCCCGCAACCATGAGGTCTACGACGGCAAATGGCGTTTCGACTGGAGAGGTGATATCCGCAGATATGGCAAGGCCAATAAAAAAGAAAAGCATGATCCGGAACAGAGGGACATCAACACCACCTGGGAATTGTCAGGTATCAGCGGCAGGATCTGGTATTATTACAAAGCAGACACAGCCAATCACATGCTTTACCTCCAGAACAAGAACAGGTCTGACCGCGATCAAAAGCAGGTACTGCACTACAGCAGACCGGCTGCGGGCAGGATCATCCTCGAGGGGACCAACGAATTTAACGATTCCATCTACGTGGTCCTGGACAAAAGAAATAAATATCCATATCTTCACAATTCTCTAAACGCAGTTGACAAAAAATGAGCAAAACAGAATTTGATGCAGTAGTAGTAGGTTCCGGCCCAAACGGACTGGCGGCGGCCATTACCTTACAGCAAGAAGGACTTTCTGTATTACTTATCGAAGGAAAAGATGTGATCGGCGGCGGCCTGACCTCAGCTGAGCTCACCCTGCCGGGCTTCGTACACGATGTATGCTCGGCCATTCACCCGCTGGCCATCGGCTCGCCTTTTTTCAACACCCTTCCCCTGGCAGACCATGGGCTGGCTTACACATTTCCGGACCTTGCCGCTGCCCACCCTTTTGATGACAGTACGGCTGCGGTTTTAGGGAGTTCCCTGGAGGAAACAGCAAGACTGCTCGGACAGGATGAACAGGCTTATCTTGATCTTTTCAAACCTCTGGTAAGGGACTGGCCTGATATCGCAGCGGACGTATTAGGACCGCTTCATTTTCCCAAACATCCTCTGAAAATGGCCGCTTTCGGACTCAATGCGCTGACATCCTCGAGCCATCTCGCCAAAAGGTTCAAAACACGGGAAGCAAAGGGACTATGGGCGGGCATGGCGGCACATTCTATACAGCCACTCACCAACCTGACCACCTCGGCAATCGGCCTGGTGCTCATGACCGCGGCACACCTCAAGGGCTGGCCCATTCCGGTCGGCGGCTCTAAAGAGATCGCCAATGCCCTGTCTTCTTACTTCATCTCCCTCGGCGGAAGGATAGAAACAGGCAGGTATATCAAATCATTAGCTGAACTCCCTTCCGCCAAAATTGTGCTCTTTGATGTGACGCCAAAACAATTGCTGAAGATAGCCGGACATAAGTTTTCCAGCATTTACAAATGGCAGCTGGAACGCTACCGCTACGGTATGGGGGTATTTAAGATCGACTGGGCGCTGGATGGCCCGATCCCCTTTACGGCGGCTGAAGCCAGAAAAGCCGGCACCGTGCACATTGGCAATACACTTGAAGAAATTCAACTTTCTGAACAATTGAGCTGGGAAGGTAAACACGCAGATAAACCATTTGTACTGCTGGCGCAACAAAGCTTATTTGACGAGACCAGGGCACCAGAAGGAAAACACACCGCCTGGGCTTATTGCCACGTGCCCAATGGTTCGACTAAAGACATGACAGCCATCATTGAGCAGCAGGTAGAACGCTTTGCACCCGGTTTCAGGGACCTGATCCTGGGCAGGCATACCATGGATACCGCACAGGTAGAAGAGTACAATCCCAATTATATAGGTGGCGACATCAACGGCGGGGTCATTGACCTGGGGCAGATCTTTACCCGACCGGCACTCAGGAGTTCCCCGTACCGTACTTCAGCGAAGGGCTTGTACATCTGTTCTTCCTCGACACCGCCGGGAGGAGGTGTACATGGGATGTGCGGGTATCACGCAGCTAAAACAGCTTTGAAAGACCATTTTTCAATCGTCCTTAAAAGTTGAGGTTATACAAATAAAGATGATCAATTTATTAACTTGAAACGCCGCAGTGTTTTCAGGGAAAAAACAGAGAACATAGAAACACAAATAAATCAAATATAATGTCAGAACAAAAAAAACTAAGCATCCATGAAGATTGGGTAGTCGTCATCCTTGGCGGCCTGATCATTTTAGTATCACTTGCAGGACTGTTGCTCCCGGTTCCTGTTTTCAGCTGGAAAAGCACTTCCGATCTTTCCACCACAGTTTTTTCAGCCGGCAACCTGCAAAATATAGGTTTGCAGTTCCTTTTTGTGATCGCTATTGCAATTATCGGTGCAGTGCTTACCGGTAGATCCGTAGCGGCAAATTTAAAGACCTTTCCTGTGGTCTATATATTGACCATGCTTGCCCTGGTTATAGCAGGAAATGACACCATCAAATATTATGGCCTTGAAGCCGTTATATTCAGCTTGCTGATCGGTTTGCTGATCAGTAATTTTTTCACCCTTCCGGAATGGTTCAAATCTGCCCTTTCTACCGAACTGTTTGTAAAGATCGGTCTGGTGCTGCTGGGTACAGGTGTTATATTCTCCGATATCCTGAAGAACGGATCACTTGGATTGATCCAGGCGCTGGTTGTCGTACTTTCCGTCTGGTACTTCGCTTTCTGGCTCTGCAAAAAAATGAAGATCGATGACGAACTGACCATGATGATTGCCAGCTCGGTCTCCATTTGTGGTGTTTCGGCAGCCATCGCGACATCAGGTGCGATTAAAGGCGACTCAAAAAAACTTTCCTATGTGATCTCAATGGTGCTCATTACGGCCATCCCCATGATGATCTTCATGCCCTATATTGCAGCTTACTTTCATTTCCCCCAACCCGTAACAGGTGCCTGGCTGGGAGGCAGTATTGACACCACCGGCGCAGTTGTGGCTTCCGGTTCTCTGGTGGGCGAGGAGGCATTAAAGATCAGCACGATCGTGAAATTCTCCCAGAATGTGCTGTTGGGCATTGCAGCCTTTGTGATTTCTATCTACTGGACTTATACCCAGCATCCGGCAGGGCAGGACAAAGCAACCAAACCTACTTTGAAAGTAATCTGGGACCGTTTTCCTAAATTTGTAATTGGATTTGTGGCAGCATCCCTGCTGTTCTCTTTCTTTGTGCCGCAGGAAACCATCGTGTTGGTAAAAGGAAGTTTAAAGAACCTTCAGGGGCTTTGGTTTGCATTGGCGTTTACCAGTATCGGGTTGGAAACCAATTTTAAAGACCTGTTTGGCAGGAACAGTAAGAAACCTTTTTATGCTTTTTTAATTGCCCAGGGTTTCAATATTATTGTCACGCTGATCATTGCATTCTTTCTGTTTAAGTAATTTCTTAGAGGTACTGATTCAGTCTGTTTCCCGATCTTCATGACTTTTTCTCAACCCTTTGAAGGGGTTGCAAGGGGGTTGAATGACTCCCCAGGCTATCCAGCCTGTACATCCGGTCGGTGGAGCTCAACGGCAAAGTGCCGGGACGCAAATGGATCAGCCAGAAAGAGCTGGTGGCCAGCGGGAAACTTGTTTTTACGGCTACGGACCAGCCTCTGGAAAATACAAATATCTGGCTGACAGACATGAACAAGAAATAGTATTTTTTATATAGAATCCTCCGGAAAATGCTTAATTTGGAGTAACCAAGTAGAAATAGTTATGACGAAAGCACATCAATATCAGACGAGTCTTGTTTGGACAGGCAATAAAGGGTCAGGAACAATGGATTACCGGTCATATGACCGCAGTTATGTAATATCTGTAAACAACAAGCCGGATATTCTAGGCTCATCAGATTCAGCATTTATGGGCGATAAGAACAGGTATAATCCTGAGGATCTGCTGGTTTCCTCCTTGTCATCCTGCCATATGCTGTGGTACTTACACCTTTGTTCCCAGAATGGAATTATCGTGCTTGATTATAAAGACAATGCGATAGGAAAGATGACTGAGACGGATGACGGCAGTGGCCATTTTACAGAGGTGATCCTGAACCCTGAGGTAACCATCACTAAAGCTGAAGACATAGAAAAGGCCAATGCATTGCATGAGAAAGCCAATAAGATGTGCTTCATTGCCAATTCCTGTAATTTCCCGATCAGGCATGAGGCGAAGTATATTATTGAGAAGAATTAACCGGATAAGTTCATAATAAAAAGCCAGGATCATTGTCCTGGCTTTTTTATTATGAAAAATTTCTTACAATTCTCTTACCCAGATGTTGCGGAAACTGAGCGGTGCGCTTGGATCGCCATGCGACTGCAGCTTTATAGGTGAGGGACCATGTGCCTGCCTGTATGCAGGGTCTCCGATATATTGGGTCGGGCCTTTCAGTTCTGCATTGTTCTGAACCAGTACGCCGTTAAAGAATACAGTGACTCTTGCAGGTGTTTTGACACTTTTATCGTCGTTAAATGTCGGCGCTGTCCAGACGACATCATAAGAATTCCACTCTCCCGGTTTGTGGGTTGGGTTTGCCAGCGGAACCAATTGTTTGTAAATACTGGCGGCCTGGCCATTGGTATAAGTGTCGTTTTTGTAGGAATCCAGGATTTGCAGTTCATAACCTGCATCACCTTTACCTATTGAGGCAAGAAATAAACCGCTGTTTCCGCGGCCTTGTCCTTTGCCTTCTATATTTGCAGGAACCTGCCATTCAATGTGCAGCTGATAATTGCCAAATGACTGTTTGGTTTCTATGTTTCCGCCGCCTGTTTTCTTGTTTACAATAAATACTCCATCGGCAACCGTCCATTTTGCGGGTTGACTGCGGTCATCGGTGCTGACCCATTTGCTCAGGTCCTTACCATCAAACAGCACTACAGCATCCGATGGGGGAGCTGTATAAACGGCTGCTCCCTGTACTATTTTAGGTACCGGAGTATATACTTCCGTTTGTTCTGGTTTTGTCTTTTCCTGCGCGTTTGTCATAGTCAGTCCACATGCGACTAAGGCCGTGGTCATGAAAATTTTGTTCAAGCTCATTGTTGTGGTTATATAAATCTTATTGTTAAATTGAATTTTAAAGGTAGTTCTTAAAATACATTAATCAAAAGTGATGCTACTAATTTGTTACCAAGACCTGCGCCCTTTCTGTGTACTTTCTGCGCAGCTCCTGCGCTTAAAAGAATCATTTAGCGCAGAACAAGCGCGGCAGATGCGCAGAAAGTACGGTTTTAGCGCAGTCCGTCCTGTGTCGCCGGCGGATCGGTATCCTTACCCAGGGCATCCATGATCTCTCTGCGGACTTCGTGCAACTCTTCTTCTATATCACGCAGCTCCGCCTTCTCCTGATCCGCTTTTTGTACTTTTGTCTCTTGCTGTTTGTTTTTAGGTACTGCCATCATCTGAAGGATTTTAGACAATCGAACAAAGGTTATGCCGTATTTTTCAAAAAGAATGGCGTTCATTATTTGGGAAGCGAAACCTGTTCGAGGTTTTTTTGCGGAGGACCCGAAATCACTTTTCCAGATAGATCATATCTGCCGCCATGGCAGTGACAATCCCAGCTCTGCTCAGCGGCATTAAAGCTTACGATACATCCCGCATGGGTACAGACCGGCTTCAATGCAGTCACCTTTCCGTTGCTGTCTTTATATAGCGCCAGTTTTGTTCCTTGCAGTTCCGCTACTTTTCCTTCTCCGTTTTTAAGTTCAGAAATGGCATCAAGGGCCTCCCCTCCGAAGCGGTCGGCAATGAAATGCCAGGCTACATCGGCGTTCTCCCTGACGAAATCAGTAAACCCGGCTATCGGGCTCAGCCTGGAAGGACTGTAAAGATCCGTGTAAGGGTTTTCGTTACCCAGGATCTGGTCACTAATGATCTTTGCCGACAAAGTACCGAACATCATTCCGTTGCCATTAAAGCCGGTAGCGATATAGGTGCTGTCGCCGGCTGCGGCCATCCGTCCGATATAAGGCAGTCCGTCCGCGGGGACATAGTATTGGGAAGACCATTTGTAAGCTATCGAATCGACCTGATAGTATTGATTCACGTATGATTCGAGATTTGCGAATGCCTGTTCCGGATCGTTATGTCCCGTTTTATGGTCTTCACCACCGATGATGAGGTATTTCTGGCCCTCGATCTGGTGGGTACGAAAATAGTGATAAGGTTCCTGCATGTCATAAGACAATCCTGTCGGGTAGCTGTTGTCTTTTAATTTTACACCGAGTACGTAGCTGCGGTAGGGTGCGCTTCGGAAACTGAATGCCGTGATTCCGGGCGGTATGTGGGTGGCGTAAACCAGGTTAGCAGTTTTTATAGGCAGTCCTCCCGCGTCCAGTTCTATGATGCCGTCTTCAGTCTTGCTGCTGCTTACAAAGGTGTCTTCCAAAATAATGCCTCCGAGGTCAATAAATGCCATGGCAAGTGCATTGATGTATTTCAAGGGATGGAACTGTCCCTGTTTGCTGAAACGGACGGCCATCTCGAAAGGAACAGGGACGTCGTTTGTTTTGGATTTTTCTGCGGCTATTCCGGCGTTTACGGAGGACTCCAGGATTGTTTGTAACTGCCGGGTCTCTTTTTCATTTTCGGAGAACAAAAAGCCTTCTTTGTATTCAAAATCACAGTCTATCCGGTACTCATCGACCAGCGCGCTGATGATTGAAAAAGCTTCCTTACCCGAATCAGCCACCAGTCTGGCTGCGTCTTTGCCAAAATCACTTTCAATTTCCGGATAGGTCGTGTCAAAGAATGTGTTCAGGTGTGCGCTGGTGCCGCCGGTTGTCCCAAAACCGATGTTGCCGGCTTCCAGAACAATACATTTCCGGCCGGCCTTTTGCAGCATCAGTGCTGTGGTAATCCCGGTGATGCCGGCACCGACGATGACGGTATCAGCAACACCTGAAAGGTCAGCTTGTTGCGCTTTGGCAGGTGTGAATGTCTCTTTTTGCCAGGGACTCTGATTTAAACTATCTCTCCGGGTTATTTTAGCTGAATTTTTCATAACTACAATGATAATGTCTATCGCTGTTCAATGCTGTCACTGCTTTCATTGAGATTCTGACAGTGATTATTACACGAACATCAGACAGCTAAAAATGTTTTTTCATTTTTTATGTCACGGTCTGGCCTGGAGTCGTGTCCTTAACAAATGCATCCGGCTGATTGCTTTTTTTCAAAACAATCTTTTTTATCAGCGGTTATGATGCTGATAAAATAAAAAACTTATGAAAAACTTAATTTATGCAATGATGATCTCTGGGGTGATGTTTGCCCTCCAGAGCTGTAGCAATTCGGGAAGTACAACTGATACTTCTGATACCTCTGAAATGGCAGCTGACTCTATGGCAGCAGCTGATACGGTTTCAATGGCTCCGGCCCCGGTCAGTGCCGACACTGCATTTACCAGTAAGGCTGCTATAGGCGGAATGGCTGAGGTGGAACTGGGTAAACTTGCTCAGGAAAAAGCAAGCAACGCTAAAGTGAAAGACTTTGCGTCGATGATGGTGAAAGATCACGGCAAGGCTAATGAGGAATTGAAGGCAATAGCGTCTTCCAAAAACATTCTCCTTCCAGCTACTCTCGACCAGGAGCACAAGACTAAACTGGAGGAATTAAAATTAAAATCAGGTGCTGATTTTGATAAAGCCTATGCCGCGGCAATGGTAGCAGGTCATCAGAAAACGCTGACATTGATGGAAGATGGCAGTGCAAACCTAAAGGATGCAGAGTTGAAGGGTTTCGCAGCCAGGACAGCACCGGTTGTAAAACACCATTTGGATCTGATCAATTCTATTCAATCGGAATTGAAATAATTGATGTGTCTGTGTTTAACGAGCGGCGGCGCAGTAGGAAGCATTTGCAGGCAATCGCTGCAAATCTGACACCGGACAACTGAAATATTTTCATTTTTTCTGAAATTTTTTCAGTTGTCCGGTGCCATTTTTATCCTTCGGGTGCAATGGCATGGCAGTTGTAAAAGTTGATTTGGAACATTAAGTTCTGAGTGTTTAATTAATTATAAGTTTTAATCATTAAATCAAATTAAGGAGGAAAAACCTATGACATTGGTTAAATTTAATCCCGAAAGAAAAAACAACGCACTAATGCCAGGCTTTGGTGATGTTTTTGAATCCATCTTTAACGACACTTTTTTTTCAGACCGCATGGTCAGCCGTGTTCCGGCGGTAAACATCAGTGAAAGCCAGGACCACTTTCATATTGAGCTGGCGGCACCTGGCTTGAAAAAAGAAGATTTTAAACTAAACCTTGACCGCAACCAGCTGAGCATATCGGTAGAGCAGAGCAGTGAAAGTAAGGAGCAGGAAAAAAATTATAACAAACGTGAATACTGCTATACTTCTTTTGTGAGGTCATTTACCCTACCTGAAAGCGCAGATCATAACCAGATCCAGGCTGGTTACACAGATGGTGTGCTCAAGATCGATATTGCTAAGAAAGAAGAAGCAAAATCAATCGTCAGGCAAATTGAGATTAAGTAAAATCTCCTGTTTTATTAAAAAAGCAAAGGCCCTGGTATGCCGGGCCTTTGCTTTAAAATTTAGCAGATATGAGAAGGCAGTTTTACATTTTACTCAGTCAGAAAACTTTATCCGGTTATACCACCTATGGACAGTTCTGGTTAGGATATAACCGTTCAGTAGCCACGGATATCTTTAGCCAGCTTAAAGAAAGCGAAAAAGACCCCTCGCAGCTGATGCTGCACCTGGACTTCATGGAATGTGTAGATGAAATCCCGGTAAAGATCAAAACGATCTGCTGCACACTTGAAGATTATGCCTCAAATTGTAAACTAATTGCAAAAGAACTGTTCCGGACTTTAAACCTGGAAGGGCAAAAGCCCGATCCGTTATAAAGTTCTGGTTTATGACTACCAGTAAATCGTATACAAGGCAACCAGCAAACCACAGATGATCAGTGCGCCAACCGCAAAGCTCCGGCTGGTTTTGAACATACTGCTGTCTATTTCCAGTCCTTTGGCGATTACGCCGCGTTTGGTTTCATAGATACTGATCAGGTACATCACAACTATAGAGATCAGGAACACAAAACCCATACGGTCTATAAACGGAATTTCGTAAAGCATGCTGCCGTCCTTTTGGGTAACCAGTTTAGAGAAACCTGAGGCGCTCAGGAACTCCAGGTTCATCACAAAAGGAAGGAACTTGAAAGCTACCGAAAGCACAAATCCGCCGATTGTGGCAAAAAGGGCTGCATTGGAAGTTGTTTTTTTCCAGAAGAATCCCAGGATGAACATGGCAAAGATACCAGGTGAAAAGAAGCCGGTATATTCCTGTATGAACTGGAACCCGCCTTTTTTATCAATACCCAATAGTGGTGCGATGACGATGGCAATGATCATGGCGGCGATCACAGTGATCCGTCCGACCACTACTTGTTTGTCTTCATGAGCGGTTTTATTGATCACCTTTTTGTAGATGTCCAGTGTGAATATCGTAGCGATGCTATTGGCTTTACCTGCAAGGGAGGCTACGACCGCTGCGGTAAGTGCCGCGAAGGAAAGACCTTTTAACCCTGCAGGCAGAAGGTTAAGCAATACCGGATAGGCGGTATCGGGCGCAACTTCGCCGCCCTGGCTCATCGCGGTTTGAAAATCTCCGTATCCTTCTTTGTACAGGACATAGGCGGCTATACCTGGCAATACCACGATCACAGGCATTAATAGTTTTAAGAAAGATGCAAAAAGAATCCCGTTGCGGGCAGTTTTTATATCGGCTCCCAAAGCACGCTGGGTAATGTATTGGTTACAGCCCCAGTAGTTGAGGTTAACGATCCACATACCGCCGATCAGGACGCTGAGTCCCGGGAGGTCAAGGTAATTTTCATTGTCTTTCTTGAAGATCATATGGAAATGGTCCTCCGCTTTTTCACTGAGCAGGTTAAATCCTTTGAGGACACCACTGGATCCGAAGTGGGTAGCGACCAGGTCGAGGGCCAGATAGGTTGTAGCCAGACCACCCAGAATGAGGAAAAAGACCTGGATGACGTCTGTATATCCGATTACTTTCATACCGCCGAGCGTAATGATGATGGCAAAGAACGCCAGCAGGTACATACATGCGGTAAGGTTGATCCCTGAAATGCTGTGGATGGCCAGCGCGCCTAAATAGAGAATAGAGGTCAGGTTGACCACTACATAAAGCAATAACCAAAATACAGCCATGATCATCGCTACCGTGCCGTTATAACGCTGGTGCAGGAACTGAGGCATGGTATAGATCTTGTTTTTCAGGTACACAGGAATGAAGAAAATGGCCACAATCAGCAGGGTTGCCGCTGCCATCCATTCATAGGTAGCAATCGCAAGGCCCATCTTAAAGCCTGAACCGCTCATCCCGATGAATTGCTCTGCGGAAATATTAGAGGCAATGAGCGACGCTCCGATGGCCCACCAGGTCAGGGAATCTTTGGCAAGGAAAAAGTCTTTTGAGTTTTCGTCTTTGGCTTTTTTTTGCCGATAGACCCACCAGCCATAAAAGGCTACAATAAAAAAGTATACCAAAAATACGGCATAATCGAGCATTCCGAGTGTCTTCATCAGTTTAGTTTGGTTTTTAAAAAGGGTGTCCGAGTTAAATTCGGACACCCTTTGGTTCTTGTATTTATCGGGTCAATTTAATGATTAAATATATCTGTTGATCAGGTTTTCTAAATATTCTTGTCTTCCACTGATCGTTTTAGGCTCGCCATTAGCTATTGCGTAGTCTCTCAGGCTTTCCAGTGTTACATTTCCGGTTTCAAATTCTTTTCCTGCACCGGCGTCGAACGAGGCGTAGCGCTCAGATCTTAATTTTTTGTATTCGGATTTCTGAAGAATATTGTCTGCAATGATCAAAGCTCTTGCAAAGTTGTCCATACCGCCAATATGTGCGTGGAAAAGATCTGCCTGATCGGTTGAGTTTCTGCGGATCTTCGCATCGAAATTGATACCTCCGGTCTGGAAGCCACCTGCCTCTAAAATGATCATCATAGATTCTACCAGTTCGTTGAGGTTGGTCGGGAACTGGTCGGTGTCCCATCCGTTTTGGTAATCACCGCGGTTGGCGTCGATTGATCCAAGCATTCCTGCATCAGCAGCAACCTGAAGTTCGTGCTGGAAGGTATGGCCGGCAAGTGTTGCGTGGTTTACTTCCAGGTTCAGTTTGAAATCATCAAGCAGGTCGTATTGTCTCAGGAAGCCTATTACTGTTGCCGCATCATAGTCATATTGGTGCTTGGTCGGCTCGCATGGTTTTGGCTCAATATAGAATGTACCTTTGAAACCGTTTCTTCTGGCGTATTCTTTGGAGGCATGCAGAAATTTCGCGAAATGTTCCTGCTCACGTTTCATGTCAGTATTCAGCAGGCTCATGTAGCCTTCACGACCACCCCAGAATACATATCCTTCACCGCCAAGGGCGATAGTGGCATCCAGTGCGCCTTTTACCTGTGCAGCACCATGGGCCAGCACATGAAAGTCGGGATTGGTCGAAGCGCCGTTCATGTATCTTGGATTGGAAAACAAATTGGCTGTACCCCATAACAACTTGATGCCTGTTTGTTGTTGTTTCTCTTTCGCATAGGCAGTTAAAGCCTGCAGCCTGCGGTCATTTTCATTGATGTCTGTGCCATAATCAACAACATCCAGATCGTGAAAGCAATAGTAAGGAATGCTCATTTTTGTCAGGAACTCAAAAGCAGCATCCATTTTATCTTTAGCTCTTTCTACAGGGTCACTTTTTTTGTCCCATGGAAAAATATGTGTCGGCGCGCCAAAAGGATCTGCACCGTTGCCGCAGAAGGAATGCCAGTAAGCTCCGGCAAAACGCAGGTGGTCTTTCAGTTTTTTTCCGGCAACAACCCGTTCTGCGTCGTACCATCTGAAAGCAAGAGGATTATCGCTTTCAGTTCCCTCAAATTTAATGTTTCCTATTCCTTTAAAGAATTCGTTATCAGAGTTTAATGTCATGATATATGGTATTAATTGGTTAATGATTTTAGTGATTAAGTGTTTTGCTGAGCAGTTGTTTCCATTCCTGGTATTCCTGCTCAAGGTTTGTTTTTCCCGGTTCGATGACTCCAAGCGGCTTTTTGTTGGTAAATGCCTCGCTGGCTGAACTGTAGACTCCGGCACCGATACCGGCACCAATGGCTGCTCCATAGCTGCCGTCGCTTTCATGGAGCTCTACGGGTACGCCTGTAATGTCAACAAAGGACTGTGTAAAGATCTCGCTCAGGAAGAGATTGGATTTGCCGGCCCTGATGACGGATGGCTTCATGCCATTTTCTCTGAGGATGTCCAGACCATAACGGAAAGAAAAGGCGATGCCCTCCTGGACCGCCCGGAACAAGTCTGGGGTGTTGTGCAGGTTGAGGTCTATATTCCCGAAATGGGCGCCTGTGATCCTGTTGTTCAGCATGCGCTCTGCGCCATTGCCAAACGGCAGGACCCGGAGTCCTCTGCTTCCTGCCGGAGCGGAGGCACTCAGCTCATTGATGGTGTTGTAGTCCAGATGGCTGCCAAACTGTGCCCTGGCCCAGCGGTACATGCTTCCTGTGCCGTTAATGCACAATAAAACGCCGAGCCGCTGCTGTTCCGTAGTATAGTTTACATGGGCGAATGTGTTTACCCTTGATTCTTTATCGTACAATAAATGATCGGTGACACCATAGATCACTCCCGACGTTCCTGCTGTGGCCGCAACTTCACCAGGTTCAGTTACATTTAAAGAGAGCGCATTGTTGGGCTGATCACCTGCTTTATAACTGACCGGGATGCCGGATTTTAAACCTAATAAATTTGCCGCAGTACTGCTGAGCTGCCCGTGACTGGAAAAAACCGGCCTGATCTGCGGGATTACAGATTCGCTGAAACCGTAATAATCCATAACATCTTTTGAAAGGCTTTTGGTTTTGAAATCCCAAAATACTCCTTCAGAAAGGGCGGAAATACTTGTGGTTGCTTCTCCTGTCAGCTTTAGTGCAATGAAGTCACCCGGAAGCATGATCCTATCGACCTTAGCATAGATTTCAGGCTCGTTGGCTTTGACCCAGGCCAGTTTAGATGCTGTAAAATTGCCCGGTGAATTGAGCAAATGTTCCAGTGCATGGACCTTTCCTATGGTTTCAAAAGCTTTTTCACCGATTTCCACGGCCCGGCTGTCACACCAGATGATGCTGTTTCTAAGGCTGTTCTGATTTTTGTCCACCATGACCAGTCCGTGCATCTGATAAGCGATGCCGATTGCGGCGATGTCCTGCGGGTCGTAGGCTTTCTTTGCATTACAAATGGAAATGGCTTCCTGAACGTGCGCCCACCACATATTGGGTGACTGTTCTGCCCAACCGGTTTGCAGTGCAATGATTTCCGTTTCTTGTTCAGGGTAGGTAGCCGTGGCTTTGATATTGCCATTTGCAGCGTCCACTACCGAAATTTTTATAGATGATGTACCAACATCAATACCTAATAACAGCATTTAAGTTCATATTTGTTTTCAAGACGAATCTAAACAAAAAATTATAAAGAACAATCGATTGCATTAAAATATTTTGCCATATTTACATCTTGTATGAAGAATCAAAAAAGGACAACGATTTACGACATCGCCAGAAAACTCAATCTGAATGCATCTTCGGTATCCCGGGCGCTAAGCAATACCAGTAAAGTAAGTGAGGCCACCAAAAAATTGATATTTGATACGGCCAAAGAGATGAACTACCAGCCAAATAGTCTGGCATCTAACCTGAGAAGAGGATCCAACCGGACTATAGGTGTCATCGTACCACGCATCAACCAGAATTTTTTTGCCAACGTGATCGCGGGCCTGGAGGAGATTACCTATGAGCATGGATACAACCTGGTGATCTGCCAGTCTAACGAGTCTTACGAGCGCGAGGTGGAGTGTGTCAATACTTTGATCAACCAGCAGGTGAACTGTATCGTAATCTCGGTAACGGCAGATTTTCAGGACGATGAACACATCAGGAATATATTGAAACACGGGATACAGCTGATCCAGTTTGACCGTGTTGCCGACAATGTGGATACGTTTAAGGTATTAAACGACAACAGGCAATCTTCTATTGAGGCGATCAGCCACCTGATCGGACAAGGTTACAAAAGAATTGCCTTACTGGAAGGACCACAGAACCTGAACATTTTCAGACAACGGAAAGAGGGTTATCTGGAGGCATTAAGAATGCACGGTTTCGATATCGTACCTGAACTGATGCGGGAGAATGCCTGGACCCAGGAATTGAGTGCCACAGCAACCAGGGAATTGTTGAGTCTGCCCAACCCGCCGGATGCGATATTTGCCTCTACTTCGGATTTTTCTGCATTGGGCGTCCTGGAGGTTGCTACTAAAATGGGCATCAGCGTACCGGACCAGCTGGGAATCTGCGGGTATTCCAATGAAGCATTTACCGAAATCACTAGCCCGTCCATCACCACCATTGATCAGCATAGCGTAGACATGGGCAAGGCCATAGCCAAGCTTTACTTTAAAGAGGCAAGATCCGAGGCCGAAGTTTCTGTACCGAGGATCATCAACATACAGCCTCAATTGATCATCAGAGATTCCACACTTAAAAATTAATTGTAATATTAAATCGTTAATATTTGGTAAATTATACCGAAAGGTATAATTTTGATCTGTCAATTGATTTTTGATATGGCTAAAGCAGACCGCACCAGGCAATTTATTATCGAAAAAACTGCTGTATTGTTCAATACTAAGGGGTATTCGGGCACTTCATTGTCAGATATTACTTCGGTGACGGGCCTTACTAAAGGAAGTATCTACGGGAATTTTGCCAATAAGGATGAAGTTGCCATCGCAGTCTACGAATACAACAGCGGTATGCTGAGCGATAAACTGGATGAGGCGATCAGCATCACCGGATCTGCGGCCGAGAAACTGATTGCTGCTGTTAATTTTTACCGGGACAACTGGCGGGCAGAGTTTGAAGGCGGTGGCTGTCCGATATTGAATGCTTCAGTAGAGGCAGATGATAGCCTGCCTTTTTTGAGGGAAAAAGTCCGGGAAAGCATTCGCAGCTGGGGCCTGAAGCTGGATAAGATCATCAGGGAAGGGCAGGAGTGCGGGGAGTTTAAAACAGATATTGTTTCCCGGGATTACGCATATACTATCATTACTTTAGTAGAGGGCGGAATTATGCTGGGCAAGATCACCGGCGATGAAAAGCATTTGTTCCTTGCATTGGACAGGATACTTAGAATTATAAAGGAAGACATAATAAATAATATATGAAAAGAGTAGTAGTGACAGGTTTAGGTGCTGTAACCCCCCTGGGTAATACAGTAAAAGAATTTTGGGATAACATTGTAGCAGGCAAAAGCGGTGTTGCAGCGATCACAAAATTTGACACTTCAAAATTCAAGACTAATTTTGCTGCCGAGGTTAAAGATTTTGACGCTGAGGTATATGTCGACAAAAAAGAACTGAAAAAATATGACCTGTATACACAATATGCCATTGCGGCGAGTGACCAGGCCATCAAAGACTCGGGGCTTGATTTTGAAGCCATGCCTGAGGAAGAACGCTATGAAGTAGGGGTGATCTGGGCTTCAGGTAACGGTGGGATCAGTACTTTTGAACAGCAATTAAAAGAGTATCACCTGGGTGATGGTACGCCAAGGTTCAGTCCATATTTTATTCCGAAGATGATCGTGGATATAGCTGCGGGAGTGATCTCGATCAGGCATAAATTGCATGGTCCGAACTACGCTACTGTATCCGCCTGTGCATCTTCAAATACAGCTATCATCAGTGCATTTGATACCATCCGTTTGGGTAAAGCGACGATTATGGTTGCGGGAGGTTCTGAGGCAGCCATTACAGAATCTTCTGTCGGCGGATTTAATTCTGCGCACGCATTGTCTAAAAGAAATGACGATCCTGCAGGGGCTTCCCGCCCTTTTGATATCAGCAGGGATGGCTTTGTAATCGGCGAGGGAGCCGGCGCACTGATCCTTGAAGACTACGATCATGCAGTAGCGCGTGGTGCGCATATCTATGCGGAGATGGTCGGCGGTGGTATGGCTGCTGACGCTTATCACCTGACCGGTACGCCTCCTGATGGATTAGGCGCTTCACTGGGTATTTCGAAGGCATTGAAAGATGCAGGGATCACTCCGGATAAAATAGATTACATCAATGCGCATGCAACTTCTACCGGTCTGGGTGATGTGGGTGAGCTGAACGGAATTAAAAAGATCTTTGGCGACCATCCGGTTGCTATCAGTGCAACTAAATCCATGACCGGGCATTTGCTGGGTGGTGCCGGTGCGATAGAGAGTGTGATCAGTGTGCTGGCTACGGTAAATGACATCATCCCGGGAACGATCAACACTACGGAACTGGATCCGGAAATCCCTGCGGGATTAAACATCATTTTAGGTAAGTCGGTGTCTCAGCCTGTAAACTATGTTCTGAACAATACTTTTGGATTTGGCGGACATACGGCTACGTCTATATTTAAAAAGTATACAAAATAAGAAGTATAGTAATTAAGAAGTATAGTAATAAGGAACCCTTAATTTTTTTGTACGGTCGTCATTGCGAGGTACGAAGCAATCTCATCAAGTGCGGGATTACTTTGTATCTCGCAATGACTTTTATAGCGCTTATCTTAACTCCAGACAAAATATTTAAAGCAATCTAACATTGAATTTGAAGCGATAACGTAGATTTGAACCAAAGCCTGATCCGGACTTTTGTTACCACAAAAATTACCTATAACTTGGCAGCGATGGATATAGAATTCAACAAGAACGAAGACTTTAACAAACAGTCGGTTTACGGTTTAAAGACCCGGTTAAAGACCATATACAAAGGCGGCGGGGACAAGAACGCTGCAAAGCAGAAAGAAAAAGGCAAAATGCTGGCACGTGAACGTATTGCGTACCTGATTGATAAAGGAAGTGAATTCCTGGAGCTGGGGGCCTTTGCGGCAGATGAGATGTATCAGGAACAAGGCGGATGTCCTTCTGCCGGTGTGGTCTGTGGCATTGGCTACGTGGCGGGCCGGCAATGCATGATCGTGGCCAATGACGCAACCGTAAAGGCAGGTGCCTGGTTCCCAATGACTGCTAAGAAGAACCTTAGGGCACAGGAAATTGCGATGGAAAACAGGCTGCCGGTAGTCTACCTTGTAGACAGCGCCGGTGTTTATCTGCCTATGCAGGACGAGGTCTTTCCTGACAAGGAACACTTTGGCAGGATGTTCAGAAACAATGCGATCATGTCTTCAGAAGGGATTGTTCAGATTTCAGCCATTATGGGTTCCTGTGTGGCAGGTGGTGCCTATCTTCCGGTCATGAGCGATGAGGCGATGATCGTAGATGGTACCGGCTCGGTATTTCTCGCGGGTTCATACCTGGTCAAATCTGCAATAGGTGAGGATGTGGACAATGAAACCCTGGGCGGGGCGACCACTCATTGCGAAATTTCGGGAGTAACCGATTATAAACATCCGAATGATCAGGCTTGCCTGGACAGCATCAGAAATATCATGAGTATGCTGGGTGCGCCGCAGACAGCCGGATTTGACAGGATCAAAGCTGCGGTGCCAAAACTAAATCCGGAAGACATTTACGGACTGCTGCCCGAAAACAGGGAAAAGCCTTTTGATATGCTCGAAATCATTCAACGCCTGGTGGACAATTCTGAATTTGAGGAGTATAAAAAATTATACGGACAGAGCATCATTTGCGGACTGGGACGGATTGACGGCTGGGCCGTGGGGATAGTAGCCAACCAAAGGAAAGTGGTCAAATCAAAAAAGGGTGAGATGCAGTTTGGCGGGGTGATCTACTCGGACAGTGCCGACAAAGCAACGCGTTTTATTATGAATTGCAACCAGAAGAAGATTCCCCTGGTATTTCTGCAGGACGTGACCGGATTTATGGTGGGCAGCAGGTCTGAACATGGCGGCATCATCAAAGACGGTGCGAAAATGGTGAATGCGGTAGCCAATTCAGTTGTGCCTAAGTTTACCATCATCATCGGAAATTCTTATGGTGCGGGTAACTATGCCATGTGCGGGAAAGCTTATGATCCGCGGCTGATCTATGCCTGGCCAAGTGCTAAAATTGCCGTGATGGGCGGCGCGCAGGCGGCTAAGGTACTGCTGCAGATCCAGGAAGCATCCTTAAAAGCAAAGGGCGAGGTTGTGGATGCTGAAAAAGAAGCAGAATTACTAAAAGAGATCACAGACCGGTACAATAGCCAGACCACGCCGTATTATGCAGCCGCAAGACTTTGGGTAGATGGAATTATCGATCCCCTGGATACCCGTAAAGTCATATCGATGGGCATAGAAGCTGCGAACCAATCGCCAATAAAGAAGCAATTTAACGTGGGTATAATCCAAACCTGAGGAGATTTATAATCCACATATCACATTGTTGCATTTCTTGCCATCAACGGTTTGTGCAATATCCGGATAAAGCGTAAATTTGTACTATAATAATCAATATATGTCAGAAGAAACAGAACATGTTCAATGTTTAATTATAGGTTCAGGCCCTGCAGGATATACAGCCGCGATTTACGCCGCCCGTGCAGATCTTAAGCCAGTTATGTATACGGGTATGGAGCCCGGCGGTCAATTGACCCAAACTACCGATGTCGATAATTTCCCGGGTTATCCCAATGGGATAATGGGCCCGGAGATGATGGAAGATTTCCGCAAACAGGCGGAACGTTTTGGAACAGATATCCGTTTCGGATATGTGAGTTCGGTAGATTTTTCTTCTCTGCCACATAAGGTGGTTGTAGATGAAATTAAAACCATTACAGCGGATACCGTGATCATTTCTACTGGAGCCACGGCCAAATGGCTGGGTTTGCCAAGCGAGCAGAAATATAACGGTTTTGGAGTGTCTGCCTGTGCCGTGTGCGATGGTTTTTTCTTTAAAGGACAGGATGTAGCCATTGTTGGAGCAGGTGATACTGCGGCCGAGGAGGCGACCTACCTGGCCAAGCTTTGCAAAAAAGTATACATGCTGGTTCGCCGTGATGAATTCAGGGCTTCAAAAGCCATGGTTCACAGGGTACTGAATACTCCGAATATTGAGGTAATCTATAATTCTGAGGCCAAAGAAATACTGGGCAATGGCAAGAATGTAACCGCTATTAAAGTATTCAACAACAGGACCGGTGCCGAAACTGACATTCCTGTAGAAGGCTTTTTCGTTGCCATCGGGCACAAGCCAAACACAGATATCTTTAAGGGCTGGCTGGATATGGATGACACAGGTTATCTGATTACTACTCCGGGTACCTCGAAAACGAATGTGGAAGGTGTTTTTGCAAGCGGGGACGTTCAGGACCATTATTACCGCCAGGCCATAACAGCTGCAGGTTCTGGTTGCATGGCAGCTTTAGATGCAGAGCGCTACCTGGCCGCTAAGGAACACGAAATTAAAGTGCTGTCATAACCGAAAGGTTCATATTAAAGCAAAAAGGGCAGGTTCATGGCGAATCTGCCCTTTTTTTGTCCTTTTTACTTTAAGATTTTTTATATTGGGCTTTAAATTCAAACGGAAACAGATAACCACATTACATGAAAAAAATCTTAACATTAACTTTATTGGCAGCTATGTCGATCGGTGCCTTTGCACAAACTGACGCAAACATGGGCATCATTCCTGCACCGGTTTCAGTGACAAAGAAAACAGGGACATTTAAATTAGATAAAACAGTGATACTGGTATCTGCTGATGCCAAAAACGCAAAGATGGCTGATTTGCTCAATGCCTATATCGTTACCAAAGGTGGATTTTCATTAAGGGAATTGAAGGCTTCGGGATCAGCCGACAGGGCGATCATCATCACTTCAGCCGGTGCAGATCAATTGCCTGCGGAAGGATATAAGATCAGCATTACAGATAAAAAAATGACCATCACCGGTAGAAATGCAGGCTTGTTTTATGGCATACAGTCAGTAATGCAGCTGATGCCTGACAAGCAAAATAACCAGATCCTGATCAATGCGGCCGAGATCAGTGACTATCCGCGGTTTAAATACAGGGGCATGCACCTGGATGTTGGCAGGCATATGTTTCCCGTTGCATTCATCAAGAAGTATATTGACCTCATGTCGCAGTATAAATTGAACAACTTTCACTGGCACCTGACTGAGGACCAGGGATGGAGAATTGAAATTAAGAAATATCCAAAGCTCACCAGTATTGGCAGCAGCAGGAACGGAACGATCATAGGACGCCATCCTGGTGTGGGAACGGACAATACTGTCTATAAAGGGTTTTATACACAAGACGAAGCAAAGGATGTAGTAGCTTATGCTGCTGCACGCTACATCAATGTAATCCCTGAGATAGAACTGCCCGGACATAGCTCTGCAGCTATTGCTGCTTATCCTGAATTGAGCTGTTTTCCGGATAAAGATACCTTTGTGGATGAGAAAACACCTTGGTCTGGTTCAAGAAAAGGCAAACAGGTACAGCAGCAATGGGGAGTATTTGACGATGTGTTCGTGCCTACAGACAATACTTTTAAATTCCTGGAAGATGTGCTGGATGAGGTCATCGCAATTTTCCCATCTAAATACATCCACATCGGTGGAGATGAGAGCCCTAAGGAATACTGGAAACAGAGTGAGTTCTGCCAGCAGCTGATTAAGAAACTTGGTCTGAAAGATGAACATGAGCTGCAAAGTTATTTCATACAAAGAATAGAGAAATACATCAACTCAAAAGGCAGATCGATCATTGGCTGGGATGAAATACTGGAAGGCGGACTGGCTCCTAATGCAACAGTGATGTCCTGGAGAGGCGTGGATGGCGGTATAGCTGCTGCAAAGCAGGATCACGATGTAATCATGACCCCAGGCGGTCCTATAGGACTATATTTTGACCATAAACAATCTTCTTCTGCCGATGAACCTACAAACATCGGGGGTCTTGCTCCATACTGGATAGCCTATGCTTATGATCCCATGCCAAAAGAACTGACTGCTGATCAGCAAAAACATGTGATCGGGGTACAGGCCAATGTATGGACGGAGTACATCCAGACACCTGCCAAAGTTGAATATATGGTACTGCCGAGAATGTTCGCCTTATCTGAAATCGCATGGAGCCAGGTGGCCCGAAAAGACCTGAAAAATTTCTCGGAGGAAAGAATACCTGTACATCTGGCAAGACTGGACAAGACAAGTACAAATTACTGGGTTCCGGCACCTTTCGGCCAAAGTGACAAGACCCTGAACGGAGAAGATTTTAATATTGAGCTGAAAGCGCCGTTGCCGGGAGCGAAGATCTATTATACTTTAGATTTGAGCCGTCCTTCTGAAAATGCTACCTTGTATTCAAACGCAATAAAAGTTAATGTGCCAAAAGGTCAGAAAAGGGTATTGAAAACAATTGTGATCACTCCCGGCGGAAAGCGCAGCGTAGTTACAGAAACGATATTGAATAATGGCGCTCCGGATGTAAAAGCAAAATAAGTTTGCATTAACAGAACAGACAATGAGATTGATAAAATATTTTTCCAGGCAGCCCTATTTCCTTGCAGGGCTGCTTTTAATGGCCTCCTGCGGTGACGCTGGTTCAGATAAAACTGCTGAAGTGAAACCTGCTGTCAGCAGTACCGGTACGCCTGCCGGCCCGTTTCCGTTTTACAAAAATATTGAGATCAGACCGGGGATCAGCTTTGAAGTTGTGAGTTGGGGCAAAGGTGTTGATAGTATTGGCGGCTACCTGATTTTAAGAACTGATTCGGCGAAAAACAGCTTTAAGTCCTTATCCAATGAGCGCGAAGGAATCATTACGGATGCCTGGAATATGGATATGGACAATGACGGCGATCCCGAGATCTATATCGAGATGCTGAGCAAAAAGAATGTTTCAGATCTGAATGTTTATGAATATTCGGGGGGAAGTTTTAACAAGATCACTTTTCCGGGTCTGAGCAGCAGTTTGAAAAAAAATTATGGAGGCAATGATAAATATACGATCAAAAACGGTGACCTGTTCCGCAGTTTCCCGCTGGTAAATCCTAAGGACAGTACGCAAAAAGCAGGAGAACTTAAAACTGTTCAATACAGGCTTAGCGGCAATAGCTTCTCCACTTCGGAAGTGAAGCCAGATTCAGAAACAAAAGAATAGAAGACCAGTTAGATCAGCCTGTTCTGCCTGGCAATGTTAATCGCCTCCGATTTGGAGTTGACATTGAGCTTGATGTAAATGTTCTTTACATGTGTTTTCACTGTTTCTATTTCGATAAACAGTTCCTGGGCGATTTCACCACGGTCTTTACCCTTTGAAATGAGTTCGAGGATCTGAGTTTCCCTTTTTGTGAGCGGAGAGTTCTGGTTCTTTTGCAAAGACATGATGACTGTCTTGGCTACATCAGGACTCATTGGCCCGCCACCCTGCATCACTTCTTTTATGGCTTCAATTATTTTTACGGATGAGGTGTTTTTAGTAAAATACCCAGAGGCGCCGTTTGCCAGGGCGTCGAGAATGATCTTTTCTGTCTCGTAGACCGTAAGCATAATGATGTAAACATGCGGGAAAAGTTTTTTCAGTACAGGCAGGGCATCAATGCCACTGGTGCCCGGGAGTTGTATATCCAGGATGATCACATCCGGATTGTCCTTAATGATCTTGTGCCTGGCTATGTCGAAAGAAGGGTACGTGCTGACAACGGTATATGGAGAAGTGTGGTTAATTAAATACGCATACCCTTCTCTGATGGTTTCATCATCTTCAATGATGACTATTCTTGCATCCGCCTGATTATACATTCTTAAAATGTGCTGGTGTCGAAAATTTAACAATTAAACATACGGCAGTTCCTCTTGGACCCGAACTTATATTCAGATCTGCATTTATTCTTTTTGCCCTCACATACATATTGTTTACACCGTGTCCGTTTTTACCGTGTTCAGTGTCAAACCCGTTTCCGTCATCTTCAAGCGTAACCCGCAAAACCTCATTGTTTAACTTTGCTTGGTAACTTACGTTTTTCGCTTTTGAATGTTTCAGTACATTGTTTATCGATTCTTTAAATATCATCAGCATGTTTCTGCTCACATCGAGTGAGAGCTTAGTGTCCTTGCTGATGTCTATGTCAGATTTAAAAACAATTGCTGTATCATTGAACATTTCAGTGCCAAACTCCCTTATATGATCCAGCAATTGAATTAATGTGTCATTTTTGGGATTCAGCGACCATAAAATATCTTTAGTCCCGGTATAAAGTTCATCCACATTCGCACTGATCTTTTTAAGGATGTTCCTTTTTTCTGTATCATTTTGATCTATCATACTGCTCAATACTTCTGATAAGACGGTGATCCTGGTCAGTTTGTTACCCAGGTCATCGTGAAAATCTTCTGCTGTCTGCTTTCTGATCTTAAATTGTTCTTCGAGCTTTATTTTTAACCTGAGTTTTCTCTTGCGTTCATTGAGGGTAAGTATAATATACACGGCAAGCATGATCACCAGAATGATAAGAACGACCATGAGAAGCCTGAAAATATTAGTCTGGTAATAAGGCGGCAGAATCTCAAAAGAGAATGATGCTGTGTTTAAAGAGATTAAACCGTCCCTGGTTACAGCTCTGGCCTGGAAAGTGTATTTTCCGGGAGGAATTGACGTAAAACTCATAGAAGAACTGCTGCCGGGCTGGCTGTATTTATTGTCCAGCCCGATTAACCTGTATTGATACAGCAGGTCATTTGGACTTGCGAGGTGTATGCCGGTAAAGCTGATATTAATATGGTTGTGGCTGTAAGGAAGCACAAATGCTCTGTTGAGCTCATGTTCCTTATAAGAGAATCCCGAGGTGTCTGTGTTCTTAAGTTTTTTATGGTTAGGGAATACACTAACTGAGTTGATGAATATATACGGGTTTATTTTTTTTTCAGCAGATGGATCCAGACCGAAAACGACAACTCCTTTTGTGGTGCCTATCCATACGTTGTTGTTGTACTGGAGAATCGCATTCTGGTTGCATTCTACAAGGGGTGAATCTTCACTGTTGGTATTGATCACACTGTAGTCTGAAGAATTCAGCCGGTTTATGCCCCTGCCTGTTCCAACCCAGATTGTCCCGCGTCTGTCTTTAAGCAGGCTGTAAATGTGGTCTGCAGCAAGCCCGGACTTACTGTTGAGACTCTTTGTTTTACCGGTTTTGTGGTTCCAGATGATCAAACCATAGTCAGCAGTTCCAAACAAAATATTGTCTTTATCCCGCAGCATGCAAAGGATGCTGGATCCGTTGAGCGCTTTTATGTTCATCGGAATTGCTTTCTGCTGGTTAGAGATGAGCCAGGCACCGTCCTGAGTTCCGGAGATGATGGAGTCCCTGCCCATCTCCAGGAGGCTGCCTCCAAACTGACCGGTGATGCGGATCCGCTCTTTTGTAACCGGATCATAGGTGATGACACCCATATTGGTAGATAACCAGATTATACCCCTGCTGTCTTCGATTATTGAATTGTAGGCAATATGGTCGTTGAGGTCATCCACTCTTTTTATGCTCTTGCCGTCATGCATCCATAGTCCGCCTCCTGGTGTTCCTATCCATATGTTCTGCCGTTTGTCATTGTAAAGGAAGTTGATGCGGTAGGAATCTTCATCCTCAGACGGGATGACCAGATTTTTGATTTTTTGATTTTGTACGTATTCGTATAATCCTCCGTAAGAACCCATCCAGATGCTGCCTGGTTTTGGGCCTCTGGCCAGTGCCATTACGATGCGGCTGTTTATCCCTTGTGTTTCATCAAAGGTGACATAACTGTTGTTGTTAAACCTGAACAGGCCCGAACCATCTGTACCCAGCCAGATGTTGTTTTCAATATCTCTGAATATTTCATTGACTACATTATCCGTAAAACCATTTTTTGAATTGAAATGTGTGATCTGCGCTGGCGTGATATAGTAAGCACCGCTGTTTGTTCCAATCCAGATGGCGTCTTTAGCGTCCTGGGCTATAGCATTGCACCTGAAAGGTATTTCTGGATGGATCCTTGATGTGATTCCATTTTGGAGAATGAAGACACCTTTTTCGCTAAGTAGCCATATTTTGTTCTTTTCGCCGCGGTCAGCCAGCAGATCTGTTATCCATAAGTCTTTCAGATCATCATGTGAAGGAATTGCATGCCATTTGCCGTTCTCAAAATAATAGATCCCGTTCCTGAAGACGGCAGCCCATAACCTGCCTGAGGAGTCGGTATTAATTGCAGAAATTGTCTCCTTCTGATCATCAGTTACCCGGATCAGCTGCTCATTGTTTTCCGTGACCTTAAAAAGACGGTCGCCCCTAAGGTAAAAGACGTTTCCGCTTTTGTCGGAAATCATTTTGCCAATCCAGTTTTTGTTGTAATTGAAGTTGTAAAAACTATGCCCGTTGTAACGGGAGAGGCCCCAGGACGAACCAATATAAACACGGTTCTGCTTGCCGGCAGCAATGGCCAGTGCAAAGTTGCTGCTTAGCCCGTTTACTTTTGTATAGTTGGTGAACTGCTTACCATTAAAACAGCTTACACCACCAAGAGTAGTCATCCAGAGCCTTCTTTTACCGTCTTGCGCGATTGCGGTAACCTGTGACTGGGTAAGTCCGTCCTCTATATCGTACTGTTCAAAGTTATAGCGCTGAGCGAAGCCTTCGATTGAACAGGCGAAAAGAAACCAGAATGTAAATAAGATCCTTTTATACAGCACTGTTGTTAAGAATACACGGTTTAGCCCTAATGTAAATATAGCTGTCAATATACCATTTAAAAATCACCCCTGTGGGGGGATTTTTCATCTCCATTAAAATATACCCCTTTAAGGGTGAAAAGAAGGTGCAAATAGCTGGGTAAATTTGACTATGAACAATAACGTTGATGCAGAGATCTTAAGGAGGCTGTCACTGGCTGAAGATTACATCGTTAGCAATTACGACAGGAATATAAAACTGGATGATATTGCCTGGGCCGCATGTCTGTCAGTTAACCATTTGCTGCGGACATTTAAACAAACCTACCAGCAATCTCCCCACCAGTATCTCACCAGATTCAGACTACAGCAAGCCCGGCATTATTTAAAAAACACAGATTATCCGGTAAATGAAATTGTGGCAATGGTCGGTTTTGAATGTCCAAGTTCGTTTATCAGGCTTTTTAAAAGTTCATTTAATGTAACACCCGGCCAGTATAGGTTTTAGAAATCAAAAAATAAAAAATAGAAGTCATGAAAGGAAAAATTTTATGGTATGCAGTGATGCTGAGCATCACCACTACCGTTGCCAATGCAAGACCAGATTATCCGTCTAAAAGTGTGAATGCCAAGGCCAGCAATGTCATAGAAGCATTTGTCGATGCGCATACACACGCAGATGCCGCATTATTCAACGCGATCTTAAACAGCAGTGCAATATTAAAATTAAACAGGCAGGACGAAGTCGTGACACATACTAAGAGCCAGCTGGTGACTTTTTACAAAAGGGTAGGCCTGATGAACCTGAATTGCAGCTCAGGTTATGAAGTGCTGTCCTCAAGCGAATGTGTGGTGATGGCCAGGGTTGATTTTAAATTTCCTGAATTCGTCCAGCAAAATTATGTGACCATTGAGAAAGACAAAAAAGGGTTGTGGAAAATTACACAGATCAACAGGTTTAGCATTTAGTAAATGATTGGTGATTTTCGCTTATTGCAATCACAACCGCAGCACTATATTTGAGTTAGGAAACCCTGTAATAGATTTGGATAAATTTAATTTGGGTTAGTTAATAATAAAAGTCATCCGGCGAAAATCGGATGACTTTTTTATTGGTGTTCATTGAACTGTTCACTGATGCGCTCAAATTTTTCGATCAGCAGGTCCAGGCGTTCTTTTTCCCGTTTCATATAGGCTCTTCTCAGGACGGTTGCACACAGCGCCATCCAGAAAATGGTAAAGGCAATTATTCCGGTCTGAAGGACAGGACTCAAATTACTCAGCACTTCATAGAAATAAAAGATGAACCCAAGAGACATTGCTGTTGCATAAAACCAGTACAGCTTATTGTAGATGGTAAATTTGTTCAGCTGGTATATTTTTAATTTGGACAGGAATGCACTTGGATGTTCTGTAAAGTCGTTTTGCCTGATGATTCTATAGTCTTTATATAATATAAGTGTAGAAATAGCCACTGAAATAATGATGATGATTAAACCGGCCTGGGTTGTCCATGAATTAAAGGGGGAAAATACCAGTAGCGCCACAATAGCGGTAAAGGATAAGATCATTCCGAAAATATTGAAAAGAGACCTTGTCCTGATGCTTGTCACTTCCTTTTTTGCCTGTTGCAGCATTTCACCAGATGAGATCTTTACCTCAACAGAATGTGATTGCCAAAGCGATTGTATATGATCAAATTCCTGCATGCTGATTGTATAATTCTGTAAGTTTTAATTTAATACGGTGAATTTTTACCCTTAGGTTTCCTTCACTGATCCCTGATATCTCTGCTATTTCATTATATGGCAATTCATCCAGTACCATGGTGATGATCAGACGGTCATTCTCTTCAAGTTTCGATATTGACTTGTAGAGTAATGCAATCTGTTCGTTCTTCTCTGAAAGCTCTTCCGGCCTGTTCTCTATGATGTTATCCGTCAGTTCGTCTTTCGCCTGGCGTTTTTCTGACCTTAAATAAGTCAGACAGGTGTTGACCGCAATCCGGTAGATCCAGGTAGAGATCAATGACTTGTTGCGAAATTTGTCCAGATTTTGCCAGACTTTTAAAAATGTTTCCTGTAACAGATCGTTCGCCGAATCTTCATCACCGGTATAGCCGTAGCACAAATGGAATATTTTCTTTGAGTTAGTATCGAAAATCTGCTTAAATAACTGGTCCTTTTGTTCCATTAATTAACTGCTGTTGATGATTTGATCGCCATATCCATAATTTGTTACAGCATCAATAGAGCCCAAAAATAATAAATGTTTGCGGGCTTGGTGCAATTAATTACTTTTGTTGCAAATCAAACAAACCTTAATATATGAAACAAAACCGCGTTGGGTTAATCACTTTGTTGTTTATCACCGTTGCAGCGCTGTTAGGTGTTTTAAAGGACTTCGGTATTGCTAATGTCCCGGACAATGTGATGATGACCGTCCGCTGGCTGCTGGCTGTGGAACTGGTGGTTTACGCTGTAATCAAGAAAAACCTGACAACATGGATCCTGGTTTGTATGGTATTGGGCATCTTCGTCGGAATAGATTATCCGCATGTGGCTGTTGCCCTTCAGCCGTTGAGCAAAGGGTTTATAAAATTAGTAAAAACCATTGTGGGACCTATATTATTTGGAACACTGGTTTATGGGATCGCCGGACATTCCGATTTAAAACAAGTCGGCAGGATGGCATGGAAATCTATGCTGTATTTCTACTTTGCCACGACTATCGCGTTGTTCATCGGATTGGCGGCTATAAACCTCACCCAGGCAGGTGTGGGTGTGAATATTGAGAATATGCCGCACAATGAGCTGCCAAAGCCTGTAAAGGACATCGCCGATGAGAGTATACTAAGTACACTGCCTCATGGTGTGCACTGGTTGTATAAAACCCTGGCCTTTTTCAGAAACATTTTTCCTGAGAATATTGTCAAATCTGTTTATGACGCACAAATTCTTCAGATCGTCATTTTCTCGGTTATTTTCGGTATAGGTCTGGCTATGGTGGATGAAAAGAAGCGGAAACCTATGGTTGATTTCTGCGAAAGCTTGTCAGAAACCATGTTTAAGTTCACCAATATCATTATGTATTTTGCGCCAATAGGGGTTGGCGCCGCTATGGCCTATACTGTAGGGCATATGGGAGTGGATATACTGAAGCATCTTTTCATGCTGGTAGCTACTTTGTACATGGCATTGATTGCCTTTATTCTCCTGGTATTACTGCCGATCGCATTATATATCAAACTGCCGATATTGAAATTTATAAGCGCGATAAAAGAACCCGTGTCCATTGCATTTGCAACAACAAGTTCCGATGCCGCTTTGCCAAAAGCGATGAGCGCGATGGAGAGGTTTGGTGTGCCGCGTAAAATTGTATCATTTGTAATCCCGACGGGTTATAGTTTTAATCTGGATGGCACCACATTATATCTTTCCCTGGCATCGATATTCGTCGCGCAGGCTGCGGGAATGCATCTGTCATTTGGTGAGCAGTTGCTGATTGTCTTTACACTAATGATCACCAGTAAAGGAGTAGCAGCGATACCGAGAGCATCTTTGATCATTTTGATCGCCACAGCAGATCAGTTTGGACTGCCGACCTTCATTATTGCCGCTATTTTAGGGATCGATGAGTTGATGGATATGGGCAGGACATCATTGAATGTAATCGGAAATTGTCTCGCGACGGTGGTGGTCGCTAAATGGGAAGGTGAATATAACCCTGATCAGGTTGAATTGAAAGAATCTTAATTATGAGTACCAGAGGAAAGAAAATATTTTTAGCGCTGACTATTGTAGTCCCATTTTTAATCTATTGTGTGATCTATTATACACCAATGATCAAAAATGCGCCTTTTAAATCCAGTGAATTCGTTTCATTGCAGTTTAAGTGGGGTGTAGGTAAAAATCTGGTGAATACCTATGACTCTTCAACAGGCGAATACCAGTATCTTGACGGCCGGGATTCTTTGATTAAAACGAACGTAAAGTTAAGGACCAATGATATTATGTATTTGCACAGCAAGGCAAATGAACTCGGCTTGTGGAACTTTCCGCCGGTAATCGCAAATACTGGTTCTGATCTGAATTCAGATCAAGTCTTAAGATATGAATTCCAGTTCAATTACAAAAGAAAATCTAAAAAGGTGATCTTTATGACGGATTACAGCGAAATCCCTAAGCTTAGAGATGTAGCGGTACAGATGCAAAAACTGATAGCCCAGAGTATAAATGATGCAGAAGAACGCTACAGCAATAAATAACCAATTCAGTTGTGCATTTATAAAAATTAATTCTATATTTGCACCTCGATAAAAATAAACAATTTAAAATAATAATTATTTAACAATGTACGCAATAGTAAATATAGCAGGACAGCAATTCAAAGTTGCAAAAGACCAGCACCTTTTTGTACACCGTTTGCAAGGAGATGAAGGCGCTAGTATTGAATTTGACAATGTATTGTTGGTTGAAGATGGTGGTAAAATCTCTGTAGGAGCTCCTGCTTTGAAAGGCGCTACAGTTTCAGCTAAAATCGTGTCTCATTTAAAAGGTGATAAAGTGATCGTTTTCAAAAAGAAACGTAGAAAAGGTTACAAAAAGAAAAATGGTCACCGCCAGTATTTCACCAAAATCCAGATCTCTGGTATCAGTTTATAATTAGTCGTTAACAAAGATTAGCTGTTCATACAGATAGTTAAAAAATATAAAACAAGATGGCACATAAAAAAGGAGCCGGTAGTTCCAGAAACGGACGTGAATCGCATAGCAAGCGTTTAGGTATCAAAATCTTTGGTGGTCAGGAAGCTATCGCCGGAAACATTTTAGTACGTCAGCGCGGTACAAAACATCATCCTGATAAAGGAGTAGGTATTGGTAAAGACCATACTTTATTTGCTTTGGTTGATGGTACTGTAATCTTCAAAAAGAAACAAGACAACAAATCATATGTTTCTATTTTGCCTGCAGCTGTAGTTAAAGAAGTTGTAGCTGAAAAAGCACCTGCTAAGAAAGTTGTTAAAGCTGAAGCGCCTGTTGTTGAAGCAGCTGTTGCAGAAGCACCAGCAAAAGAGGAAAAAGCACCTGCAAAAAAAGCACCTGCAAAGAAAGCTGTTAAAGCTGAAGCCGCTGAAACTGAAAGTACAGCAGAAGCTGCACCTGCAGAATAATAATAAATATTCAGATCTAAAGAAGAAGCCCGGACATATGCCCGGGCTTCTTCTTTTATATACGTTTCGGACATCCTCAATGCTCCCTGTTCATCAGCTGATTTGCCAGGAGCACCAGTTCCTTTTTGTTTTGATCAGGGACGTTGATCTTTGCCAATGCCGAGAATGCGTTATCCAGATATTCCTTCATGATCTCAGTCGCTTTTTCCCGTACCTCGTAAAGGTTATAGAGGTCAGTTACATTAGATACCTTTGTTGCATAATCCCCATTGATTACCTGGGCATCTAAGCGCTTTAAATGTTCATGTGATGCCAGTTCCTGTAATTTTAAGCGCAGAAACGTTTTCTTATCGGAGATAATATCACCGCCTACCTGCTTTCCAAACTTCTCAGGATCTCCATATACATCCAGAATGTCATCCTGAAGCTGAAATGCGATACCCAGATTCTCTCCAAACTGATAGATCAGTTCCGCCTCTTCAGGAGTGGCCCCCGCTGTTATAGCTCCGAGTTTCATTGCGCCGCCGAGCAAGACTGCAGTCTTCAGCCGGATCATGCCGATGTATTCTGCTATGCTCACATTGTTCCGGCTTTCAAATTCCATATCCAGCTGCTGCCCTTCACATACGCCCTGAGCTGTGGCATTGAAGGTGTCAAGAGCGGGCTTAAGAATATGGATACCCACATTGGTAATGTGCTTGTTGGCCTCGACCATCATGACATCACCGCTCAATATAGCCGTGTTGTCCCCCCATTTTTCATGCACAGTTTGCTTTCCCCTGCGTAAAGGAGCTTTGTCCATAATGTCATCATGGATCAATGTAAAGTTGTGGAATGTTTCAATCGCCATCGCTGCCGGGATGGCGGCCTTTAAATCGCCATTGAACAGCTCGGCGGACATTAAGAGCATAATCGGCCTTAATCTTTTTCCTCCTAAGTTCATAATGTAACTTATAGGCTCATATAAAGAAGCAGGATATTCGGGATAAGTGGTTTCGTTTATTGCTTGTTCTACGTGCTTTATTAATTCTGAAGGGGAATGCATTCTTTTTCTGTTGTTGTTGTCTAATCTTGTATCAGGGTAAAATCGATCTGTCGTTTTGCCAAATCTACTTTTTTGACTTTTACTTTAACTTCATCACCCAACTGGTATTTTTTCTTTTTGCGCTGACCTATAATACAATAGTTTTTTTCATCCAGTACATAGAAATCATCGGCTATATCACGAAGCCTGACCATACCCTCACATTTGTTTTCGATGATCTCCACATACATACCCCATTCGGTAACACCTGATATGATGCCTGTAAATGTGTTGCCTATGTTTTCTTCCAGATATTCTGCCTGTTTATATTTGATGGAGGCTCTTTCCGCATCCGCTGCCCGTTTTTCCATGGTTGAGGAATGAGAAGAGGCGGTTTCATATTCTTCTTCACTGGCGGACTTCTCGTTGTTTAAATATGCTGCAAGCAGTCTGTGTACCATTACATCAGGATAACGGCGTATAGGGGAGGTAAAATGCGTGTAATGATCAAAGGCCAATCCATAGTGACTGGTTTTCTTAGTGGTATAAACTGCCTTCGCCATAGAGCGTATCGCCAGCTGTGTCAGCACGTTCTGTTCTTTCTTACCTTCCACGTCTTCCATCAGGTAATTCAGTGACTTTGCTATTTCCTTGTCAGATTTTGTATTGATCTTGTAACCAAAGCGTGCAGCAAACAAAGCAAAATTACCGAGGTTTTCGAGGTTAGGGGAGTCGTGTGAGCGGTAAACAAAGGTGTACTTCTTTTTGCCGCTGCCTTTTTTGGAAACAAACTCCGCTACTTTCTTATTGGCCAGCAGCATAAAATCCTCTATGAGTTTATGGGCATCCTTACGTTCTTTTACATAAACTCCTATGGGTTTTCCGGTTTCATCCAGTTTGAACTTGACCTCAGTGCTCTCAAAGCTGATGGCGCCGTTCTTAAACTTCCGGTCACGCAGGACATAAGCAAGTTCATTTAATTTTAGAATTTCCTCAGCATGATCACCGGATTTGTTTTCGATCACCTCCTGAGCTTCTTCGTAACTAAACCGGCGATTGGAATGGATCACCGTACGGCCAAACCACTCTGTGATGATATTGGCCTGTTCATCCAGTTCAAATACGGCTGCAAAACAAAGTTTGTCTTCATTAGGACGCAGCGAACAGACACCATTACTTAGCCTTTCTGGCAGCATCGGGATGACACGGTCTACCAGGTATACAGAAGTCGCCCTTGCGTAGGCTTCCTTGTCGAGGTGACTGTTTGGTTTTACATAGTGAGAAACATCAGCAATGTGTACACCGATTTCATAATTGCCATTGGGCAGTCTTTTAAAGGAGATGGCATCATCAAAATCCTTTGCATCAGCCGGATCAATAGTAAATGTTACTGTATTTCTGAAATCTTTACGTCCTTTAAGGTCATCGGCGGAAATTTCCTCAGGAATGGCATCTGCCTCCCGTTCAACTTCGGGAGGAAAAGCAAGCGGAAATCCATATTGCGCAAGAATTGCATTCATTTCCGTATTGTTCTCGCCCTGTTCACCGAGAATAGTGGTAATCTTTCCGATAGGATTTTTAGCACCTTCAGGCCAGTCTGTAATGCTCACCTGCACTTTCTGGCCATTTTTCGCGCCGCTCAGATCACTCAGCGGAACAAAAATGTCGTGCAGCATTTTGCGGTCATCAACATTTACAAAAGCAAAGCGGTCTGAGATCCTGATCACACCTATAAAGTCCGTCTTTGCACGTTTAATGATCTCCACTACCTCGCCTTCGTTTTTGCGCCCGCTTTTCTTGGCATAGATATAAACCTTTACCTGGTCGCCATTCAATGCATTGTGGAGTTTCCTGGCGGATACAAAAATATCCTTTTCAAATTCATCGTCCGGAACCACAAAAGCAGAACCGTCGGCAGTCATGTCCACCTTTCCGGTAACAAAGGTCTTCAAATCTTTCAGCCGGTACTTTCCCTTTTCCGGCTCCATAAAAACACCCTTTTTTTCCTGTTCCCTTAATATTTCAGAGATGGCGTCTCTTCCGGAAGGATCAGTAATGTTCAGTTTGGCAGATACCTGCTTATAATTGAGCGCCTCATTCTTGCTTTTTTCGAGAACATCGCTAATCAATTGGACCAGAACCAGTTCTAAATGAGATGATTTATTTTTTGCCATAGTAAGAATATGAATCAATCGAAGGTAACAATTTGAAGTGATAGATTGTTGTATTTTGTACCTTTGGACAAGCAATACAAAGTCATTTAATTTACAATTGAGCCATTATGATAGAAGACAGAGAAAGAAAAACAGGCAAGGAACTGCTCATGATCCTGATCAAGACAGTTATTTATTTAACCTTGTTGTATTTCTATATCAATAAGCCCGATTTTTATGTTGAGTATCCCAGGATAGACCAGATCGCTAAAGGACTAATGGTTTTTCTCGGGCCCAGTCTTGTCATTTCTATACTCAGGCTTGTGGTGATCTACTGGTACATCAGAAAGCACAGATTTAAGAACAACATCAAGGACAATTTCATTCTCGGTATCAACAGGATAGTCTCTATTTTAAACACGGTATTTTTCATGATTGCTTTGATCATCTTTTTTGGTTATAACCCAAGAGAATTCATCACCAGCATCTCCATCGTTGCTGCAGCGATAGCGCTGACCTTTAAAGATTATGTAACCAATATGATCAATGGCCTGATCATCATGTTTTCCGACAGGTTGTCATTGGGCGATCACATTAAGATCGGCGATCTGGAAGGGAAAATCCTGGACATAACCCTCATCAACATGATCCTTCAAAATGAGGACAGCGACATGGTCATCATTCCAAATTCACTGGCATTCAGTTCAGTGATCATCAACCAGTCCAAACAGAACACCAAAAAACTAAGCGTGGAGTTCGAAATGTCCCTGGACAATGGATATACCCCGGAATACCTGGAAAAATACCTGGATAAGCACATTTCAGGATTTACTGAAAATATAGTCCCGGGAGGACTGACCGTAAAAACGATTTCCATCAATAAAGATGTGGCCGTATTTAAAGCAATGGTATTGTTAAAGCACTATGATAAACTTAAAGAAAGACAGATCAGAAGGACGATCAATACCGCACTCATCAGGCTGTCAGCGACATTGAAAAAAGAAGAGGAACCTACGGCAGCAAAAGAAGCGCTTAAAACAGAAAAAATAATAGAGCGTGAAGATCCGAAGGTTATTTAAGCGTTGTTATACCCGGTATCGCGGCAATTAGCTTTTGTGTATACTCCGCTTTAGGCCGGTTGTAGATGTCCTCCGGAAATCCTTCCTCTTCAATACGGCCTTTGTTCATGACGATCATCCGGTCCGAAATGTGTTTTACCACCGCGAGATCATGCGAAATGAAAATATAAGTCAGCCCAAACTCCTGCTGCAGCTGTCTGAGCAAGTTTAAAACCTGTGCCTGTACCGACACATCCAGAGCAGATACAGATTCATCGCAGATGATGAATTTCGGCTGAAGCGCAAGTGCCCTCGCAATCACGATACGCTGACGCTGTCCGCCCGAAAACTCATGCGGATACCGGTTAAAATGCTCTGGTTTAAGATCTACACGCTCCAGCAAATTTAACACATGCGCCTTTCGCTGTAGATCATTGTCAAACATATTATGGACCTGAAGCGGTTCCATTAAAGCATTTCCTACGGTAAGACGTGGATTTAAAGAAGAATACGGATCCTGAAAAATGATCTGGATATCCCGTCTCATGTTCCTCAGGTCTTTTTTGTTCAGCTCCGTCACTGCCTTTCCGTCAAACAGAACCTGTCCGGAAGTCGGTTCAACAAGCCTTAAGATACTTCTTCCCAGCGTAGTTTTGCCACAGCCGGATTCCCCAACAAGGCCCAGTGTTTCCCCGGGAAACACATCAAAACTAATCTGATCAACAGCTTTAACAAATTCTTTAGCCTTACCAAAAAGGCCGCTATTTACGGGGTACCACGTACAAAGATCTTTTACCTGGAGCAGAGGTTTTTCCGCATAAAGTTCAGCCCTTCTTTCTGCTATTTCCTGCGGAGTATAACTGTTGCGTTCCAGCAAATGGGCCACAGCCATGTCCTTGTTCTCATTTAAAAAATCCGCTACCACCGGAAGTGCCTTTAGTAAGCGTTCAGGAGAAGGGCGGCAGGCCAGTAAACCCTTGGTATACGGATGCTGAGGGTTTCTGAACAATTCAGCAGCAGGCCCCTGTTCCACGATCCGGCCTTTATACATCACCGCAACATCATCTGCGATCTCACTGATCACCGCAAGGTCATGCGAAATAAATATCATGGCCATGTGGCGTTCCGATTTTAGCCTGAGGAGCAATTGCAGGATGGTTTTTTGAACAGTTACATCCAGGGCGGTAGTAGGTTCATCGGCAATCAGCAGACTTGGATTACAGCTTAGTGCCATAGCGATCATTACCCTTTGCTTCTGTCCGCCCGAAAGCTGATGCGGATAGCTTTTAAATACCTGCTCCGGGCGTGGCAGCTGTACTTCCTTAAATAAGGCAATGGTTTTAGCCTTCGCAGTTTGACTGTCAGTTTTTTGGTGTAAAATAATGGCCTCCTTAACCTGCTCGCCACAAGTAAAAACAGGATTTAATGAGGTCATAGGTTCCTGAAAGATCATAGCGATCTTATTGCCCCGGTATTTTCTGATTTCTTCAGGAGACAGGTCAAGCAGATTGATCTGCTCAAAATCTATTTCACCGCCGATCTTTGTAGCGCCGGGATCGTGCAGCCTCATGATGGAGAATGAAGTAACCGATTTACCCGATCCGGATTCCCCGACTATCCCAAGCACTTTACCGCAATCAATGCTAAAACTAACATCGCTTACTGCCTTTAACCAGGACTTGTCGTCTTTATTCAGGAATTGTATATCAAGATTTTTAACGTCCAGCATCAGCGGTAACAGGATAAGATTTTAATGGTATGAAATTCGGCATTAAGATACGTATTTTGTAGCCCAAATCCGGTTGTTTGTGCTATTTTTGCAAAATGGAAAGAGAAATCCTTGATACCAAGCGCAAAGCCCTTAAGATTAACCTGAATCCAAAGATCTATGGAACTTTTGCAGAAATAGGCGCAGGGCAGGAAGTAGCCCGCAACTTTTTTACCGCAGGCGCGGCATCAGGAACAGTAGCCAAAACCATGTCGGCCTACGACATGACCTTCAGTGATGCCATTTATGGCGTGGAAGAATCCGGAAGGTATGTCAGCAAGTCGAGGTTACTGAAAATGCTCAACCACGAATACGGACTGCTTAATGAACGTCTGAGCGGAGAGAAGTATGACGACCGTACGTTCTTCGCATTTGCAGATACCGTAACCACACTCAACTACAACAAATCAAATGACCCCCACGGCTGGATAGGCTTACGCTTTCAGACAGAGCCGGAAGGCGAGGCCAACGAGATATTTTTTCATGTGCGCTTGCTGGATACCGATGCGGCCCTTCAGCAGAACGTACTGGGAATTATAGGCGTAAACCTGGTTTATGCCGCTTTTTATTACAACCAGGACCGCAGGGCAATGATCGAATCCCTGGCAGACAACCTCACTGTAGGTTCTGTTGAAATAGACCTGATCTCAGTAAACGGGCCGATCTTCAGTGGTGCCGACAATATCCTGCTCAACCTCTACCTGATCGTTAAAGATTTTTCCGATGCCGCGATCTTTGATGCCCAGGGACAGCCCTGCTTGCCCAAAGACCTTTTGTACAAGAAAGACATAATGATCCTCCGGACCAAATACGCACAAAAATCCAATCCGAATTTCAGCATGCTCAACAAAGCTGTTGACCAGTTCGTACGCACAGAAAACGTGCAGGAAGAGAACCTGAGCGTGCTGATCGAGGTTCTGATGTCCAACGTGCTCTCAACGGCTGATGAATCGCAGGAGATCGACCTCAGGGCAGTAGCCAAACGTGCCGAAGAAATGTGCCGGACGGGCAACAAAGTCATCGTGTCCAACTTCGCAAGGCACAACAAACTGGCCAAATACCTGGACCGCTGCAGGCCAAAAAGCGTAGGTATATCCACCAATATCAACAACCTGAAATTCGTATTCAATTCCAGTAATTTCGGAGAGAATTATGCAAGTATGCTGCTGAGCTACGTGAGTGATATGTTCAATAAGAACGTAAAGCTGTTTGCCTATCCTTTCCTCGACAAGAAGACCAATGAAGTCATTACGACTGCAAATATGCCGGTTACACCTGACGCAAAACCGTTGTTTGACTTTCTGATCATCAACGGCTACATCACAGACATCCAGGATTATAGTGAAGCGGATGTAAAAACCGTTTAGGTATCCTGTTATTTATAAATATTTGGGACTGCAATACCCATTAGCCTTTCCGGATTTTCAATAGCCTTAAAGCCAAACTGCGCATACAACCCATGGGCATCGAGGGTACCCAGCATATACCTTCTCAGACCCTGAAGATCCGGGTGAAATAACATAAGGGACATCAATTTTTTAGACAAACCGAGTCCGCGGTAAGGTTCCAGCACATAAACATCAGCCAGGTAGCCAAAAGTAGCTTTGTCTGTGATCCAGCGCGCAAAACCAATCTGTTTGGTCTCTTTGTAGATCCCAAAGCATAATGAATTTTCAACGGATCTTTTTACCACCTCAGGGGGAATACCCTTCGCCCAATAAGAATCGTTAGAAAGGTAATGATGTATAGCCGCAACATCCAACAGTCGTTTATCATCAGAAAAGATGAAGCCATTTTCTTCAATCTCCATTAGCTCCTCATGTTGATGTATTGCAAAGGCTGGCCGAAGTCTTCTTTTCGGCACAATGCGATCACTGCCTGCAGGTCGTCAATATTTTTGCTCTGTACACGTACCTGATCATCCATAATGGAGGCCTGGGCCTTAGATCCGCTGGCTTTTATCTTCGCTACTATTTTCTTGGCCGTTTCTTTATCAATGCCTTCCTTTATAGAGACTTCCTTTCTGATCATATTTCCGGAAGCATATTGCTCCTTTCCAAAGTCCAGGCTGCTGGCGTCCAGGTTCTGTTTGATCATTTTGGAGATAATGGCATCAGTAATGGCTTTCAGGCGCATATCATCTTCAGTGACGATCGTGATGACATTGGTCTTCTTGTCATGATCTATCGTACTTTTAGACGAACTGAAGTCATAGCGGTTCAGAATTTCCTTTTTGGCATTATTCATCGCATTGTCAAATGTTTGCGAATCCACCTTACTTACAATATCGAAACTGGGCATGATTATAGCTTTATAGTAAAAAATATATTATTTTTAGGTAAATGTTCATTTTACCTGTACAAAAAAACGAAAATTATGTGAAACCATCACGTGTTTTCAGGTATAAAATAGAAATCAGAGCTTATGAAAACCAATAAACCAAAAGTTGAAAAAAAAATTGCGAAGAAAGCAGCAAAAAAAGAACTTGAAAAAAGTCTTACTAAGAAATTCCTGGAGGCAGTTAAACACCTGGGACATGATGCTGAACGAATAGGAAAGGATATAGAGATCGCAGGCAAGTTCGTAGCTAAGAAATTGTCAAAGAGATTTAAAAGCGTAAAATCCGCCGTTGAGAATAAGATTGAAGAAGTAAACACTACCACCAGAGAAGCCGGCAAAAAGAGCGAAACCGTTAAAAAAAATGCTGTTAAGGGTGCTAAAAATGCAAAAAGAGTAGTTAAAAAAGCAGCTGCTAAAGCCAAACCAAGTGTACAAAGTGTTAAAGTTGCCGCAATTGCAACAGAAGAAAAGGCTGCCAAGGCGATTGCCAGGCCGGTAGCGAAAGCAGTTACGGCTGCGAAACCGGTAGCGCAGGCTGCAGTAAAAAAAGGCGCTGAAGTTAAAAGGAATGTAACAGCTGCGGTCAATACAGTGGCAGCCAAGGCACCGGTTAAAAAACCTGCGGTATCCAAACCTGCGGTATCCAAACCGGCAGCTAAAAAAACACAAGCGGCAAAAAAGAGCTAAAAAAGTTAAAATTAATTTTATCTCTGAGCAATAATTAACAATTATTTAACAATAGAATGCGCAGTTTTGAGCGTTCCCGCCTTAAACGGGGATTCTTTCATCATTATACATGACAAAAAAAAAAGCACCGTTTCTAAACCGGGAGATCAGTTGGTTATATTTCAACGAGCGGGTCTTGCAGGAAGCTGCAGATGAAACAGTACCGCTTATTGAACGTATAAAATTTCTATCTATCTTTTCATCCAATCTCGAAGAATTCTATAGGGTCAGGGTTGCAACTTTGAGCCGCCTGTCCAACCTGAACGATAAAACAAAAGCGCTTTTAGGCTTCAATCCTAAAAAGATGCTCAATGAGATCAAGAACATCGTAGTCAGGCAGGAACGTAAATTTGAGCTGTTGTTCCAGGCCACCCTCATCAATGAACTGGCTCAAAACAGGATTTTTATCCTCAATGAAACCCAGTTGAATGTATCGAGAGGAGAATTTGTGCGGGAACACTTCAGGGACAGGATCCTATCGACCCTTGTCCCCATTATGCTGGATCTGGACAAACCCTTTCCTGAGCTGAAGGACAGGTACCTGTATTTCTTTGTGCGGCTGTCCAGAAAATCAGCTAAGAAGAGCGAAAAATATGCACTGATAGAATTGCCGCCCGAACTTCCGAGGTTCCTGGTACTGCCTGAGACCAATGGATTAAAGTTCATTATCCTGGCAGAAGACATCATCAAATATTGCCTGGATGACATTTTTTATGTCTTTAATTATGACATCATAGATGCCTATTCCATACAGCTTACACGGGATGCAGAACTCGATATTGATAAAAACATCAGTGATAAATTTATCGATGAACTGAAAAGCAGCCTGGACAAGCGAAAGAAAGGCAAACCCATGCGTTTACTTTACGACACAGAAATGCCTTTTGATATGCTGACTGTATTGGTCTCCAAATTAAAAATAGAAGCAGAAAGCCTGATGCCGGGCAACAGGTATCACAGGTTTGGGGATTTTATCAAATTTCCAAATGTAGGAGCTAAAGAACTGGAATACACACCAAACGTACCATTAAAAGTTTCCGGCCTGCACCGCACCGAAAGTATCTTCAACAAACTGCATGAGCGCGATTACCTCATCAATCTCCCTTATCAATCTTACGACTATATCATCCTCTTTCTTCGCGAGGCCGCCATTGACCCGAAAGTTACGGAGATCAATATCACACTTTACCGGTTGGCAGAAAATTCCAGGGTCATCAACGCACTGATCAATGCGGCAAAAAACGGGAAAAAAGTAAATTGCCTGGTTGAACTAAAAGCCAGATTTGACGAACAGGCGAATATCTTCTGGACCAGCAAACTGGAAGAAGAAGGCGTGCATGTCAATTACGGTCTTACCGACTATAAAGTACATTCCAAGATCTGTCTTGTCAAAAGAATAGAAAAAGGCAGGCCCGTGTATTACGCAAACCTGGCCACCGGTAATTTCAATGAAAAAACGGCCAAACTCTACTGCGACCATAGTATTTTTACCGCGAAAAAAGAAATCACACATGACCTTATAAAACTGTTCGCAGCCCTCAACAAGCGGACAGTAGCAAAAGACTTTAAGCACCTGATCGTTTCTCCTTTAGACTCCAGGAATAAGATCTATGCATTGATCGACAGGGAGATCAAGTTTGCCAAACAAGGCAAACCCGCCTATATGATCCTCAAAGTAAACAGCCTCGCAGACGAGGGTGTAGTCGAAAAACTATATGAAGCCAGCAATGCAGGCGTAAAGATACGGCTCATTGTGCGTGGCATTTGCACCCTGGTGCCGGGTGTGGAAGGCTTTAGTGAGAACATTACAGTGATCAGCATCATAGATAAATACCTTGAACACGCCAGGGTCTTCATTTTTGGTAATAACCAGAAGGAAGAGATGTTCCTGTCCTCAGCCGATCTGATGAGCAGAAATTTTGAGCACAGGGTAGAGGTCGGTTTTCCGGTGCTGGACGAAGAAGTGTGTCACGAGATCAGGGACATCATCGATTTCCAGCTGCAGGATAATGTAAAAGCCCGTGACATCACCAGGCTCAACAACAACAAATACCATAAGAACAGACTTTCCACAAAAGTACGCGCTCAGGTGCAAACCTATAATTACCTTAAGAACAAACACCAGTAATGCTAAGATACGCCGCAATAGATATAGGTTCAAACGCAGTCAGGCTGCTCATCGCTGATATATCAGGTACAGAAGATGGTTTCAGCTTCAAAAAAAATACACTCATCCGCGTACCGCTGCGGCTGGGCGACGACGCATTTCTTGACCACCACATCTCAGACCGGAAGGTCGATGACCTGGTCAAAACCATGACTGCCTTTAAAAATCTCATGGATGTTTACCACGTATCAAAATACCTGGCCTGCGCAACATCAGCCATGCGGGAATCTGACAATGGCCAGGAAATCATCAGGAAGATAAAACAGGTCACAGATATTGATCTGGAGATCATAGCAGGTCAGCGGGAAGCCAATATCATTTACTCCAATCATATTGAGGAAAACCTGGACGCCAACAAAAGCTATCTTTATATCGATGTAGGCGGTGGCAGTACCGAACTTTCTGTATTCGTCAACAAAGTTCCTGTAGCCTCTAAATCATTTGACATCGGAACCATCCGTATCCTCGACAACCAGGACAAAGATGAAACCTGGGAAGACATGAAGCAATGGGCAAAAAAACATACCAAATCTCTGAAGAATGTAGCAGGGATAGGTACGGGCGGCAACATCAATAAACTCTTCAGGATGTCCGGTGAGAAAGAAGGGACGCCCTTATCCTTCATCAAACTAAAAGGAATGCACAATGAACTGAACAACCATTCCCTGAAAGAAAGGATCAGCATTTACGGCCTCAATCCCGATCGTGCAGATGTAATCGTTCCTGCATGCGAAATCTACATCACGCTGATGAAATGGACCGGTATCAAACAGATCTACGTGCCCAAAGTGGGTATGGTCGACGGCATCATCAACCTGCTGATCGAAGAAAACCTAAGCCCTGTATCCTATAAATAAGCAAGCGCGAGATACCTGCCGTGGTGGCTTACAGACTGCGGGTTTGAGATCCTGTATTCCTTGTGATAATCCATTATTTTGACAGATGCCCTGTCCAGCTCATCTTCCTGATCTGCCGCCAGTGTATGAATATAATCTTCACTGATCTGACTTTGAGTGTAGTAGAGCAGCCCGTCACACAGCACATTTCCTGTAGCCTTGTTGTTGTGAATGATCAGGTTCTTGCAGACCAGTTTCACAGGAGCAAACAAACGCAGCTTCGTCTCTCTTGAATTGATCTTATAAGCCGATTCCTTCATGCTCCACAAGAGCCAGACCATTGTAGGAGGCTGGATGTCTGAAGAGATCAGGAACTGCTCCTCCGGGGTAAAAAGCTTATCCAGAAAACCATTTCTTTGCCAGTTGCTGTCTTTGGCGGCCTGCATCAGGTCCACAATATCATTGCCTATCATTGTTGTACCAGTTTAGTTTCTATGATGTCTATCGATGCGCCTACATTAAGCATCTTTTCCATAGAAAGGTTGTCAATGACGATACCAAATTCCTCTTCCACATCCAAAACGATATCCACCAGATTTGCCGAATTGATCCTGAGGTCCTTTATGAAATCTGTAGCCTCATTCAGATTTTCCAGTTGGTCTTTGTCTTCCACATAAGTTGATACTATCGGTTTCAGACGTGCTATTATTTCTTCTCTATCCATTTAACTGTACTTTTTAAAGATCACACAGGCATTCACATCACCAAAACCAAAGCTGGCCTTCGCTACAATGTTCAGGTCTGTACTGATCATTTTTTGAGGAATCCTGACCTCATCTACCATTGTCATTATTTCAGCGTTCAAATCCTCGCAGTTCACATTCGGAAATATAAATCCATGGTGCAGCTGCAATACAGATGCCACACTTTCTATACTTCCTGCAGCGCTCAGACAGTGCCCTACGGCAGACTTCAAAGAATTGATATAAGGAAAATCAATGCCGCTTCTTCCCAGAGCTTCACACCAGTTGCGGATCTCCACAGCGTCCTTGCTTGTCGCTGTCAGATGGCCATTTATGGCATTTACCTCAGCCGCACTTATCCCCGCATCCGCCAGCGCATTTTTGATACAGCGCTGTACAGCCGAAGGATTTGGCGCAGTCATGGTCCCGACACCTTTTTGTCCGCCCGAGTTGATGTGCCCGCCCAGCACTTCCGCATAAATTACAGCACCCCGCCGCAAGGCACTTTCCAATGATTCCAGTATCAATGCCCCCGCGCCACTTGCCGGTACAAAACCACTCGCCGTCGCACTCATCGGTCTCGAGCCTTTTTCCGGATCAGCATTGTGTTTATAGGTGCAAACTTTCATGGCGTCAAATCCACCCCATACATAAGGCCCGCCGTCACTTGTACTGCCGCAGAGCATTCTCAGTGCCCTGCCACATTTGATGCGCTCATAAGCCATTAAAATGCTTTCAGCGCCGGTCGTACACGCGGATGAGTTTGTAGTCACCTGGTTTCCCAGTCCCAGCTTGCCGCCCAAAAAAGCGCTGATACCGCTTGCCATCGTCTGGACTACCGCTGTACTGCCCAGCTTGCGGATCTGCAGGTCATCAATTTTATAAACAGACTCCCTGAATTTGTCAATCCCCGAAGTCCCCGCACCAAATACGGTACCACTGTCCCAATCGGGTTCTTCACCAGCGGAAACAGGGAGTCCAGCATCCTTCCAGGCGTCCATCCCGGCTATAACTCCATAAAGAATGCCCGTGCTGTTCAGGCTTTTAAGCTCCAGTTCAGAAAAATACTGCGCAGCAAGCTCAGCAGAAACCGAAGGCTTTCCTGCGATCTGGCAGGAAAACAGCAAACGCTCCAGTTCCGGATCATGTTTAATTCCCGAATGTCCGTTTTTCAGGGCTTCAGTAAACAATGGCAAGCCCACCCCATTGGGGGCCACCACACCTAATCCGGTAATTACGACCCTGTTATGCATTCATTTTATTAGTCACCATACCTGCTATTGTGCCTTTGCACACTACATCACCCGCGGCATTGATCATTTGAACAGTACAGTTTAATTTCTTGAAACGGAAATATACTTTTTCTGCTTCCACTCTTACCTTTTCACCCGGAAACACCGGTTTCATAAAATCGATAGCCGTAGAAGTCAGCATGACATGTCCCGGCATTCCGCCTTCAGCACTGCCGGATAAATAGATGCCCAGGCATACCAGGCCGATCTGGGCCATAGTTTCCGTCAGAATCACACCCGGAGTCACCGGACTGTCTTTAAAGTGACCTTGATAAAAGTCCAGACCTGCATCAAAAGTATAAGTCCCGATTGCCCTGTTCTCATCAATTTCCAGCAGTTCATCTACAAACAGAAAAGGCTTTGAATAGGGCAGGTGTGCTAAAATTTCTTCTTTATTCATGTTTAAAATTAATGTTCATTTAATATCGGACTTGCAGCGCACTAAAGTATTTATTTTAATCGTGATTTCACTATCGTCCCTGCCATTGTTGTTCCCGCCACCGTTGCCGCCTTCATGTACCCGTGCCAGTTACCGCCGTTGCTACTGTCGTCATTGCGAGGAGTTCTTCACGACGAAGCAATCTCAGCTGGTCCGGAGATTGCCCTGTACCTCGCAATGACGGGAACTATATGCCGTTCACCACTTCAGCAATATACGCTGCGCGGAAAATCCCGGTCCGAAGCTCAGCATCAAACCGATATCTCCGGCAGCGGATTTTCCTGACATATACCTTTCCAGCACATACAATACAGTCGCACTCGACATATTGCCATAAAGCCGCAAAACGTCCTTCGTATCATCGATGTTCTTGCCCAGGCTACCAAACAGACCCTCCACAAGCTGTACAATTTTTTTTCCCCCCGGATGAAAGATCAGGTGGTCTACCTCAGCAATGGTCAATCCATGTTTTGCCAGAAACGGGTGGATGATGTCCGGAAAATTTGCATCAATAGTTTCGGGAACAGCAACATCCAGTACCATTTGCAGGCCGCTGTTGACCAGTTTAAATCCCATTAACTGTTCCGCATCATAAAAATGATACATTTCCTCAGCAATGATTTCCGGCCCCTCATCATCAGCATGTGAGGACAACAGCACACAAGCCGCACCATCACCAAATATGGCCGCACTGACCACATTCACCATCGAATAGTCATTCAGCTGAAAAGTAGCCGTAGGCGATTCATAAGCAATCACAGCCGCCCGCTTTCCGGGATTAGCCTGCAAGAAATTCTTTGCGTAGATCATACCCGATACCCCGGCTGCGCAGCCCATTTCTGTTACCGGCAAACGTACAATGTCCTGGCGCAAACCCAGTATATTGATGAGGTAGGCATCCAGAGAAGGGATCATAATGCCCGTGCAGCTCACTGTAATGATATAATCAAGATCCGCAGGCGCCCAGCCAGCCTTTTCCAGTGTCTGCCGCAGGCAGGCACCTGCCAGCTTAATTCCCTCCCTGACATAAATATCATTCCGTTCCTCAAATGAGCTCGGCGCAAACACTTCCTCCGGCGACATGACCGAATACCGCTGCTCAACCCCCGCATTTTCAAAGATCTTGATCACCTTTTTGACAAAGCGGTCATCCTGCCCCTCCAGCCAGCCCCTTAAATACGGAATGATCTCCGCGGTTTTTCTTGAATATTGGGGCAGCAGCTTTGAAACAGTCTTTATCTTAACGCTCATAGAAAACAATCATCGGGTAAAAATGACCCACTGGTAGCGGAATGCCCATTTCCAGCGGATCAGGTATTTTTTTAAATTTAATTGCCGCGAATAACCCAGCAAGTCCTTATGTTTAAAGCCCCTCAAAATAGAGGTAAGCCCATCATCTCGCGACATGCTGTTCAAACCAAAGACCAAACAGATCAGTTTGAACAAATAATAAGCAACAGCACTCCTCTGCAGGTCATTCACCACTACGCCCAACCTTGCTTTGCCGATAAAACCCTCCATCAGCCCGAGCAGCGCAGCATCCTTAAAATGATGCAGTGTCAGTGTACACAGAATAACATCATAAGCCCTTTCTTGTTTAATCTCCTCAAAAATATCTGCGCACACATAGCTGATATTCCCGTAAGCTGAGGACAATTTCCTGGCATGGCCGATGGTGAATTCATTGGCATCTATGCCGGACAACTGAAACCGCAGGCCCTTTTTATATCCATATTCCGCCAACACCCTCAACATATCACCATTTCCGCAACCCACATCCAGTATCGAAATCTCCCTGTCCGTTTCAGCATTCAGGAGCCGTTCCACACCTTCCAGTGTCACCGCATTGCCTCCCAGCAGCTTATTGATGCTTGCGATTTTATCCAGCGCGTCCCTCAGGACTTCCCCTTCCATAGCAAAATCATCCATGAGCTCAGGCGCATCACTTCTTTCTTTAGTATTTACGAATATTTTACCGAACAGGTTGTCCATGTGTTCTTTTAACAATGAGCGGCAATACAGCCGGAAGTTTAACCAGGAGCTTTAGCAAAGATCCGAATAACCATTTTTTTCTTACTATTGCCGAAAGCATCCGGCCCGTTGCCATTCTGCCTTTAAAATTCAGCTCCCATGCTTTGCCGTACCTATACTCCAGTTCCGCCCGGGAAAGGGATCCCTCCAGGTATTCCATGCACAGTTCCGCGCAAATCTTAGCGCTATGTATCGCCATAGCCATACCGTTTCCACACAGCGGATGGATTACGCCAGCAGTGTCGCCGATCATCAGTACATGGTCGTAGACCGCTTCTTTCGCTTCAAAAGAAACCTGACTGATGGTCAGCGGCGCATCGAACAGAGGTCTGCTTTGCTCAAATACATTTTTCAGCAAAGGATTCTTATAGAGCACCTGACGCTCAAATTCATTCGTATTCTTATACACCTTGAAGTTTTCGTAATCCGTAAGGTAACAAATATTGATCAGCCCATTTTCAACTTTTGATACACCGCAATAGCCCCCATCAAAATTATGCAGTCCAACAAGCCCGTCGGGAAATTTTCCTTTATAATGCCCTTTTACCGCAAGCCAGGGTGACCGCTGCTGTATAAACGGCCTTGCCAGTTTCTGGTCCGGAACAGCCCTTTTGCCATACGCACCAATGACCAGCCCCGCTTTAAAAGCACCTGAAGCATTCGTAAAAACCTCAAAGGAATCATCTTTAAACACAATCGAACCTACCGTATCGGTGATCATTTTACAGCCCAGTTCCAATGCTCTTTTATACAGTAAATGGTCCAGCACATACCTGCTCAGCCCAAAACCTCCCAAAGGCAGCTTGCAGGAGATCTCTTCCCCCTTGGGAGAAGAGAAGTTTAAATGGTTGATGGGCACAGCACCAGATTCAAAAGGATCGATGCCAAGAACCGACAGGTAGGGCAGCACCTCATTGGAAACATACTCTCCGCAAACCTTGTGGTGCGGATAAACCGTCCGTTCTATCAAAATCACCCCTACGCCCGCTTGCAGCAAATGTATGGCGCAGGTCAGACCAGCCAATCCGCCCCCTGCTATAACTACATCATCATCAGTTTCTCTCATACACCAATTTGTCCCGGCATGTTTACTTGCTTATTGTGCAGGTTTTAGTAAATTTAGTTTTTTGCACACAAATAAACCATTTATAAAAATGAAGAAACTCTATTTTCTTTTTCTTCTGGCATTGACGGGCGCAGGAATACCTGCTGCATTCGCTCAAATCGATCTCAGTTCACTGCGCGATGCCAGTTCATTAACCCCGCGCGACCTCCGCTGTGAATACCTGGTCAACCCAAAAGGCATCGATGAACCGCATCCAAGACTGAGCTGGACCTTTAAAGCGACAGACACATCGGCCTCCGGACAAAAACAAACCGCCTACCGCATCACCGTCGCATCTTCACAAAAGCTGCTAGGCAGTAAGCCCGATGTATGGGATTCCCAATGGGTAAACAGCAATCAGATGCAGCAAATTGAATATAAAGGCAAAGCTTTACAGTCTGACAGGAGCTATTACTGGCAGGTGACAGTAAAAGATGAACAGGGAAAGATTTCTTCAAAAAGCATTCCGGCCAGCTGGACTACCGGACTGCTCAGCCCCAAAGACTGGACCGCCAGATGGATCGGCACCGACCAGATCTTTGACCCCTCCAAACCCGACTGCAACATCACCGATCCCTGGCTGCGCAAAACATTCAGTCTGACTGCAAAACCTACAAAAGCGACACTTTTTCTGGCCTCTGTTGGTTACCATGAACTTTATGTCAACGGCAAAAAGATCAGCGAAGACGTCCTTTCACCAGCCGTTTCCGACCATACCAAACGCGCCCGGTACATCGCCTACGACATTGCAGCACAGCTCAGACCCGGTAAAAATGTCATCGCCATCTGGCTGGGTACCTCCTGGTCCATATTCGGCCCCTATATCGACAAAGACAAACCCAATACACCGATCGTGATTGCCCAGGCGGCCATATACAATGGCTCAAAGCCCGTGCTGACCATCAAAACCGACCATACCTGGAAAACACACCTGAGCCCCAACAAACTGCTCGGCAAATGGGATTTCGGCCATATGGGCGGAGAATTATATGATGCCAGTCAGGAAATAGACAATTGGAATACCACTGCCTGCAATGAGCAGGGCTGGAACCAGGCCATCACCTACAACCCCAAGCTCAAACTTTCCGCTCAAATGGTAGAGCCCAACCGCTTATTTGAGGAGATCAAACCCCTAAGCATCAGTGAAAAAAGAGCCGATGGATCTTACCGTGTAGACATGGGCGTAAACTTCGCCGGCTTCACACAGGTAAAACTCAAAGGCAACCCCGGCGATAAAATAGAATTCCTGTATTCAGAAAGACAGCAGGAAGACATGACCTTCAACCTGCACAGCGCATACATTATAGGCAAGTCCGGTACAGGAACCTTTAGAAACCGTTTTAATTACAGCTCAGGACGCTGGATCACCATCCGGGGATTAAAATATAAACCAGCCCCGGACGACATTAAAGGCTGGATGGTGCGTACCAATTTCGAAAATGCAGCCACATTCCAGTGCGCAGACGAATTGCAAAACTGGATCTATGACCGTGTCAAATGGACTTATCAGAACCTCTCTCTTGGCGGCTATGTGGTGGATTGCCCACAGCGCGAGCGTCTTGGCTACGGTGGAGACGCCCATGCCACCTGCGAAACCGGAATGTTCAACTATAAAGTGGGTGCATTTTACACCAAATGGATGGAAGACTGGCGGGACAACCAGGGCACAGAATCCGTAGTGGGCAACCTTTATGACCCTAAATTTGCCCGGCAGGCCGTACAAAGCGGTCGCATCCTGAACAACGGGATCGTACCCCATAGTGCACCCACGTATATGGGCGGAGGTGGCCCCGCATGGGGCGGCATTGTTGTGACCCTTCCCTGGTACATCTATCAGCATGAAGGCGATAAACGTGTGCTCGAAAAGAACTTTGAACTGGTCAAAGGCTGGCTGTCCTTCCTTGACCTCAACACCAAAGACAACCTGCTGCAGCGCTATGGCGGTTCATGGGACTTCCTGGGCGATTGGCTCTGGCCAAATGCCACAGCAGAAGGCATGAACAACAATAAGCCTGAAACCGTATGCCTCAACAACAGCTACCGGGTTTTCAACCTGCTTACCGCAGCAAAGATTGCCAGGACCATCGGCAGGAACACAGAAGCGGAAGCCTGGGAAAAGCAGGCAGAAACTTATAAAGCAGCCATCCATTCCAAATTCTACAATGCAGCAGACCAAAGTTACGCCGATGGCTCTATGGCCAATCTGGCTGCGGCCTTATTGGCCGGGGTGCCGCCTGCAAACCTGCGTGACGACGTGATGAAAAGGCTGGAAAAAGAAATACTGGTCAATAAAAAGGGGCACATCCATGTGGGCATTACCGGCGGTGCCATTCTGTTCAAACTGTTAAGGAATCTGGGCCGTGACGACCTCATCTACTCCATGACTTCTCAGACCACCTATCCGGGCTGGGGCTATATGAAAGCAAACGATGCCACCACGATCTGGGAGATGTGGGAAAAAGACCTGCCGGGACATTCATTGCTCCACAGCTCTTACCTGTATCCCGGAGCCTGGTATATAGATGGAATGGCGGGCATCCGTCAGGACCCGCAATCGCCGGGTTTCCAAAAGTTCATTGTCAGGCTGCCATTGCTTACAGCAGCACAGATGCCATGGGCCAAAGCAACCTATGATTCACCCGCAGGGCTGATCAAAACCTCCTGGCAGAGAAAAGACGGGCAGGTAGCCGTGCAGGTCACTGTTCCGCCAAACTGCCGCGCAACCCTTGAACTTTCGGAAAAAGAGGCCACCAACCTGAGCTATGAAGCTAAAAAAGTAAAGAAAGTAGGCAGTAAAGAAGGTTATGTTACCTTCGAACTGGAACCAGGTAACCACATACTAAAAACGAGCGCTGCCAAATAGGCAAGCGCTCGTTTTCGAAACTAAGAGCTGATGACGACCGATAATAACTATTCCAGCGTAAACGCAGGCAAATCGATCCTTTTACCACCATTCATTGCACTCTCATGGGCAAGTATACCCACACAGGTAATATTCGCAGATTGTCTGGCATTCGGGAAAGGTTCCCTGCCTGCAACCAAAGCAGTTAAAAACTCATGAACCAAATGCGGGTGTGAACCCCCATGACCAGAACCCTGTATAAATGACAAATGCTGGTTGCTGTCCGCATCATAAACTCCGCCCGTTGTAAAATGCTGAATTTCCTCTGGCAGCAAATACGCATAGTCCGGAATGGTGACCTTCTCTGGCGTTTCACCGGTATGGATCACCGACTCTTCATGCTCTACCAAAGTCCATTCGAAGGTCTTTTTAGAGCCGTAGACGTCAAAACTCTCCCTGTATTGCCTTGCAGTATTAAACAGTGATCTTGTCACCTCAGCAGCCAGATCAGAGTCCCTGAACTTAATGTGACAGCTTTCCACCGCAAATGGAGAACCATACTTAGAAATTAAATCTGAATCAATAGTTCCCGATCCAAAACAAGACACATATTCCGCATCAGCTTTGGCCAAAGCCAGAACAGGACCAACGCAATGCGTCGCATAATGCATAGGAGGGAGGCCTTCCCAATATCCCGGCCAGCCCGCCATTTCCTGCTGGTGCGAAGCACGCAGGAACTGCAGCTTGCCCATTGCGCCGCTTTCATAAAGCTCCTTTACAAACAAAAACTCCCGGCTGTAGATCACCGTTTCCATCATCATATAAGTCAGCCCGGTTTCCTTTACCGCTTCCACGATCTGACGGCACTCGTCTTCAGTAGTGGCCATTGGTACTGTACAAGCCACGTGCTTGCCTGCCCTTAGCGCTTTCAAAGACTGCTCCGCATGGCTTTGGATCGGCGTGTTGATGTGCACCGCATGCACCTCAGGATCTTTCAGCAGCTCGTCGTAATCCGAATACCTTTTGGAGATCCCAAAAGCATCACCGATCGCGTTCAGTTTCTCTGTGTCACGCTGACAGATCGCATACATGTTCGCATTAGGGTGTTTCTGATAAATCGGAATAAACTCCGCGCCAAAGCCTAACCCAACTATGGCGATATTGATTTTTTTCTGTTCCATTTTATGTATTGAAATATGATTTTAAGAATTTAAGGCCGTCAGCAGCAAATTCATCCTGGTCATCCGCAAAAGGATACCAGATGCAAACTGCTTCAGCGAGTTCCTTGATCTCAGGTGTAAAGCTCTCTATTGCCACAATGCCCTGATAATTTACAGCTTCCAGACCAGCTTTCAGACGGTCCCAGCGGGTTTGACCCGTTCCGGGCGAGCCTCTGTAATTTTCAGAAACCTGCACATGGAACAATTTATCGCCGGCCAGTTTGACGGCTGCCTCCAGGTCACGCTCCTCCACACTCATGTGAAAACCGTCCAGCAGGATCCCAGCAGCAGGGTGGTTAATGTCATTGACCAGCCGTACCGCATCCTTAGCTGTATTCACCAGGTCAGATTCAAAGCGGTTCAGCGGCTCAATGGCCAGTTTCACGCCACGCTGGGCTGCCATATCGCAGACCACACGCAGATTGGAAACCGCCAGGTTCCATTCTTTTTTTCTTTGCTCAGGCGGCACCATCCTGGCCTTACCGACAGCAGAATACATAGGGCCGGCAAAGATCTTAATGTCCCAAAGAACACAGAAATCAAGGCAGGCCTCAATATATCTAAAGCAGTTCTCATGCACTGAGGTATCTTCATTGGTCAGGTCACGTGTCGGCCCGAAAGCCCCGCAGATCACCGCTTTCAAACCGTACTTCTCTAGTCCGGCTTTTACCGCTTCCCCATCAATCAGTCCCGGATCTTCTACCGCAATTTCTACGGCATCAAAGCCCATTGCTGCTATTTTTGGAAAGAGCTCTTCTATGGAGGAAGTCTGAAAAGGAGAGGTCCACAACCAGGTGCTTACTCCATAAGTTACATTTAAAGGCATATCGGTCTATTTGGTTACTTTCATTACCCCGTTCATGATCCTCCAGTGGCCCGGGAAAGAACAGATGAACGGATAGTCGCCCGCAACAGCAGGGACTTTAAACCTCAATTTAAACGATTCTTCCGGATTTACCAAAGGTGTGTGAAACAATACCTCCGGCATATTCGGAACATATTGTTTTTCAGCTCCTTTAGGATCCTGCGCCATTTTATCTGCCGCTGCTCCCACCTTGTCCATACTTCCTTTTTGAAGGATCAGCACATTGTGCTGCATGAAGTCAATATTGTCAAATACCAGCTCAACGGTACTTCCCGCTTTCACGGTAAATGATTTCTGCGCAAACTTCATTGCATTTACGATCGGGCTGATCTTAATCACCTGGTCCGCCTTTCCGGCAGCATCAGCAGTGCCCTTGGCCTGACCGTCTTTAGCAGGCATTTTGTTGTCGCCAGCAGGCATGACATGGCCCGCATGCGCATCGGCACCAGCTGTTTTTTCGTGTTTGGCAATGGCCACTTTAAGCGCCACGCTGATCCAGCGGTCTTCGCTGTTCTGACTTAAACCTGCAGCTGCCTGAAGTTCCTTGGCCGCTTCCGCCGATTCCGGAAGGTCAGCGATCCTGAGTATCGCCGCCAGGCGGGTATTCAGGTTGGCATCATTCAGTAGTCCCGCCTTTGTTATTGCTGCCAAAGCAGCTGAATTCGCAGGCAATACCTGCAATGCGGCCTTACGCACACCGGCAGAAGGATGACTAAGTCCTTCAACAGCAACACCGAACGCTTCAGTATTTGATCCGTCCAGCAGACCCAGACCATGCAAGGTCCATAGCGCGTGGATCGCTCCCGGGTTAATGCCCAGCGCATCCACCGATTTATCACGGATCAGTTTGTACAGTTCCGGAACGATCGATTTTTTTCCCGATTCCACGATCAGCCTTTGCGCGGTTGTGCGCCAGAACATATTGTCGCTTTTCAATCCGCCGATCAGTGACTGGTCATTATTTTTGTCAAGTGATTTTATTTTAGAAGGCACCGCCTTGTTGTAAGTGATCTTGTAAATCCTGCCATGGGTACGGTCCCTCAGCGGATTGATGTAAGCATTACCTTTTCCATTCTCAAATCCCGGAGGAGTAGGGTTGTGCTGAATGATGAAATTGTACCAGTCCAGTACCCAGACCGAGCCGTCAGGTCCTACTTCAGTTGCCACAGGCCCAAACCACTCATCCGCACTGGCAACAAAATTCCAGCCGTCTTTTTCCGCAAAGCCCGAACCTTTAGGCTCTATGACCGCCTGGTGCACCACACGTCCAGTAGGCTCATTCACAAAAGCAATGCGGTTCCAGTATTCTTTCGGGAAATTCCTTGCCGTGTACAAACTGTGACCTGCTGCGGCAGTAAAACCATTAAATACGTCTACCTGACGAAGATTTTTGGTGACCACATGCATCGCATAGTGGCCGTCTATTTTGTCCACAGCCTTATTAGGTGCTACACCGATCTTAGCCAGATAAGGTGAAGGAATGCCCAAAAAGGCACTGTGTGTGTTGTTGGCAGTAGAAATCAATACATCATTGTTCTCAGAAAAGCCCAGACCCCAGGTATTGTTGCTGGTTGCACCCAGGAATTCCAGGTTTTTGCCATCTTTGGTGAAATGGTATACACCCTGTCCGAACTTTAATTCCTGACCGCCAAAAGTTCCCTTAAAGCCGGAATAGCCCACCGTACCCCAAACCTGGTTGTCCAGTCCATACCTCAGGTTGGAAGGACCAGCGTGTGTATCAAATGTGCCCCATCCGGTAATCAGTTTTTCACGGACATCCGCCTTATCGTCGCCATCCGTATCTTTCAAAAAGATAAAATCAGGAGCCTGCGAAATGATGACCCCGCCATTAGCAAAAACGATGCTGGTCGGGATGTTAAACTTATCCGCAAAAATCGTGAACTTGTCCGCTTTGCCGTCACCATTGGTATCCTCACAAATCTTGATCCTGTCCTGACCTTCACCTTTCACATCCCTTACCGTATTCGGATAGTCTATGGTCTCTACAATCCATAAACGGCCCCGCTCATCCCATGCCATGGCAATGGGTTTCAGGATATCCGGTTCAGAAGCAAACAGTTCCATCTTAAAGTCCGCCGGAACCTGCGTCATCAGCTGCGATGCCTCAGGGCTCAAAGGCGCCTGCAATTGAAAACCGCCCGGTCTTTTTTCGTAATTCGGAAGCTTGGCATCAGAATATTCAGCCGTTGGTTTAGCCAGTTTGTTCCAATCTTTTTTGGCAGCATCATTGACTGCCCAAAGCACACCGTTTTCCAGTAATTTCAGGAAGTCCGGGTTTTTCCAGGTACGTTGATCATGCCCGTATGCAGTATAAAATACCTTGCCCTTGCCATATTTTTTGACCCAGGTATAAGGCTCATGGTGGTCACCTTCCACACGTTCAGTAATCACATGGATATCTTTGGCGATCTTATCGTGAACATAAGTCTCATCCCAGGTGGTAAACGCATTTACACCTTTCATCACCGGATGTTTTTTATCCACAATAGTCGCGGCAAAATCACCTGTTTTATGGGTTTTAAACTGTCCGCCCACCATATTGATATATTCCGGCGAGTTTTGGAAACAAAAAGAAGCACAGTGTACAGGAATAAAACCTTTACCGCTTTTTACATAATCCAGCAGTGCCTTTTCCTGCGAAGGTGTAATCTGGTCGTGGTTTGAATAGATCATCAGCCCGTCGTATTTTGAAAGGTTGTCTGCATTCAGATCATCAGGATCTGTGGTATAGGAAATGTTGATCCCATTTTTAAAGAATTGCTGCGAAATGATTTCCGCGAATTTCTCTGAAAAATGATGCTCGCTCTTGTGCCCAAGGAGCAGGATTTCGAGTCTGTGGGACTTCGGGTCCGCTAAACTATTGGATTTTGTATCGTTTATAAACGTGCCCTTGAAATTGATAATGGCCGCCAGACAGATGACAAAAATAGCAAGGTATTTTTTCATGAATTAAAATGATTTGGTTAGATACTTCTTTACAAAAACTAATCTCCGCAAATAAGGCTGCAAAACCTTTTTCTTTTTTGTCTGATTCTGACTGTATTATGTCATTATATTTGCTATTATTGTAATAATATCAGTCAACATAAAGCAGATGAAGGTCGCCATCCACAAATCCACCATTCCCGAAACACAGATGTTCGTCATCAAAGAACTGGAAGACAAACATTTTGATCCTACCTGGCATTCACATTCCGAATACCAGCTTTTTGTGGTATTGAAAGGCACCGGCACGCGTTTTATCGGCGACAGCATCAAATCCTTTCGTGATACCGAACTGGTATTCACAGGCGCCGATCTGCCGCACCTGTGGCGCAGCGACGAAGCCTACTTCAAAAGGGACAACCACCTGGGCATACAGGGCATTGTCATCTACCTGCAGGAAAACTTTCTGGGCGAGCACATGATGGAAAAAGAGGAGATGCTCCTGCTCAAAAAGCTATTTAAGAAAGCTGCCAGAGGATTGGAATTTTATGGTGAAAAAAGAGATCAGGTGATTGAGCTGATGAAAGAACTGATCCATATGCGTGGTCTGGAAAGCCTGATCCAGCTGCTGAAGATCCTCGACATCCTGGCGCATTCCAAAGAGTACCACTACATTTCGCATACCGAATACAGCGGCCCCTTCAAAGAGAACGAAACCGACAGGATGAATAAAGTTTATGAATATGCGCTGGCTAATTTCCGCAAGAGGATATCCTTGCCGGAACTTGCAGAAATGCTGTTTATGACGCCCACATCATTCAGCCGTTATTTTACGATAAAAAACAATAAGCCCTTTTCCAAATTCATTGCCGAACTGCGGATCAAGCATGCCTGCAAATTGCTGATCGAAACCGACATGCCGGTTTCCACCATTTCCTATGAATGCGGGTTCAACACACTGTCCAATTTCAATAAACAGTTCAAAGAGGTGATGCTGAAGAAACCATCTGAATATAAGGCAGAGTTTACGGGGCTGTGAGCAGTTAAATCTAAGAATGAAGCTTTGCTATCTCTTCAACCGAGAGTCCTGTGCATTTTGAGATCAGTTCAACGGCGATGCCTTCAGCTATCATTTTAGAGGCGACTTCTATTTTCTCTTCTAATTTTCCTTCCAATCTCCCTTCATACTTTCCCTTTTCCTCGCGGAAAGCAAAGGCGGCCTCATTGTCCCACTTACGTTTTAGATTCTGATCATACATCTTTTGTTCCTCCTTGCTCATTTTTGAATACTCTGCAATGTTATACAACTTCTCAAAAATTGTTTTTTTAAGGTGTGCTGGAAGCTCATCCATTTCGTCCATGTGCTTTAGCGAATAAAGCCACGTATCCAGTTGGGTACTGCATTCCTGCTCCGTCTTCACAAAGTTACTCAAATCAATATAAGTGTAGCCCAATCCTTCATAAAATATTTCACCAGTGTCTCTGTAGCAGAGACATACATCATGAAGATAACGGTCGTCGGTTGAATTCTTCTCAATAGGCTTTTCAATAATGGCTACAAAATAGACCTCGGTAATATTGTACAGCCAGCTTTTGAGTTTGCCTTTCGGAGCCTGTTCGCTGACTACGCGTGAAGTATAATAAATTCCTCTTTTTTTAAAGTTAATAGGGTCACTGTGTTGTACTTCGATAATGAACTTTTCACCCATATTTCCAGTGCAGAGCAGATCAAACACCGCAGTCGCTTCCTCCTTGTTGTCGCCGTGATGTTCGTTTTTATTATATATAAGGTCAGTGATCACTTTCCTGCCTTTAAAGATCTCATTCAGAAAAGCGATCAGCAAATCTTTGTTGGGACTAGAACCAAAGATCTTTTTAAAACTAAAATCTAGTAATGGGCTGATGTATTTACTGGGTTTTTGAGGCATGTCGTTACTTTATGCCGCAAGTATATAAAGTCAGCATTCAACTAGTCGGTGATTATCCGGTTAAGTTATCCTTCTGTTTATTTTCTTATCTCTTTCCTCTCAGCAAGGTCACATAGCCCTTGTAGACCTCCCATTTATTGCCTCCTGCTTTTACTTTTAACAAATAATAATAAGTGCCCTCAGCTAAAGAATCCCCTGTCCAGTCATTTTTATAGCCTTTTTTACTGTATACTGTAGCACCCCATCTGTTGATGATGGTCAGCTCATTGGCCTCATATTTTTCAAGACCAGGTATCATGAACGTATCGTTCTTGTTGTCGCCATTTGGCGTAAACACGTTCGGAACCATGATGTCTACAATGGTCTTTTCATGCGTTGAGCTGTTATTGGAAAGATCCGGATCGACCTCAAACGCAGTCACCGTAGCTGTATTTTTCACCAGCCCCGGACTTGCCGCCTTCACCCGGATGTTGATCTGTGCCGTTTTTCCGCTGTCCAGGCTCATGATTTCCCAGTTGACCGCCCTCGATCCATTGTCATACCGTGCAGTGCCTGTAGTTGTCAGGAACTGTTCCAGCGTCACCTCTGGCGGCAGTACATCAGTCACCATGATCTGGGTGGCCTGATCTGCACCCTTATTGGTCACCACGATCTGGTATTCATAGATATCAGCCACGCCAACAGACCTCAGGTCCGCATCTTTTTTAACCATCATATCTGCTTTCCGCGGATTTACCGGTTCCACAAGGACCACGACCGCATCAGAAACATCTGACTCACAGCCTTCTTTATTGTAGGCTACAACTTTATACGTCCCCGCATCTTTCACTTCAATATCGGGAAGCGTCGCATTTTGTATAGGAATCCCATTCCTTAACCACTGGTAAGTGGTTGCATTAACAGAATTGGCCCGCAATTTTACCGACGACCCTTGCTTGATCGTCACTACCGGCGGACCAGTAGATTGCGCAAAGCCTGCCGTTGCACTAAGCAACAGCAGACCAGACGCAAATCTTATCTTTCCGTTAATCATGATAAACAGGGGTAACTAACTCTTTAAGTTAGTTGGATGCAATTGTAATAACTGGTCTATCAGGAGCAGGAGTTATGGTAATAGTTGGTTTGTTAGACTCTGCTGGAGCACATGCTGGTTTTAATTTAAACGTAGCTCTTGCATAAATCTGATACACGCCGTCAGCACTAAATGTTGGAACAGTCAGATTCGCATTGTTGCTATTTGCAATTGCTACTTCAGCATCGGTTCCTTTTTTAGAGAACCATTCATAATCTACTGGAAATGTTAAAGTTCCAACTGTATTACTGCCAATAGATGAAGTAAATGCAAACGTCGCAGTAGTTTCGTTGGTACAAGCGTTAACATCTGATGGAGGTGTAATGGTTAACGTAGCTGCCGGCATTACAAATACTACCTGTTCGAAAATTTCCGAACACTGAGTTGCTGTGTTTGTTGCTTTTAATTTGTATGTGTAAAAACCTGGTGCAGGGGGGACCTCTGTAAAGCTACCAGTGTTGGCCGTTAGGGGTGTCCCTGTTCCTAATCCAGTATCGTCATTTGTCCTTGTTTCCCAAACATAAGTGATTCCAGATGTTGGTGGAACACTCAATTGAACCTGCTTTGTTGCGCATATTATTTGTGTTAGGTCTGTAATTTTAGCGTTGGCTGTGGTAAATTCAGCAAGGCTACTGATTGATGTTTGAGCAATCACACTAGAGAAAACTCCGGTTAACATGATAGTTAACAATGTTTTGAAGATTAAGTAGTTTGTTTTCATGATTTTGAATTTTAACTGTTGTTTATAATTTATTTTAATTTGAACTGATATTGACGTGAGGGGAGGGAGGTTTGGGATTTACCGTTATTGTTACAGCCCCCCGAGTTGCACTAGGACAAGTCCCATTTACCCCTTCGACAAAAAATGTAACAGTGCTACTTAAAGCTCCGGGTGTAGTATAAGTTGTGCCCGTTGCTATCGGAGAACCTCCCGTGGAAGCTGTGTACCAATTGTAAACATACCCAACTACCGGACTTATGATGCTAAAAACCCCGTAGCTTCCTGTACAAATCGAAGGCGCAGACACACTAGGTGTGGCTGGTATTGTGTTAAAGGTTACAGATGCACTTTGATCGCTATAACAACCGTCTTTCGCATATCTAACCCAATAAGTATATGTACCTGCTGATCCAGTTATTGTTGTTGAAGGAAGAGCTGCACCGCCTTGTGTTAAAGACCATATGTATGTACCTCCAGATGTTCCAGTCTGGTCTGTTGGATTCAAAGTTGTTAAGTTTATCGATTGACCAACACAGGTTGATTGTGATGTAATGGAAGCTAGTGAAGGTTGCGGATTTACCGTAACAACTAAATTAAAACTACTACTACAACCGTTTGCAGTAAGATTAAAAACATAGGTGACATTTTTTGGTGACGATGTTGTGTTTATTAATGTCTCGGAAATTGAGTTCGAGTTGCCTGTTCCACTGGCATTGCTTATTCCGCTAACAACAGCTCTAGTCCAGGAAAATGTGGTGCCTGAAATACCACCTATAGCGGAGTAAGAAAAGGTACTACCACTGCAAACAGAACTGGTTAAGCTACTTGTAAAAGTTGGTAATGGCTTGACAGTTATTTGGAAACTTTTGTCGTCATAACAGGCATCCTTGGTATAGCGAACCCAATACGTAGTAGTTCCTACAGGTGGGGTTACCGTTGTTGAGATTGCGCTTCCTCCTTGCATGGTCGACCAAGTGTAACTGCCTCCTGTATAATTATTATTATCAGCCGGATTAATCGATGTTAAATCAAAGGACTGTCCATCACAAATTGACTGCGATGAAATAGTAGCTAGTGACGGAATCTTAGCTGTTTTATAAGCGAAGTATAACCGAAAAGTTCCCAAATTGGCTGAAAGTAGAGCTGAAGACAATGTAACCCTTACTCTATCAAACTTCGCGGTTGGTTTAAAGCGAATTTCGGCTTCGTTCCCCCCCCCAAGCAATGTTAATGTTGCCGAATTAATAGTTATTGCATCATTGTTTGAAGTACTTCCATTCCACGTCCCAATGGATACACCTGTTAGTAGATTGGCTGTTAATACATTACTAGAATTTCCGATATGGACGACAACCTCATCGCACCCTTGTTGTGTATTGACAGAAGGAAATATCAAAGTTTGATAAACAGAAACTGAACCTAACCCTAACGTAACTGTGAAGTCAGAAAAGTCGGTCAAACTGGAGGTACTTGCTGCCCGATTTGGATTATTTACACCACATAACAAACAGATACCTGAAACTCCATCATCAGATCCAGTAGCATACGTTGGGGTTTGCCCCCTCGCACTACTTCCCCCAAGTACCATCAACATTACTGTAAATAGTAGGCCCGTTAGAACAATATGTGCACGTCTTCCTTTCAACACCTGAGCGATAGTTTGATTTCCCCTTCCTATCAACTCTGCTCAAAATTTAGGATAAAAAATTACAGAATTGTATAGTATACCAAACTTACAGACACCGGAGTGATTGTTTTATGTTCATTCCGTTCATTATGACGCAGAAACAGGTAAAGAAAATACCTCAGAGAAAGGATATTCTGTCATTTCTTTTATAATTAATACATTGTATATTAGGTAATTAAACTGTAATTAATTGTCATTTGTTCTGTTCACTAAATCATAAACCGATAAAACGAAAATCTAAAACGTGAACAGAAGGACTGATTTTCATCCTGACAGTACAGCTTTAAGGGTCATTTATTGTGGTTGCAAACAACACTGAATAAGGGGCTGTAATGAAACTCAAGGCAATGGTTCCTGCACTTATTATTCGTATATCTATACAAGCCAATCTATCAGTCCTGTTTTCACACGTTTAGACAAGCAAATCAATAGCATTTAAATCAGCAATCGGTCAATAGTAAGTGGTGGTTGTGTTCACATTTTCTTTTGCTATCCTTTTGCTTTTCTTTTGCTATTGTTTTGCTATCCTTTTGCTCAAGCAATAAAAAAGCAATATTAAAGCAGAATAAAATCATAAAAAAAGCAAAATTAAATTACTACTGTATGTAGACTTATTGTTAACTTTGTGCTAAGGAATAATGGAGTTCCGCTTAAACCAAAAGTAAGAATGGCGCGTTTATTAGAAGGGATTTTTGGTCCCATCGTTGGCAAATTGGCCAACACTGTTGGCTACGTCCGCAAAGGCCAGGCGGTGCTCAGGATGTCGCCTGCTAAACCTAAAAAGAAAAAGGCAAGGACACCAGCCCAGCAGGCTGTAAATTTAAAATTTAAATTGGTAAAAGCCTTTATTTCCGTCATAAATGGTTTCACAAATGTCGGCTTTAAACTGGATGTGGAGGGAACTACAAAAATTGCCCAGAACAATGCAGTTTCTTACAATATCAAAGACGCCATTAAAGGCGAATTCCCTGATTTTGAACTGGATTACAGTAAGATCATCGTGAGTAAAGGCACGCTGATGCCGCCTTTGAATCCGACCGTTGAGCTGGAGGACAATCAGCTCAGGATCAAGTGGGAGATAAACCCGGGGCTTAGCCGTGAGCGGAGAAGAGACCAGGTGATGATGCTGGCCTATCTGCCGGTCAGCAAAGAGACTTCTTATGTGCTTAGTGGTGCGAGAAGGACTGCAGGTGAGGATGTTCTGGAGATCGATTATAGAAAAACAGACCATTATAGTCAGAAAAAAGATACTTCAATCGAGGTCTATGTGGCTTTTATCGCCGATGACAGGCAAAGCATTTCCGATAGCGTGTATGCCGGAAGAATTGAGCTGTAAAATCCCTGATCATTGGCATACAAAAATCTGGGATAATAGGGGAATACCAGCTGAACTACCCCAAACTGGTGTATAACAGGGGGGGCATATCGTCCAGTTCCCTGGTATTCAATCCGGTAAAGGAAAAGGCAATGATTTTGCAGGCTGCGGTAGATAGGTATGCCCAGGGTGATAGCTTGTATATAGAATTCCCATTCGCATTTCGCTAAAAAAAGCAACCTATTAAATCCTTTTATGCTTGTCAAAATATTGTATGAACAACCAATATTTATTGTTTAATCACAATATATTAATTATTAAGAAATAATTGTTTGTTTTAGTTGTTCTTGGTATATTTGGCTTAACTTATTATTTAGGCGAGTAATGGAAAGAGTCCTGGACAAATTGGAGGAAGAATTATTAGACAATATCATCAGCGAGCCGGGAGCGGAGTATGTTCTTAGAAATAAGAATGCTGCTATCACCTACATTAACCCTTTTCGGGATAAGTTCTTCAAAAAAATATTCGCTTCTGAAACGAGTAAGGAGGTGCTTAGGTCTTTTCTTAACGGAGTATTGGAGGGAAAACGGTGTGTTCATACGATTGCCTATGGCAAAAATGAATATCCGGGTGAGATTGATTCTGAACGTAATGCGGCATTTGATGTTGTTTGCACAGATATTGATGGAACGACGTTTTTGGTTGAAGTACAGCGTGTAAAACAGATATATTTTAAGGAAAGATCAATATTTTATGCAAGCAGACTGATCAGCGATCAGGCTCCAAAAGGAGATCCAGATTGGGAATATGACCTTAAAGAGATTTATGTAGTTTGTTTATTGGCAGATTTCAGTCTTCCAAATAGTAAAGCCGAAAGCTATCTTCATAGTGTTACTTTAAATTATAAAGAAACAGGGGAACGATTCTATGATAAACTAGAGTTTATTTATTTGGAGATTGAGAAGTTTAAAAAAGAAGGGGATGCACTAAGTAGCATACTGGATCAGTGGATTTATGCGATTAAACATGCTGAAAAAATGAATACGGTGCCACCTTTTTTAAATGCACCAGAGTTGGATCAATTTTTTTACTTAGCAAAATATTCAAAATTAACAAAGGAGGAACGAGACATGTACAGAACAAAAGAACAAGTGGGCTGGGACAATAAAAATACAGCCAATTTTGCAGGAGGAAAAAAGGAAGGTCTTGAAGAAGGTCGTAAAGAAGGTCGTGAAGAAGAACGGCTGAAAGCATTGGTTGAAAAAAAAGCGATTGCCAAAAACTTGAAGATTAAGGGCATCAGCCTTGAAATTATTGCTGGTGCTACAGATCTTTCAATTGAAGAGATTGTTGGTTTGTAGAAAAGAAATAAATAATCAAAGTGTGAGCATTGAAAATGAGTTTTAGAGATCATGAGTTGATAATTTTTCTCGAAAATTACAGAACCGGGATAATGCGGTGTATTAAACCGTATAATTTCTGACTATCTTTGCCGACTAAATTTTTTTCGATGAATAAGGTAAATGTCTCTTTTGTTGCGGTTTCTGTGGTGCTGCTGTTGTTTTCTGCGTTTTCTGTGCCGGCGCAATCCGGCGATACGAGCAATCCTTCGCCTCTGAAATTCCCAACTCCAAAAGGGATTGCCAACCAGTTGTTTTACCTGCAAAGAGATCCAAACCTCAATACGCTCATTTATGAACTGAATGTAAAAGATGGCGTTGTGGACCGGGAGGAACCGGTCATCGGTTACTGGATCAGGTATGGCGAGGGTGGCAAGAAACAGGACATGAGCTATGTACAGAAGAAATTTGCCTATGGCGTGCACGCAAAGGAGCTGGGCAAAGATCATTTTGAACTGAGATTTGTATCGCACAAAAAGCTCGCTTTATATTTACAGCGTTCCGAGGCCGACAAGAAATTTCATGTGTATGTGACCGTAAACAATAAGAAACTTTTGCTGGACCGGATCTTTGTGCGCATCGAGGGCGGTTCATTCTGGCTGCCGAATGTGAGGTATGTAGAGCTGAGAGGTCTGAACCCGGAAAGCAATACTGTCATTACTGAACGGATTAAAGTATAGTATTCCCAGTTAAAAGCAGATCAGCTGCTTCGGATTACCTGTTGATCGTGTATTTTCCTACCTCTGTACCGTCATCTTTAAGCATGGTCAGGTTCAGTGTCTTTTTGTTTGCAGTGACCTTTGTGAGTGTGCGGCTTCCATCCTTCGGCCCGCCGCCGATGATGATCGGATAGGGATGCTCTGCGGAGGGTGGCCATACGCCATATTTATGAGTGTGGCCGGAGATGACCATGTCCACTTTATATTTTGCAAATAAGGGCGCATACAGTTCCCGGCAGTGCATTGGTCCGTGCCAGTCGCCGGAATGGAAGTGGGGAATGTGCATCATGACGACCCGGAATTTTGCCGTTTTAAACGCGGCAGATCTCATGACTTCCTCAGCCCATTTGGCTTGTTCTCTTCTGTAACCATCAAAATCGACTATTCCCGCATATACCGGGGCGTCGTCAGGTTTGTCTTCACCGGTGTCGAGCACCAGGTTAAAAACGGGTCCCCACTGGTAAGCGAAGAATCCCTTGTCGTCTTTGCTGGAGAAATAATTTTTCAGTTCGCCCCTGAATTTCCCGCGGGTTTCGTGGTTCCCGCGTACGTACAGAAATGGCCTGGTGCTGGCAAAGGCCTCGGTTGAAGGGTTGAGCATGTGGTCGATGATCTGTTTTTCATCTGTTTGATAGTCAAAGATGTCGCCGTTGTAAAACACATAATCGTAATGGTCTGAACCATTGAGTTTCATGAGGTGCGGAATGGAAAGGGGCCTGTCGTGGATGTCGTTCATGATGAGCCAGGAAACGGTGTCAGGGTTTTCTTCCGGTGTGGTAAAGGTGTAGGTTTCGCTGCTGATGGTCTCTCCGTATTTCAGGGCATAAGGCTGAAAGTCCACGATTTCTTTAGAACAGACTTTGTAGCTGTATTTGGTGCCGGGTTTTAAGCCAGACAGGGTAACCTTGTTGATCCTGTTGTGGGCATCTACGAGCCCTTCTATGACATGATGTGCTTTGGTATGGGTATTGTCGCCTTCGCCGTATTCGACCCAACTGTAGCAAAGCTTATTGGTGATCCACCGGATGGTCATGCTGTCGGGATTGGGAAGCTGCAGGTAGGGTTTGGTGAGGAATACGTGCCCTTCTGCGGGTTCGGCAGTCAGCGACTGGAGTACAGCGGCTGCGGAACTGCCGGGAACTGAGGCCCCGAGTGCGGCCAATGTGCCCAATATGCCGGCTTTTGAAATGTTGCCTAAAAAATCACGGCGTGGTATTCCGGTTGTTTCTTTTTCCATTTCTTTTTTCATGGTGTCATCGGGTCGGTTTGTGTGGCAATTTTTTGCTGAGGCAAGCTGGCTTACCCAGCAGTGCCAAGATACGGTCTGGATGATTTTGGTTTTGTAACTATCTTGTGAATATAATGGTTTGCGTAATCTTGTGGAAGTAAGCGATTTTAAGTACCTTTCTCAGCGGCTTGTGCCGGATTTACAGGATTTTATCAGGAAATACAAATGGAATTTAAAGAAAGGGACTATAGCAGTGGCTTTACGCAGTCAACTTTGTGGGCCAGAGTCCAGCAAAATATAAGGTTCATTTTAATCGGACTTGCGGTGATCATTATACTTTGGGGTACCATTTTTCAGATTGGTACGGAGGAAGTGGGTGTCATCACCAGGATGGGAAAATTCACCCGTACTGTGGAGCCGGGCCTGAACCTTAAGATCCCTTTTTTAGAGACGGTTCATAAAGTGCCTGTAGAGCGGCAGCAAAAGCTGGAATTTGGGTTCAGGTCTTCTGCTGCGGGTGACGTCGAGTCGCCTTCAGAATATTCAAAGGAGGGCTTGCAGGATGAGTCTTTGATGCTTACCGGTGACCTTAACCTGGCCGATGTAGAATGGGTGGTACAGTACAGGATCAATAATGCGTACAATTATTTGTTTAAGGTACGGAATCCTGAAAGTACGCTGAGGAATATTTCTGAGGCTGCAACCCGGCAAATTGTGGGTGACCGGACGGTCAACGAGGTGCTGACCATCGGACGTACGGAAATCACGGTCAAACTGCATCAGCTGATCCAGCAGATCTGCAATGAATACAATATGGGCATCAAGGTGGAGCAGGTGGTGCTGCAGGATGTGAATCCTCCTGATCCGGTAAAAGCTGCGTTCAATGCAGTGAATGAGGCCCAGCAGGAGAAAGAAACGCTGATCAACCGTGCCAAGTCTGAATACAATAAAGTGATTCCAAAGGCAAGCGGTGAGGCCAAGGCAACTATTCAGAAAGCGGAGGGCTATGCCATTGAAAGGGTAAACAATGCCCAGGGTGAGGCGGTCCGGTTCAATGATCTTTACAGCCAGTATGTGAAAGCTCCTGAGGTCACGAAAAAACGGATCTACCTGGAGAACATGAGCACCATCCTTTCTAAACTTGGAAATGTCATCATTACCGATCAGAACGGCGCTAATGTATTGCCTTTGCTGCAAATGCAGCTGAACAAAGAAAACACCAAAAAAGACTAAGATGAGAAGACAGATTATAATGGGGGTTGCGGCTTTATTTGTATTGCTGTGCCTGATAACCAGCAGTTTTACGGTAAGAGAGTATGAGCAGGTGGTGGTTACCCAGTTTGGCAGGCCGATCGGCAGTGCCATTACCACGCCGGGCATAAATTTCAAAATGCCTTTTATACAAACGGCCAATGTTTTTGAGAAGCGTTTTATGGAATGGGTGGGTGATCCCAACCAATTGCCTACGAAAGACAAGAAGTTTATTTTTGTGGAAACTTATGCGCGCTGGCAGATCACTGATCCTTTGCAGTTTTTTAAACGGCTAACCAATGAGCGCGGGGCGCAGTCCAGACTGGACGATATTCTGGATGGGGAAACCAGGAATGTGGTCGCTAAGAATAACATTGAAGAGCTGGTGCGCAGCAGCAACCGCAAGCCGGAACTGGATTCGATAGGGGAGGTGCTGGGCGATTCGCTGGCGGTGGTGTCTGTGGGCCGTGACAGAATGCAGGAGATGATCCTGAAGTCGGCGAATAAGCAGGCGATTGAACTGGGAATTAAGATACTGGATTTCAGGTTCAAACGGATCAACTATGTGCAGGAGGTACAGGCGCAGGTGTATGAGCGGATGAAGAGTGAGCGGTTCCGGATTGCCGACAAGTTCAGATCGGAAGGTCAGGGGGAAGCGTCAAAGATAAACGGGGAGAAAGACCGCGAACTGAAGAATATTCAATCTGCGGCCTTTAAAAGGGCCGAGGAGATTAAAGGAAAGGCTGATGCCAGTGCTGCCGCGATTTATGCTGCTGCTTATAACCAATCAGGCCAGTCGCAAAGTCTGTACGGCTTTCTGAAATCTATGGAGACCCTTGAAAAGACGTTTAGTGAGAAGACCTCGGTCGTACTTTCTACCAATAGCGAGATCTATCAATACCTGAAGAAATCTAATTAAAAGATGCTATTTTTCTTCCCATTTGATGCCTTCAAGGACGAAAGGCCTTACACGTTCATCAAACTTGAGGGCAACTGAATTGCCTGTCAGACAGCCTTCGGCTTCGTCTTTGGATACATCTTTAAGTTTGATGCGCAATTTTCCGGGCTCAGTGAGATCGTAGTCAAATCTGGCATTTTTATCGAGGATTTTAAAACAGGCCATTCTGGTCGTATCTTTTAATAAATACTTGCGGTAGTCTCCTATAATTTCTTTCTCAGGCACAATCGCAGCGCCCATCCGGAATAACTCGTAGGTGGTGAAATATTGCTTGTCTTTGGTTTTTTCTTTAGTCAGTATCACGTATTGTCCGTCTTTAATGCGGTAGGCGGCCAGCTCAAAAGTTCCCTTAGCACTTTGGGTTTTAATGTAGTCGTTATTGAATTTTGTGATGATGCCGTTTTCCAGGGTGGTGTCTACGTAATAATTGTGCTGTTGTATACTTTCCCTGAAATCGATCCTGTCCTGTTTGGTCCATTTCCAGTTTGTGGTGATGGAATCGGGCATGATGGTAAGGATGAGCAGCATGTCCCAGTGCGGCTTGAAATCTATCTTAAGGGTGTCGGATTTAGGGAGTTCAGTCAGGTCAGTTGCATCATCTTTTGTGTCTTTTGTTCCTTTGCTGTTGCAGGCGGTTAATAATGCGATGCAGGTAATTGTTAAAATAATTAGCTTCTTCATTTATATTTATAAACTGGTTTTTTTCTGGTGGTTATTGTGGAGCCGAATATACTATTTTCGACAGGTAATGCAAACAGGGCGCTTTTCGGGCGCCCTGTTTGTGTGTATTCTGAAATTTTTATTTTAACTGTCAAGTAAAGCAGCAGCGGCTTTGTCCATAAACCAGGTTACGCTGCCGTCTACGGGCTGGATGAGCTGTGCCGGATACAGATTGGTGTTGTGGTCTGCGGCTTCTACTACCTGTTTCACCGCAACGGCTTTTGACTCTCCAAATACCAGGAATGCAATGTTGCTCGCCTTGTTGATCAGCGGAGCGGTAAAGCTGATGCGATAAGTGGAAAGTTTTTCGACATACACGGAATCTGCTTCTACTTCTTTGCTGTTCAATATGGAGGTGCCTGGAAACAGGGATGCGGTGTGCGCGTCATCGCCCATACCCAGCAGGATCAGGTCAAATACGGGATCAGTGTCCTGGAAATGTGCCCTGATGGCTTTTGTGTATTCTATCGCTGCTTTTTCGGGCGCCAGGGTGGTATCGACATAAAAGATATGGCTGGCTGCTATCTTTAAAGGGTCAAGAATGGCTTTTTTGGCCATCAGGCCATTATAGCTTTCATGATCAGGCATGACATTGCGTTCGTCACCAAAAAAGAAATATACTTTGCTCCAGTCTATTTTGTCTTTATGGGTAGTAGCCAGCAATTCGTACAGCTTTTTGGGCGAATTGCCTCCTGTCAGGACAAAGTTAAAACGTCCGTTTTCGGTTATGGCTTTGTCTGCAATGGCGACGATGTACTCGATCAGGTCTTCAAAAAGTTCTGCCTGGGTTTTGTAAATGAGTAGGTTCATTATCTGGATTTACAGTTTATTTTTCTTTGTTTAAGGGCAGGGTAAACCAATGAAAGCCGTCTCTGGCGATCAGTGCTTCTGCATCTTCCGGACCCCAGGAGTCTGCTGAATAGTTGGGGAAGCTCAGGGATTTTTTAGTTTCCCAGGCATTGACAACCGGCATCAGCAATTCCCAGGCGATTTCTACCTGGTCGGCACGCATAAATTGGGTCTGGTCACCGGTCATGACATCCAGCAGCAGTGTTTCGTAGGCTTCAGGAGACTCGTTGGTGTAGGTGCCTTTGTAGTCAAATATCATATCGACAGGGTTTAATGTCATGTCGAGGCCCGGTCTTTTGCCTTGTACCTGTAAACGGATACTCATTTCCGGCTGTATGCTGATGATGAGCCTGTTTTGCTGCCAGTGTTCAGTTACTGATGCAGGAAAGACCTGGTGCGGTACATCTTTAAACTGGATGGTGATTAAGGAAGAGGTCTGTGCGAGACGTTTTCCGGTACGTACATAAAATGGTATGCCTTTCCAGCGCCAGTTGTCTACAAAGAACTTGATGGCGGCAAAAGTTTCTGTATTTGATTCTTTGTCTACGTCTTTTTCAGAACGGTAGCCGGGTACTTCATCTCCTTTGATCCAGCCTTTGGTGTATTGTCCGCGTACGGTATTGAAACGGATGTCTTCGGCAGAGAAAGGACGCATGGCTTTCAGTACGTCTACTTTTTTATCCCTGATCTCGTCGGCATCGAAGTTGATCGGGGTCTCCATGCCGATGATGCAGAGGAGCTGCAGCAAGTGGTTCTGGATCATGTCCCTCAATGCGCCGGAGCCATCGTAATAGCCGCCCCTGTCGCCCACGCCCAATTGTTCTGTCACTGAGATTTGTACGTGATCGATGTAGTTTCTGTTCCAGAGGGGTTCCAGAAATGAATTGGCGAAGCGGAAGGCCATGATGTTCTGAACGGTTTCTTTACCCAGGTAATGGTCTATCCTGTAGATCTGCTTCTCTGTGAAGCGTTCTTTGAGCAGTTCATTCAGTTCGCGGGCGGTTTCCAGGTCTCTGCCAAATGGTTTTTCGATCACGATCCGGCAGTTGTCTTCATTTTCTGCCAGCTTAAATTTGGCCAGGCGTTTTGCTATTGAAGGGAAAAGCTCTGGTGACACGGCGAGGTAATACACAATTTGTGTGTCTGCTCCAAAGTCGTCCTTAAATTTATCTATGGTTACTTTAAGTTCATCAAACGAGGCTGAATCTTTAACGTCGATCGGGTTGTAATGGATGTGCTGAGAAAAGCTTTCCCATTTGTCTTTGTCCACTTTGCCAGTCCGGGAAAAGCTGTTCACACCGTCCATGAGGGTTTCTCTGAACTTGATGTCGGTAAGCGGCCTTCTGGCAGTACCTATGATGGCGAATTTTTCGGGCATATAGCCCTCAGCGTAAAGGTTATAAAGAGCGGGCGCAAGTTTGCGCAGATTTAAGTCACCGGTTCCACCAAAGATTACAATTATGGTTGGATTAACGTTGAGGCTTGTTTTCATTAGAATGTTATTATGTTGCGATGATTTGCGGTTGTTATCGGTTAATTGTTTGCGTTCCAGTCGGCGTGAAAAATGCCTTCTTCGTCTGTTCGTTCAAAGGTGTGTGCGCCAAAGAAATCGCGCTGTGCCTGCGTAAGGTTCAATGGGGATTTGTCTGTCCTGAGGGAATCGTAATAGGTGAGGGCAGAGGCAAAGCATGGAACGGCTATTCCGTTGTTTATCGCTGTTGTTACTACAGTCCTCGTGCCCGGGATGATTTCTTTCAGCTGGTTCTGGATGCTTTCGTCTGAATACAGGTGCGGAAGCTCCGGCTGTTTTTTGTAGGCCTGATAGATGTCTTCGAGCAATACCGCACGAATGATGCATCCGCCGCGCCAGATCTGAGAGATCTCTTTCAGGTTCAGTTCGTATTTGAATTCGGCGGAGGCTTGTTCCAGCAGGTGGAGGCCCTGTGCGTAAGAGGTGATCATGGCAAAATAAAGTGCCTGTTCTAACTGTGCTTCAAATGCGGCTGTGTTTTCTATTTTAGCTGCCTGATGCGGTAGAGCTTTGGCCAGTGCCACTCGCAGGGATTTGAATTTGGAAAGGTCCCTTGCGCTTACGGATTCATTGATGGTCGGGATAGGCAGCTGCAGATCCATGGAAACCTGTGAGGTCCATTTGCCGGTGCCTTTTGATTTCGCTTCGTCTTTGATGAGGTCTACCAGGAATTTTCCGGTTTTATCGTCCTTTACTTTAAATATGTCACGGGTTACTTCCAGCAGGAAAGATTTTAACCGGCCGTTGTTCCATTTTTCAAATACTTTGAAGATCTGGTCATTGTCGTAACCGAGTACGTTCTTTAACAGGTCGTAGGCCTCTGCCAGGATCTGCATCATCGCATATTCGATGCCGTTGTGTACCATTTTGACGAAGTGACCGGAAGCGCCGGGTCCTATATAAGCGACACAAGGATCACCGTTTACTTTCGCGGATACTGCTTCAAGTATCGGTTTTACTGCATTGTAAGCCGTTTTGTCTCCTCCGGGCATCATGCTCGGTCCGAAACGGGCGCCTTCTTCTCCGCCGGAGATACCCATTCCGAAGAAATGGATTCCTTTGTCGCCAAGCTCTGCGGCTCTGCGGCTGGTATCGGTAAAGTGTGAGTTTCCGCTGTCGATGATCATGTCGCCTTTGTCGAGCAATGGCTGCAGTTCTCCGATAACGTTGTCTACAATTTTACCTGCCGGTACCAGAAGCATGATTCTTCTTGGCAGTTCGAGGCTTTGAACGAAGTTTTCCAGTGATTCGTACCCGACTAAATTATGGGCTTTGCCATCTTCTTCGAGTTTTTTCAGCATACGGGTATCTTTATCGTACCCTGTTACCTGAAATCCGTTGTCGGCCATGTTAAGCAATAAATTGCGGCCCATGGTGCCCAGGCCGATCATTCCTAAAGTATATTTATTATTCATTGTCTGGTGTTTTGCTGGGATGTGTGGTGTACACGTGGTATTTTTCAGCCACTTCCCAAAGTTTGGCGCCGCCTTTGATGCCGTCTTTATTGGTTACGGGTTTGATGTTAGGGGCCAGTTCAAAAGTGATGTGTTTGGAGTTTCCGCCTCCTATATATAAGGTATCATAATTAAATACAGTTTTATAGGTTTGTATGACCTGCTCCAGGCGTTCATTCCAGTCCTTCTTTCCGATCCTTTCTAGGGCTTTGGTGCCGATGTAGTCATCGTAGTCCTTTGTTTTAGATACCGGAAAGTGTGCAAGTTCAAAATGGGGAAGCAGTTCACCGTCGAATACGAGCGCTGTGCCGAATCCGGTGCCTACAGTGAGTACAATCTCAAATCCTTTGCCGCTGACAATGCCGAGGGCCTGCTGGTCGGCGTCATTAATGAGCCGCACAGGGCAGCCCAGCAGATCGCTGACTTGCCGGGCAAGATCAACTTGTCTCCATTTATCTTTGGCCAGGTTAGGGGCGGTGTATACTATCCCGCATTTGACATAGCCGGGAAAGCCTATGGAGACCCTGCCAAATTCCAGGTCCAGCAAGGCAACCAGTTCGCTGATCACTTTAATGACGGCTTCGGGTTTAGCATTTTTGGGAGTAGGGATCTTTTTGAATTCTGATAACAAATCGCCTTTGGGACTAAGGATGCAAGCTTTTATACTTGTGCCGCCAATGTCTATTGATAAGATATTGCTGCTTTCTTTTTTTTGTTTAACTGGCATGTCTGTTTTCTAATAAAAAAGCCTGTCTTTTATTGTATTCTTCAAAATAACAAATTTTCATTCACTAATCGGGTTATATTATGGTATTTATATAGTAATAATTACGGATGACTGATAAAGTATTGCAGCAATAAAAATACGAATGGGGGAGATTATTTTGGAATAGAAATTACTATATCGTTGTAGCTTAGGATAGTATTGAAATAACATACTATAATACAAGGTTTTGTAATGTCAATATTTTTAGAAAAAAAACATTAAAAGATTTGGATTGTAATATTTCTTTCGTATTATTGTTACAGATAATCGATTTAGCACCATGAGGGATTATCGGGAAACCAAATACTTACCTAATTAAGCCAAACTATGAACCAAACTTTTACTAAAAATCTATGGGGTAAACATTCTGCTCCGACTTACGATTATTTTCTTGAACACCGTCACATCATACTGGGGAGTGTTGCTATGCTTTTTTGCGTAAATACTTGTAAAAAGCTTTAGCTAAAACGTTTTAAAATATTTCAAATTAATTAAAAGTATTGTTCAGACTGCAAATAACCGGCGGAAGGGACATTTTCTTTTATCTAATAATTTAAAATAATCTAATACAATCAATAAATATCAGTTTTCAATCAGTTAATACTTAATTATCTGTTATGCGCATTATTGCAACTATGACTTTTCTGGGTGTGTTGTGTACAACAACATGCTCTTTCGGCAATACGGCTAGGTCAGCCTGTGTTTCGAATAACTTCTCTATGAAGGGAAGCTTTCAGCAACAGACGGATACTTCTAAAAAGGATACTGCTTCAACAGACACTTCGGCTGTTGGGATTAAACCTATTAAGAAGACTATCACGCACAGACTTGAGTCGAAAGGCAATAGTCTCGATCCTAAGAAACTTTCTATATTTCCTGCTGTTACCTTGCAGCAGGCTTTAAAGGGAGAGTCTGCTGGTGTTTATGTTCAGGAGCCAACCGGCGAGCCTGGTACTGCTCAAAACATCTTTATCCACGGAACTTCGCAGCCATTGTTGACGGCTCGTGAGTTGTTCCAGTCACAGCCGCTGATCATTTTAGATGGTGTGCCGTTGACAAGTGAGCATCCATATGCATTGGATATTCAGCAATACAAATTTGAAAGAATTGGCCCGGGAACAAATCCTTTGTCTATTATTAATATGGACAACCTTCAGTCTGTAGAGGTATTGAAAGATCTTTCAGCCATTGCTGCTTACGGACCTAAAGGTGCTAACGGTGTAATTTTACTGACCACTAAGGCGGCGACCAGCAAAAGGACGATCACTTTTGATTCTTATGTTGGGATGGCTACTAAAACTGGTGTTACCACCATCAATGGTCAGTTCGAGAATAATTTCAGGAGGCAGTTTTATGATAAGTATACTGGAAACGGAAGTTATACAGGGAATGATGTTTATCCATTGTATTTAAGTGATTCACTGAACAATGCTTATTATGGTCCTGCGAACTGGAATGACCTATACTATAAAAATGGTATGGTTTACGGTGTGAACGCAAGTATTGCAGGTGGAACTGACAGGGCAAACTTCCGCTTTTCTTTGGGATCACTTAAAAATGAAGGTGTAGCTGATGAAACTGGTGTTGAAAGGTACAACACACGTTTCGTGATCAATATGAAGCCAATTACCTGGCTGAATTTTAGTGCGATGGTAAATGGCAGCATAGTGGACCGTGACCGCAACAGAAATGTAAGGGACAGGCTTACCCAGGTGAATTACATACCGGATCTGAGTTCACCGGTTGCTTCAAACAAGGAAAAATACGGACAATATCTTGGGGAGTTTGAAAAAGGATTTGACAACAACAAAACCAATTCTATTCAGGGTTATCTGAAAATTGGTCTGACCTTTGACAATTTCAACTGGATCACTACAGCTGGAGCGGATTACAATGAGGGTTATCGCGATATTTTCTTCCCGAGGACTTTATTGCAAACCACCAATTATGCGTCCAATTATTTTAGTACCAGCCAAAGGGCCTTTGTTGATAACGTAGCGTCGTACGATTGGGAAATAGATGATGACAGCAAATTTAATTTCCAGGCAGGTCTGTCGGCCCAATACGATTCTTATAAATATCAGTATGCTTATGCTTATAAAGGAGCGAATGACTTTATTAAGCTGAACTTATTGTATTCCGATCCTAATAAGACAAGTGGTTCTGAAGAATATTTGACTCCTAGTGTATTTAGAAGGGAGCTGGTATTCAAATATTTAGATAAAACAAAAAATAACCTGCTTTCTGCAAACGTAAGAGCTACTTATTCATTTAAAGATAAATATACTTTCTCACTGATGCTTCGCGGAGATGGGTCTTCTACCCAGCAGCCTACCAGCCGCTGGTTCTATTCTCCGATCTTTTCGGCAGCATGGGATATGAAGAAGGAATTCTTTGAAGATGATGCGACAATCTCTACGCTGAATTTGCGCGGAAGCGCCGGCCGTATGGGCAGACATGAGAGCTTTGACAATTACGCGCAAGGTCCTCAGTATACTGCTTTCGCCGGATTTACAGGAAATTTAATCAGTCCGGGATATAACGGTATTGCAACGATGACCCGTCCTTATTCAACAGGTGGTGTAGGTTACGACCTCGATTGGGCATATACAGATCAGGCTAATATTGGTCTGGACGCGTCATTATTTAACAATCGGGTGAACGGTTCCCTGGACATTTACATGAAAGAAGATAAAAACATGCTTCTGGGTGTGCCGTCAGCTTCTGAGTATGGTTATTCAGCCATTATAAAAAATGGTATGGCTATCCGGAATTCAGGTGTTGACCTGACTTTAAGCGGTGTAATTCTTCCGGCAGAAAAAACTGTTTCATGGACTTCATCACTGAATATCAATTACAACCGCAATGAGCTGACTGCTTTGCCAGGCGGCTTGTCGGAGCTTGCAATCGGCGACAGATTATTGAGAGTTGGTGAGGCAGTGGATCGTTACTGGGTACTGAACAACACGGGTATATATAATACTGATGATGAAGTACCTTCTGTAGGTGGTCAGAAGTTAAGCTATAATGGAATTGACCTGAAAGCGGGTGACCCGATATGGACAGATCTGAATAATGACAACATCATCGATAATCATGACAGGGTTTTACAAGGTCATGCGCTTCCTGTTGTATCGGGTGGTTTCAACAATGATTTTAGTTATAAAAAATGGACTCTGGGCTTGAATTTCTATTATAATCTGGGTCGTCAGCTGATGAACCAGGAAATGGCAAACAGGTTTGACTTCGTAAACCGCGAGGGTCTGAATAACATCAATTCTGTAAGGGAAATTACATTCTGGGAAAAAAGAGGAGATTATTCGAAATATAATCTGTATAACCCATGGAGCTCTGTGGCACCTTACCAGGTAAATCAGGACATTTTTGTTGAAGATGCTGCTTTTGTGAAATTGCGCACGCTTTCCCTTGGCTATGATTTAACTGATATCGTAAAGAAAAATTCTCCGAATGTGAAGAGGATTTATGTTTATGCGAGCGTAAACAATGTGTTTACATTGACTAAGTATACTGGTCAGGATCCGGAACTGGTAGATTATACCGGTTACGATACTGGTTATGGTATCCAGATACCAAGAACTTATTTACTGGGTGTAAAAATGGATTTTTAATTCTTAGCCTTAAACAGAATAATATTTAAGTACCAATTAAAATTGAGGAAATGAAAAAAATAATTTTGCTGAGTCTTATCTTTTTTGCCCTGCTCGCGGGAAGTTGTAAAAAAGCATTGGACGTAAACTCGACCCGTGTGGTAAATGAGGAGAATTTCTGGAATACGATTGAGGACGCCAGGGCCGGGATTATGGGTGTTTATGGGTTGACCAGAGCAGCATTGGCTGATAATAACGGCCATTGGATCTACGGAGATGTACGGATGGGCAGTTTTGCCAGTCCGATCCGTCAGGATTTAAAAGCGGTCATTAAAAATGACCTGACTGCCCAGTATCCGGTGGTGGACGCGCTTTCAAACTGGAGAAGGTTTTACGCTATCGTAAATGCGGCCAACATCTTTTTAGAACGTATTCATGAAGTGCGCGACAACGATGCCCGCTATATTCAGAACAATATGGATGTTGATGTGGCCCAGGTCAGGTTCCTGAGGGCTTTCGCTTATTTCTATATGGTCAGGATCTGGGGTGATGTTCCGTTCATTACGTCTTCCCGTGATGGTTCTTTTGAAAATATGCCAAAATCTGATGGGCGTGCGATCCTTGAATTTGTTCAGTCGGAAATGGCTGCCGCCGCTGAGGTATTGCCTTATAATTATAGTGTTGGTGACATTCAGCAGCCTGGGCAGTATTATAATGAGTCTTCTTCGAGATGGAACGGAGCTCTGGTCAGAAAGATAAGTGCGTACAGCATGCTGGCTCACGTAGCTGCATGGCAGGGTAAATATGCAGACGTGTCTGTTTATACCAAATTTGTGATGGATAACTATACCAGGGGTAGTATCGGATATTCGGATACACAATTCTTAACTCAGCGTAATGGTTTGTTCTACGATAAAAGAAACAGTCAGATCCTTGGATTTGGTTTCATATGGGGACACCAGGATGCTACATTTACCGGAAACATTGAATCATTGACACTGGCTGAACCAGTTGTCAATAAAGCTTTACCTGATATTTACCTTACAAAAGATTCGATCATCGGGATTTTTAAAGAAACCAATGATGCAAGGTTCAATATTGATACAACTGGTGTGCCTCACTCTGATCGTTACATTACCAATTACCAGGGCAAGTATCCGATCTTCAGTAAGATCAAAGTAATGCAGGATGGATCTTCAGACCCTACTTTCAGGATATTTTCCAGTACCATCGTTGTTACCAGACTTGAAGACATCACGTTATTGAGAGCTGAAGCACTGGCTGTACTTGGTGAAAGAGAAGGGGCAATTGCCGCTTTGAATATCATCAGGCAACTGAGATACAATGTGGACAATGTGGGTAAAGCTACTGAGGGTAACACTTACCAGGCTTATAATGAGGCAAAGAGCGGAGCTCTGATCGATGCGATCTTCAGGGAACGTCAAAAAGAGCTGATGGGCGAGGGACAACGCTGGTATGATCAGGTAAGGTATCAGAGGATCAAACAATCTGATCCGAAGTTTGTGGCTTTGCTCAATAATGGAGGAATTTACTGGCCAATAGCTCAGAGTGTTCTGGCTCAGAATCCTAAGCTAACTCAAAATTCATACTGGAAATAACCAAGCATTTATAGACATGAAAAGATCAAATTTTTACAGTAAATATTTAGTCGCATTGTTGTTAGGTGCACTGATATTTCAGGTTGGATGTAAGAGAGAGTCCGGCTACTACAAACAGGAAAATATCAATAGCGGTACTGATTTAAATATGTATGATTATTTAAAGAGTAAACCGGGAGTATATGATTCGTTATTGTTTCTTATCGACGCATTTAAGATGAAGAGTTATCTTACAGATAGCAATGTGACCTTATTTGCGCCTTCAAACAGCAGTTTTCAAATTGCCTTGCTTAACTTAAACAATATCCGCAGGGCACAAAATAGAGATGCGGTGTTCTTAAAAGATATAGTTGTTGGTACCACGTCTGTACTAAGAGACCTCGCAAAGAAGAAAGCAGACAGTATGAACCTGGATACGATGGTATCCCGTTATATCATAAGGGGTCTGTTTAAATCGAATGATTTCTCGGTGGGTGACGGACGGCCACTGATAGCTGCGCGCAGTGCTTTTCCTATGCATGGAAGACGTGTCTATGCGGATGCACAGGGATGGCAGAACGGTGGTTCTGAGGTCATAGAATTTGCAAATACAAAACGAAGTGTGTTTGTGCCTAACTGGTCCACAACTACTACAAGTTCTGTGAACATCCAGGCAAAGAATGGTGTTGTGCATTTGCTTGAACCTGATCATGTATTCGGATTTGACGAGTTCTCGAGAAGGCTTACATTGATCCCGCCACCGAAAAACCTGATTCTGGATGATATGGCTGCATGGAAAGCCGCGCTTGTAGCAGATCCGAATACTCCTAAACCTTATAGCGTTAAATTTAACGGAACTTATGAAGATGGTCAGGTATCGGGCGGAGAACGGATAGATAAATTGTTCGACAATAATATACTGACCAAATTTATCGCAAGGTTCCTTGAGGGCAATAACAACCCGATCAAAATCACTTATAGTTTCTTTGGCGGTCCGAAAGTGGCCAATGTATACACGGTATCCTCTGCAAATGATGCAAAGTTAAGGGATCCTAAGTCATGGGTTCTTGATGGATCACTGGACGGAACCAATTGGGTTCAGCTGGATACTCGTCAGGACCAGGATTTTAATTCCCGTTTTGAGACTAAGATCTACGATTTTAAAAATACTGTAGCTTATAAATATTACAGGTTAACTGTGGTGAGTAATCTTGGAGATAACTTGTTCCAGATGTCTGAGTGGACGCTGAACTATAGAGAGGTTTTTGAATAATTAGGGGTATTTAAATTAAAGAATGATATGCAAAACGCAATAAAATATAATGCACTGATCTTATTGACTGCCGTGGTTACTTTCTCCGGGTGCAGGAAAATATTTGATGTGCCAGAGGAAAAGGACTATCTGAGTACAAAGTTGGATTACACCACAAAGTCCTTTGACCCTAAAATGGGTAGATTGTACAATTATAGAGGTATACTTAATGCAGATAACTCGTCCTTCCCGATGAAGTTCGAACTGATCAATCCGCACTTTGGTGACGGAAGAGACGCAAATGACATCCTTACTAAAAAAGATGTGCTGGTGTGGCATGCTGAATACAATGGTAAGGAGACCAGTCTTGCTGAAATTGAAGCAAAAAGACATGTGGAGAGCCGTCCTATTGTGGAGATCAGAGAATCTGGCGAGCTTATTGTATGGCCGAGTGCTTCAAGAGATCTCTTTACGCCGGCTGATACGGTTGTGTATCCTCAGGACATCAGATATTTTGACGTGAAGGTGAGCAATTCCGGCGGTTCAAAGGTGATTAAAGATTTGTCTCTTATTTTTAAGGCGAATATACCTTATGAGCCAAGTGACGATCTTAACCAGTACAATGGATTGCCAAATACGACGACGCCTTCCGGAAAGGCTTTGAAGCGCCAGTTTGTCCAGTCGGTATCCAATCTGGTTGGTGAGTCTACTAATCAGCCGATGAACGACCCTACAAACGCAGCAAAAGGGATTATCTATTTATACATACGTAAAGTTCCGGGGGGTCCTGGAAATACATTGAGATTTAAGTTTTTAGACAAAGATTCGGCAGCCATTAATCCTGCGAAATTTAATGAGACCAAATGGGATCAGTTGGTTCATGGCTTTAACAAGACGATGACGTCTGAATATGTGCAGTACGATGTGGCTTATCCGATTCCTGTAGCGCCCGGAATTCCGACCAAATACACGAATGGGGGACCAACGGGTCAAGGTAATGAAGCCCATGTTGAGTTTAGTTATTCACGTATCGGTTTTGGTAACATCCGGCAGACGGCTGTTATCGCGCAGAACTTTAGAATATTTGAAAAGGGAGACTGGGAGATTGTATTCCACTTCAAGACTGTAAACCCTAAGTTCACAAACGACTAGAATCTTAATGATAAAAATTAATACAATGAGAAAACATATTATTTTGCTATCAATTTTTTTCAGCTGCATATTTATATGCAAAGATTTGATGGCGCAAACTAAAAAAGTGACTGTTACGATAACCGTATCGGACGCAGCGACCAAGGAGACCTTGCCTGGTGCAGGTGTTTTTGCAGGGAAGCCACCGAAAGGGCTTGGTCAGACTAACGGAAATGGGGTTTTAACCGTTTCTGTGGATGACGGTGCAATTTTGACAATATCCTATCAGGGATATACCACTAAAGAACAAAAACTAGCCCCGGGACAAACCAGAATTGCTATAAATCTTTCTGAAACTAAAACCACGATGAATGAGGTGGTAATTCGCGGATACCAGAAAAGGAGCCGTGATCAGACTACCGGATCGTCATTTATAGTAACGGGTAAAGAGGTACAGGATGTACCGGTGGCCAACGTAGAGCAGTTGCTTCAGGGTAAGGTTGCTGGTTTGAACATTCAGAACAATACGGGTGCGCCGGGTCTGCGTGGATCTGTGAATATTCGTGGTCTGTCTACCATCAGTACTACAGGATCTGGTAACGAGACTTTCCTGCAGCCGACTTCACCCTTATATGTAATTGATGGGGTGCCGATGGATGCGGATAAAGCTTCTGAGTTCGGTTTCCAGCAGCAAGGTTCTGGTGTGAGCCCGCTCTCGTTGATTCCTCAGGAAGATATCGCGAGTATTGAGGTTTTGAAGGATGCTACGGCTACTGCTTTGTATGGTTCAAGAGGTGCCTATGGTGTAATCCTGATCCAGACCATCCGCGGTCAGTCGGAAACGCCAAGGGTACGTTATACTGGTAACTTTTATTTGAGTAAAACGCCTAAACTTCGTGAGACTTTGGGTGGTGCTTCGGAACGTGCTGTAAAAGTGAAACAAATTGCTGATTACAGAACACTGGATGATTATTATCTGCTGTACAGGACTCCGTTTTTATCAGACAGTTTGAACGCTTTCTATAACAACTCTACAAACTGGCAGGCTATCTTTTATCAGGATACTTATAACCAGACACACAACGTGACTTTGGATGGTGGTGACACCAAATTCAACTATAAAGCCAACGTTGGTTATTATGGAAATAAAGGGATCATCAAAAATACTGGTTTTGACCGTTACAGTTTAAACATGAACATGGAGTTCAAACCTTCAGACAGGCTGAGCTTTAATGGTGCTATCCTGGCGTCGGTGTCCAGTATAGAAACCGGTAATGGTCTTGGTCTGCTGCAACAAGGTGTTGCGAGTAACGGACAAAACTCGTCATTACTTCCCGGCCCGTCATTTTTCGTGGCAACCAGTGATGTGTTATCTGCACTGGAGGTAAGAAACGATGCGGGACCTAAATTTTTAAAAGCCAATATGGAGGCGAGATATGAACTGTTTCCGGGACTGACTGCAACCACCAACGGTAGTTATTCCTACAATCAGGATCATAAGGATCAGTTTACTCCGGCTGCTGCGAACTCGCAGTTTGCCAAACTGGAGCGTTTCAATTCATTTACTTCTGAGTTGTACAACAGGAACAGTTTATCTTATGTTAAATCGATTAATGAAGAGCATAACTTCTTCGTCAACTTGTTCAACGAGTTTTACATCAGGAATGGTAAATCGGCAATGACCCGTCTGCAAAGGATACCAAACGATCAGTTTGAAGGTCCACTGGGATATGACGGTTACTTCTCAAGGGGTGGCGGTATCTTGAACGGTAGTTTCTTAGATCAAAAACTGGCTTCATTTGCGGCGGCTTTTACTTATGACTACAAAAAGAAATATGTAATGGATATCACCTATCGTATAGATGGTACATCTGATAGTGGTAGTGATGATCCGTATTCTAAAAATCCGTCTATTGGTTTGAAATGGCACTTCTTTAAGGAAGACTGGCTGAAAGAGATGAAATGGTTATCGTATGGTGACTTGAGGTTAACCGCTGGTAGGAACATCTATCCGGTTGGTAAACTGGTTGATATCTACGGAAGGTATATTCCTAATGGATTTTACAACAACTCGCCGAGAGTGGGTATACATTATGAACAGATTCCTAACCCGATCCTGAAGCCTAAGAGTGTAACTCAGTATAACTTTGGATTTGATGTTGGTTTGTTTGACGGAAAATTTGATGTTATTTTTGATACTTATTACAAACAAGTTGATAACGAGTTGTTTACAAATTACTTATCTAATACTTTAGGTTTCGAGAAATTTACCAGTAATGATGCTGCTCTTGTCAACTATGGTTATGAGCTTTCGGTGAGCAGCCGCCCGTTACCTAAAACCAGCAAAGTTGTATGGACGGTTTCAGTTAACGGTGCCTGGAACACGGACATTCTGACTAAACTGCCTGCTGAATACAATGGTCAGTACATTGAGTTTGATGGCATTACCGCTTACCGCCAGCATTTGGCGAAAAGGGTGGGCAGGAACTCACTCGCCAATTACCTGTTTATCAATCAGGGAGTTTATGCAAATACATCGGATGTGCCAATTGACCCGATCACTGGTCTGAGGTACCGCAATAATAGTCCGGATGATTATAAGAATGCTTTTGAAGGAGGCGATGCAAGATTCTATGACGCAAATGGTGATTACGTCTTGGATAACAGAGATTTACAGGTGACAGGAAATACCCAGCCAGTTTTAACCGGTGGTTTATCCAATACGCTGAGCTATACCTTCCCTTCGACTTCTTCTATTACCCTGAATATCTATTCAACTTTTACTGCTAAACGTTCTATCCTGAACAATGCCCTGGCAGACAGGCTGAGATTGCTTGCTGATCCGTATGGAATTGACAACCAAGGTAGAATAGGGGGAAATACAAAAGCAGTAGTTCCGATTGCTGACCTGAATACCTGGACCCAGCCTGGAGACAATGCGAAATTTGGTAATGCTTACAATTATGTCCATAATTCTTATTCGCAACCATTCAGATATGAGCAGACGTTATGGCAGGAAGAGGGAAGTTATTTTAAAATTAATCAGATCACTTTAGCTTACACATTTAATAAGAAGCTGGCTAAACGTCTTGGGGTAAATTCTATACGTCCATACCTTTCAGCTGCGAACGTGGTTACTTTTTCAGGTTACTCCGGTCCGAATGCGGAAAACGTAACAGCGATCGGACGTGATGGATCAGGTGGTTATCCGGTACCGCGTTCTTACACATTTGGTCTGAACGTAGAATTTTAATTGAAGTCAAAAAAAGATAAGACATGAAAAAAGTAATTATTTGCTTATTAATCGTTGTAAGCGCTTCACAATACAGCTGTAAAAAGTTCCTGGATATTACGCCGATTGATAAGCTGACAGGTAACAATTTTTACAAGAGTACCGATGATATTGAAGCCAATATCACGGATATGTACGGACAGCTGTTCGATAAATACACCAGAACTGCTTTTGCAGGTGCTACTGGTGAATTCCGTTCAGGAGAAGTAGTTCCTGCTGTGCAGGGTGGCGAAGGCCGCTATGGGTCTGCGAGGCTTGGTGGGCACACCAGGATAGCGCCGAATCCAAACGGTAATACTGAAAAGCAATCCATACCGCTTACTTCGGTGAATGACCGTACCTTGCTGGAAGCTGTGCAAAGAGGCCGGCCATGGGAAGGTTACCGTTTCTGGGACCTTACCATATGGAATGAATACTATAAAGTAATCCAGGCAGCTAATATCTTAGTCAGCAAACTGGAGGAAGGGATTCCTGCGCTGAACGAACAGCAGACTAAACGTTATATAGCTGAAGCGAAGTTTATACGCTGCTTTTGTTATTTCACTATGGTTCGTCTTTATGGTGATGTGATCTATTATACCAAAGCTTTCCAGAAAGATCCGCTTCCGAGAGAAAACATGGTTTCAGTAATCAATAAATGTATTGCTGATTTGAAACCAAATTATAAGGACCTGCCGCTTAATTTTACTGATCCTTCTATGAGGGGTGTAAGGGCAACGCAGGGTGCTGGTATCGGCCTTTTAATGAACATGAATATGTGGAACGCAGGGTTTGATCTTCCAAACAGAAGTGCATACTGGACTGAAACGGCAATTTTGGGCGAGGAGATCATGACGAGCGGTGCTTTTCGTTTGCTGCCGCTGACAGAGTGGGCTACTGTAGCCAAAGGTCGTTCTGAAGAGAGTTTATTTGAATTGTTCAGAACGCTGAACTATAATAATGACTTGAACAATCCTTTTGAACAGGCATATGCGTATTCTCCATTTGGTGATGCGTTTATTCACTTCCCTTATAAACAACCGGAGTATACCCACCGCTACAGTTTCAATGTGATGACTGAGGAATACATGAAGAAGCTATATCCCGATGCCAGCGATCAGCGGTTGACAGTATGGTTTGTTGCTCCTTTTGATCAAAATCCGGAGACTTTTCAACTCAGAAAGTTTGCTTTGAACACGTTTATCGATGCAAATCGTCCTGATCTGGATTTGAACCCGGACAACACTTATCTGATCATGCGTTATTCTGATGCCATCCTGCTGCGTGCAGAAGCACTTGCCAATTTGGGCGGTGCTAATGAGGAAGAGGCCATTAGTGCTTTAAACGTCGTCAGGTTAAGAGGCGGAGCATCGTTATACCCGGCCGATGGAGATACAAATCTGAAGGATGCGATCTTCTGGGAACGTGCTAAAGAGCTGATGGGAGAAGGAAGCCGTTATTTTGACCTGGTCCGTACCAGAAGGGTGCTGAGCAAACAGTACACTGACAATCCTTTGACTTCGGATAAATTTAACAGGGGAGGCTGGACCTGGCCGATTGACCAATCCGCACTTATAAATAATCCGTATATGACATTGAACAATTATTGGATTGGAACTGGTCTTTAATTAATTTGATATAACGAACATGAAAAATACGATAAAAAGATATATTAAGCCGGTTGCAATTTGTTCAGTATTGCTGACCATGATGGTGGCATCCTGCAAGCAAGACGATTATTATCAGGACGGCGGAAAGGCTGATCCAAAATTTAATGGTACAGTATTGCAATACCTGCAGTCCGATCCAAAATTTGATACCATAGCGCAGATCGTAAAGCTGGCTGGCCTGGAAGAGATGTTTTCCAATGAGGAAATCACTTTCTTTTGCCCGACGGATGAGGTCATCAGACGTACAATAGGACGCGTAGGTAGAAGACAAAATTTTCCGGGCGATCCTTATATAGATAAATTAAACCAGGCTTTGTTTGATCTGGGTAAAGATACTATAAGTACGCTTGCTGATGTTCCGGGACCTATCTGGAGAAAGTACATGCTAAGGTATGTGTTTAAAGGAAAGAATGTACTGAAAGATTATCCCCAGATTGACTTCAGCCTGAAACAATTGTATCCTGGTGGATTCTATTACACCTGGAACAATGACCTGTGTAATATTGGCGTGGTGTATAACCCTGTTAATGGTGTTAAATATACAGGTTACCGCCAGCTCTGTATTTCATTTGTGCGGGATATTTCAAACCCTGACCAGAGTCTTCTCTATACTGCCGCCGTGGCGACGTCAGATGTTCAGCCTACTAATGGTGCGGTGCATGTACTGGCAATTGCCGGTAGCCTGGGAACCATTGGCGAAGTTCTGGTGAGTCCGTTAGGGGATATGTTTGGCTTCGGTGATGATTTTTGGGTAGATGTAGTTTTTAACAGATAAGGATAAATGTTTTTTGGAAATAATTTAATTGAACATTATGAAATTTAGATATACCGGATTATTAGTCGTGCTGCTCGCAGCGATGATCGGCGGTTGTAAGGGTACAGATACAGACGAATTCAATGATCCTTATGAAGGTGGTAAAGCCGGATTGGGAATTGTTGTAAACCAGCAGCAGGTGCCTGTACCGGCAGAGGGACTTGCTGGTACTGAAGTAAGGATTAAGGCGGCCGGCCTGGAAGCACATCACAAGACGGGTTCGCTGCAGTTTTTGTTTAACGGTGAAAAGGCGGAGATTAAAGCAGTTGATGCTGAAGGAATCACGGCGATAGTACCTGGCAGGGCAAGTTCTGGCATCACTTCATTTGTGGTAGGCGGACAGGTAGTGTTCGGCCCTGATTTTACCGTACTCGGAAAGGTTAAGAAGGACTTTACTTATAAGGTAGTTAATGGTACGGATAACGTGATATACAGAGCGATAGGAGTTGCAAGTGGAAACGTATTGCTTTTGGGTGACTTTACAGATTTTGACAACAAGGGTCTGGTAAGACGGATCAACAGAATAGTAAGGACGTTTCCAGATGGAACTTATGACCGTTCACTTGCATCCGGATTAGGTGCTAACGGAGCTTTATATGATATGGCTGTGGTAAACAGCAACTGGTTTATTGGCGGCCGTTTCAGTGGATATGCACAGCGTGACGGGCTCAGCAATATTACTAAGCTGAGCTCTCAGGGACAAATTGATACGGTTGCTGCGGAGACGTATGAACATAAGACAAAGTATGTGTCGACGTTTAATGGCGGTACCAACGGAACTATTCTTAATGTGTACCCTTCTAACGGAAAGGTGATCATCGCCGGTAATTTCAGCTATTATCTTTCCCGCAGATATGATCAGCCTTCTTATCAATATAAGGACAGTGTGGTAATTGATAGTGTTGATGTGAGGTCTCTGGCAAGGTTGAATGTGGATGGTTCACTGGACAAGACCTGGAGATTTGATCCGAATGCACCTGGCTACAAAGGCCAGCTGGGAAAAAGTTTGCCTGGGCCAAATGGAAACATTGAGTCGCTGATGCATACTGACGGAAAGATCCTGGTATGGGGCCAGTTTACGAAATTTGATGATGCATCGATGGGTTATATCACAAGACTAAATCCGGATGGTTCTATTGACCAGTCGTTTAATCCAGGTAAAGCCGGAGCTGACGATTATATCTTTCATGTAAGCTATAATGCAGTTTTAAATAAGTATTTGGCTGTAGGCAGGTTTAAGAAGTTTAACGGAGAAGCTGCTAATTATATGGTATTGTTAAATTATGATGGTTCGGTAGATAAAAGCTTTACTGCCAAAACATTTGAAGGTGACATTCCTGTCTATTGTAAACTTTTGAATGATGGCCTTGGTGTAATTTCCGGTGGCTTTAAGTCGTATGACGGCGCTGCCAGAAACGGTTTCCTGATCACAGACCTGACAGGTGGTATGGCGCCGGGTTACAATACCATTGGTAATTTAAGCGGTCAGCTGTATGATGTATATGAAACAAAATCTGCAGATGACAAACGTGCGTTATTGCTGGTTGGTATATTCTATCTGTTTGACAATCAAATCACCAATAACATTGTTAGGGTAACATTAGATTAAATGCATGATGATGATATATAGTTTTAGAAAAAACCGAATGAAAAATAAATTAAGGAACATGAAAAATTTTAAGGTTCAATCCTATATTGGAGCGGCTGCACTTTTCATGGTTATTCTGGCTTCATCTTGTAATAAAGATTTTGACAAGGTGATTCCGGAAGCACCGGAGAATAGTGCCAATGTGGATTTTAAGGTGCCAAAGGTACTTTTTATTATTGCTGATGGTGCCCGGGGCTCATCTGTAAGGGATGCTGCTACGGATAATATTAAAGGACTGCTGAGTAATGCGATCTACTCCTGGAACTCTCTGGGGGATGTTGCAGAGAATAATGCGACAAACTGGGCCGATATGATGACCGGGGTGAAGAAAGAAAAGCACAATGTGCTAACTGAGGATTTCGCCGGCAGTAAGCTTGCTGATTACCCGGTCATATTTAAACGCATGAAGGTGATCAATCCAAAGCTTCGCATCGCGTCTTTCGCGACGTCGGCTGGTTTTAAAAATAACCTGACTGAAGGAACAGATGTGTCTGAGCTGGTGGCTGACGATGAGTCGCTGAAGAGCAGAATGGTGCAGTTCCTCCAAACTGATACGGCATCTATTGTGGTAGGTGAATTTTCGGCGATACAGAAAGCAGGAATGGCCGTTGGTTTTGACAATAAATTTGCGGATTACAAAGCTGCTATTGTTGATTTTGATAAAAGAGTGGGAGACCTGGTTGCTGCGGTAAAAGGAAGGCCTACTTATAATAAAGAAAACTGGTTAATTATTGTGACTTCCAATAGGGGCGGTGCTTTTACGCTTCCTCCTGCTGAAGATGACAAGACGCTTTTCAGCAATACGAATGCCAACACCTTTACTATATTTCATAGCGAGCGGTTCAAGCCGACATTTATAGGTAAACCATTTTTAGGTAATACTTTTACCGGGAAAGCTATCAGGTTCTTAGGTGATCCTGAGAAAACCCAGGGTTTTGTAACTCAGTCATTGTCCTCGAATTATAACTTTGGTGAGGATGACTTTACAGTTTCTGTGAAAATCAAGAAAGGATCGCCGAAGGATACTGGTGGTGGTAAATATTGGTACGAGTGGCCATCTATTCTGGGTAAAAGAAATAATGTTGGATGGGGTGGAAGTTCACCGAACCCAGGATGGGATATCTGCTTGTTTTATAACCGCTGGAGGCTGATGGAGCAGGGAGGAGCGGATAACCAAAATGGTGAAGAGATCGCCGGCCTTGACTTTTCAGGTGATACCTGGCATGACCTGACTTTTGTTGTAGAGAAAAAGACAGACGGCAAACGTTATGTCCGCTTGTATACTGATGGTGTGAAAGGCATTACTCCTGCGGGAAGTGGTGAGAACAATAACATCAGCAAGGATGACAGAGCGCTGGCTGGAAAACCGAATTTTGATAATGATGCGCCAATGCGGGTAGGATTTCAGCAAGGGGAGATCAACGGAGGTAAAGGTTATATCAATGTTCAGCTTGCTGAGCTAAGAATCTGGAGAAAAGCACTTGCAGAAAATGTTATTAAGCAGTATGCGTGTGAGCCGTTTATCGATTCAAGTCATCCGGATTGGAATTTGCTGGTGGGTTACTGGCCTATGAATGAAGGTACTGGTGACATTTTAAAAGATCAAAGTGTTATGGCTGCTGATTTTACCTTGCAGGGAACCCGTAACTGGGAGCAGTTCAGCGACTTGATTTGCTCGCCAAGCAACACCAATTTGGGAACATTGGTTCCTAAGAATTCAGATATTCCGACTCAAATGCTTAGCTGGTTCAATATTGCGCGCCAGGAAATCTGGGGTCTGGATGGAAGGGTTTGGATCTCAAATTAAAAATTAACATATAAGTGCCTGCAACAGAGCAGGTACTTACATGTTTTTATGAATGGTTATTTAAAAACTACTGCAAAATGAAAAAAATATTTACTTATTCGTCGTTATGCCTTCTGGCAATGATGACTATATTGACCACATCATGTAAAAGGGAAGACCTGGCTGATGTGATCACCCTTCAGGATGGCGATAAGGTCGCTCTTTCCCTGGTGGACAAGATAGAGGTTGCTGGCGGGACAAACAACTATACACTTGACAATAGTGAAATGGTGATCCCGGTAACAATAGCCTTTGATGGCGCAAGTACTAAGGCATTTACGGTACAATTGCTCGGTAATACCGATACGGTTGCTACATTGGTAGCTAATGGAGCTTTGCCTCCTGGTACACTTCCGTTTGTCCCTGGATCTTTTTCTATTCCGCCTACAATTAACATTGCTTATGGCGTTAAAAGCGTTTCTTTTAATTTACAGGTCAACCGTACTTTTTTAGAGAAAAATTATGGGGCTGACCTGGCTTTTGTTGTGAAAATGGCAGGCGCGGCAAAAGGAAATACTGTGATTACGGGCAAAGCTACAACCATTGTGGTAGTTAAGACCGGGGCAATCATGACGCCTACGGATGTACACTATATTACTTTTGCATCGCCGAACAGTGTATTAAACTTGCCGATTCCAGGTGATAAACCTGGTTTTGTTGTGGGATCTCAGGATTTGAATGTTCCGCTTGATCTGGCGCTTTCAGGAATAGCTGGTGGCCTTTTTACTGTTGATGTCGCTAGAAGTAATGAAATTGTAGAGGCTGCGATACAGGCTGGAACATTGACCGATGCAGTTCCATTGCGGATAGATCAATATGAGGTTACAAGTGGAAAAGGAGTTTTTGAAGCAGGAAAAAATTCATCGAGGATTAATCTTGCGATCAAAACAAGTGCAGTAATATTCGCAGCACCGAATAAGAAACTTGCAATGGGACTGGTATTGAAAGACCCAACAAAGTTTCAGCTGGGTAAATCAAATACCACAATGCTTGTGACCATTGATCCTAATTATTACAAAAGAACGCCTTTTAACGGTACACCTTTTGTCATCAAAGGAACAGTAGGGGTAGCTTCTGATTTTATCCCGGCTTCAAATTATGACTTTGGTGGTGAGGGTGTGGCTTACCACGACAACGGAGGACGAGATGGCGGACAATTCAGAAGACCTGATCAGGTAGATATTGCTGATAATAATATTACTATTGGCTGGACCGGCTCAAATGAATGGTTAAGTTATACTGTTAATGTAGAAGAAGATGGGGTGTATGAAATGAACGCTATATTCGGTGCACCTGATCCAAATTTCACATATTCTGTTTTCTCCTGGATCAACAATATAACGGGGGGAACTTTGGTAGCTGCAAAAACGCCGGGAGGATATGGCGATCAGCAACCGAATTTATCAACAGTTACGTTGAAGAAAGGCCAGCAGGTAATCAAAATGTATTTTGACAATGCCAGGTATGATTTCAGAGGTTTCATCTTTACCAGAAAAAATTAAAAAATAATATAGACAACTAAAAAATAAGGCTATGAACAGATTAATTAAGCCAATATCATTCCTAATTGTTGCGCTCACAATAGCATCTTGTTCGAAAAATAAAGGAGGGGTAGAGGTTATTGATGAAGACGGACCGAGACCTTTTGTTGATTATCAGATAGTAGATGGAGACGACCCGTTCACCTTCGATTTTAAAAACAAATCGACAAATTTTAAGTCATTGCAATGGAGATTTGGAGATGACAGCGTTGCAACTGAGGACTCACCTAAGCACGTTTATTTGACGACAGGTGTCTTCGAAGTTAACCTGACGGCTCTGGGAGAGACGGGTACCAGTGCTAAAAAATTGGTTAAAATCAATATCCGTCCTGACGATGTTGTGGCGATAACTGCTGTGAAGACTGGGGTACCTAATGAGATTAAATTTGTTGCGGAGCCTAAAAAAGGACTGGTGATCCAATCAATAGAGTGGAGCTTTAACGAGGTTAGCCCTGCTGTTAAATCTACTGAACTGTCGCCAACCAGAACTTATGCTGCAGGATCTTTTAATAGTTTTTCTGTTAAAGTTACCTCTAGCAAGGGCTCTGTGATCAACTTTTCTAAGTTTGTAACACCTGAGGGAGTTGCGGAAAACATCACCTCCAGCGCTATCTTTACGCCTTCTTCAAACAACTCAAACACCAATGAGAATGCGGTTAAGATACTTGATGGTAAAGTTGATACCAAAGTTTATCTGGGAGGTGTTGCGCTTCCGCTTACATTCAAATTTGCCTACCCTTCACCTCAGACGGTTAAAATTTATGCGATAGGTAATGCAAATGATTCTGAATCGAGGGATCCAAAAGTATGGACTTTGGAAGGCTCGAATGACGAAACAAACTGGACAATTGTAGATTCGCAAAATTTAACTACCAGTCTTTACGCAAGGGCCGGGAATAAATATAAGCAAATGCATTATTTCGCCGTTGCGAATCCTCAGCCTTTTGCTTTCTACAGGTGGAGAATTACTGCTATGTGGACCAGTACCAATTTCCAGGTGTCAGAGTTCCAGTTATTCAGATAGTACTTTTACTTTAATAAACAAAAAAAAGATGGCCCCATTAGGGGCCATCTTTTTTTTGTTTTATAACCAAGCGGATCCTGCGCTTAATTTGAAAAAAAAGGCGCTGCATAGGTTTATAGCCTATGGTCCTAGTCTGTTGAGTAATTTTTGTGATACATATTGGGATAAGAGGTAACATTAAGCATACAAATTTCAGATAGGAATGCTTAATGCCTTACTTTGCAAGGCTCTTAAATCGATTTTGCTGATGTTTCAGAGACGTTTTGAGAGTCACGACAAATATTATTAATAGGGATATTTCACCAAAGCAGGTGATGATATAATATTTGTAGCATAATATGTTTTAATCAATTACAACGCAAATATAAATCAACAAATTAATGAAAAAATTATTTAGACCGTTACTGTATCTTTTTTTGGCTGCCTCAATGGTTTCCTGCTCCAATTCTGATGATGTGATTGAGGAGCAGATCGTGGATGGCAAAAGGCCATTGGTAAAATATGAAATTGTACCCGGTGATGATCCCTTTACTTTCAAGTTCGAGAACACTTCAGAGAATTATAAGAAACTGGAATGGAGATTCGGAGATGACAGCTTGAGTACGGATGTATCCCCGGAACATGTTTATCTGGCTACTGGAAGGTATGAAGTGAATCTTACTGCCATTTCTGAAACTGGTGCTACCGCAAGAAAGCTATTGGTTATTGACATTAAACCTGACGATGTAGTGAAAATCAATGCTGTGAAAACTGGCATAGAAAATCAGGTTAAATTTAATTTAGAGCCTTTGGCCGATATAAGTTCAGTTGAGTGGACATTTGGTCCGGAGAACATTTCTGTTGATCCGTCGCCGCTTATGACCTATGGAGTCGGTACCCTGAATCCATTTAAGTTAAAAATGACCACTAAAAAAGGATCTGTTGTAGAGCTGGAGAAATTCGGGACAACTGAAGGAATAGTAACCAACGTGACCAATTTAGTTACTTCTCAGGTGTCAAAGGATAACGGGGGTGGGCCGAATGCCAATGAAGGTTCTTTAAAAATCATTGATAATAATGTCGAAACCAAGCTTTACCTGCCGGGATGGGGTGGCTCCTGGTGGATGCAGTTTCAGTTCCCTTCAGAAACGACTATCAAATATTACGGCATAGGCAATGGCAACGATTCTCCTGACAGGGATCCAAAAAACTGGACACTGGAAGGCTCAAATGATGGAATTAACTGGACCGTAGTTGACACCCGCGCCCAGGCTAAGAACTTTTATGATCAGATGTCTGACCGGGGTGCGACAAATGACGATGGAAGGTATAAGAAAATGTTTTATTTTGCTGTCACAAATCCTCAGGCTTTTACTTACTACAGGTATAACGTCAGCTCAAATTTTGGCAGCGGCGACTTCCAGATTTCAGAATTCAGACTGTACAAGTAATATAATTGTTACAGAACAATATGGGACTATTGCTTATATTGTGTTAGTGTTAAACGATGGCATGAAAAAGCCATCGTTTAACATAAGTACAGATTACTTAAACAATAGGGTAAGGATTGCGGGATGGTTTAAATAAGCTGTGCGATTGCTCTTAAATTAACTAAACCAAATATAAAATTGCCCTTTATGAAAATAGCATTCAGACCATTTCTGGTTTTATTTTGTGCTTGCGGATTTTTAGCGTGCTCAAATGATGATGATCTCGTTACAGAACAAGTACAAGATCAGAAAAGACCGACAGTCGATTATGAAATAGTGCCTGGTGAGGATCCGTTTACATTTACATTTCAGAATAAATCAGCAAATTACAAAACTGTGGAATGGCGTTTTGGAGATGACAGTCTTTCTGTTGAGGAATCTCCGTCGCATGTGTTTTTCAAAGATGGCAAGTATGAGGTCACTTTGAAAGCTACTTCTGCCGATGGTTCTACTGCTAAGAAATTGGTTGTGGTGGACATTAAACCGGAGTCGGTGGCTAAAATCCGTGTTGTTGCCAGTGGTGCTCAGGATGAGCTGAATTTTTCGGCGATTGGAATTAATGGTTCGGAGGTACAATCGGTGATCTGGGATTTCGGCGATGGAACGAATTCAACTGCTGTTTCTCCAAATAAAAAATATGCTGTTGGGGAGTTGTTTACAGCAAAGGCGGTCGTAACGACAAAAAAGGGCTCGGTCGCTACAATTGTTAAAGTTGTGACCAGTAATGGTGTGATCGTTGATGTCACCAACCAGTATTTGCTGAATGTTGGTCCTAAATTCATTGCCTCTGAAAGAGTCGGGAATGGCAGATGGGGTGTTGTGGCTGACTGGAGGGTAAATGATGCGGTTAAACAACGGGGAAATGGCATGGGCGGATGGGATGAATGGGAAGGTAATAGTATGTCTATGGAATCATGGGGTGGCGAACCTGATATTGTTAATGGTAAAATTAGGCAAACTACCTTGCAACCGCTACCTGTAGGGCAGTATTATTATGAGTTGAAGTTTCACGATTTTCAAGTTAAAGACCAGCTTTATAATGTGATTTCAAAAGCTGATGATCTTCCTGATGTTGGCAGTGTCACTACTGATCCCGATGTTTTAAGCTACAGACAATTAAGCGGGAATGGGCCTTTGCTGAATTACACTGCATTCAAGATTGAGCAGCCTATGAAAGTGACTGTTGGATTTGTGTCTACCTTCCTTCAGTCTGATCAGAACTTTAAACTGACCACGATAAGAATCTATAAGCAGGTAGTAGAATAGTTTTACTATTTTTGAATGACGAATAGACCCAGCTGCCCGAAAGCAGCTGGGTTTTTAATGATCATAAATTTAATCTAACAACCACACAAATGATAAAAAAGCATCTTTTAGTTTTATTGGTTTCCCTGGCTGGTATTAGTGCCTTTGCCCAGGAGAAAAAAGCCCCCTCATACCCTTTAATCACTCATGACCCTTATTTTAGTATTTGGTCAAATACTGATCAGGTGAATCACTCAGTGACTAAGCACTGGACTGGTGCCGAACAGTCTTTATTGGGTGTGATTAAAGTAGACGGCAAATCATATGGTTTCCTGGGTGCGATGGAACAAGTTTTTAAAAATGTGCTTGCGTCGTCGGATGATCAGGGGTATAATTTTAAATATACCGAATCAGAACCGGCGGGAGAATGGAAGTCTGCTGATTATATTGATACGGACTGGAAATCCGGAGCTGCGCCGTTTGGTGACACTGAGCACCACGCAAAGACAGAGTGGAAAACTAAAGACCTGTGGGTAAGGCGTTCTTTTGATCTGGCAAGCCTGAACTTAAAGGACCTGAGTCTGAAAATTAATCATGATGACAATATCCACGTTTACCTCAATGGGACACTAATCTATGAACATAAAGGCTGGACTGATAATAAGTTTATTTATGTCCCGGTTAAACAGGATGTAATTAAAAGTTTAAAAAAGACTAAGAATGTTTTGGCAATTCACATCGTAAATACGGCTGGCGGTCAGGGTTTAGATGCGGGATTGGTAACGAAGGCGCCTCTGCTGAATCCAATTCTTGCTGCTCAGCAAAAAAGTGTAAATGTAACTGCGACCCAAACCAGGTATGAGTTTAAAGCGGGCGGAATAGATCTTTCCCTCACTTTTACTTCTCCGCTGTTGCTGGATGATCTGAACCTGATATCACGCCCGGTTTCTTACATCACCTACAAGGTAAAATCAAATGATAAAAAGATACACAATGTAGAGGCGCTTTTCAATGCATCAACGAATATTGCTGTAAATATACCGGCACAGGAAGTAAGGGCTGAGAGTAGTAATTTTGGCCCTTTGTCGATATTAAAAGCGGGAACTACTGAACAGCCGGTGCTGCAAAAGAAGGGCGATAACCTGCGGATTGACTGGGGTTATATGTATGTGGCCACACCAATGGCAAATGGCGCTACTCAATATGTAGTTCCATTGCACAATGCGGTTGCAGATTTCAACAGCACTGCAAAAATAAAAAGGCCAACCGCACTGACAGGAACAAAACTCTCTTTAAGTACTGTTCTGCGATTTGGCAAGGTTGGTGCGAGCCCTGAACAGCAGTATGTGATGCTTGGTTACGATGACCTGGAATCGGTTCAGTTTTTTGGTCAGAACCTGAAAGCTTACTGGAATAGTGAGGGTACGGAATCTTTTAATGGTGAACTGGTAAAAGCCAATACTGATTATGCACAACTGATGGCCCGTACAAATACGTTTGATGCTTCCCTGTATAAAACTGCATTGGCCGCAGGGGGAGAAAAATATGCTAAACTTTGTGTGCTTGCGTACAGACAGGCCATAGCGGCACATAAGCTGGTAAAAAGTCCTCAGGGTGACCTGCTTTTCATGTCTAAAGAAAACTTCAGTAACGGTTCTATTTATACGGTGGATGTGACTTACCCTTCTGCTCCTTTGTTCCTGGCTTACAACCCTGAACTGGTAAAAGGTTTGTTGAACGGTATATTCTATTACAGCGAAAGCGGGAAATGGAAGAAGCCTTTTGCTGCGCATGATTTAGGTACTTATCCGCTGGCCAATGGACAAACCTATGGTGAGGATATGCCTGTGGAAGAATCGGGTAATATGCTGATCCTGACTGCTGCGATCGCTAAGGCTGAAGGCAATGCAGATTATGCCAGAAAGCACTGGAAAACTTTAGGCATATGGGCTGATTATCTGAGTAAGGAAGGGTTTGATCCTGGAAACCAGTTGTGTACTGATGATTTTGCTGGTCATTTGGCCAGGAACGCTAATTTATCTGTCAAAGCCATTGTAGCGCTGGGTGGCTATGGCCAGCTCGCAGCGCAGCTTGGTGAAACTGCTGAAGCGAAGAAATATACGGAAATGGCGAAGGCGATGGCTTTGAAGTGGATGGAAATGGCAAAGGATGGCGATCATTATGCATTGACGTTTGATAAAAAAGGTACCTGGAGCCAGAAGTATAACCTGGTTTGGGATAAGCTGTTAGGATTGGGGTTGTTTCCTCAGGAGGTTTACGATACGGAGATTAAATATTATCTGACTAAGCAAAATGAGTTTGGACTGCCTTTGGACAGCCGTAAGACTTATACGAAGTCCGACTGGATCGTCTGGACGTCGGTACTTGCGAATAATGACAGTGATTTTCAGGCATTGATCAATCCGGTTTATAAGTATGCTACGGAGACTTCATCGAGGGTTCCACTGAGCGACTGGCATGAGACCACTACAGGTAAGATGGTGGGTTTTCAGGCGAGGAGTGTGGTCGGAGGGTATTTTATCAAGATGCTGGAATCGACCTGGAAAAAGAAATAACGGTCTAAAAGAAGAATAAAAGGTGATTTTTATAATCTGATTGTGAAATCACCTTTTATTTTCTCCCCAAACACTCATAGATCTCCGCAAACAGCAAGCCGCTGCCGCCGCCATAATGATGTACTACCGGTATTTTAGATCTCGACCTGGCTACTATATTTTCAAACTCCGTTTCCTCTTCACTAGTTAAACCTGCTCCCATCAGTACCATGTCAAATGAAGCGGATTTAAATACCGTGATCGCCTGCTCTAAAGTATTTGCACCCGTACCATTCATGGTCTCATTGGCATTAATGAGCCTCACAATGGTATTCAGGATTTCCTGCTGGGTGCAAATCACTAAGATCTCAGTTTGTTTCATAGGGTAATATAAGCAATTAAAAGTTCATAGGAACTTCCATCAGAAGGACCTGGCTGTCTAGAGCTGCTTCGATGGTTACACTTTCCGTATCCCATATTCCAAAACCATCTCTTTCAGTCAAATCTTGTCCTTCAACTTTAGCGTCCCCTTTAAGTACAAATACATATAAGCCATTGGCTTTGTTTTTAAACTGATAGTCAACTTTAGTGGCTTTGTCAAATTTGCCGAGATTAAACCAGGCATCCTGATAGATCCAAACCCCGTCATCATCTTTGTTTGGAGACAAGATCTGGGTAAACTGGTTGGCTTTCATTAAATTGTCGTACCTCAGTTGCTGATATCTGGGTGTTACATTGCGCTGGTTGGGAAACAACCAGATCTGCAGGAACTGAACCGGCTGATCTTTGTCTTTGTTGAATTCTTTGTGGTAGATTCCTGTTCCCGCACTCATCACCTGGATTTCACCTGCTTCGATCACCGCAACATTTTCCATGCTGTCTTCATGTTGCAAAGCACCTTCCAATGGTATAGATATGATTTCCATATTGTCATGAGGGTGTTCGCCAAAACCTTTTCCGCCACTTACCCAGTCGTCATTTAATACCCTTAGGGCACCGAAATTAATGCGTTCCGGATTGTAGTGCATACCAAAGCTAAAGGTATGAAAGCTTTTCAACCATCCATGATCAGATTTGTCTCTTGTTGCTGCCTGATGTAATACTGTCTGTGCCATTTTCTTTTTGTTTTTATTTAACACCACAAAATTACAGCTGTGGTTTCTTTAAAATCTTACCATAGATTAAGAAATGATCCATAATATATTCAGATATTTAAACTATGCTAAAATATGTCCTCGCTTTTGTACTGCTGCTGTTCAATTTCCTGATTAAAGCCCAGGATTCCATTAGCATTAGGATTTATCCGAAGTATGATAGTGTAAGTAAATTTCACCGTTTCCTTTTCGGGGAGAATTATCGCAGGGAGTATGCCAGTGAAACCAGAGTTCCGGTAATCCGGATTTCGGCGTTCAGGGGCGGGCTGACGCCAACCCAGCGCGGGGGCGGGAACCAGTCACATTCTCTGAGGCTGGTAGATCAAAAGGGGAAAGAATGGGTGTTGCGAAGTGTAGAAAAGTTTCCGGAAATACTCTTGCCTGAGGTATTCCGGAAAACATTTGCCGGCGCAGCCATAAAAGACAACATGTCTGCCCAAAATCCATTTTCAGCACTGGTTGTTCCGGAAATAGCAGAGGCCGCCGGGGTTCCGCATACAGATCCTATGATCGGCTGGGTGCTACCTGATGCTAAACTCGGAGAGTTTTCCAATGTTTTTGCCAATACACTTTGTCTGCTGGAGGAAAGGGAGCCGGTTGGTGATACAGACAATTCATTGAAAATGATGAAGAAGCTGGACGACAATAGTGACAATGGTTATGACGGGGCACAATTGCTGAAGGCTAAAGCACTTGACGCACTCCTGGGAGACTGGGACCGGCATGAGGACCAGTGGCGCTGGAAGCCGGAGAAAAATGCAGACGGGACTACAAAATATCTTGCTATTCCGCGCGACAGGGACCAGGTTTTTTATTTGTCGGAAGGGGTAATACCGAGATACGCGCAGTCTTCATGGCTGCTGCCTATGATACAGGGCTATGAAAGGAACATTTCTGATATCAACTGGTTTTTTTGGGAAGGACGGTTTATTTATGCCAGATGGTTTGCGCAGTTGGATGAAAGGGACTGGACAAGGGTAGTCAATGAATTTTGTGCTGCAGTAACTGACGAGGTATTTGAAAGGGCGCTTAGAAAATTACCGGAACCAGGTTATTCCCTCCGTCACGACCGGTTGCTGAACCAGTTGAAGGAAAGAAGAAGAAAACTGCCTGATCTGATGTCGCAATACTATCACTTTATAAACCGGATAGTTGATGTGCAGGCGACCAATAAAAACGAGTTGCTGAATGTAAAAGATGCTCCGGACGGTGGGCTGACCATCACCATAAACAAGCTGACTAAAGAAGGGGAACTGAGGGAGGTGATCTTTAACCGGACATTCGATCCAAAAGTGACCCGGGAGATCAGGCTGTATGTGAAAGACGGTAATGATAGTCTGGTACTCAACAACAATTCCTCAGCTATAAAGTTAAAAATCGTGGGCGCAGAAGGTAAGAAGGTTTATCACATAGAAAATGCCTTCCGCAGCGTTAAAATATTTGGTAGGGACGACAATGTTTCATTTAGTGGGAAAACCGGTCTGGTCGGTAAAAGTCTGGACAATGACACGGCTAATACTCATTTTGTAGCTACGGATCTTTACACACGCCGGATGCTGCTTTTAAATGCCGGATATAATATTGACGACAGGGTGCTGCTTGGTTTATCTTACAAGATCACCCAGCCTGGCTTCAGGAAGCTACCTTTCGGCAGTACTCATGCTTTCTCTTTTTTACACTCTTTTGCTACTTCGGGATTCCGGTTCAGTTATAATGGGGAGTTGTTTAAAGTTTTAGGAAAGGCCGACCTCATTTTGAAGGCGGATGCATTTGCGCCTGAGAATTCCCAGAATTTTTACGGCCTTGGCAATGAGACTACCTTCAATAAAACCGGGGATTTTATCAGGTATTACCGGGCAAGGTTTAGTTTATATCAGGCAGATGCTGCGCTGCGCTGGCATTTTGGGAGATCGACACTCAGCGCGGGGCCGTCTGTCCAGTATTACAGGTACAGCCGGGATGACAACTATGGCAGGTTTATCAACAATACTGCAGAGCTCCACTCGCCGGACAGTGCGGTGATCAACAGGGACAAGGTTTATGCGGGTGCTGTGCTGGATTTTATCCACGACAACCGGAACAGCAGTATTTTGCCTTCGTCAGGGACATATATTGATGCGAAAATCTCAACCTACAAAGGGCTTAATACTTTTTCGAATTCTATTGCACAGTTTACCGGGAGTGTCGCTTTTTATAAAAGCCTGGACAAGAAAGGTCATTTGGTGATCAGTGACAGGGTAGGCGGCGGCGTCACTATTGGTAAGCAAGCCTTTTATCAGTCACAGTTTCTGGGCGGACAGGGAAATCTTCTTGGTTATCGTGAATTCAGGTTTGGCGGACAGCATAGTTTGTATAATAACTTAGAAATGCGGCTTAAGGTGGCCAACTTTGTCAATTATATATTACCTGGTGAATTTGGTGTGATGGGTTTCCATGACATAGGCAGGGTCTGGAGAAAAAAAGAGCGCTCGGATGTTTGGCATCAGGGCTATGGTGCCGGCATCTATTTTGCTCCCGCATCGTTGGTAGTAATCCGTGCGGTAGCAGGGTATTCCAATGAAGGCTGGTATCCTTACGTTGCAATGAAACTGAGGTATTGATATGGTCATGGTATTTTCATAAGCGCAAAAAACAGATCCTTAATAACACAGAAAAAAAGGAAAACCCGTACTTTAGACTGCCGTATAAGGAGCATCAAATTATTTAAGTGATGAAGAAGAATTTTATATCTAATTCCAGCGAATCGATCAGGATGTTTAAAAACCCGATTTTAGAAGGCTTGTCTAAGGTGCCTTATTTTATTCCGCTGATCGTTTTTGTTCCGGTAATTGGTTATTTCTGCTGGAAGTCTGTAGCCATGAACGGACCGGTTCTGTTTACAGGTTATTTGCTGCTGGGGCTGTTTATCTGGACATTAACGGAATACGTCATGCACCGTTTTGTGTTTCATTTTTATCCTAAGTCGGAATGGGGTAAAAGAATTCATTTTATATTTCATGGGGTCCATCATGATTACCCGAATGATGCCAAACGTTTGGTAATGCCTCCTTCAGCGAGCATCCCTTTGGCGCTGGCATTCTACTTGCTGTTTAAATATACGTTGTCTCCTGTATTGCTTGACGGTTTTTTTGCCGGGTTTTTGCTTGGCTATCTTTTTTACGATATGACCCATTATATGTTGCACCATGCTCAGTTTAAGAATACCTTCTGGAAGAAGCTGAAGCAGCAGCACATGCTGCACCATTATGATGACTCTACTAAAAAATATGGTGTAACCTCAGACATCTGGGATAAGGTTTTTGGGACCCGGTAAATAACTTATTCTTTGTCTACAAGTCTTAACCATTCAGGATGGCGCTTTAAATAGGCAGCAACAAAGGGACAAAGCGGAACCATTTTATAGTCGTTTTCTTCTAAATAGGCAAGTGTTTTTTCGACTATTGCTGTAGCTGAGCCTTTGCCTTTTAACTCTTCAGGGGTTTCTGTATGTATCAGCCAGATTTTTTTACCACGTTCTTTAAATTCAATAAAGGTGGTGTAAGTATCGGTTGTCAATTCAAAACGATTTTTATCTGCATTTTTAATCAAGGGCACATTCAGGTATTCCTCATTCATATTTTCCGCGTTTTAGGCTGCTGTTTTTTGATATTCTGAAAGGTACAAATATTAATATACTTTTCGATAAATCTGATATCAATTGCGCGCTGACAGATTTTGTTGTATACATATCATTGGGCTGTAAATGACCCTTAACCGCCTATTATGTTCATATGTTCATACAAATTGACAATTATCTTAAAAATTCGTTGCGATTCCGGATAGTTTATTCTAAATTTATAACGGCAGACGCAGGTCTTGCCCACACATGAAACCAATAATTACTGTATGAACCGGAGGCTTGTTTATTTAATGCTGACGTTTTTGAGTATTGTATATGCCATACAAGCATGTAACAACAATTCAACAACAACCCAGGTTGCCGAAGAGGAGCTGCCTGACAGCATCAGCTACAATTTTAATGTAAGACCTATTTTATCAGATAAATGCTTTGTCTGTCATGGACCCGATGCTAATAAAAGAGAGGCCGGGCTGAGACTAGACATCGCTGAAGAAGCCTATAAGGCGCTAAAGGATAACCCGTCTGCGCACGCGCTGGTTCCCTTTAAACCTAATGCTTCTGAAGTTTTTCTTAGGATCGCTTCGAAGGATTCTGCTTATATGATGCCGCCAAAATCATCTAATCTCAAATTAACGGCATACGAAATTTCAGTTCTGGAAAAATGGATAAAACAGGGTGCTAAGTATGAAAAGCACTGGGCCTTTAATCCGCCGAAACTTCCTGCTGTCCCTGCTGTAGCCAATAAAACCTGGCCAAAAAATGAGATTGATCACTTCATCCTGAAAAAAATGGAGCAAAAACATCTGGAACCAAATAAGGAGGCGGATAAGGAACGATTGCTCAAGCGGCTCAGCCTTGACTTGACAGGTTTGCCGCCGACCATAGCGATGATGGACCAGTTTCTGGCCGATAACAGCAGCAATGCTTATGAAAAGATGGTTGATCAGTTGCTGGCCAGTCCTGCATACGGTGAAAAGATGGCCTTGCACTGGCTTGATATCGCAAGGTTTGCGGATTCTCATGGTTATCAGGATGATAACTACCGGTCTCAGTGGCCGTGGCGTGACTGGGTCATTCATGCTTTCAATAAAAATATGCCTTATGACCAGTTTATCAGCTGGCAGCTTGCCGGTGATTTGATGCCAAACTCAACAAAGGAGCAATTGCTGGCAACCGGTTTCAACAGGAATCATAAAATCACAGAGGAAGGTGGTGTCGTGGACGAAGAATACAGGGTAGAGTATGTGACTGACCGCACCAATACTTTTGGTAAGGCCATCATTGGAGTCACACTGGAATGCGCACACTGTCATGACCATAAATATGACCCTTTTTCTCAAAAGGAGTATTACCAGGTGTTTGCTTTCTTCAATAATGTCAAAGAAGTTGGGATTGAAAGCGTAGTAGGCGGTCCTGAGACTTATGCTAAAAAGCCCCTGATGGAGATCAGCAATGAGGATGTAAAGAACATTCTGACATTTGTCAATAAACAGGATACCAACAGGCTGATCGTTTCGGTCATGGGTGATCAGGATACCGTAAGAAAAACCTATATCCTCAAAAGGGGCGCCTATGATGCGCATGGCGATGAGGTTAGTGCCGGAACACCTAAATCTCTTTTAAGTTTTAGTGATAAATACCCCAAAAACAGACTGGGCCTGACTCAGTGGCTGTTTGATAAACAAAACCCGCTGACATCCCGCGTCTTTGTAAATCAGATCTGGCAGGAGATATTTGGCCGCGGTATCGTGAAAACCTCAGGTGATTTTGGTATGCAGGGCGAATTGCCCACGCATCCTGAGCTGCTCGACTGGCTGGCGGTTGATTTTATGAACCACAAATGGGACATCAAACGCCTCATGAAACAGATCGTTAGTTCCGCTACTTACCGCCAGTCTGCTGTCGTTACGCCTGAGAAACTCAAAGTTGATCCTGATAATATAATGATGGCCAGGTCTTCGCGCTACCGGGTTCCTGCTGAGATCGTAAAGGATGTGGTACTGGCCAGCAGCGGTTTGCTTGTCAGGACAATTGGAGGACCTAGTGTTAAGGCTTATCAGCCACCAGGACTGTGGGAAGGTGCCACTTCCGGTCGCGGCCAGCTGGCTAAATATGTTCAGGACCATGGTGAAAGTCTTTACCGCAGAGGCATGTATAATTTTATCAAGCGTACCGTTCCACCTCCTAATATGGGGATTTTTGATGCCAGCAACAGAGACCAGTGTGAGGTGAAGCGCAACAAAACCAATACACCGCTACAGGCACTGGTAATGCTCAACGATCCTACTGTATTGGAAGCTTCCCGTGTACTGGCGGGCAATCTGCTGGAGGAAAAGAGCAGTACGGACGCTAAGATCAACAAAGCGTTCCGGCTGATCGTTTGTCGCAAACCTAATGAAAAAGAAAAACAGGTCCTGAATGCTTATTATGCTGATCAGCTAAAAGTTTATACCAGGAACAAACAGGACGCAGCAAAAATAATCGCCGTTGGCGAATATCCGATAAACAACAAGGTAAACAAAACCGATATGGCTGCCATGACGGAAGTGATCACGGCAATATACAATCTGGAAGAAACCATCACAAGATCTTAAGTTATGGAAAAAGACATTTTAGAACACGGGTTAAGCTGGAACAGGCGTCGCTTTTTGTCCAGGCTTAGTTTGGGGCTGGGCAGTGTCGCTCTCGGCTCATTGCTCATTCCCGATCTTTTTACGGGGGCAGCTGATGAAGCCGGACTCCCACCGGGGATTCCCGATTTCGCGCCAAAGGCCAAGCGGGTGATTTACCTGTTTCAAAACGGAGCGCCATCGCAGCTGGAACTTTTTGATTATAAGCCTAAACTGAGGGAAATGATGGGGCAGGAGCTGCCTGCGTCGATCAGGGGCGGGCAACGGCTTACCGGTATGACAGCCAATCAGGCCTCTTTCCCGCTGGTAGGTTCCATCTATGATTTTAAGCAATACGGCCAGTCCAGGGCATGGATCAGTGACTTACTGCCCAATACTGCAAAGGTAGTAGATGACATCTGTATCATACGCTCTATGCATACTGAGGCCATCAACCACGATCCGGCGCTTACTTTCTTCCAGACCGGTGCCCAGCAGGGCAACAGGCCGAGTATGGGTGCATGGCTGAGTTATGGTCTGGGCAGTGAAAATAAAAATTTGCCTGCCTTTACGGTGTTGCTTTCCAGGGGCAAGGGAGATGGACAAGGGGTATATTCCAAGCTCTGGACCAATGGTTTTCTTGATTCTACTCATCAGGGCGTGCAGTTCAGTGCTGGCGAAGATCCGGTGCTGTACCTTAAAGACCCTGCTGGTTTGAACCGTTTTGAACGCAGAAAAATGCTCGATAAGCTGGCAGAGATGAATGACATGTCCTATCAGGAATTCGGGGATCCGGAGATCAGTGCCAAAGTACAGCAATATGAAATGGCTTACCGTATGCAGACTGCAGTTCCGGAGATTACCGATGTTTCCAAAGAACCGGATGATATCATTAAAATGTATGGCGCGGATTGCCTGGTACCCGGCACTTTTGCGGCCAACTGTCTGCTGGCCCGTAAACTGAGTGAAAATGGTGTACGTTTTGTGCAGTTGTATCACCAGGGCTGGGACCAGCACGGCAACCTGCCAAGAGATATTGCCGGTCAGGCTAAAGATGTTGACCAGGCCTCTGCGGCACTGATTACTGATCTTAAACAACGCGGCCTGCTTGACGAGACACTGGTGATCTGGGGCGGTGAGTTTGGGCGTACCAATTACAGTCAGGGTACCCTGAGCAAAGACAACTATGGCCGTGATCACCACCCGCGCTGTTTTAGTATCTGGATGGCGGGCGGAGGCATTAAACCGGGAGTTTATGGCGAGACTGATGAGTTTGGTTACAATGTGGTTAAAGACCCTGTACATGTGCATGACTTTCAGGCAACGGTTTTACATCAGCTGGGGCTGAACCATGAGAAACTGATATTTAAACATTTAGGAAGGAGATACCGGCTAACTGACGTTTCCGGCAAGGTAATTAACGACATTATTGCATAATATGGAAAGAAGAACATTTATCAAACACACTGCTGCCGTTTCGGCAAGCTTTTTTATAGCTAAAGATATGCTCGCGAGCCCAAAAGGACCAGTATATGGTCACAACAAAATGAAGTACAGCATGGATGTAAAATGGGGACAGCTGAACCCATCGGTCAACCCTGTGAATGACTGCCATGAAATGGTGCAGGACGCTAAGGGAAGGATCATCCTGCTGACCAACGAGACTAAGAATAACGTGCTGATCTATAATAAATCGGGCAAATTGCTTTCATCCTGGGGACATGAATTCCCCGGTGCACATGGACTGACCCTGGCAAAGGAAAACGGCAGGGAATACCTCTTCATTACAGATACGAACAGACATCAGGTTTATAAAACTACGCTTGATGGCAAGTTATTAATGACCATAGACTGTCCGATGGAAACCGGCCTTTATAAAAAAATAGAAGAATTTGTGCCTACAGAAACAGCGGTTGCCGACGATGGCAGCTTTTTTATAGCTGATGGTTATGGCTTGCAGTATGTGTTTCATTATAGTGCAGACGGTAAGCTGCTGAGCCATTTTGGGGGGCGTGGTACAGAGACAAAAAATCTGGACAACGCGCACGGAGTTTGCATCGATAAAAGGCAGGGAAAAGCGACCTTGCTGGTTACAGACCGCACACGCAACTGTTTTAAACGGTTTGATCTGCAGGGCAATTTAATAGAAGTGATCGCATTGCCGGGAGCTTGTGTCTGTCGTCCGGTCATCCATAAAGATCATCTGTATGCCGCGGTGTTGCGCTCTCCGGATTTAAATGCTGCGGGAAGTGGTTTTGTAACTATTCTCGATAAACACAACAAGGTCGTGTCAAATATTGGTGGTACTGAGCCTGTTTATAAGGATAGTGTATTGCAGCCTATGTCGCAACTGGACAAGATCTTCCAAAATCCGCATGATGTGTGCGTGGATGATGATGAGAATCTGTATGTAGCGCAATGGGCATCCGGAAAAGTTTATCCTTACAAATTTACCCGCGTATAGTTTCTCTATGAAGATAACCCTGAAAGGTTTCGCAGAGAACCTGCTTTTTGCGGCTAATATTTTTATTGTTTTTCTCCTGATCTTCGGCCATAAGATCAGTATCCCGCTTTGGCTGCAGCCGGTAGGCAGAATGCATCCCATGTTGCTCCATTTTCCGATTGTGATCCTGATGCTGGCTATGGTACTGGAGTTTTTCCGGTTTAAGACTGCTTATGCAAAGGAAAGCCTGTACCAGAATTTTACCTCGGGGTTGTTGTTACTCGGGGTTGTTTTTTCTGCCATTACCGTGATTATGGGATTGTTTCTTTCCAGGGAGCCTGCCTATGGGGGTGCACTCCTGGACTGGCACAAATGGACTGGAGTAAGCGTTGTTTTCGTGGGTTCGGCGATTTATTGGTGTAGAAATACAGCCTGGTACAAAGCTCCGGTTGCTAAAGTGGGGGCCGTAGTAGTTACGCTTGCACTGATCATGACCGGACATTACGGAGCTACATTGACCCATGGAGAGAATTTTGTGCTGGAGCCGGTAACTCCCGCCAAACAAATTGCCAAAGTCCCGATTGACCAGGCAAGGGTATTTGAAGATGTCATCATGCCTATTTTTTCTCAGAAGTGTCTGAATTGTCACAACTTGGAGAAAGCAAAGGGCGGACTGATCCTGGCTGATGCCAATTCAATGCTGAAAGGTGGAAAGAACGGACAGCTTTTTGTACCAGGTAAGCCGGAGATCAGTTTGCTGCTGCAACGCATCCATCTTCCTATGGATGAGAAGAAACATATGCCGCCCAAAGACGAAACCCAGTTAACTGATGATGAAATGGCATTGCTAAGTCTGTGGGTAAAACAGAATGCGGAAATGAAAAAGAAGGTGTTGGACCTGGCTGAAAATGATTCCCTCAGGATACTGGCCGCTGTTTACCTGACTCCCCCGCAAACAGTTGAAGAAGAAGATTATAATTTCAGCGCTGCGGACGAGGATGACATAAATAAACTCAACAACAATTACAGGGTGATTTCGCCTCTGGCAAAGAATTCACCCGCGCTAGCCGTTGTTGTTTATGATAAAACGAGTTTTAAACCGGACGTTTTAAAAGAACTGGAAGCCATTAAAAAACAAATTGTTTCCTTAAATCTAAGCGGAATGCCCGTTAAGGATGAGGATTTGAAGGTGATTGCTGAGTTTAAAAACCTGCGCAAGCTTATTCTTAATTTTACAGCAATAAAGGGGGACGGACTTAAATATTTAAAGGACTTGAAGCATTTACATAGCCTATCGCTGTCAGGCACTGCCGTAAGCCATAAATTTGTTGATGTTTATGCAGATCAAAGCCAGATTAAGCAGCTGACCTTATGGGAAACAGGGCTCAGTGCAGCTCAGATTAAAGCGTTGCAAAAAAAGTACAGGGCGATCAGTGTGGTTGGCGGCTTTAATGGTACAGGCCAGCTTTCATCTAAGCTGAACCCGGCTAAACTAAATGTGGAGTCCAGGTTGTTTAAACAGCCTTTTAACCTGGAATTGAAGCATGCCATAAGAGGTGTACAGATCCGATATACACTGGATGGTTCTGAGCCAGATAGTATTAAAGCTCCACTTTATAAAGACCCGATTCCTATCAGCAAAAACACGGTACTCAAAACACGCAGCTATAAGAAGGGCTGGGTAAGCAGTGATCTGCTGGAGTTCCCCTTGTACAAAAGTACCTATAAACCTGATAGCATTAGCAATTTATTGCTGCCTGAAGAAAACCTCAACGGAGGCAGGGCGCCGGCATTGATCGATGGGCAGTTTGGTAGTATTGATATTTTCCAGGGCCGCTGGGCAGGTTATATTAAGAATGACTTCTCAACCCTGATGTTGTTCAGGCAACCTGTGGTGGTGCAGTCGGTCGGATTAAATGCCATCAGACATCTACAGGCCAATTCATTGCTGCCGCAAGTGGTGGAAGTGTGGGGCGGTAAGGATTCCAGGAATCTGAAATTGCTGGGCAGCTACCGGCCTCCGGCAGCAAAACCTGGCGATATACCATTGATTGTAAACATGGAAGTACAATTTAAGCCGCAGTCGCTTTCCTGTATAAAACTAATTGCCAGGACCACTAAGAAGCTGCCTGCCTGGCATCCTTCGGGAGGAAAACCAGCCGTGATGTTTGTGGATGAGATCTTTGTCAATTAAGTAGGGAAGAGAGGCTGGTTAAATCTTGGCTGCAGCCTCTTTTCCCGTTTCAAGTGCGCCTTCCATAAAACCCTGCCAATATTCAGACAGGTGCTCCCCGGCAAAATGGGTGTGGATGTGGCTTGCGTTTAATTTGGGAAAAAGATCAAACCATTCTCCTTTGCCGTACATGGCATAGGCGCCCATGGAATAATCGTTATTGCCCCAATAGTAATTGGTCTGGTTTTCCAGCATTTCTTTAATGTCTGGAAATGCCGGCTGTAAAGATGCCTGTATCATCTGTGCACGCCACTGATCGGTTTGATTGGCCACTACAGCAGCTTTATCACCTATAGTATAAGAGATCAAAGCGCCTTTGACGGATTGCTGATTCTTCGTGGCATGATAGAAATAGTGACCAGGCATATCTGTGATCATGTCGAAACTTTCATCCTTCCAAAAACGTTTGTTGAATAACAATGCGTTTTTGTTGATTCTTGCGTACTGGAGGGCGTCGAGTGCATAGCTCATGGTTTCAGGCAGTTCCGGCTGCCATGTGATCTTTTTTACGGCAAATGTAGGGGCAGTGCAAATGAGTTGATCACCTTCGGCAATATAGCCGTTATCACAATGTACTTTTACCCCGTTGGTCTGTACTACTTTTTGCACACGGTGCGCAAATTTGATTTTAGCCGCAAACAATGACTTGAGTTTAAGGGCCAGTTGCTGGTTGCCGCCCCTGATCTTGTAATCCATTTCATTACGGGATTTTTTACTGCTCCGGGCGTATTCATCTAAAGCTGCGTATGCAGATACGTGTCTGATGCTTTCTCCGAAATCAGTGCTGTCTGCCAGTTCTCTTATGTCCAGATCCCGGCCACTACAGCCATTGTTTACCAGGTAGCGCCACCAGTCGATCTTATCCAGCTTTCTGCCCAGGACTTCTTTCTGGGTTTCGGTTAATTTTTGATAGTTCAGCAGGAGCTGCTGATATTTTAAATCCCATTCTTTAGAGGTGACCTCTTCAAGAGTCGTGTAATGTTTGTTTTTATAAATTACCTGGGTGTCAAACTGGTTGTTGTCTAAAGGAAGTTTAAACTGGTCACACAATCCGCGTAGAAAATGATGGTCTTCTCCGATCCATTCTGCGCCCAGTTCTACAATGAGTTTTTCTTTTTTATCTATGGTATGTGAAAATACCCTGCCCCCGGCGTCATTTCCAGATTCAATGATCTCAAAATCTATGTTCCGCTGATAAAGAGAATAGGCAGCTGACAGGCCAGCAAAACCGGCACCGATGATAATGATCTTTTTCTTTTTAGGAATCGAAAAGGAACCTAGGGAAGTCCCGGAGATCAATGTTCCTGCAGTCAGTAAGGCGGCCTCTTTGATAAAATCCCTGCGAGAGCTCATAGGTATGTTTTTGTTAATCGGGAATTAAGTTAGATAAATGTGGTGTATAAACAAAATCCTTGAGCGCGGGCAAAATAAAAATGTTTTAAACATTCTAAAAAAGCGCTTGTTAAGGGAATTGAACATAAATTCTAAAGGAAATGGCAAAGTATTCTAAAAAAGCATCTGAAAAGGTAGAAGATGTCATGCATGAAATGAAGGAAGGAAAACTGAAATCGGGAAGCGGCAAGAAAGTAACTTCCAAAAAACAAGCAGTAGCTATAGGGCTGTCAGAAGCGAGAAAAGAAGGCGCCAGGGTTCCGAAAAAGAAATCCTAGTTTCTTCTCTGCTTTATTGTTTGTCAATTGTTTTACGTTCATATCTTATGTGCGCCCCACTCAAGGGGTTCCATATCGTCTGAAAGAATTAGGGGGTCATGCAAGGGTTATGTAATGCCATAGAAAGAGCCATTATTTCTTTTTACTCGTACTTACTTTTTTAGCGTCTTTTGCTGATGTTGCGTTTTCGGGTTCAGCCCCTTTAGATTTTTTTTGATCTTTTATTTCAGCCTTTGTAGTTTTCTTAGGAGTTTTCATAGATGTTTTTTTTAGTAATGCGGCCAACTTTATTCATGTCATCAGATAACAACTAAAGTAAGATAAAGTTCGCAGTTGGCCCCGAAAAATATAGTGTACATAATATTATAAATGAATAAATATTCATTTATATTTGCTGTTGAAATTTACTGATATGCGCGGCAGAGATTTAAATAAGGTAGACCTGGTCAAACTGAATGCAATGGAGTTACTCGTGCGCACTGGTTTTGAGGGGTTTACGATGAATAAGCTAGCCAAAGAATGTAAGATCTCTGTTGCCACGCTTTACATCTACTATAAAGATAAAGATGACCTGATCCTGCAGATCGGGATGGAAGAGGGGAAGCGGATGAGTGACATTATGCTGGAAAATTTCGATCCTGAAGTGTCTTTTGAAGAAGGATTGAGGCAGCAGTGGAAGAACAGGGCAAAATGCATGCTTGAAAATCCAGTATCTGCCCGTTTTCTGGAACTGCTGAGGTCCTCAAGCTACCAGGAGCAGATCTTCAACTGCATTGCCGGTAATTTCAAACCGACACTTGGTAAATTCATGCACAATGCAATAAACCGCGGTGAAATAAACCCAATGTCCCTTGATGTTTACTGGTCGGTAGCATTTGCACCTTTATACAACCTGATCCGTTTTCACAATGAAAAAAGAAGTATAGCGGGCCAGGCCTTTGTACTGACGGATAAAGTACTATGGGAGACTTTTGGACTGGTGCTCAAAGCTTTAAGAAAATAACAAAACATATAAAATGGAACAAACTCAGACAAATATAGCCCAACCTTTCACAACCTATCAGAAACTGGTCATTGCGATCCTTGCTTTGCTGCAGTTTACAATAGTGCTCGATTTTATGATCCTCGCTCCGCTTGGCGATTTTTTGATGAAATCCCTGGAGATCAGTCCCAAAGGATTTGGGTTGGTTGTCTCTTCTTATGCTTTCAGCGCAGGTGCCTCAGGTATTCTCGCAGCAGGATTTGCTGATAAATTTGACCGCAAAAAATTGCTGCTTTTCTTTTATTTTGGATTTATTGTGGGTACGCTGTGCTGCGCACTGGCCACGAGCTTCTGGATGCTGCTTGGTGCCAGGATCGTTACCGGTTTGTTTGGAGGTGTCATCGGTGCCATCACGCTTACCATTATGACTGATCTCTTTGCTGTCAACCAGCGCGGAAGGGTAATGGGTTTTGTGCAAATGGCCTTTTCCGGAAGCCAGATTTTGGGTATCCCAATTGGTTTGTACCTTGCCAATGCCTGGGGCTGGCATTCGACTTTTTTGATGATCGTGGTTCTGGCTTCGTGCATAACAGTTGTCATCATATTGAAAATAAGGCCGATTGATAAACATCTTGATTTACAGTCAGATAAAAACGCTTTTCTGCACCTGTGGCATGCCGTTTCTAACCCATCGTATCAAACAGGTTTTATTGCGACCGCTTTTTTGAGCGTAGGTGGTTTTATGCTGATGCCATTCAGTAGTTCCTACCTCATTAACAACATCAGGATCACTGCGGAGCAATTGCCGCTGATTTTTATGTTTACTGGTTTTTCCTCTATTATAGTAATGCCATTAATCGGAAAGCTAAGTGATAAGGTTGATAAGTTCATAATCTTTAGTGCAGGATGTATCATCGCCATCATTATGATCCTGATCTATACCAACCTGGTTCCGGTTCCGATGTGGCAGGTAGTTGTGATCAACATGATCATGTTTATGGGGATTATGAGCAGGATCATCCCCGCAACAGCACTGACCATGAGTATTCCGGATATGAAAGACCGTGGTGCTTTTATGAGTGTCAACTCCTCACTGCAGCAAATGGCCGGTGGTATTGCTGCGCTTTTTGCTGGTGTGATTGTGACGCAAAAAGATAAGACCAGTCCGCTGGAACATTACGGTATACTGGGAATCGTAGTCTCGGTGGTGATTGTGATCAGTATTTTTTTGATTTACAGAGTTAGTATAATGGTAAAGAAAAAACAAACTATATTTGCTGCCACTGCAAAGACTGAGCAAGACAGCCCGGCTACAGTAACTCACTAACCTCAATTAGCTTTGCCAATGCGTTTTAAATTTCTGTTCAGTATCGTTCTGCTTTACTCCATTGCCAGTAGTGTTCAGGCACAAGAACTGGAAGGTAACCTGAACCTCCATACTTTTGCCGACAACAGGGAATATGCCAATTCCAGCCGTTTTTCCCAAACTATTTTTGGCTTGCGCTTCTCCCCGGAAATCGGATTGTTGCTGGACAGTACACACCGGCTTAGAATAGGTTTAAACGCATTGCATGAATTTGGATCGCCCAAATTTACCAACAAGATTGATCCGGTAGCTTATTACGAATTTAAAAAGCAGGATTGGAATTTTTTTATGGGGATGTTTCCTAGGCGGACATTGGTTGATGATTATCCAAGGGCTTTGCTTAAAGATACTTTTAATTATTACCGGCCAAATGTAGAGGGAATGCTGCTCAAATACCAGAATGAAAACTGGAAGCAGATCCTTTGGATAGACTGGACAAGCAGACAGACTGCTACGGAGCGGGAAAACTTTATTTTCGGACTGTCAGGCAGCTATAAAAAAGGGATATTTTTTGTTTCTCATTATGCCATGATGCTTCACAATGCCGGCCCGGCTGTTCCAATACCTAATGACCATGTTGAAGACAATGGTGCAGCTATTGTAAAAGCCGGTGTTGATTTATCGCACAGAACTTTTTTGGATTCCCTGACGATTAACGCAGGTGGGATGATGTCCTTTGAACGGGTTCGCAGTGTCGGGGGCTGGAAAACTCCTAAGGGCGCATTGCTGGAACTGCTGATGGAATACCGTCGTTTTGGTGTGATCAATTCTTTTTACAAAGGACAGGGTCACAGGTTATTGTATGGAGACCAGTTTTATTCTGCTAAAACTTATAACAGGACTGATCTGACCTGGAGACCACATATTTATAAAGGGATAGAAGGCCAGTTTACCTTGTCCTTTCATTTCCTGGAAGGGGTCGTGGACAACCAGCAGGCTTTTGGTATAAGGTATAATATTGGCGGAAGCAAGAGCCTGAAACGGGTCGAATAATATCTCTGATATTTCCTGAAATTGTTACACATGCTTATTGACGGTAGCTATTGCCAATAATAATAAAAGCTGTATCTTTTGCTTTTGAAATATTATGTATATTCAAATGATAAAACGATTCAGCATTGCTGTGATGATGAATCGTTTTTATTATTATTGAGCCAACAAACAAACCAAATATATGGACCAAAAACCACTATTTACCGACAAAAAATTTGTCATGACATTAGTTTTCGTCACTTCACTTTTTATGTTCTGGGGCATAGCCATCTCTATGGCCGATGCGCTAAACAAGCACTTTCAATCCGTACTCCATCTATCCAAGCTGCAATCCGGATTTGTACAGTTTGCGATATTTGGAGCATATGGAACGATGGGGATTCCTGCGGGATTATTCATGAAACGCTTCGGATATAAAAACGGGGTATTGCTGGGACTTACGCTTTTTGCTCTCGGTGCATTTCTTTTTGTGCCAGCCGCTTATCTGGGTACTTTTACTTTATTTATTATTGCACTTTTTATACTGGGTTGCGGATTGTCCACATTGGAAACAGTTGCCCATCCATTTGTCGCTTCGCTGGGTGATCAGCGTACGAGCGATCAACGGGTCAATTTTGCGCAGACTTTTAATGCGGTAGGCACAATGATCGGACCTGCGCTGGGCGGATATTTTCTATTTGCCAATCATGTTGAAGGAAGCACAGATCTCACTTCTGTTAAAATGCTGTATTTGGCTATTGGTATTGTGATTGCTTTAGTAGCCATTTCCTTCTCTTTCGTGAAAGTACCTCCAATAATTGACCCGCATTCAGCTCCTGCCGGAAATGAAGATGCGATAAATGTTGATACCGCACCGGATAAACCGCTTTTTAGTCACAGACATTATAAATGGGCTGTAATCGCTCAGTTTTTTAATGTAGCGGCGCAGTCAGGTACATGGGCGTTTTTCATTAACTACAGCCACGAGGCTATATCTCTAAGCAGTGAACAAGCCTCTTATCTAATGGGTGGGTTATTTATGGGAATGATGCTTTTGGGACGTATCATAGGAACTTTTCTGATGCGTTTTATTGCGCCTAATAAATTATTGGCGGCTTTTGCTATAGGGAATGTGCTGATGTGTATTATCGTTGCCCAGGATTTCGGTATGGTGTCTTTCGTGGCGCTGCTCTTAATTAACTTCTTTTTCAGCATCATGTTTCCAACAATATTCAGTCTTGGTTTGAAAAATCTAGGAGCACGTACTAAACAAGGAGCATCTTTCATTTCTATGGGAGTTGTCGGCGGTGCATTTTTCCCTTTTTTAATGGGATTTATTGCTGACCATCATGGAGTTGCAACTGCATATTACGCACCAATCATTTGTTATGTCATTATTTTCATTTTTGGTGCAAAAATGTACAAAACCGGAGTTGGAAAGCATTAATACGAAGTCATAAAAAATTAAAGCAAAGGGGACAGGTTGTACTTGTCCCCTTTGTTGTCAGTCGCATTTAACCATTCAAAATGTCACTTCTGCACCCCCTGAAAATTTAATTGCTGTCTTAAATTTGGAGAAAGATATTAAGATGGCAATACTGACTCCATATGTGACCTTCAGAGGGAACTGCCGTGAGGCCATGATTTTTTATAAGGACAGTTTTGGAGGCGAGTTAACTTTTCAGACGGTGGGGGAAACGCCTTCAGATATTCGGTATCCCCCGGGCACAGAGGATCAGATTATGCATGCTACGCTTATTATAGGGGACATAATTATTATGGCCTCTGATATGATCAGCCGCGCTGGTTTTACACTTGGAACAAATATTTCTTTATCACTTACTTGTGATAGTCTGGAACAGATAGAAAGGATCTTTTTTTCTCTTTCGATGGGTGGCAACATTAAAGATCAATTGTCCCGTCGTCCCTGGGGAGCTTTTTTTGGGGTAATTACTGACAGATTTGGGATTACATGGATGCTCAGCTATGATGCGGGTTACACTTAAATGAACACAATTTGTACCGACATGGAACATATTAAGACAACGTTTGGTAACACATAATCTTTCATCAATCTGACAATAAATATTTTTTGCAATTAATATTTCCTATTTTAGTTATATATTCCTAAATTTTCCGCTCCAAAGGTAAAGCCAAAAATGGCTATGATTCTGATAATCAAATATTAAAATAGAAAAAATCCTGATATGAGAGTTTTTTATGTGCTTCTGTTCCTAAGTTTTGCTCCTTTTTTGCAATCGAATGCCCAATCTGGAAAGGAGAAGATTAAACTGTTTGATGGCAAGACTTTTAAGGGTTGGGAAGGCGATACAATTAGCACTTGGCGCATCCAGAACGGTGCAATTATGGGAGGTTCTTTAACAGAAATGGTTCCACATAATCAATTCATAAAAACAACCGGAACATTTTCCAATTATCACCTGAGACTTAAGTTTAAACTTACCGGTACCGAAGGTTTTATAAACGGGGGTGTTCAGTTTCACAGTCAGCGCATTGCAGAGCCTGATTTTGAAATGGTGGGTTACCAGGCGGATATTGGTGATGGATTTTGGGCCTCTCTTTATGATGAATCAAGGCGTAATAAATTGCTGGCAATAGCAGATCCGGAAAAGGTGAAAAAATTACTCCACCGCAACGAATGGAACAATTATGAAGTGCGTTCTGAGGGCCGTCGCATACAGATATTTTTGAATGGAGAACAAACGGTAGACTATACCGAGCCTGACCCGGCAATTCCACAATCCGGTCATATCGCATTTCAGCTCCATGGTGGTGGAAAAACAGAGGTATTCTATAAAGATATCATTCTGGAAAAATTACCCTGATTAATTTAATAAGCTTACAATAATAACCAAATACACACAAATGATGAATTTATACCGATTAATGATTACGCTGCTCATAGCAGTTATTTTAACACCTAAAAGCTATGCTTCGGCAGAAATTGCAAAGCATAAACTCAGGGATACAGTCAAATATGACCGTCAGTATACCTTGGAAACCACCATGCTGGGTTATATAGGATCAGATGGAAAACGCAATCCTACGCTCAAAGCGAGTAAAGGGGAATTGGTGCGCATTAAAATTGTTAACGCGGAATTGATGACCCATGACATTGCGCTAGAAAAGAAAGCAATCAAAAGTAAAGTGCTTGTCGAAAAAGGAGATACTTCCAGCATTGTTTTCAGGGCAACTGCCAATGACATTTATTTTTGCTCTATACCGGGTCACAGAGCTGCGGGTATGGTTGGCAAGATTGAAGTGGTGCAGGGAGCTATTCAAAAGGCAGCTTCCATAGCAGGTATTCTGCCAAAAAAAGCAGGAAAGGTACTGAATTTGAGTTTTGAAAGTGGCACCCTGAAGGACTGGAAAGCAACTGGCGATGCGTTTGTCAACCCTCTTGTTGGACAGGATGCGTCTTTGATCTACGAAAATGACCAACATCCCGGTTTAACAGGTAAATATTTTCTCAGCAGCGGAGGAACAAAAAATTACAAAAAAACTGGCACGCTTACTTCTGTCCCTTTTATGGTTACCCATCCTTTTGCTGCATTTAAAGTGTCAGGCGGGGCTTTGCAGGATACCCGTGTAGAAATTGTTCGTGCGGATAATAATAAGGTGATTTTCCAGATCACCGGATCCGGCCGTTCCAATCTTCAACCGGTTGTAGTTGATCTTAAAGGCCAGCTCAATAAGCAGATTTTTATCAGGATTATAGACAAGGAAACCGGGATCTCCCAAATTCCATATATAGGAGATGACAAGTTTTCCCATATTAACTTTGATGATTTTGAGTTCTACACAAGAAGACCAAATTTTCCTAATGAACTTGTGCCAAGTGATATTATCATTCTCCCTCCTTTAGATCCGGTGATCAATGCGGGTCTGTCGGGTGAGAAAGCCGCGGTAGCCATGACGCCGAAGAAGGGCTTTACGGTAAACCTGGCTGCTGCTGAACCGGATGTAGTGAGGCCTATAAGTTTTACAATAGATGCACGTGGCAGGCTTTGGGTGGTTGAAGCCCATACTTATCCTATACGGGCTGCTGAAGGCCAGGGCAAAGACAGAGTATTGATCATGGAAGATACAGATGGTGATGGTAAACTGGATAAAAGGACTGTTTTTGCTGAAAACCTCAATCTGGTAAGTGCAATTGAAGTTGGAATGGGCGGAGTTTGGCTGGGTGCTGCTCCAAACTTATTATTTATCCCGATTGATCCCAAAACGGATAAACCTGCAGGTCCGCCACAGGTCATTCTGGATGGCTGGGGTTATCAGGATACACATGAAATGCTCAACAACCTGAGGTGGGGACCTGATGGCTGGCTTTACGGTACTCATGGAGTATTTACGCAGTCAAATGTGGGCGTGCCGGGCGCAACTGATGCACAAAGGGTCAGGCTCAATGGTGGTGTTTGGCGTTATCATCCAAGTAAAAAGAAATTTGAACTTTTTGCTGAGGGAACCAGCAATCCATGGGGCATAGATTTTAATGATTATGGACAAGCTTTTGTTACAGTATGCGTTATCCCGCACATGTTCCATGTGATCCAGGGCGCCAGGTATCTTCGCCAGGCAGGAAATCATTTTAATCCTTATACCTATGACGACATCAAACAAATTGGTGACCATGTACACTGGATCGGCGACCGTGGCCCGCACGCAGGAAACTTCAGGTCAAATTCCAAAGGCGGTGGTCATGCCCATGCAGGTGCGATGATCTATCTGGGTAGTGAAAAATGGCCGGCGGAATATCGTAATAATATCTTTATGAACAATATCCACGGCAGCAGGGTCAATATGGATATCCTTAAAAGAAGCGGCTCTGGCTTTGTAGCGAGTCACGGGCAGGATTTTCTGCTGACCAATGATTCCTGGTCTCAGTGGCTCAATCTTAAATATGACCAGACTGGTTCCGTGTTTGCTATTGACTGGTATGACAAAAATCAATGTCATAGTCCAAATCCTGATGTGCACCAGAAGACAATGGGACGGATCTTTAAGATCAGTCACGAAACTGATAAATGGGTGAAAGTAGACCTTTATAAGGCTACTGATCAGGAACTTGTTAATTATCAGCTCAATAAAAATGAATGGTATGTTAGACAGGCGCGTCAGATTCTGCAGGAACGCGGCCCAAATGAAAAAGTGCATAAGGCACTGAAAGAAATATTGATCAATAATCCTGATGCAACCCGAAAATTACGTGCGCTCTGGACGCTTCATGTGACCAAGGGTCTTGAAGAAAAAGATCTTCTGGATTTGCTGGGCAATGAAAATGAGTATGTAAGGGGCTGGGCCATTCAGATTCTGGCAGAAGATGAAAATCCATCTGATGCTGCACTTCAGCGCTTTGCGGAGCTGGCAGTTTCCGACAAATCACAGCTGGTCAGGTTATACCTGACTTCTGCGCTTGAGCGTACTGATCCGGCCAAAAGATGGAAGGTCATCGAAGGATTAGTTCAACATGAAGAAGATAAAGACGATCATAACCTGCCATTGATGTACTGGTACGCGCTGGAGCCGATGGTAAAAATTGATATGAACAGGGCACTGGAAGTTGCAATGAAAGCTAAGGAACCAAAGATTTTGCAATATACTACACAGCGGATAGCTGCGATTAACACTCCGGAATCTAAGAAAATACTTCAGGAGTTAAACCAGAAACTAGATAAGATGGGTGGTCATCATGAGTACCATGACATCCATCAGGTGATAGAAAAAGCACTGATGAAAAGCAGTAAATAAAAGAAAGGGTGATATCCATCCGGATGTCACCCTTTTCTAACCAAATATAAACCTGTATGAACGGGTTGTTATGCAAACATAGGGATTTTTGCCCAATTAGTATGAATAATGACGCTAAGCGATTTGTTAAAAAGTGTTAATTTTTATTCTTCGATAGTTTAATTGATGTTAATTATTATTTTATATTAAAAAATGATATTAAAGAGATGGAAATTGAGTTTTTTTGTTTTGCTTAAAGCTTCATTTAAAATGATTGATGATTGCTGTTTTGGTAACATTGAAAATCCATTTTTTGTTAAATATCAGTGTCAATCAGATGTTTTGAACCCGCATATTCAGATGGGGTCATCCCAAATTGCTTGACAAAACATCGTCCAAACTGCGCCTGGGAACTAAAGCCAGTCATGGAAGCGATCTTAAAGATCTTGTGATTTCCTTCAACCAGTAATTCAGCCGCTTTCTTTAATCTTGTAATGTTGATCAGTTCATGAGGCGAAAGGTTGGAGATCGCCTTTATCTTCCGGTAGAGTGTTGGTCTGCTCATATTCATAATATCAGCCAGTTGATCTACATCCAGAGATTTGTTGTCGATGTTTTTGTTGATGGCCTCATTTAGTTTCTCCAAAAAAGCTTCATCTGCCTTGTTATATGCCATGCTTTTAATATGTACCAGCGGTGAACTGGCAAAATAGTTCCTGATCTTGTCGCGGCTTGCCAGCAAGTTGGAAATCTGAGTCAGCAAATGATCCGGAGAAAAAGGTTTTTCAAGATAAGCGTCTGCACCTACTTCCAGACCTTCTATTTTTGATTGGAGGGTATTTTTAGCTGTCAGCAGGATGATTGGGATGTGTGTATATTCCAGGTTATCTTTCACCGCTTTACACAACTCATAGCCATCCATAACAGGCATCATGATATCGCTGATGATTAAATGAATGCTCCTGTCTCTTAAAATATCCAGAGCTTCTTTGCCATTAACGGCCTGGATCACATGAAAATCTTTAACAAGTTTATCGGCGATAAATTCCCTGATTTCCTGATTGTCTTCTACCAGAAGAATTACCGGCGATACCAAATTTCCATTTTGATGAAGAATTTCTTTCGTTACTGGCTCACCTACAGTGTCGTCTGTCAATTTAAATTCCCGTTCATGGTGCTTGGGGAGTGTAAGGGTGAAAGTATTCCAGTATCCATTTTCATTGCTTACTTGTAAGGTGCCTTCATGAAGTTCTGCCAGTGATTTCGCAAGAGGCAATCCTATTCCTGTTCCTTTTTGATCCTTGTTGCTTTCCATTCTGTAAAATGGTTCAAAGATTTTTTTGTGCAGGCCAGAAGGGATTAGATTTCCATCACTTTTTACGGTTATGATGAATGAATCTTCCCTGGCAATTAGTGCTACTGATATTTTTTCAGTCGCATATTTAACCGCATTATCAACCAGATTGCTCAGGATTTTTTTTAACGCTTCAGGATCAGCATAAGCATAGAGCGGATGATCTGGTAAATTCATGCTCAGCTCAAGGTGTTTTTGTTCTGTCGCTGCCTTATATCTAAGGCAGTTTTCTTCAAGTAATTTGCTGATGCTAATGTTTACAAAATTGAGGTTAAAACCTTTGACCTCGGTTCTCCTAAAGTCGAGCAACTGATCGGTCAGTTCTATAAGCCGGTTGGTGTTCTTTTCCATGATCACCAGGTTGTCATTAATAGAGGGTATCTCCTCCGATCTTTTGATCACCTCTTCGAGAGGCCCTTTGATTAATGTTAGCGGGGTTCTGATTTCATGGGTGACATACGTGAAAAATTCAATTTTTGCATGGTACAGTTCCCGCTCTTTTTTCGATTCCCACAATTCAATTTTACGTTTATTTTTGATGTTTATTCGCCGGTGATAATAGCGGATGGCATAGTATATTCCTATCACAATTATCAAGGCATAACCTAAAAATGCAAGCGGACTAGCCCATAACGGGGGAGCAATAATTATTTTAAGATCAGTAACCTGATCATTCCAAATCCCGCTGCTATTTGCGGCCTTCAGTTTAAATGTATAGGTGCCGGGAGAGAGATTGGTGAAATATACCTTCCTGTTGGTTTTTAGATAGGTCCAGTTTCGGTCAAGACCGTCCATTTTAAAAGTATATTCCGTCATTTCAGGCGCGGTGAACCCCAATGCGGCAAAATCTATACTGAAAGTGGCCTGGTCGTGCTTTAGTTCAATTTCATCAGTAAAGTTAATGGAACGTGTAAGGGGGGAGTTCTTCTGGCCGATCTCTAATTCCTTGTTGTACACTTGAAAACCAGTAATGTAAACAGGAGAGACAAAGCTGTTTTGTATAAACTGATCAGGCAAAAAGCTGATTAATCCTTTGACACTTCCAAAATACATTCTTCCCTCAGGGTCTTTAAATGCGGAACTGTAATTGAATTGATCGCTGAGTAGTCCATTTGCTCTGGTATAGGATTTTATTTTCTTTGTTGCAGGATTAAAGTTAAATAACCCCTTTGATGTACTTATCCATAGATTTTTTTTTGGGTCTTCCAGGACTTTATAAAATACATTACTTAGAAAACCATTTTTGGTACTGTACCTGTTAAAGATATTTTCTTTTTTGTTAAGCTCGTTAAGTCCGTTTTCGGTGGCAACCCATAAAATCCCTCTGCTGTCTTTATAAACGTTATTTATAGCATTACTGCTCAAACTCCTCCTGTTGTTTTCTTCATGTTTATAATAACCCGATGCCTTGCTTGCGGGATTATAGAAATATAATCCATCTCTTAAAGTACCGGCCCAGATCGTTCCTTGGTCGTCTTCTATTAAGCTTGAATAATGTAGGTTTCCCGGTACTTCATTGAGTAATGTAAAATCATCACTGGTCCTGTTATAACGATAGAGGCCAAAAGATGTGCCAACCAAAATTTCTCCTGACCGTGTCCGGAGCAGTGATTCTATAAAATTACTTTTTAAATCATTAGGAGCCTGCCCTGCACGATAATGTCTGACCACTTTGGCAGTGTTAAGATCCATAACATCAAGGCCCTGTTCGAAAGTACCGATCCAGAGTTCGTTATCTGCGGCAAGCAGGCCATGGATGTTTGTGTGTGCGATACTGGTCTTCTCACCAGTAGGCTTGAACCGGTCAAAGTCTCCCGTTTTTGGGTTCAGTTTATTCAGTCCCCCATCCTCAGTGCCTATCCAGATATAGCCTTTGCTGTCATTGCAGATTTCCCTGACGGCATTTCCGCTCAAACTATTATCGTTGCCCTGTGCAAAGAACTTATTGAACGAAGTATATTGTTTAGGGTAGTAGTTTATGCCACCAAAATATGTTCCCGCCCATATCCCGCCTTCCTTGTCTCTGCTTAGCGTATAAACCGCATTGTCTGAAATGGAGTAAGGATCGTTAAATTTATTTCGAAGGTTGTTGAACTTACCCGTTTTTAGGTTGTAAATGAATAATCCGGATTCTGTTGCCATCCAGTATTCATCATTTCCCTTATCTATAAAATCTCTCGCATATATGGCTGTTTGGTCGGTATTTCTCGTCAGGAGATCTCTGTAGTCAAAAGTTTTGAGGTCAAATGTTTTGATGCCTTGATTAGAAGTTCCTATAAAAAGGAAACCTTTGCCGGTATCGTATATCTTCTCTATCCAGGCGGATATAGTAGGTTTTGATTTGTAAAATACATTATAACTTTCAAATGTATTTTTTTTCGGATCATATCTTTGAATAAATCCGTCAGTTGTGGATAGCCATATATTGCCGTCTGCAGCAATACTCAGCGAGGTCGCTGCCGAGTGAAGCCGTTGATCAAAAGTGAGTTGTTTTTTTGTTTGCTCATTATACATGCAAAAAGTCAGCCCTGCGATATACCATAAGTTTCCGTTGTTATCAATTTTGATGTCCCGGATGTCCTTATTCTTTGTGGGACCGATAAGACTGAAGCTTTCATTTAACGGGTTGTATTTATATAAACCCAGGAGTGTGCCAGCCCAGATATTCTGATCTTTATCTTCATACAGACTGTGAATAAAATTGTTTCCTATAGTCTGGGAATTGTCCGGGTCATTTCTAAAGATTTTAAAAGTATATCCGTCGAATCTGTTTAGACCATCCTTAGTACCAAACCACAGAAATCCCTTTTTATCCTGCAGACTACAGATTACAGAATTGTAGGAAAGTCCATGTTCTACCTGGTAATGTCTGAAAGTGTAAGACTGTCCAAATACGGCAACTGCCACACCTGTTAATATGGATAATGTCAATAAAAACTTGTTCAATGCTCTTCTATGTTGGGTCGTAATAAAGATAGGCCGAATTGGGGCATAAAAGAAGATGATTTCCTGATTTATGCAATTAAGGAGTTAATTGAGACAAAATGAACAACATTTGATCTGTAAGATCAAATGTTAATTAGTCAATTAGCATTACAATTATTCCCCTAAAGATTGATTGTGCTAACCAAAATATAAACGAGCATGAAAAAAAAATTACACTTTAGCAAAGCGTTAAAGCTCTGCTTTATTTTAAGCTTATTGTTTGTCCTCTGTTGCCAGGCAGCCTTTGCCCAAAGCAATATCACAGGAACAGTCTCTGATAAATCAGGGCCATTGATTGGCGTTGGCGTGCAGGTTAAAGGAGGATCTGAATCTACAGTGACTGATGGGAAAGGTGCTTATACCATTTCCGCACCAGGTACCTCCAGAGCGGTTCTGGTATTTACCTACATTGGCTATAATACCCAGGAAATCCAGGTAAACAACAGATCGGTGGTCAATGTCACCATGGTTGAATCGGCCTCCGATCTGAGTGAGGTTGTTGTGGTGGGTTATGGTACGCAACGGAAAAAAGACCTTACTGGTGCCATTTCTGTAGTGAAGCCAGCTGACCTCCAAAAGAAACAGGGTACAACAGTAGCTGAATCACTGCAGGGTCTGGCAACTGGTATCCGAGTCAGGGGAGGGGGACAGCCAGGTTCAGAAGCACAGATCCAGATCAGGGGACTGAAAAACATGGGGACAATTGGAGGTACTAACCCGTTATATGTCGTTGATGGATTGATTACGACTGCAAATCGTGATTTCAATCCTGCGGATATTGAATCGATTCAAATCCTTAAAGACGCTTCTGCTGCTGCTATATATGGCTCAAGAGCAGGTAATGGGGTAATCATCATCACCACGAAAAAAGGTTCAGAGGGCCCAATGAAGATTGAATTTACAGGAAAAACAGGGATACAGACCATACCCCGCTATGATCTGGCAGAAACTGAGGAATTCTCAAGAATCAATTTTATGGCATATGACAATGCAGATCTCACCAGGCAGAAACTTGATCTCAACAACAATACGGATTGGCAGGATGTCGCTTTCAGAACTGGCAATATCCAGGATTATAACCTGAGTTTCACCGGCGGTTCAAAAGATGCCAGCTACTATGTTTCGGGTGGGTATTTTGGTAATAAGGGTACTGTGATCAGTACTGATTTTGATAGAGTCAGTTTCAGAGTCAACACAAAAGGAACGAGAGGAATTTTTACCATTGGCGACAACCTGGCCATCAGCAACGCGAAAGCAAATGAAATGTCCGGCAACCCTATAGTCGACATATTCCGGATGCTGCCTACTATCCCCGTCTATGATGCTTCACATCCGGGGGGGTATGGTTACGGAGACGAAGCAAAGGCCCGTACCTTTGGTACCAATCCACTTGCTATTGCCAACCTGGAAGACCGTACTAACGAAAACTTAAGGATCAGGGGCAATTTGTATGCTGAACTGCAGCTCCTTAAGTCGTTAAAATATAGAGGCAGCATTGGTTATGAAACTAGTAGGGATCATTATAAATATTTGAAAAAAGACGGATTCTGGACATTGAATCAGGCATATGATCCTGCTATTTTGAATGAAAACCGGGGTGAGAGTTCAACTGTTCTTGCAGAAAATACCCTGACTTTCAATGAAAAATTTGGTAAACATGGTGTGACAGTTATTGGGGGGCAGTCTTATCAAAAAGACAAGTTCGGGATAATTCGGGGAACCAAAAGAAACATCTTGCAGAATCTGACTACTGGTCATTATTATGACGTTTTGAATCAGGGAAATGAACCACAAACTAGCGGCGAAAGAACACGTGTAGATTTAATATCTTATTTTGGAAGACTGGAGTACAATTATGCAGATAAATATCTGCTTAATGCCATAGTTAGATATGATGGTTCGTCACGCCTTAGTAAGAATGAAAAATTTGATAGTTTTCCCTCAGTTTCTGCTGCATGGCGGGTTAGTGAAGAGGGCTTTTTTGAATCTTCATGGATAAATGACCTGAAAATCAGAGCCAGTTATGGTACACTGGGAACCGGAAACATAGGCCCGTACGATTATATATCTTTTATAAACACGTTTCCGACGGTGGTATTTGGACCTAACCAGACGGTTCAGCCTGGCGGTATACAGGTTCAGCTGGCCAATAATGATTTGCGGTGGGAGAAATTGCAACAACAAAATTATGGTTTCGATGCAGCTTTTTTAAATAATAAACTTTCTGTAACCGCCGAATATTTCATTGCAAAGACAGAAGATGTACTGCTACAATATCCGATCCCACTTTCAACTGGTAATGATGGCGGGAATCCTTATGTGAACGGCGCTACACTTGGAAACCGCGGTTTTGAATTTACTGCAACTTATGCGGAAAATGCAGCAGATTTTAAATATAACATCACTGCAAACCTGACAACACTAAACAACAAAGTACAGGATCTAGGCTATGGAAAAAATAAGACATTTGTAGGAAATACGGTAACCGAAGCCGGAAATCCGATAGGAATGTGGTATGTACTGCAAACCGATGGTCTGTTCCAAAATTTAGACGAAGTAAACAGCTACAAAAATTCTAAAGGTCAGGTTATCCAGTCGGGTGCTAAGCCAGGAGACATCCGCTTTAGAGACAATAACGACGATGGACAGATTAGCAATGATGACAAAGTGATAGTAGGGAGCCCATGGGCCGATTATGAACTGGGCCTAAATTTTGGAGCTTCTTATAAGGGTTTTGAATTCAATATGGATTGGTTTGGTTCTTTCGGAGCAAAAGTGTTTAATGGTCCAAGAAGCGTCATGGATAATTTTTCGGATAATTCAAATTATCGCAAAGGCGTGCAGCCATGGACGACGGAAAATCCGAATACGGACATTCCAAGGGCGTTCTATGGAAGTACAATCAATGCAAGGGGAGATACCGATAGGTGGTTAGAAAATGGGAGCTTTGCCCGCATGAAGTATATCGGTATTTCTTATAATATTCCATCCAGTGCTTTAAAGAGAATCGGATTCAGCACCACAAGGCTAACACTTTCCGGACAAAATCTGATCACCATTACCAAATATACAGGACTTGATCCCGAATTTAACAATGCCAGCATTTTCGAAAAAGGTTTTGATTTTGGTGCTTTCCCCAACTTGAGAACAGTATCTCTTGGTTTAAACTTCGGATTTTAATTAAAAACAAGATGAAAAAGATAACTTCAAAAATATTAATATTAGCTTCGCTGATTCTGATGTCCTCCTGTAAAAAAGACCTTCTGGATCAGGATAGTCCCAATACACTCACAGTTGACCAGTTTTGGAAAACGGAAAATGACGCAAAAAGAGGTATCAATGCAGCTTACGCCATGTTCTATCAAAATGGCGGCTGGAATAGGTGGATCTATTTCAGACTTGATCTGACCTCTGATGAGGGTTGGAGCAATAGCCCATGGACCGAACTTGGAGACTGGACCCGTTTTCAGTACATCAACTACAATTTCTGGGAGGGAAATGTAAATACCTACAGAGATACCTATAAGGCAATTTTCAGGTGTAACCAGGTGTTGACCTATGTCCCCGAAATTCCGTTTGCTGACGAGAAAAACAGAACACAAATCCTGGCACAGGCCAAGTTCCTGAGAGGCTTCTACTATTACTATGCAGCTATACTTTGGGAGAACTTCCCGATCGTAACAACGCTTCAGAAGCCAACAGATCTTCCCGCACGCAGTACACTGGCAGATGTCTGGGCACAGGTTGAAAAGGATTTGAAAGAAGCGAGTGCTGATCTGCCGGAACAGTGGACGGGAGCAGAGCTTGGCCGAGCGACTAAAGGAGCAGCACAAGCAATGTTGGGAAAAGCATTGATTCAGCAACACAAATGGGCTGAAGCAAAAACTGCATTTGATTATCTCGTTACGGGAGCAGGCAAGGGCTACTATGACTTGGTTGCTTTCAAAGACAATTTTCGGGCGGACAATGAGAACAATAAAGAATCTGTTTTCGAAATACAGTTTTCCGATGCCAATAAAACAGGTGAAGGGGATGGTCCAAGTTCGAATATGGGCAGCAATAGGGGACAATTCTTTGCACCGCGCAGTATTGGCTGGTCTGACGGACAGGCAAGAAACTGGCTGGTTGCAGAATTTAAGAAGGAAAAAACACTTGCCAATAAGATCGACGAGCGTTTGAGATATACTTTATTCTATCCCGGACTGGAAGCTGATTTTGGAGATAAGATCTATGGCAAAAGTTGGGAATGGAATGCTGATGAAGCATGGTTCAAAAAGTACTCCCGTGATTATATGAGGAACAATGAAGATTATTTTAGCCAGGTCAACAACCGGGTGATCCGTTATGCGGATGTACTGCTGATGTACGCAGAGGTGCTAAATGAATTGGGTCAGACTGCTGATGCTTATCAATACGTAAACCGTGTCCGCACCAGGGCGAATATGGCGGCACTTGGCACGGCCTATCCTGGTATCGGAACAAACAAAGATCTTTTCAGGGAACGTCTTAAAATAGAAAGAAGTTTAGAGCTTTGCGGTGAGAGTGTACGCTGGGCGGATTTAAAACGATGGGGAGATCTTGATACCAAGGCTGCTGTAGATAAGGTAGCTTTACGTGATCCGGACTTTAAGAACTTCGTCGTAGGAAAACACATCAGGTTGCCGTTGCCTCAAAATGAAGTAGACAACAATACCAATCTTGAACAGAACCCCAATTATTAATAAGCCGATATGCTGATCAGAACCTTAATATTTATTCTTTTATTACAAGCCGCTGCCGGTTGCAGCAAGAGCCAGAAGAAAACAGATCCAAAAGATGACAAACCGGCTCCTGTCGTAGCTACATTTAAAAACCCGCTGCTAAGCAGCGGGCCTGATCCATGGGTGATCCAAAAGGATGGATTTTACTACTACATGAATACCCAGGGTAATAAGATTTCTATTTATAAAACAAAGGCGTTATCGCAACTGGACAAGGCAGAGGTTACAGTCGTCTATAACGCACCAGCTTCTGGGGCAGATTCCAAAAACATTTGGGCGCCTGAACTGCATTTTTTAAATAACAAGTGGTACATTTATTACACCGCCGGGTCGTCAGGTGATCTTTCGACCCAGCGGATGTTTGTTCTGGAAAATAGTGATACTGATCCTACAAAAGGAACATGGGTGGTAAAAGGACAGATTAAGGACGAGGCAGCCGATTTTTTTGCAATCGATGCAACAGTGTTTTCTAAGAATAATAAAAATTATATCATCTGGAGCGGACATATTTCAGCGACCGACAATACACAGCGCCTTTATATTGCTGACCTGGCAGATGAGCCCTGGAAAATGGCGACCCCAAGAGTGGAAATATCGGCTCCCCAGTATGATTGGGAGAAGATAGGGACACCAGATGTTAATGAAGGGCCGGAAATACTAATGAACAAAAAAGGAAATGTTTTTTTAATCTTTTCAGCCAGTGGTTGCTGGACCGATGACTATTCGCTGGGGATGGTAAGTTTAAAGGAAAATGGAGATCCGCTAAAGGCTGCAGACTGGACTAAATCCGCTCAACCTGTCTTTACCAAGAAACCTGAGAACGGAGCCTACGGGCCTGGCCATAATGGTTTTTTCAAATCGGCCGACGGAACAGAAGACTGGATCATTTACCATGCAAATCCCCGAGCCGGCCTTGCATGCAGCAATGACCGCAGTCCGAGAATGCAGAAATTTACCTGGAATCCTGACGGCACTCCAAATTTTGGTGAGCCGGTTAAAATCGATGTGGCCATCACAAAACCTTCAGGCGAATGAAAATCATGACGAATGCACTTTTGACCGTTATAGCCTGTTTGTTACTGATAACGAGCTGTGGTAAAAAGGAAGAGGCATCAAAAAAAGCACATATTCTAAGCAGTGGCAGCCATATCGAATGGGATTACAATACCCTAAAAAAAGTCTCCGGAGGCTCAACTGAACTTTATTGCGGTTATTCGCGGATGATTCAGTTACATGATCAGTCACTGCTGGCGGTTTATGAGGCCAGTGGCAATGTGGTGTGTGTCAGAAGTACAGACCTGGGGATGACCTGGTCCGCACCTGTCTCTATAGCTGTGCGCGCAGACGGTATCAATATGGCTGTTCCTGACATTCTGGAGCTCAAAGACCATTCGTTACTGGCCTGTTACAACCCCAGGCCACACGACATATCACCCTCAAGGAAATTTGCCATCAGAACAAAGAAAAGTTATGACGGAGGACTGACCTGGAAAGATGAAAGACTTCTTTATGAAGCTGGTCACGAGTTTAAGAACGGATGCTGGGAGCCCTCTGCTGTTCAGCTGCCCGATGGTGGGATACAGCTTTTTTTCGCGAATGAAGGTGATTATACCAATTCAGACGAACAGAATATCTCTCTGCTCCGATCCGCCGACAATGGGCTGACCTGGACCAGCAAGCCGGAAATTGTAAGCTTCAGGGCCGGCAAGCGCGACGGGATGCCAGTTCCGCTATTGCTGAAAAATGGGAAAGACATTGTATTTTCTATCGAGGACAATGGCTTCACAAATTTTAAACCTTACATTATCAGAAATTCCCTGGAAAACAACTGGGCCAGCATAACGGATGCCTCAAGTACCAACAGGACTTATGCCCTCACAAATAAAATCGGCGATGAACTCTATGCGGGCGCGCCTTACCTGAGACAATTGAAAACCGGAGAAACCATCTTGTCCTACCAGGGTACCGAGGGGAGGAATAACAAAATGGAATTTGCAGATATGAAAGTTGTAATAGGCGACGATCAGGCGCGCAATTTCAGCAGAAAGTCGGCGCCTTTCATTATTCCTGAAAACAAATCCTGTTTGTGGAACAGCCTATGTGTCTTAAATGACAACACCATTATTGCTGTGACCAGTACCAATGCCTATTCAGATCATACAGAAGTTTGGATGGTCAAAGGACATTTGGTTCCGGATGCTATTGCTTTGGCTGATCCAACTATATTTCTGGACAATGAGACCTATTATTTGTACGGGACGAGCAGCGACCGCGGGTTTGAAGTATACGAATCTTCAGATTTGAAAAACTGGAAAGGACCCGTCGGAAAAAATAATGGCTTTGCACTTTCAAAAGGGGATGCTTTTGGGAGCAAAGGTTTCTGGGCACCCCAGATTTTTAAGCACAACAATGTCTATTATATGGCTTACACTGCAGATGAGCAAATTGCGATTGCCAAAAGTGACAGTCCGCTTGGCCCATTCAGACAGGAAAACCCAAAGCCACTTTCCGGCATCGGCAAACAAATTGATCCATTTGTGTTTTTTGATAACGGTAAAACTTATCTATATCATGTAAAACTCAAGGAAGGCAACAGGATCTTTGTTTCAGAATTGAAACCAGATCTTTCAGATGTTGTTCCGGAGACCGCTGTGGAATGTGTCAGCGGACTTGAGCTCTGGGAGAATACAGAGAAAACACCCTGGCCGGTTACTGAAGGCCCAACGCTAATTAAACGTAATAATCTCTATTACCTGATTTACTCTGCCAATGATTTTCGAAGTAAGGATTATGCGGTAGGATACGCGACAGCAAGCTCGCCTATTGGTCCCTGGAAGAAATACACTGGCAATCCCATCATCAGCAGGGAAAAGTTAAAATACAATGGTACCGGGCATGGTGATCTGTTTAAAGATAAGTCAGGTAGTTACAGATATGTGATGCACACACACCATTCCTCGTCAAAAGTATCACCGAGATCGACAGGGCTGATTGATGTGAAATTTATAAAAAAAGATAACAAAGAAGAAGTGCTAATAGCAGACGAAACGAGTTTTAAACTCTTATATTCAGTGTCTTCAGGTGAAATGTAAATAATAAATTATAACGTAAAGAATGATAAAAATGAGAAACCTAAAAATCTATTACTTGGCGCTGTTCCTGTTTGGCTTTGCGCTCCAGGCATGTGTACAAAAACCAGGCGGGCAAACCACAGCGGCAGATCAAAAACCGCGCGACATATGGAGCGTTGAACAAGCCAATAAATGGTACGAACAATGGGGCTGGCTTCGGGGCAGTGATTTTATTCCAAGCACAGCCATCAACCAGCTCGAAATGTGGCAGAAAGAAACTTTTGATCCTGTCACAATTGACAGGGAACTGGGTTACGCAGAAGGTATTGGTATGAATTCTATGCGGGTATACCTGCACCACGCAGCTTGGCAACAAGATAAAGAAGGCTTTAAAAACAGGATGAAAGAGTATCTGGACATCGCTGATAAACACCATATCTCTACCTTGTTTGTATTGTTTGATGATTGCTGGAACCCGACCTACAAAACCGGAAAACAACCGGAACCAAAAACTGGTATTCACAATTCCGGTTGGATCAGGGATCCGGGAGACCTGTATCACCAGGATTCTACGCTTGTAGATACCCTTGAAGCTTATACAAAAGATGTGCTGACCACATTCAAAGATGACAAGCGCATTGTGCTTTGGGACCTTTATAATGAGCCCGGAAATTCAGACTATGGAAACAAAAGTATGGATCTCCTAAAACGGGTTTTTGAATGGGGCAGAACAGTGAACCCTAGTCAGCCACTTTCTGTAGGCGTTTGGAAACTTGCTTTGAAGGAACTTTCAGATTACCAGATCCAGAATTCCGATGTAACAACTTATCATAACTATGGTGATGTAAAAGATCATCAAAAATGGATAGATACTTTAAGGAGTGTGTCCAAGCGTCCGTTGATCTGTACTGAATATATGGCCAGAACAAGAGGCAGTTTGTTTAGTAACATTATGCCTATCCTGAAAAAAGAGAATATTGGCGCTTACAACTGGGGATTGGTAGCAGGAAAAACCAATACAATCTATGCCTGGAATAATCCTATGCCGGGTGGCGGAGAGCCCAAGCCTTGGTTCCATGATATATTCAGAAAAGACGGGACGCCATACAGACAAGCTGAAGTGGACTCAATCAAAATGCTTACAGGGAAAAAATAGCTCAGAGACATTCAGCAACAATTAAAACAAAAAAGGCCTGCAAGTCATATGATTTGCGGGCCTTTTTTACTGGTTTTAATACCAAAATATTTAAATCTCGCTTAACTCAAATAATCTTAATAAGTAAAGCGTAGTGTAGCTCCAAAAGTTCTTGGATCACCAAGTACGCCTGCATACAGACCTGAGTTTCCTGCTGCGGCTTGCAGCTGTTCGAAATAATTAGTTTTTCCAATATTCCTGCTCCATCCATATATAGAGATTTTATCTGATTTGAATCCGATTCTGCCGTTAAACAAGGTATAGCCTTCCACATTCAGCACTTTTGATGGTGTCGGATTTGAAGAGTATTCTGAGCGGTAGCTAAAATCACTCGCTACAAACCATCTGCCATCTCTGGTGCCCACTTTACCTGGAATACTAAATTCAGCACCACCGGAAGTGTTCCATTTCGAGATGCCCGGCAATCTGCCTCCTGAAGCATCTTTAAATGCCACCTGTGTAGCCACATTATTTACAAGTTCAGTATGACCAGTCTCTTCCAATGGAAGCGGTGCATTGGTGAATTTGTCATATTCGCCATCAAGATAAGCTACTGCAGCATTCAAACTCAGGAATCTTCCCAATTGGTAGGTTCCATCGATTTCCAGTCCTTTTACGATCACCTTTTCAGCATTGGCAAGATAGCCCCTGTTTACACCTAATTGGGGTGACTGTACATTCGTCTGGTAATCTTTAATGTCAGTTTGAAAGGCGGTGATGTTTAAAATGGCACCTTTCACAGGTTTGGTTTTTGCACCTATCTCATAGTGCTGAACGTATTCCGGTTTCACCACAGCAAGCGAAAGATCAGCTTCTCCCGTTGCAGTAGTCGGCAAACCACCTACATTCACACCAACTGGTTTGTAGGCAGTAGAGAAAGTACCATACACGTTTAATTTGATAGTAGGGCGATAGGATAGGGTGAGGTTACCTGATAGATTCTTGTTGTCTGTACTGGTGTTGAATTTTTGATTGGCATAAACAGCAGCTTTGAGTGCTAATAAGGCAGCGTCAGAAGTTTGAAGGCCTCCATAGGTTGTCCTGTCATAATCCACATCTTTTTTATCATAAGTAAACCTCAAACCGGGTAATACATGCAGGTGCTCAATAAATTCCCAATCGGCCTGTGCAAAAATCGCAGCACTTAATGATTTGATCGTCGAATTGGTTTTGATACCGTAACCATCTAATAAACCAGGAGTTGAATATCCTGCCTGAGCACCTGTGGCAGAAGTCTGCACAAATCTCCATTGATCTTTACCTACTTCTTCGGTTTGGGAAAGACCTTTTAGATTTTGTGCAAGGACAAATACACCAATTACCCCGCTTAATTTCTCTGTGAGGTTACCGGCATACCTCACCTCTTGCGAATATTGATCATGGCGGGAGTTCCCCTGAGATTTGGTCAGAGCAGAGAATTCTGAGAAATCCCTGTCATTTGTTGGGTCCCAATTCCAGAATCTCCATGCTGTAGTAGAGGTCAATGTTCCATTACCAATTTTGTAATCTATGTTTGCAGATACTCCACCGATAGATTGGTTTTGTTTCCAGGGTGTGTTGGTATAGATCTTTCTTGAAAAAGGATCTACTTTAGGCTGCTGGTAGCCCAGGTCAGTAATGATTTTAGCGTATTGACGATAAGCGCTTCTCTCTGTTGGAGTGATACCTGCAACTACAAGCGGATAACCGGCCGGATGCTGGAAACTCACGTCACCACTTAATAATACCTGCAACTTCTCCGTAGGGGTGTAATATAACTGACCTTTTAAACCGAGGTTATTTTGACCGCTGTATTTGCGTTCTTCTATTACGTTAGTGATCGTACCGTCTCTCTGCGTGCCCGATAGGGACAACTTTGCAGCGAGATTTTTTGCTATAGCTCCGGAAACTGAGGCTTTCGCCTGTATAAAATTATAATTGCCGACACTAAATTCCGCTTTTGCCGTTGGCACCAGGGTCGGCTTTGTTGTGGTGATGTTAAATGCACCGGCTGTGGTGTTTTTACCAAACAATGTTCCCTGAGGGCCGCGCAAAACTTCTATCCGCTCGATATCAAGGAAATCTGTAGAAGTAGCAGCAGGACGGGCCTGGTAAACTCCATCTACATAAAAGCCAACCCCTGGATCGATACCGTCGTTGGTCAAACCAAATGTTGACCCAAGACCCCTGATGTTGAGCGTGGTGTTACGTGCATTTGATGCATACAGCTGCACCGAAGGAACCAGCTCTTTTAAGCGGTTGACATTAAAAGCACCGGCATTCTCTGCGGCCTGACCACCGATTACGGTGATCGCAATTGGTACATCCTGTAAAACCTCTGAACGTCTTCTTGAGGTAACAACGATCTCATCAAGATCCGCGTTTTCAACCAGGGTAAATTCCAAAGGAGTATCCTGAAATTTTAAAACCTGGAAATCCTGTGGTTTATAGCCAACAGAACTGACCTGAAGATAAAACGGCGGTTCTTGTTTTGTGCTGATGCTAAACGCACCATTGTCATCTGCACTTACAGAGATTTTTGTGCCTCTGATCAATACGGTTGCATTGGGTACAGGAACGCCATTGGCTCCTTTAATGATACCTGTTACCGTGTTCTGGGCAAAAGCAAGGCTTGCCGAGAGCAAAAGTGAAAAGAGGATAAGTAATTTTTTTTTCATGATTTTATTTGACATTATTTGATTATTGGTTATGCGCAATTGTCTTGTCTTATGCGCGTTGATTTTTATTGTTGGGGAATGCTCAGCGAAAAAATCGCATAGACTACCCATATGGACATTTTTCAATATCCTTTTATAGTTTTTCAAGTCTTCAGGGATTTATAGCTGTTGACCTCGAAGGATCACTACCCAGCTTGCATCAACAACAACAACAATAGTCCGGAAGGAAGATCATTTCTTCGTCAGATGCGGTTGTTTTAATTTTAATAAGATATGAATCTGGTCTCATTTTATTCAGATTGTCAACAATTGTTTGTGATGCAAATATACTATTATTTTCAATAATTAAAATTAAATCTATAGAAATAGTAGTCTATTGGTTTTTTACCTAAAAACCCTGCAATTTTAGTTGCAGGGCGTTAAACGTTCCAGTGAAAAATCCAATTATCTGATGAACTTAATTATCGTGTACGAATGCGGGGGAAAGTTGTAATCGGGAACATCGCCGTTCAGTATAATTTTTGATGTGATACTCTTATGTTTCTCAGGTTCTTCCGGAGTGTTCCTGGAGTCCAGTGTGCCGGAAATCGCAAGAACCTCGGTTTCTGCTTTTCTTCCTTCAAATCCGGTAAGCTCAATACTAGTATGCAAGGCATCGCTTCCGGTGTTCACGACATGCAGCATCAGAATTTTACCATCTTCACTGCGCGTCGCTGTTACATCAAGTGGCCCGTCAACGTCAGTTTGCACCCGCAAGGGTAAATGCTGCTCAGCCTGCATTTTTTGCGAATAAAAAGGGGGCATACCCCATACCTGGTCTGCGGTAAAAAAGACCTGGCCCTGGTCCCAGTCATTGTCGTTTTGCCGGTAAGGCTGCAATGCATTGGCCGGGCTTGAAGTGAGCACCGATTCGCTGTGTCTTCTAATGGCGTTGAGGTTAGTGGCGTGTCCAAGTGCCCGTTGTATGTCGTGCCTGCTGCCATTTTCTTCAAAAACGGCGATCTTCATTCTGGTTTGCGGGTCCCATTGCTTTAGTTGCCCAAGCATTTCGGCTAGCTGTTTGTCGGTATACAGTCCAGACTTCGGATCATCACCACCTACATGCAAATCCCAGTAATCAGCTTTACCATTTAGTTCCCGGAAAACATATTCCATATTTGGCGACCCCGGACGCCACCAGGCGGCATTCACAAATTTCAAAGTGCTGTCTTTTTGCTTCATCGCGCTATACAATACATTGAAACGCTGTACGTACTCCTCATAAGCTTTTTTGCTATCACCGTTAAAGATGACTTCTTCGTTGCCAATCTCAATGTATTTCACGCCATAAGGCTTAGGGTGCCCGTTTGCGGCACGTTTTGCGCCCCAAGGGGTAGACACATCCCCGTTGAGATATTCCACCATATCGGCCATGTCTTCGGGCGTTTCGTAAATATTGACGGCAAAGCAAGGGATTATGCCTGTTACTTCACAATATTTCAGGAACTCTTCAATACCGAAACCATTGGTAGTGTAATGGTTCCAGTGTCCACGGTAAGGGGGGCGCTTGTCGGGATCCCCAATCATGTTTTTAAATTTGTATTCTGGAGAATTGACCATTGTGCCGGCATAGCGGAGAAACGTCAGGCCCTGAGCCACCAGCATATTGCCAATGTCTGCCCTTATTGGCAAGCCCTTAAACTGTTCTTTGCCAGTGCCCGTTAACACCACCTGGTCAATCCAGAGTTTGCCTCTCGAACTGACATAAATGGCTAGCCTTGCATGAAGATCGGTGGTATTTGCAGTAAGTGTGAAGGGGAATTTTTTCCAGGATGTACCAATGCCGGTGAGTTGCTTTACTGCATAGGTCCTGCGGCCGTCTGCGCTTTCTAATGCTACGCTTACAGGACCTGAAAATTGTTGTGACTTTAAGTAGACTCTGCCACTTAGAGGCTGATTCCTGCGCACTGCAATGCCCCAGCGGTTCAAGCCCCGGTTAGCAATGCCGGCTTTTCCCATATTGTTTAATGTTATGGTTTGTGAGTTTTTACCATTATAGGCTGTTTTGTTGTCCAGCTCAAAGCTCGCCTTTGCCGAAACAGTACGGATGATATCCCAGTTGTAGCTCAACTGCTCATTGGCACCGTTGACAAGCGGGGCCAGTTCGGTTTCTCCGTTTTCCTCTATGGTAACATTTCTGAATGCCACTGCTGACCGCCAGGTGCGTAAGCCTATCTTTCCTTTAAGCAGGGGGCTGTGGTCGTCTGTAAAGGAAAGCACTGGCTGACCGTTCAGATATACGTCGATTTTTGATCCGTTGAGCGACACGCTTACTTTATTCCATGCCTGGGGATCAAAACTTACCGCTGCTTCTTTTAGCTGTTCGAAATTCTGACGGTGCTTACCTGCCATTATGCTCTTGCCATTCCTGTTCAAGCTGATCTCATAGCCATCAAAAGCATCGTTACCCACACCTGCATTGGCCACCCGCACCAAAAGGGCAGCACTTTCACCCTTTCCCGTAAATTTCATCTCTACAGCAACTGTACAATTGGCCATATCCCTGGATTCATAAACCAGCTTGGCACTGTGATCTGGCTCCACACCGATCGGGTGTATACCATTCATCCTGACATCACTGGTTGTATTTCTGCCGGGGATGATGGCAACTGCACCGTCATTTGCAGTCCAATAACCAGTATATCTCCGCCATTGGTTATAATTTACACCTGTTGAAGGTTCTTCAAAGCTTTCGCCAAATATACGCTGGTCGTAAAAGCCACCGTAAATTTCGTGATTCACATCTTCAATGTTAGAACCGTAAATGAGCGGACTGATCTTGTTTTCAACCTTTCTGCCATTTACCTTAATACGGGAAGTCTGAGGGACAGGCAGCCAGACTTTATAACCTTTTGCCTCCCGGTTTCCGACGGCGTAGTATGGGATTGCAGTAAATGTTTTACCGGAAATGGTTTTGCCGGTGACCACATTCACACCTTTTAACAGATCGTTCCGGTATTGCAATTGCAATGCCGCCGTAGTATCAATCTGCAGCTGCGCAAAGTCATTGTTATCTGCAGCTTCAAGACTATAAACGATAGGTCCGGAAGCTATGGTAACACTATTTCTCAAATCTTTTACTTGAGCATTGGCAGTAACGAAACGTGGTTTCATTGGTAGCTGCAGTTCTACATGGTCACCTTTTTTCCATTTACGGTTGATTACAGCATAACCGTTATACACTACTGCTTGCGCAGGAGTGCCGTTTACAAAAAGACTATAGGATGAGCGCAGATCGGAACGGTAAAGGTCATACGGATTTTCTTTTCCCTTTGCCCATCCGGGAATACGCAAACTTAAACTAAAAGTGGATTGTTTCTCAGGATCTACGCTTACTATAATTTTTCCCTCCCATGGATAATTGGTTTTCTGAGAAATGGCTACAGATGTTTTATTGGCCAGCTGGATATTAGCGGTGCTGCCGATGAACATATTCACAAATAAATGGTCTCCAGAGGATGCATAGATGTAGTTGGGCAGTTCAGATACCATTTTCAGGAACATCGGTGGGCAGCATGGGCAGGAATGCCATGCCCATCTCGAGTGGTCGTGTGCGTTGAGTGGGTTTTGGTAAGTATATTTATCGCCAGATAATGAAATGCCAGTCAGTACGTTATTGTACAGCACCCGCTCAAACTCATCCACATACTTGCCATCTCCGGTAAGTTCATTCATACGCTGGCTAAAGAAACCCGCACCTACAGCCGCACAAGTTTCCAGATAGGCATCAGTAGGGAGGTAATAATCCGGCCCGAATTTCTCATCAATGGCACCAACACCACCAGTTACAAACATGCGGCGGCCTACCATATTGTCCCACAGCCGATCTGCTGTTTGTATGTACTGAGGATCATGGTTTTCCAAGGCAACAGCTGCAATGCCTGTTGCCAAAAGCGTGGCACGCACTGCATGGCCTTCAATTGTCTTCTGTTTGAAAACCGATATAGAATCCTGTGCGTAATCGCCCCAGGATGGCCTGGTAGCGCTGGTTACAGTCCCTTCTTTATATTTTTGGTCCTTGATCCATTTTTCTGATTTGTCATTGCCCCAGGTTTGCCAAAGCGGATAGTTAATGTGATTGCCGCGGTTTTCAATCCAGAACCTTACGAGCTGATAGTAGTCCTGCTCATGTACCGGAAAATTCATTTTCTTTTTGAGCTCAGGGTTGTCCCTGTACAACCTGTACAACTTCATGACTGCCTCTTCAGGGCCGGAATGAGCTGGCACAATATTCCTTTTGGGGACTGGTCCCATTAGACTGCTCATGTGATTTGCGAACCGGGTGGCTACATTCAGCAGCTTGGTTTTGCCAGTAGCTTTGTAATAATGAACACCTGCCTCTATGAGCATACCGGCATTGTAAACATCATGCTGGTACCGCAAAAGACCACCGTTGTCTCCCCAGCGATGAGTGGGTTCCATGAGGTCGGTATAAGTGTTAAGATATCCCTCAGGATCTGCTTGCTGGGCGGCATAAATGCGGTCTATATATCCATCCAGGCGCACTTGTAATACTGGATCAGGACGCTGACCTACCAGGTCACCAATACCGCGGATGCTCTCATAGATCAGGCCATCAAACCAGGGCAGGCCCGCATGACCGCCGGTTCCTTTCTTTCCCTCGGTAATCTTGTCGAAATTCTCAAAAACATTGTTGTTTTTCTGTTCTTTTGAAGGCAGGTGCTGCCCTTCAAATTTATTCAGTACATCATTTGCGGTTGTAGTGCTCCAGAGCTTAAATCTTGGGCTCCAGAAGGCATCATCTATTCGTGCTCTAACGCTTTGAGTAAGCTGAACTCCCGGGTTGCTCTGGGAGGTTTGGGCTATGCAGTTGGTGAATACGGCTGTAGTAATGCTAACAGACATCAGGAAATGGTACTTCTTCATTTTGTGTGATTTGGTGTTCAAATATATAAATATTTCGTAACTGGTACGAACTGGTATGATTTTTTATATTTTTCTTACCAAGTTTGATTGCTGAGTGACTATATTTGCCTTGCAATACATCAAGCGTGAGAGAAAATAAATCAAAATATAAACTTGTAGTAAGCCACGTCGTTGACAGAATAAGCACGGAAGAATACAAGAATGGCGACAGAATACCCTCTATCAATGATTTCAGAACGGAGTATGGCCTGTCGCGCGATACCGTATTTGCAGGATTGCGTGAACTGATGTCCAGGGGGATTATCGCTTCAAATCACGGAGTTGGTTATTTTGTGAAAAGTACCAAAATACAAGCCGGACGTCATATATTCTTGCTTTTCAATGAATTCAATGAATTTAAGGAAGATCTTTTTAACTCTTTTATGGACTCGTCCGGAAGCGGTGTAACAGTTGATTTATATTTCCATAACTACAACCGAAAGGTCTTTGAAACACTGATCAACGACGCCAACAACAAGTATACGGATTACATCATCATGTCGGGAAAGTTTCAGGGGATTGAACCATTACTGGAAACATTATCTGGCAGGGTATTTTTACTGGATCATTTTCATCCAGAACTAAAGGGGAAATATTCATCGGTGGCCCAGAACTTTGAGACAGACACCTATGAAGCTTTGGAATCGGCTATCGAACTGATCCGTAAATATAAGTGCATTTATATGGTGCAAAAAGAGGAGAAGGAACCGCTGGAGCGTTATGATGGCCTTAAAGCCTTTTGCAACCGGTATGGATTTGACCATGACTATCTTTCAGTAACCGTGAAAAGGAAAATAGAAAAAGGCGACTTATTTATTGTTGTTAAAGACCGGGACCTCGTGGATCTGCTGAAACAGGCAGCTCTTCAGCAACTTACCACGGGTACCGATTTTGGGATCATATCTTATAACGATACACCACTTAAAGAGCTCCTGGCAGGTGGGATTACAACACTTTCTACTGATTTTAAGCTGATGGGGAAGACGATGGCAGACCTTATCAAAACAAAATCGATTTCTATAGTTGAAAATCCCTGGACATTAAATATCAGGCGATCATTATGAACCTGCCAAAAGTAGCTGTTGTCCCTTACCTGTAGTAATCAAACTAAATAAGCTTTGCTGAATAAGCTGGCTCCATGAATTTGAGCAGCTTTCAAAACATTCAATTTCGGGAACCAGACCCAGGTGAGAAAAGCGAAGCCTGGTTTTTTTACCCTCCTCAGAGATTTCAAAGCTGATTGTTGTGCCCGTCCATTCGCTATTATCCTCTGTATAGTTAATTTGGCTTTCAATAACAAGCCATACTACTTTTTGATCCGGAATCATATCAACTATTCTTTGCTTTGAAAAATGAAATTCTTTATAACGATAAGTGAACTCGTCGTTTAGTTTTTCAGTACTTCCTTTAATTTCTCCTGACCACCAATTCTCAGGGTGGTTTACGGCATCAAAAACTTCTTTCGGGGTTTGATCTACCAATATTGTAGTTGTAAAATCATTTATTTTCATCTTGATCTTTATTTGGATATTTAATGTTTAATTTTCCATTTATCGTCAGCCCGACATTAAATCTGAATTGATTGTCCGGCACCCGGTAAACTCAATTGTGCCGTTTGTTATTTAATAAGTTTTCTAATTTTTTCAGTTTCGAGGTCCAGAATTCGTCGAAGTAAGAGATCCATGCCTGCAGTTCTTCAAATCCGTCCTTCTGTAGCGTGCAGTATCGTTCACGGCCGATGTCCTGAATGGAAATGAAACCTGCTGTTTCCAGTATTTTGACATGTTTAGAGACGGCAGGTCGACTCATCTCGAAATTTTCTGCCAGGTTATTGATGGTCAGGCTGTCAGCAGAGAGCAGCATCAGCATCTTTCGCCTGCTCGGGTCTCCGATCACTTGGAATGCGTCAAGCGTTGGTATTGCCATGATCTCGCTCATTTAAAAGTTTCTCAATGTTGTGAAGTTTTTCGGCCCATCCGTGATTCAGGCCATCGTAAAATGCCAGGTTCTCTTTTTTCGCAAAACCGCGATGCTCCAGGAAAAGCTGGGTTCCCTTTTCAACTGGCTGCAGTTTCCATTCAACAACGGAATCAAGTGTAATTTCTCCCTCACCCGGGCCGCTGCCCCATGAATAGGAAAGTTTTTTAAATGGAACGATCTCTAATACTTTACAGTAGAAGATCCCGTCAAAATCCAGGCTTGGTATCGGACCTGTCCTGAATTGGAACTCGACGCCGGTAATGGGCTGAAAATTGTTTTTCATAAGCCACAGCTCCATCAATTCTGGTCTTGTCAGATATTCCCAAACTATCTCAGGCGGATGCGGGAAGGAAAATTGGTGTTTAATAATTTTTGCCATAATGAGTAACTTTAGAGTTACTCAAATATATAAGTAACCTGTGAGTTACGCAAATTATTTTTAAAAAAATAAATATCTTGTCCGTCTATGGCTTTACAAGTCAATATAGTATTGGTAAATCATTAGGTAGTATAGGTATTTAATGAACATTTCAAATAGTTTTGAATAATACAATAAGTCAATCGGAGGGAAATGCTGATTGGCCTATTAACTTTTGAAACCAAATAACCATGCTAAGATTTAGACTGCTAATATTACTGAATCTTTCATTCGCGACCGGTATGTTTGCCCAGCATAAATCAGGTGTCATTACGAATGAAGACTTCTTATTTCTTGAAGAAATTACAAAAGCCGTACTGGATACTTCGAGAATTCATCCCGGGCAGGCACTTCCGGCGCCATATGGCAGGAACAATACCGGAGGTATATTAATTCGGCCGGGCGGTAGGGATACCTATCCTTCATTCTGGATTAGGGATTATGCAATGTCGCTTGAGACGGGTTTCGTGAGCAAGGCTGAGCAAAAACATATGCTTTTGCTTACCGCTTCTACGCAATGTGACCAGACGTGGATCACACGGGGCGGAAGCATGGTGCCGTTTGGAGCCATTGCTGATCACATCAGGGTAGATGACCTAAAACCTATTTTTTTCCCCGGCACCTACGATTACGAAGCTCAGGGTACTAACGAATTCGGGACTTTCCCAGCCTATTGTGATCAGTTTTATTTTATCCATATGGCCGATTATTATTTTAAGCAAACGTCGGATCTTTCGCTGTTGTCAAAGGAAATAAATGGAATTCGTCTGATCGATCGTCTGGAAATTGCTTTTAAAACATTGCCGGCCAGGAGGGATAATGAGATTGTTTATACAACTGATGCTTTCAGAGGCGTTGATTTTGGTTTTAGAGACGCCATAGCCATTACCGGCGACTTAAGCTATTCATCTATATTGAAATACCGCGCTGCCAATCAGCTTTCGGCCATGTTTAGCAGATTGAAAAATAAAATAAAGGCAGCTCATTACAAAGATATTGCGGTAAAAATAAAAGCAGCGATGCCCAGGTTTCTGGATAAAAATGGTATGTTAACAGCCTCTGATGGCCGAAGCAGGCAACCTGATGTGTGGGCCACAGCATTTGCTATTTACCTGGATGTTCTAGAAGGTGAAGATGTGTTAAAGGCGGCCAGGCATCTGGAGGCGGCCTATAAAAATGGAACGCTTGCCTACAAAGGCAGTATCAGACATATTATCAAAGACGAAGATTTTAATCAAAATACTGCATGGGAGACCGCAATTGTAGGTAAAAATCAATATCAGAATGGTGCGTATTGGGGTACGCCAACTGGCTGGGTAAGTTACGCCATTGCCAAAGTCAATAAACAAACAGCAGCCAAACTCATCAAGGAATACATTAATGAACTTAGGGAAAATGACTTTAGAAAAGGAAGTAATTTTAATGCGCCATATGAGTGTTTTTACCCTGGAGGATATACCCGGGGGCCGGTTTATTTAACCACGGTTGCCTGTCCATACATTGTTCTTCGTTCATTTTAATCAATTTAGCTTTATACTCAATGAGATTATTTAATAAATTAAATATTGGATTTGTCATCGCAATACTACTTCATTACAACCTTCTACATGCGGCCGGCAAGACGGAATTAAAAACAGACCGCCTTACCTGTGAATACATCGTTAACCCATTAGGCATTGAAGTCATAAAGCCCCGGTTGAGCTGGACGCTTCTGAGTATAGTTCGGGATCAACAGCAGACTGCATATGAACTGATCGTAAGCGACAACATAGAGGATATAAAACAAATAAAGGGAGGAGTATGGAGGACCGGCAGAGTTTTATCCTCCCAGAATGTCCACGTGGTTTATGAAGGAAGTCCCCTCAAGTCATTTACACGTTATTACTGGCGTGTAAAAGTATACGGCAAAAACGGGAAATCATCACGTTGGAGTGAGCCTCAATGGTTTGAGACAGCGATGCTAAATGCCACTGACTGGCAGGGTAAATGGATAGGTGATGGCAGTAAGCAATTTGAAAAAGATGAGGATTTTTATAAAAATGATCCGATGCCTTTGTTGCGGAAAACGTTTAATGCAGAAAAAAAACTGGCTTCTGCCAGACTGTATATAAGTGGAATTGGTTATTATGAAGCTTTTATAAATGGTGAAAAGGTAGGTGATCATGTTCTCGATCCAGGCTGGACCTCTTACGGCAAACGCGTTTTGTACAGTGTATATGACATTACGTCTCAATTGAATAATGGTTTAAATGCAGTGGGTATCATGCTTGGAAATGGCTGGTATAACACTTTGCCTCTGCGATTTTGGGGTGGAATTAATTTGCGGAATGCGCTGGTTTCCGGAAGACCATGCGTAAAAGCGATGATCAGGCTTCAATATACAGACGGATCAATAGCATTGGTACCTACAGATGAAAGCTGGCAGACGGCAAAAGGTCCTATCATCAGGAACAGTATATTTCTTGGTGAACATTATGATGCGCGGGCTGAAAAGGAAAATTGGAATACCATTAAGGCAAATACTTCTGATTGGAAAAACGCAATTGAAGCAGAGGGCCCAAAAGGAATATTGTCTGTGCAGGTGCAGCCCCCTATACGTGTTACCAAGATTATCAGGCCGATCTCAGTAAATGAGATCAAGCCAGGGGTTTTTATTTTTGATATGGGTCAGAATTTTGCCGGTATAGCGCGCTTTCGTGTAAAGGGACCTGCAGGAACACATGTGAAGGTGAGATATGGCGAAGATAAATATGCGGATGAGAGTCTGAACGTAATGACTGCGGTGGCTGGACAGATCAAAGGAGGAAACGGCGGGCCGGGTGCGCCGCATATAGCCTGGCAGGAAGATAGTTACATTTTAAAAGGATCGATAGCAGAGGAATGGTCTCCGAGGTTCACATTTCATGGTTTCAGGTTTATCGAGGTTACAGGTTGGCCGGGTAAGCCAGGTTTGTCCGACATAGAAGGACTCAGGATGAACGCTGACCTTCAGGAACACGGAACTTTCAGTTCATCAAACGAAATGTTTAATAAGCTGGATACCAATATAAAATTCACTTTTCTCAGCAATGCCTTTAGTGTTCAGTCTGACTGTCCGGGAAGGGAAAAGCTCGGCTACGGAGGAGATCTTTTCTGTACTACTGAATCATTTATGTATCACTACGATATGGCGGGATTTTATCGCAAAGTTGTCAAAGACTTTACCGACGATCAACAGCCATTAGGGGGGATAACTGAAACAGTTCCATTCGTGGGTATTGCGGATGCCGGTCCTGGTGATAAATCCGGTCCGCTGGGCTTTCAGATCGGATTTCCCTATCTGATTAAAAAGTTGTATGATTTTTACGGAGATAAGCGGCTGATAGAGGAAAACTATTCAGCATTGACCAAACATATAGAATTTCTGGAATCACGTACCAGTGATAACCTGTTTACCACAGACCTTGGCGACCATGAGTCACTCGACAATAAGTCTATACCGCTCACTGCATCAATATTTTATTACCTGCATGCCAAACTAATGAATAAGTTTGCGGGGATACTCGAAAAGCAAGATGATGAAGCCAGATATGCTGCTCTGGCAAAAAAAATACAGAATACCATAGGAGAAAAGTACTATGATGCGGAGAGCGGGAAATTTGAAAAAGGAACACAAACAGCACAGATTTTTGCATTATGGTCAAAGATCGAAAAAGAAGGAACTCAAGATAAAGTAGTATCTGTACTTTTATCAGAATTTGAAAAGAAGAACTGGCATTTGTCAACCGGAATCTTTGGTACAAAAATGCTTTTTGATGTATTGAGAAACATCGGGCAAAATGAAATGGCCTATCGCATCGCCAATCAGCGCGATTTCCCCGGCTGGGGTTATATGATAGCCAACGGAGCTACTACGGTATGGGAAACCTGGGCCGCTTCAGACAATACGTTCTCTAAGAACCACCCGATGTTTGGATCAGTAGGAGAGTGGTTCTATCGGTCTTTGTTAGGTATCAATGCCGCAGCGCCTGGTTTTAAAAAGATTGTAATTAAGCCACAGCCTGCCGGTGATTTGAAGCATGCTGAAGGCAGTTATCGCTCTCCATATGGTAAGATAGGATCTTCATGGGAGGTAACTGATCAGCGGTTTAAACTAAATGCAGAAATACCGGTAAATACTACCGCCGAGATCTGGGTGCCGCTTAAGTACGGCGAACAGATCACAGAAAGTGGGAAGCGCATTTCAGATGCTGAGGGAGTTGTCATGCTCAGAAAGGAAAATGGTTACGCTGTTATGCAGGCGGGGTCGGGTAGCTATTCTTTTGTAACTACTAAATAGCAGCAATGAGCACCTTTGGTAAATGTGTACTGATCTTAAGCTTGTGCGTAAACGCCTTCAATGCGTTGGCTTCGCTGCGACCGGTTAACCTAACAATCGAATATAAAAAAAATCCACTTGGCATAGCCGCTCCAAATCCGCGGTTCGGCTGGTGGATAAATACAGAACGGCCAGTTGTGAGACAAAGTGCCTGTCAGATCCAGGTAGCGCAGTCAAAACAAACCCTTGTAAATAATAAAGCTCTATTATGGGATTCCGGAAAGCGGAACTCCGGCCGCAATGTGTCGGTTTTATATACGGGTCCAGCATTAAAATCTGCTCAAAAATATTATTGGCGTGTCCGGATATGGGACCAGACGGGAAAAGCATCAGTGTGGAGTGACGTGGCTGAGTTTTCTATGGGTATTTTAACACCAGAGGAATGGTCGATGGCTAAGTGGATAGCTTATGAGGTTTTACCAGATTCTTTAAAAGTTATTCCAGGTGTTCATGCCAGTGGCGACGGGTTGGGCAACAAATTACTGCAGCGTGCCGTCAATCCATATTTCAGGAAATCTTTCGAGCTGAAGAAATCCGTTTCACAAGCCTCAGTTTTCGTTTCAGGAATGGGGCAGTATGAACTGTATCTGAATGGTAAAAAGGTAAGCCCTGATTTCCTGACACCAGGCTGGACGAATTATGAAAAGCGTTGCTTGTATAATACTTATGACGTAACCACGGAACTTCATCAGGGAATGAATGTATTGGGCAGCATAGTAGGGGGAGGATTTTTCTATATAAACAGAGAACGGTACCGTAAAGTTGTGTCCGGATATGGTTACCCGATGCTTAGGATGATATTGCAGATCCGATATACCGATGGAAGTACGACTCAGGTAGTGACTGATGAAAGCTGGAAAACAGCTGCATCCCCGGTAATCTATTCAAGTATATACGGCGGAGAAGATTATGATGCAAGGCTGGAACAGAAAGGCTGGAATCAAAAAGGATTCAAAGATGCCGGCTGGAGAACTGTGAAGATCACAAAGGGACCAGGTGGAAAAATGGCTGCGCAAATAGAATACCCTGTGCAGATTATGGATACCATAGCTGTTAAAAAAATATCGGTCCCTGAAGCTGGTAAGAACATTTACGATTTTGGCCAGAATGCTTCAGGCGTCGTATCCATAAAGGTTAGGGGAAGAAGAGGAGATAAAATCAAAATTACTCCATCAGAACTACTTACTGACAAAGGCTTGATTACCCAAAAGAGTTCTGGAGAGAATTTCTATTTTGAATATACCCTGAAAGGGAATGGCGTTGAAGAATGGACCCCAAAATTTACTTATTATGGTTTTAGATATGCAATGATAGAGGGTGTCAGCCCAATTGCAGTTAAGTTTTTGCATACACGCAACAGCGCTCCGGGCGCCGGCTCATTTTTATCGTCCAATAAACTTTTTAATAGCATTTATCATTTGATAAATTGGTCACTGCGCAGTAACATAGTGAGCGTTTCTACCGATTGTCCACATCGAGAAAAGCTGGGCTGGCTTGAGCAGGCACACTTGATGGGAGAATCGCTAAAATATAATTATGATGTATTTCACCTTTATAATAAAATTGTGGACGACATCATCGAAGCACAGCGACCAGATGGGATGGTCCCCTCTATTGCTCCGGAATTTGTTGAATTTAACGGTCCATTTCGAGATGATCCGGGGTACAGCAGTGCGGCAGTTATTTTGCCATGGTATCTGTATAAATGGTATGGGGATATAGACGCGTTGCGAAGATCATACCCCATGATGAAAAAATACGTGTCCTATTTGCAGCAAAAATCAGTGTCAAACATCATCTCCTACGGACTGGGTGACTGGCTTGACATTGGCCCCAATAGCCCGGGTGTTTCTCAGTTAACGCCCGTAGCACTGACAGCAACTGCATTTTATTACCAGGATGTAGTCCTGCTTGGAAAAATCGCTCAAACCTTGGGAAACAGTGAGGAAGCAAAAACATATGCCTTGCTTGCGGCTGATGTGAAGAAAGATTTTAATACTAAATTCTTTGACAAGACCACTGGTGTTTATGGCTCAGGCAGCCAGACTTCATACAGCATGCCTTTATCTCTGGGGTTGGTAGAAAACTGGCAGGACAAAAAGAAAATATTTGAAAATTTGAAAGATTCAATCCTCGTGCATAATAAAAAAATTACGGCAGGAGATATAGGACACCGGTTCCTGGTGCAGGCATTGGCGCAGGGAGGTGCATCGGATTTGTTATATGAAATGAACAATAGGACAGATGTACCCGGGTATGGCTATCAGATTAAGCATGGCGCTACCGCCCTGGCAGAACATTGGTCAGGCCCGACCGCTGATTTTCTGTCACAAAACCATATGATCTTCGGACATTTAATGGAATGGTTTTACAGTGGCCTGGCAGGTATTAAACAGCCCGACGACGATTCGGGATACAAGAACTTTATCATTGATCCTCAAATTAATGGAAACGATATTGACTGGGTGAAAAGTTCTTATCAGTCCGTAAATGGTGTAATCTCTGTTTCATGGAATAAAACAGGGACTCAATTTAATATGGATGTTACAATTCCTGCAAATTCAAGTGCTGAAGTTTTTCTGCCCGTTTCTGCTGTGGATGGAGTGACGGTAAATGGCCTGGGAATTTTGGCTGCTAAACAAATTAAGAACGTACGGAAGCAGGATGGAAAGCTGGTAATGATGGTGCCATCAGGCAAATACACATTCCGGATGAGCAGGCCTTCTTTATAACGCGGTATTATAACGGGCTTTGTTGTAATATTCTTGCCTGAATGCCTGTGGAGTCATGTTTTTGCGTGATTTAAATTGCCTGTTGAAATAAGAGATGTTGTTAAAGCCACTTTTATAGCAGATTTCTGTGATGCTCAGGTCTTCTTCAATCAGTAATTTACAGGTATGGCCGATACGGATTTCGTTTAAAAAGAAGGTGAACGTATTCCGGGTCCTTTTTTTGAAATACCTGCAAAATGTGGACGGACACATGTGAATAAGTGCTGAAGCTTCATTTATGGTAATCGGTTCCGTAAAATGATTCATTACATATTCGTAGATCTTATTGATGCGTTTCGGATCATTTACATTTACCCCAACCGACGGTCCTTTGTTTGAAAGCAGGGTGTACTCATCAGACTTGGATATAGTATTTAATATGTTCAGTAACTGCAGGAGTCTGTCCATGCCCTTAAGGCCGGTGATCTCTATGATCATTTTTGCCACCCGGTTAGAAAGGTTACCTTTAATCGCAAGGCCCCTCTGAGCTTTTTGCAAAATCTGATGTATTTCAAACATTTCAGGAGAAAGCAAAAAGGTTTCACCTAAAAAGTCTGTGGTGAATTGTAACACGATTGAGGAGGCCCTTAATAAGGGATCATTCTGGTAATAAATGGCATCATTTCTATACCAATGCGGAAGGTTGGAGCCTATTAATACAAGATCACCTGGTTTAAAGTTACTGATCCTGTCGCCAACAAATCGTTTGCCTTCACTTTCTAAAATATAAACCAGTTCGTACTCCGGATGGAAGTGCCATGGGGTATCAAAATAAGCAGACCGAAACTGTTGAACTGCGAAGGATGAGTCAATCGACTCCGGAACCTTTTGTAGAATTGCTTTCATATCTATAATGAATTTAAAAAAATGTTTCCCAACTAAAGAATTAAGTCAAAATAGTATTGTTAAATACTTATTTCGTGTAGGGATTTGGATGGGAATAGGAATAAGTTTGATAGGTGTTAAGATAATTTAACATATAGATTACAAGTGCCAGTAATAAATAAAATAGGTTTGAGTTATTGCTAACTAACCTAAATTTTATGAATATGAAACCCAACCCAGATTTAAATCATAACATTCAAATGCCGGTGAATCCGAGACCTATAGCAATTATAGGAGCAGGAGGTATCGTTCACGATGCGCATTTACCCGCTTATAAAAAAGCCGGCTGGGTGGTGTTTGGTATATATGATCTTTCAAAACCCAAAGCTCAAGATCTGGCCTCTGAATTTGAAATTCCAATTGTGTTTGACTCGATAGGCCAAATGGTACAGGCAGCTCCTCAAGATATTGTATACGACATTGCCGTGCCTGCATCCGTATTAGCAGAGGTATTAGAAATTATTCCCGAAAATGCAGTAATCCTGATGCAGAAGCCCATGGGGGAAAATATTCAGGAGGCGGAGGAGATATTGAGGATTTGCAGAAGAAAGAATTTTACAGCTGCAGTTAATTTCCAAATGCGGTTTATTCCAGCTGTTGCTGCAGCAAAGAAGTTAATTGACAGCGGTGTACTGGGACAGCTCCATGACATAGAAATAAAAATGAACATCTACCATCCGTGGCATCTGTGGGAATTTCTTTTTAAAGTTCCGCGCATGGAAATGCTCTACCATAGCATTCACTATATGGATCTGATGAGGTATTTCTTTGGTAACCCGAAAGGAATATATGCTAAGACGCTGAAACATCCACATATGATGCAGTTGGCTTCTACCCGTTCCACGATCATACTGGAATATGATGATGTAATTAAATCCAACATCAATACCAACCACGGCCATGATTTTGGGCTTAAACATCAGGAGTCATTCATCAAATTTGAAGGCACCAAAGGTGCGATAAAAACCACACTTGGATTAAATATCAACTATCCTGAAGGTGTGCCGGATACATTTGAATACATCACAATTGAAGATAATGAGGCCAGGGAGTGGAAGTCTGTCGATTTTAACGCAAGCTGGTTTCCGGACGCTTTTATAGGTTCTATGGCAAATGTAATGTGTTTTGCCGAAGGATCAGAATCCGTGCTCATCAATGCTGCCGAAAGTGCTTATCAGACGATGGAGCTGGTGGAAGCAGCCTATGCATCCAGCGACGGTGGCGGAAGAGAAATTAAATACAGATACGAACAACAATAAGTAATTCAGGTAATTCATGGAGAGAATATTAAACAGGTATAGCAGAGAAATAACAGAGAACGAAAGTCAGCCATCATCAAGGGCTATGTTGCATGGAGCAGGGTTTACTTCTGCAGACCTAAAGAAGGCACAAGTAGGCATAGCAAGTTCCGGTTATGAAGGAAACCCCTGCAATATGCACTTAAACGAGCTTGCGGTACACATTAAAAAAGGGGTGGATGAAGCTGCTATGAAAGGTTTAATATTTAATACCATAGGTGTGAGCGATGCGCTTTCTATGGGCACTACTGGTATGCGCTTTTCACTCCCTTCCAGAGACATCATAGCAGATTCAATAGAAACAGTCGTGAGTGCCCAATGGTATGATGCCGTGATTCCGGTAATGGGCTGTGATAAAAATATGCCGGGTGCCGTAATGGCGATGTGCCGATTGGACAGACCATCGATTATGGTTTATGGAGGTACCAATGTTTCAGGGTCTTATAACAGCAAAAAAATAAATATTCTCTCGACTTTAGAGGCGTACGGCGAAAAGATTGCCGGTCACATAACTGAGGAAGATTTCGAAGGAATCATCTTAAATGCCTGCCCCGGAGCAGGTGCCTGCGGTGGAATGTACACAGCCAATACCATGTCGGCCGCGATAGAGGCACTGGGACTGAGTCTCCCGTATAGTTCATCTAATCCCGCACTGAGTTCTGAAAAAATTAATGAATGCCTTTCTGTCGGCAAGTACCTTTACCATCTTCTCGAAGAAGATATAAAACCATCTGATATTCTGACGAAGAAATCTTTTGAGAATGCCATCACATTAATTATGACACTTGGGGGGTCCACCAATGCAGTGCTGCACCTGATTGCGATAGCCAGGGCTATAAATATTGATGTTAAGCTTGGTGATTTTCAAAGAATAAGTGATACAACTCCTTTATTAGCAGATCTAAAACCAAGCGGCAGATTTTTAATGGAAGACCTGCACAATGCGGGAGGCATACCGGCGGTTATGAAAGAACTCATGGGAGCCGGTTACCTGCATACAGACTGTCTCACAGTGACTGGTAAGACCCTGGGGGAAAATCTGTCAAGCTTACCGGGGATCGACAAATCCCGTAATATCATGGTGCCTTTTGACCAGCCTATCAAGGCTTCAGGACATTTAAGAATCATGTATGGAAATATTGCCCCTGAAGGTTCCGTGGCAAAGATCACTGGAAAAGAGGGAGAAAAGTTTGAAGGTCCTGCCCGGATTTTTAACGGTGAATTTGACGCAATAGAAGCAGTAAAATTGGGCCAGGTAAAACCAGGTGAGGTTATTGTTGTTAGATATGAGGGGCCAAAAGGAGGGCCGGGGATGCCCGAAATGTTGAAAGTTACCGCTGCGGTAATGGGAGCGGGATTGGGTAAATCAGTTGCGATCATCACAGATGGACGTTTTTCGGGCGGTACACACGGATTTGTTATTGGTCACATTACACCGGAAGCTTTTGATTGCGGTTTGCTTGCTTTGCTTACAGACGGCGATATCATTTCCATTGATGCCGTAAGTAATACCATAGCAGCAAAACTAACTGACGAAGAAATTTTGTTCAGAAAGTCGCAATGGGTGCAGCCAGCCCCTAAATATAAAAATGGTGTCCTATATAAGTACAGCCTTACAGTATCCAATGCATCTACCGGATGCGTTACTGACGAATTTAAAACAGAAAACAGATCTGCTGTCATCAACTCCCTTTTATTAGCTAAAGATGAACACTAGGATTCAAAATATTCCGCTGATTGACTCCCATTTACACCTTTGGGATGTTGAACTACTGGATTATCCCTGGTTACAAGATGTTCCTGAAATCAACAAGTCTTTCTCAATAACGGATTATCAGGATGAGACCAAAGATCTTAATATTGAAAAAATGATTTTTGTGCAGTGCGAGTGCCTCCCGGAACAAAGCATGGAGGAGATCAGATTCGTTGAACAGCAAGCATTAAAAGATCCAAGAATAAGAGGCATGGTCGCCTATGCGCCATTAGAAAAAGGATCTGAAATCATACCTACACTAGCATTATTTAAACAACATCAATTAGTCAGGGGAGTGCGCCGGATGTATGACGATACGCCGGAAATCTGTACGGATCCCGATTTTCTAACTGCTGTCCGTTTACTTCCCGAGTATGGATTAAGTATGGACCTGAGCATTAAACCTTCATCTGCTGCACAGACATTGTTGATGATCCGGGCCTGTCCTGATACGCAGTTTGTCCTGGACCACCTAGGTAAGCCTGACATCAAAAATGATGGTTTTAACAAGTTTAGGCAGGATATGGATGCTTTTGCCTCATTGCCTAATGTTGTAGCTAAGATATCGGGGCTGCTTACGGAAACAAACTGGTATCACTGGTCTGAAGAGGAAGTTGGTAAATATATAGCTTACGCCATAGGCTGTTTTGGACCAGACCGACTGATGTTTGGTGGAGACTGGCCAGTAGTTTTACTGGCCGGCACTTACAATCAATGGCTGCAGACATTGTTTAAATGTGTAAGGAGTTATACAGATGAAGACATTCATAAACTCTTCTACGATACGGCAAATAAAATATATCGCATTTAAAACACTTTTTCAGAAAGAAAGGAGGACTGCTATTATATTTAGATTTCTACTAACCAACGCAACCAAATAAAACTAAAAATTTAAACCTAACCACTTCAAGATATTATGAAATTTCACCAGTATTTTAAATACGGGGGTGCTCTCCGTGTGCCTTTAAAGTCCTTCCTGGTTCCGCTGATTTTGACTGTTTTTATTACAACGACAGCATACGAGGCGAGCAGAGCTGAATCCCTTTCAGACAGTGCCCGGAATAAAAAAATTATTGCTAAACCTGCAGGGTATAAGAAGCTAAACACCGTTTTTAAGGAGATACGAGGAACTGTAAGAGACTCGGCCGGTGTATTGCCGGGCGCCACAATTTCATTAAAGGGCAATCCGAAAATCGGTACCGTGACAGATCCCAATGGTAAATTCATCCTGGAAATACCCAATGATGCAGTGTTGGTTGTAGGCATGATCGGATACCTGACCCAGGAAGTTCCAACAGCAGGAAAAACAAGTGTTGACATATTACTTAAGGTAGATTCCAAAGCTCTGGAAGAAGTTGTAGTTGTGGCTTTTGGCAAACAAAAAAAATCTGATGTCATCGGAGCCGTTTCTTCAGTAAATGTTGCCGACCTTAAAATTCCCTCAAGTAATTTAACGACAGCATTAGCCGGAAGGGTAGCCGGGATGATCGCTTATCAGCGAAGTGGCGAACCCGGGGCAGATAATGCGGATTTCTTTATCAGAGGGGTAACTACTTTTGGGTACAAGAAGGATCCATTGATACTCCTTGACGGGGTTGAGGTCGACAGAACGACCCTTGCTCGTTTACAGCCCGATGATATCGCCAGTTTTTCAATTGCAAAAGATGCGACAGCAACATCCCTGTATGGAGCACGCGGGGCGAACGGTGTTGTTTTGATCACTACCAAAGAAGGTAAGGAAGGCCAGATCAGCATATCTGTCCGTATGGAAAATTCAGTGTCCGCACCTACCAGGAATGTTGAACTTGCTGATCCTGTTACCTATATGAGAATGGGGAATGAAGCCGTGCTCACGAGGGATCCGTTAGGCATGCTGCCTTATTCACAGGAAAAGATAGACAATACAGTTCCTGGAAGCGGCAGTGTCATGTACCCTTCAACAAATTGGCAGGATGCACTTTTTAAGGATTATACAATTAATCAGCGGATCAACATGAATGCCAGTGGCGGTGGCAAAGTGGCCAGATATTACCTTGCGGGAACGCTCAATCAGGACAATGGGGTGTTGAAAGTGAATGGAAAAAACAATTTCAATAACAATATAGACCTTAAAAGTTACTCCCTGCGTTCAAACGTTAACATCAATCTGACTAAGACAACAGAGGCGGTGGTTCGGCTTTCAGGAATGTTTGACGATTATAACGGACCTATTGACGGCGGTACCGGAGTTTACAACCAGGTTATGCATACTAATCCCGTCCTGTTTCCGGCATTCTATGAACCTGATGAGCAGAATGTGGCAACAAAACACATCCTGTTTGGCAATTTTGGCACCGGAGGTTACCAAAACCCGTATGCCAACCTGCAAAGAGGTTATAAAGAATATTCATCATCAAAGATGGATGCCCAGTTTGAGTTAAAACAGGACCTTTCATTTTTAACCGAAGGCCTCTCTCTGAGGGGTTTGTTTAACACTTCAAGATACTCGTTTTTCGATGTAAGCCGCGGTTACAACCCTTTTTATTACAATATTGGATCTTACGACAAAAAGGATGGCACCTATTCTCTTATCGCATTGAACGAAACCGCCGGAACGGAATATCTGGGATATACCGAGGGACAGAAAGAAGTAAGCTCCACAGTTTATATGGAAGCGGCCGCCAACTATAACCGCACATTTGCTGAAAACCATAACATCAGCAGCATGATGGTTTTTATCATGCGGAATAACCTTCGTGGTAATGCCGGGGACCTGCAGAGTTCATTGCCATTCCGTAACTTAGGTGTCTCGGGAAGGCTTACTTATTCCTACAAAAGCAAATATTTTGCTGAAGTAAACTTTGGATATAATGGTTCTGAGCGCTTCTTTGAAACAAACCGATTTGGCTTTTTTCCTTCTGCCGGCATTGCCTACAGTATATCAAATGAGAAATTCTGGGAACCAGTGTCCCCTTATATCTCCAAGCTGAAATTTAGGGCTACTTACGGACTCGTTGGAAATGACGCTATCGGGAATGATTACGATCGTTTCTTTTACCTGTCAAATGTAGATATGAATTATGGTGCCATCGGATTTGGAACCGATAATGGTTATTGGAGGAGTGGTGTGCTGGTAAGCAGGTATGCAAACAACAACATCACCTGGGAAAAAGCCAGAAAGACCAACATAGGTTTTGAAATGAGTTTGTTCAGAAACTTTAATATTGAAGCGGATTATTTTCAGGAATACCGCACCAACATTTTAATGAACAGGGCGTTTATTCCGCCTACCATGGGGCTTTCAGCTGCTGTGAGAGCCAACGTTGGTGAGGCGAGTGCCAAAGGTATCGATGGCTCTATAGATTACACCCAGAACTTCAGCAATACTTTCTGGCTGAAAGCAAGAGGTAACTTTACTTACGCAACCAGCCAGTTTAGGGTAAATGAAGAACCTGACTATAAGGAAACATACCTTTCCAAAGTCGGAAACTCACTTTCACAAAAGTGGGGATATATTGCTGAAAGGCTTTTTGTTGACGATATGGAAGCGCTTAACTCTCCAAAGCAAAACTTTGGTGTGTATGGTGGGGGTGATATTAAATTTCGCGACGTAAACGGAGATGGCCAGGTGACGCCTCTGGATATGGTTCCAATCGGTCATCCTACAGATCCTGAAATTATTTATGGTTTTGGTTTATCAGCCGGGCTAAAAAGTTTTGACCTTTCTTGTTTTTTTCAGGGCTCAGCACGCTCTTCCTTCTGGATAGATCCGGCTGCAACATCACCATTTGCGGATCAGACGCAATTGTTAAAGGCATATGCGGACAACTATTGGTCGGAAGAAAACAGAAATCTGTATGCACTGTGGCCCAGACTGACACCAAATATCAGTTGGAATAACGCGCAGCCGAGTACCTGGTTTATGAGGAACCAGGCATTTGTGAGGCTGAAATCTGTTGAGATGGGTTATACCCTGCCTAAAAGACTGGTTGAAAAAGTGAAAATCTCCAGTGCGAGGGTCTACATGAACGGATTGAACCTGATGTCTATCAGCAGCTTTAAACTGTGGGACGTTGAAATGGGGGGAAATGGTCTGGGATATCCTGTCCAGATGACTCTGAATGTTGGACTCAATGTTTCATTTTAAAAAATTAGATTATGAAAAAATTAAAGATAGTTTTAGTGCTCTTACTGGTAAGTGCGTCCTTTTCATGCAAGAAGTACCTGGACGTCATTCCCGATAACATTGCAACTATAGAAAATGCTTTTAGTAGTCGTACAACAGCGGAAAAGTACCTTTTTACCTGTTTTATGTATTTGCCTGCTCACGCGAATGTGGACAACGTGGCTTTTTTAACTGGTGATGAATTTTGGTTACCTTATCCACAGGTGGCGCAGTTCCATTTTTTCCAGTCTTTTGAAGATATCGCAAGGGACAACCAAAGTATGGTAGACCCTACACTGAATTTTTGGGATGGTTCGAAGGGCGGAAAGCCAATGTTTCGCGGCATACGTGACTGTAATATTTTTCTTGAAAACATTGATAAAGTACCAGGCATGCAAGAGCGCGAGAAGAAGCGCTGGATTGCTGAGGTGAAATTTTTGAAAGCATATTATCACTTCTGGCTGCTGAGAATGTACGGGCCAATCCCACTGATAAAAGAAAATATACCAATTTCTGCTACTGTTGACGGCGTTAAGGTTCAGCGTGAGCCGGTCGACGCATGTTTTGAGTACATCGTCCAGCTATTGGACGAAGCAACGCCTGATCTGCCACCTTTAATTGAGAATGAATCCTCAGAAAATGGCAGAATTACCCAGCCAATTTCTCTTTCTGTTAAGGCATTGACATTGGTAACTGCTGCCAGCCCTTTATTTAACGGCAATACAGATATGGCCAATTTCCGGGATAAGGACAACAGGCAGCTTTTCAGCACCACACCAAGTAATGACAAATGGAAGGCTGCAGCGGATGCCGCCAGAGCAGCAATCGATGCCTGCCATACCGCCGGCGCTAAACTGCATGTGTATGCCCCGGTAGTGAACACCTTTGATTTATCAGATACTACAATTACTCAGATGAGCATCAGGAACAGTGTTACTGAAAAGTGGAACCCTGAAGTAATCTGGGCGAATACAAATAGCATGGCTGTACAAATACAGGCACTGTCACAGGCATTCATCGATCCGGCCAGAACATCCAACATGGGCGCCAGGTCAATGCTTGCGCCAACTTTAAAAATGGCTGAGCTATTTTATACTAACAATGGAGTGCCGATCAACGAAGACGAAAGCTGGGATTATGCGGGCCGCTACAGCGTAAAGACAGTTGCGGTAGAAGACAGGTTTAATCTTCAGGTGGGTTATAAAACAGCTTCTTTACATATAAACAGGGAAAATAGGTTTTATGCAGACCTTGGTTTTGATGGCTCCGTTTGGTATGGACAAGGTAAATACAATGATAAGCAACCCTGGTTTGTTGAAGGACGGACCAATCAGACAGCCGGTAAACGAGGTATCTCTTTATATTCTATTACGGGATACTGGCCTAAGAAACTCGTGAATTTTCAGAATATCATTGAAGCAGGCGATGGAGGCCCGTATACTATCAAACCATACCCCTGGCCGGTAATCAGACTTGCGGATGTTTATTTGCTTTATGCAGAAGCACTCAACGAATCCATGGGGCCATCTGCTGAAGTCTATAAGTGGATCAATCTTGTAAGAACAAGAGCAGGACTCGAATCTGTAGAGAAATCATGGTCTGAACACTCAAGGATTAAAGATAAATACCTTAGTAAGGACGGCTTAAGGTCAATTATTCAACAGGAAAGACAAATTGAACTGGCTTTTGAAGGCCAGCGATATTGGGATATCCTCAGGTGGAAAAAAGGCAGGGATGAATTTAACGGCCCGGTTAAAGGCTGGGATATTGACCAGGAAGCACCTGAATATTACTACAGGATAAGAACGCTCTTCAACAAGAAATTCAGCAATAAGGACTATTTCTGGCCTATCAGTGAAAATAACCTGATTGTAAATAATAAGCTGGTACAAAATCCAGGCTGGTAACATTAATTAAATTTTGTCTATATGAACAATTTTAAATATTTATTGACATTAGGTATGGCTTGTTTTGCACTAGGTGCATGCAAAGTAGATACACCGGCCCCTCTGGATAAAGATAAAGGCGCACCTTCCCCGGTTACTAATGTGAAGGTAGAGAATCTTCCGGGAGCAGCAAAAATAACCTATCGTCTTCCAAATGATGCAAAGCTACTTTATGTAAAGGCAGAATGTATGATCAATGGCAGAATGGTTGAAGCGAAATCATCTCCTTACAATAACGAGTTGTTGATCGAAGGATTTGGATCCGCAGGAGAAGCCGAAGTCAACCTATACTCTGTTAGTGTGAGTGAAACCCGCTCTCAGCCGTTGACGGTTAAAGTTAGCCCGCTCACACCGCCTTACGAGAATGCTTTTAACAGCCTCAGCCTCCGCGAAACGTTTGGAGGTGCCAATGTAGGATTTGAAAACCCGACGGAAGCAAATTTGGTGATCAATGTGCTGGCACAACAAGATGACGGGGAATGGAAAACAGCAGAAACTTTTTATACAAAGAAAGCAAACGGCGTATTTTCCGCGCGTGGTTTTGAACCGGTTCCAAGAAAATTTGCTGTATTTATAAAAGATAGGTGGAACAACTATTCGGATACACTGATGAAGGAACTTGTACCGATTTTTGAGAAACAACTGGATCGAACAAAATTCAGAGAATTTAATTTGCCAACAGATCAGCTTGCAGCTTTTGGCTGGACAATGCCATATATATGGGACGGTATCATTGTTAACAATACAAACGTCGACAAGCCTGGATTTCACACATCTCCGAACGGGGTCTGGCCACAATGGTTCAGCTTTAGTTTGGGCGTAAAAGCTAAGTTAAGCCGTTTTAAATACTGGCAACGCGGATCCTGGGTAGCCTTTACCGACCGGAATATCAAGAAATTTGAGATATGGGGAAGCAATAATCCAGCAGCCGATGGCAGTTGGGATAGTTGGACTAAGCTTATGGATGGCACATCTGTCAAACCTTCAGGCCTTCCCATAGGAACTAACTCCCCTGAAGATATTGCATTAGTTGGAGCAGGAGAGGAGTTTATATTCCCGGAGAATACCCCGGATGTAAAGTACATCAGAATAAAAGTACTGGAGACATGGAGTGGTGCAAAGTCATTCTATATTATGCAGGTAGGGTTCTGGGGAGCTGAACAGCCTTAATTAATTAAAGTATACATACTATTAAAAATTGTTGTATGAAACATATATTTATAAATATTGCCAGTTTTGTTTTACTATCGCTTATAGTTGTTGGCTGTAAAAGGGAAGATGCTTATAAGGATTTTGTAAAAGACGGGGCAATCATTTACCCTGGAAAACCGCTGGGGTTAAAAGCACTTGCGGGAAAGAACCGCGCCAAACTTACATGGGTAGTAATCGACGCCAAGGTTTCCAAATTTAAAATTCATTGGAACAACGGATTAGATTCTCTCGAAGTTCCGGCCATAAGTACAGGTGAGCGGGCAGATACCGTTAACGTTATGGTAGAAAATCTTCCCGAAAATAATTACCTTTTTGAAATTGTCTCCTACGACAAAGATGGCAATAAGTCAATCAAAGAGGAAGTCGCGGCCAAAGTTTATGGCGATGAGTACATCGGTACTTTACTCAACCGTGCGATCAAAAGATCCGGCTCAATGAGTGGGCTTGCTAATGTATATTGGGGTACTCCTGAACAAACAGATGCAGGCGTAGAAGTGAAATATACAGACAATTCAGGGATCCTGCGTAACATAAAAGTCGCAAAAACCGACACTTTGACTTCGCTGCCTAATTACAAAAATGGAACCCGGTTCAGTTACAGAACCCTGTTTTTGCCAGACACTATGTCGTTTGACACAGTGGCAACTGCTTTTGTCACACCGGAAGCACCTGTAATTGCTTATCCGCAGATATCGGCCAGCACATTTAAATCCTATGTCTTGCCTACAGATGCAACTACTGCCTGGGGATGGACACTCCCTATGCTATGGGATAACAATACAGCAGAGGGAAGCGGGTTTCATACAAATGATGTCGCTATGCCGGCACATTTTAGCATTGATCTGGGTGTTGTTACTTCCCTTCATGAAATTAGAATATGGCAGAGGCAATTAACCCTCTATGATGCCGGTAACTTACGTAATTTTGAAATTTGGGGCAGTACTGAACCAGCTGCGGACGGCAGTTTTACCGGCTGGACAAAACTAGGCGTTTTTGAATCAATCAAGCCCTCAGGACAAGCCACCGGATATACTACAGCCGATGCAAATTATGCAAAGGCAGGCGAATCATTTATATTCGCTGACAATATCCCTAATGTGCGCTACATCAGATTTAAAGTGTTTAAGAACTGGCTGGGTAAAAACCCGGGAGCAATACATCTGATGGAAATGAAATTATGGTCTAAATAATATAATATGAATACCAAATTCTTATCACTATGTTTATTTAGCCTCACAGTGGTGCTGGCCGCTCAGGAGATCAGGGCGGCAGCACCGCCAAATGAGGTCAGCCTTATCCCGCAACCGGTAAAAGTCGAAAGGCGAACCGGCACATTTAAGCTCAGCGGCAATACCAGGCTGATTTCCAGCAAATCCAACAAAGAAATAGCTGAGCTGTTTGCCGCTATGTTCAAGGCCCCTACGGGCTTTCTATTGCAACATGCACTTAGCGGACCCGCCGGTATCCAGTTGCTGATCAGCAAAACGCCCAATGTGGTGCTTGGAAATGAAGGATATACGCTTGACGTAACTCCCGGTAAAATTACCATCCTGGCCAATAAACCCGCAGGCTTATTTTACGGCATGCAAACCCTGATGCAGCTGCTGCCCAAGGAAATTGAAAGCCCGCACGTCGTAAAGAATAAGTCCTGGTCGGTACCATGTGTTAAAATTACAGATTATCCAAGATTTGGCTGGCGCGGTCTGATGCTCGATGTGAGTAGACATTTCTTTCCAAAGGAACTGGTTAAAAAATACATTAACCAGTTGGCGAAATACAAAATGAATGTATTCCATTGGCACCTCACGGATGATCAGGGCTGGAGAATAGAAATCAAGAGCTTGCCCAAACTCACCGGGATCGGAGCGTGGCGCGCGCCGAGGGTAGGCCTGTGGTGGACACGCCCTCCACAGGGAGCAAATGAAGCAGCCACCGATGGGGGCTTCTATACCCAGGAGGATATAAAAGAGATTGTTAAGTATGCCCGAAGCCGTTTTGTTACCATTCTCCCGGAGATTGATGTACCTGGCCACAGTCTGGCCGCAATTGCAGCTTATCCGGAGTTGTCCTGCACAGGTAAAGCGTACAAGGTAAATGTAGGTAATCTTTTTTATACAATTGACGACAATGCCCTGTGCCCGGGTAATGATCAGACCTACGATTTTATGAAAAAAGTCATCGATGAGGTAGCCGCCTTATTCCCGGGCGAGTTCATCCACATTGGCGGGGATGAATGCTATAAAGGGTTCTGGAAGGATTGCGCCAAATGCCAAAAAAGAATGAAGGATGAAAAGCTGCAAACAGTTGAAGAACTGCAAAGCTATTTTATCCGGAGGATGGAGACCCTCGTAAAATCCAAAGGCAAAAAGTTAATGGGCTGGGATGAAATATTGGAGGGCGGACTGGCACCAGAAGCAACTGTAATGTCCTGGCGTGGCATGGATGGAGGTGTTACTGCCGCTAAAATGGGGCACAAGGTCGTAATGACGCCTTCAGCTAACTGTTATCTGGACCTTTACCAGGGAGATCCGGCAGTTGAACCTCCGACCTATTCCATGCTCACACTTTCAAGTTGTTATGGTTTTGACCCTGTTCCTAACGGAATATCAGATCCATCACTGATATTGGGAGGACAAGGGAATTTATGGACAGAGTCAGTCCCCAATTACCGTCAGGTAGAATACATGACATGGCCGCGTTCTTTTGCATTGGCAGAAGTATTCTGGTCACCAAAAAGTACAAGAAACTGGGATAGCTTTATTTTTCGGATGGAACAGCAATTTGCGCGGTATGATATGGCACAGGTAAATTATGCCAGAAGCGCTTATGATCCCATTATTAAAGCTGTCAGAGATACCGTTCATAAAGCGGTGCGTATTGCGCTGGATACAGAGATAAAGAAACTGGATGTTTATTACACATTCGATAATACTTATCCGGATAACTTCTCAGCAAAATACAAGGATACGCTATCAGTACCAATAGGTGCGGATCATTTACGTGTGCTGACTTATCGCAACAATAAGCCGATAGGGAAAATGATTACCATCCCGGTTAAAGACCTGGAAAAACGGGCAGGAATGTAAAAGGCAGAGCTGCTAACTGAGCGAATTTCCGTAACCCACCAATACTACAGAGAGAATAATCAGGCCTATCCCAATAAGGATGGTTCTAATTGTTCTCTTGCTTACACCTTTCCATTCTTTATAAAAGAACCCCCACATATTAGAAACCAGGATGATGAACGCCATGTGCAGAATCCAGGAACTTGCCCCATTCCCAAGCTTGCTTTCACCCATTCCATAAAAGAAATATTGCATAAACCAGGTGGTGCCTGCCAGCGCGGAAAAAAGATAGTTCCTGGTAAGTGGTGCTGTTTTATTCGTATAATCACCAAAGCTTTTATTTCTGGTGTTAAGGACCATGCACCAGATGAAATTGGTGGTCAGTCCGCCCAGCATCACCACGATAAAAGTAGTATTGTTTCTGAAAAGCTGATTTGCTCCCGCAGCCTCGGTTGCATCAGATATATCATGACCAGCAGTAATTGCAAAGCTCATGCATGCGCTCATGATGCCGGAAAATACTGCGACCAACAATCCTTTTTTAAGATTAAATTCTTTTACACTCTCTTGCTTTTGTGCGGTGGATAGTTCCAGTTCTTTTCTCATGCCGGCCTTTCCGCAAATGGCAATGCCAAACAGACAAACTGCTACACCAAGAAGCACGGTCAGTCCGCCGGGAGTACTGAGCATATAAGACAGGCTGCCCGTCGGGTCGTCAGATACTATGTCCTGGTAAACAGGAGGGATGAGCGCCCCAAATGCAGAGCAGAAACCAAGGGCGACGGACATACCCAGCGACATGCCCAGGTACCTCATGGCCAGTCCGAAGGTGAGTCCGCCAATACCCCACATTGCCCCCAGAAAGTAAGTCCAGAACAACGTGGAAGTACTTGTGTTTTTGATGATATCCGCAAAGCCGGGAACAGTAAGCCAGGCAGATATCACCGGCACAAAGAGCCATGAGAATATACCCCCGACTATCCAATAGCTTTCCCAGGACCAGCCTTTTACTTTTTTGTATGGAATATAGAAGCTCCCGGAAGCAAAGCCGCCGATAAAATGAAAAATGATACCAAAAATCGCTTGCATGTATGTGTTTTATATTTATACAGTAAAATACTAAGATTATAAAAAGATAGGAGGCCAGGTAATACATTAAGGACAATTCTTAATACAATCTTGACATTTTGAGATAGTGTCTGTTATGCATTTAGTAGTAATGATCTTTAATATTCTGCTGTCCGGCAATTTTATGGCACCAAACAGGATCTGAACCCTGTACCTCTGGCTGTTAACCTTTTAAACTGCAAAATGCACTGCTACTAAATGAAAAAAATGCATAGATATAAAAAAAGCCCCTAGATTGACTCTAAGGGCGATTTAAGTGTTTGTTTGATGCAAACTGGCGGAGAGTGGGGGATTCGAACCCGCGGATGCTGTTACACATCAACAGTTTTCAAGACTGCCGCAATCGACCACTCTGCCAACTCTCCGGCGCAAAAGTACAAATACGGCTTGAATCTGCAAACAATGCGATAGATTTTTTAATGAAAAATTGATAAATGCTTAAAACTGAGTAAGTAAAATTTACTTCCGCTCCAGTTTATCGGTCGCAGGGGCCGTTTTTTTGAACAAATTGAAGTTAGGCTTGATGATCTTTACACTGCGTTTGGACAGATCTACACTGGCATTTAATTCAAAACCTACCAGTAATATCAGGGAATTCAGATATAGCCAGATCATAATTACGATCAGCGTACCTATAGAGCCGTACACTTTATTGTAGGAACTGAAATTATTGATGTAAAACGAAAAGCCCCAAATGGTCAGGAAGGCAAGAATGGTCGCCAGCCAGGAACCCGCACTAAAGAACTTCCATTTTTTTGCATGTGCAGGGCCGTATCTGTACAAAATAGATATCGTTACGAAATAAAGTATGCCCAATAGAGCCCATCTGGTCAGCTGGATCGCAAAAGTTGTCAGCGCATCTTTGATGTTCAGTTCTGTGTCTATATAATTAAGGGCAATTTCACCGATTGTCATCGCTACAATGCAAATGATCACGGAAAAAGCAATGACTAGCGTCAGCGCGACCGCCATGAGACGCTGTTTAAGCCAGCTGCGGGTCTCTATGATCAGGGACGACTTATTAAAGGCCATCATGAGGCTGTGTACGCCGTTTGTAGCAAAGAACAACGATAATATAAAACCAAAAGACAATAACCCGCTGTTTTGCTTGTTGACGATCTCATCCAGTGTCGTATTGAATGCCCCGTAGGCATCGGCCGGCAGTACCAGGATGATCAGTTTCATTAACTGTTCCTGAAAGCCAATACTTTTAGGGATAAAAGGAATCAACGTGAAGAGAAAGATAATGGCCGGGAAAATGGCCAGCATAAAATTATAGGCCAGCGAAGAAGCCTTGTTCACCAAAGAATCTTTGCCAATCTCTTTAAAAAAGAAAGTAGCGACAGTATATAGCGGCAGTGGACTAAAACCCGGCAAAACACATACTTTAGTCCAGTCAATAAACATAGCATAAAGTTTGATTTTCAGCAGCTGATTATGTACCCACTCCATCTAATCTTTAGTTAAAATATTTCCTAAGTTTCTCCATGAACTCTACAGGAGCGGGACAAGGCCTGTTTTTATCCCTGTCAATAAACACCAGGGTCGCATTACCTGTATTGACCAAATCGCCGGTTTCATTAAAAAGTTCGTACTCAAACCTGATCCGCACACCTGGCAATTCGTTTACCGAGGTCACGACAGTGATCTCCTGATCATACAATACAGGCTTTATAAACTTACAATTCAGCTCAAGCACCGGAAGCATCACGCCGTCGCACTCCATCGTTGCGTAACTCATGCCCAGACTGCGGAGCATTTCAACCCGGCCTACCTCATAGTACGCGGCATAATTGCCATAGTAAACATAGCCCATCTGGTCCGTTTCACTGTATCTTACTCTTATCTTGGTGCTGTGTGTATACATGATTTATTTGTAAATGTTGCGTTTATTTAAAGCGTCACGGTATTTTTTTGCATTTCTTTCATGGTCCTGCACAGTAATTGCGAAATTGTGGTAGCCGGAAAAATCTTCCTTAGCGCACATATAAATGTAGTCATTGTCATCCCTGTTCAGAACAGCATCTATCGCATTAATACTGGGCATCATGATAGGCCCCGGAGGTAAGCCTGCATATTTATAAGTATTATATGGTGACTGGACGCCGAGCAATGCATTAGTCACACGCTTTACCGTAAAATCGTCATTGGCGTAAATCACAGTCGGATCAGCCTGGAGCAATATCCCCTTATTTAAACGGTTCAGGTAAAGACCGGCAATAATGGGCATCTCTTTATCATACAATGCTTCTGCATCAACAATAGAAGCCAGAATTGAGACCTGCACAGGCGTAAGGTTTAAAGCCACCGCCTTTTGTTTCCGCTCAGTATTCCAAAACTTAATATATTCATCGTGCATCCTTTCAAAGAAATCCGGGGCAGAGATATTCCAGTACATCTCATAGGTATTTGGGATGAACATCACATAACTGTTGTCTTTTGTGAAACCATACTTTTCTATTAGAGCGGCTGAATCCAGAAGATTGATGAAAGTCAAAGAATCGGGTTCCAGATTTCTGGACAAAAAGGCCGCAAAATTCTCTTTCTTACGGATGTTCTGAAATTTCAACATCACGGGATCCTGATTTCCGGCTTTCAGCATGTTGATGATACGGCGGTTGTTCATGCCGATTAACAGTTTATACCTTCCTGGCTTTAAGGCTCCCGGAAGTCCCATCTTTTCTGCAGCTGCAGTAAAAGAACTGATGTCAGTCAGCAGATCCCTGAACCTGATCTCCTTATACAAATCATCAATTTTGTAACCGGTTCTTACATAAAGGTATTTTTCCTTGCCTGTTGTATTGGGTGCAAAATAGGTTTTGTACAATTTAAGTCCGTAGTATCCGCCAACAGCCAGAACAGCCAGTATAAGAGCGATTATTATTTTAGGGCCATTTCCGGAGCTCTTCTTATTTTCTTCGTTTGACATATAGAAAGGTCGTATATATTATTTTTTGTTGGATAATGTAATGTTAACCGGCGTTCCGATCCTTACCTTGGCTATTGAATCCGTGACCATGGGATCCTGTTTGATCACAACCGCCGTGGCAGAATCTGTGATCGCTCCCTCATAGGTAACAGTACCCAAACTCAGCATAGCGCCATTCCTTATGGCAAACAAGGCCTCATCCTTAGTAAGACCCAGCAGGGTAGGAATGTCCACTTCTTCACTGCCTTTGCCGTCACCCAGTAAAAAGTCGATTCTTGATCCCTTAGGGATCGTTTCCCCGGCCTTTATCGGTTGTCCGCCAAAAGAAACCTGCAGTACAACATCTCTGCTTACATCCGGTTTATAAGTAGTATCCCCAAGTTTCAGACCAAAACTTTCAATGATGGCCTGCGCCTGTCTTAAAGATTTGAATTCGACATCAGGAAGTTTGACATTTGGCGCTGTGTTCATACTCACAGTAAGGTAAATCGTACGGTTATCTTTCACAAAGGTCCTTGCATCAGGATCCTGATCTATCACAGTTCCCGCTGGAGTGTCCATAATATAAACCGAATCCACTTCATATCTGAAACCAAGTTCCTCGAGTTTGCTCACCGCCTGGGTAAAAGACAAACCCTTGAGTGCCGGAACATTCAGCCCCTGTCCATGCTTGGTATAATACCTCAAGCTAAAGAACGCAATGAAAAGCAATATCGCGACAGTGATTACAGCAGCGATAAAGTTATTTCTAAAAGAATTTGTTTTAAGATAAGATATGAATTTGCCCATGCGTTTTTTATGCTGAAAGTATGTCGCCCAAATTTAGATTAAAAAAATATTTAATTGGAATTAAAATGACAAAGCACCAAGTAATTTATATTTTTGGGCTTCGTGGGTATTGTCATCCTGAATGATTGCTTATAGCTAAAGCGATCGTCATCCCGTCTTAGTGAGGTCGCCCTTTCTATTCCGGGATACCAGCCTTCGCTGGTACGACGACCGTGTTAATATGATGTTTAAGCAGCTTATTTTCTGACGATGATTTAAATAATATATATCCCTGGACAGATCATAACATGAAGAAAACAATAGCATTACTTACCGGAGGTACTACAGGAGAATGGGTAGTATCTGTTAAAAGCGCAGCCACTATCGCCCAGAATCTGGACAATGACAAGTTTGAAGTTTATAAGATCATGCTGACCCAGCAGGGCTGGTTTTATGAGCCGGCCGATTCGGTAAAAATAGAAGTAGACCGTAATGATTTTTCTTTGACCATAAAAGGCAGGAAGATTAAGTTTGACGGGGTATTTATTGCCATTCATGGCTCACCTGGTGAAGACGGTAAGCTGCAAGGTTATTTTGATATGCTGGGTCTCCCATATACGACCTGTGATGCACTTACCTCTGCCGTAACCATGAATAAAGGGTACACCAAAGCCATAGTCAGTGACATCGCGCAACTGAACATCGCCAAGTCTGTACAGATCTTCAAAAATGGCAATTACAGCAACACCCAAATAAAAAATGACCTCAAACTGCCTTATTTTGTCAAACCAAACAATGGGGGCAGCAGCATTGGAATGACTAAAGTCAATCACGCCGATGATCTGGAAACTGCCATAGAAAGGGCATTTAATGAAGATTCGCAGATTCTGATCGAGGAATTTATATCTGGGAGGGAATTTACTGTAGGCGTAGTAAAGCTCGACGGAAAGATCACTGTGCTCCCGGTTACAGAAGTAGAAACAGCCAAAGAATTTTTTGATTTTGAAGCCAAATATACACCTGGAGTAGCTACCGAAACTACACCCGCATTGTTAAGAACAGAAACCGTAGAAAGAGTAGGAGAGATCGCTGCAGCAGTATATGCCAGGTTAAATTGCCGTGGGGTAGTCCGCATTGATTTCATCCTGTCCGGAGACGAAGGCGATTTCTATTTTATAGAGATCAATACCATTCCCGGACAGACCGCAACAAGTTTTATTCCTCAGCAAGTCGCGGCGATGGGTATAAAACTGAATGATTTTTATACCAAACTGGTCAGAGAAACCATTGGGTAACTCAGGAAATTATAAGAAAAGAAAAACACAAAAAAGGGGCCTAACGCCCCTTTTTTGTTGCCTGTGTTAAAACAGATAAGCTATTTGTTTAAAAGCGGAACCCGATGCACAGTCCGGCCCTCAGGCCAGCCCATGGGCCATCAAAATCTACTTTAACACCATTGCCGTCGACGGTAGATTTGGTATCGACCAAAGGAAGATCTTCCAGGTCTTTCAGATCTTCCCGCAAGACTTCCTGCTCCTGGGCACTCAGCGTTTTCTGACCAGAAATACTGCCCGATGTGCTGCCATAGTTCGGGCCAAGGATCCACCAGTCCAAATGGATTTGTTTGCCCAGTTTCCATTGTGCACCAAATAACAAACCGCCGGTAATGCTGTTCACATTGCCGCTCAGCGGAATTTCGTCGGTCATGCCGTCGATGTCATATTTATAGGGAACCTCCGCTGAATACTGTGCGTACCTGACGAAAGGGGCAATGTAGAAACCCTGAAACACATTTTTGCCCATGTAAAATCTGATTTCAGGTGTGATGGCAAAATTCCCGGTCTTAAAATCCTTGATGCTTTCCCAGGTATCGTCGTCATCAATGGCATTTTCCAGTCCGGATTTGAAAGGCAGATTTGATTTTGGAGCAAACCTCAGACCACCAGCGACCGAGATCTTCCTGCTGATCGCACGTTCATATTGGAAAGAGAAGTTTTTCAGCAGCAGTGCGCCAACATTCCATTTGACCAGGTTTTTACCGTCCTGACCCGGGTTCACGTCTTTTTGCGCAATACTGGTCTGAGAGAGACCGGCTGTCAGCAGCAATGCCAATAACAGCGTTTTTTTTGTAGAATTTAGATGCATATTAATACTTTGTTATGTTTTTGTCCGTACAAGTTATATATAATGCAATGATAAAACCAACAGGCAGAAAAATTTTTTAATTTATCTTTACCTTCTAATTCAGTCATGATCAAATACCTGCTCGATAACCATTATAAAATAACAGTGTACAAAAAAGGCGAGGTGATTTATCGTGCCCGGACCATGCCCAGGGCAGTATATTTCATCAAAAGCGGTAAAGTAAGCATGAATACAGTCAATGCCGAAGGCAGAGAATTTATACAAGGTATATTTAAAGCAGGCGAGTATTTTGGTGAGCCCGCCTTGCTGCTCAATAAAAAGTACCTTGCCAACACGATAGCGACGCAGGATACGGAAATTATAGCAGTGAACCGGGAGCAATTTCTGAAGTTACTCGAAGAAGACCGCGCTTTTAGCATGGACTTAATCCAAACCATGAGCAGCCGCCTCTTTTACAAATCAATGATGCTTGAGGAACTGGCCAATGAGCAGGCAGATCACAGGATCAGCACCCTGCTGAATTACCTGCTGGCTGAGATGCATCATGGCGAAGCCCTCAAACTGACCCGGCAGCAGCTGGCCGACATGAGCGGGCTCAGGGTAGAAACAGTAATCCGGACTATAAAGAAGCTTTCTGATCAGCAGCACTTTAGACTCATAAAAGGCAAAATATTTAAGCTGTGATATGACCTTTATATGACCCGGACAATCCAGATTATGATCTGTATCATAAATAAGGATTAAATACCTCCTTACCTTTGCTGTGTCCGGTCCATGGGGGATTGGATTTAATTTTGCAGATCAATGAAAACCATTTCTAAATTAGAAGCTGTCATTTCCTGTAAATGTCCGAGATGCAGACAGGGAGCTATTTTTTCCGGTAGTATGCTATCGGTCAAAGGACAAGTTACCAATGAGTATTGTCCGCATTGTCAGCTTCGTTTTGAAAGAGAACCCGGATTTTTTTATGTAGCAATGTTTATCAGTTATGCCCTGAATGTAAGTGAAATGATCACATTGGGTGCCGCTGCTTATCTTTTTGGCCTGGAGCTCACCTATGAAAATCTGTGGGCATATGTAGCGATAACCATTGGAGGCGTATTGTTGTTCGCCCCCTTTAATTACCGCTACTCCCGCGTGATGCTGTTACACTGGCTTACCCCGGGATTAAAGTATATGCCTGAGACCGCTGCAGGGCCGTCTAAACCTTAATGGTCTTCCACCTGCCTTTTTTAAACAAGATATAACCGGCTAAAGCAATACCTGATTCGGCAACAGGGATCGCAATGAAAACCCCTGTCGGACCAAGTTGAAAATATTTCGCCAGCAGGTAGGCCATAGGGATCTGAAACAGCCAGAAGCCGAAGAAATTGACCCATGTCGGCGTCCAGGTATCGCCGGCACCATTAAATGTGCTGATCAAAACCATACCCATGCCATAAAATAAATATCCGATGCTCATGATGTGCAAAGCATGCTGGGCGACCTCCTGGATCCGGACATCATTACTAAAAAAGGAAATGAAATAACGTCCCACTCCAAACGTAATGAGCATTACTGTACCCATATAGATCGCGACATACTTTGCGGTCTTAAATACGGATTGCTCAGCCCTGTCCAGATGTTTCGCACCCAGGTTTTGTCCCACAAGTGTCGCTGCGGCATTGCTCATTCCCCATGCCGGAAGCATAAAAAACATCATGAGTCTTAATGCGGTCTGATAACCTGCTGAACCATGGTCGCCGCCGGTTGTAGCTACCAGTTGGGCCAGAAAAATCCAGCTGCAGGAAGCGATGACAAACTGAAAGATACCCGGAGTCGCGATCTTTAACAAAGCTTTGATTTGTGCCCACTGCGGTTTGAAGTAGGATAAATGGATCTTCAGCTGATTTTTACCGTTGGCCAGGTGATAGACCTGGTAACAAACACCTATGCCCCTGCCCATGCTGGTAGCCATAGCGGCACCAGTAAGCCCGAATGCGGGAATAGGCCCGAAGCCATTAATGAAGACAGGGCATAGTATAATGTTGGCAATATTTGCAATCCATAAGCTTTTCATAGCTATGGCTGCATTACCTGCGCCCCTGAAGATACCATTGATCAGGAACAGCAGTACAATAATGATACTGCCGCCCATCATGATCTTAATAAATGGAGTACCCTGCGAAGCAGTTTCTGCAGAGGCGCCCATTAACAACAGGATATCCGTTGCATAAATGAAACCGGCGATACTAATGAGCAGGTTGATGGCGAAAGCGATGATCACTGCCTGTATACCAGCCCTGGCGGCGGCTTCAGGGTTTTTTTCGCCGATACGTCTTGCCACTACAGCAGTAGCCGCCATGCTCATGCCTATGGCAAGCGAGTAGATCACTGTAAGTACGGATTCTGTTAAGCCCACAGTTTGAATGGCATGGCTGCTGTTGTGCAGGTGACCTACGAAATAAAGGTCTACCAGTGCAAAAACGGATTCCATAGCCATTTCCAGCATCATAGGTATGGCCAGCAGGACTACCGCTTTGCGGATACTACCTTGTGTAAAGTCGAGTTCTTCGCCTTTGATGGCTTGTTTAATAAGATTAAAAATTTGAGATAGCTTGCCCAATGAAGCTGTATTCTGTTCTGACATAAAATAGGAAATAAAAACAAATAAAATAAACCGTCATCAGCCCTGAATTGCTGAATCTGTGATGCTGCGGAAAGGTGGAGCCCTTGGTTCTTAGAACCTCAAACGGACTGCAAAGATTTTCATCGTTCTGCGGTTTTTGTTTGTAAGGTAACAAATATAGAATTGTTTTTCTGACTACAATAACATTTTTTATTTTTGTAGAATGTTTATTTAATGTTTAAACATCTAATCTAAGCCGCCCCCTCCCCAGGCATATTTAACTTCACTGCAGTATATGGGTTGTACTTGTGTAGTAAGTGCGTTCGTACTGAGTACGTGGTGAGTGAACCCTGAATGCACGGTGAGTACGCCTTTTTTCTAGAAAAAAGGCGTACTCAGGGCGTACTCACCGCGTACTCAGGGCGTACTCAGTGTCAACACATGTACCACACATGTAGGAACAGCAGGCAAGCCAGGATAAAAGAATTAAATCAGATGCTGTAAGCGCTGATCATGTCGTCGCTGACTTTGCAGCCTTTGCCGGTATGGATATCAATCATCACATAGTCGAACCAGCCGTCGGCGGCAATCTTGCGGGTACGCTTGTTTTCAATTTCAAACTGTACCCGGCATCCCTTTTCGTTGATGGTCAGGATACCGGTGCGTACAGCGATGATATCGCCCAGCAGGAGCGGGCGTTTAAAATCTACAAGGGCGGTGCGGACCACCCAGCCGTAGCCGCTTTTCAAAAAGGACTCCATGGGCATTTTGTAAGATTCCGCCATCTGGTCATACCTTGCTGCAAGCACATAATCAAAGTATTTGCTGTTGTGGACATGGTTGAACATGTCGATGTCATCCGGACGGACTTTTAATTCACTTTCGAATATGCTGTACTGGGTTTTTTCCATGATCTGGTAGTTGCGCATACAAACTTAATATAAATTGATTTACATGGAGATGTTGTTAATCTTTAAAACTTAAAGTATCTTTGCAGCAATTAATTAATTTTATACACTTTAGTACCATTCAAGAATGTATTTAAGTAAAGAAAAGAAGTCCGAAATCTTTAAACAGCACGGAGAAGTAGAAACCAACACAGGTTCAGCAGAAGGTCAGGTAGCGTTATTTACATATCGTATTGCGCACTTAACAGAACACTTAAAGAAAAATCGTAAAGATTTCTCTACCCAGTTGTCACTACAAAAATTAGTAGGTAAACGCCGTGGTATCCTGGCTTACCTTTACAAAAAAGATATTGAGCGTTACCGTGCTATCATTAAGTCATTAGGACTTAGGGATATCATTAAACCTTTGGGGTCGAAAGACAGCAAATAAGCGTAATTATATCAGGAAAAGCCATTCTTCAGGGAATGGCTTTTTATTTTAAAAAGATAAAACTGGGTTTTTTATCTAAGTTTGAAAAAGTAAATACACATATATATAAATCCGGTGTGTAAAAGAGGAAAACACACCACAACTAATTTTAAATGAATGTAATAAAAAAATCGTTCGATCTGGGCGACGGAAGAACAATCGAAATTGAAACCGGTAAGTTAGCTAAGCAGGCGGATGGTTCAGTAGTAGTGAAAATGGGTGATACCATGCTTTTGGCGACTGTAGTTTCTACAGTGGGTGCGAAGGCTGGTGTTGATTTTTTACCTTTATCAGTAGATTATCAAGAAAAGTACGCTGCCGCCGGCCGTATCCCTGGTGGTTTCTTACGCCGTGAGGCAAGACTTTCAGATTATGAAGTTTTGATCTCCCGTTTGGTAGACCGTGCTTTGCGTCCGATGTTCCCGGAAGATTATCACTCTGATACGCAGGTAATGATCTCTTTGATCTCTTCCGATAAAAATATAATGCCGGACTGTTTAGCCGGATTAGCTGCTTCTGCTGCTATAGCAGTTTCAGATATCCCTTTCAACGGACCAATCTCTGAGGTACGTGTGGCAAGGATTGACGGCAAATTTGTTATCAACCCTTACGTGAGTGATCTGGTGCGTGCTGATATGGAGTTCCTTGTTGCCGGTACCGAAAACGACATCGTAATGGTGGAAGGTGAGTGCGATGAGATCTCAGAAGCTGAAATGGTTGAAGCGATCGAGTTTGCCCACAAAGCGATCGTGGTACAGGTTCAAGCCCAAAAAGAACTGGCTGAACTGGTAGGTAAAACTGTAAAGCGGACTTATTCCCATGAAGACAGCAATCCTGAATTAAGAGAGCAGGTTTTTGCTTATGCTTACGATAAAGTATATGCAATTGCAAAAAGCAATACCAGTAAAGGTGAGCGCGGGGATGCATTTGGTGCGGTGCTGATGGACTTTATCGCCACTTTGGGCGAAGATATTGATGACGTAACCGGTTTTCTTTCAAAAAAATATTTCCACGATGTACAATATGATGCGATCCGTAACCTGATTCTGGACGAAGGTATTCGTTTAGACGGCCGTGATGCACGCACAGTGCGTCCGATCTGGAGTGAAGTAGGTTATTTGCCTGCAGCTCACGGTTCTGCAGTATTCACACGTGGTGAGACACAATCATTGACCACGGTTACTTTGGGATCTAAAGATGATGAGCAGATGATTGACGGTGCTTTCATCAACGGATACAATAAGTTTCTGTTGCACTACAACTTCCCTGGTTTCTCAACTGGTGAGGTTCGCCCGAACAGGGGTGCAGGCCGTCGTGAGATCGGTCATGGTAACTTGGCAATGCGTTCTTTGAAGAAAGTTTTGCCAGGTCTGGAGGAAAACCCATATACGATCCGTATCGTTTCTGATATCCTGGAATCTAATGGTTCTTCATCTATGGCTACTGTTTGTGCAGGTACACTTGCGCTGATGGATGCCGGTATCAAGATCAAAGCACCGGTATCCGGTATAGCGATGGGATTGATCACTGATGAGAAAACAGGTAAGTATGCGATCCTTTCGGATATTTTGGGGGATGAAGATCATTTAGGTGATATGGACTTTAAAGTAACCGGTACTGAAAAAGGTATCGTTGCTTGTCAAATGGACTTGAAGATCAATGGCTTGAAATGGGAAGTATTGACCAACGCCTTGAATCAGGCTAAAGAAGCCCGTTTGCATATCCTGAACGAGATGAAGAAAACCATTTCTGCACCTCGTGAGGATTACAAAGATCACGCTCCGCGTATCGTTTCACTGAGTATTGATAAAGAATTTATTGGTGCGGTAATCGGGCCAGGCGGTAAAATTATCCAGGAAATGCAACGCGAAACCGGTGCTTCTATCTCTATTGAAGAGGTTGGAAACAAAGGTATCGTCGAGATCTTTGCGGATAACAAGGCTGCTATTGATGCTGCGGTAAGCCGTATCAATGCAATCGCTGCTAAACCGGAGATAGGTGCTACTTACCAGGGTAAAGTGAAATCTATCATGCCATTTGGTGCTTTCGTTGAGATCATGCCGGGTAAAGACGGATTATTGCACATTTCTGAAATAGACTGGACCCGTTTGGAAACAATGGACGGTGTGTTTAAAGAAGGTGATAAGATCGAAGTGAAACTTTTGGACGTGGATAAACAAGGTAAAATGAAGCTTTCCAGAAAAGCATTATTGCCTCGCCCTGCAAGGACAGAAGGATCGGCAGAGAATAAACCAGCGTAAGACGCTGCTGAATAATTTATTCAGCATAATAACATTACCATTTAGCCCCCGCAATTTGCGGGGGCTTTTTATTTACATGGGTTATTTATTTATCTTTACCTGATAAATAGCCCGAATGCCATGAAACACTTAATCGCCCCGTCTGTTCTTTCTGCTGATTTTGCCAATCTTCAGCGCGATGTTGAAATGATCAATTCAAGTGAGGCAGACTGGTTTCATGTGGACATTATGGATGGTACTTTTGTTCCAAATATTTCATTTGGATTTCCTGTCATGTCGGCTATTAAAAAATATGCGCAGAAGCCTCTGGACGTTCACCTGATGATTGTAAATCCGGAACATTATATCGAACGGTTTGCGGAAGCCGGTGCTGCTGTAATCACAGTGCATTACGAAGCCTGCACCCATTTGCACAGGGTGGTACAGTCCATTCGTATTGCCGGCTGCAAGGCTGGAGTAGCACTTAATCCGCACACGCCGGTTTCTTTATTGAAAGACATTCTTCCTGATCTGGATCTGGTCCTGGTGATGTCGGTAAACCCAGGCTTTGGCGGACAGCAGTTTATACCAAACACGCTGAATAAAGTGAGGGAACTGCGGGCGATGGCTTCACTGTTACATCCTGACCTGCTGATCGAAGTAGATGGCGGGGTGGGATTGCATAATCTTGAGATACTGATACAGTCCGGAGCCAATGTGTTTGTGGCAGGCAATGCGGTATTTGCCGCTGCTTCACCGCTGGATATGATCGCAGATATGAAAAATCTTGATGCGGGAATCATGAAACTCTAAGAAATTGATGCTCAAAATCCGTCTGTTGCTTTTTATGATTTTTCTTGGATTTGCCTATGTGCAGGCCCAGCCGGTAATCAAGGTGACAGGTACGGTTAAGGATGATCTTAAAAATCCGTTGCCAAAGGTTACTATAAGTATCCTGGGCCAGAACCAGTCTGCTATCTCAGACGAAAAAGGGGTTTATAACATTTATTCTACCAGTACTTTTTTTACTTTAAAGTACAGCTTATTAGGCTACAAGTCTATTCTGATTGAGATCAGGCAGGATAAGGCCGGCCGGATGGTTCAGGATGTGGTCATGACGGGGAATATCAATGAACTGGAGCAGGTAACCATTACCAATAAACAAAACCAGTTGAGTAATACCTCTATCATCAACATTACAGATGTTTCAGCAAGGCCTTCTGTATCTGGGAATTTTGAAGTGCTGCTTAAGACATTGCCTGGCGTGTCAGTAAACAATGAACTTAGTTCGCAATATAGTGTAAGGGGCGGTAACTTTGACGAAAACCTGGTTTATGTAAATGACATAGAGATCAGCAGACCGGTTTTAATCAGGAACGGGCAGCAGGAGGGTCTAAGTTTCATCAACAGCGACCTACTGAGTTCAGCCAAATTCTCTGCCGGGGGATTTGAGTCCCGCTATGGGGATAAGCTGTCCTCAGTACTGGATGTTCGTTATGACCGGCCGGACAGCAGCCAGGCCATACTAAACCTGGGTTTTCTCGGCGGGGCTTTTAGCTCAAAGATATTGAACAAAAACAGTTACCTGCTTGCGGGACTGAGGTATAAAAATAACTCTACTGTATTAAATAAACAGGACAACAGGGGCAGTTATGCCCCTAGCTTTACAGATGCGCAGCTGATCTATCAGTATAGTCTGTCTGAAAAGTTCTCCCTTAATTTCTTAGGCAGTTTCAATAGCGGCAGCTTTAAGCTGGTACCGGAAAGCCGTGAAACGAAGTTTGGTACGCTGAATACTTTGTTGAGATTGCAGACTGCCTACACCGGAGAGGAGGTAGATGATTACCAGTCAGCCGGGGCCGCGGTGACGGCGGTCTGGTTTCCTGAAGCCAACCTGTCGGTCAAATGGATCAACAGTTATTTTAATACGCTGGAACGTGAACGTATTGATATAGAAGGCCGGTATTTGCTGGACGAGCTTTATAATGATTCGGGAACGAAGGGCGCCAGGAGTAAAGCGACGGGGGGATATAACAATTATGCTCATAATAACCTGGAATCGGAAAGTTTTAGTTCAGAAATAAAGGCCGATCAGAATTATAACAGCCATGTGTTTTCTGCGGGGTTCAGGTTTGGAAACAAAAATTACAGGGATGAACTGACAGAGTACAGTTTGATTGATTCTGCGGGGTTTCTATTGCCGGGCAATGTTAAAAGTTTTTATCAGGATAATTTTATCGGTACCAAGAACAGGATTTCTATACAATATCTTACTGCATATGTGCAGGACAGCTATAAGGTGTCAGACCATTCTGACCTGCAGCTGGGTGTAAGGGCAAACTATAATTCGCTGAGCGAACAGCTGCTGCTGAGTCCAAGGCTGCTGCTCGCGTACCGCTCGCCCAATAACAATAAGATCTTCAGGTTTACAGCAGGGGTATACCAGCAGGCTCCGGATTACAGAAGCATCAGGGATTTTAACGCTGTGCCCAACCTGAATCAGCAGGCACAGCGGTCGTACAATACTTCGATAGGTCTGGATTATGCTTTCGATGGTTTGGGTACACGGCTCAAGTTTACCTCCGAGCTTTATTTTAAATTCCAGGACCGGCTGATCCCGTATATGATGGACAATGTGAGGATCAAATATCTGGCCAGGGAGCAGGCTAGTGGTTATACCTACGGAGCGGATTTCAGCATAGGCGGAGAGTTTGTAAAAGACCTGCTTTCTTATTTCAGGGTTTCCCTGATGAAGGCCAATCAGGACATCCTGGGAGATAATAAAGGTTATTTAAAAAGGCCAACAGACCAAAGGCTGAACTTCTCAGTTTATTTTCAGGACCGGTTGCTGAACAGCCCGACCTATAAGGTGCACCTGAACCTGCTTTATGGTTCTAAACTGCCCCTGGGAACACCGCTGGTGAAGCAATATTCCGACGATTTCAGCATCCCGGCATACAAGCGCGTAGATATCGGATTTTCAAAAGATTTTCTGGATGATCTGGTCTTGCGGAAGCCTGAATTTTTAGATAAATATTTTAGTTCGTTTTCTGCGCATCTGGAAGTATTTAATTTGCTGAATATCAATAATACGGTTTCTTATTTGTGGTTAAAAGATGTGAATAACGTACAATATGCCATCCCAAATTATTTGACGGGTCGTCAGCTGAACTTCAAACTCATCATAAAATTCAAGAATTCCAGACGATAAAATAGATAAAATTGCTAGATTTACATCCATTATAAATCACCATAAAAATGAGACACAATTTCGGCGCAGGCCCATGTATTTTACCTCAAGAAGTATTTAAACAAGCATCACAGGCGGTACTGGATTTTAAAGATGGTTTATCCATCCTGGAGATCTCTCACCGTACTGCTGAATTTGAAGCGGTAGTAGAAGAAACCGTTAAATTGATTAAAGAATTAATGGATGTACCATCGGGATACTCGGTTGTACTGTTACAAGGCGGCGCTAGTTTGCAGTTTTCAATGGTTCCTATGAATTTATTGCCGGAGGGTGGCACAGCCGCCTATTTGGAAACAGGAGTATGGGCAAATAAAGCGATCAAAGAAGTGAAAGTTTTTGGAACTGCAAATGTGGTTGCTTCTTCTAAAGAGGCTAACTTTACTTATGTTCCTAAAGATTATGTAATTCCTGAAGACAGTGCTTATTTTCATTGCACTTCCAATAATACGATATATGGTACAGAGCTGTTTAGCTTTCCAAAGACTAATGTTCCTGTAGTTTGCGATATGTCATCAGACATCATGAGCAGGGTAATTGATGTTTCCCAGTTTGACCTGATCTATGCCGGCGCCCAAAAGAATATAGGGCCTGCGGGACTGACTATCGCTATTGTTAAGGATGAAATCCTTGGTAAATCGGGCAGAAAGCTCCCTTCGATGCTGGACTATAAGGTTCATATTGACGGCGGGTCAATGTACAACACACCTCCGGTGTTTTCTATCTATGTGGCCATGCTCAATCTGAGATGGCTTAAAGCTAAAGGCGGTGTTGCGGAGATTGAAAAAGAAAATAAAGCAAAAGCTGAAGCATTATACAAAGAGATTGACAGAAATCCACTGTTTAAAGGAACCTGTGCGGTTGAAGACCGTTCCAGGATGAATATTTGCTTTGTAATGGAAAATCCGGAACTGGAAAAACCATTCCTGAAATTTGCCGAGGAGAATGGCGTTGAGGGTATAAAGGGACACAGAAGTGTGGGCGGTTTCAGAGCGTCAATTTATAACGCGCTGCCGATCACCAGTGTTCATGCTTTAATAGAATTAATGCAGATTTTTGCAGAAAAACACCAATAAAATATAAATTAATGATTAAGATACTTGCAAACGACGGGATCGATCCGGTCGGTAAAAAATTACTGGAAGAGGCGGGCTTTGTTGTTGATACAGAAACTGTTGCACAAGATAAATTGGCTGAGGCATTGCTGAATTACGATGGGATCACCGTACGCAGTGCTACCAAGCTTCGTAAAGAACTGATTGACCAGGTTCCTAATATCAAGCTGATCGGCAGAGGCGGTGTGGGGATGGACAATATTGATGTCGACTATGCGCGCAGTAAAGGCATAGCGGTAGTGAATACCCCGGCGGCTTCTTCTTTGTCTGTAGCTGAGCTGGTATTTGCGCACTTGTTTACAGGAATTCGTTTCCTGCAGGATTCAAACAGGAAAATGCCTGTTGAGGGTGCTACCAAATTTAATGCGCTGAAAAAGGCTTATGCCGGTGGTGTTGAGCTGCAGGGTAAGACCATGGGTATTATCGGCTTTGGCCGTATAGGCCGTGAGACTGCCAAGGTTGCTTTAAGACTTGGGATGAATGTGCTGGCTTACGATCTTTTCCCGTCTGAAGGTACACTTCCTTTGACTTTCCAGGGCGGGGTTTCTGTAGAGATCCCTTTCAAAACGGTTTCATTGGATGAGGTGATCTCCGGGAGTGATTTTATCAGTTTGCATACGCCGTTTGCGGATAAGCCAATATTGGGTGCGGAGGAATTTTCAAAAATGAAGCCGGGTGTTGGTGTGGTAAACTGTTCAAGAGGCGGTACTATTGATGAGGAGGCGTTGATCGCTGCTCTTGACAGTGGTAAAGTTGCTTTTGCCGGATTGGATGTTTTTGATGATGAGCCTACGCCAAGGGCGGGAATTTTGCAGCATGCAAAGATTTCGTTGACTCCGCATATCGGGGCCGCAACAAATGAGGCGCAGGAAAGGATAGGAGTTGAACTGGCTACTTTGATTATTGAGCATTTCAATAAATAGTAGAACATTTCAGTAAATAAGGGACTCACATTCCAATAAGTAAGAATAAGACGGGATAGTACCCGGTTAGTACGATCGTCATTGCGAGGTACGAAGCAATCTCAGTGTAAATGCTGACGGTAGATAGCTTCGTACCTCGCAATGACGATTTTTTATATCAAATGTTAGTCTGTCAGAAAGGTAAACTGACTGCCTACAAAGATCGTGTCAATGCCCAATAGCGATAAGCTAATATTGCTTTTTGCAGCATAGTCAGTTTCATCGGATCTTTTTGATAGAGACTGGGCAGCACCGCCTTATTGATCTTTACCAATATTTTAAAGAACAGCTTTTTCATGCGGTACCATTAAGATTGTTTTGCAACTTTAAGCTTGTTTCTGAAAAAGTATATGGTACCCAATAACGCAATCACTGACAGGACAGCGATGCTGACCGATAGTGTCCGTCCGCTTTTCAGAGTTTCTGCTTCCTTTTTGAGGAGTTCATTCTGGTCCTGAAGCTTTTTGATGGACAGCCTATAATTTTGAATCCGGCTATTGGTACTGTTTGCATTACGCTGGGCCTGCTGCACTTCCTGGTCTTTGTAATTCATCAGTATTTTCAGCTCCTTAAAAATATTGTTGTCGTTAAGTACGATCTGTCTCAATATCTCATTGGAATTTTTAATATCCTGCTTGGTTTGAAAACCAAAAATGCCTGTACGCTGATCTAAACTCTGATCATATTGCCCAAATTTGTTACTGCGTTCTGTGAGTAAGGAGTTTACTTTTAACCGCTGGGTTTGATAAGCGCTGGTGTCGGCCTGAAACGCCCGGGCTGAAAATGAGAAGCCGTAGGTGCACAGGAAGATGGCGAAAAAGGTCAGTACCGGCAAGCGCAGGAAAGATAACAGTTTGATCATACCAGGGTCTTTTAAATAATTATAAGCAAACTCTATGCCCTCATTGCTTTTATGGATGGAATTCAACCCGGATAATATCACTGAGGTGCAGGCCCAGTAGTCCGCTAGCTTTTCCTTTGTTTATGGCAATTTCAAGGTGATTGCTAATTCCGAACAGACAGAGTTTTTCGCCCTCAGGTACCTCATTATAATGCCAGCTGAGCTGGGTAATGGTTTCGCTTTTTCTGAAATAAAGTGTAAAGTCACGATTCCTCTGAATCCTGGTGAACAGATCTTTGGTGATGTTTGTAATCACATTGCAAAAGGTATCTATGTAAATGACACTTCCGCGGATGATGTCGCGCTCGATGACCGGGTTTAAAAGCATCCTTTGCTCTATGCTGTCTGTTGGCACACCGATATCTTTCAGTTTGGATCCCCTGGCCAGGTGTACCGCGGCTTTCACAAATATATCGACCAGCGGAAAGTGCAGGTATTTGAGATCCTGCATGATGTTGAGCTCCACGAGTTCATCTGGTTTTTCATCAAAAAGCAAAGAAAAAATACCATTGTCCGCCCCGACAAAGAAGTGGTCACGGTATTTTAAAGCAATGTATTTTGTGTTTTCACTGAATACAGAGTCGATACCGATCAGGTGCACTGTGCCTTTTGGAAAATAAGGGTATACATTTTTAAGGACGAATGCTGCATAAGAAATATTAAATGATGGCACCTCATGTGTTACGTCAACAATATTGGCTGTAGGTAAGATGCTCAGAATGCTTCCTTTGAGTGCAGCCTGGTAAAAATCTTTAGAACCTAAATCTGTTGTTAAAGTAATAATAGCCATTAAAAATTGAATATTTATTCTTAATCTTGCGTAGGCGGCAAATCGCGTACAAATATTCAATTTTTAAATCAGAATATACACCTCAATCAAAAAAACAATATTTTGAACGAACTAAAATTAACATTAGAATCGGTAGATCCGGTACAGTTTTGGGGAGCAAATAATGAGCATTACGAGATCATCAAAAATGCTTTTCCAAAATTGAAAGTAGTAGCGCGGGGTAATGAGGTGAAAGTGCTTGGTGATGAACAGGAATTGAAAGTGTTTGAAAAAAAATACCATTACCTGATCAGTCACCTGGAGAAGTATAGTTCCTTGCTGGCAAGTGATGTGGAAAGCATTCTTGCTTCAAAAAAAATTGCTTCTGAAGATGAGGCTGCCACACCGGAAAAGACCGCCGGAGGAAATGGCGGAGGTGAGGTGATCGTTTTCGGAACAAATGGTCTGATGGTAAAAGCCAGGACTGCTAACCAGAGAAGAATGGTAGACAGCATCAATAAAAATGATGTGCTGTTTGCTATTGGCCCTGCCGGAACAGGAAAGACCTATACTGCGGTGGCACTGGCCGTAAGGGCATTGAAAAATAAAGAGATCAAACGGATTATACTAACGAGGCCTGCAGTTGAAGCGGGTGAAAACTTAGGCTTTTTGCCCGGAGATCTGAAAGAGAAGGTTGATCCGTACCTGAGACCATTATATGACGCTCTGGACGATATGATCCCTGCAGAGAAACTAAAGGTTTATCTGGAGAACAGGACGATTGAGATTGCGCCGCTTGCCTTTATGAGGGGAAGAACACTCGACAATTGCTTTGTAATTCTTGATGAGGCCCAAAACTCTACAGACCTTCAATTGAAGATGTTCCTGACGCGTATGGGCCCTTCGGCGAAGTTTATAGTGACAGGTGATGTGACCCAGATAGATCTGCCGAAAAAACAGATGTCTGGACTGCACAATGGATTGCGCATCCTTGATGGCATACCGGGTATAGACATCATTTACCTGACCGGTGAAGATGTGGTAAGACATAAACTGGTAAAAAGGATATTAAAGGCCTACGGAGATATACAGTAATAGAAATGACAGCAATAAAAGAGACAAATTTCAGCTTCCCTAAGCAGACAAATTTTTATAAGGGAAAGGTGCGTGATGTATACACCATTGACAACCGCTTTATGGCCATGGTTGTAACCGACAGAATTTCTGCATTTGATGTGGTGCTGCCGGAGGCAATTCCCTTTAAGGGACAGGTGCTGAACCAGATCGCTGCAAAGTTTTTGGCAGCTACGAAAGATATAGTCCCAAACTGGGTGATTGATACCCCGGATGAAATGGTAACGATCGGCCGCATTTGTGAGCCTTTCAAGGTCGAGATGGTTGTCAGGGGTTACCTGGCGGGACATGCCTGGCGTGAATACAGTGCAGGAAGGCGCAGCGTCTGCGGGGTGTCATTACCTGAAGGGTTAAAGGAAAACGACAAGCTGCCACAGCCGATCATTACGCCCACTACCAAGGCATCGGTAGGGCATGATGAAGACATTTCAAAAGAAGATATTTTAGCTAAAGGCATTGTATCTGTAGCTGATTATACCTATCTGGAAAATTATACTTACGCGCTGTATCAGCGTGGTGTGGAAATGGCTGCAGAACGTGGATTGATATTGGTGGATACAAAATATGAATTTGGTAAGGTGGGTGAGGAGATTTATCTGATCGATGAGATTCATACACCTGATTCTTCCCGCTATTTTTATGCGGATGGATATGAAAAAAGACAGGATGCTGATGAACCTCAAAAACAGCTGTCTAAAGAATTTGTACGCAAATGGTTAATAGAAAATGGTTTTCAGGGCAAGGACGGGCAGGTAGTTCCACTGATGACCCCTGAAATTGTCAATTCTATATCAGACCGTTATATTGAGCTGTATGAGCAGATCACGGGAGATACATTTGTGAAAAACGAAGCAAACGATGTGGTCAAAAGAATCGGACAAAACGTAACCGCGGCTTTGGGGCAGCTTTTGATTTAATATTGGTAAATTTTACTTATTTTCGTTTTTAATTCAATCATCAGTATCATGAAATTTTCAATAGATAAGCACGAAAAATATGTTGTTTTAGGAATGGATGAAGTTAAGTTTACTAACGAAAATACTCCTAAATTGAAATCTGAGTTCATTTTATTGAATGCAGAGGGTTTCCGAAATATAGTTTTGGACTTGTCATCCATCAAACAGTGTGATGATTCCCAGGATCTGAGCAGCTTGCTGGTAGGCGACAGGCTCTGTAAAAAAGCAAATGGCCTCTTTATCGTGACCGGTGTCAATGATGTGGTAGCTAAGATATTGAAAATGTCTAATCTGGATCAGTCCCTGACAATTGTTTCCAAACTGGATGAAGCTACTGATCTGATCTTTATGGATGAAATCGAGAAGGAATTGCTGGGTGGAGTAGATCTGGGTTAATGAAGTTTGAGGTTACCATTTTAGGCAGCAGTTCTGCTACTCCCGTACACAATAGAAATCCAACAGCTCAGCTTTTAAATTGTAATGAGAAGTTTTACCTGATCGACTGCGGGGAGGGCACCCAGCAGCAATTGATCAAATATGGCTTTAAGGCAAGTAAAATAGATTTTATATTCATCAGTCACCTGCATGGTGATCATTATTTTGGGCTGATTGGCCTTTTGTCCAGCCTGCATTTGAACGGACGCATCAAGCCACTTAAAATCTTTGGTCCGGCCGCCCTTCAGGAGATATTGGCATTGCAGTTTAAGTATTCAGAAACCGTGATCAGGTACCCGATAGAATTTGTAGTCACAGAAGCTACAGTGCCGGTACAGATATTTGAAAATAACGACCTGGTCGTGGATACCGTAATCCTGAACCATAGAATTCCATGCACCGGATTTATGTTTACCCAAAAGAAGCGTCTGCGCAAGCTAATCGTGGAAAAATTAGAGGCTGAAGGAATCAATATTGATTATTATCCCCTGCTAAAAAGAGGCATAGACCTGGAATTACCGGATGGCAGGATATTGTTAAACAGTGAATACACCACTGATTCAGATACACCTAGAAGGTATGGATATTGCTCAGATACCTTACTGGATGAAGGGTATTTTGAGAGTATTTCAGACTGTGATCTGCTGTACCATGAAGCTACTTTTTTGCATGAAATGCTCGACCGGGCCAATCAGACACATCATACCACTGCGCGGCAGGCCGGGGAGATCGCCAAAGCCACCAGGGCCTCCAAACTGCTGATCGGGCATTTCTCATCAAGATATAAGACATTGCAGGCACTTTTGGAAGAAGCCAGGTCTGTCTTTGAACAAACTGAACTGGCAATTGAAGGAAATACTTATACGATATAGTTTACTGATCCTTTTTACCTCCGCCACCAAATACTGAAAAATGAACATATCGCTTAGGATTTGCCTTTAGGTCGATCATCAGATTGTCCAGATTTTTAGAGGCATTGTTCAGGTTGTCGTATAGCTTGGCGTCATTTACGAGCAACCCTAATGAACCCTGACCGTTATTGATCTTGCCAACGATGGTCTGCAGATCAGCAACTGCTTTATTCGCATTATCCAGGGTTTGTTTGAAGTTCATTGCAGCCACCTGGTCTGTAACGGAATTGATGTTGTTCAGGATGGCGCTGATCTTTTGATTGTTTTGTTTCAGGTTACTTGAAATGGCTTCTACATTGGCCAGTATAGCAGAAACGCGTGATCCTTCAGACCCGACAAGGTTATCTACTTTTTTGGAAGTAGATTCCAGCGACGCAAGGGTAGACGATATGCTGTTGAAGCTTTTGTCCACATTCTTTTGGAAATTGGGATTGAGGATTGAGTTTACACTGGTTAAAATTGAATCCATCTTGCCAATGATCATTTCAGCTTTCTTTTGTACCGGCTGTACGGTTTCCAGTATGCCTTTTTGAACATTGGCATTTAAAGTGTCTCCGTCCTGCGCATAATCATCACCCGAACCCAGGGCCATAACTATAGCTTTACTGCCCAGCAGATCTGTACTTTCCAGTTTGGCGATACTGCTTTTTGGAATTTCATATTTGCCTTTGATCTTCAGCGTAGCTAAAATAGAGCCATCAGGCTGAAGCTGGAGCTTGTCTACACGTCCAATCTGAAAGCCGTTGATCAACACCGGCTTGGATACCGCCAGCCCGTCAACATGCGAATATCTGGCATATAAAACAGTCTCACTTGAAAATATGGCATTACCTTTTAAAAAGTTATAACCAATTATTAATAAGGCAATGGAGAAGGCTGCCAGTATGCCCACTTTGGTTTCGTTCGCTATCTTCATTTAAAGGAGTGTTTTTTTATACAGGTGCTGTGAACTTAATTGATTTCAGTTTCCTTTTTATAGGTTTTTATTGCTTTAAAAATAGAATTTACAATTTCCGCCTGTCCGCTGTCCGAGTTGATGTACTTCTCTTCAGTGGGGTTGGAAATAAATCCAATCTCAGTAAGTACTGCAGGTAATCCGCAACGCTGCAAGATCAATAAACCCTGTTCTTTTACCCCTCTGTTAACCCTGCCGTCGTCATTGGTATAGTTGTTCTGGATTAACCTAGCAAGTTTCAGACTTTTGTCCCGGAATAAATTCTTAAACAAAGATAATATAATAAATGTTTCAGGATCATTGGGATCATAGCCGTTGTAGTTTTGTTTGTAATTCTTTTCGAGTTTGATGTCTTCGTTTTCGCGAATGGCAGCATCTTGTTCATTTAACCGGTGTGAACCCGCGACAAATGTTTCAGTCCCGCTGGTGACTGTGTTTTTTCGATAGCCGTATCTGGGAATTCTTTTGCCCTTTTTATTGCGGGTATAACCTGTTATCACTCTTCTGTCAGGCATGGAATTACAATGTATGGACAGAAAAAGATCAGCCTTGTTGTCGTTGGCAAGTGCGGCCCTTTTGTAAAAATCTACATCAACATCTGTTTTCCTGGTGTAGAGCACTTTAACCTCCGGCATTTCTTCTTCTATCTTTTTGCCCAGCTTCAAGGCTACTTCAAGTGCCACATTTTTTTCCAATGAAAAGCTCCCCCTGGCACCTGGTTTTTTGCCGCCGTGACCAGCATCTATAACAATAGTTTTAACCTTGTAACCCTGAGAAAATGTGACTAGTGAACTAAAAAATAGAAATGATAACGGAAGCAAAACTTTGTTTAATCTCATTCAAATGCGGTTTAGTTTGTAATTATCCTTCGAGGTTCTTTTTGTAATTTTCTATGGCCTTTAATAAACAATTGGTGATTTCATTTTGTCCGGTTTCAGAATTCATGTAATCCTCTTCTTCAGGATTGCTGATAAATCCGATCTCTGTGAGGATGGCGGGCATCCCGGCGCGCGCCAGTACGGCCAGGCTTTTTTCCTGAACACCGCGGTCTATACGGCCGGCATTGATGTATTCATCCTGTACCAGTTTTGCAAGCCTCAGGCTCTGTGTTCTAAACGTATTTTTCATCAGAGAAAGTATGATCATGTTTTCCGGGTTGTTGGGGTCAAATCCTTCATAGTTCTCTTTGTAGTTTTCTTCAAGAAAAATAGCTGCATTTTCCCTTTTTATTGCTTCATCCTGTTCGTTTACCCTGCCAATACCCGAGACAAATGTTTCTACTCCTCTTGTTGAAGTGCTTTTTCTGCTTACAGTCCTGGTTATCGGCACCCTTTTTCCTTTGCTGTTTCTTCTATATCCCGTTACTACGGTTGACCTGTGAACAGGCATATCGTTGCAATGGATAGAGATAAAAAGATCGGCTTTGGCATTGTTTGCTACTGCAATTCTTTCGTAAAGTGGAATAAAAACATCCTCAGTACGGGTATAAATCACTTTTATATCCTTCATGTTTGCCTCAATAGCCGCGCCAAGATGTAAGGCTGTCTTCAGTGCAACGTCCTTTTCAGTGGAATAAAGCCCCCTGGTGCTGCCATCCTTACCACCATGACCAGCGTCAATTACGATAGTTTTTATTTTATATCCTTGCGTAAATGCTTGATAGCTAGATACAATATTGATTGCTAAAGAAATAAATACGATCAAAATAGCTTTTGGTCTGAGCAATGGTATATTTTTCATTAATTTTGAACGTTTTGGATTAAACATTAATGCAAAAATAACATTCACACACGAATTTGAAACTTTTACGGTATATCATTTTTCTTAACTTAACTGTTTTATTAACATCTGTTAGTAATCGGGCTGCTGCTTTTTCCTCATCTTCCTGGCAGCAGGTGATCAGACAGAACGATACGACAAAAAGAACTGGTACTAAAAGAATGGTTACAGATACCAGCTCAAAAGATACAGTTGCAAGTGAAAAACTGGAATATTCGGCAAAAGATTCAACCAGGTTCAGCCCCGACAAAAAAATTGTTTACCTGTACGGCGGTGCAAGGGTGATTTATCAGGGATTGGAGCTGGATGCTGATTATATTACCTATAATGACAGTACAAAAATGCTCTTTGCACGCGGTACAACCAACTCAAAGGGTAAGTATATAGGCAGACCCATTATAAAAATGGAAGGGCAGGGCACCTCGCTTGCAGATTCATTAAGATACAACACCGAAACACTGGAAGCCCAGATCTGGGACGTTTTTACCGAGCAGGAAGGCGGTTTTTTTTCCGGGGGAAAAGCCAAAAAACAACCGGACGATGAAATTCACAGCAAAGGCCAGACCTATAGTACTTGTAATTTGCCCCATCCTCACTTCGGCATCCATATCACTAAAGGAATTGTGACCGGCAACCAGATCATCACCGGTCCGGTGTACCTAAAAATTGAGGATATCCCTCTGCCCATTGGATTGCCTTTTGCGTTTTTCCCCAAGCCCAACAAAAAATCATCAGGGATAATTATGCCATCTCCCGGTGAGGATTATACCAGGGGGTTCTTCCTGCGGGACGGGGGGTATTACCTCGGGCTAAGTGACTACTGGGATGCAAAGATCACGGGTACCATTTATACAAGGGGTTCATACGATGCTTCGCTACTGTCCAATTATACCAAAAGATACAAATACAACGGCAACATCAACCTGAGGTATTCCAACTCCAGGTACGGCTCTGAAGGCAGCCCGGATTTTAACCAGATTAAAGATTTTAAGATCTTATGGAGCCATAGCCAGAATGCAAATGCAAAGCCGGGGACGTCATTCTCAGCTTCCGTAGATGCGGGAACGACAAGTTATGATGCCAATACTGCCGCCGGAGGAAGTTATGATCCGTATCAGTCAGCAAAAAACACCTTACAATCAAGCGTTGGCTATGGAAAAGTGTGGGACAATGGGATGAACCTGGGCATAACGGCGAGCGGCAGGCAGGAAACCCAAAACAAAACGGTGGATTTACTCTTGCCTGATCTCAATTTTTCCATCCCTACTTTTAGCCCTTTTGATTCTAAAGACCGGGTCGGAGAGCAAAAATGGTATCAGAAGATCACAGTTGGATATAGTATGCAGGCCAGCAATAAGATCAATACTAAGGAAAGCGAACTGTTCAAAAGAGAATCCCTCAATAAATTCGTCAATGGAATGAGTCATCAAATCCCGGTGAACATGTCTTTTGCAGTAAGTAATTTTAATTTTAATATGGGGGGCACTTACCAGGAAAGGTGGTCGCTTCAGAGCATAGAAAAAACTTATGTGAGGGTGGTGAACAGTTCTGACGTACAGATCATTGATACCATACCCGGATTTAAAAGAAATGCAGAATACAACGCCAATGTGGGCCTTTCTACCAAGATTTACAGCACAGCCCAGTTCAATAAGTTTGGCAATTTTAAAGCCCTGAGACACGTGATGACCCCAAGGGTAGGCTTCACCTATACGCCGGATTTTTCAGACCCGAAAAGAGGTTATTACAAAATAGCAAAATATGCAGACGGTACAGACGTAATCGGAACAGATGGCAAGCCGCTTAAATATTCTATTTTTGAAAGCACTTTATATGGTGGTCCGGGCTCAGGACGTTCAGCAGCCCTTTCTTTCGGGATAGACAACACAGTGGAAGCGAAAGTTCTTACCCCAAATGACTCCACCGGAAAGGGCAATAAGAAAATACCCGTTATACAAGGGCTTGGTCTTAGCGGTTCTTATAATTTTCTTGCAAAAAGCTATAAGCTGTCTACATTGAGCTTTAACGGCCGATCACAGTTTACAGATAAACTGGGCATCAACTATTATGGCACGCTTAATCCTTACCAGTATAAGGACAGTGTAGATGCTTCAGATGTAGCTGTCAGGGACTCCAGAGGAGTACAGTACAGAAATCTTGTAGACAAATACACCTGGCAGGCAGGAAGACTGCCCCGTTTAACAAGCTTTGGCTTCTCTTTTGACTACAGTTTCAATCCCGAAGCCCTGAAAAAGAGAAATGAAAACCAAGATAATTTAAAGGAACAGGTGGAAAAGGGCGCGATGACACAGGAACAGTCTGACGCACTGGCCAGGGTAAGCCGCGATCCGAATGCATTTGTCGATTTTAAAATTCCCTGGAACTTCGCCTTCAGTTATAGCTTTCAGTACAGTACAGACGCAGTTGGACTAAACAGTAATGTTTCAAACACGTTAAACTTTAACGGCGATGCAAATATCACCCCTAAGTGGAAGGTACAGTTTACTTCGGGCTGGGATTTTCAGGCAAAGACCTTTTCCCAGACCAACTTTTCAATCTACAGAGACCTGCACTGCTGGGACATGAGCTTTAGCTGGGTGCCCTTCGGGAGATATCAATCCTATTCGGTAGATATAAAAGTCAAGGCATCAATACTTCAGGATTTAAAGCTGAGCAAGAGAAAACAATATTTTACCCGATTCTAATCCCATTTTATGTTAGCTGAAATCATTACAATTGGTGACGAGATCCTGATAGGCCAGGTTGTGGATACCAATTCAGCCTGGATGGCCAAACAACTGAACCTGGCAGGTATACAAGTAAAACAGGTCACTTCGGTGTCTGATGATGCAGAACACATCACTGAAGCATTACAATTGGCAGAAAAGCGGGCGCAGATCATTCTCATTACCGGGGGGTTGGGACCTACCAAGGACGACATCACTAAATTTACCCTGGCGAAGTATTTCGGCATGGGTATGCGGCGTGATGAGGAGACACTGATTCATATACAAGGGATATTTGCCAGGTTAAAAAGGCCAATGATCGAATCTAACATGCTTCAGGCGGATGTCCCGGATGGATGCACGGTCATCCAGAACAAGAATGGCACAGCACCATGTATGTGGTTTGAGCATGATGGTAATGTGATCGTATCAATGCCTGGTGTTCCCTTTGAAATGATGTACCTTATGGAGGAAGAGATCCTGCCGCGGCTGAGCAATTCATTTCGGTTGCCTCATATCTTTCATAAAACCATTCTCACAGCGAGTATCGGCGAGTCTTTTCTTGCTGCTGAAATAGCAGGTATTGAAGACAGTCTGCCTGCTCACATTAAACTTGCCTATCTGCCCCGTTTAGGACAGGTACGATTAAGACTTAGTGGCTCCGGGACTAACGAACTTGTTTTAAAACAGGAAGTAGATCATTACGCCCGGCAGATCGCCGACAAAATAAAAAGGTATGTAGTGGTAGAAGAAGATATTGCCCTGGAAAAGGCCCTGCTCAATATTATGGAGGAGAGAAAGCTTACGCTTTCCACTGCAGAAAGCTGTACCGGCGGATATATTGCGCACCTGATCACCCAGCATCCGGGTTGCTCGGCCGTGTACACAGGCGGGGCAGTGGTTTACTCAAATCAGCTTAAGGAGTCTGTTTTGGGAGTTACGCACGAGACCCTTGAAAAATTTGGAGCGGTGAGCGAAGAAACAGTAAGAGAGATGGCGCAGGGAGCCATAGCCCGTTTTAAAACAGACTATGCGGTAGCCGTTACCGGTATAGCGGGCCCTGAAGGAGGAACACCTGACAAACCTGTAGGTACAGTTTGGATCGCCGTAGCCAGTCCTAAAGGAGTTACAGCAAAATTATTTACCTTCGGAAACAAAAGAGCTCAAAATATAGAACGCTCAGCGATAGCTGCTTTGAGTATGATTTTGAATGAACTTCGGAAGGATTATGTTTAAGTCTGCGAAATACTTTACTTTTGCATCCGATATCAATCATAAAATAAAAGATGGCTCAATACGAATTATTGTTACCAAAAATGGGGGAAAGTGTTGCAGAGGCAACCATCATTAAGTGGGTTAAGCAGCCCGGTGATATGATCGCGATTGATGACACAATCCTGGAGATCGCTACCGATAAAGTTGATTCAGAAGTTCCTTCACCGGTATCCGGTAAATTAATTAAGCAGTTATTTAAAGAAGATGAAGTGGCGCAGGTTGGTGAGGTAATTGCCATTATCGAAACGGAAGGTACTGCAGCAGGTCATGCGGTTGAAGACATTCCAGGTATGTCACAACTGGCGCCGCAGGGCGATGTTCCGGCAGCAGAAAAAGCTGAGCCGGAATCCGGGAAAAGCAGCTCAGACCGTTTTTACTCACCACTGGTAAAAAATATTGCAGCCCAGGAAAACATTACCACTGAGGAACTGGACACCCTGCATGGGACGGGCTCAGAAGGCAGACTGACCAAGGATGACCTGCTGGCTTATATTCAAACCAGAAAAGGAAATACCGCACCTGAAATAGCAAATCCGTCTGCTGCCGCAATATTGGCAAACCGACCAGATCAAACCGTTTCAAACGCTCCTGTGAAATCTGCTGTATCGCCTGCTGCCAGTCTAAATGGAGGAGACGAGATCATTGAAATGGACAGGATGCGTAAGCTGATCGCTGAACACATGGTCATGAGCATGCAGACCGCTCCGCATGTGACTTCTTTTGTAGAGGCCGATGTAACCAATATGGTGATGTGGAGGGAGAAAGTCAAACACGGCTTTGAAAAACGTGAAAATGAGAAGATCACATTCACACCAATCTTTATAGAGGCAGTAACCAAGGCGATCAAAGACTTTCCGATGATCAATGTTTCCGTAAACGGAACACAGATCATTAAAAAAAGAGACATCAACATCGGGATGGCTGCTGCGTTGCCAAGCGGTAATTTAATTGTGCCCGTTATTAAAAATGCAGATCAGTTTAATCTCGTGGGATTAACGAAATCGGTAAATGACCTGGCCCGCAGGGCACGAAATTCAAAGTTAAAGCCTGATGAGACGCAAAACGGAACGTTTACCTTAACCAATGTAGGTTCGTTTGGTAATGTAATGGGTACGCCAATCATTAACCAGCCACAGGTTGCCATCTTAGCTGTAGGCGCAATTAAAAAGAAGCCCGCAGTATTGGAGACCGAATTCGGTGATGTGATCGCAATTCGACATATGATGTTCCTTTCTTTATCTTATGACCACAGGGTAGTAGACGGTGCCCTAGGAGGTTCCTTTGTAAGAAGAGTGGCAGATTACCTGGAAAACTGGGATGTCAGCAGGGAAATATAGCATATAAGCAAAAGGCCCCAACCGGGGCCTTTTTGCTATCAAAACAATTAATAAAAAGTAATCTAGTTAAATAATACCTCTTCTTCAGCGACCATCTGAATCTGCTGTTCAGTATAAGTATACCTCCCAGTATGCGCAATAAAGATGTCCTTTTGCTCCAGCAGGTCCCGGTTGGCCAGCAGGTTTTTTAAACTCACGTTTCCGATCACATATTTATAGTCATTGCGTGAAAAGCGTTCACTGATGTTTTCAATTTGAAGCTTCTCTACAGTATATTCATGTGTATACCTCAAATACACTTCAATATTTACATTGTCCGTATGTACCAATCCATTATGCTGGTGATATTTTTTGTACTCATAGCGATAGTCATACCTCAATGCAGCAATATCAGACAACACAGCAGCACCCGTAGGATGGCCGCCGGCTCCTTTGCCAAAAAAGAACTGTTTATCAGCAAAAGCAGCCTGAACAGTTACGCCATTGTACTCATTTTCCACATTGTATAGAAAATCATCAGTCTTTATAAATTTTGGCAATACATAAGTCACAATCTGTTTGGTGCTGATCTTTCTTGCAGTAGGTACCAGTTTTATCTTGAAGTTCTTTTCCCTGGCATACCTGATGTCATTGTCAGACAGATTTTGAATGCCAACATTGAGGATCTTATCCGGATTGATAAACAGACCATAAGCATGGGCCGTGGCAATGGCCAGTTTAAACTTAGGATCATAACCGCCAACATCCATGATTGGATCAGTTTCCGCAAAACCCAGGTCCTGCGCCTGTTTTAACGCAACACCATATTCCAGATCCTCATTGAATATTTTGGAAAGAATATAATTCGACGAGCCATTAAAAATGCCACTGATGCCGTGGAGCAGCTCGTTGTCATAGTACTCTTCCAGGTTACGGATGATCGGGATACTGCCGCAAACGGCGCCTTCATAGAGCAAAGAAGCACCGTATTGCTCCTGCAGTGCCACCAGTTCTGCCAAATGAAGGGCGATCATTTTTTTATTAGCGGAAACGACATTTTTACCACTGATCAAAGCTCTTTTTGTAATGGTAAATGCTGCATCTGCATCATCTATCAGTTCGACGATGGTATTGATCTCTTCATTGCCCAGGATCTCATCGTGATCTGTCGTAAACAGATGCGCGTCAAGACTACGTTTTTTATCAGCGTTCTTTATGGCTATTTTAACGATTTCCAGGTTTAAGTCCTGTCCGCGGATGATGTCATGCAGTCCTTGTCCGACTACACCGAAACCAAACAAACCAATCTTAAGTTTCTTGCTCATTTGTGTACTATGCTGTTTTATGTAATTTAATAATGTTTTTATTGATGCTTTCCTTTAAAAAATTACCGATCATATTGGTTAAAATATCGGTTTCGATCAAAAAACCGTCATGTCCATACGCAGATTTAATGCTGTGAAAAGCTGCACCCGGGATGTGCCTGGCCAGAAAATCCTGTTCCGATAAAGGGAATAAAACGTCATTTTCAACACCTATGACCAGCGTGTTGGCCTTTACAGATGCAAGTGCATCGACTACACTTTGCCTGCCTCTCCCTACATTATGGCTGTCCATAGCCTTGCTCAGGTACCAGTAACTATAAGCGTTAAAGCGCTTGCACAGTTTTTCACCCTGGTAGTTCTGATAAGATGAGGCCCTGAAAGAAGAGGTTTTGTCATTGACACTCTCCAGCTGGGTAGCCGCATAAGCATCATAAGTCCGGTAAGAAAGCAGGGCAATGCTCCGGGCAGTCTTCAGACCTTTTAATCCGCCATCCGGCTGCTGCGCATAAAAAGTGCGGTCTGTACTGATGGCAAGCCGCTGACTTTCATTAAAAGCAATGCCCCAGGGAGAATGAACAGCATTTGTAGCTATGAGTATCAGATTCTTCACAATCGAAGTGTCACTAATCGCCCATTCCAGTGCTTGTTGCCCGCCCAGCGAACCGCCGATGAGCACCCTGATCTCGTCAATGCCCAGGTGCTGTGCAAGCAAACGATGTGCCGCCACGAGGTCCCTGATGGTGAATTCAGGAAAAGCCAGATAAAAAGGCTGCCCGGTAACCGGATTTATACTCAACGGGCTGGTGGAACCATAATGTGAACCCAAAACATTAGCACATACAATAAAATGTTCTTCGGGATTAAAGAGGTCATTGCTTCCAAAGAGCCCCTTCCACCAATCCAGCACATCAGCATTGGCCGTTAGCGCATGGCATGCCCAGATCACATTGTCTTTTTTAGCATTCAGTTTGCCGTAGGTTTGATAGGCGATCTCTACATGACGCAGCTTCCTGCCATTTTCCAATTTAAACTGTTTGCTGTGTTTATATATTGCAGTGTTACTCATTTGGGGTATTAATGCTTGATTTTAAAGTTTTATAGCAGCAAAAGCTTGTTCAAAGTCTGCTTTGATGTCATCAATGTGTTCTATTCCAACCGATACACGGAGCTGATTGGGTTTTACACCGGCTGCAGCTTGTTCTGCATCGCTCAATTGCTGATGTGTGGTTGCAGAAGGCTGGATGATCAGCGTCTTGGCATCGCCCACATTGGCCAGGTGGCTAACCAGTTTAAGGCTGTCTACCAGTTTGCTGGCCTGCTGTTTGTCTCCGTGGAGTTCAAATGAAAGTACGGCACCGAAACCATTTTGCAAATATTTCTTCGCATTTGCATGGTAAGGGCTGCTTTCCAGTCCCGGGTAACTTACTGAGCTGACGGCCTCGTGATTTTCAAGCCATATCGCCAGAGCCAGGGCATTATCCACATGCCGCTGTACGCGGAGCGATAAGGTCTCTAAGCCCTGTATCAGTAAGAACGAATTGAAAGGAGAGATGGCCGGGCCAAAATCCCTTAAACCCTCCACTCTGGCGCGAATGATGAACTGTATATTTCCAAACGGACCAGCTGATCCGAAAACATCATTAAACACCAGGCCATGATAACCTTCAGAAGGTTCAGTAAACTGCGGGAACTTACCATTTCCCCAATTGTAATTTCCTCCGTCTACGATTACACCACCAATACTGGTGCCGTGGCCGCCGATCCATTTTGTTGCAGACTGAACTACAATATGGGCGCCATGTTCCAATGGTTTGAACAGATAACCTGCAGCGCCAAAAGTATTGTCAACGATCAGCGGCAGCTCATGCCTGTTGGCAATAGCAGATATTTTCTCAAAATCTATCACGCTGAAAGCAGGATTTCCAATGCTCTCCAAATAAATAGCTTTGGTATTGGCATCGATCTTTGATTCAAAATCTTCCGGATCATCGCCATTGGCAAACTTAACCTCGATACCCAGACGTTTGAAACCAACTTTAAACTGGTTGTAAGAGCCGCCATATAAATGAGATGAGGAAACAAAATTATCACCTGCCTGCAGGATATTATTTAACGCAATAAATTGCGCCGCCTGACCGGATGCAACAGCTAAACCGGCTACACCGCCTTCAAGGGCAGCAATCCGCTTTTCAAAAACATCCGTAGTGGGGTTCATAATACGGGTATAGATATTGCCGAATTCCTTTAGCGCAAAAAGGTTTGCGCCATGTTCGGAGTTTTTAAAGCCGTAAGATGTAGTCTGATAGATAGGTAAGGCCCTTGCTCCGGTGGTAGGATCTATTTCCTGACCTGCGTGTATCTGTAATGTTTCGAATTTATGAGATGCTGACATGTTATTTTAATTTAAATAATAAAAACTGGAAATTTTATTGCGTATAGTTATTTAGCGTACCCTGGTGGCAGGGCCTTCCTATTGGATCTAAATACAAAGGGAAGATTTTGTAGATTATTGTATGCCACAGCACATATATGTGCTGTGCTGCCTGCAACAATTACTAAATAAATCTGTAATGATTCTTACTGTTTTCATTTTGTTTCAATTTATCTTTCCAAAGGGCACCATGCCTTCTGGTCAGGAATTGGCACCTTCTCCATTTTGGGAGGGTTGCCAGTGGGTCAATGAGCCTGTCTCTCGCCACTTCTTTATAAATCAAACCTTAAAGTGAAGAAGGTTGACTTGATTAGCTTTCGCTAAATGATGTTGCAAATGTATGCTTAGGACTCAAAATATCCAAAATTATATTCTGAATATTTTGTAAGTATCTGTTAATTAGCTTTATAAATTGAATTTAAAATCTAAAAAACCTAAAGATCTTACTCGAAATTTAAGCCAGAGCCTGCTTTAGGTCATCAATCAGGTCGTCTATGTGTTCGAGGCCAGCAGATATCCGAATTAAATTTTGTGGTGTCTTGGTGTCAGGGCCTTCTATAGATGCGCGGTGCTCTATCAGGCTTTCCACGCCGCCCAAACTCGTCGCCTGGGCAAATAGCTTAACAGCATTTACGATTCTCCGTGCTTCAGCCGCACCCCCTTTTACCAGTATGGAAAGCATTCCTCCAAAATCACTCATTTGCGTTTTGGCAATCTCATGCTGCGGGTGCTCCCGAAGTCCGGGATAAAAGACCGCTTCTACCTGATCATGTTTTTGAAGATACAGGGCCAGAGCAAGCCCGTTGGCACTATGCGCGCGCATGCGGTACGGCAATGTTTTTATACTCCTTAGCAATAAATAACAATCAAATGGAGAAGGTACAGCGCCGCCGATCTGCTGGACATTCCTGATCTTTTCCCAAAGTTCATTTTTGGTTGCCGTGATCAGCGCACCTCCGAGAACATCGCTATGACCGCCAATATATTTTGTGGAAGAGTGCATTACGATATCCGCGCCCAGGGAAATCGGGTTTTGCAGGCATGGCGAGGCGAACGTACTGTCACAGGCAAGGATCAAATTGTTTTCTTTGGCTATTTTAGCGATCGCGGTCACATCAGTGATCTTTAATAAAGGATTGGAAGGGGTTTCCACCCATATCAGCACTGTATTTTCTTTGATGGAACTCTTTATTACGGCTATATCGGTCTGGTCTATAAAATCTATTTCCAGTGTATCCTTAAAAATGGTTTGCAGTTGCTTCTTAAAGCCCCAGTACATATCATCAGGTGCGATGATGTGGCTGCCCGGCTTTAATGCCTGGAACAAGCTCATCCCAGCGGTATTTCCCGATGAGAAAGCGCAGGCGTCGGCACCCTTCTCCAGATCAGCAAGGGCCTTCTCAAGTGCGGAACGGTTGGGATTACTCACCCTGCTGTACATATGTCCGCCAGAATAGCCACCGTCCTCATCTCTCAGAAAAGTGGTAGACAGGTTTATTGGCGGGGTCACATCTTTAGTACTGATCTTATATAAATTTCCGGCGTGTATGGCAAGTGTTTCTGGCTTCATTATTACGGTATTAATGTTTAGGAGGGCGTTTAGATAAAACAAAGTTAAAAGGATAAAAGTATTCTGCTGAGGTTTTGGCAAGATTTATGTAATTGGAATATCAAATAAAGAATAACATGAAAAGAATATTCCTGATAGCAGCCATTTTATGCAGTTCATTAATGGTTTTGCAAAGCTGTTCACCAAAAGGTGCAGCTGGTACAAATGTAACGAGAGGCAATGTAACCGGGACCTGGGTGCTGAGCGACATTACTTATGAAGGTGTGCCGGAGGCAAATGTAAAGTCATTGTTTGACGAAGGCCCTGCTTCATGTTTCAAAGGTGGCATCTGGACACTGACCAACAGTGGTAATGGCAGTTATACCCTGCCCGGCGGAGGAACCTGTGCAGCGAAGACCCAAAGCATATACTGGTCAGCAAGTCCTGCAGATCAAACTTTTCAGTTTAAAAAACTGTTTGAGGGCGATAAAGCTAAAAACGTAACTTCAGGATACCGGTCAGTATTGGCTTCGGGGGATGGAAACACCCTTGTGATCAAATCGCCGGTTGAGTATGGCACATCACCTTCATATGTCGTGCTGCATTTTACAAAAGCTACTAAATAACAATTAATACGGTTAAACAAAGGGGGGCTCAATTCATTTTGGGTTCCCTTTTTTGTTTTAGGGCCAGGCTTGCATTATTGGCATATTATTTTTCGTTTATTGATCAGCAGTTATACTGACCAATACTTCGTAAACAATTCCGGTACAGCAGCAGATCAGTTCACATTCAATATACGAATATTTAATGTATAGTCCATGTTTTTTCATGAAAACGTGGACTATAGGTGGACTATACGTGGAGTATAGGTGGACTATGGCAAAGCAATGTGTCTATTGTCCTTTACTTGATTTACTAAAGAAGGTTGAGCAATGGGATCATGGAAGGTAAATCGTTAACTTAGCGCCATGCTAAAAATGTTAAAGCCTTATCAGGGCATTATTTCATTATTGCTGTTATTAGCCCTTCTGGGTAATGGACTCAGTTTACTCTTGCCTAAGATCATTGGAAGTGTCATAGATGGTTTGAATCATCATCAGTTTTCAATGAACAAAGCTATGCTGCAGTTTTCGGGTATCACGGTATTGGTTTTTATATTGGGATATGTCCAGAGCCTGGTCCAGATTTACGCTTCTGAAAATGTAGCACGAGATCTGCGTACCAAACTCGCGTCAAAAATCTCGAAACAAAGCACGGTCTTTATAGACCAGGAAAGCCCTGCCAAACTATTGACCAACCTGACTTCTGATGTTGAGGGGATAAAACAGTTCGTTGCTCAGGCAATAGTCTCTATTTTGTCCTCCCTGGTGATCATCGTCGGCGCGGCCATACTGCTCTTTAGCATAGACTGGGAGCTCGGACTGATCGTGATCCTGATTACCTCCACCATTGGCGTCAGTTTTTTTCTGGTACTAAAAAAAGTAAAACTTCATTATAAAAAAAGCAGAGAGGTAATAGACAGGTTAAACAAGATCATCAATGAAAGTATTTTAGGCGCTTTTTTGGTGCGGGTTGTCAATTCGCAGGCCCTGGAATATGATAAGTTTTTAGAAGCCAGCGTAAAAGGGAAGGATTTGGGGCTGACTATACTCCGCCTTTTTGCATGGCTCATTCCCATCATCACTTTTACCGCCAGTATCGCTGCCCTTGTCATTCTGGCTTATGGCGGCCATTTGGTCATTACCGACAGGATGAGTATAGGAGATCTGGCAGCATTCAACAGTTACCTGGCGATGCTGATCTTCCCGATCATCGTCATTGGCTTTATGAGCAATGTAATTGTACAGGCTACCGTTTCTTACGGCCGGATCAGCAAGGTACTGGATGCTGAAGATATTTCGGATGCAGGTGTGGTTGATATTGAACTGAGCGGAGAGATCGAAGTGGAAAATCTGAATCTGGATTATTCCGGAAAAAGTGTGTTGAAAGACATCAGCTTTTCTATATCTCCCGGCTCAAAAGTTGCGATAGTCGGACCTACTGTAGCCGGAAAAACTCAATTGCTGCAATTGCTGGCAGGGATGACCAGGGCAGACAGCGGGCAGATCAGGTTTAACGGGCATCCGCTTCAGGATTTTAAACAAGATGCTTTTTACAGGCAGCTGGCATTTGTATTCCAGGACAGCGTGATGTTCAATATGAGCATAAGGGAAAATATTGCTTTTAGTGAGCTCGTAACCGATGAATCCCTAAAATTGGCGATTGCCAGTGCTGAACTCAGCACATTCATTGATTCAATGCCTGATGGATTAGACACCGTAGTTTCTGAAAGGGGGTTGAGTTTATCAGGCGGACAAAAACAGCGCATTATGCTGGCCAGGGCACTGGCCATAAACCCCCGCATCTTACTGCTGGATGATTTTACGGCCCGGGTCGACCAGCAGACAGAAAAAAAGATCCTGCAAAATATTCAGCGAAATTATCCTTTTATCACTTTGATATCGGTAACGCAAAAGATCGCCGCCATTGAAGATTACGATCAGGTCATACTCATGATGCAGGGCGAAGTGTTGGATAAGGGGACGCACATTGAACTGATGCGGCGCAGCCCTGAATACGTTCAGATCTATAATTCACAACTTAGTACAAGCAATTATGAACTATAACCTGAATATAGAAAAAGAGGGCAAGGTAAAGAAACCGGTTTATAAGGAACTGACAGGCCTGCTTGAAGTTGCGGGTGATGAAAAGCGGACGATCGTTTTTGCACTGCTGCTCATGCTGGTCAATACAAGCATCAATTTATCCGGTCCGCTGATTGTTGGTTACACCATTGACCATTATATTCAGACCAAGCAATTCAGCGGAGTTTTGTTATTTTCCGGCATATTGCTGTCTATGTATTTTGTCGTGTTTGGCGGCAGTTACCTGCAGACACGATTGATGGGAGGCGCAGCGCAACGGATCGTATTTGCTTTGCGGAATGCGGTATTTCATAAGATTCAGCAATTGCCGGTTGCCTTCTTTAATCAAAATAAAGCGGGCGACCTGATTTCCAGGGTAAACACAGATACCGAAAGGCTAAATCAGTTTTTCTCGCAGGGCCTGCTCCAGTTTTTGAGCAGTATTTTTATGCTGATCGCCGCGGGCTCATTTATGCTGATCATTAATTTTAGGCTAGGAGCGGTTACTGTTTTTCCGGCCCTGTGCATTTGGCTGTTCGTGAACAGGTTGTCGCCATGGGTTAGAAAAAGGAATGCTGCTAACTTAAAAAGTGTAGGCATGATGAGTGCAGAGATACAGGAAAGCCTGAATAATTTTAAAGTGGTGGTGGCTTTTAACCGTCGTGATTATTTCAGAAAAAGGTTTGATGCTGCAAACCAGCAGAACTATAAGACCGCCACGGGCGCCGGTATTGCCAATACTGTTTTTATGCCGGTGTTTAGTTTGTTTTCCAATATTGCACAATTGCTGGTATTGATCTATGGGGTATACTTAATTAAGAATGGAAACCTGACCATTGGTCTGCTGATCAGTTATATCGCTTATGCCAATAATTTTTATAATCCGATAAGACAGCTGGCTACATTGTGGACCAGTTTTCAGACCGCTTTGGCTTCCTGGGACAGAATATCCGGGATGTTGGCATTGGACAATGACCTGCATGTAGTTGAGACAAGTGAAAACATATCTTCTGAATCCCATCTCCCATCTGCGGTACTCGAATTCCGGGGGGTACATTTTGGGTATCCGGGAGGCCGGGAGATTTTGCATGGAATCGATTTTTTACTGGAAAGGGGGAAGATGTATGCTTTTGTGGGCCCAACAGGTGGTGGGAAGACAACTACAGCTTCACTGATGGCAAGATTGTATGATCCCCTGGAAGGTACGGTGTTATTGAGAGGCCGCGACATCAGGTCCTATACCCATGCAGAGCGTACTCAAAAAATAGGTTTCATATTGCAGGAGCCGCTGCTGTTTACCGGAACGGTGAAAGAAAACATTTTGTACGGCAATGACCTGTACACGACGCCGGATGACCCTGCATTTTTAAAAGTCATTGAAGAGGCTGGCCTGGCTGAATTGCTTTCGGTGTTTGACCAGGGGCTGAATACGGAGGTAAAATCCGGTGGTGAACACATGAGTTTGGGTCAAAAGCAGCTCATTGCCTTTATGAGGGCCTTCCTGCGCAAACCCGAATTGCTGATCTTAGATGAGGCCACGGCAAATATTGATACCATTACAGAGCAAATGCTGGGCAGGATATTAGAAAAACTGCCCAAAGAAACCACTTTAGTGGTGATCGCTCACCGGTTAAATACTATTGAAAATGCCGATGAGATCTATTTTGTAAACTCAGGGGATGTGGTACAGGCAGGATCGTTCGATGACGCTGTTGATAAACTGATGAGCGGGAAGCGGCTGAGTTAAAATAAAGACCCTTCAGGAACCCCTGAGTTTTCTCGTTCAAATTTCAGCAGCCATTTTTTCTTGTCTATTCCGGCGGCATATCCGGTCATATTTCCATCACTGCCAATCACACGATGACAGGGTACGATGATGGCCAGACGATTGCGGCCATTTGTTGATGCAATTGCACGGATTGCTTTGGGATTGTTCATCATTTCTGCCTGTTCTTTATAAGAGCAGGTTTTTCCGTAAGGGATTTCCTGCAGTGTTTTCCATACCGCTTGCGCAAATTCATTTCCTGGTGTGTGGAGGGGCACAGAGAAAGATTTTCTTTTTCCCTCAAAATACTCGCTTAATTCTTTTTCCAGCTGATCCAGATGCTGATTCCTGCCCGGCTGCATCGTAGCATTGAGCAGGCGCTGCAATTCACTAAACTCCTTTTCTAACCGGATGCGGTTCGTGAATTCCAAAAGGCAGACCCCCTCAGCTGTCGCACCGGCCAGCATAGGGCCCAGTGGAGTAGAGAATTCGGTCATATTTATTATTTCCATGATGCTCCATTATTTATGACCTAAAGTTACAATACTCGGAAATGAAATGAAACCCGTTTCTTGCCTTTCTTTCACCCCAGGTACAGTGCCGCACAAGAATACGCTTATTTTAAATGGCAACTGATTTAAAAATACCTCATATTTGAATGGCTCTTAGGACCCATCTATTAAAAAAGAAAAACAGATTATGCAAAATAGTGTCCTGATCATTGATGATGAGAAAAAGATCTGCAGCCTGCTCGCCCGTATTATTGAACTGGAAGGGTTTAAAGTTTTCCAGGCCAACTCCGGCAAGGAAGGCCTGAAGATCCTTAAGGCAGAAGATATCCTGGTGGTGGTAAGTGACGTGAAGCTCCCCGACTTCAATGGAGTTGAGTTGGTGAACGAGATTAAAAAGATCAGGCCGGTTGCAGAGGTGATCAACCTGACCGCCTTTGGTACCATTGCAGACGGTGTAATGGCAATGCGCAACGGTGCCTTTGATTACATCACCAAGGGCGATGACAATGACAAGATCATCCCGCTGATTTATAAGGCTATGGACAAAGCCAAACTGAATGCCCGGGTTTATGAACTGGAAAATCAGATCAGCAGGAAGTTTAACTTTGATTCGATCCTTGGCAAATCCAAAACTCTAAAAGAAGCCGTCGCACTCGCACGCCGCGTAGCGGGCACCAACACCACTGTGCTGCTTTTAGGAGAGACCGGTACCGGTAAAGAGGTATTTGCACAGGCCATCCATCATGAAAGTCCCAGAAGGGCAAAGCCGTTTGTTGCAGTGAACTGCAGTGGTTTTAATCCTGAGCTGCTGGAAAGTGAATTGTTTGGTTACAAAGCCGGGGCCTTTACGGGAGCTGCCAAAGATAAAAGAGGACTACTTGATGAAGCCAATGAAGGTACGATATTCCTGGATGAGATCGGTGAATTGAACCTTGATCTCCAGGCCAAGCTGCTTAGGGTACTCGAGAATCAAACTTATATCAAGATAGGCGATACCCAAACCACCCAGGTAAACGTAAGGATCATTGCCGCAACCAACAGGGACCTCAAAGCCGAAGCTGAAGCCGGGAAGTTCCGGCTGGACTTATTTTACAGGCTTTCGGTATTTTCGATCGAACTGCCGCCGCTATCGCACAGGAGGGAAGATATTCTGCCGATCGCTATGCATTACCTCGCTGAATTTACCGCTAAGGTAAACAAGCCGGAATTTAGTGTTGACAAGGAATTTATACGGTTGCTGACCAACCACAACTGGAAAGGAAACATCAGGGAACTCAAAAACGTGATGGAACGTGTAGTGATTTTGGCTGATAATGGATTAATTACCTCTAACCTGCTGCCTTTCGAATTTCACACGGAGGCCAGGGCTGCAGATCCGATGAACATGCAGGATGTGGAAAAACAGCACATCATCAAAGTACTGAAATATACCGGTGGCAATAAAACGGAAACTTCAAGGCTGTTGGGTATTGGGCTGACTACCTTATACCGCAAGATTGAAGAATATAAAATAGAGGCTTAGCCCATTAACCCATTATGAAAAAGACCCTTCCATTTTGGAAGGGTCTTTTTGTTTAAATGTTGTCCGATGATTTTTTTTGTGATTTAAATATCAGATAATGAGCGTGTTGCTTGTTTATTTCGGAATATGGCACCAGGATTGGCATAGGCATATCAAAAATAAAAATATCATGCTAACAATCGTATTATTTCTGACCCTGCTGATACTCTGCCGGGTAATTTACAAATCCATCGACTGGTTCGAAAAAATCTAAAAATTATGATCGCATTATTCATTATCGCAATCGCCGTCTTCATTTACATGATCTACGTGCTGGTTAAACCCGAAAAATTTTAATTAAACACCATGAACACTGAATTATTTGGAATCATAGCTACCTACCTGCTCACATTGATGATCGCTATTCCACTGGGCAAGTACCTGGCTAAGGTATTTGCCGGAGAAAAGGTCTGGTCAGACTTTTTACAACCTTTTGAATCCGGGATCTTCAAGCTCTCAGGTATCAACCCTAAAGAAGAGATGAACTGGAAGCAGCATATGAAAGCGCTGCTGACTATTAACCTGGTCTGGCTGGTTTACGGTTTCTTCGTCCTGATTTACCAGGATAAATTACCGCTAAACCCTGACGGCAATCCGGGAATGAGTCCTGATCTGTCCTTCAATACGATCATCAGCTTTGTGGTCAACTGTAATCTGCAGCATTATTCCGGAGAAAGTGGACTAACCTATCTTACTCAGCACTTTGTAGTGATGTTCCTTCAATTTACAAGCGCTGCAACAGGTATAGCTGCAGCAGTTGTATTCTTTAAAGCCTTTAGGGATAAGACAACCGTTAAACTGGGCAACTTCTGGGATTTCTTTGTAAAGTCCATCACCCGGCTGTTGCTGCCCCTGTCATTAGTTGTTGCATTGATTCTTGCATTTAATGGCACACCAACAAGCTATGAGGCGAAAGATCAGTTCATTTCTGTTCAGGGAGATACTGTAAATGTATCCAGGGGTCCTGCTGCGGGTATGATTGCAATCAAACATTTGGGAACAAATGGCGGCGGCTGGTTTGGAGTCAACTCGGCACACCCTTTAGAGAACCCAAACTACCTGACTAATATGGTTGAGCTTATTGCGCAGGTAATCATTCCCATTGCAATGGTGGTCGCCTTTGGTATATTCATCCGGCGCAGAAAGTTGAGCTGGATGATTTTCGGCGTCATGACAATTGGTATGCTGCTGCTCCTTATCCCGACCATCAGTTCTGAACTTGGTGGAAACCCTGCAATTGCGAAAATGGGTATTTCACAGGCTACAGGCGCAATGGAAGGTAAAGAAGTCCGTTTCGGGCCGGCCATATCCGCTTACTGGAGTACGGTAACAACCATCATATCAACTGGCTCGGTAAACAGCATGCACGACAGTACAATGCCATTAACAGGTATGTGGCAATTATTGGGTATGATGATCAACTCATTCTATGGTGGTTGCGGAGTCGGTGTGCTGAACTATTTCATTTACCTGATTATCGCAGTATTTATATCAGGACTGATGGTTGGAAGAACACCGGAATTCCTTGGACATAAGGTAGAAGCCAGGGAAGTAAAAATAGCTGCGCTGATTACCCTTTTAAGTCCATTTCTAATACTTGCAGGAACAGCAATCGCCAATTATGTATTTACCAATCATGGTACTGCAGATTGGGCTGTACAACCTCAAAACTGGTTAAATAACCCTCGCTTTCATGGCTTCTCGGAAATGCTGTATGAAGTGACTTCTTCAAACGCCAACAATGGATCAGGTTTTGAAGGCTTGGGAGACAACAACATCCTTTGGAACGTGTTGACAGGTTTTGTGCTGCTATTGGGACGTTTCCTGCCGATCATAGGCCCTATAGCCATTGCCGGCTTGCTGGGTGCTAAAAAATACATACCTGAGTCTGCCGGTACATTGAAAACAGACACGCTGACTTTTGGTCTGATGACTTTTGCGGTGATCATTGTTTTGAACGCCCTTTCTTATTTTCCTGCGCTGGCTTTAGGGCCACTGGCAGAATATTTTACCATGCTTAAATAATTAAACAAAACTTAAGATGAAAACATCATCAAATAAATTATTTGAACCGGCTTTAGTGCAAACTGCACTGAAACAGTCCTTCATCAAGCTTGACCCCAGGGTGATGATCAAAAATCCGGTCATGTTTACTGTAGAGATCGGTACGGTCATTATGGCTTACGTAACAATATATTCTTTGAGCAATCCCGGACAAGGATCTCCTGCTTACAATTTTATCATTTTCCTGATCCTGCTGCTTACCGTACTCTTTGCTAATTTCGCTGAGGCTATTGCCGAGGCAAGAGGAAAAGCACAGGCAGACTCTTTAAGAAAAACAAGGGAGGAAACGCCCGCGAAAGTTGTACTCGCTGGCGGAAAAATCGAAACACGGTCGTCTTCCTTATTGAAAAAAGGTGATGTGTTTATCTGCGAAGCAGGTGACACCATCCCTGCGGATGGAGAGATCATTGAAGGTATTGCAACGATTGATGAATCTGCCATTACCGGTGAATCTGCTCCGGTGATCCGCGAATCAGGCGGCGATAAATCATCGGTTACCGGAGGTACCAAAGTGCTCTCAGACCAGATCAAGGTACAGGTCAACACCCAGCCGGGTGAAAGCTTCCTGGATAAAATGATTGCTCTTGTTGAAGGAGCATCACGTCAGAAAACGCCCAACGAGATTGCTTTGACCATTTTGCTGGCAAGTTTCACACTGGTATTTATTATCGTGTGTGTGACTTTAAAACCATTTGCGGACTACGCGAATACCCCAATTACGATTGCTGCGCTGATCTCACTGTTTGTGTGTTTGATCCCTACCACTATCGGCGGCCTGCTCTCGGCCATCGGTATTGCTGGTATGGACAGGGCATTAAGGGCTAATGTGATCACTAAATCAGGTAAAGCGGTTGAGACCGCAGGTGACATCGATGTCTTATTGCTCGACAAAACAGGAACGATCACGATAGGTAATCGTAAAGCCACCAGTTTTTACCCTGCCCCCGGAGTGGCGATGAAGGCTTTTATCGAAGCCTGCGTGATGAGTTCTCTGGCAGACGAAACCCCTGAAGGTAAATCCATCATTGAGCTGGCAGTGGTACAAGGCCACAAAGTAGTGCCTGCTCCAGCAGGATCTGCGTTCATCAAATTTACTGCCGAGACACGTTCCAGCGGTCTGGATGCCACGGATGGTAAGAGAATACGTAAGGGAGCATTTGACTCCATCCGCAATATGGTGCTCCTGGCCGGAAATCCATTTCCTCCGGAAACAGAAGAACAGATCAAAAAAATTTCCAGCAACGGAGGTACACCGCTTGTGGTTGCGGTCAATGAAAAAACAATGGGGGTGATTGAACTGCAGGATATCATTAAACCCGGCATTAGCGAGCGTTTTGAGCGTCTGCGCAAAATGGGCGTAAAAACGGTAATGGTGACAGGGGATAACCCGCTTACGGCAAAATTCATCGCAGACAAAGCGGGGGTAGATGATTTTATTGCTGAAGCCAAACCTGAAGATAAAATGAATTACATTAAGGAAGAGCAGGCATTGGGTAAGTTGGTTGCAATGATGGGCGATGGAACCAACGATGCCCCTGCTCTTGCACAGGCTGATGTGGGTGTGGCCATGAACAGTGGTACACAGGCAGCTAAAGAAGCAGGAAATATGGTGGATTTGGATAACGATCCGACCAAATTGATCGAGATCGTAGAGATCGGTAAACAGCTTCTGATCACCAGGGGTACCCTAACCACCTTCTCTATTGCCAATGACGTGGCCAAATACTTCGCCATTGTACCGGCCTTGTTCATTGCCTCAATTCCGGCACTGCAAAGTTTAAACATCATGGGCCTGCACAGTCCGGAAAGTGCCATCCTGTCTGCGGTGATCTTCAATGCGATCATCATCCCGATCCTGATCCCCCTGGCCCTGAAAGGGGTGGAATATAAACCAATCGGCGCTAGTGCATTATTACGCAGGAACCTGCTGATCTACGGCCTGGGAGGGGTCATTGCACCCTTCATCGGGATCAAAATAATCGATTTACTGGTAGGCTTATTTGTATAAGCCTCAATAAAATATAGAAATCATGAAAAAGTACATCTTACAATCTATACGCTTAACCGCAGTTTTAATGGTACTGCTTTGCGTTATTTATCCGCTTATCGTCGCCTTTGCCGGTGTTTTTTCTAACGGCGATGGAGGTGGTGAAAAAATCACCAAAAATGAAAAAGTTGTGGGTTATGCCTTAATTGGCCAGTCCTTTACCAGACCGGAGTATTTCTGGGGCAGGCCTTCCGCTGTGGATTATAATGCAGCTGGATCTGGAGGTTCCAATAAAGGAGCTTCGAATCCGGATTATCTTAAGCAGGTTTCCGGCAGGATTGATACACTGCTGAAATATAACCCGTCGATCACCAAAGCAGATATCCCGGCTGACCTGATTACTGCATCTGGAAGCGGACTTGATCCGGATATTTCTGAGCAGGGTGCCATTACCCAGATCAAAAGGATAGCTGCTTACCGTAAGCTGGACGAAAAATTGGTTGCCGAACTGGTGGTCAAAAATACTGAAGGACCGCTGTTTGGGCTATTTGGACCTTCAAAGGTAAATGTATTAAAGCTGAACCTTGCTTTGGATGAATTAAAGAAATAATCCGGTCCATTAGAGAATAAATAATTACCATAAATATATGAAATCAATATTATTATTAGTTGCAGCATTAACAACCGGATCGATTGCCTACGCACAGGAAGAGCAGCCTGAAATCAAAGTGAGCGGGTACCTGGAAACTTATTTCGGATACGACTTCAATAAACCCGCCGACAACAACAGGCCCGGCTTCATCTATTCCCATAACCGCCACAACGAAGCCAACTTAAATCTTGGCTTTATCAAAGGCAGCTATGAAAATGGAATGATCAGGGCAAATCTGGCAGTGATGGCCGGAACATATTCAAACACAAACCTCGCCGCAGAGCCGGGCGTATTGAAAAACATTTTTGAAGCCAACGCAGGAGTGAAACTTTCGAAGTCTGTCAACCTTTGGCTGGATGCCGGTGTTTTCTCTTCCCACATTGGTTTTGAAAGTGCCGTTTCTAAAGATTGTTGGGTATTGACCAGGAATATCTCTTCTGAAAATACGCCTTATTATGAATCCGGCGCGAAACTGACCTACGGCACAAATGATGGTAAATTTACCGCGGCTGCTTTATATCTGAACGGCTGGCAACGGATCATGCGTCAAAGCGGAAACAGCCAGCCAGCCGGCGGTTTGCAACTGAGCTGGAAACCCACTAGTAAAATTACCGTCAATTATAGCAATTACCTGGGAACAGAAGGAGCAGATTCAATACGCGTAAGACGCTTTTACCACAATGTATATGGCATATTCCAGGTTACAGACCAGTTTGGTCTCACCCTGGGCTTTGATTACGGGACCCAGCAAAAAGCAAAAGAAGCGGATGATAAAAACGAAGTGTTGTCTCCTGTTGCAATTGCACAGTACAAGATCAGCAGCAAATGGGCCATAGCCGGAAGGATAGAATATTATGAAGACAAAAATGGGGTCTTGATAGCTACCGGCACGCCAAACGGTTTCAAGACTACCGGTTATTCATTAAATTTAGATTATGCACCGATCAGCAACGCAGTAGTACGCCTGGAAGGAAAAATGTACAGTAGTCAGGATAAAATATTTGTAAGGGATCTGAATCCGGTTGATAATAATGCGGTATTGACCGCAAGTATAGCGGTTTCCTTTTAGAAAATGTAGCAATGGTATCTGAATATTCAAAGAACCCTTTACTAAGATTAATCCTGTGCGCGGCAGCAGGATTAATCTTGCGATTATATGGTGTCCGGTAGAAAAAGATATGTTGTTTTAGAATGGTAAATTTAATAAATAATGGAGCAAGACGATAAAGCAGGATCTGTAAAAAAATTCCTCGATCTGGTCAAGAAATCCAGAAGGGGAAAATTTAAGGTGTACATCGGCATGAGCGCGGGTGTGGGCAAGACTTACCGCATGCTGCAGGAGGCCCACGCGTTACTGAAAAATGGCATCGATATACAGATCGGCTATATTGAAACGCATAACCGGGCCGAAACGCATGCACTTTTACATGGCATTCCGCTGATTCCCAGGAGGAAGATCTTCTATAAAGGCAAGGAGCTGGAAGAAATGGATGCCCATGCGATTATCAACATCCATCCCGAAGTGGTTATCGTTGATGAGCTGGCCCATACCAATGTGGAAGGCAGCAAGAACGGCAAGCGCTGGCAAGATGTAAGCGACATCCTTGATGCCGGGATCAGTGTGATCTCCGCGGTGAATATCCAGCATCTGGAGAGCATGAACGAAGAGATCGAGACCATTACAGGTATCCCGATTACGGAGCGGATCCCGGATAAGATTCTGGAGACAGCCGATGAAATCGTCAACATAGACTTAACTGCCGATGAGTTGATAGACAGGCTTAGGACCGGAAAGATCTACGATCAGACTAAGATCAAGCGTGCTTTGGACAACTTCTTTCAACCGGAGAGGATCCTGCAACTCCGTGAGCTGGCGCTGAAAGAAGTGGCGCACCACCTGGAAAGAAAGATCAGTTTGGAAGTACCCAAACAGATCAAACTCCGGCCGGAAAAGTTCCTTGCCTGTATTTCCACCAATCATCAAACGGCAAAGGTCATCATCAGGAAAACGGCGAGACTAGCCTCTTATTACCGTTCGCCATGGATTGTACTCTATGTTCAGCGCAGCCATGAAGGTGGTGACAGAATTAAGCTTGACCTGCAGCGTCACCTGATCAACAATTTCAAACTGGCCACAGAACTAGGTGCGGAAGTACTCAAAGTAAAAAGTGAAGATGTCACAGAGACGATCACCAGGATTGCGGCAGAGAAAGAAATCACGACGATCTGCATCGGGAAGCCGCACCTCAGCCTTTTTCAGGTCATTATGCGAACGGCTATATTTAATAAATTACTAAAAAACATAACAGAAACAGAAACTGACCTGGTAATCCTTTCCTAAAACAATTATACAATGAACGATAATTCAAAATGCCATGAAACCACCAAGATCTTACAGGTGAATAATGAAATGAAAGAACAAACACAAAACAGATGAAAATAAAAACTAAACTTCGCCTGGGATTCGGATTCTTATTTACCATAGTAATCTTTTTCGGTGCCATTTCACTGCACTATATGAATAAAATTTCGATAAGTTCCAGAATTATCCTCAAGGACAATTATGAAACGCTGAAATATGTCCGGGAAATGAGGACGATACTCGACAACAATGATTTGCCGCTTTCTGAAATTGCCAGCTCGAAAATGGTCGCTCAGCTGAGTCTGGAAAAAAACAATATTACTGAGCAGGGGGAGGGGCAGGCCGTAGCTGCCCTGATAAAAGCTTTTGATGAGTTAAAAGCCTCAGGAACTGATGCGGCCGCCGGGCGCGAGGCTCTGCGGAAAATGCGTCTGCAGCTCAGGGTCATTGATGAACTGAACATGAGTGCCATCGTGAGGAAGAATGATGCTGCCCAGGCCAGTGTAGAAAAAGCGGCTACCTATCTGATCTTCGCTGCATCCCTGTGTTTCATCTTCCTGTTCTCATTCAGTGTCAGCTTTCCGGGCTTTGTCGCCGATCCGCTCCGGGAATTTTCTGAAGCCATCAAGGCGATTAGCAGTAAAAATTATAAGCAACGCCTGGAGTTTAAAGGTAATGATGAATTTGCGGAACTTGCAAAGGAATTCAATGCGATGACTACTCAGCTCAACAAATGGGAAAACAGTAACCTGGCCAAACTGCAGTCTGAAAAATTGAGGATCGAAGCCATTATCGGGCAGATGCGGGATGCAATCATTGGCCTGAATGAAAATAAGGAAGTTTTGTTTTTAAACCAGGTAGCTGTACAGTTGCTCAATATAGATGAAAAAGATGCGGTTGGCACCAGTGCACTGGAACTGATGAAAAAAAATGACCTGCTGAACACGGTGATCCGGGTACAAGATGATACAAAACTTGTGAAAATTTATGCCGATGGCAAGGAATCCTATTTTAAGCTGGAACGCCGGGAGATCATGGTTCCTTTTGTTGATGACCAGCAGGAAAATGTGATCAAAGAAGCCAGAAGGGCAGCAGGTGAAGTATACATCCTTAAAAATGTAACCGAGTACAAAGAACTGGACGAAGCCAAGACAAATTTCATTGCTACAGTTTCTCATGAACTCAAGACCCCTATTTCCTCAATCAAGATGAGCCTGAAACTACTGGATGATGAGCGGGTCGGCGGCATGAACCCTGAACAGAGGGAACTCGTGCAGCACATTAAGGAAGACTGCCGACGTTTATTGAAGATCACCAGTGAACTCCTGGATCTGGCCCAGGTAGAAACCGGGAATCTCCAATTGAACTTTGTGAAATCAGATCCAAGAAAGATTGCCATTTACGCGATGGATGCTGTAAGGTTTCAGGCTGAGCAGAAAGCCATTGAACTGGACTTGATCTGCAGGAACAATCTACCGAAAGTAAACGTCGACATCGAGAAAACAGCCTGGGTGCTGGTCAACTTTTTGTCTAATGCGCTGCGCTACAGTCCGCAAAAGTCCAGAGTGGTCGTCCAGATTATAGAGTCCGGCAACGACATTGAGTTTTCAGTACGTGATTTTGGTAAGGGAATAGATCAACAATATCAGAAACGCTTGTTCGACAGGTATTTTCAGGTGCCTACTGATGGCAACAATAAATCAGGTTCGGGACTGGGACTCGCGATTTCTAAAGACTTCATTGAAGCTGAAGGCGGAAAGATCTGGGTAGAAAGTGAGATTGGCGAAGGAAGCAGGTTTTGTTTTATATTGCCGGTTGCTACGACCTAATAATTTTTTTAATGCCTGTACAATAATATGGGATGAAGAGCGTCTATATATTGAGAGCGTTAATTTAGATAAGCGGGAATGACTGGTATGGTTATTCTCGCTTTTTTTATGCCTTTATCCCGGACAGCTGAAGTTTCATATGGCTTCTTTCAAGTAAATCAGTATTATTGTAAGGTTAAAAATCCTTGATAAATGAAGAAGCATACAAGCTGTGACATGCAGAGTTGTTTGATGTGTCAGTTGGCGTTAAAAGAATGGAAACCCGCTATAGATGCACATAAAAAAAACTTTAAGGCGAAAAAAGGAGAGCAGATCATCACCGAAGGCGAACCTGTACACGGGGTTTACTTTGTAACCAGCGGTAATGTAAAAGTTCATAAAAAATGGGGTGATAAGGAACTCATCCTTCGTTTTGCCAATCAAGGGAAGATCTTTGGTCACCGCGGACTGGGTAGTAAAAGTTCAGTATATCCGATTTCTGCTACGGCATTGGAAGAAACGACAATATGCTTCATTGATCTTGAGTTCTTTATGGCTACGCTGAAAGTAAACCATGACCTTGCTTTTAACCTGATGATGTTCTACGCAGATGAACTTCAGGAATCTGAAAAAAGAATGCGGAACCTGGCTTTAATGTCAGTAAAAAGCAGGCTGGCTGTTGCCCTGCTCAATTTGAAGGCGCAATTTGGCGTGGATGTGAACGGGTCTATTGATGTCGACATGAGCAGACAGGATCTGGCCGCCTATTCGGGTGCAACTTACGAGACCGTTTTTCGCACGATGAATGACATTATGCAGGAAAACCTGATCACTTTAAATGGTAAGCGGATTTGTATTGTCAATGAAGAAGGATTAACACATCTTACCAGTGAATGACCAGGTTTCCCGGGTTTGTCAATTGCTTTTATAAACTGGCCTACAGGCCAATATATACTGTCCCGTTCTCTACTTTTACCGGATAGGTTTTAATGGCGCACTCGTCGCCGCTCAGGCACTCGCCTGTAACCAGTGAGAATGTTTTTTTGTGAAAAGGGCAGGCCACCTTTGGTTCTTCAGTAGTGCTGCCTATCATTCCCCTGCTCAGGGCCATTTGCTTGCGGTGCGGACATTCATTTTGCGTGGCATACCACTCATTGCGGCGTGTAAAATAAAAAAGTGCGATCTGTTCGTCTCCATACTTTACACACACACCGCCATTTTCTACTGCATCTTCTACACGGCAGGCTGCAAGCCAGTTAATTGTCTCCTGGGTCATTTGTTTTTCGGTTAAAATCAGGCTGTTGTCCATTCTGGTGTTTTTTTCTGTCCGCGCATCTCCTCAAAAGTGACTGTAGGGTCCTTTTCCTGAGGTGCGTTAACGAAGTGATTAAATCTTTTTCTGATATCAGGGTTCTCTACTGCTGTTTTCCATTCGCATTGATAAGAGCCTACGAGCGCTTCTATTTCAGCCTCCCATTTTTCCGCCATACCCAGGCTGTCGTTGATGATCACACTACGAAGGTAATCTATGCCGCCTTCCATTTTATTCAGCCAGGTAGCTGTACGCGTCAGTGGGTCGGCAGTACGGATATAAAACATTAAGAACCGGTCAATGTATTTGATACAGGTTTCGCTGTCCAGGTCCGAAGCCAGCAGTAATGCATGCTGCGGTTTGCTGCCCCCGTTACCGCATACATAAAGGTTCCAGCCTTTCTCCGTCGCTATAATTCCAAAATCTTTGCTTTGTGCCTCTGCGCATTCGCGGATACAACCGCTCACGGCGGACTTTAATTTGTGCGGTGCACGGATACCCTTGTAACGTTCTTCTATTCTGATGGCGTAGCTCACGCTGTCGTGGAGACCAAATCTGCACCAGGTACTTCCAACACAGCTTTTTACAGTACGCAGGCCCTTGCCATAGGCATGTCCGCTTTCAAAGCCTTCGGCGATCAGTTCGTCCCAGATCGACGGCAGGTCGCTCAGGTGTGCTCCAAACATGTCAATGCGCTGGCCGCCGGTTATTTTAGTATAGAGGTTGTATTTTTTTGCTACACTTCCTATTACCATCAATTTGTCAGGTGTGATTTCCCCTCCCGGGATCCTCGGTACAACAGAGTAAGTTCCTCCTTTTTGAATGTTTGCCAAAAACCGGTCGTTGCTGTCCTGGGCGGTGTCGTTTCCTTTTTTCAGGATCATCTCATTCCACAGACTGGCAAGTATCGAAGAAACAAGCGGCTTGCAGACCTCGCAGCCATCACCCTGGCCCAGATTATCGAGTACTTCTTCATAACTTTTAAGGTTGTGGATGTGGATCAGGTCATACAGTTCCTGCCTGCTGTAGCTCATGTGCTCACAGATTACATTGCGAACATATTTTCCAGTTGCTTTCATGGTATACAGCATCAGGTCTTTTACCATCGGAACGCAGCCTCCGCAACCTGTACCGGCCTTGGTACATTTTTTAATCGCATCTACTGTTTCGCAGCCGTCTTCTGAAACGGAATTGCATATTGCTCCTTTGGTAATGCCTTCACAGCTACAGATGAGTGCGTCATCGGGCAGTGCAGTAATGCCTGCACCCGCAGGCTCAGAGCCGCCCCTGGAGCCCAGTATCAGATCTTCAGGGTTTGGCGGCAGGATGATCTTGTTGTTGGTTGTCTGCAGCAGCATATTGTATGCTGCCGCATCCCCAATTAAAATACCCCCTAAGAGGTACTGCCCGTCATTACTGATATTAATACGTTTATAAGTCCCCTTATGGGTGTCTTCGAAAATAATTGTGCGGCAATCCGGTTCGGTGATGAAATTGTCGCCAAAACTGGCTACATCCACACCAATCAGCTTCAGTTTGGTGCTCATGTCAAAACCATTGAACTGTTTCGCGGCACCGCAGAGATTTGCTGCCACGATCTCAGCCATTTCGTACCCCGGAGCAACAAGGCCGTAGATCATCTGGTCTACCAGTGCACATTCCCCGATTGCAAAGATCGAAGGGTCTGTTGTCTCCATTTTCTCATTTACTATGATTCCGCCCCGCGTGCTGACTTCAAGTCCGCACAATCTGGCCAGTTCATCTCTTGGTCTAATGCCAGCGGAGATCACCAGCATTTCTATAGGGAGTTCTGTATCGTCGTTAAATTTAAGGCCGGTGATGTGGTGTTCGCCTTCAATCCTTGCTGTGCTTTTGTTCAGCATGATCTGCAGGCCCATGGATTGTAATTTGGATTGAAGCATCTGACTTCCGGCATTGTCTATTTGTCTCGGCATCAGGCGAGGGGCAAATTCTATAACCGCAGGCTGCTCAATTCCCAGATCCATCAGTGCTTTGGCGGCTTCCAGTCCAAGTAAGCCACCGCCCATTACTGCGCCGGTCTTCACATTTGCTGCATAGCTTTTGATCATTTCCAGATCGTCTATAGTGCGGTATACAAATACGCCGTCTTTTTCTACGCCATCTATATTAGGAACAAAGGCGGAAGAACCTGTGGCAAGTACCAGATAATCATAAGATACCATCTTTCCTGCATGAGAATGTACAGTCTTTGCTGACCTGTTGATTTCTTTTACCGGATCATTCAAATATAAGGTGATTCCCTGTTCTGAATACCATTCCTGGGTAGACATAGACAGGTCATCTGCATTTTTTCCACTAAAGTATTCGCTCAAATGAACACGGTCATAGGCTCTTCTGGACTCTTCTGCAAAAACAATTATCTCAAAGTCATTAGATTTGGCTGTTATTTTTTCACAAAACTTATAACCAACCATTCCATTACCAATTACAACTACTTTTTTCTGATTCATAACGGATTATTTAGTTTTTTTCTGATATAATTGATTTTTTGTGCTTAATATTTTCAATATATGGTGAAAATTGCATGTGTTTTGATTTTTAAAGTAAAAAACAAGTTATTTTTCATGGTAATTTGTTGATTACTGGTGTTTATGTGACTTTTGATATTCAAATATATCAATTTTTATATTTAAAAATCAAATTAATATGATATTTATCATAAATAAATTCAATTATGTCATTTTATTTACCGATTTTTAGACTTTAATGCTAAAAACAATAGGTTATGGGTAAAAATTCAGGTGATTTTGGGCTATTTGTTATAGGGGGAGGTCCGGGTGACCCGGATTTGATCACCCTTAAAGGGTATAAAGTACTTCAGCGGGCAGACGTCATCCTATATGACAATTTAATCAACAAAGAATTATTGGATATTGCCCCATCTTCCTGTAAAATGGTATACGTAGGTAAGCAGCCCTATGGTAATTATACGCCGCAGGAAACCATTCATGAACTTATTAAAGAATACGCCGCAGACCACAATGTGGTCGTACGGTTAAAAGGAGGTGATCCATTTATATTTGGAAGAGGTTTTGAAGAAGTACTGTTTGCGGAGCAGCATGGCATACCGGCACACTACATACCCGGCATCAGCAGTATGCAGGCGAGCGGCTTCAGTGGTATTCCGTTGACCCATCGTGGCATTAGCGAGAGCATGTGGATCATCACCGGAACAAAGAAAGATGGAACACTTTCCAATGATCTCAAGTGCGCAATGAAAAGCTCAGCGACAGTCGTCATCTATATGGGTATGAAAAAACTGGCAGAGATTGCCGGCATTTATCAGCAGTCCGGATTGGGTGCCATGCCTGCCGCCATGATACAGCATGCTTCACTGCCGCAGCAAAAGAAAGTCATCTGCAAAGTAAAAGACCTGGAGGCTGCGGCTGCAAAAGCAGGGATAAGTTATCCGGCTATTATTATAATAGGAGAGGTTGTCAATGCCAGGGAACTCCCTATGGCTGAGCTATTGAGTGTTTCCTGAGCTCTTTTACATAAGTCTGACAGCCAATAATGGCTAATTTTATCGTACTTTTGTCTATTATATTTTATAGATGGATACTTCTTTAAAACTAGCACTGATCCAGAATGACCCCGATTTGCCGGAAATGCACAGGACCATTGCGCTAAAAGTACAAAACGGGGAAAGAATAACCTTCGATGAAGGGGTTTATCTGTATCAGCATGCTGAGCTCGGATATCTCGGGGTGCTGGCCAATTTCATCAGGGAGCTAAAACACGGGGACCATACTTACTTCAACCGTAATTTCCATCTGGAGCCTACTAATTTATGTGTTTACGATTGCAAATTCTGTTCCTATTCCCGCCTGATCAAGCAAAAGGAAGAGGGCTGGGCGCTGAGTATGGAAGAAATGCTGGATGTAGTGAAAAAGTATGACGGCGAACCGGTAACGGAAGTACACATTGTTGGCGGGGTATTGCCGCAATACGATGTAGCCTTTTATTCCGCCCTGTTCACTGCCATAAAAGAACACCGCCCGGAACTTCATGTAAAGGCACTGACCCCGGTAGAATACCACTATATATTTAAAAAGGCGAAGATCGATTATGCTACTGGCATGAAGCTCATGAAAGATGCAGGCCTCGAATCTATACCCGGAGGCGGAGCGGAGATCTTTCATCCGGAAATCAGGGAGCAGATTGCGAAAGATAAATGTACAGCCGACCAATGGCTTGAAATCCATGAAGAATGGCATAAACTGGGCATGCGTTCCAATGCGACCATGCTTTATGGCCACATAGAGAAGTTTGAACACCGGGTAGACCATATGGAAAGACTTCGTCAGCTGCAGGATAAAACCGGAGGCTTTCAGACTTTTATTCCGCTCAAGTTCAGGAACCAGCACAATCAGATGAGCAACGTGCCTGAAGTTTCAGTGATCGAAGACCTGCGAAATTATGCCATTGCCCGTATCTATATGGACAATTTTGACCACATCAAAGCGTACTGGGCCATGATCAGCAGACAAACTGCACAGCTTTCCTTAAACTTTGGTGTAGATGACATTGACGGTACGCTTGATGATACCACCAAAATCTACTCCATGGCGGGCGCAGAGGAACAGACCCCGGCAATGAGTACACAGGACCTGGTCGCCTTGATCAAACAGGTAAAACGTAAACCTATAGAAAGAGATACCCTGTACAATGTGGTAACCGATTATACCGATGTTGTTTTTGAAAATGAAGTGAAACCACAATTTTATAAGCTGCCCGTAATCAATTAATGGATAAAGAACTATATATCATCAGACATGGTGAAACAGAATTAAACAGACTCGGAATAGTACAGGGAAGGGGCGTAAACAGCGACCTCAACGATACCGGCAGGGCACAGGCTGCTGCTTTCTACAACAAATACAAAGATGTTCCTTTTCAGAAAATATATACTTCCAGCCTGGTGCGGACCCACCAAACCGTTAAAGGCTTTATAGATGCAGGCATTCCCTGGGAACAATTGCCAGGCCTTGATGAGCTGGCCTGGGGGGAATGGGAAGGCAAGCCGAATGATGACAATGCCATTGCCGCATTTAAAAGCATCATGGAGAAGTGGCAGGGCGGAGATTATGACGCACATTTTGAAGGCGGAGAAAGCCCGAACATGGTGCAGCAGAGACAAAGAGAAGCGATGGAGGTTATTAGATCCAAACCCGAAGAAAAACTGGTGCTGATTTGTATGCACGGCCGTGCAATGCGTCTTTTGCTATGCCTGCTGATGAATAAACCCCTGTCTGAAATGGGCGATTTTCCTCACCAGAATACCACTTTGTATAAACTGGAACTAACCGGTGACCAGTTTATCATAACGGATTTTAATGATACTGATCATTTAAACGGTTCGCTTTGAATAAGATAAAGATCTCTGCCGTTTCTTATACCAATACCAAGCCCTTTATTTATGGTATTAAACATTCCCCGATTGCCGGTCAAATAGATTTGAGTTTAGATATACCCGCTGATTGTGCTTCCAAACTCATCAGCGGCAAGGTAGATATAGGGCTGATTCCCGTAGCTGAAATACCGCAGGTACCCAACGCCAGTATTGTCGCTGATTATTGTATCGGATCTGTTGGTGCAGTCAATTCTGTATTTATATTCAGTAACCTTCCTGTTGATCAGATCAGGACGTTAAAACTGGACAGTCAGTCGCGTACCTCCAATAACCTGGCCAGGGTGTTGTTAAAATTTCATTGGAAAAGGGAAGTTGAACTGGTGACAGATCCTGATGCCTCAGCTGATGCTATTGTTCTCATCGGTGACCGGACATTTGGAAAAAAAGCGCAATATGCCTGTACTTATGACATGGGACAGGAATGGATGAATTTTACCGGTCTGCCCTTTGTGTATGCAGCATGGGTGGCCAATAAAACTATTCCTGAAGATTTTATAACGGGCTTCAACCAGGCCCTGAAATCAGGGCTGGACAACCGCAGGATCTTATTAAATGAACTGCCGCCAGATCCTCATTTCGATCTTGAGGACTACCTGCTGAATAAACTGGACTTTGAGCTCACAGACAAAAAACGTGAAGCACTGGATTTATTTTTGTCTTACATTGTGAGGCTTTAATTTACTCAGCGGCAGCGGATAAACCTATTCACATTTTTTAAATTTTCAACAAATCATAAAGCCTTCGCATCAATCCCTATCTTTATGATTTTGTAAACAGAATCATTTTGGCTAAAGACAATACCAAAGAAACACCATTAATGCAGCAGTACAATGCCATTAAGGCAAAGTATCCCGGTGCATTGTTACTTTTCAGAGTAGGCGATTTTTATGAGACATTTGGTGAAGATGCGGTAAAGACAGCTCAGATACTGGGCATTGTGCTGACCAGGAGAGGGACGGGGCCCAACGGCGGCGCGCTTGAACTGGCTGGTTTCCCCCACCATTCACTGGACAATTATCTTTCTAAACTGGTAAGGGCGGGTCAGCGGGTAGCCATCTGCGACCAGCTCGAGGATCCCAAAGCTACCAAAACGATAGTCAAACGCGGCGTGACCGAACTGGTCACACCGGGTGTAGCCTATAGCGACAATATCCTCAGCCAGAAGTCCAATAACTATCTGGCTGCGGTTTATTTTGACAAGAATACATTAGGTGTGTCCTTTGCAGATATTTCTACAGGAGAGTTTTTAGTTGCACAGGGTGATGCTGAATACATAGACAAATTGTTGCAGGGTTTTAAACCGACAGAGGTTGTGTTTCAGAAGAGCAAAAGAAAAGAGTTCCTGGAGTTTTTTGGGGACCGCTTCTATACTTTTCACCTGGATGACTGGGCTTTTACACCCGATTATACTACGGAGATCCTGACCAAGCACTTCGAGGTCAGTTCTCTGAAGGGTTTTGGCGTCGATAAACTGTCTGCGGGCATTGTAGCCGCAGGGGTGGTACTTCATTATTTAAATGAAACCGAACACCGCAACCTCAAACACATTTCTTCAATATCCCGGCTGGAACAGGATAAATATGTATGGCTCGACAGGTTTACCATCAGAAACCTGGAACTGATTACCACAGCCAATGACAATGCGGTCACACTTTTTGAAATATTAGACCAGACTTCGACCCCAATGGGCGCCCGTCTGCTCCACAAATGGATCATTATGCCCTTAAAGGAGCTGAAGCCTATAGAAGAACGATTGGGAATGGTCGAGTTCTTAGTGAAAAAGGATGCTCTTTTGCAGGAATTCCTGACCAATATCAAACAGATCGGTGATCTGGAGCGGCTGATCTCCAAGGTGGGCCTGCAAAGGGTTGGTCCGAGAGAGCTGTGTCAGCTAAAAAAAGCGCTTTACCATATTGAAGCTGTAAAAAAGCTGGCTGAAGAAGCTAAAAATCCGTTTCTGTCTATACTTGCCGATCAGCTGAACCCTTGCCTGACGATAAGGGAAAAACTCGAAAGGGAGTTGCAGCAGGATCCTCCGGCCTTGCTGATCAAAGGAAACGTCATTGCAGACGGCATAGATGAAGATCTGGACAGGTTGCGCAAGATCGCCTTCGGCGGGAAAGACTATCTGGTGGAGATCCAAAAGAGAGAAGCCGCCAGTACTGGCATACCTTCACTAAAAGTAGCCTTCAACAATGTATTTGGCTATTATTTAGAAGTGACCCATACCCACAAGGACAAAGTCCCTGCAGACTGGATCAGGAAACAGACACTGGTCAATGCCGAGCGTTACATCACGCCTGAACTTAAGGAATACGAAGAACAGATCCTGGGTGCGGAGGAAAAGATCCAGCAGATTGAAGTCCGCTTATACAATGATCTGATGTACCAGGTATCTGGCTATATCAAACAAATCCAGCTGAATGCTTTCCTGATTGCACAGCTCGACGTTTTGCTGTGTTTTGCACAACTGGCCATCAATAACCATTATGTGAGGCCGGAGGTCAACAACAAAAAAGTACTCGACATCAAAGGGGGACGCCACCCGGTTATTGAAAAGCGCTTGCCGGCAGGTGAGGAGTACATTACCAATGATGTGTTCCTGGACAATGACACCCAGCAGGTCATCATCATCACCGGCCCCAATATGTCCGGTAAATCGGCCATACTGAGGCAGACCGGATTGATTGTGCTCATGGCACAAATGGGCTGTTTTGTGCCGGCCAAAGCAGCGAGCATCGGCCTGGTAGATAAGATCTTTACCAGGGTAGGGGCTTCTGATAACCTTTCATCGGGAGAGAGTACCTTTATGGTAGAAATGAACGAAACAGCGAGCATACTCAACAACATTTCAGACAACAGCCTGATCCTGCTCGATGAAATTGGCCGGGGAACAAGTACTTACGACGGGATCTCTATCGCCTGGGCGATTGCTGAGTTCTTACATACCCATCCTTCCGCAAGGCCTAAAACCCTTTTCGCGACACATTATCATGAACTGAACGAACTGGCCAATACAATGGGCCGGATTAAGAATTTTAATGTGTCTATTAAAGAAATGGCCAATAAGGTGATCTTCCTGCGCAAGCTGGTCCCAGGTGGCAGTGAGCATAGTTTCGGTATCCATGTGGCCAAGATGGCCGGTATGCCGCCCAAGCTGATCAATCGTGCCAATGAGATCTTAAAAAAGCTGGAAATAGACCGTACCGAAGGACAAAGTATCAAAGACAGCATTAAGAAAGTACAAAACCAGGCTTATCAGCTCCAGATGTTTGCTGTTGAGGATCCGGTACTGGTCAAAATCAGGGATTCGATCAATAACCTGGATGTCAATATCCTGACGCCGGTTGAAGCATTGCTCAAACTGGATGAAATACAAAGAATCATCAAACAATAATATGAAGTCATGAGGGCATTAAAAATACACAAGGATATTGTTACCTGCTCCATGGTCTTATTGATCATGATTGCCTCGGCATGTGGCTCCAGAAAGGCTGCGGTAAAACCAAATCCCAATGCCGCGAAGATCGCTGACGCCATGGCGCATTTAAAAAGTAAAAAACTATATTCTTTTATTACAGACTGGACCGGGGTAAAATACCGTCTTGGCGGTCTGGATAAATCCGGGATTGATTGTTCCGGCTTTGCTTTGCTGCTTCAAAAGGACATTTATGGGAATGCCCTGCCACGAAGGTCGAGGGACCAGGCCGAAGTGATCCGGGAGAAAGATATCGCTCAGCTGAAAGAGGGGGACCTGCTTTTCTTCTCATTCGGCGGCGGAACGGTAGATCATGTAGGTATTTACCTGAATGACAGTTATTTTGTACATGCTTCGACCACCAGGGGAGTGATCGTGGATGACCTCAGCCTGCCGGCTTATCAACGGACTCTGGTCAAAGCAGGTTCCTTTAAAAACTAATTATGAAAACACCTGAACGGGATTCCTTTTGGACTAAATATAAACGCTTTGCTACAACAGAAGTTCTGATGTACCTCATCATGATCATTGGAATCGCGCTTGGGATCATCCTTCTCAGTTAGTCTTTAATATAATCTTGCTGTTGTCATAACTACTGACATCGCTGAAAAATCGCATAAGCTCGGCATACTTTTCAGGAGGATAAGTTCCATTGTTCAGTATAAGCCTGCGGTTGCAGATCAGCTTATCGCCTTCCTGTTTCACATTAAAGCTGTAGCTTCCGAATGCTGATACAATGATTTTATTGTCAGGTTTTGCTTCTATCGCATATTTTTGAGGCAAATTGTAAACGACTTCATCCACATCTGTATACCCCCGATTGATGTAGACGGGCAACTTCCTGTTTTTTACTTCAGGAATAATTGCTGCCTTGTTAAAAACATTAGGGATCAGGTAGACCCTGTTGTTGGTCTTAGGCGCATAATTTGGTATGTTGAGTTCGAGTGTTTCAGTGGTGACCGGTTGGTCATCTTTTTTTTGCACGAGCTTAAAATTGTTAAAATCTATATTATCAATGTCGTACTCTTTTTTAAGCAGTTTCAATTGTTCAGTATATGGCTCATGCACCAGCCCATTGTAATTGTCATACTGCGAACCCCGGAGGTCAGTCTGCAGCTTGCCTGTTATATTGCCATCGGCATCCAGGGTCAATACCGCTTTGCGCTCAAGCAAGTTGACAGCAGTGTTCAGGGCAGGTGTCCTTAATAATTTTCCGCCGCTTTCCGTACAGGCAAGTACTGTTCTGCCGTCTGTAAAGGTACCCAGATAACCGAAAGGGGTATCCTGACTGGTGCATTCCAGCCATATGGTGTCAGTTTTTAAAGGGACACATAAAATGATATGATTACCCTGGTCCATGCTCGCAAAATCAGGATCCATCCCAACCCTTAAACTGCCTGCGTTTACCACACAATAATCACTTGCGATACCGGCTGCTTTTAACAGGCTCTGTGTGTAATTGACCAAAGCCTTGCAATCTCCGTAAGAAAGGCGCTGAACATCCATTGCAGGAAAAGGCTGAAAACCGCCGATGCCTACCTGTACGCTGATGTATCTTGTTTTCTTTTGTACGTACTCGTAGATCTTTCTTACTTTGTCTTTTTCACTTTCAATGTCCTTTACCAGATTTTTTATTTCTTCAGCAGTAGCGGGTGCAAGAGTTTGCTGGGTTTTCAGCAGATCGTCATATATCCATTTGCCCAGTTCTTCCCAGTTTTTGTAATTTCCTTTATGGCCATAATAGCTGAATTGTGTGGCAGCTACCTTTACGTAGGTGAGGTAGCTGTCAGGATTAGGTGCGTAGGGTTCATATTTAAAGGCTGAAATGTTGCTGACCCTCCATGTCCGGCTCAAGACCTTTTCTGAGCTGGTTTCCTCAGGGGTTCCTTTAAAATTATGTGCTTTAATCCTGACCTGGTCTTCAGGTTTACAAATGAAAGTATAGCTGCTTTTTTCTACCGCAACATCCGCATAAGGATTTGCATACCAGTCCGGTATGATCAGGTTTTGTTTAAAGCGGATCTCATATTCATATACTACAGTATATGGATAGCCGGACACATTGGGTGTATAGCGTTTCAAACGGTCATCTTCGAATAATGAATAATCACTGACCGCGCTCTCATCTGCAAAATCGCTTTGGGAGAATTTCCTTTCCGGCATTCCGAATGCGTTCAGAATAACGCCTTTTATGCTTTTTATCGCAGTGCTTTTATTATAATATAAAGCCAGGGCAGCTCTGTTGCTGCCATTTTTATTCAATATAGTAACCACCTTTTTAACAGTCAATGTCACATTTTCAGGACTGTGCATATCCACCGTGGTTTCCATGTTCCTGATCACTGCGGATGCTCTGCTTTTTAATTCCGGGGGAATATTTTCTGCATTATAGTCGGTCTGTGCCTGGGAAAAAGCATTTATAGCGGGCATCAGAAGTGTAAGAAGAACTAATTTTTTCAGCATTACCTACTTTGTTTTTTGATGACTACATCAGTTTTCTGCAATTGTATGATCCGGCTGTAAAATTCTTTAAGACCTAGATATTCATCGGGTCCATATATCGGTTTACTAAGCTGGAAGAGTTGATTGTACGATAGCGTCTTTTCCTCCTGGGCACTTTTGAACTGATATTTGCCCCCGTTATCTGTCAATACCATCGTAAAATCTTTTGGTTTGTCAGCGACCGTAAAATTGTCAGGCAGTCTGATCACTGATATAATCCGCACTTCTTTTAATGAGCCGAGATCAACAGGATATGTTCTTTCATTCAGGTTAAATGGGTTTTTGCTGATCCTGTCAATAAAGAAAGGGTTAAAGAATAGCTGATCCAGATTCATGTTGTCAAAAGCCTTCATCTCGATCTCATATTCTTCCACCAATGCTTCCTCTATGCTGTCTACGTTTGCGATGTGGTGTTTCAAAATACTAATGGCAGGCATTTGCTCATCCAGTTTTTCTACAAATTCATCGACGGAATTTGCCTGGGATATCCGTTCACGCTTCATTAGTGCGGCATATCCGGATGAAGTGGTTGTCAGTTTTCCCTTTATCTTACCCTCAGGAGTAATTTCCGCATCAAGAGCATACATGGTAAAATCCTTTTGACTGGCCTTTATATTATACCAATAAGAAGGTTTTTTAAAAGGGATCGCCCTTCCATTGCCATTGATACAGTGGAGGGGCAGCAACCCGAAAGGCAGGCGCGGCTGCGAAGCATCCAGCAAGTAACTCCGGTCACCGATGTTCAATTTGGCTACTACATAATTAAAATCTGAGAGTACCGGATATAGATTGTTCACCGTACCGTTGTTGCGGGTAGAGAGGATCAGTGCTTCTGCGTCCAGTCCTGCCGCACTCAGGCAGGCAATCAGTGCCAGATTGATGTCCTTTACACTACCGGAGTGCGTTTCCAGTGCTTTTTTGATATTGGATTCACCGAATATACCCCATTCATTGGTGACTTTAATGTTTTTGGCGATGTAGGTATATATTGCCTGTGCTTTACTCAGAGAATCTGAAGCATCTTTAAGTATTCCTGCCAGCAGATCTTTGAAAACATCTTTCTTTTTCATCTGGTCCCCGAAAGATTTGTCACTCAGCAGTTCGTAATCTACATCTTTCCAGGTTTTCGTTACTGCCTTTTTTCCGCCATTGACCATGTGATAGTCGGAAAGCTCATAATAGATGGCTGATCTGAAATTACTTGCCGCAGTCATATAATCCTCCTCAATAAAGGCAGGGATGTCTTTCATGATGTAAGTCATTTGTGAACAGTCATAAGGGCCGCCCTGAATTCTCAGGCATTCCCTCTTGATCTCCGATTTGCTGGACGTTAGTTTTTTAAAGCCCCTCAAAGACGCATTATAGTTATAAAGTGCCGGAATATTAGCCACATATTCACTATAAAGCTTGGGGATGTCAGACTGAAAATCCCAGCCTCTGAAATTAAAGATACTGGGCTGTTTCAAAGAATAACTATACTCTAAGATGCTGCCCTCTGTTAAATTCGGCATTGTGAATTTAGTCACTGCGTAATATTTGTTCTTCTTTTCATTGAACACGTTTTTTTTGTCCAGCTCATACTTTACAGGCCTTCCGTTCACCAGATTAGTCGTTGTCGCGATAAGTTCAGATACTTCATCCTCACCATCTCTGTATACGCTTCGCGGAATAACGATATTGCCACTTCCAAAACCATTTTTATTAAATATTTTGAGCTTCACATGATACCTGAAATAAATACATAAATTGTGGGTTGCATCATCCAGCTGCATAATTGAGGTTCCAAATTCCCTGATCACCATAGCATTGGCATTACTGTCCAGAATGGTGTTTTTCAATTCAAAATCACTTCCGGTGATTTTACCATAGTCAAAATCCTGCGCGCCGGATGGTGCGGTAAGCACCAGGAGAAAGAATACCAGCAGATAAGCGTGTTTCATATTAAGAGCAATTGTTTAGGAATGCAAGATAAACCTCGTAGCTGAAATAATAAAGAAATATCTGTAAATGGTGCGGACAAACTACAGACATTGTTAAATAAAGTAGTGATTTAACGGATGATTTTTACGACTTTTGGACAGCTACAAAATGTTAGAGATGAAATTAAATTTAAACCGTCCCCTTGCTTTTTTTGATTTAGAGACCACAGGAGTCAATGTTGGCTCAGACCGGATCGTGGAAATTGCAATACTGAAAGCCATGCCAGATGGTACCGAAATCATAAAAACGCTAAGGATCAATCCTGAAATGCCCATTCCATTGCACTCATCGCTGATCCATGGGATTTACGACAAGGATATTGCCGATCAGCCGACATTTAAGGCGGTGGCCCAGGAAATTTCCGACTTTATTGGAGATGCAGACCTGGCCGGTTACAACTCCAACCGTTTTGACATCCCGGTTTTGCTGGAAGAATTTCTGCGTGTGGGAGTAGACTTTGACATGTCTGACCGTAAGTTTGTAGATGTACAAAATATCTTTCATCAAATGGAGCAGCGGACCCTCCGTGCTGCCTATAAATTTTACTGCGACAAAGACATCATCAATGCACACTCGGCCGAGGCTGATATCGTAGCTACTTACCAGGTTTTGCTCGCGCAGCTCGACAAGTATAAAGACGCCGATTATGAAGACAAGCAGGGCAATATTTCAAAACCGGTACAAAATAATGTAGAAGCACTGCATACGTTCACCAACATGAACAAGACTGTTGACTTTGCCGGCAGGATGGTTTACAATGAAGATAATGAGGAAATTTTTAATTTTGGCAAGCATAAGGGCAAAACAGTAGAGCAGGTATTCAGCATAGAACCGAGCTATTATTCCTGGATGCTGCAAGGAGATTTCCCGCTGTTCACCAAAAAGAAGCTGACAGAGATCTGGAGTCGCTTTAATAAAAAGAAAGAACAGGCGAGACTGCAGAAGCAGCAGCAGACCCAGCAATCGCGTCCGCAGCCGGCTCCGGCCAAACCCAAAAATAATGTCCTATCCCAGCAGCAACAACCTAAAAAAGATAAACCTGCCGCTGCCGTGACCAATGATATGCTGGAACAGCTTAAAATGAAGTTCGGAAAGTAGTTGTCAGGCCTTTTTAATAAAGTCTATATTCCTGGTCAGTCCCTTGAACCTGGTCCGTTTTACGGCAGAGTTTTTAAACAGGGTTTTAAAAACATCTTCGGTAATGTCAAGCCAATCCCCGCGTTTCATGTTCAGCAGGTTTTCGCTGGGCTGAAACTGTGGTTCTGAATGGGGTACCGAAAATTTATTCCATGGACAGACATCCTGGCAAATGTCACAGCCAAACATCCAGTTGTCCATCTTGTCACTGAAATTGTCCGGGATCTCTTCCCGCAGTTCTATCGTCAGGTACGAAATACATTTTTTGGCGTCAATGATAAAAGGCGATAAAATGGCCTCGGTAGGGCAGGCGTCAATGCAGCGGGTACAAGTCCCGCAATGATCTGTTTCAAACGGATGGTCATATTCCAGCTCAAGATCCACAATAAGTTCTGCCAAAAAGAAAAAGGAACCGCTTTTTTTATTGATCAGGTTGCTGTTCTTGCCGATCCATCCGATTCCTGACCTCCGTGCCCACGCACGGTCCAAAACCGGTGCGGAATCAACGAAAGCACGACCGCTTACTTCACCGATCTGCTCAGAAATAAACCGGAGCAGTTCAAATAGCTTGTCCTTGATTACCAGGTGATAATCGTTTCCGTAAGCATATTTCGAGATTTTTGGTGCATCAGGGTCGGTTTGCTGTTCTCCAGGAAAATAATTTAAAGTAAGGGAAATCACCGATTTGGCACCATCTACCAGCAGTCTCGGATCCAGCCTTTTGTCAAAGTGATTTTCCATATAAGCCATTTCGCCATGAAAATTGCTGTTCAGCCATTTTTCCAGCCTCGGAGCTTCCTCTTCCAGAAACTCAGCTTTGGCAATACCACATTGCATAAAGCCCAGCCTGAAGGCTTCATCCTTAATGAGTTTGCTGTATTTTGCCTTATTTCCGGTCATCCGCTGCAAAGATAAAGCTTTGTTGTTATAAAACATTCCAGGTGCAGTATCTGTTATAACAAACATAAATTCAAGCAATCACCTAATTTCTAAAATCATGGAAGAGCCAGAATCAAAGCATACAGAAGATCCGAATAGACCGCATAAACCAATTGAACATGACTATGCCAAACATGAAGCTGATCCCGGACCATCACCGCAGGCAGTCAAAGAATATAACGACAGGGGAGCAGGTCCGGCAATGAAGTGGATCATTCCCATCATCGTTGTTATTTTACTCATTCTCTGGTTTATCTTTTTCAAGAATAATACCACTACCTAGAAACCGGGTATTATTTGAGCAGTCTGATTTCATAAAGATCCTTCCTGCGGTCCTTTAGGATTTTCACCGTACCAAAATGATGCAGTTCATCCAAAAGGTGCAGATCTACATCGACAACCAGCACCATTTCTGTATTTGGGGTTGCCTCCGCTTTTATAGCATTGGTAGGAAATGCAAAATCTGAAGGAGTGAAAACCGCCGACTGTGCAAACTGTATGTCCATGTTGTTTACTCTGGGCAGATTTCCTACACAGCCCGCGATCGCCACATAGCATTCATTTTCAATAGCCCTTGCCTGCGCACAGTGCCTTACCCTGGTGTAGCCATTCTGCGTATCCGTTAAAAAAGGAACAAACAAAATCTGCATACCCTGGTCAGCATAGATCCTGCTCAGCTCCGGGAATTCCACATCATAACAGATCAGGATACCGATCTTCCCGCAGTCCGTATCAAATACCTGTACCTTATCGCCACCAACCATACCGTAATACTTTTGCTCATTTGGCGTGATGTGGATCTTTCTGTATTCCTCTGTTTTACCGCTTCGGTGGCATAAATAAGTAGCATTATATAACTTATTGTTCTCCAGTATAGGCATGCTGCCTGAGATCACATTGACATTATATGAAACAGCAAAAGATTGGATCTTTTCTACAATATCCGGTGTCAGTTCAGCCAGTTTACGCATGGCTTCCATCTCTGGCAAATGGTTGTAAGGCTCCAGTAAGGGAGTATTGAAGAATTCAGGAAACATAATGAAATCAGATTTATATCCGCTCACCACATCTACAAAGAATTTTACCTGCTCGTAAAAAGTCTCTAAATCCGGAAACAATCGCATTTGCCATTGCACCAAACCAATGCGTATGGTTTTTGCAGATCTTGCTGATGCATCAATACCCTGGTAATAAATGTTATTCCATTCAATCAGCGTAGCAAATTCCTTTGATTCGTGGTCTCCCGGCAAATAATTCTTGAGTACCTTCCTGACATGAAAGTCGTTTGACAGCTGAAACGTAAGTGTAGGATCGTACAATTCCTTTGCCTTCACCTTGTCGATGTACTGCCGCGGACTCAACTTGTCTGCGTGCTCATGGTACCCGGGTATTCTTCCCCCAGCGATGATGCTTTTCAGGTTAAGACTTTCGCAAAGTTCCTTTCTGGCTTCATAAAGCCGCCTTCCCAGACGCAAGCCCCGAAATTCGGGATGAACAAATATTTCTATGCCATACAGGATGTCCCCGTTGCGGTCATGTGTGGAAAAAGAATAATTACCGGTGATGTGCTGATAGGTATGCTTGTCACCAAACTCATCATAGTCCACAATGATCGACAACGAACAGGCTACCACTTTGTCATCTATGGCAATGCACAATTGTCCTTCAGGAAATAATTTTAATAGTCTTTGGATCGTGCCTTTACTCCATATTTGCCCGCCAAGCGTATCGTAGGCCTGCAGCATAGATTCTTTCAGGTCATCATAATCTTCTAAGGTCAGCTTTCTGGTTTCTATATTCATAATTGTTCAAAGCTAGTGGTTTCTGAACCAGGAATGTCCTTTAATCTGAACTTCGCTTAAAACAATTTTCCCGTTTGCCCGGGAAAATTTCTCTTCAAATGCTTATATGCAGCCTCTGTAGCCTCTCTGCCTCTGGATGTGCGCATCAGAAAACCTTCCTGGATCAGGAATGGTTCATAAACTTCTTCAATTGTACCCTCATCATCGCCTACCGCCGTAGCAATAGTTTTCAAGCCTACTGGTCCGCCTTTGAATTTGTCAATGATCGTGGTGAGGATCTTATTGTCCATTTCATCCAGGCCATGCTCATCCACATTGAGTGCATTGAGCGCATATCTGGCAATTTCTGTATCAATCTGACCGTTGCCTTTGATCTGGGCAAAATCCCTGGTTCTTCTCAATAAAGCATTGGCGATACGGGGTGTACCGCGGCTCCTCCTGGCTATTTCGTAAGCACCCTCGTCGGTGATCGGTGTTTTTAAGATCTCTGATGACCGCAATACGATCGTGGTCAGCAATTTGGCATCGTAGTAGGCCAGACGGGAGTTAATGCCAAATCTTGCCCTTAACGGAGCCGTCAGTAGACCTGATCTTGTGGTGGCGCCCACCAAAGTAAAAGGGTTGAGGCTGATCTGTACAGAACGCGCATTTGGTCCGCTTTCCAGCATGATGTCGATCTTGAAATCTTCCATTGCGGAATACAAATATTCTTCAACCAGCGGACTTAACCTGTGGATCTCATCTATAAACAATATATCCCCGGTATCGAGGTTAGTCAGCAAGCCTGCAAGATCGCCGGGCTTGTCCAGCACAGGGCCGGATGTCACCTTTATGCCCACGCTCATTTCATTGGCTATGATATACGAAAGTGTGGTTTTTCCCAGTCCCGGCGGGCCGTGCAACAACACATGATCCAGCGGCTCGCCACGAAGTTTCGCTGCTTTTACAAAAATCTTAAGGTTTTCCATTACCTTTTCCTGACCTGTAAAATCTTCAAAAGCCTGTGGACGCAGTACTCTTTCTATGTCACGCTCAACAGGGGATAAACTTTCAGAAGAAGGGTCAAGATTTTGATTCATAGCGTAAAGTTAAGTTTTATTGTCTAATTCGCTATGCGAATTTATCAGCTATAACCGGGTTCTTAAAGTCCTTTGCATAATTGTAAAATCCTTCACCAGATTTTACGCCTTTATTACCTGCGGCAACCATATTGACCAGGAGCGGGCAGGGCGCATATTTAGAATTCCCAAAACCTTCCTGCAGTACCCGCAATATGGCGAGACAAACATCCAGTCCAATGAAATCGGCGAGTTGCAGCGGCCCCATAGGATGCGCCATACCCAATTTCATCACGGTATCAATTTCTTCAACACCGGCCACACCTTCATACAGGGAATATATGGCCTCATTGATCATAGGCATCAGGATCCTGTTGGCTATAAAACCCGGATAATCATTGACTTCGACGGGTGTTTTGTTAAGCTTTAAAGAAAAGTCCATTACCTTGCCGGTCGTTTCATCGCTGGTCGCATAGCCTCTGATCACCTCTACCAGCTTCATGACAGGCACAGGGTTCATGAAATGCATCCCGATCACTTTATCGCCGCGGCCGGTCATCGATGCGATGCGCGTAATGGAAATAGAAGAAGTGTTGCTGGCCAGTATGGCATCGGGCCTGGCAAAATGATCAAGGTCTTTGAAGATCTTCAGTTTCAGTTCCAGATTTTCTGAGGCGGCTTCCACAATCAGATCAGCTTCAGCTACACCCGTCTCCAAATCGGTGAAAATTGTAATATTTGCGAGTGCGGCTTCTTTTTCGTTTTCAGATAAAGTGCCTTTTGTTACCTGTCTGTCCAGGTTTTTGCTGATAGTAGCCAGTGCCTTTGACAGCGCATTGTCACTGACGTCGATGAGGTTTACCTGGTATCCAAATTGTGCAAAAGTATGAGCTATACCATTGCCCATTGTGCCGGAGCCGATAACTGCGATGTTTTTCATGGTGCTAATCTATTGATTATCCATGAACCATCTATAAGTTCATAAACGATTCTGTCGTGCAATCTGCTTGACCTGCCCTGCCAGAACTCTATTTTTGTAGGTTCTACAAGGTAGCCGCCCCAGTTCAGCGGACGCGGGATTTCCCTGCCCGTATACTGTGCGGTCAGTTCCGTTACTTTGGTTTCCAGTAAAGACCTGTCTCCGATTACCTTGCTTTGTGGAGAAGCCAGAGCCCCTATCTGGCTGCCAGCGGGACGTGAATGAAAATAGGCATCGGATACCTCATCCGCAACTTTGCTCACCACGCCTTCAACCCTGACCTGACGTTGCAGTTCCGCCCAGAAAAAGACCAGTGCGGCCTGCGGATTTTCCAGCAGGTGCTGTCCCTTACTGCTTTCGTAATTGGTAAAGAAAACAAAGCCGTCATTGTCAACCCCCTTTAACAGTACAATTCTCGCCGACGGCTTGCCAAACCGGTCAGAGGTGGCCAGTGTCATTACATTAGGCTCGTAAAGCTGGGCATCAATCGCGTCCTTAAACCAGTTTTGAAACTGAACAACAGGGTTGCGGTCTATGTCCTGTTCAGTAAGTTCTGCCGCAAGATAATCTTGGCGTAAGTTTTGTATGTTTTCTTTAGTCAGTTCCATATACAAAAATAGAGTTAGTTTAATGAATTTTTTAAATTTCCGAAATGTTAAGCCGAATCGCGCCATCCTCAGGTAAATTATTGATCTCCGAGCCATTTTTAATGGACCCTAATTTTCAACGTTCGGTAGTACTGCTTACCCAGCACCACGAAGAAGGTACCATAGGTTTTATTCTGAACCATCCCAGTGCATTATTGCTCAAAGACCTGATCCCGGAACTTGGGGATTCAGATTTCCCGGTATATATTGGTGGTCCTGTTGCCACAGACACGATACATTTCATTCACCGCTGCTACGATAAGCTAAATGATGGGGAAGAGATCGCTAAAGGCATTTATTGGGGTGGCAATTTTGAAGCACTCAAAGTCTTGATCAATACCGGAAATATCAGGCAAAGCGAGATCAAATTCTTTATTGGATATTCAGGCTGGTCTGATCAGCAACTGAAAAGCGAACTTGTGGAAAATACCTGGATCGTATCAGACCAGTACCATCCTGATATTGTTTTTTCTGATGACGAAGGAGAAGTCTGGAGGGAAGTGATTGTGAATCTGGGTCCAAAATATGCCCATGTCAGTAAATTTCCGAGTGATCCGAATTTAAATTAGTTATCGTCCGTCATTCTCCGTCCGTCATTGCGAGGCACGAAGCAATCTTATCATGTGTGGGATTGCTTCGTGCCTCGCAATGACGGGAATACATTAACCTCTCAGATCTCCTGCACTTTCTTCAACTTTCCTGCGCAGTTCATCCTTGTATTCCTGCATCTTAACAGCCAATGAAGCATCAGCTGTTGAAAGGATCTGTACTGCCAGTAAACCGGCATTTTTTGCCGCATTTAGTGCTACAGTAGCCACAGGAATGCCATTTGGCATCTGTAATATGGAAAGTATGGAATCCCATCCGTCAATAGAATTAGACGATTTAACCGGAACGCCGATAACCGGAAGTACTGTAATAGATGCTACCATACCGGGCAAGTGTGCTGCGCCTCCGGCACCGGCGATGATGACCTTCAGACCCCTTTCCGCCGCTTTTTTGGCATAGTCAAACATCCTTTCGGGTGTTCTGTGGGCAGATACAACAGTCATTTCAAACTCAATACCAAAATCTTTAAAAATGTCCGCCGCGTCCTGCATGATGTGAAGATCAGATTTGCTGCCCATTATAATGCCTACTTGTATGCTCATCAGGATATTACTTTTAATGTATTTTTAATATAATTCGCTTTTTCTATCGCACTTTCCCGGTTTTGGTCCACAACGGTAATGTGGCCCATTTTACGGAAAGGCTTGGTATATTTTTTACCATACAAATGTACATATACCCCATCAATGGCCATAACCTTTTCCAGACCGCTGTATTTTGCAACGCCGTCATGACCTTTTTCACCCAGCAGGTTGATCATTACCGCATTGCTGATGGAGCGGGTATCACCCAGCGGTAAGTTAAATATTGCCCTCAGATGCTGTTCAAACTGGGAAACATAATTGCCCTCTATGGTATGGTGGCCACTATTGTGCGGTCTCGGTGCCAGTTCATTGACCAGGATGTTGCCGTCATGGGTGATGAACATCTCCACGGCCAGCAAACCGGTGATATTCAGCGAAGATGCAATGTTTTTGGCGATCACTTCTGCTTTTTGCTGAATGGCCCCGGGATAAGTTGAGGGGGAGATCAGGAACTCTACCAGGTTGGCCTCGGCATTAAATTCCATTTCTACCATCGGGAATGTTTTTACATCGCCATTTGGATTTCTGGCAACAATCACCGCTATTTCCTTTTCAAAATCAACCAGTTCCTCGATCAGACAGGGTGCGTCAAAAGCATTTTCTATATCTGCGTCACTATTAACTTTCATTACGCCTTTGCCGTCATAGCCATCACGGCGCTGTTTTAAGATATAAGGGAAAGCAAAGTGACTGTTTTTGATGTCTTCCCTGGTGTTTACCAGTTGAAAGGGAGCTGTAGGAATGTTGTTTTCTTTGAAGAATTGTTTCTGTACACCTTTATCCTGGATCAACCTGATGACCCTGGCCTGAGGATAAACCTGTTTGCCTTCCTTTTCCAGTTGGTCCAGTGCTTCAATGTTTACTTTTTCTATTTCTATTGTAATGATATCGGCCTTTTTACCAAAATTATAGACAGTATCAAAATCTGTTATGGAACCGCATTCAAAATAATTCGCAATGTGTTTACAGGGAGCGTCGTTATCGGGATCTAAAATCAAAGTGGTCAGATTGTAATTGATGGCTTCCTGGATCAGCATTCTGCCCAGTTGTCCGCCGCCCAATACGCCCAATTTCAAATCACTAATTTGTTTTGCCATATCTATATGAAAAAGTTATGCTTATTTTGCACAAAAATAACAATATAAACGGATTGCCGTAAAAATACTAGAGGATTGATGGATGCAGATGCTATAATTATTGGTGCCGGAGCTTGCGGTTTGATGTGCGCGGTACAGGCAGGTTACCTCGGTAAAAAAGTGATCCTGCTGGAAAAAGGCGACAAACCAGGGGCCAAGATCCTCATCTCGGGGGGCGGCAGGTGCAATTATACCAACTTATATGCGACCGATGAGCAGTTCATTTCCAATAACAAACATTTTAGTAAATCGGCTTTTACGCAGTGGACGGTAGAAGATACCATCAGCTTTTTTGAAACATACGGCATTACAGGCAAGGAAAAGACATTGGGCCAATTGTTTCCGGACGGTAAAAATGCCAAAGATGTAGTCGGGGTGTTTACCGCTTTGTGTTCAGACTTTGGCCAGCAGATCATCTGCGGTGCAGAGGTTTCTGGTATTGAAAGCAACGATGGGTTTTTTTCTGTCAGCTATCTAAAAGGCGGTAAATCCCGGACATTTAAAGTGCCTAAACTGGTGATTGCCACAGGCGGTTTGCCTATACCTAAAATGGGCGCTACAGACTTCGCACTGCGTTTTGCCAGATTGTACGGCCTTCGGATCATTGAAACCGCACCGGCCCTGGTGCCGCTGACCATCACCGGAAAGGATGAGGAATGGTATGCGCAGCTATCCGGGAACAGTGTTTTGTGTGAAGTCAGCAATGACCGGATTTCCTTTGAAGAGAACATCTTGTTTACCCATTGGGGGCTGAGCGGACCAGCAATCCTGCAGATATCTTCGTTTTGGAGGAGGGGTGAGGAGATCAATATCAACTTACTCCCCCGTCAAAACATTACAGATTTGCTCGAACAGGAAAGAAAGTCTAATGGCAAGTTGCTGTTGTCTACTTTTCTGGGCCGCATTTACCCAAAGAAATTTACAGACGCGCTGTCCAAATTCCTCCCTATTGAAAAGCAGGTCGCTTCGCTTACCAAAGCTGATCTGGAAAGTATTCATCAGACCATTCACTTATTTAAAGTAAAACCAGCAGGGGACAAGGGCTATGATAAAGCTGAAGTGATGCGCGGAGGCGTAGATACTGCTGAACTGTCATCCAAAACCCTGGAATGCAAAAAGGTCAGTGGCCTGTTTTTTGGCGGAGAGTGTGTGGATGTAACCGGTTGGTTGGGTGGTTATAATTTCCAGTGGGCCTGGGCCAGTGGCTTCGTGATCGCCCAAAATTTATAATTTCGTTTCTTTTCTGTCCGGGCGTATGCGCTGTGGTCCTCATCATTTGCTGCGAAGTACCTGCATGGCTTGTGCAGCCATACCCTCCTAATTATATGAATAGGATCTCAATGACCTATCCGGATCCTTTCAAGATTTGGGGACCCACCAACCACCTTACAACCCCCTTGGAGGGATCTTGAAGAGATTGGGGAAATATAGCCGCAGAAGCCACGCAATATGGCGGCAAAAGCCATTCATTTACTGAAAACTAAATCGGGCCTGAAACGTTTCTATACCAGATTGTTATTAGTTTTAGATTATGGACAACGAAATCATCAATAACCCTGAACTTGACGGATGGATTAAAAAATCCATAGAGATCAATGCTTCCGACGATAAGGTCTGGAACACGCTGACCAATAAAGACCTTATAAAAAAATGGGCAACTGCTTTTGAAGAGGGGACGGTGGTTGAATCTGACTGGACTGAAGGGGCAACAGTCACCTGGAAAAGTGCTGAAGGGAAGAACCTGATCAAAGGAAAAGTGGCCGTCAGTTATCCCTCAAAACTACTCAAACTAAATTATTTTGATGACGAGAATGCTGCTGATGATGCCGAAACGGGAGAATACGAGGAGCACTACCTGTTGTCTGAACATGGGGGAACGACCACGTTTACCGTAGATTCGGGCCCTTTGTCTGATCATTATATCAAAAGCCTGGACCCGCAATGGGACAATGCACTGCGACTCATTAAGCAATTGGCCGAGGAACAATAATCATTAATGTCGAAATTTTTATTCGCAATGCGGAACAGTAAAAGTCCAGGTTTCTGAATCCCCGGCAGATGCTCCGGCAGGGAAGCTGTAAAGCATGCCTTTGCCGGTTTCAAACCAAAGTTTACTTCTCAGCTTTTCACGGCCGCCAATTTCATTCATGGACAGACTGTCGTATATGCGGCCATTGACCATTACATATTTGATCTTTTCTGAGTTCCGGATATCGTCCAGCGGATTGGCATCCATGACCACAAGATCCGCCAGTTTTCCAGCTTCTAGTGAACCGATTTCATAATTCATCCCCAGGTAAGATGCTCCGTTTAAAGTAGCACAGCGAATGGCCTGCAATGGGGTCATGCCGCCTTGTACCAGCATCCATAGTTCCCAATGCGCTCCGAGTCCCTGGATCTGGCCATGTGCGCCGAGATTTACTTTTGTACCGCCCTCGGCAATTTGCTTCACGGCTTTGGACACATCTATATGGCCGTAATCTCCATATTCGGAGGTGGTTCTTCTGCGTGAACGCTCATCTATGATGGGGCGGGGGGTAAACGCCATCAGCCTTTCGTTTTCCCATACATTGGTGCGGTCATACCAGTAATTTTCACCCCACTGACTGCCATAACTGACGATAAGGGTCGGCGTATAGGCAACCTTGGTATTGTTCCAGAACGAGATCACATCCTTATAAACAGGAGCAACGGGAATGCTGTGTTCAATGCCGGTGTGGCCATCAGCAATCATGTTCATATTGGTGAAAAATGTAGAGCCGCCCTCTGGTACAACCTCCATCTTCAGCCGTCTGGCTGCTTCAAGGATCTGCTGACGCTGGTCGCGGCGTGGCTGGTTGTATGATTTTACAGAGAATGCGCCAACTGCCTTGAGCCTCCTAAGGTGGGAAAGCGCGTCATCCAGGCTGTTAATGACCACCTTGGAATCGCCATCGGCACCGTAGAGAATAGAGCCTGTAGAATATAGCCTCGGGCCTACCATGCGGCCAGATTTGATCATCTCTGCCTGGCTGAACACCATTTCCGTATTGCTGGAGGGATCGTGCGAAGTCGTGACGCCAAAAGCGAGATTGGCGAGGTATGACCAGTCGTTTTGCGGGGAGATGCCATCGGGACTGGTACGCAGGTGTGCATGTACGTCTATGATGCCCGGCATGATCGTTTTGCCTGTGACATCGATGATCCTGGCTTTCTCAGGGATCACGGCTTCTGATGCATTTCCTACCGAAATAATCTTGTTGTTTTCTATGAGTATGGTACCTTCTTCGATCACTTCATCGCCTTTCATGGTGATGATCCTGGCGCCTTTTAAGGCAGTAAGGCCTGTCGGGGTATCGGTCTTGATCCTGAGGCCCATATAGATTCCTGCTGAATCTGGTTTTGGGATTTCCTGCGGGGCACCGTCAACAAAGGTAAAAGTGTTTTTGATCTCCCTGCTGAAATACTGCTCTCCTAATGTCCACATGAGTTTTTTGCTGTCGGCACTCCAGTGCATATAGGTTCCGGCATCCCTGGTGATGCGGGTAAGCGGAATGGTTTTATTGGAAGCTGAAAGATCCAGGGGAGAGCCGATGGTGACCATCGGGGTGATGTAAAGGTTGAACAATTCGGTAAAAGCGATCCATTTACCGTCCGGACTTGGGCAAAATTGATTGGCATAGGTGGAGGTATAATGGGTCCGCTCATTGCCGCCGTTTAGGTCCATGCTTTTGAAGGCTTTTTTGCCATCCTGATTGCCCTGGAAAAAGATCCGGGTATCGTCGGCATTGAACTGAGGCCTGATGCCGGTTTCAGAGACCAGAGTTTTGGCACTGCCATTGGCGCCCATGATATAAATGCCTGTGCCCTTGCCGTAGTTGTAACCCAGTACGTCATTGCCTGATCCTTTCCGGAAAACGATTTTGTCGCCTTTGGCAGAAAAGCTGGGCGAATAATAGAATCCTTTTTCGTCAGTCAGGGTTACTGTTTTACCTTTGATCTCTGTTTTTTTGATGGCGCCTTTAAACTCATCACTCCACGTAGAATAGATCACAGATTTGCCGTCAGGACTGATATCAGGTTCAAATTCAAAGTCCAGGCCGTTGGTCAGTCTTTCGGGCTTGCCATCGGGCAGGTCCTTTTTGTAAAGGAAGCCAGCGGCATTGAAAACTACAAATTTCCCGTCGGGTGAGGTGGTCAGCTGCCGGATCATCTTGGAGGTAAACTCATCCATATATACCTGCTGCGGAAAATGAAGTGCCTCCTGCACGGTCTGTTTGCTGGTGACCTGGAAAGGAACTTCCATGGCAACCAGAGAGGCCACCTCTATTTTCCTGATCTTACCTTTGGCATAGAACACCACGTTTTTAGAATCAGGGGTCCAGGCAAAGTTGGGGTACACACCAAATATTGCCCAGGTTTCCTGCTGGTCATGGGAAAGGTCTTCTGTGAGGGGCCATTCTTCGCCTGTTTGCAGGTTTTGGACATAGAGTACGGATTTGAGTCTGACCCTTTTTACATAGGCCATCATTTTACCGTCAGGCGAGGCCTGTGGACGGGCCGCGCCTCCTTGTGTGGCAATCAGATTGGTTAGCTTGCCGGTGTTCATGTCCAGCTGACGAATGGCGTAGATCATGCCATTCGGGTCTTTACTGTATTCAAAACTGGGACCCGGAGACATGTCTTCACTAAAATATAGGTACCTGCCATTTGGAGATACATTGGGTTCGCCGGCATCCTGCTGGTCATTTTTTCTTTTGGTCAGCTGAATTCCCTCGCCGCCGTAAATGCTGTACATCCACATTTCACCAGCGCCCAGGGAGCGGGTGCCTGTAAAATGCTTTCGGGCAATGATATAGTCACTATTGGGTGTCCAGGTGGCATTATTCAGTAGCCTGAAAGTTTCTTTGCTAACCTGTCTTTTGCCAGAACCGTCGCGGTTCATGATCCAGATGTTGTCTGCCCCGCTTTTATCGCTGGTATAGGATATGTATTTGCCATTGGGGCTGAACCTCGGCTGCACATCCCAGGCAATACCTGTGCTGAGCGGTGTAGCGGTTCCGCCTGCCAGAGGCATGATATAAATGTCGCCAAGAAGGTCAAAAACGATGTCTTTACCATCTGAGCTTACATCGAGATTCATCCAGGTGCCTTCATCAGTCTTTATCTCAAACGTTTTAGCTGTGCCTGAATATTTTTCTATATCCCATTTTTTTTCCTGTGAAAAGGAAGCTTGATATATTGTTTGAAATATTAACAGTAAACTTATTGATAGTAATGATTTTCTCATATGCAGCCGGGGGTGCTTAATTTGTCTGCAATTTAGTAATATCAGTTCATTTTTATAGTTTTACCGGGCACCTTTTTATGAACGAAGCAGAGATATTAAAGCGATACTGGGGATTTGACAGTTTCAGGCCTTTGCAGGATGAAATCATCAGGTCGGTTTTGGATGGACATGATACTTTGGCGCTGATGCCTACCGGCGGTGGGAAATCGCTTTGCTTTCAGGTGCCTGCGATGGTTAAAGATGGAATCTGTATTGTGGTGTCGCCTCTGGTGGCGCTGATGAAAGACCAGGTCGAGAACCTGAAAAGAAGGGGGATCAATGCGGTAGCTATTTATGCGGGGATGGGTAAAAGGGAGATCGATATTTTGCTGGACAACTGCATTTACGGAAAGATCAAGTTTTTGTACCTGTCGCCCGAGCGCCTGCTTTCTGATCTGGTAAGGGAACGGATCTCTTATATGGATGTTAATCTGATCGCAGTAGATGAGGCCCACTGTGTATCTCAGTGGGGTTACGATTTCAGGCCTCCGTACCTGCTGATCAGTGCCTTGCGGGAAGTTGTTCCCGATGCGCCTGTCCTGGCGCTTACGGCAACGGCTACCGCTTATGTGCGGGAAGATATTGTGGCGAAGCTTGCTTTTAAAGACCCGAAAATATTTGTACAGAGCTTTGCCAGGAGTAACCTGAGTTATGTGGTGGCTGCTGATGAGGATAAGCACAGAAAGCTGCTCAGCATTGCGGCTAATGTAAAAGGCAGCGGTTTGGTTTATGTACGCAACCGGCGGGAGACTTCGGATATTGCTTTGTTTTTGCAGCGAAACGGGATTGCTGCAGATTTTTATCATGCCGGGGTGGAAAGAGAGACCCGCTTCAGGCGGCAGCAGGAATGGAAGGAAGGCAGGATCAGGATCATTGTGGCTACCAATGCTTTCGGGATGGGTATTGACAAGGCGGATGTGCGCTTTGTTGTGCACATGGACCTGCCGGAAAGTTTAGAGGCTTATTACCAGGAAGCTGGCAGGGCAGGCCGGGACGGGAAGCGGGCTTATGGTGTGCTGCTGGCCAACAGGTCTGACCAAATGGCGCTCAAGGCCAGGTATGCCGATAGTTTCCCTTCCATAGAAGAGATTAAAAAAGTGTATCACAACCTGGGCAATTACTTTCAGCTGGCATATGGGGCCGGAGAAGGGCTGAACCTGGATTTCGATCTGGCAGATTATTGCAAGCGCTTTGGGATTGGGGTGATGAAGGCGATGTCGGCACTGAAATTTTTAGAGCGGGAAGGGTATATTACTTTATCTGAAAATGTGTTTTTGCCATCGAGATTGCTTTTTCTGGTATCCCATGAGGATGTGTACAGGTTTCAGATAGAAAATGCCGGCTATGACCGTTTGCTGAAAACGATACTGCGGGCCTACGGGGGAATTTTCGAACAGTATGCAAAGATCCAGGAAGCTGATATTGCCAGGAAACTCGCCCTTTCTTTTAATGAGGTGGTCAGGCAGCTGAATTTTTTGCAGGAGCAGGGGCTTTTGTCCTATTTGCCGCAGACTGATCAGCCCCAGCTGCAGTTTGTCAGGCCAAGGGTAGACCTGATGCATCTGGACATTGATGTGAAATATGTAAAACTCCGGAAAAAGATATTGACAGACCAGATCAATGCGGTACTGGCCTATACAGCTTCGGCGGTTTGCCGGAGCAAGCAGTTGCTGGCTTATTTTGACGAGCCTGATGCCGAAAAATGCGGGGTTTGTGACATTTGCCTGGCGGAGAAAAAGGCGGAAGAGCTTGACCTGGTTTGGGATAAGATCGACTTTGAGATCATAACCCTGCTGCAAAGTCAGCCTTATGAATTACAGGATCTGGTCCTGGCTTTGAAAAGCGGAACTGAAACTGAAAAACTGTCGCGCGTCAGCGAGCTTCTTGATGCTGGAAAAATTAAAACAGATGGTAAAAATTATTACCTTTAGTGCCTTACTGAACACATGGAAAAGAACGATAAAAAAGTTATCCGCTCATGGGCATTCTTCGATTGGGCCAATTCAGCCTATAATTTAGTAATTACCTCTACCATTTTCCCGGCCTATTATACGATCATCACCACAACTAAGGAGCATGGTGACCAGGTGGTGTTCTTTGGTCATACGTTTACCAATACGGCATTGTCCAATTATGCGTTGTCCTTTGCTTACCTGGTCATGGTGATCTTGTTGCCAATCCTTTCTTCGGTGGCAGATTACAGGGGCAATAAGAAAGTGTTCATGCAATTCTTTACGTATATAGGTGGTCTGGCCTGTATCGGGCTCTATTTTTTTAAGCTGGATACGCTGGAACTGGGGATCATCTGTTTTGTCATTGCGGCAATGGGTTATATAGGTGGGGTCATGTTTAACAATTCTTATCTGCCTGAAATCGCTACTGTGGACCAGCAGGATAGGGTAAGTGCCAAAGGGTATGCGTTTGGATATGTGGGGAGTGTGCTTTTGCAGATCATTTGCTTTGTGTTCGTATTGAAGCCCGGGCTTTTTGGGATTACTGACCTTTCTTTCCCGCCGCGGTTGTCATTTTTGCTGGTGGGTTTATGGTGGATCGGCTTCGCACAGATCCCGTTCAGGAAATTACCTGCGGGTAGTCCAAATTATAAAGCAATCAATAAGCATGTGGTAAAAAGTGGTTTCCAGGAACTGGCCAAGGTTTGGGTACAGCTGAAACACATGAAGTTTTTGAAGACCTTTTTAACGGCATTCTTTTTCTATTCAATGGGGGTGCAGACCATTATGCTGGCGGCAGCCGGGTTTGGCGAAAAAACCTTGCAATTGGGTACAGAAAAGCTGATTATTGTAATTTTGATCATACAGTTGGTGGCAATTTTAGGTGCCATGCTAATGTCTGCATTTGCTAAAAGGGTAGGGAATGTAAATGTGCTGATGTTTGTAGTAGTGATATGGATCGGTACTTGTTTTTGCGCCTATTTTATAACTACGGCAATGCAGTTTTACGGACTGGCTGCTATTGTTGGCCTAATCATGGGCGGGATACAGTCGCTGTCAAGATCTACGTATTCAAAATTTTTACCTGAGAATACACCGGATACTGCTTCGTATTTTAGTTTTTATGACGTAACCGAAAAGCTGGCCATTGTGATTGGCCTCTTTAGTTTTGCTTTCATTGAAGAGGTAACAGGAAGCATGAGGAATTCTATTATCGCTTTGGCATCATTTTTTGTGATAGGTTTGGTATTTTTGCTGCTGTTGAAAAGAGTTGAAACTAAAGTTGATTGATGAGAATAGAATTATTTGTGCCCTGCTTTGTTGATCAGTTGTATCCTGAAACTGCTTTCAATACCATTAAACTGCTGGAAAAGGCAGGCTGTGAAGTGTATTACAATTCTGCGCAGACCTGTTGCGGACAACCTGCCTATAACGCCGGTTACTGGGAACAGGCAAAAGAGACCGGAAATAAGTTTCTGGCAGACTTTTCTGAAACAGATTATATCGTTGCGCCTTCGGCTTCCTGTGTCGGAATGGTGAAAAATGGCTTTAATGACCTGTTTACCAATACTATTGTGCACAACAAATGCAGAAACATACAGGCAAATATTTTTGAGCTTTCTGATTTCCTGGTCAACATCCTGAAAAAGGATTATTTCGGTGCTGAGCTGGATGGCAAGGCTGTTTACCACGACTCCTGCAGTGGATTACGTGAATGTAAAATTAAGGAAGAACCCCGTTTGCTTTTGTCTAAGGTTCATGGACTTGAAATGGTGGAAATGAAGGAAACAGATATGTGCTGCGGATTTGGAGGGACTTTTGCTGTTAAATTTGATGCGATCTCATCGGCTATGGCCGAACAAAAGATAAATAACGCACTGGAACAGGGTGCTGAATATGTGATCTCTACGGATCTTTCCTGCCTGATGCACTTGCAGGGTTACATTGATAAAAATAATATTCCGCTTAAAACGATGCATTTAGCTGATGTTTTGGCAAATGGCTGGCTGGAAAGTACGGAATATTAATTAACTTTGCCTCAAACGATCACATTGTAGGTGATCTGGTAACATACATTTTTTTAATTTTTTAAATCATAGTTGTAGATGATTAACATTACACTGCCTGATGGCTCAAGCCGTCAGTACGAAAAGGGCACGACTGCCCACCAAATTGCATTGTCAATTTCTGAGGGCCTGGCCCGCAACGTTTTAGCTGCTGAAGTGAACGGAGAGATCTGGGACTCATCCAGACCGATTGAGTCTGATGCTTCTGTGAAATTACTGACCTGGAATGACCCTGCCGGTAAAGCCACTTTCTGGCATTCTTCGGCGCACATTATGGCCGAGGCATTGGAAACGCTCTATCCGGGTACGAAATTCGGAATCGGCCCCGCTATAGAAACCGGGTTTTATTATGATGTCGACTTTGGGGACCGCGAGTTTTCTTCGGATGACTTTAAAGCCATTGAAGAGAAGATCCTGGAACTGGCAAGACAGAAGGAAGTATTTGAACGTAAAGCAATTTCAAAGGCCGATGCGGTCGCTTATTTTAATGAAAAAGGTGATGAATATAAACTGGACCTTTTAGAAGGTCTTGAAGACGGAAAGATCACTTTTTATACACAGGGTGCTTTTACAGATCTCTGCCGCGGCCCGCATATCCCGAATACTGGTTTTGTAAAAGCAGTAAAGCTGATGAACGTGGCCGGTGCTTACTGGCGCGGGGATGAAACCAGGAAACAACTGACCAGGATCTATGGGGTTACTTTCCCTAAAGCAAGTGAGCTGACTGAATATCTTCATATGATCGAAGAGGCTAAGAAGCGGGATCACCGCAAGCTTGGTAAGGAACTGGAATTGTTTGCTTTTTCTGAAAAAGTGGGCATGGGCCTGCCGTTGTGGTTGCCAAAAGGTGCTGCTTTGCGTGAGCGTCTGGTTCAGTTTTTAACAAAGGCACAGGCTAAGGCGGGATATGAGCAGGTAGCAACCCCGCATATCGGGCATAAAAATTTATACATTACTTCCGGTCATTATGAGAAATATGGCAAGGATGCGTTTCAGCCGATAAAAACACCGCAGGAAGGTGAGGAGTTTTTCCTTAAACCCATGAACTGTCCGCACCACTGCGAAATCTATAAAGTAAAACCTCGTTCGTATAAGGATCTTCCTTTGCGTTTTGCAGAATTTGGGACAGTCTACCGCTATGAGCAAAGCGGAGAGCTGCACGGCCTGACCAGGGTACGCGGATTTACACAGGACGATGCTCATTTGTTCTGCAGGCCTGATCAGGTGAAGGAAGAGTTTAAGAAAGTGATTGACCTGGTATTGTATGTGTTCAAGTCGCTGGGTTTTGACGATTATATTGCACAGGTTTCTTTAAGGGATCCTGACAATAAGACGAAATATATTGGTTCGGATGAAAACTGGCATCTTGCAGAGTCAGCAATTGTAGAGGCTGCTGCAGAGAAAGGGCTGCCTACGGTTGTTGAATACGGAGAGGCAGCATTTTACGGTCCGAAACTGGATTTTATGGTCAAGGATGCTTTGGGCAGGAAGTGGCAGCTGGGCACGATCCAGGTAGACTACAATTTACCTGAGCGATTCGAACTGGAATATACAGGAAGCGATAATCTGAAACACAGACCGGTGATGATCCACAGAGCGCCATTCGGCTCTTTGGAGCGTTTTATAGCAGTGTTGATTGAACATTGTGCAGGTAATTTCCCATTGTGGTTGTCACCGGAACAATTTATTATCCTGCCTATCTCTGAAAAGTATGAAGAATATGCAAAAAAAGTTTCAGATGAACTAAATAATTCCGATATTCGCGGGCTGATTGACTTTAGAGATGAAAAGATCGGAAGGAAAATCAGGGATGCAGAGGTGAAAAAGATACCCTATATGCTGATCATCGGTGAAAAGGAAAGTGCGGAGGGAAAGGTATCAGTAAGGAAGCATGGTGAGGGGGATTTGGGTGAGATGAACCTGCATGAGTTTAGTGAATTATTAATTAAAGAAATAACAGTTTAACAGGATACAAATTTGGCATTAGGCAGACCAGGATTTAACAGGGGACCACGTCCTCCTTTTAAGAAAAAAGAAGCAGAACATAATATTAATCAGTTTATCAGAGCACAAGAGGTAAGGTTAGCTGGGGATAATGTGGAACCAGGGATTTATCCTTTGGCAAAAGCTTTGGCGCTAGCAGACGAATTGGAGCTGGATCTTGTAGAGATCTCTCCGAATGCAGTGCCGCCTGTATGCAGAATAATCGATTACAGCAAGTTTGTTTACGAGCAAAAGAAAAAGCAGAAAGAGATTAAGGCCAATGCCAAACAAACAGTTATCAAAGAGATCAGGTTCGGTCCTAATACCAATGATCACGATTTTCAGTTTAAGCTGAAACATGCGGTCAGTTTCCTGGAGAACGGTGAGAAGGTAAGGGCTTATGTTCACTTTAAAGGAAGGGCGATTGTTTATAAAGAGCAGGGAGAGATTTTGTTGCTGAAATTTGCCCAGGCTTTAGAAGATATCGGTAAGGTAGAATTGCTGCCTAAGCTGGAAGGAAAGCGTATGTTTTTAACACTTGCGCCAAAAGTTGCTAAGAAATAAATAAATTAAATAAATAAACACAGGTTATGCCAAAAATGAAAACCAATTCCAGTGCTAAAAAGCGTTTTTCGCTTACTGGAACAGGTAAAATCGCAAGAAAGAACGCATACAAAAGCCACATCCTAACTAAGATGTCGACTAAACGTAAGCGTAACTTAGGTCAAACATCAATGGTTTCTGATGCTGACATGGGCAACGTTAAACGTATGCTTGCAATCGGTAAATAATTAAATTTTTAACCAGGTAACCGGTAGATAAGTTTGCTGTAATACGCAACACCGTTTATCAAAAACAATTAAAACATGCCACGTTCGGTAAACGCAGTAGCTTCGAGAAGAAGAAGGAAAAAGGTCTTAAATTTAGCCAAAGGCTATTGGGGATCAAGAAGCAAGGTTTTCACCATTGCTAAAAATACGGTAGAAAAAGGTTTGCAGTATGCATATCGTGACCGTAAAGTTAAGAAAAGAGAGTTCCGCGGATTGTGGATTCAGCGTATCAATGCTGGAGCACGTCAGCATGGTATATCTTACTCTCAATTGATTGGTAAGTTAGCCACTAAAAACATTGGCTTGAACCGTAAAGTTCTGGCTGATTTAGCGATGAACCATCCGGAAGCTTTTAAAGCGGTAATTGATGCAGTAAAATAGATATAAAATTATCTGATATTAAAAAAAGGGAACCTATATGGTTCCCTTTTTTGTTGTCGTCCATATTGATCACAAGGTAATATACTTACCCGCTTCTTTGATGCTTTCTTTATCTATGACACTTATTTTAGGAATCCGGCCCAGTACTCTTACTTTGCTGTACTGGCTGATATAGGCTTCGCTTTCCGGATTTGAAACACCATTGAATATCAAGCCTTCTATCGCTATTTGGCTTATTTTGAGTACTTCTAAAGTGAGCAGGGTATGGTTTATGCTTCCCAGATAGTTTTGAGAGATTACAATGACTTTAGCATTCGTTTTTTTGATGAGGTCGAGGATCAGGTCTTCGTTGTTTAAAGGTACCATTAAGCCACCTGCGCCTTCAATGATCAGGTCATTGTCTGTTTGGGGTGCTTGTATCGCTGCCAGGCTGATCTCTATACCGTCGAGCCTGGCAGATAAGTGCGGTGACAGGGGCTGCCCCAGTCTGTAGCGTTCGGGGTGGATGACAGTTTTTGTGTTGCTGAGCAGGTTTTTGACAAGCAGGCTATCGCTGATCTCCAGATCACCCGATTGTATGGGCTTCCAGTAGTCGGCATTTAATTTTTCGGTGAGGATGGCGCTTACTACTGTCTTGCCTATCCCGGTTCCGATTCCTGTTACAAAATAGATATTACTCATTGCTTTTTAGTTGGGCTAGTTCTGTGGCCAGTTGTTTGATCTCTTCATCGGTATTGTAGGTATGCAGGCAAATCCTGAGCCGCTCCTGTCCTGCGTGGACGGTAGGACTTAATATGGCCCTTACATCAATCCCTTTGTTTTGCAACAACGCTGCCGCAGTTCTGGCTGCAGTGTTTCCCGGGTGTATCAGGGTTTGGATGGCGCTTGGTGTAGGGGCCGGGTGATTAAGGCCTGTAGTGTTTGCCAGATCAGCATAATGTTTGATCTTTTCTCTGATTATAAGACTAAAGTCTGTCGTCAAAAGCATTTGATACGCGCATTTTACTGCGGCTATCGTATGGATTGGGGCGGCGGTAGTATATATAAAAGACCTTGCAAAGTTAATGAGGTACTGGCGCAACGCTAAACTGCCGAGCACGGCAGCACCATGACAACCCAGCGCTTTACCAAATGTGACCACTCTTGCAAAAACTTTGTCCTGAAGGCCCAGGTGCTGAACCAATCCTTTGCCATGATCACCAATTATACCCAGAGCATGGGCCTCATCTACAATGAGATTGGCATTGTACCGGTCGCATAATGCGCTTATTTCCGGTAAGGGGGCGGTATCACCGTCCATAGAATATACACTTTCTGTGACGACATAGCTATTGCCTTTGGCGTTTTTAAGTTTGGTTTCCAGATCGTTTAAATCGTTGTGTCTGAAGGTATACCGACTGGCATAGGTAAGCCTGGCCCCGTCTACAAGGCTGGCATGGATGAGCTCATCTGAGATGATGGTATCGCCGCGCTGTGCGAGGCAGGAGAGCAATCCTAGATTGGCATCGTAACCAGAGTTGAAGATCAGGGCAGCTTGCGCTTGATGAAAAACCGCAATGAAAGATTCGGTTTCTTCTGTATATTCAGTGTTTCCGCTGAGCAGCCTTGAGCCGCCAGATCCATTTTGATAAAGACTGTGTTTATTTAATTCCTGATCAATCTGCTCTTTTAGCATTGTTGATCTGGCAAAGCCAAGGTAATCATTTGAACAGAAATCAACGGGAAGATGGCTGGAAGACAGGTTTCTGAGCGAGCCGTTGTCGGTTCTGCTTTGTAACCTGTCTTTCATAAACTGTTCGGCTGTATTCATTATGCTCAAAAATAAAGAAAGCAGACTAATAATCTGCTTTCTTTATTCATTGAACTGTTAATCTTTTAATGTGTTCCTGCGCTTAGGCTCGTTACCTTAGTTCTTGTTTAACTGCGAGATTGATTTTTGCATTTGCGACATCATGTTTGTCAGGGTCTCAATTGTAGGCTCAGGTGTAGGGTCGGGAAGGGTAGAGGAAATGTAGGCTTTTGCTTTCCAGATTTCCAGAATATCTTCAGCGGCTACCGTATAGGCATCGTATACTTTATTGTCAGATATCAGCTTTAGCTCTTTGTTGTCTTTAAAACGGTTTCCGGCCCTTTTGTAGACTACGCCTTCATTTTTGCTGATGATGATATAGGTCTCGCCAGTTTTAACGTCGTTCCAGTTGTCCAGGTATTCTGCCAGGATGATGCTGCCCGACTGGATGGGGAGCATAGAGTCGCCGATAATCTCAAAGGCTCTGAAGGTTCCCTGTCTTAAAAAAGGAAGCGGGAGCTGGAATTTGGGCAGCTCTTTAATATATTGGGGGTCAGAGAAACCATTAAGATAGCCCGCGCTTGCTTTAACCGGGACCATTTCGATGTTCTCGTTGTCGTCTTTGTCAACAGAGATACTCAGTATGCGCAGGTTAGAACCCTGGCTTTTTGGCTTTGGTTTCCAGTTGTCATTTATATTTTCATTGATAAATTCATCAATGGTCAAATCAAAATATTCTGCTATTTTCTTTAGTAAATCATATTTCGGCTCTGCCCGGTCTTCTTCATAAGCTCCGATAAGAGATCTCTTAATTTCCATAGCATCAGCAAATTGCTGCTGTGTGTGGCCTTTTTTCTTTCTTAAGTACTTAAGATTGGATGAAATATTTGACATAAAATAAAAATTTAATATTTATTTGTTTTTACTAAAATAGTTAGTATTATTGTGCCAATAAAGTTAGTAATATTTATTGAAATAACCAACAAGTGTACTAATTAAATTAGTTTGTAACCATTTAAGCTTAAAGACATGAAAAAATTCGTCTATATCGTAACCGACAGAAACCGTACTAGTTTACACGTTGGAATGAGTTCAGATCTCATTAAGACATTAGATTTTTACAAACAGATGCCGAGCCTGTTCTTTGATAATGCCCAGCAGCTCACCCGTCTGGTGTACTTTGAAGAGTTTAAAACTGAAGTGCAGGCATTGAGCAGGTTTAAATTAATGAGCAGGTTTACAAGGATGCAAAAGGAAAGGGTGGTCAGATCCTGCAACCCGGATTGGATCGATCTGACCATTGGCTTGGATTTTGAACACCTGATGTCGGGGAAGAAGATCGTAAACCAGGTTAATCTGCCTTTCGCCATACTCTCTTAAGCTTTTTAAATAACAAAGCCCGAATACATGGTATTCAGGCTTTGAGTGATACCTAATGTGGTGATATGTCCTGGGTCGGCTGTAAATTACCAGCCTGGTGCAAAGGTCAATCCGAACACTCCCGAGGATTTGTCCTTGCGCTGGAAAGGGAAAGCATAATAAGGTTCCAGTACAAAATACCCAAATACATTAACCCTCAGAGAAATACCTACACTTAATGCCGGAACCCGTTCGTTCGTGACCTTAGTAGTGATGGGATTGTTGTCATCATCCAGAATAGGTTGTCCCTGCTGATCGAGTACATTAACAGTTTCATAGGTTGGCTGGCTTTTAAAAACCACTTTGGAATCTTCATTCCATGCCAGACCTGCATCAAAGAACAGATTCAGATCAGAAAACAAAAATTTGGAAGGTATTTGCGTCAGCTTCTTAGGACCTGTAAACGGAAGTCTGATTTCAAAGTTGAATACTGCCATTTTACTTCCTGACAGCTGATTGATGTCGAAGGTGCCATCCTGGTTCTGGCTCTTATACAATGAATTTGCTTCATATCCGCGGATATAGTATGGATAGCCTACAAACAGGGGGTATAGATTTTCACCATCTTTACCGATCCTCTGGTAATTATATGTCCTGGCAGCTAGTGTAATTGGTTTAAGGCGGACATATTTCCTGAGATCAACAGTTACTGCAGAAAAATTGTAGTCTCCAAAATACTTTTCGGCACCTACCCTGTATCTGAAACCATCCAGCGGAGAGGTCAGTCCGTTTATAGAATTGTCTCCGACAAAGGATGCATTGGCCTGAAATATATTAAATGAATTCAAAGGGAATCCAAACTCATTGGTAGCCTGGCTTGTTGGAATTTTTGAGCGCTCTGATGTCAGATACAACCCGTCGTAGGTATAATAGTTGCTGATACGGTCAACACGATAGCTGTAGTAGGAAAATGCGCCCCCGGCTTCAAACCTGTGTACTTTGCTGAAAGGGTAGGAGCCAAACAGCTGTACCTGGTCTTCAAATGTCCTGATCAGGTTGGTCCGGTCGTTGATTACATCAAGCTTTTCGCCGTTATTATAAGTTAGCTGGTCCTCGACAATCTCTCTGAAACCTGTAATGTACGGGATGTGTGATACAGCGACACCCCAGTTGATCCGGTTTTGTTGATTGATGTAACCTACCATGCCTCCAAAATCATAAATCTCACCATTTACAGACAGGTTGGCAATGATCTGGTTTCTGCCAAGGATATCACTGAACATACCTACAATGCCTCCCTGCATCCCGGTACCGAACCTGCTCGTAGATACACCCACGCCGCTATTGGCCAAATAATCTAACCTAAACTTAGGACGGTATGGTACTGTTTTCATAGAATCAGAAGTGGTCTTTTCAAACCTTTCAAAGTTATTCAGGTTGGAGTTGACAATATCTACGCCTACACTTTCCTTAGGCGGAAGGACGGCAGCATCAAAATTGACTTCGTTGGGGTCAACAGATTTTGATTTGAAGTTACTTAACGGAGAATTGTACAGTGTATAGCGCTGGGAGCGATAGTAGCTGTAAATAATGTCATCATTTCTGGCTACAGAAATGGCAGGGGAGAACTCGGTAATTCCGCTGATGCCGGTGAAGTAATCAGTTAACTGATTTACCGTATTTCCTTCGAGGTTATATTCATACAAATTCCTGAAACCGTCTCTGTTGGATAGAAAGAACAGCCTTTTGCTGTCGCCTGAGAATTGGGCGTTCAGGTTATTTGCGCCCGGAAACACCGGTACATCTGTTAAGGATTTGCTGGCAATGTCATAAACTGTAAGGTTAATTGGCTGCACTGCAGTGATCCCGTTTTTGTTGATGGCAGCCCTGTCTGAAGAGAAAACAATCTTTTTTCCGTCAGGCGAATAGCTTGGGGCATAATCAGAAAAAACATCATTGGTGATCTGGGTGACCGTTTTGGTTTTCAGGTTGTAAGAGAAAATGTCTCCCTGGCCTTCGACCATTCCGGAAAAGGCAATATCCTCGCCGTTTGGCGACCAGGTCAGGTTCCCGAATTGCTCCACTTTGCCCATATCCGCGCGCAGCGCCACACTTCCGTTGTCAATGTTGATGACCATCATTTGGTTCTTGCCCTTACTGAATATACTGAAAGCAAACTGCTTGCTGTCGGGAGACCAGGTTCCCGCAGATTCTATAAAGTTAAAATCATCGATGTGTGAATTTGAGACCTGGCTGCTCAGCTTTCTGATGATCCTGCCTGTCCTGGCATCTGCAAGGAAAAGATCGACTCCAAAGAGATCTTTTTCCGAAAGAAAAGCGAGGTACTTGCCGTCAGGACTAACCGCAGGAGCAACGTTCATATTGCCTGCATTTTTGTTGTCGATGATCTTCGTGCCACTGATCTTAACCTGTGAACTGTCTGCTTTCAGCATGGGCCGGTAGTGAGATTCGATCGCGTTCTTCCAAAGACCTGAAAGCGTGTTGTCATCGTAACCAAAAGTATATTTTAATCCATTTTCATAGCCGAATCTTGCGGTTGCCTTAAACAGGGGAACAATCGTCGTATCTCCGTACATGGACCCTATAAAGGTCCAGAACGCTTGTCCGTAACGGTAAGGAAAGTACTTATTTGAATTCGTCAGGTCTTTCAAAGAAGGGATGTCCCTATTGAGTAAAGCATCCCGCATCCACATGGAGGTAAAGGCATCTACCTTTCCGACAGACAAATATTCCGCCATACCCTCGATCATCCACAAAGGGATCTCACTGATGTTTTCAAGACCAACAGAATCTTTCTCTAACAGGATATGGTATTGAAAAGCATGGACAAGCTCATGGCCCAGTACATGCCTGGTTTGATTGCTCAATTCCATAACCGGCATGATCACCCTGTTCTTCAGCGCCTCCGTAACACCACCCGTACCGATGCCGATTTCTCCCTGAAGTGCTGTAGTCTGTTGAAAATCAGGATGGTTGCTGTATAAAATGATAGGGTTCTTTTTCAGGAAAGTATCTCTGAAGATCTCCTGGTGCATCTTGTACCAGGTTTCAGCTTCCTGAATGATCTTATGGATCATCTTTTCATTTTTGAGGTAATAATACAGCTCAAAGTGTGGTGTCTGCAGAACTTTGAACTTTTCGTTCTTATACCTCACTTTGTTTTGTCCAAAGTATTGAGCCTGAACCGAAACAGCAAATACCATAAGGATGATCAGCAGCGGGATTGATCGTCTCAAAAATGTAAAGCTCCTTGTCATATGAATAGTTTAGTTGTATAATTAAATGTACGTAATCTTAGCAATAATAGTTGTTTGGGGTTTCAGGCTAGTTGTTGTTGTTTTTTTCTCGCTCTTTTTCTTCCTGTCTCTGCTTTCTTTTCAACTGACGCTCTTCCTTTTTGGTAAGCGGAACAGCCACAGCAGGTTGTTTAACAGGCTCAACAGGTTTTTGTTCTTCAGGTTTCGGTGTGATTACTTCCTGGTTTTGAACAGGCTGCTCAGGTGTTTCTTCCATTACGGGCACTTCAAAATCTGAGGAGTCGACCAGGAGGCTGTCATTTTCTGTAGTGTCTACCTCAAATCTCGGTGAAGGACAGTTGATATCCCTCGTGATTTTAACCTTGGATTTTGGGAAGGGACCCATGGTATAACCCGTAGTCGGATCTTTATAGACCTTCTCCATAAACTTGGCAAAAATAGGAAGGGCAGTTCTGGACCCTTCCCCAGTTTCCCCATTCTGAAAATGTGCAGTACGCTCATCACAGCCTACCCATACACCGGTGACCAGATCCTTGGTAATGCCCATATACCAGGCATCCACGTAATCAGATGAAGTACCTGTTTTCCCGCCGATCTGGTTGTTCTTTTTCCAAAGATCCCATTCCCAAAGCGCCTGTGAGGTGCCGCCGGGTTCTTCCATACCGCCTCTGAACATATATAGCATCAGCCAGGAAATTTCTTCTGTAAGTACACGTTTCATTTTTGCGGTGAATTCTTCAATGATATTGTCGTCCAGATCCGTGATCTTTTCTACCAGAATAGGATCAGTTCTGATCCCGTCATTTAAGAAAGTACCATAAGCCCTTACCATTTCGTATACCGAGACATCATTCGGACCTAAACTAACCGAGGGTACTGAGGCCAGATGGCTGTCTATACCGCATTCATGTGCCCATTTGACCACATTTTCAGCACCCACGGCATCTGTTACCTGTGCGGTAATGGTATTTACCGATTTGGCCATGGCCCAGCGTAAGGACATTTCACGGTAAGTGACACTCCAGTCAGAGTTTTTAGGCTCCCAATATTCTGTTTTGCCTTTTTCCTGGTAAGCGATCCTGACTGGCTTGTCAGTAAATTTATCACATGGACTCATTCCCTGCTCCAGGGCGGCCAGATAGGCAAAAGGCTTAAATGTGGACCCTGCTTGTCTTTTGGATTGCTTTACATGATCATATTTAAAGAATTTGTGGTCAATGCCGCCCACCCAAACTTTGATCTTGCCGTTAAAAGGATCGAGGGTCATCATACCTGTATTCAATATTTTGCCATAATAGCGGATAGAATCCATGGTAGAGAATAACGTGTCGCGGTCGCCTTTCCAGGTAAAGATCTTCATCTTCTTTTTCCTGTTAAAATAAGCCGTGACAGAATCAGGTGTATTTGCAAATTTTTTTTGCAGCAGGGAATAGATGGGCAGGTTTTTCATCGCTCTTGCAGGGTAGTCGACCTTTTGTTTTTCAGAATCTTCCCATGGATCTTCATCACCCCATACATTATAAAACCTGCGTTGTAAAGATTTCATCTGCTCTGCAACGGCTTCCTCGGCGTATTTCTGCAGCTTGGAGTCTATAGTCGTATAGATTTTCAGGCCATCTTCATAAAGATTGTAATTGTTGTCTTTACACCATTTATCCAGATATTTGTCCACAGCTGCCCTAAGGTAGGAATCGCCGTCACTGCCTTCGTCTACACGTCCTTCCTTAAGCTTAAGCGGTGCGTTTTTGAAGGTGTTTAATTGCGCGGCCGTAATGTATTCGTATTTGTTCATTTGGGTCAGGGCCACATTGCGTCTTTCCAGGGCCTTGTCAGGATTTTTAATCGGATTATAGATCGTAGTCCCCTTTAACATACCTACCAGCAGAGCGGATTCAGGTATGTCCAGTTCATTAGCTTCTTTATCGAAATAGATCCTGGAGGCCGTCTTTATCCCATATGCATTGTTACCAAATGATACAGTATTCAGGTACATGGTGATGATGTCGTTTTTAGAATAGTTGGATTCCAACTTGACGGCGGTCAGCCATTCCTTGAGTTTTGGGATGATGGTGCGCAACAGGGGAATTTTACTGAGGAGACCCTGGGATTTATTATATCTGGTGCGGTAAAGGTTTTTGGCAAGCTGCTGTGTGATGGTACTTGCACCACGCCTGTCTCCGGTAGCGGTGGAGATCGAGCTGGATAATAACGAACGGAAATCTATACCCATATGACTGTAAAAACGGGCATCTTCAGTGGCAACCAGTGCGTTGATGACACTTGGGGCAATTTCATTAAAATTAACCGGAGTCCTGTTTTCTTTATAGTAGCGGCCTATCAGTTTGCCGTCTGAAGTATACAATTCTGATCCTACACGAAGGGTAGGGGTTTTAATGTCTTTACGGGAGGGGGAGTATCCAAAGAGCCATAAGAAGTTGAGTTGCAGCGCACAAAAGAAGATGATGATACAATAAAGGAATATACTTAAATAACGGATATACCTATTGCGAATTTCTTTAAACATGGGATAAAGATCAAAAAAACGTAAAACTCTTAGTGTTAAATAGTGTTAAAACTTATGGTACAAATTAACGTAATTAATTTACTTAAATTTTCCCTGCTGCTTAAATTTATCTCATGCACCACTATTCAAAGCAATACCGGGCACTTATCAAACATGACGAGCCAGGCCAGGCAATCGCTACATCAGACAGGCCAATTGTTAATATTGCATCCTAAATTTTTTCAGGTCCGCAGGATGTGTTCTTTTTCTTTCCAGTTCCTCTGCGTAGATGACCCTGCCAAGATTCTTCATAAAGGGATAACACACTGTCTCGTACTCATATTTATTATCATTGTAGATGCCATCCTCGTTAGACTGGACCACAGCGGTTAGAAAGAACTCAATATTATTTTTGAAATCAACAAAGTAAGAATTGTCAATGATGAAGCCATAGGAATCGCCGTACTTGTTAAAGATTCTGATGTCTGGATCAAGCTCTGCGTCCTTTTGCCGGCCATAATAGAGCATTTTGGCATAGGTCGGCCAAAACTCCTTAGGATCATAGGCAGGATAGTCGCTTTCGGTAGGGAGCTTACTCATAAAGGTATAGATCAGCTTATAATCTGCAGCTTTGAGGTTGAACCTTTCTTCTGCCGGAAAAGCTTCCGGAAAAATCAGCTTTTTCATCAGGGCTTGCTGGTCTGAAATGGCGAAAGCATTCTTGTTTTCAAACCTGAAAGGTTTGCTGACCAGTTTATCGGTACTGTCCAGGTAACCAATGCCCATGGTTGTATTGGTTAGGTCCAGCGGGTATTCCAGGGAATCATACTGTGCCGGCTGATCATATATCAGCTTATCCCCATTGTAAAATTTGATGGGATTGGTGTGCTTTGCGGGCTCCCCCGCATCGCCGATGGCCAGCCTGTTGAGGATCCTGCTGTTATTGAGGCCATTTTTTTTCAGCTTGCTGTTGATCTCTGCCCGGCCGATGAATTCAAATAAGCGGTTAAACGCGTCGTTGTCACTGGTCAGCAGGATTTTTTTGATATAATGTTCCAGAGATGGCAATTGATTTTCTGCAGTACTGTCCCGCAACACCCTGGTCTGCCCGGCATAAGCACTATCGGTAATCATGGTGCTTTTTACTGTCAGCCCTCTTATTTTTAATGCATTGAGCTTTTCCAGGGCGAAAATGACAGCTGCGAGCTTAACAGTGCTGGCAGGGTAAAAATACCTGTGATCATCCAGGTTGTAGCTGAAAGTTTTAAATGCAGGCTTGTTTCGGCTGTCCCGGTCTACCTGCGTATACAGCACCTGCACCTGGTTTTTTTGAGGATGATTCAGTATACCGGCAAAAAGATCTGCATGTTTGAGCATCAGGTTTTCAATATACACAGTGTCAGTATTTTGGGCCATCACAGTTGTGCGGATAAAAATAAAAAAGAGCAGGGATAATCGTTTCATGTACAAGAATTATAAGCATAAATATAATGATGTTTGTTGTAATGCTTAATAATTAAGTACATTTGCAGCGCTTTTGGTTTCTTTTCTCAAAAAAAGAAAGAATTAAAAGGGAATACGGTGTAATTCCGTAACTGTCCCGCAGCTGTAAGCTCCAAAACGGTGTTCAAATCGAAGCCACTTTTCCGAATCTTTAAAAGATGAGGACTGGGAAGGCAGAATTACCGGGAGTAAGTCAGAAGACCTGCCATTTGCATGATAATTTCATAGCTTTCGGGGATTGAAGCTAGGAGTGAGTGCTTATTTATTGTATTTCATTTCCTTGATCTAACTGTTTGCTGTGGGTAATACTCACAACAAAATTATTGTTGTTGTTTACCATATTTTTTGAATAAGAATAAATTAAACAAACAATAGAAAATGAAGATTAACAACAAACTATTCATTGCAGCCGGGTTGGGATTACTGCAATTTGGTATCAATGACACCGTCAGAGCACAGGAAGCCATTAAGCTGGATAGCGTAGTGATTTCTGCAACTAAAAATGACCAGAAGCAATCTCAGACCGGCAAGGTGGTCACGATCATTGGACCGGAAATACTGGAACGGAGTTACGGAAAAAACCTGACTGATCTGATCAATGAGCAAGCCGGTATCGTGGTGGGCGGAACTACGGGAAATGTGGGACTCAATAAAAGTCTTTTTGTAAGAGGTGCGGCCAGCGCTTACGCTGTGGTACTGGTCGATGGGATCTTACTGAGCAGCCCGGCGGGTACAGGTTCTTCCTTTGACCTTCGTCTATTCGCCATCGATCAAATAGACCATATCGAGATTATAAAAGGCGGACAATCTACTATCTATGGCTCAGATGCGGTAGCAGGGGTGATCAATGTCATTACCAAAAAGGGCAAGAAAGCAGGAAATAGTGTATATGGAGTAGCCAGTTACGGAAGCTATAAAACCTACAAAGGCACCATAGGCATGAGTGCCAATGTCGATAAGTTCTCTTACAACATCGCCTATACACAAGGCAAAACCGATGGGATTTCTGAAGCAGCAGTTCCCAAAGGAAGCACCGCGGAGTTTGACAAAGACGGAAACAAAACCGGAGCCGTCAACGCAAATTTCTCACTACAGGCGACGGACCAGCTCAGTATCAATCCGTTCCTTCGGTATTTTTACGGACATTACGACCTGGATGCGAGTTCTTTTTCAGACAGTCCGACAAATAACTATAAGGCAGAACATTTTAATGGCGGTGTTAATGCAAAATATGAGTTTAATACCGGCAAGATCAATTTAAACTATAGCTACGAAACAACAAATACCGGATCAGTTAGCCAATACGGAGAAAGTCTGTCGAGAGGTCAAATGCAGCTCATCGATCTTTTTTATAACCAAAAACTTGGCTCTAAACTCGATCTGCTAGTGGGGATCGACAACAGGGCTACTAAATTCAAAGTCAATTCAGACTTAAAGCCTTCTACCAATCTTTTCAGTACCTACGCATCGCTTTTTGCACATGACCTCAGTATTTTCAATATCGAAATAGGCGGACGGTATAATAAACATGACCAATATGGAGAAAACTATACTTACAACATTACACCATCTATCAATGTGATCAAACAAGTCAAACTATTTGGTACCGTTTCCACTTCATTTAAAGCGCCTACCTTAGAAAATCTGTTTGGCGCATTTGGTGCCAACCTGGACCTCAATCCTGAAGAATCCAAAAACTACGAGGCAGGTGTCAACATCAGTTTTGCAGATGACAAATACAGCCTGCGCGCCGCTGGCTTCAAAAGAGACCTGACCAATGCCATCGTATATGGAAATGTGGGTTACGTGAACCAGGCCAGTCAGACTGCCAAAGGTTTTGAGGTAGAGCCCGCTGTCAAGTTCGGTGTTTTCAATATCAACGGATACTATGCTTATGTGGAGGGAACAGAGTTCAACTTCATAACCAATGAAGTTTCAAATTATCTGCTGCGCAGGCCAAAGCACATTATTGGGATTAACGCAGGTGCGCAAGCGACCCACGCCCTTTATGTGAGTTCCTCGTTCAAATACAACGGATCACGTACAGATGGCAACTTTAACGATTATGTCATCGAAGACCTGCCTTCTTATAAACTCCTGAATTTCTATGCTGAATACACGCTCCTTAATAAAAGAGTAAAGCTTTTTGCAGATCTTAAGAACGTTCTTGACGAGCAATATCACGAGTTTTATGGTTACAACAGTATGGGTTTTAACATGAATGCCGGTGTAAGTTTTAATATTAGATAAAGAATTGATATTTTTACACGATTCAAAAAACTACAAATATGTCATTAGATAAAATCAACATCAGAAATTACATCTTAATCCTGATCGTTATTGCTGCTGCGGCCACGCGTTTCTTCCACCTGGATAGTTTTACATCCTGGTTCAATTTTACGCCGATCGGTGCCATTGCCATGTTTGGAGGATCTTATTATAAAAGCCGTACCAAAGCTTATCTGATTCCTTTGATCATCCTTTTTTGCAGTGACCTGATTTTGAATTTAACGGTTTATTACAACATAGACGGCAAATTTGATGCAGCAGTATGGACCTATCTGAGCTTTATGCTGATGGTGACTGTAGGCAGGTATATGAAGAAAGTAAATGTTTGGACAGTAATTGCCGGCTCATTTGCCTGTGTGTTTATTCACTGGATCGTTTCTGACATCAGTGTGGTCATGATGACCGGCTCTATGTACCCAAGGACTTTTGCAGGCTACCTGCTTGCGCTTCAAAATGCGATCCCATGGGAAAGAAACCTGCTGGTCAGTACTTTAGTTTACAGCCTGGTCATGTTTGGCGGATTTGAATACGCAAAAAGTAAATTCCCTGCATTGCAGTTGAACAGCACTGCGGAGTTGCAGCACTCTTAATTCATGCTATAAAATCATTTTAAGCCCCTTTTGCCAATGCACAAAAGGGGCTTTTTATAAATATCTTTTATGAAGATCCTTTCATTTTTACCGGCAGCCACCAAAATGATCTACGACATGGGCCTGCAGGAGCACCTTTATGGGGTAACTTTTGAATGTCCTAAAGAAGCGGCAGACTTACCAAAAGTGGTTCGCTGTGTCCTGGAAGGCAAGAACTATTCCAGCCTCGAGATCGACCGTATTTTCTCAGCATCAAAAGCACAGGGCAAAAGCCTGTATTGGGTAGATGAGGAACTTCTGGAGCAGATCGGGCCTGATGTGATCTTTACCCAGGATACCTGCGAAATATGCCTCATTGACACTGCCTGTACCTTGTCTTCCATCGCCAATCTCAGCAAACAGCCCGCGCTGGTGACGCTGAGCCCAAATAACCTGCAGGAAGTGTTTGATTGCGCATTGACCATCGCAACAACTTTGGGCAGGGAGGAGGTAGCCCTGCACTACCTCGCCGGACTAAAGCAAAAGCTGGATGACATCATTGACCAGCTCCGCGCCGGCCGCGCTCCCCTGAAAAGGGTCATGATCATGGAGTGGATTGCGCCCATTTACAACTGCGGGCACTGGATCCCTTTTCAGATTGCGGCGGCAGGTGGGGTAGACATGCTTTCCAACCCGGGAGGAGATTCTATAGTGACCAAATGGGAGAAGGTCAGAAAATACAATCCTGAAGTGCTGGTGATCGCGCCCTGTGGATTTGACATTGAGCGCAGCATGGAAGAAATGCACCTGCTTTCCGCTAATCCCGGCTGGGAAGATCTGGAAGCTGTGAAAAATAAAGCCGTTTACATTGCCGATTTTGATATGTTCACCCAGCCAAGTGCAGGTACGCTGGTCCATGGCATACAAGCCCTGGCGGCGATGTTCCACCCGGAGCTGTTTCTTCCTGAGCCGTATATCGCAAAAAGATTTATAAACATCTATACCCGGGAACTTCTTGATCAATCTGTCCGGTGAAAAATAAATGTTTGTTCAACTGGAGTGGTGGGAAAGACAGTACCCTGGCATTACATTATGTCTTGCAGGATCCCTCGGTATACGTAAAATACCTGCTGACTACGCTAAACGATGCCTTTGACAGGGTTTCTATGCATGGCGTCCGGTCTTCTTTGCTAATCAGACAGGCAGAAAGCATAGGTATAGACCTTTATCAGGTCCGTCTGCCAGAAATGCCCGGCATGGGCGAGTATGAGCAGGCCATGCAACACCACCTCAGTCAGCTCAAATCAAAAGGCATTACCCATTCCATATTTGGTGATATCTTTCTTGAAGACCTGAAACTGTACCGGGAAAACAAACTTGCCGAAATAGGGATGACCGCGCGCTTTCCATTGTGGAAAAGAGACACCACCGAAGTGCTCAGGGAATTTATCAGTCTGGGCTATAAAACCGTGGTTGTCTGCGCCAAAGACGGATTACAGGACTTTTGCGGACGGGTAATAGACGAAAGCTTTATCAATGACCTGCCCAAAGGAGTAGACCCTTGCGGGGAAAATGGCGAATTTCACACCTTTGCATTTGACGGACCAATATTCAGATCACCGATACGATTCGAATTGGGTGAAAAAGTATTTAAGACCTATGAAACCGCAGCGATGAAAAACGCCGGATATTGGTATATTGATCTGCTGCCGGCCTGACCGTTTTCAATCCCTGCTTTTTAAAACAAGGTAATTCCGACATTCCAACCCATCCAGCCCTTCATCTGTGTACTGAAGCTATGATGCTTTGCCGGTTCGACCTGTTTGCTATACCCTTTTCCGGGCGATCCATTTGCCCCCTCGGTCCGGTAAACCGAATAGGCCGGCCCGCCAAAAATGGTAATGCCCCTTACAAGCTCCACTTGCAGGTTGGTCTGGAGCCTTGCCAGCGTATTGGTATCGTTCCAATTGCCCAGATACAGGTACTGCGCACTGATTTCAGCCGCAACGGAAACCCTATTGCTAAACAGGAAATCATGTCCAAATCCCAGGCCGAAAGCCTCTATTTTAGCAGAGTCTGAAAAGTTTTTTCCCGCAAGAATGATGTTATATAGCTTTGAATTGCCTGTTTTGATGGCCACATTGGTATTGATGGTCTCATTGGCAGACACACTGATCTTATGGTAGCCGCGATGAGAATAGTTGATCATTCCAATGCTATAACCCGTGCTGTTGCCGTTGATGTTGATCAGTCCGATCTGTACTCCCTTCATTTCTTTGGCGTAGTTAAATAAGCCAGCAATCTGCATACCTTTCATGCTCCGCGAAGTAATATTACCCAGGCCTGCAATCTGCATCCCGTCAGTCTCCCGGGCAGAAAAATTACCCAGTCCCGCTATCTGCGTACCGTGTACCGCTTTGGACACAATATTTGCAAGGCCGGCGATCTGCACCCCGTCCATATCCTCCTTCACATGATTGATGAGCCCGGCTGCCTGTACACCATTGACTTTCGTTCTTACATCATTGGCCAGCCCGGCGATTTGCAGGCCGTCCACAGATCCGCCGATTCCATTGTAAACACCGGCAATCTGGAATTTTTTGACATCTCCCCTGGTGATGTTGAACATACCAGCCATCTCAAATCCATTGACCCCGGCAGTATAACCGCCGATTATATTTAAAGAAAACTTGTTGATCACCTGAGAGCTCATAGCGCCATGAGAGCTGAGCCCGGGAGTAAGGGAAGCCTGAAAAGGAGTATTCGCAAAGAAATCCGGAATATTCAGGCCCTGGATCCGCTGCCTCGAAGAGAGGAAGAACCGGCTGAAACCAGACTCAGCCATATTTCTTTTCGACAGTCCATTTGCTTTTTCAGCATCAGCGTCTTCATAACCTTCCGGCTTCACTTTAATGTCAGAAAGAAAAACCAGGGAAGTATCCCGGTAATTCTCCTTACTGGCAGTCAGGATCACCTCGGTATGGTCACCCTTGAACCGGAGCTTAAAATAACCATCGTCATCAGTAAGGGTGGACTGTAACAAGCGCTTTTCATAGACACTTGCCTGTTTTACCTTGCGCCCGGTCTCCGTATCGACCACATATCCGCTGATCAGATAGAGCCGCTCGGCACTTGTAATGTTCTCCGGTTCTATGGTAAGATGATTGGCAGCATAGCGGAGGATCACATGCTCACCGATCTCCCTGTAGTCGACCTTACCAGTAAACAGCTGGTCCAGGACATCCCGGACTGGTTTGTTGTGCATATTGATGCTGACCACACTATCCTGGTTAAACAGTTTACCATTGTAGGAGAAATAAAAATCACCTGCCTTGCTCATTTTATTGAGCACCTCAGATACCGGCTGCGCCCTGATATTTAAGGTGATCAGCTTATCCAGGTTATGCCTGTATTCAACTAATGTGCTTTGTGCCATGCAAAACCCCGGGAGCATCATCAGGAGCAGGACTGTTTTTATCTTCATCATTTAACTCTAGACAACAGAATCTTATTTTCGTTACGCGTTATTTTTACCTCCATTGTTTCCATGATCACTTTCAGGTTGCCTTCAAGCCCGGCATCTACCTTAAATGTAGTGCTGATGGTTTCTGCACCCAATGAAGGATCACTAATGCGGATCTGTGAGCCATAAGCCTCGTTCATCACATCTGCTACTTTTTGCAGCGGTGTATTGTTGGCAATGAATAAATTACTGCGGTAATAATTGTACAGCTGGTCGGTATTCTTTTCTTTGATGAGTTTATCATCAGGACTTCCGATCAGTATTTTTTCACCCTTATGAAGTTCAATCTTTTCCCCGTTCAGTTCCACACGTACGATCCCCGTTTCCACAATGATCTCTATCTGGTCATTCAATCGTTTAATATTGAAAGAAGTACCTACCACCGTCACTGAAACCTTATTGATCCCGATGACAAAAGGATGCGCTTTATCATGTGCCACATTGAAAAACACGTTGCCCCTGCTTAGTTTTACATGGCGGTGTTTTTTGAAATTACGTACATAGCTGATCTCAGAGTTTTTGTTTAAGGTGAGTTCAGAGCCATCGGGGAGCTGCTCAGTCAGTACCTGGTTTTGCGCTACAAGATCCTTATACCGGTCAGGACCAAACAGGCTATAGGCCATCCAGATCCCACCGATCATGACCAGTATGGCAGCGATCTTCAACCAGCTGAAACTTGGTTTCAACGGCCTTACAATAGCTTCATGGTTCGCCGCTTTCTCCTTAAATTTCAGCCATGCCTGCTGCTCATCAACCGTACTGGAGACCGCTAGTTTTTTTCCTGCATTCCAGATCTTTTCAAACTGTCCGAAATAAGCCCGGTTTGAAGGATCAGCCTCCAGCCATGCCTGCACAGTTATCCCTTCCTCTTCACTCGTTTCATTCAGCAGAAACTTTATCAATAATTCATCAGTCATCTGTTCCCCTAATTAAAAAAATCCCTGTAATACCTAATTAACCCTGGTAATGCAAGCGCCATCACTGTGACAAAATCTGCCAGTTTTAAACGCAATAGCTTTAATGCCTTACCCATCTGGTTCTCTACCGTTTTTACCGAAAGATCCAGCTGTTCTGCTATTTCCCTGTATTTTAACTCCTCAAACCTGCTCATCTGGAATATCGTCCGGCAAGCCTCGGGCAGCTCGTTCAGCGCCTCCTGAAGTTTTATTTCCAGCTCGCTCAACTCCACTCTTGAAGAAGCCGGTTCATGTTCATTGTTCATTGTATATGCCGCAAAATCATGGTATTTTGTTTTGACCTTCTGGTGTTTCAGGTAATTCATGCTGTCGTTATACACACATTTGTACAAATAAGCTTTGACAGAAGTCTGCACATTCAGCAGTTCACGTTTTTCCCAGAACCTCAGGAACATTCCCTGTACGATTTCCTCCGCCATATCCGCATCCCTGAGCATGACCCCGGCATAGGCATGCAGCTCTTTGTAGTGGGCTTTGAACAAATGTTCAAAAGTACGGTTGTCGTAAATCGTTAAAGTATCGGTCACGTTTAATTAATTCTGCTTCAAATATATTGGTTTCTATGTTCGAATATGTTAATTCTATTCGGCTTAAATATTAATCCGCTTAAGGAATTCAATACCCGAAGCGCTGTTTACCGTGATCAGATCTATGTACTCTACTTTTGGAAACCAGAACGAACCACCCCTTACCCTCACGAAGACCCTTTTCAATAAATAATCCCTGCCTTCGTCCTTGATATAGATCTTATACTTATTATCTGTTTCAGAACGTTTAAGGTATAATGGCATTTTTTTGTAGGCCATCAGCCTAATCTCAAACTCCTCATTGCCCAGCGCTTTGCATTTTACCCCGTACGCAAACTTGTTCTCGATAAGGGTGAGCTCCTTGCATTTGCCATTCTCAGCGTACCTGATCCAGGAACCCCTGACGGGGTTGCGGTCGTCCAGTTTGCCCTCTTTGTTGAAGTTCAGTTCGTAGATCACCGTATTGGCATCCGGATCTCTTTGCAGGAAGAAAAGCATATTCTCTGTACGCGGAGTAGGGAGCGTGTCTTTCGTACTGCTTTGTGCCGGGACGGCCTGGCTCAGCAGCAGGATCAATAGGAGCAGTATTCCTGCCAGCTTCAGTACTCTTTCTCCTTTTTTCTCAATCTTAATGATACGCGCTCCAGATGCTTTTTCTGCCAATACCATATTCATCTGTTTCACCGACTTTTCTGCCTTGTGCCGGTATATTTTGGCCGGGCTCGCAAACATGAAGAACAACAGTTCCTTTAGGCCGTCACTGTTCTTGATGTCGTGGAGCATGTCCCTGTACTCATGAAAATTGAGCACAAAAGGATTGGTCTTGTTCTCCACAGGCGTGGTTAGTCCGTATACAGGTTTCTCTTCCTCGTATTGAAACGTGCCAAACAAATGGTCCCAGATCATGAACGCCGCACCAAAATTTTTGTCCAGGTATTTTTCCTGACTGCCATGGTGTACCCGGTGATTGGAGGGCGTACCAAAATACTTCTCTATGAAAGGATGCAGCTTACCTATTGCCTCTGTATGTACCCAAAACTGGTATAAAGTACTGATCTGACTGGCCACAAAGAACACCACCGGGTGAAATCCCATCAATGCTACCGGAATGAAAAATACCGTTTTAAAATGCTGTACCCAGCTTTGTCTGAATGCCACGGTCAGGTTGTAATGCTCTGCCGAATGGTGCACCACATGCGTGGCCCAAAAGAAGCGGTTGAAGTGCGAGATGCGGTGCGACCAGTAGCTGCAGCAATCGTACAGGACAAAGCAGGGCGCCAGCATCCACCAGTTGAGTTCCATTCTCCATGGCAATGCATTGTAGATCCATAAGGCGCCGAAAAGCAATACTATTTTCATCAGCAGGTTTACCGCCAGGTTGCCCAGACCGACAAACAATGAGCCTATGGTTTCCCTCTTTTCATAGGTCTTGTGCTCGCCGATGTGAGACAGAAAACCTTCCAGCAGGGTAAAAGCAAATACCACAGGCAAGGCATAAACCATCAGGTTTGGGGCACTTTTTTCCAATTGGTGAATCTGATCTGCAGGAATCCTCATGGCCCCGAAAACTGAGGTAAATGCTTGCAGATGTGGTTGAAATGCTAACATGACGTTGTTGTTAAAGTTTGACCAATTTGCCGCTGCCGCTGACCTGAGAATCGATCTGGGGGTTGCCCAGATAGTACACTTCACCGCTGCCGCTGATCCTGACCTTCAGTTTCTCTGAAACACTGATCCTGGCATCGCCACTACCCGAGATGTGTACTTCTGCTTTGTTGCTTTGCAGCCTCTTCAGGTCAGCTTCACCTGAACCGGAGATCTTTACCAAAGCGTCATTTACGGTTAGCGCATTTTCTGCTTCCACTTCCCCGCTTCCACTGATGGAAACTTCAAAACGATCAAGTGCGGGAAACTGTCCACTGAGGTCTATGTCGCCGCTGCCATTGATTGAAATGTAGTTTATCACTGGTAGCGTTACATAGACCTGTACATCATCACGCCTTACATTGACGTTTTTATAGCCAAGATGCAGCGTGCTGCCCACAACTTCTGTTTTAAAATAAGGGATCAGGTTGTTGGAACCGCTTAAGGTCACCTTAAACTCCGTACCATAGGCGATGTGGATGTCGCTGCTGCCCTCTGTGTCTATGCCTGTGAATTCACTTAAAGTTCTTGCTTCCGTGGCTTTTTCGCCGCTGGCGGTAAGCCTGTCCTTGGAGCAGGAGGTTAAAAAAATACTCAATAATGCTGTTGCTGTTAAAATTCTCATAGTTTTTAGAATTTGTGTGTGTTCAATAATATCGTCGTGCTCCCTTACGCAGATAATCTGCTTAAAATTTTACGTGTATACCGCCGGTATAACCCAGATACAGCCCCTTGAAATCCTCATCATCTTCTCCCGGCCATTTCTTTAAGTACTTTTTGGTTAGTTTTTCGCCCTCAGCTGTATTGATGGTGATGAAATTCAAGGACGGACCGGCAAATATTTCCAGGAAAGAAGTGAGCTTTAATGCGGGCATCAGACGGAAGGAAGATTTGAAATAATCGCCGTCCTCAAAGTCGGTCAGTGAGCTGGCAATCAGCTCGGTATTCAGCCTGAAGCTATTTGAAGTAAAGAAATGCGCGCCAAGACCTGCTTCAGCCGCATATACCGCATCATCGTTTTTAAAATTATAACCCACACCGATGATGCCGTAAAGTACTTTTCCACCGGATCTGAAAGACAGCATTGTAGTTTGATTTTCATCGATGCTAACCCCGATGCTTTTCTCGCCATGTTTGATGATGTTGATGATCCCTATCGGGCAGTCGCTGCTGTCAGCAATGTTCATAAAACCCGCTACCTGTACGCCTTTCACATTTTTTGCAATATTGATAAAACCCGCAAACTGAGAGCCTTTAACATCTTTTGCAACGTTGGCAAAGCCACCAACCTGGGAGACGCTGACATCTTTGGCCACATTGGCGAAACCAGCGAATTGTGCGCCTTTTATATCCTTGGCAACATTGATGAAACCGCCAACCTGTGTACCGTTTACGGCTTTTGCGATATTGGCAAAGCCGGCAAATTGTGCGCCTTTGACCTCGCCGGAAGCAACATTGGCGAAGCCAGCAAAAGCAGGGCCTTTGCCACCGCCATAGGTATTTGCAAAACCGGCAAACAAGGCGCCGTTGACCGTCTTCTTTACGTGGTTGGAAAACCCGGCAAACAGCGTGCCTGTCACATCATTGAGTACGACATTAGAAAGACCGGCAAATGCTGCTCCGCGCTCGGCTGCGGAAACTCCGCCGATCAGGTTAATGGAAAAGTTATTGGTATCCAGGGGGGCATGAGTGCCATTGGTGCTCAATGGATAAACAAGCCCAAAATGAATTTTGCCTGGTATGTGATTTTGTGCTCCGGCAGTCAGACCGGCGAGGAGTAGAGTTAAAGTAATAAAGTTTCTCATTGTATCTTATTTTTAGAATAAGACAACGAGATCAGCTTATACCCCTATGCAGGTTTATTAATTTTTTTTAGCTAAGGCCAAGTCCTCACATGAAACACACCTGAGTCACACTTTCTTCACAAAAAGGTACCTGTTTGTGGCTTTGGTGTGAACAAGGTGTGAAGAATGTGTGAATGAGTATGCCCCTAGACGGCATCTTAAGGGGTATAATAAATGTAATTAATGAAATGTACTTACTCCGCCTGCCGGTGCTTCGACCTTTTTCTTAATGTTTTTTCTGCCGAAATAAAGAATGGCAAATGCCATCAGGGTAGTGACCGTCATAATCGTTACCATAGGCACCGGGGTGGTCTGTTCAAAAAAACCGATGAAAGCCGATGCAATGGCACCCAGCGCCATTTGGAAGGCACCCATTAAAGCGGATGCGCTACCGGCGTTCCTGCTGAAGGGAGCCAGGGAAAGTGCTGCGGCATTGGGATTTGCAAAACCCAGGCAGGCCAGGAAAAGAAACAGCATGATCAAAGACTCTGTGAGGCCAAACCAGCCGTTTATGCTTCCGGTCAGAAACACGATGACCGAAATTGTTTGTCCGATCAATGCTGCAAAGATCAGCTGTTCGCTGGTATATTTTCTAAGCATTATGGTATTGACCTGGCTTGCACCGATAAATCCTATAGACAGACCGGCAAAGATCCAGCCATAGGTTTCCGCTTTTACCTTGAATATTGACATGAACAGGATCGGCGAACCGCTCACATAGACAAACAAGCCTGCAAAAGCCAAAGCACCCGTTAAGGCATAAGTATAAAACTGCGGTTCCTTTAGTACTGCCCAAAAATTGGTGATGATCGGCTTAGGTTTTAAAGAAAGTGTAGTGTCTGGTTTATAGCTATTGGGCAGCCACAGCCAGCTGGAGATCAAATTGAACAGCCCTAATCCCGCCAATGCCAGAAATATCGTATGCCAGCCAAAAGCAACAGAAATATAGCCTCCCAGGGTAGGCGCGATCATAGGTGAAGCTCCCAGAACGAGCATCAGCAAGGCAAATACTTTCGCATTGTCTTCGACAGGAAACAAATCCCTGACCATGGTGATAGAAGCCACACCTGCAGCACAACTGCCAATGGCCTGTATAAATCTAAGGCCGATGAAGCTGTCGACATCGGTCACGAAGACGCACAGCAGCGACGTGAGAATATATACAGCTAAACCGATATACAAAGGTTTTTTCCTGCCATAACGATCCAGCAAAGGGCCATAAAGCAACTGGCCGCCGGAAATGCCAATGAAAAAGCTGGACAGCGACCAGGCTACTTTGCTTTCTGTAGTACCCAGATCCTGTGCTATAGCCTTAAAGCCGGGCAGGTACATGTCAATAGAAAAAGGACTTAAAGCGGTCAGAGAGCCCAGAATAAGGATGAGGAAGAAATATCTTTTTTTAGTCATGGTTTTGATGCCGCAAATATAGGGTTAGAGCAGCTAAAGTAGAGATCATGAAAAGGTCATTTATCCAAATTATGTAAGTTAAAAACTAGATTATATAAAAGCCAAAGAACAAGCCTGCCGTACATTTGTAGTATTAAATATAAAAGCAACATGGCTTCAGTAAAAAATATAAATACTTTATCGCTGCCCGTACTGGGTATGAGTTGTGCAGCCTGTGCGGTAAGTGTAGAATCTATGATCTCTGCGCAGGAAGGAGTAACGCAAGCCGAAGTAAACTATGCTACCCAAAAAGTAAAAGTAAGTTACGACCCTGCTGTGACCGGCCCTGCTAAATTCCAAAAAGCAGTACAGTCAATCGGATATGACCTGATTACCGATACGGACACAGAAAAAGGCAATGAAAAACAGGCAGAAGCACAAGCCCATCATTATAAAGCGTTAAAAAAGAGAACTATCGCCGCTGCCATATTAACTATACCTGTGGTGGTAACCGGTATGTTTTTGATGGATCTGCCCTATGCAAATTACATAATGCTTATACTTACTGCACCAGTGGTCTTCTATTTTGGCAAGAGTTTCTTTGTTAATGCCTGGAAACAGGCGGGATACGGCAAAGCCAATATGGACACGCTGGTCGCCCTGAGTACGGGTATCGCCTTTATTTTCAGTGTATTTAATACCGTTTATCCGGAGTTTTGGCACAGCAGGGGACTGCATCCTCATGTCTATTTTGAAGCCGCTGCGGTAGTCATCGTGTTTATTATGCTGGGCAAATTACTTGAGGAAAATGCCAAATCAAATACTTCAGGTGCAATAAAGAAACTCATTGGTTTACAGCCTAAAATGGTATTGCTGATAACTGAAAAAGGAGAGCAGGAAATTCCTGTGGCCGATGTGCAGAAAGGAGACAAACTCCTGGTCAGGTCCGGAGAGAAAATCCCCGTAGACGGCACCCTTTACGAAGGGAGTTCTTATGTAGATGAGAGCATGCTCAGCGGGGAACCTGTAGCGGTACTGAAAGAGCAGGGCAGCAAAGTATTTGCAGGTACCATCAATCAAAAGGGCAGCTTCCGTTTTGTCGCCGATAAAGTGGGCAGTGAAACCATGCTGGCGCAAATCATCCAAATGGTGCAGGATGCCCAGGGTTCAAAAGCACCTGTACAAAAGCTGGTTGACAAGGTTGCTGGCATATTTGTTCCAGTGGTCATCTTCATTGCCGTATGCACGCTGGGCGTCTGGACGCTTGCCGGCGGTTCGCATGCTTTTACACAGGGGTTGCTGGCTATGGTCACTGTGCTGGTTATCGCCTGTCCCTGCGCCCTTGGTTTGGCTACGCCAACTGCCATCATGGTAGGCATAGGCAAGGGTGCTGAGTCAGGGATACTGATAAAAGACGCTGAGGCACTCGAGCTGGGCTACAAGGTAAATGCGATAGTGTTGGATAAAACAGGAACCATAACTGCAGGAAAACCAGTTGTTACTGCCATTTACTGGAACAAAAACTTGAGCGATGGGAAAGGTTCACTGGAACAAATATTTGCGGCGTTGGAGCAAAGTTCTGAACACCCGCTTGCCGAAGCAATTTATAATGAATTGAAAGCGAAGGGAGTAACGCCGGTCGACATCAGCAACTTTGATAGTCTGACAGGAATGGGCGTAAGTGGTATCCATAATGGTAAAAAGTATATAGCAGGAAGCCATAAGGCAGTTAAAAATCAGCTCAGAGCCAGTGGACTGCAGGGCGAAGCTAAAGGATTGTTGGAGCAGGCTAAAGTATTGCAGGAACAGGCACAAACAGTTATTTACTTTGCCGATGAAAGCGAGGTGCTGGCTGTGGTGGCTATCGCCGATCAGGTCAAAGATGGATCGGCAGCTGCGGTGACCGAACTCAAAAAACTGGGAATAACTGTTTACATGCTGACCGGGGATAATGAGCAGACAGCAGCGGCTGTGGCAAAACAGGCAGGCATAGACCATTATCAGGCGGAGGTGCTCCCTTCGGATAAAGCAGCATTCATCAAAAAGCTTCAGCAGGCAGGAAAGGTTGTTGCCATGGTTGGCGACGGCATCAACGACAGTCAGGCGCTTGCTCAGGCTGATGTGTCGATAGCTATGGGCAAAGGATCGGACATTGCTATTGATGTGGCAAAAATCACCCTGATCTCCTCTGACCTTCGGCAAGTGCCAAAGGCGCTGCAGTTGTCGAGGCTTACAGTGAAGACCATCAGGCAAAATTTGTTCTGGGCCTTTATTTATAATTTGATTGGTATCCCGATTGCGGCAGGAGTATTGTATCCGTTCAACGGGTTTTTGTTGAACCCGATGATTGCGGGAGCAGCGATGGCACTCAGCTCGGTATCTGTGGTAAGCAACAGTCTCCGTCTGAAATTAGCAAAACTTAATTCATAAATCATTAAATTTAAACAGATATGCACACAATTCAATTCAAAACGAACATAAAATGCGGTGGCTGTATAGCTGCGGTGACACCATATTTAAACAAGATCAGCGACAAATGGAGTGTAGATATTGACAATCCTGACAAGATACTAAGTATAGAAACAGAAGAAGCGGTAAGCCCTAAAGAAGTAATAGAAGTGCTGGATACCGCAGGATATAAGGCAGAGAAAATATGATCCTTTATGTAAAAAATATGGTTTGTGACCGTTGCATCATGATTGTGGATCAGCAATTGAACCAGCTCGGTTTTTCTGTAAAAGACATTTCTCTGGGGAAGGTTGAAGTGGAACCGGAGCCCGGTTCGGCACAACTGCAGGATATTGGTGCTGCGTTACAGGTACTTGGCTTTGAGCTGATTGATAAAGGAAGAGATCAGCTTATAGAGCAGGTCAAAAACGAAGTAATCAACCTGGTCCATTATTCAGATCTGAATGAGATCAAACAGAGCCTGATGCACGTCATTGCAGGCAGGCTGAACAAGGAATATACTTACCTGAGCAGGTTGTTTTCCGATGGGGAAGGAATCACAATAGAGCGCTATATCATCCAGCAGAAGATAGAAAAAGTGAAGGAGCTGTTGGAATATGGAGAGCTCAACCTCAATGAGATCTCTTATAAAATGGGTTACAGCAGCAGCGCCCACCTCTCGGCGCAGTTTAAAACCATAACTGGCATGTCGCCAAGCAAATACAAGTCTGCGACAGGTCAAAACAGAAAGCCACTGGACAGGGTTTAATTACTTACGCTGCTGCGCTTCTTCTGTTTTCTCACTATGGTAGGGCTATATCGTAATATGAATGCGGATTCAACTCTTGTTGAATCCATTTATATCTGGTATTTTACTTAAATATCATGTTCGATAATCAAAATATTCTGCAACATTCTGTTGGCTGATTTGATTATAATGTACTGTATTGTAGTTTCTTGAGATAAAAATATCCTTTGAGCTTCTTAAAGTCCTCAGGTTTTAATTAAAAATATCCTGTGGTTGTAAAATTTATTTGGTTATTTAAAATATATAATTAAATTTGTTATATATGAATACGTAATCATTATACAACAACGAACGGTGCGGGAAATTGATAGGGGATCGGTAATAATTGTATATGATGCAATAAAAATGCAACTGCCTCCATTTCATATAATGGAATTGGGGCCAATAGTTGAGACAGTCATTGGTGCTGGAATAATAAATTAGGATGAATGGGGGCGTGCGGGAAAAGGCGCTGTTTTTTTGATGATTTTTGAATACGTATACATTTTAAGTGCGACTTATAAGAATAACAGATAGGATGAAAGGGAATATTGAGACTTACGGAATTGATTGAACAAAAATAACCATTTATATAACCTAAACCTTTAAACCATTATTCTATGCATTTTTTTACAAAATTCAGGCTTCCTGACTTTGTCGTCAGAAAGTTGTTGAACGGAAACATTGACCGGGTTTCCCTGGCCTGCACGGGCTCCGTATTCCGGTTGCTTTTCATTTGCTGCATGGCTCCGGTATTTGTTATGGGGGCAACAAATCCTCATGAAAACGGAATTACTTACGCTCCGGTATTAAATAGCGCTTCTTTTGTTTTACACGGTACAGTTGTGGATGAGAAAGATCAAACTTTGCCTGGTGCGACTGTCGTGCTGAAAGGGAGTAAAAACGGCGCTACTACGGATATCAATGGTAAGTTCATACTGGAAATTCCAACAGAACAAGATTCAATCATAGTAAGTTTTATTGGTTACAAAAGCCAGACGGTTTTTGTAGGAAGCAATAGAACGATGACGATTAAGCTGGAACCTGATGTGGAAAATCAGAAACTGAACGAAGTCCAGATTGTAGGCTTTGGTACCCAAAAGAAAATTACAATGGTTGGTGCTGTTTCATCTGTCAACGTCAAGGAGGTTCAGAAATATTCCACACCTTCTTTAACCAATGCGATTGCAGGAAGGCTTTCCGGTGTCATTACCCGTCAGACATCGGGTGAGCCGGGCTATGATGCTGCCAAGATTTTTATTCGTGGATTGGTTTCGCAAAGCGGCTCAAATGCGCCTTTAATTATCGTTGATGGAGCGGAACGTGAACTTAATAGTTACTGGACCAACATGAATATACAGGAAATAGAGTCCTTTTCTGTATTAAAAGATGCTACCTCCACCGCTGTTTATGGCAGCAGGGGCGCCAATGGTGTGATTTTGATCACCACAAAAAAAGGCGCTGTTGGCAGACCAAAAGTCACTTTCAGGACAGAAGCCGCTATGGTTACGCCATTTAGACTAGAAGATAATATTGACGGTTACGAATACGCTTCGCTGATCAATGAGAACAGGGTAAATATGAAAGCCATGGCCGGCATTGATCCAAATCTGCCATCGGTACAGCCGGTATACACTGCTGAGCAGCTTGAAAAGTTTAAGGATGGTTCGGATCCATATGCTTACCCAAATGTAGACTGGTATAATGAAGTGTTCAGAAAAAGAACAAAACAACTGACAAACAATCTGGGTGTGTCGGGTGGTTCGGAAGCTGTCAGGTATTATATCAATCTGGGCTATAGTTTACTGGAGGGCATATACAAGGAAGATCCGGATAGTAAATACGAAACCAACACGGCCATAAAACAGTATAACTTCAGATCAAATATAGATATGAATTTAACAAAGAATTTTACGGTTGCGCTGGGGCTTTCCGGAATTATAAAAGGCGCCAATTTCCCGGGCCCGGATAGGAATTCGATTTTTACCCAGTTAAAATTATATAGTCCAATTACCAGCGCGAAAACGCTTCCTGATGGCAGTGCCCCGGCAGGGCCTAATATCGACCAGAGAATTAATCCTTATTCACTGGTTACCAAAACCGGCTATACGAAGCAATACTATACTACGCTGATCAGTAACTTGAGTGCAAAGTGGGATTTGGCATCTGTAACCCCGGGCCTGTCGGTAAGCGGATTGCTTACTTATGATGTAGTTGACATTACTCAAAATGTGCGCAGGGAATTCCCGGCCACCTTCAGGTATAATCCTTTTACAAAAGTATATACTCCTGTGCAATTGCCAAGCCCATTGGGCCTTAGTCTTCAAAACGAAAATTATAAGACTGCATACGGGCAGTTTTCGGTTGATTATAGTCATAGTTTTGGCAAGCATAATGTTTCCGGGACTATTTTGGGAAGCAGGAGGGAATATACAAATGTCAACACCAGCAGTTCCATAAACAATCTCCCGCAGAGAAGACAGCATGCGGTGGGCCGTTTGACTTACAATTTTGATTCCAGGTATTCACTGGAAGCGAATGCCGGGTATACAGGTTCGGAAAATTTTCTTAAAGGAAGGAGATATGGATTGTTTCCTTCTATAGGAGCAGCCTGGATTGTGTCCAATGAGCGTTTCTGGAACAAAAATGTGGTGAGTACACTAAAATTACGGGGTAACTATGGGGTAGTGGGAAATGACCAGATAGGCCAAAGGTTTTTGTTTCAATCCACATTTAATCTTGGTGCTACCGGCTATAGCTTTGGTTTTCCACAGGTAATTACCGAAAACGGAAGAAGTGAAAATTTTATAGGAAATCCCAACGTCACCTGGGAAACAGCTTATAAAACAGATCTGGGTATGGACCTGGAACTGCTAAACGGCAAGATTACACTTACAGCAGATTTATTTCACGAGCGCAGAAAAGGACAGCTTTTAAGACGCCAGGTGGTTCCTGCATATGTAGGGTATCCAGCTTCCATCATTCCTTATGCTAATGTCGGCGAAACTGAAAATAAAGGAATTGACGGCAGTTTTCAGTTTAGAAATACGACTAAAGGCGGTCTGTACTATTCCGTTAACGGAACGTTTACGTTTGCAAAAAATAAAATAACAGAGAATGATCAGCCACCACCGCAGTATCCATGGCAAGATTTCAGGGGTCAGCCTATAGGTGCAAACCTGGGTTACGAGGCCATAGGCTTTTTTAAAGATCTGGCAGATATCAGTAACAGCCCGGTTCAGACCTTTGGTACGGTTGGTCCCGGAGATACCAAGTACAGAGATGTGAATGGCGATAATAAAATCGATGTTTCGGATCGGGTATTTATAGGTAAATATGGTTCAGAACCTCAAATTGTATTCGGGCTTGGCGGCACTGTAGCCTACAAGGGTTTTGATGCGACTGTATTTTTTATGGGAAATGGCAGAAGGGACTTCTTTTTCACTCAGGGCTTTACAGCATTTCCATTTAGCAGCAACGAAGGGGAGTATAATGTAATGCAGATGGTCTATGATCAGAGATGGATTCCTGGAGCTGACAACACAAACGCAAAATTTCCTGCAGTCAGGGCCTTGAGTCAAAATAACAGCCAGGGTTCCACTGTTTTCTTTCGGAACGGTGAATATTTACGCTTGAGAAATGCAGAGTTAGGGTATACTTTGCCAGCAAGTGTTGCCAGGAAAATTTCCATGGCCAGTGTCAGGGTGTTTGTTCAGGGCACCAATTTAGCTACCTGGGACAGAATTAAAGCCATTGACCCTGAATCTGACTTTGGAACAGGAACTTATCCGGTCTCGAGAAATTTCAATTTTGGGCTGGAAGTTAATTTTTAATACACAACTAAATACAGTATCATGAAATCAATTATAAGTTTATTTTTTCTGGTAATAATTCTTTTTACTGCCTCATGTAAAAAGGGTTTTCTTGATAAGATTCCTGACGGGGATTTAACACTCGATCAGATATTCCAGGACCCTGCCCATACCAGAGGTTATTTAAATAATGTTTATTCTCATATGCCTAAAGAAGGCGCTATGGTAGATCCCCCGGCACCGAACCCTTACAATGGTATATCAGATGATATGGAGATGAGCTATGAGGCCAGCCAGTCCAACAACTGGAATGCCGGCAACTGGAACAGCTCAAGCGAAGGGGGCGGTCTGTGGACAGACCTTTATACCGGGATCAGGAAAGCTAACGTATTTCTGGAAAATGTTAATAAACTTATCCCAGGCGAATTTGCGTCCCAGGAGCGGATCAACCAATGGAAAGCTGAAGCTACTTTTCTCAGGGCCTTTTATCACTTTTTACTGATGAGGGTCTATGGCCCTGTCCCGATCATGGACAGAACAGTTGGCTTAGATGAGGACTATCTTAAATTCAGACGCCAGCCCATTGATAAATGTGTTGATTTTGTGGTGGCCGAATGCGATAAAGCCGCAGCCGGATTGCTGCCCAGGGTCGTAGATCCCGCAGATCAGGGAAGGCCATCGAAAGCTACAGCCTTAGCACTGAAGGCCAGGGCACTGTTGTATATGGCCAGTCCATTGTGGAATGGCAATGCAACCTATGCGAGTTTTACAAGTGATGGTGTACGGTTATTTCCCGATGCCGATGCGAACAGATGGCAGGCCGCCGCAACTGCAGCCAAGGCCTGTATTGACCAGGCACTGACAGCAGGATACAAACTTTATAACAACAATCCGGACCCTTCACTGAATTATCAGGAATTATTCTGGAAAAACTTTAATGAAGAAGTCCTTTTTGCCATTTTAGGCGGGGGTGTGGATGATGGTTATGCTGAGCCGCGCGGGTTTGTCGATGCCGATTTCGGTCTGATCAGTCCTACACAAAACCTCGTAGATGCCTACGAGACGAAAGAGGGGGTGCGTCCTATCCTGGGTTATAATGCTGACAATACACCCATCCTTAATCCGGAAGCCGCTACATATAATGATAGCAATCAGGCTGCAACGGCAACCAGTGAGTACGTAGCCGGTACCCGCGGGATGTATGTTAACCGTGATCCCCGCTTTTATGCGAGCATTATCTTTACCGGACAGAAATACAAATGGACCCGCACGACCAACCCAAGGAGTACTCCTATACAATTTTGGAGAGGCGGGTATGACGGGAGGCTTGCCAACGGGCATTATGCCGAAACCGGGTATTTACTGAAAAAGATCGGCCACCCGGATTATAGCCGTACCCCCAGAGTTGTTCCTCAGAGGAGCTGGATATTCTTCCGTTTGGGGGAGCAATACCTGAATTATGCTGAAGCATTGAATGAAGCTCAGGGACCCGTGGGCGATGTTTACACCTATGTAAACCTCATCAGGACCAGGGCAGGAATGCCAAATTTACCGGTCGGGTTATCAAAAGATCAGATGCGGGAAAGAATCAGACATGAACGCAGAATTGAGCTGGCATTTGAGACACACCGTTTCTTTGATACCCGCCGGTGGAAAATTGCTGAGGTTACAGATAATGCCATCATCTATGGATTGGATGTACAGGCAACTGGATACAATATGTCAAGTGATGCCTTTTATAAAAGAACTCCAATTGAGAAGAGGGTTTTTGATCCCGGCAAACATTATTTATGGCCTATTCCCCAGGTTGAGATCAATAAGAATCCTAAACTGGTGCAAAATCCGAACTGGTAATCAGATTCCTGCAGGGCAGGTATTTTCTTGTCTGCCCTTTTTTTAAACACACATACTATGAGGATCCTTTTAAATACTTTTAAATAAAAGAATGATAACAGGTTACACATTACACAAATGAAATTATGATTTGGGCTCAATTAGACATTTGGATCGTTGCGGTATACATTTTACTTATGCTGGGTATTGGATTCTGGCACCGCCGTTTTGCCAACAAAAGCATGGATAATTTTTTCCTGGGCGGAAGAAAGATCCCCGGCTGGCTGAACGGAATTTCCTATACCTCTGCATTGGTAAGCCCCGATGCTGCGACAGGATATGGCGGATTGGCCGTTGCCACCGGCGGATTTATCTGCTGGTGGTATTTAAGCCGCTTTGGACTGGCGTTATTTTTAGGGGGGGTACTGTTCGCGTTCTTTTGGAGAAAACTTAATCTGTTCACATCACTCGAATTTTATGACCTGAGGTTTCCCAGGCGCGCCGCTTCGGCGATGAGGTTATGGATCGCCATCCGGACTTCATTGATCGCAATGCCCGCATGGACAGGGATTACCCTGCTTGCCGCTTGTAAGATCATGGGCCCGGCATTCGACCTTAGTAAAATACAAACCCTTTTGCTGGTTGTGCCCATATCGCTGCTCTTTGTATTTTCTTCAGGATATAAAGGGGTAGTAATCTCGAATTTTATCCAGATGATTATCTTTTTTGCCGGAACGCTGCTGCTTGCTTACCTCACCCTGAAGCATTTTGGCGGAGCAACAGCCATGGTTGGAGCCATTACCGGAAAATTCGGCCCGTTAAGTACCGAAATACTGGGTTCAGTGCCACCCGAAAAACATGCCATATTTCCGCTGGCTGCTGCTTTCGGATGGCTTTTCGGGCAAAGTATCGGCTATGGCGGCGATGCAGCCCCCATGGGTGGTGCGATGGAAGGTCAGCGGATACTCTCTACACGCACGCCTGCCGAAGCGTTGACCATGTATGTCGTTGCGGCAATATCCATGTTTCTCCTGCTGCTGCTGGTTACCCTGCCCAGCATAAGCGCTGCGGTGATGTGGCCTGAGCTTCGGGAAGCAGGTGCTGACCGTGAACTGGTGTATGGAAAGCTGATGAAAGCCCTGCTGCCCGCAGGAGCAATGGGCCTGATGATCGCTGCGATGCTGGCGGCAACGATGTCGACAGTTGGTGATAATCTTAATTTTGGCAGCCAGGTATTGGTCAGCGATATTTATAAGCGCTGGTTCGTTCCTGGTGCAAAAGAGAAACACTACCTGCATATGGGGAAACTCGGTATGGTCATTATACTGGCCCTGTCCGTGGCCGTTGTTTTTAATGTGCTGATCATCACTGATGTGGCCATATTCATGCTTTCTTTAAGTGCTGCCGAGCTGCCTGCTAACTGGGCACAATGGTGGTGGTGGCGCTTTAATGGCCCGGCAAGGGTAGCGGCTTCCTTTGGCGGAGCAGCCATTTTCTGCCTGGTTGTTGTCGGACCGAAATTGCTGGTTATGGCCGGGGTATCTGGCGCCTCAGTATTGATCATTGCCTGGTACTGGCAAACCTTGCTGGTCATGGGTATTACAACTTTACTTTGGATTATTGTGGCCCTGCTTACAAAACCTGATCCTGAACAGCTGCTGAGTGATTTTTATGTCCGTGCGCGGCCACTGGGATTTTGGGGGCCATTTCAAAAACTGGCTACAGCAGAGGTCAAAAGATCTGCCAGGCCAATTTTCACAGGTCTGCTGATCGCAGTATTGGGTGCATCTGCTGTAGCCTTATTTATCCTTGGATTTACGCATGCCTGGTTTGCGCGCTACATGACAAGTGTCACTGTACTGGCAATTGCCGTAATCATCTTCTGCGTCTTCTGGAAAATGGCACAACGCTACCTTACGTTTCTGGAGCTCAGGCTGGACGATCGATCTGACAAAGCGGATCCTGGAATGGTGATCCCCATCAAAAAAATAAATCAATAAAACACATAAACATAATTAAATGAAAAAAGAAATCAATTCTGACCGCGAGCATGTCCTGTACCTGGGTGACTGGGTTTTCAGTGTGGGTCCCTTATTTATTGAAACACCATTTGGTACAGAGACAAAAGATGCTGATCTGCATTTCTATGGCAAGCGTCTGGTACAGGCGATTGATCCGCTGGTTGAAGTGACCAGTATGGCCAACTGGGAGCTGTACAGAATGCAGCCAGGGCGGCTTGAAGAAATTTTGGATCAGTCAAAGGGCCTCATCATCAGTGACGTTGAAGCCAAATGCTTCCATCTTTTCCCAAGTTTTTTTGACCGTGCACAGCGCCAAGATAAGGTCGTCACCTTTCCAGACCGCTTGACGTCTATTAAAACCTGGATAGAAGATGGCGGGGGTCTGATGATGCTCGGCGGCTGGCTGTCTTTTAGCGGGGCCCTGGGCAAATCCGGTTGGGGACGGAGTTCATTCTCAAACGCACTTCCGGTCCAGTGCATGGCTACGGAAGATTTGGTTGAATCATCAGCAGGCTTTACTGCTGAAGTTCTGGAACCGGAGCATCCGGCGGTAAAAGGACTGGCCTGGGATAAATTTCCACCAATATTCGGGTACAATGAAGTCACAGCAAAGCCGGAAGGCCAGGTATTGGTCCGTGTGAAAGAAACCGGCCATCCACTGGTTGTGGTAGGCGAATACGGAAAAGGCAGAGTACTGACCTATATGTCTGATCCTGCGCCGCACTGGGGCATCAATTTCGAACTATGGGAAAGCTACGATGCCTTTTGGCAGCAGGCACTGAACTGGGTGAAGAAAAAAAACTAAAAAATACATACACAAATGAGCCAGATATTATTAGCCGGAGCTTCCGTTACAGACATTACACCACCCCTTGAAGTGGGGTTGCTTACTTCGTCGGTAAGGGGTGAATACAAACCATTTGAATCTATAAGAACGCCTCTTCATGCCAGGGTACTGGTGTTAAAATCCGGTACAGAAACTGTGGCTGTCGTAGCCCTGGACTTGCTTGCTTTGAGTGATACTTCAGTCGGCGGCTGGAATGCATTTAAAGAGGGCATTGCCGGGTCCGTTAAAGCCGGTAAGATCATACTTTGCTGCACGCATACACATAATGCGCCTGAATCAGGAGCCATAACAGATCTGTATTTGACCAGTGCATTTCAGAATTGGTTGAAGGACGTACAGGGAAAACTGAAACTAGCAATTGAGCAGGCTTTGAATGCTGCCGTTCCCTGCAGCGTTTCTATAGCTTCAGAGCTGCTGGATGGTTTTTCCTTACAACGCCGCATTAAAACACCTGATGGGATCATTATGTCTGATAGTATCCAGCCTATTCGCGGGGATCTTATGGAGCGTGAACCGGTAGACCGCAGGGTGAAGTGCCTCAAGTTTACCAGCGGCCGGGGTGTGGTCATTGCCACTGTAGTACAAGCCATTTGCCATCCCGTACATGAAATGTGCATGCCACATGTATCGGCCGAATTTCCCGGGGAATTATGCAATGCGCTCGATGAACGCGGTCTGAATGGCATGAGCATGTTCCTTAACGGAGCAGCCGGCGATACCAATCCGCCAACGGTATCGATGGGCCCCGAGTCATCCAGAAAACACGGGCTTGCTATGGCTGAAATTGTGGAAGAACAACTGTATACTGATCTGAATGTGAGTTCATTCACATTTCAGCATAGAGAAATTCAGCTAGCTATAAGGCCGGGTTCCGGCATCACCAATCCATCGGATGCACTGGCAAGAATCAATACATTGACATTCGGAGACCTGGCCATTGTTTTTTTACCCGGAGAGATCTTTGTGGAAACCGCGCTGAAAATAGAAAGAGATGCCGGTACAGAACAGACAATAATCGTAGGATTTTCAGAAAACAGCATCGGATATGTGCCAACTGAAACGGCTTTTACGGAAGGTGGCTATGAGACCGGTCCCGGCAGGTGGTCCTATGTCGAGCACACCGCGGAAAGACGTATCTTAAACGAAACAATGAGACTAATTGGAACTGATCTGGCAAAACCTAATTGAATGAATATGATGAAAAATATCAAAGCTTTAATTTTGATGATGCTGTTTCTGACGGCCTCGTCGGTTGATATCCTTGCACAAAATAAAACGCTGTACCATTACGGCAGTATTAAAAATGACCTGTACATCTACCTTAAAAACAGTGGTTTTGTCCTCAAGACTTACCCTACTCCGATGGAGGCCATAAAGGCAGCGCCGTCAAATGCAGGTTTGCTGCTGCTTGGTAAAGCCTATCCGGAAACAGATCCTCAGAATTCTATAAGCCTGACAGGTCTTAAACAGATCACCGCTAAAAAACTGAAAGTATATGTCGAATATCCTGCAGCTTATCCCAAACTGGACCTGAGCAGCAAGCCGCTCGAAACCCACCTGGAACGTGGCGTGGTTACAACTGATATTTTTGGGAGCAGCCTGCCCAGACTATCGCTCTTTGGCATCCACAACTGCCATATCTTGCCGGTAAAAGTTGATGATCCCTTAATTGTACTGGCAAAGGTAGTCGGTGTAGATAAAGCCGAACTGGGTCTTGACAGCACAATCAGCTATCCCTTATTGTTTAGAAAAGACAATGTGCTGATCGGTACAACTGCGCTCAGCAATTTTAAAACCGGCCGTTACGGTCCTGAAAAATCGGTCAGGCAAGTGCTCAGTTACATCGTAACACAGGTAACAGGTGCCAAAAATGTTCAGCTGAAAAACTGGAAAGGAGATGTAAGGCCAGCTTTTGGACCCAATGAGCCCCTGCCGGAAACGGCCAGACTCAACGGCATTAAAGCGGGCGTAGAGTGGTTTGCCAACGGGAGGTTCTATGTACATCCGGAATGGAAGGCAGACTGGTTAAAATACGGTTCGGACGGATTGAAACCAGTAGGCCCGCCGGTGAGCCAGAGCAAGCCAAACGGCGACGGCAGTCTGGGTATACTCGAAGGTCATACGTCAACCATATACTATGACGGCAGTCAGCAGTACCGGTACTGGATGCGGGCCGACGTCCAGGGAGAGGCCAGTATGGCACTGGCGGCTGCTGGCGCGCTGCTCAACAATGAAGACTTTAAAGCACGGTCGGCCAAACTGATCGATTACATGTTTCATACATCAAACCTGCGTGCAGGACCAAAAAACGATCCAAACAGCCCGGCATACGGCCTCATTGGCTGGGCCACTACCAACGCAGGCACCTTTTACGGAGATGACAACTCACGCGCCATACTGGGGGCAATAGCTGCAGCTGCCTATCTTAAAAACACCAAATGGGACAAGGAACTTGCAGAAGCCATTATGGCAAATTTCAGAACAACCGGCAAAGAAGGTTTCCGTGGTGAGCGGCTGGAAGAAGCGGATATCATCCGGAATGGATGGCCCTATTACTACAACCGGAGCGTGATACATCCATCACCGCATTTTGAGTCCTGGATGTGGGCATTGTACCTGTGGCTTTATGATAAGACAGGCTACGAACCCTTATTGTCCAGAACCAAAGAAGCCATCCGCATTACCATGGCCAATTATCCGGAAAAGTGGAAATGGGGAAGCAGTCTGCAGACCCAGCGGGCCAGAATGATATTGCCGCTTGCCTGGTTACTTCGGCTTGAAAATACGGAGGAACACCGTGGCTGGCTCGACCTGGTTGCCGGTGATATGCTGAAGAACCAGGTAGATTGCGGTGCGATAAGAGAAGAGCTGGGAAAGGGTAAGGGCATGTTTAAGGAGCTGAAGAAGAACAGTGATTATGGTACCGATGAGGGATCTTTAATCACCATGAACGGTCAGGAAATATCATGTATGCTTTATACCAACAATTTTGCGCTGTTTAGCCTTCATGAAGCGGCAAAGGTCACCGGAGATAAAAAATACAAGGATGCGACAGACCGGCTGGCTGATTTTCTGGTCCGGATACAGGTGCAAAGTGAAAAGCATAAAGACCTTGACGGCGCCTGGTTCAGGGCGTTTGATTATGGGAAATGGGATTATTGGGCATCTAATTCAGATGCGGGCTGGGGTGCATGGTGCACGCTCACCGGATGGATCCAAAGCTGGATCGTAACCAGCCAGGTCCAGATCCAGCAGCAGCAAAGCTTCTGGGACATTACAAAAAATACGGCGCTAAAAACTACCGGAAAAGCAGTGGTAGAGGATATGATGAAAACACCGCAAAAATAACTATCTACATGGCAAGATTTATAAAAAAAGGGCAGAGTGAAGCCGATAAAAAAGGCGATGATCTAAGGATCAGAGAAACAGTAGAGCGGATCATTAAGGAAATCACAGCTCATGGAGATGCAGCAGTTAGAAAATATGCAGAGGAGTTTGACCACTGGACACCTGACAGCTTCAGGTTGTCCGATGCGCAGATACGGCAAATCGTAGACGGCACTTCGCAGCAGGTAAAAGACGACATTTTGTTTGCTCAAAAGCAGATCAGGTTTTTTGCGGAGCAGCAGAGAGGATCTGTAAAAGATCTTGAAATCGAAACATTACCGGGAGTATTTCTCGGCCATAAAAATATTCCTGTCAATAGCGTAGGCTGTTACATCCCGGGCGGGCGGTACCCAATGGTTGCTTCGGCGCACATGAGCATCCTCACGGCTAAAGTTGCCGGCGTTAAGCGGGTCATTGCCTGTACTCCACCTATAAATGGCAAAATACCCGAAGCAACAGTATGTGCCATGCATTTTGCGGGGGCTGATGAAATTTATATCCTTGGAGGCATTCAGGCAGTCTGTGCAATGGCCATTGGTACCGAAAATATAACGCCAACAGATATGATCGTAGGGCCGGGAAATGCTTACGTAGCCGAAGCAAAGCGGCAACTTTTTGGGCGTGTAGGAATTGATCTTTTTGCCGGACCGACAGAAATACTGGTCATTGCAGACGAGACCGCCGATGCAGAGATGGTAGCTTGTGACTTGCTGGGACAGGCGGAACACGGCCCTACATCACCTGCAGCTTTGATCACCAGCTCTGAAGCGCTGGCCCTGGAAACCCTTAAAGAGATCGAACGTCAGCTCAAAGTTCTACCAACTGCTGACGTCGCCGGACCTGCATGGCGCGATTACGGCACAGTGATTTTGGTGGCTGATGAGAAAGAAGCGGTAGCTGAAGCCGACAAGCTTGCGTATGAGCACGTGGAGGTGCTGACACGTGAACCCAATTATTTCCTGGAGCAAATGACCAACTATGGTGCATTGTTTCTGGGACCTGAAACCAATGTGGCTTATGGTGATAAGGTGATTGGTACCAATCATACGCTGCCAACCATGAAGGCCGCCAGATATACTGGCGGCCTTTGGGTCGGTAAATTCTTAAAAAACTGCACTTATCAACGCTGTACACCGGAGGCCAGTGTACAGATTGGTGAGTATGCGATGCGCCTGTGCGATCTCGAGGGTTTTGCAGGGCATAAAGAACAGGCTGCCCTTAGGGTCAGACGTTATAAAAAAAATAATATTTTTATTGAGTAAATTAATTGAAAGACAATGAAAACGTTATGCTGTTTATTGATGCTGATGGTATGGTTTCCGCCGTTTGAGCTGCTCGCACAGGATACTGGAGCTGCTTCAGGTTTGCCATCCGTGCCCCATGGTTATGATGCGTACAGAAGATGGGACCTGCTTCCGCTGCAACGCATTGGCGTACGTGCCTATATGCGCAGTACCCATGACCGTCTGGGCGGCAACCATCATGCAGATGCCGGACATTTTCTTTTTATGAACAAGGAAGATGAAAATGTAACCCTGGATGTAAAAGGAAATGGGGTGTTTTATTTCTTTCGCGCCAACCACTGGCATGGGAGCCCATGGCATTTTGTTGTTGACGGAAAAGATAATCTGGTAAAAGAAACGGGCACTTCAGATCCTGCCAACGCCAAAAAGAAGTTTAAAGACACATCATTCATCCCTGAAAGTGCTTTTCCCGCTCCGCTGGCCTGGACCTGGTCCACTACTAAAGGTGCCGATCTGATCTGGACGCCAATGCCCTTTCAGGATTCATTGCGGATAGCTTATTCCCGTACATTTTACGGCACGGGCTATTATATTTACCACCTGTATGCCAATGAACCAGCTAGGCTGCAATCCTGGGATATGACTAAAACACCAGATCAGGATGTTACAGAACTGCTAAGCCGCTCCGGGACAGACATTGCCCCAAAAGACATTGAGGCAGTTAAAGGTAAAGTGAAGTTAAATAAGAAGGACATCGTACTTGCCCGGATTAAAGAAGTACCATCAACCGTCAGGGCCTTAAAACTTACCTTGCCGCTGGATAAAGCGCTGGACCTGGAGCGTATCCGCCTGCAGATCACCTGGGACAACGCCAAATATCCATCTGTGGATGCGCCTCTTTGTTTATTCTTTGGAGCCGGAACGTTTTATAACAGAGAAAATAAAGAATATCTCGTCAAAGCTTTTCCGGTTAATATTCGTTACGATTATCCAAATAAAAAGGTAGAGCTCGCTTGTTATTACCCCATGCCGTTTTTTAAGAATGCAAAAGTTGAGCTAAAAGGCATTAATCCCGAAGACAGCAGCACAGAGATTGATTTTGAAATACGTTATGAGCCCTTGCGGTGGCGGGCGAACCATACGAGTTATTTCCATGCCACCTATAAGGACATTCCTGAACCTGAGCTGGGACAGGACATGACTTATCTCGATACCCGGGGTATAGAAGGGCATAAGGACTGGTCTGGCAATTTTGTGGGAACATCCTTTATTTTCTCCCATCAGGCCAACCTGGGAACACTTGAAGGCGATCCGCGCTTCTTTTTTGACGACAGTGAAAGCCCGCAGGCTTACGGCACAGGAACAGAAGAATGGGGCGGGGGCGGCGATTACTGGGGTGGTGAAAATATGACCCTTCCATTTGCCGGTCACCCTTGCGGCGCACCTGGAAAAAACAAGTCCAGACACGAAAAGGACCTCATAGAATCCGGCTACCGTTTTCTGATCGCCGATCTCATGCCTTTCGGAAAAAGGGCAGTCATAAAGTTTGAGCACGGAGGTGAAAACCTGGCCACAGAACACTATGAGGCAGTGGCCTACTGGTATGGCTTGCCCGCGCCATCGCTTATTCAAACAGATGAAATAGATATCGGAAACCCGGAAAGCGAAAAAAGCCATAGCTATCATTCCCCGGCAGCCTCAGAAGCCGTATCTCTGACATCCCGCTATGAATTGGGAATAGATACATTTCCGGCAATAGCCTGGGGTCTGGAAGCCGCCAAAATCCCGGGCTATCAGGAGAAAAGCGGTAAGGAAGTTTATCCCGTACAGACAATGAACGGACGTTTTACACATGGTGTTTCAGAGTTTACGGTAAGATTGGATCTAAAAAACACAGGCGCACTTCTGCGCAGGACCCTCGACTACAGTTTTCCAAATCAAACCGCTGAAGTTTTTATTGGTGATGCATCAGCGGCTTCAGAAGCGGACATCAAATGGGAAAAGGCGGGAATCTGGTACCTTTCCGGATCGAACACAGCAGTGTTTTCTTCTCCGAATGGTGAAACAGGCAGTCGGAAAACAACAGTAGAAACATCCAACAGGTGCTTCAGGGACGATGAGTTTTTAATTCCTGCCAGGCTAACCCAAAATAAAAAAGCCGTTAGGGTGAGGATCAAATTTGTACCCAATAACCAGCAGCTGTATCCGGGTTTTCCATTCCCTAAGGAAAGTGCCTGGAGCGAGTTCCAATATAAAGTATACAGCTATGTATTGCCAGATTTTAGAAAGTAAGATGACCCGGATTAAACAGAATGAAATTGCATTGCGGATGTTTAAAGCCCTATTTGTGCTGATGCTGATAGGCGCTTTCAACGTCTCCAGCGCTAACGTCCGGCTGCCGAACATCATCAGCAGCAATATGGTGCTGCAACGTAACAGCAAGGTTAAGATCTGGGGATGGAGCAATCCCAACGAGAAGATCTCGCTGACTGCCTCCTGGGACAATAAAACCTATCGGACAGAAGGAACAAGAGATGCCGGTTGGGAAGTATTAATAGAAACACCAGCAGCTGGCGGGCCATATACCATATCGATAAAGGGGAACAATTCAATTGTACTTCAGGATATTCTGATTGGAGAAGTCTGGGTATGTTCCGGACAGAGTAATATGGAGATGTCCGGCAATCTGGGATTAAAGGAAATAAAATCCGAGCTTTCCAGTGCTTATAACCAACACATCCGCTTTTTCCACATCCCTAAATCAACAGCTCCTCATCCACAGAAAAAGGGTGAGGGGGAATGGGCTGTCTGTGACAGCAACTCCTTAAAATCGTTCAGTGCCGTTGCTTATTTCTTCGGAAAAAACCTCAATAATAAACTGGATATACCAATAGGACTGGTGGCAGCCAGCTGGGGCGGCACCACCGCAGAAGTATGGACTCCAGATAGCGTGGTCAACTCAAATGAAGTATTGAAAACTGCAGCTGCAAAGATAATACCCAGTGGCATGTGCCCGTATTTGCCCGGGTACGCTTATAATGCGATGATCGCGCCGATAACCAATTATGCCATTGCCGGCACAATCTGGTATCAGGGTGAAAACAACACGCTTACGGCAGGCACCTATCGGGAGCTTTTCACTTCAATGATTGATGCCTGGCGTGCTGCATGGCATAAAAACCTGCCATTCTACTATGTGCAGATAGCCCCTTACAGGTATGCCGCAAAGAATACCGGTGCACTGCTGCGGGAAGCGCAGCAGCGAAGTGCGGACCACCCCAATACAGGTATGGTGGTTACAACTGATCTTGTCAGTAACGTCAATGACGTTCATCCGCAGAACAAGCACGATGTTGGAATGAGATTAGCCAATTGGGCACTTGCTGAAACCTATCATCAGAAAGGTGTTGCCTATAAAAGCCCGGTGTTTAAAAATGTGAGTTTTAAAGGAGATAAAGCAATTGTTGTAATGGACAATGCAGAAAACGGATTGATGGTAAAAGGCAATGCGGTAACAGAATTATTCATTGCAGGCGATGACCAGGTATTTTATCCTGCACAAGGCGATATAAAAAACAATACCTTAACAGTCCGGAGCAAAGAAGTGAAAAATCCTGTTGCAGTGCGCTATGGTTTTACGGACACCGCAACAGGCAACATTTTCAGTAAAGAAAACCTGCCGGCAGCGCCGTTCCGGACAGACAGCTGGCCGGTAAAAACCAACGAAAAATAAATTTGAACTGTTCGCAATTGGCGGTATATTAGCTTTTTCGAAGGTGTATCCCATTCTGAACCCCAGTTAAATATCCAGTCTTGATTAAAAAGAATTATACCTCAAAAGATGTAGCCGACCTCGCCGGAGTTTCCCAGGCAACAGTTTCGCGGGTTTTCGCCGGTGAAACCAGGGTGTCTGAACGGAAAAAGAAACTGGTCATGGAGGCCGCTGATAAACTCAATTATCAGCCCAATGCACATGCAAGAAGTCTAACTACCAGGAAGACGAAGATCATCGGTATTGTCATGCGCAACATCAGAGACCCCTTCTATACCGCCGTGCTGGAAATCTTCCACAACCGCTTAACTCCCCTGGGTTATCAGCTGATCTTTATCAATTCTGAAAATGAGGTCATTGAGGAGGCGGAAATCAAAAAAATGCTGGAATACAATATAGCCGGGGTAGTCATTACCGATGCTGTGCTGTCAAAAGCAGCCTCAGAAAAATTCAAACACAATGAAATACCGGTATTACTTTTTAACCGCTATACGAAGGAAGGCGATCACAACTCTGTTTTTTGCGACAATTATCATGCAGCAAAGCAGATCGCTTCTTATTTGCTGAAGCTGGGGCACCAGTCGTTTGGTTTTATCTCAGGTCCGTCAAATACCTCTACAACCATAGACCGGCTAAAGGGCTTCACCGAAGTGCTGGATCAGAACAACATCCACGACCTCATCATTGCTTCAGGTGATTACACCTACCATGGCGGGTTCAATGCTACTCAGGAACTGATCACCAGGAATATGAACCTTGACTGCATTTTCTGTGTAAATGACATTACAGCACTAGGGGCAATGGATGCAATCCGAACTATGGGTTTTAAGATTCCCGAAGACATTTCGGTGGTCGGTTTTGACAACATCAGGATGTGCGGATGGACACCTTACTTTCTTTCGACCTGGGAGCAGCCACTGGAGGACATGGTGACAAGATCCGTAGAGATTTTGCTGGAACGGATAGCCGACTACTCCAAAAAACCAGAGACATTGAGAATGATCGGCCAGCTCATTGTGCGAAATTCAGTAAAGTCCAAACGATAAGATCTGCCTATTTTTTTAACACAATCCCAGCCATTAACGGAAGATGATCAGTCGCAAATAAAATTCTTAACCATTATTTTTTCTTTTGTTCCTCTGTAATAAATATAAAACGGGATTTCAACACTTCATCCGGAGTTACCAATATATTTTGGACTTTTACATTTAATACCAGTTGTTTAGGATATTCCCATATCGCTTTCAGGATTATCTTAGTCGTATCATGCGGTACTAGCGTTGTCTGTCCCATCGGGAATTTTTCAATATTGTAATCCGCAGAGGCCTGTATCTTAAAAGGAATATCGCTGTCGTTGAACAGGCTGATCTCAAATATCGGCTCGCCGTTCCTCACCTTTTTCTCAGTACTCACTTTCAGGGCAGCCTTAAAAAAAGCTTCGGCTTCAGTCTGCCTGGCGATGAGAAAATCATCAAAATAAACCGCAGTCCTTCTGGCTGTCATTGCCTCTTTTATACTTTCTTCCGTCTTGTCTTTTGCAAAAACAAGTGTCATTGGCCGGTGGGTCTTTGCATATCTCGGATACATGTCATAATGTTCATCCGTATTACAAAACATGGTTAGGTTATATTTCATTGCCAGCCTGTGGGCAATAATGTTGTACACCCCCGAGTTTGCTACCTCTACGCCCGCCAGAATTTTCTTTTCCAAAAGCTCTTTATGGAAGGATGTAAAGATCGCTGTGTCTTTTTTGTCCCACCAGGAATAACCCGGATGGTTATAGAACACAAAAGCATCCTGTTTTTTAACTTCCAGAAAAGGGGCGATCAGCTGTTCGTGTGTCATACTGTCCTTCATGACAAACTTCTTTTTGCCGCTTTTCATGTACTCGATAGGCAGGATGTTGGCGTCTTTTACAAACAATGCATTGTTATGATAGGGCGGTACCCTTGGCGATATTTCCACACCTCTGATCACCAGGAGCCCTTTGTTTTTAGCAGCCTCAACAGCTATTTGATACGATTTGTTGTAATCACGTTTGATTTCATCAGGGAAACCTTCATAGTCAATGTGTTCCGTCAAAGAAATGACATCAAGACCATCGCGCAGAGCCTCATTGACCCGGAATGAAGGCCAGACATGCCCGTCTGAAAATACGGTATGCATATGGAAATCGCCCTTTAATGTTTGAAAGCCCGGGATGTCAGGAAGGGAAACCTTCCTTTGAACATCATTTTTTTCCTGGATCTGAGCTGATCCCTGCAGGCTCAAAGCCATGCAGGGGATCAGGGTGAAGAATATTTTTTTTAACATCATGGTTCCCATCCTGGATTTTGGTTAAGGTTCGGGTTCAGCAAGCGCTCATTGGCATTTATCGGATACAGGTATTGCTTGTCTTCATATTTCTTTACCGTCGTGCTAAGCCACAGTAAATTGCCCTTAGTGCCTTCAGACAGTTTAGATGTATTGTTGTCTATCACGAAATAAGTTACTCCAGCGACTTTCACTGCAGGTACTTTATCTACAAAGCTGACATCCGGCTTGCCGTCCTCATTGAGGTCCAGTAATTGGTCTTTGCCGGGAATATAGATGCCTGTATAAGGTTTTTCAAGGTTTTTAGCCGCTTTCCAGCGCTTCAGGTCATCATAACGGAAACCTTCTACAGCCAGCTCAATCCCGCGCTCTCTTCTCACCTCCAGAATTAAGGCATTAGTGACATCAGGATAAAAGGTGTTCTGCAGATAAGTATCGGCACTTGCAGGCATCGCATCAAAATTCGCAATTCCTGCACGTTTTCTCAATGCCCCGATGGTCAGAGACCAGTCTGCCTGGTTGATCATACCCAGTTCTGCCTTTGCTTCCGCATAATTTAAAAGGACTTCAGCATAGCGCATAATAGGAATAGAGTTAAAGCTTTCTGTCCGGGTATCAAAATACTTGTCATCAAGGGAATATTTCTGGATTTGATACCCTGAATAGGTAACCGTAAAATCCGGAGGAGCAGGAGTTCCGTCCGTACGCTTATAATCGCCCATCCTGATGGTCTGCTGCAATCGCCTGTCCCGGTTTTTCACTTCGTTCTGAAATTCCATAGTCGCATAAGAAGCTTCATCAGTAAAGCGGGAGCCATCAGCTTTGAGATAAGTATTAATGAACTTCTTGTCTAGTCCAAGGCGCGCGCCAAGTGTTGCACTGTTAAACCACCAGGCCGCATTGTGCCACTTTTTCAAAGAATTGTTATACACTGCCGCAAGAAGAACCTCTGAAGATACCGGGTTTTCACTAGTAAATAAAGAACGATAATCCCTTGTAGCATCTGTACTCGCCTGAAGTTTATACTGCCCGCTGCTGATGAGCAATTCTGCTGCTGAAGCACTCTCCGTCAGCCATTTCTCAGGGTTGCCGTTAGCTATCTTATGGTATTTTCTGAATGTACCTTCAAACAGGCAGATTCTCGATTTCAAAGCAAGCGCAACCCATTTGGTCACCTGTGTTGCCGAGTTGTCCTTGGTTGCATATACATTATTGATAGCAAAATCAATATCAGCCAGCACTGAGTCCATAACCAGAGCCCTCGGATCCTGGGCTTTATACAAACCAGGGTCATTGATACCCAGTGTCTTGCTGTACCAAGGCATGTCCCCATACTGCTTTACCTGCTGGAAATAAAAGTAGGCGCGGAAGAACCGTGCAATCCCCGCAAAGTGGTTTCTGGCCTTGGCAGGAATACTGGGGTTGTTGTTGTAATTTTCCAGGAAGTAATTGATATTCCTCAGCGCACTAAAGCTCCATACAGCCGCATCCTGAACACTCAATTTGCCACTGATATAATTAGGGACAGCATTAGGCACCGTAATGTCCGTCATGACATCCGCCTGGTAAATGCCAGGGCCATCCGGAAGGCTTCCGTAAAAAGAATTGACATACAGCTGGAGGTTATTTTCTGTAGAAAATGCCTGCTCAGGTGTCAGTTTGTCCAGCGGATCAATATCCAGGAATTTTTTGCAGGAGCTGAATGCGATGACCAGCACCAGCAGCAGTATTATATTTTTCAAGTTCATCACGTTATATTTTAAATTGAAATACATCTCGTTCATTAATTAAAACCCGACATTGACACCCAGTGTGTACGTCTTTTGCATCGGATAAGAGAAACCATCACCGCCACCCGCGTTGATCTCAGGATCTGAACCTTCGATTACCTCAGGGTCAAAGTTTTTGGTAATCTTGTACATCGGAGAATAAGTCCAGAGATTTTGGCCCGTTAGAAATACCCTCAGACTACTGATCTTCCACCTGCTCAGTACCGATGCAGGAAGTGTATAGCCGATTGTCAGGTTTTTCAGCCTGATATAGCTTGCATCCTGCAGGTAACGTGTCTGGCGTACTGCCAGCTCCCTGGTGCCCGACAGTGCAGTATATCCCCTGTATCTTGGGAAATAAGCATTCTGGTCGGGATTTTCCTCAGACCATCTGTCCAGGTTGAAAGCAGGCAGGAAGCTGTACGGCCTGTTGTTCTGCCCCCAGAAGAATGCCGCTTCAGTAGAAGGATACCAGTCCCTTTTTCCCACACCCTGAAAGAAGAAGGAAAGTGAGAAATTCTTGTAACCCATATCACCGGTAATGCCATACGGCAGCCTGATCTCAGAGTTGCCTATGATGCGCTGGTCACCCGGTTTGTCCAATGTATTGCTTCCGTTATTAACCACGCCATCACCATTCAGGTCCCTGAACTTGATATCACCAGGCAACAGTTTATTCGTATTAGACACCACGAAATACTTCTGGTCAGCATGTTGCTTAATATCTTCCACTGAGCTAAAGAACCCTTCAGTTTCAAAGCCCCATATCGCTCCAAGGCGCTGACCACTATAATAGGTAGAAAGGAGCATGTTAGGATTGTAATATTTGGTAATGGTCGAAATGTTATCAGCAATCGTCACACGCATGCTGTAGGTAAAAGGATTGGTGTTCCCGATCCTGTCTCTCCAGCCAAGAGAAAGTTCCCAGCCCTTAGTACTCAGATCTGCATAGTTGCCCTTAGGCACGGCGGCTCCAAATACCGCTGGCAATGGCTGCCCGACAGTAATCATGTTGGTCGTTTTTCTGTTGTACCAGTCAAAATTTGCAGTTAAACGGCCTTTCAGCAATTCCACGTCAGCACCAAGATCAAGAGTAGTAGATTTTTCCCAGGTCAGGCCATCAGGCACAACCCTTGGCAAACTGATGAAATTGGCAAAATTACCATTCATGATCGTTCCTGAAGTACCAGGCGCTATCGTTTGCAGGAAAGTATAAGGAGGGATGTTGCCGTTGCCCAGTGAACCATAAGAACCCCTCAGTTTTAATACATTCAGGACTGGTTTCCAGGACTCGGCGAATTTCTCTTCACTGATCACCCAGCCAGCTGAAGCTGACGGAAAAAACCCGAAAGCCTGTGTTTGCGGAAATTTGGATGAACCGTCATACCGGCCATTCAGCTCCAGCAAATACTTATTTTTGTATGAATAATTAGCACGATAGAATATACCGGCAGTAGCCCATTCCTCACCGCCGCCAGTTAAACGGTAGTTCAGCCCGGTCGCCAGGTTAAAGTCAGGCAGGTTATCAACGATGGCGCCATCCCGCTGACTGTAGCGGTATTTTTTCGAATCATACTCCAGGTTACCTCCGATGATCAGCTTGACCTCATGATCGCCCAGCTGCTGGGTAAACTCACCAAAAAGGTTGGAACCATAGTAGTTTTCCTGCTTTAGGTTTTCCCCGATATAATTCAGTCCCGAAGTAATGGTTTCACCAGGTTTAATGCTGTAAGGCACAGGGAAGAACTTACGGTCATCACCCTCACGGGTATTGAGGTATGAAAAATCACCTTTGATGACAAATTTATCCTTGATTGGCGTAGCCGTAAAACTGATGGTGTTCCTGTTGAAAGTTTCTTTTGCCTTTGAAGTACTTTTACCGGTATAAAAATCACCTATAGAGTAAGCTCCGACGATAGTCATTGATCCATCAGGATTTAGCATTGGTGATACCGGAAATGCAGTTACAGCCATCATCCGCCAGATTGCATTCAACCCGCCTACAGCGGTAAGCGGATAAGTATAGGTATTGCTGGAAAAATCTGAGTTAGTGGCAATGCTAAACCAGTCATTTACCTTGATGTTTCCCTTGAAACGGATGTTGTACTTATTGAAATCGTCAGAACTGTACCTGAAAATACCTTCCTGGGTGTAGAAACGTCCCGACATCTGAAAACTCACTTTATCCGATCCACCGCCGATGCTCAATGCATGCTCCATCGTAGCATTATTGTCTTTATACAATTCCTTTATCCAATCGGTGCTTCCATAATATTTATAGTTTCCGTTTGTCGGGTCGATGGAAACTTTAGGCAGAGCAGGATTGTCATGTCTTGCTTTCAGTGAATCCAGATCGGCCAGAGAAAATGGCAGCTGCGAGTTGATGCTCTGCGGATGCGACAGATAATCGTTCCAGGCATTGAAAGACTCATCAAAGTTCTTTGCCCAGATATAGCCATCCGATATCAGATCGGGAGTTGTAGTCCGCTGGTTGATGGAATAATTGGTGTTGTAACTAACCTTAATCTGGTTTGCTTTAGGTGATTTGGTTGTAATTAAAATAACCCCAAAAGCACCCCTTGATCCATATATCGCAGCTGACGATGCGTCTTTCAGAACCGAAACACTTTCAATGTCATTCGGGTTTAGCGTTTCAGGATCACCGGGCACACCATCTATCAGAACCAGCGCACTACCGCCGGCACCGATAGAAGTCGTTCCCCTGATGTTGTAAGTGGCCCCGCGTGTTGGTTTACCGTCTGTCATTTTGATATTTAAATTGGGGATGACACCCTGCAGACCTCTTGTGGCACTTGGAAGAGGCCGGTCTTCAAAATACTCGCTGCCGACCTGGTCGACTGCACCGGTCAGGTTTGCCTTCTTTTGTGTGCCGTAACCTACAACGACTACATCATCCAGTGATTTGGAGTCGGTTTTGAGCTGTACGTTGATCGTGGTTTGCCCGTTGACTGTGATTTCCTGCCGTAATGAGCCAATAAAAGTAAAGACCAGAATATCCCCGTTTTTGGCCAGGAGACTGAAACCGCCGTCACTGTCGGTGGTGGTCCCTGTTTTGCTTCCTTTGATAAACACGCTGGCTCCCGGTATGGGAAGTCTGGCATCGTCTGTAACTGTTCCCGAGATTTTGCTCTGCGCATTGGCCTGTAGCGGTAAAAGAAAGCTAAACAGGATGGCAGAGAATAAGAGTTTGAATGAATTGTAAAAATACTTCATGTGTTGTCCCTAACCTATTATTTGTTGTGAATTAATTGAGGGCAATGTTATTCAACCCAGATTAACGGGGCATAGGCATAGGGTTACCTTTAGATTAAGAAAACCCGGGTTTTATTAAGGATCGATTAAGCTTATGTAACAGCAATAGCGTGTTTTGTATACTGCATATTGTTCGTGACGCGTTTCCGGGGGGCGGAAATCTCAATCATCAACGCAGGGATTGTTTTTAACCTATACGGGGCACATCCCCATAGAGGAGTAATCTGAGGACTGCTGAATTCCTCAAGTGCCAGCTGCCCCAGGAGATGGGTGTGTCGCCATTGGCATCTTTTTCCGCAGGATTGGCCCCAGCTTCCAGCAGTAAGGTGATGATATCCTCATTCCCATATGCAGCTGCCCGGTGGAGTGGTGTTTCGCCCTTCAGAAATGCATCCCGCATAAAGCAAAGTGTAGATTCTCCTTTGATGGTCTTTTTGTTCACGTCGGTGCCTGATTTGATGAGAAGCCTGACGATCCCGGTCCGCTGACTGATTTCACTGGTCTTGCTGATTGTGTAATGCAGGGCGTTTTCGCCGGTTTTCCGGAAGCTGAAGGCGGTATTTGCACCATGTTCGACCAGCCATTTCACCGATTCGTACTGCCCGTTATAAGCCGCATTACATAATGGGTTGTTGTCCTCCAGCTCCAGTTCTGCCCCCATGCGATGGCAGAGGTTGAGTAATTCGATATTGCATTCCCATGCCGCCGTAAACACGGCACAGTTTCCCCATGGGTCTGTAAAATTGATATCAGCGCCCTGAGAAACTAGTTGTTCTACGGTTTTAAGGTCTCCTTTTACAGCGGCATCGAGCATCAATTGGTTCAGGCTTGTCATATATACACTGAATTGGTTGTCTGAATTTACAGAAAATTTGAAGAACTTATCCAAAAATGTACCGTTATAAATACAGATTCATTAATGACCAAAAGACTAGCTAAAACTAATGATGTCAGGGATCGCCGCAAGCGTCTCGTTGAGTTTTAATAAAAACTGTTTCTTTCCTGACACCTGCCAGACCACCGTTAGTGTATCGCGGTCCTTACTGACCCGAAGCCTTTCAATGACCAGGTCGTCAGAATTCAACCGGTCTTCCAGCGCCTGGATCTGGCTGAAATCGGCATTGCGGAAGGTGACGCTCAGCATTTTTTGGCGCTGCAACTTTCCAATAAAGCGTTCTACACGACTCATCATTAACAGGGTGCCCAGGGTAATGAGGGTAAACAAAAATGCCAGAGCATGATAACCTATTCCTGTGGTCATGCCGATGGCTGCTGAAGTCCAGATGACTGCCGCAGTAGTCAGCCCACGCACTGAAAACTGATCTTTAAAGATTACGCCGGCGCCGATAAAGCCGATGCCGGTAATGATATTTGCCGAGATCCTGTCGTCTGTTCCGGCACCATGCCGGGAAACGATGGTGAAAATAGTTGAACCCAGGGTAATCAGTATGATCGTGCGAAAGCCCGCAGACTTGTTTCTATATTCCCTTTCAAAGCCAATTATTCCGCCGCATAGCAATGCCATGAGCATACTCACTAAATCTGCTGTTCCGACGGTAAAATCCATGGAGCTATTTTTTAAATTGTTAATGAATACAATTTAGCAGCCGGAATGTTTGCTTTGTACAGAAAAAACAATTTTCTGGCCCTGATCTTGCTTAATCCGTATTGTATGAAAAAAGAAATCGCGCTATACGCGGCCCCCTCTAAAAAAAAGATTCGCTTAAACGATTATTCAACCACTTACGGTGGGCCGATGGACAAACAAGCTGGTCAGCTGGAACTGGAAAAGATTAAGAAATCACTCCATACCAGTCAGGAAAAATTATATGCTTCCGGTACGCATGCGGTGCTTGTTGTCATCCAGGCAATGGACGCCGCAGGTAAAGACAGCGCGATTGAACATGTTTTTTCGGGGATCAATCCCCAGGGCTGCCAGGTGCATAGTTTTAAGACGCCAACTTCGGCAGAATACGGCCATGACTTCCTTTGGAGACATTATGCCGCGCTGCCGGCGAAAGGGAAGATCGGTATCCATAACCGTTCACATTACGAGTATGTCCTGGCTTGTAAAGTACACCCCGGGTACATTTTAAATGAGAACCTGCCTGATTATGTATCGCCTGATCAGATTGATCAGCGGTTCTGGAAGAACCGATATGAGAGCATCCGGAATTTTGAATCCCATTTGTCGGCCAATGGAACTACGGTGATCAAAATCTTTTTGCATGTTTCCAAATCCGAACAAAAGCAACGTTTCCTGGACCGGATCAACGACCCGGAAAAGAACTGGAAGTTTGCGGGCGGTGATTTAAAGGAGCGGAAGTTATGGCGCCAGTATCAAGCTGCTTATGAAGAAGCCATTTCAGCAACCTCTACTCAAACGTGTCCCTGGTACATTGTCCCGGCAGATAAAAAATGGTATGCCAGACTGGTCGTTGCCAAAATTCTGGCCGACACTTTCGAAAAGCTGGATTTACAGTTCCCCGTCCTGGATGAAAAAGAGCAATCCGCCCTGGCTGCTTATAAAAAAGAGCTCGAAGATGAAAATGAGTCCAGCTAAAATTGTTCTGAAAAAGGACGGTTATCGCCTTAAACGGTGGCTTCCTTATTGTACTTATTCCGGTATGCCAGCGGCGAAACCCCTGTAAACCTCCGGAATATTTCACGGAATGCTTTCAGGTCTGAATAGCCCACCTCATACATCACTTCATTAATTGTTTTGCGGGTAGTTTCAAATGATTTTTTTGCAGCTTCAACTTTGACACGCTGCACATATTCTATAGGAGTGTTCCCGGTTGCTTTTATAAACCTCCTGTCAAAATTTCTCCTGCCAATAGAAAATTTGGACGATAAGCTCTCCATGGAGATTTTTTTCGTTAACTGGCTTTCAATATAGGCCTGGGCCTCCTGGACCATCTCATCGCCATGCTGCTTCTGTCCTTTAAATATAATAAACGGCGACTGGCTTTGCCTGTCCATTTCAATCTGAAAAACCTTGGAACAAAAAATCGCCGTCTGACGGTCATAGTACTTCTCGACAAGATATAGTGTCAGGTTTAAAAAAGAATAGGCCCCGCCATTGGTATAGATGCCATTTTCATCGGTGATCAGTTCATTGGTCTGGAGGTTTACATTTGGAAATAGTGCCCTGAATTTATCGGCATAGTTCCAATGGGTAGAGCAGTTTTTGCCGTCAAGTAGGCCTGCAGAGGCGAGCATGAAAGTGCCGCTGCACATCGTGGCTATTTCTGCGCCGTTTTTATATTGTTTTGTAATCCAGTCGACAATACCAACGTTCCCCTTCTGTGCTTTTTCATAGCTGCTGCCCAAAGATGGGATAATGATCAGGTTTGTTTTCCCGATTTCAGAAATGTGAGCGTGGGTCTTCACCGAAAAAAGACCGCTTGCTAAATTTGTACTTTGTGTTATACCTGCTATTTCAATCTTAAACAGCTCTTTGCCGCCGTTTTCTTTATGGTATTCATTGGCTCTGGTAAATATTTCATAGGCACCTGCTATACAAGCTACAGTACCGAGGTTTGTCTGGCCATCAGGGGCGATGATAGTAATGTGCTTCATTATTTTTTGATTATAGTAATGTGCTTTATTGTTTTTTCTTACAAAGATAAAAAATCTGTATGTCCAAATCAACCCATCATAATGTCTATTTTGCCCTATGCAAAGGTGGCTGGTTTGCCAGTAAATTTGTCCATAACTTAAACTACAAATCCAATTATGAAAACATCTGATTTCACTACCTCCATATTGGCAGACCAAACACAGAGAGAAGTTTTTGATGCAGTCAGCAACCCTCAGATTTGGTGGCCTGGAGACATTGCCGGCAGCCCAGAGAAAATTAACGATGAATTTACCTACCGATATAAAGACATTCATTATTCAAAGCAAAAGCTAGTAGAAATGGTGCCTGATCAGAAAGTAGTATGGCTGGTTACCGAAAGCCAGCTTAATTTTACTGCGGACGCCAGCGAATGGACCGGAACAAAAATCATTTTTGAAATCTCAAAAGAAGGCAGTAAAACCAGGTTAAATTTTACCCATCAGGGATTATCTCCGGAAATTGAGTGTTTTGATGCCTGCTCAGGTGCATGGAGCCAAATCATTCAGCAAAGCCTGTTCAGCCTGATCACGACGGGAAAAGTGGAGCAGCTTAATTTAACTTAATCATCTTAATTTACTTTATCATCGGGGAAGTAGTAAATTTATCAGAAGCGAAAGTAGAATCGAACAATTCACCTAAAAAATCTAAAGAATATGAAAACAAAAGTTTTAGCAATCTCACTGTGTTTACTCATAGGCAGTCAATTGGCAAAGGCACAAGTAAAAGTAGCTGATGTGGTAAAAGAATGGGAAAGATCGAAGGCTTATACCATGGAATATCTGGATGCAATGCCGGAAAGTGGGTATGCTTTAAAACCTACTCCTGAAATGCGGTCTTTTGCAGAGCAGGTATTGCATCTGGCAGACGCCAATTATGGCCTCACTTCGGCTGCTTTAGGCTCGAAAAGCCCGTTCGCGAGGGCTGAGCTGGAAAAAAGCAGTGATAAGTCCAAATCTAATGTGAGCAAACTGGTTCTGGCCAGTTACGATTTTGTGATCGCCAGCATTAAAAAGATGTCAGAAGCGCAACTCAATGAGTCCATCAAATTGTTTGACAAGTTCGATATGTCTAAAGGAACGGCTTTGGCAAAGGTACTTGAACATCAGGCACATCACAGGGGACAAACAACGGTATACCTTCGGCTGGCAGGTGTTAAACCACCAGAAGAAAAACTATTTTAAAAATCAATATGAACCATTACCAAACATTTTATGACCTGCATCACCGGGAGCAGCCCCTGCTGATCGGTAATGCCTGGAATGCCAAAAGCGCCCAAATCATTGAGAAAGCCGGGTTTGATGCAATTGCTACTTCAAGTGGGGCCATTGCTGATTCGCTGGGCTATAAAGACGGAGAAAATATCCCATTTTCCGAAATGCGCTATATTGTCGAGCGGATCAAGTCGGTAAGCAGCATTCCGGTCTCAGTGGATATGGAACGGGGATATTCGGATGATCTGAAACTTGTTGTTGAAAATATTCAGAAAATGTTGGATATGGGCGTAGCAGGCATTAACCTCGAGGATAATCAGGGCGAGGAAATATATCTTAAAAAATTATATGTCATCCGGAACTTCCTGCAACAAACCAATCAGCAGTTGTTTATCAATGCCAGAACAGATGTCTTTCTTCAGAAATTGCCTGATCCATTGGAAACAGTCATCATCAGGGCTGGGCTATATAAAGATGCCGGTGCTGATGGCCTTTTTGTAACGGGTGTGCAGGATACCGGAACGATCAGAGAAATTGTGTCAGCTGTTTCATTGCCCGTAAATGTGGTAGGCGTTTCGCAAATATCATCCGTTCAGCTGCTGGCAGATTGCGGAGTGAAAAGGATCAGTATGGCCGGAATTTTATATTCAGCAGGGTATAAAAAGATTGACAACCTTGTATTAGCGGTTAAGGGAGAAGATTCATTAGCAGGGTTGTATTAAATTACGCTGTACAGTAAGGGAGTAAAATAATGATTTACTCAGCAGCTTATTTCAATATCCCCCGGTAATCCCGGAGAAATCACAGAGTAATCGGCGAGTTGGAATACCCTTGCGATACCCCTGCGTCAGGGTTTCCATACCCCGGGGGTACAGCAACGGGTATCGCAGCTGTGACGCAACAGTATTACAAGGGTCTTCCAACTCCGGGATTTGAGCGCGATTTCAATGCGATTTAACGCGATTTCTAATAAGAATTCACTTACTGACCAAACTCCAGTTCGACAGGCTCAGTAGATTTAGCTGGCTTTTTCCGGCGCTCTGTGATTTTAACAAAGCTGAGACCAAAGGATAACAGCAGGAGAGAAACAGTCATCCAGACTACTTGATGAACACCGTAGTGCGCGATCACAAAACCGCCGAGTAAAGTTCCCAAAGTGATCCCGGCATTGAAGAATGAGGGAAGTAAACTATTGACAAAATCCAGCTTGGTACCGCGCACACCATTTATAACGTGCAGGTTAGCCACCAAAAATCCTCCTGTATGGATAAATCCCCAGACAGAAAGGAGGATAACCATAGGGATAAAGAATCCACCTAATTTATACGCCAGCAGATGCATTACAGCTAATGCGACTAAAAACACACGGCTGGTCAGCTGTATGTTTTTGCTTAATGCAATACCGGTTAGCCAGTTTCCAAGTATCCCGGTTCCGCCAAAAATCAGCAGCATGATGCTTATTTGTACTCCATTCATTTTTGAAACCTTGTCCAGGTATTCAGCCAGATAACCATAAGTGGCAAACATGCCTGCCAGTATCATGGTCGAAGTCAAAAGTCGTACCCACAACTGCACACTGCTCAGGATCCGGAGCTGACTTTTAGGGTTTGTTTGTTTTTCGGTAACCGGCATAGAAGGAACAAATATGGCCAGCGCAGCAAAAGCGAACAGGTTAATAAATGCAGAGAGTACAAATGATGCCCGCCAGCTGAACAGATCAGCTACATAAGTGGTCAATGGAACACCCAATACAGTTGCTATGCTCAAACCGGCCATCACTATGGCAATTGCTTTAGGTGCATCCTTCGGCCCGGCCTGTTTTGAAGCAGCTGTCATCGCTACCGCCCAGAACACGGGATGCAAAAATGCCGGTATGATCCGGGCGATCATCAGAACAGTAAAATTCGGCGCTATAGCGGAAAGCAAATTGGAAATGACAAATATGGCGAGCACCAGGCACATGATGGTTTTACGGTTCATTTTCGCGGTAAGCATATTGGTAAAGGGACCGGCCAGTGCCACTGTTAGGGCAAAGCCACTGAGCAGCCAGCCAGCAGTATCTACTGATATATGAAATTCTTTGACCAGGGCAGGCAATATGCCGATGACGCCAAATTCTGTAGTGATGATTCCAAAGGCCCCAAGGGCCATGATATAGATAGATTTATTCATTGATTTAACATTTAAATATTCAAATATTTCAATATATTAAAGCAGTTTATTGCTTTATTTATAAAGTAGGTTTTCTTAATCTTTTAGCTCATTCAAACTGGCGATGTATTCATCCAGTACCTGCTGATTCAGCACATACTTTAAGTTGCGTCCTTCTTTTTCAGGTAGAAGCAGTTCCGCATCTACTAATAATTTCAAATGATGTGAAACGGAAGGCTGGGTGAGGTCCAGCAGGTCATTGACTTCAGCACAGTAAAGACAGTCTTTCTTTTTTTTAAATTCCTGTAAAATAGCGATCCGGCTGACATCACTCAGTGCCTTGGATATCCGCTCTATTTTTTTATTGTCCATTGCTTTGGCCGGTATTGGTATTGGTGACTGCACCGATCAAAGGTAAATATATCTTTTTATATATAGAAGTATTTCTATATATAAATGTAAAATGAATAAATACGATGGACAGTCGCCTGTTCAGTTCAATTATCTAAACAAACTACCGGTGCCTCAAACTTTTTAGGTTGTGAGGGGTTGTATAGGTGAAATCTAATCAAATAGCGATGTCCATCTTTCTCGAATTCCCTTCAATTGAAGATTATCCCATCTATTCTACAGTTGATCATGCCCAGGATGATGGCCTGATTCCGGCTGCTGCTTTCAACTGGCTCATGACACTGGAGTTTTCCGCACTGAAGTCCCCGGAAATTTCCAGCGCTATAATTACGGATGCGGCTCCGGATGAGCTCAGTACTGTTTAAGGTTATTGCTTCAACATTTTACTGTCCGCTTAGTTTTTCCTGACCTGGTGTGTTGCATACTAAAACAACCGTTGCAATTTTGTTACCGTCCTGATCTGATTCGAATGTGACTATCGTTACCCTGTTGCCTATTTTCAAATTGGACGCCAATAGGGCACCTGCGGAATTTCTGATCTTTGTCCCGTCTGTAAGCTTAATAAGCTGTTCGCTGCCATCACGCGCTTTAATGGTGATGGCATGACTTCCTGTACCAACGATCTGCCCGAGTCCGCCTGTTCCACCGCAGGGATCGTCAGCCACGGGAATTCCACCTTTATCCTTATCTGCATGATCAGACCGGTTGCTCCTGGGGCCTTGTTCGAAACTTAAGGGCAGCTGGCCTTTCTGATAAACAACGGCGCCATAAAATACAGCTGCCGCAACAAGGACAATAGAAAGACCTGCTGCGATCCTTATATTTTCAGACTTCATTGAATGCAGCTTCTTTGCCAGAATCATAAATGCCCAATAACCAATCATTACGCCGAGTCCGTTCAGGATCACATCGTCAATATCAAATATGCCTACGCGCAACACCACCTGCAATCCTTCGATCGCAAAACCAAAGGCAACTGCTACAGCGAGTGTTTTTTTCCAGGTTATGTTCCGGAAAATCAAAGGAAGAAGAAATCCAACCGGCATTAATAAAACAATATTTCCGACAAGATTAATGCCTCCGATCATCAGGCCTTTCTCGCCGAGCAGATACACTAGAATGGTCTTGAACGGTACTAAGTTGGCCGGGCCAGTTTGCGATCCTCCAAAATAAATCATCAGTGAGCCTATCCTGATCATTGGTACGTCCTTGTAGACCATTACCTTGATCAGCACTGCGCTATATGTGATGAGTAGAAATGTTGATATGATTCGCTGTTTCATAGATTTAAGTTATTCTTTTTAATTTATACGTCGGTTTTAATTTTATATATCCTATTTCAATTTATCACTACCCGCCGTTACTTTCAGTGCCTGGCGCTCCCCTGGGAGGCCGGCCGGCAAACTTTTGCAGCCTCAGGCTTAGGGTCAACAGGTAATAACGTCCTAAACGGTTGATGTTACTTTGTGTAATGGCATATGCATTTTGGGTTGAGGTAAAACCAGTATTTTCATTGAACAGGTCATACGCCGAAAAACGAATGGTAGCCGCATTGTTTTTTAAAAAACGACGCTCAATGTATGTATCCAGTAAATTTGGGTTTGTAGCACCCAGATAACCCTTGTTGATCGCCTTGCTATAGGTATAGCTCAGTGTCCAGTGTTTGAAAAAATAGAATTTGCCATTGGTGCCCAGGGTGATGGTCTGAAAGTTATTGTTCAGATTGGCATGCGTTACAGAGTTGCCGGAATGGCTGATCAGATAATTGGCATTGACCTCTGCATCCACCAGGTCGGCAATATCCACCCGGAAACGCGCACCCTGGGTAAGTACAAGGTTTTTTGCCGTATTTTTCTGGATAATCTGGTCCATGCCCAGCGAATCGAGTACATCAGTCAGGTAGGAGATGTTGTTGTTATAGGAAATCCTTCCATTCAGGAACCAGGTGTATTTACGCTTGGCCCAGGCCCCGACCAGCACGTAATAAGCCGAAGCATTATAAAACCCTGATGCATTTTGATAATTTGTCAATATTGCGCCAGCCAGTTTTGGATCAGCGATGTAGTTGCCGGGATAGGTTACCGTATTGGCTACAATTTTGTGATCGGTCTGGCTGAAACTTAAGGTACTGAAAAAGGTTCTCCCTGTTCCGTCACCAAATTTGTTGTACCTGATCTGGAAGGTGTTGCTGAATTCGGGCAAGAGGTTAGTATTGCCTTGCACCGGGTAGCTGGCATTGGAAAAGTCAACTACAGGCTGAAATTGGTGGTAGGCCGGAGGACTGCTAGCACCCTGGAAGTTAAAGGCCAGTGCCTGCAGATCATTGAAATTATATACGTAACGGAGTACCGGTGAAAGATTGAATGTCGTGTGGCGGATTGGTGTATTTGCCGACGATGAACCTTTCAGCAATGTTGGTTGTGCAGCCAAACCCAATGTAAAGTTATATTTCTTTTCTGCCACCCGGTAGTTTGCTCCAAAACGGTTAGTTACGAAACTGAATTTATAGTCGTTGCTCAAATCCGGATCGCGGTTAACTTCACCAGCACCTGTGATGGTATCGGTCAGCCTTTCAGCAGTTGTGCGTGAGTTGTGGTAATTGTAATTGAATTCGAGGTATGATTTTTTACCCAGCGGTTCCAGATAAGAAAGAGAAGCGCCAGCACTGTCTGTGCGGCTGTATGAGTTGATCAGCTGGTTTACAGGCGCACCCGCCCGGCCCGCCAGGTAATTGTAAACCGGGTTCTCATACTGATCATCTGTTGCTGTACCACCTGTCAGCTGTACACTAAAATTGCGGCCACGCTTGTGGAACCGGTGATTGTACAACACATTGAGGCCAACGTTGGGAGCAGAAGATTTTGCATACAGGTTGCCGGTATAGTCGGAAATCACTGTACGGGCAGAATTCCCGGCTTGCAGTTTGCCGGCAAATGCTTCGTTACTGCGGACACCGCCGTAGGAAAACGTCGGGATGAGTTTAAAATAGTTCAGCGTGTCCGGCTTGTATTCTATATTGAAATTAAACCGATGGTTAAGATTGCGGTCATTCCTGGCACTTGTACTGTGCTGTGTCGAGGGCAGCTGGCCCGACAAGTTGTCCCGGATCATTGTCGAATTCGTATAGGCCGAGTTGTCAGCAATACTATAGCTTCCATAAGCAGTCAGCTTTTTACTCCAGTCGTCACGATAATTAAGACCCAGGGCGCGTGCGGTGGTGATGCCATTTTGCTTGTCACCAAATAAGTCGGGCCCCCTTCTTCCCCCGTTAAAGTCGAACAGGCTGGTGTTGGTATTGTTCAGGTCGCCTGATAGGGTGACTTGGCGCTTGCCGCGAAAATTGAATAAATTGGCTGATGCTGCGTAGCGTCCGGCGTTCTTTTGTCCAGTTGCCCCGGGAATTGCATCCTGGCCTCCGCCCAGTGACCCTTGAGCAAAATGCCCGTAATTTTTATCTTTTCTGATGTTGATGTTCAGTACTTTCTGCGACTCACCGGTTTTGACGCCTGTAAGTTTCGCCTGATCGCCGTGATCGTCTATGACCTGCACATTCTGCACCAGGTCTGCAGGCAGGTTTCGGGTGAGGCCTTTAACATCTCCAGCCATATAATCCTTGCCATTGAGCTGTACCTTGCTGACCGGTTTACCCTGCGCTGAGATGCTGCCGTCTCTGCTCACTTCCAGGCCAGGCATTTTTTTAAGCGCATCTTCTATTACGGCACCCTGACGCACTTTGTATGCTGCTGCATTATATTCAATCGTATCCTCCTTTATTTTGACGGCAGCACTTGTGACCGTAATGCCCTTCAGCGAAATGGTGTCGCTTTTTAAGATGATCGGGTCTAATTCAGCAGCAGCATTGCCAGGATTAAGGGTATATCGCCGTTTTACCGCCTGGTATCCTAAAGAAGAAACCAGCAGGCTAAACTGATTAACCGTTACTGAAGAGAAGCTGAATCTGCCTTCGGCACTGGCAACAACAGTTGAGCTGTCTTTACCGGCGAACAACCTGACTGTTGCCATTGGCAGCGCTGCACCTGTGGAGTCCTTTACCACACCACTTACCTGGCGCCCGGTTTGCGCATAAACCGACGTGTTTAAAATCAACGCAGCAACTGAAAGCAAATGTTTAAGTCTCATACTTTTAAATAATTGACACAAAGCAATCCTAAATTTTGCCGCTATAAAATGAAATAGACGATAAGCGGATGATCATAGATAGGGAGGGTGTTTTAGCCGATAAAGATTACTACTGCCTGTTCGTCGGCGAAATAGGTTCCGCCATCGGTTGAATTTGCAGGTAATCACGTAATAAGTGATATTGCAGCGTTAATTAAGAAATGATGCCAACTCTGTCGAAAAGCAAACTGATTACCATATTGGTTCATGTCCTGGTGTGGAGCGTGTTTGGAATTGGGATATTTTTTTACCTGCCAATCTTTTCAGGGATTGATATTCATTACTTATTTTGGATAAGACAGGTGGTCACGTTTGGTTTGCTTGTGATTGCGTTTTACGTGAATGCTTTTGTTTTGGTGCCTGGGTTTTTATTAAAGAATCGTTTGGGTTACTACATTGCAATAATCATTGGCGTCGTCCTAGCAATTGTAGTTTTGGACGGCTGGAGTGATCATTTATTTAATCTGCACCGTTTTTTTGACGAGACTTTCCTCAAACGCGTGATGAAGCAGATATTGGCGCATCGCGGAGAAAATATACTGCAGATATTTACCTTGGTCATGTCTGTACTTGTGCTGGGGATCAGCACTAGTCTCGCAGCAGTCCGGAAATGGCAGAAAGACAAGCAAAAACGCGAGGAACTGGAAAAAGACAAGGTCACTTCAGAACTTTCATTGCTTAAAGCTCAGATCAACCCGCACTTCTTTTTCAATACAATGAATAACATTTATGTACTTACCCAGGTTGACGCGGATCTGGCGGGTCAGGCCATTCACCAGCTTTCAAGGATGATGCGGTATCTGCTTTATGAAACACATCAGGGGCATGCCATGCTCAGCCAGGAAATTGCCTTTGTGAAAGATTATATCAACCTGATGCAATTGCGGCTAACAGATGCAGTGAAGGTCAATCTCGAAACTCCAGACCACTTACTGGATATGCCTATTGCGCCCATGCTGCTATTGCCTTTTCTGGAAAATGCTTTTAAACACGGTCTGAGTACAACGCAGCAAAGCCACATCGATATCCTGATCCGGCAACACAGCAGCGAGCTTGACATTACGGTGAGAAATTCGGTTATGAAGGATAATAATGTTAGCTTAGATACAACCGGGGGTATAGGTCTGGTCAATACCCGCCGCCGGCTTGACCTGCTTTATCCGGATAAATATAAACTGGAAACCTGCGAGCTCAATGCCGATAACGAATATACTGTTCATTTAATTCTTGATCTGTCATGACATTGAATTGCATCGCCGTTGATGATGAACCCCTGGCATTGGATCAGGTGAGCAAATTTATTGAACAGACACCCTTTTTGAACCTGGCCGGAAAATACTCAGACGCTGTGCAGGCGCTGAAAGCCATTCACACGCAGAAGATTGACCTGATATTTCTGGACATACAAATGCCCGATCTGAACGGCATCCAGCTGGCGCGGGTGCTGGAAAAGGGGATTGATAAGCCCCGCATTGTCTTTACAACTGCTTACAATCAGTTTGCCCTTGAAGGTTATAAGGTTGATGCTTTGGATTATCTGTTAAAGCCTTTTAATTATGAAGAGTTCCTGCGTGCAGCCCAAAAGGCCTTGCACTACACTGAATTATTACGCAAACCTGTCACACAAAGCCTTGTTGTAAATGAAATCGAACATGCAGACGACAATTACCTTTTTCTGAAAGTGGAATATCAGCTTGTACGCATAGCCCTGGATGACATCCTGTATATTGAAGGACTGAAGGACTATGTAAAACTCCAGTTGAAGAATACGGAGAAAACCATCTTGTCCCTGAACAGCCTCAAGGCACTGGAAGAAAAATTACCCCCAAAACGTTTCATGCGCGTACACCGCTCGTTTATTGTCTCGCTGGACAAGATCACATCGATGACCAAAAGCTCGGTCCATATCGGCAAGACACTGATCACTGTCGGCGACCAGTACAGGGATGCTTTCTCAAAGTTTGTTGGGAAATGGATTTAGAATTTTATATTACAATAACACAATCATGTATATATGAATACCACGGACACACACAATCAGCGTATTTCAAAAATGATTTTTGGCTCGGTCTATCCTATGTATGTAGAGAAAGTGGAGAAGAAAGGGAGAACAAAAGAAGAGCTGCACCAGGTTATAGAATGGTTGACTGGCTTCGATGAAAAGAAACTGCAGGACCTGATTGAAAAAAAAGTGACTTTTGAAGAGTTTTTTAAAATGGCTTCGCTGAATCCTAATGCAGAGCTCATCACCGGAGTGATCTGTGGATATCGTATAGAGGAAATCGAGAATCCCTTGACCAAGCGGGCCCGCTACCTGGATAAGCTGGTGGATGAGTTGGCGAAAGGCAGGAAGATGGAGAAGATAGTGCGCGGCGCTTAGTTTACTTCTTCTCTGCGCTTATTTCTTCTCTACTGTAATAAATACATAATCTCCCAGATTATTGGCATACTGTTTTTTGACGTCGATGAACTGATCATATTCAAGGTCATGCGATAAACTGGATAGCCCTTCCTGTATCTCCTTATCATCAGCAGATAAAGCGAATGAGGAGATCCCGTTCCTGATCTGCTCGTCGAAGTACAGATAGGGGTTGTTCTTGCCGATATACAGAAAGGAATCCTGCAGGTCTTTATGAATGTTATATTTCTCTTTGGCGGTAATGACCATACCGGATGCTTTGATAGCCTCTTCGAGATCCTGGTAGGATGGCATTTGCTGTATGGAGGCGCGTAGTATCCCCGGGAAATATTTGTTGAGCCAGTAGCCTTTCATTTGCTCCTGCGTAGAGGTGAAAATGACAAGCCTGCCTTTGTTTTTCAATACCCTGCTGATTTCTTTGAAAGATTGCTCCAGGTCGGTCCAGTGGTGCAAGGTCAAAGTGGCAATTGCCCCGTCAAATAGGGAGTGCTCGCAGGGTATTTTTTCTGCTGTGCCTGTTTGCCATTTGATCTGCGGATTTTTGGCTTTGGCCTGTTTGAGCATCTGCTCTGAAGGCTCTACTCCATAAAATTTAAGTCCTTTGTCTGCCAGGGCTATGGTATAGTTGCCGGTGCCGCAACCGATATCGAGATAGAACTGATCGGGTTTGGGAGCCAGTAATTGAAAAATCCTATCGACAATAAAAGGGTCCGCCTTTCTTGTTGCATCATATGTTTGCCCGGTTTTATTGTAGATCATATAAATGGTTAGAAAATGAAAGATAGGGAATAAATGATTAAATTCGCAAATGACATATTGTTTAGCAATCAAGGTTAAAGAGGGGTTAGTAGCAATAGCTGATACAAGGATCACTTCGGGATCGGACACCACACAAAAAAAGAAAGTTTATATAGAGCAGCGTGACAAGTATTCTCTGTTCATCATGACCAGTGGCTTGCGCTCGGTCAGGGACAAGGCGGTTTTGTATTTTAAGGAACTGATCGACGAAGGAGAGGTACACAACAAACTTTACAAAGCGGTGAATGCATTTGGTGAGCAGGTGAAGCGTGTGGGAAGGGAGGATAAACTGGATCTCGAAGCAGGTGGACTGAAGTTTAACCTGCATACCATTATCGGCGGCCAGCTGAAGGATGATGAGGAGCATAAACTGTTTTTGCTGTACCCGGAAGGAAACTGGGTGGAATTGGGCGAGGGTGCGCCGTATGTGGCAATCGGTAATTCGAATCACGGAAAGGCGATCCTGAACCGGACGCTGACCAGTGAATCGAGTATGCAGCTGGCGCTGAAGACGGGTTTTCTGTCTTTTGATTCTACCAGGGTGAGTGCCAATGATGTTGATTTTCCGATCGATGTGGTGCTTTATCAAAACAACAGCCATGAAATGGTAGAGTACAGGTATACCAAAAAGGACCTGGAAAGTATTTCTGATCAGTGGGCAGATGAGCTGAAAAAGGCCCTGGATAATATTCCTGAGCAATGGATGAACCTGGTGTTTGATAAGATGCCATTACCAAAGGAGAATTCTATATGAGGTTTGAGGTATCCGCAAAGCTAAAATATGAGGTACTGGCGCCTTCAACAATTATTTTAAGTGTACAGGCCTATAAATATGGGGGGCAGGTGGTTACAGAAGAATCTTTTTCTTCTGATCCTGAGCTGAAAACATTGGAGTGGGTCGCAGACAGGGGTGAAAAGGTGTTTAAGGTATTGGATATTCCTGATAAGGGCATGGTCACGCTTGAATATAAGGCAATGGTGGAGAACGGCTGTAAGCGTGTCACTGCTAAGGAGCTGGATGAGGTGCCGGTTAGCGTGATGCCTGCTAATGTACTGCCTTATCTGAATCCGAGCAGGTATTGCCAGTCGGACAAGCTGTATAAGTTTGCGTCAACTAATTTTGGAAAGATAAACAATCCGTACCGGCAGGTGATTGCCATCAGGGACTGGGTTTATAATAATGTAGAGTATAAAAAGGGATATACCAACTCGAACACTTCAGCACATGATACGCTTACGGAACATGTTGGGGTATGCCGGGATTTTGCGCATTTGGGTATTGCCCTTTGCAGGGCGCTGACCATTCCGGCGAGGTATTTCACCGCATATGCATATCAGCTGAAACCACAGGATTTTCATGCTTGTTTTGAGGTGTACCTGGGCGGTATGTGGGTCATTGTGGATGCTACGAAGCTTGTTCCGGTAAACGGACTGGTAAAAATTGCAACGGCAATGGATGCTGCTGATGCGGCGCTGGCCAGTATCTTTGGGAATTTGAAGTACCTGCAAATGGAGGTGCAGACGAATTTTCAGGATGGGGAATTTGTGGCTGCGGGTACTGATGACCAGTTTGCTTATAGTTATCAATAATTTTCTTTGTGGCTTTTATGATGACTTTTCCTCAACTTTTTGACTTTTCTAAGAAAGTAGACTATAAGACTGAAGTGCTGGCCGGGTTAACCGTGGCCATGACCATGATGCCTGAATCGCTGTCTTTTGCGATTTTGGCTGGATTTCCGCCATTAACGGGTTTGTACGCGGCGTTCATCATGGGTTTGGTGACTTCAGTGCTTGGTGGCAGACCGGGTTTGATATCGGGTGGAGCGGGTGCTACGGTGATTGTCTTGATTGCGCTGATGAAATCTCATGGCCTGGAGTATGTGTTTGCTGCTGTGGCTTTGGCGGGATTGATCCAGATTGCTGTTGGTTTGTTTAAGCTCGGCAAGTTTGTGCGGCTGGTGCCGCAACCGGTTATGTTTGGCTTTGTAAACGGCCTGGCTGTGATTATTTTCATGGCACAGCTCGAACAGTTTAAAACTATAGTCAACGGGCAGCCGGTATGGCTGAGTGGTTCTGCATTTTGGATCATGCTGGGTCTGGTTTCATTGACCATTGCTATTGTAGTATTGCTGCCCAGGCTGACCAAGGCTGTGCCTGCTTCGCTGGCTGCTATTGCGATTGTGTTTTTACTGGCTTTGGGTCTTGGTATTGATACGAAGACGGTGCGGGATATTGCTGCGGTGGGCGGTGGCTTTCCGCCTTTTCACATTCCAAAGGTGCCTTTTGACCTGGAGATGCTGAAAGTAATATTGCCTTATGGGCTGATCATGGCTTGTGTGGGACTGACCGAAGGCCTGCTGACACTGAACATTGTGGATGAGATCACAGCAACCAAGGGAAACAGCAACAGAGAGTGCATAGCGCAGGGTACTGCCAATATATTGAATGGTTTTTTTACGGGAATGGGTGGCTGCCCGATGATTGCGCAGACACAGGTGAATCTGTCTGCAGGAGCAAGGTCACGGTTGTCGGGCATTGTGGCTTCGCTGATCATATTGGGTATTGTGCTTTTTGGTGCGCCCTTGATAGAAAAGGTGCCTATGGCGGCCTTGACCGGTGTGATGATCATGGCCGCGATCGGGACTTTTGAGTGGATGAGTTTCAGGATCATCAATAAAATGCCGAAACAGGATGTTTTTGTCGGGATTCTGGTAGCTGTGATCACGGTTTGGCTGCATAACCTGGCCTTGGCTGTATTGATCGGTGTGGTCCTTTCTGCGCTCGTTTTTGCCTGGGAGAGCGCCAAAAGGATCAGGGCGAGGAAGTATACGGATGCTGAGGGAGTGAAGCATTACGAAATTTACGGGCCTTTGTTTTTTGGTTCTGTCACTGCGTTTAATGAAAAGTTTGATGTTGCCGCGGATCCGCTGAATGTCATAATAGATTTTAAGGATAGCCGGGTGACGGACATGTCTGGCATTGAGGCGCTCAATAAATTGACGGAGCGCTACCGCGGTGCTGGTAAGCATTTGCTGCTGAAACACTTGAGCCCTGACTGTCGTCAGCTGCTGAAAAATGCAGAGGATGTGATCGTAGTTAATATCCTTGAAGACCCTAAATATAACATAGCTACAGATAAAAAGTAATGGTTTTTTTGTAACATTGGTTGTTATTATTGATCAAAAAACAAAAACAGCACGCTCAGAATGCCTTCATATAAACATTATTCATTTGATCTCTGGCTTACGCTGATTAAGTCCAACCCTGCTTTTAAAGCGGAAAGGGCGCGGTATTTTCATGCTAATTTCAATGCTGCGGGGAAATCCCCGGAGGAGGTTTCTGCCATTTTCCGGAAGGTAGATCTGATGGTCAACGCGATCAATGAGCGGACCGGAAAGAATATTGATGCGGAGGAAATGTACCTGATGGTGATCAGCGTTATCAATGATTATTCTACGGCTTTTCAGGATATTGACATTGATGAGTTGTATGATAGGATGGAGGATTTGCTGCTGGAAAATATGCCGCTGGTGTATTGTCCGGATAGCATGGGGATTTTACAGAAGCTGAGAGACTGCGGGACCTGCAGTATGAGTTTGCTGAGCAATACTGGTTTTATAAAGGGCAAAACACTGCGGAAAATACTAAGCCACCTGGAACTGGATAAATTGCTTGATTTTCAGCTATATTCGGATGAAGTGCGCATGTCTAAGCCTAATTTGAAGTTTTTTCAGCTGATGCTGGATACGATAGACAGAAATAAACACGTTGAATTGGAATTACATGAAATAATACATGTGGGTGATAATCCTCTGGCGGACGTTAAAGGTGCAGAAGCCATCGGGATTAAAAGCCAGCTTATCAATTCAAATCACTTAACCATATCATCCTTACTCTTATGATCCCTTATACTTATTCACTGCACAAAATACAGCATACTGCTCATTTCGGTTTTGAAGCTGACGATTATAGCCGTTTTAAGTTTGGTGATGACCATGTGGCTTACCGGTTTGGAAAGGAGCTTGCTAATGGTTTCATAAAGGGGTTTTTGGAGGACAATCTGATCACGGAACAGATCGTGGTAATATCGAGTCCGTACTGTTTTATACCAACTGCTACTTTTACCATGAAAAATCATTTTGTAAACCAGCTGAACCGTTGGCTGGTTGACCATGGCCGGATGGTGGTTCAGGAGGCTAAGGTCCACCGGACGATTACCTATAAGGAGGATTACGGTGAACTGAGTGCGGAAGACAGGATGAAACTGATCGGAAATGATTCATTTCATATTGATAAGGATTTTCTGGAAGGCAAGACTTTATTCTTTCTGGATGACATCAAGATCACAGGAAGCCATGAGAAAATGATCATGAAAATGGTGCGGGAGTATGGCCTGAAGAATGATATTTTCATGCTGTACTATGCGGAGCTGGTCAACCACGACATTCATCCTAATATTGAAAATCATTTGAACTATCACCAGATAAAGTCTGTTTTTGATCTGGATGAAGTCATTAAAGGCGGTAATTTTTGTTTTAATACAAGGATTGTTAAATATATCTTAAATTGCGATTTCAACAGCTTTGTCATCTTCCTGGAAAGGCAGACTGACGGGTTTAAGAATACACTTTATGATCTTGCGCTGGGTAATAGCTATCATTTGATTGAATGCTATGCGCGGAACCTGGAATTTTTAAAGAACAATATAATTAATAACAAATATAAATTGATATAATATGGCCATTAACTTACAAAAGGGGCAGAGACAAAATATTGATGCTCCCAAATTTACTATTGGTTTAGGATGGGATACCAACAGTTCTACTACAGGTACTGCTTTTGATTTGGATGCTTCTGTCTTTATTCTTAATGAGAACAAAAAGCTGGTGTCTGATGATCATTTTGTGTTTTATAACAACCTGAAATCGCCGGATGAATCGGTAGAGCATACGGGTGATAACCTGACTGGCGATGGTGATGGTGATGATGAGCAGATAAAAGTTGATCTGACCAAAGCTGGTGATGCAGCGTCTGAGATCTGTGTGGTTGTGACCATTCATGATGCGGAAAACAGAAGACAAAACTTCGGCCAGGTGAGGAATTCATTTGTGCGTATTTTTGACGCGGTGACCAACGAGGTATTATTGAAATATGAACTGGAGGAGGATTTTTCTATTGAGACTGCGGTTGAATTTGGAAGGATCTACAAGCGTGAGGGGAAATGGAAATTTGAAGCTGTGGGTATGGGCATGAAAGGTGGCCTGCAGGATTATTTAAACAAATATCAATAAGAAATTATGGCAATTAATCTTCAAAAGGGACAGCGGATCAGTCTTGAAAAAACTAACGGGAGCAAGCTCCAAAGTGTTTGTGTAGGGATCAACTGGGGCGCTATAGAGAAAAAAGGCCTGTTTGGTTTTAGTAAAACCAAGGAAGCTGTCGATCTGGATGCCAGCTGTGCAATGTTTGACGAGAACAAACAGCTAAAGGATGTGGTCTATTTTGGGAACCTGACTTCAAAAGATGGCTCGGCCCGCCACAGTGGTGATGATCTGACCGGTGATATGGGTGGTGATGACGGCCTGGATAATGAGGTGATTACACTGGATCTTTCCAGACTGGATGCTAGTGTGAACTACGTGGCCTTTGTGCTGAATAGTTTCAGGGGCCATGATTTTGGTACAATCCCGTTTGCATCCATCCGCATTTACGAGGGTAGCCCTAAAAGGGTAAATGAGGTTTTTGCTACCTATGATATTGCTAACGGCGCAGGTTTTGCCGGGCATGTCTCTATGGTGCTTGGTGTGTTTTACAAGAAAAACGGGGAATGGAAGTTCAACGCGATAGGCGAGCCGACTAAGGACAAGAAGCTTGAAGAAACAGTGAGAACTGTCGGACAAAGTTATTTATAGACCCAAGTGGTTTTTAATTAAATATAAATGGAAACGAATCAAAATGAAACACAGAGCCAGAGTCTGATGCCGGCAAAGATCGATAAAGAGGGCAATGTGGACCTGACCGTACTGACCGCCGAGGACGAAAAGAAGTATAAGGAGCTTGCTAAATCTCTGGAGCCTTCTGATGTAAATTCTATATTGAACTATGGCGTGGAGACGCAGAATTCTATGGAGAAATACAGCAATGACTTTTTGTCTTCTGTACGTACCTACAACAGTGGCGAGGTGGGTGGCCTGATCAATGAACTGCTGACCGAGCTGAATTATATTGATGTGAATGAACTGGAACAGAGCCGCTTCAAATCATTCCTGTCTAAAATTCCTTTTCTGAAGAACCTGGTCACTGATGTCAAAAAGCTGTTTCAAAAGTATGATGTCGTGGTCAATAACATTGACAAGATCACCAATAAGATCAAAGCCGGGCGCTTAAATTCAATTAAGGACAACAGCTCGCTTCAGACCATGTTTGACAGCAATGTGAACTATATACATGAAATGGAGGAGCTGATCATTTCGGGTCAGCTGAAATACAATGAGCTGAATCTGAAGTTAACAGAGATGGAAGGCCGCCCGGCCGATTACCAGGATTATGAGATTGCTGACCTGAGGGATTTTGTTAGCAGGCTGGATAAGCGGCTGGCTGATATGAAGATCGTTCGTTTCATCATGCTGCAATCGCTGGCGCAGATCAGGGTGGTGCAGAATAACAATACGTCCATTGCTGAAAAAGCACAGTCTATTGTTTCTACGACCATTCCGGTCTGGAAGAACCAGCTGACTATAGCCGTAGCTTTGCAAAGACAGAAGGCTAATGTGGAAATGCAGAAAAAGATCTCTGATACGACAAATACTATTTTGCAGAAAAACGCAGAGATGTTGAAACAGAACAGTATTGATGTGGCTAAGGAGAATGAAAAAACAGTTGTTTCCCTGGAGACATTGAAAATGACTACTGCTTCTTTGATTGATACTTTAAATGAAGTGAAACAGATTCATGAGGCCGGTGCGCAAAGCAGAAGGGTATTGGACGGAGAGTTAAAAACTTTGGAGGAAGAACTGAAGAAGAACGTTACCCGCGTTAATTAAATTTAACTAATGGATGAACGGCGTGTAAACATATTAAGGACATCAAGTGCAGAGATCAGCCGGTTACAGCTGCTCTCTGTATTTTTTGAAGAGGAAATCCTTTATAAGATCTATTTACGGAGCCAGGTAATCCACCAGTTATTTGAAAATAACGAGGAGCTTGATATTGACAAACTTGAGCTTTTTCATGTTCAGTTTACTGCAAGTCTGATTGAACTTCTGAGGAAGATCAAAAAAAGCAATGAAAAAAACGTAAGTCTGATCTATGATGAGATAGATCTGAACAAGGAACTGATCAGAAAGATGAGCGACGCTGTCTTTTCTGAAAAGAGTTTTAATCTTGATAAGCAAAAACAGGCTCTTAAAATCAACTTGTCTTTAAGAAGGCTTTATGAGGTGCTTTCGGATCTGAGTACTGAGTTTCCGTTTGCAAAGAACATCAATGCGTTTAGTTCGCGGTATGCTAAAGATTTCTTTTATGACTTGTCCACTGAACAGCTGGGCGGCCTGATTGCGTTTGATCCAAAGGATATGTATATAAATGCATATGCCAGTATTGAGCGGAAATTGATGGGACTGCTTTGTAAGTATGAGTTTAGAACGGAGTTTTTTTATGGATTAAAGTCAGGACAGCTGGTTGTTGAACTGTATAAGTTTATTGATGTTGACAAGCATTTTTTGTTCTTTCCGAGAAGGAACCTTTTTTTGTTTTTTGAACTGAGTGAACTGGAAGGAATCGACTGGACGAATAGCCTGTCAGAGAAGGGAAGACTTGTACAGGAGTTGTCTTTTAAAAATGATAAACTGGTGAGCGATGCGGCTGCATTGAAAACTTATATGCCTCGTGAGATTACAGAATTGCTGGAGGAAAATTACCTGAAGATATCGGATATTGACTTCCTGGATCATCTGAATAATTTTGATGTTCAGGCAAATATTTTAAAAGCCATGCTTAAAACTGATCTTTTTTAGCATTTTTAAGCCGGCTTATTACAAAAGCATAATTTATAAATTAAAATAGAAAATGGATAATTTGATCAACCACCCCGGTGTAATCATTGGGTTTGCGGTTTTAGTAGTGGTGATGCTCCTGCTGGATTTGGGAGTATTTAATAAGAAGGTACATGCGGTAAGCAGCAAGGAGGCTGCCATATGGTCGATTGTATGGATCTCGTTGTCGATGATCTTCAGTGGTGTGATTTATTATGTTTCAGGATTTGAAAAGTTCACCCAGTTTCAGTCGGCTTACTGGATCGAAAAGGCTTTGTCTGTGGACAATCTTTTTGTCTTTATTTTGGTATTCGGATTTTTTAATGTTCCTAAGGAATTGCACCATAAGGTATTGTTCTGGGGTATTATAGGTGCGCTTGTTTTCCGGGCGATATTTATTTTTGCCGGCGTAGGGTTGATCAATCTTACTTATCTGCCCGAAATGACGCTTTTAGGCCATCAGGTACGAATAAATATTGTATTGCTGGTATTTGGATTGTTCCTGATCTATGCGGGAATAAAATCGGGTATGAGCGGTGATGACGACGACGAGGAAAAAGACTTTAGCAAAAGCGCGGGTGCCCGGCTGATCTATAAGCTTTTTAAAGTAAGCAAAGAGTTTGATGGCGGAAAGTTTTTCACTGTAGAGAATGGAGTTAAGCTGGCAACTCCTTTATTGGTGGTTGTGGCGGTGATCGAGTTTACCGACGTATTGTTTGCGGTAGATTCTATTCCAGCGATATTTGCGATTGCACCGGATGATCCGCTGATCTTGTATACTTCCAATATCTTCGCCATATTGGGTCTGAGGGCGTTGTACTTCCTGCTGGCTAATTTCATACACATGTTTAGTTTGCTGAAATACGGACTGGCAGTAATCCTTTCTTTTATTGGTGTAAAAATGGTGATCGCACCGATTTACCACATTTCATCACCATTGTCTTTATCGATAGTAGGCGGGGTGCTGGTGTTGTCTGTTATTGCATCACTTGTATTTGTTCCAAAAGAGAAATAGGAAAAATGTTTTATAGAAAAAGGCCGCTCAATGAGCGGCCTTTTTCTATAATTCCAGTTTTTGACCTTAGTATAAGGTAAATTCTACCCTTCTGTTTTTTTGACGGCCTTCGGCTGTCTTGTTGGTTGCAATTGGCTGGTTCGGACCATAGCCTGTAGCTTCAATGCGGGAAGCATTTGCACCTTGAGATACCAGATATGCTTTTACAGATTCCGCTCTGTCTTTGGACAAACGCAGGTTCAATGCCATGGATCCGGTATTGTCCGTATGACCCGCCAGTTTTAAACTGAAGTTTTTCTCTACCAGGAGTGCTGCAACTTTATTCAGTGTCTCATAAGAGGTTGAACGGATGGTTGCTTTTCCGAGGTCAAACTCGAGGTTTTTAATGGCTTCGTCTACTACTTTGCGGTCGGCCTCAGTAATGATCACTTTTTCCTGAATAACAGGTGCAGGAGTTTTAAGCGGGCATCCTGCTCCGCCCACTACTGTATTCGCCGGTGTGCCCGGGCATTTGTCAAACTTGTTTGCTACACCATCGCCGTCGTCGTCAGCAAGTTGCTTGGCCAGTTCTTCTTTATCTCTTTTAGCATTCTCTTCGGCTGAAGACAATGCTTTTCTCAGTTCTGCGCTCTCAGCTGCACTTTCTTCGCGGATTGCGGCCACTGCACTGTAGTTTTGCAGTTGGGAAGTACCTTTTCTGCCCAGGGCAATTTCCAGCCCGGCATGCGCATAAGAGAACCTGTCATTGGCTGAACCACTTACGCCGTCGAAATTGGTTGCTTTCACAAAGTTCACAGTATAACCAAGATCAATGTTGACTCCTTTGGATACGCCGAATTTGAAACCTGCGCCGATAGGAATGAACCAGTTGCGGTTGTAGCCAGTGCTTGCAGCATTAACAGTTGCATCAGTAGTAGCTGCGGATGACATGTATCCGGCGCCTGCCGTCAGGTAAGGTGAAAGCACATTGCGCTTTTGATTTAAACTCATGTTGGCAATGGTAAAGTTACCGCTCAGGGCTGCTGACCATTCAATTTTGGATTCGAAAGTTGCGTTGCTGCCAGGAGTGGCATTTGGATAGCCACCTCTGACTTTACCCGCAAGAAAGTCTGCCTGGATGCCAAAGCCTGGTATAATTTGCTTTTTGATGTAACCCCCGTATCCCCAGTCTTCATAAGGCGTACTAAAATCTCCGTTATTTCTGCTGTTGAAAGGAGTGTAATGGGTTAGCATACCTCCATTAAGTCCGACCGACCAGGTCCGGAAATATTTCTTCGAAAACTTATCACCCGTTTGTGAATCGGTTTCCTGTGCAAATAATTGCGCTGATAATCCCACTAAGGACAATACCATCGCTGCTTTTGTAATTTTAGATTTCATTTTTCAAGTATTTAGATATTTTCATTCATAATTCTTCGTTACGAACGACTACATACCTGAAATAATCCTGCCAAAGCGTGTTTATTAAAATTTTGGCTTGGAAGGGTTTAATAATCAACGGCTTAATTGCCTGCCGTGAAAATACCGGAAAAGAAGTGTTATTCTTTGAATCTCAGGTTTTTTGTATACTATTTGCTACATATTGTGCTCGATGAGATATTTTTATAACTGGTGTGTCTCACCTTTTTCAGGTAAATTAACTTGGTAACCTTGTTCTTCCAGTGCAAGCTTTAAAGGCAGCATTCTGCTAAGCTCACCATGGACTAAAAATACTTTTTTGAGTTTTGCCGGATCCTGTTGTTTAACTGTTTCCACGAGATCATTGTGATCACCGTGGCCGCTGAGCAGGTCTGTCTGTTTAATGGTGGCATAGACCATCAGCTCACGGTTTCGCAGGCGGATGATCGGATCGCCCCGCAATAGTCTGTCGCCTAGTGTTCCTTTGGCGCAATATCCTATGAAAAGAATGGTGCAGTAATAGTTTTGTATGTTGTAATAAAGATGGTCCTGGATACGACCGCCTTCCAGCATTCCAGCGGAAGAGATAATAATGCAGGGTTCGTGATAGTTTGATACTGAAAGGCTTTCTTTTTTGTCATGTACGTAGGTCAGCTCTTCAAACTCAAATTCATCACCTTTTGTCTGGTAAAAATGCTGTGAATCCTCATTGAGCAGGTGCTGATGTCTGCGATAGACATCCGTTGCAAAACTTGCTAATGGACTGTCTACAAATATTTTGACTGGAGGGAGCAGACCTTCTGTAAAGATCTTGTTTAAGGCATATACCAGCGCTTGTGTCCTTCCTATGCTAAATGCAGGTATGATTAGCCGTCCGGGGAACTTTACACAGGTTTCATTGATCGTTTCAACAAGCTTGTCCTCTAAAGTAGTCCCTTTACTGTGAAAGCGACCACCATAAGTAGATTCAGAAACCAGGTAATCAACTTGCGGAATTGGCTGGGGATCAACGAGTACCGGATAGTTCTTCCGGCCGATATCGCCTGTGAAGGCTATTTTTTTTTCAGATCCCTCTTCATTTACGGTAAGGACCACCGCTGCCGCCCCCAGAAGGTGACCAACAGGGATAAAGGTTAAAGCGACCTGGTTATTGATCTTGAATTCTTTATGGAACGAGATGGTGATAAAACGTTCCATCGTATCGTTTACATGCTTTTGAAGATATAGCGGCTGAGGCCCGGATCTGTGTCTTTTGCCGTTCGAATGTTTGTTTTGTTTGCTGATGAAGATATTTACAGAGTCCTGAAGGAGCAGTTCTGTAAGATCTGCTGTGGGCGGTGTCGCTAATATCTGGCCGTTAAAGCCCATCCTTAGGAGGGTTGGAAGATTACCGGAGTGGTCAATATGTGCATGTGTCAGGATTACTACGTCGATAGTTGCGGGATCAAATGGAAAGTATTGATTTTCCTCCTGATAAGTTTCTTTTTCATAGTCCAGCCCGCAATCGATAAGTATATTGTAATGTTCTAACTGCAATAGATGCATGCTGCCTGTGACCTGTTGCGCAGCCCCCCAAATGGTCAATTTCATATTTATTATAGTGATATGCCCGGCAAGTTATCATTTTTATACACGCCGGATAGCAGCAAATTTATAATTTATCTGAACGGAGCCAGTCCGACCAGTCGGGTATTTTATATTTATAATTCAGTAATGATGGTATGTGATTGGTAGACACAGCCTTCCATTGATTGAGCTCATCAATGAACGTTGGGGCTTCCAGTTTGGACCGGGCAGCGGCTTTAACGTAAAAATCTTGTTTTGAAGGGTAGTCGGGACAGGAGGCATTAAAAATATGTCCAAATGCATTTTGCTCAAGTATAGAAACAGTGAGGCCGATACAGTCCTCAAGGTGAATGAGATTTACCGGAGCACGGCCATTTGGTATATTTGTTTTCCCAGCAAAAAATCTTGCCGGGTCTCTTCCCGGCCCTATTAGTCCTGAGAATCTGATGATGGTAGTTTTGATTGGATGATGTTGCAGAATCAGCTCTGCCTGGATCATGGCTTGTCCTGAAGGTGTTTCGGGATCAGGTTCATCGGCTTCTGTGACCATCTTATTGTGGTCGCCGTATACGGCAGTTGAACTGGTAAAAATGATATTTTCTACATGGCTGTTTTCAACAGCATTCAGAATATTTTGAATCTTACGGGGGAAACTGGACTGAGCTCCGGTACTTCCTTTTGGCGGGATACAGATAACCAGGATTTTACTGCTGAAAAATTTTGGGTCATAAGTTATCCTTTCATCAAAGGTGATCAGAAAAGGCTCAATATCCGCTTCCTTAAGCGTTTCCATTTTTCCCGGATTGGTTGTGGATCCTTTTACGATGTAGTTTTTGGATTTAAGTGCTTTTGCAAGCGGAAGGCCATACCAGCCGCAGCCCAGTATACTAATTGTTTTGTTCATGTTGTGTCAGTGACTGAGAAAGAAGCGAAATAAAAAAGGGGTATTGCTAATGCATACCCCTTTTTATTGCTTGATTCGGTTAACTAAAGAACTTTTACATTCGTTGCTTCCGGGCCTTTTTTGCCATCGTTCAATTCAAATTCTACATTATCGCCTTCATTTAGTTCTTTAAATGAGTCTCCGGCGATAGCTGAAAAATGTACAAAAATATCTTTTCCTCCGTCTGCCGGAGTGATGAAACCAAATCCTTTTGAGGTATTAAACCATTTTACTTTTCCTGTAGTGCGCATATTGTTAAAATATTTATTTGTGAAAGTAACGATTAGAACATTAATATCAAAATACGTGATGCTGCATTGATATATATGACAGTTCAATTAAATTTAAACTAAAAATGAAGCCTTTTGTTAATTGGGATATACTGCTGATCTATGAAAGAATATTATGGAAAGTAAGAAAAAGCCAGATCGTTTAAAATTCGATGATGAACACGCCAATCTTGGCCTGGATGCCGATCATTCGTCTGAGGGTCCTACAGCCGCGGCAAGATTGAATGATGACAACGACAGGATATCAGGAAATCCCGACGGGGAGAGTGATGATGCCGATAATGATGCCAACGGCATTTACTCGCCTCTTGAAGATAAATAATTGTTTGGCATCATTTTTTCTTATGTACCTGTACAATATTTGTTCATCTAAAATTTAAAGCCATGAAATACATATTATCAATATTCGCTATAGCAATCACTTTGTCAGCATGTAATAACAATGCTAAAGAAGAAGCGATCATGAAACAGAAGGCAATCGCTGCCGTGAAGGACAGTTTAAAACTAGATAGTTTCAAACGGGTTGAAGAAAAGAAAAAACAAGATGAAATTGTAGCGGCACGGGTGAGGGAAGAGAAAAGAACATTGCTATTGTCCGAGCGTAATGATGCTGCTCCTGCACCAAGACAATATAGCGAAACTGCCCCCGCAAAGAAAAAAGGATGGAGTTCGGCAGCTAAAGGTACTGTGATAGGTGCCGGTGCTGGTGCTTTGGGCGGTGTTTTAATAGACAAAAAAGATGGAAGAGGCGCCATAATTGGTGGCTTGGTAGGCGCAGGGACGGGTTATCTGATCGGCAGAGACCAGGATAGGAAATCTGGAAGAGTGCAGCCTAAGAACTAAGTAATTTAACCGTTTTAAAAGAAAAGTCGTTGTCTGGAAGACAACGACTTTTTTGTGAAATCTTCTATAAAATATTTTGTATGTTCGTAATAGAATAAAATCCTTGCTGACATATGGTTAAAAGACAGATATTGGTAGTTGATGACGAGGTTAGTATATTGAAGTTATTGAATTTCGTACTGTCAAGCCAATATGATCTTGTCATTAAAACAAGCGGGGTCGAAGCGCTAACCTGGCTGGAAGAAGGTAATTCACCTGCACTCATTTTATCTGACCTGGAGATGCCTTATTTTGACGGAAGTTCATTTATTCATAATTTAAAGATCAGCGGTTTCTACCGTGATACACCGGTAATCATACTATCAGGTGCAAAGAATTTAGAAGAAAGAGTTTCTCAGATGCCATTTAAACTGGATGATTATATGCCAAAGCCTTTTAATCCGACACAACTTAAAGAAGCCATCTCTAACGTTTTTATAAAATATGATTCAGCAGGACGATAATTCAAATATAACACCCCATAAATCTATATCTCTGTTGTATTCGGCACCCTGGTTTGCTGAAGAACTACTGCCTCAGCTAAATGCATCTTTCGAAGTTCATTCGGAACCAGATATTGAGAATCTGGACAATTACCTAAGGGACCGTTCTTTATTTAAATTGCCTGATGTGATACTTCTCGAAGTGGATGATGCTCATGAATGTTTTAATTATGTAGAGAAGCTAAAAAAAAATGTGCTGTTAAAAGGACTTGTGATTGTTTTAGTAGCCAAAAAAGCTGACAAAGCAGTTAGGAACCGGGCTATGAAATTAAAAGTTAACGACCTTTATAACGATCCTGTTCCCCTAAAGGATTTGTGTGAAAGGATCATATTTCTGGTAAAGTTTAAGCTGATCAAGCCCCAGCTGTCTGATCTTTCGAATATAGATTATACTTATAAAATACCAATTTTCAAGCGTTTGTTTGATATTATTACTTCAGGAATGGCTTTATTAGTGCTTTCTCCGTTCCTATTAATAGTAGGATTGATCGTTGCTATAGAATCAAAAGGTCCTGTGATTTTTAAAAGTAAAAGAGTAGGTACTGGATATCGCATTTTTGACTTTTATAAATTTCGCTCCATGAGACAAGGGGCCAGTGAGGAATTAAAGAAATTGTCAGATCTGAACCAATATGATAAATCTGAAACGGGGGATACAACTTTTGTAAAGCTCAGGAATGACCCGAGGATAACAGCTTTTGGAAGATTCATAAGAAAGTACAGCATTGATGAGTTGCCTCAGCTGGCTAATGTTTTTATGGGTGACATGTCCCTGGTTGGCAATAGACCTCTTCCGTTATATGAAGCCGAAATGCTGACATCCAATGAATGGACAATGCGCTTTTTAGGTCCTGCGGGGCTGACAGGTTTATGGCAGGTGAGCCGCAGGGGCAAGGCAGATATGTCTGAGCGTGAACGTAAAAAACTGGACAACTTCTACGCTCAGAATCATTCATTTTGGCTGGATTTAAAGATCTTGTTGAAAACATTGCCCGCCATTGTACAAAAGGAAAAGGTTTAGTCAGTTGAATTTAGTATCTTAATTGGTTTTCTGAACCAAGCTTTTATGAAGCATTGCCTATTTTATTTAATTTTTTGTTTCGGGCTGTCAGGCTGCGTCAACCGGGATACATCAAAACAGGAGCGGGACGTCTATATCCAAAAGAAAGCTGGCAAATATACCTTAATTAGAAATGGCAAACCTTTCTTTATTAAGGGCGCTGCTGGCTTTTCGAAACTGGAAGTATTGAAAGAGAACGGCGGAAATGCCATAAGGACCTGGGACACGACTAACATTTCTTCAATTTTAGATCAGGCAAATGAAAATGGACTGGCTGTGGTTGTTGGTTTACCTTTGCTTGTTTCAAGAAATAATGAATTCTTTTATAACGATACTGTCAGGAAGAATAATCAAATTAAAGATTTTGAACTGCTTATTAAAAAATATAGGAATCATCCTGCGTTATTGATGTGGTGCGTTGGAAATGAGCTGGACTTTGACAACACACCGTACTTCAATAGTCTTTTTAGTCATTTTAACCGTATCGTCGATATGGTACACAAAGAGGATCCAAATCATCCGGTAACTACGACTGTTGCCAACTTTAACAGAAAGATAATAATCAGCCTTCAGCTAAAATGCAATGTAGATGTTATTTCTTTTAATATCTTCAGTAAGATAGAAACATTAAGAACGGATTTAAATAAATTCTCCTTGATTTGGAAGGGCCCCTTTATGATCACAGAATGGGGTGCAGACGGGCCATGGGAAGGATTTGATACTACGATATGGGGAGCTCATATAGAAGCGACAAGTACAAAGAAAGCAGAGGTATATCTAAAGCGATATCAAAGATATATGCCTTTGGATAGCAAGAGGTTTCTTGGCTCTTTTGTATTTTACTGGGGTTTTAAGCAGGAAACTACAAGTACTTGGTTCAGTATGTTTGATGTTAACGGAAATAAATCGGAAGCGGTAGATGTTATGGGATATTTATGGAAGGAAAAACGACCTGAACACAAAGCACCGCAAATCAATTATATGCTGGTTGACAAGCTCGGTGCTAAAGATAATATCATTTATACATCAAATGACCGTGGCTCTGCTGAAATTAAACTGCTTGAAGAGAATGAAAATATTGTGGATATTAAATGGGAGATTCTGCAGGAAGATTGGTTTAAAAAGGGCATATCCAGTAACACCACTTTTATAAAGGCGGAAAAAGGTCTCATTATATCTGTTTCAGGACTTAAAGTAACTTTTAGAGCTCCGGGAAGAGAGGGACCATACAGAATATTTGCGACCGTTTACGATAAATTTGGAAACTATTCAACATGTAATACACCTTTTTATGTTATGGGCAAATGAGTAACCAGCCAATAAAGTCGCCAACCAGAATTGAAAGGTTTACCTTAAGGTTAATGATCTCTCTTGGGGTTATCGGAATGATATTTTTTTTGAGGAGCTTAATAGATCCTGATGTTATTGGCAATATATTTCTGTATTATCTGCTTATCACAAGCATTGTATTTGGCTGTTTAACGACTTTGCATGAATGGTACCATTATTACCATATAACAGTACCCAAGACCCCGTCGGGCACCAGACGTTATACAGTAGATATCTTTACTACTTTTTGTGCAGGGGAACCGTACGAAATGATCGAAGAGACTTTAATAGCAATTAAAAACATAACTTATCCTCATGAAACTTACCTCTGCGACGAGGCGAATGATCCACATCTGATCCAGCTCTGCAAAAACCTCAATGTACATCACGTTACCAGAACCCTTAAGGTTAACGCGAAAGCGGGCAATATCAACAATGCTTTAAAGGTCTCCTGCGGCGAGTTGTGTGTGATACTTGATCCTGATCATGTTCCCTTTCCCAATTTCCTGGATCCGATTGTTTCACATTTTGACAATCCTGAAATCGGATATGTTCAAATTGTACAGGCTTACAAAAACCATATTCACGGTTTAATTGCTAAGGGCGCCGCACAACAGACCTACCAGTTTTACGGGCCGATGATGATGACCATGAATAAATATGGAACCGTACTGGCCATTGGTGCAAATTGCACATTTCGAAGAACCGCCTTGGAATCAATCGGAGGACATGCACCGGGTCTTGCGGAAGACATGCATACCGCTATGCAATTACATGCCAAAGGCTGGAAGTCTGTATATGTGCCCGAAGTATTAGCCAGAGGACTTGTACCTACAACTTTGTCTGCTTACTACAGTCAGCAGTTGAAATGGTCAAGAGGTGTTTTTGAGCTTTTAGTTGCTACATTTCCTAAATTATATAAACAATTTACCTGGAGGCAAAAGCTTCATTATTTTACTATACCTTTTCATTATTTATCCGGGTTGTTTTTTTTTATGAATTTTATGATTCCAATTTTAGCACTGGTTTTTAGTTTAAGCCCGCTTAAAATGGATATCCAGGAGTTCTGCATAGTCGGTCTGCCTTTTTTTGCTGCAGTGCTGCTCATCAGGCATTTCGTCCAATGGTGGGTCATGGAAGATGAGGAGCGGGGTTTCCATGTAGTAGGTGGACTGTTAATGATCGGAACCTGGTGGATTTACATCATAGGATTATTTTACACAATACTTAGGAAGAAGGTGCCCTATAATCCAACTCCCAAGGACGGAAATGAGGCCAATAACTGGCCTTTGAATATCCCTAATCTTACTATAATTGCTTTATCCGTTTTTGCTGTAATTTATGGGCTGTATAGTGACTTCAATCCCTACAATTTAATAATGAGCGGTTTTGCTGTCCTAAACTGCTTTATCCTGTCCTTTACTGTGCTGGCAAGCAGGCAGATCCAGTTTCGCATGCTCAGGTCCCGGTTCCAAGCCCTGGACCAGTTTATGTACAAGGTCCACCTTGTAAAGAAGGCGCTATGGTTAATCAGACATCGTGTGTATACAGGTATAAGAAGTACTGCATTACTCATAACTATATTGATAACCTGTTTGATCGTTTACTCATTAAACAATGCTCATGAAAAAGATCAGATAACTGCAAGATCAGTTGACGAACATAGATTTTACTACGGAATATTCTCACCCGGGGGCACGAACGGTTTATCTTCACTCAAACAGGTAAGAAAAGAACAGGCAAATTTTAATACACATTTCGACATAATCTCACTCTATGTGCCATGGGGAGATGGGAGCAATTATTCATTTCCACTGACGACGCTTGATTCTATTTATAAAAATGGCTCATTGCCAATGATTACCTGGGAACCCTGGCAAAGCCTGTTTGGTTTTCATCAAAAAGAAAAAGGGGGAATAAATGAGACCATGATCTTCCAAAAGATTGTTCATGGAAATTTTGATGCTTACTTAAAGCGTTTTTCAACGGATATTAAAAAGCTTAAAAGACCGGTTTATATCAGATTTGCCCATGAGGCAGACAATCCATTTTATCCCTGGTCTGAAAAAGGAGGCAACTCTGCTGCAGATTTTAAAGACGCATGGAGATATGTTCATAATTTTTTTAGCAGGGACGAAGTAGTCAATGTAATATGGGTATGGAATCCATGGAAGGCCGAGGCTGTTCAGGCTTATTTTCCTGGCAGGAAGTATGTGGACTGGATAGGAGTTACCAATCTGAACTATGGGTCAAAAGCCTCCGGGGCAAACTGGGTATCAATGGAGGATCTTTACCGTCCTTTTCATAAACAGCCGATTTTCAGATCCGGACTACCGGTGATGCTTGCAGAAATGGGTACTGACAGGTCGGCCGGAAGGCAGAACCAGTGGTTTAATGACGCCCTTATATCAGTTAAAAAGAAATTTCCCGAAGTTAGGGCACTGGTATTGTTCAATAGCGGACTGGATGTGAATATTCCTGACGGCGGAAATGCCGGCGTTATTGACTGGCGAATAGAAGAACCAGCAGCTTTTAAGAAATTGTTTACCTACGGTAGACAGCCTGCGGATACTGGCCAATTGACTTCCATGCCGGTCAATCGGGTAATCAAAAATATAATTACGCCACAAAAGCATTTTAGTGGTTTTAAAGGTGTTAATTATACAAAAGGCCTGAATTGGTATAAAAGCAAACATCCTTTTAGAAAGCGGGAACTTGTTGAAGATTTTAAAGAGATCAAGTCGATGGGTTTAAATGCTGTTAGAAGATTTGGGCCGGGGATCTATGATTTTAATTTATTTAAAGCGGCAAAGCAAACAGATATGAAAATATTATATTGCTTTTGGGTACCTGAAGATTTGGATTTTTCAAAACAAGAAACGCTTGAAAAACTTACCACGCGTTTTGTCGGCACTGTCTCAAAGTTAAAAGACAAAAAGGAGATCATTTCATGGAACATCAGTAATCCGGTATTTCAGAAGCTGGGATTACATGGTATAAAGCCAGAATCAATTTATCAGCAGGACCGGTATCTTGTCTGGCTGAAAGATTTAGTCAATAAGATCAGGCATGAAGATCAATCGAGAAAGATAAATGTTGATATTAATTTTTCAGAGGATTTTATACAAATTGCGCGCAGAATAAAAACATTTATTCCGGAAATCGATTCGTTTGGCCTATTGATAAAAGCAAGTCAATCTGCGGATATAAAGAAAATGATTGGTGAATTTGAATACCCTTATTACTATGCCGAGGTCGACGACGCAGTTTTATACCGAAATAAACTTAAATCCGAAGACTTTTTTGTCACAAACTGGCAGGATGAGGCGACCTCCGATTGGGTCAAATTGAATGGTCTAAAAGACCTTTCAGGGAGACGTAAGGTCGATTTTTTTAAATTGAAGGCCTATCTTCAGGGTTCGGCGGTTCCGAAGCTTCCTGAAGTCAAAATATTAAGACCTGCGCGCTCCACAGAAGAAAATGCATTATTGCGGTATCAAGCTGTAATTAAAGCAGAAGGAAAATGGGTCCCTGCTTCCAACCTTTCTGGTCTAAAGTTTGAATGGAAACTAGTTACAGTTGATCGTTTCCGAAATCCAATTGCAATAAAAGACCTGGGAGAAAGTTCAAGTGTTGAAGTCACGATTCCCGCAGACGCATCATCCTGCAGGCTCTTTTTGTATGTCATAAGCGGTGAGGCCGTGACTACGGTCTCAACTTCTCTAAACACACCTCTTTATGAACTCGAAAAGGAAATAAAGTATTAAGTTATGGGGATAGTTCTTCAGCGAAATTAAGGAAAGAAGATTTACTTATGGCCCAGTTTGGGGCAGCTACTTTACCCCATACCTTTGGATTGTCGACAAAGTTGAAGTAAGAAATACCATATATGCTGGAATGCTTTTTGATTTTTTTTGCGGCTTCGATCAACCACTTGTTCTGGAATTTATTTGATCCTTTAACACCAAACTCTGTTATAAAAAAAGGTTTATCTACCAACCTCATCCTATACGATTTCCGGTTGAAAATTTGCTCGAAAGATTCTTGAGCCGAGGGGTCTGTAATATTCTTGTCGGGTAATCCATAAACTGCGAAGCTGATATAATCCACCACATCATTTCCAGGCCACCATTCAAGAGATCCTCTATCTCCCGCCGGCCCCCATATTCTTTTTATGTTGGAGGAAAGAATATTTTTTTCGAAGGTCATAAAATACCTGTATGCCTTTATATAATCCACAGGATCCTGGCTTTGCCAGGAATACCGATGGATCGGGATTTCCATTTCATGTGCGAATCTTAAATAAACAGTTCCTTTTGCTTTAGAAACAGCTTTATATATCTTCCCGATCGCCTCATCATATTTACCAAGCGTCATTCTATTCAAAACATTCGCATCTGTTTTCCATTTGATTCCCCTCCAGGGTTCAATCGTTAATAAGGCATTATGGCTTCTGCGATTAATCTGATCGATTTGACGTTCCAATGAGCCATCTTCGACGTTACTCCAGTCTATAAAAAGATGTTCAATTGAAATATTGTGTTCGTTTATTAACAACCCTTTAGGATCATACACTCCGATCAGCGGCGCCTTGCCTACTGCATGATCAGTTTTGTTAACAGATTGGTTTCTTAATAATTCCCCGGCGTATAAGATGTATTTGTTTTCCTCTATGCTTTTGATTGCTGTATCAAGAGACATGCTGTCAGACTTGCTGAATTTATTTGGTGAGGCGCCTGCGATAATCAGTGGCTTATTCATAAATCTCATTCTTAATATTTTGCCTTTTATCACCGAGGCCATACTTGAGCTCCGCGGATATGCATTTGTTTGAGATTCTGACTTGCTGTTGAGTATAATGTGAATGCCATCTACGGAGTCATCGCCAGGGTAGTATTCATCCGCTCCGGGATAGCCCGCGGTGCCCCATATTACTTTAACCATGGGGCAAATCTCTTTAACTACTTTTGAAAAATGACGAAAAGCGTCAATATACAATATAGGTGACTGATATTGCCACGGAAAATTTTTTACCGGTACCTCCATTTCAGGATTGAAGGAAAGATACACATTGTCCTGAATGTCTAACAAGCTACGACAAAAGATCCTGATTTTTTCATCGTAATCACCGCCGATCATATTTTCTAAAGGGCCGGATGTACCTTTAATTCCAAAACGTCCAGTATCCCAGGTCTCAATCGTTATCATTAAATGAGTGTAACGGGAGACGGAATCCTTAAGGCTTAATTTCAAAAACTCTTTATTCGGATCCCGCCATCTGATTAGTAGGTTTGCACCGGGAATCTTTAAGTGATTTCCTGCCGCTATTGACGGAGGGGTATACGTGCTTAATACATTTGTGCGACTCGATTCTATGATACTCCGATCACTTTTATGTAAGTTGTGCCAGACAAGGGTACACAAGCCAACTGCAACAATAAAGAACAGAATGTAAATAATATATTTTCTTCTCATGTCAGAAGATTTTATGACCTCTCGCTAATATAGCGAGGTTATCTTTCATTACAATTTTGCCTGGTTATGTTCACACCATTTAAAATGACATCAAATTCTGTACGTCTGTTTAATTGCTGATCTTCCTCTGAGCAAGGCACATCGTCATAACAACGATTTACCAGCCTTGTTTTACCATAATATTCTACTTTTACCCGATCCGGAGCTATTCCTTTTGATATGAGGTATGCCTTTGCCGATTCGCCTCTTCTCAAGGATAAATTTCTGTTGTATATTTCAGAGGCCCTTGTATCGCAATGGCTCGAGGTAATGACTGATATATCAGGATATTTTTTCATTAGTATAGCCAGTTCATCCAAAGCAGGCCTCGCATTAGCCCGGATCTCACTCCGATCCAGATCATAATAAATATTATTTACAAAGAATACTTTTTTTAAGGAATCGCAATTGCTGAGGACATATTGTTGCGGACTCTCTGTTTTATTTAAACGAATGTTTAGCTTAATTGTCGAATCCTGCACAATGCCGACCGAAGTTACAAAGCCGAGCTGATTCACATATCCTATTTTTTGCGCCGTAGTTTCATAATCTGTTTCCAGGGAAATTTCCTTTCTGAATTCGCCTTTATTATTTACTTTTAAAGTGTCAGTTCCGTCCAAATGTCTCAACAGTAAACGGCTTCCCCCCAAGGGCAGTCTGGTCCTGGCGTCAGTAATTGTTCCTTCTAAGAGAACCATATGCTGACTTCTTTTAAACTCGTAAATATCATCATCACCTCTTCTGTTAGAACTGAAGAAGCCGCTTTTGCCATCAGCTGCCCTGATCATTGCAAAATCATCGGTCGGCGAATTAATCGGAGCGCCGAGGTTTTTCATTGCTGATACTGGCTTCATTTCCTTTAATGCTACTTCAAAAAGATCTAAGCCGCCCAAACCTGGATGACCGGTAGACGCAAAAATTAAAGTCCCGTTTTTGTCCAGATCAGGAAACATTTCATCACCCTCGGTATTAATTTGCTTGCCTAAATTCAGGGGCTGTGTCCATTGCCCGTTTCCGGATCTGACACAGTAATAGAGATCGCTTCCGCCGTAGCCGCCGGGCCTGTCAGAAGTAAAAACCAAAATATTTCCATCTCTGCTCAATGTGGGATGTCCGGTCGAATATTCATTGCTGTTATAAGTAAACTCTGTAATTTTTGTAAGGTTTTTTCCGGAAGCTATATAGAGCTTCAATTTATTTATTCTGTCCTTGCTGGTCTGTTTGTTGCCTGGAGTATAGTTGTTGCGTGTGAAGATGATAGAACCATCCGGAAATACAGCTGCGGCTCCTTCATGAAACCTGGTGTTGATATTTCCTCTTACCGGTTTAACAGAGATCTGTTTTTGAAGCATTACCGCAATCGTATCCCGCTGAAGGGCAGGAGTATATTGAACGAGGGTTTTGGTGTCATTGCTTGTTGGAGCAGTATCGTCATCATTAAAACGCAGATCTTTTAATTGATCTTTTTTTGCGGCTCCTATTAAACTGTCGGGATTTACCGTTTTTATGTCTTTTAAACTAACAACCGAAAATATATTGGAGAATGGCGTGTTGTTCCAAAGAAAAATGCCTGTTCCGGGTTTGAAATTTTGTCTGTTACTGGTAAAAAGCAAGCCATCTTTATAATATACAGGTGCATAGTCAGAGCCCTGAGAATTAATATTCAGGTAGGAAATTTTCCAGTTGCCCTGGTTCTTATTTAAATTGCTGATGTTAGTCCTTGCAAAAACGGCGGCTCTTTTATCTTTAGGAACCAATGTAAGGTATTTTCTATACCACTTTTCTGAACGTTCGTATTGCTGTTTGTTTGCCAGTACCTCCGCATAATAAAGCGCCCATTCAGGTTTAATATTTTTCTGAAGGCCTAATTTCTCATACCACTTTAGCGCCTGGTCATAATTTTTTATCATTCTGTAACTGTAAGCGATCATTTCCTGGGCATTTACGTTTGCAGAATCAGTTTTCAGTATTTCGCTTAATTTGTTTATAGCGCTTATATACCTTAAAGATTTAAATTCATCTGTTGCTTGTGTTACTGCAGAAGATTGTTTAATGTTAGACTGGGCATATCCGTTTTTAATTAAACAGGATATCAAAATCAGTGCACCGGAAAAGGCAATTGTTATATTCAATTTCATGTTTAAAAAAATCTTGGAGATAAAATTTTTCCTGATTCGAAGCCAAATTCATAGCGCAGCATAATTTCATGACTTCCGGAATTGAAATTCTGTAAACGCGTTACACTATGATCGTAACTATATCCGATACGTATATTTGGTGTGACCTGAAGTTCAATTAAACCGGAAATGTCTGCATTTGTGCGATACTGGGCCCCGACACCGACAACGTTCTTTACCCAAAGAGTAGCATTAAGATCCGCTTCAATAGGAGCTCCTTTAACTCCTTTGATAAGAAAAGACGGCTTAAGATCAAAATCATCGGATAATGGGAGAACATAACCGGAAGCAAGAAACATATGGATTTCCTGTTTACCGCTGAGCCTTGTTCCGTTATCATCGGAAAGATCGTTGGGTATCAGATCCTGCAGAGATATGCCTAAATAAAACCGGTCACTATTATAGTAGACGCCAGTACCAAAATTAAATAATGTTTTATTGATGTTGGTGGCAAAAGCCGGATCAAGCCCCTGGTTTGATCCAAGCGAAACCTCTGTAAGATTGACTTTAAACTGATTAATATTGGTCTGAAGACCAAAACTTAGTGAACCTTTGTCCATACGGATTCTGTAAGCAGCACTCAAAGAAGCGCCATTTGTCTGGGTTTTACCCAGTTTATCGGAATATAATTGTGCGCCAAGACCTATTTTTTTGTTCAGGAACGGAGCATCGGCCGATAGGGTACCTGTTTTCGGTGCACCTTCTATTCCTGACCACTGATTTCGATATAGTGAGGTAATTGAAACAACGTTTCTGCTTCCGGCGTAAGCAGGATTAATTGCCAGTGTATTAAACATATATTGCGTATACATCGGATTTTGCTGTGCTTTCAAACTATTTCCAATAAGAATTGAAATTGCACAATATATAATTAGTTTAATTTTTTTCATTTTTATCTGCTAATCGTTAGATAACCAACACGTCTCTCTTTGCCATTTATAATAATTATGTAATAGTAAGTGCCGGCCGGTACTTCATTTCCTACATAAATTCCTTCAGTAGTTTTTCCATTCCAGTTATTTTTATAATCTGCTGAACGGTAAATCCTGTTGGCCCATCTGTTATAAATCTCCAAATTGATCAGTTTACCCTGACTGTTTTCGATCGTAAAGAAATCATTTATGCCGTCCCCATTTGGAGAAAAACCACCAGGAATAATTATGTCCTGAGCTGTTAAAACCGCAGGTGTAGGGATGGATGGAGAATAATCGCCGGGAGTAACCGGGTCCGGATTCAGACCATTTGTGGACTGGTCATTTGTTTCACCACCATCGCTTTCGGAAAGCCCCTTTGTAAATGCTGTATTGTTGAAGGTCCCGCCATCAACAATTCCTATCGTAACCTCCAGTTCAACGATTAATTTGAATTTAGCCTGTATCATACTGGAAGGAAGCAGCATTTCTTTTATTTGTTTTCCGTCATACGATTGATTGATAGCCAAAGTTCCTGAACCTGTTAATTTCCGAATGATGATAGAAGCTCCGGGAAAAGCCGTGCCGAGATCATCAACTAAACTTACATTCTTAATCTGGATGTCTCCGAAATTGACAATTGTAAATACATATTTTAGATCATAACTGCCGTCAAGATTTTTCGTAATCGCAGTTAATGCTTTCGCTAAACCAATACGCGCTGGTATTTTGACAGAAAGATTCACCCGACCTGGCGTTGATTCGGCTCCATTACAGTCTCTTATGATGTAAGTGAAATCATCGGCACCACTGTAATCCGGATCGGCCGTATATAAAACCTCTGCAGTAACAGGATTTACAGTAACTGTGCCATGCTTTGGCTGACTGGTAATAATAATAGTACCACATGCAGGTGGAATAATATCTATTTTCTTTGGCCGGCCTGAAATTGCATCAGCGGAGATGTCAGGAGCTACAGGTTTAGGTGAATTTATTGCGATAGTTACTATGGCAGTATTTGATTCCGCACCGTAGTCATCCTTAATTGTATAGACAAAAGAGTCAAATCCGCTATAACCATCTTCCGGTCTGTAAGTTACTGTTCCTGTCACAGGATCAGTAACTAAGGAGCCATGCAGCGGTTGGCTCTTAATTAATACGCTTGACTTATCGATCGTTGTATTACCGTTTGCATCTATGTCATTAATTAATACAGGAAGAGCGATGAAGGTATTTAAAGATGTTGTAAAAACATCATCATTGGCAACAGGAATATTGTTGATTGTGATTTGAACGTCATCCGTCACCTCACAGCCTCCTGCAGATTTAACTGTCCATCTAAAAATATAAATTCCTCCTGTCAGGTTCGTCACCGTAGTATTATTCGTTGCAGAATTTGTAAAAACAGCAGTATTAGGTCCGGAAACCTGGGTCCATATTCCCTGACCAGCAGAAGGAACGCTTGCCTCCAGGAAGAATGCGGCCGGCACAGCACTCACATTTACCAGTTTATCCGGTCCTGCATTAACCGAAACAGGAAGTGAAGCATAAGTCAATGAAATGGCTGCGACATTGGATTCCTTACCATAACTATCCTTGACGGTATAGTTCGCGGTGGCAAGACCCGTAAAAGATGCTTCAGGAGTGAAGAGTACCAGTCCCTGCTGATCCAGGCTAAAGATACCTTTATTCTGAACGCTGTAAGTACTTTGAATACCAATAGTTAACGGATCAAGATCAATAGAAGAGGTGACAATTATTCCACCGTCATTATTAGACACGTCATTCGCAAAAACATTTATTGAAGTTGTTTTTCCCTGACATACAATAGCCTCATCATTAACTGCAGTGGGGCTGACAAAGCGGTCCTTCTTATAGATATCAATTATTACATTCCTGATCTCATGAAAATTAGTTTGGTTGCCGGTTGAAGAAGCCAGCCCATATCGTAAAGTAGCCGGAGCGGTTTCAGGATAATAGAAATTGTCAATTACAGTGGAAGTAACCATAGGGGATCCACCTCTGGTTATTCTTACTGTAATATTATATCCACCGGCTGGGTTTGGTACCAAATCCAGATAAACCTTTCTGTATCCCTGATTTGTAGCAATTGGTTGCCGGGCACCCGAACTGCCAACCAGGCTAAACCCCGGTACGCCGTTCACAGGGTCAGCAGTCCTGACAGTCGTCAGAAATTTATAATTTTCCGGCGTCAGGCCAGAGCCGTTACCCTTCCCCCTTAAAGTTACAGATCCGGGCCTTAAACCCGGAATTCCTCCCTGACGTCCCTCGGTAGGATTAGAAAAGTTCCCGAACTCATCTAAGCCGATGGCCAGATAGCCTTTACTCACACCAGGAGATATGGGATTCGTGGTGTTGATTTGTGCATATCCCAGCGATCCCCCAAATCCTCCGATAACAAAGGGAGAAGCCGTTGCATCGAATAAGAAAAAACTTATACCGTCGGCTCCGTTTCCCCCATAAATGTAATACTCAAATTCGGCGCTCAAGCCTTCTGTAGACGGAAAGTTTGCATTGCTATAAATATAACCTTTTTGGTTTTTTGTGTTGTTAGTCAATCGCAGGTAGCCTTCTCCGTTTGCGTCCAGCGGCGTTCCAGTATGTGCTCCAGCCTCATATCCGCTTCCCCCGGCGGTTAAAAATGCCGAAGGGGCTCCCCCAAAAGTAATTCCGGTTGCGGTGGCCCCCCTGAAACTTTCTATATAAGGAAATTGTGCAGAAACATCTGCAACAATAAAGAAGAATACAAGAAATAGAGCAATTTGTAATTGTTTTATCATATTGTTGGCGAAAATACAGATATACGGGTCAAATTATAATTTGTCTAAAAATACACATCAAAGTAAACAAAAATAACGCCATCAGAAATTGTGAACGATGGAAGCTGTTAATTGAGTTTAAACCGACATTATTTCGGTGAATTCAGTGGTTAACAGATCAACTTAAAAATCTTATCGGGTAAAAATTTCTCAATGCGTGTAAGTTTGTTCTCATTTAAACTGTTTAAATTGGCTTTAGACTTGCAAAGGCCTTTGGTACAGTCTTGGTTATTGGATAATAGTTTAAATGATTCTTTACGTTTCACTTATTTCTTTATTTTTACTGTTTTAACAAGCTAATTGTACAAAATATATATGAACTTAAAAAAAGGTATTGCAATAGTTAGTTTTGTATTTCTTAGTACCGCACAGGCAAAATCCCAGGAAAGTATGCTCAGCGATTTTTCTTATCTTTATATGGAAAAATTAATTGCTGTAGCTAAGGAAAACTATCCAAAATATAAAACCTTTGATCATCAGATAAATATAGCGAAATATAATCTTAATCAGCAGAAGAGTTCATGGCTCGATCCCTTTTCGTTTTCATATATTTACAGGTCAAACAGTAATGCCGTAAACAGTTTGGACGATAATGTAAACCTGCTTTTAAGCGGGTATCAATTTGGAGTTACCATAAGTCCCGGTTTTTTTCTAAAAAAACCATCCACCATAAGAGCGGCTAAAGAAGAGCTTAAACTTGCTCAGCTCTCAAAAGCAGAATATGATTTAATGTTGGAATCGGAGGTTAAAAATCGTTATCTTGTATACCTGCAGAGCTATAATATTTTGAAAATAAGAACAAAAGCGGTGTTGGATGTGGAATCCTCTTTTAAGTTGATTAAGGCGAGGTATGAAAGGAATGAAGTTTCTTTTCAGGATTATAATAATGGGTCAATAGCATTGTCTTCGGCTTATGAGGGCCGGATTACCGCTGAGAGTAATTTGAGTACAGCAAAGGTAGCGCTGGAAACTTTATTGACAAAGAAACTGGAAGAAATAAAATAGATGGAAGAGATCAATCGTTTTTTGCGCTTACTCAATAAACATAAATATATAATCATCGCAATTCCGATGATTGCGATAATCATCGCTTTCTTTTTAGTCCGTAATCTGCCTGATTCTTATGTTTCTCAGGCTCAGATCTCTACCGGCATTGTTGACGAGACCCAGAATATTTTTTCACGCGCCCAAACTTCGTCCAAGAGCTATGACATATACCAGGAATTCAGTAACCTGGTCGAGATGATGCGAATGAAAAAAATGCTGGACCAGATTTCCTATAAACTTATTCTCCACGATTTAACGGCGCCGGTACCTTTCAGACCATTGAGTAAAGAAATTAAACATCTGTCCGGTTCCGCAAAGAATAAGATTGTGGCAACCTTTCAGAATAATTATAATGAAACAAAGTCGCTGAACTTATGGAACAAGGAGCAGAATGACCTGCACCAGCTGCTGCTTGCTATGAACTATGATAGTGAATCCATCCGGGGGAAACTTAAAACTTACAGGGCAGGAGATAGTGATTTCATAAATGTTGAATATGAATCTGAGAATCCGGAGCTTTCAGCTTTTGTTGCAAATACGCTATGTTCGGAGTTCATAAAGTATTATACTGTTTTAGTTAAGACCAATCAGCTTAAGGCAAATACATTTCTCGGCACCCTTTTAAAAGAAAAGAAAGATGCCATGAATGAAAAGATACTTACGCTGAGGAATTATAAAGTAGCCAATCGTGTACTTAACTTAAATGAACAGTCAAGTCAGCTTTATGAACAGATTTTGCAGTTTAGCAACAGACGACAAGAAGCAATAGAAGGTATAGCTTCAAAAGGTGGTGCAATAAGTGAAATCGATAAGAAGTTCAATCCGGGGGAACGTGGTTATCTCGAATCTACTTTAACAAAGGTTAACCAGGATATTGTAGGCACCCGGGAAGACCTCAGAAATCTTTATGATCTCTATATAGAAAATAATTTCGAAACCGGTTACAAACAGTCAATAGACTCCTTGCAAACCGTTCTGAATTCACAAATAAACGCGTCTACTGATCAGTTTATCTACAATCCATTGGTTTCGAAACAAGCACTGGTTGAACAAAAACTGAAATTGGAGATAGAGCTTGACCTTGCCAGATATAGTATGCATTCCATGGAAAAGGAATTAAAGCAGCTCAATCAGGAGTTTGATAAACTAGTGCCACATGAAGCAGATGTTCAGAGTATGGAAAGAGATGTCGAGGTGGCCAGTAAGGAATACCTGGATATATTGGACAAATTCAACCAAAGCAGTATGGAATCTGCGTTTTCAATTAAACTTAAATTTATTCAGCAGGCGATGCCCGGTTTAGCGCAGGCCTCCAAAAAAATGCTCCTAATCCTTTTAAGTGGTATAATTACTTTTATATTTTGCCTGATGGTCCTTTTTATACTGTATTTCATAGATAAAAGAATAATAGCACCAAAAGATCTTGCCAATAAAACCCGATTACCGGTGTTAGGCGTCCTTAGATCTATGAAGGGTTTTATAATAAATCTGGAGAAAATATGGCATACAGATACCAGTGAACCCGTTTTAAGAGAATTTAAAGATCAACTTAGATCTATTCGGTTTGAAATTGAGAACGATTTAAAAGACAAAGTATTATTGATAACTAGCTTAAGTGAAGGAGAAGGGAAGACTCTGTTGACGCTCAGTCTGGCCTTTGCATGGAAAATGACAAATAAAAGAATCCTGATTATAGATGGAAACTTCAGGAGCCCTCGTATTAGCCAAACAATCTCTTCATCAGTTTACCTCGAAGATTATTTTACGGGCAAAGTAAATCTTGAGGACATTCAAGTAAATCAAAATTTTGAATTAATGGCGACCCGGGGAGGAGATTTGTCCATCTTTGAACTGGTAAGCCAGGATATAATTAACGAACGGATAGAAAGACTGAAACGCGTATTTGACATTATCATTATTGAAACGGCGGCCATGGATCAAATGAACTTATCTAAGGAATGGATACTGTTTGCGAATAAGGTAGTTGGAATTTTTGAGTACGGTCAGGTAATTGATGAAGAAAAGAAACAGCGGATTGACTATTTCGTTAGTCTTGGAGAAAAATTTTCCGGATGGATACTGAATAAAACAGTTTAGATTAGCATAAATGGATACATTGATTTGGTTTCTGTGGTATCTTGTTCAAATCGTAGTCTTATTTCAACTCATATTCCCGGTGTTGTTATGGGCTTTGTGGCTCGTTTTCAGAAGGAAGCATACGCTGCCTAATCCCGCACCAAATCAAATAGACTATGCGGTTATCGTAACAGCTTATGAGTACACCAATACCTTGGCTGCAGCTGTTGAATCCATTTTGAAAGCTGACTATGAAAACTATATTGTCTATATAGTTGCAGATAAATGCGATACCTCAAACCTTGTTTTTAATGACAGCAGGATCTTAATTTTGACACCTCCGGAAATACTGGGCAGCAACACAGCTTCCCATAACTACGCGGTAAGTAAGTTTATTCGGAAGCACGACAGACTTACAATTATAGATAGTGATAATTTGGTTCATCCTCAATATTTTAACGAACTCAATTTATTTTCAAACGAATTAGCTATACAGGGCGTAAGAGCTGCAAAGAATCTTAATACCACTATTGCGTGTCTGGATGCAGCCAGGGATATGTACTATCACTTTTATGATGGGCAGATCCTGTATCAACTGGGTTCTTCAGCAACATTGTCAGGCTCTGGAATGGCTTTTGAAGTGGAATTCTATACAACGTTTCTTAAAAATAACAAAGTCATCGGTGCCGGATTCGATAAAGTATTACAGAACTATATAGTTAGCCGCGGTATCCGAATCGCATTTAGTGCCAATGCAATTGTTTACGATGAAAAGACCTCGAAATCCGATCAGTTGATTAAGCAAAGGGCCAGATGGATAAATACCTGGTTTAAATACTTTAAGTATGGTTTCTCAATGGCTTACAATGGCATAACCGGTTTAGACAGGAATCAATTTCTTTTTGGTCTTATACTACTGAGACCACCATTGTTTTTGTTTCTTATTGCTTCTGTCTGCTTTCTGCTTGTCAACAGCTGGATAGATCCTTTAATGGCCATAGTATGGCTCGTTGGCCTTTTATTATTTGTTACAGGGTTTTTCATTTCACTTTTTTATGGAAAGGCTAATGATAAAATATACAGATCACTGATCAACATTCCTTATTTTGTTTATCATCAGGTCATTTCTTTATTAAAAAGCAAGTCTGCTAATAAACATTCTGTTGCAACAAACCACTATCATTCTCAATCAATAGGGACCTTAAAAGAAAATAATGATGAGAATTGAACCCCAAAAGATAAAAGTTAATAAAAATAAGGTTGATGACCCTATTGGTGAATGGAGCAGAAGAATAGCGATCTTTATCGTTTTTATAGCACTCTTCTATTTTTTTATTAAACTTTTAGTATTGTAATGCGTGGTCTTGGTCAGACAAATTTCGACAGCACAGCAAAGAAATCGATGTCATCGTACCTCGAAAGAATTTTCCTGACGGAGAAGTTACAGAACAAAGAGGGGTTTGCTTTTTTTACGGTTTTAGCTGGAATAATTACTTTGACCACCGTCTATTTTGGTGTTATTGGGGTAATTGTAATTTTAATCGTCGTTTTAGGATTACCCGCAGTTTACGGTATTGTAGCTTATCCTAAATTTGGAATCATTACGCTGCTGGTCAGTTCTTATTTTATCATGTATATCATAAGAATGAATCTTGTGGAATTTCCATTGGGAACCTTAATGGATGCAGTGCAGGCCTTACTGATACTAGGGTTTTTCATTAAGCAGAAAAGCAGGCCCGACTGGAAGATTTTTAAAGATCCCATTGGTATAATGATGCTGATCTGGATTTTTTACAATATTTTCCAGGTTGCAAATCCAACGGCAGAGTCTAAGATGGCATGGCTTTATACCATTAGATCAATTGCCGTGGTGATGTTAATGTATTTCATTTTTACATACCACATTCGTGATATCAAGTTTATCCGGCTTATCATAAAGATATGGCTCATACTTGGTCTTATCGCTGCGATTTATGCATTTAAACAAGAGTATATTGGTTTTTTTGGATTTGAAGAAGCTGAATTGAGAAGTGAACGACTAAGGAAGCTTTTATTTATAGCCGGCAGATGGAGAAAGTTTTCTATTTTTTCCGACCCGGTCGCATTCTCCTATAATATGGTTACTTGTGGTATATTTTGTATCAGTATGTTGTTCAGTACCATTAAAAACTGGAAAAAAATGGTGCTAGCGGGAATGGCAGTCATCTATCTTTCGGCGATGCTGTTTTCGGGAACAAGGGGTGCCTATGTGCTTATCCCGGGAGCCATCGGCCTGCTTACCATTATCAATTTTAACAAACGCATTTTCTTTTTCACTATCGCTGCCGGTTTTTTTCTTTTAATAGTTATCAACATCCCGTCGTCTAATTCCACGATCAGGAGGTTTCAGTCTGCTTTTAAGCCTTCCGATGACGCTTCATACAACTTAAGAAGTGCCAATCAAAAAAGAATACAGCCATTTATTCAGTCTCATCCCTTTGGCGGTGGGCTTGGCGCTACCGGTGTATGGGGAGCAAGATTCTCGCCAAATTCCTTTTTGGCCAAGTTCCCACCTGATAGTGGTTATGTAAGGGTTGCAATTGAACTGGGATGGGTTGGACTCTTTATCTTTTGTGCTTTGATGTTTACTATACTTAAAACGGGAATTAATAATTATTATAAAATTAAAGATCCGGAGTTAAAGCGGTATAGCCTGGCAATGATTCTAATCGTATTTGCTTATATGTTGGGGAATTATCCCCAGGAAGCATTAGTTCAATTTCCTTCAAATATTTATTTTTATCTTTTTACCGCATTACTTACCTTAACTTACAAGCTTGATCAGGAAACAGCCCCATCTGACAATCCGTCGAAGCCGTAGAGCCAGATCGTTATTAAATTAATTATCCCTATGAATATATTTAAAGTTCCGGAATGGATAAGCCAGTTTAATTTTGGATACCAAAGTTTTGATGAAATTCCGGAACAAACCTTTAATACGATCAGGAGAGATCTGGAGCATATTGTTAGCAATGAACCTGTTGTAAGTATTTTAATATCAGCCTATAATGAAGAGGTTAATGTTTTGAAATGCCTTGCTTCCTTAAGCAAGACAAAATCCAGTCACCCATTAGAGATCATAGTTACCAACAACAACTCCAATGACAATACGCAGCTAACACTCGACAAATTAAATGTGAAAAACGTATTTCAGGGAATCCAGGGTTGGGGGCCTGCACGGCAAATGGGATTAGAACATGCAAAAGGAACCTATGTTTTACTGGCAGATGCCGATTGTATCTATCCCGGCACATGGGTCGATGAAATGATGAAAGTATTAACAAAACCCGGGATCGTTTGTGTTTACGGCAGGTATTCATTTATTCCCGAACCAGGATTCCCAAGATATAAACTCTATATTCTTGAACAGCTCAAAAATATAATTGCTGAATACAGACAGCTTAAAAGACCTTATCTGAATACCTACGGGATTAGTATGGGTTTTGTTAAAGCATATGCCTTAAAAATAGGCTTTATCATGGAAAAGGTTAGAGGTGAGGACGGCAGGTTATCTTTTGATCTGATGAAATATGGGAAGATTGCCCAGGTAAGGTCAAAAAGAGCAACCGTATGGACAGGCCCAAGAACCCTGGAACGTGACGGCAGCTTTTCTAAAGTACTTACCAAAAGAATAACTAAAGAACTTAAAAGGTTTTTTACCTTGTTAAGTCCTGAAAAACCACATGACACCAAGAAATTAAAGTAGTAAAGTAAAGCATAACAGCGTACCGACATGAATTTCATCTTTGTAAGCCTTCAGCGTATCAATACAGACAGGGAGTCTACATCTACAAGCCTGGCAAAAGAACTTGCCAAAAGTCACAACGTGCTATATGTCAATCCGCCTATAGACCGTAAGGCCTGGTGGCTAAAATCAGATGATAAATATGTAAACCAACAGATCACTGATATAAAAAAAGGAAAAGCCGGACTGGTGAAGTCCGCAGATAAGCTTTGGATATTAACGCCAAAACACATTATCGAATCTATTAACTGGATACCATTTACCCCTGTCTTTTCTTTGTTGAACAGGTTCAACAACAATAGGTTTGCTAAGGAAATCAAAGCGGCTGCGAAGGAGATTGGATTTGAAGATTATATCATTGTAAACGACAAGGATATTTTCAGAAGTTACTATTTAAAAGAAATTCTGAGACCAAAATTGTATATCTATCTTGACAGGGATTATACGCTGGGCTTTGAATATTGGAGAAAACATGGTTCCAGTCTTGAGCCAAAACTTATGAAAAAGAGTGACCTGATCGTATGCAATTCATTAGATTTTACTAAAAATGCCAGAAGATATAACCAAAATAGTTTTTATATCGGTAATGGATGTGATTTAAGCATCTTCGATCCGGATAAAGAATGGGAAATGCCTGAGGAATTGAAAACTATCCAAAGGCCGATAATCGGATATGTTGGAGCGCTCAATTCACAGCGTCTGGACATTAACATGATTGCCCGGATTGCAAAAAAACTCAGCAACTATAGTTTCGTATTTATCGGACCGGAAGATGAGGGATTTAAAGCCAGCGAACTCCATCAGATTTCAAATATTTTTTTTATCGAAAAGAAGCACACACAGATCATTCCCGGGTATATCAGCTATTTTGACGTATGCATAAATCCACAACTAATCAATGAAATTACGATTGGCAATTTCCCATTGAAAATAATTGAATACCTGGCCATGGGAAAACCTGTAGTGGCAACCGTAACAAATACAATGACAGAGGTTTTTTCAGGCCATTGCTACCTGGCGGTAACCGCTGAAGAATTCGCTTCAGCTATTGATCAGGCCCTGGCAAATGACACTGAGCTTTATCAACTGGAAAGGATCAGGTTTTCGAAAAATTACAGCTGGGAAAATGTATCAAACATATTTATTAATGCAATTAGAGAAGTAAGCAACAATGAAGTCTAACAATACCATAACCATAGTTGTCGTTTGTGATAATCATTATCTGGTGCTGCTTGCCGCGCTGATCAAATCTATAGAGATCAATCATAAATCTGATGAAAAAATTGTAATTTATATTGTAGAAGACAAGGTAAAAGCAAAAAACAAAGCTAAATTTGAAACTTCAATTGATCAGAAAATGATTACTATAGAATGGATCAATATGGAGAAAGTCATTCCGGAAAATACGACACTTCCTTTAGATAGAAGTTCTTATCCTTTGAATATTTATATGCGTTTATTCATACCCTCTTTCCTTCCGGAGAATGTTGACAAAGTACTGTATCTTGACGTGGATATGCTTGCTCTGGCCGATGTTAGTGAACTGTGGAAAACTGATCTTGGCGGCAACATAGTGGGAGCGGTGGTAGACCCGATAGGTACCATAGGCAACAAATGGGGGGGGATAGGCAATTACGAGGCTCTCGGGCTTTCCCCGGAAGCCAAATATTTCAATACTGGTATGTTATTAATGGACATTTCCAGCTGGAGAGAAAATAACATTACAGAACAAGTTCTGCGTTGTGTTAAAAACAATAAAGAGTTTGCAAACTTTCCTGATCAATATGGGCTGAATATTGTTTTATATAAAAAGTGGAAGGAACTGGACCCATTGTGGAATTGTTTTTCCAGTCTGGATATCGAAAAACCATTTATTATACACTTTAACCACCGAAAACCGATTTACAGATCATATGACAAAAATACACAATACCAGTCGCTTTTTTTTCATTACCTGAATCTCACTAAATGGAAGGGGACAAAACCGATTGGAGAAGTAAGAAGATACTTGAAAAAGATTAATAATATTATTGAAAAGCTGTTAAAAATGCCTTTTGCAAAGCCGCAATAGATGAGTCCAGACCTAAAAGAAGCAAATAAATACGATAGTTGGTTTAGCATCGACCATTTAAAGGACGATCTTAAGTCAAGATCCGTCAGAGGCGGTTTTAGTACGGTTACCGGACAAGTCTTCTCATTTGTGTTGAATACCCTGTCTACGATTGTAATGGCAAGGCTGTTGTTACCAGCAGATTTTGGCCTGGTCGCAATGGTCACAGCAGTAACCGGATTTGTGACCATATTCAAAGACCTCGGACTCTCGTCGGCGATTATGCAGAGATCTGAAATCAATCAAAAACAAGTTAGCGCGGTATTTTGGATAAATGTACTCATCAGTTTTTGCGTAGGACTGGTTGTGGCAGGTATCACACCATTTATGGTTAGTTTCTATAACGAACCGCGACTTGCCAGCATTACACTTGTGTTTGCGCTCAGCATTTTTATTACCGGCTTATCCATTCAGCACAATGCGCTAATGCAGCGTCAAATGAGGTTTTTTTCTTTATCGCTGATCCAGTTGGGATCTACCTTGCTCAGTCTGGTGATTGGGATTACGATGGCCATTTTCGGATACGGGTATTGGTCGATAGTTGCGATTTCCGTCTCCAGTCCTTTGATCAGTTCAATAGCGCTATGGCTCGTGTGCGATTGGCGGCCCAGCTTTTACAAAAGAGACAACGTCAGTTCGTTTTTAAGATTTGGTGCCGGGATAGCAGGCTTTGACCTGATCAATTATTTTTCGAGAAATGCCGATAATGTATTGATAGGCAAGTATGTTGGCTCAGTGGCATTGGGTTTGTACTCAAAAGCATACCAGCTTTTAATGCTGCCGATCAATCAACTCAAAAACCCCCTCACTTCAGTTGCACTCCCCGTTTTAAGCTCATTGCAGAAAGACCCGGCAAAATATACCTCATTTTATACCAGGTACCTGTTCGTACTTGCTTTCTTTTCAATGCCCATAGTCATGTTCATGGGCATATTTGCAGAAGAGATCATACGAATTATATTAGGCGATAAATGGACCAGTGCGGCCTATATTTTTCAGTTATTAGCCATTACAGGATTTATACAGCCAATTACAAGTACACAGGGACTGGTGCTGATAACTACTGGAAGAACTACCAGATACTTTTATCTGGGCGTATTCAATGCGTTTTTTACTGTTTTAGGATTTATCATCGGCATTAAATGGGGTATAGCCGGTGTCGCTATTTCTCAGGCAATCGTCCTTTACTGTCTGTTTTTTCCTTTGTTATATTTAAATTTTCATCAGTCCCCAATCCGTCCGAAAGCATTCCTAACACAAATAACGCTTCCGTTCGTATTTTCGCTGACCAGCGGGGCCGCTATGTATTTATTGAAGACAGGACTGCAGTCGTTGAATATAATAATTATGGTTTTTTTAGGGTTTCTCTCGGGATTAATTGTGTATCTTCTTTTGTGGATGGTTTCAGCTCATGGCAGGAAAAAATTAAAGGAACTGGCAGAGATCTTTACCCTGCTTTTAAAGAAAAAGAGTCCAGCTGATATTTGATTATGAGTAAATTTGGAATTCTGGCGTGGCCGGCCTATTCGACGAAAAGTAGTAATCCTTACAACTTTTTGATCTATTCTGAAATTGAAAAGAAGGGGTACAAGGTATATGAATTCGATTTTAATCTAAAAAACATCGTAAAGTTTTCGTTTTCAACAAAATATATGATTTTTCATATCCACTGGCCGTCAAATATTTTGACATGGTCGACAGCACTACAGGCAAAAAGACGGCTGGGGATGTTTTATCTTTTTCTTAAGATCATAAAGATCTCAGGTAAAAAAGTCGTTTGGACAGTTCATAACTTACAATCGCACGAAAGTGAGCATCCCGAATTGCAACAGCGTTTATACAAGATGTTATACCAGCATGTGGACGGTTTTATTAGCTTAAACCGGAGTGGCCTTGAATACATAAAGGAATCCTCATTAAACAAAAAACGACAAAAGTTTTGTTACATACCTCACCCACATTATAAAGGATACTATCAAAACGACCTTACCGGGGCACAGGCAAGAGCAAAGCTAGGCATCAGTGAAGAAAAAAAAGTATTTCTGTTTTTAGGACAGATCAGAAGATACAAAAATGTCGCCGGATTGATCACAGCATTCAAAGCTTTAGACCTTCCCGACAAGCTGTTGCTCATTGCGGGAAAAGTGCATGATGAAATGAAGGAGGAAATGGCTCTGGAAAATAAAAATAACGGAAATATAATTATCCATGACGTATTTGTTGACGATGCAGAGCTGCAGACCTATTTTAACAGTGCAGACCTGGTCGTAAACCCATATACGAATATATTCAATTCAGGATCAGTGTTTCTAAATATGAGTTTTAATAAACCCACACTGGCCCCCGCAATTGGTGCGTTTCCCGAAATACAAAAAGAAATAGGGAATAAATACGTCAAACTATATCAGGACGAAATGATTTCTTCTTCTGCCTTGTACAAATCCATGCACGAAGCGCTCGAAGAAAAAGAAACCCTCAGCGACGTCGATCTATCCGTGTTTAGCTCTGATCAGGTAGCCGCTGAGACCCTTCAATTTTATCGTAGATTGCTTAGCAACGCCTAGGTAAAGCTATTTAACTGAAAACACCTTCGAATTATCTACGTTCCCGTCAGTATACCAGTCCATATTGGTTTTTCCTAAACTAAGTGCCCACTTGCCAAAACTTAGGTAAGCAGAAGTTACTGTTGTTTTCTCTATTGGATATTTGAAATTGCTCACCGGCAATTCGATTGCCCATGGCAGATTTTGATCTTTGCTGATATAGCTTACATATCCGCTGCCCACCTTTCCTCCGCCAACAGTACCATCATCTCCTGTCCGGAATAATTTGGTATCGGCAAAATCAGTAGGTTTCCTGTTTTTCAAATGAGTTTCATAACCCCGTCCAAAACCAACGGTTGCATTCCAAATGAAAGGATTATAGTTCCCAATTCCAAATGCCTCTACGGTAATACCAGGCTTCACGTCGAAACTTACATTATATTTAACAGGGTCAGATGTGCTTTCGTTCGGTATGGTGTTCCATCGTGCCTGCTGCTCGCGGCTGTCTCTGAACAAGATCAAAACAAGATCTTTCGAAACAGGTTGTTCTTCGATCTCTGCGCCAGTAACATTGCTGACACTTGAACGTGCGATGTCAAACTGAATACCGGCGCCATTTTTATAACTGCCACCGGTGGCATGCAGGGTATAATTTGCATCAACATGTACTACCTGATTGGCCGCGTTACTGATGATCTGATAGCGATAGGAAATCACGATATCATTCATGTCATAATCACCTTTCAACGGAAAGTTATCTTCAAAAGCGACAGTTGAGCCTCCATTGGCATAATTATAAGACTGGTTGATGAAAGCCCTGTCCGGATCCTCAGGAAATGCATCCTTAGAATTCGGGATTCCGTCATTGTCTGTATCCGGATCTATAGGCTTACCATTTCCTTCATTACAATCCGTAGCCTGAATGAACATACCTTCGCCGGTAGTAGATTTGGCAGTGGCATCAAAATGTCTTGCCTGTATTTTGCCGGAAGGGTCGGCATATTCAATAGATCCCGTAATTTTTGGTGCATTACCGTTATTTATATTATCATAAGACGTACTGACCACCCTGAACAAGGAAGTACTTCCTTCCCCTTTAAGTGTTCCGTCCAGTGAAAGAATCACATTTGTTTTAAAAAGTGCGCCATTTCTCAAAATGGTAGAGCCTTTCAGATTGGATTGGCTGTTGACCTGTATGTAGCTGTTATTGATGATGTTGGCGTTATTGTCAAACAGGTTTAAGGTGATAAACTTACAATTGTTTATCAACGTGCCACTATTTTGAACATAATTCTGAACAGTTACAGAACCTGAATTCGTAAAAGTTCCGCTGGCTGTCATTTTTGAATTAGATGCACTGATTGTTCCGGTATTGTTAACCGCAGGACCATTGTTAAACATGACCTCGCCGCTGGCAACAGTCCAGTTTCCGGAGTTGTTAAAAGTACCGGCAAGAGTGATTTGTTTGGTTTTTAAGATACCAGTATTGACAAAATATGGATTATTGTTCGAATTAAAATTACCCTCCGCATTTAAAGTCCCCGAGTTCGTAAATCTTGCACCCGAATTGAAGTTTCCGGTAACGGTTAGCGTACCATAATTGGTTCCGTCACCATTAGATTCAGTAACGAAATCACCTTCCACACGCATGGTACCCTGATTAAGGAAATTGTTTAATACCTTAACATTACCCGTAGTAACCGTACCGAAATTTTTAAAGGTTGAAGGACCTTCCCAATTTAGATTGTTAAAACGCACAGATGCACCCGATGAAACAATCACTGTCACGTTACTTGCCATTTTCAAGCCCTCGACAACGACCCCTGTACCACAGATACGCATAGTACCACCATTTGTGTTTTGCACCTTGACCGTAATGTTGTTCCCGGTTACGCAATACGTATTTCCGCTTACCATGTCAAAGCTGTTCTGACTGGACTGGGTGATCACCACCGAACAATCTCCGGTGCCGCAGGACGGGCTGTTTTCCTGAGGCAGAGCCATTATTGTATTTCTGTTAGGCGCTGAAGATGTGGTTGTTATAATATCTTTATCGCCCATTGATATATCAACATGATTACCATTTGCCAGAATTTTTCTCGATAGCTCAGTGCCGTTAGGAGCATATTTTTCAATCCAGACCTCAGTCAGGGTAGTGGGCAGCGAGATTTTTGTACTATAGCTACTGGTGATGGTTGCAGAACCTCTTGAAAGCAATGCACCACCGGTTTTAGGATCCGCAGTATAAATGGAGATCACATGAGCTTTGTTTCCATATTGCGTATCACTTACACCAATATTAAAAGTTATATCTCTGGACGTAGCCCAGCTAAATTCAGGCGATGCATTTAAAGAGTTAATGTCTACTTGTGGTACCTCGTTAGGAAGTGTATCCTTTTTGCAGGATACTAGTGTCATACTTAAGAAAAGGAAAATGAGGGGTAGTGCTATTTTCATAAATTCTAATTATTACACCACGATACGCCAAAATCATACCCGTAATCGTTCATGCCGGCAGAAATAAGAAAATACCATTGGTGGATATCCAGGGGTACTTTTATTTGATTTTGCTTTTTTAATTGTTCAAAAAAATGGGGATTTTTTTCCTTCCCTTGGCTGCATTTGAGTAATCTTTTCTACAGGTTTAAATTAACAATATACCTGTTTTCTTTCATCTCCGGATCATACTGGTAAACAAAACTATCAGAAGCCAGCGTAATGATGTAAAATCCAAAATGCTCAGGGATCTGATCCAGGCTTAGCCCCTCAACAAACGGATTTAAAAACTTGAATTTATACCTGTCAAGGGTTTGTATGTGATGGTTATTTTCTTCAGAAAAAGAGATTTTTATGGTCTTGTCGATCTCTTCAAATGGAATTTGCTGAGCAGTAGAACTAAATTCGATCTTCAGCCCTTTTTCAAATTTTTCAATACATACAGTCGGGTGGTCTATTGCTAATTTGATGCTTGAATTTTCATCAGTAGAATGTTTAATAGAGTTGGTAACCAATTCTACCATGATCATTTTAACCCTGCGCTGCTGCGCGAGGTCCAGTTCCTTGTATTCCATTATTGTAGCAAGTACCGTCTTGGTAAAACTGTAAATCTCATCCACATGTTTTGGGATGTCCAGATGCAGTATTATAGGAAGCGTTTTATTCATTAGAATTCTTTAACCGCGTTTTCCAGATCATTGTGTAATATAAAGATTTTGTCCAGTCTGGTCAACTGAAATAAATTCACAATATCATCATTCATATCCGTCAAAATCAATTTGCCGTTGTAGGGTAATAATGCTTTCAGAATTGCCACCAGGGCACCAAGAAAAGAACTATCCAGATATTCTACCTGCTTAAAAGAAATTATAAGTTTCCTTGTACCGCTAGTGATTTCTTCTAAAATCAATTCTTTAAACTCATCAGAATTGGAAAGATTAGCTTCTTTCTCTTCTATGATAATAACACCTATATCACCTGATTGTTGTTTACTTATCTTCATTTTTTATTTTTTTTATGGTAATGATGCTGCAATCGTCTACCTGCGTGGTATTTTTGTTGAATAAAATATAATTAATATCGTCTGCAGATTTCCCGCTTTCTTTTAGCTGATGCAATTTTGATTTAAATATATTAATATCTGAACGTTTTACACCTGCTGTCTCGAAGTCGATCATTCCGTCGGAGATCAGGTACAGCTCATCATTGCTGCCCAGTTCTATTTCGGTTTCATTAAAATTACTTTCAGCAAGAAAGCCGAGTAATATGCCTTCGGACTGATAGCTTTGTAAATCAGCTTTTCCTTTTTCATATTTTAGCAAAGGAAGATCGCCGGCCCCGGCATAGTTTATCTTTTGGGTATCATCATCGATCAGTACAATACTAAGAGTTGAAAATATATCACCCAGCAATTCGTCAAAATGAATGACCCTGTTCAATTTAGCCATAATTTCAGACAATGAAAAGTTTCCGTCATAAACACAAAGCCTGATGGCAGACCTGATATAGCTCAAAAAACTGAATGAGAAGAACCAGGCTCCCCATTTTTTTCCCATCACGTCACCCAATATAATAAAAGTAAAACGTTCATTGACCTGGATGAAATCAATAAAATCACCGCCAGGATGATCCTGGTAGCTGGTATTAAAAAAGCTGACAGAAAAATTCTTCAGGACCGGTGTCGCGGAAGGCGTATTTCTCAGGTTCAGCTTTTCAGCTATCCCCTTGATCTCACTCAGTGATTTTTCATAATGCTGCCTCACGGACCGCATCAGATTGTCGATCTTAGAGAGGATCTGCTTGGCCGGCGTTCCCTTACTGATGTAATCTATTGCCTTTAGGTCAAGTCCCTGCTGTACAAAATTATTGTCATTTACCGATGTAAGGAAGAGGAAGGGGACTTGCTTGAGCAAGTCGTTCTGCAATAATATCCGCCTGAAGTCAAATCCATCTTTGACAGGCATCTGGTAATCGGAAATGATCAGATCGGGAATTTCATGTTTAAGGATCGATTCCGCAATGTCTACAGAAAGGGCTACTTTACAGATATATCCGTTTGATGTCAATAATTTTTTGAAGAGTTCCAACTGCACAATGTCGTCATCGACCATCAGGATTGTTTTGCTCATTTTTTTTGATTTAAAAGAGACCTTATAACAATAAATGTACCCATTGCAATGATGATCAGGGAAATAAGGTCCATCAGCGTTACACCGTCATCAGGCGTAAAGTGAAAGATGGTAAACATTTCGAAATAAGGAGGAGCCGGCATAATGATCATCGCAAACCCCAGTGTGATGAAGAGAAAACCAATGAGCACCCGTACGATTTTCCCCAGGCCGTCGCTGATTTTGTTTTTACTTACCTGTCTGGAGTCCAGGTAATTAGTGTTTAAAATTTGTTCCAGCTGGTCCAGCTGGTCCATTTTTTCCATGCCAGAAAGGCTCAGGTGCTTAATTTCCTGAATGAGCTCACCACCACGCAATTTCTGATCCAAAGCCTTATTGACCCTGATTTTCATCCCTTTGATGTTCTCAGAGTCAATCTCACTTTTTTCCAGAAGCAGCATAAATTCATCTAGTTTTTGAATTAATTGCTCATCTTTAGCATTAAGCTGTTCAAAACGCTGCAGATCTGCTGTAAGTTTGTTTTTATCAGGCAAAATGGTCTATTTGAATGTTAAGCACTAAATAAAATAATGGGTTTGATATCGATTATAACAGTAAATTTCAATCAGCACCAGGCAACTCTGGAATTGCTGAAATCTATTGATCAGCACTATCCTAAAGCTAATATAGAGATAATTTTAGTGGATAACGGAAGTGATATTGATAATGAAGCATTATTCAAAACCGCTTTCCCAAATATCCTTTACATCCGTTCCGCTCAGAATCTCGGTTTTGCCGGCGGCAACAACCTGGGGGTAAAACAGTCCGGCGGAGAATATTTATTTTTTGTGAATAATGATACCGAATTTACCGCCGGACTGCTCGGGACATTGTCCGGAACCTTAGATAATAATCCGCTAATTGGGGCGGTTTCTCCACAGATCAACTACTTTGACGATCAGGCAATTGTGCAATATGCCGGCTTTACAAGAATGAATTACTACACCTGCCGAAATCATTGCATCGGTCAGTTTGAAACCGACCGGGGCCAGTACCGCAACCGCATCTGTCAAACGGGCTATGCGCACGGGGCGGCCATGATGGTCAGACGCGACGCCATAGACAAAACAGGCCTCATGGCCGAAAACTTTTTCCTTTACTACGAGGAAATGGACTGGTGTGACCGGATAAAAAGAGCCGGATACGAGATCTGGATCAATACCAATGCAACCATCTATCATAAAGAATCCCTTTCTGTTGGCAAAAACAGCGCGTTGAAAGAATATTTTATGAACCGCAACCGGATACTTTTCATTCGCCGCAATGCGAAAACCCATCAGCAACTGTTCTTTTTCCTTTATTTCATCACGTTTGTCACGCCCAGGAACATCATTAAATACCTAACTTCGGGTACCCCGGGATTCATCAAAGTGCTATTAAAGGCCATTAACTGGAACCTGACCCACAAAACAAACAGCACAGATCTCGGATATCAATTTAAATAATGATAGCTTTGATCATATGACAACAATTTTTTGGATCTCGGTATTCCTGGTTTTCTATACCTTTTTCGGTTACGGCATACTACTGTACCTGCTGGTTCGCATCAAAAGACTTTTTAAGCCCGCTAAGAGAAAATTATTAGATTTCGATGATCTGCCTGCCTGTACACTAATTGTTGCCGCATACAATGAGAGAGGCCTGATAAAAGAAAAAATAGCCAATACCTTGTCGCTAAAATATCCCGAAGGAAAACTTCAGCTTATCTTTGTAACCGATGGTTCAACAGACGGCAGTCCGGAAATTATAGCTACATACCCGCAGATCAAATTACTCCACACCGACGAGCGCAAAGGTAAAATATCTGCCGTACACCGTGCCATTGAGCAGGTCACATCAGACATCATCATCTTTACAGACGCAAACACCTTTCTCAATGAAGATGCGCTGGCACTGATCGGCCGTCACTACGGCGACCCAAAAGTGGGAGCAGTAGCCGGAGAGAAGCGGGTCATTATCGACGCCGCTGCAGACGCTACGGCAGGCGAGGGCTTTTACTGGAAGTACGAATCTAAGCTCAAGGAATGGGACTCAGAACTGCATTCAGTAGTTGGCGCGGCCGGAGAGCTTTTCAGTATCCGGAAGACACTTTATGAACCGGTACCATCCAACAGCATTTTAGACGATTTCATGATCTCTATGCGCATCGCTGAAAAAGGATACGTGATCGTTTATGAACCCGAAGCCTACGCACAGGAGGACACTTCCGCAAATATTGCTGAAGAACTCAAGCGTAAAGTGAGGATTGCGGCAGGAGGGATACAGTCAGTCATCTGGCTCAGGTCACTGCTCAATCCGTTCCGCTTCCCGGTACTGTCCTTTCAGTACATCAGCCACCGGGTACTGCGGTGGACCATAACCCCCTCGTTAATGATTCTTGCTTTTATACTGAATGTACTTATTGTTTTAGACAGCGGACCTGGTCTTTACCGTGTCCTGCTGGTTGCGCAGGTCTTATTTTATCTTTCCGCTTATCTTGGTAAAATACTGGAGGACAGAAAACTACGTATTAAAATATTATTCATTCCCTATTATTTCTGCATCATGAACTATGCGGTTATGGCCGGACTGTTCAGGTTTTTCTCTGTAGGACAGTCCGTAATGTGGGACAAAGCCGTCAGAAAACAGCAATAACTTAAAATCCTACCGTAATCGTATAGCTGGCGGTCACCTTAGCCTTCAATTCCTTAGTGGTCGGTTTTCTCAATTTAACCCGGATGTCATAGTTAAAAGATGGAGCATTTAAGATATCTTTCAGATCAGCAGTCGGGACACCGCCCGGAACCATGATACTCCCGCTTTTTGCGGATGAATTGTCGGTAACCCTGGCCAATGTGGCCTTTTTTCCTGCGCTGCTGATCTCAACCTGAATCCCTTCAAAATTCCCCAGGTTATTGTCATCCATAATAGGAGTGTCCACAAGTTCAAGTTTAAGGGCTGTAATCCTCAGGTCATTGATGTTGTCAAGCCCGAACTCTCCGGTAACTTTATGCATCTCCTGTTCGATGTCTACCGAAGCTTCAAATGCTCCGGCCACCTGTCCATTATTGGTATTGGAAATAACAGGAATGGTAAACTCAGAACCGGCAGGGGTGATGATGATGTCCCGCTTTATACTTTCCGTTTCTTTGCAGGAAGCAAACACTGTCAGTAAGATGATCGATGCCTTTAACAGCGTGCCTGGTTTTATAGTCATGGGTTGATTTTCATTTGCTTAAATAACGTACAAATATTGAAAATAATATCTACATTACCTACGGTTTTCCGTTATTCGGAAATCATCAGGTGCCGCGCCTTATTTTGAGTAAACCTCCCGGATATTTGGCACTTTTTGCCGGCCATATAATGTTTGGTCAATTGACATATCTTTTTGTAAATCAGATGCATTATTCCTGGTCATTTAAATATTTAATACCACTAATGGCTCATTTAAGGAACATTAATAGGTCAAATCGCAGAATATTATTCTGAATTGTAGTTAATGTATCTATAATACAGTTGATTAAGGTGTTCTATGTCAACTAGTACTGCTGCCTGTTGTATGCCGCTGAAAAATCAGTCCTCATCCCTTTGAAACGTTCCACCACAGTCGCAATAAATGCCTCGTCCAGAATCTGGAATATCTCGTTTACCCCACCCCCACTGAGGTCCAGCTCCGATAGTTTATAGCTTTGCTCGAGCGTTCCCTGCTCAAACTTGACAATGTATTTTTGGTTCATATTGAACAATGTGATCTTACAATCGGGGTGGGGAAGTTCTGCTATTACTCTCATTTTCTGATATCGTTTTTTATAATTTTACACCCATTTCCCTGACCAGGAAATCTGCTTTATCTATTTTGGACGCCACCCATAAAATATAGCGGATGTCTACACCGATCGACCGGCTGTAACTTTCATTCCAGGCATAGTCATTTATAGTGGCGCTGTAGGACCGGTCAAAATTTACACCCACCAGCTCACCCAGGGCATTCATAACCGGCGAACCGGAATTGCCGCCGGTGGTATCCATATTGTAAAGAAAGGCCACTGGTACATCGTTCAAATTCTTCTTTGCGTAAGGGCCAAAATCTTTAGCCTCCCACAGGGTCCTGATCTGTTCAGGGTAGGCAAAATCCGGATTTCCGCTGGAACCCTTTTCTATAATTCCCCGGATGCTGGTATAGGCACGCAGATAGGTCGCATCGGCCGGTTTGTAACCGCGCACATGCCCATAGGTGAGCCTTAGTGTACTGTTGGCATCAGGAATGAAGTTCTTTTGAAGGAACCGCTCTTTTACATTGACATAATCGCCCATGAGCTTGTTCAGCAAGCCCTCCCTGCGGTCTTTTTCCGGACTGAGCTCTGTGATCTGTTTTGCAATCTCTTTCTCAAAGATCATCACACCATCATTATAGTTGGCCACCGATTTGGGTGAAAGCAGTATGGTATTGAACACATACGACTGGTTGTTGAGTTTGCTGATTCCCAGTGTAGTCTCTACATATTGATCGATCACTGTTTTTACATCAGAGCCCCTGCCGCTGATCTTGCCTGCCGCATCCACCTTTTGAGTCAGGTTGAATGCCGCCGCGTCTTCCAGCATCCGCTTAAAGATCATTTTATCGACATCAAAGTCGTAAGACTCATAATTTTTTTCCAGTATCTGTTTCAGTTTTGGCAGGTTCTGCTCAAAGAAAGCCTGCTTTTGTGCCGCAGGCTGTGCGTCCAGAGCCGCTTTAAAAGCATTGATGTTCTTAGCTACTGTGATCAGAGTGGTAGAGGTATAGATTTGCGTAAACCAGAGGTCCCGCTGCGCATCACCGTTGATGATCTTGTACAGGTTGTCAATATCGGCCATCAGGCTGCCGTATTTTGCTTTGAGGCTTACATTGCCATTAATGAACTGAGCCAGACCGGCATCCTCCTTTTTCTTTTGTGAAACGAGGTCTATTCCTTTAAGGCCTTGTATTTTGCCCCTGTAATTTTTGAGCGTATTCGCGTTTCTTTTGATGCGGGTTGCCAGTTTTAGCTCCAGGGTCTTGTCGTTTTTGCCTGCTTTTTCCATAACCCCGTTCTGAAAATCATAAAGATCGGCTACGTAAGGAAGTACAAATTTTTGCTGATATTCGATGAACTGAGCAGGGCGGTGACGATAAGTACGGCCCGGATAACCGAGAATGAACACGAAGTCTTCTTCGTTCGTTCCGTTCGGATTTACCCGGAGAAATTTTTTAGGCTTGTAAGGGATGTTGTCCTTCGCAAATTTTGCCGGAGAACCATCCGGAGCCACATAAGCACGCATAAAAGAGAAATCACCTGTATGGCGCGGCCATACCCAGTTGTCGGTTTCACCACCAAACTCGCCGATCTGCCTGTTGGGCACATATACCAGCCTAACATCCTGTATCGTCTTGTAACGGAACAGCACATAGGTTTTTCCAATAAACATTTCTGAGACTTCGGCTTTTATCGACGGGTCCTTCTTTTCTGCTTCAGCAGCGATGTTTTTCATCGCATCATTGATGAGCTTCAGTCTCGATGCAGGGTCGCTGATTTGTGTCACCGCACCGAGTACCCGGTCAGATACATCGTCGTAACTGTCAGTGATGCGGCAGGTCAGTCCCTTCGCTTCGATTTCCTGTTCCCGTCCTCTGGCGACAAAACCCTTGTTCAGGTAATCATTTTCTGGTGTGCTGGCCAGTTGTACCGCGCTGAACGCGCAATGGTGATTGGTGATGATCAGTCCCTCATTGGAAATAAATGAACCTGTGCAGCCGCCTACATTGACCAGTGCGTCGATCAAACTATTTGCTTTCGGATTGTAAATTTCATTGACGCTGATCTTTAATCCGGCTTTCTTCAGATCGACCTTATGGATCTCGCTGAGCGGAAACATTCCTTCTTCCCAGGGTTTATATGCAGATTGAAGGATCAAAAGCAGGCACAAAGGAATGCTGAGCACCAGGGCTACAAAAGTTTTTTTATGCATATCTGATTATATTTGTAAGTACCTATAAATCATTACTGCAGCTGCAGCGTTATTTCGGCGCTCAAATTTAGTGATTTTAGCGCTACCGGTGTAATTATCAGCGATCATTGCTTTGAGTATTTCACTCATGGCGAACTTAGGTATAACATCCGGAACAGCTCCAATACTGCTGCATATCAGTTCACATACAATAGATGAATATTTAATGTATAGTCCATGTTTTTTCATGAAAACGTGGACTATAGGTGGACTATACGTGGACTATAGGTGGACTATGGCAAAGCAGTGTATCTGTCTATTTGCATTCCAACGTGCATGAGGAGATTAGCTTGACGAAGAATTGGGGGATACTTCGTATTTTTGCTGTACAATATAAAATTAAAAATGGCAGAAGACCTGGTTATTTTAAAAGACACCTCTAAAGAAGAGCAGTACATTTCCCTCATTCCGCAAATTGCTGCACTGATAAATGGAGAGCCTGACCTGACGGCTAACCTGGCCAATATAGCTGCTGCATTAAAAGAGCAGTTCAATTGGTTTTGGGTAGGGTTTTACCTGGTCAGATCGAATGAGCTTGTACTGGGCCCTTTTCAAGGGCCGGTTGCCTGCACCCGGATACAGAAGGGCCGCGGGGTATGCGGCACTTCATGGCAAAGGGCAGAAACGGTAATCGTACCTGATGTTGATGAGTTCCCGGGTCATATCGCATGCGCCTCTGCTTCACGCTCAGAGATCGTGCTGCCGTTTTTCAATGGCAATGAAGTGATTGGTGTTTTGGATGTGGATAGTGAACACCTGTCTCATTTCGATGAGATTGATGCAGTCTATCTCAGGAAAATATTGAACCTGATCAGTATTTAAACGAGCAATTTAAAACCAATGCCTAAACTTCCGTTTTCTTTTTATCAAAATACTGATGTAAATAGCCTGGCTGTGCAGTTGCTGGGCAAACAATTGTTCACCCTTATAGACGGCAGGCTTACGGGCGGCAATATTGTGGAGACCGAGGCTTATAACGGCATTGAAGACAAGGCATCGCATGCCTATGGCGGCCGGCTGACCAACAGGACCAGTATCATGTACCAGCCAGGAGGCGTGTCTTATGTCTATCTGTGTTATGGGATCCACCATTTGTTCAATGTAGTGACCGCACCTGAAGGTGTTCCGCATGCGGTATTGATCAGGGGAGTTGAGCCTGTAGCCGGTCTGGATGTAATGCTGGAGCGCAGGAATATGGCTGCATTGAAACCCAACCTGACCGCAGGCCCCGGTGCGCTGGCAAAAGCACTTGGCATCGATAAAGTTTTGAATGCAAAAGACCTTCTCGGTGACGAGATCTGGATAGAAGATAACGGGGTCATTGTTCCCGGATCATCTGTAGTGGCCTCGCCCAGGGTGGGGGTTGATTATGCAGGTGACCATGCTTTGCTGCCCTGGCGTTATTACATAAAGGGCAACAAGTTCGTAAGCAGGCCCAACAGCTAGATGTCCAAACTAATTCTCATCGACGTATTTTGTTTTCCACACCATTATCGCTAAACCCTCAAAATTGGCTAAGTTTGGACAGATGAATTTTGAGAATAACTTATTATTTGCGCAGGGTCTTGACCAGGCGGACCCATTGAAGGGACTGAGGAATGATTTTCTGTTCCCACAACAAAATGGAAAACCTTTTATTTATTTGTGCGGCAACTCTTTAGGACTTCAACCTAAAGCTGCACGTGAAGTAATGGATGTCCAGATGAACAACTGGCAGAACCTGGCTGTAGAGGGCTGGTTTGAGGGGGACAGCCCCTGGATGTTCTATCATAAGGAGTTAAAAAAGCTAATCGCACCGATCGTAGGTGCCAGTGCGCAGGAGGTGTGTCCTATGAATACACTGACAGTAAACCTGCACCTGCTGATGGTCAGTTTCTACAGGCCGGTAAAAAGCAGGTTCAGGATCATCATGGAGGCGGGTGCATTTCCTTCTGATCAGTACGCTATTGAAAGCCAGGTGCGTTTCCATGGTTATGATCCGGCTGAAGCGATCATAGAAGTGGCCCCGCGCGCCGGCGAATACACCTTGAGAACGGAAGATATCCTTTCGGCGATCAGGGAGAACGGTGAGGAAATCGCTTTGGTGCTATTTGGCGGGGTCAATTATTTTACCGGTCAGTGGTATGATATGGAAGCGATCACTAAAGCAGGTCATGAAGCAGGCGCGGTAGTTGGTTTTGACCTGGCACATGCTGCGGGAAACGTGCCTCTGCAGCTTCATGACTGGGGGATAGACTTTGCCTGCTGGTGTTCTTACAAGTATCAGAATTCGGGGCCGGGCGGGATCAGCGGAATCTTTGTTCACAAAAAGCATTTCGGCGATGCCACTTTGAACAGGTTTGCCGGATGGTGGGGCTACCGGGAACAGCAGCGCTTTAAGATGGAAAAAGGATTTGTACCGGAGGCTGGAGCCGATGGCTGGCAAGTGAGCTGTACCCAGGTGATGCCTATGGCACTGTATCATGCCTCCTTGCAGCTGTTTGAAAAAGCAGGGTTTATAGAGCCATTGCGTGCTAAGAGTAAAACTTTAACCGCATACCTTTTTTATATTGTTAATGAGGTGAATAAACATTTAGGTGAAGTGCAATATAAAATAATTACACCCCCGGGCGAAGCTGACCGGGGCGCACAGGTTTCTATCATTGCAAAGCAAAATGGCAGGTATATTTTTGAGCAATTGGTAGCTGCCAACGTACTGGGCGACTGGCGCGAACCTAATGTGATCAGGCTCAGCCCCGTGCCTATGTATAATTCGTTTGAAGATGTGTTTCGCACCGGTGAGCTGTTGCTGAGCATTGGTAAAGCTCTGCGAATTTAAGTGGCGTATTGAATAATTTTAAATGACATTGGCTGAATATTAGTATTTTTATTCAAAAGGAATTATCTGCATGATCAATTACAATCCCAAGGACTGGGTCAATTTTATATTTCATTTTCACAAGGCGGATACCTTCAGAAAGCTGTGGCCGCTGATGCTGAGTGTGGGCATATTTTCTGCACTGATCGCCTTCTTTGAACTCAATTATTTGAAGCTGGCTGAAACTGCCTATGTTAAAAATATAGGCATGATGCACAATTTGCTGGGTTTCGTAATTTCTATGCTTTTGGTGTTCAGGACCAATACCTCGTACGACAGGTGGTGGGAAGGCAGGAGGATGCTGGGATCGCTGACCAATGTGAGCCGTAATTTTGCGATTAAGATCAAATCTCTGAAACCGGGTGCGGCACATCTGGAGTTTTTCAATTATGCCATACCAAAATATGCCTTTGCTCTGAAAGAACATTTGCGGGAAAGGCAGTATTTTGGAAAGAACAGTTTACTGATAGAAGTGGACGGCGGTAAGCACATTCCAAACCAGGTAGCGGCAAGCATATCGGCCCGGATATTTGAGATGCAGGCCAATGGGGAGATCAGCCAGGAACAACTGATCATACTTAATGCAGATGTTCAGCAATTCACCGATATTTGCGGTGGCTGTGAGCGGATTAAAAAAACGCCGATCCCGTATTCTTACAGTGCATTCATCAAGAAGTTCATCTTCATTTATGTGCTCACATTGCCCATCGGCTGGGTGTTCAGCCTGGGTTATTTTGTGATTCCGATCGTGCCTTTTATCTTGTATGTACTGGCTAGTTTAGAGCTTATCGCTGAAGAGATTGAGAACCCGTTTGGAGAAGATGCCAATGACCTTCCTGTCGATGAGATTTGTGACAACATAGAAAAACACGTGGGGGAGCTGCTCAACTGATATGGTCAAAATAGCCTGGCATCCTTCATATGCTCATCCATTGCCTGAAGGTCACCGTTTTCCGATGATCAAGTACGAACTAATTCCAGAACAGCTGCTGCATGAGGGCCTGATCAGGTCTGATTATCTGTTTGCGCCTGAACCACTGAACGAGGAACTGGTTTTGCTGACCCATGATCCGGGGTACTGGGAACAGCTGCGGGACTTAACTCTACCTGCCAAAGAGCAGAGAAGGATCGGTTTTCCGTTGACTGCGCAATTGCTTGAGCGTGAATTGAGGATAGCCCAGGGATCTGTTGAGGGGGCGCTGTATGCGCAGCAATATGGAATTGCCTTTAATGTAGCCGGTGGCACACACCATGCCGGGAGTAGCTGGGGTGAGGGGTTTTGCCTGCTGAACGATCAGGCGATTGCCGCTAATTATTTATTGAGCAGGGGTTTGGCCAAACGGATCTTAATCATTGATTTAGATGTGCACCAGGGAAACGGAACGGCTGAGATCTTTTACGGACAGCCAGGGGTGTTTACTTTTTCTATGCACGGTGAGAAAAACTTTCCTTTTAGAAAGGAGCGTTCGGATCTGGATATTGCACTGGAAGATGGTTGTGAGGATGATGAATTTTTAACCAGGCTGGCGATTGCACTGAAGGGCCTGCTAAGGGAAAAACCGGATTTTGTGTTTTACCTTTCTGGTGTGGATGTTTTGGAAAGTGACAGCCTGGGCAAACTGGCACTTACTAAATTTGGCTGCAGAGAACGCGACCGTTTGGTATTCCGCTTTTGTAAGGACAACGGTTTGCCGGTACAGGTCAGCATGGGCGGCGGGTATTCGCCCAATATTAAGGATATTGTGGATGCACATTGCAACACATTTAAGACAGGATTAGACATTTTTGAATAGATTATGAAGATCGTTATTGCAGAAAAGCCCTCGGTAGGGCGTGAGTTGGCTAAAGTCTTCGGGGCTACAACAAAAAGGGATGGTTATATCGAGGGCAAGGGATATTCTTTTACCTGGGCATTCGGGCATCTGCTGCAACTGGCGCCGCCCCAGGAATATGGCTATATCGGCTGGAGGAGACAACATTTGCCGATGCTGCCCGCCAAGTTCAAACTGGGCATCCGGAAGATCAGGACTAAAGACGGTATGGTGGAGGATCCCGGGGTAAGGAAACAGCTGGACATCATTAAGAAATTGTTTGACGAGGCTACTGAAATCATTGTGGCAACGGATGCGGGACGTGAGGGTGAACTCATCTTCAGGTATATCTATTATTTTTTGAAATGTAAAAAGCCGTTTAAACGGCTATGGATCTCTTCACAGACTGATGAGGCAATCAAAGAGGGCTTCAGGAACCTGAAGCCGGGAACGGATTACGATACGCTTTTTAATTCGGCACACTGCAGGTCGGAGTCTGACTGGCTGGTGGGTATGAACGCGACGCAGGCATTGAGCATTTCCGCCGGTTCACGTTCGGTATTGTCGCTGGGCAGGGTGCAGACTCCGACGCTGGCCATGATCTGCTCCAGGTTCCTGGAAATCAAAAATTTTATTCCGCAGACCTATTACCAGCTGGCCATACAGCTGGATAAGGACGGGCAGCTGTTCAGGGCCATGTCTGTCAATAATTTCGATAAGAAAGAGGATGCGGAAGCCTTATTTGCGAAGATTGAAGATACGGTTTCAGGTTTTCCGGCGGGAGGAAAGATACTTACTGTCGAAGCTAAGCCGAGGAAGGAACCGCCGCCTTTGCTGCATGACCTGAGCAGTTTGCAGCAGGAGGCCAATAAGCGGAAGGGCCTTACGGCAGACCAGACGCTGAATATCTTGCAGGGTTTGTATGAAAGTAAGCTCGTGACGTATCCGCGTACGGGAAGCAGGTATATCGGTGACGATGTTTTTGCGGGTGTGCCTGCGCTCATTGGTAAGCTGACGGACCATAAAGATTTTGGCCGTCAGGCGGAGTTTTTGCTGACGGCAACTCTGAATAAAAGAAGCGTCAACGCCAAAAAAGTGACGGACCACCATGCGATACTGACCACGGGGGAGTCGCCGTATCAGCTGAGCGGCGATAAACTCGCTGTTTACGATATGGTAGCTGGCAGAATGCTGGAGGCTTTCCACCAGGAATGTGTGAAGGAAGTGACTAAGATCACTGTAGAATCGGGTTCTGTTTTTGTAGCCAATGGCACAGTGATCCGCTCTGCGGGATGGCGCTCGGTATTTAATGAATCCGATGAGGAGAAAAAGGATGAGGAGAACCCTTCTCTGCCAAAGGTAAAGGCAGGTGAGGCGTTGCCGGTGGTCAATAAGGCATTGCTGGAAAAGCAAACCAAGCCGAAGGCGATGTACAATGAGGCTTCTTTGCTGAAGGCGCTGGAAACATCGGGCAAAGACATAGAAGATGAGGAATTGCGGTATGCCATGAAAGACAGCGGTCTGGGTACTCCGGCCACCAGGGCAGCGATCATTGAGACTTTGCTGAACCGGGAATACATCGTCAGGGAAAAGCGGAACCTGGTGCCTACACCGAAGGGACTGGCGGTATATGATGTGGTAAAGGACCAGAAGATCGCGCAGGCCGAACTGACCGGGCAATGGGAGAAGCGGCTGGAGGAGATCCGGTCGGGCGCCTCTGTCTCTGATTTTAAAGCGGAGATCACAGATTATACGAGGTTGATTACTAATGAATTGCTGATGGCTGGTGCTGGATTGGCCGAAAAATTAACTTAGATTTACTGATATGTATGCATTGGTGTTTATTGCCGCTTTGATTTTGCTGGTTGTTTGTGTGCTCAATCTGCCTGCGTTTGGCAGTTTGCCAAAAGGCCTGCGCCTGGCAAGGATCAAAGCGCTGCCAAACTATAAAGATGGTGCTTTGCAAAACTTGTCTTTTACGCCAATGAAGCCTGATGGGGTCACTTATGGGGACATGATAAAGGGCATGCTGAAAGGCAATAAGAATGGGAGGCCGGCAAAAACAATCCCTGTTGTTGCTCCTGATTTTTCTCCGGTATCTGGTCTGAAGGTGATCTGGTTTGGGCATTCTTCTTATTTTTTGCAGGCTGAGGGCTTAAATATACTGGTTGATCCGGTGTTCAGTGAACGGACTTCGCCTTTTTCTTTTATCGGCACCAGGCGGTTTGCCGGAACGGATTTCGTAGCGCCGGAAGATTTTCCGGAACTGGATATTGTGCTCATCACGCACGATCATTATGATCACCTGGACTATGCAAGTATCTTAAAGCTGAAGGCAAAGACCAGGCGGTTCATTACTTCCTTAGGGGCAGGTGCCCATCTCGAACGATGGGGCGTTCCTGCAGACAGGATCACTGAACTGGCATGGGGAGAGGAGGTCATCGCAAATGGTTTGACATTTACGGCCCTTCCTGCCAGGCATTTTACAGGAAGAAGGTTTAAAAGAAACCAGAGTGTCTGGTCGGCTTTTGTATTGCAGACGGCCTCTGCGAGATTGTATCTTGGGGGAGATTCGGGATATGACAGTCATTTTAAAACTGCCGGAGATGTTTATGGGCCCTTTGATCTGGCAATCCTGGAATGCGGGCAGTATAATACTTACTGGCCTTACATCCATATGTTTCCTGAACAAACGGTACAGGCGGCGCTTGACCTAAGGGCTAAAGTGCTTTTGCCGGTTCACTGGGGCAAGTTTACACTGGCCATGCACGACTGGAATGACCCGGTAAAACGGGTGGTAAAAAAGGCTGCTGAAGAAAATTTGAAGATCATTACTCCTTTGATGGGGGAATCAGTTATTTTAGGGCAACAGTATCTGGTTAAGGAATGGTGGCTGGACCTGGACTAGGTGCAAACAATATCGGGAAGAACGTGTTGTAATTTAAATCCTTATTCACATGAACGAGACAAAAACAGACTTTGTTGAGATTTTTCAAACCATCAGGGCTTCTTTGCAGCCCTATGCGGTAATGGGATTTGATAACCGTGTAAACAGTGAGACCACTTATGACCTCTGGAGCAATAAAAATGTAGTGATCGGGGGCAAAAAGAAGGATGAGGTTTTTTTTGCCAGTGTAGTGATTCAAAAAAGTTATGTTGGTTTTTATTTTATGCCGGTTTATGCAGAGCCTGATATGAAACAGGTTTTTGATGAAGACCTGCTGAAACTGCTGAAGGGCAAATCGTGCTTCCACATCAAAAAGCTGGATGAATTGCTGCTTTCGCACATAGAGGACGCGCTGGCTGAAGGGTTTAAGATATATAAAGAAAAAGATTGGGTATAGTACCATTGTGGCACCGGGATGTGCTGGAAAGCTTTTCAGCTTTTAATTTACCTGTAGAACTTATTGAGACCGGTGCCGTTGTATGTCTTTCGTTTGGACAGCGGAATGTGGTGCTGAGCCTGCTTTCACCTGATTGTGTGCCCGATGCGGCCGGTCTTGTTTTGCTGCAGGAGGAATACAAGTCTAAGGGGTTTTACCTGGTTCATCTGTGGGAAGATATCTGGCGGAGCAGAAGGGATCAAGTTGTGGGCAGGGTCGGATCTATTCTGGGGTTCAATGAGCGCATTCACGGACGAAAAACAAATGTCATTAAGATTGGTCAGGAGGAAGCAGATGAGTTTTTTGAAGCGCACCATTTGCAGGGAACGGCAAAAGCAAAATACAGGTTTGCATTGCATGATGGTAAGCGTCTGGTTGCTGTAGCCGGTTTCAGTAACCTGAGGTATATGAAAAAAGGAGGGCCGGAATACAGGTCAGCTGAGCTGATCCGTTTTGCTACACGCACCGGATATACGGTGACCGGTGGCTTTACAAAATTACTGAAGCATTTTATGGAGTTATACCGGCCGCATGATGTAATGAGTTATGCCGACCGTGACTGGTCGCTTGGCCAGGCTTATGAGAAAGCGGGTTTTGTATTGTCTGATGTAACGCCGCCGGCGGAAATATGGCTCGATCTGTTGACGCTGAAACGGTATTTTAGACATCGTCTGCCGGCGAATTTTTTTGAGGAGAGCGTTGCCGACAGGTATGTAAAGATTTTTAATACCGGTAATTTGAAATTTATGTTATACTTGCAATCCGCTAGCGTTTAATTATGATTCAAAATCCATTACTGGTTCTGTTGGGCGCGACTGCATCCGGCAAAACAAAGCTTGCCGTGCGGCTTGCTGATGCTTTGAATGGCGAGATCATCAGTGCAGACAGCAGGCAGGTATTCAGAGGGATGGATATTGGCACAGGAAAGGACCTGGGCGAGTATGAGATTAACGGAAAACGCATTCCCTGTCATTTGATTGATATTAAGGAGGCCGGCGAGCGGTATCATGTCCATGCGTTTAAAGAAGATTTTTACAGGGCTTTTGAGCAGATTGGTAATAATGGTGCCTTGCCGGTTCTTTGCGGGGGTACGGGTATGTATATACACAGCATTTTGCAAAATCATGAATATACCGCCATTCCGGTTGATGATGCATTGAGAAATTCTTTGCTGACCTGGGATATCGGATCTTTAAAACAAAAACTTGGAAAGTATCCTGATGAATTTATTGCGCATGCCGATTTTTCCTCACATAAGCGGCTGATCAGGGCAATTGAGATTGCAGAATATCTGAGCCAGCACAAACTGGATGTCGTGTACCGGCCGGTTATAGCGCCATTTGTAGCAGGGCTAACTGCTGATGTGGAACACAGAAGGAACAGGGTGATCAGGAGATTGAACGACCGGCTGAATGAAGGTCTGATCGATGAGGTTAGGGGCCTGATTGATGCCGGTGTGCCGGCTGAAATGCTTTCTTTTTATGGACTGGAATATAAATTTGTTACCGCTTATATTTTTGGTGAGCTCAGTTATGACGATCTTAAGGAACGGCTTGCTGTAGCAATTTGTCAGTTTGCTAAAAGACAAATGACCTTTTTTAGAAAGATGGAGAAGGACGGGGTAAAGATCAATTGGTTCAATATCGAAGATGGTGCAAGTGCTCTGTTTGAAAGGGTTTTAGCCTCTTTTTCTGAATGGCTTATTGAAAACAAATAACGTATTTTTCCGGGTGTGGCATGTGATTTGTAATTGGTTGTCCGGATATAACTATTATCCAAAGATTAATTTAACAAAACATGAAGATGAAAAATTCCAAAAAATTAATAGTTTCTGCAGTAGCTGCAGTTGCGTTGTTCTTTGCTACTAATGTTAATGCGCAATCGGGAGATTCGAAAGCACTGAGATTGGGTATTGGGGTAAACGCTGGTATTCCTACAGATGATCCTTATGGATTTGTAATTGGAGGTGATCTCCGCTTGCAAAAAGATTTCAGCTCTAATATCTCGGGTTTGCTTTCCGCTGGTTACAATAGCTGGATGGTTAAAGACAAATTTAAAGACATTAGCGGAAAAAGTAGCGTGGGAATGATCCCTGTTAAAGCAGGCGCGAAGATCTTTTTCGCAGAAAGTGCTTATTTCTCAGGTGAACTGGGTGCCGGATTCTCAACCGAAGATGGTGGAAAAACAGCTTTCTTATGGGCTCCGGGAGTAGGCTACGGTTTTGACAATGGCCTTGATTTGGGCCTGCGTTACGAAGGCGCTGAATATAAAGGTGGTTCATTGGGTCAGGTTGCACTTCGTGTAGCTTACGGATTCAAATTATAATCCTGAAATTGAACATTTTATTTAAAGCCTCCTGATAAAATCAGGAGGCTTTTTTATTTATTAAAATTAAAATGTTATTTTAACCAAAAAACCAGGCTAGGCTTGTAATTGTGTAATTTCCATCATGAAATTCCATTTACACGATCAAAAGCAGGGACAGAATACTTATTATCAAATATAAGCTTATGAAAAATTATATTTTAGGACTGGTTTTGTTAACCTTGTTTTCATGTACCAATAATAATACAGGTAATACAGGCGCAGCTGCGGACAGTTCCACTGCAGACAGCACGGCTGTAAAGACAGCCGGTGTATCATCCGGAACGGAGTTGTCTAAACCTGTTGAGCAAGCTATATATGATGGCTATATTGCTTTAAAAAATGCATTGGTTGCTGCAAATTTTGAGGATGCGAAGAAGCTTGCTGCTGACTTGTCCAAAAGTCTGAAAGCACGTGAAGGATGCGAAAATACAGCGCTGATTGCAGACAAGATTTCCTCGGCTAAAGATATTGCTGCGCAAAGAAAAGAATTTACAGCCTTAAGTTCAGATGTGATCGCCTTGTTCAGGCATGCGGATCTGAAAAAAGGAGTGATATATGTTCAGCATTGCCCGATGGCAAACGACGGTAACGGGGGAGATTGGCTGGCTGATGAACAGAAAATACAAAATCCGTATTATGGTGATGAAATGATGGAGTGCGGAGCAGTTGTGGAAGAAATAAAGACTGCTAAAGCGTTGTAATCTTACCTGGTGCTGACCCTTATTTAATAATTATTTAACAGCTTTGTTATAATAGAAGGGGATTCAGATCGAAAATGATTAGTTAGTTTTGTTATTATAAAATTTTAGAATATATATGTCAGATATCGCAGAAATTAAGATTGATGGGAAGGTTTACGAATTCCCCGTTGTAACTGGTACGGAAGGAGAAAAGGCTATTGATATTTCCAAACTAAGAGATTTAACAGGTCACGTTACTTTAGATTTTGGATATAAAAATACCGGCTCTACCAAAAGTGCGATTACATTTTTAGACGGGGAGAAAGGTGTTTTAAAATACCGCGGATATGAGATAGAAGAACTGGCCGAAAAATCAACGTTTCTGGAAGTGGCATATTTACTGATCTATGGCAATCTGCCTGATCAGGCACAGTTAGATGGATTCCAGTCTCAGATCAGCAAGCATACGCTGATCCACGAGGACATGAAGAAGTTTTTAGATGGTTATCCGTCGAAATCACACCCGATGGCCCAGCTGGCTTCTCTGGTGTGTTCTTTGTCTACGTTCTATCCGGAGTCGTTAAATGCCAATGGGTCTGCCGAGACAATGGATCTGACCATGATCAAATTACTGGCGAAATTTCCGACGATTGTGTCTTTCATTTATAAAAAATCATTGGGTCATCCGCTGATCTATCCTAAGAATAAATATGACTATGTAAGCAATTTCTTAAATATGATATTTGGTCAGCGCACAGAGGAGATTGACATTGATCCTGTTGTGGTAAGTGCCATGAATACCTTGCTGATCCTGCACGCAGATCACGAGCAAAACTGTTCTGCGTCTACAGTGAGAATAGTAGGATCTTCAGATTGCAACCTTTACGCATCTGTTTCTGCAGGTATTGCGGCTTTATGGGGACCGCTGCATGGTGGTGCAAACCAGGCTGTAATAGAGATGCTGGAGCTAATTAAAGAAGATGGGGGGGATACTGAGAAATGGATCAATAAGGCAAAGGATAAAAATGATCCTTTCCGTATGATGGGCTTTGGTCACAGGGTGTATAAAAACTTTGATCCAAGGGCTAAGATCATTAAAAAGGCTTGTGATGATATCCTGGAAAAACTGGGTATTGATGATCCTGTTTTGGAGATTGCCAAGAAACTGGAGGAAGCTGCATTAAGCGATCCTTATTTTGTGCAGCGCAAACTTTATCCTAATGTGGATTTCTATTCTGGTATTATTTACAGGGCACTGGGTTTCCCGACAGATATGTTTACTGTGCTGTTTGCTTTAGGCCGCCTGCCGGGATGGATTGCCCAGTGGAAAGAAATGCATGAAAACAAGGAGCCGATCGGCCGTCCGCGTCAAATCTATGTTGGACATACCCATAGGGAATTTACAAGTATTGAAAAGCGATAGGAGGAAAAATCACCATTCTCTTCGAAGACTGGAACTTGCGCGCTGAAGAAGCGCACAATTCCTATGTCTTTCTCTGAAAAGGTAATTTTTCTGGGAATGTAAAAAAGCAGGACGCAAAAACACTCTTCCTTTTAAATAGTCTGCATTTTGTTTTTTTCGTCGAGGCTGTACGTATACACTAATGACTCATTGCTTCGATAGCGGAAAGCTCTGCTTTGTTGTGCCTGTACTTGAATATAAACGGAAATATGATAGCGAGCACTAAGGTATAGCTTGCGAAAGTGATCCAGATATTTTGCCAGTCTTTGCTTTGATCTGGTAGGGTAAAGAACTTTTCGATGATCAGCCCGCTGGTAAAGCTACCGAATAATGCACCAAAGCCGTTTACCATCATCATAAAGAGCCCCTGGGCACTTCCCCTGATTTTGGCATCTATCTGTGTTTCGACAAAGAGTGATCCTGAGATGTTGAAAAAATCAAAGGCCATTCCATAGATGATGCAGGATAATATGATCATCCACAAGCCTCCTGCGGGGTCACCAAATGCGAAAAATCCAAATCTGAGCACCCAGGCCAGCATGCTGAACAGCATGACATATTTGATCCCGAATTTTCTCAGGAAAAACGGTATGGCCAATATGAATAATGTCTCCGAGATCTGGGAGATCGACATAATGATCGCCGGATATTTTACTGCCAGCAGGTCTTTGTAAGCCGGAACATTCTTGAAGTCATGTAGAAATGTGTCTCCATAGGCATTGGTCAGCTGAAGTGCGGCGCCGAGAAACATAGAGAAAAGGAAAAAGACGGCGAACTTTCTTTGTTTAAACAAGGTAAAGGCCCTCAGCCCCAGTGCGTCAACAAATGATTTGGTTTCTACTTTATTTGCCAGAGGGGGACACTTTGGAAGGGTGAACGAATAAAGGCCAAGGCATAGGGAAACAGCGGAGGCGATATAGAACTGGTTGGAAGATGCTTCATTCCCTGAGAGACTAACCGCCCATAGCGCTGCGATAAATCCTATGGTACCCCAGATCCTTATTGGAGGGTAATCCCTGACTACGTCTTTGCCGGCACTTTTAAGTGCAGAATAGGCCACTGTTATGGACAAGGAAAGTGTGGGCATGTAAAATATCATGTTCAGCAGGATGACCCAAAAGAAAGTGCCGGGGTTGTCTACCATTGGCAGACTAAAAAGCACCAGCGCTCCTAAAATGTGCATCGTGCCATATAATTTCTCTGCGTTGATGAACCTGTCGGCAATAATGCCGGTAACGGCGGGCATAAAGATTGCAGATATACCCATTGTTGAAAAGATCGCACCAAATTCAGCTCCTGACCAGCCTTTATTTTGAAACCAGTAAACTCCAATGGTAATGAGCCATGAACCCCAGATAAAAAACTGCATAAAGTTCATCAGCGTTAAGCGAAACTTAACATTCATAATAATAGTTTGGTTGAGTTTGAAATATAACTGGAATATAGTACTATTTGGATAGTATTAAGCTGAATTTCGCTTATTTATTTCATCTCTGATCCTTGCTGCTTTTTCGTAGGCTTCTTCTGTAATGGCTTCCTGAAGTTTCTGGTTGAGTTCTTCTATGCTGAGGGATTTGTAACTCGTACCAGGGATGGATGTGGAAATGTCTTCAGAGCCTTGCTCTTTTGGAATGTTGTCCATGTTTTCGAGAAAAAGGAAATCATTTCCTTCAATGACGATCCCTGCAGAGGACAGGATAAATTCATAGGTGTAAATGGCTGCATTGAACCGGACAGCCAGTGCGATAGCGTCGGAGGTACGGGCATCTATCTCCTGTACGGTCTGACCGTCAGTGCAGATCAGCTTTGCAAAAAAAACACCTTCAACCAGGTTATAGATCAGGATCTCCTGGATCTCTATATTGTATGTTTGAGCAAATGTTTTGAATAGGTCGTGAGTAAGGGGCCTGCTTGGGGTCATCTTTTCAATTTCAATGGCGATTGCCTGGGCTTCAAATGCGCCAATAATAATGGGCAGTCTCCTTCTGCCATTTACTTCTCCGAGTACCAGTGCATAGGCACCTGACTGCGTTTGGCTGTAAGACAAACCAACAATATCGAGTTTTACTTTTTTCATATATAGTAATACCCTTTGACAACAAATCTACTGCCAAAGGGTATATGATTAACCTTTATGTGCTTTTAATGCTTCTATTAATTTTGGAACAATTTCGAATGCATCGCCTACAATCCCGTAATCGGCAACTTTAAAGAAAGGCGCCTCCGGATCTTTATTGATGACTACGATTACTTTGGAGGAACTTACACCGGCTAAATGTTGTATAGCACCCGAGATTCCAATGGCAATGTACAGGTTTGGGCTAATGGCAATTCCGGTTTGTCCGACGTGCTCAGAATGGGGTCTCCAGTCTGCGTCAGATACTGGTTTGGAGCATGCCGTGGCTGCGCCAAGTAAATTTGCGAGTTCTTCGATCATTCCCCAGTTTTCAGGGCCTTTGAGTCCGCGGCCGCCGGATACTACGATCTCGGCATCAGGCAATGAGACTTTATTTGTTGCTCTGACGATTTCTTTTACGATCGCAGCTAAATCTGTTGATTTAACTTCAGGAGAAAAAGTTTCTATGACAGCCTCAGCACCGGATTCTTTTACACCGAAGGCATTGGGGTTTAAAGCGATTACTTTAATGGCCGAGCTGATTTCTACAGTGGCAAATGCTTTACCTGAAAATGCAGATTTTTTGACGGTGAATTTACCTCCGTCAATCTTAGGTAATTCTGTTGCACCATCCACCAGGCCTGCTTTCAGTTTAACGGCGATGCGTGGAGCAAGGCCTTTGCCTGAAAAAGAATTTGAAAGTACGATGATATCGGCGTTTTCTTTTTTCGCAGCTTCTGTGATCACGGAAGCGTAAGCCTGGTTTACAAAATGCTGCAGTTGTTCGTTTGATACATTGAGCACCTTAGATGCCCCATATTGGCCGAGAGTTTTCAGTTCGCTCTCGTCTACGTTGCCAATTGATATGGCTGTTAAATTTGTGCTTTGCTGATCTGCGATGGATTTAGCATAAGATACTGCTTCAAATACAGATTTCTTAAATTTACCATCTACCTGTTCTACATATACTAAAACTGACATACGACTTTTTTTAAGTTTTTTAATTAAATAATGAAATAGAACCCGGGTTAGATCACTTTGGCTTCCTGATGTAAAAGGTCTATTAATTTGGCGGTTTCTTCAGCCGGAACCAATTTAACTGCTCCCCGTGGGGCAGGTGTCTCAAATTCCTGCACTTTGGTCACTGCCTCAATGTCTTTAGCTTCAGCGGTGATGAGTGGTTTTGTACGGGCTGACATGATCCCTCTCATGTTCGGGATTTTAGGTTCAGCTGTGCCTTCTGAACAACTCGCAACAAACTTTCCGCTGATCGTGATCACTTCCTTTCCGCCCTCTATTTCGCGTTCTATGGTTGCGGTGGAACCGTCATAGTCCAGTTTTTTTATAATAGATACAGATGGAATGTCCAGAAACTCGCCGATCATTGCCGCAACCTGTGAACCGTTGTAATCAATAGATTCACGGCCGCACAGGATCATGTCAAACTCTGTTGTTTTGGCATATTCTGCGATCTGATAGGCTGTAAAATAGGCATCTCTTGGCGCTGCGTTTATCCTGACTGCATCATCTGCCCCAATAGCGAGTGCTTTTCTTATCGTCGGGTCTGTCTGGCTTTCTCCGACGTTGATGACAGTAACAGTTCCTTTACCGCCCTCGCAAAGTTCAATAGCTCTTGAAAGGGCGATTTCATCATAAGGATTTACAATAAATTGTACTCCTGCTGTATTGAATTGTGTATTATTGCTGGTAAAAGTTATTTTTGTCGTTGTGTCGGGCACATTACTGATACAAACTAATATTTTCATAGTATAAATTTGTTTTAAAGGTAATATAGCGTTTACAGCTAGAATTGTCTTTTTGCAAATCTAATTAAAAAAGCAGGGATAAAAAATGCAAAGTACCCGTTTAGCGAAGTTATTGGAATTTTTAGAGAGTGATCCAAACGATCCGTTTGTCTTGTATGCGCTGGCCACAGAATACAACTCGTCCAATGAGACTGATAAGGCTTTTGAATACTACAACAAACTGGTTTCCCTGCATCCTGACTACGTTGGAACGTATTATCATTTGGGTAAGCTGCTGGAAAAGCACAATGATACGGCGCAGGCTATTGTGATTTATCAGAAGGGCATGGAAGCTGCCAGAAACAAACGTGATATGCATGCTTTCTCAGAGTTGCAGGGTGCATACAATTCTGCGGCAGGTCTGGATTATGAAGATGATTAATCTGTAGGAGATTGGGCAGGAAGAAGCAGCTGTTATTCATCAGGGATGTGATCCTGTTTACGTTCTCCGCATTTGGCGGGGCACAAGCGCATCTTGCGCTTTTGCTTAAATTTTTTGTGAAAAACACAAAATACATTACTGAGGAGGAATTACTGGAATTGAACGCGCTTGCGCAGATATTGCCTGGTCCGGCGTCTACTCAGACCCTGGTTGGCATAGCTTATAAAGTAGGAGGCTTGAGATTGTCCATCATTACCTTCCTGTTGTGGATCCTTCCGTCAGCCGCCGCTATGACCTTTGCCGCCATCAGCTATGCCAAATTTGACCATAAGGAGAAATTTGTTGAGGTTTTGGAATACATCCAGCCTATTGCCCTTGGTATCGTGGCTTTTGGTGCCTATAATTTATCAAAACGGGTGCTGGTATCGCAGCTTTCTATATTTCTTGCCATTTCGGCGGTGATCTGCACGCTCGTCCTAAGAAACGCATATGTATTTCCGATCGCCATTTTAATAGGGGGGATGATCTCCTCGGCGCTTGAGGCACCAAAGGAAGAGAGTGACATCAGGGTAAAGCTTTTTTCCAATATTAACCGCAGGAAATTAATCTATTTTTTTGGCGTCTTATTGATTCTGGCCCTATTGGGTGCTATCATTAACAGAACCTCGCCTTTTAGCTTGCCCATCAGGTTATTTGAGAATTTTTACCGCAACGGTATCTTTATTTTCGGTGGCGGACAGGTTTTGGTTCCGTTAATGTTCACAGAATTTGTTCAGATGAAGCAGTACCTGCATGCTTCTGGTTTTCTTTCCGGTTTCGCGCTTCAGCAAGCCTTGCCCGGACCCACTTTTTCTTTTACCAGTTATATTGGTGCGTTAAGCATGAAGAATTTTGGATATGGGATAACCGGACAAATATGGGGTGGGACTGTAGCTGTACTGGGCATAAACCTTCCAGGATTGATCCTTGTATTGCTCATTGTACCATTTTGGGAAGATTTGAAAAAGATCACACGTATCAAGTATTCTCTTGCCGGGATCAGTGCTGTGAGTGTAGGGTTTATTATCGCAGCGTTTATATTGCTGGTCAAGCCAATAGGCCTGGACTTTATGGCGATCATCATCCTGATCTGCACTTTTCTGATCCTCAATTTTACAAAGATCAGTCCGCCGGTCATCGTGCTCGCCGGAATTCTGCTGGGCTATTTTCTCTGATCTTGTTAAAACGGAGCATCTTCGTCGTGCATGTCGTCCATGCGTGACGGTTTAATGATTACGTTTCCTGAAGGCCTGTCGAAGTTCTGGGAAGGCTGCATACCTGCTCCCGGACTGTCCATAGAGAACGAGGTCGGTGCCGAGAAACTTTCTTCCAGATCGGCAAATTTAACATATTTACCGATGAACCGGAGCGGTACAATGCCGGTCTCTCCGTTCCTGTGCTTTGCAATGATGACTTCTCCAACACCAGCTTGTGAGCGGCCTTGTTCGTCTTCTGTTATACCGTAGTATTCTGGCCTGTAAAGGAAGAGCACCATGTCTGCGTCCTGTTCAATAGAGCCTGATTCCCTTAAATCTGAAAGCATTGGTCTTTTGCCATTTGCTCCTGGTCTGCTTTCTACAGCACGGCTTAACTGTGACAGTGCCAGTACAGGTACATTCAATTCTTTGGCAACTGATTTGAGCGCTCTTGAAATACTACCAATTTCCTGCTCTCTGTTCCCGCCGCCACTTTGCCCTTCGCCTTTGCCGTGCATCAGCTGAAGATAGTCGATGATGATGAGCTGCAGGTCATATTGTGATTTTAGTCTTCTGCATTTCGCCCTGAACTCAAAGATGTTCAAAGCCGGGGTGTCGTCAATTAAAAGGGGCGCTTCAGTTAAAGTGCCAATCTTGCTGTGCAATTGCTGCCATTCCCATTCGGCAAGATTTCCTTTTCTGATCTTTTCCTGTTCGATTTCTGTTTCTCCGGAGATCAGACGATTGACCAGCTGTACCGAGGACATCTCCAGAGAGAATACTACTACGGGCCGTTTGAAATCTACAGCAGCATTTCTTGCGCAGGTCAGTACGAACGCTGTTTTTCCCATCGCGGGGCGGGCCGCAATGATCACCAGATCCGAAGGCTGCCATCCGCCTGTGATGCGGTCAAGATCCGTAAATCCGGAAGGAACACCGGTCAGTCCGTCACTCTTGGTTCTGAGCTCTTCAAGGGTCGCAAGTGACTGCTTGATGATCTCGTCCATTTTTTGGGTGTCCCGGCGAAGGTTGTTCTGAGCAATGTCAAATAAGTTTTTCTCGGCGTGATCGAGGAGGTCAAAGATATCTGTAGTGTCCTCGTATGCATTCTGAATGATTTCGGACGAGATCCTGATCAGTTCCCTTTGGATATATTTTTGGGAAATGATACGCGCATGGTATTCGATATTGGCAGCTGAAGCCACCCTGTTGGTCAGGTTGGTGATATAGTATGCACCTCCCACCATTTCCAGTAAGCCCAGTGTTCTCAATTCTGAGGTCACGGTAAGGATATCTACCGGTTTGGATTTTTGAAAAAGACCCTGGATCGCTTCAAAGATCTTTTTATGTGCTTCGTGATAGAAGACCTCGGGTTTCAAAATGTCAATTACGGTGGACAGGGCATCTTTTTCAAGCATCAGCGCACCAAGCACAGCTTCTTCCAGATCTATCGCCTGCGGAGGGATCTTTCCCATTGTACTCATGGAATTTGTGATCCTGTTCTTCCTGGCAGTATAGCTGGTTTTGTCTTGCCCCTGGTTTCCGTTATCGATACTCATAGGTACAAAAATAGACAAAAATAGAGTCTGTAATATATTTCTTTATGAACATTCTAACAAGGAGGAATACTTGAACCCAGATATTGGTATCATGAATTTCACAAATTTCCTAACAGATTGATGTGGATAAGCCCGGTCTCAGGCCTGGTAAATATTGCTTTCTGATAATCTGAATATTTCGGCTATTTTTGCGTCAAATTAAGAGAGATGGAAAATTTCAGAAGGCCGGCCAGGCCGAGAGAAAATAATGAATTTGTATTTGGCATTCGTGCTGTAATAGAGGCGATCAGGGCCGGAAGAGATGTTGAAAGCATTTATATCCAACGCGGACTGACCGGTGCAGTTATATTAGAGCTGAAGACCATATTGAAAGATTCTGACATTCCTGTCCATAATGTTCCGGTAGAAAAGTTAAACAGGATGACGCAAAAGAATCACCAGGGAGTAATCGCGGTGATCTCGGCCATCACTTTTCAGAAAATTGAAGACATCATACCTGTTATATATGAAAAAGGAGAGACTCCTTTGGTACTGATCCTTGACGGTGTTACGGATGTAAGGAACATGGGTGCTATTGCCAGAACGGCTTCATGCGCCGGTGTCCATGCGATCGTCGTACCTGCTAAAAATTCTGCCCAGATCAATGCTGACGCCATTAAAACCTCTGCCGGTGCGCTCTTTACTATTCCGGTGTGCAGACATCAAAATTTACATAAAACCGCTTTATTCCTTCAGGAATGCGGATTGCAGATTGTTGCCTGTACTGAAAAGACCAGTGAACTGATCTACGGTCCTGATTATACACTTCCAACTGCAATTGTAATGGGTGCTGAGGATGAAGGCATTTCAAATGAGATCATGCGCATGGCCAATCACCTGGCCAAAATTCCAATGGCAGGCGAAATCAGCTCCTTAAATGTCTCTGTTTCTGCAGGAATTATCTTGTATGAAGCCATCAGGCAACGTCAGTAAGCAGAAGACGGAACTAAATATATTTAGTTCCGAACTTTGATTTGACATCTGCCACAATCTGTTTAATGCTTTGTTCCTCTGACCGCGGACAGATCAGTAAAGTATTGTTTGATTCCACGACGATATAATTGTGCAGGTCCTGAAGGATCACCAGTTTATTCTTTGGAACGTTAACCATACAGTTGGATGAATTGAACATCATTACTTTCTCTGACGGGATCACTGCGTTTCCAACGTAATCATGCTCTGCGATATCGTATATAGATGCCCAGGTGCCCAGATCAGACCATCCAAAATCAGCAGGCAGCACATATACGTTATCTGCTTTTTCCATGATGCCAAAATCTATAGAGATATTGGTGCACTGCTGATAGGCATTTCCTATAAATTCAACTTCCTGGTCTGTGTTGAACATTGAGTTTCCCTGCTGGAATATTTCATGCATATCCGGAAGGTGTTTCAGAAATGCCTTGTTTATCGATTTCGCGGACCAGATAAAGATGCCTGCATTCCACAGAAAATCACCGCTTTGCAAAAAAGACTTTGCCAGTTCAAGGTTGGGTTTTTCGGTAAATGTTTTTACTTTATGAAACTGTTCATCTGTTTTCAGGGAGCTGTCAACGTACTGGATGTAACCGTATCCCGTATCCGGGCGGCTTGGTTTTATACCCAATGTGATCAGCACGTCATTTTGAGATGCAGCCTGCAATGATTGTTCAATTGCTTCGACAAATGCGTCCTGGTTGCTTATGGTATGGTCAGAAGGTGCAACAACAATTGTGGCTTCAGGGTTGAGCTGGGCGATCTTCATGGAGCCGTAAGAGATGCATGGTGCAGTATTTCTCATAATAGGCTCTGCCAGAATCTGGTTGTTGCTGATGTCCGGGATCTGTTCCTTAATGATCTGGGTATAGATCTCATTGGTGACTATAAAAATGTTCTCAGGCGGACAAATGCGTAAGAAGCGGTCATACGTGCTTTGTATCAGTGTCTTGCCAACTCCAAAAAAATCAATAAATTGCTTAGGATATTCTGTTCTGCTCACCGGCCAGAAACGGCTGCCGACTCCGCCAGCCATGATTAAGGCGTAATTATTTTTATTCATATTGATTCAGCGTATCGTTAAATTATGCCTTCCTGCAGAAGGTCATGTAAATGTATCATCCCAAAATACTTATTCTCCTCAGTAACCAGTAATTGGGTGATATTGTTTGCCTTGATCAGTTCAAGTGCATGCACTGCCAGCATTTCCCTGTCGATGGTCTTAGGATTTCTGTTCATCAGGTCAGTCGCTTTTATATTGGCTAAATTAGAATATTTTTCAAGCATTCTTCTAATATCACCATCTGTTATTATTCCTAAAATGGAACCGCCTTCAATAACAACGACTGCACCTAAACGGTTTTGACTAATTTCCACGATCACATCTTTTACGGATGCGGAGGAATGAATACTTGGCTTTTGGTTTTTTACAGCGATGTCTCCGGCCTTTAGATAAAGTCTTTTTCCTAAAGCACCACCCGGATGGTATTTTGCAAAGTCATCTTCGTTAAAATTACGGGCATGCAGCAGGCATACGGCGAGTGCATCGCCCATAGCGAGCTGTGCTGTGGTACTGGTGGTTGGGGCAAGGTTATGCGGGCAGGCTTCTTTCTCTACATAAGTGTTCAGTATGTAATCAGCCTGCAAGCCCAGATCAGAATCCGGCTGTCCTACCATTCCGATCATAATATTGCCGGCCTGCTTAAGCAGCGGGGCCAATATTTTTATTTCCGGGGTATTGCCGCTCTTGGACAAGCAGATCACGATGTCGTTCTTCTGAATCATGCCAAGGTCACCATGAACTGCATCTGCTGCATGCATGAAGATAGAAGGGGTGCCTGTACTGTTGAAGGTCGCTACGATCTTTTGGGCAATGATCGCACTTTTACCAATACCGGTTACAATGACCCTGCCCTCGCTTTGAATGATTAGATCTACAACTTTAACGAAGTCGTCATTTACATTCCCGACCAGTCCCAGAATGGCCTGAGCTTCGAGCTGCAGCGTGTTAATGGCATTGTCTATAATTGATTTTTTACTTTTCAAACAGAATTATTTAGTATATTGATGCTTTGAATTTGTGCAAAATTATGTTATTTTGAAGTAAAAATAGCACTGAATATTTTATACACGGAATGGATGTGAAAAAGTCGTTGTTTGACAACTTACAAACCTTTTTTGGTTTTGATAATTTTAAAGGTGATCAGGAGTCAATAATCACCAATATTCTTGAAAAAAAGAATACGTTTGTCATAATGCCTACAGGCGGGGGGAAATCCATTTGCTACCAGTTGCCAGCTCTAATGGAAGGAGGGACGGCGATAGTCATATCTCCTTTGATCGCACTGATGAAAAATCAGGTTGATCAGTTAAGGGCTTTCGGGGGTAGCGACAGTATTGCTCATTTTTTAAACTCATCGCTCAATAAAACAGAAATCACCCAGGTCAAGACAGATTTGTTAAGCGGACAGACCAAATTGCTCTATGTAGCCCCGGAGTCTTTATCCAAACAAGATAATATTGATTTTCTTAAACTGATCACCATATCTTTTGTGGCGGTGGATGAGGCCCATTGTATTTCTGAATGGGGGCATGATTTCAGGCCGGAATACCGGAAGATCAGGCAGGTGATACAGGGCTTGGGAGAGGAAATTCCCATCATCGCCCTTACTGCTACGGCTACTCCGAAAGTACAGCAGGACATCATTAAAAATCTTCAGATGTCTGATGCCACTTTGTTTAAGTCTTCTTTTAACAGGCCAAACCTGTTTTACGAGATCAGACCCAAAAGGGATGTCATTAAGGAGATCATCAGGTATATCAAACAGAACACAGGAAAGTCCGGTATCATTTATTGTCTCAGCCGTAAAAAGGTAGAGGAGGTGGCTGAAACTTTAAATCTCAACGGGATTAAAGCTTTGCCTTATCATGCTGGCCTTGAGCCAAAGGTGAGGGCTGATACTCAGGACAGGTTCCTGATGGAAGATGTGGAAGTCATTGTGGCCACCATTGCATTTGGGATGGGTATTGATAAACCGGATGTCCGTTTTGTGATCCACCATGACATTCCTAAAAGTATGGAAGGTTATTATCAGGAAACCGGAAGAGCAGGAAGGGATGGTGGAGAAGGAGTATGTATCGCATTTTATACGCAAAAGGATGTCGATAAACTGGCCAAATTCATGAAGGATAAGCCAGTGTCAGAACGTGAGATCGGTACGCAGATTCTGAAAGAAGTTATAGATTATGCCGAGTCCGGGGTATGCAGAAGAAAGCAGATCCTTCATTATTTTGGAGAAAACTTTAATGAAACGGGCTGTAACTGCATGTGTGACAACTGTAAAAAGCCCAAGAAACTCTTCGATGCTGAAGAATCGCTTGTGATTCTGCTCAAACTTATTCAAAAGATCGGTGAGAAATTTGATGACGCACATATTCTAAATGTAATATTAGGTCTTGAAACGGCACAAACTATTGCCTACGAGCATGCAAAGATTCCTGAATTTGGATTGGGCGTAGTTGAAGGGGAAAATCACTGGAAATCACTCATCAGACAAGCCGTCTTAAATAATTTCCTTTCCAAGGACATTGACAACTATGGTTTGCTGGGTTTAACAAACTCGGGACGCAGCTTTATAGAGAATCCTTACAGTCTGAAATTTGTGCTCAATGAGCCTATAGAAAGTGCTGCAGATGATGATGAAGATGATGTAAAACATGGTTCGGGGACGCTGGATACGCAACTGTTGCAACTGCTGAAGGACCTGACCAGGAAGATCGGTAAACAGAAAAACCTGCCTCCTTTTGTGATTTTTCAGGAACCTTCACTGGAGGAGATGTGTACCCATTATCCAATTACGATGGATGAGCTCAAACAGATTTCCGGTGTGGGCCATGGCAAGGCACTTAAATTTGGCGGTCCATTCCTCGAGCTCATCAAGAAATACGTTGAAGACAATGATATTGAACGTCCTATTGATCTGATCATTAAGACACAAGCCAATAAATCTCAAATGAAAGTGTCGATCATTCAGAACATCGACCGCAAGATCGGCCTGGAAGATATCGCAAAATCCAAGGGAATTACCTATGATGACATCCTTAAAGAAATTGAAGCCATTGTTAATTCAGGTACCAAACTTAACCTGAGCTATTTTGTGGATGAACTGATTGAGGAAGAACGTCAGGAAGAAGTGTTCGATTATTTCCAGTCGGCAGAAAGCGATTCTATAGAAGATGCGTTGAAGGAGCTGGGAGAAACGGACTATTCCCGGGAAGAAATACAACTAATGCGAATTAAATTTATGTCAGAGCTGGGAAACTAAGCATCTGACCTGTCAAATATTAAAATAAACGAATGATCAACTTCCCCATAGATAATTTAAAAAATCAGGATTCAGGCAATTTCTTTTTGATGGCGGGCCCATGTGCCATAGAGGGCGAGGAAATAGCGCTTCGCATAGCTGAAAAAATAGTTTCCATTACAGATAAACTCAATATTCCATATATCTTTAAAGGGTCTTATCGCAAAGCGAACCGCTCAAAAGGAAATTCATTTACGGGAATTGGCGACGAGAAGGCATTGAAGATCCTGGAGAAAGTAAGTAAAACTTTCGGCGTTCCTACAGTAACAGATATTCACGAAAGTGATGAGGCAGCTATGGCTGCGGCCTATGTGGATGTGCTGCAGATCCCTGCTTTTTTATGCAGGCAAACTGACCTGCTCGTTGCAGCGGCGAAAACTGGCAAAGTGGTGAACGTAAAGAAGGGCCAGTTCCTTTCAGCTGGTTCCATGAAATTTGCGGTAGAGAAGATTATCGAGGCAGGGAATAATAAAGTAATCCTGACTGACAGAGGCAATACATTTGGTTATCAGGACCTGATCGTTGATTATCGCGGCCTGCCAGAGATGCAGAGCTTTGGAGTGCCTGTGGTAATGGACTGTACACATTCTCTGCAGCAGCCTAATCAAAGCAGTGGTGTTACAGGAGGAAAACCTCAGCTTATTGAAACCATTGCAAAGGCGGCAATAGCGGTGGGCGCAGATGGCTTATTTATCGAAACTCACCCGGATCCTGCGAACGCGAAATCAGACGGGGCAAATATGCTTCATCTTACTTTGCTGGAAGATCTGCTGGTAAAACTTATTAAAATAAGGCAAGCGGTAATCTAGCTGCTACAGACTGGTAATGACAAAAGAGGTTCTTCTATTTAGTTTTCTGTTGCTTTCGGTATCGTTGTTTGCAATGGGGGCAGTTTCACCAAAGCCTTTATAAGCCAGCCGTTCCGGTGCTATTTTCTGTGCCGTCAGGTAATCATAAACAGCTTTAGCCCGCATTAATGATAGTTTTTTGTTGTCTGCATCATTACCTACATTGTCTGTATGTCCCTGGATCTCTATGCTGATCTTACTGTTGTTCTTTAGTAAATTTGACAATGTACTCAGTTCTGTGACCGAGGCAGGCAGGAGTACATATTCGTTGGTGTTAAAGAAGATGTTTTTTAACACTACGTTGGTGCCGATTTTTAGCTTTTCAAGTGCGATCTGCAATAAAAAAGGAGTATTGATGTAAGTTTCATTGAGCTGATAGTTTTCCGAATGAAATAAATATCCGTCTGCGCTTACATTAAACAGGTAATTGCCGCCTATGGGCATTACTGCCAAAAATTCCCCGTTTTCAGTTGATGTAAAGTCATCATACTCTGTGTTTTTACTTTTCAGGTTTACTACCTGAACCCGCGCTTCTAAAAACTTACCGCTTTCTTTGTCTTTTACTATTCCCTTTACATAGGTGATCGGCATGGGTTTTTTATCGGCCGGCATTTTAAACCGATAGATGTCCATATCACCATACCCGCCTTTCATGGTTGAGGAAAATAATGCTTCTGTTCCATCAGGCGTTACGATTAGCCCCGTTTCTTCATTAAACGTGTTGATCGGATAACCCAGATTTTCAGGCAGGCTCCATTTGTTGTTATCGCCAAGACGGCTTAAGAATATATCTTTATTGCCCATTCCAGGCCATCCGTCTGATGAAAAATAGAGTGTTCTGCCATCAGAATGGATGAAAGGAGTATGTTCATCATAAGGGGTATTGATCTCAGCACCAAGATTTTCAGGTTTGCTCCAATAGCCGTCACTTTTCAACATGCTCTTCCAGATGTCGTAGCCACCCAGTCCGCCAGGCCTGTTACTCACAAAATATAATGTGTTTCCATCCGGACTAATTGTTGGCTGCGATTCCCAGTAAGGAGTATTTAAGGGTGCCCCCAGGTTGAATGGATCCCCCCAGCTGCTGCCTTCTTTGTGACTTACATAAATATCGCATCTGCCCAATCCATCGGGTCTGTTACAGCCTGTAAAGAAAAGATACCGGCCATCAGCCGAAATAGACTGCGCACCTTCGTTAAATTTTTCGGTATTGATCTTATTGCTTAATGGTACCGGGATGCCCCATTTGTTATCTTTCTTTTCGGCGATATAGAAATCTTCATTGTCACTGATATTTCTGCTAAAGATCATTTTTTCGCCGTCTGCCGTAACAGAAGGAAAGTAATCCCGGTACTTAGAATTGATGGCGTCCCCAAGATTTACAGGTTCATACTTTTTCGGTGATTTAACAGCCAGAGCTGCAAATTCACAATCTTTTAAATATTTATTGGCCCTTCGAATGAAATCAGGATCTGCTCCTTTATATTTATTCAAAAATAGCTTGATGTTGTCCAGTCCATCGCTATAGTCCCCGATATTGATGTCGGCCTCGGCCAGCCCGTAATACATTCTTGGGTCTGCATCTTTTCCCAATGCTATAGCACTTTTAAAGGCCGCTTTGGAGGCGTCATATGCTTTTATCCGCCTGTTAATGTCTCCAAGTTGTATAAAGGCAAACTGAAAGTCCGGATCCGCTTTTACGGCGTCGGCCAGCGCAGCTATAGCAAGGTCGTACTGATCATTTTTTAAATGAGTCTGTGCCTTGTCAAAGCTGTTCTGAGCTTTCTTTATCGCTGATGTCTGAGCGTTAACATGGCATGCGATAAAGTATAAGAAGAACAGAAATAACAATTTCTTCATAAACGCTCGTCTTAACGATTAGATTAAATATAACGAGAATAGGCAACAAATGCTATGGAATGTTTAAAAATTTGTGGGTCTGCAAGGAAATCTCCCATTTTGGATTGGCCATTACATACTCAATAATAAGCGGGGTGATCTCTTGCGACTTTGACCATTCGGGCTGGAGGTACAATTTACAGCGGTCTGAAACTGTCTCCGCATATTTTTCTGCCCATTCAAAGTCACTCTTGTTGAAAACGATCACTTTGAGCTCATTCGCAAAGGGAGTAATGTCTGGTCTTGGTGCTTTAAACTTCTTTGGTGACAGGCAGATCCAATCCCAGGAACCGGAAAGAGGATAGGCGCCGGAAGTTTCTATAAATGTTTTGATTCCTTTTTTTTGCAGTTCGGCAGTCAGGTAATCCATGTTGTAGATCAAAGGCTCGCCGCCGGTAATCACTACTGCTTTGCCAGGAAAGCTATCTGCTTTGGTCACAATTTCATCCGCTGCGGTCAAAGGGTGTAGTTCTGCATCCCAACTTTCTTTGACATCACACCAGTGACAGCCCACATCACATCCGCCTAAACGGATAAAATACGCTGCTTTTCCGGTATTGAAGCCTTCGCCCTGTATCGTGTAAAATTCTTCCATTAAAGGAAGTAATGTGCCGTCTTCCGGTATTTGATGTGCCATAATGAGGGCGCAAAGTTAAATAAAATAATGTAAGGGAGTGTCAAACCTCGTATATTGAGCGTGTTTAATGACTAAGCAATGAAAAAATATTTGGAATGATCCGATGGCACAAGATTGATAAACCAATTCCGGATGAAGAGTTTGTCATGCAGGTCAACCTTGCCGGAAAAAAACTTTGTCTGATCCGCCATCAGCAAAAAATATTTGCGGTGCAGAATAATTGCCCGCATGCTGGTGGTATCCTAAGCGGTGGCTGGTGCAAAAATGGTTTCCTGGTTTGCCCGATTCATCGCTGGGAATACAGTTTGCAAACAGGAAGAGGAGCAGAAGGTCAGGGTGACTACATCGATACTTATCCCGTTGAGACCAGGGCTGACGGCATCTACATAGGTATTAAAGAAAGTTTTTGGAAAAAACTTTGGAAGTAATGCTTATTTGTAGATTTCTTTCTTTGCAGATGCCAGGGTGTTCTTCAACAAGCCGACAATCGTCATCAGTCCGACACCACCGGGAACAGGGGTGATCCATGATGAAATTGGTGCTACATTTTCAAAATCAACATCTCCATATAGCTTGTAACCTGATTTCGTAGTTTCGGAAGTCTCACGGTTCATACCCACATCGATTACTATCGCGCCTGGTTTTACCATGTCTGCGGTGATGTAGTTCTTCCTGCCGATAGCAGCAATGACGATATCTCCCTGGAGGGTCATTTCTTTCAGATTTGCAGTCCTGCTGTGGGTTAATGTTACGGTGCAATTACCCGGATTGGCATTTCGGCCCATCAGTATACTCATCGGACTACCCACGATATTGCTCCTGCCAACTACAACACAATGTTTGCCTGCGGTATCAATACCGTATTCCTGCAACATCAGCATGATGCCAAAAGGAGTCGCCGGAACAAAGCAAGGCAAGTTGCGCATCATACGGCCCAGATTGATGGGATGAAAGCCATCTACATCTTTGCGGTGGTCGATTGTTTCAGTTACCTTCTCCGGATCGATGTGTTTGGGAAGAGGAAGTTGAACGATAAGGCCGTCTACACCTGCGTCCTGATTAATTTCTTCTACTTTAGCCAGCAATTCGGCCTCGCTCACTGAATTGTCGTACCTAATCAATGAAGATTGAAAGCCAACCTTTTCACAATTTTTCATTTTGCTGGCTACATAGGTTTCGCTGCCTCCATCATTTCCGACCAATATAGCGACCAAGTGGGGCTTTCTCCCTGACGAAGCTAAAAAATCAGCAGCCTCAGCTGCAATGTCCTGTTTTATTTTTTCTGAAATGAATTTTCCGTCGAGTAACTGCATGCTTAATCTAATTTCAGTACGGCCATAAATGCGGTCTGCGGGATTTCTACATTACCGACCTGGCGCATACGTTTCTTTCCTTGTTTTTGTTTTTCCAATAGCTTGCGTTTACGTGAAATGTCACCGCCATAGCATTTAGCGGTAACGTCTTTTCGCAAAGCACTTAGTGTTTCCCGGGCAATAACTTTTGCACCAATAGATGCCTGGATCTTAATTTCAAATTGCTGACGCGGAATCAATTCCCTTAGTTTCTCGCAAATTTTCTTTCCAAAATCATAGGCATTGCTGCGGTGGATCAGGGAGGATAGGGCATCAACCGGTTCTTCATTCAGGAGCATATCCAATCTGACCAGATCTGATTTGCGATAACCGATCTGGTGATAATCAAATGAAGCATAACCCTTGGAAATCGTTTTTAATTTATCATAAAAGTCGAAAACGATCTCTCCCATAGGCATTTCAAATATAAGTTCCACCCGGTCAGAAGTCAGGTAAGACTGGTTGGCAATAATCCCTCTTTTTTGGATACAAAGTGACATCACAGGTCCTACGAACTCGGCTTTGGTAATGATATTTGCTTTGATATAAGGCTCTTCCACAAAGTCCAGTTTACTTGGGTCAGGCAGATCTGAGGGATTGTTTACGGTGACCTCATCGCCCTTAGTGGTTCGCGCAATATAAGATACGTTGGGCACGGTGGTAATCACTGTCATATCGAATTCACGCTCCAGACGCTCCTGGATGATCTCCATGTGCAGCATTCCAAGAAAGCCGCAACGGAAACCGAAACCCAAAGCGGCAGAACTTTCAGGCTCAAAAACAATAGAAGCATCATTCAATTGCAGCTTATGCATTGCTTCCCGTAATTCCTCAAACTCATCGGTATCAACGGGATAAATCCCGGCGAAAACCATTGGCTTCACTTCTTCAAAGCCCTGAATAGAGTCTAAAGATGGTCTGTCAACTGTAGTAATCGTATCCCCGACTTTTACCTCACGGGCTTCTTTAATTCCTGAAATGATATAACCTACGTCACCGGTTTTAACTACGGTACGTGGTGCCATATCCAGTTTCAGGATACCAACTTCGTCCGCTAAATACTGTTTGCCTGTATTGATGAATTTAACTTTATCGCCTTTTTTAATCTGGCCGTTTACTACTTTATAATAAGCGATAATTCCCCTGAAAGGATTAAAAACGGAGTCGAAAATCAGGGCTTGTAAAGGAGCCTCAGGATCGCCAACAGGAGCAGGGACACGGTCTACTATAGCCTGAATGATATCTGGTATGCCCAGACCGGTCTTGCCTGACGCAGGAATAATATCCTCACGTTTACAGCCGATCAGGTCAATAATCTGGTCTTTCACTTCCTCAGGCATTGCTCCCGGTAAATCCATTTTATTTAGAATGGGGATAATCTCCAGATCGTGCTCCAGAGCCAGGTATAAGTTGGAAATGGTTTGTGCCTGAATTCCCTGTGAAGCATCAACGATCAGCAGGGCACCTTCGCAGGCAGCAATGGAACGTGAAACTTCGTAAGAAAAATCCACGTGGCCCGGTGTGTCAATCAGGTTAAAATTGTATTCAATTTCACCAACCTTATAATTCATTTGTATGGCGTGGCTTTTGATCGTGATTCCACGCTCACGCTCCAGATCCATATTGTCCAGCAACTGCGCCTGAGCTTCGCGCGAGCTAATGGTTTTGGTATATTCTAATAAACGGTCGGCCAGAGTGCTTTTCCCGTGGTCAATATGTGCAATTATGCAGAAATTACGTATATGCTTCATCAGTGGCGCAAAGATAAGATTTTATTCTACACTATTGGCCAGTTCAATTAAGGTTTTTACCGTATGGCTGTCAGTCAGATCATAGCTGAATTCATCTCCCAGAGCGCCCATATTCAGGTTTGGATTCCTGAATTTCATATGGCTTTTTACTGTTTTACGGGCAGAGGCATGAAACTCTCCGGCATCTGTTATCCTGATGAGCTCGGAAATATTTTGGGCAGATATACCTGCGCCCGGCATGATACTGATGCGATGTCCGGCCTGCCGGACCAGTGCGGCCAGAACTTTGGCTCCCTGCAATGCCGAAGCTTCTCCACCCGAACTTAGAATGCGTTCGCAGCCCAAATCAATAATGTCTTCCAGTGCCTTAAACAGGTCACTGCTCATGTCAAAAGCCCGGTGAAAAGTTACACCCATTGGGCCAGCAAGGTCGATCAGCTCCCTGCAGCGTGACATGTCCACAGTGCCATCTGCCTTTAAAATACCGATAACTATACCATTGCAGCCAAGCGACCTGCACACAGATATATCTTTTTTCATCAGCTCAAACTCCAGATCAGTATATAGAAAATCACCGCCGCGGGGCCTGATAATTGGGTAAACTTTTATATCCAGCATTTCTTTTGCCAGTTCAATTTGGGCATGGCTGGGTGTAGTACCGCCTTCCGGTAAATTGTCACAAAGCTCAACCCTTATTGCGCCGCCTTCCTGTGCCGCGAGGGCAGAACGCAGGGAGTTGGCGCATACTTCCATATTAATCATAACGGATCTGCTTAATTTTAATAATAACTTTTCCCGTCAATGAGTAAATCGTCTTTTTGCGCTGTACAAACAGCGTAACTAAATCCTTTCTGAATCGCATACGCACCATATTCGCCTTTCTTATTTAAGGCAAGAAATCCTACCTGGATATTTTTTGCGATATCGGGCTTTTTTTTAATGATCCTCATTACAGCCTCTTTACAGGCCTCTTCAGGTGAATGTCCCTGCCTCATCAGTTCTACTACCAGAAAACTGCCCACGTTTCTGATCACTTCTTCACCGACACCAGTAGAAGTCGCGCCGCCGATTTCATTGTCTATATATAATCCTGCTCCGATAATTGGACTGTCACCAACACGTCCATGCAGCTTATAGGCCATTCCACTGGTTGTACAAGCACCTGACAGATTTCCTTTTGCATCCAGTGCCAGCATACCTATCGTATCATGATTGTATTGATTTCCCGGCAATTTCCTGGGTGCGGCTTTGTCGTACTTATTTTCAATATTCATTACCGGTTCGTATTTGGCTGTTTTAAGCCATTCCTTCCATGCTTTCTCACTTTCTTTAGTGAGCAGGTTCTCTTTTTTAAAACCATTTTCAAGTGCAAACTGCAATGCTCCCTCACCAACCAACATGACATGCGGTGTTTTTTCCATTACTAATCTTGCCACTGAAATAGGGTGTATGATGTGTTCCATACCAGCAACTGCACCACAGTTTCCAAATTCATCCATAATGCAGGAATCAAGGGTCACATGGCCATCACGATCCGGAAATCCGCCATAACCGACCGTCTGAATTTTTGGATCTGCTTCTGGTACATGAACCCCTTGTTCTACAGCATCCAATGCCCGACCTCCAGCCGACAATACCTTCCACGCGGCTTTATTTGCCGGAATTCCAAAATCCCAGGTGGAGATTACAACAGGTGGACCGGGATTGGGCACCACAGTGAATGCCAGCGCATTTTTTTTGCCGATAGCCAGCAAGGAAGCAGAAAGAGCAGATGCCTTTATAAATTTTCTACGGTTGAACATTATTTAAATAATTTTAAAATGATCGGCATCTCTTAAAAAAGGAAAGCTGCGGCGGGTTTTTACAAGTTCATCATAATGGATACTAAAAGTATACAGGTCTTCGTCCTCCGGCTTATAATAGACGGTTTTCCCCATAGGATCTATACATTGCGAATGACCACTGTGATAAACCTCCTTACCATCGTGCCCAACACGATTGGCTCCGATCACATAGCTTTGATTTTCAATTGCCCTGGCTGGTATCAATGCATTCCAGTGTGCGGAACGTTTATCAGGCCAGCTGGCAATCAGCAGTAAAATGTCGTACGCTGTATCCTGGTTTCGCAGCCATACCGGGAAACGAAGGTCATAACAGATCGCAAGTCTGATCTTCCAGCCCTTAAGGTCTACTATTACCCTTTCCTGACCGGGTGAATAATGCTTATCCTCGTCACCCAAACCAAATAAATGCCTTTTATCGTAATGACTATAGGTGCCGTCCGGCAGCATCCAGATCATTCTGTTATAATATAGCCCGTTCTCTTTAATGATCAGACTACCAGTCAGGACACAATCGTATTTTTGAGCGGTCTGAGCCATCCAAAGCATTGTTTTTCCGTCCATCTCCTCGGCCAGCGCCTCGGCATTCATACTAAACCCTGTGTTAAACATCTCCGGTAAAATGATCAGGTCAGTTTTTTCCTTGATTCCCATTGAGAGTCTCAAAGCAAGGTTCTGGAGATTTTTATCTATATTTTCCCAAAACAAATAAGCCTGGAAGATGGTGATTTTAAGATTGTTGATGTTCAGGTAATTTGGTTGTTCCATATATTAATTTAATGGGATGTAAATTATAATTTCATTAACCTTTGAACGGCTTTTTCCAGAGTTTCTTGCTTTTTAGCAAAACAAAAGCGTAAAACTTTATGGTCTGTATGCTTTGTGTAAAAAGCTGAAACCGGGATGCTGGCTACCCCGTAATCCCTTACCAGGCTGACAGCCATTTCATTGTCTTTTTCATTACTCAAATGTGCATAGCTAATACATTGGAAATAAGAACCATTACAAGGTAATAATTTAAATTTGGTTTCGCCCAGAAGGGCCCTGAACAAATCCCTTTTTTCCTGGAAAAACGCCGACAGACCTAGATAATTCGAAGAATCCTTCAGATAATTCGCAATCCCCAGCTGCATCGGGGTGTTTACACTGAATACATTAAACTGATGCACTTTTCTGAATTCCTTCATCAATATTTCAGGAGCAAGGCAATAGCCGAGCTTCCAGCCTGTCGTGTGCAGGAGTTTGCCAAAAGATGCAACGATAAAGCTTCTTTCTCTCAATTCGGGATGCAAAGCGATGCTCTGGTGGATCTGGCCATCAAAAATAATATGCTCATAGACTTCATCACTCAGAATCAGAATATCAGTATTTCTGGTCAGTCTGATCAGTGCCTTAATGTCTTTTTCAGACAAAATACATCCGGTAGGATTTTGCGGGCTGTTTAAAATGATCATTTTGGTATTAGCAGAGAACAGTTTCCTGACCATCTCCCAGTCGATCTCATAATCGGGCGGGGCAAGCTCGTAAGGTTTTACCAGTCCGCCAAGCAGCTTTACGGCAGGAGCGTAGCTGTCATAGGCCGGTTCAAATATGATCACCTCATCTCCCGGACTAATGCAGGTACTCAAAGCAGTGAATATCGCCTGAGTTCCGCCCGCTGTTACAGTGACTTCACGCTCCGGATCGTAAGATGCCCCGTACAGATTGTTTACTTTTTCGGCAATAAGCTGTCTCAGTGCAGGAAGACCTGGCATCGGTGCATACTGGTTAAATCCCTTTTTCATAGCCTTTGTCACCTCCGCGACGAGTTTGGGATCACAAGGATAATCAGGAAAACCCTGAGACAAATTTATTGCCTTGTATTCTCCGGCTAATTTTGACATCACGCTGAAAATAGTAGTACCCACACCGGGTAATTTGGATTGTATTGATATCATACCGGGCTAAAATAGAAATAATATTTATCCTGTTATATCAGAATATTTTAATAATTTCAGCCTGATATGAGTTTCAAAACAAAGGAAAGTAAATTGTTATTGGTTTTGGGGGCTTTTTTCGTTGCCAATGCCATTCTTTCAGAATTTATAGGGGTCAAAATATTTACTGTGGAAGGTACCCTCGGCATAAAAAAATTTGACATCGATCTGCTCGGAGTGCCCAACCTTTCTTTCAATATGTCGGCAGGTGTGTTAACCTGGCCCATTATCTTTATCATGACAGATATTATCAATGAGTATTTTGGGGTCAGACAGGTTCGTTATCTTTCCATACTTACAGCAGTTCTCATTTCCTATGCATTTATTGTAGTAGGAGGTGCCATGCAGTTAACTCCGTCAGATTTCTGGATTAATCAAAATATCAACGGCGAAGCCATCAATATGAACAATGCATTCGCTGGGGTTTTCGGTCAGGGCATGTGGATTATAGTAGGTTCTATTGTCGCATTTATCATAGGCCAGATTGCGGACGTAATGATCTTTCACAGAATCAAAAGGATCACAGGCGAAAGGGCGTTATGGCTCAGGGCCACTGGGTCTACACTGGTGTCTCAATGCATCGATAGTTTCGTAGTTATTTTTATTGCTTTTTACCTCAACCCTCAATACCACTGGAGCTGGCAAATGGTTGCGGCGATAGGATTGGTAAACTACACTTATAAATTCGTTGTGGCGATATTGATGACCCCAATCTTATACCTGGTACACGGCCTGATAGACGGTTATCTGGGCAAAGATCTGTCTCAAAGAATGATCAAAATGGCTGGCAGAAAATAATTCTAGGCAGGCAGGATCTTTTTAACATGATCTATCAGGTAATCAAGGTCAAAAGGTTTACTGATAAAATCATCTGCACAAGCTTCTTCCAATACTGCTTTTTCTGCTGCGTGAGCAGACATGATAATGATTTTAATATCTTCTGTTTTAATATCAGATTTTAGATCACGGCATAGTTCAATTCCATTTCCATCCGGAAGCATGACATCCAAAAGTATCAGGTCTGGCCGAACCCGGGCCATGTATGTATGGAACTCTTTTGCGGTGGCAGATGATTCGACCCGGTATCCCGACTCAATAAGTATATATTCAACAATAAATCTAATATCCTCGTCATCCTCCACAACATGTATAAGTTTATCCATAGCTGATAGTCTCTTGTTTGAAAAAACAACCAATGAAGGGGTAAAAGGTTTTTGAAATAAAGTATAAAAAACCAAAACAGCAATGAGGAGTAAATAATACCTCATTATTTATAAAATAATATATATTTGGCTTATAAATTAAACAAGTGGAAGCTGTACAAGCGAAGCATGAACAGTTTCCATACAACTAAAAACAAATAAAAAATCATGGAAAAATTTTCAAAAGTTAAAGAATTGCTGGCTTCTGTAGAGGCTGATGCCGAAAAATTTTATAGTGCAGGCAACAATGCGGCGGGAACCAGAGTGCGCAAAGCAATGCAGGACCTGAAAGTACTTGCACAGGAAATACGTGCTGAAGTTACTGATAAGAAAAACAGCGGTAAATAATTTTTAATTTTATAAGAATAAAGTAGCGGTGGTTAAAAGCCGCTACTTTATTTTTCTTCCATATATGCCTTATACACCCTCTTCTTCACGATATAACAATATGCAATACCGGCGCTGCGGTAAAAGCGGACTAAAACTTTCTGCAATATCTTTAGGCCTCTGGCACAATTTCGGTCATGTTGACCAATTAGAAAATTGTGCTGAAATATTGAGACTTGCATTTGACAGTGGCATCACTCATTTTGACCTCGCCAATAACTATGGCCCGCCGCCGGGTTCAGCTGAAGAGAATTTTGGCAGGTTGATGAAACGGGATTTTCAGGGATACAGAGATGAAATGATCATTTCTTCGAAAGCAGGTTATACGATGTGGGATGGCCCTTATGGCGACTGGGGTTCAAAAAAATACCTGGTAGCAAGTCTGGACCAGAGTCTCAAAAGAATGCAGCTTGACTACGTGGATATCTTTTACCACCACAGACCAGATCCAGATACCCCTCTTGAAGAAACAATGGGTGCGTTAGACCTTATCGTTCGTCAGGGCAAGGCACTTTACGCAGGCATTTCCAATTATAAACCGGCGGAGGCAGCTAAAGCGATTCAATTGCTTAAAGAACTTGGTACACCATGTGTCATTCATCAACCTAAATACTCCATGTATGAACGCTGGGTGGAGGACGGACTGCTGGATTTGCTGGGCAATGAAGGTGTTGGCTGTATTCCTTTCTCTCCATTGGCACAGGGACTGCTTACCGATAAATATTTAAAAGGGATTCCTGCAGATTCAAGAGCAGCCAAGCCCCATGGATTTTTACAGTCAGATCAGATCACAGAAACCATACAACAGCAGCTAAACCAATTAAATACAATTGCTCAGGACAGAGGGCAGAAATTAGCTCAAATGGCCCTTTCCTGGATTCTTCGTGATGAAAGGATAACATCGGTACTCGTTGGCGCCAGCAGGCCCGAACAGTTGGCAGACTCCCTTAAATGTTTGAATAATATAAACTTTAGCGATTCTGAGCTAAAGAATATTGACCGCATTTTATCAAATTCTTGATCACATTATGGACTCGCAGCTTACTTTACCGGTACTGAGTGCCGAAGAGATCAGAGTACTGGGTGTACTAATGGAAAAATCCAGGACTACACCAGAGTATTATCCGATGACCATTAATGCCATTACTGCTGCCTGCAACCAAAAGACTTCGCGAAAACCTGTAGTGCAGTACGATGAACAGACAGTTACACTTACCCTTGATACTTTAAAACGCAAAAGCCTGATCTCTACTGCCACCGGCGGAGCGAGCAGGGTAGTGAAATACAAACATAATTTTGCGATAGTTTTTCCGGTATTACCTGCAGAAGTTGCAGTTATGGCTCTTCTGATGCTAAGAGGCGCGCAAACGCCTGGTGAGATCAATACCAATTCCGGAAGACTATATGAATTTGAATCCCTTGACGAAGTACAGTCTGTACTCGAAAAACTTGCCGGTACTGAATCTGCGTATGTAATGCAATTGCCAAAAAGGGCGGGGCAAAAAGAAACCCGTTATGTTCATCTTTTAGGAGGAGTACCGAACTTAACCCGGGAAGAAGCCGATGACGAGCACTACAGCAGACCCGCCAGCGATCTGGAACAGCGTCTTGCCAGGGTGGAAGAGGAGCTGGCTGCCATGCGTGCTGATTTCGATAAACTAATGAAAGAATTGATGGGTTAAGGTTTGACCGTCTTAACGGTATCTTTTTTTTCCAAAACAGCCGCCTTTTTTTCTTTTTTAGGGTCAGGTGCTTTTAGTCTCATTTTGGGCTCACTGCAGGCCGCCAATAAAAAAAATAATGAAAGTACTGGTATAGCGTTTTTCATAAGTTTTGACTAACTGATTATTTTAGTCAAAAATATACACTAAATAATATATGTTTCAGTTTTTGAAAATAATTGACATATCTATGGCTATAATACCCATACGCGCAGCGCTTTAAGTCCGCTAAGCCCCTGAAGGTCTTCGAGTTCCAGGTCTTCTGTGTCTGCGTGCAAAACACCTGTCTCCTGCAAGTATTTCACAAAAGGAAGGTAATCCTCAATATCCCTCCTGTTAAAATAGATCAAAGCAAGCTTGTCGGGTTGTGTCAACCTTTCCTGCGATCCCCGTATTAATACCTTATCTATCCTTTTCTTGATCATCTGGTACCTGATGTTGTACGCTCCTTCAACATCAAACTTTCGTTCATCTGCCCTGAAGCTGATGTCAATGGTATGATTGTGTATGAAAATCAGTTGTGTTGTCGATAGTTTAACAGGCAGATCAGGTAAGAGCTGTTTCATCATCCTAACTACATGAGTCATTGAAGAAAGTTGCCAGAGCCGGAGATTTTTAAGGTGAAAGTTACTGAAAGGTTTATCCGGAGCAATGGACTGACCAATATAGATGTCGTATTCTACACCATCAGTCCTGAATTTTTCGAAATAACATGGATAAGTCAATTGCAATTTTTCTTTTTCAGCCTCAAAATAATTGTTAATGGCCGTGTTGATCATCTGCATTGAAACTTCCAGAGCGTGCCTGTTTTTGTAGACCTCGCCATTGCCTGATGACATGATCTCCAAATATTTTTGAATCATTTCTTTTGCCCCTGGCTGGGTTTGAGCTACGTGACGCAGGTATTCAGTAGTTTCTTCCTTTAAAAATATGTTCAGATTGTTTTCTTCCGTGGTATTGAGCTCACCCTCTTTCAGGATCCCATTCCATTTTTTGCAATTGAACAACATTTCTTCAATTAATGAGGATTGATCATAGGACCTTAGAGACAGCAAAGTTTCTTCCAGCATACTTAAGTGTAATCCCAGGTCTGCTTTGCTGGCACTATTTCTTTCTGCAGTGGAATTTCTAATATCTATAGCTCCATAAAACGGATATACGTTATTAAAACCAATGCTTTCATTCCTTACTGGCAGGTGCTTTTTCTTATCATGCAGGTGATGCCAGGCAGCCTCATTAAATTTCCACTGTACTGAGGGCTGAATGGAAGTATATTTTTCTTTAATTATATTTTCAATTTCCAGGTTGAATTCGTCAATATAAACCTGCAGCAGCTGCGCTATCGGATCCAATGCCGGTTCCAGAAGAGACAATGTTGTTTCGTCAAAAGTTTCACCTGCCCAGGTGTGCATACCAAGTACACCAACTACCGCATGGTCATAAAATACCGGCATAAGGGCAAGAGATCTAACACCGAGTGCGATGAATTTGTCCAGCCAGGGAAACATCTCCCTGCTCTCTGCCAAAATATCCGGAGAATAGAAAGAGTTGGGATTTGCCGCATAGCCCTCTGCATATTGCTGAAAAGTTTCAGGGCTTAGGGTTTGCTCGCCCCAGACAGAAAACAATACGCCACTGCCACCCTTTACATAACCATAAACCATTTTATTGTTGACCCTCACAAAGGGAAAAAGGTCAAAATGAATATTATTGTTCTGTACCAGGGTTTTAAGTGATTGGATCACTTCAGCATAAGATGCCTTTTCAGCACCGGGGCTCCGCGTAAGCCTTACTTTTTTTATATTTTCAACAGCATACAAAGCAGTTACATCGGATACCGTAAGCACTGAAATGCCACGAAATTCAAAAAGACTTAAGGGCAGCAGACGCTGAAGTGTATTCAGTCCGGATTCATCTGTGAGGTATTGCTGCAACTCTCTGATGGTCAATTTCGGTAGATCTCCTTTAGCCTTTACATCAATAAAGTCAGTGTTGATCTGTACGTGGAAAAATTCCTGCAGGCCAGTATCAGTTTTTATGCCCGTATGAAACTGATGTGTTTTGACCGGAGACTGAAAATGGTATAGTTTTTTAAGGATAAACGAATATAAAAGCCGCAGACGTTCTTCATGATGCTCTTCGGGAGTTTTTGATACCACATAAGCACTGTGATCATGGTTTTTGGTTTCCAGTAGATGGTACATAAGATCCGTACCGTAAAAGGTAATGGGCTGGACGGGAAAACACAATCCCCATGCGAGTGTGTCTTCAGTTGCAAGGGCAGGAGATAAGCAGGCATACATATGCTCAAGCAACAGCTCAAATTTATAGATGTTATCCAGGGAAATATCTTCTTCATCTGAAATTTGTGATTCAAATTCCTGGAGCGCATTTTTATAAAGTAATGCTTTAACAGTATTTTCTTCCTTGACTTTCCCTCTTAAATACTCAACAAAGGGTACAAAAGAGATTGCGGAATCCACTTCAATAGGACACCCCTTACTTTCAGAAAGGTCAAGTATCGTCTTTTTCATAGCTCTTTGTACAATTCTGTTTCAATGTTAGACGTACACATTAACAATTTGTAACGCTGCAATCAAAATACCAGATAAAGATATAAAATAACCTGTCAATCATCAGGAGCTAAGATCACCATTCTTTAATTTTTCTTCTTCTTTTTGGGCCTGGAGCTTTTCCTTCTTCAGATCAATGCGGATAAGATTGTAAATGCTCATGTAAACATTTGCGATCCAGACAATTGAAAATCCTGCAATAAAATACCCCCGCCAGTCGGGGTAGAGTAACGTATATTCGCTAACGAACAATATTAGAATGGTTACATAATGACTGAAGCAGTATTCGCAGGTGAAAAGGTAAAAGAATTTCCTTTCAAAAAAATACCTGCAGGTTTTGGACTTATTGACACAGTATTCCCTTACTTCCTTAAACACTTCTTCTTTCGTTACCGTCCAGGCAATACAGGCGACAGGGAGCGCCAAAACAAACATCCAGTAAACATGTGTTTCCATTAAATATAATTTAGAGGTAGAACAAAATACAAAGGGCTTTGTTTATGAATAAAAATTAGACGTTATTGTAAAATATCTGCTAACACAAGGAATAAATGAAAAGAAGCAAACACAATTTTTTTGAGTATATTTCCAACAGGATTACCAATTGGACAGGTAGTCCTGTTGCTTTTGGTGTGGCCTCACTGGTCATTATCGTTTGGGTGATCACAGGCCCTGTATTCAATTATTCCGATACCTGGCAGTTGGTGATCAATACCGGCACTACCATCATTACATTCCTAATGGTCTTTTTGATTCAAAAATCACAAAATAAGGATTCAAAAGCCATACAGTTGAAACTAAACGAATTGATCGCAGCAAGCAGGCACGCAAGTAACAGGATGGTGGATATAGAGGACCTTACCGAATCTGAACTCGATGTGCTGCATAAGTATTATGAGAAACTGGCAGAGATCTCAGAAAAAGACGAAGATATTCATAAATCACACTCTATTGATGCTGCAGAGGACCTGCACAAAATAAAAAGTGCTAAAAAAACATTTGATTAAGTCTACCCTTCTTCGTCGAGGTATATTTTATGCACCAGGAATTTGACCTTAAGGTGTGGTTCCAGCAGTTCTTCAATGTCTTCTGAATGAATGGGGTAAATAGTCTCGTCTGAATCCGGGATTTCTGAGTCCGGTATCAGTTCAAAAAATTTAACAGGGAGGTCTGTTTCCAATTCTGCCAGTTTGACGTATTTAACCCCGTCTTTTTTCCAGTCATTCCAGATTTTTGCATTGAACAGCACATACGGATTGTCGTTAACGTTTTCCATCGGGTAAATCTAATCAAAACCATTAGTGTGCGAAAGTGGTTATTGAATTATAAAATCAGAAGCTATGGAAAACGACAAAGAAATTGTCAGCGATCTGAAAGGATTGATCAACATCCTGAATGATGGAAAAGAAGGCTATGAAACGGCCAGTGAGAATACAGACAGTATTGAATTAAAAGGTGCTTTTTTAAGATTCTCGGCACAGCGTGCTGGTTATGCAATGGAGCTGAAAGATCATATTGCACTGCATGGCGGTGATTCGGATAATGAGAGCGGTGGATTACTTGGTGCAATACATCGAACCTGGATTGAAATTAAACAGGCCCTGAGTAGTAATGAAGATGTTGCCATCCTAAGTGCAATAGAAACAGGTGAAAGTGAGGCTCTGGATAAGTATGACCAGCTTATAGTCGATCCCGGAACACATGCAGATCATTTGAGTCTGCTGAAAACACAAAGGGCGGGTATAGCCGACGCATTGAGAGAAATTCAGCGTTTGCGTCATCAATTTGAACAAAGATAAATACTTTCATCTCGTAAATTTTTATAAGATAGTACAAGATAATTATACCTTTACCATTCCTTTGTAAGGCTGAATTTTTATTACAAAACCTATGGTAAAAAAAGTAACTGTTATTGTTGTCCTCATTATTGCTATATTATTTGCCGCTGCAGCGGCTATCCCTTTATTCTTTAAAAAAGAAATTGATGCAAAGATTAAATCATCGATTAATAAGAGCGTAAATGCCAAAGTAGATTTTAAAAACCTGGACTTGACTTTGATCAGTTCGTTTCCAAATATGGGGATAAAGATCGGCAGCCTTACCGTTTTGGGTATTGACAGCTTTGCTAAAGACACCCTGGCGAACATTAAGCAAGTTCAGTTGAATGTAAATCTGATGAGCGTGATCAAGGGTGAAAAGTACGAGATAAAATCAATCTATCTGGAAGAACCAAAGATTTTGGCTAAAGTGTTAAAAAGCGGTTTGGCCAACTGGGATATCCTAAAGAAAGACAGTTCGGCCAGCGAAGGAGTTGATACTGCCAGAACTGCTTTCAAAGCGGCCTTACAAAAATATGGAATTGAAAAAGGTAAAGTTGTTTATGATGATGCTTCCCTTGGTTTTTTCCTGGAGATGGATAATTTAAACCATACCGGAACAGGTGACTTTACTCAGGATTTGTTTATCCTTAAAACCCAGTCGAACATAGAAAAACTAACGGTTAAGTATGGTGGTATTCCATATCTGAACAAAGTAAAGCTGGATGCTGACCTTCCAGTTGATGTTGACATGAAAAACATGAAGTTTACTTTTGCTGAAAATAAGATCAAACTTAATGAACTGCTGCTGTCGGCTGTCGGATACCTTGCAATGCCGAATGACAACGATATGGAGATGGATTTTAAATTTGATGCAAAGCAATCAGAACTTAAAAACTTCCTTTCTTTAATACCTGCAATCTATGCCAGCAACTTTAAGGACATGGATGCCACCGGTAAATTTGCCATAAGCGGAAGCGCAAAAGGGACATACAATGAGAGATCATTACCTGCATTTGATGTCAGCCTTTCGATAGAAAATGGTAAGATCAAATATCCTTCTCTGCCTTCGGCTATTAATAATATACAAGTTAAATCGCAAATCAGTAATCCAGACGGTGTAATGGACCATACCGTTGTAAATGTGCCTGCATTTCACATGGAGTTTGGCAATGTACCAATTGATGGGCGGTTCTTGCTGAAAAATCCAGCAACGGATCCATTTGTAGATATGGCACTCAAAGGAAAACTGGATTTAAAACAGCTGACTACGATTTTTCCGATGAAAGATATGACTTTAAGTGGTATTCTGGATGCCGATGTACAGGCGTCGGGCCGTAAATCATCTGTTGATAAAGGACAGTACGAAGCTTTCAAAGCATCAGGACAAATGCTGGCAGGTAATTTTAATTATTCAGGCAAAAATGTGCCAATACCAGTTAATGTCCCTTCGGCAAAAATGACTTTTAGCCCTAGAAATATCACATTAAGTAATCTGACAGCTAAAGTTGGCAAAAGTGATTTTACAGCAAATGGTACAGTGAATAACTACCTGAACTACTTCTTCAAAAAAGACCAGGCTTTACAGGGAACATTCAATATTGCATCAAGCCTGATTGATGTTAATGAGCTGATGGGCCCCGAGAGTGCAGTGCATGCAGAAAAAAGGAGCGATTCGAAATTAACTGTATTTGAAGTGCCTGGAAACATCGATTTTGATATCACAGCAAAAGCAGGCCGCGTACTATATGATAATTACGATATCACCAATGCAAGAGGAGCTTTGGAGGTAAGAAATAAGGCCATATACTTTAAAGATATGGGCATGAACATGCTTGACGGCACAGTAAAGATGAACGGTTCGTATGCAACAACGGATCCTAAAAAGCCAAAAGTTGACATTGATTTCGGTATAGAAAAAATGGACATTCAAAAGGCTTTTACCACCTTCAATACAGTGAAATTATTGGCTCCCGTTGCAAAATTTGCAAAGGGGGTGTTCTCTACTAATTTAAAGTTCAATTCTGATCTGGACCAGAATATGATGCCTGTTTACTCTTCTATAAATGCCGAGGGCCTGACCAACATTATTCAGGCAGTACTTGACGGATTTGAACCTTTGAATAAACTGGCATCTGCTTTAAGTTCTGATAAATTTAAAAAACTGGAATTAAACAATGTACTTACCAAGTTCAGGATCGAAAACGGGCGTTTAAACGTTGCGCCTTTTAATATTAAAAAGGAAGATATTTCGATGGATGTTCAGGGTTCAAATGGCCTGGACCAGAGTATAGATTATCAGCTTGGATTAAATGTGCCAAGAGCTATGCTGGGCGCAAAAGCCAACGAGGCAGCAAACGCTTTTATTGTAAAGCTGAACAGTAAAGCCGGGACTAATGTTGCAATGAGCGAAACTATAAAGGTCAACGCAGTTTTGGGCGGTACAATTCTAAAACCTACCATTAACCTGAAATATGGTGCCGGAGATGCAAAAACCGGGGCTAGGGGAGTAGCAAACCAGGCAGTTGCTGAGAAAAAGGAGGAAATTAAAGCGGTCGCTCAGGCTAAGGTTGATACCATTAAAGCGCAAGCGACAGAAAAAGTTAAGAATACAATCGCGGATAAATTAAACGGCCTGTTTAAGAAGAAGGAATAATTGGATTTACCAGCTGCTTCCCGCCCCGCCACCGCCGGAAGATCCTCCGCTGCTTGAGGAACTGCTGCCCGACGAACTTCCTGAAGAAGAGGAACTGCCTGATGTAGAGATTTTGGCTATTATAAACTGTTTCTTGGTCTCTTTTCCGCAATTGGCGCAGACGAAATAGTCGTAACCGTAGCCCGGATTCGATGTTGTAGCCTGTTCAATCGTTTCACGTCTTGAGAACAATGAAGTAGTGAAATGACAAAATTTACATTCCCTGGCTTTTGATTTCAGATTACTATAATCCAGAATTTTGTTCAGTTCGCAGTCTTTACATACCCATACGTCATAATCTATGGAAAAAATTTCTTCTTCCTTTGCCTGTCCTTTGGATAGAAATTCATCATCCTTATCCTCGCTCGTTAAAGTCATCAGCGTTCCGCAATGCTCACAATTGATATTTTCATACCTCAACGCCTCTAATGTAGCCTGATGTTTTTTCCAGAACAACCATAAGAAAGGAAATGCAAATACCTTTGTAAGCCATTCCATAGCTGCAAACGTGTTGCGGCGTTTCAGGTATTGCTCATGCTGGGTTCCCACTTTAAAAGAAGAAGCTGATATCCAGCTGAGTAAAAAGATATGAATATGGGTATAGATTAGCAGAAAGGTATAGGCGACCAATAATGCCCTGATGTTATGCCAGGAAACCGGATGGTCAAGATTCAGTTGAACGACAGAAAGGACGGGTGCTGTGAAAATAAATAAAATGATCAGTATTCTCAGACTCGCTTTTTTGGAAAGGGCAATTCCTGTTATGATTGAGATTATAAAGTAGATGATAGCTAAAATTAATGAATAGATATCGCCTGGTTCCTTACTGCTATACATGGAATCCATATCTGTCAGGCTTTGCAGAGACTCCGGCGGCGTTATCGTCAACTCCGTCGAACCCATACCCGCTGTGTCCGTCAAATTGGGGGCAGGATTGGAGGTAAGATGGCTGACCACAGCGTTAACCCCACGGGTTACTGCGCTATTAAAATCATTTAACCTTGCATAGGGGATCATATATTGTTGTTGGATCCGGTAGCAGATTATGTCAGGCAGCACACCTTCCAATCCATATCCCGTTTCAAACTCGATCCTTTTCTGATCCTGAACAATCAGGATCAGCAGACCATTATTAGTTTCTTTACTTCCGATCTTCCAGGTATTGAATAACTCATGCGCAACTTCTTTTGGAACGAGTTCCCCGATGGTTTTTACAAATACCACGTCGATGTGCGCAATGCCTGCCTGATCAAGGGTACTTAATTTTGCATTTAGATCCGAAACAGTTTCCGGATCAAGCAGCTGATCTGGATTGCTTACATAAGTTTCGTTAAGTGTTTTGGGGTCTGGAATGCCTGAGATCGTTTCTTTATGAGATTGCTGACTGCATCCCGCCATGAAAAATAAGATAGAAAAGAACAAGAAGAGCGTTGACTTTTTCATAATTATAAAGCAATTTAATGATTGAATTTTATATTTGTGTATGGATCAACAAATGTTTGAAAAGGTGGACGGCTATATCAGTCAGTTGCTGGCGCCTGAGGATGAAGTACTCCGGCAAACGATAAAGTCACTCGATGAAGCAGAAATGCCGCAAATCAGCATAACCGCAAACCAAGGCAAATTTTTACAGGTCATTGCATTGATGTGCAATGCTAAAAAGATACTTGAACTTGGAACTCTTGGCGGGTATAGTACGATATGGATGGCAAGGGCACTCCCAGCTGATGGCAAAATCGTAACGGTTGAATTCGACCCCCATCACGCCAGTATCGCCAGGAAAAATATAGAAAACGCAGGCCTTTTAGAGAAGGTGGATTTACGCGTCGGAAAAGCATCAGAAGTGATGGAGCAGCTCAAAGAGTCCGGCGAAATAAATTTTGATCTTATATTTATCGATGCCGATAAACCGCCATATAAAGAATATTTTGAAGCCGCACTTGATCTGGCACGACCCGGGGCAGTGATTATTTGTGACAATGTGATCAGGGAGGGAAAAGTACTGGATGAGAACAGCAGTGATGACCGGGTAGCAGGAGTGAGGCGCCTAAACCAGATGCTTTCCGAAAATACGAAAGTTACTGCCACTATACTGCAAACCGTAGGAGCTAAGGAGTACGATGGAATGGCAATAGCTTTCGTAAACAAATAAACCAGTGCTATAAAGTAGCCATATCAATTACAAACCGGTAACGGACATCGCCCCTGATCATGCGGTCATAGGCCTTTTGAATGTCTTTTATATCGATCATCTCAATCTCTGACACGATGTTGTTCTCCGCACAGTAATCCAGCATTTCCTGGGTCTCGGCAATACCTCCAATACTAGACCCCGACAGGCTTTTACGGCCGCCAAGTAAACTAAATGCAGTCACTTGCGCCGGTTCCGGAGGCACGCCAACGCAGATCATGCTGCCATTAGTTCTCAATAAAGAGAGGTACATGTTAAAATCATGAGGAGCAGACACCGTATCCAGTATGAAATCAAACGTACCCTTCGCTGCTTTGACCTGATCCGCATCGGTAGTCACTAAAAAATGATGAGCACCAAGTTTTCGTGCGTCTTCCTCTTTTTTAGGTGAGGTGCTGAGTACAGTTACCTCGGCACCGAAGGCCACTCCAAACTTAACCGCCATATGGCCAAGTCCGCCCAGTCCCAGTACCGCAAGTTTATGGCCTTTACCTACTTTCCAGTGCTTCAATGGGGAGTAAGTGGTAATACCAGCACATAATAACGGTGCAACAGCAGCAAGGTTCAGTTTATCTGAGATGTGCAGGACAAATTCTTCCCTGACAACAATAGTGTTTGAGTAACCGCCATAGGTAGGTGTTTTACCATCCCGTTCAAAGCTGTTATAAGTCTGCGTACTGCCTTCGAGGCAGTACTGCTCCAGATCTTGTTTACAGTTTTCACAGACCTGGCAGGAATCAACCATACATCCTGTACCGGCCAGGTCGCCTACTTTAAAGTTTTTTACATGGTCACCTACTTTAATGACACGGCCAACGATTTCGTGACCCGGGACCATGGGGAATATCCCAGGAAACCAGTCATTTTTGATCTGGTGCAGGTCCGAGTGGCAAACACCGCAAAATAAAATGTCAAATTGTACATCGTGAGGCCCTACTTCACGTCTTTCAAAATTCCAGGGGGCCAGATTCGTTTCAGGGCTTTGCGCCGCATATGCTTTTGCTGCTATCATAGTATCTAATTATTGATGTAAAGATAAACGAAACCTAAAGCAGAGAATTGTAAAATTCAAACGATTAATTACAAGAATCAAACCTTCGGAAAATATATAGGTCAAGAGTTACTGTTTGGCAATCCTCTTTTCTGCCATCAGTTTTTTGATGACCCCTTGTAGTTCTGCCGGTTTTTTAGCATACTTTTCTAAATCTATGATCTCTACTTTTCTAAAATCTACCGGATGGCTTTCGCTTTGAAGTGAAATGCTGCCGCCTTTTAGAAGAGCACCTTCTTCTGCTCCGCCAACGGGGTCAGATTGTGGCCTTTCATAACGTAAAACCTCCTCGCCGTTTACATAATGCACCACCAGGGAATCACCCAGGACCAGTACTTCAACCCGGACCCACTGCTCACCGTTAAATGTTTTAGAACTTGACTCAATGCAATGCGTCTTGATCACTTTACCGTCTTTGACAAACTGAGTGCCTGGAGTACAGAGGTTGGCCGTAGGCCGCTCGCCATTACCTGCACCGCCCAGAAGCTGTACTTCAATGGAGTTGGGAAAATCCTGGTCCTTTTTCATGGTCGAAGGATCCTGACCGTGGATCATGATGCCGCTGTTCCGGTATGCCCAGCCGGGTCCGCCCTTTACCTGTTCCCCTACAAAACGGTATTCTGCGGCAATAAGATAATAAGAGTAAGGCTTTTTATAAAAAAGATGGCCAAACGTTTCATCAAACTTCGAATACTGGTCATACCTTACTTCTATATTTCCGTTTTGTACCCGGAAAGTATTTCCAAAGTTCTCATTAAAATCATGATACCTTATTTTAGGACTCCAGCCACTGAGGTCTTTTCCGTTAAAAAGCTGTTCCCATTTAGGGCCGGGTTTTGGCTTTTCCAGCGAACTGCCAAGAAATATAAAAGACAGGAGCAGGATAGATAATGCTCTGGCTATAGAAAAAATAAAGTTCTGTTTCATTGTCGTGTTTATGTGTTTATGCTTTGTAATGTAAACTTAGCAATATATACCATAAAATTCTAAGCCCCGGATAGGACTTTTTATTAGATATGTTGTCATAAGCTTGTATGCTATATTTAATATTCATCATAATTATTCAGGTGAATGTTGAGTATAGAACCAGACTATAACCAAACTATGAACCGAACACCACTGGTAAAATCCTATTTTCCAGGCCTATGCCTTTTTTTGCTGTTTTCCTGCACAGGACCGAAAAAACACGAAACAAACAACATAGCAGAAAATCCACTCTTCACCCTGCTTGATTCTACCAGCACCAATATCCTGTTTCACAATGTGATCAAGGAGGACTTTAAAAAAAGCATGCAGGGATTTTACCAGGGCTTCTATAGCGGTGGCGGTGTGGCGGTTGGCGACCTTAACAACGACGGGCTGGATGAAATCTATTTCTCCGGCAATATGAATGGCAATAAACTCTATCACAACCTCGGTCATATGAAGTTTGCCGACATTACCGAAACCGCAGGAGTAGGTTCGCGGATTCCCGGATGGAAAAACGGGGTGAATATGGTTGATGTCAATGGCGACGGTTATCTGGATATTTATGTATGCTACGCAGGAAGACAAGCCGGACCAGAATCAAAGAATCAGCTCTTTATCAGCCAGGGACTAAACAAAGATGGCATCCCTACTTTTAAAGACGAGGCCGAAACTTATGGACTGGCAGACCCATCCTACAGTACACAGTCGGTCTTCTTTGACTATGACCGGGATGGTGATCTGGACCTGTTTTTGGTAAACGACAACGTTAACGTACTCAGTAATCTGGATGACAGCACAATAGAAGAATTAAAAAAGCAGGACGATCCGCTTGCGAGCTCGAAATTATTAAGAAATGACAACGGACATTTCAAGGATGTAACCAAACAGGCCGGATTAAGTACATCTACCTTATCATATGGCCTGGGCGGAGGCGTTGCTGATATCAACGGTGATGGATGGTCTGACATCTACCTATCTAATGACTATGCCATTCCTGACCGTATGTACATCAACAACGGGAACGGTACATTTACAGATCAGCTGTCTGAAAAGCTGGACCACATCTCCCTGTTTTCGATGGGTAATGACATCGCTGATATCAATAATGATGGTCTGCAGGATATCTTCACCCTGGATATGCTTCCTGAAGACAACAAACGTCAAAAACTACTCGCAGGAGGGATGGATAACTACGAATCCTTTAACATTAACCTGCGAAATGGATTTTACTACCAGTATGTCCGGAATATGCTGCATCTCAACAACGGCAACAGCACCTTTAGCGAGATCGGACAACTGGCTGGCATCTCCAATACCGATTGGAGCTGGGCCCCTTTGTTTGCGGACTATGACAATGACGGCTGGAAAGATCTCTTTATCACCAATGGTTTTATGCGCGACTTTACCAATATGGACGTGCTTAAATTCAATGAGAACTACATGAGAAGCCTCAATGGCCAGATCTCACCAAAAGATCTGGAAACCATCCTTGAAAATGTACCCTCCTCTGATGTAAAGAACTATATCTATAAGAATAACGGTGATCTTACCTTTACCAATAAAGGCGCTGCCTGGGGCATCAATATCCCCTCAAACAGCAATGGGGCGGCATACAGTGACCTCGACAACGACGGAGACCTCGATATTATAGTCAATAACATCAATAAAGCCGCTTTTGTCTATCAAAATCAAAGCGACTCCTCTGCGCACTATTTAAAAGTCAAACTAAAAGGCAGTGGTAAAAATACGGATGGACTTGGCGCCGTCGTAACGGTATTTAACAAAGGAAAGCAACAATGCCTGCAGCAAATGCCATCCAGAGGATACCTTTCCAGCGTATCCCAAATTTTGCATTTTGGCCTGGGCCAGGAGAAAAAAGTCGATTCAGTAAGCGTAGTTTGGCTCAGCGGGAGAAAACAGGTTCTGAGCAATGTTTCTGCCGGCAGGCAATTATTGTTTGCCGAAAGCGATGCCAAAGAGACCTACCGCAGGCCGATGTCACCAAAACCTTTATTTACCGAAATAACCCCGCCAATTGCGTCAGTGCAGGTTAAAAATGACATCAATGATTATAAGCGTCAGCCCTTGCTGGTCAATGCGCTATCCTTTACCGGACCTTGCATGGCCAAGGCAGACATAAACGGTGATGGCCTGGAAGATGTATTTGTGGGCGGCGACATCAATCAGTCCGGTGCATTGTTTTTCCAGAAAAAAGGCGGGTCTTTTGTTAAAGACCAGAAACCGTTTATAACTGACGCAGCGAGTGAAGATACAGATGCCATATTTTTTGATGCCAATGGTGATGGTCATAAAGACCTTTATGTCGTAAGCGGAGGATATGCAAGCTTTAAAGACAATGATCCGCTATTCCAGGACAGGCTTTATTTCAATGACGGCAGGGGCAATTTTAACAAATCCATTAATTCACTTCCGGAAATGTGGGTGAGCAAGAGCTGTGCAAGAACGGGTGATTTCAACGGAGACGGCCATCCAGATCTGTTCGTGGGCAGCCGTGTCACACCTTCCAGGTATCCTGAAACACCGAAGAGCTTCCTGCTGATCAATGATGGTAAAGGGCACTTTACCGATCAGATCAGACAAATTGCACCCACTCTGGAGCATATCGGTATGGTGACAGATGCTGCGGTCCTGGACCTCAACGGCGATAAGAAACAGGACCTCATTGTTGTGGGAGACTGGATGCCCGTTACCGCATTCCTCAATGACGGCCGTAGGCTAAAGAACAGGACAGATAAATACTTTGACAAACAATACAGTGGCTGGTGGAATACCCTGAAGGTCGAAGACCTGAACGGCGATGGCCGGCCAGACCTCGTGATGGGCAATCTTGGACTCAACAGCCAATGCCGGGTAAGCGACAAAGAACCGGCAGAACTGATCTATAAAGACTTTGACAACAACGGAGGAATGGATCCGATCCTCTGTTTCTACATTATGGGCAAAAGTTATCCGTACCTGAGCCGGGACGAGATGCTTGATCAGATGAGTATTATGCGTCCGCGTTTCCCTGATTATAAAAGCTATGCAGAAGCGGGGTTAAAAGAAATCTTTACCGCAGAAGAACTAAAAGGCGCAAAGCGCTTAAAGGCCAGCTATCTCAAGACTGCCTACTTTGAAAGTGCCGGAGATGGCAGGTTCAAAGAGAAGCAATTGCCGCTGCAGGCGCAGCTATCCCCGGTATATACCATCACCTGCCTGGATTACGACGGAGACGGCAATAAAGACCTGCTTTTATGTGGCAACATCAACCAGTCGCGCATCCGATTTGGTAAATATGATGCCAACCATGGCGTACTGCTAAAGGGCAACGGAAAAGGCAAGTTTAATTATGTCCCTGAACAGGAAAGTGGCCTCAAGCTAAAAGGAGACGTGCGAAGTGCAATTATTGTAAATAACACTTTGCTGGTTGGAATTAACCAGCAAAAGTTAAAGGCTTTCCGGTTTTAATCAAAAATAATCTGGCTGTTCCAACAAACTTCAGTGCCATTCCGTTCCTCTTTGCGACCACCGTCACCACCTGCTGTTTTGGTTTGGCGGAACCTCATGTTTTTTTATAAGCCCAATTTCCCGGTATAAAACTCCAACGCTTTCACCTGGTTGGGGACAGGGATGCCCATAACTTTTACTTTCATTTTTTATTGTTTAAATTGAATTACAATATCAAGTTAAATAATCTTGTTGTTAACAGCGCAAGAAAGTGCTTCTACTATATTGCTCACACCTAAACGCTCAAAAATTCGCCTTCTGTAATACTTCACTGTATCAGAAGAAACAAATATTTTTTCTGCAATTTGGCTAATTGTTAACCCTTGCGCATGTAGCCGTAATATCTCTATCTCTCTTTTCGTGAGTTTAGGTTTTTCTGATTTACGCCATACATTATTTTCTATGTTTAGTTTCCAGGTTTCCTCAGTGCCTTGTTTGTGAATACAAACATTACCCGCACTTTTATGGTGTGAAATAGAAACTATACACATTGCTTTCCATAACTGGTCATCGCTTGTTAAAAACAACGGAGTAAGCTTATGATTGATGAGAATATGCTTACCATCCTTATTAACCAAATTGAAATCGTAAGTTATGCTGTACAATTTTTTCGCATTGCCATCTAATTTTTTATAGAAATCAAATCCTGCATCGTTAATCAGATTTAACAGTTCCAAATCACTTTCAGGAACATTTTTAAAATAGAAATCATAGCCCATATCCAACACTTCCTCAGAAGAATATCCACATAAAAACAATGGATTTTCTGATACGTATTCAAACGCCATCTTTTCATAATCGATAACATATATGCTTTCATAGGTCAACCTTGCAAAAGATTTTACAACATCCAAATAATGTTGCTGTTGAAGACGGTCCTGTTCTGATATTTTTCCAAGCCTGTTCCTGGTAAGCAAGCTTGAATTAATGTGGTTTTTCATTAGCTATTAGGGGCTTAGCAGCAAATTTACACTAAAGTGTAGTATATGGGATTTTTTTTGTTTTCATTTTTACCGGAAACAATTGTTGCATGGCTAAGAGAAGCATTTCCCCGGATTACACGTGGGCTCTATATATGGAATCCTATTTAAAACCAAAATACAGGCAGAAACAGTGTTTACTTTTTCATTGGCAGCAATAATAATTGGCATATTAACAGATCTAATAATTAAACATTAAAACTTATGAGCAATAAAAAAGGACAGCCATTTCCATTCGTAATTATAGTAATTGTTTTGGGTTGGGCTATTTTTAAACAATTTGATTTTGAAAACTTAAAATTCGAAAAACCGGCTTTAACTATTGTATATGTATTAACCTTTCTAATGTCTGTTTACTTTCTTGTTAAAAACGTTCAAGAAAAATAATAGTTTAAATGCGGAGTGAGTGGTTACGGCTGGTGGAATACCCGGTCTAAACAGATTAAGTCGTTCAATTGATTTGATGTTGGAAATCGACTGCTAAATAAAAAGGCTGTATAAGTTTCGCTCTTTTCTTTCGGTTGAGGCATTCCCATTGATCCAACAAACTCCCTACAACAGTTGCGGCTGCTTTAGTATAAATTTCTGCTTTTGTGTTACATTGGAGGATATGCTAAATCAAACCTTGGAGAATGCAGGTTTTAATCAGATGAGCAGTGTTTTTGCAATCAGATTTTTCCAAAATATTTTTGCGATGTTTTTTTACCGTTGATTCGGCAATAAACAACTTTTCGGCTATTTCCGCACTGTCCAACCCCTCAGCTATATTTCTAATGATATCGATTTCCCTTTTAGAAAACGGGGCAGGCACTTCTGCATGTCCGTCAATACTTAAATTCATGTACGAAGGTTCGCCATGTAAACCGATAAGCGAAATTTTGTAGTTAGGGGTGTAACCAAGGTGATCAATCCGGGTATTGATAATCAGCGACTTCCCATACCCGCCACTGTCATCCAAGGTAAGCATGAGGGCCTGATGGTTAAATAAAACGTAATCCCCGTTATTTATTCTTGCTCTATAATTGTAACTGATCTTATAGCTCATTAACTTATCCCGGCCAACTTTGTTTGTAAAAAACGTGGTAAGAAAATCTTCTGCCTTGATCACAAAACCAATGTCGTCCGGATGGAGCATACCTAATATGTCATTAATTGTAGTGTCGCCTGGATGGAGACCATGCATTTCATAAAGTGAGTCACTCACATGGGAAATGGACATATCGTAGAAGTCCATAATGAAAAAAGAAAACGGTCCCGTGCTTATTATCGAATTTGTAAGCTCATTAAAAAGAGATCTTGTTACTGTCTGTGATTTTTACTGATCTGTTATCAGACCAGACATTATGGAGTGTTTGTATTTCAGGTTTCATTCAAAACGTTTCACGAATATAATATTTTAAAATTGTGAGAATAATAGTTAGAGTGAGAAAGATTTCCCGCTCACCTTTTATATGCGATTTTTTGAATATTTTGCAGTTTGCCCTAAAAACAAAACCCTGCTAATCGTACGATTGCAGGGTTTTGTAGGTTGTTATTCTATGTGATCCCGCTGGGATTCGAACCCAGGACCACTACATTAAAAGTGTAATGCTCTACCAGCTGAGCTACGGAATCATTCTCTTTTTGAAGAGGGTGCAAAGATAGGATTATTTCATTATTTAACTAAATAAAATTAAAAAAGTTTATTTAACCTCAATCCATGCAGAAAATGCCAGCTCTGGCACCATTCCAATCCACCCCCGATCTGAAAACATAAAGTACCTGCCACAGCCTATTATTTACTAAAATTGAATAACTTAGATTGCAAAAGAACACCTACCAAACCAATGAACCGCAGGACAAATTACAAACTCAAACAACTAGTTGTCATTGTAATCTCCTGGATGATAGTTGGATTTGTAATAGCCATCTATGAACATCTGGTGCTGCATACCCACAATTCACTAGGCACCGTGCCCGTTTATTCATTGACGACCTCTGTTATACTAAATATGGGGATTGCATTGTTCGGCGCCTTAGTCGGCGGAAGCCTGCTGGTTTTCTACGTCAATGTAAAATATCATGATAAACCCTATTTATATACCATTGCCGTCGTAACCGGTTCATTTATTCTGATCATTCTTATCATCAATGTCATATTGAGATACATATCCGTTTCAGACATCCACAGGTTTGAAAAGAATGGATTGGTATGGAGTATTATCGTAGCCATAACCCAGCTGATGCTGCAGATCAACAGTAAATTCGGACCAGGCATCTTCTGGAATATTCTTAGCGGAAAATACAACACACCACGTGATGAAACCCGGATTTTTATGTTTTTGGACCTCAACTCTTCAACAACAATTGCAGAGAAACTCGGGGACAAGCAGTATCATCAATTGCTAAAAGACTTCTTTACAGATATTACCAATCCAATTCTGGACAATAAGGGTGAGATCTATCAGTATGTCGGCGACGAGGTCGTGATCGCATGGAAATATGAAGACGGTATTGAGAACAGCAAATGCATTCAGTGTTTCTTTGACATCAAAGACCACCTGGCCACTCATGCTGAAAAATACCATAGCAATTACGGCCTGCTGCCTACTTTTAAGGCAGGCATCCACTGCGGAAGGGTAGTAGCGGGCGAGATCGGCATTATAAAAAGAGACGTTACTTACTCCGGGGATGTACTCAATACCACATCACGGATCCAGAGTATGTGCAAACAATTCAACGAAGAAGTGATTGTTTCCGCTGATCTGATGGACGAGCTGAGTTTTGAAAGCACCTTTACCACACAGATGCTCGGGTCAATAAAGCTGAGAGGAAAGGAAAAAGAGATGTCACTTATTGCCATTAAACCAAACCCTTATACCAATCCATAAAACCTGAAAAGACTTGCCGGTAACGGTACAGGTTTCAATCACAACTCCAGCCATTATTACAAAAACGCATCATATTAAATACATAATTTGAAACATGCCTTGCGTATATTAGTTTAACATATATATTTGCGCTACAGAGCAACCTATATAAAATTAAACGATTGCACACGATGTTTAGACAACTGGCAGGTATATTTATTTTATTCACTTTCCTTTTTGTAAAGAGCAATATGGCTTTTGCAGATCATTTAGTGGAGAAAATAGCAATCGCCCAGGAGTCACAACAAGATTCCAATGAACCGGCCGATGACGAAAAAGAGTCGAAAAGCATGGAGTTTGCAGATGAATTTATTCCGCATACCAGCACCATCCTGTCTCTGGTTGTACTGTCAAAAAAACTCATTCATACAGATGTTTATCACATTTCTCTCGTTCATTTTCCTGTATGGGGCCCTCCGCCCAATTTTGCCGTTTCGTATAGCGCATAATTAATAGTTTAAACTACAGTATTTACAAACATTTTAAATTTATGAAGTATCCTTTAGCGGGTAAAAGTGCCTTTTGCGGACTTTTACTATTTGCGTGTGCACTCACTGCCAATGCACAAAAGATTGATGAAAAAGAGCTCAAAGTTGAAGTCCAAAAAGTTTCAGGCGCTACACAGCAGTTGGTTAGCCTTGAGCCTGTGAAGTTCAGGTATGACATCAAAAAGTATAAATACCTGAATTTGCCTGAAGGCAATCAATACGGTTTCCTGAGCAACAATGTGCAGACCGCACTGCCTGATCTGGTCCATGAGACCTCAAAACAGGTGCCTGCCGGTAAAAACAATACAAAAGTGGCGTCCTATGACGAAGTGGACAGCAAGGACCTTATTCCTTTGCTGGTTGGAGCCATAAAAGAACAGCAGGCAGAGATTGAAAATTTAAAGAAGGAGATCAGTCTCCTAAAGCAGAAAGCAAAATAATTTAAGTTCCGTTTAGTTTAGTTTAGTTTTGAGAGGCGTCGCAATGTGCGGCGTCTTTTTTTATGTCATGTTACTTTGGTTTAGGGCTTTTCCACATCGGATAACCTGTGTAGTTATAATCGGGTAAGACATCGGGCAAAGTTGTGCATTTCTGTGTACTTCCTGCGGTACTGCTGCGGTAGTCCTGCGATTAAAAGTATATTTAACCGCAGGAGGTATGCAGAAAAGGTGCAGCAACCGCAAACTAAGGGAGAGCAGGTTGGTCTGGTCCTAATATTGAATATTCATTAATATTTGATATTTTTAAGGACACCAAATGAATACCTGTTATGAAATACCTGCTGATCCCGTGTCTCTGTCTTTGCCTTTTATTTCCGAAACCCTCTATTGCCCAGGATAAATTAATTCCTGCGTCAAAAGAAACTATCGAAGGTGTGATCGGACAGAGGCTGATGAGCTCCTACAACAACCGCATACTGACACAGGATGCAGAGTATCTGATCGAGCCCTTTAAACATAGAAATGAAACTAACCTGTGGCAGAGCGAGTTTTGGGGCAAATGGTTTACCTCAGCGGTACTTGCTTACAAATATCACCCTACAGCAGAACTTAAAAAGAAACTGGACGATGCAGTAACTGGATTGATTGCTACGCAAACTGAAGACGGATATATCGGAAACTATAAAAAGGAAAACCGCCTCCAGCAATGGGACATCTGGGGCCGTAAGTACTGTATGCTTGGCTTACTCGATTATTACAAACTCACCGGTGATAAAAAAAGTCTGAAAGCTGCAAAGGGAGTGGCCGATAATCTGATGGATGACCTGGAAAAGGCCGGTGGCATTATTGTCACGAAGGGGAATTACAGGGGCATGGCGGCATCGTCGGTATTGGAACCTGTTTGCCTGCTTTATAAAGCTACAAAAAATAAAAAGTACCTGGATTTTGCTGAAGAAATCGTCAGGCAGTGGGAGAGCCCGCAGGGCCCGCATCTGATCAGCAATGCTGGTGTGGATGTTGCCAAACGCTTTCCTAAACCAGTAAACTGGTACTCTCCGGAGCAGGGCCAAAAGGCTTACGAGATGATGTCCTGCTATGAAGGTCTGCTGGAACTGTACCGGCTGACGGCAAAGCCGGAATACAAAACTGCGGTGGAAAAGACCTGGCAGAACATTTACGATACCGAAATAAATATTGCCGGATCGGGAGCTTCAACTGAAATGTGGTTCGGTGGCAGACCTTTGCAGACCGGGCCGATTCACCACTACCAGGAAACCTGTGTTACGGTGACCTGGATCAAGTTGGGCCAGCAGCTGCTCAGGTTGACCGGTGACTCAAAGTATGCTGATGCAGTAGAAACAAGCTACTATAATGCCTTACTTGGCTCAATGAGCACCGATGGCAGGCAATGGGCAAAGTATACGCCGCTGACTGGTCATCGCTTGCCTGGTAGCGGACAATGTGGAATGAACATCAATTGCTGTGAGGCGAGCGGTCCGCGGGGCTTGTTTAATTTTCCCGCTCATGTAGTCATGAAATCTAAGGACGGCCTGTTTGTAAATTACTTTGCGGAGGGCCGGTACCAGCTGGCTACACCAGCCGGAAATCCGGTAACGCTGATACAGCAAACTGCTTATCCGGAGGATGGAACCATAAAACTGGTGCTGAATTTAAATAAGGAAGAAGATTTTACGCTTAGACTGCGCATACCTGCCTGGAGCGGGAAAAATACAGTTATGGTAAACGGAATTCGTGTTGAAGGAATTAAAGAAGGTACTTATGCGGCCATTACCAGGAAATGGAAAAGCGGAGATGAGGTCAGTATCACGCTGGATATGCGCGGACGTGTCTTGTACCTGGGTGAGCGGCCAAGGTATGCGGCCATCATGCGCGGACCGATTCTGCTGGCCCGTGATGAATCGTTGCCGGGAACGAGTATGGGTGCTTTTGTTGGTGTCAGCACAAATACCGGTTACGTGGATTTGATCCCGGTGGCCCATGATGCTAAAGATACCTGGATGCAGTTCAGGTTTAGGTTTGCACCGGAGTCTTATACTGAGGCTGGTGGGGTTCCTGTCACCATTGACCTTTGTGATTATGCTTCGGCAGGCAACGGGCCAAAAGCAGGGTCTTTTATTTCCTGGCTACCACAGATCACGGATCCGCGGAAAGCCAACTGACAGATCCGGATAGGGTCAAAACTCAGGAATGAACCATTATGATCTTTTATACGAGAGATGATTAAGAACACCATAGCTTCATCACTCCAAAAAACAATCGGAGAAGCAAGCATAAATATTCAACACTATGAAGCCATAAATAATTATTAACAGATGAAAGACTTAAAAATCATTGCCCTGGTCTGCTGTTTGATGTTTCCGTTTTTATTAAAAGCGCAGGATTTTTATAGTGTGGAGCAACGCAAGAGCTGGCTGGGCAAAGCAGAAATGAACAAGCCCCAGCTGGTGGAACAGGAGAAAAAACCAATTGGACTGGTAAAGCTCGTTGCGGATCAAAATGCCTTTCAAGGCTGGAAAGCGGTACCATCGGGTACGGTAGAAAGTCTTTACGGACAGTCCTTTAAAAAACAGTCGGGTGTGGTTGTTGATTTTGGGGAGCATCTGACGGGCTATTATACTTTTACCATCAGGGCGAGTCGTAATTTTCCGGATGCGCCGCTCAGGTTCAAACTGACCTTCGGAGAGGTTCCTGCAGAGCTGGCAACGCCTTTTGATCCGTATCCAGGTGGTTTGAGCAGGGCATGGCTGCAGGACGAAACTGTTACAGTTATTGATCTGCCGGCTACGGTGACCATTCCCAGGAGGGTGGCCTTCAGGTATCTCAAGATGGAGCTGCTGGGGAGTTCCAATGGCTTTGATTTTAAGATAACCGACATGAAATTTAAAGCGCAGAGCAGTGTTTCCAATGCACCTGCGGCTTTAGCGGCTGCAACAAGCCCGCTGATTGCAAAGATTGATGCTGTAGGATTGTCTACGCTGAAAGAATGTATGCAGACTGTTTATGAAGACGGACCTAAGCGGGACAGGAGGCTGTGGATCGGCGATCTTTACCTGGAGTCCATAGCCAATACTTATTCTTTTAAAAATCACCAGCTCACTAAAAGATGCCTGTACATACTTGCGGGCCTTGCGCAAAAGGATGGCTTCCTTCATGCCAGTACTTTTGAGACTCCTGACCTGCATGCGCAGGAGGGACAGGCCTTTCTCTTTGAATATTCTCTTTTGTACAATGCTGCCCTGAAGGAGTATCTGCTGGCAACAGGGGACAAAGAAACGGCGCTTGACCTTTGGCCGGTGGCAAAAAAACAATTGGAAAACATCAGCAGGCATTTGGATGCGAAGGGACTGTTTAATCCTGGCGGAGCAGGGCAACAGGGTTGGTGGTTATTTGTAGACTGGAGAGATGGTCTGGATAAGCAGGCTTCTTTACAGGGCATTATGATCTTTGCCATGAAGGAGACTTTAGCGCTTGCCAGACAATTGGGTAAAGAGAACGAGGTTGCTGAACTTCCTGCGCTGATCTCGAAGATGACTAAGGCTGCAAGGACATCTTTATATGATAAAAATACCGGATTGTTTACCAGTGGACCGGACAAGCAGATCTCCTTGGCGTCGCAATCCTGGATGGTACTGGGTGAGGTGGCGAACAAAGCGGAAGCACAAAGGGCTATGAAAGCGATTGCTGTTCATAAAACCGCTGTGAGGCCGGGTACACCATATCTGACGCACTATTATGTGGCGGCCCTGATCAAGTCAGGAATGGCAAAGGAAGCAAAGGATTTGATGGAAACCTATTGGGGAGGGATGGTCAATAAGGGGGCTGATACATTCTGGGAAGCTTATGATCCGAACAATGATAAACTGTCGCCTTATAACTTCTTTCCCATCAACAGCTATTGTCATGCCTGGAGCTGTACGCCGGTTTATTTTATCAGAAAATATCCGGAAATCTTCCAGAAATAATTCCTGATCGGACTGAAATGGTATTTTATTTGAAACTTAATCCGCCAATTAGTGAAATATTAATCTTTTTTTAATCTTCAAAGCTTTCTTTGGCAACAGCGATCTATTTGAGGACAGTAGCGTACAAGCACAAACATGCACACACAAATGAAATTTAAACGGTTATTTATTCTGGCATTGCTGCTGCTTTTTGTAAGCACTGCCTATGCACAAAGTAAACACAGTAAAACATCCAGGTTCAAAAGTTATAAGGGCCTGATCATGGCTGGGTACCAGGGTTGGCACAATGCGGCGGAGGATGGAGCGGGAAGGGGTTGGTATCATTACCAGTCGAGGGGCAAATTTGAACCCGGAAGTACTAATGTAGACCTCTGGCCTGAGGTAAGTGAGCAGAAAAAGGTATACAAAACGGCTTTTGTGCATGCAGACGGAAGCCCTGCTTACCTGACCAGTGCCCATGATGCATCAACTGTAGAAACCCATTTCAGATGGATGAAAGAATATGGTCTGGACGGTGTGTTTATGCAGCGTTTTGTAGCAGAGATCAGGGGCAGGTCTGGCCGTAACCACTTCAATACAGTATTGGATAATGCCTTAAAATCGTCGCAAAAATATGGCCGTGCTGTATCTGTAATGTACGACCTCTCAGGAATGCGTGACAGTATTGATGTTCCGGTACTGATTAGCGACTGGAAGAACCTGGTAGATAGCATGAAGATTACCAGCAGGGGCAATAATCAGACTTACCTTTATCACAATGGAAAACCTTTGGTTGTAATCTGGGGTGTAGGTTTTAACGACAAACGGAAGTATACTTTAAAAGATGTAGACAAGATTGTTGATTTTTTAAAGAATGATCCGGTTTACGGGGGATGCTCGGTAATGCTGGGTGTACCGACCTACTGGCGTGAGTTTGGAAATGATACAGAAAAGAATCCTTTGCTGCATGAAATTATCAGAAAGGCAGACATTGTGCATCCCTGGACGGTTGGCAGATATGGTAACGAAATGGCTTACAGTAAGTATGCTGAGGTGCAAAAAGGAGATGTGTTGTGGTGCAAACAGAATAAGCTGGATTATGTAGGTGTGGTGTTTCCCGGATTTAGCTGGCACAATATGAACCCAGGAGCTCTTTCTAATCAGATTCCCAGAAACAGGGGCAAGTTTTTCTGGAAGCAATTGTCTGCAGCTATCCAAAATGGTACGGAGATGCTTTATGTAGCTATGTTTGATGAGATAGACGAGGGTACGGCTATTTTTAAAATTTCTAAAAATCCTCCTGTAGGGGCCAGTACTTTTGTGACTTTTGAAGACGATATTCCTTCTGACTATTATTTGTACCTCACGGGTTATGCAGGAAAAATGCTAAGAAAGCAGGTTCCGTTCAGGTCAGACGTGCCTCCTCCTGTAAAAAAATAAACAGCATCAGCTTAAAGTAAGAATTTTGCCATTTATTGTAATATAGTATAATGCTGACAATGTTTAGCACGCAACATAATACATTGCATGCAAATTTTAAGCTATGAATTTCTCTGAATACCAGCAATACTTTCAGTCGATCATTGAAAGCCCTGATCCTTCAGCACCTTACGACAACCCTGCCTATTTTGACTACGCCAAACTCAACTGGTCGAGAATGAATCGCTGGCTGAAGGTGGGGACTTTATCTGACGAAATTAAAGAGACGCTTTCTAAAATTGATACTGCACAGCATTGGGTGGTGATCACAGAGCCCTGGTGCGGGGATGCTGCTCATATCGTGCCTTTTTTCCAGCTGATCACGCTTTGGAACCCCCTGATTGAGATTGATTATCAGCTGAGGGACTCTGAGCCGTTTTTGATCAATGATTACCTGACTGGACAAAGTAAGTCCATTCCTAAACTGGTGATCAGGAATGAAAAGGATCAGGATCTGGCCGTATGGGGTCCCAGACCTGCAGAATGCCAGCTTTTATATAAGAGACTCATGGCAGAACAGGCTGATTTTGAAACAACGAAAACTGAACTGCAGAAATGGTACAATCATGATAAAGGGAAAATGATCCTGGAAGAGCTGAACACGCTTTTGCATGAGATTTCGGTCAAGTGAAACCTGACGTAATCCGCCTCGCAATTTGTCATTTTTATACCTCATCAGGTATGGGCATTAAGGTTTAGATTTGAATAAAATTTAACTTTAACCACTATTATTATGGAGATCATCACGATAGACAATGATATCAAAGCGATGTATGTTACAGCTTCTTCGTTCCCTGACGGAGTGCTGGCTGCTCATCAAACACTTCACGCGTTGATCCCTTATTCTGAAAGCAGAAGGTATTTTGGCTTGTCAAGACCGGAAAATAATGGTGGCATCGTTTACAGAGCTGCGGCAGAAGAATTAAACGACGGAGAAGCCGGACAACTGAAGCTGGAGACCATTACAATAGAAAAAGGACGTTATGTGAGCCTGCTGATTAAAGATTTTATGAAGGATGTCGCCGGTATTGAAAAGGCTTTTAACCAGTTGCTTACATATCCTGGCCTTGATCCGCAGGGTTATTGTGTGGAGCTTTACCTGAGCCAGAAGGATGTGCAGTGCATGATCAGGCTTGCCTGAGCCCATGCTTGTTCTTTTTATTTCAGAAATTGGAATGGCAAAATTGTCAATAAAAATGTAGATTGGTGCTTTAACCAAATATTAGATAGCATGTCTGAAATAAAGGATGAAACGCAGCTCATGGAAATTGCTAAACAGCTGAACTGTCCAAGCGGCGAATATGGGATTTTGACCGCTCAAAATATGGCTATGCACAATCATAACATGATATCGGAAGCCATTCTTGTTCTGGGCCTGACAGATGATCAGCGGGTTTTGGAAATTGGTCCCGGTGGGGGAGATCATGTGCCCAAGGTGTTTAAACAGGCAAAAGGCCTGAAATATTATGGTGTGGATATTTCTGAGCTGATGGTCCTGGAATCTATAAAAGCGAACCAGAAAATGGTAAATTCCGGACAGGCCACTTTTACACTGGCAAATGGCAAAACGCTTGCTTTTTTCAATGAGTTTTTTGATTGTGCGTTTACTGTGAACACCATTTACTTCTGGAATGAGCCGAAGGCGTACGCGCAGGAGATCATGCGCGTGTTAAAGCCCGGTGGACTTTTTACTGTCGCCTTTGCGCCCAAGGACTTTATGGAAAAGCTGCCCTTTACCAAGTATACATTTAAGCTGTATAGTCTTGAAGAGGCACGCGCTCTTTTTGTTTCAGCCGGATTTGCTATAATCAATTCTGACAGCCATCAGGAAACCATTACCAGCAATGCTGGTCAGATTATTGACCGGGAGTTCATTATTCTGACCCTTCGGAAACCTTTGGATGAATAGTGCCGGCAAAAATTTTGAAAAAAGATACGGGATTACCCGTAATAACAGATGTATGCTGCATCAGCATCACAGGTTACTTCAAAGCTTGATCCTGCCGGCACATTAAATTCTTCGCCCGGTTTATAGCTGATAAAGCTGCCCTCAGCCTGTGTTACTTTTAAAATGCCGGATACTACCATCATTCGCTCCGGAGAAGAAGCGGAAAATGTATAGGTTCCGGGTCTCATCACGCCTACAGTTGCCTTGCCTTTTTCAGTATTTAGGCCAAGGCTTTGTACTCTGCCTTCAAAATATACATTGTGGGAAATCTGCTCGGTTGCTGCAGCATTGTTGGTATTGCTCATAATGGTAATAATGGACCGGGTTTGATAGGGTAGTTTATTTTTTCTTTTGGTTTTCCAGGTAAGTGTTTAAAAGGCTCAGCAGATAAAGGTCAGGTTTAGGCATGGTAACGACCGTTCCTGGTAATTTATCCTGCGATTGTTTGAGGTAGTTTGCTTTGATCTTGCCCCAGTCTTTGGAATAAAGCTGGATAAATGTGTCAATAAACTCTTTGTTGGTGTAATCTTCTGGAAGTCTACCTAACACAACCTGGATCTTTTCTTCTTTTTTATGCAATACTGCCATGAGGAATTTTAATGTTTTCCAAAGCTACAAACAAATTTGAGTATATCTCCTATGCTTCATCAAAAGGCATTTTTCTGAAGCGCTTTCCGGTGGCCGCGAATAAAGCGTTGGCCAGTGCCGCGGCTACCGGTGGCAGGGCGGGTTCTCCAAGACCTGTTGGTGGGGCTTCTGACGGAACAAATTTTACAACAACATCCAAAGGGGTCTCTTTCATTCTCAGAAAACGGTAGTTGCCAAAATTGGTCTCTACAACAGCTCCTTTGTCAAAGGTAATCTTAGTCAGCATTGCATGCCCGATGCCATCAATAATGGCGCCCTGTATCTGGTTTTCTGCGCCGCTGAGGTTCACTACTTTGCCACAATTCACTGCGCAGTAGACTTTGTGGACCCTGGGCTTGCCGCTAATGATTTTAAGCTCAACTACTTCTGCTATGTACGTGTTGAACGAAAACCAGGTAGAAAAACCAAGAAATGTGCCGGGGGCTTGTTTTTTACCCCAGTTGCTCATTGCGGCAACCAGTTCGATCACACTTTTGAATTTGTCCGGATCATAGCTTATTTTTCCAACAGGCTGCTGTTTCGCTTTTTCCATGAGTTCCAGACGAAAGGCTACAGGGTCCTTTTTAAGTTCGTGACATACTTCATCCATAAAACTCTCGGCAGCAAAACCAAGCACATTGTGACCGGGTGCCCGCCAGTAGCCCATAGGTATGTTTGTGGTCAGTCCCTGACTTTCTGCCCGGAAATTCTGGAGTGCTCCTGCCGGATAGGTGTCGCTATTGTTGCCCCGGTTGAGCCAGACTGAGGACTGGTGCCAGGCCAGCAGATTTCCGTTTTCAAAGCTTGCGCGGTACCGGAAAGCTGCGCTTGGACGGTAAAAGTCATTTTGCATGTCATCCTCCCGTGTCCACTGGACCTGTACAGGGCATTTTGCAGCTGCCGAAATGAGTGCAGCCTCAACGCCGTTGTCGGGCATCAGTTTTCTTCCAAACCCTCCTCCCTGACGGGGAAGTCCAATTGATATGTTTTCGGGCGCTATATTCAGTTCTTTGGCTACCTGGCTGCGAAGCGACCCGGGAACCTGGGTAGGTCCGAACAATTCTGCTTTTCCATTGCGAACGTCTGCGAAGAAATTGAGCGGCTCCATTTGTGCGTGGGATACTACCGGTGTAGTGTAGGTGACATCTAATACCTGGTGTGATGCTGTCATCGCAGCTTCTACATCGCCGTCGTTTCTTGAAGTATCGGGTGCTTTTTTACTGAGCATCTTCAGGAATGCTGCATCATGGTCGGCAGTACTTTCCAGTTTGCCTGCATCTTCCCATTCCAATGAAAGTGCATCACGTCCTTTTTTGGCGGCCCAGGTTGAAGTGGCGAGTACTGCAACTGAGTTTTTTATTTGCAGTACTTGCTTGATCCCGGTCAGTTTCCTGGTTTCCGTATCGTCAAACGATTTGAGCTTTTTACCATAAGCAGGAGAACGTGCCACGACTGCGAAAAGCATGCCTTCGCGCCGTGTATCGATACCGAATAGGGGTTTTCCGGTAATGATCTTTTTTACATCAATGTCTTTAACCCTTGTTCCGATGATCTTAAAGTCTTTAGGGTCTTTCAATTTAACATCGGAAGGGACAGGCAGTGTGGCGGCTTTTGATGCCAGCGATCCGTAAGATAATTTTCTGCCGCTTGCTTTATGAATTACTGATCCGTTTTCCGCATGACATTCTTCTGCCGGAACATTTAAGGTTTGAGCCGCGGCAGTTACCAGCATGGTCTTTGCGGTGGCGCCTACTTTTCGCAATGGTTCGAATCTGCCGCGTACTGAGCCGCTGCCTCCAGCTACCTGGTTCCCGTATTTCGCATCCAGCGCTGCGATCTCTACATTGATCTTTTGCCAGTCAACGCACAGTTCTTCAGCAATGATCATAGGCAGCGATGTTTTTACGCCCTGACCTATCTCCGGGTTTGGTGCCATCAGTGTGATGGTACCATTCGGGGTTATCTTTATATAAGCATTGGGGGTGAATTCGTCTGCTGTAAGTGCGGGATCTGCTTTGTCAATCATGGAAAAGCCGACCAGCATACCGCCGCCTGCGATGGCTGATACCTTAAGGAAATTTCGTCTGGAAATGGAAGGGATGGTGCTCATTTTGCTGTTCCTCCTTTCCCGGCAGCTGCATGAATGGCTTTGCGCATGCGCACATGTGTTCCGCAACGGCAGATATTGGTCATCGCTGCATCTATATCGGTGTCCGTGGGTTTTGGGTTTCGCTTTAATAATGCGGCGGCGGCCATGATCTGTCCTGACTGGCAGTAACCGCACTGTGCAACATCAAATTCCTCCCATGCTTGTTGTACAGGGTGGTCGCCATTGACACTTAGACCTTCTATGGTCACAATTTTATTGTTGCCGACAGCTGAGACCGGGTACAGGCAGGAACGGATAGCTTTCCCATTGATGTGGACTGTGCAGGCACCACATTGTGCTACACCACATCCATACTTTGTTCCAACCAGGTTAAGGTGGTCCCGGAGGATCCATAACAGTGGTGTATCTGCATCCGCTTCGGCAGACATTTCTTTGTTGTTTACGGAAAGCTTAAATGTTGTCATCTTTGGGTTATTTAGTACTTCCTGATCATTTCGGGCACATGTAATCGGCAGGTGGAATATACATAAATTTATTCAAAACATACAGCCGTTAATTGAAAACCCTGTTTGGTAAAGTGGCATAAACACGGGATGCGAATGAATTTACTTTTGTTGTCATCATTCACTAATGTTTAAAAAAATAAAACAATGAAAACAACAACAAAATTTATTCTGTTTGCCGGATTGGCACTAGCAATGGGGTCGACCATTACATCGTGTAAAAAAGGTCTCCCGATCAAATCCAATGACAAAGTTTTTAAAGTAGAACTGTTCAAACAGGGTCTTAAACAGCAGCTCACCGCTGCCAGGGGTTACCAGTTCATCATCAACAAGAATGGCCAGTGGGCTGACAGTGCTGTAGCTGGTATTGGTGGGTTTAACAGGTCCAATGTGACCTTTCCTGCATCCGTAAATTCTGAGGTGAACATTGCCAGTGTGACCAAACATTTTACAGCTGTTGCTGTACTCAAATTGCTGCCATTAAGAAAGCTCAATATCGAAAGCAAGATAGGCCAGTGGTTGCCTGCCAGCTGGCCAAAGAACAGTACGGTTGCCAACCTGAAGTTTAAGGAACTGCTTACGCATACTTCGGGAATACGTGCGTCCGGAACGAGCTGGGGAACGTTGAAAAATGTCGTAGCGACTGTTCCTCCGGGCACAAAGGATCCAAGTTATGCCAATGCGAATTTTGCGCTGTTCAGGGCCATGATTCCAAAGCTGGTCAACAGTGGCTTGTTTAATTCAAAAGAAGCGGAACTTTCTGATGCGGAATTTGATATCTGGATGGGGGAGGAATATGTGAAGCAAATGAATCTCCTTGTTTTTAATCCTGCCGGTGTAGCTTCGGTTTGTATGCCTACTCCGGGAAGAACGACCAACATGATGTTAAACGAAGCTCCTGCAGCCCTTGAAGGGGAATCTTTAGGAGATTGGACACAAAGCAGTGGTGCGGGTGGTTTTTATCTGACTACCGTTCAAATGGCGCGGATGATTGCTTATTTGGTCCATTCTGATGCGGTGATCGATATCGACATCAGGGACATTATGGATTCTGAGCGGATCGGATATAACAGGGTATTCGCAGTTTCAGATGGCATAGCGCTGGGGCATGGTGGTTTGCTGTATGCCGGGGGCGGTAAGAAGACACCTGGTCTGCGTACGCTGATTATGAAATTTCCGAACAAAGTAGAACTGGCACTGGCAATAAATTCGACAGATGAAGGTGCCAAAAGAGACATCAATACTATTGTTCAGACGGCATATAACAATGCATGGGTTAACGATTAACTAATATTTAGATCATCTGAAACTAACGCAAGCTTTATCTCAACGGAGGTTCCTGTTCCTGATCCGTTTTGATCTGTAAGGTCATGAATGGTAAGGGGCAGGGATTGTCCATGTATCCTGTTGAATAATTCTATTCTCCTGCAGGTAATGGACATTCCCATTGAACGTTTGGCCGTGGGTATTTCTACTGGGGATTTATTGGTTTTTTTCCGTCCCACTCCATCGTCGGTTACTGAACAGGATAGGATCTGGGGCTCTGGTGCCGTAATGTTGATTTTGATGTTCCCTTTGTTTTGCTTTGGGAGGACGCCGTGCAGGATTGCATTTTCGAGAAAGGGCTGAATAAAGAAGGGCAGGACCTGAATGTTTTCGATTTGCAATTGTTCTTCAACGGATATTTTAATGTCAATATCCGGCCCAAAGCGAAGCTGTTCCAGTTTAATGTAGTTGGTTACGGCATCGAGTTCCTGGGCCAGGGTTATTTTAGGCTGGTCAGAATATTCAAGGGTCTTACGCATCAGCCGGGACAGGCAGGTGAGGTAGTTGGAAGCAGTTTCCTTGTCCAGCTTGTGAATAAATGAGTTAATGTTATTGAGGCAGTTATTGAGAAAGTGAGGATTCATTTGAGCGCGCCAGGCAATGTCTTTCAGGTCTGCGATCTGTTGTTCGTAGTGCCGGATCTGATGTCTGTTTTTGACTCTAAAGTATAGGAAACAGCTAAATATGGTGATCGGAATGGCGATAATCGTGGTGATGATTGAGGGAATCATTGAGGAGATGAAAATTTTAATGAGTTGATTTAATGCAATATAGATAAATTTATATATATGAAACACATAGGAATTATTGGTGCCGGCATAAGCGGCCTGGTTACTGCTAAAACTTTCCTTCAGAAAGGTTATCTGGTAACAATTTTGGAGAAGTCTGATCAGGTTGGAGGAGTATGGAACAAAAAAAGGTCTTACGCCGGGGTTACTACTCAGACAACAAGGGATGAGTATGCGTTTTCTGATTTTCCGATGCCTGCCGATTATCCGATGTGGCCATCGGGATCCCAGGTTCAGGAATACCTTGAGAATTATGCCAGGCACTTTGGGTTGCTGCCTTATAATATCCGTTTTGGAGCTACTGTTAAAAGAATGAACTATGATGGTTTTCTTTGGCAGCTAAAATTGGACAATGGCGAGATGCTTTCCTTTTCTTACATTGTGGTCTGTACGGGTACTTTTCATGATCCTTATGTGCCTGAGCTGCCGGGGATCCAATCGTATAAGGATGCCGGAGGTATTGTTCTGCACTCTTCTGAGGTGGCTTCGGAAGATCAGCTCCGCGATAAGGATGTGGCCGTCGTGGGCTTTGCCAAATCTGCGACGGATATAGCTACTATGGCTTCGGATGTGAGTAAAAGCTGTTCGCTGATATATCGCCGTGCTCAGTGGAAGATTCCAAGATATTTTGGTAATCTCATCAATATGAAATATTTGCTCTTCTCCCGTTTTTCTGAGGCTTTCTTTGATGCACACAAGAAAACAAGTTTCCAGAAGGTTTTGCATTCAATAGGTAAGCCGGTGGTATGGCTGCAGTGGCGGGGGCTGGAATTGCTGTTGAGCAAGCAGTTTAAACTTAAGCAGTGTGGTATGCGGCCTGCGCATAGAATTGAGGACCAGATCAGCTGTAGCCTTGGGGTAGAGCCGGTTGGCTTTTTTGAGCGGGTGGCCAGTAAAAAGATCAGCGCTTTTTGTACGGAGATTGAACGTTTTGAGGGTCGCGATGTTGTGCTGAAAAATGGGGAATCTGTCAGGGCTGACCTGGTCGTATTTGGAACTGGCTTCAGACAGCGGTTGCCTTTTCTCAGTTTACAGTATCAGCAAAGGATTACAAATTCTAAAGGGATGTTTTCTCTCTACCGGAACATTTTGCATCCTGATTTACCGCAAATGGGATTTGTCGGATTTAACTCAAGTTTGTTTACGACGGTTACCTCTGAGGTGGCAGCAAGCTGGCTTGCTGCCACGGTGGCGGACGAACTTATACTTCCTCCTGCAGATGACATGTTTGCGGAGATGGCCCGTATGGAAAAATGGAGAAGTGATGGGCGGCCGATTGCTGCTGAGTTCAGCGGTCTTTGCGTTGCTCCGTTCAATTTTCAGCATTTGGACGAACTAATGAAGGACATGGGCCTTCGTACGATGGCATCAAAGAACAGGTTGCGCGAGTTTTTTAAACCGATTGATCCGAAGGATTATAAAAAAATGCTGTCTGCGAGACCCCAAGTATTTTAACCCCTTTTTCTTATCTTAGCTGATATAACCACCCGGATGATACGTTTTAAACTGTGTGTCTTTTTTCTTTTCCTTCCTTTTACCTTTTGTGCGCTTGAGGCTTCTGCTCAATCGACCGATAGCTGGCAGCAGGTCCGGCAGAACAAAGGGGGTACGATCACTGCTTTGTGGTACGATATTGATCCGTTTATTTTCAACGACAAGAACGGCAATTTGCAGGGTGTGGAGTATGAGCTGATGGAATCTTTTGTGAAGTGGATCAAAGAGAAATATGGGTATGAGGTTTCGCTGAAATGGAAGAATGCGAGCAGTTTTGAGAACATTTATGCGGAAATTAAGGACGCAAGGGTTAGCGGGTTGTTTGGCTGGTCCTTTTTTTCTATTACACCGGCGCGGCAGAAAGAGGTGCGTTTTACACCGCCATACATGCCGGATATGAATGTGCTGGTCACCAATGATGCTATGCCGCTCTATAACGATAAGACACGTTTTCTGGACACAATTTCTTCTCTGGAGGGATATACCATGCGCCATACCGCAATGGAGGAAGATTTGGGTATGCTTACTAAGGGGATAGACATTCCGATATCCAGGCAGTATGATGATTATGAGATCTTAAAACGAATCTCTGAAGAAAAAAATGCTTTTGGGTATGTGCCGCTTACTGTTTACGTGGTGAGTTTGCAAAAAGGGATTAAAGTAAAGAGGCAGCATTTATTTGCCACTGAACGTGAAGGTTTATCCGGAATATTTCCACGCAATAGTGACTGGCAGCCGGTGGTGGATGAATTTTTTCATGGTTTTGAGTGTAAGCGGATCGCATCGAGGTTATTGTCTAAATACCTGGGCGCTGAGATCGGTAAAATCATTATGGAAGATCCGGGGACGAGCCCGGACGATCAGCGTTCGGCTGAGCTGGAACTGCTGATGAAAGAGCGCGAAATCGTTTCTCAGCGACTGGTCAATACATTATTGACGGCTGAACAGGATAAGATGCTGCGGAATATCAGTATTTTGGTGGTTGTCATTGTGATCATCATTGCAGCCCTGCTTTATAACCGGTATCGTATAAAAACGGAACTGAGTAAATTATTGCTCCAGCGGAATGCGCTGATCAGAAAGCAGAACCGGGACATTGAACTGATCAACAGAAAGCTGCACATGCGTGTCTTGCAGGCCCAGATTAACCCTCATTTTGTGTTTAATTCACTTAATGATCTTCAGTATTTTATCAATAAGGGTGATACAAGTGTTTCTCTTTCTTATGTTTCGCGATTTTCGAGGTTTATGCGTGAGCTTTTGTCTCAGGCGAATGATCCGGAGATCAGTTTAATGCAGGAGGAAAAGTTCCTGAGGCTCTACCTGGATCTCGAGAAAATGCGGTTTACAGGCAAGTTTGATTATGTGATCGGAATTGATCCTGATCTGCCTTCTGGTTTATCTGGTATACCTCCACTGATTCTTTATCATTTTGCAGAGAATGCTTTGTATCATGGTATTCTGAATAATGATACGGCCGGGGAAATTAGAATAACGTTCAGTTATGAAAATCCGTATCTGGTATGTGTGATTGAGGATAATGGATGCGGAAGGGTAAAGGCGAAGGCGCTGAATGATAAGCGGGCATTGAATGAAAGTACTCCTTATAAAAAGCTGCTTGAAGAAAGGATTGGTGTTTTAAATGAGGAGACGCCGGGACGGATAACTGTACATGTCGAGGACTTGATGGGGCAGGATGATGATCCTGAGGGCACCAGGGTAGTTGTGCGCTTCCTGGTGAATTCCAGTATGCAAAATTCTGCTGTATTTGAATATTAAACTGTGATATGCAAAAAGCAATTATAATTGAAGATGAGGTCCGAAGCAGAGAATTACTGCAGGATCTGATTGAAGCCAACTGTGAGGGGGTACAGATCGTTGCGGTTGCGGGTAATGTTGAGGAAGCTGTGAAGGTGATCAGGGATCATCAGCCAGATCTTCTATTTCTGGATATTGAACTGCAGACGGGAACTGGCTTTGAGGTGCTTCAGCAATTGTCCGGCCTGAGCCCGGCGGTAATATTTACCACAGCTTATGACCATTATGCGATCAAAGCCATTAAGTTTAGCGCAGTAGATTACCTGCTTAAACCGATTGATATAGAAGAACTTAAAGAAGCGGTGACTAAAGTGTTGGGCCGTGGGAAGGAGACGCAGCAGCACCTGCTAAGTTCATTGATCCATAATCTGGGGCATTTGCAAAATAGCAATCCAATTCTTACTTTGTCGCTTGCTAATGAGCTTGAATTCATTCCCGTGCAGGAAATTATCAGGATAGAGGCAGCGGGTGCTTATTCGGTTTTTTATCTTGCTGATGACCGTAAGATCATGGTGAGCAAGAACCTGAAAGAGTATGAGGTGCTGTTAGCTGGACACAATTTTATGCGTGTTCATAATTCTCACATCATCAATCTGAATAAGATAAAACGAATGCTTAAAACAGATGGGGGATATGCAGTAATGAGTGATGATTTTCCTGTAATTATTTCGCCGAAAAAGAAAGATGAGTTTGTAAGAGTGATGACCAACAGGAATTTATAAAAATAAAAAAGAGATACTGATTAGTATCTCTTTTTGTGATCCCGCTGGGATTCGAACCCAGGACCACTACATTAAAAGTGTAATGCTCTACCAGCTGAGCTACGGAATCAAAGTTCTTTTGAACTTTACTCTAAGCGTTCCCGTTTAAAGTGGTGCAAATATAGGAGTACAATATATATTCTGCAAATTATATAGGCATAATTTATATAGTGTACTGATTGTTAGTCTATAAAATTAAGCAAAAGCTGGTTTAGCTCATCTTTATGGGTAATAAACAGGCCGTGAGGTGCTCCTTCAAACCTGTAATATGCCGCATTAGGCAATAAAGAAGATGTGATTTCGCTCGTAGCTTTAATAGGAACTGTTTTGTCGTCATCGCCATGAATGATCATTACAGGAACTGTAATGGTGCTGAGATCAGTTCTGAAATCTGTCTCCGAAAATGAGCGCACACAATCTGCTGTCGCCTTCGGACTTGCAATCACGGCCAGCTGATGTATCCAGTTCTGGATTTCCTGGCTGACGGGCTTATTTAATACCCCTTCACTGAAGAACTGTTTTCCAAATTCCGTGAGAAAGGCCGGCCTGTCTTTGTGGATATTCGCAATGATCTCGTCAAATAGCTCGCGGGGCACACCTTCCTCATGGTCTTCTGTTTTTAAAAGCAGAGGCACAACACTGCTTACCAGTACTGCTTTTGAAACTCTGGATGAACCGTATTTGCCTAAATAGCGAACTACCTCGCCGCCACCCATCGAAAAACCCACGAGTGTTACATCTTCCAGCTCCAGCGTGGTAATCACCTGGTGCAGATCAGCAGCCAGTGTATCATAGTCGTAGCCAGCCCAGGGTCTGTCCGATTGCCCAAAACCCCGCCTGTCATAGGCTATACAGCGATAACCGGCATTTACCAATGCTGTTACCTGGTATTCCCACATTTCGTGCGACACGGGCCAGCCGTGGATTAAAACTATAGGTTTTCCTGTTCCAAGATCTTCAAAGAAGATGTTTACAGAGCTGCTGTTAGAAGGATCTTTTTTAATATAAGGCATGATGTAAATTTTTAAATATACAATTGATTTAATAACAGGACTGATGCGTGTTTGTTTAACAATTAAGCAAGCATTGCCAATAGTAATATTATAATTCTGATATTTGAATAATGAATAAAGCTATTTTCTTAGATCGTGATGGTGTATTGAACCATGAAATATACGATTATATAACCAGGGTGGAAGATTTTAAGATACTTGAATACCAGATTCCACCATTGAAAAAACTGTACGATGAGGGATATTTATTAATTGTGATCACGAATCAGGGTGGTATTGCTTTGAACAGGTACACTGAACAGGAGCTTGGTGTGATGCACCAAATGCTGAGAAATGCTTTCGTTAGCAAATCCGCTGATATAGCTGCTTTTTATTACTGCCCGCACCATCCAACGGTTTCAGGAGCATGTAAATGCAGAAAACCTTTGTCAGGGATGCTGCTGGATGCTATAGATATGTTTGATATTGATCCGTCATTGTCGGTAATGATAGGAGATAAACCCAGAGATGTAGATGCAGCCAACGGGGCAGGGGTGAAGGGAATAGAAATTTTGCCGGATGAGCAGATTGATTATGAACTGGTGAAGCAGGTGCTTGCCGGAACTGAATTTAAAACGCTTTCTGCAGCAATAAAAAAAGGTGTCTGAGCAGAATGAAAACTAGAGAAAGGAAATACTATTAAATAAAAAAACCGATGCATTATGCACCGGTTTTTTTATTTAATAGTAATCAATATAATCTTACAAGCCTGCAGCTTTCTTGTGATCAGCTAAGAATGTAGCCAGTCCGCTGTCAGTTAAAGGATGTTTCAATAATGCTGTAATCGCTGACAATGGAGCGGTGATTACATCAGCACCTAATTTGGCACATGCAACAATATGCAATGGTCCACGGATAGAGGCAGCCAGTATTTGAGTCGGGTAACCGTAGTTGTCAAATATTAATCTGATGTCTTCGATCAGTTGTAGCCCGTCTGTGGAAATATCATCCAAACGGCCGAGAAAAGGGGATACATAAGATGCGCCTGCTTTTGCGGCCAATAAAGCCTGTCCTGGTGAAAATATTAAAGTACAGTTTGTTCTGATGCCTTTTGAGGTCAGGTATTTGATGGCTTTAACACCGTCTTTGATCATAGGGATTTTGACAACGATCTTTGGGTTAAGGGCCGCCAGTGCTTCACCTTCCCTGATCATTTCGTCAAAAGTTGTAGAGATTACTTCCGCACTTACGTTGTCATCTACAATAGCACAAATTGCTTTGTAGTGTGCAATAACATTAGCATCGCCGGTAATTCCTTCTTTAGCCATCAGGCTTGGATTGGTAGTTACGCCATCCAGTACGCCCAGGTCCTGTGCTTCTTTTATCTGGTCAAGATTCGCTGTGTCAATGAAAAATTTCATGTTGTTTTATTATTTGCAATTGGTTAATGAGTATGCTATCAATATAATAGCGGGACTAAATTAGGGATTTAAGATGGATTCTCTTAAGAAAATCTCGAATATGTCACAGAAGAGAGAATCTCACTATGAAAAGAAAAAAAGGGCAAGCACCTCTTATCGCATCGCTACAACCTTCTACCCTTGCTTCGTTCCCGACCTGGGGGAGTTCAAAAGGAGCTGATCGTAAAAGACTTGCCCGGCACAAATGTAGTAAAAGACAGCAATCCGCAAAGAGGAAAATCTTATTTTTTTTCAGGTTTCTGGCCATTACAGCCATAATCTGCTGACCTTAAACAGATTGAAGAATGAAAAAAAATATTATATTTATAATTTCAGAAAGCAATTTTATGGACAAAAAAAAGTGTATTTCTTATGCAAATTTATTCTAAATAACGCGATTATGAATATTGTAAATGAAATCGATGTATATTGTTAATATGATAATTATGTAATCAACATTTTGAAAACTACTGCATATTTTTCAAAAAATATACCAATATTATAAATCCTTGATTTTTATTCGTATCTTAGTGTCATAAATACACTATAACCAAAACTAATATTTAAACGGACTTATGGAACAATCACAAGATAACCAAGGGTTATATGACCAGCGTTTTGAGCACGATGCCTGCGGTATCGGGTTTGTTGCCCATATTAAGGGAAGAAAGTCGCAACAGATCATCTCAGACGCTATAACCATTCTTGAAAATCTTGATCACCGCGGGGCTTGCGGAGCTGAAATCAATACAGGTGACGGCGCAGGTATTATGATTCAGATACCTCACGAATTCCTTTATGATGAGTGTCTGAAAATTGGATTCAGTTTGAATGAATCCGGTGATTATGGCGTTGGGATGCTTTTCCTACCCAAAGATGTGAAGGCAAGAGAAGAATGCAGGGAAATCATCTATCGTGCTGCTGAAAAATTAAACCTGGAAGTATTGGGCTTCAGAAGGGTGCTGACCAATACTGACGGTATTGGAAATATGGCGCTTTCTGTTGAGCCTGAAATGGAGCAGGTATTCATTGCACGCCCTCATGCTGTCGCAGCAGGGGCGGATTTTGAGCGTAAGCTTTATGTATTCAAAAATTATCTCTTAAAAACCATCAATAATACTGTAAAAGGTATTAACGGAGAGTTTTATATTGCTTCTTTTTCATCAAGGACAATTGTTTATAAAGGACAGCTGACCTCATTGCAGGTAAGAACATATTTTACTGAATTGAGCGATAAGCGTGTAGTATCCGCGTTTGGTCTGATCCACTCACGTTTTGCAACCAATACTTTCCCGTCATGGAAACTTGCGCAGCCATTCAGATATATTGCACATAATGGCGAGATCAATACACTGCAGGGTAACCTCAACTGGTTCAGGGCAAGTGTAAAGTCTTTTGCTTCGTCTTACTTTACACCGCAGGAATTAGATATTTTACTTCCTGTGATTGATGAGTCCAACTCTGATTCAGGCTGTTTGGATAATGTTGTTGAACTGTTGCTTCATTCCGGTCGTTCATTGCCGCATGTGCTGATGATGCTGATTCCTGAGGCCTGGGATGGCAATGATGATATGGATGAACTGAAACAGGCATTCTATAAATTCCACGCTACCTTGATGGAGCCCTGGGATGGTCCGGCTGCAGTTTCATTTACAGATGGAAACATCATTGGTGCGACATTAGACAGAAACGGGCTTCGTCCGCAGAGATATGCCATTACCGAAGATGATATGGTAATTATGGCTTCAGAGGCAGGTGCGCTTGCGCTTGATCAGAGCAAGATCATTGAAAAGGGCCGTCTTACCCCTGGGAAAATGTTTGTAGTAGATATGGAGCAGGGACGGATCATCAGTGATGTAGAAATTAAGCAACAAGTATGCGGCAGTAAGCCATATGGTGACTGGATCAATAAATACCAGATCAGACTTGAAGAGCTGCCTGAACCAAGAGTGGTGTTTAGCGGACTTTCCCAGGAGTCTATCTTCAGATATCAGCAGGTATTTGGTTATAGCCGTGAGGACGTTGATTTACTGTTAAAGCCGATGGCTCAGGATGGTAAAGAAGCTATCGGTTCTATGGGTACTGATATTCCTTTAGCTGTTTTGTCTCAAAAACCGCAACACCTGTCGTCCTATTTTAAACAACTGTTTGCCCAGGTAACGAACCCACCAATTGACCCTATCAGGGAAAAAGTAGTGATGAGTCTCGCCGGATTTATGGGGAACAATGGAAATATACTGGAAGAAAATGCCATGCAATGCCATTGCGTTGGTATTAAGCACCCGGTGCTGACCAATGTAGAGCTGGAAAAACTAAGGAGTATTGATACCGGTGTATTTCAGTCTAAAACCCTGCAAACTTATTTCAGGGCAGACGGTAATCCCGGTTCATTGGCCAAAGGTCTGGACAGGCTCTGCCGCTACGCGGTGGATGCTGTTGAAGACGGCTTCCAGGTCATCATACTTTCAGACCGGGCACTGGATTCTGAACATGCTGCCATTCCTTCTTTGCTGGCTGTTTCGGCTGTTCATCATCACCTGATCCGCAAGGGCCACAGGGGTGCTGTTGGTATTGTAGTCGAAGCTGGAGATGTTTGGGAAGTACATCATTTTGCAACCTTGATTGGTTTTGGTGCGACAGCCGTAAATCCTTATCTGGCACTGGAAACCATTGTTGGCTTTCAGAAGGAACTGAATATGACTCCTGAGAAGCTGATCAGTAATTATATATATGCAATAAACAACGGATTGCTTAAGATCTTCTCTAAAATGGGAATCTCTACGCTGCAGTCTTATCATGGTGCCCAGATCTTTGAGATCCTTGGTATTAATAAGAGTGTTGTCGACAATTACTTTACCGGTGCTGTGTCGAGAATCGGTGGCTTAGGGCTTGATGAAATTGCTAAGGAAACCCTGATTAAACACAACAGGATCTTTAAACAAGCCAACAGACCTGATGCGATTTTGCCTACAGGAGGTAATTATAAATGGAAACGTAAAGGTGAACAGCACTTGTTCAATCCTCAGACCATCCACTTATTGCAAAATGCAACCCGCAAAAATGACTACGCTACTTATAAGCAATATTCTAAACTGATCAATGAGCAGACCAACCAGGCTTATACCATCAGAGGTTTATTTGAATTTAAATACAACCGTCCGGCTGTTCCGCTTAGTGAAGTAGAACCGGTAGAAAGCATCTTAAAAAGATTTGCTACAGGCGCGATGTCATTCGGCTCCATTTCTCACGAAGCACACTCTACTTTAGCCATTGCGATGAACCGTATAGGTGGAAAGAGCAATACCGGAGAAGGTGGAGAAGATGAACTACGTTATGAATTGTTGCCAAATGGTGATTCTATGCGTTCTTCAATCAAGCAGATCGCTTCTGCCCGTTTTGGGGTAACAAGTTACTACCTGACCAATGCAGACGAACTACAGATCAAAATGGCTCAGGGTGCTAAACCCGGAGAAGGCGGCCAGCTGCCAGGTCACAAGGTAGACGACTGGATTGCTAAGGTTCGTCATGCTACACCGGGTGTAGGTCTGATCTCACCGCCACCACATCATGATATTTATTCGATCGAAGATTTGGCTCAGCTGATCTTTGACTTGAAAAACGCCAACAGAGCTGCTCGTATCAATGTAAAACTAGTTTCTAAAGCTGGCGTTGGTACCATTGCGGCCGGGGTAGCCAAGGCACATGCCGATGTAATTCTGGTTTCAGGATTTGACGGGGGTACAGGTGCTTCGCCGCTTACATCTATCCAGCATGCCGGGCTTCCTTGGGAACTTGGACTGGCTGAAGCGCATCAGACGTTAGTGAAGAACAGGCTGAGGAGCCGTGTGGTGCTGCAAACGGACGGACAGTTAAAAACAGGTAAGGACATTGCAATTGCTACGTTGCTGGGTGCTGAAGAATGGGGTGTGGCTACTGCTGCACTAGTTACTGCCGGCTGTATCATGATGCGTAAATGTCATCTGAATACTTGCCCGGTTGGTGTGGCTACACAAGACCCTAATCTGAGAAAACTATTTACAGGAGAGGCTGATCATGTAGTGAACCTTTTCCATTTCCTGGCAGAAGAACTGAGAGAAACTATGGCTGAACTCGGTTTCAGGACTATTCAGGAAATGGTTGGTCAGGCGGATGCATTGAGTGTACGTGCCGTGGATCTTGCTGACTGGAAGCAAAAAGACCTTGATTTCTCTAAAATATTGCACAAAGCCGAAGATAATGGCTTGAGTTTATACCAAACTGAAGAGCAGGATCATGGATTGTCTGAGATACTGGATCACGATCTGATCAAAGCAGCACAACCCGCGCTGGCTTCAAAAGAGCCTGTATACAGCGAGTTTGCTGTTAAGAATACAAACCGTGCTATCGGTACCATGCTTTCAAACGAGGTATCTAAAATTTACAAAAGTCAGGGATTGCCGCAGGATACCATTAACTTCAAATTTAATGGTTCAGCAGGACAGAGTTTTGGCGCTTTTGCTACAAAAGGTATTTCCCTTCAGCTGGAAGGTGAAGCCAATGACTATGTCGGTAAAGGTTTATCAGGAGCACGGCTTTCTATCTATCCTTTTGGTAATGTAAAATATGTACCTGAGCAAAACATCATCATCGGTAACGTAGCGCTTTATGGTGCAACCGCAGGTGAGTTGTTTGTAAGAGGACAGGCTGGTGAGCGTTTTGCAGTACGTAACTCGGGTGCCACTGCGGTAGTAGAAGGACTCGGAGATCATGGATGTGAATATATGACAGGTGGTGAAGTGCTGGTGATCGGTGATACCGGAAGCAACTTTGCCGCTGGGATGAGTGGTGGTGTGGCCTGGATCTACGATGTCAAAGGAGAGTTTGCCGGCAAATGCAATAAAGAGATGGTCGATCTGGATCCACTTGATGAACAGGATGAACTGCGCATCAATCATTTGCTGAAAATGCACGTGAAGTTAACAGAGAGCAGTATTGCTAAATTTTTAATCAGTGACTGGGCGACTCAATCGGCCCATTTCATCAAAGTATTCCCTAAAGAATACAAGGCAGTATTAATGAATAAAAGTAACAAACAGACAATATCATAACCATGGGAAAAGTAACTGGATTTTTAGAATATGAAAGGACTGCTCCTGGTAAAGAAGATGCTGCAGCGCGTTTAAAACATTACAATGAATTTGTAAAAGCTTTTGAGCTGGATCAGGTAAATAAGGAAGCGGCGAGATGTATGGATTGCGGCGTTCCGTTTTGCCAGTCAGGCTGCCCGCTGGGCAACGTGATCCCGGAGTTTAACGAAGCAGTATATAAGGGCGATTGGCAACTTGCTACAACTATTTTGCTGAGTACCAATAATTTCCCTGAGTTTACCGGGAGGATCTGTCCGGCGCCATGCGAATCAGCCTGTGTACTGGGAATTAACAAATCACCGGTATCCATCGAGGAGATCGAGAAACACATTATTGAAATGGCTTTCAGTAAAGGGTATATAAAAGCCGAGCCACCTTTATTGCGTACTGGTAAAAAGGTAGCGGTAATTGGTTCAGGCCCTGCGGGATTGGCTGCTGCCGCACAATTGAACAAGGCCGGGCATGAAGTGGTGGTTTATGAACGTGATGATACACCGGGTGGTTTGCTAAATTACGGAATTCCTGATTTTAAATTGCAGAAAGATGTGGTAACACGCCGCATCAGCCTGATGGAAAAAGAGGGCGTTGTATTTAAGTGCAACTCTAATGTGGGTGTTAATGTAGAATTGAATACACTGTTGAGAGAATATCAGTCTATCATTTTGGCTGGCGGTTCGACCATTCCCCGGGATCTTCCGGCTACAGGAAGGGATGCTAAAGGTGTCCATTTTGCGATGGACTTCCTGAAACAGCAAAACAAACGTGTTAAAAACTTTGAAGTAACTGAAGAAGATATCCTGGCGACAGGTAAAGACGTGATTGTGATTGGCGGTGGTGATACGGGTTCTGATTGTATAGGTACTTCCAACCGTCAGGGTGCGAAATCTGTAACCCAGTTTGAGATCATGCCGATGCCTGCGTCTGCACGTACTCCGAATATGCCATGGCCGACTTATCCCATGGTTTTAAAAGTAACTTCTTCACATGAAGAAGGCTGCGAAAGAGGTTGGGGAGTAAACACCAAAGAATTCATTAAAGATGAGGACGGCAATCTTAAAGCGGTGAAGGTTGTTGATGTGGAATGGGAGATTGATGCCAATGGCAGGCCTCTGAACTTTAAAGAAAAACCAGGTACAGAGCGTGACCTGCCTTGCCAGCTGGTTCTGTTGGCAATGGGATTTTTACATCCACAGAAAGAAGGTCTAATCGAAAAATTAGGTGTGGAACTTGATAGCCGTGGCAATGTAAAAGCTGAAGAAGGTAAGTACCAGACCAATATCGCTAAAATCTTCGCGGCAGGAGATATGCGCCGTGGACAGTCATTAGTGGTTTGGGCAATATCTGAAGGCAGGGAAGCTGCCCGTAAAGTAGATCAATACTTAATGGGACATAGTAGTTTGCCTTCTAAAGACGGTATTCCGTACGCATAAAATATTTCCTTTTTAAAAAGAAAAGAGGGTGTCCGGTTTTTTACCGTGACACCCTCTTGGTTTTTTAGAATTTAACCCGCATCCCAACACCGATCTGAAAGATATCATCGATCGTCAGTGCCGACATATTTTGAAGATAATTGATGAGGTAATAATCATTGGTATTGATCTCACCATAGAAGCTTATAGCTTTTATTCTTGAATTTTTCAGCACTTTATCTGCATCCAGTTCAATTTCACTGTTAAATGCGATATGCGGTCGCAAAGCTTCAGACCAGTAATAATAATCGTGAGAATACTGACCACTTGGAAACTTTAATGAAAGATCCTTGTGAAAGGTATATGTCAAAAATGCACCAGGATTAAAGGGATAGATCTTACCCCAATTTTTGACCTTAATATTCCAGGGTTTGTAGGCAAATTTAGCGGTGGCTATATTCAGTACACCACCCTTGCTGCCGGGTACAAAACCATACATCAGATCCAGATTTCCCCTTTGATTGGGAAACAACTGGTAACTGATCCCCCCGCTGAAGTAACCAATGCTACCAGCATACTGGACTACGGCGCCATCAGGGATTAAGAACTTAAGGTTCTGTGCAGATACCTTTATATTTATTGCCAGCAGCAATAAGATGATCAGTTGTAACTTAAAAATATATCCGCTCAAAACTCAACTTGTTGTTAACAATCTCTAATAATAAAAATTCGCTCTTTCCCATAGCACCGGTCACTATATAGGGAATCCCGGAATTGTCCGGATAAAAAACACTGTGATTGTGTGTATGTGCATTTAATGACGCCAGGAAGCCCGGTGCCTGGGCAAATGCGGAAGTATAGCTTTTGACCAGGGTGCTGTCAAAGTCTACAGAATTTGCAGGTACATGAGATATGCCGACATAACCGGTCACCTCAGGTGCAGGTTTCAGCTCATTTTTTAGCCAGGCGATGTCGGGAACCTTGCCGTTAAAATTATACTCCCTGCTGTTGCTGTCATGACATACGAACTTTATTCCACCGTACACAAAGGAATAATTAAGTTGTCCGAACATGTTCAGGAATACTTCCCGTCCCCTTGAAGTCTCATCGTGATTGCCGATTACTGCAATGTACGGCATGGTCAGGTCTTCCAGTGTTCTGGAAATCCAGGTCATTTCCTTTAGCACCCCAAACTCTGAAATGTCACCGTCTAAAACTACAAAATCTACTCCCTTAATGGCATTTACAGTCCGGCAGAACATGACGGTTTCATCCCTGGACTTCTGGGTATCACCAGTCAGTACAAACCTTATGGTATCGTCTTCTGCACCATTACCCAATTCTTTGAGATTTGTCGCGTTCACATCTCTTAAAGACATCCGGTCAAATGACTGGTTTGGGCTAAATTCGAAATGGTTGCAGCTTACTAATATTGTGGAAAGGACAAAAAGTAGAAATATTTTCATAGCACCACAAATAACATGGTTTAAAAAATATTGTTTGTCAGTCTTACTTCATAGTCGGAGTTTTTTTACCTGCCGGCAACATTTCTGTCGTCTTCTGCAGCCTGGTATTTCTGATAGTTTTCGGTTGCCTTTAATAAGTTGTTCTCCATGGCACTATATTGAAGAATTATAATTTCAATTTTGCAAAGAAATCCCAAAGTACAATACCCGCAGAAATCACAATGTTAAAGGAATGCTTGGTGCCAAACTGTGGAATTTCCACACACTCATCAATTTCGGCCATGACCTCATCACTAACACCATTTACTTCATTTCCAAATATAAGCGCATATTTTTCATTTAATACAGGCCTGTATTGATGCAGCATAATGCTGCCCGAAGCCTGCTCAATGGCAACGATCTTATAACCACTTTTGCGTAAATCAGCAATGGCAGTCAGTGTATCCGGATAATGTATCCAGTCTACCGACTGGGTTGCGCCTAAAGCAGTCTTTTCTATTTCACGATGCGGAGGCTCTGCGGTAATGCCGCACAGGATCAACTGAGCCACGGAAAAACCATCTGCTGTCCTGAACACTGAGCCGACATTGTGCATGCTGCGTACGTTATCAAGCACAACCACTACCGGGAGTTTTTCCTGTTCTTTAAATTCTGCTATACCTACGCGCTGGAGTTCGTCTAACTTTAGTTTTTTCAAAATGATTTATATTGCTGACGCACCGTGTCCGATCTCACTTATATATACCGAAGGTGCATAGCCGATCCGCTCAGTATAAAAATCCGTGAGTTTTTCAGTGAAATCATCCTCACTGCCTTTTTTCAATAAAGCGATAGCGCATCCACCAAAACCAGCCCCGGTCATGCGCGCACCGATCACATCCTTATAACCTGTGCAAAATTCTACCACCGCATCGAGTTCAGCACCTGTTACTTCATACAGATCTTTTAGCGACTGATGTGAGGCATACATCAACCTGCCAAATTCCTGGAGGTTACCTTCATTCAGCGCCTTTGCTGCCAGACCAACCCTGTCATTTTCTCTGATCACGTGAGTTGCTCTCTTCAAAACGGTCTCATCGGTAATCAGGTGACTGTGCAATGCAAATTTTTCTGCATTAAGCTCACATAAATTATGGAGTTTAATCTCTTCATTCAACTGTTTTAAAGCAGTCTGACACTCGGCAACACGCTCATTATATTTAGACTCCGCAAGTTTACGAGGTTTGTTGGTATTAATAATAGCCAGGTTAAACTCCCCAAGATTGCAGTCTACCACTTTGTGTTTTAAGGTATCACAGTTGAGCACCAGAGCTTTATCCGTTTCGCCAAACGCAACCGCAAACTGATCCATGATGCCGCAGTTTACTCCTATAAACTGGTTTTCCACCCGTTGCGCAAGCAAAGGAATCTCAATTTTATCCAATCCGAGGTTAAAGTAGTGGTTCAGGGCATAAGTCATGGCAACTTCAATAGAAGCAGAAGAGGATAAGCCAGAACCGATCGGAATATTGCCAAAGAACAAAAGGTCTAATCCTGTTGGGATTCTGTGTTCTTTTTGCAGCTCGTTGAAGACACCCAGCGGATAATTGTACCATTCCGGGCCTGTTTTAGTATAGCTGTCAGCAAGTTGTATTTCTGCCTGTTCTTCAAAATTCAGGCTATTGAACCTGATCACATTGTCATTATTCGGAGCCAGTACCAGCCAGGTCCCCAAAGTTACAGCACATGGCATAACCAAACCTCCGTTATAATCGATATGCTCACCAATCAGGTTTACCCGGCCCGGAGTAAAGTAATGTGCTGCTGGTTCTTGTCCGTATCTTTCAGAGAATTTTTTGGTCAGTTCAAATTTCATTGTAATATATTTCAGATTTATGTTTTAGTTTCGGTAAAGTATTGATAGTATTGCCTCAAATATTAAGCGGGCTAATATACAATTATGTACCGAATCCTGTAAATTCAAACTCAGAATAAAGACATTTATTATAAACATATGAACACGAAGCTAATCAAGACCGGAAAAACTGTGGAAGGGAAAGAAATACTTGCGGTAGAACTGACCAATACCAAAGGAACCTATGTTAAAATATACAATTACGGCGCCATCATAAGTGAGTTTGTAGTGACCAATAAGCAGGGTAAAAAACAGGATATCGTTTTGGGGTTTGATGAATTCGATCAGTATGTAAGTGAAGATTATTTGGCGGCTTACCCATACCTGGGCGCTGTAGTAGGGCGCTATGCCAACCGCATCAAGAATGGTCAGTTTACCCTTGATGGAAAAGCTTATCAACTGGCAAAAAACAATGGTGCCGATTGTCTGCACGGCGGGGTGTCTGGCTTTGATAAAAAGGTCTGGGAAGTTTTATCAACTATAGATCCCAGTTTAACCTTGCGCTATGTAAGCCCTGCGGGGGAGGAGAACTTTCCCGGAACCCTCACCGTAGACCTTACTTTTAAATTAACAGACGAAGATGAACTGATCCTTGATTATAAGGCAACCACAGACGAAGCCACTATAATTAACCTGACCCATCATGGATATTTCAATTTATCGCCGGAGGGCGGATCCGTAAAAGATCATATTCACAGAATGCCTGCAAGCAACTACCTGAAGCAGGATGATAATTATGTTGTTGACGGAACGTTGATCCCGGTAGAGGGCACCATACACGATTTCCTTGCTCCTAAACCAATAGGGCAGGACTGGGATCCTCAAGAAGGTTACGATCAAACCTATGTATTGGATAAGGAATATGGTGAGCTGACTCTCGCATCAGAAACCTCTGAACCTAAAAGCGGGCTTACTCTTGCAGTATACACCACTGAACCCATTGCTCATTTTTATACAGGTAAATATCTGGACGTAAAGAATGGCAGGAACGGCAGTGGTTATAACGCTTATGAGGGATTTTGTATAGAAACACAGCACCATCCCAATGCGGTCAACATCCCGACATTTCCCAATACCATATTAAGGCCCGGAGAGGTTTACAGTCAGACGACCATTTACAAAATAGAGCCTACTACGATTTCTTAGAAGTCACCAAAATAACCACGCCTGCTATGAGAATAATGCCGCCAACATATGGTGGCCAGTTGACGCTCTTTTCCTTGTCTGCCGAGATTTGTATCGGGCCAGCGTCAACTACTTTTTCCTTTTTGGTATAGGTGAAGCCAGTCCAGACCAGCATTAAGATTCCCAATACAATCATGACTAATGCTATTGTTTTGTTCATGGCAATTGATTTAGTTCTTCAACCTAACAACACCATATCCCGGGAAAATGTTTAACGTAATATCGTCACCGCTCCCGAAAGTTTTTTAAGGTCAGGAGTTAGACCAATCACGTAATAGTAAGTGCCTGCCGGAAGAGGCCTGCCTTTGTGGCTGCCATCCCAGGGTTTGGCATGTCCCTTGGAACGAAACACTGATTCGCCATATCGATTGAAAATCTGAATTGTACAATCAGGATAACTGAGCAATGCCGGGATGATCCAGGAATCATTGTTGCCATCGCCATTTGGGGAGAATGCATTGGGCGGACTTACCCTGCATAGTATCTCAGGAAGAAAGGTAATGGTCAGGATATTGGACGTTGCTGACGGATTGACAACGCAATCTGCCGGGGCAGTAAGCGTACAGTTCACCTGATCGCCGTCCCGAAGAGTTGCGCTGCTAAAGTTGATACCCATAACACCTGTAGACTGTCCATTTATATGCCATTCATATCTTGGAGAACTCAATGAATTAGTAGGAGAGAAGGCGGTGAAATTGACGCGGGTGCCTGCGCATACCTGACTGTTTTGATCAGTTGATATATTGACAATAAGCGTCACCAAAGGTTTGACGGTAACAACCGCTTCATTGGAAGGTGCAGAATTTATGGGGGAATCGTTGTCATTGTTGATGACCACACAGGTTATTTTATCGCCATTTTGGAAATCATTCCTGCTGAATTCAGGTGAATCCGGCCCCGCATCAAGCCCGTTTACTTTCCACTGATACACAGGTGCCGAACCAGCATTTTGAGCCGTTGCCCTAAATGTGACCGAGGATCCCTCACAAACTTCGGTGCTTGCAGGACTAATCTGAGCTATCGGCTCAATTCTCTCCTTAACGGTGATATTCATCACAAAACTGCTTTCACCGAAAGAATTGTGCCCGATGATGGTGTAATCAGTGGAAGGAGAGGCCTCTGTAGGCGTCCCTGTAATCACACCGGTCGAAGGATCGAGTTCGAGCCCTGCCGGTAGAGGTTTGTCCACAAAATATCCGCCACCCAAGGTAATCTTCCTTATCTTATTGTTGTTTTCATCGGCAACATACAGGTTAGAATTATTGTCGAAAGTAAGACCTATCGGCGTATAGAATGCGGCTTTTAGGGCCAGACCATCATTTGAGCCGGGCGGAACACGTAAGCTTCCTGCTATCGTATAAGCCTTTCCGGCGGGAGTGATTTTTTTTATGACATCATTGGCATCAGAAAGGTACAGGTTTCCCAGTTTGTCTATGGTTAATCCGTATGGGCGATCAAAACTCGCCGATTCACCGGTTCCATTGGAATTGCCGGGCAGCCCGCTGCCTGCAAATGTGGAGACACGTCCGTCTGGAGTTATTTTTCTGATCAGATGATTGCCATATTCCGCTACATAAATATCGCCTGTGATGCGGTTTATGACCAATCCGATTGGTTTATTAAAGCTTGCAGCGGTTCCGGAACCATTTATCTTTCCGGGATCACCGGAGCCGGCAAAAGTAGTGACTTCACCGGCAGGTGTCATTTTCCGGATGAGGTGATTGTCTGTATCGGCGATATACATATTGCCATCATCATCAAATACCATATTCTCCGGACTGAAAAATTTAGCCGAGGTACCTGTTCCGTTGACCGCACCTTCTCTGTTCACTGTCCCGGCAATAGTGGTTACTGTTCCGGCAGGACTGATCTTGCGGATCACGTGATTGTCCTTGTCGGCTACATAAATATTTCTTGTATTGTCCAGCAATACCCCCCAGGGCCTGTTGAATCTGGCGTTGAGCGCATTCCCGTCTGCATGACCGGCCACCCCTGTGCCTGCTATAGTGGTTACGGTGCCGTCTGCAGTTATTTTTCTGATGATGTCATTGAAGCCGTCGGCAACATAAATATTGCCGTTGCTGTCAGAACCAAGACCAGCTGGCCGGTCAAATCTGGCTGCGGTCCCTACACCGTCTGTCTGCCCTGGCTGGTCGGTGACACTGCCTGCAAAGGTAGTTACATTTGCATACGGGATACGTGGAACAGGCCCTCCGGTATTTTGTGGTACTAATGGATTGATGGGGATATTCTTAGAGTAGATGTTCGGAGTCGTATAGCTAATGTTGGGAGCATCAGGTGCGTTGGGTTGGGCGCAGGCACTGTAATGAAATATAAACAAACACAGTAGGCAGAATATATTCCTGAATATAGGGCTTAGTTGATGCACGTGAATCGATTATGACAGCGGTTAATGGTTATCTCTAAGTTAATAAAAGATTTGATATCACCGCTAAGGTAGTTTTCCCGTCTTACCGCCTTCATGCTCCCCTGCATCTCCCTCTTGGTTTAAAGACTGCTGCAAGGCCGTTGAACAACCCTTTGGGTCATGCAATGGTCTCTGGATTATGGTCAGAGAGTTGATGCAGAGTTCCGAAACCAGAGGTGAGATGGAAGGCAGCAGGAAAGTAAATGGAAGTCAGACATGATAAGGATGGACGAAAACAGGAGGATAATGAATTGTTTTTATTTAACGGAATAAAAGTTTAAATTAGGGTAAATTAACGAATCAATATGATGAACAAGCATTTTACAATTTTAATTATTTGCATGGCTTTTGCGCTTTCAGGTTGTAAGAAAGATAAGCCAAAGGAAGCTGATGAGCAGGAAGCCCCTGTTAAGTTACTTTCCAAAGTAACGGAGATATCAAATGGCGCCACCAGCGTGAGCACTTACACTTATGACGATAAGAACAGGATGATCAGTATCAAAACGGGCAGTACCCAGGAAATCAAATATAGTTACAAGAGTGAGGAAATCGCAGCAATCGAAGTCAGAAGTGGCAATATATCTAATAACTCGGTTTTCACTTATAGCGGAGGCAAGCCTGTTAAAATAATCGCGAAATCATATGATGGCGGTACACTTCAAAAAGAGGCTACTTATAGCTTTGCTTATTCGGGCGAGCTGATCACTGACATAAACATTAGCGAAAATGGGGTAATTGCACAAAAAACAAAGATTAAATATAAGGACAATAACATCATTGAAACTGAATCTGAATCGAATGTGATTATAAAGGTGGTGAATACTTATGGAAATAAATTCAGCAGATTTAAAGACAGCAGACAAAAATATTATACGGGTGCTGAGTTTTTTGATAGTTTTTCTGTCAATGATCTGCTAAAGGCTGTTATTATCTATCCTGATGGGGCTACTTTAACTTCAACCTACACTTATACCTACGACAGTGACGGCTATCCGATTACTGTTTCGGTTGCCCATTTGCATTCTGCTGTAGGCTCTGTCGGAGGATCAACATCTACGTTTGAATATAGAAACGGGAACGAATGAACTTATGATTGATGTTGCCTGTGCTATTATTGTAAGTCCTAAGGGACAGGTACTAGTGACGCAGCGCAGTACTACAATGAAGCTTCCTTTAAAGATGGAGTTTCCCGGGGGAAAAGTCGAGAAAGGGGAAACCTCATCGGCCTGCCTGATCAGGGAAATAAAAGAAGAATTGAACCTCGATATTAAGGTAATCTTTGAAATGCCAGCCAATGAACATGTTTATCCGGATTTTAACATCAGGCTCATTCCGTTTGTCTGCGAGATCACCGGGGGTATGATCGCACTAAAAGAGCATGCAGATTATTGTTGGTTTAATGCAAATGAACTTCCGGATCTGGACTGGGCAGCAGCAGATATTCCCGTAATGAAAAACTATGTAAACAGCATCACTCCGGTCAGGACTTAAGAGCGCAGGTTGTATAACCCTTCAAGAATAATTAAGACTACGGATACATCTTTCAGAGAAAAACGTAAATGTCTTAAAGCGTAGGTCAGCTGGTTTTCTACTGTTCGCTTGGAAATTCCGAGCTGCTCGGCAATTTCATCGTTGGACAGTTCATGTTTACGGCTCATAACAAAGATCTCCCGGCATCGTTTAGGTAAACTGCTGAGGCAGGAGTCTACCTCCATTTCCAATTCCTGACGTGCTAAGTTACTGTATCCTTTATTTTGAGAGGTATAGTCTGCAAAAACGTATTCTTCAAGGTTTTCTTTATAGTCGATTGGGATTACTTTGCAGGCTGTGATATGTTTGTAAACACGGTATCTTGAGGCAGAAGTTAAATATGCTTTGAATGACTGAATGTTAAGGTTTTTTCTGTTGGTCCACAGTGTGATGAATATGTCATGGACAATCTGCTCACACGCGACCGGATCCCTGATATAGGAATAGGCACTGCTATAGATCTTAGCAGAATAGCGGTAAAACAATGTGGCAAACGCCTGTTCATTATCCTCCCTGATACTATCCCATAGTTCGTGGTCGGTGTCCATTTGTGTGGTTAAATTTGGTTTGCCTAAGCTATAAAATTTATTATTAAAAAAAATACTTTTTAAAAGTATGTGTGTGCCCCGGAAGATTTGGTACTATACAGTTAACCAAACATAAATCATGACAAAAGAAGAGTACACTCTGTTGTATGAAAAATATACCGCCGGCCATTGCACTGAACAGGAGAAAGAACTTTTTGAAGCATATACTGATGAATTCGCCCTGGCTGATGAGCCATGGGATACTACGACATTGGGTGATGAAAAGTCAATTATAGGCCGGATATATAATCGTTTGCAGGGAGAAATTCAGGGTAAACCCAGGACGGACCGGTTTTTATGGTATAAGTTTTCTGCAGCTGCGGCAGTACTGCTTATCCTGGGTTCAGGATTATTCTATTATTATATGAATTCTGCAGGTATGCCGGTTTTAAAGGATCAGATTGCAAAAACCAATGTGATAAAACCCGGAAGCCATAAAGCGATACTGACCTTGCAGGATGGCTCTACCATTGTCCTTGATGATTCCAGAAATGGGATAGTGGCCAGCCAGGGAAAAACTGTGATTCTAAAAAGTGAAGATGGCCGGATTGTCTATAATTCTATGGCAGCCCAGCCGGTTACAGAAGCAGAAGAAGTTTACAATACGATCTCGACCCCAAGGGGTGGTGAGACGCAGCTGCTGTTGCCTGATGGAACTAAAGTATGGATGAACGCCGAATCTACTATTAAATTTCCTGCGGTTTTCTGCAGCAAATCCCGTAAGATAGAGCTATCCGGAGAAGCCTATCTGGAAGTTGCCGAAAATAAAAATTCTCCCTTTAAGGTACTGGTAAAAGGCACTGAGGTCGAGGTGTTGGGCACCCATTTTAACATCAATGCTTATGGAGAAGGCCGAGATGTAAATACCACCTTACTGCAGGGTTCTGTGAGGTTAAGGAACAGCAGCCGGGCAGCGATGTTAAAGCCGGGCCAATCCGGAGTATCATCTGCAAACGGCCAACTGACTGTGAAATACGTGAACGTGGAAGATGCTATTGCCTGGAAAAACGGATATTTTGTATATCAGGACGAGGACATTTACAGCATCATGGAAAAGGCCGCGAGATGGTATGACGTAGAAATAGAATACAGGGGCAACATGAAAAACAAAGGATTTTATGGCAGGGGGCAGCGCTATGAAAACATATCAGAATTATTGAAAAATCTGCAATTAACCGGAGAAGTTCATTTTAAAGTTGAGGGAAGGAGGGTTATTGTTATGTCTAAATAGTTACTAATTTTTTAAACATAATAGTTGCTCTCAATAAAAAGCCCGGGTGTTCGCAGCACCCAGGGCTAATATCAGCAACTTAAATCAATTCGCTTAAACCAATTATAAATCAAGCTGACAACCAAATGTATAAATTTTATAATGTAATTCCCTGCGGGATAAGACCCCGTATGCCATTTAAATTCCTGTTAGTAATGAAGCTAATTTGCATTTTATTGATCACTTCCTTCATGCATGCCTATTCCGCCACATATGCGCAGAAAATAAGTATAGACAAGGAACGCGCTTCTCTGAAGGAAATCTTTGATGACATCAGCAGACAGACTGATTATAGTTTCATAATGAGTTCTTCTATGCTAAAACAGGCTTTGCCGGTAAGTATCAAGGTCAAAAATGTCCCATTAAAAGAAGTACTGGACCAATGCTTTTCAGCTCAGCCGCTTACCTATGTGATCAACAACAAAACCATTGTCGTACTGGCACCACAGACCGGTGCCAAACCGGGTACAGTGATACCAACGATGAGGCAAGACGTAAAGGGAACTGTCCGTGATTCAGTAGGCGTTCTGCCGGGGGTATCTGTGACAATCAAAGGAACCAAAACCGGGACTACGACAGATCAGAACGGTAAATATATCCTCGACGTTGCGGATGACAACGCGGTGCTGGTGTTTTCTATGGTGGGATTTCAAACCCAGGAGGTACCTATCAACGGAAAACCCACAGTCAATGTAACTATGAAGTCATCAGACAACGGCTTGGACGAGGTGGTCGTTGTGGCCTTTGGTAAACAGAAGAAAACTGATATGGTCGGTTCTGTAACCTCGATTAAACCATCTGAACTGAAAGTGCCGTCAAGCAACCTGACGACTGCACTGGCCGGGCGGGCAGCTGGTGTTATTGCCTATCAGCGCAGTGGAGAGCCGGGGCAGGACAATGCTGAGTTCTTCATTCGCGGGGTGACATCATTTGGTTATAAAAGAGATCCGCTGATTCTTATTGATAATATTGAGGTGACAACGACCGACCTAGCGCGTTTGCAGGCAGACGATATTGCAAGTTTTTCCATTATGAAAGATGCAACTGCCACCTCATTATACGGCAGCCGGGCAGCTAATGGCGTAATTTTGATCGTCACCAAAGAAGGCAGGGTTCAAAAGGCATCAATTGATTTTCGAGTTGAGAACTCACTATCTGCACCAACAAGAGATGTAGAGCTGGCCGATCCAATTACCTATATGAAGCTGAACAATGAGGCCGTGCTGACACGTGATCCACTGGGAATCTTGCCTTATACTGATCAAAAAATAGATTATACCAAGGCGGGAGTAAACCAGTATATGTACCCTGCTACCGACTGGAAAAAAACATTGTTTAACGATTATACCATGAATCAGCGGGCAAATCTCAATGTAACTGGTGGTGGTGGAGTTGCACGTTATTTTATCGCCGGGTCCGTAAACCAGGATAACGGCATCCTTAAAGTTGATCAGAGGAACGATTTCAATAGCAATATAGACTTGAAAAGCTATACGCTGAGGTCTAATGTTAATGTAAACCTGACCAAGAGCACTGAGGTTATTGTGAGGATGAGCGGAAGCTTTGACGATTATTCAGGTCCGGTAAGCGACGGGGCAGACATCTACAAAAAAGTGATGCGTACCAATCCAGTACTATTTCCGGCCTATTATCCTGTAGATGCAGACCATTCTTATGTGAAGCATATCATGTTTGGTAATTATGATAACGGAAGCGGAGCTTATTTGTTAAACCCTTATTCCGAGCTGGTAAAAGGATATAAAAATTATTCGAGATCCAACATGTCTGCGCAGTTTGAGGCTAAACAAGACCTCGGTATGCTGACATCAGGATTGAACTTCAGCGCATTGCTGAATATCACACGAAATAATTTTTTTGATGTAAGAAGAACCTACAGGCCATTTTGGTATCAAGCCGGTGCTTATGATAAGCAAGCAAATACCTATAAAATTGACCTGCTGAATGAGGAAACAGGTACTGAGTATCTTGATTATGTACCAGGGGACAGGACTGTCAATTCGAAATTCTATATGCAGTCATCGTTGAATTACAGCCGGATTTTCAATGAAAAACACTCCCTGAGCGGGCTGTTTGTATTTATGCTTCGTAATGAGCTTACTGGTGTCGTCAGTGACTTACAATCTTCGCTGCCTTTTAGGAATGTAGGACTCGCCGGCCGCGCTACTTATGGTTATGATAACCGCTATTATGCTGAGGTAAATTTCGGATACAACGGATCAGAAAGATTCTATGAGACCAACCGGTGGGGCTTGTTTCCTTCAGCCGGCGTAGCCTGGAACATTTCCAATGAGAAATGGTGGGAACCACTGAAAAACGTCGTCACCAAGCTTAAATTGAGAGGAACTTACGGATTATCAGGAAATGATGCGATCGGGTCGGCTACTGATCGTTTCTTGTATTTATCTAATGTAAATATGAATGATGCGGGAAGAGGTGCGGTCTTCGGACGTGAAAATGGTTATTCAAGAAATGGGATTTCACTTTCCCGGTATGCCAACAATGACATCACCTGGGAAACTGCAAAGAAGACAAATGTTGCTTTAGAGCTGGATCTCTTCAGAGACTATAGCTTACAGGTAGATTTCTTCAAAGAACATAGAAGCGGCATATTAATGACCCGTACCGCTACTCCGGCTACCATGGGACTTTCCGCTCAGCCAAAGGCAAATATAGGAGAAGCAGAAGGTAAGGGTGTTGACATCTCTTTAAATTATACCCATTCGTTTTCAAGTGGTTTTTGGCTGCAGTCTATGGCCAATTTCACCTATGCAGCGAGCAAATACCTTAAATTTGAGGAGCCATTTTATGACGAAGCTCCTTGGAAACGGCATGTTGGATTATCAATCGGACAACAATACGGTTACATAGCTGAAAGACTGTTTATAGATGATGAGGAGGCACTGAGGTCACCAAGGCAATTTGGAGAGTACGGTGGCGGAGACATTAAATATTATGATGTAAACGGAGATGGTGAGATCACCACTTTGGACCAGGTGCCGATTGGGTATCCTACTACGCCGGAGATCACTTATGGTTTTGGTTTCTCTCTCGGGTACAAGAATTTTGATTTTTCAACTTTTTTTCAGGGACTTGGACGTGAATCTTTCTGGATTGACGCGATGGCTACTGCTCCGTTCATAAATTATTACTATTCTCCGGATGAAGTTTTGCCCGGCTTGCCACAGAATCAGTTGCTCAAAGCTTATGCGGACAATCACTGGTCTGAGGAACACCAGGATGCCTATGCTTTATGGCCACGTCTCAGCATCACGAATGTAGGCACAGAGAACAATGCCCAAAGAAGTACCTGGTTTATGCGAAGCGGAGCATTCCTCAGGGTTAAACAGCTGGAGATAGGTTATACTCTGCCTCAAAAACTCTCACAAAGATTTGCAATGAAAAAATTCCGTGCATACGTAAATGGTACCAATCTATTGTCATTTAGCAGTTTTAAACTTTGGGATATCGAAATGGCTGGAAATGGACTCGGCTATCCGGTACAGCGTGTGTTTAATATCGGTTTACTGGCATCATTCTAAAAAGTAATCATCATGAAGAAATCAATAAAAATAATTCTGATCCTGACGGTCCTGTGCGTACTCGGCGCTTGTAAGAAGTTTCTGGACATTACGCCGGACAACATAGCTACTATAGAATATGCTTTTCGTCTGCGGAGCACCGCCGAAAGGTATTTATTTAGCTGTTACAACTATATGCCTGCCCTTGGTTCTTTCGAAAATAATGTGGCGAATGCGGGCGGCGATGAGTTCTGGCTTCCCGCTACCAGTGGTTCAAACGCCTGGAAGATAGCTCGTGGAAATCAAAATAAGTCTGGTTCATACATGAACTACTGGCAAGGGGTAAATGGTGGCAAGGACCTTTATCAAGGTATACGCGAATGCAATATCTTTTTGGATAATATTAACCAGGTACCGGACATGCCTGACTTTGAAAAGGCCAGATGGGCGGCGGAGGCTAAATTTTTGAAGGCATATTATCATTACTATATGTTCCGGATGTATGGGCCTATTGCCACCATCAAGGTAAATGTACCTGTAGATGCCAGCGTAGAAGAAGTATACCCGGTACGAGCTCCGGTGGATTCCTGCGTAAACTATATTGTACAGCTTCTGGACGAGGCCTTACCAAATCTGCCAGATAAGATAGATAATGAAGTTACCGAACTGGGCCGGGTTACAAAAGCAGTTGCGATGTCCATTAAGGCAGAGGTACTGGTCACTGCAGCGAGCCCGCTTTTTAATGGTAACCCTGACTATACCGGGTTTAAAGATCCTGAGGGAAATGTATTGTTTAATACAACGCATGACCCTCAGAAATGGGTTCGCGCAAGAGATGCTGCTAAAGCTGCAGTTGAATTTTGTGAATCTCTCGGTCATAAACTTTACACCTTTAATCCCGCATTCTTCCAATATAAGATATCTGATACGATAAAAACCCAGATGAATATCCGTAATGCGCTGTGCGAAAAGTGGAATCCTGAAATCATCTGGGGAAATACCAATAGTCTTGTAGGTAGTTTACAGAATCAGGCTACTCCCCGCGGACTCGACCCTGCTAAAAGATCTAATGGTACAACTTCGGGCAATATAGCACCTCCATTGAAAATTGCAGAAATGTTCTACAGTAAGAATGGTGTGCCGATAAAGGAAGACAAAGACTATGATTATTCCGGACGTTTTAAGCTTAAGAGTGTTTCTTCACAGGACAGCCGTTATTTACAGGAAGGCTATGTTACTGCTTCGTTAAACTTCGATCGCGAGCCACGCTTTTATGCAGATCTTGGTTTTGACGGTGGAATCTGGTATGGTCAAGGTTTGTTTGATGATACCAAGAACCTCTTTTTTGTATCCAGTAAAAAAGGACAGCCAGCAAGTGCTCAAAATGAGTCGAGTTATTCTGTAACTGGTTACTGGCCAAAGAAACTGGTAAATTTCAACAATGTAATAGGTGAGACTACATATACAGTACAGACTTATCCATGGCCGATGATGCGGCTGGCAAATCTGTATCTTTTGTATGCTGAAGCAGAAAATGAAGTCGGCGGACCAAATTCTGAGGTATACAAATATATTAACCTAGTCAGGGAAAGGGCAGGGCTATATTCTGTTGAAGATTCCTGGTCCAATTATTCAAAAAATCCGGGAAAATACACCACCAAAGATGGCATGCGTGATATCCTTCATACAGAAAGGTTAATTGAGCTTGCATTTGAAGGTCAGCGTTTCTGGGACCTGCGCAGATGGAAGGAGGCAATCACTGAATTGAACAAACCGATTACAGGCTGGGATTTGATTCAGGAAGATGCAATGTCTTATTACCGTGAAAGAGTGATTTACAACCAAACATTTACGAGCCGGGACTATTTGTGGCCTTTGCCGGAGAGTGAGTTGTTGAGTAACAAGCGGATGAACCAAAATCCCGGATGGTAATGAACAGTTATAAAATGAATATTTCATCAAAAAAATCTTTGATCATGTTTAGATACTTATTGTCGGCCTGCCTGTTTTTATTAACAATTTCCGGGTGTAAAGATGCAGATACCGAGCCATTCAATAAAAATGACGCCGCACCGGGACCAGTTAGCAATGTAAGAGTCGAAAACCTGCCAGGCGGAGCAAACATCACCTATGAGAGACCGGCTAATATGCTGTATGTCAAAGCAACCTATTCCATCAGGCCAGGTGTAGAGCGTGAGGTTAAGACTACTTATTATAAGAATACACTTACTATAGACGGGTTTGCCGATACCAGAGAGTATGAAGTAAAGCTTTATGCTGTGAGCAGAGGAGAGAATGCGTCGGAACCGGTGGTGGTAAAAGTAAAACCTTTAACTCCTCCTATTCAGCAGACGTTTGAAAGCTTGTTCATCCAGGAGAATTTTGGTGGGATCAGGGTATCTTTTACCAACCCATCAGAAGCAAACCTGGTGCTCAACATCCTCGTACAGGACTCAATAGGAGATTACGTCCCGGCCGATGCTTTTTATACCAAAAGAAAAACGGGTTTTGTAAATGTGCGTGGTTTTGCACCGGTAAAAAGAAAGTTTGCGGTTTACGTTCGCGACAGGTGGGATAACCACTCTGATACGGCCTATGCGGAGCTTACGCCGATATTTGAACAACAGCTGGATAAAACGAAGTTTAAAGAGGTAAAACTTCCAACCGATACATATGTGCAGCATTGCTGTGGTACTGGTATGATCAATCTTTGGGACAACAGCTGGAACAGCGGAAATGTCTTTCATACTAAACCGGGAACAGGTTTGCCTCAATGGTTCACCTTTGATCTTGGCGCAGATGTTAGTCTCAGCAGGTTTAAGTTTTATCATCGTTTGGGCGGCGGGCAGCAGGCCACAGATGGTGCGTATACGGGCGGCGATCCGCAGGTATTTGAGCTCTACGGTAGTAACGATCCCAATCAGGATGGTTCCTGGGATAGCTGGACGTTAATAGGAGAGTTCCAATCTATTAAACCTTCCGGTTCACCACAGGGAATGGTAACCACTGAAGATTTTCAATATGCAGTTGTCGATGGTGAAGAATTTGATATCCCCCTGGGAACACCAAAATTCAGATACCTGCGCTGGAAAACCAACAAGGTGTGGGGCGCTCTTGACCATCACTATATTGCGGAACTCACCTTTTTTGGGAGCAGGGACTAATAATTTCATCAAATAAACACATAAACAGATTAACATGAAATTAAAAAAAATAAATGCTGACAAGCTCATCATAATCATTGTTTTTGCTGCTATGCTTGCAGCCTGCAGCAAAATGGATTCCACCTACATTGATTTTATAAAAAAGGGGTCAATTACTTATGTTGGAACTCCGGATTCTTTGAAAGCTCATTCAGATAAAAACCGCCTTAAAATAATCTGGACATTATCAGATCCATCTACTACAAAGGCAAAATTATACTGGAACAATAAGAATGATTCGTTAATTGTAGATATCGCACCCAAAACGGATACCGTAAGTGTATGGCTGACAGATTTGAGAGAGGGCTCATATTCGTTCGACCTGATCATGTACGATAAGGATAACAACAGGTCGGTTACTTCCAATCTAATTGGGAGGGTTTATGGTGATAACTATATCAATACATTACTTGCCAGGCCTGTTAAAACCGCCATACTTATCAACGGAAAGGTTGATGTGACCTGGGGAGCAGCAGATTCGACAGTTATTGCTACTGAACTTACTTACACCGATGAAAATGAAAAATCGCATACGATCATGGTACCTGTAGACAGCGGGGTTACCCGGCTTGACAATTATACCCTGGCTGGCCATGAGACTTTTCAATATCGAACCTTATACGTGCCGGATTCTCTTTCAATTGACACCTTTTATTCTAATGTGCAAACTGTAAAAGTTACAGGTCCGGCTATTGAATACGAACGTAACGGATGGATGGCAGGAACTGAAGACTATGATATTCCATCAGGACGGGTACCTCAAAACACTTTGGATAATAAGACCAATACCATTTGGCACATGGATAAAACTCATGGTTATCCACATGTCGTTACGATAGATATGAAGGCAGAGAACTTGGTTAATGGATTTACCTACATACAGCGCACTCCATTGGATGGAGCAGCTAAGCTTGTCGAAATACAGGTTAGCTCAAATAACATAAACTGGAAATCGTTAGGTGCATACACTTTTGAAAATCTCGGAACCAAGCAATATCTTGAGCTGCTGGAACCGGCATCTTTCAGGTACTTCAGAATGATCGTTAAATCAGACTATAAAAACGGCACTGCAACCGCCATCGCGGAGTTAGGCGCCTACAAAAGATAGCTCTCTTTTCCCTCGAACCAGCAGGCCCTGCGGTATGCAGTCCTGCTGGTTATTTTGTTTTAAACTTGAGTGGTCAGATTTTATCTCGAATTATCAGTCCATACGCTATCGAAAATCGCCTCAGGAGCAAATTCCTACGGCAATCTTAAAGTACCGCACAAAAAATAAGTAAAGATGAGCCGAAAAAAGTAGTGGACGGATTTAAGGATACCTTGGCTGGATAAATACAAAAGCGCACAAACCATATATCTGTTTAAGTGTTTATTTGCGAATGTAATTTCTTCGGCACGCAGATAGAGGGACACATGAATTACGTGGAGCTGGAAAAACTTTTATCTGAGTTTTCGTGCAAAAGAATGCTATCGACTCATTTTGGCCGGGAGATGCAGGAAAGGCTTGATGAGCTGGAAATAGGCTATTTAGCTGATGGAGTGTAATTTATAGTTTAACTTTCCGAAATCACGGCTGCAAATCCGCCGCTGCGGACCATTTTGATTTCAAATTTATCACCGGCTTTTACCTGGATGGTTTTCTTTCTGTAGTCCATTGCCTGCCGGCCTGCGTTGATACCATCCTCAAAATAGGTCATGATATACGTCTTTCCGGCAGTCAGAAAGTCAAGATTCACTGAAACAGTTCTTTCCTCTTGTTTACTATTGGTAATGCCGCCAATAAACCACTTTTCTCCTTTGCGTTTGGCAACCACGACTATGTCCCCTGCTTTCGCTGCCAAGGCTTTAGTCTCATCCCATGTAGTTGGCACCTTCGTAATGAAATCTGTACAATCGGAATTTCTGTAATAAAGAGTGGGGTTGTCTGCAAGCATTTGTAGTCCACTTTCGAAAACCACAAACAATGCCATTTGATAGGCTCTGGTTCCAATGCTGGCAGCATTGGGCCTTTCAGCTCTGTACGATTCAGGCTGCATGCTGATCATTGCACCGGGAGTGTAGTCCATTGGTCCCACAGCATTGCGCATAAAAGGTAGAAGCAAACTATTGTCTGGTTTGGTGCCACCCATTTGTTCCATACCCCTCACGCCCTCATATGAAATCAGGTTAGGATATTTATATTCTAATCCGGCAGGTTTAAATGCACCGTGAAAATCAACAAACAACTTGTTCTTTGCGGCCTCTTTGATTACATTTTCATAATAATTGACCATCCATTGATCGCTCCGGTCCATGAAATCAATTTTTACCCCTTTTACACCCCAGTCGCTAAAAGTTTTAAATAATTCCATATGGTTATGAACCGTAAGCCAGGTCAGCCAAAGAATAACGCCTACATTCTTCTCCTTACCATATCTGATTAGCTCGTGCACATCAACCTTGGGATTGGGCGTATAGGGATCGGTTGTACTATTGGCCCAGCCCTCGTCCATAACGATATATTTTATGCCATATTTTGCGGCAAAATCTATGTAGTACTTGTAGGTTTCCAGGTTATATCCCGACACAAAATTTACATCCGGACCATATGGAGCTGCATCGTTCCACCATTCCCAGCTTGCCTGCCCTGGTTTGATCCAGCTTGGGTCTTTGATTACACTTGGAGATGCAAGTTTTAGGGTCATTGTATTTTCCACCAACTGCTTATCATCTGTTGAAATCACAAAGTACCTCCATGGAAAACTGCGTGTGCCTTTAGTTTTTGCAATATAATCAGCCTCCTTTAAGATTTTCTGACTTCTGTCGCCATCTTCTCCAATTTCCAACGGTACTTTGGGAAAAGCCGCCGATACGCCGTTTTCACCGTTTCCTTTTAGAAACAGACAAGGGTAATCCAGAAGATCTGATTCACTGATCAGTATTTTATATTGTTTCCTGGTATCGATCAATACTGGAAGTGTAGACATTTTATCTGCAGGTTTCCAGTCTTTGGAGTTTACCTGCGAATAATTTTCTTCATAGGAAGTTTTAAAACCACCGGGCTGCTGCAGATGCAGTACGTATTCTGAAGGGAAATTAAGCGCAACATCCTCATTAATCACTTCTATCTCACCTTTCTTCGCAGTTGTAAAACGATAGGCAATACCCTCATCAAATGCACGGAATTCAACCGTATAATTTCCTTTAAAGCTTAACAGGATTGAGTTATAGGTGTTTTTTACCGCGGAATATTTTAGTGGGATGTATGGTTTAATAACGTCATTTCCCTGGCCTTTTTTAGTTCCCGTAAGTTTAGGAGCCTCACCCAGAACTTCGTTTCTTAAACTCAGTGACAAATGGTTTTTCTTTAACAACAGATCGTCACGATATGCTATGGAGTAATATATTTTATCAGAGATGTTCAGTGATACTTTTATAGCTCCATTTGGTGATCTGAGCTCAATCCCTTTATTTCGAGCAGAAAGCATAACTGAAAGGCTCATAAAGACCGCCAGGGCGAAGAAAAACTTATTCATAAAATTCATATAGATCGTGATTTTCGGAGCTAAAGGTAGTAATTTGGAAAAGCATCCCATAAAAAAAGCATCCCTTTTGAGGATGCTCTTCTTAATTTATAAAATGAGTTTAATTAACTGATCTTAACATTAATTGCGTTTAAGCCTTTTTTACCTTGCTCAACGTCATAGCTTACTGAATCATTCTCACGAATGTTGTCGATTAAGCCTGAACTGTGGACAAATATTTCGCTATCACCATTAGCTGGTACGATAAATCCAAAACCTTTTGTCTCATTGAAAAATTTTACTGTTCCTTGTTGCATTATAATATATTTTAATTATGATACAAATGTACAATTAATTTATTGAAAATCAGTAATTTATTTATTTTGCTAAAACAGACCATATTTTAGTCAGTACTTATCTCACTTATTTTGACCGGCTCAGAAAGCCTACCAGATCTATAATTTCTGTATTGCTGAGGGTTTCAAATAACCCGTTTGGCATCATGGATACAGGCATTACTTCCCGTGATTGTATGTTTGATTTGTTGATTACAGTGGCTTCCTGTCCAACAATTCTCAGGGTAATCTGACGCTCATTCTCTGAGACAACATTCCCTGAATAAGTACGCCCATCACGTGTGGTAATGACAACCAGCTTGTAATCTTCCTGTATTTCGCCGCTGGGTTCCAGTACGTTGAAAAGGAGATAATCAACTTTTGATCTGTTGGATCCGGTCAGGTTTGGTCCAATGGAACCACCCTCGCCATACATTTTATGGCAACTTCCACAGGCACGCATAAATACAGTTTGCCCCTTTTTAAGATTGGCATTGTCCAGTGCCTTCGGTGTCAGCAGATCACGGTATTTTTTGTAAGCAAGCTCGTTGGACGGAAGCTGATCGATAGGCCCCCAGATTTCTACAAAGCCACTGCCTACAACACGTCTAAGCTGTCTGGCTACACTCGCTGGAATATCTCGTTTTTCTATGGTCCTATTTTTTATGGCCATGGTAAGCAGCCATCCGGATTTTGGTCTCGATGCCAGTGTTTCTATAGCAGATTGCTGGTCCTTTTCATTAAACCCGGGATATTTGTTTAGCAGAAGCTGGGCCATTTTTTCATTGTCATAATTGGCGATGGCCCTTATGGCGTCATTGCGAAGTGCAGGGTCGTCCAGTAATGCGGGTAAGTCCTTAATCAATTCTGCTCTTTGTTGTGCTGACAACGCAAGCAGGGCTTTACGGCGGCTATCTGCCGTCGCATTTTTATTACGCAGGGCAGCAAAGTACTGATTGGCAGCTTCTGTATCTCCAAAATATTGGGCTATTTCCAGAGACAGTTGCTTGTTTCTTTCACCGGAACGCTGCAATTTAGCATAGGTAGTTTTCCAGTCTGCCGGAGTTTTGAGATCAGTGCGTCCTTCCAGACCATCACGCATGCCGGCAATCATTGCTGTATCTATGCCGGATCGTTTACCAAGCCATGTTACCAGTGCATTAGTGGCATCTGCATCTATCGCACGACGGGCAATGAATTTTCTGATCATGCTTAGCTTACTTGTGGCGGCCAGCTCGAAGGCACGGTTTGGATCTTTGACTACCAGTGGTTCAATACCATACCACAGCATTTTAGGCAGGTTGTGGTCATTCTCATCTTCACCATGCCGGATCAAATTGGCGGCCAATGTCCAGCGGTTATTTAAATCTATCCGCTGCAAGGCTGATGTCAGGTATAAGCGTACGGCGGCTGAGCTTTCAGAGCTTGCCATTTGTTCGAGTTTGGAGACGACAGTCGAAGAGGGGGCTCCGTCTTCCCATAACAGTTGTATGGCCCAGCCACGTATGTACTCGTCCTTATCATTTAAAGCAGCGATCAATTGATCATTGCTGAAACCATTACATACATACAAGCCCCACATGGCACGCAAACGATAATTTGCATCTTTATGATTTAAATAAATATGACGAAGGGCTTCCAAAGTTCCTTTTTTAAGCTGATGTTTAAATGCCCGATTTTGAAGTACACCACGGGCTCGCCTGGAGTGCCAGTCGCTTTTGTTGGTTTGCAGTTCAACAAGTTGTTTGTCGCTGAGTTTATTCAGATCAGCATAGCGGATTTTAAAGCTTTCCGCCAGGGAGACTTTTGGTGAAATTCTAAAGATACGGCCTGTTTCTTTATTAAGGACTGAGCCGCCGCAGATGTCCGCATCGTGCCAGTCCAGAACGTATAAATTGCCGTCAGGACCTACAGAGGTACTGAAGCCTACCCATTGTGCATTGTTTGCTGCCATCAGATCTTCACCGTGTGAACCTACAAAACCAGAACCTTTAGGGATAAGTATGTCTGTAAGAATAGCATGCTCATGTATATTTGCCATAAATATCCGACCTTGCTGATCTTTTGGGAAGGCGTCGCTCTGGTAGATACTTGCACCTCCATGTGCAGAGCGGTGACTATGGTCCGCTATGGTTTTGATGTCTGTATAGGTATAGGGATTGAAATGCTGTCCGCCCTGGCGGTGGTAAATCCCCCCTGGAATTACATACCACAAATGAGGGATGACGCAAGCCGTGATAAAGATCTGGCCTTTGGCATCATAGTCAATTCCCCAGGGGTTGCTAAAGCCGTGTGCAACCACTTCAAATTTGTCTTTAGTAGGATGGTAACGCCACACACCACCATTAATATCTATGCCTTCACCCTTTAAAATTTCATCATCGGGGAAGGGTTCCTTATGGCGGTAAAGTTTACCCTTGCCCACAGGTTTGCGGATGCGTGAGGGGGTAGCGAAACCCTGACAGCCATACAGCCAGCCATCGGGGCCCCAATGAAAACTGTTCATGGTTTCATGCCTGTCCCGAATACCCCAGCCAGTCAGCCGCACTTCTATGTCGGCCATGTCTGCTTTGTCGTCATGGTTGCGGTCCGGCACAAAAAGCAGGTTGGGAGGGGCGCCAATAAATACACCATCAAAACCAACGGCCATCGCTGCGGGGAAGGAGACTCCTTCTGCAAAGATTTTTTTAGTGTCGGCTTTGCCATCATGATCGGTATCTTCCAGTATCAATATCCTACTGTTGCCGTCATTTGAAAAACCTGAAGACCTGGACTCATAATCCCTGTTTTCTGCCACCCAAAGCCGCCCTTTGTCATCCCAACAAAAAGCCATCGGTTGAGTAACCATTGGCTCTGATGCATAGACATTGGCCAAAAAACCATCCTTAAGCGTCATCGCCTTTACAGCTTCTTCAGGGGTAAGGAATTTTGCATCCTTACCTTCCTGTTTGGCGATGGCCCACATGTCTACACTCGCCCAGGAAGGGTCTTTGCCCGCAAATTTGGCCCAGGCATTGTTCATTTCAATGTCGCTGAACTCTCCTGTGTAAACTACCAACTGATGTTTAACTGTCTCAGTTTCTCCCTTTTTAATACTCCAGTCTGCATCATGAGCCCTTACAGGCCCAACACCCATCTGTTCATCGACGCGCCATTTTTGAGGATATCCTTTATTTTCGGGATGATCTAATATTGCGATATGTGCTTTGTCATTCCTACCGTCTACCTGTATAGCAATATCAACCCATGTTGCGGGCTGACCCTCAGCTTTCTGATTGCGCTGACGTGCTGCATTGATCACTTCACCATTAATTCCTGGTTTCCAGGGCATTCGCAGGAACAAGCCCCCGTACGGATATTTCGCCACAGTGATATCTGTTTTTGCTTCACCTTGCCATTCCAGGCTAAGCAGAAACTTTCCATTGTCCTGCTGCATACTCCAGGTCTGGGTTTCTGTCATTACCGGAGTTCCCTTTTCGTCCAGCAAGTTGTATACGGTCTGCCACTTTACGATTGCACCTGTTTTCTCAATAATCCGGGCAGCAATCCGTTTCCAGTAACCATCTCCCGGATTGGCAAAATAATTCCGGCCGTTTACACTGGTGAACCCCCAATATAAACCGGTTTGGTGCTTGTGGTGTTCCGGGCTAAATTCCGTAAGTATTCCTTTTCCGTCTGGCGCTGCGATTGGGTGGATGTACGGGCGAAAGTTTTCGCCGGCATTTTGCGTTAAAATAATCGCCTTACTGTCAGCCCTCAGGACTGAAATGGTTCCGGTTTTTTCATCCTGACGGATTTCCAGCGTAACATCTTCATTTTTGGAAGCTGTTAAATATTTAGGGCCGGCCCATAGGAGAAACAATATGGTAATAAAAAGCAGAATTGATTTTAACATAATAATAGGTTTACATTTTGGTCGCCCTAAATATATGGTTTAGAACCAATAAGCCAATTTTTTTGTTGAAAATTTGTATAGACAAGTTGTTTAGTTGCCGCTTTCCGGATCATACTCAAGTGGAAGCTGATCCCCAATTCTTTTACGGCCCCAGAATCCTTGAAATTCCTGAGCAAATATTTAATTCGATAGCCCAATTTCATATTTTCTATGATAAAAAAATTTTCGGAAGTTGCCTCAACCAAAGACTGCTTTGTAGAAAAATCTATGACATCGGTATTTAATATTTTACAAGCTTTTGCATTTTCAGATTCCCCCATAAAATATTTCATAAATATTTTCAAAAAATTCTTTCTTTGCGAACCATTTCCGATCACAACGGTTTTTAAGTCGATGGCTTTTTGAAGAAGCAAAATATTTAACGCCTCCGGTTTGTCAGCAATCACAACGTCTTTTTTTACTGATGAGTAACCCAGCATATTCACAACAACCTGGTAGGTACCTGAACTGAGATTGGTAAGAGTAAATTCGCCTTTAACGTTTGTTGCGGTGATTTTTTTAGAACCATCAATAAATACTGTAGCAGCCTCCAGGGGTTCTCCTTTGGCATTCTTGACTGTTCCTGTAAGTGTGAAAACGTTTTGTGCATGCAATTGAAAGCTGAAAAGCAGCAAGAAAATAGTGATGAGCGTTTGTATCATTTTATGAATGTTGTAGTTCACGCCATTGTAAACTAAAGTATTGTGTTTTTCTGCAATGTATTCAAACCCGACCGACTTATAGCACTTAATTGCCATTTGATTTTTTTCCCATACAAAAAGTTCGACCTTTTTGCAATCGTATGTGCTCCTGCATTTTTCGACAAGCATCCTGATGAAATATTTGCCAAATCCCATGCCTCTGAGTTTCGAATCTCCAATCAGGATTCTTCCTAACCGGGGTATTCCGCTTTCCTGGGGTATGATTTCGCCGAACGCGAAGGGGATGTCGTTTTGCGAATACCCGATATAAAAGGTGCGGTCGGGATGAAGTGCCTGATAATTTAAGATTTGCTGTTGCGTGATGGGGTATGAAAAATCAGTACCTGAAAATTGAAGCAATAACTCTGGACTTGTTACCCATTTTTCTAAAAGGAGGAAGTCAGAAGAAGCGTACGGTTTTAACATTTATAATATTTTGAGAACGGGAGCTTAAATATAAAAATCTCCATTTGATTTCAGGCTAGACCCGTATGTATATTTTTCTTTTATCGAGGATATAACCGACCATCCAGCAGATCAGCATAAAGCAGATAGCAAAAAGTAGCGAGCCGACAGGACCTGGTGCGATCGCCTGAAAAAAGTTATTGTTAATGCGCCCGGTTACATTTGCGTTTGGAAATAATGTGTAGATGCTGATCAGGATTATTTCTGATAAAATATAGATAGCGAGCGGGTTTTTTCCTAAGACAGTAAAGAATCTTGTCCATTTAACAAAAGACAATACTTCTATTAAATAAATCAGTGAACCGATGATCACCAGATCAAGTCCGCAGGTAAGCAACACAAAGGTACTTGTCCAAAGCTTTTTATTGATCGGAAACACTGGATTCAGACATATTGCTATTAATATTAACAAAATGCCGGCCAGCAGCAATTTAGAAATCGTTTCAAATCCCTTACCTTTTTGCTGGATGAACTTTCCGGCATAATATCCAACGATCACGTTTACACAGGCAGGTATGGTACTTAATATTCCTTCGGGATCAAAGGCGATGCCTTCGCCATGATACAAGTGCTTGTCACCTAGGATATAGAGATCAAGGAACTGTCCTGCATTGCCAGTCATGCTGAATGGGTCTGCGGGGCTGCCAAATAATAACAATACTATCCAGTATCCAGCTAAAAAAAATAACGAGATCAGGACGACGGTTCTTGTGCTCAAATAGTGGATCAAAAGCGAGGCTATGCCATAACAAAGTGCTATTCGCTGGAGTACCCCCATGATACGTGTATTCCCGATAGGAGATAGGCTGAAGCTCCCATCTACTCCATGGCGGAAAAAAGGGAACCAGTACATCAGGTATCCAAGGAAAAAAATGAGCAATGTGCGTTTAAATATTTTTAAAAGCACGTCTGAATTTTGCATTTGTGCAAATTTTTCCATTGAAAAACTCATCGCATTTCCCACAGCGAACAGGAATGAGGGAAATACAAGGTCGGTTGGTGTAAAGCCGTGCCATGCTGCATGCTGCAGAATAGCAAATGGCTCTGCGCCGCTGCCGGGAGTATTGACAATGATCATAAAACAAATAGTCATACCCCGAAAGACATCAAGTGATAAAAAACGTTGTGGCAGGTTCATTTGATTTTAGCTGAATGGTATCTTGGTTCTCAGTTAAAGTTAACATTATATCATTCATTTTCCATTATGTCATGTTATTTATCTCCTTTGGGATTTAGGAAATAATGGCAGGTGCATTTGCGTAGGCCATCAGAAATGTCAGCAACCATTTCAATGTACTAATGAGATTACGACTAAAAGATAAATTCAACATCGTTACAAACGATAACAGGATCTTATTCATCATTTTATATAACTTTAATAAAGCATACAAATTATATGATCTTAAGAAACAAGTGTTCATGGACGGTAACTGTAGCGATCCTATCTATTATGTCAGAATCTGCACTTTGCCAGAATAGATCAATTGCTTTGAACGTTAAAAATCCGCATTATTTTACATACAATGGCAAACCTACCGTTTTAATCACCTCCGGTGAGCATTATGGTGCAGTTTTAAATCTTGATTTTGATTACATAACATACTTTAATGAATTAAAATCCAAGGGTTTAAATCTAACAAGGACATTTACAGGAGCATATGTTGAGCCTGTTGGTGCGTTTTCAATTAGCAACAATACACTGGCACCTGCATCGGGACGTTTTATTTGTCCCTGGAAGCGTAGCTCAATCCCAGGTTATCATGGCGGAGGAAACAAATTTGATCTCGGTAAATGGGATGATGCTTATTTTGCCAGGCTTAAGGATTTTGTTGCACAGGCACAAAAAAGAGGGATCATCGTTGAACTTACATTTTTTTGTCCTTTCTATGATGAATCACAGTGGAAAATAAGCCCGATGAATACAGTCAATAATGTCAATGGTATCGGATCAATGTCAAGTAAATTCGTTTATACGCTGGATAAAAGCAAAGAACTGATATCAGTTCAAAAGGAAATGGTGCAGAAAATCGTTCATGAACTTAAAGAATACAAGAATCTTATCTATGAGATCTGTAATGAACCTTATTTTGGTGGAGTGACCCTAGAGTGGCAATACCACATCGCGGACATTATAAGAGAAACAGAAAAGGACTTTAAACATCCGCACCTGATCTCGCAAAACATTGCCAATAATACACAGAAGATCAAAGACCCGCATGCTGCTGTTTCTGTATTCAACTTTCATTATGCAACACCGCCGGTAGCAGTGGTTGAAAATTATCACCTGAACAAGGTTATTGGTGACAATGAAACGGGCTTTAAAGGCAACGCAGATGAGACATATAGAATGCAGGGCTGGTTATTTATAATGGCAGGAGGAGCACTTTATAATAATCTGGATTATTCTTTTACCATTGAGAAAGAAGATGGGACTTATCAGTATCCTGCTACACAGCCCGGAGGCGGAAGTGTTATATTACGAGAGCAACTCAGCTATTTAAGGCATTTTATTAATGGTTTTGATTTTATAAATATGCATCCGGATGTTTCCTTCATCACTGAGAAATTTTCAAAAAATGCTCAGATCCAAGCCCTTGCTGAAACAGGTAAACAATACGGTGTTTATATTTATGGGGATAAAAAGGCTGATCTGGAATTAAATCTTCCGGCAGGAACTTATCAGGTGGAATGGACAAATACAACCACTGGCCTTAAGGAGAAGACCAAAGCACTTAAGCACAATGGAGGTGCGGCAAAGTTGACCATACCGAAATATAGCAGGGATATTGCGCTGAGTATTAAACGCATTTAAAAACATACTTTAGAAAGAAGTATGCTCCAGGGGAAAAGCAAGATATGAGAATAATAAATGGACTGTGGGTCTTTTATAGAAAACTGGTTATACCTTCTGCGGCATTATCGGTTTGTTTGGGTTTGATGATGGGTACGGGCATGAAAGTCATAGGTATGGCAGGGTTCTCTTATATTTTTATAACCCCTTTCTTTCATCTGATGATATATGATCTGACAAATCCAAAGGAATATTACTTTTATTATAACCTTGGCTTAAGCAAGCTGATGTTATGGTTTGCCACAGTTGTAACCAGCATAATCATAGGTTTAATACTAATGGCTATATGAGTGGACTGCATGTAGACAGTGTAACCAAAAACTTTGGCTTAAGGCAGGTTTTAACAGATATATTTATTTCCTGCACAAAGGGGGAGATCATCGGACTCCTGGGTAGAAATGGTTCCGGGAAGTCTACTTTATTGAAAATTATATTTGGATCCCTAAATGCTGACAATAAGTTTGTAAAGGTAAACGATAAGCATTTAAAAGGCTTATACAGCAATATTGATATCATTCACTATTTACCACAGGATAGCTTTCTCCCCAAGCACATTAAAGTAGAAGATATTATAAAAGTGTTCTGCAAAAAGCAACAAGCAATAAATCTGCTGGAACTTGAATTGGTCAGGCCACATCTTCGTAAAAGAAGTGCTGAGCTATCCGGAGGTGAGCAAAGGGTCATAGAGGTTTTAATTATGATTTATTCGGAAGCAGAGTATTTGTTATTTGACGAACCTTTTAACGGACTTGGTCCGCTGCATATAGAGATTATCAAAGATCTGATCAAAGCACATTCTGAGCGAAAAGGATTTATTATTACCGATCACGATTACCGCAATGTTCTGGATATCTCCACGGGGATCATTTTAATGCATGATGGCGGAACAAAAGTCATTAAGGATAAAAATGATTTAGTGCGGTGGGGGTATTTACCTTCAAGTTCGCTCAGCAACACATAATGTTTCTAAATTGCAAAGAGACCGCATAGTCTCTTTGCATTGTTTTAGTTTTGGAGCAAACTAAAAGCAGATGTCAAAAACAAAACTTACCATCAATAACAACGGTTCGGTCAAAATAGAAGGCGATTTCGAGATTGTCGATAAAAGCGGAAATGTCTATGGCCTACAGGGGAGGAACGTACTTTCCATATGCCGTTGCGGGTTGTCAAAGAATAAACCGTTTTGCGACGGTTCTCATAATGGGCATTTTGAGCATGAAGCTGTCGCATTTGATCTCCCTCCAAAAAAGGTGTAGTTGGTTAATAAGGGGGGCTGTATGCCCATATATCCCTTCTAAGTAGACGATATCATGATCCTGGATTATTTATTTACTTTGCTGCATTTGATCATCATTGGCTTCAATTTGCTGGGGTGGATATGGCGATCGACCAGGAAACTGCACCTTATATTTGTTTTACTGACTGCCGCCTCATGGTTGTTACTTGGAATCTGGTATGGAATAGGTTATTGTCCAATTACAGACTGGCAGTGGCAAATCAAGGAGACGCTTGGTGAAACCAATCTGCCAAATTCTTTTATCAAATATTTTGTGGATAAGCTTACTCGCAGCGATATTTCATCTGACCTGATAGACGCTGTAACAGCAATATTCTTTGCGATTGCAGCGGCCTTATCAGTATATCTCAATTTTTTTAAGAAAAATCAGCAGAAACATAGGCCCAATTAATCTTATCCCTCATAAAAATTCAAATTTAGCGAGTAGTGGTTCTTTTTGCTTATAAGCAAATTCTTAAATTGTCCGGTATGAAAATCTATGCCGAAACTGACCGGATTATAATGAGAGAGATCGTTATGGAAGATGCAGCTGCTATGTTCGAAATGGACAGTGACCCGGAAGTACATCGTTATTTATATAAAACCCCGATCCGGAGCATTGAGGAGACTATCAGTAGTATCAACTACATCAGACAGCAGTATATCGATTATGGTATCGGCAGGTGGGCAATTATAGATAAAAAAACAGATCAGTTTGCCGGATGGGGCGGTCTAAATTCCGCACGGATGAGGTAAACGGACATACCAACTTTCATGATGTAGGATACAGGTTGCTGAGAAAATTCTGGGGACAGGGTCTTGCCACAGAATCCGCAAAAACGACTTTAAAATATGCATTTGAGGAGCTTGATCTCCCAGCGGTTTATGCGCTTGCAGATATTGAAAATAAAGCCTCTACAAATGCATTGTTAAAATCAGGCCTCAAAATCACAGCTCAGATCGAGCACGATGGTCTCAAATGCGACTGGTTTGAAATAAAACAGGAAGATTGGCTTGTCAGATGAAATAAACAACAAATTTATTGTTTTCAAATTTAACCGAATGTATTCTGTCTTTCATTCTATTTAAAGCATACCGTTTTGTATATTTAAAACAGTTTACGGACAAAAACTTACCTGCTTTATTAAAATGGAAAGAAGAAAATTCCTTCAGCTGGGCGCAGGCCTGACCGCTGCAACCATCTTAACCCCAGCTTTAATGGTGCAAGCCAACACGCATGGTACCTATAATAAATTGCCAAAGTGGCGCGGCTTCAATTTGCTCGAAAAATTCAATTTGGAAGTTAATCAGCCCTTCAAAGAGGAAGACTTTAAAATGATGGCCGAATGGGGTTTTGATTTTGCCAGGTTACCCATGTCCTATCACTGCTGGTCAAAACCCAGTGACTGGCTACAAATGGATGAAACAGTTTTAAAAGACATTGACCAAGCGATAGAATTCGGTGCCAAATACAAGATCCATGTTAACCTTAACCTGCATCGTATTCCGGGTTATTGCGTCAACGCACCTGCTGAGCCGCTCAACTTGTGGAAAGATGAAAAAGCACTGGAAGCAGCAGCTTTCCACTGGCAGCACTTTGCAAAAAGATATAAAGGGATCAGCAGTAATAAATTAAGTTTTGATCTGATCAATGAGCCTTCCCAGGTCGAAGAACCTGATTACGTAAGGGTCATTACCCGGATTATCAATGCCATCCGCAAAGAGGACTCTAAGAGGTTAATTGTAATTGATGGCCTTCAATATGGAACTAAACCCGTTTTCGGAGCAGCAAAACTGAATGTTGGCCAAAGCACCAGAGGTTACGGACCAATGCAGGTGAGCCATTATAAGGCTTCATGGGTTAAAGCGGATTGGGGTGTTCCGACCTGGCCTTTAAATGCCGACGGCAACGACCGGTGGGATAAGGACAGACTAAAAAGAGAGATATTTGATCCCTGGAAAAAGCTCGCTGACCAAGGTGTTGGTGTTCATGTAGGCGAGTGGGGAGCATATCACCATACGCCGCACGATGTGGCGCTTGCCTGGATGAAAGACAACCTGGAGATATTTAAAGAAAATGGCTGGGGCTGGTCCCTATGGAATTTAAGAGGGACCTTTGGAATTCTTGACAGTGAACGGAAGGACGTTGAATACGAGTTGTATAAAGGCCATAAACTGGACCGGAAAATGCTTAAACTGCTGCAGCAATATTAGTGGCGGTCTACTATTGGCCTTCCCGCCATTTACTGTATTTGCGGATAGTCAACCCTTGACCAGGTTTCGTTGTAGTGCCCCTTGACCGCTTGACCGTTTTCGTCCTTCGCATCAAAAGAACCCTTTGTTATCATGACATTTCCGTTGAGTGAATATTTGATCTCATAGGTTTTACCAATCATGGGCTTATTTAAAGCGTTCACCAGCGTTTCAGAATAAATACTGTCGTTTAGTACTTTAAACTTCCCATTCATAGTTTTTGCAGATCTTTCAGCTGTAAGGACGTATCCTTCAAAGTTACCTTCATGAAGCACTTTAAGTTGAACTACCTTTGGCTTTCCTGAGCTACGGCCGTAATCAAATGCTATAAGTTGCCAGGTGCCGTCCAGCGGAGAATTATCCTGCTGTTCTGTTTTAAAAGCAAAGACTGTGAGAAGCACAACTGTGGTCACTGTCAGGAGCGTTAATTTAGTTTTCATACAAGTTCGGTTTTATTCCATACAATATAGCTATTTGTTTAGAATTCTCATTGTCAATCTTGCTTAGCCAAATGATTCAGCACCGAACCTTCATACCTGCCGCCTGTATGTCCGTTTCCAGATCATGTACCAGGATTTATTCCTTGGATAGCTGCGATGTGAGGTAGCATTGTTGCAAATCATAGCGACCAGGAACAAAATCATCACTCCTGTAAGCACCGGACTCAATATATAGAAATATCCAAGTGCCTGAATTTTGGCTGAGCCAATATTGGCAATGAGTGCAGTAGCACCTCCTGGGGGATGCAGCGTTTTCGTAATTTGCATGAGCACAATGGCGATCGACACAGACAGCGCCGATGTTAGCCACACTTCGCCAGGAATCAGCTTGTTAACAGTTACTCCGACGAAAGCACATACCAGGTGGCCGCCTATGAGGTTACGCGGCTGTGACAACGGACTGTTTATGGCACCATAGACCAGTACGGAAGAAGCCCCAAATGATCCGATCAGAAAAAGATTGTCAAATGCAGTAAGGTGATAGCTATTTAAAAAGCCGATGATACCAATGCCAAGAAAAGTACCTATAAATGTCCAAAGGTGCTCTTTGAAATCGATAAGTGTCTCCTTATACATGATATATCTGGCCTTCCGGACATGCCGTCTGATTCTCTTTTTCATGGATGGGCACAAAAATAGTATAATCCGCCAAAACTTCGATGCGATGCGCAATTTGTTTGTATATTCGCCGCCATTACCAAATACGATATGAAACTGGAAGAACATCTGTTTAATAGAAGTGACAGCAAATGTGAATTGTGCACATCAACGGACAGCCTTAGTGTTTATGAGGTGCCACCTAAAACACAAAACACTGCTGAAGAGTGTGTGCTTGTGTGTAGTAAATGTTTGGCGCAAATCGAGAAGAAAGAAACGCTGGACAATAAGCATTGGGCCTGCCTGAATGCAAGCATGTGGAGTGAAGTTCCCGGGGTACAAGTGCTAAGCTGGCGAATGTTAAACAGGCTCAGACATGAGAGTTGGGCTATCGATAATCTAGATATGATGTACTTGGATGATGATATGCTCTCCTGGGCTAAAGCTACAGGCGACCATGAGAACGACTCTGCAGTAGAATTTCACAAAGACGCCAATAATAATATATTGGAAAATGGAGATACAGTGGTACTGGTGAAAACGTTGGACGTCAAGGGCTCAAGCCTGAGCGCCAAACTAGGTACAGTAGTAAAAAATATTAAGCTTGTTGATGACAATAAGGAACAGATTGAAGGCAGGATAGAGGGACAGCTGATTGTAATCCTAACTAAGTATGTCCGTAAACAAAGTTAGTAATTGAACAAACGCTACCGGAAAAATTCTTAAATTGAGAAAGATTTTATCCTTATCATGAGCGTTATTGTATTGACTGTAAATGGCAGGAAGCACCGCCTGAATATCGATCCTGCAACACCATTGTTGTATGTACTTCGTAACCAGCTAGCCTTAAACGGCCCCAAATTTGGCTGCGGCATGCAGCAGTGTGGCGCCTGTATGGTGCTGATTGACGGCAAAGCGCAGTACAGCTGCACGATGCCAGTTTCTCTGGTGGAGAAAAAGTCAGTCATTACATTAGAAGGACTTGCATCAGCAGAAGATGTACTTCATCCGGTACAGCAAAGTTTTCTTGATGAACAAGCGGCCCAATGCGGATATTGTCTGAATGGTATGGTCATTTCGGCGGTTAGTTTACTCAATACTTCCACACATTTGGATGATCTGACCATTAGAAAAGGAATGCAGCATGTGCTTTGCCGCTGCGGTTCCCAGGCAAGGGTATTGCGTGCAATAAAACGTGCTGCAAGTGCTTCAGATAAATAATACGATGAAGACAAGCAGAAGGAATTTCATCAAATCGGCCGGAAGCCTTACAGTTTTGTTTTCATTAGACCATACCGGTTTACTGGCTTCCGTAACGGCGGGCCAAGATCCTGAATTGCCCGGTATTTTACGGCGTACTCCAGCTGTAAGCGCATGGCTTGAAGTGTTGGCTGACGGATCGGTACGTGTATTCACAGGTAAAGTGGAGCAGGGCCAGGGTTTGTGTGGTGCAATTGCCCAGGTTACAGCAGAAGAGCTTGACTTGAAAGTTAGCCAGGTAGAAGTGGTCATCGCTGATACGCGCCGTACCCCCAATGAAGGTTTTACAGGTGCGAGCTCGTCTACGGAAAACAGTGTATTGTCGGTCAGATATGCCGCTGCTGCAGCGCGCCGCGAACTAATGGATCTTGCAGCTGTGGCTTTGGGCGTTCCATCAGAGACCCTGAAAATGCTCGATGGCAAAATACTTCAAAAATCCGGCGGACATCCGCTCTCTTTTTTTGAATTGCTTGATGGCAGAAAATTAAAGTCTGAAGTCCGTTTGCCGCTTCATTTAAAACCGAAGGAGCAATACCGTATATCCGGGAAAGCTGTTCCGCGGGAAGATTTTAAACGTATGATCATCGGCGGAGAAATGTATATTCAGGATTTGCGCTTTCCTGGAATGGTGCATGCGCGCACGGTCAGTCCACCGGCTTACGATGCCAGACTCCTGAGTTTTGACGAGACCGGGCTCCGCAAAGCAGTCCCTGTTCTTAAAACGATAAGAGATGGAAGTTTCCTGGCAGTAATTTGTGAGGATGAATTTCAAGCTGTGAAAGCACAGCGCCATCTTGCCCAGCAGGTTAAATGGTCGGTATTGCAACACAAATCGACAAGCCTGCCGGTACCAGAACTCCTGAAAAGTCTCACCGTAGCATCAAGTAAAGTCAAGACTGCTCCAGTACCCTTTCCAGAAGGGATTCCAGCCATAAGATCCTCTTATTATAAACCATACGTGATGCATGGCGCAATCGCTCCATCCTGTGCTGTGGCGCGATACGCAGATGGCTTGTTAGAAATATGGACTCATAGTCAGGGGGCCTATCCACTGCGGGATACGATCAGTGACCTGCTCAAAATCCCTGCTGCTCAAATTCAGGTAACCTGCTTACGCGGTTCCGGTTGTTATGGTCACAATGGCGCTGATGACGCAGCTGCTGAAGCTGCTCTGATCGCAATGGCCTTTCCTGGCAGGCATGTGCGTTTACAATGGTCACGCGAACAGGAGCATGCCTGGGAACCTTACGGCACGGCGATGTACATGGAACTGGAAGCCATTTTGGAAAAGAACGGCAGGATCTCCCACTTCCGAAATTCTATATGGTCCGATACACATTATATCCGGGGCAATCCGGGATATTTGAATGTAGCTGTTTTAAGGGATGCTCCATTTGAGCGGAAGAAAAACCCGTCAGGATCCGGTGGTTACAGAAATGCCGATTTGTATTACACTGTGCAAAATCAAACTGTGACCGCCAATTTCTTCAACGGACCCTTGCGCACCTCAAATCTCAGGAGCCTTGGTTCTTACGCCAACCTCTTTGCAGTGGAGTCTTTTATGGACGAGTTGTCAGATCATGCTAAAATCGAACCTTTTGACTTTAGAATCATGCACCTTGAGGACCAAAGGGCCATCGAAGTACTGGACAAATTAAAACACAAAGTAGCCGGGCTTCCCAAGCAGAAAAATACGGGAATGGGCATTGCGTTTTGCAGGTATAAAAACAGTGCGGCATACATTGCTGTAGCGGCACAAGTAAAAGTGCATCCTTCGACTTTTAAAATCACGCTCATAAAACTATGGGCTGTAATTGATGCCGGAGAAATTATCAGTCCTGATAGTGTGGTTAACCAGATTGAAGGTGGCATGATACAGGCAGCCAGCTGGACGCTGTTCGAAAAAGTTGGATTCGAGCAGCAGACCGTACAAAGCCGCACCTGGACAAGTTATCCGATCATTCGTTTTAATGACGTACCAGAGGTAGAGGTTGAAATCATTTCACGTCCGAATGAAAAATTGCAGGGGGTTGGAGAAATCGCAATGTGCGTAACCCCCGGGGCAATTGTAAATGCCATCGCCATCGCCTGCGGACAGCGAATCAGGAATTTGCCTGTGGGTGATCAACTAAGCATAAAAAACCGGTAAAATATAAGCTGATGAAAAGAGTATTAAAATTACTTCAACAGCAGCGGCCCTTTCAGAGAAATTAGAAGTCTACAATCTAAAAGTGATCTCGCTTAGAAAACTAATGCTGCTATATTTTAACTTATAGTGTAGTAATGTAAATTTTAATTATATTTATATACCTTCTAACTAGATTATATGTACCTAAAATCGCTTCGCACTCCAGATTCCGGTTTCCTCCAACTGAGTTGAGGGTATCCGACAGACAAATCAGCTATCGAAGCTTAAAAACCCCTATTATGAGTAAAACACTAAAACTTGGTTTTGCAATGGGAGGTGGCGTTTCACTCGGAACGTTTTCCGGAGCAGCTTTGTCTGAAACAATTAAACAGGCAGTATTACATGCAGGTTATTATAGCAATGATACTGGAGAAGAGATTTTCCATGAATATGACAAGGTGATTATTGATGTATTTGCCGGTGCCAGCGCCGGTTCGATGTCTCTTGCCATTATGTTAAGAGGCCTGGCTCATCAAACGCCTGAAGAAAGAATAAAGGCCGAGAACATATTAAGGAGCGATCCTGCAATCAATTTTGATACCTTGAGCCCCGGGAAAAAGAAGGACCTGATCGTAGCTCAGGTTGTTCAAAACCTACAGGAAGACATCTGGATCAATGAGATCAATATAGAAAAATTGCTCGGCACCACGCTCAATGACCAGGAGAACCTGGCCTATGAAGGCGGAATACTTAGAAGGGGTGCTCTTGAAGAAATTGCAAAAAAGTATTTCGATCTTAAAGAAGCTTACAATTCAAATTTTGAGGATAAGAGACTGTTGTCAGATGAGATAGTATTTGGAAGTTCATTATCCAATCTTACGGGGTTAAAGACAGACAGCAGGGGCGGAAAAGATTTCAATAATGATAATTTTGCCGCTTCAGCAGATGCCTTTACTTCAATATGCCATAAAGAGTTTCGTGTGTTTCATTTGTTTTTTAATTCTCAAAAAAGCAGAGATGTTAAAAAGAATCCGGAGGTCTATCCGGGCAAATGGATCCGTTACCACAATGGAGATAAAAAGAGTGGGTTTTTTGGTGATCTTCGTACTGCGCCGGCGTGGTCGCGCATAGTCGCTACCTCCATTGCCTGTGGAGCTTTTCCGTTCGCATTCGAGCCCGTTGTTCTTGAACGTTTCAAATTTGAATTTAATGAATGGCCGGCAGAATTAGAGGATGCAAAGTTATGTGAAAGAGCGACAGGGAGACCGGATCAGTTGTCATACCCATTCACTTATATGGACGGCGGTACATTTAATAATGAGCCGGTTAGAGAGGCCTTTAGAATGGCAGCTTTTTTAGACGCAAAGGATAAGTCGGATAATTTTGACCGCTTAATTGTTTTTGTTGATCCTAGTGTGGGTGCTGAAACCATAGACTTCAGGGTTCCTGTTCACAAGGAATTTAGTATGAAGAAGCCTAGAAATATTCTTGGAAATATTGATGGCTATGACCTCATCAGAAAGTCGACGCTTGATCGTTTGGCCGGACACTTTGGAACAATTCTGACCATGATCATAAATGAAAGCCGGGTCAATGAAAATGATAAAATAGCCTACATTTCAGAGTTATTCGATAGTAAAGGCTCCTATAATGACCTGCTGTCAAGTCTTATCGAACAAACGGACGATGTCATTCCACTGGTGGAGCGCATAGCTAAAATCCTTGAACAGATGATCGATCTTGAAAAGGTCAATGAACTTTTGCCGCAAGGAGCATTGACACTTGCCGGGGAACTGAGACGGGTTGTTAATGAAAATCAAGGTCAATTTGCCGGATTGGAAACAAAAATAGACTCCTTTGAAGAAAACGGCATTCAGGCAGTTTTGTCGAATGACCACTTGTTGTTAAAGGCGATGTTTGTGGTCTTTGTAGACCGGCTGCTCAATCTTACGGGAAAAAGCAAACAGACCAAAATTATGGCAATAGCGCCTACTGTTATAATAGATGGTGTTGAGAAAGTTCAGAAGCTACCTGGTGACTACCTGATGGCATTTGCAGGCTTTACTTCTAAATTGCCAAACGTATACGCAGCTAATTTGGCCAGACACTGCACTGCAAGACTGATGAAAAAACTAAAAGTACTTAAAGCGGACTCGCAAATTCCACCATATGAAGATTGGAAGGGTCAAAAGCCCTATGTTGAAGAGTATAGGAGCAAGTTGTTGCTTATCCGTTCGAGAATTGAAAACCTTTTCACACGCTCAAAAATTATTGATATTTTTCCCGGCGTTGACAGCATAATTTTAAACGGGCTGAGCAAAGCCGTCAAGAATGCTTTAGACGATATCGACCTGTTTGACGATCCTTTTTGGTCGTTTCTTTTCAAAATTGAAGTCGATTCCAAAAATATGGAGATCGACGGGACGGGCTCCTTTAACGATACCGCGCCGCAGAAAATTGACGGCAGGCTTTTTCTGATTACCGAACTGTATTACTTCTATGGAGAAAATATCAGATGGGAAGGAGTAAATGTTCAGGACGGTATGATCGTCGTCAATAAGGATGGGTTTTTCTCTGACAGAAAGTTTTGCAAATTGCTGCTTCCTGACAAATCCGAAATTGAAATAGCCAATAAGATGCCGAACCCAATATTTGAATACGCTAAACTGACAGATGCAGACGCAGGAAAAGATCTGCCCGCCAGCGGATGGGTGCTGAAACCGGGGGTGAGGCGTATTGACGAAGATTTATTGGTGTAAATAACTAAAAAAAGTATCTTTATCCCATTATGGGTTACGCAAAAGAAAGAGCAAAGCTGGAAAAACTGCTGAAAAAGCTGGACGTTATACATACGTTTGATGAGAAAAATATGGCAGTACTGCAGGACGTTCATGAAAACTATTCGCACACAGTCAGAATATTGAAGAACAAAGCACCTGAATTGTTCCTTTCTCTTTATCAAAATGAATTGCAGGCAGTGAAAGATGGCAGAAAAGCGGTTAAGGAAAGCATAGACGAGGAACCCAGACAAACCAATTTTATCGCCTATAAAGAAGCGATCATCAAAGCATTGGAAGATACGATCAACGTTACGAACGAGACGGTTTAGAATCAGGGTATATTCTTTATTGCAGTAAAATTTCTTAATTTGTTTATCTCAAATTAAATTATTGTATGACTGCAAATGTGCTCTTAAGAATCATAATCCCTTTTGTGTTTGCTTTTTCATTTCTTAAGCCGGATCAGGTATCGGGACAAACACCAATAGTGCTATCGGATTCCATTGCGAAAAAGGTAGATGCTTTGTTTAAGAAATGGGACACTCCCAACAGTCCCGGTTGTGTCATAGGAATCTCGGGGTTTGAAGTTAATGACGGGAGGATCATGCATTTGCGGTTTGATAAAATAGACTAGCAGGAAGACCAGCTGCTAAAGGTAACTCCTGACAGTACAGGACGGTTTCACAATAACTTTTAGGTAACTTGGGTTGATGTAAACCAAATGTATAACCTGTAATACCAAGCTCCTGCGTGAAATACAATAACTCATCTGTCTCTTTTTTTCTGGGAATCTTTCTATCGTTCAGCTATATAGTTTCTTCGACTGCCCAGGTAGCGAAGGTTCCTTTCGTACCCTCCCAACAGGAAATTAACCGGCCGTTTGGCAAGCATGACGCGGCATCTTTTCTCAAGCCACCAAAAGTGTATCATCCGGAAACATGGTTTCACTACATTGGCGGCAATGTCTCAAAAGAAGGGATCACCAGAGACCTTGAAGCAATCGCAAAGGCTGGTATTTCCGGGATCCAACTGTTTCACGGTCAGTTTGGCGGTCCATGGCCTGGCGTCACGCCTCAGATTGCAAGCCTGAGCGAGAACTGGGACGATGCGGTGAAGCATACTGCACAGGAATGCCTTCGTTTAGGCCTCAGGTTCTCCATGAACGCCTGCCCGGGATGGGCAACTTCGGGTGGTCCCTGGATCACACCCGAAAATGCGATGCGTACCCTGACCTGGAACCGTACAGATGTTGCGGGTGGTAAACTGATCAGTCAGGTCCTTTCCGTTCCGGAACCCCATTCGGAGGATTGGCGTGATTATCATGACATTACTGTTTTGGCTTTTCCAACGCCGCTTGGCGATACAGGTCAACCCCTTGTTCCTCAATCGATACAAAGCAACGTCAATGTAGACTGGCAACCATATCTGGCCGGGCGGGCCCGCGAGCCCATCCGTCTGTCTCCGGCAGCACCAGATAAGCCTTATTGGGTAGAAGTGAGTTTCGCTGAGGACGTGATGCTGCGCAGCGTTGAATTTCCTAGTATTAACGGAGCAAATCATGCCCAGAACTTTGAGCCGGGTATCAAGATCGCTGTTCAGGCGGTTATGCCTGATGGCAAGCTGCGTGATATTGTACGTGCAGATATGCCTCGGGCGAGCTGGCAGGACGACAGGCCGATCACATTTGCCTGCTCAGAATTGCCCGGCGTGAAAAAATACCGCATATCAATCAATAATAAACATGACATGGCTTTCGCTTCTCTGCGGCTGTTTTCTGCAGCAAGGAAGAACAGCTGGGAATCTGAAGCAGCCTGGACCCTGCGCAGCCTGGAGCGTACGGCACAGCATCCAAAACAATCTGCTGCGGCCTTTATTGCACCTGGACAGGTGCTTGATCTTTCAGATAAAATGAATAAGGACGGTCAGTTGAACTGGCAGGCGCCGAAAGGCAACTGGACCATACTACGTCTCGGACATGTAAATTCCGGTAAGAAGAACGGCCCCGCACCGGCAGAAGGGACTGGCTGGGAGGCCAATAAACTCGCAGCCTCAGGGGCTGATGCACAATTTGCCGGCTATCTTGGACGACTTTCCGGGCCAAACGGGCCATTGGCGGGCGGCTTGCTGAATGGTGTGCTGATCGACAGCTGGGAGTGCCATACGCAAAGCTGGACCACAAATATGGAAGCAGAATTTCAGCACCTGGCCAACTACTCTCTACACAAATGGATGCCGGCCCTGCTTGGTTATGTGGTACAGGACCACGAAACTACTGCGCGGTTCCTGACCGACTGGAGAAAGACCCTGAACGACTTGGTTACCAACAATTTTTACGGACGTATGGCAAGCCTTGCACGTAAAAACGGGCTGTCCGTTACTTATGAAACCGCCGCAGGTGACGTCATTCCGGCCGATATCATGGAATACTTCAAGTATGCTGACGTGCCCATGTGCGAGTTCTGGCAACCGCTGTCCGATAACTTTGTGGGCTCTCTCAACTTTAAGCCAATTAAACCAACTGCATCAGCAGCAAGACTTTATGGAAAGCCACGCGTCGCGGCGGAAGCTTTTACCTCTTTTGCGCTGACCTGGGACGAACATTTCGAAATGCTGAAGGAAGTAGCAAATGTCAACAGCATCCAGGGGGTCAGCCATTATGTATTCCATACCTATACACACAATCCTCAAACACCTTTTCTTCCGCCAGGGACCTCCTTTGGCTCAGGTATAGGTACGCCATTTCTGAGAGGTCAGACCTGGTGGCGGTACATGCCCGATTTTACAGATTACCTCGCGCGCTGCACTTATATGCTGGAAAGGGGAAAGCCAGTATCAGACGTGCTGTGGTACCTGGGCGATGAGATTAATCATAAACCTGATCAGAAAGCCGCCTTTCCGGCGGGTTTTAAATACGACTACTGTAACCCGGATGTATTGCTAAACCGGCTTAAAGTAGAAAATGGTCTGCTGGTAACTCCTGAAGGGATTTCTTATCGTGTCCTTTGGCTGCCGGATGTACCCCGTATGTTGCCCCATACACTGGAAAAGATCCATGAACTGGTAAAGTCCGGTGCGACCATTGTGGGCAATGCCCCCCTTGGCCTTGCTACATTGTCTGGCGGAGAGGCATCAAAACGCCGTTTTGATGTTGCGGTGAAAGCACTTTGGGGCGGAACAACAGCAGGAGTGAAAAAGCTGGGCAAAGGGCTTGTAGTTTCAGGAAAAACACTTGACCAGGCATTGGTGGCCCTCAAACTTAAACCTGATGTGCTTGGCGGTAATGCCCTATGGGTACACAGAAAAAGCGAAGGGGCAGACTGGTATTTTATCACTGCACCTAAAGGAAGCGGTTTTGACGGTGAGCTCAGTTTTCGTGCGAGCGGGCAAGCTGAACTTTGGGATCCGGTTACAGGAACATCCAGTCCCACAGAATACCGGCAGGAGGGTGGACGCAGTATTGTTAAGCTCAGTTTGCTCAAAGCAGGCTCCTGTTTCGTGGTTTTCAGGAGAGATAAAAGCCCGGAAGCACTAGTGAAATCCGCTGTTCCTAAAGTGGTCTCTGCTATTCCTGTTGCCGGACCCTGGACCTTAAAATTCCCTGCCGGATGGGGGACGCCGGAAAGCCTGCAGCTGACAGAACTCAAAGCCTGGAAAGAACTGGATAGGTCCGCTGAGGGCAAAGCATTCTCAGGAACCGCAACTTATACCACGACATTTAACCTGGATAAAGTACAAGACGACAGGGAATATATACTCGATCTTGGAAGGGTAGATATGGCGACCCGCGTTACCGTAAATGGTAAAGAGGCGGGCAGGTTATGGGTACCGCCGTACCGCATCAAACTGGGGGAGCTGCTCCGGACAGGACAAAATACCCTGACAATAGAAGTTACCAGTACCTGGTTCAACCGCCTTGTTTACGATGCCGGACAGCTGGTAGAAAAACGTAAGACCTGGACTATTTCAGGACCGGATAAAAATGAAGCCCTGAGGGAATCAGGATTGTTCGGACCGGTAAAACTGGAGCTTATCAATCGTTAAAATCCGGGTTCCCCGGGTTTCCTTATAAAATCAATGGTGATGCCGGTAAAACAGTCGTCCTGGCAACCATCCGGTACGAATCCGCATGAAGAGATCATGCCATTGTTTTTCGTTTCAAAATAGAAGTCGGCATCACTTCTTTTTTTCAGCCAAACGGTTTTGGCGCGGTCATATATTTCATCAAGCGTTAAAGCAGCTGCGCCCATCTCATGGCTGTTCAGCGTGCTTTGGTCTTCTATCCATTCTTCATGAATGGTTACCGCCGCAGAAGGGGGCTGGCTGGTTGATCTGGCGGTATAACTTCGGCTTGTTATCTTTCCATTGGTCACAGTGATCATGGTAAAGGTCTGGAAATTCGTCCACGATGATGTGCTGACCTGGTAGGTGTAAGAATTGCCTGATGTGGCTTTGAAGTTCAGCCAGGCTTTATAACTTTTATCAAAGTCACTTTTGTGTTCTATTTTATCTTTTTTGCAGGCGGTAAACAATGTCGCCGTCAGGAGCAGCGCTGAGAAGAAGTTAATTGCTTTCATATTTGTTTTTTAGGATAAACGAATGAGAAGCAATATTCGCTACAAATGGTGCAAATTTTCCATCTCCATAAACACATAGCAGACCATATGGCAAATGTGCATATGGCAATCTTCCACCCGGCCGTAATGTCCCGAGTCTACAATAATTGCCTGATCGGCGATTTCGGCAAGCTTTCCCTTATTTTTGCCTAAAAGTGCCACTGTGAATATGTTGTTCTCCCTGCACCACTCAATGGCTCTGACGAGGTTTGATGAATTGCCGCTGACACTCATCACCATCACCAGGTCTCCCGGCCGTGCATAATTTTGCAGCTGACGGATAAAAATATCATCATAACAATAGTCATTGCCAATGGCAGTGACCCAATTGGTATTGTCATTCAAGGAAAGACAGCGAAACCGCCGGTAGGTCTTGTCAGATGCCCCCTTACCGAGATCAGTGATCATATGAGAAGCATTGGCCGCACTGCCGCCATTGCCAAATACAAAGATCTGGCGGTCTTCCTGTAAGGCGTTTTTAAAATGGCCGACCAGCTTTTCCACTTCATCAAGCGGTATGGATTCAAGTGCTGATCTCTGCTCCGTCACATAATCTGTTAAAAAGGTTCTCATGATGTATAAGTGTGTTGTTTTAAAGCAAGTCTTGCAAGTTCAACTGCGCCCGCAGGAACTACATCCTCCCCAAGTTTTGCAATCTCAACCGGAGGAGCAGGTAAAAAAGAATGCATCAGGTAACCCGGCAGCGCAGACACCAGTGGTGCACGCAAGCCTTCTCCCAGCAAGGACAATCCTCCGCCGATCACTATCACCTCAGGATGTAAAAGATGGACGAGATGGGAGAGTGCATAGGCCAGATCGTCTGCGATTTCCCTTACGATTTGTTGTGCTGCCGGATCCTGCTGTGCCAGTGCAGGCCCGAGTAAGCTTGCTCCGGGGACATTCCCTGCTTTTGACAGCACTGACAAAAGACTGCCGGGATTGGTGTTTATATACCGGATTACTTTTTCGTTTACCGCCCATCCCGAACACCGGGATTCCAGCGTACTGCCATTTTTATCGAGCCTCAGGTGCCCGATCTCGAGCTCGCCAGGCGCCATGCCATGGTAGATCTTTCCGTCTGCAAACATTCCGCCACCTATTCCGCTTCCCAGGGTCATGTAGAAGAGCTTGGCGTATTTCATGCCCCAGCCATAGACACCCTCGCCTAATGCGGCTGTATTGGCATCGTTGTCTATGAACACAGGCTTGTCTGTCAGTTCCTCCAGCCAGTTTTTTAAATTGAAGCTTTCCCAGCCTTGTACCTGGTTGGAGACCCTGATTGTTCCGCTTGCCCAGTCTACCGGCCCGCCAAACCCGACCCCAATGGCAGCAATGTCCCTCAGCTGGTCTTGCCATTCCTGAAAGCACTGTGATATATCTGCCCGGATGCCAGCGGCGCCCGCTGAAGGATCAATTGTATAGCGTCTTCGCGCTTCAATGATACCATCAGTGCCGCCTATGACCAGCTGCAGTTTTGTGCCGCCGATTTCAATGCCCATGAATTGTTCAGCCGCCATAGGGTGCCAGTTTCATAACAGTTTAAGATTTGGTTAACCCAATATACTTAAATGTTTGAATAGCAGTGCAATAAATTTACCTCAATGATTTTTCAAATGCCATCCGGGCACTGTCCCTGAAAAATACCTCGCCGCAATAAGTGTAGCCCGCTTTTTTCAGGATATTCAGCATGGCTGCATTGTCAAAATTGGTGTCGGCTTTGATGCTTTGCACCTGGTTTTCCCGGGCAAATTCCTCTATATGCTTTAGCATTTTGCCGGATAGCCCTTTTCCCAGGTAATCTTCTGAAACCGCAACCCTGTGGAACACAACATAATCGCCTGTTGTCAGCCATTTTCCCTCTATTGTTTCATAGGCGGGTTCGTCATTGATCATGATTGCCAGATATCCTGCAATAGTATTTCCATCTGTTATTACAAAACCAGCATCACAGGTAATGTCCTTTTCAATCACCGCAGGATTTGGATATCCATCCTGCCACTGCTCACTTCCGTCTTCTTTTCTCCGCTGAATGGCCTTTTGCAGAATGGCCCAGATCTGTGGCAAATCTGCTGAAGTTGCTTTTCTAAAGGTGTATTCCATAGCAGGCAAAGTTGAGAAAAAAACTCCGGACGCTTTGCCGCACCGGCAATTTAATCTTGCCGCTTTCTGAAAATACCGGGGGCTGCAAGTGCCATACATTGGTGCGGTCTGCCGCATACTGATTCTATACCTGCTGCGAAGCTTCTGCGCTAAAAGTGCCTTTTATCGCGGCAGGAGCACAGATGGACCGCAGAAAGTACGCAGAATAGCGCAGCAAATATAATTCAAGACAGAAAAATCAGGTACTTAATCGAAAACAGCAATCTTGGTTATAAACGAACGTCGTGCTTCCTTGTTTTCCAGCTTTTCCATTTTCTGGTTTTTCCAGTAACAGGCCAATCCGCCTTGTTCCCCGGAAATATATACATTATTTCCTTTGGTATTCAGCATTGTGGCTGATCCGTAAGTTACGCCGCTTTTTACAGGCAGGTCAAATTTTTCGGTTTCGAGCTTGCCCGTATTGGAGTTTATTTTAAGGGTGACATATGCGCATTTATTGCTGGAGTTTTCATAATAAGGTAAATACACAGTGTTTTTTGCATAGGCTCCCTGATTGATATGAAAGTTGACTTCTGGTAATTCCGCCTGGTACCTGGTTACCGTATGGCTCACTGTATTGATCACGAAATAGAATAAACCAGTGACCGGTGTCCCTTCCTTTTTACAGGCCACGATAGCAATAAGGTTGTCTTCGTCTTTTGCAAAGACGTTTTCAACATCTATATAGATATAACCAGGAATCTGCAGCTTATAGTCCTGAATCCATTTGTCTTCTCTGAATACTTCCAGAAAAGTCGTTTTCGTATCAGGACTTAAGGATTTTGAAACGAACAGCCCTTTGCTGGTGCCGCAATACCAGGCATAGCCATTTCCATTTGGCGTCTGGGCCAGCGGGTGGTATGTAGGTTTGCCGTCGGCGCCGGAAACTTTGTAATAATAGGACCGCGCACGCTGCCCGGGGACGGTTCCCAGCGCTATAATGTAGGTATCCCCGTTATACGTCGTGCTGCCTTGCGACCATTCCACATAGCGTGGATCGAGGTCACGCCCGGTTGATTCGGCAAAAGGCTTGCTCACTTGCAGGAACTGGCACAGGCGGGAACCTTTGCCATCTTTTACTTCATTACCATAAAAGTCTATCCCGCGCGCGATCCCGCCAGGAGAAACTACGGCACGCTCATAAAAGCCCGTTACGATCAGACCACTATGCCTATAGGATACGATTGATGTGTCCCTTGTGCCTGCCTGCCATTTGGTAACTACGTAATAGGAGTCAGTCACCTGAGTTTGCCCAAATAACATCGGATCATTCACAGGTTCGATCACTTCCTGTTGCGAAGGTTTTTTATCCTTGTCCTTTTTGCAGGCCGTTAATAGACAAGATGCTGCGAAAAGCAATATGGTTATTTTATTTATCTCTTTCTTTATCATTTTGTTGCTGCCTTTATATTAAGTTTTATTTCAACATCTGGTAAGATGTATAGCGGTTTCGAGGGGTCATTGAAGCTGGTCATACCCCAGGTCAGGCGATTGAGCTTAAAAGCGGCCGTGGTTTGCAGACTGTCGGGGCTCAATGTGATCCTGGCGGGAAAGCTGAGCGGATGTGTCTGTCCAATCATTGAAAAATCACCTGTTATGCGGTAATTGTTGCCCGCTGCTCTTGCGGTATCCGTTTCACTGAGTGCGGTTACGTTTTTTAAATTGAATACCGCGTCTGGATAAATGACCGCGTTAAAGAAATCCGGATTTTGCAAATGGTCCAGTAGCTGAACTTTCAGTGAATCGGGCAGGTCATAATTGCTGATGCTGGCGATCGGAATGGTGAAGGTCCCGCCGGTGACGATGCCATTCGCTGCAATGGCCTCTCCGTATACACGGAATGCGCCGGTATGAAAATGGTCTGTGGCTGAACCCTTCCATTCCAGCAGAGAGGTATTTCTGTCAATACTAAAGTGTGCCTTGTCATTGTTATCTTTACTGCAGGCAGCAAAATTGGCTATAAACACCATAGCCATAGCGATGTTCTTAAATTTCATGATTTTATTTTTGATGAATACTCTGCGGCAAAGATCCCGTTCAGGCGGCGGATGTCTTTGTAAAAATCCGACATTCCGACATTTTAAAACATTTTCCCGCCGCGACCAGGTATTCACCGGGAGAGCCTGATCTGATGGCCGAGGGACTTATTCCTGTAAACTGTTTGAAGTCTTTTGAAAAATGGGCCGGATCAAAGTATCCGAGTTCATAACCCAATAAAGAGAGTTGCTGGCCCGGATTGTTTTCCAGTGCATGCAGTGCAGTATTCAGGCGCATGAATTTACCGATATCCTTTGGCGAAATACCCACGCGTGAGCGAAAAACCCGTTCCACTTGCCTTGCACTAATGCCCAGGGGGCGCTCCAGGTCTGAGACCTTCAAATTGCCTCCTGTATGCAGGAGCTGTTTTAAGGTATATTCCACATAGCTGGCTTGATTGTCAACAGGCAACAGACGTTTTTCAAAGAAACTGTTTAGTATCTTACACCTGGCCGAGTCGTTTTCAGCTTCGTATAGCTTTTCATTGACGAGCTGCGGATCAGCCGACCAGATGTTTTCCAGGCCTATACTTGCCTGATCTGTAAAGTCTGCAAGAGGAGCAGCCATAAACTGTTGTATACCGCCCGTTTTAAATTGAACTTTTGCCAGTCTGGTATGGCCTGAAAACTTTAGCCATAGCGGTCTGGTCAGTTGCCCAACTAAGAAAGTGTCAAGCGTAGTTTGCATACCCGCCTTGGCACCTATAGTGCTGTATTGGTGCTTGTCACCATAAATGAAAAGCGCAGAGACCTGTCCAAAAGGGATCAGTCTCCATAATGGGGAGATCTGATGGAATTCTTGCCAGGCAATATCTACAAACATGTAATTGTCAATGAAAGGCTTCAGTTGTACTGAAGGAGAAAAGGAATTTACGTGCATAAACCCAAAGCAACACAAACCCATGAAAAAAGTGAAAAGGCATCGACATACGGCAGTTTCTGTCGCCAGAAAACATTGAACAACATGCCAGAGCTAAACTGCGACTGTTTATATTTGCATCATGATACCGGAAATTAAATTAAGGATACGTTTTAAATGAAAGATACGTTGATCGGACATGCTGTGTTCTGGCTGCTTGCCGCCGGTGTGCTGACACTCATTTATGGCACAGCCTTTGGCAGTTTTGATTTGGGCTGGCGTGTCATTGCGATGTTGCTTCCGGTACACATGGCCTATTTCTATGCGATATCCTACTGGGTATTGCCAAATTTTTTTTTCAGACGGCAATACGTGATCACAGGCTTTGCAATGATTCTTTGCGTACTAGGAGCGACTGTAGTGTACCGGCTGAATGAAATATTGATTTCCGATCCGTTTATCTATCATTATTACAAGAAAAACGACCCCGGATTTAGCTGGAGCAAATTAGAGGGCAGTATATGGGAGCAGTTGCGGCGCCCGGTTGATTTGGTCAATGCCGCAGAGCGCAGCAATGTGATTGTCTGGCTGGGTGTCGCATTGCAATTTGTAAAACTGTGGTACGAACGGAGGCAGGCAGCACTGCAAGCCGAACTGAATTTTTTGAAAAGTCAGATCCATCCGCACTTTCTTTTCAATACGCTCAATAACCTCTACAGCCTATCTCTTAATGAATCCAAACAGGCACCAGGTGTCATTATGGAGCTGTCACATATCCTGCGTTATATGCTCTATGAATGTAAAGCAGACTTGGTGCCGCTTGTCCGTGATATTGAGATATTGCAAGACTACATCTCGCTGGAAAAGATCAGGTATGAAGAGCGGCTGGACCTCAATATAAATATTACAGGTGCGCTCGGTGAGCTTAAAGTAGCCCCCTTATTGTTGCTTCCACTGGTAGAAAATGCTTTTAAACATGGCGCGAGTGAAACAGTGGAAGGCGCCTGGATCAATATTGATCTGGCTGTGTCTGGCCATCAGTTAAAATTTAAAGTATCAAACGGAAAACCCGAGATTCAACCGGCGGATGAGAGACCGGACAAGATCGGACTGGCCAATATCCGTAAAAGACTCGAGCTGCTGTATCCTGGAAAATACCATTTTGAAGTCTGGAACGAAAAAGAAGTGTTTATCGCCGAACTGGACCTGGACATGCAGGCACATAAAAATAAATCATGAGTATCCGGATCCTGATAGTTGATGATGAACCGCACGCGATAGCCGTAATCGAAAATTATGCTAAGCAGGTAACCGGGTTGACAATCGCAGGGACTTGCCGCAATGCTTTCGAGGCTATCCGGCAATTGGAGGAAGACCAGGTTGATCTGATGTTTCTTGATATCAAAATGCCTGGAATGCAAGGCACAGAACTGTTGAAAGGCCTGAAGGACCCGCCACTGGTGATCTTTACCACAGCGTATGAAATGTATGCAGCACAGGGATTCGAGCTTGATGCGGTGGATTACCTGATGAAGCCGATCTCCCGCGGACGTTTCCTGCGTGCTGTAGAAAAGGCGATCACTATTCGCCGCGGACAGGCAGCTCCCTTGCCTGATGCTTTTAGAACCTCGTTAACTGTACCTACCATAGAAAAACACCTGTATATCAGGGTGGAGCGGCGCACGGTCAAATTAAAGACAGCTGATATTCTCTGGATTGAAAGCGTAAAGGACTACATCAGGATAACTCTTGTAGACAAAGTACTGGTGACCAAGCAAAAAATCAGTGTGATAGAAAAATTGCTTCCTTCCGGGGACTTTTTGCGGATCCACCGTTCTTTTATTGTACCATTGTCCAGGATAGAAGCCTATCATCCCAATCATCTGCGCATTGGAGAAAAAGAACTGCCGGTTGGGAGAAACTATAAACAGGATTTGCTCAAACTATTCTCTCATTTATGAAAAAACTATTTTTACTCCCGCTTTTGCTGATCATGTCCGTATGGAACGCCCGGTCTCAAAAAGCAAATACACCGGACAGCCTTCCCGACTCCATTTTTTCAGGAAAACAAGGTAAAATGCATATTCAGGGCATTGCAATGGATAGGGTAAACGGTTATGTGTACTTTTCCTTTACAGACCGGCTCGTTAAAACTGACCTTTCCGGTAAACTAATCGGAAGTGTAAGCGGTTTTGTCGGACATCTTGGTGATCTGGATTTCAATACTGATGATGGAAGAATCTATGGTTCTCTGGAATATAAGAATGATGCCATTGGCAAAGGGATCAGGAAATCACTGGGTGTAGAGAATAGCAATGAAAATGGATTTTATATTGCCATATTTGATGGTTCAAAAATCGTACGTCCTGATATGAACGCAGAGAAAGAGGAACTGCTCCGTACAGTTTACATCAGGGAAGCAGTAAAAGATTATGAAGACAGTGTAAGGGTTAGCGGGATACCTAAAGCCCATCGGTTTGCATGTTCAGGGATAGACGGAGTCTCATTTGCCCCTGCCTTTGGCAATAGTAAAACCAGTAGGAAATACCTCTATGTAGCATATGGTGTCTACGGTGATACCGCCAGGAGTGATAATGACCACCAGGTGCTACTGAAATACGATGTCGCAGACTGGGACAAATATGAGAAAAAGCTATCGCAGGGCCAGTTGCATCAGTCAGGTCCTGAAAGACCTGCAGAAAAATACTTTGTTAAGACAGGAAACACCCGCTACGGCATTCAGAATCTGGGCTATGATCCTCATACCGGGAATCTATTTGCTGCTGTGTACCGGGGCGCCAAAATCGAGTTTCCAAATTACGACCTGTTCGTTATCGATGTGCATAAGAAACCTGTAACAGGCGAAATTGAATCAGACAGCAAAAAGATAAAGGTCAAAATACTTTCTCTGCTGCAGGCAGGTTCAGATGATGGCAAAACAGGCATCAGAGGTTGGCATTTTAAATGGGGTGCGACGGGTCTGTGTCCTTTAGGTGATGGATTGTTTTATATTTCGCATAATGCAAAAGATAATGCCGGAAAGGAGCAAAGTACGGTCCATAAATATAAATGGGTTGGGGATAGTCAGGATTCATTTGTCCTGGTCAAATAAACTAATAAGGCTTACTTCAAAAATGATATGCCTGCTTTTCCTATCTTAACAATTCCCACTGTTGCGAGCCCGGCAGCGATACCCATCGCCAACTCCTTTATTGTCGGAATTACGTTTGGCCACAGGTGGTGCAAGAATTCGATATTGTGCACAAAAATCCCCCCTGAAACTAAAATCAGCGCTATAGTCCCAACAACACTTAATATCCTGATAATAACAGGCAGCGATTTCACAAGTAAATGACCCAAGCCCGCAACAACGCCTTTATCTCCGGAGCTTTTGATCAATTGGTATCCCGCATCATCCATTCTAACAATAATGGCAACTATGCCATAAACCCCTACGGTTGCCAGTAAAGCAACAACAGAAACCGTTAAAATTTGTAATGTCATATTTTCTTCTAAAACAGATCCGAGTGCAATAATTACGATTTCCACAGAAAGAATAAAATCAGTTGTGATCGCAGATTTGACCTTTGCCTTTTCTGCATCAGCACCATCTTGTTTAATCTCTGCGACCACCTCATGGCCTGTCTTCGGACGATGAAAAAAGTATTCGATTATTTTTTCAACTCCTTCATAAGCGAGATAAAGCCCTCCCAGAATTAAGGCAATCTTAATTGCAACCGGAAGAAACGCATTTAACAACAACGCTATCGGCACAATAATAATTTTATTGACCAGGGAGCCTTTGGTAATTGCCCAGAGCACCGGTAATTCCCTTGAGGATAGAAAACCAGTGGCCTTTTCCGCATTCACCGCTAAGTCATCACCCAAAATGCCTGCAGTTTTTTTTGTCGCAATCTTAGCCGTCACCGCGACGTCATCCATTAAAGCAGTTATATCATCTAAAATCGCAAAAAAACCCGAAGCCATATTTATCTCAATTAGTAATCCCCCAAAATATCTTTTTAAAACCTGATTTTGAAAGAAAGATAGTAATATTTTTTCCAGGGAATGGTGCTAATGACCAGACCTGGGGTATCAACCTATTTGAAGAGGACAAGGCCTGTACATTTTACACTTTTTACATTTCTTTTTACACCATTGCCGATGTGTCAACATCTCATGCTGCCTAGCTTTGTATAAACCGCATTACTATGAGAATACCAAATGTAATATTTCATTTTCTGACGTTCCTTTCTGTGACGGGATTTGCCCAGGTCAAGGAGAGCTGGATCAGAAAACCCATTTCAGAATGGCCGAAAATCGCACTGATCAACGAGGTGCAATTCAAGAACGGCGACCGTTATATCGACCCGTCTTTTAAATACGCTGGCACTGGCTTCCTCATAGATAATGGCCGGGACACGCTGGCTGCCACCGCCAAACATATCCTATGGATAGCCAAAAACAAACAAGGTAAAGGCACCGAAATCAACACAGCACTCAAAAAATGGATCATGAGGCCCAAAGGTGATTCCAAAGATTCCGCAATCATTGACAGGTTGCTCAACGAGGATCCAAATGAGCAGCTGGAGGGAAAAGGATCAACAGTACAGGACCGCGACTGGATTGTTTTTAGTGTAAAGCAAAACAGTTCTGGTTTATATCCGCTAAAGCCCAGATATTCGCCGGTCAAGCCAGGAGAAAAGGTCTACATTCTCAGCTGTGCATATGACGATAGCCTGTGTACGGTTCATCAAGGAAAAATCTACCAAAAGCTAGGCATGGATATCTTGATCAAGCGGGATATGAAGGCCCACAAAGGTGGTTGCAGCGGTTCACCTGTGATTGATGCCAATGGATATCTGATTGGTGTGATCAGCGGGAGCACAGGTTCTATAGCTGGTAATGTTTCTGTGGCCATTTCTACAGAATACCTGCAGGATGTACTTGGCAAGAAGATGAAACTCAATGAACCTAAAAAAGACTATGGTGAATTGATCTACGGTAAAGTACTTACAGAAGGAACTGCAGCGGCCATAAAACTATACAAGGCACTAGTTAAAGACCCAAACAATTACTACCTGTACAATTTGCGTAGCCCGAACCGTAACGGTCTGAGGGAGACAGCCGAAAGGCTCGTGGAATCCGGACGCAGTGCCGAGGCTGTGACCATCATGAAATTTAACAATAATATCGGTTTCCGTTTTTATGAAAACTATAATTTACTCGCAAAGGCAGAGCTTGCCAGTGGCAACAAGGTTGGTGCCATTAAAGCCTATCGGGCCTCAATTAAAGCCAATAATGACAAAGAAAATCAAGCTTATGCAGAACTGAGAAGACTGGTAAATAAGCCTTGATCAACACAAATAACCGATAGAAGCCTAAAGCATATGCTTCAGCGGGCCTGCAAATAGAGTTTTAAGAATCTTTTGCGAACTTTATTAGTAATACTTGTTATATTATATATTTATATTATAACACTATGGTAAACTCGCGAACGAATGCACCCTCCGGTCAGACGGCCAAAGATGAGCTGGACTTTCGAAAATTGTTCGAATGCAGTTATGCCGGGGTTACGCTGTTAGATAAAGATCTCCAGGTGATTTACCGTAGCCCGTCAGCAGAACGTATCACTGGCTGGAACACAATGGAAATAAAAAAACAAGCACCGGAATCACTGATACATCCGGATGACCGGTCTTCATTTGCTCAATTGGTCGCTGATGCGCTCGCCAAACCCGGTAAAGCGATTACGGAAACGTTCCGGGCAAAGCATCATCATGGTCATTATATCTGGTTGAAATGTACGTTTAACAACTTATTGAGCGAACCAGGCATTGGCGCTATTGTAGTCAGTTTTGCCGAAGACCCTCAAGGAATGGATGTCCGGGACCAACAGATGTTTGAGCAGGTCCGGCTGTTAATTGACAGGGCACCTGATATCATTAGTATCATGGGAACCGACCGCTATTTTAAAAAAGTAAATCCAGCGATGACGAAGCTGCTGGGATTTACAGAAGAAGAACTGCTTGCAATGCCCCTCGATTTGCTGGTACATCCGGACGATTTAGCAGCCAGCCAGGCACGTACAAAGGCTTTTATCCAGGGCGGGGATCAGACAATGTATTTCGAGAACCGTTTTGTAAGCAAAAGTGGTAAAGGTATATGGCTTTCCTGGACTGTAACCCGGTCTGCAGAAGAAGGAATTATGTTCTGTGTCGGAAAAAATATCTCTGATAAAAAAGAAATGGAGATTCTCCTCAATAAAGTAAATGCTTTAGCCAGGATTGGAGGCTGGGAAGTAGACCTTATCAATGGTACAGCTTATTGGTCACCGATAACGAAGGAAATTTATGAAGTCCCCGAAACGTTTATTCCAAGCGCTGACAACTGGTTGTCCTTTTACCGGGAGGGGCATGACCGAAACTTCATAGGCCGAAAAATGGCAGATGTGATCGCGACGGGAAGGCCATGTGATATAGAAGTAGAGATGTTGACTGCGCGCGGCAACATACGGTGGGTACGTGCAATTGCGGAAGCAGAGTTTGTGGACGGGCAATGTGCCCGGGTTTATGGAAGCTTCCAGGATATTGACAGCCGGAAGAAAGCTGAACTGGCAGCCGTTGCTGCACTGCAGGAGCGGGATAAAATCCTGGAAAGTATTGGTGATGGCTTTTTTGCCGTTGACCACGACTGGATCGTTACCTATTGGAACGTAGCTGCGGAGCGGGTTATCGGTATGAGCCGGGAGGAAATGCTGGGCGAATATTTCTGGGATAAATATCCCGAGGCTATAGAACTCGAGTTCTACCGGCAGTATAAAAAAGCTATGGAGACCGGGAAAGCTGTACACTTTGAAGATTACTACCCGCAGATGGATAGCTGGTTCAGTGTCAGCGCATATCCATCGGAAAACGGATTGTCGGTTTTTTTCAGAGATGTTACCCAGGGCAAACGGGCAACACAGGCACTGGCAGAATCTGAAAAGCGATATAGTGACTTGTTTCAATTGAGTCCGCAACCTATGTTTGTTTATGAAATGAGCACCCTGCGTTACCTCGATGTAAATCTTGCTGCCGTTGAACAATATGGCTATAGCCGCGATGAGTTTCTATCCATGACCATCCTGGACATTCGGCCACCGGAAGATATACCGCTTGTGCAGAAGACTGTGAACGAACAGTGGAACGAACCCAAAGTAAAGCTGGAAGGCATTTTCCAGCATCGTAAAAAAAATGGTGAAGTTATCCGGGTAGATATCCACAGCAACATAATCATCTATCATGGCGTGCAATGTAAAGTTGTACTCGCCCATGATGTCACCGAACGTGTGCGTTATGTTGAAGCCATTGAGATCCAGAACGAAAAACTCCGGGAAATATCCTGGATGCAATCGCATGTCATCCGTGCACCGCTTTCAAGGATCATGGGACTCTTGCCCTTGCTGACCGCTGATGATCCGGAGCAGCAGCAGATACATGATTTTCTTATTTCCTCGGCAAATGATCTGGATGAAACCATCCGCAATATCACAAACGTGACCAAAGTTGTGCCTTTTAAACATAACGATTAAAATAGCCCTCATAACTTTACCGCCTCTTCAAAAATAAATCTGACAGGGCCCGATAAACCCGCAGGCACCAGCTTACTGTCTTTTCGATAATAATACCATATTGAAAATGCGCTGCGCCCGGATGGCCGGGGCTGATGTTTTATAAACCAGTCCGGATAAGATTTCATAGCCCTTCCGTTTTCAGTCCTATCGAAACCCCATTCAAAATCAGCAGGCAGCTGCTCATCTCCAATTAAGCGGTTCGCCCAATTATTGGTCACCGTGATTTCCAAATGATTAGCTCCTGGTTTTGCCACACCGGTAAGATTAACTATATAAGGCGGATACCAAAATACTCCCATGGATTTTCCATTGATCTTAACAGAAACAATATCATTTAACGTCCCCAAATCGAGCAGTACCCGCTGGTGGGCTTTCAAATCTGCCTTGCCGATAAATACTTCTTTTCTGTAGACGGCTGAACCAGCAAAATAAGCAATCCGGGGGTCATTATGATTACTGAAATCTTTCAGAACTGGCAATGAAACGGAAAAAGGGGTGTCCAGTTTCGGATGTAGCTGCACCTTCCAGGGTCCATGAATTGCCTTGTAAGAAGGAGCTTTTAGCTCCAATGTATTTGTTTTGCCTGAAGCATAACTGACCGAGACCCAGACCGCTGCGGATGAGGTGATCAAAGGCAAACCTTTCATGTCAGCTGAGAACTTGATATTGGCTTTGCCGCCGATCACGTTTGCCGAAACCGCATGGTCCTGCAGATCATGAGGCTTCCTGAAAATAACAAAGATTGACTGGAAATCATTCAGACTTAAATGAACATAAGTCCTTCCTCCTTCCTGTTTCCAGATACCAGCATTCACACGTGTTCCGTCTTCTGCATTCCATATCTCAGGCTGCAGGTTTTTCTGGCGGAAGGAAATCAGCACATTTTGAGGTTTGCCGCGCATGTTGGCCACATAATATACTTCGCCCTGGTCACCTGTCCTGTGTATGGCAGTAACAGACTCACCAGATTCTACCTGATAATCCGGCTGATAGGCTATTCCCTTTAAAGCAACAGTTATGTTGGGCAAAAGGCGGCTAACAGGGTCAACGTATCCGCGTCCCCACAACTCGTCAGCAATTTCTTTCAGCGATATATCGCAAGACGGATAATTCATTAAGCCCGGAGACGACGATGGTCTGCTGGCCACCACGGTAGCACCCTGACTGAGCAGTACTTTTATTTTTTGTGCTGTCTCAGGGAGCATAGTATTGCTCCTGGGAAAAACAATAAAAGGATAGCGCCTCCCTGATGGCAAAACAATTCTTCCATCTTTCACTTTCAACTCTACCCTCAGAAAATCCCGCACAGCGATCAGGTCCGCATTTCCCTGCAATTCATCCACACACAGGTAATCGGAGACGCGCTCCCCATATTGCAGCAGTACCTGGGCACGTGCTAAAAACTGGGAAAAAGCCTTACCTGGCTCGGCCCAGGTCTGGAATCGCCCAAAATGTGTTCCCCACCAGCCCATGCCCATTCCCGGCTGGTACTGGTCATCAAAAGGCTGATGTACCCAGTGGTGCAGGATCAGTCTGTTCACACCAGAGGCAAAAGCGCCAACGGCTGCAGGTTTTAAAGAAGCCGGATCTTCCGTGTATTTGCTGATGCCCGGAGCACTGGTAAAAGCCTCCGCTCCAATTATTCTCTTACCGGCCGCGGCTGCCGCAGCCGGAATTCTAGTATCAATAGCGCCTCTGCTGTCAGACCAGAATTCGCCCATAGGCAAATCGGCAAATGCAGCACCTTCCACAGTATTAAACGGACCCTCATAAGGCTCCCACTGCAACCGTAGACCAGCATCATGCAGCGCTTTCTTCCCTATGGCCCAGCCATTGTCAAAATACAATTGACTGATCACATCCTGATAATCCCATTCAAACCGCTTGGTCTGATCATCATCAAAACGGACACGGACAGCTTCTTTCGCCGCTGCGGATTTATACTCGTTGGTGATCGCCGCAGTAAATGTAGGCAGCCAGGGCAGAGGATCATATCCTTTTCTGCTGATAAATTCCTTCCTGAACTCCGGCGTCCAGTTTTGGTATCCCGCTTCATAGCTGTCGATCAGGACATGCTTAAAACTTTTTCCCAGATATTCTCCGAGATGATTTTTTAAAGGCTCCAGCACGTTTTTCCAGTGATATTCAGACTGCACCCTGCTCATTTTATCCGCCTCAAATGTTTTACCCAAAATGTCGTCGGGCAGGGGATGAGGGATAGACATGGTTGCAGCATAGCCAAATCTGTAAATGATCCAATCTCCTCCGGGAAATGATTTGACTTGATTACCGGTTTTGTTAAAATACTTTGTGAAATCCAGCGGCGAATCAAAATGCAAAGAATCTGCGATAGGGATGGCCAGGTAAGCGATATCCTGATACCATGTGGACGGGTTTCGCGGTAGCACAATAGAACCCCATCCTTCCGATATTACCGGTTCCGGTTTTTCAATGGCGATTTTTTCAGACTGCTGTTTGACCACCATCTTTCTCCAGACCAGTTTCTGCATTCCCCGCTGCTGATCTATCCAGGGTCCACCGGTCGTGGAGTATCCGGGAGAGTTGTGCAGGCCAATTTCCAGACCAAGCCTGTCTGCCTCCGAGGCCGCAAATTTCAGTGCCTCCCAGTAAGCTGTACTGCGATAAGTCTGTTCCGGCCATGGATTGTTCAATGTTGGCGCATGCGATTCCTGCACTGCCGAGGCGATGTTAAAGATCGTCGCGCCACCTATGCCTTGTTCCTTCATCGCTTCGAGGTCTTTTGTAATCCCTGATTTGGAAAAGTTTGAACCCATCCAATGCCACCAGACATAAGGCTTCGAAGTTGTTGGCGGATTTTTAAACAGGCTGTCAAGCTGCCGTGCATCGGCAGACAGGCAAAAAATCACGCAGCATGCAATGGAGAGTGTTCTAAACATGCTTAAAAATAAGCAAGATTCAGGGATTAAGCAAGCCGGTTTTAGAGTGAAACTGCAGTTAATTATAGTCCTTTGAGAAATAATATGTAAATTCGACTATGAAAAATAAATTACCGCTCCTTTTATTCTCTGCATTGGTCCTTATTTTATCCTGTGGAAAGAATACCCCAACTGAAGATCTGGAATCATGTCCGCCAATAATCTTATTGAGTAAAATTAGCGGGACCACCAATCTGGATTTTACCTATGTTGACAGAACCCGTCTGGTCAAAATTAAGGATGGTGAAAAAAGTACTGAGGTGTTTTACACAGAAGGCAGTTTTGATTATACATTTAAATTTCAGTATCTCGACAATACCGCTACAATCGCAAAAGGAAAAGTAGTGGATGTCCTGTCGATGATGAACGATTTTAGGCCAGGAGAGGAAATTGAATCCAATTATGAAGGAAACCAGTTGAAGTTTCAATCAAAAATTAGCTACACTTATACAGAGGAGTCAATCACCAGGACGCAAACCAGATTGGATGATAACAGTGTGATTATCCAGAAATATACTTTAAAGAATAATAACATCGCCTCCCTTGACAATGGTAGCGGCACCATTTATACTTATAAGTATGACGACAAGCGTAATCCACTTGCGAACAGGATATTGAAATACCGAATGGGTCCCATTGATTTCTTCTCGGCAAATTCAGTTGTTGAGGTTGAGGAAAATCAAAACGGCATGAGGAAAATTATTAAAAACACATATACCTATAATCAGGATGGTTATCCATTGACCATGAAGTCAGTAAACAATGAAGGTATCATTGTAGCTGACTACAAATTTGAATACAGTATTCTTCCTGGTGGATGTTATTAGAAGTACAAAGATAAGGTAGATGATTATCCAGGACTTTTACTGCAAATTCGTTAATCCGGTCGGCCTCCTTGCCGACTTTGTAGAAAGTATCGGTATGTTCCATAACCCCTCAAATGGACCAAAAGAAGTGGTGGTCTTGCCTGATGGGAGAATTGATTTGTTTTTTGTAAAGTCAGGTCACGCTCCTTTGCAAGTAATGCTCATTGGCCTGGAAACAGAAGCCGAACAAAGAAGCATCCCACCGCAAATGCTTGTCTTCGCAATTAGCTTCAAGCCCCTCGCTGTTGAATACCTTTTGAAAGTATCTATTGCAGGGTTTTTGAACAGTGCGACAGATCTTCCCGACGATTTTTGGGGTTTCACTGAAGCCGACCTAATGGATTTCGATGTGTTCTACAAGAAGGCAACAGAGAAAATAACCACACTATTGCCGCAAGAAACAGACGGGCGGAAGCGCATGCTGTTCAATTTGATTTACGCTTCAAAAGGCGAAATGAGTGTAAAAGAACTCTCAGAAATGGTATCCTGGAGCAGCAGGCAGATCAACCGCTATTTCAATCAGCAATTAGGACTTTCACTGAAAGCATATTGCGATATTTTGCGCTTCAGAACCTCACTGGAACACATAGCACAAGGAAAGCTGTTCCCGGAACTCAATTTTGCAGACCAAAGCCATTTCATTAAAGAGATCAGAAAGTTTTCAGGTGTAGTTCCTAAAGAACTATCAAAAAACGAAAACGACCGATTTGTACTATTATCCGTGTTAAAGCAGCGCTAATTTTGTATTGTTCAATAAAATTGAAAGTATGAAATTAAAGAATAAACAAGTCGCCGTTATAGGAGGGGGTCCCGGCGGGCTTACCCTCGCAAAGCTTTTGCAGCTTAAAGCTGTCAGCGTAAAGGTGTATGAAAGAGACTTCAATAAAGACGCACGGGTGCAAGGGTCACCGCTAGATTTGCATGAAGAGTCGGGGCTGGCAGCGTTGCGCAAAGCAGGCCTGCTCGAAGCGTTTAAGCAAAATTTTATGCCTGGTGCAGATCGCATGATCATTGCAAATGAACTTGCAGAAGTATTTTTAAGCGATCACGAAAACAAGCCGGAAGCGGACTTTGGTAATGAATATTTTCGTCCGGAAATAGACCGCGGTTCACTGAGAAAAATTCTGCTGGAGTCCCTGCAAACGGATACAGTAGTATGGGACAGCCATTTCATAACTATGGATGCACAAAACGAAGGCTGGCTGCTGCACTTTAAAAACCAGCCATCAGCCTATGCCGATCTGGTCATCGCCGCAGATGGCGCCAACTCTAAGATTCGTCCTTTCATTACAGATCTTAAACCATTCTATTCTGGCATTACCATGCTTGAAGGCAATATTTATAATGCCGAAAAGACGGCGCCTCATATCAATGCATTGCTCAATGGTGGCAAGATCATGGCATTTGGAAACGCAAAGAACCTGCTGCTCGGTCAAAAAGGCAACGGAGAGATCGGTTTTTACGCAAGCTTCAAAACAGGAGAGGACTGGGCGGTGACCAATGGCTTAAACTATCATGACCACACCCAACTGCTAAACTGGTTTAAAACAACCTATGCCGAATGGAGCAGCATCTGGTATGAGCTATTTGAAAATACAGAAGTCCCTTTTATTCCCCGGCCGATCTATTGTGCATCCCCCGACCAAGACTGGGATACGTTGCCTAACCTAACAATGCTTGGTGACGCTGCACACGTGATGCCGCCTTTCGCAGGCGAAGGCGTAAACATGGCCATGCTTGATGCTCTTGAGTTGAGCGAATTTCTGACAGATAATCAGTACAGCTCCATACAACATGCCATCTCTCATTATGAAACAGCCATGCGGAAACGGGCAGCAACAGCAGCAAAAGAATCTCTTGAAAATGGGGAGCGGATGCATTCAGAAAATTCTTTGCGGGATATGCTTAATATGTTTGGCGGGCATATGGTGACATAAAAAACCTGTACCATTTCTTAATGGTACAGGTTCATCATTCCTATTTGATTACGCTAATGATTAATTAGCCTGGGCTAAAAATATGACTGTTAAAATTATAGTCCTATATTAGAATATATCATTTCCGTTACGTAACAGAGATGATATAAACCCTTAAGAACGACTTGTTTTAGACGGGCTGGTAAATGTGGACCTATGATACTTAAACCAAATTTTATAATTTAGCCATTATGACTAAGAGACTTCCGGCCTGCTACGATAATAATAAAATATAAACCCCAAAATAATGATGAGATTTACTTCCCTGCTTTGTTTTACACTTTTGGCGATCAGCAACGTTAATTGTTCCGCACAAATTTCATTGTCAAACCAAATTACATCACCTGCCGAAGTCTCGTCATCAAATCAACCCACACTCAATAAGCAGGGAATCATCACAGGTGCCGACCAGACAGAAAAATATTTGCCTTATCTAAAAGGAAAAAGAATCGGCCTGGTTGCAAATCAAAGTTCCATAATTGGCAGGAAAAGCAGCGTAGATAGTTTAGTGAGCCTTGGGATCAAAATTGTAAAAGTGTTTGGACCTGAGCATGGTTTCAGAGGCAATGCCAGCAATGGAGCCTTAGTGAGCGACGAGAAAGATGCTAAAACTGGTATTCCGATCATCTCTTTATATGGCAAAAACGAAAAGCCGACAAAAGAACAGCTGGCGGATGTCGACCTGATGATCTTTGATATTCAGGATGTGGGCTGCCGCTACTATACCAATATCAATACGCTTGAGTATGTGATGGAAGCCTGTGCAGAAAACAACAAAGAACTGCTCATTCTTGACAGGCCTAATCCTAACGCATATGTAGTAGACGGACCTGTAATGACTGATGATAAATTTAAATCTGGCATAGGGATCCACTATACACCCATGACGCACGGTATGACCATTGGTGAATTTGCACAATACCTTAACGGGGAAGGGTACCTGAAAGAAAAGTGCAAAATAAATATTATCAAAGTAGCCAACTATGACCATGAAATGCCATATGTATTACCGATAAATCCTTCACCGAATTTGAATACACAGCAGGCAGTGATGCTTTTTCCGAGCTTATGTATGTTTGAAGGAACAGCGATCAACGAAGGCCGGGGAACTCGTATGCCATTTACCATATTGGGAGCACCCGCATTGAAAGGCAAATATTCATTTTCGTATAAACCAGTAAGTATTCCCGGAATGAGTGAGCGGCCAAATCACAAAGACACTGTTTGTTATGGCCTTGACCTTCGCAACTATGACATCGACAAGCTTCGGAAGAACCGCCAAATTGATTTATCATGGTTGATTGAATTGTACAAAGCGTATCCGGATAAAGCACATTTCTTTGGTCAGGAGAGAGCTGGTACAGGTGTGTCTCCGTTTGATTTGCGCATAGGTACCGATCAATTGAGAAAACAGATCATAGCAGGAGTGTCTGAAGCAGACATCAGAAAAAGCTGGGAGCCGGGATTGCAGAAGTTTAAGGTGATACGGGCGAAGTATTTACTGTATCCGTGATTTCTTTACCAAATTTTTAGTTTATGGGACAGATCAAAGTAATCATCACAGGAACAACGGGTATGGTCGGCGAAGGCGTCATGCTGGAATGCCTTTCTAATCCAAAAATCGCAGAAGTATTGAGTGTGAGCCGCAAGCTATGCGGGACCTCTCATCCCAAGCTTACAGAATATATTGTCCCCGACTTTCTTTCCCTGCAAGTAAACGATTCCCGGTTAAGCGGTTACGATGCCTGTTTCTTTTGCGCGGGTGTAAGTAGCCTCGGCATGTCGGAAAAGGACTACACCAAGATCACCTACGAAACCAGCCTTCATTTTGCCAGGATACTTTCCGCACTGAGTCCGGAAATGACCTTTATCTATGTCAGTGGTGCAGGTACAGACAGCTCCGGGAAGGGTCGTTCGATGTGGGCAAGAGTAAAAGGCAGAACGGAAAACGATCTTCAGACGCTTCATTTTAAGAAAGTACATAACTTCCGTCCTGGCTTTATGAAAGCAATGCCAGGTCAGCAGCATACCCTGAAGCTGTATAAATATATGGCCTGGATGTATCCGGCCTTGAAAACGTTATTTCCAAATATGGCAAGTACCTTACAGCAGGTCGCCCGCGCCATGATCGCATGCGCGAGTACAGACCTTAAAGAACCCGTACTGGAAGTCAGTGACATCAATAGGATACAGGCGTAAATAAGCAATTCAGCTAAACAGCATCAACATCGTCAGTGATGATTTCACCGGCACGTTTATAACTGGCAATAATAACCCCTTTAGAAGTCACATGGCTTTCTGTTAATGAAAACGCTCGCGGGATTGCACCCTTATCGAAAAGTTTTTTGCCTTCACCAAGAATCAACGGGTAAATTTTTATTCGGAGCACGTCCACCAGGTCATGCTCAAGCAACAGATGAACGAGTTCACTACTGCCCCAAATCTGAATGTCGGCACCCTCCGAATTTTTAAGCTTTTCAATCTCTGTCAGGCCATTAAGGAATACCGTATTTTTCCAGTCCGATTTTTCCATACTCCGGGACAGGACGTATTTGGTGCCCTCGTTGATGCCCGGCCAAAAATCCGCATGCTGCGGCCAGTAAGACGCAAAAATGTCGTATGTTTTTCTGCCCAAAAGATACTCTGCCGGTTTAAGCTCTTCCTGCATGATCCGGCCGAAAAGCTCATCACCATACGATGCCGTCCAGCCGCCAAGTTTGAAGCCACCTGATGTGTCCTCTCCAGGTCCACCCGGTGCCTGCATCACGCCATCCAGGGAAATCATCGATAAAACAGTTATTTTTCTCATTTTATTGGGGTTTTAGTTAAGATAAAAGTTTATTTACAATAGAGTACTTTAAAAAAGCTACTTAAATTTAGTTTGAATTCGTTGAACAATACAAAGATGGCGCTCGGTTCAGAATCTGAGAGCGTGTAAAAACGACTATTTAAGGGGGGAATTATGTCAAAAAGTCGGTTAGATAAAAGAGCTATTTAAGCTTGTTGAGTAACACTTCAATAGGGGGAAATAAAGAAGATGGTTGAATTATATTTGGAATATCCATATATCTGTATCGGAGGCTTTGCTAAAATGCCCATTCGGGGGGGATGGGCATTTTTTAATCACGATACTTATTGATTGAATATCTTAAATAATTCACCTACTTGAAGACACTATAATCTAATGCTAATCTGAATTGGTTCTTGTCCAGGGTTGGAATATTTGTTGTGCCAACGGCTTTATAATAAGAGAGTTTGATATTTACCTTGTTTTTGACAAGAATTCCTAATTCGATTTTAGGGCCATGTGGAACTGATGCTGTGTTTCCAAAATAAGAGCTTAAATCAGATTTTGACATTCCAATAATGCCATAGCGAGCTTGCAACCAAAATACTCCACCATCCTGATAACCAGTATCTTCTTCCCATGCTCCTGTTTGAAAATAAAGTCCTGCATCAACGAATCCAGCCGGCTTCAATAAGGCGCTTGCATTAGTAACGTCCCTACCAGAAACCAGTTTGCCACCAAAGAGTGTTGTAAATTTTAAAGAAGTAATATCGCTTTTTGAAGAGAAAATCTTTAAGTATAAATTACTTGAAAGATTTAGAACTCCACCGGTAGGATTGATCAAACTTAACACTGTGTTTTTGTTTAATTCATTGGTTCCAAAATCTCCACTAGTTGCACCAACTAATAAATACAAGGGTAGATAAAAAGCATCCGGCTCCCCGATATTTACTTTAACAGCTTGAGCTGTAGTTTGAAGTTGACCTTGGAAGCCATAATCGATAAGACCTTTTCCGAATAACTCTACTGACTTAGTTTTTTGGGAAGTACTGTCTGATTTTTCTAAGTGCCCAGTGAAAACCTCGACAACTTGAGCATTAGTGTTTAAACAAATAATTAGAAGAAGAAAAGTAAAATTTTTTTTCATGATTACGTTTTTTGATTTTAAAATATTTAATTTAGATATAGCGAATTTAAATCTAAAATAATGTTTAAATATTTAATTGCTCTTATCTTTTTTTCTTTTTTTCTTTCTTCTTTAAAGGCCCAAAATAATTTATACAATACCGGTGAATTAGAGTTTACAGATTCACTTGAAAAATCAGTTATTTCTACAAAATTTAAGAAGAAGGACTTTAAAATTGATACTTTGGTTGATTTAAGTGATAAAATGCCACCTGCTAGTGATCAGGGTAGTCAAGGTTCCTGTTGGGCATGGGCAGCAGCTTATGCAATGAGAAGTTGGATGGATGTTGAAAAAAATAAGGGCTACTATAAGGCTGACGGGTCTTTGGATAGCTCAACGCTTTATAGCCCTGCATTTGTTTATGAAAAATACCGTAACAGGCGCGACGAACCTTGTAACTCAGGTGCACTTGCAAAGCTCACACTTGACAAGATCCTTCAAGAAGGAGCGGTCACATTTGATAGATTTTCGTACAAGAGTACCGATTGTAACCGAAGCAAAGATATGAATGCTTCAATTTTACAAAGTGCTAAGAAGAATGCCTTGCTTGGTTATGATGTTTTTGTAGTGACGGATCTTTTTTCTGCCCAAAAGAAGTTAACTGACGGCCAGCCTTTGATTATCAGTATACGACTTGATGATCAAGTAGGGGATTTGGGTCGTAGTCCCAGTATGGGTAAACCTAAAATTTGGAAGCACTACGGTGATAAGGGCCAAACCCATGCTATGGTGTGTGTAGGATATTCGGATAAGCTCAATGCCATTAAAGTTTTAAATTCCTGGGGAAAAGATTGGGGTGATGATGGATATATATGGATCGATTATGAAATTGCAAAACAATCGATAAATTATTATTGCTATCCACAAAAGACTCAGAAGAACATCAAAGTTACTACAAGCTCAAAAGCGCTTTTTGAATTAGCCTCCAATTCAAAATATTTGATACAGCCAACTGATGATTTTTGGTTCAAAGTGGGATATTACGTGAAATTTGAAAATTATAAAATAGTGCTTGCAGATTTAAATAAGAGGGAGAAAACAGCAGTTGTTGAAGTTCGCGAGGCTTCTAATTATAAATTAATAAAGAGCTTATTTGTCAATGTAAATACAAGTAACGAGTTTTACATAGGTGATAAAAAATATGAATTTCAATTTAAGGAGATTGGCTATCGTGGATATAACGTCTTTAAAAAGGCGGTAATTTTCGATATCTCCGAAATTTAGACAACTTTGTCGACAATAAACATGACATAAAAACAAAAGTGTGGAGTACATACATTACTTTTATGCCTGTGTCAGTTATGCTTGTGGATTCTCCCATCTCTGTAGAGCATAAGAAGGTAATAATCAATGAATTTTTTTAAAAACTTATTATAACTTAGAGCCACATTAACTCCATCTTGGTTTTCAAACAGAGGCTCGATCAATGAAAGTTTTAAAGTTTCTTAGCGTTTTAGTGATTCTTGCAATCATCGGTTTCTCCTATTGGGTGTATAAATCTTTGAATACCCCCCATGTGCACAATAAGAATAACCAATTTATACAAATCCCACACGGCACATCCCCCGGGCAAATACTCGTTAAACTCACCTCGGAAGGGGTTCTTTCTGCACAAATGCTGCTGAAAATATATTTGAAAATCACCGGCACCGGCAATGAGATGCAGGCAGGTGAATATCAATTCAAATCACCGATTACACCCCTTGAGGTACTTGAAGAGCTGAAAAATGGTAAATTACGAACTGTGAAATTAACCATCCCGGAAGGCTTTACCCGCTTTGATATTGCCAAAAGAATTGTCGCGCAATTCCCTCAAAATGAACCTGCAGGCGAAAAAGCTATATTGAACCTTATGGATGATATTTCATTCATTAAAGATATAGCTCCGGAAGCTAAAAATCTTGAAGGCTATATGTACCCAAACACATATAATTTCCCACGCTCAGTTACCACCCGTGCTATTCTAAAGAAAATGATCGGGGAGTTTAAAAAGGTCTGGAAGCCGGAATATGCAGATCAGGCGTTAAAGTTGAAACAGACACCTCACCAGATCATTACCATTGCTTCTCTCATCGAAACAGAATCGCGATTGGATGAAGAGCGACCTATTGTAGCTTCTGTAATAAATAATCGTCTGAAAAAAGGAATGCCGCTCGGAATAGATCAGACTGCTGTTTACATAGCGAAGATGGAAAATCGTTGGGACGGGGTAATCAACAAAAGCGATTTGGAGTCAAATTCTCCGTACAATACCAGAAAGGTTGCCGGTCTCCCGCCGGGTCCGATTTCTTCAGTTTCTGAAAACTCGATCAAAGCCGCCCTTTATCCCGCCAGCACAAACTATATTTATTACGTTTTAAATGTGGAGAAAACTGACAAGTCTCATAGATTTTATTCAACGGCTGCAGAATTCGAACGTGGAAAAGCCGCCTATCAAGCCTGGCTGGAAAAGGAGCGGAGATGAAAGATTTCATTCTGCTTTCAATAAGCCAATTGAGGATAGAAATTAATCTGAGTTTTCTGACTTAGTAGATGAGTACTGATTGACAAATATTTGTACTTTTAATCAACCAAATAATAAACATTATGAAAGCGCTCAAAATCTTCGCATTGCTTGTGCTGATCAGCACCATCGCAAATGCCCAATCTTCAGCCGAAAATGTTAAACCAGTATTGCCCGATACTTTCCAAAACGTACTGGATCTGGCCAGGATGACATTTGTTATGCCAAAAGACGCTATTTCTATCCCTGTAACAAAAAACAGGCAAATGCATTATGAATATGCGATTACCTTCCAAAACCAGCCATTTGAAGTCAGATACTCCGTAGCCCCAATGGGATATTCAACGGCTGAAGCATATACTGGAGCAAAAGGCATAACCCCGCACATCGAATCAAAACTGAACGATGAATTTGGCGCTAAAATCCTTTCCACCACAGTAGCGCTGAATGTAGCTGGCGGAACAGAAACACAAGGCATGGGTTCAAATCCACTTCCACCTGAAGCAGTTAAAAAAGAATTTGGTGCAGATTGGGGTTCGACCACAGTTATCCCCATAGGCAATAACTCCTTCGGTACGGAATACAAATTTTGTGTGATGGTCACCCTTTTTAAAAAGGATGTGGCACACGCTTACGTGATGTATTTAAGCGACACCAAGGAAAATTTAATGAAGCTAATGGGAGAGCTGATTGCAAAAACCGGTGCGTTCTATGCACTAAAATTCAAATAATACGGTGTCGGTTTATGGATTTTTTCGGATATGTTAATACAGTACAAATAGACATAACAGCCGGTACCCAATCTGGCTATCCATTTGATATCCCCTGTATACGAAACTTCAGAAAATTCAACTTTCATCCGAAGGTCACCTATCTGATCGGCGAAAACGGAATGGGAAAATCGACATTACTAGAAGCAATCGCTGTTGGACTGGGGTTTAACGCCGAGGGGGGCAGTAGAAACTTTAACTTTAATACCAAGGACAGTCATTCAGATCTGCACAATTATTTAAAGATCAGTAAAGGAATACACAAGATCAAAGACGGCTACTTTTTACGAAGCGAAAGCTTTTACAATGTAGCATCAGAAATAGATGAGCTGGACAGCACTGACGAAACCGCCCCGTTTAATCCAAGCAAACGTATTATCGACTCCTACGGAGGAAAATCACTGCACCAACAATCTCATGGCGAATCTTTTTGGGCTTTATTTATGAACCGTTTTGGCGGCTCAGGACTCTATATTCTGGATGAGCCGGAATCCGCACTATCAGTAACCCGTCAAATGGCCATGCTGGCACGAATGGACAAGCTGATCAATCAAAGATCACAATTTATCATCGCTACCCATTCACCCATCGTTCTGGCCTATCCAGATGCCACTATCTATCAGATGACCCCCGAAGGAATACATAAAGCAAAATATAAAGAAACCGACACCTATCGACTATATAAAGGATTTCTGGACAATCCAGAGCAAATGACTTCGATATTGATAGATGATGAAGATGACTGATGCAAGCTTAAAAATGTTTTGCTGCTGTCTGAAAATTTCTCCTCACAATGGCCGTTGACAAAGTACATACCCAACCCTTCAATAACATCATGAGTGACAATGTCGCAATCAAACTCAATAATATGAATGCCTCCAGATTTGCATAGGTAAAATGCCAGCTGCTCCTTGACATCAGCGCCGTTCATCTTTCGCTCAGTTTTGTGCTGATGTAGAAATTGGCCGTATCCACTTTAAAATTTGCCTCACTAGCCTCATTCAACACCATGCTCTGCCACTTGTCAGACGGCTTAATAAACTGATTACTACCATTGAACATCACCCTGACCGGCATGTTGAAGCCCGGTACAGTATTGTTCCATCGATAATTCACTTTGTCTTCATGAAAAAAATACGCCAGTTCAGGTACCATTACTGTTCTCAAATACTGATCAAAAACATAAGAAAGATCGATGCCCGACTTTTTAGAGATATAGGTTTCGATATCACTGGAACTCACAGTTTTTAATGCAAAATCTTTCTGAATCCCGCGCAAGATCTCAAAGAATACTATATCATCATTCAGGATGCTTCTCAGGGTATGTATCAAACGGCAGCCCTTAGCGTAAGCATCACCGGTATCGTAAAAAACATGGTTCACACCATACTCACCAATTACCGTTTCTTTGTTAGCTGGTTTTTCCGCTTCAATTGTTTTTAACGCAGCCTCCGGGCCTAATCTTGATTCATACATCAGCTTTTCACCATAAACTGCAAATCCTTCATGCAGCCAGAAATCCGCAAAATCCTTCATGGATACATTGTTGCCCCACCACTCATGTGCAACCTCATGCCACATCAACCTTTCCAGTTCCGTGCTGTCTCCGCCAAATCCGCCAAGTGCTACAGCGCTCTGATGTTCCATAGCATGCAACGTCTCAATCAGCTTAAACCCATCACGTGAAAAAGGGTAGGGGCCAAAATATTGCTCATATTGCGCAAGCATAGGTTTCACTTTCGCAGCGAGTCTATGCGCCTGGTCCACATGATCAGGCAAGCAATAATAATCCAATGTGAGCATACCATAAGTATCCGAGAAATGAGTATAATCAGCAATATTAAAAGTAACGTTATAATTGTTGATGGGATAACTTACGAACCAATCGGTTAACACCTTGTTCCCCGGCAGATTTACTGTTCTGCGCAGTCTCCCATTCGAAATATTTTGTAACCCTGCAGGTACAATTACCGTGATTAATGTACTGTCAGGCTCATCAGAAAGGTGGTCTTTGCAGGGCCACCACAGGCTCGAGCCAGAACCCTGGCAAACCGCCTGAGCAAAAGTCTTCCCATTGGTGTCCTTACGCCAAAGAATACCTCCATTCATAGATACGGACTGATCCGGTTCCTGCGGCTGCCCATGATAATACACCCGGATCCCGGCATTTGTACCCTTGGGCACAGAGGCAGGAAACCGGACAAAAACCGCATCAAACTCCCGTTTGTAACTCAATAACCGGCCATTGTAAACAATACTATCTATCGACATATTTTCATAAAGGTCAATTTGAAGTTCCTGAAAATGCTGCAGCGCCTTGAAACGCATCAAAACATTGCCCGCCAGACTGCGGCGCTCCGGCTGAATATCCACAGTCAAATGATAATAGGTTACATCATAACAATCCCTGAGTGGAGAGCGCTTTCCCCGCAGGGTGTCTGCTCTTGTAAAACCATTCTGCCGGTTGGGAACCCTTTTTGCAACAGGGAAGTGTGGATCATCAAAAAGTTTCTGGCAGCTATAATCTTTTCCGCCCTGATTAACGATCATCTTATTAGTAACAAATGTAATGATCGCCTCAGGACTCACTTTATCCACCCGATATCTGTTTTCACCCAAAGACTTTAAATTGAGATAAGATTTACCATTCTCAGAAAAATATATGGAATCTCCCTCTGCCTTGACGGAGAAAATCCTGAGCGGTGTCAAATCAAACTGATAGGTGCCCGCGAAACTGTTGTGCTGACCTTTTACCCAATTGAATGCCAACAGAAAAAAAATGATAATGCGAAGTTTCATTTGATGTGTGTTTAGACCACAAACCAATGCAAAAGGTCCCCCGATACCTATTCAATTCTGGATTTGAATGGCATTTCGTATATAATCACTGGGTGTTTGACCAGTCGCAGCTTTAAAAGCCCGCTGAAAAGTTGGCTGAGAGTTGACCCGCAATCAAAAGCAATTCCTGTTATTGTCAAATGCTGCTTATCAGGATCCAGGATCATCCGCTTAACTGCCTCCACACGCCATGCGTTCACGTACTCCGAAAATCCCTTTTGAAGCACCTGGTTTAAAACAGCAGACAACATTTTCGGATGCATATTCAGGTGTGCAGCCAGACTGTTCAGGTTCAATTCAGGATCCAGGTATAATTGATCTTTCTCCATTGCCAGTTCAAGCGCGGCTACAGAACGTTCAATTTCTCCAGCTTCCAGGTTGTCAAAATAAGAAGCAGTCTTTTTTTGCTGACTGACATATATGATCCTGCTTCGGTGGTAACCCGCGTACCCTATCCAGTAAACAAAAATCACCGCTGCAATTTCTATCATATAGTATTTCTTGTCCCCAAGCACTGCCAGGAATGGTGAAACGGTAGCAATCCACAACAGATTAAATATGACCAATACAAACAGGAGCGTTTTTAGCCAGCGCATAATCATTGTTTTCTCTCCAGCTTCCCTGTTGTCCTGTTGCGCATGCTCACTAGCCAGGTTACGGTATTCACGGATGGCAAGTATTAAATAAACAGTAAAAACCAAAACGCTCAATGGTTCGGCAATTAAACAAAACCAATCGTTTAAAACCCTCACATCTACAAAACCTTTCTTTCCGTTGACCTGTAAAATCCAGGTCACCAATATCCAGATGCGGCAGAACAACGCCAGCCAAAGGATTGAAAAATGCGGCCAGTTTTTTAAAGTCGCAGAGACGGTCCGGAATGAGCGGACGTACAAATAAATACTCGGGCCCAATCCAAAAATGAGGATAAATGAGCATAGCTCAAAAAAGGGGAAATAGCTAAAAAGTTCAGAGCTCCAGTTTAAGGTTTCAAAACCATTGTAACTCAATATGAATATAAAAAATGCCAGTGAGCACTTCTGAATTTTATTATGCGCCGGCGCAAAGAACAAGTAAATACTGAAAAAAAGCGCCTGCGATGCACCCAATAAAACGATCAGTGAAAATACATCAAACTTCATCGGTTTTAAAGATAAGAAAGTCTTCGCTTAGATTTATCTATCAGATGACCCCAGAAGGAATACATAAAGTAAAATATAAAGAAACCGGTACCTATTGAGTTTAAAAAAGCTAACTTGGGGTATGAAAAAAATTAACGCTGCTCTTATTGTCCCAGATATTATACGCAGGAACCATAAAGGATTACTCATTGGCATCAATCAATAATAAATAACCATATGAATCTACGCTCCATTCTTTTTACAGCAACTATTTTAGTCAGTGCCGTTTTTATTTCATGCGGACAGGCGCAATCTCCTGCAAAAGCAGACCTGCCATTAGTTACTAAACCAATAAATTACAACGCATGGCAGGAAGAAGCTAAAACCAATATACGTCTACTTCCAAAATACGGGAATCTCCCTAAGAATGAGCAGCAAAAAGAGGCCGACAATAAATTGATCAGCAGATATGAAAAGCAGGAAGGAACAAGGCATAAGGGATCAGAACTATTGATCAATCAGGGATTTAAATATCTGTATAACGGAGACATTAAGACAGCAATGTACAGGTTTAACCAGGCATGGTTGCTGGATTCAACAAATACCGACATTTACTGGGGGTACGGATCTGTGTATTTCTATTTGAAGCAGTATCAACTCGCAATGGAGCAGTATGACGAAGGGCTGCGTATCAATCCTGAGAACTCAAAAATAATTACCGATAAGGCGACCCTCCATATGATAGCATACCAGATGAATAACGAAGCCTCCAAATTGAAAGAAGCCATAACTCTATTCAATAAGTCGTATGCACTGGACCAAAAAAACCAGAATACCTTGTTCAAGCTTTCAGTCAGCTACTTTTTGGACAATAACTGTAAAAAGGCACGATTATATTATGACGAATGTGTAAAATTGGGCGGAGAACCAATTACACCTGAGTATACCCAGGCTCTTAATGAAAAATGTAAAGATTAACTTACAGGAATGGTGTACAATATATTAAACGGCGACTCCCTTGCTTAGTTTTCCACAAGCAAAAATTGAAGGAGATATTGTTGTTGTTAGAGAAGGTCTTATTGGTTAGAAAAGATCAACCATTCCCCACCAACGTTTGTACACGCTAAACCTTACAAAGCCATTAGTAAGACGAGTTTTCTTACCTTCAGCATCATAAAGATTCAATTCAAACTCAGCCTCTATACGATACCTGTCGCTGTCAACCTGTTCCTTTTTCATAATCTCGAAATGAGAATCATCTTGCGGAAAATCTGAGACATCTTTAAAGTTAAACTCGCCCATGCCTGATTCTCCAAACGGATCAAAACTAAAGCAAACGCCATCAATCGCATTGATGTTCTGAAAGTCAACCGCAAAATCCTGTTTACCTTTATCAAGCATCTTCCTGATGTCCTTTGGATACCACATAGATCCAGCCTTAACCATATCTCTGACATGAAATCCTTTACCGAACGATAAGGTCGCATTGCCAGCTGAACCTCCAAAACTTTTTTTATAATGGAAATAAATAGAATCAACAGGAGAAGAATAAATTTTGCCATCAATAGTGCCCCAGTCCTTCATATTCTCCACAGGACCATCCAGTAACTTTAACCTTACGCCACTATTACCCATACCAACAGACCAGACATCCTTTGACGTATAAGATGTCCCATTCACTTCAAAGTAAATGCTGTCAGGTAAAATAACTGGTTCAGGATCAGGTTTAACTTCAGTTTCAATTTCAGGAACATTGTCTTTTTTACAACTCGTAAAGCAAATTGTAAATGCAACGGCCATTAAGGCAAGACGGAATAATTTAAGGATACTCAATTTGGATAATGTTGCTGATTGCAAATAGGGGATGATATACATGTTCTGCGTTAATCTAGACGCGAAAATACAATTTTTCCTCAATAAAGAATCTATTCCTATGGAAAAACAGCAATAGGACTCAGTAACAATTTAGAAGTTTGCCTATCTAAAACTCAACTAAAACGTACTACTATGCCAGGCTGGAAATTTTTCCTGAAGAAAGACCATGTAAAGAAAGAAAAGACAAAAAAGAGAGAATGGCTTGACGCCATAATCTTTGCCGTCGTTGCAGCCACCTTAATCCGGATTTTTCTTATTGAGGCCTATGCCATTCCAAGCGGTTCAATGGAGAAAACCCTGCTGATCGGCGATCATCTATTTGTGAGCAAAGTAAACTACGGAGCGCGAATTCCCATGACACCCATTGCTTTCCCGTTTGCACACCACACCATGCCTCTGACAGGGACAAAGGCCTATTGGGACGGCGTGCAGTGGAAATATCATCGGCTGCCTGGCCTGTCTGACATTAAAAGAAACGACATCGTAGTCTTTAATTTACCTGTTGGAGATACCGTCGCCCTGGAAAACCAGGAGCCAAGTTACTATAATTTAGTCCGGCAATTTGGCCGGCAATCCATTCATAGTCAATATACCATAACCAGCAGGCCAGTAGACAAAAGAGAAAATATCATCAAAAGATGTATCGGGATTCCAGGGGATATCGTAAGCATGAAGGAGGGCATTGTCAGCATAAACGGTAAGCCAGAACCACTGAAAAGTACCAGCCAAATGCCATATAGAATCCAATTCAAAACAACTGACATTAATTTTGACGTATTTAGTGAGCTGGGCTTTACCGTGAGCGAAATGCAGCAGATTAGTCCGGATAGCTACCTTGCCATTGCTAGTCCCGATATGATCGGTAAATTAAAGAAACTTGATTTTGTAAAATCTGCCGGTTTAGAGGTAAAACCAGATACAGTCAATGATGGCGATCTTTTTCCGCTTGATGCTAACCGCAAATGGAACACAGATAACTTTGGCCCTGTAAAAATTCCTTCAAAGGGCTGGACCGTTCAACTGGATAGTACTACCATGCCATTATATTATAGGGCCATCAGAACATATGAGGGAAATAAGATCGAAAGGAAGACGGACGGTTGGTATATCAATGATAAACTCGCAAGCTCATACACCTTTAAAATGAACTATTATTGGATGATGGGTGATAACCGGCACAATTCCATAGATTCCCGGCATTGGGGTTTTCTGCCTGAAGATCACGTTGTTGGAAAGGCACTATTTATTTGGATGAGCTGGGATAAAGAAGCTTCGTTTTTCCATAAAATCAGATGGGGAGATTGCTGAAAGGAATTAATTAGATCTCTCATATTTACTTATATTTACCATAACCTTATAATCTAAACAAAATGACGCCTCAAAAAAAGCTATACCTGGCAATAATAGTACTGGTTACACTTGCCGTGCTGCGGGAAACAGGAATTCTGAACCTGAATTATTACAAGACAAAAATCAATACCAATGCACAAGTGACATGGTTTTCGAGTGCGAAGACTAGAGCCGCACAGTATTCAAAACGCGTTGCTAATCATAGAAATACCGATTTGTCAATTGTCATATTACTGGACAATGATACCATCTATAAAGAGGTCAATAAACGTCCACCGGTTCTAATGAAGCTTCATTCTTCTTATGGCAGATCCTTATGGAGACCATTGTATAAATCAACCAGTTTCACAGCCGCCGGATCGATGAGCTCAGATGACGCAAACGAGAAATTAACATCTTCAGAATATGCATCAAAATCACACCTGTTTGGCGAGTTAACAATAAACGGTGATATTACCATATCTGGCCTTTGTTCTCACAGACAAGCGATTCAGGTAGTCAAAAATGTAATCGCGGGGAAAGCCGTAGATGAGTTAAAGAGATATTTATCATCATTACAGTGAACATGTTTCGGATCCGCGGCAACAAAAAATGACGCTCAGTTGTCTGACATCTACCAATCCGAATTGCTAAATTGGGGCTGCTTTATAGATCAGATTAAAGAATGAAAAAAATTGGATTCTTATCATTTGGACATTGGTCCAACCATCCCACCTATCAAACCCGTACAGCTGCCGATACATTACTACAGTCTATTGAACTGGCTGTTGCAGCTGAGGAGATCGGTTTAGATGGTGCCTATTTCCGCGTACATCACTTTGCGGCACAACTGGCATCTCCATTTCCATTGCTAGCAGCTGCAGGCGCCAAAACAAGCAAAATAGAGATTGGTACCGGTGTCATCGATATGCGGTATGAAAACCCTATGTATATGGTAGAAGACGCCGGAGCTGCCGACCTGATCTCCGGCGGACGGTTACAATTAGGGATCAGCCGGGGTTCGCCCGAACAGGTGATCGATGGCTGGCGCCATTTCGGATATGAACCATTAGCCGGACAGACTCATTGAGGAATTGGCTAATGATGAAGCAATTCAGGAAGCAGACACACTACTTTTGACCATACCGAATACATTGGGTGTTGATTACAATGTGCATGTGCTCTCGTCAATCCTGGAACATGTAGCTCCCGGGCTGGGTTGGCGTTAGCTCCGTTTTTCTCATCCCTCACAAGGCATAGAAATCCATTTCATCCCGGTGAAAGTGGTTTGGTCACATTTTTTATGCCTTTCATCACATTTGTCTAAAGCCCTTTCTCCGAGGTACTACCTTTAAGCAAGGATTGGTTTTAACCGGGCAAACACTAATAATTTTAAGAAGCTCGTGAACTGGCGATGCAACGCAGCCCGGATAAAGCCGTCTTATGAACGTGCCTGATAGAAAATAGGTAAGCCAATAAATTATGAGAAAAATAACTGCTACTTTTTTATGTCTTGTTCTGATGTCCTTTGTTAGCCGGTCCGCTTTCTGTGCCGCCCCAGGTGCTAAATACAAAGAAAATAAGCTTGTTCTGAATGGAGTAAATTTTTCAGTAGACCCGAGAATTGAATTGTTCCATACCATGGAGGTGCTGGCGGGTGTCCCTGTTACCAACTTCATTGACCTGGATTATAAACAGAAAATGGTAGATCGCTTATCGCCGTTTAAAACTCATCCGCTGTTTACTTACCTACGGCGAAATCCTTTGTACGGGAAACTATTTACCACTATTGATGGCCCGATCTGGTTTATGCTGCACATGACACCTGAGCTGGATTGGCGTAAAGATATCCCGGTCCCGGAACAGCAGAACCCAGCGCTGGATTCTCTGCGGATATTGATGAAAGACTTCTCGGTAAAGGCAGATTATGCGGCATTTTTCAATAGCAATTCCGATCTCTATCAAATTTCGCTGGCAACCCTGGCTTACAATCTGCCGGACTTTGATGAGAAAAACCGGTTGATGGATTACTGCGGGGCGAAAGAGAAAGCAAAGACCCAGTTCAATGTGATTCTGAATTTCCTGGGCTGGGGCAACTTCGGGCCGAGAATATTCAAAAAAGATGGCGCGGAGCTGTATGCTGTGATTGCACCTGACAAGACAGCCATCCGGGTGCCTACATTTGACGTGCGCAGCTTATATAAACTGTTGTGGCACGAATTCGCACATTCCTTCGCCAATCCGGCCGTTGAAAAGGTTCAGTCCCAGTTTGAGCCGATGAGCCATTTACTGGAACCGATCCGGGAATCCATGAAGTCTCAGGCTTATGATTCCTGGCTGGTGGTGGTCAAGGAACACCTTACCGAGGCAATTGCCTGCCGGATGGCAGCACTAAAGTTTGGCGAAGCGGCAGCGGACATGAATTACTTCAGATACCAAAAAGGGATGCGCTGGATTTACTTGACGCCTTTGATCAATGCTTTGAAGGTTTATGAGGCCAATCGCAGTACTTATCCCACCCTGGACAGTTTTATGCCGAAAATCATCGTATCACTGAAATCTGTCGGACAGGCCGATATCGACCGCTGGATGGCAGAGACTGAGCAAATCCGTAAGCCGGATCTGACTGTTATTCCGACGGTTGGAGACATTTACGATAGGAAAAATATCTTGTTTATTTATGCTACAGGCGAAACGGACCAGGTAGCTGACCGGAAGCTCAAAGATTTTATGAACAAGTTTAAAAACCAGGTGGGGGTGCTTAAGGAAGCAAAAATGGTGACAGACACTGTAGCCCTGACAATGGATTTGAGCAGCTATAATTTATCGGTTTGGGGGACGCCCTGGGGCAATAAGTTCCTGGAAAAGTACATGCCACAGATTCCGCTGCGCATTACTGGTGAACAGGTGGTTGCTGAAAATACGTATAGCGGCAGCGGCTACGGAGTTTTGATTGGCTGGGTGAATCCTGCAAACCCGCAAAACACCATGGCAGTCTATACGGGGCAGAGTCCTGCTGATGTGGTTGATTTTAACCAGATTATGAACGGCAGTGGAAATTATCACATCTTCCGGAATTTCATTACCATCAGGCAGGGCAGTTTTAACAGGCAGGCGCAGACTTGGGTAGCTAAATGATTATCTACTTCGAATGCGGATCGACATGATGTCCATAGACGGGAGGTTATCTCATTATAATTTTTTATACAAGATGTTTTTGAACTGTACTTTAAACGGCGGGCCTGCGTGCATTTGAAACCCAAGTAAACCTTCGGCAACAAAATTCTTCGGATCTTCATCAATAGCAATGCTCATTAACTGGCCATTTATAAATTGCATCATAACAGGACCGCGCGCAACAATGTGATAAGTGTTCCAATCATCCGCTTTAACTGCGCTCTTAAGCGCGTTGCTGTCGCCAATGTGGCCTATTATTTTGTATTCTAAACCGTTAGGGCCATTAACAACACGTGTCACTTCTCCGCGTTTAGACAATACCACATGTCCCTGGCGTCCTCTTTCTTCGTGTACATTACCTGTGAAACCGTTGCTGTACTCAAAATCAGCCTGGTATCCTTTGAGTATCCATTTGCCTAACTTGGGCATTTCAGTACTTCTGTACTGTAAACCGCTGTTAGTGCCATTCATTTTATAATCAAATTTCACTTCAAAGTCTTTTACTTTGCCAGCGCGCCAGATCAGGAAATTATTTATTTTAACTACTTTTTCCGGAGTAGTCTCGCCAATAATTTCGCCGTTCTCTGCACGCCAAAATGTTGGGTCGCCATCCCATCCCTTTAATGTTTTTCCATCAAAAATAGACACAAATCCTAAGCTATCATCTTTAACATAGTTTGGATAAATACCACCGACCCGTCTGGAAGGCGGGCGGTTTTGGGGCACCGGTTGACCCGGGTCTTGTGCCTGCACTGTATTCAGTGCAGCAAAAAGAACCATTACGCTAGCAGAAATTTTAATTAAATAACTGATCTTTTTCATTTATTATTGTTGTTGACAGGGTGTTAGTTATAATTGGTTTATGACTTCTTTTTTAAGCTGCTCAGGTATTCCAGCAAATCAGCTAACTCTTGTTTATTCATAGTTTTATCCAATCCTTCCGGCATCAACGATGTTTTCAATTCTTTAATTGATTTTACATCAGAGGCCTTTAGTTTTTCTGTTGTGCCGCCCGGGTATTTTACATCAACCTCTGTTTCTGTTTTACTGAACACAATACCCGTTACCATTGAACCATCTTTCATGGATACCTCAGAAGTTTCATAACCGAAATTAATTCCGCTAGATGGATTAACAATGTTTTCCAGCAATGCTTCTTTTGGCAGCTTTGAGCCGATTTCTGATAATTTCGGGCCAAAATCCAAGCCTGCTCCGTTGACCTGGTGGCAAACAAAACAAGTTCTGGCAAATATTGCTTTGCCCTTAGCTACATTTGCTTTACGGGCTGTTAACTCTCTAAATAGTGAAGAAAGATCTTTGCCGGTTGATGGAGACGGAATATTTGCCGCCACAGCGCCACCTGGTCTTGGTCCCGAAGGCGCATTTGTTTTTAGCTCTGCCAATACATCTGCAGGTGTATTGACAGCAGTGGCCAATTCCTGTGCACGCACACGTCCACCTCTGCTTCGTCCAATTGCAGTTGCTGATAGTTTACGAATTTCCAGGTTGTATTTGGTATCAAAAGCAACGGATTGTAATAAGTCTAACGATTCCTTAGTTCCAACACTGCCTAATGCTATTAATAAAAGTTTAGACTTTTCTAAATCATTACCGGCAAGCATATTGGTTATTAAAGACGAACCGCCTGATTCAGTAAGTGCGGCCAATGATGTTCCGGCTATAGGCATGTTATATTTTTCAATGGCCAATTGCAGCAGTTTTGGATTTTCTGAAGTAATCTTATACTGATCAATAATGTCAACATATTCTGGCGTTCCATATAATGATGGAAGAACTTCTTTTAATGTTTTTTGAACCGAAGCAGAACTACCCACTGCTTTAGGATCCATATGCTTTAACACAAGCCTTGTAAAATCAGGGGTCTTGTTTGGAAGGTCGAGCATTTTTAACAGGTAAGCAGATTTAGCAGTACCTGTATTAAAATCAAAGGCACGGAAATAGCGTAACCTGTTTTCTAAAGGAGTTTTTTCATCAGATGCCAACTGCGACAAATAGGGCAGGGATTCATCTGTTCTTGCACGCCAAACAATGTCTTTGCTTCCATCATCTTTAAGCGGATCTTTTACCTTTTTCAGGTATGCTTTAAAAAACTGGTCCCATTGGTGATCTGCTCCAATACCTAAAGCTTCAAGGTACCAACGATCTGTGCCTGAATTTTGGGACGCTAGCGTTGCCCATAATGCAGGTGCATTTTGATCTTTGTTATGATGTAACGCAATGGCCAATTCTCTTTTGACCTGTGGATCAGCATCATTTGTCAATTTGGCTACCGTACCGGCAACATCAAGTTTTAACTGCCTTGCAGCACGTATACCTACAATTCTAATATTAGGATCAGCATCTTTAATGGCTTGTGATATGTAAGTGCTGCCTTTGCCCGGCATTTTTATCAGTGCCCATAATGCCCTGGCACGTAATCTGGAATCAGCCGTTTTTTGTCTCCAGAGCTTTTCTAATTCAGGTATGGCCCTGGTGCCCAATGCCTGTAAACCAACCCACGCTTTGTATCGTACAGGTAAGTTGGCATTTTGTAGTGCACTAACTAAACCTGCTGCACTATTAAAATCAAATACAGGAATGGTGTAGTCATTTTTTCCGATAGGGAACACCCTGTAAATTCTTCCCTTGTCTAAATCACCGGCCTGATGACCGCCCACACCCGGATCGTACCAATCTGCAACAATTAAAGATCCATCAGGAGCTGCACATACATCTACCGGCCTAAACCATTGATCTGTTGGATCAGTTAATATGTTGGCAATAGTTGCCGTATATCCTGCACCTTTATTTGTAACCGGATAGGCACGAACCACATTATTTCCCGGTTCAGCATGTATCATTTGATTTTGATAAATTTTAGGTAAGAGCGTTCCCTCATATACCATCATCCCCGAAGGTGAACCCGCACCCGTTGCCAATAAATTAGGTACTACGCCCGGATCATTTTGATGCCAGTGCTGCAGCGGGGTTTCTTTTTCCATATTTGTACGGGGTGCTCTCCAGCTGGCATTGCTCATTTCGTCGTTGAAACCAAATTTGCCATACTCCATTACATAGTTAATACGTGTTGATTTGTTTCCATCATCATCATTATCACTTTGCCAAAGGGTACCGTAACTATCTACAGCTACTTCAAACATGTTTCTGAAATTACTGGCAACAACTTCTACATTAGATCCGTCAGGGTCGCATCTTAAAACCATACCCTGGCGATATTTATTTTGATCAATAGGGTCGCCATCCTGGTCTAACACCGGATTGTTATTTTTGTCCCGTATCTGTTTACCTTCGTTACCAAGGTTGAAATATAATTTTCCGTCTGGCCCAAAAGTAAAGGCATGTGCGCCATGGTCATGCTGTTCGCCGCCAATCCCCTGGAACATAATTTCTTTTCTATCGGCTTTACCGTCCTCGTTATCGTCATAAAAAGCCCATATATACGGGCTTTGCGCTACAATCACGCGTTTACCTAAAACGCAGATACCCAGTGGCGCGTTCACTTCTGGTCCCTGGTAAAAAACAGTGCTTTTATCCATTACACCGTCCTTATTGGTGTCTTCCAATAACATAATCCGGTCGCCGGCCGGGTTAGTTGGTTTTTTGGTGATATCAAAGCGATAATTGTAGGCTTCGGTAACCCAAACCCGTCCTTTTTCATCTACCGAAATATTGGTTGGGTTTTTTAGCATGGGCTCAGTTGCCATTAGCTGTACGTCCAGACCGTCGGCCGGTACCAGGCCGTTAACTCCCGGCGATTGGATGGTTTTTTGCATGGTTAATGAAGTGTATGAGTACAATATCGTACACAATGCAACAAGCACTGGAATCGACAGCATCTTAGTATAATGCTTCTTTCTTAATGTGTTCATATCTGACCGGTATATTTGGTTCTGTAAAACTAGGATTAATTGTAACCCCACATTTTCCATAAAAAGACTTTTTTTTGTCCAAAACAGACTTTAAACTATTCAAATTTGAATAATTCGTGCGGATCGATGCCTTGCCATAGGAAGAAAACCCTGTCAAGGCGCTGCAGATAGCTAAAGAAATATTTGTACTTTTAACTCACCAAATAACATGCCCTCAGTTGGCCAATTACTAAATTATAAACTGATGAATCTCTCAAAAGCACCGTTTCAATACATCTGCATCTTGGTATTCATGGCCTGCACCCTAGGTATGAAAGCACAGAATACTCGCAATCTAGATCTGATCAAAGGCGTCTCGATTTTTAAATTTGGAACAGACACCAGCGAAATTAAAGAAAAGAGGCTCAGATCCAGGTCACTTCAGGACTCAAGACATGTAGTCTATTACCAATACACCGGAGATTCCCTAAAAACAATTTTCAATGTTCCCGTCAATGAGGTATTGCTGTATTACTACAAGAACCAGCTGTTCCGCATTGATGTGAACTTCGGATCGCTCAGCAAAGAATATACCTCGCAAGAATACAACCAGGTGCAGCAACAACTGGAGAAACTTTATGGGACCGAAAAAGTGAAGCTGGCCATGAGTGGAGCGGTCATACTGGGTGGATTCCGTTGGGAGGGAAAAAAGATTAATGTTGACCATTCGAGACATTCCTATCCTCCAAAACGCAAAGCCGACAATGCCATTGTTGGTGAAATCAGCTTTTCAGATAGAAACCTAACCAGGCAGAGCGTACTGGATAAAACTTAAAAATAGGATGGGCCGGGGTAAACTTATCTTAAAAACTCAAACTCATTATTAAATGAAAGAACAGCAGAAAATCAAGATTCCTCCCAAACGGGAAGCAGCTTGATTTTCTGCTTTCGTATTTATTTGCGGCTTACTATTACTATTGCTTTTTCAAGCGGAAAGTTCCTTCGATGGTGATCGGCACCGTTTCACATCCTCCCGCTACCGTTGTACGCAGGGCTCCGTGTATTTCACCCTTGATCAACTTGTCACGATCTGCCGAAAGCTTGATATTTCCGGGAGCATGCAGATATACTGTACTACCGCAAGCAGTGTAATAAGAGGTAAATCTTTGAATCTTACCGTAATAAGGAGAAGTCAATGTCACATAAGTCTGTTGATCGCCGTACGGCTTCGTGCCCAGGCTGAAATCCGGCGCCTCTATCTGCATGGCATGCCCACGGCTTGCATCGCGTACATAGAAATGCAGTTTTCCGCCTTGTGAACGGGTCGTGACGTCATAAAGTAAATAGCTCGTGTTGCCACCTAAGACAAATTTAGCATACTCATCCGGCATCAACTGAAGGTTGTATGTCAGCCGCAACGCCTGCCCGCGGTAGGGCCGGTTGGGATCAGAAAAGTCGTTTAGATTTTTAAGATCCACATAAAGTGACATATTCAAATAGTTTTCGATCTTAGCCGGCGCTTTGTAGCTTGCGGAAAATCCATTCCCTGTTAGCACACCAGTCACTTCAGGTGACCCACTGAAAAACAACTTCCAATCCCCGATCTTGGATGCATCCAGACTATAGGGCGGGTCTATCAGGTCGTCTATTGACTCTATCGGTGGTTGCGTAATTTGGATCTCCAGCGAAGTTTGCTCGCCGCCGTCTAACTCATCCTTGCCGTTATTTTTAATTGTGATTGCCTGCATCAAGGTCCAGTCGCTGAAATGCCGCGTTTTTACTTTCATTGTTTTGGTGAGTTCATCATACACAGAGTTTTTCGCACAGTGCCAGTAACCATGCTTATCCTGATAAGTCATGTACACCCAATCGGGTAACAGAACCATACCAGTTGTGTCACTTAACGGAATTGATATTTCGACATCTTTCTTGAATTGCACGTCGTCAGGTAACAGCCGGTAAGATTTACCTATACTTCCGCTTGCCATAGTATTGGTTACCTCCTGTATGCTTATGATTACATCATCATCCAGAGCACCGGCTGGAACGGTAAGTTGCAGAGCATTATTTGGTACACTCAGGTTTCCTCCGGCAGCACCGATGGTCGCCTGTATCTTTTCGCCCTTAATCTCACCGTGCGGCTGCTTAATATGACCCGGGAAGACTACTTCCTCATCGGGGATCGGATCTGGCTCAAAAGTCTGCTTTTTTTTACAGGCGCTAAAAGTTATAGCTAAACACACTATAAGGGAGGCGTATTTAATCGATAGTTTGTTCATCATTATATTGAGGGGGTGTTTGTTATACCGGCTGAACTGGGTGGTGTTTTTGAAATAAAAGACGCTTTAGGCTTGCTCATCGCCCGGGGACAATGAGGCTAATTTGATAGACATTTGTCATCCGCTCGATCAGTCGCTGTAGTGCTTCAGGTGGTGGTGGCCCCTGTGGGGGAACGATTACCGGTTCGCCAATGGTTGGTGTGCTGAATTCCTGAAAAAATTCCCAAAACTTTCCCGGGGTGATTACAGTCAGGAACCTTGCTTCCGCGCTCAAAATTCTGAACAAGTGAGGAACTCCGCGTTCGGCGAAGATTGATCCTTCGGCTTTCAGTTTAGTCCTGGAGCCTCCAATAACAAACTCCATTTCTCCTTCCAATAAGTAAAATGTCTCGTCTTCATTGGCATGCACATGCAATGGAGGCTCTGAGCCTTTTGGCAATACCATTTCCATTAAAGCCAGCGCACCGCCGGTAGCTGTCGGCGGGATCAGGGTTTTAAAATATCCGCCGTTATAATCACGGTACGAAGAGAGCGCCGTCTCGTTTATAATTTCGTTCATGTCTTTATGTTTTGCTGCAAAGTTTCACAGGCCGCATAGAAAATGCAAATTCGGTCGACAAAGGGTAACTTTTATCGACAGAAAACCTGATTGTTGTTGTTAGCTAAACCCACGCTAGTGATTAGAGCAAGAGGAGATATCTTATTACTTCAATTTCTTGTTAAAGATTTCTCTATCGGTAATTTGCCTCAAAGTCTTTGTGCACATCTTTATCGCCTTTAAACCAGCGATAGTAATAACTGAAAATAACGCCCGACATTGAATCTGGCTCCGATATTCCGTGTTTTTCATGTTTCAGTGAAAATTGATGTTTATAATTAACCCTCTTTGCCTGTTTCTGATCGGGGATAAGTATTTAACCTCTTTTCGACATCCTACCTTCAATTTTGCTACTTGCAGAAAACTTCTCCTCGCAATGACCCTTGACAAAGTACATGCCCAGCCCGTCAATAACATCATGAGTGACAATGTCGCAGTCAAACTCAATAATATGAATGCCTCCAGATTTACATATATTAAAAGCCAAACGCTCCTTGACGTCAGCGAAGTAAATGAACTCAGGGCAACTGGAATCACATCGTTCCATCCAGAAAGCAATTTCAATCAGCTTAGGTAAGCTATTGATATCTACAATGAGCGCCTGATCATACGTTATATCGCCTATTAGCTCTGCAAAACCCTTAATTGCTTTCTGGAATGGCTTATATTTATTATCGGGGTTACCGACAAACTTAAGCTTAACGTGGCCAATCATAATTACCTCTTCAACATTCAATTGATTCAGCAGGTCAACCATCTTTCTAGAAAGCTCATCAGTAAATGTGGTAATCTCTGTATGATTGAAGGAAACGACGCTATAATGCTTTTTGATTTTTTTGGCTTCAAGAGCAATTGCGTCATGCATATCATAGTACCACTGCCCATCGTCATCTTTTGAGAAATAAGCAGGATCATCATCAAACATTGCAGTTTGAATTTCTATTATCTCTGAAGTAATAGAATCAAAATTCTTAAAAATGTAATCTCTGGTAACTGGTTTTATCATAATTTCCTCAGCAGAACGCCTTCAGTATTTCTAAATATCTTGAAGCCTCTTTATTTCTTCAATAGCATATCCTGTTCATTCTTAGTCATTTTTGAATATTCTACTATGTTATATAAGTTTTCATCAAGCTTTGCTTTTTTTCAATGGAGATGAAGCTTGCTTCGCAGGTCTCAAAAATCGTTTTCTTCAAATGAGGAGAAAATTCTCACCTCCAACAGGCCCATAAAAAAATACCCACGTGGCAAAATCATCCGTAAAGTCTTCAAAGCGATGTTCGACACCCGCTGATACAAATATAAAATCTCCGGATTTGAACTCCCGGCGGGCTCCTTCCTTAGAGAATGTGCCAGAACCGGAGGCGATTACATAGATTTCATCTCTATCATGCGGTTGCTGAAGATCAACCTTATCCGGCTTATAAAATTCAACCACAAGTGACCCATGTTTAAATATTTCTGTAAACAGACCACCTTGTTTATCGAGTAGCTGAGCAGCCTGCTCTATAGAGATTTCTTCGTTATTCATAGCTATATTGTTTCGTTGTTGGCGATAGCAGTAAATCAAATCATGGGATCTTAACAGGAATCATGAAGCCAACAACAATGCCTAAGATACGAATGCTCTTTGCATATTCACTGGAAGAACGAAACTGAACAGCCAAGGACTTATTGGCGACGCCATCAAAATAAGTTCTTACCTCTTATTATTCATATTTGGCTTATCATAAAAACTCAAACCCCTTTCTGAAAACTATAAATCCGTTCTGAGTAAAAAAGCGCCTCAATTATGATGAGGCGCTTGCATAGACCTATCCCGGATAATAACTCACTTCATGTGCTTCCCATTGTGCCGGGACCTCAAGCTTTCGGGCGAGTCTGTCCACAACAGCAGAAGGAACAACATCATCACGGGTTTTATTCTGCACATGTAAATCCTTGAAAGGCACCTCGACATACACAATACGCACCCTGGCTTTGTAAACAGAAAACAATTCAATCAGCTGCATACGCATTTGACTAGTGATGTTGGTAGCGTTCCAAACAAAAGACTTACTCTTCCGTAGATGGACCCTTGCAAGTTCTTTTGCCTCCTGAATAACCTGACCATTTCCAGTCTTATCGGTAGGAGAGACACCTTTTTCAATTCTGATGGCGTCCAGAGAAATTACCGGCCAATCGGAGTAATACTTTTTGATAAAAGTATCTTTGCCAGCACCAGGCAGCCCACTCATCAGAACTACTTCAAAACCAGGATTTTCAAACGGTATGTAGTCAATATAGGCGTCGTCATGCTGCATATAGTGTATCTTTGCCTTATCAGAACTAAACCTATAAGGCACACCCCAGCAATTATTTTCCTGACAAAAAGCTTCAAAGCAATCTATCCGGTAGAGCATATCATCCTGATCATCGCATACCCGCCCCAGCATATCAGCACGCGCCAGCAAAGCCAGCCACTGCGTATTTACCTCCATACTGGCCTTTACCAGAAACTTCAAAGGATCGGGTTTTTCAAACAACCAAATCGGCAAACCATGATGGCGTACCAGGGCGGCAATCTCTTCCCTTATGGTAAAAGGAGCAAGGTCATTTACATACAGCAAATGCCTGGCAAACTGAGCACCTTTCCGGGCATGCCCGTTTGCAGTGATGCTGCCGTCTGCCTCCAAAACCGTAGTGCTATATTTCTCCACATCGTGAAGCAAGGCTGTAACCCATAAGATCTCCTGCTCCTCAACAGAGAGTGCCTTATAACCCTGCTCATCCTGCAAAGCTTTCAACACCATTTGCGTGTGTATAGCCACATTACCTTCTGCATGATGACGTGCGTCCTGAGGGACATCGCTCATTCTCCTTACCCAATCAAACCGATCTTCAAGATAAGTCCACTCTTTATTTTCGCTAAAGGTCCACATGTTTACCTCCTTCATTTGTTAATTGGGCACGCTTCCAGTTCCTGATCCAATGTACATCGGTTTTAACGTGCCCCTTTCGTACATATTTAAATAAATTTTTCGCAAAATCGGCTACGGGATATCCATTTGCGTTGCGGGTAACAATCCCCTCTATGGTGGTTGCTTTCCCTTCCGATACATCATAAGGCTCAAATGTTCCCCTGCCGTTTACCAACATCAGCATTTTATCCTCAAACAGTTTTCTGTCATCAGGCATTTGTTCTGTCCCAAGTACCGGAACAGTAGGCAAATCCAACAGGTTCGCATAAAACCGGGTCTCTTCCCAACCGAGCCAATGCTCATGCAACCGTATGCCGAACACATAAAAATGATGTTCCAACTTTTTGTATTCAATGGAATGAATGGCGTACAAATTCTCCCCAAAGATTTCCAGATCGCCCAGATCGTGCCTCACCAATTGCCAGAAACGCCGCAGACTTTCTGTCCAGGGAGAAGTAGCAGGCGCAGCATGGGAACGCGCGAAAACACCATATTTTGAAAGGCAGTTGTTTTCACCATCAAGTTTTTCTGTATGTATAAGATTAGGGGTACCCTCTATGTGGTCCCAGTAGTCGTGTGCTATGCGGTCGTCGCTTGTTGTTCCAGGCGAAAACGGATAATGATAGGTACGACCGTATTTTTGTGATATAGTCATGTTTTCAAGAATTTAATAAAATTAAAATACCGCTTCCTTCCCTGAGATGGGAAAGATCATAAAAGATTTATGGACAAGCGATTACATGACTCAAGACTTATATGGTTTTGCTGACACAAATATAGATAATAATTAAAGATGTCAACCGGTCAATAAAAAAAACTTCAACCTGAGAAGCCTGCTTACAATATCGAAACCCTAAAAAGCTAGCTTGTTCCTTGACGTCACTGAAGTAAATGAACTCAGGACAACTGAATCACATCGCTCCATCCAGAAGCAATTTCAATTAGCTTAGGCAATGATCAGAGGTCAATTAATGGCCCTTAAAGTCCTTCAAACACTTTTTAATGTACAGCATCATGTCGTATGCGGTTGTTTGTTTTGCTGTTGCAAAACCGGGTCGGTAACGTGTCTGGAACAGCTGTAAAGAATCGCCCTGAAGATGCGTAACAGAACTGATCAGTGACTTCGAAAATACCCTGTCAACAAACGCAGTTTCTTCCTCCTTCAGCAGATTGCGCTTAAGCCGCTCCACAGGATTCTTTTTCTTCCCCAGTAAACCCGGCAGCGACAACAAATTGATTCCCACAAGAGAAGAAGTAGAACTTTGAAACGCACTGTACCTATTGTTATAACTCACCTTCTGGCTGAACAGATCAGTCAGGCCCGGGGCTTTGTGGTTAAAAACATTTGCGAACTGAATCCTGTTGGATAAGCTATCCAATCTGGTATTACGAAAACCCATAATATTTACTTGTTTAAGTTTCACCGACACCCTCAGCCCCGTATCCTGTACGGCAGTATCCCTTTTGGCAATAACCTGAGCATTTGATGAATTTGTGACGAGCAACAGCATAAGGACCGAAGCCACTTGTAGCAAGACCGACTTTTTGATAAGTACCGACATTGACCAAAAATAAAGGCCAATTACCAGCTATTTTAAATATTAACAATCTTCAACACAGTAAATTAATAAGTGTGATGTCTATCTAAGTGCCCCAATCTCCCCGATAGAAAGCTTGAGGTACTTTGTAATTTGGTTAACCGGTACGTTACTCGTTCATTTCCTCAGGTGTTAAGCTGCCAAGTTGTGCGGTTTTTAATACTGGCAAAAAAGAAACTCAGTACAGTAATATCTAAAGCCTCTCTATCTCTTCAATAGAGAGATTTGTACATTCAGCGATTAACTCAGGATCTACACCTTTCATTTTCATTTTTGAAGCGACTTCTAATTTCCCCTCTAATTTCCCCTCTAATTTCCCTTCAATTTTTCCTTCAATTTTTCCTTCAGCTTTCCCCTCAGCCTTTCCCTTCTCCCTGCTAGAAGCAGCAGCCAGGTCATTATCCCACTTGCGTTTTAAATCCTGGTCGTACATATCCTGTTCACTCTTAGTCATTTTTGAATATTCTGCTGCCTTTGAAGATTTCATTGAGAAAATCTATCAGCAAATCTTTATTAGGATCTGAACCAAAAATCTTTTTAAAACTGAAATCAAGCAGAGGATTGATGTACCGGCTGTGTTTTAAAGGCATAGAACTACATTTTCAAATTATGCCGCAAGTGTAAACAACAGGTATTCAATTAGTCGGTGATTATCCGGTTAAGTTAGAAATCCCACATACCTCGAGATGACAAGGGGTACTAAAGAAACTCAAACCCATTATTACTCGCCATAGCAACCAAAGACTGAATGTTATCTCTTAACCTTGCTCTAAGCTTATCCCTGCTCTAGTTGATGAAATAGAATCATCATATTTTGAGAATTAGTATTAAATTGCACTATTAAATTAAATTAACGTGTTTTCAAATAAGATACTCGATCCACTATATCTAATTTTCCTTCTAACTTTTAGCACCTGTTTACTCAATGGATGTAAAAAAGATAAGCCCGTAGAAGAACCCATAAAAGCCACCCCTCTGGAAAACGTAAAAATGACGTTTTCCCAGCCTCAAAAAGCGAATTTTGCTCAGGGAGATACCATTAACTTTGAGATTGTATTACAGGGTGATACCATACAAGACTTCTCAAAACTCACGATTACCTGGCGAAGCAATATAGATGGGATAATAAAAGAAGTCAAAGGCGTCAAAGATTTGAAACTGTCAGACACAACCTTGTCTGTCGATGAACATATCATCACTGTAGAAATCAAAAACGAACTGGATTCAGTAAAAAAGTCATCTTTCACCATACAAAAAGGGGTAGGACTTTTGAAGCCTGAAAAGACAGACCATACCGTTATTCTCCGATGGAAAAAATATGAGAAAGCCAACTTCAAAGCTTACAAGATTGTAAGACATAGGCAAAACCGGCCTGTAGACACCATCACTATAACAAACCAAGCCACCACAACTTTCACTGACGACACCGTATGGCCGGGTGATGCGTATAAGTATACAGTAGTTCTAAGCAGAACAAATGGAACCCTTAAAGGCAATGAACGGTCCCTCGTGGCAGGAACCTTTATTGAAATGGATTACCCCATCCGCAGCCTGGTTAAAGACCCGTTCAGAGACCGGATATATGCACTTGTAGCGGAAGGTCCACGGTCTTACCCTCTTGGAGGTGGAAATGGCATAATCGTGGTCAATACAAAAGATTTAAAAATTGAAGCTCGATTACTTAAGCACATCAGCTGCACAGACATGACCATTAGTTTAGATGGAAAGTATATGTATTTAGCTGATGAAAGTACAACTATCCAAAAGATTGAGCTGGAGACGCTGACATCCGCGGGTACCATTGAGACCAAGTCCCTTGGCGTGTACCATCTGGAAGCCGGAAGCAATAATCGTTTGTACTACTATGTTACACCTCCTACAAGCGGCACCAGACATTTCGGGATAGTAGATCTGGCAAACAATATAGATCTGCCTTATAAAGAGAAAATGAAAGATCAACCTTTCAACGTTGGAGATTTTGATATAGATCCGGCCACCAACACAATATATCATGTTGAGGCGCTTAACGGAGGGAACTTTAGCAAAATCACTACCACTTCTGATATTTTTGAACTGCCAGTCAGCTTTTACGTGCATTCGGCCTTCGGAAAACTTATTTTTAACAGTTCAAAGCAACGTTTATTTGTAAATGAACAAGTCTATGACAGAGACCTGAACTTTATCGGTGAATTCTATGACGGAAGTTCCGAAGCGCTGATCACAGCGGTATCCCCATCAGGAAACCTTGCCTTGAGCCTTGGAGATTTATATGACGTCAATACATTTAAAAAAATAAAATCCCTGACCAGGCTTCCTGGCCATGGCATTTTTCTGAACGATAAACAGCTGATTTGTTACTATACCGAAAACCCCCTTGATAAGGTCTATAAATCCAGAATATTTCGGTATGGAGTAGATAACTAAAAGATTTCCATACTAAAAGAAGTGCTAGATTATTCCAGAGGTTTGTTTCCTGCCATCAGGACTTGACGATCTCTGTTTTAACAAGAAAATACAACTGGATACATTCCCTGAAATACGCACCATATCAATTCTCTCTTATTACTTCAATTTCTTTGACCAAAAAATCACGTTTTACACCATACCTTAAATATTTACTTGCAATCATTCTTGCTTTTACCCTTACTTTAGGTGTGAATTTATCTCCCCATGAATCTACGAGAAAACTGAGTTTGTCATTGTGGCCGCCGGCTAGCGGAAGAAACACCGTTGTATCACCAAAGCTAAAAGCCGCAGTGGCATTTGTAGCTTCCCACTTAAGTTGAGGATGTTGTTTCTGAATTTGCAAGAAACGATCTCTAAGACTACCTTCAATCTCCCGGGCTTCTCCTCGGTATTTAGCAACAAATTCGATATCTGTAATAACGTATCCGGAATCTGGCAATACTACAGGTGTTTTCAGTAAGGAGTCGATATTGCAGGCGGCTGACTTCTTACTTCTGCCCAGGTATTCACTGTTGAAATAAATCGCCATCTTTGTTGCGAATGAACCTATATCAAGATCAGATCTCCAAAAACGGATTTACAGTCATTGGAGATGTATTTTCTGAGGAACAGATTTTGCTTTTTTGCGAAAAGATAGAAAATGCCAATAGTTCCAGTGAAACCTTTAGAAGATCTGCCGACCTGTTTGCAATCAGGCAGTTTTTAAAAGAAGTGCCAGATATTTATCCGCTGATTTTTAATGACACATTTAAAAACCTGCTGGCCGGACTATTCGCAGAGGACTATTTTGTCGTCAAATCGATTTATTTTGATAAGCCAGAGCAATCCAACTGGTTCGTTTCGTACCATCAGGACCTGACGATCTCCGTTGACAAGAAAATAGAACTCGAAGGATTTACAAAATGGACAGTAAAGCAAGACCAATTTGCCGTGCAGCCGCCGTTACACATTCTGGAAAAGAGTTTTACCGTCAGAATCCATCTTGACGATACCGATGAAAATAATGGAGCGTTGAAAGTTATACCAGGCTCACAGCTTAAGCAGATTTATCGTCCAGAAGCAATTGACTGGGAGAACGAAACTGAATTTACCTGTTCGGTTCCCAGAGGAGGCATTATGATTATGAAACCTTTATTGCTGCATAGTTCGAGCAGAACGACAAATAACAACAAAAGAAGGGTAATACATCTGGAATTTTGCAGTCAGGAATTACCAGGCGGACTGCAATGGTCCGAAAGAATTTAGTAGACTAGTGTAAATTCAAGACGTAATAGTCTATGATCTCCGAAGTAATAGAATCAAAATTCTTAAAAACGAAATCTCTGGTAACTGGTTTTATCATAATTTCCTCAGCAGAACGCCTTCAGTATTTCTAAATATCTTGAGACAAAAAGCACACATCAGATATGACCTAAAGCTTATCTATCTCTTCAATAGAGAGATCAGTATATTTTGCAATTAACTCAGCAGACATGCCATCTGCTTTCATTTTAAAAGCAACCTGTCTGGAGCTTTCTAATTTCCCTTCAATTTTTCCCTCAGCCTTTCCCTTCTCCCTGCTAGAAGCAGCAGCCAGGTCATTATCCCACTTGCGTTTTAAATCCTGATCGTACATATCCTGTTCACTCTTAGTCATTTTTGAATATTCTGTAGCTGAGCAGCCTGCTCTATAGAGATTTCTTCGTTATTCATAGCTATATTATTTCCATTATCGGCGATAGCAGTAAAATCTAAAATAGATAAAATAGCTTATTGACATGAAAATATCTTTAACTTTTACTTGTGATCAGTCCCTCTACAACATCGAAATCTTTACAGATCCATCTTTATTAACCCGCACCGATATTCTGACAGGCCACACTCTCTTACCACCGCCATCAACTTTTGGTAACCACGAAGTAGCTTCGCGGCTCATAAACTCCAAAACTTTGTTCGAATAAACAGAAGACTTGCCCTCAATTAGTTTTAATTTTCCAATAGTGCCATTTTTCTCCACTAATCCGGTTAAAATGATAATAGAATCAGTTACCGCAATAGACTTCCATTGTTTAAATTCACGCTCAAGTTTTTCTGTCAACTTTAAAATGTCACCTTTAAAAACAGGATAATTTCCTAAAGCGCCACGGAAAGGTTCAGTATTCCCTTCATAGGTATAAAAATTGAAATGATGCACAAGCGAATCTCGCCGGATGATTGTTGTCAAGTCATAATTAACATTAACGTCCGTCATTTTTTTTATCCCTTGAAAATTGGTCAATTTCGCCGTCGTAGCGTTCGGTAGCGGGAACTGCTTGTATTTTTTGTTAAAGAGATAAACATCACCGTCAAACGTCAACGTATACCGCTCAGCAAAAAAAGGCTCTGGTTGACCCCGAAAAAATATCTCTATAGTTTCTACATCCCCTTTATCATAAAAAATAACAATGTGACTAATGTTACGATACCGGTCAAAAAACTGATTGGCTGAAGGATTGTAAATGCTCACATCAAAACCTGCTCTTGAAGTAGTTTGCGCTTGTAGATGAAGGTAAGAGATTAATATAAGAATGATAATAAAAAAGATCTTTTTCATAGCCATACTTTAGATGTCTTTACTGAATATTGAAAGACGTTTCCTGTATGAAATAACAGGAAACGTCGGGTGATAAACAAGTTTTATTAATTTCGTTTATAATATACGATATTCGTTACATAATTAGAATTTGGTCCTTGGATATGCCTACCATGAAATTGTTCTTCTGTTTGTTTTACAACTCCTGCATTGTTATTTTTCGAAGTATATGACCCGTCTGAATTGATGATGCCGGAATGTACAATGGAACTAGGTCCGCCTCCTACGGGTGTATCCCAAATTATTGCATAGTCGGCCTGCTCCTTCGGAACAATGCTATATGGGCTGTTTGAATCGGTACTGGTTAATACGTCATTAAACGCTGTTGTCTCGTCGCCGGGCAGATCGCTATCAAATATCCAAACTTCGCCATTTGCAAAAGCAAATCCTGTGCAGTTGGATTTATGACGGTCTTCAATTGTTATTAAATTACCATTGCTGTCCCTCACTTCTGTAACTTCATATGCGGTTATTTCATCACCATCTGCCGTTTTGATCGTAACCTCCCGAAAAGTCATTTTTTCTCCATTAATCGTCACGTCTGGAAGAATGTTATCCGGTAATGTTCTACCGGTTGGGGTTTTGATTATCTTTCCACTAGCGTCTTTTTTCCACGGATCGTCATTGCTTGCAGGTGGCGGCGGTGGCGGTGGCGTGTAAACATAATTTCCGCCACCAGTAGGAGTAAAAGAGTAACCATGCGCAGCAAAATAGGCAGTATAATAATCCAGTATACTATTACCACTAGAAAAATAGCCACTATAGTTAAAACCACTGCTGCCGCTGGAACCGCTACTGCTTGGAGCCTGTCCAACAATAACGACCTCATCCAGCATAATCGCACCAGATGTTCCGCTGAAATAATAATTACCACTCGAATCCTGACTCATCGGAAATCCTTGATCCTGCAGGTAATCCACGACCTCATCAACGGAAGAGTTCCAGGTTAAACCACTTGATCCCGAGCTGCCGCTCCCGTTTCCGCCCAAGATAAAGGAAAGTTCTGTTTGCGGGATGACAGCTAATTCCTTTTCCAGCTGATCAAAAGCAAGTTTTAGTTTTCTTTTCATAAAATTTGTTTTTAAATAGAAATTGGTTAATTATATAATTCTTATTTATTTAGAATTCCCTATATATTTCATATTATCAAAAAATCGTTCGATCAATCGCCGGTCTTTGGTAATTATTTCAGCCGTCCCTCGTGATTCAGATTTAAAGTCCAGTGCGGTACCATAATTTGTTGTCATACCTTTAGGAAAAGTCACAGTGACCAGATAAGAATCCACCATTTTACCATCTCCCATTTCAATTGGACTGGAAACCAGGGCAACATTATAGACTACCCCCTTTATATACCCATATTCCATGTATGGAAAGTCGGCAAGTCTGATAATCACTTCCTGACCACGTTTAACTTTTCCCGCGCCCCGTACAGGCAAAATAATTTTTCCGAACACCTTGTTTTCACTCGGAACAATTGAAAAAATCGGCTCGCCTGCACGTACAAACTGATTGTCGCTCCAGAACTTTAAAAACTGAACCTTTCCTGAAATAGGCGTTTTAATCAGATACTGTTTTTCCCAAACATTAATCTTATCAATCAGGTTGTTAAACGAAGTCAATACTTCCAGATTCAGCTGGAGCTCTTTCTCTGATTTAGCGATACGGTTCTGTTCTATCGTATGTTCAGTGTTGGTGATCTGTTCACGAATACCGGCTGTATTTCTCAATGAAGATTTCACCTGATCCTCCGCGTAAATTCTACTGGCCAAAGACCTTTCAAACTCAGCCTGACTCATCACTTTACGCGCAAGCAAGATGGAATCTCTTTCAAGGAATTTATTAGACAGCTTGAGGTTTTGGTAACTTAAGCCTTCTTTTTCCTTTAGGGTTTTAAGCGCAAATTCCTGTTCAGCTAATATGTTAGACAAAGATTTCTCCTGTCTCTCAAAAGAATGGTGATCCTGATAATCGGCCAGTTGCTTGGTGCTTGAAAGAAAAGAAGCATAAGGAATGGTGAGATCACCAAGATTCAGGTTTTTAGGCAAATGATTATAGATAGTCCTTACATCAGAAGTAGGCGAAGAAATATTGGCAATCAGACCTTTTATCCGGGCCACAACTTCCGGATGCGCCGGATTGTCAATCCATGCCAGCAGCTTTCCCGAATTAACATTATCCTGTGACTTGATACGATTAATCTTCAGAACACCATTCTGTTCATTGACAAGCTGGACCGGAGCCTGCTCAGCAGAAATTGTGGCATCACCCATGACGATATCCGGATACTTGACAATAAAGCCAAACAATAGGAGTAACCCGACAATAAAACAAACCACCAGCGTGATCATTTTAGCGAAGCTATTAGGCATCCGTTCTATGATGTCAGTTACTTCCTCCGTGCGCCTGGAAGTAACAATATCGCTTAATTTTTGTACATTTTCCATAGCTTAGTTCGGTAAGAATTTAATTTCAGATTGACTTTCTACAAGTTGGCTATATCTGCCTCTCCGTTGTATAAGGCTATCATGATCACCCACTTCAACAATGTACCCATCCTTCATAACCACTATCTGGTCAGCTTTTCTGATTGTACTTAATCTGTGAGCAACAACGATTACTGTCTTACCATGGAAGATCTGATCAAGTGCCTGCGTGATTTTCTGTTCGTTGATGGTATCCAGTGAATTTGTGGCTTCATCAAAAAAGAGGATGTCAGGGTTTTTGTATAAAGCTCTTGCAATTAATACGCGCTGTTTCTGTCCGCCACTCAGTCCGCGTCCATCTTCGCCCATTTTTGTTTGGTATCCCATTGGTAATTGCTCTATTTCATGAGCGATATTGGCGGCCGTCACAGCTTTTCGTAATTTCTCATTATCAAGTTTTTCATCATCAAGAATAATATTATTCAATATCGTATCATTGAAGATCTTGCCGTCCTGCATTACCGCACCACATTTGGCACGCCATTGTCGTAAACTTATGTTATTGATGTTCAGACCACCAACCAACATTTCCCCAAAGCTTGGTTTATACAAACGGAGAAGTAATTTTAGTAACGTCGACTTACCACTGCCGCTATCCCCAACTATAGCAGTAACCTTACCCTGAGGAATGATAAGGTTGATATTCTTCAATATAATAGGGGATACCTGGGTGTAACGAAAAGACATATTATTAATGATAATGTCATTATTTACCGCCAGGGTCATATCATTATTGCCAGAATCTTCGTCCTCATCCTTTAGAACTTGAATCTCATTTAAACGCATGAAACTGATCTGCGCGAACTGAAAGGTCACCATAAAAGAAATTAATTGCTGTACTGGTCCATTAAGCACACCGATGATAAATTGCGTAGAAATCATAACACCAAAAGTGATCTCACCCTGAATAACAGCCTTAGCACAAAAAAAAGTGATAAGTAGATTTTTTACACTGTCAATAAAGCTTGCGCCAAGGTTTTGGACATTATTGATGCTGAGCATACGCAAATTAATTTTGAAAAGCCTTGCTTGAATGCCTTCCCATTTCCAACGTTTGGCCTGCTCGTAATTGTTAATTTTAATGTCTTGGATACCGCTAATGGTCTCTACCCAGTAACTTTGATTTTTTGCAGTCAATTCAAAATACTCCCAATCCAGTTTCTTACGAAACCTAAGAAAGCCCATTACCCAAAAAATGTATAGCAGGCTTCCCGCAATGAAGAGGATAAAGATTGTCAAGTTAAAGGTGAGTAATACTATCGCGAATATTAAAAAGGTCAAAGAAGAAAAGATCAGGTTCAGCGAATTATTCATAATGAAACTGCGAATGCGTTCATGGTCATTAGCCCGCTGTAAAATATCGCCCAACATCTTGTTTTCGAAGAAAGTTACAGGGAGCTTCATTAGCTTTATTAAATAATCGGAGATGAGGGCAATATTGATTCGTGACGAAAGGTGCTGGAGGATCCAGTCACGTACCGCCGCACTCAAAGTAAGACTTACAATCAGGGCCAGGTTAGCAATTAGAACAATGTTAATAAAATCGACATCCTGAGTTTGAATCCCAACATCAATAACCGCTTTTGAAATAAAAGGGAGCATTGCCTGCATCCCGGTAATCAAAAGCATCACAATACCCAGATAAAGGAAGCTCTTTTTATAAGGCAGGAAATACCCGACGAGATTTTCCAGCTGCTTTCTCCTCTCTGCCCTTTCACCCTCCTGTCGCTGTTTGAAGTCAGCCTGGGGCTCCATGATCAGCAAAACCCCGGAGTCCATATTTTGGTCCTTTTTAAACCATTTATCCTCAAATTCCTTGCGGTTGTAGGTCACATGGCCTTTGGCCGGATCAGCGATGTAAAACTTAAGATTCTCACCACGTTTTTCCTTGACATCATACAACACAACGAAATGGCTGTTGTCCCAATGAACAATAATGGGAAAAGGAACTTTCATTACAATGTCCTTTATGCTGCAGTAGGCAGCCAGTGTCCGAAGACCTATGGCCTCTGCTCCATAAGAAATACCAGCGAGGGAAACACCTTCACGGGTATTCCCGCATAAATCCCTCAAATATTGCAGGGAATAATACTTACCATAGTGTTTAGATATCATTTTCAGGCAGGCAGGACCACAGTCCATCATATCTAACTGTCTATCTACAGGGAAGCTATATAAATTCATGGATGATATATTAAAACAGGTTAGGGACTAGTAAATACCACAATAAAAGCGCTTTATATGATCCTTCATTTCATACATGAAAATATCAGAATATGCGTATTTACTTTGTTGGGATCTTAGCACTTTATCCAGCCATTTCTCCAGAGAAACGTGCTTTTCAGCAGTATTGAAAAATTTAGCCTTTAATCCCTGACCTATCGCAATGTGAGTAGCCAGTTCATCAACAGAATGTTCAATTTCGAGATTTTCGAGTTCTGTATAAATCAGGTCGGCAGCACTGTCCCTTTGCGATTTTGCATTTTCATTGGACACATTCTTTCCATGCAGCCGATAATAGGTCAGACATTCAGGTATATTGAAAGCCTTATGTTTCTTAAGAATTTTGAACCACAAATGATAATCCTCAGCATGCGGGTACTTATTAGAGTACCGAATCTGTTTCACTACATTGGCACGCATCATCACAGCCGGATGAGAGAAGGGGTTTTTAAACAGTATTGCATTTCGGATTTCTTCGACAGTCACGGGATACTGGTTTATGCCAATTATATTACCTGAATGATCAATCACATAATGATGGCTTCCTACAAGAGCCACAGATTGATTCTCATCTCTCTCTAAAAATTCAACTTGCTTCCAAAGCCTATCCTCCCGCATCATGTCATCAATATCTATCCGGGCGATGAATTTACCTTTGGCATATTTTACCGCTAGGTTGAGACCAGCAACAATGCCAAGTTTCGTTTCATTACGGAGAATGACCATCCGCTTATCCTTATATCGCTTTAATAAGCGAAGCGTCTTGTCTGTCGAACCGTCATCGATTATAATTAATTCAAAGTTTGAATAGGTCTGATTCAGGATGCTGTCAATACATTCTTTGAGGTACTTCTCACCATTATAGCAGGGCAGAATGATACTTACGAGCGGACCAGATGACGTTTTTCTTGTCAACACCACAGGTTTATCAGTATCAGCCATCAGCTTTTCGTAAATCCTGACAGTTTCATTGGCCATCTTTTGAGCTGTCAAATATTGAGCAGCATATTCTTTGGCCATAGACGCCCTTTTCTGAGCGACATCTTTATTTTTCAGTACAAATAGCAGATTTTTTGCAAGGTCGTCCGGCGATACAAAAGCATTTTCGTTGCCCAATGTCAAAGGCGTCCTGAAGCCATACTCCTCCGGTACCAACTCAGCCAGACCATCCACATCCGCAACGATAATAGGCAATCCATGGTGCATCATCTCTATGGTTGTATAACTGCACTGTTCGATGTAAGAAGGCACAACGCCTACATCCGCCATTTGATAGAAGTCATATAATGTTTTTTTATCAAGCATACCCGTCACCGTCAGTTTCGCCCAGTTTCTTTTGGTATTTTTAAAGATACCCCTGTGGTCCCCATCACCAGCGATAACCAGACGTACATTGCTAATACTTTCCAGCACCTTGTCAAACGCCTTAACCAAGTCGAAAACGCCTTTTCTTTCATTCACATTGCCTGCGAAAAAAATAATATGCTCGTTCTGATTAAAGCCATATTTTTTTTTCAATACTCTCTTATCCTGTACTTTAAACTTTCTAAGCCCTAATCCGTTCCGGATTACACTGGTTCTCTCCGCCGGAAATCCAAAAAGAAGTCTTAATGAATTCTGTGCCATCTCTGTTACACATAAAATATGGTCAACAGAATGATAAGTTACCCACTCCCGCACCAGGGCAAGGTCCAGATACAGAGGCCGTGCAGAAGAAAGCAACTGTCGGTTCAGCGTACGGAACAAGGGATAACCAGTCGTAATAGAATCACGCCATGGAATGCAATGCTTGGTTAAAATGGTTTTACAATTTATTTTTTTCTTTAATTGCTGTGCAAAAGGCGCATGATTTATCCAGTTGAAATGAAACAGCACCTTATCCTTTCCGTTGGTCTCCTGCATTAAATAGTCGGCGAGCTGATCATCCAGCTTATGATTTAGCCAAATACCAAGATCGTGAGGGACAAAGTATTTGTTGATACCCTGATCTGTTACCTTTTGTATTTCCTTATAATCTGTAGCCTTGACAAAAAGAAAATTCAACTGTATTTCTTTCTTTTTTGAAATATAGTCCGATAACTGAGAAACGTAAGTGGTCAAGCCACTATTGGTTTGATTAAAATAATCAATGAGATAAAGCTGGAGCATAATTTTGTTATATAGGGGGTGATTGTCTTATATTTTCTATAAAAGAGCCATTGTCGCCCTGCATTTTCGGGTCAGTACCATTGGCTTCCCACATCTTCTGCCAAAGGTGTACGATATAAGAGTGCTTAACAATATCCGCAGAGTCAACAGTTAAAAATTGTTCAAAATTTTGAAAGTCAACAGGACAAAACGCTTCAGGAGGCTGCATGAACGAATGGAGTTTCATTCTTCTGATCACTGTATCCATATGCATCGCGCCAATTTCAGTCCAACAGATATCAGCGGCATTCTTTGATCTTAGCGTTGCAAGGATCAAATCCAGTAATTTCTTGCCGAATGCGGATTCTTTAGGCATTTTAATAACAGCGTTGCAGACTATTGGTCTGCCACTCCCGTCCCTTTCTGTCGCAAAAACAAAAGATTCTTTAAAATCCAGTTTTTTTAAACAAACCGTATCGCAGTCCACCCACCATCCACCAGCCTTGTGCAAAAGTACAATCCTGAACAAGTCTGAAAAAGTAGCATAAGAATTTCTGGTGTCTTTAAATATTAGATCTTTATGGACAATGTCATTTGCATCCTTTACTACAATATGGGGAGGAAGGTTATGAATTTTTTGATAGGTGTAAAGATGGAAAATGTGTCCCATAGCAGGGTAAGATTTCATACATAACTCCTGCAACGGACCTATTCTGTTATCTATCCACAGACTTTTAACGACTAAATTATTATTCTCCATTGACTAATTTTTAGTACAACAAAAACACAATTGCTTTAATACAGAAAAAAAATAGTTCTTGAGAATAATTCCAGACTGAGAGAGAGAGTTAAGAGCTCAAGCGTTAATCCTAAATTAAAAAAGTAAATCGAAAAATGCAAATATTTTTTACAGTTGTTTTTGGGCGACGAGGCCAGTTTCTATCAAGTCAATTACAGTTGAATCAACTGATAAATCAAATTTTCTGGCAAAGTGGTATTCAGAAAACATAAATCTATTTAAATCTTCCTCGGTTAGCAGTTTCGGCTTTGGGCCCGGCGATTTCCAGTCTATAAACCGTAGATTATTATTGGTGCAGTTCGCCCCGAATACTGAATTTAAAATTATTGTATGGAAGAAAATCTCTTCCGGATGTACAACCATTTTAAAAAAATGAACAAAATACGGATTATCCTTAATAAACGAATAAAGATAGTTTGCACAGGACTTCGTTATAGTAAACCAGTTAGAGCCACCATAAGGAATCAGATCACCGGGGATATTTCTGACTTTGCAACCGTCTGATAACTGTTGACGATAAAATACGGCGCTCTTGTCGTAACCCAATTCGTCGACAAGCCAATAATACTCATACCGGTGCTTGCCACCATTACCCATCCATTCTGGGTTTGGAAGTTTAGAAAATTCAAAGAATTCTTTTCCATTGTGGCTTGCCAGGTATTCTAATATGTATTCATTTGTTTTGATTGGATAGTCCTGTCCGCTTATGAAGCTTATGTAATCGTATTTGTTTAGTGTTATAGAAGCACTCAACAGCATCATCTGGGCATACAGAATACTAAATCCTCCCCAGTGGACTTCAATACGCCTGTCTAAAAAGTAAACATTATTATTTCTCAATTTATCATTGAATTCATCCAGATCAATATCTGCCTTTTTGTCGACGTGAATAAAGATATCAATGTCAGGATGGTCTAAAGACTTTATTAGTCTCGCGAGCAGATCGAATTCTTTGTGGGCAAGGACGAGATAAGCGACTTTCATTTGAGAGCGAGTTATTACTTAATTTAGTTTTATCGATTGCTAAGATATAATTTAATTACAATTTGAAAATAACAACAAAGCTATTAAAAATAAAATTTTTATTTTAGATTAGTAATTAACCTTAATCCACAGTAAAGCACTCTCAAATGTATCCAAAAGTTGTTTTAGCCGTTATTTTCTTACTCTCTTTTTTTTGTTCTGAAGCGCAGGAAATTTATTCCATCAGCGGCATCGTGAAGGATGCCAGCGGGGAGACGTTACCTGCAGCAACAATTTTTCTGGACGGTTCCGAAAAGAAAACCTATACAAACGGCAAAGGGGAGTTCATATTGGGAAAATTATCACCAGGAACCTACGAACTTACTGCTCATTTTGTCGGGTATAAAGCTTCGAGAAAGAATGTAATTATAAAGGATAAATCGGCAACAGTAAATCTTACAATGGAAGTTGCTGAGAATTCACTAAAAGAGGTCGTGATCACCAATAGTAAAAGCCGGAACAAGTATATCCAACTATTTTTGAAAAGCTTTCTGGGCGATACCGAAAATGGCAAATCATGCTACATCGTTAACCCAAAAATAATAAGATTTTCAGAACAAACGATGTACGTGACTGCTAAAACAAGGGATTTCCTGGAAATAGAAAATAGAAACCTGGGGTACCGGATTAAATATTTGCTCAGGGATTTTAAATTTAACCGTTCAACATTAATATCGAGCTATACCGGTGAATGCATTTTTGAAGACCTAAAGGGTACAGCAGACGAGATGAACATTTGGAAAAAAAACAGGAGGGAGGCCTACTACGGATCATTGATGCATTACTTAAGGTCTTTATATGCCAATACTGCAGCCAGGGAAGGTTTTTATTTCTATGCCATAAAAAACGCGAAGCAAGAAACACAGCAGATTGATACCAGGCAACTGAGTGTACAAAACATTGCTAAACCCATTGACAGCAATTTCCTTGAGATGGAATTTTCCGAACCTTTATACGTGTTTTATGATTTTCAGAAAGATCAATCACCAGCCGACACGCTAAACGACGAAGAACGTATTACTAAAGCTTTTAACGCGAAAACAGGCTCAATTATGGAATTATATCTGAAGAAAGCCACCATTGACGCAAAAGGAAGCATAGTAGATTACCGCAGTTTTCTCATTAAAGGGTATTGGGGAGAAAGGAGAATAGGTGATCAGTTGCCTTTTGAGTATGTACCGGATGAGAAGAAATTGTGAGATGACACCTTTTTGGCCTGCAATGCGTAAGGTACAAGTGCTCAACAGCATACACTTATGGCCAAAACTGTTCATTTTGTAAGTATTGAACTCTGCCCGCTCCGGGATAAAAGTTAGGTAGGTAGAGAATCAATATTCAAATCCCCTCCCACAACCTACCAGCCGTCTCGGACAAATTAACGCCACTAGCATTATAATTCCGCATTATTATTACCCCATATTTCTTATCCAATTCTATTGAAAACTGTGCTGTATAGCCTGGCACCCATCCATCATGCCCAATTACATCAGAACCCGGGATTACGAACATACCCAAACCATAATCTTTGCCACCTCTGGGGATTTGTTGCATCTTACGAATGCTGGCTTTGCTGAGCAAACCCGGTTGTACCATGAATGTACTAAAAAACTTGGCCAGATCTGCTGGAGTTGAATACAGGCTGCCGTTGGCCGCTGCGGGCCCCCGGCCTACATGCATACGTCGCGGCAGTCCGGCGTCTGCAGTGCCATTTCTATTGTCCAGCCCCTGTGCCAGATTCTCCCTATTTGGATCAATCGAAATGAAAGTGTGCGTCATATGCAGCGGATATATAATCCGTTCTTTAACCATTGTCACATAAGAAATGTGGGCAGCGCGTTGCAAAGCCAGCTGTAATATAGCATGGCCTAAATCAGAATACAACCATTGCTTGCCCGGTCTTGAGGCAAAAGATGCAGTAGGCAAGTCGGCCAGTAGTAAACGTTGCCACACATTTTCACCCCCCACAGCTACACTCTCATGAGCAGCGTACCGGTATAGTCCCGATGTGTGCGAAGCCAACTGCCTGAGCGTAAATTTTGTATCCTCGCCGTATCCAATTATTCTGGCAACTTCAGGCACGTATTTTTCAGCGGGATCATCCAGAAGAACCGTTTTATCTTCAACTAGCATCATCAACAGGGTGGAAGTAAAGGTTTTGGTAATGGAGCCCATGCGATAAATCGTGCCAGTATCTGCCAGTTTTTTCGTATCACGATTTGCATAGCCAAACGCCTTTGCCCATATCACTTTGTCATTTTTTACAATTGCAGCCGATATGCTTCCGTCTATTCCATCATCCGCTACACTGGCTTTCAGTTCATTTTCAAACCTCGCTATCGCCCGGGCCTCACGTTGGGTATATTGGGATAAACAAAACAGAGGACATAAAAAGGCTACAGCGCAAGCCAGGAATAGCATTTTTCTCATAGGCAGCATACCAATACATTTTGATTTACAGCAAGATAGCAAATGTGTTTTGTGCAGGCAAATTCACCAGCATGGCTATTGAATGCAGACGAAATTTCTATATTTAATCAAATTAACGTTATGAAATAAAGCGAATCGTTTAGAAATGACTGGGAGAAACTGTAAATCTGTTTCTTGTCTCCTTTAGCGGCAGGGAACCATGGGCTAAGGAAGCGATAGGGCACCTCTCCGTCAAAGTAACGCAGCAAGCGATGTGTTGATGTATTGTTGCTTGCTTTAAGCGTGCTGACTAATGGTGCATAGAAAATAAAAAGTGAGTGAATGTTTATTTTAGTTGGAATATTCTTACATTTGTATCGGAGGCTTTGCTAGCGATAGCATTGCCTTTTCTTTTTTTATACTATAACAATACTCCATATAGTATGATTTTGGACGTCGCCTATTTGCCTTGACGTGATGTACCTCATAGACTTTAACAAATCCAGGTACGTATTTAATTCTTCTCGACACGCCTTATCAAGCTTTCCGGCTCTGAAATTCCAGGACAATATATAAGCAATGAAATCTACAATCTGAATTCCTGTTGTCAAATCACTATGAACAAAAAAGGGTTCTGGAATAATAAGTGCAGATCGGGTTCTCCCTTTAAGTGTCGATTTAAAGTATCTGTCCATTTGGCTTAAAACCAAATGACTTGCAGATTTGTCCAGTTCATCAAAAACAACAATACCTTGCATTTGATCTTTCTTGTCCTCTAAAAAGTAATAAAACCTTTCAAATAAATATACATAATCCTTTCGAAGCATATTATTGTCATCAGGAATTGTTCCCGGGTCTGCAATTATAGATGCAAAAACTTTGCATCTAAACCGTATACAAAGTTCAAAAATCTGTTTCGCGTAATCTAATTTTGCTTGTGCAAGTGCAGTTAAACCCAATTTAGTTACGGGCAAACTTGGACCAAGGGCCTTTCTTGCATTTTCTGTTCTATCAATTACTGGAATAGGAGGCATCTGACTAGCTAATCGAAAAGTCTTCTTTTTAAGGAACTTTCTGGCTTTAATCTCATTCTTATCATCCCGATATTTTTTTCCGAAACAAGATATCTCTAAATCATGAATTGACTTAATTAGATTCCATAGATCTTCATCTTTAATGCTTACACCAGCAAGTACTTCATAGGGGGAATCGTGATGATCCTGACCACTCTCATCGATAAATAAAAAATATGCCATTAATTTTTGGACGCCTTTAAGTGACAGCAAACATATATAAAAGCTGTTTAATAATCAAAAAGAAATTATTGATCAAAAAATTGAAATATTTTGTATTATTTGTAAATTATTTGGATTTATTTCCGATATTATAATTACTGCAAAAATATGAAAGCGCTCGATGGTTAGAACAAAAGATCTCTCCTTCGTCGAGATGACGGAAAGGGTCGTACGAAGGTCGCTAAAGAAACTCAAACCCATTATTACTCGCAATAGTAGTTAAAGGCTGTATATTATCTTTAAACTTAGCCTTTAACACCTGAATATCCAAGTTACCAATATCCCCCAAATCCGGAACAAACGTCAGGTAATCCTGCAGCAGCTTTTCCGTATTCTTATTGTGCGCATCGCTGACCAGAGTCTCAGGGATGAGGTTGCATAGCAGATCGTGAGACCATCGCATTCTCCTAGTCTAAAAATTTAATGGTTTTCGATATTCTGACAATATGCTTATTCAATTTCCTAGCACTACCAGGATTATAAAAAAAGTACAGCCAAATATCTGCCCGGCTTTCTTTATGAATGAATAAAGTTTTACATAACCAGTATTGATCCTTGTACGGTCCAGGCAAAGTCAAGTCATAGGTGCCAGAGCGGTCAGCACCATATTTATTTCGAGAAACATCCCTGGAGTCATACACTATAGGATTATTTACTGTATCACGGCCAGCAACTTTAAGATAGTTCTGATTGAGATCGTTAAACATACCAAACTTTTTTAGTCTTTCTGATAATGCTTTGGTTGTGTCAATCTGAAACAAAGCAAAATAAATAAGCACACTGTCTTTTAGGGCTTTCAGCTGATGACGCGACCCAGTCAGAATTATTGATCCCAGTCGGGCGTTGTGAGAATCATATATCAACTCATAGCCCTTGGGTGGCATATATGCGACCTTTATGCGATCAAGTTGTGCCAGGAATTTCTTTTTTGTAATTGGTCCATCATCATCTTCCACAAACTGTGCATTAGCATGAAAAAAACCAAATACCAAGAAAAAAAAGATTATCACTCGATTCATTACATCTTATTTCAATTTCCTATAGCCATCGATTAACTAAGATAGTAATAATGACTTAGAGAAATCGGGTAAAGAAAGAGTACTTTGTATACAATGCAGAAAAGCATTGCGTCTAACCTGTCATAAACTCAAACCCATTATTACTGGCAATGGTAATCAAAGGCTGAATATTATCTTTAAACTTAGTCTTTAGCACAGAAACATCCAACTTGCCAAAATCAGTCAAGTCCGGAATAAACGTCAGTTAATCCTGCAGTAGCTTTTCCGTATTCTTATTGTGCCCATTGCTGATTACCGTCTTTAGCCCAAGCACCTGCATATCAAAGTACAGATCAAAATGATGTGCCATAGACGGCAGCTTGTCGCATTTGCTGCTATTGAAACTTTTATCAGCAGGGATGAGGTTCCACAACAGATCGTGAGACACAAACGCATAAGGTACAAAGTGCTCCACGGCATAGTCACCAATGGTCAATTTTTTTTGCGTATAAATGCAATTGACCGGGCCATTGTGATGAATTACCAGGTCCCAGAAATCCTTGCGTTGTTTTGTTAGACCATTCCTTTGAGGCGGCTTAATCAGCTTGTTTGGTATGTCAGGGACATTAGGATTGTGCTTTTGCAGATATAGGCTCAGGTGCCAATAGCAAAAAGACTTCAAAATACCGCTGTTTTGGGAGAGGTGTGCAATCCATTTTGGATTAATGCTTACTTCATGCTCATTTACTCCATAAGCGAATCGTTTAGAAATGACTTGGACAAACTGTAAATCTGTTTCTTGTCTCCTTTAGCAGCAGGAAACCAGGGGCTAAGGAAGCGATAAGGTACCTCTCCGTCAAAGTAACGCAGTAAGCGATGTGTAGAGCTATTGTTGCTCGCTTTTAGCGTATTGATGATACTATGCTTTTTGGTGTCGATGTTCAGGTTTTCGATGACATAATTAGCGACTTTACAGGAAAGAATTCAAGTGATTATTTAACCTTTTCAATCTTAAAGCTCATTGCGGTACTGAGATAATGGTTCATATTTAACAATTCAGCTAGATCTTCAATGATTTCAATCTTAACATCTTCCGATGTAACATTATTCACCAGGTATATCTTGAAATTCTTACCAAACTGCTTTGCAGCATTTAGCTCATTAATTGTTATCAGAAAGTTGTTAAACAAAGCAGCTGTTGTAGCTTTTACTTCTATGTAGATTGTATCTTTAGCAGCATTAACATATGAAATATCATAACCATATTTTTCATTCTTGATGGCATGATGGTTTATTGTTTCAACCTCTTTTTTGCTTAATGTGCGTTCAAGATACGAGATAACAACTTTTTCACCTTGATTGCCAATCTTGGTTGACTCCTTAGAGTATCTCGGCAAGAGGTTTCCAGAAGATTGTTTCTGATCTTTTGGTTTTGCTGTAGCTATTAGTGAATTATTAGCCAAGCTTATGTTTACTTCCGCTAGGTTTGGGAAAACTGTATCAATTATTGTTGGTTCGTTAAATATCTCTGCTTGCCTAATCAGTCCTGAAATCCCAAGGATTTTATTAAATCTTTCCTCGCTAATGATTCTAACGCCATCACGCCAATGATTCGATTTCGTTACTTCCTCATAATAATCTCCCCCAGCGTCTTTGAATTTAACTGGCGTATAAAATGGAAGATAGTCAACTATTTCTGCATAGTATTTTTTGTCATTTTTCTCATCTTGATATACATCGCCTATCATAGCATAACCAAAATAATGCTTGACCCCACCTTTGTAGTAAATCACTTTTGTTCTGGGTGTTAGAATGCGTTTATATTTATTTGGGAAATGATATTTTACACCAGTTTCATCATTCCATTGAGATACCTCATTTTCAGCTATTATAGCAAACATTGTTATACAAGATTTTGTGCGTTAAATAATTATCTTGTAATGTTGTGAAAAATATTTTAAACTCTAATATTTATTTGAAAAGAGTAATGAGGCTCCATCTTTTGTTACTAACATAATATGACGCCTTGTTGATAACTAATCATAGTTACCTATCCTCTAAATATCTAATTTTAATCTCGTTAAATTAAAACCGATAAGAAATGACTTTATGAGTTTATTCTTATTTAATCACGTAAGCGTCAATGTTTTACCCTAAGGGATGAAGCATTGACGCTTTTGTGGTTTTATCAATTTTAGAACTATGGCACTTGATTTAAAGTTTTTAGAAGCGGAAATACAAGATCAATATCTTAATGATGATAATCCTCGACCTTGGATTTTAGGATTTTCGGGAGGCAAGGATTCTACAATGCTTCTACAGGTGACATGGCTAGCCATACGTAAGATTGACCCAATTCTTAGAAAAAGACATGTGTATGTCGTTTGCAATGACACATTAGTCGAGAATCCTAGGATTGCAAAATTTATCCATATTACGTTGGATAGAATTCAGAAAGCAGCAGCCGAAGAAGGCATGCCTATTTCTGTTCAACAGACAAATCCACGTTTGGAAGATACATTTTGGGTAAATCTACTTGGTAAAGGCTACCCAGCTCCAAATAATACTTTCCGGTGGTGTACAGATCGTTTAAAAATCGATCCTACTACTCAATTTATAAAATCAAAAATATCAGAAGTAGGGGAGGCAATCATACTATTAGGTACCCGAAGTGACGAAAGCAATAGTCGGGCGAAAAGTATAGAAAGAAGTAAAATACATATTGACAGTGAACGTTTACGTAAACATATGTTGCCTAATGCTTTTGTTTTTGCTCCAATTAAAGATGTAGAAACGGATGAATTGTGGGCTTATTTATTACAGGTTAATCCACCATGGGGTGGCACTCATCGTGATTTAATTACTTTATATAGGAATGCTTCTGGCGGTGATTGTCCTCTCGTAATTGATACGACAACGCCATCATGTGGACAAAGTCGTTTTGGTTGTTGGGTGTGCTCTGTTGTTAAACGTGATAAATCTATGGAAGCCCTCGTTGACAATGGAGAAGACTGGATGGAGCCGCTTATCGAGTTTAGAGATATGCTGGTGGACTATCGAAATGATAGGAGCTGGCGACAAACCTGGCGTAGAAATCAAGACGAAGATCACGCCGATGAAAATAATTGGGGACCTTATACCCCCGAAAAGAGAGCGTTTATGTTGCAACGCTTGTTAAAAGCTCAGAAAGAAGTGCAAGAAGAAGATCCGAATTTAATACTCATAAATTACCAGGAACTAGTAGCCGTACAAGTCACGTGGCATCGAGATTCTATATTTGATTTTAACGTTGCTGAAATCTATAATTCGGTATATCAAACCCAAATGGGTAAAGAAGAGTTTTCTGATGATCAAATATTTGAAAAAGATCTGCTAAAGCAAGTTTGTGAAAATGAAGAGGATTTCCAACTTATAAATGAGTTATTGGAACTCCAAAAATCTAAAATTATTTTAGTAAATAAATATGGTATACAGAGCGATATAGATAATCATTTAACGAATAACACTAATAGACGCTTGGTATGTTAATCGATCGAATTAATTTAAATAATTTTAGGGCTTATCAGGGTAAACAGCAATTAGCACTCTCCACAAATCCTGAAAAGCATGTTACTATCATCTCTGGGCAAAACGGTTTTGGTAAGACCTCGCTATTAACTGCTTTAGTATGGGCATTATATGGCAAGTTAATGGTAGACGTTGATGAGCGATATAGAAAAGAAGTTCAGGAAAGTGGCGGGTACCATAGGTATGCATTTAAACTGATGAATCGAAATGCTCTGCAGGCCGCAGCAGCTCAACAGCATGTATTAGAAGACGAAAAATCACATACCAAAAATATATTAGAACAACGACGAATTGATACTGATATTGAAGCGCTGTATAGTTTTAGTTGCAGTATTATATTAACTAATATATTTATACCGCATCTTTCATGTAATGAGCTAAGCATTACCCGAACCTATAATACACGGAAAGAAAAAGAAGAACTTGAAATTCTGATAGATGGGAGAGTAAACGAACTCACCAAAACAATAGGGCAAGAGATTTTTATCAATGATTTTATTCTACCAAAAGAAATAGCTAAGTTCTTTTTCTTCGATGCTGAAAAAATTACAGCATTAGCTGAAGTAAAGAGTTTAGACGAGAAGTTATATTTTAGTAAGGCGTACACTGAAGTCTTAGGAATTAAAAAATATACTGATTTAAAACAAAACCTCGAGAATCTACAACTTAGGATTAGCAAAAAGTCAGCTTCAAAGGGTGATCTTAAAAAAATAGAAGATTTACAACATAGACTTAACAAGCAAGATGAACTTATTCAATTACATAAAGGAGATCTGGAAAGAAAAGAACAAGATTTATTAATTAAAAAAGCAGATTTGGCTGAGGCTCATGAAAAACTGGTGAGGTTGGGAAGTGCAATGACCGATGAAGAATTGAATGATTATAGAAAAATGCGGATGAATTTACGTGAGGCTATTTCCAAGAATAAAGCAGATTTTGCAGACCTTTTAGAGTTGGCGCCCTTTGCTATATTGATGGGCAAGATGCAACGAGTACAGCAACAAATTTCATCGGAAGAAAGACAACAACATCAAAATCTAGTTAAAGATTTATTATTGGAGAAATATGAATCATTAAAAATTGCATTTGCTAAAGTAAAAACTATAGATCAGAATGACGTTGCGCTTATATTACAAGAGCACTTACAAGAGCAGACGGATACCACAACGAATATTTTGTTAGGATTTACTAGTGATCAAATTAATCTTTTCAATACTGTATATGCAAATTTACAAAATGCCTATGCCAAGCAATTTAAAGCGTTGGTCGCTGAAGGTAAACGGTTACAGAGCAGTTATAACATTGCCAATAAAAAGCTACAAGACGCAGATTTAAAAGCTAATGATCCGGTAATTAAAGTACTAAAGTCTAATTATAATGAGTTAAGCATTGAGGTTGAAAAACTAGAGGAAAAGATAATAGTACTTAGAGTAGAGTTGGGGATTGCTGATAAAGAAGTATCGACCCTTCATCGTCAACTTTCTGAACAGACTAAGCATATTAAAGTTGAAAGGCAAGATCAAGAAAAAGCAGCCACCGCTGCGAGATTAATAAGGCAACTTGAAATATTTATTTATCAGCTCAAACTCAGGAAAAAAGCTTCTTTAGAGAAGAATATCAAAAAAGAACTCAATAACTTAATGCATAAACAAGATTTCGTACACCAGGTAGACGTGAAAATCGAAGGTGATCTGATTGATATAGATCTCTATGATTCTTTAAAAAATATTATCAATAAAGAAGGTTTATCGAAGGGTGAGCAACAACTGTACGCAACTGCTTTATTGAAAGCATTGGTAACTGAATCGAATATCCAGTTCCCAGTATTTATCGATAGCCCATTGCAGAAATTGGATAAAAAGCATGCTGCTAATATCATCAAAGAGTTTTATCCTTCTGTATCTAGTCAAGTCGTTTTATTTCCACTGTTAGAGAAAGAACTTTCTGAGAATGAATATGAACTTCTGCTACCTAAAATAGGTAAGGCATATTTGATCAAGCAGGAAACCAATTACGCCTCAACATTTATTGATTTATGGCCAAATGATTTGTTTAGCCAATTTAATCAAAGCTTAATTTCTCATGTTCAGTAGCATCAAAACTTCAAGATCTAATAAAGATTTGGTAACACAGCTCACCAATAAGTTAAATCTTGGGGCTGAGAACGTTATCGCTCGTTTAGCCTTCAGTTATTCCCTAGCAAAAGAAAGTAAGCTGGATATAAAACATATGAAGGATTCACAAGGGAAAGAGTATAATGTGAAAGTTCTATTTGGTAATTATCTAGATGTCTATCTTTCACTTTTAGTTATGCACTATCAAATTAATATCAATCATATAGATATTAGTAAGTATGTCAAAATGCATATTGATGATGGATTAGAACTGATAGATTATGAAATAAAGAATAGAACTTCCGTTTCCGGCAATGACTTTATAGTAAATGAGATAGAAAAAGGCCTACTTTTGTAAACCCTTTTCTATCTCCAATTAGCTCTAATATATTCTATCATTTCTGAGGCTTCCAAAGCTTTGGTAGAAGCAGATCTTCTGATATAAAATTCTTGTTTATTTCCATCTGCCTTATTACTTAAAATAATTTGCTTTGAGCTTCTTTTTACTTCAAGCATGCAAATAGTTCTTTCGCTAATTAAAGGGAAGCTTATTTGGACTAAGGAAAAGAATGCATTTGTGAAATATTGTTCTATTAGATTATCTAAATGCTTTTGAAATTCATCCATTAAGTCCTTTTTATTTCCAAAAGATTTTAAATCAACTTCTAAACCTAAAATTTCTTTCTCATCATCCACACCAATAAATAAGATGCCTCCAGAAGAGTTTGCAAAAGCGGCCAAAGTTTTCATACAGCTATGCTCCATCTTTCTATCAGGATTGCCAGTATTTAAATTAATTCTTAAAGTAGACTTAAATTCAATATTTGAAGTTTCTCCTTTACTTATAAAGTTCATCACATCTATTTGACTTTTTGCTCCAACATCAATTGAAACTGTTTCGATTTCTTCTATTTCTTCATCCATTTTAGGCATCAAGTCAAACTCCTCCACTATATCGTCGAGTAAGTCAATAAATAAGTATTGAGAGTTCGAAAGTTCATCTTGATCATACTTATTCTTTAGGTAAATTAAACCTCCATTTGCATATTCCTCTATAAAGGTGATAATCTTTTTTATGACTTCATCCAGCTGTTTTTCTGACATTTGCTCTAACTCATCCCATTCAAACCCTATTTCGTCGGAGTTACTAAAAACCACAAATAATAAATAATTAATGATGTTCCCCCTTTTCCACATATTCATTTTAACAAAGTCTGTGGTCTGTGTACGAGGCGGTAACTCTACTCTAGAGTTAACGTGCAGACCTATAAAAAAAGCATATATGTATAATTCATATTGTGGCCCAAATTGGGAAAACTGACCTTTACTATCTCCTTTGTTAGCTAAAGCTTTAAACAATGGCTCGTGAGAAAGTGCAAATCTTGGGCTCTTAATTAGAATTGCGTCTTTAAATTCTTGACTGGTCATTTTTATTTTAGTTTAGTTTTTAAGGTATAAGCTTCAATTTGTGGTAAGCCCTCAGGAATTTGATTTACATATATGGTTTTTACTTTAGCATTAGTGAGTAATTCATTTCCTAAGGCATTGAGTTTATTTTTAGAATCTTGTTCGTAAATATCCTTAATCAACAAGATACTTTGAGGGAACACTTCGGCGGTTTCTTCAAAGAAACCTTTTATAAATGCTTGTCCAAAAGCAGAGAGAGGAGCGTCTGCCAGTAATGGATATTCATAGCCAGTTTTCGAAATTGATATAATCGCCATCAAAACCGATAATACTTTCATTCTTTGGAACCCTTCAGAAGCGCCACTTACTTCATTCCCATTTTGATCCTGATATCTAAACTCAATAGCATCATTTACAGATTTAATGAATTTTAATTCACCCCCCTTCAAATCATTATATTTAATGAGGTTTTTAAAATGTACGTTAGCATGCTCCTCTAACTTGTTGAGCATATCTTCATAGATCCGATCTTTAGTTCGCTCAGCTGCATTTTTGAGATCCATAGCATAGCTGTAGTTTTGTTTATAGCTTTCAGGGATGTTTTTAATAGTTAGTCGCCCTTTTTCTTCTTCTAACAAATGTAAATCTTTGTTTAACTTCTGTAGTTTTAAGTTGCTATTTTCTAGTTGTCGCTTAGTATTTTCTAAATTACTAATGGCATTTTTATATTCGGCCATTATTGACTTAGTACTACTTTCTGCATCATCATTTCCTATGATTAAATTAGATCTCTTATCTTTTAAATCTTTTATTCTAGCTACTAAAACTTTAATTTTTTCATTGGTTTCATGCTCCTTTTCTCTAGTTTCTTTGACGGTATTTAGCACATTCCCTGTGGCCTCTAGATATGGGTGCGAACCCATAAGAATATCAGACATAAACCTGCTCAAATCATTCTTGAAAATTTCAATATTTGATTTTTTACTTGGTCTTTCTAAAAGTTTAATTAGGTGGTTATGCTCTTCAGAACCTTTATGAGCTGGCCGATTACAGATGTAGCAAAACTCCTTATCGATCATTGTTTTTAGCGTAACATAGTCTGGAGAATCTGTAGGCAAAAACTTAACCGAACTGTTATCTTCCGTTTTCAGCTTTTGCAACTTAAAAGCTGCTCTTTTTTCATTGTAATCTTGAAACTTATTTCTGAATTTTTTTTCATATTGACTTGTTCCATGTGCAATCCATGCATAACTAGTGTCGAAAAAGCGTTGGGTAATTTTACTAGTTAGATTCTCGTACTCCTCCTTTAAATTGTTTAGGTGTATATTAGCAGTTTTTATTTTATCGTCAAATTCTTTTCTTTTTTCCGCATTTTCATTTGCTGTTTCTAAGCTTTCTATTTTATCTTTATATTCAATAAAGTTACTAGTGTACTGAATATTTCGCTCTTCTTCTATTTCCAAATCCTGACGTAACCGTTCTATTTCCTCTATTATAGAGTCAAACCTTTGTGTATCCTGGTTGGAAGCTTTTATTTTATTGTTAAGACTATCTTCCGCTCGTTTAAACATATAGCTAGTAGTGTCCTTAAGCTTATTATATGTTTGAATATTAGTCAATGTTTCTACTGCATCTTTTATAGCTTTTGGATTGGAAAAATCTATCAACTTATCCACCTCTTCACCTTGGAATAGTGAATAAGGTCTTAGTTTTATCTGAATTAGCTTATTTAAAATTCTATTTCTCTCATCTTCTTCTCTGACGGGATGGTATTGTAACAGAATCAAGTCTCTTTTGGAAACTTCTATTTCTTCTATATAGATATACCAATCATCGGGCGAAGTAATAGATTCTCCAATTCTTTTAGCAGTGAAGCCTTTTGTAATTTCGTATTCGTAATTACTATCTTTATATCTAACTCTAATACCACATCGAGCTTCCTTACCCTTTTCCACTTCGTTTTTGGCCTTATCAGAGAGAATTTTTAATGCCGCGGATCTAATTGAGGGTCTACTTTTTGTATCAGAATCTAATACTTCATCTTTAAAGAGCCATAGAAAGCAATTGAAAAATTTGGATTTTCCATTTCCGTTGTCGGCAACTACAATGTTTACACCTTCGTCGAAGATATACTCGTTTTTTTCGAAACTGCCATAATAATTATAGAAGTTTTTAAAAGATATGTTTGTAATTATCGATGCCATACTAGGAAATTTTCATAATGTTTTTCAACTGGTTATAGGTCGTAGCATCAGAATGATTCTGTAGAATAGATGCCCTAATAATTGTGGCTAAATATTCAATAATAGGATGGGCATATGGCGGCGCCAATTGCGCTTTATTGATGGCATCTTCAGATAGCTCATATTTAGCTTTTAGTTCTTCATCTCTTAAGATGTCTCGCAGTAAGTTCTCGTTCATTCTTTAATTTCTTGAATTAAAATATTTACATCAAGGTCATATATTGTACAAATATCTTTTAACTCATTAATAGTGTATTTTGCATTGATCGCTAGACTAGCAAAATATGCAACTCTATTTAGTTCTGTTCTTAATAAATTGCGCTCAATATTATAAAGACTAGGATCTATGTCATTTTTTCTCGGTATTACTACCATATCGTATATAGTAGCAAATGCTTTATCCTTGTGATTCCGCAAGAGCCTTCCTCTACGCTGTATGTATTGTCTCGGATTCCCGGTACTACTCGCAAAAATCCCTATCTCAGTTCGAGGAACATCGACACCTTCGTCAAGCATTTTCATAGCAAAAATGATATTGATGATCCCTTTTTCAAATTCAAATAATATATCGCTATGGTTAGCATCCTTTGCAGTATAAGAGCTGAGTTTTAAATTAGGGTCAAACCTATGAGCTTCCTTTAAAAATTGATAAAGCAAATTGGATTCTTCACCATATGCATCAAACCCCTCTGGTACATAAGCAAAAACATATTTTAGCTTATTCTTGTCTTTTAATTCCTTTAGTATTTCTTTAAAAATTGATAATTTTCCTTTTGCTTTATGTATAATTCTTTTTCGCTTAAGAAGCAAGGTTTCAACAATTGGATTGTCTTTGAACTTTATATTTTCAAAGTCAAAGTATTTTAATAACTCCCTAGAAATTTTATTGTATTCTTCTTGTTCTTCGGAATCTAATTGTACTATTTTTGGATAATAATAATAATTAGTTAATCGGTTTTCTTCTAGTGCCCTTGCCATGGAAAAATTATAACAATAAGGCTCGTGATCTTTAAAAAAAGAATTTAAAAAATCCGTACCTTTTGGATCATAAACTCTTTTAGGAGTAGCGCTTAAACCAATTCGCTTTTCTGGATTTATCTTTTGTAATATGTCTACAAAGCTATTACTTCCCAAATTGTGGGCTTCATCTGCGATAAACAAAAATGTTTTAGCAATATATTTATAATACTTTTGAAATTTAGCTGAAGCAAAAGTGTCGTTTACAGCAATGATGCACAAATTAGGTTTAATGCCATATTTATAATTGCTACAATAATCGGCAAATGCCATTTCCCAAATATTACCTCCGCCTACTTTTAAAATGTTCTTGAAATTGAATTTTAATACTTCACTTTCCCACTGATTCAGGAGTGCTACTGAAGGTACTAGGATCATGAAATGATATGTCTGAATTTGGTTAAATAAGTTAAGGACGCAGTTTAAGGCAGTTATGGTCTTTCCAGTGCCCGTAGCCATTGCAAATAGGCCTGCGTAGCCATTTTTTACCCAATTGTTGTATGCTTCAATTTGGTAATCCATAGCGCCAGTTACATAAGGAAACTTGGGCTTGTTACTCATTTTTTCTAGTTCAAACTCTAAGTCATTTATATACGAAGCCAAAAGGTCATTGCTAAATATTTCATTCTTCTTGCGGATCAAGTCAACCTCTTCAACCAATAATTCTTTTAAATCATAGCCATTATAGAACTCATCTTTAATTATTGTAGAAATACTATCGACATCTAAATACTCTAAAAGAGCAGCTTTTTCATCGAAAATCTCATCGAAATATATTTGATCTTCTTTGATTTTGTAACGTGAAGCCTCTCCATCACTTGTTAAAAAGCAGTTTAAACTTTCAGCATTTTCCAACAACCCAAAAGCGGTGAAGTTACAGGAAGCATGGAATGAAAGGCTATCATTTCCATCTCTGAAGATGCCGTCCTTATAATGAGCAATACCTTTAGATTTCGGTTTAACGATCTTGATTTCAATTCGATCGTTAGCAATCAAATACGCTAGACATTTAAAAAAATGTTCACCGTATTCATCTAAGCCATCCCTAATACTCTTAATGTCTTCCAAATCAAATGGAATTTGCACATCTTTGTTCTTGCCCGCTATTATAGCTGCTTTGTCTTTTTCAGAAAGAATGTGGTTAGCAATAATGCGCATTTTACCTTCGTTGTAGATAAATCGAGCAAAACCCAAAGACAATACATTAATAGCAGCGGAACTAAAATAGCCCAATAGTAAATCAAACTCTTTAGAGTTGCTAAGACAGTCTAAATAGAATTTTAAAGGTTCAAATTCTGAACCTGATCTATAGCTTTTACTTTTCGGAAAGGAAATTTGATTGAGCATTATTATAAAGTGACAATTCCCTATTATTACTAGTATTCCTAATTTTTGTAATATTACCAAAAAATATATTAAGTTTTCCAAAATGATAAAAGAATAGAAAATAGAACGTATAATTTAGATCAGACAAGCTGAATGCCCAGAACCTTAAGACGTAATAGAGTTAGCTACTTGGTTAAATTTTCCTAAGGAATGTTCATCTTGAACCGAAAACTTTTCGCATTATCTACTTTAATTTACTTTTTTTATAATTCGAGTACACACAATCTCTTTCAGCGCCAAACTGCAAAGCTTCAGTTACAGCTAACGCTGAATACATAATCCAGCCTCTAGCTTTATCGTTGATCCGTCTTAGGTTCCTGCAGTTCAGGTGCTTACCATACAGCTCAACTCAATCCACGCCCAAGCAATAATAAACCATGATAAACTACGGGCGCTGGCCGTAATTCCGAAGTTAGAGCCAGACAGCAGAATTATTCAGTTTTTCTATTGTTGATTTATACCTGCTACCCAAAACTTACATAACTTAGCACAAACAAAAAGATTATGTAAACAGCTAAATATTATATTTTTGCCAAATAATCCAAGAAATTGGAGCATTTAGCACCAAGAGCTTTGTTAGACTAAAACTGGTAATTTTAAACATTGACAAAGGGATAGGTGAAAGGTGCTCACGTGTAAAAGCGTGGGCCCGCTTATTCGTCAATGTGGGTATACCAGTACCTAGTCTAACGGATGTAGTGGGTACCGCGCTTTTTTCACGTTAATAGAAATAGTTCTTTCAGAGCGTCTTCAGCTAAGTCCCCAACTACATCCAGCAAAAGTTCCATTTATAATATCGGCCTAACAAGCTAAATGGAAATACAGATCAAAATTCTTTTCTCCCTCATACTTTGTCCACCAGACTAGGAGAGACTAATATTTCGATTCGCCTCGAAATTCAAGAGATCTCTCGTGCCTCGAGATGACGAGTTGCCCGGCATGACGAAGTCACCGACACCGCAAAACAACCAAACTAACAATTCATAAAAACCAAACTGACATAATGAAAACTACACCACTTATTTTAATGGCACTGCTGTGCCTCAATTTCTGCTATGCGCAAGACAAAAAGAACTGCCCAAAGCCAACAAAACCATCACAAGTAATAACGGCAAAGCCAGGCATTAAACCCAACAACTCCTCGGTCAACCAACCCTATAAATACGACTTTTCCGGTTTCAAGTCCGGTTATCAGCCCGGCTATATCGTCACCGACGATGCATTTATGAAGGGTAAAACCATCGTAGTGCGCAATTACTCCATCATCCAGCTGTTTACGCTTGCCCTGAGATTGCAGAAAGGCAATATAGACACTTCAAAGGAACAGGCGATCGGCAAAGACCAGATCGTTATAGAAGTGCGCCAGCCGGAAAAGCTCAATACACTTTACTGCTACAAGCTCGTAGTACCGTTTTACCTCACAGACAATTTCTACATCATCATGCATCAAAGCATCAACGAGGAATTCCCGCAGTACACCGCGAAAATGGAAAGAAGGGACGGGGCAGATGTCATGGTGATCAAAGACAAGGAACTATGAAAAGAGCTGCACAAGCGACAGAACACGTGATCCTGAGGGCCGTCACCAAAAGCAATTGGGACAGTTGCAATTTTGCCCTGCTGCACATCACACCGGAATGGGAACTGATCATGAGCCAGCGCCTGATGGCCCTGCAGCCATTCAAAAGTGATTTCAATTTCTACTGCCATACCTATTGGGATGCTCCGCTGGGCTATTATTCCTGCGACACGGAGGGCGACACCGGCCTGCTGCTTCAGCTCATGGAGCAGCGGCATGAGTCATGGGCATTTGTGGAATTGGACGATCCTGCAGAGCCCGACAGGTTAACGCTGACGGAAAGCGACCTCGATACGCACATGATGATGATCAATGCAGATGGCGGTGCATCTTTTATGTGTTTTGGCAAGCACACCGACGAGGAATATTCTACAGTAGGGTTCAGTTTAACCAGGATTTTAAAAAAGCATATAGCAGGATGACACCACGGGAAAAAGAATATTACCAGCAGATCCGCAGGAGGTTTGAAGATGAGCAAAAGATAGCAAGGGCGGTCAAATGGGCGATCTATGTGATGTTGGCAGGGTTGTTAGTCTGTTGGGTGTGGAACCTGTAGCAGGGGAGCGTATATCCATGAAATTTGAATGCAGCTAGGATATCAGTATACCTTTTTACCTTTTAGGTTTTTTGATCTTATATTTGAGTTATGAAATATCTTCTATCGCTCTTGCTTGTGATCGCATCCCTTGCCTCACATGCTCAATTATCTGAGCCTTTTTTTATAGGCAATTGGAAAGTAATGGATGTCGTTTTGACCAATGAAGCCGGTTCTACAGATAAAAAGGTCTTGACTATGCTCAAACCACCTTTGCTAAAAAGTACTTTTTTATTTCAGAAAAATCATAAGGGCGTTTGCAGAATTATAATGCCCGGGCTAGCAAAAGAATCTACACCGTCTCCAGATATTTACTGGACTTATAACCCAGATAATCAGCTATTATCTATTCAGGAATGGAAAGATCGCAGGGGATTTATTGCCAGATTTATTGTCACTGTAGCGGATGATGATGTTTCATTTGCTTTAACCGATTACCCCGTTATTTTGAAGGTAAAGAAGGTAAATTAGGAGTATGGACACTAAACAAATAAATTCAATCAGTAAATTTCTAAGTCTGGTCTTGCGCCATCGACCTGAATTGATTGGTATAGAGCTGGACAAGGAGGGCTGGGCTGATGTTAATTTCCTAATCCAGCAAATCAATGCCAGTGGCACATTTATCGATCGGGAGTTGCTGGATCTTGTGGTAGAAACGAATAGTAAAAAACGGTTTGCTTTTGATGAGCACAAAGAGCGGATCAGGGCAAGTCAGGGTCATTCAGTTGCTGTCGATCTGGGTCACAGTCCTCAGATCCCGCCAGATTTGTTGTATCATGGTACAGCGGAAAAATCTGTCAGTTCAATTTTGAATGCTGGCCTTGAGAAACGGGAAAGACAGCATGTACACCTCAGTCAGGATGTTCAAACGGCGACTCAGGTAGGGGGAAGGCATGGTAAACCAGTGGTATTAACCGTTCTGGCCGCTGAGATGCAGGCTGCAGGTCATTTGTTTTACTTGTCGGAAAATAAGGTATGGTTGACTGATTATGTACCGGTTCAATTTATTAGATTGCATTGAAGATCCTAACAGAATCCCAGAATGTCCGTTAAAGAAATCATCATTTTCTTGTTTATTCACTTGGTGTTGCCTTTAGCGGGACTTGCGGTTTACCTTCGTTTACTGGCAAGACTTAGAAAGCAGAACCTGGTAAGTACACTTGGAATTTATTTCTTCATCATCTTTGTAACCTATGGCGGTTTGTTAATGGTGGTGTTGACTGCGTTTTTTTGGCGGTGGTCAGGGATGGCTTCCTTAGGTACATTTTACTTGTTACTGCCTGCTCCGGTGTTAATGGGAATTACGGCATATAACAATAATAAGCTCAATTCACTTTCCAGGTACCATAGGCTCGCTTTTCAATTAGGGGTGTTTTACTTTGTGGTCTTTCCGGCAGTTGTCCTTATCATGTACTTTTCGAGGGCTTAGATCGGCCATTAATATTGAAAATAAATTCAAATATTTTGGAGTAAATCTCAGAATGTTGATAAACAGTGTAAATAATTAATTATTGATTAATGTTTAGATTTTTTATTTAACTTTGCAGGCACATTTAGAGAATTGGTTTTTTAAACTTAAAGGCATTCTAAAGGTTGATGTTAAGAAAAAGCAATTCCTCGAAAATTATGTTAAGATTTTTGACTACAGACCCCCTTACGCCTCCAATTGTTTATTCGATAACCTTTGACAAGGTTATGAAGTATGCATTGGTTCATTACGGAATGATTATGGAAGGGGGGCATGCTTTCTTAAAAAAGGAGAATGGTAAATGGGTGATTATTTCAGCGAAGCGGATTTGGCAGGAGTAGTTTTGGTTCACCGAATTCGGCTATCACATGGGCGCCCAAAGATTTGAAGTCAACCCAGCAGGGGATACGTTTGATAGTTTTGCGCAGGCTCTGAGTTTGAGAACTATAAACGGTTTTTTCCTGACAGAAAAGTTTTCCCTCGGTCTTGGTGTAGGTATTGAAGGTTATAAAACACCTGATGCCAATTTTTTTTACGATAGCTCCTTTCAGGTTTTTGCTGACGCCAGGTACTACTGGAAGAATGAAAAAAATACGCCTTTTGCTTATGCGGATTTTGGCCACTCCATACAGATCAACAACAATTTCCTGAATGGTATAAATATGGGCGCCGGCGTGGGATATAAATTTTCGCTTGGTGGTAAAACGGCTTTTCAAACGAGCCTGGGGTACAGTCAGCAGAACAGTAAAATGGGACTTCACAAGGAACGTTATCCGATGGGTACTTTACGTGCAGGATTTTTGTTTTAAGGTGTTACAGGTAGATGATCCCCGGCAATTATGGCAGTAGGGTATGGATATTGAAGAAAGCTATACCGCAACCGATTTATAGGATTTATCCTTGTAATTGTAATATTTAATATTACTTTTGCTAGGATGATTTTAAGGAAAATGAAATCCCAGGTATTAGAATTACTGCAGGAATTTCCTGCTGTTGCGGTATTGGGGCCAAGACAAGTAGGTAAGACTACGCTTGCTGAAGAAGTAGCATCTGATAACGGTTTTGATTACATTTATTTGGATCTGGAAAGGCCTTCTGATGCAGCTAAATTGGAAGAACCAGAGGCTTATTTTGAAGCACATAAGGGCAAACTGATTATACTTGATGAGATACAGCGTGTACCAGAGATATTTGCAGTGCTGAGAGGTGTGATAGACCAAAGGCGGAAGCAAGGGCTTAGAACAGCACAGTTTCTGATTTTGGGATCGGCTTCGCTGGATTTGCTGAAACAATCTTCTGAAACGCTTGCAGGGAGAATTGCCTATGAAGAACTGGCAGGTTTAAGTTGTGATGAATTACCTGAGCGTTCGGTAGCTGACTTGAACAGGCTATGGCTTCGGGGAGGTTTCCCTGACAGTTTTCTGGCCAGGAGTGATGCTGCCAGTTTACGCTGGAGAGACAATTTTATCAGTACTTACCTGGAAAGGGATGTGCCACTATTAGGCCCCAGAATACCTGCTGTAACTTTACGTAGAATGTGGACCATGCTGGCCCATCAACAAGGGGCACAGGTCAATATAGCGCAACTGGGCGCAAGCCTGGATATTTCAGCAGTAACGGCAAAGCGTTATTTGGAATTGCTGGAAGATTTGCTGTTGATCAGGACACTTCGGCCCTGGTCTGGTAACTTGGGGAAACGGTTGGTCAAATCGCCAAAAATCTACATACGGGATAGCGGACTTGTACATGCGCTGTTGAATTTGCATACGTTGGATGATGTTTTAGGGCATCCGGTTACGGGCCCAAGCTGGGAGGGATTTGTTCTGGAGAATATGCTGACTAGTCTTCCTGTTGGCGTAACGGCATGGTTTTACCGGACTTCGGCAGGAGCGGAAATAGATTTGGTCTTAGAAAATCAGCAGCAGAGGTTGGCTATCGAAATCAAAAGATCGCTTACACCATCAGTATCTAAAGGTTTCCATCTCGCATGTGATGATATACAAGCAACCCATCGTTATGTGGTATACCCGGGGGAAGAGGGTTATGCAGGTGTAAATGGTATTCAGGTGATTTCATTGCCAGAAATGATGAAGTTCATACAATCATGGTAAGATAGAAAACAATCTACTATATGGTTCCCGGAGCAATTCCGCAGGTATCTATGATCTCAACGATATGGTCGAAGTTATTGATCTTCTCCTTTTCCAAAAACTGTGGCTTTTCGTTCATTTTCCTAAGGATGGTAAGACTAAGTTAGCGTTTCTCATATCAAGAATAATATATTCCCTCATTTAAGATTCCCTGTTATCAAAATTTTGATTAATGTTTCAAATAATTGATTTATATTATTGTTTTTTGAAATATATGTTAATCATAATGTAATATTTATTTGTTATTGTGTGTTTATGGATATATATTTGGTGAAAATCAGATGTAAATGTTAGAAGAACTGACTGTTGAAGAGCCGATCGTTGAACTCAAGAGAGATCCCAATTATAAGAAGCAGCCTAAACGTGATGATGAATTATGGAAGGGAATTCTTGAAGATGTGTTTGAGGATTTCCTGAGGTTCTTTTTCCCGGATGCCGACGAGATTTTTAACATGGAGGGAAAGTTTAGCTTCATGGACAAGGAATTTAACAGGCTTTTTCCACCGGAGGAAAATGGTGTAGGGGTTCGTTATGTAGACAAATTAGTAAAGGTACATTTGAAAGCGGGTGGAAGCAGGTTTATCCTGGTTCATATTGAGGTTCAGGGGCAAAAAGGAGTCGAAGATCTGGGGTCGAGAATGTTCAGGTATTTTTACAGGGCCAAAGACAAGCACAACGTATCCATTACTGCATTTGCCATCCTGATTGATGAGATCAAAAGCTATCATCCAAAAGTATATAGAGAAGAATATCTGGGCACTAAACTCAGCTACGAGTTCAATACTTACAAATTCCTGGATCAGGATGAACAGGAATTGCGAGAAAATCCTAATCCATTTGCAGTAGTCGCTTTGGTGGCATTGCTTGCATTAAAAAATAAAAATGTTGATGATGAAGCTTTAAAACAGATCAAGCTTGATCTGACTAAAGAGCTGATAAAAAGAAAGGTAAGCAAGTCCAAACACATTAAAATCATGGACTTTCTTGCGTATTATGTTAATTTCCAAAATCCAGAAATGATGATTAAATTTGAAGAAGAAGTTGAACAATTAACCGGAAGGACCACACCTATGGGAGTCAGGGAAATATTACTGGACAGAGCTAAAAATGAGGGCCGTCAGGAAGAACGGGCTAAAGCGGAGGATGAGAAGAGAGAATTGGCGCGTGAGGTTGGTCGTGAAATAGCCCGTGAAATGTTAGCTGATGGAACTCCAATCGATCAGGTTATAAAATATACCCGGCTGTCTAAAGAAGAGATCGAAGAATTATAAGTCATCTCACAATGGGAGTCAGGGAAATATTACTGGAAAGAAGAGAAAGAGAGGGGCTTGAAAGAGGCCGTCAGGAAGAACGGGCTAAAGCGGAGGATGAGAAGAAAGAACTGGCGCGTGAGGTTGGTCGTGAAATAGCCCGTGAAATAGCCCGTGAAATGTTAGCTGATGGGGCTCCAATCGAACAGGTTATAAAATATACCCGGCTGTCTAAAGAAGAGATCGAAGAATTGTTAGTGATATCGTCAAGGGTACAGGGTTGAATCATCAGGAAATTGAAGAATTATAAGTCACTATGTATTGAATAAAAAATATTTAAAACAGGAATCCTCTTAGAAAAATCTAAGGGGATTTTTTGTTTTAGCAACAATTTTTAGAGTAAACTAGCGCACGTAACTTACAATTATCCCCCTTTCCACAATTCCTGCGGGACTTCTGCATACCTTCTGCGACAAAAAGTACCTCTAACCGCAGAAAGCAGGCTATTTAACCGCAGGAAGCCCGCAGGAGGCCGCTCCCAGCCGCAGAAAATAGTATTAAATCGTTTGGATTGGAGTATTAACAATGCGTCTTTAAGTGTTTGTTTATCCTGCTCATTATTGCTACATTTAGTAGCAGTTTGACCCGGAGACATCTCATTTACATAGCTTGTCATGCCTGCAAAACAACAAACAAATTACGCACTGCATAAATGTATAATTAAAAATGACAAACAAAAGTATCAGTATGATTATGCTGGCGATTGGCATGGCAATTACGGCCCAGGCGCAAGTATCACCAACAACTATCAAAGAAGACTTTAAACCCTCGTCAGTGAATCAGCCTGGTCAGGATTATCCGCAGGTAAACTCACAAGGCTATGCCCGGTTTCGGGTAAAGGCCCCACAGGCCGATAGCGTAAAGGTAAGTCTGGGCCTTGGTGGCAGGGGTGGAAGGTAAGATCAAGCCTTTTATTATTGTCATGACCTATGTGTCGCCAAATACTGCTCATGAGTTCCAAACCTGGCGGCGTAGCCTGCATGAACTGGCGCCTTTGTTGTTCAGAAATTAAGGGGTCTGAAAATCAGCTAAGCGGTTGGGTCAATTAATTCATTCACCTTGTTTAGATCTGGCATACCTGGCTTTTCGTTTTCATCTGTCAATTTTCTCGCTTTTGCTGATAATAAGTGACCACTTTGTGCAGGAAGGCTTCACCTTTAATGCGCAGATCATTGATTTCTTTGTGAAAAGCTTCGATCCGCTTTTCGATTTCTTTGTGATAGGCAGTGTTGCCGGTTCTGGGATCCCGGATCACGATGTTCTCCAGCATTCGCGCCATTTCATAATTTGACAATTCTGTATTTTGATACTTCAGGCCAAACTCTTCCGGTGTATACCATGCATTGTTGTATTTATTAAAAAGCCACATGTTTAGACGCAGGGCCTCCTTGACGATAGGGATGAGTTTCTGCTTGTCTGCCCGCTGCTGGTCCCAATGACTAAGTCTCGGGTTGTCCTGATATCCTTTCATAAAATTTCCCATGTTTTATAATGATGTCTTCAATTCTTGTCGTGTATTTGCGGGAAAGGTATTCCTGACGCATAAAACTTTCATAAAATTCAAAATTAGGTTGCTACAAAGTTATAACTAAATTAATTAGTATTTGTTAATATTTTGCTAATAATTTTAGGTTTAAAAATTAATGTCATTAAGATTGAAATAATAATTGAACGAAAATTCAGTTATTCGAAAAATTCGAATAGTTCAACAAGAAGGAAATCGGGAAGTTTCACACGAGATTGAATTTTACAACCTCGATGCAATTATTGCTGTAGTTATCGCGTGAATTCCAAGCAGGCCACGCAGTTTCGTATTTAGGCGACGAAACTACTTCGGGAGTTTATCATTAAGGGCTTTGTATTAGATGATGAACGCTTACGAAAAATTTCGGGTATCACAGGATCAGGCTTTTATAAGCGATTTCGAGAAAGAAGTAAAGCGGCTAAACAGCAACTGACTATTGCAGGAATAAACCTACGGACTAACCGTTCCGAAACGCAGTTGTATGTTATGTCCGCCACCGTCTCTTTTAACAGAGCTGACGATTGCAATTTCCTTTGGACCGAACTGGTATAATGAAGACCAGATGTTCTGGGTCCAGTCTACGGAATACAGGACTTTTTGCTTCCATGGTACAGCCGCATTGTTCCAGTTTTTACCGTAGTCCGGACTGATGGAAATGTAACCCGTGTTTGAAGTGACGACCAGACGGCCATCGCTCATTGAAAGCAGAAACGGACCTCCGTTTTGGAATCCTGGCAGATACTTTCCAAGGCCGGCGGGCCATTGAAAGCCATCGGGACTGGTTTTGTAATACACTGCACAGCCTTCAGTACCACAGATTTCATATACCAGGATGAATTCTCCGTTTTTCATTTTTGACCAGACAGGCATACCCGGACGGGAAAGATTGTACATCTTGTCGTAAACGATCATTTTCTCTTCTCCCCAGCTCTTTCCCATATCGGTGGATGTTTTTTGAGAGATGACTTGAGGTAGCCGTTCAGGGTCAGTCATGTGTTTTTCATTGGCATACATGACAGACAGGTCGCCATTGTCCATCTGTAAAATATGCGGTTCATAAACACCCTTATCGGGACTGCCCAATTCACCTGGTTTACCTTCATTGGCATCAATGGTGCTAATTTTTGTCCAGGATACTCCATTGTTTTTACTTTTATAAACTGGTAACCGGTAAGATTCCTGCCAGCGAACGGACCTGCAGGCCAGTACAATTGAACCATCTTTAAGCAGTGTTATTTCGGCATTGTCCAGATCCCTGCCTCGATCTGAGATTAGCGATATAGGCTTCCAGGTTTGACCATTGTCTGTGCTTCTGGCAATTTCCAGTTCCAGGCCCCCTGCAGGATCAGCCAAATAGCCTTTGTTGCGTGCAACTGTGTAGGCCGCCAGCCAGGTTTTCTCCTTCAATTTCAGCAGTCTGCAGTATTCCGATCCGTAGTTAGTTCTGTCTGTATGAGTAGGACTGTTGTTCCCGGTAATGGGTTCATTATCGATCACTATGGTTTTCCCCCATACCACTGCGGGTCTATTTCTTGTGGTATCGATGCTCCTGTTGTAGTCGTGCAGCGGGGATTGGATCAGGGCAAAAAATTTACTCAATTGCGTGCTGATATTAGCCTGGTACATTTCCGGACTTCCCTTCAATGCCTTGTTTTTCAACTGCTCCGCGGTGTATTTTGGAGGGGTCAGGTCGTAAGCTACATTGAAATGTTTTTTCCAGATGCCATCATCAGGTGTATAAAATGCCATTTCATATTCCTGCATGTGAAAACCCTGGTATCCGAAATGGCTGATCTTTTCGTTGACCATCGTATCGACGTATTCTTTGTAAAAATTGGCCAGTTCGGGGTCTTTAACGATCTTCGCCTCATAGCTTTTACACTCGTCAAAAAGCTGGATGTAAGTTTTATCCTGATCAAGCCAGATGAGGTATTTAGAGATGACGCTGGCACAGGGGTAAGGGCCGGGGCCTACAAAAATCGGTCTGCCAGTGCTTCCCTGGTTGTAGGAGTAGTAGGTAAACAGGTATTTGATGCCCTTTGATTTTAAAAGCGCGATCTTATCGTTGAGTCGGGTAAGATCGGTAGCGGTGTATTTGTTGTAGTATTCCTGTGCCAGTTTTTTATCGCCGCCTAGCCATGCGGCGTCGCCTCCGCTGATCCACAATTGCCTCCAGTATCCTGACGGGATATCCGCAGTTTCTTTTTCCATAATTTCGCGGGCTGCTTTGAAATGCTCTAAGGCAGCTTGATACTCCTGGTTTTGCAGTCCGAAGCGGCCCTTACTTAGGTGTTGATTGTAAGAAGATTGTGCGTTCGAAATCAAGCTGAAGAATGTCAGGAACAAAAGGGACAGGACAATATGTTTATTGGTCATTATGATGTTGATCTGCGTTTGAATGAAAATACAGATTTTTCTCTTCTGATTAAAACGTTGCTACTGAAAAATTATATAAACTTGCTACAAACCAGATCAGGTTATATTTGACATATGGATAACAGCCATCAACCATATTTAAATCCAGTGAGTTGGATGAGGATTCAGTTATCCGGAAAATCCGGACAACTGCCAATGACGGAAAAAATTACATTCCACCTGGCTGTTTAGAATTCGGAAATTTCAGAACAAGCGCAGAAGGCCGCTTCCAGGCGCAGAAAATGCTTTACCTTCAAAGCATGAATGCTTTCAAATTGACGGTAACTGGTTCCTTTCTTTGCTCAGACAGCTCCCGGAGCCGGAGTTTCAGACCTTTCCTATCTATCTGCCTGCCTTTTTTAGGTGCCCTGAGCGCAGCAGGTGCAACAGGACCTACGGCTACTTTCGAGGCGATCCAGTTGATGTGCTCGTGGGGCAGCGCGACCTGCAGGATCATTCCCGGGAGGCCAGTAAACGATTCAGGACCCCCCGGTACAGGGATTTGATCCGTATAGAAAGCCACGACATAGAGTGAATCCTGGGTCATTCCATTTGCCCTGCGGCAGCTATACCCGGCGATATCGCGCAACTCCGACGTCAGCCTCCAGCGTATCTTGCCAACACTGTCTTTAAGCAGGTAGGTAGCGTCATATACGGTCTTTTGACTGGCCAGGGTATGGTTGTTATGATTTACAAATACGGTACTGTTTTGCAAGGCGATCTGCGGAATAGAAAAGAAGCCTGCAGATAAATTGCCTGCGCTCACCGGCGTAAAGAGGGTTTCCCCGTTGTTAAAACTTAGTTTGCTGTACAGACGGGCAAACTGGGGTTGTTGCTGTTTATATTGTTCGAAAGCAAGTTCATTGACATTATCACCACCTGGCTTAAGTAAAGCATACATATTAATGGTTTTGGTATATTCAACCGTACCGGAAGTGATCAATCCGGTCTGTTGTGCCGACGCAGCATGGCTGCCGGACAGCAGTAGAATGACAAAAAGAAAGAAGAAATTTTTCATGGTTTGATTATTTGCTGGAGTTTAGGCTGTGGTTAAAATCATAGCTGAGTGACAGCATGAAATATCTTTTAATGGTAGTATAGGTGTTCTCTGTGATCAGGCTGCTGTTTATGCTGCGGTTAAAACCGGTATTTTGATTCAATAAGTCGTTGCCGGACAGCGATAGCTTCATGCTTTCATTCCTAAGGAAATTTTTGCTGAGTGCGGCATTGACCAACAGTCTTTCAAAGGGCGCAGGAAAGATGGCTGTTCGCGCGGTGTACTGATAATTGGCATTAGCCGCTAACTTCAATTTTCCTGGTAAATAAACATTCAGATCGGCGGTTGAGTTAAATCCCCGCCCATTATTATTGCGTTCCGGCTGCAGTGATGATGCGCTGACGGTATAGCTCGGTCCGAGGGTCACATAGAAATCATAGCGCTGCTCTACGTATTTAGTAAATCTCGCCTCCAGCCGGTAGGTGTTGGTATAGTATCGGTTTAGCAAATGGTTAACAAAACTGTAACTGCTCATTCCGTTGAAATCAAAATTGAGGCCTGCAATCAGATCAAGGGGTTTGATCTTCCTGTCGTAAAATAAAGCAATACGCGCGTTAGCGGGTTTGCGTCGGTAAAGGTTAACGAAGCCTGTTGTACTTTTACCAGCCGAATCCGTTATTACCTGGTTCACAACCGCTCCGGAGGTCAGCATGTAGCTGCCCCTGATCCCGATCAATTCACCACCGTTTGGTTCATGAGATTGGTAAAAAGTAAAAAAACGGTGGCTAAAGGCAGGTTTGAGGTACGGATTGCCGCTGGTGATGTTGAGTGGATCGTTGTTGATCAGTACCGGTTGCAGTTGCCCGATATTTGGTGGGTTGGCATTGCCTGCATAATTGAAACGAAGCGATGCCTGCTGCGAAAACTGGTAAAGCAAATTTGCCTGCGGATTCAGCAGCTGGAACTTACGGGCAAATAAGCTGCCGGTAATGCCGTCCAGCTGGCTGAACTTGACCAGGCTGCCATTGGCACCGCCGTCCAGTAATAACTTTCCTGCTTTAAAGTTGATCAGGGCATTGAACTGCTGGGTTGTTTGTGTCAGTTTAAAATCGTTGCTGTACAAACTGTCTAAAAGGCTGTAACCGCCGTTAAAGTCGCGGTTGTAGGACCGGCGGTCTGACCGGCTGTTGCCGCTGCCCAAACCGTAAGTTAGCATTAAGGCCAGTTTCCTGGAAATTGGCTCGCTGTAGGTGATGCTGCTATTGAATGCTTGATTTGTGAGCAGTAACGGCTTGAACTGATCCGTTTTTTCGGTACTATCCGGTTGGCCAGTCAGGAAAAAATCGAGCTTCGTGTTTAAATAACCCCGGGTATTATTCTTGTCTGCGGCCTCCACCAAATAAACAGCTAAGGTCCTTCCTTCCTTCTTCAGTTTATGGCTGTACAATACGGCTGCGCTAAACTGGTTTTTGGATCCGTTATTAGCTATGGTGGTGTGGTTTTCGTTCAGCTGCTGCCCGGCCGTATAAGCGTTTGAAATAAAGGTGCTTTTTGCACGGGTGTTTTTTTGTCCGCCGCTGAGCGTGATCTTAAGTTCAGTGTTTGGGCTGAATTTCTTCTGGTAAGCCACATCGGCAATTTGCCTGAAAATGAAATTCTGAAAGTTTCGGCCGGCACTGCTGTTGATGGTGCCCGCAGGCAGGTTATTTTCTGTCTCCGTCTGCTCGTCCCCGTCGACATTTAGCGCACCGGTCTTGAAATTGATATTGACCGATTGGTTGTCTTGCTGCCATTTGTGGTCATAATGCAGTCCGCCGGTTCTGGCCAGCGGCAGGCCCTGGCCGTTGTAGCGCCCGGAAAAAGATTCCAGTTCATCACCGCTTTCCAGGTGTATGACCGAGCCCTGCTGAGAAAGATCAACGTTAGATGAACCGTATTTGGCATTGTCCTGCCAATCCAGATTGGTCTTGCCATCGTTTCCCCAAATTCCGTAAGCAGAAAGCTTTTGTTTCGGTTTGAACAGGTTAAACATCCCTTCACTTTTATAGTATTTACCGGTGCCGGACCCTGCGGTCAATTTTCCGAAATAGCCATTCTTCTTATCTTCTTTTAAAACCACATTGATCGTTTTGTTTTTGACCCCATCGTCTATCCCGGTGAATGCTGCCCGGTCGCTTTTTTTATCATATAACTGGATCTTATCTACCATATCGGCCCGGATATTTTGGGTGACCAGGATAGGGTCATCACCAAAAAATTCTTCACCGTCCACCAGTACTTTATTGACCGCCTGCCCCTGAGCGGTAATGCGCCCGTTTCTGTCTACCTGTATACCCGGCAGTCGCTTCAGCAGGTCTTCTACTTTGTCGTTGGGATTTAATTTATATGCCTTCGCGTTGTATTCGGTGGTGTCGCCCTTGATCCTGACCGCGGAGATCGTCCCTTTAATGATCACTTCATTCAGCAGCACAGAAAGGGGTGTCAGCTTGATATTGCCAAAGTCTTTCAGCAAATGATTGCTGTCCAATACAAAATCTTCGGTATAATCCGCATAGTTTGGATAGGTTGCCAGCAGGATGTAATTACCGCTGCTTAGCTGATTTAGCATAAAGTTACCGTCGGCTTTACTGCGGGTGAAGGCCTGGATCAGCGAATCTTTTTTGTTCAGGATGACAATAGATGCCCCGGTAATTGTAACCCTGCCTTTTACACCATGATTCTGGGAAAAAACAGGCAAAGCAAGGGCGATTAGCCATAAAATGGCTATTAATTTAAATGGGTTCATAACGTAAGGTTAGCTTTTGTTTTTAATTAGGTTGTCGAGTTCCTGCCGGTAGGCCGAGCCCAAAGGCAGTTCCGTCTGCCCGACCCAGACGCTTGTTTTATCAATTCTGGTGATCAGTTGCCGGGCAACGATATAGGACCGGTGAATGCGGATAAATGATGTTTTTGGTAGCAGGCTCTCTGTCTCGTTCATTGTTAGCCTGGATAATATGGGCGGGCCATCGACCTGAAACCGGACATAATTACCCAGACTCTCCGCGTAGTGAATGGCGCTGAGCTCTACACGGACATGCTCATAGCCGCTTTTTATGAATATCGCCGGTTCAGGACCATTTGCCTGCGGGTAGCTCCGGCGGAATTCAAATTGCTCGGCAGCTTTATTGCATGCTTTCAGGAAACGTTCTGCTGAAAAAGGTTTCAAGAGGTAGTCTATGGCATTTAGTTCAAAACTTTGTACCGCATGCTCACTGTAAGCGGTTGTGAAAATAACAAGGGGCGGCTGGCTGACGGTCTGGATAAAGTCAAGTCCAGAGATCCCCGGCATTTTAATGTCGAGAAATAACAGATCCACTTGTTGCTGGTGCAGCAGGCTTACCGCTGACAGGGCATTGGTAAAACACTCCCTAAGGTCTATAAACGGGACTTCTGCTGCGAGATTTTTTATGATCTCCAGGGCTATGGGTTCATCATCGATCGCAATGGCTCTTAACATATTTATTCTGCTAAAGTGTTAATGATTAGTTCTGCTACAAACTCCTGACGCCGTATGCCATAATTCAGCTCGTGTTTGCCTGGATAAAATAAGTTCAGTCTTTCACGTACGTTTGGTAAACCAATTCCTGAATATTCCGCTTCAGGATCATTGGCGGCCGCGCTAAACAGGCTATTGCGCACCTCGAAACGGATTTCTTCGGCTTTGCAGGTCAGCGTGATCTTTACCCATGATTTTTCTGGCGGTTGTACGCCGTGTTTAAAGGCATTCTCAACAAAGGGGATCAGCAGCATAGGCACGATCAATTGACTGCCGGCACCTTCATCAATGGTCAGTTCAATGCTGGTTGACTCTTCGGGGAGCCGCAATTTCTGGAGAGAAATATAATTGTGGAGATAGTCAATCTCCCGGCTTAAGGGGATAAAATCGAGGTGGTTTTCACGAAGCATGAAGCGCATCATGTCGCCAAGCTTTTGTATGCCTTCGGCAGTTCGTTTTGAGCCGTCGAGCAGGGCCGTGCCATATAAGGTGTTCAGTACGTTGAACAGGAAATGCGGGTTGATCTGTGAGCGCAGGAACTGCAGGTCTGCTTTGGAGCGGGTCAGGGCTTTTTCAGCACGCTTTAGCCGAAACATCCGCCTGTTTTGCTGTATGGCATAAACAATCAATGCCAGGGTAATTAAAACATAGTAGCCGCGGAAGATGGCGAGGTTGTCGATCAGATGGAAAGCCACCCAAAAGAATGGAATCTTGATGAAGAGGATCAGGGCGGTGCTGATCTGGTTCAACCGTGAAACCCGGTAAGCGCTTTTAGGCAATCTTTCTGCTCTGGCAATAAGGTATTCCTTCAGGAAGAGGTAGACAGCGTATATCAGTACTAGTTTTAGTCCGTTGATACAGCCAAAAGTAAGGTCCTGAAGGGGTCTGTCATTGTATCCAAAAAGGGCATAGAACTGAAACAGGGGGCCATAGCTGTTCAGATAGGGCCTGGTGTAATAGGTTGCGGTATTTGCAGCTAATGCCAGCAGGCAGCCGAGCGCGCCGATCTGAAGCGCCACCCCGAGATAATACGCTGGTTTTTTTTTGTTCCGGAAGAGTACTGGAATGGTGAAAAAATTGAGACACAGATAAGTGGCATAAAATACCAGCAAGAGGCCTATTTGTGGCCATAAGAAGTTTAGGTAGATGTCGTACGCCAGGTGATTCCTTTGAAAGGCGAGCTCATAAGCTTCCAGATCTCCAGGGTTGATCAGTGCGATCCAAAGGTATTTGACCGTAACCGTTACCAGAATGAGGGTGATGACGATCAGCCCGTGTGTTTTCCATTTGACTTTAAACTGTTTCATATCTTTAACAAGATTAAAAGATATTCTGCTACGATCTTGAAAAATGTGACGGTTCCGCAGAAAAATGTGACGAAAAGTCAAAAGGTGCAATTCTCAGCGCGATCGGGACTGGTGAGGAAGCGGCGATCGAAAAATTTGAAGCGGCTATATAGCAAATAAAATTAGTATGCACCCTTATTCACGTTCCTACCGAAAAAATATATAAACTTGCCATAACTTATTCTTAACTTTAATAGGAGGGATTCATAAAAACGATGGCTGGTTATAGCTCTTATACCGATCAGGAATTGCTGGACTTGCTGAAGTCAGGCGATCATCTGGCATTTAGCCAGATATTTGAGCGGTATGGTTCGCTGCTGGTGTCGTTTGCCTGCAGGAAGGTTTATGATAAGGGACTTGCCGAAGATATCGTGCATGATGTTTTTGCTGATCTTTGGGCAAAACGCACGGTGCAGCAGATTTCAAAAGGATTTGAGCCTTTTATGTTTACAGCAGTACGCAACAGGATCCTGGACCATTATAAACATCAGAAAGTTTCGCAGCGGTATCTGGATAATTTTAAGGAATACCTGTCACAAACGGAAGACAGCGCAGACCACCTGATCCGGCAGCATGACCTGTCTTCCCTTATAGAACGGGAAATCGCCGCCCTGCCCGAAAAAATGCGCGTAGTGTTTGAACTGAGCAGGACTACCGATATGAGCCGTAAGGAGATTGCTGTCCATCTGGACATGCCGGAAGAGACAGTCAAGACCAACATGCACCGCGCGTTGAAGATATTGAAGGGGCGGCTGGGCGATTCGCTGATTATCGTCTTTCTGAGCCAGTTTTAATAATTGCAGATTGGCAGATCAATGTTCCGACTGCCCCGGTATTTCGGGAACGCCCGGGTCATCCAGTACCTGTACGGCAGTTCCGTCACCAACTGTTTGCCAGTCGTGCAGCACCCAGACCACTTTTTTATCTTTTGTGACTTCGATCATTTGCGGGCCCTTACCGTTTTGGCCGCGCGAGGTAAATATGGTGTTGCCATTGGCCAGCCTGGTGCAGGTTTGCGGGGCTGATGCAAATTGATACTGTGCAGGCAGGTCGGTTTTGCAATTGAACTCCCAAACGGTTTCTTTTTTTTCATTGACTTCAAAACTGCGCCACTCATTCTCGTCGGTGATCAGGGTATTGCCATTTTTCAGGCGAATGGCCGCCCAGGGTTTCGGTGTGTTATAACTCCAGATCTCCTTAAAATCCTTGTCGTACTCCACAACTTTGCCCTGACTTAAATACGAAAGGAGGTAGGTGCCCTGTGCCGTTAACCTGCCGCGTCTGAACTGACCATGCACACCACGCACATCGGCATTTTTGTAGGGTATCTCGCGTTCAACCTCGGTTTTTCCGGTTTTGTAATTGACAATGTACAATTTCGGCTTGGCAGCATTGACCACAAACATGATCTTGTCCAGACCGATGGGCTGGCAGCTGTGCACTTCAGCATGCTCAGGGCCGTTTTCCGCGAAGTCTTTTTTCCAGAGTACTTTTTTGTCGGGCGTGATTACGGCTACGTATTTCATCCGGGTAAAGAGGATGTTGCCGTTGGATATCATCCATACATCGTCATACTCAAAGCCTTTGCCGGTCTGGTAGGTCCAGATTACTTTTCCGTCATTTATTAACGACATACGGGTATTGTTTTCACCTAAATACAGCATGGAATGCTGGGCCAGGCCTTTTCCGGGCAGGTTTGCCGGTGCTTCTTCACCCGGAGTGATCATTGCCGAAGCTTCTTCCTGTGGTGCCATAGCGGGCACACCAGCTGCCGTGAACAGATGAAGCACATCCAGGCATGGTTTCTCCGACAATGCAGCTGTTTTTTTATTTTGCGCAAGTGCGAAATTTGCTGTGACGACCGCGCAGGTCACGAAAAGAAGACAGATGTTTAAAGTATGTTTCATAAAGAGCTAAAGCTTAGTGGTTTATTTTTGCACAACCTGGGTTGCTTTATTGACGAAAGTAAATGATTGGTAGAAAGATAAAGCAAGACAGGCCGGAAAAATCTACGCAATCGTGTGCGTAAAGAGTGGGGTCAAATGTGAAAAAATGAATATTCCAAGACTGGCCCAGCCTACTTTTCATATCCAAATATTTACCCATAAATATCCATAAGATTGATTTAGAATTCATTTTAGGCCATTATAAGATGTAAATCACAGCTCCTGTGAGTTTTCTTTTTTAATGGCACACTATATCCTCTTTTAGCGGCACACGTCATCCTGAATTTATTTCAGGATCTCGGAAGAGTAAAACCAATTATTATATTTGGACCTAAAATAACATCTATGGACAGAGGTGGTTGTATATACATTTTAGCCAATAAAGTTAATACGGTATTATATACCGGTGTAACCTCTGATTTGTATTTCAGGATTAAAGAGCATAAGGAAAAGCACAATCCAGATTCTTTTACTGCAAAATACAATTGTGATAGATTAATGTATTTTGAACAATTCAGCTCAATCGAGGAAGCTATTGTTAAAGAAAAGCAAATAAAGAATTGGCGAAGGTCTTGGCAAGTCAACTTAATCAATTCCACAAATCCAGAATGGGAGGATTTATTTGATAGTATTGAGCCCTAAACTATCTTGTCCGAGATCCTGAAATAAATTCAGGATGACGACCGATAAATAGATTGTGCCATCAAACATGCTCAAAGTGTGCCATTAAAAAAGAAAGTTCACAGCTCCTAAAAATTATTTAACATTATTTGAACCCTTGCTTAATACTTAATCGTCATGTCTTTAAATAGGGTAAAAAATGAAAGTATCGGATCACGAGGATTTATTTAAAAGGTATCAGTCGGGGGAAGTGAGCCCGGAAGAGCGCGTGATCGTTGAGGATTATATCCTGAACAATAGATTTAATGAACTGCGGCTTTCGGAAGAGGAATTGGAGGCGATTACTGCCAGACTTGCGCAAAGGATCGGCAGGATTGCTGATGGTGAACGGCAGGCGGTGCCGTTGTACCGCAGGTGGAGGGGCATTGCGGTTGTCGCAGCTGCGGTAGGAGCGATAGCGATTGGGGTTTATTTCTTTAATGCTAACCGTCATGCTAACACGCCTCCCCGAAATGAATTCGGGGCAGGATCTCAAGATATAGCTCCGGGTAAGAATGGTGCGACGATAACATTGGCTAATGGTAAGGTGATAGCGTTGAGTGATGCGAAGAGCGGGGTTATTGTGGGAGGTGGCAAATTAGCCTATTACCCGTCATTGCGAGGAGGAACGACGAAGCAATCTCCCCTGCATGATGAGATTGCTTCGATACCTCGCAATGACGGGGAGGGTAAACAACAGATCACAGCCAGTACCGCTAAGGGCCAGACGTACCGGTTTACTTTGCCGGATGGAACGAAGGTCTGGCTGAACGCTGACTCAAAACTTGAGTTTCCATCCAGTTTTGTGAATAGCAAAACAAGAAATGTGAAATTATCAGGTGAAGGGTATTTTGAAGTGGCAAAAGATAAAGCCCATCCTTTTATTGTTGAGACGAAGCGACAACAGATAGAAGTGCTGGGTACGCATTTCAATGTAAGTGCGTATGCCAATGATGTAGCGATGAAAACAACGCTGTTTGAAGGAAAGGTAGCGGTAACCGAAGATGGAAGCAGGCTGACCTTAGATCCCGGTGACCAGGCTTACAGCGGACTGGATGGCGTAAGGGCGAAAACCCTGATGAACCCGGAAGCAGAAATTGACTGGAAGAACGGCGACTTTATATTCCGGAATGAGGCTCTGGAGTCGATCATGAGCAGGGTAGCCCGATGGTACAATATAGAAGTAGTGTATGCACCGGGGGTAGACCGGATGCAGAGCTTTAGTGGGTCGGTATCGAGGAGTAAGCCGGTGTCTGCCATATTGGGGATCATACAGCTGACCAAACAGGTAAAGTTTAAAATAGAAGGCCGAAAGGTCTATGTACAATAAAAAAATAAGAAGCAATAAATAAATCAACCAAATAAACAACTAACCAAACAAACATGAAAAAACTTTACAGAAATGACCCGTAGATAATCATCCTTTTTACGAACAAAGCCTGCCACCGATTGCAGTCGGAAACAGGCCTAATGTTCAGGTTTACCCTATTGAATAATGCGAATTAAGGAACAAAGTAAAAACCTAAACGAAGTAAAAGTAATGAATTTTTACCTTAAAAGCCTATGCCGGCCCCGAGCAGGTATGGCGAAAATTTTGTTGGTGATGAGACTAATTGTAGTACTATTGACAGCCACAATCTTACAGGTCAGCGCGAGCAGCTATGGCCAGAGTGTGACTCTGAAACGAGACAGGGCATCACTGGTCAATGTGTTCACTGAGATCAGGAAACAAACAGGCTACGATTTTTTCTATAGCGATAAGATGATGGCCAATGCCAAACCCATCAGTATAGATCTAAAACAAGCAAGCCTGGAAGAAGCGCTGAAACAGATATTTGAAAATCAGGCCCTGCAATACGAACTGAAAGACAAAACCGTCATTATCCAACCTAAAGAACCTACCTTTCTGGAGCGACTGGCGGACCGCTGGGCTGCTATTGACATCTCTGGTACTGTACTGGATGATAAAGGTATACCGCTGCCGGGGGCGACGGTGAAAGTGAAGGATGGTAAAGGGGCGGCTCTAACAGACGCGAAAGGACGGTTTTTGATTGAAAATGTGGCTGATGATGCGATAATTTTGATTTCATATACCGGTTATGTGAGTAAAGAAGTACCTGCGAAAGCCGACATGGGAGCGATTGTGATGACCCTGTCGGTAAACCCATTAGACCAGGTACAGATTATTGCTTATGGGACGACTACGCAGCGGTTATCGACCGGTAATGTGACGACGATTAAGGCGGATGTGATTGAGAAACAGCCTGTGAATAATCCGCTGCTTGCATTGCAGGGCAGGGTTCCGGGTTTGTTTATTGAGCAGGCGACAGGTGTTGCAGGTGGAGCCGTTAAAGTTAAAATTCAAGGGAGAAATAGTCTTCGTAATGGCAGTGATCCCTTATATGTAATTGATGGTGTTCCATATTCTTCGCAACTACTCCCAACCGCAAATCCGGGGTTTGATATACTTCAAGGGGGGAGTCCAATGAGTTTCCTCAATCCGTCAGATATTGAAAGTATTGACGTATTAAAAGATGCCGATGCAACAGCTATTTACGGCTCCCGAGCCGCGAATGGTGCAATATTGATTACAACGAAGAAAGGTAAGCAAGGAAGTGTCGGCATTACTACAAGTTTGCAATCTGGGATCGGGAAGGTAGGAAAAGAACTAGATGTGCTAAATACACACCAATATTTGGTCATGCGTCGCGAGGCCCTAAAAAATGATAACCTAGAAATTTCCTCGACAGACTATGATATTAATGGTCTTTGGGACACTACCAGACATACAAATTGGCAAAAGAACCTTATCGGCGGAACAAGCAGATATCATGATCTTCAAAGCTCTGTTTCGGGGGGATCACGGACAACTCAATTTACCGTTGGGGCAGGATACCATAGAGAAACGACAGTTTTTCCTGGCGATTTTAATAATACAAAGGGATCTGTAAGATTTAATATTAGTAGTGGGTCTGAAAATCAAAAATTTAAACTACAAATTGGCGGAGCATATTTGATTAACAATAATCAACTTCCAAATGAGGACTTAACGAATACAGCTATACAAATGGCTCCAAATGCACCGCCTTTATACAATTCAGACGGGACACTTAACTGGGCGTCAGATGCTGTAGGAAATTCAAGTTTTTCTAATCCTTTGGCTTTGTTGTATGTGAATTACAGGAATGAAAGTAATAATATAATTGCTAATTCAACAATTGGTTATCAATTAATTCCAGGATTAGAGATTAAGAGTGCTTTCGGATATACCAATCTAGAAACGGATGAGACAACAACTTATTCTTCTTTAGTAACCCCACCTGAATTCAAGGAATACAATACCAGGCAGGCTTATTTTGGAAATGCAAAAATTAATACCTGGAATATAGAGCCTCAGGTCACATATCATAAAGTCTTTAAAAATGGGGTATTAGATGTTCTAATGGGAGGTACCTCTCAAAGGACAAAGAGAACTTCTTTGCAATTAGGTGGTTATGGGCAGTTAAGCGATAGTGCTTTAGAAGATCTCAAGTCAGCACCCACAGTAAATGTCATCTCAACATTAGATGAGTTATATAGGTACGCAGCTTTATTCGGGCGGATTAATTACAAATTAAAGGAAAGATATATTTTTAGTCTGAATGCCCGCAGAGATGGTAGCAGCAGGTTTGGACCAAAAAATCAGTTTCATAATTTTGGGTCTGTTGCAGCAGCCTGGATTTTCTATGAGGAGAATTTAATTAAACAAACATTTAATTTTTTGAGCTTTGGAAAATTAAGAGCTAGTTATGGTACTACTGGCAATGATCAGATTGGTGAATATCAATTTTTAAGTATGTATAATCCGATCAATACTCCAAATCCATATCAAGGAGCATTGGGTCTTAGTCCGAGAAATATAGCTAACCCGTATATCGCCTGGGAAGAAACAAGAAAATTAAATATTGGCTTAGACCTAGGTTTTATTGATAATCGAATTATTCTTAACACAAATTATTCTCGTAATAGAAGTTCAAATCAGATAGTAAATTATGCTTTGTCTAGTTTTGCTGGGTTTTCGTCGATTTTGGTGAATTTACCAGCTTTAGTTCAGAATTCAGGTTGGGAATTATCTTTGTCCACTATAAACCTAAAGCACAACAATTTTTTATGGAATACCAATCTCAATTTAACCGTTCAAAAGAACAAACTTTTGGAGTTTCCAGGCCTTGCCGAGAGTTCTTATTCAAAAACCTATTTTATTGGGAAGCCAATTACTGGTCAACAGATCTTACGTTATTATGATGTCGATCCTTCCACTGGTACTTATAGGTTTTTAGATAAGGATGGAAATTTGACTAGTAAGCCAAATGACTTGACAGATAAAACGTTCTTCATAGATATGACTCCAACTTATTATGGAGGGTTTCAGAATACTTTTTCATACAAAAATTTTGGACTAGATTTTCTACTCCAATTTGTAAAACAAAAAGCATTTGGGAGTTCATTTGGGTCTTATCCCGGCAGGTTTGGAGGTAATCAACCTACTTCAGTTATGTCGCGTTGGCAAAACCCTGGAAATCAGTCGGATATTCAGCGATTTAATTCGGACTTTTCCTTAAGTACCGGAGCAGGAAGAGCAGCTCAAAGTACTGCAAATTGGATCGATGCTTCCTATATAAGATTGAAAAATATATCTATAACCTGGGAGGTTCCAGAGAGGTTTCGAAACACATTGAAACTCAAAAGTTGTACCATTTATGCACAGGTTCAAAATCTGTTTACTATCACAGATTATAACGGTTTAGATCCAGAAACAAAAAATCTTAGTGGCTTACCACCTCTCAAGGTAATGACGCTGGGAATTAAGTTTGGGTTATAATAGTTTAAGAAATAATAAGATATGAAAAATTATATAATACAATTCAGAGCTTTAAATTCTATCTGGTATGCAGTGAAAATAAATGTTGGGTGCATTTTACTATCCATTTGCATTTTATTTGGGGGGTGTAAGAAACTTATTAAGGTTGAAGGTCCACATACAAGTACAAACTCTATAAATGTTTACGATTCTGACGTAACTGCGGCAGCGGTTCTCACAGGAATTTATACATCCATGGTTTCTGATGGGCTTCGTAGCGGAGGGATAGCGTCGATGACATTGTTCCCTGCTCTGTCGTCTGACGAATTGATCCTTTTTGGGGGAATAAATGCCTCACAAAAGCAATATATACCTTATTTTATGAATGACCTTAACAATTCAAATACAACTGTTAACACGGGGAAATTCTATTCGGCAATTTATGTTATAAATTCGGCAATCGAAGGTTTGAACGGTTCAGAAAAACTTACTCCTAGCGTAAAAACGCAATTGTTGGGAGAGGCATTGTTTATGCGTGGCTTCTTTTACTTTTATCTGGTGAACTTATACGGGGATGTTCCTTTAGTGTTGACAACAGACTATAAGAGTAATTCGTCGATGCCAGCTTCGGAAAAAAAAATAGTCTATGAGCAGATTATTAAGGATCTTAAGGAGGCAAGAGATTTCTTGAGTCAGCAATATCTAAAAAATGATGGCCAGACTTCCTATCCTTTAGGACAAGAAGAGAGGGTTAGACCAACAAGGTGGGCTGCTATAGCACTTTTGGCTAGGACATACCTATATACCGAGAATTGGCAAAATGCGGAAGAGGCTTCAACTTCGCTTATAAATCATGTCTCTTTATTCCATCTAACTATGCTTGAAAATACTTTTCTTAAAAACAATAGTGAAAGCATCTGGCAATTACCTCAAGTTAATACGACTCTCATCTCTAATACGGAGGAAGCCTATGTTTTTGTGTTACCTTCAACTGGTCCGTCTACTGGTGTATTCTATCCATTTTATTTAAATCGACGACTTGTTGATAGCTTTGAGCCAAACGATCTAAGAAAGAAGATATGGTTAAACAGTGTTAGCGTAGGAGACATTGAATATTATTATCCTTTCAAATATAAAGTTAATGAACAAAATATGCCGATTACCGAGTATAATGTCGTATTACGCCTGGGAGAACAATATTTAATTCGTGCGGAGGCAAGGATTCGAAATGGTAAAATTCAAAATGGGGTCTCCGACCTCAATCTTGTCAGAGCACGTGCCACAGATCAATCTCCGGGTTCAATTAAGTTGCCGCAATTGCCGGAAAATTTGTCTGAAGAAAATGCATTAAAGGCAGTGTTGCATGAACGTCAGGTCGAGTTATTTATGGAATGGGGTCATAGATGGTTCGATCTAAAAAGAATGGGATACGTAAATGAAATCATGACTACAGTAACAAAGGAAAAAGGAGGCATCTGGAATTCTAATTGGCAGTTATATCCCTTTTTCTTAGATGATTTAAAGTATAATTCTAATTTGGTTCAAAATGCGGGGTACTAAACCGATAATTGTCCATTCGTAACTATTTGCTATGAAACTTCTTAAAAGCCATTATACGTTTATTTTAACACTTTTATTCGTTTGCTCGGCTACAGCGCAGAAGAAAGTAATTGATGAAACCGCATATCGTAATTGGCCGTCAGTTGGCTATGCTGCGATAACTAATAATGGAAAATATGTATGCTACACGATTGAAAATAAGACTTCAAGCAAAAATGCACTTGTTTTGAAGTCTATAGATAATCGCTGGGAAAAGAATATTAGCGGAGTTATTGGATTTTCTTCCATTAGTAAAGACGGGAAATATGCAGTTTGTCTTAATCAGAAAGATAGTCTTGTCATTGTTACTTTAGGAAAAGATCAGATCAGAAGTTTGCCCAATGTTGCCTCTTTCAGAATGTTTAAGAGTGAAGGGGGAGACTGGATTTTCTATAAATTAACGAATTCTAATAAAGAACTAGGCATTTACAATTTAATTACTGCAAAAGAGCAGATACATCACGGAATTATTGAGTATATATTGGGTGATGACGGTCACACTTTAGTTTTGCAAATAGAGAGAAAAATCAATAAGACGATTTCACAAGAAATAAAGTGGCTTGATTTAAATACAGGGAAATGCGACTTGATTTGGCAGGGTTTGGAGGCTAACAGTATTATCTTAGATAGCGAACATAATCAATTGGCCTTTATAAGTAAAGACTCTTTATTTCATTATAATAGGAATACAGAGAGAACCACCTGTTTAATAAACCAAGAAAACATAGAAATCAAATCAGACTTGACATTAGGAGGAATTGATAGATTTAGTATTAACGGTGACAAACTTTTTATAAAGCTGAGAGAGGAGAGTAAGCCAAAACCTGTTTCAGACGCGGTTGAAATATGGAGTTATCTTGATTATAAATTACAGTCTCAGCAAAAAGAAGAACTTGGATTAAAAAGCTATGCAGCTGTTGTGGATTTAAGTAAACGAAAGATTTTACGCTTGGAACAACAATTTGAGAATGCTCAGTTTAATGATCACCCGAATCAGAGCGATACAATTGGCATAGTTACCTATCAGAAAAGTGATGGCAGAAGTGGCGAAGTTGAGTGGAATCTGGCTGGTCGGATTTCGTATTCTTTAGTTTCTGTCAAGACAGGGAAAAGAACCAAAATTGAATATTCCCCTACAATCTCTCCTAAAGGTAAATTTGCTGTTTATTTTGATATTAAGCGAAAGTGTTTTGTGAGTTACAATATTAAAACTGGAGTGCCCAAAAATATCTCAATGCAAATGATGGAATTTCTGAAAAGAACGTCCATACACAAAGGGATTGAGTGTGGCATTGTGGGCTGGTTAGCGAACGAAGAAGCTGTTCTCTTAAATGACGGTTATGATATATGGAATTTAGATCTGTTAGGTTTGAGACCCCCAATCAACTTAACAAACGGGGTAGGCAGGAAGAGTAATATTGTTTTTTCAATAGTATACGACCATTATAATGACAGAACATTTGAAAGAAAAAATAGATTAATTTTAAGTGCTTTTGACCTTGGATCAAAGAAAAATGGATTTTATTATATAAAGCAACTAGATAAACAAAATGATCCAGAGATTCTGACTATGGAACCTCGTATTTTTATTACCAATAGTGCATATGTGCCTAGTAATGTAGATATGGCCCCTATTAAGGCTAAAAATGCGAATATTTATATTGTCAGAAGAATGAGTGCCTTCGAAGCTCCCAACTTTTTTAGCACAATGGACTTTAAAAGCTTTAAGCGGCTAAGCATTTTACATCCTGAAAAGGAATATAATTGGTATACCACGGAGTTACATAGCTGGAAGTCACTGGATGGGCGAACATTGCAGGGAATTCTATATAAACCGGAGGATTTTAATCCAAATAAGAAATACCCTGTAATCTTTCATTATTATGAAAGGAAATCCGATGGATTAAATGCCTTTATCAAACCAGAGCCATTGTGCGATGGATGTACAATCAACATCCCATCTTATGTAAGCAATGGTTATCTTGTTTTTACCCCTGATATATATTATAATACAGGAAATCCAATGAAGGGCACATTTGATGCGGTAGTATCTGCGGCAGAATATGTAAGAGCTATGCCCTTTGTTAATCCTAGGCAGTTAGGACTCCAGGGGTGCAGTTTTGGTGCAATTCAGACTAATTATTTAATAGCCCATTCCAATCTCTTCGCTGCAGCTTGTTCTTCATCAGGTATAGCAGATTGGGTGAGCAACTATGGGAGAATAGGCATTGGAGGTAGTTCTCTTCAAGGTTTTACAGAAACAGGACAGTTAAGAATGGGCACCACTTTATGGGAATCCCCAGATCGCTATATTAAAACATCTCCTATTTTTTATTTAAACAGGATCGAAACCCCATTGTTGATCATGCATACTAAAAATGATAATATATGTGCATTTGATGATGCTATTGAACTCTTTTCAGGACTCAGGCGTCTTGGGAAAAAGGCCTGGATGCTAGCTTATTCACAAGGAAATCATGGATTACGTGGTGAAGAAGCCAGAGACTTTAGTGTTAGAATGATGCAATTTTTTGATCATTACTTGAGAAATAAAGCAGCACCTGTCTGGATGCTAGACGGCATTCCAGCGTCAAGGAGGGGCCTGGATGATGGTCTTTCTCTAGATGATCGGCAAAGAGTTCCTGGACCCGGTCTGCTTATACCGGAAGAACAAAGAAAAATGGATTCTATAGTGGTAAAAAACAATCACGATAACTTTTAGATACAAAAAAGGGATATATATGAAAAAGACTGTATTGAGTTTGGCTCTAATAGGCCTTACAAGCTTGGCTTTTGCCCAAGAAAAAGGAATTGCATTCGAGAAGGGACTAAATTGGGACCAAACAAAAGCCAAAGCTCGGACAGAGAATAAATACATTTTTGTTGATGTATTTGCTACCTGGTGTGCTCCTTGTAAATGGATGGATAAGAATGTTTTTGATTCAGAAGGATTAGGTAAATACATAAATGACCGATTCATTTCGTTTAAAGTTCAAGGAGATACTTCTATTGAGGACAGTGAACAAACGAAAAAATACTATTCTGAGGCTAAACAGTTAATAAGCAATTTTAAAGTTAGAAGCTATCCTACCTTTTTGTTTTTTTCTCCCAAGGGAGAACTAGTCCATCAGTTTTCAGGTGCTGTTGATGACACTGCATTTATCACAATAGTAAAGGAAGCATTAACCCCAGAAAAGCAATATAGTACTTTACTCAGAAAATTTAATAAGGGACAATTAAGATATGAACAAATGCCCCTACTCGCAAAGACAGCAAAGCAACTTTTGGATACAAATATTGTACACAGAGTAGCTGACTGTTATATAAGTGAATTCCTGTTAAAGTTAAAAGAAACTGAGTTATTCACGGCGGATCACTTAACATTCATAAATGATTTTATTGTGGACACAAAGAGCGAAGGCTTTAAGTTTTTCATGAAGTATACAAAAAAAATCAATGCTGTCTTAGGGGATAATAAAGCGGAATATGCAATAAGATCTACGATTGCCAGAGAATGTTTACCAAGCCCCTCAACTTGGAAAACCACTAAGCCAGACTGGGACTCTTTGCAGAAGGTTATGGAGGAAAACTTCGGGCCATTAGGTAAAGAGGTAATGTTTGGAAATCGAATGATGTATTGTCGGGACGTTAAAGATTGGCAAAATTTTGGAAAATGCTTTGTTCTCTATTTTGAAAAGGCATTAAAGCGTCCGGAATATTTGATTAATAATATTGCATGGACTGTATTCGAACAGGTAACAGATCAAGATGTATTAGAGTACGCTATAAAGGTTATGAGATATGATATTGAAACATGGGATCAGCAGGCTGCTGATGCTTATGATACATATGCCAATCTTTTGTATAAAACTGGTAGGAAAAGTCTTGCAGTTGATTGGGAGGAAAAAGCAGTTAAACTGAAGAAGGGGGCACCGGATGAGAGCATATATAAGGATACTCTGCAGAAAATGCTTAAGGGCGAAAAAACTTGGTAATAGGTTTCTGATAATTGAATGTCATGATAAAAAAACTGATAATACTGATCATTGTAATAATTGCAAATGATACGAGGGCTCAGGAAGTTCTGCCGATTTATGCAGATAGTGTTCCAGGTAGTTTAGTGAAATTAAGAAAGGAAGAACAGCCAACTTTAGAGATCTATCTGCCGGCAAAGGAAAAGTCAATAGGGACAGCTGTGATTGTTTTCCCCGGTGGTGCTTATTCTTTCCTTGCTTATCTGGAAGAAGGTGTACTAATTGCAAAAGCCTTTGCTGAAAAAGGAATTACTGCATTTGTCCTAAAATATAGGTTGCCAAAAAGACAGGCAATGCAAGATAAAAGTTTGGGACCTTTGATGGATGCTCAACAGGCCATTAAGTTGATTAGGTCAAAAGCTGGTGAGTGGGGTATTGACCCTAAAAGGATAGGTGTAATTGGTTACAGCGCAGGAGGACACTTGGCTTCAACACTCGGAACCCACTTTAACAAAAGCTATATCCCAAACCCGGAAAACATCAGCCTCCGTCCTGATTTTATGATTTTGGTCTATCCCGTGATCAGCATGGGAGACAGCCTGACCCATATGGGTTCCAGGATCTCTTTATTGGGGATGGAACCTTCCAAGGAAAAAGAGACCTTGTTTTCCAATGAATTACAGGTAACCAAGGATACCCCGCCCACTTACCTGACACATGCCGGGGATGATGCCCTTGTGGATGTGAACAACAGTATTGTCTTTTACCAGGCCTTGCAGAAGAAGGGCGTGGATGCAGAACTGCACCTGTTCCCCAAGGGGAACCATGGCTTTACGCAGCGCTTGGCTGTGAACGAATGGCTGGACCCTATGCTGCTGTGGCTGGGTAAAGAGGGGTTTTATAACCAGGTCCCGGATAAGAACCAGAAAAACTAAGAGGAAACCATATAAAAACAAAATGAAAGCAAGAATTATACTGCTTATAGCCACCGCTTTGTCCATTTTCCGAACAAATGAAACTGAAGCACAGCAAAAATATCAGATGCAGGAAGTCCCCATCCAAAGCCGCTGGGCCGAACAGGTATCTCCTGAAAACGCCTTGAAAGAATACCCCAGACCACAGATGGTGCGTCTGAACTGGACAAACCTGAATGGGCTATGGGATTACGCGGTCACGCTAAGAAACCAGAGTATGAAAGTGTTATCTGAAGGAAAGATCCTGGTGCCTTATCCAATCGAATCTGCCCTTTCCGGGGTAAAGAAAGCCCTGCTCCCGGAGCAGGAACTGATCTACAAAAGAACAATTGCAAGACCTGATCTTAAAAAAGGTGAGCGGGTGCTCCTGCATTTCGGAGCAGTGGACTATCAATGCTGGATATACATCAATGGCAAAGAAGTCGGATCGCATGCAGGCGGATATTCGGCTTTTAATATCGATATCACCGAAACCCTCACTTCCGGAACAAATGAACTGATGGTAAAAGTCTACGATTCCACAGACAAAGGCAACGGTCCACACGGAAAGCAGGTACTAAGCCCTGCCAACATCTACTACACCCCAACCTCCGGGATCTGGCAAACGGTATGGATGGAAATCGTACCTGCCGCGCATATCGAAAACTTGGTAATGACCCCGGACATTGATAAAGGCATCTTGAACTTAAGAGTAAATGCATCGGCTGATTACAAAATCGAAGCCACAGCCTATGACGGAAAAACCAAGGTCAACGCTGTTTTTGGCAGCGCCGGAACAGACCTTGTCTTACCTGTTAAGAATGCAAAGCTTTGGTCACCCCATGCCCCTTTTCTTTATGACCTGACGGTCAAACTACTAAAGGACGGCAAAGTTGTAGATGAAGTGAAAAGCTATTTCGGAATGCGTAAGATCTCCATAACAAAAGACGCAAAAGGAACAGACCGGATCTTTTTAAACAATAAACCTTATTACAATTTAGGTACACTCGATCAGGGCTTCTGGCCGGAGGGCTTGTATACGGCTCCAACGGACGAGGCCCTTGCCTTTGACATCAAAGCAATCAAAGCCATGGGATTCAATACCATCCGTAAACACATCAAAGTAGAGCCAGCACGCTGGTATTACCATGCCGATAAAATAGGTATGCTGGTGTGGCAGGATTTCGTAAACCCCAATCAAGGTTTACCTGAAGGAAGTAAAGCAGCATTCGAAAAAGAAAGCGCAGCAGAAATGCAACAACTGCACAACTATCCTTCAATTGTCTGCTGGGTGCTGTTCAACGAGAAATGGGGACAATACGACCAGCAGCGCTTAACCAAATGGGTAAAGAAAACTGATCCTTCAAGAATACTGAACGGTCATTCCGGTGAACTCCTGTATGTCAATGAACAGCTCCGTAGCCCTTCACCCAATGCCTATGTATCAGCAGATATGACTGACGTACATGCTTATCCCGATCCGATGATGAGCATTAAGCAATCCGGTAAAGCCCAGGTCTGCGGAGAGTTTGGGGGAATAGGGGTATTTATCCCTGAGCACCAATGGTTGACTGGATCTGCCTGGGGATATATTCAGGAGAAGCCTGCCGGGCTGATGGCCAAGTACAAAATTATGAACCAGCATTTGCAGCTGTTTGAAAAGCAGGGGCTTTCAGGATCGATCTATACCCAGCCTTTCGATGTGGAAGGGGAACAGAACGGGCTGATGACGTATGACCGGGAAGTGGTAAAGATTCCGTTTGCGGAATTGCGTAAGATCCATGCTGCATTAAACCCGGAGATGGGGACTATTCCTATGGTGACGGCTAAGGATGCGGATTTAACAGAGCCTGCATTATTGTATAGCGCGATGCTGGATCAGTATATTTCCGGAAAACGCGATCCTGAATTCTTAAAAAAGATGGCGATGATGGCGACCCAGGCAGGTGATAAACCCGGCGCACAGCTGGCCGGATCTGATTACATTGCCGGTTTGAAAATGCCATTGTCTGACGAGGATATTAATAACGTGACTTCTTTTACCAAGAGCACTAAAGATGCCGGGTTTAAGCTGATGGACGCCAACGCTGATGCCTTTAAGAAAGTAATGGGCGACCGGAAATATACAGTGGCGATGATGAACATGATCCTGAAAGGGGAAATGGAGCCATTGATGAGTGCGGGTGATCAGGTGGACTGGGCTGCTGTTGAAAAGGCGGTTGCACCTTATGGTTTACCGGGAGAAGAAATCCTGCTGCGGGCGAAGACGGTTGGTTTTTACAACAAGCAGGACTGGAAGAATTATGTGCCGGCAGCTTCTGCTTACCTGGAAAAGTTTGGTGCCAATATCCCGGAAAACGAAAAGGTAATGTTCCAAAAAGCGGTTGATGAACATAGATAAAAAGATAGTTAGTTAATAGTTTAGTACAAACAGGGAGTGGTTTCCCGGAGTTTGAATTGCCAAAATAGCGGTGTTGCTTTGGATGAAGAACACTGCTATTTTTTACAGAGAACAGGAACAGAATTTTACATGACGATACAAATAAATAGGAATGAATCTTAAAATATACTTAAAAGACCTGGGTTACTTTAACAGGTACATAACCGCATTGGAGCAGGGCAAGCCCTACGACATCAGGCGGGAGGAAAAACATATCCTGGAGCAGAAAGACATGATAAAGGGTATCCTGGAAGTGCACCTGCTGGCCGATGATACTACTGTTCATTCTTACCTGCTGTTTATGAAATCTGAGTGCTGCAAAATGCTGCAGCGCCTGTACATGCTGGAACTGGGCCTGATAGAGAAGGAAGAGGAGAAATTGAAACAGGGAATGAAGGGTTTCATGCTGGATGTGGGCATTGCCTCATTGCAGGGCCACCTGGAAGACCTGTTCGTGTTTTACACGGAACTGTCCGAGGACAGAATGAGGGAGATGCTGAATTGAAGGAGCTGTAAAAGGGCTTTAAAACCGGCTTAAATTTACTGAATATAGCAGAGAAGCTGTAGTGACATCACTATGGCTTTTTTGTTGCGTAATCATATGATAATGAATAAATTATATTTTAAAATATTGGAAATTACTTAGTGTTTCAAGCTATTTTTTACATAATTTTGTCCTGTAAATTAAACCAGATATGAAAGTAAGAGCGCCTTAAGTAAATCAGTTTTCCCTGCAACATAAACATGAATTACAATTAATTAAAAACTTATTAGATGAATGAAAAATTAACACTCTTGCTCTACCCAAAGCACAACCGGACGGCGTGCCTGGTGATGAAAAATGACAGGCAGCTTTACCGGATCAACCACATGTGGAATTTCCCGGAGTTTGTCGATCAGCTGGAACTGGTCTGTACAAAGATCGGCAAAGGTTTGTATTATGTCCACTGCCTGGATCTTTGTGACAAACGGTCTGGTGACTGGGCGATGGTCTGCAATTTTACCGATCTGGAGGGCACTGTCCGGCTTTGGAACAAAGCGATTGACCCTGATGCTAAGAAGCCAGTATTTTCCTGGAGCGGCACGGTAACAACTTTTCAAAAAGCGGTGGCGAACCTGCTTAAAATGGTCCGCTGATTTTTATCTAAACATCTTCCTCCTCTCTGAGGGATGTTTTTCCTGCCCGTTCTTATCGGGCCGGATGTCCGCCTTTCAGCGGTATTCACATTTAACTTTTTTTTTTATGAAAGCAATCTTGTTAAGGATTGAAAAGCTGCTTATTGCGGTATTGGAAGAAATGGGCAGTATGCACAGTAGTGCCGGTACGCGACAGAAATTGGCCCCGGCAGTGCCTGATGTATGGCTGAATAAGGATGCGGTGATCGACCTGCTGTGTATTACGGAAAGTACTTTTTACCGCCGGATGGCGGAGTGTAACTGGGTAAGGAAAAAGAACGGCAGGGAATGGTATTATTTGAAGAGTTCAGTTATCTGAAAATGTTTGCAAATATTTGATAATTTGTACAAAATATTTCATTTTGGTTAATGTTTGGGGTTTTATGTAGATTTGCTGGCAACAACTAGCTTATTATGACAGACATAAAAAAGACCTTTGAAATAGATGATATGCAATCCAGGATCTTTAACATCCGTGGCAAACAAGTTATGATGGACAGGGACCTGGCAGAGCTATATGGGGTGGAGACAAAGGCATTAAATCAGGCTGTTAGGAGAAATCCTGAAAAATTCCCAGAAAGGTTTTGCTTTCGTCTGGAAGAAAGGGAAAAGGATGGACTGGTAACAAATTGTGACCGGTTTGCTGCACTTAAACATTCATCTTCTTTGCCATACGCTTTTACGGAATCCGGTGTAGCAATCATTGAAGGATTTGGGTATGAAGTGGTTTGCATTTTCGAAGATGGCGCTTTCAGCTTCTGAAATTTTGAAGCGTTTGATATGAGTAAGGATTTGTTGAGATTCCCAAATCCTTCCAAAATCAGGGCTGAGATTCCCAATCCCTCCCAATCCCTTCCATAATGATTTGATGGCTTTGTGCTTGTTTTAAAGCTGTTTATGTTTGTCCTGTCGCTGCTGATGAGCGGTGATGTTTTATGTGATCGGGGCCGGTGCACAGGTCGGGAAAGCGTAAGAGTTAACAGTTTTATTAATCTTTAAATTTTAGAAAAAATGAGTAAGTATTTAAAAGGGATCCTGGGTTCATTTTCAGGATTGGTTGGTAGTGTTGTTGGTGCGACGTGGAATGGGATTGATGTGATGCGGAGCAGGCCGAGGAAGTCCAGTAAGCCGCCTACTTTGGCGCAGATGAAGCAAAGGGATACTTTTGCTTTGATGAGGGGGTTTTCCCGTGAGGTTTCTGATATCATCAGGATTGGTTTTCAGGCGTATCATGTGGGGCAGACGCCGGACAATGCGGCTTTTGGGTTGAACATCGTGAATGCGGTGACGGGGGGGTATCCTTCGATTTCGATTGATTATCCGGAGTTTGTATTGAGCAAGGGTAATTTGCTGGATGCTCCGGAGATCGTTGTGGCGACGACTGTGGATGCGCAGCTGGATTTTAGCTGGCTGAACAATGCGGATGTAGCTGATCCGCTGAATACCAACAGTACAGATAAGGTTGCTTTGGTGGTCAACTGGATCAAGCCTTTATGGTCTGTCATTAACCTCGGGTATCAGGTATTTAAGAACCGAAAAACGCCGCTCAATGCGGCCATTGGGTATCACATGAAGGAAGCTGTGAAAGGTGAGGCTCCGGACTTTGAGATCGAGTTTTCTAAGGCAATTTTTAGTGTGGGTGAGTTGCTGCTGTCTTTAATTACAGAGATGGTAGCCCTGGGCGACGGGATGTTGTGCATCAAATGGAACAACATTGCCGAGAGTGTTTATAATTCTGGCAGCGACCGGGCAATTTTTATCGTATATAACCCTGATAAGCAACAGTTTGTAAGTTTTGTTTATAGTGCATTGCGAGCTGACAGGCAGGCTGTATTGCAACTGCCGGATGGGTTTGCCGGCGATGCGGTTCATTGTTATTTGTTCTTTGCCAGTGAGAAAGGCGATAAGGTGAGTACGAGCCAGTATTTGGGTGAGGTGGTAGTGGTTTAAATGAAGGGCTCTATAAATAGGTATAATTCAAAAAAATTGGATAAAATATCAAAAAAATGATTAATAGTATAAATATTTAATTTATGATTAATGTTTGGTTTTTTTATTTAGCTTTGCGGGGGTACATTATGAGAGTAGGTTTTTTAAACTTAAATTACGAAATTTGATGAAACATCAATTGATTATGCCGTCTTCTATAGACCATTTAAGGAATGCAATAATAGATAAGCTCATGGCTATTTCTAATAAGGATTATTTAGCTGCACTTAATGAGTTAATGGAAAGCGCAGTCGACAATGATATGGCTTCAATAGCAAAAGAGGACTTACCTGCTCATGTTATAGAAGGTATTCAGAGAGGGCAAGACCAGTTAAAAAAAGGATTGGGCAAAACTTCAGAAGAAGTATTTAGAAAATACGGAAATAAGTAATGCAAGTAATCTGGGCTCCTGAAGCAGAGGAGACGTTTGAAGCTATATATATGTATATACTTGAAAATTGGGGTGCCTCAGCTTCCGCTAATTTCATAAAAAAGACAAAAAGATTGCTAAAATCCGTTTCTGCTATGCCGGAGATGTTTCCCGAGACTTCCTATCGCAATGTAAGGAAAGCTGTGATTGTACCGCATTCGAGCTTATTTTATGAGGTACACGAGAAACATATTGGATTATTGTTTTTCTGGGATAATCGGCAAGAACCGATGGTTTTTTAAATAAGACTGTGGGTGTGCTATTTCCGACTAGAAGTCCGTTCCCGTTAACTAGGATAGGAGCTATAGTAGCTGATCAAAAAAACCGGGTACAGTGTACATAAAAGGTAATTTCGATAAAAATAAAAACACTAACTTGTTTAAAGTTCTCTAACCAATAAAAAAGTATGTTAAAGCTCGTATTGTTTTGGATATTATTGTTTAACGCGGTCGCTTATGGCCAATCTAAAGATGATTTAGATAGGCATGTGCAACGCTTAAATTTAGTCTACACACCTGTAAAGGACTATGAAGAAGTAGCTGTCTCTTATCCGGAGGATAACTTTGTTCCCCGTAGCAATAGCGGAATTTTAAATGGATTTATGTATAAGATAAAGCCAATAAAAGATGATGTGATTATTGTTTTTAGTTTCTTTGATACGGATACTGCGGGTAAAAATTTCAGTTCGGCTTATGAATATTCAGAAGACAATCATATAGTGAAAATGAACTATTTGATCGACAATAGAGAACTTTTTCTCGAAGAGGATGGAAAAGTAACTGAATTAAAGAGAGATAGTACTTTTGATTCAGGAAAAGTAAAGCTTTTTGCGGGCAAAGAATTAAAAAAGTATGGGGCCGATGATGCAGGGATTATTGACGTTCCGGTTGACAGACCATATCGCGGAAAATATAATAAACTGAAAGTCTTTTTTATGTATAAGAAAGGTGAAGGCGAAGTTTATAAGTATTATTTTTATAATGACGAGACCTCTATCGATAAATATATAAAGGATACTGAATATGTGCTCACTTTCAAAAATTATTCCGCATTTAACCGTTAGCTGTAGCACAAGATCACTTCTTTGGCCTGTAATAAGGTATGACCTTTTTTCTGTCGCAGTGGCGTAGGTAATCAGGGAACAGGGGGTAGTTTGTATTTATTTACAAAGTTTACATTTTTATTTACAATCCTGATTGCCTGGGTTGAAACTTATCCGGGTAATTTCGCTTAATCAAATTAAAAGGACATGAAAAATAAAAGAAACGTTTTATACAGTCTGACTCTTTTGTTGACTGTAGCAGCTTGTTTAACTGTAGTGGCTCAGCTAAAAGATAACGCTCATCGCGCTGGCTTTTCTGGTGAATGGAAATTAAACAAGTCGAAAAGTGAACTTGCGGGAAGGTTTCCTGTGTGCATATTCGGGGAAGGTGACCGTATGTTTTCTAATACAATGAAAATAACTGAAAATAAAGATTTTCTGACTGTACAGGTAACAAGTTCATCGCCTGAATGGCCGCCGGTTAAAACACAGGAGAAACTGATTTTTGACGGGAAAAAAAGGGAGGCTACTGTTTTCGGCCATCCAAGGGAAGAGTCTACTGCAATGTGGTCAGATAATGGCCAAACGATGATTGTGAACTCTCTTAAATCCTTCTATACAAAAGGTAGCGCACCGGATGTTAAAGTAAAAGAGGTTTGGAAGTTGATCAATGATGGTAACTCGATCGCTGTTCTGGTCAGCGCCGGCGATGATATAAGGAAACTGGTGTATGATAGAATATAGAGGTTGCTGGAAGCAGGATAGCTGAGAAAGGATTTGTTCCAAAGAAGGGGAATAATAAATTTTCCTTATCACTGTTCCCGGTCATTATTTATCCGCTTACTTAATATATTTGCTGTATAGCGGGATGGATAAGAGGTGTCGTAATACTTAAACTACCAGTAATAAAGAATCAGTAATGCTGCCAGTATCAAAATGTATAGCGGCCACTTTTTGAGGTCAAATAACGTATCGTATAATACTTGTTTTTCTGTAATCTGGTTTAACCAGTACTTTGTATCTCTTTCGGGTTTTTTCATGTGCAAATTTTCAGGATGATAACGGGTGTCTTACAGGCAAGTTACTAAATATATTTAATTGATTGACCGTTATCAGACATCAAAATCGAATTTGTAACTCTCCCGGAAATCTAACATAAACTCCCTGTTATTTAGCTTTCTTAGGCTTTTTAGGTTTCGGATCGGGCAGCTCATTGACCGTGACTTTAATCAGGTCGGAAATCCACTGATGGTCTTCCAATTCGTCCTGAATTAAGAAATACGACTTTGCCCCGGGAAACGGCGACGCTAAGTTTGGGTTTCCGATAAATGCCCTGCCTGCCTCGGTTGGTTTGATCAATAACCGGTTGTCGCATACTAAGGCAAAAATTCTTACCCCGGCATATAAGCCGTATTCTCCAAACATTCTTTTATAGGTGATTCCCACAGGGTGATGGATCTGGTCGACGATAAAGTCTATATATTTTTGATCGGTTGCCATTGTGTGGTTATTTGCTGATGTAAATTTATGCAATTTTCCTATGGAATATTCCCTCATTTAAGATTCCCTATTATCAAAATTTTGATTAATGTTTCAAATTATTGAGTTATATTATTGTTTTTTGAAATATAAATTAATCATTATTTAATATTTATTTTGTTATTGTGTATTTTAGGATTTATATTTGGTGAAAATCAGATGTAAATGCTAGAAGAACTGACTGTTGAGGAGCCGATCGTTGAACTGAAGAGAAAGCCCAATTATAAGAAGCAACCTAAACGTGATGATGAATTATGGAAGGGAATTCTTGAAGACGTGTTTGAGGATTTCCTGAGGTTCTTTTTCCCGGATGCCGACGAGATTTTTAATATGGAGGGAAAGTTTAGTTTCATGGATAAGGAATTTAACAGGCTTTTTCCACCGGAGGAGAATGGTGTAGGAGTTCGTTATGTGGACAAACTGGTCAAGGTACATTTGAAAGCGGGTGGAAGCAGGTTTATCCTGGTTCATATCGAGGTTCAGGGGCAAAAAGGAGTTGAAGATCTGGGGTCGAGAATGTTCAGGTATTTTTACAGGGCCAAAGACAAGCACAATGTATCCATTACAGCATTTGCAATCCTGATTGATGAAGTTAAAAGTTATCATCCCAAAATATATAGGGAAGAGTATCTGGGTACCAAGCTCAGCTACGAGTTCAATACTTACAAATTCCTGGATCAGGATGAACAGGAATTGCGAGAAAACCCTAATCCATTTGCAGTGGTCGCTTTGGTGGTATTGCTCGCATTAAAAAATAAAAATGTTGACGATGAGGCTTTAAAACAGATCAAGCTTGATCTGACTAAAGAGCTGATAAAAAGAAAGGTAAGTAAGTCCAAACACATTAAAATTATGGACTTTCTTGCGTATTATGTGAATTTCCAAAATCCAGAAATGATGATTAGATTTGAAGAAGAAGTTGAACAATTAACCGGCAGGACCACACCTATGGGAGTCAGGGAAATATTAATAGATAGAGCTAAAAATGAGGGGCTTGAAAGAGGCCGTCAGGAAGAACGGGCTAAAGCGGAGGATGAGAAGAGAGAATTGGCCCGTGAAATGTTAGCTGATGGGACTCCAATCGATCAGGTTATAAAATATACCCGGCTGTCTAAAGAAGAGATCGAAGCATTGTAGGTTATCTCACAATGGGAGTCAAGGAAATATTACTGGATAGAGCTAAAAATGAGGGGCTTGAAAGAGGCCGTCAGGAAGAACGGGCTAAAGCGGAGGATGAGAAGAGAGAATTGGCATTTGAAATGGCCCGAAATTTTAAAAACCTGGGTATATCTATTGGTGATATCTCCAAGGGAACAGGGTTGAGTCCACAGGAAATTGAAGCATTGTAGGTCATCTCACAATGGGAGTCAAGGAAATATTACTGGATAGAGCTAAAAATGAAGGGCTCGAAAGAGGCCGTCAGGAAGAACGGGCCAAAGTGGAGGATGAGAAAAAAGAATTGGCGCGTGAAATAGCCCGTGAAATGTTAGCTGATGGGACTCCAATCGATCAGGTTATAAAGTATACTCGGATGTCTAAAGAAGAGATAGAATCATTATAAGTCATCTTAAATTTTGACCGCCGTCACACTGTACTCGAGAAAACCGGAGATCTCCCAGCGGCAAAAATTTTTCTGCAGGCGCTGGAGGAGACTCCGGGGAATTATCTCGCCTATGACGGGCTGATGGTTTATGAATTATTGTGCTGAGTGAGGTATTACCTGACTGGCTTAACGGCGCTGTAGCTTCCTTGTCCGTGAAACCAATTGGTGGCCTGGCCGGTAAGCCATAAATAATAGTCTGATTGCAGATTGTTTTCGATCCCGGTAAACTTGCCTGCACCGTTGAGCGGAACTTCATTTTCCCGGAGGGATTTAAATATGGCCGTTCCTTCATCGATTTCGTCAAACATAGCCACATAAAGTGATTTTGCCCCGGATACCTTTGCGCCGGCAACCTGCTTCCACAGGAAATTGCCCTGATCCCTTGGTATGGAGTTGTACAGTGAGGGATCTTTTCTCAGGTTGCCCCATGTAAAGCCCGGGAAGACCAGCGGGACATAATCTATCTTGTTGTTCTTTGCCCATTGAACATCCCCTGCAAGGACTGTTCCTGCTACCTGGGCATAGTTGTCTGAGCCATAACGTCCGACTGCCCATGGCATAATGATGTCTGACTGTTTAATCACATCGTGCAAAAGCTGGGAGTTTTCAGTATCGTTGTTCAGTGTACGCCAGAAATAGGGAACTCCAAGCATTACCGAAACTTTCTTTTCTGGCCCTTTGACCCTGTTGAGTACCTGCTGGACATCTGCGATGGTATATTTTCGGTTGTCGTTGAAGCCAACACCCCAGATGGTGAGGAGTGGTTTTTTGTTGTGCCTGATGTAGGTTGGATTTTCGACATTATCGAACAGCTTAAATTGTGCCTGTATTTCTGCCCAGTCACTCTCAAGAGCGGCCATGTCTGCACTGGTGCAGCCGCTAAGGTCGTACATCACGCCAATGGCCCTGCTGTATTTTTTTGCAGCTTTTAGTGCGTTTGCAAGGACTTTGTTGAAATGCCGCTTGCCCTGAGGATTTGAATTTTTGATTTCTACTACAAAACGCTGCATAAATACCCCGTCAAGTCCGTAGTCTTTCATCCATTTGAAGTGCAGGTCGACGCTTTCCTCATCGTACGGGCTGTATAAATAGGCCTGGTCGCCATTTGCAAAGTTAAATGGGCTGGGGTACTTTTTAGTGTATTCTGCCATGTCAGGCCAGAAGTCGACAGCAGCGCAACCTGGCTGAAATCCGCAGTCATTGCGGTAGTGATACCAGCCCCGGCCGGAATCGTCTCCTTCGGCCGCAAACCAGCCCTGGTAGCCTGCCATGACAAGGTTTGTATAGGAGGTGTACAGGCAGCCGGTTTCGTCATAAACGGCCTCTTTGACCTCAGGTTTTGGGTTCACCACCTCTGGCTCCGGACTTGGGTTTTTACTTTTTGAGCAGGAGAGGACTGTTATAGTCAAAAGTAACAGGGATAATTTCTGGAGGTTCATCATGTAGTCGTGTTATTTGTAATGCAGTTCCCTTCCGATTGAGAAGGGAACTGCAGAAGTGGATGGATTGTTATATTCCGATGCGGACTGCGGCAGCATAATTGAGTTTGGCTTCCGGCGCATCCATTAGCGCGCCGATACGGAAATAGTATTGATTTCCTGGCTTAAGGATGCTGTTGTTTGAAGGCAAGTCAATCTCGAGCGTATATACTTCTGCCGGATCAGAGACTGCGTTTAGTTCACGCTCCGCGGCAACCTGTCTCATGGGTTCGCCCACCCTTGAATCGACATGTGCATAGAGCCCGATCTTCTTGATGTTGTTGATCAGGTTTTGCTGAAGTTTGAACGTTGCGATGATCTTCGTGCCGGTTTTTACGATGTTCGCTTCTTTAATCCGGATGTAAGGGATCACTTCAAAATCAAGTTTCGCTTGTCCGCTGATCTTAAAGTCCTGTGGATCCACAGCAATGAAATTACCCCTTACAGGTTGAATGGTGTAGGTATTTGCAAATAGCATGCTGTTTTCGTAGGTGCCGTCATTTTTGACAAGTAGGAACTGTGACGATACCGGGTCATAGCCGTGCTCTTTGATTTCAATCTGGGTTCCACGGATAATATCCTGCTGTACCAGCTCTTTGGTTTCTGCATCTATGAACCTTCCGGAGAGCCCTGCAGCTGGTTTCTCAAAGTTGTCCAGCTTGCAGGCGGAGAGGGCGGAAAGCGCGAGGATGCTATATAAAACTAATATTCTGTTCTTATTCATAATTTTAATACTGAGGGTTTTGTACTAGACCATTCGTTCCTATGCCGGGTATGTATCTGTAATAATTTCTGGTTTCAAAAGTCCTTGGGTTGGTATTTGGCACAACTACACGAACGAAAATGTATTTGGTCTGAGGTAATGCGCGTAAGTCCTGAAGCGGCAATAACGTATGCATGCTGCGGTTATTGAACAGGGTATGGTATTCTCTTCTGCGGATCAGGTCCCAGAATCTTTTGTTTTCGAAGGCAAGTTCAACCCTTCTTTCCCGCTGAACATTTTCTGTTGTCAACGGTTCGTCTACGGTATGCCCGGCGCGCTTGCGTACATCGTTGAGCGCTTTGGCTGCTGCTGCACTGTTGCCTGATCCGCTTTCTGCTACTGCCTCCGCGTAGTTCAGCAAAATCTCAGCATAACGAAATTCCATGAAATCATTAGTACTCTGGTTCCATCCGGCGACTACTGGTTTCTGCTGATTGAGGAACTTTTTGAAGGAAAACCCTGTTCTGGTGTTGTTTCCGCCATAGGTATCAAAACCTGAATATTGGGTCACATTAGCTGCGCCATAGGTATGGTAGGTTTGACCGCTGATGGTGATCTGATCTTTGGTGCGGATCACAGCCTGACCGTCAGGTTTTACATAACCGGCCTGTATGATGATCGGTGTATTCTTCCAGGTTGTGCCGGGAAGGACTGCTGTACCCCATAAACGCGCATCTTTGTCCTTGAAGATTTCGTTGGGTGTATCGTATCTGCGGTAATTTTTATTCGGATCGTAGCCGTTGTAATCGCCTAATTGCCCGTCCTGGGTAGTGATGATGGGTGCGCTCTTACCTGGATCTGTATAGCTTTCGTAGGTGTCTGCCAGGTCAAGGGTCGGGTTCATCCGGCCCGGGTGTGGCCAGCCGTTTGCCAATTGCGCAGGCTGATACCAGATGTCATAATTGTGCCCGAGATTAGTGCCCGGCAATGCATATCCCTTAATCATGATCGCTTCTTCCGGCGCGCTGTTTGGGCTTTCGAAAAGGAGCCTGTAGTTTTCAGCTGCCTCTGACGGGCTGGCCGGGTTTGGCCGGAATAAACCGTACTGACCTGAACTCATGATGGCTTCTGAGGCCTTGATGCTGGCTTCATAATACCCTGCAGCCAGGCTCGCATCCAGACCGACGAATTTTTGGGTGACGGCATCACCTGTTAATGGCGCGCGGCTTCCAAATTTTGCCAGGGATGCAGCATGCAGTCCTGCTCTGGATTTTAACGCGTAGGCGGTATACTTGTTGGCCCGCCGTCCTTTATCTGTGCCCAAATTTTCAATGGCCAGATCGCATTCCTGTAATACGAAGTCCCAGGTCTCTTTTTCTGTACTTCTGGGCACTTTCAGGGACTCAGGTGTGCCGTAAGGCTGTGAACCTTTAATGAGCGGGACGCCGCCATAACGCTTGGCCAGCGAAAAATAAGCATAAGCCCTGATGAATGCACTTTCTCCGATCAGCGCTTTTTTATCGGCTTCGTTTATTGAAAGGGTAGGGATGACATCGATCATCAGGTTGACTTCCCTGATGAGTTTGTAGCCCTGTTCCCACCATTTGAAATCGTCATTGCCAATGAAGTCTCCGAATTCGGTGTGCATGGCCTCGTCTGTCACCATAGCGGGTGCAAAACCGCCGTTATTGGGGTCGCCGCTGTTGAAATTGATTCCTTGTCTGAAGAAGGTAAAGTCTTCGATTGGCAATTGGTAATAGAGATTGGCCATGTATACTTTTACACCTTCAGGATCGCTGAACAGCTGGTCTGCCTGTACTTTATCTGTCGGTTCCAGATCGAGTACGCGCTTGCAGCTCATCGGAATGATGGCAAGGGCAGCGAGCAGTAATATTATTGTTTTTTGGATTCTCATGATCATATCTTTAGAAATTAAGATTTACACCGAAGTTGTAGGTCTTGGATAGTGGATAGTTTAATCCTGCGCTAAACAGGCCTTCGGCTCTTTCAGGATCAAACGGTTTAACAAAGGGATCGGTAATGGTCACCAGGTTGAAAGCGCTTGCATATACCCTTAGTTTTTTAATTCCCGCTTTGGTAAACCAGGAAGGCGAGAAGGAGTAGCCCAGTTCCACGCTCTTCAGGCGCACATAAGAAGCATCGCGTCTCCACACGGAGCTTTCGGTATACACCCGTCCTACATCGCCGTTGAACCTCGATGCCGGATATTTACCCGGGATCCATGCGCTGTTTGCATCGTATGGATCTGACAGGTGCCATCTGTCGAAGAAGTACGCGGGAGTGTTTCCGCGAAATGCCAGGATCTCTCCATAAACTTCATTGAAACGAACAGTATATCTTCCGGATCCCTGCAACAGCACGTTGAAATCAAATCCTTTGTAGGATCCGTTAAGGGTCAATCCATAAAATAATTTTGGGGTGGATCCATCAAATAGAGGAAGCATGTCTCTGTCGTCAATGACTCCGTCGTTATTGATGTCCTGAAATTTGTAGTCACCAGGCAGTTCACGAATGTTTGCCTGATCACCGTTTTGAATCGCATGCTGGAGGATCTCTTCCCGGTTTTGAAATTGCCCTGCATAAGTATATCCCCAGCTGATGTCACGATATCGGTAGGCTCTTTGATTTCTCCAGCGGTCATAGCTGTTGGTAAAGTTGGAGCCCTCAACGTACAGGTCTATCTGCCGGGAGAAGTTGAAGTTACCTGAGATTCCATATTTGAAATCGCCGATGGTATTGTTGTGTGCCAGAGAGAACTCGATACCCCTTACGCGGTCGCTGTTTAGGTTTTCTGGCGGGATATTGGCCCCGAATGTGTTGGGAAGTGATACGTTTCTGGTGGCCGGGATTCCCTTGGTATCCCGTTGATACACGTCAAATTCTGCTGTCAGTTTGTTTTTCCATAAGCCAAGTTCAATTCCGAAATCAAGAAATTCTGATTTGGTCCAGCTCAGGTTTTCATTGACAATGGATGGCGCGGCAACGCCGGTTGTTAGAAAATCGTTCTGGAATTCGTAGTTGCCTCCGCCTGATGTGCCAAAACCCGGAACATATTGAAAAGGTGCTACCACGTTTGCCGCTCCTGCTGTACCGTATGATGCTTTCAGTTTCAGGTTACTGATCGCGGGTATGTTGTTTTTAATGAAACCTTCTTCAGAAACCCTCCAGGCCGCACTTGCGCCCGGGAAAAAGCCCCATTTGTTTTTAAAAGCATAATTTCCATCCTGGCGGAAGATGAAGTCAACCAGGTATTTGCTGGCAAAGTCATAATTGAAACGGCCAACGTACCCCAGGTATGCACTCTGGCCTTCAATACCACTGGCCTCCGGTGTTCTCAGACCTGCGTAATTGAGCTGATCTGTCGTATAAAAATCATAGAAACGCCTTGCCAGCGTATTTCTGCTCCAGCCTTGTTGTTGTTCTACGACTAGTGTTCCTCCAACGTTGTGTTTTCCGCCAAATTGCCTGCTGTAGCTGATCTGCCCTTGCAGGGTGAGGTTATTGTTGTTGTCGTATACATTGGAAATGTTTCCCGTCCCAACGCGCTGTGGCTGCTTTACAATGTTGTTGTTGGAAAGCGTATACAGGTTGTATGGTTTCGAAAGGTCTTTATTGGAGTAACTGTTCATGTCATAAGAAGCGGAGGCTCTTAATTTCAGACCTTCTATGGCCGGGATGGTGTAGTTCAGGGCTACAGTAGACTGAAAGTTTCTGTTTACACTTTCATTGTACCCTGTGATGTCCCTGTCAGACAATACGACCGGATTCTGGTTGGACGGCGTGACGATAGAAGGATAAGCCGGATCGCCGTTGATATAGGGCTGTTCGGTAGGCAGTGTCACCCTGGTACCTTTAAAGATGTTGAAGAAGTTTTCGCCTGGTACATAGCGGTTGTCGTAACGGCCGGCTACGAAGACCTCAGCCTTCAGGTTTTTGGTCAGTTCGGTGGTCAGGTTTGAACGCATGTTGTACTTATAAAAGCCCATGTCGTTTGTTTTCAGTAAACCTTCTTCACGCTGATAACCCAGACTGACAAAATATTGGGTTTTTTCACTTCCGCCCGATGCGGACAGATTGTGCTGCTGCTGAACTGCATTCTTTTTCATCACCTGGTCATACCAATCGGTGCTTTGGTAACCCGGAGCGCCGCTGATGTATTTGTTGAGCTCCTCTCTGGTTACAAAGGGAGCACCTGTTCCCAGGAATGCTGCATCATTCCTCATTTGCATCCACTCCGATGCGTTGGCCATGCGCGGGACGTCGGTTGGGCTGGAAAGACCTAAAAATCCATTATAATTAAATATTGCCGCACCTTTTGTTCCTTTCTTTGTAGTCACGAGCACTACTCCATTTGAAGCTCTAAGGCCATAAATTGCTGCGGAGCCGTCTTTCAGGAACGAGATGCTTTCTATGTCATCAGGGTTAATGCGCTGAAATTCCCCGGCCCCTTCGCGGGCAATCCCATCTATGACATACAGTGGATTGCCACCGTAACCACGGATATTGATGGAATTGTCAAAGGTTCCCGGTTCGCCGCCATTCTGGCGGATCTGCAGGCCCGCTACTTTTCCCTGGATCTTTTGTGCCAGACTGATGGCGGTCGTGGTTTGTATGTCCCGCGCTGTGATATTGCCTACAGACCCTGTCAGTGTTTCCTTCTTTTGTGAGCCGTAGCCCACTACGATGACTTCGTTTAGTGCGGCATTGCTGGCTGATAATTCTACATTGATTTGGGTTCGCCCATTAATTTGTTCTGTATGGGGGTTCATGCCCACATAGCTGAAGGCAAGTTCAGCCGCACCCGCTGGAATTGAAATTTGGTAATTTCCATCTTTATCTGTACTGACGGCGACCTTGTCGTTGCCGCTAAGCGCAGTTACGGCTACGCCGGGTATTGGCGTCCTGTCTGTCGAGTCGGTTACCTTACCCCGGATGACCTGGCTTTGCTGGGCCAGCATGCAGAGCGGGAAAAGGTAAAATAATAAAAATAAGTATTTGAATCTGTTCATACTGTTTCCTTTTTGTTAGAAGTTAATTTGTTTGGTTGTTGCCTGGGTAAGCATTCGCGTAGAAGCCTTTGGTCATGGCGGCCTGAGTTCGTTTTTGTACATGGTATATTTGGTTAATTGATACCAAGTAAGAAGGGGTCGCCTAACAAAATCTTAACAAAACATTACCAACGAAATAATTTATTGTAGCGCCTCAGGTTTTTTGGTTAAAATCGGCGTTCAATTGCCAGTAAGGCACTTTTTTAGTTTATGGAAACGATGAGTTACGACTTCCAGGAACGGCGTTAATGCCGGATGTAATCAATTTGTTAATGTTAAATTAACGGTAAAAACCTATATTCGTCATAGGAAACGAGCCTTCCTGACCAGCCAGTTTAAAAGTGGTATTCCTTGCGTTCCCAGCCAAAAACTATGAAGTTGAAGTTTTATGTGATCTTTTTTATATTTCTGTTACTGGGAGGTGCACGCGTCAATGGACAGGCTTATGGTTTGGCTTTTGGTGGTCATGATGTAGTTCAGGATAAACGTACGGCACTGGACCTCAGCCCGCAACCACTCTGTCTGGACCACAATTTCCAGTTGTCTTTTGATCTCTCTTTTATGCAGGGATATACTGATTATTTTGGATATGTGTTTAGGGTCATTGATCAAAACAAACGGAATATCGACCTGATCTATGATATGCGTTTTCTGGAAAATAAACATTTCAAACTAATCATAGGCGATCGATTATCCAGAATCAGCTTTGATATTCCGATTGCGGACATGTATAAGGGCTGGCACAACATAAAAATGAGCTTTGACCGGGAAAAACAACAACTGAAGCTCAGCGCTGCTGGAAAGACCTACGTCCAGTCTTTGCAGTTGAAAGGTGGTTGTTACAAGATCTTGTTTGGGGCAAATGATTTTGAAGAATTTAAAGTGAAAGATGTGCCACCCATGAAGGTGCGGGACATTAAGATCTTGCATGATGGCCAGCTTAGGTATCATTGGCCCCTTGATGAGAAAAGTGGCCCTGTTGTCCGGGAAAAAGTTCAGGGAAAGAATGCTGATGTGCTCAATCCGGTATGGATAAAGAAAATGCACCACGACTGGAACCTGGTAAAGGCAATTGACGTACCTGGTGCTGCCAGCGTAGCATTTAACCGGAATAAAGAGGAACTTTACATTGTTTCTGAAGACTCTCTTATGGTTTACTCTGTTTCTGGCCGAAAGCTGAAGGCTTTATCTTACAGATCAGGCAGGCAGCCATTGCTAAGCGGGAACCAGTCTTTATATGATCCCCACACAGGAAAACTGTTTAACTTTTATATGGATCAGAAGCTGGTTTCGTTTTTTGACTTTTCTACCAGAACATGGGATTTAAAATGCGATACACCGGCTGTGATCACTAATTTCTGGCATCCGAATAAATTTTATTCTGTTGCAGACAGTTCGTTTTATATGATTGGCGGATATGGGCAGTATCAATATAAAAACGAAGTAGCAAGGTATCAATTTTCAACGAAAACCTGGGAAATGGTCCTGACCAAAGGCGATTACATGCCCAGATACCTTGCAGCCCTCGGGGCGGTGGATAGTGGAGCGTATCTTCTTGGCGGGTACGGCAGCAAGACAGGTGAACAGATCCTCAATCCAAAGAATATTTATGAACTTAGCTTTTTTGATGCCAGATTGAAGCGCTTCAGGAAACTGTTCGAACTGCAACCAAAAAATGAAGATTTTGCACTCGCCAATTCCCTGGTGGTTGACCAGTCAGATCAGTCTTATTACGCATTGACTTTTTCCAATCACAGGTATAATTCCAGTTTGCAACTGATAAAAGGGTCGTTAAAATCACCCGAATATAATTATATGGGCAATATGATCCCATATTCTTTTCATGATATACGTTCATTTGCGGATCTCTACTATTGTTCACGCAGCAAAGAATTTGTTGCTGTAACTTTGCTTTATGATGAATTAAAAAGGAGGACGGCGGTAAAGGTATTTACCTTATCGTCACCCCCGGAAGTGTATACCGCCGCATCGGTTAAGATGCTTGGGAACCGTGCTGGCTGGTATATTTTATCCCTGGCACTAGTTGGTTTAATGTTCGTCCTGTTCTTTTACTTTAGGAAGAAAAAACAGTCCCCGGCTGGTAATTTAACGCATGCGGTTATGGAAGTAGCAGGGGATGATCCGGTTATCCTGAAAAAACCAGCCGTTAAGAACTCGATATCACTTTTTGGAGGGCTCCAGGTGTTTGACAGGACAGGAAATGACATTACGAAGATGCTTTCTCCTTTAATCCGGGAGCTCTTTCTGGTGGTATTGTTATATAGTATTAAATGGGAGCGGGGTATCAGCACGGAGAAACTGACGGAGATCCTTTGGTTTGATAAGTCTGTTGATAGTGCCAGGAACAACAGGTCTGTAAATATTGCTAAGCTGAAACTTATCCTCGATAAAATGGATAGTTGTCAAATCTCTAAGGAAACAGGGTATTGGAAGATCATTTTTGATGAGAACCGGGTCAAAATAGATTACAACGTGTACCTGCGAATTCTCCATGACAAAGGAAAAATGGACCGGCAGAAAGTGAATGAGCTGACGGAGATCGTTCAGCAAGGGAGTTTCCTTTCTAATGTGGAGTATGAATGGCTGGATGCGTTTAAATCTGAAATATCCAACGAAATCATTGATGCGTATCTGCACTTTGCGGCGAGTATAAAAATCGCTGACGATCCTGAGTTGCTGATCAAACTTGCAAGTTGTATCTTTTATTTCGATCAGGTCAACGAGGAGGCTATGGTCATGCAGTGTAAAGCCCTTGTACATCTTGGCAAGCACTCCCTCGCAAAGACGAAATTTGAGACTTTTATCAAAGAATACAGGAACATTTATGGTGAGGAGTTTAAGAGGCGGTTTAATGAAGTGATTGAAAGTTAAACCCATGTTTTAGTGATTAAGCATATTGATATTTATATGCATATTGGCATGATCTGAGGACCCCGTCTTATGATAGAAGGTGAGTGGATTAAAATCATTACTGCGGATTATGAGCTGCAGTGCTTTTGAGGGAGAAAATCACGAAAGAAGCTGACAGATTTTGTTATCTTCGACTAACCAATCCAATCCGTTATGAGCCCTGTCCTTTATGATCAAATTAATCGCATTTCATTGAAACTATTATCGCTGTTATTGATCGTGTTTTGTTCCGGAGTTGCCGGTCAGGTGCAGGCTCAGGATCTCGCCCAGCAAAACGAAATTTTCTGGAAAACCAATTCCGGTCATGGCATCACCTGGGATCTGACAAAAGAGAGTCGCCTGCCTCATGATGATAATTTAGAAATGTCAGGTTCATTGGTATCCGGAATTATTGGCTACAAGGTCAGTAAGACAAAGCAGGTTGAAATTACCAGGGACATTATCTTTCCGCAACTTCGGAAATACAGTAAGTCCAATGAGTCCATGTACAGGGCTTATTTGCGTTCCCAGTATATGGATGAGGTTTTGCCTGTAATCTCATTGGGCGAAAAAAAGTTTGAAACAGGCGTTCTTGATTCGGTCCGCATTCAGGGAAAAATCAGTTTTCATTTTAAGCAGCGCGATGGGATACAAGTGGTCAGGACCTTTTTTCCTTCCATGGACAAGCGTTGCTTTGTTGAAAAATGGACACTCATCAATAATGCACAAAAGGCGCAAAGCCTCACAATAGGTGCTACCGAAGTGATTCAAAACGAGACCGGATTTCATGGACAATACCACAGAAAAATAACAACCGATGCAAAGCCTGCTGTGACCATTAATCCCGGTGATCAGTATTCCTTCGGTATCTATTATTCGGCAAGTCTGAATGAGGAACCTGAGCCCGAAAAGTCTTTAACCGACATCGAACGCAAGCGGGATTTGTTCCTGGATAGCATCGCCGGCAACTTAGTACTCAGAACTCCGGACAAGATCATCAATACCCTGTTTTATTTCTCTAAAATCAGGGCCGCAGAGAGTATTTTTCGCTCGCGCCTTGGTTTGGTACATTCTCCTGGTGGCGGTAATTATTATGTAGGCATCTGGGCAAATGACCAGGCAGAATACAGCGGGCCTTTCTTTTCTTATCTGGGATATCAGACCGGAATGCAGGCGGCGATGAATGCCTACCGTATTTTTCAAAGTAATATGCCAAAAGATGGAGGAAAAATATGGGCTTCGTTTGAATTGGATGTTACCTTTCCATTTGGCGCCCATGACCGCGGAGATGCGGCAATGATCGCCTATGGTGCCACACACTTTTTACTGGCTTCTGGAGACCGCAGGAAAGCGGAAGAGATCTGGCCTTTGATTGATTGGTGCCTGGAATACAGCAAAAAAAGGATTACGGCTGAGGGCATTGTAGCTTCTGAAAGTGATGAACTGGAGGGGAGGTTTCCGACCGGATCTGCAAATTTGTCGACTTCATCACTTTATTATGGTGCGCTTATTCAAGCTGCCAGACTGGCGAAGGCGATGGGAAAACCGCAGTCTTTGGTCGCAGATTATAATGTCCGCGCAAAAAAAATGTCACAGGCAATCGAACAATATTTCGGTGCGAAAATGGAGGGCCTGGATACTTATAAGTATTATAAAGAAAATAGTACGCTCAGGGCCTGGATATGTCTACCGTTGGTGGTGGGAATAAACCAGCGCAAATCCGGCACACTTGATGCCTTATTCGATAAATTATGGTCAAACAATGGAGTGCTTACCGAATTGAAGCCAAGCGAAAACGGGAATCAGGTTTTTTGGGACAGAGGCACCTTGTATGCTTTTCGGGGCGCCTTTAAGGCAGGGGCGGCGGATCGCGCTTTGGAGAGACTAAGTTCTTATTCCACAATGCGTTTGACCGGATTTCGGGTACCATATGCTGTGGAGGCCTGGCCTGAGAACGGCATGGCACATCTGTCGGCAGAGAGTGCTTTGTATTGCCGTATTTTCACTGAAGGTATACTGGGACTGGAACCTACCGGGTTTGATTCTTTCATTTTGCGGCCAAACCTCCCGTCTAAGTGGGATGATCTGGAGCTAAATGACATTAAGGCCTTTGGAACTACGCTTGATATCGAACTCCGGCGCGAGAAAACAAAAGTCAGGTTGAAAGTTTATCAGGCGAAGAAAATGATCATTAACCGTTTAATAGAGAATGATGCTGAGCTAAAGGTGGTGCTCAAATGAGTTTACCAATGAGAGGTTACCGCCTTTGTTGCATCGTGTTTTAAAGGAAATACTAAATAGTACCGCTGCTCACAAGCAGGTGTCTTTTTTTACCTCGAATTTGAGCGAAGTTACGAACGAGAAAAACTTTGCCAATGCTATGTGACCTGGATAGGGCGAATCAAGAGAAGAAGGAGATAAAATATTGTGTTGTCGAACAGAAAGGCGATGCAAAGTATACTAAATGTTAAAATAAGTTAATTGTTTTAATAGTATTTATTAAGTATATACCTTATTGTAATTAAATTATTTCTAATAATAACAAAAGTTATGAAAAAAATTAAGTTTATTGCACTATTAGTAATTCCATTCATCGCACAGCATGTGATGGCGCAGGAAAACACCAAGTCAAAAGGCAGTTATTTTAATATTACTGAGTTTGGCTATCACATGGGAGCTCAAAGTTTTAAATTTAGCCAGGAGGGGGATAGAATCGATATTTTTGCACAGGCTTTAAGTTTGAGAACTATCAACGGTATTTTCCTGACCGACAAGTTTTCTGTTGGAGTTGGTCTGGGATTGGAAGGGTATAAAACTCCTGATGCCGAATTTTTTTATAAGAGTGCTTTTCAGGTTTTCGCTGATGCCAGATATTACTTTAAAAATGAAAAAAATACGCCTTTCGCCTATGCGGATTTTGGTCACTCCATACAACTCAACAATAATTTCATGAATGGTATAAACATGGGTGCCGGGGTGGGATATAAGTTTTCCCTTAAAGGCAAAACTGCCTTGCAAACCAGTTTGGGCTACAGTCAGCAGAACAATAAAAGACAGTTGGATGGTGAACGCTATCCGACCGGGACCTTAAGAGTCGGTTTTTTATTTTAAGGTCTTGCAATTGGCTGTGTCGATAATTTGTAATATCAACGCTTGAGAATACAATCTATTTTAACGCTCTCATTTAAAAGAATAGAACAAGTAGTGCCATCATGCTGATATACCCCTTCTGTGAAAAAGGACTTGCCTAAGCTATTGAGGCTCCTTTAGTAATATAGACCATGCGCTGATGATGAAAACTGTAGGATACTTTAAAAAACAATAACCGGAGCAGATTTAGAGAAGCTTCCTGAGGCATCGGCCACGGCATCAATTGGTGCTCCTACCTGACTGCCACCTCTTTTGACCACAACTGTTACTTTTTGACCAGCAACTCCTCCATCTCCTGATATTGCGAAAATGGCTGCAGTTACATTTGTAGCGTAAGTAATTTCTTTTGTCCATGGGAGCGATGTGACCGGATCATTTGTCGTACCACCACTGGCAGTGGTATATGATACGATCAGTGTTGGTCCCGAAAAAGTTCCTGTAATCTCATAACGCACTGTGCGCGAGTTGTTATCAGGCTTTTTGTCTGAATCTTTCTTGCAGGAAACTAAAACTGTGACTACCATCAGTAGTGCAAAGATTGACTTTTTCATAAGATATGTGTTTAAAATTTAAGTGTTATTCCGATTCTGGCATTGGTGCTGCCTATGGCGCCAAGCTCAGTAAATATGCCAAGGTTACTGTTGAAGAAGTATTTGCCGCCAGCGTATGCGCCCAGAAACAGTCCGCTTCCGTAACTATCGCCCAGGTCTTGACCATTGTCTTTCCAGGAAAAACTTCTGTAGCCAAAGGTTGGCCCTCCATATAAATCTATCTTGTTACTGTTAATTTTTAATAATTGATTGACATGGTAAGAGGCCCTTACGCCAAAGTAAATGGCTGTAAATTTGAGGGACAGGTATTCATTTGAGAGATAATCTGCATTTGCACCAATGCTGATGTTGCCGGTGATTCCCTGTTCATAAGAAAGGCCGACAGGTATGCCTCCGTTATAAGAGGAATTTATGCCAATACCGATATTGAGTAATTTATTTCCTTTTTTGAAGGCGCCATTCTCTTGGGCGAACAATGTTGTGGTCGTAAAAAATACCAGGATCAGGATGTTAACAATTTTCATTTTTTTCATTTTTAATAGTTCTGTGCAAACATAAAAATGATAAAAGCCTAAACTCGTTACCTTAAGTTAAGAAACGATTTGTATGATGGGGATGCTTTAAGAGACTTTTCTAACCAGCCTCTTTCTCATTCTGCTTAAAGACTGCGGCGTGATACCCAAATAGCTCGCTAAATGGTATTGAGGGACTCTTTGAGCCAAATCCGGTCTTATTTCCAGCAAATTCAAATAGCGTTGCTCCGGTGTAGAAATCTTAAAATTATCAAATGCCATTTGACTTTTTGAGTGTAAATCTTCGGCAACAAGACGACACAGTTTTTCTAAGTTAGGATATTTTGCAAAAAGTTCTTCATCTGGTTCTGAACTGCCTGCAATCAAAATAGAGTCCTCAAGACAATCCACATAATATTCAGATGGGGTATTGTTTATTGCCCCTGGAGGGTCAAGGGTCTCCGACTCAGTATAGAAAGCAGTGGTCTTTTCTTCCCCATCAACCATATAGTAGCATCTGATGCATCCTTTAATTACAAAATAGGCATCCCTTGAGCGCTGACCTTCTTTCAATAAAATTGTTCCTTTCCTAAAACTTTTAAAAATGGCTAAATCTAAAATAACATTTTGCTCCTCTTCAGAGAGTTTTACATACTTCCCTAGAAAATTTAGCAGGATTTGATCCATTTTATCATTAGTCAATTGCATTTTTGTCAGGTTTAGAGGGTATGGGTGTTAAATTTAATGTTTCCTGATGATTTATTAATTCCTGTAAAAAAAAATCACATGGAAATACAAGCAAATGTTCATTTCTTAACTTAAGTGAATGAGTTATGGCATTTAGCCAATCTACCTTTGAATTATTGTTTAACCCCTAATTATTGAAATGCAAAAGAAAATTTTATGGTTCGCGTTGATTTTTATGATGGCAGGCACGCTAAAAGTTAAAGCTCAATATTCCAAACAGGACAGTTCTTATAGAAAGTACTTTATAGGCAGTACCTTATTTATGATAGCTAATGTAGTGGCTGATAATAATCCGCCTGGAATGGTTTATCTGAACTTAGGTTATCGCATTACAGGAAAGGATGTGGTTTCACTTGAATTTAAAACCTGGAAATATGCCTGGCCAATTGGTATTCCTTATGGAAAATCATTTGAAGCAGAAGGGGAAGGGTTTCCGGGGCATATTCGTGAATACGGCGTTTCACTTAATTATCAAAGATTTTTATGGAAGCAACTTTTTGCTCAGGCTGACGTGATGCCTGCCTTGCAAAGTTTTGTAAATGATGATGGTAAGAAGATTGACAATGGCTTTCAAATCTTTAACACTTATTCTGTTGGTTATCACATTAAGCTTTTCAAGGACAGGCTTTTTTTTCAACCTTCAATAGCAATTACTCATCGTCCTTATCAATCAACAATGCCTGATTCCTTTAAACAGGTTGACGATAAATGGTCAAGATTCTTCTTCGGGCAGCCGGGTTTGCATTTTGGGTATAATTTCTAGTGTTTTTGCGGAGGTTGAGTGTAATTTGAACTGTAATTGCTAATTTGCTTCTGTTGTAGCTCTTAATCAAAGTATCTTAAGAATTCGTATATTGTTAATATGAAACTCCGGATATTCATCACTGCTTTCTTTCCGGCGATGCTGCTTTCTTTAAACATATGCTACGGTCAGGAAAAGCGATTTCTGTTTGAGTTGACATCCTTCGAGGTAGATGATCAAAGTAAATTACCTAAACCTATTGATTTTCTTGCACAACCTGAAAAACTTAGGATCGCTTTGCATAGTGTTAGTGCGATGGGGCATAAGTTTTTTTACAGGGAACTACCTCAAGCTTATCGCGAGGATAAATCTTTTGGATTGTACCATATGATCTTTAGACCTAAAGATTATGCGAAATGGAATGAATTACGAGATGAAGCTGTAGGTAAAAAAACATATAAAATTAAAAAGGAGTGGGCAATTAAGATAGTCAAGGAAATAATCAGCAATGAAGCAGCCAGGGCCAAATTTGATATTTTTGCTTTTCATGTGAAACAGGAAGAAGTCACTAAGGAATATGATCTTAAGATCTTGGTGACTACTCCCAAGTTCCCCTGCAATGTTTATGTATATAAATTGAAGGGCAAAAAGTGGATTTTTTTGCGAAAGGAAATAGCCAAAGATTTTGTAGGATTTAGTAATCTGAGATATTTCGCTATTGTATCTGATTGGGAATAGGATCTGGTACGGTCCTGATCCCGTATCGGGAATTTTATCCAGCTTGCGGCAAAAGATCAGTGATAGATGGAGACTAAAGGGTCAATTTAATGTATTTGATCTTTTTACGCTCGGAGGTGTAGGTGATATGTACATGGCCATCACTACTTTGGATAATTGCTGGATACGAGTATTCCCCTTTTTGATGTTCTTCAAGCTTGTATATGTCCTTCCAGTCAATGCCATTATCGGATGATGCCAGTTTTAGTACTGAACGGCCTTCCCACCAATTTTTTCCGGCAGTGAGGGGGTTGTACACTAAAAGCTGCTTTCCATTCGCAAGGCTTACCGCATCTGTTCCCGAATTTGGATTGGGTAAGTCAAGTGCTTTGAGCGGTTGCCAGGTTGCTCCGTTGTCTTTTGACCAGGTGCTTACGATCACATTTTGTCTGCTTCGGCACAAAAGCTGCAGACTACCATCGTCATACTTGAGGATTGACGGCTGGATGACACCGTAGACCCCGTTATCTATTTTGATTTTTTTGAAATCAGTTCCCTCACTGTTACTTTTTTCTACGTGAATATTCCAGGTTTTTTCATCAAGGCTTTCGGTGCTCGAGCCGTACAGAATTTCCCCGTTTTCCATTTGTATGGGCTTATTTTTGATTGGGCCGTAAAAACCAGCGGGCAGCCGAACCGCTTCCGACCACGTTTTGCCATTGTCCTTTGAGGTTTTCATCTCGCCCCACCATGCCCTGGGATTTGGTCCGACTTTATAAAATAGCATCAGCAAACCGGCTTTGGTCATGAAGAGCACCGGATTCCAGCACGGAGATGGTTTCCCATTTTCTTTGCCGGTGGCTATTACTTTTGGCTTGCTCCATGACTTTTCATCTCTTACTGAGGACCATATTTTTACATCTGCCGCTCCTTCATTGGTGCCGCCAAACCATGCAGACATTATTTTACCATCTTCCAGTTCAACAATTGTTGAAGCATGGCAGGCTTTGAAAGGTGCTTCTTCAAAAATAAATTCGGCTTTAATAACTTTTGGTTTTGGATGCTGAAAAAACTGGAGGTTAGACAGGGATCCAAGTATAACTAACCAAATTGACAGGCTCATGTTCATAGTCTTTTTTTAATTTGAAAATTTATCATGCCTGGTTTAAGCAGCAGGTTACGGATCTTATGCTACATAAATATATACATTTTTGTAAAACCTGCTGCGCTGTGGAGTTTTACGATCTGAAACTTTGCAATAAAAAAACCGAACAATTTTAAGGTCAGTATGTTAAATTAAGAAAACATACAGCTATGAAATACGGTAAACAATTGAAAAAAATGATAAGGCAGGCTGACAATAGCACTGCCATGGTAGCAGTTGCTTTGATCAGCGGTGTGGCCGTGGGTGCAGCACTGGCGGTACTTTTTGCTCCAAAAAAAGGTGCAGAATTGAGAGATGATATTTCAAGTGCCCCGGGAAGGCTGGGCGGAACGCTTGCAGAGTTAATGGATGCCATCAAAGCAAAATTTGCGGTGGGTGCAGCACCAGAGGCTGAGCCGGAGCATCAGCAGAACGGGCAGGCGAAAGCCCGGGAGAGCGTTAAAAAACCTAAGTCGGATATCGGAGAGATCATTCATCAGGGCCATCTTTCTAGTGACCCGGCTGTGCAACATAATTAAACGCTGGGCGGTATAGACTACTCTGGGGTTTTCTGTATGATTGTCAGTAGGACTTCGTAAGCTGTTTTTTTCTCCCAGTGCGCTATGAGCCAGGCGATAAAGCTCAAACTGAAGATGTCTTTGTTTCCTGCGCTGTCCAGCTGGTTTAAAACCGCTTTTTGAAAGGTGGATTCAGAGGCCATACCGGGTTTTTGCAGGTGTTTTTCTACCAGCTTCAGATAGGTTAACACGCGTTCCTCCGAAGCTTTCAACAGGTACTTCTTATACCTTCGCTTGAAGCTGTTTAAGCGGGATATAGCCAGCTCAATGTTGGAGAATTGGGCATGGATCAAAATTTCCATCAGGTTTTTTCGGATGGTCCATAACATGCCCATTCTTTTTTCATACCAGGCATCGGTACGAGTCAGTAAGGTCAGCTGTTTCAAACTTTCCCGTTTATTGCACAGCGCTAAAAACATGGTCAGACATGCCCGCAGATCTTCAATATCTTCTGGTTTGGCGGTGGTTTTTGTATTGGAGAGCGATTTCTGCAATAGGGGTATCGCATTGTCTGCAGCGCCTGTAAAGTACAGTTTGAGCGCCAGGAGTAACTGATGGCGTAAATAAAACAGATCATGATACCGGTTATCTGTTGCCATTAAATCCATCATCTCCCTGAGATAGGAGTTGCTTTCTTCAAAGTCCATCTGCCGCAGATGAAAGTTTGCCAAAAAATATAGGATGGATATGTGATAAAAAAGATAGGACTGTATTTTGCCGGTCTGGTCTTTCATAAACCGGTTTGTGCGGTTGATATATCGGGTGATCAATCCATAATTTTGCTGTATCGCCGCATACTCATTGGCAATGAAAAGAATTTGATAAATGGACTTATAGGTCATCAGGTCCTGTGCGGAAATTTTGTATTTCCTGATCGTGATGACCATCAGGGCCGTCAAATTAACGATCTTCCCTTTCAGGTGGATCTCCTGTAATTCCTGTCTCAAAAAGGCATAGGCCATATTGAGCTTTGCCTCGCGTTGCATATTGGACTGGTTCCGCGAAAACCGGGCTGTCAGCGCCTCGAAGTCTTCTGCTCCAGGCAGATGTGCATACTGCAGCTTCAGCAGCAAAAGCTCGTTCAGCAAGTTAAACTGCTCCAAATGTTCTGCAAGCCGTTCGGCATTATCTAAACATTTGAATGCGATCCTGACTACATCATTTTCCAACAGAAAACGTCCGACCACGACTAGGCGCAGGGCTTCATAGGTGTCAGAATGATTGCTTTCAAAGGTTTTCTGTGATAAGAACAGCAACAAATTGTCCTGGAGCCTTTTCCGTAAAGCATAGTACGCATCCTTATTTTTCTCTGATTCGTAAAGCTTGTCCAGTCCATTGATATCGTCAGTTTCTATCAAATCGAGTAGCTGGAGGTTCTTGACATCGACTCTCTTGTTTTTTCGTTGTAAAAATTGCCTGAAAAGCTTTTTATCGCTGCTGTTGAGCAGGTTCATCAGCTCCAGAATTGAGTCCATATCGATATGTTTATACACATAAAAGTACAATAATTACGAGATGATATCGTCAGTAATTTTCAGATATTGATTTTTTCAGGTTTGTTTTACATCCGACATTCGTTTCATATCAATAAAAAAACAACAGATATGGAAACGCTACAACAAAGAACAGAAGAGAATTCAGTCATCGTAAAACATGACGGGCATGTCAGAAGCCCATTTAAACCAACTGCCGCATTTATCGGTGCCTCTTGGTTTGCGTTATTGACAGGATCAGTGGGATATTGCATCGGTCTGTGGAATGCAAGTATAGAGCTGAACGAAAAAGGCTATTACTTTACTATTTTATTATTTGGCCTATTTGCGGTAATCTCCGTTCAAAAAAGCGTCAGGGACCGGGCAGAGGGGCTTGCCGTTACGGATCTTTATTATGGCCTGAGCTGGTTTGCTACTATTGCGGCAATGGTACTGCTGACGATTGGCCTGTGGAATGCAGATCTTGCCCGAAGTGAGAAGGGTTTTTATGCCATGGCGTTCTCACTGAGTTTGTTTTCTGCGATTGCTGTACAAAAGAATACCCGCGATGCAAAGTTGCTGGGTGATAGTGAACTGTAATTGGTGATTTATGAGAAATCAAATGAAATGTGCTGCGCTGTTTTTATTGCTGTTCGCTATGAGTGCTGAATGCCTGGCACAGGATGGATCGCAGAGAATAAAATTCGGTATAAAAGCGGGATTTAACCTGTCCTATTTTACGGATGATGTTGCTCCTTTTGATCAGCCGGATGAAAGTTTAAGCGCTTTTAAGCGCGGTGAAAGGCCTTCTTTTGTGCCGGGAATAACTATAGATGTGCGACTGGGCAGGGGATTTTCATTTATTACCGAACTGCTGTACAATACCAAGGGGATGGAATACGATGAACAAGTTCCCTGGATAGTTATTATAGACAGGGAAGGGAAGGAAAATAGTGCTTACAATCATTTTAAGTACAAAATCAACTACCTGGAACTGCCGCTTCTACTCAATTATAATTTTAGTAAAAGAACCGCTAAAACCTATTGGAAGGTATATACGGGCATTGCGCCTGCTGTTGTGATCAGCAGCAAAACCAAAATGGATTATTACAAGGAAAGTGACATCCAGCAGGATGCCAAATCAAAACTTCAGGATACAAGGTTCTTTAACCATAGCTTTATTGCCGGCATCAAAATGGGCGATGGTTTGGGGACCTTGTATGAAGGGTATATAGATCTAAGGGTAAGTTATACCCTTTCTCCGGTGTTTAATAGAGCGCTCAACGATACGGGCGGGAATCTGGATACCCGAATGTATACCTTTACTATGTCATTTGGAATAAAGTAAAATCTTAAGGACGGTTCACCGTGATGTGTTCTGTGACATCTGTCTTTTGTTTGTCGGATGGGATTACAAATGCTTTTAATTCTGCCATCTTGCCCTCGCGGAACCTCCAGACATCACAATAGTCTGAATCTACAACTTTACCGTCCTGATCTTTCATGCTGATTTTACCGATCGCGGTGACGTAGTCGCCATCTGCGATGATCTGATCGACATGAAACCGCGGGGGTTCCAGGTAGTTTTCTTTCATATATTGACGAACGGCGTCTTTGCCATTTAGGATCTGCTCCCCGACAAATACCCATAGGGTATCTTCGGTACAATAGGTCAGAAAGCCTTCATAGTCTTTCTTAGCAATCAAAGCGTTTGCCTTTTGAAGTATCTCTTTATTTTCTTTTGTCATGATCTACATATTTGTGTTTCTTCTCTTGCTAACAATTTGTGGTTCTGGTAGTTTTGATCTTGTGAAACTTTAGGACTTTAATCCAATTATTACAATACTGTCGCAAACGACCCTATATTTTGTCATGACTGCACAGTATGTAAATCAGTATTTTATTACAAATTCGATTATCAAATAGCTACAATATGTTATTACAAAATAAAAATGCAATTATATATGGCGCAGGCGGATCACTTGGAGGAGCCGTTGCCACTGCACTTGCAGGCCAGGGTGCCCATGTATTCCTGACAGGTTATCATCTGGAGAGCATAAAAAGAACAGCCAGTAAAATTGAGGCGGCAGGTGGAAAGGTTTCCATTGACCAGGTAGACGCCAGAAATGAAAAATCGGTAAATGACCATATAAATTCTGTATTGCATACAGTAGGATCTGTGGATATCTCATTTAATGCGATAGGCTGGCAGGACACACAGGACATTCCACTAACAGATATGGCGCTGGAGGATTTTATGCGCCCAATAAATATTGCTTTGGAAACACAGTTTATAACAGCGACAGCTGCCGGAAGGGCAATGAAATCACATAAGCCTGGAGTGATCCTTTCACTTACTGCTACGCCAGGAGGTATAGGATATGCCAATGTAGGCGGGTTTGGCCCTGCGTGTAACGGCGTTGAAGGCTTTTCACGTAACCTTGCATCCGAATTGGGCCCCTATGGCATTCGTGTAGTGAATATCCGTTCGGCTGGATCTCCTGATTCGAGACCCTTTAGGGAAGCCTTAGAATCAGGCGGGGATGAGGTAAAAGGTTTTCTCAAAAAATTGGAAGACGATACCATGTTGAAACAGCTCCCGCTTATGGAAGATATAGCCAATACAGCAGTATTTCTATCGTCATCGATGGCAGGCAAAATTACAGGTGTTACCATTGATGTAACTGCCGGTACTACAAGTGCATTAAATTATAAAGTCACCAATATTGCATTCCTGAAAAGTGTATAAGTGTTTCATCCTATTGATTAATCTTCAATCAGCATTTTGGCCAGCGTATCGTCTCTGTTATAAATATCCTTTCTGAAATTAAGCAGGTTTTTTCGGTCGGTAAAAGCTGTGAAATAAGCAATAAAAACAGGGATTTTATGCTTCAGGGTAACATATTGCTCTACACCCCGGTCCATGCTGTTTTTGATCTTTTGCTCGTCCCAGTTGTCGTAGTCCTGCAGCAGAAAGGCAGCCAGTTTAAATGGCTCGCTTACCCTGATGCAGCCGTGGCTGAATGCCCTCGAACTTTCATTAAAAAGTGATTTGGCCGGGCTGTCGTGAAGGTAGATGTTGTAACTGTTTGGAAATAAAAATTTTACAAGGCCCAATGAGTTTTGCGGACCCGGTTTCTGTCTTACGACGGGAATCCCGTCTCTGTAGCCGGTAATCTCCATTTGGTGGCTGTTGATGTATCCGCGGTTTCGCTTCATTGCTGGCATGATTTCATTGCGGACGATGCTTTCAGGTACATTCCAGTAAGGACTGAACACCACATATCTCATATCACCAGAAAATATAACTGTGCGGTGTATCGATTGTCCGACCACCACATTGCAACTCCATAGCAGGCTGTCTGAATGATATACATGCAGCTTAAATTCTGGAATATTGACACCTAAATACGTAGAATCCATATGTACAGGCAGCCAACGGCTTCTTTCCATATTGACCAGAATCTGCCTGATCCGTTTAGTCAGCGGTACATTCATTTCATCCAGTGTGCCTTTCCCTATAAGCCCGTCGCCTGGGAGACCGTGCCTGCTTTGAAAACTTTTCGTGGCGGTTTCCAGCGCTTCGTCATAAATGTAGCTGAGCGTGTCGCCCTTAAAATCACCCAGTTTAAAAAGTCTTTTTTTTATTGCGGCTATTGGTGCTGCCGAATCGCCCGGTTTATAAGATTTGGTCGTCCTGGCTATAGGAGTCCATATGGGGTCTTCTTTTTGCAGTTGCCGATAGTGAGACAAATGCTGTTTCAAGAGGTCGTATTGCCTGTATACCGGTGCAGCAGTTTTCGATGCCTTTTCGGGAGCACTGATCAGGCTGTCCAGATAAGCTGCATAGGATAGCTTCTTTCTCGGGAGATACCATTGCGAAGATTTGCTGATGGACGGATCCATGCCTTCCCAGGCTAGTTTTGCAAAGACGAAATAGTTGGCCGTCAGCATCAGCTCCAATTTCACATCTGGTGTGCCGGTTGCTTTGGCATACAATAGCGAATCCAGGATGTTTCTGTAAGGGGTTTCCTGAGATATGCCTTCATTTTTAAGATTTTTTACACGGTCGGCCAGGTTTCCTGCCTGTTCTATCAACCGGTTGTCGGCATACCATGCATAGGCAAGGTTGCGACCACCATAAAATTCGCGGATCGCTGCCGCATAGGGTTGAAATAGGGGATACTTGTTTATAAAGCTATCGATTTCCATAGAATCCAGAAACCGGTTTTGCTCCGCACTAAAGTTGCCGGGAATGGTTTTGTTCCATTCTTTGATGGCTTTGGATTTTTCTTGATTTTGTTTTTTGGCTTTTTTCTCCTGTCTGCAGCCTGCAATGCTTATAGCGCAGCAGATGCAAAGGAATGCAATGTAGATTTTACCGAACTTGAAACTGAAGGCTAACATCAAATTTAAGCGTCTAAACTAGTTTTTTTTAAATATAAAGTAATTAGACTATAGTTAGCAAGTTTGATCATGGTGGACTCCCTTCAAAAAAAATTAAAAAAATTTGCGCAACTCAAAAGTTGCGCGTAAATTAGCAACTCAAAAGTTGCACGTTTAATAAAATGAAACCAGATATATTTCAGGCAATAGCCGATCCAACCCGCAGAGCCATTTTAACTTTAGTTGCCATTCAGGCATTAACGCCTAATGCGATGGCCGAAAAATTTGATATGACCCGGCAGGCGGTATCGAAACATATTAAAGTATTGCACGAGTGTGAATTAATTACACCTGAGTATAGCGGCAGGGAGATTTATTATCACTTTAATGCAAAAAAAATGCAAGAGTTTGACAACTGGGTAGCCCAATTCAGACAAAGCTGGGAAATTCAATTTAGTCAACTTGACGAATTATTATCAACAATTAAAGAACAGAAAAAATGAACAACGATTTGCTATTTGATTTTAATGTTGACAAAGCAGCGAAAACTGTATTGATAACCAGGGAGTTTAATGCTGGACTTCCTTTAGTATGGGATGCTTTTACTAAGCCAGAGCTGTTGGACCAATGGGGAGCGCCTGCACCAATGCGCGCCAGGACTAAGTATATGGATTTCAAAGTGGGAGGGCAAAGGTTTTATGCTATGATAAGCCCTGACGGACAGGAGCGTTGGGCAATTCAGAGATATACATCCATTACTCCGAAAACAAATTTTAAAATGTATAATTCTTTTGCAGACAAGGACGAAAGTCCTGAATTGCCGGGTTCTGAATGGGATTATATTTTCAGTGAAAAAGATGGCAGGACGAAAGTAAGTATCACCATTTTTAACGAATCGCTTGCCCGCATGGAGAGGATGATTGAAATGGGCTTCACAGAAGGAGTCAAGATGACAATGAACAATTTAGATCAACTATTGGAAAAAATTAAAAAATAAAAATATGAGAACAATCAATCCGTGGATCAACTTTAATGGCAACGCCGAAGAAGCATTCACCTTTTACAAATCAGTTTTTGGCGGGGATTTCACAAAGATCATCCGCTTCAAGGATCTGTCGGGTCCTGAATTTCAGGTTGCAGAAAATGAAGCAAATAAAATAATGTACATCGGTTTATCTATCGGCAAGCATAATGTGTTAATAGCCAATGATGTTCCGGAATTTATGGGCCAGGTAAACGAAAACGAAAACAGGTCTAAAATAGTCGCAAGCACTGAAAGTCGTGAAGAAGCCGACAAAATTTTTAATGGTTTATCAGCCGGTGGAGAGGTTGAAGGCGATATTGGTGATACGCCATGGGGCACCTATGCCGGAATGTTTAGGGATAAATATGGCATTGAATGGATTGTGGAATTTGACTCGGGCTTATAAGCTTCCTGGCTCCATTTTTTCCTGCAACTGATGGTACAGGGTTTTGAACCGGTCAAGTTCCGAACTAAGGACAGAATCGTTTGGAGTAAGTTGCAATTGCTTTTCCAATGGGTCAATCAATTTACCAAGGGTTTCCATTAGTGTCTGATAATTGAGTTCCTTCGATGTTTGTGTTGTTTTTAACATAATTTGTACAATAAGGGTTGATTACAGGATGTAAACGAAGCTACGAATTAATAGCATATTACATTGAAAGTAAATTATTTATTACAAGGGATGAGGAAGATGGCCATCTGTTTATTCCGGGGATGGAGAAATATGATGTGCCGATTGTGATTTTAGTTTGAATTGTGTAACTTTGATTTATGGCACATACGGAAACCCTGGAAGATTTTTATAAGCAAAAGTTTAACTGTCTGCCTGATAACTTCACCCAGGATATCGGGCACTTTAATGTTTTCAGATCTGAAGATACTCATAGTTCTGCTGCGAAACCGATTCAGTATAGTCGCCGGGATTTTTATAAAATCAGTTTGTTCAGAGGTAAGGGGATCGTGCATTATGCAGATAAAAGTATCGAGATGGATGGATCGGCATTGGTATTTTTTAATCCGATAGTTCCGTATACCTTCGAAAACCTCAATAAGACGCATAGCGGCAGGTTTTGCATTTATAAGGAATCCTTTTTTACCGAGATGCTGCGCAACAATGTCCATCAATTGCCGATGTTTTCTCCCGGAGCGAATCCTGTTTATGTGCTTAACGAGGAACAGGATGCCTATGTGTTCGCTATTTTCGAAAAGATGCTGGCAGAGATCAATTCTGATTACATCTTTAAATATGACCTGCTTCGCAGCTATGTTACGGAGCTGCTTCATTATGCCATGAAGATTCAGCCTTCTGACAGGCTCTTTCAGCACCCGGATGCCAATTCACGTATTACAGCTATTTTCACAGAGCTTCTGGAACGGCAGTTTCCTATCGAATCCCCATCGCAAAGATTTGGCCTGCGCTCTGCCAAGGATTTTGCCGACCGGCTGTCCGTACATGTGAACCACCTCAACCGCGCGGTTCGTCAGACGACCGGAAAGACAACGACTGATCATATTATGGAGCGCCTGACCATTGAAGCAAGGGCACTTTTACGTCATACCAACTGGAACGTTTCCGAGATCAGCTACTGCCTGGGTTTTGAGGCACCTACTCATTTTAATAATTTTTTCAAAAAACAGACCAGTACTACGCCTTCTGCATTTCGTCTTGCTTGAATTTCGTAATCATTGGTTTGAATAATGTATACGTTCCGTGTGTGTTCCGTCATACTTTTGTATTATCAAAACAAAAGAGATATGGAGAACATCAGAACTTGGTTTATAACAGGCGCTTCTAAAGGATTTGGATTAAGTCTGGTCAGGCAATTACTTGAGGCGGGTCAGAATGTTGCTGCTACTTCCCGCGATTTGGACGCACTGGTAGCTGCTGTGGGGAGAACTGCACCTAATTTTTTGCCGCTGGAGGTAGATCTTGCTAATGAGGACAGCGTGGGTTGTGCCCTTCATCAAACAAATGCGGCTTTTAAAAGTATAGATGTGGTCATCAATAATGCAGGTTATGGTATCGGCGGCAGCATTGAGGAATTGAGTGACCGCGAGACGCGCGATTGCTTTGAAATAAATGTCTTTGGAACGCTGAACGTCATCCGCACAGTGATGCCTTATATGCGGGCACAGATGTCGGGTCACATTATCAATATTTCCTCTATAGCGGGTATTGCCGCTACAAGCGGCTGGGCTGTTTATGCGGCTACAAAGTTTTCGGTGGTCGGATTGTCTGAGGTATTGGCGCAGGATGTTGCGGAATTTGGTGTTAAAGTAACAGTAGTTGCTCCTGGTGCTTTCCGGACTAGTTTTCTAAATACGGATTCCATCAATATCGCACAGCATACCATTCGGGAATATACAACAGTGCATAATGCCCAGGAATTGCTTCTGACAAAAGATGGTAAGCAGGATGGGGATCCGGAAAAGGCGGCTGCTGCGATTATTGATGTTGCGTTTATGGAGAATCCGCCACTTTATTTGCTGCTTGGTGATGATGCTTTCAATCGCGCTATGGCAAAGCTGGAACGGCTGAAAAAGGAGTTTTTGCTTAATGAGGAGTTGTCGAAGGCGATGGCTTATCATGGCTAGCCCTTACTTTAGGATTTTCGGTAGGAAATACGTATATTTGCACACAAGGGACAATTATACTCTTCTCGATTCTCATTACCCTTCATCATCTTTTATACAGGCATACCTGTAAACGCAGAGAAGTTATTTTTTAACGAAAACATCAATTTATGGCTAAATCTCAGGCAACTTTTATGAAAAAGCAACTTGAAAAAAACAGACAAAAGAAAAAAGAAGATAAGGAGCAACGCAAGTTGGAGCGCCAGCAAAATTCTACGGGTTCTGACCTGGAAAGCATGATGGCCTGGGTAAATGAGTTTGGAGAAATCGTGAATACCCCACCGGAGAAAAAGTAAAAATCAGCTCTCATTGTTGGAGTGTAACCCTTGAAGTGCTTCTTTTGCAAGTGTCTTATACTCTTTTACAACTTCTTTTTCAATATAGTGTTCTAATGCTGCAATTTGTTCGGGTTTTGGCAGGTGGAATTTCTTCATCATCATTTCGCCGTACCGGCGGCTGGCTTTATTGTATTCATTTCTCAGGTAGGTGATTTTTGCGGAAAAAGTTTCTTTTTTTGCTGGGACTTCGATGCCCAGATGTTGTGAGATCTCTTCAACCTGACTGCTGTGTTTTTGAAGCTGGGTATCTGGATCGTCGAGGTTGGAAAGGGCAGAATATAAAAGGTAGAGCCGGTCGACTGGTTTGTTTTCATTGTTTAACGCTTCATTGATTAGTGAAAGCGCCTCATCTTCACGATTAAGCAGGAGCAATTGTTCTGCGATTCGCTGCGCCATCATGGTTGGATATATATATAGGTTTGGTCCTTGTACAATTGTGTAAATGCCTCGATTGCCTCTTCGTGTCTCTGTGTGTTGGCTAGGGCATCAGCCCTTAGATAGATGAAGGTACTTTGGTTTGTTTTGAAGTCTTCGTGTGTGCTGAACTCATTAATAAAAGCCTGTAAACGTTCTAGTTGTCCATCTGGAATCAAGTAATGGTTGATGTTGAGTTTTTTAAGTTTCGCATCGAATTGTGTATTCATAAGCGTTGAATATAGTTATTTTTTTGGATCAGAAATAAAAAGATAGAATTCTGCAGGCCGTTAAATAATAACGTTGATGTATGGCTAAGGTAATTAGAAGAAAAAGTCCGTATTGGTTTGAATATGAACATTTTTTAGATAAATTGGGGGATGAGTCATCCGATTTTACAAAGACTGATAAGCGAGCACTTAGGCAGTTCTTTTGTTCCTGAGCCCTACAAACGATTGTTTGATGATTTGGATATTGCCCTGCGGCAACTCAGCGCGGATACCTTTTTCAATTCGATGGCGGAGGTTTTCTATTCCGTTTCTATGCAAAATAACAGGAACAGCGAGCTTTTGCAGATGTCTCCAGCCTGCAAATCTGTTTATGGGTATAATGCGGAGGAATTCTTTACTGACCCGGACCTGTGGTTCAAGGTCATTTTAGACGAAGATAAACATTTGGTGACTTCAGGTATGCCTCTACTCGCGGCGGGACAAACCACTGACAGCGAGTATCGTATTCTCCATAAAGATGGCAGTATTCGCTGGGTGGAGTCGAAGATCACTCCAATGCTGGATGAGCACAAAAAACTAGTGCGGATCGACGGTATCATCTTTGACATCACAACCAGGAAGGAGGCTGAACTTGCCAGAATGCAAGCAGATCTAAAGTTTCGTGCTTTGATCGAGAATTCGATGGATGCGATAACTGTGTCTAATGACAAACTGGTCTTTACATTTGCAAGCTCGTCGATGTCGGTGATCACGGGTGTTTCTCCGGACGAGTTTGTGGGTACGAGCATTCTGAAATATATCCATCCGGAGGATCGTGAGCGAATGGGAGACTTATTGGGCCTATTACTGAAAGAGCCTGGCAAAGCCTTTCTGTTTCAGATGCGGATTAAACGTAGTGACGGACAATGGAGGTGGACGGAGGGTTATGTAAGTAACTTGCTGGACGAGCCGGCCGTTAACGGATACATTGCAAATTTCAGGGACGTTACTGAGCGCAGGCAATATGAGGCCGCGCTCGAGGCTTCTAATGCGCAATTGGCCAAGACCAATCAGGAACTGGATCGCTTTGTTTATAGTGTCTCTCATGATCTCCGGGCTCCTTTGGCTTCTATATTGGGCCTGATTCTGCTTACACAGCATGAAGCAACCGATCAGAATCTGCTGGAAAACCTGTCTATGATGAAGCAAAGTGTTGAAAAACTGGACGTATTTATTCTTGATATTTTGGACTATGCCCGGAATGCCCGCATGGAGATCAAAAGCCGAAAGATCGACTTTCCTGAAATGCTGGAACAGATCAAAACGGACCTGAAGTTCATCAATGCTGCTGATAATTCGAAGTTTGACATCAGGATTGAAATAGAGGACAATGATGCCTTCTACTCAGACAGAAAAAGAATTCACGTGATTCTGAATAACCTGATATCGAATGCGATCAGATATAGCAATCCGCAGGAGGAGAACCCTTTTGTTGAGGTGAAGATCTATTTTGACAGTTGTGGAGCGTGGCTATTGGTGAAAGACAATGGTATAGGCATTGGTGAAGCGCATCATGAAAAGATATTTGACATGTTTTACAGGGTATCAAAAAAATCGAACGGCTCTGGTCTTGGGTTATATCTGGTAAAGGAAACTGTCGAAAAGCTGAAGGGAACAATAGAATTTAGCTCTGAGCCTAATGTGGGTACCCGGTTCCTGATCTTTTTACCTAACATGATGCCGTAGTTCGTTTCAATGGTTATTTTACTAATGGTGACACTGAGCACCTGAATCGGGCTGCAGTCCATTTTTTTGATACATCTGGCAAAATTGAGTAGCTTGCTGATAAATTTATCAAATGAAAGGATCGTCTATTGTTGGTTTTAGCCCGGACCAGGGAAAGACCTGGACTTTTGCCTCTCCAGGTGAAAAGACTGCTTCGGAGATGAAAGCAATGATACCAAGTTACAACCAGCATCTGGTTTTACTAAAGCCTGAGACCCCGGTTTTCAGGACTTATTAAAGAAGTCTCTTTCATTAATTTTTTTTCTTTGTCTTGCGAAATTAAAGATTGATGACATGAAAAAATTAGCTTTGGCTTTTTGGTGATTATGCTGCGATCGCTTCTTGGTTTTTCCCTTTTGCAAATCGGTTGATGACCATTGCGGCAGCGGTGTCGCCGGTAGCATTGAGCAATGTGGCTACGGGATCGATCAGGGTGCCTATGATGATGGCCGGTGGCAGGGCTTCTGATGGAAATCCGTAGGCTGATATGAAGAGCAGTTCGCCAATATAACCTCCATTTGGGATACCGCCTTCTACCACGCTGACTAATACAGTGATCCCCAGGGCAAGCAGGATGACCTCGGCACTGTTAAAGCTCTTGCCAAACATGGCAAATACAACCGTCATTTTTAGAATAGAGGAGATGCTGGAACCGTCTTTGTGCAGTGTTGCTCCAAGTGGGATGGTGATGCCTGCAATAACCTCATTGATGCCCATCTTTTTTGCGGCGGCAAGGTTTGCTGGAAGGGTGGCTATACTGCTGCAGGTGGCTACCGCTGTAACTGATGGTACTATGTTGTTTTGCCAGTACCGGCGGATGCCTTTTATTCCTCCGGCAATGAAGGCATAAAGACTAAAGAATATGATATAGTAGAAGATACTGACGCCGTAGCCTATGCCAAGGATGTGCGCATAGGTGCCAAACAGCTCGGGCCCGAATACGGCGACCTGGTAGGCGAAATAGGCGCCAAGCCCAACTGGTCCTGCTTTCATAATGATGATGAAGACATTTTTAAAGACTTCATTGGCTGAGTTGAGAAAGTTTTTGAAAGGCAGTCCTTGTTGTCCGGATTTTAGGGTGCCGAAGCCAACCAATATTGCGATGATGATCAGCGCAAGCATATTCTTGCGGGAAAGCAGCAGGTAAAATTCGCCGGTAGTGAATAGTTGTGTGATTGCATCTCGGGTGAGCTTGCCATTGGTTTCTTCGAGTATGGGTGGTGCTGTTTTGGCTACTTCCTGATGAACGGGGAACAGGCTGACGGCGGTGATGGTGAGCAGCGCGGCCAGAACCAGTGTGCCGAGGAATACGAGGGACATGATGGTCAGGATCCGGTTTAGTTTCTGGCCGCCTTCTATATTGGCTATTGCCGAGGAGATGACAAAGAATACAAGCGGAATGACTGCTACGAACAGCAGGTTGAGAAAGATATCGCCTATTGGCTTGAGTATCTCCGCCTGCTTGCCGAAAACGACGCCGCAGATACTGCCAAGTGTAATGCCGACGAGCAACCAGGTGATACTGCTGTAATTTTTGAAGGTGCTGTTCATGCCATACTTGTCAGGATTGTGATTGCTCCTAATTTAGCAAGATATTTTGAAATTATTGTATGGGTAGTTTGCGGTGGTTTAGGTTGATAAGTTTAAAAGGATAATGATGTACGTGGAGAGCTTTTGAGAAATATCATTACCGAATTTTAGAGACGATCTTTTTGCTTTTCATTGCTAAAATTTTCACAAAGTCAGGGAAGTCCTGGTTGGGTGTTGTTTATATTTGAATAATTTTAAAACTGTGTAAAAAACAATATAGTAAGCAATGCATAACAAAACTGCACAAGTAGAATTTGCGGACCGAGCTAAGGTTATTTTGGAATCAGATGACAATGTAGTTGGTCTGGCTGTTGGTGGGTCCTGGCTGACTGATGAGATTGATGAGTTTTCAGATCTTGACCTCATATTGGTCACTAGAGAAAAAATCTCCGGGGACAAGGAAATAATGATGGAATATGCAAAACGTCTGGGTAATTTTTTGTCGGGTTTTACCGGGGAATATGTGGGAGAACCCAGACTTCTGATTTGCTTGTATGATGAACCATTGCTGCATGTTGATATAAAATTTTTAACGCCCGATGAGTTTCATTCGCGTGTAGAGACGCCTGTAATCCTTTTGGATAAGGATAGCCAGTTGAGCAATGTGATCAGGAGTTCTGCTTCGAAATTTCCTCATCCGGATTATCAATGGATAGAGGATCGTTTTTGGATCTGGGTACACTATGCATTGCTTAAAATTGGTCGTGGTGAATACCTGGAAGCGTTTGATTTTTTTGGTTTTTTAAGGATGACTGTTTTTGGCCCCTTATTGCACGTTAAAAATGACAATTTGCCGCGGGGGGTTAGAAAAGTTGAAATGGGTCTAAACAATGAGGACCTGGATTTTCTAAAACGGACCATTCCTCAGTATGACAAACAGTCACTGCTGGACAGCTTAAAGAATTCGGTTTTACTTTACCGGGAATTAAGGGTATCGCTTTTTGACAAAGGAGTACAGTTACAAGAAGCTACTGAGCAAGAAGTGATGAAATATTTTGATCATATCGGGAAGCAGAAGTAGTGGAGAAGTTTTGATCTTTTGCTATATTTAGATTAACCAATAATTTGACCCAACTTGTGACCTGATTATGGGCAAGCTAAATTCTTCAAGAAGACGTTTCCTATACAACGTAGGAGGATTAGCCGCCATCACTTTAGTCGGCGGCTATCTGGATGCATTCGCATTTGGCACTAGCAGCCGTGTTAACAGGAACAGTCATTATAAGGGAAACAAGGGTAATGCCAGGCTCCGTGACGTAAATACTACTGATATAAGTGGAGCGATAGCGTTAGGCTGCAAGACCATGAGCCATGTTTTTAATGCGGACGATCATGACATTCCTTTTTTTGGCAGTTCAATAGACGAGCAGTCCAGCGGCTTATGGTTTAATGATTCACATTCTGAGGCACATATTCCTGGAAGGCACTTAAACGCGTTGTTAAATGCGGAGGATATACTGGATTTAAAGCTTGAGAAAAACGTGATTGAGAAACACAGTGCAGCTGCTTTTTATGCTTACAGTGGAAAAATTCCAATGCCTTTGAATAGAAAGAAGATAGGAGGAGAGCCTGTGAATTTTCTGCCGCATAACATCAGAGAGGGTTTTCATGCATTGTATGCGCTGGTTAAGTTTAGGAATTCAAAAAAGGCCAGGACGCTTGCGGAACAAAGTATCGAATTCATTTTTGACAATTGGTCGCCCGGAAATGGGTGGAACAAACAGTATATTGAAAAAGAACTTGGGCTTAGCCTGATCGAGTGGAGGGGGCCGTTCATAACAGGAATAGCGAGAGCGATAGGGCCTCTGGTGAAATTTTACGATGCTACGAGGTATGGACGGGCTCTGGAACTGGCTTTATTATTAAAGCAGAAGGCGCTTGATGAGTTTTTCCTGCCGGAAGGCGGTTTCGATAACAATCTTTTTGGTACGCATACTCATTCTACTACTTGTGTGATGTCTTCTCTGGCACAGCTGGCTGATGCTACCGGGGATGTTCATTTGCTGATGCGGGTAAAAGTGTTCTTTGATAACGGTCTTACAGAGATTAGCAATGCAATCGGCTGGTCGGTTGAGAATTGTGATCCGGATTCAGATCCGGACAGGGGAGAGATCAACAATACGGGTGATATTTTGGAAACTGCGCTGATTTTTGCAAAGTGGGGATATATAGAATATTATAATCACGCGGAACGTATCTTGCGTGCTCATTTATTACCAGCCCAGCTCAGGGATATTTCTTTCATTAAGGAGCCATTAAACCCCAAAAATGAAAATGGGAAAAGAGATGTTGCGGAACGCCATAGGGGAGCATTCGGATTTCCGGCTCCGTATGGACACCGGCCTTTGGGCAATAAAGTGATCTCTTTTAATTTGGATATTGTAGGTGGGGGAGTAGGTTCGCTTTGTGAAGCATACAGGAATATTTATGTTTTTAAAAACCAGGCACATTATGTGAATCTGCTTTTTGATTATGATTCTGAATCACTCCGGATCGAATCGCCGTATACCCATGATGCACTATCTGTTTATATAAAGAAACAGGCCCCGCTTTTTATCAGAATTCCCGCTTTTGCAGACCGGTCAAAGCTGTCGGCAAGTGAAGCTTATGTTCTTGATGGTGATTATTTGCTGATTACCGATCCTCCGTTGGACAAAAAGATCACCATTAGGTTTGATCTTACTGAAACCGATATTATGTTGAAATACGGAAACAGAAAGATCAAAGCCATATTACGTGGGGACAGCATTAAAGCAATGGAAAATTTCAATGCGGATTTAACTTTTTTTGAAGCGATATAGCGGATGATGTATCGGTTCCTTTTTTTTATTCCACAAAGTGCCGTTTAATCCCTAAACGGTACCGATCCAAGTACAATCGATTCCCGAATTGAATTCAGCATCGCAATCTATGGCTAGAAAGATAAATTAAAAATTTATGTAGTAACAAGCCTGAAGTTATTTAGTTTCCTTTTGAATCTCCTGTGTCTACATAATTTTTAAGTGATTCTCCGAGTATAAAGTTCCAGCCTTTTGTAAAGCTCGTAACTGCAAAGTTTGGATCGTCTTTAGGGAAGCTGTCAAGGCCTTCGTGGGTCAGTTTTAATCTGGTTTTCTTTTCTCCTTCTTTAAACAGTTCCCAGGTGACCACAGAATATCCGCTGTTATGTTCAGGATAGGTCCAGCTGTAACTAAGCTTATTGGGCGGGTCTACAAATAGTACTTCACACTCATGGAGGTATTGTACGTTCTCATCTCCACCGGTAAACTGAAATTTGAATCCTTTTTCGGCTTTGAATTCTTCAAGCTCAAAGTACCATTCTTTCATCTGATCCTTGTCAGTGATGGCTTTCCAGACCCTTTCGATCTGTGCATTGTAGGTGCGTTCTACAATCAGCGATTGAGTTCCCATATTTCTAAGTGTTTAAATAATATATAAATGAAACCATATGGTTACAAATATATAGGGCACCATTTGGTTACGCAAATTTATTTTAACAATTTAAGGGTATGATCTATCGATTTTGTGCCTTTCCAGTTGTCATGACCTGTGATGATATAATTCGGATAGGGGTATCTTTGTTTCAGCTTGTTGAGCGTTTTTGGCCATTGCTGCAGATTGGCCTCACCTGTGAAGCCAAGTGTCTTGGTGTCGGTACTTTTAATTAGACACCCGCCGTAAAGTATGCGTTCTTTTGGAAACCAGATCACCATATTGTCTTTTGTATGTCCCTCGCCTGGATAACACGTTTGAAATTTGTACCGGTCGATTGTAAATGTGGTATCGTTTTTAAATGTTCTGGTGGCGCGGGGCTTGCCGTCTTTTTTTAATATTTCGTCAGTAAGTTTTGTGCTATACGTGGGAATACGTTTTCCGTTGTAAAAACCAAAACCTCCCGCGCGGTCTTCGTGGGAGTGGGTAGCGATAATCAGGATGACTTTTTTATGGTGTCTATGTTCAATAGTGTCCAGTAAGGGCTGAAACTGTCTCTCATCCCAAGGGGTATCAAATAATATTGCACCCTTGTTTGTAACCAGATACATCGCATTTGCTGAGATATAGTTGCCTTGATAAAGATTGTAGGTTTTGTAGACATAGAAATTGCCTGTAAGGTGGGTGATCTCTAAAGCTGGGCGGGGTTGGGCGATGTTGTTGTAGGTGCAAAAGAAAAAAAAGCTAAGAATGGTTAGGATGCGCATATTATTAAATTTTCTATTGTAACGAATATACTTACGTTTTTCTTGTAAATTGGAGATATGAATATTTATAAACTTCTGGTTTTACTGGGCCTTATGATTGGAGGCAATGCCATCGCCCAAAAAAAAGACAGTATTTATAGCTATAAAACGCCTTCGGCAAATGGGACGGGCAAGGTATATATGGGCAGGGAAATCGCCGGTATCATGAGTTTTGATGGTATGGCCTGGTTGGAGCGCTACAGTCGTTCTAAAGAGGAGAATACAAATCTGGCCATTTCCAATTTACCTGTTTCAAAGAATAGTATTGTTGCTGATATCGGTGCAGGTTCTGGTTTTTATACTTTTCGAATTGCGCGGAAGGTGACAGACGGAAGGGTTTATGCGGTTGAAATTCAGGATGATGCAATTGCTTATTTAAAGAAAAGAACTGCTGAGCTAAAGACAGGTAATGTCACGGTGATCAAGGGAGCGGAAAAATCTCCTAATTTGCCGGATGGATCGATTGACCTGGCAATCATGGTGGATGTATATCATGAACTGCTCTATCCACAGGAATTTTTACAAGCGATAAAACGGGCGTTGAAATCAAAAGGCAAGTTGCTGCTTCTGGAGTATAAACAGGAGGACCCTGCTGTTGCGATAAAGCCGGAGCACAAGATGAGTGTTAGGCAAATAGAGAAGGAGTTGGCTGTTAATGGTTTTCATCTGGTCCAGAATGGTCAGTTTATGCCCATACAACACTTTCTTGTTTTTGAAAAGGTACTTAGACAAGATTGACGCTGACTGTTTCCATAATTTCCGTTGCGTTGGCATAAACCATAAAATGCCCTCCGCCTTCAATAAGGATGTCCGGTTTGGTATACTTGTGTGGTAGTATGTTGTCTGCTGTCCCATGTATTTGGGTGATATTGGATGGGAGCTCGGTATTTCTCCATTTGAGTATGGCTGTTAGTGCCCATTTGATGAAAACAGGATCGCTGTCTATAATCAGTTGTTTGAGTAATGCTTTTTCTTCCTCAGTTTTGGCACCAAGAAATCTTAAGCCAATAGTGTTGCCTTTTTTCAGGAAGTCCAGCGGGACAAGTTTTTGCAAGTTTAAACCGCCGCTTGCACGGTAATACCACGGCAGGTCTTTAAAAACTGGTATACTGGATATCAGGAAGGTGTGAACGGGGTTTAGTTTCTTTGCTATTTCTGTAGCCAGCATGCCTCCGAACGATAAGCCCATCAGGTAAAATGGGGTAGAGGTATCGATATTAAGTGATAATCTGTCAGCGTAATGTATGAGAGATTCATTGCGTAATGCTGAGACCCAGTCAAGGTGTACCAGCTCAAATTGTGCCGGGAATTTTAGTTTGCTAAAGGCTCGTCTATCGGCACCGAGCCCACTGATAAAATAGATTTTACGCTGCTGTTTCATGTCGTTGTTTTTATTGTTTTGTACATGTATGCGCAGAATAACAGCAAACAGCTCAGCAGCACCCATAACAAGTTATATCCATACCTTTCAGCGATAAAAAAGCCTGCTGTTGGGCCCACTACCTGTGCGATTGACCAGCAAAGCATGTATCCCGCGGCATATTGGCCTCTATTAAATTCACTGGCCCTGCTCATTACAAAAGTATTGATAAAGGGCAGGGCGAACATTTCGCCTATGGTGAAAAAGATCATAGACAGCGCACCCAGCAGTGTGGGTGCAGGAAAAGGAAGTAGCAGCACGAGAAAAGAACCGGCAATAAAAAATACCCCGATAATAATGAAAAAGACTGGTGATCGTTTATTTTCAATTTTATGGATCATCACCATTTCAAATATGGCAATGATGATTCCGTTAAGACCAAGAATAAGTCCGATCAGAAATTCATCTACCTTCCAGACTTGTTTCAAAAAAACAGGCACAACTCTAAACATCAGGAAAAAGCAAACTACAAATAACGTACTCATTAACAGGAATTTAATGAATATCCAGTCTTCCCAGGGTTTTCTGACTATAATTCCTTTTACCTTTTCTTGTACTGCTTTCCGGTAACCTTTGATTCTTGGCAGGAAAAACAGAATACCCAAACCCGCCAGGATGCTTACAGTTCCGTCTACATAGAAAAGTAACCTGTAATCGTAGGATGCTATAATACCACCCAAACTTACCCCAACAGCCCAGCCTATATTGGTTGCAAGTCTGTTTAAGGAATATGAACGAGTCTGGAGATCTGGTTTTGCATATGCTGCTATAGCCGCAAAATTGGCTGGCCTGAATGATTCTGAGAAAAAACTGATCACTACTGCAAGTACGCAAAGGGTATGAAAATGCGTTATACTTGCAAAAAAGATAAAGAATATACCACTTACTACTGACGCGACTATCTGCACAGGCCTGAAGCCGATGACGTCGGTCAGTTTACCTCCTGCGGCAGCGCCGAGAATTGATCCCAGACCAAACAGTGTTATGATAAAACCTGCATCGGAAGCGGAACGGTGCAGGGACTGTGTGACAAATAAACCCATGAATGGCACCGCCATGTATCCGCTGCGGTTGATGAGCATCACAAGACTGAGTACCCAGGTTTCCCGGCTTAGTCCTGTAAATGAATTTTTATAATTAGCAGATATTTCTTTGAGTAGTGACATGATATTGAAATCGCGCAAAGTAACGGAATTTGGCTTACAATAGCTATCGGCTATTCGCGTACTATTTGGTTTTCTTTATGGGACCGATGTACTTTTTGGCCATGACCACATTAGCGAATTTGATATGGTGCCTGGGGATCGTTATTTATCATGTCGTTTCCGTAACAACGATTACCTTTTGTGCTTTTTGAATCTCCCCAATAGAGGTATGTGTCCATGTTGGATTCGTCAATCGGCTCGTAGGCTATAGAGAGTACTAAAAAATACTCCGGATTGTATTATGTCATTAAGATCGGGTTGCTTTATAAAGGTTTTTTCCTTTGACCATCATTTTCATCCTCTGTCTTTTTAAAGACAGATTGATACCTGCTTCTTTGCGTTCGCGTATTTGGATCTTATAAGCTTTGAGAATGTCTTTGTAGGTCAATACACCAATGATCTTTTGCCCGGTTTCAGATATCACCGGAATGATCTCTTCCTGAAGTTCAGACATTAACTCAACCGCTTTGGAGAGACTTTCATTAGCCCTTATGGCACAATCTGGTTTTTTTGTGATCGAGGATACTGGTTTTTCCGGATTGACTTTGCTTCCGTACAGACCGACTATGGCTACTGTTCCCAAAAAATCCCCCTGACTGTCAACAACCAGGATGTGTGTATCCAGAAGGGTGCGTGCTTCTAAAATCTTGCGTATTTCACAGATCAGCGTTTCCTGAGTTATTATGAGTGATTTTTTTGAAATGATCTGACCGGCAGACAGTTTTCTCAGGATGTCCGGTTCATATGCATCCGGGGTATATATCCCTCTTCTTGCTATTTTTTCTGTCATGATGGTGTTTTCCATGAAGAAGAAGGAAATGAGGTAAGATGCCGTACAGGCACCAAGAAGCGGGAGTAGGGCGGCGGGTTGCATGGTTGCCTCGAGGGCAAAGGCAATGCTGGTCAGATATGCACGCGATGCGCCTGCAAACATAGCTGACATGCCGATCAGGGCTGCCATTGACAGATTGATGTCCGCTGAGGGAAAAATAAGCATGATTACCGAGCCTGCAATCGCGCCACAGGCACCGCCGATAGTTAATAAAGGGGCTAGTGTACCGCCAGATGTCCCGCTGCCGAGTGCAATTGCCCAGGAAATAAATTTAAATAGTGACAAGCTTAACAGAAGTGTCAATGTGACGTTTCCTGAAAGCACATTGATGATGTTGTCATAACCTACTCCGAGTGTATTGGGCTGATAATAACCGATAAGTCCTACACAAAGGCCACCGAGGGCAGGCCACCACATCCAGTGTACCGGAAGTTTTTCAAAAGCATCTTCTACATAGTAAACAGCTTTGGTAAGTACAAGTGACAAAAAACCTATAAAGATGCCTATAAAGCTATAAATCCCAAGTGCAAAATTACCGGGTATGCTCAAATTTGGCATTGGAAATACCGGTCCGGATTCGAATAAAAAGTGATGCCCTGCTGAGCCTGTAATACAAGCTAGTGCTACAGGAAGAATCGCCTTGGGTGAAAACTCAAAAAGTAATAGTTCGACGGCAAGAAATATTGCGGCTATAGGTGTGCCGAATATGGCTGACATACCGGCTGTTGCACCTGCTGCAAGGATTACTTTTCGTTCACTCGATGTAATTCTGAAAAGTTGGCCGAGTGTGGAGCCTAATGCTCCTCCGGTAGCAATAATGGGGCCTTCTGCGCCAAATGGGCCTCCTGTGCCTATGGCTATCGCTGAGGATATTGGTTTTAGAAAAGCTATTATGGGTTTTATTTTACTGTCATTTACCAGGATCTGTTCCATTGCTTCTGGTATCCCATGACCCCTGATGGCTTTTGAGCCATAAAGAGCCATAAACCCAACAATAAGACCGCCAATGGCGGGAATCAGAATTACCCACCAACCCAGGTGATTTTGGGCAGGGCTGCGAAAGTTTACATCGGCAATGCCGTAAAAAGACAAATTGGTAACCAGATCGATCAGGTAGATCAGCAATTTTGCGATAAAGCTGATGGCAATTGCGACTATGATGGAAAGAATTGAAATGCGGATCAGTCTTTTTTTTAAAATAAGACTTTGATTTTTGCCATTTTCCTGGTGATTTAAATAATCTAAAGATAGTGAGATAGGAATCCCATTGTTAAAATCTGTTCTTTTCATAAAGATGTCCATTTGCAAACGACGCGAGATGTGCCTTTGAGTTTTGGCAGTGCAAAGGTATTTATATTGTTTATTAAATAAAAATTATATTTATCATTGGATTTAATATCTATTTTTTGTTGCTTATACAATATTATTCCATTCAACAGTAATGTGGTATTTTATGAATTAGATTTCAGTTATTTGATATAATTGATGCAAATTAGCCCTTATGAAAGAATGCAATAATGCCTGCGACCTTAATACTTGTTTTTTATGTAAATATTGTCTTCCGGCTTGGCTTCCCGCTATTGGTGTTCACCGGAAAAACCTGGAAGTAAAAAAAGGCGAGCGGATATTTAATGAAGGTGATCCGGCCACTGGTATTTTCTTCATCTATAAGGGAACAGTAAAGGTACACAAAAGATGGGATCAGGATAAGGACCTCATTATACGGTTTGCAAAAACCGGCGATATGCTTGGGCACATGGGGCTAGGCGATGGCCTTGTTTTTCCTGTGACGGCTACTGCACTTGAACCTCTTTTATTGTGTCATTTAGATATGTCTTTTTTTGAAGTCACTTTAAATGTAAATACCAATTTCACTTATCACCTGATGCGTTTTTTTGCAAATGAACTCCAGGAGTCTGAAAGGAGGATGAGAAATCTGGCACATATGTCCGTTAAGGCGAGGATCTCCCAGGCATTTCTTGCATTAAAGGATCAGTTTGGATCGGATCAAAACGGATTAATTGGTATAGAAATCACTAAACAGGATGTCTCGTCCTTTGCAGGGGTTTCTTACGAGACGTTATTTAAGGTATGTCAGGAACTTACCCGGTTGAAAATTATAGAACTGAACGGTAAATCCATTTCAATCTTAAAACCTGAGCTTTTGATTCAGATTGTCAAGGACGACAATCAGTAATAGGCTCCTTAGCATTTTAAGTTACTCAAAGCGACGGCCTTTTTGTTCCCGGCTGGATATGTTGAAGATGATTCCAATTACCAAAAGCACGCCACCACTAAAGCTAACCCATGGAAAGGATTTAATTCCGTTGATATTAATCGACCAGGCATGCGCATCTACGGCATTTATATAGCTAAGATTCCTGAATATAAAGCTACCTACAATTATTATCGCTATTCCGGCAATCATTAATACATAACTTGATTTTTTCATAATATTTTTTATTTGATATTTATATTGTTTTTTAATGCAAAATTAATATAAAAAATATTGTTTATGCAATATTTGTTGTAATATTAATATTTAACAAAAGTACTGCCGCCATCAGCTTTAACAAGATCTTAGTGTAATAGTTACGTAAATAGGTTCTTTCTCAAATTGTATTGCGAATTATATTCCGTTCGCAATTTATTTTTTTAATAATACCACTATTATTTCCCGTTAAATAGACTTTAACAGGAATATTTCTTGACTTTTTAGTTGTCGGAAATTTAAAGTTTTAAAGCATAGAACTTTACAACATCAATATAAACTTTTTCTATTTGATGGAAACGACAAAAAAACACAATTTCGGTGCTGGACCATGTATCCTTCCCACATCTGTGATGCAACAGGCGGCCACTGCGGTGATCAACTGGAACGATAGCGGCCTTTCTATACTTGAAGTGTCGCACCGCTCACCTGAATTTGAATCGGTGATTTTGAAAACACAACTTTTAGTGCGTGAACTATTGAAAGTGCCGGATGATTATTCTGTACTTTTCCTTCAGGGTGGGGCAAGTACCCAGTTCTCAATGGTCCCACTAAATTTTTTAACAAAAAAAGGTGCATACCTTGATACCGGATATTTTGCCCGAAAAGCAATTAAGGAAGCAGCCTATTATGGTCATGTAGAGATATCTGCTTCGTCAGGTGACAGGGAATATAACTATATACCTGATTGCGACCTTAGTAAGTGTGATGCGGATTATATCCATTGCACGTCTAATAATACTATAGAAGGCACAGAGATTTTTAGTTTTCCCCGGTCTGGGGTCCCGCTTATTTGTGACATGTCTTCCGATATTTTCTCACGGGTGATCAATGTACGTGATTTTGATCTTATTTATGCCGGGGCGCAAAAGAATATGGGGCCTGCGGGAATGACACTGGTGATTGTAAAAAATGGATTATTGGATAAAATAAATAAACCGTTGCCGTCTATGTCTGACTACAGGATTTTTAAAGACAATCAAAGTATGTTTAATACGCCGCCTGTATTTTCAATTTATGTAGCCATGCTCAATATGCTTTGGTTGAAGGACAATGGGGGTGTAGAAGCCATAGAGCAGCTTAACATTAGGAAGGCTGCCAGATTATATGCAGAAATTGATCGTAATCCATTGTTTGCCGGACTGGCGGGTCTGGCTCATCGCTCGCGAATGAACGTGACTTTTAGAGCGGTTGAGCCAGCGCATGAAAGAACATTTTTGGACTTTGCACTAGGACGTGGAATTGTAGGAATAAAGGGGTACCGGACAGTGGGAGGATTCCGTGCTTCACTTTATAATGCACTCCCGCTTGAAAGTGTTGAAGTTTTGGTTAAGGCAATGCAGGACTTTGAAGAACTGATGAAATCTAATATGAAAGTGTCTGATACCGAACTGACATACTGATATGTCCAGAATTAAACCTTTTAGTGCAGTCCGGCCCAACGAAGGCTGGTATAAAGATTTGCTTGGCATAACCGGCGGGTCTCCTGATAAAATAGGATTACTCAAGAAGTTGCTGGAGCCCCGAGGTGAAAAAGCAGAGGAAAACTGGGAATTGAAGACGTACTTGTATTCCCTGGAAACCCTGTTGCATGACGGAAATTATGTCATTGACGAAAGCCCTGCGATCTATATTTATGAACGTGAATCTTCAGTCGGATCACAGTTTGGAATATGGGTGCTTACCAGTCTGCAGGATTTGAAAGATGGTAAAATACTGAAACATGAGGAAACTCTTTCGAGGCATGAGGAAAGACTTCAGAGGTACAGGGAAGAAGTCGGGCTGGAAGGTAGTCCGGTACTTTTAACCTATCATCGCCGGCCGGAAATAAGTTCGCTGATCGAAAAGTCTGTTAAATGTGCTCCTGATACTGATTTCTTTTATGAAGGAAGTCATCATCGCCTATGGAGTATAAAGGATGAGGTTTCCATAGCTGCTTTTCAGGTGGCATTTGCAAAATTAGAAAATGTCTATGTTGCAGACGGTCATCATCGCCTCGCATCGGCATCGGCAATGCATAACATCGCACCACAATGGATTACTACTTTATATATTTCCGCAGGACAGTTAAGCTGCAGTGCTTTTCACAGAATGATCCTGCCCGATATTGAATTTTCCGATTCTGATTTTTCGAAATCCATTAATCAATACTTCCTTGTTTCAGTTATTTCCGCGAATAATCCCTTTGTACCTTCAGCGAACAACAGCATCGGTTTATTTTATAAACAGCAGTGGTACCTGCTGCAGTTAAGGGAAGAACTGACACAATTGATGGATGAACCAGATGTGAGGATCCTTCAGGATAGGATACTCGAGCCGATTTTTGGTATTAAAGATCCCAGAACCGATCCTCAGCTGGTTTCATGGCCGGCAAATCAGTGGAATGAGATGCTGGAGACCAGTAGAGGTAATCCGCGGCTAATCTTATTTACACTCTTTCCAATGAGTATAAATGAGCTTCTTCAACAGGCAGAAAATCATGCTGCATTGCCACCCAAATCAACTTATATAGAACCAAAAGTGCCTTACGGCCTACTATTGCATAACGACAAAATCATAAAAAAAAACATGAAAGGAATTTTAAATGCGTAATCTGAAAATCTCTAAATCAATAACTAAAAGAAATGAAGATTCATTGAACCGATATTTATATGATATAGGAAAATATAAGCTGATTGGGGCTGAGGAAGAGGTTATGCTGGCCAAAAAGATAAAAGCGGGGGATGCTTCTGCTTTAAACATGCTGACTAATGCGAATTTGAGATTTGTAGTTTCATGCGCCAAAAATTATGTGAATAGAGGGCTTGCATTATCAGATTTAATAAATGAAGGAAATATTGGATTGATAAGAGCTGCGCAGCTGTTTGATGAAACCAGGGGATTTAAGTTCATTAGTTATGCGGTGTGGTGGATTAGACAAGCGATTGAAATTGCGATTAAAGAGCAGGTAAGATCGATCAGGGTACCACTGAATAAACAACTTGGGATGACTGGGGTGTTGAGGCAAATCGATAAACTGGAGCAAAAGCTTGAAAGGGAGCCTACTTTGTCAGAAATTGCCGAGGCAATGGGTAAATCAGAAGCCCAGGTGGCGGATTTTATGCAGTCTAACGCCAGAACCTCGTTCCTTGATGACTATATTCCGGCAGGAAATCATGAAAACTCTTCACTAATGGATTTTATAGAGGATAGCAGCGAAAAAGCTGTTGACGACTGGATTGAAGTGGAGTCAAGGAATATTGATCTTGTTCACATACTGTCCTTACTTACAAGCCGGGAAAGAAAGGTTATAGTTAAGATTTTTGGTGTACTTGGCAACAAGACGAGCAACATGACTGAGATCGGTGATGAGTTCAAGCTAACAAAAGAGCGTATCAGACAAATAAAAAAAGCTGCTATGGAAAAGCTCAAAAAAACCCCAAAATATGGATACCTTACTGACTATATTCAATGAGTCTATTCGAGATATCAGGGATATTATTTCAATAGTCCTGCTTGTCGGCGTCATTTTAGTGATAGTGGCTAATAAATTCAGGACGTCCCGAAAAAAGACATATAATAATGATGACAAGTTCTGGCATTGAACAGGACGGTGCATACTTACATGCACTGTCCTGTTTTCTTCCTTAGGACTTTGGTTTCAATTTAAAGCTGGTTTCGTATTTAGATTCTGAAATTACAAAGAAACTCTCTACAGACCCAATATTGGGAGCGATGGAAAGTCTCTCCAATATAAATGTATTATAAGCCCCCATATCTCTAACAACTATTTTTAATATATAGTCCCATGTTCCACTCATGTGGTAACATTCCATCACCTCTTCAAACGCGGTAATGTGCTGTTGAAATTCTGTTAGCGCTTTATTGCTGTAATCCCTGATCTTGATTACCGTAAATACCGCCATTCCCTTGTTAATCTTGTTCCTGTCGAGGAGCGTTACAAACTTTTTAATTATTCCTGCTTCCTGAAGCCGCCTGATCCTTACCTGTATTGCGGAAAGTGATTTGCTGGTTTTCCAGGCTATTTCCTTATTGGTGAGCCTTGAGTTTTCCTGAATTAGATTTAAAATGCCCACATCTGTGGGATCAAGTCCGTTTACATTCATTATGATAATAAGTTAGTTACGTTTAGTTTGCCTTAGTGTACTTAATACATTAATATTAAGTGTGTTATGGCTGTGCTAATTTATGTAAAATATACTTAGATATATAACAACATGTCAAAAGGCGTTGATTTTTATAGGTACTAATTTAAAAATTAGATATATTAGATTCGAAGGGTGTTTTTCAGCACTTTAATAGGCCTATGGATCATGAAAGAGGGTTTAAGAGTTTAAATGCTAAAGAGTGCGCTGAGGTATTTCCGTCAGTAATTGACAATGCCGAGCGACATTTTTCTGTTGCGCATCACATCTCTACGATCTATGAATATCCCAATGCCGTTGCCCACTTAATACTTGGTGCTGAAGAACTGGTAAAAGCTACGATGCTGATCCTAAAAAGCAGATCAATTCCAATTAAAGATGCGACAGGGTATGACATGCAATTTTTCGTGCACGGCACCGGACATCATGTGCTGAAAGATTTCTTTTCTGTATGGTTTGGCGTAAGGGAAATTCTGAATGTGCGAAGATCAAGACATGAATATACTTTAAAGGATATGTTTAATATGGTTGTATCCGGCTTTGTGGGGATTATAAAAGGTAAAGATCAGTATCACTGGTGGGAAAAAGCTGATACATTGAAGCAAAAATGTTTGTATGTTGATTTTAGGAATGGTTTGATCCTGCCGGATGTTCAGGTGGCAAAATCAGATTTTAATCAGGCTTATCATCATGTATATGCCTTTAGGTATGAGTTTTATTTGCTTCACCATAAAATGATCAATTGTTCCGAAGCCGAACTTATAGAATTTCGTGAGCAGCTGGAAGACAGAGAATTTATTGAACTGCTTGGTGAGACGATCAGGCGGAAAAAAATTAGCTTCTTGTCTTAATTTTATGAAACCATCATCAACTAATGTCTGGAAACTGAAAAAAATATAAACATGAAAATTGCCACTTATAATGTCAATGGTGTAAATGGCCGTTTGCCTGTATTGCTACGCTGGCTGGATGAAGCCAAGCCGGATGTGGTGTGTCTGCAAGAGTTGAAAGCACTACAGGAGAAGTTTCCTCAACAAGCAATAAAGGATGCCGGTTATAATGCCATTTGGCATGGGCAAAAGAGCTGGAATGGTGTAGCGATCCTTTCTCGTGGTATGGAGATTAAAGAGACGAGACGGGGTTTGGACGGTGATCCGGAGGACTTACATAGCCGTTACATCGAGGCATTTATTAATGGTGTAGTGATCGGCTGTCTGTACCTGCCTAATGGTAACCCGGCCCCGGGACCTAAGTTTGATTATAAGTTGAAGTGGTTTGAGCGTTTTTCAGCTCATGCTGCTCGATTGCTTACTTACGATGTTCCGGTGGTGCTTGGAGGCGATTATAATGTAATGCCCACAGACCTGGATGTTTATAAGCCGGAACGCTGGGTAGACGATGCCTTGTTCCGTCCTGAGGTTCGTTCTGCCTATAAAAATATAGTGGATCAGGGTTGGACTGACGCTTTGCGGACATTGCACCAGGGAGAAAGGATTTATACCTTCTGGGACTATTTTCGCAATGCCTATGGTCGTGACGCTGGCCTCCGTATTGACCACTTTTTGCTTAGCCCACATTTAAAAAGCCGGCTTACTGATGCTGGGGTAGACCGCCATGTTCGCGGATGGGAAAGGACAAGTGACCACGCCCCGGTATGGATAACGCTTGAAATGGCGCCCTTTAATGAAAAAAGACAAGTGCAGAAACCTGCGCTTGTCCTTTTCGTGCCCTAGAGGTACTATTCTCGAACTGTTTTGTTAATGATTTTATAATTTTATAAATTCTACTCGTCTATTACTGGTTTTGCCGGCTTCGCTATTGTCATCGCTAACCGGTGCAGTAGAGCCTCTGCCTTCAGTTTCCATGCGGCCGGCATCAATTTTATAGATTTTTACCAGTGCATCACGAACCGATTCGGCCCGCTTTATAGATAGGATCAGGTTTGCGTCAGGTTTTCCGACTGCATCGGTATGGCCAATAATTTTGATCTTCAGGTCAGGATTTTCAGTCATAGCGGTTGCTACTTCCTTGATCGTACCTTCATTGTCCGATTTTACTTCGGCCGAATTGATGGCAAACAGGATTCCGCTGGTTTCCAGTCTGCCTGTGGTTAGTAATTTGGACCGGTTGTCGGCACTGCCTTCTGCGAATTTAAAATTCGAAACGTAATAACCCAGCTGCTCGTTGGTATAATTGGAGCTGGACATGTCAATTTTAAGCTGGTTCAAATTACCGTTGAGCGGTGCTGCTTGTGGCAGGTCAAATACCTTTTCCTGATCCAGCCAGATTCTGACTCTTTCGTTTTGTATGCTGATGGCAACATGAATGACATTGCCTGCTTTTCTGTCAAAATTGGCCACTCTGTATTTGTCTGATTCCAGTTTCTTCGCCACATTTTCAAAGGAAGTAAGCTGTACAGCCGCCTCCGAACGATAAGGCGCTATACCGAATCTCAGGCAGTTCTTTAAACGGTAATCGTATGATAAGATCTCGCCTTTATTTCCCCGGTCATAAAAGGCGAAGTTAATTGCAGGTACCAGATAACCACCTGTCGCCGGCCAGTTCATGATCAGGTCAAATTCAATAGTCGCATTCTCTCCGATATTTACGACCGGGCTGACGAATGTACCTGGATATAGGCGCAGCCAATTTCCTTTCACTGTATTTAAAGTAACCACTTCGCCCTTGCTGCGTGTATACCATTTTAATGGAAACTGCCCCAATGCGTCCTGAGCAAAATTGTCTGCCAGCAGAATTTTTGAGCCGGGAACGAAATCGTAAGTAGTGGTACTTGCTAATGAAGTGGTCGGTGTACCGGATGCATTCTCAGGTTTTATAGGTTCCCGGGACGTGCTGGTGGCTTCGGTGTTTTTTTTGGCCTTTCCTTCCAGGCCTTTGTCAACCGTTTTGGAGGCCATATCTTCTGCTTTTTGTTTCAGTTTATTTAAAAAGCCCTGGGCCATTAAATTGTTGCCGGCCAAAAGCAAAGCCGAAATCAGAATTAATTTTTTCATACAATCCAAAGTTAGGGTTGAAAGGCGGTGTGTTGAATAGGGGATACTGTTCAACTACATAGGTAGTACTGCTTATTTTAGCTGTAAAAAGGGATGTTGATCGTAATTTGGGTGCTTTCCCCAATGTTTTTTATGGAGATTGTGCCCTTCAACAATTCGAGTCTGTTGTTGATGTCGGGCAACATATTAAATGGTTGTTGGGCAGCCTGAATGTCAAATTGAAAATCGACACTGGAAGCAAATTTGGTAACGGTATAGCCGATCTCATTAGCAGGGGCACTAAGCAATATACCTGCCGACAACAATTGAAGGATCCGGAAAATGTGTATAGATTCTGCCGGATTGAAACATTCGTTGATTTCATCGATATTTCCCTGCCGGACATCATAATCTGCAAACGTATCGCTGATGAGTCCCCTGATGCTTTGGGTTAAGCCCATCAGGTCCATTTGATATGGCCTTAGACGGTGCAGTATCTCACGTACTTCTGCCATGATCGCTGCGATATGGTCGATTACAATACTGACCTGTTTCTTTAAAGGTTCTTCAACAAGCTGCTGTAGGCGCCAGGACCTGTTTTTAATCACGATCAGTTGCTGGCCGATGTTGTCGTGTAATTCCATGGCTACCCTTTTCTTTTCCAGCTCCTGACGTTGGAGCAGCTCTTTGAGAAAAGTTCGTTTTTCTTCAATGGTTTTCAGCTGGATCTGCCCCTTTTCTTTCCTGTAAAAATTAAGCCTGCTTGCGAGGGCAAAAGAAAGGACGAGTGCTTCCAGCAGTGTGCCCCAATGCATACTGGTCTGGGTAAAGAGGTTGTCTGGCAGGATATTGAGGTCTTTCAAGTTATACACCGCATTGCCCAGCATGAGGCATCCGAAACCTACAAGGAAGAAAATTGCAGGTTTGTAGCCCTTTCTAAAGCTTATAATCCCTGCTCCAAACCAATACATGAAGTATGGGTACATTAAATATTGTATGAGCATAAAAGAATATGCCCCTTTCCAAAAGACATCAATAATTATAATTCCAATTGAAAGCGCGCTCATCAAACCCCTGAGCTTATTGAAAACAGGACTGTTTTGCCGGGTCTGTAAAAAGGAGTTGGTGAAAAAGATACTCAACAGACTAGCGAAACCAATGATGGTGCCTGCGCTGTTCAACCAGATCAAAGAACTGAGAATGTCCGGCAGAAAGCCATTGTAGAAGAAAAGGTTCAGACTCCAGAAAAAGATAGCGCCCAGATAGTACAGATAGGGAAGTTCTCTGATCAGCAGGTAAACAAAAAGATTGTAAATTGCAAAAGCCATCAGCATGCCGAAGACAATCCCGTTTATTAAGTCTGTCAGATAGCCCCGTTCGAAAGCCTTTTGTAAGGTAGTAATTTTAATGGGCAGCCTTAATATATTGTTGCTCCTTGCGTGTATGTAATATTCAGTTCCGGTGTTGATGGGTATGGATATAGGGATCAACAGGTTGTTGACCCTAACATCACCGGTAGTTTTAGCTTTACTGGCATCGCTGCTGAATATTTTGACCAGACTGCCCGCTTTTTTCTGGTAAACTTCTACAGTTTGCAGGACCGGCGGGCTGTCGATCTGTATATGCCAGCCGGTAGTTTTACTACGATTGATGATGCTGGTTTTTATCCAAACTGAGGCGGTGGTTGCACCTAAGGATAACGTAGGGTATGCTGAGGCTTCAAATTTAGCAGTGCTCAACTGCTGAAGTTTTATCTCTCCCTTTGTATCAGCCAGGAACGCTGGATAATGAAGGGTATAGCTTTTTTCTCTGTTTTTCAATATAATTTGCCGGGCATAGGAGAAGTGTATGCTGCTGGATAACAATAATATGAGTGTACTGAAAAGTACTTTATACGCCCCTCTGGTCATTTGGTTACCGGTGTTCAATGGCAAACCGCAGCAGGCTGTTTTTCCCGTTAAGGTTTAGCTTTTTCAGGATGTTCATCCGGTGATTGGATACGGTCTTCTCACTAATGAACAGTTCGTCTGCGATGGTTTTTGTGCTTTTATAGCTGCCGACCATCTTCAAAATTTTCATTTCGGAAGGAGTGAGGGTACCGAGCAGTTTCTCGGACGTTAGATTGTTGCCTGTTCTGCGCTGGCTCAGCAAGAAAGTACTCATTTCTGGACTGATGTATGAGTTTCCGCTTACAACAGCTTCTATCGCCTGAATGATATCGACCACTGCATTTTCTTTCAATACATAACCGGCAACTCCTACATCCAGGGCATGCAGGAAGGTATCTTTTGCTTTATGCATGGTCAGCAGTATTACGTTGGCATCGGGCTTAATTTTGATCAGCTCTTCGGCGGCAACCAATCCGTTCATTTCCGGCATGTCTATGTCCAGTATAGTCACCATAGGAAGCCGGGTTCGGGCAATTGCAAGTGCTTCCAATCCGTTTTTGGCTTCAAAAATAACCTCGTAACCAGGTTCTGATTCTATGACTTCCTTTAGCCCCTTTAAAAATATGGGATGATCGTCTGCGATGAGTATAGTTGTTTTTGCTTTCATATGATAATACTATTGATATGGATAGGTATTTTAATGTACACCCTGGTTCCGCCTTTGGGGATGCTGCTCATAGTCAGTTCTGCATTCAATAATTTAGACCGTTCGCGGATACCTGACAATCCAAGGCCTGATCTGATATTAACGGCATCATAGCCTTTTCCGTTGTCATGGTAAGATATGCTGAGGTTCTTTTTTGCTAATTTTATGCTCAAACTGCAAGTACTGGCTGCGGAATGCTTGATCAAATTACTGAGCAGTTCCTGGATGATCCGATAACTGTTCATCTCCGCTTCTTTGTTCAGCAACTGATCGATTTCATCAATATTCAGGTCAACATTGATTTCCGGGTCAGTGGTTACATCCTCAACCAGACGCTCCACCGAGCGTCTCAATCCAAGTACCTCTATTTGATATGGTCTGAGAGAGAAGGATACATTACTTACTTCCTCAATGGTTGTTCCGATATCTTTCGTAATGCTGTTAAATAAGTCTGGATGTGCTCCCTTACTTTGCCGCTCCAACATAAATAGTTCATTTTTGAGTTGTACCAGCTGCTGGCCAACACGCATGTTGAGTTCGTTGGATATGCTTTCTTTTTCATTTTCCTGACTGATGATCAGCGCCTTTGAAAAATCTGCTGTCTGTTCGAGCATTGCCACTTGCAATCTCACGGTTTCTTTTTTTAGGTCATTCAGTTTCACCGCCAGTGCAAATGAAAGTACGATCGCTTGCAGACAAAGCCCCATTTGAAGACTCATACCCGAATGGAAGCCTTCATAGAAACCGTAGCTTGTCAGCAAGCAGCCCACTGCAGCCAGGTAATAAGCGGCAGGACGAAAATCTTTTTTTAATCCATGGAGCCCCGCAAACAGCCAATAAGCGGCAGCAATTACCCATGTCATCTGGAGCAGCTTAAACGCGAGTACAGAATAGCCTGCCAGATCGACTCCAATGGGAATCACAAATACTATAACAAGCCATTTGCTGATCCGCAAGAGAACCGGGGAGTTGATTTCAATCCGGAGATATCCATTGCTGAACCATAAACTAAACAGCAGCGCTGCAGAAGAGGAACCTGTTAACAGCCTCAGGCTCCAGGCTGGTAACCACTGGGTGAAATAGCCATTCCAGATCAGTAAAAAAATGAGATTGGAAAGGACGTAACCTAAGTACCAAAGGTGCGACCTGTCCTTTATAACAATATATATGTAAAGGTTATAGATCATCAGTGCCAGTAAGGCGCCGAACATAAATCCGTTTACGATATTTTTAAAATGCTCTTCTTCATAAATCGCTTCCAGGGTACCGGCGTAAACAGGAATTTTAAGCTTATAGTGATTTTTGACACGAAGGTAGTATTGCCTGGTTTCGCCTTTACCCAGCTTTAATGGCAAGATAAACCCGTTTACCTTAACCGGTCTGTTTTGGTAGTATAGTTTATCATTGAGTATGATGTGGTTAAACTTGCCGTCTTTGTGCGCTGTGTACAAATCTACTTCACTCACGGGCGGAGGTACCTGGATGTACCAGTCATTTGAACTCGAATTGTTTGTCAGGGTGATGTTTATCCACAATGCGTTTTTGCTGAGCTGCACATTTCTAATCAGATAAAACGCCTCTGGATAGGTCAGTACGATCTCTTTTGCCCCAACGGTTAAGGTTGTGATTAGTAAGAAACAGGTGAGGAGGACGCTTCTCAAAAACATGTTCAAATATAATTAACCTGCAGGGATTGAGAATGGGTAATACTACCTATAAATATGATGGATGTCGCTTATTTATCTACTGCGGCATCTGGGGTAATTTTGTCCCGGTTTATTTATTAAGCAAATAACGCAGCAATAAAAAATATAACAATGGAAAAATTAAATGTATACCTGCTCAGTATCGTATGTGCAGTTGGTCTTCTCGGCTGTAAAAAGGATAAAGTAAAACCTGTGGCTGAGGAAAATGCCGCGGTGGTTGGTCTGGTGCGGCCCAAAGGTGTCTCAACGGGGACGGCAGTGACAAGGCGCATCGGACCAGATGGCGGAGTGTTTGCTTCTTTGGAATGTGGCGTGACCCTGAATATTCCGGCAGGTGCGTTGAAAGAGGACGTGACCATTGGGATTGAGCCCATTACCAGGACCAATATCGCAGGCGTTGGGCAGTCGTTCAGACTTACTCCGCATGACCTGCAATTTGAAAAGCCTGTGTCTGTGACTTATACGTATGATATAGAAGCCGATTCGGTGGCCATGCTCGAAACTTTCGGGTTTGCATACCAAATGGCCAATGGAGTATGGAAGTTTGTTGGCGCCAGCAGCTATGACATTCAATGGGGAACAGTGACCTTTAAAACAACACATTTTAGTGACTGGTCTGTGATGAACCGGGTGTCGTTGTCGCCACTTCATGCTAGCCTGGAACCTGGTGAAAAGCAGGTGGTGAAAGCACTGATTTATACAGAATCAAAATATGAGGACCTCCTGGTGCCCCTAACAGGTGACGCGGGAACTGAACCGGGATATCCCGTAGGGACGCCGGTGCCGTTGCCTGCAAAGTTTATTAAATCCTGGGATTTAACCGGGCCGGGAAATATCATTAACTCAAACGGAAATTTGATTACTTACCAGGCGCCTGCCTTAGTGAACGGCTATACCATTGCGACAGTGAACTTAAGCCTTAACGCGCCCGTGACAGGTGCGTTTCTTTTGTTGTCCAATATCGAGATTACAGGTGATGGCTGGGCTGAACTGAGTATAGGCGGAGGGGCGATGACGAAGTTTCCGATAACCCCTGCGGTAAAGTCCGGACAACGGTATTTGCTTTCGAACCCGGAAGCCGAAGGTGGCGGGCAGTTTCTGCTGACCTGGAATGGTGGGTTAGGGACTTACGCTTATGATCTGACTGCAACAGGCAACAAGTTTCACTTTCTGATTGGCAATGGCGGATATACCAGTGCTTATGTAGATCCTCAGCAAGCAGGATTGGTGGCAAGCGGTGGCAGTATCAACATCACTAAAATGGATGAAAAATGGGTGGAGGGCAATTTCACAGTGCCTAATGCCGGCATTGGGCCAATGCTCTTACAGACCACCAATATCAACGGCCGGTTCAGGGCACGGGTCTACATTCCCTAATGGCCAGAATTTTATGTATTCAAGTTTAATTTTTAACAAACAAATCACAATCGAAATGATAACCATTTTAATGACCAGACTTCATCATCAGCTGTTAAAGTTTGTGCAGGTGCTGCTTTTATTGATTATTGTGTCTGGTTGCAGCCGAAATAGAGATATTTCCAGACCAGCGGCGGTAACGCAAATTCATTTTAAGGAAAATATGATAACACTGGACGTCGGGAGTTCTGCCCGGCTGATGGTACTCCATTCACCCTCTGAATTGACAGCTCCAGGCTATGAGTGGGCGGTAGCAAACTCGGGAGTGGCAAGAGTGGAGAACGGGGTAGTGTATGGTTATCAGGTGGGGGAAACTGAGGTGTCTGTGGTTGCGAAAGAATTGGGGCTTACTGCAAAGATCAAGATTAGGGTACTTCCAATCTTGCCACAATCACTTCGGCTTCAGGCAGAAAAAACATCTCTTTTGGTCGGAGAGGAAACACCAGTTACCTATACGGTTCACCCACAAGATGTAACCGACATAGATAAACTTGAAATCGAATGGTCAAGTTCGGATGAGACAGTCTGTACGATCTCAGATAATAAAATTCTGGCCCTTGGCGCCGGATCTGCCGATGTCGTTGCGTCAATTAAAGGGACTGATATAACGGGGAAATTGACTATACAGGTGGCTCTGGTACCGATAGAGTCGGTTTCACTAAATCTTTTGCAAACGACGGTGTCTGTTGGCATCGGAGTACGCCTGATACCTCAGATATTGCCAGCTCATGCGACAGATAAGCGGTTAGTCTGGACTTCGGAAAATCCAGAGGTCGCCAGTGTAGTTGACGGAACTGTACTTGGTCGAAAAGAAGGAATGACAACAATCCGGGTTACTTCTGCGGATGGTCAAAAAACAGCAACCTGCCAAGTCACCGTGAAACCGATACAGGTCCAGAGAATCATATTGTCCACAACTACATTGTCCTTAACCGTGGATCAGGAATATCTGGCAAACGCAACTGTGTTACCAGAGGATGCGAAGGATAAATCATTAAGATGGAATTCTTCAAACACCAGCATTATTACCGTTGATCAGCAGGGTAAGATTGTGGCAAAAGGAAAAGGAGAGGCGATCATTTGGGCCATTTCCAACAGCAATCCCAATATACAGGCAGGTTGCCAGGTTCTTGTCACCAAGCCCGAGGAAATGATCTTTACCCAAGTGACAGCCGGTTCTAAGGTGACGGTAGATGGATACATGTCTGCAACTGTGTCGGGTTTGTTTATGAACGGGTATTATGTTCCTGTTAAGCTGATTTCCTTTGAGGTCTTATCCCATGCGGGTGAGGTCATTATTGGTAATTACAAGGGTCCCATTATTTCACCAAGTATACAATATACCCATACCGTAACAATAAAGAATGTATACAAGCCGTTTGTACGATACGTGTTTGAGTTTAGTGGTCGACGCTATGAAAGACTTGTTGAAATCTCATGACATAGACGGTTAAGTTTTAGGTTTTTCCTGAAGAAGCAAATTTAAAGTATCACCTATTCTTATTAGATTATAGGTCAACGGACCCATATTTTAAGTAATTCAGGACTAATAATGACTTAACCGATGCAATAGCCATACTGATCAAGTAATTTGTTTGCTGGAATGACAGAAGCCTAACTTTCCTTCCCTTAGAACGTGTTTTTTTGAAAAATTTGATTTTCGGTGTGTTATATGTCAAAAAAAAGAGTTCCAAATATTTGGAACTCTTTTTATGATGTGCCCGAAGAGAGACTCGAACTCTCAAGGATTGTACTCCAACGGCTTCTGAGACCGCAACGTTTACCAATTTCGCCATCCGGGCAATTGAAATTCTTAAACAGAATCCTTTAGCGTTGGCAAATATAATATTATTCAGGCAACCCCCAAGGATAAAATTGCGTACTTTTTAAAAAAGGAGGTGTAAAATGAGAACTTGTTACATAATACTCGCTATAACAATATTTTACGTACTTGCCTGGTACATGATGTAAGTTCAATATTATTATCTTTATCTTTGAGCCATGAACGAGATAGCTGCTATTTTTGACATGGACGGAGTCATTTGTCATACCAATCCGTATCACTCCATTGCTTTTAGAGAATTCTTTTCAATACGTAATTTAAATCCAACAGATGAAGAATTTGCGCAGCATATGTTTGGAAAGAGCAACAGCTATATCCTCAGTCATTTTTTACAGCGGCCGGTAACAGGTGAGGAACTGCTGCGGCTTGAAGATGAAAAAGAAAGCCTGTTTAGAAAGATCTACGAATCGCATGTTGAGCCAATATCAGGACTTATCGACTTTATTGCCGACCTGGAAAACAATGGCGTAAAACTGGGTGTAGCCACTTCTGCTCCCCAGGCAAATCTGGAGTTAATTTTGAGTAGAGTATTGATCCGTGAAAAATTAGGATCTGTCATGGCCAGTGAACATGTCAAAAAACATAAACCGGATCCAGAAGTATACCTGACTTCTGCTGCTAACCTGGGGATCAGCCCAGCGCAATGCGTGGTCTTTGAAGACTCTTTTTCTGGTGTTTCTGCAGCGATCAATGCAGGTATGAAAGTGGTAGGCGTACTGACCTCACATACCAGGGAAGAACTGCCTCCATGCGATTTGTATATCAATGACTATTCTGATATTTCTTATCGTAACATAAGGAACTTGTTTAATGCCTGATGATTTTATCGCGTGCCCTCACAAACTCCCCTGAAATAACCAACAGATTCAGCAATTCCTGCTAATGGATCTTTCATGTCTTTTTCATATTCCAGACCGCAATGTCCTGAATAACCTGATTTTCGAAGCATTTTTACGAAAGCCGGAATATTGATCACTCCCCGTCCAAGTTCACAGGTAGCGCCTGTTTTGGTCGCAACAGTAATGTTTTTTAAGTGTATATCGAAAATTCTTTTGGAATAGTTTTGCAGATCCGCAATGGAGTCATGCCCTGCTCTTGCGTTGTGCCCCATGTCAAAGCAGATCCCGACCCGAGGATCAAGTTCTTTGATGAGCGTATAGATACTTTCGGCAGTAGGATATAATTCGTCCTCCGGTCCATGGTTATGGATCGCATAGCGGATGTTGTATTCTTTTGTTTTCTGTGCAACATATACAAGATCGTCGTGTACTGGAATGCCGACGATCAGGTCAACCCCAACACGTTTAGCATAGTCAAAGGCATTGTCAATGTCTTTTTTTGTTTTTGTATAAATGGGCCCTACCGCATAACCGGTAACGTCGCTTTCTTTTAATGCAGCATGAAAGGCAGCTATCTGCCCGGCAGTACTTTTGTAAGGCAAATGGAAATCTTTAATGCACAAATGGTGCACATCAACTTTTTTCATCATTTTCAGCGATTCCTCCAGATTGAAATTTACAAAACTGTACCCCGCGACGGCTAACTTGAAACTATCATCTTCTGCTTTTGGTTTTTCTGAAAGGCTGGGTTTAGCAAAGATGGATGGAATGTTTACGATTGTACCGGCAGCTATCCCTAGCATTCCCTTATACAAAAAGCTTCTTCTGGTGTTCATGTGTTTAATAGCTTATAAGTGATTACAGGCTAATATAAAACTTAATTGTGAAGTGCTCATGAAAGTTTTTATTTGATGATTGTATCTATGTTTTTTTAGTTAACTTTAGTTAAAACCAATAAAATGACCTTTGATTAATTAAACAGTGCAAAAAATATCTAACAAATATGGAAGCAAACGAGATTAAATCATTACTAGAAGTTATCGACCAGCAAGTCAGTTCATCGATCCTTGGTGGCATGGAAGAACAATACGAGGAACTTGAACAATTGGGATTTATTACGATAGACAGGCGGTCCATTCAGCATTCGGCGGCTATCACTCCAGCCGGACTTGACTATATCGGACATAATTATTTACATTAAATGCTTATTTTCAGCTTTTAAACCAAGTGAAGCTGTAAATAAAAAAGCATTAATGAAGATAATCCACGTAAATGTTGCACTGTTCCTGCTATGTGTTTTTCAGTCTTTGGCGCAAAACCGGCCCACAGGACTACTGACAGACCTGCTTTCCAATACAGATAGAGTTTATATCAATGGATTGGTATCATCGATTCCTCTTTGGACTGTTGATGGGGCCATTGAACCTGTTCAATTTGCCCAAATCTGTTCTTCCCGCCCTTTCTTTAGTTGGGTCGTACCTGGAAAGGGCAATGGAACAGTTCAGACGGCTTACCAGATTATCGTTGCCGATTCGCTTGCAGCCGCAATGGCCGGTAAAGGGACAATCTGGGACAGTAAACGTGTTCAGAGTGTTAAATCAGTGGCGGTCCTTTTTGAAGGCAGTGACCTGCGGCCTTCCAGAACCTATTTCTGGCGGGTAAAGACCTTTACAAATAGAGGAGGCGAAAGTGAGTGGTCAGATATTAAGGCATTCCGGACAGGAGAAGATCTGTCCGGTTATAGATCATCATTTGAACCATTGGTGAAAACAATGCAGGCGCCTGAGAAGGTTTCTGTACATATGAACGATGTACAACTATTTGATTTTGGTAAGGATGCATTTGGGCAGCTGCAGATAAGACTGACTTCCGATACGGGACTGGATACTGTACAGGTAAGCTTGGGCGAGGCTGTTAAAGACGGATTGCTTGATCCTAAACCCGGCGGTACTATCCGCTATTATAGAATCAGCCTGCCCCTCATGAAAGGTAAGCACACCTACCGTATTAAAATACAGGCCGACAAGCGGAATACAGGGCCTACAGCTATTAAAATGCCTGCATATATCGGAGAGGTATTGCCTTTCAGATACGCACAACTGGAAGGATATAAGAAAACGCTGGTGGCAAATCAGGATGTGATCAGGGAAATAGTACATTATCCTTTTAATGATGCCGCTGCCTCATTCACGTCTTCCAACGACACACTTAATAAGATCTGGGAGCTGTGCAAATATTCTATAAAGGCCACATCTTTTGCTGGGATCTATGTAGATGGCGACAGGGAACGCATCCCATATGAAGCCGATGCACTGATCAACCAGTTGGGGCATTATGGTGTCGACAGAGAATATTCAATGGCACGTCGGTCAGCAGAATACCTTTTACAGCACCCAACCTGGCCTACAGAATGGATACTACAGGCGCTGATCATTTCCTGGAATGACTATCTGTATACCGGTGATGTTCGTTCTCTAACGGCCAATTATGAGCTCCTGAAAAACAGAACTTTGATGGCGTTAAAAGAAAAGAACGGGTTGATATCAACAATCACGGGATTACAGACGTCTGAATTTGGGACATCTATAAAGTTTAAAGGTAAAATTAAGGACATCGTAGACTGGCCGGTAAGTGAAACAGATGGTTTTGTATTTAATAAGTATAATGCGGTGACCAATGCCTTTCACTACCGGGCGCTGGTGCTGATGGAAAAGATCGCCGCTGCAACAGGAAATACGGCGGATGTTAGGAAGTATGCTGCAGCGTACAGAGAGGTTAAGGAAGTGTTTAACAAATATTTCCTGAATAAACAGCTGGGTATATATAAAGACGGTGATACTACAAGTCATGCTTCGTTGCATTCCAATATGTTTGCGCTGCATTTTGGCCTTGTACCGGAACGGTATGTGTCATCGGTAATGAAATTTATCCGATCGAGAGGAATGGCCTGCAGTGTCTACGGGTCCCAGTTCTTAATGGATGCGCTGTACGATGGAGGTGATGCCGGGCATGCGCTGGAACTACTTACTGCTACATTTGACAGAAGCTGGTATAACATGATCAAAGCAGGATCTACGATCACGCTCGAGGCATGGGACAACAAGTTTAAACCTAATCAGGACTGGAACCATGCCTGGGGAGCTGCACCGGCCAACATCATTCCACGCAGGTTGATGGGGATAGAGCCGCTTAAAGCCGGATTTGAACTGATAGCAATCCGGCCGCAGACCGCAGACCTTTCTTTTGCCGAATCCTTAGTCCCAACAATACGTGGTGATGTCCGGATTAAAGTTCAAAATAACGATAAATATTTACTGAGTTTCACATTACCTGCTAATATGGAAGCAGAAGTGTATCTGCCGCTGATCCCAGGAAAGCATAAGGTACTGCATAACGGAAAGCCAATAACTGTGAAGGCCCTGAAAAGGCAGTCTGCTGTTTATGCGGGCAGAGTGCCGTCGGGAATTCATGTGTTTGAAATTTCAGGAGCTAAATAGCTTGCTGGCATTTCGTTGATCGTCTTTCTTTTTCGTGATGATAGAATCAGAAAAAAGAAATTATTTGCTATTTTTACTAATGCGTCCAACTTGTATCTACAAGTTGGACGCCAGTTAACCAGATATACCCAGTAGATACATCCAGAACGAGATTTTTATGGTCGAAGTTTTATGCAGATCAAATTGTGAATTAGGGGAATCCCCTGTATGGCACGCTGAAAGAAGAACTTTTTTTTGGGTAGATGTTGAGGCCAGAACTATTTTTGAATACAATTGGGACAGAGAATCTGTGCTGCGGCACCAGTTTGACTACCGGATTTCAGTGATCATTCCGGCTGAAAAGAACAAGCTGGTGTTGGGTTTACAGGGCGGCGCAGCCAAATTTGATTTGCTGACAAAGCAGCTAACCTGGTTGCCATCTCCAGCGGTAGACTGGAACAATTTCAGATGTAATGATGGAGGTGCTGATGTCCGCGGCAGGTTATGGATCAGCACAATGGAACTGAATCATCAAGAGAATTCGGGCGCTATCTATTGTGTAACCAATACGGGATTAATAACGAAAGAGATTAGCAATATTTCTATTCCAAATGGCATCGTCTTTTCAGCAGATCATAAAAGAATGTATTATACCGATAGTGTAAAAGCTGAAATTTATGCTTATTTATATGATGCGGAAACGGCAGCCATTCAGTTTGAGAAGGTTGCTGTTAAAATCCCTGCCGATCTGGGCCTGCCCGATGGTATGGCTCTAGATAAAGAAGGTATGCTTTGGGTTGCGTTATGGGGTGGCTACGGAGTCGCAAGATTTGATCTGCAGACCGGACAAATGGTGGATTTTATTGATATTCCGGTGCCACATGTTACCGCTTGCTGTTTTGCCGGAGCGGAGCTCGACCACATGGTCATTACCACAGCGCGGTCGGGCCTGTCAGAAGAAGAGTTAGAGACTTACCCTGAAAGCGGCAATGTATTTATTGTCAAAACAAACGTTAGAGGAACGAGCATTCATTATGCTGATCTATAATAAGATATCATGGAAAAAAAACTAAGAAGCCAGCAATGGTTTGGGAAAAAAGGCAAGGATGGGTTTATCTACAGAGCCTGGATGAAGAACCAGGGAATCCCGGACGATGAGTTCCGCGGAAAACCAGTAATAGGTATCTGTAATACCTGGTCTGAGCTAACCCCCTGCAATGCGCATTTCAGAGAACTGGCTGAGTCTGTTAAAAGAGGAATATTGCAGGCTGGGGGACTTCCTGTAGAGTTTCCAGTAATGTCTTTAGGGGAAACCCTAATTAAACCTACTGCAATGTTATACCGGAACCTGGTTAGCATGGATGTGGAAGAATCCATAAGGGCCAATCCTATTGACGGTGTAGTCTTAATGTGCGGATGTGATAAAACCACACCTTCACTGGTAATGGGGGCCTGTAGTGTAAACATACCTGCAATAGTGGTATCCGGCGGCGCAATGCTGACCGGAAAATATGAAGGCAGGGATATTGGGACAAGTGACATCTGGAGGTTTTCTGAAAATGTACGTTCTGGTATTATGACGGAAGAGGAACTGAACCTTGCGGAAGCAGGGATGTGCCGGAGCCGCGGTCATTGCGCTGTAATGGGCACCGCATCATCCATGGCGTGTATGGTAGAGTCGCTCGGGCTTTCGCTGCCTGAAAATGCAGCTATTCCTGCTGCCGATTCCAATAGAAAGGTGCTTGCCCAATTTTCAGGCAGAAGGATAGTTGAAATGGTGAAAGAGGATCTGAAGCCTTCTGATATACTAACGCGGGAAGCCTTTGAAAATGCGATAAAAATAAACGCAGTCATTGGCGGATCAACTAATTTCGTGATCCATCTGCTGGCGATAGCCGGCAGGGTAGGCGTAGATCTTCATATTAGTGATTTTGACCGTTATTCCCGCAACCTGCCATTATTGGCCAATCTTCAGCCTTCAGGTGAATATTTTATGGAAGACCTGTATTATTCAGGAGGTTTACCTGCAGTAATGAAAGAAATTGAAACCCGGCTCAATACCGGCTGCATTGCCGTAAACGGCAGGACCATTGGCGAGAATCTCCATAAAGCAAAAGTCCTGAACAGAAAGGTAATTGCCACGCTGGAAGATCCGTTTAAACTTGATTCCGGAGTTGCGGTACTAAAAGGGAACCTTTGCGAAGGGGGGATCATAAAACCGTCGGCAGCGGATCCAAGGTTAATGCAGCATACGGGCAAGGCGGTGGTATTTGAAAATATTGAGGACTACAAAATACGTATAGATGACCCTGAACTGGATATTGATGAAAATAGCATAATGGTGCTTAAAAATGTAGGGCCCAAAGGCTATCCCGGAATGCCTGAAGTAGGGAATATGGGCCTCCCTAAAAAATTGCTGGATAAAGGCGTGACGGATATGATCAGGATCTCTGACGGACGGATGAGCGGTACAGGTTTCGGGACCGTAGTGCTGCACATTTCACCGGAGGCTGCAGAAAACGGTACCATTGCGCTGGTGAAAGACGGTGACCTGATTGCTCTTGATGTCCCAAACAGAACATTAAACCTGTTGGTAGATGATGAAGAACTGAGCAAAAGAAGGGCTGCATTGGTAAAGCAGCCGGAGGTATTTAAAAGGGGCTATGCAAAATTATATGTTCAGCATGTAGAACAGGCAAATCTCGGTGCCGATTTTGACTTTCTAAAAGGAAGCTCGGGAAGCGAAGTGCTGAGGGACTCACATTAATTAAAATTTTCAAATTTAAAGCAAGGAATAATAGAATATGTCTTCAACACAGTTTAACAATAAGACAGCAATAGTTACAGGTGCCGGACAGGGCATCGGTTTTGAGATTTGCCGGCAGCTGGCTGCAGCTGGAGCAACGGTCATTTTAAATGATATTGATGAGATTTTGGCAAGTGAAGCAGCCTCAAAGATCAGGTCGGAAAATGGAAAATGCATCGCTTGTGCGGGAAATTCAAGTAATAAGAATTTTATAAACAGTATGATCAGTCTCGCTGTTGATACAACCGGGCAGCTAGATATCGCTATTGCGAATTCAGGGATTACTTTATTTGGGGATTTCTTAACTTATCCGGAAGATTCATTGACCAGGGTTTTAAACGTAAACATTGCAGGTACCTTTCTTTTGGCCCAGGCGGCTGTAAACCAGATGAAAAAGCAGGGTCACGGCGGTTCTCTTTTGTTCACTTCTTCTGTAACCGGACATCAGGCCCATAAAGATCTGGCTGCCTATGGTATGTCCAAGGCGGCAATCGAGATGCTGGCAAAAAATCTTGTACTGGAAATCTCTCCTTATAAAATCAATGTAAATACGATTGCACCCGGTGCTACACTAACGGAAAGGACGCTGGATGATCCGAATTATATGTCGGTATGGTCAAGGATCACACCGATGGGGAGGCCTGCTTATACGACTGATATTGCCAGCGCAGCTTTATTCCTTGTTTCGGAACAAGCAAGGCACATTACTGGACAAAGCCTCGTTATTGATGGGGGATGGACGGTGATCAGCCCTTCTCCTGAAGAGAATTAAATGGCAGAATAGGGGGCTACTTCTTCACAAAAGAAACCCCTCTCATGTAAAAGGTGACGTACTACATCTACGCAAGGCACCGACGACATTACTTTGAGAAGCTTGTCTTCAAATGCGAACAGCCAGTTCTTTTCTCCGAATAAAATATTAAATACAGGCTCGATAGCGGTCAAATCCTGCTTGTCTTTTAATGAAGTTTTAAAAATTGCCATATTCATTATTCCTAATCTGTAACACTTAAATATTATAAGGTAAAGATGGAGGATAAAAACGGCCGAATAAATGGCTTTAAGGCCGGGCTATTGAAACCATCGGTGAACAGCGACAAAACCTCGGTAAAAAATTGCCGCTACGGTTGCTTTATATTTTTTATCGTAACAGTAAAATCGAGTATGGAATTTGCCGGAATCCGGCTATTGGCGATATTTTTATATCCATAGAAGGACGGTGTAATGAAACGAATTGTTCCGCCTTTTTCGATTTCCGGAACAGCAAATTGCCAGGCTTGAATTACCCCTTCTAATGAGAAATCAATATTTGTTCCGGAATCAAATACTCTTCCATCTAAAAAACGGCCTTCATAGTCAGCAGTAATTATTGTGTACCTATCATAAGTTGTCTCACCTGTTCCTGGTTCAATGATCTGATAGAAGATCCCGTATTTCTCACTTTTAACTACATTTGTTAGGCCCTTTTCCTTCACAAAGCTTCTAATCGCAGTGGTATCTATTTGGAATTGCGCCACGTCGTCAAAAGGTTTTTCATTTTTCTTGCAGGCTGCAAAGCATCCCGCTATGCAGACCAATAATAGAAGGTATTTTATTCTAATCATGATAAACAAAGATATACTTTTTTTATTTTAGAGCATGATAGTAATAATACAATGTAAAGATCAGATTGGATTGGTTGCGGATATTTCCAGATTGCTTGCTGAAGCCGGGCTCAATATTGTTTCCATGAGGGAATATGTCGCGAAAGCAGAGAACAGATTTTTTATGCGATTGGAGGTTGACGGAAACGGAGATGAGCATACACTTACAAACAAATTGATCGCCATTCTTCCGGAAGGCGCAGAAGTACATGTTAATCCGCTGCCTGATAAACGCATAGTTGTCATGGTTACAAAAGAATACCATTGCCTCGCCGATATACTGGTCCGTAATAATTTTGGGACACTCGGTGCCTCGGTGAGCTGCGTAATCGGAAATCATCCGGTGCTCCGAAAGATATGTGAACGTTTTGAAATTCCTTTTCACCTGGTATCTTATGAAGATGTCTCAAGGGATTCTGAGCAGGAGATCATCAAGCTCATTGACAGTTATGCACCTGATTATATTGTTCTTGCTAAATTTATGCGCATTCTTTCCCACGGATTCGTCACACATTTTCCAAACAGGATCATCAACATTCACCACTCTTTTCTTCCGGCTTTCGCAGGAGCGAACCCTTACAGACAAGCTTTTGAAAGAGGTGTAAAACTAATAGGAGCAACGGCTCATTTCGTAACCGATGATCTGGATGAAGGACCTATTATTGCACAGCAGATCATCCCTGTAAACCATTCGTTTACCGCTTCAGACATGGTCAGGTCGGGCAAGGAAATAGAGACTGCCGTATTGGCAAAAGCCCTGAGGCTCGTGCTGGGCGACAGGGTCTTTGTTTATGGAAATAAAACAGTGGTTTTTGAATAGTTATCTTGCTTTCGCAACTATAGCTCTGTTTAAGCTTATGGCTGCAATGGATTCGTCGGTCAAACGTTCTGCCCTGTTGCACACAAAATGATCAAGATCTGCTTTTGCATTTTGATTAGCTATAAACGTATGGTCGTCAGTTGAACCACTCAATTTCAATTCTGCAGCATCACTGATATTGGTGTACAGACTGCCTGTTTTGGCATTGATGATGGCCGATGAACTGTAGCTCATGAAGATCTGGAGGTATTTGAGATCAAATTTACCTTTAGTTTCGACTGAGGAGATACCTGATACATCGATTCTCTGAAGATCTTTTACTGAAACCGTTATGGTAACCGGTTCGATCTCAGTGGAATGGATTATGAGCTTATAGCCGTTTCTTTTAATGGTAGTTTTTGAGGCATCAAAATTATCGTCTACTTTAATAGCTTCTTTTGCTCCCTGAACGAGAATTACTTTCACGTTTCCGGATACAATTACCTTGTTGAAAGTCACCGCTGAAACAGTAGCTTTTGAAGTTCCGGTTTTAGGACCGGTATGAGCAAAAGTAGCCAGTGCTGATGTTCCTAAAATAACTGCAGCTAATGCTGTTGCGAATAATGTTTGAGTTAGAGTTTTCATGATTTCTATTTTTTGTCGTGAAGCTTGTTTCGGCAAGTTTCACCGTTGTGAATTTTTAATTTTCTTTAATTCTTTGTTAATAAGATGCTCTTACAGAAAAAATGTTGCAGCGGACTCCTTTGTATTATACCAGATTAAGATAACTCACGACCAACGGCTTATAAAAATCGACGAACTATTCAGACTCCTCACAGAAGATGCACTAAACTATTTTGACGCTGCTTTGTTGAACAACCATAAATCGCTGAACTTAAAATGCCGCTGCCTATGGATTTATCTGTTTATTCACATAACCTGTTAATTGCCATTGCCGCTATCTGTTTGGGAATGCTGCTCAGCTTCATACTGCGAAAAATTTTTATGTTTTTTTCCCGTTTTTGGCTCACTTTTATCATCAGCACCATTATTAAAAACCTTCAGGGGCCTGTAAATTTTCTTTTACCGTTATTGTGCTTAAATGTTGCGCTGTCTTTCATGACTATATCCGCAGATCACCGGCTTACATTTGACAAGACTTTTGAAATCCTGTTTACTGTACTGGTAGCACTGACCCTGATCCGGGTCATTAAAATAATGGAAGACTACTTCTATCATAAATATGATCTGAAGAAGGCAGACAATCTAAAGGAACGGAAGATAAAAACACAACTTCAGTTTGTCAGAAAGCTGACAGTTTCCCTGATCATCTTGATTACCGTCGCTATAGTTTTGCTGAGCTTTGAAAGTATGCGGAAAATTGGTGCCGGGTTGTTAACTGGAGTCGGTATAGGCGGTATCATCATCGGCTTTGCTGCGCAAAAATCACTAGGCAACCTGTTGGCTGGTTTCCAGATCGCTTTTACTCAACCCATTCGTATAGACGATGTAGTGATTGTGGAAGGCGAGTGGGGCAGGATAGAGGAGATCACACTGACTTATGTGGTTGTCAATATTTGGGACGAACGCCGTCTTATCCTGCCGATTACCTATTTTGTAGAAAAGCCATTCCAAAACTGGACCAGGGTGTCAGCACAGCTGTTAGGGACAGTATTTTTGTATCTGGACTATTCAGTACCGATTGAGCCGTTAAGAGATGAACTGAGCCGGATACTGCATTCAAATGCGCTCTGGGACGGAAGGGTCAATGTAGTTCAGATTACTGACAATAAACCAGATACAATTGAAATCCGGTTGTTAATAAGCGCAGGTACCTCATCTGATGCATTTGACCTGAGGTGTGAGATCAGGGAGCAGATGCTTGCGTTTGTACGCGAAAATTATCCACAGAGTTTGCCAAGGACCAGAATAGAATACTACAAAGATTGAAATTTCCAAAGGCCCGCATATGCCGATTGTGAATTTAGCAGGAGTTCGTCATGGCTTCCCTGTTCAATAACTTTACCCTTATCCAGTACAATAATTTGATCCGCATTGTTTAACGTACTCAGACGATGGGCGATGACGATAACCGTTTTGTGATCTGCCTTCAGAAGATCAATCATTTTTTGTACATAAAGCTCTGACATTGAGTCCAGCGAGGAGGTTGCTTCATCAAGAATAAGAATTTCAGGATTACGGTATACTGCCCGGGCAATTGCGATCCGCTGTCTTTGTCCGCCGGATAGCGTGGTCCCATTCTCACCGAGATAAGTTTGAAAACCCTGCGGCAGGGTCTCTATAAAATCCATGATCCCCAATTGGGTAGAGATGTCAATAATTCTCTGCATGTCAGGATCATAATCCCCGAGGGCAATGTTGTCAATCACATTGCCAGCAAAAAGATCGATCTGTTGGGGCACAACAGACACCGACTGGCGAAGAGAAGTGTTACTGATGTATTTCAGATCATATTTCCCGATACTTACATTTCCCTGTTGTATGGGATAAATATTTTGAAGGATCGACATAAGTGTCGATTTACCCGATCCGCTCTCACCGACTATTGCAGTAAATTTCCCTTTTGGAATTGTAAGATTCAGGTTTTCAAACACATTAACCCTGGTTCCATACCGGAAATAAACGTTTTCAAAACGGACGTCGCCTATTTTATCTGGTGTCAGTTCAATTTGATTTTCATCCTTTTCGCGCTCCAGATCCATGATCTCAAAAAGCCTGTCGGCTGCAATCACGGCATCCTGTACAGTTTTGTTCATGCCGATTAACGAGGAAACCGGTCCTGTAAAATAGCCGATGAGTGTATAGAATGACAGCAGTTCCCCGGGTGTGATCTTACTGTCCAATACATATCCTGCACCTATCCAAAGCAATATAATCGTCAGTAAACGGGAGATTAATTCAGAAGATGTCCCTGCAAAGAGCGAATTCATATTTGATTTGAAGCCGGTCTGCAGCAATTTTATAAAACGTGTTTCCGTTTTCTCGTTGGCATAACCTTCCAGTCCAAAACGTTTTATAGTACCAACTGAGTTCAGGCTTTCAACCAGCTGAGATTCCAATTCTGCAGAATCTTCCATCAGTTTTCTTTGTTCCCTTTTGTTCAGTTTGTTGGTGATAAAGTAGATGAGCAGATACAAAGGAATAACCGTGAGTATAATCAGCGCGAGTTTCCAGTAATAGGTGAACATCATGACAAACGAAAAGAACACAATGAAAATATTAACCAGAAAGTTAATGCTGACATCATTTAAAAATGCTCTGATCTTCACGGCATCATTGATGCGTGAAATGATTTCGCCTACCCGCATGGTGTCAAAGAACTGCTGTGGCAGTTTTAACAGGTGTTTATAATAACCCAATATAAGCCTGGCATCGATCATCTGACCGGTCTTTAATGTAAATATGGTTTTTGCTGTACCAATGAAGAGCTGCAGCAACAGAATGATGATCATTGCAATGCTCATCAGGTTCAGAAGGTTACTATTACCGTCTACCAATACAAAATCGACCAGTTTTTGCACAAATACAGAGGTAGACAAGCCAAGAATAGTATAAACGATAGCTCCGAAAAGCGCCTGTATCAGTATACTTTTATGTGGCCTGATCAGGTTCCAGAAACGGCCATGTACAGAGAGCTTCTCATTTCCGGTTTGAAATTCTTCAGCAGGCAGCAGCAAAACAAGTGCCCCGGTCCATTCCTTCTTAAACTGTTCATGGCTTTTGCGGTGCAGTTGTCCGTCGATGGGATCCATGACTTCAACATACTTTCCGGTAACCTTATAGATTACAACATAATGCAGGAGGAGGTTTTCCACTATAAGATGCGCAACCGCAGGCTTGGGGATTTTAAACAGGCTCTCAAAAGTTCCTTTTACTCCTTTAGCTTCAAATCCCAGTTTTTGGGCAGCTTCGACCATGCCCAAAACATTTGTTCCTTTTTTATCGGTACCAGCCAGCTGCCTGATTCTTGCAACAGGCAGGTTTAATTTATAGTAAGACGCTATGGATGCAATACAAGCTGCCCCGCAATCGGTGATGTCGTGTTGTTTTACCTTAATGCTCATTGCCTGCTCTTATATCTTCAACATTCGGGTTTACCCAATCGTCTACCTTATCATAAAGTAACTGGTATAAACTCCTTTCTGTGACCGTAAAACGGGCTGTAAAGTTCATCCCTTTTTTTAAGAAGCCCTTATATCCGTTTTTCAGCATCAGGTAATTTTGATTCAGGCTGCATTTTACTTTAAATACAGGCTGACCATTATTTATAATAATAATATCATCAGAGATGTCAATTACTTTTCCTGTCGCCAGGCCCCATTGGTTGTAGTTGAATGCATCTATTTGAAAGCGGACTTCCTGTCCGGGCTTGATCAGCCCGATATCGGCCGGTTTAATGTAGGAGAATGCCGTTAAACTTGCATTAGGTGAGATTTCGCCAATCTTTTGATTCGCGAATACATATGCGCCTTTTTGCAATCCTGCCAGATTTTGAACAGAACCATCTATTGGTGCGCGGAGTATGTATTGTTTTTTTTGTTCATTTAGTTCTACCTGCTGCCCGGACAATTCACGAAGTTCGTTACGAAGCGCATTGGCTTCTGTTTGCCACTGGGTGCGGTATTTTGTACTCACCATTAAAAAAGCGGATTCTGTTTGCTCCGCCTCAAATTTATACTTTTCGTATTCAGATTGGGTGAGTACTTTGCTCTGATAAAGCTTGTTGTACCGGTTGAATGTGGTTTCTGCTTGCTTTTTAGCTATTCGTGCGTTCTCCAGTTCCTGGACAAACTGCTGCCAGGACGCATTGTACTGTCCGGTTTGCAAACTTGGGTAGCTGTAACCATTCCTGTCGATGTACTTTAAGGACTGACTAATATCATTCAGGAACTGCCGGATCTGTCCCTGACGGTTTTGAACCAGGTTGCCCTGCTGTTTAGGTAAAGCAGCATCTATCACCAACAGGGTATCACCCTGTTTTAATTTCTTATTATCGGTAAGTTTATACTGGATAAGCCTGCCGTTTACAGGAATTGTCAGCTCTGTTTTCTCAACAGAAGACTGGAGCAGTCCTGAACTCTTTACACTGATGGGCGTTTTAATAAACGGAAGTGCAGCCAGTGTCGCCAATATCGCCAGTACGGTAATCTGATAAATGATTTTGGTAGATCTGCCGATCTGTGACCGATAGACGATAGCCGTACTTGAAATCATATCTTCAGTATAGGAGGATAGGGCCATATGTTAAATATTAAAGCAGCCACTATTCCGAAATTTCTGAATAATGGCTGCTTTTAATTTTTCTTACAAGCCCCAAACAAATCTCAAAGCATTTGCTAATGTTTTGCTTAGAAAAGCTGAAGCATCATTCGAAAGTGTGTTTACGGTTAAGGCAACGGAGCCTAAGAGGCCTGTCAACGCACCACCAAGTAGACCACCACCTTCAACTTTTGCCATTTCAGCTGTGTTCATTTCCTGAACACCAAGATTTTTTAAATCCAGATTTTTCATAACAGGGATTATATTATCATTTTTCTTTCCTTACTCATTACAGGCTTTTCAGGATACGCCTCTGCTTTGGCCAAACATTGAAACGAATGTAAGTCAATATCTGTAAATATCAATGTCGCTTAGATCTGTTCAAATACCTGATTTTATCGGCTCAATCGAACTGAACCACATTTATTAACTCTATGAGCTTTCTAATAGCCCGAGAGCCACAGGTTTCAATGACCTATTCATTTTATTCATTTTTATACGACCTGAACTCAAGATGCAAACATTTGTATGTTTTTTATTTTCGTTGATGAGGTGACAGTTATTGTTATTCTCAATATCTTGTACTAAATCAAATGGATATAGTTATGTTCCCTGGTTTTAAACTCAAATGACAGTTGCAAATTCCGCTAATCCTATTACAATGAAAATTTTTCTACTACTGTTTATGCTCCCGGGTCTTCTGTTTGCGCAGAACAACCTCAGGATCTATCAGCTTGATCCATTGGAAAAAGTATTGAAAGACAGGACATATTTTATAGACGAGCCTGACACAATCAGGGTAGCAAAAGGGGAAACCGCCACATTACAATTGGTAATAAAAAGTAAAGTTGATCTGCAAAAGGTATCAATACAGGCAGCTAACGCAATAACTAAAGAGAATTCTCAGCCGTTAAAACCTTCGCAGATGGGTTTTGTGGGCTATGTCGGACTTGGAAGGACGGTTCCCAGTCCTGGTAGAAATCAGCTCATCTCTCCTTCAGGATACTTTCCCGACCCTATATTTACAGACAGCACATTTAACCTGCCTGCCGGTGAGCCTCAGTCTATTTGGATCACCATACCTGTGCCAATAGAGGCCAGCCAGGGAATTTACCGGGGTTCTGTTAAGATCTCAGCTTTATCGTCTGGGAAATCAATTATCCAAAACCGTAATTTCGTTATGAGGGTATATCCGGTTACCATTGCAGAAACCTCTTTATGGGTCACCAACTGGATCCACCATACTCCGGAAAGCCTGAGCTTCCTGAACAATGGCAAACCTGTTGAATTTTATACCGAAAGATATTGGGAGCTGATCGGGCTGATCGCCCAGCGCATAAAAGGAACCGGCCAAAACGTAGTAATGCTTCCTGTTCAAACACTGGTTCAATATAAAATTGACGGCGACAAATACAGCTTTGATTTTACATACCTGGACAGAATGGTTTCTATTTATCAAAAAGCAGGCGTCTTAAAAAGAATGGCAGGAAGCCACGTGGGATACCGTATGGGCGATTGGACCAGCCAGTTTGGCGTCGATGTTCCGCTCCTTGAAAATGAAAAGATCAGCATGCACCGGATGCCCATTTCCGATAGCCGCGCAAAGAACTACCTTGATCAGTTCTTTCCCGCATTAATGGCACATTTAAAGCTCAAAGGGCTGGATAAAAATTACATGCAACACGTTTCAGATGAGCCTGTTGCAGAAAATATCGGCTCTTATAAGGCCATAGCAGCTTATGTCAAGAAACTGATTCCCGGCACTAAGATCATCGATGCAAATATTGGATCTGACCTGATTGGCAGCATTGATGTGTGGGTACCAGTACTTGATCAGCTTGCCAAAGAATATGATTTTTATAAAAAAAGGCAAAAAGCAGGTGATGAAGTATGGTTTTACACTTGCCTTGGCCCTCAGGGAAATTACGCAAACCGCTTTATTGAACAACCGCTGATCATGCCCAGACTTCTGCACTGGCTCAATTACAAATACGGAGTTACAGGTTATCTTCATTGGGGGCTGACAGCATGGCATATGCCATATCGCAAAGACCTGTATAATGACGTCACTGGGATGTTTGACGATGGAAATGTAGTGCCAGGAGGAGATAGCTATATTGTTTACCCTGCATACAACAAGCTTTATTCTTCCATACGCCTTGAGGCGATGCGCGATGGTATTAATGATTATGAATTGCTCCGGCAACTGGAAAAGAAAGATCCTGATTTAGTAAAAAAAATAATAAATGCCACTGTCTTTAAATTTGACCATTACGATATAGATATCAAAGCATTCAGGGACAAAAGGAAACAGATCCTGGAACGGCTCAGCAGGTAATTTAGTTAATACTGTTAAATCAAATGACGGTTGACTATACAAGTAAAAATAAACGGGATAATTTTTTATAAAAAAAAGCGCTTAAATATTTGCTTAAATGATTGATAGTAATATCTTTGCCCCTGTTAACAATAGGGATGATTATAGAGGGGGATAGAATTTATTCTACTCCCTTTATTTTGAAGAGAAAAAATAAAAATTCCTGTAAAAAAAAGAAAGGGTTGTTCCATCCGGACACTCACCCTTTTCTAACCAAATATAAACCTGTATGAACGGTTTTTTCTTTTATTGCAATCTTCGTACCAAAACTCCAGATTGTCATATAATTTAATCTTTTCTTAACTTATCGACCTCATCCCACGATTGGTTCTACTTCCGGATCGATTTGATAGTACAAATATAGTGGAATTTCATATAGTGTACAAAATACACTAAGTTATATGACTTTATTATAACAATTCTTTTGAATAACTGCTCTGGCCGCTGTGTTCACAATAAAATCTGTTATTTTAGCAACTTAATATATTGGATGTCATGAACTGGGAAAAACTATTATCAGCCAAACGCTGGGGCAACGAAGACAGATTTGCAGGCAACCAAAAGGAGGCCAGGTCAGAGTTCCAGCGGGACTATGACCGTATTATTTTTTCCTCCCCGTTCAGAAGACTCCAAAACAAAACTCAGGTATTCCCGCTTCCGGGTAGTGTATTTGTGCACAACAGGCTTACACACAGTCTTGAAGTGGCCAGCGTTGGCCGTTCTCTGGGAACTATCTTTTATAACAGAATGAAGGATACTGATGCGCAGATTGATGAGCGCTGTCCTTTGTTATGTGAAATTGGAAATATCGTGGCTTCTGCCTGCCTGGCACATGATCTCGGGAATCCAGCATTCGGGCATTCCGGAGAATCGGCTATATCTTATTATTTTACCGATGGCGACGGTGCTGTTTATAAAGACAAGGTGACAGCCCACCAGTGGCAGGACCTGATCAATTTTGAAGGGAATGCCAACGCCCTAAGGATACTTACCCATCCTTTTGCTGGAAAAGGAACAGGAGGCTTTGCTTTAACTTATGCCACACTTGCGGCCATTGCAAAATACCCCTGCGCATCGGTCGCAGGTCACAATAAGCAACACATATTTACCAAGAAATACGGATTCTTCCAATCAGAACAGTCAGGGTTTGAAAGAATAGCCGCTGAAATGGATCTCATTAAAGTACAGGATTCTCCGCTGGTCTATAAGCGGCACCCTTTGGTTTACCTGGTCGAAGCAGCTGATGACATTTGCTATAACATTATAGATCTCGAGGATGCGCACCGGCTGAAAATCCTGACTTATGCAGAGGTGGAGGGACTGTTATTGCCCCTGTGTAACGATATTAAAATGCGTGCACGTCTGAACGAGATAGAAGATGATGACGCAAAGATCACGCTGATGCGGGCAAAATCGATCAGTACACTGATCGGTTTATGCGCTAATGTCTTTTACACTGAACAGGAAGCTATACTAAGGGGCGATTTTAACAAGAGCCTGATGGACACTATTGAAGAACCTTTTTTGTCTGTAATGAAAAAGATAGAAAGCATATCTGTCAAGCGCATCTACAACTATTCTTCCGTAGTTCAGATCGAAGTTGCGGGTTACAGGGTAATGGGTGGTCTGCTGGAAGAATTCATTCCTGCCTATCTTCAAAACAACTCCAAATACCATGAAAAACTGGTTGAACTGATCCCCGGCCAATTTTTAACCACTAGCACAGATCCTTATTCCAAGATTCAAACTGTGCTGGACTTTGTATCAGGGATGACCGATATTTATGCGGTTGAATTGTTTAGAAAAATAAAGGGAATCTCTTTTCCTTCAATGAGTTAGTGTCGGTGTTCTATGTTTTTGGTACGTGTTTTGACGGAATGTTTTGCATTTAAAACCCTTTTTGCGAAATGAATTAGAAAACGTCAAACCTCCCTAACTTCCCTTCCCTATGAACACTAATGAATTTAACTATCAGCTGAGCTGTAATCAGTCAGCTTTAGAAACATTTGCCTTCAAATTCACTCAGGATTATGAAGATGCCCACGATTTGGTACAGGATACCTTATTGAAAGCCATGCGGTATTCCGAACAGTTCAAAGACGGGACAAACTTCCGGGGATGGTTGTATACCATTATGAAGAATACTTTTATAAATGGCTATAGAAGAGCTGTAAAGACAAGGTCCATTATATCCATACATGAGGAAATCCCCGCTGCTCAACTACAGACCAGCGCCACAGGTAACGTAGGGGAGAACAAATTTATCAGGGAAGATATCAACAATGCAATGAAGAAGCTTCAACCAGAGTATCTTACTCCATTTGTTAAGTATTTCGAAGGGTTTAAATATCATGAAATAGCTGAAATGCTGCAGATTCCAATCGGAACTGTAAAAACAAGAATTCATATTGCCAGGGTGATGCTGAAAAAGAACCTGAAAATCTATACTAAAGAATTTTCAGCTGAGTTTTAGTAGTCTGTCACCATTTCTCTTCTGTTCACAGTTTGTCAATAGAAGCTAGCCTGGCTTCTATTTCTTTTTGTATGCTTTTATAACCTTCAGCAGAAATACTTCTTCCTCCAAAATTCTCAACCGTCCAAGTTCCATCATCGCCTCGCCTCAAAACAATAGGATTGGGTTCACCTGTGACCATCTCCACCTTAAAGCGATGGTGGTTATCTGATTCGGTGACGATCGCGTCCAAATCCAGGCAGCCAATCTTGAACTCAATAGGGAAGATATTCATATGTATTTCTTTTTTAGATCTTTATAGCTATTTTATGAACTATTTAATCACCCCTTTTAAACTCATGTCTTCAAAGATCTTCTCTGAAAATTCCGATGCGAGCGACTGTGGACTAGCTGGATCTACAGACCGGGTTTGCGCAGAGTAGATCAATTTATCGGCATTCAGATCATAAACATTGGCCTCCAGCATAAACTTATTGGTCACCGTATAATAGCCGGGTTCATAAATTCGAGTGTAGAGGGTCCGGTAGTGACCCCAGAAACGGTATGTTCTTGGATAAACACCAACCATACCTGGATTATACCTTTTTTCTTTTGATTTATCTAGCAGAGCAATGGTGATGGCTCCATCATATCCCTTGTTTTTCAGCTTTTTAAGTGCAGAAGATTCATCTAATCCTTCAAATGTCTTTGGACCGTATTCGGCAAATGCAGATCCGGAATTAATACCTTTTGCCTGAAGCTGCTGAACGATGATCTTTTCGACATTTTCCCTTAAATTTCTGTCCTTATTGCCCATGAGGCCGATGACAAGCACTTTGTCAAATTTCTGGTCAGACACATCATCTGCTTTCCATGAGGAAATTAATTTGGTACTGCTGCAGGCAACCAGCAGAATTGGCAACAATGAGACGACCATCAGACCAAATTTACCTATGCGTTTCATGATTTTATTGTTAGTATATTATACATAACAATCCAAAAGGTTTATTGTTGTATCCATTAGATATTGACCGGATAATAAATCTCAGCTATGCCTTCAACCGTTGTTGATAAAATTGAATATGATGTTGAACACCGGATTTTAACCGTGGTTTTTCAATCGGGAAAGGTTTATTATTATAAAGAGGTGCCCCAGGGTGTATTCATTTCTTTAAGAGCAGCAAGGTCTAAAGGAAGATATCTGAACAAGAATATAAAAGGAGTATATGAATACGAAAGCTCAGACCTTTAAATTGAGATCCGAGCTTTGTAATAGATAAGCTTTAAACAGGTACTAGTGATCAGCAACCTGGTCTCTCAAAGACTTGATCTCATCGTGTGATCCGCGAAGATCAAACTTTTGTTCTGAAATTAAGGCCCTCAGATTCTCTGAGAGCGTATCTTCTTCTAATGCCATTTGATAAGCATTTTGCGCAGCATCTTCACCATACTCACAATTGTTCAAAACAGTTTCCCGGTCATGTCCGGTGAAGACGGCTTTAACATCCATCCATCCACGATAAATTTTACCGGACGTGGTCGTACCGCTTTCAGCCTCCTCGCCAATCACCTGTACTTCCTGTACCAGATTCGCTTTGAGTTTGTGGCTCTGCTTAATCATTTCCAAAAATAACGGCTTTAGATCGCTATCTTCAGGCTTTAGCTCGCTAATTGCTTTCTCATATCCTACAATCCTATCGTTATTGATCAGAATCAGATCATTTAGAATTTCTGCGTTTTCCTTATTATTTTCCATTTTTCAAAGTTTTGATGTATTGAGTTAACACAACTAAATTCTAAATGGTTTGTAAAAATTATTTTTTTGTAATTACACCGCAACCAACCCTTGGGCCCGAGTTGCCGCTGGGCTGCGTAGTATAATCATCTGTGCCGCCATGGACAATGATACCTCTGCCGATAATGCTTTTAACATCATCAGTGTCGATGCTCCATCTGTCTGTTGTGACACTCACGCTGCCATGACCTTTGCCATCAAGTTGAATATTTCCTATATCCCCTGAGTGGTAAGCCGCTGAGCCCCATTTGCCATGTGCCTCTTTAGTCGGATTCCAGTGACCGTGGGTGTTTTCTCCCATATTGCTGCAATCTCCGTGTTCATGAAAGTGAACGGCAACAATACTGTCGGCTCGTGCCGGAAAATCAATTTCCAGATCCATTTTGATGTTGCCATCTCCTTCCTGATAAAATTTTGCAGATCCGATGTCCTTATTGTCAGCTGTGGTAAACAGTTTTGCAGAAGCAATTTCTTCCTCTTTGCTGCCGGCACATGATGCGAGCATTGTCATTCCGCCTAACAAGGCAATTGTTAAATAATTTTTCATTTTTTGAGAATTAAAATTTGGCTATTCTTTGTAATTAATTAACAACAAAATTTTGTGCTTTTAGTTTTATGCCGGGATGCTTTGCTTTCACAATGAGAGGTTTCTGATGCCTTGTCCTCATAACTTCCTCACAACCTCATCTAGAGGGTTGCTAGGGGGTTGGTTGATCCCGGGCCCTGGAAAAGCTTGTGATATCATGCTTAGACCCATCCAAGCAGGTTTCGGGAATATAGTCGCAGATACCACACAGGATACCCCAGAAGAATATAGAAAGCGAATGCTATATTTGGCAAACTAATTCCTTATTTATTCCGTTTTATAGCACATGAAAAAATACCTGGTAATTTTATTTTTGACTTTCGGCGGCGCGGCATTTGCGCAGGAAACTTACTGGCAGCAACAAGTCAGCTATAACATTGATGTCGCACTCAATGATAAGGACAAATCATTGACCGGGTTTGAAACTATAGTTTACAAAAACAATTCTCCGGCTTCCCTTGATTTCATTTGGTTCCACATCTGGCCAAATGCTTATAAACAGGAATCGACCGCATTGTTCCAGCAATTGAAAAATGACACATCAAGAGTGAAAAAAATGGATAAAGTTACTTATGGAAGTATAGAAGGCCTGGATTTCAAAGTAAACGGCAAAACTGCAGTTGTAGAACCACATTCCAATCCCCAATACATCGATGTAATTAAAGTGAAACTGCCTGATGTGCTTAAGCCTGGCGATTCTGTTCGCATTTCTACCAATTTTAAAGTAAAACTCCCTTCTTATTTTTCCAGATCCGGCTTTGCTGATGGTGAATTTATGGCTTGTCAGTGGTATCCTAAACCGGCCGTGTTTGATAAAAATGGCTGGCATGAATTTCCTTACCTCGATATGGGAGAGTTTTATAGCGAATACGCTTCATTTAAAGTAAATATTACCGTTCCCAGTCAATATATAGTAGGTGCAACTGGTGTTTTACAGAATGCTGATGAGTTGAATGCTTATAAAAGTATTGGCGCAAAAAATGCCGCCAACAGATCAGGTGATCCTGTAAAGTACCAGCCTCTGAATAAGAAGCCGACTAAAAAGCTGACTTATGAAATTTCAAATGTACCTGATTTTGCCTGGTTTGCCGACAAAAGCTTCGTCATTCAGTATGACACTATAAGACTGGCCTCTGGAAAGGTTGTGGACGCATTTAATTATTACCACGATAAGAAACCGACGCTTTGGAACAACAGCATTGATTGCACAAAAGACGCAGTTAAGAAGTATAGCAGCTGGGTCGGAGAGTATCAATACCCTGTGGTACAGGTGGTAGAAGGACCAGAGAATAACTCCAGCGGTGGCATGGAATATCCGACAATTACCCTGATCACCAGTCCTGACGCTAAAAAAGAATCTTTGGACGCGGTCATTGCGCATGAGGTAGGACACAACTGGTTCATGAGTATGCTGGGCAGTAATGAACGGCTGCATACCTGGCAGGATGAAGGTCTGAATACCTATTTCCAGTTTAGGTATGAGGCGGAAAAATACAGGACCAATTCCGTATTTGGTGACGCCATACCTGCGGAGGTAAAGGCTTTGCCCGAAAAAGAATTTCTGTCGAGACTTTATAATGCAATGAGCAATATCCCGATGAAATCGGCCATCGATCTTCCGGCCGATAAGTTTATCTCATCAGATGATTACAGCATGACCTCCTATATTAAGACTGCGCTATGGTTGTTTTTGCTTGAAAATGAGGTAGGAAGAGATAAGATGGATAAAGCTTTTCAATTTTACTTCAGCCAGTGGAGCGGTAAACATCCTCAGCCAGAAGACATGAAAGCCGCATTTGAAACTTCATTGGGTACTAACCTCGACGGTTATTTTCAGTTGCTAAACAAAGAGGGACAGTTTAAATAGTATTTTACCGATATTTTTATTGTTTTCACCGATCTCTTGCTGTTGTATAGCAGCAAGAGATTGATCTGCCCTGGTTTTGTCAATAGTTTTGAAGAAAAAAGCTATGGAAACTTTCGATAACAATAAGAGAAAAAATCGCCGTTTGGGCTGGGGAATATTTTTACTGGTATTGGGCGCCATCTTACTGATGAAAAATATCGGCTTATTTATTCCGTTTTGGGTATTGAGCTGGAACACTATATTGCTGGCCCTTGGATTATGGTTTGGATACAGAAAAAATTTTAAGGCCGGGGGTTGGGTGCTTATGGTGCTGATCGGTGGCATTTTTACATTGAGAGATATAGTATTTTTTGACATCTCCTCTTACACAACAGCCCTGGTTTTGATAGGGTTGGGATTGTATCTGATCCTGAAGCCAAAAAGAGAGCTGCGTTTTTGTGACTTTGACAACAGAAAGTCCAGGGTAAACTTTGAAGATACAATGAATAAATGACCGTCTGGCAAATATTTAGCTGATGTACACGGTTTTGATGTTTACAAACTCCTGAATGCCAAACATGCCCAGTTCACGACCGTACCCCGATTGATTGGTACCGCCAAAGGGGAGCCGGGGGTCGGACTTCACGAAAGTGTTGACAAAACATGCCCCGGCATTTAACCGCTTTCTGGCAATCTCTTCGCCTAAGGCAATATTGGCAGTGAAGACAGCAGCACCCAGACCAAACTTGGTATCGTTGGCTATTCTGATGGCGTCTTCTGTATCTTTTGCCGTTATGATCAATGCTACAGGTCCAAATAACTCTTCCCGGTAGGCAGGCATGTGTTTCTTGATTCCAGTTAGAATGGTAGGTGTATAAAAGGCGTGGCTCCCTTTAAAATCGGGAATCTGACCTCCAAGCAAACATTTTGCACCTGCTTTTATGTTATCCAGCACTTGCCGGTGCAATTCATCTCTAAGGTCTTTACGTGCCATCGGCCCAAGATCAGTGCCAGGGTCACAGGGGTCTCCGGTTACTTTCGACGACATTTCCAGTTTGAACAGCTTTAGGAACTCCTTTTCAACCTTTTTGACCAGGATAAACCGCTTGGCCGCAATACAGCTTTGGCCGTTGTTGATCAGTCTGCTTTGCGCACAGATCTTCGCCGCGTTTCTCAGATCGGCATCTTCCAGCACGATATACGGATCACTGCCGCCAAGTTCCAGAACTGTCTTTTTCAGTTGTTTTCCGGCTTGCTGTGCCACCTGGATTCCTGCTTCGGTGCTGCCGGTAAGCGTTACGGCTTTGATCAGCGGATGTTTGATCATATCTTTGACTACGCCGCTGTTGATCAGCAAAACGCTGAAGACATTTTGAGGGACGCCTGCTTCGGTGATAAGTTTCTCTATAGCCAGCGCACAACCGCTCACGTTTGATGCATGTTTGAGTACGCCGCAATTGCCCGCCATAAGGGCAGGAGCAAGGAACCTGAATAACTGCCAGAAGGGAAAGTTCCATGGCATAATGGCGAGTACGACACCCAAAGGCTGGAAACTTACATAGCTTTTGCTGGCTTCTGTGGGGACGACCTGGTCTTTTAGGAAATCTTTAGCATTTGCTGCATAATAATGACATACTGAAGCACACTTTTCAATTTCTTCTATTCCTCCTTTTATGGGTTTACCCATTTCGTTTGCCATAAGGGCTGCAAGGGTACGTTTTCGTAAAATAAGCAGTCCGGCGACGTTGTGCAGGAGTTTTGCCCGCTCGGTAAATGTAGTCTCTTTCCAATGTGTCCAGGCGGCGTGTGCCTTTTCGATTTTTTGGTTGGCCTGCTTCAAAGTGTGCGCTTTGTATGCTTTGATCAGCTTGCCGCTGACTGGATTAATAGATTGAATATTCATGATCAAATTGTCTTATTTAAGGCTTTATCAAGGATTAACAAATTGCTTCAGTAGTCGGTTTAGTTGTTAAGATTTTATGTTAAAAATTCCCAACGTATGGGCATCTACTTAAAAGTGCATGAAATTTGTCGAATGAACGCAATATATTGAATCATATTTGTGGATTTGAGGTAAAATTTGAGTGATAATCGTACTTTTGCAAAAAATTTCAATAATGACTCCAAAATACAGTAATACAGAAGAATCGGTTGATGTGATTTTAATTGGCGCAGGCATCATGAGTGCTACTTTAGGTGTTTTGCTAAAGGAATTGCAACCGGATCTGAGTATTGAAATTTTTGAGCGCCTGGATGTGGCGGCAGCTGAAAGTTCAGATGCCTGGAATAACGCCGGAACAGGGCATTCAGCATTTTGCGAACTTAATTATACACCGCAAATAGCCGATGGAACTGTTGAGACTAAAAAGGCTGTGGCAATAGCTGAGTCTTTTGAGGTGTCGAAACAATTCTGGTCTTTTCTAGTCAATAGTAATCTTGTTGATTCCCCCGAGTCATTTATAAAAAGCATTCCGCACATGAGTTTTGTATGGGGCGCTGAAAATGTAGAATTTCTAAAAACGAGATACAATAACCTTCAGAAAAGCAATTTGTTTAAAGGAATGGTTTATTCTGAAGATCCGGGCCTGCTGGCGGAATGGATGCCCCTTGTGATGGAGAAAAGGGACCCGGCAGAAAAAGTGGCCGCAACAAAAATGGCTTTGGGCACCGACGTAAACTTTGGGTCACTGACCAGGATGATGTTTAACGAGTTGCAAAAAAGAGAATATATAAACCTGTATTTTGACCATGAGGTTCGGAAACTGAAACAAAAGAATGGTCTGTGGGAGGTAAAGGTAAAAGACCAGGCGACCGGCAAAAAGCGGATCGTGAAAGCCAAATTTGTGTTTATTGGCGCAGGAGGTGGATCATTGCCGTTGCTGGAGAAATCAGGCATTCCGGAAGGAAATGGTTTTGGTGGATTTCCCGTAAGCGGCCAATGGTTAAAATGTGTGAATCCTGAGGTGATAGCAAAACACAATGCGAAGGTTTATGGCAAAGCATCTGTAGGAGCACCTCCAATGTCGGTACCGCACCTGGATACCAGGATGATAGACGGAAAAAAAGCGCTGCTGTTTGGCCCTTATGCTGGTTTTTCAACGCGTTTCTTAAAACACGGTTCTTTACTGGATCTGCCTTTGTCCATAAAAGTAAATAACATCAGGCCTATGATCTCTGCCGGACTCGACAACTTGCAGCTGACCAAATATTTGATTGACCAGGTGAGACAGTCGCCCGAAGATCGTTTGGAAGCGCTGAAGGAGTATCTGCCAACCGCTAAAATGGAAGACTGGGAGCTGGAAACCGCAGGACAGCGTGTACAGGTGATAAAAAAAGATGAAAAACATGGTGGGATACTGGAGTTTGGTACCGAAGTGGTTACCGCTGCAGATGGATCTATCGCTGCTTTGCTCGGGGCATCGCCGGGTGCTTCCACAGCGGTCTCAATTATGATCACTTTGATGGAGCGCTGTTTTAGTAAAAAGCTCAAAACTACAGAATGGCAGAAAAAGCTGAAGGAGATGATTCCTTCGTACGGGGAGAAACTAAGCGGCAATGCTGAGTTGACGCAGCAAATAAGGACCGAAACTACCCGGGTACTGAAATTGAAGGCTGAATAAACAGGAACGTAACTTAACATTGGTATACGGGTGTATTGCCTCCAGGCATGTGGCATACATTATGCTGTATACTAACATATTTGAAACAATTGTTAAGGTTTAAACGTTTAATCATTAAACAAAATGCCTCGTTGGTCTAAAATAGCGCTTAAAATATTTGGTATTCTTATTGGCCTTGTCCTGATTGTTTACATCGCTGCAGCGACATATGTAACGGTAAATAAGAAAAAACTGCTCGTCAGTATTACCAAGGAACTCAACAAAAACCTGGACGGTTCGATGACCATTGAAAGTATGGACCCCACCTTTCTGGGTGGATTCCCCGGGGTTTCTGTTAAACTGAAAAATGTCCTGTTAAAGGATAAGCTCTGGAATCAGCATAAGCATACATTGCTGACAGCCGGGGATCTTGAAGTCGCATTGAACACGATCGGTTTGCTGAGTGGTACAATTGAGATCAAAAAGATCGGGATTGACAATGCTGCAATTTACCTGTTTACAGACAGCAACGGCTATAGCAATACGTCTGTCTTCAGGAAGAAAAACAAAACAAAAAAGGAGCCTGACAATGAAGAAAGTTCATCCATGGAGATCGGAAAATTTATGCTGAAAAATGTAAATTTTATTATGGATAACCAGCGGGGACATAAGCTGTTTGAATTTGTAATAGATGACCTGACTGGCAAAGTTGACTACTCCTGGTCGGACTGGGAGGCCGATATCCGGCTGAAAGCTTTTGCGAAAAACCTTGCTTTTAACACACGCCGAGGTAGCTTTATAAAAGACAAGTTGCTGGATGGACTTTTTAAGATTAAATATACTGATGGTAATGGGCTGATCAATGTTACACCAAATAGATTGGTTATTGGAAAAGATCCTTTTATCATTGGTGCCATTTTCGATACTTCAAAAGACAATACGGATTTTAAGATCAATATAGAGGTTAAAGAGGTTTTGTGGAGAAATGCATCGGCATTGCTGGCACCAAATATTACCAATAAGCTGAATATGTTTAACCTTGACAGACCGATCGATGTGTTTTGTACCATTGCAGGTGATATGGGGCCGGGAGGAGAGCCGGGGATTAATGTAAAAGCAATTGTTAAAAATAACGTATTGACCACACCGGGAGGAGTGGTTGATGAGTGCAGCTTTACTGGAATGTTTACCAATAATTTTGTTAACGGCAGAGGTTTGACCGATGCAAATTCTGCTATCAAATTATATGGTTTTAAGGGAAAGTATAAAGAACTGCCATTTTCCGTTGATACTACTTCCATTAATGATCTGGACAACCCGATTGCAACGGGCGTATTCCGGTCTAAGTTTGATATTGCCAAACTGAACAACGTGATCGGGGACAATATGCTAAAATTTGGCAATGGGACGGCAGAGGTTGAGCTGGCTTATAAGGCAGACATTGTGAACTTTGTGTTGACCAAACCCTACGTTAAAGGAACTATAGATATTAAACAGGGGGATGTTACTTATGTTCCCCGCAAGGTTAGTTTTAAGAATACCGATATTTCCCTCAATTTCACCGATCATGACCTTTTCATTAAGAACATCAGACTTCAAACAGGAAGGAGCGTGGTGCTAATGGATGGCAGCATACGAAATTTTCTAAATCTATATTATAATGCACCGGAGAAGATTCAGCTGAACTGGAAGATTAGGAGCCCGCAGATCTACCTGGAAGAGTTTCTCGGCTTTTTGGGGACCAGAAAACCAAAAGCTAAAAAAAGATCACCGAAATCAAACTTCTCCGATAACCTGAATGAGGCCTTTGAAAAGAGCCAGGTCAATATGAATGTCAAAGTAAATAAAGTGTATTACAAAAAGTTTCTGGCAACGAACGCAAATGCTGACCTGCTGCTTTCTGAATCCGGAATAGCGATAAGGAATGTAATTGTGCAGCATGCGGGGGGCTCACTTAAACTAGGTGGCGGGGTAACTCAAAAGCGGGATATCAATAGATTTACCCTGAATGCTATTTTAAGTAATGTTGACATCAAACACTTCTTTTATGCGTTCGACAACTTTGGTCTGAAGTCTTTGACCTCTAAAAACCTGGGTGGATATCTCTTCTCAAAAACAAACATTACAGGCATGATCAGTGAGCAGGGGAAATTACTGCCTAAATCTCTTACGGGAAGCGTGGTCTTTGACCTGAAGAACGGCGCGCTGGTCAATTTTGAGCCGGTGAAAAATGCAGGAAAATTTGCGTTTCCATTCAGAAATCTTGACAATATTACATTCAGTAATCTGAACGGGAAATTTGATATTAATGGAGAAAAAGTGATCATAAATCCAATGCAGATCAGTTCAAGTTTGATCAATATGGACATAGCAGGGGTGTATTCCATGGGCAGCGGAACAAATATTGAACTGGATGTCCCATTGAGAAATCCTAAAAAAGACCAAGATATTACGGATAAGAGACAAATAAAAGAGCGGAGAATGAAAGGAATTGTCTTACATTTACTGGCAACCGACGGCGAGGACGGCAAGATTAAAATCAAGCTGAACCGCAACCGTAATAAAACTTAATAATCTCTAAAAATTATGAAACGTAATGCAACAGCCGTTTGGAATGGCACAATTAAAGAAGGCTCAGGCCACCTCACCACAGACAGTAAAGTTCTTGAAAAGACACAGTATTCTTTCAACAGCAGGTTTGCAGAAGGAATTGGCACCAATCCTGAAGAGTTAATGGCTGCAGCGCATGCAGGTTGTTTTACAATGAAACTAAGCGCTGACCTTACCGAAGCTGGTTTCAACCCGACCTCATTAGAAACTAAAGCTACGGTGTCTTTAGATAATGGTGTGATTACCAGCTCACATTTGGTATTGCAGGCTAGTATTCCGGGTATTGAGAATACGCAATTTCAGGAAATAGCTGCCGGAGCAAAAGCAAATTGCCCCGTGAGCAAGGCTTATAATGTTGATATACAACTCGAGGCAAACCTATTGTAAGAAATCTTATAAATAAATAAAAAATCCTCCTGTTTTATCAATAAGCAGGAGGATTTTTTTATGGGTCTTTTATGGTTGGACGCCGTAATTTATCTATTTTCGGAATCTCTAATCAAAAAACTAATAATAAACGTAAAAAATGGCCAAGTCAATACTTGTTCTAAAACTGGGCTCAGCTTCTATTACAACCCCAAAGGGTGAAATTGATGAAACAATAATAGCGGACATCACCCGGCAGGTTGCAATGCTTTCAGCTGATCACCATCTGATACTGGTTTCTTCCGGTGCAGTGGCGGCAGGTAAAAAATATATCCAAAATTACAAAGGGAAGATCAGTGAAAGAAAGGCGGCGGCGGCGATAGGAAACCCTTTGCTGCTTGGTACGTATGCCAAACACTTTGAAAAATATAAAGTGGCGATAGCACAAAGTTTGTGTGAAAGGCAACATTTCTCTAACAGGACACAGTTTTTACAGCTAAAGGAAACTTATGAAGAGCTCTGGAAAAATGGGGTGATCCCAATTGCAAATGAAAACGATGTGGTCAGCAATCTGGAACTAAAATTTTCGGATAATGATGAGCTCGCAACTTTGCTGGGTGTGGGTTTTGGTGCTTCGCTGATTCTGCTTGGTACCTCAGTGCCCGGTGTTCTGGACGCAGATGGAAAAGTGGTGGATAAAATTAAATCCATTGACAATGACATCTTCTCGCTGGCGAATAAGAAGACCTCGGAAGTGGGGCTGGGGGGGATGACTTCTAAGCTAACCTTTGCACACCTCGCATCCACTATGGGTATAAAAGTGGTTATATTCGGGGTTCGTACCCCAGATGGAATATTGAAAGCAGTGAAAGGCGAAACGGGTACAGAGTGTACACCGAAGAATTCATCCATTTCTTCCAGAAATAAATGGCTGGCAAGTGGAAGTCTGGTGACCGGGAGGTTAGTAATTGATGATGGTGCCTGTGAGGCCATAAGAAAGAGGAAAAGCTTGCTGGCAGTAGGTGTTAAATCTATTATTGCCGATTTTGCAGATGGAGAGATCTTTGAGATTACAGACCCGGAAAATAATATTGTAGCGGTTGCCAGGGCAAAGGTATCATCAAATGCAATTACTAAAAATTCAAAACAGCATAACCTGGAGATAGCCAATGCCAGCGATATTGTGATATTATAAGATATAATGGAATCTATCCAAGAACAGTTGATTAATGCAAAGAATGCACGGAAGTCCATATCTGGTCTGAACGATGCAGAGAAGCAGCAAATACTTCAGCGGCTTGCTGCTGTGATTATGGACCATACTGATGAGATCATCGCAGAAAATGTTAAGGACAGACAGAAGATGGACCCTGCGGATCCTAAACTGGACCGTCTCGTGTTGAATGCAGAAAGAATAGCAGGGCTGTCTGAGAGTCTAATCGATGTTTCAAATCTTGCTGATCCTACAAATGTGCTGCTTTCTGAAAATACAATGAGCAATGGACTGTTCATTCAAAAAAAAACTGTAGCACTTGGTGTTGTTGGGGTAATTTACGAATCCAGACCTAATGTAACTATCGATGTGGCCGCGTTATGCATCAGGTCTGGTAACGTATGTTTACTCAGGGGCGGCCAGGATGCGGACCATACCAATAAATATATAGTTGGCCTTATACGGGATGTATTACTGGAGTTCGGACTGGACAGGAATATCGTACAGCAGTTACCGGCAGACAGGAAGTATATTTTAGACATACTCCATGCAGAGAAATATATAGACGTAGTTATTCCGCGCGGCTCTAACCAGCTTATCGAGTTTGTCCGCAATAATGCACTGGTGCCTGTAATTGAAACAGGGGCTGGTGTGTGCCATACTTATGTAGAGAAAACAGCGGTTATAGATGATGCTGTCAGGGTTGTTGTCAATGCAAAGGTATCCCGTCCGTCTGTGTGTAATGCACTTGATACGGTTTTGGTGGACAGAGAAATCGCAGCTTTTTTTTTAAAAAAGCTGGCGCCTTTGTTTATTCCATATAATGTAGAGATATTTGCCGATGAAGATTCTTATAAGTTGTTGCACAGTATGAATTATCCTTTATTGAACCTGGCAGCACCGGAAGATTACGGGAGAGAGTTTTTGGACTTCAAATGCTCGTTAAAGATAATGGACAGTACAGAGCAGGCATTAGGCCATATTTCGGAATTTTCGTCTAAACATTCAGAAGCTATAATTACCCAGGATATGGAGAAAGCTGAAAATTTCTTAAACCAGGTAGATGCGGCGGCTGTATATCTGAATGCTTCAACAAGGTTTACCGATGGCCAGGTATTTGGCCTGGGTGCCGAAATAGGAATATCAACACAAAAACTTCACGCGCGTGGTCCCTTCGCCCTTGAAAAATTAGTTACAGAAAAATGGATTATAAAAGGAGAGGGGCAAACGAGATGAAACCTACATCAATAAAAGACATTGCCCATATGGCCAGTGTATCTATCACTACGGTATCATTCATAGTGAATGGAAAAGCGGAACAAATGCGCATTAGCAAAAAGGTGATCGAGCGTGTTCAGGCGATTATCGACGAATGTGATTTCGTCCCTAATCAGGTAGCCCGCAGTTTGAGGACAGGTAATACCAAGACGATCGGGCTGATCGTAGAAGATATTTCAAATCCTTTTTTTGGCAGTATAGCCAGGAAAATAGAAGATAAAGCTTATAAAAAGGGCTATAAGATTAGTTATTCGAGTACAGAAAATGATCCGGTTAAAGCAAAAGAACTGATCGAGATGTTTAAATCAAGACAGGTAGATGCCTATATCATAGCACCTGTTCCCGGAATTGAAAGTGACATTAAACAGCTGCTTGCCGAGAAGATACCTGTTGTGATCTTTGACAGGAACCTTGCAGATCTTGAAGTCAATTTTGTGGTGGTAGATAACTTCAATGGCACTTACATGGCCACAAAACATCTGATAGACAAAGGCAAAAAAAATATAGCTTTTGTGACCGTTGATGTACATGTGGATCAAATGAACAATCGTTTTTATGGTTACGAAAAAGCGCTTGAAGATCATAGAATCCCATATAATGAGCGGATCTACTCTGAAATATCGTTTGACAGTAATGATGACAATACAAATGCCCAGCTGATGCTTTTGTTTAAAAAGAATCCGGAGATTGATGCTGTGCTGTTTTCTACTAACTATCTGGCGATAAAAGGTCTGGGTGTATTAAAGCAGATCAATAAACCTATTAATGATGATTTTACGATTGTATCCTACGACGACCACGATGTGTTCCGTTTGCATACTCCTCCAATCAGCGTAGTAGACCAGCCGATTGAAGAAATAGCGGAAAGGATTATTGATATTGTATTGCATGAACTCATGTCAGGAAGTAAGAGTTCCGCAAAACATGAGATCAGTAAGATCACATTGCAGCCTCATTTTATTGAAAGATGATTTAGAGGGGTTAAACCTCTAAATCATTCATTATAGATTTAACTTTTTCACTTAATGCTAATTCTGTCTCTTTGAAGCTCGCCTTGTCTTTTAATTTAGTGTTGACACTGCAGTAAAATTTGATCTTTGGCTCTGTACCTGACGGCCTTGCTGAAATGATGCTGCCATCTTCAGTAATGAACTGAAGTACATCTGATTTGGGCAACTCAAGTTCTTTCTTTTGACCGCTGTGCAGATCGGTTTCGAAACCGAGTTCGTAATCTTTTAAAGTGGCCACCTTGGATCCCCCAAGTCTGACAGGAGGATTGTTCCTGAATTTCTCCATTAATGCTTTGATCTCTTCAGCTCCGGTCTTGCCTTTCTTAGTGATAGACACCAGTTCTTCTTTGTAGAAACCATATTGCACATACATGTCCAGCATGGCATCGTACAGGCTGCTGCCCTTGTCTTTATAAAAAGCGGTCATTTCAGCAATAAAGGCACAGGAAACTACGGCGTCCTTATCTCTTACCAGTTCACCTATCAGGTATCCATAGCTTTCTTCACCGCCCCCAATAAAGGTTTTTTTTCCTTCCAGGCTGGTCATTAGCTGGCCAATCCATTTGAATCCGGTAAGGGTGTTGTAACAGGTCACATTTTTTGCTTTTGCGATGGCATCAATCAGGTTGCTGGTCACAATAGTTTTAACTATATACTGATCGCCTGTTAGTTTTCCTTTTTCTTCCCAGGCGCTCAGCAGATAACTGATCAGCAGGCTGCCGGTCTGATTACCGTTGAGCAGCACAAATTCACCATCGCTGTTCTTTACCGCAATACCTACTCTGTCGGCATCAGGGTCCGTAGCCAAGACAAGGTCTGCATCAATCTGCTCTGCTTTTCTGAGCGCCAGTGTAAGGGCTTCCTTTTCTTCCGGGTTTGGATAAACCACAGTAGGGAAGTTTCCGTCGGGAGTACTTTGTTCTTCAACAAGTGTTACATTCGAAAAGCCAAATTGCGCTAATGCTTTAGGAACGAGTGTGATGCCGGTACCATGTATTGGAGAGTAGACAATTTTAAGGTCTTTTTGGCGGTCAATGGCTTCCGGAGATACTGATAGGGCAGTGATCTTATCTAGGTAAGATTGGTCCAGATCTTCTCCGATAAGCTCAACATTGGCATCGATACGGGTAAATTTAACTTCATCTATGCTTTTTATCTTAGCTACTTCATCCATCACCATCGTATCATCAGGTGCTGTAAACTGGCCTCCGTCTGTGCCATACGCTTTATATCCATTGTATTCCTTAGGATTGTGTGAGGCAGTCAGCATCACTCCGCTGCGGCAACCCAGTTCACGGATAGCGAAAGAAAGTTCCGGTGTTGGCCTTAACGCTTTAAAAAAATAAACATGGATTCCGTTGGCAGAGAATACATCTGCCGTAATACCGGCGAAATAATCAGAGTTGTTCCTGCTGTCGTGTGCTATAGCTACTTTAATCCTTTCCCCAGGATATTTATGAAGCAAATAGTTGCTCAAGCCCTGAGTCGCGGTTCCGATCGTATATTTATTGATCCTGTTAGAGCCAGCCCCCATAATTCCACGCAATCCGCCAGTTCCGAACTCCAGGTTTCTATAAAATGAATCAGTAAGCTCAGTATAAGATTCCTTATCTAACAGATTCTGTATTTCGGCTTTAGTTTTTTGGTCGTAATTGCCATTGAGCCATTCGTTGATCGTAGTTTGGGTAGCTGTATCTAATTGCATATGATTTAGGTGTATTATTAACGGAATTATAGAGAAACAAATTGAATATCGTGAAGTTTTGTTGGGTAATTTTATTTAATTTCACGGCCTAATATAAGTATATAACCATTTTTAATAAAATATTTATTAACCTTTAAAAATTAAACGATTTATAGCGAAGCGTGTAGTAGATAAAACAGCGCGGGTGTGCTATAAATTTTAACGATTAACAACGATGAAGATATTAAAGTTTGGAGGAACTTCAGTTGGAAGCCCTGAGCGGATGAAAAAATTGCTGGATATTATTGATCCTGCAGAGGAACAAATTGTAGTGCTATCGGCGGTGTCCGGTACGACAAATAGTTTAGTGGAAATTTCAGCCAAACTTTTAAAGGAAGATAAACAGGCTGCGTTAACATTGATTAACGCATTGCATCAAAAATATAATGAATTTGTAATAGAGCTTTTGCCGGAAGGTGATTTTCGTGAGCAGGGTCAGGAAGTTGTGGATTATCATTTCAATTTCCTGCGTACACTGGTGAATGACCTTTTCACGCCTGTCGAGGAAAAAGTAGTCCTGGCACAGGGCGAGCTGCTTTCTACAACTTTATACCACATTTATTTAAAATCCATAGGCGTCTCTTCTGTGTTATTGCCAGCCCTGGATTTTATGAAAACTGATGAAGATAATGAGCCGGATGTTCCCTTTACTACTGCACATCTTCAGCCGATTCTGGATCAGAATAAAGGAGTAAAACTGTTTATTACCCAGGGATTCATCTGCAGAAACAGCTTTGGAGAAGTAGATAACCTAAGAAGAGGGGGAAGTGACTATACAGCTTCGTTATTGGGAGCGGCTATACTTGCAGAGGAAGTCCAGATCTGGACGGACATTGACGGAATGCACAATAATGATCCAAGGATCGTAAAGGGCACTAAGCCCATAGCGCAGCTTTCTTTTGACGAAGCGGCTGAGCTTGCGTATTTCGGAGCGAAGATTTTGCACCCTCAATCGGTGTTTCCTGCCCAGAAATATAAAATTCCTGTCAGGTTGTTAAACACGATGGAGCCAAAGGCACCAGGTACACTGATCTCTACTGAAAGCGAGAAAGGTAAGATCAAATCTATTGCCGCTAAAGATGGTATTACTGCGATCAAAATTCAGTCGAGCAGGATGTTGCTGGCATATGGCTTCCTTAGACGGGTATTTGAGATCTTTGAACGTTATAAAACTCCAATTGATATGATCACCACTTCTGAAGTGGCTGTTTCGCTGACTATTGATTTTACAGATAACCTGGATCAGATTGTTGAGGAACTGCATGCTTTCGGTAGTGTAGAAATTGATAGTAACCAATCGATAGTGTGTGTGGTGGGTGATTTTAGTGCTTCTAAACATGGCTTTGCTGCACGTGTACTGGATGCCATTAAGCACATCCCATTGCGTATGATCTCTTATGGAGGAAGCAGTTATAACATATCGCTGCTCATCAATACAGAAGATAAGAACGAGGCCCTAAAAAGCTTACATAACCGCCTTTTTGACTAAAAGGTTATCGCTTTTTAAACCAGATCAAAATGCCAATGAATATAAAAATGAGTATAAGAAAGAGCCTTAATCTTTTGTTGTACTCATTTGTACTGATCTTTTGATTTTTATAATCGGCATAATTACCGATGTAGATCAGGCCCAGAATAAGTAAAAAGAATACAATAAGAAATTTGAACATTATGTTTTCTAATAAAGATATAGAACAGTTCGCAAATTTAGAAACACCTTTCTATTATTACGATCTTAATTTACTGCAGCGAACCCTAAGCGATTGCTCGGAAGCTGCGAAAGTATATAATTTTCATGTTCATTATGCCATGAAAGCTAATTTCAATACTAAAGTATTGCAAAAAATCAAATTAACGGGATTTGGTGCTGACTGTGTAAGTGGTGGAGAGGTAAGTAAGGCAATTGAAATCGGCTTTGATAAAAAACAGGTTGTTTTTGCTGGCGTGGGAAAGTCAGATAAGGAAATTAATAATGCTTTAGATCAGGACATATTCTGCTTTAACGTAGAATCTGTTCAGGAGCTTGCGGTGATTAATGAACTCGCTGCCGTTAAAGGAAAAATAGCCAGGGTGGCAATAAGGATCAACCCCAATGTAGATGCACACACGCATCACAACATTACTACAGGTTTGGATGAGAATAAGTTTGGTGTAAATTCATGGGATTTGCCTGCCTGTGCGGAGACATTAAAAGTTTCTGAGCATATTGAATTCATAGGTATTCATTTCCACATCGGATCCCAGATTACCAATCTTGATGTATATAAAAACTTATGTGTCCGTGTAAATGAATTTGCACTTTGGTTTGAGGAAAGGGGCTTTACGGTTAAGTTATTAAACGTAGGGGGTGGTTTGGGGATCGATTATCATCATCCGGAACAGCAAATTCCGGATTTTGCGGGCTACTTTAAGATCTTTTCAGATTTTTTGGAAGTTAAACCAGGCCAGGAAGTACATTTTGAACTTGGAAGGGCATTGGTCGGACAATGTGCATCTCTCATCAGTAAAGTGCTATACGTAAAGAATGGGAAGAAGAAAAACTTTGTTGTATTAGATGCGGGAATGACCGAACTGATGCGTCCGGCTTTATACCAGGCTTACCATAAAATTGAGAATTTAACAAGGGGCAATAAGGTTGCGTTAAAATATGATATCGTAGGGCCCATTTGCGAAAGTACAGACTGCTTTGGAAAAGAAGTGGAGCAGCCTGTAACTTTTAGAGGTGACTTGTACGCGATAAGAAGTGCAGGTGCCTATGGAGAAGTTATGGCTTCCAAATATAACCTCAGGGATGAGATCAGATTTGTTTATAGCGAAGATATTTAGTCTTCAAAGAAGTCTTGCAGCCCGCCGAGGTAGTATTCGTTAATGCCTGAAGTAAAATCGTCATAATCCTGATCCGGTATATTAGTTTGTACAAATTCCAGTGAGGTGCCTTTTTTGTCAGCATGCAATTTAATAGTGACAATAGAGGGCTCGTTTTCTTCACCAAAATACCATTGCTGTACAATCTTTTTGCCATAATCGAATTCAAGGTTTCTGCCTGAAATGTCGCCATCCCAAAATGAAAACTCTGTTCCGGGTTCTTCTGTAAATTCTACTTCGGCACCGGTCCATAATTGAATGCTTTGTGCTTTGGTCAATGCGAGATAAACTTCTTCAGGAGAGGCAGGGAAGTAATAGTATTTTTTAAAAGTTTTCATTGTTGTCATTTGTTTCTGTTAAAGATTTTAATTGCGTATGCTCCTCCCTTTTCGCATAAAAATGCTCATAATACTCAGTCAGGCTCAATTGCCACACAGATTTAGGATAAGTAAATACAAATGTCTGTTTTACACGTTCAGACTTTAATAGATACCACACGAAAATAATACAATAGATTAGTGATCCAAAAACACTTCCTAAATCTTTTGGGCTTACAAACGTTTTGCCTAAAATAGAGTTCATAGACAATGCAATTGCGATATCAAAAATAAGAAATGTCAAATGGCCAATGGTTATAATAATGAAATGTTTTGGGAAACTCTTCCTTCGTTGAAAAAACAATACCAGACAAAATACACTATATACAAATAAAAGGGCATATATAATGGCTTCTGCGATGAATGTGAACTTAAGCAGGTCCTCCCAATTCCCAAAATTAGCCAATCCATTCCAAACCTCTTTTTTGAACATCTGTAGGAGAAATGGGCCAATTAGAAGCATTATCGGAAAAATTACGACTCTTATTGCAATTAAGACCAGCCAGCCACCTATTGGGAGTGCATTGGCAATATCCTTTATAATAAATGGTTCATTTTTTTTATACAACTTTAAGAAGAAGAAGGCCGACGCCGCAAGAAAAAGCAGGTATGGGATTAGCATATAAAAATTTATACGGTTATTAGCATCTGCTGTTCCTCCGCGTTTGATATAGTGGGTCAGGTATTCATCAATCTTCTTGATATCCTTTGCATAATCTTTGATCTTATCGTTCTCAAGATAGCCGGCTGAGTTGCGAAAAGTGTAGCTAAACTTTATCTCTCTCGGACGTTGTATATGATACATATCAAAATAATAGCTATCATTTTCAATCTGGAATGTATCATCACCAACAGGTACGTCATAAGGCATGTCTACAGTAATATTTTGTTCAATATTGATATAGTCTTTTAAAGCCAATGGGGCGAGTCTCTTTTTTGTAGTAATTTTCCTCAGTTCAGAACTGATCAAATCCCCATAAAAATAAACCAGCTGATCTTTGATTTCATCGTTCTCAGTCCAGATGTCGCCAATTTCATATGATTCCGTCACTTCAATTACATTCCCGTCTTCGTTGTCCTCTATTTTTATCTGTTCCTTCGTTTCGATTTCAGGGTATAATTTGGCCAGGTATTCCAGAAAACTTTTCTCCATCCCGTCTACCCCTGATTCAGCGATCTGACGCCTCAATTCATCTGCATAATTATCAGAGTATATGCTGGTGACCAATAAAGAAGATTTTGTTGCAGAGACGGTATCTGTTAAATTGAATCTAAGGTTCGCAATTAGTTTGCCCAATGGCTTTCTTTCTATTTTTTCTAAAGCATTAACCCCCTTTTTAATAACAAGCACTGAACCATAATCGGGCGCGTAAAAACTATCGAAAGTCCCTCGCTGATAACTTATAGTCGGATCTATCCATGTTTTATAATTGCTGTAATCCACCAATACGATTACATGATTAAAAACAAATGGACTAGGTAGATATTCGTCTGTTTTTACGGTCGTGTAAGTGTTTGCATAAGTCATGTATGCGTTAATGCCTTGTGCTTTGAGAAGGTGGACCAGTAGTAATGATTTGTCTTTACAATCTCCGTAACGCTGTAAAAGAACCTTTTCAGGGGAATTTGGCTGATGAGAATAAATACCCATCTCGATACCCATGTATCTGATCTCATCTTGCACGAAACGTGTCGCAAGTGTAATGTACTTTTTTAGATCAGCACCTGATTTTGCTCTTAATTCTTTAACTGTTTTATCCGTCAGTGGAGTACTGAGATTAGAATAATCGTTAATAGAAAGTGCCCATTCTACAACTTCGTTCCAACTTTTATACTCTGTAAGTTGGGTTCTTTTCAATGGATTATACCAAGTGGGTTCATAGTCAGCAGCCCGGTAAGTTTTGGTAAGCGTACTTTCCCATTCGTAAACTTTTAAACCATTCTTTTCTGAAATTTGGGGATTTTTATTGAAATTGAAATTCTTAAGGGCTAATGAGCGGGATTTGCTGAAAATGATAGCGTTGTAAATATGTCCTAAGCTGCTGGAGCCCTCAAAATAGTAAGTATCAGCGTATTTTTTACCGAATACAGGATTTAGCCCTGTGATTGTATATGAAAATTCTATACGATCGCCTTTTCTCACGTCATCCAAAAGCATAAAAGCATCAAAAGTACCGCTATATATAAATCTTGATAGTTCTTTTTCAGTCTGTAATAACTTAAAATCACTGATCCTTAGTTGATTGGAGGGCTTTCCATTGCGCCACACCAGTATCTTATGGAAAATTAGTTTTTGGAAACTGGGATCGTAAGTAACCGAGATCTGAGACCCATTCTGCACTCCGGCGTCAGATACAATTTCCCTAATCAAATGATGATAATCTTCATGTAATTCCAGATGGCTTTGACTTTCATAGAACGAAGCGAAATATCCTTCAGAAATATCCTTGGATAACGGCCTTAAGTTCTTTGGCTTTACTTTAATGATCCATGAAGGTTCTTTAGGGTTTACAAAAAAGTTCTTTTGTTGTCCCTGTGTAAGATTGGCAGCTGCGGACAGCAATAAAAGAATCACAAGGACTTTTATCGAGAAGAAAAGGCCATATAAACGCACGAATAGCGTTGAGAGCGTATTACAAAACATAACTTTATATAATTCAGAGCAGCTAATGTATAAATTTATTTAAAAGCATTCATACCAGTTACATCCATTCCGGTAATTAATAAGTGAATATCATGGGTGCCTTCATAAGTTACCACTGATTCCAGGTTCATCATGTGCCTCATAATCGAATATTCCCCGGTTATGCCCATGCCGCCAAGCATTTGCCTTGCATTTCTGGCAATCTCCAGTGCAATTTCAACACTGTTTCTTTTAGCCATAGAAATTTGCTCTGCTGTAGCTCTGTTTTCACTTTTCAACACGCCTAAACGCCACACGAGCAATTGCCCCTTGGTGATCTCTGTAATCATTTCAGCTAATTTCTTTTGTTGCAGCTGAAAGCCACCGATCGGTTTTCCAAATTGTATCCTTTCTTTTGAATAACGGAGTGCGGTGTCATAGCAGTCCATTGCCGCACCTAATGCGCCCCATGCAATGCCATACCTGGCCTGGTTCAGACAACCAAGAGGGCCTTTTAGACCGCTAATCTCCGGAAATACATTTTCCTTCGGGATCTTTACATTGTCAAATACTAGTTCGCCGGTTGCTGAAGCCCTTAAACTCCATTTTCCATGTGTTTCAGGAGTGGTAAAACCATCCATGCCGCGTTCTACAACCATCCCCCTGATCTTACCTGCCTCGTTCCTTGCCCAAACTACCGCAATGTCGGCAAATGGAGCGTTGGAGATCCACATCTTCGCACCATTCAGTATATAGTGACTGCCATTATCTTTAATATTGGTCACCATGCCCCCCGGGTTCGATCCGTGATCGGGTTCAGTCAATCCAAAACAGCCCATCAGTTCCCCGTTTGCCAGTTTAGGCAGATATTTCATGCGCTGTTCTTCAGTGCCATAAGCAAAAATAGGATACATGACCAGCGATCCCTGTACGGAGGCCGTGGACCTGATTCCCGAATCACCACGCTCGATTTCCTGCATCAGAATCCCGTATGCGGTGTAATCCAGACCTGCTCCTCCATATTCTACCGGAATAGTTGGCCCAAACGCACCGATCTCTGAAAGACCCTTGATCAGGTGTTTGGGGAACTCCGCCCGCTGTGCATAATCTTCTATAATTGGACTTACTTCTTTTTTGATCCATTCTCTTGCTGTGGCCCTGATCAACTTATGTTCATCGGTGAGTAATTCATCGAGTAAATAATAATCGGGAGATTCGTAAAGGTCTTTTTTGGCGGATTTATTCATTGTTTACACTATATTTGGTCAGGAATCAGCTGTACCCTTCAAAGGTAATCATTTACCGCAAGGCAAGTTAAAAGCAAAGAATAATTTAATTTTCATTAATGAGCGATAATCTAAAATATATTCAAACTGTTGCGCTTAGAGACGTAAAATGTTTTGCATTTCACGGATATTATCCGGAAGAACAGCTTACCGGGATTTATTTTATGGTAGATGCAATAGTTACTTTTGAACCCGACGATGATACGGAGAACCTGTTGCGCACGGTGAATTATGAAGTTTTAAATACCATCATCCTGGAGGAGATGAAGCGTACGCAAAAGATGCTGGAGACTGTAGTAAAGAATATTCTGGACAGAGTTGTAAAAAGCTACCCCTTTGTGCATTCCGCAGAGGTCGGCATTAGAAAACTAAATCCTCCGATGCCTGGACAAATAGGACATTCTTTCGTGCAGCTGAGCTACTGTAATCCATCAACAAAGAAGTAACAACGAATGCAATATCATAAAATCACTCCGGAATTTCTTGATCAGATCAGAGCAATAGCAGGGATAGCGAATGTATTTACCGATGATGACTCTTTAAATCACTATTCCCATGATGAAACAGAAGACCTGAAATACTATCCTGAAGTAATTGTAAAACCTGAAAATGAGGTGATTATTGCTGAATTATTTAGATTTTGCAACAGACATCATATACCGCTGACACCAAGAGGTGGTGGAACTGGCCTGAGCGGTGGTGCGCTTCCCGTTTATGGTGGATTGTTGTTGTCAATGGAGCGGTTTAAATCAATAATAAATATTGATACAGAAAACCTGCAAGCTACAGTAGAACCGGGAGTGATCACTGAAGAGTTTATCAATGCCGTCGCTGAGCACGGCTTGCTTTACCCGGTGGATCCTTCCAGTAAGGGTTCCTGCTTTATCGGAGGCAATGTAGCCCATGGATCAGGAGGACCGAGGGTAGTTAAGTACGGTACAATAAGGGAATACATTTTAAATCTTGAGGTGGTATTGCCGACTGGTGAGATCATCTGGACCGGAGCTAATACGCTAAAATATGCATCAGGTTATAATCTGACGCAGTTGATGATTGGTTCTGAAGGAACTTTGGGTATAATTACCAAGATTGTCACTAAGCTGATCCCTAAAACTCTTCACAGTGTTTTGATGCTGGCCTCATTTAACAGGAATGAGGATGCCTGTGCGGCTGTTTCAGCCATATTCAGAGCTGGGGTAACTCCTTCTGCATTGGAATTTATGGAGCGGAAAGGGGTAGAATGGGTGATTAAGTTTGATGATATTAAATTTGACCTCAAAGATGGTGTTAGTGCTTTTCTGCTTATTGAACTTGATGGGAATGACATGGACACCATATTCAAAGATTGCGAAAAGGTAAACATGGTCTTGGAGGAGTATGGTTGCAGCGATGTTCTTTTCGCAGATGCTGCACAGCAGAAAGAAGATCTTTGGCGCATGCGGCGCATTATGCCTGAATCTGTGAAGTCGAATTCGGTATACAAAGAAGAAGATACAGTTGTTCCCCGTGCTGCATTACCGAAACTGATCAGCGGAATTAAGGAGATAGGTTCGAGGTACGGTTTTGAAAGCATATGTTATGGTCATGCCGGGGACGGGAATCTGCACATCAACATCATTAAAGCCGGAATGAGCGATGAAGCCTGGAAAAAAAGGCTTAAAGACGGCATTGCAGAAATATTTGTACTCACCACAGATCTCGGGGGAACTATATCAGGAGAGCACGGCATAGGACTGGTGCAAAAAGAGTTTATGCCAATTAAATATAAAGAGGTTAGTCTAAACCTGATGCGTTCAATCAAAAAAGTGTTTGATCCAAATAATATATTAAATCCCGGCAAAATATTTTGAGCTTTGGACGACTTAGCAGCGGCTATCAGTCTTAATTCTCGGATAACTGCTCAAATACGATCATTTTATTTCTTTCATGCTCCGGTATGGGCGTCGAAACTTTTGTGTTGTAATCAAAGGCAACACAGACTGTCTTTCCCTTGCTACAGATTACTTCCCTGCCGTCTTCCATCTTAATGAGCAGGTATTCCAGGTCAAAACTCGTTTTTCCAATCCTGGATGTTCTTACATACATGCTGATCTTATCATCAATTAATATTGGTTTGATATAATCCAATGTAGCTTGTGCGAGAACAACTCCTGTTTTCTTCCAATCCCAATGGACGGCTTGTGCCCAGTATTTGCTTCTGGCAATTTCCATGTAGGTGAAGTATACTGCATTGTTTACATGACCCATCATATCGAAATCGGCAAACCTGGTTTCCAGAGCAGTTTTATATTTGAAATTGTCTAATTGATTGACTATATCTGTCTTTTTGTCTGATTCCTTTGGGTTTGTACGCCAAAATGTCTTAAACATCATAGAAATTCGGATTGGTATGGGAGTTGAATACGTGGTTAGTATAAAAAAAACTTAAAATAGGAGATTATAAAAATGACATTAGTAAAATTTAACAACAGGACCAGGAACACAGCACCTTACTTTAACAATGTTTTTGACTCTTTGTTTAGCGAGGCGTTAAATAAAAATTTAACTGTAAATAAAGTTCCGGGAGTCAACATTTTGGAAACCGAAGAGGATTATAAGATTGAAATGGCTGCTCCGGGATTAATTAAAGAAGACTTTCAGATCAATCTGAAGAAAGATACACTGTCTGTTTGGGTAGAGAAAAAAGAAATTGAATCAGAGGTTAAAAAAGATTATACCCGCAAAGAGTTTGAGTATTCCTCATTCGCAAGGTCCTTCGTGTTACCTGAAAGCGTAAATGCAGATAGCATCACAGCAGAGTATTTGAATGGAATTTTAAACATCACTATAGGTAAAGACGATGTTAAATCACAAAGCAAAGAGATAAAAGTTTCATAATAAGTTAGAGTTTGGTTTTTAAGGTTGAGGGGTATGCCGGAGGGCATATCCCTCTTTTTTTAGGTATATCCCAGGATTTTTAATACCTGCTTGCTGTTTTGTTCTTCTCCAAAAACCTCAAAGTTAAAAGTTTCGTCACGATTTCTTCTGATGATCACATGTTTAGGACTAGGTAGCAGGCAGTGGTGGATACCACCGTAGCCACTCAGTACTTCCTGGTATGCCCCGGTATTGAAAAATCCTAAATATTGTACCTTTCTTGTTTTTGGCATAAACACACTATTCATATGTGCTTCCTGGTTGTAATAATCCTGTCCGTCGCAGGTAATACCGCCGAGGTTCACCCGTTCATATTCTGCATCCCAGTTGTTAACAGGCAACAAGATGTATTTTTGGTTAAGCGCCCACACATCAGGGAGATTTGTGATAAATGAGCCGTCAAGCATCAACCACTTCTCCCTGTCATTCTGCTGTTTACGGCCTAATACTTTATAAAGAATCCCAGACGCCTCCGCAACAGTATATTTGCCAAATTCAGTAATAATGTCCGGTTCCACTACATCGTGTTCCGCACAGATCTCTTTGATCCTTTTTACGATCTCATTGACCATATATTCGTAATCAAAATCGAATACCAGGGAGTCTTTAAATGGCATACCCCCACCAATATCCAGCGTATCCAGTTCAGGATTGATCTTCTTAAATTTGCAGTATAGCGTTACATATTTCTCCAGCTCGTTCCAGTAGTACGGAGAGTCCGTAATACCGGAGTTGATGAAAAAGTGGAGTAATTTTACCCTGAAATTAGGGTTTGCGGAGATCTTATTGTTGTAAAAGTCGATCACGTCTTCCATACGTACCCCAAGCCGGGATGTATAGAATTGTGAATCCGGTTGCTCCTCTGCCGCAATACGGATCCCCAGATTACATGGAGTATCCATCTCCACTTCGTCATCAAAGAGGTTGAATTCCTCTTTGTTATCAAGAACCGGGATGATATTTTTATAGCCATCGTGCAGCATATCTATAATGTACTGCTTATACTGGTAGGTTTTGAAGCCATTACAGATCACCGTAATGTCTTTGTTCAAGGCGCCCTTTTTTTCCAGTGCCTCGATCATCGGCATGTCAAAGGCAGATGAAGTCTCTAAGTGAATACCATTTTTGAGCGCTTCCTCTACAATATGACGAAAGTGAGAGCTTTTTGTGCAATAACAATATTTATAATCTCCGCGGTAATTGTTTTTGATGATCGCCGTTTGGAAAAGCAGCTTGGCCTGCTGGATTTTTTTGCTGATCATCGGCAGATAGGTAAAACGCAATGGAGTTCCATAGGTTTCAATCATCTCCATTAGATTCAGATCCTGAAAATACAATTCATCGTCTATAACGCTATAGCCTTCCTGTGGAAAACCAACACTTAGATCAAGAAATTCCGAGTAACTCTGCATTTATAGTTATAATAATTTTTGCAAAAATGTAATTTTAAATCGAGAAAAAACGGTTATTAATTAAAATACTGTCATTGATAAGTATAAATCTATCTTTTCTTCAGATGGATTTCTGCAAGCATGCACCTGGCACTTCCGCCACCATTTTTTTCTATGGTATCCAGTGGTGAATGAACCAGACGGCAATACTTCTCCAAAAGAAAGACCTGCATTTCCGTCAATGATGAATAAGCCTGCTCTGACATCACCAACAGTCCTTCTCCATTTTTGTTTTTTACCTGCAGCATGTTGCCCGCAAAATGGTTCATCTGGTCAATGCTGATCTCTATGATTTCTTTTCGGGTGTGGATCAGGTGCTGCATGACCAGCTCCCGTTCCTGGAAATTTTGTATCGATTCCAAACAGACGACTGCAAAACGGTCGCCAATGCACATCATCACATTGGTGTGATAAATTGGATAGCCGTCCCGATCGTCAGCTTTAAACGTTACGGCAGTATAACCGGAGATTCTGCACCAGTCGGCGAGTACCTGCTCATTTGTTCTTAAAGACAGACAGGCATAAGCCAGTTTATGCTCCCTGTCCAGCACCATACTTCCCGTCCCTTCCAGAAAGAGCTCCTGATCTTCATACTCCGAAATGTCGGTGACCATTCCGATGTTAAATTTGTCTGATAACTGTTTAATGATGTCGTCCCTGCGTTCCTGTCTGCGGTTTTCCGAAAACATAGGGTAGAGAAAGACCTCGCCGTTTTCGTGGAAGGAGATCCAATTGTTTGGGAAGATCGAATCCGGTGTCTCCGGATCCAGAGTATCATTGATCACCGTGACATCTATACCATTGCTGCGCAACAGTTCCACGAAATTATCAAATTCCCTTAAGGCGAGTTCCTGTACCCCATTTTGCTCAGAAGCTTGCTGGAATTTATTGTTTACAGCCGTTTGCTCGTTGAATTTGAAATCAACCGGGCGAATCATCAATATATGACTGGTAGTTTGCATATCCAATTTATTATAATGCATCCCTTAAAATCGGCAGGCTCATACAATGAAAACCGCCTCTGGCCCGGGAAAGCTCAGCAGAAGGCATTAAGATCAGTGTATTGCTAATGGTTTCAATATCTGCATTTCCGTTTTCAATGTCGTTCAGCAGATCTTTGACCTTAATGGTGTTGAATCCATTGGCTTTAAATGCCTCAATGGTCTTGTCATTGCGGTCATAGCCCAAAACAACACCTTCCTTAATTGCCAGCAGATTACAAGAATCAGTCCATTGTTCACGGGCATCGTAAGGAAAAGAACCGTTGCCGCTGTAAAGGAAGCAGGTAGGTTCGGTACTTCCCAGATCGTTTTGACTAATGTCATCCAGCAGGGCTTCTATACTCTCAAAAGTTCTGGGGGCTGTTTTGCCTTTTGTAAACTGAAGTATTTCTGTAATCTCCTTGTGATCTGCCTCAACCAGAAAATTGATAGGCTCGCCGGCATTTGCCGGTTGATTTTTGGAAATAGAGCTGAGCAGCGCCCACATATTCCGCTTGATCTGTGTGAAAACAGTATCAATATGCATAAAATCCCGTTTGTTCGGAATCTTCACTACTGTGACCTTAGTCACCACGTTGTTCTCAAACAGTAGTTTTATGGCCTCATTGGCGCCATAGGCTGACGTTCTTTCACTGCAACCGATCAGAACATGGTCGGGGCTTACCATCATCACGTCACCGCCTTCGAGTGTAGTTCTGTGGTCTTCTTCTTCACCGGGCCTCAGGAAGTGCTGTGCCGGATCTGGAATTTCCAGTATGTTCTCCGCATAATCAGCAAATACCGGATGGTTAAAAAAGATGTACCGCATGAGCAATGTTTCTCTGTTACGGGCTTTTTTTGCCGGTTTATTTAATAAGATGTGCCTATTTATGGTAATGCCGACATCCCTGGTAAAGATGAGATTGGGAATGGGAGCAAAGATCATGTGATCATCGTTGAGGCTACCGGAGATAAATATTTTAGCAAGTTCTTTTGGATCAGTATTTACCATTTGCTGTTGAAGCCTATAAGTGCAACCTTCGATGGCACAGACTGCCGCCACCAGTTTCTGTCTGATAGATGTGTCCTGCAATATATCTGCAAGCAGGTTCTGCACCTCTATTACCGCAAGTGAATTATGGAAGTCAGGATGGTCGGGTTTGAAGAAACTTCTGTCCGCTTTTTTTGAATCTATCTCTTTTAAATTGCCCCTGATCTTTTGCGGATCCAGAAAATACATCAAAAGTTTGATGTAATAATCATACTCATCTCTGCGAATGGTATCAAGATGTACAATGTCCTCAAAAAGCCAGTCCTGGGCCTTGGAGGGAACCACTTTACCTAAGCCGCTGTCAGGGCTATGGATCAGTAATTTGCGCAGCCTGCCAATCTCTGTACTTACATTTACATTGAAACTCTGGTTTTGCTCAGTCATAATAAGTTTGTAGTTGGACAAATCTATTTAATTTTGGGATAGTATCAAGCAAGCTTTAAGTTCGCCCTTCAAATTTTTTATCTAAATTTGCGGCTATGAATTTTATTATTTCCGAAGCACTGAAAGGCATTAAACAACTTTATAATGAAGATGTCCCTGAAAGTGCGATCAGCATACAGGATACACGAAAAGAATTTGAAGGACAGGTAACGATAGTAGTTTTCCCTATTGTACGTTTTTCTAAGAAATCGCCGGAGCAAACCGCAAATGACTTGGGTGATTTTCTGGTGGAGAACTTAAATGAAGTTGTTGCATTTAACGTTGTTAAAGGTTTTCTGAATTTAAGCATCGCAGATTCCTATTGGTTAAATTTATTCAATACAGAGCTGCTTGATCCTTCGTTTGGTACTTTTAAACCCAATGGTAAAAAAGTGATGGTGGAATACTCATCACCCAATACAAACAAGCCTTTGCATCTGGGTCATGTAAGGAATAACCTGCTAGGGTATTCTGTAGCAGAATTGCTCAATGCTGTGGGTTATGAGGTTTTCAAGGTAAACCTGGTAAATGACAGGGGGATTCACATTTGTAAATCCATGCTGGCATGGCAAAAATGGGGTAACGGCGAAACTCCTGAGAACTCATTTCTGAAGGGTGATCACCTGGTGGGAAAATATTATGTGATCTTTGATAAAGAATATAAAAAGGAAATTGATGCACTGAAACAGGAAGGGCAAACTGAGGAAGATGCTAAAAAGAATGCTCCGCTGATCAAAGAAGCGCAAAGAATGCTTCAGGACTGGGAAGCGGGTGATTCTTCGGTAATTGACCTTTGGAAGACCATGAACGGATGGGTGTACGATGGATTTGCAGTGACCTATAAAAATCTTGGAGTCGATTTCGATAAATATTACTACGAAAGTAATACCTATTTATTGGGAAAAGATACGGTAGAAGAAGGTCTTCAAAAAGGAGTTTTCTTTAAGAAGCCGGATGGGTCTGTGTGGATAGACTTAACCGCGGATGGTTTGGATCAGAAACTGGTGCTGCGGGCTGATGGTACATCTGTGTACATCACACAGGATTTAGGAACAGCACAAATGAAATATGATGACTTCAAAATGGATGAGTCTATTTACGTGGTGGGCAATGAACAGGACTATCATTTTAAAGTACTGTTTCTTATCCTCCAAAAACTTGGGAAAAGCTGGGCTCAGGGACTTTACCATTTGTCATATGGAATGGTTGACCTGCCAAGTGGTAAAATGAAATCCCGCGAAGGGACGGTAGTGGACGCCGATGATCTTATTACCGAAATGGTAAAAACGGCAAAACAAAAAACAGAACTCCTGGGTAAAGTGAATGGTTTCTCAGAAGACGAAAAAGAGAATCTGTATTACCAGATTGGCATGGGGGCACTGAAATACTTTTTGCTAAAAGTAGAACCAAAAAAGCGACTGTTGTTTGATCCTGCAGAATCAATTGATTTTCAGGGAAATACCGGACCTTTTATACAGTATACACATGCACGTATCAAGTCTTTGATGGCCAAAGCCGGGTTCAGTGCAAGTAAAGGTGTAGATGTGGCAATTAGCGCAACAGAACTGGATATGATCCTGCTGCTGTCTAAATATCCTTTAGAATTGACGGAGGCAGCTAAGGCGCATAGTCCCGCAACACTGGCCAATTACCTTTATGAGGTTGCCAAAATGTTTAATAAGTTCTATCATGAAATACCGCCCATAATTAAAGAAGAAGATGAGGATTTAAGGCAACATCGTCTGAATTTAAGTGCAGTAACTGCAGGAATATTAAAATCAGGCATGAAAATGCTTGGTATAGAGGTTCCCGAAAAGATGTAACAAAGGACAGGGGGATTAATCCTTCTCCTTTGTTTTTTCCACACCTGGTTTTGCTGGCACTGCTTTCTTTTTTCTGAACGAGGCAAAGGTCATAGGACTTTTTGACGGCCGCTCGTCTCCCAGTAAAACTCCCCATTGCTTAAATGTTTCAGTCCGGTCAAAAATGACTTTTAGCACGGCGATGACTGGCATGGAAAGAAACATTCCGGACACGCCGGCAATACTGCCGCCTATGATCACACCGAGAATAGCAAATAAAGCATTTATCTTGACCTTAGAGCCTACTATTCTGGGCATCAGTATGTTATTGTCCAGGAACTGGACCACTGCTATCACCAGCAGTACCGTAATGACCGGCCAGAGCTCAGTAGAGGATGTGAGCGTCAGCATTACCCCAATTAAATTACCAATCAACGCTCCAACATAGGGAATAAGATTCAGCATGGCGAAAATAACCCCGATCAGTAAAGCATGCTTGATACCGACTATCATCAGTATACCACCCAACAAAATGGTCATGTAAGTTACCTGGATAAGTAGTCCCACTAAATAGTTTTTGATGATGGATTCAGTTTCATAAATGGCATCTTTCACTTTATCGTGATGATCCGGTTTGAACCACATAAATATAAACCGTAGTAATATGTCTTTATAAAATAGCATCAAATAAATATAAATCGGCAAAAGGCCTACAAACACAAATATAGAGCTGAGGGTTACAGCGGCCCCACTGGCTGCTTTCCCTGCCATGCCCAATAGATCGTTGCTTTTATCGTTGATGAATTTAACCTGCTCTTTCGTAGAAAAATCGCTGATACTGCTTACCCAGCTGCTCAGTGCGTTAAGGTGAATGCCGACATTTCGTTTGATCTGCGGAAAGTCTTCTATTAACGATCCGACCTGCATGGAAAAAAACCAAACAATGAGGCCCAGCAATATCGCCACGAGCAATATCGGAATAATGATGGCTGCCGGCTCCGGGAATTTGTACTTTCTTAAAAAGCGGAAGACCGGTAAAAGCATGATGCTGATAAAGAAAGCCATGAGCACTGGCATGATGATATTATGGCCAATAACCAATATGGTGATAACCAGTACTAATCCAAGAAGTTCAATTGATCGTCTGACGGTGAGCGGTATGTCTGTCATGAATTTAATTTTAGCTGTTTATTTAATAATAAGGTAAAAAGACATATATATTCATTTTGTAACAGTAAAAGGTACGAAATGTTTGGGTAGTTTTGCGGGTATGATTACGAACGAGACTATAATTGCCTTATCTACACCGCCCGGAGTGGGTGCTATTGGTGTGATACGTCTTTCAGGAAAAGAAGCAATAAGTATTACCAATAGTGTTTTTAACGGTAAGGACTTATTGAAGCAAGAATCACATACCGTACATTTCGGCTTGATTATGGATGGTGAGACGGTTATAGATGAGGTTCTTGTGAGTTTGTTCATTGCGCCAAAATCATATACAAAAGAAAATGTGGTGGAAATCTCCTGCCATGGTTCAAATTACATCATCCAGAAGATCATCACACTGCTCATCAGACACGGAGCATCTGCAGCCAAACCAGGAGAATTTACCTTAAGGGCTTTCTTAAATGGAGGCTTAGACCTTTCTCAGGCAGAGGCAGTTGCTGATCTTATCTCCTCTGATTCCGCTGCTGCCCATCAGGTAGCTATGAATCAGTTAAGGGGTGGATTCAGCACAGAACTAAATGTATTGCGTGAGCAGCTGATCCATTTTGCTTCCATGATAGAACTGGAGCTGGATTTTGCAGAAGAAGATGTCGAATTTGCCAATAGGGACCAGCTGCAGGAGTTGATTAATAAAATTACCATCGTACTTAACAAACTGATCCGTTCTTTTGAACTCGGTAATGTGATTAAAGAGGGAATCAATACAGTGATTGCCGGAAGGCCGAATGCAGGCAAATCTACCTTGCTGAATGCCTTGTTGAACGAAGACAGGGCTATTGTAAGTGAAATTGCCGGTACTACAAGAGATACCATAGAGGAATTGCTGAACATCAACGGTATCAACTTCAGATTGATCGATACGGCAGGCATTCGTGAAGCTAGGGATACCATAGAAGCAATTGGCGTCGAGAAAACAATGCAAAAGATCAGCCAGTCCGCGGTGCTGGTGTATGTATTTGATGTGGTCAATTTATCTGCGGATGAGATCCGTGAAGATATTGAACGCCTGAATAAACCTGGGGTGGCTTTTTTGGCGGTTGCCAATAAGATAGACCTTTCATTAAGTGACCGCTTAAAAGAACTCAAGCTTCCGGCTGATATTCAATTTATTGCCATTTCGGCAAGAGAACGTCAGCATATTGAAGAACTGAAGGCCCTCCTGTATGATACTGCAGTGGGAGACAGGTTATCTGATAGCCATACGATGGTAACCAATATAAGGCATGTTGAGGCCCTGCAAAGAACGCAGGAGGCCCTAAACAATGTGGCAAAGGGGTTAAATAATCCGGTTACTTCAGATTTCCTGGCAATGGATATCAAGCAGGCATTACATTATTTGGGAGAGATCACCGGACAGGTTACTACAGATGATCTGCTGGAGAACATCTTCAGTAAATTCTGTATCGGAAAGTAGCATCTACGAACAAGATCTTGCCAGTCTCTGTCAGTATTGAAGTAGTGATTTGCTTTTAAGGACCAGGCATCTTCCGAAAAAGAATTAGCAGATCTCAGTACCTATTTGTTAAATTTACCACTAAGATGACAGACCCGCTATTTTACAATACTAATAAAACTTTTTAACAGCATGAAAATATTTTCTCAGCGTATCGCAATATCTTTATTTGCATTGTTTTTTATAATTACATGCTGTCGTGCACAAAAAATAACACCTGCCACAGCTTTAAAAAGCTATTTAAATAATGGCGATAAAACTTATCATTGGGAAGTCAGGGAGTCATATGTCCTTGATGATGTAACTGTTTACGCCCTTCTGCTGACCTCGCAAAAATGGCGCGAGCACACATGGACGCATCAGCTGACCATAATGGTACCTAAAGAAAATAAATATGACGGTGCCCTGCTGTTCATTTCGGGAGGGAGTATCAATAAAGAGGGAATGCCAAACTGGAATGGCAAAGATGATGGTGTGATCAAAAACTTTACTTCAATAGCGAAGCGGAACAATGCAATAACGGCTATATTGAAACAAACTCCGAATCAGCCGCTGTACAATGGCCTGACTGAAGACGCGCTGATCTCTTATACCCTGCATAACTTTAAAAAAGACGGAGATTACAGCTGGCCCTTACTTTTCCCTATGGTCAAATCAGCCACAAGTGCCATGAGTGCCGTACAGGAATTCTCAAGACAGAAGCTCAATCATAAGATCAGCCGTTTTGTGGTATCCGGAGCATCTAAGCGCGGCTGGACTACCTGGCTTACAGGCGCCACAGATAAGAGGGTCACTGCAATAGCACCTATGGTGATCGATATGCTGAACATGCCGGTCAGTATGAACTATCAGATCAAGGTCTGGAAAGATTACAGTATACAAATAGAGGATTACGTTAAGCTTGGCCTTGTTCAGGACATAGGGACAAATGCCAGTAATGATCTTACTGCCATGATAGACCCTTATTCGTACCGGAAGATGCTGACCATGCCTAAAATGATAGTGATGGGTACCAATGATGAATACTGGCCTATTGATAACATTAAAAATTACTATGACAGCATACCCGGCCAAAACCTGATCCATTATGTACCCAACGTGGGCCATAGCCTGGGAGACGGGGTGGAAGCGATGACTACCCTAAGTTCTTTCTTTGGTTATACTTTATCAAGAACCCCATATCCTGTCTGTACATGGACTGCTTCATCAACAAACAAGGCGGTTAATGTTTCGGTTAAAACTACGGCAGCCCTTCTAACAGACGTGATTGTCTGGGAAGCTGATTCTCCGGACATGGATTTCAGGAACGATAAATGGCAATCCAGAAGCCTTGGTGTTAGTCAGCAATCTGTGGTAAATGTTACTGAAGAGTTTCCGGCCTCGGGCTACAAGGCCTTTTACATCAATTTAAAATATAAGGATGCAAAAGGAGAGGAGCATACAGAAAGTACAAGGGTATTCATGACTGATGACAAAAAGATCTTTTGACGATTAATTTAAAAAGAAGTTCATCAAAATCCCGATCATTGCTGCCGAGACAAAACTCACCAATGTTCCAACCAGTACATATTCCGTCTTTAACTGAGTATTGGCCTCCTTTTCACTAAATCTTAATATTGACTTTGCGGTCATCAGAAACCCAATGGCAGTATATTGGCCTACGAGTACAAAAGTCAGGATCAGGATTCTTTCACAAATCCCTATCCATTTGCCTGCGCTGGCCAGTCCGAGTACCTGTTCATCATTATTTATGACCTGTTCTTCGGGAATGTGATCTGTAGCCGGATCCTCTTCAGGAATTGCTGCGGCTGAAGGTTCAGGATCGGACTTTAGTTTTTCCCTCAGGATCTGGTCGCGCCATCGTTGCGTTGCTTTTCCGATGACGATGCCTAAGGGCCAGCTGGCCAGGATATATCCCCCGGCGATGATCCAGAACCTGGTGTTTTCTGCGAGCAGCTGCATTGATGGCAGTATAGCTATCCATTTAGCTTTTAAAGAGAGCCAGAGTATCACTATAACCAAAACGTGTGCGGCCTGATCTGCAATGAAATAACCGAAATTTCCTTTGTCAGTCCTGGATTTAAGATAATCAATCAGAAGATGGGTACTGAAGATTACCACCGGAATGATCCAGTTACAGTATTCGCCGGAGAAGATGTATGCCACCAGTGTGGTGACCAGTATATGCAGGTAGAGTTTTCGTGACCTTCCTTTTTTTTCTTCCCGGTCCTTTACCCAGCTTTTGGGCTGAAAAACAAAATCAGTAAGCAAATGTGCGGTCAGCAACCTCAATAATAAGTTTATTTCCATTTATCCCTGTTGTACTAAGTAAGCTAAATATTTCATTGCAGGTTCAAATTCTTTCCATCCTGCAGACCGCAGCCTGCTGTTGACAGAAGGTTGGGAGAGTGATAGTTCTTCTGCAATCTCCTGCTGGATTTTACCTTCCAGAAGCAGGAAAATCACCTCCGCCTGTCCGGGTGTCCAATTGCTAATATACTTATTTACGAAGTTAAGTATGATTTCAATGCCGGTATTTTTTTCATTGTCATTGGTATGGATCGCCAGAAATTCATCATCTTTCATGATGTCAAAGTTCCTGCCTGATAAGTGGAATGCTTCGCCGTCAGAATTCAATACATTTTTACCAATGTAAGAAACTTCCCCGATGCCTATAGAAATGCGTGTACCCAAACTAAGTTTATTCTTTTCATCGGAATGTTTTTTAAACCAGCAGACCAGCTGTATGCTTCTGGTGATTGCCTCAGATGCCTGGTCAAAAAGTACCTGGTAACTATCGCCCCTGAATATTTCCGCATTGACCTTTTCTGTGATCCAGTTTTTCAGTAAATGTGCCGTATCTTCAATTAATGACTTCCTTTTGGCCGGTGGCAGCTTTGTGAAATTGATGATATCTCCTGTTATTACAGCCTGTGTTTTCATAACTCATCATTAAATACCCTACAATTATAGAGTATAAGTTCTATAAAAGCAAATTATAGAGTAATTATTCTATAATCACTAATTATAGACCTTATGTTCTATAATTAATATTGTTAATAAAGTATTTATAATAACTTGTGTATACAAGATAAATTTCAATATATTTGATATAGAGGCTGTTTTACAGCTGATAACCAATTATAACCTGTTATGACCACAAAGAACCAAACCCCAGAGGTTTCCCGCAGGAAATTTCTGCAATCAGCTGCTGTTGCGGCTATTGCTCCCTCGCTCTTAATGAACTCATTTACCGCTTCGGCAAAAGCTCCCGGCAGTAAGCTCAGGCATGCTTGTATTGGCGTAGGAGGGATGGGCGGCTACGACCTGAGTAACTTTAAATCACACCCCGATGTGGAGATCGTAGCGATCTGTGATGTGGACAGTGATATTTTGAAAAAGGCGGCTGAAGGGCTGCCGGGCGTCAGGACCTATTCAGACTGGCGGGAATTATTAAAAAAGGAAGCTAAAAATATTGACTCTGTTAACGTGTCAGTGCCAGATCATATGCACTTTTCGATCGCTTACCGTGCAATCAAGGCAGGTAAACATGTCTATTGTCAAAAACCGTTGTGCCATGATGTGGCTGAAGTAAGGTCACTGACCAAAGCAGCCATCAAAGCAGGTGTCACTACGCAGCTGGGTACCCAGATCGCCTCATCAGCATGTGACCGTACGGCAGTGCAGCTGATCAAAGACGGTGTGATCGGGAAGATCAAACATGCCTACCTATGTTCAAACAGATCCGGTGCTGTGGAATTCAGGATGGTAGAGCCTCAGCCCGTACAAAATCCGCCAGTAAATTTAAGCTGGGACCTCTGGCTGGGCACAGGACCGGCAAGGCCATACGCCCCTGGTATTTACCATCAGGCCAAATGGAGGTCATGGCAGGATTTCGGAACAGGATGGTCAGGAGATATTGGCTGCCATATATTTGATGCGGTCTGGAAGGGGCTGGAACTCAAAGCTCCTGTATCTGTACAAGCGGAAGTTCTTCAGGCCTGGAAAAATGCTCCGGAAAAAAGAAAGGAAAACTGGCCCTGGGCTGATCACATCACCTGGGTATTTCCCGGAAATGCATTTACAGAATCCGATAAACTGACTTTGGAATGGTTTGACGGCGAGATGTTTCCACCACAGGAAGTCCGTAAATTATATACTTCTGGTAATTATCCCGAAGAATGTGCCCTTTTGGTTGGTACAGAAGGCGCCCTGCTGATCCCGCACGGCGGAGAAAAACCGGTACTGCTGCCGGAAGACAAATTTAAGGACAAGGAAGTGCGTAAAATTGAAGGCCGGAACCATTATCACCACTTCGTAAATGCTTGTTTGGGCGGAGAAAAAACAGAATCTCATTTTGCACAGACCGGGCCAATGACCGAAGCAATTTTATTGGGTACTGTAGCGATCCGTGTCCCGGACCAGCTTTTGCAATGGGATGCTGCCAACATGAAGTTTCCCAACAACCCGGAAGCCAATAAATACTTAAAAAGAAAATATAGAAAAGGCTGGGAAATTGAAGGGGAATTTTAATGATGATCAAGGCAGAGGAGTGAAGAGATTCAAATAAAGGGTATATATTTGAGGTCACAACAAATGACCAATGTTTAGAGCCACTTTAATCACCTGCATCCTTTATTTGCTTTTCTTAACGGCTTCTGCTCAGAACAGATCCGTTCAAAGCTATAATTATAACCGCGCACCGCTTTCTGCAGACAGCTATGTACAGCTTCCGCTTGGCAGCATCAAAGCCAAAGGCTGGTTATTAAAGCAACTGGAACTGCAAAAAGACGGTGCCACAGGGCATGCTGAAGAACTATATCCCGAAGCCGACAACCTTGGCGCAGGCTCAGACTGGCTAGGCGGAAAGGGATCAGGATGGGAGCGTGTTCCTTATTATGTGAAAGGACTGGTTGCACTTGCTTATACCCTGGATGACCCTGTTTTAAAGGCAAAGTCCTTAAAATGGATCAGCTGGACTTTGGAAAACCAAAGGGCAGACGGTTCATTCGGGCCAGCCAAAATGAAGGACTGGTGGCCGCGCATGCCTATGATGTATGCCATTCAAAGCTATTATGAAGCAACAGGTGATGAAAAAGTAATTGATTTTTTTACCAGGTACTTTAAATACGAACTGGAAAACCTGGATAAAATGCCCTTATTTGAGTGGAGCAAGTCAAGGACAGGTGACAATATTGAAATTGTGCTCTGGCTGTACAACAAAACCGGCGATGCTTTTTTATTGACACTTGCTCAGAAATTGAATGCCCAGGCTTATCCATGGGCGAGTATTTATACCCACAACCAGTTTTATTACCTGGGTGATGATTTTCATACCAAACACAGCGTAAGTGTAGGCCAGGCCCTGAAAATGCCTGTGCTGTTTTCACAGGTTAATCATGACCCTTTTTATAGAAATGCAACCTGGAAAGGCATAGAAAACCTGAGCAGGGACCACGGACAGGCAGGTGGAGTGGCTTCAGGTACAGAATTTCTCTCCGGAAAAAGCTCTTTCCAGGGAACGGAAACCTGTACCGTTGTAGAGTGGATGCAGAGCCTGGAGACCGCAGCAAGGATCGTTCACGATGCGGCCATGGGCGACAGACTGGAGAAAATAGCATTCAATACCTTACCCGCCCAATACAGCAGGGACATTAAATCACATGTTTATTATTCACAGCCCAATCAGCTTTTTTGCAAGCATGGACAAAGCGGCTATGATGAAGATTATGATGGTGGCATATTGCTCAGCCCGTACTCGGGAATGGGCTGCTGCCGATATAACATGCACATGGGCTGGCCTTATTTCGTAAAGAACAGCTGGGTAGCCACGCCGGACAAAGGATTAGCTGTCATAGCTTATGCACCTGTTGAGCTGAATGCCCTGGTCGCCGATGGTGTTCGCATAAAACTGGCGGTAGAAACCAATTACCCTTTTGAAGAGCAGATCAGAATGAGGCTCAGTCTGGACAGACCTGTGAATTTTCCTTTAAAGCTCAGGATTCCGGAATGGTGTAAAAGTCCTCAGATTTCAGTAAACGGCAAAAAATTAAAAGGCCTGAAAGGAGGGCAGATCATTAACCTGAACAGAAGCTGGAAAAATAACGATACGCTGGTTCTTGATTTTCCAATGCACATTAAGTTTTCAGACCAGGTAAACAGTTCGGTTACAGTGGAGCGCGGTCCGCTGGTCTACGGTTTAAAGATCGATGCCAGATATTCCATCCGTAAGGAGCACCCGGTAAAAGGCTTTTTCGACTATGAAGTATTTCCTGCCTCTCCCTGGAATTACGGTCTGGTGATAGATCGTCTGCACCCGGAAAAATCAATTCAGGTCGTAAAAACCGCCATGCCGGAAAATCCTTTTGAGCAATTGGTAACTCCTGTTAAGCTCAGGACAAAAGCAAAGAAAATACAGTCGTGGACAGTATCAGACAACCAAATGCACGCGGCAGAGGTGCCCGCAAGTCCGGTGGCATCGGCAGAACCTCTGGAGGAAATTACACTGACACCCTATGGTTCCGAAAATATCAGGCTGAGCAATTTTCCGACTATAGGAATTCCGAAAGCACCTTCAAAAACTTTCTCTGAGGACTTTGCAAAAGCAACACTTAAAAACTGGATCAGTTATGGGCAGTGGTTCATCAGGGATGGCGCCATTCACGCTGCCTCCAATAAAGGTTCATGGGGTTATGGCATTCATGGTGTAAAAGCAATTGAAAGTTCCACCAACTTTAAGGACCTAAGCTATGAGGCGACCATAAAACTAAACTCTAATGGAAATGCCGGGTTGATCTTTAGGGTATCAGACCTAAACCTTGGGGCAGACGCTTATAACGGATATTATCTGGGCCTTGACGCTGCAAATGGTAAGCTGCTGCTGGGAAAATCATCTGGCCGTAAATGGGTGGTATTGAACGAATCTCAGCAAAAGCTGACACTTGGTGTAAATTATAAGGTGAGAATTGAGGCCAAAGGGGATCAGATCAGGGTTTATTTCGATAACAATACCCAACCGGTGATATCGGTCACCGATTCAGAATTTAAATCGGGACCTATAGGCGTGCGGTCGTTTGACTGTCTGGCAACAATTGACGATCTGAAAGTGAAGTCGATCTGATTTTACTTTAGATGGCCTATTAATTTTCTGGAACAAGGGAGATTAATTTATTATCCTCGCGGTGCGTGTTCCGAAGTTTTGAGCAACATATTATTTTTCATTTCTAATCAATAAATTGATAATATTTGATTTTTTTTGATCACTAATAATTTTAGCATAATTTTGAGGTTTGCTGAAAAATATCGTAGCAGATCTCAAAAAAATGGAACTAAGTACGGCAGTACGATTTTATCCTGGTGAGACACCATGGCACCGTGACTGGAAGAAAGCATTTCCGACTTCTTACCGTGAGGTAAGCTTTCTCGACAATGGATTGGGCCAGCTTCACAGGGCGGATGTCCATACTCCCTGTGGTACTACACTTGAATTCCAGAATTCACCGATTTGTATTGAGGAATTAAGAAGCAGAGAGGCATTTTATCCAAAACTGGTATGGGTGCTGAATGGAAAGAAGTTTAAAGGCTTCAGAATTTTAAAAAGCCTGCCGGATGTAGACGATCCAAGGCTTTCAGGATATGAATTTTGCCACACAGATCATCTTTCCATGATCAGAAAATCTGATCTGATCCTGGGGAGAGGCAAACCGAAAGTGCTGAATTTTTATCACAAGGAGATCAAAAATATACCGCTGACATCGCATTATTATTCGTTTTGCTGGAAACACCCGCACCGTGTCTGGTACGAGGCAAAATCTCCGATTATCGTTGATCTTGGCGGCCATTTCCTTTACCAGTTGAAACAACGAAGACAGCTCAATGGTGATTATGCTTATTTGCATATGATCAGCAGGAAGGCCTTTATTGAACAGTACCTGTCTGACTCCTCAGTTTAGACTGCCTCAATCTCTTTTTCTGTAACACTCCTGTGCATATTGCCCCAGTCAGACATTGCCCTTAGCATTGGCTTCATTGTGTTGCCAAGATCCGTCATTTCATATTCTACTCTTGGTGGAACGACCGGATAGACCGTGCGCTTGATGATCTGGTCAGCCTCCAGTTCGCGCAATTGCGCAATCAGCATCCGTTCCGAAATGTTCTCAATGGAATTCTTCAGGTCGCTGTAACGCATGGTCTGATGTGACAATCTGCACAGAATGGCAGGCTTCCATCTGCCGCCTAATATCGACAAGGAATAAGCCATGCCACAGCTATCCATGATCTGCTTTTCGTTAAAAGTGTTCGTGGAACTCTCTTTTCTCATTTCTTACTTATTTGTTAGTACCTAACAATTTATTGTATACCAGCAAATATAACAATGAGGTCCTAATTTTGCTCATCATTTATTAAAAAAGTAGATATGAAACGTTTAGAAAACAAAGTAGCATTTGTAACCGGTGGCAGCAGGGGTATGGGCGCAGCCATTTCAAAAAGGCTTGCCTCAGAAGGCGCGATTGTGGTTTTAACTTATTCAAAGTCACCTGAAAAAGCAGTCGCAGTTGCAGCAGAGATTAATGCATCCGGTGGACATGCCCTCGCTGTTCAGGCAGACAGTGCAGATGCACAGGCGGTAACAGATGCAGTAAACAAAACAGTTGCAGAGTTCGGCAAAGTCGATATCGTTGTAAACAACGCCGGAATCTATATCGGAGCTGCTTTTGAAGACCATACACTGGATGACTATGAGCAGATCATGGGTATTAATGTCCGGGCTGTTTATGCGGCATCGCTCGCAGCATCAAAGCACATGCCCGTCGGTGGAAGGATCATTACTATCGGCAGTAATATGGGCGATAACGCGCTGAGTGCACAGACCACCTTATATACCATGAGCAAATCAGCGCTTAGCGGTTTTACCCGTGGACTGTCCCGTGACCTTGGGCCAAAAGGCATCACAGTAAATCTCGTACAACCGGGCCCAATAAATACAGACATGAACCCGTCAGATACGGAACTGGCAGATTTCCTGAGAAGCAGGATGGCCCTGGCTGAATATGGGACTGTAGAGGATGTAGCCGGTCTTGTTGCTTTTCTGGCAAGTGAAGAGGGTAAGTTCATTACAGGGACAGCACTCACTATCGACGGAGGCTTAAATGCTTAAACTATTATGTTTATTGTCCTGATTTAGCAAACAGGTAAATTTTAGCAAACAGGTGAGCTTTCAAAATCACCTGTTTGCCCGTTTAATTCAAAGTGAATATAAAATCGGTTTCTTCTGAATTGCCCACATAAAACTTAAGTGTTGTCCTGGGCGATTTGATCAATGGTGACAAAGGAGATATGATTTCAGAAAACTGAATTTTCAATACATCCATATCTGTGTCCTCTGGTACACGTATCAAAAGATCACCGCCGCTGGCCCTGATCTTCCAGTCCTTAAACATTTCATCGCTCTGGAGCTTTTGCTTCCATTCCTGCTGGTATTTTCCCATATGCTGTTTTTCAATGGTCTGCAATATAAAAATAGGGCTATTTTTTGAGGATTGAAATATTATTTTCTGACAACAGGCAGGTAAGTACAGGATGCTGCTTTTTTAAGTTTGTCTTATATTAGTCGCACAGGTGAAGGTAAAACTAAGGGGTTGATCCTCATCCTATGAAACCAAATATCAACGCAGAATCCATGAACTTGAAAAACAGCTTAGGTTTACTTTTTTTTATTTCTTTATTTTCATCATTTTGCGCTGCACGTCAGCCTGTGCAAAAAAAACAGGTCAATGCAGTTTCATCTGTTCTGGAAGCAGGCTTCGTTCAGCCGCCGGCAAGTATTCAAACCAGTGTGTATTGGTACTGGATGTCAGATAATATTTCAAAGCAAGGCGTGATCAAAGACCTTCATGCGATGAAAAGTGTGGGCATCAACAGGGCCTTCATAGGAAATATAGGCTATGAGACCACCCCTTACGGAAAGGTTAAACTGTTTAGTGAAGAATGGTGGGACATTATGCACACTGCTTTAAAGACTGCTACAGAGCTGGATATTGAGATCGGGATCTTTAACAGTCCGGGCTGGAGCCAGTCCGGTGGTCCCTGGATCAAACCGGCCCAGGCGATGCGCTACCTGAAGTCCACTGAAACACGAGTAAAAGGACCGCAGAAACTGAACATTGCCCTCAGTAAACCCGAGGGAGATTTCCAGGATGTACGGGTGATTGCTTTTAAGGCCGCATCTGCTGACCATACCAGTATTGTTGATTTTAACCCAAAAATAAGTTCAAACATTAAGCTTAAGAGTCCTGAATATCTGATCGACGGGAAGCAAGATACTGAGATCCGGTTGTCAGGCGGTAATCCGGTTTGTCTTGATCTGGAGGTAGCAGCAGATTTTACCGCCAGAAGTGTGGTCATTTATCCGGCCCATCGCAGGCTGAATGCCAAAGGGGAGCTCCAGGTTAAAGATGGCGCAAGTTATAAAACGATGAAAAACTTTAATATAGACAGGGGTAATGACAATCTGAATGTTGGATTTGACCCTTACGGGCCAGTGGCTGTCTCCATTCCTGCTACAACTGCCAGAACATTCAGGTTGGTGTTTAACGATGTGTCAGCGGATTTTGGTATCGCGGAGCTGAAAATATCTGCTGTTCCTGTCGTAGAAAACTTTACCGAAAAAACACTGGCCAAGATGTATCAGTCGCCATTGCCATACTGGCATGAATACCAGTGGCCTGTACAGCCTGTAGTTGACAATAAAGCGCTGGTCATTGATCCCGGAACAGTAATAGACCTTTCGGCTAAAATGAGCAAAGATGGCAGGCTGAAATGGGATGTGCCCGCTGGTGACTGGATCATTATGCGCAGCGGGATGCTGCCGACAGGTGTAAAGAACGGCCCTGCTTCTCCTGAAGGGACTGGTCTTGAAGTGGATAAAATGAGTAAACAACACGTGGCCAGCCATTTTGATTCTTTTCTGGGCGAGATCATCAAACGTATCCCGGCTGTCGACAGAAAGACCTGGAAAGTTGCCGTGCAGGACAGCTATGAAACAGGAGGACAGAACTGGACTGATGGCCTGCTGGAAAAGTTTAAAACAAATTACGGCTACGATCCGCTTCCTTACCTCCCGGTAATGGAAGGAAAAGTAGTAGGCAGTGCCGAACAATCCGACCGCTTTCTCTGGGACTTGAGGCGCTTTATCGCAGACAGAGTGGCTTACGATTATGTGGGCGGGTTAAGAGAAATCAGTCACAAATATGGTTTACACACCTGGCTCGAAAATTATGGACACTGGGGATTTCCGGGTGAATTCCTTCAATATGGCGGGCAGTCTGATGAGATAGGCGGCGAATTTTGGAGCGAAGGTGAACTTGGCAATATAGAAAATAGAGCTGCTTCTTCCGCTGCCCACATTTACGGCAAGAACAAAGTGTCGGCAGAGTCTTTTACTGCAGGAGGAAAGACCTATGCCAGATATCCCTATATGATGAAGCAACGGGGTGACAGGTTCTTTACCGAAGGTATCAATAATACCTTGCTGCATGTTTACATCCAGCAGCCTACGGATGACATTATACCGGGCATCAATGCCAATTTCGGTAACGAATTTAACCGGCACAATACCTGGTTTAGCTATCTGGATTTATTCACGAACTATTTGAAAAGAACCAATTTCATGCTGCAGCAGGGTTTGTATGTAGCCGATGTCGCCTATTTCATAGGAGAAGATGCGCCTAAGATGACCGGCATCACAGATCCTGCATTGCCGCAAGGTTACTCTTTCGATTACATCAATGCGGAGGTGATCAAAGGCAGGGTAAAAGTAAAGGATGGTAAAATGGTATTGCCTGATGGGATGAGTTACAAGCTATTGGTATTGCCTAAACTGGAAACCATGCGGCCTGAACTGCTTAGGAAAATAAAGGAGCTTGTAGCTCAGGGCGCACATATATTGGGACCTGCACCAAAGCGTTCCCCAAGTCTTGCCGCTTTTCCATCTGCTGATTCGGAAGTACAAAAAATCGCGGCTGAATTATGGGGCAGCGTAGATGGCGTGAATGTCAAATCGGGTAAATTTGGTAAGGGAACTGTAATGGCTGGCATGGATATGCAGATGGCCCTCGATGAGCTGAAGCTCATTCCCGACTTCCATATTAACGATAAGTCCCCGGTATTGTATATTCATAGAAATACTTCAGATGAGGAGATTTATTTTATTAGTAATCAGAGTGAAACAGAAATAAATATATCTCCTTCATTCCGGGTAGTGGCCAGACAGCCCGAACTTTGGGACGCGGTGACCGGTAAAATGCGTATGCTGCCGGAGTATACGTCTAATGGCAGTACGACTATAGTACCTTTAAAATTGGGGCCACTGGAAAGTGCATTTATTGTATTCAGAAAACCTGCATCTTCAATTGGTGCCGGTCATGTCAATTTCCCGGCAGCAAAAATAATAAATGTGATAAACTCGCCATGGGAGGTCACTTTTGATCATGATAAAATGAGAGGGCCGAAAGAACCGGTAATTTTCAAAGAACTGATGGACTGGACCCGGCATCATGATGAACGCATCAAGTATTATTCCGGTACTGCCATCTATAAAAATACCTTCCAGGCAGCCAGGGCACAGGATAATGAACGCTTATTCCTGGAACTGGGTGATGTAAAGGTCATGGCAAAAGTAAAAGTAAACGGAATTGATGTAGGTGGGGTCTGGACATATCCATGGCACGTGGACGTGACTGGTGCCCTGAAAAACGGAAATAATGAAGTAGAGATCTCGGTGGTCAGCACATGGGTAAACCGCCTGATCGGAGACAGCAAACTACCTGTTTCAGAAAGAAAAACATGGTCTGGCGACAATCCATACAAGCCAACCAGCCCGCTGGAGCCTTCCGGATTACGCGGGCAGGTAACGATTAATTCTTTAAAATATTAAACACCAATAGCACACACATAAATGAAGCCTAAATTTTTACCATTAATTATCCTGATCTGCTGCTTTGCACAAAAGATCAGCGCACAGCAGTTGCCACCTGTTTTTAAGGAAAAGCCAAAAGGCATGGAAGTAGACAAGCGTGCACGGGTTTACCTGAGTCCGCAGCGTGTTTTGTGGCAGTCCGATGAGTCGGGTAAATATGTCAAAGACAGTAAATACCTTTTGAAACCGGGTAACGGACAGGGCGAACTGATCAATAAGGACATGGTTACGCTGCTGAGTGACGACAAACAAAAAGGCGGGCTTATGCTCGATTTTGGTAAAGAACTGCAGGGCGGCTTACAGATCGTAACCGGTATGATGAAAAAGAATGCGCCTGTTAAGATCCGGGTGCGCTTTGGTGAATCTGCCGCTGAAACGATGTCTGAGACCGGCGGAAAGGCTACAGCGACCAATGATCACGCCATCCGTGATTTTGTGGTTGATGTACCATGGCTGGGTGTGCTGGAAATAGGGAATACAGGCTTTCGTTTTGTGCGTATAGACCTGGTCGACGACAATTCTGAATTGCTGTTAAAAGAGGTACGTGCAATATTCGTCTACAGGGATATTCCTTACCTGGGATCTTTTAAAAGCAGTGATGAACGTCTGAATAAGATCTGGGAAACCGGTGCTTATACGGTGCACCTGAACATGCAGCAATATCTATGGGATGGCATTAAACGCGACCGTCTGGTGTGGGTAGGCGATATGCATCCCGAAGTGACGACCATCAGCAATGTATTTGGCTACAATGAAGTAGTTCCGAAAAGCCTGGACCTCATCAGGGACGCGACCCCAACCAATCAGTGGATGAACGGCATTAGCGCTTACTCGATGTGGTGGGTCATCATTCACCGTGATTTATACAGGTTCAATGGCAACCTGCAATACCTGAGGGAACAAAAAGAATACATGACCAAATTGCTGGACGTGCTGATCACCAAAATCGACGATAAGAATGGCGAAACACTGGACGGCAGGTTCCTGGACTGGCCATCCAGTGAAAATAAACCGGCTATTCATGCCGGTTTGCAGGCATTAATGGTCATTACCTTAAACGCAGGATCTGAAGTGTGCACTATATTGAAAGACAATTCATCGGCCGCAAAATATAAAGCAGTAGCCGAACGCATGAAAAAGAATGTACCCGACATTAATGGTTCTAAACAGGCTGCAGCACTGCTGTCCCTCTCTGGTATGATCTCTGATGAAACAGCGAATAAGGTGCTTTCTGAAGGGGGCGCTAAAAACTTTTCTACTTTTTACGGCTATTACATGCTGCAGGCGATGGCTAAAGCAGGGAATTACCAGGGTGCTATAGATATCATTAAAACGTATTGGGGTGCCATGCTGGATTTAGGGGCCACCACTTTTTGGGAAGATTTTAACATGGACTGGCTGCCCAATGCCGGCCGTATAGATGAACTGGTTCCCGAAGGCAAAAAAGACATCCACGGCGACTACGGAGCGTATTGCTATATCGGCTTCCGCCACAGTTTGTCTCATGGCTGGGCCTCCGGACCTACCTCATGGCTTACTGAACATGTACTGGGTGTTAAAGTAATTGAAGCAGGTTGCAAGACCCTTAAAATTGAACCACATCTGGGCGATCTTAAGTTTGCAGAAGGCAGTTTTCCAACTCCGTATGGAGTAGTGAAGCTCAAGCATACCAAACTGTCAAACGGGCAGGTTAAATCAGATATACAGGCACCAAAGCAGGTTAAGATCATCAGAAACAATTAAAGTAGTTATGAAAACGACACTGGCAGTAGCAGTGCTGTATGGCCTGGCTTGTTTTAATGTTTATGGTCAGCATCCATCCCGGCAACTGATCTCTTCATCGGCGGCGGATACCTGGGTGGCCAAAGACGCTTTAGGCCGGCCTGTTGAGGGTGGTAACGGTAAGATCAGAAAGGATAAATATGTCGGAATCTTTTATTTTATCTGGCAGGGTGCCCACGGCTATGACAAGCACAGCGGGGGCATCGCCAGCGAGGGTGTAATGCCAAAGCAACCTTCAGATACCCTGAGTCCTTATGACATCGGTAAACTGCTGAAGGAAAATCCTCAACAACCCGGATATGGTCCGCTGCACGCTTTCCATCATTGGGGAGAACCCTATTTTGGATATTACCTGCCCGACGATGAATGGATCATCAGGAAACACGCACAAATGCTTTCAGATGCAGGTGTTGATGTGCTGATATTAGATGTGACCAATGCGGCAATATACCTACCGCAGGTCACCAAGATTGCTGAAACCTATAAGGCAATGCGCGGAGCAGGTATTTCGACACCTTCCATTGCTTTTATCGTGAACTCTAATCCGGCGGCAACTGTAAACCGGCTGTATGACAAGATCTACTCGAAAGGATTGTTTAAAGACCTGTGGTTTTATTGGAAGGGGAGGCCGCTATTGCTGGCTCCATCTGAAGGTCAAAGTGATCAGGTCAGGCAATTTTTTACCATCAGGCAATCCTGGGCCTGGAGTAAAGGACAAAAGTGGTTTGGTGATGGTAAAGATAAATGGACCTGGGTAGATCATACACCACAGTCTTTTGGCTGGCATGAATCGCCAGATAAACCCGAACAGATCAGTGTCAGTATTGCCGAACATCCGATGTCCAATATCGGTCGCAGCTTTCATGACGGAAAGGAACCTGAAGTGAAGCGTTCCGGTGAGGGTCTGTATTTTGCAGAACAATGGAAGCGGGCCCTGGCAGTTGATCCTGAATTTGTATTCATCACTGGCTGGAACGAGTGGGTGGCCATGCGCTTTGATGATGGTGCCGCCAGTCATTTCCTTGGCAAAAAAATCAAAAAGGGGGAAACTTACTTTGTCGATCTGTATAATGAAGAATATAGCAGGGACGCAGAACCAATGAAAGGTGGTTTTAATGACAACTATTATTACCAGATGGTCAGCAACATCCGGAAGTTTAAGGGAAGCCGGCCGGCGCCGGTATATACCGAAATTAACACAATCAAAATAGATGGAAGTTTCAAAGACTGGACACCTGTTAAAGTTGTTTTTACCGATGATAAAGGAGACACATTTCACCGTAAGCATGCAGGATGGGGCAAATACAAAGAATACCTCAATAACACCGGGCGAAATGACATCGTAGAGGCAAAAGTTGCGACAGACAAAAACTACATCTCTTTTTACATTAAAACTGCTTCAGCCATTACCGCCTGGGATTCTCCGGATTGGATGCGTTTGTTTATTGGCATCAGCGGAGCGGACAAGCCTGGTTGGGAGGGGTTTCAATTTATGGCCAATCAAAAACCAAAAAATTCTGCTGCCACTTCATTGCTGATCAGCAATGAGGGCTGGAACTGGAAATCATCAAAGGATGTAAAATATGCGGTATCGGGCAATGAAATGGAAATAAAACTACCCAGAAAGGCTTTGGGCCTGACCGCTAAGAGTTTTTCCCTGGATTTTAAATGGGCTGACAATACACCTGGTGATGGTGATGTCATGCACTTTTTGGATAAAGGCGATTCTGCGCCAAACGGGAGGTTTAAGTACAGGTACATTTTCAAGGGAAAATAAGATGAGATCACTAAAGGCATTCGTCACCATATTATTTGCTGCAATGAGTTTGCAGTGTTATTCACAATCCGCGTGTTCCGGCTTCGGCGCCATTGATGCCCTCGGAAGGAAATTGCCCACTTATGAAGAAGTTGGCGACTTAAGGAAAGACAAATTTGTCGGATTGTTCTATTGGACCTGGCATACACAGCAAAGTAAAAACAATGCACCATTCAATACCACTGAATATCTTGCCCGGGATCCTAAAGCAAAAGAAGATTACAATAATCCCATCTGGCCGAAGAAGAATAGTCCCTGGTTTTGGTCGGAACCTTTGTTTGGATATTATATAAATACAGATGAGTGGGTATTGCGCAAACACGCCGAAATGCTTGCAGATGCCGCAGTAGATGTGATCATCTTTGACTGCACCAATGGGAATTTCACCTGGGAGGAGTCTTATATGAAACTCTGTGAAGTGTTCACAAAGGCCAGAAAAGATGGGGTACGGACGCCGCAGATCGCCTTCATGCTGCCTTTCGGTCCCTCTTCCGGTGCAAAAGAAATTATCACAGCACTCTATAATGATCTTTATAAAAAAGGGTTGTATACAGATCTCTGCTTCAACTGGAAGGGAAAGCCGCTGATCATGGCCTACCCGGAAATTGCCACTGATACAGAAATGCGCAATTTCTTTACTTTTCGCCCCGGACAGCCGGTTTATGATAAAGGACCTGAAAGAAAAGACCACTGGGGCTGGCTGGAGATCTATCCTCAACATGGCTTTGTGAAAACAAGTACAGGTTTTGAGCAGGCTGTTGTCGGCGTAGCTCAAAACTGGTCAAAGGAACGGGGGCTAACTGCAATGAATGCTCCAGGGTCTTTCGGCAGAAGCTATACGGCTCAAAAGGGCCTGATCAGAGCACCCGGAGCTGTAAATTACGGATACAATTTTCAGGAGCAGTGGGAAAGGGCACTGGAGATTGATCCCGAATTCATCTTCATCACCGGATGGAATGAATGGATAGCTGGTCGTGCAGAATCGTGGGGAAAGCAGACCAATGCTTTTCCGGATGAGTTCGATCAGGAAGGCAGCAGGGATATTGAAATGATGAAAGGCGGACATGGTGACAATTATTACTACCAGATGATCGCAAACATCCGCAGGTTTAAAGGGATGCCGAAACCCCAAAAGGTGTCAGGTCCTGTTCGTATCTCTGTTGATGGAGAGTTCAAAGAATGGGAAGCTGTTTCTCCAAAGTACAGCAGTTACAAAGGAAGTACCCTGCACCGTGACAGCAGGGGATGGGGAAACTTACGGTATGTAAACAACAGCGGCCGAAATGACATCGTCGCGGCAAAAGTGGCAAGGGATAAAGATTATGTTTACTTCTACATAGAAACTGCGGCGCCCATGACTCCCAAGACAGATCCTGCCTGGATGCGCATCTTTATCGATATTGATCTGGACAAAAATACCGGCTGGGAGGGATACGACTTTGTCATCAACAGAACCGCGCCAAAACAAAAAGCATATTTGGAAAAGACGGATTTTGGTTGGAATTGGGAGGCTGCAGGTGAACTGGACTATGCAGTAAAATCAAACCAGCTGGAGCTGAAGATTCCCCGTTCACTATTGGGGGTAAAAGAGGTGTTAAATTTTGGCTTTAAGTGTCAAGATAACACTAAGTCAGACAATGACATTATGGATTTCTGGATAAATGGCGATGCTGCTCCGGCGGGAAGAGCATATTATCACTATAAGTCAGGTAGTTAATATTTGTATTACATAGGTTGTGTGTTGTTTTAAAAATTCTATATTAGTGGCGCAGGAGCTAAATATCCATTCTTTTACTCAGTTTATCCATTTAGGCATAAATTATAATCGATAGTTTTACCTCTGGCAATAACCAAATTTTCACACAAATGAATTTTAAAACACAAACTATTACTACACCTAAATCGATGAACCTAACCCGTAAAATTTTTTCAGGATTGTGCTTGCTGCTGATCCTGGGTGCTTGCAAAAGCATGAATTCTAATAAAAGCGGATCAAGTGCCAAAAACCCTGAAAGCAAGCTGGGATGGGAGCTTGGATCTCAGGCTTACACTTTCAGAATGTTTACTTTCGCCGAGGCGATAAAGAAGATTGACAGCTGTAACCTGAGATATGTGGAAGCATTTCCAGGACAGAAGATCGGTGGCGGCATAGAAGGAACAATGGGACCTGATATGGACGATGCGAAACGGAAAGCGGTCCTTGAAATGTTGAAAGCAAACAATGTAAAAGTTGTTGCCTTTGGCGTGACCGGTGCCAATAGTGAGGCAGACTGGGTTAAATTGTTTGAATTCTGCAAAGCTATGGGTATTCACACCATCACTTCGGAACCAAATGAAAAAGACATTCCATTGCTTTCAAAATTAGCTGATCAATACCAGATCAATGTGGCGATCCATAACCATCCGGACCCGTCGCATTACTGGAATCCTGATATTGTATTAAATGCAATAAAAGGACAAAGCAAACGTATTGGTGCATGTGCCGATATAGGTCACTGGGTACGTTCAGGACTGGATCCTGTAGAATGTCTTAAGAAACTGGAGGGTCATGTTCTGCACTCGCATATGAAAGACCTTCATGAAAAAGGCAAAGGTGGTCATGATGTGCACTGGGGAGAAGGGGTTTCCGACATTCCTGCTGTTATCGCCGAGCTGAAAAGACAAAATTTTAAAGGAGCGATCTCCGCAGAATACGAATACAACTGGCTAAGTAACAGTGCAGATGTAGCCGCAAGCGTTGTCAATTTCCGTAACCTTGTAACAAAAACCAACTAGTAAAACACACACATGATCAAGTTATCATTCTGGAAACCAATAACAGCACTTTCGCTGTTATTGGTTTCGGCATATATAGCGAACGGACAAACTGCAGCTAAACCTGATGAAAACAGGTTTACTAAAGTTGTACTTCAGCAAAAACTGGAAGAACCAATGCAATTCCAGATCCTTGACGGGGGAAAAGTACTGTACGCTGAGCGTAAAGGAAAACTAAAGCTTTATGATCCTGCCACGGGCAAGATGGTAGTAGTTGCTGAGTTCAATGTCAGCAGGGAATATGTAAGCAAAAGCGGTGAGCATTCTGAGGGTGAAGACGGATTACAGGGTGTGATCCTTGATCCTGATTATGCAAAGAACCATTGGATCTACATTTATTATTCTCCAAAGGAGGAATCGGTAAACAGGCTTTCCAGGTTCACATGGGCTGGTGGAAAGCTGAATATGGCTACAGAAAAGAAAGTACTGGACGTGGTTGTACAGCGTGAAGAATGCTGTCATGTCGGCGGGGGTATGCTCTTTGATAAGGACAAAAACCTTTACCTGACTACAGGCGACAATACTTTCTCGAGGTCGTCTGATGGGTTTACCCCAATTGATGAACGCGCTGGAGAAGGCCCGCGTGACGCACAAAAGTCTTCAGGAAATACCAATGACCTGAGGGGAAAGATCCTGCGCATCCATCCTGAACCGGATGGCAGCTACACCATTCCTGAAGGAAATCTATTTCCCAAAGGTACTCCTAAGACACGTCCTGAGATCTATACCATGGGCAACAGGAATCCCTGGAGATTGACAATAGACAGCAAAAATGGCTGGCTTTTTTGGGGTGAAGTTGGTCCTGATGGTTCAAACTCGTCGGATCTGAGGGGGCCGAGGTCTTATGACGAATTTAATATTGCAAAAAAAGCCGGGAACTATGGCTGGCCATATTTTAACGGCAAGGAAGCTTATCGCTACTACAATTTTGCGACAAAGGAATCCGGCGCCTGGTGGGACCCGCTAAAGCCAACCAACAATTCTCCCAACAATACGGGATTGAACGTTTTACCACCTGCCACTGATCCGTTTATCTGGTATCCGTATGCAGTAAGTGAGCAGTTCCCGGAGATGGGTAGTGGCGGCCGCAGTGCCGTTGGCGGCCCTATATTTCACGCTGCTGATTTTAAAAATGCGAAATATCTTTTCCCTGCATATTATGAGGGCAAATGGCTGATCACCGACTGGGTGAGGGGCTGGATCCTGGCTGTTACTTTTGATGATGAAGGTAAATTCATTTCTATGGAGCGCTTTTTGCCTAACCTGACCTTGCGCGGGCCTATTGATATGAAATTCGGGCCTGATGGCAGTTTGTACATTATGGAATATGGCAACGGTTATTTCAAGGACCTTCCCGAGGCAGAGCTAATCAAGATAGAATTTAACGGGGGCAACCGCAAGCCTGAAGTACAGGCGACAGCCAATAAAGTTGCAGGACCGCTTCCTTTAAAAGTGCAATTGTCATCTGCCGGAACGTCAGATTCTGACGGCGATCCGCTGACTTACAACTGGAAGATCACTAAGAATGGAAAGCTTGTTCAGACAAAGACTGCTGCCAATCCGGAGATATTATTAAGTACCGCAGGTGTTTATAAGGCAACCCTGACTGTGACCGATCCTTCAGGTGCCAGGAACAGCAAGTCTGTAGAGATCTCGGCTGGAAATGCCGTGCCGGTAGTTAATTTTAACTTCACAAAGGGCAACACCAGTTTCTTTTTTCCAGGCAATACTATTAATTATGCTGTAAGTGTAACTGATAAAGAAGACGGCAGCCTCGCAAATAAAAAAATCCTTCCTTCACAGGTTTCTGTTTCTATCAACTATCTGTCAGAAGGTTATGATATGACCGTTGTCGCCCAGAATCAAAACAAGCAGGATGTCGGTGCGCAGTTTGCGGGAGCTAAGGCATTGATCAGGAAAAGTGATTGTAATGCCTGTCATACGGTAGATACACGGTCACTCGGGCCTTCATTTACTGAAGTGGCGTTAAAATACAAAGGCAGCAAAACTGCAGAAGAAACGCTGACTAAAAAAGTAATCAACGGGGGTTCAGGTGTATGGGGTGATGCAATGATGCCTGCCCATACTGGCATGTCTACAGCGGAGGTCAGTTCGATCATTAAATATGTACTGAGCCTGAGCGAAAAAAAGGCCGCAGCTAAGAATCTTCCGGTTACAGGAAGCTACACGACTCATGAGCAGCTCGGACAAACCAACAAAGGCTCATTTATTTTCAGGGCTGCGTATAAAGACCGTGGTTCGAAACTTGCACCCGCACAGACGGGGGAAAGTATTGTTGTGTTGCGTAATCCGACTTTACTTGTTGCAAATGCGGACGCTTTTGACGGAATAGATTTCAACGGTAATAAATCTGTGGCTACGCCTAAAGAAAAAGGATCGTTTATTCAATTGAAAAATATTGACCTGACCGGTATCAAAAAGCTTGAACTGGCTGGTACCGACAAGAAAGCATCAGGTGCTTTTGAAGTAAGACTTGATGCTGCAGACGGAAAGGTAATCGGTCATTCGGCCGCTTCCGTTGATGGGCAGAAGACTTCAGCTGATCTGGTCAGTTCAGCCGGAAAGCATGATGTGTTCATCGTCTTTGCTGAAGCCGCTGGAAAGGTTACAGCCATTAACATAAAAGACCGTTAATATTCTATATTTGCCATCATTGAGCATTATTTGTTTAATGATGGCAAAATATCGTTGCCCTGGCCATAGAGCCAAAAAGGAAGCCTGATTCAAGGGGTTCTATTTAGGGATACACAAAATCAACTCAGAGCACAACCGTTAAGATAGGGTAGTATTGCTGTTTGAAACTAACAATATTTTAATAAGGTAGTAACAGGGTCTTAACAGGGTGATAACAGGGTCATTGATATAATTATAATATAGTTAATACATAATTTTAAGTTAAATAATCCATCATTTATCTAGCTTAATCCATTTCAATTCCCTCAATAAACAATATTTTTACTCTAAATAATAACCAAATTAAATCGTATCCTGATTCCCAATGGTCAAAAAGCAACTACTCTTCATCGCGGTAACTTATCTGTTATACAATAGTTCGCAGGCGCAGCAAAAGCCACTCAACCTGTGGTATGAGCAACCTGCCAGAGTTTGGGAGGAAACTTTGCCATTGGGCAATGGAAGATTAGGCATGACACCTGACGGTGGGGTGTACAAGGAAAAGATCGTATTAAACGACATTACATTATGGTCGGGTTCTCCTCAGGATGCCAATAACTACGAGGCCTATAAGAGTCTGCCTGCCATCCGCAAACTGATTGCTGAAGGCAAAAATGAAGAGGCACAGGACCTGGTCAATAAAAATTTTGTCTGTAAAGGTCCCGGTTCCGGTGGTGTGCAATGGGGCAAATACCAGACGCTTGGTGATTTGGAAATCGAATATGATTATGGAAATACAGCAGCCCAACCGCAACACTATCATCGAGAACTTTCTTTAGATAATGCATTGGCTACCACTACTTTTAAGCTTAATGGGGTAAATTATAAAAGAACCTATTTCACCAGTTTTGATGATGACGTAGATGTGATCAGGATCACTGCCGATCAGGCCGGGAAATTAAACTGTAAGATCAGCATAAAACGGGCAGAAAGATTTGCGGTAAAGACAGAAGGTCAAGAACTGCAGATGTATGGCCAGCTGGACAACGGCACCGACGGAAAGGGCATGCAATACCTGACCCGCATCCGGACGAAGACAAAAGATGGAACTGTAGCCGCAGATGAAAACTCACTGATTGTAAAAAATGCTACGGAACTCGTTATTTATGTATCTGCGGGCACCGATTTCAAAGGGTTTTCTTATAAAACTGCGACAGCCAAATTACTGAGTGCGGCAATTAGAAAGCCATATGAACTACAAGAAGCCAAACACATTGCCAATTTTGGAAAACTCTTTAAGCGGGTTAGCATAGATCTTGGACAAGGGATTTCTTCAAATCTGCCAACAAACAAAAGACTGGATCTGTTTTACAAAAATTTCCAGGATGATCCCGGACTAGCTGCATTATTTATGCAGTTTGGCCGTTACCTGACCATTAGCAGTACCAGGGTAGGGCTGTTGCCGCCAAACTTACAGGGCTTATGGGCCAAAGAGATCAATACACCCTGGAACGGTGACTACCATCTGGATGTAAATGTGCAGATGAACCACTGGCCGGTAGAAGTCACTAACCTTTCAGAACTCAATTTACCACTTGCAGAATTGGTTGAGGGGCTGGTAGAGCCAGGCAGGAAAACAGCTAAAGCTTATTATAATGCAGACGGATGGATCGCACACGTAATCACCAATGTATGGGGGTTTACAGAGCCGGGTGAAAGCGCATCATGGGGCGTTGCCAATGCGGGTTCCGGCTGGTTATGCAACAACCTATGGGAGCATTATGCCTTCTCTCAGGATAAAACCTATCTGAAGCGGATTTATCCCGTTTTAAAAGGATCCGCACAGTTTTACAACAATGCGCTGGTAAAAGATCTCAAATCGGGCTGGTGGGTTACTTCACCTTCAGTCTCGCCGGAGAACTCCTTCTACCTGCCAAACGGCAAGACGGCCAATGTTTCTATGGGACCAACGATTGACAACCAGATTGTCAGGGATCTGTTCAATAATGTAATTGCCGCCTCTAAAATGCTGAACGTAGATCCTGAATTTAGAAAGGTGTTACAAGATAAATTGACATCCATACCCCCTCCCGGTGTAATCAGCAAAAGCGGACGCATCCAGGAGTGGCTGGAAGATTATAAGGAAACCGATCCGCAGCACCGCCACATTTCTCATCTCTGGGGGTTATACCCGGCATCATTAATTACACCTACTGCTACACCAGCACTGGCAGAAGCAGCAAAAAAAACATTGGAAGTAAGAGGAGATGACGGTCCGAGCTGGACGATCGCCTACAAGGTATTGTTCTGGGCACGTCTGCAGGATGGCAATCGCGCATTTAAGTTACTCAGGGAAATATTGAAACCAACGTCGAGGACAGATATCAACTATGGCGCAGGCGGCGGAGTTTATCCGAATATGCTTTCGGCAGGCCCCCCATTCCAGATAGATGGTAATTTTGGTGCTGAAGCAGGCATCGCTGAAATGTTGCTGCAAAGTCATGATGGTTTTATCGACCTGTTGCCCGCGATACCGGATGCCTGGAAAAGCTCTGGCTCAGTCAAAGGTCTGAAAGCAAGAGGCAATTACACAGTAAGTATGAGCTGGAAAGATGGTAAAGTACAGGAGTACACCATTTCGTCTCCTAAGCCTTCCAAAGTGAAGGTTAAGGTAAACGGTGTGATAAAGCTCATTACCTCAACTAACTAGTTCCGAATATACCTTTATAGGCAGACCAGCAAGCGTTTTTGATTTCCTGGGGAAGATTATCCTTTACATAGAACTGAATGCCTTTTTCGGTATAGAAGTAACGGAAGTAATTGCCCAGCTTATCTGGTTTCTCACCGGTGAGGATGCTTTCGCGTTTGTTCAGCCAGTGTAAATAGGTCACTTCAACACGCGCCAGGGCTACTTCAAGGTCTCTTATTTTGCCGGAATTTTTATCAATCTGCATCAGTTCACTATAATCACTCATATCACAAATCTATGTAAGATGTAAAGATACGGATAATTTAATGGTTAAAAGATTTGGTCTTAAAACCTCATTCTCAGACGGCTATACGCATCATTTTTAAGAATATAACTATTGTTTGGTATATTTATGCGTGTTTTACTTCGGAACTGGTGGTCCGTTAATATCATTCTTATGAAAACAATACTGTTGTTTTGCACATTCTGCCTTTTTTTTACGGGTACACACAGATATGGTTCCCCTCTTAAAAAGTCTTCAAATACACTTGAATACTGGAATGCAAAGGTAACCATGTGCGGCTCATTCTCTTCTGCAGAGCGTATTGATATAGCAGATAACGGCAAATTTATCGCGCAGCTGCCAGGCTGGGGTCGCTATTCTTACCTTATATCCACCACCAGTGACAGTGCCCAGATTTATTTTGACCAGGGATTAAATATGTATTACAGCTACCATATGAAAGAAGCCCTTGCTTCTTTCAAGGAATCGGCCCGTTTCGATCCCCACTGCGCTATGGCCTACTGGGGACAAGCACTTGCTATGGGGCCATACTATAATTCTGCGCATAATTATGTAATTCCCGAGAACATTGCTGAGGTTTTGAAACTTATGAACCAAGCCGCAACCAATAGTTCGTCAGCAAAAGAAAGCGCATTAGTTAAAGTCATGAACCTCAGGTATTCTACCGCTGATAAGGATAAAGCGAAGTTAAACATGGCTTACGCGAATGGGATGAGCGCTCTTATGTCTGTATATGCGCAGGACGCGGACATTAAAGCGCTTTACATAGACGCTGTAATGCTGATTCATCCCTGGGATTTCTGGAACAGTGATGGTTCGGCAAAAGAGTGGACGCCAGAAATAGTAGCCTTGTGTGAAAATTTGTTGCAGACAAAACCAAAACATCCCGGAGCCTTGCATTATTATATACATTTGACGGAGGCCTCCCGCCGGCCCGAAAGAGCGCTTCCTAATGCACAACTGCTGAAAGATCTTTTTCCAGGTGTGGCTCATATGGTCCATATGTCGAGTCATGTGTATCAGAGAAACGGATGGTATTCACTCGGTGTAGATGCAAATGACCAGGCTGATGCAAACCTTGTACGATATGACTCACTGGCGAAAAATCTTTCGCTGAATAAACATTCCTCTCACTATTTCGCGGTGCAGGCCTTTTGCGGACTTACCGGGGGAATGTATACCAAAGGGATACAGGATGCCCTGCGGTGCAGAAAAAGTGTTTCGCCTATTTATGAAGATACTTATGCCCAGTATTTGTACATGATGCCGGTCTTTACGCAGGTCAGGCTGGGCAGATGGGATGAAATATTGAAAGATACCGTGCAACCAGACCGGGCCTGGCCTTATGCAGGAATACTTAGTAATTTTGCCAGAGGACTGGCCTATATTTATACCGGGAGGCAGGATTCGGCTACCAGCCAGCTTGTTCAGCTGCGCGATAAAATAAAAGATCCCGTTTTAAAGAAGCGGCGCATTCCTTTTAATACAACGCTGCAAGGTGCGCTGGTTGCGGAATATATTTTAAATGCCGTTATTTTGTTCGATCAGAAAAGAAATGCTGAGGGCATTAAGAGCCTCAATGAAGCTATAAAGATTGAAGACCAGATGATCTATTCCGAGCCGATGGACTGGCCCATTCCCGCCAGGCAATTTTTAGGAGCATATCTCTTAAAGCAGAACAAGCCAGCTGATGCAGAGCGGGTATATAAAATGGATTTAATACTAAATCCCGGAAATGGATGGTCATCACTTGGTTTATATCAGAGTTTACTTAAACAGCACAAGATTAAATCTCTTTCCGGTTACAAGGCGGCCTACCTTCGGTCTTTTTCTCATGCAGAGCACATCCCGGCTGCCTCGGTTTATATCGGCCCGGATGGCCATTTAAATACATTTAAGTGACGATATAGTGATACCCGGGGTCAGTACTCATCATCTTCATCCTCGCCAAATGCCGGTTCTTCATCCGGTTCAAAATCATCGCCCTGCAAATCTTCTTCAATAGGAAACAGATCATCGTCGTCTTCAAGAAGATCTTCATCGTCTTCAGGGTCGGTCCGGCCACCAAAAGCAGGATCCAGCTCATCAGTTTCCGCGGTGAGCGACTCATCAAGAATTACTGTTTGTTTGTCATGGCCGGTAACTTTTTCCTGATCATGATTTTTAAACCGATTTTCCATTCGTTTTTGCTTTAGCGTATTGTAATTAAAAACGATTAACAGTGGATTATGTTTTCCGCGTTTGCAAATTTTGCGGCAATATAAGACAGATGGACAATAAACTTCTTATTGCTGTAAAATGAAAAGGATATTATAAACGTTATTATTTTATCAGCTATTTTTGCATACACACAAATGACAACAATGACGGAACGGGTAATTTTAGTGGATGAGCAGGACAATGAGATAGGCACTATGCAAAAGATGGAGGCACATTTAAAGGGCAGGCTTCATCGTGCATTTTCTGTCTTCATCTTCAATGACAAAGGTGAGCTGCTGCTGCAGCAACGTGCTTTAGATAAATATCATTCCGGCGGCAAATGGACCAATACCTGCTGCAGTCATCCGCGGTCGGGTGAGGATACCCTGGCTGCCGCAAACAGGAGACTTTATGAGGAAATGGGCATGCATTGTGAGCTGAAATATGGGTTTAGTTTTACGTATCAGGCTATTGTAAACGAATCCCTTTCTGAGAATGAATATGATCATGTGTATTTTGGAGTAAGCAATGATTTTCCCGTACCCAATGCTGAAGAAGTTTCAGATTTCAGGTATATCAGCATGGATGCGTTAAAAACAGATATTGACAAGCATCCCAATGAATATACAGAATGGCTGAAGATCTGTTTTGATAAAGTCGTGGAGCTCTATAAAGATAAAGTGGCACTGCATTTATAACCGGTACAGGTCTTATGCAAACGGTTGTTCAAACTTTCCCGGTTTCTAAAATTCTCTGTGGTTAATTATTTGATTATCATTGTGTAGATCAACTATAACACTATGACCACAATGAACAAATTAATGTTATGCTGCGCGTTTATACTCTCAGTACTATCAGCATCTGCCCAGTTAAATATCGTACCCCTGCCAAAGCAGATTACTGAAAACGGAACTTCATTTACTGTTGTAAGAAATACAAAAATCTATTATGAAAAGGGCTTAAAAGCGCAGGCTGAATTACTGAATGCCGCGTTGTCGCCTGCTACCGGATTTGATTTCGAGATGATCCAGTCAAAGCCGGGTGTACAGAATGGTATCATTTTGAAGTTTGATAAATCTTTGGCCGCCAATAAAGAAGGTTATCGGCTCAGCGTAAAGAATAATGCTGTTGTTTTGAGCGGCTCAACCGCCGCAGGTGTATTCTATGGTACCCAAACTTTGCTTCAGATGCTACCGGCAGCTATCCACGACAAGACACGCCAAAAGGGAATGAACTGGAAGATCAGAGGTGCAGAGATAGAAGATGCGCCATTGTGGGGCTGGCGTGGTATGATGCTGGATGTTTCCCGCTATTTTTTCAGCAAAGATTATGTACTAAAGTTTATAGACATGATGTCTATGTATAAAATGAATGTACTTCACCTGCACCTGGTAGATGATGCTGGCTGGCGGCTGGAGATTAAAAAATACCCTAAACTAACATCTGTGGGGGCATGGAGAGGTGAGGGTGCTGAGCGTACAGGTGGCTACTATACACAGGAAGACATTAAAGAAATGGTGGCTTACGCCAGTTTAAGAAATGTAGATATCATCCCTGAGATAGAGATTCCTGCGCATACACTTTCTTCAATTGCCGCTTATCCATTTTTATCCTGCACAGGTGAACAATATGTAGTACAAACCCAGCATTCTATAAGCAAAGAGATTCTTTGCGTGGGTAAGGAGTCTACCTTTGATTTTATGGCAGATGTATTTAAAGAAACGTTTGCGTTATTTCCTTCAAAGTATATTCACATTGGCGGTGATGAGGCCAATTATGATCGCTGGAAGGCTTGTCCGCATTGCCAGAAGCGCAAAACGGACCTGGGCTTGAAAACAGAAAAGGAGCTGCAGGTATATTTTAACCAGAGGGTGCAAAAAATGGTATCGAAATATGATAAAACCATTGTTGGCTGGAATGAGATCATAGAAGACGGATTGACAGATAAAGCTGTGGGGATGATTTGGAATGACCAGAAAAAAGCGTTCAAAGCAGTGGAAGACGGTCACTATACGGTGATGACCCTGACCGAATACTCTTACTTTGATTTTCCGGAAAGCAAGATCCCGGGTGAGGTAAAAGCCGCGGGATGGCGGTCACCCATTCCATTGGAAAAGGTATACCAGTTAAATCCTATGCTGAAAGGCATGGATGAAAAATACCGCCCGCAGATATTGGGTGCCAGCGCAGCACTCTGGTCTGATCAGTTTATCCATGGTACTTTGCTGCAGGAAATTCCGCCGCTCAATGAAAACCGTTCTGAAAAGTATTTTGATTATCTGAGTTTTCCGCGAATGGCCGCTATGGCAGAGGTGTGCTGGACACCTGTTGCACGGCAAAGCTGGACAGGTTTTGAACAGCGGATGCGCAGTCAGTATGAACGCTACGACCATGCCGGATATGGCTATAGAGTGCCGCAACCAAAGCTGGTCAGCAATGAAAAGGCTGCAGATGGATATGTATTGAAACTGGAGAATATGGTGGATGGAGCACAAATCAGGTATAGTACCGATGGAACGAGGGCTACGGCGTATTCAGCCATATATACTCAGCCGGTAAAAGTCAAACAATTAAGCGATTTTAGCGCCGTTACTGTAGTAAATCGCAATGTATATTCCTTGCCGTTTTATTTTCCTGAGAAATATGAACAGTTTAAAAATTACGGCGAACTGATCGGAGAATGGATACCATCCAAGATTAAGGGAAAGGAATTCGGGTTATTTGAAATGAATGCTTCCGGTAAGATAAGCGGCAATGGTAATTATCAGGTCGCATTTTGGTATACAGACGGAGATTCACGTCTTGAGATTAAATCTGTAGAAGTCTATAAGAACGGCATTAAGGTTACCGAAGATGTACATGATGGTTTTACGGGAGGTTCACAGCAAAATAACTTGTACAAATTCAGCATCAAAGAATATGAAACCGGAGCTGAGTTTACTGTAAAAGCTATGGTGAGAGGAGATATCAGCAATGATTCTAACGGCGCGGTTTTTATAAAGAAATTGTAACTTTGGCGCTATGAAGAATAGCGTTCCTCCGTTGAGGACAGTCAGTGTGATCCGTTATGTAACACCTTTGCGTGAGGGCGGTTCTATGCCGGCGATCGCGGAAGCAGACGACGGATTCTTATATGTATTGAAGTTTCGCGGCGCAGGGCAAGGTATGAAGGCTCTGATCGCTGAACTTATTGGCGGAGAGATCGCCCGGGCTTTAGGCTTTAAAGTCCCGGAGCTTGTCTTTGCAAATTTAGATGAGGCTTTTGGCCGTACAGAACCTGATGAAGAGATCCAGGACTTACTAAAGGCAAGCGTAGGACTAAACCTGGCACTGCATTATCTTTCCGGTTCTATCACATTTGATCCGACGGTAGCGGTTATTGATTCAAAACTAGCTTCACAGATCGTTTGGCTGGATTGTCTGCTGACCAATATGGACCGCACGGCACGCAACACCAATATGTTGTTCTGGCATAAAGAGCTCTGGCTCATAGACCACGGTGCTGCACTGTATTTTCATCATTCCATGCAAAACTGGAAAGAGCAGGCTAAAAAACCTTTTGTGCTGGTCAAAGACCATGTCCTGCTTCCCTTTGCAACTGAACTTGAGGCAGTAGATCTTGAGTTTAAGGGCATTCTTAATGACCAGTTGATCGATGCCATAGTAGCCCTGATTCCGGATGAATGGTTATTGCGTGACCTGGAAGAAGAATCTGCTGAAGAGCGCCGGCAGGTATACGCGGAGTTCCTCAAATTAAGGATCGCTCATTCTCTAATCTTTGTTAAAGAAGCACAGCATGCAAGAACAGGATCTATTTGAGTATGCGGTGATTCGCCTGGTGCCCAAAGTGGAGCGGGAGGAGTTCATGAATGTGGGCGTGATCCTGTATTGCGCGAAGCAAAAGTATTTGAAAACCAGGATAGAACTGGATGAACAGCGTTTTTCTCTATTTTGCAGCAGTATTGATCTGGAGGAGCTGCGTCATCACCTGAATGCATTTGAAAATATTTGCAGGGGCGGCAAAGAAGGAGGCCCAATTGGTAAGCTGGATATGGCTTCGAGGTTCAGGTGGTTAACGGCTACCAGAAGCACCGTATTGCAAAGCTCAAAGGTACACCCTGGTTTTTGTGTAGACCCGGAAGAGAAATTACAGCAACTTTACAGTCAGATGGTTCTTTTGCCTTAAAACTACTCGTAAATAGGAAATAATTTTCTTTCTTTTACACTTTCAAACAGCTATACCAAAATGAGCGAGGAATTTTATCTTCATATATTTAATAAGCAGCGTGATATTGAGGCTGTGCCTTCCAACGAAGAGGTTGCAGAATGGGCCATCGGATTAATGAACCTGATCTATCCTGAGCGGGTTACTTCACCGGATTATTCTATCAATGAGATCAAAAGATTGTTTACCAGGCAGCAGAACGCATTGGTAAATATCCTGAATGCAACAAAAGCCTGTGAGAACAGTGACAACGGGCAAATCGCCGCACAGATATTTGAGCAATTGCCGGAATTGTACAGAAAGATGAACACAGACATCAGTGCAATTATGGAAGGTGATCCTGCAGCCAAAAGTGAATTTGAAATCATCAGGAGCTATCCGGGTTTTCTGGCCATTGCTTTATACAGGATTGCGCATGCCATTCTTGAGGCCGATGTTCCGATCATTCCGAGGATACTTACCGAATACGCGCATTCTATAACCGGAATTGACATACACCCGGCATCCAGCATTGGAGAGTACCTTTATATAGACCATGGTACCGGCCTGGTTATCGGCGAAACTACAGTGATCGGGAATCATGTCAAATTATATCAGGGCGTAACCCTTGGTGCGCTGAGTGTAGAGAAATATATGGCCAACACCAAAAGGCACCCAACAATAGAGGATCATGTCATTATTTACTCCGGGGCTACCATATTGGGCGGTGAGACTGTAATCGGGCATAATTGCGTGATCGGCGGAAACGTATGGCTGACTAAAAGCGTTCCGGCCGGATCCACCGTTTATCATCAGTCGGCCATTAAAGTAGAGACCAAAAATCTGTAAGCATGGGAAATATCATAGAATTTGTTGGAAATACCCCGTTGGTCGAGATCCAGAAACTAAATCCTAATCCCAACGTGAAGATCTATGCCAAACTGGAAGGTAATAATCCTGGTGGAAGTGTGAAGGACAGGGCTGCACTCAATATGATCCGGAGTGCCTTAGAACGCGGAGACATACACAAAGGGACGAAACTGATTGAAGCAACCAGTGGAAATACTGGTATAGCACTGGCAATGATCGCCAGCATTTATGACCTCGAGATAGAGCTGGTCATGCCATCCAGTTCTACAAGGGAGCGTACACTTACGATGGAAGCTTATGGTGCTAAGGTCACTTTGCTGGAATCCATAGAGATCTGCAGGGATTATGCTGAGGAGAAAGGCCTTCAGCCCGGATATTTTCTGTTGAACCAATTCTCAAATCCGGACAATTACCTGGCGCACTATAAGACTACCGGCCCTGAGATATGGAAGGACACTAAGGGGCAGATCACCCATTTGGTAAGCTCCATGGGTACGACAGGTAGCATTATGGGCAATTCGATGTTTTTAAAAGAGCAGAACCCGAAGGTTCAGATCATCGGTTGTCAGCCTACAGAAGATTCTTCTATTCCCGGAATTCGCAGATGGCCGGAAGCTTACTTACCCAAGATATTTGATCCAGGCAGAGTAGACCGGGTTATGGACGTTTCTCAACAGGAAGCGACAGACGTAGCGAGGAAACTGGCCAAAACAGAAGGGATCTTTGCAGGAATGAGCAGTGGGGGTGCTTTGTCTTGTGCATTGAGGCTTGCTGCTGAACTGGAATCTGGTGTTATTGTTTTTATCGCGTGCGATCGGGGTGACCGTTACCTGAGCAGTGATCTGTTTGGATAATTTTCTGGTTAATTTCAACGTATTCAGATCATTTCAGCGATAACGATTGCGTAAATAATTTCGCCGGAAAAGCCTTATTCTTAGGGATAATTATGTAGAATTGTTTTCGACTGTATGAAATTCGAGATATGATTCTTTCTAACCAAACATTAAAAAGCATAAGCGCTGAAAACGTTTCCATCCCTGACAATTCATTATTGCAGCTGCCGGAGAAAGTACTTCAATTTGGTACCGGGGTCTTATTGCGCGGACTTCCTGATTATTTTATAGATAAAGCCAATAAGAAAAATATATTCAATGGCAGGGTAGCAATTGTTAAATCGACCAGCAAAGGTGATTTGAAAGATTTTGAAAACCAGGACGGTCTTTACACCATTTGTGTACGCGGACTGGAAAATGGACAACCCGTAGCTGAAAACATCATTTCATCTGCGATAAGCAGGGTACTTTCTGCAGATAAGGATTGGTCTGCGATACTTGAAATCGCTAAAAAAACCGAACTTCAGGTGATTGTTTCTAATACAACCGAGGTGGGTATACAACTGGTCAATGAAAGTATTGAACTTAATCCACCTTTATCATTTCCCGCAAAAGTATTGGCGGTATTGTATGCGCGTTACAAAGCGCTTGGTGATTCGCCTGATTCGGATATCGCGGTGATCGCCACGGAACTAATTCCTGAAAACGGAAAGAAGCTGGAAGGCATCGTTTATGAACTTGCAGCTTTTAACAGCCTGGAACGTGGGTTCTCAACCTGGTTAAAAGCACATGTGTTCTTCTGCAATTCCCTGGTCGACAGGATCGTGCCTGGCAAGCCCGACCATGCAGCATTAGAAAAACTGCAATTGGAATTGGGCTACAAAGATAACCTGCTGATCATGGCAGAACCATACCGCCTATGGGCGATAGAGGGGAATGAAAGGGTTTCCGAATTGCTTAACCTGGAGTCAGCTGACCGAGGTGTAATTGTAAAGCCTGATATCGAGATCTACCGGGAGCTGAAAGTAAGGTTGCTAAACGGTTCACATACATTGGCTTGTGGCATCGCATACCTGTCTGGTATCGATACAGTAAATAAAGCGATGAACGACACCACTTTAAAAAATTACATCTCCGATGTGATGCAAAATGAAATTGTTCCGGCCATTCCCTATAAGATAGAAGCGGATGTTGCATTCACTTTTGCCGGATCCGTACTTGACAGGTTTGCCAATCCATTTATTGAGCACTTTTGGATCAATATCACGTTTCAATATGTAATGAAAATCAAGGTCAGAATATTGCCGGTACTGGTTCAGTATTATAAAATTTACAATAAAGTTCCGCCACATATTGCCTTTGGATTTGCCGCGTTTTTATTGTTTATGCGAACCAGCAGGAAAGAGAATGATAAGTATTTTGGTGATTTTAAAGGTCGTGAATACCCAATTACTGACGACCAGGCCGCATATTTCTATGAAAAAAGCAAACTGGACACGTCAGCCTATGTAAAGTCAGTTCTAACAGATGAGAATTTGTGGGGCACGGACTTATCGGCACATACCGGCTTTATAGAAACTGTTGAAGAAAATTATAACTATATTTCGATGAACGGAATAAAAGAGGGGCTGATGCAGACAAACTAAAAAAGAACACACAACCAATATTAAACCAAATATAATGAACGATAAAAAAGTACCTGGGTACAGGTGGACAATCTGTGCTTTATTATTTTTTGCTACAACTGTAAACTACCTGGACAGGCAGGTTTTAAGTTTATTAAAACCGCATCTGGAGGAGATATTTGACTGGACGGACAATGATTATGCAAATATTGCTTCTGTTTTTCAGTTTACGTATGCCGTTTCCATGCTGTTTGCCGGAAGGATCATTGACAAACTGGGTACCAAGAAAGGATATGCATGGGCCATTATCATTTGGTCTCTCGGTGCCATACTGCATGCATTTGCTATCCCAATGGGAAACTTAGTTTCAACAGTGCTTGGATTCGCAGGTATAGGCATTGCTTCTGTTTCAATTGTAGGTTTTATGATTTCACGCGCGGTGCTCGGCTTTGGAGAAGCAGGGAACTTTCCTGCGGCCATTAAAGCTACAGCGGAGTATTTTCCTAAAAAGGAACGCTCATTCGCAACCGGCTTTTTTAACGGAGGTACCAATATAGGGGCAGTCCTTGCACCATTGAGCGTTCCCTTTATTGCTGCAAAATGGGGTTGGGAAGCCGCGTTTATATTCATTGGTGCTATCGGTTTCCTCTGGCTCTTTTTCTGGTACAAATATTATGATAAAGTAGAGGACCAAAAGCGATTATCTCCGGAAGAACTGGCTTATATTCGTGATGGTGAGGTTGAAAAACCGAGCATAATCAGCGAAGGCGTGGTTCACGAAGCCAGGATATCCTGGTTTAAACTGCTTACTTATAAACAAACCTGGGCATTCGCTATCGGCAAATTCATGACCGACGGTGTATGGTGGTTTTTCCTGTTCTGGCTCCCTGCATACCTGAAAGATCAATATGGGATGGTAGATACTCAAATCATGCTTCCTCTGGCAGTACTTTATAGTATGACCATGTTTGGAAGTATAGGCGGAGGCTGGTTTCCAATGTACTTTATAAACAAAGGGCATGAAGTTTATGCCGGCCGGATGAAGGCAATGCTGCTGATCGCAATATTTCCGCTTGTGGTGCTTGCCGCGCAGCCCTTAGGACATATTACCTTCTGGATCCCGGTATTGCTGATCGGCATAGGAGCCTCGGCACATCAGGCGTGGTCTGCCAATCTGTTCACTACTGTATCGGACATGTTTCCTAAAAAAGCAATTGGTTCTGTTATAGGAATAGGTGGAATGATGGGCGGCCTGGGTGGTGTTTTGGTAACCAAGCTTGCTGGTGCGTTATTTACAAATTACAAAGCACTGGGCCATATTGAAACGGGTTACTCAATTATGTTTGCCATTTGTGCTACAGCATACCTGATTGCCTGGTCAATTATGAAAGCTTTAGTTCCTAAGTACAAACCGATTACTGATCTTTAGGATCACCATCTTTCAACACTAAAAAGCATATAAATGACATTTAAAGAACATCTCAGTTCTATTTTCATAGAAGAACATGAGATACCTGAAGAATTTAAATTAAAAGAAGAAGTACACCAGAGGGAATACCTGAATAACGGACAGATGCATCCCTGGAATGGTGAGGTACACATTGTATTGTCTCCTGTTTGTGTCAAAACAGCCCATGGATTGCAGCGTAAAGTGATCGGCACCTATCCGCTTTGTGACGAGAAAGAAGCTGCAGCCGCACTTGATGCTGCTGTAAAAGCTTATGACAATGGCAGAGGGGAGTGGCCTACCATGAGTGTAGCCGACAGGATCACCTGTGTAGAGAAGTTTACACACAAGATCATAGAGAAAAAAAATGAAGTTGTTAAGCTGCTGATGTGGGAGATCGGTAAGTCTTATGCAGATTCCATAAAAGAATTTGACCGTACAGTGGAGTATATTTACGCTACGATCGATGCTTTAAAAGATCTTGACCGTCAATCTTCTAAGTTCAGTATCGAACAGGGAATAGTCGCACAGATCAGACGGTCACCCCTGGGCGTTGTATTGTGTATGGGCCCCTTCAATTACCCATTGAATGAAACTTTCACTACGCTGATACCGGCACTGATCATGGGCAATACCTTACTGTTTAAGCCGCCTAAACATGGTACTTTATTGCACTATCCTTTGCTTACTGCATTCAGGGACTGTTTTCCTAAAGGAGTGGTCAATACGATATACGGAAGAGGTAACAAGATCATTCCCGATCTGATGAAGTCTGGTGACATCAACGTGCTTACGCTCATCGGCTCCAGTAAGGTGGCGAATGAACTGAAGAAACTCCACCCTAAGGTAAACCGTCTGCGCGCAATCCTGGGTCTGGATGCAAAAAATGCGGCCATAATCACCTCAAAGGCGGACATTAGCCTGTCTGTGCAGGAAACTGTACTAGGTTCTCTATCATTTAACGGACAGCGCTGTACTGCTTTGAAGATCATATTTGTACACCGGAGCCTTGCAGATAGATTTTTGACCGGGCTGTCTGATGCAGTTAGTAAACTTAAGTTTGGCATGCCCTGGGAGGCTGGTGTATCATTGACTCCCCTGCCGGAACCTCATAAACCTGCATATCTTAAAGAATGTATAGACGATGCAGTGGAAAAGGGAGCACGTGTGGTAAATGAAAACGGAGGTGTTTCTAATGAATCCTTCGTATTCCCCGCGATCATCTACCCTGTAAGCAAAGGCATGAAATTGTATACCGAAGAGCAGTTTGGCCCGGTTATACCTGTGGTTCCTTTTGATGACCTGGAAGAAACCATAACCTATCTGATCGAATCTACCCATGGGCAGCAGGTAAGTATATTTAGTGATGACGACGAGGAGATTGCAAAACTGATAGATCCGCTGGTAAATCAGGTAAGCAGGGTCAATATCAATTGCCAGTGTCAGCGCGGACCTGACGTATTTCCTTTTACCGGAAGGAAGGACAGTGCCGAAGGAACATTATCAGTGATAGACGCTCTGAGATCATTCTCGATTAGGTCGCTGGTGGCCACCAAACTTAATGACAGCAATAAGCATTTGATTAATGAAATTGTTGACAGTCATAGCTCTAACTTCCTGATTACAAAATATTTATTTTAAATTACTGAATAATAAGCCGTTTTTACATTGCAGCATGATCTTTGCATTGTAAAAACGGCTGCAATGCCAAATTTACATAATCAATTGGCAGTATTACAGAATTAGTTATAATGCTATCCTGCTTACTTTGCTGTAACCAAAAATGTAACTTAATTAAGTATGAAAAGAACTACGCTGCTGATGGCAGGACTTGTATTATTATCCTGCACGGCATTCGCTCAAAAAAACTATCTGGAAGAATCTAAAGCTGACAAAGCTAAACGGATGCAATGGTGGACAGACGATACCTTTGGTATGTTTATCCACTGGGGTTTGTATGCAGTACCCGCCGGAGAATATAATGGAAAGGGCGGTGGTGCAGAATGGATCATGGAAACTCATAAGATCCCCACTGCAGAATATGAGAAATTTGCAGAACAATTCAATCCCCTGAAATTCAACGCAAGAGAATGGGTACAGATTGCCAAATCTGCAGGTGCTAAATATATAGTCATCACTTCCAAGCATCATGACGGGTTCAGCATCTGGGATAGCAAGGTCACCAAATACGACATTATGGATGCCACGCCTTTTAAAAGAGATATTTTAAAGGAACTTTCTGAGGCATGCAAGGCCGCAGGCATTCAGTTTTGTTTGTACCATTCCATCATGGACTGGCATCAGCCAGATGCTAAGTCAAAAGATTATAAACACCAGTCGACCGAAAACCCAGATTTTAATAAATACAGAGAAGAATATCTAAAGCCACAGCTGGCCGAGCTGATCAAAAAATATGATCCGGCGGTGCTCTGGTTTGATGGGGAGTGGATTCCAGAATGGACAGAACAACAGGGCAAAGATCTGTACAATTATCTGCGTAACCTCAAACCCTCGCTGATCATTAACAATAGAGTGGGCAAAGCCAGGGGTGGAATGGAGGGGATGAATAAGTATGAAAATGCTGCCGGAGATTTTGGTACACCGGAACAGGAGATCCTAAAAGGGACATCGCAGGAATACTGGGAGAGCTGCATGACATTAAATGGCAACTGGGGTTATGTAAAGAATGACAACAATTGGAAATCCGCTCAGTTATTGATTGACAATCTGGTAGATATCGCTGCAAAAGGTGGTAATTATCTGCTGAATGTCGGTCCTACTGCTGAAGGTTTGATTCCTGATCAAAGTATTGAGCGGCTCGCTGAAATGGGAAAATGGTTGGGCGTAAATAAAGAGGCGATCTATGCTACCAAGGGCTTAACGAACTATAAAGAAGGCGATAATCTCAAATTCACACAAAGTAAGGACGGCAAAAATACCTATGCTATATTTAACAAGTATGACAACAATGAATTGTCTCTGACCAGTGTTCAGCCAAAAGCCGGATCAAAGATCTATTTGCTTGGTGTAAGTAAGCCGTTGACCTGGACAAAAAAAGGAAATGCAGTAACTGTGAAGTTGCCTGAGGAGCTGCCCTGCAAATACGCCTGGACTTTAAAAATTCAAATTTAATACAAATAATCTCACGTGAAATTACATCGTTACGATGATATGAGAAAGCTTATACTCTTAGTCATTATGAGTATAAGCTTTCTCTTTTCTTCTGCGCAAGAAATTACGCCATTGCCATTTAGCAGCTACATAAAAAAAAGGGGTGGCTTGGATAATGCTTATGAGGCGGTCGCAGTAAGAAAAAATGCAACCATTGCATTTTTGGGCGGATCGATAACTTTCAACGGCGGCTGGCGGGATTTGGTCTGCGCTTACCTGAAGCAAAGATTTCCGGATACCAGATTTCATTTTATTGCAGCTGGAATTCCTTCGCTCGGCAGCTTGCCGCACGCATTCAGACTGCAACGCGATGTTCTGGATTCCGGTAAGATCGACCTGTTGTTTCTGGAGGCAGCAGTAAATGACCAGGTAAACAGAACTGACAGCATTACCCAGGTCAGATCATTGGAGGGTATAGTGAGGCACATCAAAATCAATAATCCACTGACAGATATTGTGATGATGTCCTTTGCTGATCCGGACAAAACTAAGCTATATGTGCAGGGAATTACACCAGTATCCGTGGCAAACCACGAGCTGGTAGCTACGCACTATCATTTGCCTTCCATAAATCTGGCTAAGGCAGTGTGTGATAAAATGGCCAATTATGAATTTAGCTGGGAAAAGGATTTCAAGGATCTGCATCCGTCACCCTTTGGACAGGAACTCTATTTTTCAGCCATCAAAGATTTGCTGTCTTCGGGTATGGCACCTGCGGGCACATTTAGTTTAAAGAGAAAGAAGAACCGTTCAAAACTGCCTGTTCTGCTCAACAAAGGCAGTTTCACCAAAGGAAGGTATCTTGAGATTGAGCACGCTGTACATGATAGCAGCTGGATCATCAATAAGAGCTGGAGTCCAGAAGACGCTTTGGGAACACGTCCAGGTTTTGTAAATGTACCTATGTTGGTTAGTTCAAAGCCCGGTTCTTCTTTTACACTACAATTTAAAGGAAATGCAATCGGTATGGCAATGGTATCCGGTTCAGATGCCGGCATTGTAAAATATAGCATAGATAATGGACCGGAACAGCAAGTAGATTTGTTTACAGAATGGAGCCGGTCGCTGCACCTGCCCTGGTATATATTGTTTGGTAGTAGCCTGTCTGATACCGATCACCTGTTAAAAGTTACCATCAGCTCTGAAAAAAATGAAGGAAGCAAAGGTACGGCCTGCCGGATCGTCAATTTTTTAGTAAACAACTGATAATAAACTTATGTTCAGACAACCCAGTCTCTTGTTTTTGCTCTTTGCTATGTTATTTATTTCTCCTGTCAAGGCTAATCCCGTTGGCGTTTCAAAGGCAGGGAACCGGATCAATATCCCTTACGGGTCTGGCTCTGAAATAATTTTCAATGTCAAAACAAATACTTATGATGTTATCACAGCCCGGACAAAGATCATTTCTAATGCATATGCCCTTGTTAAAAACAATGGCCAGTCTATCAGCAGCAAGGACTATAATGAAGTAAAATTTTTCCAAACGGCAATTGCTGACGGACTGGGTACCGGAAAAAAATATACCATAATATTGACTAAACCTGGCCTGCCAACCCTCGAGCAGTTCTTTTATGTCTATCCCGGGCATGATTATTTTCTTACGGAAGTATATCTAAAAGGAGCAGGTCTTAAAAGCAATTATATGTCTCCGATGGTATCAAATGAAGTAAACATCAATGCCAAAGGAGACAACAGGACACTTTTTGTACCCTTCGACAATGATACTTTCATCCGGTACAATGCAAAATCCTTAAAAATTGATGTGGAGAATACCAGCTCAGAAGTAGGCGCTATTTACGAAAATCAGAGCAGAAAGGGTCTGATCCTCGGATCGGTTGAGCACACGGTCTGGAAAACGGGTATTTTTAGCAAAAGCAAGTCTGATCAGTTAAAGGAACTTCGCATCTGGGGAGGTTATACGGATGAGAAAGTAACCCGGGACAAAACAGAACATGGATACCTATCGGGTAATATTGTGAAATCACCGAAAGTATTCATTGGTTATTTTGCAGACTGGAGAGTCGGAATGGAAGCTTATGGTAAGGCCAATCGCATAGAGGAAACACCATATGTTTTCAACTGGACCAAACCAGTTCCCTTCGGCTGGAACAGCTGGGGTGTAATACAGGAAAAACTGACATTTGAAAAAGCAACAGGAGTTGTTGATTTTTTTGCCTCTGAAATTCCGGCGTTTAGAAATGGTCAGACTGCATACATCGATCTGGATTCCTTTTGGGACAATTTTACCGGAGGAATGAAAGGAGATTACAGTAAGCTGAAAGCGTTTGCAGACTACTGTAAAAGCAAAGGACTTGAGCCAGGGGTGTACTGGGCCCCGTTCACAGATTGGGGATGGAAATCAAAGAAGGAAAGAGAAGCAGACGGGAGCAAGTATAAGTTTTCGGAGATGTGGACGAAAGTAAACGGATCTTACCATGATTTTGATGGAGCAAGAGCACTGGATCCGACACATCCCGGAACACAGAGACGTATTGACTATATCATAGACAAATTAAAAGCATGCGGTTTTAAAATGATAAAAATCGACTTTTTGGGACATGCAGCAGCTGAATCTGATTCATTCTACGATAACTCGGTAACAACCGGGATGCAAGCTTATACAGCAGGCATGGAATACCTGGTGAACAGACTGGATGGTCAAATGCTGATCTACGCAGCAATATCTCCAAGCCTGGCAACCGGAAGATATGCTCATGTCAGACGAATCGCCTGTGACGCCTGGAAAACGATAAAGGATACCGAATATACACTAAACAGTGTCAGCTACGGATGGTGGCAGACCTTTGTATATAATTACATTGATGCTGACCATGTAGTATTTGGGACAGAAGCCGACGGCAGCAACAAAGCCAGGCTAACCTCGGCGCTGATCACCGGAACACTGATCACCGGAGATGACTATTCCGGCAAAGGACCATGGCAGAACGCAGCAAGAAAATGGCTCCAGGATGATGAGCTCCTGGAGATTGCCAGATCTGGGTTGGCATTTATGCCAGTTGATGGCAATACCGGAGACAAAGCCAGCGAATTATTTGTGAGAAAAAATAACGGATACTTTTACATCGCAGTCTTAAATTATCACGCTGGTCCAAAACAATTCAGCATCCCATTAAAAAAATTAGGCTTAAAAAAAATCGGTTATACAGCTACCGAACTTTTTGGCAAACAACATGTAAAGATGAGTACATCTTTACAACTGACATTAAAAAGCGCAGACGCCGCAATATTCAAAGTGAGGCTTTAATAAATATAATTCAATATATTTACGCTAAACACACCAAATATGGAAAGAAGAATTGCAATAAAGCAGGTATTGATATTTGCCGGTGGGATGGCATTGTTGCCTTCCTTTCTGAGAGGCGCAGGCAAAGTCTCAATACAAACGAAAAATCTGGATGTAAGTGCCGAGCAGGAAAAACTGCTGGCAGAAATTGCCGAAATCATTATCCCTAAAACGACAACCCCCGGAGCAAAAGACCTGGGACTTCATTTGTTTGTCCTCAAGATGATTGATGATTGTTACGAAAAAACTGTTCAACAGAAATTTATGAACGGCCTGAAATCTTTTGAAGGCCTGGACGCAGCTGCGCTAAAGCAACTGGTCATCGCCGTAAACTCAGGAAAAGCCAGTGTAGCAGAAGACACCCGATCATTTTATAAACTGATGAAACAGCAGACCATTAACGGCTATATGAATTCTAAATATGTAATGACCAACCTGGTGATATGGGAACTTATCCCCGGACGTTATAATGGTTATTTCCCGGTTAAAGCTTAAAACTAAAATCATGTCAAATCTTAATATAGAAGGTGTTAAAAAGAACACTTTTGATGCAATTGTAATCGGATCGGGTATAAGCGGTGGCTGGGCGGCCAAGGAGTTTACCGAAAAAGGATTAAAAACCCTGGTACTGGAAAGAGGGAGAGACGTAAAGCACATTATAGATTATCCGACGACCAATAAATTTCCATATGAATTTGAACACCGGGGTGAACCTGCATTGGCCATTAAGAAAGAAAACCCTATGGTGAGTAAATGTTACGCCTTTAAAGAAGATTCGATGCATTTCTTCGTAAAAGACAAAGAACATCCATATATAGAAGAAAAGCCCTTTGACTGGATCAGAGGATATCAAGTCGGCGGCAAATCTCTGCTTTGGGCCAGGCAGACCCAGCGCTGGAGCGACTTTGACTTTGAAGGCCCGGCGAGAGATGATTTCGCAGTTGACTGGCCAATACGTTATAAAGATATTGCACCTTGGTACAGTTATGTCGAGAAGTTTGCCGGCATATCAGGAAACAAAGACGGATTGACTGAACTTCCTGATGGAGAGTTTTTACCTGCTTACCCTCTAAATGCAGTAGAAGATTACTTTAAAAAATCTCTTTTAGGTAGGTATGGCAACCGGCATGTGATCAGCGCACGCGGGGCACATATATCCCAGGCTAAACAGATCCATCTGGCCCAGGGGCGTGCGCAATGCCAGAACCGCAGGCTATGCCAGCGCGGCTGTCCCTTCGGTGGCTATTTTAGCAGCAACGCTTCTACACTGCCTTGGGCGGAAAGAACAGGCAACATGACTTTAAGGCCCTTTTCAGTGGTTGAATCCGTGATCTATGACGATAAATTGGGCAGGGCGACCGGCGTTCGTGTCATAGATACCAATACCAAAGAAGTAACAGAATATTATGCAAAGGTAATTTTCGTGAATGCCGCTGCCATCAATACCAATCTCATTTTATTGAATTCTACTTCAACACGTTTCCCGAATGGTCTGGGCAATGATAGCGGAGTGTTAGGGAAATATATCGCATTCCATAATTACAGCGCGCGCATCAGTGCAGAATATGAAGGACTGAAGCAGTTTACCACAGATGGAAGAAATCCCGTTGGGGGAGGTTATATCCCCCGGTTCAGAAATTTACACAAGCAGGAAACTGATTTCAAAAGAGGCTATGCAGCCGGATTTTCTGCTTATAGAAGCACAGCGATGAACACCTCTGGTATCGGAGCCGGGCTAAAGTCTGAGCTGCAGAGCAAAAGGTTAACCCCTTGGCGTGTAGGGTCCCATATGATGGGGGAGACCATTCCAAAAGAAAGTAATTTTGTGAAACTGGATAGTGACAGAAAAGACGAATGGGGTATTCCCTTATTAAAAATCTCTGTGGACTATGACGATAATGATGTGAAGATGAAGAAAGACTATATTGAACAATTATCAGAAATGTTTACTTCGGCCGGATTCACAAACATTAAAGTCAACGATGCGTCACAGGCACCCGGTCTCGATATTCACGAAATGGGTGGAGTGCGTATGGGAAATGACCCAAAAACTTCGATGCTCAATAAATGGCATCAGCTCCATGCCTGCAAGAACGTATTTGTGACTGACGGTGCCAGTATGACATCTACATCAACACAAAACCCATCATTAACTTATATGGCATTTACAGCAAGAGCCGTAGATTATGCGGTGAAGGCGATGAAAAAAGGAGAGCTATAGTTCATCCTCCAGTTTTAGGTATTCTTTTAACAGGGTGATCTGATTGATTGCCCTGTTCAGATTGTGCCCTTCATATCTGGCTCCATAGTACTTGTCGTTTTCCAGGTAATCTGTCAGGAAACGAATAGCTTGCATATAGATAATGAATTTACCTGAATAGGTAAAATATTGTTTTTCGGCATCCGTCAGTACCTCATCCATTTCCTTCATATAACCGTTGAATATAGCCTGATAAAATTCTTTTCTGATTTTTATTTTAGACAGGTCTCTTTCCTCTTCACTGGCTTCAGAAAGATAAGTCCTCATCATATCTCCAACATCACTTATAAAATATCCGGGCATCACTGTATCAAGATCTATGACACACATACCTTTTTTGTGATCGTCAAATAACACATTATTTATTTTGGTGTCATGGTGAATGACACGCAATGGAATCTCCGGGTTTTGTGAAATACTAAGATAAGTATCTACAATTTCCTTATGCTGATTGACGAAATTGACATAATCTGAAGCATGTTTCAGTCTTTCGGCTGAAGCACCTGAACATGCAGAAACGAATTGCTCATATCTTAGCGAAAGATTGTGAAAATCAGGAATTGTAATGTTCAGTTGTTTGGTATCGAAGCCGGAGAGCAACTTTGAAAATTTTCCAAATTGTTTGGCCGCTTCATAAGCCTCATCTTCATTTTCCAAATAATTAAGGGAATGAGAGCCTTCGACAAATGGGAATAGCCGGTAATATTCACCATTATCTTGATATAGGGAATCGCTGGTTGTTGCCTTTACTGGCGATATAAAAAGATAATCAGGAAATTTGCCGGATAAATAGGTCTTAATGCCGCTGATATTTTCGTCTATAGCTTGGGGATGTTTGAAAACACTCGTATTTACTTTTTGAAAGATATAATTTCCGGTATTGCCAGATACCTTCCAGGTATGATTGATCAATCCATCACCAAAGGGTGTAATTGTAATTTTTTCCGGATTTAATCCATACACGGACAAGATCTTTTCTAGCATTTTCCTAATAGATTTCGTTAATACATTCAAACCTAAGTAATTCAGAATTTAAACCAGTGTGCAAACGATTGCGCCAAATTAAGGCAGTTTGCTAACGATCAGTTCGGATTCCACAACAATGTTAAAATAAGCCTGTTCTACTTCGGATTGGGATTTTGGTTTGTTGATCAAATCTATCAGAATGTCGGCAGCTTTCTTTCCCTGACGATAAGGAAATTGTTCTACAGATGCAATCGGACTATAGTCCATATAACTGATGATGGGCAAATTGGCATAGCTGACAAAGTCTATACCCGATAAATTTAGCGACCTCGCATAACGCATTGCAAAGAGCGCAACATAGTCGTTAAATGTAACTATAGCTGCAGGTTTCCTTTTATGATTGAGCATGGCGTCCATCGCTGTTATAGTGCTGGCCTCTGAAAGATCGCAACTGATAACGAGCGAAGGATCAAATTTAAGCCGGTTTGAAACCATTGCTTTAATATAACCCTCTTTTCTCTCATGACTGGCCAGCAAGGTATTTGGGCCATTAATCATTCCAATGGTTCGGTGCCCTTTTTTAAGAAGAAAGTTTACCGCCTCGTAAGTTCCCGTTTCCAGATTGCTGGCCACATAATGAATGTCCTTTAATGGAGGGATCCGGTCAAAAAAAACGACCGGGATGTTTACTTTCTTAAACATTTCAAAATGCTCGTACGTACTGGTTGTTTTGGAGACGGAAACCAATAATCCATCCACACGCTGCGTTTTCATCTTTTCTACTAAAAGCTTTTCCCTTTCAGCGTCATCATGTGACTGGGCAAGCAGTACCGTGTAGTTCCGTTTATAAGCAATATCCTCAATTCCGCTGATGGCCTCCGAAAAAAATGATTCGGATAATTCAGGTAAAATAACACCAATAACAAATGATTTGCCATGTAAAAACTGAATAGCCCTTTGGTTTGGCTCATAATTCAGATCAGCAGCAAGTTTTTTAACCCTTTGCTTTGTCACCAGGCCTATACTTGAGTGATCATTTAAAGCCCTCGACACCGTGGAGACAGATATCTTTAGGATTTTTGCAATTTCCTTTATTGTTGCTGGTTTATTAGACATTACATCAAACTTAGATAAAACACTCGGAGCATTTATGATTTTTTTAAAATAATTAATGCAAACGGTTGTGTGTATTTATATGGTTATAAATCCAATTCTTTGAAATGATAACACTGAAAGCCCGATTTTGCTTTTACAGAACGATTATTAATTACAATAATTTTTAACTAACATGTAATCTTTTAATGGAGGATATTTCGATTATAACTACTTGTGTTAAAGTTAAATGGAAGCTTAACTAATTTATAAACAGCGATAGCCAAAAGACTTTGGTGGATAAATAAATCAAAAAAAATACAGTAATAACATAATATTTTATTTAATAATTCTTAAATTTATTTCAATTAAAATTGAGGGAATTTTAAATAAAGTGATTATGAAAACATTAGGGGAAAAATTCAGAATCTTACGTCAAAAAAAGGGGGTAAATCAAAAAGCCATGGCTGATCTCTTGGAGATATCCATTCCGGCTTATTCTAAATTAGAAACAAGCATTACTGATCCAAATTTTAGCAGGATCAATCAGATTGCCGAAGTACATAAATTAACTCTCAGAGAGTTACTGGATGTGGGTGAAGAGGGCGTTAGTGAGCAAACACAGCTTATTGAGCAATTGAAACAAAAAATAAGCGAGCTTGAAAGCACGGTGATCAGGTTGCAAGGCAAAGTGATTGATCTTTACGATCAGGATGACAAAAGAAACAACAGGTAAACTGTATTGGTATTGTAAACAGGGGTAGATTACTCCCTGTTTACAATTTTTATCAGGGATTTGCATCTTTCACTGAGCCAGCTGTAACCAGCACCAGGGGTTTCCGCGTGGTTAAACAATTTGGAGCCAAACCCCAATGCAGAAACTCCTGCATTCAACCAACCATCAATATTATCCTTATCGAGGTCTACTCCGCCGGTAGGCATAAATTTGAGCGCTGGAAATAACGGTTTGATTGCTTTTAAGAAACCGGGGCCTAATGTGTCACCTGGAAAAAGTTTAATCAGCGGTGCTCCCAGTTCCTCCGCATAGTTGATCTCAGTCGGCGTCATACAACCGGGAATCCAAAGTATACAGCGGTCTGAACTCACCTTCGCAATCTCTGATTTGACAATCGGGCTTACAATAAAGTCCGCACCAAGGCTGATGTAATCTTCAGCCTGAGCAGGAGTTTTGATCGTTCCTATCCCCAGTTTAAGATCTGGGAAATGTGTGTTTCTATGATCCAGTAAAATTTTAAAGTTGTGTGGCGCATGTTCACCGCGGTTGGTAAATTCAAATACCCTGATACCACCGTCGTAACACGCTGTTAAAACATCCACGCAAGCCTGTGGGTCCTGGTGATAAAAAACTGGAATAACAGGATGCTCCTGGAACGTTTGTAATGTATTAGCTATTGTATTGTTCATAATTAATTTGATTAGAAAGAACCATCACCAAAATCACCTTTAACAAATAATTTCCGGTAACCTGATCCTGTTGCTGTTTCAATAACTTCTGTTCCGTTTTCAAAACGAATAATGCCATAGATCAAACCGGCCATAAAAGCATCACCACTGCCGATTCTGTCTATTACCTCATTTGTTTCATATATTTTAGAATTGTAATTTCCATCAGGAGTATGGTAAGTACCATAGAATAAATTATGGGTAGGGTTGTCCATGAATCTGAATGTATTTGCCACGTGCTTGCATTGCGGAAATAAATTGAAGATCTCCTGCGCTGTTTTTGCCGAATGTTCATGATAATCCGCGACACTGGTATTGCGGTCCAAAGCATCATCTATGCCAGTCCCGAGCATTTTATTTGCAGCCCAGATATTTCCCATGATCACATCGCAATATTTTACGAGTTCGGGCATAATTTCAATCGGTTCCCTGCCAAAATCCCAGAGCCTGTTCCTGTAGTTGAGATCGACGGAGATTTTTAATCCATTTTTCCTGGCGGCAATTAAAGCTTCCAGGCAAACACCTGCCATGTTTTCATTCAGAGCAGGAGTAAGGGCTGTCCAGTGAAACCAGGTTTGGTCTTTCATCATTTCATCCCAGTCAATCACGCCCGGCTCAAGATCGCTGAACGAGGAGAATTTCCTGTCATAAACCACCTGACCACTGCTTAGGCCATTTGCTGATAATAAAAAATATAAGCCTACCCTGCTTCCCTGCAGAACACTTTTAGAGGTATCCACACCAAGTTCAGATAAAGCTGTCAGCGCATTAGCAGCCAGCGCATTGTCCGGCACACAGGTCAAATAACTTACAGGGATATTCAACTGGCCGAGCGAAGCTGAAACATTGGCTTCCGAACCACCGGGAAATAAAGAAACAGTATGGTTTTTATTGATAAATTTTTCATCTGCAGAGCTGAATCTGAGCAGTAGCTCGCCGAATACTAATACATTTTCTTTATGGTGCATTGCGGTTTAAAATATTGGTTTACAATTATACAGCTTAGACCAGATAATGAGATGAATTGACTGATATATAAAAACGCAAACGTTTTCGTTTATGATAATCAGTTAGGTCGAACTCCTGACCAATACACTGGTTTGAAGCTTGATCGTTTCATATTCCGAAGGCGTATCATCCTTACTTTCGATCAGTGAGATCAATTTTTTTGCTGCCAGCTGACCCATTTCCAGTGCCGGCTGGTGAACAGTGCTCAAAGCAGGATTCAACGCATCTGCAAGATCTGTATTCGTAAATCCGATCAAAGCAACATCCTGCGGAATGCGATACCCTAGCTTATTCAATAAGGCAAGACATCTTGTACTGATCTGGTCACCGGCTGAAAATATCGCATCAGGTCTGAGTGGCAGATCCATATAGTATTTGATAGCGCGCTCCAGGTCCTTATTTAATTTATGAGCATCTGAATAATCACAAGACCGCACCAGCTCAGGACGGTACGTTATATAATGATCGGCCAGCGCCTGCTTATAACCATTTAGCCGGTCGGTAGAGATGCTGAGCGCAGTACTGGTATTTAGATGAGCAATGCTTTTGTAACCATTTTTTATCAGGTGTACGGTGGCATCATAAGCACCTTTAAAATTATCAGCACCTACTTTATGCGTACTGATCTGATCACTCAGCCTGTCAAATACCACCAGAGGCAGACCTGCATCCTGAAGAGACATCAGATAACTGAAATCAGTAGTTTCACAGGCAGGGGAGATCAAAATCCCGTCCACACCGCCGGCATAAAGTAACTCTAAACATGCCCTTTCCTGTTCCTGCGATTCTTTGCTTTGCATAATAATGATCTGATAAGACTTTTCTGTGCTTATCCTGTCAATACCGTCAAGCATTTGTGCCACAAAATGATTGTCAAGAGAGCAAACAACTACACCGATGGACCTGCTTTTACCCTCCTTTAACCCTTTTGCCAACCGGTTTGGCGAGTAATGATGTTTTTGGGCATACTCCAGAACCTTTTGCTTGGTTTCGATGCTTATCTCATAACTGTCATTTAACGATTTCGATATGGTAGAAATAGAAAGATTAAGCGCTTTAGCAATATCCTTTAATGTAACGCTGTTGTTCATACCGTCTCTATTTGAATGCAAAGGCGAATTTGCAATAATAAGGTGAATTCTGTAAATATAGTTTTATTATTTTAAACACGATTTGACAAATAAATGATACGCTGTTTGAAAATAGTATTTACATTTGCTTAACGGTGTTAAATTATTTACACCCTTTTATATTACCATTATGGGAAGTAAAGAACGTATTGCTAGATTGAAGGAAGAAACAAGGTTAAATATCCTTGATGCTTCTTTGGAAATAGTTAAAGAGGAGGGATGGCATTCACTCAGTATGAGGAAGATTGCCGATAAAATTGAATATACTGCCCCTATTATATATGAGTATTTTTCAAATAAAGAGGGCATCTTACTGGAATTGACCAGAAAGGGTTATATTATTTTAGCGGGAGAGGTACGGGCTGCAAAAGAAAAACATGAAGCGCCGGTTGAGCAGCTGGAGGCTATGTGGATTGCTTACTGGAACTTTGCCTTTAAATATAAAGAACTCTATCAGCTCATGTACGGAGTAGACATGAACTGTTGTGAGCTAAAAAAGTCCATGCCCGAGGCAGAACTTGCTGACGATCTGATTTATGAAGTAATTGAAAAAATCATGACAGTCAAAAATCCTCCGGAGGATCTGGTATGCAGAAAATTTTATACGTTTTGGTCAATTATACATGGATTAATTTCCATTAACCTGGTCAATAAAGGCCGGAATGAAGAAATGAACCAGCGAATTTTAAAGGATGCCATTAAAGGAATAATTAAATACATCAACGATTAAATATCAATCAAAATACACATGAGTTTTTATAATGATATAAAAACTTTTTTATTAACACTTACTTAACACTGTTAAACCACTTATAGTCGTTATAAGAATCACCTCTTAATCAATATATAATATGAAAAACTCCCCACATTATTCACAATTACTTAACACCGTTAAACAGTCTAATATCGTTATGAAAACATCAATTTTACTCTTAGCTATATTCATTTACGGCTGCTCAGGCAACACTGCTACGCCACCACCGCCGCCACCCCCTGCTTTGCCAGTTGCATCCGTAGCCCAAAGTTCAGAAACAACTTTTACAGAATACCCGGCATCAATAGAAGGAGCAGTAGATCTGGAGATCCGACCTCAAGTATCAGGAGCACTGGACAAGATCTATGTCAATGAAGGAGCGTTAGTTCAAAAAGGACAGCCAGTGTTCAAAATTAATGAACTTCCTTTCAGAGAAGCCCTGAACATAGCCAAAGCATCGTTGCAATCTGCTAAAGCCGCATTGTTGAATGCCCAGCTCGAAGTAGAAAAACTGACACCGCTTGTGGCCAACAAAGTAGTTTCCGACTTTCAGCTGAAAAGCGCAAAAGCTGCCCTGGAAGTAGCAAAGGCAAATGTAGAACAAGCTAAGGCGGGTGTTGGTACAGCCACTATCAATTTAGGTTATACCACAATTAAAGCTCCGGTAAACGGTTATGTAGGCCGGTTGCCTAAGAAACAGGGAAGCTTGGTGAGCCCCGCGGATCCGCTGCCGCTTACCTTACTTTCAGATGCCCATGAAGTACATGTTTACTTCTCCTTAGGTGAAGACGATTTTATTGCGTTTAACGCCAAGTACCCGGGCAAGACGCTTGCTGAGAAAGCCAGCAAGATTCCCGGAGTAGCATTGGTACTCGCAGACCAGACCGTGTATGCCCAAAAAGGGAAAATTGACATGGTAGACGGACAGTTTGATAAACAAACCGGCTCTATATCACTAAGGGCAACCTTTACAAATGCACAAGGCCTGTTAAGATCAGGCAATACCGGTAAAATACGTCTGAGCGTAGAGCATAAAGACGCCCTGATTGTGCCGCAGTCGGCAACACTTGAAATGCAGGATAAAATCTTCGTATTCGCCGTCGCAGACAGCAACAAAGTGAAAAAAGTCCCGATTACCATCATCGGCAGGAGCGGAAGCAATTACCTGATCGGCGAAGGCCTGAAAACAGGGGATCAGATCGTCCTGAGCGGAATTGACCGCCTGCAGGAAGGTCAGGTGATCAAACCAGAAAAAGCAGCAGAGAAAGTTGCCCAATTAATTACTAAATAAAAACGACAACAATGTTTAAGATATTCATACAAAGACCAGTACTTGCCACTGTTATATCTATATTATTAGTTATACTAGGTATACTTGGTCTTACAAAACTGCCACTGCAGCAGTTTCCAGATATTGCTCCGCCCTCCGTACTGGTTACAGCGGTTTACCCGGGTGCGAATGCGGAGACTGTACTCCGCTCAGTAGCGCCGTCCATTGAGGAATCGATCAATGGTGTAGAGAACATGAGTTATATGAGCTCAACCGCAAGTAATGATGGTTCACTGGCAATAACTGTTTACTTTAAACTGGGTACAGATCCTGACCAGGCTGCTGTAAACGTTCAGAACAGGGTAGCACAGGCCACCAGCCAGCTGCCTGCTGAGGTAGTGCAGCAAGGCATCATTACTGCAAAGCAACAGAATAACTTCATTATGGCCATCGGTCTTTATACAGAAGATGAGAAGAAATATGACCAGACTTTTGTAGCCAACTATGCCCAGATCAACATCATACCCGAGATCAAACGTATCCCGGGTGTAGGTGCCGCCAGTATCTTCGGTGGGGTTAAAGATTACTCGATGCGGGTGTGGCTGAACCCAACTCAAATGGCTACTTATCAGGTTACCCCCAATGAAATCATGGCGGCTATCCAGGATAAAAGTCTGGAAGCAGCACCGGGCAGATTTGGAGAGAAAAGTAAAGAAGTATTTGAATATGTCATCAAGTACAAGGGAAAACTGAATAAGCCAGAGCAATATGAAAACATTGCTATCCGCGCAAATGCCGATGGTACCATCCTTCGTTTAAAAGATGTGGCCAGGATTGAATTCGGCGCTTATTCTTATGCCAGTTTAACCAGACTAAATGGTAAAAAAGGGATCGTTATTGGTGTGGTACAATTGGCCGGCTCCAACTCCAACGAAATCCAGATCGCTATTAATAAACTGATGGAAAAGTCAGCCAAAGATTTCCCTGACGGCATCAAACAAAATATTTTCTACAGTACCAAAGTTGCACTCGACCAATCCATTGACCAGGTGAAACACACCCTGATAGAAGCATTTATCCTTGTATTTATTGTGGTATTTATCTTCCTGCAGGATTTTCGTTCTACACTGATCCCGGCCATAGCGGTACCGGTAGCCATACTGGGAACCTTCTTTTTCATGCAGCTGTTTGGCTTTTCGATCAACCTGCTTACCCTGTTTGCCCTCGTGCTGGCCATCGGTATCGTCGTAGATGACGCAATCGTCGTCGTCGAGGCCGTGCACGCAAAGATAGAGCGAAAGGGCCTGTCTCCTAAAGCGGCAACCACAGAAGCAATGCATGAAATAACCGGTGCTATTGTCTCTATTACACTGGTAATGGCCGCTGTTTTCCTGCCTGTTGGTTTCATGGAAGGCTCCACAGGAGTATTCTACAGGCAGTTTGCCTTTACTATGGCCATCGCAATCGTCATATCCGCAGTCAATGCCCTAACTCTTAGTCCGGCACTTGCAGCCTTGTTCTTAAAAGATCATTCGGGAGACCATCACAATCAGCATGAGAATGCTGCCGTAAAGAAGACCTTCAGTCAGAAATTCTTTGCTGGTTTCAACAGCAGTTTCACAGCCATCACCAATAGATATGTAGGCGGGCTGAAATTCCTTATCCGTCATAAATGGGTGAGCATGGGTGGTTTAACGCTGATCACTTTGGCCACCATATGGATGGTTAAAACCACACCCTCAGGATTTATACCTACTGAAGACCAGGGGTTTATAGCTATTGCAGTAAATACACCCTCAGGCACCTCCCTGGACGGAACTTCAAAAGTCATGGCAGAGGCTGAAAATGCATTAGGAGCAATGGAGCCGTTTGAATTTGTGACCTCTATACCAGGTTATAACTTGCTAACCAATTCTACAAGCCCATCCTCCGCGATTGTGTTTGTACTGCTAAAACCGGTCGATAAACGCGGTCCGGAAAAAGACATCAATGCGATTATGGGCCAGGTAAATGCCAGGCTCAGTACAATTACAGGCGGAACTTTCTTTGCTTTTAGTTTTCCTACCGTGCCCGGTTTCAGTAACGTGGAGGCATTGGATTTAGTTTTACAGGATAAAACAGGGGGTAAACTGGATAAGTTTAGCGGCGTAGCTAATAACTTCATTGGTGAAGTCATGAAACGTCCGGAAATTGCTGTGGCATTTACCACCTTCAAAGCAGATTACCCGCAGTTGCAACTGGACATTAACGATGAAAAAGCGGATCAGCTGGGTGTGAGCGTCAAAGACATACTGCAGACCATGCAGACCTATTTTGGTAGTGCGCAAGCTTCAGACTTTAACCGCTTTGGTAAATATTACCGGGTCATCGTTCAGGCGGATGTAGCCGATAGAGCAGACCCTTCCACCATAGACAGGGTATTTGTGAAGAACAAATCCGGTGAAATGGTACCTATCAATACTTTGGTTAAATTAAACCGTATTTATGGCTCAGAGACGGCCTCACGTTATAACCTGTTTAATTCCATACAGATAAACGCGATCCCTAAACCCGGCTTCAGCTCGGGTGATGCCATCAAGGCAATCCAGGAAGTGGCCAAAGAACAATTGCCATCCGGTTATACCTACGAATTTAGCGGCCAAACCAGAGAAGAGCTGTCCTCAAGTGGGCAGTCGACAATTATCTTCTTATTGTGTCTGGTATTTATTTATTTCCTGCTGGCCGCACAATACGAAAGTTATATCCTGCCATTGGCGGTGATACTCTCGATCCCTACAGGTATATTCGGAGTATTTGTAGCCATCGGCCTTACAGGTATTGAAAACAATATCTATGTTCAGGTAGCACTCATCATGCTCATCGGTCTGCTTGCCAAAAACGCCATTCTGATCGTCGAATTTGCAGTACAGCGACGAAGGGCAGGGCAGCCATTAGTAGCAGCTGCACTGGAGGCAGCAAAGTTAAGGTTACGGCCAATCATCATGACCTCACTGGCCTTTGTAGTCGGTTTGTTCCCGATGAGTATCGCCACCGGCCCATCTGCACAAGGTAACCACTCTATAAGCATAGGTGCAGCGGGAGGAATGGTTTCAGGTGTAATTCTTGGACTATTTGTTATCCCTGTGCTGTTCATCATCTTCCAATATTTACAGGAAAGGATTAGTCCAAAAAAACCTGCACCTGTTGTAGGACATCATCCAAATCACGTAAAAGAACTCGTTCATGAAATCGCATAATTATTTATATATATTACTGTTTTCCGCACTAATAGCCGGAGGATGCAAGGTGTCAAAAGATATTGCCAAACCGGCCGATGCCGTACCAGTTGCCTTTAGAGGCGCACAAACGGCAGATACAGTAAGTGTGGCCACACTGGGTTTGAAAGAATTTATCTCAGAACCTGATATTCAGAAGCTGATTGATACCGCCCTGATGAAAAACTATGACCTTCAGCTGGCTGTCAAAAACATTGAAGCCTCAGAGCTGCTGTTCAAACAATCCAGGCTAGGCAATCTGCCTGCTATCAATTTACAGGTGACTGCCAATTCGAGCAGACCTTCAGACAATAGCCTGAACGGACTGAGTGCCAGCCAGTTTTTGAAAACCTCACATATTGAAGATTACAATGCCAATCTCGGATTGAGCTGGGAAGCAGACATCTGGGGAAAGATCAGAAGTCAGAAACAAGCGGCACTGGCGACCTATCTGCAAACTGCAGAAGTAAAGAAGGCTGTACAGACCCGGATCGTAGCCAATGTAGCCCAGGGTTATTATCAGCTGCTGATGATGGATGCGCAACTGGCCATCGCTAAAAAGAACCTGGCACTGAATGACAGCACGCTAAATATCATTCACATGCAGTTTGATGCCGGACAGGTGACCTCATTGGCCATCCAGCAGGCAGAAGCACAGCAACTGGTTGCCGCACAGCTGATTCCGCAGTTGGAGCAAAACATTACCCTGCAGGAAAATGCCCTGCGCATTTTGACTGGCCAATTGCCGGGAGCAGTTGAAAGGCTGAGCAGCCTGGAAAAAACGAAAGTGCCGGTACACTTGTCAGCCGGTCTGCCTTCAGCAATGGTGAGCAGACGACCCGATGTGAAAAGTGCAGAACTGTCTCTGGCTGTGGCCAATGCAAAAGTGGGGGTCAGTAAAGCAAGTTTGTACCCTTCACTGAGCATTACTGCCAGTGGTGGTTTGAATGCTTTCAAAGCCAGCAATTGGTTCAATGTTCCTGCATCGTTATTCGGTGTAGTAGGCGGCGGGATCACCCAGCCAATATTTCAAAGAAAGCAATTGAAAACACAATATGAGCTGGCAAAGATCGACAGAGAGAAAGTAGTGATCCAGTTCAGGCAATCTGTTCTGAATGCCGTAGGTGAGGTATCTGACGAACTCGTAAAGATTGAAAAATTGAAAAGTCAGTACGATATTTCTGTAAAACGGGTAGGCACATTGCAGCAAGCGGTTAAAAACGCCAACCTGTTGTTTAAAAACGGGATGGCAACCTATCTGGAAGTCATTACAGCTCAAAGCAACTCGTTGCAAAGCGAACTGGAACTGGCATCGATAAAAACCGCTCAGTTGAGTGCTTCTGTTGAACTATACCGTTCTCTGGGTGGTGGGATTTAATTTTCTTTAATACTTTTATTCTGTTTGGAAGGGTTGTTCTTTATAGAGCAGCCCTTTTTTGTGGGATTCTGTTGCCCGGCAAACAGGAGCAACCATGTCCCCGCCTTCGCCGTGCTTTGAGCATACCTGCTGCGCAGCTTCTGCGCTAAAAGTACCTTTTATCGCGGCTCTAGCGCAGAAGGGCCGCAGAAAATGCGCGGAATTGCGCAGGAAGACAAACAAACTGTCTTACCCTGTTATAGCGGATACGCGGTATCACTCTTCGTCTCCGAAAGTACGAAAAAGCTCTGAACGGTACTTACATTTGGCAGTGTAGCCAGTTTATTGCGTAGAAAAAGATGGTAGGTATCCATGTCACTGGTTGCGATACGGAGAATGAAATCATAAGCACCTGTCATTTGAAAGCATTCCATGACCTCACTAAACTTGGCTACTTCATTCTCAAATTCACCAAGGGCCTCAGCCGTATGCGCTTTTAAGAATACATGCGAAAAAGCAATCAGGTTCCTGTCCACCTTTTTACGGTCCAATATGGCTACAATGCGCATGATGTATCCCTGTTCTTTTAATCTTCTGATTCGTTCATGAATGGTTGCAATTGATTTATTAAGCTTAAAAGCCAGTTCCTTATTGGTTAATGTCGCATCCTTTTGCAGGAATTTTAGAATTTCTATGTCTACGTTGTCTAAGTTTAACTGCATAAGCTTTTAAAATAATCAATTGAAAAAAAAACGAATAATGAATTTAAATAAATACAATAATAGAAAAAAACAAAATTCTAGGCCATTATTCCGAATATTTTATGGAAAATAGAGGTCTCTATTGTGAGTATGTTTTATAATATTGAGTTTTGACAATAATTAGAACAATACTTTATATGTTAATTGATACAAAAGAGGCCGAGTGTTTAAGTGCAGATCTGGAAAGTAAGTTTGAACACTTATGGCATTTGGTAGGTAATACGCCAATGCTGGAATTGCATTACACTTATAAAGGCGAGCCCGGTAAGATTTATGTGAAATGTGAACATTATAATCTGACGGGTAGCGTGAAGGATAGGATGGCATTGAATATTTTGTTTGAAGCTTATAAAAATTGCGCGATCAAACCCAGTGACACCATTGTAGAGGCAACGAGTGGCAACACAGGCATCGCCTTTGCCGCTATCGGGAAAGCACTGGGGCATACGGTAAAGATCATCATGCCAAACTGGCTGAGTAAAGAACGGATCGACATCATCAGAAGTATGGGTGCGGAAGTAATCCTGGTGAGTAAAGAAGAGGGTGGTTTTCTGGGAAGTATCAAAATATGTGAAGAACTGGCCGCTAAGGGCGGTGTTTTTCTGCCGAGGCAGTTTGAAAACAGGTATAATGAAGAGGCGCATGAAAAGACCACAGGCATGGAGATCTGGGAGCAGCTGGGCAAGATAGGCTTAACACCTGATGCTTTTGTGGCCGGTGTGGGCACCGGCGGGACGGTGATGGGCGTAGGCAGACATCTGAAGTCTCATAATCATTTAATCAGTATCCATCCATTGGAGCCGGCGGAGAGTCCAACGCTAACCACTGGCTATAAAGTAGGTAGTCATAGGATTCAGGGCATCTCTGATGAGTTTATTCCTGGAATTGTAAAATTAAATGACTTGGATGAAGTTATACAAGCCCATGACGGAGACGCAATCATTATGGCACAGAAGTTGGCCAGTGAATTGGGGCTTGCGGTAGGGATTTCTTCGGGGGCCAACGTGATTGGGGCAATTAAACTAAAACAGAAATTAGGGGTCGAAGCTATAGTGGTAACGTTATTGTGTGACAGCAATAAAAAGTATCTTAGCACCGATTTGGTAAAAGAAGAATGCATTAAAGAAGGGTTTATCTCGACAGACACGATATTTACAGGATATGATCCTATAGATCGGCTTTAATTAAAGAATGAATATATAAACTAGAAACACATACAATAAAGCGTAACATGAAGAACTTATTATTATTTGCAGCTGGATTATTTTTTAGCTTATCGGCGAGCAGCCAAATTTTAAAGCCAGTAAAGTGGAGCTATGCGGCAAAGAAGACTTCCGCTACTGAAGCAACTTTATTTATTAAAGCTACTATTGAGGATGGATGGCATATTTATTCTCAGAATATGGCTGATGGCGGACCTGTGAAAACAACTTTTACTTTCCCCGCTTCAAAAGCATACAAACTGGTAGGTAAAACTATTGAACCGAAGCCAGTTACCAAATTTGAAAAGTCATTTGAAATGAATGTGAGCTACTTTGAGAAATCTGCAATCTTTCAGCAGAAAATTAAGCTTTTAGCGGCAAATCCAACGGTAAAAGGGTCTCTTGAGTTTATGGTGTGTGATGACCAGCAGTGTCTTCCCCCGGAAACTATGGAGTTTTCAATTCCTGTGACTAAATAATCATTTAGATGATGCTGAATAAGTTTAAAACAGGCATAAAAATGCTTGTTATCGGGACTCTTATATCCATAGGTTTATCAAATTTAGCCCATGCCCAGCAGGCAGACACTTCATTGGATGACATCGAATTTACTGAAATTGTCCCTGATACAAACGTTGTTGCGGATACTGCAGTTGTTTCTTCGGTAGTCTCCAAAGACAGTTCTGCTGTATCGTCTGATGTTTCATCAGATGACAAACCCGGGGCAAAAACAGTTGCATCAGCAGAGCGGGAAAAAACCTTGTGGGAGACCTTTATAGCAGGATTGGCCGGGGGTTTTCTGGCCTTTCTGATGCCCTGCATCTTTCCGATGGTGCCTTTGACGATCAGTTATTTCACCAAGCGCGCCGGGAGCCGGCAGAAGGGGATAGGGCAGGCCCTGATCTACGGGCTTTCCATTATCGTGATCTACGTGGCCTTCGGTCTGCTGATCACGCTGATCTTCGGGTCATCAGGCCTGAACGCTTTCAGCAGCAGCGGCACCTTCAATTTCTTTTTCTTTCTCCTGCTGGTGGTGTTCGCGGTC
>NZ_JASSYX010000002.1 GCF_030244015.1 Pedobacter ginsengisoli
CTGAAAGTCTCTTAGTTAATTACTTACCTATAAAATAGGATATCATATCATTACTATGCCATTTTTTTTGGTATATTTGGAGTAAATTTAAAATATAAAACGAATGAGTTTTTTTGCAGAGAAAAGAAGGGAAGTAATGTTGCATATCGAGACTTATATGCTTGATATGATGGATTCATACCTGAAACCAATTGATACCAATTGGCAACCATCTGATTTTTTGCCTGATTCAACAAGTGATACATTTTTCCAGGATATAAAAATACTACGTGAAAATGCCAATGATCTATCTTATGATCTTGTGGCAGTATTGATTGGTGATACAATCACAGAAGAGGCCCTGCCTACTTATGAATCCTGGTTGACCATGGTAGATGGCATCACTAAAAATGAAGCTGGCGGATGGATGAAGTGGGTCCGTCACTGGACTGCAGAAGAAAACAGGCACGGTGATTTATTGAATAAATATTTATACCTGTCCGGTAGAGTTGATATGCGTCAGATGGAAATTTCTACTCAATATTTAATAGCCGATGGTTTTGACATTGGTACTGGTCATGACCCTTATAGAAACTTTATTTATACCAGTTTCCAGGAACTGGCTACCAATATCTCTCACAGGAGGGTGGCTTCTTTAGCAAAAAAGGATGGAGATGCTTTATTGTCTAAAATGTGCGGAGTGATAGCCTCTGATGAAGCGAGACACGCAAAGGCTTATAAGGATTTTATGAGCAAGATCTTTGAAGTGGATCCAAATGAAGCCATGATCGCTTTTGAAGACATGATGCGTCAAAAGATTGTGATGCCTGCTCACTTTCTTCGTGAGATGGGAATGAAAATTGGTCAGACTTTTGGACATTTTACTGATGCGGCACAACGTTTAGGAGTTTATACAGCGGTTGATTATGTGGAGATTATGCAGCAGCTGATTGAAGAATGGAAACTGGAAAGCATGCGTGATTTGAATGAGGCGGGCGAAAAGGCGCGGGATTATATCATGGCTTTACCTTCCAGATTACTGCGTGTTGCCGAACGTATGAAGAATCCAACAATGGAATATAAGTTTAGCTGGATACACGCTTAATTACATATTCCTTCTATATTGTCCACCTACTTCATAAAGCGCATTAGAGATTTGACCTAGTGAGCATATTTTACAGGCTTCCATGAGCTCAGAGAAAATATTCTCACCGGCTATGGCAACTTTTTGAAGTCTTCTTAAAGCTTCAGAGGTTTGATCTGCATTTCTTTCCTGAAAGGCTTTTAAGGATTTAATCTGATGTTGCTTTTCTTTTTCAGTAGCCCTGATTACTTCGCCGGGAACAATGGTAGGTGAACCACTCTTGTTTAGAAATGTATTTACACCTACTATTGGATATTCTCCGTTATGTTTCAACATTTCGTAATATAGACTTTCTTCCTGGATCTTACCTCTCTGATACATAGTTTCCATTGCGCCCAGCACTCCACCTCTATCGTTAATTCGCTTGAATTCAAGCAGCACAGCTTCTTCTACCAGATCGGTTAGGTCTTCTATAATGAATGCGCCCTGTAGAGGATTCTCATTCTTTGCAAGCCCCAATTCACGGTTGATGATCAATTGTATGGCCATGGCCCTGCGTACCGATTCCTCCGTAGGAGTGGTAATGGCTTCGTCATAAGCATTAGTATGAAGGGAATTGCAATTGTCATAAATGGCATATAACGCCTGCAGGGTGGTACGGATGTCATTAAAATCTATTTCCTGTGCATGTAGCGACCGGCCTGATGTCTGGATATGATATTTCAATTTTTGCGATCTGTTATTACCCTTATATTTATTTTTGATCGCCTTAGCCCAAATGCGCCGTGCCACACGGCCTATAACTGCATATTCCGGATCGATTCCATTGGAAAAGAAGAAGGATAGATTAGGAGCAAAGTCATCAATGTGCATCCCCCTGCTGAGGTAGTATTCTACAAAGGTAAACCCATTGCTCAACGTAAATGCGAGCTGAGATATTGGATTTGCTCCGGCTTCTGCAATATGGTAGCCGGAGATGGAAACTGAATAGAAATTGCGTACATTTTCGGTAATGAAATAATGCTGAATATCACCCATCATTCTCAGTGCAAATTCTGTAGAAAAAATACAGGTATTTTGGGCCTGATCTTCCTTGAGTATATCGGCCTGCACGGTGCCGCGTACCATACTTATAGCTTTTGTTTTGATTTTTGAGTACACTTCATCCGGTAATACCTGATCGCCGGTCACGCCGAGCAGCATAAGGCCTAATCCATTGTTCCCTTCAGGTAGGTCGCCGCTATATTCAGGTCTTTCTATTCCTTTTGCTTTATAAATGCTGTCGATTTTAGTTTGTATCTGTGCCTGCAGTTTATTTTCTATGATGTATTTCTCACATTGCTGATCTATAGCTGTGTTCATAAAAAAGGCGAGCAGCATTGGCGCAGGACCGTTGATGGTCATAGATACCGAAGTCGAAGCGGCACATAAGTCAAATCCGGAATACAGTTTTTTAGCATCATCAAGAGTGGCAATGCTTACACCGGAATTGCCTATTTTACCGTAGATGTCGGGTCTGATGTGCGGATCTTCACCATATAACGTTACAGAGTCAAAAGCAGTTGACAGGCGATGTGCGGGCTGGCCTAAAGACACGTAGTGAAACCTTTTGTTAGTTCGTTCTGGTCCGCCTTCTCCTGCAAACATACGGGTGGGATCTTCACCTTCTCTCTTTAAGGGAAAAACGCCAGCTGCATAGGGAAATTCACCCGGAACATTTTCTGTCAGCAGCCACCTGAGTGTATCTCCCCAGTCCTGATAGCGGGGTAATGAGACTTTTGGGATTTGTAATTTCGATAAAGATTCATAGAAAAGAGGCTGCTTAATTTCCTTATCCCGTACATTATAATTAAAGTATTCCTGTTTGTATTTCAATTTGGTTTCCGGCCATTCGCGGAGCAGTCGCCTGCAGTCTCCATCAAGCTGCTCTTCCAGATGTTTATAAATCTCTTTTAACGAATCGACCGCTTTGCTCTCAGAGAGACCGGCTTTCGTTTTGTCTTCGGGAAATAATTCGATAACTCCCTGTAGTTGGTAAAGTCTGCGCGCGATTTGGCTTTGTTTATCTACCCAATCATGATACGCCAGACTGGATTCCGCGATCTCAGCAAGATAACGGGTACGATCCGGAGGTATGATGTAGATTTTTTCAGACTGTCCCGCTAAACGCTCCATTTGAGGCTTAAAATCAATCTGTATTTTTTCTTTTATCTGCTGCATCAATGCCGAAAAGAGTTCATTCATGCCCGGATCATTGAACTGGGAGGCCATGGTGCTGAAAACAGGTATGGTTTCGTCTCTCGCCTCGAAGAGATTGTGATTTCGTTTGTATTGCTTGCGAACGTCTCTTAACGCATCCAGTGCACCCCGTTTGTCAGATTTATTGATGGCCACCAGGTCAGCAAAATCAAGCATATCTATTTTTTCCAGTTGGGTGGCGGCACCGAACTCGGGTGTCATTACATACAGGGAAATATCACTATGTTCAGTGATCTCTGTATCAGATTGTCCTATACCAGATGTTTCTACAATAATGAGATCGTAACCAGCCGCTTTGCAGATGTCAATGCTTTCCTGTACATTTTTTGAAAGGGCCAGATTGGCCTGTCGGGTAGCCAGCGAACGCATATAAATCCTTGGATTGTTAATTGCATTCATTCGAATTCTATCACCAAGTAACGCTCCGCCTGTTTTTCTTTTAGAAGGGTCAACAGATATTATAGCCAGTGTTTTGTCTTTTACTTCCATCAGAAAACGCCTAACCAGCTCATCAACCAGTGAGGATTTTCCGGAACCGCCAGTACCAGTTATTCCAAGTACGGGTACTTTGTTTTTTCCACCCAGCTTTTTTAATTCATTGACAAAGGTTTGTGCGCCCTCCGGATCATTTTCGGCCAGTGTAATGGCAGAAGCAATATCTTTAATACTTTTATGCGGAATGGTTTTAAGTCCGCCATCAAGGGACTTTATAGTGCTGAAGTCTGCCTCTTTCAGCATATGATTGATCATCCCCTGCAGACCCATTTTTCTGCCGTCATCTGGTGAATATATTTTGGTAATCCCGTAATTCTCCAGTTCCTTAATTTCTGAGGGAAGGATTACGCCACCTCCTCCGCCAAATATTTTAATGTGAGGAGCTCCACGTTCTTTCAGCAGATCATACATATACTTGAAGTATTCGATATGCCCCCCCTGATAGGAGGTCATAGCAATGCCTTGCACATCTTCCTGGATTGCACAATTTACCACTTCATCGACAGAACGGTTATGCCCGAGGTGGATGACCTCCGCACCTGACGACTGAAGAATCCTGCGCATGATATTGATCGTGGCATCGTGGCCATCAAATAGTGCGGCTGCTGTAACGAAACGTATTTTATGCTTGGGTTTGTAGATTTCGACCTGCTCCATTATGTAGTTTATAACTGGTGCACAAAGTTAAATAAAACTATGCGGAGCAAGTGAAAACAACAACTGAAATACACGTTTGCGATAAATACAAAAGGCCGTTATGGTTTATGTTCCATAACGGCCTTTCATTCTATCTCTGACGGAGTTCTATTGATGGGTGAGTTCAGTTATTGGCTCGCCTACGCAGCCGCTTGGCATTTGAATGTGCAGCATGGCCGCCAGGGTTGCAGCGATGTCCGTCATATAATGTGTTTTATTGGTCTTTCCGGCTTTTACATTCCAACCCATAAATACACAGGGGATGTGTGAATCATAAGGATACCAGGCGCCGTGGGTGGTTCCTGTACTTCCTCCGCCAAAATATCCTGATTTTAATACGTAGTAAATGTCGCCGCTCCTTTTAGCATTATAGCCATAAGTTACAGCTTTCTTAATCGCTTCAGGAAGTGTGGTTGAACTCAGCCTGGTAAGGTCGACCGCATCTGCAATGGCATCCTGTTTTTCCAAGGTCTCCATAGTCAGGGTTTTTATGGCTTCAAAATCCGCTTTGGCCTCTTTAATGGCATCATGATCAAAGTAAAGCTGGCTGTTGCTGGAGGTAACGATAGCCTTTTTGATCTTATACTGCTCAGCGATAGTTGTATTTAAGCTTTTGATCACCTGCGAATCGCTAAATAATCCGCCCGGAAGTTTATTTTCCTTCATAAAACCCGGGACATGTGCTACTCCATGGTCAGCTGACAGGAAGAATAAATAATTTCCTTTGCCAAGTTTGGCATCCAGGTAATTGAAGAAATCCTCGAGGTCTTTATCTAATCTTAAATAGGTATCCTCAGCTTCGACTGAATTGGCACCATACTGATGACCTACATAGTCTGTCGATGAGCAGCTTACCGCCAGGAAATCAGTGGAGCTTCCCTGACCAAGGCCCTCTGCCTGAATGGCTATTTTGGCAAGATCTAAAGTCATAGTATTGCCGTATGGCAGACTTTTGATCATATCAAAGTTTTTGTCAGTATATAATTTAGTCGGATGAGGAAAAGTGGGCGTTTGCTCACCTCTGGCTTTTCCTTCATAAGGTTTGTTGTCTGCTGTGCTTTGCGTATAGGTCTCTATAGGATATAAGGTATTCCAGTTCTGCTCAAAGTATTTATTTGGCATTTTCAGCTTGTTATATTGATCGACCCAGGCAGGAAGTTCAGTCATGTAGTGTGTGCTGGTGATCCAGTTACCCGTACCGCCATCAAACCAATAAGCTGCATTGGCCGAATGACCCGCCGGAAGTATCGCACCCCGGTCTTTAAGAGAGATACCTATGACTTTGCTTTTAAAATTTGTAGCCAGCCTCAGCTCGTCCGTAATCGTAGTAACCAGCATGTTTTTTGGGGACATTAATCCGGCTCTGGTATCACTGCCTACAGTTTTTACAGTAGTATCTTCAGCGCAATAAACATTTCTTTTCAGCTGAGGGTCATACCAGTCATTGCCTATGATGCCATTTATAGCAGGTACAGAACCTGTGTAAATGCTGGAATGTCCGCATGCGGTATAAGTCGGAGTATAGGGTATAAAAGTGTTTTCGGCAGAGAATCCCTGATTTACAAGGCGTCTGAAGCCGCCATTTGAATACCTGTTGTAGTAACGGTAAAGGTAGTCCCACCTCATCTGGTCTACCACTAACCCGACTACCAGTTTCGGTCTGCTCAATTCTGCAGCAGATGATGTTTTTGATAAGGTCTTAACAGATTTTTTCTGAGCGATTGATGTACTGCAAATAAAAAAAATCGCAGTAAATAAAAGATATGTTCTCTTCATTATTGTGTGTTAAAGAATTTTAAAGTTACTTATTCAAAGAGTAGAAAGAACTGGTATTATGTAAAGATTTCATAACACTTCCGCCACTACAAAAGTACTCCCGCCGACAAATATCAGGTCATCGTCGCTTGCATCATTTTTTGCAGCGGTCAGCGCAAGCTGAACACTTTGAAATACATCACCGATGAGCTGCTGGTCAAGCGCTTGTCTGGCCAGTTCAGCAGCGGGCAAAGCTCTTTCCAGATCTGGTTGGCAAAAGTAATACCGTGCATCAGAAGGCAATAATTTCAGCACGCCACCGATATCCTTATCCTTAACCATCCCTATTACAATATGCAAATGGTCATGCGGAGTTTCCCGGATGTTCTGCACAACTTCAGAAATGCCAGCTATATTATGCCCGGTATCACAGATAACGAGCGGATGGTTACCAAGCACCTGCCATCTTCCCTGCAAACCAGTAAGCTCCTTTACATTGCTCAGCCCTGTGCGAACATCCTGATCGCTAATCCGGTATCCCAGTTTATTTAAAACCAATGCAGACTGAACTACTGTCAATATATTTTTAAGCTGATATGACCCCGTAAGGTCAAGCGCCAGTTCCTGAAATAGCACATGATCTTTATCTCTTACGGACAGGCTCAGCAGCTCATTTTCTCTTTGAAAATGCTGAATGCTCAATTGTTCATCAGCAAATACAATTTCACTTCCGGTTTCTTCCGCCTTTTTTATAAAAATCTGATCTGTTTCCGGATGCCGTTCGCCAATCACTACAGGGATCTTGTGTTTAATAATTCCGGCCTTTTCCACTGCGATTTCAGGGAGTGTATTTCCCAAAATATTGGTGTGGTCCAAACTGATGTTGGTAATGATTGAGAGCTCTGGAGTAATGATATTTGTTGAATCCAGCCTGCCACCTAGTCCTACTTCAACAATAGCAATATCTACCTGTTCAGTTTCAAAGTATGAAAATGCCATTGCCACAGTCACTTCAAAAAAAGAGGGGCTGAGTTCTTCAATGATATCGCTTTGCGAAGCGACAAAGTCAACTACAAAGTCCTCGGATATCATAACACCATTGATTCTGATGCGTTCTCTGAAATCTTTTAAATGAGGTGAGGTATACAACCCGGTTTTAAACCCTGCCTGATGAAAAATAGCTGCAAGCATATGTGATGTGGAACCTTTTCCATTGGTTCCACCTACATGGATGCTCTTGAATTTATGTTGTGGATTGCCCAGTTTCTCACACATCACAATGGTGTTGTGTAAGTCTTTTTTAAAGGCTGTCGCACCCACACGGGTAAACATAGGCAGTTTACTGTACAGATAATCCAGAGTTTGATCGTAATTCATTAAAAAAGGTTGGATACCACAAAAATAGAATGCTTGTTCGGTTATTTCACTTTAAAATAGAAAATCACAATTTTAATCTGAACGTCCTTCCCGGCCTCTGATTTTTCCACCTTCGCTTTCATTACCGCATCCTTACATTTCTGCCAGATGTCACGGTCGTTTAGCGTAGTTCCTTTTACTCCCGGTGTAGCATCAAGTACATTTCCATTTCTATCTATCTTAAGCCGTACGGCTACTTTACCCGTTTTTTGCCCGTCATCCTGCGGCAGGACCAGGCCCACAAACTTTCTGATTTCAATGGGTGTCTCTCCAAAACCCGAGCCGCCTTCTCCATAATTCGGTGCATCCGGGTCACCATCTTTGTCACCCTGGTTGCCGGCTACAGCACCCGTTCCGTCGCCACCACCTGTTCCTTTGTTGGCTTTACCTTTATACAAGGCATTTTGATTAATGACGGGCTTGGCCGGTTTGGTTTCAGTAAGAGCAGTAGGAGTAGAAGTTTTGGTCTTGCTTTTTGTATTTACGCTGACTGCCTCCTCCGAATTTTGGGTGACGATCTCTTTTGCACTATTGTCCGATGTCGGAGTTTCCGGCTTAGGCTCTGTTGGCTCCACCTTATCCGGAGGCCTGTTATTTGCATTGGGATCTGCCGAAGGTTCTTCCACACTGGTATAGTCTGTACCCATACCTTCCGGAGAAGTGCCGTAGTTTACTACCATACCACCCATACCAGTTTCAACAGGTTCAAAGTTTCCGATGACCAGAAAGAAACTCAAAAGGAGCAAACCAGCCATGATACCGGTAGAGATTGCCAGTGCCTTTGGGTAATTATTTTCTTCTTTTGGATAGATCATTACTTTTTAGGTTCTACAGCCAGTACAACTTTTAATTTCAGTTTATTAGCCACATCATATACCAGCATGGTATTGTCTATAGAAACACTTCCCGCGGCATAAAGAACAATCGTCAGATCCGGAGCAGCCTTTTGATAGGCTTCTATTTCTGCCGGAAGGTTTTCCAAGGTCGTTGGCTTTTTGTTTATCGTATAATTTAACTTGTCATCTATAGATACAGTAACGGTTTTTTGGGCATTAGATTGTTGGCCTGATTCTGATTTGGGTAACAACAGCTTAACTACCTGTGGATTAACTACAGCCGATGCCAGTAGAAAAAACAAAAGTAGGAAGAACATGATGTCATTCAGCGCAGAAGTGTGTACCTCCACAGTTCCTTTATTTCTCTTGCGTAAATTCATTATTTTCCTGGTTCCTCTAGTAGATCAATAAATTCGATGGCATCTGTTTCCATTCTTAATATGATTCGTTCAACCATCATATTCAGGATATGATAGAGTACATACGCAATAATACCAATGATCAAACCGGTAGCGGAAGTAATCATTTTGGTATATAAACCACCCGATATTGTTCCGATTTCTATAGCGCCTTTGATAGATACATCATGAAAAATAGTAATCACACCGATAATCGTACCTACGAAACCAAGCATCGGCGCAATACCTGCGATAATACCAAGTATACCTATGTTCTTTTCCAGCTTTGAGACCTCATGTTTCCCGTTGTTCTCGATAGCAGCTTCAATGTCCTTAATGGGTCTGCCAATCCGCTTCAACCCTTTTTCAAGCATTCTGGCCAGAGGAGAATTGTTGTTTCTGCATAAAGCGATGGCATTGTCCAGTCTTCCATCATGGATATATTGTTTGATCTGCAGCATCAGGTTAGACTCAGTTTTAGATGCTTTTCTAATGGTAAGGTATCTTTCTACAAAAATCACCAGTCCCAAAAAAGCCAAAAAAGCCAGGGGAAGCATTACCCAGCCACCTTTAAACAGAAGGTCAATAAAGTGGATTTCTGGAGGTGCGGTAGTTACGGCCTGCGTTAAGTTATTAGCGGTATCAACGAGTTGTTTTGCGGTATCCGTGGCACCTTGTAGTAATGTGATCATATTATTTTATTTGTGTGTTTGTGTGTTTGTTCTGATAGATATATAAATCTGGGTTTTTTAACTTAACAACAAGTTCTTTACGCCCTTTCATAGCGCTTGCTTCATCTTGAAACGTTGCGACACTGATCTTTATTCTGCGTTTACCCGGAACCTTAGGAATTACTTTTGCAGTAACGCCAATTGCCTTCATCTGTGTAATGAACCAGTCGGCCTCTTTCTGGTTGATCACAGAGGCTCCAATGACTTCCCACGTGGTCACAGTGTCTGTACTTGAAGCCTGGTTTGGTGCGGCAGCAGTCTCTTTTAAAGAATCGGGGTTAACAATTGCCGTTTGAGCCGTCCTCAAAATACTGTCTGCTTTTGCAGCAGAATCAATCTTTAACTGATTGAGGTTTGCAACCGGACCTTTTGTTTGTCCTTGTTCTTTTCCAGCTTCGCCCTTAAAGAGCTCTGGTTTTATAAAATATGCGGCTACACCGATGGCTAAAAGAATAGCGCCGGCGACAATAACCTTAATATATATTGGTGTTGCTGGTTTATGCTCATTTTCTGCTTCCTCCGGACCGCTTGCAGATTCAATCTGATCAACCTTATGGGTCTTGTCAAAATTCCAGTAATGACCTGCCTTTGCCTCAGCTGCAGGAACCTCGTCTTCAAGAACAGCAGTGTCCTCAGCCGGATCTTCTTCCAAACGTTCTGCTGTTTCTATAAACAGGGGAGATACAGGTTTTTTCTGATGTTTAATCTCAGATATTTCATCATACACAGGCTGTTCGTCAGATTCAGCGGTTCCATCACTCAGATCAGCGTTGTGATCTTCCAAATCTAAGCGTTCATGAAAATGTTCTTCCTGTTCCTTTGCATAAGTTTCCTCCTCTTGAGCGGACTCCTCTTTAAAAGAAGGCAGTCCATAAAATTCAAACCCTAAATTTACTGCTCCGGAAGGAGAGAGGGCTACTCCGTTATCCGAAGCCAAAAGCCGGCCCAGCTCACCAAGATCAGCTTCCCGGTTGTCTTTTACCTGCCGGCGCAGTTCCTCAGCAAATTGTTCTATATAGTAAGATGAGGAGTCGAAAGAAATATTTTTCTTTTTGCTGATGAATTCTGTCAGAGCCTTGGTTTCCTTTACTTCTTCAGTAAATTCAAGTGCATAGCTCGGGGGTAAAAAAGAATGCGTCTGCGCATCATATCTTCCCGGAGATTTCTTTTTATAAATGGTACCCAGCCCAGGGATCCCGACTTCTTTTCGGGTTCTGATAAGCTCGGTAAGGTATGATAAGATCTCCATTCTGGTAAAAATAAATTTTAATTCCGTATCAACCAATTATTAATTAAAAACCCGCCTAGAACGAATAACTTATTCCCCCAAAAATATTCATCCCGATGGTTTGATAATACAGAAACCTGCTGTAGGATGAATCCAGTAAATTGTTAACCTTTATAAATGCCGAGAACTGATTATTTATCTTATAGCTGGCCCCTGCGCCAAGATCTACAAATCCCTTTACGGTCACAACCTGCTCATTTAAAGGATCAGGAATCAAATACGGATTGGCGGGTGCCGCCAGGTAAACCTTAGCTTTGCTATCGTCCTGAATTGCTACAGATGCTGTCAGCGAGATTTGTTTAGTAATATTATACAAGAGATCGGAACTTAGCCGCATTTGCGGTTTGAACCAGCTTTGTGTTTCCGCTGCAGGTTTGTAGTCCTCAAAATTTAGTCTGCCGGTCCATTTTAAAGCATCACTTACCTGTACAGAAAGCTCACCCTCCAGTCCGATAAGCTTCATAGTTCCAAAGTCATAGATTACGTCAAACTTATTAAAGCTGGAAAAGCTGTTTACATAAAGCGGCATGTCTTCGATCCTTTTGTGATAGACCTTCGCCTTATATCCAAATCCCGGGCCCCCAGTACCTTTAATCCCGCCGCTGATGCTCAGTTTCTCAACACTGTTTCTGATCTCTATATTGCTGTTTAGCCATGGATTTTCATCTGTGTACTGCTTCAATGAATTGCGGCTGACATCTCCCTTCACTTCACCAAATATCTGAAGGTAATCCGGTATCAGCGTGAAGTCCGCGGTTACAGCCGGAAAAATCCTGGTGGATGAAAAATCACCAAATTCCTGTACAAAATTAATCCCGGCATTGATTTTAATGCCATGCGTCTGCAGTCTGATGTAAGGATTCAGTTTTAAGATATTGTTACTTACGTTTGCGATCGAATCTTTGTTGCCTCCAAATTCTGCAGAAGCTGCAAGCCCCAGATTGAAACTGCTGATCCGTTTGTTCATGTACCCATTCAAAACAATGGAATTCTCTTTTGCACTGAACTTGTCACTCCAGATATAACCATTTACCTTAGCTGCGTAGCTAAAGGCATCAGGATCATCCGTATATTTATTGACTACTTCTCCTTCAGCCTCAAAGAAGTTCAAAGTTTGCTTCTCAGGATTTGGATTCAATGCAGGATTTGCCTCGTCAATACCGTAAAAATATAAACCATTCCTTTGAAAGTTAACCCTGCCGCTAAGTGTAGCTGTTTCGCCGATACTGCGGCCAAAGATACTTAGTCTTTGCTGGCTCGACTGTTGTTTATTGAGCTTGCCCGATTGACTTAGGTGCTGTAAATAAGCCCCTGCCTGCATGGCTTCATCCTTCCCGGTATTTACATACGCTTCAGCAAATATAGTTTTCGCCGTACCAAAGCCACCTTTTACATAATTATTGATCAGTTCCGCTTCTCTTTCAGCTGCAACTTCCTGAGCCTGCAATTTGTTGATGTCAGAATTCAGTTCCAGCTTCCTGTCGGTAAGACTGTAATTGAACCGTGCCTTGTAAGTTTTTACATCGTTCAGATCCGGACTTCTTCTTAATTTTACAGCCTCAGCCAAAACAGGTTTATAAGGTCTTACCACTTCAATTTCTTCTGTTACTGCTTTTTCCTCCGTCTTGGGTTTTACGGGGTCCTGTGCCATTAAGTGCAGCGTTCCCGAGGCGATCATTAAAACGGTAGTATATATTATTTTATGAAATCTCATATTGCTTGGTCTTATTTGATTTTTTCTAATTTCTCTTTAGCGGTCGGAACAATGTCATCCTTGCCTTCATAGTTGTCTATCAGGCTCAGCAGCGTGCTTTTTGCCTGCAAATTGTCCTTCAGCGCAACATAATTATCAGATAACAGTATAAAAGATTTGGCCACCCAGTAATCATGGGAAGGCATATTGTTGATCAGGTCAAAACAAGTTTTTGTAGAAGTTTTATAATCACCCTTTGCATATTGCAGGAAGGCAAGGTTATATTTCGCCTCGGCACCGGCAACGGTTTTAGTTTTGCTAACCACCGTTGTGAAGGCTTTCGTCGCCTGTGCGGTATCTGCTTTCAGCAGGTAAGCTTTTCCGGCGTACAGTTCTGAACTGTTCTTTTCCTCTTCAGATGCTTTTTCAGATTCCCTGATCAGTTTCACGTACTTCAGCATGTCGTCGGGCATATTCAAAGCATCATAAGCCCTGAGCAGATTATTGATTGCATAACTGTAGTGTGCCTTATAATCGGCAGTAGTTTCCAGTCTTTTTAAATAGACAATGGCCTCATTGTATTTTTTCTGATTCAGGAATACTTCAGAAATACTGACCAGGGAGCGTTCAGTATAGTCACTGGTCCAGTCGTTCAAAATGTATTCATAATCAGGCACCGCCTCTAAAGGCCGGCCCAGCTTTACCAGTGATTCCGCCCTGATGAACTTCGCCTCCTTATCATGTATTGCCTTCGGGTATTTATCAAAATAAGCATTAATGGCTTCAAAAGCACCTTGAAAGTCGCCTTTTAAATAACGGTTGCTCGCTGCCTGAAATACAATACCATCCTGCTCAGCAGCACTGTAGTTGCCCAGAGGAGTGGAGCTGGCATAAGTAATGAAGCCCTCAGAATCACCCCTGTCTACATAAATGTTTTTAATCGACTCCAGTGCCTGTTTAGCTTCTTCTGTACTGGCATACTCCCTGATCACTTTTTTAAATGACTCCAGTGCCTCATCATCCTTATCCTGATTGTACTGGACCAGGCCAATCGTCACCAAAGCTCTTGGCACGTAACTGCTTCTCGGATATTGGCTCACCAGCGTGATCAGGTCAGATTTGGATTTTTCAAAATCCCCCTTGTTGAAATAAGTATAAGCGGTCTCAAATCCGGCATCATCTGCATAATTAGAATTTGGATATTGCTTTAACAGGTCCTGCATGGTCGCGATCTTTGCGTCATTCTGGTTCTCCAGGCCCTGGATCATTCCGCGTTGGAATAATGCATAATCTTCACCCGTAGCACGACTGGCGATAATTTTGTTGTAATTGGCCATTGCGTTGCCATAGCTCTTGCTCACAAAATAAGAATCAGCAAGCCTGATGATCGCATCATTTACTGTTTTTTGATCCTTGTCGTTACCACTTAAAAAACGTTCAAAATAATTAGCCGCTTTCACATACTTTTCATCTTCAAATGCAGCATAAGCCAGTGCGTAATTGGCGAAATTATATACACCCGTTTTTTTAGCGCCTTCCATGGTTAGAAACGTTTCAAAATGCTTTACCGCCTCACCAAATTTCCTCAGCTCATAGGATGCCTCAGCTTTCCAGTAAGTGCTCAAAGCGAGGATTTCTTCATCCTGCGGAAATTTTTCAGACCGTAGAAACATAGAAAGTGCATTTGGGAAAGCGCGCTCATTGTAGAACTCCAGTCCTCTGAAATAGGTAGCCTTCTGATAGGCCTCCTTCGCTTCAGGCGATTTATTTTGCAGAGGCTCTAAAATGTCAACCGCAACCTGGTAGTTTTTGCTGGTCAGTAAAATCTCACCCAGCAGTGTTTTTGCTTCATTGATCTTCCTTGAATTGGGGAATTGCTTTAAAAAGTTTTGAATAGATTCCAGCGCCTGCTGATTAAAATCCAGCTCATAGCTCAGCCGCGTATAGTTCAGCCACGCTTCCTCCTGCACAACCTTATCAAAATCAAGTCTTGATGCCCTGAAAAATGCACTTCTGGCTTTTTCTTTATTTTTCAATTCGATGAATGAGCGGCCCAGCGTATACATACCGCTTTGAAGGTAAACATCATCGGTATCCAGTTTTTCAAGGACAGCAACTGATTCCGTATATTTTTTCTGAAAGAATAAGGAATACCCGTACTGGTAGATGTACAAATTGTTCTTCTTACCCGACTTGTCTTTCGCATAAAATTCCTTAAAATACTTTTCGGCATTGATGTAGTCGGATTTAGCAAAGTAAGAAGCCGCGATGATGCTCAGCATTTCTGATTCGTACTCCTGCTTGGAACTCTTCAAAATAGGGACCGCATAATTAATTACATCATCATAACGCTCATCCAGATAATACATGGAAGTGATGTAGTAAGGATAGCTGGCTTCATAAGTAGGAGAGCCCTTCAGTTTTTCGAAGTTGCTGAGTGCAGTTTTATATTCCTTGTTCAGGTAATTGATGTACGCAAAATAATAAGTGGCACTTTCCTGAAAGGGAGAATCGTCTTTTTTAACCGCTTCAAACAAAGGTTCCGCTTTCTCTATATCATTTTTCATAAAGTAAGCATACCCTTGTTTAAACTGATATTCTAAACGCTGCTTTGCAGAAAACAGGTTAGGGTCAGCCTTTCCGAACCACTCGAGTGCTTTCTCATAATTCTTCTGTGCAAAGTAGGCTTTGCCCACATGAAAATAAGCAAGTTTGGCATTTGGATTCAGCGGGTAGTCTTTGATAAAATTCAGAAAGAGGCTTTCCGCATCGTCATTACCAAGTTCCAGGGCGCAAACCGCTGCATAAAATTTAGCATTTTCTTTAAGCAGGGACAGCTCAGCATTACTTTCAGTCTGTGCTCCGGGCCTTTGCCTGACCTGCTCTACCAGCTTAAACTGCTGTGCGGCGGCTACAAATTTTTCATTATCTAATAACTCTAACCCGGTCTTGTAATTTTTATTGAGGTTAACTAGTATGCTAGACTGCGCAAATGTGGAGGTGACGCCTCCTGCTAGTAACAGCGGAATAAAAAGGTATTTTTTCTGCATTTGTTTCAAATATGGTTGGTACTAAGATAAATATAGTATTGGGTCTTATGGTTACAAGAAATTAACATGTGTTGATAACACTGGATTAACGAAAAGAAAATAGAATTGGTATAAACGACCTTTTTTAGTCATCTAATCTCTTTGAGAAGCCAGTAAATAAAGCACAGCCATTCTGATGGCAACGCCGTTTTCTACCTGTTCCAAAATAATAGACTGTTTACTGTCTGCTACGTCACTGGTGATCTCCACACCACGGTTTATCGGTCCCGGATGCATGACGATGATCTCTTTGTCAAGGCTGTTCAGAATTTGTTTATTCAGGCCGTACATCATGGCATATTCTCTGAGAGAGGGAAAATATTTAATGTCCTGCCGTTCCAGCTGAATGCGGAGCATATTGGCCACATCACACCAGTTCAAAGCTTTAATCAGGTCATGCTCTACTTTTACGCCAAGACTGGAAATGTATTTGGGGATCAAAGTTGTCGGTCCGCAGACCATCACCTCTGCACCCAGTTTCTGAAGGCAGAGGATGTTAGATATCGCCACCCTTGAATGCAGGATATCGCCAACGATCACCACTTTTTTGCCTGCGACGCTGCCCAGCTTCTGGCGAATTGAAAAAGCATCCAGCAAAGCCTGGGTCGGATGTTCGTGCGCCCCGTCACCGGCGTTTACAATCTGTGCTTTTATATGCCTGCTTAAGAACTGACCGGCTCCTGCGTAGGGATGCCTCATCACTACCATGTCCACTTTCATGGCCAGAATATTATTTACGGTATCGATCAGTGTTTCACCCTTGCTTACCGATGAAGAAGACGCAGCGAAATTCACCACATCGGCCGAAAGTCTTTTTTCTGCCAGCTCAAATGAAAGCTTGGTACGGGTAGAGTTTTCAAAGAAAATATTTGCTATGGTGATGTCACGCAGGGAAGGAACTCTTTTTATTGGCCTGTTGATGACATCTTTAAAGTTATCTGCAGTTTCAAAAATCAATTCAATATCATCGCGGTTAATGTCCTTTATACCTAGAAGATGTCGGGTTGATAATTTCTCTGCTGCCATACTATTTATTGCTTTCTGATAATAAGATAACTTTGTCTTCACCCTCGGTCTCCTTCCAGCTCACCCTCACCATCTGCGAGTTCAGACTGTCTACCTGGTGCCCGATATAATCAGGCTCGATCGGCAGCTGTCTGGAAAACCTCCTGTCGATCAACACCATGAGCTCTACTTTGGCGGGTCTGCCATAAGCAAGTAAAGCATCCATGGCAGATCTGATCGTCCTGCCTGTCCACAGTACATCGTCTATGAGGATCACATTTTTTTCTTCTATAATAAAATCTATGTTATTGCTGCTTGCTGATACGATGCCGTCTTTTCTTCTGAAATCATCTCTGAAAAAAGTAATGTCCAGGTCGCCTTTTTTTATGGTGTCTTTTCCAAGGATCTTTGAGAGTTCCTGTTGTACCCTGTTGGCAAAGTACGGGCCTCTCGGCTGGATACCGATTAAAACGGTATTGGAAAAATCATGGTGATTCTCAATTAACTGGTGACAAAGTCGCTTAATTGTGATCTGGAATTTTTGTCCGTCTAGCAGGATTCTTTTTTGCATTGACTAAATAATTGCACAAATATAGCCAAAAAGTTGTAACCCCAAACCCTGAATCAATTTTTAAAAATCTAATTGCCCAAAGCGCTTACACCGGTTAGCACAAGCACAGGAGGTCAATCAGAAAGGTATCGCTGGCTGTAATTGATTTTCAACAGGTCATAGCGTTTCAGCTGTGTTTTTAACCGTTGCCGAAAATCCCCGTAATCTTTCTTCGTTCTTTGGCTCCACAATACTTCGCTCAGGGCGTCCAGTCTGGGGAAAAGCATATATTCTGCTTTAGCGGGGCTGGCAATGTATTCTGACCACAAATTGCCCTGGGCGCCCCAAATGTATTTGCTTTCTTCAGCAGTTAATATTGCCGGCACCGGTTCGTAATTATATACCGTACTTAATGGCAGGAATTTAGCGGCCGTCAGCGAATCCTCTTTCAGAAACTGACTGTGATTAAAATACATAGCGTTCTCCGGAGTCATCACCACCATATGCTTTTGTTTAGCTGCCGCAATGCCACCCTTCTCGCCGCGCCAGCTCATTACTATAGCATTAGGTGCCAGCCCGCCGTCTAAAATTTCGTCCCATCCGATAATAGTTTTGCCTTTACTGTTCACAAATTTTTCTATGCGGTGTATAAAATAACTTTGCAGGGCGCTCTCATCTTTCAGCCCGTTTTCCTTCATGATCTGTTGGGAAATGGCAGATTGTTTCCACCAGATCTTTGAACCCTCATCACCACCGATATGAATGTATTTAGAAGGGAACAGCTCCATTACTTCAGTTAAAACCTCTTCAAGAAACTTAAAAGTTTGTTCAGCAGGCTGGAATACATTGTTGAACTTATTAAAGATTCCCCAGGTCTGGGCGACTTCATATTTTTTCGACGGCTCTGTCCCAAATTCAGGATAGGCGGCTAAAACCGCCATACTATGTGCGGGCATTTCGATTTCCGGAATTACATGAATATAACGGTCTGCCGCATACTTTATCACTTCTTTAACCTCATCCTGAGTGTAATAACCGCCATATCTGAGCCCGTCATTTCCGGTTCCCGGATACAGGCCCGTTATAGTGCCATTTCGCCATGCACCGATATCTGTCAACTTCGGATGCCTTTTGATCTCTATACGCCACCCGTGGTCATCTGTCAGGTGCCAGTGAAAGTAGTTCAATTTATGCATAGCCAGGTAATCGATGTATTTTTTAACAAAAGCGACATCAAAAAAATGACGGCTGACATCCAGGTGCATGCCTCTGTAGGCAAAACGGGGGTAATCAATAATATTAACCGAAGGTATATCCAGCGGCAGGCCTTGTTTTACAGGCAACAATTGCAAAAGTGTCTGAACAGCATAAAATATTCCTTCATCGGTTGAAGCATTGATGGTAATGTTTTTATTTAAGACATCCAGCATATACTGACCAGGATTCTGAGTAGTACTTGCTGTCCTGATCAACCTGATGGTATTCTTTTTCTTTTCATTTACAGCATATGCATCAGTATGCGAGGTAATGCCATAATATTTCAACAGATGATCCTTCAAATACGCAGCCGACCTTTTGAAAGCAGTATCGCTGATCAGGATCATGGTACCGTTGTCTATGGTAAACTTATCACCGGCAGCATTGATATGCAGTTCAGCGGGCTGTGGGATAATTGCCGGGAGCTGAGCCTTCGATGTATTGAACAGCAGGAAGCTGAATATAGCACTGAGCAGTATTTTCATGTGATTCGGATTGTGTGCGCTTCAAAATTACACAAAAAAGAGGGCTGTCCAGATGAACAACCCTCTCAATATTTAGATTTAAAGATTACAGCTTATTTTTTAGCCTTGTTTTCTTCACCTTCCATTTGTTGTTTTAATTGTGCAAGCACGCCTAAATCACCTAATGTAGATTTTTCAACAGAATCTTTAACTTTTTTCACTGCAGTACTAGATGCTTTAGCTTCTTTTTTCTTAGCATTTCTTTCCTCGTTGGCAGCTTCAGCTTTAGCCTCTTCCCAGATACGGGCGTGAGAAACAACGATACGCTTAGCATCTTTGTTGAACTCAATGATTTTGAAGTCATTGGTTTCTTCAGCTTTGATGGTACCACCATCTTCTTTAGCCATGTGTTTTGTTGGTACGAAACCTTCAACACCATAAGGTAAAGCAATCACAGCACCTTTATCAGTTACTTTAACAACAGTTCCCTGGTGGATTGAATCTACAGTAAAGATAGTTTCAAAAGTATCCCAAGGGTTTTCTTCCAGTTGTTTGTGTCCTAAGCTCAGTTTGCGGCTTTCCACATCCAGCTCTAAAACAACTACCGCCAGTGTATCACCTACTTTAGTGAATTCATTAGGGTGGTTTACTTTTTTAGACCATGAAAGATCAGAGATGTGGATCAATCCGTCGATACCTTCTTCGATTTCCACAAACACACCGAAATTAGTCATGTTTTTAACAACAGCAGTATGTTTGCTTCCGATTGGATATTTAGCAGCAACATTTTGCCAAGGATCCTGAGTCAGTTGTTTGATACCTAAACTCATTTTGCGTTCGTCCCTGTCCAAAGTCAATACTTCAGCTTCGATCTCGTCACCAACTTTCAGGAATTCCTGAGGACTGCGCAGGTTTTGTGACCACGACATTTCTGATACGTGGATCAAACCTTCTACACCCGGGATGATTTCTAAGAATGCGCCGTAATCAGCAACAGTAACAATTTTACCTTTTACATGAGAACCGATAGCTAAATTAGCATCTAATGATTCCCAAGGGTGCGGAGTCAATTGTTTTAATCCTAAAGCAATACGTTTTTTCTCGTCATCAAAGTCAAGAACAACCACATTGATTTTTTCATCAAGGCTCAATACTTCTTTTGGATGCTCTATGCGGCCCCATGAAATATCAGTAATGTGAAGTAATCCGTCTACACCACCAAGATCGATGAACACGCCGAAATCTGTGATGTTTTTAACGGTACCTTCAAGAACCTGACCTTTTTCCAGTTTAGATACGATCTCCACTTTTTGGCTTTCCAGGTCATCCTCGATAAGGATTTTATGAGAAACAACTACGTTTTTAAACTCATGGTTGATCTTAACAACCTTGAATTCCATGGTTTTACCCACGTATACATCGTAGTCGCGGATAGGTTTGATGTCAATTTGAGAACCTGGCAAGAACGCCTCAACACCCATGATGTCAACAATAAGACCACCTTTAGTACGGCTTTTAACAAATCCGTTGATGATTCTGTCATTGTCAAGGGCTTCATTGATGGTTTCCCATGATCTCTGAGTCTTAGCTCTTTTACGAGATAAGATCAGCTGGCCGTTTGCGTCTTCAGGAGCTTCCACAAAAACGTCAACTTTGTCGCCAACTTTCAAATCAGGTGTATCACGGAATTCAGAAGTAGATACCAGACCGTCTGATTTAAATCCAACGTTCAGTACTACGTCTTTGTTGTTGATTGAAACAACAGTTCCGCTGATGATTTCACCCTGAGTGATTTGATTGAAAGTATCGGTATACATGTCTTCAAACTTTTTACGGTCTGCGTCACTGTAATTTCCGAAAGCTTTGTCGTCTGCATCCCAGTCAAAATCCTGATCTGGAGTTGCCAATGATGATTTGATCTGTTCGATCGACACTGAATCAGCTTCTGATTCAATGGTTTCTTTTTCCGCCAGGCGAGCATCTGCGCCCTGCAGTTCAGCTGTTTTAGCCTCTAGTTCTTTTTCTGCTACTTGTTTTTTAGCCATTAAAATTAAATCTCCTTTTTCCCGTTAGGGACGGCAAAGATAGAAATTAATATTTTTGCAGCAAAGATTTTTTTTATAAATGTTATTGATATTGAATGATTTGTGTATATCTTATACCATCATTACCTGCGGTTTTAAATGACAGCTATGTCAGTGCAGCAATGATCAGGGTTTCAACCGAAATCCCTCTGGAATTCCAACATAAGATAAAGGTGCTAAATATATCATAATAAGATAATAATTATATCAGTGACCCTGTTATCACCCTGTAAGCACCCTGTTATTACCTTGTCAGTATTTTGTTAAGATAAAACCTAATGTAAGGAAAACCACAGCTGTGCCGCTCTATACTAGCCGTTAATCAATTCTTATTTTTTCTTCCTGTGCCGGCCTCTCCAGATCAGGAAACCGGTAACTGGCAGGCTTGCGGCAACCAGACTCGCGCAGAAGGCCATTATTTTTCCGGGCAGCCCGGCAACAGCGCCGATATGAATGTCATAATTGGCCCGCATCATCTTATCGGCAAAACTGGTGTTGGCAAACCGGCCATAGCTGTGCTTTACGTCCATTTCCTGAAGTGTATACTGGTCATACCACAGGTAATCGGCTTTCCAGTAAGTTTCCGTATCCGGATTCAGTGCCACCTCAATGGCGGCTTTTGGCCCGTCCGGCACATGCACTTCTATGCTGCCCGGGTAGTTTGGATTTTCCTTCATGGTTTTGGCCAGAAGAATATCTATGGCCGGTTTACGACCAGTTACAGTGTTTACCAGTGTACTGTCAGAAAAGCTTTCTTCAAACTGAACCATAGATTTTCCCCCTGCTGTGACCCAGTAAGCAGATTTGGCAAACCACTGAAAGCCCATGACCAGTCCGGAAAAAGCGATAAAGATCAGGATCCAGGTCATATAAAACCCGAAAACATTGTGCAGGTCATAATTTAACCGTTTCCATTTTGCATTCCACTTAATTGTAAAGCGTTTTTTGCTGGCGGCTTTATTTTTTGGCCACCATAAGATCAGGCCCGAACATAAAAGAAAAAAGAACATCAGCGTAGCGCTGGCCAACACTGGCTGACCTATATTTGGAGGAAGCCATAGGTAATAATGACCCATGATCATGATCCTGAAGAAGTCATCATCCATGTTCTTCACCTTTAATACCTCGCCGGAGTAAGGATTAACAAAGACGATCCAGTAATATGCAGGATCCTCAGCATAATAGACTACCGTTGTTGCTTTGCCTTTTTCATAACCCACACTGTGCGCATGTTTCCCGGGTACTTTGGCATCCGCTATGATTTTTAGCTTAGAGGGTTCGATATAAGGCCTGTTTTCGGTTTTTACAAAGCGATAAGGCTGTGTGATGTCTTCGATTTCACGTTCAAAAGCAAGGATGCATCCTGTTATTCCCAAAAAACACACAAATAGCCCGGATGTTAATCCGAGCCATAAATGTATTTGTCCGATCCAGTATTTGAATCTGTATTTCTTATTGATCACCAGGGTGTATTTTTAAAATTTATAAGCGATACTTCCCGCAAAGCTTCTCAGTTTCTGAGGGTTCGCGGTCCCGTATCCGATCCAATATTTTTCGTTGGTCAGGTTGTCTATTTTAGCCCCAAGCCTGATATTGCTGTTTTCATAAAACAGGGAAGCATTCAGCAGCGTATAAGCGGGCAGTATGAAGATGCCACTGCTCAGGCTGTTTACGACCTTGTTGTCACTTGCGTAGTTTCCGCCCAAACCAAAACCAAGCCCTTTAATCGCGTTGTCCGGAAGACGGTAACTGAAGAACAGGTTGGCGAGTATCGGCGAAGAGGCATACGCCGGCCTGCGGCCGTTCACATCCGGATCTTCAGTCTCCATTTTAGAGTCATTGTAACTGAAGCCGCCGACGATATTCAGTCCCCTGAAAGGATTGGCAATAATTTCCGCTTCTATACCTTTGCTGAGTTGGGCCCCATCCTGCACAGAAGCAAATAATCCGGCAGCAGGGAGACTTACATCAGTTCTCAGCATATCTTTTACCTTAATGTCGTAATAACTTATAGTGGCACTTAGTTTACCTTTAAAAGCGTCCAGTTTTATTCCGCCCTCAATTTGATTGGCCTGTTCAAGTTCCGCAATTACCGTTGCGGTTTTTGATGCCGATGAAGGGTCATATTTGGTATATGCACCAGGATTCGTAAAGCTGTTCTGATAATTGGCAAAAATGGAGATCACGTCTTTAATGGGCTGATATACGGCACCAAACTTAGGCGACAGGGCATTTTGGTTGTAAACAGCGTCGTCTGCTCCGCCTGTTTTCCCGCCTTTGCTTTCAAACCTGTCTGCACGTACAGCAGCCAGAATGCTGAATTTATCTGTAATGTTGATGACGTCAGAAAGGTATGCGCTATAGGTATTGGTAATGTTTACAATAGGGTAGGTGAACTCAGGCGTTGAAGTGGCATATTTTTGAGACATATTGATGCCGTTGAAACTGCTGTAATCAAACCCGGGAACATTTAGCGGAACAATATCCCAGCTGCTTCCATAGAAGTTCTGTTTGGCATCGGCCCGGATGAAATCAAGTCCAAGTACCATGCGGTTTCTCAATCCTCCGATTTTGAAATCGCCGTTGAAGTTTTGCTGGACTTCGAGAACATTGTTCTTGCTGTCGCCGGTAGACTGATCTGCGCGAGCCATGTAATTGCTTTTGCCATTTTTAGCAGGATCGGCTTCGATCACTCCGTCGGGAATCAGGTAAAAGTAAGGGGAGAAACCATTGGAAAAGCTGTTCGATGAGGTAAAATTAGTCGATGAAGTAAAAGCTTCGGAGATCTTATAATTGACCTGTGCAAAAAAGTTTGAACTTCTTGAACGCTGGAACAGTCCATCGCCAAGGTAAGATTTTTTATAATCGACAGGAAGATCGTCTGCAGTCCTCACACCGAGATCAGCAGCAGGAAAATAGAAGAAAAAAGCCTGTTTCCCGGTATTGGTACCGTAAAATACTTCAGCATCAAGATTTATAGTAAGTCTGTCGGAAGCATTGTAAGTCAGGCTCGGTGCAAAGACACTGCTTTTGGTAAAACCGATGTCCTGAAAAGTATCTTCATTGTTATAGGCGGCATTGACGCGAAACAGCAACTTATCATTAATGGGCTGATTCAGGTCTAAATGGATCCTCTGGAAATTATTATTACCTCCTGAAAAGGCGACTTCTCCGCCAAAAGTTTCATAAGGTTTTTTGGTTACCCGGTTGATCAGGCCACCGTAAGAGGTTAAGGCACTACCGAAAAGCGTAGCTGAAGGCCCCTTGATCACTTCCAGTCTTTCCAGGTTTACCGCATCGATCTCACTGGTCACGATACCGGCAATGCCATTTCTTAAATTACTTTGCACGATGAATCCGCGGGTGTTATAGTAGCTTCCGCCATCACCACCCCGGCCGGTGGCCTCCCACATCTTTTGCATACCGGGTACGTTCCTTACTGCTTCATCAACATTAAATATCAGCTGATCTGTAAGCAGTTCTTTACTTACAGTGGTGTATACCTGGGGATTTTCAAGTTTGCTGAGCGGAGTTTTGGCGACAAATTCGCTTTGTTTTTTGTTAAAGCGGTTGGTCTTGGTGCTGGAAATGACGATTTCGTCCAGTTGAGAAGAATTTTCATCAAGTGTAAGATTAATACCAGAGATATCGGAATTGGAAACCCGGATAGCCTGGTCTTGTTTCTTAAGACCGATTGCGGAAGCAATCAGCATGTAATTCCCCGCCTTCACCCGTTTAAATGTAAACTCACCGTTTTCAGCGGTCATGGTAGCCTGTCCGCTGCCTTTTAGAACAATGCTGATGCCTGAAGCTGCATTACCGTCCCGGGTGATTACTTTTCCGCTAACCTGATAGGTCGCTTGCTGGGCAAAAAGGCCCAGTGATAAAATAAGGAACAGGGCAGTTAAATTAAATAGTCTAAATTTAATCATATTGTGGATTATAGTTATTTGGATTAATTCTAATTTAACACAAAGAAAGCATCAAAATCTTTATAAACAAAATAAATTAGAATTATTCTAGATAAAGGTGCTTGTTATATCAATCCAATTAATGACTCAGGGGGGGGAATGTTAAACCCGATTTCTTATATTGCAAGATCAATGATGATTGTTTGATGGAGAAAAAGGTATCAATTAAGGATATTGCAAAACAGCTGGGAATTTCTATAAGTACGGTCTCGTTTGTTGTAAATGGCAAAGCCAGGGAAAAAAGAATTAGTGAGGAGCTTACCCAACGGGTTTTGGCCTTGGTGGAAGAGCTGGATTATAAGCCGGATGCACTGGCCAGAAGCTTCAGGACCGGAAAGACCAATATCATTGTTTTTTTGGTAGATGACATATCCAGACCCTTTTTCTCAAATCTTGCCAGATTTATTGATGAAAAGGCTGCTAAAAATGGATATAAGATCATTTACAGCAGTACACGCGGCAGTAAGAAGAAGGCCATAGAACTGCTGCAGATTTTTCAGGACAGACATGTAGACGGATATATCATCGCATTACCGGAAGGTTTGGAAACGGAAGTAGGGGCATTGACGGAAAGCCGTAAGCCGGTTGTGCTATTTGACAGGTATTTTAAGGAACTGAATACCGATTATGTGGTGATCAATAATGAAGAGAGTACTTATAAAGCGACTTGTCATCTGGTCGATAACGGTTATCAAAATATAGGTTTTGTAACTATAGATACCATAGAGCAGCAGATGCTGGACCGGTTAAAGGGCTATGAAAATGCTGTAGCTCAGGCCGGGTTGACTCCAAGTATATTAAAAATCAATTATTTAAATGCTACCACCGGACTTCCTGCGATCATGGATTATCTGACAGGACAAAAGCAACTGGATGCGGTGATTTTTTCAGCAAATTATCTTTGTATGGATGGCCTTCGTGCCATAAGACATATGGGACTGAACATTCCGGATGACCTTGCCGTGCTTTCTTTTGATGACTTTGAATTACTTGAATTCATATCACCTACAATTACCGCTATAGCGCAGCCCCTCGAGGAAATCGCGGAAAATATCATGACCATTTTAATGCAGCGGCTAAACAACCCAAAAACCGTTCATGAATACAGCCAGATCATCTTGCCTACTGCGATGACCTTAAGGCAGTCTACTGCAAAGAAAAAAAGCATAAAAAAAACCGCCTGCTAGCATACAGACGGTTTAGACAAATTTCATATTCGAATCCCTAGTACCTGCACCTTCCGGGACTTTGTGTCTGCGCCTTCCATAACTTCCAAAAAAAATAATGTGTTTTGAGGACATGTGAAATCTTTTCCTTCAAAGATTTCGAGTCCGAAAAACACATTATTTTTTACTGCCATCCCCCTCCGAGGGCTCTGTACAAATTTACTACAGCCTGCAGCTTTTGCAGCCTGTCATTGATACTGCTGAGCTGGGCAGCTAAAAGGCTTTGTTCCGATGTCAGTACATCCGTATAGTTTGTTGCAGAGCTATAACGCAGTAATTCTTTGGTAAAGTCAACGGCCTTGGTCAGAGCGGCGATCTGTTTTGCCCTGGTGGCTTCTTTTTCAGCTGCGGTCTGGTAGGCGTATAAAGCATTGGAAACTTCCTGTCCGCCAGTTAACAAGGTCTGCTGGAAGCTGTAAAATGCCTGCTGCTGCTGTGCCTCTGCAGTTCTAAGCCTGACTTTGTTCTGACCCTTGTTGAAAATTGGCTGGGTAAGTCCGCCGATCAGGTTATAAAATATTGAATTGTCGAAAAAGTTTTTGACATCCAGGCTGGACAAGCCACCATTTGCTGTCAGCGTAAGGGCAGGATAGAAGTATGTCCTGGCAACATTCTTGTTTTCAAATGCAGCACGGAAAGCAAATTCTGCGGCTTGTACATCGGGCCTGTTCTGCAGGAGCTGGGCAGATACCCCGGTCTGTAAACTGCTGTAGGCCATCTGAGCGTCAAGGTTAGACCTTTCAATACCACCAGGCCCTTTTCCCAGCAGGATACTCAGCGCATTTTCACCCTCCCTGATGCTTCTTTTCAGATCAGGAATGGTGACCTGGGCAGCATACAGATTGGCTTCACTTTGCACTACTGCTGCGCCGTTTACTACAGCACCCTCTTTCAGTGACTTCATGGTCTCTACATCTTTTTCCCTGATACCGACGGTCTGCTCGGTGATGGCCAGTTGCTTATCCAATGCCAGCAGGTTATAATAAATATTGGCGATATTGGCAATCAGCTGTGTTTGTACAGCTCTTTTTGCTGCATCTGTCTGCAATAGTGAGGCATAAGCGGCCCGCTTGCTGCTGCTCAGTTTCCCCCAGATGTCTGCCTCCCAGCTCGTACTCAATTGCGCCCTGTAGGTTTGTGTTTCTGTGTTGATATTTACACCCGGCGGAAAGTTCAATGCAGCTTTAGACTGCTTGGCATCTGTGACCGATACATCGGCCGAAAGGCTGGGCAGAAAGGCAGCTTTGCTTTGCAGCAGGGCAGCCTCTGCAATTTTAATCCTTTCTACGGCTTGTTTCAGGTCCAGGTTTTCATTTAGGCCCTGCTGGATTAGTGTTTGCAGTGTCTGGTCTGCAAACAAAGTTTTCCAGGGCAGATCAGCGATGGTAGTTGTGTCTGTAACGGTGTTATCACGGTAGAGTCCATTGCTGTTGAGCGCCGGTCGTTCGTATTTTTTGGTAACACACGCGGTTAATGCAAGTGTGCAGAAACCGATGATGATATATGACTTTTTATGGATTGGGTTCATGTTTTTCATTAAATTAATGTTCACGGGTATCAACTTCCGGAAATTCAAGTTCAGCCTGTTCTTTAACAATTCCATCTTCAAAAGGAGATTTGCTGCTGACCCGTTCCTGAAGGGACTGAAAAATAATGAACAGTGCCGGAATTACAAATACACCAAACAGGGTTCCGATCAGCATTCCTCCAACTGCGCCGGTACCAATAGATTTATTACCAGCGGCACCAACGCCGGTGGAAAGCATCAGCGGCATCAGCCCAAGAATAAATGCAAATGAGGTCATTAAAATCGGACGCAGCCTGGCAGTCGCACCATTGATTGCGGCATCTACGATGCTCATGCCCTTGCGCCTTCTGTCCACCGCAAACTCTACAATCAAAATGGCGTTTTTTGCGAGCAGACCAACCAGCATGATCAGGGTGATCTGGGTATAGATGTTGTTATCTACTTTAAAAATCTTGTCAAAAATAAACACACCGGCCAACCCGATCGGCAGTGAGATCAATACTGCCAGCGGCAGGATGTAGCTTTCATATTGCGCGCAAAGCAGGAAATATACAAAGACAACGCAAAGCAGGAAGATGAAAATAGTCTGACTACCACTGGCTACTTCCTCGCGGGAAAGACCAGAAAATTCATACCCGTAGCCGGCAGGTAAATGTATCGCTGCCTCTTCCTGTACTGCTTTCAATGCATCACCGGAACTGTAGCCCGGGTTTGGACTGCCTGTTACTGCAATAGAGGTAAACAAGTTAAAACGGGAAATGGCCTGTGGTCCGTATACCTTTTTCAAAGTAATGAATTCGCCGATAGGCGCCATATCTCCTTTAGCATTCCTTACGTAAATGCCATTTAAGCTTTGCTCATTTGCCCTGTAGGCTGCGTCTGCCTGGTACATGACACGGTACTGCTTTCCAAACTTATTGAAATTGGAAGCATATACACCGCCATAATAGCCCTGTAAAACGCCCAGTACATCATTTACATTTAACCCGGCCTGTTTTATGGTCGCTACATTGACGTCAATCTGATATTGAGGGAAATTTGGGTTGAAGGAGGTGGATGCATACTGTACTTCCGGTCTTTTGCCCAGTGCGGCAAGAAATCCGTTACCGATGGCATTGAATTTATTGATGTCACCGCCGGTCTTGTCCTGTAGCTGAAATTCAAATCCACCACTGGTACCAAAGCCCTGTATGGTTGGCGGAGCAAAGAAAATGATCTTCGCGCCTTTCATATTTGCAGTCTTGGCAAAAAGTTCCCCAATGATCGCTTTTACATCGCGTTCGCGTTCTTTCCAGGGTTTTAATCTGCTGATTACCATACCGTATGAACTTCCTGAACCACTGATCAGGCTTCGGCCCACAACCCTGATGGAATTGTTTACTTCAGGAATGGTATGTACGATGCTGTCGATTCGTGCGATGACTTCGTTGGTACGTTCCTGAGAGGTGGAGGGCGGAAGGGAAATGTCTGACATGATCGTTCCAAGATCCTCATTTGGTACAAATCCTTTAGGGGTAGTATTCATTGTCCAGATTAATGCCACTGTAAATAGTGCGATGCCTGCGAGGGCAATCCATTTTTTGCGTGCAAGGAAACTGACCGAACGTTTGTACCGGTTGGTCATCAGGTCAAATGACGTATTAAAGGCTGTATAAAAACGCTGCAGTAAATTTTTCTTTTTGCCATGGTCATCGGCATGGGGTTTTAAAAACAGTGCGCAAAGCGCCGGACTCAGTGTAAGTGCGTTGATGGCCGACAAGATGATGGCGATAGCCAGTGTCAAACCGAACTGCTTATAAAATACACCAGACGATCCCTGGATAAAGCTCACAGGGATAAATACCGCTGCCATAACCAGTGTAATCGAAATGATGGCGCCTGTAATGTCCTCCATAGCATCTACAGTCGCCTTCCTGGCCGAAGTATACCCATGATCGAGCTTGGCGTGCACCGCCTCTACCACAACGATGGCATCATCTACGACAATCCCTATGGCAAGTACGAGTGCAAACAAAGTAAGCAAATTGATGGTAAAACCAAATAAGCTCAGAAAAAAGAAAGTACCGATAATTGCAACAGGTACACTAATCGCGGGGATCAGGGTAGACCGGAAGTCCTGAAGGAAAACAAATACAACAATAAATACCAGGATAAACGCTTCTATCAAAGTATGGATTACCTTTTCAATGGACGCATCCAAAAAGTCATTTACGTTTACGATAGGCGCATAATGAACCCCTTTGGGGAAGTTTGCGGATGCATTTTCCAATACCTGTAATGAACCTTCGATCACTTCTTTGGCATTTGAGCCTGCGGTCTGATTGATAGCGACACCCAATGCAGGCTTGCCGTCGAAACGTACAGAACTGGCATAACTTTGTGCACCGAGTTCAATCCGTGCAATATCCTTTAATCTCAAAATCTGCCCGTTGGCGGCTGTTCTGATAATGATGTTGCTAAATTCTGTTTCATTTTTTAACCGGCCGGAATACTTTAAGGTATACTGGAAAGTTTGATTTCCCTGTTCACCAAACTGTCCCGGAGCAGCTTCTATATTCTGTTCAGCCAATGCAAGACTGATGTCGTTTGGAACCAGGCCATAAGTGGCCATCACATCTGGTTTAAGCCAGATCCTCATGGTATAATCCATTAAACCAAAAGCGCTCGCATCACCTACACCGTTGATCCGTTTGATCTGAGGGATCAGGTTGATGTTGGCGTAGTTCTGCAAAAATTTCTGATCATAGGATGCGCTGTCGCTGTAGATCCCGAAGATCAGCAGGTTACTCGCCTGCCTTTTGGCTGTCACTACCCCGGAACGGATCACCTCCGCTGGCAGTAAACTGGTAGCCCTTGATACCCGGTTTTGTACATTGACGGCAGCAAGATCGGGATTGGTACCCAGTTTAAAATTTATCGTAATGGTGGCCGTTCCATCGTTACTGGCGGTAGAAGTCATATAGGTCATGTCCTCCACGCCATTGATCTGCTCTTCCAGAGGAACCACCACACTGTTCATGACCACATCGGCATTGGCGCCCTGGTAGGAAGCCGAAACCTGTACTGTTGGCGGTGCGATGTCAGGATATTGCGATATGGGAAGCGTAATGAGTCCCAGGATACCCAGAATCACTATAATGATGGAAATTACTGTTGATAAAACAGGTTTCTCTATGAATTTCTTAAACATAAATTATTTTTTAAGTTCTGTGTATACAGAATCAGTACTTTGTTCTTCCGGTTTGATCGTGGCGCCATCTTTAAGGCTCTGAAATCCTTCTAAAACAATTTTATCACCAGCTTTAATGCCTCTTGTTGCTACATAAAAATTGCCTTTGGTAATCTCCATGATCTGGACTTCGGTGTTTTTCACAATTCCCTGGCCGTCAACCACATACACAAATTTTTTGCCCTGGAGGTCGGTAGTCGATTTTTGAGGGATCAGTATCGCATTGTCAAGATGCTGGGGGATACGTACAGCAGCACTTGCTCCGCTTCTGAGGATCATTGACGGGTTAGAAAAAGTGGCCCTCAAACTTGCAGATCCTGTATTGGTATTGATCAGCCCGTTGATCGACTCAATTTTACCATTTTGAGCATATATAGTACCATCGGCAAGCACCAGCGATACAGCGGGGATATTTTTCATTTGCTCCGCAAGCGTTTTCCCATTGTAGGTATTTGAGAAATCCAGTAATTGCTTCTCATTCAACGAAAAGTAAGCATAAACTCTTGAGATGTTCGAAACGGTTGTCAGCGGCTCTGCTCCGGTTGGACTCACCAGGCTTCCGGTTTTGAATGGAATGCTTCCGATGACACCATCTACCGGACTGGTGATACGGGTATAGCCCAGGTTTGTTTTTGCGTTCACCAGTTCAGCCCTGGCTTGTGCGAGCGCCGCCTTTCTGCTTTGCAGGGTCAGCTGTGCCGCATCGAGGTCATATTTACTGATGATGTCTTTTTCTACCAGGGGTTTTGTTTTATTTACCTGCAGCTGGGCTGCATTTACATCTGCCTCTGCACTGCTGATGGCGGCATTTGCAGTGCGGACCATTTGTTCATATTGTGGGGCGTTGATGCTGAAAAGCAGCTGACCTTTCTTTACGGTTGCACCTTCATCCACATAAATTTTTTCAATAAAACCATCAACCTTAGGTCTGATGTCGACATTCTGTATGCCTTCAAGGGTTGCGGGGTAATCTGTTCCCAGGGTTGTTGACTGAGGGGCAACCGCAAACACAGGATATGCCTGGACCTGGTCTGCTCCTGCAGGACCTTTCTTTTGATCGCTATTTCCGCATGAACTGATGAAGAGTAAAGCCGGTAATAATAAGTAGAGAGAGTGGAATGTTTTTTTCATTGGAATTTCGTATTTTTATGGGTAAGCCATCAGCTGGCGAAATTATTCATACTTACAAACAGATAAAACATCAAATTGTAATGTTTCGTTTAGTTATTTCTTTGTAACTAAACATTTGCAGAAAAAGTACCAGGTGATTAACTAAGTGAAGACGGAAAAAGCTATACGGGCATATGTCTGTGGACCTGCCGCAAGGCAAATTCCAGTTGTTCGGCTGGTGTGAGGTCAGTATTGTCCAGTACGATAGCATCTTCTGCGCGCGTTAGCGGGCTTTCGAGCCTCGTAGTATCGGCGTAGTCCCTGTGAGCGATGTTTTCAAATACTTCTTCCAGGGTGGTCAGGTTGTCTCCTTTGCTTTGCAGTTCTTTAAAACGGCGCTCGGCTCTGATCTTTGGATCGGCAGTCATAAAAAGCTTTACCTGCGCATCTTCAAATACAGTTGTGCCGATGTCCCGGCCATCCATGACAATATTTTTGGATTTTCCCATGCGCTGCTGCTGCTTTACCATTTCGTGGCGCACTTGTTTATTGGCCGAAACCTCACTTACATTTTCGGATACCGGCATTTGACGGATCTCTTCGGAAACTTCCTCTCCGTTTAAGGTGATGTGCGATTCGTAATCCCTGGAGTGAAAATTCAGCTCGATATGATCAAGTGCGTCTTTTACCGCCCGGGCGTCGTTTACATCGATCTGATTTCTAAGAAAATATAAGGTAACGGCCCTGTACATGGCGCCACTGTCAATATAGATAAAACCTAATTTTTTAGCCAGCGCTTTAGCTAAAGTGCTTTTTCCACAAGATGAATAACCATCTATTGCTACAACCAGGTTTTTTCTCATATAAAACAAAGGTAGTATTTTAGACAATTGGCATTGGTTTATTTTTTATTAAATGAACTACACCGTGCCTGAATTGTTATTTTTGCAGTATGTTGCCGTCAAAAGAAGAACTCATTAAGGTTGTTACTTTCAAAACTTCGAGAAGCGGAGGGAAGGGGGGACAAAATGTAAATAAGGTTTCCAGTAAAGTAGAATTGGTCCTGGACCTGAGCTTTACGCCTTTTTTTACAGAAGAGGAGCGGGTCCTCTTAAGGGAAAAGCTTGCAAACCGGCTTGATCTTGAGGGATGTCTGCATGTTGTCTCGCAGGAAGACCGGAGTCAGCTGATGAACAAAGAGCGGACACTCTTAAAACTGCTTGCCCTGCTGAAATCTGCACTTCACATTCAAAAAAAGAGGAAACCTACCAAAATCCCTAAAGCAATGATCCGAAAAAGACTTGCCGATAAGCAGTCCGTTGGCGCTAAAAAAGAATTGCGCAGGCGTCCGCAGCCTGATTAGATTTAAACTGCAATACCAGTCTTAATTAAACCGGTAGAACATACTGATCGACCCGTATTGGTGTGCTTTTGCGGGACTTTTGATCTCTTTTGTTTTAAAGATCATTCCAAAATCGAATGTAAAACGCTGTGAGCTGTAATTGACACCAAACTGCTGGGCAAAAACTACGGGCTTAATGTCAAAAGTAACCGGGCTGTCCTCATTAAACATACTTCCCTGTACTGTCGCGTCGTAGGCCACAAAATTAAGCTGTGGTTTGGCGTAAAAGAAGAGTTCACGTTTGACGAGTGCTTTTGTTTTTGCATTGTTTCCGATAACGGCCTTGGTATAACCCGAGTTGAACAATTGATTGATCCTGCCTGCCCTGAATAATACTCCTGCTCCGGCGCCGCTAAATGTGGTACCTGCGTTGACATAACCTTCAAAGGAAAAATCCGTAGCCTGGTCAGAGGCCCGGTGAAGCAACCGGGTGTATTGGGCGGAAAGATTTATTGAAAGCTCATTTTTTATCTGATAATCCCAGCCCCCGAGTTCATAGAACCCTATCACGTCGTGCAGTAGTTCCTGACCGCCTTCAGCTAGTGAATTAGGCCCGGTTGTTCCCAATTCAACGCTGGTTTTTAAAATGCGTTCATTGCTTTTAAACCAGCTCATGGCCGCGCCGGCATACAGATAGCCGGCAAATGGCCTGTCCTGCTTGTCCGGGTTCGGGGAGTAGCCTGATATCGGATTATACATCTTCTGACCAGCAGAGATCTCCCAGATCTTTTTTTCAAATCCATGTTTTAGCTTTTGCTGGTCAGTGGCGTGCCTGAAGCTGATAAAAAGCCCATTGGTATAGTATCTGTCTGAGCCCTGTGCCAAATAGGAGTCATTGTCACTTTTAAAGCCAAATTCATTTTTAAATGTCTGTGCAAAAAGAGTGCTGCCTGATAAAAGGAAGAAAAAGACGAAGGCAGGAAGAAGTTTATAGTTCATTGATTGATTAAAAAAACTCCGGCGGCTTGCCGGAGTCCGGTACAATATTTTCAGAATTTAAAATGAATAACCGAAACTGATACCGCCATAATAAGGCAGGAAAAAGTCTTTACTAAAGACCGGGCTCAAGCCTGCCCGGAAAGAAAAACCGCCATCTTCAGGCTGTACCCGGTAAAAAAAGCTCATGGTACCAATTACATTGCTTTCATTTTTATTAAAGAGCACTTCACTGTTGCCGCTGGTACTGATATAAGTTGCTCCAAGCCCCAGCTCAAAAAATTTATTATCTTTTCCAAGCAGATAGTTTAAAGATAACGGCACAGTTGTAATTTTATCGCCGTCCAATGCAAAATAACCGATACCTGCCCTGCCGCCAAGCCCGTCTTTCCGGTTGGTAAACCTGGAATCATAGTTTGCAGTAAAGGTGAGCCCCTGTCCGCCAAGTTCCACGAAAATGTTTTGCGCGCGTTTTCCGGCCTCCTGAGCTAAGGCATTCTGCAAGCTGGTTACCGCAAAAAGAAAACCTAAAAGTAATGTGATCTTTTTCATATGAGTTTGTTGGTTTGAAATGTTTGGTTGCTCAATATTAAGTAAAAATTAACTAGTTTGCAATCACGGCAGTTTTAACCACCAGGTTTTGCGGATTTTTTACTTTGTCTTGTGTCAGCGCCAAATTGATCACCTCATCCATCTCCGTCACATAATGAAAGTTCAGGTCTTTAATGTAACTTTCTTTGATCTCCAGAATATCCTTACGGTTTGATTTGCACAATATAATGTCCTTGATATTTGCACGTTTCGCGGCCAGTATCTTTTCTTTGATCCCGCCTACAGGAAGTACCTTTCCCCTCAGCGTAATTTCGCCTGTCATCGCCAGGTTGGACCTTACTTTCCGTTGGGTAAAAGCAGACGTCAACGCTGTAAGCATTGTTATACCTGCAGACGGACCGTCTTTGGGTGTTGCTCCTGCGGGAACGTGCACGTGGACATCCCACTGGTCAAATAGCGCAAAGTCTATGTTGAACAGATTTGCATGGGCCCTCAGATAAGCCAAAGCGATAATTGCTGATTCTTTCATCACCTCACCCAGATTACCTGTCAGGGTCAGTTTTCCCTTGCCAGGGCTTAAACTTGCTTCGATGAACAGAATATCGCCGCCAACAGATGTCCAGGCAAGACCTGTCACTACGCCTGCTACTTCATTGCCTTCGTAGAGATCCTTGTCGTATAATGGCGCTCCAAGAATGGTCTCCACATCACCGGCGCTTAGATTTGGCTCATAAGGAACCTCCATCGCTATTTTGGTGGCCACGCCCCTTACTAAAGAGCCTATCTTTTTTTCAAGCCCCCTTACGCCGGATTCCCTGGTATAGTCTTCTATTACTTTTTCAATCAGGACATTTTTTACTGTGATATCTTTTGTTTTGATACCGTGCTGCTCCCTTTGCTTCGGCAGCAGGTATTTTTTTGCAATTTCAATTTTCTCTTCAATTGTATAACCATTGACCTCAATGATCTCCATACGGTCGAGCAAGGCGGGTTGAATTGAACTCAGAGAATTGGCAGTAGCTATAAACAGCACATTAGAAAGGTCATAGTCAGTTTCAACATAATGGTCGTTAAATGCACCGTTCTGTTCAGGATCTAATACCTCAAGGAGCGCAGACGAAGGGTCACCCCTGAAATCTGCCCCCACCTTGTCGATCTCATCCAACACAAATACAGGATTGGCAGCACCCGCCTTTTTGATAGACTGAATGATCCGGCCAGGCATAGCCCCGATATAAGTCTTTCGATGCCCCCGGATCTCGGCTTCATCACGGATACCACCCAGCGCCATACGGACATACTTGCGGTTCAGCGCTTTCGCTATTGATTTTCCAAGGGAAGTTTTGCCGACACCCGGAGGGCCTACCAGACAAATGATAGGGGCCTTCATATTGCGCTTTAATTTTAAAACAGCAAGATATTCTATGATTCGTTTCTTGACTTTATCCAGTCCGAAATGGTCTTTGTCCAGAATCCGCTGTGCACGTTTCAGGTCAAAATTGTCTTTCGTGAAGTCATTCCAGGGCAAATCCAGCAATAATTCAAGATAATTGATCTGAACTGAATAATCCGGCGCTGCAGGATTCATTCTGCCCAATTTTTCTAATTCCTTACTGAAATGTTTTTCAACAGGAGCAGCCCATTTTTTCTTCCTGGCACGGACCTGCAGGGTTTCGTATTCCAGGTCAGAAGAATTACCGCCCAGTTCCTCCTGGATGGTTTTCAATTGCTGGTTCAGAAAGTAATCCCTTTGCTGCTTATCCAAATCTGTGCGCACTTTAGACTGTATCTGATTTTTTAGCTCAAGCATTTGCAGTTCAAGCGTAAGCAGTTCCATTACCATTGCAGCACGCTCGCGCAGATTAGTCATTTCAAGCATTTTTTGCTTGTCAGCCACATCCGCGTTCATGTTGGAAGAAATGAAATTGATCAGGAAAGATGTACTTTCAATATTTTTTAGTGCAATGCCTGCTTCACTGGGAATATTCGGAGACAATTGTATGATCTGGGAGGACATTTCCTTAATGGAAGCGACCAGTGTTTTGAACTCTTTATCTGCTTTGTGCTTTGTCTCGTTGAACTTGCTGATAGTCACTTTGATATAAGGCTCAGACTGTACTTCTTCCACCAACCGGAAACGTTGTTTTCCCTGGATGATCACGGTAGTATTCCCATCAGGCATTTGCAGCATTTTTATAATGTGTGCTACGGTTCCCACATTGTTTAACTGTTCAAACGTAGGATCTTCGATAGTTACATCACGCTGTGAAACCACCCCGATTATTCTGTCTCCCTTATAGGCCTCCTTAATCAGCTTTATAGATTTATCTCTGCCGACTGTGATAGGAATCACAACGCCCGGAAAAAGAACTGTATTTCTCAATGGCAGTATTGGCAGTATTTCGGGCGTTTCTTCATTGTTCATATCATCTTCGTCCTGTTGGGACATTAGTGGAAAGAACTCAGTATCTTCATTTATGATAGGAAGTGCATTGCTAAAATCGAATTGATCTTGTTTACTCATTAATTAGCTCATCTAAGTTAAAACGACAATTTGACAGCATGTCGTTCATGAAATTAATAATTGTGTTGAATATGCATATTTTCAACTCCTATGCCAAAAGCAGAATATGTCTTTATCTATGTTAAAAAGTCAGGCTGCAAAAATAATAATCCGGCAGTTTATCATATTTTCATTCATTCAGCGTTATTTAGCATATTTATTAAGTGGTACGATAGTTGACCTGCAATACCTTTATTAAAATAGTTTATTACATTTGTTAAGGGATTGAGTAAACTAAATATATTTATTTTTTATTAAATAAAAGTTAATGAACTATTTCAAACAGACGATAATAATATTGTTAGTTATTTCTGCTAACCGTGCCCTTGCGCAAAACACTTATGATAAGTTGGGCATGCAGGCTTTGGTCAAAGGGGATTTCAAAGGGGCGGTGACCCAACTCGAAAAGGCAGATACAAAAGATCCTAACAATGCCAATGTGTTAAAAATGCTCGGCTATTCCTATTATCAATGCGGGGATTATGAAAATTCAATTTCAACATACAGTAAATTCATTGCTTTAAAACCGTCAGACTATTCAGCTTATTATTACCGCGGAAAGGCAAGATTGAATGTCGCCAATGACCCCAAGGAATCATTAAGCCAGCTTCGTGAAAATTTTTACCTTTCAGCGATTAAGGATTTTACGAAAGCCATTGAGATTAATGGAGAAGAGGACCCTCAGCTATTGCAGAACAGGGGCCTGGCATATAAAGATTACGCAATCTATAAATCCTATAAAATTAAAAAGTCGGCCGAGAAAACGGCTTGCATAGCTTTATTTAATAATTCTGTTGCCGATTTTAACAAGATTCTTTTGGTTCAGCCACTGCGCAAAGATATCATTTCACTTGTAGAGTACGTAAAGGCACAGATCAAGAGCCTGAAGTAATTACCTGAACTTTATGCTGATCTCATAGTTTTTCTTAGCTAGCAATTTTATCTGCTGATTCTTTTTAATCCGGTATAAACTGTCAGGATAATAAGTCAGACTATCCGTTGAGGTGTAAAGCGCATTGTTGTTTCTAATGAGTACCAGGAATCCGGAAGCAGTATTGTTCCTGTAAAATACACAGAGCTCTTTAACAGGTACTTTCTTGTTATCAGATCTGTATATCACTTTGTTTTCAGACCTGGTGACACTGAACATTCCCCTCCAGGATGCTTTGTTAATGTCAGCATTGGAAATAGAGGAAAGTTCTCTTTTCCAATCCGCTATTTTTAAGGCTCTCGTTTCGTAAACACCATTAATTCCTGCGGTTTTCCTAACTGTCGGACCGGCCTTAGTCAGCCTGTTTGCCTCCTTTTCAAAGTAGCCTTTAAGGTCAAAGTATGGGGAAGCATTCTTTTGCTGTTCATCAGTTCCAGCATTGCAACCGAGTAAAAACAAAAGAATGCTGCTGGCTAACAGGGTCTTGTATCTCATTAAACTAAGCTGTTTCCAGTCATGATCTCTGGCTTCCGGATATCCATTATTTTTAAGATAGTAGGCGCAATGTCTCCCAGTTTGCCATCTGCAACGGTCTTATAATCGTTATCAATCAGGATACAAGGCACAAGATTGGTCGTGTGGGCGGTATTTACCGAACCATCTGCGTTTAACATATACTCCGAATTACCATGATCGGCAAGAATGATAAAAGAGTAGCCATTCTCAAGCCCTTTCTTTACTACCTCTTCAGCGCAGCGATCCGCAGTTTCGACCGCCTTTACTACAGCATCAAATACACCGGTGTGACCAACCATATCGGGATTAGCGAAATTCAGGCAGATAAAATCTGCCCAGCGTGTGTCCATTTCTTTTAAAATGGCCTCCGTAATGCCGGCCGCGCTCATTTCAGGTTGCAGATCGTAGGTAGCGACTTTAGGAGAGGGGATAAGGATTCTTTTTTCGTTTTTGAACTCCTGTTCCCTTCCTCCCGAGAAGAAGAAAGTAACATGAGGATATTTTTCAGTCTCTGCAATTCTGATCTGGTTCTTATGATTATTTTCAAGTACCTCACCAAGTGTCTGTGACAGATCATCTTTGGTAAAGATCACATTTACCCCCTTAAAGCTTTCATCATAGGTGGTCATGGTCACATAGTTCAGATTGAGTTTGTGCATGTCAAAGTCAGGGTAATCAGCCTGACTAAGTGCCGAAGTAATCTCTCTTCCCCGGTCTGTCCTGTAATTGAAACAGATCACAACATCATCCGGCTGAATAGTGGCCAGCGCAGACCCATCCGGATTGGTAATGACCAGGGGCCTGATGAACTCATCGGTTATCCCATCCTTATAAGATTGAGCGATAGTCGCGATCGGGTCATTTGTGGGCTGCCCGGTACCTTTGGTCAGCAGATCGTAAGCAAGTTTCACCCTTTCCCACCTATTGTCCCGGTCCATTGCGTAATACCGGCCTATCAGGCTTGCCAGCTTCACCGCTGATGTTTGCAGATGCTGCTGCAGGTCCCCGATAAATTTAATCCCTGAATTGGGATCTGTATCTCTGCCGTCCAGAAACGCATGGACAAATACTTTCGTCAGTCCCTGTTCATCTGCTGCGTCACAAAGCGCTTTCAGGTGATTGATGTGTGCATGGACACCCCCGTCAGACACGAGGCCTATGAAATGAACAGATTTATTGTTGCGCTTCGCATAATTAAAAGCATCCAAAAGAACAGGGTTTTCATGAAGGGTATGGTCACTTATAGCTTTATTTATCCTTCCAAGTTCCTGATACACCACGCGGCCCGCACCTAAATTCATATGGCCGACTTCAGAGTTCCCCATTTGTCCTGCAGGCAAGCCCACTGCTTCTCCGGAAGCCTCTAATTTAGAATTCGGATATTTTTGCAGCAGGGAATCAAAAAATGGGGTATTTGCTGCGTATGCCGCATCGGAATTGTCTTTTTTTCCATATCCCCATCCGTCAAGGATAATTAGTGCTAATTTCTTGTTGTTCATTCGCTGTTGCTTTGATTTAAAAACGGTCAAACTGACTGGACAAATATAAGCCTATTGGCGCTTTTTTTTGAACCATTTTGTTTTTTGTGATCTATTAATGGCATAATTTATGTGCTTGTACAACTGTTAGCTATGTAGAGATTATGAAGCCCTTACTTTCTTTAATTGTACTTTTCGTCAATATTTCGTCTTCTGTTGCTTTCCAGGGGGATGTTATTGATGGTTTATCGGCACATTTTAAAACCGGGAATTCTAAGGAAATTGCTGCAAGCTTTTCTCCGTCTGTAGATTTAATTATAATAGATGAAGAAGATGTGTACTCAAAAGCACAAGCCGAACAAATTTTGAGAAGTTTTTTTTCAAAATATCCTCCGGTAAAATCAGCCGTTATCCACCGCTTAAATACCAATCCTAATTATAGATATGGTGCGCTTTCACTGGCCACAAAAAACGGCACTTTCAGGGTTTCCATTACCATGAAAAAGACTGGAAGTGCTTTTTTTATAACAGAATTGAGAATTGAGACTGAGAAATAGTTCTAAAAATGCTATTTTTGGGTTTAAATTAAAGTTTTGGATAAGCAGATTATAGATAATTTTATAAAAAATGCAATCGCCGAAGACCAGGGCGACGGCGATCACACCTCTCTTTCTACCATACCGGCTTCTGCACAGGGTCAAGCTAAACTGATCATCAAAGAACCAGGCATAATAGCCGGAGTTGAGCTTGCGGAACAAATCTTTGCGCATATTGACCCCTTGTTAAAATTAGAAATATTCATCAGTGACGGGTCTGAAGTTAAATATGGAGATATTGCATTAACAGTTTCCGGGAGCGTCCATGCAATCCTGCTTGCGGAAAGGCTGGTGCTAAACTGCATGCAGCGTATGAGCGGGATCGCTACCAAAACCAACAGCATCGTCCGGTCATTAGCCCCTTATAAAACCAAATTACTCGATACCCGGAAAACTACTCCTGGCCTCAGGTACCTTGAAAAATGGGCAGTCCGTATCGGCGGAGGGGTTAACCACCGAATAGGACTGTACGACATGATCCTGATTAAAGACAATCACGTTGATTATGCCGAGGGCATTACCAATGCCATTAAAGCATCAAATCAATACCTTAGAGATAAACATAAAACGCTTCAGATAGAGATAGAAGTGAGGAACCTTGCGGAGCTTGATGAGGTGTTGCAATACGGAAATGTAGACCGGATTATGCTCGATAATTTTAATTATGAAGACCTGAAGGAAGCCGTTAGGCATATCGCAGGCAAATACATCACCGAAGCATCAGGAGGGATTACTGAGGAGAATGTTACAAAATATGCCAAATGCGGAGTAGATTATATTTCAATAGGTGCCATTACCCACTCTGTAAAAAGTTTAGATATGAGTTTAAAAGCATTTTAGGATATGATCTCCATCTATTCTATATCCGCAGTTATTTTAGCGTACCTGTTTGGGTCAATACCTACGGCTGTATGGCTGGGTCAGGCTTTTTATGGGGTAGATGTCAGGGAATACGGCAGTGGTAATGCCGGTGCCACCAATACTTTCAGGGTATTGGGCAAGAAGGCAGGCATCGCGGTAATGACTATAGATATTGCGAAAGGATACACCGCTACCAAACTTGCCTATTTTATAGGTCTTTCGGTTACAGGCCCACAGCACTCCGCACAATTTGTAAACTACGAACTTGCCTTGGGCGTGACAGCTGTTATGGGACATTTATTTCCGATTTTCGCCGGTTTCAGAGGGGGTAAAGGGGTCGCTACGCTTTTTGGAATGATTTTGGCAGTTAACTTTGAAGCGTCAATGCTTTGCGTTCTGGTTTTCGTGGTGGTATTACTTTTAACAAAATATGTTTCGTTGAGCTCTATATGCGCAGGCTTTACATTTCCGCTCAGTGTTGTGTTCTTGTTTCAGGTCTCCATAAAATCTGAAGTTTTATACGGCATGTGCGTATGTATTTTGATCTTAATTACCCATCAAAAAAACCTGGAACGTCTTTTAAAAGGCAAAGAATCTAAAGTGTATTTATTTAGAAAAAAGGCAAGTTAAAAACTACAGTTTTATGAAAAAGATATTGATAATGGGTGTCATGGCTATTGGGTTAGCCTTTTCATCGTGTTCTACTGTGCCATTAACCGGTAGGAGCAGATTGAACCTTGTTAGTGACGAACAAGTGCTTCCAATGGCTTTTCAGGCCTACGGCGAGTTCCTGGCTGAAAATAAAAGTGTCGTTTTGCCATCTACAAATGCACAGGCACAACGGGTGAAGAATATAGGTAACAGGCTTATTTCAGCTGTGCAAAATTATATGAACAATAACGGTCATGCTGATTTGATAGCCAACTACAAATGGGAAGTAAACGTTGTGCAGAGTAAAGAACTGAATGCCTGGTGTATGCCGGGAGGAAAGATCGTGGTATACACAGGGATATTACCGGTTACCAAAGACGATGCCGGTCTTGCCACGGTAATGGGTCACGAGATCGCGCATGCCATAGCCGGCCATTCAGCTGAGCGTATGTCGCAGCAGATGGTTGCGCAGGGCATCGGTGCTGCCGGAGGGGTTGCCCTATCTAAGAATCCCAAAACACAGTCCATCTTCAATACATTATACGGCATAGGTACGCCTTTGGCTATGTTAAGTTACGGCCGCAATCAGGAATTAGAGGCCGACAGATTAGGGTTGATCTTTATGGCCATGGCGGGGTATAATCCTCAAAATGCAATAAGTTTCTGGCAAAGAATGTCTGCAGCATCGCAGGGAGGCCAGAAACCACCTGAATTCCTGAGCACCCACCCGAGTGACGATACCCGTATCGGAAGAATACAAAATGCACTACCTGAAGCTCAGAAGTATTATAAGCCGAGATAAGTAAAGTATATAATACCGTCATTGCGGGGCACGAAGCAATGACGGTTAACCTCCAATTCTAATTTTCTAGCGCTCTGATCATTGCAGATGCTTTAAGCATGCATTCGTCGTATTCTGAGGCAGCATTTGCTGCATAAGTAATCGCTCCGCCAACCTGGAACGATAGATAACCGTTGGAGGCATTATACAGAATGCTTCTGATGATGACATTAAAATCGAAATCTCCTTCCGGGCTGATATATCCGAAAGCACCTGAATATGCTCCGCGCTTGCTGAACTCAAACTGCTCTATCAATTCCATGGCTTTGATCTTTGGAGCGCCAGTCATTGAACCCATTGGGAAAGCATTTCGTATGGCATCGACAAAATGAATTTCCGGTTCCAGTTTAGCGCTTATGGTCGAGATCATCTGGTAAACCTGCGGAAAGCCATAGATACCAAACAGTTCTTCTACCTTAACACTGCCTTTGATGGCACTCCTGGTCAGGTCGTTTCTTACCAGGTCAACGATCATCACATTTTCTGCCTGTTCTTTGGCGTCCTGTTTCAATCCGGCTTTTATCAGTTCATCTTCCACAGGATCCAAACCTCTTTTAGCCGTTCCCTTTATCGGCTGGGAAATCAGAAGTCTGTCACGTTTACAAAGGAACCTTTCCGGACTGGCCGATAGAATATACTGGTCCCTGATCTTGAAAAAGCCGGAGAATGGGGTCGGCGAGATCTCATTTAGCTTTTGCAAAACGAACAAAGGGTCTATTCGCGCGTTTTTCGCAAAAAACTCCTGGCAGAAATTTACTTCATATATATCTCCGCGGAGGATGTGCTGCTGCAATTCCTCTACAGTTTTTATATAAGTATCTTTAGGTATTCTACTTTCAATATTTAAAGGGCCACTTTCCCCATATCTGACTTGTTGATTGTATATGGCGTCGAATATCTGCGGTCCTCCAATAATTAGTGTTGCTTCATTATCCTTTACAGAAAGCAGGTATTTCGGAACAAAAAAGAAAAGCTCAGGGAAGCCCAGGTTGTCAGCATTATCCGAATGGAGCTGTTCTACTTCGTTTTTAAGGTCATAACCCATCAAACCAAACATCCAGGTCTTTTTATCGTTAAAAAAGGATTTTAAAGACTCAAATGCATTTCCCGGTGATCTGCGCTCCAGGTCATCGTCAATTCCCGCTGCGATCAGAAAGTCAAATCTGCCATATCTGTCAGGATAATTGTTTGAATCAAAGCAGCAGCAGGCATCAAATGTTGCGGCCCAGTGCAGCGCCTTTTTTTTAAAAGAATTGATGTCCCTGATCTTCATTTTGAGTTCGCAAATTTAAAGAATATGGGCCGGAATAATATAAATAAAAAGACGGCCAACGGCCGTCTTCAATTACCTGGTAAATATCCGGATTAGTCCGTTTTTAATTTAAAATCAAAGTCTGTGTTCTGTCGGGCCCTACTGAAAGGAACTTCACAGGTACCTGCAGCTCTTTTTCAAGGAATGCGATGTAATCTGCAAGTTTTGCAGGGATTTCGCTGACCTTGGTGATTTTGGTGACATCGGTTTTCCAGCCTTCTATCTCTTTCAGAACAGGAACAGGCTTAACAGAAATGATATCATACGGCATATAATCGATAGTCTCGCCATTATGTTCATAATGCGTACATGCATAAATGGTGTCAAAGCCATCCAAAACATCTGCTTTCATCATGATCAGTTCTGTCACACCGTTCAGCATGATCGCATATTTTAATGCCGGAAGATCTATCCATCCGCAACGCCGTGCGCGGCCTGTAGTAGCGCCGAACTCATGACCGACGCTGCGCAGGGTCTCTCCCGTTTCGTTGTCAAGCTCAGTAGGGAAAGGGCCACCGCCCACGCGTGTACAGTAAGCCTTAAATATTCCGAAAACATGCCCGATCGTATTTGGTGCAATACCTAATCCGGTACATGCCCCTGCAGTAGTTGTGTTCGAAGAAGTTACAAAAGGATATGATCCAAAATCAACATCCAGTAATGTGCCTTGTGCGCCTTCGGCAAGCACCGTTTTACCTGCTTTAAGGAATCCGTTCACGTAATGTTCACTGTCTACATGAGGGATACTCCTGATGAATTCAATTGCTTCAAAAAAAGCGGCTTCTTTTTCAGTAAGGTCATATTCGAATTCATAGTGAGAAAGGATCTCCTTATGTTTTTCAACCAGTCTGCTGTAGCGTTCTTTGAAATCTGGCAGGGTAGTGTCGCCAACTCTAAGGCCATTACGGCCGGTTTTATCCATGTAAGTCGGGCCTATGCCTTTCAGGGTCGATCCGATTTTATCTTTGCCCATTTTTTGCTCATTTGCCGCGTCCAGTAATTGATGGGTTGGCAATATGAGGTGTGCTTTGCGCGCGATAACCAGTTTGCCTTTGGCAACCGGGTCGTGACCGGCAATTCTCAGATTGTCCAGTTCTCTTTTTAAAATGATCGGGTCTATGACCACGCCATTTCCTATAAGATTCATTGTTTTTTCATTGAAAATACCTGATGGAATGGTATTTAGAACAAACTTTTTGCCATCAAACTCTAAAGTATGTCCGGCATTCGGACCGCCTTGAAAACGAGCTATCAAATCATATTGCGGACTTAGTACATCAACAATTTTTCCCTTGCCTTCGTCGCCCCATTGCAGGCCAAGAAGCACGTCTACTTGCGTCATTATTTAAATTTAAGAATAGAAATATTATAATTGGTTTTTAACTTGCATGTTTAATGTCCGTGTTCTGGCTGTTCATTGCCGCCTTTGCAGCACAGTCAAAGCAAACGCCGTACATGTTCAAAGAATGGTGCTTGATCTCAAATTTGAGCAGATCCCCCACCATACTCTGGATCTGGTGGATACGGGGGTCACAGAATTCTACAACTTTACCGCAATCAATACAGATCACATGGTCATGCTGGTGATAACCATAAGATTTTTCAAACTGCGCCATGTTCTTGCCAAACTGATGTTTGGTGACCAGGTCACATGAAACCAATAGCTCTAGTGTATTGTATACTGTAGCCCTGCTCACACGATATTTTTGATTTTTCATGTGGATATAGAGGGTTTCCACATCAAAGTGATCATCTCTCGAATAGATCTCTTCCAGGATGGCAAAACGCTCAGGCGTTTTCCTCAGGCTTTTATTTTCGAGATAGGCTTCGAATATTTTTCTAACCAGCTCGCTGTTATGGTTTGTAGACATAGTTTTTAAACTCCTTTCAAAGGTACCAATTTTTATATAAAACACCAATGATTTATAGTAAATTACGCGTCAAACCTGGTAACTCCGGTAACCCCTTTTACTCTTAACAGATTTTCAATCAGGTTGTCCAGGTGCTCCTTGTCATTTACAAAGATCATAATAGATCCGTCAAAAATCCCATTATCGGTATCTACAGTTATAGAACGCATATTTACCTTAAAATCGTTTGAAATTACTTTTGTAATGTTGTTGATCAGTCCTACATCATCAATACCGATGATGTGCAGGCCGGTCAAAAATGTCAGTTCCTGCTGTTTGTTCCATTTTGCTTTCACCACCCTGTAGCCATAATTTGCCATCAGTTGCGCAGCATTGGGGCAGTTCGTCCGGTGGATCTTGATCCCTTCATTTACCGTTACAAAGCCAAATACATCATCCCCGGGAATAGGGTTACAGCAGGCTGCCAATGTATAATCTATCTTCTGCAGATCTTCGCCGATCAGCAGCGTATCGGATTCCGGGCCTTTGATCTTGCTCAGCATGGTTTCTATCTGCTGATGCTCATTCCGTTCCGCATTTCCCCGGTTTTCTATTTCTTTTTCACTGGCCAGGTAATCCTTCAGGTCTTTCAGCTCGATCTTTCCATTGGCAACTGCAATAAACAGTTCTTGTGTGGACGGCAATTTAAAGAAATAACTGAGTTTATTTAGATTGTCAGTATTGTAAGTGATCTTCAAGGACTTGAGTTTGCGTTCCAGGGTTTCTTTACCAGTTTCCGCAATCTTTCTCTTTTCTTCTTTTAAAGAAGATTTGATCTTTGACTTTGCCTTGGCTGTTACGACTATATTCAGCCAGTCTTCCTTCGGGGCCTGCTTTCCCGAGGTAATGATCTCTACCTGGTCCCCGTTCTGCAATTTGTAGGATAGCGGAACCAGTTTATGATTTACCTTCGCGCCAATACACTTGGCCCCTACATCCGTGTGGATCTCAAAGGCAAAATCGAGCGCTGTAGCACCCAGAGGCAGCTGCAGCAAAGCACCCTTAGGCGTAAAAATAAAAATCTCATCAGAGAAGAGGTTCATCTTGAAATCGTCCAGGAAATCCAGGGCATTCGCCTCTGGGTTGCTCAGCATTTCCCTTACTTTCATGATCCATTGGTCAAGACCATTGTCATTGCTTGATTCTTTATATTTCCAGTGTGCAGCAAAGCCTTTTTCCGCGATCTCATTCATTCTCTGGGTGCGGATCTGGATCTCTACCCACTGTCCCTTCGGTCCCATTACCGTCGTGTGCAGTGATTCATAACCATTCCCTTTAGGAGAAGACACCCAATCCCGCAGTCTGTCCGGATTGGGACGGTATAAGTCGGTCACAATAGAATAGGCCTTCCAGCAATCTGCTTTCTCACGTTCCGGACTGCTGTCCAATATGATCCTGATGGCAAAAAGATCATAAACCTCCTCGAAAGGAATGTTTTTGCTTTTCATCTTATTCCAGATCGAATGGATGGATTTTGGCCTGCCATAAACATCAGCTTTTAATCCCTGCTCAGCCAGGATCTCGTTGATAGGCTCCACAAATCTTTTGATGAACAAAGTTCTTTCCGTTTTTTTCTCGTTGAGCTGCGTGGCAATGTACTTATAAGTATCCGGCTCCAGGTATTTCATGGAGAGGTCTTCCAGTTCTGATTTAATCGCATAAAGTCCAAGCCTGTGGGCCAGCGGGGCATACAGATAAATTGTTTCAGAAGCTATTTTCAGCTGTTTCTGTCTGGGCATAAAATCCATAGTCCGCATGTTGTGCAGACGGTCTGCCAGCTTAATCAGGATTACCCGTACATCATCTGCCAGCGTCAGCAACATTTTTCTGAAATTTTCAGCCTGCAGGGAGCTGTTGTAATCAAATACGCCTGATATTTTGGTCAGACCGTCAATGATCTTGGCTGTCTTTTTTCCAAACTCCCGCTCTATGTCCTCCAGGGTGATATCTGTGTCCTCCACTACATCATGAAGCAGTGCACAAACAATGGAAGTAGTGCCGAGGCCAATTTCCTCAGCCGCGATCTGTGCTACAGCTATCGGATGATAAATATAAGGTTCCCCGGATTTCCTGCGCATGTTCTTATGGCTCTCCAGCGCCATGTCGAATGCTTTCCTGATCTCTTTTTTGTCCCCCCTCTGCATCGTTGGCTTACAAGCGCGCAAAAGCGCCCTGTACCGTTTCAGGATCTCTAGTTTCTCCGCTTCTAAATCTATCACCAATGCGTTCTTCATCTATCTGTCAGTTTCAATATGTTTTTAACTTATCCCGTCCAATGAAATGCTTATTCCATTTTTATGCAAATATGATACTAATATGAACAATAATTTTTCAATAATTATGTTTTCTCATAGTTCAGGTGCTATTGTATTAATTACGTAAAATATATGGCCATATGCTGCTAAAACCTTATATTAGACTATAAATAAAAACTAAAATATAAAATTAGCCGTACTTTTGCAGGGGATATAAATTTATGAAATTTTATAGGTTATTTATTCTGTTAATTGTCATTATTACTTGCGCCGACGCAAAAGCGCAAAGTGGATATGCGTCTGTAAAGTTGCCTGTACTTGGCAAAAATGACACAATACGCGTAGCCGGTACTAATGTTGACGGAGAGATGATCCCCTGGATAGCCCTCCATGAAGTAGTTATCTATGCAAACCGCATATTTAAGTCCCCGGCCGAGAGGGCTGCCTATAACAGGCTCAGGTATAATGTAATGAAAGTTATGCCCTATGCGCTATATGCTAAAAGAAGGTATGAGCAGTTGGAAAAAGACATCGCGCTGGCTACCGAAAAAAAACAGCAAAAGGCACTGGTAAAACAATGCGATAAGGAGATCAAAGAAATGTTCAACCGGGAAATCAAAGAGCTTACCATCACGCAGGGCCAGATCCTGACCAAATTAATAGACCGCGAGGTGGGCAGGACCACATACGATATCGTGAAAGAAACAAAAGGGGGCTTCACTGCCTTTCTGTATCAGTCTGTGGCGAGGGTAGTCGGGCACAACCTAAAGAACACTTATAATCCCCAGGAGGAAAGAGACATAGAATCCATCATTGTATCATCAGGTTTTTACCAGTAACCACATGTCTGAACCTTCAAAAAGTATACACCAGTTCAAAGCAAAATTGATCACTGGCAAGGATAAAAACCTTTCCGACTATAAAGACAAAGTACTTCTGGTAGTAAACATCGCTTCAGCATGCGGTTTTGTGGGCCAGCTCAAAGAACTGCAGGAACTCCGGGAAGAGTTTAAGACGCAGGGCTTTGAAGTACTTGGATTCCCGTCCAACGATTTTGGCAGACAGGAGCCGCTTGAGGGTGCTGACATCAGTGCTTTTTGCAAGGACAATTATGGAGTACAGTTTCCGGTATTTGACAAAATGATGGTAAGGGGTGAAGAGGCAAACCCTATCTTTAAGTTTCTGACCAAAACATCCACACCAAGATGGAACTTTCATAAATACCTGATCAACAGAAAAGGAGAGGTAGTGGATTACTTTTTTCCGTTTACCAGCCCCCAGTCTTCCAAAGTGAAAAAGAAAATACAAAAATTGTTAAAATGAAATTAGACATATTAGTGCTTGCCGTTCATCCCGACGACGCTGAACTGGGTTGTTCAGGAACTATTTTAAAACACATAGCAGAAGGAAAGAAGGTTGGTATAGTTGATTTTACCAGGGGTGAGCTTGGTACCAGGGGTTCAGCAGAAATCCGCGACAGGGAAGCCGCAGACTCCGCAAAAATACTTGGTCTGGATGCCCGTGAAAATCTGAAGTTCAGGGATGGGTTCTTCAGCAACGACGAAGCTCATCAGCTGGAAGTCATCAGAATGATCCGGAAATATCAGCCGGAGATCGTACTTGCCAATGCCCTTCATGACAGGCATCCGGACCATGGACGCGCAGGAGATCTTGCCAATGACGCTTGTTTCCTGTCAGGCCTTTCAAAGATCCACACGCAGCTGGATGGGAATGAGCAGGAAGCCTGGCGCCCCGGATTAATGCTTCAATACATCCAGGACCGCTACATCCGGCCAGATATCATCATAGACATTACGCCGTATATAGAAACAAAGATCGCGGCTATAAAAGCATACAAGACCCAATTTTTTAACCCGGATGAAGACGGTCCCGAAACATATATCTCGTCACCGGATTTCTTTGAAAGTGTAATCGGCAGGGCAAGGGAGTTCGGCAAGTCCATAGGCACCACGTATGCAGAAGGTTTTACTTCCCGCAAGCTGTTGGGTGTTGACAATCTTTTTAATTTGCTGTAAGCCAACAAAAAGGGTTCCGGTTTGTTTTAATTAGCAAACTCCAAATATGGCCAGTATCTTCTCATCCTTAAAAACAGCCTATACACTCTTCAAAAGTGTTGATTTTGCAAAACTGGATGCGCTTTCTAAAAAAGTAGACATTACAAAGATTGTAGACTCGGTAGCGGGCCTCGATGATGCCCAATTGCAGGGCTTAATGAAAATGGTGGCAATCCCGGCGAAAAAAAGAGAATTACCGCCTGTAGAAGGTGATTTTTATCATCTTGGCGATGAAGCGCTCAAAGAGGAGGACAGAGAACTGCAGCTGAAGGTCAGGGCATTTTTAGAAAAGGAGGTTAAACCAATCGTCAACCACTATTGGCTCCGGGCAGAATTTCCGTTTGAGCTCATTCCAAAAATAGCAGAACTGAACATCTGCGGCCTGACCTATCAGGGTTATGGCTGCCCCAATAAATCAAATCTCATGGAGGGGTTCCTGGCCATGGAAATGGCTCGGATAGACACGTCGATCTCTACTTTTTTTGGTGTTCAGAGCGGATTGGCAATGGGCTCGATCTATCTTTTAGGCTCGGAAGCACAAAAAGCGCAATGGCTGCCATCCATGCAACAACTGAAAACCCTGGGTGCTTTTGGTTTAACGGAGCCGGAAGTTGGCTCGGGTGTAGCAGGCGGCCTTACTACGACAGCCAAAAGGCAGGGCAGCAAATGGGTACTCAATGGCCAGAAGAAATGGATCGGCAATGCGACCTTCGCCGATGTGACCATCATCTGGGCCCGTGATGTTGATGACAATGAAGTAAAGGGCTTTTTGGTGAAAAAAGGAACCAAAGGTTTTGCCGTTGAAAAGATGATGGATAAAATGGCACTCCGGATTGTTCAAAACGGCCTGATCACACTGACCGGCTGCGAGATAGGTGAAGAAGACAGACTTCAAAATGCAAATTCATTTAAAGATACCGCCAAAGTACTAAAGATGACCAGAGCAGGGGTAGCCTGGCAGGCAGTAGGCTGCGCGCGCGGTGCCTATGAAAGTGCATTGCACTATACCAGGACCAGAAAGCAGTTTGGCAAACCCATCGCTTCCTATCAGCTCATTCAAAACCACCTGGTCGAAATGCTGTCCAACCTGACGGCTATGCAAACGCTGTGTTTCCGTTTGTCTCAGCTCCAGGATCAGGGCCTGCTGACAGATGAGCACGCCTCACTGGCAAAAGTATTCTGTTCCATGCGTACCCGGGATGTAGTGAGCCGCGCCCGTGAAGTTATGGGTGGCAACGGCATATTACTCGAATATGATGTAGCCCGATTTGTAGCCGACGCGGAGGCCATTTATTCCTATGAAGGAACCAAGGAAATCAATACCCTAATCGTCGGCCGTGCCATTACCGGTTTCTCAGCTTTTGTTTAGCCCGGGCAAGATCTTTTCCATTGCCGCTATACCCTCATCGATATGTTTCTTCCCGATACAGAGCGCTGGCCTGAACCTTATCGTCTGATTGCCGCAACCCAGGAACATCACATTGTGCTGTAAGCCTTTTTCTATAAAGGCATCGCGCATAGCTTTATCCGGAAAATCAAAAGCACACAGTAAGCCTCTCCCGCGCACATTACTCATGTGGCTATGTTTCGCAGCAAGCTTCTCTAACTGTGCTTTCAGATATTCACCAACTACGGCGGCATTTTCACAAAGATGATCTTCGGCTATGATCTGCAGGATCTGCGATGAACGTACCATATCTACCAAATTCCCTCCCCAGGTAGAGTTGATCCTGGACGATACTTTAAATACGTTATTTTCGACCTCGTCTACCTTTTTTCCAACCAATATGCCGCATACCTGCATTTTTTTTCCAAATGCCACAATATCCGGACGCGCTTTTTCACTAAAATGCTGATGGCACCAGAATTTACCGGTCAGTCCTACTCCGGTCTGCACTTCATCATAGATCAGAAAAGCCTCATTTTTATCGGCGAGGGCCTTTAATTCTACCAAAAACTCCTCCCTGAAGTGATTATCTCCGCCTTCCGATTGAATCGGTTCAATGATAATTGCGCAGATTTCATCTTTGTGATCAATAAAAGCCTGTTTTACCTGGGATAAGGACTGCGCTTCAGTTTCCATGACCTGACGCAGGTTTTCACCCTCCAGTGGAAATTTTAAAACGGGAGTTGAAACCCTCGGCCAGTCAAACCTGGCAAACCATTTGGTTTTATCCGGCAATGTATTGGTGAGACTCAGTGTATAGCCGGTCCTGCCATGAAAAGCCTTTTCAAAATGAAGGACCTTAAAGCCTTTTTCTTTAGTATAGCCGCGGGCAAAGTTCTTTTGTACCTTCCAGTCCATCGCTACTTTTAGTGCGTTTTCTATGGCCAGTCCCCCGCCAGCTATAAAAAAAGCATGTGGCAGATAGTCCGGAATTCCATGTTTGGAAAAGGTATCTACAAATTGCGCATACTGCTGGGTATAGACATCAGAATTTGAAGGATTTGCTAAAGCTGCCAGCAGCAGATTTTTCTTAAATTCCTCATCATTGATCATTTTCGGGTGATTGTAGCCCAGCGGCACAGACGCAAAGCAGGTAAAAAAATCGAGTAGTGTGCGTTTGTTTTTCGAGTCATAGATATAAGCTCCCTGACTTTTTTCCATGTCATAGGTCAGGTCAAAGCCATCGGCTAAAATATGCTTGCTCAAAGTTTCATTTACCTGTTCAGGATTTACCGTTAACTGATACATAATTTGATGTTTTGGTGCAAGCCAAATGTAATCAAAACCGCTCAAAATAAACAAATTAGGCGCTTTTTGAACGCGCTGTGTAAATATGGGTTTAAACAGTTTAAAGTTGGTTTTTGAAATGAAATGGGTTTTGGTCTTTTTTAGTTTTTTTATAAATGTTGTTTTTTAATCTCGAAACAGCGCTCAATAAGTTTTAGATTAATTTGACAATTTTGCTGATCTTCATGCCATGAAACTATTACTGGAGGCAATAATACCCAAAGAAAGAATTAAAACGCGCCTCATTGATCTTGTAGCATCTGCTTCAGATGCAGGTTTTTATTATTTAAGGCCGAAGGCAGTTGTGCAGCCGGTGTCTGAACCAGAGATAAAAGCACTGTTCAGCTTTTCTCATTCACATAAAGTTCCTTTAACATTCAGGACAGGCGGGACAAGTCTTTCAGGACAAGCCATCACCGACGGAATTTTGGTGGACCTGAGTCAGTACTGGAATAAAATAAGTATCGAAGAAGGCGGAGAACTGGTGAGGGTGCAGCCGGGGATAACCGGCAGCATGGTCAATGGTCATTTGAAACCTTATAAAAGAAAGATCGGGCCGGATCCATCAAGTATTGATGCCGCGATGATGGGTGGTATCCTGTCTAATAATTCGAGCGGGATGTGCTGCGGGGTGAAACTGAATTCCTATCATACGACCAAACACATCCGTTTTATTTTGCCGGACGGCAAGACTTTTACTACGGAAAACGAAACAGATTACACGAGATTTGAGCAGGAATGCTCCCATATTTATGGGGTCGTTAAAGACATACAAGGGCAGCTTGCGGCAAATGCACATCTGTATGAACTGATCCGCAAAAAATACCAGACCAAGAATACGGTAGGTTATTCATTGAATGCCTTCATTGATCATCAGCATCCGCTGGATGTGCTTTCGCACCTTCTGATCGGTGCCGAAGGGACACTTGGTTTTATTGCGGAAGCAGTGATGCAGACGGTTCCTGATTATCCTTATAAAACTACCGCATTTTTATATTTCCCGGATATTTACGCGGCTTGTCAGGCCATCATTCCGTTAACTGTTTCAGGAGCTGAAGCGGTTGAGTTGATGGACAGGGCTTCATTACGGTCAATGGACAGTTTGAAAGGTGTTCCTGAAAGGTTAAAGACTTTGCCTAAGACTGCAGCTGCATTGCTGGTTGAGTTTCAGGCAAACAGCCTGGAAGAACTGCGGGCCAAGCGGGATTTATTTCTCTCTTCGGCATCCACTTTGTCTATGCTGGAACCGCCGGTATTTACGGAGGATGTAAAGGAGCAGGCTTTCTTTTGGAAACTTCGTAAGGGAATGTTTCCTGCGGTTGGCGCGGTAAGGGCAGGAGGCACGACGGTCATACTGGAAGATATCGCGTTTCCTGTAGCAAAACTGGGCGATGCTATTCTTGATCTTCAGGCTCTGTTTAAGAAATTTGATTATAACGAAGCGATCATTTTCGGTCATGCCAAAGACGGGAATATCCACTTTGTCGTAACACAGGCTTTTCATACAGCCACAGAAATTGAACGTTATGACTTGTTTATGCAGGATGTGGTCAAACTGGTGGTAGAAGCCTATGATGGCACTTTGAAGGCTGAGCACGGAACCGGCAGGAACATGGCGCCCTTTATAGAAACCGAATGGGGAGCTGAGGCTTATCAGATCATGAAAAGACTCAAACAAACCATTGATCCTGAAAATCTGCTCAATCCCGGAGTAATCATCAATGAACATAAGAACGCTCACATTATGAATTTAAAGCCTCTGCCTTCGGTAGAGCAGGAAGTGGACAAATGCATCGAGTGCGGCTATTGCGAACATAAGTGCCCAAGCCGGAACATTACCCTTACTCCGAGACAGCGGATAGTAGTAAGAAGAGAACTGGCCGGTTTAAAAGCATCGGGCAATAAAAAAGAATTTGACCTGCTGGCCAGGGAATATCAGTATGACGGGCTGGACACTTGCGCGGTAGACGGCTTATGTGCTACAGCCTGTCCGGTAGACATCAACACAGGAGACCTGGTAAAAAGACTAAGAAGGGAAAGCCACAGCAACACGGCAAACAGCTTGGCATTGACAGTCGCAAAGAATTTTGGTGCAACCGCCTTTGCGGTTGGGCTTGCGGTAAAGGCCGGAGACGGTATCAACCATGTTTTTGGCGAATCAACAATGAGGAATATTACGGGCGGCCTGAAGAAGATTATCCCGGCAGTTCCTTTATGGAGTAACCAATTGCAGGCGGCAAGAGGTAAAATTAAAGGACATGATGAAGGGTCTGTTGTTTATTTTCCAACCTGCATCAACAGGATGATGGGCGGTGCAAAAGACCATAAAAAAAGTGTTCCGCAAACATTTATGAGTGTCTCTGATAAAGCAGGGATTAAAGTGCTTGTTCCTGATGACATCAACGGAATGTGCTGCGGACAACTGTTCTCTTCCAAGGGTTACAGTAATGCTTATGCATATACTTCCAATGAAACGGTCAGGAAACTCTGGAAATGGACATCCGGCGGGAAATTCCCCGTCGTCCTTGACGTTAGCTCATGTACACATACTTTGCAGCATTGCCGGACGGTACTCACAGATGAAAATAAAGATTATTTTGACCAGCTGAATATCATTGACAGCATAGATTATTTGTTTGACCAGGTCGTGCCAAAGCTGAAAGATGTGCGCAAAAAGGACAGCATTGTGCTGCATCCGGTGTGTACATTAAAAAAAATGGGACTTGAAGGCAAATTATTCCAGCTGGCCAGCCATTTTGCAAATAAGGTGGACATCCCATTGATGACCGGCTGCTGCGGAATGGCCGGTGACAGAGGATTTTTATTTCCGGAACTTACTGCATCAGCGACAGCTCCGGAAGCCGGAGAGGTAAAGAACAAAACCTATTCTGGTTACTATTCTACTGCTAAAACCTGTGAAATGGCCATGTCTGATGCGGTTGGAAAAAACTATGAATCCATCCTTTACCTGGTTGATGAATTAATTTAATAATGAATATGGACCGTACTGATAAGCAGTGGTATACCATTAACAACCCTGATAAGCTGGATTCGCCCGCGCTGATCATCTATCCGGACAGGGTTAAAAAGAATATAGGCACTATCGTAAAAATGATAGACGATCCGTCAAGGCTCAGACCACATGTTAAAACCCATAAGACAAAAGAAGCTGCACGTCTGATGATGGCGGCCGGGATCAATAAATTTAAATGCGCAACCATAGCAGAGGCGGAAATGCTCGGAATGTGCAATGCGGAGGATGTATTGCTTGCTTATCAGCCCAACGGACCCAAGCTAGGCAGGTTGATAGCTGTGATTAAACAATACCCCGAAACAAAATTTTCCTGTTTAATTGATAACTTGGAAAGTGCCGGGGAAATATCAGGTCAGGCATTGTCCAATGGACTGCGCATACCGGTGTACATAGACCTGAATGTTGGGATGGATAGAACAGGTATTAAGCCGGACGGCAGAGCCATGAGCTTGTATGAAGAAACTACACTTTTAAAGGGTATTGAAATTCTGGGCTTTCATGCCTATGACGGACACGTTCACGAACGGGATCTTGAAATGAGAAAGAAGCTAAGTGAACAGATATTTAGTCCTGTCGAAAAACTAAAGAGGGGACTGGAAAACAAGGGGTTCCGACCAATCCGCATCGTGATAGGCGGCTCACCCACATTTCCAATATATGCTAAGAAGACGGAAGTAGAATGCAGTCCCGGAACTTTTATTTTTTGGGACAAAGGCTACCAGGATTTGCTTCCTGAGCAGAATTTTTTACCCGCGGCACTGATTTTAAGCCGTGTCATTTCAATGCCGGATGAAACTAAAATATGCATCGATCTGGGGCATAAATCCATTGCAGCCGAAAATGACCTGCAAAAAAGGCTGTACTTTTTAAATGCCCCGGATCTTAATATCATTAGCCAGAGCGAGGAGCATCTGGTGCTGGAAGCAGGTGAACATCATCAATGGAAAATCGGAGACCTCCTTTATGCTTTGCCCTTTCACATCTGCCCGACCTGTGCTTTATATGAATATGCCACATTGATAGAAGAAGGAGAGTTGTCGGGTACCTGGAAAATTATCGCACGTGACAGAAAAATAACGATTTAGCTATTTATTGATTTTTTATTTGTGATTTATCAGATTTTAGTAGTTGTTTTGACAATGTGATTTTAAATGATCACCTGAATTTCAAAAAGACCGAATCAACACAGCTACATGAGAGACATTACGGGTAAGCAGATCACTTTAAGGACGGCAGATGCAGTAGGGATAATTTATTGCTCTCCCGAAACATTGGACCTCATCTCCAGGGATGAGCTCCCCAAAGGCAATCTCTTTGGCGTGGCCAAAGCCGCTGGGTTTATTGGCGCAAAATTGACTCCGCAGCTGCTTCCGCATTGCCATCCTGTTACGATCGACGGCATGGACATTACTTTTGAATATTTGCAGAAAGACATTCATCAGGAGCTATTTGAAGAAGCTGTTTTTAGCCGGACCGGAATTGTCATAAGAGGCACCGCGAAATCGATAGGCCGTACTGGTATAGAGATGGAAATGCTCACAGGCGTATCTGTAGCGGCACTGGAAATTTATGACATGCTCAAGCCGGTAGACAAAGAACTGGAAATAGGAAATGTTAAATTACTCAAAAAAACAGGCGGTAAGTCTGACCGGCAAAAATATTTCGCCTCAGCTCCTGTATGCGCTGTTTTAGTTTGTTCAGATTCCACTGCCGAAGGTAAACGTGAAGATAAAAGCGGTAAAATTATTATAGAGATGCTCGAAGGTGTAAACGCCCGGGTCAAACATTATGCTATAGTTCCGGATCAAAAACACCAGATCCAGGAAAAGATTAAAGAATGGGTAGCTGAAGATATTCATTTTGTATTTACCACAGGCGGTACCGGCCTCGGTCCACGCGACAATACGGTAGCCGCAGTAACAGAAATTCTGGAACGTGACGCCGACGGTATTACTGAAGCCATGCGTACATTCGGGCAGATGCGCACACCTTTAGCCATGATGAGCCGGGGTGTAGCAGGTTCAATAGCGCAAACGCTTATTGTGACTTTGCCTGGCAGTTCGGATGGCGCAAGGGAGTCTCTTGAAGCCATATTGCCCGCCGTATTTCATGCCCGTAAAATGATGAAAGGCGGAGGGCACTAGCCATGATCAGTTTTGATGGGGCCATCCGGGTAATTGCAGCGCACTCCCGGATTTTAGGTGCTGAAACTGTTCCTGCTGATGACGCGGATGGCAGGGTACTTGCAGAAGACATTTTTGCCGATCGGGACTATCCGCCTTTCAACCGTGCCGCGATGGATGGCTACGCCATTATTTATGAGGATTGGGTGGGCGGCATCAGGGAATTTATCGTATCAGAAACCATTTTGGCAGGTCAGCCAGCTTCAAAAAAACTTGTAAAAGGATCCTGTTATAAAATTATGACCGGTGCAGCAGTACCCGGGCCGGCAAATGTCGTGATCAGAGTGGAGGATTCGGTCATAGCGGGTGATAAGGTTAGACTGACCGCGCTGTCAATGAAACCTTATCTGAATATTGCACGCCAGGGAGAGGATCTGCTTTCAGGAAGTACCGTAGCTCATAAATACGCAAAACTTACGCCTCAACTGATTAGTATTCTTGCAGTGGTCGGGCGTGAACGTATACTGGTGCAAAAACTTCCATCCGTTGCCGTGGTTACTACAGGAGACGAGGTAGTGCCTCTGGGACAAAGCATACTGCCTTATCAAATTCGAAACAGCAACGCTTACCTGATCCGGTCCATGTTAAAAAATAACGGCATTGTTCCCGCATTTGTCCAGCATGTCAGGGACGATAAAGAAATGATAAAAGAGGTTTTAAACGAGGCCCTGCGCAGTGATATTGTCGTCATTAATGGCGGCGTTTCCGCAGGGGAAGCAGATTATGTGCCTCAATTGCTGGAAGCTCTCCATGTTCAAAAGTTATTTCATAAAGTAGCCATCAGACCCGGCAAGCCGATATGGGTAGGGGCAAAACCCGACGGAGGTCTGGTGTTTGCACTCCCTGGCAATCCTTTTTCCTGTTTAGTCACCTTCAACCTTTTTGTCAAGCTTTTTCTGAACCTGTCCCAGGGCCTGGAAGCACCACAATATTTTAAATTGCCGTTTAAAGGGACAAGATCGAAAAAAGTAAACCTTGACGAATTTTTTCCGGCACGGATTGATGCTGACTCCATGACAGTTCAGCCTGTTTCCATAAATGGGTCTGGTGACATCAGGCTTGGTCTTAATGCAGAGGCTATTGCGCTGCATCCGTTGGAAACCGATGTGCTATCGAGCGGAGATCTGGTGAATTTCTTCTTTCTGTAGCTTTATTTTGGTGAAAATTTCCTATTTTTTTGGTAAATGTTCGATTTTGTCGACTTTTTAGGGATGTTTTGTTTTTTTTAGTTATAATTCAATGGATTTTTTCATTAAACCATGTGTTGTTGTTTATTTATGCTGTGTGATATGATCGTTAGTTGTATAAAGCTGAATTTTTTATTGAAATGTTACTAGATTTTTATTGTATTTGTCATTTTATACAAGTTTTTATTATTTAAAATTCTTTTTATATATGATTTTTAATATATTTATCGCATTAAACTTATTTATATCGTTATTTAGTTGTTAAAAATTGATAATATTTGAATGTATTTGGTTAGATGTTTGATTATTTGCTATTTTTTTGACTTATTGTATTAAGATTTATAAGTTTTTGTATTGTTTTATGTGCTGACAACGGATTTAAGTATTCAGATTGTAATGTCTGCATCAGTGTTTAAGCGTAACCACTAAATCAAAAAAATATGGCAATTACTGATATCCCACAACCGCTCAAAGAGCTGCAGATCTTTTCATGGAAAGGAATCCAGATGAAAACTTTTCACATCACATGGATTACTTTCTTTTTTTGTTTCTTTGGTTGGTTCGGCATAGCTCCATTGATGCCTGTAGTTCGGGAACAACTCCATTTAAGTAAGGAACAGATTGGTAACATCATCATTGCCTCAGTTTCTGCTACTATTTTTGCACGGCTCGTCATTGGAAAACTATGTGACAGTATTGGCCCGCGACTGTCTTATACTATTCTCTTATTGCTTGGCGCCTTTCCGGTTATGCTTATCGGCTTGTCAAACAGTTATGAAAGTTTTCTCATCTTTCGGTTTGTGATCGGGATTATAGGTGCATCTTTCGTCATCACACAGTTCCATACCTCCATGATGTTTGCACCAAATATCATAGGCACTGCCAATGCAGTTTCCGGTGGCTGGGGCAATTTGGGTGGTGGTGTAACTAATCTGGTTATGCCCCTGGTCGCTTCTGCTTTTGTTGCCCTTGGCTACAGCAGCAGTGCAGATTCATGGAGATACGCCATGGTGGTGCCCGGAGTTATCTTGCTGATCATGGCATTTATTTATTATAAATACACCAAAGACACACCCGCCGGTAATTATGCCGATATCGAAAGGGGGCCAAAAGCAGAAAAAGCCAAAGGTTCTTTTGCTGCGGCAATGAAAGACAGACGGACCTGGGTTTTGGCGCTTGCTTACGCTGCCTGTTTTGGTATAGAAATAACAGTTGATAACGTTGCAGCCATTTTCTTTGTCGATAATTTTAATGCTACCTTGATTCTTGCCGGTGCACTCGCCGCCATCTTTGGTTTCATGAATATCTTCGCCCGGGCGCTTGGGGGTATAGTGAGCGACAAGGTCGGTAAAGTCTATGGATTGAGAGGAAAAGGTATTCTTCTGGGGTCCTTCCTGGTATTGGAAGGTATCGCGATCACTTTCTTTGCGCAGGCAGGCACACTCACTGTAGCCATTATCTGTATGCTGGTCTTCGCGTTGTTTCTGAAAATGGCAAACGGAAGCACCTATTCCATAGTGCCTTTTATCAATAAAAAAGCAATAGGGTCTGTAAGTGGCATCGTTGGTGCCGGTGGCAATCTCGGAGCAATGCTGGCAGGATTTCTTTTCAAATCCAAATCCCTTACCTATGCCGATGCATTTTTATATATAGGGATAGCCGTTGCCGTAATAGGTCTGCTTGTTACCATGACCCCTTTTCACAAAGAGACCGCAAAGAGTAATAGTCTCAAAGCAGAATTACAACCGGCCTAAGCCAAAATAATAACCTTATGGAAATTGGAGAACGATCTTATAAAAGTACCTGCTGTTACTGCGGTGTCGGATGCGGAGTAATTGTCAATAAGGAGAAGAACGGTTCTGTAGTGATAAGCGGCGATGCAGATCATCCTGTAAATAAGGGCGCGCTGTGCAGCAAAGGTTTAAATCTTCAATACACTGTAAACGATCAGAGCGATCGGTTGCTGTATCCGCAAATGCGGTACAATAAGAACATGCCGCTGCAAAAGGTAAGCTGGGATGCAGCCCTGGAACGCACTGCCGCTGTATTTAAAACATTTATAGACAAGTATGGCCCTGATTCGGTAGCTTTTTACGCTTCCGGTCAATGCCTCACTGAAGAATATTACGTCATCAATAAGCTCATCAAGGGCTTCATAGGCAGCAACAACATAGATACCAATTCAAGGTTGTGTATGAGCAGTGCGGTTGCTGCTTACAAAATGAGCCTTGGCGAAGACAGCGTGCCCATCTGCTATGACGATATCGAACTTGCAGACTGCTTCTATGTCACCGGTGCCAACCCAGCCTGGTGCCATCCCATTTTATGGCGCAGGGTAGAAGCCCACAAAGCTAAAAACCCGGATGTGAAGATCATCGTCGTCGACCCCCGTGTCACCGATACGTGTTCAAACGCCGATCTTCATTTGCAGATCAATCCCGGCACCGACATTACACTCAATCACGCCATTGGCAGACTGCTCATCGAAAGAGATAAAATCGATCATAAGTTTGTGGCCAATCATACTGAAGGTTTTGAGAAATACCGTACGCTCGTATTTGAGAAAAGTCTGAAAGAATCGGCAGAGATCTGCGGACTGGATCCATATGATATCATTACCGCGGCAGAATACATATCTGATGCTAAGGGCTTCATCAGCATGTGGACCATGGGCCTAAACCAAAGCGTGGTCGGGGTGAACAAGAATCTAAGTCTGATCAATCTGAACCTCATCACTGGACATATCGGAAAACCGGGATCCGGACCATTCTCCCTTACCGGGCAACCCAACGCAATGGGCGGCCGGGAAGTTGGCGGCCTGGCCAATTTGCTGCCGGCACACCGCAACCTTAATGACCCCCTGCACCGCAAGGAAGTTCAGGACTTTTGGAAAGGCAAAGAAATCTCGCCCAGACCGGGATTAACAGCTACTGAAATGTTTGAAGCCCTGAACGATGGCCGTCTTAAAGCCATATGGATCATTTGCACCAATCCGCTCACCAGTCTGCCCAATGCGCGTATTGCAGAAGATGGGCTCAAAAAAGCCAAATTTGTTGTAGTGCAGGAGATCAGTAACAAGCCAGAAACATTGAAATATGCAGACGTGATCCTTCCTGCGGCCGCATGGGCGGAAAAGGAAGGCACCATGACCAATTCAGAGCGGCGGATCAGTTATCTGCATAAAACAACAGAGGCACCAGGTGATGCACTTCCGGATTCGGAGATCATCTGCCGCTTCGCGGAAAAAATGGGCTACCCCGGCTTTGATTTCAGTTCCTCCGAGGAGATCTTTAAAGAGCATACCCGGCTGACGGCGAAAACAACACTGCGCATGGACGGACTTGACTATGGCGTGATCAGGCGTAAGAATACCGTGCAATGGCCATACAGTAAACGTATGGATTCGGGGACCGCACGCTTGTTTACAGACAAAAAATTCCATACTGAAAGCAAAAAGGCGATCATTCATGCCGTTCCGGATGATTTTAGCAGTGAAAAGGCCGGGCCTGATTTTCCATATGTGCTCACCACCGGAAGGATCCGGGACCAATGGCACACCATGAGCAAGACGGGGAAGGTCAATAAGCTTAAAAAACACATTCCTCAGGCATTTTTAGAAATTCATCCTGACGACGCTGATGAACTTGGCATTCAGGATTCCGATATTGTAGTGGTCAGATCTCTGCGCGGAGATGTGCGTGTAAAAGCAAAACTATCACCGGCGATTAAAAAAGGAGTGGTGTTTCTGCCCATGCATTGGGGCAAAATACTGGGCAGCGACCTGAACAGGACCAATAACCTGACCAGCACGCTGATCGACCCGATCTCTAAAGAACCTGATTTTAAATATTGCGCGGTTAGCATCGAAAAATATAAGAAACCAAAACAACACATCGTGATCGTAGGGGCCGGTGCCGGTGCCTATGGCTTTGTGAAATCATACCGGGAGCTGAACACTGAAGACGAAATCACCATTTTTAGCAAGGAGAACCTTCCATTTTACAACAGAGTGATGCTCCCGGATTATATCAGTGGTGAACAAACCTGGGAGCAGCTGGTAAAAATGAAAGACGAAGAAGAGCCTGAGTACAACATTAACCTTTTGCGGGGGATCAGTATAGAAGAGATAGACCGGATAAATAAATATGTGGTTGATTCCAGAGGAATAAGAACTGCCTATGATGTGCTGATCATGGCCACAGGTAGTCGTCCGGCCATTCCTAAAAATGTGCCATCATTACCGGGCATTTTTAGTATGCGGACACGCACCGATGCCGACAATTTTAAAAAACACATCTCCAAAAAAGCAGAAGTGGTTATCGTAGGCGGCGGCCTTCTTGGACTGGAGATGGCGGCGTCATTAATTGAGACCGGAATAAAAGTGACCATCGTACAGCGCGTGTCCCGCTTTCTGAGCCGGCAACTGGATTCACTGGGCAGTCAGCTGCTTAGCGAACAGATGGCGGGAATGGGTTGCGACATCTATTACAATGAAGAAGTGCAGTTGTTTTATGGAAGATCAAAACTTACCGGCATAGGACTAAAAAGCGGTAAAAAGATCAGTTGCGATGCGGTGATCATGGCCATAGGTACCAGCCCAAATATTGAGCTCGCCAAAAAATCTGACATTTTGTGCAAGCGCGGAGTTGTGGTGGATGAAAGGATGCAGACAAGCGATCCGGCTATCTTCGCCATTGGCGAAATCGCCGAATTTGAGGACATGATGTATGGCATTACCGCGGCGGCAGAACAGCAGGCCGAAGTGGTAGCTCAATACGTCAATGGCGACATCTCCAGCTATTATGAAGGAAGCACTTTAATGAACATCATTAAGATCCAGGGCTTTGACCTGTGCAGCATTGGTTTGTCTGAGTCTCCGGACGAGAAAAATTACGAAGAGATCGTATTCATTGACAAAGCCAAACGCTATTATAAAAAATGCATTATACATCAGGACAGACTGGTAGGGGCGATCCTCATCGGCGATAAAGCAGAATTTCAGGAATTCAGGAACCTCATAGAAAACAAGATTGAACTGAGCGAAAAGCGAATCCAGTTGCTCCGGAGCGGGAATAAGCCAGACCCTGTAATGGGTAAGCTGGTATGCAGCTGTAATAATGTTGGTCAGGGCAATATCGAAACAAAGATCACCGAGGGGTGCTCCGATCTGAAACAGCTCTGTGCTTCAACTGGTGCAGGGACTGGCTGCGGATCCTGCAGACCGGAGGTGAAACGCATACTTGAACAACTGTTAAGCGCAGTGTAAATAAACAGGATATGGCCGAGGAAAAAATACATACCATCAAAATCAATCTCCCGGGAGGGGTAGTAGCTGCAGGTGATATGCTGGAAATACTGGATGCGGCAAAGAACGCAGGCATAACAGAGGTCCGTTTTGGCACACGCCAGCAGTTGTTCATCAATGCCAATGCAGAGCAGCTTGAATCGCTTGAGCATGAGTTTTTTGTCGCCAACATAGATTTTGAGCTCGATGCCGGCCAGTATCCAAACATACTCAGTTCTTATGTGGCCCAAAATTTATTTGGCAATCCGAACTGGCTTGGTGAGGGTGTTTATAAAGATGTTCTGGATCTTTTTGATTACAAACCTCAGCTGAAGATCAACCTGATCAACAGCAATCAGACCTTTGTCCCTTTTTTTACTGGCAACCTCAATTTCATCGTTTCAGCGGTAAGCAATTACTGGCACCTGCACATCAGGTTTCCCAAGACCAGTATCTTTTATGTATGGCCGGTATTGGTCTATACAGAAGACATTGCCATACTGAGTAAAGATATTGAAGAAGCGATATTAAAAAAGCCTGATATTTACTGCAACCAGGAAGATATAAATGGTACGGTACTCTATCAAAAAGTCGGGAATGAAACTAAATTTATCCAGTACCACAGTACAGTTCAGCTTGAACTTCCGGATTTTAGCCTTCCTTATTATGAAGGGTTTAACCGGTATGACAGCAATAAATTCTGGCTGGGCATTTACCGCAGAGACGAATCCTTTTCCTGCGACTTTTTAGAAGATGTCTGCACACTATGCATCAGGTCACGGATTGCCCAGTTTTACATTACTCCCTGGAAATCCATTATCATAAAAGGAATAGAAGAACAATTGCCCTGGAATATGGTCATGGCCAAACACCGCATCAATATACGCCATGCTTCTAACGAGCTCAACTGGCAGGTGGAAGACCTGTGCGATTACGGACTTGGCCTGAAGCAATACCTGGTTAAACAGTTTGATAAAGAAGACCTGCGAACCTTCAAGCTTTCATTTGCAGTTAAGGTGAATCCCAAAACCGGGTTATTCGGCTCAGTAATCATCAGAAAACAGTTGAATACCGATAAAGAAATTTTTGATATACTGCATACCCGTAATTTCAATCCAAACTCAAAAGATTTCGTAACTTTCAGAACGGATATCAGTTTGAGCGAACTCACACCGGCATTGATCACACTTTGTGATCATTATTATGACCTGCAAACAAAAGATGCCTTGCTGTTGCGTGCCGAACATATCCCTGAAGAGGAAGAAGATCACAAATCGCTGATTATGGTTCATCAGTGTAAAAACTGCAGATCTGTATACGATGAAGAATTTGGTGACGAAATCAATGAGATAAACCCCGGCATTGGGTTTGATGATTTGCCGGATACCTATAAATGTCCCATCTGTAATTCAGAAAAGATGGATTTTTTACCGGTAAGCAAATACATGCTTATGCAATGTTAAAAGAAGTATAAATAAATATTACCGATACTTGCTATTTTTACATCATGATTGAGCCAGGGGATATATACGACCGAAAATTCAAAACCCTCCGGGTGAGTTTGATCAATACCTGCAATCTGGGCTGTGTATACTGCGCCTGTGGTCAGGATGAAATGCGGGAAAGTTATATACTGCAGCAATCGCAAGCCCTGCCTGCTGAGAAAATGCTGAGCATTATCGGGCGATTGCACCAGCAGCTGGATCTGCAGACACTGCGCCTTACCGGCGGCGAGCCGCTGCTATACAGGGATCTGGCAACGATCGTTAACGGAGCGCTTCAATTTGGAATTGAAGACCTGGCATTGACTACAAACGGAGTACTGCTTGAACAGCAGGCAGAAACATTGCGAAAAGCAGGTTTAAAATCCATCAATGTATCACTGGACGCCATAGACGAAGCGACATTTTTTAAAATAAGCCGCCGCCGCGGACTGGACAAAATACTCCGTGGTATTGATAAGGCACAGGAATGCGGAATTGAAGTCAAACTAAATACAGTAGTCATGCGCGGAATCAACGAGCATCAGGTTCTGCCATTGCTCGACCATGCGTCCGGTAAAAATCTAAAGATCCGTTTCCTGGAGGTCATGGCCATGGGACATTTACATGAAAACTCCAAAGATTATTTCTTTTCCCAGCAGGAAATCCTTTCGATTATAGAGACGAGGCACAGTATTGCCAGGCTGCCGCGGAAGATAGCTGCTACAGCCAATTACTGGCAGACCGCCAAAGGGCATATCTTTGGCATCATCGCAAACGAAACTGCCCCTTTTTGCGGGGATTGCAACCGTCTGAGGCTGGATTCTTTTGGCAATATTTATGGATGCCTGAGCAGCAATACCCCGATCCCGATCGGAGGGGCTGCAGCAGACAGCGCCGAACTTACCGGTAAACTCGAACAGGCCATGTTACAGAAACAAATATTTAAATTTACAGGAAGCGATTTGAGCATGATGCATATAGGAGGATAGAATTATGAAGATTGAAGTATTTGCAGTGCTAAAGGATTTCTACGACAAACAATTTACGATCGGAGAAACATTGAAAGACATCAGTGAGCTGAAACGCTACCTGATCACACAGAAGCCGGAGGCAGAAGGAATACTTGGTGCCTGCCGCTTCGCGGTAAATGATGAATTGGTCGGTTCACACTATAACTTAAAAGCAGATGACCGGATCTCCGTTATCCCGCCAAGCAGCGGGGGCTGAAAACATACTCTCTGACCAGCCGCTGCAACTTGCAGAGCTGCTTGCTGCCTCACACCACCCGGGTGCCGGCGCAGTTGTGCTTTTTAGCGGAGACGTCAGGATCAATAACCTGGGAAAAGAAGTAGCCTATCTGGAATTTGAGGCCCAGGAAAAGCTGGCTGTAAAAATGATCCGGGAAATATTGGATCAGGCCACCCAAAAATGGCAGCTGAATATAGCGGTAGCACAGCACCGGCTGGGTAAAGTCGGGATCTCTGAGTGTGCGGTGGTGGTCATTACCGCATCACCCCACCGAAAAGAGGCTTACGACGCAAACCGGTATATCATGGACAGGCTAAAGCACGAAGTACCGATCTGGAAATGTGAATACTTCACTGATGGTACGCATAAATGGGGCGGAAACTGTAATTGCGCCGAGATCACCGGAAATCCCGCTGAGCACATCTATGAATTTAACAGCACAGCTCATGAAAAATAAACTAATGGGCGTAGTGTTGTGCGGGGGCGAAAGCAAGCGCATGGGCCTGGATAAAGGCTTGTTGCAGAAAGACGGGCAGCCATGGGCAGCGGTCATTGCCGATAAACTTGCACAACAGGACCTGGAAGTTGTCATATCTATAAGCGAACTGCAAAAGCAATCTTACCGGAACATTTTCCCTAAAAGAACGCTGATTATCGATCATATCCCGATCCGGGGACCTTTAAACGGGTTATTAAGTGTCCATCAGCGCTTCCCTGATCATGATCTTTTGTTGATGGCCTGTGACCTGACTGAAATGGACGAAGGCACCCTGAATGTCCTTATCGGAATCTACAGGCAGCAGCCCGGCCATGAATTTTATGTGTATCGTCACAACGGTTTCGCCGAACCGTTTTGCGCGATCTATACAGCCGCTGCACTGGCTGGAGTTTTACAACAGCAGGAATCCGGTGAACTCAAAAGATACAGCCTGCATGAGCGTTTTGAAACCGGAAACACAAAATATCTGACAATTAACGAATTGTCAGTTTTTAAGAACTTCAACCATCCCCTCTGAACTTTTCCTTCATTCCCCAGATACCCAACAGCCCACCCGTATGAACCGCGGCTATCTTGTCAGTGGTTTTAAAATATTGTTTCTTAACAAGATCGTCAATTGCAAAGAACAGCTTGGCCGTATATACCGGATCTATGAGCATACCTTCCTCAGCTACGAAGCGCTTTATAAATGAAATCAATCCAGGCTGTGTTTTGCCATAGCCCCCAAAATGATAATCCGTGTGCAGGATCAGCTGATCCGAGCTGCCGGTATATCTCGCAATCTCATCCGCAATGAAATCCCCGCCCTTTAATACGGGAACCACATGAAGTATAGTTTTTGACCCGGATTCTAAAATGCCTTTAAGGAGGCCAGCAGCGGTGGTTCCGGTTCCGGCAGCGCAAAAAAGGTGGTCAATATCAGGTGGAAGCTCAGCAATGAGTTCGGCACAGCCTTTCACAGCAGCTATTCCGGCACCTCCCTCATCTACAAAAAAGGCACAGGAATCTTCGGCAAAGTGTCTGCGGAACAATTTATCCTTTTCTTTATAATCCCTTCTGTCCGTGAATATAAGCCGCATGCCAAAAAGCCTGCAAAGCAAAAGCATTTCGTTTTCTACCGCCTCCCCACGCACAAACGCAGTGCTTTTTAAACCATTTCCAGCGCAGGCAGCAGCCGTAGCTACGAGGTGGTTGGAATATGCACCACCAAAAGTGACCAGATGATCTTTTTTAAGATTTTTAGCTTCTTCTAAAATGTATTTGAGCTTGCGCCATTTATTCCCTGAGATATAGGGATCAATTAAATCATCTCTTTTAACCCAAATGTTTATTCTGGAAGGATGCTTTAATTGCTGTATAGGGCTGTAAATCTTCATAACCGTGGTTACAAATATATAAGCCGGGGAGTTAACCTTGAATAATTAATGTTTGAAATAAATCTTTTTGATCAGATATGGGAAAAAGTTAAGAATTATCTTTACATTTTGAGTAAAATTTTTCATAAGCAGGGTTGTTAGGGTACAGGAAGCCTCTTAACAAAAAATAGGCCAATTTGTTTATCCGATATGTTGTTCTTAAAGATTAGCTTTGCACTATTCCTGATATTATGAAAAAAAAGCCCCTAACTACATTAAAACGCGATACTTTCCCTCGTCCGGAATTGAAAAGAGAAGATATTTTAATGGAAAATATTAACACGCTGCAAGAATCAGAAGATCAGGATCTTTATGAACATTTGAACATTGTTGTTGATAAAGGACAGTCTTTGCTGCGGATTGACAAGTTTTTAATGCACCGTGTGGAAAACGCGTCAAGGAGCCGGATCCAGAATGCAATCGAGGCGGAGAACGTCCTGGTCAACAAAAAGCCGGTAAAATCCAGCTATAAGATCAAGCCGGCTGATGAAATTTCCATAGTTTTTCCACATCCGCCACGGGATACCGAAGTTTATCCTGAAGACATTCCCATTGATATCGTATATGAAGACCAGGATCTGTTGATTGTCAATAAATCTGCAGGGATGGTCGTACACCCGGGCTTTAACAATTACACAGGCACACTGGTCAATGCGCTGGCCTTTCATTTTGAGCAGCTGCCTCATTTGCCCGGCAATGAAGGCAGGCCCGGGCTGGTACACCGGATAGACAAAGACACCTCCGGTCTGCTGCTCATCAGCAAGAACGAGATCACCATGACCAAGCTGGCCAAACAGTTCTTTGACCACAGCATCACCCGCAAATACATCGCGCTGGCCTGGGGGGATATCGCCGAAAATGGAACCGTAACCGGATATATTGGACGCAGTGCAAAAAACCGGATCATTATGGATAATTATGACGATGAAGAAAAAGGTAAGTGGTCAGTAACACATTATACCGTTTTAGAACGTTTAGGTTATGTGACTTTAATCAGCTGCCAGCTGGAGACCGGTCGCACACACCAAATCAGAGCACACATGAAACATATAGGCCATCCGCTGTTCAATGATGCCAATTACGGCGGCGACAAAATACTAAAGGGCACAACCTTTAACAAATACAAGCAATTTGTGCAAAATTGCTTCAATATTTTGCCCCGTCAGGCCCTTCATGCGCAGACATTAGGATTTATCCATCCAACTACCCGGACATACATGGAGTTTGAAGCACCTTTGCCTGCCGATTTTGATGAGGCCCTCAGCAAGTGGCGAAATTATATAGTACAAGCACCAGAATAATCCAATTGGCTTCATGGAGTATATTTTACACAACGACGAATTCGTTCCTGCGGACCAGCCCATACTAACCGCCCATAACCGTGGATTCAGGTACGGTGACGGACTATTTGAATCCATGAGGATGTGCAATGGCAAACTAAAATTTGCCGAACAGCATGCCGACAGGCTAAAAGCCGGTATGAAAGCGCTTAAAATTGAAGGGGGAAACCTTCTTGACGAATATTTTTTAAGACAAAAGACCACCGAACTTTGCAGGAAAAACAAGCTCAGGGACAATGTACGGTTCAGGCTCTCAGTTTATCGTGCAGGAGAGGGTCTTTACACCCCGGAAAACAACAAATCAGGGTACATCCTAGAAGCATCTGCCCTGACAGAAAACAACTACGAACTCAATAAAAAAGGCCTGATCGTTGATGTATACGACGAACTGACCAAACAAATAGACAAGCTGGCCAACTATAAGACAAGTAATTCCCTGCTTTACGTCATGGCCGGATTGTACAAGAAACAGCACCGTTTGGACGAAGCATTTATACTGAACCAAAATGGCTTCCTCTGTGAAAGCATCAGTTCAAATGTTTTTGTGGTTTACAATCAGCAGATTTATACCCCTGCGCTGTCAGAAGGCTGCATTACAGGTGTAATGAGGGGTGTGGTGATGAACATTGCGAAGATGAACAGCATTTCAATGGTCGAAGCACAGATCAATCCTGAGGTTTTAAAGGAAGCAGACGAAGTATTTGTTACCAATGCAACAGGTGGTGTTCGCTGGGTAATGGGCTATGGGCGAAAACGCTACTTCAATGAAGTGTCAAAAGAACTTAGCGCAAAACTGAACCTGCTGTAACTACAACCGCATCCCCCTTAAAAATTCATCAGTCCTCATTCTTTTTTTACCCTCGTATTGCAGATCGGTCAATTTAATGAAACCGTCTTTGGCGGCAAACTTCAGATAAGTCTTGCCATCAGACAGGAAGGCCCCGGCGGAAATGCCCGGCTCCTTATCCTCAAGCTCCGCCTTAAAGATCTTCAGGACCTTATCATTCAGCTTGGTAAACGCCGTCGGATAGGGACTCAGGCCCCTGATCTGATTATATATTTTTAAGGCAGGCTGGTTCCAGTCAATCAGGCAATCCTCTTTAAAGATCTTGGGCGCATGCTTCAATTCAGCGCTTTGCGGCTGCGGCTGCTCCTGATAATCACCATTGGCTATCGCCCTTACAGTTTTAACCAGCAATCCCGCCCCGGCATGCATCAGCTCATCATGCAGCTCCCCCGCAGTCTCATCAGACCTTATTTCCACCCTTTCGGAAAATATCACATCACCCGTATCAATCTCATGTTTCAGGAAAAAAGTAGTCACACCGCTTTCCTTTTCTCCGTTGATGATGGCATGATTGATGGGAGCGGCACCCCTGTATTGAGGAAGTAAAGACGCATGCAGGTTGATCGTACCACTCGGAGGCATATTCCACACCAGCTCCGGCAGCATCCGGAAAGCCACCACCACCTGCAGGTCCGCATTCAGCGATTTCAGTTCCTCCAGGAAAATAGGATCTTTCAGTTTCAGCGGCTGCAAAACCGGGATGCCTTTTAATACTGCGTATTGCTTTACAGCACTTTCCTGCAATTTCTGGCCCCTGCCGGCAGGCTTATCTGCAGCGGTAACCACGCCAACGACCTCAAAACCAGCTTCAACCAAAGCATTAAGAGATGCCACTGCAAAATCGGGAGTGCCCATGAAAACTATTTTCATAATTTTATTGTTTGGTTCTTCAGTAGTATTAAATTTTTTATTGTCTTCAAGCTGCCTTCAGGGGTTTTATTGTAATGAAGCGATCGTGATCCGGTCATTCTCTGTTTGATTTGAAAGATCCTGAGGGCTTCATATGTTTTTGTTTGAGATTAACGGCAAAATGAGCCTGCAAAATAAAAAATTAAACGCATATTTTAGGAAAACTATATGGTACAAACCATCGAGGAGATCAGATCAAGCGGATTGACATATGCAACTGATAGTCAGCCAGGCATATACAGAAAAGGGAAGCCGGGAGCGTTTTATTATGAAGATAAGGACGGAAACCGGATTGCCGGTGAGGATCAATTGGCCAGAATAAAGGCGCTCGTGATCCCGCCAGCATGGACCAATGTATGGATTGCGAGCAGAAAGAGTGCCTACCTGCAGGTCACCGGCTTTGATGCTGCAGGTAGAAAACAATACAAGTATCATCCGGAATGGACCTCAAGACGGTCTGATAGCAAATATTTCCGTTTACTGGAATTTGGCAAAGTCCTCCCGCAAGCACGGAAGCAAATAGCAAAAGACTTAAAGCGTAAAGAATTTGATGAAACAAAAGTATTGGCCATCTGCATGCGGGTGATGCTAAAAACATTGATAAGGGTAGGAAATGAATCCTACAGAGAATTGTACGGCAGCTACGGACTCAGTACCCTGAAAAATAAACACGTACAGATCAACGGGGACCGTCTTAAACTTAGCTTTACCGGGAAAAAAGGAGTGCGGCAAAACGTAGACCTCAACGACAGGACACTCGCGAAACTGGTGAAGAAATGCAAAGAAATTCCCGGACAGAATCTCTTTCAGTACTACACCGATGGGCAGGAACACCGACCGATTGATTCCGGAAAGATCAACAACTATATCCGCGAGATCACCGGAAGTGACTTTACCGCAAAGGACTTTCGCACATGGGGTGGGACACTGGAGGCCCTAAGGCAATTGGCCAAATGCAGTGTACACGATATTGAAAGGCCGAAAAAGAAAATTATCGTCGAAGTGCTGGACTGCGTGGCCGGCAAACTTGGAAACACCAGGGCAGTCTGTAAAAGTTCCTATGTCTACCCATTGCTCCTGGAAGCCTTCGAAAACGATGAGCTTTCCACATACCTCAAAAAAATCAATATTCAATCATCTATCAGCGATACTGCCCTGGAAAATGATGAAAAAGTACTGATGCAATTCTTAAGAGCCGCTCAAAAGTCAAAAACTCAAAAGCCGAAACACGGGAAGGCCGCTTAAACTACCAATGACAGCATGCTTAAATTTTTGGTGCCTTTTTTATAGGGTGCACAGGCTGCTCACCCTGTTCCCGTTGTTTGGCCGGATTTTTAAAATGAGGCTCTTTCCTGTCATAATCCATATCTTCAGGTTTTTTAACAGCCTTATCACCAGCGGATACCTTTCCTTTTGGAACTTCTTCCCTAAAGTTGCTGCTGGGTTTGTCATTTTTCTTTTTTGGTTCGCTGTTCATATTTATTGGTTGTTTAAAATAAGCGGTCGTCATCCCGATATTAACACGGTCGTCATCCAGGTATTAACACGGTCGTCATCCCGAGGAACCGAGGGATCTCTTGAATTATGCTTAACCAGGAGATCTCTCCTATCGTCGAGATGACGGGCCTGCGATCATTACCATCATCCTCTCCCGCCGTCCTCACTAAGGATACAACAAATACTTCTTGCGCATTGTTTTATAACTGCTCAGGCCCGGCTCCCAGCTTGCCCTGATTTCCTTTTCGGACTTACCATCAATAATCTGCTGGCGAAAAGCAGAGGTCCCGACCAGTTTCTCGATCGTACCCATTTCCTTGCTCAGTTTCGAATTAAAAAAATCAGCTTTATTCGGTGCAGCTTTGTACAATTCAATGATCCAGCCCAGATTGATCTGTTTAGTTTTTCTAAAAATAGAAGTATCATAATTTCTCAGGTCTAGCCCATAACAGACTTGGTTCATAAACAAAGGCGTCTCCGACATTCCCTTAATGCTCACCGGCGTATAAGAAAAATCATATTTACCCTTCAGGTAAGGCGCACCCACTACAGTAAAAGGAAACTGCGTTCCCCGGCCATGGTTCAGATAAGTCCCCTCAAACAGGCAGGTGGTTGGGTAAAGCAAGATCGACTGCGCCGTATTCAGGTTCGGAGATGGCTTTACCGGAAGCACATACGGCATATCGTGTGTATAATTTGCCACCCTGATCACCCTGATCTTACACCTCAGCTTATTGTCCAGCCAGCCCTCGCCGTTCAGCATCTGCGCATATTCACCTACTGTCAATCCATGAACAATAGGAATAGGCTTCAGACCAATTCCCGACTTGTGCTGAGGCTCTAGTATCGGCCCGTCAATATAAAAACCGTTCGGATTCGGCCTGTCGAGGATCAAAAGTTCCTTGTTGTGCTCCGCACAAGCCTCCATTACACGCTGTAAAGTATTGATATAGGTATAAAAACGGACGCCAACATCCTGGATGTCAAAGATCATAATATCGACATCAGCAAGATCCTCTTTGGTAGGCGTCGAGTGCTTGCCATACAACGAGATCGCCTTGATACCGGTTTTTGCATCCACATCATCACTCACATGCACACCCGCACTGGCGTTGCCGCGAAAACCATGCTCAGGTCCGAAGATCTTTACAATTTTCACCCCCAGTTTTAGTAAGCTGTCTACAGTTGTCTCCCTGCCGATGACCGACGTAGGATTGACCACCATACCAACCCGTTTCCCTTTCAGATAAGGAACATAAAGCCCCGTCTGCTCAGCTCCGGTGAGCAGTTTTTTCGGCTTGTCAATGTCCTCCGCTTTGACCTTATAAGGATCAGGAACACCAGGATTAAACTTGAATTTAGGAGAGCCACAGGCATTAAGCCCAAGTACCAGCAGCGTAATACTGAAAATCTGAGTTAAAGAATTTGTCATTATAGGTAAGTTCTTATCATTGTGTATCATGTACACTATAAAGGTAAAAATTTCAAGCAAAGTTTATTATATTGGGCTGACAAAACCAAATGATAACCATGAAGATCAAAATCATTGCTATTGCTGCAGCGGTTGCAGTAATTTCAGGCTATACCCTGAAAAAAAACCTCGACCTGAAAGTCCCTGACAAATACCTTTCAGATGAGACCCAGCTGTTTCTTCCGGATGACCTGGAAGGCACCCTTTGGGCAGAATCCCCAAAATTTTATAACCCCACCAATATCGACGTAGACATCAAAGGACGTCTTTGGGTAACAGAGGCTGTAAATTATAGAAAATACAACAACAAAGCACCTCATTTCAAAGACAGGGCAGAAGGTGACCGGGTAGTGATCCTCGAAGACAAAGACGGCGACGGCGTGGCCGAAACCTCCAAAATATTCGTACAGGACAAGGATCTTGTCGCACCGCTTGGCATCTCTGTGATCGGCAACAAAGTGATCGTATCCTGTGCCCCTTCACTGATCGTTTATACAGACGAAAACGGCGATGACAAACCAGATAAAAAAGAAGTATTCCTGACAGGATTTGGCGGTCTGGACCATGACCACAGTTTACATGCAGTTTTTGCCGGTCCGGACGGTAAATATTATTTCAATGCAGGCAACGCCGGACCCCATATTGTAACCGACAAAGCCGGCTGGCATTTGCGCTCCGGAAGTAACTATAACGGCGGGTCTCCTTACAACAATACCAACAAAGGTGGCCTGGTCAGTGACGACGGAAAAGTCTGGGTAGGAGGAATAGCCATGCGCGTAAACCCGGACGGAACCGGACTGAAAGTACTGGGCCATAACTTCCGTAACTCCTATGAATTTACCATGGATTCTTACGGCAACATGTGGCAGAACGACAATGACGACGACGGAAATAAAGGCGTCCGCGTTTCCTGGCTGATGGAAGGCGCCAATATGGGCTATGCCAGTGCAGACGGTACCCGCAGATGGGAAAATGACCGTCGTCCAGGCATGAGTACCCCTGCGGCACACTGGCACCAGGAAGATCCGGGAGTACTCCCTTACGGAGACAATACCGGCGCAGGCTCACCAACAGGAGTAGCCTTCAATGAAGGCGATGCACTTGGCGAGAAATACCGCGGTATGCTGCTGGCCTGCGATGCCGGACGTAACGTCGTATTTGCCTACAAACCCGGAGTCAATGGAGCCGGATATGACCTGAACCGTCAGAACCTGATCACTTCTCTGTCTGATGACGAAGTAGCCGTAGCGAAAAGCTCGGTAGGTCAGGATGAAAAAACCAAATGGTTCCGCCCGAGTGACGTAGCCATAGGCACAGACGGAGCGATCTATGTCGCTGACTGGTACGACAGTATGGTCGGTGGCCACCGGATGACAGATACAACAGGCACAGGCCGTATCTACCGCATCGTACCAAAAGGCAAAAAGCTGACCAGCCCTAAACTGAGCCTGAAAACTACAAAAGGACAGATAGAAGCCTTGTTGAGCCCGGCGATCAATGTGCGCAACTCCGGCTTTGTACTGCTTGTAGCACAAGGCAGCAAAGCTATAAAAGACGTTAAAAAACTTTTGACTGCCACCAACCCTTACCACAGAGCAAGAGCCATCTGGCTGCTTTCCAATATGGGGCCTGAGGGCGTTAGCACTGTAGAAAGCCTGCTTAAAGACAACGATCCAAACCTGCGCATCGCCGCATTCCGTGCTTTAAGAGAAGCAAAACCAGATATTATTCCTTATGCTGATCAGCTCAGCAAAGATCCATCCGCGGCAGTACGCCGTGAAGTGGCCGTAGCATTGCGCGACGTGCCATTGGATAAAACCCAAAGCATCATCACTGCCCTGGCAGAACAATATGATGGCAAAGACCGTTATTACCTGGAAGCCTTAGGTCAGGCAGCAATGGGCAAAGAAGAAGCACTTTACCCTGTTTTGAACACCAAACTCGGCGGCGATCCGTTAAAATGGAGCCCAGCATTCAGCGGCATCGTATGGCGCCTGCATCCAAAAGCAGCTTTACCTGCATTGAAGCAGCGTGCCGCATCCAGCCAGCTTTCTGCTGAGCAGCGCAAACAGGCCGTTGTAGCTATTGGCTTTGTCAAAGACCAGCAGGCAGCCGATGCCATGCAGGAACTGATGACCAATGCAGATGCCTCAGTAAAAGAACAGGCTCTTTGGTGGCTGCGTTACCGTCAGGGCAATGAGTGGGCCGATTATAAAATCACAATTCCTGAAGCCGCCTCATCGGTAAACGTAGCAGCACAAAAGAAAATGCTGGCACTGAAGCAGAAGCTCGAAAACAGCGCGACCTCACAGAAAGATAAAATAGAAGCTGCCAAAGCAATGGCCAAAGATAAGATCGGCGGAGAGATGCTGATTGGTATGGCGGTCGATAAAAAACTGTCCAAAGAACTGACTGATGAGATCAGTACCGTGATCTTCAGCAATCCTGAACAGACCGTGCGTGTGCTGGCCAGCGATTATTTCAAAAAACCAGGTGTGACGACTGTACTTTCCATTCCTAAAATTGCTAAGCTGACCGGTGATGCAAAAGCAGGCCGCCTGGTGTTCCAGAACAAATGTACCACTTGTCATAAAGTGGGCAATGAAGGTGCAAACATTGGCCCTGAACTGACCCTGATCGGCAAGAAGTTTGAAAAAAATGGCTTACTTGATGCCATCATCAATCCGAGTGCTGGTATGGCCTTTGGTTATGAGTCCTGGCTGATCACCAAAAAAGACGGAACTACGGTTTCCGGGTTCTTACAGGCTGATGGACAGACGGTAGTGCTCAAAGGCATGGCTGGTGAGAAGTACAACATCAAAGCATCAGACATTGCCTCGCGCAAGCAGTTCTCTACCTCGATCATGCCGGAGCCATCAGGCCTGCAGCTGAGCGAGAAAGACCTGGCGAATGTGGTGCAGTATTTACTGACGATTAAGTAAGAAGTTTCCGTCATCTCGACGATAGGAGAGATCTCTTGTTCAACTATAACAAGAGATCTCTTTTTTATGGCTAGGGGGCAATTTGTTTTTAACCGCTTGGAGCAGGAAAAAATAACCGTTCTCTTCGAAGACTGGACCTAGCGCGCTGAAAAAGCGCACAGAGTCCTATGTCTTCTCTGAGAAGGTGATTTTTCTGCTCCCCGCTAGCGTAAAGAAGATAAGCCTCGGATCAAATAGGATAAGCCCGGAATCAAAATTTTATTTGCATTTTTGCCCTGTCACTTTTGAACAACTTAACGGCGCATAAGATTGAATACAGAATATTTCATAGCAGGGCGCATTGCGCTCAAGTCAGAACGTACATTTTCCAAACTCATTGTCCGCATCGCTATAGCAGGAGTGATGCTCAGTCTGGCCGTGATGATGCTTTCTGTAGCGATCATTAAGGGTTTCAAGACTGAGATCCAGGAAAAGGTGAGGGGATATATCGGTGATGTGCGGATCTTCAAGTTTGACCTCAACAATTCATTTGAACTTTCTCCTTTTGTTCCTGCGCCGGAGACCATCAATAATCTGAAAAAGAACCCGGAAGTAGAATATTTCCAGCCATACGCCACCAAGCCGGCCATTATTTCAGCCAACAATGAAGTAGAAGGGATCAACTTTAAGGGCATAGATAAAACCTTCAACTGGGATTACATCCGCAAGCACCTGGTGAGTGGTACGGTCATTGACTTTAGCGATAGTACCAAAGCCACGCGGCAGATCATGATCTCGCAGTTTACGGCCAGCCGGATGAACCTGAAGATCGGCGACAACTTCATCATGTATTTCGTACAGGACCCGCCGCGTAAACGGCCTTTTAAAATTGTCGGTATCTATAATATCGGAGTAGAAGAGATCGACAAAAACTTTGTCATCGGCGACCTCAACCTGATCCGGAGGCTGAACAACTGGAAGGCCGATGAAATAGGGGGAATAGAGATCAGGATCAAAGATTTTTCCAGGCTGAAGCAAACCTCTGCCGACATTTACAAGGGCCTGGAGATCAAGCTCAAATCTGAATCTGTACAGGAATATTTTCCAGCTATATTTACCTGGCTGTCTCTCCTTGATGTCAATACGACTGTCCTGCTGGTACTGATGATGGTAGTGGGGGTTATCAACATGATCACAGCATTGCTCATTATGATCCTGGAACGTACCAATATGATCGGCCTGCTCAAATCTATGGGTATGACCGATGTGAGCATCATGAAGATTTTTCTGTACAACGCCATTTACCTGGTCGGCATCGGCCTGCTGCTGGGCAATATACTCGGCCTGGGTCTTGGTTTTATCCAGCAATATACCCATGTATTTAAGCTGGACCAGTCATCTTATTATCTTTCTTATGTGCCCATAGAAATTCATTTCCTGGATGTGCTGCTTTTAAATATAGCTACTGTGGTCATCTGTTTCCTGGTACTCATCATCCCTTCCATGCTCGTCAGTAAGATCAGTCCGCTCAAAGCCATCAGGTTTAAGTAATTCCCCCCAGTTCATTTAGCCCTTAGCTTAAGATAGGCTTACCTCACAAAGGGGTCACACCCATATTACATTCGGGATTCACCCGGGGTTGAAAGGGCCTGAAGCGTTTCGACCTTGGTTGGGATCCGGTTGTGACATGGCTTTATGGTTATTCTGAGTAAAAGCAGAATGCCTTGAGTTCAGCATCTGATCTGCACTATACCGGGAAAATATAAATGTTTTATGTTCTTATTTGGACTTGATCTAAATAGTTCTATATTTGTGGTGAAATAAAAAGCCACACGGTTCGGACCCGTGTGGCAAAAACCGGCGAAGCCGGCTCACCTTTAATCGTAGTTAAAAGTCATGCAAATTAAGAAATTTTTGCCATTGGGCATACTATGTGCCTGCGTATTTGTTACAAATGCCCAAACGACGCCAAACGGCGCATTGGATGAATCGTCCCAACATCATTCAACTGATCAAACGACTCTGAAAAAAAACGGCAGTGCGGCGCCATTCGTTGTGCAAAAACGATTGACAGATCCAGAAGACGAGCAGAAATCCGGCAGCATTAAGGGCCGGATCACTACTGCAGATGGCAGTGTGGCGCCGTATGTATCGGTTGTCTTAAAAGGAACTTCACTTGGCGCTGTCACTGATGAAGATGGGCAGTACCAGATCCGCAGGGTACCTGCCGGCGATTATACCATCGTGGTATCGGCAGTAGGTCTTTATCCAAAAGAAAAGGAAGTCCGGGTAATTGGCAGGGGAACTGTTGTAGCAGATTTTTCTTTGAATGAGAACGCTTCACAACTGGATGCAGTAAATGTCAAAGCCTATAAAAAGAAATATAAGGCAGACAAAGTTTCGCCTTCGCTGCGTTTGCAATCCCCGCTGATCGAGGTGCCCCAGAACATTAAGGTAGTGACAGGCCAGCTGATCGCGGACCAGATGGTATTTGATATTGTGGACGGGGTCACCCGTAACGTATCGGGTACGACCCGCACCGGTCACTGGGATGCGCAGTATGCCAACATCTCTACCCGGGGTACTTCTATTCCTGCATTCCGAAACGGGATGAACATGAAGATGCCCTGGGGCCCGCTGACTGAGGATGCAGCAACCATTGAGCGCGTGGAGTTTGTAAAAGGCCCTTCTGGTTTTATAATGGCCAATGGCGAGCCTGGGGGTATTTATAATATTGTAACTAAGAAGCCTACAGGTGAGAACCGCAGTTCTGCTACTTTGAGTGGTGGCGGTTTTGGCCTGGGCCGGGCTGCTGTAGATATCGACGGTAAACTGTCTAAAGACGGTCGTTTGCTGTTCCGTTTCAACGCTGCCGCACAGACCAAGGGCAGCTACAATAAATACAACTATACAGATAAATATGTGATTGCCCCGGTGATCAGCTATCAGATCGATTCCAATACTTTGATCACTGCTGAATATACGACACAGCATGTGGAAGCGCAGGCTTTGGGTACTTACGGTTTTTCTCCTAAGGGACTGGGCGATACTGACCCGAGTTTTTTCCTTGGAGATCCTACACTTGATCCTGCGAAATTGTATGACCACAATGCAACTTTGTACTTCAATCACAAACTGGACAACAACTGGAAAATAAATGGTCAGGTTGCTTATGTAAAGTATGGTCTGGCCGGTGGTACGCCCTGGATGACCACGCTTGCGCCTAATGGGGACATGAGACGTAATGTGAACATCAGCGAGGAGCTGGCGATCAATAAAAATGCGCAGCTGAGCATAATGGGCGATGCGCGTACTGGAGATGTGGTACACCGGATCATGACGGGTGTTGATTTCGGGAACCTGAAAACATGGGGGGATTTTGCGAGTGTGCAACAGCCTGACCTGCAACTGGTCGGTAATGCTACTTTCAATATCTATAACCCGACTTATGGTTCATTGGCGAATATCCCGGTTTTTGACCGTTCAAAAAGTATTCAGATCCGGTCTGCAATTCCTGCTAACCTTTCTTATCTAACCAACCTGACTTATACGGGTGTTTATGTTCAGGATGAGATCAGGATGCTGGAAGAAAAGCTGCGCCTGACCCTTGCCGGACGTTATACGCATGCAGTTACTGTAGGAAGAACCAATCTGGCCCAGGTTTCTGACAATGCTTTCAGCCCGCGTGTGGGGTTGAGCTATTCTATCCTGAAAGATTTCTCTGCCTATACGCTTTATGACCAGAGCTTCCTGCCTACTGCGGGACAGGATTATGAGGGCAACAACTTCAAGCCTGTCAGGGGAAATAATATGGAGTTTGGTCTGAAAAAAGACTTCTTTGACAGCAAATGGAATGCAACTGCTGCCGTTTATCAGATCACTAAAGAAAACGTACTTACTGCAGATCCAAGGGCTGGACTGGAGCTGTCAGCCGGCCCTCCCGCTACTTATTATCCGACAAACATCCGTGTCCAGACTGGTGAGCAGCAGTTCAGGGGTGTGGAGCTGGACATCTCCGGAGAAATCGTGAATGGTCTGAACGTGGTGCTCAACTACGCTTATACCCATGCTAAGGTGACTGAAGACAACAATCCGCTGTATGTGAACAAACCTGTTCCGGGTTCTGTGAAACACATCACCAATGGCTGGTTGTCTTACCGTTACAGAAAGCAAGGTTCATTGCTGAATGGTTTCGGCCTGACTGGCGGTTATCAGGTGCAGCTGGGCAGAAACTCAGGAACGATTGCGCTTCCGCTGCAATTGCCGGCCTACTACCGTTTTGATGCGGGTGCTTCTTATGAAAGAGGCAAATTCGGACTTTCTGTTTTGGTGAACAATCTGCTTGACCGCAGGCTGCTGACCCAGGGTTCTTTCACAGATCTGGGTGCTAAGGCTACTGCGACTTCTGTGTCTTACTATACTTATATCTACGAAGTGCCTAGAAACGCAAGGGTTTCCCTGACGTACAGGTTTAAATAATTAATGCTTAAAAATTAACTCATCAGGACAATGGTTACTGTAAACAGGCAAACGGCTGTAAAGAAAAAGGGCAGGGGTCCTCTTTTCAACAGGATCAATAAATGGCTGCACTTGTGGCTGGGGCTTAGTTCGGGGATCATTGTTCTGATCGTTTGCCTGACCGGCTGCATCTGGGTTTTTCACGATGAAATTGAAGGGCTGCTAGAGCCGGAGACGAAGGTAGAAAAACAGGATAAACCTGTACTTACACCATCTCAGCTGACTGCAATCGCTTTCCAGAATTATCCGGATAAGGTACCTGCTTATGCTAATTATCAGCAGGGACGGGCCATCAACCTGACGCTGAAAGGCCCAACGGATGAGGGCAGAAGGGGTGGTGGCACTTTAATGAAGATCAATCCGTACACCGGTGAGGTGATCAGCAAGGTAGTACGCCAGAAAGATGAGGTTGATTTTTTCAGGTTCATCCTGAATGGTCACCGCTTTTTATGGTTGCCTTTGGAGATCGGAAGGCCTGTTGTAAATTATGGAACGCTCGTTTTTGTGGTGCTGCTCATCACCGGGCTGATCTGGTGGTATCCGAAGAAATGGAATAAATCTACGCGGGATAAAAGTTTTAAGATCAAATGGGGCGCTTCTTTTAAAAGAGTGAACCTGGACCTGCACAATGTGCTTGGCTTTTATTCTTTGCTGTTTTTGCTGGCCATCGCCCTTACGGGAATGGTCTATGGCATCAAATGGTACAGCGAAGGTTTATACTGGGTCACTTCAGGTGGGGAGAAGCTGGCGGAATATAAACGCCTGGAGTCAGATTCGCTGCAGGCAGGCAAGCATTATTCGCCAAAACAGGCGATGGATCTGGCCTGGAACAAGGTCATCGGTAAACACCCGGAATCAATGGGTTTTTATTATAATTTCCCGGATATTTCGAAAGCTAAATCCAGTATTAACATTACGGTTTACCCCAGTGCGGGTCAGTTTTATAATAGTGAGGGCTATACTTTCGATCAGCATACGCTGAAGGAACTGAAGCGCGAAGACGCGTATTCGGTGGCCTATGCCAATGCTTCTTTCGGGCAGAAGCTCCGCAAGATGAACTATGACATTCATGTGGGCAGTATCCTTGGTTTTCCGGGGAAGGTGCTGGCATTTTTAGTGACACTGATCGGGGCGAGTTTGCCGGTTACGGGCTTTCTGATCTGGTTTGGCCGCAAGTTTAAGAAAAAGAAAGGCAAAAAAGGGGATGATACTGGAACAGGCGCTGCGGACGAGGTCGCTGACAAGCCTGCAGTGAAGCCGAGGCCGGGGGTAATTACCAAAGAGCAGGAGCCTGTGCTGGCTGCGAACGCCCGTATTGACCGATCGTATAATTAAATCATTTTAAAGTGGCCGTTGTGGTCGCTTCATTACCAATAAAAACAGATACAAACTCATGAAAAAAATGATCTTTTTATTGCTGACTTTATTTCTCAGCTTCGTAACTACCAGCATTTTCGCCCATGCATTGTGGATTGAGACGGCGGCAACCGGAAAAGTTGGCCAGAAACAGCCGGTAAAAGTTTTTTATGGCGAATATGCGGATCTGGGCCGGGACAGTGTCGCTACCTGGTATTCTGATGTAAAGGAATTCAGCCTTTGGCTGGTAGGTCCGGACAATAAAAAAACGCAGCTGACTTTATCCCCCGGACTGAATTATTTTGAAGGTAGTTTTACTCCCTATCAAAATGGTTCTTATACGCTGATGGTTAGTCATGAAGCTAAAGAGCTTGGCGGCACCACAAAGTATCATTTCCTCTCCAGCGCAAGTGTCAGCGTCGGTAATGTGGCACCTGCGTTAGCTCAGAATGACAATGCGCTCAGACTACACCTGGATGATGTAAGTTCACTGAAGGCAAAAAAGGCCATCAAAATGACCGCTTTCCTTCAAACGGCTGCTGCTCCAAAAAAAGTGGTAACTGTTTTCTCGCCTGTTGGCTGGTCCAAAGAATTTTACACTGACGCAAACGGCGCGTTCGAATTTACCCCGCTTTGGGCAGGGCGGTATGTGGTTGAAATAAGTGACATGGACAAGACTCCTGGCCATCACAATGGTAAGGATTATAAAGCGACCTGGAAAGGTGCGACTTATAGTTTTGAGATTAAGTAGGTTCCGATCAATATTTTAAGTCTTTTTTAGGTTTTACAGACCATCATTTATAGTTAATGTAGGAAGCCGGGCTTGATGCCCGGTTTTTTTGTAGGCGATGTGCTGGTGTTGGCCTGGTTTTATTGAAAAATGTTTTACTATCACAAGCGTTTGCGCAAACGCTTGTGATAGTAAAAATCTCTATATACATTTCTAAAGTTTGTATTTTATGCTGATGTACAATATTTTAGCATAAGTGATAACCAAAAAAAATATTGTTCCATATTTAAGACTATCTTAAAATACAGGAAATAACGGGTATAAACCAAAGATAACATTGAGCTGATGATACAAAAAAATCAGGGGATACAAATATCCCCCCGGGGACTTTTTTGTCCTTGTTGAAGCAGCTGGAGAGGAGAACTTTTATGTAATAAACGGATACAATAGGAACAATCCCCTGCCGGCCTTTGCCTGTAGTTTGTGTGAACGGCCTGCCTGCGGAAAGGATAAATGATTAACCAAGTATATAACCAAAGTAAACCAAATATGAAATTTTGTGCTTTTAATCCGCCCGTTGTTTCCGGGACGGATGAGAAATCCATTTCGAATATCAAACGACAGTTCATCCTGGCCGGCCTGATTTTCTTTTTTTTGCCGGGATTGATGCAGGTACATGCTGCTGAAATGCGGCATTTGTCTGTTGAAAAGACAAATGAGGCCATTAATGCCCGGGCTATTATCAGGGGAAGGGTACTGGATGAAACGGACCGGCCGATCCCGGGGGCGGTCATAAAAGTCAAGGGGACAAAAATTGCCACGAGTACAAACACGGAAGGGGAGTTTATGCTGGACCTGGACAATGCTGGTGTAACACTGGTGGTTTCTTTTGTAGGCTATCAGCTTCAGGAAGTCGCTGTGTCGGTGGACAAAGCTAAAGAACTGCTGACGATAAAGATGGTACAGGAAAACAATTCGCTGGATGATGTGGTAGTTGTGGCCTTTGGCAAGCAAAAGAAAACGGAAGTTGTTGGTGCCATGACCACGATCAAGCCTTCTGAATTAAAGATCCCTTCGAGTAATTTAACGACTGCGCTGGCGGGCCGCTTGTCGGGTGTGATTGCCTATCAGCGAAGCGGAGAGCCGGGTGCTGATAATGCGGATTTCTTCATCAGGGGTGTTAATTCCTTTGGATATAAGGTAGATCCGTTGATCCTTGTTGATAATCTTGAGGTGAGTAAAGAGGATTTTGCAAGGCTGACTACTGAAGATATCGCCAGTTTTTCCATTATGAAGGATGCGTCTGCAACTGCCTTGTATGGTGCCCGAGGTGCCAACGGGGTCATACTTGTGACGACAAAGCAAGGATCAGACGGGAAGGCCAAGATCAGTTTCCGTATTGAAAATACAGTTTCTACCCCTACTAAGGACCTTGAACTGGCTGATCCGGTAACTTATATGAAACTGCACAATGAGGCGGTGGCTACACGTGATCCTCTGGGAGTCAGGCCCTATTCGAGGGAGAAGATTGACAATACCGTCGTAGGGTCGGGTTCGTTTATTTATCCCAGTACGGACTGGCAGGAGGAGATATTGAAGAAATCAACGATGAACCAGCGTGCGCATCTCAATATCAGCGGCGGTGGGAAAGTCGCCAGGTATTATGTGGCCGGTGCGTTTGCGAAAGATAATGGCATGCTGAAGGTAAACGGGAACAGCAATTTTAACAATAATATTGACCTCAAAACGTATCAGCTGCGGTCCAATACCAATATCAATGTAACGCCGAGCAGTGAGATCATTGTGCGCCTTAGCGGTATTTTTGATGACTATACGGGCCCGATAAACGGGGGTACAGGGGTATATAAGAATGTGATGCAGACCAACCCGGTTCTGTTTCCCGCTTTTTACCCGGTCGATGAGGCTCATATGGGGGTAGAGCATACGCTGTTTGGAAATTATGACAGTGGCAGGTACCTCAATCCTTATGCAGAGATGGTAAAGGGATATAAGGATTATTCGAGGTCATCGATGAGTGCGACCATCGAGTTTAAGCAGGATTTAAGTTCGGTCACCAAAGGGCTGAGCTTGTCGGCGATGGGAAGTACAAACAGGCAGTCTTACTTTGACATCAGCCGTTATTATAACCCGTTCTATTACCAGTTGCTGCCGGGATCTTATGACAGGAAGACGGGTGAATACGCGATCAATGTCATCAATCCGCTTGGTGGTACCGAATTTTTAGGCTTGGGCGGCGGCTCTAAGGAGGTTTCTTCTGTGTTCCACCTGCAGTCGATCTTAAATTACAACCGGATCTTTGGTGAAAAACATGCCATCGGCGGATTGCTGGTCTACCTCATGCGCAATAACCTGGTGGGCAATGTCAGCAATCTCCAGGAATCGCTTCCTTACCGCAATTCGGGTTTGTCCGGACGGTTTACTTATGCTTATGACAACCGCTATGCGGCGGAGTTCAATTTTGGCTATAATGGTTCGGAAAGGTTTTACAAGACCAACAGGTTTGGGTTTTTCCCCTCGGCGGGTGTTGCTTGGACGGTGTCTAATGAGAAATTCTGGAAACCGGATTTTGCTTTGTCGAAGCTAAAACTAAGGGCTACCTACGGGCTGGTTGGGAATGACCAGATCGGCAGTGCGCAGGACAGGTTCTTTTACCTCTCGGAAGTCAATATGAACGATCCGAATAGGTCCGGAATATTCGGAGAGGACAGGGGGTACAGTAGAAACGGGATCACGGTGTCGAGGTATGACAACAGGGACATCACCTGGGAGACTTCAAAAAAGCTGAACCTGGGGCTGGAACTGGGCTTTTTGAAAAATAAGGTGGAGATTCTGGCTGACTATTTTACGGAACACCGGTACAATATTTTGATGACGCGTGCGTCTATACCAGCTACGATGGGCCTTTCTGCTTCTTCCAAGGCTAATGTAGGTGAGGCCAACAGCCATGGCGTCGATATTTCTGTGGATGGAAACCATTATTTCACTCCGGCTTTTTGGGTGAGTGCAAGGGGGAACTTTACATACTCGACCAGCAAATTCAAGGTGTATGAGGAACCGCTCTATCCCAATGATTATTCATCACGTGTGGGACATCCGCTGTCCCAGCAATGGGGATATATTGCGGAACGTCTTTTCATTGATGAGGCGGAAGTGGCAAATTCGCCGCGCCAGACTTTTGGTACACGTTCGGCGATGGCAGGGGATATCAAATACAAGGATATTAATGGTGATGGCACGATCACTGAGCTGGATAAAATGCCTGTCGGTTATCCGGCTACTCCGGAAATCATTTATGGTTTTGGATTGTCGGGAGGATACAGGGATTTTGACCTTTCCTTTTTCCTGCAGGGATCTGCCCGTTCGTCTTTTTGGATAGACCCGGCGGCGACTGCGCCTTTTATAGGCGGGACCAGTGATTTTATCAGACAAAATCAGTTGCTCAAGGCTTATGCTGATGACCATTGGTCTGAAGAAAACAGAAACTCTTATGCGTTGTGGCCAAGGCTTGATAATCTGGTAAACAGCAATAACAACCAGACGAGTACCTGGTTCATGAGGGATGGTTCTTTTCTGCGCCTGAAACAGGTTGAGTTTGGATATACGCTGCGAAAAAACTTTGCGAGAAAACTGTTGCTCCAGAGTGTAAGATTTTATGTGAACGGTACTAATCTGGCCAGCTTGTCTTCCTTTAAGCTCTGGGATATTGAGCAGGCGGGCCGGGGGTTGGATTATCCGGTCCAAAAGGTTTATAATTTGGGTATTCAAGTGTCATTTTAACAATAATAACTATGAAATATTTATTAATAGCGTCTGTAGTGTTGCTGAGCTTGCTGAGTTCATGTGCTAAATACCTGGATGTGGTCCCGGACAACGTGGCTACTATCGATAATGCGTTTAAAATGCGGGCAAATGCGGAGCAGTATTTATTTACATGCTATTCGTACATGCCGAGTTCAGCGTCGATCTCAGAAAATCCGGCCCTGTATGGCTCGGATGAAATGTGGCACTATGATGATACATATGCGGGGATCCGTATTGCTAAAGGGAATCAGGGTATTGTGAGCCCGCTCATGAATTACTGGAGCGGGAGTGATGCTTCGGGTACCACTTCGCTCTGGAGGGGGATCCGCGACTGTAATATCTTTTTGGAGAACATATCGAGGGTAAGGGATATGAACAAGTATGAAAAGGATCGCTGGATTGCGGAAGTGAAGGTGCTGAAGGCTTATTATCATTATTACCTGATGCGGATGTATGGCCCGATCCCGCTGGTCCGTCAGAACTTGCCGATATCTGCTGATGTGAATGAGGTCCAGGTGTTCAGGGAACCGGTAGATGAGTGTGTCGGTTATATTGTTGAATTGTTGGATGAGGCTGCTGCAGAAGATGCGCTTCCGGTGAGTATTCAGGATGTGACCACAGAGCTGGGAAGGATCAGCAAGTCAATTGCGCTGGCTTTAAAAGCAGAGGTTTTGGTCACTGCTGCAAGCCCTTTGTACAATGGAAATCCGGATTATGCCAATTTTGCGAATAAGGATGGTAAAAAGCTTTTCAGTTTGGCTTATGATGCTTCAAAGTGGGAACGTGCTGCTAAAGCCTGTAAGGAAGCGATCGACTTTTGTCACAATGCTTCTTATAAATTGTATACTTACAATTTAAGTTCCAATCCTCAGAATATCTCTCCTGAGACGTATACCAAGATGAGCGTTCGGGGCAGCGTGACGGCTAGAGGCAACCCCGAAATGATCTGGCCTGACTCACGGAGTTCGACCGGTACTTTACAGAGAGAGGCCCAGGCCAGACTCGATGCGGGTATTGCCAATGCGTCGGTAGTGGGAAAGGGGATGTCCCCGACGCTTAAAATGGCAGAGCTGTTCTACACAAAAAATGGAGTTCCTATTGATGAGGATAATTCCTGGGACTACGCTGGCAGGTACGGACTTAAAACCGCCGGTGAAGCTGAAAAGAACCTGATGCAGACCAATTACCAGACCGCGACGCTGCATTTTGACCGGGAGGCCAGGTTTTATGGTAGTCTGGCATTTGATGGTTCGGCCTGGTATGGGCAGGGCAAGTTTACAGAGTCAAGTATGTGGTATGTAAATGCAAGACTTGGTCAGTACGCGGGAGGCCCTCCGGGAGGCAACAGGTATTCCATTACTGGTTACTGGCCTCAGAAGCTGGTCAATCCGGCGAGTACTTATTCTGCTACGGTGGCTTTTGTGTCGGTAGAATATCCATGGCCGATCATCAGACTTGCAGATCTGTATTTGCTGTATGCTGAAGCGCTGAATGAATGGAGCGGGCCTGGCGAGGAGGTCTACCATTACCTGAATTTGATACGGGAGCGGGCAGGGCTGAATACGGTGCAGTATTCCTGGGAAAACAGCAGTAAGACGGCGAATAAATATCAGAATAAGGATGGCCTCAGGGAAATTATCCATCAGGAGCGGACTATTGAGCTGGCTTTTGAGGGTCACCGTTTTTGGGACCTGAGGCGATGGAAGAAAGCTGTGGAGGAAATGAACAAGCCGGTTTACGGATGGGATGTGGGACAGAGTGAGGCCAGCTTATATTATACGCCCAAGGTTATATTTAACCAGGTTTTTAAAACGCGTGATTATTTCTGGCCGATAAAGGAGAGTGATATGCTTGTGAACAGAAACCTGGTACAAAATCCAGGCTGGTAGTGAACTTCTTAAAACATATAGAGATGAAAAATATAAAATATTTGCTGTTGTCCTGTCTGGTTCTGATTTTTATTTCCTGCCAGGAGGAGAAACATACTCCTTTTGAAAAAAATCCCTGGGTGCCGGAAAGGGTGACCAATGTGGTAGTGGAGAACCTGAATGGTGCTGCTAAACTTACTTATGATGTGACCAAACATCCGGAACTGATGTATGTGACGGCGGAGTTTGAAACTCAGGGCAAAAAGCGGAATGTCAAGGCTACACATTTTAATAATTCCTTGTTGCTGGAAGGGTTTGGTGATACCATGCCGCATGAAGTTAAGCTCTATGCGGTAAGCAGGAGTGAAGTTTTTTCGGAGCCGGTTACGGTGATGGTAAACCCGCTTACACCACCCGCAACACTGGCTTTTGAGAGCCTGGACATTATAAATGATTTTGGTGGTGCATGGGCTACCTATAGCAATAGGGTCAAAGCCGATCTGGGGATTACCATTATGCATAAGGACAATGCCGGAGCATGGGTGGTGGATGAGGTATTGTATACGGAAAAGGAAACGGGCGGTGTTTCGGCAAGAGGGCTGGAAGCGAAGCCTACAGTGTTTGGCGTATTTGTGCAGGACAGGTGGGGTAATTATACTGACACTCTGGTCAGGACGCTTACTCCCTTGTATGAACGGCTGATACCGAAACCTTTCAGGGCTTTTTTGCTGCCAACAGATAATATGACTTCTTATAATTCCAACAACAAAATTGAGAAGCTGTGGGACGGTACTGTCAGTTCACAGAACATCTATTACACTGCGGTAAACAGCGGTATGCCGACCTGGTTTACTTTTGACCTCGGGGTGACCACTCAGCTGAGCCGGTTCCTTTACCAGCAGAGAAATGATGTGGCGATCGTACAGTGGGGGCATGGTAATCCGCGGTATTTTGAGATTTGGGGCAGTGCCGGTACGCCAAACCCGGACGGCAGCTGGGACGGATGGACTAAATTAATGGATGTGGAGTCTGTGAAACCCTCGGGCTTGCCTGTCGGACAGAACTCAGATGAAGATCTGGCGCTGATGTACAAAGGTGAGGACTTTAATTTCCCTAAGGGTATACCTAAGGTACGGTATATCAGGATCAAGGTAAACGAAACCTGGAACAAGACGACCTTTATGCACATTGGTGAGCTAACTTTCTGGGGGCAATAAGACGGATCATGAAAATTATAAGAACGGCGGGTATTCTTTTTTGGTGTCTTTTGTGCTGTAATGTTCATGCGGCTGGTAAGCCCATATTTGAACTGGATGATTTTTTTATTACTACGACCATGAACAGTATTCAGGTGGAGTTCTCAGTTAAAAATACCGGCGTGAATAGCAAACAGGGTTTTGTCAGCCTGACAGTTACGGACGCTTTTGGGAAATTATTTTTAGAAATATCCCGGCAGCAGGTTGTCCTGGCTGCCGGGGCTAGTAAAAAGATGAAGCTGGGCAGGATACAATTGAAGCCAAGACTTTGGTCCCCTGAACAACCTGTTCTGTATACGATGCGGGTCCTGACAGGATCTGATCATAAAAGTGATGTGGCGGATGTCCGCAAAATAGGTTTTAAGTCTTTTGAGATTCGGAATAACCTGTTTTATTTAAATGGCAATCCTTATTACCTGAGGGCCTTATCACAGTGGCCGGTATCCAGAATTGTGGATGCGAACGGTAAGGCTGCGCCTGAAATGTGGAATGACGAGCGTTTTGTAAAAAAGTTCTTTGAAAAGATGAAGGCCCTCCATATCAATGCGGGAAGGGTGGGAGACCATGAGCTTTGGGTCAGGTATGCTGATGAAATGGGGATACTGAATATAGCCGGAAGTTATTCCGGTGCAGGTGCAAGGGAAGACGAGGTCTTTGCCAGCAACAGGAGGGACTTTACGCCAAAGATCTCAAGGTTGCGGAACCATGTGTCTACGGCGATCTACACATTGTCCAATGAAATACAGTGGACAGCGAACCCGGATTTCCTGAGATTGAGCCAGGAAAATTATGAATTTGCCAGAACACTTGACGCTTCGCATCCGATGATCGCTAATGCCGGTTTTGGGAAAGGGAAGGTGGGCGATATTGAGGATATGCACGACTACACAGGCTGGTACGGAGGTACGGTGCTGGATATGGATAAATATGAGCTGCAGGATATCTATAAAAAAGACGGCGGTTCGGGGCAGCCGGTGACGTTTACCGAATGCGTAGGTACCTACACCGCTGAAAGGAGCGGTCGTTTTCATTTGCTGGTTAATAAAGGCCTTTCCAATGCATTGAGACACGTGGGCAGGGGCGGGCAGCATCCGGATGACCCGCTTTGGTACCAACGGTTAATTACCAAAGAAATGATGGAGGGCATGCGCAGGGGTAGAGGTATGGACAGTCGGCTCTCCGGCTCTTTTCCATACTCTGATTACTGGACCTGGGACGTTCCAAGCCGGACATTTTCGGCCAAGCCCGCTGCGGAGGTCTTAAGGCAGGTGTACAGTCCTGTACTGCTGTCACTGAGGTCATGGGACCGTCATGCCTTCGCTGGCTCACAGATCAGGGGTGAGCTGTATGTCGTCAATGATGATGTTTTGCTGGGTCGGCTTTCAGGGGCCACGATATCTGTACGCCTCGAACAGAATGGTAAAACACTGGACAGCCTGGTCGTACCTGTTCCGGATGTGGCCTATTACAGTACGGCAAAAATTCCCCTGAGCATTGTTGTGCCGCAGGTCATCACGGCCGGACCGGCAAAAATAGTCATGAGTTTAAACCATGCAGCAGCGAGGTCAGTTCCCAATGAGATGGATGTTTTTGTTGCTGCCAGGGATTTTGCTACTGCTGATGCCGGGGTTAAGTTTATGTTATATGATCCTGAGGGTAATACCGACAAGGCGCTGAAAGACATAGGGTCGGGCTTTGAGCGGGTGCAGGATTTTAAAGGGATGAGGGATAAGCCTCTGGTCATTGGGGCCGGAGCATTGCACGGGCTTTCGGGCGATCAGGCGGGGGATGTCATGGCATTTGTGAAAAACGGCGGACGGGTACTCGTTCTGGAACAGCAGGCAGATCAGCTGGGCAAATCGCCTTTATTGCCGCAGGGTGTGAAGGCGAGGACATATAATTCTCTTTTTGTAAATACGGAACGCCCCGGATTGCTGGATAAGGGTCTTGCTAATCGTAATTTTTTCCTTTGGAACCAGGTAAAGGGGGGGTCAAACTTTCCTGTAACGGGGGTTTTTAATATCCAGGCTGATGTGCTTAGAGAAGCGACGGTATTGGCCAATTGTGGCCCCGCATTGGAAAACCCTGTTGTTCTGGAATATTTTAAGGAGTTGGGCAGCATCACTTTTTCTCAGTTTGAGGTAGTAGAAAGGTCGGCTAATGATCCTGTTGCCGCAAAGGTATTGCAGAATTTAGTCGAATACCTCCAGTCGGGAGACCATGCTTTTGGCCGGCAGCTGACCGAAGATATTACTTTTGCCGACCTTGACTCTGAGGCGGGCCTTTTTGCAGCTTCCTTAAAGCAGGGTATGGTGCTGAACAGTCACAATTACGGAAGAGTGAGCTGGGCAAAAAATACCTGGCCGGACGGCAGGCGGGTCACCGGTGAACAGCGGATCATCAATTCTCTGGGATATACAGGTCAGGTTAAAAAATCAGATATTGCCAGCGGGTTCTTTTATTTCAGACCGCCGGTCGGTGCGAAGTCTTTCTTTTTACAGGTAAAGAACCCGGTCAGCAAGGAGCTTTGGTTTAGTGTACAGGTCAATGATAAAGCAGCTGGTGATCTGGTCTTTGTATTGCCAGGTACGGCCGGGCAATATGGTCCCTGGTCAATTCCTGAGGGTGGCGGGACCATAAAAATTACCATAAAGTCTCATTCTGATCTGCTTACACCCAAACGTGAAAAGCCGGTGATCGAAGAGCTGGTCTTTCAAAGAATGATATTTAAATAATTGAACCGGCGCCGGATTACCGGCGCTTTTTCTATTTTGCATAAATCTTTATACGATAACAATGCCGAGAGTCAAATGTAAAAAGTGCCATAAGGACGAAACAATAATCAGGTCCGGTTTTATCAGGGGAAGACAAAGGTTCTTTTGTAAGGAGTGTGATTATTATTTTACCATCCAATTAGATTTTCAGAAACGTAAGCCATCGAGATTAAAAGACCATTCGACGACGATTATTGATATAGCCAAGGTGATAGGGGTTTCGGTATCAACGGTGTCGAGAGCCCTCAAAGACCATTCTGACATCAGCCTGGAAACAAAAAATGTGGTCAAGCAGGTAGCTGCTGAACTGAACTATCAGCCAAACACGCTTGCGCAAAGCCTGACAAGAAGGGAAACGCGAACCATCGGGGTGATCATTCCAGATATAGAGACTTATTTTTTTGCTTCTATTCTTACTGGCATTCAGAGTATTGCATCTGCCGTAGGCTATAAGGTGATGATCAGCCAGTCAAGGGAATCGCATGAGACAGAAGTGGCAAATGTGCATACCTTTATCACTAATTGGGTAGATGGCCTGCTGATCTGCCACAGTAAGGAGACCAATACGTTTGACCACATTAAGCTTAACCTGAAAAGGGGCATACCTATTATTCAGTTTGACCGGGTCTGCGAGGAACTGAATACTTCCAAGGTGCTGCTTGATGATGTGGACGGATCATTCCAGGTGACGGAACATATGATCGGGCAGGGTTTTAAAAGAATTGCGATCATTGCGGGACCTGAACGCTTGTATGTGACCAGAAAAAGGCTGGAGGGCTATCTTAAGGCATTTAGGAAAGCCGGTACCTCTGCAGATCCTGCGTTGATCTGCTACACTGACCTGACGAAGGAAGCCATTTTAAAGCAGGTAGATGAGCTGCTGGAAAGGGACAGGACGATTGACGCATTCTTTTGTATTTCTGATATTGGGGCAGTGAATATTATTGTTCATTTAAAGAAGAAAGGCATCAGGATCCCACATGAAATCGGTGTTGCGGGTTTTGGCAATGATCCTACTGGTGACATCATTGAACCAAGCCTGACCTCCTTTAATCCACAGACTTACAAATGCGGAGAAACGGTCGCACAGATGTTCTTTGACCAGATCCTGGATGGCGATGATCATGTGGCGCAGACCAAAATGGTTAAGGGCAATTTGATCGTCCGTTCCTCTACTTTCAGGAGGCCTGAACCCTAGTGCCTGACGTGCAATTTTTTTTACTATCACAAGCGTTTGTGCAAACGCTTGTGATAGTAAAAAGACTTCTTAGGGTCCTCTGTTATTTGTATTTTATGCTGTTGTAGAATAATTTAGGGCAATAGTTAGTGAATGACGCTTTCAGAAATAAGTTTCAGACTATCTGTAACAATAACCAGATATAGCCTTTTATGAATTTATCCTTAGACATTATTGTCATCTTTATTTTTTCCGCTTTTATACTTTGCATAGGCTTACTTTTTTCCCGGACGGGGGTGAATATGAAGTCTTTTTTTGCCGGTGGAGAAGCTGTGCCCTGGTTTATCGGGGGACTGTCCCTTTTTATGAGCTTCTTCTCTGCGGGGACTTTTGTGGCATGGGGCTCTGTGGCTTATAAATATGGGTGGGTATCAGTCACTATTCAATGGACGATGGCGCTCGGTGCATTGGCTGCGGCCTTATTTATAGCACCCCGCTGGAAAAAAACGGGAAACCTTACCGCTGCAGAGTATATACATGAGCGGCTTGGCGCGGGGGTTCAGAAAATGTACATCTATATTTTTATGGGCGTATCTCTGTTTATTAAAGGAGCTGTCCTATATCCGGTGGCGAAGCTGGTCAGTACTTCCCTCGGATTTCCACTGGCGGAAACTACAGTTGTTCTTGGCCTGATCATGATCGCGTATACTGCTGCGGGTGGGTTGTGGGCGGTCATGGTTACAGATATCCTGCAGTTTGTAGTGCTTTCGGCTGCCGTGCTGATCATCCTTCCCTTGTCACTGGAAAAGGTTGGCGGCATCAGCGCTTTCGTAAACAATTCCCCTGATGGGTTTTTTAATGTTTTCAATGGGGAGTACACTTTGTGGTTTGTAGTTGCCTTTACCATTTATCATATTTTTTACATCGGTGGAAACTGGACATTTGTGCAGCGGTACACCAGCGTAGACAGTCCTAAATCGGCCAGTAAGGTGGCTTACCTCTTTGCCGCCCTGTATCTGATCAGTCCAATGATCTGGATGCTGCCCCCGATGATATTCAGAGTGATCGATCCCTCCCTTCAGGGCCTGGATACCGAAAATGCCTATCTTAAGATATGCCAAATGGTGCTACCTCCGGGACTAATGGGCCTGATGCTCACCGGAATGTATTTTTCTACATCGGCGACAGCCAATACCACTTTAAATGTGGTGGCTGCGGTGTTTACCAATGACATTTATAAAAATATGATCAGACCCGAAGCAAATGAGCGGCAACTGATGCGTATTGCGCGTCTTTCTTCCTGGGCACTTGGAATATGTATGATCCTCATTGCACTGGTCGTACCGGTAATGGGCGGGATGGTAGCTGTCGTACTTACCGTCGCAGCCATTACTGCTGGTCCTTTGCTGGCGCCACCGGTATGGGCATTGTTTTCAAAGCGGCTCACAGGTGCGGTTACGCTTTGGGTCACCTGTATCTCGCTGATGATCAATTTGCTGTTTAAGCTGGTGATTCCATTTCTTAGCGGATTTAAGCTGGACCGGGCAGAGGAGATGATGGTAGGAGTAGGTATTCCTGTTTTAATGCTGGTCATCAACGAGCTTTTTTTTGCAGATAAATCTGAGGCCTCAGCAGATTACCTGAACTATAAGGAAGTTAAGGCACGGCATAAAGCCGGGGCTGTCGCACGCGCAGCAGATATTGAAGAGATCATCCTGACCAGGAAGCAGAACCAGTTTGGTCTTAAGATCATCGCATTTTCACTGCTGGTTACGGCTTTGATCCTGTTTGTCCTTTGTCTGATTACTCCGGTCGGAAAGGTGCCGACCGGTATTGTGGGAGGACTGGTGCTGCTGATATCAGTGATTCCCTGGCTGGCGTCCAGGAAAGCGACAAGAGAAATAAATCAAATAACTAAAGAAGATTAATATGATCATAGGAACGCCTGCTGAAAAAAGGCGAATTAAGCAAATAGATTTAACTGCAGACCTGACGGTGATAGGAGGAGGCCTTTCGGGTACCTGTTGCGCCATCACTGCAGCACGTCAGGGCATTAAAGTCGTGCTCATCCAGGATCGGCCTCTGCTTGGTGGAAATTCATCAAGCGAGGTCCGGTTATGGGTACTGGGCGCTACTTCACATATGGGTAATAACAACCGCTGGGCAAGGGAGGGCGGGGTGATCAATGAGATCCTTATCGAAAATACTTACCGCAATGAGGAAAGCAACCCACTTGTTTTTGATACCATCCTGCTCGAAAAAGTTGTTGCTGAAGCCAATATTACTTTGCTGCTGAACACGGCGGTATCGGACCTGGATATGAATGGCGGCCATATTGAAAGGGTAAAAGCGTTTTGCAGCCAGAACAGTACTGCCTATACGGTTACATCCCCCTTGTTTTGTGATGCTTCCGGTGACGGGATTGTCGGATTTCTGGCTGGTGCTGCATTTCGTATGGGTGCAGAGTCCAAAAGTGAATTTGGCGAAAAATTTGCACCTTCTGCAGAATATGGTGAGCTGTTGGGGCATTCACTGTATTTCTATACTAAAGATACCCATCGCCCGGTCAAATTCGTTCCGCCGGCATTCGCCTTGTCTGATATCACCAAAATACCAAGATACCGGAAGTTTTCTGTTAAGGACCAGGGGTGTAACCTCTGGTGGATTGAGTACGGTGGCAGACTGGATACTGTTCATGATACGGAAAAGATCAAATGGGAACTTTGGAAGGTAATTTATGGCGTGTGGAACTATATCAAAAACTCGGGAGATTTCCCTGAAGCGGAGACCATGAGCCTGGAATGGGTCGGTACAATTCCCGGTAAACGGGAAAGCAGGCGCTTTGAGGGTGACTATATGCTGAAACAGCAGGATATTGTTGAACAAAGGGAATTTGAAGATGTGGTCGCTTTTGGCGGTTGGAGCATCGATCTGCATCCGGCGGATGGTATATTCAGCGAGTTGCCGGGCTGCAACCAATGGCATAGTAAAGGGATCTATGGTATCCCGTACCGATGCTATTACAGCAGGAATATTCAAAATCTTTTCCTTGCCGGGCGCATCATAAGTGCAACACATGTCGCATTCGGATCGAGCAGGGTAATGGGTACCTGCTCTCATGGGGCGCAGGCTGTGGGCGTGGCAACATCTCTTTGCAAGAAATACGGCGTTAGTCCTTCCGTGCTGGGCAGGGAGCATATTAAAGAGCTTCAGCTGGAGCTCCTGAAGACGGGTCAGCATCTGCCGGGTGTACCTTTGAATGACAGTCTGGACCTGGTCAGATCAGCACAATCCATTACTTCGAGTTCGACGATGGTGTTGTCACGGATACCGGGAGGAGATCTGTGGAAACCAATTGCCCAGTCTGCGGGGCAGATGCTCCCGGTACAGCAGGGAAAAATGCCTGAAATTACCTTGCGGCTCAATGTACTTGGACCTACAGAACTGAGGATAGAGCTGCGCAAAAGTTCCAAGCCGGAAAACCACACTCCGGATGTGACGCTTGATTCCTGTGTTAAATATTTAAAAGCCGGGGTACAGGACCTGGTATTGGATTTCGATGTACATTTTACAGAGGCTTGCTATGCCTTTGTCTGCATTATGAAAAATGAACTGGTTCAGATAGAATATAGTAAAAAACGAATTTCGGGTATACTCTCGGTCTTTAACAGCATTAATCCGGCGGTGTCTAATTATGGCAAACAGGAGCCGCCAGAGGATATCGGGGTGGATGCATTTGAGTTCTGGTGCCCCCAGCGCAGGCCTGAAGGTCAGAATTTCGCCCTGAGCATTAACCCGGGACTGACGGTCTTTAGCCCAGAAAACCTGCGCAATGGATGGCATCGACCGGTATCTTCGGTCAATGCCTGGGTAGCAGATTATACCGACCGGGAGGCTAAAATTACCATTTCATGGGGCCGTGAGGTCACTATAAAAACGCTTACGCTAAGTTTTGATTGTGACTATGACCATCCGATGGAAAATGTGCTGATGCGACAGAATGAAGATGTGCAGCCGTTTTGTGCGACGGAGGTGAGGGTGTATAATTGCAATGACGTAGAAGTGGGCAGGATTACACGAAACCATCAGGCGCTGAGCACCATTCATTTTGAGACGGCGGTGACGGTGCAGCAATTGAAACTGGTCGTTTCCAATTCCAATGAGGATGTGCCGGTTTCCCTGTTTGAAGTGAGGTGCTATAATTAAATATATCAATGGAGCTTTAATAGAAAGAGAATGAAACTCATTACAAAAATATTGCTGATCATGCTGTTGGCTTCACTGCCTGCTGCCGCGCAGGTAAAACTGCCTGCTTTTTTTTCAGACCATATGGTACTCCAGCAAAAGAGCAAGGTAAAAATATGGGGCACCGTGTCTGGTGACGGCCTGGTGTGCGTTGTTACTTCCTGGAGTAATAAAAGTTATAGAACAAAGGCAGGTGTTGATGGCAAATGGCTGCTGCAAATAGAAACACCGGCAGCCGGGGGGCCTTTTACACTGGAAATTAAACAAAAAAACAGGATAATCTTGAATGATGTGATGATTGGGGAGGTATGGCTCTGCTCGGGACAATCCAATATGGATATGCCGGTCAAGGGTTACCTGAATTCACCGGTACTTGGTTCCAATGACCTGCTGATAGAAGCACCCAACAAAAAAATCAGGCTTTTTCATGTCGGTAGAAATACGTCTGCGACAGCTTTATCAGATGTGAAAGGGGCATGGATGGAAGCAGACGTTTCTGCGGTTAAGGAATTCAGCGCTGTCGGTTTTCAGTTTGCAAAGTTTATACAGCAGCATCTTGGTGTTCCGGTTGGTATGATCCAGTCGACCTGGGGGGGCTCTCCAATTGAAGCTTGGATGGATAAGTTTGCTCTGGAGGAGGGACTGAAGGAGGGACTTGACGGAGACAAAGCCATTAGTAAAGCTGCACATCAAACGCCGTCCAACCTTTTTAACGGGATGATTGCGCCCATCGTCGGGTATGGCATAAGGGGGGTACTTTGGTACCAGGGTGAGCAGAACCGGCATAATTATGCTTCTTATCTGACCTTGCAACCGGCAATGGTGAGTTCATGGAGAAAGCACTGGGGCATAGGTGACTGGCCCTTTTATTATGTCCAGATCGCACCCATGCAATATTCGGAGTCGCAAAGTGCGCTGATCCCAAGGTTGAGGGAGGTTCAGTCTAAGGCGATGGGCCTGATCCCTCAATCAGGAATGGCGGTTTCCATTGACGCCGGAGAAGAGCGGAATATCCACCCTGCAAATAAAACGGTCATCAGTAAGCGTCTTGCGTACTGGGCTCTAGCCAATGCCTATCAAAAGCAGGGGATTGTTTTCCGGGGACCGGAATACGAATCTTTCAAGGTTTCAAATGATACCGTCGAACTGCAGTTTAGAAATGCGGAACTTGGGTTTTCGACATTCGGGAAAAAGCTGACCCAATTTGAAATTTCGGGGGCAGATAGAAAATTTTATCCTGCTGACGCTGTTCTGAAAGGACGGAAGGTTTTGGTATACAGTGAACAGGTAAAGAAACCTGTTGCGGTGAGGTATGCATTTAAAGACTGGGCGGTAGGAGAACTTTATAATACAGAAGGCTTACCTGCTTCCTCATTTCGTACGGACAACTGGTAGGATTCTGACAGACAATTAAAATCATATAAACATAGACACAGGTTTCAATGAAAATTTTTAAGAGCGCTTTACTGATGCTGATTTGCTTCACTTTCTTATCTGTCAAAGCAGTTAAACCGGATGATGCGGTGATTGTCATCAAAAAGAAAAGTTACAAATTGCTCATTCGCAAAGAAAAATTTGCTTTTTCTTTTCAGGATGCCAGTGGCCATCTGGTTGCTGATTTTCATCCGGTATCTGGCATAAACATAGGGTTGTCGGGAGAACCGCCAGCACCTGCACCAGTGTATATCCGGACCGTTTCTTCAGCAGACACTTTGTTCTCATGTATAGTAGCAAATGCCGTCGGGTTGAGGGCCAGGGTAGATTTTTATTTGTCGGATGCGGTGATCAATCTGAGGATTGCACCGGAAGACAGGACAGGAGTCGCTCAAAAAGCAAATCTGAGTTATACGATCGAGGCGCGTACAGCCGGATTCGGTCCGGTTTACGGTCTTGGGGATCATGGGTCTTATGGTCAAAGTACTAACCTGTTTGGCTATAGCAATGATAATTTTATGAATACCACGGACAAGTCCCGGTTTATAACAAGTTTTGCTGTGTTTCCAAAACAGCAGTTTGCTGAGGTCGTTTTTGAAAAGGCCAGTAAACGTGTTGGTATCAATAGCAATGAGAACAAATTGGGGGCTAATCAGGTAGGGTCAGTCAATATTTATTATTTCTTTGGCGATATGCAGGAGATTTATGCCGGTTATGCGAAGGTGAGAATCGCAGAAGGCTATCCTGATTTTAAGCCTAAATATGATTTTTTTGATCTCGGATATGAAGCTTTCGGCTCGCTGGGCTGGAACACTGCACAATCCACCGTGCAAAATGATGTGTCGTCATACCTGCAGCGGGGATATCCTTTAAAGTGGGTCGTGGTTGGCTCCGGGTTTTGGAAGGGAGACAGGAAATCACCGTCTGAAGGCTCCACCAATAGCTTTGGAATCTGGGATGATACTTTTCAGCAGAACAGAAAGGATGACCTGCCAAATCCCCGGTATCCAGATGTAGCGGGGTTTAAAAAGTATTTCCGTGATCGGAACATCAGCCTGATCCTGGGCATCAGGGTTAATTTTAAAGCACCTTCTGATCAGGGTGGTTTTGATAATCCGGTAAATGACGGTCCTTATACCAATGAAGGAATCAGGAATGATTATTTTATAAAGGATACGGAGGGTAAACCCAAAGTATTTTCAGCAGTCTTTCCTAAAGGGAATGTCTATATTCTTAACGGAAACAACCCTGCGGCTGTGCAATGGTTCTATAACGGGTCAAAGAAATGGGGCGTTATGGGTTATAAGGAAGATACCATGATGAAAGACGGGCGTCTTGTAATGGACGATGGAAAGGCCAATAAAGCCGATGAAATTCTGATGAAGAATGGTTACCATGTGATGGTACGCAATGCGGCTTATTCTGTGCCAGGGGAAATCATCAGGATCGAAGATACCCAGTATGGCCAGGATCAGGACCGCCCGCTGATCAATGTACTGAGTTTTGCGGCAAGTGCCGCACCCAATACTTATCCGGACATTGTTGGCGGAAAATATCATAAACTGCCTCTGAGCGAAGATGTGAAAAGATATTATGTGAGAAATTCGCTGTTTGCTGCAGTTTGCCCCGCAATGTCGCTTGGATTGGGCCCCTGGCACCTGGAAAATAAACTGTATGAACAGGTCATCAAAAAAACAGCGGACTGGCACCATCAGTTTGCGCCATATATTTACAGTGCGGCTTTGGAAAGTTATTATACGGGGTATCCGGTTACGATGACGCCTCTGCAAATTGCGTACCCTAAAGATACAGCAACTTATGATCTGGCCAGCAAGATGAAAAAACAATATTCCTGGATGCTGGGCCCGTCATTGCTGGCTGCTCCAGCTTATGGAAATGACTATGCTACCGTTGTTTCAAGAAATGTATACCTGCCCGAAGGAGTGTGGCTGGATTATGAATCGGGCGAGAAATTTAAGGGGCCTCTTGTTTTGAAAGATTATCCTTTTCCTGATGATAAGATCCCGGTCTTTGTCGGTGGTAAAGGGGTGCTGATTAAAAAATCAAATGATGCTGATGAGTTTATTGCAACGGTATATCCCGTTAGCCACCCGAATTCAACCTATAAATTCTACTACCCTGATGGTAAATCAGAATCGGTGATCAGCAATAAGAATGTAAACTGGGATGCGGAGATCGTAATTATGGATGGTATTTCAAAGAAACAGATTGCCCCGGTTTATTCTGAAAAATTTCATGCTTATAGTTTTCCTGTACAAAAAGGTCACCACTATAGCATTAAAAACAGAAACTAATACGATGATGCTGTTTAATCTTATCTCAGTGGCAGATAGGAAAGCTTTCAGAGCTTCACCTTCGGGATGGGATGATTACTGCTAAGAAATGTTTACTAATGGTGTGCGGAAAACTTTTGAAACCGCTTTACCATTTTTTCAAGTTCTGAAGTTTGTTTCTTGTTTAATGTTTTAAAGGGTGATGTCTCTACCAATACAGATTTCCCTTTTAGGATACGTTTCCAACCACCTTCAATCACGCCATCCAATATGATCAACCTGTTGAACACAGGATTGTCCCGGCTCATCCCGGCGGGTGCTTTTGACGGATCATAAATAGCACTGCGGTCTATATAGCTCATTCCGTATTCGTCATAGTCGGGCATGAGGAAGTCGCGCTGTATCTTTTCAGAAGAGAGTTCTGTTACTTTATCCAGGGTTTCCCGGTGCAGGATATAGGTTGCATCACCAACTTGCGTTTTTGCGAAAACCGTGGTATCCAGCATGGATTCCCCTTTTTTCGCGTCCGTGATGCTCAGTCCTGACCAGACAGAAAAGTCTTTTAGCGTTGCGGGCCCTCTGCTGCGGAAATACCGGCTGCCCAGCTCGTACAGGGCTTCTTCTTTGGAAAGTGATTTTGACTGTGGCGCCCTGCTGTTAAACAGGGCATAGGTAAACTGTTTACCCTCGCGGGGACCACTGGTCACCAGGCATTCGGTCTCTGCGTTCATCATCACATGGCCCATCTGCAGGCCGTCCAGTTTAATGTTGTGCTTTTCCAGTTCCTCTGAAAGGGCATTTCTGGTCATATGCCCGCCGTCTTCCAGCGATCTGCCGATGATGTCGCTACATTTGCTGAAAAGTTTGCTGTCCAGATTGAGCTCACGCTCATAATAGGCCATGGCCTGCCTGATCCGCGGAGCGCTGAGCTCAGTAAGCCACCTGATGTCCTCAGGGGATACAAAGTGCCAGGTCGGCCGCATGAGGTGTGTCCGGAGGATCAGGCCTTCATTGTAAGCCTTTTCAACTTCAGTTTCCGTCGTGTCCTTCAAGCGCAGGCCGATCGCCCATTTGGCCATCGAATATTCCTGCGCCTGCATGGCCACCATCCAGTTGACAACCTCTTCGGGTTTGTCGAGGCGGGTCTCTCCGATCTGCTGATTATATAAGCGGTAGTTGATGATGTCGGCGGGTTTCATGTTTCCAAATTACGAAACTGAAAGGAAATATCCACTTCTGCTAGAGAATCGACCTCACCAGCCCGCCTTCTGCTCTTATCGCCGCACCGTTGGTAGCCGATGCCAGCGGGCTTACATAATAGGTTACAATATTGGCGATCTCTTCGACAGATGCGAAACGCTGCAGGAGTGAAGTCGGTCTTAAATTCTTAAAGAAATCAGCTTCTACCTCATCAGTTGAAATACTGCCTGCTCTGGCCAGGTCTTCAATAAAGGTACCCACGCCTTTAGATTTTGTAGGTCCTGGCAGAATTGCGTTTACGGTAACACCAGTGCCCTTACTGAGTTCGGCAAGACCTCTGCTTACTGCAAGCTGCGCAGTCTTGGTCATTCCGTAGTGGATCATTTCATCAGGTATAAACACCGCGGATTCGCTGGAGATGAAGATGATCCGGCCCCAGTTCTTTGCCAGCATCTTTGGAAAGATATTTCTTGATAAGCGGATTCCGCTCATGACATTCACTTCAAAGAAGCGAAACCAGTCTTCATCAGGGATTTCTTCAAAGGGTTTAGGCTCAAAGATCCCGGCGTTATTGACCAGGATATCGATATCCGGCAATTGTTCTATCAGTGCGCTGACTTCTTCTGCATTTGAAAAGTCCGCCGCCAGGCCAGAGACATCTGCATCTTTTACCAGTTGCTGCAGCTCTTTTACGGCAGTAGCGACGCCTTCTTCTGATCGGCCGTTGATGACAACTTTAGCGCCTTCTTGCAGTAAACTTTGGGCTATTGCAAAGCCGATGCCGGCTGTTGAGCCGCTAATAAATGCGGTTTTATTACGAAGTTGTAAATCCATAGTTTTAAATTATAATTTCAAAACTACAGCTATATTATTCACAATGTTTCGGGGCCTTACAATTGTGGCACAAAACTGACTGCTTTCCTTATATGGCCAGGTTCAACAGTTCATCAATCTGCTTGGCAAGCTGCCTGTCTTTGTCTGTTACAATATCTCCGGCGTCATGTGTACTCAGCCAGATTTCTACTTTATTCCACTCATTGGTCCACTTTGGATGGTGGTTGTTCTTTTCAGCCACAAAGGCTACCCTGACCATAAATGCGAAAGCCTCCTGAAAATCTTTAAAGAGCAGAACCTTGTATAGCTTTCTATCTATTTCTTCCCATTGTTTCTGAACCACATTTTCCATTTTCTTCATTTTATCCGGCCACTGAATTGCAGCACTTATAAAACAAATAACCGGAGATTAGGTTTTGGCAGCTTTCCTGATGGTGTCGATAATGCCTTCATTCAATACAATATACATCCCCAGGCGTTCGGTAGAAATTCCTTTGGACAATTTATAAGTAAATACCGGTTTGTTGTTTTCAAAAAAGGTTTCCATTTGCTGAAAGGAGATATTGGGGTATTTCTGAAGTTCGTCTGCCAGCTCTACAATATGGGTGGAGATAAAAAAAGCAGAGTTTCTAATGTGGGACAGCTCTGAAATGATCATGAGGGAAGCGTCAAACGCGTCTTTTACATTGGTGCCCCGGAAAAGCTCGTCAAAGACCACAAACAAACGGTCATTTTCTGTGAGTTTCAGGGCCACGTCCTTTACCCGTTTTACCTCGCTGTAATAATGGCTCAGGCCGTCACTGATGTTGTCTGGAAGGTTGATGGTGGTCACCAGGCCATTAAAGATGGTGGTCTTCATGGCCTTTGCAGGTACTGGAAAGCCAATGTGCGCCAGGTAGATCGCCAAACCAAGCGACTTGAGTAAAGATGATTTACCGGCCATATTTGATCCGGTAAGAAAGGCCATGTTTAGACCGCCGTCAAACCGGACATCATTTGCAACGGGGTTTTTGATTCCAGGATGAAAAAGGCTCCCGACGCTAAAATGCATGCCGGGTCCGCTGATATATCCGGGGAAAGAGAAGCCTCTGTTTTTTGCCGTGAAGCCTACGTATTCAAGAACATCCAGTTCATAAACGAGCTGTAACAGTTCTAGTATATTTTGTTTTTTACTGCCGCGGAATGCATCATCCAACCAGCTCACCTGGTAAAATTTCAGGTTACTTTCATTGAGCTTCAGCGCTTGGCTTAGCTGGCCCTCCGCAGTCAGTTCAGTGATCCGGTTGAAAATAACATTTAAATATTCAGGGAGGTTTTCAGGCCGGTTTTCCGTGATAAACAGGTTCAGGTACTTCACGAGCTTGATCAGGTATTTGAGCCCTGTTTTGATGATGTAATAATCGTTGCTCGAGTTCCTGGTTACATAGTCTGACACCGCATCGATCAGGTTGCCCTTTGATCTTCGTCTGGTCGATTTCAGATAGAACTCAATGAGGTCCAGCTCTTCATTCCTGATGTCGAGCTGGATCTCCCGGTCAAAAAAATACCTGATGGCTTCGCTTCTGCGGGTAAGGAGATCTATATCTGTTGAGGGATTTGACATCATTTCCCGCAGTTTTTCCCTGCCGCCAATGGTCCGTGTACGTTTGAAGATATTGAATACGGAGCCGGATGTTTCCGAAAATACATTCAGGTCTCGGAGGGTTTGCTGGTCAATGATGAAGCCGTTCATTGATGAAAGATAAAACAAAATTGCACTAATTCTTATTAGTGCTGTATGGTGAATATAAATTATCGTTGTGGAGCAGTTCTCCTGCTCATGTTTTTTGTGGCTGCGACATTTCAATCCTGTAAAAAAAGTAAATCTGAGATTGGCAAGGAGCTTTTTAAGGAAACGAAGAACAGGGTATTTAAAAAGGTCGAAAACGAGGCTTTTGCCGGTGTGTTTAAACAGGTGCTGGCCGATAAAAAATTGGGACTGAACAACCCGAAACTGATCAGTGCTTTTTATGAGGACAATGGTTACGATCCCGTATTGCTGATGCGACACCTGCCGGTGAAAGGATTAAGCGTACTTGGAGATCATTTGAACAAAGCAGGGGCCCATGGTCTTTTGCCTGAAATGTTTGATGCTGCACGTTTTGGGGAACTGCTCGGGAAACTCTATGATAAGAAGGCCATTAAGACTGTAGAAGAAGCTTATCGTGTCATTGCAGAGCTGGAACTGGCGGCTGCCAATTCACTGATCGGCTACACCAACGCCCTGCAATACGGAATTGTAAGCCCAAGGAAGATTTACGCGCATTATTATACAAAGACCAAAAGACCGGACAGTGCCGGTATCATGTCTGTCTTTGCCGTTAATGACCTGAAAGTTTATCTGGACAGCATTCAACCCAAAAGTAAATCTTACCTGACCCTGCAAAAGGCATTGGCCGAAGGCATGACGGCTCCAGGAATGACCAAAGAGGAAACCGCACGTATTTTGGAGGTTAATTTAGAGCGCCTGCGCTGGAAAAACAGGAATGATGACCGGAAGCTGGTTTTGGTCAATATCCCTGATTACAGGCTGGATGTGATAGAAAATGGTAAATCGGTGCTGAACATGAAAGTTTGTGTAGGAGAGGGCCGTGAGATAAAAGCAACAGATCGTCTGAGGGAATATGATGAGAATGATTTGAAAAAAGACAGGCCGTTTAACCGGGAAACACCCCAGCTCGGCAGTATGATCAACAGCGTGCAGGTGAACCCGGTCTGGAATATTCCTGAAAGTATTGCTACCAAAGAGATTACTAAATATGCGGCGGCGGATCCGTATTACCTGGCCAATAACAATATAAATGTATACCGGGAAGGTAAACTGATCGAAGATCCGGAAACGATTGACTGGACTGCCGCTGATGCCGGCAAGGTTTATACCTTTAAACAACAGCCGGGAAACGACAATTCATTGGGCAAGATCAAGTTCTTATTTCCCAATGAGAGTTCTGTATATCTGCACGATACGCCTGCAAAGGAAGCTTTTAAATTGCCTGTCAGGGCGATTAGCCATGGTTGTGTCCGTGTCGAAAAACCTCTGGAACTGGCCCGTGCGCTTTTCGGGGAGGGTGATAAATTTGAGCTGATCAAAAAAGAGATGGCCGAGACCACTGCGCAAACGGCCAGGGATATTGCGCTGCCGGAGAAAGTTGCGGTGTATCTGACTTATTTTACCTGCTGGGCAGATGAAAACGGGACGCTGCAGTTTAGAAAGGACGTTTACGGACTGGATGTGGTGCTGTATTCTTACCTGGAAAGGATCAAGTCAAGCTAGACAACTGATTTTTGTGAGCCGTATCCGGCCGGATACGGCTCATATTCTTATATATCTAAAGAATCAATAGTTTCAGCAGTTTGCTGATCTGTATTTTCTGCCCCCGTGCTTTGCGCTAATGTTGCTGCCAGATGCTCGTTCAGATATTTGGAAGTATAGTCTTGTGTACTTGAATTGATGAACAAAACGGTTTTACCTTCAATGGTGTTGATTACTTTATTGGCCAGTTCCGGTGCGACAGCCGGGCAGCCCTGACTGCGGCCTAATCTGCCCAGTGCGTTTATCGTTCCCTGACTTACATAATCTGCTCCGTGAACCACAATCGCTCTTTTGCGGGCATTGTCGTTAAAGCCGTCGTCCACGCCATCCAGTCTCAGGGAACGGCCATGCTGGCCATTGTACGTCTCGCCAGTTACATAAAAGCCTATACTACTTTGAAAGGAATTATCGGTATTAGAGAACTTTACTGCTTTATCTGCTCCGCTGCGCTGTCCATGTGCTACCCAGGTATTTAGCAGCAATTCTTTTTTGTCCAGATCTACGATCCAAAGGCGTTTTTTCGTGCTGTTCATGTCCATGTCGGCAATGGTCAAAACAGACTTTTCATCGCTGATCTTACCGGAGTTTTTAAGGTTGTAAAATCCGGTCACGGCTTTTTCAAAAACATGTATGTCCAGTCCGCTCTGGGCCAGACGAGCACTGTTGTAAACCCCCTGCAAATAAGAGTTGTACAAAGTATCCTCAGATAAACTTATATTTTGTTTTCTTTTTTTTGTTTGTGTATGCCGGCCGGTGCTGTTTGGAACCCAGCTGATAAAGGTTAGGGCAAATGAAACTAAAATTAATCCTGCTATTCCTAAAATGTATCTTCTCATCCTGATTTGGTTAAAGCGTTAGCTGTAAATATTACGTTAATTCATCAAGTTTATTATATTGATGGTCATTTTGTTTAATTGTTGTTATTAAATCCTCTACAAATATACTCGGTCTGATTTATCTAAAGAACTCATTTTTAATCTATTACTTAAAAATGACTAAAAAGGGAATTAGAACGCTTAAAGACGCGCTATGCTTTAAATGACAGCAGAATATAAGTTAATGATTTTTACCTAGCTTTGCAGGATCGTTAAATTTGCATCAGCAATAAAATAAAAGAACTGTGTCGTTAGATAAACTGAAACTAAGCAAGTCACTGATATCGGCTATGACCGATGCCGGATACATCTCTGCTAAAGAGATCCAGGCCAGGACGATGTCGAGAATAATAGGTGGACAGGACATTATTGCCGTAGGCCCTGAAGGGAGCGGTAAGACCACCACCTATGTGCTTGGGGTTTTGATGAAACTAAAATACAGTACAGATGAGGCGCCAAAAGTGCTGATCCTGGTTCCGGACCAGGAACGCGTACTTGCGGTGATCGACCAGTTTAAAATGCTGAGTGGCAACAGGAGTCTTCGCATCATGGGCCTTTATGGCACAGGCGGTATGGAAGAAACTGTACTCGAACTTCTGGAAGGAATAGACATCGTGGTTGCTACACCGCCAAGGGCACGTGCGGTCTACCTGAAACTGGGACTGAACCTGAACAGGCTGCAGATCTTTATCGTTGATGATGCCGAACTGATCGTAAAGCAGGGCATGCAACTGCCCGTTGCAGAACTGGCAAGAAGTGCGGGCAAAGTTCAGCACCTGATTTTTACCACTGTGGTCCATGACAAGCTGAACCTGATGATCGATCAGTTTATGAATTTTCCCGTGACCCTTGAGGTGGAAGAACTTGGCGAAAGCAAAGCTGTGACCCATGAATTGCTGCTTTACCAGGTGTCTAATTTTAAGACCAAGATCAGTTTACTGGATTCGTTGCTGCGGGATGATGAGGTATTTGAAAAAGTGGTGGTGTTTGTAAACAGCCGCCTGACCGCACAAAAGCTAAATCAAGCACTGGTTTCCTATAAGCCCGGTACCATATCTGTACTCAATCCCCTGTTTTTTGACGAGGAAGGTTTTGATCATATCGAAGATTTTAAAGATACGCCTGAGGCGCGGGTACTTATCGTGGCCAATGAAGGTTTGACTGCTTCTGCAGCTCCGCCGGACCTCTCAGGAATCCCTTTTATCTTTCATTTTGAAGTTCCGGAAAAGAAAGAACTGTTTCTGAGCCGTGTGGTAAAATCGGGCGACGAGGAAGTGGTGGCGATTACTTTTGCTACTGATACGGAACTGGTAGAGCTGCGCAGGATCGAAGTATCGATCGGTTTCAAAATTCCGGTAATGGATCTGCCTGAAGACCTGATCATCGAAAAAACGGCGAAGCCTGCAAAGGTAAAGACTGTAAAAGAAGACAGTCTGGACGCTCCAAAAGGAGGTGGGGCATTTCATGAGAAAAAGGAAAGCAATTCAAAGAATTACAATTACGGCATAGGGCAGAAGGCCAAAATGACCATGAAGAAAAAACACGGGTAGTCCGCTGGCACAGCCAGCTAGACTCTGAGCACCCCCCGGAAACCCCTGGCAGCATAGTACGATTCTGCGCCATTGTGATAGATAAAAATGGTTCCGTAACGGTAATCTGCAAAGATAGCGCCACCGAGCTTTCTAATCCCGGCAGGTGTTTTCAGCCAGCTCGACGTCTTAGTGTCAAACTTTCCGAATTGCTGCAGCTCCCGGTATTGTTCTTCATCTAAAATCTCAATTCCCATTTCTGCGGCCATGCCGATGGCACTATTTCCGGGTTTATGTTCTTTCCTTGACTCGAGTGCTTCCGGATCGTAGCATATGCTTCTGCGGCCTTTAGGGCTCTCCGCAGCGCAGTCATAGAAGATGTATTCGCCTGTCTTTTGATCATAACCGACCACATCCGGCTCACCACCGGTGCTCTCCATGTCATCCAGTGACCACAGCTTTTCAGCACTGGCTTCCAGTTTCGCTTGCACCCTGGCCCATTCCATACCCTTATGACGGTTCATGTTTTTTTCAAAACGGTCTTTTAAAGTTTTGAGCAGTTCCTCACGCTGCTCTTGCAGCAGCTCCTTTTTATTGTTTTTCATGTTGATGTTTTATTGGTGAACTGAAATGATTTTCCGGTCTGCAGGCCGGAAATACCAGGATACAAAAGTAAGGATCAATAATAATACTGGTCCAAAAAAATCAATTGCGCCATCTCCGGCCGCTAAGTGGGAAAATACAGCGCCCGACATGACAAAGAAAAATCCCGCATAGGCCCATTCCTTTAATAATGGAAATTTAGGAACCAGTATTGCCACAACACCCAATATTTTCCAAACACCCAATAGGGTCAGCATATAGAGGGGATAGCCCAGATGTGTCATCATAGCTGCTTCTTCCTTCATTTTGATTAACTGTACGATTCCGGTTGATGTCATTCCCAGTGCAAGCCAGATGGTAGCAATCCAATAGATAATTTTGTTTGTCTTTGTCATCACGTGTTATTTTAGTTTGTTTACGATGTCCTGCAACCTGTTATGTGCCATATTGATGCCTTGCACAAAGGGCAGCTGCAGTATTTGGTCTCTGAGGGCGACTGACTTATACACGATATGCATAGTGAGCCGGCTGCCCCCTTCAGTGAGTGTTTCAAATTCCAGAAACTCGAGCTGAGGTGCAAATGGTGTATTTTCCATTTCAAATGTCCGGGTGATTTTCTGGTTGGTAACAAAGTCATGAATTACGCCGCTCATCACAAATGCAAAGTTTCCTTTAGGGCCGGATGTCTCAAACTGGTAACTGCCATGCTTTTTATTTTCCAGTTTCAGTACTTTTGTACCCATCCACTGCTCCACAATTTCAGGCGTTACATAAGCTTTAAAAAGCAATTCCACGGGCAGATCAAATTCTCTTGTAATCACCAGTTCCTGTTTGCCGTCTTCAGCATTGACTTTTGTTTTTCGTTCCATACGATGTTATTTTTCCGGTTTGTAATTTTTCATAATGGCCTCCAGTTTGTTAAACCTGTCATCCCACATTTGGCGAAATGGTTCGATAAAGTCAGCTACTTCTTTCATCTTTTTTGCATTAATGTGATAATAGATCTCCCGCCCGGCTTGCTCTTGTTTAAGCAATTCACACTCAGTAAGTATTTGCAGGTGTTTTGAAACTGTTGGCCTGGCTGTATCAAAATTCGCAGCTATGACACCCGCGGTCATGGATTGCGACGCAACCAGCATAAGGATAGCCCTTCTTGTTGGATCCGCTATGGCCTGAAATACATCCCGTCTTAAATTCATTGCGTAGTTATTTGACTACAAATATATATGTAGTTATTTAACTACGCAAATATTTGTGTATTTTTTTGCGAATGTGTCTGATGAGGCCGCAGGCGAAGATTAAAGCTTTTCCCTGAGGAAGGTCAGCGGGTTATAAAATCTGAGGTTTAACTGCTGCTTATTCATCGTAAGCCAGCTGGCGCAGCCATAGTCGTCAAAGGCTTTGCGGATTTCCAGGTGGAGGTGATGGTAATCTCCACCATACTTCTTTGATTCCTGCACCGTAAATAACCTGGCCAGTTTTGTCTTTTGATCTACCTGCTGACCTTGCTGCACATATGCTTCCTTCAAATGTTTGTAGGAAGTGAACATTGCGCTGCCATCTGCAAGCTGATGCCTTACTACCACCGTTTTCTGGTTTTCACCCAAATGCACCGAACAGACTACACCCCTTGCCATAGCGTATACAGGTACCAGTTTATCTTTAGGCCTGGCAGGATTGATGTCGATAGCGGTATGAATATGACCTTTCAGGTAACTGTCCCTGTGATCACCAAATATGCTGATTACTTTTATCTGCTTCAGGTCCTTGCGGTTGGTCACATCGAAAGGCAAAAACCAATTTGTCGCCCTGCCATTCGGCGCGATATCCAGATAATAGGGTTTCCACCTGGCCTTATCACTCTCGATGGTCGGGTTGATAAATGTAGTGATTAAAAAAAAATAGAAGAGCAGGGTGTTCATAGGAGTAAATCGGTTAATACAGGCATTGTAGTTACTAATATACAAGAATAGTCGATAGCAGAAATTGTTCGTTAGTAATCCCGGCAAAGAACATAGCTGACTTCCCCGAAAAGAATATATATTTGCGCTCAATTTTTACAGTAACATACATGGCAAAGACATCTGAAGCGAAAGTAGGAAATATTTTAAGGTACAATGGTGAACTGGTGACGGTTATAGAGCTTATGCACCGTACACCGGGTAAAGGGGGAGCTTTTTACTTAGGTAAATTTCGCAATATCAAAACGGGACGAATTGTGGAAGCCCGCTTGGGAACCGATGAGCAGATAGAAATTTGCCGGGTAGAAACCAACGATTTTCAATATTTGTACGAGGACGGCGATTATTTTGTAATTATGGATAATGTCTCTTTCGAACAATTTACTATTCCTAAATCACTGTTCGGACCGGCTGCTAAGTTTCTAAAAGAAGGAATGGATGTAATCGTATCGTTTGAGAGTGAAGAACCCATCATGGCACAGGCACCAAATTTTGTAGAGCTGGAAATTACTTATGCCGAGCCGGCCGTTAAAGGTGACACTTCATCAGGTGCACAGAAGCTGGCGACTACCGAAAATGGTATTGAAATCAGAGTGCCTTTATTTGTAAATCAGGGTGATAAAATCAAAATAGATACCCGTACGGGAGACTATGTAGAGCGGGTAAAATAGATGATCTGAGCAAGACGTCATGGCCTTCAGGTTAAAATTCAGCATCCTTACAACTTCTTCGCCTCGTTCCAATATATGTCCATCTCTGCAAGCGTCATATCCTGCAAAGCCTTACCGTTTTCTTTTGCTTTGCTTTCCAGATACTGAAAGCGCCTGATGAATTTCTTATTGGTCTTTTCCAGCGCGTTCTCCGGATTGATATTGATGAAACGTGCATAGTTGATCAGGGAAAACAACAGATCTCCAAATTCCTCTTCTGCTTTTTCGATGTCGACTTCCCGGTCACCGGTAATGTTGTATTCTTCTTTAAACTCCTGCAGTTCTTCCTCCACTTTTTCCCAGACCTGTTCCTTGTTGTCCCAGTCAAAGCCTACACCGCGGGCTTTTTCCTGGATGCGGCTGGCCTTTACCAGTGATGGCAGTCCTGCAGGCACACCGGCCAGCACAGATTTATTGCCCTCTTTAAGCTTTAGCTTTTCCCAGTTGCGCTTCACATCATGTTCGTCCTGTACCTCCACATCGCCATAAATGTGCGGGTGACGGCTGATCAGCTTGTCGCATACGCTGTTCAATACGTCTACTATCGTAAAATCATTGGTTTCTGAAGCGATGCGTGCGTAAAACACCAGGTGCATCATCACGTCACCCAGTTCTTTTTTTACTTCCTGCAGGTCACCTTCCAGTATGGCATCAGACAGTTCATAGGTTTCTTCAATAGTCAGGTGACGCAGGGTCTCCATGGTTTGTTTTTTGTCCCATGGGCATTCTGTGCGTAAGGTGTCCAGTACGGTCAGTAATCTTTGAAAAGCAGAAGATGGGTCTGCTGCGGTAATGGGAGGTATGTTGTTGGGCATTATAGTGCTTTATTTTGTATTGAATTATAATTGGATGTGCTAACGTATGTTCTTATTTGATGATGTTAAAGGTAACGATCATCGTCGTTAAAAAAAGAACAATCAGTCCGGACAAAAATAAGATATCTGCCAGTTTTTCTAAGCGGTTATTGCCGGACCCGGAATCTTTTCTCATGGCCAGGAAGGAAAAGATACAACTGCTCATGAACAGTACAATGGCGATTGCAGTAGTTTCGTCGATGACACTCACATCATCCATTTTTGATACCTTGATAGAGGTGAGCACAATAAAGCACAGACCTAGCAGGTTGGCAGAGGTATTGAGGATATGCGGGGATCTTTTATCGGCCATTTATTCCTGTTCTTCGAGTTTGATCTTTTTGGTAATGCGGTAGATCTTACGTTTTTTATGTGGTTTTTCTTCTCCGCCAAGTAGTATACCCCAGGGTTTCAATGGATCGACACGGTCAAATATGATCTTGAGCATGGCCAGGTAAGGGATGCAGAGAAACATGCCTGATATGCCCCAGATCATTTCACCTACTACAATGCCGATAAAGGCAAAAAGTGCGTTGATCTTTACTTTAGAGCCGACTACAAGCGGCATCAGGACGTTGCCGTCTATGGTATGAACAAACAGAAAGGCGACGATGACCAGCAGCATTTTGGCTGCCCCGGCTGTGGCGAAGGTAATGAGTGCGCTGATCAGCAGGGCGCTGAAGATGCCTAAATAGGGAATGATGTTGAATATCCCTGCGATGAGGCCCAGCAATACGGCATACTTAACGCTGAGGATCCAGAGTATAAAGATCATCAGGGCGGTGACGATGATCATTTGAATGAAAAGCCCGGTAATGTATTTTTTGATGATGAACTGGATGTGTCTTACAATTTCACTTACTTTTTCGGTATGCTCATCTGCAAATACTGAGGTGAGGAACCTGAAAAGTGTGCCTCTGTAGTTGAGGATGAAAAAAGTAAAGAGCAACAGGAAAGAAAGAAACAGCAGGGTGGAGGACAGGGTGAGTATTGTAGCACCGAGAACCGTCGCACTGGTGGCCAGCGCGCTGGTAGCACTATCCTTGAGGTAATCTATCTGCTTGTGGGTATTGATGTGAAAAGTGCGGGAGATCCAGTTTTGCACATCGTGAAAAGAAGTCTCTGCCTGTTTTTTTAATAGGGGCCAGTCCTGCCAGAGATCGGTCAGCTGATTGGCCAGAAAATAAAGAATGCTCGAAAGTAAAGCAATCATCAGCACCACGGAGATGATCGAGGCCAGGCTTCTTTTTAAGCGGCATTTCTTTTCCAGATAATTGGCCAGGGGCAACAGCAGCAATGCCAATAAAAATGAAGTGAGCAGGGGCGCGAGCAGCGTCTGACCCAGTATGGCCAGGTAGCCGATGCAGATGATGGAAAACAACACCATGGCAAGCCTGGTGTAAAAGGGGGTGAAAGATTGGTTCATAGGTCAGATGGTGCATGAATTACTTCCATGCACTGGCATCATCTAATATAGCAATATCTTCTGTATTTAATTTTAGTTCTGCTGCCCTGACCAGATCATTGAGTTGACCGAGACTGGTTACACTTGCTATTGGTGCGGTGACTGAGGGGCGGGCAATGAGCCAGGCGAGGGCAACGCTGGCCTGGTTGGCGCTGTATTGTTCAGAGACTTCATCAAGTGCTTTCAGGATCCTGGAACCCCTTTCGTTCATGAAGCTTTTTACCGCGCCGCCACGCTGACTTTTATCCACGTCCTCTTCTGAACGGTATTTCCCGGTCAGGAATCCGCTGGCCAGTGAGTAATAACTGATGACCCCCAATTGATTGTCGAGTACGATCTGTTCGTAATTGTTTTCGTAACCCTCGCGCTGGTAAAGATTGTATTCAGGCTGCAGGGTCTGATATTTAGGCAGGTTGAGCCGGTTGGCCAGTTCCAGTGACTGAAGCAGTCTTGCCGGTGACATATTGGAAGCGCCTATCCACCTTACTTTTCCTGATCTGATCAGCTCGTCATAGGCTTCAAGAGTTTCCTGTATCGGCGTCTCCGGGTCATCGTAATGGGACTGATATAAGTCTATATAATCTGTTTGCAGTCTTTTCAGGGAATCTTCAGCGGCCTGGATAATGTATTTTTTGGACAGGCCTTTTTTGCCGGGCCCCATGCCTCCGCCAACTTTAGTGGCGATGACCACTTTTTCGCGGTTCTTTCGTTGCTGCATCCAGCTGCCGATAATGGTTTCTGATTCGCCGCCTTTATTGCCTGGTGCCCAGGCGGAATATACATCGGCGGTATCTATTAAGTTAAAGTCTGCATCGGTGAAGCCGTCCAGTATCTCAAATGATCTGGCCACATCGGCGGTCCAGCCAAAAACGTTGCCGCCAAAGGCGATGGGGTATACCTGTAAATCTGAATTGCCCAGTTGTCTTTTGTTCATAAGATTGATTGTTGTAGTGAAGGTTTAACAATGTAGGGCTCCAGATGTTTAGGCAATGTGTCGCTCATTTGTAAAGAGTGCAGGAGAACCATGGTCGCGGTTGTTCCACGGCTTCTGCGTACTTTCTGCGCAGCTTCTGCGCTTAAAGTACCCTTTATCACAGCTGGAACGCAGAAACTGCGCAGAAAGTGCGCGGAGTAGCGCAGGAATTAGTTATAAAACTAGTTTTTCGTTGCCCTCAACATCTCTCTTTTTCCGGGTGCTCCGGGAAGTTTCTCGATCGTAAAGCCTATACTTTTTAAAGCACGTTTAAGCTTCCCTGTAATGGCATAAGTAACAAAGATCCCACCGGGTTTTAAAAACTGGCAGGTATAGGCGATGATCTCGTCACTCCACATTTCCGGCTGGTGCTGTACAGAAAAGGCATCGTAATAAACCAGGTCAAATCGCTGTTCGGTATGGTACCTGTGCAGCCAGGTATGGACAATTCTGAGCTGCTGCTCCGGCTGGATATTTACCGTCTGCTGCATGGCCTTTCCATAATTGTGGATCATGTTGTGCCAGATCTCTGCAGGGATGTAATTGTTGTAGCCTGTGGATTCGAGTTCGTCATTTGTCAGCGGGAATGCTTCTAAAGAGGTGTATTTTAGTTTGATCTTGTGCCATGCGCAGTAAGCGGCACTCAATAAGAAGTTCAGACCGGTGCCAAAGCCTACTTCCAGGATACTGATCTCCTGGCCGGGAATCCTGACGGCGGCATGTTCCAGACCTGCGGCGATAAATACATGTTTGCTTTCCTGAAGTGCACCATGTTTGGAATGGTAATGTTCGCCAATCTCTTCATTGTAAAGCGTGTTAGAGCCATCAGCGGTCGGGGTGATCTTGTTCATTGGTACAAACTTAGTAAAATTGGAGAATGGTTGCCGGATTACTGTTAACTTTAGCTATTAATGACCGGTTATGAATATTGAAACGTTAAGAGATTATTGCCTGAGTTTGAACGGTACAACAGAAGGGATGAAATGGGACCACCTTTGCTTTATGGTCGCTGAAAAGATCTTTGTGCTGGCTTCGCTGGAAGATGCTAACCTTTGTCTGAAGTGCGATCCTGAGGACTTTGATGAACTGGCTGCCAGGCCGGGGATAAAACAGGCACCGCATTTTGCACGCCGGCAGTGGATCGCGATCGAAAGTATGGATGTGATGACTGATAAGGAACTAATGGAACGGGTTGCTGAATCAAGAAAACTGGTGCTGAGCAAGTTGAGTAAAAAGCTGCAGGAAAAGTATGCTTAGTGCTGCCCGCTGTGACTGTGGTGCATGCTTTTGTAACTTATATGCGTGAAAGGCGCTGCCTTGCTTTCGATTAAGAAATTTTATTTAATCTTATATCGCCAAATTAAAGGAACACATTTTAATTCGTCATTTGATATGAAACGACATCACTTCATTACTGTATTGTTGATTTGTCTGCTGACCGTTTCAGGGTTGCGGAGTTATGCCCAGGCTGCGGGAAAGGGACCGCTGAGGGTGGCTGTAGTTGGTACAAGCCATGGCCATGTGCCCTGGATTTTGAACAGGAAGGATAAGTCAGACGTGACCCTGGTTGGGGTCTATGAGCCGGATCAGGAATTGGCGGACAAACGGATAAAAGGGTATAAACTTAGCCCTGATCTGTTTTACACCGATCTCAGTAAAATGCTGGATAAAGTGAAGCCGGAGGCAGTTGTGGCTTTTGGTTCGGTTTATGACCATGCGATGGTGGTGGAGGCTTGCGCGCCTAGGGGCATCCATGTCATGGTGGAAAAGCCTTTGGCCACTACGCTGGCCCAGGCCAGAAAAATGGAGTCGCTGGCGAAGAAGTATAAGATTCACCTGCTGACCAATTTTGAGACTTCATGGTATCCGAGTAATGCCAAAGCGTTTCAGCTGGTAAACGACAGCAATTATGTGGGTGCTGTGAGAAAGGTAGTGATCCATGACGGGCACCAGGGACCGAAAGAGATTGGGGTGGGCAAAGAGTTTTTTGATTTTCTGACAGATCCGGTGCTGAATGGTGGAGGTGCGCTGATGGATTTTGGCTGTTATGGGGCCAATTTAATGACCCATTTGATGCATGGCCAGCAGCCTGTTTCTGTAACCGCGGTAACCAGGCAGTATAAGCCGTCTATTTATCCGAAAGTGGATGATGATGCCACAATCATTGTCAATTATCCTACTGCGCAATGTGTTATCCAGGCTTCCTGGAACTGGCCGTTTAACCGGAAGGACATGGAGATTTACGGGGAGACGGGTTATGTATTTGCTTTGGATAATAATAACATGCGGCTCAGGGCAAAGAATGATAAGAAAGAGCATAGCCGGGTGGTGACGGTAAAGGAAATTCCGGTTTATGAAGATCCTTTTGCATACCTGGCTGATGTGGTGCGGGGTAAGATCACTGTGCCTGAAAATGGCTTGTATTCTCTGGAAAATAATGTGACGGTGGTCAGGATCCTTGAGGCTGCCAAAGAGTCTGTTAAAACCGGGAAGACGGTAATGCTGGATACTAAATAAAAATTAGGGGGACTCCGACGTTAGATTCCCCCTGGTTTGTTTGAGCGTTGCGAGTATTATGGATTGGACCTTGTTCGGTGTTTCTCTCTTTTCTGTAAAAATAAAGTGTGCAACTTTGAAAAGTGGTGACATATTTTATTTTTTATGTTATTTTCGAAATTATGGAAACTAAGCCGAGAAAGCGTGTCTCTGGCACGATAAGAGATAAAGAGCGTACCATGCTGAAATTGATTGAGGCGGTAGGTGAAATCATTAAAACTGAGGGCTATACGGCTCTGGGCGTAAATAATATAGCGAAAAAAGCGGAAGTGCATAAGAAATTGATCTACCGGTACTTTGATAATAATGTCAATAACCTGATCGAGGTCTATGTGAAGCGCAAGGATTACTGGCTGGAACTGGCTAAGGATATGGAGGGTATTGAAGAAGTGATCAGTACTTATGGCGGAGAGCCCTTGGTCAGGGAGATTCTGAAAACACATCTTGATCATTTCTACAGAGAGGAAGAAATGCAGAAGATCGTAATATGGGAAACGAGTGAAAGAAATAAACTGATGAAGGAGGTCGGGTTGAAACGGGAGGCTTTTGGTGAGGAAATCTTCAAATTGCTGGAGCCTGCTTTTGAAAAATCTGATCTTGATTTCCGGGGGATTATGGCGTTGCAGGTTTCTGGGATTATCTTTATGGTATTGCAGGCTAAGGCAAACGGCAATCCGTTTTGCGGAATAGACATCAATAAGCCTGAGGGGATGGCGAGGATCCATAAGGCATTGGGCCAGATTGTGGGCTTGACTTATGCAAATAGATAAGAGTCGTTTGCAGTCTTGAGTACTGGTTCAAAAAATAATAGCCTAAGAAATTAAGGTATGTTTTTCGGGCTGCATCTTTTTAGGCTCCCTGAAGGAGGAGCAAAAAAGCGCTTATGCCCGAAAAACATACCTTAATTTCTTAGGCTTTCAGGATGCTTAGCCTGTAGTACGATAAACGGAATGAAAAACTATTTATGCGTCATGCAAATTTTGTGATCTGAGAGAGGACATCAGTGTCCTTTGCCCGATCTTTTCCCGATGAAATCGTGACGGGCTATCGGGCCTAAGGAACGCAAGTCCGAATCCAGATTGCGAAATTTGTGAAACAGAAATCAGCCCCCCACATATTACTTGTTAAACCAATAGTAGATCTTGGTGAGGCCAAGTCTCCTGAAAATCGTGTTGGTAAAATAAAAAACTTTAATGGCTTTCATTGCTAAGTTAGTTTATATGTATTTAACATATTTTAACATACTTTATTGTGTGAGCGCAGAAATTTGCATGTGATATTTATGATTAACCTGAGCTTGTGATTAATTTGAGCTTGCCTTCTTTTTAAGTTTCTGCCGCTGGCCCAGATATAGACCAAAAACAACAAGAATTGTACCCCCTACGGTGTATAGCGTAATGGGTTCGTCCAGGAGCCACCAGGCATAGAAAAAACCAAAAAGGGGGCAGAGGAACAACCAGAGGGAGGCTTTGACAGTGTCTATTTTCAATAAATAGAACCAGCAGATCAGTCCGATCACGGATACCGCCAGACTGAGCCATAACGCAGAGTAAACAAAGTGGTTGTCTATGGTCAGGGTAGAGAAATCACTGAAAGCAAAAGTAAAAGGGAGCAGGAACAATCCGCCAAGAGCTACCTGCCAGCCGTTGATGAGGATGTTGGGTAATGTCCATCTGACCCGGGCATAGTATACGCTGGCAAAGGATACGGAGATCATACTGAGCATGAGTATGATCACTCCAAATAAACTGCTGCTGCTGTTTTTGAGCAGGGGATAGGTAGCTATTGCTATGCCGGTCATGCCGATGATGATGCTGAATATTTCAGCTTTGGCAGGTTTACGTCCTATGAGCCATGAAGAAAGCAATACGATAAGCAGCGGATTGGTGGAGGTGGCCAGACTGCCGATGCCTGCAGCGGTATACTTCATAGCATAGACAAACAGGCCCAGGTAAACAGTGGTGTTGAGGAAGCCGAACAGGGCAAGGTGTTTCCATTCCCCGGCAGTGGGCAGGCGGTAAGACTGATCTTTTTTAAAGGAATATCCGTAGAGCAATAAAACAATACCTGCTATGAAAAACCGGGTATTCCCAAGTATGAGGGGCGGCGCGGAAAGCAATCCAAATTTAGTTGCTACGGAGGCAGAGGCCCAGAGCATGGCAAAAAGCAGGCCGATAATGATATTTTTCACACTCAAAGGTAAGACAAGAAAACACTATATTTCGCCAGTCAATCTTAACAAATTTTTCTAAGTTTGACACAACTTATTATTCATCGAGATTTTATGAAGAGATTTATCTTGTCTGCCCAGCTGGTACTGATTACGGTTTGTGGCATTGCGCAGCAGAAACTACTGACCATGCAGGATGTCATTGGCAATGCACGCACTACTTTGGCGCCGCAAAATCTGACCCAGATACAGTTTTTATATGGTACAGAAAATTATGTGTATGCCAAACGCGCAGGCAATGAACCGGTATGGATGAAGGGGGGATTTAAGGAGGAGGAAAAACCATTTTTATCACTGGCAGAGCTGAATGTGAGACTAAAGGCTGCCGGGCTGGATTCGGCAAAGAATATGCCTTTGATCCAGTTTAACCAGGGTGCTGATTGGATCATCGGTCTGAATGGCGCTAAAGTAGCACTGAACCCGGTCAGCAATAAAGCTATTATATTGGTAGAAGCGGCACTTGCAGGCAAGGCGGGTCTGGAAGAAAGTAAGGCTGGCTATGTGGCTTATCTGGATAATTTTAATTTGTTTGTGGCCAAAAATGGAGACCAAAAGCAGGTAACCACTGACGGCAGTGCAGATATTGTGTATGCGTCATCGGTGCACCGGGAAGAGTTTGGGATTACTAAGGGCACATTCTGGAGCAACAGTGGAAAACTGCTTGCTTTTTACAGGATGGACCAGAGTATGGTAACCGATTACCCGGTCATTGACTGGACTACAAAACCGGCAAAGAATGTAAATATTAAGTACCCGATGGCGGGTGATAAAAGCCACGAGGTGACGGTAAGGGTTTATAATGCAGAAACAGGTGCTGTGGTTTACCTGAAAACCGGTGAGCCGGCGGAGCAGTACCTGACCAATATTGCCTGGAGTCCGGATGATAAATATGTGTATATAGCTATTCTGAACCGCGGACAGAATCACATGAAACTAAATCAGTATGATGCGGTGAGCGGTGCATTTATTAAAACTTTATTTGAAGAAAAGGATGAGAAATATGTGGAGCCTTTGGTGCCCATGCTGTTCCTCAAAAATGATCCGGGTAAATTCATCTGGCAAAGTAACCGTGATGGCTGGAATCATTTGTATCTGTATGACAGGAATGGAAAAGTATTGAAACAGCTTACCAAAGGTAGCTGGGAGGTGCTGGAGGTAAAGGGTTTTGATGCCAGAGGAGAACGGTTGTTTTACACCTCTACAGCGGGGTCGCCGATAAGCCGGAATTTATATGCGCTGAATGTGAAGTCTGGTAAGTCGGTTCAGCTGACTCAGGGACTGGCGGTTCATGTTACCCAGGTAAGTGCCTCCGGGAATACTGTGATCGATAATTTCAGCAGTCCGGAACAGCCGAGAGTAGTACAGGTTATAGAAACGGGCTCACTAAAGACTAAGGTGCTGCTTAAAGCAGCAAATCCGCTGGCAGGTTATGCTACTGAAAATTCCAGCATCTTTACTTTCAAGAGTAAATCCGGAGATGACCTGTATGCGAGTTTATACAAACCCGTCGGGTTTGATGCCGCTAAAAAATATCCGGTGATCGTTTACTGGTATGGAGGTTCACATGCGCAGCTGGTACTGAACAGCTGGAACGCCGGTGCCGGTGATTATTGGTTCAGGTATATGGCTGAGCATGGTTATGTGGTACTAACCATCGATACCAGGGGCAGTGACAACAGGGGAAAGGCATTTGAACAGTCTATGTTCCGACGGGTAGGTGATGTGCAGATGGAAGACATGATGGCTGCGGTTGATTATCTGAAAAGCCAGCCCTATGTGGATGCTGCCAATATGGGTTTGTTTGGCTGGAGTTTTGGCGGGTTCAATACCGTGGATTTTATGGTGAACCATCCGGGAGTCTTTAAGGCTGCGGTAGCCGGCGGACCGGTGATCAACTGGGCTTTTTATGAAGTAATGTATACGGAACGCTATATGGATACGCCTCAGGAAAATCCTGAGGGATTTGCAGCGACTTATCTGAGTAACAAGGCAGCTCAGCTTAAAGGAAAGCTATTGCTGATCCATGGTCAGCAGGATCCGGTGGTGGTCCAGCAGAATTCGGTTGATTTTGTGAAGAAAGCAGTGGATGCGGGAGTGCAGGTTGATTATATGATCTATCCGGGCCATGAACACAATGTGACCGGCAAGGATAGGGTACACCTGTATCAGAAAGTGACGGATTATTTCATGCAGAACCTGAAATAGAAAAGGGGCCGGTAGGCCCCTTTTTCGTTTTATAGTTTAAGATGCTTAGCCCTCCAAAGCCGCAAGGTTTTCTTCAATAATTCTTATCTTGCCTTCTGCATCAGCCTGCTTATTCCTTTCATTTTGGATGATTTCGGGCCTGGCGTTCTGTACAAAGCGTTCATTGCTCAGTTTGGCATTGACCGATTTCAAAAAGCCCTGCAAATAGACGAGTTCCGCATTCAGACGTTCCCTTTCCGCATCTGGATCAATGGCCTCATTCAAATGAATGAAAAATTCATCATTACCGATCATGAAACTCACGGCACCTGGGATCTTGTCATTTACAAGTTCAACCTGACTGATATTGGCCAGTTTAAAGACGATATTTAACCATTTTTCGTAATCCAGTGAAGAGTTTACTTTTATCGCCAGCGGCAATGCTTCTTTTGGAGAGATCTGTTTTGTATTTCTTATGTTCCTCACTTCCGCCACAAGACTTTTGATCACTTCCACCTCTTTGAGTATAGCCGCATCAGCAGTTCCAACTACCGGATAACCAGCAACAATACAGCAGTCCATTTCGTCTTTTTCGCCAAATAGCTCATCGTGCCACAATTCCTCAGTAATGAAAGGCATGAAGGGATGCAGCAATGTTAAGATCTTTTCAAAAAATCCAATGGTTAATTCTAAGGTCCCTGAATCGATTGGGTGCTGATAAACCGGTTTCACCATTTCCAGATACCAGGCACAGAAATCATCCCAGACCAACTTATAAGTAGCCATCAGCGCCTCAGACAAGCGGTACTGTTTAAAGTTGTCTTCGATCTCGGCCAAAGCTTCGTTAAAACGGTTTTCGAACCACGCAATGGCCTGTTGGTTCGGGTTTTCGAGATTCGCATCCACTTCCCAGCCTTTTACCAGGCGGAATGCGTTCCAAACCTTGTTTGCAAAATTCCGTCCCTGCTCACAATAGCTTTCATCGAACATCAGATCATTCCCGGCAGGAGAGCACAGCAGCATGCCGACCCTAACTCCGTCGGCACCATATTTTTCGATCAGTCCGATAGGATCAGGGGAATTGCCCAATGATTTAGACATTTTTCTGCCCAGCTTATCCCTTACTATACCGGTTAGATATACGTTGGTAAAAGGTTTCTGGCCCCTGAACTCGTGTCCGGCCATGATCATGCGCGCTACCCAGAAGAAAAGGATCTCCGGTGCGGTTACCAGGTCATTGGTCGGATAATAATAATTAATATCCGGATTATCCGGATTTTTAAATCCGTCAAATACAGAGATAGGCCATAGCCATGAGGAGAACCAGGTATCCATCACGTCAGGGTCCTGTTTAATAAATGAGGAAAGCTGATTTTTGCAGCCTGTTTGTTCTTCAGCTGTAAATGTGCCGTCCGGATCTTTGAGTTTCAAAAACTCGTTGAGCGCTTCTTCTTTGGTTTTGGCAACCACCCAGTTTCCCTGATTGTCATACCAGGCGGGAATTTGCTGTCCCCACCACAACTGCCGGCTGATGTTCCAGTCGCGTACATTTTCCATCCAGTGGCGGTAGGTGTTTACAAACTTTTCCGGGATCAGCTTCACATCTCCATTCAGCACATCTTCCAATGCAGGTTTGGCCATCTGGTCCATTTTGCAGAACCATTGCATGGACAGCTTAGGTTCGATCACCGCATCTGTACGTTCCGAGAAGCCGATCTGTGATTTATAATCTTCTACTTTTTCAAAATGCCCGGCTTCGTCAAGTAATACGGCAATCTTCTTTCTCGCCGCAAAACGGTCTTCGCCTACCAAAACAACGGCAAGCTCATTCAGTGTGCCGTCGTCATTTAAAATATCTATTACCGGCAGTTTATGTTTAACGCCAAGCTCATAGTCATTCAGGTCATGCGCTGGTGTTACCTTTAAACAGCCTGTACCAAAGTCCATGGTTACATACTCATCCTGGATCACCGGGATCTCCCTGTTGATCAGCGGGACAAATACCGTTTTTCCTTTCAGGTGTGTATAACGTTCATCATTTGGATTGACACAGATCGCTGCATCAGCCATAATGGTTTCCGGCCGGGTAGTGGCAATGGTGATGAACTCCGGTTCTGCCTGATACTTGCTGTCTGCTACTAAATATTTAATATAATAGAGTTTTTGGTTGACCTCCTTACGGATTACTTCCTCATCTGAAACCGCAGTTTTGCCCGCCGGGTCCCAGTTTACCATCCTGATGCCCCTGTAGATCCATCCTTTTTTGTATAAATGGATAAAACTGTCGATCACCGCATCAGACAGATCGTTTTCCATGGTGAAGCGTGTTCTCTGCCAGTCGCAGCTGGCACCAAGCTTTTTCAATTGGTCCAGGATGATCCCGCCATATTTCTCTTTCCATTCCCAGGCATACTTCAGGAACTCTTCCCTGCTGAGGTCTGCTTTGCTGATCCCTCTTTCCTTGAGCATGGCCACTACTTTTGCCTCTGTCGCTATCGATGCATGATCGGTACCCGGTACCCAGCATGCATTTTTGCCCTGCATACGTGCTTTGCGGATCAATACATCCTGAATGGTGTTGTTGAGCATATGGCCCATGTGCAGTACACCGGTCACATTTGGCGGCGGGATTACAATGGTGTACGGTTCACGCTCATCGGGTTCAGAGTGGAAAAAGTTTTTAGACATCCAGTAGCTGTACCATTTGTCTTCGGTTGCTGCCGGATCGTATTTTGTAGAAATGCTCATTATATCAAAAAAAGTATCAGATTGAAATGGCAAAAATAAGAATAAAAAAGATCAATAATCTATAATGAGGTATATTCCGGCAGGTCTTTAACAAAGATAAATTTTTCTTCCTGGTGGTTTATTTGCGCATAACAGTGCATCAGGCCGTTGGTGACGACCAGCCATTTGGTTTTATGTACGGAATTATACCTCGCGGCCTGGTCAAAGGTGGCCTGACTGATCTTCACTGCGGGTGCTTTACATTCAATAACCATAATCCTTTCACCATGCGTGTTAAATATCACGACATCTGTTCTTTTTTGCAGCTTGTTGAGACTCAGGCCGCCTTCTATCTGAATGAGGGATCTGGGAAATTTTTTTTCAAGGATCAGATATTGGATGAAATGCTGTCTGACCCATTCCTCAGGTGTCAGGACCAGGTGCTTTTTACGGATTTCGTCAAAGATAAAGTGCTGGCTATCTTTTAATGTGATCTTAAAAGGATAAGGAGGCAGGTTAAGCGGTCTTGGTGTAAATGACATTTGTGTAAAAGTAGACAAAATTTTTATCTAAGTTTGCCATCATATGAGTGCTGCTGAGATCATAAAAGACATTAAAGCCAGAAAATTTAAGCCTGTTTACCTGCTGCATGGTGAAGAGCCTTATTATATAGACCAGATCATTCATTACATGGAAGACAATGTGCTGAATGATATGGAGAAAGGCTTTAATCAGACGGTATTGTATGGCAAGGATACGGACATGGCTACCATTATGAATGCTTCTAAGCGTTATCCGATGATGTCCGATTATCAGCTGATCATTGTAAAGGAGGCGCAGGACCTGAAATGGGCAAAGGAAACGGAAGGCAGCAGTAAAGAAGCCGGGTTCGTACTCAGTTATTTTGAAAATCCTTTGCCTTCCACCATCCTGGTACTGGGGTACAAGTACGCCAATTTTGACAAGCGCAAGAAGATCTATAAAGCCATAGACAAAAATGGAGTTGTTTTTCAATCGGAACTGGTCAGGGATTATAAGCTGGCAGGCTGGATAGATGACCTCGTCAGGGAAAAAGGGTATAAGATCGCGCCGCAGGCCTCTGCGCTGATGGCTGAATACCTGGGTACTGATCTTTCCAAGATAGAGAATGAGGTGGACAAGCTGATTCTCAACATCACAAAAGAGACCACCATAGATACAGATCTGATCCAGAAAAACATAGGGATCAGCAAGGAATATAACGTTTTTGAGCTGCAAAAAGCACTTGCAGTGAAGAATGTATTGAAATGCAACCAGATCATCAATTATTTTGCGGATAACCCGAAGGCGAATCCAATGGTCATGGTCATGGCCAATCTTAATTCATATTTTTCCAAGATCCTTAAATACCACTACCTGAAAAATAAAGGTGATGCTGCCAAGGAACTGGGCGTGAACCCCTATTTTGTAAAAGATTTTGAGACTGCGTCACGCAGTTACAGTCTTGGTAAAACTTTCGACATCATCAGCCTGCTTAGAGAATATGATTTGAAAAGCAAAGGGGTGGACAGTACCGGAAACGTTGCCGACGGCGAACTGCTTAAGGAACTGCTGTTTAAAATGATTCACTAATGTAACTGTAAAGTTATAGGACATAATTTCTACTCCCGGCTAACTACTGTACATTTGCCGGTAACCAACTAACCACTTATCATTCAACATGAAGAAATCAGTATTTTTTGCAATGCTGGGCATCGTTGCAGCGTCTTTTGCTGTTGCCCAAACAAAGCCTACGGCACCGCCCACCACACCGCCAGCGGCAACAGACACGACAAAGAAAGTTCCCGGAGCTCCTTTTGGCCCGGGTGCTAAGCCACAACCAAAACCTTATGCGCAGGTAATTACGAACAAAGCCGTTACCCGGCGGGGGATGATCACGACGCACAGGCTGGAAGATAAATACTTTTTTGAGATCGCCGATTCAACCCTGGGACGGGATATATTGGTGGTAAGCCGTTTGTCTAAAGCAGGTGCTGAAGTTCGTTCCGCTTCCGGGTATGCCGGAGACCAGATCGGGAGCAGTGTGATCCGTTTTGAAAAAGGACCAAACAATAAGGTATTTATGCGGAAGGTGTCTTACAGGACTTACGGGCCGGACAGTACCACTGCGATGTATCAGAACCTGCAGCGTTCAAATATCCAGGCTATCTCGGCTTCGTTTGCGGTAGCAGCTTACACTCCTGACAAAAAAGGGACGGTGATAGACATGACCGATTACATCAGCAGTGACAATGACATCTTCTACTTTGGTTCGCCGGCGGTCAAAAGTAATTTTAGACTGGGTGCATACATGGCTGACAGGAGTTATATACTGGGTGTGAAAAGTTTCCCGACCAATGTGGAGATCAACGTCGTCAGAACTTATTCACTGGCGCCAGCTCCTGCGTCACCTTTTGGTCCCCCGTCTATCGGCGGCGGTGCAACAGGTTCTGCGACAGTCGAACTGAACGCATCATTGGTTATACTTCCTAAAGTACCGATGAAACCCCGTTTTTTTGATCCCCGGGTGGGATATTTCGCTGTTGGTTATACGGACTTTGATGCAAACCCGCAGGGTGTCAAAGAAATCGAGATCGTAAAGCGCTGGAGACTGGAGCCAAAAGCTGAAGATATCGCCAAATACAAAAGAGGTGAGCTGGTTGAACCCAGGAAACCAATCATATTTTACATAGATCCCGCAACTCCTAAAAAATGGGTTCCTTACCTCATCGCTGGTGTAAATGACTGGCAAAAGGCGTTTGAAAAAGCAGGTTTTAAAAATGCCATTGTAGGTAAGATGGCGCCTACTGCCCAACAGGATTCTACCTGGAGTCTGGATGATGCGCGCCATTCGGCGATCGTGTATAAACCCTCGGAGATCCCCAATGCCAGCGGCCCCAGCATTTCTGATCCGCGCAGCGGAGAGATCATGGAAAGCCATATCAACTGGTACCACAACGTGATGAAACTGGTGCATGACTGGTATATGGTACAGGCTTCGGCAATAGATCCGCGGGCGCAGAAAATGCAGTTCAGCGATGAGCTGATGGGCGATCTGATCCGCTTTGTGTCTTCACATGAGGTTGGTCATACCCTGGGACTGCGCCATAACTATGGTTCAAGTTCTACTGTTCCTTCAGAAAAATTACGTGATAAGGCATTTGTGGAAGCCAATGGTCATACGCCTTCCATTATGGATTATGCACGTTTCAATTATGTGGCGCAGCCTGAAGATAACATCAAGCCCAAAGGTATTTATCCGAGAATAGGAGATTATGATGTATGGGCAATAGAATGGGGATATAAATTGCTTCCTGAGGCCAAAACAGCTCAGGCCGAAGTGCCGGTGCTGAATAAGCTGACTATAGAAAAGCTCAAAAATAACAGGCTGTGGTTTGGAACCGAGACAAATCCAGACGATCCACGTTCACAAAATGAGGATTTGGGCGACAATGCCATGATCTCAAGTGATTATGGTATTAAAAATCTAAAAAGAATACTGGTCAAACTACCGGAATGGACGAAATCGGATAATGAAGGTTATAGCAATTTAAGCACCATGTATGGTGAAATTGCCAATCAGTTCATCCGTTACATGGGGCATGTAGCCAAAAATATCGGGGGTGTATTTGAAACGCCTAAAACTGTGGAACAGCCTGGTACTGTATATGCCCGCACTACCGCTGCGCGCCAGCAAGAGGCAATGGCGTTTTTGGATAAAAATTTATTTACTACCCCTGTATGGTTATTAAATCAGCCAATACTTGATAACATCGGCCAGAGTTCTGTAGATGTGATCAATAAAGTCCAGGCTCCGGCACTCAGCAGACTAATCAGTACGAGCACGTTGACCAAGCTGATTGCTGCAGAGGCTGCGGATGGCGCTGCTGCTTACAAAATCACAGATTTGTTTACTGACATCCAGGGCTCCATTTTCAGTGAACTGAAGGCTGGCGCGTCAATTGACGTATATCGCCGTAACCTGCAAAAAGCATATGTGGAAAAGCTGATTGCGCTTGTAAAGCCAGCTGCTCCCGCACAAACATTGGCGGTTAGCGGAGGTTCATTGAGAAGTGTCCCCAGCAGCACCTCGCAAAACGATGTGATCTCTGTGGTGAAAGCCCAGCTGCACGAATTAAATACTCTGGTAAAGACTGCTTCGGCAAGCGCCGCCGGGATGAGCAAATATCATTTGGAAGACCTTTCAGACCGGATTGATATTGCTTTGAAAAATAAAGATTAACGAAGGGTTTCATGGGTCTGACTGCGATACTGTAACATGTTAATTACGCTAAAAGCCTTTAGCTATGCATGTCGTACTTTTACGGCACACACAAACAACTCATGAAGCTCTTTACCAAATTAGCTTTGCTATTATTATTTGCCACAGGTACATTTTTCAATAGCAAGGCGCAGAATTATGTCGTCAAAGGAACAGTGCTGGATACTGCGGGCCTTCCTTTGCCCGGTGCAGTTGTCAGAATTAAGTGGGGTACGGACAGTTTGGGCATTTCAGCTGGAACCGATGGCAAATTTACCCTCGGCAAAATCAAATCGAAGCAATTTACCTTATCGGCAGCATTCATAGGGTTTCAGACTTTTATTAAACAGTACCTGATCGAAAAAGGCAATACACTGGAGGTTCCTCTGATAAAGTTAATGCCGGAATCCAATACTCTGGATGCAGTAGTGATTTCTGGTGTTCCGCCGGTAAAGGTGATGGAAGATACGGTCAGCTTTAATGCAGCTGCTTTTCCTGTCAGGGCAGGGGATGCGGTAGATGAGGTCTTAAAAAAGCTACCAGGCATAAAAGTGGATAAAGACGGGAACGTCACCAACCAGGGCACTCCGGTAACCAAGATCAGGGTGAACGGAAAGGATTTTTTTGGGACAGATGTCGCTACTGCGATCAAGAACCTTCCTGCGGATATTATCAAAAACCTGCAGTTTATTGATGATTATGGTGATCAGGCCAAGCTGACCGGGATTAAGACCGGTGAGCCCGAGAAAATCCTGAACCTGACCATTCAGGAGGATAAAAAAAAGGGATATTTTGCCAGGGCTTCAGGTGGTGTTGGTAATGCCGACAGGTACAGCACCAGTTTAAGAGGTAACAGCATGAAAGGTGAGCGTCAGATCTCCTTTGATGGAACGGTTGCCAATGCAAATATGCGTGGCGGAGGTGGTGATGGGATTACTACGCGGAATGCGGCTGGTCTGAATTATAAGAATGAATTTAGTACGAAATTGTCGGCAGATGCGGGATATAATTTCACCAACAATAAGAACAATACGATCAGTTCAACTTATACCCAGAATTTTCTGAAGGACACTTTACAGAATCCATATACAAGGCTGGAAGATTCCCGTAACAACAGCCAGAGTGATAACTATAACCACTGGTTTGGCGGTAATTTGGAATATAAAATAGATACGATGAATTATCTTAAAGTGTCCCCGAATTTCTCCTACAATGCCAATAACGGAAGTAGCAATGGGGGTTCCTTAACCTCTCAGAATGACCTGACCACCCGCAGAGCCAGCAGGAATTTCAACAATTCTGACAACCTGAGCCTTAGGACTAACATCTTCTATAATCATAAGTTTTCAAAAAGAGGCCGTAATTTCAGTTTCTGGAGTAGTGTCAATTACAACAATAGCGGAAATTTCAGAGATGTCTACAACGAATATGTGACCATTCGTGAAGTGAGTTCAGATTCCACCCTGCAAAACCAGCTTAACGATCAGAGCACTCGGAATTTCGGGTTAAATGCAGGCGGATCTTATATGGAACCGCTCTGGGCAAAGACCTTCGTCGAGTTCAATTACAACTGGAACCGTTCTGCTACAAACAGCACCAGGGATGTGCATGATATATTAAAAGGCGATCAGGTATTTAACCCTGACCTGAGCAATATTTATGATTATCAGTTTATCACCAACAGAATTGGAGTGAACTACAGGTTCATAGGCGAGAAACTGAATTACACCGTAGGTGTGAATGGACAGCCTGCAGTTTTACGCGGGCAAAATCTGAGTAAGGATGTGACCACCGTCAACAGGACTTTTAATGTGATCCCTTCAGCCAGGTTATCTTATAAATTCTCTAATCAGGAATCTTTTGATATCAATTACTGGGGCAGAAATAATCAACCGGGTTTCTTCCAGTTGCAGCCTATATCTGACAATTCAAACCTCCAGAACATCGTCACCGGAAATCCAAATCTAAATCCCGAATTTATTCACAGTATAAACGCGCATTATAAGCAGTCAGATTGGAATGCGGGACATGTCTTATTCGCCAATATGGCTTATGATAAGACCAATAACAAGATTGTAACGACAAAGGTGCAGGTGCCTGGCTCTGTAAATCAGTTGACCAGTTATACCAATACAGATGGCTTCTATACTTTAAGGGGCGATTATTATTACAGCAAACCTTTTGCGGAGCGGAAGTTCTCTATAGGCTATTCGGGCTGGGGACAATTGAACAACAACGTGGCATTTACGGACAACAACAGGATTGTAGCTAAAAATACGGCATGGAGACAAGAGGCAGAATTTAAAGTAGATATTGAGGATATTGTAAACCTGGAATTTGAAACCTCTTATGCACAGAACATGACGACCTATACGGATACTTCGTTTATAGACCGTAAAACTAACCGGGTTGAATTTCAGCTTGAGGGGCGCAACTACTTCTTTAAAGACCTGACCTTAGGATATGATTTTACGAAGCAACTCAATAACGGTTATGACAATGGCGCGGTAAGGAACCCGACGATATTCAGGGTTTCCCTGGAATACCGTTTCCTCAAGGGGGACATGGGTACGCTTCGTCTGGATGGCTTCGACCTGTTCGATCAGAACTCTGGTATTTCCAGGGATGTGTTTGATAACGTGATCGTAGATAGGCAAGTAAACCGTCTGGGCCGGTATTTTATGCTTTCATTTATTTACAGGGTGCGGAAGTTCGGCGGTTAGGGGTATCTATTTTGGAGAAATATAGTCCATTGGTACCATGTCTGCTACCTTCTCGTAGCCCCAGTATCCTTCAAATAATAAAGAACTTGGGTCAAATACCAGGCCATTCTGATAAAATGCAATAGGGGTTTTTAACTGATGTATGATGGATACCTGGCTGGATGCGAGGTCCATGGGCCTGTTTACTTTATAACTGGCCTGCTTGCTGTACTCTTTTGGCTCTTTTTCAGCAGTATAGATGACATAAAGCTTGTCTGTAAAATTTATCCATCTTAAATTGTTCATTTCTCTTTTTACCAGTGTGTCGGTCAGTACTCCGGCCCGGTTCAGCACATCTATCGAATCGGGTTCTCTTTTTATCCTGTTATAATAAGCCAGGGAGTCTTTACTGCTGGCAGTGATGCTTGCACCCCTGACGGAAATCTGTGAAAATAGTTTGATTTTCTCGCTCAGTATGCTGTCGGGGAGCTTTTTAGGGTTGGGCCTGCCCTGCATCTTATTGATGATAAAGCCGCTGGATTTGGAGATGTTGTTGAATAGTGTAGAAAAAAAATGCTGGGGAGAACCCAGATAGGCATCGTCTCTTGTGCGTTTGTACTGGCGCTGCTTTGATTTGGAGCTAGCAAGGTCTTCAAATGAAGGGTAACCATAATACATGACAAGATTGAGCCTGTCATTCTTTTCAAAATACTTTAGCAAATACTTGATGCGGTAACCCAGCGCTTTGTTTTCAACGATGATAAATTCATCAGCGGAGGCATTTAATATACGGGTATCCCGGTCATAATCAAATCGGATCACATCCGGATTGATGATCTTCGACTTTGCTGCGTTAGGGCTTGTCCCGATAAAATTGGCCTTGAAGATCTCCAACCGCTGTTTCCGGTACGGGTCGGTGCGGATCACCACTTCTTTTAGCTGATTTACATGCTCTTTCATAATGATGTCAACGACTACAGATTTATTGTTGACAATGACATTCACATTTGCGGGCAGGAAGCCGATCATTTGTACCAGTATGTCATAGTTGCCGGGTTTGAGCTGTGTGATGAGGTATTTTCCCTGATTATCGGTCACCGTGCCTTTCTGGTATCCGCTTAATAGCACATTAGCGCCGGGAAGGGTTTCGCCTTTGTGGTCTTTTACGGTACCTGAAATGGAGTAGAACTGCTGAGCAACGGCATTCGGGCCTGTTAGTACTCCGCATGATAAAAAAAGTATGATAATAAATCTCATATATATAAGTAATTTTAATCAAGTGACATATAATCCATCGGCACCATGTCCGCGATCCTTTCGTAAGCGCTGTAGCCTTCAAAGACAACAGCTGCAGGGTTGAAGATCCTTCCGTTTCGATAAAAACGTATAGGAGACTTAAGTCTGTGAATGACGGAGATCTGATAGTTTGAGTACTCCGGTGGTCTGTTGATTTTGAAACTGGAATTCTTGAAATAAGTTTTGTTTTCCTTTTCACCTGTAAAAACAACATATAGTGCATCTGTAAAGCTTATGCGTTTTAACCCTATGGAATCTTGTTTTACCAAAGTATCTCCCAAAATCTCAGTTCTGTCCAGGAGCCGTAAGGTATCAGGCTCTTTGGTGCTGTTTGCTGGTTTATTGGTATTGACTCTTTTTACCAGTTTATTAAGGAGGTAACCCTCCTGCTGATGGCTATTGTTATAGAGGGAACTAAATAAATGCTCTGGTGATCCTTTATAGGCTTCCATTCGCTTCGCCTGATAACGTATTTTATCGCGTTTAGATCCTGTCATCTCTTCAAAATAAGGATAACCGTAAAAATAGACCAGCTTATTTTTCCCGTCCTTTTTGAAAGATCTGAGCAGGTACCTGATCCTGTATCCTAATGCCTTATTTTCAACAACAATGAATTCATCTGTATGGGCAGACAACATCTGCTTTTCCTCGTCATACTCAAAATCAATGACATTTGGATTGAGGATTTTACATTTTAATGCATTGGGAGTTGTTCCTAAAAAGCTTTCTTCAAATACCTTCAGGAATTTGCTTCTGCGCGGGTCTGGTCTGACCACCACTACGTTCAGCAGTTTTATGTTTTCTGTCAGTATAATTTGGGTGTCAACAGATCCGGTGCTAATCAGAAGGCTTTTGTTTGCTGGAAAATATCCTACCATCTGGATCAGCAGGTCATACTTGCCTGCCCTCAGGTTGCTGATCTGGAACTTTCCATGAGTGTCGGCGACTGTTCCGATCTTGTAGCCCCCCAGAAGTACCGCAGCTCCGGGCAGGGCCTGTCCGTCTTTATCTTTGACCGCACCGCTGATTGTATAGGTCTGCGAGACACTGGCAACTTTAGGTTTGGCCTTAATCATAATGATTTTGTCACTAATTGTGTAAGTGAGCGGCATTCCGGCCAGAATTGCGTTCAGCGCCTCGTTAATGTCAGCATCTTTTACAGATATGTTTACCGGTTTCAGGTCTTCTGTCAGGGCATTGTTGTAAAGGAAATCATAGCCGCTCTGTTTTCGTATTTCACCAAAGACAAACTCCAGTTTAACCCTATTGAGCTGGATGTTTATTTTCTGGGCATTGCAGGCATTGCTGTACATGAGGAACAGGAGGAAGACCACAGATCCCGGCGAAAATATCAGGTTGGGGAGTTTTCCTAAATACCCCATTTCAGACAGGCAGTCTTCGTTACCATTAGTTTTTTCCGTCGGTTGGGCAATGAGATTGAGCGTTTCATCAGTTCAACTGGGTTTGTATCTAAAATTAAGATATTTTTTTCAGAATACATTATTATTCTGTATGTCTTACTGGGCATTTTTGTCAATATGTTTTCTAATCCGCACTTGTTTAGTAGCTTTGACGTTGAAAAATAGAACAAATAAAAGGCTTGTTTGGATGGTTTCATAAGATGTTTTTGTCGGCGCTTTTGTCGGCAACTCGAAAATTGACTAAAAACTTGGCTTTTTAAAATACTTTAAACATATAAAATAATGAAACATTGGTTAGTCAAATCAGAACCTTTTAAATACAGCTGGGACAAATTCAACAAGGACGGAAGGACGTTTTGGGATGGAGTGCGCAACTACCAGGCTAGAAATAACCTCAGGGAAATGAGAGAAGGCGACCTGGTTTTGTTCTATCATAGTAATGATGGTAAGAATGTAGTAGGGATTGCCAAAGTCGTCAAAGAATTTTACCAGGATCCGACTACTGATGACGCCAATTGGGTAGTAGTGGACCTGGCTCCTGTGGAAGCGCTAAAGAATCCCGTTTCACTGGAACAAATCAAGGCTGAGGAAAGCCTGAAAGACATTTCACTGGTCAAACAGGGCAGGTTGTCTGTAATGCCGTTAAGGGCGGCGGAATTTGACAAGATCCTGGAAATGGGAAGCTGATCTTTAAAAATAACTACACAGCTTTATGAACTTCTTTTCTTTTTCTTTTGGAAGTCAGCAGTCCTATGCTCATCACGAGGCTTGTACCCAGCACCACCACAAACAAAAAAGGTGTGCCTATTTCAGGTAATTTGATGGCTTCGGGAAGATTGAAATAAAGAAGAATGCTAATTAGTCCCCTGGGCGCAATGAAAATTTCCTGTCCGCTGTTTTCTTTTCTGAATAGTTTTAAATAAACCAGCCGTATCACAAAAATGCTTACCAGCAGGATAAATCCGTTGGCAAGTACAATCTGATCGTCCAGCTGGTGAATATTTATGGTAAAACCAAAGATCACGAAGAAGAAAGTCCTGATGATAAAAGCGCTCTCCGCACTCAACTGATGCAGCTGGGTTAAGTCGGTAGATAGATTCTTATAAATAAATATACCCCTGAACCAGGCGTGGCGTATGGTATCGGCATTGTTTAAAAACAGTCCAAACGAGAGTACCAGGACCAGGGAGGAAAGATGGTAAGACTGGCCGATGGCATATACCATGATCAATATGGAAATGATCAGGAAAAACTTGATGTGGTGAGCAATCTTACCCATTACATACAGCAGCAGGACACATGAGACCACCGATACCAAAAGGATCAGGAAAGTACTTAGCGCCAGTCCCGTAAATGAGGAAACAGAAATATGAGGGTTGGATACAGTAAAATTGAATAATACGATTCCGAGGATATCGGAAAAGGATGACTCATAAATGATGAACTCTTTACTTTTTTTATTTAGCAGCCCTGCTGTTGGTATCGCTATTGCGGAACTGATCACACTAAATGGTATTGCATTTGAAAAACAGGTATGGAAGTCTTTTCCCGTGATCTGGTAAATGATAAAAGTGATGACCGAAACTGTAATAAGAAGGATAACGGCAGCTGAAGCGAATGCGCCTTTGATCACTTTATTTTTGCCGGGATCGTATTTGAGTTCGAGTGAGCCTTCAAACACAATCAGTATCAGACCAACGGTTCCCAGTGCGGGCAGGATCTTTAAAAAATCAAAAGTTTGAACCTGCAGGTTATCTACCAGCAGGCGCAGTCCGATGCCCAGCAATAATAGAAGCATTACAGAAGGTAATTTCGTCTTGCTGGCAACAAGGTCAAATAAGTAAGAAAAAATGACCAGTCCGCTTAAAACGATCAAAGTGGTGTAAGTCGTCATCGAAACTTCTTTTGTTTACTAATCTTTAAAGAACAATGCTTTCAATTCCAGTGCATCATTCGGCTGCATTTTTCCGCTGAGTATCAATCTCAGCTGCCTTCTGCGAAGGGCTCCGTCAAACAAATCTTTTTCTTCCGGCGTTACAGGTTCCAGCTGGGGAACGGGTACCGTCTTTCCTTCCTTGTCCAGCGCCACAAAGGTATAATAGGCCTCATTGGATTTTGCTCTGCTGCCAGAAGGAATGTTCTCTGCCCACACATCCAGCCTTACTTCAACGGAAGTATTAAACGATCTGGTTACTTTTGCCTCGATGGTAATTACATCGCCAAGCTTAATGGGATGTTTAAAAGAAACATTGTCTACAGAGGCAGTCACCACAATACGGTTGCAATGTTTTTGAGCAGAAATAGCAGCCGCAATATCCATCCAGTGCAGTAGTCTTCCCCCCATTAAATTGTTCAGGGTATTGGTGTCATTTGGCAATACCAGTTCATTCATGATGGTATGGGAATCCTCCGGTTTTTTTACTTTTATACTCATAGCGTTGCAAAAGTAACTAATATTGAGGAGAGAAACCTAAACTAGCGCTTCAATGTATTGATATCGCCGTAGCCGATCAGCTCCTCCCAGCGTGAGCCTGGTTTTTTATAATAGGCAAATACCTGGTAGGTATTGCCAGTTTCAAAAAAAGAGCCTTCAAATATCGTCTGATCTATTTTATTCGTCTCTTTATTCAGCCATATGTACTTATAGTCGTACAGACCCTGTTTTAACTTGATGTTGGTGTAGAAGCGTTTTCTGGAGGAATCAAAATGGAGTTTTGAGACTTCGCTGAGCTGATAATCGTTGAAGCGGCCCACTACATAAGCATCGCCGTCCGGGGTTGGGGGAACGGCATTCAGGGTAAAAGCGACATTGGCGTAATCGCTTTCTGTGCCATTGTCCCTGCCGTCCTGATTCCTGATGAAAAAGCTTCCGTTTTCATCTATCTGGTTGCTGTATTTCGCCTTATTGGTGTTGACATCCTGGAACAATATGACATTGACCGCAGTATCTCTGATAATATCCTGTACGTTTTCTGCCTTAAAGCGCAGGCTGCGGATGTCAAACTTCCTGAATTCATTTCCCGCAGGAAAATCATTGCTGTTGAGTTCGTTGTACACCAGTGATCCTGGCTTGATAAACTGAGGCTTGGTATTCAGGATAGCCGTCTGGGGGTTGCCGTTTTGCATCACGACAGCCTTCAGGTCAGTGTAGGGGTTTTGTATGGGTGTTTTATGGAATATTGTAAAGTTGACTTTTTGATGGTTGAAGCGAAGTGATACCTGCGTGCTTGCCACCACGTCAATACCAATATTTACTATCTGCTCCACTACATAAAACCGCTGGGAAATTACCGGTTTTTGTTGATTCCCTTCTTCATAGACCTTTAACAAATAATTGCCTGATATCTTAGGTTTAATCTGGTTATTGGGAAGACTGAGCCGGTAATGCGTATATTTTTGCAGCGTACCAAAGGAATATTTATAATCCGTAATCCGGTCTTCGGAAAGGCTTTCCAGATAATCGAGGATTGACAGTCGTGACGACTTCCAGTCAGATGTGCAATGTTCTACCGTATACCAGTAGTTCTTGCTGCCGCCATTCAGGTCATCAAAAGAAAATATGAGCTGTTCATTCGATTTAAGCGTAATAACCGGTATCGATTGCTCTTTTTGCGCGTTATAGCACTGTACAGTTTTGATATTTGGCTGGTATACCTTGTTGTCGTATACAAACTGCTGGTTCTGTGCCACAGCAATTTGTACACTAAAACACAACAGTAGTATATAACCAGCCTTTATCATTTGCTTTCCAGTTCCATAATCTCAGATGCAAGGCCTTCCCAGCTATTCTGAGCCGCATCCAACTGTTGTTTGGCAACTTTGTATTTGTTGTTTGCTTCGGCAAGCTTACCGGCGTCAGAATAAATAGTCTCATCGGCAAGCAAAGTTTCAATTGCTTTCAGGTTTTCTTCAAAAGCCGTGATCTCCGATTCGATCTTTTTCAGCTGATCGTTCAGTTTTTTCAGTTGCTGCTGCTGGTTTACCGGAGCCGGGGCTGGCGCAGGCTTTTTTTCCTCTACCTTTTTTACTTCCTTGTCCGGCCTAACCGGGATGTTTGAAGGTTTTGCAGGAGGTCTCTTGCTGTTCCATTCCTCATATTCTGCATAAGTCCCCGGATATTCCTTAATGTCCTGGTCTTCAATGAACCAGATTTTGTTGGCTACATTGTCCAGGAAATACCTGTCATGGGAAACCGCAATAAAAGTCCCTTCATACTGCTGCAATGCCTGGATCAGGATATTTACAGATTGGATATCGAGGTGGTTGGTCGGCTCATCCAGGATCAGGAAATTGGAATCAGTGGTCAGCGATTTGGCAAGTGCCACCCTTGATTTTTCACCACCGGAAAGTACCCTTATTTTTTTAAATACATCATCACCGGTAAACAGGAAGCAGCCCAATATACCGCGCAATTCCGTGTCTGTATGTTTAGGCGCAAAAGCCTGAAGTTCTTCCAGTATGGTATTTTCCAGGTGCAGGGATTCCAGCTGATGCTGGGCAAAGAAAGTCGTGGTCACATTGTGTCCGGTCTCGCACGTTCCTTTGAAATCTTCGGTACCCGCAATAATTCTGAGCAAAGTAGATTTACCCTTACCATTGGCGCCGATCAGCGCAATCTTGTCACCCTTTTCAATAACGCCTTCCGCGTTGGCCAGGATGTCAATGTTCGGATAGCTTTTGTAGGCGTTTTCAATCCTGACAACGTGGCGCCCCGAAGGTTTGGAAAACTTAAACTGAAAGTTAACTGTGGGATTATCGTCGTCGACATCTTCCACACGTTCCAGTTTATCCAGCGCTTTCATTCTTGACTGCGCCATTTTAGCTTTGGAAGCCTTCGCTTTAAAACGCTCGATGAGACGTTCCTCTTGTTTGATCTTGGCCTGCTGATTTTTGAATTCTCCCTTCTGGATTTCGCCTCTCAATGCTTTTTCCTCAAGATAGAAGCTGTAATTCCCTGCATAAGGTGTTAGTTTTCCTTTGCGGGATTCTACGATTTTGTTCACCACTTTATCCAGGAAGTACCTGTCATGGGAAACGATCACTATGGCACCTTCAAAACTGCCCAGATAAGTTTCCAGCCATTTGATAGAAGGCAAGTCCATGTGGTTGGTCGGCTCATCCAGCAGTAAAATATCAGGAGTCTGCAACAGGATCTTAGCCAGCATCACACGCATCCGCCACCCTCCTGAAAAGGTATTGAGCGGCCTGTGCTGATCCTGTGTACTGAAACCCAGACCTGCCAGGATCTCATTGGCCCTGTATTCGATGTTGTAACCATCCAGAGATTCAAATTCCTGTTGTTTGTCGCTCAGTTTATTTAAAACCTCTTCTGAATAATCGGTCTCAATTTTCTTTAATAATTCTTCGATTTCATCATGCAGCTGGTTCTGACGCTCAAAAGCCTCCATGGCGACATGTAAAATGCTATGGTGGGAATCGTAAGAAAGCAGATCCTGGTTCAGGTATCCGATTTTTACGTCCTTAGACATAGAAATGTTGCCGGAAGTTGGAGCGTATTCTCCGACAATTATTTTAAGCAATGTGGATTTTCCGGTTCCGTTGGCGCCTATTAATCCAACCCTGTCGCCTGGCTTTATGTGCCAATCTGCTTCGTCGTATAAAGCCCTTGCGCCTATAAGAAATGTTAAGTCGTTTATTGAAATCATTTGGGCGCAAAAATACGTTTTTTTCCTATCTTCGTAGCTATGTATCGTTTGATTAAGCCCATATTCTTCAAATTTGACCCGGAAAAAGTACACTATTTTGTGGTGAAGCGCCTGAAATGGTTTCATGATCACTTTCCGTTGGGTAGCACAATTCTGAGAGGCAGTTTTGATGTTAACATTAAAGGGCTTGAACGTGAGGTGTTTGGCATTAAATTTAAAAACCCTGTTGGCCTTGCTGCCGGGTTTGATAAGAACGGCGAATATATAGAGGCGCTTAGTGATCTGGGCTTTGGATTCATCGAGGTCGGTACGGTTACCCCATTACCCCAGCCGGGTAATGATAAGCCGCGAATGTTTAGACTTGAGGCAGACAGTGCGCTCATTAACCGGATGGGTTTCAACAATAAAGGGGTAGATACATTAGCAGAACGCCTGAGATTGCTGCGGTCAAAGAACACTGACATTGTCATAGGCGGGAATATCGGTAAGAACAAAAGTACACCTAACGACCAGGCTACCAGCGATTACATCAAGTGCTTCGACAGGCTTTTTGACGTAGTGGATTATTTCGTGGTTAACGTGAGCTCACCCAATACGCCCGGGCTGCGTGAACTGCAGGAAAAGGGGCCGCTCACGGAGCTTTTAAATACCCTCCAGCAACGCAATGATATCAATGGGATATCCCGGCCAATTCTTTTAAAAATCGCACCTGACCTCACTGATGAGCAACTGGATGACATTGTGGAGATTGTAATGGAAACCAAAATTGCCGGAGTTATTGCTACCAATACCACTGTAGACAGGAATGGACTGTATACACCAGAAAAGCTCAAAAATGAGACCGGCGGGTTAAGCGGCAAACCTTTGACCCTTCGCTCGACAGAAGTGATCCGGTATATTTCTGTCAAATCAAATAACGCATTTCCAATAATTGGAGTAGGCGGTATTCATTCCCCTCAGGATGCAAAAGATAAGCTGGATGCCGGCGCCTCACTGGTTCAGTTGTATACAGGCTTTATCTATGAAGGTCCGGGCCTGATCAAAGCCATCTGCAAAGAGCTGGTCAAAAAAGCTTAGTGCTTTTGAAATTAAATGCCTGTTAAGTATATCGGGCAAGCGGCTTCAGTCCTTTTAATATGTATGTTATTAATTCTGCTGACCTATTTGAGTAAATTGAAGGCGCTGTGAAAAAGACTGGCCTGGATTTGGTTTGAAATCCTGAACCAATTCGAATCCTGATTGTTGTTTTAATGTCCGGTTAAGTTCCGGTATTGATTTTCAACCAGATAGAGAGTTTTTTCAATAACAGACAGGCAGATGAAAAAAAGCACTGAAAATAAACCCGGAGAGGAGTATGTTCCCCCTCAGCAGATTGGCACTGAAATGAATGCTGTGGAGAAAATAGAATTGCCATCGGAAGCCGAGGCCATACATTTTTTTAGGACAGTTAAAATGCGTTTGCTGGATGTGAATCGCTGGGCTGAAGTAGCGGGAGTACCCTTATCGACATTCAGGCTTACCGATTGCCACGGGAATGAGGTTCACCGGAGTGTTGTGGAAGGCGATTATCTAAAAATAGATATTCCCGGTCCCGGGACCAAAACAGGCAGTGGTTATGACTGGGTAGTGGTTGAGCAAATCAGAGAAGAAATACGAGATGGGGCTGAAATACTCACAATGACTGTCCGGCCTGCAGCAAATCCGCTAAATGAAGATGCGCATATCGCACATTTTCTAACCGATCAGGCCACATCTACCTTCCAGGTGAAACGCATTGAAAATACGATATATGCTGAAGAGCATGGCCGAAATGAAACTCCAAACACGGATACAGGACACGTTCTGGATAATGTCCGGAATGCTTTTGTCGGCTGGACCGCTAAGATCGGGTTTTCTTATCCGCAGTGGAAAAGCCTGGTTAATGGTTTAATAAATGAAGAATAAACGAAAAAAGGCACCCTGCTTTAGCAGAGTGCCTTATGTCTTTCCCTCTAAACCAGGTTTAGGCTTTTGCAGTCAATTGAAGTAAAACCGCATTGTTTTTAGCCAACTGATCTTTAGTCGATTGTTGTGATCGGCTACCTAATTCTATATTAGTAGCTAACTTCAAGTTTTTCACATCTTGTTTTGCGAAAGTCTTGTTCCTTCTGTCTTTTCTTTTTAATCTGGTAACTGCCATGTCTTTTTAATTTAAAGTATTAAATCTGGAGGTCGAGAGCGGATTCGAACCGCTGTACGAGGTTTTGCAGACCTCTGCCTAGCCACTCGGCCACTCGACCCTGTTAAAATTCAGGCTGCAAAAATAGCAATTAATACTTACTATGCAATTTATTTCTGTAAATTTCTGCTGATGTCAGCACATAATATTGCAGCGGATACAGCGACATTGAGTGATTCTGCACCGCCTATACGTGGAATGGTCACCGGATGGCTGATCAGATCCATGATTTCAGGGGATATTCCCTGGCCTTCATTGCCAAGAATAACCAACCCTTCCTTACCCCAATCTGTATTATAAATGTGGTTGCCATTTAACACTGCTCCGAAAACCGGAAGTTTGACCGCAGAGAGCAAGGTGCGCAGGTTTTCATAAAATACATTGACCCTGCTCAATGAACCCATGGTGGCCTGAACGGTTTTAGGATTGTACACTTCGACGGTGGAAGGCGAGCAAATGACCTGCCCGAACCCAAACCAGTCGGCAGTGCGGATGATCGTGCCGAGATTGCCCGGGTCCTGAACACCGTCCAGTACCAGTGAAAAGCTGCCAGCAAGTTCAGAAACAGATAAAACAGGATTTTTTGGAGTGTTTACCAATGCTAAAATTCCCTGCGGGGCCTGTAGTGTACTAATCTTATCCAGTTCAGCGTTGTTTACTTCAAATAACTTTATATTTGCAGGCAATTTTGGAAGTAAAGATTGATATTGGGGCAGATAATATATGCTGTGGACCTGGTATGGCGAATGAATAAACTCTGTAATAGATTTTATACCTTCAATAATAAATATCCCATTTTCTTTACGGTACTTTTTTTGATGTAATGATTTTATAAAACTGATCTGAGATTTTGAAAGCATACTATAATTATAAAAGCAATATCCTGTATGGTGCAATATTACTATTTATTCTTGTTTTTGTCGTAGGATGCTCGTCAACAAAGTATATTGAAGACTATCAGTCCATCGTAAAAAGGGTCAAGATAGACAGTGTCGACAAGATTTTCGAAGAGGAGGCTTATAATTATATTCAGAAAGACATTCGCCCTACATCAACAATAGGGGTCAATGTGCTCATTTATAACATCTTTAATACTAAAAACGGACGATATAAGACGAGTGGCATTAAACCACTGGGCACGCCTCCACCGATACTGGACAGTACGCTGGTAGAGATCTCCAGAAATCAGATAGAGCGGTTTTTGAACAGTAAAGGATATTTTAATGCCAGGGTGAAATCAACGATAACCGTGAAAAAGCAGCGAGCCTTAGTATATTTTGAGGCAGAACAGGGCCCGGCTTTTAAAGTCAGTAAGATAGACTATGAAATTCCTGATACAGTAGTAAAAAACATCTATTTGTCCAAAAAATCAGCATTTACACACCTTAAAGAAGGTCTCCGGATCGATGAAGATTCACTAAGTTATGAGCGTGATCAGATTTATCAGCTGATGCGGGAGAACGGTTATTTTGATTTTTCGAGGCCATATGTGAAATACTCCATAGATTCCAACTCCAATGCGAGCATGGCTAAAGTGACCTTGATTATTGACAATCCAGCCGATCAGTCTGCCCATGTTAAGTACAATATAGGCGAAGCAAATGTGATCATTGCACCGGATGCAGATGGTTTTCCGGATACTATAGTTGCCAATAGCCGGGTGTTCAGGGACATCAGGTATACCGACCTGTCGGGGAAATTCAGGAGAAACCCGATCGTAAGGTATAATTTTTTATACTCACCGGATTATTATGACATCAGGAATGAGCAGCTTACCTACGACAGAATGTATGAACTCAATGTCTTTAAGAACGTTAAGATAGACTACAACAAAGCACAGGACAGCTCAAACAAGGTGTTGCCTGTCATTAAACTCATCCCTCAAAAAATCATGAGCAACCGGATAGAGGGCGAAATACCTTTTAACGGCAACACGGTGGGCTTTAATTTGAGCAATACTTATTCAAATAATAACCTGTTCAGAGGGGCGGAGCGTTTTGAATTTCAAGTCAAAGGAGGGCTGCAGTCCCGGATAGGAGATGGTAGTGGCTTGTTCAGCGACATCAATCAGCGCGATTTTTCTTTGAGTGCCAATTTGAGCGTACCCAGGTTAATGATACCTTTTATTACGGCAAGGCCGGGCAGAAGGGGTGGTATGCCGCATACCATTTTTTCTACCAGTTATGTGTATGCACTGAATACAGAGGCATTTAGCAGGCAGGTGTTTCTAAATTCGGTGACTTATGAATTTGTAGAATCAAAGTCTAAATATCATTCCCTTACACCGTTGAATTTTGAGTACAGATTTGGTAGCCTGCTTCTGGATACGACTGTTATAGAAAACAAAAAGCTTGCAGAAGCCAACCGTTATAGCATCAACTTGCTGGACAGGAAAAACATTACACTTGGTATTAAGTATGTTTTTTCAATGAATGCAAACAGGTTACTGGAAAATAACAATTTCATCTACCTCAGGGCGAGCATGGATATGGCAGGAAATATGCTTCAGCTGGCTTCAAAAATCGGCGGTGCCCAGCATGACCCAAAGAACGAAGATTTTGCGACCATATTGGGGCTGCCCTTCAATCAGTACCTGAGACCTGAGGTTGACTTCAGGTGGTATAAAAGTTTGGGCGGCGAACGGCAAATGGTATCGAGGATAAATGCCGGTATAGGTTATGCCTATGGAAATTCAATTGCCCTCCCTTTTGAAAAGCTGTTTTTTGCCGGTGGCTCCAGCGGAGTGCGGGCATGGCAGGCCAGGACCCTTGGACCGGGTAATTACAACAGAGGCGAAAGGATTACAGATACCGCTGCCAGAAAGGCTTTTTATGGGATAGATCAGCTCGGCGACATGCATATTGAAGCCAACCTTGAATACCGGTATAAATTGTTGAACAAATTCTTTGGCGCTAAACTAAAAGGGGCCGTGTTCCTGGATGCCGGAAACGTTTGGAACGCTTCTTCCAACAGGAGCGACTACAGCGAAACTTATTTTGATATCAAAAAGCTGGGTAAACAGATCGCACTGGGAACAGGTTTTGGATTCAGGTATGATGTGCAGTATTTCGTATTCCGTTTTGACGTCGGTATTAAGCTTAAAGATCCACAGTTCCAGGGATCAGACCAGTGGGTCATCTGTAAGTTCCTAAACGGAGGTAAGGACTTTAGAAGAGCCTATGATGCAGCAAATGCACCAGACAGTTACCGTTTTGTACAATACAATTTTGGCATAGGAATGCCTTTTTAAAACAAGTTTTTTAATCCGTCAAATATTGTTTCAAAGAAAGTGGACAGGTTCATTCCGCTGCTGTGGTTGAAATAGATGAAAATCAGCAATATGATCACTGCTACTATGATGAATTTTCTGAACAGGAAGGCCAGCAATATAACAATGACAGGGAAAAGTATGAGCCAGAAGCTATTGATTGCATAAGGGTTTAGTGTACCATCCTTTTTATACACGTAGAGCAACTTACTATGTGTTCCTTTATCATTTTGATGTTTGATGTATACAAAAGCAGAACGCTCCAGTTGGAGGGGCAGTATGGCGACTCCGTCATTAAATTTGACTTCCTGCGTGAAACCGCTTACTGTAAATGTATAGACTCCGTTAATCTTTTCCAGTGGGTTTTCCAGCGAGTCGGTAGCTATAATGGCCAGCTTGCTGTTTTTGAGCAGGCTTTCCTTTACTATAAAATTATTGATCTCTGCAGTTTGGGCGAAGCCCGGAGCGATGCACAGCAAAAGTAAGATCAGCAGGTATATGGTTTTCATTCTATAGATCGTTTATTGTAAATCAGATACCCCAAATGTAATAAAACACCGTTTCTTTTTATGGGATCATCATATATATTATAACTCAGACTAACCGGACCAACAGGGGTATGATATACCAGGCCGGCAGTAGCGGCATATTGCCACGTAGTCAATGCCTTTCGATGTCCGATCCCCTGAAAATCAATCTTTCCAAATTTTTCATAAGGCAGGAACGCATAACCTTCCAATCTCAGATCCAGGTTCCGTTTTATTTTGTACACGTTTTTTATCCCTCCGGCAAGATAACTGGTAGCCCTGAAGTTTTCCAGGAATATGGATTTGCTGTCCTGAAGCGGATAAAACGCAGGGGCCGACAGCAGTGTGGAATAATAGTTGGAAAATAGTGGCTGATTTGAAAAAACACCTTCGAGAAGGTATCCAAGAGCGTATCTGCGGCCTCTCAAAAAATAGTTGTCATCGCTGATTTTGAGATTAAGCCACTCCCGGCTTTTTTTTGTTGTGGGGTTCTTGTCAGCAGCTAATGTGACGTTTTGTTCGTCCCTGATATTTCCCGGAGTATAACTTTCGCGTCCTGTATAGTAATTCAAACTCAGCAAAAAGTTTCTTCCCCGGTTGGGATACTGTTTACGATTGAAAGTGTTTTGTTCAAATGTCAATGTCGAGCGGGAACCGTTGAATACGGTCTTATCCAGTATATCACCAAGGGAAAACCGGCTGCTCGGACTATAACGGTCGAAATTATTGATGAATGCCGAGCTTAGGATAACCCTTGTATTTCTATTAAGAGGGAAACCAATCTTGAGTTCTACTTTTCTGTCTGCCTGTTCAATATAGGTAGGATGTGGGTTTTCTATAAAAATGGAACTTGTATTGTAATAATCAAAGTGATTGTAGGTCAGTTCTGCCGCAAGGAACAACGGTAGCCGGGAAGGATAATCAATCCTGCCATTTAACTGGACCGATTCGTAAAATCTCCCCGAATAAAGATTTGCTCCAAAAGTGTAGGACTTCCTGTTCAGGTAATGGTATTGTGCTCCCAGGAAAACATTGCTGATGGGCCGCGTTGCTATATTACCACCGAAATCTATTTTAAAACTTTTTTGCGGACGTGCGGCGATCTCAAAATTATAGCTGTCTGATGCAGGGTGGTAAACTATTTTTGGATAGACGGTTTCAAAGGTCTCATCGGCTACGAGTTTATAGTAGCCCTGCTTGATGTCGCCCAGATCGAAAACCTTTTTATCATGTCTAAACAACCGTTCTACATATCTTTTTTGATCACTGTTTACTCCGGTTACTGTTACTCCGCTAAACACCAGGCTCGGTTTCTTTTTGTTAAATGCATTTCTCCGGCTCATGATCTCATTAATACTTATCCTTCTGGCTATTCTTTCCTTAATCTGCGGCATTTCAGCTATTGTTGCATCATATCCCTGTTTAATGAGATCTGCTACAGGATTGAAATTGGTGGCGGAGTAGTTTTTTAGATCGGGTTGTATGTAAATCCCGTTTTCTCCAATAAGTGTAGAGTCGGATTTGGAAAGGAACATAAACCTCATAAGCCGGTTCATCAGCCGGTCATCGTCATTTTTGGGATATTCATTGTAATTTTTGGCGCTTACATTTGAGCCGATGATCACATCCGGCTTAAAGTCTTTTTTCATAATATCGGCCGGAAAATTATTATAAAGTCCACCGTCAAAAACATATTTATCGTCCAGTTTGATGGGGCGGTAGATGAGCGGAACAGTCATTGTCGCCCTGACTGCCTCTGCCAGACTTCCCTTTGCTACCGTGATACTGGTTTGGGAAAATACATCTGAGACCATACACCGGTAGGGAACAAAGAGATGATCGAAATTGTCTTTTGCGATCGCAGAAGCTTGTGAAAACAGCTCCATCAGCGCAAAATTTAACGGGATATCATTGATCAGGTTAGACCGGAAGCTCAGCCTTAGATTGGAATCTACGGAAAGCTTGGCGGTAAGCACCGACGGGTTTGTGCTTTTCTTTTGAAAAAAGAAACTGAAATCGCTGTTGTACCTGCCGCTGACCCAATCCTGAAAATCTGTACTCAGTGCTACCATTTCAATCTGGTTGGGCGAGTATCCAGCTGCGTACATGGCACCCACAATGCCTCCCATAGAAGTGCCCGTAATGTAATCTATCGGGATATTGTTCTCTTCAAGTGCTTTTATAATGCCGATGTGTGCCAACCCTTTGGCTCCGCCGCCGCTCAATACCAATCCAACCTTTTGAGCATGCAGGGGCAATGCAAAAAGGGTAAGGGCAAATATCAGCAGTTTCATTATAGGGGTCACATCTTGAGGGTTTATGGTTAGTTTAAGCTAAAGATGCTCGCAGTAAGCAGAGTGGCAAAGCCGACCCATAGTATGTATGGAACAAACAACAGCCCTGCAGTTTTATCAACTTTGTAAAATACCCGGGCATTGATGATGACGATGACCAAAAGCAGCACGATTTCCACAAGTGCGACGCCAATCTGATGTGCATAAAAGAAAATGAAAGACCACATCAGGTTTAAGATCAGCTGCATGAGATAAATGGCAATCGTGCGCGGAAAATGTAAAATCTCTTTTCTTTTCTGCCAGACCAGGTAGGCTGAGATCCCGATGAGGATGTACAGTGTAGTCCATACTGGTGCAAAGATCCAGTCGGGCGGATTGAATGCAGGTTTTGCAAGGGTGGGATACCAGGTTTTGACAGAATGGGCAGTAAAAAAGCCGCCAAGAACTCCGATTGCAAGCGGTATAACGATGTTGATGATAAAGGCTAAGGGATTGAACTTCATGGGCGGACTATAAATCAGGTATGTAAAAATAAACTATATTTAGCTTCTCAGGTTGATTTTTTAATTATTTACCTGTTGGTGTCAATTCCTATTCAGGAATTGATTACTTTTGCTAATATTTGTAGTATTCCGAGATATTAGATAGATGACCGTTACCGTACTCCCGATTATAGAACAAGATGCAAAGCCAGCCGTTCCGCTGGCAAAAGTAATGAATGAAAGGCTTAAACGCCTGGCCGCTGAGCTTGAAAGTATTCATCTCAAGGACCTGAAGTCAGTGGAGCCAATGTTTGAGGATGTGGTGATCTATATGAGCTACAACAGCAAATACAGTGTCCGCTGGAAGATTGTGAACGATGTGCCTGAGCACGTCAGCTCGCTGGTGACAGCGCAATGTGATATGCTGGGGTACATTAAATGGAAAGAGGCTTCTCTGTACAACTTTAATGGCAAATCTTAGGGGTTATTAGTTGCAGGTCTTTCATCCGGAAGATTATTCAAAACTGGAAGGCGCGATAAACAAATAAAAAAAACTTAGTTATGATTTGTATAATTCGAAAAAAGTTATATATTTTTGTATCGAGAGCGTTAATTTAATGGCCAGTCCAGTTATGGTTAGTCATTGGAGGGGTTGAATCTAATTCAACCCCTTTTTTTACATCTTTTCTCGGGGATAATTCTTTATCTTAGCAGTTAATATCCATATGTTTTAATCACTCCCTGTTTGTTAGCAAATTGAACGCTTAATAATTTCTAATGAAGATCAGAACTCTCAGTTATATTCGTTTTTTATTGCTTTTAAGTAACGCCATATTTTATGGCTGTGCCTTCGGCTCTGTTACGGTACCCACAGCAAAACGCGGGCTGCTGGATCTCAGGCAAGAGACTTTTGATGAACAGGTCGCACTTAACGGCGAGTGGGAGTTCTATTGGCAACGGCTTCTTAGACCCAATGATCGGGTTGACAGTCCTGGAGTACTGGTCGAATTCCCCTTTATGTGGCGAAATTATGTATTAAATGGTAAAAGATTGCCTGGATTCGGCTATGCCAGTTATAGACTTACAGTGCTGCTGCCAAAAAAAAGGAAAGAGCTGCGTGTGAGTATGCCCGATGCCTATACTGCGTACAGGCTCTTTGTAAATGGAAAGCAGGTGGCGGCAAACGGGAAAGTGGGTACAACACCCGAACGCTTCATACCCCACTGGCAGTACCAGGCCTTTGACGTTGATAACAACATGGATACGCTTCACCTCATTTTGCAGATAGCGAATTTTGTGCACAATAAAGGCGGAATAAAAAAACCGATTTATATCGGCGAAAAAACCGCGGTCGAACTGGGGAGGCAGCAATCGGTGGCGATCGATCTGATATTGACCGGTTGTTTATTCATGGGCGGTCTTTTCTTTCTTGGACTGTATCTGCTTGGCAACCGGGATAAAGCGATCTTACTATTCTCGCTGTATTCTATCGTTTACTGTTACCGAATCATCGGCATAGACAATTACGTCCTTCACACCATTATGCCCAATCTCGACTGGTTCATTACCGTCCGCCTCGAATACACTAGTTTGTTTCTGGGCATTGGCCTGTTTGGGCTTTACACCCGGTATTTATATCCGGAAGACGTAAGTAAAAAAGTAGTTGAAACCATAAGTCTGATGTGTTTTTCATTTACAGCAGCTTCCATTTTCCTTTCACCTGCTTTCTTCACCCAACTGATCAACCCATTTTTGGTGATCATGCTTTTTTGTATTGTGTATACACCGTATGTGTATTTTAAGGCCTATCAAAAGAAACGGCCCGGAGCAGTATACGCACTTGCCAGCTCGGCGGCAGTAATGTCTGTTTTTACCATTACCCTGCTTCATTACTGGTCTTTCATTCCACAAATGCAGGGGCTTAGTTTTATCGGATACATTGGTTTTTTCTTTTTGCAATCCCTGGTTCTTTCACATAAAGTCTCTTTTGAATTAAAAAAGGCCAGGCAGCAGGCAGAACAGGGACTGAAAGCGAAGAGTGAATTTTTGAGTACCATGAGCCATGAGATCCGTACGCCTCTCAATTCAGTAATTGGCCTGAGCCATCTTCTGCTAAGAAATGATCCACGTGAGGACCAGGTGAAACAATTCGACGTGATGCTTTTTTCTGCAAATCATTTGCTGACAATTGTAAACGATATTTTGGACTACAACAAGATTGAAGCAGGCAAAGTATCATTTGAGCACATAGATATGGATCTGGCCGGCATCGCTGACAATGTAATTGCCGGTCTCAAAGCAGATGCGGAAAATAAACACATTGCGCTGAACCTTGAAATTGATCCCGACCTGCGTGAACATGTGCTGGGCGATCCCACGCGAACTTTTCAAGTGCTGAGCAACCTGGTCCACAATGCAATAAAATTTACCATAAAAGGTTCCGTATCGGTAAGTATCAAAATCATAAGCCGTACGGAAAAATACCTTAACTTAAAGATGGAGGTCAGAGACACAGGTATCGGCATTTCAGCCGAGGATCAGAAAATTATTTTTCAGCGGTTTACCCAGGCGGATTCCTCGACTTCGAGAAGCTTCGGCGGTACTGGCTTGGGACTTGCCATTTGCAAAAGGATTTTAGAACTTCAGGGAGCGACCCTGCATTTGATCAGCAAAGAAGGAGAGGGATCTGTATTTTACTTCAATCAAATTTTTGAAAGAAGCTTAAATGCGGTCAAACAAAACAACCCGGATGTGCTGTTGCCATCCCCTAAAGAAAAGCCACTTCAGGACATAGCTATCCTCCTGGTAGAAGATAATCCAATGAATGTGCTGGTTGCTCAAAACTTTCTGACCGCCTGGGGCGCCGTGGTAGATGTGGCTGTCAATGGACAGGAGGCACTGAACGCTATAGATTTGAACCGGCACAAGCTGGTTTTAATGGACTTGCAAATGCCGCTGATGGATGGATATGAATCTGCAAGAACAATGCGGGCCAATGGGGTCACCATACCGATAATAGCGCTTACGGCCAATCTTCCAGATGAAATAGAGGAAGACGTCAGACAGGCCGGGCTCAACGATGTTGTGACCAAACCCTTTCTCCCGGATGAACTGTTCAAAAAAATAATGCGCTGCCTGTCTGATAATTCTGCTGATGTGTAGGCGGAATGCCTCTCTGCGGCCTTATTGTTACCGATGTGATGCTATTACCAGCTATTCAATAAACCAACACTTGGCCAGCGTTGCGGAGAGGTTGCACAATCCGCCGGACCATCCAACCACCTTGCAACGATGTTGGAAGGATTATGATAAGACTATGAGGATATAGTATCACTAAGGTATCAGGATAGAAGTATGAACTTAGCATACCGGGAACACATTAATTATTCTCATTGCTTTTTTATTTTTTTAATCAGTATCTTCAAAAAATGAAAACCAGGGTTGAAAAATGGTTAAGGGAACAAATAAAAGTATATTCATTCGAAGCGGGAATTAAGTAGATAATGCGGTTGATTGCGGTTTTTATGGTGTCGGCATTGTTGCTGCTGAATGTGTGTGTCTCTGCTCAGAAATTAAATTACACGAAGAAAAAAGTAACGCTTGCATGGCTTTTTAAAGAACTTAAAAAGCAAACCGGATACAGGGTGATCTGGAGCGAGGAAGTAATAGATGCAGACCAGGTTATTGATGCGGATTTCAAAAATGCTGATCCAAAGGAAGTAGTAAGAGAAGTGTTAAATCGGCTGTCCATTGAATATCTCGTTAATGACAAAACTAAATCGATTAGTCTGACGCCAAAGATACCGACTGCTGCAAAGAACACGGGTGAACAGGTTTTGGTCGCCAGGGAATTGCAGGAAGTTGAAATTGTAAGTACAGGATATCAGCAGGTACCAAAAGAACGCGCTACAGGCAGTTTTGCATTGGTAGACAAAAAGCAACTGGACAGACGGGTGAGCAGCGAAACCTTTAGCAAACTGGAGGGAATTACTTCCGGCTTACTTTTTAACAGGAATACCCGCAACAATTATCCCGGAAATTTTGATTTTTCCATTCGCGGCAGGAGTACCATCTATGCCGATGACCAGCCATTGGTCGTTCTCGATAATTTTCCTTTTAACGGTGACTTTAATTCGATCAACCCAAATGATGTTGCCGGCATTACAGTACTCAAAGATGCCGCTGCTGCTTCGATATGGGGCGTGAGGGCCGGAAATGGGGTCATTGTGATAGATACAAAAAGAGGAAAGATGAGGCAGCCTTTAAGCATATCTTTTAATACAAACCTGACTGTTTCGGCGAAGCCTGATCTTTTTTATAATCCAAATTACATCACTTCATCAGATTTTATTGACGTAGAAACTTTTCTGTTCGACAATGGGAAGTACGATGCCGCATTGACTGACGTAACAAGGTATCCGGTAGTGTCTCCTGTCGTGCAGATCCTGGATAGGCAGCGTAAAGGACAGTCTGCAGCTGAGACCAGCAGGCAGTTGAATGCCCTTCGTGGCAACGACATTAGGAACGACGAGCTAAAGTATTTTTACCGCAATCAGATTGCCCAGCAATATGCGCTGTCGCTGAGTGGCGGTTCAGCTAAGCGCAGTCACTTCTTTTCTGCCGGTTATGACAGGAGATTAGCCAGCCTGGTCGCAAACAACAACGACAGACTTACGCTGAACAGTCAAAATACTTTTAAGCCATTAAGGAACCTGGAAATTGAGGCGGGGATGTATTATATCAGGTCGAATTCCAAGGTGGACAGCACTTTGAACAGCGCTTCTGCCACTCAATTTCTGCCTTATAGGAGGTTTAAAGATATGGACGGCCAGCCTGCTGTTTTTGACAGGGACTTTAGTGCTGCTTATAAACAGGATGCTTTGGACAGAGGGTTTATGGACTGGTCATACAGGCCGCTGGATGAACTAGGTAGGTCTCCGTTTAAGATTGGAAAGAACGACCTGAGGATAAATACTGCGTTGCGGTATACGTTTATTGAAGGGTTAAGTGCAGCATTGAAATATCAGTACCAGCAGGTTGACCAAAAAACTGCCAGATATGCTGGTATTGATGATTATCAGACGAGGAACATGATCAATCAATACTCTATTTTGAGTGCAGGCAAGGTGTCCGGCTACAATCTTCCCGTCGGAGGAATTTTGTATACTGCTGATGGAAGGGGTGTTTCGAACAACTTGAGATTGCAACTGGGCTATCAAAAAGATTGGCGCCGGCATTCGGTCTCTGCAATTGCTGGTTATGAAATATCCTCATTTAAATCTGATCTGGACAGAATGTTTAAGTATGGATATGACAGGTCTGAAGGAAACCCATCTGTAGTGGATACTAACACCATCTTTGACTTGAATCCCTCGGGTACAGGCCGTATCTTTGAAAATTTTGAAGAGTTGGGAAAGGTGGATAGAATCCGTTCATCATTTGCCAATGCTGCTTATACTCTTGATGGCAAATATACGGTATCAGGCAGCGCTCGTGTAGATGGATCAAATTATTTTGGATTGAAAACCAATCAGAAGTATGTGCCTTTATGGTCGGCTGGTGGACTTTGGCACCTGGGCAAAGAGAAGTTTTACCATCTGGATTGGCTCCCGGTATTAAAGCTTCGTGCTTCATACGGCTATAATGGGAACCTTGATAAGAGTGCCACTGGAGTGACCACTTTCGGTCATTCAGGGTTGGATAAGGTTACCGGGTTGCCGTATGCAGTTATCGGGAAGATTGGTAACCCCGAACTGAGATGGGAAAAGATAGGAATTGCCAATTTCGGTTTGGACTTTGAACTTAGGAACCAGTTGTTTACCGGACGGCTGGAGTATTATTTTAAGAATGGTTCTGATATACTGGGCGATAAAGCCTTTCCATCCAATGCCGGGATCTCTGTGTTGCGGGGCAACTATGCGAAAATGAAGGCCAGGGGCGTTGACGTAGTGCTAACTGCGCAGAATTTTCGGGGTAAGCTGGGATGGAAGACCAGTTTGTTATTTTCCGCGGTGCGCGACTGGGTGAGTTCTTACGATTTGATTGAACCAGGTGTGACTTATTACCTTGGTTCTGCCAGTGTCAGGCCGGTAAAAAACAGGCCAGTTAATAGTGTTTATAGCTTTCAATGGGCTGGGTTAGATCCGATGACCGGGGATCCTCAAGGTTATCTGGAGGGGGAAATTAGCAAAGATTATCATGAAATCACTAACAGAGCGACGATAGATGAATTACAGTACCATGGCTCTGCAAGACCTACTGTCTTTGGCGGACTGAGCAATACTTTCACTTTTTTAAGGTTCAGTTTGGGTGTTAACATCAGTTATAAACTGGGATACTATTTCAGAAAGTCCTCCATAAAGTATTACCAGATGTATAACGGTCCCGGCGGTTCAATGAACGCTGATTTTTCGGGCCGCTGGATGAAATCCGGTGACGAGGCTTTTACCAGTGTACCTTCGATGGCTGAATATGGTGCTGATTCCTTTAGAGACGGTTTTTATAGCAATACCTCAGCTACAGTGGCCAGGGGTGATCACATCCGCTTGCAGGATGTCAGTTTCGGTTTTGACCTTGACCGTAACAATTGGCGCGAAATTCCTGTGAGGCACATCAGGCTCTATCTTTATGCCAACAATCTGGGAATAATTTGGAAAGCAAACGATTTTGGGCTGGATCCGGACTTTGTTCCTCTTAGTGACAGGTTTCTGAGCCCGGAGCCCAGAAGCATCGCTTTTGGGCTGAAGGTGGATTTTTAATTCCAAATTATTGGATAAAAATCCAGAAATTAGGCATAACTGCCTAATTATTATTACTGCTCCTATCGCACCTTTGAATATGGTTTTGCAATCGAATGATTCAGATGAGCTAAGGAATTTCGGCAATAATCTTCGCAGGATAAGGAAAGAAAAAGATTTGTCAATGGAGGCGCTTGCTAATCTGGCAGAAATTGAACTTTCACAGATCTTTAGAATTGAAACCGGGAAGATTAATCCAAAACTGACCACCATTCTGACTATTGCGAGGGCACTTGGCATCAATCCTAAAGAATTATTTTAGTGTATAACAGGCATTTGTTTCTTCTTATAATTGTATTGAGTTCACTGGTAGTCTGCCAGTCCTGTAATGACAGCTGGCTCGATGCGAAACCAGATAAATCAATGGTGGTACCGGAAACGATTATGGATTATCAGGCACTGTTGGACAATAGTACCCAGACATTTAATGTGTCACAACCATCAGGCCTTGGTGAAATATCAGCTGGCGATTTTTACATCAGCTTTGCTTCCTGGAGCTCCCTTTTTACGAAGCAGGAAAAGTCTGCTTATGTTTGGGCTCCTACTGAGCGGTTTTATGAGGGGGAGCTAAGTTCGGGTTGGGAGCAGGGATATAAAAGAATTTTAACGGCCAATCTGATTTTAGAAGGGATTGAAAAAATAAAGCCTTCACCAGCGGAGCGTCAGGTCTGGAACAATGTAAAAGGAAGTGCTCTGTTTTTTCGTTCCTTTGATTTTTTCAATCTTTCTCAGGAATATTGTAAACCGTATACTTCCGCTTCCGCTCATACCGATCTGGGTTTGCCGCTACGAACCGAATCTAATGTAAACAGCCAGGTGAGACGTTCATCAGTTCAACAAACATATGACCAGATTATTAAGGATCTAAAACAAGCAAGCCAATTACTCGGTAAAACACCCTTGTCTAAAACCAGACCATCGAAACAAGCTGTATTCGCATTACTTGCCCGAACCTATCTGAGCATGGAAAATTATGATCAGGCAGGAGTTTACGCCGACTCTGCTTTGCAGATTCAGAATGAGCTGATAGACTATACAACACTTAATACCAATGCAGCTTATCCCATAGGACGATTCAATACGGAAACCATCTTTCACAGTTCATTTAGTTATGGCATTTTTAATGCTTCCAGGCTGATTGTGGATCCGGCTTTGATTTCAATGTACGCTGGCGATGACCTGCGGCGGGTAATATTTTTCAAACTGGTTCCCAATGGAGGGATGACTTTTAAAGGGAATTATAGCGGCGATAAAAATTTGTTTGGCGGACTGGCCACGGATGAACTATACCTGATCAGGGCAGAATGCAAGGTGAGAGCGGGTAATCTCAGTGCTGCGCTTTCAGACCTGAACAAACTTTTGCGAAGTCGCTGGAAAGGAAAGTATCAGGACATTGTGCTGCAGGATCAAGAGGCTGTGTTGTCCATTATCCTCAAAGAAAGGAGAAAGGAACTGGTCTTCAGAGGGCTCAGATGGGGAGACCTGAGGCGCCTGAACAGAGACAGCAGGTTTGCGGTGACTTTAACAAGAACACTAGACGGCCAGGTCTACCAATTGTTGCCCCGAGACAAAAGATATGTCTTACCTATTCCTGAGCAAGAAGTTACACTCGGTGGGATAGTGCAAAACGAGCGTTAGGTATAGCAGAGGAGACTAAAATAAGTGCCCTCTGCTATTTGTTACTCAAAATGACCGGCTATTACGGAATTTGATTTGAAAATGACACCAGTTAAGGGCAGGAAGTCCCCTTCGCCAGGCGCCGGATTTGATCCTATATCCCATTGAGCAGAGCACAAGCTGCCTCCACCTTCACACCTGTCATCAGAAAAATATTGATAACCCTGTGGATCATTCGCACTTGGGTAACTGGATATATCTGTTTTATAATACCTAAAAACCATGTTCTTTTTTCGGGTTGTATACGCACTGATACCAAACACCAGCAATCCAATGAGCGTCCCCAATACTGTTTTTTTAATGTTGTTCATAATGTAAATTTTAGATTAACATATATTGCCTGATTTTCTTTATACAGGTTCCGGGCCTTTTTCCTGTAACAGGGAGGATTATATTTTTAAGATGAATACTTTAATTGATGTATCGCTGATAATTGACCTGACGATCAGGGACAATTGAACCCAGCTTTTGATTGACATGATTTGCATAACTTTAATTGAATTCCCAGTTCAAATGTGCAGCATCTTTTTATTAGTATTTGTGAAAATGTGTTAAATAATTGAGATATAGCACGATGAGGTTTTCTTTTTTATTGCTAAGACAAAAATTGAACAAATAGCTTAAGAATTAATTTGTTTCGATATCGTTTTTGTGCTTCTGACCTACTCATAAATAGACTAAGGAAGTGAGCCACAGTGGAAATGTGCCGGTCAATTGTTGACAAAATTATGACGGTTAAAAAATGTTAAGCGTACGATAACTTTCATGGCTAATATTATTTTTGCGCTCGAATATGAGAGTTGCCATTGTATTTTTCTTATCTCTGTGTCTCTTTGTGTTAAAAGGACATGGTGATGTTTATGGCAGCACCCCGCGTCTTGAAAAATTGCAGCATATCAAACCTGAACATGCTGGTCCTGGTCTCAAGCTTTCTAAAAATAATGGCCTGACTGAAAAAAAGGAAGACCTAATCGGTATTGAAGATGATGAAGATCTAGCATCTTCCAGGAAATATATGCCTCCGGTCATCTGCTTCATTATCCTAGCCTCCATTTCACTTTATTGCTACAGCTTTCTTAAAAGCAGCTTGCCCTTTTGCTGGCATTTATCTTACACTTCCTCTTATAAATATATCCTGCAAAGGGTGTTAAGGATATGATCCTCAGTAAAGACAGTTTGTTCTAAACTGTTTCCATCTTTTACTGCCGGAATCGCTGGTTCCGGATTACTGAATCGTTAAAAACCATTTTTAATATTATGAAGAGAATTGTAATGCTCGCGAGCTTGTGTGCGGTATTGTGCCACAGCAGTTGTACATCCCAAAAAGAAGAAAAAGAAGAAGCAGGTAGCTTTACAGTGACGAGTCCCATGGTCATGGATACCTCGGTCACTAAAGAGTACGTTTCCCAGATCAGATCGGTACGGAATATCGAGGTCAGGGCCCTGGAAAAAGGATTTCTCCAGAATATTTATGTAGACGAAGGCCAGCCGGTCAAAGCAGGTCAGCTGCTTTTCCGCATCGTGCCGAAAATGTATGAAGCGGAAATGCAAAAATCGGCTGCAGAAGTCAGGGCCTCAGAAATCGAACTGCAGAACACCAAATTACTGGCAGACAAAAACGTAGTTTCCAAAAATGAACTGGCTATGGCCAATGCGAAACTCGATCAGGCCAAAGCTGAACTGTCGCTGGCAAAATTTCATCTTTCTGCAACGGAGATCCGGGCCCCGTTTGACGGGACCATCGACCGCATCCCGAAAAAACTGGGCAGTCTGATCGATGAAGGAGAACTGCTGACCAGCCTGTCGGATAATGGGCAGATGTTTGCCTATTTCAACGTATCGGAACCAGAATACCTGGATTACAAAACCAATGTAAGCGGTCGCGGAAGTAACAAAGTAAGCCTCCTTTTGGCCAACAACCAATTGTTCCGGTCGAAGGGCGATGTAGAAACCATAGAAAGCGAATTTGACAGTGAAACAGGCAATATTGCCTTCAGGGCAAAGTTTCCCAACCCCGATCAGCTGCTGAAAAACGGAGAAACCGGCAAAGTAAGGATGTCTGTACCACTTAAAAGTGCAATGATCATTCCTCAAAAAGCTACCTATGAGATCCAGGACAAGATATATGCCTTTGTGGTCGGGAAAGATCATGCCGTGCATTCCCGGGAGCTCACGATTGGCAGCAAGATTCCCGATCTCTATATCGTTTCTTCAGGAATCTCCAAAAACGATAAAATCCTGCTCGAGGGTGTACAAAAAGTAAAAGACGATGACAAGATCGAATACAAATTTGTAGCACCAAAAGAGGTCGTTTCCCAGCTGCAGCTGAAGGCAGAATAAGTGTTACCATTCTTAAAGCAGAAAATCAATGTTTAATAAATTTATACACAGGCCTGTCCTGTCTATCGTAATCTCCCTGATCATCACTTTCCTGGGGCTGCTGGCCATCATGCAGTTGCCGGTAACCCAATTTCCGTCCATTTCTCCTCCCAAAGTAAACATCACGGCAGAATACCCGGGAGCAAACGGGGAGTTGATGACCAAATCGGTCCTCATTCCACTGGAGAGGGCAATAAATGGAGTCCCTGGAATGAAATATATGGCATCCGACGCCGGCAACGATGGTGAAGCTACGATCCAGGTCATCTTCAACCTGGGTACCGACCCCAATCAGGCTTCAGTCAATATCCAGAACCGTGTGGCCTCGGTAGTCAATAAACTACCACCACTGGTCGTACGGGAAGGCGTCAAGATCACCAGGGAAGAATCGAATATGCTGATGTACATCAACTTATTCAGTAAAGATCCCAAAATGGATCAAAAATTCCTCTTCAATTTTGCCGACATCAACGTTTTGTCGGAGCTCAAAAGGGTCGATGGAGTTGGTGTGGCTGACATTCTGGGAAACAGGGAATATGCCATGCGGATCTGGTTAAAACCAGACAGGATGCTGGCCTACAAAATCTCCGCAGAGGAAATCCTGGAATCACTGAACCAGCAAAGTCTGGAAGCCTCGCCGGGCAAAACAGGTGAAAGCTCCGGAAAGCGCTCTCAGGCATTTGAATACGTGCTGAAATATCCCGGCCGTTTCACCACCAAAGAGGGTTATGAGAACATCGTCGTAAAATCCAGTCCAAATGGGGAAATCCTCCGGCTGAAAGACGTTGCCGATGTAGAATTCGGGAGTTCCATGTACGATCTGTACTCCAATCTGAACGGCAAAGCATCCGCGGCGATTACCGTTAAGCAATCCTATGGAAGCAACGCCAGTCAGGTAATCAAGGACATTAAGAAAAAAATGGAAGAGATCAAGAAAAGTTCTTTTCCTAAAGGAATGGATTATGAAATCAGCTACGACGTTTCTAAATTCCTGGATGCATCTATTGAAAAAGTAATCCATACACTCGTAGAGGCCTTTATACTTGTTGGATTGGTGGTATTCATCTTTCTGGGAGACTGGCGTTCCACCTTGATCCCGGCCATTGCTGTACCTGTCTCATTGATCGGAACGTTCATGTTTATGCAGTATTTTGGGATCACGCTCAACCTGATTACCCTGTTCGCACTCGTGCTTGCAATCGGAATTGTGGTGGACAATGCCATTGTCGTCATTGAGGCTGTACACGCAAAGATGGAAGAAAAAAACCTGTCCCCGCTGGCGGCAACAGAAGAGGCCATGCACGAAATCAGCGGCGCTATTATCGCCATTACCTTTGTTATGGCTGCCGTCTTTATCCCTGTAGCCTTTATGTCCGGACCCGTCGGTATTTTCTACCGGCAGTTTTCCATCACTATGGCGACGTCCATTGTCCTTTCAGGAATCGTAGCATTGACACTGACCCCTGCGCTATGTGCCATGATGCTCAAGAACAACCATGGAAAAGCCAAAAAGAAAACCTGGCTCAACAGTTTGCTCGACGGTTTCAACAACTGGTTCAATAACCTGACAGGCAGATACCAGAACCTGTTGAAACTCATTGTCAACAGAAGGTCTGTCACTTTCATTATGCTCATTGCATTCTGTGCCGGCATTGGATTACTGAACAGTACACTGCCCTCAGGCTTTATTCCCAATGAAGACCAGGGAATGTTTTATGCAGTTATCCAAACTCCACCAGGCTCATCGCTCGAAAGGACCAACCAGGTTGCTGAAAAGCTGCAAAAGATCGCGGAAGGCGTTGAAGGCGTACAATCAGTCTCCTCGCTGGCAGGTTATGAAGTACTTACAGAAGGAACAGGAGCAAACACGGGAACCTGTCTGATCAACCTCAAAAGTTGGGAAGACCGGAAACACTCCGTGCAGGAAGTCATCACCGAACTAGAAGAGAAGTCCAAAGACATTACAGGTGCGACCATAGAATTCTTTCAGCCACCTGCTGTTCCGGGCTATGGGGCAGCGGGAGGATTCGAACTGCGTCTGTTGGACAAAGCCGGTTCCGGCGACTACAAGAAAATGGAAACTGTCAGCAGGGATTTTGTCAAAGAATTGAGCAAACGTCCTGAGCTGTCATCGGTATTTACATTCTACAGTGCCAGTTTCCCACAATACATGCTGCGGATCGACAACGACATCGCCCAGCAAAAAGGCGTCACTATAGAAAATGCAATGAACACCCTGTCCACGCTGGTCGGCAGCAATTACGAAACCAGCTTCATCAAGTTTGACCGCCAATACAAAGTGATGGTCCAGGCATCACCGCAATACCGGGCCTTACCTGAAGACATCCTTAAACTATACGTGAAGAACAACCGCGATGAAATGGTTCCGTTTTCGGCATTTATGAGAATCGAAAAAGTATACGGCCTTTCAGAAATCACCAGGCACAATATGTACAATGCCGCAGAGATCAGCGGGTCTGCAGCACCAGGCCATAGCAGTGGCTCGGCCATACAGACTGTTGCCGAAGTGGCGAAAAAAACATTGCCGCGTGGTTTTGGTATTGATTGGGCAGGTATCTCTGCAGACGAAGTTGCACGTGGAAACCAGGCCATTTATATCTTTTTGATCTGTCTGGGCTTTGTGTACCTGATCCTTGCAGCACAGTACGAAAGTTTTCTGCTGCCATTCCCGGTGATTCTGTCGCTGCCCGCCGGTATATTCGGCGCATTCCTGCTGCTGAAGCTATGCGGACTTGAAAACAACATCTACGCTCAGGTCGCTATGGTGATGCTCATTGGTCTGCTGGGCAAAAATGCCGTGCTGATCGTAGAGTTTGCCGTTCAGCGGCACCGTGCAGGAGACACCGTGCTTCAGGCGGCCATAGAAGGCTCCACAGTGCGGTTCAGACCTATCCTCATGACTTCCTTTGCCTTTATCGCAGGTCTGATACCGCTGGTATTCGCATCGGGGCCCGGAGCGACCGGTAACCGTACCATTGGTTCCGCCGCCGCCGGTGGCATGCTCATCGGGACGATATTTGGTGTGGTCATCATTCCGGGGCTCTATTACATATTCGCGAGGATAGCAGAGAAAAAAATCCTCGTCAAAGACGAAGAAGAAAATCCATTAACAGAAGAAATCGATCACAATGTATAAAATCAAGTCAATTCTATACCTCATCCCGCTGGGCATTTGCCTGGCGGCAGCCGGTTGCAAGATACCGCAGATCGTGCCGGCAAACGAAAACAAGACGATGCCCGGATCTTATGGCTTTAACACAGACACTGCCAACAGTGCAACCGGTGACTGGCACAGTTTCTTTACAGATAAAAACCTGGTCAGCCTGATCGATACCGCATTAAAGAACAATCAGGAACTGAAAATCACACTGCAGGAACTCGAAATTGCGAAGAACGAAGTCCAGGTAAAAAAAGGAGCCTTGCTGCCGGCAGTGGGTGTAAAAGCCGGCGCCGGACTGGAGAAAGTAGGGCGGTATACCAGTCAGGGCGCAGGTGATGCCTCCACAGAAATCGCGCCCGGCAAAGAAACCCCGGATCCACTGGGAGATTTCAACATAGGCGCTTATGCCAAGTGGGAAGTCGACATCTGGAAAAAACTGCGTACCGCAAAAAAAGCAGCATTGACGCGGTACCTCTCCACTATAGAAGGCAAGAATTTTCTGCTGACAAACCTGATTGCGGAAGTCGCCAATTCCTATTATGAACTTCTGGCACTCGACAACCAGCTGGCGGTCGTCAAGGAAAATATCGGCCTGCAAAAAAGTGCAATGGACATTGTCAAAATTCAGAAAGAAGCTGCCAGGACGACAGAGCTGGCTGTACAAAAGTTTCAGGCAGAGCTGTACAAATCGCAAAGCCTTGAGTTTGAGATCCTGCAAAAAATAAAGGAAACAGAGAACAGGATCAACCTGCTCCTGGGCCGCTATCCACAGGAAATAACCAGGGACGAAGCCGGCTTCCTGAATCAGAACCCCACAGTCGTTCATACAGGGATCCCCTCACAATTGCTGGCCAGCCGTCCGGATGTTAAACAGGCAGAACTCGAGCTTGCAGCTGCAAAGCTGGATGTAAAAGCAGCCCGGGCAGAATTTTATCCATCATTTGACATTTCTGCAGGTTTAGGATTTCAGGCATTCAAACCCTCGTACCTGTTTAGGACACCCGAATCATTACTCTATTCACTGGCGGGAGACCTTGCATCGCCGCTGATCAACAGAAATGCTATCAAAGCAGAATTCAAAAGTGCCAGCGCGCGGCAGCTGCAGGCCATGTACAACTATGAACGTACCATTCTCAACGCCTATCTTGAGGTGTCCACCAGCCTTTCCAGCATCAGCAACCTGGAAAAGAACTATGATCTCAAAACCAGGCAGGTCGACGCACTCAATAAGTCCATCGAAGCTTCAAATGACCTTTTCAGGTCCGCAAGAGCAGATTACTTTGAGGTATTAATGACACAACGTGATGCACTTGAAGCCAAACTGGAACTCATAGAAACCAAAAAAGATCAGCTCAGTGCCGTTACCCTTATTTACAGAAATGTAGGCGGCGGCTGGAAGTAGCAATGTTTGAATGAAAATGGCCGGTTATTGCAACCGGCCATTTTTTATTTATCACCAGGATAAGCTGCCCGCAGGGCCTTAGCTTCCGCTGCTGTTAGCTTTGAAATACTGCCATGCCTTGCATCAGGGGGCATACTGATGTCCTTTTCTATAGTCCAGTGCCTCAAGTCAGGTGATGACGAAATACCGTAGCGGTCTACCATTGGATAATCATACAGCAATAACCACCCTGGCTTGACAGGGTCCTTCATCACACTTGGGCCTTCGGTAATCACCGGGGCGATCTGGCCGCTATTCAGTGGCCCCTCATAGATCTTGTAAGGCCCTTCTATATTTTTAGATGTTGCCAGTCTGATTCCCCTGCGTTCACCCGTTTTAACACCAAATTCTTCTTCCTTGTGAAAAAGATAGTACATTTTTTTGTGCTGAATCAGCGTCCCGTCTATTACAGAATAAGGTGGCGCAAACAATACTTTGGCTGTAGTAAAGGTTTTCCAGTCACTTGTTTTGCAATACCAAAGCCTGCTTTTTTTCCATCCCGCATCTTCAAACGAAGATGACCAGAAGAGTGTATATTCTTTGCTGGCTTCATCGTAAAAGAATTCAGGAGCCCATATGTTACGTACCAAATCACCAGAGTCATTCCGTACATCTTTCATTAAGTGCAGAAAGTTTTCCACTTGCCAGTGGATTAAGTCTTTGGATGTAGCATAAAGACAGCTCGGACCAAATTTCCTGCGGTCTTCTTTACTGCTGCCGCCACCTGTCGCTATCAATCGCCACAACCCGTCTGGACCGCGGTGAATGAACTGGTCACGCATAAACTGGTTCCATATCGGTTTATTGCCATTTAATGGCGTCCAGTGACGGCCGTCTGTTGATAAAGCAATGTGCAGTTGTGCGGCCAGCATGGGATCGGGCAGAGGAACTTCAACGGTTTCTCCTTTGGCATTGATCTCGATACGTGTAGGATAACGCTGACGGAAGTAGGTCAGCATCCACGTTACTTTGTCATCATCTTTAGATTGCGCCCGGGTAGATTTTAAAGGAGCGATCAGAGAAATAAGTAGAGAAAATCTTATGATAAACAGGAGTTTTATCTTCATATTGCGGTTTCATTATGGGTTTTTAAAAATCAATCCTCACGGTTTCCATATCCGCCAGCTCAAAGGTGATGTTAACAGAACGTTCCGTAACTGGCCTGGTTCTGTGAACGGTACCCATTGGTACAGTATACATCTGGCCCTGAGACAATTCAAGAGTAGTGTTTAGAAGATCCAGTGCTATAACACCTTCGAGTACCATGAATGTTTCGTCAGAATTGGGATGCTGGTGCCAGTAAAAAGGCTCTGTCATAACACTGAGCCGGATGAGGTGATTATTAGTTCTGTCCAGGATCATATTCGTGTATTTTCCGGAAGCTGAGGCAGTCAATTTTAGTGTGTCAATGATATTTTGTGCGTGCATAAACAAGGAGTTGTTTGATGAATAGGATTCAGAATAGATCGATATGCCTGGTGCTAAAATAACCATTTTTCCTTTAAAATTTCCAAAAGAACCATCCAGACCTAGCCACAGGAGACTTGTTCACCAGCAAGTTCGCGCCGCTCCATGAAAGGGAAGAAGCGTATGTCAAGGCCTTTGGATAGAAGTATTTGACGGATTGATTTGGGTGAGAGAAAAAATATTCTCAACTTACTTGTTCAATGAGGCAACAAAATTGTATTATTGCGGAAAATTAAAGGGGACTTAGCTCAGTTGGTTTAGAGCATTACCTCGACAAGGTAAGGGTCATCGGTTCGAGCCCGATAGTTCCCACTTAAAAATCTTTTGATTTTTCCTGCAACCAGGGCGCCAGCAGGACAGTACATGATGGCCGTTTGAAAAATATTGCGGATACTAGTAGCATCCGAATATAAGACATATGAACATTATTTCTACTAAATGCTTTTTGCTTAGTGCATTACTCACCCTGAACCTTACTGTATTTGCTCAAAAGATCAGTCTGACTGACCTTGAAGTTGAACATTTGAACAATCCTTTGTCGGTAGAGACATCTGCGCCCAGGATGAGCTGGAAAATTAATGCGACAGCGAAAGAGACAAAGCAAGCTTCTTATGAAATACGTGTAGGCACAGATAAAAATGAAGTGTCAAAGGGAAAGAACATTTTCTGGAAAAGTGCAAAAAACACAGATCAGTCTGTGCTGATTGCTTATGATGGCCCTGCATTGGAGTCGAAGAAGCGCTATTACTGGCAGGTGAGAATAAAAGATAACCATGGCAACACCTCTCCCTGGAGTGCAGTGCAATATTGGCAAACCAGTTTAAAGCCTGCTGACTGGACCGCCAAATGGATCACCGTATCAGGCAAAGATACTTCTGCCAGAAGTCCGCTGTTCAGAAAGGAATTTTCCCTGAAAAAACCGTTTAAGTCTGCCATGGCTTACATCACTGCAAAGGGCTTGTATGAAGCCAATATCAACGGTCAGCGTGTAAGCGACACCTATTTTGCACCGGGTTGGACAAGTTATAAGAATCACCTGCAGTACCAGGTATATGATGTGACTGCTGCTTTAAAAAGCGGTGTCAATGCGCTGGGTGTTACACTTGGAAACGGCTGGTATAAAGGAAGGATCGGTTTCAACAATCAGAAGAACTTTTATGGGGATACCCGCGGACTGCTGATGCAGATAGAAGTGGAATATAACGATGGTACAAAGGAAACGATAAACACAGATGAAAGCTGGAAATATGCTTACGGCCCTATTATGGCTTCAGACATTTATGACGGTGAGACCTATGATGCCAGGATGGAAAAAGCAGGCTGGGCCAATACAAGATATAAAGAAGACGCTTCATGGACAGGGGTAGGGATGATGGAAAAAGGGCCTGAACGGTTGGTGGCGATGAGTGGGCCACCGGTCAGGAAACGCGAACAGTTTAAAGCGCTTAAAATTTTCAAAACTCCTGCCGGTGAAACAGTTGTTGATTTTGGACAGAACCTGGTTGGCTGGGTAATGCTCAAAGCAAAAGGTGCTGCAGGAACAAAGATTACGCTGAGCCACGCCGAGGTACTGACCAAAGAAGGCAATTTTTATACTGTGAACCTGAGATCGGCAAAGGCACAGGATATTTATATCTTAAAGGAGAATACAGAACAGATTTTTGAACCGCACTTTACTTTTCAGGGATTCAGGTATGTGAAGGTGGAGGGTTATCCGGGTGAACTGAAGCCTGAGGACCTGACAGCAGTGGCCCTCTATTCAGATATGGAGGTAACCGGTAAGTTTTCGACTTCCAATGCGCTGTTAAATCAACTGCAGCACAACATCCAGTGGGGACAAAAAGGAAATTTTGTGGATGTGCCGACGGATTGTCCGCAACGTGACGAGCGCCTGGGCTGGACTGGTGATGCTCAGGCCTTTGCCAATACGGCAGCGTACAACATGAATGTGGCCGGATTTTTCACCAAGTGGCTGAAGGATGTAGCGGCAGATCAGCAGCCTAATGGTCTGATCCCGCATGTGATCCCGAATGTGCTGGGCCCGAATGATGGTGCTTCCGCCGGATGGGCGGATGTATCGACCATTATTCCCTGGGATATGTACGTTGCTTATGGAGACCGGAGAATACTGGAAACTCAATATGAGAGCATGAAAAAGTGGGTGGGCTATATTTCATCTGTGGCAAAGGATAACTTATGGAATTCAGGCGGCCATTTTGGCGACTGGCTTTTTTACCGCCCTGATGATGATAACGATGGCAGGGCTGCGGTAACCGATAAGTACCTCATCGCACAGACTTTTTATGCGCATTCTACCCAGCTGGTGATCAATGCTGCAAAGGTATTGGGCAAACAGGAAGATGCAGACCGTTATGCGAAACTGCTGGCCGATATCAAAGCGGCTTTTGTGAAGGAATACCTGACACCGAGCGGCAGACTGGTTTCCGGAACGCAGACTGCTTATGTACTGGCACTGAATTTTGATATGCTCCCTGAGGCTTTAAGGGCTTCATCAGCGGAGCGCCTGGTAGCAAATATTCAAAATTACGGAAATCACCTGACGACCGGGTTTTTGGGAACACCTTATTTGTGTCATGTCCTGACACGGTATGACCACAATGATGTGGCTTATAAATTACTTATGCAGGAGAGCTACCCTTCATGGTTGTATCCTGTGAAAATGGGCGCAACTACGATATGGGAAAGATGGGATGGTATCAAACCAAACGGATCTTTCCAGACACCTGACATGAACTCTTATAACCACTATGCTTATGGTGCTATAGGCGACTGGATGTACCGCAATATGGCGGGGATCAATGGAGATGAATCTGCACCGGGATACAAGAAAATTACGATCAGGCCTAAACCGGGTGCCGGCATAACCAGCGTTGCCGGTGAACTGGATACACCGTATGGTTTGCTGAAATCTTCATGGAAGATAGAAAACGGCATATTTAAGCTGGACGTACTGGTCCCTGCAAACACGACTGCAACGGTAATATTACCTGCTGCGGAGTTAAAAGATGGTAAAGAAACCAGCAATAAGTCAGAAATTGGTTCGGGTGTTTATCATTTTGAATGCAGGATGGCACAGGTTGCCGCGAAGTAGCTCAAAAATTAATATTGCAGAACACACGACGAAATATGAGATATAATTATTTGCTGATGCTTTTACTTGCATTGCCATTTACCCAAAAGGTATATGGTTTTGCAGCAGTTAAACCCGCGGGTTTGCAATGTGAACATTTGGAGCGCCCTTTGGGCATAGATGCGGCAAGTCCCAGGCTATCCTGGATGATGACCGATGAACGCCAGGCGGCAAAGCAGACCGCTTACCGTGTGATAGTTGGCAAGGATTCGCTGGCTGTAGCCGGGAAAAAAGGTCTGGTTTGGGATTCTGGAAAACAGAACTCTTCTTTGAGCCTTGTGACTTATAAAGGAAAAGCACTGGAGGCTTTTACCAGGTATTACTGGCTGGTAGAGGTATGGGACAAGGACGGTAAGCCCTCCTCGTCAATATCCAGTTTTGAGACCGGGATGATGACCATGGCAAACTGGAAAGGTGCCTGGATCAGCGATGGTACGGATGTGAAGACCAAGCCTGCTCCTTACTTCAGGAAAGTATTTCCTGCGGCTAAAAAAATAAAATCCGCCAGGGCGTATATCGCCTGTGGCGGCCTGTATGAATTGTACCTGAACGGCAAAAAGGTTGGTAATCACCGGATGGATCCGATGTACACGAGGTATGACAGGAGGACACTTTATGTGACCTATGATGTCACATCGCAGCTGCAAAACGGCAAAAACGCTGTAGGTGTACTGCTGGGTAATGGCTGGTACAACCATCAGTCTACTGCAGTATGGGATTTTCATAAAGCACCCTGGAGGAACAGGCCAACTTTCTGTCTGGACATTAGAATCAGCTATGCTGATGGTACCGTAGAAACGGTGTCCACAGACCGCGACTGGAAGACAACTTTGAGCCCGGTGATTTTCAACAGTATTTATACCGCCGAACATTATGATGCGCGTCTGGAGCAGTTTGGCTGGAACATCGTGAACTTTGATGATACGAAGTGGAAAAATGCCAGTTTGAGAACTGCGCCGTCCGGCAACGTGGTCGCCCAGGTCATGCATCCGGTTAGAAACGTAGAAAGTATACCAGCCATAAGCATGAATAAGATCAATGATACGGCGTATGTATTTGATTTGGGAAGAAATATTTCGGGTGTAAGCCAGATCACTGTGAAAGGTGAAGCAGGTACTGTAATCCGGTTAAAACATGCAGAGCGTTTATATAAGAACGGCCGTGCAGATATGTCCAATATTGATCAGCACTACAGGCCGACTGATGATACTGATCCATTTCAGGTAGACATCGTTACTTTGAGCGGACGGGGTGAGGAGTCTTTTATGCCGCATTTCAACTATAAAGGTTTTCAGTATGTCGAGGTGACCAGCAGCAAGCCGGTGCAGCTGACCAAAGAAAGTCTGACAGGTTATTTCATGCACAGTGATGTTCCGGTAGCAGGCCGGATTAAATCGTCTAACCCTACACTGGACAAAATCTGGTTTGCGGCAAACAATTCTTATTTGTCCAATTTGTTTGGCTATCCGACAGATTGTCCGCAAAGGGAAAAGAATGGCTGGACGGGTGATGCGCATATTGCTGTGGAAACAGGTCTTTATAGTTTTGACGGCATTACCATTTATGAAAAATGGATGGGCGACCACAGGGATGAGCAGCAGCCAAACGGTGTTTTGCCATCTATAATCCCTACTGATGGCTGGGGTTATGATTGGGGCAACGGACCCGACTGGACGAGTACCATCGCGCTTATCCCCTGGAATATCTATCTGTACTATGGGGATGACCAGATCTTAAGGAACAATTTTCCAAATATGAAGCGCTATGTGGACCACATCACTGACATCAGCCCATCCGGACTGACCACATGGGGTTTGGGAGATTGGGTTCCGGTAAGTGATAAGCCGCCGGTGGAGTTCACTTCTTCGGTCTATTATTACGCAGATGCGGTGATCCTGGCAAAAACTGCTAAACTCCTCGGTAAAACCGAGGATCATCAGAAATATACGGCGCTGGCTGCAAAGATAAAAGCTGCTTTTAATGCCAGATTTTTAAACACGGCAACCGGCATTTATGGAGACGGAAGACAGACGGAACTGTGTATGCCTCTGTACTGGGGTTTGGTTCCTGACGACATGAAAACTAAGGTGGCCGGTAATCTTGCTGAAAAAGTGGAGGCCGGCAACAATCACCTCGACGTGGGTTTATTAGGTACGAAGGCGATCTTAAACGCTTTAAGCGAAAACGGTTATGCCGATCTGGCTTACAAAGTAGCTGCACAGGAGACCTATCCTTCATGGGGCTGGTGGATTGTGAACGGTGCTACGACTTTATATGAAAACTGGCGAATTGATGCTAAAAATGATATTTCCTTAAACCACATCATGTTTGGAGAGGTGGGCGCGTGGTTATATAAAGGGTTGGGCGGGATCAGGACAGACGAACAGCAACCGGGTTTTAAGAATGTACTGCTGAAACCAAATTTTGTAAGTGGACTGGATCATTTTGAGGCCAGGCATGATGGTCCTTACGGAGCCATTATTTCTTCCTGGACAAGAACAGGCAATAAAGTGGTTTATGAGGTAACGATTCCGGCCAATTCATCGGCTACAGTGTATTTTCCTTTGACCGGATCACAAAAAGCTTATAAGGATGGTACGATACTGACGGCAAAAACCCAAATAGCGGCGGGAAAATACAAATTCGAAATAAAATAATGTTCTCAATTATATGTTTAGGTTGCTTATTGCCGGCGGATGGCTCCCGCCGGCAATTTCTACACCTGTCGTTGCCATAAAAATCTGTACTTTTAAACATGAAATCACCTACCTTTTTCGATTTTATACTGATTGCTGAATATTCAGCTACGCCCAAATATCTTCAGCTGTCTAATGCGATCATAAAAGCTGTCGAGCAGGGAAAACTGAAAAAGGAAACCTTGCTTCCTTCGATTAATGAACTGAGTTATAAATTGGAAATATCAAGGGATACCGCCGAAAAAGGATATAAGTACCTGAAAAACATCGGCGTGATCAATTCAGTTCCCGGTAAGGGATACTACATCGCTAATATAGATTTCAAGCGGAAACTGAAGGTATTTCTCCTGTTTAACAAACTGAGTGCACATAAGAAGATTGTTTATGATGCTTTTATTGCCGCTCTTGGTAATGATGTGTCGGTGGATTTCTACATTTACAACAATGACTTTACCTTGTTTAAGCGGTTTCTGACCAACAAAAATGAAGATTATTCACATTATGTGATCATACCGCATTTTATAGAAGGGGAAGAATATGCCCGGGACATCATCAATACCCTGCCAAAGGAAAAGTTGGTTCTGCTGGATAAAAAAATTCCGGGAATAGATGGACAGTATGCGGCGGCATATGAAAATTTTGAGAAAAATATTTATGACGCGCTGGAGCAGGCACGGACTCAATTGAGCAAATATCATACGCTGAAGATCATTTTTCCTAAGGGAAGCTATTTCCCCAAGGAAATTCTGGATGGCTTTCACCGCTTTTGTCAGCAATATGCTTTCTCTCATAAGGTAGTGAGCAACATTACTGAGGAACCGATTAACGAAGGTGAGGTGTTCATCAACCTGATGGAAGATGACCTTGTGATTCTGCTGGAGCGTGTAATCGGCATGAAGTTTAAGATCGGCAGGGACATAGGTGTGATCTCTTATAACGAAACACCGCTGAAAAAGATTATACTGAATGGCATTACGACCATATCAACCGATTTTAGATTTATGGGAACTGTAGCTGCAAACCTCGTTCTGGACAATTCCTGCAGACATATAGAAGTGCCATTTTACTATACCAGGAGAGCTTCCATTTAAAAATCTTATTTTTCTTTGATCTCCCATGATGGTACATGACAGTTTTAAGGAACATCATCTATAAATTAGTCCTTCTAAACCAAATAAAACTCATTTGATATGAATGCAATCTTAGGTGTAATTTTCCATTTTATCGGCGGTTTTGCGTCCGGTAGTTTCTACATCCCCTATAAGAAAGTGAGAGGCTGGGCCTGGGAAAGTTACTGGATTGTTGGTGGCATTTTTTCATGGCTGATTGTTCCCCCATTGGCAGCGTATTTAACAATTCCGAACTTTGGTGACATCATTGTCAGCACTGATGGAAGAACCTTAAGCCTGGCTTATTTTTTCGGGATATTGTGGGGGATTGGCGGCTTAACTTATGGCCTGGGGGTCCGTTATCTGGGTGTTTCCCTTGGGAGCAGTATAATCCTGGGGCTCTGCATGGTTCTGGGGTCTATATTGCCATCTATTTATTTCGATGTTTTCCCGCAGGCAGGAAAAGATACATTTACCATGTTCCTGCATACTGACTGGGGCAGAATGGTGCTATTGGGATTGCTGGTCTGTGTTCTGGGGATTATTATCTGCGGCAGAGCGGGTATGATGAAAGAAAAGGAGATCAGTACCGGTGTAACGGATCCGCATGGATTGGAAGTTAAAACTGAATATAAGTTTGGCCTGGGCTTATTTGTCGGGATAGTTTCAGGGGTATTAAGTGCCTGTTTTAATTTCGGTATTGAAGCAGGTAAGCCGATGGCCGATGCGGCGAATGCAATATGGAAAGCTGCAAATCCATCGGAGACGGGCAATTTTTTGTTCTCTAATAATGTGACTTATATTATTGTGCTTTGGGGTGGTTTGACCACCAACTTCATTTGGTGCATGATCTTAAACGCAAGGAATAAAACATTCAGCGATTATACGAACAAGTCAACACCATTGTTAAAAAACTATATCTTTTCTGCTTTGGCAGGCACAACCTGGTTCCTGCAATTCTTTTTCTACGGAATGGGGGAGAGCAAAATGGGTAACGGCGCAAGCTCCTGGATATTGCACATGGCATTCATCATTTTAATTGCAAATGTTTGGGGACTGGTACTGAAAGAATGGAAAGGTGTTTCTAAAAGAACTTTAATAACTGTGTTAGTCGGTATCCTTACCATTATTTTGTCAGTACTTATTGTTGGTTACGGCAATTCAATTAAAGGTTAAATTATAAAAAATAAATAAATACTATAATGTCTATCGAAACGAAAAGTTATAATCACGTAAGCTATTTGTGGAATGAAGAGGAGGCGGCAAAACTGGCTGGTGATGAAGTTGCCTTATTGATCTATCGTTCAAATTTACTGGGTGCTGATTTGCGCCTGACCAATTATGGCGGTGGGAATACTTCCTGCAAAGCCATTGCTAAAGATCCGCTGACCGGCGCTGACACTGAGGTAATGTGGGTAAAAGGGTCTGGGGGCGACTTGGGTACCTTAAAGCGAAACGGTCTTGCTGCTTTGTACGTGGACAAGCTTCGCAACTTAAAGAACATCTACAGGGGGCTGGCCTACGAGGATGAAATGGTGGAACTTTTCAACCATTGCATTTACGACCTGCAGTCCAAGGCCCCTTCGATTGACACGCCGCTGCATGGTTTTTTACCATTTAAACATATTGACCACCTTCACCCGGATGCGGCCATCGCCATTGCTGCTGCAAAGGATGGTGAGCAGATTACAAAAGAACTCTTTGGCGGAACCATCGGCTGGGTGCCCTGGCAAAAGCCTGGCTTTGAGCTGGGATTGATGCTGAAGGCTTGCCTGGATGAGAATCCTGGTATCAGGGGGATTATGCTGGGGTCGCACGGTTTATTTACCTGGGGTGATACCGCCTATGAAAGTTACATCAACACGCTGGACGTTATTGAAAAATGCGCGGAATATCTGGAAGCCAACTATGGCAGGAAGGGCCCGGTATTCGGTGGTCAGAAGATAGCGAGTGCAGAATCCACCGTACGTTTGAGTCAAGCTGCGACTATTGCACCGTTATTAAGAGGCTTTTGCTCCAGCGAAAAGCACATGATAGGTCATTTTACCGATGACGCAAGGGTACTTGAGTTCATCAACTCGAATGACCTGGACAGGTTGGCTCCATTGGGTACCAGCTGTCCTGACCACTTCCTGCGCACAAAGATCAGCCCGCTTGTGCTGGACCTGCGACCCGATGAAGACCTGACGGACATGAAGGCCCTCAAAGAAAGACTTGCCCCTGAATTTGAAGCCTATAGAAAGATGTACAGTGAGTATTACAATGCCTGTAAACACGACAATAGTCCTGCAATAAGGGATGCTAATCCGGTGATCATTTTGTATCCGGGGATAGGGATGTTCTCGTTTTCTAAAGATAAACAAACTGCCAGAGTTGCTGCCGAGTTTTATACCAATGCAATCAACGTGATGAAAGGCGCCGAAGCCATATCTGAATATACTTCTTTACCGAGACAGGAAGCATTCAATATCGAATACTGGCTTTTGGAAGAGGCTAAACTGCAAAGGATGCCAAAGCCTAAGCCCCTGACCGGAAAGATTGCTTTGGTGACCGGTAGCGCCGGCGGAATAGGCAAGGCCATAGCCAAACGGTTTGTAGAAGAAGGCGGCGTCGTAGTACTGAACGATATGAATGCAGAAAGGCTTCAGGGTGCTGCAGATGAATTCAGAAGCAGGTACGGCCAGGACAGTTATACCACCGCTGTGCTGAATGTAACCAGCCCGGAACAGATCGGAGCAGCTTTTGATATAGCTGCGCTCGCTTTTGGAGGGATTGATATAGTAGTGAACAATGCTGGTCTTTCCATTTCGAAAACAATAGCGGACCATACGGAGCAAGACTGGGATCTGCTGTATGATGTGCTGGTAAAAGGCCAGTTCTTTGTCACGCAAGCGGCCGCTGCGGTCATGCAGAAACAGGGTACCGGGGGCGATGTCCTGAATATCGTGAGTAAAAATGCGCTGGTCAGCGGCCCGAATAATGCTGGATATGGCAGCGCGAAAGCAGCCCAGTTGCACCTGAGCAGGTTGAATGCAGCAGAACTGGGTGCCGATGGTATCCGGGTCAATGTAGTTAATCCTGATGCAGTGATCAGTGACAGTAATATCTGGGCAGGCGGATGGGCAGAAGGCCGTGCGAAAGCCTATGGGATAACCGTTGCAGAGTTGCCTGCGTATTACGCAAAACGTACTTTGCTGAACGAAGTAATTTTACCTGATGATATTGCCAATGCATGCTTTGCTTTTGTAGGCGGTTTGCTGAATAAATCTACAGGTAATGTGTTGAACGTGGACGGAGGAGTAGCACCTGCCTTTGTCCGTTAAAACTTATTGAAACATGAAAATAGAAAACTATCATATCAAATCGTTGAACAGCGAGCAACTCACCAAACACAACAGCAGGCTTTCTTTTGTGAAATCGGAAGTAAACGATGCGGAAGCGATCATTCAAAAACTGGTAGATTTCCAGATTGCCATACCAAGCTGGGCATTGGGTACAGGTGGTACACGTTTTGGCCGTTTCTCTTCTGGAGGTGAGCCCCGCAACATTGAAGAAAAAATTGAAGACATTGGCTTATTGCATAGATTAAACGGATCAAGTGGTGCCGTTTCCCTGCACATTCCCTGGGATACCGTAGAAAACACTGCCGGAATAAAAGCACTCGCTGCACAACATGGGCTGCGCTTTGACGCGATGAACTCCAATACCTTTCAGGATCAGCCGGACCAGGCAAAGAGCTATAAATTTGGTTCGCTGCAGCATGTCGACAAAGCGGTAAGGAAGCAAGCTGTTGACCATAATATTGAAGTGATTCGCCAGGGCGTAGAACTTGGATCAAAAGCATTGACGGTTTGGCTTTCGGACGGCTCCTGCTTTCCAGGGCAGCTAAATTTCAGAAAGGCCTTCCAAAATACACTGGAAGGTTTGAGAGAAATCTATGCCGCATTGCCTGCAGACTGGAAGGTATTTGTCGAGTACAAAGCCTTTGAACCTAATTTTTATTCAACAACGGTGGGTGATTGGGGCCAATCTTTACTGTATGCCTCTAAACTCGGGCCTAAGGCCTTTACACTGGTAGATCTGGGTCACCACCTGCCGAACGCAAATATAGAGCAGATTGTTTCCTTATTGCTCATGGAAGAAAAGCTGGGCGGTTTCCACTTTAACGACTCCAAATATGGTGATGATGACCTCACCGCAGGCAGCATGAAACCATATCAGCTGTTTCTCATTTTTAATGAGCTGGTAGAAGGAATGGACGCCAGAGGCATGAACCATCGCGAAGATCTGGGATGGATGATCGATGCTTCACACAATGTGAAAGATCCGCTGGAAGATCTGCTGCAATCTGTAGAAGCCATTATGATCGCCTATGCGCAGGCGCTGTCTGTAGACAGGGTAGCATTGCAGGAAGCGCAGGCTGTTAATGACGTGGTGCGTGCCCAGGAGATTTTACAAAATGCTTTCCGGACAGATCTTCGGGCGCTGGTTGCAGAGGCCCGTTTGCGTTCAGGTGCCGCCTTATCGCCGATCGATGTGTATAGAAAATATAATGTGAGAGAGGAACTGATTAAAAACAGAGGAGCTAAGACAGTGGCAACGGGACTCTAGTTTAATGGGATTGGAAATGAAAAGAACTCCGGTTATAGCGGTTTTTGATGTAGGTAAAACAAATAAGAAGCTGTTTCTTTTTGATGAACGTTATAAGATCGTTTTTGAAAAATCGGCAAGGTTTATCGAAACACTGGATGAAGACGGTGATGCCTGCGAGAACCTGGAGAGCCTGAGGCTGTCGGTTTTTGATTCACTTCGCGAAGTATTTAAGAACACGGAGTTTGAGATCAGGGCAATTAACTTTGCGACTTACGGAGCAAGTTTTGTGTATATCGATGAAGATGGAAAACCGTTGGCACCGTTGTACAATTACCTGAAGGAATATCCGGAGGAATTAAAGAATAAGTTCTACAGTGATTATGGGGGCGAGGAAGTCTTTTCAAACCTGACTGCTTCCCCTGTTCTGGGCAGCCTGAATTCAGGAATGCAGATTTACCGGATCAAACACGAAAAACCGGAATTGTTTAAGCAAATTAAGTATGCACTTCATTTGCCGCAGTATTTGAGTTGCCTGATTTCAGGGGAAGCTTATTCGGATATCACAAGTATTGGCTGCCATACCAATCTCTGGGATTTCAGTAAGAACAGGTACCATGAATGGGTGGAGAAAGAAGGCATTTTAGAAAAACTGGCACCTATTGTACCTTCGGACAGTGTAATGCCGGCTGCCTTTCCAGGCAACAATTATGGTGTGGGTGCTGGCCTGCACGACAGTTCAGCTGCGCTGATACCTTACCTGGTGAGTTTTAGCGAGCCATTCATATTGCTGTCAACCGGAACCTGGTGCATCAGTTTAAACCCTTTCAACTCCTCGCCGCTAACGGCGGAAGAGCTGAAGAATGATTGTCTCTGCTATTTGCAGTATGAGGGTAAACCGGTGAAGGCTTCACGCTTGTTTACAGGTTATGAACATGAGCAGCAAGTGAAAAGGATTGCTGCGCATTTTGGTACTGATGTGATCAGCTATCGCTCTGTATCTTACGAGGCAGCTTTAATTGAAGAGCTGGAAAGAAGGAACGACGGCCTGGTTGATGGGGCTTCATTTGCCGGCAGAGACCTTAATGAATATTCTTCAGACACCCTGGCCTATCATCAATTGATTCTTGATCTGGTGAACCAGCAGTATGTTTCTACAAATATGGTACTCAGCGGAACTAATGTAAAGCGGATATTTGTGGATGGTGGTTTTAGTAAGAATGCTATATTCATGAATCTGCTTGCACGGGCATTTCCTGAACTGGAAGTTTTTGCCGCCTACATGGCCCAGGCCACCGCTGTAGGAGCAGCACTGGCCATTCATAAATCATGGAATACCCAGGCATTGCCCAATGATATTGTCGACCTCAAATACTACGCGATCGCTCAAAAACAACATTAAGCAAGCCTGCTGCTTTGTTTGTTTTAAGCGGCAGGCGCTTTTTTATATTTCGAAAGGTTGATGAGCAGGACACTACCGAGAATGACCACCAAACCGGTAATCTGTGTAGCACTGATCACTTCATCCGCAAAAAATACTGCCAGCAATACCGCGACCACGGGATTCACATAAGCATAGGTGCTGACCTGGGTGGCGGGCCTGACCTGCAGCAGCCAAACATAAGCACTGAAAGCCAGTATGGAGCCAAACCCGATCAGATAGGAAACAGACCACCAGGCACTGGCAGGTACATCCTGAAAGCGGAACTGGCTCAGTTCTCCTGAAATGATACTGGCCGGGAGGAAAAAGAGCCCGGCGATGAGCATTTGCCATCCTGTAGACACAGCTGCGCTGGTGTTTGTACCAGGGTGATATTTGGAATACAGTGAACCGCCTGCCCAGCCGATTGGTCCTATAACCAGCAGGGCCATGCCCAATATAGTTCTTTTGTCTTGCCCCACTTCAAAACCAGAGAGTTGCTCCCAGAACAAAAGGATGACGCCAAGGAAACCGATGATCAGCCCGGCTACAGTAAATTTGTTGCTGAAGTTCTGTTTCCAGAGTTTTTTGTCCAGGATGACAAACCAGATGGCCGCAGAGGAGACCATGATCGCCACCAATCCGCTGGTCATAAACTGTTCGACCCAGATGACGATCCCGTTGCCCACACCAAGCATCAATACCCCGCTGATCCCGGCACTCCACAGGTTTCTCCGGTCAAAGATGGCTGTGCCGCTAAGCTTGCACCATCCCAGCAGAAGCAAACCCGCCACAATAAAGCGAAAGGTGCCTAAAAAGAAGGGCGGAAAGCCCTGAAGTGCTCTCGCTATGAAAAAATAAGTTGAGCCCCATACCGCATAAACTATGAGAAAGGCCAGGACAACAAGTAAAATAGAAGATGCTTTTTTCTGATCAGAGGGCATGATTTTTTTTCAACAAATGAACATTTATTGTAGAAAAATCATGTCATCAAAATGTTATATAACATTTCTATTACTTATTTCGCTGACCCGCTGTATTTAAGCTTTACTGCAGGGGATTTGGAATAAGCCAGCCAAAGTTCATCAACAGTTTTCCCGGTCAGGTTTGCCCAGGACTGTTCTGTATACTCATGCTTTCTCAGCTGATCGTCCAGGGTCGCAATGAGGCCTTTTTTAACATTTTGCTCCAGCCATTCAAAAAAGCGGGCAGTGATGCGGTAGCTGTTTTTATAGCTCTGTGATTCTTTAAACTCCGGCAGCGCCCATTTGGAGCCAATGTTGTCTACTCCAAATTTATAACGGACATAGTCGGCAATTCCTTCTGTAAGCCATACCGGTCCGGATCCATAACCATATCCCTGCACGATGTGCATGGTTTCGTGGGTCACTACGTCAATGTCTGTAGGGTGTGATTTCATATAAGCGGCACTAAAGAGGATTCTGTTGCCGCTGGCCTCAGCTACTCCTTTGTAGGCGGTGTCTACCACAAAAAGTACATTTCTGGTAGAACTGTCATTGAACATTTTAACAAGTTTAGGATAGATCTTGAAATAGGTCCTGATCAGGTTTTCTTTGACAGCCGGATCAAATTCAGGGGCTTTACTGATGAAGACCAGCTGGTATTTGCCTTTCTTAATGGTATCGGCTGAAACCCAGTTTTTAGAGAACTGGGACATCAGTGCCTTTTCCAGTTTATCCGGATTGTTTTTTAACCAGTTGCTATTGATGATGATTTCACCTGCCTTAGCACTAATAGCCCCCTCAAATTTATCGGATACTTCCAGTGTGACTTCGCGTTTGGTACGGTATCCGTCTGCCTGCGCAAATGCCGGATAAACCTTGTTAAACACGGTTTTTAATACCCCGTTTGCACTGGTGTCTACTGCTGTGCCGGAATTGTTGATGATGCTGAGCTGAAAGGGCCTTGGACCCCGTCTTTGCCGGGCAGGAGGATTGGTTTGGGCTGGTACTGTCTGCTGTGCGGCAACTTCTCCTGCAAGTGCTAAAAGCAACGCTGGTATCAAAAATATTCGGGCCATAATATCGGTGAGTTTATTCGGGATAAAGATATTTCATATCCGTCAATGATGATGTAAAAAAGCGGTGACTTGGCTATATTTACCTTATGAACCACAAAAGATGAGCGCGGAATTGCTTGAACATATTCATGCACATGCAGATATAGACCAGGATGAGGCGGAAATCATTCTGCGGGCATTCAAGTCAAAAACTATTCACAAGCATGAACATATCCTGTCGCCGGGTGAAATCTGCAGACATGAAACCTTTATCATCAGCGGGTGCTTCAAAATGTCCTATGTGGACAGCCAGGGTGCAGAGCATGTAGCCAGCTTTGGTGTGGAGAACTGGTATATCAGTGATTTTTACAGCTTTTTAAGTGAAAAACCTTCTATCTATACCATAACCGCCCTGGAGGATAGCCAGATTCTCCAGATCTTTAAACCTGATCTTGATCGTTTGCTCAATACCATCAGGGGAATGGAAAGGTATTACAGAATTTTGTTTCAGAATGCATTTGTCTCCCTGCAATCCAGGACCATGGAACAGATCAGCGCTACCGCAGAGGAGCGGTACAGTACTTTTCTAAAGCGCTATCCGGGATTTCAAAACCGCGTGCCTCAGTACCTGATTGCCTCTTATCTGGGTATTAGTCCGCAATTCCTCAGTAAGATCAGAAGACGAGCAGCACACCGAAAGCAGATTTAAGCCGCTCTGTTTTATTAACCTGGTTTCATGAGATTAAGATTTTAAGCCTGGAACTTTGTGGTATAAAAACACAGGTTATGCTTAATAAAATCACAAAGAACAAATTGCGGGCTGCTGAAGATTACTCAGCACTGATCATCCGTCTGACTTTAGGTTTAATATTATGGGCTCATGGTGCCCAGAAATTGCTGGGCATATATGGCGGCCACGGATTTGGTAACACCATGAATTATTTTACAGAGACAGTGCATCTGCCGGCACTGATCGGGTTTCTGGTCATCGTGATGGAATTCTTTGGTTCTATAGCCATTGTACTGGGGTTGGGAACCAGGATACTGAGCTTAGTGGTCATTATGCTGTTCACTGGTATCATCATTACCCATCACTGGCAGGCCGGGTTTTTCATGGACTGGTTTGGGGCAAACCCTCCTGGTTTTGAAGGCTTTGAGTTTGACTTGCTGATGATGGGCATGGCGCTGTCACTGGTAATCAGTGGCGGTGGTAAATATGCCGCAGATCATTTTTTTGGAAAACCTAATACAAGACCGGAACTATGAAACATCAAATTTTCTCTTCATTAAATCAAGGTAAATTAAATTTAGAAAACAGGCTGGCGGTAGCACCAATGACCCGCAATAGTGCCGAAACATCTGGTGAGCCAAATGACCTGATGGCCGCTTACTATGAAAACTTTGCAATAGGTGGTTTCGGGATGATCATCTCGGAAGGCACCTATACCGATGACCATTTCAGTCGCTGCAACCCAAATCAACCGGGTATTGTAAATAAAGGCCAGGTCAGCGCGTGGAAAAAAATCACATACCGTGTAAAAAAACATGGTGCACTTTTCATCTGTCAGCTTATGCATGCCGGATCCCTTTCAGAAATGCTGGAGCAGACCATTTCTGCGTCACCCTTTCAGCCTCAGGGAGAACGAAATACAGGCTCTGGCGGAAAGCCCGGGCCTTATCCGGTACCATTGGAAATGAGCAATGAAGACCTGGAGAAAACAACAGAAGGGTTTGTGCTTGCGGCACAGCATGCGAAAGAAGCCGGGTTTGACGGTGTGGAAATCCATGCCGCCAATGGTTATCTCCTGGATCAGTTCCTCACGGGCTACAGCAACTTCCGGACAGACAATTACGGCGGTCGGATGGCCAATAGATTCCGACTGATCGCAGCCATTATTGATGGGATCCGGGAAAGGACAGGCGCTGATTTTATCATCGGCCTGCGCCTATCAGAAAGCAAGGTCAACAATCTTCCTTACCGTTTGCCCGGTGGACCCCAAACAGCAACTGAAATCCTTGAGGAAGCAGCAAAAACGCAGCTTGACTATATACACATTGCAGCAGAAGGTGGCAATTGGGCAAGAGAATGTCTTTATGAGGATGGATCCTCCTTCAGCGGGATCGCCAGGCAGATTACCGGGCTTCCGGTGATTGCAAACGGTGGAATGCATGATCTTCATAAAGCAGAACAGCTTCTGAGCGAAGGTCATGGTGATATCCTGGCACTGGGAAGAGCCGCCCTGGCGGACCCGTCATGGCCTAATAAGATCCTGGCAGGTGAAAAGCCTCTGGCTTTTCACAAATCGATGATTCAGCCATATCTGACGATCCGGCACAGTAATTCAGTAATCAGTTCGTTGTAAGCCCGTTATTTCTTATATTTATTTTGGTATTGTTCTTTAAAGACCGATCATCCCTGATAATATGAAGAAACTTGTATTAAGCCTCCTGCTGTTGTATTGTATACTGATTCCGTTGCTCGTCATTTCCCAGACCAGGCAGCCCAATGTGATCATCATACTGACGGATGATATGGGGTATAGTGACGTCTCTGCATTTGGTGGCAACTTCGTGCCCACACCAAACATCGACCGTTTGGCAAGAAATGGTTTAATGCTTAATCAGTATTACAGCGGTGCGCCCATATGTTCTCCATCCCGGGCAAGTTTGCTGACCGGAATGTATCCAGGCAGGTGGAATTTTAGCACCTATCTTGACAATAGAAAACATAACAGGGAAGCTGAACAGGCTGATTTTCTCAATCCTGATGCGCCTTCCATAGCCCGGATTTTTCAAACCGGGGGTTATGCTACCGCTCATTTTGGTAAATGGCACATGGGTGGCGGCAGGGATGTTAAAGATGCACCCGGGTTTGAAAAGTATGGTTATGATGCGCATGCAAGCACTTATGAGAGTCCGGATCCCGATCCGTTGATTACAGCTACCAACTGGATCTGGTCTGACAAGGACAGCATTAAGCGATGGGGCAGGACAAAGTATTTTGTAGATAAAACGCTTGATTTTATGAAAAGCCGCAAGGGTAAGCCGTGTTTCATCAATTTATGGCCAGATGATGTACATACGCCATGGGTGCCGATGGCCGGAGAAGGATATAACGGAAAATTTCCAATGGGGCCGGAGACTGAAGCCGCATTTAAGCTGGTTTTGAAGGAGCTGGACAAACAGATCGGCCGGCTTATGGCGGGTTTAAAGGAAATAGGAGAGGATAAAAATACCATCATCATTTTCACCAGCGACAATGGCCCTTTGCCAAGTTTCAGAGGCAGCCGTACCGCCAGCTTAAGGGGGTCGAAGCTTTCGCTTTATGAGGGAGGAATAAGAATGCCGTTCCTCATCAGCTGGCCGGGCCACATTCCGGCAGGTAAAACAGATAGCCTTTCTGAAATCAGTGCGATTGACTTGTTGCCGTCATTGGCCAGTATGGCGGGCGTAAAACTTCCTGCAGGCTATAAGGGCGATGGGATTGACAGGAGCAAGGTATTTACAGGGCGCCCTTCTCTACGAAAAAAGAACATGTTTTGGGAGTATGGCAGAAATGATATAGCGTATAAGTACCCGAAAGCTCCGAACCGGAGCCCTAACCTCGCTGTGCGTTCCGGGGAATGGAAGTTACTGATGAACATTGACGGTTCTGATGTGCAACTCTACAATATAATAAAGGACAAAGATGAAACCACCAATGTCAGTACAGAAAACGTTGGGATTGCAAAACAATTAAAATCGGAGCTATCCTCCTGGTGGAAGTCACTCCCATCATTTAAACATTTTTGAAGCATTTTATAATTTAGAAAAATGGGGATTAAAGCACATATAAATAATTTTATCGCAGTCTGTCTTTTAACCGGGCTAACTGTCATAAGCGCTGCAGAAGCAATGGCGCAGAAAAAGAAAAACGAAAAACCAAACATTGTCCTGATTCTGGCAGATGATCTGGGATACTCTGATCTGGGTTGCTACGGCGGAGAGATCAATACACCAAACCTGGACCGTATTGCAAAACAAGGTATGCAATTTACCCAATTCTATAACGTTTCCAGATGCTGCCCCACACGCGCCTCTTTGCTTACAGGTTTATACAACCATGATGCCGGTATCGGAGATATGACCACTCCGCAAAATGACACGGGTTACCGGGGGTATCTGGGCAAAAATACAGTGACCATTGCCGAGGTGCTGAAACAATCGGGATATCATACAGCGATGACCGGTAAATGGCATGTGTCTAATACCATTGTCCAGGGCAATCATGAAGACCAGATGAAATGGTTGAATCACCAGGCCGAGCATCCCCTGTTCTCACCAGCAGATCAATATCCGGTAAGCCGGGGATTTGAGAAATTTTACGGCACGATTTGGGGGGTTATTGATTTCTATGATCCCTTCAGTCTGGTAGAAGGTACCACCCCGGTTAAAAGTGTCCCAAAAAACTATTATCATACGGATGCAATCAACGATAAAGCAGCCGGGTACGTGCGCGAGTTCAGTAAAACTGGCCAGCCGTTCTTCCTCTATATCGCGCACAATGCGCCGCACTGGCCTATTCAGGCACCTGCCGAAGACATAGAAAAATATAAGGATACCTACAAAGCCGGCTGGGATATAATCAGGGAAAACCGTTATAAAAAAATGGTGAGCCTTGGTCTCATTGATCCAGAAAAGGTAAAACTATCTCCCCGTAATCCTTCCCAGATGACATGGGAGGCTAACCCCAATAAAGAATGGGATGCCAGAGCAATGGCGGTTCACGCAGCGATGATTGACCGGATGGACCAGGGAATTGGCCGGGTCATCAAAGCCCTCGAGGAAACGGGTGAGATGGACAATACCATTTTTGTATTTTTAAGCGACAATGGTGCGAGCGCCGAACTTTCAGACAAATACGGACCGGGTTTTGACAGGCCGGGGCAAACCCGCGACGGCCAGAAAATTTCTTATGCAACAGACAAAACTGTGATGCCCGGACCGCAGACTACTTTTTTTTCAATCGGACCGGCCTGGGCAAATGTATCCAATACTCCTTTCAGGCTGTGGAAGTCCCAGTCTCTTGAGGGCGGAGTGCATACGCCGATGATCGTTTCATGGCCTGCCGGCATTAAGGCAAAAGGAAGCAAAACAGCACAGATCGGTCATGTGATGGATTTCATGGCCACATTTATTGATGTGGCAGGAGTCAAATATCCCCGGGAGTACAATGGGAATGCGATTACACCGCTCGAAGGAAAAAGTCTTGCGCCATTATTCGCCGGGAATAAAGCTCCCGGGCACGTGGCTTTATTTAACGAACATGAAGGCAGCAAGTATGTAAGGGTGCAGAATTGGAAGCTTGTAGTAGCAGGGCCGAATAAAAAATGGCAGCTATACGATCTGTCCAGGGATTACAGCGAACTGAATGACCTGGCTGCCCAATACCCGGATAAAGTAAAGGAATTGAGCGAAATGTGGAATGAATGGGCTGTTAAGCACCATGTTTTGCCGAAACCATCCAAATGACAATTCCTTCAGCAAAAAAACGCTATCCCTGGGGTAATGTGGCATCGAGTGACGATCTGCCCAGTGGCTGGAAGGTGAAAAAGGATGCGTAAGTACAGGCTAGTGCGGAAATAGATACCAGTAGTGTCATGACCGGAAAAAATGCATTACGGGTTAATATGGTTATTTAGAAAAAAGGGGTTCCGGATACAAATCCGAACCCCTTTTTTCTAAAAAACTTGTACACCATAATATTTCAGTGTTAAACTATGTGTCCCCGACGAGATTCGAACTCATATCGCTGGTACCGGAAACCAGAATTCTATCCATTGAACTACGGAGACAATGGGATGCAAATATATAAAATGATATGATTGATCTCTATGGCTTTTTCATATTTATGCAGAAGTATGCAATTTATTTAATTTGGTTTTCAACAGAAACATTATACAGGTCATACCAGTCCTGATGATCTAATTGAATGGAAAAAGCATTGACCGCATTTTTTATCCTTTGCTCATTAGTAGTACCGATCAAAGGCAGTGCACCCAGTTTTACCAGCCATGCCACCGCAAGAGACTCAATATCAGCATTATATTTAGTGCTCAGTTCCTCCAGTTTTTCCCTCACTTTAACAGCCTGCTTGTCTGTCCCGGTAGCTATTCTTCCCTCAGCCAGCGGTGCATAGGCCAGAGGCCGCATGTATCGCTGCTTGATATAGTCGATCTGGCCGTTGTCCAGCGCCTGTGTGCTCAGCAGGTTGAGTTCTATATGATTGGTTACAATAGGTTTTGTGAGGTAGGAAGTCAGCAGCTGGTGCTGGAATACAGAGAAATTCGCCACGCCGATGTTCTTGATCTTTCCCGAATCTTTCAGTTTCTCCAGGGTCAGTGCAGTTTCCTCCAGGTTCGATATCGCATCCAGTTTGTCCAGCAAAAAGATATCTATATAATCCGTTCTCAGTTTCTTTAAAGAAGACTCTACACTTTTAGTGATATGGTCAGCTGAAGTATCATAATGCCGGATCCTGATCTCCGGGCTTAGCGGATTGGGAACCTTCAGGCCGCATTTGGTGAAAAGGATTATATCTTCTCTTTTAAAGGCACCTTCACTCAGCAGGTTTCCAAAAAACTCTTCGCATTTATAGGAACCGTAATTATCTCCGTGTTCGAAAGTATTGATCCCCAGTTCCAGACAGAGGTGTACAATTTTCTTTAAGACCGTATCGGCATCTTTAACATCATTCCATCTGTAAAATCCGTAAATAGCAGGAGAAACTTTAGGGCCCACATCCCCCATATATATTTTTTGCATATACTTTTTCTATAACACAAATTTAATCAATTGCCCTCGCTTCAGCAATGTTAATTATTGGTAATCGAAACGTATCTGTATTTGCTTTAGCAAGCCAGCTGATCTTATCATAACAGATCCCGCCGGAATCAAAAAAATTAATCCCGGGACCATAAAGCCCGGGATTAATCATCAGCTCCATTTAATAACCAGGATTCTGGGTATAATTTGGATTTGCAAGCTGATTAGACGGTATCGGGAAAACAAGGTTTTTTGGATCATCAGTTGGTTTTTCCTGCCATGGAGTAAGGAATTTTCCAAAACGGATCAGGTCCTGCCTTCTTACACCTTCCCAGAAAAACTCACGGCCACGTTCATCCAATAACTTATCAAGCGTCAAATCGGCCCAAATTGTTGCACCTCTTTTCGTTCTTACCTGGTTGACTAGAGGCAAGGCCAATACAGCTTGCTGCGTTCTCAGCAGCGCCTCGGCTTTCATCAGTAAAACATCTGAATAGCGGTAATAGACCCAGTCATTTTCCGGCTTTCCTGAGCCCGAGTTGGCATAATCTATCGGATATTTGATGACACGTATTCCCGCAACTTCCAGACGGTTCTGATCCCGTTCAATGATGTTGACTTCAGGCGTGAAAATCAAATTATTGCCCCTTCTGTCCTTTAAAGCCACCCCATTTTGATTCAGCTGCTGACCAATCAAGAAACCAACCCTGACACCCGATACATTGGTCACTCCGGGATATGCACCACCTCTTCTGGAATCCGCACTTTCAAATTTGCCATAAAAGTCAGAGAGTGTACAAAAACCATTGTTGCCGCTTGGATTTTGATTGTAATGCAGAGGCGCTACCCACATGGCATTCAGGCCCCCTGCATCGGAGCCCCCCGCGTTACGGCCTGTAAAAATGTTCTCTTTTGATACGTCGTTGGCAGGCGCAAAATTGTCAAAATAATTTGGCGCTAAAATATATTTATTAGTGCCAATGATTTCGTCAGCAAGAGTAATGACTTTAGCCATATCGGCAGCATCAAACGTTGGTGCTGCGCGGTTCAGAAACGCGCCCTTATTGAGGTAGCATTTCATTAATAATATTCTCGCCGCATCTTTATTTGCGCTGGTTACCGGGCCTTCGGGTAAATCAGGAAGAATCGCCGTCAGCTCTGCGATCAGATAGTCAATCTCCGCCGCCGCATTCCTCACCCTTGATGGTTTCGTGACATCTTCCCCCGGATCACGGTAGGGCACCTGCCCCCAGCCATCCAGAACAGCAAATTCAGAAAACGCCCGGATAAACCTTGCTTCAGCAGCTTGCTGAGCTGTTGGGTTGAACTGAAGTACGCTGGTCGCCACATAGTTTGCACTGCCGAGATCCCTGAAAACGCTATGAATACGGGTATGGTCAGAATCCCATTTGTGCAAGTGAAGTGCTCTCCATGCGCCATCGTCATCCCAATCACCACCGCGGGTAGGAGCCATCGCTTCGTCCGTTGGGAATTCCTGTAAAGCCCAGAAACCGTAAGGGCCCTGAAATGGTGCGCGCATCGCATTATAGCTCGCATTTAATACTGCAGCCACGTTTTCGGAACCTACCGCACCTTCATTGATCTCGCCATTAAGTGTTTCATCAAGTTTTGTACAGCCTGCAATTGACAATGCAGCAATCAACAGGATTGTTATATATCTATTTTTCATGTCTGAGAATATTTAAATTAAAGAGAGAAATTTACCCCGAAATTGAACGTTCTGGCTGATGGATAGGGTATGTACTCAATACCGGCAGAGGGAACGCCATTCACGCTTTTGTCCACATTTACCTCTGGATCAAAACCGGAATAATTGGTCAGGACAAATAAGTTTTGACCGTTCACATAAATGTTTAAGCCTTTCACTGTATTGCCTATGTTGCCAATACTGTAGCTGATAGTAGCATTTGCCAGCTTGAGATAATCACCTTTCTCAATATACCGCGAAGAAGCAGCTATAGGATTGGCCAGTGATTCCTGTATGCCGGAATTTAACAGTGCCGATGCTACGTTTCTTGTGCCCAGATTGGTAATCGGCAATACAGAATTTGCAGTATTGTTATAAATGTCATGTCCGAGGGAACCATTAAAATTCAGTCCTAATGATAGTTTTTTATACCTGAAATCTGTACTGATGCCCAATATCACACTTGGGTTAGGATTACCGACGTAATAACGGGTAAATCCGTCATCTGTATATTTAGAGAAACCATTGCCATCCAGTCCCTCATAACGGCGGGTCACCATGGCAAACAAGGGCAGGCCGTTCTGGATCACTTCCAGAGTTACGTCACTCATCCCCTGCCCATGCAAAGCGCCCGTCTTGATGATTCCTGTAACGTCTTCCACTTTATTCTTGATAAACGTGGCGTTGCCTCCCAATGACCAGCTGAAATTCTCCCGGTCAATGATGCTTCCGTTTAATGTCAGCTCAAGCCCGTTGTTTTTGATCTTTCCCGGTAAATTTACCCAGGTTACAGAAGCACCTGCTGCTGAGGGATAAAAGGGGATCTGCGGAAACAACAGGTCTGTGGTGGTTTTTCTAAAATAATCTGCCGAACCTGTTAACCTGTTTTTAAAAAGTCCGAAGTCGATCCCAATATTAGTTTGCTCATCAGCCTGCCACTTTAATTTGTCGTTCTGGTTGTTTACACCTCTCAAAGTCTGGCCTCCCTCATAATTAAAGGCATAGCGCTCCTGCGAAGATCCGGACGGAAATTCCTGGTTCCCGGTCTTTCCATACCCGGCTCTGATCTTCAGCTGGTCCAGCCATCCGGTTTCAGAAAGAAAGGCCTCATTCTTTATATTCCAGGCTGCCGAGAAAGAAGGGAAATACCCATATTTATTATCAGCGCCAAACTTAGTTGAACCATCTGCCCTAAAAGTAGCAGTCAACAAATATTTGTCCGCATAATTGAAGATTGCCCTGGCAAAATAAGACTGCAGCTGCGTAGCAGGGTCATTATAGGAACTCATTCTCCTGTTTGCAGGTTCAGTAGCCTGTAATGCATCCGTATAATCTACAGGTATATTGCCGAAACCTGTAGCGTTCATGTTGCTGCCCTTATTGATATAATTGGTATATTCATAACCGACGAGCGCATTTAAGTTCAGGTCTGACGCAATTTCTTTATTAAAATTAAGCGTATTGGTAAACTGCTGTGTGATCAGTTCGGAATTTGAATAACTGGCATACCCACCAAGAAAGCCCTCCTCCGGTTTTTCATGCACACCCTCCACATTGATAAAATTTCGGGTAGACGACCTTCTGACCCCGGTGCTGTAATTGATGCTCGCAAGCATGCGGTATTCCAGCCAGGGAGCAATTTTATAATAAGGAGAAATACTGCCCAATATGGTCGAAGTCTTTGATTTATCACTGTAAGCTTCAGACATCGCCAGCGGATTAATGATCCTGCCCTCTTCGATGAATAAGGAACCGTCAGGATTTCTCATGGATTGAGTAGGGTTCCAGGAAAGGGCCTGACTGATCAGACTGCCCGTAAACCCAGCAGTCGTAGTTATAGGAGCAATATTTTCATTAAACTGGCTGCTCAGCAGGTTTACATCAAGCCCCAGGTTTTTACTTTCCAGGAACTTGAAATTTCCATTAAAAGAACCAGTATATTTTTTCAAACCTGTCTTCCTGATGATCCCTTGCTGGTCCTGATAGCCCAAAGACGCACGATAGGTATTGCCATCGCCGCCGCCACTCAGACCAATTGAATAATTTTGATTGTAAGCCGTACGGGTAATGACATCCATTGCGTCTACATTGTCACCAAAATCGCCACTTGTAAGGCCGTATTTTCCCAATGCCGCCCGATATTCATTGCCATCAAGCACATCAATCTGCCGCATCATATTACTTATGCCAGTAGATCCGTTTACATCCAGCTTTACCCCGCCGCTCGCACCACGTTTGGTGGTGATCAAAACCACCCCATAAGCCGCTCTGGAGCCATATATCGCAGTAGCCGAAGCATCTTTGAGGATTTCCATTGAGGCAATGTCATTTGGATTGATGAAATTTAACGGATTTCCACCAGGGGAAACTCCAATACCACCACCGGCATCGGTTTTAACACCGCCAACACTGGCTGGACTGGCCGATGGTCTCGCTGAACGGCCATCCAAAGCAATTCCATCTACCACGTACAAAGGTTGCCCCGAACCGGTCATGGCAGTATTTCCCCTGATTCTTACCGTAGTAGAACCGCCTGGCTGCCCACTGTTATTGATCATTTGCACGCCGGCAATTTTGCCCTGGATCAGCTGATCAGGAGCGATCAAAGGACCTTTGTTAAAATCCTTTGCCGCTAAAGTCGCTACAGCACCGGTCAGGTCCTTCTTCCTAACAGATCCATAACCGACTATCTGCACTTCAGTCAGGTTATTTGCCGACTGCATCACCGCGTTAATCACGCTTTTCCCACCAATATCGAGCGTCAGCGTTTCCATGCCCACATAACTGAAAACTAGTCTTTTCGCATTTTGAGGAGCATTAATGGTGTATTTTCCACTGGCATCCGTCAGACTCTTCACCGTCGTGCCCTCAGCGGTAACGGTCACACCAATCAGCGTATTCTTGTCGTTGTCCGAAACAGTTCCGGTAATAACCGATTGCGCATACGCAGCCGAACTGAGGACGATCAGGATTGACAAAGCTACTGCGCGCTGCAGTATACTTCTGAATAAATAATTCATTGTAAAATTTGATTTAGTTAATAAATAGAGTGATTTACAGAGGTTTTGCGGGTCTGCAGCAAAGACAGGACATACCAATTCAGGGACACAACGGTGCCGGAAAAATTCATACACTGAATTTTGCAGGAGATATTACCCTAGAAAATCAATACGGGGAATATCAATACAGATCCTAAGATTGGATTAGCTACTCCTTATGTGGTTTGAAAAGATAAGATAACTGAATAATCGGAATAGGCTTGGTCAGCTTCAGCTGAATAAAAGATAGATTCATAATGGTTAGATTAGGGATGATTAATAATAATTTAGGGATTTATGGGTAATACCGACGATCTTATTTAGCCATATTTGTTCGTTTTTTTTAAATAAAAATTCAGTCAATTAAAATTATAAAAAAAATCGGTATTGCACTAATATTAAATGTTTCAGTTTTCATTCAAATATATCGGTGGTATATTGCCCGGATATATTCTAATCTTTTTCGCATTATAACTGTCATTTTTAAAAATAAAAAGACACTTTTGCATCCGGCAAAGCAATAAGAGATCATGTAATAAATCAGGGCATATGGAAGAAATGATCGTTGAGGATATCGTAAAGCTTTTAGAGCAGGAAAACGACGCACAATTGAAAATTTATTTGGATGACCTCAATATTTCTGATGTTGAGCACCTCATAGATGAACTCCCCCAGTATGCCGTAAAATTCATAGATACCCTGTCCGCTAAAAGAGCCGTCAACGTATTCCGTATCCTTGATTTTCCTACCCAGGAGAAGATCATTAAAAAGCTATCCGGCAATAAACTCGCCGAACTGATCAACCTGCTGCCCCCGGATGACCGGACTTCCTTATTCAGCGAATTGAAAGGTGATGCGGTAGCCAAGCTAATCGTTCTGCTTCCTGCCAAAGACAGGGTAGAGGCCTTGTCGCTGCTGGGGTATGAAGAGGACAGTGTGGGCAGGCTGATGACTCCGGATTACGTAGCGGTGAAGAAAGACTGGACCGTAAACCGCGTCCTGAGCCATATCCGGCGCTATGGCAAAAACTCTGAAACGATAGACGTGATCTATGTGATTGATAAAGATGGTGTGCTGCTTGACGACATCCGTATCCGGGAAATACTGCTTGCAGATCCTGAAGCAAAGATTGGTGACCTGACAGACCGGCGTCTGATCGCTTTGAAAGTAAATGACCACCAGGAAGAAGCCATCAATACCTTCAGAATGAACAACCGGGTCGCCCTGCCGGTAGTAGACGACAATAACATATTGCTCGGCATAGTGACTGTTGATGATATTTTGTGGATCGCCAATGAAGAATACGCGGAAGACATTCATAAAATAGGGGGTACCCAGGCATTGGATGAACCTTACCTTGACGTGCCCGTCTTTGAACTTTACCAGAAAAGGATCGTATGGCTAATCGTACTGTTCTTTGGCGAGCTGCTGACCATTTTTGCGATGTCAAACTTCGAAGATCAGATCAAAAAGGTGGTGATCCTGGCTACTTTTATCCCGTTGATCATATCAAGCGGAGGCAATAGCGGATCACAGGCTGCTACACTCATTATACAGGCCATGGCGATGGGAGAGGTGACCATCAAAGACTGGTGGCGTGTCATGCGAAGGGAGATCGTGTCTGGTATTTTTCTGGGCACTACGCTCTGCATCCTGAGTTTCTGCGTGATCCTGGGCTGGCAGCTCATCTCCGGATCTCTCGCCCAGCCGGCATTGATAGGGCTCGTTGTCGGCTGCTCCCTGATCGGTGTAGTACTTTGGGGAACACTGATGGGGTCGATGCTTCCTTTGCTGCTTAAAAAGCTGGGCGCTGACCCTGCTGTATCGTCAACGCCATTTGTAGCGACGCTGGTTGATGTGACGGGCTTGCTGATCTATTTTACTATGGCGATGTTGTTTTTAAAAGGCGTTTTGCTTTAGTTTTTGTTGCTTATTTGGTGCAAAATTTAGTATTCTCTTCGAAGACTGGACCTAGCGCGCTGAAGAAGCGCACAGAGTCCTATGTCTTCTCTGAGAACACTAAATTTTGCTGGGCATGATGCAAAAAAAACTAAAAGGATACACTTTTAAAAGGGGGTGAAGGGAAAGGGACAAAATTTAGTATTCTCTTCGAAGACTGGACCTAGTGCGCTGACCATTGCGAAGCAATAGCTACGTCACCGATGAAAACATTAGATAACTGATGTAAACAGCGCACAGAGTCCTATGTCTTCTCTGAGAACACTAAATTTTGCTGGGCATGATGCAAAAAAAAACTAAAAGGATACGCTTTTAAAAGAGGTGAGGGAAAGGGCAAACGAAGTGTCAACCGTCATGCATAACATAAAAAGGCAGGTTGGAGCGCCCGGGTTTAGGCGAAAGAAAATAATGCGTTCTATGAAAAGGCATAAGCGCTTTTTGCTCCCCCTTCAGGGAGCCTAAAAGATGCAGCCTTTGAATAGTAATGCTTTATTTTCTAATAACTAAACGTTAAAACGGAAATGCATAATGTCGCCATCTTCAACGACATACGTCTTGCCCTCGACACCCAGCTTACCAGCATCCTTACAAGCATTCTCAGAACCGAGAGTCACAAAGTCATTATACTTGATCACCTCCGCACGGATAAAGCCTTTCTCAAAATCAGTATGGATCACACCAGCCGCCTGAGGAGCAGTAAACCCTTTGGTAATGGTCCATGCCCTGACTTCCTGCACGCCAGCAGTAAAATATGTATACAGATCCAGCAAGCGGTAAGCCGCCCTAATTAGTTTATTTACACCAGATTCCGTCAGACCAAGATCAGCGAGAAACTCCTGACGCTCTTCATAACTGTCCAGCTCAGCAATCTCAGACTCTATTTTGGCAGAAATAACCAGTACTTCGGCATTTTCATCCTTAACCGCTTCCTTAACACGCTCTACATAGGCATTGCCGGTTACAACAGAACCTTCGTCAACATTACAAACATACATCACAGGTTTCTGCGTCAATAAACCCAAATCCTGAATAAAGTCAAAATCCTCTTCAGCAAGCGGCGCAGAGCGCACCGATTTCCCGCTTTCCAAATGAGACTTTACCACAGACAAAATCTCAAAAGTACGCTTCGCGTCCTTATCAGTTTTAGCCAGCTTCTCCACCTTCTGAATACGTTTTTCAACTGTGTCCAGATCTTTCAGCTGCAATTCCGTATCGATAATCTCCTTATCACGGATCGGATCAACAGAACCATCCACATGGATGACATTGCCATCATCAAAACAACGCAAAACATGGATAATGGCATTAGTAGCGCGGATGTTTCCCAAGAACTGGTTACCCAGACCTTCACCTTTAGAAGCACCCTTAACCAGCCCGGCAATGTCTACAATTTCAATGGTATTCGGAACAACGCGGTTCGGTTTCACCAATTCCTCGAGTTTTGTCAATCTGTCATCAGGAACAGTGATCACCCCAATATTGGGCTCTATAGTACAGAACGGAAAATTAGCAGCCTGCGCTTTTGCGTTAGATAAGCAGTTAAATAAAGTAGATTTCCCCACGTTTGGTAAACCAACTATACCACATTGTAATGCCATGTATTGTTTTTTTCTTGATTTGCCCGCAAAGGTATCAATTTTTTAAAAATATTCTTTATGTTTAGAGGAGCTAAAACCCTTTTAAAAAATTAACACAATCAACATTATGCAGAATTTTGAAGAAACCAAGCCGGAAGAAAATACACCCGCACATCAGGAACCTGAAATGGAGCCCCTTGTCATTACTGAAGACATCCGGAGCTATATCTATGAATCAGCCAAATGGTCAAAGTTTCTGTCCATTGTTGGGTTTGTATTCACCGGCTTCATGGTTTTGGTGGCATTTTCGGCCGGAGGAATCATCTCTACCATGAACAGCATAGTAGGGGAAGCCAACAACCCATATGCCAAGCTTGGCGGCGGCGCACTTACAGTAATCATGCTGTTGTTTGCACTTTTGTATTTCTATCCAAGCCTTTTGCTCTTTAATTACAGCAGCGCAGCCAAAAAAGCAGTACTCTTTGGAGATCAGCCAAATCTGGCCGTTGCCATGAGTAAAATGAAATCATTTTTTAAATTCTGGGGCATCCTGACCATAGTCGGGCTCGGTTTTTATTTGCTGATTATACTGTTTGCGGTCATTGTCAACATCAGCGCTTCAGTAGCAGCATAAGAGGGGCGTTCATTGTCGCGGTGAGCCTTAACCGGTCTCTTTAGTCAGCCTATAACAGACTGGTAAGCAGCTCATTTCTCCGCAGAAATAAGCCGCAGGCCTTTCCAGGAAGGACCTATAAGGTTGATTGTATACCTATTAAGATTGACTTGTAAGATTGATTGTACGCCCGTTAAGACCAGCTGTATGCCATAAGGTTAATTATTTTCAATAACATGCTTAAAATTCCTGATCTCCTTCTTCAGTAATCCCTCAAAATAAGGATTAGCCAGCCTTGCCAGACCGATTCCCACACCACCCGCAAACGGCTGATAAGACAGTACTACCTTTAAAAGCGTTCTGCTGCCGTCCCCGATTTCCTCAAAGATCACTTTTCCGACATGATTCAGGAGCGTGTCTGAAGACGCTTTCCAGCCAATGAGCCGTCCAGGTTCATCTTTTACGATTTCCGCATCCCACTTTACCGGCAAAAGATCATTCAATATTTTAGACTTCCAGTGCGAGTGGTTTTCATCAACGACATCAACGTCCAGCAAATAGTCAATACTTCCCGGCAGGTTGTTAAGATTTCGCCAGTAATCATAAACTTCTTTTGCAGGCCGGTCTATCTCAAACTCACCCCTGATATTAACGGCCTTTGTATGCCTGGCGTCAATGCCGAGCTGTTCGTAAAAGAAACACTGGCCGGTAAAACCACGGTAGGCCAGATAAGCACCATATAAAAACTTCGATTTAAAAGGCCTTGTTATTCCCCTGCTGATCAGCACCCCAGCCAAAAACATAGACACCAGTCTTTCGGTCAGGCCTAAGTTTTGATCGTGCTGCCGTTCGATAGAAAATCTCCCGGATCTTAATTTTAAGTGATGTTGATGAACTTCCATACAGTTAATTTTCCTTTATAACAGTTATTGGGATCGGAAGTTTTTGCCGGACACTATATAATGCCAAAATCTTTTAGTCTAATGACAAATTAATATAACTATTAGTAGTTGTTATATTGCAATTTTAGGCAGCTAATAAGGCATTATGAGCCGTTATGATCTTTCAAATCACCTGATGTGATGACCAGGTCATGACAGCTCAGGCGCAAAAACAAAACTTAACCAGAATGAAAAGCATACAAAATCTTATTACGGCAGCGGTGTTTTCTTTAGTAAGCATGACAAACACCTTCGCGCAATCTGCCGCCGCACCTAAACCATACGGTGCGATTCCTACAAAACATCAGCTCGAATGGCAGGATATGGAATACTATATGTTTATCCATTTTGGCCCGAATACCTTTACCGATAAAGAGTGGGGGCATGGCGATGAAGACCCGAAAGTATTTAATCCTACAAAGCTGGATGCCCGCCAGTGGGCACGTACTGCCAAAGCAGCGGGCATGAAGGCCATCATCATCACGGCCAAGCACCATGATGGATTTTGCCTGTTCCCTAGCAAATACAGCACGCATACAGTAAGAGAAAGCGCCTGGAAAAACGGTAAAGGTGACGTACTAAAAGAACTTTCGGCTGCCTGTAAAGAATACGGGCTGAAATTTGGCGTATATCTCTCGCCATGGGACCGCAACCATCCCAAATACGGTACACCAGAATATAACGACATATTTGCCAAGACCTTAAAAGAAGTGCATACGCAATACGGGCCTATCTTTGAACAGTGGTTTGACGGGGCAAAAGGGCAGGGAGAAAAGAAGCAGGATTATGATTTTCCTTTATTCAACAGCATCGTTTATGCGCACAACCCGCAAGCAATCATATTCAGCGACATTGGCCCCGGTGCCCGCTGGATGGGCAATGAAAACGGCATAGCCGGCGAAACGAACTGGTCAACGCTGAACACTGACGGTTTTGGAGTAGGCGCCGATGCGCCTAAGGCGTCAGTACTGAATACAGGAGATGAAGACGGTAAATACTGGATTCCCGCAGAAGTGGATGTATCGATCAGACCAGGCTGGTTCTACAGCGCCAGCACAGACGATAAAGTGAAAACCCTCGAACAACTGGTGTCGATCTACAATACTTCTGTTGGCCGTAACAGCAATTTGCTGCTCAATGTACCGGTAAACAGGGACGGGCTGATCCATCCGAACGATTCTACCCGGCTGATGGAACTGAGGAGATACCTGGACGCTTCATTTAAAACAAACCTTGCCAAAGGTAAAAAAGTGACAACCAGTACCGAGGCAGGAAAAGGGTACAGTGCGCAAAATCTGACAGATGGAAACCCCAAAACTTACTGGACTACAGGCGGAAAGGTAAAAAATGCCACCATCACAATAGATTTGGGCAAACCTACCGAACTCAACCGCATCGTGTTACGGGAATATATCCAATTGGGGCAAAGGGTGAGATCATTTATGGTACAATACTGGGACGGTAAGAATTATAAGCTTCTGGACGAGCAAACTACGATAGGGCATAAAAGAATACTTGCTTTTCCTGCCATTACAAGCAGCAAGATTAAAATAACAATTACAGAGCCTAAGGCCGCCCCGGTACTTTCTGAAATAGGAATTTATAAAGCGCCACCATTGCCGTAACCCGCAGTGCCCTAACTATGTTCCTTCAGTTCAAAGTCTTTTAATATATAATTAATTGAAAATAATGTGATTAGATTAAAATTTGGACTACCTTTGCGCAAATTTTATGAAGAAGATCACTGATTACAGAAAACTATTGGGTGTACAGAAGGATGCCGAATTGAAGGAATTAAAGACCATATACAGGAATTTAATGAAAGACTGGCACCCTGATAAGTTTCAGGATAGCGAAGAAGCAAAGGTCGAAGCAGAAACGAAGAGCAAAGAGATCATTGAAGCTTATCATTTTTTGGTAAGCATAGCTCCCGAAACGATTGCCCTTTCTAAAGAAGAATACGACCAGACCACGGGTGTATGCGGTATCGCAGATTTTAACTGGGCAGGTCTGGTGCTGACCGTTCATTTCCTGGATGGCAGTGCGTATGAATATTTTGGTGTTCCTAAAGCAGTTTATGTAAAGCTGGTCAATGCAGATTCTCCGGGAAGGTTTGCCCGCAGACATATCTTTAATGAATTTCCGTATAGAAATATAGCAAAGCTGGCTACGGCTTAGTTCCTGATTAAAATATAAAAAAGGCCCTTTGATCATTCAAAGGGCCTTTTTTGTTTCGGTTTATATGCTCTAAACTGCTGCCAGAGTTCTTATAAACTATATGTAAAATTCTTATAAACTATATATAAAGACCGTAAGTAATAAGTACTAAACACAGCGCAACTATATAATTGACCTAGGGTTGGTATAGCTCTAGATATGTCAAGGCTATACCAACCCTATACCAAGCACTTGTCAAGGCTATTTTAAGATAAAAGTTTATAAGGTCTTTTTCCGTCATTTATCAGTTCTTTATTGCTGCTCATCTTTACTTTTGATCCTCTTTTAATGCTTAAAGCTAAATAATTTAGTAAATAACTTTTAATACTAATATTATTAGTTTACTTTTGTTTTAAGCTAAATTCATTTTCTTATGAGGGAGGAAAAGCAGATCATCCATATGGATCAGGATGCGTTTTTTGTAGCCGTGGAGGTGCGAAAAAACAAAGACCTGATTGGCAAACCGGTTATCATTGGCGGCACCTCCGACCGCGGAGTGGTAACTTCGTGCAGCTATGAAGCCCGGAAGTTTGGCGTCCATTCGGCAATGCCCTCACGTATGGCTAAACAGCTGTGCCCGCATGCGGTGTTCATTAGGGGTAACATGGATGCTTATTCAGAAGCTTCTCATGAAATTACGGCCATCATCAGGGAAAAAGTCCCGCTTTTTGAAAAAGCAAGTATCGATGAACACTATATCGACATGACGGGCATGGACAGGTTTTACGGCAGTATGAAATTTGCCCGTGAACTGCGGGATACCATTAAAAAAGAGCTGCACCTTCCCATTTCCTTTGGGCTCTCGGTCAATAAGACGGTCTCTAAAATGGCCACCAATGAGTGTAAGCCAAATGGTGAACTGGATATAGAAGCCCCTGATGTCCAGCCTTTTTTAAATCCGCTTTCTATCCGGAAAATTCCCGGACTGGGAGAAAAGAGTTTCATCAGGCTCAGCGATATGGGTATTAGAAAGATCTTTACCCTGGCCCAGATCCATCCGGACCAGATGAATGCGCTGATGGGAAAAAGTGGTCTGTCCCTGCTTCAGAAGGCAAAGGGCATAGATTATTCTCCGGTTGTGCCTTATACGGAGCAAAAATCGATTGGTACCCAGTGTACATTCAAAGCGGATTCCATCGACATCAATACCATCAATAACCTGCTGATCTCTATGGTGATGGACCTTGCCTTTCAGCTCAGGGATAAAAATAAGCTGGCGTCCTGTATCACGGTGACCATCAGGTACTCCAATTTTGAGGATGTGACCAAACAGGCAGTTATCCCTTATACTTCGCTGGACAGCACGCTGATCCAAAAAGCTAAGGACTTGTTCAAACAGGTCTACACGAAACGGATGCTGCTCAGGCTGGTAGGTGTTCGTTTATCCGGCCTGGTCAGCGGTTTTGAGCAGATCGATATGTACAGTGAATCTGCGGAACAGTATAGTTTGGTGCAGGCGATGGACCGGATAAAAAAGAAATATGGTGAAAAATCGATCACCAGGGCCTCTGTTTTAAATCTGGAGATTTGAGCTTTGTAAGCTGCTTTAATTTTTGCTGCTGCGGCTAATGTATACGCCAGCTAATATGTACCTCAACTAAACATACCTCAATTGAATTATGTACCTCAACGTCCACTCCCATTATAGCCTGCGTTACGGCACCATGCCAGTCGAAAAACTGGTACAGGAAGCGTTGAGCTGCGGGGTGACGCAGATGGCCATTACCGACATCAACAATTCTACCGGTGTAATGGAGTTTATGCGGGAATGCAATAAACTGGGGGTTAAACCGATCGGTGGCATTGAATTCAGAAGGGATAAAAAACTGCTGTATATTGGCATTGCCCGGAATAAAGAGGGCATGAAGGAACTTAATGATTTTCTGACCTGGCACAATTTAAACCAAAAAGAGCTGCCGGACAGGCCCGCTGGGTTTAAAAATGCAGTTGTGATCTTTCCTTTTGGCGCGTTTGGTAACAATGCTTACAAAGATCCTGGCCGGTCTAAAGACCTCTATTCAATTGACAAAAGAGATCTTAATTTGGTTCATAAAAAAGACTTTAATTCTGTTTGTAAAGAAGCGCTTAACGCTGTTGATGAAAAGGATGGTCTTCAGGTTGGTCTTCTCGAAAATGAATTTCTCGGGATCCGTTTTGATGAACTGCATGCTTTGCATGGAAAGGACATCAGCGTGCTGAAAGACAAACTGGTTGTGCTGCAGCCTGTCTTTGTCGCAGACCGGATTGAGTATCGTTTGCATGAATATTTGAGGGGTATAGACCTCAATACGCTGATGACCATGGTGGAAAAGGAGGACAAATGCAGCAGTACGGACAGGTTTCTGCCAGTTGATGAACTGGTGGCCAGGTTTGCCAAATACGCTTTTATTTTGGACAATACCCGAAAATTGATGGACAGCTGTGTAATGGATTATGCGCAGGGTAAAGTCCGGCTGAACCGCAAGACCTTTACCGGAAACCGGGAGGATGACAGGGCGTTGCTGGAAAAACTGGCCTTGTCGGGTGTGGAATACCGGTACGGAAAGGCAAATAAAAAGGCTTTGAAAAAAGTGAAAGAGGAATTGCAGGTGATCTGGGATCTGGACTTTTGTGCTTATTTTCTCATTACCTGGGACATCATCATGTATTCGATGTCTAAGGGGTATTATCATGTAGGCCGGGGCTCCGGGGCAAATAGTACGGTAGCGTTTTGCCTGCTGATCACTGATGTGGATCCCATGGAACTGGATCTTTATTTTGAACGGTTTTTAAATGCACAGCGCAGCTCGCCGCCTGATTTTGACATCGATTATTCCTGGGATGAAAGGGAGGATGTTCAGGATTATATTTTTAAGCGCTATGGCAGGGAGCATACGGCCTTGCTGGGTACGATGTCCACCTTCAAAGACCGTTCGGTGATCAGGGAGATCGGTAAGGTGATGGGTTTGCCCAAGGCAGAGATTGACAGTTTTACTGACCCTTCAAAGGTTGCGGAGAACCAGGACAATGCAACTTTTAAAAAGATACTGGCCATACAGGAAATGATGAGTTCAATGCCTAATCAGCGCAGTATCCATGCGGGTGGTGTGCTGATTTCGGAGGAGCCGATCACCTATTATACGGCCCTGGACCTGCCGCCGAAGGGAATGCCTACGGTGCAATGGGATATGTATGAGGCGGATGAGATGGGATACGACAAATATGATATCCTGAGCCAGCGGGGCATCGGTCATATTAAGGAGGCGGTCAGGCTGGTGGAGGAGAACCAGCAGCGTAAGATCGACATTCATCAGGCGAAGCTTTTTATGAAGGACCCGAAGCTGAATGAGCGGCTGAAGTCGGGGAATAGTATTGGCTGTTTTTATATTGAATCGCCGGCCATGCGCCAGTTGCTCTGTAAACTGGGATGTGACAACTACCTGACCCTCGTGGCCGCCAGCAGCATCATTAGGCCGGGGGTAGCCCAGTCGGGTATGATGAAGATGTATATCCGGAATTACCACGATCCGGCAAATGTGCAGTACCTGCACCCGGTGATGAGGGAGCAGCTGGAGGAGACTTTCGGGGTGATGGTGTACCAGGAGGATGTGATCAAGATCTGTATCCATTATGCGGGGATGGATGGTACGGATGCGGATATTCTGCGGCGCGGTATGAGTGGCAAGTACCGTTCGAGGGTCGAGTTTGACGGGCTGGTCGATAAGTTTCATGAGGGTGCTATGGCTTTGGGCAGGCCGGAGGGGGTGACCAGGGAGGTCTGGCGGCAGGTTTCTTCTTTTGCGGGCTATAGTTTTAGTAAGGCGCATTCGGCCAGTTTTGCGGTGGAGAGTTACCAGAGTTTGTTTTTGAAGACGTATTATCCGAAGGAGTTCATGGTGGCGGTGCTGAACAATTATGGCGGGTTTTATAACCGGCCGTTGTATGTGCATCAACTTAAAAAAACCGGGGCGGTAGTGCACCTGCCCTGTGTAAACCGGAGTGTGGATGTGGTCTCGATCAGGGGTAATGATGTGTTTTTGGGTTTCATAGGCATTCAGGGGCTGGATGGAAAGCTTTTTACACTGGTCCCTGAGGAGGTAAGACGCAATGGGCTATTTAAGGACCTGGAGGATTTTTTAAACCGTACCGGAATTGGTCTGGAGCAGGTGATTATTTTGATCAGGGTGGGGGCATTGAGGTTTACAGGTAAAAGTAAGAAAGCCTTGCTTTGGGAGGTGCATACGCTATTGGGTAATAAGGTAAAGCGGGTCAATCATGCGGAACTTTTTCATACGGAACGTAAGCATTATGTGCTTCCGGAATTGGTCAACACCAAGCTGGAGGATGCTTATCACGAGTTGGAATTGTTGGATTTTCCGTTGAGCATGTCGATGTTCGATTTGCTGAAAACCGATTATCGCGGGGATGTGTGCGCCTGTGATTTGATGGGGCATGTGGGGCAGGTCGTAAAGATGGTGGGCTTGTATGTTTGTGAAAAGACGGTGCGGACCAAAAATAATAAGAAGATGTGGTTTGGGACTTTTCTGGATGTAAACGGTGATTTTTTTGATACTACGCATTTTTCTTTGAATACGCCGGTTTATCCTTTTGAGGGTACGGGTTGTTATCTGATTTTGGGCAGGGTTGTGGAAGATTTCGGGTTTCCGAGTGTTGAGGTGACGAGGTTTGCGAAGCTGCCGATTGTAGAGAATCCTGTTATGGCGTAAAAAATGACCGTTCTCTTCGGAGACTCGAGTGCTCAGGCGCTCCCGATTTTTGATCGGGACAGGCTATCAGGCCTAAGGGATGCAGACTCCGAAGAGAATGGTCCTTTTTTAAAGTGGGGGAAATGAGGCTTAGGGAAACAATAGGAAAAAATGCGGTCTTCTGTAAAGCAGGAAAACTGCCAGGATCTTTGTAAAGATATTAAAGGCTTTTTTGTCTTTTGACTCTTTCAAAGAAGCTGAGTTCGCTGAGGTTTTCTTCCACTTCGGTGATGGCTTTCATGATGTTATTGGAGGTGTTGGTCAGTTCTTCTAAGGCAGAAATCATGTTTTTCCAGACTGGCTGCATTTGCTCTAATAGGTTTTTGCCTTTTTCTGTAAGCTGGATGAGACGTTTGCGTTCGTCCTGTTTGTCTTTTTTGGAGCGGATGATCTTCTCTTTTTCCAGCTCTTTTAAAAGGCTAATGGTGGAGGGGTGTGTATATCCGATTTCTGCGGCAAGTTCTACGACACTCAGAAGAGGTCTGAAATGTAGGGTATAAATCACAGGAAACCATTTAGGTTCGAAATCGATATGGTTGGCCTTGTAGATTTGGAAGCCGTCTTTTCTAAGCTGTTCGCTTAGTCGTTGCAGCCTGGTGGCAATGGCCAATATGCCTGATTCATTAATTACATTCATGGTGCCGGGTATTTGTGATTGTTCAGGGATTTGTGTATTTGATGATTCAGATTTTTTGCTCTGCTATTGCAGTTTTAAATGATAGAATTTGTTGTCTGCCATCATTCTTGGGAAAATAGCAGGGAGTTCATCCACATTGATTTCCCGGAAGCCGTTTTTTTCATAAAAGCGGTGGGCGGCTTTGAGTATTTCTACGGTGCCAAGGTAAAGATCGGTTATTTCATGAGTGTTGCAGTAGGAGATCAGGGTGTCAAGCAGGTTCTGTCCTATCCCAAATTCTTTTCCCCTGTATTCTTTTTTGACAAACATTTTCCGGATCACACCAATGTATTCGCCAACATTTATTAATCCAATAGTACCTGTCAGTTCTTCTCCATCCGGCTTGGTTTTATTCAGTGCGCCCCAAAATCCACCACCGTCTTTGTGGTAGTTTGTTTCGATATCCAGAAGGTCAGGCTGTCCTTCGAGCGTAACAGGTACATTGAATTCAATTTGCTGTATGGGCAGGATGAGTTCCTGTACTTGCTTGCAATAATTGTTGTAAATGGGACTGATTATAAGTTCATTTTCCATAATGATTTATTTATGTACAAGTATACGTAGTTAACTACATATATTCCAAATTTGAATGTCATTTTGTTCTTCCCAGACTATAAGATGGATTGTTCAATTGTGCACAAATACTGTCCAATATCGTACATTTGTTTTGTGGATGTTAATTTAAATATTTGATAAACAATGTAATATGGATTCAATTGTGGCTGGCATAGGTTTTGGCTCAGGAAGTGGAAAATTGCAGATATGTTTAGGTTAAACTTAAAAATTGCTTTGCGGAACCTTTGGAGAAACAAGGGATTTACACTAATTAATGTTGGCGGCCTGGCAATTGGACTGGCTTGCTGCCTGATGCTGCTGCTGTATGTGAACTATGAGTGGAGCTATGACAGGCAGTATAAAAATCTGGATAATATTTATATAGCCAAGTTGAAATTAAAATTTAATGGTGAGGTCGCGACCACTGAAGCGGTGCCTTATAAATTGGCGGGTGCTGTAACCCAGGAGATTCCAGGTGTGAAAAATGCGGCACGAATTTCAATGTATCATGGTGCTAAGCTGTTTAGCCATAACGAAAATAAGTTTAAACTGATATCTGCTTATGTGGACAAGTCGTTTATCGAGATCCTGACCTATCATTTTATTTATGGAAATGCCGCCACTGCACTCAATGACCTCGGTTCAATAGTTTTGACGGCTTCAACTGCGGAGAAATTGTTCGGAACTAAAAATGCTGTCGGGCAAAGTCTTAAATGGGATAATGTTAAAGTGTTGAAAGTATCTGGTGTCATAGCCGATCTGCCTAAAAATCAAAGCTTACAGTTTGAGGTTTTACAACCATGGACGTTCTTCGAACAAATCAATCCGGATATGGTCAATGCGGGCTGGGGAAGCATAGATTGCAGCACAATTTTTGAATTGAAGGACAAGGTGTCTGTGAATGATATTAATGCAAAGTTGAAGAATTTCATAGTCGCCAAAGATCCGGGGGTCAAATCTTATATGTATGAGCCTTTTCTGTTTCCTGTTGCTAAAACTCATCTGTATAACGAGTTTAAAAATGGGGAAGTAGCAGGAGGAAGGATAGATCAGGTACAACTGTTTGCTTTCCTGGCCGTGTGTGTATTGTTTATCGCTTGTGTCAATTACATGAACTTGTCTACGGCCAGATCGGAAAAAAGAGCTAGAGAAGTGGGCGTCAGGAAGGCGCTGGGTTCTGCAAGAGGATCTTTAATGGGGCAATTTATTCTGGAATCTGTTGTGCTTTCTATTTTTGCGATGATGATTGCCTTTGCGTTACTGGAGGTTTCACTGCCTTATTTTAATCGTCTGCTGGACATCACGATTCTGATTGATTATCGTTCTTACTCATTCTGGGGCGTACTGACCGGCCTTGCTTTAATTACCGGGTTGCTGGCAGGCAGTTACCCAGCATTTTATCTGTCTTCTTTTATACCAGTAAAAGTCCTCAAGGGTTTTAAAGGCAGTGCGGGTTCCCTCAGTATTCGCAGGGTGCTGGTTATTCTTCAGTTTAGTCTTTCAATTTGCATGATCATTTCCGCAATTGTGGTTTATCGTCAAATTCAATACCTTAAAGATAAGCCACTGGGTTTCGATCAGAACAATATGGTGCAACTGGACCTGGAAGGCGAGCTGAGGAACCCTTCAAAATTAGAGTTGTTCAAGAGTCATTTGATAAAGGAAGGTGCGGTTATTTCTGCCTCAGAGTTTGCAGGCAAGTTTACGAATGGAGGTACCATTACCGGAGACATCAGCTGGCCGGGTAAAGCAGCAGACGATCATTCTATCATCAATTACAGAAGTACAGGATTTGACTACACGGCAACTATTGGTGCTAAAATCGTTGCCGGCAGGGACTTCTCCCGGAAATTCCCTGCGGATACCAGTACCTCTGTTTTGTTGAATGAAACTGCCGTCAAGCTGATGAGTCTAAAGAGTCCTGTTGGAACAATAATCCGTTGGGGCGATAACCCTCCTTTGAAAATAGTTGGTGTCATCAAGGATTATTTCAATGAGCAATTGGGTAAAGCGGTTCAGCCAACGATTTTCTATTATAATGTGAAAACAAGCGGTGTGCTGTTACTTCGGTTGAATCCTGATCTGTCGTTGAGCAAGTCCATTGAGACCATAAAAAGAATTGGTCAGCAGTTTAACCCGGCTTATCCTGCCCAGATCAATTTTGTAGCCGAAGGAATGAAAGAAAAATTAGATAGTGAACGGCTGCTGAGTGTGCTTTCTAATATTTTTGGTGGTTTCGCAATTTTTATTTCCTGCCTGGGACTGCTGGGACTGGCTTTGTATATGGCGGAACAGCGAAGTAAAGAGATCAGTATCCGAAAGGTCCTGGGTGCAGATATACAGAGTATCCTGGTTTTGCTGAACAGGGATTTTATAAAACTGGTGATATTGTCTAATATGATTGCTATTCCTGTCGCTTTTATCATCGTCACCAACTGGCTGCGCAAGTACGATTTTAAAGTCGACCTGACGGCCTGGCCATTCATTGCAGCCTTAGTCTTATCCATACTGATTGCAATATTGACCGTAAGCTTCCAGACGCTAAAGGTGGCAAGGGCCAATGCGGTTGATGCGTTGAAGTATGAATAGCACTCAGGATTTGCCGGATTTCCAGAATGACCAGCAGATTGTAAGCAAAGGAATACCCAGCGTGATCCAGGACAGGACATCCCATAAGGCGTCGCCGGTAAGTGCAGATAAGAGCCCGAAAATGCTCAGCACAAAGAGTACAATAGGGATGCCCCATGTGGAGGAAAGCAGGTGTTTTGAGTTCATGATTTCGTGGGTTAAACTGTAAATTCTGGTTCCTGGACTCTTTCTTCTATGCGTGCGAGCTGGTTTTTCAGGGACCTGACGCGTGCGATCCAGAGGTATAAACCGCTGATCAGTACGATAATGGTGGCAATGTCAAACAATGCCCAGATGATCTTAAGGGGTAGTCCGCCATAGTCGCCAAAATGGAGGGGTTCGGATATGAAAAGGGCGTTCACGAACCAGGGCATGGACCGCATATCGGTTAGTTTTCCGTCTTTGGCGTCAATCAGGGCCGGTTTTAACAAGCGCGAGGTCAGGGGGGTATTGCCGCGCATAAATATGGCGTAATGGTGGTTGCTCGAAAAAAGGGTTTCGGGGTAGGCAATGATGGAAATGTTCATTCCGGGCGCCGCGTTTGAGGCAGTTTTTAGTGCATTGTCTAAAGAACTGAGCCGGCCTTTTAAAGGCGCGGCATTTTTATAGGGTGCTGTCATTTCTGCCAGTTGCCCCTGTTGCCATAGTCCCAGCACAACATCTGAGAGTGTATTGATCACTCCTGTTAGTCCTACAACAAGCGTCCAGGCCAGTACTACTATGCCCAGCATATTGTGCATATCCAGCCATTTTAAGCGTCTGGATTTGTCTTTTCTAATCATTCCGAAATCATATTTCTTCATGATCGGCCCATATAGCATCACACCAGAGATGATGGCGATGACAAACAATATACCCATCAGGCCCAGGAACAATTTACCGGGAATTCCTGCGAACATGTTGATGTGCAGCTGCAGCATGACATACATAAAACCTGATCTCGGATCCGGCCGGTTCAGTACAGTGCCTGTTTTTTCGTTCATGACAACATACTTGCTGCTGTCCGGAATTGCCTTCATGGAGGGTGCAACGTCCATCGTAACGAGATCGGGTTCGTCTTCATCCCAAAATATATAACGCACTACTTTTCCGGGATTGAGGTCGAGTGCCTTCTGGTGAAGGGCATCCAAACTTAGTTTAGGGCTGCCTTCAGCAGTATTGACCTGCGCTGACTTTTCTTCGGTCAGCTCTTCTATTTCATGGTAAAAAACCAGCGGCAGACCAGTGATGCATAACATTAACAGGAAGATGGTACAGATCAGGCTGGTCCATTTGTGCCATAAAAACCAGCGTCTTGCGCTTTTAAGAGTAATCATTTATTGCCGGAATAATGGTGTCGGTTTATTCTATTTAGACCAAATATAAATAAAAAAGACACAATGGAAAATAATAATGAATAAATCTAAGGTAAGCTCAGACCCGGTTTTTTAATGGATACGCCAGGTCCCTTTTGGCTTCTTTTACTACAAAACAGCTTTGCAAACCGCCTACGTTTTTAAGGTTTGCCAGTTTTTCAACGATGATTTCGTTGTAGCTGGTCATGTCACTTACGACGATCTTCAGCAAATAATCAAAAGTTCCGGTGGTGTGGTAGCACTCCATGACTTCAGAAAACCGGATGACCTCATTTTGAAATGCACTAAGTGCTTCGCCGCTATGGTCTTTTAGCTGCACCAGTGTAAAGGTGATCCACAGGTAATTAAATTTTTCAAGGTCAATGATCGCGACGTTTTCTTTTATAAAACCCTTGTCTTTTAAACGATTGACACGCTCAAATATGGTACTGGGCCCCTTGTGCAGTTTTACTGCAAGTTCTTTATTGGTAAGCCTGGCGTCTTTTTGCAGGAGGCAAAGAATATCCAGGTCGATCCGGTCCAAAATGGTATTGTCCATATGACTAATGTTATTGTTTTAAAATTAAAAAACGATAAAATTTAGGTAAACATGAACATGGTTTGCAGTTCAGCGCGCCGCAAATTAAGGATATATATATTAAATGCAAAAATTTTTGAGCTAACAAAATTTGGATCGGCCGGTAGCGGATTCGGTTGCCTCAAAATTAAGTTTTGACAGAGATGGCTGGTTCTGAATAATTTGCGGAAAATCCGGAACTCCATGGATTTAAAAATGGGACTGCTGACCTTAGCCGCATTAAAAAACCAAATTAACCTGTTATTATGAGAACACTCAAAATAGATAAATCTATTACCCACAGGGATCACGACACGCTGATGAGGTATCTTCAGGATATTAAGAAGTATCCTTTGCTTACCGGTAATGAGGAGGCGAAGCTTGCCCTGAAAATTAAAGAAGGGGATAAGGCAGCGTTAGACAGACTAGTCAATTCTAACCTCAGGTTTGTGATTTCTGTAGCCAAAAAGTATGAAAGGCAGGGCATATTGCTTCCTGATCTGATCGCTGAAGGTAATACTGGTCTGATGAAGGCTGCGGTCCGGTTTGATGCTACCAAGGGGTTTAAGTTTATCTCTTTTGCCGTATGGTGGATCAGGCAGTCCATCATGTTTGCCATTAATGAGTACAAACGGATCGTAAGGCTTCCCGGAAACCGTATTGTTGAGATGAATGAGGTTTGGAAAGCTGAGCAGGAACTGGAGCAAAAACTGGAGAGAGTGGCGACTTTGGAGGAACTGGCTGAGTATACGAAGCTGAACCTGGATACAATCAGGGCATGTTATTTTAATGGCTCATATACTTCGTCGCTTGATGATGCGGACCTTGAAGCTGACCAACCAGGAATGCTGGCTGTGCTGGAAGACGATATGTTTGCGCCTGCAGATGCCGGGCTGGATCCGGCAGACCTTGCTGCAGAATTGAACCGTGTTCTGCTTTCGTTACCGAACAGACAAAGGCAAATTCTTAGATTAAACTACGGTCTTGACGGAGAAAGCGCAATGTTTGTAGACGACATCGCTCTCTTATTGGGAGTATCCAGTCAATGTATATTGATGAACAAGGCAAAAGGACTGGAAGCGCTGCGTAATAATGATAAGGTAAAGCACTTGGTGGCTTACCTGTAATTTTAATTTAATATGAAACAAACTGAAAAAATGTTAGTGATAGGGGCCTGTGGCCAGATAGGCAGGGAATTGACTGTAGCGTTGAGAAAACAATTTTCCAGACATTGTGTGATAGCAGCAGATATACAGCCCGAAGATAAAATTGATCTGGAGATATATCCTTACAAGCAATTGAATGTATTGGACAAAGAAAAGCTGGAGGCGTTGATCATGGAGGAGAAGATCACACAGATCTACCACCTCGCTGCGATGCTTTCAGCAAATGCTGAGCTTAATCCGCAGGCAGCCTGGCGGCTGAATATGGACAGCCTGCTCAGTGTATTGGATCTGTCCGTAAAATATCGGGTAAAAAAGGTATTCTGGCCAAGCAGTATCGCGGTTTTCGGACCGGATTCGCCGAAGAAAAATTGTCCCCAGCAGGGCATTACCGAGCCAGCGACCATTTACGGGATCAGCAAAGCTGCCGGAGAGTACTGGTGCAAATATTACTTTGAAAAATATGGACTGGATGTACGCAGCTTACGTTATCCCGGACTGATTGGTTATACTGCCGCACCGGGCGGTGGCACTACCGATTATGCGGTTGATATTTTTCATCATGCGATAAAAGGAGAAACTTTTACGTGTTTTTTAAAAGAAGATACCGCATTGCCCATGATGTATATGCACGATGCCATACGCGCCACTTTGGAACTCATGGATGCCTCCGGAGATCAGCTTCAGGTACGGACATCTTACAATCTCGGGGCATTGAGTTTTACTCCGAAGGAAATTTATGAGGAGATTGAAAAGGAGGTTCCCGGGTTTATGATTCATTATGCTTCTGATTTCAGACAGCAAATAGCGGAGAGCTGGCCGCAAAGTGTCGATGATTCGCAGGCCACAAAAGATTGGTGCTGGCAACCCGCTTATGATCTGAAAAGAATGGTTTCAGAGATGTTGAGCAAGCTCAGTATTTTGTCATGATCACCCCCTTTGTTTGTCGTTTTGCGACCGTGTTATTTTAAGACAGGATGTCTAATTTAGAGGTAAATAATCACATCAGTTTAACCATTAAATAAAAACTTATGGAAACCAAAACCGCTAGCAGCAGAATGGAAGGATTACTAACATTATTTGACATGCAGACTACTTTTTTTGCACGTGCGATCGAAGGAATCTCAGAAGAAGATATGCACAGCCGGCTAAACACGAAAGCAAATCATATGGCCTGGCTTACAGGTTCGTTGGTGGCGCAGCGCTATTATATCATTAAAGAGTCGCATCCTGAACTTAAACAGACCGGAGCGGATCTTTTTGAAGACAATAAGGGCATTCAGGATGGAGCAAGGTATCCTTCCAATGCGGAATATTTAAAGGATTGGGAAAAAGTTAGCCCTATCGCCCGCGAGGTACTGGTTAGTGCTACCGACGAAAAACTGGACAGTGTCATTGACATGGGATTCATGAAAATGAGCTATTATGAGTTGATCTCTTTTACGATATACCGGGAGGCGAGTATCATTGGTCAGCTGGCGTTGTGGCGCAGGCTTTTGGACTACCCTGCATTGCGGTATGATTAGGATATCATAGCGCGTTACCCGTAGCCAGTTTCGCGGGCGCTTGATAGACTCCATCTTAAGATATGGCTGAAGGTTTCTGATGTAATTTAATAAAGAATGATTTATATATTGCATTACCTTAACTAAGTTTTATGGAGAAGAAAACAGAACGCATCGCAATTCTCATAGATGGTGACAACGCACAGGCAAAATTATTGAAAGCGATTTTAGAGGAGGTTGCCAAGTATGGCAAGGTCACGATCAGACGAATATACGGTGATTGGACACAGCACAATATGAATAGCTGGAAGGATCTGCTAAACGAACTGTCTTTTACGCCCATTCAAAAATTTAGCTATACCTCAGGTAAAAATTCGACGGACGGGGCCTTGATCATTGATGCGATGGATATTCTGCACAATGGGGTTGTGGATGGTTTTTGTATCGTATCTAGTGACAGCGATTATACCGGACTTGCAAAAAGAATAAGAGAAGAAGGCGTTTTTGTGATGGGGATAGGGGTTAAGACAACTCCGACGGCGTTTGTACAGTCTTGTGAGATATTCACTTTTACTGACAATATTGTTCAGGAGGCCGTTATAGAAAAGCAAATAGAGGCTTCGTCAGCTAAAAAGGTAAATAAGCGTGTGAAGGCAGTCAGTAAGGCGGTACCGGAAGCTGTCAAGTTTACCAAAGTCAAGCTTGATCTGATAGACAGGGCTTATTTTATGGCTACTCCTGAAGATACCGGAATTTTGGTTGCGGTCCTTGGAACTAATCTTAGGAAAATTGATCCCAGTTTTGATACCAGGGCACATGGCTTTCAGACCCTGACAAGGTTACTTGAAAGTTTAGATCAGTATGAGATTTATAAGCCGGATAGCAGTGGGTTGGGTCAGCCGTTTGTAAGAAGAAAGCAGCGGGGAAAGTGATCGTGCACATATGAAAACTGACAGCATGGATTTGAAACCCAACAGACTTTTATCCCTTGATTTTATGCGGGGACTGATCATGGTGCTGCTTGCACTGGAAAGTACCAGTTTGTACAGGCGATTGACAGTGCAGGCGGAGGGAACCTTTCTGCATGGCGTTATGTTGCAGTTTGAGCATCATGAATGGCATGGTTTGCGTTTTTGGGATCTGATACAGCCGGGTTTTATGTTTATTGCAGGTACTGCACTTGCTTACTCGCTGTCAAAGCAATATCAAAACGGATTGTCCTGGGGACAATCACTGATAAAAGCTTTGAAAAGAAGCGGCTGGCTGTTCTTTTGGGGTGTGCTGGATTATGCGGTTCGCGAAAACGGATTGTCATTTGAACTGTGGGATGTGCTCACCCAGTTGTCGTTCACCCTATTGATCGCTTTTTTAATCTACCGCTGGTCAGCTTTATCGCAATTGCTGGTCAGCATTGGATTTCTTCTGCTCACTGAAATATTGTACAGGTACACGCATATCAGCGGTTTTGACCAGCCGTTTACCGATCAGAAAAATTTTGGAAATTATATGGATCTGATCTTAATGAATAAGATCAATTTGGGTGGTTGGGTGGCCATTAATTGTTTGCCTACGGCAGCTCATACCATTTGGGGGATGATGGCTGGAAAAATCTTATTGAATAGCCGGTTGGTTTCAGGAAAGCTAAAGACCCTGGTCATTGCCGGCATCTGCTGTTTGTTATCGGGATACGTTTTGGATGTGGCTGACATTACCCCTATAATCAAAAAGATTGCTACAAGTTCGTTTGTCCTGGTTTCGGGTGGCTGGTGTCTGTTAATGCTTGCATTTTTATATTGGTGGATCGATGTGCTTGATCATAAAAGTTATTTGTCTTTCTTTCTGATCATCGGGATGAATTCCATCTTTATTTACCTGTTTTTCGAAATTGTCGGTGCACGCTGGTTCAATGGTTATGTTTTTGCAGTAACCGGAGGTCTGATGGAGCTGGTCAGTATTCCGGGACATATTTCGGAACTGATATCCTGTTTGTGCATTTTCGCTTTGGAATGGGGACTTTGTTATTTTCTTTACAAAAAGCGAATCTTTTTTAGGGCGTAACCGCAGGGCTTTTTGTTAATTTAGTGGTGATGGAGGTTTGGAGAATGCAAACCATAGTCTTTTTTAACTGTTGTAACTGATGTAAAACGTCGGTTATGAGCCTGGAAAAATACGTCAAAAAAAGAGATTTCACCAAGACCAAAGAGCCCGGTTCAGGGAAAAAAACGATCGGGGCTGATCAATCGGCAGCAAAATCTAAATTGATATTTGTTGTACAACGACATCATGCGTCAAGATTGCATTACGACTTCAGACTGGAAATGGCCGGAGTGCTCAAGAGCTGGGCCGTGCCCAAAGGACCTTCTTTAAATCCTCAGGACAAACGGTTGGCTATGATGGTTGAAGATCATCCTTATGCCTACCGGACCTTTGAAGGTACTATTCCTACCGGAAATTATGGTGCAGGTGCGGTGGATATTTTTGATCAGGGCTGGTATGAGGCACTGGATAAGGGATCGGAAAATGATCTGCTGAAAGATCTTCATGCGGGAAGTTTGAAATTTAAATTGCATGGCAAGATTCTGAAGGGGGAGTTTGCCCTGGTGAAAATAAAAAGCGCCGAAGATAACGCATGGCTCTTAATCAAACATAATGATGACTATGCGGTTAAAAAGGCATTTGACAGCGAAGACCTGGTCAGTGCAGCGGTAAAGAAAAAAGGACTTGATTTTAAAAAGGAAGCTAAAAAAGAAAAGAATACAGTTGTACAGGACGTAGCGGATCAGGACGCAGAAGAAAAAATTCAAGAGGCCCCTGCTGAAAATATGGAGGAGATCGATTATAGGCCTATGCTGGCGAAGTTGTCCGACAGACTGTTTGATGATGCAGCCTGGATATATGAGAAAAAGCTAGACGGATATCGTGCGTTGGCTTATGTCAAAGCTAGAGGCGGTGTGAAACTGATTTCGAGAAACGGGATAGACTTTGGAACAAAATACAAAGCGGTGTCTGATGCGCTTGCTGGATTAGGTTTGGATGCGGTCATAGACGGGGAACTGGCTGTAGAGGATAAAAATGGTCGGAGCTATTTTCAGAAATTGCAGAACTATAAGGCAGATACCGAAAAAATAACGCTTAAGTTCTATGTGTTTGATCTGCTGGCTTTAAACGGTCATGATATCAGAAATATGGAACTGCTGAAGCGCAAAGAGCTGCTGCAAAAGCTGATCGGGGGCCTGAATAATCCATCCGTAATTTATAACGGGCATATTCAGGGAAAAACCAGGGACCTTCTGGCCGAAGCTGAGAAACAGGGTTGGGAAGGAGTTATAGCCAAGCATGCGGAGAGTACTTATATAAGTAATAAGCGCACAGACCTGTGGCTTAAGTTTAAGCTTCAGAACACGCAGGAAGCCGTGATCATCGGCTATTCTAAACCTTCAGGGGGCAGGCATTATTTTGGCTCGCTTGCCCTGGGGATGTACCAGGGGTCTGAGCTGATATATATAGGAAATTGCGGTACTGGATTTAATGAGGAAACGCTAAAGGATGTATTCGGTAAAATGAAGCGACTGGTGCAGAAAAGCAAACCTGTAAAGGATGATGTGCATAAGGAAAGAGAATTTACCTGGTTGAAACCGGAACTCGTATGTGATGTGACTTATTCTGAATGGACAGAAGATGAGCACTTGAGACATCCGGTATTTAAGGGGCTGCGTATTGATAAAGAACAGGATAAAGTGGTGAGAGAGGTACCTGCTGAAAATAAGAATAACGATGCAAATGATATGGAAGGTCTAACGGATAGTATTAAGAAGGAGGAAAAGGAACTGGTTTTTGGTAAGAAAAAGGTGAAGCTGACTAATCTGAACAAAATTTACTGGCCAAAAGAGCAGATCACAAAGGGCAGGCTTATCAAGTATTACGGTGAGGTGAAGGATTACATTTTACCTTATCTGAAGGACAGGCCGCTGTCGCTGAACAGACATCCTAATGGTATTGGGGAACCCGGCTTTTTCCAAAAAGACCTGGATCTGGATAAGGTACCGAAATGGATAAAATCAGTACCGCTTTATTCGGAAAGTAATGATAAGGATATAGATTACCTGGTTTGTAATGACGAGGCAACATTGTTATGGATGGTCAACCTGGGTTGTATAGAGATCAATCCCTGGCTTAGCAGGTATAAAAAGCCCGATCATCCGCTGTATGCAGTGCTGGACCTGGATCCGCATGATATTGATTTTAAAGAGGCCGTCAAGGTGGCGCTTTCGGCCAAGTCATTGCTGGATAAAATGAAGATCACGGCATTTATTAAAACATCGGGCTCAAAAGGACTGCATATATTTATTCCCGTGGGGGACAAATATGATTACGACATTACCAAGGATTTTATAAAGTACCTTGGACAATTATTGCTGGATAAACATCCGGATACGACCAGTCTGGAGCGTAGTCCTTCCAAACGGAAAAACAAGATCTACCTTGATTTCCTTCAAAACAGAAGGGGGCAAACTATAGCCGCGCCTTATTCTGCAAGGCCGAAACCAGGTGCTATGGTTTCGACTCCGCTGGATTGGGAGGAAGTGAATGAGGACCTTGATCTGAAAAATTATACCATATTTAATACTATGGACAGACTGAAAAAGAAGGGGGACCTGTGGAAGAATATCTTGGTTATAAAAAATGATCTTTTTAAGGCTTTAAAAAAGTTAAGAGAATAAATGTGGATGATTTGTTGGATTAACGTCAGAAATCCGTAAACGCTTTTAATAATGTGATGAAGATGTTACTTTTGTTAACACTGTTAATTAATTTTAAAGTAGTATGGGCATCGCAGAACGCAAAATAAGGCAAAAGGAAGAATTCAGGACAAGTATACTCGAAGCGGCCTGGCTGCAGGTACTTGCTGACGGCTGGCAGTCTTTATCCATCAGAAAAATAGCAGATGCGATAGAGTATAGTATCCCGGTGATCTACAATCATTTTGAAAATAAAGAAGCTATTTTGCTTGAGTTCACGAAAGAAGGCTTTCAGAAGCTGGCAGATGCCTTGCAATCTGTAAAAGATCAGCACACTGATCCTTCTGCACAGCTCGAGGCCATTGCCCATGCTTACTGGGATTTTGCGTTTGAAAATAAAGAGTATTATCAGCTTATGTTTGGATTGGGAATACCCGCTTGTGACCGGGTAAATCAGGTTGTGGAGATGAAGACCATGTCCATGGTCATGATCACGACAATACAGGACGCGATAGCTGGCAGCAAGAACAGGGATGTCGATTATTTTTTAAAATACCATACTTATTTTTCTATACTTCACGGACTGGTGTCTATACAGATGATTGAAAAAGCAGGCAAGCCGGATGCGGAGAAAAAAATGATCCTTCAGGATGCAATTTCAGGCTTTATTAATTCTCTTGTTGTCAGATAGTACCTAATTTCATTATATTCCCCTTCAAAAATAATATGATACCAAATTGTCTGTTAAACCAATAAAATAAACGCCTATATGAGAAGACTATTCAATACCAATTTTAACAACGAAAGTGTGCACTTTATGCTGTTGATCCTGCGTGTAGCAGTTGGAGCTTTCATGCTTGTTCACGGTTATCAGAAACTGCAGTGGATTTTAGCGGGCGGAGAACTTCAGTTTGCTAATCCAATTGGCCTGGGTGTTCCGGTGTCTTTGTACCTAACGGTATTTGCAGAATTTTTCTGTTCCATATTACTGATCCTTGGAATGGCAACAAGACTGGCGACAATTCCATTGATCATTCTCATGCTGGTTGCAGTCTTTATTGTGCATGCTCCTGATGGTTTTGATAAGAAAGAGCTGGGCTTACATTTTCTGGTTGTCTATTTATTTCTGCTGGTAGCAGGTCCGGGAAAATACAGCATCGACCGGTTTATCAATCCGGGTCCGGGCAGACGCAGACGCTAATTTGACCTGAGCATCATTTAATGTATATTATTTCGTTATAGCTGTTATGAAGAGGATTTTATTAGTTTGCCTGACGGCTATCGCAGTTTCTGGTTGTGGAATTAACAAGCAGGCGCAACAGATCAAGGCACTTGAAAAATGTAAATACAGGATTACTTCAGCTGAGCAGATCATGGTGGCAGGTACTGATGTAAAAAAGTTGATGGGTGGACAGGATATGGACCTGGGAAGTTTACCGGGCCTGGCTTTCGGTCTGCTAAGAAAAGATGTACCCCTTAAGGCACGTCTGAACCTGGAGGTTACCAACCCGACGGCTAATGATGCAGCGATTAATGAGTTTGAATATAAAATCCTGATCAACAAACAGGAATTGGCCAATGGTTTTATAAACCAGGTGGTAAATGTCGTTGCGGGCGGCTCTACTACAGTACCGGTGGCTATGGAGGTGAATATTTATCCTTTTATCTCCAATAACAAAGTGATGGGAGAGATCAGCGAGTTCATTAAAAGCAGTAAAGGCGGCCCTGAAAAGAAGGGAATGCTTACGCTCAAAATCAGGCCTAGTATTAAGGTAGGCAATGCGCTGATCAAGTACCCCGGTTTTATTACCATAGATAAAGAAGTAAGCAGCAAAATTCTCCTATAAGAACTGTAGTATTTTTGCAGGATTGTTACGGAGTTTAATTTGCATTGAACAGGAGATTAAGGATTTTTAAGTAATTTCGGACTTTACGATCCGAATATGAGACTTAATATATACCTGTTCTTCATGATTGCAACATGCCCGCTTTTTGTCAAAGCGCAGAGCATGCAGCAATTAAATGCTGCGGAAATCAAACAAGGCCTGCAGGCCTTGAATGTAACCGGTAGTGTGCTTTACATTGCGGCCCATCCTGATGATGAAAATACCCGTTTGTTAACTTATCTGGCCAAGGAAAAGAAAGTACGCACGGGTTATTTGTCCCTGACAAGGGGTGATGGTGGTCAGAATTTAATTGGCAACGAACAGGCGGAATTGCTGGGGCTGATCCGTACACAAGAATTGCTCGCGGCACGTCGTATGGATGGTGCTGAGCAGTTCTTTACCCGTGCCAATGATTTTGGCTTTTCCAAAAATTCTGAAGAAAGTTTCAAGATATGGGGCAAGGCAAAGATTCTTGCTGATGTGGTCTGGGTGATCCGTAAGTTTCAGCCGGATTTGATCATCACCAGGTTTCCCGAAGATTCCCGTGCCGGGCATGGCCATCACTCTGGGTCAGCTATCCTGGCGCATGAAGCCTTTGCTGCTGCTGCTGATCCAAAACAGTTTCCGGAACAGCTTGCCTTTGTGAAGCCCTGGCAGGCTAAACGTATCTTTTGGAACACATTTAATTTTGGCGGCAACAATACGACTTCGGATGACCAGTTGAAAGTTGATGTGGGTTCGTATAATGCACTGTTAGGCAAAAGTTATGGTGAGATCGCCGCGGAAAGCCGTTCTAACCACAGGAGCCAGGGTTTCGGTTCATCAAGACAGCGGGGGTCCGGACTGGAGTTCTTTACCCCCGTGGCGGGTGATGCGGCTCAGAAAGATATTTTCGAAGGGATTGATTTTACGTTAAACCGGAATCCGGGAAGTGCTGCCGCACAGCAATTACTGGATGATATCAACGCGACATATGATGTGGCTGATCCCTCAAAATCGGTTATCAAATTGTTAAAGCTTAAAGCACTGGTTAAAGGTAAACCTTTTAAACAGGCGCAATTGGATGACCTCATCCTGGCATGTGCGGGCATCTGGCTGGAAAGTGCAGCAGAAAATTCGGCTTATGCAATTGGTGATGATGTTAGTGTCAGGGTGCAGGGGATAGCCAGGGTCAAAGAAGGGTTTGCATTGCCCATCAGTGTCATAGAAAGCAATTCGGGTGCTTCTTTTGCGCTTAAGCCCAATCAGTTTGTGTCCCAGGATAAAAAAATCTCTTCTGTCAATGCAAGAATTACTCAGCCTTACTGGCTGGAAAAGGAGCACGGTATTGGTGCTTATGTCGTTGATTCCCTTTCAAAAATAGGACTGGCGGAAAATCCTGTAGGTTTAAGTGGTTTGTTTGAAGTAAAGATAGGTGATGAAGTGATAGAAAAACAGTTGCCTGTTGTTTATAAATACACAGACCAGGTGCGGGGTGAGATCTATCAGCCGCTTGTTATTGCTCCTCCGGTAACAGCAACACCTGGAGACAGGTCTTTTATCTTTAATGGCAATGAACCTAAAAAGATCAGCCTGATGTTAAAGGCTTTTAAGGATAATGCTTCCGGGGTGCTTGAGCCTAAGGTTCCGGCAGGATGGAAAGTAGTACCTGCAAAGATGGATTTTACGATTGCAGGAAAAGGCGAGGAGCAGCGTGCTGATTTTACAGTTACTCCGGCCGGAGGAGTTTCGGAGGGTGTTTTTTCGCTCAATGTGGTCGTAGGTGGTAAAAATTATCATCAGGGTCTGCATGTTATCAATTATGAGCATATCCCGGTTCAGACCTTATTTCCTTTAACACAGGCAAAAATGAGCAGAATAGACCTGAAGTTTGCCGGTAAACGCATCGGATACATCGCAGGTGCGGGAGATATGGTAGCTGAGTCAATGAAACAAGTAGGATACAATGTTGAGAATTTGAGTGTAAATCAGCTGATTAACGGAGACCTTTCTATTTATGATGCGATATTGACGGGAGTGAGATTGTATAATGTGGATGAACAAATGCGGATCATACAGCCACGATTGATGAAGTATGTGGAAGAGGGCGGGACCTTGCTGGTCCAGTATAATGTGAATTCACCGCTGCGGATCAATAACCTGGGTCCTTTTCCTTTCGGATTGTCAAGAGACCGTGTGACGGAAGAGGATGCGAAAGTGACTTTACTGTCTCCGGACCATCCGGCATTGAATTATCCCAATAAGATCACTAACAAGGATTTTGAGGGCTGGGTCCAGGAAAGGGGTTTGTATTTTGTGGCCAATATGGACCAGAAATACACACCGTTGCTGAGTATGAATGATAGTGGTGAATCTGCTAAGAATGGTTCGCTGATCGTAGCAGAATATGGCAAAGGAAGATATGTATATACAGGGATTTCATTCTTCAGACAGCTGCCCGCCGGGGTGCCCGGGGCTTATCGTTTGTTTGTCAACCTGTTGTCCGGAAAGAAAAATTAACAGAACTAGCCATGAAGCCTGAAAACCAATTGCAAAATGAACAGGAACTGCCTCCATTCGTAAAAACCTGGCGCCAGTTTTACAGGCTGCTGATTAGCTGGCTGGTCTTCCTGATCTTTATATTTTACGCATTTACAAAATACTTCGAATGAGTGCTATAGACTGGGCAGTATTGGTACTTACACTCGTCGTAATTGTGGTGTATGGCATTTATAAAAGCAGGGGTGAACAGAACATTCATGGCTATCTGCTCGGAAATCAAAGCCTGCCATGGTACCATGTCTGCCTGTCTGTAATGGCAACGCAAGCCAGTGCAATCACTTTTTTGTCTGCACCGGGACTTGCGTATTCCTCAGGGATGAGCTTTGTTCAGTTTTATTTTGGACTGCCATTGGCCATGATCGTGTTGTGTATCACGTTTGTTCCTATATTCCACCGGTTGAAGGTCTATACCGCATATGAATACCTGGAGCAAAGATTTGACTTGAAGACCAGGGCGCTGACCGCTTTTTTGTTTTTGGTACAAAGAGGGCTTTCTACAGGAATTACGATCTATGCGCCTTCCATTATCTTATCTACTATATTAAATATAAATACTACTTACACCACTTTATTTATTGGCAGTCTGGTGGTATTTTATACCGTATATGGGGGGACCAAGGCAGTTTCCTATACTCAAATGCTACAGATGAGCATTATTTTTTGCGGTCTGTTTGCAGCCGGAGCCATGGTGGTGCATTTGCTGCCTGCCAATATAGGTTTTGTAAAGGCCATTAGCATTGCCGGTAAGATGGGAAGGACCAATGCAATAGACCTGACTTTTGACCCCAATAACAGGTATACCTTATGGACTGGCCTGCTTGGCGGTTTCTTTTTGCAGTTGTCTTATTTCGGAACGGACCAAAGCCAGGTAGGCCGGTATCTTTCGGGAGCATCGGTAAGTCAGAGCAGGCTGGGCTTGCTGATGAACGGGTTGGTGAAAATCCCCATGCAGTTCCTGATCCTGCTGATCGGTGTATTGGTGTTTACATTTTATCAGTACAACAAGCCTCCTGTTTTCTTTAATAGCTTCGAGCTTAACAAGCTGGAAAAAAGTAAATATAATCCTGAGCTGAATAAGATCAAAGCAGAATACAGTCTCATTCATAAGGAAAAAGAAATTGCCGTCAATAAGATGAATGCGGCGTTGGATAAGGATGATGCAGGATTGGTAGATGACCAAAGAAAGGTATTGCAGGAAGCTGATCAAAAGGAAAAATCGATTAAGAAGCAGGTTACTGACTTAATGGTTAAGAATGATAAACACGCAAACACCGATGACAATAACTATATCTTTTTGAGTTTTGTGACCCAGTACCTTCCCCGGGGCCTGATCGGCTTGCTCATTGCTATTATTTTCCTGGCTTCCATGGGATCAACCGCAAGTGCGCTGAATTCGCTGGCTTCTACAACGGTGATCGATATCTATAAAAGGCTGATAAAAAAAGACGCTTCAGACCATGAATATCTGCAGGTATCCAGACTGGCAACGGTATTTTGGGGCATAGTTTGTATTGTTATGGCTTTGTACGCAAGCAAGATTGGTAATTTACTGGAGGCAGTAAATATACTTGGGTCATATATTTATGGGACAATCCTTGGTGTTTTTCTGGTGGCGTTTTATGTAAAGTCTGTCAACGGCCGGGCAGTTTTTTTTGGTGCTGTCCTCACAGAGATTGTGGTGACCCTGTTGGGCTGGAATGAAGTGGTGGCTTATTTATGGCTGAATGTCATCGGATGTATGCTGGTGATATTTTTCTCCCTGATCATTCAGGCTGTTATAAAACATAAAAAAAGTGCCTGATGCCTTTCATAGCATCAGGCACTTTATCCTTATATTGATCTTATTTCTTTGCTTCTGTCAGCAATGCATTGTTTAGTCTGATGTACTCAGGGTTTTTAATCTCAGTAGCAATTTTCAAACCTTCTTCCGCAGTTTTCGCAGCGGCTTTTTTATCACCCATTTTAAGCTGGACACGGGCCTTCCATAGTTTAACCCATGGTGCTTTTGTGTTGTCAGCGTCAGCAGCATTCATCCACTCCAATGCTTTGTTCAGGTCTTTTCCGTTCTCCAGGTAATATTGTGCAGCTTGAAAATAGGGCTTCTTGTCTCCTTTCATGGCTTCATCTATACCGGCCATCACTTTAGTGTCAACATCGGTGCTCAGGCCAACTGAAACAGCCGTGTTTTCCCAGGACAATAGCAGTCTGGCGCTGGTTGGATATACATCAGCCAACTGAATGGTAAAAGTCTCCACTTTATCTTTGAGCTTTGCAGCTTTTACTTTAACCCGCAGCACATCATCACTTTCTTTATACTCATAAGCGCCCCACTGTTTAGCGCCTTTATTGATGATGATCGTCCATTCGTTTTGGCCTGGAATGGTAAACAAGCCATATTCGCCGGCTGCTAAATCTTTACCTTCGATCTTTACAGCTTCGGTAAATGCAATTGTAGTTGCCGAGTTTGCTCCCGTGCGCCATACCGCATCATAGGGTTCCAGTCCGCCAAAGATCTTGCGCCCTTTAACATTTGGACGCGAATAGTTAATAGAGATTGTTCCTAGTCCGAAGGCTTGGGTGAGGGTTTGAGTAGTGCTTGCCTGCGGCATTTTTAGATTTTGTGCCTGAAGGTCAAACTGTAAACCGACTGCCATTGCTACAAGCAACAGCGTTTTCAATGTAGTTTTCATACGAATTAATTATTATGAGTTTGTTTCTGCTAAAATAAGCTTAATAGATGATTAGTTGATCAAAATTTCGTGTCCTCTGATAAACTGGGGGGATGAATTATAAAATCATTACCTATTTTCGCCATATGGCTAAGCGTAATAATTATTTACTGGTCTTTCTTTTGTTTCTGTGCGCCTGCGACAGTGTCAAAAAAGGAATGATTTACAAGGAGATAGCAGTTGCTCCCGGTCCTGAATTAGAATCAGGAGTTTCCCGCCGGCTGGCAGAATACCGCAAAATGGTGATAAAAGACATCAGCTACAACCTGGCACTGGATATTCCGAGGCTGAAAAAAGATAAAATTGGTGCATTGGAGGTGATCAGTTTTCACCTGAACATTAATCGGTACCCTTTACAGTTAGATTTTAGAGAAGATGCATCAAAAATAAAATCGTTTAGGGTGAATGATAAGACTGTAGCAGTAAAATACCAGGACGAGCATCTGATCATAGCACCGGAATACATGGTATTGGGCAAAAATAAAGTTGAACTGAATTTTGAAGCTGGTGAAGGTGCGTTGAACCGAAATGAGAACTATTTATACACTTTGTTTGTTCCGGACCGGGCCAGGACTGTTTTTCCCTGTTTTGACCAGCCTGACCTCAAAGCGACTTATACACTGAAGCTGGAGCTGCCAGCTAACTGGAAAAGCATCGCTAATGCAAGCGTTAAGGATTCGATAGTAACCGGTGACAGAAAAACTGTTTATTACAATACTTCAGATACAATCAGTACCTACCTGTTTGCTTTTGCAGCAGGTAAGTTTGAAAAGGCCACCGGACAGTTGGCAAAAGGAGAAGCTGAGTATTTATACCGGGAAACAGACACTGCAAAAATAAAACAAAGTATAAAGGAAGCGTTCGCTATCCATACCTCTTCATTAAAATTCCTGGAAGAGTGGACAGGGATTCCTTATCCTTTTCAAAAGTTTGGTTTTGTCGCTATACCAGATTTTCAGTTTGGGGGTATGGAGCATCCGGGTGCGATCCAGTATAAAGCATCCGCAATGTTTTTGGACGGAGGAGCAACTAAAGATCAGCTTGATGTCAGAAGTAATGTCATTGCCCATGAGACTGCGCACATGTGGTTTGGCGACCTGGTCACCATGAACTGGTTTACTGACGTCTGGATGAAAGAGGTGTTTGCCAATTTCATGGCGGATAAAAGCATGGAATCTGTTAGGGGTAAAGCTGTTTTTGACCTGAAGTTTTTATTGGATCATTTTCCGGCAGCCTATGCAATAGACCGCACTCAGGGTTCTAACCCGATAAGACAGGACCTAAATAATCTGAAAGATGCCGGGAGCTTGTACGGAAACATCATATACCACAAAGCGCCGATCATGATGCGACAGCTGGAACGACTGATGGGTAAGGAGAGGTTTCAGCAGGGGGCGAGAGAATACCTGCATAAGTTTGCTAATGGCAATGCGTCCTGGCCGGATCTGATTAGCATCTTAGATAAATATTCGGATGCCGATCTGCAGAAATGGAACAAAGTATGGGTAAACGATACCGGCAGACCTGTCATAGACTATGTGCTGGAGCAAAAGAACAATAAAATCACTAAACTTACAATCAGTCAGACACCTGAATATGGGGATAACCGGGTTTGGCCGCAATTGTTTGAAGTTAAATTTTATTATGCTGATCATAGCAAAGAGCTCATCATAAACCTGAACACTGATAAGACCGATATAAAGGAAGCAGAGGGTATGGCTGTGCCGCTATTCGTGCAGTTTAATTCCTCAGGCCAAGGATACGGACTATGGCCGGTTGATGAAAAAATGCTTACGGTGCTTTATGATATCGCCGACCCGCTCAACAGGGCATCCGCTTATATCTCTTTGTACGAAAATATGTTGAGCCGACGGGCTGTTACACCAAAGCAGCTTCTTGATTTATTTACAGCCGGCTTAAAAAAAGAAAAAGAAGAACTGAACGTCAAACTGCTGACCGGTTATCTGGCCAATGTGTACTGGGAGTTTCTTACAATGCAAGAACGAAAAGTATGGTCTGCTAAACTGGAGGAATCACTTTGGGAGGCAATAAAATATCAGACCTTACCGAATAACAAAAAGTTGTTATTTAAAGCCTTCCAGGATGTTTTTTTATCTAAACGTGCCTGGAGCAGGCTCCATGAGGTTTGGGCTGCCCAGGAGGCTCCTCAGGGAATAAAGCTAACAGAAGATGATTATACATCGCTGGCTTTCTCCTTAGCTTTAAGAGCAGATACAGGTGCTGGAATACTAAAAAAACAATTGGCAAGAATTACAAACGCAGACCGAAGGAAACGGTTTGAATTTATAGCCCCGGCAATTTCAGCAGATGAAGCCATCAGGGACGATTTTTTCCGAAGCCTTGCGCAGAAGACCAACAGGGAAAAAGAGTCTAATGTAGTTGCTGCATTGTATTACCTGCATCATCCTTTGCGACAGGCAACGTCGACAAAATACCTGTCTGAAAGCCTTGCTTTGCTCACTGAAATACAGGCAACGGGTGACATCTTTTTCCCTCAAAACTGGCTGCAGGCCATCTTCGGTTATTATCAGAGTGCTGAAGCAGCCCAAATCATCAAAGAGTTCTTAAAGCAAAATCCCAATTATAATCCGAAGCTGAAAACGAAGATACTGCAAGCTACGGATCATGTTTTCAGAGCTCAGGAACTGTTAAGAAATTAGTTACTGCTTAAGTTCTGCGTAGGTTATTTTAAATGTTTGCTTCCTGTTATGTGTTGTGATCATGAGCTTTGATGGGTAGTTATCCGCGTTATATTCATAACTATAAGTTATATTTTCCAGGGGAGTCTCAGTTCCGGAGCTACTCAATATATTATTTTGACTGGCGCTAAAGAATGGATATCTGATTTCCAAAACCAGTCTTTCCAGACAATTAATATGTTTAAATATTCCATTTTTAAGGTCGTATGTGTACTGCAGATTTTTTGATCTGCCCGGGTAATTTGACTGGATCTGAGCCGTGACATTTCCCAACGAGTAAGTCAGGGCCGATTCGCAGAAAAGTTCTCCGTTATCCTTATAAAATCTGATTTTGCCAAGCTGCTGGTTCTGGTCATAATCGAGTATATAATAACCTGTTGGCGTGAACACCGGACCGTTTTCATCAAAGGACCTTGCTTTGGGCATCCCTTCCTTGTCTTTCACATAATCAATGAGCTGAATAGGCTTGTTGTTCTTCATTTTTTTTATTTCATAAGGCTGTTGATTTTTATAGGTGATGGTCATCATATGGCCATCGGATCCTGAAATTTCAATCAGATTCGCAGTTTTTTCCTCGTATTTAAAAGTGAGCTGCAATTCATCAGACTCAAATTTTAAGGGTACAAATCTTTTTACAGGTTGTTCGGTCGGAATCCCGGTTTCCTCTTTTTTTTTGGAAGAGATCTTTTTACAGGCTGTAAAAAATAAAAAATGCCCGGCAAGCACAAGTTTCAAAGTCAGTTTCATAGAAATTCGTTTTTTATGATAAATAATAATTCGGGTAAACTATATACAACTGGTCCAACCTGGCAAGTTTATTTAATCATTTTGTTTATTTTTGTGGCTCCAATCTTACCCTTCTATGGATGATTTCTTAGCTGCCCGCCTTCAGATGGCTTTTTCCCTTGGCTTTCATATCGTATTTGCTTGTATCGGGATGGTCATGCCCTTTTTTATGTCTGTTGCTCACTTTTATTGGCTTAAGACTAAGAAAACGGTTTATAAAGATGTAACAAAGGCATGGAGTAAAGGAGTGGCTATATTTTTTGCCACCGGAGCAGTTTCAGGCACGGTGCTGTCATTTGAACTGGGCTTGCTCTGGCCAACATTTATGGAGCACGCAGGACCGATATTCGGAATGCCGTTTTCTCTTGAGGGAACGGCTTTTTTTATAGAGGCCATAGCACTTGGATTTTATATGTATGGCTGGGACAAGCTCAATGTCTGGTTTCACTGGGTCACCGGTGTCATTGTAGGCATCAGCGGATTGTTATCAGGAATACTGGTAGTTGCAGCAAACGCCTGGATGAACAGTCCCTCCGGATTTGACTATTTGGACGGCAAATACCTGAATATCGATCCGATAGCAGCTATGTTTAACGATGCCTGGTTTTCGCAGGCACTTCACATGTCACTGGCGGCATTTGTCTCCACTGGTTTTGCTGTGGCAGGAGTTCATGCATTAATGATATTGAGGGGAAGAAACGTAACTTTTCACAGCAAAGCTTTTAAGATAGCCGCTGCATTTGGGACAGTTGCAGCTTGCCTGCAGCCCATCAGCGGCGATATATCTGCAAAGGATGTAGCGCAACGGCAGCCTGCAAAGCTGGCGGCTATGGAAGCGCACTTCCATACAGAAAGGAACGCCGCCCTGCTGCTGGGAGGAATACCTGACACCGCAGGCAAAAAGGTTAATTACGCCATAAAGATACCCGGACTGCTGAGTTTTATGGCCACTGGCGATTTTAATAAAGAGGTAAAAGGTTTAGACAGCATTCCCAAAGATGAGCATCCGCCGGTCGCTGTAACTCATTATGCTTTTCAGATCATGGTAGGACTGGGGATGCTGATGGTACTGATCGCCATATTATACTTTATTGCTATATTTAAGAAAAGGCAATGGCTCAGCAGCAAGTGGCTGTTGAGACTCTTTATAGCGGCAACCCCGATCGGTTTTATAGCACTGGAGGCAGGCTGGACAGTCACTGAAGTTGGCCGGCAGCCGTGGATCATTTACGGAGTAATGCGTACTGCTGATGCCATGACCCCAATGCCGGGAATAGTTTATTCATTTTACTTGTTTACGGCTGTGTATGTCTCCCTGGCTATTATAGTTACTTTTTTATTATACCGGCAGATCACAATGGTTGGAAAACTATACGATTCATCCTTAAAACAAACTAATTCCTAAGCTATGATCTATGTTGTAATTGTATTTCTCTGGACATCAATTTTACTTTATATCCTGCTTGGGGGCGCCGATTTTGGTGCAGGGATCATTGAACTGTTTACTTCAAAAGCCAACCAGGCTAAGACGCGTAAGACTATGTACAATGCCATAGGGCCGATATGGGAGGCAAACCACATGTGGCTGATCATTGCTATTGTGATCTTATTTGTCGGTTTTCCAAAAATATATACCACTGTTTCTATTTACCTGCATATTCCATTGGTATGCATGCTGTTGGGGATCATCGCACGCGGGACAGCATTTGTGTTTAGAAATTATGACGCTGTTAAAGACGATATGCAAAGACTATATACCCCGATATTCATGTATTCCAGTCTGATTACGCCCTTTTTTTTGGGGATCATAGCTGCAAGTTCAGTTTCAGGAAAGATTGATCTGCAGGCAAAGGACTTTTTATCGGCATATGTTTACAGCTGGTTAAACTGGTTTTCAATTTCAGTAGGTGTTTTTACTGTGAGCATATGTGGTTTTTTGGCGACAATTTTCATTATTGGCCAAACTGATACTGAACAGAGCAGACTTCATTTTATAAAAATGGCGAGAAGAACGATTTATGTTGTCATGTTTTCCGGAGCATTGGTGTTCCTCGCAGCTTACCTTGAGCGCATCCCGTTAACCGACTGGATCTTTGGTGATATTCCCGGACTGATTGCCATTGTTGCAGCTAGTATATCCCTTGTGATCATGTTTATAGCACTGAACCGGGACAAACCGATTCTTTTACGGCTACTGGCCGGATTTCAGATCACGATGATCCTTTTTGCTGCTACTTATACACATTTCCCTGATATTGTTTTGTTGAAAAACGGACAGAACCTTTCCTTGCTGAGCCACCAGGGTCAGGCAAGGGCCATCGAATCCCTGGCATATGCCCTGCTTATCGGAAGTGTATTTATCTTACCTGCTCTGGTTTACCTGATTTACATTTTCCAGGTGAGAAAGGATAATGCCGGAAGTCATTAATACACCTGATTAATTTGTAACAAATTAAATGATGTTATACCGGTTAATGGCTTAGATAGGAGAGGCAAACATATGCAATTCCCGTTTTTTATGGTCTTTTTGTAACAAATTAGACTGATAAAGTGTGAAAGATTATTTTTATAGTTAATTCGCAGCCTCATTCGTAAACTGAAACTTCAGATGAGAATTAAACCTAAACAAGTTTGATAAGTCATATTACGAAACCAACTAAAAGCAAACATTTTCGCTGAATATGAAAAAGGGATTTTTTAAAATTACAATAGGTACATTAGGCATTACGGCTCTTAGTTTGACGGCACATGCTCAAAAGGTCAATGAATTGCAGGAGGTGAGTATACTAGCCCCGCATGCGATTAAAATTGACGGAAAGAATTTTGAATGGAAAGACGCTGATTTTTCGGTAAACAAACGTACCTCAATCTCCTATATCATGAGTAATGATGATAAGAATCTTTATCTCGTCATCAAGTCTACTGATGTACCTAATAATTCAAAAATAATGGCAGGTGGCATTACTTTGTCAATAAATCCTGACAGTAAAAAGAAAGAAAAAGAGAGTATCACGCTTACTTATCCCGTAATTAACAGGACAGGTGGAAGGGGCCAGGGTGGTGGCATGAGAAGGATCGGCGGTTTCGGTGGGGGTGGCGCGCAGCCAAATGCAAAGGAAAGGGACTCTATGATGGCTGCTATGCAAAAAACTCAGCTTGCACAGGCCAAAGAAATTAAAATCAAAGGGTTTAAAACTACCACTGATACACTGATCTCGATTTATAATGAGTATAGTATAAAGGCATTCGCAAATATAGACAAGGACAACGCTTTCTTTTATGAACTGCAGATTCCGTTGGATGCCCTGGGCATTTCTAAAGACGTACCCAAAGAATTTGCTTATAATATTAAGTTAAACGGTTTGCATCTGCCCGGATTAGATGGAGGTGGTTTTGGTAGCGGTGGCGGCCGGGGTGCAGGCGGAGGTGGTTTTGGCGGAGGCGGCAGAGGTCCTGGCGGAGGAGGTGGCCGTGGTCCGGGTGGCCGAAATTTCGATTTTCAGGCCATGATCAGTCCGACAGACTTCTGGGGAAAATACACCATCAAAAAGTAACCGCTTCAAAAAGACACACAAATTAACCATACATACAGATGAATTTTCTCTACCAGGTCACGGCCCAAAAGCTGCAGCCCATTTTTTGCGCCTGCATGCCTGTTAAGGCTTTCAGGAATGGCTCCTTTTTTTGCCTCGCCATGCTTTTTTCCAACGGTCTTATGGCGCAGGACAGGCCAAAAACTGAAACACCTCCGCCTTTGCCGACCAGAGAGATCAGCGGAATTGTAAAAGACAGTACCGACCTCGGTGTAATTGGCGCTACCGTAAGCCTTACTTCGGCCAAAGACACCGTCAAAACCAGTACAAACAGTGACGGTATATTTATATTTAAAAACATAAAATCAGCAACTTATACCATTGTTGTTCAGAGCATAGGATACGCCAGTACGCCTCCGATGCGTTTCAAGCAAAATGACCTGGCTCCAAGGATTGTGATGGATCCCATCATCCTGAAAGAGAAGAAAAACACACTGAATGAAGTAGTGATCAGCGGTACACCTTCTATTACCTACAAAACGGATACTGTTGAATATAAGGCGAGTGATTATATTGTTAGAAAGAATGCTACCGTTGACGAATTGCTGAAAAAAATGGAAGGTATGGAAGTGGGCAGTGACGGCACTCTGGTCCATAACGGGGAATCGGTGGTAAAGGCAAAAGTGAATGGTAAAGATTTTTTAGGTGGTGATATCGCAAATGCCATCAAGAACCTGCCTGCTGAAATCGTAGACAGAATTCAGATTGTGGATGATTATGGGGATCAGGCTGCACGAACGGGGGTTAAGGACGGTGATCCGTCCAAAATTTTGAATATTACAACACGAACTGATAAATCTGTTGGTAATATGCTGCGGTTAAACAGTTCAGCGGGCAATAAGGACCGGTTTGAAGCAGGGCTATTTGGCACCCGTATCAACGGTAACCAGCAAATTGGCGTAAGGGGCAATTTCGAAAATACGGTAAACGGTATAGCAGGTTCTGAAGGTGGAGGTGGTGGTAATGGTACCACCAAGGCTGGGGGTGGGTCTGTAAGTATCCGTGACAAGGTAGGCAAGAAATTAGAATACAATTTCAATTACCGTTTCAATGGCCGGGGTACCAATTCACTGAATGAATCTGAGTCCCTCCTTTACAGTACCACAGAAGACGGAACTTTTTCGACCCATACATTAAGCGCCAGTCAGGGAGATAATAATACAAGTAGTCATGATCTCAAATTGGAGCTTGAAGCTGAGCTGGATTCTAATAATTTTCTGCGTTTTATCCCTACTTTCAGGTATAACTCCTCTTCTAATGTGAGGACTTCAACAACGTTTCAAACCGGACTACGCCACCAAAACCGTACAAGTAATAGCAACAATGACAACAAAACTCCCGAAATTGGAGGTTCAATCTTTTATCAGCATACCTTTAATGGGAACAGGAGAAGAAATCTTTCTATTCAGGCAGACGCGAATAACAATGATTATGAAGCGGAGCAAGCCCAACTGCAAAACATCCTTTTTCTGAATGATGCCGATTCGGTAATACTTGATTCCCTTGTAAACAGGATAGTGGCCCGAAAGAACCTGAGGAACAATTATCGGGGAAGTTTAACTTATGTGGAGCCTCTGGGTACAAATACGCAACTGGAGTTCAACGGCCAGATCAACTACAACGGATATGACAATAATGCTACTACGAGGAACGTTACACCAGCAGGACTATCTCAGGTCATAGACTCATTGAGTAACATTTACAAATATTCATTTACCCAGGGTCGTGTGGCCCTGAATTTCAGATACGGCATGAGCAGCAGCTCAAAAATCAGATTTTCAGCGGGTATAACCGGCGTTCCTGCTGTATTATCAGGTACAAAACTGAGCTTAGGTACGACTATTAACAGGCATAGCTTCAATCTGATACCGATCGCAAGACTTGAATATCTCTGGTCCAGACAACACAGAATTTCTATGAACTATTCGGGTAATGCCAATGAACCTACATTTGACCAGATCCAACCGGTAAGGGATGTGACCAATCCGCAAAATCCTGTAATAGGTAATCCCGATCTGATGGCTTCATTTACTCATACCATAAGGGCAGACTACAATAACTATATCGCGAATTCAAAACTGAATTTTAATGTGAATTTAAACGCTAATTTCTTTGATAATTCAGTGATCCGTAGCAATGTCGAGATTCAGGATCCGGGTGTTGTCCTAAAACCTGGCGAGAGACCGGTTTACATTACTGAAACCCGTTTTGTAAATATGAACGGAGCTTATCGCTTAGGCGGTAATTATAACATCAGCAAACAGCTGGACAACAGAAAGTATAACCTGGCCTTCCGTGGTTCAGTGAATTACGACCACAGACTTTCACTGAATAAGCAAATACTGAATGTAAATATACTGAAGAGCTTTCAGGAACGATTTGGACCGAGGATCACACCAAATGACTGGCTTGAAGTGGCACCAAGTGTTTCATATAACGTCACTACATCAAGTAACTCGAATCCAGACTTCAGAGGCTTTACAACCCGGACTACCGCTTTAAATATCGAGGGCCGGTTTTATTTGTGGGAAACCAACATTTTTGGTTATGATGCCAGCAAGAATTTTGTTAGCGGAATAGCTCAGAATGTAACGAAGAACCCTTTTGTGATTAACTTTTATGTAGAGAAAGAACTATTTTCGCGCAGAGGGAAAGTTACATTGCTGGCCTATGATATCTTAAATCAGAACAATTTCCTGATTCAGGAGCAACCGACAAACGGCGGTTACATCAATACCAAAACCAACCCTAACAGTCGCTATTTTATGCTTCGGCTCAGCATGAACCTCCAAAAATGGACCGGAGCACAGGGCCGCGGCGGCAGAGGAGTAATGCGCAGGGGCGACGGCAGCTTCATGAACTAGGCACCTGCTTTAGGACTTAAGTAATTTATTGTTAAAAAATCCCGTATTTTGTGTCCTCACATAAAATGCGGGATTTTTGTTTGCAGCCAAATATGAGAAGAACCCTATTGTATATTTGTTTATTGTGCTGTTTCGTTCACTATAAGAGTCAGGGACAAATAGCTACACCGCAGATTATCAACTATAACAACGACCAGTACAAAGCAGGTATCCAGAACTGGGATCTGGCCCAGGATAAGAACGGAATCCTGTATTTTGGGAACAACGAGGGTCTGCTCACATTTAACGGGAAATTTTGGAACCTCATCCGGCTCCCGAATCTTACCTCTGTAAGATCTGTGGAAATAGATTCAAAGAACAGGATCTTTGTTGGCGGTCAGGATGAAGCCGGATATTTCTTCCCCGGTAAGAACGGCATCCTGGAATACCACTCAATTGTCCCTTTATTACCAGAGAAATACCGGAAATTTGCGGACATTTGGAATGTTTGTATTCTGAATGATGTCGTTTTATTCAGGTCAACAAACATAGTCTTTTTCTATAAGGATGGGGCAATAAAGGCATACAAACCTGAATCGTCCTGGAAATTTGCAGGAACTGCCAATGGTCAGTTTTATGCAGAATCGAGACACAATGGCTTGATGGTCTACGACAACGGCAGCTGGAAAAACTATTGCAATGACCCTATATTTAATAAGTCTGCTGTTACGTCCATAATGCCTTACAGCGGAGATACGCTGCTGGTCTCCACACTAAAGAGCGGCCTTTTTCTAATGCATAAAGGCAAGCTTACGTCCAAACCTACCGATTTCGACCAGGTCTTCTATAACGACAGGATCTATTGTGCCAGTCAGATCGATAAGAACAACTACATTATCGGTACTACCTCCGCAGGGGTCATCATGATGAGCAAATCGGGCAAGCTCATTCAGAAATACAATTACAAGGATGGCCTGCAAAATAACAACGTAAGGGCCTTTATAACCGATAAAAGCAAAAACCTCTGGCTGGCACTTGATGACGGTATAGACTACGTTGGAATCAACAGCGCCATTAAGAATATCTTTCCGGATAAAAACAAGCAGATCACCAGCTATGCTATACGTATCTTTAAACAAAAGCTCTTTATCGGAACCTCAAATGGCCTTTACATTACGGGCATAGACCCAAAGCAGCAAGACGTAAGCTTGTCGAAAGCGTCTTTTTCTGAAGTAAGTAATTCAAAAGGACAAGTATGGAATCTTGACGAACTCAACAATCAGTTGCTGATGGGACATGAGGATGGCTTTTATGTCGTTGAGGACAACCAAGCCCATCAGATCTACAACATACCTGGGACTTGGCTCTTTGAGCCTGTTTCCCGTGTATTTCCGGCACATGATGTCATCGCAGGAACCTATATGGGCTTGCAGAAGATCACTTTTGACGGTGGTAAATTCAGCAATGGCGGCGTTATTCAGGGTCATACAGAATCACTGAGGTTTATTGCTTTCGATGGCGAAAGCAATCTCTGGGCTTCACATCCTTACCATGGCGTGTATAAGATCCAGCTGTCCAGGGACTTGAAGAGAATAATCAAATATACTTTATACGCTGACAAGGACGGTCTCCCATCTCATTTGTACAATTACCTATTCAAAATAAAAGACAGGATCGTAGTCGCGACTATAAAGGGCGTCTACGAATACGATCCGAAAACCAATAAGTTTAAGGTTTTCTCTCTGCTGTACGCGGCATTTAGAGACATGAATCTCCAGTACCTCAAGGAAGACAATAAAGGGAACATCTGGTTTGTATCCAACAAGCGAGTGGGCGTACTTGATTTTAACCGGCCAGGCAAAAAACTTCCCTATTCGGTTCAATTTTTTCCTCAGTTAGACGGAAAAGTCGTAGGTGGTTTTGAAAACATTTACGCACATAATAATGAAAACGTTTTTATAGGTGCCAATAAGGGGGCTTATCATCTGAATTATAGCAAATATCTTCACAATTCTTCAAAACCTGATGTGCTAATCGGAGACATCAGGTTAATGGGTAAGAAGGATAGCCTGATCTTCGGAGGGTACTTTATAAAAGACGGTCAGGTAATAAACCATGAGATGGTTAAATCGGAAATAGAGCTCGATAATGAATTCAACTCTCTTCATTTTGAATACTCCTCTACTTTATTCGAGCAGCTGGGAAATATTGAATATAGCTATCAGCTGAGGGGTTTTGATAAGGACTGGTCACCATGGAGCCAGAAAAGTGAGAAAGACTATACCAACCTGCCTGCGGGGAGGTATATCTTTAAGGTAAAGGCCAGAAACCGATTGGGCAATGAGTCTGAAATAAAGAACTATTCCTTTGAGGTTTTACCTGCATGGTATGACACCATCTGGATGTACCTGTGCTATGTCTTTCTATTGGGAGTGGTCATCTATCAGTTCTTTAAATGGCAAAAGAAAAAACATGTTTTGGCCCAGGCCCGATTGAGCTACCTACACCAGCTCGAAATGGACAGATCTGAAAAAGAGATCGTACGCCTGGAATATGAAAAGCTGGAAGCTGATGTCAATTATAAGAACAGGGAACTGTCTACCATGACCATGCACCTGCTGCAAAGGGGCAAGGTGTTGGCCAAAATTAAAGACGTCATTTCACTGGTGATCAAAAACCACGACATCAACGACAGCTCACCAAGTTTCAGACACCTGATCCGGCTGATCCGCGATGTAGAAAAAAGCGATCAGGACTGGGAAAATTTTGCTATGCATTTCAATACAGTAAATACCAACTTCTTCAATAAGCTCAAAGACCAGTTCCCAGACCTAACGCCAAATGAACTCAAGCTTTGCGCTTACCTCAAAATGAACCTGTCTACCAAGGAGATCGCGCAGCTGATGAACATCACCATTAAAGCAGTAGAGGTCGGCAGGTACAGACTGAGGAAAAAACTCCACATTCAGCCGGAAACGAATCTCTACGATTTCCTGATCCAGGTGTCCCGCGGTGCTGAGTAGATGACAATATTTTAAATATTTGTAAATCAATTGTTTGTATGATCTATGTAGTGGCGATGTAGTATTCGTTATTGCATGAATTTACCAAAATTCAGGTTGTTGTAGGGGTGGTGTAGGGGTATGTATATGTTACAATTCCCCAATCCGCATATAGATTTGGTATTACTGTAACCGCCAGGTAACAGTGAGCTAACCAAATATATTAACCAAAAACAAATCGTATGAGCCAAAGAATTACGTTTATTTTTCTCATCTCCTGTTTGTTGATTTTTCCTGTTGCACTTCACGCGCAGAACATCAATGTAAAAGGAAAGGTGACAGATCAAAGTGGATCTCCATTGCCCGGAGCAACCATTAAGGTACAAGGTACCAACATCGGAACATCAACAGATGCTACCGGAAGTTTTACAATTTCGGCACCTTCAGGCGCAAAGCTAACCATCACGCAATTGGGGATGGTCCCACAAACGATTACAGTCACTTCAGCAGGACCGCTTACCATCTCCCTTACTGAAGATTCTCAGGCACTGGGAGAAGTCGTGGTTGTAGGTTATGGTACACAAAAGAAGAGCCTGGTTACTGGATCAATATCAAGTGTAAAGGCCAAAGATCTCGAGACCATGCCAATTAACAGGATTGAACAGGCATTACAGGGCAGAACTTCGGGATTGACTATTGCTGCCAATAATGGTCAGCCTGGCAGTGCATCTACCGTGCGGATCCGCGGCTTCACTTCTTTTGCCAGAGATGGTAATAACAATCCACTTTGGGTGGTCGATGGAGTGATTGTGGACAATGGCGGTATAGGCTATTTAAATCAATCAGATATAGAGTCAATCGAGGTACTTAAAGATGCCGCTTCACAGGCGATCTATGGTGCAAGAGCGGCAAACGGGGTTATCCTTGTCACAACTAAGCGTGGTAAAGCGGGTGCTCTCCAAGTGAATTATAATGGTTTCTACGGAACTTCATCAGCTGCAAAAAAGCTGGACCTGTTAAATGCAAGAGATTACGCAATGATCAGGAATGAAGCAGCCTTAAACACGAATCCTGCTGCTGCGGTTCCTTTTGCTAACCCTTCTGCTCTTGGAGAGGGCACAGACTGGCAATCGACAATCTTTAACGACGATGCACGCAGACAGACCCATGAATTCAGTATTTCAGGAGGAGGGGATAAATCTACATTTTACACTTCTTTTGGTTACATCGCGCAGGACGGCATTGTCGCCAGTGAAATCTCCAAATGGAACAGGGCAAACGTCCGGTTAAATTCTACACACAAGCTGGCCAAATGGATCACGGTGGGTGAGAATCTTGGTTACAGCCATTCAGTAAACAGCAGCCTGGGCAATACCAATAATGAATTCGGAGGCCCCCTGAGTTCAGCGATAGGACTGGATCCAACAACGCCATCCATTATTACCGATCCGGATGTGGCGTCAAAAGCGCCATATACAACACCAAATGCGGTAAAAGATGCCAGCGGCAATTTTTATGGGTTATCTCCATGGGTAGGACAGGAGCTGATCAATCCGCTGGCATACATCCAGACCAGGATAGGTAATTATAATTGGGATCACAATATCGTGGGTAATGCATTTGCGGAAATTAGGCCGATTGCAGATCTGACCTTCAGATCTACACTTGGAACCAAGATTGCCTTCTGGGGTGATGACGCATTCAACCCGGTAGCCTATTTCAATTCTTCAAATAACAGGACAAAGAACTCCTTCGTAAGAAGATGGAGAAATGCACTGAACTATAACTTTGAAAATACTTTAAGCTACAGTAAGAAATTCGGAGAACATAACTTTACTGCCCTTGTTGGTCAGGGTTTTTATCTCGATGAGAACAATAAGGAGATGAATGTCACCTACAACAATGTCATAGCCACAAACTTTAAAGAAGCGAACCTAAATTACCTTCCGCTGGCAACAGACCGGTCAGTTGACGGAAGAGACAATACCGTTCATAAAGTGAACTCCCTGTTTTCACGTATTTCTTATGATTATGCAGAAAAATACCTTTTTACAGGTATCATCAGAAGGGACGGTTCCTCAAGATTCGGCCCGGACAACAAGTTTGGATATTATCCTTCCTTCTCCCTAGGATGGGTACCAAGCAATGAAGGATTCTGGAAAGAAAACAAAGTTGTCAATTTCTTAAAGCTGCGCGGCGGCTACGGTGTGACGGGTAACGACCAGATTGATGACTTCAGATACGTGGCACTGGTAAACAGTGGCAGAAACTATACTTTTGGAACAGGTGATGCCAGTTCAATCGGATGGAGCCCGGCAGCTCCGTCCAATCCGAGTCTGAAATGGGAAGAAACAAGGTCTACCAATATTGGATTTGACGCAACATTGTTAACCGACTTTACGCTGGCTTTTGAAGTTTACAAGAAGAAGACAGTAGGTATCCTTCAATATCCATTTATTCCGCAATATCTCGGATATGCAGGCGCACCAGCACAGAACATCGGTGACATGGAAAACAGCGGTCTGGAGATCGAGCTGGGCTACCGTAAAAAACTTGGCGAAGTGGATTTTAACTTAAACGGTAACATCTCCTTCCTTAAAAATAAGATCACCAAGCTTGATATTGGCAAAACCTTTATTGAAGATGAAGCACAAAGCTTTCAGGGAATGGGCAACATCACCAGGACAGGGCTGGGAAGGTCATTTAATGAATTTTATGGCTATGAAACTCTTGGGATTTTCCTAACTCAGGCCGAGGTGGACGGCTATTTGAGCCCATCGGGGGCTAAGCTTCAGCCAAATGCTAAACCCGGTGATGTAAAATTTGCGAATCTGAACGGCAACGATCAGATTGAGGCAGGAGACAGGACATACCTGGGGACCCCGCTTCCTAAATATACCTACGGACTGACTTTGAACCTTGGTTACAAAAACTTTGACTTTGTGGCATTCGGCAGCGGGGCGGGCGGAAACATGATCTTCCAGGGGTTGCGACGTCTGGACGTGACATTCGCAAACTGGCAAACAGATATTTTGAGCAGGTGGACACCGTCAAATCCTTCTTCAACCATGCCCAGAGTAGTCGAAAAAGACGACAATAAGAACAATACCAACTTTACAAGAAGGTACCTCGAGAAAGGTGATTACTTCAGGTTGAAAACACTTCAGGTCGGGTACAATATTCCAGGAAATGTTACACAGAAAATCGGAGCGCAGAAAGTACGCGTGTATATAATGAGTGAAAACCTGTTTACCGTTACAAAATACACTGGTTTTGATCCTGAGATCGGCGGGACGGTATTTGGTATCGACAAGGGGATCTATCCTCAGGCACGCTCATTCATGATTGGCCTTAATGTTGGATTTTAATAAGCAATAGTATGAAACCATCATGATTTTTCAAACCAAACAGCAGGATGAAAATCCGATAGCTTCATCACAGTTGAACAACAAATTATTAAACAGATGAAAAATAACATAAAATATATCATTGCGCTCCTTGTAAGTGCACAGCTTTTAGGATCGTGTAAAAAAGATCTTGAAACAAACCCCCGGGAGCGGATTCTGGAATCTAATTATTATGAAACTCCCGAGCAGGCTTTTAACAGTTTGGTATCTGTATACGACATCGTTGGAAACCAATCCAGCGGGTACTTGACCAGGCTCAATATATTTGCATCCGGATCGGACGATCACTATGCAGGCGGTGACTCACCTTCAGATCTTGGTGACCTTCAGGCGATGAACAATTATACTGTCAGCTCGCTTTCAGGTGCCCCTTCACATTTGTGGTCTAAGGGATTTACGGGGGTTTACCGTGCAAATACCTTTTTATCAAAAATAGAAGGGATCGCAATGGACGCAAATGTGAAAAAAAGATACATTGCAGAAGTGAAAATGCTGCGTGCATACTTTTATTTTGACTTGGTCAGGATATTCAAAAACATCCCGCTGATCCTGCAACCGGTAGAGCCAAGCCAATGGTATAACATAGAGCAGGTGCCGCCGGCCGATGTTTACAACCAGATTGAAGCAGATCTTAAACTGGTCACACCGGATTTGCCGCTTACCGTTCCTAGAAATACGGAAGGTGGAAGGATGACTCAGGGAGCTGCGCACGCATTGCTCGGCAAAGTATACCTCTGGCAGCAAAAATATTCGGAAGCAGCAGCGGAATTTCAGGAGATCAACGGACCCACGCCGGGTGCCGCCGCAAGCAAATACGGTTATAAGCTAATGGATAACTTCGCTGACCTCTTTAAGCTTGCCAATAAATTTAACAGCGAATCGATATTGGAAATCTCTTATAACAGTACATCCAATATGGCTTGGGGAACAGTGGGCAGCGGCGAAGGCAACGTGGCTGGCATCATGTCCGGTCCAAGAAACTATGTAGCCAAAATTCCTGATCAGGCACCCGATTATGTATCAGGTTGGAGCGTCATGCCATTTACCCAGGAATTTTTTGATCTGATCCATTTTGATCCCCGCAATAAACCTACGGTAGCGAACCTGGACAGTCTGGAAAAGGCAGGAATTGTGACCTATAAGCATGCAAATGACAACACGGGTTTTTTTGTAGAAAAATATGCGGGGAGACAGTCTACAAAAGCAAACATTGGCCAGCTGGAATTGAACTTTCCATATAACCTCTATGATATCCGGCTTGCAGATACTTATCTGATGGAGTCAGAGGCTTTATTGAAAAGCGGGGCCGCTGTCGGGGCCGGAAGCCGAGCCTATATCACCTTAAACGCAGTCCGGGCGCGGGTAGGATTAAATCCTGTAGCGGTAACCATGGATAACATCATGAAAGAGCGCCGCATTGAACTGGCAGCAGAAGGACAACGCTGGTTTGACCTTGTTCGCTGGGGCCTCGGGCCGGCTAAACTTGGCTTTAAGGGATTTAAGGCCAATAAGAATGAAACCCTGCCAATTCCCAACGCGGAATTGAACAATACAAAAATTATTCAAAGCAAAGAATGGGGCGGAACTAAATAAGATCACAATTTGATCTGTTTGTCATTGCGAGGCACTCATGAAATAAGTTCAGGGTGCCTCTTAATGACGACATCGTCAGAAAAACAGCGACACACCAAAACAAATCAGACCAGCACATCATATGTTTGACATCACGAACATTTCAAAAATCAAATTATCAGGAGTCCTGGCCGTCATTGTCATGAACCGGACAAAAGACGAAATTCCTTACTATCTTTGGATAAATGGGGAGGCAGCAGAAACCAAAAGTCTGCCACATTCAATATCAACATTCATCATACAATAAGGACGCTCATGAAATTGAAGAATACTGCCGTTTTATTTGGTTTGCTGTGCACTCTTTCAGCATTTAATGTCGCCGCCCAAAAAGAAGTGGATGTCTGGCTCACCAGTTCGGACCGTTCCGCGTTATTTACGCAGCAAAAGAACCTTGCTTTTACCAACCAAACCAACAATAATCCTAGTATTGAAATCAACGAAAAAGAGACATATCAATCTATTGATGGCTTTGGCTATACGCTGACAGGCGGCAGCGCGCAGCACATCATAAAAATGACTGCGCCGGCCCGGGCAAAGCTCTTAAAAGAACTGTTCGCTACTGATGGCAATAACATAGGTGTAAGCTATATCAGGTTGTCCATAGGCGCTTCAGACCTCAACGAAAAAGTATTCTCTTACAATGATCTTTCCGAAGGACAAAAAGACCTTGAACAAGCTAAGTTTGACCTGGGGCCGGACCGTGCCGATGTCATCCCTGTCATGAAAGAGATCCTGGCCATCAACCCGAAGATCAAGATCCTGGGTTCGCCCTGGTCGCCGCCTTTGTGGATGAAGACGGCCTACGATGCCAGGGGCGGACAGCTAAAGCCGCAGTACTATCAATCTTACGCCTCTTACTTCGTAAAGTATGTGCAGCAGATGAAAAAGGAAGGCATCCGGATTGATGCAATCACCGTTCAGAACGAGCCTTTGCATCCGGGAAATAACCCGAGCATGCTGATGGTCGCTCCGGACCAGGCCACCTTTATTAAAAAACACCTTGGCCCCGCTTTTAAAAAAGCAGGTATAACTGCCAAGATCATCTTATACGACCACAATGCCGACCGGCCGGATTATCCGATCAGTATTCTGGATGATCCCGAAGCCAATAAATACATCGACGGATCAGGTTTTCACCTGTATGGCGGAAGCATAGAAGCCCTGACCGATGTGCACAATGCGCATCCGGACAAGCACATTTACTTTACCGAGCAGATGGTCATTGAAAATCCAAACGACAAAGAGATCAATATCACCAACCCGGTCCGCAGGCTGATCATCGGCGCGACCAGGAACTGGAGCCGGAATGTGCTGGAATGGAACCTTGCTGCTGACCCGGAAAACAAGCCCTTTACTGACAGGGGCGGCTGTCCGATGTGCCAGGGTGCAGTGACAATCAACGGTGACAATTATACCCGGAACCTCGCCTATTACTCCATCGGCCATGCTTCCAAATTTGTTCGCCCGGGTTCCGTACGCATTGCTTCAAATGACCTGAAGGGCCTTCCTAATGTGGTATTCAGGACACCAGACGGCAAAAAGGTGTTAATCGTGGCCAATACTTCAAATGAAAGCCAAACCTTCAACATCAGCCTCGGTGGAAAAACAACGACAGCGAGCCTCAACAAAGGCTCGGTAGCGACTTATATCTTTTAAACATCAGAACATGCGCTTTAAAACATTAGAAATCATTTTTTCCGTCGCTGTGGTGATGCTCCTCGCATCCCCTGAGGTTCAGGCACAGGGCTTTCTGAAAGCCGATGGAAAGCGAATTGTGAATGAAAAAAAAGAAAACGTATTGCTTAGGGGCGTCGGGCTGGGCGGCTGGATGCTCCAGGAAGGGTACATGCTGAAAATTCAGGATGAAGGCCAGCAATACCGAATCAGGGAAAGAATAACGGAACTGATGGGCGAAAGGCAGACACAGGAATTTTACGACTTGTGGCTGAGTAACCATACCCAGAAAATCGATGTAGATTCTATGAAAGCATGGGGCTTCAACTCCATCAGGCTGCCCATGCATTTTAATCTCTACACACTACCTGTCGACAAAGAACCTATAGCCGGGCAAAATACCTGGCTGGATAAAGGATTTGCACTGACAGACAGCCTCCTGTCCTGGTGCAAAGCCAATCAGATGTACCTGATCCTGGACCTGCACGCAGCGCCCGGCGGACAAGGAAATGACCTCAATATTTCAGACCGGGACCCTTCCAAGCCCTCTTTATGGGAAAGCGAAGCCAATCAGCAGAAGACCATAGCCCTCTGGAAGAAACTCGCAGAAAGATATGCCGATGAACCATGGATAGGTGCCTATGACATCATCAATGAGCCCAACTGGGGCTTTCAGGACCTGAAGAACGATAAGAACGGTATAAAAGAAAAGGGTAATGTTCCTTTGAAAAAACTAATGGTCGACATCACCAAAGCCATCCGTGAAGTAGACAAAAAACACATCATTATTATTGAAGGCAATGGCTGGGGCAATAACTATAGTGGTATTCTGCCTGCCTGGGACGATAATATGGTACTCAGCTTTCACAAATACTGGAGTCATAACGATCCTGCTTCTGCAGACCACATTGTTAAAATGCGGGACCAGTACAACATGCCAGTCTGGCTTGGTGAGACCGGAGAGAATTCCAATGTCTGGTTTACCGAAGCCATACGTCTGTTTGAAAGCAACAACATCGGCTGGGCCTGGTGGCCCCTGAAGAAAGTTGGAGCCAACAATCCCATGGAGATCAGGTCCAATCTGAACTACAATGCTGTAGTCCGATACATGAACGGCAAAAGCAATAAGCCGAAAGAAAGTAACGCCTACAGCGGCTTGATGGAACTTGCGGCCTATACCAAACTGGAGAGCACCATTATCCACCGCGATGTGATCGATGCCATGATGCGTCAGCCTTTTTCCGCTGAAACCAAACCCTTTAAGCAGCACATCATTAAAAATAATTCGATAGTGAACGCAGTGGATTATGACCTTGGCAGAAACGGAATGGCTTATTTCGACAAAGATACGGCCGATTACCATGTATCAACGGGCAAATACAGTGCAGGCAATAAAGGCCGTGTATATAGAAACGACGGTGTCGACATCAGCAAAGATTCGCTGAAATATGAAACTTATTATGTGAGCAGCATAGAGCCTGGAGAATGGCTGCAGTACACTGTCGATGTTAAAAAAGCAGGAAATTATACACTAAAGCTGTGTATCGCCTCAGATGACGATAAAGCAAAGATCTCGGTCCTCCTGAACGGAAAAGCTGTAACAGCGGAAACCCAACTCCCAAATACCGGCGGATTAAAAACTTTTCAGTCTGTCGAACTTAGAAACATTCCATTTAAAGCTGGAAAACAGGTTTTACGGGTGCGAGCAGATACGGGTTATTTCAATTTTAGCTATATTCAGTTCGTTGAACAATAAAAGCTACAAATTGGATTATGAAAGGTAAAGGACGTCTACTCCTTATATTAAGCATTATATCAGTACTGGTGATCATTTTTTCACAATGTATGAACTCAGAGCCGGAACTTAAAGCTGCCGAAACCACCCGTGCAGGTGCAGAGACCTGTAAACAATGCCATCAGAAAGTATATGACAACTACCTTCATGACAAGCATTCTATAACTTCCCGGCCGGTAAAAAACGATGACATTGTGAAAAACGCAATACCCAAATCTGATGCTTATCCGTTTACAAAAGAACTGAAAGTTGTGGTGGAAAAACGGAAAGATGGAATGTACCAGGTAGCTTATTTTAATGGCGAAAAGGGTATAGCAAGACGTTTTGATGTCGCTTTCGGATCGGGCAAGAATGTTTATACTTATGGGTCATGGACCGGCAATGGTATGGCACAATTGCCTTTGTCATATCTGAGGTCAATCAACGACTGGGTAAACAGTCCAAAATTCCCTAAAGACAGACCCTATTACTTTCAGCCGGTAGAACCGAGATGTTTTGAATGCCACAGCTCAAAGCTCGAATATACGCCTATTGAAAATAAGGGCCTTTCCGTAGGTGTGAAAATGGAAGAAAAGTCATTGATCTATGGTATAGATTGCGAACGTTGCCACGGACCTGCCGGTCAGCATGTTGAATTTCACATCAAAAATCCTGAAGAGAAGCAATCCAGATACATCACACTTTATAAGTCGCTGACCCGGAAACAGAAAATTGATGCCTGTGCGGTATGCCATTCCGGAAATTCCCAGCATAAACTGCAGCCGACTTTCGGTTATAAACCCGGCGAGGACCTTGCTGCGTACTACGCAGAGCGGGCTGATCCAGTTTACGCAGGAGCGGAGCCTGACGTACATGGAAACCAGGTACACCTGATGGAAAAAAGCCAGTGCTTCATTCAGAGCAAAAGTCTAGACTGTAGTACCTGCCATAACCCTCATTCGTCTCAAAAAGAAGGGCTTACGGTTTACTCTAAAAAATGTATGTCCTGTCACGCAACTATAAAACACTCAGAAAAAACATTGTCCAATGCCATGGTAAAAACCAATTGTATTGATTGCCATATGCCTTTGCAGCCCTCAGAACTGATCAGTTTCCAGCAGGCCGGGCAAAAGGATGTGACGCCGTACATGCTGCATAACCACCGCATCGCGGTATATTAACCGGAAATATGAAGGGCGGGGGACGTTTGGTGCTGATATTTGGCTTGATAACAGCCCTGATCATCTGCTTTGCTCAATGTATGGATTCCGGAAAAGAACTAAAGGCGACAGAAACCAGTATTGCCGGAGCGGAGACCTGCAGGCAGTGTCACCAGCAGGTTTACGCAAATCACCTCCGAGACCCGCATACCCATACTTCGCACTCTGTATTGGTTGATGATCCTTTAAACCATACAGTTCCCCGGTCCAATACATTCGAATTTAATAAACGGCTGAAAGTGCTGGTCGAAAAAAGAAAGGGTGCCCTATACCAGGTGGCTTATCTCGATGGGCGGGAAACCATGGCTAGGCCCATGAACATTGCCATAGGCTCCGGCAAACATTCTTTTACTTTTGGATCCTGGAACGGCTCTATACTTCATCAGCTGCCTTTGTCCTATTTCAGGTCGGTAAACAGTTGGGCCAACAGCCCGGGTTTTCCTTCAGATAAAGCTTATTTCACGAGATCACTGCAGGTAAAATGCCTCGAATGTCACAGTTCCTACATCCGGCACACCATCGAACAGACTTCGGCCCTAGCGGTAAAAGAGAAGCTGGTCAAAAAATCCCTCGTTTACGGTATAGATTGCGAACGCTGTCACGGCGCGGCAGGCAAGCATGCAGAATTTCACCTCAAAAACCCTGAGGTCCAGCAGGCAAAGTATGTGGTGCTATACCGCTCGCTGACCCGCAGGCAAAAGCTGGACGCCTGTGCAGTCTGTCATTCGGGTGCCGCACAGGAAGAACTCAAATCTACGTTTGGCTACCAGCCTGGTGAAGATCTGAATGAATATTTTGGTCATGTACCCGGGGTTAGTGCAGAATCAGAGCCGGATGTACACGGCAACCAGATCCAGATGCTGTCACGGAGCAAGTGCTTTACCAATAGCACCACTATGGATTGCGGTACCTGTCATAGTCCTCATTCTGTTCAGAAAGAGGGATTTGCAGTATATTCAAAAAAATGCATTTCCTGCCACGCGGAAATAAAGCATTCTGTAAAGACCCTGGCCAATGCCATGGTAAAAACCAATTGCATAGATTGTCATATGCCTTTGCAATCTTCAAAAGTCATCAGTTTTCAGCAGGCTGGACAACAGGGTGTGAGCGCTTACAAGCTTCATACCCATCGTATTGCGGTGTACCATTAGCGAATATGCTGAGTTTAGCCTGTGGTAATATCCATAACGACTTCACTGTGGTTTAATGACGGCTTCATTACAGGTATTGGACGGCTTTAGCCGAGGAAAACCCGTTATGGACCCGTTATGGAGCCGATATAAATATTAACGCAGGCATAACACATTACATTTGGTAGTAGAGAAATAATAACGGTATTTTGTTATAAATAAGAAACCATATATGCGGTCACTACTTTTTTTAACAATTGCCTGTCTGCTCTGCACCACGGGACTAGCGCAGGTCAGGCCCCTGTCAAATGCGCACGCACACAATGACTATGAACATAAGCGCCCGCTTTTGGATGCACTGGGTTTCGGCTTTACCAGTGTCGAGGCTGATATTTACCTGATCGGCAATGAGCTGTATGTCTCCCACAATTACCCAAAGGAACTGAAGGGGATTACCTTGAAAGAGCTCTACCTCGATCCGTTGCAGGCAATCTTACAGAAAAACAAAAATAAGGTTTATCCAGGTTATAATGGTGTTTTTTATCTCATGATCGACCTGAAAAGCGATGGTGTGACCACATACAATAAGCTGCATGAACTGGTTTCAAAATATCCGGAGTTTAAGAAAAATCCCAATTTCACGATTTTTCTGAGTGGGAAGGACCTGACTTATACCTTTAAAATGGAGGACAGGATTATGGCTGCCGACGGCAGGCCTAAAGACATTGGCGCTGGGTACGCCATCAGCGAGATGCCGGTGATCAGTGAATCTTTTTCAACGGTAACGGGTTGGAAAGGGAAGGCTGAACCCTCTGAAGCAGAGTGGGGGAAAGCGGAGGCATTTATAAATGCAGTACATATGGATGGCAGAAAATGCCGGCTTTGGGCAAGTCCGGATAATGAGGCGGCATGGACAAGGTTCCTGGGCTATAAAATGGATTTTATCAATACAGATAAGCTGAAAGAACTTGCTGAGTTTCTGGGCCGCACCAGGTAAGCTAAGCCCTGAGGAGAGGCATAGCCGCAGGAGAGCTGGACATATAATGTTTGTAAAATAAAAATCCCTCCTTCTTTACAAAAGGGGGGATTCTTTATTTCTTGTTTAGGAGATTTTAGAATGAAAAATCGTCGCTTTGAACTCTGCTGGGTACTCCTTCGTGGTTCTCTGAGTACTCATAACGTTTTTCAACTACTTCCTGGTGGTTTTTAATGTAATCAACCGTTTCATTTAAGCCTTCGGCAAATTTCTCAAAATCCTCTTTGTATAAAAAGATCTTATGTTTCACGAAAACGCCGTCTTCAAGTCTTTTCTTACTTTCGGTCAAGGTTAGGTAGTAATCTCCTGATCTAGTGGCCTTTACATCAAAAAAATAAGTTCTTTTACCAGCTCTTACTTTCTTTGAAAAAACCTCTTCTCTCTCTTTGTTGTCAAATTCTCCCATGGTTGCTTTAGCTCTTGGTTTTGGTTGCTTGGGTAAATATAAAGGATTAATTGTTAAAGTTCAAAATAGAAAATTAAACAGACTGGTTTTCCTCCTCCAGCAGCTGGTTTTGGTACATTTCTGCATAAGCACCCTCCTGACCCAGCAATTCGCTATGGGTTCCCTGTTCGATGATCCTGCCTTCGTCGAGGACAAGGATCTTATCTGCATTCTTAATGGTTGAGATCCGGTGCGCAATGAGGATACTGGTCTTGCCATGCATCAGCCTGCCCAGATTGTTGAGTATCTCCTCTTCCGTACGGGTATCAACCGCTGACAGGCAATCGTCAAAAATGAGTATTTTGGGCGCTTTTATAAGGGCCCGGGCTATGGAGACCCTTTGTTTTTGTCCGCCGGAAAGCGTGATGCCCCGCTCACCGAGCATGGTTTCAAATTTATGCTCGAAATCGACAATATTGTGGTAAACAGCAGCATTTTTTGAGGCGGTTTCTACGTCTTCCCGGGTAACATTGTCCATACCAAATGCGATGTTGTTTTTTATGGTATCGGAAAAAAGGAATACTTCCTGGGGTACAAATCCTATCTGGTCTCTGTAATGCTGCAAGTTAAGGGTGTTTATTGGGGTATCGTCTATCTTTACAGTTCCACTGTCAACATCATACATGCACATGATGAGGTTTGCCAGTGTGGATTTGCCGGAGCCCGTTCTCCCGATGATGGCTACGAACTGCCCGTTTTCAATTTCGAAGCTAACATCCCTGATGGCTTCGATGCCTGTGTCCGGATAGGTAAAGCTCACATTTTCAAACCTGATATTCCCCTTAAGCGGTAAGGCAAGGTTGTCTTTTGATGTGATGTCGGACTTGAGCTGCAAAAACTCATTGATCCTTTTTTGAGAGGCGGAGGCCCTTTGAATTAGTGTGGTGACCCAGCCTAGCATGGAAACAGGAAAGGTGAGCTGGTTTACATACACGATGAACTCGGCAATGTTTCCCGGAGTAATGGAGCCACTGATTACCTGCCTGCCGCCCACATATACTGTAAGTATGGTGCTCAGGCCAACCAGCAGGACCATTGTCGGATAGAACAGTGCCTGCACCTTTACCAGGCTCATGGCATTCTTTTTATAACCATGGCTCTCCGCGGCAAATACTTCCTTGGTATGAGCTTCCCGTACATAAGACTTAATGACCCTGATCCCTGAAAAACGTTCCTGTACAAAGCTGGAAAGTTTGGACAGCTGCTCCTGGATCTGTTCGCTTTTCTGGTTGATCATCGTATTTACAAAATAAATGATGATCACCAGAACCGGTAATGGCAGTAAACAAAATATTGCGAGGGTGTTGTTTACAGAGAACATGGCATATATGACCAGTACAAACAGGACGGCAGTGTTTATCGCATACATGATTGCCGGACCAACGTACATACGCACGCGGTTTACGTCTTCGGTGGCCCTGTTCATGAGGTCTCCGGTATTGTTGCGTCTGTAAAAACCAAGACTTAGCTTTTGATAGTGGGCATAGATCTCATTCTTCATGTCAAACTCAATATGCCTGGACATAAGGATGATGGTCTGCCGCATGAAGAACAGGAACAAGCCCCTGAGCAGGTAGAGTACAAGAACAATCAGACCGAAATAGAACAGGCTGTTGCTAAAGATGCTGTAAATGATGTCCCGGCGTTCAAATCCCTCAAACAGACGATAGATTTCGATATTTTCAGTGATCAGGTTGAATGCGTGACCGATCACCTGCGCCGGTATGACACCGAAGATATTGGAGATGATCACAAAGAAAATCCCTGGAATAATCCACCATTTGTATTTATAAAAGTACTTGTTTAAAAAACGAAGGTGTTTCATGAGCAGGTAAAGTTAACCAAATGAAGATAATTTTTTTAAACACTTTGGTTAAAACAATGTAAATACTGCTTTTTTTATACTAGTTTTGCGGCATATCTGATAAACAAAATAATATGTTGGCCAATAGCTCAGTTGTGAATTCAGTTTTAGATCAAATAGGTGCCTCTGGGCATAAAAAGGTTGTTTTTTGTAATGACCCGGACACCGGTTTAAAAGCAATTATTGCTATTCATGATACCACATTGGGGCCAGCTATCGGTGGTACCCGGATGTGGAACTACGCTACAGAAGCCGAGGCGCTTGAAGATGTGCTGAGGCTGAGCAGGGCCATGACCTATAAATCAGCCATTACGGGGATCAATCTCGGCGGCGGAAATGCGGTGATCATCGGCGATTCCCGTAAGGGAAAATCTGAAGCGATGATGAGAAGTTATGGCCGCTTCATCAAAAACCTGAATGGTGAATTCATTACAGCAGAAGATGTGGGTACAAATACCAGGGATATGGAATATATCCGTATGGAAACTACGCATGTAACCGGTGTTCCTGAATCATTGGGCGGTGCCGGAAATCCTGCGCCGACTACTGCCAAAGGGGTTTACCTGGGGATCAAAGCTTGTGTAAAAGAAGTATTTGGCACGGATATGCTGGCCGGACGGTCTGTGGTGGTGCAAGGCATCGGAAACGTAGGTGAGCATCTGGTTGAGCTGCTGAGGGCGGAGAACGTGGAAGTTTATATCAGTGACATTAACGAGGAACGTTTGCAGCATGTAGCCCGCACTTATAAGGCCAAGCCGATTGCAGCTGATAAGATCTTTGGCCTGAATGCTGACATCTACGCACCTTGCGCACTTGGAGCTACGGTAAACGACAAGACCATTGATAAAATGAAGTTTGCCATTATCGCTGGTTCGGCCAACAACCAGCTTGCTGATGAGCAGATTCATGGAAAAATGCTGCTGGATAAGGGTATTTTGTTTGCTCCGGATTACCTGATCAATGCGGGTGGTCTGATCAGTTGTTATTCCGAATTGACGGGTTACGGAAAAAAACGGACCATACAGCTCACTGAAAATATTTATAATGCAACAAGAGACGTAATCAGGATGTCTAAAAAAGATAATATCCCAACGATATGGGCAGCCAACCGGCTCGCAGAACAACGAATAATTGACATCAAAAAAATAAAATCATCATTTTAATAAACACGGTAATTTACCACTCGTTCTTACATTCATGTTAAACAGAAGGCACTTAAGAATAAAAGCTCTGCAAAATATATTTGCTTGGCACATGACAGACAAAAAGGATCTAGCTTCTTCAAAAAAGGCGCTGATGCAAAGTATTGACAATGTATATGAAATGTACATCTGGATGCTCTCACTCCTGGCAGAAGTCACCGAATATACCGGTGTTGACGCAACGGAAAGGGCCAATAAGCATTTGCCTACGGAAGAAGACCTCAACCCTAACCTTAAACTGCTGAACAATAAGTTTGCAGTTACGCTCAGGGAAAACCCGGAATTCATCGCGGCGGTAAAGAAATACAGGATCAACTGGATGGCAGATCCGGAATTTGTGAAGGCAATATTCAATACCCTGAAAGTGACACCTGAATACGCGGCTTATCTGGCCGATCCTGACAACAGCCTGGAAGAATCTAAGACCATTATCAAATACATCTTTAGAAAAGTTATCCTGAAAAGCCACAATATCATCCAGGCTTTTGAAGACAAATTCATCAACTGGAGCGTGGACAAAGAGGTAATGCAGGGTATGGTGGCTAAAACCATCAAAAATTTTACATCTGAGGATCCTTTTGCCAACAAGCTGACGCCGATAAGTCAGGACTGGGACGAAGATGGTAAATTTGTTGAGGACTTGTTTGTGTATACGCTTAGAAACGACAAAGATTATCAGGCACTTATCGCGGAGCGGACAAAGAACTGGGAATCTGAAAGGATTGCTTTAATGGATACCATACTCATGAAAATGGCCATCTGTGAGCTGATGAATTTTCCGTCTATCCCGGTAAAAGTAACCATTAATGAATATCTGGATCTGTCAAAAGATTACAGTACACCAAAAAGTAATTCATTTATTAACGGTATCTTGGACAAAATTATGGGCGACCTTAAAAGAACCAACAGTATTAAAAAGGTTGGCCGGGGATTAATAGAAGAATAAAAAATGAAAAAAATCTTATTAGTAGCATTAACTGCTTTAGCATTTGCTTCATGTCAGCAAAAAACCGACGGCACATCAACTGGCTCAGATAGCACTGTTGTTGCTGCTCAAACAATGAACACCGACACGTTAAATCCGGGAGGTCCGGTACTTAACTTTGCTGTCGAAAATTACAACCTCGGAAAGGTAAAAAGAGGAGAGAGCGTCTCTTACAGCTTTAAGTTTAAAAACACTGGAAGAATTCCGCTGATCATTAAAGAGGCTGTTGCTATGTGCGGCTGTACGGTACCGGAGCCGCCGAAAGAACCAATTCAACCTGGTGCGTCAAGTGAACTCAAGGTGGTGTTTGACAGCACTGGCAAGCCTGTCGGGGAATTTAAAAAAGGAATTACGGTTACCTCCAATGCCCTCAACAGTACTGTACAGCTTTTGATAACAGGAGAAATTATAGAAAAATAAATATAGGACAGATATGATATCAACAGTAATATTACAGGCCGCAGGTGGAAGCAGCAGCATGCTGAGCACTTTAGTACCGATGGTTTTGATCATGGTAGTGTTTTATTTCTTTATGATCAGGCCCCAGGTTAAAAAGGCTAAAGACCATAAGAAATTAATCGGTGAGTTAAAAAAAGGCGATAAGATTGTGACTACTGCAGGAATTCACGGAAGGATTGCAGATATGAACGATACGACTTTTTTAATTGAAGTAGAAGGTGGTACTAAAATCCGTTTTGATAAAACGGCGGTATCTTTAGATGCGACAAAAGCTGCCGCTCCCAAAGTAGATCTTGCTAAGACGGATGCTAAAGCCTAACGGCAGCACTTATTTTAAAAAGCCGCCCATATTTGGAGCGGCTTTTTTGTTTTAGTAAATTCGAACCTAAAAATATTTTTGTTTACTTTACCATCATGCCGTTTATAAAACTTACAAAAATAGAACGAAAGCGTATACTGACGTTGCTGACTTGTCTGTTGATGGCAATCGGGGCCTGGCTGTTCCTGTCTTTAAAGAATAAATATGTTTATACGGCCAAAACGGTATTGGTCTATAAGAATTTCCCCCAAAAACGTGCATTTCATGCCCTGCAGTCTGATACTGTTGACCTGCAGGTTGAGGGTACGGGATGGCAGCTGTTGTTTGCCAGGTTGAGAATTAACCCCCAGTCTATTGCCATTAGCCTGGAAAAGCTGAACAGCCGGAATTTTATTTTATTTTCAGAGCAACTCTATAACGTAAACAAACAGCTCGAGAGCTCACAAAAGATCATTTCTGTAAGACCGGATACACTCTACTTTGACTTCTCTGAAAGGACTGTAAAACGGGTCCCGGTAAAACTGGTCTCGGATTTTACATTTGCAAAGCAGTATGACATTTCCAGTGATATTGAACTTGTCCCGGAATATGTAACCCTATCAGGCCCTGAAGAGGAACTGGAAAAAATAAAATATTGGGCGACGGATACGCTGAGATTGAAAGACCTGCAGCGTACAGCTGTGTCAAGGGTAACGACGCTGGGCAACAGGATGAAAAATGTGAACATTTTTCCTGCCAGCATTGAAGTAAAAGTTCCCGTTGATGAATTTACTGAAAAGACAATAGAGATTCCAGTAACGGTCATTAACAACAAGGAATATTATGACATCAAACTTTTTCCGAAGAAAGTTAAGGTCACTTTTCTGGTTGCGCTTTCCAAGTATCAGACCATCAACGAGAATTTTATGGATGCTGTGGTCGATATTGACGATTGGAAGATACGTAAGCACAGTCAGCTTAGGGTTACGCTCAGCCGTTTTCCGGACTATTGCAGGCTGATAAGGATTAGTCCTGGCAAAGTAGATTTTATTATAGAGAAATAATGCTTAAAGTAGGAATCACAGGAGGTATAGGCAGCGGGAAAACTACGGTCTGCAGGATTTTTGAAACATTGGGCGTTCCGGTGTTTTATGCTGATACGGCTGCGAAACAAATCATGGTTGAAGATGTCATCCTTATGGAGGGGATAAAAAATACTTTTGGAAAGGAAAGTTATTTTGATAACGGAGTTTTAAATAGCAAGCACATCGCAAGTATCGTTTTTAACAATACTGCGGAACTGGCGAAATTGAATGCCCTGGTTCATCCGGCTGTATTCAGGGCCTTTGATAGCTGGACAGCGGTTCTGCCGGCTGATACATTCTATGTTCTTAAAGAAGCGGCACTCTTATTTGAAAGTGGTTCGTACCAACTGTGCGATCTGAATATCCTGGTTGTCGCGCCTGAAAAATTAAAGCTGGACCGTGTGATGCAGCGTGATGGGGTTAGCGCTGATGCAGTAAAAGCGCGGATGGACAAGCAGTTTACGGACCGGCAAAAACTCAAACTGGCAGACCACATCGTCCAAAATAACGAAAGCGAATCTTTGATTGAACAGGTACTGCGGCTGCATCAGGTATTCTTAAGCACAAATATATAGATGATATTAGATGATTTTATTGTGATCGACAATATCGGTCTGTATTGCAGTTATGGGAAATTTTACCTGGATCCCAAAGAACCGGTAAAACATGCCGTCATCTCGCACGCCCATGGTGATCATGCTGTAGGCGGCAACCTGGAGGTTTACTGTACTGAAGCTACTTCACTTTTTATGCTGCACAGGTATAAGAAGTTTGCGGGTGGAGCATTTCACATTAGTAATTATCATGAAGTATTTGAGGTAAACGGAGTAAAGATCAGCTTTATTCCTGCCGGGCATATACTGGGTTCGGCAATGGTACTGATGGAATACAATGGCGTAAGATATCTTTATACCGGGGATTACAAGCTGCAGCCTGATAAGACTTGTGAGCCGGTTGAATTTGTCAATGCAGATGTGCTGATCACGGAGACGACTTTTGCGGACCCGGATACGCAACATCCTGTCGCGGAGCAGGAGATCTTAAAGCTCAGTTCAACACCAAACAACATCATGCTGGGCGCTTATGCGCTCGGAAAGTGCCAGCGCCTGATCAGCCTGATCAGTGATCATTGTACTGAAAAAAGGATATTGCTGCACCATAGCATGATGCCGTTTGTGAAGATATATGAACATATGGGTGTAAATGTGGGCAGGTATGAGGTTTATGACCGTAAAGTAATGAAGAACAATGTTACGGGAATGGTCTATATGGTGCCGCCAATGGTATTCAGAAGCTATTTTAAGGCTATCAATGTTGTAAGGGTATTTGCTACTGGTTGGAAGCACTTGCAAAGCGCCCATGAAATTCAGTTGTACATCTCCGATCATGCGGACTGGAACGACATCGTCACAACAATAGAACAGGTTAAACCTCAGCAGGTTTGGACCAATCACGGGAATGGATTCCAATTGCAGAAGCATTACGAAAAAAGTTTGGTCGTTAAATTGCTTAACTGATGAAGGAAGGTATAGACTTTTATTTCAATGAAAATGGTTTTATGGTTTTCACTGAGGCCTACCATTTAAAGAGGGGCTATTGCTGTAAGAATAAATGCAGGCATTGTCCATGGGGATTTGGCAAGGAAAAAGTAAAAGATGCACCGGATAAAAAGCAATAAAGTAGAAGTAACCAGACATGCAATTGCAGAAAGAAACCTATACTACTCAGTTTGAGAGTGAACATCAGCAGGCTATAGTGAATGTTTTATATACCTATTCCTGGTGCATTGACAGGTTAAAACAGATCATTGTGCCCTATGAGATTACCACACAGCAATTTAATATATTAAGGATACTTAGAGGTCAGCATCCCAGACCCTCGACTATAAACCTGCTCAGGTCCAGGATGCTGGATAAAATGAGTGATGCTTCGAGGATCGTGGACCGCCTGGTGCAAAAGGGTCTTGTATTTAAAAAAGCAAACGGGTCTGACAAGCGCGCAGTTGACATTTTGATCAGCGCTAAAGGGCTGGGGCTGCTTGACCAGATGGATAAGGAGGTCAATATCTCCGGTATTATTTCTTCAAATCTGACCGAGCACGAAGCCGCACAATTGAATGTCCTGCTGGATAAAATGAGAGGTTAGTGTGTATGTGCTGAGGTAAAGTAACCGATCAGCGCGATGCCTATGCCGCATAAAACAGCAATCATTTTTCTTTTGCTCACCTTATGGTCTACACTTGATTCAAACAGGATCGTGGTAGAGATGTGCAGAAAGATACCAATCACTATACCCATGATCTTATTGAAATAATCTTCCACACCGCCGATGGTGCCGTTGCTAAGGCCATAGCTTACATAGAAACCCAGTGGCGCCATCAGTGCAAAAACAGAAATATAAATAATGATATTCTTTTTGTTGAAATGGTTTTGCATCAATATACTGGCTAACGCGAATGCCGCCGGAATATGGTGCAATGCGATACCGAATATCAGTGCATTGTGCTGATCCTTAGCCAGAGGCATTCCTTCCAAAAAGGCATGTAAACACAGGCTGACCATAATGCCATACGGAAATGCATGGCTCCCGTGGTGTTTGTGGATGTGGCCGTGTTCAACTCCTTCTGAAAACTGTTCCAGGAAAACCTGAAGTAAAAAGCCTACCAATATAAATATTCCGATTTCTTCACCATCTGAGCTGTTGTAGGCATCGGGGATGAGGTGCAGCACAGTGATGGCAAAAAGGTACGCTCCGCTGAAAGAAAGAATAAGCTTTAAAAGCTGGGATTTATCGCTTTTAACCAAAAAAATGGCGGCCCCGCCTGAAAAAGCACTAAGAAATAATATAAATATCTTCCAGATTTCCATTATAATGTCGGTTGTAGCGTTTTGTATAATTTTGAGGTCGTAAGCCCTATTAGTGTTCCCAGAATTGCCCCTGCCAGGGTATCCAGCGGATAATGGACACCCACATAGATCTGAGAGAAGGAGATGATAAAAGCCCAGGCCAGGCCAAGGGGAAGAACCGGTTTCCACCTGCTGTAAAATACAACGATCAGGAATATCGCAATTGCAAAATGATTTGTGGCGTGTGCAGAAGGAAAGCTGTAGCCGCTTCCGCAAGGTATGCGGTGAATGATCTCATCGACAAGATCAGGCTCGTTGCAGGGCCTTAGTCTGAATACAAAAGGTTTGATCAGTCTTGATGCCAGCAGATCGCCCATGGCAAATGTAAAGAGCAGCATTCCTATAATGTACCAGCCTTTTTTTTTGTATTCCCTAAAACAGAAAATGATGATGAACAAGTATAAAGGTGCCCAGGTAAACCTGTTGCGCATGATCGGAAAGAGCCAGTCAAAAAACGGATTGCTGAGTCCCCTGTGGATCTTTAAAAAAAGATCCGTATCAAATTGCATCAGGCTCTCTATCATGCTTTTTTACAGATTAAGATCAAACGATCAGATTTTTCTGCATCGTAAGGATCCAGGCCATAGCTGCCGAATGTCGCACTGATGTGAAGGCCGCTCTTCTCAAACATACGTTCAAAATCTGCCAGGGTAAAGGCCTGTACCCGCTCTTCGAAAGCATAAACTTTGTTTCTGTGCTCAAAGTTAATATGCTTGATGATTTTTCCGTCTGACACGAATTTATGCAGGTGGAACTCTATGCCATCCAGTGTTTTGATTTCCTGGCTGGTCAGGTTTTTGATGATCTTTTGGGTATTGAAATAATCTATGACTAAAGTTCCGTCAGCCTTGAGGCCTTTTCTAAAGGATTTCAGCGCATTCACATGATCTTTTTCTGTTTCAAAGTATCCAAAACTGGTGAACATGTTGAGAGCAATGTCAAAATAATTGATAAATGCCAGTCTCCGCATGTCGTGAACAAAGAAATGCAGGTTCTTTTGCTCAAATTGCTGCGCATATTTAATGCTTTGCTCTGAAAGGTCAATACCGGTTACATCATATCCTTTTTTGTGGAGATATACAGCATGCCTGCCTCTGCCGCAGGCAATGTCAAGAATCCTGGAATTTGCTTCTGGTTTTAAATAAGCGGAAAGGTTATCAATCAGAAATTCTGCTTCGGCATCATCCCGCTGGCTATATAATATATGATAAAAAGGCGAGTTGAACCAATATTGAAACCATTTTCGCTGCATAGAGCTGTATTTTTGATGTTTTAGAAAAATACAAAGATAGCATTTTGAAATGCATACGGCAGGATTATTTGGGGAGTAGTTAAAGTTTTAATCGTGTAATTTTCTTTACAGGGACAAACCTAAAATAAGTCGTTTCCTGTTTTTTTGCTACTTTTGAAAAAAAACAAATACTTTGACACTTATAAAATCTATCTCTGGTATCAGGGGAACGATCGGTGGTATCGCCGGTGATGGTTTAACCCCAATTGACATTGTAAAATTTACTGCTGCTTATGGTTCATGGGTAGTCAGCAAGACCAATAACAGAAAAATCGTGCTGGGCAGAGATGCCAGGATCTCTGGTGAAATGGTGAATAACCTGGTTATAGGCACCTTACAGGGTTTGGGTATAGAAGTGATTGATCTTGGTCTTTCCACCACACCTACTGTAGAGATCGCGGTGCCAATGGAGCAGGCTGGCGGTGGTATTATTTTGACGGCCAGCCACAATCCCAAACAATGGAACGCCCTGAAACTGCTGAATGCCGATGGCGAGTTTATCAGTGATGCTGATGGAAAAGAGGTTCTTGACATTGCAGAAAGAGCTGAATTTGCATTTGCAGATGTAGACGACCTGGGCAAAGTAACCGGCAACGATACCTATCTTCAAAAACATATAGATGTGATCCTGACACTTCCGCTTGTGGATGTGGAGGCGATAAAGGCAGCCAACTTCAAGATCGCTATAGACTGCGTAAATTCCAGCGGCGGAATATTTATTCCTGCGCTGCTGAAAGCCCTTGGGGTAAAAACCGTCTATGAATTGTATTGTGAGCCGAACGGTCATTTTCCGCATAATCCTGAGCCGCTGCCGGAAAACCTTACTGAAATCGCTAAGATAGTACAAAGCAAGAATGCAGATCTCGGTATTGTCGTGGATCCTGATGTGGACCGCCTTTGCTTTGTCAATGAAGACGGAAGTATGTTTGGCGAAGAATATACGCTGGTTGCTGTAGCAGATTATATATTAAAAAATACACCAGGCAATTCAGTTTCCAATCTGTCATCGACCAGGGCATTGAGAGATGTGACTGAAAAGGCCGGAGGCGAATACAATGCTGCGGCGGTGGGTGAAGTAAACGTAGTCAACAAAATGAAGGCGACCAATGCGATCATAGGCGGCGAAGGAAATGGCGGTATCATCTATCCTGAGCTGCATTACGGCCGTGATGCGTTGGTTGGAATTGCCTTGTTCCTGACACATCTTGCGAAATTTGGCAAACCAATTTCGGTGTTGCGCAGTACCTATCCGGCTTATCATATTTCAAAAAATAAAATCACGCTGACTCCGGAAATGGACATAGATGCCCTCTTGCTGAAAGTACAGGAGCGCTATAAAAATCAGCCGAATTCTACGATTGACGGTTTGAAAATAGAGTTTGACAAGGAGTGGGTGCATTTAAGAAAATCAAACACCGAACCGATCATCAGGATCTACAGTGAGGCCGGTACTGAAACAGTGGCGGAGAACCTCGCCGCGAAGATCATCTCTGATATCAAAGAGATATTAAAGCTGAGTTAAGCAATGGAAAGGATTTATCTGGACAATGCAGCGACAACACCTTTGGATCCCGAGGTCATAGCAGAGATGGTAAACGTGATGCAGAGGTACTACGGCAACCCTTCTTCTATACATGCCCAGGGCCGCGAAGTACGTACCCTGATAGAAAAAGCAAGGAAGACTGTTGCCGGCTTGCTGAACGCCACACCTGCAGAGATCTTCTTTACGTCGGGAGGTACCGAAGCCGATAATACCGCTATTCGCAGTGGTATTGCTGCATTTAACATCAAACATGCCATTACCTCAAAAATCGAGCACCATGCGGTAGAGCACACGTTAAACATGCTGTTGCAGCAGGGTGTTATCGATAAGCTGAGTTTCGTCAATGTAGATGCCAAAGGAAACATTGACTATGGGCACCTGGAAGAACTGCTGAAGAACAATGAGCGTTCTTTTGTTTCACTGATGCACGCCAATAATGAGATTGGAACATTGACGGATATAGAGCGGGTAGGAGACATTTGTGAAGCTTACAATGCCATTTATCATTGCGACACAGTACAGACCATGGGACATTACAAACATGATGTTAGGAAACTTAAAGCTCATTTTATTGTTTGTGCTGCACATAAATTGCACGGGCCCAAGGGTGTCGGTTTCCTATATGTGAATCATGCCATCAAGATCAGCCCGATGATTTCCGGCGGCGCGCAGGAACGCAACATGAGAGGGGGGACAGAGAATGTGTATGGTATCGTTGGTCTTGCGAAAGCATTGCAAATGGCCTATGCAGAAATGGAGGCGCATCAAATATATATACAGGAGCTGAAGACTTACCTGAAAGATAAACTGAGTTCAGAAGTTCCCGATCTTTTCTTTAATGGGGAAACAGATGCCGACAAGAGTTTATATACAGTGCTTAATGTTTCGTTCCCGGCAATGGACATGTCTGATATGCTATTGTTCAATCTCGATATCAGCGGTGTTTCTGCATCAGGTGGCAGTGCATGCTCTTCAGGCTCAAATATTGGCTCGCACGTCCTTACTGGCATCGCTGCCGATCCCAACCGCCCATCCATAAGGTTTTCTTTTAGTAAGTATAATACCCGGGAAGAACTGGATTTCGTGGTGGATAAGGTAAAACAGATTGTCAGTCAGAATGTATCTGTTTAAAATAATTAAACAATAAATATTCAAAGGTGTTATTATAAACAAACGTTTATTGATCACTAAACCTTTGAAATGATGAACAATTCAGTTAAAGATAATCAGGAGAAAAAGAGAAAGGTGTATAAGGAAACCGACGACCGGAGCGAAAATCAGACCAGTGGCGAAACTTCATCAGCCAATAGCTTTGACAGGTCTTCACTCACTAAAATGCCCGGACGCAAGAATAAACCGCTGGGATCCAGCCATGAGCCGGGCGTAACGCCGGGAACAGAATAAAGGAAATAAAAGATAGCAGAAAAGGAACGGCGTGCAGTTCCCCGAAACACAGTCCAAAACAGGGCTGTGTTTTTTGTTTTATTAAATAGAGTTAAAACTCTATATTGCTTCTAAATTTTTACCTGTGGAATTGAGTTTTTTCTTTTTAATTCTGTTTATTTGTGTGCTAAAACGTTTTATAATTTAACCAATATGAACAAAAAACTTACGCTATTGTTTATAGCCGGACAGTTTATCCTGGGTACAGGAGGTCTTCGCGCGCAGGAAAAGGAAACTGTGACAAAAGACGGGCTTACGCTAAACTTTTCGAGTAATGATGCTTCATTTGATCCTGTATTGAAGAAAAGAATGATCGAAACCTTTTTTAAGGTATATCCCTTGTTAAAAAAGGAATACAACGACACCGCTGCAACAACTGTAAATTTTGAGATAGATACTGCATACAAAGGTGTGGCCGCGACCGGAGGCGGCAGGATTGTTTACAATCCTGCGTATTTCAGAAAGAAACCGGGTGATGTAGACGTGGTTACGCATGAGGTTATGCATGTAGTGCAGAATTACGGAGGCCGCCGCCGCTCAGGCGGTACCAGGGGACCAGGCTGGCTTACCGAAGGCATTGCCGATTTTGTGCGTTATAAGTTCGGAGTGGACAACCCCGGCGCGGGCTGGACGCTGACTGAGTTTAATCCTGCACAGAGTTACACCAACAGTTACCGGATTACTGCCAGATTTTTGGTATGGCTTGAAAACCATGGCAATAAAGATCTGGTTAAAAAATTAGATGCCAGCCTCCGTGCGCGCACCTATACTGATGACATCTGGAAAAAAGAAACAGGCAAAACCCTAGATGAGCAGTGGAAAGCGTATACTGAAAATCCTGTATTGTAGCACATAAGATGAACCTTAATAATATGATTAAACAAATTTTAATCGCCTCACTTGTTGTGGCGTCGTTTGGTGCATCCGCACAAACAGTTGGGAAGGTTACCGACCCCGTTGAATGGATCAATCCGCTGATGGGGACCGCAAGTAAGCCTTCTTTGTCTAATGGAAATACTTATCCGTCGATAGCAGTGCCCTGGGGCATGAACTTCTGGACTCCGCAAACCGGTAAAATGGGCGACGGATGGGCCTATACCTATGATGCGGACAAGATCAGGGGGTTTAAACAGACTCACCAGCCTTCTCCTTGGATGAACGATTATGGTCAGTTTTCGGTCATGCCGGTGACCGGTAAACTTCGGTTCAACCAGGACGACCGTGCAAGCTGGTATTCTCATAAATCTGAGACTGTCAAACCTTATTACTACAGCGTTTACCTTGCCGACGCAGATGTAACTACCGAAATCGCCCCTACTGAAAGGGCTGCGCAATTTCGTTTTACGTTTCCAGAAACTGATGACTCTTACGTAGTTATCGATGCTTTTGATAAAGGCTCTTACATAAAAATCATTCCATCGGAGCGTAAGATCGTTGGCTATAGCACCAGGCATTCTCATAAGGTGCCGGAAAACTTCAAGAATTACTTTGTCATCTATTTTGATAAACCTTTTACTTCCGCAAGTTCATGGAAGGGTAATGATCTTCAGAAAGATGTGCTGGAGCTGACCGCTGATCATGCCGGAGCGGTTGTGGGATTCAAAACTGCTAAGGGTGAACAGGTAAACATGAAAGTTGCTTCTTCTTTCATCAGCATTGAGCAGGCAGATATTTCTTTGAAAAGAGAGTTGGCGAATGACAGTTTTGAGGCGACCAAAAACAAAGCAAAAGCAGTCTGGAATAAAACACTCAGCAGGATCAGCGTTGAAGGCGGAACAATCGATCAGGCCCGCACTTTTTACTCTTGCCTTTACCGTACCCTATTCTTTCCGAATAAACTATATGAATTGGATGCCAACAACAAAATCATGCACTGGAGTCCTTATAATGGCAAAATATTGCCTGGGTATATGTTTGGCGGAACCGGCTTCTGGGATACTTTCAGAGCGCTTTACCCATTCCTGAACCTGATGTATCCTTCAATAAACAAAGAGATGCAGGAAGGTCTTGCCAATGACTTTAAAGAAGGAGGCTGGCTGCCTGAATGGTCCAGTCCTGGCTTGGCGAGTGTCATGGTGGGCAATAACTCCGCTTCGGTGGTGGCTGATGCTTATATAAAAGGATTGCGCGGGTATGACATCAATACACTTTGGGATGCGGTAAAACATGGTGCAGATAATGAAGGCCCGATGCCGGCTGTTGGCCGTTTGGGTGTTAAATATTACAATGAACTAGGTTATGTGCCTTATGATGTGAAGATCAATGAAAATGCGGCCAGGACACTTGAGTATTCTTATGATGATTTTGCCATTTATCAATTGGGTAAGGCATTGGGAAAACCAGCTTCTGAGATCGATATTTTCAAAAAAAGAGCAATGAACTACAAAAAGCTGTTTGATCCGGCAAGCGGCCTGATGCGCGGTAAAAACAAAGACGGTAGTTTTCAGTCGCCGTTCAATCCGTTTAAATGGGGAGATGCGTTTACTGAGGGCAACAGCTGGCATTATTCCTGGTCAGTATTCCAGGATATTGATGGCTTGTCTAAATTAATGGGCGGTAAGGAAAAGTTTGTTCAGAAGCTGGATTCTGTGTTCACGCTTCCGCCGATATTTGACGACAGTTATTATGGTGGTGTGATCCATGAGATCCGTGAGATGCAGATCGCCAATATGGGCCAGTATGCGCATGGCAATCAGCCGATCCAGCACATGATCTATTTGTACAACTATGGCGGCGCACCATGGAAAACCCAGTATTGGGTACGTGAGACCATGAACAGGATGTATAAGGCAACACCTGATGGCTATTGCGGCGATGAGGACAATGGTCAGACTTCTGCCTGGTATGTATTCTCTGCACTTGGTTTCTATCCGGTTACTCCGGCTACGGACCAGTATGTTCTGGGTACGCCCTATTTTAAGAAAGTGACCCTGAACCTGGAGAATGGCAAACAGATCGTGATCAACGCACCTGCTAACAGTGATGCAAATAAATATGTGAACGGACTTAAGGTCAATGGCGCGGTGCACAGCAAGAACTGGCTGAGCCATTCTGGTTTATTGAAAGGTGCAGTATTGGATTTTGACATGTCGGCCAAACCGAATATGACAAGAGGGACAACGGAGGCTGCTTTTCCTTATTCACTTTCTACTGATCCTGCTAATAAGTAGTAAAAGGTAAAATTGAGTGATAGGTAAAATTGAGTGATCTTTTTTCGGACTGGACCTTGTGCCCTGAAAAAGGGCACAAATCCTATGTCCTCTCAAAGACACTAAATTTTAGGGAAAGCAAAGTGGAAAGGCAGGGAGATAAATAAACAAACTGAATAATAAGCTTCACGTCATTGCGAGGCACGAAGCAATCTCATACATGATGAGATTGCTTCGTGCCTCGCAATGACGGATGTTTAACGAAGAAGGCCGGTTCAATTGAGCCGGCCTTCTTTATTAATATAGTTTAAGATCTTCGCAGATCCTTATCATTTAGTGTTTCATCATTTTAATAAAGGCAGCCAGTTTTGCTTTCATCGCCCGGCGGTCTACTATAAAGTCCAGGAAACCATGTTCTAAAACGAATTCAGCAGTCTGGAAGCCTTTAGGCAGGTCTTTCTTAATGGTTTCTTTGATGACCCTTGGTCCGGCGAAGCCTATCAGGGCACCGGGTTCAGCGATGTTGATGTCTCCGAGCATCGCATAGGATGCCGTTACGCCGCCGGTAGTAGGATCAGTAAGTAAAGAGATGTATGGAATCTTTGCCTGGCTCAGCAGCGCTAATTTAGCTGAGGTTTTGGCCATTTGCATTAACGAAAAAGCCGCTTCCATCATCCGGGCACCGCCGGATTTGGAAATCATCAGGAAAGGGATTTTGTGCTTCATTGAATAATCGATGCTGCGGGCGATCTTTTCACCCACCACAGAGCCCATGGAACCGCCTATGAAATTAAAATCCATACAGGCTACAACCAGATCTTCACCTTCGATCTTGCCGTGTGCGGCTCTTATGGCGTCTTTCAGGCCAGTTTTAGCGATGCTTTCCACCAATCTGTCTTTATAAGGTTTGGTGTCTGTGAAATTCAGCGGATCGGCGGACTTGAGGTCCGGAAACAGTTCAGTAAACTGGTTTTCATCAAACAGTACCTGGAAGTACTCTTTGGAACCTACCCTCAAATGGTAATCACAATATTGACAAACGTATTTATTTTCTAAAAGATCAGCGGTGTGTAATGCCTTTTTACAATTAGGACATTTGTTCCATAAACCGTCTGGTGCTTCTTTTTTTTCTTCTGTAAGGGTACTGATACCTTTTTTTTCTCTCTTAAACCAAGCCATGTTATTTCCTGAAAAATGCGACTACAAAGAAACAAAAAAAAATGAGAACAGTTTAAGGTTGTTTTTAATGACCGGAAAGTGCCCTGCCGTTTATATCGGTCTGGGATGAAAATGTGCTGAAAGAAAGCATATTAATGCAAAATAATGCGCTTTACCTTTGCCAAAAATGATATTTTTCCTAACTTCGGCGTACATTAAAATATTAAAGATGAGTTTAAAAGGTTACAAGGGCGTAGTTTACGGAGATGCCGTTCAGGAATTGTTTGAACAGGCAAAAAAACATCAATTTGCATTACCAGCAGTAAATGTTACCGGCACAAACACCATAAATGCAGTGATGGAAACTGCCAAGGCGGTTAATTCACCGGTAATTATACAATTATCTAATGGCGGAGCACAGTTTTATGCTGGTAAGACATTAAATAATGATGGTTTGAAAGCCTGCATCTTAGGTGCAGTATCTGCAGCTAAGCACGTTCATTTATTGGCTGAACACTATGGTGTAGCTGTTGTATTGCACACTGACCATGCTGCCAAAAAACTTTTGCCATGGATAGACGGATTGCTGGATCATGGCGAGCAGTTCTTCGCAGAACACGGAAAGCCATTGTTCTCCTCGCACATGCTGGATCTTTCTGAAGAGTCAATTGAAGAAAACATGGAGATCTCTGCCAAATACCTGGAGCGTATGTCAAAAATGGGAATGACTATTGAGATCGAGCTTGGTGTAACAGGCGGTGAAGAGGACGGCGTTGATAACAGTGATGTAGACAGTTCCAAACTATACACCCAGCCTTCTGAAGTAGCTTATGCTTACCAGGAACTGAGCAAGGTCAGTGATAAGTTTACGGTGGCCGCCGCTTTTGGTAATGTTCATGGTGTATATAAACCGGGTAATGTGAAGCTTCAGCCGGTTATCCTTAAAAACTCTCAGGATTACATCAAAGAAAAACTGGGATTGACCGCTGAAAAACCTATTAATTTTGTATTCCACGGTGGTTCAGGTTCTTCTCAGGAAGAGATCAGAGAAGCCATTTCTTACGGTGCCATCAAAATGAATATTGATACAGATATGCAATGGGCATTCTGGGAAGGTATCCTGGATTATTATAAAGCCAATGAAGCCTATCTTCAGGGCCAGATCGGCAACCCGGATGGTGAAGATAAACCCAACAAGAAATATTATGATCCGCGTGTCTGGTTACGTAAAGGCGAAGAGCAATTTGTTGCACGCCTGAAACAGGCATTTGAAGATTTAAACTGTAAGGACGCCAGTGATAAACTGTAATTGTCTATAGGATATGGAATACGAAGCGCCTTGAGAATTACTTAAGGCGCTTTTTTTGTTTATGGCTTGACATTAATTATGGATGCCTATCATGACGAACATATAACCATTAAGAAACATGGGAAACATTATCTTTATATCATCTCTTTAATTAAGCAATTGCCACTATGGAAACACTTCAGGTAAACAAAGTACATAGCAAAGACGATTTGGAAAAAGTCTTTGCGGTAAGAAAAACTGTATTTGTAGATGAACAGAACTGTCCGCCTGAACTGGAATGGGAGCATGAGGGAGAATCTGTACACTTTCTTGCGTTGTTAAACGGCGAACCCTGTGGCGCCTGCCGCTGGCGTAAAACAGATAACGGTTATAAGCTGGAGCGCTTTGCTGTTTTAATGGAACACAGAGGCAAGAGAATAGGGCAGGCCCTCGTTGCCGCAGCCTTGTCTGACCTGCCCGGAGACGCTGGCTACATTTACCTCAATGCCCAGCTTGATGCCATGCGCATGTACTCCAGGTTTGGTTTCATCGCCGAAGGCGAGCAGTTTGAAGAAGCCGGTATTCAACACTTTAAAATGGTAAAAAGATTGTAAAGGGCTTTCCCTCCTATGAAAAGACCTTCGAAGAAAAAGCCAGGGCTTCCTGCCATTTATCCATATCAAGATCTAAAGACAGACCTCTGGTGTTCAGATAACTGATCAGATCTTCTGTGGCCAGGTTACCTGTCAGAGCATCTGCTGCCATAGGACAGCCCCCAAAACCTTTCAGCGCACTGTCAAAGCGCGTACAGCCGCATTCATATGCAGCTGCTATTTTCTCCTGCCGGGTCGAAGGAGTACTGTGCAAATGCAGGCCAATTTCTGTCGAGTTGAATTTTGACACCAGTGCCGGCAATATCGTCTTTATTTTCTCGGGCGACGAGACCCCGGTAGTGTCCGACAAAGAAAGGACCTTCACACCGTTGTCTACCAGTTCAGTTGCCCATTGCTCGAGTATCTCCACATTCCAGGGATCCCCGTAGGGATTTCCAAAACCCATAGAAAGATAGACCACAGCAGTCTTGTCATTCCTATCACACAATTCCATCATCTGTTTTACAATATCCATGGATTGCGAGATTGTCGTATTGGCATTTCTTTGCTGGAAGGTCTCAGAGATAGAGAAAGGAAAGCCCAGGTAATCGATCTCTTCAAATGATACCGCCTCCTGGGCGCCTCTTAAATTGGCTACAATGGCAAGAAGGCTTGAAGAGGTAACAGAAAGATCAAGCTTTGCTAAAACTTCCCTGGTATCGCGCAGTTGAGGTATGGCCCTGGGCGATACAAAACTTCCAAAGTCTATGGTATCAAATCCCACCTGCAGGAGCAGGTTGATGTATGCGGCCTTGATATCGGTAGGAATAAAATCGTGGATGCCCTGCATGGCATCTCTCGGGCATTCAATCAATTTAACCGGTTGCTGCATTTATTCGTCTTTTATGGAATTTCCTGTGTTAGTTAGGACAAAGATACACAACAAACAAAAAGGCATCCAAACCGGATGCCTTTTTTATTAAAGAAGCCTTTAAAACTCTTATTTGTAAACCTGATCTTCTCTTTTGCGCGTAAACTCCACCACAAATGGGGTTGCTACGAACAATGATGAATAAGTACCGAAGATTACACCAATTAGCATTGCAAACGAAAACCCTCTCAGGATATCGCCACCGAAGAAGAACAATACCAATAATGCAAGCATCACACACAATCCCGTAACTACGGTCCGGTTTAGCGTGCTGTTCAGTGCATTGTTTACAATGGTAGGCATATCTTCGTTTTTGTGACGGCTTTGCCCCAGGTATTCCCTTACACGGTCAAATACAACAACCGTATCGTTCATAGAATAACCCATTACGGTTAGAATTGCCGCAATGAACTGTTGGTCAATGTCCAGGGAGAATGGCAGCCAGCCATTGAATATAGAGAAGATCGCCAGCAATACCAGCACGTCATGAGATAATGCAATCACCGCTGCCAGGCCAAACTGAACATTTTTAAACCGGATCACGATATAAATAAATACTGCAACGATGGCAAGTAATACTGCCCATATCGCAGAGGTTTTAATGTCATTGGCCATTGTCGGGCCGATCTTCTGGGCATCCTTAATCTGATACGGGTTTTTTAAACTTTTCAGACCGGCGGCCAGTTTTTGTTCCACCTGGTCATCAATGTTTTCATCGGTTTGGTCTATCAGATAAGAAGTAGTGATCCTGACCTGATTACCGATCCCAAAAGTTTTCACCTCCGGCGCCTGGCCAAACTCGTCATCCAGCGCATCTCTCACCTCAATTGTGCTGATGTCTTTTTCAAACTGAACCACATACGCACGTCCACCTTTAAAATCCACACCCAGACTAAATCCTTTAGTAAAGATGGAAATGATACCTGCTATAATGATGACAGATGAGAAAATATAAAACTTACGGCGGCCACTTACAAAATTAAAGTTCGAGTCTTTAAAAATGTTTGCGGTAAAAGGAATTGAGAAAGATATCTTACCATCTTTTTTCAGTAAGCCTTCGAATACCAGACGGGTGATGAAGATCGATGTGAAAAGAGACGTAATGATACCGAGTACCAATGTAGTAGCAAAACCCTTGATCGGTCCTGTACCCAGGTAGAATAAAATAATACCTGTTATTAAGGTTACAATATTAGAATCAATGATTGCAGAATATGCATTACTATAACCATCGGCAATTGCCTGACGGACAGCCTTACCGGCTGCCAGCTCTTCCTTGATACGCTCATAGATCAATACGTTGGCATCTACTGCCATACCGATAGTCAATACCAGACCGGCAATACCAGGCAGGGTCCACACGGCTCCTAATGAGGTCATGGCACCGATCAGGAAGAATAAATTGGTCACCAAAGCGATATTGGCAACCCAACCAGCTTTACTGTAATAAATGGCCATGAAGATCAGTACTACGACCAAGCCGACAATAGATGAGATCAGACCACTGTTGATAGACTCCTGACCAAGGGTTGGGCCCACCACATATTCACCAACGATGTGCGCAGGCACAGGTAATTTACCAGCCTTTAACACATTGGCCAAATCTTTGGTTTCCTCTGGTTTGAAGTTTCCGGAGATCTGGGAAACACCACCCGGAATTTCTCCATTCACCGATGGTGCGGAATAGACCTGATTATCCAGTACAATTGCAATAGCACCTTTGGCCGCAAAAGCCTCAGCAGTCATTTTTTTCCATTTGGCAGCACCTTCACCAGTCATATACATGGTAACCTCGGGCTTGTTGTCTTCGCTGCTAAAATCGTCACGTGCATTGCTTACTGCTTCTCCACCAAGATCCGGTTTTCCGTCAAGGGAAGTTACTTTTATTGCATACAGTTCAAAAATCTTGCTGGTATTTGCAACACCCAGGTCAGCAGGTTTTACACCCCACATAAACTTATAGGTCTGAGGGATGATGGATGCAATTTCCGGCCTTTTGAAGAATGCGTTTACTTTAGCTGTATCTTTTTGAGCAACCCAACCCACAACTGGTCCCGGACGCAAAGATTGCTGTCCGTTTTCCGCTGTAAAAGAAGGAGGGGTTAGCACGGCAAACAAAGGATTGGATTTTGTCTGCTCCAGTATTTTGGCGGTAGCTGACGTATCTTTAGTATCTTTTGCTTTAGCCAGCCCTGCCAGTTTACTTTCTGATTTAGCAGCAGTATCCGCCGCACCTTTAGCAACAGCTGCAGTATCAGTGCTTTTCAATGAAGCGGCAAGTGTCCTGTTGATGTTATCCATAATCGGATACACTTCCTCGTTATTGTAAACATGCCAGAATTGCAGCTCCGCAGAGCCGGACAACAATTTACGTACACGTTGTTTGGCACTTTCGTCAACACCGGGCAATTCGATCAGGATACGGTTTGTGCCTTCCTGCTTTTGCATATTCGGGCTCACCACTCCGAATCCATCAATACGGCTGCGGATGATGATAAATGAACGGTCTATCGCGTTATCTGCTTCTTTCGTAAGGAAATCTTTTACTTCTTTGTTAGTGGCATTTGGTTTTAAAACTGAAGCGTTATCCTGGTTTGAAAAATAATCAGCCAGTTTTCCGTTTGGATTTATTTTTTCAAACTCATTTACAAAAGCAGAAATAAAATCTTTACCGCCGGCACTGGTCTGTGCCTGTGCGTTTTTTATTGCAAGGTTTAAATTGGCGTCATCAGATTCGTTTGCCAGTGATTTAACCAGGTTCGCCAACGATATCTCCATCGTTACGTTCATACCACCCCTAAGGTCAAGTCCAAGGTTGATCTCTTTTTCTTTACAAAACTGATAGTTGAATCCCAAAAGCGGATAAACCGGTACAGTGGCCATAGAGTCTAAATAAGCTTTTTCCTTATTTGGATCGCCTTTGGCAAAAGCCTTTGCGTCTTTTTCAACCTTTGAAGTAACAAAGTTGAATGAGAGAGAATACACACAGACAATACCCAGTAGTATTGCCAGAAATTTAATAAAACCTTTACCCTGCATTTGTTTGTAGTTATTAGTCTATATCAGCTATATCTGTTTTTTAACAAGTCGGCAAATCTAATTATTTTTTTAAATAATAGGCCACGTTATGAATTTTTTATTATGGAACTCAAAACTATTCGCGCCGGCAAATGTTTGGTAATGTTTGGCTGTGCTAAACACGCTCCAATGTGGAGAATGTGAAGGCCACACTGTTAACTTCGTCTGGCTCATGCCGTTCCGAAGCTGTTTCCTTCCATAGGTTATGATTTATCCCGGGGAAATAAGCGTCAGCCTCATAGGACTGGTGTACGGTAGTCAGATAAATACGGTCTGTTTTTTCCATCGCGAGTTTATAGATCTCGGCGCCGCCTACTATAAAAACCTCTTCCTCACCGGCGCAGAGCGCCAGGGCCTCATCTATTGTATTGACAACTTCTGCCCCCTCAATCTTCAGATCTCCGGACCGGGTGATCACAATGTTGCGCCGGTGCGGCAGCGGCTTTCCAATAGAATCAAAGGTCTTGCGGCCCATGATGACCGTATGTCCTTTGGTGATCGTTTTGAAATGTTTCAGGTCTGTAGGGAGGTACCATAGCAGCTCGTTGTCTTTTCCTATGGCATTGTTTTCAGCGATGGCTACTACTATACTGACCATCATACTGCTACTGCTCCTTTAATGTGCGGGTGCGGATCGTAACCTTTCAAAGTGAAATCTTCAAATTTGAAATCAAAAATGCCCTTTACCTCAGGATTGATCTCCATGACCGGAAGCACTTTGGGCTCACGGCTCAGTTGCAGCTTTGCCTGCTCGATGTGGTTGTTGTACAAATGTGCGTCACCAAGCGTGTGGATGAAATCTCCATACTGCAGGCCACATACCTGGGCGACCATCATGGTCAGCAGTGCATAAGAAGCAATATTAAAAGGTACACCTAAAAATATATCAGCACTTCTTTGGTAAAGCTGGCAGCTCAGTTTGCCGTCAGCCACATAAAACTGAAAAAAAGCATGGCAGGGCGGCAGGGCCATATTGTCAACTTCCGCAACATTCCAGGCAGAAACGATGATCCGTCTGGAATCGGGGTTATTTCTAATGGTATCAACAATCTTGGTAATCTGATCAATGTGTCCGCCGTCAGGCCTGGGCCATGAGCGCCATTGAGAGCCGTATACAGGTCCTAGGTTACCATCTTCATCTGCCCATTCGTCCCAGATCCTTACTCCGTTATCTTTTAAATATTTGATATTGGTGTCACCGCTCAAAAACCAGATGAGTTCATGAATGATCGATTTTAGATGCAGCTTTTTTGTAGTCACCATCGGAAAGCCGTCCTGCAGGTTAAACCGCATCTGGTATCCGAATACGCTGATAGTGCCTGTTCCGGTACGGTCGTGTTTTTGCGTGCCCTGGTCCAGCACGTGCTGCATTAAATCTAAATATTGCTTCATTGAAATACTAAAAAAATGTTTTTGTCCACGTATACAAAAGTACGGAATATCTTCGAGAACTTCATCGGGTACGCCCTGCTTTTACTTTGCTGCTTATATGCTTCCGATTGCACTTCGTGCCCGCCGGAAGACCTGGTAGCCGTCTCTGAAAGGTTAGAAGGTTCAGGGGACCATTCAACCCCCTAGAGACCCCTTTGAAGAAATTGTGAAGAATTCATAAAGATAAGGTGTCATAAAGGAGTCTTATCAACAGCAGAAAGCATTAGAAAATCAACCGCAAATGCATTGGTCTTAAGACGACCTTTTCGTAAGTTTGGCAGATTAAACAAAATCAGGTCATTTATGCTCGCATTTGCCAATGCCAAAATTAACCTTGGCCTTCATATTACTGAAAAAAGACCCGATGGTTACCACAACCTGGAAACTGTATTTTACCCGGTAAAGATCTATGATGTGGTCGAACTCACCGATGCAGAGCAGAACAGCTGCGGGGTCAGGGGAACCGATATTCCCGGAGACGCCCGGGACAACATTTGTATTAAAGCTTTTCAGGTATTGCAACAGGATTTTGCTTTGCCTCCGCAAAAGATTACTTTATTGAAAAATATTCCTGTTGGGGCCGGGCTTGGCGGCGGTTCTTCTGATGCTGCTTTTCTGATTAAACTGGTCAATGATAAATTTGGGTTGGGCTTGTCTGTCCCGCAAATGGAGGATTATGCCAGGGCACTGGGGGCTGACTGTGCTTTTTTTATCCAAAACAGACCGGTGTATGCCTTTGGCAGGGGCGATCAGTTTGCGCCCCTCGACATAGATTTGTCAAATTATTACCTCGTATTGGTGAAACCGCCCGTACATGTGTCTACTGCAGCTGCTTACCTTGGAATTACACCTTCAATTTCTAGTACTTCGCTGAAAGATTTAATACATTTGCCTTTGGAAAACTGGAAAACGGATCTGAAGAATGATTTTGAGGGGCCTGTTTTTATGAAATATCCGGAAACAGAACAGATTAAAACCAGGCTTTATGATGCAGGTGCTGTGTATGCGGCGATGAGCGGAAGCGGTTCATCTGTATTCGGGATCTTTAGATCCGCGATCAGGCTGACTGATCTGGAAAAGGAAAATCAGGTTTTTTATAACGTTTAGGAACACTATAATGTGTGTTTACCTCAGCTACTCTGTCATGAAGGCACCTGCAACGAAGGACGGAAAACATAGGTGATAACAGAACAACGCAAGAAATAACATTGAACTAGCAATAATGGAAATCAATTTAGTACGTAAAAGCGGCAAATTTAATTTTGAAGCGGAGAATTCATCAGGTTTTAAAGTAGAGCTGGATGCCAAGGAAGCCATAGGCGGTACGGGCAAAGGTTTCAGGCCAATGGAAATGCTGTTGGTAGGCCTCGGTGGTTGCAGCGGGATCGATATGGTCAATGTGCTGACCAAGCAAAAGGAACCGCTGGATGATCTGAAGATCAGCATTAAGGCCACGCGAAAAGAGGAAGAGATGCCGCCGATTTTTGACGTCATCGATATTCATTTTGACCTTTACGGGGAGCTGAGTGCGCAAAAAGTGGAGCGGGCTTTGGCTTTGACCTTTGACAAATACTGCTCAGTGTCCAATATTCTGGGCCGTTCAGCGCAATTGAACTTTACTTATACAATTAACAATAGCAGCAAATAGCACCGCGTGTGTTAGCTCGATACTTGATACTTAATATTTTGATACAAAATAAAATGCAGGAAGAGAATTTTGAAACCCTGGCCATCCGTTTACAGGCCGAAAGAAGCCATTATAAAGAGCATTCTGTGCCCTTGTACCTTACCTCAAGTTACAAATTTGACGATGCTGAAGAAATGCGGGCCCTGTTTGCCAATGAAAAAGAAGGCAATGTGTACAGCCGCTATGCCAATCCGAATACTGACGAGCTGATCGAAAAGATGGCGGTTTTGGAGGGTGCGGAAACAGGCTGGGCTACCGCAAGCGGAATGGCTGCGATCTTCACTACTTTTGCAACTTTCCTGAAATCGGGAGACCATGTGTTGTCGAGCCGTTCTGTATTTGGTTCTACGCACCAGCTGCTCAACAATATTTTTGCCAAATGGGGCATTACATACGACTACGCTGACCTGGATAAACCGGACCAGTGGGAAAATGGCATTAAGGAAAATACGAAAATCATCTTTGTGGAGACTCCTTCCAATCCGGGAATTGATATTATTGACCTGGAGTGGCTGGGTAAGCTGGCTAAAAGGCACAATGTGCTGCTGGTCATTGACAATTGCTTCGCGACACCTTACCTTCAGCAGCCAATAAAGCTGGGCGCAGATATTTCTATCCATTCAGCTACCAAGTTCATCGACGGACAAGGACGTACACTGGGCGGGATCATTTTAGGTTCAGCTGTATTGATGAAAGAAATAGAGGGTTTTGCAAGACACAGCGGACCGGCGATGTCACCGTTTAATGCCTGGTTGTTGTCCAAAAGCCTGGAGACACTTGCCGTGCGTATGGACAGACATTGCGAAAATGCGCTGAAAGTCGCTGAGTTTTTAGAGGGTCATGCAAAGATCAAGCGTGTGATGTATCCTTTTCTGCCTTCACATCCGCAATATGCCATCGCTAAAAAGCAGATGAAACAGGGTGGCGGTATTGTTACACTAGTTATTGAAGGGGGTGTTGCTGCGGCAAGCAGCTTTATGGACAAACTGAAAATGTTTTCGATCTCCGCGAATCTGGGAGACACCAGATCTATTGCCACGCACCCGGCCACGAGCACACATTCAAAATTGACTGAGGAACAACGATTGGAAGTAGGAATAGAGCAAGGTACTGTGCGGTTGTCTATCGGCCTGGAACACATCGATGATATCCTCGGTGATATTAAACAAGCTTTAGATTAATTCAGCCTGAACCGTTACCTGATGTAGTCTCGGTCTTCATCACTCAGCTCATTTTTAGGGCTGTAATCTTTTTGACGGTCCTCAGGGTAATCCCGGGGACCGTTTTTGTCATACGTGCTTACTGTAGTGCGGGGCCGGCCGGCCAGAAAGCCAAGTATAAATCCCACAAGGGTACATACACCGACGATCACCAATTTGGAAATATCCTTCTTTACAAAAATAAAGTCAAAGGATACAGGATCTGTATTGACCATCAGGAAAATGGTGATCAGTACTGTAAATATGATAATGAAAATGGTTTTTGCGCTCATGTTTACCAGAGGTTAGTTTTTGGATTGACTCGTTTCTTAATTGGATTGGCTGATTTCTTTAAAAGCTGTAATTGAAAATTAATTCTAATATAGGATTTTGGTTGTACACTTTGTTTACAAAAACAAATCTTCCGCCGACATCTACCAATGGCATGTAACGGAGCAAGTGCATGCTGCTGCGCAATTCAAAACCAAAGGTTTTAGGTTCTGCGAGGTTTGTTTCTGTACCGATGTTTTCATAGTGGCAAAACAGGCTGGCCCTCAGGTTTCTGATATAAGCAACCGGTCCCAGCTCAGCATCCGGAAATGCAAAGGGAAAGCGGTAATTGAACAACAGGGTGTTGTTTAGTCCGCTTTTTGCTTTGATGTTATTGTAGCCGTAGACCGTGTTGATCTCCTGATCAAACCTTCGGATTCCTGTTGCGGTCTGGTAATTGAAGTTGGCCAGGAAGGAATGATTTCTAGCCAGGCCCGGAAAATAAAGGAACCCCTCGGCAGCAAAGAGGCGGCCGCCCAGCTGGCTGTCAAATGGCTGGTGCACGTAGACAAATCTCAGTGTCTGTGCCCATCGCGGGGCGATATCTCTCTGTGCAAGCCTCGTGGTATGGGTAAAGGTCATATTGTATTCCATGGGAAAGATCACCGTTTTGATGAAATTGGATGGAAGGTTCTCTGCATCGTACCGCTGGGTATAACTGGTCAGGGTATTGAATGAAAAGTTGTAGGAATGGTTGAGGGCGTTGATGCTCAATGGAACCGAGGCCTGCAGCTGTATGTTATTTTCACGCCAGTCGCCCTGCTGTATGCCTGTCTTGCTGTTGTAAAATGTGCGGCGGGGCCTGTTTCTGTAAGTGGCCCTAAGGATCGGGTAGAGGGCTTTGTAGGAGACGCCGGCGTTGTATTCAAAACGGTTGAGGTCACGGTAGTAGTCGGCCCCGGCAAAAAGGTCGAAGGTGTTGAGCAGGTTATTGGACCGGAACTGTATTCCGCCCCTGTACTCGTTTTCTATAACCGGGATGACGCTGTGCAGATTGAACAGGTTGCCAAAAGTACGGTAGGGTTTGGAGGCATAGCTGCTGTCGGGAATATTGCTGAACACGCTGCCTGTGTTTTCCTGTGTTTCTGCTGCGGCACCAAAATATACAAAATTCCCCGGATATCCAGGTGCCGCCGTGAACCCCTCAGGATTCTGTTTATCCGTTTTGGTTTCAGCAATTTCATAACCGTTAACACCGTAATTGCTGAACAGGAATGACTGCTGGCCCGTTCCGGCATTCGGACTGATATTCTGCGCGCCGTATTTAGAGGCGCTCAGGGCGCTTATCTTTTTGGAGACGGTGTCGATATGGTAAATGTTGTCAATTCCGTTGTAGTGGGCATTAAAAGCTATTCCCTGCTGAAAATAAACAGGCCTGCTCAGTTGCTGCCGGCTTTCCGCGATCAGCTGTCGGATACTGTCCGTTCTCTCGGTTGTCCACAGCGCCTTGCCCTGTTCGCTAACGCTGATGTAGGTGATGTGGCTGCCGCTGGGATCATAGGCAGGGGTCTGAAGGATCAGGTTTTCCGGGTTGGGGATCGTATTTATTATTTTTCCAGTTCCGGCGTCGAGCTCTACCAGGTTACATTTGTTGCTCAGGTCAAATTTTACAGCAACGATCTTTTTTTCATCTGCGGACAGGGAAGGGGAAAAGAGGCGGCTCCTGCCGGTCAGCTTTTTTGTCTTCCGGGTTTTCAGGTCGTAAGAGCAGATTACGCTGTAGCTTCTTTGCTTGTATCTGGGGTCGTACCTGGTCTCGTCCCATACAATGGTATTCCCTGCATAACTGAACCATGGTTGTTCCTGTTCTGCGATGCCGCAAAGGCGACGCTCATTCTTGTTGCTGTCGATGATCACAAAATGATCTGTCTCCGCTTTGCTTTGCTTTAGGGCAAGGATCCGGCCGTCAGCAAGCCTGACCGGCAGAAAGTAGCTGGTGGCAATGTTTGCTTTCTTGTTAAGGACAGGGTAGGATTGAGACGTTGTGTTTTGGTCCTGCTGCATCCACTCCTTTTTGAGGAGGGCTGTTGTTTTATCAAACCATGCTTTCGTTCCGGAACCAGTATATTTTTTCAGACTGTTCGAAAAAGGGTAAAGTCTGAGTGGCCTTTTCCGGATGTCGGTCAGCACGCTGTCGAAGATATTTTTTCCATACTGGCTGCGGATACCGGAAGCCATCAGGTAGCCGAGCTGGTAGTAGCCTGGTGTGACATCTTTGTCAGATCCGAAATAGGCTTTGGAGTACGGGATTTTTTTGCCATCAAGCAAGCTGGCCCGGTACGGCATGATCCATGAAGGCTGTCTTCCGCGGCCTGAGTTTGTCAGTGCTGTTTCGATACTGACCGCATCGCCTTCAAAGAACCAGATCGGGATGCTTATCCCGAACCAGGCGAAGTAAATATCTTCCGGAAAAGGATGGGCTTTTCCGCCGGTCAGCTTGTCAAACTGGGCGACGTGCCGGAGCTCGTGAACAGCGAGATTGTTGAGCCAGTCCTGACTGTCAAATTGCTGGGGTGGGGTGGTGTAGAATTCCGACTTTTTCGGGGCCAGCTGGACGAACCCGTTGGCCACTACTCCGCGGTTTTGGAGTACGATCGGAATGCTGGTTTTCCGGATGCTTAAACTACTGCCTGCATGGGGGTAAATGAGGGGCAGGGTATTTGCCATTCTTTGCGCCTCTTTTTCCATTTCGTCCGGATAGATCAGACGGAATCCGGCTGACTCGATCTGACGCCATTTTACACTAAGTGGATTTTGTCCGGTACTAAAAATCTGTGAAAAAGCTATATGTGAAATTAAACTTAAGTTTATTGTTGTTAAAATGCTGAATAACAGTTTATTATTATGTTTTAAAAATGCCATTACGGGAATATGCTAAAATAATTAGTATTGCTTGCCTGATAAAGTGTAATTTATATTTTTTTGTAATTTAAATAATTGCATATAAATAATTGATTTTTAATTTTTTATGTAAATAATGTAAAGAACTTTTAGTGCTTGTTTTTTGGCTTTTTTAATAGCTAAGTTTCGGTTTTTATTTCTCGGGTGATTATAAGCAGGTCAGGCCTATTAATCTGCTATTAAGATACACTATTTATGTTCAAAATAAAGAAAAAAATTAGGCTGTTTTTTTTAAAGTGTATGCAGATCAACTATTTTTTTTCGCTGGATTTTCTGCTGTTTTTAATGGAAATTCTCTCCCCTGCCCTGCTAAAAAAGAGCGGCAGTACTACTGTAAATTCTTTCTTTTTTTGTAGATCGGATACAGAAAAACAGCACCTAAAATCAGGGCAGTACCGATATAAAATCCAGCGGACATTGCCTCTTTAGTGCCGAAGAAAATGAAGGCCAGAAGGATGCCGTATACCGGCTCAAGATTGGTGATGAGCGCCACCCGGAATGCCGACAAAGTACGCATCACAGAGACGCCGGCAACGTAGGCAAGAGCAGTACATATGGTACCGAGAACGCCCAGGTAAATCCAGTCTTTCAGACTAAGATTAAATGTCTCATTCATGAGGTCATGATCCAGAAAACGATAGCCGGTGATCCAGATAAAAGCTCCGGTAATCTCGTAAAATCCAATGATCTTCGGGTCGCTTTTTTGGACTAAGGTAGAGTTTATCGTGGCAAATAAACTGGAGGCAAGTGCCGACGTGAGTCCGAAAATAATACCCAGGGTATACTGCGATTCGAATTTAAAGATGAGATAAATGCCCAGAATAATGACCAGCCCGATGAGTACATCTGGTATCAGGATGCGCTGTTTTTTGATCAGCGGTTCAAGTATTGCGGTGAAAAGTGTGAATGAGGACAGGCATACCAGTGTCACTGAAACAGTTGAAACCTTGATGGCGTGAAAGAAGAGGATCCAGTGCAGCGCAACTATACCTCCGGTAAAGAAGAACTGCAGAAATTGCTTTTTGCTGATTCTAAGGCTGGTTTTGGTAAACAGGAAATAGGCAAATAAAGTGATTCCCGCGATCATCACACGATACCAGACCATTTGTACAGCGTTGATGGAAATAAGTGCGCCCAGAATGCCTGTAAAGCCCCATATAAAAACTGTAAAATGTAAGATCAGCAGGTTTTTATTGATTGAGGGCTGGCTGTTGCTCATTTATTTTGGCGCTTTTTTGAGCAAATATAAGCCCAAAAGACCAAAGAAAAGTGTCGGTGCAATAACAGCAAAAAAAGGAGATGCACCCCCCCTTAAGGAGAACATCTTGGCAAATTGATTAAATACGATATAGCCAAAACTCAGTAGTATACCTATCCCAAGCGGTAAACCGACACCTCCGCGTACCTTCCTTGAGGACAGCGCAACACCGATCAGTGTGAGTACAAAGGCAGACAGAGGGTGTAAATAACGCTTATATTGCTCAAAAAGAAGGTCGTTCATAATACCTGTACCCCTGATCTTTTCCTTACGGATCTTTTCAGACAATAACTTGTTGCTCATGTTCTCAAATATATTATCATACGCAGAGAAGTCATCAGGACGCATGTCCAGGATGGTGTCCTTGGTTTTGCCGGTACCATTTACCATCGTCTCTTTCAGCCCGTTCACATACCTGATGGAGTAATTGGTAATCTTCCAGGTCCGTTTTAGAGAATCCCATTTGATTTCATCTGCGACCAGCTTTTTAGTGAGTTCATCACCCTTAAAGTTGTCGAGGGTAAACTTTGTCCCGACCTTGGTCTTGTTGTCAAAATAATCCATATAGATATAGGTCTTTTCGTCCAGCTTCATATGGATGTCCCTTTTGCTGGGAGAAGTATTTTTCTTTACATAGCTGTTTTCAAAGCTGTTTTTCAGCTGATTGGTATAAGGCAGGATGTAAAGATTGGAGGCAAGGTTGACGACAAAAATAATAAACGCTGATACGAAATAGGGCATCAGAAACCTATTGAAGCTTACACCGCCGCTCAAAATGGGTACAATTTCCGTCTGGTCAGCCATTTTTGCGGTAAAGAAGATTACCGCAATAAAATTGATCAGTGGAGAGAGCATGTTTACATAAAAGGGAATGGATCCTGCGTAATACAGGGTGACGACCTGCCAAAAAGTAAGGTTGGCGCTTAGAAAGTCGTCCAGCTTCTCAGAAAGGTCAAATATGATGATGATGATGACAAACAGCGTCAATGTATACAGGAACGTGCCCAAATACTTGCTGATGATGTACCAGTCGATGATCTTTATCCTGCCCCTGATGAAATTCATTTATAATTTATTGCCTAATATAGTCACCATTTTGTTTTTCCAGGCGTAAAATTCACCATTGATGATCTTTTCGCGTGCTTCTTTGACCAGCCACAAGTAAAAGTGGAGGTTGTGCAGGGTGGCTATCTGTGCGCCCAGCATTTCTTTGGAATGCATCAGATGCCTCAAATAAGCTTTGGAATAAACCTGGTCTGCAAACAGATCACTCTCTGCATCAATAGGCGAGAGGTCGTCAGCCCACTTTTTATTGGTAATGTTAATCATACCATTCCTGGTAAAGAGCATCCCGTTCCTGGCATTCCTGGTAGGCATGACACAATCAAACATATCTACACCCAGGGCGATATTTTCCAGGATGTTGACCGGTGTACCCACGCCCATAAGGTAACGTGGTTTTTCTTCCGGCAGTATGTCGCAAACGACTTCGGTCATCCCATACATCTCTTCGGCGGGTTCGCCTACTGACAAGCCGCCTATGGCATTGCCCTCGCGACCCATCGAAGCGATGAATTCTGCGGATTTTACCCTGAGGTCTTTGTAAACAGAACCCTGTACGATAGGAAAAAGAGTTTGGTTGTAGCCATATTTAGGTTCGGTTCCGTCAAATCTTGTACAACAGCGTTTTAACCAGCGGTGAGTCATGTTGATGGAGTTTGCCGCGTATTTATAGTCACATGGATATGGTGTACATTCATCAAAAGCCATAATAATATCAGCCCCGATGGTGCGCTGGATGTCCATGGCATATTCCGGAGTAAATAAATGTTTTGACCCGTCAATGTGGGAGTGGAAAGTAACGCCTTCTTCTTTGATCTTGCGCACTTTACTTAAAGAATAGACCTGATAACCTCCGCTGTCGGTAAGGATCGGCCCGTCCCAGCCAATGAATTTATGCAGTCCGCCTGCCCGTTCCAGGATATCTAATCCCGGTCTGAGGTACAGGTGGTAGGTATTGCCCAGGATGATCCGGGCCTCGATATCTTCCTTTAATTCCCGCTGATGTACGGCTTTAACCGTTCCGGCTGTGCCTACGGGCATGAATATAGGTGTTTGTATCTGGCCGTGATCTGTGGTAATTGTTCCCGCCCTGGCTTTGGAATGGATATCTTTTGCCTCTAAAGTAAAGTTCATATAGTGCGCTCCCTCAAAAAATCTGGCCAAAAGTAGCAAAAAACCAGCTATTTAAGTGCTAAATTTTTTATCAACATAAATCGACATTACAGATTAAAAATGAGAAATTTGCGCCCTACTAAATGACACCGTGGAACTAACCCTAATAGAGAATTGCCTGCTGGGCTGTTTAATTTTTTGCTTTTTAATACAGCTATATTTTGTCCTTTTTGTTCATCTGAGGCTGTCGCTGATGAGAATTGAGGTACCCGATAACGGTACCGCCAGACCTTTGAGTGTTGTCATTTGCGCGCGCAATGAAGCACTGAATCTCAGAGAATATCTTTCTGTCGTATTGGAACAGGACTATCCGGCATATGAAGTTGTAGTGGTCAATGACAGGTCATGGGATGGTACAGAAGAAGTGCTGAAGGATTTCGGAACACGGTATAAACACCTCAAAATCGTGAACATTGCAGATGGGGAGAAATTCATAGCGGGAAAGAAATTTGCAGTGACGATGGGCATCAAGGCGGCTCAATATGAATGGCTTGTGTTTACAGATGCAGATTGTATGCCCGCATCAGCAAACTGGCTGAAAGGCATGCAACAGCCAGCAAACGAGCAAACTGAATTTATACTGGGATATTCACCGTACCTCAAAAGAAAGGGGATTTTAAATGCGCTGATCCGTTTTGAAACTTTCTTTACTGCAGTCAACTACCTTTCATTTGCGCTTAAAGGCATGCCTTATATGGGCGTAGGGCGGAACATGGCCTACAAAAAATCAGTGTTTTTCAAAAATAAAGGCTTTGCGGCGCACATGCACATTCCATCCGGAGATGATGATCTTTTTGTGAATGCCAATGCCGGCAAGCGCAACACCGAAATCCGCATTCACAAAGATACCCAGGTCTGGAGTGAACCAGATACTAGTTTCGGGGCTTACCTCAGACAAAAAAAGAGACATTTTGGTGCGGGTAAACTATACAAGGGCAAACATAAGTTCATCCTTTCCTGCCAGATCGTTTTCCAGTTTCTGTTCTACGCATTCTTAATTGCCCTGATGTTTTTTAAACCTGCTATGTACATTGCACTGGGGATCTTTGCTTTGAGCATCATGATCAGGTGTTTTGTTTATCCGCGCCTGCTGAAACGCCTGAGTTATGGGGGGTTGAGCATCTGGTTTCCCTTGCTGGATATCCTGTTGTTCATTTTTCTGGTGTTTAATGGCATAGTATCTATATTTGTTAAAAAAGTACAGTGGAAATAAAGTCAGCATTAATACAAAAATACTTTGAAGGGTTAACTGAGCAGCAGGTCAGACAGTTTGATCAGTTGTATGACCTGTATAGCTTCTGGAATTCACAGATCAATGTAATCTCCAGGAAGGATATTGATGAGTTGTATGAGCGCCATATTTTACATTCTCTGGGAATCGCGAAGTTCTGCAGTTTCAAAGCGGGTACAAAGATCCTGGATGTGGGAACGGGCGGTGGCTTTCCCGGTATTCCATTGGCCATTCTTTTTCCGGAGGTGGAGTTCCACCTGGTTGATTCTATCGGAAAAAAGATTAAAGTAGTGACTGAAGTGGCCGCTGCTTTAGGACTTAAAAATGTAAAAGCCAGTCATTTGCGCGCGGAGCAGATTGCAGATAAGTATGATTTCGTGGTATCAAGAGCGGTGACCAGGCTGATCGATTTCTATCCCTGGATCAAAGGCAAGTTTATTAAAGAATCTAAAAATGCGATTGCTAACGGGATACTATATCTTAAAGGGGGAGACTTAAAGGAGGAGATTGTTGAATCACGACTAAAAGCGGAACTATATCCGCTTTCAGCTTACTTTGAAGAAGCCTTTTTTGAAACTAAATTTGTGGTGTATATTCCTCAGTAAATTGAATTGTTTTTGTTATTAGTCTTTTTTAACAGGTTTAATTACTTCTTTTTCTTTTTCGACATACTCGATTTTTACCTCTTTCTGGTCTGATTTCACTTTTTCAACTGCCTTTTCAGGCTTCTCAGAGATCTGGTAACTAAAAGTCGTGGTTGCATTTTTATCTTTATTCGCATTGATTCTTACTTGTTTAATCCCTTCCATGTCTGCATTTACAGCCTTCGCTTCCTTTATGGAATAGCTATAAACTTTTTTCGGCTCTGCAGCTTCTACCGCTTTAATGACCTCTTCTTTTGTATTCTTACCCTCAAATTTTACAGCTGTGGATTTGACTTTTGCTTTAGGCGGCGCAGGTGGCGGCGGTGGCGGAGCAAGTTTTACATCAGCAGGCGGAACGGGAGGTGGCGGTGGAGGAACATCTTTTGTAACTATTGGCGGCGGAAACTTGATTTTCGCTGTCTTTGGTTTTTGTGGAACTGGTGGTGGGAAAGTTACCTTTTTTGCTTGCTGATCCGGTGCAGGGGTTACCCGCTGTTTTTTAACCGGCCTCGGTGGCGGGAATTTTATGGTAATCCCGGCATTTTTACCGGTAAATTCCAGTGCACCTTTGCTTGCACGTTTTCCATATTTTGCTACAGCTTCACTACTGTTCAGTTCTTTCACCTCATCGTAGCCGGAAACAGAACTGAAATTTTGTGCCTTGGATACCTTGCCGTTAATTACGATCAGTTTGACGGGACGATCGTTTCCTGTATCGGCATCATAGACGCTTTCAATCGGATAGGTTTTTTTCTTTTCCTGTTTGGGTTCCTGAAGCATGACGGGAATTACCAACGGAGTTTTCCTGGCATAGAGGTCCACGAAGGCATAGTCTTTGGCAAAACCCAGAGTTGAGGCGCAAAGCATCCCTCCGGTGAGCGGGATTACATACAGGAGCCGGAGCCTGGCCCGTCCTGCAGATCTTTTTTGGTTTAACATGCTGATTCTGTTTTTTAGTATGGATTGGTTGAACATTTGGCTGGTGAGCGGGTTGGAGGATGATCCGAATGAGTTATTGATGAGGAACAGGGCATAATCATGTTTGACGAGACCTTGTTTGGTGGTGGCTTCGTCGGCGATGTATTCGTGAACAAGTTTAATATCCTTTCTGATCAGCCAGCAGATGGGGTTGAACCAATTGCAGATCAGCAGGATTTCAAAAAACAGGACATCCAGACTATGTTTTTGATGGATATGGATCATTTCGTGTTGTAAAATGAGGTGCTGTTTGTCCGTACCGGGATTGATGAACAGCAGGTTAAAAAATGAAAATGCAGTGTCTGACTTGCTGAAATGCACCTGTACAATGCCGTCCTTATGTGTTTTATCTGCACTGGCTGCCATTCGGAATATCCCGTAGAGACTGCTAGCCAGGCGAAAAAGGAAGAATGCGGCTACCAGAAGATAACAGGTAATGAAGACATCTTCTAAAGAATAAACCGGGGCTGTGTTGACGACCGGTATCAGTTCTCCGGAATATCGGACCGTAACCGGGATCTGGTCATGGACAGGGTGGAACAGGCTGTTCAGGTAGCTGATCTGGAACATAGGGAGCAAAAATGCCAGCACTGAAGTAGCCAGGAGGTAATATCTGTTAAGCTCATAGAACGTTTCTTTGTGCAAAAACAAACGATAAAACCCATAAAATACAGCCAGATACAGGTTGGCTTCCAGTAAATAATATAGCCAGTTCATGATTCCTTGTTTTTAAGTTTTTCCGCCAGTTTGATCAGTTCATCCAGCTCGTCCATGTCCATATTCTTTTCCTTTACCAGAAAGGAAACAAGGCTCTGGTAAGAGTTTTCAAAATAATTGTTCATGACTTTGTCAAAGGCAAAGTGCTTATATTGTTCCTCGGAGATGACCGGAAAGTAGATGTGTGTATTTCCGACGGCCTTATGATCAATAAAGCCTTTGCCCTCCAGTACCCTGATCACAGTCGACACGGTATTGTAAGCGGGTTTCGGCGGCGTCATCCGGTCTATTACATCTTTAACCAGACCCTCTTTCATTTCCCATAAAATGAGCATGATCTGCTCTTCTGCTTTTGTAAGTTCTCTCATTCTGTATACCAAATTATTTACGTTAATTAAAGTTACTACTATTTTTATAGTTTACAAACTATTTTTGTAGTTTATTATTAATGTGTTGATTATGAGTGGTGTAAAATAATTTCAATTGCCGAATTAACGCAGTTTACTGGGATTTATATAATTTAGCCTATGAGTATCAGACACCAAATAGCCCTTACATTTATCAATTCTGTAGGGCATGTACATGCCAAAAACCTCCTGGACCACTTTGGTTCTGCCGAGGCCGTATTTACTGCAAGCCCTGCAGCGCTGATGGAAGTGCCTGGAATAGGGAATGTCATCGCGGGGGAAATCCTAAAAACTAATGCACTGAAACTGGCTGATGAGCAGCTGAGTTTTATAGAAAGGCACAATGTTCAGGTGCTTTTCTACACCGATGAAGCCTATCCGCACCGGCTTAGAAATTGTTTTGACGCACCAGTCCTGCTGTATTATAAAGGGAATGCGGATTTGAACCACCCCAGGATCATCAGCATAGTGGGTACGCGGAAGGCAACCGAATATGGCAGGCAGCTGTGTAAACAGCTTTGTGAGGCCTTAGCAGCTTACGATGTTTTGGTAGTCAGTGGTCTGGCCTATGGCATTGACGTGGCAGCCCATAAGGAAAGCCTTCACCAGAATATTCCTACTGTAGGTGTCCTGGCGCATGGTCTGGAAAGAATTTATCCGCCACTGCACCAGCCCATAGCCCAAAAAATGGTACTGAACGGAGGACTGCTTACAGAATTCCCGCTGAACACCATTCCTATAAAAGAGAATTTTCCTCAGCGCAACCGCATTATTGCCGGGCTTTCAGACGCAACTATCGTCATAGAAGCCGCTGCAAAAGGCGGGGCCCTCATTACCGCTGAGATTGCAAATTCCTACAACAGGGACGTATACGCTTTTCCAGGGAGAACAACAGATACCAGTTCCCAGGGCTGTAATTTTCTGATCAGAACAAACAGGGCGGGACTGATCAGCAATGCTAAAGACCTGATCTATAACCTCGGCTGGGAAGAGACTCTGCAACATAAAAAAGCCGGGCAGCGGCAAATGCCGATCGGCTTATCTGCCGAGGAACAGAGAATAGTTGAACTGTTAAAAATGTCCCCTGTCCGGATAGACGAGTTGTCCATACAGTGCGGATTGTCGCAGAGCCAGCTGGCTATGCATTTGTTAAGCCTTGAAATGCAGGGGATTCTGGTGTCTTTACCAGGGAAGGTCTATCAATTGAATTAGAATATTTTTTATACACCTATATAATAGATTGTTTGTAAGTCTATTGATATAATAGAATAAAATATTATTTTGTTTGTGGTGTAAATTCAATATTATGTTTTAATTATTGAATTATAAATAGAATTCCAATCTCCAATTTGTATTTTTGTGTCTATGTGGTACAATAACATTTTGGAGACCATCGGCAATACGCCATTGGTAAAATTGAACAGTATAACAAAGGAAATTCCTGCAACTGTACTCGCCAAGATTGAAACGACCAATCCTGGAAACTCTATCAAAGACCGCATGGCGGTGAAGATGATAGAAGATGCAGAGCGCAGCGGAAAGCTGAAACCCGGAGGCACAATTATAGAGGGGACTTCCGGAAATACAGGTATGGGGCTTGCAATGGCGGCCATTGTCAAAGGCTATAAATGTATATTCACAACAACTGATAAGCAATCTAAAGAAAAGGTGGACGCTTTAAGGGCATTTGGCGCCGAGGTGATCGTATGCCCTACCAATGTTAATCCGGAAGATCCGCGTTCCTATTATTCGGTTTCTTCACGCCTGGAAAGGGAAGTCCCCAATTCCTGGAAACCCAATCAATATGATAATCTCGCCAATACACAGGCGCATTATGAACAGACCGGACCGGAAATCTGGGCACAAACCGAAGGAAAGATCACTCACCTGGTAGTAGGGGTAGGCACCGGGGGTACCATCTCGGGTACCGGAAAATATTTAAAGGAACAAAACCCCAATATCAAAGTGTGGGGAATCGATACTTACGGATCTGTATTCAAGAAATATAAGGAAACCGGCATTCTGGATAAGAATGAAATCTATCCCTACATCACCGAGGGAATCGGAGAGGATTTCTTACCAAAGAACGTTGATTTTGATGTCATAGATCTTTTTGAAAAAGTAACGGATAAAGATGCTGCACTGATGACCCGTGAGATTGCACGGAAGGAAGGCATTTTTGTAGGCAATTCTGCGGGGTCTGCGGTTGCCGGCCTGTTGCAGCTGAAAGATAAACTGAAGCCGGAAGACGTGGTTGTCATCATTTTCCATGATCATGGCAGCAGATATATGGGTAAAATGTACAATGAAGACTGGCTCAGGGAAAGGGGCTTTCTGAAAGATGAAAAATTGACCGCTGCCGCTATCATTTCCAAAAAGGACAGCACAGAAATCGTCACCATTGACTGCGAAAAGACAATACTGGAGGCCATAAATACCATGCACATGCTCAATATTTCGCAGATACCCGTTACCCAGAAAGAGATGGTTGTCGGCAAACTTGCTGAAGGAGATATTTTGAAAGCATTGATGGAAAATCCTTCCCTGAAATCAGCAAAAGTGGAGGAGATCATGACCAGCGGATTTCCTTTTGTAGATCTGAATACGTCTATCGATAAGATTTCCGCCCTGATCAATAAAGAAAACAGTGCGGTATTGGTGGAAGATGTAAGCGGGAAGATTGAGATCATCACACAATACGACATCATCAATGCCATTTCAGGCTGATATAAGATAAAAACCGAGACAAAAACCACTACTAAAACAAAGAAAGCCCCGATCCGGGGCTTTTCTTTTATCATTATTTCGTATTTTCAGTTAATGACTCGGTGCGGAAGCTTCTACACGCTTGATCTGTGCCCCCAATGCACGCAGGCGGATGTCAATGTCCTGATAACCGCGCTCAATTTGCTCGATATTGAAGATGGTGGATTTTCCTTCGGCAGATAATGCTGCAATCAATAAGGAAACCCCGGCACGGATGTCAGGAGAGGTCATGCTGATGCCCCTCAGTTTATATTGTTTATCGATGCCATTTACAGTAGCCCTGTGCGGATCACAAAGAATAATCTGCGCACCCATATCGATGAGTTTATCAACAAAAAACAGCCTGCTCTCAAACATCTTCTGATGGATCAATACATTTCCTTTGGCCTGGGTAGCCACCACAAGCACGATACTTAGCAGGTCCGGCGTGAAGCCCGGCCATGGGGAATCAGCAATAGTGAGCATAGAACCATCGATAAATGACTCGATCACATAGTGTTTTTGAGAAGGAATGTAAATGTCGTCACCCCGCAGTTCAAACTTGATGCCCAGCTTTCTAAATACATTCGGGATGATCCCCAGCTCAGCATAACATACATTTTTGATGGTGATTTCAGATTCTGTCATGGCAGCAAGGCCGATGAAAGAACCGATCTCGATCATATCGGGCAACATCCTGTGTTCTGTACCACCCAGTTTTTCTACTCCTTCAATGGTCAGTAAGTTAGAACCTATACCGGAGATCTTAGCGCCCATGCGGTTCAGCATTTTGCACAACTGCTGCAGGTAGGGCTCGCATGCCGCGTTATAGATGGTGGTGATGCCTTTGGCCAGCACAGCAGCCATGACAATGTTGGCTGTACCCGTCACAGAAGCCTCATCCAGAAGGATATAAGTACCTTTTAAATTGGTGGCATCGACATTAAAAAACTCCTTTTTGGAGTCGTATATAAATTTGGCACCGAGCTTCTCAAAGCCTAAGAAATGGGTGTCCAGTCTTCTTCTTCCTATTTTGTCACCACCCGGTTTAGGAATGGCGGCAGTACCGAAACGGCCTAAAAGAGGGCCGACAATCATGATAGATCCCCTTAGGCCACCCCCTTTTGCCTTAAAGGTATCAGAAAGGAAAAACTTCAGGTCAATATTCCTGGCTTCAAAGGAATAAGTGTCTTTTGAAAGGCGTTCAACCGTAACGCCCATATCGCCAAGCAGTTCAATCAGTTTGTTTACATCCTTAATGTCAGGGATATTACTGATGGTGATTTTCTGGTCAGTCAATAAAACGGCAGCGATGATCTGCAAAGCTTCATTTTTTGCCCCCTGGGGATGAATTTCACCTTTCAGTTTTTTTCCACCAATGATTTCAAATGCATTCATATTAATAATAAGGATCTAATTAAATATTGGTGTTAGTATCTCTGTTTTCCGGTATTGCGCTGCTTGTTACTGCTGTTGTTCTGCCTGTTTTTACCGTTGTTGTTTCTTCCGCGGTTGTTGTTGTTGTTGTTTTGCTGGCGGACCGGAGCTGGTTTGAACTCAACTTTATGAAGATTAACATTTTCACCCAGCTGAAGCTCACCTCCGGACAGTTCACGCAGGTTTTTGATGATGGTCTCGTCAGCTACGCTGTCCTTGTTCCAGGTTACGTACGACATTTTCATAAAATTGGCAATGCCCTGCACCATTTCCGCACGGCGTTCCGGGTCATCTACAGCCTTGGCTTTCTCAATCATCGCCTCCACGGTTTTGCCATAATGCTTGTATTTGATCCTTTGCTGCGGATACCCGATGTGATCAGGTTTGATCAGCGCCGCTTCAGGTGTAGGTTTAGGATAGGGGCTGTCCACATCGATCTGGTAACCGGATATAATGTGCAGATGATCCCAAAGTTTGTGTTTGAAATCCGCCACATCACGCAGGTGCGGATTCAGGAAACCCATCAGGTCTATCACTGCCTGGGCATATTTATTACGTTCCTCACGATCGGGCAGTTCAATAATGTACTTTACCATGTTTTGTACATTACGGCCGTATTCGGCAAGGATTAAGTCGTTCCTGGTGGTATTATAATCGAAATTCATGCAAGTTATTTCTATGATTGCTGTTTTAAGCTGAGTATGCAGGCCTGCTGCAATATAGCAAGTTTAAATATAAACAGATTTGACAAATATAAGGCTTATTTAACAATTCGCAATTTAGCAAATTTTAATAACAACTGTTTGTTGCCCAAACCCTGGAAAAATACAGTTGCTTTTACATCCGGTAAAGTGCCCTCCAGGCTTACGATCTTGCCAAAGCCAAACTTTTCATGTTCTACGTCCATTCCATTTTGAAATGCACTGGCTGCATCAGGGGCAAAACCAGGGCTGGGTACGTGTGCTTTGGGCAAAAGACTGCTTGTCTTTGGCCGCGGAGCAGAAGAACTTGCTGTGCCCGTACCTGAAGCTGAAGGGCCTGAAGACATCGCAGGTTTAGGCTTGCTGAAACTGTCCCTTTGCTGGGTCCAGCTGCGGCGCTCATTTTCAAAACTATCACCTCCCAAAACACTTTTAGCAGGTTTTGCGACTTCTATTTCCAGATACCGCGCATTGATCTCCTGGATGAACCGGCTGGGCTCGCAATTGGTCAGCGTACCCCACCTGTACCTGGAGGTAGCATAAGTCAGCGTCAGTTTCTTCTCCGCACGGGTAATGGCGACGTAAAAAAGGCGGCGTTCTTCTTCCAGATCGGTACGGGAGTTTAAGCTCATTTGCGAAGGGAACAGGTTTTCTTCCAATCCTACTACAAATACATTTTTAAATTCAAGCCCTTTCGCAGAGTGTATGGTCATCAGCGAAACCGTGTCTTTATCCTTGTCATCACCACGGTCATCATTGGTCAGCAAGGCAATATCCTGCATAAAAATAGCCAGACTGCGGTCTTCAATGTCTTCACGCTCCGCGAATTCCTTGATCCCGTTCAGCAATTCCTGTATGTTCTCATACCGGCTGCGGCCTTCAATGCTGTCATCCGTGTGCAGTTCCTTTAAGATCCCGGAATGCTGCGCAATATACAACGCCGTTTCATAAGCATCCAGTTTTTTGGATTCCGCAGCAAAACTCTGGATCATCACTGCAAAATCGTTGAGTTGGTTTGCAATGCGGCCCTCAATGTATTGCTGAGGATTACAGATGACCTGCCACATCGTGATGTTGTGCTTATCGGCAGCCACAATGATCTTATCAACAGTGGTATCGCCCAATCCGCGGCGCGGATAATTGATTACCCTTTTTATGGCCTCTTCATCCGCCGGATTGAAGGTCAGACGGAAATAGGCGATCAGGTCCTTGATCTCCTTGCGCTGATAGAAGGAGAGGCCTCCATAAATTTTATAAGGAATATTGAGTTTTCTTAAAGCTTCCTCCATTGCCCTCGACTGGGCATTGGTGCGGTAAAGTATGGCGAAATCATTGTACCTGTAACCTTTGGAAGTCCGTTCCTGGATGATCGATTCAGCGACCAGCTTACCTTCCTCGTTGTCGGTAAAAGCACGCTGAACTTTTATCCTGTCGCCAGGCTCGTTGTCAGAAAATACATTCTTTTCCAGCTGGTTCTTGTTGTTGGCAATGATACTGTTGGCCACCTCTACTATATTCTGTGTAGACCGGTAATTTTGTTCCAGCTTATACACCTGCAGGTCAGGATAATCGCGTTCAAAATTTAAAATATTCTGAATGTTTGCACCCCTGAAGGCGTAAATACTCTGCGCATCATCACCCACCACACAGATGTTCTGATAAGCCGCGGCAAGTTTTTTAACGATCGTATACTGCGAAAAGTTGGTGTCCTGATACTCATCCACCATCAGGTATTTAAACTTCTGCTGGTATTTATTCAATACATCAGGATGCGTTTTCAGTAAAACGTTGGTTTTGAAAAGCAGGTCATCAAAGTCCATCGCACCTGCTTTGAAACAGCGTTTGGTATAGGTTTCATAGATCACCCCCAGCAAAGGGCGCTTGTTGCTCACATCTTCCGACTGTATTTCAGGGCTTTCCAGGTATTCAGAATAGGAAATGAGGTTGTTTTTTGCCGATGAAATCCTGTTGTAGACAAAATTTGCGTTGTACAGCTTATCATCCAGCTGCATTTCCTTTAATATCGAACGGATCAGGCTTTTGCTGTCGTCGGTATCATATATGGTAAAGTTTGAAGGATAACCGATCTTTTCCGCTTCCACCCTCAGGATCTTGGCAAACACAGAGTGAAAAGTACCCATCCATATGTTTTTTGCCTCAGAACCAACTACTTTCATAATCCGCTCACGCATATCTTTGGAAGCCTTATTGGTAAAGGTCAGCACCAGAATGTTGAAAGGATCTACGCCTTTCCGGATCAGGTGGGCCACCCTGTAAGTGATGACACGTGTTTTCCCGGAACCGGCACCTGCTACGATCATTGCCGGACCTTGTGTGTTTTCTACTGCTGCGCGTTGTTGGGGGTTTAAACCTGCTAAATAATCCAAAATCCGTTCCTGCTGTTTAGTATATGCGAATGAATAGTATGCTACCTGGCAAAAGTAAGAAATTCTGTGCTTTATTGGAAGATGTTGATAAATACAGCGGGCATGCTTATCTACATCCAGTCTTTTTTTGAAGACTCCACCTTGTAGATCCAGTAGTTCACCAGGTTTTTGATGTGGGTGTAATTGCCATATTTAAAATGGATTACACCCGCTGCCGTATGTATGGTCAGGTGCCCCACATCGGCCTTTTTATGCCAGAAATATTGTTTTGCAGTAATCGCCTGGATTTTGTGCGGCTCAATGATCTCATGTTCAATGTCCCAGATCCCGCTTCTTTTGATGACGAAATTGTCATTGGTATACAGCCTGTGGTGCTTGTATTCAAAATACAACAGCGTAACAACGATAAACACATAAGGTACTGCCAGTACAAAGTGAGGTTTGATCACCGTCAGGAAGAAAGACCCAAGGAGAAATACAGCCAGCAATGGCAATATGATGCAGAGCATGATCCTTAAGAACAGGAAGCGGTAATTGGGCAGCAAAGGTTTACCTTTGGCCGGGATATGGTCAAATATCATTTTTAAGATCTCATCACGCTCCGTTTCATCACAGCCCGGTATTTCCACAGCTGATTTCTTTTCGTCCTCCTCATCTGCACTGCTGTATGAAGCCTGTTTTACCTTGATATTGAGCATACCGAGTTTTTTCTGAAAATAGTTTTGGCTGTATGCGCTCAACTGTACTTTGTCGGGCTTCAGCAAGGTATTGTGTTTGGTAAACAGGCCTGAACTCACAGCCAGAGCACGTTTTTGCTTAATGATCTTAAAATCAAAATATTTGATGAAAGTACGGATGATATTGGTGCCAAGAATAAGAACCAGGGCGGCAATGAGTAAAAAGCAAAGCGAAAAAACGGAGAAGCCCCTGTTAAAAGCCTGGCTGAGCTGATTTTCTTCAATCTCAAATGCAGAATTGTAATCCTTGATCAGCTCAAACAGACCAAATATAAAACCTGTAAGCAGTGCGATGCTTGCGCCGTAATTGGAAGTGATCCCGACTTTTAAAAGTGTAAAATTACTGAGTTTAAGAAATGGCGGCATTACAGATTCCGCTTCAGAAGCAGCCAGCTGACCGGATTCGGTAGTAGAAGTATCTCTGCTCAGCAATTTTTGTCTGAGTAGTGTAGCCGTCGTATGGTCTACGGCTTTGATGCTGGCTTCTTTTTTATCGCTTCCCGCGGTATCAATATCCAGACTGTAAACCCCGATCATTTGCTGCAGCAGCGATTGGTTGATGTTTACCTGCTGGATCTTATTGAGCTGTATGGTCAGCGTAGTCCGGCTGAAAACCCCTTTGTTGATGATAAACTCTTGTTTGTCCTCATCCAGGAAAAAGGTAAATTTGACATAGCGGATATAGGCAAACACCGCTAAAATCAGGATTAACGCAATTGAACCGGACACCATTGCCCATGTGTGCTGACCACCCGATTTGATAAAGATAAAGAGTACAGGAAGCGCCGCGGCCCTGATCACTTTTTGCAGGGTGTTTGCAAACATGATGATAATTCCGGAGGCAGATTGCTTTTGAGGCTTGGAAAAATCGTGATCCATCGTCATTCCTCAGTTTTGGTGATCTGTTTCATCAGCATTTCCTTAATGCGTCTGGCCTCTCCAATTTCGATTCCTGGTATGTGTAGGCTGCCTGAACTTCCGCCAGCGGTAAAAATATTTAAGGCAGCCAGGCCAAACATCCTCGCAAAAAGACCTTCATGCAGTGCAATATGCTGGATTCTTGAAAAAGGAACAATAGTGGTGGTCAGGGCTATGACGCCATTCCTGTAAATGATGTCTTTGTCACGCACCGCGAAGCCCCTTCTGCTGATGTCAGCCCGGTTAAGTGCGATCAGTAAGACGGCCAATACGATATATAGCGCGGAGAACAAAATAATATGCTGCTTTGCCTCCGAATTGAACACCACAAGAGCTGCGATACCTGCCGCCAGCAGAAACAGGAAAATACCGATATGGATCATGACTACATTCCAATATTTGGGATGTAACGTCTTTAACTGCGCCTGCTCATAATTCGGTAAAGCTTCAATATCAATAGGATCATTGGTGAATTCCTGCATAGTTGAACTGAAAATGGTTTCTCTGGCTAAGGTAACTTTTTTTTGAAAGCCTGGACTGAGATTAGGGAAACTTCGGCAGTTTTACATAAGTTTGTCCAAACTAATTTGTTATGCAAGAGATCAAAAAATATGTTGAAGAAAACAAACAGCGCTTTTTGGATGAGCTGTTTGAACTGTTGCGCTTTCCATCCGTTAGTGCAGACCCCAAATATAAAGGCGATGTGCTTAAAACAGCCGATTATGTAGCTGAAAAGCTGAAAGAAGCAGGCGCTGATCATGTGGAGATTTGTCCTACAGCGGGTTATCCTATAGTCTATGGCGAGAAAATCATTGATGCAAGCTTACCAACAGTTTTGATTTACGGACACTATGACGTGCAGCCGGCAGATCCGCTGGAACTGTGGAAAACACCGCCTTTTGAACCTACGGTACGCGATGGCAAGATCTACGCACGCGGCGCCTGCGATGACAAGGGCCAGTTTTACATGCATGTTAAAGCATTTGAGCTGATGATGAAGACCAACACTTTGGCATGTAATGTAAAGTTCATGATAGAAGGCGAGGAAGAAGTGGGTTCAGCGAACCTTGGTATTTTTGTGAATGCTAACGTGGATCGCCTAAAGGCTGATGTGGTACTGATCTCTGACACATCAATGATCAGTATGGAGAACCCGTCTATAGAGACTGGTTTACGCGGGCTGGCCTACATGGAAGTGGAAGTTGTCGGTCCAAACCGTGACCTGCATTCTGGTGTATATGGCGGCGCGGTGGCCAATCCGGCTACCATTTTGTGTAAGATGATTGCTTCATTACATGACGAAAATAACCACATTACCATTCCTGCATTTTATGATAAGGTAATTGAATTGACTGATGCGGAGAAGAAAGCATTAAATTCCGCTCCCTTTGATCTGGAAGAGTATAAATCTGATCTGGACATCGCTGCTGAATGGGGTGAAAAAGGATATTCTACACTGGAACGTACTGGCACAAGGCCTACGCTGGAGGTCAACGGAATCTGGAGCGGATACATAGGAGAGGGCGCTAAAACGGTACTTCCTTCAAAAGCCAACGCCAAAATTTCTATGCGTCTGGTGCCCAACCAAAGCTCTGAGGAAATTGCTGAGATCTTTACCAAACACTTTGAAAGCATCGCACCTGACAATGTGAAGGTGAAAGTTACCTCGCATCATGGTGGTGAGCCTGTAGTGACCCCAACAGATAGTATAGCTTATAAGGCTGCTGAAAAGGCCATTATTGATTCTTTTGGCAAAGCACCAATTCCTACACGTGGTGGTGGCAGTATTCCTATCGTCGCATTGTTTGAAAGTGCACTGGGCATCAAATCTGTATTGTTTGGCTTTGGTCTGGATAGTGATGCACTGCACTCACCAAATGAGAAATATGACATTTATAACTATTATAAAGGTATCGAGACCCTGCCTTTGTTTCACAAGTATTTTGCGGAACTGAGTAAAGGGTAATTACCTTTTGACTGCTTATTTAATAAAAACACCAATATTCCTTCTCTCCTCACAGCAGTGAAAAACTGCTGCACATGTCGATCAGGAACATTGGTGTTTTGTTTTCTGTTGCCGGGCACTTTCTGCATACTTTCTGCGTAACTTCTGCGCTAAAAGTACCCTTTATCGCGGCCGGAGCGCAGAAGCTACGCAGAAAGTATGCAGAATAGCGCAGGAAATACAAAGTCTGTCTTACCCTGATATAGCTATACAGGTTGTATTACCCGATTTAGCTTTGCAGCTGTAAACCTTTTTTCCGCATAGGGCAATTTTTATTCTTTAGGCTGGCCGGGTTCCTTTGTTGTAATCATAATTAAACCTTTTCTGGCAGTTTCATTATGTTTTGCTACAGCCTCATCACCCATAAAAATACGAATCGTTTTTAGATTTCTAGGATATACTACCTCATCGAGTTTATATCCTGATTTTGCTTTGGTATAAGTTGCTTGCTTGCCGTCAATAACAATTACAGGATCTATAAGTGGGGTTTCGGTAATGTAGTTTCCGATTTTTCCGGATTCTTCTTCCGCAGTGACAAATGAAGGCATTCTTTTAATGTAACTGCCGAATACCATTTTTGGACTGCCGTTCTTTAAAGTTTTATCATCCGGATATTTGTCTTCATTACCGGCAAGAATAAACCCTTTATAGAAGTGATAAGTGCCTTTTTGCATGGCAACTGTGTCATTAAAATTATTCATGTAAGCCAGATAATCGTCCTGCCAGTTAAAGTTATCCGATTTTGTGATTTTGAAATTGCCCGGTTTTTTATCCTCTTTAACTTCGAATGATATTAGGATCAGACCTTCTTTAAAATCCGTAATAGAGCCTTTTTCTTTAAAATTGAAAGCATAATCAACCAGGTTTTCCGGGTATTGATCGGGTTTTGACTTCTTATGTACTGCTGCGATTGTTTTTTTCTTTACTTTCTTCGATTTTGGTAACGGCTCTGTGTGGCGAACTGCATTCTTAATGGGGTTTAAGTCAATGTTTGAAATACGGGCAATAACTGGTACAGCCTTTTTCGTTATTTCATTGACGATTTTTGCATCTGCACCGGTGGCAGATGAAAAGATGATCATTCCTGCAAAAAGAGGTACTGAGAGCCCATACTTCAGTATGGCAATCTTGCGAGATTTAGTTTTGTGTAACATGATAATTCTCCTTTTTAATAAAGATTGGTTAAAAAAATTGTTAGTTAATCGTTGCGGTTGTGTGTTGAAAACACTGGAGACCAGCAAGAGCGCATATGCTGATCTGTCTTCCAGTGTCGATGCCGCTGAATCATCTGCGATGAATTCATGTATGTTTTTTATGGCGTTCCTGTAAAAATAGGCGATTGGATTGAACCAGTTCATCGCCAGAAAAAGTTCAAAAAAGATCACGTCGGCTGAGTGCCATTGCCTGGCATGTACCAGCTCGTGGCTAATAATCGTATCCTTCCCCTCCAGGTCCTGATCCACAGAGATCTTGCCGAAGAATGAGAAAGCCTGACCGCTAACCTTCGCGGCAAGCAGTTTCCTGACGATGTAGAGCTTCCTCAAGAAGTTTAGTAAAAGGACCAGGCTAACCGATAGGTAGATTACCAAAAGCCATTCCATGGGACTAAACATAACCTGTTCCTGGACGGTAAGAGAAGGGATGTTTATTTGAGTAACTGTTGGTTCGATTGCCCTATAAGTCACAATCTCAGTAAAATTTTGCACCTTCTCTGTAATGAACAAAGCACTAACCCATTTTGCTTTCACAAATGGTATGCAAAGAGATAGTAACGCTGAGCCTACCAGATAAAACCGGTTGGTTTTAAAGAAGGTTTCATTTCGGAGTAACACAACATAAAATAGGTAAAACAGGAGCAGGTATAGATTGACCTGCAAAATATAGATGAGTGCATTCATAGCCGATCTTTTTTTTAATACTTTTCTTTTGTCTCGATTACAATAATTCCCTTCCTGGCCCGTTCACCGTAAATTTCCACCGCTTTGTCACCCTTGAGGGCTTTTGATACTCCCTCTTTCGGATAAATGCTTTCGTTCAGTTTCAAACCCATTTTTGTAGGTACATAGCTTACCTCTTTTTTATCTACCATTACGATTGGCTCTGGAAGTGTCGTAAAACTTACATATGTATTATGTACTTCTTTGCCCTCTTCAATTTCAGTGGCTGTCCCGACTGCCGGGCCAACTACCTTCCATCTGTGGAATAACGGAGTTTGTTCTGCCTTACCAATCTCTACAAGATTTTCGTTTCCGCCGTAAGCGAAACCAAGTGAGAAGTGATATTTTCCGGCTGGCATGTCAACTGTATCTGGAAAAGCTGCTAACCCGGCAATCAAATCTTTCTCCCAACTGGAACCTATGGATTTCATAATTTTAAAGCCTGTCGGATGCTTGTCTTTGCCCACCTTAAATGATACATAGATGTTACCTTCCTTACCCACTTTCGTCAAGGAGATGGGATCATACAAAGTTCCCACATAGTCATATAAGTTTTTTGGTGCCGCGACAGCTTTTTGCGCTTTCTGAGTAGTATCTGTCAGCTTGGTCGCTTTTGCTGGTAACGGCGCTTCCTTTACCGCGACCGGCTCAGTTTTAGCGATTTCAAGCTTTTCGATCAAGGGTTCTACCCGTTCCTTCACCATTTCAAGCGTTTGGATATCTGCTCCTGTGGCAGATGAAATGATCAGCATTGTGACCAATAACGGTACTGAGAGCCCATACTTTAATATGGCAACCTTGCGAGATTTAGTTTTGTGTAACATGATAATTCTCCTTTTTAATAAAGATTGGTTAAAAAAACTGTTGGTCAATTTTTGAGGCTGAGTGTCAAAAACATTGGAGACCAGCAAGAGCGCATATGCTGATCTGTTTTCTAATGTCGATGCTGCTGAATCATCTGCGATGAATTCATGGATGTTTTTTATAGCATTTCTATAGAGATATACGATTGGGTTGAACCAATTGAAAACAGTAAAAAGTTCGAAAAAGATTACATCTAATGAATGCCACTGTCTGACATGAACCATTTCATGATTCAATATAGTTTCTTTGCCTCTTAGCTCCTCATCAATTAATACTTTCTTAAAAAAAGAGAAAGCATGGTGTTTGGATCCGCTTTTGAACGCCCGGTTTACAAGGTAGAGTTTTCTAAAAAAGTTCAACAGGAGCAAGAGGGCAATGCTTCCGTATATGATCCAGAAAATTTGATTTGCATTTAAGCTCGCGCTTCGGTTGACAGCAGCGTAAGTGCCAGAATACACAGTTTCGCTGATTAAAGGAGTACCAGATATTAAGTTGCTTGCTGTTTGGGTTACCCGATGAACCTGTTCAGTTACGAAAAATTCCCTTAGCCATTCTGCTTTCAATAGTGGTATTGACATGGCTAACAGTGCCGAACCCACCAAATATAATCGGTTCATTTTAAAGAAGGTCTCATTGCGCAGCAGCGCAAGATAAAACAGGTAAAAGAGGAGCAGGTACAGGTTTACCTGCAATAAATATGTGAGCGCGTTCATTTTTGTTTCTTTTTGAGGTCTTCAATCAATTTCAATATCTCATCAGCTTCTTTGAGATCCACTTTTTCCTGCTTAAGAAAGAAGGAAAACATTTTTTCTACAGAATTGCCAAAATAGCTGTTCAGCAGTTTGCCTGCGGCAAAAGCCTTATAGTCTTCAATACTTACAATAGGGAAGTAGCGATGGGTTGTTCCAAAAGCTTCGTGGTCTACGAAACCCTTGCCTTCCAGGATGCGGATGATGGTGGAGACTGTAGTCGTAGCAGGTCTTGGCTTTGGTAAGTGTGCGATTACATCTTTGACAAATGCCTGCTTCAATTCCCACAATACCTGCATGATCTGTTCTTCTGCTTTTGTTAATTCTTTCATCTTTGTGCTATATATACTATATATAATGTCTCTTAAAAATATCTACTGGTTCAAAGCTCTTTTAAAACAGGTGAAGAGCGCATGTCGAAACCTTAAATCTAATATAGAACTAATATGTTAGTTTCGCAACTAAAATATTAGTCGAAATGAAATATCGATGTTTTTGTTACACAACATCGCGCTTCAGAATCAGTGATGACCTCTGCAATTTGTATATTGTGTTCACCAAATATGCTCTCATGAAATTCAAAATTGCAGTATTCATTATTTGTTGCTGTTTTACTTTGCCTGCGTTTACGCAAAACCATTATACAGTAAAGGGTGTCGTCATTGACACCGCCTCAGGTAGTAAGATCACCGATGCCACAGTCACTGTGCTTAGCGAGAAAGATTCCATCCTGCAAAAATTCACCTACAGCAATAAAGGTTCCTTTGAGATCAATAACCTTCAACCCGGCAAATTTCTGCTCATGGTTACCTACCCGGATTATGCTGATTTTGTGGAGCATTTTACACTGGATGAGGCACATCCGGAATACAGTTTTGGAAATATTGGAATGATATTGAAATCAAAGCTGCTCAATGAGGTCATTATCAAATCTAAAGTGGCGGCAATTAAAATAAAGGGAGACACTACAGAGTTCAATGCCGCGGCTTACGCCACTCAAAAAAATGCGAAGGTAGACGATTTGCTAAAGCAATTGCCTGGAATGAAGATCAACCAGAGCGGGGCGATTATTTTCCAGGGAGAAGAAGTCTCTAAAATCCTGGTTGACGGGGAGGAATTTTTTAGTGATGATCCTGCACTGGTCTCGAAAACGGTACGGGCAGACATGGTTAGCAAGGTGCAGGTATATGATCAGAAAAGCGAGCAGGCCAAGCTGACGGGCATGGAGGATGGGGTGAAGGTCAAGACCATTAATATTGTGCTCCGGGAAGATAAGCGGAAAGGGCTGTTTGGAAAAGCAGAAGGGGGCTATGGAACCGATGATTACTACATGGGACAGGCTGCCCTGAGCAAGTTTAGCCCAAAAGAAAAGATATCGGCGTATGGCAACATGGGGAATATAGGCCAGAGCGGATTGAATGGGGCCGCGGCAAATAAATTTTCTATCGGATCGGCAGCTTTTAGTTTTGGTGGGTTCGGCTTGCCGGTTGCCAGGGATGGGGGGATACATTACGACAGGAAATGGAACAAAGATAAGCAGTCGGTCAATGGTAATTACAACATCAACAGGCTGAAAACCGAAGACCGGAGCAGCGCCCTGGTTCAGAATAACCTTCCGGGGAATTTTAATACGAGTATCCGGAACAGTGGGTCAAACTATGTTTTTAACAGTCAGGTGGCAGATCTGAACTTCAAGTCCAAAATTGATTCGGTGTCTGATCTGAGCATGCAGATCCGCGGTTCGGCCAGTAACCGGCAGTCAGTTGGTTTCAGTAATGGGTCTACAATGCGGGGTAATGGAGTTTTGCTGAACGAGAGCGACAGAATATCGTCAGGTAGCAGTGAAAATCAAAATGCAAGCCTTAGCATGAACTACACCAGACGGTTTAAGAAGAAGGGAAGAAGCCTGTCTGCCAACGCAGCATCCTCTTACGGTGAATCCGAAGGGGAGAGTAGTCTGATCTCGGATCTCCGGTATTACAATGCTCAGGGGCTGCTGGACAGCACAAGCCGTATTGACCAGTATAAGCCTGGTTTTTCGCGCAGCCGCAACCTCTCCGGCGGGTTCTCTTATACTGATGTGCTGAGTAAAACTCTTAGCATGAGTGCCGGTTATAATTTCTCTGCGGCAAATAGTAAGGATGAGCAGCGTGCTTTTGACCGTTCTGCTGCTCTGCCGGACAACGTTTTGGATTCTGCATTCAGCAGTGATTTCAGGCTGAAAACACTTACCGGTAATTACAACGCGGCACTAACCTATTCTAAGGATAAGGTTTACGCCAATGCGGCCATCAATGTGGCCGATATCAGTTACAGGCAGCATGATGAGCTGCAAGGCACACAGCTCAACCGGGATTTTACCAACTGGCTGCCCAATGCGACTTTCAGGTACCAGTTGAACAAGGCGGCTTCTTTGTCCTTTGCCTACAATGGAGAGAGCAGGCAGCCCCAGGCCTCACAGTTGCAGCCGCTGCGGCAGAATTCAGATCCTTTGAACATCTACCTGGGCAATCCGGATCTTAAACCAGAGTTTTCAAACCGTTTCAGTTACAATTACAGGGTCTATCAGCCTACGCAGGACAGGGGGATCAATTTTAGAGGGAACTATTTGACAACTTTCGACGCAATTGTCAGCAACAGGATGACGGATTCTGCCGGGGCGAATATTTATCAATCTTCCAATTTAAGCAGTGCGAGACCCAGTTCCTGGAATATCTACACAGAATTCTATGGTCATGCGACTAAGCTGGATTTTATTGTGAGCATTAATTTGACGGTCAATGGATATACCAGTTTCAATTATATCAATAACCAACTGAACAAATCTAAGCGGGTGAGTTATGCGCCCCAGCTCGACATCTGGAAAAACAAGGGCACGTATTCTTATTCTTTTAGTATTGGGCCAAACTATACCACAGGTTCGAGCTCGCTTCAAAAAGCGATCAACAACAACACCAGGGGATTTTTTACCAGCTTGAATTATTATACCAAACTGCCGCTTAATTTTTTCATGGGCTCAGACATTAATTATAAATACACTGCCAAAAATCAGGTATTTGACCGAAGTTTTGAGCAGCTGCTGATCAAGTCTTATGTCGGCAAGACCTTCCTGAAAAGCGAGGGCTTAAAAGTAACGCTGAGCGGCAATGACCTGCTCAACCAGAATTCCGGTTATAGCCGCTACAGCTCCGACGGCAATTTTAGTGAAAGTCGTTCAGCAACGATCAAAAGGTATTTTATGTTTTCCCTCAGCTGGGATTTCAGCAAGTTTGGTAAATCACTTCAACCACAACAAGGATCATGAAAGTATTTCTGTTTTTTATTGGCATTTGTTTGCTCCAGGAGACGGCTTCAATGGCACAGAATCGACATTTCATTACCAGTGGGATTATTGAATTTGAAAGAACTGTCAATATGTTTGCCCTGGTTAAAAAGAAAGTGACTAAAACTACCATGGAAAACAAACCGTATTATGAGAAGTACCTGCAGACCGAACCACAGTTCAGAAAGCTGAACAGTGTTTTGATTTTTGATGCAGATGCTACACTTTTTACTCCCAGGCCATCAGAAAATGTCCACTGGTGGTACGACACGCCAATGGCCAATCAGCTCAATATCGTATTTTCGGATTTAAAAGGCCGGAAGAGTACCATTCAGAAGGAGTTTTATGAACGTACTTTTTTGGTGACAGATAGCATCAGGAAGATCAAATGGAAAATCACGGAAGAAACCAGGGAAATTGCCGGTTACAAATGTCGCAGGGCAAACGGAATAATGCTGGACTCTATTTATGTTGTTGCTTTTTATACAGATGAAATTCATATTTCCGGTGGCCCGGAATCTTTCAATGGTTTGCCGGGAATGATTCTTGGTGTGGCTGTCCCCCATGAAAATGTGACCTGGTTTGCGACTAAAGTAACTGAAAAAGCAATCGAAAGTAAAGCAATTGAGCCGCCAAAAAAAGGCAGGCAGGTTAATAACAAAGAACTATACGACGAGATCATGAAAGCGATTGTTATCCACGGAGATTATGCCGTTACTGTTTTAAAAGGACTTTTGCTATAAAGTTGTACTTTTGCAGCCATCATGCCGCCTGCAAAACGAAAAACTGTAAACTCCGCATCATCTCCAGCACTCCGTAAAAAACCCGTCGCAAGAAAACGGACTGCCAAAAAGAAAAAGGGTCTGTCACTTGAATGGAAATTTGCCATAGTGGCCGTGCTGCTTGTGTTGTTCTCTCCTTTATATTATGGTTACATTATAAAGGGTTTTACTTCCAGCTGGCGCTGGATCAGGGATATTGGCGAAGACCCAAACTATCGTACGTACAGCAGTTTTGATATCCGCATTCCCAAAGGGTATGCGGTACACGGTATAGATGTTTCTTATTACCAGGGCAAGATTGACTGGAAAAAGGTGAAGGAGATGGAAGAGGATGATGTCAAGGTCCGGTTTGCCTTTATCAAGGCTACTGAAGGTATGTTTAGTGTGGACCCTTATTTTCAGAGGAACTGGAGGGAGGCGCCAAAGGCAGGTATCATTTGTGGTGCTTACCATTATTTCAAACCTAAAAAATCAGGTGAATGGCAGGCTAAGTTCTTCTTGCAGACTGTGAAATTTGAGACGGGGGACCTGCCGCCGGTAGTGGATATTGAAGAACTGAATGGCGTTACTGCTTCCAAAATGCGGGTTGAGCTGCAGGTATTTCTGACACATATAGAAAAGAAAACAAAAGTGAAACCCATTATATATACCGGGTTGTCTTTTTATAACGATTATTTAAAAGGCTATTTTGATGAATACCCGCTGTGGGTAGCGCACTACCATCAGCCTAAATTAAAAGTGGATAAGGCCGACTGGCATTTCTGGCAGCATTCCGATAAGGCGAGGATTTCCGGTATCAGCCATGTGGTTGATTTTAATGCCTTTAATGGGGATAGTCTCGCATTCGAGCAGATGCTGATCCGTTAGGCGGGCTTAATTCCGGGATTCAAACACTGGCAATTTTCTTTATATTTGAATTTTGCAATTCTATGGCTTATGGAACCGACATCACTGGAACAATTCTATAAAGAAACCGCTTCTCTTATCCCGGAAGGGATCAACAAGGAAATTGGCCACTTCAATGTGTTTAAGCTGGATGAACTTCTTGCCAGGAAGAAAGATAAACAGGAAATGCCTTACAATAGGAGGGCTTATTATAAGATCAGCATGATCAGTGGCCGCAACAGGGCTGAATATGCCGATAAGGTAATTGATATTGACAAGAACTGCCTGTTGTTTGCGACGCCAAAGATTCCTTATCACTGGCTCCCGCAGGATGAAGATCAATCCGGCAATTTCTGCATTTTTACTCCTGACTTTCTGGTCCAGCACAAAAGTGGCATTCAATTGGAGCAGCTTCCTATTTTCCAGCCGGGAGGATATCCTGTCTTCCAGCTTTCGGATGACGAAGCGGAGGAAATTGCATTCATATTCAGGAAAATGCATAAGGAGCTTTCTTCAGATTATTTGTATAAATATGACCTGCTCCGCAACTATGTCCTGGAACTGATTCATTACGGGCAAAAATTGCAGCCCGCTACTGCTTTATATCCTTCGCATACGGCCTCCGCAAGGGTATCTTCCTTATTTATTGAACTCCTGGAGCGACAATTTCCGATAGAATCCCCACACCAGAAGATTGGCTTGCGTACTGCTAAAGATTATGCAGAAAGGCTGGCAGTGCATGTCAACCACCTCAATAAAGTACTTAAAGAACATACCGGAAAAACCACTACAAATATCATCAGCAGCAGGGTTTTGCAGGAAGCCAAGATTCTTTTGAAACAAACTGACTGGAACATTTCAGAGATCGCTTATTGTCTTGGTTTTGAAGAGGTTGCCCATTTTTCAAATTTCTTCCGAAAGCAGACTGCGCTGACGCCCCTTGCCTTCAGGTCTTAATGAGGTTGTTTGACGATCCATGACAGAGTTCGTTTTAAGCGGTCATTGCGAGGTACGAAGCAATCTCTGGTGCATGATGAGATTGCTTCGTACCTCGCAATGACGTGAAAGCTATAGCATGATGTTATGAAGATCATCATTATGATGAAACTGGTTGTGCCAGATATGATTTGATTTTTGCAAACATTGGATTGATGCTTGCAAACCTCCTGACACCAATGCTGCTGATATTTGTCCTGTAATCATTAAAAACAAAATTACAATGGCAAATAACAGTAAAATAGCTTTGGTAACCGGCGGCAGCCGTGGCCTTGGCAAAAATATGGCTTTAAGCCTTGCGAAAAAAGGAATCAATGTGATCCTTACCTATAACAGTAAACATGATGAGGCGCAGCAGGTTGTTGCAGAAATTGAGCAGCTTGGCCAGAAAGCAGCGGCGCTTCAATTTAGTGCGGGCGAGACCGGAAGTTTTGATGCCTTCATCACACAAGTACAGGAGGTCCTGAAAAAAACATTTGATACAGACCGGTTTGACTTCCTGATCAACAATGCAGGAACTGCGCTTTACGCTCCTTTTTCCGAAACCACAGAGGAGCAGTTTGATACTGCACTGAACATCCATTACAAGGGCGTATTTTTTCTGACCCAGAAAGCGCTGCCGGTCATCAATGACGGCGGCCGTATCATCAATATTTCATCTGGTCTCGCACGTTTTTCTTTCCCGGGCTCTTCCGCTTACGGTTCCATGAAAGGTGCTGTTGAAGTGCTTACAAGATACCTGGCCAAAGAACTGGGTCCTAGGCGTATAGCCGCAAATGTCGTGGCCCCCGGAGCAATAGAAACAGACTTTGGAGGTGGCCATGTACGGGACAACGACGAAGTAAATGCGAACATCGCAGGTTTAACCGCTTTGGGACGTGTTGGTTTGCCGGACGACATCGGCGGTGTAGTTGCATTCTTATGTACCGAAGATGCCCGCTGGATCAACGGACAGCGCATTGAAGCATCGGGCGGGATGAATCTGTAAAAATCCCGAATTAAGAGCGGCAAGTTGAGCGGTAAAACAAAGTATAGAATCATTCTGTATTATAAAATAAATATCTGTATTTTAGTGTGTTATAATAATTTGACATTATTAATATACTACTAAGTCCCTATACTTTATATATTTGCTTTATGAACAAAACAATCAACAGGCTGAACTATCCGAATGTGCATTGCATGTACTGGTAATCCTGCAGGCTGTTGAAATTTAATATTTAAAGCTTCTCCGGTCCAAAAGACGGAGAGGCTTTTTTTAAAATAACCAATTGACATGCAAAGCTTTAGAACAGAGTTAGAGAATCCTATTGTCGAAAAAGACATCATAGATCTGGAAAAAAAGATCAGGGAATTTCGCGAAGGTAAGATCCATGATGAGAAATTCAGAAGTCTGCGCCTTGCGCGCGGAATCTATGGCCAAAGACAGCCGGGAGTTCAGATGATCCGCATCAAGCTGCCTTTTGGTAAGGTAACTTTCAAACAGATCCTGCGCATTTCAGACGTCTCTGATAAATATGCCAGCAGGAACCTGCACCTGACCACTCGTCAGGACATCCAGATCCACTATGTAAGTCTGGACAGGACTCCTGAACTCTGGGAAGAACTGGAGCAGGACGATGTGACCATTCGCGAAGCTTGCGGAAATACGGTCAGGAACGTAACTTCTTCGCCTGACGCAGGGATCAATCCAAATGAACCTTTTGACGTATCTCCTTATGCGCATGCTTTTTTTAGTTATTTCCTAAGAAACCCGATCTGCCAGGAAATGGGAAGGAAGATTAAATTCTCTTTCTCTTCTGATGAGAGCGATTCAGCTTTCAGCTATATACATGATCTTGGATTTATTCCAAAGATCAATGACAAAGGTGAACGCGGTTTTAAGGTAATGCTGGGCGGTGGCCTTGGTGCACAGCCTTTTTTAGCTAACCTGGTTCATGAGTTTTTGCATGAAGACCAGATCATTCCGTATGCTGAGGCGATGCTAAGGGTATTTGACCGTTATGGCGAGAGAACAAACCGTAATAAAGCACGTCTGAAATACCTGATTCAGAAACTCGGACTGGATGAAGTGCTGAGGCTGATCGAAGAGGAGCGTATCGCCAATAAAGTGAAATCTTTTAAAATAGACCGTGACACTGTGGCACAACCATCGGTTCCTGAGGCTATCGAATATCCCGTACTGGATGATGTGATCAGCAGCCTGGATTATCAAGTGTGGAGGGCCACCAATGTGGTTCCGCAGAAACAGGAAGGCTTTTTTGCAGTATACATTAAAGTAACCAAGGGCGATATCCCTACAGAAGAGGCGCGTAAACTGGTGGCGGCGATCAGCCCGTATGTAGCTAACGAGATCAGGATCACCCAAAACCAGGGTCTGATGCTGAAGTTTGCCCGAGAAGCTGGTCTGCCGGGTTTATTTGTCGCATTGAAAGAGCTGGGTTTTGCTAAAGCAGGTTTTGACAGCGTGGCCGATGTGACCACCTGCCCGGGTACGGATACCTGTAACCTTGGGATATCAAATTCGATGTCACTTTCTGTGGCATTGGAGGAAGTGATCTATGATGAATATCCGGAACTGATCTATGATAAGGACATTAAAATAAAAATAAGCGGCTGTATGAATTCATGCGGACAGCATGGTCTGGCACAGATCGGTTTTCACGGAAGCTCTGTAAAGGCCAATGGCAAGGTGGTACCTGCGGTGCAGGTGATGCTGGGCGGTGGTACTGTTGGCGATGGTGAGGGGCGGGTAGCAGAAAGGGTGATCAAAGCGCCGTCTAAACGTGCGACTGACGTGCTGAGAATCCTGCTGGATGATTTTGCCGCAAATTCCCCGGATACAGAAAACTTCAATCAGTATTACGACAGACAGACCAAAGATTATTTCTACCAGTTACTTAAACCACTGGCTGACCTGACCAATCTTAAAGATGAGGAGTTTGTAGACTGGGGCCATGAGGAAACTTTTGTTACTGCTATCGGTGTCGGAGAATGCGCGGGTGTGGTCATTGATCTTGTAGCAACCTTATTGCTAGAGTCGGAAGAAAAACTGAGCTGGGCAAGGGCGTCTTATGAAGCAGGTGCGTGGTCGGATGCGATTTACCATACCTATGCAGTCTACGTAAGTGCTGCTAAGGCTTTGCTTCTGGATAAAGGAGTGAACAGCAGTACTCAAATCGGTATCATCCGTGAGTTTGACAATCACTACGTACAAACAGGAGAGGTACACCTGGACAGTTCATTTAGTGACCTGGTACTGGAGATCAACAAACATGAGCCTTCTGAAGAATTTGCTACAGCATACCTCGCATCTTTGGAAGAGTTTTACAATGGTATAAAAGCTGCGAGAGCAGAAAAAGTGTCATGATTGATAAAAAAATAAGCAGGAAGGAACCAAGGATTACGCTGGTAGGCGCTGGTCCGGGCGATCCTGAACTGATCACCATGAAAGGTGCGAATGCATTGAAAAATGCGGATGTGATCTTATATGATGCTCTGGTGAATGAGGGTGTGCTGGATTATGCGGGGCCAAATGCCATAAAAGTATATGTCGGAAAAAGGTCCGGCGAACATTCTTATGGTCAGGACGCGATAAACAAGCTGATGATAGACTACGCGCTCAACTACGGGCATGTGGTGCGCCTGAAGGGCGGTGATCCGTTTGTATTCGGAAGGGGATATGAGGAGCTGGATTTTGCCGCCGGATATAGCATCCCTGCAACTGTGATACCCGGTTTGTCGAGTTCTATTTCCGTACCGGGATTGCAGCAGATCCCTGTAACACACAGAGGTTTAAGCGAAAGTTTTTGGGTAGTGACAGGTACTACTGCTTCTGGCAAGATCTCCAATGATCTGTATGAAGCCGCCCGGTCTAAAGCCACTGTAGTGGTATTGATGGGGCTTGGCAAACTTAGGGAGATCGTAAAGCTGTTTCAAAATGAAGGTAAGGGTCTATTGCCTGTTGCTGCGATACAAAGCGGTTCTACTGAAAACGAGAAGCTGGCCGTAGGGGTAGTGGATACGATAGTGGAAGTGGTTGAGGAAAAGGGTATTGAAGCTCCGGCTTTGCTTGTCTTCGGGCAGGTCGTGTCATTGCATCCCTCTTTTCAGCCAATCAGGGATTTCTACGAAGCACTTAAAGAAGAATTGTAGTTTTTATGGAAGGCAACCAGTTATTTCCTGTCTTCATAAAATTGGATACCATACAAACTGTACTGATTGGTGCCGGACCAATTGGTCTGGAGAAATTATCGGCCTTATTGAACAACAGCCCTGAAGCCAGGGTGACTGTCATAGGATTGGAAATTTTGCCGGAACTTAGGGAACTGGCCAGTGGTTATGAATGTGTTAAGGTAGTTCAAAAAGCATTCGAACCGTCTGATCTGGACGGGGCGGACCTTGTCGTGGCTGCTACCAACAACACCATACTGAACGACGAGATCAGACTGCTGGCAAATGAGCGTAACTTGTTGGCAAACTTTGCTGATAAACCCGATTTATGCAATTTTTATCTGGGTTCTGTGGTAAAAAAAGGCGATCTGAAAATCGCAATTTCTACTAACGGTAAATCTCCGACGATTGCGAAAAGACTGAAGGAAGTTTTAACTGACAGTTTGCCAAACGAATTGAACGACACGCTTCAGCAGATGGAGGCTTTGAGAAATACCCTTAATGGTGATTTTGCTTCCAAGGTGAAGAAACTGAATGAGGTGACGTCACTGCTGGTAGAAGAGGCTGCGGCTGGAAATCCTGTTGCAGCTGTTGAACCGGATAGGAAAAGGCTGAATTTAAAGTGGCTGATCTGGCTGGCAATTGTGTTTTCAGGAGTTATAGTAGTGACTGCTTTTTGGCATAAGGAGCCTGAATTTCAGGCTTATGTAGAGAACCTGAACCCGATCTTCTATTGGTTTTTACTTGGCGGGTTCATTTTCTCTATGATAGATGGGGCCATAGGCATGTCTTATGGTGTCACTTCCACTTCATTCTCGCTGGCAATGGGTGTTCCGCCTGCTTCGGCAAGTATGGGCGTGCATTTATCAGAAATATTGAGCAATGGCATAGCGGGCTGGATGCATTACCGCTTTGGCAATGTAAACTGGAAGCTGTTCAGGTTATTGCTCATTCCGGGTATTGCAGGTGCGGTCACCGGAGCCTATTTATTGTCCTCCCTAGAGCATTACAGCAATTATACCAAACCGGTAGTCTCACTATATACCCTGACACTTGGTTTTGTGATCCTTGCTAAAGCTTACCAGTCTAAAGTAAAAAGAACCGGTAAGAACGGAAAGATCAAGAAGATCTCTTTGCTGGGATTGTTTGGTGGTTTTGTGGATGCTGTAGGCGGCGGGGGCTGGGGTTCTATTGTATTGTCAAGCCTGATTGCAGGGGGGAGAAATGCCAGGTTCTCTCTGGGAACTGTAAAGATCACCCGCTTTTTTGTGGCACTGATGAGCTCACTGACTTTCATCACCATGCTAAATGGTGCACACTGGGAAGCGGTGGCGGGTCTGGTGATCGGCAGTGCGCTGGCATCACCGATAGCTGCGAAGGTCTCCAATAAGATCTCTGCGAAAACCATTATGGTTTCAGTAGGTATTCTCGTAATTTTGGTGAGCCTGCGCAGTATTATAAACTTTATCCTCAAATTAATATAGTCATGAAGGAGAAATTGGAAGAAATAGCAGAAAAAATAAGAGGCCTTGACCCGGTTGATGCGTTAAAACACTTCGCATCACAATATCCGGGACAGATCGTTTTTTCAACAAGTTTTGGCTGGGAGGATCAGGTGATCACACACATGATCTTTGCAAATGATATTCCTATAGAGGTTTTTACACTTGAAACGGGAAGGTTGTTCCCGGAAACTTACTATGTCTGGAACCGGACACTGGAAATTTATAATAAACCGATCAAAGCTTATTTCCCGCAGGCCGAGGCTGTGCAGGCAATGGTCAGCAAGAAAGGCCCAAACAGCTTTTATGAATCGGTAGAAAACAGGAAGGAATGCTGCGGCATCCGCAAGGTAGAGCCACTCAAAAGGGCCTTGAACGGTAATAAATTATGGGTGACGGGTATTCGTTCGGAACAATCACTGAACAGGCATGACATGACGGATCTGGAATGGGATGAGCAAAACCAGATGGTCAAGTTCCATCCGATCTTTTACTGGTCGCTGGATGAAGTGAAGTCCTACATTAAGAAGAACAATATCGTTTACAATACATTACATGACAAGGGTTTTCCAAGCATAGGATGTGCACCTTGTACCAGGGCAGTGAGAGAAGGTGAAGACTTCAGGGCGGGCCGCTGGTGGTGGGAAGACCAGTCGAAAAAGGAATGTGGTTTACATGCCACAACGTAATTGCAAAACAGAAAATGAGTAAGTATAATTTAGATTATTTAGACGAATTAGAGGCCGAGGCGATTCACATTATGCGTGAAGTAGCAGGGCAATTTGAAAAACCGGCCCTGTTGTTTTCAGGAGGTAAAGATTCGATCACTTTGGTAAGGCTTGCCGAAAAGGCATTCCGGCCGGGTAAATTTCCTTTTCCTCTGGTACACATTGATACCGGGCACAATTTTGAGGAGACCATCACTTACAGAGATAAGATGGTGGAGCGCATCGGCGAAAAGCTGATCATAGGCCATGTTCAGGATTCTATTGATCAGGGTAAAGTGGTAGAGCAGACTGGTAAAAACGCCAGCCGGAATGGCCTGCAGACGGTGACTTTACTGGACACCATTGCATTGCATAAGTTTGATGCCTGTATTGGCGGTGCCCGCAGAGATGAGGAGAAAGCACGTGCCAAGGAGCGGATCTTTTCTGTAAGGGATGAATTCGGACAATGGGATCCTAAACGCCAGCGGCCTGAGCTTTGGAACATCTATAACGGCAAGATCCATAAAGGTGAGAACGTGCGGGTATTCCCGATCAGCAACTGGACCGAACTGGATGTCTGGAATTACATCAAGAGGGAAAAGATCGAGCTGCCTTCTATCTATTTTGCGCACAACCGTGATGTGATCACACGCAACGGTCAGCTGATGGCGGCATCTCCGTTTTTAAATATGGACGACGAGGACATTGTAGAGCACAAAAAAGTAAGGTTCCGCACAGTAGGTGATATGAGCTGTACGGCTGCGGTTGAATCGGATGCTGATCAGCTGGATGACATCATTGCTGAGATCAGCGCATCAAAAATTAGTGAACGCGGAGCCCGCATGGACGATAAAGTTTCAGAAGCTGCTATGGAAGACCGCAAAAAAGGAGGATACTTTTAATGAATATACTTAAATTTTTTACTGCCGGAAGTGTTGATGATGGCAAGAGTACGCTGATAGGCCGGTTGTTGTATGATACAGATTCTATTCTGGCCGATCAGCTGGAAGCTTTGCAGTCCAGCAACCGTAAAAATGACGATGGTTCTATTGACCTGGCTATTTTAACGGACGGTCTGAGGGCGGAGCGTGAGCAGGGAATTACGATTGATGTGGCTTACAAGTATTTTCAGACTGATAAACGCAAATTTATCATTGCTGATACCCCGGGACATATCCAGTATACCCGTAATATGGTGACTGGTGCTTCTACGGCAAAGCTGGCTATCATTTTGATCGATGCCCGTAATGGTGTGGTGGAGCAGACCATCAGGCATTCTTACCTGGTTTCGTTACTGGGTATTGAGCATGTGGTGGTATGCTTGAATAAAATGGACATGGTAGGATACAGTGAAACAGTCTTCAATGCGATTACAGACAGATACAAGACACTTGCTGCCGATCTGAACCTGAAGGATGTAACTTTTATTCCGGTGAGTGCGCTTAAAGGCGATAATGTGGTCAATGAATCTGAGTACATGCCGTGGTACAAAGGGCGCAGCTTGCTGCACTTCCTGGAGACTGTTGATGTGGCAGAGGAAGATTATGGCCTGGCACGTATGCCGGTCCAGTGGGTAGTCAGGCCGCAAACGGAAGCATTACACGACTACAGGGGGTATGCCGGCCGGATACTGAGCGGTTCATTTAATGTCAATGACCGTGTAACTGTATTGCCTTCCGGCAGCAGTTCTGTGATCGAGCGCATTGAGATCTTTGACCAGGAGCCTGCACAGGCTCATGCCGGCCAGTCGGTAACACTTCACCTGAAAGATGATATTGACATCAGCAGGGGTGATGTACTGGTAAATTCTGACCATCTGCCGAAACGCGCCCAGCTGATCGAAGCTGATATCTGCTGGATGGATGCCCGTCCCATGGACGACAGCATTACTTACCTGCTGCAGCACAACAGCAAGCTGACCAAATGTAAGATAAGAGAGATCATCCATAAGGTGGATATCAATACTCTGGAGAAACAGGACGCCCATGAGTTTAAACTCAACGACATCGGCCGCGTGGTCATTAAAACTGCTGATGAGCTGGCGTTTGACGTTTATTCTGAAAATAAAGCCAATGGTGCGGCGATATTGATCGACAGCCGGACCAATTTGACTGCAGCTGCGCTGATGTTCAGGGCGGTAGCGGATTAGGTTATTATTTCTGCATTGCGCATAGGAAAAAACGAATATACTATTCGCAGGCTGGACCTTGTCCTGAAGAAGGACAAATCCTATGCCTGCTTTTAGTAGATTCGTTTTTTTTGTTGGGCGGCTAATTTGGAAGGCGTTATGGTGGTAGTTATTTGCTGCTGCCCGCCTTTTTAGCGATTTAAGGGGTTTTATGAATATAGGGAGCGTGGTGTAAATATATTTCTTAAATTAGTGTTATCTAATCCTCATTGACCGTATGAAAGCTCTCATCTTACTCATACTTTCTTTTACTAATGCGTATGCTCAAAAGACGATAAAGGGCACAGTCATAAATGAAAGAACAAAGGAGGCTGTACCATTTGCCACAGTAACGTTCCTTAATGCGAAAAATGGTGCCAATGCTGATGTCAATGGGGTTTTCACACTCAAAAGAACTGATAACGGCGCCATAGATACTTTACTATTTGCGGCCATAGGTTATACCCCCTTAAAACTGACTGTAGGTGAGGTGATCAGGTCACCAGAGGTTTTCCTGCAAGAAGACGTAAAAACGCTGAAGGAAGTAAACATCAGCGACAAACGCAAAGAACTGACCATCGGGAGTTACAATATCGGCAATCATCTGTATTTCAGAAATAATGGCGGGCAACTTGCAAAAAGATTTGAAATGCCGGCCACGCACCAATATTTGAAAGAAATCTGGATCAACAGGAATCTGACTTATTTTCCTTTTCGAACCGAAACAAGGTTCAGAATTAAAATTTACAAGGAAAATCCTAAGACCAAAGGTCCCGGAGAAAGTATCTGCCTGGATACCATTGAGGTTCACGATTTGAACAACAGGGAGATCAAAGTCGATGTTACAAAGCACAATATTTCCATTACCAGCAATCCATTTTTTATAGGGGTTGAAACGATCCCGATTCCATATAATGAACGGTATTATATCTTTAGAGCCGGTAATGGTGGTGCGCGTGAATCTACTGCATATTACGAAATATTTTATCAGCCATTTGTCAGCATTGGACGTCCAAAGGATAACGAAGGCTGGTCATTACCACTTACTCCCGGTTCAAAATGGATAAAACTCGATATTGTTCCAGCGATAAAAATTGTAGTCAATTAATTATGAGATACCTGCTATTTATCAGTACCCTGTTTAGCGTGTTTGCTACGGTAGCCCAGGAAAACTTGGTTCTCAACGGTATCCATAAGGACAGCGTCCGTTTTTATATCGGCTTTCAAAAAGTAAATGAACAGTTTAATTATTTACAGGCCGCGCAGAAATTCAGCACTGAAAAGGCTGGAAGCACACTGCAGCAAGTAGAGCTGGGCAGATTGATTATACCAGTTAACGGCGGCGAAGCCAGGATAAGTGAACCGACTAATACAACCTTCCTTTTACATATTTACGATTTGGATAGCTTGACCGGCGCTCCCGGCAACTCCTTAATGAAGGAACCGCTAGAGGTTAAAAACCGTGCGGATCAAATTGTTAAGATCGATCTTAGAAAATACAAAATCAGGATTCCAGGTAAAACGTTTTTCGTCAGCATCGAGTGGATAACAAACTCAAGAAACCAGAGATTTATGAATTTGTCCGGAAATATTGAACTTGTACCAGGAAAGCGTTTCAGGAAAACAGCCTTTATTTACCAGCCTTTTATTGGCATGGTAAAGAACAACAAGACGGTATCCGATGCATGGGTCATGACACCCGAACGGCAATGGAAGTTGTACACGCACAACATGCCCTATATGACTGACCTGGCCATATCTGCTCAAGTTTCCGGACAGTAGCCAAGACATTATATCTTCAGAATCCAGCGTTGCATTCGCGAAGTCAATATCTTTCTAATTTCAGGGTTTTTATTAAATTCACGGATATTTAAAAACCAAAAAAGATCAATGAAATACTTAAAATTACCGGTCCTCTTCTTCTTTATTTTATTATATGGCAACGCATACTCGCAACAGCTTGTTTTGCCTGGCGATCATCCGGATCCTTCTGTGGTTAAGATAGGCGAGAATTATTGGGCAGCCGCTACGACATCCAACTGGATGCCTGCATTCCCGGTTTACCAATCTAAAGACCTGAAAAACTGGACAAAAAAAAGCGTAGTGTTTAAAGAAATGCCAACCTGGGCCGATTTTTATATGTGGGCTCCGGAGATTACTTACGATAAGGGGAAGGTTTACATGTATTATACAGCACATAAGAGGGGTGGTAATCTGTGTATAGGAGTGGCTGTGGCCGACAAACCCGACGGTGTTTATACAGACCTGGGGCCTCTGATGTGTCAGCCTGCAGGTTCAATTGATGCTTTTCCTATGCGTGACAAGGATGGCAAGCTTTATATGATCTGGAAAGAAGACGGCAACAGCATTAAGCAGCCGACGCCGATCTGGGCAATGGAAATGAAGGAAGACCGTACAGCTTTGATCGGCGAGAAGAAAGAGTTGTTCAGGGGCGATCAGGCCTGGGAAAATGGCTTGGTAGAAGGTGTTTCGATGATCAGGAACGGTGAATATTTTTACGCCATTTATGCAGCGGCCGCTTGCTGCGGAATCAAATGTAATTATGGCGCAGGAGTAGCGAGGAGCAAGAGCCTTCTTGGACCATGGGAAAAATATGAAAAGAATCCCGTGCTGGCCAGTACCGACAACTGGACCTGTCCCGGACATGGTACGGCTGTTCAGAAAGACGGGAAAAATTACTTTTTGTACCATGGATATAGTACCCAGGAAAGCGTATATGCCGGAAGACAGGGACTGCTCATCGAGTTTGAGTTTACCCCTGACGGCTGGATCAGTTTTAAACAGGACAGCGGTAAATCAGCTGCAAAGAGAATTACAAAATCAGATGCGTTCTCTGGAAAAGATTTGAGCCTGGACTGGCAGTGGAGTATTTTTAAAGATTTTAAAAGGCAGCAGTCAGGAAAATCACTTCAAATCTCCGCACTGCCTGATGCATCAGGAGCTTACATCGGACAACCTGTTTATCATGCAGCTTATACTGCCGAGACGGTGATCAGCGAAGCCACGGCTGAGGCGGGTATTGCCATCATTGGTGATGATAAAAACATTATTTTTGCATCGGTCAAAGAAGGGAATGTGCTGTTAAAACAGGTGAAAAATGGCAATACTACTGTCCTCAAGACACTTCCGTTGCCATCCGCCTCATCTGCAAAAGTATTTCCTTTGAAGCTGAGACTGAAAGCTCAGCAAAACCATTATTTTACGTTTTCATATGCCCTTGGTAATGGTGCATTTAACGATATAAACACCGATCTTGCAGACGGTGGTTTCCTGCCACCCTGGGACAGGGCGCTTAGGGTAGGGCTTACCGTGCTGGGAACAAGGGATCAATCTGCTGTATTTAAAAGTTTTAGTCTTAAGTAATTCAAACTGCTTTAAAAAAAGGAATGCAAATATTTATTTACTTTAAATATTTGCATTCCTTATTCTAATCCTTAATTTAAGATACTTTTTAAATTCTTAAATTATGGAGATTATACACCTTAGCGCAGAATGTTATCCTATTGCTAAAGTAGGTGGTTTAGGTGACGTTGTAGGTGCATTGCCAAAATATCAAAATAAGCTGGGCCACGTCGCAAAAGTTGTCATGCCGGCTTATCAGACCAAGTTTCTCCGTGAAAATGAATTTGAAGTAGTTTATGACGGCTGGGGCAAACTGGGTTTTCAGAATTTCCCGGTCAGGATTTTCAGGGAAAAGACCAATAAACTTGGTTTTGATGTTTTCCTGGTGCACATCGCCGGGTTGATGGACAGGGAGAACGTATATGGTTATGGTGATGATACAGAACGTTTCCTGGCCTTTCAGATCGCAGTGCTGGACTGGATGGCACAATGGGAGCACAAGCCTGACGTGATCCATTGCCACGATCACCATACCGGCCTGGTTCCTTTTATGACGGCTTATTGCAGCCAGTTTAGAAAGCTGAGCAGTGTGCCCACCGTGCTGACCATTCACAACGGGCAGTACCAGGGACAGTTCGGTTGGGACAAACTACATTATATACCTCCATTTGACCTCTGGAAGGCCGGTCAGCTGGAATGGCAGGGTGCTATAAATCCATTGGCTGCTGCGATTAAATGTGCCTGGAGGGTAACCACCGTATCTCCAAGTTACCTGGAGGAGATCCGCTACAATGCAAATGGTCTGGAAAGTCTGTTGTCACAGGAAAGAGGTAAGTCCGTGGGGATATTAAACGGGATAGACAACGAAGTATGGGATCCGTCAACGGACACAATGTTGTATAAGCCGTACGGTATTAAAATACTGGAGGCCGGAAAAAAAGCAAACAAAGAAGCATTATGCAATGTTTTTAATCTGGATCCCGAAAAACCATTGTTTACTTTTATCGGAAGACTGGTAGGAGAGAAAGGTGCAGATCTGCTGCCGGATATATTCTATAGCGCTTTGCTGCAAAGCAATGGTGAAATGAATGTACTGGTGCTGGGCTCCGGAGATCCGCAGGTAGAAGGGCGGTTAAATCATTTAAAGGAAGCCTTCCCGGGAAATTACAATGCTTACATCGGTTATAATGAGCAATTGTCGCATCAAATATATGCAGGCGCAGATTTTCTGCTGATGCCAAGCAGGGTAGAACCCTGCGGGCTGAACCAGATGTATGCATTGAGGTACGGCACCATTCCAATAGTGAGAAGAATCGGTGGTTTGAAAGATACAGTTATAGATATCGGGGACAATGGTTTTGGCATCTGCCATGACCAGACAAGTGTCTGGGATGTTGGGCATGCCATAGACCGTGCTTTGGAGCTCTATGCCGATGCTAAAAAAGTGAAAGAAATTCGTAAGTTTATGATGCAGCTGGATCATTCATGGGACAAGGCTGCTCAGCAATATATAAATCTGTACCAAATATAATATGAAACTAGATGACTGAAAAAGTATTGGGTGTAATTCTTGGCGGGGGCCAGGGCTCTAGGTTAGCTCCACTTACACAAACTCGCTCCAAACCTGCAGTGCCGATTGCAGGAAAATACAGATTGGTTGACATTCCGATCTCTAATTGTTTAAATTCAGGAATACACCGCATGTTTGTGCTGACGCAGTTTAACTCTGCCTCTTTAAACAAACACATTAAAAATACCTATCATTTCAGTACATTCAGTTCGGCTTTCGTGGATATTCTGGCGGCAGAGCAGACGCCTGAGAATCCTACCTGGTTTCAGGGAACAGCGGATGCGGTAAGGCAAACGATGCACCACCTGCTGAACCATGAGTTTGAATATGTGCTGATCCTCTCCGGAGATCAGCTGTACCAGATGGATTTTAATGAGATGGTAGAAGCACACATTAAAAGCGGCGTTAAGGTTACGCTGGCTACCATCCCCGTAAATGCGAAGGACGCGCCGAGCTTTGGGATCTTAAAAGCCAATGAAGAAAATATCATCACTTCATTTATAGAAAAACCTAAGACCGAACTGCTAAAAGACTGGACTTCTGATACAGGGCCTGAAATGCAGGGGGAAGGACGTGATTTTCTGGCTTCAATGGGGATTTATATTTTTAACAAAGACCTTTTGGTAAAGATCTTTTCTGAGAATGCCGACGAGAAGGATTTTGGTAAAGAGATCATCCCGAGGATGCTTACCGAACATGATGTGCTCAGTTTTCAGTACGAAGGTTACTGGACGGATATAGGTAATATAGCTTCATTCTTTGAAGCCAACCTTGGACTTACTGACGATATTCCCAAATTCAACCTGTTTGACCATCACCACAATATATTTACCAGGGCGCGTATGCTTCCGCCTTCAAAAATATTGGGTACCACGCTGGATAAAACCATCATCGCAGAGGGATGTATCTTGCAGGCCGAAAGTATCAGGCATGCTGTTATTGGCATCCGTTCACGAATTGGTGTCGGCACGCATATTGAAAGCTGCTATGTGATGGGTAGCGATAAATACCAGACGCTGGAAGAAATTGCCGAAGATAAAGCCAAAGGCAAACCAATGATCGGTATTGGTGACAGATGCAAGATCGTAAATGCCATCATTGACAAGAACAGCCGCATCGGAGATGATGTGAAGATCATTGGCGGAGACCATCTTGCAGATGGTGAATTTGAGCTGTATACAGTTAAAGACGGGATAGTGGTCGTCAAAAAAGGCGCCGTTATACCCGATGGCACAGAAATATAATTACTGATATCTAAACACCAGGGAAAAAGTAGTATGCTCAAAAGGAACTGAGTTTACTTCCAGATTTCCCTGGTGCATTTTCATAATGTTGCGGGTAATGGTGAGGCCGATGCCCGAACCATTTTTCCTGGTGGTAAAAAAGGGAACAAATATCTTTTCAAGCAGTTCTGCCTCGATCCCCTTGCCGTTGTCCCTAACTTCCAGATACAATTTATTCTGGTCTAACTTGTAGCTGATCTCAATTACCGGGTGTGCTATGCCTTCTAATGAATAAATGCTGTTGGTTACCAGGTTAATCAATGCCTGTTCCACAAGCTTCAGGTCTATACGGATGCTGATCTTTGATGAGGTCTGCTCTACCTTCAATATAATATTTCTTCCGCTGGCAAATGGTTGCATGAGTACTTTGATGTGCTGAAGGATTTCGCCGATTGTGTGGTACTCAAGCACGGGTGTCGGGAGTTCGGCGATGAGGCGATAGTCTTTAACAAAATCCAGCAAACCTTCTGATCTCCTTTTGATGGTTTGTAAGGCAGGTTTAAGGTCCTGGAGATCCTCGCTGCTCAGAAATTCCTTTTCCGAAATCATGCCGTTTACCGTATCAGACAAAGAACTGATTGGGGTAATGGAATTTAAAATCTCATGTGAGATCACCCCGATCAGCCTGTTCCAGGCTTCAGATTCTTTCTGTTCGATCTCATCTTTAATGTTCTGAAAAGAAATGATGGTATAGTCTGTCTGATAAAGGTTCAGGGGGATGATCTCCGCAGACAGCTGGACCAGTTTATCCTGTATCTTAAGTTCTACGAATTTCTTTCCTCCCTTTCCTATCGATTCAATTTCTTCTGCAAACTGCGGGATGTGCTGTACCAGCCGGTGCCAGTATTTATAGGCGGGTATGCTGAGCAGGCTGGCTGCTGCCTGGTTAAAGAAGACGATCTCAGCTTGTCTTGTATTTTCCCTGTCGTCTTTTACAACAATCACGCCCACGGGTACCTGTTCCAGGATGGTCTTGATCAGCTGGAACATCGAGTCTTTTTCCAGTTGAATGTCCTTATGGATCTGTATGATTTCGTTGAAAGAGTCATACAGTTCCGGAAAGCTGCCTTTAGTGGCCTTGTTTTTGAAATTTAAGGTGCCATCACGTGTTTTTACAGCCAGGATAAATCTTTTAATGTCCTCTTTGATCTGGTTAATGTAATGATATAAACTGATCAGCGTCCCCACAAGAAAAATGCCTAGTCCTATAATGGTAAACCACAGTTGCGTGTTCCTGATCAGGTATATGAGCAGAAATGCCAGTACATTGATCACCAGCATCCGGGTAAACAGGCGGAATGTAAACCTCTGATAAAACATTACAGGTCAAATTTTTCAATACGCCTGTAGAGCGCAGCCCGTGTCAGGCCAAGATCAGAAGCGGCCCTGGAAATATTTCCTTTGTGTTTGTCAATGGCTTTTTGTACCATAAGTTTCTCCATTTCTTCAAGGGGAATGTCAATCTGCACGGGCGAGCTGTTACCAAATTTCTGCGGACTGAGCTGAAGGTCAGCAGGGCTGATCTCATGACCATCGGCCATGATCACTGCCCTTTCAATGACGTGCTGGAGTTCCCTTACGTTTCCAGGCCAATGGTACTTCAGCAATGTATCTTCAGCTTTGGCATCCAGTTTTAAAAGGCCTTTGTGGTATTTTGTCCCAAAACTGCTCAAAAAATGGCCGGCCAGCAAGAGAATGTCTTCGCCCCGTCTGGCAAGACCAGGGAGATCCAGTTCAACTGTGTTTATTCTGAACAGCAAATCTTGCCTGAAAGTTCCTTTTGCGACCATTTCATTCAAAGGCATGTTGGTGGCTGTAATCAGCCGTACATTGATCTTTCTTTCCTTGCTTTCGCCCAGCCGGGTGACCGTGCGGTTTTGCAGGACACTTAATAGCTTGGCCTGGAGCGGCAGGGAAAGATTGCCGATTTCATCCAGAAATATCGTTCCGCCTTCTGCCATTTCAAATCTGCCGGGTTTGTCGTCTTTAGCATCGGTAAATGCACCCCTGGCATAGCCAAACAATTCACTCTCGAACAGGTTTTCATTTAAAGAGCCAAGGTCCACATGCATAAAGATCTGATTTCTGCGGTTGGACAGTCTGTGCAGTTCATAGGCAAATACTTGTTTGCCGGTACCATTTTCGCCAAGAATTAATACATTGGCATCAGTAGGTGCAACTTTAATCAGCGTGTTTTGCAGCTGTCTGATGGGTTCCGAACTGCCCACGATATTCTCAAACTGCCTGTTGATGTCTTTCTGCAAAGAGGAGTGGATCTTCTCCAGTTTCTTTACTTTTTTGTTGGACTGGCGTAACCGTGACGCAGCAGACAATGTGGCAAAGAGTTTCTCATTTTCCCATGGCTTCAATATAAAGTCAGTTGCGCCTTTTTTTATCGCCTGTACGGCCAGTTCAACGTTTCCATATGCTGTCATCAGGATGACTACATAGTCTTTATCGATGGAAAGTATATGTTCCAGCCAGTATAAACCCTCCCGGCCATCGCTGGCCCCTTTTTGATAGTTCATATCCAGCAGGATGATGTCCACTTCATTTTTGCTCAGCAGTACATTGATCTCTTTTGGAGATTTACAGGTCACCACATGGTCAAAGTGCTGTTTCAGAAATAACCTTGCGCTGAGCAGGATATCGTCGTCGTCATCGATCACCAAAACTGTTGCGTCTATCATAGCTATAAAGGTTTATTGATCAAAAATAATAAAAGTGTTCGATGATGTACACGGAGTGTCCGATTGTGAACATATTTGAAACTGAATTTTAATTAAACTTCTGTAATACAACTAGATAAATCTGTATTTCTTGATTGGCATAAGCTTGGTGTACCGATCAGTGTCAAAGCACTTGTTATAAAATGGATAAGATAATAGAAAAAAAGAGGTTCAATAAAAAAACGATCCTAATGCTCACAGGAGGAATATTATTTGTTGCTCTTGTTGCATATGGATACAGTTTGTCATTGAATAAGGTTTATAAAGCTGATGCGGATAAAATTACCGTGAGTAAAGTGATTTATGGCGATTTTGAGGATGTGGTATTGTTAAATGCAAGTGTAGTTCCACTGACTTCTGTAATTGTAAGTTCGCCGGAGGGCGGAACGGTTGCCGAGATATTCACAGAAAATGGTGCCAGTGTAGTCAAAGGGACGCCGCTCCTCAGAATTGCAAATCCCAATGCTTTATCGGGCTATACCTCTTCGGAAACCAGCATTACGGAGCAGATCAACCAGCTGCGAAAGCTGAGACTGGATCTTGAACAAAACCAGCGTGTCATGAGCCAGGACATGATGGAAATTGAAAACAGCCTGAGAACAGCTACACGCAAATACAAAATAGACAGCACTTTATATTCAAAAAAAGTAATTACCCTTCAGGAATTTAACATTTCCAGCCAGGACTATGAATATTACCAGGGACGTAAGAAGATCCTGAAAGAAGCTGTAAAACAGGAAAATCAAAGCCGGGTGATGCAGTTGCAGCAAATAGATTTTTCCATAGGCAGAATGAACGAGAGCCTGGAGACCATCAGGCAGAATATCGAAAACATGACCATCAAAGCCCCGGTAGCCGGCAGACTCTCTTCTTACGATCCGGTAATTGGCAAATCCTATAATACCAATGAAATGCTGGGTAAAATCGATGTGATGCAGGGTTACAAACTGCAGGCGGGTGTGGATGAATATTATGTGAACCGGGTGAAAGAAGGGCAGACGGCCAATTGTGAATTTAATGGCAAAACCTATCAGCTGACGGTTAAAAAAGTAATTCCTGAAGTTACAGCCGGGCAGTTCCAGGTAGAGCTGGTTTTTAACGGCAAGTCGCCTGAGGAATTGAGAAGAGGTTTATCTCTGCAGGTTAAGCTGACCCTTTCAGACAACAGCAAATCGTTGCTGCTTGCACAAGGACAATTCTTTCAGAGCACGGGCGGCTCATGGGCTTTCGTACTGAAAGACGGCAAAGCCACCAAAAGAAATGTAAAAATAGGGCGTAAAAACTACCTTTATTATGAGGTTCTTGAAGGCCTGCAAAAAGGGGAGGAAGTAATCACTTCATCTTACGATCAGTTCACACAATACGATATCATAGAAATAGACAAATAAAAATACAGCCATGATAAAAATTGAAAATCTGGAAAAAGTTTACAAGACTGAAGAAATAGAGACGACTGCCCTGAACGGTATCAACCTTCACGTAAAAGAAGGAGAATTTGTTTCTATAATGGGGCCGTCAGGCTGCGGGAAATCTACACTCCTGAATGTGATGGGTCTTTTGGACAAGCCCGAAAGCGGTAGTTACAAGTTCATTGATACAGAATTACTGAAGCTGAATGACAGGGAGCGTTCCAATTTCAGGAAACGCAATATGGGTTTTGTATTCCAGAACTTTAACCTGATCGATGAACTGACTGTGTTTGAAAACATAGAGCTTCCGCTGATCTACAATAAGGTCCCCGCCACAGAGAGAAAACGCCTGGTCAATGAAATCATCGAAAGGATGAATATCGTAAACCGGAGCGGGCATTTTCCTCAGCAGCTATCAGGGGGGCAGCAGCAAAGGGTGGCAGTGGCGCGTGCGCTGGTGACCAAGCCTAAGCTGGTACTTGCCGATGAGCCGACTGGAAACCTCGACAGCTCCCATGGCAATGAAGTTATGGAGCTGCTGTGCGAGCTGAATGAAACCGGCACAACCATAGTAATGGTGACCCACTCTTCGCATGATGCCAGTTTCTCCAACCGGATCATCAACCTGAAAGATGGACATGTCATCTCTGAAAAGATCAACAAAGGAAGAACTGAAGAGTTGATTTAACACATTTAAAACCGGGCGGCTATGTTTAGACTGAACCTCAAAATCGCTTTGCGGAATCTTTGGAAAAACAAAGGCTATACTGCACTTAACATCTTTGGCCTTTCGGTTGGTCTGGCAGGATTTATTATGATCTTGCTATTTGCAAACAACGAGAAAAGCTATGATACCTGGAATCCGAATGCCAAAAATATTTATCGCCTTTCTATTAAATGGGCACCAGACGAAGAGGAATATTCATCGAGCCCGGCTGAACTTGCCCCGGCGTTAAAGGAAACGCTGCCCGAAATTCTGGATTATGGTCGTTTTTATGTCTGGGATATGAAACAAAGGCTGGTAAGTAAGGGAAAGAACGAGATCTATGTAGACCATATTATGGGGGTTGATAGCTCATGGTTTAAGCTATTTCCCTATAAATTTATTTACGGCGAGGCCAGTAAGGCACTATTATCAGGAAATCAGGTTGTTTTGAGCCAGAAAACCAGTGAGCAGTTTTTTGGCAAAACCAATCCTGTAGGACAGACATTGCAGGTGGATAAGGAGAAACAATACATAGTGAGCGGGGTTTACGAGGAACCAAATACCCCCGAGCATATGGAATTTGATGGTTTTATAAAGAAATCATCTAAAGGAGATGGCTGGAATAACGGAAATTTTTTCACCTATCTTCTGATAAAGGAAGGCATAGATAAACATACCTTAAAGAAAAAGATCAATCAGGCTTTTCAAAGGATGCCTGTTATAAAAGAGAAAACGTGGCTAAAAACTGCAGAGGTTTTTATTACGCCAGTGCCTGATATTTACTTACATGGAACATCGGCACAGGATCCTGCAAAAAGAGGCAATGCAGTAATTGTTAATATGCTGCTTTTGTTTTCCGGCCTTTTACTGGTTATTGCCTGTATCAATTTTACCAACCTGTCTATAGCACAATCGGTAAAGCGGGCAAAAGAAACAGGTGTGCGCAAGGTTTTGGGGGCTGGTAAACGGAATCTGATCACCTATTTTTTAACAGATTCGGCCATACAGTGTATTGTGGCCTTGCTGTTGGCATTTGTACTGGCAGAGGTATTTATGCCTGTGTTAAACAACTTAATGGACCTGCATCTGTCGCTGCTAAATTATGAGAACCCCGGCAAGCTGATCCTCCAGATCTCTGTTGTGATGCTGGCAGTAGTTATACTGGCTGGAGGGTATTCTTCCTTTTTTCTTTCCAATTATGAACCGGTAAAAGTTTTAAAAGGAAATTTTTCAAGAAGCACCGGCAGTTTGTGGATGCGCAAAACGCTGATCTCTGTTCAGTTTATTGTGGCCACAGTGTTTATGGTTTCCCTGATGATCATCAGGCAGCAGGTTACTTATATTCAAAACCAGGATGTAGGCTTTAATAAGGACCATGTGCTGATCTTTAAAATTAGGAATGGGGAAAACAGGGTGAACTTTGATCAGATAAAGCGGCGGCTTGAAAAAATAAACGGAGTAGAAGCCGTAAGCCGGGTAAATTATTATCCTGGTGTGAAGGGAATGCAGGTAATTGGCAGGGAATTTAATGGACAGAGTGTACAAAATCTGAGCGTGGTAACGGTAGACTTCAACTATTTTCAGGTGATGGGCATGCCGGCCCAGACAGGGCGTGTATTTTCTGAGCAATTTGGAACAGACAGCACCGGTATCGTAGTAAATGAATCGGCAGTTAAAAAATATGGCTTGCAGAAACTCATTGGCAGTAAATGGATTGAGGACAGAACGATAGTAGGTGTTGTTAAAGATCATATTCAAAAGGGTATGGAAACTGCAGCCGAGCCCACGGCTTTTGTAATTGAGGGCAGGGGCACCAATGGTGCAGAGAATGTGGTGCTGAAGATAAAGGGGCAGCACCTGCAGGAAACGATAGCAGAAATAAAGAAAACCTGGGAGTCTGTTGAGCCATTTCTTTTTCAGTACACCTGGCTTGATCAAAGTTTTGCCAATGTATATGTACAATATGTGCGGTTAGATAAGCTTTTTAACATTTTTACCTATGTTACATTATCGATAGCCGTTCTTGGTTTATTTTCGCTGGCATCTTTTACCGTCCAGGAACGCACCAGGGAAATTGGGGTCAGAAAAGTGCTGGGAGCAGAAACAGGTGATATCTTACAGTTGGTTAATAAAGGGTTTTTAATACTTGTAATCATAGCAAATCTGATAGCCGTCCCGCTGGCTTATATTTTATCAAGCAACTGGCTTTCAGGGTTTGCTTACCGTACTACCATTACCGTCTGGCCATTTCTTGCAGCTTCAATAATTTCTGTTGCGATCACCATTGTTACAGTAAGCTTGCAGACTTATAAAACTGCCCGGGCCAAACCTGTTGATGCATTAAAATACGAATAAACAAGATAAACATGTTCAGACTGAATTTAAAAATCGCGTTGCGCAGCATTTTCAGAAATAAGGTTTCTTCTTTCATCAATGTTATCGGGCTGGCTATCGGTCTTGCTGCTTGTTTAATGCTGCTGCTGTATGTTTCCTACGAGTGGAATTTTGACCGGCAGGCAAAAAACGCAGCACAGGTTTACAAAATAATGTCAAACCTCAAAGGTGATGACGGAAAAATTTCCATGACACACGATGGAACCGTTCCCGCACTGGCCCCGGCCATTAGGCAGGGTATTCCTGAAATAAAAGCGATCTGCAGATTGAACTATGGCAAAAAGCAGTTAATTTCCAACGGGAACATTAGCTTTAAGAAAGATGCCCGCTTCGCCGAGCAGGACATCTTCAAAATGTACGATTATCAGTTTATTGCAGGTGATCCTGCAACTGCAATGGATGAAGTTCATTCTGTGATTTTGACCGAGAGTACTGCAAAGGTGCTTTTCGGTACTGCAGATGTGTTAAATAAGTCGGTTCGGTACCAGGATAAGACTGATTTGAAAATAACAGGAGTCATCAAAGACCAGCCGGACAATAGTTCCAATAAGTTTGATTATTTGATGCCCTGGTCGTTTTATGAAACAGTAGATAAAAATGCCGCTCAGCTCGTCTGGGACAATTTTAGTTACATTACATTGTGTTTACTTGCGCCCAATTCTGATATAGATGCTGTCAATCAAAAAATAGGGATTATTGCCGGGAAAAACACAAGCGATCTGAAAGATGCGTTTTTCATTTATCCGCTGACTAAAATACATTTATACGGAAAGTTTGAACAAGGTAGAAGCGTAGGTGGTGACATCACACAAATCTGGCTTTTTATGGGACTTGCAATCGGAATTCTTCTGATTGCCTGTATCAATTTCATGAACATGGCCACTGCCAGGTCAGAAAGAAGAGCAAAAGAAGTTGGCATAAAAAAAACAATTGGTGCAAACCGCAGGTCATTAGTTTTTCAGTTTTTAACAGAGTCAATGGTGCTGACATTTGTAGCAGTTGTTCTGGCCATTGCCATACTGGAAATTTCCCTGCCAACATTCAATCATTTGCTGGATATCAAACTTGGCCTGTTTTATTTCGATGCAGCAAACTGGCTGTATTTAATAGGGATTGTTTTTGTGACCAGTTTAATCGCCGGCAGTTATCCGGCATTCTATCTGTCCTCATTTAGCCCGGTTCAAAACCTGAAGGGTAAGATCAGATCTGCTGGCTTTTTATCAGTCAGTTTAAGGCAAGTACTTGTCGTAGGCCAGTTTTGTTTTGCCATCATCCTGATCATTTCCACAATGGTCATCTACTGGCAAATTAAATACATTAAAGATAAACCGGTTGGATTCGATATTGATGCCTTGGTAGAGCTACCGCAGGAAGGAGAATTGAAAACCAAATACGATTTGTTCAAAACTGAATTGTTACGTTCAGGGGCGGTGTCCTCGATGTACCAGTCGTCCGTCAGTCTATCCCACCACAATTCCAATTTTATAGACATCCGCTGGGATGGGATGGCGCAGGCAGAAAACAGAATTGTGTTTAACAAAGTAGCCACAACATACGATTTTGTCAAAACAAATGGCATCAGGCTGATTAAGGGCAGAGATTTCTCTGAGCAATACGCATCAGATTCCACGGCGATCCTGATCAGTGCATCGGCGGCGAAGACAATTGGATACAAAGAACCAGTGGGCAAAACCGTCAGCATTTTTGGTAATAAATGTACGATTATCGGTGTTTTTAACGATTATATCTGGGATTCTCCTTACCAATCAAATAATCCTATGGTGGTATACCTGGATAAAGGGCACACAGGCACCATTACCATGCGGTTAAATAAAGAGCTTGGCTTATCGCAAAATATTGGTGCAATAAATAAAATAGCCAAACAAATTAACCCGGCCTACCCTGTAGAAATTAACTTCTTGAACACCATATATTCAGAGAAATACAAAAGCGAGAAGACTTTAGGTATCTTGTCAAATCTGTTTGGAGGGCTTGCCATCTTCATTTCCTGCCTTGGCTTATTTGGCCTGGTAGCGTACAGTGCCGAACAGCGTACAAAAGAATTTGGTGTGCGCAAGGTGTTGGGTGCCTCCGTTTTTAATCTGATGGGATTACTTTCCCTGTCCTTTGTAAAATTGATATTGGTGGCTATAATTATTGCTGTCCCACTGGCGTACTATGCCATGAACAAATGGCTGCAAAATTTTGAATTCCATGTTTCGATATCCTGGTGGGTTATTGCACTTGCTTCTGCTGGGACGCTCCTCATTGCCCTGCTTACTCTGAGCTTTCAGGCTTACAAGAGCGCAGTATCCAATCCGGTAGATGCTTTAAAATACGAATAAAGAAGATAGACATGTTTAGACTGAACCTGAAAATCGCTTTGCGAAACCTTTGGAAAAACAAAGTTTATACTGCCATTAATATTGGAGGTTTAGCCATTGCACTCGCTGCTTTTATCATAGTGATTTTGTATGTTACCTATGAAACCAGCTATGACAAGGACTTAAAGAGTTATGACCGTATTTACCAGGTAGGAAGAAGCCTGCCGGATTTTAAAACTGAATATACGCCCGCACCGCTGTCCAAATTGATTAAGGATAATTTTCCGGAAGTTGAAGTGGCTGGAAAGATGAGCACCACATGGTTTGAATTCCCGCTTAATACGGAAAAAGGCAGGGTCTATTCGACCAAGGCTTTGTTGATGGATTTTAAAGTGGCTAAAATGTTCAACATATGGCCCGACGCAAAGTCAGTTGATGAAAACGATCCCGGGTTTCAGTTGTATGTACCCAAATTATTTGTCAAAGAACTATTCCCAAATCAGAAAGTAGTATTTCCTATAATGGTTGGCCTTGGGCCCAAAAAAGATGCACAACCTGTTAAATTATTTGGTACAATTGAAAGGACAGATGAACATTCTAATATAAAGTTTGATGTCATATCGCTTTCAAAGGACATAGGTTTAGACAATAAGGATTACGGAACAAACAATTATAGAACCTTTATACAGGTTAAGGAGGGCGTAAATATTGAAGCGCTTCAGCAAAAAATAGATCATCTTTTTAAGGCAGAGCTGATTAAAGGAGGTATGCCTGCAAACGATCGTAGAATTGCAGCGCGATCGGTTATATTTCTGGATCCTTTAAAGAACCTGCATTTAAGACCAATGGCAGGCAACGATGCCAGTTATAAGATCGTTGTTGCGCTTTTTGGTTTAGGCGTGCTGATTATTATTATCGCCTGTATCAACTTTACAAATCTTACTATTGCTCAGGCTACCAAACGTGCAAAAGAAGTTGGGGTAAAGAAGGTGTTGGGGGCCTATCGTTTTAACCTTACCTTTCAGTTTCTTGCAGAGATTTTTATGCAATGCCTGCTGGCTTTGATAATGGGGCTTATTATCGCGGAGATGCTGCTTCCTGTATTCAACAAGCTATTTGGTATCCCATTGTCTATATGGCATGGAAGTACGGCTCTTTTTGGTCAACTTCTATTGATATGGATAGGGGTTACTCTGATCTCGGGTATTTACCCTGCGCTGGTACTTTCCGGTTATAAACCGGCATCAGTATTGAAAGGTAACCTGCAAAGCAGTTACAGCACATTATGGCTACGGAATTCGCTTTTGGCGGGCCAGTTTGTAATTGCCATCATCTTTATTGCAGGATTGCTGATCGTAAACAATCAGCTAAAATACATGCGGGCTGAGGACAAAGGGTTTAAACCATCGCAAGTGGTTTTTATAAAAAATATCCAGTTCTATAATACTCCTAAAGATTTTGAGGCCGCCAGAAACAAAATCATGAAAATACCTGGAGTGAACAATGTAACTGTAGCTTCAGACATACCTGACGGATCTAAACCGGGCACAAATAATTACAAACTGGAAAATCAGGAGATATCAATGGACTTTCTGGATGTGAACTTTGATTACTTCGAAACGCTGGATATCAAGCTGAAAAATGGACGCTTTTTCTCCCGGGATTTTATGGCTGATACGGCCGGTTCTGCAATTCTGAACGAAACTGCCGTGGCACGCTATGGAGTAACTAATCCGGTAGGTAAGATCATCAGAGGCTGTGATATGGATTATAAAATAGTTGGAGTCGTAAAGGACTTTAAAGCCCAGGGATTTGAATCAGCCGTAGCGCCAACAATATATGCGATAAAAAATCCATGCAATAATAAGAAAGTAAAGATCATGGTGAATATCGATCAAAATAGCATGACTTCTGCACTTGCGGCACTTAAGTCGCAATGGTCGGATATTAATACGCTTGATGGTGAGGATTTCAGATATGAATTTTTGGATGAGTTATATGGCAAGCTATTTAAAAAACAGGAACAGCTTCAATCTGTATTTTTCTTTGCGGCATTGCTAACCATATTTATTGCCGTACTAGGTCTTTTTGCATTCTCTGCCTTTACAACCAACAATAGAATTAAGGAAATATCTATCAGAAAAATACTTGGTGCTACAGATTTCCAAATGTTTAAAATGCTAAATACGTTTTTTATCTGGATCGTGCTGATTGCTAATCTTATTGCCTGGCCATTGGCTTATGTATTGGCAAAGAAATGGTTAGAAACTTTTGCTTATAGAATAGATATTCCGCTTTTTCCCTTCTTTATTGCAGCATTGCTATCAACGGTTCTTACTGTGCTTACAGTAAGTATCCAGGCCAGAAAGGCAGTTAAAACAAATCCTGCTGATGCATTAAAATATGAATAACCTTTAAATAACACAAAATGTTCAAACTCAACCTAAAAATAGCCTTACGTAACCTTTGGAAACATAAAACTTCATCGATAATTAATGTTGTCGGTTTAGCAATAGGGCTTGCATCATGCCTTTTGTTGCTACTGTATGTATCTTATGAATGGAGTTTTGATAAGCAATTTAAAGGCTCGGAAAATGTTTATCAGGTAATGACCAATTTTGTGGATGCAAAAGGTAATATTCAGGAAACCGGAGATGCCACAAGTAATGCAATCGGCCCGGCTATAAAACTTGAAATTCCCGATATTGCGGCTGTAAGCCGCATCTGTAATGCCGGACAACAGTTAATAGCCAATGAAGAAAATAGTTTTAAAAAAGAGGCTAAATATGCTGATCCTGATAATCTGAAAATCTTTAATTATGAATTTATTGCTGGCAATCCCTCCACAGCTTTAAACACAGCTAAATCTGTTGTTTTAACCGAACGGATGGCAAAGTTGCTGTTTAAAGATGGCGATGCACTTAACAAATCAGTTCGTTATAACAACGAGATAGATTTAAAGGTTACAGGTGTTATTAAGGATTTGCCTGCCAATTACTCAAATACATTTGATTTTCTAATGCCATGGTCTTTATTTGAAACACTTGTAGATTGGGTAAAACGCCCTCAGTGGGGCAATTACAACTGGCAAACTGTAGTTCGGGTAAATGAGCAGGCCAATATTTCTTCCATAAATGCTAAACTGAAGGGAATAATAAAAAGGAACAATGAAGATGCAACAGACGAAGCTTTTATATTTAAGCTATCTGACAGACACTTGTTCGGGAATTTTGTAAATGGGAAAAGCGTGGGTGGTGATATTGAACGTATTTACTTATTTATCGCATTAGCCGTTGGCATCCTGCTTATTGCCTGTATTAACTTTATGAACATGGCAACAGCCAAATCGGAGAGAAGGGCGAAGGAAGTGGGTATTAAAAAAACAATAGGTGCAAGCAGGGCTTCCTTAATTTCACAATTCCTGACAGAATCTATTCTGCTAACGGTTATTAGTGTATTGGTTGCTGTTGTATTGACGGAAATCTTATTGCCGACATTTAATAACCTGCTGAATATAGAACTTAGTATTAATTATTACAGCAGCAGGTATTGGATTGGTATTTTAAGTGTAATTCTGCTGACAGGATTGCTGTCAGGAAGTTATCCTGCATTATATCTTTCTGCTTTTAATCCTATACAGACTTTAAAAAGAAAAATTACAAGAACAAGAGTTATTCCTGTTAGTTTAAGGCAGGTGTTGGTTATTGGTCAGTTTAGTTTTGCTATTATTCTGATTATTGCCACACTGGTTATTTATAAGCAGGTTCAGTTTATTAAAGACAAACCGGTGGGTTATGACATTAATCTTCTGGCCGAGATGCCTCAGGATGGTGAATTGGGAAAGAAGTTTGATCTTTTTAAGACAGAGCTATTAAAATCTGGTGCCGTTACGGCCTTATATCAGTCGTCCTTAAGTTTATCGAATAGCGGCTCTAGTTTTTGGAATTTCGAATGGCCTGGAATGAGTAAGGCAGATAAGGATGTAATTTTTAATCAGATAGCTACTACCTACGACTTTACCAAAACAAATGGAATAGAAATAGTTTCTGGTCGTGACTTTTCTAAGTCATTTGCGTCGGATACTGCCGCGCTAATGTTAAGCACTTCTGCAGTGAAATTAATGGGCCTTAAAAATCCGGTTGGTACGCCAGTAAAATACCATGGAAATGACTTCACTGTGGTGGGGGTATTCAAAGATTTTATCTGGGGATCTCCATACTTTACAGACCGGCCTATGGTGGTTGCTTTTAGCAAAGGCTGGGGAGGTCAGATCACTATGCGCCTGAATCCAAAAAATAGCTTAACAAAAAACGTTGAATTGATTACACAGATCACCAAACAAATAAATCCGGCTTATCCTGTTGATTTGAAATTTGTTGACGATCTGTATGCAAAAAAGCTACAGGGAGAAAGAGTTCTTGGTATCTTATCTAACTTATTTGGCGGACTGGCCATATTCATATCCTGCCTGGGGCTTTTTGGTCTGGCAGCCTATAGCGCAGAGCAGCGCACCAAGGAATTTGGTGTACGTAAGGTTCTTGGTGCTTCAGTGGCAAGTATTATGCAGTTACTCTCTGTGTCATTTATGAAAATGATTTTGGTCGCAGTTATAATCGGTGTACCAGTGGCTTATTACGTGATGACTAAATGGCTGGGTAATTTTGAGTTCCGAACAGTGATTTCCTGGTGGATTATAGCTCTGGCCATATTTGGAACAAGTATAATCGCCTTTCTAACAGTGAGTTTTCAGGCATTTAAAGCCGCAAAAGCAAATCCTGTTGACGCCCTTAAATATGAATGATCCCTAATTGACAACGCTATGTTTAAACTCAACCTCAAAATCGCTTTACGTAACCTTTGGAAAAACAAGGGCTTCACACTCATTAATGTGGGTGGTCTGGCCATTGGCCTTGCCAGCTGTATGGTTTTGCTGCTATATGTAGCTTATGAATGGAGTTTCGACAAACAATTTACAGATGCTGATAAAACTTATGTAGTTTATCAAAACGGGGCTGCTAACGGCAAAATATATAGCTGGGCCTGGACGCCAGCTGTAATGGCAAATGAGGTAAAGGAAAAAATACCCGGAGTCAAATATGCATCGCATTCTACTTATCCGGGTTCTCAGCTCATCAGTTATGGAAATACAAAATTGCAAAGCAGGGCTGTTTTTGCAGACCAGTCTTTTGTGAAGATACTGGATTATAAATTTATCAGGGGAAATCGGGATCAGGTATTAAATGATGTCAACACGATTATCCTTACCGCATCTTTTGCCAAAAAATTATTTGGTAACGATGATCCGATAAATAAAACGCTAACGCTTGAAAACCAGGATGTGTTAAAAGTAGAGGGTGTAATCGAGGACCTGCCTGCCAATAACAGTATAACTTTTGAATGCCTCATGCCCTGGGCCCTGTTTGAGAAAAGAGAACCCTGGTCGAAGGGGATCAATTGGGGCAGTAATATGTGTCTTACCCTGGTGCAACTGAAAGACAATAAGTTTTTTGCGGAATCAAATGCCGCTATGAAAGGCATCTATAAACGAAATCAGAAAGAAAATAATTCAGAAGCATTATTTCACCCGTTGACCAAGTGGCATTTGTACAGCGATTTCGAAAACGGGAAATCTGTCGGGGGAAAAATTGAACAGCTTAAAATATTCCTGCTGCTTGCCTTTTGCATTCTTTTGATTGCCTGTGTGAACTTTATGAATTTATCGACTGCACGCTCTGAACGCCGTGCAAGAGAAGTCGGTATACGCAAAGCAATAGGATCCACACGCAAATCGTTGATAAGTCAGTTCCTGCTTGAATCTGTATTTATAACCTTTATCTCCACCGTTTTAGCACTTATCCTGGCAGAGGTCAGTTTGCCTTATTTCAACAATCTCTTAAGCATTGACCTGCATGTAGATTACCAGGACATTATTTTTTGGATCACACTTTTTGGCTTGGTTCTGTTTACAGGTTTTGCAGCCGGAAGTTATCCTGCGCTATATTTATCGTCTTTTGAGCCAATTAAAGTGCTGAAAGGTTTAAAACTTAAATCGGACTCCTCAGTCTCTGTCCGTAAAGCCCTGGTTGTTTTTCAGTTTGTTTTCGCGGCATGTTTAATTGTTTGCACTACCGTCATCTATCAGCAGCTGAGGTATGTTCAGAATAAGCCAATCGGTTATGATAAAAGCAATTTAATTCAAATTGAGGTAAAAGGTAAAATGGGCAGCGACAGCAAGTTAGCGCTGCTTAAATCGCAGCTCCTAAAATCTGGTGCAGCGACTGACATTACGTTTTTTAGCACAAGCATCACGGAAGGCGGTAACAATACTACAGATCTTTCCTGGGAAGGGAAAATCCCCGGCGAATCCATTTTATTTAACAACAGAGGTATAGGAAGTGATTTTATAAAAACCATCGGTACGGAATTGGTTAATGGCAGAGAATTTTCTGCAACATCCCAAAAAGACAGCAACAGCATCATGCTGAATGAGGCTGCGGTGAAAATGATGAGGCTTAAAAATCCGGTAGGCGCCACCATATACTGGGGCGACGTTAAATTTACAAATGTTGGTGTTGTTAAAGATTTTGTAGTTGAAAGCGCCTATCAGAAGGTCTCTCCAATGTTCTTTTACCCGAGTTACAGGTATGGGGCGTCGGTGATCATTGCCCGTTTGAATCCTGATCAAAACGTCAGTACATCGCTCGAAAAAATAGACCATTTGATCAGGCAAATAGAGCCCGACTTTCCGGTTGACCGAAAATTTATTGATGAAGTCTTCGAATTCAAATTCAGAAATGAAAAACTTTTGGGAACACTTTCCAACTGGTTTGGCGGTTTCGCTATATTCATTTCCTGCCTGGGATTGCTCGGCCTGGCATTGTACATGGCAGAGCAGCGCAAAAAAGAGATCAGCATTCGCAAAGTTCTTGGAGCAACTAACACCAATATCCTGACTTTACTCAATAAAGACTTCCTCAAGCTGGTTGCTATTGCCAACGTGATCGCTTTTCCAATCGCCTATATTGTTATCAACAAGTGGCTTTCGGCGTATGAATTCCGGATCAGCATCTCCATATTGCCTTTTGTCATTGCTATTGGACTTTCGTTCCTCATTGCCATACTTACAGTAAGCATACAATCAGTGAAAGTAGCAAAATCCAACCCTGTAGATGCCCTTAAATATGAATAAACCTGAAAACTATGTTTAGACTGAACCTTAAAATCGCATTACGTAACCTTTGGAAAAACAAAAGTTTCACCCTTATCAATATTGGCGGGCTTTCCATTGGACTGGCAAGTTGTATGATATTGCTGCTCTACGTAAAGTATGAATGGGGATATGATAAGCAATTTACAAATTATAAAAATACCTATATCATCTACACCAATCACGATACCGGAACAGATAAAACCAGTTATGCATGGACGCCTGCCTTGCTTGCTCCGGAACTTAAAGCAAAAATTCCTGGTGTTAAATACGCCTCTCATTCCAGTTATCCTGAAGCCCATTTGATCGGAAATGGTGAGAACAGCTTCAAGACAAATGCTGTTTTTGCAGACAATGATTTTTTGAAGATGCTTGATTATAAATTTCTCCAGGGCAATCCTGATCAGGCGCTGCAAAAGGTAAATACAGTCATCCTTACAGCAACGCTGGCCAAAAGACTTTTCGGAAATGAAGATCCGATAAACAGATCGGTAAAATTAGATAATCAAGATGTTCTGAAAGTAGAGGCGGTTATTGCAGATCTGCCAAAAAACAGCAGTATACAATTTGAATACCTACTACCCTGGGTCCTGTTTGAAAATAAGAACCCATGGATGAAAGACGCGGGCTGGCAGGCGATGATTTGCCTGACCATGCTCCAGCTTGATGATGAAAAAACGTTTGGCGCCGCGAGTCAGCTCATTAAGAGCATTTATGAGCGGAGTGATCCCAAATCCGGAAATGAAGCACTCCTGCACCCCTTATCGAAATGGCACCTGTACGCTGATTTTCAGAACGGAAAATCCGTAGGGGGTAAGATCAGTCAGGTAAAGACCTTTTTTCTTTTGGCATTTTGTATTCTTTTAATCGCCTGCGTAAATTTCATGAATCTTTCTACAGCCAAATCAGAAAAAAGAGCAAAAGAAGTGGGTGTACGGAAAGTTATAGGCTCTACAAGAAAAATGCTAATCGCCCAATTTATTGTAGAATCATTTCTGCTCACCATATTGGGACTGATCCTGGCATTTATTTTAATAGAAGCCAGCATTCCTTATTTTAACCAACTGTTAAATACTGACTTAATCATTGACTATACAGATTGGACATCATGGACGGCACTGATGGTGTTAACCCTGTTTACTGGTCTCATAGCCGGCAGCTATCCGGCATTTTTCCTGTCCTCATTTGAACCGGTCAAAGTACTGAAAGGATTTGGAAAAGCAGGAGGATCGTCGCTGCCGGTAAGGAAGATCCTGGTTGTATTTCAGTTCGTATTTGCGGCATGTCTTATTATCTGTACCACTGTCATTTATCAGCAGATTAACTACATAAAAGACAAGCCCATTGGTTATAATAAAGATAACCTGATGGAGATTAATCTCGTCGGTGCCCTGCAGGGAGAAGGTAAATTTAAACTGCTAAAAGAACAGCTGCTAAAAACCGGATCGGTGACCAGCGTCGCCAGTTTTAGCCGTAGTATAAACCGGATGGGACAAAGGGCCTTTAATATAAGCTGGCCTGGGAAACCAAAAAATGGGGATATTTTATTCAACTACCGGTTTGCAGGCTATGATTTTATCAAAACAATTGATGCCGGAATTATTATGGGCAGAGATTTTTCAGCCAATTTTAACGACGAAAAGAATGTATTGCTCAATCAGACAGCTGTAAAAGTAATGGGTTTAAAGCATCCGGTCGGAAGTATGATCAAATGGGGGGATGGGAATGTGACCATAGTCGGGGTCGTCAAAGATTTTGTAATTGAATCACCATTTGAAAAGACATTGCCAATGATCATTGGTCACAATGACAATAACTCAGCAGTTGCTGTATTACGGCTCAGCCCAGATCAGAACCTGAGCAATTCAATCGCACAAATTGATGCGGTTGTCAACGGGATTAATCCCGGTTTCCCGGTAGAAAGGAAATTTGTTAATGACAATTTCGAAGAGAAATTTAATAATGAGAAACAATTGGGCATTGTTGCGAATTGGTTTGGCGGCTTTGCGATTTTTATCTCTTGTTTAGGATTACTTGGACTAGCCCTTTATATGGCAGAACAGCGAAAAAAAGAAATTAGCATCCGTAAAGTTTTAGGTGCCAGTAATATAAATATCCTTAGCCTGCTGAACAAAGACTTTATCAAACTGGTAGCAATAGCCAACCTGATTGCTTTTCCCGCGGCTTATGTAATCGTCAGCAAATGGCTTTCAAATTATGACTTTCGGGTACCAATTACACTAATACCTTTCTGCGCCGCCCTGTTGATCTCATTAGTTATAGCGAGTCTCACAGTAAGCATACAATCAGTGAAAGTAGCAAAATCCAACCCTGTAGATGCCCTTAAATATGAATAACCTCTAATTGACAATGCCATGTTTAAACTGAACCTTAAAATCGCTTTACGTAACCTTTGGAAAAACAAAGGTTATACCGCAATCAATATGCTGGGGCTATCAGTCGGGATGGCCAGCTGTATACTTATTTTCCTGTTTATCAGGTTTCAGCTGAGTTTTGATGAAGGGTACAAAAACGAAGACCGGATCTATAGGTTCGTGACCGACTGGAAATACAACAGTTTTGACGATTACTCCAAAGGTGTGGCAATTCCCCATGGCGCTGCCGCAAGAAACGAAATAGCAGGACTGGAAAAAGTCGCAGCGGTATTCAGAGCCTGGGGCATCTTTACTGTGAAAGATTCGCAAGGCAAAGAAGTACAGAAGGTTGACGAAATGATATTTTTTACTGAGCCTGATTTCTTCGATATATTTGATATTCCCTGGTATAGCAGTAAGCCGGGAAAGGCATTCAACGAACCCAACACAGTTGTACTTTCTGAATCAATGGCCACTAAACTTTTTGGTAGTGCTGATAAAGCAGTTGGCAGTCCATTGATGTGGGGAAATACCAGTGTAAAAGTTGTCGGTGTCATTAAAGATATGCCTGAAAACAGCAGCTTTCCTTTTAAAATACTGCTCAGTTATGAAACCTTTTTGGGCAAGCACGACAAGTCCTGGGATTCTGTGGATTCTGGAAAGGAAGTTTATACATTGCTAAAAGGAGGGCTGACGCTGAATGACCTGCAAGGTCCTTTAAAAGCCTTCAATGATAAATATTACCACAAACCAGACATTTCCGGTAACCAGACGACTGCCCTGCAGCCGCTGAGGGATATTCATTTCAATGACCGGTACGGCAGTTTTAAGGGAGATGGCATCACAAAAAAAGAAGTTTATGCATTGGCAATAATCGGCCTGTTCCTCATCCTCACCGCCTGTATCAACTTCATTAACCTGGCTACCGCCCAGGCCATCAACCGCTCCAAAGAAGTCGGCGTACGCAAGGTCATGGGAAGCAGGCGCAGCCAGCTTGTGGTGCAGTTTCTTACTGAAACAGTTGCTATTACACTTATGGCACTGCTCATTGCTTGTGTTGTGGTAGAACTGGTGATACCAGGATTGCAGAATCTGCTCGAGATACATTCCGCATTCAGCCTGTTCAAGTACCCGGTTATCTTTCTGTTTTTCGGAATATTGGTGGTCGGAGTGGCAGTTCTTGCCGGATTTTATCCTGCTTTGGTAATATCCGGTTTCAGTCCCGCTCTGGCCATCAAAAACAAGGTTACTGTAAACAACGGAAACTTGAGCCTGAGGAAAATTCTGGTGGTGGTTCAGTTCGCAATAACGGTCATACTCATCATCAGCACTCTGGTCATTATACGCCAGATGGAATACGTGAGAAACCAGCCGATTGGGTTCAATTCCGAAGATGTGCTGATGGTCAATGTGCCCAGTGACAGTCTGGGCAGGATCCAAAAGAATACCTTCAAAAACAAATTGGCTGGTATTCAAGGGGTGAAAATGATCAGCAATTGCTCACAGGCGCCCATGTCCAACAGAAACAATACCACCAATTTTTTCGTCAATGGAGTGGAGAACAAGGATTTTGAAGTGCGGCTGTCACAAGCAGATCCCGATTACTTTAAGTTCTTTGACCTGCAGGTAATCGCCGGAAAGATCTATGCAAAAAGCGACACTATGAATGGCTTTATGGTCAACGAGACTTTTTTAAAGAAGATCCATATTAAAAATCCCCAGGATGCTCTAGGTAAAATAATTACCATCGGGCAAAGTGCACCCATTGTCGGTGTAGTTAAAGATTTCAATGACCATTCCTTAAAAGAAGAAATATCACCCCTGCTGATCTTTCAGCGTGCGACGAGCTACCAACAAATGGCGATAAAGATCGACAGCAGGGAATCAATGAAGGTAAACCGGGAAATAGAGCGCTTGTGGACGATTTCCTTCCCTGAAGGCATGTATCATGGTATATTTTTAAATGAGGACATCAATAAATTTTACAAAGGCGAACAGGTCATGGGGGTCATGTTCCGCGCCTTTGCAGGAGTCATCATCTTCATCTCATTCATAGGCCTGTTTGGGCTCATCTCTTTTGTTGCCAGTCAGCGCACCAAAGAAGTGGCCATCCGTAAAGTACTGGGTGCATCTACATTAGAATTGGTTAAGATGCTAAACGGTTCCTTCCTGCTGATGGTGTTTATCGCAAACCTGGTGGCCTGGCCACTGGCTTACCTGTTCGTCAAAAAATGGCTGGCAGGCTTTGCCTACCGGATGGATCTGAACATCTGGCCCTTTGCACTGGCCATGTGCATCTCAATGCTGATCACGCTGATCACAGTAAGCATCAGGTCTTACAAAGCAGCAGTTTCCAATACCATTGACGCCCTTAAATATGAATGATCAATCCTAAAAACGACCCATTATGTTTAGACTGAACCTCAAAATTGCACTAAGAAACCTTTGGAAATACAAAGGGTATACTTTTATAAATATTGCCGGACTATCCATTGGACTGGCCGCCTGTTTACTAATTTTTATCTTCTTAAGATATCAGCTGAGCTTTGACAAAGGTTACGAGAATGAAGACCGGATCTATCGTATCGTATCGTCCTGGACATACCCTTCCGAAGGGGAATTCTATAGCAAAGGCGTGCCGAGGCCAATGGCAGCGGCAATACGCAACGACTTTCCGCAGGTGCAGCAGGTCGCAGCAGTTCAGGAATCGGGCGGCATCATCAAGGTTCCGGCCACAGCAGGAAGCCCCGAAATCAAAGAAGCATCAAGCGTTTATTATGTCGAGCCCCAGTTCTTCGACATCCTGAAGATCAACTGGCTCGAAGGCAAGCCTCATCAGGCACTGTCAATGCCAAACACTGTTACCCTGTCAAAGAAAACGGCAGATAAATACTTTGGGAGATGGCAAAATGCCGTAGGCAGGAACATTAGATTTGCCAACAGGACAGACCTCAAAGTGACCGGCGTGTTCGAGGACTTTCCCGATAACAGCAGCTTCCCTTTCAACGTCGTCATTTCTTACCTGACCTACAAAGATGAAAGCCTGCACAACTGGCAGTCAGTAAGCTCCAGTTCCGAATGCTATGTCCTGTTAAAGAAAGGTACCGATGCATCCGCACTTAAAGCCCCAATGCTAAAACTGATCGACAAATACTATGAAAAGGGGAGTGTAGGAAAGGAACATCATTATTTTCAACCCTTAAGCGATATTCATTACAGCGAAAAATTCGGCAATTTCACCAATAAAGTAATGCCGGAGAGCCAGATCATCGGGCTGATCGTCATCGGTGCGTTTTTATTGCTCACAGCATGTATCAACTTCATTAACCTGGCGACGGCGCAGGCCGTGAGCAGGTCCAAAGAAGTTGGTATCCGCAAGGTAATGGGGAGTATGCGTAAGCAGCTCATATGGCAGTTCCTGAGTGAAACAGCGTTAATTACCATCATTGCGCTGTTGCTCGCAAGTGCGCTTACAGAACTCGCTCTTCCCGGAATGAGGAATCTGTTTAGCGGGGATATCTCTTTTAGCCTCTTTGGACACCCGGTGATCTTTATTTTCATGATCCTGCTGGTTCTGGCAGTAAGTTTCCTCGCCGGCTTTTATCCCGCAATGATTGTATCCGGTTTCAGCCCTGCACTGGCGATAAAAAATAAGATCAGTGCCTCAAGCACAGGAGCGCTCGGACTCAGGAGAGCACTGGTAGTCCTGCAATTTGCCATCACCTCTGTACTGATTGTAGGAACCCTTGTAGTGATCAATCAGATGAGCTTTATGAGATCCAAGTCCCTGGGGTTTGATACCAAAGCCATTGCATTGGTCAATGTACCCTCCGACAGCCTGAGCCAGTTAAAATTCAATACCTTGAAAGAGAAAATGCTTCATATTAATGGAGTAAAAGGGGTAAGCTTTTGCAATGCGGCACCTTCATCAAATAACAACAATACATCCAGCTTTAAATATAACAGTACCAAAGACGAGAATTTCCAGCTGAGTGTGAAATCAACGGACGAGGATTACATCAATACCTTTTCATTGAAACTGATTGCGGGGAGGACCCTGTCTAAAACCGATACTGTCAGAGAAACCATTGTAAATGAAACCCTGCTGAAGAAGCTCAACATTACAAACCCGAATGAGATCCTCGGAAAATTTATCGAAACACAAGGCCGTAAAATGCCGGTTGTCGGCGTCATCAAAGATTTCAATAACTTTTCTTTGCATGATAAAATAGAGCCCACTGCATTGTTCTCATTTAAACCAGTCTATAACCTGATGGCCGTGAAAATGGAACCAGGACAGCTCCTGCCCGCCATGAAGGCCATAGAAAGCCAATGGAACAATACCTTCCCTGACTACGTGTACAGTTCCGGATTTATGGATGACCAGATCGCCTCTTTTTATGAAACAGAGCGGGTAATGAGTGTGCTCTTTAAAGTATTTGCCGGGGTAGTCATATTTATCTCTTTTATCGGCCTGTTCGGACTGATCTCTTTCATCGCTACACAAAGGACAAAAGAAATTGCCATCAGGAAAGTACTTGGAGCCTCCACCTTAGAACTGGTGAAAATGCTGAACAGTTCATTTCTCTGGATGGTGCTCATCGCCAACCTCATCGCATGGCCGGTTTCCTATATCTTTGTATCGAAATGGCTGGAAGGCTTTGAATACCGGGCACCACTTAGCATCTGGCCTTTTATGGTCGCCATGCTGCTTTCCATTGGCATTACCCTGATCACAGTCAGTCTGAGGTCTTACAAGGCAGCCAATACCAATCCTATTGATGCGCTCAAATACGAATAATAAAATAATATTGAATCCGATTTAACCTGAATATCATGATAGAATTAAAAAACATTGAAAAATACTACGCCAATAAAGGAGTCAAAAGTTACATCCTGCGCCACGTGACCGCCAGTATAAAACAAGGGGAGTTTGTCTCGATAATGGGCCCCTCTGGTGCGGGCAAATCAACTCTGCTCAACATTTTGGGGATGCTTGAAGAGCCTACCTATGGCCAGTATGAATTTATGGGCGAAGACATTACTTCACTCAACGAACGCAAGCGGATCGAATTGTACCGCAACCACATCGGCTTTGTCTTCCAGGCCTACCACCTGATCGATGAAATGACCGTAGCTGAAAACATTGAGGCCCCGCTGCTGTACAAGAAAGTGAGCGGAGCGGAGCGCAAAAGCCGTGTTGCAGACGTTCTGGACCGGTTCAATATGGTCGCAAAAAAGGATCTGTTTCCAAATCAGCTATCCGGCGGACAACAGCAACTGGTAGGCATCGCACGTGCACTGGTAGCGCAACCCTCTGTTATTTTAGCTGATGAACCAACTGGTAACCTGCAATCTGCACAAGCATTGCAGATCATGGATCTGTTCAAAAAACTAAACCAGGAAGAAGGAATTACGATCATACAAGTCACCCATTCGGAAGTAAATGCAGGTTATGGCAGCAGGATATTGCATTTACTGGACGGGGTTATTAAGGAAGATGTAACTGTTGAGCAGACTGTTTAAAGAATAACCGACAACCATGTTCAGGATCAACCTAAAAATAGCCCTCCGAAACCTGCTGAAGCACAAGACCGCCTCGCTGATCAACATCAGCGGGCTCGCGATCGGACTAGCAGCAAGTCTGATGCTGCTGTTGTACGTGCAGTACCAGTGGAGCTATGACAAGCAATTTGGCAATACCGAAAACACCTATCACCTGATGGTGAACTTTTATGGAGCCGATAAAAGCATTACCGGCACCACACCGCAGGCTTCCAATGTGCTGCCAGCTGTATTAAAAGAAGAACGCCCGGAGATTGAGCACATCAGCAGGGTATTGTGGGCCAGCAGGCGACTGGTGGCCAGTGGCCAGAGTTCTTTTAAGGTGGAAGGACGCTATGCTGACCCGGATCTGCTGCGGATCTTCAAGTTTAACTACATGAGTGGTAATCCTGATAAGGCCTTTGACGATCCGAACTCCATCGTACTTACAGAAAGTACCGCAAAACGGCTGTTCGGCAGCGCAGACGTACTCAACAGGACAGTGCGTTTTGAAAACCAGGCCAATTTGAAGGTCACCGCCGTGATCGAAGACCTCCCGCCAAATTTCACTTATGGATTTGAATGCCTGACCCCCTGGAAGCTTTATGAAAACCTCAACGGATGGCCTGCAGAACCCAATTGGGGCAACTATTCCTATTTTACCCTGCTGACCCTTAAAAACGGCACGGACCACAATGCGTTCAATCAAAAAATAAAGAACACCATAGCCAGGCATACCGGTACAAAAAACCTGGATGCAGCTCCATTTGTATACCCTCTGGAGAAATATCACCTTTATGGTCATTTCACTAACGGCATCGCCGACGGCGGACAGATCGAACAAGTACGTATTTTCATTATACTGGCATTGGGCATCCTTGCCATAGCCTGTATCAATTTCATGAACTTGTCTACCGCCAGGTCTCAGAAGCGCGCAAAGGAAGTAGGCATCAGGAAAACCATCGGCGCCAGCCGGGGATCACTAGTCATGCAGTTCCTGCTGGAATCATTCATCCTGACGATTGTCAGCGTGCTCATCGCGATCGTTCTGGTTGAACTTTTCCTGCCCGCGTTCAACGGGCTGCTCAATACCAAACTGGAGATCAGCTATGCCAGTCCTGCAAACTGGATGGGTTTCATCGCGCTGATCACCCTCACTGGACTCACCGCCGGTAGTTACCCCGCATTTTTCCTGTCTTCATTCAACCCTGTCCAGGCATTAAAGAAAGCAGTAGCTCTTAAGAACAACTTTGGCCTCAGTCTGAGACAGACACTCGTTGTCATCCAGTTTGGCTTTGCCATTGTCCTGATCGTGTCCACGCTGATCCTCTATCAGCAACTACAATACTTAAAGAACCGGCCTCTTGGCTACGATACCAATGCACTGGTCGAAATGCCGCATGAGGGCAATCTTTACCTTAAATTTGACCTGTTCAAAGACAGGCTGCTCAACTCAGGAGCGGTCTCAGCCGTTACCCAGTCTTCAGGAAGTATCGCCTTCCAGAATTCTAACAGCACCGGATTCGAGTGGAAAGGCATGGCCCAAGCAGATAAGAAAGTATCCTTCGACCTCATTCAGACCACTCATGACTTCCTGAAAACCATGAACATCAGGTTAATTGCCGGGCGCGATTTTACTAAAGGCAGGGCTTCAGATTCCTCAGGGATCATGCTCAATGAAACCGCGGTAAAACGAATGGGAATAAAGGACCCGCTTGGTCAGCTGGTATTTTTCAACGGCAAACAAAGACCAGTAACAGGCGTGTTCGCCGATGTGCTCTGGGATGAACCCACCAGAAACCAGCACCCGATGGCCATTGTCTTTAACGCTGAGAACAGCGATGTAATCACGATGCGCCTAAACAACAGCAGGGGCATTCAGGAAAACCTGGATCAGATCACGAAGATCACAAAAGAGATGAACCCTGATTTTCCGGTGGAGCTCAAATTTGTAGACACCCTGGTTGCAGAAAAAGTCGAGCATGAGCAAATGCTGTCCGTGATGTCAAACCTGTTCGCGGGCCTGTGCATCTTCGTTTCCTGCCTGGGTTTATTCGGATTGTCTGCTTTTAGCGCCGAGCAGCGCACAAAAGAGATTGGTGTACGCAAAGTATTGGGTGCAAGTGTCACTGGCATCATTACCCTGTTGTCGGTTAGCTTTGTCAAAACAGTAATGATCGCCATGCTGCTGGCCATGCCGGTAGGCTACCTGGTCATGGACAACTGGCTGATGCAGTTCGATTACCGTATTGTCATCGGCCCGGTCGTGTTCATCATCACAGGGCTGTCCAGCATTTTGATCGCCCTCCTGACTGTCAGCTTGCAGGCCTATCGAGCTGCCCGGACAAACCCGGTCGATGCATTGAAATACGAATAAAATCAGGAGTATGTAAACAAGCATGTATCTTTGCACAATGCAGCGGAGATTTACAGACCAGCTGGGCCATGCCGTCACCATCAATTATCCCCCAAAGCGGATCATTTCACTGGTGCCTTCACAAACCGAGCTGCTGTTTGACCTCGGGCTCGACAAGGAGATCATCGGCTTGACCAAATTTTGCATCCATCCTATAGAAAAGTTTGCAGAGCGGACCAAAATAGGAGGGACCAAAAAGCTGGACATAGAAAAGATCCGCAGTCTGCAGCCGGACCTGATCATTGGAAATAAGGAAGAAAATCAGCAAGAGCAGATCGAAGCGCTCATGGAAGAATTTCCGGTTTGGATGAGTGACATTTATACACTTGATGATGCCAAAGAGACCATTACACAAATTGGCGAACTCGTAGACCGGCAGCCCGAAGCGGCCTACCTCAACCACTTGATCACCTCAGGGTTTAATGACCTGCAAACCCTTGCCGCACAAAACGGGCTGAATAAAAAAGTGGCCTATCTGATCTGGAGGGAACCATTCATGGCAGCCGGAAAAGATACTTTCATAGACGACATACTGATGCTTAACGGGCTGCGCAATGCGGTAGAAATAAGCCGTTACCCCGAGCTGACACTCCCCGAGCTGGCTTCCATAAAACCTGATCTGGTCTTTTTATCGTCCGAGCCTTACCCCTTCAAACAAAAACATCTGGAAGAAATAGCTGCATTTCTTCCAGATGCCAAAATTATGCTGGTGGACGGAGAGATGTTCTCCTGGTATGGCAGCAGGCTGGTCAAGGCGGTGCAATACCTGTTTCAGCTCCAAAAAGAGCTGTACTGAGCCTTTGGATGCTTGGCTAAACAATTCTACTTCAGCAACGTCACCTCAACCCGTCTGTTCTTCAACCTTCCCTCCGGCGTCTTATTACTGGCAACAGGCTGAGTACTGCCATATCCCGCAGTTTTGATTCTTTGTTCATCAATACCCTGTGTCACAAGAAATGTCTTCACCGAAACCGCACGTTTCTCGGAAAGCCATTGGTTATAATTGGCGGTACCCGTGGCATCACTATGACCATCAACCAGGATCTTACGGCTGCTGTCCTTCGTTTTTAAGATCTTGGCCACATCTTCCAGCTTACTTTTTGCCACATCGCTCAGGTAAGAAGAATTGATAGGGAACAGCACCTCTGAGTTAAAAGTGAACTTTATTCCATTTTCCGTCCGTTCCACCTGGTCATCAGGCATCTCTTTTTTGATGTTGTCCAGTTCGGTGTCGCCTTTTGGATTGTCCGTCTCCGGCACCTGAGTCTTGGCCGGAATTTTTTTGGTTTTGCAGGAAGGGGCCAGAAGCGTGGCGCCTGCCAGCATTGCTAAAAATAAAATGGTTCTTTGTTTCATTGTATATAGTTTTAGTTGTGTGTGCTATTTCAATTCCGCAATGGCCTTATCAATATAAGCTACACTGACAGCATCATTTTGTTTAACTCCTTTCAGCTGGTTCAGGAAATTTGCTACATAATTATTGATGCCATACTGCCTGTATTTCAAACCAAGTGCTTTCACCATATCCACTCCTTTTTTTACCGCTTCAGAGTCATTGACCTTACCTAAAATATTCAAATAAGCCGGAACCAGACTAACCTGTTCCTGTGCACCCATCCCTGCAAACTTCTCCGTGATAAAAGGAAGTTCCTTTTCCGTTCCGAATTTCGAATAGACATTTACAATGGCTTCAGTAAGGCCTTTGCCCGTATCTTTTTCCAGTTTCCTGGCTGCGGCAAGCGCTTGTTCAGGTTGCTGAAAGGCAATGGCCATCAGGGCAGCACCCTGAACCGCGTATGACCTGCTTTCGAGGCTTTTGGTAAACAACGGCAGATCAGCAGGATTTTTATCCACTCCGATAATGGATATCGCTTTTGCCTGAACCATGGTATTCGGATCGGCGGCAGCCATCTTCTGGATCAAAGGCAGCGCAGCTTTGACCAGTTCGGTGTTCCTGACATCGATCGAGTCCAAAGCCTGAATCCTTAACGAATAATATTTGTCACTCAGTGCAGCAAGCAATACCTTACGGCCCTCAGGAGTCCGCTGGTTCTTTCCGGCCGCATCGATGGCCTCCAGACGATCCATGAATAACGGTGCATGTGCATACTGGTAAGCAAATTCGCCGATAGACTTCTGGTCATCCTTCTCCCAAAGGATAATCTTATCTCCGTCCACATTGACCAGATCTGGTTTAACTGCTACAGGGAAAGTAAAAGTCTGCTCCATGGTATTGAAAGTTACAGCATGACGGGTTTTAGTCCCGCCGCTATAAATGTCTATTGCCAAAGGCAGGCTGAAAACTACACCACCCTGGGTTTGTTTCAGTGTCACCTTTTGTGTTTTAGAAGCCTCATCCCAGGCATAACTGATCGATACCTTTGGATGACCCGCGTTAAAATACCACTGGTTAAAGAACCAGTTCATGTCCTGACCACTGGCTTCTTCCATCGCCAGACGCAGCTGGTGCGCTTCGCCATTCTTAAAAGCATTTTGCTTCAGGTAAATGTTCAGTCCCTTGAAAAATACCTTTTCACCCAGGTAATTGCGCAGCATGTTCAGTATTCTACCGCCTTTCTGGTAAGACACCAGGTCAAACATTTCTTCCTTATCCGCATAATGAAACCGGACCAGATTTTTCATTACATCCTTTTCCGATCCCATGTATTGGCTCATGGCGTCATAATTGTGCTCATCAGCCGCGTCCTTACCATATTTATGCTCCGCCCAGAGTACCTCACTGAAATTTGCAAATGACTCATTCACTGTCAGATTACTCCAGCTTTCCGCAGTTACATAATCACCGAACCATTGGTGGAACAGCTCATGCGCAATCGTGCTTTCCGCCTGTCCGAAGTTCTCATCCAGCATTTCCCTTGGCGTGCGCTGCACGTAAGCACCATGCAAAGTCGCTGTCGTATTTTCCATCGCACCGCTTACAAAATCACGGACCACGACCTGGCTGTATTTATTCCAGGGATAATCGATCCCGAGGATCTTACTAAAGAATTCGATCATTTCAGGAGTAGTGCCAAAGATCTGTTTCGCATAAGGCGCATAAGCAGGCTCCAGGTAATAGTTCACCTCTTTGGTTTTCCATTTATCCCGGTAAATCTTAAAATTACCGACCGCCATCATAAACAGGTATGGCGAATGCGGCAGGTCCATCTTCCAGGTATCCGTGCGCGTGCCATTGGTGTTTTTCACCTGCGATATCAGTTTTCCGTTAGATAAAGTTACGTATTTGGAAGGTGCCGTAATCGCGATCTCTGCAGTAGTCTTTTGGTTGGGTTTGTCAATGGTAGGGAACCATGCCGAAGAAGCTTCAGTTTCGCCCTGCGTCCAGATCTGTACCGGCTTGCCTTTTTCTGTACTGTCAGGATTGATGAAATAAAGACCTTTGGCATCGGTGATGGCCGCACTGCCTTTTACTTTCAGTTCATCCGGTTTGGCTGTATAATCGACAAATACGGTATAGGACTGACCAGGCTGTATTGTTTTTCCGAGGTTAACCTTCAGCTGTTCGTCGTCATAAGTATATTTCAGGGTTTGCAGCGCTTTGCCGTTTACCAGCGCAACAGATTTAATGTCCATGCCCTTTGCATCCAGGGTCAGTGAATCCGTGGCATAGGCATAAGGTTTCAAAGTGAGCCAGGCCTTGCCCAGCAAATGACGCTTTGCATAATCGAACTTTACGTCGAGTTTAGTATGGACCAGGGCATTTATTTTTGGAGCAGAAGCCCGGTAATCTGTGGCGGCCTTTGCATCTTCCGTCTTTTCTGTCTGTGCTTGTGCAAATCCAGCACTCATTATTGCCATCAGGCACCCGCAGGTTAATTTAATCAGTAGTTGTTTCATGAAAATTCAGTAAGACTGCCAAGTTAAGGAATCGCCGCAATAAAGAAAAGTGACACAGGCAAAGATTCTGGTAGTTTGATGTTTTATATATAATTGTTTTCTTATATTTAGTTACAATAGTGCGGGGTTTATGACTGGCTATTGTCACAAATTAGAAAGAATCCTTATGTTCGAAAATTTAAAACAACTGGTTAAAGAAAATGCGCAGCATGCTATTTTAGAAAATAGCGAGGTGCCCAACGATCAAAACGAAGCGGCGGTAGACGCAGCTTCCGGTTCAATCATGGATGCACTTAAAGGTCAACTGGCTTCAGGAAATCTGGGTAGCCTGGTCGATATTTTTAAAGGAGGGAGTTCTCAGGATAACTCGGTTGTCCAGGAAGCCACGTCGAGTTTTGTTGACAAATTGGAAGGTATGGGTGTGAATATCGATTCGGCCAAAAATATTGCCGCATCATTCATCCCTGAAATTATGGCCAAATTTGCAAATAAAACGAATGATCCGAATGACAGCAGTTTTAATTTGAGTGACATTATGACCAGTATCTCAGGTCCGGACGGGAAGTTCCAATTGTCGGATCTCAGCAACTTGATAAATGGTAATGGTGAAGACGGTGCAGGCATCAGTCAGGGCAGTATAGTTGATAAATTGAAGGGGTTCTTTAAATAAGCGTTACGCTTATTTTTGATGAGTATAATTGATAACCTATAAAAACCGATAAAGATGAAAAAGCTATTTTCTCTTATTGCTGTGTTAAGTTTGTGTATAAGCTTAGCAGTTGCGCAAACAAGTGCTAAACTAAAAAAAGATGGAACTCCTGATAAGCGGTATGCTACTGCAAAAAAGGCAACAAAAGCGCCTGCCGCTAAACTAAAGAAGGACGGAACTCCGGATAAAAGGTACACCACTGCAAAGCCGGCTGTAAAGGCAGCTAAAGTAGTAAAAGAAACCAAAACTGTAAAAGAAAGCAAAACCGTAAAAGAACCTAAGACAGTAAAAGAAACCAAAGCAGCAGTAAAAACATCAGGTGTCAGGCTAAAAAAAGATGGAACTCCGGACAAAAGGTACACCACTGCTAAACCAGAGGTAAAGGCAACTAAAGTAGTCAAAACGGTGAGGCCTGCTGCTACTACGGCCCAGGCCTCAAAAACCTATAAACCTACTGTTGACCGAAGCCTCTCGGGCCCTAACGGTGAACAAATTCTTACAGGCCCGCGCGGCGGAAAGTACTATATCAATAAAAATGGCAATAAAACATATGTAAAAAGAGAAGGCAACTAAGCTTACATGCTATAACCCTGTCTTAAATACTGAAGAGAGTTTTGTAAACTCAATAGCTGAGCCTGCCTTTCCGGCAGGCTCTTCTTGAGTCTATAGCATAGCTAAAAAGTAAGCCAGGCTACGGATTAAAATCAGCAAAGAAAATTAACGTAATAAAACAGCAGGGTCATGAAAACATCATTTAAAAGCAGCCTCTTATTAGTTGTCCTGATGATTCCTATTTTTGTCAAGGCCCAAAACATAACAAAACAGCAGAGATCCTCAATGACATATCCGCAAACCAGGAAAGAAACCATCACAGACAATTATTTTGGAACTACAGTAGCAGACCCGTACAGGTGGCTGGAAGATGACCGTTCAGCGGCAACAAAAGAATGGGTCATTGCCCAAAATAAGGTAACGCAGAACTATCTTTCTAAAATTCCTTTCCGGCAGACCATCAAAGAACGGTTGAAAAAACTGATGAATTATGAGAAATATTCACAACCGTTCAAAGAAGGTGAGTATACTTATTTCTATAAAAATACCGGTCTGCAGAACCAAAGTGTGCTGTACCGCCAGAAAGAAGGCGCTGAAGCTGAAGTATTTCTAGATCCCAACACTTTTTCAAAAGATGCGACCACTTCCCTGGCGGGGATCAGTTTTTCAAAAGACGGAAGCATTCTGGCTTACCAGCTGTCCGGCGGCGGTTCTGACTGGACGGATGTGGTTGTGATGAAAGCCGCCGATAAGCAGATCGTCGGCGATACACTGACCGATGTGAAGTTTTCAGGCATCGCCTGGCAGGGCAATACCGGATTTTATTACAGCACTTATGACAAACCACTGGAAGGCAGTCAATTGTCAGGCATTACCCAATATCACAAGTTGTACTATCATAAAATAGGAACGTCGCAAAAAGATGATGTAATGATCTTTGGCGGCGATCAAACACCAAGGAGATACATCAGTGCCGGACTCACAGAAGACCAGCGTTACCTGGTTATTTCAGCCGCCAATTCTACATCCGGCAATGAATTGTACATCAAAGACCTTCAGGGGAAAGACAGCCCGATTGTCAATATTGTCGATAATTTTGAACAGAACCATAACATTATAGACAATGAAGGCAGCAAACTTTATATCTATACCAATCTGAATGCGCCAAATGGCCGGATTGTTACTGCTGATGCGAAGGACGCCAAACCTGCAAACTGGAAAGACCTGATCAAAGAGACCGAAAACGTCCTTGAACCGTCCACTGGCGGCGGAAAGATATTTGCCAGTTACATTGTCGACGCAGTATCCAAAGTACTGCAGTATGACAGGAACGGTAAGCTGGAGCATGAGATCGCATTGCCGGGGCCAGGCACGGCAGTAGGCTTCGGCAGCAAGAAAGAAGAACAGGAACTGTACTATACCTTTACTTCTTATACCTACCCGACTACTATATTTAAATACGATGTCAATACCCGGAAATCAGCACTCTATAAAAAATCAGGAGTAGACTTCGATCCGTCTAAATATGAGTCGAAACAGGTGTTTTACACTTCGAAAGACGGCACAAAAATACCCATGATCATCACCTTCAAAAAAGGGACCCCGCTAAACGGGCATAATCCGACGGTGCTCTATGGTTATGGCGGTTTCAACATCAGCCTGACCCCGGCTTTCAGTACCTCGGTCGTTTCCCTGATCGAGCAGGGCGGCGTCTATGCGGTAGCCAATTTACGGGGCGGAGGCGAATATGGCGAGAAGTGGCATCTCGCAGGAACTAAACTGAAAAAGCAAAATGTATTTGATGATTTCATCGCGGCAGCTGAATACCTGATCGCACAAAAATATACTTCCAGTGACTATTTAGCAATTATGGGTGGCTCCAACGGCGGCTTACTGGTCGGCGCTGTGATGGCACAGCGCCCCGAACTGTTCAAAGTTGCATTCCCGGCAGTGGGGGTGATGGACATGCTGCGTTATCACAAATTTACTGCAGGAGCGGGCTGGGCCTATGACTATGGAACTTCTGAAGACGCTAAAGAGATGTTTGACTACCTGTACAAGTATTCTCCTGTACATGCCCTGAAGGCTGGTGTTAAATACCCTGCAACCCTGGTGACCACGGCAGACCATGACGACAGGGTAGTACCGGCGCATTCTTTTAAGTTTGCGGCTACCCTGCAGGAGAAGCAGGGCGGAGAAGCCCCGGTACTGATCAGGATAGAAACTAATGCCGGGCATGGGGCAGGTAAACCGACGGATAAAGCCATTGAGGAAATTGCCGATAAATGGGCTTTTATGTTTTATAATATGGGGATAGATCTTTGATTCATCAATAAACTATTTACAAAATTTACAATTTAATTTACAATCTAAGTTCCTCAGGATGACAGGTATCCAGGTAGTTTTGCTAAATCAATATGTTTTACTTTAAACTTAAAATGATGAAAAGACTATTTGTGTATGTTCCAGTCATCCTGCTGGTATTATTTCTACTCAATTCTTTTGTAATAAAAGAAAAGGAAAACACCCTTTACAAATCGACTGACGGCGGACAAACCTGGCAGGACGTCAGCGCCGGGCTGCCTGAAATTGAAAGATCTGCTAATTTTTTTGCAGGGCAGTCTGATCTCTATTTACAGGAAAAAAATGTAGTGTACCACAGTAAGAGCAATCTTAAAACTCCGGTCTGGGAAAAAGAAAATGTTCCTGATGTGCAAAGTTCGTCCTCCAGGCCTCCCACAGCTATTGTTTTCAATCGTTCCGGTGTCATGGCCTATAACTATCAGGGACAGATTTATCAAAAGAGTCCAGATGCGGAAACCTGGGCACCGGCATTCGCAAATTTCAGAAAACCTTCGATGCGCACGCTTTTAGAAACCGCTGACGGAACGATATTCCTCGGTTATGACCACGGGCTTTACAGATCTACCGACAAGGGAAATAACTGGACGCAAATACAAAAGGGCACGGTATTTAATATCGTGGAGTCAGATGGAGTGCTCATTGCGACAGGTGGAAAAGGAATTATGCGTTCGACAGACAATGGCGAACACTGGCATTGGGTAATCAGCGAGGGTGGAGTAGGTATAGGCATTGAACGCATCGATGGCGGATTTGCAGCCATCACCTATAGCACCAAAACCGAATCCAGAAGGATCCGCACTTCAATGGACGGTGGAAAAACCTGGCAAGCCATCGATGCCGGACTTCGGCCTTCTCCGTCCATTTCATCAATCAAACAAATGGGCAAATATTTAATAAGTGGTCATCCGGACGGGATATTCCGATCAGCTGATAAAGGCAAAACCTGGAACAGCGTTCATCCCGCTGTTGATAAAATGGATAGCAACGCGTTTAAATTTGTACTGCCATGGGACAAACCTTCCGATCAACCAGGAAAAGTATTCAAGATCTTCGTTTCCGGTAAAACATTGTATACTGTTGCGGTGAGTGCCGGGTGCTAAAACCAGGCCAGACTCAGATTATTTACCATCATAAGCACGCTGCAAAGTTGCGACATCAATTTTCTTCATCGGCAGGAAGGCCTGCGTAACCCGGTCGATCTGCTCTCGTGTGCCGTTCCTGAACACTTCATCTATTAAAGTGGAGGTGATTTGCCAGGACACGCCATATTTATCCTTCAGCCAGCCGCATTGCTCAGATTTGGGGTCCGCAGAAAGCGCAGAGAAATAATGGTCGATCTCCTCCTGGGTATCGCATTGGATCAGCAGCGATACAGCCTCGTTAAACCCGAAGCCATGCGGGTGGGCACTGTCCATGGCTGCCAGCCAGGTTTGGTCAATATAAAAGTCGGCATACATCAGTGTGCCTGCTTTGTCGGGCCCCATGTCTACCGGGCGTGGGGCGGCCGTACCGCGCCTGCCATCTTGAAATACAGAGCAATAAAAGGCGATGGCTTCATTCGCCTTGCCAACTACCGGCTCGGTAAACATTAACGACGGAACAATCACGGGCCTTTTTTCGCTGTCCGGTTTCGTAAGCATCAATTGCCAGGAAACGCCGTATTTATCAGCCAGCCAGCCATATCGGTCGCTGAAGGGATACTTGTCCAGCGGCATCATCACTTTGCCCCCTTCTACCAGCTTGTTCCATACTTCATCCAGCACGGCTGCCTGGTCAAAGTGCATCATAAAGGAAATGGATGGGTTAAACTTAAATAGTGGCCCGGCACTGATCGCCATAAACGGCTGCCCGGCTAAAGTAAACTCCACGATATCACAATCGCCCGATGGCGTATTGTGCAGTTGGTTAACGTAAGTGATTGCCGAATCCGGTAGTAAGGTCGTATAAAATTCGGCAGCTTCCTTTGCCTGGCTGTCGAACCATAAATGAGGTTTGATCTGTAACATAATTTTTAATTTAGTTTTTTCAGATACTTAATTAACTCAAAAATAAAGGATTTGTTTCCCTTTTTTCGACACCACGTTCAAGAAATTAGCTGGTCAAACATCCGGTTTTATGAGCGTCAATCCTCCGGTTCCTCAAGGTTTAGATTCCATTTACTATGGATAAAAGAAAACGGGGAATGACCTGGAGACCATCCCCCGTTAAAATTAATACTCTTGGTGACAAATATAATGTGTTTAAATGAAAACGCAAGGGTCAATGTGAAATTATAATTAATCAGGTTACTGGTTTTCTTTTCATAGCAGTCTAATTGATTTCCCTGGATTACTGATGTACTTAAAGGTATACATTTCGATTGGTTTTTGCAATCATCGAGCCTTTCTTCAGTCCCGGAACTTTAATTATGGCAATTCAGGAGAGAATATGTTTGCCCCATAGAAGATCCTGACGGACTGGCAGTTCAGTGCAAGGACCGATTTCTCCGAAAGCAATCAAGTGTGAACGGACAGCAGGGATAGGCAGGGAACGGTAGTACATCAGCTCACATACAGCATATAAATATTTAATATATAATCCGTGTTTTTAGCGCAAAACGTGGACTATAGGTGGACTATACATGGACTATAGGTGGGCTATGGCAAAGCAATGTCTTATCTGTATCTTACCCGATTATAACTCCCGGCAGGGTTTCATTGCTTGCATGGATTTTTTAGCCACCAGCGACTAATATCCAATCCGGATGCCAGACGGGTTTAACAGGGTCTCTTGCCTGTCAAACCCGTGTAAGGACCGTGTGGGATATGGGTGTAATGTGTTTTTGGGGTAAAGAAGGATTACACTGGATATTAAATTGGTTCGCACCAAATTGCAACCTAATTATAGCAAACCGGTCTCATCATAAAAAGCGAATAAATGAAATCTTCAAGAACCACAGGGATGCAGATTATTGCACAAGGATTTGCAATTGCTCTTCTTTTAATGTCAGGACAATTTACCTTTGCCCAAAATGTTCTGCCTGTTGTGCGGGCTACATCTAAAACCGCCAGTATCAGGGACGGCAAACACTTCAAAAAAGACTATTGGGCCATCATGCCTGAAAGAAAACCTGACTATTACTATGCGGAAATTCCGCAAAAAAATAACACCATCACCTTCATTACCGATCTGGATTCTATTTCCTTCAATACGACTTATGGGAAGGATTATGATTTTATCATTTTACTGAACGGAAAGGACAGCTGCTATACCCGCATTTCGGCCAGTTACAGAAATTTTAATGCGTTCACACGAAAAAATACCGGCACGGGGCCGGATACTATCCCATTTACTTTGGGCGACAATCGCAAAGTATATGTTAATGCAAAACTAAATGGCTCAGACGTCACCAATATCCAGCTTGATCTGGGTGCAGGAGGAACCCTCATCAATAAAACTTCTGTTAAGAAAGTTAAAATGAACTTTGACGAAAAAGTTAACCTTGCCAATTCAGATGGTGTGAACCTGGTCCCGGCGGCAAGCAAGAATTTGTTGCAGATAGGAAACCTGGTCTGGGACAGCATCCCCATTGCCGTTGCCAGTAATATGAAGGACTACGAGGACCTGCTCATCGGCAATTCCTTGTTCAGGGATAAAATACTGGAAATCAATTATGACAAGAAAATACTAGTGGTACACAATGCCTTACCTCCTCAAACAGCCGCTTATTCCCGTCACGACGTGATCCTTGATGGCGGTGTTATCCCTTACATCACTGTAAATCTCTGCATCAACGGCAAAACGCAAACTGGTTGGGTCATGTTTGACACTGGTGCCCAGACCTCCATTTTGAATAGCGCTGATGTGCCTATGAGTTACCGGATAAAGAATGAACTGGCAGGTATGATTGGTGTGAATGAGGCCATCAGGCCAAAATTAGGTATTGGAAATTACCAACTTTCAGGGTTTAAATACAAGACAAGGGACATGAGCGGAGAAGGACTGCACATGCTCCTGGGCAACGACCTGTTAAAAAGGTTTAACCTCGTACTCGACAATAAAAACGGCTATATGTATATGCAACCCAATTCGCTTACAAACGTTCCTTACAGAAAACGTGATGAATATTATGTGGTTAGGATAATGACAGGATTAGTTATTGTTTTGGCCGGAATCGTGATATATGCAAAAACAAGGGGAAAATAAATCGCGGATGGGTAACCGGGGCAAACAATTCTGACGTTTTCTGCAACTTTTTTTTAAGCATTGCGTCCAATCATATAGTGAGCTCAGGACAATCTGTTATTCTTTCCGACAGAGACGTGGTCAAAAAGATCATGGATGGGGACCGGCATGCTGCTGCCTTACTGGTTCGCCGTACCGAGAAACTGGTGGCACAAATTGTATTTAAAATGTTGGGCAACCATCCGGACAGAAAGGATCTTACGCAGGATATTTACCTGAAAACTTTCAGATATCTGCCGCGGTTCCGTTTTCAATGCAAATTGTCTACCTGGGTAGCACAGATCAGCTACACGACCTGTCTGGATCATTTGCAAAAATACAGACCGGAACTGACAACCATTTCTGCCGGTGAGGAACTCTTGTTAAGCAACACTTGCGCTCAGGAGATCGCAGGGGATATACCTGATGCCAGCCAGTTGCTCTCTATAAAAGAAAGGTCGGTGATCCTGGAAAAGCTTAGTACTACATTACCACCGGTCTACCGCACGCTCATTACTTTATTTCACAAGGAAGAATTGAGCGTCGAAGAGATCAGGGACATCACCGGGCTTCCTGTTGGAACGGTCAAAAACTACTTATTCCGGGCAAGAAAAGTGTTGAAGGAAAGTTTACTCAATCATTATTCAAAGGAGGATTTATGAATCAGGTACATTTAAATGAAGAACAGTTCCAGGACTATGCCATCACTGGCATCGCAGATCCCGGTGTTATGCAACACGTCGCAGGTTGTGCCCGTTGTCAGATGCAGATCAAGGCTTACCAAACATTATATAGTTATATCCGGGAAGCGGAAACGCCCACACTGGATTTCAAAACAGATGATCTCATTCCAGAGCGTTTGCCTGCGATTAATAAGGAGGACAGCGAAGAGGCCTGGTATCTTTATGGATTCCTATTCGGCACAGTTGCGCTCCTGGTCGCCGGACTGATAGGGTTTTGGGGTACGATCCGCTGGGTATTTATGGATATTACGCCTTTTGCCATTATCATTGGCCTGTTGTTGCTTTCCGGGATACTGATGACGCAATCACTGGAAATGTACCGCAATTACCAAAAGAAGCTAACGGCCTTAAATAGGAAGGAGATTGCAACCTAAAAGGACCCGGTCCGTCTAATCTTGAAAGAAAAGAAGTGAAAAAATGAAACCATCAATAAATATCCTTACAAAACCCTGGTTGACCAGCCAAATCCTATTGATGTTCCTGTGCCTTTCCCTACAGGTCGTCTGGGCCCAAAAGCAGCTGCCCATAATTAAAGCTTCATCAAAAACAGTAGACATCAGAGACGGAAAACACTTTAAGAAAGGCTATTGGGCGATTATGCCGGAGAGAAAGCCGGATTACTATTACACTGAAATTCCCGAGCAAGCCCATACCGTAACCTTCATCACCGATCAGGACTCTATTTCGTTCGATATAACTTATGAGGAAGAAATGGATTTTATCATCCTCCTTAATGGCAAAGACAGTTGCCTGACGCGGATCTCAGCCAGATACAGGAACAGGCTCCCGCTTACCCGAAAAAAAATCAGCGTTGGTCCGGATACCATTCCATTCAGCCTGGGTGATAACAGTAAAATTTACCTTAAGGGCAGGATCAACAACTCGCGTCTCCTGGATATACAATTTGACCTGGGAGCAGGAGGACCGGTGATCAAAAAATCATCTGTGGCTAAAGTAAAAATGAACTTTGACCAGAAAGTTAACCTCGCCAATACGGATGGGGTTCATCAGGTACCCTCGGCAAGCCGTAATGCACTGCAAATGGGAAATCTGGTATGGGACAGTGTCGGCGTAGCAGTAGCTGATAACATGACCCACCGAGAAGACCTGATCGTAGGCAATTCGTTATTCAAAGGCAAAATATTGGAAATCAACTATGATAAAATGATAATGGTGATCCATGATACGCTCCCGGTTTTTTCGGTATCCTGGTCAAGGCAAGACCTGGTGCTTGACGGCGGCGTCATCCCCTTCATAGAGGTAGGTATGACCAGCAGCGGGCAAACCAAAAAAGGATGGGCCATGTTCGATACAGGCGCGTATACCAGCATTCTGAATAGCCAGGATGTCTCTGTTCCCTACAGGATAATGGGGGAACTGCTGCTGATGCTCGGGTTAAATGATATGGGGTTCAGGCCAAAGCTCAGTATTGGCAATGATGAATTTTCAGGGTTTAATTACAATGTTCAGAATATGGGTAAAAATGACTTGCACCTGATCCTTGGAAACGATGTGCTCAAGCGGTTCAATATAATACTGGACAACCGAAGCGGTTATGTGTATCTGAAGGCTAATTCCCTTGCCAAAACGCCCCATGGAAAACGTGGTGAATACTATCTTGTGATGGCGGGCTTAGCTTTAACCGTGGTTTTAACCGGACTGATCATTTATAAAAGATCCAAAAGGAAGCTCAAAGGATTAACTATTAGCTAAAGGGCATTCTGAAATTGAGATCACTGTCATATCTTTAAAACTCGAATATGAAAGCAATATTATTTATAACACCCCGGAATATCCAACCAACAGATCCTGCCAAAGGTCAGGGATTCACCCTCGCTGATGGTATGTATATTCCCGATGTATTTATCCGTACCATTATTGTCATCCTGCTCTTTTATGTGGTGACCAGCTTTTTATTGACACTGGTCCGCATGTTGTTGAACCATCGCCTTAAAAGCAAGATGATCGGTATGGGCATCACGGGTGATGAAGCAGAGAAAATGTTGAAGACCGGTGCGGAAAACAAAAATCATGCGGTTAAGTGGTTCCTGCTCCTGCTTGGTGCGGGTGCCGGCTTTGCCCTGATCAGCAGTTTCCCCTTTGGCTGGCTGTCGGTTGCGGTGGTCGCATTTAGTCTATCGCTGGGCTACGCAGGCTATTATGTTTATCTGAAAAAAAGAAAAGGCACACTGTAAGTCATGTAACCTCCGGGCTATTGGGTTTGTCTAATAAAAAAAATAAATATGAAATCTTTATTTATCTGTGCTGGTTTGATCGTGTTGATTGCTGCGTTTGCATTTCCGGCGTCTGCCCGGCAGCAAAGCAGTATCGTTCAAAAAACTGATCCATTATATCAGAAAGTAGCTGAACTGGATAGTGCAATGTTCTCTGCCTACAATAAACGTGACTTGAATGGCTTTATGAGTTTCTTTTCTCCCGACTTGGAATTTTATGATGACCGGAGCGGTCTAACCGATTACACGCACAATCTGGCAGCCTTTAAAAAGAATTTTACCGATCCGTTTCATTCTTCAAGACGGAAGTTGGTGAAAGGCAGCCTGGAAGTATATCGGTTGGGCGATTTTGGGGCATTAGCTATTGGTGTACACAAGTTCTATGGGACAATCAATGGCAAAGAAGAATTAGAAGCTACTGCTAAGTTTACTGAGATTTGGGAAAACAAGGATGGTACCTGGAGAGTAAAGCGCGAAATGAGTTATGACCACATTTAGCATAGCCATATTATGTTTGGCAGTAGAGATGGCAGACACTACACATAGAATTTAGTAATTATTTAATTGGTTATCAGCTCCCTGAACACTCCCTTCCAAAATAATCAGTAAACAATTTTTAAAATTGAAAACATTCTCTATCTTTGCAGTCCTAAATAAATCCTAACTGCGGAAGTGGCGTAATTGGTAGCCGCACCAGACTTAGGATCTGGCGCTTCACGGCGTGGGGGTTCGAGTCCCTTCTTCCGCACAACAGTCAAAAGCAGCTCGATCGGGCTGCTTTTGGTTTAGATAGGCCAAATTTAGCCACAATGCATAGTTTGACAAAACAAAATATTGATTCAAAAAGATGAACATTACACAGGAAAAAGTTAACGACCTGAATGCAGTTGTAAAGATCAAAATCGCGCCTGCAGATTACACTGAAAAGGTTGAGAAATCTATCAAAGAACAAGCTAAAAAAGCAAATCTTCCAGGTTTCCGTAAAGGAATGGTTCCTCCTGCACACATCAAGAAGATGTATGGCAGAAGCATTTTGGTAGAAGAGATCAACAACCTGCTGAGTGAGTCATTGAACAAACACCTTACTGACAATAAAGTAGAGATCCTGGGCCAGCCTTTGCCGGTAATGGATGATTCTAAAGAGTTCAAATGGGATTACACAGATGAGTTTGAGTTTGACTATGAACTGGGTCTTGCTCCTGCGATCGATGTGAACATCACTTCTAAAAATAAATTTACTGACTATAAAGTTAAAGCTGACGGGGAGACCCTTGCTTCAAGGATCAAAAATATCCGCAAAAGCTATGGCAAAATGACAAACCCTGAAGTTTCGGCAGAAGATGACGTCATATATGCCGAATTAACACAACTTGGCACTGATGGTTCAGTTTTTGAAGATGGCATTAACGCAACCGGCTCTATTCGTTTAGATCAGGTTACGGATAAAAAGATTTTAAAATCTTTGATCGGTTTAAAGAAGGATGATGTTTTGGAACTGGATGTTCCTAAAGCTTTTGACAAAAATGCGGGGATTATCGCCAAATTGCTGAACATTAGCGAGGAAGATGCAGCTGAGCTGAAGTCTAAATTCCGCGTAACGGTTAAAAACGTAAACCGTCTGGAGGAAGCTGATTTAAACCAGGAGTTCTTTGATAAATTGTTTGGTGAAGGTACAGTAACGGATGAGGCTGGCTTTACAGCCAGGATCACTGAAGAGATCGAGGGCATGTTCCAGCAGGATGCTGACCGCAAATTGCAGAACGACATTTATACTGCTTTAATTGAAAGTGTAAAAATCGATCTTCCTGATGAGTTCCTGCGTAAATGGCTGAAGGCTACTAACGAGAAACTGACTGAGGAGGAACTGACTGAAGGATACGATGATTTTGCTAAAAACCTGAAATGGACTTTGATCGAAAATAAACTGATCAAAGACAACAACATCGAGATCAAGTATGAGGATGTGTTCCAGACTGCTAAACAGCGTTTGGATGCGCAGTTCAGGATGTACAGCCCGGCCCCGATGCCTGAGGACCAGCTTGCCCAGTATACGGCTACTTTCCTGAAAGAGAAAGACAATGCAAACCGTATTTTTGATGAGGTAAAAGCGATCAAGGTTTTTGAACTGATCAAGTCTGTTGCTACTCTCGAACCAAAAGAAATCACTTATAATAAATTTATAGAGTTGAAGTAATTTGCCGGTAACGGCAGAGCCGGTTTTAACGGACCGGTGCTTTTAATGAAATAATGAAGGTAAGGCGGCTTGTGGAAGGCCGCCTTACGTATATAACAGATATTCAAATTTTACAATCCCACAATAAATTCCCAACTTAGTTTAATTACTTTGGCGGTGAGATTTGAGGGCTTAATGCTTTATAACCACGAAAAAAATAGAAATACTATGAAGATCGATAAAGACGAATTTAGAAAATACGCAGTTAAACATCATCGCATCAACGGTTTGAATGTAGACCGTTATATCGGGGCAACGAATGTTTCTCCAAAAAGTATGACTCCTTATATCATCGAGGAGCGCCAGTTGAACGTGGCGCAGATGGATGTGTTCTCACGTCTGATGATGGACCGCATTATCTTTTTGGGTGATGCGATTTATGACGGGAATGCGAATATTATCCAGGCCCAGTTGTTGTTTTTACAGTCTGTAGACAGCAACAGGGACATACAGATCTATATCAACTCTCCGGGCGGTTCAGTTTATGCTGGTCTGGGTATTTATGATACAATGCAGTACATTACTCCGGATGTGGCGACAATCTGTACGGGTATGGCGGCTTCTATGGGGGCGGTATTGCTGGTTGCCGGTGCGGCTGGTAAACGTGCGGCTTTACAGCATTCACGCGTGATGATCCACCAGCCTTCCGGCGGTGCCCAGGGTGTGGCCTCTGATATGGAGATCAACCTGAGGGAGATGCTGAAACTGAAAAAAGAATTGTATGACATCATTTCTAATCATTCCGGACAGACCTACGAGTGGGTGGAGAAGGCTTCGGACCGTGATTATTGGATGAAGGCGGAGGAAGCGAAGGGTTTTGGAATGATTGACGAAGTACTTGGCGGTACTAAGAAAGAAAAATAAATATGGCTAAACAAAGTAAAGATTCCCGTTGCTCTTTTTGTGGCTCTGGTAAGCAGGATACCTTAATGCTTATTGAGGGGTTGGATGCATACATTTGTGATAAATGTGTAACCCAGGCCAATCAGCTGCTGGTTCAGGAGCTGGGGAGTAAGAAGGGTAAACCTCTGGATTCTTCAATAACTTTATTGAAGCCGCAGGAGATCAAGGCGCACATTGACCAGTATGTGATTGGTCAGGATGATGCAAAAAAGGTGCTTTCTGTGGCGGTGTACAACCATTATAAGAGATTGAGCCAGAAAGTGGACAAGGGTGATGAGGTGGAGATCGAGAAGTCCAATATCATGCTGGTGGGTGAGACGGGTACGGGCAAGACTTTGCTGGCCAAGACGATTGCCAAGATTTTGCATGTGCCGTTTTGTATCTGTGATGCGACGGTTTTGACTGAAGCGGGTTATGTGGGTGAGGATGTAGAGAGTATTCTGACGCGTTTGCTGCAGGCTGCGGATTATGATGTGGCTTCTGCTGAGCGTGGTATTGTCTACATTGATGAGGTGGATAAGGTGGCGCGTAAGAGTGACAATCCTTCGATCACACGTGATGTGTCCGGTGAGGGTGTGCAGCAGGCTTTGCTGAAGATCCTGGAGGGTACGGTTGTGAATGTTCCGCCTCAGGGTGGCCGTAAGCATCCGGACCAGAAGATGATTCCGGTGAATACGAACAATATCCTCTTTATTTGTGGTGGTGCTTTTGATGGCATTGAGCGCAAGATTGCCAACAGGTTGCGTACGCAGGCGGTTGGTTATAAAGTGAAGAAGGATGATGTGGATCTGGATCTGAAGAATTTGTATAAGTACATTACGCCGCAGGATTTGAAGTCTTTTGGTTTGATTCCTGAATTGATCGGGCGTGTTCCTGTGCTGACGCACCTGAACCCGTTGGATAAGGCTGCTTTGCGCAATATTTTGACGGAGCCTAAGAATTCTTTGCTGCGCCAGTATGTGAAGCTTTTTGAGTATGAGAATGTGAAGCTGGTTTTTGATGATGATGTGCTTGATTTTATTGTCGATAAGGCAATGGAGTATAAGTTGGGGGCCCGGGGGCTGCGTTCGATTTGTGAGGCCATTATGCTGGATGCGATGTTTGAGATTCCGTCTGAAACGGGGATAACGGAGCTGGTCATTAATCTGGACTATGCGGTCGAGAAGTTTGAAAAGGCTGATTTTAAAAAGCTGAAAGCGGCATAAAAGATATGAGGATCCCCGGTAAATTACCGGGGATTTTTTTTATATTAAGAGTTTGGAGAATCGCTTGGAGCTGGAAAAAATAACCATTCTCTTCGAAGACTGGACCTAGCGCGCTGAAGAAGCGCACAGAGTCCTATGTCTTCTCTGAGAAGGTGATTTTTTCTGCTCCGCGCTAGTGCAAAAAAGAAAAGAGGAGATTGTATCGCCCGTCATTGCGAGGAGTTCTTACGACGAAGCAATCTCAAAGAAAAGTATGGAGATTGCTTCGTTCCTCGCAATGACGGGAGGGTTGAAAGCAATGACGGGAGGGTTGAATTATAGCGGTAATGAGTTGAATATAGTGATTGGAGTTGAATATAGTGATTGGAGTTGAATTAGGTGGTGTGATTATAGTGATTGGAGTGAATTATAGTGATGTGAGTGAATTATGATGATGTGGAGTTGAATAATAAGAATAGATAAAATAAGAATAGATAAAAAGAAAGGAGAAACATATGAATGAAGAAAAGGACGTAAAAAAAGATGAAGAAATCGTTTCGAAGGCGAAAAAGGTAAAAGAGGTAAATTCTCCGGTGAGGAAGGGATTGAAGAGTAAGACGGATATCGTGAATAACTGGTTGCCGCGTTATACCGGGAGGCCATTGGACCAGTTTGGGCAGTATATTTTGCTGACCAATTTTAGTCAGTATGTTTCTATGTTTTCTGAATGGAACGACAACGCGCCGATTATGGGGCTGGATAAACCGATGCAGAGTTGTACGGCCAATGGGATTACGATCATCAATTTTGGGATGGGCAGCCCGATGGCGGCGACCATGATGGATTTGCTGACTGCGATAACTCCAAAGGCGGTGCTGTTTTTGGGCAAATGCGGCGGTTTAAAGAAGAAAAATCAATTGGGTGACCTGATACTGCCTATTGCAGCGATCAGGGGTGAGGGGACTTCTAACGATTATATGCCTGCCGAGGTTCCGGCATTGCCTTCTTTTGCTTTGCAGAAGGCGATATCTACTACGATACGTGACCATTCGAGGGATTACTGGACGGGTACTTGTTATACCACCAACAGGAGAGTCTGGGAGCATGACAAGGATTTTAAAAAGTACCTGAAGACCCTGAGGGCGATGGCGGTGGATATGGAAACGGCGACTATTTTTACGACTGGTTTTGCCAATAAGATCCCGACGGGTGCTTTGCTATTGGTTTCTGATCAGCCAATGATTCCGGAGGGTGTGAAGACTGCTGAAAGTGATAGCAGTGTAACTACCAATTTTGTGGAAACGCATTTAATGATTGGGATTGATTCTTTGAAACAGCTGATCAATAATGGACTGACGGTGAAACACCTCCATTTTTAATCTGTGTCCTGGCATTTTTAATCTGTGTCCTGGCTCTTGGGGTAATCAAACAGGACCAGGGATCCTGTAGAGTGGCTGGCTTCCTGCCAGTCGTCTGTCATGAATTCGATCAGCACCGCTCCGCAGGTGGGGATGTTGTAAATGCCTGCGTCTGTGAGGTAGTTGGCAAAGTCGGTAAAACCGGGATTGTGTCCAAATAGTGCGATCTTATTGTACTTGTTGTCAAAATGATTGACCACTTTCAGCAGTGCTTTTGTATCTGCTTCGTAAACTGATGCCTCTTCTCGTATCTGCTCTGCGGGTATCTTCCATACTTGCGAGAAATGTCTTGCTGTGGTAATGGCCCTTAAGGCTGGGCTACTCACTATTAGTTCTGGTATGAATTGTTTGTAAGCAAGTCTTGCTGCCATTTCCGGTGCGTTTCTATGGCCCCTTGGGTTTAATGGCCTGTCAAAATCTGCCAGATGGGCATTCCCCCATTCTGATTTTCCATGTCTGATTAAAAGCAGCTGTTTAGTCATCGTTCAGTTTGTTTAATACTTTATTTACAACAGTTTGAGGTGCCAGATTGTTCATGCAGGCAAAATCTCCGCGATAGCAGGGAATGTTGCCGTAAACGGAGCAGGGGCGGCAGTAAAGGTCTGTCTGCACTGCATCGCTTATTGACTGGCCGTAACCTAAAAAACCTGCATAGGGGTGAGTGGCCCCCCATACGGAAACCACCGGGATATTTTTTAAGGAGGCAAGGTGCATGCCTGATGAGTCCATGCTGAGCATGAGGTCCAGGTTGGAAATGAACCTGAGCTCATCAGCAAGCTTCATCTTTTTGACTAAGCTGGTGATGTTTTGGTGTTTGGCGGACCAGGCTTCGGCTATTCTTTCTTCTTCCGCGGAGCCTCCGAAGATGAACAGTTGATGGCCGTGACCGGCCAAAGTCAGCAGTACTTCTTCTAATTTGTGTAAGGGGTAGACTTTCTGGAGGTGCTGGGCAAAAGGGCTGATACCGATCCATTTAGTACTTACCTTTGTTTTTGTCGCAGCGGTTTCTGTGATAGCGGGTTGTTCAGTCGCTAAGCGCATTGCCGGGTGCTCCGTTTCAGTTTGCTTTGCTGCTGATTGTTTTGCTGTTAGCAAATCAGCCAGTTTGGGATCCACACTGTCAATATCTGGTACTTCAGGCTGCGGTTTTTGGAGTGTATTCCGGAGCGTGAATGGGTAGCCGAGTTTTTTAAAGACATCGGCGTAGCGCTGTACGGTGAGGGGTAGCGGAATGAGTTGTTTATCGGTTTTACGGGTAAGCAGTTTTTTTTCGGCCCTGCCTTTATCAAGGATTACTGTTCTGATGCCTGCCAGGGAAAAAAAGGTGGTAAGTATCCGGCTCCGGAGGTTGTTGTGCAGGTCCGCTACGGCAGTTACATTTTGTGCTTTCAGTTCTCTGAAGAGCTTGTATAAGCCGAAAAATCCCTTGTGTTTTCCTTTTGGATCGATGCCATGAAAGCTGAGGTTGTTCATCCCCTCAAAAAAAGGACTGAAAAGATTACGGCTTACGATGAGTAGTTCTGTTTCTGGATAGGCGGCGGTAAATTCTTTTAAAACGGGCTGGACCATGGCTACGTCGCCCATGGCAGAGAAGCGTATGACTAATATTTTAACGGGCCCTGCCATTAAAATTATTTTGGGTTGTAGAGTACGGGGTTCAGACTTGGGTCGTTGTACATCTTCATCTGCTTGTAGACTTTCATGTATTTGTCGCCGTTGTGTATGTCGGTGATCAGTTCGTCAAGGCTGGTGGAGAGGTCTGTTCTTTGGGCCAGCAGGATGTTCAGCTTGTCTGTACAACTGCGTTTATGCTCTTCTGAGGCACCGGTCCTGGTGGTCTCTTCCTGCATGTGATAGATCTTGAGCGCCAGGATGGAGAGGCGGTCTACCACCCATGCAGGGCTTTCAGAATTGATCTTGGCAGTGGGTTTTGCGGTGATGTTTTTATATTCCTCCAGGAAATAGCTGTCGATGTATTCCACGACATCGGTGCGTTCCTGGTTGGAAGCATCGATGCGTCTTTTCCACTGCAGTCCTTCTGCAGGGTCGATATCCGGGTTGCGAACCACGTCTTCCATGTGCCATTGAACGGTATCTATCCAGCATTTGAGGTATAAAAGGTGCTCAATCGTGCTAATGCGATAAGGGTTTTGAATGGGCTGGTCTATGTTGTTGTGAACATGGTAGTCACTGATGGCGTCCTGAAATATCTTATTGCAAAGCTTACTAATCATTTGGTAAAGGTATGGATTACTATTTTTTATTGTGGAAGTATTGGGAGATATCTTGCAGGGAGAATGCATTTAGGCATTGCTGTGGCTGCAGACCGCCTTTTCGTGCGACCAGTATGCCATACCGCATGTCATGAAACCCTTCTGTCCGGTGTGCGTCCGGGTTTACAGATAGTAATACTCCTTTTTCCAGGGCGTAGCGGTGCCAGCGCCAGTCCAGGTCCAGCCGGAGCGGGTTGGCGTTGATCTCGATCACTACTTTATTGGCTGCACAGGCATCGATGACTTTTTTGTAGTTGATGGGGTAGCCTTTTCGGCTGAGCAGCAGGCGGCCGGTTGGGTGGCCCAATATGGTGGTATATGGGTTTTCAATGGCGGTGATGAGTCTGGAGGTTGCTTTTTCCTCATCCATTCGTAAAATGCTGTGTACGGATGCGACGACAAAGTCAAAGGTTTTGAGGATGTCATCGCTGTAGTCAAGGGAGCCGTCGTACAGGATGTCGCTTTCTATGCCTTTAAATATTTTGAAGGGTGCGAGCCTGGCGTTCAGTGCATCAATTTCCTGGTGCTGTCCGAAGATCCGCTGTTCGCTGAGCCCGTTGGCGTAAAATGCGGACTTGCTGTGGTCGCACATACCCAGGTATTCGAGCTGGAGGTGGTCACGGCAATAGAGTGCCATTTCCTCGAGGGTATGTACGCCGTCGCTCCAGGTGGAGTGGTTGTGCAAACTGCCTTTGAGGTCTTCGTATTTGATGAGCTGTGGCAGCTTTCCGGTCTGTGCGAGTTCGATTTCATTGAACCCTTCTCTGAGTTCCGGTTCGACGAAGTCGAGTCCTGCTTTTTTATAAATGGCCTGTTCGTTTTCAAAGGGACCTTCGCCGCTTATTTTAAGTACTGCTGCGACATGTTCGTCATTGCCGGTCAGTTTGAACCAGTTGAGGTAGAAGTTTGATTTTGTGCTGAGGTGGAGCCGGATTTTTAACCCGAAGGGGCTGAGGGCTACCAGTGTGTTTTCGTCCTGCCTGTCAAACTGGAGCGGCTGAAATTGTTCGATCTGGTCATAGATTTCCTGAGGTTGGCCGGCGCCTATGACAAAATCTATTTCTTCGATGATCTCCAGGCACCGCCTGTAGGCTCCTGTGACGCCCAGCAGCGGCTTGGCCGGAAACCCGTTGAGCCATATGGCCAGGTCTTCATACAGTTTATTGACCAGTGGCTCGGCCTGTGCATACAGGAATTTGCCATGGGCCGCCATCTGGAATTCGATTACTTTTTTGATCTCTTCCTGTGTCTTTAAGCCAAAGCCTTTGGCCTCGATCAGGCGGTTTTCATTGCAGGCATAATAGAGCTCGCCAATGTTTTCTATGGCCAGGTCTTTCCAGATGATCATGATCTTTTTTGGGCCTATGCCTTTGATGCCCAGCATTTCGACAATCCCATCTGGGGTTTCTTTTAGAATGTCCTGAAGCTCGGCCATGGTGCCTGTTTGCAGCAGTTCCCAGACTTTGCCGGATATACTTTTGCCCAGTCCGTCGATTTGTGCGATCTCCTCAAGGCTTTTGGTTTTTATGGCAAAGGGCAGCTTGTCTACTTTAAAGGCAGCGTTGGCTACTGATTTGATCTTGAAAGGGTTCTGGTCGTGCAGTTCCATCAGCTGTGATAGCAGGCGAAGGGTACGTGCAATGGCTTTATTTTCCATAGAATGGTATTATTGGATGACGATCTGGAATGGCATGCGGGTTTGTACGCCTGATTTTGCGATTGCCGATTTCAGCTGCTCATAAATACGGTAGCTTTCACCGAGTTCGGCTTTGGCATAATGTGTTTTTATTTTGTCGGTGCCGTCCTTAATCAGGGATTTGAGGGGACTCAGCATTTCGGGATATTCTACGATGGCGTAATCCTTTACTTTGGCTTTTTTTGCTGCGGCATTGATGGCGTCCCTGAAGCTTCCGGTGCGGTCTGCAAGGCCTATTTTAACGGCGTCATTGCCCACCCAGACACGGCCGCCGCCGATGCTGTCGATGTAGGCCTTTGATTTTTTCCGGCCGTCGGATACACGGCTGATGAAACTCTCGTATACCCGGTTTACATCGTTCTGGATGATCAGCCTTTCGCCTGCGGTCATTGGCCTGTTCACGCTCATGATGTCGGCGTACTGACCGGTTTTTACACCGTCGAATGTGATGCCCAGTTTAGTGTTCAGCAGGTTCTGGAAATTTGGGATGATGCCGAAAACACCGATGGAGCCGGTTATGGTATTTGGCTGCACGAAAATAGAGTCTGCTGCACAGGCTATGTAGTATCCGCCGGAGGCGGCAACGTCTCCAAAAGATGCAATGACTGGTTTTACTTTTTTAGCAAGTACAATTTCTCTCCAGATCACGTCTGAAGCAAGCGCACTGCCACCTGGTGAATTTACACGCAATACTATTGCTTTGATGCTGCTGTCCTGGCGGGCTTTTCTGATGCTTCTGGAGATCTTTTCTGATCCGATCGTCTCGTTGTCGCCTTCACCGCCATTGATGTCGCCGTTGGCGAAAATTACAGCGATTTTGTCTTTGCTACCGCCGTCTTTGTGGTCTGAAAGACTTTTTGCGTAGTCATTGATCGTTACGGAGGAAATGTTGTCTTTCTTCTTCTTTCCGCTTAAGGATTTGAGTTCGTCGAGAACTTCATCCTTGTACTTTAGTCCGTCAACCATCTTGTAGCTGATGGCGTCTTTGGGTTGCCGGATCTTGTAGTCGTCAGCGATCTGATGAAGCTGGATGGTATCTATTTTTCTGCTTTCCGAAATGCCCTGCAAAAACGTACTGTACAGCCCTGTCAAATAAGCGGTAACCTGTTCGCGGTTCTTATCGCTCATTTTGTCGGTGATAAAAGGCTCAACAGCGCTTTTGTAGTTTCCTACACGAATGATCTGTGCTTCTATGCCCAGTTTGTCTAAAGCGCCTTTGAAGAACATCAGTTTGGAACTCAGTCCTTTAAATTCTAAAGCGCCTTCAGGGTTCAGATAGATTTTATCTGCAACTGAGGCCAGGTAATAGGCACCCTGGGTATATACTTCGCTGTAGGCGATGATCTTTTTGCCGCTGGTTTTGAAATCTATCATGGCGTTTCTAACTTCTCTCATGGTGGCAAAGCCGGCGTTTGGAGAAGATACACTCAAATAAACACATTTGATCCTGTCATCGGTTTTCGCCTTTTCAAGGGACCGGATGATGTCGTTGAAGCCAATACTTTTTTCCCCCTCTGCGCCAATGATGGCTAAATTTGCAAAGCCGTCATGCGGTGTGCGTTCTACTATGGCCTGATCCAGATTGAGGTAAAGTACCGAATTGTCGCTGACCAAAACAGCGCCGTTGTCGTCGTCTATTGACGAGACGATGCCTGCTATTATACCGATTGCGATGGCGGAAACAATCACCAGTGAAATGATAAATCCTATGATCGTAGCAAAAACATATTTGAAAAATTCTCTCATGTGGGGGTTATATATTTAATTTGTAAATATAAATAAAAAAATACCCCTCCGGGGGCCTCTATGGAGTTGGATAATAAAAAAGTTTATTTGTTACTTGGGAGTAATCTGGGTGACAGGATGCAGCTGATCAATGCCGCGATCGGCAAAATCAGAGACAGGATAGGGGTTATTTTTAGCCGGTCATCCTTGTATGAGACTGCTGCATGGGGAAAACAGGACCAGCCTTCATTTTTAAATGTAGCATTGGGGGTCAGTACCACACTTTCTCCACTGGAGGTGCTGGAAAAGGCACTTGTTATTGAAGAAGAACTGGGCAGGGTGAGGCATGAAAAATGGGGCTCAAGACTGATAGATATTGATGTGATCCTTTATGGAGACCTGATCGTGAATGAGCCCCGCGTGCTTCAGGTACCGCATCCTCAAATGCAGCACCGGAGATTTGTTCTGGAGCCTCTGGCGGAAATAGTCCCGGATTATCTGCATCCGGTGTTAAAAAAGACGGTATCAGAGTTATTGCAAAGTTTACCGGATGATTTAACGGTTTCAAAGATTTAATTTTATAGTTTTGTTTAGATGATTGACGTGCAAAAAAATAATGAGCCTCTGGATCTTTCTTATCTGAAAGATATGTGCGGGGACAGTGTTGAATTTATTATAGAAATGATAGACCTGTTTAAAGTGCAGACACCGGTTTATATGGAAGAACTTGAGCAGGCGGTAGCGAATAAAGACTGGGCGAAAGTGTCTGCAAGTGCACATAAAATGAAGCCAACTTTTGTGTATGTGGGGAGGGAAGACGCTAAAGAATTCCTGCAAAGTATAGAAGATAATGCCAAAGAGCTTAAAAACCTCGATCAGGTGCCTGCGGATTGCGCAGAGATGGCCGCATTTACACAGATACTTTACCGGCAGCTTGACATCGCCAGGGCAGAATTGGAAGGGAGACTATAGTTTTTTATTAAGCTTCTATTGCCGGGTTTTGTCTGAAATGTATGATGGATAAGGCAATGTAAAGTACCAGGATAAATGGAACAGCTGCAAATTTTAAAAAGGGTATCAGCAAAGCGGACAGGATCAAAAAGATGTATTTGAGTTTATTGAGCTTCCAGCTGGTTGAACTAAATTTTAGGGAGAAAATCCGGATCTCACTGACCAGTAATGTACTTAGGATTGCGGTAAGTGCAAGGAGCAAAACGGTTGAACCGGTCAATGCAGGATAATCCTGCTGAATGAACGGCAATGATACCACAAACAGCGTATTCATGGGGGTATTTAAACCTATAAAGTCTTCTGTCTGACGTGTATCGATATTGAATTTGGCAAGCCTCAAAGCGGAGAAGACTGTAATGATGAAACCCAGGTAAGGCAGGTATTCTGATGTATAATCACTTTGTTTGAGCAATTGGAACATGACTGCTCCCGGAAGGAAGCCAAAACTCACCATATCAGCCAGGGAGTCCAGCTCCTTGCCAATGTCTGATTTGACGTTCAGCGCTCTTGCTGCAAGGCCGTCAAAGAAATCAAAAATACCGGAAAGTAAGACGAAGTAGGCCGCGGTTTCGAGCTGGCCGTTAAAAGCATAAACAATCCCGATGCAGCCTGAGAACAGATTTGCACAGGTTATTGCATTCGGGATGTGTTTTTTTACCATTGAATTAGCTGTTCATCGATATTAAGAACTCTTCGTTGGATTTGGTGCCTTTTATTTGTGCCTGTACAAATTCCATTGCTTCCTGGGCGTTCATGTCTGCCAGGTGGTTGCGCAGGATCCATACACGCTGTAGGGTGTCTCTGTCGTGAAGAAGGTCGTCTCTTCTTGTGCTTGATGCGGTAATGTCAATGGCCGGGAAGATCCGTTTGTTGGATAGTTTACGATCCAGCTGAAGTTCCATGTTACCGGTACCTTTAAATTCTTCAAAGATCACCTCGTCCATTTTAGAACCGGTATCTGTAAGTGCTGTTGCCAGAATGGTCAGTGATCCGCCTTTTTCAATGTTACGTGCAGCACCAAAGAAACGTTTTGGTTTGTGCAGCGCATTGGCATCCACACCACCCGACAGGATTTTTCCTGATGCTGGGGCGGTAGTGTTGTATGCTCTGGCAAGCCTGGTGATAGAATCCAAAAGGATCACTACATCATGACCGCATTCTACCAGACGCTTGGCTTTTTCCAATACGATATTGGCGATCTTTACGTGACGTTCCGCTGGTTCATCAAAAGTAGAAGCAATTACTTCTGCGCGTACGCTTCTGGCCATATCTGTCACCTCTTCCGGACGTTCGTCGATCAGCAATATGATCAGGTAAACTTCAGGGTGGTTTTTTGCAATGGCATTGGCGACTTCTTTCAGTAAATTGGTTTTACCGGTTTTAGGCTGCGCTACGATCAGACCACGCTGACCTTTACCTATGGGGGTAAAAAGGTCAATGATGCGGGTAGAGTAGTTGTTGGTCTCTGTAAACAGGTTTAATCTTTCTGTAGGGAACAGCGGGGTCAGGTAATCGAAAGGAACACGGTCTCTTACATCTGCAGGTAAACGTCCGTTGATGGTTTCCACCCTTACCAGCGGAAAGTATTTTTCACCTTCTTTCGGCGGACGGATACTTCCTTTTACTGTATCGCCTGTTTTCAGTCCAAATAATTTGATCTGGGACTGGGATACATAAATGTCATCAGGTGAAGAAAGGTAGTTGTAATCGGCTGATCTTAAAAAACCGTAACCATCAGGCATGATTTCCAGTACACCTTCGTTGGTGATGGTATTGTCAAAATCAAGATTGGAGTAGCTGTTTTCTATTTGTTTGCTGGTCTGACCAATGGTGTTGCCTTTTTGTCTGATCTCGTTATTCTGAGGTTTGTTCTTTTTATTGTCAAAGGCAGGAACTGCAGGTGCAGAGACAGGTGCCGGCGTAACTCCGGGCGCAGATTCTGCCGGATCTGTTTTAGCTACCTCAGTAATTGCTTCGGCAGACTCAAAACGGGATGGCATTTCTTCATCAACTATTATTTCAGGAAAGTTTTCAGAAGATGCAGGCTGCGGATCAAACAAAGAGGCTCTGTTGAACGGTCTTTGACTATTGCTTTCTTTTTCTTCCTCTTTGGGGATGCGGATTCTTTTTCTGGCGGGTTTTTCGGCAGTGCTTTCTTTTGCAGTTTTAGCAAGTTTTGCTTTTGGTGCTTTTGGCTCAGGTTCTTCACCCGGAGCTTCTGTGGCAGATTCCAGCTCAGCAATTTGAGCGATGATCTCCACTAGTTCAGCCTTGCGTAAGTCTTCTGCGTTTAGTATACCCTTAGTTTTTGCAATCTCACGCAGTTCCGCAGTGAGTTTTTCATTTAATTCTGTTTTATTAAACATTATATCGGTGTAGAGAATTTTTTAAAAAAGATTTTACCAATGAACCAAGCAGATTATGCTTCTAAAAAATAGTTGAAAACAAATTTTAATGAGATTTTCTGGAATGGTCAGATAAGGCTTTTTGAGAATTATGTTGCAATTGTATGTATTTGAAAACTATTCTCCAAGAAAAACTTAAAAATGTTTAAAATAAATTGCAGTAAAAAGACCGAAGGTCACATTAAATCATTGTTAAATTTGACATCTTTGCACACAAATATTACGCCCTGATGAACAAGACGCAGTTATTCGAACAGATAAAAACAAAGAGATCTTTTTTATGTGTAGGCCTTGATCCTGTATTGGAAAACATACCGAAACACCTTTTAAAGTATGAAAATCCTATTTTGGAATTCAACAAACAGATCATTGACGCGACAAAAGATCTTTGCGTCGCCTATAAACCCAACACTGCGTTTTATGAATCAATGGGTTTGAAGGGCTGGGATACTTTGATTAAAACCTGGAAATACATGCCCGGCAATATTTTTAGCATTGCTGACGCAAAAAGAGGGGACATCGGCAATACTTCGGCTATGTATGCAGATGCTTTTTTCAACGAAGAAAAGTCGGGGATGAGCTTTGACGCCGTCACGGTAGCGCCGTATATGGGCAGTGATTCTGTAGGGCCGTTTTTAAATCATGCAGACAAATGGGTGATTTTACTGGCGCTGACTTCAAATTCAGGACACAGCGATTTTCAGCTGCACAAAACTCCGCAGGGGAAACTTCATGAAGAGGTGATCCGTATTTCTTCCCAATGGGCGGGCAGTGACCAGTTGATGTATGTGGTCGGTGCGACGAGAGGTGCGGAGTTTGAAAATATCAGAAGATTGGCACCGGACAATTTCCTGCTGGTTCCGGGTGTTGGCGCCCAGGGCGGTAGTTTGCAGGAGGTATGCAAATACGGTCTGAACAAGGAATGTGGCCTGCTGGTCAATTCTTCAAGAGGGATTATTTATGCAGGTAAAGAAGAGGATTTTGCTGAAAAAGCAAGGGCGGAGGCCCTGAAGCTACAACAGGAGATGGAGCATATTTTAATTGCCGCCGGACTGGTATAAGGTACTCACAGCAGGAAATCTCCTTAGCAGGACAATGCATTCTTTTCGCAGGCGTTAATACATTAAATAATTGATGATGCTTTGGGAAAAAATGCTTAAATTGTGTATCGGAATCAAAATATTAAATAAATAAGATGTTCCAGAGAATCGTTACATTTTTTGAAAAAAGGAGTTTTGGGGTCTGTACCTACCTGGCAGAAAGGCTAAACATGTCTATCAGCAAAATCAGGCTTTTCTTTATCTATTCTTCTTTTTTGGCGGTTGGCTTTCCCATAGTATTCTATATATTGGCTGCTTTGGTACTGGATGCGAGACATTATGTGAAAAGGATCCGTCTGAGGATCTGGGATGTTTAGCAAGTAATTGCATCCAATTGCCGGGGACAAAAAAATCCCGCCTAATTATAAACTAAGCGGGATCAACCTAAAACAAAACTATCTAAAAATCAAAACTTACTTGTTTTGTATAGGTATGACTTTCAGAGCTACAAAAGGTTTAAGATTTCAGAATATTTTTTTATTGTGTAACCAAATGATACACACTTTTATCTAAGTTTGTTGATTATTAATATTAGTAACGAAAATGTCGGTAAGGGGAAACCAATTTAAGTCCAACTCATTTAGAAACGAATCGTCTGACAAGCCGGGCCAAAAAGCAGCGGGTGCCAGAAAGTTTAAGGAACATCAGGACATAATGCCGAAACTGGACCTGAAGGATGGAAGGATCGTGAAAATAGCCGGCCTGGTTTTTATTATTCTGTCACTGTATCTTCTGATTGCTTTTACTTCTTATTTGTTTACCTGGGAAGATGATTACAGCTATGTAATTGACGCCAACGGCGGCTGGAGTAACCTGTTTAAAACCTATGAGGAACTGCAGCAGGTAAATATACCACCTGTAGTACAAAACTGGCTTGGTAAGATTGGTGCTCTGCTGTCTCACCAGTTTATCTATGAATGGTTTGGCGTTGCTTCGTTTCTGTTCATTTTTGTATTCTTTGTGATCGGTTACCGGTTATTGTTCAAGGTCAGGATCTTGTCAATAGAAAAGACCCTGGGTTATAGCTTGTTCTTTCTTTTATTCGTGTCGCTGACCTTTGGATTTGGGCATGCTTTTTTGTCTGATACCCCGCATTTTCTGGAAGGTGAATTCGGATATTGGTCTAATAAACTGCTGGTGGCACAGATCGGGGTGGCAGGTGTAGGGGGATTGATCGCTTTCCTGGCATTGGCGGTCCTGATCATCGCTTACAATATTGACTTCAAATTGCCCGGAAGAAAACAACGTGCGGAAGATGGTATTGTGCCCGAGGTTCCCGGAGATATTGAACTGGAGAACGAAGTGCGTTCTGAACCGGTTGAGTTTACCCTCAATGACAGATTAGGGGCCAGTCAGCGTAAAAAGGATCAGAATATTGTCATTACTCCATCCCGTTTCGAAGAAAGGACTGAGGATGAGGAAGTAATCCCGTCTGTATTTACACCGGCTGTAAATGTAATGCATACGCCGGTGGTGGTTGAGTCTGTAGTTGCCAAAGCAGATCCGGAACTGACGATCGAGAAAACCGAGGAAGATAAGAAATCGGACGAGCTGGTAGAGCAGTTTGGAAATTATGACCCGACGCTGGACCTGGCCAGCTATAAATACCCGCACCTGGACCTGCTGGAAAATCACGGTTCAAATAAGATCTCAGTAAATTCAGAGGAGCTTGAAGCCAATAAGAACAAGATCGTGGAAACCCTGAATCATTACAATATAGAAATTGATAAGATTAAGGCCACGATAGGACCGACCGTCACCCTTTATGAGATCATTCCTGCTCCAGGTGTAAGGATCTCCAAGATCAAGAACCTGGAAGATGACATTGCGTTAAGCCTTGCTGCCCTGGGGATCAGGATCATAGCGCCTATGCCGGGGAAAGGCACCATTGGTATTGAGGTGCCTAATATGCATCCTGAAATGGTGTCAATGCGCAGTATACTGGCGACAGAAAAGTTTCAGACTACGACTATGGACCTGCCTATCGCTTTAGGAAAGACCATTTCTAATGAAGTTTATATTGCGGACCTGTCCAAAATGCCGCACTTACTGGTAGCGGGTGCAACTGGTCAGGGTAAATCGGTTGGAATCAACTCCATCCTGGTGTCACTGCTTTATAAAAAACATCCTTCGCAACTGAAGTTTGTACTGGTTGATCCGAAAAAGGTGGAGCTGACACTGTTCAATAAAATAGAGCGGCATTTCCTGGCCAAGCTTCCGGGAGAGGCGGACGCCATCATTACCGATACGAAAAAGGTAATCAATACTTTAAATTCGCTGTGTATCGAGATGGACCAGCGTTATGACCTGCTGAAGGATGCGCAGGTGAGGAACCTGAAAGAGTACAATGAGAAATTCATTAAACGCAAGCTGAACCCGAATAATTCACATCGTTTCCTGCCGTATATCGTATTGATCGTTGATGAGTTTGCTGACCTGATGATGACTGCGGGTAAGGAGGTGGAAACGCCTATAGCCAGGCTGGCCCAGCTGGCACGTGCGGTAGGTATACACCTGGTGCTGGCTACTCAGCGGCCATCTGTTAATATCATTACGGGTACCATTAAAGCCAACTTCCCTGCGAGACTGGCCTTCAGGGTACTTTCCAAAATTGATTCCAGAACCATTCTGGACAGTGGTGGTGCGGATCAGCTCATTGGAAGGGGAGATATGCTTTTGTCTACTGGAAATGACCTGATCAGACTGCAATGTGCTTTTGTCGATACGCCCGAGGTTGACCGGATCTCAGATTTCATTGGCATTCAGCGCGGCTATCCTGAGGCGTATCAGTTGCCTGAATATATTGATGAGGCTGCTGAATCCGCCAAACTTGACTTTGACCCTAACGACAGGGATTCGATGTTTGAAGATGCCGCAAGATTGATTGTTATGCACCAGCAGGGATCTACTTCGTTGATTCAGCGCAAACTGAAACTGGGCTACAACAGGGCGGGCCGTATCATTGACCAACTGGAGGCAGCAGGTGTAGTTGGGCCTTTTGAAGGCAGCAAAGCCAGGGAGGTTTTAATTCCCGATGATTACGCTTTGGAACAGTTCTTGAATGACCTGAACAACAATTGATAATTAATTCCGAAAAGATGAGAAAGAGATTAGTGTTGATGATAGCTGTTTCCTGCATTGCTTTTTTTGTGAGTGCACAGACAGAATCAAAAGATGCAAAAGCTAAAGCGATACTTGCGCAGGTAAGTAAAAAATACAGGTCTTATGATGTAGTGAAAACAGAATTCACTTTTGTACTGGACAATCAGCAGGCTAAAATTAAGGAGACCCAGCAGGGTATCCTTTTTGTAAAGGCCAACGCAAATAAATACAAGGTGGAAATGACTGGTCAGGATTTGATCAGTGATGGTAAAAGCCAATGGACTTATCTGAAGGATGATAAAGAGGTTCAGGTTTCGGACATCGACAATAGCGAGGATGCGATAAATCCGGCTAAGATCTTTACCATTTATGAAAAAGGTTTTAAGTATCTGTATACTGGCGAAACCCGGTCGGGAGGCAAGGTATATCAGATGATCGACTTGTCACCAAATGATACCAAAAGATCCTTCTTCAAAATTCGGCTGAGTATTGATAAGGTGGCTAAGCAGATCGCCAATGTGGTTATTTTTGATAAGAACGGGAATAAATATACCTATCACATCAAAACATTCACACCGAATGTTAAAGTGCCTGAAACCACATTTGCGTTCGATGCTAAAAAATATCCTGGTGTAGAGGTTGTTGATTTGAGGTAGTTTATCTAAGTTTGGAGACACGATCTTAACAAATCAATTTTGAAAATCACGTTTTTAGGTACAGGTACTTCTCAGGGAATTCCGGTTATTACATGTAACTGTGTGGTCTGCAGATCTGATGACTACAGGAATAAGCGCCTTAGGGTTTCTGTTTTGATTGAAACGGCTGATAAAACTATTGTGATTGACAGTGGCCCTGATTTCAGGTACCAAATGCTCCGGGCCAATGTGCAGAATCTCGACGCTATATTGTATACGCACGAACATAAAGATCATGTTGCCGGGCTTGATGACATCAGGCCTTTTAATTATCTGCTCAAAAAAAATATAGACATCTATGCTACGGAACGTGTTCAGCATGGTCTGAAGAAGGAGTTTTCCTACATTTTTGCAGAGGTGAAATACCCGGGGCTGCCTCAGATCGAGATGCATACCATATCTGATCAGTCTTTCTATATAGGAGAAACGAAAATCGAACCCCTTGATATCATGCATTACAGATTGCCGATATTGGGATTCAGGATCGGTGATTTTACATACATCACGGATGCGAAGACAGTGCCTGAGGAAACAGTCGAAAAGATAATGGGTTCTAAGATATTGGTAGTCAATGCGCTACAAAAAGAACACCACATTTCTCATTTTACTTTGGATGAGGCTATTGAGTTTGCGCGAAAGATAGGGGCAGAGGCAACATATTTTACACATATGAGCCATAATTTGGGTTTACATGAGGACGTGGAAAAAGAATTACCGAAAAATATCAAATTGGCCTATGATGGCTTGACATTATTCTGCGAATAAGTATATATTTGCGGAAGTATACCCGGGTGGCGAAATTGGTAGACGCGCCAGCTTGAGGGGCTGGTGCTGGCAACGGCGTGGCAGTTCGAATCTGCTCTCGGGTACTAACCAGATTCATGTTTAATTTTTTGAAGGGTTGCTCATTAAAAAGCAACCCTTTCTTGTTGACTTTCAATAGGTTGTCATGAAAAGTTCTGTCCAAAGATTTAGTTCGAAATAAACCTTGTCCCCATAACCTTAAGAGCTGAATGATCAATATGGATAGGGTTCATCCAAAAAGGCAAGCACTTTTTTGGCGAAACCTGATGAAAAAAAATTGTCACTGTTGCAAAATAGGACGAGCCCTATCCCTTGATTTTTATAAAAGTGGCAATAGGCCCTTGCGTCACCGTTGTCTCCAGAATGGTAATACCTCACTTTATCGCCGATCAGTTTGTAGGGAAAGCCAAGGCTGCGGAACAGGCCATCTCCCTCGGGCGGGAGCTGACCCTGCAGCTGTAAAAGCCGGCTGACCACAGGGTCTGTGCTATCCATTAGTTTCACCATAAACCTGGCATATCCCTCTGCATCTGTATGCAGGCTGCTTGCAGCATCAAATTGGCTGGGATCACCGTGCGGGCCGTTATCTGTCGGCCGGCCTTTGATGTGGCCAAAGGCCTTGTTCTTTCTCATCCCCTCAAGCCAGGTATAATTCATAGACCTGATATGTAATGGGTCCACTACCACCTCCTGAAAATAGCCGTTGAGATGAACGTCATCTGTACTCAAGCGATAGTTAAGGACACGTTTCAAATGCTGATAGCCTTCCCCGGAATATCCGGACTTTAGGGACAGCTGTTGCAGAAAGTTCTTATTTCGTTTCGATTTTAAGGACATTCAATTTGGTAGTTCCGATAATAATTACCTATCTTTGTCGTGAGAGCGTTAATTTAAAGCCGGGCTATTGTCTCCTGACGATGCCCGGTTTTTCTTTATTAATATTTTTCCATCTCAAATCCGCCATACAAAGCCATTTCAATAGTATGACGGACAATCAAGTTTGAAATTGGTATCCTTCTGAGTGGTTTAGATAGTATGGTATAGTTCTGTCTGAGGAATAAATCTGAAACTGAAGGGAGCTTAAGTTTTTTAAATCAATTGGTAAATGCGATTGTTAGATAAATATGGTCTAACTAAAATATACTATTATGGGATATCATGAATGGAAATCATGCATAGATTCTTGTCTGGCATGCGCAGCAGTCTGCAACTACTGTGCAAGTTCCTGCACCAAAGAAGAAGATATTCAAATGATGGCACATTGTATCGATCTGGACATGCAATGTGCCTCCGTTTGTTATACAGCTGCACAGCTCATGAGTATGGGAAGCCCGCATGCAAAAGTGCTATGCGGAATTTGCGCGGAAATCTGCGATGCCTGCGGAACAGAGTGTGGCAAGCACAATACTTCACATTGTGAAGAATGTGCTGAGGCCTGTTTGCATTGTGCACAAGAGTGCCGGAAAATGGCTGCTTAATGTATTGAGCTGTAAGTTGTATTATATCTAAAGTTGCAAGAATAAAAAATTAGTCCTGCCCGGGCCTTTCAATACCTGAGATTTAGCTGGATGTATGAAATTATAGTATTAAAAGCGAACCAGCTAAAACTCCAGCCTGTAGTTGAGCGTTGGGATGATGCCGCTCCATTTGGAGGGCTCAATGATACTTTTGCTCGAATTGTAATGCATGCCCATTGTATTCTCCTTGTTTAGCAGATTCTGAATATCCATAAGGATCATATGACTCACTTTTTTACTGTTGATGCGGTAACTTGCTGAAAAGTCTACACGCATATAGGGTTCGGCCGTCAGGGTATTGATCTTGTTCTGGTCAATGACCTCTTCATCAAGCCGTATCGATTCTTCCACCAGAACCGGTGTATAACGCCTTCCACCTGCATAAATAAGCTTTCCGTTTAACCCAAATAAATTGTTCCTCCGGGTTTTCCATTCTTTACCCAACAATAAGTTGCCAACATAGCGGGTGTTGAAGGCAGTATTAAACTCCTGCTTACTTAGCGCTTCAAATTTTGAGTCAAAAAGAGAAGAAGTGACCATAAAATAATATCCCCTGCTTAGTGATTTTTCAAGTGAAAGCTCTACACCGTAATTCTTTCCTGTGCCTTTGTTGACCAGTGAACGGTAAGCAGAAGAAGATATGGCAGAGTTGTCCGACTCATTGAGCAAAGAAAAATTCACCGCAGGGTCGGCAGACACCGGAACATTGTACAAATGCTGATAGTAAACTTCTGTTTTAAATTTCAGGCTGCCGCCGAATAATTTTTCATAACCAAGTACGGCCTGGGCAGATTTAGTTGGTTCCAGTTTATTGGCTGATGTTTCATTTACTTTTTCTGACGACACCGCACTTTTGGCAAAATAATAAGAAAGCGGTTCCAGCCGACTGTATAAGCCCGCGCCGAATGACAGTTGCTGATCGGCAGGCAGCTTTATGTTCAATCCCACACGCGGTTCAATGGTCCAGCTTTTACTCATGTTAAAGTAATTTGTATGCAAACCGGTATTTAGCGTTAACCTGCTGCCCAGTTCTGCTTTATGCTGGACAAAAGCGTCATAACTGCTCGTATTTCCCTTTTGGTTGATGAGCTCTTTCAGCGCTTTTAGTTCCGTATTGTATTCCTGCCCGTAAAGGTTGTAACTTAAAAAACTGGCGTTAACACCCGTACAGATCACGTTGCTGCTGTTGATGTTATAATTGACTGTGCCAGCATAACGAACAGCCGTATTGGTATACAGATTTCTGTCAGAAAGGCTGCTGCGGTAGTCACGGTCGAGGGTGTCAATACGGTTGGAGCTTCGGTTTCCTGAAATGGAAATCACATTGTTAAAATAAAGCTTGCTGCTGGCAATATAGAGGTGTTTTAACCCGGTACTACCAGCGTTGTAGCCAAATCTGATGTCTTGACCGTCCATTCTTTCTTCCCATTTGCTATAGTCACGCTCTGCATCTTTACTGAGTTTGCTCAATCCCCCGATTCCGAAAAGTGAAAAAGTTCCTGCTTTTTTTGTCGGAAATACAAAATTAAAGGACAAATCCTGATATTTTGGTACTCCTTCATCTGAGACTTTAACACCTACCTTTTCCAGCAGGCTTAGCGAAGAATAACGATAGCTGATCAGGTAAGAAGAACTGCCGCCTTTTTTAAACGGTCCTTCCAGTGTAGCTCCGGCACCCAGGATGCCAATATTAAAAGCGTACTCGCGCTTGTCGGTATTTCCTTTCCTGAATTTCAAGTCGAAAACACCAGACAAGGCATTGCTGTATTCTGCGGCTAAGCCTCCGGTGTAGAAATCAGAAGTACTTAAGACTGTGGTATTGATCATGCTCACGGCACCACCCGAAGCTCCTTCGCTGCCAAAATGGTTGGGGTTTATAATTTCTATTCCTTCCAGCCGCCACTGCAGGCTCTTTGGTGAGTTGCCTCTCACAATGATTTCATTGTCATCGCCACCGGCAACCACACCTGCAAAACTCTGAGCCATGCGTGCAGGATCAAAGAAAGCACCTGCATACCGGTTCGTTTCCTCAGGTGAAAACGATCGCCCGCTGGTTAAAGCCATTTGGTTAATGGGCTTTTTGCCTGCACCAGCATTGATCACCACCTCATTGAGTTTATTGTTTTGGGCATCCAGTTCCAGATTGAGTACCAGTTCTTTACCGCTGGTGATCAATAATTCAGCAAGCGTTACCTGCTGATAACCCACCAGGCTTGCCTGGAGTATCTGACGGCCCAAAGGTACATTGACCAGGCGGAACGTCCCGGTGATGTCGGTACTTACGGGTTTTACGCCGGGACTTGAATTGAGCACGACTGTTACACCCTGAAGCGGAAGTTTCGTGGACCTGTCGGTCACCGTTCCTTTAATGGTTTGCTTCAAGACATGTTTGTTAGATATTGTAATGGAATCTTTGTTTTGGGCAATAAGATGAAGACCTTGTAAAAGAAGTGCCAAAAGGAAAACCGGGAGAAGTTTCATAGTCATTTATGGATTTGTTTCTCCTATGACAACCGGTTTGGTGTTTACCCCCACGCAGGGGATAAAATAATTATTTACTCTGTTATTTTAACCTAACATAACCCGACGTAAATCCATCGTAAACATTATCTGCTATAGTCAGCGAATCATTTCTTAAGGTGATGATGCTGCCCCTGTTATGCGGATCGGCTGCCGCGTTAAATTGTACGGCATTTTCCTCTTTGCCGGAATAAATGCTTTTGAGTCTGGTGAGCGTATAAGTACCCTGCACTTTGACCTCATTGTTTTCCGATCTTAAAAAAGTGTTGTCTCTTTTAAATTCAAGAACAATAGCCACTGCAGGATCTGCCTTTTGAGATTTGCCGGCATAACCGCCGCTTTTTCCGGTGTATTTCCATTTTCCAAGCAGTTGTTTTTTGACATCAGGAGTTTCCTGTTCTTTTTTGCAGGTAGAGGAGCTGAGCAGCATAAATGCCAAAATTGTATAGATCGTAACTTTCATATTTTATATAACGTTAAAATCATTTAACGCGCTACAAAAATTAATGCTATATTTTTCTATAAATTTATTCGTATAATCTCCGAAACCCTAAAAAGACTTGAATTTCTATGCAATAACATCCCGCCTCTTTCAGTCGGAATTGGCGGACAAATGCTTTCATTAAAACAGATGGTTGATTATTAAAGATCTTTTATATATTTACTGTGCAATCGATTGTATTGTGGCCGTATAACCAAAATCTTAAATTATGAACATGTGTAAACGAATAATGTGTAGCCTGGCGTTTTTTTTCTCCTGCGCAAGCTATACTCTGGCCCAAACCGCCAGTCCATATATCCTCACCGTTGGAAGTAAGCCTTATTTATTGCGCAGCTACCTGATGTTTGAAGGCAAAAAACGGACACATGTAATCTCTGTCGGTACTCCGGAAAAAGTAAGTTATTCTTACGACCTTAAGCAGGGTGCTTTATTGCAGGTTTGGCGCGGACAGTTTATCGATGTGACAGAAATGTGGAAGGACAGGGGAGAACCTCAGCTGGCCAAGCCATTAGGTAATGTATTGCCGCTTTCTGCTGCTCCGGCTATTGCAACTCTGGCCGATAAAGATGCTGCATGGCCAGATTCTATAGCATTTGATGACTTTCAGAACAAGGCTTATGTATTGGACAAGAACAGAATGCCCACTTTTTTATATTCTTCAAATGGTGCTGATGTCAGTGACAAAATCGCGGTGCGAAGTGATGGAGCGTCCATTGACCGGACCATAAGTGTAAGCAACAGCAAGGGACTCCTGTATTGCAGGCTCGCAGCGGCTCCGGTTATAAAAGCGGCAGAAGACAATATTTATAGTGTTGGAAATAAAGCTTACTCGGTGAAAGTGCCTGCTGATGCTAAGGCTTTCATCAGGACAACAAAAAATGGTCAGGAGCTGCTTGCTCCATTGGCCAAAGGCACTGCTTCATTAACTTATTCGCTAATCTGGTAATCAAAATGAAACACTCGAAATACTTACTGTCTTTTTTATTGACGGGCGCTTGCATGATGACAGCAGTTGCGCAAACAGAAAATCAAATATTTCCAATTGTTACGGTTCCTATTCCTAAAGAAATAGCCCTTGAAGTGGGTGGAATGACTTTTTTACCTAATGATGAACTGGCTGTGGCTACCCGCCGCGGCGAAGTATGGATCATTACCAATCCATATATGAAAGGCGGACAGCAACCCAAATACCGCTTATTTGCCCATGGTATGCATGAAGTGCTTGGCCTGAATTACATTAAAGGAGATCTGTACCTGACCCAGCGCGCCGAGCTTACACGTCTCCGCGATCTGGACGGCGATGGCGAGGCTGACGAATACCGTACAATGTACTCCTGGCCACTATCGGGCAATTACCATGAATATGCCTATGGGCCTATGCTGGACAAGGACGGCAATATGGTAGTTACGCTAAACTTAGGCTGGATCGGTTTTGGAGAGAGTTTGTCTAAATGGCATGGCTGGATGCTGAAATTTACTCCTGATTTTACAATGAAACCTTTTGCTACAGGTTTCCGTTCGCCCGCGGCTTTCGAAATGAACGGCAATGGTGATATATTTTATGCAGAGAACCAGGGCGACTGGGTTGGCTCTGGTAATATTACTCATGTGGCAGAGGGCGATTTTGTGGGAAATCCGGCAGGTTTGATCTGGGCTGATCAGCCCGGCTCTCCGGTCAAGCTTCGTAAAAAAGATATTCCGGATACAGGTGAACCGAAATACGAGGTGGCCAAAAGGGTGCCAGGACTAAAGGCTCCCTCGGTTTGGATCCCGCATTCTATTATGGGCAATTCGACTTCCGGTATCCTGAATTATTCAGATCATGGAAATATGGGGCCTTTTAAAGGACAACTTTTTGTTGGTGATCAATCTCAGAGCAAGATCAGCCGGGTATTCCTGGAAAAGATCAAAGATGTATATCAGGGAGCGGTGTTTCCATTCCGGGAAGGTTTTTCATCGGGCATATTGAGGATGAACTGGGGCTCTGATGGCAGTATGCTGGTCGGCATGACTTCCAGAGGATGGTCATCGACGGGAAAAGAAGAGTATGGCCTGCAGCGTTTGACCTGGTCTGGTGTTGTGCCTTTTGAGGTGCAGACTGTAAAGGCGCAGCCTGATGGTTTTGAACTGGAATTTACCATGCCGGTAGATGAAAAGACTGCCCGTAATGCCGGATCTTACCAGCTCTCAACCTTTACCTACAAATACTATCACATTTATGGAAGCCCGGCAATAAACCAGTCTGCACGTAACATCAAGGCAATCGTAGTTTCTCCCGATCATAAACGTGTGCGTTTGGTGCTGGATAGTTTAAAAGAAGGGTATATTCATGAGATCAGAACAGCAGGACTGAGGTCGGAAAGCGGCAATATTCCTTTGCTTCACAATTATGCGTATTATACCTTAAACAGGATTCCAGATGGGGAAAATCTTGAGGTTACGGCTGAAAATAAACCAACTGGCGAAATGGTGGCCGGTAAAAAAGCCGGAGCAGCGAATCATGACCATATGGGCAACATGTCTGCGGCTGCCACAGGCAAAGTAACCGGCAGTACAGCCGCTGAAAAACACGTAATTAAGCAGCCGGCAAGCTGGAAAAATGGCCCTGATAAGACCATTTTACTTGGAACTAAACCAGGCTTAAAGTTTGATATCACCAATCTGACGTTAAAAGCCGGCACCAAAGTGAAACTGACTTTTGCCAATACAGATGATATGCTGCACAATTTTGTGCTGACTGCTCCTGGATCGGGCAATCTGGTAGGGGAAATGGCAACGAAGATGGGACTGGATGGTGAAAAGTATAATTTTGTCCCCAATAGTGTTAAAGTTTTAGCACATACTACTTTATTGCAGCCTGGAAAATCAGATACCATTTATTTTACCGTACCCAAAACACCAGGTATATATCCTTTTATCTGTACTTATCCCGGCCATTATATGGTCATGAAAGGACAGATCAAGGTACTGAAATAAAACACATTGTTTTTCGGTTTGTTATTGATCCGTCAGGTGCGTTGTAATTGCCGGCTGAACTGGATGGAGTCGTAAGGAATCGGACTATTTGTTTTTCTGCCGGACATTATGCATTTTGTATTGCTATTCATAAAGTTTGCCATGAAACACTTGTCTCTTCTAATGCTTTTTGTTGCGTCTTCTTTCTCAGCTTATACCCAGGATAAGGATGCTATTCTTGGCAAATGGATCAATTCAACCGGTGAAGCCCATGTCATGATATACAAAAGGTCTGATAAATATTTTGGTAAGATCGAGTGGATCAAGGACCAGAAGGGAACAGAGGGCACGACGAAAACTGACTTAAAAAACCCGGATCCCGCTTTAAGAAAACAGCCTATTCTAGGTATGGAGATATTAAAGAACTTTGTTTATGAGAATGGAAAATGGACCAACGGAACCATATATGACCCTAAATCGGGTAAAACTTATAGCTGTAACATGAGCATTAAAGATAATGGAAACTTGAGCATGAGGGGCTATATCGGTATATCTTTAATCGGCAGGTCTGAGATCTGGAAAAGAGTTAAATAGTATGAAAACACTTTTAATTTCAGCCCTGTTTTTTCCTGTGCTGTGTCTGGCACAGAGTTATAACCTAAAACCTGTTACTACTGGCGAAAATACAAGCATCAGGGGCATGTCAGTCGTCTCCGATAAGGTAGCATGGGTAAGCGGGAGCAACGGCAGTATTGGCAAGACACTGGACGGGGGGATGACCTGGATCTGGACAAAACCTGCAGGTTACGAAAAGCTTGACTTCAGGGATATTGAAGCATTTGACGAAAACAAGGCCGTAATCGTAAATGCGGGCTCACCGGCTTTTATATTGCTGACCAGTGATGGCGGCAAGAACTGGCGGGAATGCTATAAAAATCTGGACTCGGCTATATTTTTAGATGGTATGGGATTCTGGGATGCTCAGAACGGGATGATTTTTGGAGATCCCATTCGCAATAAAATGCAACTCCTGAAAACCAGGGATGGCGGGATGAACTGGCAGGATGTATCCGGAAATCTGAAAACGGAAATGAAAGTAGGGGAAGCCGGATTTGCGGCCAGCGGTACTACTATAACGACATACGGAAAGGGGAATGTCTGGATTGCTACCGGCGGGTCCGTCTCTAATATTTATTTTTCTGATAACTTCGGGTACAGCTGGAAGGTATATAAATGCCCTATTATACAAGGTGAAAGCAGCACAGGCCCGTTTTCCATGGCTTTCTTTGACGCAAAAAATGGCGTAGTAGTAGGTGGTAATTACCTGAAAGATACTGAGAATACGAACAATGTTCTGCTCACGGGCGATGGCGGAAAAAGCTGGAAGAAGCCAGCCAGGCCCGTTACCGGTTATCGATCGGGTGTTACATATATTAATAAAAAGGTTTTGCTGGCCACAGGCTCATCAGGAACGGATGTATCTAATGACGGCGGCATGACCTGGCACAATATATCTGGTTTAAGTTTCAATGTGATCCAGAAGAGTAAAACCGGAGGCCTAATACTCCTTGCAGGAAACAAAGGGGAGATCTACCAACTCATTATTGGGCGGTAAAGCACATTTACCGGCTAAAAAAATATCGGGTTTCTTGAGGAATATCCTATATTTTAAAAAAATAATGACGATTTAATCATTTGATTAAAATAGTTGTTTGAAATATAATTATTGTTTTCTAATTTTACTGAACCTAAATAACAGTTGATCACAATGGCTAAGAACGTGAGAGCAGAAAGCGATACTTCTACAGAAGAGAAGATAAAAAAAGCAGCACATGTTGTTTTTAAAAGGAAGGGTTTTGCTGCTACACGTACAAGGGACATTGCTGATGAAGCGGGGTTTAATTTGGCCTTGCTGAACTATTATTTCAGAAGTAAAGAAAAGTTATTCGACATTGTAATGAAGGAAAGTATCCAGCAATTTCTAAAGGGTATAGCAGGTATTTTAAATAATACTGCACTTAGCTTAACAGAAAAGGTAAGTCTGGTTGCTGAAAATTATACCGATATGCTCAGCGCCAATCCTGATCTCCCCTTATTCATTTTGAGTGAGATCAAGGCCAATCCGGAAAAACTGGCTTTAGACCTTAATTTTAAGGAGATCATCATGAGGTCTCATTTGTTTGAACAGATACAAGAGGCCACAGGCAAAACAATTAATCCTATCCATTTTATTATTAACATCATTAGCCTTACTGTTTTTCCTTTTGTAGCCAGCCCGTTGCTGCGGGTCATCGGCGACTTAAACCCTCAGGACTTCAATAGCCTTGTAGAAGATCGAAAAAAATTGATCCCGGTGTGGATTGAAACTATGCTAAAAGCTCATTAAAAAAATTTAGACAAATATTAATCAAATGATTTAAACAACATAATAAACCTTAGAAATGAAGTCAATATTTTTCACTTTCATCATTTGTTTTATACGGTTTTGTGCCAGTGCACAGTTGCTTTCTGTTGAAGATTGCTATAAAGCCGCCCGGCAGAATTATCCGCTGGTGCAACAGTTGGAACTGATCTCAAAAAGTACCGGCTACTCGATTGAAAATGCTGCTAAAGGTTATTTGCCTCAGATAAATGTCAATGGGCAGATCAGTTATCAAACTGACGTTACCAAAGTCCCCTTGCAATTGCCTGGGATGAATATTCCGGAAATGGACAAGGGCCAGTATCGCATCTTTGCAGAGGCCAATCAGATTTTATATGATGGCGGCGCAATAAAGCTGCAGCAAAAGCTGGGGAAGGTAAACGGCGCAATTGAAGCCCAAAAACTGGAAGTCGAACTATACAAACTGGAGGAACGTATAAACCAGCTTTTTTTTGGCGTGCTATTCATTACAGAGCAATTGCAGCAAAATGACCTGATTAAAAAAGACATCCAGCTTGGAATTGATAAAGCAAATATAGCGGTAGCGAACGGCAGTGGACTAAAAAGCAGTGTCAGTATGCTGAAAGCTGAATTGCTCAAGGTAGAACAACGGGGAATTGAACAGCGCTACTCCAGAAAAGGATTTCTGGACATGCTGAGTTTGTTCATCAATAAAACCCTGCCTGAAAATATAAAGCTGCTGAAACCGGATATGAAGTTATTGAAGCCTGAAGCAGAGCCTCTTGCCTTTGCTCAAATTCGCAGGCCCGAATTGAAACTTTATGATGAGCACCTCAGTGGACTTGATGAGCAGGAACGTTCCATTGGTGTTAAGAACAGGCCTAAGTTTAGTGCATTTTTGCAGGGTGGTATAGGTAAACCGGCCTTGAATATGCTGAGTACCGGTACCGAACCTTTTGCCATAGGCGGTTTGAAAATGAGCTGGCCCTTATCGGGACTATACACACTTAAAAAGGAAAAAGCCATTGTTGATGTGAACAGGAAAAGCATCGGACTACAAAAAGAAACTTTTCTGCTCAATACCAATATACAGCTGAAACAACAGCATGCTGAATTGGAAAAGCTGCGTGAGCTGACGGCCTCCGATGAAGAGATCATTGCATTGCGTGCCAGCGTGAAAAAGGTCTCTGCTGTACAACTGGAAAATGGTGCCATCAATACCAGCGATTACCTGAGAGATGTAAATGCCGAAGACCAGGCCAGGCAGATCAGATTACTTCATGAAATCCAGCTGATCATAGCTGAGTACAATATACAAAACACAACAGGAATAAAATATTAAACCAACAAACGATGAAAAGAATCTCAATATTTGCTTTCGCAATAATACTGGCTGCCTGTGTGAAAAAAGAAACGATAAGCGATGCTTCGGGTACATTCGAAGCTGTTGAAACTATTGTTTCTGCTGAAGCTTCAGGAAGCATAATGGCGTTAGACCTCGAAGAAGGAAACCAGCTAAAACCCGGACAAGTGGTGGGTTATATAGATACAACACAGCTTTATCTGAAGAAAGTTCAGCTCGAAGCGCAAATTTCAGCGGTGCTGAGCAGGAAGCCCGATGTTTCAGCACAGCTTGCTGCCTATCAGGAGCAATTGAAGCAGGCTTTAACAGAACAGCGTCGCATCAGCAACCTGCTGCAGGGTGATGCGGCCACTCCCAAACAGATGGATGATGCAAATGCACAGGTTGCTATCATCAGAAAGCAGATCAGTGCTCAGCAATCGGTGCTGAACATTACGTCGTCCGGTCTAAGCAAGGAAACCTTGCCACTGAATGTGCAGATCAGGCAATTGAATGACCAGATCTTAAAAAGTAAAATAGTAAATAAGGTAAATGGTACAGTGCTTACCAAATATGTTGAGGCCAATGAAACCGTAATACCGGGTAAGCCATTGTATAAAATAGCGGATCTTTCTTCGATTATTCTGAGGGCCTATATTACCGCAGATCAATTATCAGTCGTAAAACCGGGCATGAAGGTGAAGGTGCTGGTTGATGCGCCGGATCAAACGTATAAAAACTATGATGGTGTTTTGGAGTGGATCAGTGACAAGGCGGAGTTTACTCCAAAAACCATTCAGACAAAAGCGGAGCGTGCGAATCTGGTCTATGCTGTAAAAGTTAAGGTGAAAAATGATGGCTATTTGAAAATCGGTATGTATGGCGAAGTGTCGCTAGCCAAATAAAGCAGGAAATTTCATCAAAGACAATAAGACTATGGAAATTTCGGTAAGCGTGAACCAATTGCTCAAAAGCTATACCAAAGGAGAAAAAACGGCAGTAAATCATGTCTCCTTTGAGGTCAAAAAAGGTGAGTTGTTTGGACTGATCGGCCCCGATGGTGCGGGCAAGACCAGTATTTTTCGGATGCTGACTACACTTATTCTCCCGGATGGCGGCAACGCATCTGTAAATGGATTGGATATCGTGAAAGACTACGGGAAGATCAGGATGAGCATTGGCTATATGCCTGGTAAATTCTCCCTCTATCCTGATCTTACAGTGGAAGAAAATCTCGGATTTTTCGCTACGCTGTTTAATACCAGGGTCAATGAAAATTACCACCTGATCAAAGACATCTACGAACAGTTAGCTCCATTCAAGAACAGGAGGGCAGGGAAGCTTTCCGGCGGAATGAAACAGAAACTGGCATTGTGCTGCGCACTGATCCATAATCCGCCTGTTATCTTTTTAGACGAGCCAACGACCGGCGTTGACCCTGTTTCGAGAAGAGAGTTTTGGGAGATGCTCAAACGCTTGAAAGATCAGGGTATTACCATCGTGGTGTCTACGCCTTATATGGACGAAGCTACCCTATGCGACAGGATCGCACTGATACAGGAAGGACAGATTTTATCAATTAACACACCAAAGAATATGGTTAGTCATTATCCCGATCAGTTGTTTGCCATTAAAGCAGACAACATGTATCATTTGCTTAAAATCATGAAAACATATAAAAATGTGTTGAATATTTATGCTTTTGGTGAATATGCACATGCATCGTTCAGAGAAGACATGGATACCAATGAGTTGTATCGCTATTTAGAAGAAAAGGGTTTCAGGGATATTTTGATCATCCCGGCAAAGCCCACTATAGAAGACTGCTTCATCAAACTTTTAAACAATTAGTTATGGACACCAGGGCGTTAAACAACGAGAAAGTAATCGTAGTCGATAAACTGACCAAGCGTTTTGGAGACTTTGTTGCTACAGATGCCATCTCATTTGATGTGTATAAAGGAGAGATCTTTGGCTTTTTAGGTGCGAACGGGGCAGGCAAAACCACGGCTATGAAAATGTTATGCGGATTACTCACACCTTCATCCGGTACAGCTGTAGTTGCAGGTTTTGATATCCATAAGCAAGCACAGGAGCTGAAATGGAACATCGGTTACATGGGACAGAAATTCTCTCTCTATGATGATCTGACGATCATTGAAAACATCAGGTATTATGCTGGTATTTATAATCTGAGCAATCAGCAGATCAGCGATAAAAGTGAAGGGCTGATCACCAGACTCGGCCTGCAAAAGGAAGCGAAGAAACTTGTGGGCCAATTACCCACAGGCTGGAAGCAAAAAGTTGCTTTTTCAGTTGCGCTGCTGCATGAACCCCGTATCGTATTTTTGGATGAGCCTACAGGCGGCGTGGATCCGATCACACGCAGACAATTCTGGGATATGATCTATGAATCTGCGGAAAAGGGGACAACCATATTTATTACCACCCACTACATGGACGAGGCTGAATACTGCGACAGGGTATCTATCATGGTCGATGGAAAGATTGAGGCGCTGGATAAGCCTGCTGAACTGCGCAGGCTTTATGAAGCAGAAAGTATGGATGAGGTTTTTTATCAGCTGGCAAGAAGAGCTAAACGTTCAGAATAAGAGATCATGAGACAATTCATCACATTCGTAAAAAAAGAATTTGCTCATATTCTCAGGGATAAGAAAACATTACTGATCCTGTTTGGAATGCCTATATCTCAGATTCTGATCTTCGGTTTCGCACTCACCAATGAGGTGAAAAATGTTAAAATAGCCATCGTAGACCGGGCAAGAGATGAACAGTCCAGGCGGCTGATCTCAAAAATAGATGCGAGTAAATATTTTGAAGTAAAAAAAATCCTGGGCAATGCCGTGCAGGTGGATAATGAACTAAAAAAAGGAACCATTAAAATGGCTGTCATATTCCCGGCAAACTTTAGCAGTGATCTGGCGCACTACAATACATCTCAGGTTCAGATCGTCCTGGACGGCTCAGATCCCAATACGGCGAACACCATTAAAAATTACATTACCGCGATTGTAACAGACCATCAGCGCCAACAGCAATCTAACGTGCCGGCTCTTTACCAGATTATTCCTGAGGTCAGGATGCTCTATAACCCGCAATTGCTTGATGCCCCTAACTTTGTTCCGGGGGTTATGGCTCTGGTATTGATGCTGGTCTGTGTCATGATGACTGCTGTATCGATCGTCAAGGAAAAAGAAATGGGCAATATGGAAATATTGCTGGTATCGCCAATCAAACCGGGCATGGTTATCCTGACCAAAACATTTCCGTACCTGGTGCTTTCACTCGTTAACCTGACCATTATCTTGTTACTAAGCATATTTGTCCTGAAATTGCCCGTCAATGGCAGTTTAGTGCTGCTTTTTGCTGAAAGTATCCTTTTTATCATTACCTGCCTTACACTGGGGATCTTTATATCCGTAAAGACAAGTTCACAGGAAGTTGCCATGCTGATCTCTTTGATGGGGATGCTTATCCCCACAATCTTATTCAGCGGCTTTATGTTCCCGATAGAAAATATGCCTTATCCGCTGCAAATGATCTCCAATATTATCCCCTCAAAATGGTACTATATTATTGTAAAATCGATCATGATCAAAGGTTTAGGTTTTAGCGCAATATGGAAAGAAACGCTGGTACTGGCCACAATTACGTCGGTACTTTTAGCAGTCAGTTTAAAAAGTTTTAAAATACGCCTGGAATGAGGACAATAAGATTTCTGCTGGTCAAGGAATTTAAACAGATATTCCGGAACCGTTCGATACTGGTAATGATCATCGGGATGCCTGTCATTCAATTGATGATACTTCCATTGGCTGCAAACTACGAAGTGAAAAATATTAATATTGTCATTGTAAATCAGGATCATTCTCCCGTCTCGGCTAAACTGGTTTCAAAAATCAACGCCTCTACATACCTTAACGTACTTAGCCATTTGACATCTTATGATCAGGCTTTAAAGTTGGCAGAAGATGATAAAACAGATTTAATTCTTCAGATTCCACCTCATTTTGAGAAAAATCTGATCCGCGACAACCAACAAAAGCTTTTTATCGCAGTAAATGCGATCAATGGAATGAAAGCAGGGTTAGGATATGGATATCTCAGCAATATTATTCAAATGTTTAATGAGGAACTGCGTGGGCAGATGATGCCCCGGTCAAAATTTAATGTTGCGCAGGAGATAGAACTGGAGTTTACGAGCAGGTTCAATCCGCACCAGGTTTACTATCTTTTTATGGTGCCTGGTATTCTGGCATTCCTGGTAACTATGATCACCGGATTCCTGTCCGCCTTGAATATTGTGAAGGAAAAAGAGATGGGTACGATAGAACAGATCAATGTAACACCAATAAAAAAATATCATTTTATTTTAGGGAAACTAATCCCGTTCTGGATTATCGGAACAGTAGTTTTCACTTTAGGGTTGATGGTCTCCTTCTTTGTTTATGGAATTGTTCCCGCCGGCAGCATATTATTGCTTTATGGTTTTATGTGGGTGTATTTGCTGGCTGTGCTTGGTTTTGGCTTGCTGGTCTCAACGTATTGCGATAAGCAGCAACAAGCGATGCTCATTATGTTTTTCTTCATGATGATCTTCATTTTGATGGGCGGTTTGTTAACTTCTATCGACGGAATGCCTTACTGGGCAAAGATGATCGCGGCCTTAAATCCTGTCAGTTATATTATAGATGTAGTCAGAGCGGTGGTATTAAAAGGCAGCGGACTCCAGGATATTTTACCTCAACTGGGAACAATAATTGTCTTTGCAATTGTGTTAAACAGCTGGGCGATTTATAATTACAAGAAGACGAATTAATTAATTTTAAGATGATGATCCCGGCCAGCGTGCTATTGAATTTTAAGAAATTTAATTTTTTTTAATACCATATATAATAAAACAGAATTTTGCTCGTCTATATATACGAGAGCGTTAATTTAGATAGCGGGGATACGGCGGATTGCTGTATCTCCGTTTCTTTTTTAAAAAGATTTTAAAAAGAAAAGCCAGGTCATCCAACCTGGCTTTAAAACAAAACTTAGATCTAACCAAACATCTAAAATTTCAGACAATATAGAAATTGAACTGGACGTCAAGGGCGGATTCGAACCGCCGTCAAAGGTTTTGCAGACCCTTACCTAACCACTCGGCCACATGACTATATGTTTTCAAATGCTTATTCCGGCATGTGATGATACAAATGTAAATAAAAGACTACTGATTTACTAGACTTTATTTATATTATTTTTTATTTTGCCTTATTTGATATGTATTGTGTTGAAAATCAACTATAAATAATTTAAAACTGTTGCGTTTTTTCGGTTATCGGATACTTAGATTTGGATGGTATCGTTAATTTCATACATTTGAATTAATCAAATATATCCCTATGTCCAATTATTTACCCGACTTAAACGGTCTGATAAAGCATATCGCCTTGCATAACAGCGAGAATGCCTATGAGAAACTATTCAAGTATCTGTTTCCCTCTTTATACCGGTTCTGCTTTTATTTGCTTAAGTCCCGGGAACTTGCCGAAGAAGCTGCGAGTGACGTCATGATCACGATATGGCGGAACAGGGAGAAATTATCTGATGTCAAAAACGTTAAGGTATATGCTTTCGTAATTGCCAGGAATCTGTCTTTAAATATTATCAACAAGCAAGCCAAACAAGAGTGGGTAGCCATCGACGACTTAGATATGGAAATCATCCTGGATAACTTAAATCCAGAACAGCTGCTGATCAATGGCGAACTGAAAAAGAAGTTGGAGCGCGCAGTCGAAACCTTGCCGGCTCAGTGTAAGCTGGTCTTTAAACTGATCAAAGAAGATGGCCTGAGCTATAAAGAAACGGCTAATATTTTAAACATCTCGATAAAAACGGTTGATGCTCACCTGGTATCGGCGATTAAAAAGCTAACCACCGTACTTCAGGCCGAGTTTAATCTTACATAAAAAAATATGACGAAGGACTAGGGAGTTTACTTAAAAATTTTGTCCTATACATACAACCCGATATAAAACCTATTTGGAATACCTGTATGTCTAAAAACAGAATTATAGAACTCCTGGCTCGTAAGCAGGCTGGTGAAGCTACTCCAGCTGAACTGGAAGAACTGAACAAGCTGACAGCTTTGTATCAGGATTCTGTTTATTATGAAGAATTTTTAAAACAACTTTGGTTAAATCCACAGCAAGAGCTTGAAATTCCAGATACCGAACAGGCTTATCTCCTGCACAAACTTAAATTTGCTGATGAATTTTCCGTTCCTGAGGAAAAGCGCAAAACCATTAGTTTCAGGAAGGCAATTGTCCTCACAGGGATTGCAGCCATGCTGGCTGTTGTGGTATCGGTTGTCATTTTTTATTTTAACGGACGGGATAAATTTGTTCCGGACATAGAGATCGTTGCCGGGAAAGGAATAAGGAAAAAGATTAAGCTGCCAGATGGCACAATGGTGTGGTTAAACTCTGACAGCAAATTATCTTACGACAGTGACATTAAAAAAAGGAAGAAGCGTGTAGTCTACCTCGTTGGTGAAGCTTTCTTTGACGTAGCCCATGATAAAGTCCATCCTTTTATTGTCCGTACAGATAAGATCTGTGTTAAAGTACTTGGCACTGCCTTCAACATCAAAGCCTACCCTGTTGACAAAAAATCTGAAACTACTCTGCTGAGGGGTTCTATTGAACTTTCGGTAAATGACCGCTCTGCACAAAAGATCATCCTAAACCCCTCAGAAAAGTTTGCGCTTGTAGAAAATAAGAAAGAAAGAAGCCTAAAGCCGGAACGTTCCCCAAAGTCTCTAAAGGACATCACATTGACCATACAGCACGTGGTGCCGGTTCGCATAGGTCAAAACGAGTACATACAGGAGACCTCCTGGAGAGACAGCCAGCTGGTATTTCAAAATGAATCTTTGGAGGACCTGCAGCCAAAGCTGGAGCGCTGGTTCAACATCAATATTAAATTTGACAACGAAAAACCTAAACTATACCGCTTTACAGGTGTATTCAAAGATGAAACCATCGAAGAAACCTTAAAAGCGATGCAATTAATCAAACCTTTCCACTTTAACCTAAAAGACCATGACCTGATCATTTACTAACAAAAAAGGGAGTTAAGTGCGGCAAACACTTTTCTCCCTCCAAACCTTCATGAGTAGCTGAAGCTACTATTACAGATTTTTAACTTTGAAATTCACAAATCTATGAAAAAAACAGAACTGTGCAATAAAGTTCTATGTGCCAACTTTTCCAAAAAAAAAATAATACTGATGTTAAACTGGATCTTTGTTTCATCGTTTGTATTTTGTCTCCAAGTATCAGCATCTACCTACTCACAGGGTACAAAGGTTGATTTGGAACTCCATAAGGTAAATCTAAAAGACGCACTAAAGATTTTGGAGAAGAAAGGCAATATCCGCCTGCTCTATAGTGAGGACGACCTGATAAGCAGTAAGAACGTAACACTCGTAAAAGACCAGATCTCAGTTACCGATGCCCTCCGGATACTGTTAAGAAACACCGCCCTTGAGTTTCAGTCTTTGGAGGATAACCTGGTCGTCATCCGGCTTAAGAACCCGCCTGGAGCAGACATTGTAGTTAGCGGACAGGTCACTGAAAATGCCGGTATCCCGATGCCGGGTGTAAGCATAAAAGTAAAAGGCGGCACTATTGGAACCACTACAGATGCCGCCGGCAGGTTTACACTCAAAGTTCCTGATAATGCCACGCTTATATTTTCATATATGGGATATGACAGCCAGGAGATAGCCGTGAACGGGCAAAAAATGATTAATGTTAAAATGTTGGAAAACAGCCAGGCGCTCTCTGAGATCGTCGTGGTAGGTTATGGAACACAGAAAAAAGCCGTGGTTTCCGGTGCCGTAGCTTCAGTAAAAGGCACGGAGCTGGCCAAAACACCAACTGTCAACCTTTCCAATTCCCTGGCAGGACGTTTACCCGGTGTGACTGCCGTACAGGCGAGTGGAGAACCAGGTTATGACGGATCAACAATCCGTATCCGGGGAGTTAACTCTTTGGGGAATAACAATGCGCTGATCGTGATAGATGGGGTGCCAAACAGAGCCGGTGGTCTGGAACGCCTAAATCCCAACGACATAGAAAGTGTTTCAGTGCTAAAGGATGCTTCTGCAGCCATTTATGGTTCGAGAGCAGCGAATGGTGTGATCCTCATCACCACCAAACAAGGCAAATCCGGTAAACCTCAGCTTTCCTACGACTACGGGTACGGCTTGCAGCAACCAACGCGGACGCCAAAAATGTCCAGTTCCCCGCAATATGCCGAGATCTTAAATGAGCTCAATATATTTGGCGCGGACTTGCCCCAGGACCAGTGGAGTGCCGCATGGGCTGCTTTCAAGTCGACAGGATCTTACAAACGCACCGACAACAATACCACCATTACTGCCGCTTACAGTCCTGAGGAAATGCAAAAGCTAAGGGATGGTTCAGATCCGCTAAGATATCCGAATACAGACTGGTTCAACACCACACTAAAAGACTGGTCACCACAGCAACGCCACAACCTCCAGATCAATGGCGGTGCTGAAAACATCAAATACCTGATCTCGGCAGGTTACCTGGACCAGGATGGTTATTATAAAAAATCGGCCACCGGATATCAGCAATACGACCTGCGTGTCAATCTGGAAGCCAACATCAATAAATACATTACTGCGACGCTTGGCGTGACCGGCAGGGAAGAGGTGCGTAATTTTCCTACAGTATCCGCTGCAGATGTATTCCGGATGATCATGCGCGGCAAGCCGACTGAAATTGAAGTATGGCCAAATGGCCTGCCAGGACCCGATATCGAGTATGGCTACAATCCTTATGTCACCACAACGGATCTAACCGGCTATAACCGCGACCGCAGGGACTACCTGCAGTCAACTGGAAAAGTAGAAGTCAGGCTGCCATGGGTAGAGGGACTTAAATTTACAGGTACTGCCTCAATCGATAAATTCTCAGGCCGTCAAAAGAACTGGCAAACACCATGGACACTTTACTATTGGGATAAACAATCATTTGAAGCAGATGGAGTTACACCGAAGCTCACCGGTTCGGTACGATCTGACCGCAAAGACGCAAGTTTAACAGAAACCGCAGGTTCCCAACTGGCAGTCAACCTGACAGGTATGGTCAATTACGATAAAAAAATAGGCGAACACAACCTGGCGCTGATGGCCGGAGTAACCAGGGAAAAGGTTGATAATGATGGCTTCTCCGCTTTCAGGAGATACTTTATTTCTACTGCTCTGCAGGAACTTCTGGCAGGTAGCGACAAAGAACAGAACATTACCAACCCCGGCGATCCGAACAACCTTTACAAAAGAGCGCGTTTGAGTTATTTTGGAAGGGTCGGCTACAATTATAAAGAGAAGTACCTTGCTGAATTTCTCTGGCGGGCTGATGGTTCTTATATCTTTCCGGAAGACAGGCGCTTTGGTTTCTTTCCCGGAGTATCATTAGGATGGCGGCTGTCAGAAGAACCTTTCTTTAAAGACAACGTGAAGTTTGTCAGTAATTTGAAGCTTAGGGCATCATGGGGCCAGATGGGTGCCGAAGCCTACTTTGGCGATGCATTACAGGAATATCAATACCTGAGCACCATGGGTTTTGGAAATTATGTGATCAATGATCAGCAGACCCAGACCCTGGTGGAAAACAAAGTTCCCAACCTGGATTTCGGATGGGAAGTGGCCAACAACTCCAACGTCGGTTTGGATGCGTCGTTTCTGGACAATAAACTGAGTTTTGAGTTTGACGCGTTTTACAACAAAAGAACCAAAATCCTGATCTCCAGAGGCAATTCCATCCCTGGAAGTTCAGGGATCACCGACAAACTTCCTCCGGTAAACCTTGGTAAGGTAAACAACAGAGGTTTCGAGTTTAAACTGGGCTATACAGACCAGGTGGGGCAGCTCACTTACGGAGTCAGTGTAAATGGTGGTTATGCCAAAAATAAGATCGTATTTTGGGATGAGACAGCTGGAGCCCCTGAGTGGCAGCGGTCTACAGGTATGCCTACCGGAACAGAACTTGCTTACGAATATGATGGTGTATTCAGAGACCAGGCTGAAATTGAAGCCAATACCATTGACTACAGCGCATTCACCGGCAATCTCTTGCCTGGTGATATGAAGTTTAAAGACAGGAACGATGATGATAAGATCAACGGTGACGACCAGATCCGCATGGACAGGACCAGCACTCCAACCTTTACCGGAGGATTTAACCTGAACCTGGCTTACAAAGGTTTTGATTTCTCTGCGCTAGTTCAAGGTGCAACCGGTGGAATCCAGATTGTCGGGCTTACCGAGTCCGGCGATATCGGTAACTTTCTGGAATGGTCTTATAAAAACCGCTGGAGCATCGACAACCCAAGTAATGTAAATCCACGCCTGTCCAACCGGGGTAAAACTTATTACACAGATTTTAACAGCGCCGCACGCAATACGTACTGGATGCGCAGCAACAATTACATCAGGCTTAAAAACGTTGAACTGGGCTATACTATAGCTCCGGAGTTGTCGAAAAAGATCGGCTTTAGTGCACTTCGTGTTTATGTGAACGGGCTGAACCTGGTTACCCTGGACAAGATCAAGATCTGGGATCCGGAATCTACCAACAGCAGTGCGCAATATTATCCTCAGGCAAGGGTGATCAATACCGGAATTAAAGCTACTTTTTAAGGTTGGACAGCATAAAAACATTTTATATGAAACTGATAAATAAAACTACATACATATTTACACTCGTATTTCTGGCCATGCTGGGTTCGGGCTGTAAAAAGGATTTCCTGAACGTTGAACCGCCAACCAGTATACCTGCAGAAGATGTTTGGAAGGATCCGGCATTGGTTTCGGCATTTGTTACCGAGATTTACAATGGCTTGAGCTTAGGTGGATTTTCTGAGGAAATGCTATCCTCTGTATCAGACGAATCACTTTTTACCCACCCTACAAGGGGTATAGATCTGGTCAACTCCAGCAGTATAAATCCTACCACATTGGGTTGGATTAATGCGAGTTCGGGCTATAACCAAATGTACAACCGGATCCGGTCCTGTAACCTTACGGTCGAGCATTTGACCGCCGCGGATAATGCGATTACTGATCCGAACACCAAGGATATGCTATTGGGGCAGGCATATTTCCTCAGGGCGTACTTTTATCAGCAGCTGCTTCGCTTTTACGGCGGTGTGCCACTGATCACAAAAAGCTATGTGCTTGATGAAGATTATACCGTACAAAGAGGCACCTACGAAGAGTGCGTCAATTTTATTCTTAAGGATTGCGAAGAGTCGATTAAACTGCTTACCGGTAAAGCAATGCTAAAAGGTCAGGCTACCTCATTGGCAGGTCTGGCGTTAAAATCACGGGTATTGCTTTATGCCGCAAGTGATTTACACGATATGGCAAAGGCAAAAGCTAAGTTGAAGACCATGGAGAACTATCCGGTCGAGCACCTGCCATTCCTGGTATATACGAACGGAAGCCAAACCCCCCGTTGGCAGGCAGCCTGGGAGGCAGCAAAAGCTGTAATGGATGCGGGGACCGGCTATAAGCTGAATCTTACCGAAAAAGTTCCGGACAGTGTCGGTAAAATGAATTATAAAAGCATTGCGATGGGCGGTGGGAGCAAAGCACCAGGAATAGATGCTGCCGCTGCCTCAGAACTGATCTTTGCCAGGTACTTTATAGACAGGAGCGATATGCGCTACGGAAGAGCCAACGGGCCCAACGGTTATCACAACTGGGCAGGGAATACACCAATAGGATTACTTGTAGACGATTATGAGATGGCCAACGGAACAAAATTCAGCTGGACAAATCCTATACACAAAGCCAATCCCTATCAAAACCGTGACCCCCGCTTTTATGCGACTATTTTGTATGACGGAGCAGGCTGGAAGCCCCGTGATAAGGTATCAGGTGATGTAGATTCTCTCAACCAGATCCAGACAGGCGAGTACGATCTGATTGACGAGAAAGGAGCTAAGATTCGTTTTAAAGGATTGGATACACGCGGCAGTTCTATAGAAAACTGGAACGGCAGCTGGACAGGTTATTATACCCACAAGTTTATAGATCCGGATCCAAATATTGTTGATGCTACACAACCTCAATTTGTGCCCTGGCCATTTTTCAGATATACCGAAGCTGTCCTGAACTACATAGAAGCCAGTATAGAACTCGGGCAATTTTCAGAGGCTGTATTATGGCTCAACAGGATACGCTTCAGGGCAGGCATGCCTGCCATTACGGGCAGCTCGAAAGAAGTGCTCACGGAAATTTACCGCCATGAACGCCGTATCGAAATGGCTTATGAAGAACAGCGTTATCACGATGCACGGCGCTGGATGATTGCACCGGAAACTTTGGGAAGAAAAACCACTTATATTAAGGTCTCGGGAACATTTAAACCAGGAAAATCTTTAGCGAAGACATATCGTTATGATCCGGCAATATATGACTACACCTACACCCCAACTACGGAAACTGCCCAGGAAAACCGTAAATGGGATGATAAGATCTACTACAGGCCATTTAGCCGCGATGAGATCAACAGAAACAATAAACTGATACAAAACCCGGGTTATTAAATAAGAAAATTCTCATTATACATCCCTAATACCTGTCCCCTGCTTTATCATGTCTTCATGTTATCGCAGGGGATTTTTTTAGCCGGATACCTCAGATTTTGCAGCCTCCCAGCCTATCATAGCATTTTTACGCTGACTGTTCCAATGGTACTCTCCAATCTCTCCATTGGATTTGATCACCCTGTGACAGGGAATAAGAAAGGCGACCGGGTTACTGGCCACAGCAGAACCTATAGCGCGTGAAGCTTTGGGGCTCTGAACCATTCCGGCCAGCTTACCGTAGGTCGTCAATCCGCCTATAGGTATCTTCAGCAAAGCTTCCCATACTTTGAGTTGAAAAGCTGTCCCTTTCAGGTGGAGTTTGATCTCGGCCAGTTTACTCCAGTCCTGCGTAAATATAAAAACCGCGTTTTGCTGTATCCTGTCCAAAAACCTTTTGTATGCTGCATTTGGGAAACGTCTTTTCAATTCTTCAAAAGCAACATCATCACCCTCATCAGCAAAAGCAATATGGCAAATGCCTTTTGCGGTGGAGGCCACTATTATTGTTCCAAACGGACTCTCTGCAAAACTGTAATTGATCTGCAGCTCCTGTCCGCCGTTTTTATATTCACCCGGCGTCATACCTTCCACCTTAACAAAAAGATCATGCAGTCTGCTGGTGCCGGAAAGCCCGGTTTCATAAGCTACATCAAACAGTGTAGATTGCTGCGCATTCAGAATGCTTTTTGCATGCTCTATACTCAGGTATTGTAAAAATTGCTTTGGCGTTACCCCGGCCCAATCCTTAAACATACGCTGAAAATGAAAAGGGCTCAGGTTCACATGTTCCGCTATGTCTTCTAAAGAAGGCTGAAGTTTGTAATTGAGCTTCAAATATTCAATCGCTTTTTGTATCCTGCCGTAATCAATCTCGTTTTGTGTTTCCATAACTTTAACATTTCAGCTGCAAATTTAGACCCCTCAGGCATGATTTAACACCCGATTCTTGCTGATTTGGAATTAAGAAAAACTAAAGCCCGCTTACACCACCGCTTACCACAAGTTTCATCGCATCAGCAGCACTCATCTTGAGGTCGGTTACTTTTTCACGTTTTACAATACAGAGCTGACCTGCGAAAGAATAGGACAGCGGAAAATACACTGCCACTTCATCCGGCAGATTTATTTTTTTCAGATCAGGCTGAGTCAGAAAGCCAATCTTTTTCAGGCCACCTTCAACCTCTACAAGTACTGGATGGTTAAATTTCTTTTCATCTCCGACGAATGCCTCTGTAAGATCTTTAATAGATGAATAGATGAATTTTAATATGGGCAGGCGATCCAGAACTCTTTGAAACCAATTGTACATCGGTTCTGTAACGAAGTTCGTCACAAAGATTCCGGCAACCAAAATGATTGAGATGACCAGCACAAGGCCCAGCCCGGGGATATTCCTGCTGGCACCCGTATTGGGATCAACACCCAGGATGTTGTTGATATTCAGCCAGCTGTCTACTGTAGTTACGGCACCAACGACAATAAAGATACTTAGCGCAATGGGAAGCACAATCAATAAGCCTTTGATGAGATATCTTAAAAATGCCCTGCCAATTCTGTTCATGCTGCAAACTTAGATAAAATTTACTCGTAAAAATAGACTCTTTTTACACGCTGGGATACGTTTGTGAGGATCTCATACGGGATAGTATCTATTTGTTTGGCCAGTTGTGCAATTGTCAGTTCACCGTTAAAGACAATGACTTCATCACCTGTCTTTACATTCAAACCCGTTACATCAAGCATACACATATCCATAGAGATCACACCTATCGTTGGAACCAGGGTGCCATTTACCAGCATTTTTCCAACACCGTTACCAAACTTGCGGTTGTATCCGTCTGCGTAACCAATTTTTACAGTGGCTATTGTTCCGCCTTCTGGCAATACACCTTTTCGGCCATAGCCTACCGTTTCATTTGGCTTGATGTGCTTGAGCTGAGTCACTGTGGTTTTCAGCACAGCAACTGTCTGCAAGCCCTTATTGTTGGCGATTCCGCAGTCGAAGCCATAAAGACCTATTCCGATCCGTACCATATCCAGCTGGGCTGCCGGATGACGCGAAATGCCGGAAGTATTGGAAATGTGCCTGATAAAAGTATAGTTCAGGCCACTTTGGATCTGATCAGCTATAGCCGTAAAACGCTGCAGCTGATGATTTGTAAAATCATCATGCTCGGGATCTTCACTAGCTACAAGGTGAGAGAAAACCGAAATGATCTTTACTTTATTTGATTCCTGCAGTATTTTCAAAAGATCACTCAGGTCAGGTTCTTCAAATCCGAGGCGATGCATTCCGGTATCAATCTTAAGATGTACCGGATAGTCAGCAGTGTGTTCATTTAAAAATCCCGTGAAGCTTTTTAATATATCCAGGCTATAGAGCTCAGGTTCGAGCTGGTGCCTGATGATCGCCTCAAAGCCTGACGACTCCGGGCTCATGACCATTATCGGCATTGAAATGCCTGCTTTTCGCAGAGCGACGCCCTCATCTGTGTAAGCAACTGCTAAATAATCTACCTTATGGTATTGCAGTAAATTCGCAATCTCAAAACTTCCGCTTCCATAAGAGAATGCCTTTACCATCGCCATCACCTTTACGCCGGGCTTTAGTTTATTTCGGTAGAATTGAAGGTTTCCTGACAAAGCATTGAGGTCAATCTCGAGGACAGTATCGTGAATTTTTTGAGAAATAAGCTTACTGATGCGCTCAAATTCAAACTTCCTGGCACCTTTGACAAGTATCGTTTCATTGTTGAAATGTATAGCAGGAAAATTGTCGATAAAATCTTGTGTGCTTTCATAAAAAGAGCTTTCCATCTCAAAACTTGCTGCTGACTGAGAAATGTGAGGGCCTATACCGATCAGCCTGTTCAGGTTTTTTTGTTTGAGCAGGGCCGCAATCTCGGTATACAGGTCCTGATCATTTTTGCCAGTCTCAACAAGGTCCGAAAGGATAAGGGTCTTTTTAGGGTGCTGGTTCTGCAGGTTTAAAAAATCAAGCGCTATCGCCAGTGAGGAGGTATCGGCGCTATAAGAATCGTCGATCACCGAACATTGGTTGATGCCGGTCTTCAGTTCCAGCCGCATACCTACATGTGTCAGTTTTTCCAGGCGAAGGTCAGCCTCATGAGGCGTATAGCCAAGCGCCAGTAGCGCAGCCCAGCAAATGATGCCGTTCTCCAGGGAAGCTTTGTCCCGAAAAGGGATCAGGCATTCTATTTCCTCTCCTTTGAACTTTGCCCGTACATAATTTCTGCCTTCAATGGGTTCCGTGAATAAAATGCGGAGATCCGCTTTCTGTTTCAGGCTCCACGAAAATTTAGTCTTTCCGGGCAGTTCATTCGGGTTCAGGCCCTCTGTATATTCCGGCGAGTATATGAAGAGGCCGGTATCTTTAAATAGCTTTAATTTTTCGAGCAGTTTTTCTTTATGTGATGAAAAACCCTCAGCATGTGCTTCTCCGATATTTGTCAGGATTCCTATGCCAGGTCTGATGATAGTCTCCAGGCTTTCCATTTCACCGGTCTTTGATATCCCTGCTTCAAATATGCCCATATTGTGTTCATTTTCTATCTGCCATACAGAAAGCGGTACACCGATCTGCGAATTGAAACTCTTTGGACTCCGGACGATGTCAAAATCGGCAGCCAGCAGCTGGTAGAGCCATTCTTTCACAATCGTTTTTCCATTACTGCCGGTTATGGCGATGACCTGCAGATCGTGCTGTTTGCGATTGGAGGCTGCGAGCGTCTGCAAGGCAATAAGTACATCCTTTACCAGGAGGACGTTTGCGTCGGGAAATTGCTTCAAATATTTTTCATCGCTGATCACGAAATTCCTGATGCCATTATCGTAGGCATCTTTAAGGTATTCATGCCCGTCTCGTTTAGAATTCAGGGCAAAGAACAGGGATTCTTCAGGATCTATTATGCTCCGGCTGTCGATCACCAGCTTACTTATCTTTGCATCATTCCAGGCGGAAAATGAAGTAGGGTTTAGTATTTCGGCAATCTGCCCGATGCTGTAAATGGCATGGCTCATGCTCCAAAAATAGTCAACTAAATCAGGATAACCAATGGGATATAATTCGTTAGGGTTCTGTTTCATAAATACTATATAACAACAGGGTGCTAACAGGGTCTTAACAGGGTGATAACAGGGTCGTTGATATAATTATTATCTTATTACGATATGGTAAAGACATCATATTTATATGGTTTCTGTAAAACAAAACCTTAGATTGTCCCTGGCCATCTGATAAGATAACAATAAGAATGTGATGTGGTTTAAAATTGGATATCAGTAAACCATTTTTTATAAATGGTCTGGTATACTCCGTTTTCCCGGAGCAAGGTCAGCACTTCATTGAACTGGTCTTTCAATTGCACATCTCCTTTGCGCATGGCTATGGCATATTGAGAATCTGTTTCAGGAAGAAACATGCCCACTTTCAGTTTTTTATTTTTCTGCAGAAAACCACCGGCTATTGGCGAATCGTCAATCAGTAAGTCTATTTTGCCCGCCTGAAGTTTTCTGTAAAGTTCTTTATTGGTTTCAGCGTGAACCATATTGTTGCCGGGAAAGTTGATATGTACATACTTTTCCGCCTCGGTAGCCTCCCGTATGCCTATGGTTTTATTCTTAAGGTCATTGATATTCCTCAGGTTGTCTTCCTGGTTTACCACTGCACAAAGTCTGAAATGGAGATAAGGATTGGTGAACTCAAGAATATGGCGGCGGGAGGGTGTTACGGTAACCGCAGAACAGATCAGGTCTAGCTCACCTTTAAATAACTTTTCAAGGATAGTTTGCCATAAGGACACTTCGTATTGGATTTCCAGATCCAAATGGTCAGTAATGGCTTTTAATAAATCGACTTCGAAACCCTCAAATTTCTCTGAATTGTAATCAGAATGCATAGGAAACGGCGCTGCCGAATCCAGTCCAACTTTTAATGCCTTTTTTTCAGCCATAAGGGTGGGGGTCTGTTGGTTCTATTTTGAGCAAATTTACATCTTTTTAAGAATAATTTAACATATCTAAGTTGAATTCCTTGCCAGATGTTTGAAAAATAAGAAGTTGTTGAATAATAATCGGTAAAACTCCGGATATTTTGAGATCCCTGTAGAGATTTCTGTTTTTTTTTAAAAAAAGGATAATCTCCTGGACAGGTTTTGTGTTTGTTGTTCAAAAAATAATATTAAGATAAAGCACTGCATTTTAGTATTATTGCAAATCGTGGAAGAACAAAAAAAACAGATCATTAAACTCAGCCGAAATGCTGCTTTAGCAAAAGCTGAACATTATTGTGCCTACCAGGAGCGTTCGCAGCAGGAGGTAAGGGATAAACTCTACGAGTGGGGGTTGTGGAAGGACGACGTGGAAGAGCTTATTTCTGAATTGATCCAGACTAATTTTTTAAATGAAGAGCGGTTTGCAATGGCTTATGTGTCCGGAAAATTTAAGATAAAAAAATGGGGAAAAGTTAAAATAAAGCAGGGACTTAAAATGAAAAGGGTTCCTGATAAGATGATTGCGAACGCGCTTAAGACCATAGATGCCGATGAATATTTGAAGACCATTCTGGTTCTGGCTGAAAAAAAAATAGGATCAATTCATGAAAAAGATGCTTATAAGAGAAAGTATAAACTGACCACTTACCTGATTGGCAGGGGTTTTGAAAATGATCTGATAGCAGATGTCTTGAAGTCCAATGACTTAGCGTAAGGGCTTCATTTTTATCAAAAATAACTTGACGTTATACTAAAAGTATTTATATTTGCAATCCCAAACGGAAACAAGGTTGTTTTGCAGCCTCCGCCCGTAAAAGGTGGTGCCCGGAGGGTACTAAAAACAATGCGAAAGTAGCTCAGTTGGTAGAGCACGACCTTGCCAAGGTCGGGGTCGCGAGTTCGAATCTCGTCTTTCGCTCTAAATGCATTCATACCAGGAAGCATTTATAAAATTAATCATACTGAATTTTAGTAGAGATTATGCTCAGATGGTGGAACTGGTAGACACGCAGGACTTAAAATCCTGTGACCTTAAAAGTCGTGCGGGTTCGATTCCCGCTCTGAGTACAAGATAGGACTTCTATCAAAAACGCCATTTCTGATATCAGAAATGGCGTTTTTATTTTTATCCTGTTTTCATTTAGTCTTTGTCTTATTTCTTTGGCATTAGGTTATCGTTTCTCTAACGGTTTATTAAGAAAAGTTTCAATCAATGGAATAACGAAATTTGACTGGTGTGTAAAGTTGTTGTTCCACCATTGCTAAAACCGAAAAAATCGGCTCTGTCAATCTTTAGGTGATGCAATAAACCAACCACGTCATCCGCATCTTGCTCAAAGGAAAGATCGCTATTTCTATCGCTGGTTCTCCCGTGAGCCTGGAGTTCAACGGCAATCACTTTACGGTGCTTTGATAGCATTGGAATCACCCTGCCAAAACTACTTTCGATTGTGGAGCCACCGCCGTGTATAAGCACCAAGGGTTTACCTTTTCCATAAACCTGATAAAACATTTTGATTCCATTAACCGGAGCAAAGCCGCTTTCTAGGGGTGATTGCGCATGCAATGATAATATTGATGCTGCTAAGAAGCCTGAAATTACAAACCTCTTCATTAATATGTTTTTTGCACTAGCTGATTTAATTTGTTGAACATCTTCACCCAGCTTTGGTAAGCACCTGTTTCTTTTGCCTTTTCTTCAGATACAGTCTGATGAATGGTCATTTTGGTACGCTGGCCTATTGACTCAAAAGTGACTGTTGCAACCTGACGTTCTGGCCAGTCTTCAACCTTGCCATTAGCAACTGAGCTCACCACATCTCCAGCTTCATTTGACATAACCATGGTAAATACTAGCTTTTCATCTTGCAGGATTTCTAAGTAAGTTCCAATGATCCAACATGGTCCGTGTATCGGATCCTGTATGCAGTAATGAAAATGTCCATCTGTTTTAATATCTATCGCTTTAAATTCAATACTACAACCATCTGGCGCATACCAGTGCCTTAATTGATCAGGATCTGTCCATGCTTTAAACACCACATCCCGGGGTGCATCAAACAGGTGGCTAATTAATAATTCATTTTTGTCTGACTTCATATCTATATTATTTTTTTGTGGAGGCAAGAAACCGGTCAAGCTTTTCAAATCGCTGGTTCCATAATTTACGGGATTGCATCACCCAATCAGTCACTTCATCAAGTTGGGCAAGTTGAGCTTCGCAAACCTGTTCCCGCCCTTTTTGATTCATGACAATCATTCCGCATTCTCTCAATATCTTAATATGCTTGGCAATAGCCTGCTTGCTCATATCAAGGTCTTCGCCAATCTGCGTAATATTTAGCGGTCCCTGCGACAATCTACTAATGATGATTCTCCTTGTCGGATCAGCAATGGCTTGAAATACATCTCTTCTTTCTATCATTATACAACCAAATGGTTGTCAAATATAAAGACAACCATTTGGTTGTGCAAATATTTCTGTGATTTAATTTTCACTACAATATTTGTACAGAATGTCTTTTAAAAAAAATGGTGACAGGTATCAATAAGCCATTCAACACTACCGTGTATAATGAGTAGCGACCATTGCCTCATCAACTCCCTTTGAAAAGTTTTTTACCGAATAAGTAATGGAAACATCCGGCACGAGCGGCCCGTCATGTCCTTTCCAGGTTTCCCAGTAACGGGTCGAATACGCAATGACAAATTTAGTATGAGGAAGCTTAAATCCCCTTACTTCTCCATAGTGATTCACACTACCGCTTGTTGGTTCGCCTAACAAGGTAGCATAGGTGCCCTGTTTAAGTGCGACTGCATTCAGCAATGCCGAGGAGAAGGTTTGCCTGCCAATCAATACAAAGAGCTTTCCTTTACTGTTCAGGTAGCTTTGCTGGATGCGATCAATAAAAGGCCTTAAAATGCCAGAGTTACCACCGCCGTTGTTACGCAGATCAATTACAAGACGCTGAGGCCTATTTTTAGCGATAGTGGCAAAAAGTTCATCGTTAAATGCGGAAAACGGATGTGAATTTTGTCCCTGGCATTTGTTGTAGTTAAAATAAAGAGTGCCACTTTTCGGATCATAGTTATACCAGTAATTCTCATTTTTTCCGGGCGAAAGCGGTCTGTTTTTTACTTCTATCAGCGGCAGGTTCATGGCCTCCTTGCCGGCAACAGATCTGATGATCCGTCTAATTGTTTTGCCATTGGGTGCGGTCAAATCAAATGTGGTCTCATCTGTGCTCCCGGTGATGTGTAATCCTTTCAAAATAACCGGATTGTTGATGAAATGAAGAAACCTGACGTTAAAAAAAGAAGCGTTTTCGCTTTGAATGATCTCCTTGAACCGGCTGGTGACCTCGGTGATGGAATGTCCGTTTACTCCGGTCAGCCGGTATAGCAGGACATCTGCGTTGGCAGTATCAGTTGCTGTGACATATATTCCCTCGGTAAACTTATTAAACCTGATGGGTATCACTTTGGTGAAATCCCGTTCGACATGGGTGTGTTCATCGCCTATGGCAACAGTAAGTTTAAAAAGCTCTGTAGTAAATGTCTCCTCATCAGGGAAGGTTAAACGTGATTCAATTGCAGCGATGTTTTTCTCGAAATCTGCTTTGCTGATCTTGGCAAAGAGATTAATGTGCTTTTTCGGCAGCGTATCTTTCAGGTACTTTAGATCTTCCAGATAATCGGCTCTGGAAAGTTGCTGGCAAAAGGCTAAACCGCTGTGGAGTAAAATAAAACCGAGTATAAATATTCTTTTCATCTAACTGTTCTTGGTCATCTGGTTTATAAGACACTGCAAGCATGCAAATGCTGCAGACAGGATTAGTACAGGATGCTGGTCGCATTTAGCTCTCGATAGCTTGAGATCATCAGGTGACGGATAAAGTAAAAACTTTTTATACAAATACTTTGCAATTCAAAGTATTTGTATTTAACTTTGAATTGCAAAGTGCTTTTTGTTGATATTTTTTTATATCTCAGGGGCTTAGTAAAAAACATACAAAAATATTTATCACATAAACCAACTGTTATGACACAAGATGAAATGCTCAGCCATCTAAACGATCCGGGGGAACTTGAAAAGATGTACAGATCTGATAAGGCAAGTTTTAAACGGATTTTCCGCGCACTATATCCGGACCTGAAAAACAATAGTCTTGCTGATTTTTGGAATGAAAGACTAAATTACGAAGGTGATGAAATCTACTGGGGTACCGGCAAGGACTTATTATTAGTGATGATTGCCTCGCTGCTGGCTGGCCTTATTGCAAAGTTGCCGGCGTTTTTTCCCCTGGGTGAGGAATTCTTTTATACGAGGAACTCCGGGTTTATCGTTTTCCCGCTGCTGACAGGCTATTTTACCTGGAAGAACAAATTATCTGCGGGTAAAATCGCTTTTATTGCTGGTTTAACTCTGGCAGGATTGATTTTTATCAATTCCTTTCCCGACGTTAAAAAAAGTGATACCCTTACTTTATCCTGTATTCATTTGCTCTTATTTCTATGGTCGATACTGGGTTTTGCCTTTGCAGGCGGGCAAAAAGACCTTGAGGGGAAGCGGCTTGGCTTTTTGAAGTATAATGGTGACCTGGTCGTTATGGCTGCTCTTATCGTGATAGCGGGTGGGATCATGAGCGGTATCACCGTCGGGCTTTTCTCGCTGATCGGTTTTAACATTGAAGAGTTTTACTTCAAAAACATTGGGATATGCGGACTTGCGGCCGTACCGGTTGTGGGCACTTACCTTATACAGACCAATCCACAACTGGTAGGCAGGGTTTCCCCCGTTATTGCGAAACTATTCAGTCCCCTGGTACTGGTGATGCTTGTAGTTTATCTTACAGCAATAGTTTATTCGGGTAAGGATCCTTATAACGACAGGGAATTTTTACTGATGTTCAATGCGCTGTTAATCGGCGTCATGGCCATTATTTTCTTTTCCGTTGCCGAAACATCTAAAACAACTAAAAATGACGTGGCGGTATGGGTGCTCTTTCTGCTATCTATTGTAACCATAATAGTTAATGGTGTCGCACTTTCTGCCATTTTGTTCCGGATTTCAGAATGGGGATTTACACCAAACAGGGCCGCAGTTCTGGGTGGAAATGTCTTGATTCTGATAAACCTGCTGCTGATCACCCTGCAGCTATTCAGGGTGCTTTCAAAAAAGAAGGACTTAAGCGCGGTTGGGAAAGCCATTGCCTTTTACCTGCCGGTCTACTTTGTGTGGACCATTATCGTGACTTTTATATTTCCGCTAATATTTGGGTTTAAATAAAAAGCAGATTTTTTAAAAAATATTATACTGATCACTAAAGCAATTGTTTGATTGAAATTGGTTGTCTCACAGTTATTTCTGTTTGAAAATCGAAAGAGTGGGTTTATAGACAGATATTGAAAAAGGGTTTTTGGATGATTAAATTGGCTAAAAAGTTTCAAATCATTTTCAAAATGGTTTGGAACTTGTATATTTGCAAGCACAATAAAAATGCCTGACCTATTTACAGGATAAATACCAATGCGAAAGTAGCTCAGTTGGTAGAGCACGACCTTGCCAAGGTCGGGGTCGCGAGTTCGAATCTCGTCTTTCGCTCATTAAAAAAAGCCTTCCCGACAGAAGGCTTTTTTTTATTGGTTGTTTTTTTAGTGGAATTACCAGTTTTTAAGATAACTAGAAGTTTGGCTTTAATACATATTTCTCGTAGAACCTGAAGATGTGTTCGGTCGCTTCTTCTGCTGTATCTACCAGTCTGAACAGATTTAAATCTTCTGCGTGAATGTTATGTTCTTTTTCCAGCATCGTCGTTTTAATCCATTCTACCAGGCCGCCCCAGTATTCTTTGCCGACAAGGACGATCGGGAACCTGGCGATCTTTCCGGTCTGGATGAGCGTGATTGCTTCAAACATTTCGTCCATGGTACCCATGCCACCCGGCAGTACGATGAAGCCCTGTGAGTATTTCATGAACATTACTTTTCTGATGAAAAAATAATCGAACTCGAGCAGTTTATTGTGATCAATATATTTATTGTGAAACTGCTCAAAAGGCAGTTCTATGTTTAATCCGACTGATTTACCGCCGTTGGTGTGCGCACCTTTGTTACCGGCTTCCATAATGCCCGGACCACCGCCGGTGATCACACCATAGCCTCTGTCGGTCAGGAGCCTGCCGCATTCCACCGCTATCTCATAATACTTATTGGTTTCCGCTGTTCTCGCTGATCCAAATATGGATACACAGGGACCTATTCTTGCGAGTTTCTCAAAGCCGTCAACGAATTCGGCCATGATCTTAAAGATCTGCCAGGAATCGGTTACCTTTATTTCCTGCCAGTTTTTGTTTTCAAATGCACTTCTTATTTTCTCTTCACTTGTCATGCGATAGGTATTTCAGAATTAAAATTTGGTTTGCTGGTCCGTTCTTTTGCTGATCAGCAGTAATCCGATAAAGGTAATCAGTCCATTTATTAAAATGAGTTCAACACTAAATGTATAGCCGCCCAGCAATGTTGCAGAATTGTCATTCAATATGTAGCACAGGGCCGGGGACAGGATGCAGATGACAGGGACGAATTTGTCATGCAGGCCTCTGTTTCTTACAAACAATCCGAAACTGTACAAACCTAACAACGGACCGTAGGTGTAAGAGGCTACTTTAAAGATGCCCTTCACCACAGATTCGTCATTAAACGCATTGAACAGGATAATGGTGACGAACATCAGCAGAGAAAAGGCAACATGCACAGTATGGCGTTTGCTGACAGATTCTCTGGAGTTTTGCTGATCCCCTTTATCCATTTGAAGAAAGTCAACACAAAAGGAGGTGGTGAGCGCGGTCAGCGCAGAATCTGTCGTTGCAAAAGTGGCTGCCGTGAGCCCCAGCATAAAAATAATGGCTGGTACAACACTCAGGTGGTTCAGGGCAATTTCCGGAAAAAGGAAATCTGTCCTTGGTTTTCCGGTGATATGGTCCAATGGGATCTCTATTCCGTTTTTGGTGGCAAATATATACAGCAACGCACCCACACTAAGAAAGAAAATATTGAGCACGACAAAGATCCCGGTGAAGGTGAACATGTTCTTCTGGGCTTCACCGATAGTTTTCATACTCAGGTTCTTTTGCATCAGGTCCTGGTCAAGGCCGGTCATCGCGATGGTCACAAATATACCCCCGATAAATGCTTTGCTGAAATGAAAGCCGTTGGTCAGGAAGTCATCAAAGAAAAAGATCCTGGAATAGCCACTGTTTTTAATGGTTTCAAAAGTTTGCGGAATGTCCAGGTTCAGACTGCTGCAAATGAAATAAAGGGTCAGGAAGACAGAAAGCACCAGGAAAAATGTCTGCAAGGTATCAGTGATGATGATGGTCTTTAAACCTCCTTTAAAGGTGTAGGACCAGATCAGCAGAAGTGAGATCAGAACTGTAGCCCAGAAGGGAACTCCATAGCTGTCAAAAATAAAGCGTTGAAGGACGATAACCACCAGGTACAGTCTGAACGCGGAACCGATAGTGCGGCTGATCAGAAATATGGATGCTGCAGTTTTATAACTGTAATGTCCAAGCCGCTGCTCTATGTAGCTGTAAATAGAGGTGAGGTTCATCCGGTAATAGAGCGGCAGCAACACCGTTGCAATAATGATAAATCCTACAGCGTTTCCCAATATGAACTGGAAGTATTGAAATTGGTTGCCGGCAGGCGCGCCAACTTCTCCGGGTACGGAAATGAAGGTCACTCCGGATAGTGCGGTGCCGATCATTCCGAAAGCCACCAGATACCATTTGGAGTTTCTATTGGCCACAAAAAAGGTAGAGTTATCTGATGACTTTTTTGAAGTTGCAAATGCAATAATGATCAGAATAAGGAAGTAACCAATTAAAAAAGACAGTAGTATCGCCGGACTCATAAGCTGGGTTTGTTAAGGTTCTAAATGTAAGAAACCATCATGAGTTTCCGCACATAATTGCTCAAATTTATCTAAGTTTGTAAAATGAACTTTTCTTCTAAACTGCTTGAAGACGCTGTTAATGAATTCTCGAAACTGCCCGGTGTAGGTCAGAAGACTGCGCTGCGGTTGGTTTTGCATTTGCTGAACAAAGATCAGGAAGAGGTGTCACATTTCGGCAATTCGATCATCCGGCTTAGAAATGAAATCAAACACTGCACTGTCTGTCATAACATTTCTGATCATCAAATTTGTGAGATCTGTACAGCAGTTAAACGCGACAAAGAAGTGATTTGCGTAGTGGAAGATACCCGGGATGTGATGGCTGTAGAAAACACGTCTCAATATTTTGGAGTATATCATGTACTGGGCGGACTGATCTCTCCGATGGACGGCATTGGTCCTTCTGATCTGTTTATCGATTCCCTGGTGCAGCGTGTGGCTACTACCCCTGTAAAAGAAGTGATCCTGGCACTTAGTGCGACCATGGAAGGCGATACGACTCTTTTTTATCTGTATAAAAGACTAAAGGACTTTCAGATCCCAATCACGACCATTGCCAGGGGTATTGCTTTTGGAGGCGAGCTGGAGTATGCCGATGAGATCACACTGGGCAGATCAATAGTGACCAGGGTGCCTTATGAAAACTCATTAATTAAATAGCTGAATGGATTTTAAGAATAAAGTAGTCATCATCACCGGGGCATCATCAGGTATCGGCAAAGCTTGTGCTGAAGAATTTGCCAAACGGGGTACAGATCTGGTGCTTGCTGCCAGGCAATATGTTACGCTTTGTGAAATCAGTGCTGACCTGGAAAAAAGATACGGCATCAGAGCAGTTGCTGTGCAGACAGACGTAAGTAAGGAGGAAGATTGTGAATTGCTGGTAAAACAGTCGATAGTCACTTATGGGAAAATAGACATTTTGGTGAACAATGCGGGCCTGTCTATGCGGGCACTGTTTAATGAAGTAGATCTCTCTGTGCTGAAGCACCTGATGGATGTGAATTTCTGGGGAACGGTCTATTGCACAAAATATGCTTTGCCTGAAATTTTGAAAACCAGAGGCAGTGTGATTGGTGTATCTTCTATTGCGGGTTATAGAGGTTTGCCCGGACGCACGGGTTATTCTGCTTCCAAATTTGCCATGAACGGTTTTATGGAGTCGCTGCGCACTGAACTGTTGAAATCGGGGGTACACGTGATGGTGGCATGCCCGGGTTTTACGACCTCAAATATCCGCGTAGCGGCACTGGCGAAGGACGGTGCGGTACATGGGGAAACGAGTATGGAAGAAGGTAAAATGATGACCCCGGAAGAGGTGGCAATCACAATAGTGGATGGAATTGCTGCGAGAAAACGGACGCTGGTGATGACCGGACAGGGCAAACTTACGGTTTGGATCAATAAGTTGTTACCTGCGTTGGCCGATAAACTGGTGTTTTCTCATTTCACAAAAGAGAAAAATGCCCTCATCAAATAATTTTTTCAAGAAACATTTGTTGTTTCGCAAAAACAATTCCATATTTGCTGCAGAAATGATACAAAAAAACGGACATAACATTTGGTGGTGGCACAGCGCAATAGCGTAGTGTAACCCTGTATTTGAACGTTTTATTTTATATAAAAAGATTTTGAGGGTTGCTATAAGGCAGCCCTTTTTTTGTTTCGGACAATTTGAAGCTGCTGCAAACCATTTAGCATAGCGTAAAAAAACAATTAAAAACTTCCGGTGAGGAAGAAACGGATATGAAAAAGATATTAAACCATTTATTTGAAAACAAGACTTTTAGCAGGAACGAAGCACAAAAGATACTGACTTCGATCGCATTGGGTGAATTCAACAGCTCACAGATCGCAGCTTTTATTACTGCCTATGGCATGCGAAATATTACCGTAGCAGAATTGCAGGGTTTTCGTGATGCGATGCTTGACCTTTGTGTGAAACTTGATTTTTCTGATTATGAACTGGTAGACCTTTGCGGCACGGGGGGCGACGGTAAGGATACTTTTAACATTTCGACACTTGCTTCATTTGTAGTTGCCGGAACAGGAAATAAAGTAGCGAAACATGGCAACTATGGTGTATCCTCAGGCTGCGGGTCTTCTAACGTAATGGAATATCTGGGCTATACATTTACCAATGATCAGGATACTTTAAAGCGCAGTCTGGATACAGCCGGTATTTGTTTTATACATGCACCGCTGTTTAATCCGGCAATGAAAACGGTAGCACCGATCCGTAAGGAGTTGGGTGTGAAGACATTTTTTAATATGCTTGGGCCAATGGTGAATCCGGCGCAGCCAAAAAACCAGATTGTTGGGGTATTCAGCCTGGAACTTGCCCGTTTATATGCCTATTTGTATCAGGACACCGACAAGAACTATATGATATTACATGCGGTGGATGGTTTTGATGAAGTGTCGCTTACCTGCGATTTTAAAACATTCAGCAAGAGTGGTGAGGCATTGGTAACTACAGCTGATCTGGGGTTTACCCAAATTGAAGAGGGTGCGATAAAGGGTGGTGACACTGTAGAATCATCTGCAAAGATCTTTATGGATGTGTTGAATGGTGCAGGTACTGAGGCGCAGCAAAATGTAGTGCTTTGTAACGCTGCGCTGGCTCTGCAGACCATTGACAGCACTAAATCCTTTGCAGATTGTTTTTACGCAGCGGAGGAATCGCTAATTGGTAAAAAAGCATTAAGCAGCTTTAAAGCGCTGACAGGAAGGTCATGAAGCTCAGACTGAAAATATGCGGAATGAAGGTGCCTTCAAATATTTTAGAGGTGGCTGCTTTGCAACCGGACTATATGGGTTTTATATTTTATAAGCAGTCAAAAAGGTATGCAGGCGGACTTTCTGCTGAACTGCTGGAAGATTTGCCTCTGAATATAAAAAAGACCGGGGTGTTTGTGGATGAAAGTTTGTCTGTTGCAGCGAAATTCGTGACAGAATTTGGTTTCAGTGCAATACAGCTTCACGGTGCCGAGACTCCGGAATATTGCCTGGAGTTAAAAGAGGTTCTTCCCCAGGGAACAGAAATCATTAAAGCCTTCGGAGTGGATGAACGCTTTGATTTCGCTCAGCTGAGGGCTTATGAGGCTGTGGTTGACTATTTTTTGTTTGATACCCAAACACCCGGTCATGGCGGCTCAGGTAAGGTGTTCAATTGGAGTCTGCTGGCCCGGTACGAACTGGGTAAGCCTTATTTTCTGAGCGGAGGAATAGGACCGGAACATGCCGAAGACATCGGCAACCTAAAAGATAAACGGCTTTATGCCATAGATGTGAACAGCAGGTTTGAGCTGGAGCCGGGTTTGAAGCAAATTGATAAACTGAACGATTTTAAGAATAAACTACTATGAGTTATTTTGTAAATGAAAAGGGCTACTATGGTGATTTCGGAGGTGCATATATTCCGGAAATGTTGTATCCTAATGTAGAAGAGCTGAGACAGAATTACCTGAAGATCATGGCAGATGAAGATTTCCAAAAGGAATTTCATCAGCTGCTGAAGGATTATGTCGGAAGGCCCTCGCCTTTGTATCTGGCCAAACGCCTGTCGCAAAAATACAATGCCAATATCTTTTTGAAAAGAGAAGACCTGAATCATACCGGGGCACACAAGATCAACAATACGATAGGACAGATCCTGCTGGCAGAGAAGCTGGGCAAGAAAAGGATTATTGCCGAAACTGGTGCCGGCCAGCATGGTGTAGCTACAGCTACGGTCTGTGCTTTACGCGGACTGGAGTGTGTGGTGTATATGGGAGAGGTAGACATTAAACGTCAGGCGCCTAACGTAGCCAGGATGAAAATGCTCGGAGCCAGGGTAGTTCCCGCGACTTCCGGAAGTAAGACTTTAAAGGACGCGACCAACGAGGCCATGCGTGACTGGATCAATAATCCGGTAGATACCCACTACATCATTGGTTCTGTTGTGGGGCCGCATCCTTATCCGGATATGGTAGCGAGGTTTCAGTCTGTTATATCAGAAGAAACTAAAAAGCAGCTGATTGAACAGACCGGCAGCGATCAGCCTGATTATGTACTGGCCTGTGTAGGCGGAGGAAGTAATGCCATAGGCATGTTCTATCATTTTATTGATGATGAAAAAGTAAAACTGGTAGCTGTCGAGGCAGCTGGTAAAGGGGTAGATAGCGGTTTTTCCGCGGCTACAACGGCTTTAGGACAAGAGGGGGTGCTACATGGCAGCAGGAGCATTTTAATGCAGACACATGACGGACAGGTAGTGGAACCACATTCGGTCTCCGCAGGGCTTGACTATCCGGGCATCGGCCCTCAGCATGCGCATCTGTTTAAGACTGGACGCGGAAGTTATGTTTCGATCACTGATGATGAATCTTTGCAGGCAGGGCTGCTGCTGACGCAAATGGAAGGGATCATCCCGGCGATTGAAAGTGCCCATGCCCTTGCGTACCTGGAGAAAATGAAGTTTACGGGTAATGAGAATGTGGTGGTGTGCCTTTCAGGCCGCGGCGACAAAGACATGGATACCTATATGAAATATTTTGGCTTATAACAATGAACAGAATTAAAGAGTTATTTCAGAAAAAGAAAGATATATTATCGATTTATTATACAGCAGGTTATCCTTCATTGGGAGATACCGTGGCCATTGCGGAGGCTTTACAGGAGTCGGGGGCGGATTTGCTGGAGATTGGCTTCCCGTATTCCGACCCGGTTGCGGATGGTCCGACAATACAGGCCAGCAGTAAGCAGGCACTAGATAACGGAATGGATCTGAAGCTGCTGTTTGAACAGTTAAAGAACCTTCGTGCCAAAGTAACAATACCTGTTTTGTTAATGGGCTATGTAAACCCGATGTTGCAATTTGGCGTGGAAAATTTCTGCAAAGCCTGTGTGGATGCAGGGGTGGATGGTTGTATCGTACCTGATCTGCCTATGGTAGAATATGAGGAGCTTTACAAAGCTGTATTTGCAGATCATGGGCTAAGCAATATTTTTTTAGTAACACCCCAAACCTCTACGGAAAGAATCCATAAGATTGACAGTTTGAGCAATGGCTTTATTTACCTGCTTTCTTCTTCTGCGACTACCGGTCAAAATCTTCAGGTTGGCGATACTACAGAGGCTTATTTTTCAAGGATAGCGAATCTTAAGTTAAAGAACCCTACTATGATCGGCTTTGGAATCAGCAGTAAAGAGACTTTTAATAAAGCTTGTCAATATGCTAATGGTGCAATTATAGGCAGTGCATTTGTGAAGGCGCTGGATAAAAGCGATGTTCAGGGCAGTGTAAAAAGATTTATAAAGGAGTTCAGGCCTTAGTTTTCTTAATCGATTTCAGAAACATAAACCCAATAAGTCCGGATATAACCGAGGCGCAAAGGACAGCAAATTTTGCTTCGGTTATGTCCATCTCATTGCTGAATGAAAGCAGAGATATAAATATTGACATGGTGAATCCAATGCCGGCAAGCATTCCCAGTCCAATAATGTGTTTCCAGCCCGAGCCCGAAGGCAAGCTGCCCAGCTTAAACCTGACAGCCAGCCATGAAAATAAGGTCACTCCAATTGTTTTGCCAGCAAAGAGACCCGTGACGATGCCTAATCCTAAAGGCGATACCAAGCCTCCCAGCATTTCTTTTTGAAAAGTGATATTGGTGTTTGCCAAAGCGAATATTGGCATGATAAAGTAGTTGACTGGCCCATTCAGCAAATGTTCCAGTTTTTCCAGCGGAGATTCTGTATTTGTGGTGTTGGTCGGTACCGTAAGTGCGAGCAGTACTCCGGCAATAGTAGCATGGATGCCTGAATGATGAATAAAATACCACAATACCATGCCAGGAACCAGATAGAAATAAAGTGGCTTCACCTTGAAGTAGTTAAATATTAAAAGCACCAGCAATACTCCGCCAGCCCATATTAAATAATCAAAATGGACCTGGTCAGTATAAAAAATGGCAATAACCAATATGGCACCCAGATCATCGACTATTGCCAGTGCCGCAAGAAATATCTTTAAGGAGGCCGGCACACTTTTGCCCAGCATAGCGATTATGGCCAGTGCGAAAGCGATGTCTGTAGCCATGGGGATACCCCAGCCGGAGGCTGTCGGGCTGCCACTGTTGAAAATAAAATAGATGAATGCCGGAACCAACATTCCACCTAAGGCAGCTACAACAGGTAATGAAGCTTTTTTTATCGAGGAAAGCTCGCCTTCAACCAGTTCCCTTTTGATTTCCAGTCCGACGAGCAAAAAGAAAATAGCCATCAGTGCATCATTTATCCATGCCGCCACAGTAAATGAGTAGGCTTTTGTTCCAAAAGTAAAACCAAGATCAGTGGAAAGAAGGTTCGAAAACTCTTCTTTATATCCTGAATTTGCAATAGATAAAGATATGATTACGCAGACCATAAGCAGTATGCCGCCAATTTGACCGGAGCGGAAAAAATCTCTGAATGCCTGCAGATTAAGTAGTTTGGTCATGTAAATGAATATAAGAGATTATAAATAGCTGTTGAGGTCGCCTTTTCCTTCACGAATGATCTCAAAGTCTCCGGAGGTACAATCTACTACGGTTGAAGGTTCGTTGTCTCCATAGCCGCCATCTATTACAATATCCACATGTTCTTCATACTTTTCATGAATCAGTTCGGGATCAGTAGAATATTCGACTAAATCATCATCGTCGTGAATGGAGGTGGAGAGGATGGGATTGCCCAGCTGCTTTACAATTTCCCGGGCGATGTCATTATCCGGCACCCTGATTCCTACTGTTTTTTTGTTGGAACTCAGTAACTTGGGGACATTGTTATTGGCGTTGAATATAAATGTAAACGGACCCGGGAGTGCTTTTTTCAGTAACCTGAATACGGTGGTATCTATTGGTTTGATGTAGTCTGAAATGTGTCTCAGATCCGAGCAGATGAATGAAAAATTCGCTTTTTCAGGTTTAATGCCTCTTAGACGGCAGATCTTTTCTATTGCCTTTTGATTGGTAATGTCGCAGCCCATACCGTATACCGTGTCGGTTGGATAGATGATGATACCGCCTTTCTTCAATACCTCTGCAACTTGTTCAATTGCTTTTGGGTTGGGATTTTCAGGATAGATTTTTATGAGCATATGTAAATTTACAAAATCCTGATCCGAAATCAGATATTTATTGTTCTATTGGTCTTTTTAATAAATTAAAGCAATATGAGAAAAGCATTTATCGCTATTGCAGCCTTTTTAGTGGCACTTACTATAATGTTGGGCCTTACTTATCCGCCATTATGGTGGATGGCCATTTTTACTTTTCCTCTGGTAATTTTGGGCATTTATGATCTTTATCAACCGAAGCATAGTATCGTTAGAAATTATCCGGTTGTGGGCAGGCTCAGGTATTTTATGGAAGATCTCCGGCCCAAGGTTTATCAGTACTTTGTGGAAAGTGATACCAATGGTAAACCCTTCAGCAGATTGAACCGCTCCCTGATCTATCAGCGTGCCAAAATGGAGAACGATACTATTCCTTTTGGCACCCAGCTGGATGTTTATGAAAATGGATATGAATGGCTGAGTCACAGCATAGCGGCCGTTAGCCATCACGAACTGGATGAAAATCCGCGGGTGCTGGTGGGGGGTCCGGATTGTGCCCAGCCTTATGCCGCTAGTATTTATAACATTTCTGCGATGAGTTTTGGTTCTTTGAGTCAGAATGCTATTCTGGCTTTAAATGGCGGTGCCAAAATGGGCGGCTTTGCCCACAATACAGGAGAAGGAGGTATCAGTGATTATCATTCACTGCCCGGTGGAGACCTGATCTGGCAAATCGGAACTGGTTATTTTGGCTGCAGACATCATGATGGTACCTTTAATTACGAAGCATTTGCCGAAAGGTGTAAATCTGAGCAGGTAAAAATGATTGAGATCAAATTGTCACAAGGGGCAAAACCGGGACATGGCGGCATATTGCCGGCTAAAAAAGTTACGCCTGAGATCGCCAGGATCAGGTTGGTTAAAGAGGGGTTTGATGTCATTTCCCCACCTGCCCATTCCGCTTTTAAAACACCTCTTGAGCTGATTGCATTTGTGAAGAAACTGCGTGAATTGTCCGGAAGCAAACCCGTAGGCATAAAGTTATGTATTGGCAGGAAAAGCGAGTTTTTTGCCATATGTAAGGCAATGTCAGAAACAGGCGTGTATGTCGACTTCATCACCGTAGATGGGGGTGAAGGCGGAACCGGAGCATCCCCACAGGAGTTTTCCAATGCAGTCGGTATGCCTTTAAGGGAAGGGATAGCTTTTGTGTACGATGTACTGACCGGGTTCAATCTGAAGAAACACATCAAGATCATTGCTTCGGGAAAGATAGCTTCAGGCTTCGACCTGGTCAAGAACATAGCGTTAGGTGCAGATCTGTGCAATTCAGCAAGAGGAATGATGTTTGCTCTTGGCTGTATACAAGCACTGGAGTGCAACAGCAATACTTGCCCGACAGGTGTGGCGACACAAGATCCCAGCTTAATGAAAGGACTTGTGGTTGAAGATAAAACGGTAAGGGTATTTAACTTTCACAGACTTACTGTAGCGAGTGCGGTCGAACTGCTTGGTGCGGCTGGTCTGCACCATCCATATCAGCTGACAAGAGTTTATATCAACAGGAGAATTGCGCCAAATGTGATGCAGTCTTATATGGAGAGTTTTCCATACATACCGGAGGGTAGTTTGCTCCAAACACCATATCCGCTGAGATTTGAGCTGGGTATGGCACTCAGTACGTCAGCTAGTTTTGCACCAACAGATTATAAAGTTTCCAGGGTAGATTATGCACATGCCAGCTCATTTAATGACGATTTGGAAGATAATAACTGAATCTAAGCATTAACAATACGAACGGCCTGGTAATAAAAATTACCGGGCCGTTCGTATTGTGTAATATGTTCGTTAAAACTCAGCATTTTTAGGGAAACGGGGGAACGCGATCACATCTCTGATGTTGGTCATTCCTGTTACAAAAAGCACAAGTCTTTCAAAGCCAACGCCAAAGCCGGAATGTGGTGCCGAACCAAAGCGTCTGGTATCTAAAAACCACCAAAGCTCTTCTTGCGGGATTCCCAGTTCTTCCATTCTGCTTACCAGTTTATCCATACGTTCTTCTCTTTGCGATCCACCAACCATTTCTCCAATACCAGGAAAAAGGATGTCCATAGCGGCCACCGTTTTTCTGCCTTGTGCATCCGGCTCATTTTGTCTCATATAGAACGATTTGATGTCAGCAGGATAATCAGTCAGGATCACCGGCTTTTTAAAATGTTTTTCAACCAGGTAGCGTTCATGTTCTGATTGCAGATCATCACCCCATTCGTCAATCAGGTATTTGAACTGTTTTTTCTGGTTAGGTTTTGATGATCTCAAAATTGCTATGGCCTCGGTATAGGTTAACCTTTCGAAGTCGTTGTTCAGGCAGAAACTAAGCTTGTCTATCAGTGACATTTCACTCCGTTCATTCTGAGGTTTTGTTTTTTCTTCTTCTTGTAACCTGCCGTTCAGAAAATCGATTTCTTCCTTACAGTTGTTCAGTGCATAATCGATTACATATTTCAGCATGTCTTCTGCGAGTTGCATGTTGTCTTCCAGATCAGCAAATGCGACCTCGGGCTCAATCATCCAGAATTCTGCAAGGTGACGCGTGGTGTTGGAGTTTTCCGCTCTGAATGTGGGTCCAAAGGTGTAAATCTGCCCAAAGGCCATTGCAGCCAGTTCACCCTCAAGCTGACCCGATACTGTCAGGTTGGTGGAACGGGCAAAGAAATCTTCAGAAAAGTCAACTTTTCCATCTTCGGTACGTGGTGGATTTTCAAGATCAAGAGTGGTGACTCTAAACATTTCACCTGCACCTTCAGCATCGGACGCTGTAATGATCGGCGTATGCATATAGACAAAACCCCGTTCATTGTAAAACTGATGGACTGCAAAAGCAAGCGCATGACGCACTTTGAAAATGGCGTTGAAAGTATTGGTCCGGAAACGCAGGTGGGCAATTTCTCTTAAAAATTCCAAACTGTGTTTTTTGGGTTGTAAAGGGAATTTTTCGGGATCGCTGTCGCCTAATATTTCAATTGAAAGGGCCTTGATGTCCACACGCTGGCCTTTGCCTAAGGATTCAACAACAGTTCCTTTTACAGAAATCGCTGCTCCAGTAGTGATGCGTTTTAGTAAACCTTCAGGTGTATTGTTAAAGTCGACTACGATTTGGATGTTTCCCATACAGGATCCATCATTTATTGCGATAAACTGGTTGTTGCGAAAGGTGCGCACCCAACCCATAACGGTTACTTCTCTGTTAAACTCAGTTGTCTCTAGCAGACTTTTTACTTTTTCTCTTTTAATCATGGTTTTATTGTGGAGAGGGTCAAAAATAAGGAAATACTTCAAGAAATAACAGGGCTTATTTTAATGCACCTATTTTATCAGATTGGTGTTTTTATTGTGTGATTTTTTAATATTTTGATGATAATAGCTATGATATTGGTGTGTTTTTGTGGTTTAATGTTGATTATTTGTGTTTATTATTATAATATAGATGAGTTTTTGATTTTTTCATATTTATTTTGGCAATTTCTTGTGGAATTTATCTTGTTTTGTGGGTATATCTTGATTTTTGTTAGTTTATTTCGGTATATTGTTGTGTGTAAATTGAATTTTAACCAAAATATTTTAAAAAATAAATGAATTTTTATGTTTTTTTAATAAAAGTTTCTATATTTGTAATGCTCGTTTAATTTATATTTGGTTAGAGAGGCCAACAATTGGATAGTTGTTGGCCTCTTCTTTTTAAGAGCGTATAATTTTTGATAAATACAAAAGGGACATCTGGTGCGAGACGTCCCTTTTATTTTTTCGGTGTTATCAGCCGGCCGATGATAAAACCTATTGCCAGGCTGACTGAAAAAAATAAGGGATACCTGATTAAGGTATCCCTTATTTTTTTAAGATTTATTAATTATGCCAATACTTCAGTTACCAGGGCAGCCGCATCTTTTAACGCGATAGCTGAATATACCTGCAGTCCCGAATCGTCAATTAGTTTTTTAGCTTCTACAGCGTTTGTACCTTGCAAACGGCAGATAATTGGGACGGGAACGTTTCCGATTTCTCTATAAGCATCGATAACACCCTGTGCAACACGATCACAACGAACAATTCCACCGAAAATGTTGATCAAAATAGCTTTTACATTTGGATCCTTAAGGATGATATTAAATCCGGCCTTTACAGTCTGGGCATTTGCAGTACCACCTACATCAAGAAAGTTAGCAGGTTCACCACCGGCAATTTTAATGATGTCCATAGTCGCCATTGCCAAGCCAGCGCCATTTACCATACAGCCAACGTTTCCATCCAGTTTTACATAATTGAGGTTTGATTCACTTGCTTCCACATCAGTCGGGTCCTCTTCCAGTTTATCGCGCATGGCTGCATAATCCGGATGACGGAACAAGGCATTTTCATCGAGATCAACTTTAGCATCAACCGCAATGATTTTATCATCAGATGTTTTTAAAACCGGATTGATCTCAAACATTGCCGAATCAGTGTTGTCGTAAGCTTTATAGAGTGCAGTTACAAATTTTACCATCTCTTTAAAAGCGTTGCCGCTTAGACCTAAGTTGAAAGCAACCTTACGTGCTTGAAAACCTTGCAGGCCTACTTTTGGATCAATTTCTTCTTTGAAGATCAAATGAGGAGTGTGTTCAGCCACTTCTTCAATATCCATACCGCCTTCAGTAGAGTACATGATGATGTTTCTTCCACTGGCACGGTTTAATAAAACACTTACATAAAATTCTTTAGTTTCTGAAGCTCCGGGATAGTAGACGTCCTGCGCAACCAAAATTTTATTGACCTTTTTACCTTCCGGACCTGTTTGAGGAGTTATAAGTTGCATACCCAATATTGCAGCAGCTTTTTCCTTGACCTCATCGAGGTTTTTGGCAAGCTTAACGCCACCGCCTTTACCGCGACCACCTGCGTGGATCTGAGCTTTAATTACAACCCAGTCAGAATTGTAATCAGTTTTCATTTTTTTAGCCGCTTCTACAGCCTGTTCAACCGTATCGGCAACAATGCCTTCTTGTACGGCTACACCAAAACTTTTAAGTATTTCTTTACCTTGATATTCGTGGATATTCATTCGCTGAAAAAATTTGTTCAAATCTACAATTTCAAACGCTTTATACAAATAAAGAAGAGCCGATTGTTCAGACTATTTTTACAAGCTCGACACTTTAATAGTTTAGAGGCAGGCCGATCTTCGGATTTTTAGGTTGGGGCTTTAGCCTTTTGATGGTCTTGTTAAACTTGAGCTTCATTTTGATCCAGTAACGTTCAAAATTGACGTGACCAGCCTTAAACAGTTTTGCATGTGCAAACCAGACAACCAATGCGGTACTGAAAAAAAATACACCGTACGCATAATAGCTGATGAATCTCGCAAAAGCATTTTTTTGGTGGTAAATCAAACCAAGTCTTTCGATCTGGAAGGTAATATGGGCAGCTTCATCCACTAGTATGTCGGTACAGATTTGTTTCAAGAGTTTGCATCCTGTCGCGTCTTTAAGGCACTGATAAAAAATCTGTGCGGTGCTTTCCACTGTAATTACTGCAATGGTCCAGAATTCCATATTGTTATTTAAACCTCTTATTTTTCTGAACATGCTGTCACCCCAATCTTTTTTGATCCTTTCTTCTTTAATCAGATCGAGATATCTGCCCAGGTTGTTGCCATGCTTCTGTTCTTCCTTAATGAATAACCTGATGGCTGAAGTATAATCGGGATCTCGCAACCGACGGGCATGTTTAGTAGCGGCGTCGATTAGGTTTTTACCTTCTGAAGTCTCACCCAGCTGCCATGCCTGTAATGACTTTAAAATGCTTTCCTTTTCTGTTTCACTAAGAGACGGTTTGATCGTCCAGTCTATTCTTTTGTTTTTAAGATTGCGATCAAAATAATTTATCCAGTATTTGGAGTCATGCATATTCCAGAGTTTTAAGTTTATTAATTTATAACTGTGATTTAAATGAATACTTCGCCGAATCACGCTGAGTTTCCTTAATGCCCAACTGTATAATCTTTAATTGGCTTTTTTAAAAGCACTTTGAATTTCAAAGTATATGTGTAAAAAAAATTAAAGCCCCTTTATCATTTTTTCTAATGCATCCAGGTGAGCCTTAAAAGCCTGTTTCCCCAGGTCTGTGATGCTGTAGGTGGTATTGGTCTTTTTGCCAATAAAGGCCTTCTGCACTCTGATGTACTCTGCCAGTTCTAATGTACTTAGGTGAGAGGCAAGGTTCCCATCTGTCAATTCCAAAAGTTGTTTAAGTTCATTAAAACTAATGTGCTCATTAACAATCAATACCGACATTACGCCAAGCCTGATTCGGCTGTCAAATATCTTATTTAAGGCTTCAATGGGATTTTTCATATCTATTTAGCCCGTTCATATTTAAAGTACATTATCAATCCATAAAAAATATGGAGTATACCAAAACCAATCGTCCAAAAATGAAGCCCATAACCGATATTGAACATAGCGACCAAGCCCAGAGCGATTTCGCAGATACCTAAAAAACGGATATCGCTGTAAGTGTATTTGCTGGCATTGATCAGTGCCAAACCATAAAACAACAGGCAAGAAGGCGCGATCAGTCCGTAAGTGCCAGGATGAACTAATAGCAAAGCGATAATAAAGAGCCCGCCTGAAATCAATGGAATGGCGAGGTTAATAAGCAGGTTCTTTGCGGTCTTGTCCCAAAGCGGCAGGCTTTTCTTACGGCTTTGGCGCAATGTAAGCAGAAGCCCGCCAACTAAAGCTATCACCAGTACGCTCAAACCTATTTTTATCAGAGAGAATTCAAGGTCATCCAAATCTAAAGAAATGCCATATCCATAGCGGTTATTTGAATAATTGTCTAGCTCTCTGTGTGCCAGAAATGCACCGCCCAGAGCAGTAATTCCAGCAAAAACCCCGGACAATCCGCTTAAAGAAATAAATCTTGACGAACGGTCCATCATTTTTCTGATGTCGTTCAATGCGCTAAGTTGTTCTTCTTGATTACTCATTTTAAAAGCACTTTGTTTTCCAAAGTTATTCTTATTTTTTTTAAATCAAAATTATTTTTCACAATATCTTTTATGCAATTACACATTCTGTTTTAGGTTTCAGCCGCTGCTTTTTAACCTCCCTACTTTTTACTAAGTTTGCAGCATGCTAAAAGCCACTGGTATAAAAAAAGCGTATGGTAATCTGCCCATATTAAAAGGGGTAGACCTTTCGGTAGAAAAGGGAGAGATCGTGAGTATCATTGGTGCATCAGGAGCGGGAAAAAGTACCCTCTTACATATATTGGGTACGCTGGATAAACCAGACGGGGGCACGGTTGAACTGAATGGTACAAAGGTTAGCGGCCTTAGCGGCGAACTGCTCAGTGTGTTCCGCAACAAAAATATTGGTTTTGTTTTCCAGTTTCATCATTTGCTACCTGAATTTACCGCACTTGAAAACATCTGTATACCAGCGTTTATTGCTAAAACAAGTAAAAAGCAAGCCGAGCACAGGGCAGCAGAGCTTTTGGAGTTACTGGGGTTGAAAGACCGGGCCCATCACAAGCCGAATCAGCTTTCAGGCGGCGAACAACAGCGTATCGCTGTCGCCAGGGCATTGGTGAATGATCCGTCAATTATATTAGCAGATGAACCTTCAGGCAATCTGGACTCTGCAAACGCAAGCTCACTTCATCAGTTTTTTATTACGCTGAGAGATAATTTTAAACAGACCTTCGTTATCGTGACACATAATGAAGATCTTGCTAAAATAAGTGACAGGGTGGTAACTATGAAAGACGGTTTAATCATATGAGGATATTGATCACAGCAGGAAAATCTGCCAGGGCGTTTAAACTACTGAAAGAATTCAAAACGGATGAGATAATAATGGCGGATTATGGTGAAATGCCTCAATTTCCGTCCAAAGAATATCAGTTTATTTCGTTAGGGACTCAAAATCAGGATACAATTGCACATACCCTTTTAACTTCATGTCTCGACAATGCTGTCAACGCCATATTGCCGGTAAACGATTTTGAAATTGAAGCCGTTGTCAAATCCTGTACATTGTTTAAAGAATTCGATATTCAAGTGCTCACGTCTGCTGAATTAAACAATGTATAAACACATAATCCAGCCATATGTCTTTTGAGCAATACATTCAGGATAAACGAGCGTTTGTGTTCGAACTGGATGACGTAATTTATCCTGAAAAAGACTACCTGTTGCAGATTTACTATTTATTTGCACAGTTCATGGAATATGGAGAACAGATGGATGCCGGTGCCATGATCAGGAGTATGCAGGAAACCTATTTTTCTGAGGGAGCCGACGCCGTATTTGATAAGACTGCAAGATTATTTAATATTCCATCCAAATACAAGATCAATTTTGACATGCTGCTGCACAGTGGTCGTCTGCCCCTAAAATTGCTAATCTTCAATAAGATATTAAAGTTTATGCAGGAAATAGTTGTCGAACGCAAGCAGATATTTATATTCACCAACGGACAGCCCGCACAGCAGCTTAACAAGATCAAACAAACAGAATGGCATGGTCTCGAAAATTACCTGGAAGTTCACTTTGCCCTTGAATCGACGGCCAAGCCTTCAGCTAAAGGGTTGAAAATGATTATGGAAAGGCATAAATTTAAAAAAACAGATGTATTGCTGATCGGTAAACTGGATGTCGATAAGGTGTGCGCAAAAAATGCAGGGGTGGAATTTTTAGAAGCTGATAAACTATTGCTACCTTAAACCAGTTTATACCCCAGACCAGGTATTTGAGCCTAAAAATTTATCAATGAAAAATAGCCTTTTAAAAAGATATGCGATCTGTTCAGTATTCCTGACCTGCTTTTTGTTTAGCGGATGCAAAAAGAATAAGCCAGACAAAGATCCCGAAGCTCCGCAAAATACCAAACAAACCCCTACAACAAACAGGGTTGAATTAACTAATGACTCCTTATTTCTTTATGCAAAAGAAGTTTATTTCTGGAATGAAGCCTTACCAACATATGACGCATTTGAGCCAAGGCAATATGGCTCAGGAAGCGGGACTGATTTAGTTAAATACGAGACTAACTTGTACAATATAGTCAAAACTTCAAAATCCCCTGACTATTTAAACAACGTACCTTATCCAAAGTATTCGTACATTTTTGATAAAACTGATAAAAATCCGAGTGAAAGTGCTCCTGCTGCAAGTTCTTCAGTCGATTTAGAAGGAAATGGGAATGATGTTGGGTTAAGGTTTGGGTATTTTGGCACTAACTCGGGTTATTCAATTTTTGTTACAGCAGTTTATCCCAATTCACCTGCGGCTCAGTCCGGCTTTACAAGAGGTGATGAAATTCTGGAGATCAATGGCAAGACTTATGGAACTAATTTTAATGCGGAAATAGATGATATCGAAGGAGCGGTTGCAGGGGCCAGTATAATACTTAAAGGATTAAAAGCCGGGGTTACTTTTACCAAGACCCTTAACAAGGGTGTTTATTCAAGTAGTCCGATCTATAAAAATACAGTATTCACAGCCGGGGTCAAGAATATTGGCTACCTGGCTTATGCACGTTTCTCAAACCAGGTAAATTCTGAAAGTGCTTTAACAAATGTATTCTCCGACTTTGCTGCTAAAGGGGTAACTGATCTGATTATCGATCTAAGATACAATGGTGGCGGCTATATCAGCACGGCACAGCACCTTATTAATCTGATTGCTCCATCTGGTACTTCAGGTGTTATGTTTACTGAGCATTATAATTCAACTATGCAAAGTAAAAAAGCTACAATTTTAAAAAATCAACCAGCAATTAATGATCAGGGACTGGTCGTCGGAACTTATTTTGATGAAGATTATTCGGTTAGTGGCAATACAACCACCTTTCAAAAAACCGGAAGTTTAACAGGTGTTAGAAATGTGGTATTTATTGTTGAAAGATACACCGCTTCTGCAAGTGAACTGGTGATAAATAGTTTAAAACCTTATATGAACGTTAAACTGGTTGGAGAGGCGTCATATGGAAAACCAGTCGGATTTTTTCCCATTACTTTGGAAAACAAATATGAGGTGTACTTTTCAATGTTTGAAACAAAAAACTCTAAAGGAGAAGGGGGTTATTATAATGGGATGATTCCTGATGTTTCTGCCGGAGAATTTGCTAATGATGTAATGTACGATTTTGGGAACGCCAATGACAACTGTACAGCAAAAGCCATTAACCTTTTAGCTCCGGGAGTTACAGTTACAGGTCAGGCAAAGATAGCAGCTGCACAGAAAAGATCAACTTCAGTTTCTTTGCAGGCTATTGGGGACAGGGCAAACAATGAATTTGTAGGTATGATAGAGAACCGAAAATCTAAATAATCACTACTGTTTCATCAGTTTTTTTTCGTTCATCACCGATTTTATATAAAGCTGATGATCCAATCTCCCTGCGATTTCAAGAATCGCATTGCTGGCATTAGTAAAAAAAGACGGATTAATGTTTTTAAATTCATCACTGGCCTTGTGGTAATCTTTATGGTCCTCTACTCCAAAATAGATAAATGGAATGTCTTTGTTATTAAATGCTGAATGATCGCTTTGATCGGTCCAGTCATCGCGACCTGTTTTGGGGTCGTCATGACCTAAAAGTACCTTTATCTTAGCATTGTTACTGAAAACAAATGGCCTTAACTGTGGATATTTAAACGTACCACAGGCATAAAGTTCTCCTTTGTCATTATGGCTTACCATATCGAGATTTATGTTGAGCTTGATCTTGTTTAGTGGTACAGGAGGATTAGCAATAAAGTTCTTAGAACCCTGCAGGCCCATCTCCTCTGCATCAAAGGCAGCAAAAATTAATGTATGGTCAGGTTTGTTTTTTTTGAAATGCGCAGCGAGCATTAATAAAGCAGCCACGCCCGAAGCATTGTCATCTGCGCCATTGTAAATTTGATCATTTATGATTCCAATATGATCATAGTGAGCCGATATTACGACAATGTTTTCGCTTTTCCCTGCAATGTATGCGAGCAGGTTTTTTCCGTTAACATTAACGCCCTTGTTATTTTTAAAAGAAAATGGGACTTCATAACCTGGAACAGCCGGTACAGGTGCCAATCCAATATTTTTAAACCGGTTTGCAATATATATGCGAGCCATTTCGGCTCCTTTAGTCCCTGTTTTTCTTCCTTCATAAACATCCGAGGACAATATTTCTACGTCTTTAAGCAGCTGACTCCCAGCTTGGGCATCGGTATTTTTGACAGAAGTACAGCTTAACATTAAGCTTAGAGGTATCAACAGGTAAAATTTCATTTTATTGCTTTTGTTCTGGATGATATATGCTACGGTAAAGATATGGAACGATACGGCGACATTGTAATAAAACTGTGAATCTTTTATAACTCTTTACATCCCCTATTGCTATTTAGATAGTTTTAATGCATATTTAAGTAACAAATGCACCACCATATGTTAGGGGAATTAATACAGAAAGAATCGATAGAGGTCAATAAAATCATACCTGCTGATCAAAATCATACAGAAGAATTAAGGAATAAATTAAACTCCGCCCAGCGATTGGGTAACGAATTTAAATCCAAAGCAGACATCACATTCAATACGAGTGAAGGCGCGAAAACGGTAAGTACTACCGTATGGTCGGTAACCGAGAAATATCTTCAATTGAAGAATGGAATACACATTCCTTTGAATAGCCTGATAGATATTGACTTCTAAAATTTCTACAGGTCAGACCATAACAGTACGGGTTGCCACCGAAAGATTATTTGGATAATATTGGGTTTAGAACCAAATAGTCTGTCATGCCACATAACGCTGAGACCGTACATCAACATTTCTTGCAGGCAGAGTTTTCATGCCGTTTTCTGAAACCGGCATGTTATGAAGGCTCCATTAATTAGATGATGAACAATAAGACAATGAGATTAATCGCATTACTAGCCATCTGCCTCTTTATCTGTGGCTGCAGCCCGATAATACACAAAAGTGTTGCTCAGAAAAAGGAGAATTACGACGTTGCGGCGTTTTACTGGCCAGCATATCATTATGAACCAAAAGCTGAATTCCTGTTTCCCGATAAAAGGGGCGAATGGGAAATCATTTATAAATCGACACCTAAAGAACCTGGACACGCACAGCCAAAAGTTCCAATGTGGGGCTATCTGGATGAGGCCAGTCCAAAAGATATGGATAAAAAGATCAGTGCTGCGGTCGACCACGGCGTCAATACATTCATATTCGACTGGTACTGGTATAATGGGGAGCCTTTCCTGGAAGATTGTATCAATAACGGCTTTTTAAAAGCAAACAAAGGCCGCATGAAATTTTACCTGATGTGGGCCAACCACGATGCGACAACTTATTGGGCAAAAGATAATCCCAGGAAAGATTCGGTAATCTGGAAGGGCGCAGTAGACCGTAAGCAGTTTGACATAGTAGTCGGCCGTGTGATCAGCAAATATTTTAAAGATCCTTCTTATTATAAGATCAATGGAGCTCCGGTGTTCTGTATCTATGAACTGCATACGCTGATCGCCGGATTGGGTGGCGCAGAGCAAACTAAGGAGGCGCTCAATTATTTTAGAAAGAAAACAATAGAAGCCGGTTTTCCGGGACTGCATTTGCAGGGAATCCTTTGGCAAGCATTGCCTTCAACTATCGCTGGTGTACCAGGTGAAAAAATAGAGACACAAAACAAGGTGATGGAATACTTTGGGTTTAACAGTCTGACAAACTATTGCTGGGCGCACCTGCAGAACCCTGACGGCGATTACGAAAAATGGGCTGACCTCTCTACCAATATGTGGGAGGGATTCAGTAAAGATTTTACCATTCCGTATTTTCCCAATCTTACCATAAGCTGGGATGCCAATCCAAGATTTCCCTTTAAAACCGGATATATCAATAACTCTTCCCCGGCGAAGTTCTCGAAGTATGTAGAAAAAGCAAAGGCTTTTACCGATGCACACCCCGGTCAACCCAAAATAATTACGGTCAATGCATGGAACGAGTGGTCAGAGGGAAGCTATCTCGAACCAGATACTCTTCATAAAATGGGTTACCTGGAAGTTATGAAGAAAGCATTTATTCGCCCAGCCGCTGACATGCAAAAATGACAGCGGGAATCCGGCGGCAGGGCAATAAACAACGAACCTGCGAAATTCTATTTTTGATGTCCCAAAATAAAAAAGATTGAGTACCCGCTCAATCTTTTTTATTATGATCTTACCGTTCCGCTAACGGAGGGGAAGAATATATTTTATCCTAAATATGATTTTAATATTTTGCTCCTTGAGGTATGGCGCAGACGCTGCAGCGCTTTGTCCTTTATCTGGCGAACACGTTCACGGGTTAAATTAAATTTTTCACCAATCTCTTCAAGAGACAAAGGATGATTTGTACTTAAACCAAAGAACAGCACAATGATCTCACGCTCACGTTCAGTCAAAGTAGACAAAGAACGTTTGATCTCCTCAGAAAGAGATTCGTTGATCAGACTGCTGTCAGTATTTGGCTCGTGGTTTTCCAGTACATCTAATAAAGTGTTTTCTTCACCCTGAACAAAAGGCGCATCCATAGATACATGTCGCCCAGAATTGCTCAGCGTATCAGATATCTTATCAACTGTGGTTTCTAAAATGTCGGCCAGTTCTTCCGGAGAAGGTTCGCGCTCATATTCCTGCTCCAGCTTGGAAAATGCTTTACTGATTTTACTCAAAGAGCCTACCTGATTTAAAGGTAAACGTACAATGCGGCTTTGCTCAGCAATTGCCTGTAAAATAGATTGACGAATCCACCAAACTGCATAAGAGATGAACTTAAAACCCTTGGTTTCATCAAAACGCTTTGCTGCTTTAATCAAACCCAGGTTACCTTCGTTAATTAAATCTCCCAGAGTTAATCCTTGATTTTGATATTGTTTAGCAACAGAGACCACAAAGCGAAGGTTGGTTTTAGTTAAACGTTCCAGTGCGGCCTGATCCCCCTCGCGTATTTTTCTTGCTAATATTACTTCTTCTTCTGCGGTAATTAAATCTACTTTGCCAATCTCGTGAAGATATTTGTCAAGGGACTGACTTTCGCGATTGGTAATCGATTGCGTGATTTTGAGTTGTCTCATTTATATGCTTTGGTACTCGTTATGTGTCTTGAACGTGCAAAAGTAAGGATTTAATGGCAATTAGAAAAGATAAATTACTGAAAACGTTACACTTTACACCTGTTATTTATACAATATTTTAACAGCAAAAATTATTCCAAAGTACTTTTGTCAGTATCTTTGGAGATGTATCGCAAAACAGGATTTTATTATTGAATAACAATATGTATATTGTGTTTTGCAATAATAATCGATATCGATGGATGCCGAAATAAATGTTTGTCTTCATGATGTCAGGAAATAAAACAGAAGAAAGCAATTTAAAAGTGTCAAAACAGCACAATAACTGACCTGTAATTAAACTCTATATGCCAATAATTATAAATCTGGATGTAATGCTCGCAAAAAGAAAAATGTCCTTAACCGAGCTTAGTATAAGGGTAGGAGTAACTATGTCTAATCTTTCAATATTAAAAACGGGGAAAGCTAAAGCAGTCAGACTGGAAACTATGGATGCCATATGCCGTGTTTTGGACTGTCAGCCTGGAGATATTTTAGAGTTTCGAAGGTAAAGCGCAATCATAAAAAAAAAGCCTGTTAACAACTGAAATGCTACTTAACAGGCTTAAATGATTTATTATTTATGAATTAAGTCAAATCCGAGGTTTCCGCATCAGGAGCATTCTTTTTAACCGACTCAATACCATTATCCCTGCTTGCCTCACTTTCATACATTTCGCTATTACCAATAATTTGTCCGTTGGAAGCTTTTAAATTGAAGTATGGTTTGCCATTGGAGGAGGTTTTCTTTTCGTAATTGCCGTCTACCGGAGCATTTTTTTTCACCGATTCTATGCCGTTTGTACAGCCGCTTTTACTGGAATATCCCTCACTCGTTAAAATTACCTGTCCATTTCCTGCCTTTAAATTGAACTGGAACTCGCCATTCTTTCTGGTTGTGATTTCAAATTTGCCCATAATCTTTTTAATTTAGTTTTATAAATAGAATCTTATTTAATTCAATTTATAAAAAACTAAACAAAACCAAATAATAATTATTTTTTTGTTTACGAAGCAGTGATGCGCGCCAAATCAAAAGTTTGGTCCAATCTTATTCCCTTTTCCGTTTGCTGTAAAGTACAGCATTCATTAACAGCATCATGCTCGAGATAAAGAATATATCCATTGTCTGCAGCTTCCTGTAAAAAAGACCGTTTTTCTTTTAAAGTCTGCAGCGGGAACATATCATACGCCATTACATAAGGTAAGGGGATATGTCCGACGGAAGGCAGCAGATCAGCCATGTAAACAATTGTCTTGTCCTTATACCGGATTTGTGGCAACATCATCGCGTCGGTATGCCCATAAACAAAGCGGATATTGATACCTTCATGAAATTGAACCCCATCAGTATCCTCAACAAACCTAAGCTGACCACTTTCCTGAATGGGCAAAATATTATCTTTTAAAAAAGAAGCTTTTTCTCTTTCATTTGGATGGACAGCCCAGTCCCAGTGTTTTTTGTTACTCCAGTAAAATGCATTTTTAAATGCCGGCCTGAGTTTGTCGCCGATGCGTACTATGGCCCCGCCACAATGGTCAAAATGCAAATGCGTCAAAAAGACATCAGTAATGTCATCCTTGCTGAATCCTTTTGATGCAAGCGATTTATCCAGTGTATCATTACCGTGCAGATAATAATGGCTCAAAAATTTCTCATCCTGTTTATCGCCGATACCAGTATCAATTAAGATCAGCCGGTCCCCATCCTCAATGAGTAAACACCGCATGGCCCAGGTGCACATATTATTTGCATCTGCCGGATTGCTGCGCTGCCATAAAGATTTGGGAACCACGCCAAACATAGCGCCGCCATCGAGTTTAAAAAGTCCGGTCTCAATTGTATGTAAATTCATATCTGGAATAAGTAAGCTGTGGTAAAACTAATAAAAAAGGCCGCGCAAGCGGCCTTTTTTATTAGTTTTTTGGCGGTAATTTTAGTGCTTGAGAGATGGCATAAGATCAGCGAAAGATGCAGCCATCGGGCAGATCACTAAAATTACAAATGTATCACCTCTCCATACGCATCAGCAGCAGCTTCCATGATTGCTTCACTCATGGTAGGATGCGGATGTACAGATTTAATCATTTCATGGCCTGTGGTTTCCAGTTTGCGGGCTACAACGATTTCAGCAATCATTTCCGTAACATTGGCGCCAATCATGTGCGCACCCAGCAATTCACCATATTTCGCATCAAAGATCAATTTCACGAAACCATCTTTAGCACCCGCCGCGCTCGCCTTGCCAGATGCGGAAAAAGGAAACTTGCCGATCTTCAGTTCGTAACCCGCTGCTTTCGCGGCTTTTTCCGTATAGCCTACAGAAGCGATCTCAGGGCTGCAATAGGTACAACCAGGGATGTTGTTGTAATCCAAAGGCTCAGGCTTATGACCAGCTATCTTCTCCACACATATAATGCCTTCCGCAGACGCCACATGAGCAAGGGCCTGTCCACCCACAATATCGCCAATGGCATAATATCCTTTTACAGAAGTATTGTAAAATTCGTCCACAACTACTTTACCTTTTTCTGTTTTGATACCTGTCTCTTCCAGGCCAATGTTTTCGATGTTGGCGACAACACCAGCAGCAGAAAGAACGATATCGCATTCCAGAGTCTGCATGCCCGAAGCAGTTTTCACCTGGACCTTACAGCCTGCGCCGCTGGTGTCCACAGACTCCACACTGGAAGAAGTCATAATCTCTATGCCTGCTTTTTTGAAGCTGCGCAATAACTGTTTCGATACATCCTCATCCTCAACAGGAACCACATTGTCCATGAATTCAACTACGGTAACTTTAGTGCCCAAAGTCGCATAAAAATACGCAAACTCAACACCGATAGCTCCGGACCCTACCACTACCATAGATTTAGGCTGTTCAGGCAATACCATCGCCTGTCTGTAACCGATCACTTTTTTGCCGTCCTGTTTCAGGTTTGGCAATTCCCTTGATCTTCCGCCTGTCGCCAGTATGATACTTGTTGCTGTATATTCCTTAGCGGACCCATCAGCCCCTTTAACTTCAATCTTATTTCCCGGCTTAACCTTACCGGTACCCATGATCACTTCGATCTTATTCTTTTTCATTAAGAACTGAACGCCTTTGCTCATGCCATCAGCCACTCCGCGGCTGCGTTTGATCACTGCGGCAAAGTCGGCTTCAGCCTCAGCCGTTTTAATTCCATAATCCGAAGCATGATTGATGTATTCAAAAACCTGCGCGCTTTTCAATAAAGCTTTAGTGGGGATACAGCCCCAGTTCAGGCATATACCGCCAAGTGATTCACGCTCTACAATTGCAGTTTTCAAACCTAACTGAGAAGCCCTTATTGCAGCCACATATCCGCCCGGACCGCTGCCAATTACTATTACATCGTAGTTCATATCTTTAAATAAAGGAATTTTAACTTTAGTCAGCGCCAAAATTAATAAAAATGTTTGTTAAACCATGGGCTTTGCGTTTTATGACATACCGCATATCTGCATACCTATATATAATAGTGTACATATTACACTAATCACAAAGAGCTCTGTAGCCTGGAATGATTACAAATTACTGAAAGGCTGTTGGTTGCAAATATATTTATGGAGTTAAATGTTGAAAAATAGTGCCATTCTTAATAATTATTTAACATTGAAACCAAAATCCTGGTTATTTTAATATTTATCTTTGCGACGATATCATTAGGTGATATCTGCACATAAAAAAACAAAAAAATATGAAGAAATCTTTACTACTTAAATTTGTGGTATTAGTTATGTTCTTTGCAGGCGCTGTTTCTTCGGCAAATGCACAGGTAACTACCTCTGCAATCAATGGGGTTATTGCTGACGGCAAAGGCCCTTTGCCAGGTGCTAGTGTTAAGGCAGTCCACGAACCGACAGGAACAGTTTACGGCGCAGTTACAAATGCTGAAGGACGTTATGCGATATCCAACATGCGCGTTGGTGGCCCATATACGGTAACTGTCACATATGTTGGTTTCGAAGCCGAAACATTTACCGATGTCCGGTTGAAACTGGGTGAGTCTTTCCCAATCAACGTTAAATTGGGTGAAGACGGCAAACAGCTTCAGGAGGTTGTGGTAAGAGGCAGAAAGAGCCAGATCTTTAACAGTAAGAAAACCGGCGCAGCTACAAACATCAGCAAAGAGCAGATAGAATCGCTGCCTACTTTAAGCCGTTCTTTGTCAGATTACTACCGTTTAACCCCTCAGGCCAACGGAAACTCATTTGGTGGGGCAAATCCAAGATACAACAACATTACAATTGACGGTGCTGTAAATAACGACGTTTTCGCAGCTTCGAGCAGCGCCATCACCCCCGGAAGCGGAGCAAATACACAGCCCATTTCTCTGGATGCAATCCAGGAGATACAAGTAGTACTTGCACCATATGACATCACTTATGGTAACTTCACAGGGGCTGGTGTAAACGCTGTAACCAGGTCAGGTACCAACAAATTTGAAGGTTCGGTATATGCATTTGGCAGAAACCAGAATACAGTAGGCAAGCAGCCGGATGGTGTAAAGTCAGGGGATTTTACAGATTATCAATATGGTTTCCGTTTTGGCGGCCCTATCGTGAAGGATAAATTATTCTTCTTCGTAAACGGGGAGATGGGAAGAAAAAAAGTGCCAACTACCTATGGCGCCGGTGATCCAAGTGCCTTATTAACTGTAGCTGAAGCACAGGATCTCGCATCATTTGTAAAGACAAAATACGGATATGACGTAGGCGGGATTACTTCCGAGCCGACAGAAACCCAAAACGATAAAATCTTTGCGAGACTGGACTGGAACATCAATTCTAAAAATCAGCTGATGCTGCGTCACAACTACATTACTGCTTTTGACGACGCATTCTCCAGATCAACATCCAACTTTAAGTTTGGCAATAACGGCGGACGAAATAACAGTAAACAAAACATTACTGTTCTGGAGCTAAGGACCAAATTTAATGAATCATTGTCTAATAACTTTTTAGCTGGTTTTACCACAGTAAGAGATGCCCGTTCGACATTTGGCGCACTTTTTCCTCATGTGCAGATCAACAACATTAATGGTAAATCTACAAATCAGGTCAACTTTGGGTCGGAGAGAAGCAGTACTGCCAATCAATTGGATCAGGACATCTTAGAGATTACTGACAATTTCAAGATCTACGCGGGTAACCATACTTTTACCGTAGGTACACACAACGAGTTCTTTAAATTCAGGAACCTGTTTGTAAATAACCGTTACGGATATTGGACATTCAACTCTATACAAGATTTTAAAGACGATAAGCCACTAACCGGTGAGGCTACATATCCGATTACAGACAACCCGGGTGAGGCACGTTTCTCAGCTGCCCAGCTATCTTTCTATGGTCAGGATGAAATCCAGGTGTCTCCTGAGTTCAAACTTACTGCGGGATTAAGGATAGATGTGCCCATCTTCTTTGACAAGCCGGCTAGAAACCCACTTGCAGAGACTGCTTTTGGATATAGAACTGACATTACACCTAAAAGCAGACCGCTGGTGTCACCGAGGGTAGGTTTCAACTATGATGTATTTGGAAACAAAACGTTACAACTGAGAGGTGGTTCAGGTATTTTCACAGGCCGTGTGCCATTTGTATGGTTATCCAACCAGTTTACCAACAATGGTGTGCTGTTTGGTACTGTCAATCAAAGAACCCCGCCGCCTGTTAAATTTGTGCCAGATCCTAACCAGCAACAGACTTTAGGAAGTTCTAAGGTAAGTACGTATGAGTTAAACCTGGTGGACCCTAATTTTAGGTTGCCGCAAACACTGAGGTCTAATTTGGCTGCCGACATAAAATTGCCAGCTGGTATTGTTGCCACTCTGGAAGCAATTTACAACCAGTCACTAAATAACGTCAATTACGCAGATATTAATATTAAAGGTCGTACGGGTACACTAAACCCTTCACTCAGCGGTGGAAATGACACCAGACCGACTTATGGAGGTAAGGTGAATTCCACAGTGACAAACGCGCTTTTACTAAGCAATACCAGCAAAGGATCATCATATTCTTTAACTGCTCAATTGCAGAAAACATTCCTGTTTGGACTGGACGCATCATTTGCCTATACCTATGGAGAGGCAAAGGAGAAAAACAGTGGAGCAAGTTCAACCGCCCGCTCAAACTGGCAGTTCAACCAGATCGTTCTGGATCCCAACAACGCCCCGTTATCTTATTCCAAATTTGACATCAGGCACCGTGTTGTAGGTAACCTTACCTATGGGGTGAGATACGGTAAAAGCAAATTGTTTGGAACATCACTAGGCATATTTTATGCCGGCCGATCAGGCGAGGCCAATACTTACTTGTACAATGGAGACCTGAACGGTGATGGCTCTAATGCCAATGACTTGATCTACATTCCAAGAAATGCTTCAGAAATTAAATTGGTGGTGATCCCCGCTGTACCAGCAACACCGACCACAGCTGAAATTCCGGCGATACCTGTTGCAGATCAATGGAATGCCTTAAATGCCTACATTGAAAACGACTCATATCTGAAAAGCCGCAGAGGTAAATACGCCGAACGCTTTGGTGCAAGAGGGCCATGGGAACACGCTTTTGATGCCAGGTTATTACAGGATATTGGTGGATTGATCAAAGGTTCAGCCAATAAAATCCAACTGTCAGTTGATGTATTTAACATCGGAAACCTGATCAATAAAGATTGGGGACGTGGATATTCAATCGGAAATTCTAACGGTGCTACTACTTTGATTGGATATAGTGCCAGTAACGGTGGAGGATTCACATTCAGAGCACCCAACGGCAATACCATTTACGGAGTTGACCAGATACGTTCCCGCTGGGCTGCCCAGTTTGGCGTAAGATATTTATTTAACTAATCCAGTATGGATAAAAAAAGCGCCGTTCCTCACTGGAACGGCGCTTTTTTTATACCTCCTTCTTATACCCAAAATCCATTTTTTTCCAGTGCTTTGTTTTTAACTCATCGACCTGGCCGCCGGCTATCGTGGCGCTTAGTATCCCGCAAGGACTAAACTGCTTGTCGTTGATCAGCATTTTACCGGCAAAAGTTGTCTTCAGGTATTGCAGGGAAATCACAACAATACAAAGACAACCCGGCTCAATTTCAAAGTCAAACTGTTTTGCGGGGATAACCACACCATCGGGACTATTTATTATTTCAACCGACTGCACCGGACTCAGGATCATTCGGCCATAGCTGAGGTCGTACATCCCTACTGCTACACCAAGCATACAGATATTGGAAGTCTTTGGGAATTTTAAATCCCGTGGAATGTGTATATCCGGAAACTGGACCTGGAGATTTTGACCTATAAGCATAGTGGCAGGCTGTACAAAAAGATTGTCCCTCACCGGCGACTCCTCATTAAACTCAAAACCGTTTAACCTGCTAAAGCTTTCGCTGTCAAAATTAAATGTATCAGTCTCCTGATCCAAAGATTGTCCAAGTATAATCCGGACTTCTTTCAGCAACCTGTTGATCATAGGACCGTCGTATAACTGTACGATCACGTTGTAAAAGTTACCTCTTATAGAAGCAGCGAGATTACTGGCCACTCCAAACTTTACCGCCGCTTTTTTTGACGGCTCAGTTCGTTTATTCGGATCATACCTCGGTGACTGGGTGATCACCTGTATACCCCTGTATTTTTTATTCACGACAGGGCCGATCATGCCCCGCAGAAATTTACCATCGAGTTTTGCCATTTTATGTATATTTATAAGTTAGTTATGCTGACGAACACCTCGGAAACCGTCCCGGTACAGTAGCACATCAGTTCATATACAATATACTAATATTTAATGTATAGTCCATGTTTTTTATGGAAAACGTGGACTATAGGTGGACTATACGTGGAGTATAGGTGGACTATGGCAAAGCAATACAGGTTTTGTCCTGCGCTTTCAATGCAGGCGGAAGACAGTACATACTCTGTCTATTTCAATACGCAGATTTTTCATGATCTCTTATTATCACCATTTTAAGAAACTTTATAAATCATAAACGTAAGTAAATAATGTAAAATATTAACTACCCCGATATAATGAATCTGTTTTAGTTATTTTATGTGTCCACAGAAATTTCGGCATAACATTTATTAGTGATAATCGTTAATAAGTAGCGCTCAGGCAAAGGGAATAATAATTGATAAAAGTATGAGAGTACAAATCAACAACGGGAAAAATAAAGAGGCGCAGGTTAAGGAATTTCTCAGTGAACATTCATTTGAAGAGATCCATGAAATGCTGGATAAATTATATAGTGGATGGGCTTTGTCAGCGGCAATTACTTCAGAGCGGAACGAAAGGCTCAGGACACTCATTTTCTTTGATGAACTTAAACAGTTTTTCGAGCAGATGGAAGAAAACGATTAATAAAAAGCACCCGGTATTAGTCTGCCCAGTATTTTGATCTTTTTTTCAAGTTCTTCATTCCATGGTAGTCCGAAACTTAACCGCAGGCAGTTGCCGAACTGTTCCTGCAACGTAAACATTCTGCCCGGCGCAATACTGATCCCGAATTTGATGGCCTTGTTGTAGAGTTCAGTGGTGTCTACGCGCTTGTCCAGTTCGATCCACAGAAAATATCCGCCTTCGGGCTGCGTCACCCTGGTTCCTTCAGGAAAATAACTGGCGATAGCGGCAATGTATTTCATGCTGTTGTGGTGCAGGGTCTGGCGCATTTTCCTGAGGTGGTGCTCATACCTGCCATTTTTCAGAAACTCTGCGACGACTTCGGAAGTGAGCGTTGCAGAAGAGATGGAATGGTTCAATTTTAACCGGATTATTTTGTCGGTGAACTGACCTGCTGCCACCCAGCCGACCCGGTACCCGGGAGCCAGGGTTTTTGACACAGAATTACAGTAGAGTACCATTCCGCTCTCGTCATAGCTTTTGCAGGTTCCGGGCCTGCTGCCGCCAAAATAGAGGTCGCCGTAAATGTCGTCTTCTATCAATGGAATGTGATGGTGCTCAAGGAGTTTCACCACTTCCTTTTTATGTATAGCAGGCATAGAGGAGCCACAAGGATTGTTGAAGTTGCTGACCAGCAGACACACTTTGATCTTATGCAGGCTGATCGCTTTTTTCAATGCATCAATTTCGATTCCGGTAACCGAATTGGTGGGTAGTTCCAGTACACGGAGACCCATTCCTTTTGCCAGTTGTAAGATGCCAAAATAAGCCGGGCTTTCAATGGCAACGGTATCACCTGGCTTGGTCAGCGCCAGCAAACAATAGGACAATGCGTTCATACATCCGGAGGTTGTCACCAGATCCAGCTCATTTAATACACCGCCCCAGTTCAGCGACCACTTCGCGATTTCCCTCCTCAGGTTTTCATTTCCCTGCACGTGGTCATAACCTGTTCCGCTGCCCGGAACCGTCCGGGTGGCCTGGAGCATGGCTTTATTTAGTTTTGCAACCGGTAACAGACTGGTGTGGGGTACGCCAAGAGATAACAATGTGACTGCTTTATTTGACCCGTCACGATGTACCTTGGTAATGAGGTCGTCCTGATCTTCATTACTTCCATTCAGGGCCGGGCTGCTCGGCTTGGGCGCTTCAAGTCGTTTTCCGGGTGGCAGGCACACGTAATATCCTGATCTGGGCCGTGTCTGAATCAGTGAACGGCTTTCCAGTTCATAGTAAGCTTGTGTAATGGTGCTCATGTTATGACCCAGTTCTCTGCACAATGTTCTTACAGAAGGAAGTTTATCCCCAACCTTCAAAACCTGCTCCATGATCTGTTTTTCAATCCGGGATGCGATCTGCAAATATAAATAAGGGCTTGTTTTTGAACTGTTTGCTGGCATGATTTAAGATAAAGCTGTAAACTGTATTGGTCAAATTTAATAAAATTGTATCTGTATCGGTTCTTTTTTTCTGTGGATATTTGTGCAGGTCAGAAATAAAACACTATGGTCATTTTGAACAGTACCTTATCAGACATCGATTCTTTATTTAAATTGTACGACGATGCTACTGTATACATGAAGCAATTCACGAACACTTATTGGCGGGGTTTCGAGCGTTCGCTCATTGAAACTGAAATTAAAGAAGGCAGGCAATATAAGATTGTCGAAAACGGAGAGATCGCCTGTGTCTTCGTCATCACCTTCAGTGACGCTACGATCTGGGGGGAAGCAGATACCGGTCAGGCCATTTATATACACCGCATTGCAACCAACAAATCATTTCGCGGGAATAACTATGTACAACATATTGTAAATTGGGCAATGGTCTTTGCAGCCAAAAATGGAAAAGATTTTGTGCGGCTTGATACAGGTGCCGGCAATGAGAAGATTAACAATTACTACAAAAGCTGCGGTTTCACTTATAAAGGCGTCACCGGCATAACCTATACGGACGATTTGCCTGAACATTACAGGGATGGTAAGTTCAGCCTGTTTGAAATCGATTTAAAAAACCTAAAACCTTAAAAGCAATGTACACAAAGAAATTAGCCTGTTATCAGATAGATGCTTTCACAGATCAGCTTTTCGGTGGAAATCCCGCTTGTGTTGTGGTGCTGGAAGAATGGCTGCCGGATGAAACCCTGTTGAAAATCACACAGGAGAATGCGGTGGCTGAAACTGCATTCTTCATTCCGGAAGGTGATGGGTTCCACCTGAGGTGGTTTACACCTGAATATGAAATGGATCTTTGTGGTCATGCAACTTTAGCAACGGCGCATGTATTGAAAACAGAACTGGGTTATGCTGGAGATACCATTCGTTTCAGTTCCAAAAGCGGAATATTGGAAGTAGGAATTGAGAATGACCGGTATACGCTTAATTTTCCGTCAAGGAGGCCTGTTGCTGCTGAATTGCCTGATGCAATCGCCACTGCATTGAGCAAACAGCCTCTGGAGGTCTTAAAATCGAGAGATTATTTCCTGGTATATGAAAACGAGCAGGATATTCTGGAATTGGCAGCTGACCGGGAAAAGCTAAGTACTGCCGATATTGCACCGGGAGGGATCATCGTGACGGCAAAAGGCAATAAAGCCGATTTTGTATCCCGGTTTTTTGTGCCGGGGGCCTCTATTTTTGAAGATCCGGTAACCGGATCAGCACATTGTTCCCTGATTCCCTACTGGTCCGGGCAATTGGGTAAAAAAGAACTGTCAGCATTGCAGTTGTCTGAAAGGGTGGGTAAACTGGATTGCACGCTCCTTGATGACAGGGTTTTGATCAGCGGAACGGCTAAAACGTATTCGGCGGGGTATATTTTTATTTCTTAATTTCTGATCAAAGTCAGCCCGGAGCATAAAATTTTTGTTTACAGGCATTGTGGCGAAACCATCAAACATTCTGCCTGCGCTTCCATATTTTCCAGCCTTCCCCGTACTTTCCTTTTATTTGTCCCCGGACAAATGCCAGTGTTATTACCAGGATCCCGCATGCCATATCGTTGATGATGGGAAACGGATCCTGGTATCCTAATATCCATGGGGCAGCCCAGACCCATAGTCCCAGCGGAATATTGAGCTTGCGAAGCCCCCTGGTTGTCTCCCAGCAGGCTACCATTGCGATGGTGGCAATGACCGGTCCGATGATGTGGTTGCTGTCTGCTCCCGAATCTTTATAGTTGAATATGCCCGGGCTAGCCGTCAGCCATATTCCAATTAATGTATTTATAATTTGCGCCCACATAATTTATTGATTAAACCCCCAAAATGCTTTCCATCCCGATTTGCCTGAATCTTTTACACCTTTTATATATTGCATGGAAGCAAGTGTCTCGTCCATAGCCGGCCCTATCATCCAAATAGAAATTACTGCCGAGGTAAGGCACAGGGTACACCAGGAATTGAAGAGTACGGGCTGAAGGATGACCAGTAAAATACTGACCAGACCAAGCGGCCCTACGGCTATTCCAAACAGGATGACCATCCAGGGCATAGTCCGCCAGCGCCTGGTGCCGCCGATGATACCTGTAACCGCGTCTATTACGTAGGCGATGGCTCCCAGCGCTGCATCGGGGATGGGCAATATGTCGGAGATGCCTGAATTCAGGATGGTGTTTTATCTGAACCAATTAAAATTCCAATTGTTATAAAATGGTCTACATGATCGTTCTCAGCAATCGAGTGAGAACTTAAAATATCATTGACATGGAATCTTACCTTAAGCAGCCGCGCCTCAGTTTATAAAGACGACGGCACAACTGCCCTTATAAATAAATTTTAAAACAACAAGATTATGGAAAACTATGCAGAATTAAAGGAAAAAGCTGACCTGATCCGCAAATGGTGTCTGACTGCTACTACAGCTGCAGGATCGGGACATCCTACTTCCTGCTTATCGGCTGCTGATCTCATGGCGGTACTTTTTGACCGGTATTTCAGGTATGACATCAAAAATCCGCTTAATTTATATAACGACCGCTTCATACTATCTAAGGGGCACGCGGCACCGCTGCTGTATACGCTATTTGGGATGGCTGATGCTTATCCGCTGGAAGAATTAAATACACTGCGAAAGTTCAATAGCCGTTTTGAAGGACATCCTACACCGAAGTTTAGGTATGCAGAGGCGGCTACAGGGTCGCTGGGCCAGGGACTTTCAGTTGGTGCCGGGCTTGCATTGCTGGCCAAAAGAGAGTCTCTTCCGTATAAGAGTTATGTGCTTATGGGCGATGGTGAACTGGCAGAAGGGCAGATATGGGAAGCTGCCAACTTCGCTACCTGTCACCGTCTGGACAATCTTGTGGCCATCGCGGATATCAACCGTTTGGCGCAAAGCGGTGAAACTATGTTTGGATGGGATGTAGAGAAATATGAGCAGCGGTTCCGGGCATTTGGTTTTGAAACGATTGTGATCAATGGTCATGATCTTAAAGAGGCAGATCTCGCATTTGAACAGGCGTTTTATCATCAGGGCGACCGGCCCCTGGCCATCATTGCGCAGACAATTAAAGGGAAGGGGATCTCTTTCCTGGAAGACAAGGAGGGCTGGCATGGGAAAGCCCTGAATGAGGAAGAATTGCAAAAAGCGCTGAAAGAATTAGGCGAAACCGATGATAGCCTCAGGTTCAATCTAAAGCAACCGGATTTAACCAGGTTACCAGAGCAGGCAGTTGCGGGGCCGGTTACAGGATTTTCCTTTGAAAAGGACCGGGAATATGCTACACGGGAGGTCTTTGGTCAGGTGATGGCCGAATTGGGACACAAAAATACGGATGTTTACGTACTGGACGCTGATGTGAAAAATTCGACCTTTACTGAAGATTTCTTTAAAACGCTTCCTCAGCGCTTTGTAGAATGCTATATCGCCGAGCAAAATATGGTATCCGCGGCAGCGGGCCTGTCCCGCTTGAAAAAAATCCCTGTGGTGGCTACTTTCGGTTCATTCCTGACCAGGGCTGCTGATCAGATCCGTATGGCAAGAGTGTCGGAAGCGAATATCAAATTTGTGGGTTCTCATGTGGGTGTTTCTATCGGTGAGGACGGACCATCGCAAATGGGGCTGGAAGATATTGCGCTATTTGGTACCCTGCCGGATACGGTCATTTTTCAGCCGGCAGATGCGCTGTCAACAATGCGGTTGACCGCTCTGATGATCGACCATCAGGGTTTTGTTTATATGCGGACACTGCGCCCTAAAACGCCTGTACTTTATGATGATCATGAAGAATTTAAAGTGGGCGGTTCAAAATTGCTGAGACAGTCCGAAGATGATCTGCTTACGATCGCTGCTACTGGCATTACTGTATTTGAAGCGCTGAAGGCGGCTGACAGATTGAATGAAGAAGGGATCAGGGTCCGGGTGCTGGATTGTTATTCGGTTCATCCAATTGACAAGGATACACTGATTAAATGCATACAGGAAACCAGGCACGCTATCCTGATTACTGTTGAAGATCATTTTGCGCATGGGGGGATGGGTGATTTTGCAATGGCTGCGCTAGCAGCATCTGACAAAGGGGTATATGTTAAAAAAATGGCGGTAAATCGAATTTCCCAATCTGGAAAAATGGACGAGTTGCTGGAACATGCCGGTATTAATGCCCAGGCTATTGTCAATGAGGTCCGATCCCTGATACCGGCACCGGCGTTTCATTAAATATAGAACTGTCCACATTGATTTGACAAAAAAAATAAGAATTGTATCATGGAAACTAGCAAAGTAAAACAATTACAGGACTTCGGCCAGAGTATCTGGCTGGATTTTCTAGACCGTCATCTGATCGTTTCCGGTCAGCTAAAAGAATATATTGAGAATGACGGCCTGAGGGGGCTGACCTCTAACCCGGCTATTTTTGAGAAGGCCATCAGCGGCAGCGCTGATTACGATGAGCAGATCAGGACACTTGCTGCTGCATACCAGGATAACGAGGCGATCTTTTACAACCTGGCTGTAACTGACATTCAAAACGCCGCAGATGTATTCGGCCCCACTTTTGCGAAAGGGGCGGATGGTTATGTTAGTCTGGAAGTTTCGCCGCGCCTGGCGCATGATACCAACCGTACGATCAAACAGTCAGTGGAGCTTTGGAAAAAGGTGAACCGGGAAAACGTGATGATCAAGATACCGGCAACGCCAGAGGGCCTGCCGGCCATTCGTAAAACGATTGGCGAAGGGCTGAACATCAACATTACCCTGCTGTTTAGCCTCGATCGCTACGAGCAGGTCACCGATGCTTATTTGTCGGGACTGGAAGACCGGGTTGCTGCTGGCCAGCCTATTGACCATATTGCATCGGTAGCCAGCTTTTTCCTGAGCCGTATAGATGTATTGGTTGATCCGGTCCTGGAAACAAAGGGTCATCCGGAAATGAAGGGGGAGGTTGCCATTGCCTGCGCTAAACAAGCTTATCAGATCTATAAACGTGTTTTCAGCAGTGACCGTTTTAAAAAGCTACAGGTCAATGGCGCTATGCCTCAACGCGTTTTATGGGCAAGTACCGGAACTAAAGACCCTTCCTTTCCGGATACCAAATATGTAGAAGCACTGATCGGCCCCGAAACAATCAATACCATCCCTCCGGAAACGCTGGATGCTTACCGGGATCATGGACGTCCGGCAAGCCGTCTGGAACATGACCTGGACAGTGCCGGCCAAACTCTGGTACAACTAAAAAAGATCGGCATTGACCTGGCTGAAATTGGTGCGCAACTGGAAAAAGAAGGTATAGAAAAATTCAACAAGCCTTATGATCAGTTATTGCAGGCGATCGAGGAAAAAAAGAGCAGTATTGCAACTGCCGCCAGTTAGGCTATTTCAATTCCAGCTGCCTTGTAAATCGCAGTAGTTGGCTGTGTCTTTCTGATTGCTTTTTCGTGGCTTTGACGAAGAAATAATTTTACCAATCTCCGCCGTACCTATATGTCTTCTTTAAACACTAATAAGGGCAGGTGCGTATGAAAGGCAAGTCTTTTAGCCATACTCCGATGAAAAATGCCTTCAAAAAAACCATATTGTTTCGGAACAGTAATCACCAGTTCTGCCCGCTGCTGTCCGGCAAACTCCATAATACCAGCTACCGTATCTTCGTGGTCGATGTAATGATATTCCGGTTGCTCATCATCCCAGAGCTGATGGAGGTCGGTCATTTCGTTGATGGTATCCGGATTAAAATGCGCTCCGTCACGATCAACATTTAAGATGAGCAACCTGGCTTTCAATGCATGAACAAAAGTTTTTATTGCCCTAACCGGGGTTGACGCAGAAACCTGTTTCAGGTCACAGGCAAAAACTACTGTTTTTATCGGGTGAAATGCTGCCACCGGGGGGATTATCAGCAATGGAGCCAGGCAATCTTTTGCCAGGCTGATGGTATTACTGCCAACCAGAGTCCGTTCCAGACTGCTTTTTCCGGTAATCCCGGTTATCACGAGGCCAATGTGCTGTTGCTCCACGAGTGTATTAACCGCGGAAAGCAATGTTCTTTCGTCAGTCCGGATCTCTATATTGGTTTGTTCGGGGACCCGCTCTTCCAAATCGTTTTTCAGTTCCGTGATCAGTTGCAGGCTTTCATCAGCAGACTCCGTAAAACCTCCTGAGGCAGGTGCAAAAGCAGTCGGCGGTACAGCGATTGATACATAAGAATGGTACAATATGATATTTTCAGTATTTAGCTCATGGGCCAATGCAGTCGCGTACCTGGCAGCATTGGTGGCTGAATCGGAAAAGTCAGTAAGCACGAGCATATTTTTCACTCTATAAATGTCTTCAAGCTGCCGTTCTATCGCATTTTCCAACTCCTGAAAATCCTGGTCAGAAAAGTTCCGGGGCCCCCGCTGAACAATATCCCAGGCACCTTCTGCTGATCTGTTTAATAAAATTGGCTCCTTCTCATTGGTGACCATCTCAACCTTAAACTGCCGGTGATGATCATGCTGAGTAACAATGGCATCCAGATCCAGGCTTCCTGCTCTGAATTTTATAGAAAATGTATCCATGATATTTTCCTTTACTAATCTTACGGATGAATTCCGCGGAGCATAACCAGATGCAAAAACAATGTGTTAAGATAACAATCGGGACAAAGATTGGTTCAAAATCTTTCAAACAAAGCCTGTCAGACCGTTACACTGGCTTCATCCGGAATGCATGACGAAATCAAGTGGTTAAATTTTGCAGAAATATTCATTTATTCTTATATTTATTTTAAATCCGTCAAAAAGGTATAGCTTCGTTTTAAGTTTCTTTTTTTTGGGTCATAAGCAGTTGATCATGGAGACTATAATTGTGCAGGATACTGATGAAGCCGTATTAGACGTTCTGACCCTTGCTTTACAAATGGAAGGTTTTGAAGTATTCTCCCTTACAGATATCAATGGAAATTTTTTAGATGTTATTGATGAGGTCAGACCTCATGTTGTCATGCTGGATTATAAATTGCACGGGGATGCCTGTATTGAAGTCTGCCATCAGATCAAAGGGAAATACCCCCATTTGCCGGTACTGGCATTAAGCTGCAACAGCAATATCAACCAGGAATACCGGATCAATGGGTTTGATGGTTACATCGAAAAACCCTTTGATCTGAGTCTGCTTTATAAAATTCTGAGAAAATACATTCCAAAACATTAAAACAGGTACCCGTTTCACTAGATAGCGCTGCATCTATAGTTTTTTCTCAAATTCATATGCTTTCAGGTGATCTGACAGATAACAGCTAACCCAGGCTTCGAGTTTGTCCTCGTTCTCGTAAAGGGCTATGCCAACGGGCTTTCCGCTGCAGCGGAAAGAATAGATCCTGGTAAAACCCTTTCTGTTGATTTTAAAAACATCTACCCTGTTTCCGGCGTAACAGGCAGCAAAGAGAAACCGCTGATCTTTTGAAAGTGCAATGGTTCTTGGTTGCTGATGTGTATTCACTTTAAATAATGATTTCCCTGTGCTTGCTTTAAAGCAACCGATTTGAGCGATCGTGTTAAAAGAAATGAGCAGATTTCCGTTGCTGTCGAGCAGCAGGTGGCGTGGATTGGTGAGAACAGGGAGGTTCTTTTCGATTTTCCAGTTTTTATTATTGATCACAGCGACTTTATTCCCGCCCATAATCGCCACGTATGTCTTCTCATTTTTGTCATCTACGGCGATTCCTCTCGGGATTTCGGGTAAATTTATAGTCGCTATTTTTTTCCCGTACGGCGCTAGTGTGTCATTCAGCTTTAAAATGCTTACTGATTTTGAACCCCAGTTGCTTACTGCCAGAAATTTGCTGTCTTCAGTCCTGGCAATAACTTTGGGTATTTCTCCTGTCCTGATCAGGGGAAGGTACACTGTATCCCGTTTCTGCCTTTCAAAATCAGTAATATAAGCAACTTTGCCAGGTAAAACAGATAGTGATTTCCGCTGAGGTAAAGTATCCATTGCTATCGGGACTATGCCGCCGGCATTGTGCAATGAGACCCATAAGATCTTATCCTGATGACTGAAACAAGCTTCAACAGGTTTTTCTGCAAAAGAAGGAATGCCTCGGTTCAGGGAGTAATCCCATCCCCTGGCTTTGGTGGGTTTAAAATTAATTTCCCTGAGAAGTTTTTTGCTTTTCTGGTCAAATTCATAAATGCACATCCCTTCAAGGCTGAGCGCGTACAGTTTCGTTCCGCAGGAATTAAATAATACAGATTTTACACCCATGGATACGGGAAGATCCTGTGATTCTTTGAAAATCAATGAATATGCTCCCGACTGCAGGAAGGCGTCCTGAGATAGTGGTTTTAGAAAGGAACTGAATCCCAGGAAACAAACAATATACGCCAAATTCAAAAAGTTCTTCATCTGAAGTATGTTAACGCATAAACATGGCCGTTTCTTCGTCTCTTTCAGGGATATGCCTCCCCTTGAAAACAGAATAAACAAATAATTACTGACTTTGTTTAACTTTCTCTTTTCATGTAAGCGGCTTCTTTTTATAAAACCGGAACAATTTCGAAGTACATCTGTTATCTCTCTATCTGGTTGTGCATTTTATTAAGAGGGCCTGAAAGCCTCTGGAAAGGAGATAGGGAATGGATACATTATATAGCGTAAGGCGTATGCTGGTGCTGACCGATTTTTCAGTTCCTGCATGGAATGCTGCCCTTTATGCGGCCGGATTAACCCGGCAGCTAAAAGCAACAGACTTTATGCTGTACCATTCCGATGAGTGGATTTTGATGCCCCCGATGGCAACCACTCCGGCTGGAACAGGGTTTGTAGAATCGCCTGAGCAAAGCCCGGAGAGGATTTCAGAACTGAAAAACGAGCTGGAAAAATATATGGACCCGGAAATCAGGATAGAAGTCCGCACTGATGAAAGAACTCTGGTTACTGCAGTGAACACGCTCGTCGGGCAGCAGCATATTGGACTGGTTGTTGCCGGCGTGACAGGCAAGAGCAAGCTGGAGCGGGTCCTGATTGGCAGTAATGCCCTGGATCTGGCCAGGAACTGTGTGGCACCCTTGCTGATTGTACCTTTCGGAGCGTTTTTTAAAAGCATTAAAAAAATAGTTTTTGCCTGCGATTTGAAGCAGGTCTCTCAAACAACTCCGTTCTATGCGATTAAAGCTTTTGTAAAGGCTTTAGATGCAAATTTGCTCATCTTAAATGTCGACCGTGACGGAGCGCATTTTGATCCGGATACCATTAACGAAATGACTGACCTGCACCAGTTATGGGATGCCCAGCATCCTGAGTACCACTATACGGATCATAAGGACACGGCAATTGGGATCATGGAATTTGCGAAAAAAAATAAGGCTGATCTGGTGATTACGGTGCCCAAAATATATGGGTTTTTTGAAAGCCTGTTTCACAGGGGTGTAACGGAGCAATTGGCCTTCCATACTGATCTGCCCTTATTGTTGTTCAGGGAAAACATATAAGAGGAATTATCAGTTCCGGTCCCTGCTATTTACAAATAAGAGAATGTAATAAAGTAAAGTCGCAACTGAACTGATGGCTGCGACCACATAAGTGCGTGCAGCCCATTTGAGCGCATCTGCTGCTTTATCATATTCGGCGGCAGTTGTCATATGATTACTTTCCAGCCATTTTAAGGCACGGTTACTCGCGTCATATTCTACAGGAAGTGTAATAATAGTGAAAAGTGTTGTGATGGCGAACAGTACGATGCCAACAAGTAAAACAGTAGGGTTTGCGCTTCCGACTAAAAAACCAAGGCCGGCTAATATTACCCACTGAGAAAGTTGGGAGCTTATATTCACCAACGGAACAATGGCGCTGCGGAATTGCAGCATGCTGTATGCCCGGGCATGTTGTACAGCATGCCCGCATTCATGTGCCGCCACTGCTGCAGCTGATACGCTTCTTCCCAGAAAAACATCGGAACTTAAATTCACAGTTTTATCCTGAGGATTATAGTGATCGCTTAAGTGTCCTTCCACGGAAATGACACGCACATCATAAATCCCGTTATCTGAAAGCATTTTTTCAGCGATCTCCCTGCCGCTGAGTCCATTGGAGAGGCCGATCTCACTATATTCCTTAAATTTGCTTTTCAGTCTGTTGCTTACAATAAGGCCAATAACAAACATAATACCTGCTATCAGGTAGTAACCCATTAAACCCATTTTTCTCTGTCTATAACTGTTAAATTAAATCAATAACAACTGACAGGTAAAATTAGTTCTGAACGTGACCAAATCGATGTCATAAAATAAAAAAATAAACAACCCGAAGCAGGATTGGTTTAAAAAGAAAGGTGAAGGACTGTCTGTAAAGTCCTAGCCTAAATCAGAGGGATAGCATGCGAGCCCGGATAACTTTGTATTTGTTTCCCATATCCATCAGTAGTGTATTGCTTATAGTTGCTGCTTTTTGAGCCGCCTTGACGATGTCGGATTCGCCTTCCAGGCTTTTTATCAGATGTTCCCGGAATCCCAGGGAAATTAAAAAATAGCCCTGACTGGTAAAACCAGTTTCCCTTAAATCACTTTTTGCTCCCCAATGGCTCAGTGCAGAAAAATTCACATGAGAGGTGATATCTTGTGCGCCAATACGCTCGTAAAACGAATCGTTCACTGAATGTTTCCAGATTAATCGGGGGATTTTTTTGTTTTATCGTTATTTTGTTGGGTTTAATGAATCATTAATGTTTTGTTAAGCATTTACACGGTACTTTATAACTGAGGTAAACCAGATGCGGTTTGCTGTATGAAGAAATTCTGCTAAAACCCAAATTAATTATGAAATCAATTCCAAAATTCTTAAGCTATTCGGCGCTGGTATGCATCTGCATGCCGTTTTACGGCGCCGCTCAATCCAAACACAGCAAGCAGACCGAATATCCGTCTTACAAAGGCCTGGTCATGGCGGGCTACCAGGGCTGGTTCAGGGCCGAAGGCGATGGAACCAAGTCCAAGCGCTGGGCATACGGTACTGAAAATCGTAACGGAATAGACATGTGGCCCGACGTCAGGGAATATGAAAAGACCTACAATACGCCTTACAAACTCAATAATGGCGAAACTGCGAAATTCTTCAGCTCGCACGACAAGAGCACGGTAGATCTTCATTTCAAATGGATGAAGGAGTACGGCCTTGACGGTGTGTTTATGCAGAGGTTTTTTGGCAATGCAAAAAACAGGGACATGGAATCAGTAACTGTGCTAAAAAATGCATTTGAAGCGGCTTCAAAGAATGTAAGGGCAATCGGGGTCATGTATGACCTTTCCGGACTGGGCGCTTCAAATGAGGACTGTTCTGCGCTGATCGCCGACTGGAAATACTTGGTCGATGAGCTTAAAGTAACCAATCAGACCGGTAAAAAAACCTATATTCACCACAATGGCAAGCCCCTGGTAACTATATGGGGAATCGGATTTCCTGACAGGCCTTACAATATGCGCAATATCGGATTGGATAAATTCATAGATTTTCTTAAAAATGATCCTGTTTATGGCAATTGCTCGGTTATGCTGGGTGTCCCTATGGCCTGGCGTACGCTCAATGCTGATTGCGTAAATGATCCCTACCTGCATGAGCTGATCAAAAAAAGCGATATAGTGCTGCCATGGTCGGTACAGCGTTATTCGCCGCTGCTCCATAATGACATGGACAGACTGAGGGACAATACTATAGCGGATATCAAATGGTGCCGCGACAATAAGGTCGACTACGTACCTTGCATTTATCCTGGTTTTAGCTGGCACAACCTGAGCAAATACGAGTTTCCTGATGACGTGAAACCGGTGGGCTCCATTCCGAGACAAGGAGGCCGCTTTTACTGGCAGCAAATCGCTACTGTCATCAATGTAGGTGCGTCGATGCTGTATGTGGCGATGTTTGATGAGGTAAATGAAGCTACTGCCATATTCAAGGTTACGGACAATCCGCCTGTAAGTAAAGTGACTTCTTTTGTAAATAATGATGGAAAGCCCTCAGACCACTATTTGTGGCTGACGGGAGAAGCAGCCAAAATGCTGCGCAATGAAAAGTCCCTGAGCATAAAAATGCCGGAGCGTAAATAAAATTATTACTTTTATGATATGAACACACGATTTAAACCTAAAACAACCATTTTAACCCTGGCGTTCGCCTGTTTACCGGTTTTGTTTGCGCAGGCACAACAGCCAAACTATAGCGGTGAAGGAAATCTGAAATATGTTGATCCCCGGATCGGAAACGTAGGTGCAATTTTGGAACCTACAAGACCAACCATCCAATTGCCCAACCAGGTGATCAGGATGACGCCTCAAAGGGCTGATTATATGGACGATCAGATCTCTAATTTTCCTCTAACGGTGGTCTCGCACCGGAACGGGCAGGTCTTTTCGGTTAAGCCCGCCCTAAGTGCGCAGGATACGAAGAGAATGACCTATGACCATGATCTGGAGATCAACCGTCCCTGGTATTATTCTACTTATCTGATTGACAGTGATATTAAGGTAGAATTTGCCCCTGGTAAAAAGACAGGCATTTTTAAGTTTGATTTTCCTCATAATAGTTCAAAAGCACTGATCTTTGATAAATATAACAGGGGTGAAGGTAATATTCAGCTGGCATCGGCCAGAGAGGTCAGGGGTATGGAGACCTGGGATGGTGTTAAGGTCTATATGTATGGCACGTTGAATGCCGATGCATCAGCAGAAAAGAATGGAAACAAATTGCTGCTTACCTTTGATAAAGGAGTAAAAACCATAGAGCTTAAGTATGCACTATCGTTTATCAGTGCTGATCAGGCAAAAAAAAATTATAGCAACGAACTAAAGACTGCTACTTTTGATCAGCAGATTAAACTTGGTGAGGCGGCATGGTCTAAGGTGATTAACCAGATCAAGTCGACGGGTGGAACTGAAGCTCAGAAACGCAGCTTTTATACTGCGCTGTACCGCTGCTACGAGCGTATGGTAGATATTACTGAAGACGGACAGTATTACAGCGGTTATGACAAACAGGTGCATAAGACCAACCGTCCTTTTTATGTAGATGACTGGGTTTGGGATACCTACCTTGCTCATCATCCGCTAAGAACGATTCTCAACCCCGCTCAGGAAGGTGACATGCTGAATTCGTATGTGCTGATGTACCAGCAAAGCGGATGGGTTCCTACATTTCCGTTGCTGTACGGTGATAACCCTTGTATGAACGGATTTCATTCTACCATTACTTTTCTGGACGGTTACCGCAAAGGCATCAGGAACTATGATGTAGATGCAGCCTATGAAGGTATGCTTAAAAATGCCACACAGGCCACCATGCTGCCCTGGAAGAATGGACCTAAAACTGACCTGGAGGACTTCTATTATGAAAAAGGTTATTTTCCTGCTTTGAAGATTGGTGAAGAGGAGACCAATAAAACCGTTCACGGTTTTGAAAAGCGCCAGGCAGTTGCCATTACTCTGGGCCACAGTTATGACGACTGGGCGCTGGGCGAGTTTGCAAAGGAACTGAAAAAGGACCAGGATTATAAGAGATTTAACGCGAGAGGCAACAACTATAAAAACCTTTGGGACAATAATTCCCAGATGTTTTTGCCAAAAGACAAGGATGGTAACTGGATTAAGATAGATCCTAAATTTGATGGCGGTATGGGTGGCAGGGACTATTATGATGAAAACAATGGCTGGACTTATCTATGGCAGGTACAGCATGATGTAAAAGGCTTAATAGGTCTCTTTGGCGGGGTAAACAACTTTGAAAACAAGCTAGACCAGCTTTACCGTGAGCCTCTTGGCAGGAGCAAATATGAGCTCTGGGCCAAATTTCCCGACTTTACCGGCATTGTTGGTCAGTTTTCTATGGGCAATGAACCCAGTTTCCATATCCCTTATCTTTATAATTTCAGCAGTTCGCCCTGGAAAACGCAAAAACGAATCAGGTTCTTGCTGGATACCTGGTTTAAAGACAATGTGTTTGGTATTCCCGGTGATGAGGATGGGGGCGGAATGACTGCTTTTGTGGTCTTTTCATCAATGGGCTTCTATCCGGTCACGCCTGGTATACCTGCGTACACCATTGGTAGTCCGGTGTTTGAAAATGTGACTATCGATCTTCCTAACGGAAAACAGTTCCAGATGATCGCCAATAAGTGCTCTGTGCAAAACAAATATATTCAGAGCGCCAAATTCAATGGAAAAGTGATTAATACACCATGGTTTAGTCATGAACAGCTCATGGCCGGTGGTAAACTGGAACTGGAAATGGGTCCGTTGCCGAACAAAAAATGGGGAGTGAAATAAACTGTTATAATGCCCGTTATCAAAAGAAGGATAACGGGCATTTTTTCAAAAATGTCACGTATTCTTGTAACTTATCAATGAGATTAATCATTTTTTAAGGTTTTTTTAACTTTTCTGACTAATTTCACGTTTAATAATTTAAATCAATAACACACCTAATGAAGAGGACCTTAATTATTCCGGCAATTGTATTTGCCGTTGTTTCTGTATGTGCATCACAGGGAGTTGCACAAACTAAAAAGCCGGCGGCTGCCGCAAAAAAAACTACAGGGGCTGCACCTTCAGCGGATGCTGCTGCGGGTAAAGCACTTATTGCCAAGTCAGACTGTATGGCCTGTCACAAACTGGATGTCAAATTGGTAGGGCCGGGTTTCAAGCAGATTGCAAAAAAGTACCCTGCCAATGAAGAAAACAAAAACGCACTGGCCAAAAAAGTGGTTGAAGGCGGATCAGGAGTTTGGGGTGCTATACCAATGTCGCCGCACCCGGCGCTGTCAGTTGATGACGCAAAGAAAATAGTGACGTACATATTGTCAGTTAAATAATTAGCCAGATGAAACCATCATGATCTTTCAAATCATAAATGAAATGATTAAGATCATGATAGCTTCATCACCGAAACAAAATATTAACCAGATGAAAAAACACTTAGCCTTATTCCTCCTGATGGGAGGAATATTGCTGGGCTCTTCGGCCTACGCAAAGAACAAAAAAATCCTGATCTTCTGTAAAACTGCAGGTTTCCATCACGATGCCATCAAAGAAGGTATTGCAGCCATTCAGAAGCTTGGAGCTGAAAACAAATTTGATGTCGACAGTACGGTCAATTCGGCTAAGTTTACGGATGCCAATTTGAAGCAATATAATGCAGTAGTCTTTTTGAGCACGACCGGAGACGTATTGAATGATAATCAACAGGCTGTTTTTGAAAGATACATCAAAAATGGTGGTGGCTTCATAGGAGTACATGCGGCAAGCGATACAGAATACGACTGGAAATGGTACGGTAACCTGGTGGGTGCATATTTTGCCTCGCATCCTGCCCAGCAGATGGCTACCATAAAGGTAACCAACCGTGATCATATCTCTACCAAACACCTGCCTGCTGAGTGGAAAAGGAAAGACGAATGGTACAATTTTAAATGGATGGCAGAAGGGCTTAATGTGCTGATGTCTATCGATGAAACAACCTACGACGCGGGCAACGGGAAAATGGGTGATAAGCATCCTATGGCATGGTACCATGAGTATGATGGCGGAAGAGCTTTTTACACGGAGCTAGGGCATACTGCTGAATCTTACCAGGAGCCATTGTACCTCCAGCATCTTTTGGGCGGTATCAAATACGCGCTCGGTCTAAAGAAATAGACCAGCCCCCTCAAAGCCAGCATACAAACAAACCAAATATAAAATGAAACGAACCAAACAATGGGTATTGGGTATACTCGGGCTGTTTACGTTCATCTATGCCTGCAAGGTAACCCAGAGCTCGCTGAAGCGCGATGCCGAAGGGAAGATCATCGTAAATACCAGTCCCTCATCTCAATACCTTTCTCCGCAGGAAAGTCTTAAAGCCATTCACCTTCAAAAAGGGTATCATCTGGAACTGGTGGCCAGCGAACCTATGATCCATGAACCTGTTGCCATTGCATGGGACGGAAACGGCAGAATGTTTGTTGCCGAAATGAATACCTATATGCAGGATGCTGATGGCTCTGATGAGATGAAGCCGGTTTGTAAGGTCAAAAGGCTCGAGGATACCAATGGTGACGGCAAAATGGATAAATCGGTCGTTTTCATTGATAATTTGCTTTTACCACGACTGATACTGACGCTGGATGACCGCCTTTTGGTCAGTGAAACCAATTCCAATCACATTTACAGTTACCGGGATACCAATGGTGACGGCGTAGCTGATGAAAAGAAAATGGTGTACCGTAATGATGAGGTCAGCACCAATAACCTGGAGCACCAGAAAAGCGGGCTGATCTGGAACCTGGACAATAAAATCTATGTGACTTATCAGGATGTGCGTTATAAATACGATAATGGCATGCTGAAAACTGAAAAACTGATCAATGGCTCCGGCGGGCAATGGGGCCTGGCCAATGACAACCATGGCCGGCTGTTTTACTCGGCAGCCGGTGGCGAGACTCCGGCACTTGATTTTCAGCAAAATCCTTATTTCGGAAGGCTGGATGTGGGTGGTCAGCTGGATAAAGACTTTCAGTCTGTATGGCCGGTCATCTCCACACCTGATGTTCAGGGAGGTCTCGGACGTCTTAGGGCAGACAGTACGCTCAATCATTTTACAGCCTGTGCGGGGCAGTCTGTTTTCAGGGGTACCGCATTGCCGGCTGATGCGGTAGGAGATCTGTTTATACCTGAGCCCGTAGGCAGACTCATCAGAAGGGCAAAACTAAGTAACACAAATGCCAAGATTACTTTGACTAATGCGTATCCGGGTGAAGAGTTCATTGCTTCCACGGACATGAACTTCAGACCGGTCAACAGTGCCACCGGACCCGACGGCTGTCTTTATATTGTAGATATGCACCGTGGCATTATTCAGGAAGGAAACTGGACCAGGAAAGGGACTTATCTGCGCAATCAGATCGATCAGAAGAAACTAGACAAAAACATAGGCAGGGGTCGCATTTACAGGTTGGTTTATGACGGCATCAAGCCAGATAAAACCGTTCCAAGGATGCTGAGCCTGCCAAATGCCCAGCTGGTTCAATACCTGAGCCATCCAAATGGCTGGTGGCGTGACAATGCACAAAAGTTACTGGTAGTACGGGGAGATAAAAGTGTGGTTCCGGCTTTGGAAGCACTCGCTCTTAAATCTACTGTTCAGCTGGCCAGGATCCATGCTTTATGGACATTGAACGGATTGAATGCACTTGAACGTCCGGTATTGCTCGCCGCGTTTAAGGATCAGGATGCTGAGGTGAGGAAAACCTCGCTTTGGATCGCTGAAGAGGCATTAACAAATGGTGATCAGGATCTGTTGGCTTCGGTAGAGGCACTAAAAAATGATCCGAGTGCCGATGTACGCTTGCAGCTTGCCCTTTCTTTGAGGTTTAATAAATCTGAAAAGGCAGAGCAAATCATCACAGGTCTGCTGAAGAGCTATCCTGATGATAAGCTGCTTGCTGAATCGCAGAACAGGTATCAGGGTAAGCTCAGGGAAAGCGCTGAATCGGAGCAGAAAGCCAAACTCATGGCTGCCGCTGATCAGAAATTAATAAAGGACGGGGCGGTGATCTTCAAACAGCTCTGTGCGACTTGTCATGGAGCAGATGGAAAAGGAATAAACAATGGCGGTAAGGATATGCCTGCACCGGCACTGGCGGGTGCCAGAGATGTCAATGCCGATCCGGAAAAATTGATCAAGATCTTACTGCATGGACTATCCGGCCCCATTGAGGGTAAAACTTATCCGGATATGATGCCGGCACTGGGCGCAAACAGTGATGAATATATCGCCTCGGTGCTGAGTTACATCAGAAATGACCTTGGCAATAAATCTTCCGTAGTGAAGCCTTCGCAGGTGAAAAAGGTAAGGGCTGAAAACGCAAACCGGTCAAACCCCTGGACCATTAAAGAACTTGAGACTGCACAAAAATAACCAAACCTATCCTATGTTTAATAGTCAAACCAACAAACCGAAATATCAGGTATTTATCAAAACGGCCTTGACAAGTGTGGTACTGCTTATCTGCGCTGCGGTAGCAAATGCCCAGCATGCCAATATGAAATTGTGGTATGACAAGCCTGCAGATAAGGTTTGGGAAGCTGCAATGCCTGTAGGGAACGGCCGTCTGGCCGCCATGGTGTATGGCAATCCACAGGAGGAGCTGATCAAATTGAATGAAGCGACCATTTGGTCAGGAGGGCCAAACCGCAATGACAATCCAAAAGCTTTAGCGGCCCTGCCTGAGATCAGAAAATTGATCTTTGAAGGCAAATATGATGAGGCCAGCAAGGTTGCAGCGGCCAATGTAGAATCAAGGATCAACGGTATGAATTACCAGTTGCTCGGTAACCTGAAACTGACCTTTCCGGGTCATGAAACATTTTCAGATTATTACAGGGAACTGGATCTAGATAAAGCCATAACCAAAACAAGCTATGTGGTCAATGGTGTGAACTATACAAGAGAGATCTTTGCTTCTTTTACTGATCAGGTTATCGTTGTAAGACTCAGTACAAACAAACCTGGGATGCTGAGTTTTTCAGCAGGAATGGAAAGTAGCCAAAAATCACAGGTTGCTGTTAAAAACGGTAGTGAGCTGGTTTTAAGTGGTATCTCCGGTGATAAGGACGGGGTGAAAGGAGCTGTAAAATTCATTTCTATTGTCAGGGTTAAAGCCGAAGGGGGAAAGATTGCATCGACTGAAAACGTCATCAATGTAAACAATGCTAATTCGGTAACCCTTTTGATCTCTATCGCTACCAACTTCAACAGTTATAAAGATCTGAGTGGAGATGAAAGCAAAAGGGCTGCAGACTATTTAAGCAAAGCCGGTTCAAAGGCCTACACAGCGATGGTGAAAAACCATGTCTCTGCGTATCAAAAATACTTTAAACGCGTTAAACTGGATCTTGGTCATACAGATGCCATCAAAGATCCTACAGATATTCGTCTGGCGAACTTTGCCAAAGGCAATGATCCTCAGCTTGCTGCGTTGTACTTCCAGTTTGGCAGGTATCTGCTGATTTCCTCTTCGCAGCCTGGTGGGCAGCCGGCGAATCTTCAGGGCATCTGGAATGATAAGATGAACCCGCCGTGGGGTAGTAAGTATACCATCAACATCAATACAGAGATGAATTACTGGCCGGCCGAATCTACCAACCTGACTGAAATGCATGAGCCATTGATCAAAATGGTAAAGGAACTGTCCCAAACCGGACAAGAAACTGCAAAAGTAATGTATGGAGCTAATGGCTGGGTTACACACCACAATACCGATCTTTGGCGCATTACCGGCCATGTCGACGGTGTGTACTCGGGTATGTGGCCAATGGGCGGTGCATGGTTGAGCCGTCATCTTTGGGATAAGTATCTGTACAGCGGTGACAAGAAATATCTGGAATCCGTGTACGATGCCATCAAAGGCTCCGCTCAGTTCTACAGCGATTTTCTTGTTGAAGAACCAACGCATAAATGGCTGGTCGTAGCACCTTCAAATTCACCTGAAAATGCACCTGCTGTTGCTAAAGGTAAATCTATACAGGCTGGAACCACGATGGACAACCAGATCTTATTCGAACTCTTTTCCAACGTGATCCGTGCATCGGAAATATTGGGCAAAGACAAGGATTTTGCGGAACGGCTCCAAACACTGAGAAGCCGTCTGGCGCCTATGCAGGTAGGACAACACAGCCAGTTGCAGGAGTGGCTGCAGGATCTGGACAATCCAAAAGACAAACACAGACATGTATCCCATCTGTTCGGCGTATTCCCGGCAGGGGAGATTTCACCATACCGTACACCAGAACTCTTCGATGCCGCACGCACTTCTCTGATTTACCGCGGGGATGTTTCTACTGGCTGGTCTATGGGCTGGAAGGTCAACCTGTGGGCAAGGTTCCTGGACGGTAACCATGCCTACAAACTATTAACTGACCAGCTAAGTCCGGCAAGTAACCGTTCGGAATCCGGAGGTACTTATCCTAACTTATTTGACGCGCATCCGCCGTTCCAGATTGATGGTAACTTTGGCTGTACCGCAGGCATCGCTGAAATGCTGATGCAAAGTTACGACGGTAACATTCATTTATTGCCGGCATTGCCAGATGTTTGGGCAAACGGAAGCGTTGGCGGATTACGTGCCAGGGGAGGTTTTGAAATTGTGAGCCTGAAATGGGAGGATGGAAAAGTAAAACAGCTGGTGATCAGATCAAACAATGGCGGAAACTGCCGGATCCGTACACCAAATGCATTGAAAGGAAGTATTGCACTTAAAGCAGCAAAGGGTGAAAACACAAATCCCTTTTACGCCGTGAACGTGACGCCAAAGCCAATTATTTCTGAAAAAGCCAAATTGAATACAGTTTCACTTAAGGAAACCATTCTTTACGACTTCGCTACAAAAGCAGGTCAGACCTACACATTGAACAGCACCAACTAAGCCATATAAAACTTATGAAAACCACACTCAAACTTACTGCAATTGCCGCCATGCTTTTTTCTTCATTGTTTTCACAGGCTCAGGACTGGCCAAATCTCAAGCGTTATCAGGAGGAAAATGCTAAATTGAGTGCTCCAGCAGCGGGCGAAACCAGGGTCGTTTTTATGGGCAATTCCATTACGGAGGGCTGGAAGAATTCTTCTCCTGAGTTTTTCTCTTCCAATCCTTATATCTGCCGGGGGATCAGCGGCCAGACTACACCTCAAATGCTCATCCGCTTTCACCAGGATGTGGTGGCTCTAAAACCAAAGGTTGTGGTACTGCTTTGCGGCATCAATGATATCGCCGGAAATACCGGGCCTTCAACCCTTGAGATGATTCAAGACAACATTGCTGCGATGGCAGAAATTGCAAAGGCCAATAAGATCAGGGTGGTTTTATCTTCTGTACTGCCGGCTTTCGCATTCCCATGGAAGCCAGGAATAGAGCCCGCTGACAAAGTGATTGCCCTGAACAAATGGATCAAAAGCTACGCAGACGAAAATAAATACACTTATGTGGATTATTTCAACGCGATGAAAGACGAACGCAATGGTTTGTCAAAGAATTTAGCTGAGGACGGCATTCACCCCACTAAAGCCGGTTATGCAATCATGGAGCCTCTGGTGCAGGCTGCAATTGCGAAAGCTTTAAAGCAGAAAATCAAATAGTCTTGCTTTAAAAAAGCAGCTTTACAACATCGCTATATGCATCCAGGAAATTCAATGTCTGGGAGAGGGCATCAGCGCTCTTTGCGCTCCCTTCAGAGCGCCTAAGAGATGCCAGCCCGAAAACAGAGCATTGAATTTCTTTAATAAGAAAACCCTGCCATTTCCCAACAAGAAATCCTGCAATTCTCTAAAAAGAAAACCTAGTTGTAAACAAACTCTCCAAACTCAGAAACAACCGTTACCTGTTTCTTATCCAGAGATTCAACCCGCCCAATAACCTGTGCATCAATACCAAAACTTTCTGAGATCTCAATAATAGAAGCTGCTATAGATGCTGGAACATACAGCTCCATACGGTGCCCCATATTAAACACTTTATACATTTCTTTCCATTCCGTGCCCGACTGCTCCTGTATCAGCTTAAACAGCGGTGGAACGGGAAACAGATTATCCTTGATCACATGTACATCATCATTTACAAAGTGCAGCACCTTAGTCTGTGCGCCACCACTGCAATGCACAATCCCGTCAATCTGGTCGCGAAACGCTTCGAGTATCCTCTTAATCACCGGTGCATAAGTGCGCGTAGGAGATAAGACGAGTTTTCCCGCAGTAACTGCAGCACCATTTCCGACCTCAACCAGATCCGTCAGTTTTTTGCCACCGGAAAAAACCAGGTCATAAGGAACAGCGGGGTCAAAACTCTCCGGATATCCTGAAGCTACCGACTTATCAAACACATCATGACGGGCAGAAGTAAGCCCGTTAGAACCCATACCCCCGTTGTACTCGCTTTCATAAGTCGCCTGGCCATAAGAAGACAAACCAACAATCACATTGCCTGGTTGTATTTTATGGTTGCTGATGACCTTGGAACGCTCCATACGACATGTTACAGTCGAATCCACAATGATTGTTCTTACCAGATCACCCACATCAGCAGTTTCACCACCAGTAGAATAAATAGAAATACCCTGCTCACGAAGATCCGCAAGTATCTCTTCCGTGCCATTGATGATCGCAGCGATCACCTCACCCGGTATCAGGTTCTTATTGCGTCCAATGGTCGAAGACAATAAAATATTGTCCGTGGCACCCACACAGATCAGGTCATCAATATTCATGATAATGGCATCCTGGGCAATACCTTTCCAAACAGAAATATCACCCGTTTCCTTCCAGTAGACATAAGCCAAAGAAGATTTTGTACCCGCACCATCCGCATGCATGATGTTGCAAAAAGCATCGTCACCGCCCAGTATATCTGGAATGATCTTACAGAAAGCCTGAGGGAAAATACCTTTATCTATATTCTTGATGGCCTGGTGCACATCTTCTTTGGAGGCAGAAACGCCGCGCTGGTTGTACCTGTTATCACTCATGTACCGCAAAGATAAAAAAATAACCCCTACTAATTAAAGCAGGGGCTACAAAACTAAAAATTTGGTTATTAAAGGTTGAATTATTTCATAAACAACAATTCCCTGAATTTAGGCAATGGCCATACGCTGTCGTCAACGATCTGCTCCAGCTTGTCTGCATGGTAGCGGATGTTATCGAAATGAGATTTTACTTTCTCATCATAGCCAATCGCTTTCTCGCGGGTATCTTCAACAGCATTCACTTGCTTGCGTGCTTCAAGCATCGCGTCAACACTGTTTTTAACTATAGTCAGGTGCTCAGTCAACTTATTGATGATGCCTGTAGGGATGTCAGCACTTACGCCAAGATCTTTTAATCCCTTTGCATTTTCAATCAGAGAATTTTGGTAAGCGATAACAGCAGGAATGATCATGCTGTTGGACACTTCGCCAATAACCCTTGCTTCGATCTGAAGTTTTTTGTAATAGTTTTCCAGTAGGATCTCATGACGGGCATGAAGTTCACGTTTGCTGAATATATTTGTTTTGGTAAACAGCTCTGTAGATTTTTCACTTACATAAGCATCAAGCGCTAGCGGAGTAGTTTTGATATTGGCTAAGCCGCGTCTTTCTGCTTCATCAGCCCATTCCTGGCTATAACCATTTCCTTCAAAACGGATGTCTTTAGATTCTTTGATGTATTTTTTGATGACGGTCAATAGCGCGATGTCTTTTTTCTCGCCTTTCTTGATCAGTTTATCTACATCAACTTTGAATTTAGTCAGCTGATCAGCTACGATTGCGTTCAATACAGTCATAGGAGCAGAAGAGTTCGCAGAAGAACCTACCGCTCTCAATTCAAACTTGTTTCCAGTGAAGGCAAAAGGTGAAGTACGGTTACGGTCAGTATTGTCAAGTAGGATTTGAGGGATTTTAGGGATACCTAACCATAAAGCATTGTCTTCTTTGATTTTTTTGCTAATGCGTGAGTGCTCGATCTCATCAAGGACCTCATTCAGTTGCTGACCAAGGAAGATAGAGATGATCGCTGGAGGAGCCTCGTTTGCACCTAAACGGTGATCGTTGCTTACCGAAGCGATAGAAGCTCTCAACAAGTCTGCATGCTCGTGTACAGCTTTAACTGTGTTCACGAAGAAAGTTAAGAACATCAGGTTGTTTTTAGGCGTTTTGCCCGGAGCAAGAAGGTTTTTACCAGTGTCAGTAATCAGAGACCAGTTGTTGTGCTTACCAGAACCGTTGATGCCTGCATATGGTTTCTCGTGCAATAACACTTTGAAGTTGTGTCTCAAGGCTACTTTCTCCATCAAATCCATCAGCAATTGGTTGTGGTCGATTGCTAAGTTGATTTCTTCATAGATAGGAGCACACTCAAACTGAGAAGGAGCAACCTCATTGTGACGGGTTTTCAAAGGAATACCCAGTTTCAAAGCCTCATTTTCGAAATCTACCATATACGTGAATACACGCTCAGGAATAGAACCGAAGTAGTGGTCTTCCAGTTGCTGTCCTTTAGCAGACATGTGACCGAACAATGCGCGGCCAGTCAAAGCTAAGTCAGGACGTGCATTGTGCAACGCAAGGTCAACCAGGAAATATTCCTGCTCGATACCTAAAGATGCATTTACTTTAGTGATGCTTTTATCAAAATACTGGCAAACGTCAACAGCAGCTTTGTCCATAGCAGCAAGTGCTTTCAATAAAGGAGCTTTGTAGTCAAGCGCTTCGCCTGTGTAAGAAACAAATACAGTAGGGATACAAAGTGTTTTACCAGCTTTGCTTTCCATGATGAATGCCGGAGATGAAGGGTCCCATGCAGTGTAACCGCGGGCCTCGAAAGTATTGCGGATCCCGCCGTTAGGGAAGCTTGATGCATCAGGCTCTTGCTGAACAAGTGCACTTCCTGCAAATTTCTCAATTGCACCATCGCTGCTAGGCTCAAAGAACGCATCATGTTTTTCAGCGGTAGTTCCTGTCAAAGGCTGAAACCAGTGCGTATAGTGCGTGGCACCTTTGCCCATTGCCCAGCTTTTCATAGCTGTAGCGATCTGATTGGCATCTTCATGATTAATCAATTCGCCCTGGTCAATGGCTGACACAAGTTTCTCAAATACCTCTTTCGATAAGAAATCTTTCATCTTTTTCTTATCAAAAACATTCACGCCAAAAAACTCAGAAATTCTGTTCGACGGAGCTTTTACCTCAGGTGAAACTCTATTCTGAGCTTCTTTTAATGCAATTGTTCTTAAGCTTTTCATTTATTTGTTTAAAATTTCATCAAAAATAGAATATTTTTTAAATATTTCCCTGCAATTGTTTGTAAAAATACTAATGTCAGTAAACATTCCAAGATTTTTAAGAGTTTTTTTGCCTGTTAATGCAAATTTGTTTCCGAAAACAGACATTTTCGTGGTTTCCCTAAAATATCGAATTTCTGGTCTCAGATCGAATAATTTTACCATATTTGTTAATAAACCATAATATTTTAATCGCAATATGAGCAATAACTCAGAAAATAAAGGATATACCGTTCCTTTTATCAGCCTAACCACCTTATTTTTCATGTGGGGCTTTTTAACCTGCATGAATGATGTTTTGATCCCGCATCTCAAAGAACTCTTCCAGCTCAGCTATTTACAATCAATGCTGGTGCAATTTTGCTTTTTTGGTGCCTATTTTACAGGTTCTCTAATTTATTTTGTGATCTCTTATTTTAAAGGTGATCCGATCAACAAGATTGGTTATAAAAACGGAATGCTCCTTGGGCTCATCGTTGCAGCTATCGGTTGTTTTCTTTTTTATCCTGCCGCCCGCTACTCAGTGTACGGTTTGTTCCTGAGTGCCCTGTTCATTCTGGGCTTAGGTTTTACTTTACTGCAAATTGCAGCCAATCCTTACGTCTCTCTGCTGGGCAAACCAGAAGGTGCATCCAGCCGCCTGAACCTGGCACAGGCTTTTAATTCACTGGGTACTACCATCGCACCCATCATCGGCGGATACCTGATTTTTGAATTCTTTGCTATAGACGGCAAGATCACCGCTGCGGCTACAGAAATACCATACATTATATTTACCGGAATTTTTCTTTTACTGGCTTTTTTGCTGTTCAGAATTAAACTGCCCGATTTCAGATCTGAAGAAACCGCTGAAAAAGGCCTGGGCGCACTCCAGTTTCCCCAGCTTAAACTGGGTATCCTGGCCATATTCTTTTATGTGGGCGGTGAAGTCTGTATCGGAAGTTTCATCATCAACTTCCTGGCACTTCCGGACATTATGGGTCTTCCTGAGGCGGTTAGTAAAAATTATTTGGCCCTCTACTGGGGTGGTGCCATGATCGGAAGATTTCTGGGCTCGATATCACTGAACCAGGAATTCGCTGCCGGAAAGAAAGCCTTATATATGATTGTTACAGCTGCGGCAGTATTCCTGCTGATCTTTTTTATTGTAGACCTTAATTTCGCTCAGATATCAACGTTCCTTATATTTATAGGCATTAATCTGCTGGGCTTCTTTATTGGTAAATCTGCCCCTGCCAGAACGCTTTCTATATTTGCGCTGATCAGCGGCGGCTTAATCCTGTTTACCATTTTCTCAGACGGTGCTGCTTCTATGTGGACCATCCTCGGCGTAGGCTTGTTCAATTCCATCATGTGGTCAAACATATTTACCCTTTCTATACACGGTCTTGGAAAATATACCAGTCAGGGTTCATCGCTGCTGGTTATGGCCATCCTTGGGGGAGCCTTGCTGCCACTGGTGCAGGGTGCACTGGCAGATGCTTACGGAATCCAGCATTCCTTCTTTGTGCCTGTGTTCTGCTACCTGTACATCGCTTTCTTTGGATTTTACTGCCAGGCAAAACTGGGCCAGGTGAAAGCGGAGCAAATTGCAGGGGGGCACTAAGCCTGTCTTCCGTTAACCAAAAGACCCGGGCTAAGATTCTTCTGTATCACGATATAAGAAGGAATTAGCCCGGTTTTTTTGATTTAAACAGCAATCCGGATACTGCATGAAAAAAGTTTTTATTTCAACTTATATATACAAGTTGTTTTGTTATGTTTGAATAACCGTGCATTTTAAAAGATGAAACTGCTTGGGATTTGACTCATTTAGGTGCAGGTGCTTTTCCAAATGGCCGCGGATGGGCCTGCGCTCATTACAGTAATAAGTGAATAAAAGATTTTATGAAAAACGGAATATTGGTTGGTGGCAACTGGATAATAGACCAGGTAAAAGTTGTAGATGCTTTTCCTGAGGAAGAGAAGTTGGTTAATATTTTGATGGAATACAGCAGTAATGGAGGATCCGCCTACAACATTTTAAAGGCGCTTGTTAAACTTAAAGCTGATTTCCCGCTATATGGACTTGGCTTGGTCGGTGATGACGAAAGGGGCGCTGGCGTTATTCAGGAGTGTCTGGATATGGGTATTGACGCCACTCAGATTAAAAAACTGCAGAACGAAAACACTTCCTATACAGATGTAATGACCGTAAAGTCAACCGGGAAAAGAACTTTCTTTCATCAAAGAGGTGCAAATGCACACCTTGACAGGAAGCATTTTGATTTCTCTGGCTCAACAGCCAAAATTTTTCACCTGGGTTATCTGTTGCTGCTGGATAAACTTGATATCATAGAACCTGATGGAGAGACCGGGGCCGCAAAAGTTTTAAAAGAAGCGAAGCAAAAGGGATTGATCACATCTGCTGATATTGTAAGTGAAAAATCGAACCGCTTCAAAGATGTGATTCCCTCTTCATTGAAATATATCGATTATCTTTTTGTAAATGAATTTGAAGCCGGAATGATAGCAGGGGTCAACACGGTAACGGATGATGGCTACTTAATACCGGATAAATGTTATGAGGCGGCATCAACCATTCTGAAAATGGGCGTGAATAAATGGGTGATACTTCACTTTCCGGCAGGCACGATTGCAGTTGACCATTTGGGTAATACATTGTTCCAGCCATGCATTGACCTGCCCCCGTATAAAATTCAGGGTTCAGTAGGTGCCGGTGATGCTTTTGCTGCCGGTGTGCTATTGGGTATCCATAACGATTGGCAAATGAGAGCTTCCCTGGAACTTGGCGTTTGCGCAGCTGCGTCCAGTCTCTTTTCCGCTACTTCTTCTGATGGAATAGTCCCCGCAGATGAATGCCTTTTACTATCAGAGGTTTATGGATATAAAACTCAGTTTTATTAATAAGGCATAGGATTTTAACAACAAGCGAAGAAATTTATGGAATTCGGATACTGGTATCATCATCTGATTAAACCAATATCAGAAAACCATGCTAAACACTTCATCAAATTTGTACAGGACTGAGTGGCTCAATCTTGTATTCAAAAACAGGAACCAGTCTTATGGTGCTTACGAGCTCAGATCACAATCGGCCAGCAATACCCTGCGTGCGCTTTTTATTGCTGCACCGCTGTTTATCTTATTATTTGCCAGTCCGAAAATCTACAGTCTGATCAAAGGCGAGAGGACTGTTGACAATAGCTTGCCGACAAGCCGGATAGTGGAACTTGAAAGGCCTCCAATAGTTGAGGTTCCCAAGCCTGTAGAGAAAATAGAGCTGCCCAAATCTGAACCCATCAAGGAAAAGATCAAAATGGTCAAGCTTCCGTCAAACCCGGTAGTAGTCAATAAGCCCCTGATTGTCGAACCGCCAACCGTGGATGAAATGGAAAACGCTGTTGTAGGCCCGGTGACACAAACCGGTAAAGAAACCAATCTGACCTCGCTTCCAGCTGAAGGCGACGGCAATGGTGCAGGTCTGGGTGCTGACTCCGGATCAGGAACCGAGGAAACCATTTATGACGGAACATCCGTTGAAATCTATCCCGATTTTGAAGGCGGAATGAAAGGCTGGGAAAAATACCTGAGAAGAAACCTGAGGTATCCTTATGATGCGCAGGAACAGAACAAACAAGGAAAAGTCTATATCAGTTTCGTAGTAGAAAAAGATGGTTCTATCTCAAATGTGACACTGGTCAGAGGCGTCCACAAATCGCTGGATGAAGAAGCGGCACGCGTGATCAAAAAATCACCTAAGTGGAAACCGGGGATACAAAACGGCAGAGCCGTAAGAGTAAGGTACAATATGCCGATCTCTTTCGCACTTTCCCAATAGATTTACTGCGCTGACCACAATGCCGGAAGCCTGTTTTCAGGCATCCGGTATTTCAGGTTCTACCAGCTTGATCAGTTTTTCCAGGGACTCCTGCCAACCCAGGTAACACATTTCGGCTGGTATCACAGCAGGTATTCCTTCCTGCAATACTTTTAATTCTGTACCTACGGAAGTTTTCTGGAACCAAACTGAAGTAGTCATTATACCAGGCAGATTTGGGTCGTCAAACTTGTCTGTGTACTTTAGAAACTCATTGGGTTTTACCTCTATATATTCCCCGCCAAACGAATGGCCGTTACCGGTTGTAAAATTGTGAAACGACATTCTAAAACTACCGCCTTCTTTAACATCCATTTTGTGTACGGTACAAAGGAAACCGTAAGGAGGCAGCCACGAAGCGATAGCTGTGGTCTCGGTAAAGGCACGATATACCTTTTCAGGTGAGGCCTTAATGACTCTGTGCAATGAAACTTTGTTGTCTGACATAAAAGTAATTTTTAGTGTTGATTTATGGTTGTATTAATTTGCTTTAACAAATATGCAAGTAAAAACAGCCATTGGACAGGGGCATATACGACAATTGTAGAGCGGATTTACGACAGAGTTCCATTTTTTTGATCAGAATAAAGATTCAATATTAGGGTAAGAATTAATTTTATATCTTTATGGTAACCAAATATTCGCAGGATGCCCAGTTACAGCAGCTATAACGATCAGGAATTAATTGCACTATTTAGCTCCGGGGATGATGCTGCATTTAAGGAAATTTACCTGCGTTATGACAAGCCGCTTTACCTCTATGCCTATCATAAACTGGGCAATAAAGAGGAATCGAGAGATGTCATTCAGGATGTATTTGCCTGGATGCTCACGAACCGGAAAACTCTGAATTTTACCGGAAGTCTTGCTGGTTATTTGTACAAATCTGTGCTCAATAAGATCTATAACATCTATAAGCATAAGCAGGTGTTGAGTAAATATGCTGAGGAAGGGACTTTTTACATCGATATTGAAAGTCAGGGTACAGATTACCTCATCAGGGAAAAAGACATCTCTGCAATGATTGAAAAGACCATTGCCGAAATGCCGCCGCGAATGCGGGAAGTCTATGAGCTAAAAAGCAAAAGGTATATGTCTGCAAAGGAAATCTCTGAATATACCGGAGTCGCTGAATCTACAGTAAATACCCAGTTGAAAAGGGCCATGAAGCATTTAAAGCTGAAACTTGGCCTGCTCATTTACATTACTTACATTATTTGAGTATTTTTTTTCATCCGTTGTCCCCATTTACTATTCCTGAGTTGTCTTTGTTTATGAATGCGGAATTTATGGGTTCCGCCATACCGTAGACAAGTCATGGAAAAAGAAAACAAAGAGGAACAGACAGCAAAATACAGACTGCATTATTTTCGAAGAAAAGATGTACCCGTGCTATCAGAGGCTGAACTGGAAGCCGAGAGTGATCTGATCTACAGGTCTCTGATGAAAACACAGGCTATCCCTTCGAAAACAAGAAAGCTGTGGTATCCGGCAGTGGCGGCCGCTGCCGTACTTATTGTTGCCGGTGCCTATCTCTTTAGTTACGATTCAAAAACCAATATCAAACCCGTCACCAATTCCCGGGTCTCAAAAAAACAGTCCAATGACATAGCACCAGGTATACAAACCGCAACCCTTACCCTGGCGAATGGAGTCAAAATTGCTTTGTCTGAAGCAGCCAACGGAAAAATAGCGGAACAGAACGGCGTATCTATCTCCAAGACTGTCGACGGAAAACTGGTTTATAGTTTTGCTGGATTTAACAAAGAAATTAATACGCTCTCCACCGTATTCAATACGCTCTCGACTGTCAAAGGGCAGCAATACCAGGTAATTCTACCTGATGGATCGAAGGTCTGGCTCAATGCCGCTTCTTCCATAACTTATCCTGCAAATTTTGTTAACCTCAAAAACCGTATGGTGCAACTTAGCGGTGAGGCTTATTTTGAGGTTGCAAAAGACAAAAGTCATCCATTTATTGTTAAAACAGACCGGCAGCAGGTCGAAGTACTGGGTACGCACTTTAACGTCAACTCTTATGGTGACGAAGGTGCTACCAGAACGACACTGCTGGAAGGTTCTGTAAAAGTATTAAGTGACAAAGGACAAAAAGTATTGCTGCCCGGACAACAGTCACAGCTTGCGGAAAATACGCTGAAAGTGAGCAGTGCTGATGTAAATGAAACTGTGGCCTGGAAGAATGGGGACTTTATTTTTAACAATGAAGCGTTCGGCAGCATCCTGCGCCAGTTGTCAAGGTGGTACAATGTCGAGATCATTGACAACGGGGACCACAGTGGGCTGCACCTTAGCGGTACAATCTCCAGATCAAAAAACATGTCGACCGTACTCAAAGCACTGGAGGTCACCGGAAAGGTTAAGTTTAAAATTGAAGGAAAGACCGTAGTCGTGGAATAAATGAAGATAGCGTTGATCATTCTTTTCACGGCAATCATTTATACCGGCGCTTTTGCACAGAAAATCACGGTAAAAAAGACGGAGGTAAGGCTGCAAAATGTATTTAAAGAACTCAGAAAGCAAAGCGGTTACGATTTTCTATATAACGAGGAAATAATGAAAAATATAAAACCGGTAAGTATTGATGTGAAGAATGCAAGCATTGAGCAGGCACTGGATTCGGCTTTTTCGGACCTTCCGTTAAAATATGCTATACACGACCGGCTGGTCATGATCAGCGCAAAGGATACGATGCAGATAAACGCAAAGAAATTGAGCATTTCAGGGATGATCAAGGACCGGAAAGGGCAGCCGCTTCCAGGTGCATCGGTATATCTGAGCCATTATAAAATCGGAGTTTCAGCTGATAATAAAGGACGGTTTTTGATCGCTAACTTAAATCCCGGAAGCTATACTGTACTGGTTCAGATGATCGGGTATTTGCCCGCCAGTCAGAATGTAACGCTGTCCGTCAGATCTACAGATTTTGACCTTGTGCTGGAAGAGTCGGTGAGTGTGCTGAAGGAAGTGATTGTGCGGCCTGACCCATACAGGGCACGGCGGCTCAGGGCCTTTAAGGAAGCCTTTTTGGGGACCTCAAAGAATGCCAAAAGCTGTAGGATACTAAATGAAGATGCTCTTTTTTTTGAATATGATGCCAATAACCATACCCTGATGGCCAGTGCAAATGAATTCATTACGATAGAAAATAAGGCGCTGGGCTACCGCATACACTACCTGCTGCAGTATTTTCAAAAGGACGAGGAGACCAATTATGTGCATTATTACGGTTATCCTTACTTTGAAGAACTTGAAAAAGACTCTTTGAGAAGGAAGAGATATAATGAGAAGCGCAGGCTGGCCTATGCAGGTTCACCACAACATTTCTTTACTTCGCTGTACAGGGGCACAAGTAAGGCGGAGGGTTTCCTGATCAATAAGATGGTCAAAGCTCCTAATGCCAAAAGACCTGCGGACCCTGTGATTGACAAAAGAATTAAGCTTTTTTCTGAAAACCTGCGTAAAGGTATCAAGGTAAGGAAAGCGAAGGATTCACTGAAGTATTGGCTGAATATGAAGAAAGAGCCAGATACACTGGAGGTCCTCGTGAGAAAAGAAGTGCCTTTGGATTCACTGGTCAGCCCCAGATCAGCGCACATGAAAACAATGAGTTTTAAGGATGCGCTGTATATCGTCTATGAAAAGGAAAGGGAAACCGCAGATTTCAACAGGCACCCCGAATATAAGATCAAAAGGCCTGATGATTTGAAAAGGAAGCAGATTTCGCTGGCCTATCAGCTCGGTAAATGGGTGGGCTTTTATGAAAGCGGTGCTGTGAACAATCCGAGTTCGCTTTTATATGAGGGTGTATGGGCTTACAAAATGGTAGGTGATATGGTTCCCCTGGATTACTTAATGCCTTATAAATAAGATGCAATAATGTAATTCGCTGTCATAAAATAATTATTAACCTCTCAAAAAATAACAGTTATGAAACGTCGATTATTTGTTTTACTGTTTACTGCTGCCTCCGCTTTGCTGGCCTTTGCACCGCGTATGGAAGAACCTGTGGAAAGATTTGTAACCGCACTTCAGCGCTGGACAGACAACAATCCTCAGGAGAAAGTATACCTGCACCTGGACAAGCCCTATTATGCAGTTGGCGACACAGTTTGGTTTAAAGCTTATGTCACTGTTGGCAGCCGCCACCAGTTGTCCAAATTGAGCGGGGCGCTTTATGTAGAGCTGATCGACGAAAAGGACTCTTTGCTCAACTCGGTCAAGCTGCCACTGACCGCGGGAATGGCGATGGGTGATTTTACCCTGGGTGATGAATACAAGGCTGGTAATTTCAGGATCAGGGCCTATACCCAATGGATGCGCAATGCGGGACCGGAGTATTTCTTTGACCATACTTTCGCTGTCGGCGATCTTTTAGGCACAGAAGGCCCTGGCAATGCTACAGAAAAAAGCAGGACAAAGACCGGCCAGGCCGGAAAGGGAAATAAGTCTAATGCAGACCTTCTACCGGATTCTCTTTCCAAAAGCGATGTCCAGTTTTTTCCTGAGGGAGGCCATCTGCTCAATGGGGTTAACTCGCGCATAGGGTTCAAAGCAGTAGGGGTAAATGGACGCGGGGTTGCGGTAAAAGGCACGGTTGTAGATCACACCGGGGAGGAGGTCATCAGTTTTGAAAGTTTGCATGCCGGGATGGGCGTGTTCAACATCAGGCCGCAGGCTGGTAAGAACTATAGTGTCAGGACGACCTTTACCGATGGTTCTGTAAAAACCATTGCACTGCCCCGGGCCGCCGACCAGGGTTATACGCTGGCTGTTTTCCAGCCCAACAGGGACAGTGTTTTGGTGCGGATCAAAACGGTGTCAGGAACTTTTCAGACACCGCGATCGGTAAGCCTGGTGGCGCAGTCGGGTGGAGAGACCATTTTTGCATCGCAGGTGACGATCGCCAAAGTGATCACTTCGGTATGGATTCCCAAACGGGAATTCCCGACAGGGATTGCCCAGTTTACGATCTTTGACGGAGGGGGCGAACCTGTCAACGAACGGATCGCTTTTATCAAGAGCAATGACGGTATGGAGCTGCATGTCAGCTCTGCTAAAAAGATTTACAAGAGCCGGGAAAAGGTCACTATTGACCTGGAGTCCATTAACAGGTTTGGTGACGCCGTTCCGGGCAACTTTTCGGTGTCGGTGGTCGATGAAAGCAAGGTTCCTTTTGAGGAGGCAAATGAAAACACCATATTGTCCAGCTTGCTCCTTAGCTCGGATATCAAAGGCTATATCGAACAGCCCAACTATTATTTTACAAACGATACTTATGAGGTAAATAAGGCCCTGGACAACCTGATGCTGACGCAGGGTTACCGGCGCTTTGCCTGGCAAGAAATAACCAGCACAACTTCTGCAAACAAACCATTGTATAAAGCAGAGTCTCTCGGCACAGAAATATCCGGCAGGGTCCTTACCCTGTCGGGTACGCCTGTGGTTAATGGGGAAGTTACGCTGATGTCGCTGTCACCTGGGTTTATTGAAAAGACAAAGACAGACGCGGATGGCCGGTTTGCCTATAAGCCGATTGTGCTGGCAGACAGCCTGAAATTTGCCGTGCAGGGCCGTACTGCGAAGAACGGAAAGAAGACAGAAGTTATTCTGGATGAGGTTTCAGAGCAGAAAATAACTCCAAACAAAAACAGATCGGGTTTAAGCAAAGACATTTTGCCGGATATGACGGCGTACCTGGAAAACAGTAAGAAACAGGATGAGCTTTTGGCAAGGACCGGTGGACTGAACAGGGTGAACAGATTGAAAGAAGTACACATCAGGGCCACCAAAACACCTTTTGGAAGCACGATCAGGGAGAGCCAGGCGGACCAGGTGTTCAGACCTAAAAAAGGGCTGCCATGCCGAACGCTTAAAGAGTGTATCGAGGAAATGGACAACAACAGGAGTGTGAATTTTGTATTCGCAGCAGGTGGCTGGATACCATTGACAAAAGACGGCAAGGCATATACAGTAATGGCGGATGGTTTCATGCTTGATTCCGGAGATTACGACAATCTTTTAATGAGTGATGGCTCAAATATCGATAAGATCTACTTTTCATTCATTAGCAGGGGTGTCAGTTTCAGACTGGCAGGGGGGCGTGACGTAAAGTACGTGATGGCCATTTATACCAAATCTGGCAATTACCGGTCGAAATATACCCCTGGTATTGCCAATATTAAACCCAAAGGATTCAACAAGGCCAGGGAATTTTATTCATCGCGTTACGACAGGTCAGCTTTAAGCAATCAGCTACCTGATTTACGGTCCACCATTTACTGGAATCCTAAGGTCAAGACTTTTGCAAGCGGCCGGGCAAGCTTCAGCTTTTTCAATGCTGATGGTCCTGGAAATTATAAGGTCATAGTTGAAGGAATTAATGCGGCCGGTGAGCTGGCCAGGCAAGTGTACAGGTATGAGGTCGAAGGCGGCACACAGGCACAGTTGCCCGATGTGCCCGTCTCCAAAAATAATGATCTGGTAAAGGCCATTCAGGGGATGCAGCAAAGAATGCCTGCAGAGAAACTTTATGTGCATACAGACAAGTCTTATTATAACCTTGGAGACACCATTTGGTTTAAGGCTTATCTTTTTGATGCCGCAACACTTACCGCATCCAAAAGAAGCGGTTTGCTGTATGTCGAATTGAACAGTGATACAGCGGAATCGGTGAGAAAGATCAGTATTCCGATAAAAGAAGGGACTGGCTATGCGCAGATTGGATTGAGCAGGAAGGTATTCCGGGAGGGTGGCTATACATTGAGGGCCTACACCAACTGGATGCAGAATTTTGGAGATGATTATTTCTTTACCAAAAGGTTTTACCTGGGCGTACCAAGTGATGACAGCTGGCTGGTTAGGTCAGCCTCTAAGATTGGGAAGTCGAAAGAAAAAGAGTATTTGCAAACGGAACTTTTTCTAAGTAATCAGGATCAGTCACCTGCTGGTCTTAGAGACGTGGAGGTGCGACTGCTTGAGGGCGACAGGCTGAGGTATAAAGAAGTAATGCGAACCGGCGCTGACGGAAAACTGAACCTGGGTTATGAATTGAAGGAAAAAGCAGACGGGCGTAACATAAGACTGGAGATCATCACCATAAATAACAGTGATGGCAGGCAACGCCTGATCGTGCCGCTGAATGTGAGAAGGAACCAGAATATTGATCTGCAGTTCCTGCCGGAAGGCGGTAAATTGGTAGCAGGGTTAAAATCAACTGTCGGCATTAAGGCGCTTGGTGAAGACGGAAAAGGCATGTCTGTTTCAGGAGCACTTTTTGACAGCAAAAACAACCAGGTTGCTGCTTTTTCCAGTCTTTATAAAGGAATGGGCTCGTTTGAATTTATACCCGGACCCGGCGAAACCTATACTGCAAGGTTAACAGTGCCGAAGGATACAGAAAAGACATTTAAGCTACCGTCGGCCGCTGCGTCAGGGACTGTATTGGCGGTGGTCAATCCAGAGCGGAACGACTCTCTTATAGTAAATGTACAGGCTTCCCCGGGAATAAACCTTTCCGCAGATCAAGGGTATCTAATAGGCACTTCAAGAGGCATTGTCACCTACGCGCAACAACTTGACGGGGATATTAATAAATACAAGATTGCGAAAAGCCTCTTTCCAGCTGGAATTACACGATTTACTGTTTTTATCAATAAAATTCCGGTTAATGAACGTATTGTGTTTATTGATCAGCCAGAGCCCCTCAGGATAACAGTTAGTACAGAGCGGGCACATTATCATAAAAGAGAAAAGGTTGACATGGAAATATTCGTGAAAGACAAAAACGGCCTTCCTGTGAAAGGAAGTTTCTCGGTAGCGGTAACGGACAGCAGCCAGGTGAATGCAGATACGCTGGGCAATTACGGAATTTCAGCGAGCCTGCTATTGAACGCCGACCTTAAAGGAGACGTGGAAAATCCGGGATATTACCTCCGAAGACGCGATACACAAAGCTGGTACGCACTTGACAATCTCATGCTTACTCAGGGTTGGACCGGTTATGACTGGAAGGATGCGTTTGCAGAACCCAGGAAACCTGAGTTTGAGGGCAATCCCTATTTCCGCCTTAAAGGCACTGTAGTAAATGCATGGAATAAACCGGTGCGGGGTGCTCAAATGTTGATTTCTTCACAAAAACCCACCTTCATCGCACAGAGCCTCACGGATACGGCCGGACGCTATGTTTTTGAAAACCTGCCCCGGATAGATTCAGGTTCATTTTTCATCCAGGCACGTACACCAAAAGGGAGGTCCATGAACTTTGGGGCAGTCTCGGTAGATAAATTTAAAGCAATGCCTGTGCCGGAGAACTTCAGGGACCAGATGGAGCCCTGGTATGTCAATAGCGATGAAACACAGTTGAATTATGTAAGAAATATGGCCGGCGTGGAAAGAAGGGAGTTGAAGTTGACCGGAAACCTGTTAAAAGAAGTGAAGATCAATTCTCAGAAGACCATCAGGGGCTCTTATCGCAAAGGGGGATCAGATATCGTATTTGATGAGGCCGATATCAAGGCGGCGGAAGTAATGGATCTTTATGAATTACTCAGGCAAAAATTACCTGGGTTCAAGGTGATTATGAAGGATGGGTTTCCGGCTGTAATGTTCAATAATTTTTATGTCAAGATTAGTATTGATGGAAACGGTCTTCCTTTCGAACTGCCGCCTTTTCCTTCAACTGAGGAGGTAATTTCGGAAATGAAGAGGTATCAAGTCGCATCATTTATTGGGGTACAGGTCATTTATACCAGAAAATATACGAACTCCTATTTTATGAATTCACCAGTACAAGGGGTAAGGGCGAGAGCAGAAGGTTACCAGGGCAATGTAAACTTTAACACGCCGGGCGGTCAAAGTTATACAGACTGGAGATTGGATATAGTAAGAGGCGATGGAGACCGGGCTGTGATTGAAATCACTACCCGGAATAAAAGTGGCTGGATCAGAAACAACAGACCGGATTTTGCTACTTACAGGCCTTTACCGGTAACTTATCCTAAGGATTTTTATAGTCCAAAGTATGCTACCGCTGCCAGAGATAATGTCGCACCCGATTACCGTTCCACGATCTTCTGGAAGCCGGATGTGATCACCGATGCTGGCGGAAAGGCAAGGTTTAGTTTTTATACCTCAGATGTTACCGGAAATTATACGATAAACCTGCAGGGAAGTGATATGGATGGCAATATAGGCAGTACAGCTTCTAGTGTTAAGGTTGTTGATCAGGCTCCGTAACCACAAATCTATTTTTATGAAACGCTCCTCATTAATTTTAATATTGACGCTGATGCTGACCCTGCTGGCATTTGCACCACGGGTTGAAGAACCTGTTGAAAGATTTGTAACCGCGCTGCATCGCTGGATGGATAATAATCCCCAGGAAAAAGTGTACCTGCATATGGATAAACCTTATTATGCAGTAGGCGATACAGTTTGGTTTAAAGCTTATGTAACTGTCGGGAGCCGTCACCAGTTGTCCAAACTGAGCGGGGCACTGCATGTAGAACTGATCAATGAAAAGGATTCCCTGATGCATGCTGTAAAACTCCCACTAACGGCCGGTATGGCCATGGGTGATTTTACCCTGGGTGATGAATATAAGGCTGGCAATTTCCGGATCAGGGCCTATACGCAATGGATGAGGAACGCGGGTGAGGAGTATTTTTACGACCATACTTTTGCGGTCGGCGATCCTTTGAGTATCGACGGACAAGGTGATGGCAAGGATAAAGATAAATCAGATAAAAAAGCCAGAAGCCAGAAGAAGACAGACCCTTCCACGGATTCACTTTCCAAAAGCGATGTCCAGTTTTTCCCCGAAGGCGGAACCCTGCTCTATGCCATCAACTCCCGCATCGGCTTTAAGGCAGTAGGGGTAAATGGACGCGGAGTTGCCGTAAAAGGTAAGGTTGTAGACGAAGCCGGAGAGGAAATCACCAGTTTTGAGAGTTTGCATGCAGGCATGGGCGTGTTCAACATCAGGCCGCAGGCCGGTAAGACCTACAGTGCCAGACTGACCTTTGCGGATGGTTCGGCAAAAACAATCGCCCTGCCCCATGTTGCGGACCAGGGTTATGTGCTTTCTGTATATCAGCCCAACAAGGACAGTATCCTGGTCAGGATCAAGGGCATGCCCGGGCAGTTCCAGGCACCAAGGTCAGTAAACCTGGTTGCCCAGTCCGGTGGCGAAACCATTTTTGCGTCACCGGTAGAGATCGTAAAAGTGATGAACTCTATCTGGATACCAAAACGCGACTTCCCTACCGGTATAGCCCAGTTCACGGTTTTTGACGGACGAGGCGAGCCTGTCAATGAAAGGATCGCTTTTATCAAGAGCAATGACGGTATGGAGCTGCATGTCAGCTCCGCTAAAAAGACCTATAAGAGCCGGGAAAAGGTCACTATAGACCTGGAGTCTGTCAACCGTTTTGGCGAAGCTGTTCCCGGCAATTTCTCGGTCTCAGTGGTCGATGAAAGCAAGGTGCCTTTTGAGGAGGCCAATGAAAGCACAATGTTGTCAAACCTCCTTTTGAGCTCGGATATCAAAGGGTATATCGAGCAGCCAAATTATTATTTTACTGACGATACTTATGAAGTAAACAAGGCACTGGACAACCTGATGCTGACGCAGGGTTACCGCCGGTTTGCCTGGAAAGAAATACTCAGCACAACTCCTGCAAACAAACCATTGTACAAAGCAGAGTCTCTCGGCACAGAAATATCCGGCAGGGTTCTTAGCCTGTCGGGTACACCTGTGGTCAATGGTACGGTAACCGTGATGTCGCTGACACCGGGATTTCTGGAACAGACAAAGACGGACGCGGATGGCCGGTTTAAATTCGAACCGATCATGCTGGCAGACAGTCTTAGGTTTGCGGTGCAGGCAGTAACCGCTAAAAAAAGCAAAAAAGTTGAGGTGATTCTGGACAGTATACCCAGACAAGTGATCGGTAAAAACTGGAACATACCCGGTTTTAATGAAAATATTGCCGAAAGCTTTAATATATACCTGCAAAATAGTAAAAAGCAGGATGAACTCTTGGTCAGGACAGGCAGGCAAAGCCGTACCAACAGGTTGAAAGAGGTTAGGATCACAGCGAGAAAACTGGCCAAATCTGAAATGACTTCACAGGGTATTTTCCAGATCCCGGAGGACCATGCCGACTTTACCTACATGATGAAAGACGAAAACTGTGCTAACCTGGGACTCTGTCTCCAGGGGAGGCTTGGTTCGGTCAGCTTCAGGCCTTATCCTGAAACCCAGCCAGAAGTTCTAAACATGCCCATGTATAGAAATGCACCCATGCAGGTATTTTTAGATGGCAGAAGGCAGGATTCGCTTATGGAAATCAGCCAGTTATTTGATCAAAACAGTGTTGATCCAAAAGACATCATTAAGATAGATGTAGTGACCACAAATATGGCACTGATGCAGTTGTTTAGTATACCTGTCAAAGGTTTATCCACACCTACTCCCGGATTGTTCATTTATACACGGAAAAAACGCACACCAAGGTACAATCCAAACGTCGTCAATATCAAACCCAAAGGTTTTAACAAGGCCCGCGAATTTTATTCGCCCCGTTATGACCGGCCAGACGTCAGCCATCAGCTGCCTGACATGCGTTCTACCGTTTACTGGAACCCCAAGATCAAAACATTTGCCAGCGGACGGGCCAGTTTCAGTTTCTTTAATGCAGACGGTCCCGGTACTTATAAAGTGACTGTCGAAGGTATCAATGCAGCAGGGGAACTTGCAAGGCAGGTATACCGGTATGAGGTCGAAGCAGGCCCGCAGGCGCAGATCCCCGTTGAGGAGACGGGCAATACCACCGAAATTGTAAAAGCCATGAAGGCGCTGCAGGAAAGAATGCCGGCAGAAAAACTTTATGTGCATACTGATAAACCTTATTACAATCTGGGCGATACGATCTGGTTTAAAGCTTATCTTTTTGATGCAGCTACACTTGCCGCTTCGAAACGCAGCGGATTGCTATATGTGGAGCTGAATGACGATACTGCGGAAGCCGTCAGGCGGATCAGCATCCCGATAAAAGAGGGTGTGGGCTATGCCCAAATTCCATTGGTTCCAAAGATATTTCATGAAGGCGGCTATACCATGCGTGCCTATACCAACTGGATGCAGAATTTTGGCAGCGATTATTTCTTTACCAAACGGCTTTATCTTGGTGTGCCCACACAGGACACCTGGCTGGTCAGGTCAAGTTCAAAGATGACCAGAGTGACAGATAAAGATGAACTGCAGACAGAGGTTTCACTGACCCGCTCTGACCAGTCGGCTGTGGGCCTGCGTGATGTCGAGGTGAAAATTATGGATGGAAACAAGCAATTGTACAAAGAGAACCTGCGCACCAGTGCAGACGGCAGGCTTGTGGTTAATAATCAAATCAACCGGAAAGCAGATGGACGCAACATCAGAATGGAAATCCGGAACCTCAGTAAGAACGATGGCAACCAGCGCCTGCTCATTCCGCTAAACATCATTAGAGACCAGAACATAGATCTCCAGTTCTTGCCCGAAGGCGGAAATCTGGTTGCAGGGTTGAAATCAACAATCGGGTTTAAGGCTGTTGGTGAAGATGGCCGGGGAATTCATGTAACCGGAACGATCTATGACGGTAAAAACAATTCCGCAGGCGAGTTTTCAAGTCTGTACAATGGGATGGGATCGTTTGAGTTTACGCCAAAATCAGGGGAAAGCTATTTTGCAAAACTGACGCAGCCCGCCGGTCTGGATAAGGTATTTAATCTGCCAGCGGTTAAACGTGAGGGTATCATTTTACATGTTGTCAATGAGGAGCAAAAAGATTCACTGGACCTGAATATTTCTTCGACCAGCGATGTCACAAATAGCAAGAGTACGTATTATCTTACTGCTATCTCAAGAGGCGTTGTCACCTACGCGCAGATCATCGACCTTCAGCAGACAAAGCTGAAGATTCCAAAAAACAGGTTTCCATCAGGCATTACCAGATTTACTTTGTTAAGAGATAAAACTCCTTTGAACGAACGGTTGGTGTTCATTGATCACCAAGAAGGCCTTCAAATTACCCTGAAAACGGATAAGCTGGCTTATTATAAAAGAGATAGCGTTAACCTGGTTTTGGAGGTCAAAGACAAGGACGGCAATCCTGTAAGTGGGAACTTTTCAATAGCGGTTACAGACGACAGCCAGGTCAAACCGGATACAGCCGGCAGCCACGGGATGACTTCGGCTTTACTGATCAGTTCAGAACTAAAAGGGACCATTGAAACTCCGGGGTATTATCTGAACAAAAATAACAAGCAACGCTGGCGGGCTCTAGATCACCTGCTGCTCACACAAGGATGGAGAGGTTACGACTGGAAGGATGCATTTGCCGCACCAAAGCCAGTTGAATTTGCTGCGGAGACACACTTCAGGCTTTCAGGTTCGGTCACTAATATTTTAAAGAAACCCGTCGCCGGGGCTCAAATGCTGATCTCTTCACAAAAACCTTTTTTCATCACCAGCACCATAACTGATGACAAGGGGAGATATGTCTTTGAAAATCTGCCCCAGATAGACTCAGGTGCCTTTTTCATCCAGGCAAGGACACCTAAGGGCAAAACCATGAATTTTGGTGAGGTGACTGTCGACAAGTCCAAGGCCGCCACAGTGCCCGAAAGTTTTCGCGACCAGGTACTTCCATGGTATGTGAATACCGATGTTGCCCAGCTCAATTACGTGAAGCGCGTTGTTGCCAAAGCTCAGGAAAATAGTCTGAGACAATCAGGGATCACATTAAAAGAAGTGAAAATTACAACCAAAAAGGTCATCAAAGGTTCTTATAACCGGAACATCTCAAAGGGCGCCGACCTCATATTTGATGAACAGGACATTAAAGAATCCGGCGTTTTGGACCTGTATCATTTGTTGAAACAGAAAGTTCCTGGTTTAAATGTGGTGATGGAGGATGGTCTGGCGACACTGAAATTGAACAATTATCTGGTAGTCATTGAGATAGATGGTGGCGGCCTCCCGGTAAGAATGAACGGCAATCCTGCTGTTAAAGAACTGATTGAAGAATTAAGTGAATTTAAGATTGAAGGCTTTTTAGGAATGGAAGTCATGTACAGCCGGAAATATACAGGCAATTACGCGAGACAAGGTAGCGTTGATACTTACAAATCGAAATACATCATTGCATCGGAAGTAGCGCTCCGCTCAGGATCACAGTATGTTTTAGACCCAGAAACGTTTATACAATTACAAGACAAATACGGGAATCCCGTTCCCTTATACACAGTCCAGCCATTTTATAGAATTAACCATGTACAGTCGGCAGGATACCTGGAGCTCCGCGCAAATGTACTCACCAATAGATTAAGGGAGATTGCAGTGATTGGGATCACCACAAAAGGCGGGCGCGGCTGGTATAAGAACAACAATCCGGATGTAGCTATATACAGGCCATTGCCGCTCATGTATCCGCAGGAGTTCTACAGTCCGAAGTATACGGTCAGCGAAAAGGATAATGCCGAACGGGATTACCGTTCAACCGTTTACTGGAAACCAGATGTTATTACCGATGCCACCGGTAAGGCCAAATTGAGTTTTTATACTTCAGATATTACGGGAAATTATACGATTAACCTGCAAGGAAGTAATATGGATGGTCTGATCGGCAGTGCAGATGCTACCATTAAAGTCGGGCAAAAAGTGCAATAATTAATATATTAGGGTTTTAAACCTCACCAAGATGCGTAAAATCCCTTTTTTTCTGCTGAACTTATTTTTTTGTATGATGCAATGTGGTGCCCAGGTAAAGGTGGCCTGCATCGGTGCCAGCATCACTTACGGTCATGGTATCCAAAAGCGGGAGACCTTTTCTTTTCCCGGGCAGCTTCAGATCCTGATGGGCAGCGGGTATCAGGTTGACAATTATGGCGTCAGCGGAACTACTTTACTGACAAAGGGCGATAATCCATATGTCAAAACCGCTCTGTACCAGCAGGCGCTCAAAAGCAACCCTGATGTGGTTTTTATAGACCTTGGCGGCAACGATGCCAAACTGGTCAACAGGGTACACCTGGATGAATTTGAAGCTGACTACAAGAAAATGATCAGAGCTTTTCAGGAACTGCCCTCGCACCCGCGGGTGATCCTGATGCTGCCTATGGTTTCCTTTGTCAAAGATACTACCGGCATTTGGGACCAGGTCATCGTAAACAAGATTGCACCAAAAATAAGAAACGTGGCCTATGAGACCGGAGTTGAGGTACTCGACATACACCAGCTTTTGATAGACCATCCGGAGATGGTACCAGACCTGATCCATCCCGATGTACACGGCTCTGCTATACTTGCCATGCGGATGTACGAAACACTCAGTAAAAAACAAGACAAAGCGTTTGATGTATTTAAAGGATTGAAGGACTTTACCAAAGAATCCTTTTATGGATATGAATGCGCCAACTTTAAACTGAAAGGCCGGGAATCTAAGGTGGTAAAACCGAAATGGGCAACTGAAGGCCATCCCTACATCTGGAGGGCAAGGTTCTGGGGCCATGAACCACAGGCAGATATTGCCTTGCTGGAACGTGGATTTCATGTGGTGTACTGTGATGCTTCTGAATTACTTGGGAACCCTGAGGCCATTGCCCTATGGGATGATTTTTATGCCCTGCTCGTCAAAGCCGGACTGTCTAAAAAAGCGGCAATGGAGGGGATGAGCAGGGGAGCAATCTATGTGTACAACTGGGCTGCGGCTAATCCTTCGAAGGTGGCTTGTGCTTATGTAGATAATCCTGTTCTGGACATGAAGACCTGGCCCGGGTCTAAGGAAAATGCTTTAAAATACAAGCAGGAGCATGAACAGTTTATGAAGGATTACCGTCTGAAAACAGATGAGGATATTCAAAACTTCAAGGGCAGTCCTGTGGATAAGATTGAGCAGATCGTCAAAGGGAAATATCCCAGCCTCATCCTTTGTGCAGATGCAGATGAAGCGGTTTCACCGGAAACGAATACGCTGGCTTTTGAAAAGAAGATAAAAGCAGCGGGTGGCATGATTACCGTAGTTCACAAACCCGGCTTCAAACACCACCCGCACAGTATGCCAAATCCGAAAGTTATCGTTGATTTTGTCCTTCAATCCACTTCCTCGCATTGACAAAGGCTTCCATCCATGGAGTAACTTCATCTTTGCGGCCTTTAGGATAGTTTGCCCAGTGCCACTGGAACAACGAACGTTCAATGTGCGGCATCATGACCAAATGACGGCCTGTCTCATCACATAGCATCGCTGTGTTGTAATCAGATCCGTTCGGGCTGGCAGGATAGGTTTCGTATGAATATTTCGCAACGATCTTATATTTTGCCTCTTCAAGCGGCAATTGGAAGCGACCTTCACCATGTGATACCCAAACACCTAATGTGCTGCCTGCAAGCGTAGAAAGCATTACAGAATTGTTTTCCGGGATGGTCAGCGAAGTAAAAATACTCTCATGTTTGTGACTGGCGTTGTGCAGCATTTTAGGTTTTACCTCATGGTCTTTATTGATCAGGCCAAGTTCAACAAACAGCTGACATCCATTGCAGACACCTACTGAAAGCGTATCCGGACGGGCAAAGAAGTTTTCCAGCGCAATGCGGGCCTTTTCATTGTACATAAATGCGCCAGCCCAGCCTTTGGCTGATCCTAAAACATCTGAGTTGGAGAAACCTCCGACAGCGCCAATAAACTGAATGTCTTCCAATGTCTCACGGCCGGCAATGAGGTCGGTCATGTGTACATCTTTAACATCGAAACCCGCGAGGTACATGGCATTGGCCAGTTCACGCTCGGAGTTGCTTCCTTTTTCACGGATGATTGCTGCTTTCGGACGTGGTTTGCTTTCGTCGATTACGGGTTTCTTTCCGTCAAACTGTGCAGGGAAATTGTATTTTAAAACGTGGTTCTTATAGTTGTTAAAACGTTCTTTTGCTTTAACCGGACCACTTTGTTTTTGATCTAATAAATAAGAAGTTTTGAACCAAACATCGCGTAAGTGATCGATGTCAAGGTTCAGGCCTTCGTTGCTGCCATTTTTGATGTTCAATATGGCTTTAGAAGTCACCTCACCAATTTTATGGAATGGAACACCATTTGCCGAAAGCACTTCTTCAGCAGCAGCGTCTGCCTGGAATACCACGCCTATGTTCTCTGAGAATAATACTTTGATCAGGTCCTTTTCACCTAGGACTGAAAGATCCAAAAAAGCACCCAGATCACGGTCTGCAAAACAAAGCTCGAGTAACGTCGTGATCAGACCACCACTGCCGATATCATGACCAGCCTGGATCTGACCCGCTTTGATCAGTTGCTGTAAAGTATTGAAAGCCGTTTTCAATGCAGCGGCATCCTTCACGTCAGGAGTTTCGTTACCGACCCTGTTCAGGATTTGGGCAAAAGATGAACCTCCCAGTTTATAAGTATCATTGGAAAGATTGATGTAGTAAATTGATCCGCCGTTTTTCTGCAATACCGGCTCAACAACTTTAGTGATATCGTCACAATTTCCTGCTGCAGAAATAATTACTGTGCCCGGTGCAATCACATCACCATCTTTGTATTTCTGTTTCATCGACAGGGAATCTTTTCCTGTCGGGATGTTTATGCCCAGCGATATCGCAAAATCAGAACAGGCTTTTACCGCATCATACAACCTTGCATCTTCGCCTTCATTCTTACAGGCCCACATCCAGTTGGCCGACAGCGAAACACTTTTCAGGCCATCTTTCAAAGGTGCCCAAACAATGTTTGAAAGTGATTCAGCAATTGCGATACGGCTTCCGGCTGCTGCATCAATTAAGGCGGATACCGGTGCATGACCTATAGAAGTCGCGATGCCTTCTTTGCCCTGAAAATCCAGAGCCATTACACCCACATTGTTCAAAGGCAATTGTAACGGACCGGCACATTGCTGTTTGGCCACACGGCCACCTACGCAACGGTCCACTTTATTGGTCAGCCAGTCTTTACTCGCTACTGCTTCCAGTTGCAATACCTGCTCTAAATATTCATTAAATTTTGGGGCATCGTAAGTAACAGACTGGTATTTTCTGTCTACGGTCTGGTCTTCCATGACCACCTTTGGCGAGCTGCCAAACATGTCTTTCAGTTCCAGGTCCATTGGTTTAACACCGCTGGTCGCCGATTCAAAGGTAAACCTGTGATCGCTTGAAACGGTACCTACAGTATACATCGGTGAACGCTCCCGGTCAGCAATCTTTTGTAAAGTATCTATATCTTTCTGGCCGATCACCAGGCCCATGCGCTCCTGGGATTCATTGCCGATGATTTCTTTTGCAGACAGGGTCGGGTCACCAACCGGTAATTTATCCAGGTCGATCTTGCCACCGGTTTCTTCCACCAGTTCCGATAAGCAGTTTAAGTGACCGCCGGCACCATGGTCATGGATAGAAATGATCGCATTGTGATCTGATTCTACCATACCCCTGACCGCATTGGCCGCTCTTTTCTGCATTTCCGGATTTGATCTTTGCACGGCATTGAGCTCAATGCCTGTGCCGAGCTCACCTGTATCAGCAGATGAAACTGCTGCACCGCCCATACCGATTCTATAGTTTTCACCACCCAGAATGACAATTTTATCGCCTTCGGCGGGTTTAAGCTTTTGAGCCTGACTGGCTTTTCCGTAACCCACACCACCAGCAAGCATAATCACTTTGTCGAAACCCAGCTTCCTTGAATCCTCTTCATGTTCAAAAGTCAGCACAGAACCCGTAATGAGCGGCTGGCCAAACTTGTTTCCAAAATCGGTAGCGCCATTAGAGGCTTTGATCAGGATATCCATTGGTGTCTGGTACAACCATTGTCTTTCTTCAACACCTTGTTCCCATGCACGGCCTTCTTCCAAACGGGATAGTGCAGTCATGTAAACCGCAGTACCGGCCAAAGGCAACGATCCCTGTCCGCCTGCAAGCCTGTCCCGGATCTCGCCACCTGAACCAGTAGCCGCACCGTTAAAAGGTTCTACAGTTGTCGGGAAGTTGTGGGTTTCCGCTTTTATCGAAATCACCGATTCAAAATCACTTAACGCATAGTAATCAGGCACATCTGCACGTTTAGGTGCAAACTGTTGAACTACAGGACCTTTTATAAAAGCGACATTGTCCTTGTAAGCAGAAACAATATCATTTGGGTTCTCTTCTGAAGTCTTGCGGATCAGCTTGAAAAGAGAGGTAGGCTTCTCTTCACCATCGATTACAAATTTGCCATTAAAAATCTTGTGGCGGCAGTGTTCGGAATTCACCTGGGAAAAACCAAATACTTCAGAGTCTGTAAGCGGTCTGCCCAGGCTCTCAGCCAGCCCTTCCAGGTATTGAACCTCCTCGTCGCTAAGTGAAAGTCCTTCCTGTTTATTGTATGCAGCCACATCTGTAATCTGCAGTATGGGTTCAGGCTGTATATTTATGGTATAAATCTCCTGATTCAGCTGTGCATATTTCTGTGAAAGCATTGGATCGTAACCGGAAAAATCTTCTTTCACCAGTTGAAATTCTTCGATCCTGATAATCCCTTCTATGGCCATGTTCTGAGTGATCTCTACTGCATTGGTACTCCATGGTGTGATCATCGCTGCGCGCGGACCTACAAAGAAGCCGCTTAAGGTGCTTTCTTGTTGTAATTTGGCGCCGCCAAACAGCCATTCCAGTTTCGTAATATCAGTTGAAGAGAGGTTTCGTTCTATTTGTAAAGCGAAAACAGTATCAGATTGACCTAAGAAAAAATAAATCATGCTTTTTTTTTGAAGATGCAAATTTAGCTTTTAAATTTTAAAATAGGGACTATCGGCGGCATTATCTGCGTGCTTTTATCGGCAACAGGCCCCTAGAATTGGCGGTTGCACTAAGATTCTACATTTTCATTACATTTGGCGCAGCTCGTACACTACAGGGGCAGGTTTCTGATCTATGTGTAAAATGAACGGATCAGCCGGCAAAACGAAACAAAAGAAATGGGCAGCATTTTTAGATTTAAACAATTTGAAGTAAACCAGGAGGGTTGCGCCATGCGGATTAATACAGATGGCGTGCTTTTGGGCGCCGCAGTTCAGCACAGCAATCCCCTTCGCATACTCGATATCGGTACAGGGACCGGTGTGATTGCTATGATGATGGCCCAGCGTTTCCCGGATGCTTTGGTTGACGCCGTGGAGATCGATGAACCGGCAGCAGTACGTGCGGAACAAAACTTTAGTGCATCTCCATTTGCCGGCAGGTTGCAGGCTGTCCATACCTCAATGGAAGCATACGATACTTCTGAAAAATACGATCTGATCATTTCCAATCCGCCTTTTTTTGTCAACGATCTGAAGAATCCCGAAGGCCGAAAAAGCACTGCCCGGCATGCCGATGAAAATTTCTTTGAGGCACTGGTGTTGAAAACAGGCAGGCTTTTAAGTACTGAAGGTTTGCTATGGCTGATACTGCCGGTAAAACAGGCTGATTTTGTGATCGATAAAGCCCGGAAGCAAGACCTTTCACTCCTTAAAGAGATCAGCATTTGCTCTGATGTCAGCAAACCGGTGATCAGAAAGATCATTTGCATTGGACGTGTTCCTGCTCCGCTGGAGCAGAAACGGTTTTATATTTACGAAGCCGAAGGCGTATATGCGGAAGCCTACAAGCACCTGCTAAAAGATTTCTTTCTGGCTTTCTGACAAACGCACTTAACGTCTGGTCTCATATTTGAGCAGCAGCACGCCATCATCTGCAGGCTTAACGTCAATCAGCTTCAGATTGGTTCTGGTTTCTATGTTCTCAAACAGTGGTTTTCCCGAACCCAGGATCACCGGATAAACGGCCAGTCTGTAAACGTCTATAAGACCCAGATTGATGAAGGTTGTAGTCAGTTTCCCGCCGCCATAGAGCCAAATGTTTTCACCTGGCTCTTTAAGTATTTCCAGGACTTTTTCCCTGACATCTGATCTGATTATGGTAGCCTTGCCATCATCGGCCATTGTGGTAGAGAATACATATTTTTTCTTACTGTGCAGCAACTCGTAGGCTTCCTTCAATTTTGTACCGGCTTTTTCGTCAGGGCGGTAATTGCCCCATAGCTCATAGCTGACCCTGCCGTAGAAAATCGCGTCAATACCAACCAGTATGTCCTTGATGATGTCTGCGAAATCGGTCTGTGCATCGCTCGTAATCCAGTCAATTTCACCATTTGGCCCTTCAATGTACCCGTCAAGGGTTACGGCCAGATCCAAAATAATCTTCCTCATTTTTAAAATAAATTTTAGGCCCCTAATATACCATTATCTGTCATCATAACAGGTGCAATAGTGCCATCTGGTCGATAGTACAACTCATCTGCGCAGACAGATCTCCGGTGACTTCCTCCGTTTTTTAGCTTGCCGTTATGATAGAAGAAGTAGTTTTTACCCTTAAAACTGATGATCGCCGCCCTGTTGGTTTCACAGTTTTCCGGCACCTCATTGATGATGCCTTTAAATTCCCAGGGACCGGTAACAGTTTTGGACATCGCATATGCTACCTTTTCAGGCATCCCATATCCATAACAGAGGTAATACCAGTCACCATGACGGTGCAGGTTCGCGCCCTCACTAAATCCGGGCAGGACTATACTTTGAACCGGCCCGTCCAGTTCTGTCATGTTGTCCTTCAGCTCAGCCAGAAAACAATTTTTATTGCCCCACACGATATACGCCTGGTTTCCGGCGTCGATGATTACAGTAGGGTCGAGGTTAGCTTTGTTGTTGCCGGTTGAAGGGATCATATCGCCGGATATCTGCGCCCGGCCTATAGCGTCCGTAAAAGGGCCGGCAGGATGATCCGAAACGGCAACGCCTATTGCCTTTCCTGCTATGGAGGCGTGTGAGACCGCAACGTACCAATAAAATTTATTGTTCCGCTCAATGACCTTGGAAGCATAGGCATCTCCGCTGGCCCATTTAAAATCAGTAGCCTTAAGCCGGAACGGATGTTCCTGCCAGTTCAGCAGGTCAGGTGAAGAAAAACAGAGCCAGTCCTTCATGACATAGTCATCTACGCCTTCGGGCGGTTCGTCATGGCCGGTATACAGCCAGACCTTGTCAGCATAGGTCAGTACAGTGGGGTCCGCGGTAAAATGGTTTTTGATTATAGGATTCATTTAAAACGGATATTTTATTGAAAATGGTCATTACTAATTTGTATTAAACAAGCATAACCATTGTTTTGTTGTGGCATGTTCGTTCACACTTTCTTCACGCCTCGTTCACACCAAAGCCACAAATAGGTACCTTTTTGTGAAGAAAGTGTGACTCAGGTGTGTTTTATGTGAGTCCATGCCATTAACAGTATCTTATTTCAGTCGCAGCCTGCCCCGACCTGACCATAGTGAAAAAAAGAGCCTGTTCACGTTTAAGAACAGACTCTCCATTAGCTAATTTATTAAAACAGGTCTTATTTCGTGGTGTCGGTTACCGTAGTGTCTGTTGAATCAACAGCGGTATGGTCAGCTGAAGTGGAATCCACAGGGACAGTGGTTGAATCCACTACAGTAGAGTCTAAAGTATTTGTGTCTGTTTGCTCAGAAGATCCGCCGCAGGCTGTAACTGATAAAGAAATTATCAGTGCCAGAAAGCCAAATTTGAATGCATTTTTCATGATATTTTGTTCTAGGTAAATGGTAACTTTTATAGATTAATACCTCAATTCCTAAAAGGTAACCATCCTTATTAAGCATAGTGCAACTATGCCTTCTCAATTCTTTCAGGGGGGACTAGGTGGACATAAGGCCGGTCGGTTATGCAGCAAACCGAATAATGATTAGGTTTGTATAATGGTAACAATAGGCCTTCTTTCCGATACGCATGGTTTTTTGGATGACGCGGTTTTTAAGCATTTTGCCGACTGTGATGAAATCTGGCATGCGGGGGACTTTGGTCCCGAAGTAGCAGATAAGCTTGCGGCTTTTAAACCTTTGCGGGGAGTTTACGGAAACATAGATGGAAAAGAGATCCGTGCTGAATTTCCAGAGCATATACGATTTAGCATTGAAGGTTTGGATGTTTGGATTACCCATATCGGTGGTTATCCCGGTAAATATTCGTTACAGGTAAAGGGTGAAATATACACTAAGCCTCCAAAATTATTTATCTGCGGGCATTCACATATTTTGAAGGTGATGTACGACAAAAAAATCGACTGCCTGCATATAAATCCGGGTGCTGCGGGAAATTCGGGCTGGCACCGGGTAAAAACTTTAATTAAATTTAGTGTTACAGACGGAAAAATACATAACTTAGCAGCCATAGAAATAGGCAATAGATAACGTATTAATTACACTAAGTATATGTCGGGCATCAAAACGCTGGGTCAGTTCATCATTGAGAAACAGGCAGATTTTCCGTACGCCAAGGGCGAGCTCTCCAGGTTGTTGAGGGACATCGGGATCGCCGCTAAGATTGTAAACCGTGAGGTAAACAAGGCAGGGCTGGCTGATATTTTGGGTGCCGCCGGAACGATCAATGTCCAGGGGGAGGGTCAGCAGAAACTGGATGTATTTGCAAATACTCAGTTTATCAGCGCCCTTACCAGTGGCGGCGAGTGCTGCATTGTCGCTACTGAAGAAGAGGATGAATTTGTGCCGATCGATTCTCCGGTATCAAAAAATGCCAGATATATTGTTTGCATTGATCCGCTTGACGGTTCTTCTAATATTGATGTAAACGTTGCTGTTGGAACTATTTTCTCTATTTACAGAAGGAAATCTATTGGAGGAGTGGCAACACTTGAGGATGTTTTGCAAAAAGGTACGCAGCAGGTGGCGGCGGGTTATGTCATTTATGGCTCTTCGACGATGCTGGTCTATACAACCGGAAAGGGTGTCAATGGCTTTACTTTAGATCCTTCGATAGGCGAGTTTTGTCTTTCGCATCCAAATATGAAGGTGCCTGCTGCCGGTAATATTTATTCTCTGAATGAAGGAAATTATGTGCATTTCCCGGAAGGGGTAAAGAAGTACCTGAAATATGCCCAGACACAAGATGTCGCTACAAACCGGCCTTATACTTCCAGGTATATAGGATCAATGGTTGCCGATATTCACAGAAATCTAATCAAAGGGGGGATTTATATCTATCCGACCACAGCGGGCTCGCCTAAAGGGAAGCTGAGGTTATTGTATGAGTGTAACCCTATGGCTTTTATTGTAGAGCAGGCAGGCGGGGTGGCTTCAGATGGCTTTAACAGGATCCTGGATATTGAACCAACTGAACTTCACCAGCGCACAGCAGTTTTTATTGGTTCTTCAGAGATGGTGAAAACCGCTGAAGAATTAATGAAACAATATTCTTCTGAGCAGCGCGCCGGAGCTGTAGCTTAATCTTTTTAGTCTTTACAGGATTACTTTAAGTATAGGCCAGCTTACTTTTCGCTGAACATTGCCTGTTTATTCCCGTATGTCACTACTTTTTTTAATGATTTCGATCCCGGATATTTAAAAAATTGCTGGATTGAAAATGATATGCTGGTAATGTATTAACATTGTCTGTCTATTATTTCTTTTTTATTTTCATTAAAAAGCTGTTTAAATGGTTTTTAAATAGACTGTTAGCATTTTTGTTACTAAAATTTAATGAAAGATGTTTTTTATTACAATCATAATATGTAACTATGTATGTACAAATAATATAACCAAATATCTAACCAATATTCCAACCATTCACCAAAAACTATGATGTATCGAAAAATTTTTACTTATCTGAGGATTAGATGCCTCTTATGCATGATTCTGTTTGCCGCATCTGCAACGGAATCAATGGCCCAGACCACAGGGGTCATTACGGGTAAGGTAACTGACACTGCCGGGATTGGACTTCCCGGAGTAAGTGTGTTGCTAAAGGGAACTAAGAACGGTGTTACCACCGGAACCAGCGGAACTTATTCAATTTCTGCGCCTGATGGAAAAGGCATCCTTGTTTTTTCTTTTGTTGGTTACAGACGGATTGAACAGGATATCGCCGGACGAAAAGTTGTCAATGTAAGCATGCAGGAAGACAACGGTGCGCTAAACGAAGTTGTGGTTGTGGCCTACGGACAACAAAAGAAAGAGAGCATGGTGAGTTCGATCACGACAATCAACCCAAAAGAGTTAAAAGGACCAACCAGTAACCTGACCACTATGCTGGCCGGCCGTTTGTCAGGTGTCGTGGCTTACCAGAGAAGCGGGGAGCCGGGCGCTGATAATGCCCAATTCTTCATTCGCGGGATCACCAGTTTTGGTTCAGGAAAGATTGATCCGCTGATCATGATCGATGGGATGGAGTCTACACCAAATGCGCTGGCCAGGATCCAGCCTGATGATATCGCCGGGTTTTCTGTGCTGAAGGATGCTGCGGCTGCGGCACTTTATGGCGCACGCGGTGCAAACGGCGTGGTGCTGGTCACCACCAAATCGGGTGTGGATGGGGCAACTAAATTTGGTGTGCGTTTCGAGAATTCCCTTTCTACTAATACGCAGAACTTTAAGCTGGCCGATAACATTACGTATATGAATCTGGCCAACGAGGCTGTACTGACGCGAAACCCGCTTGGGGTGTTGCCTTATTCGCAGACCAAAATAGACCGGACAGCTGCGGGTGTCAATCCATACCTCTACCCGAGCAACAACTGGATAGACATGCTGATTAAGGACCATACCATGAACCAGCGGTTTAACATGAATCTTACCGGGGGTGGTAAAGCAGCGCAATACTATCTTGCCGCTACTTTCAACCAGGACAACGGGGTGCTGAAATCGGAGTCAGGCAATAATTTTGACAACAATGTCAACCTGAAAAGCTATGAGGTACGGTCGAATGTGAACGTGAGATTGACGCCTACTACTGAAGGTGTCGTCAGGACTTCGGGTGCTTTTGATGATTACAATGGCCCTGTGGGCGGGTATGATGCCAATGGCAACAGGATAAATGGGGGTGCGCGTGTATTTGCAAGTGCCCTGGCATCTAACCCTGTCTTGTTTCCTGCCACTTATCCTGCTTCGGCATTATCTACAGTAAATCATCCGTTGTTTGGAAATGCCACCCTCTCGAACGACCAGCCGGGATATGTGAATCCTTATGCGCAGATGGTATCCGGTTTTCAGCAGTACAACACTTCTACGCTCAACGTACAGCTGGAACTGAAACAGGATTTTAAATTCGTGACACCGGGTCTGACTGCAAGAGTAATGGCCTACACCCAGCGTTATTCCTATTTTGATCTGGCAAGGGCCTATTCTCCTTTTTATTATTCTGCGAGTCCTACAAGTGCAGATGGTCAGAACTATAACCTGAGTTTGCTTAATGAAGAAACTGCTACCGAGTACCTTAACTATAGGGAAGGTGGCAAGGTGCAGAACACCACTACTTATATGGAGGCGGCTGTCAACTACAACAAGACATTTAAAGAAAAGCATGCCATTAGTGGACTTTTAGTGACGATACTCAGAAACTACCTGACCGCCAACGCTGGTAACCTCCAGGCTTCATTACCTTTCAGGAACCAGGGGCTTTCTGGTAGGTTTACTTATGGTTACGACAACCGTTACATCATGGAAGCCAATTTTGGTTATAATGGTTCAGAACGTTTCGCAGAAAATCACCGTTTTGGGTTTTTTCCGTCCGTCGGAGTAGCTTGGAATGTTTCCAATGAGAAATTTATGGAGCCGGTAAAAAACGTAGTTTCCAAGCTGAAATTCAGGGCGACGTACGGATTAGTCGGTAACGACCAGATCGGAAGGAACGAGGATCGTTTCTTTTACCTCTCTGATGTGCTGTTGAATGATGGCGGTAGAGCGGCATGGTTTGGAACTAATTATGGTTATCTCAGGCCCGGGGTGTCGATCCGCAGATATAGCAACGAAGACATCACCTGGGAAAAGGTCAAGACCACCAATATCGGGATGGATCTTGGGTTGTTCAACAATGCTGCCAACCTGATAGTGGATGTGTACCATTCGAACAGAAGCAATATGTTGCTGAGCAGATCTACTATTCCTACTACCATGGGACTGGCTGCCGGTATTTCAGCCAACGTAGGTGAGGCTGAGGGCAAAGGGGTTGACCTTTCATTTGATTACAATAAGAGCTTTGGCACGATGTGGCTGCAGGGCAGAGGAACCTTTACTTATGCAACGACTAAGGTCCTGGTAAACGAAGAGCCTGACTATGATCAGAATATTGCTTACCTGTCGCAGGTAGGAAACCCGTTGAGCCAGGTTTATGGTCTGATTGCTGAGCGTCTTTTTGTGGATGATGCAGAAGTAAAAAATTCTCCTTTTCAGAATTTTGGTGAGGTGAAGGGTGGAGACATTAAATACCGTGATGTAAACAGGGACGGGCAGATCAGTTCGCTGGACGTCGTGCCGCTCGGTTTGCCGATCACTCCGGAGATCATTTACGGTTTTGGACTTTCGGCCGGATATCACAATTTTGATGTTAGCGGGTTCTTCCAGGGATCAGCGCGCTCTTCCTTTTGGATAGATCCCGGGAAGATCACCCCATTTGCTTTCAATGGTGGCGCGCAGAATGGCCTGCTGGAGGTGATCGCCAATGATCATTGGTCTGAGGATAACCGTAACGTGCGTGCATTCTGGCCTCGTCTGGACCAAAATGTAAGTTCTAATAACACACAGACTTCTAATTGGTGGATGCGCAACGGCGCCTTCCTGAGGTTAAAATCTGTCGAGATCGGCTATAACATTAAAGACAATTTTCTGAAAAAATATGGCCTGACTGCGGTGCGTGTATATGCCAATGGCACCAACCTGTTCGTAAAAAGCAGTTTCAAACTGTGGGACCCCGAGCAGGGAAGCAACGGCTTGGGCTACCCGGTACAAAAGGTGTTCAACTTTGGTCTTAACGTTCAATTCTAATTCAAAGAAGACATGAAAACATTCCATAAATATTATTTTCTTATTGCGCTGCTCGCTATTTCATGCTGCGCTGCCTGTAAGAAAAGCTATCTCGATGTGGTTCCCGATAACGTGGCCACCATTGACAATTCTTTCTCCAATCGCAACGAAGCGGAGAAATTCCTCTTTACTTTATACAATAACCTGCCGCAGGACGGACATCCTGAAGTAAACCCCGGTATGAACGCCGGTGATGAGTTCTGGATCTACTGGCCGATCAGCGGGGAAGATTACTGGTCGCTCGATTCTTATAGCATTGCCAGGGGATTGCAAAATAAAGTAGGCCCAAAAATGAATTACTGGGACGGATTTGATAGCAAGACCATGTGGCAGGGGATCCGCAACTGTAACATCTTCCTCGAAAATATTGACCGTCCGGCTGATCTGGAGCCTTATGTGAAAACCAGGTGGATTGCTGAAGCCAAGTTTCTGAAAGCCTATTTTCACTGGCAGCTGTTCAGGATGTACGGGCCGATCCCGGTAGTGGATAAAAATCTGCCGATCACTACTGATATTGAAAGTGTAAAAATAAAGAGACAGCCGGTAGATTCGGTGGTAAATTACATTGTCAATTTATTGGATGAGGCCGCCGGAGACGGCAATACCGGTTTGCCGGACAAGATCTCGAGTCTGGCTACTGAGCTGGGAAGGCTTACCAGGCCTGCTGCCCTGGCCATCAAGGCACGGGTGCTGGTTACTGCTGCCAGTCCGCTGTTTAATGGCAATACAGATTATAACAATTTTAAAGACAAGGATGGCATGGCCCTGTTTCCGGCAGCTTACGATGAAAAGAAATGGGAAAGGGCGGCCGCTGCGAGCAAGGCAGCGATAGAGGCAGCAGAGGCAGCGGGAACACGTTTGTATCGTTTTATACCGGGTGCAACTGCGGTTGACGACTTCGTGAAAAAAGAAATGGACATCCGCAATGCGGTCTGTGAAAAATGGAATACGGAGCTGATCTGGGGTCTGACTTCATATGGCGCGCCTACCAGCGCGCTGCAGCAATATGCCTGCCCGCAACTGCAGACTGCTTTTGTCAACCTCGGCCTAAAGGGGCAGCTGGCACCTACCATGAAAATGGCGGAGTTATTCTATACAAAAAATGGGGTGCCGATCAATGAAGACAAGACCTGGGATTATGCAGGCAGGTTCAATCTGAGATCGACAACAGCTGCGGATAAAGGCTTGCAGGCCAATTACCAGACCGTTGGGCTTCACTTTGATCGTGAGCAGCGATTTTACGCGGACATCGCATTTGATGGTTCAAAATGGTTTATGGCCGACGGTAACCATGACATACAAAGTAAATCTGAGCAGTTTGCCGGAAAGAAACAAAGCCGTTTGTATTCAGTTACGGGTTATTACGCGAAAAAACTAGTGAACTGGAACCTTGTGGAGACACAGACTTCACTTACAATTGAATCTTATCCGTGGCCAATGATGAGACTGGGCGATCTGTACCTGTTGTATGCTGAGGCTGCCAATGAGATGGGCGACCAGGCAACCGCGCTGACTTACCTGAACAAGATCAGGGAGAGGGCTGGTCTGCAAACTGTAGAGACATCATGGTCAGAATATTCTACTAATCCGACAAAATATACCTCAAAAACCGGCCTCCGGGATATTGTCCGTCAGGAGCGTCTGATCGAAATGGCGTTTGAAGGAAGCCGTTTCTGGGACCTGAAGCGGTGGAAAACTGCCGGACAGATGCTGAACCAACCGATCTATGGATGGGACATCATCAGACCGACATATGAGGATTATAACAGGCGGATATTGCTTTTCAATCAGTCATTTGTAAGCCCGAGAGATTACTTTTGGCCGATCAGGGAGAGCAATTTCCTGACAAATCCTAAGCTGGTTCAAAATGTAGGCTGGTAATGACAGCAGTATGAATGATGATATTAATTTGATAACGCAATGAAAAAAATAACCTATATCATGAGCCTTGCAGCGTTGATTACCGCTACTGTGCTGTCATGTAAGCAAAGTGAGCTGACTACCTTCGTTGACGATGGTAAAGCTCCTGGCCCCGTAACCAATGCTACGGTACAGAATCTGAGTGGTGCAGCGAAGATCAGCTACAATGTGCCTTCGGATGAAGATCTTTTGTACATAAAGGCCATTTATACGTCCAGGCAAGGCGTGGAAAGAGAAACTAAGGTCAGTTACTACAACAATAGTCTGGTTGTACTGGGCTTTGGCGATACCGATGCCTATGAAGTAAAACTGTATGCAGTGGACCGCGGAGAGAATATTTCTGAGCCGCTTTCTGTTACAGTGCACCCGACAAGAGCTCCATTCATGATTGTAAGAGACAGTCTGAGCATCGTTTCTGATTTTGGTGGTGTCAATGTAAAGTTTGTTAATTTGAAAGAAGACAATATTGCAATTGTGGTTCTGGCAAATGACTCGCTCGGCAATTTTGTACCCATCAACACCAATTATACGAATCTTAAAAGAAGTAGTTTCAGCACCCGGGGCCTTCCTTCGGTGGAAACGAAGTTTGGACTGTATGTCCGTGACAGGTGGGGTAATTTGTCCGATACACTGATCACTACGCTAAAGCCATTGTTTGAGACCCAACTGGACCGTACCAGAATGAAGGGAGTAAACTTACCTACAGATGCACCACTGGGCTATAGCGGGACCATCAGTTCCCTATTTGACGGGAACCTGGGCAACAACGGCTATTACCACACAGGTGATGCCGCGAAAATGCCGCAATGGTTTACCTATGACATGGGCGTTACCGCGAAACTAAGCCGCCTTGCATGGTTTATGCGCCAGACCTTCTATTACAACCTGCACAATCCGCGCAAGGTAGAAATCTGGGGCAGCAATAACCCGGCAACTGACGGCAGCTTTACCAACTGGACATTACTGACGACTCATGAGCAGATCAAGCCTTCGGGCCTGCCTGCAGGACAGTTGTCTAATGCCGATAATGAGGCTGCTGCCTTAGGTGAAACCATTACTTTCCCGCTGGATGTACCGCCGGTGAGGTACATCCGGTTCAAGACACTAAGGAACTGGTCTGACGGCACCTATGTGAATTTTAACGAGATCCGTATGTGGGGCGCCCCGCAGTAATGGCAAACAGTTTATAACTTAATAAGAAGATAATGAAAACGATAAAATATATTTCTTGTGTGCTGGTGACGGGACTGTTTATGATGGCCTGCACCAAGCAAGATGACTATAAAAAGTTCACGGAGGGCGGCGAGATCGTATATCCGGCCAGGGTCGATTCGATAATTGTGCGGCCGGGCAACAAGCGTCTGCAATTGAGACTCGCACTAGGTGCTGATCCTTCAGTAAAGAAAGCCAAGATTTACTGGAGTAACCGTCAGGATTCCCTGCTTTTGGATGTGGTGCGTACTCCAGGAAATGATACGCTCAATGTGCTGATCAGCAATCTGACCGAAGGGGTATATAATTTTGAAGTGTATACCTATGACGCTAAGGGCAATACTTCTGTAGTACGGAATGCCACCGGTACAGTCTATGGCGACGATTATGCCGGTACACTGGCCAACAGGGTGGTCAAGTCACTGGTGAAGGCACCTAACGGCAGTGTGGTGATTACCTGGAACGCCCCGCTCCCGGGGGAAAGGACTATAGAAATGAAATACAGGGATTTTAACGGAATTGACAAAACCATTAACCTTCCCGCCGGACAACTGGTTACTGAAATTTCAGATTATCAGGACGAGGCGACACTGTCTTACCGTACCATTTTTGCACCCGACAGCAATGCATACGACACTTACATGATGCCGTACATCGAGAAAAAATTGCCTGTATTTGAACGACAGTTCCCGAAGTCCGATTTTAATGAGCTGATTCTTCCGACAGATGTGCTGGAAGGTGGTTTTGGCTGGTTTATGCGTTTCTTATGGAACGATACTTATACTGGAAACGGATTTGCAACCCAGAGTGGTAAACCTTTACCGGTATGGTTTACCTTCGATATGGGTGTGTCTTACCGTATAAACCGGTTTATTTTCTGGATGCCAAGTGACCGGATATTTGCCAAGGAAGCGGTGAAATCATTTGAGATCTGGGGAAGCAATGATCCGAACCCCGATGGAAGCTGGGACAGCTGGACCTACCTGAGGACTTGTGAAAGCATCAAGCCATCAGGTCAGCCTGTGCCAGATAATTCTGATGCTGATAAGGCTGCAGCTGCTTCCGGACAAGAGTTTGTCATGCCGGACGGCATTCCAAAAACCAGGTACATCAGGATCAAGGTGCTGTCAAATTGGGGTAACGGACCTTTTCAGGCGATCGGTGAATTGACATTTTATAGCAAAGACCGGTAATTTTTCGATTAAATTGGAGTGGTTTTGAATATTTACACACAAATAATAGATTTTAAAACAAGAATGAATATAAGAGGAGCTGTAGTATTATGTTTTGTGTCTTTGTTTTCTTTTGAAATTGCCTATGGCCAACTTTCTTTGTCTGCAGATGCAGCAAAGAAAGTTGAAGCCATTATGCCCTTAGCCGATTCGGTGAAACATATGGCAGAGCGTTTGATAAAAAGTGGTTTTACTGCGGGGGACGGGTATGGCGAGGTGTGGATCAGGGATCTGAACACTTTTATGAACGTAGCCTGTAAAGTCAATGATAAAGCGGCGATCCGAAAACACCTGCTCACTTTTTTTCAGTTCCAGCAGCCCGATGGCGGTATCCTGGATGGTTATGTGCCAAATCCGAAGGGTTCCGGCGTACCCTACAATTATTACCATTCAAAACTGGCGCCTGAATATGCGGGCCATAAAAATACAGTGGAGACTGATCAGGAAACTTCATTGGTACAGGCTGTAGCCAAATACATCCGAAGTACAGGTGACAAATCGATCCTGCAGGATACGGTGGCATCGGGCACGGTACAAAAGCATCTGGAAGAAGCCATGCAGTTTTTACTGAAACATCGTTTCAGTGAAAAATATGGGTTGATATGGGGTGCAACTACTGCTGACTGGGGTGACGTACAACCGGAGCACAGCTGGGGTGTGGAGATCGATGCGGATACGCACAAGGCGATTGATATTTATGATAACGCCATGTTTGTGATCGCCATCAATGATTACCTGGGTTTTACTTCAGTTTCGGGCAAAGAACGCAAATACTGGTCGGACGTAAGGGGCAAACTCAAAACAAATATCCGGAAACACCTTTGGGACAAGTCAAGACAAAAGTTTGTTCCGCACATTTATTTAAACGGATCTCCGTTTCCGGCATCGCTGGATGAGTCTGCGATTTACTACCATGGGGGAACCACAATAGCAATTGAAGCAGGTTTGCTCAGCAAGGCTGAAGTGAAGGCTGCTTATCTGAAAATGCAGGAGAATGTAAAGGCCGCCAATGCAGCCACAATTGGTCTGACCATTTACCCGGTTTATCCGGCTGGTACCTTCAAGAATAAAGGAATGGGGCCTTATTCCTACCAGAATGGCGGCGACTGGACCTGGTTTGGCGGAAGAACGGTTTCTGAGCTGATCCGTTATGACCTGATACCTGAGGCTTGCGAGGCGCTGGAGCCTATGCTTCTGCGTGTGATCAAAAACAAGGGTTTTTATGAATGGTATACTCCGGACAACCGGCCGCAAGGTTCTTCCAGTTTCAGGGGAGAGGCGGGAGTACTTTGGACGGCTATAACCGCAATGCAGGCTAAAACAAAAAAATAATTTAAGAAATCATCCCGGATTGTTTAATAAGAATATACACACATGAATGACAAAAAAATAATGCTGACAAAAATACTCACACTGTGCCTGTTGTGCTTTGCCGGGCTACTGGCAAATGCTCAAAAGACCATTTGGAAGATCGGAAACGAGGATGACAAGGCTGATGGTATGGCACTGGCTCCATCGGGATACCAGCATTTCCTGGAACAGGATTTCGGCTGGGAAGATAAATTTTATCTGGTCGGTGTTTCTGAAGCTGATCAGAACTGGTCGTATATACTGCCGGGACCGAAAGATGGCTGGGGCGGAACTGGTGGTACGTCAGGTTTGAGGACGCACAATGCCAACATTCTGTTTGGACTGCAGAACAAGCCTTCGGTGGGCGATTGGAAGTTTGTAGTGGATCTGCTGGGATATCAGGGAGCTTTGCCGCCATTGCTAAAAATCAGTATAAATGGCAAGTCCTATGTAAAGCAATTGCCTAAACGCGATGAAGACAAAACATTTGACGGTGATCTGAAAGGTGCCCGGGAGTACAAAATAGAGATTCCGCTGTCAGCCGGGCAGTTGATAAAAGGCGGCAATGAAATTCTGATGACGATCCTGGAAGGTTCATGGCTGGTCTTTGACCAGGTAAGGCTTGAAGGACCTGATGGGACAAAACTCACCGCCGGCACGAATATATTTCTGAGAAGTGTGAAGCCGGCTGAATATCAGCTGGACGACAATGGTAAGAAGATCCAGCCGCTGCTGGTTGATGCGCAGCTCATTTCCGGTAAACCAAAACTGAGTGTGAAATTGGATGGTCGTTTTGTTTTTGATGCAAAACTGGATAGTGCGAGGTATCAGTTTGAGGTGCCTATGCCTGCTGTTTCTGTGCCAAAACAAAGTAAATATGAAATTTTCAGCGATGGGGTGTTGCTGGAAAGCGGGATGGTAAGACGTTCTCCGCAGCAGGTATTTACTCCTGCCGATTATGTGGACACCAAAATGGGAACAGCCCATTCCAGGTGGATGATCGCTCCTGGACCCTGGATGCCATTTAGTATGGTGAAACTAAGTCCTGATAACCAAAATAGTGGCTGGCAGGCCGGATACGAGCCGAGTTTTGAAAGCGTTGGCGTGTTTAGTCATATCCATGAATGGACAATGGCAGGTCTGGGTATGCTGCCTGTAAACGGTCCGTTAAAGATCCGCACCGGTGATCAGCGGAACGGAACCGATGGTTACAGGTCTCAGATCGATAAATCTACAGAGGAAGCACCTTTGGGTTATTACAAGGTCATGCTTACCGATTATAACGTTAAAGCAGAACTCACCGCTACTACGAGATGTGGTTTCCAGCGCTATACTTATCCAAAAGCAACAGATTCACGGATTATGATTGATCTGCAGATCCCTGCTGAATACAGATACCAGCTTAAAGATGTGACGCTTAAGAAGGTAAGTGATTATCGTATTGAAGGAGTAACCCGTCAGTTTACACCGGGGGCCTGGTCCGGGGATGTAAATCAGGACTACAAGGTTCACTTTGTCATCGAATTTGATCAGCCGATAAAGAAATTCGGTACCTGGTTGAACAACGATATCGGCAATAAGAATATAGTAGCGGCAGGTGAGGTTAAAGATGCAGGTGCCTATGTTGAATTTGATACCCGTGTAAATCAGGTTGTGCAGGTACGTACAGGGATCTCAATGGTGAGTATCCAGAATGCTTCGGATAACCTTCATCAGGAAGTGACAAAGCCGTATGGCTGGAGCTTTGATAAGGTACGTGACGGACAGCGCGGGGTATGGAATCAGCTGATCGGCCGTGTGGCCATTACTACAAATGACAGGCGGGAAAAGATCAGGTTCTATAGCAATATGTACCGTGCGCTGGCAAGCAGAAACATCTGGAGTGATCTGGATGGCAGCTGGGTAGATGCTTTTCAAAAAGTACAAAAACTCAAAGATCCAAATTCGCTGGCTTTGGGCTGTGATGCGTTCTGGAATACCTTCTGGAACTTGAACCAGTTCTGGAACCTGGTGACACCGGAGTGGTCATCTAAATGGGTAAAATCCCAGCTGGCCATGTACGATGCCAATGGCTGGCTGGCCAAAGGGCCGGCGGGTATGAATTATGTGCCGGTGATGGTCGCAGAGCATGAGATCCCGCTGATTGTGGGCGCCTATCAGATGGGGATCCGTGATTTTGATGCGGAAAAGGCATTTCAGGCGGTGAAAAAGATGCAGACCACGCCTTCGCAAAAAGTAGGTCTGGGCTATGCGGGCAACAGGGATCTGGCACCCTATCTTAAATATAAATATGTGCCTTATGACCTCGGCCGTTTCTCCAATACACTGGAATATTCCTACGATGACTGGACGGTGTCGCAGTTTGCCAGATCATTGGGCAAGAAAGAAGAGGAGAAAGAATTTGCACTGCGCGGCAACTATTGGAGAAATGCCGTCGATAAAGAAACCGGCTATGCGCGCCTGCGTCATTCAGATGGAAAATGGATGTCTGATTTTGATCCTTTTAAATCGGGTGCAAACGAACATTATGTAGAAGGGAATGCATGGCAGCTGACCTATTTTGTACCGCAGGATATACCTGGCCTGGCGAAGGAAATAGGTGTGGACAGATTTGTGGAGCGTTTGTCCTGGGGTTTTAACGAAAGCAATAAATTGAGATTTAACGCACCCGGGGACCAGTACTGGGATTATCCTGTGATACAGGGAAACCAGCAGTCGATGCACTTTGCTTTTCTGTTCAACTGGGTACAGAAGCCATGGCTTACCCAGCAATGGAGCCGTGCGATCATAGACAGGTATTATGGCGCAGATCTGGCAAATGCGTACCTGGGTGATGAAGATCAGGGCCAAATGAGTGCATGGTTTGTGATGGCAGCGCTGGGTCTGTTTCAAACCGACGGCGGTTGCAGTGCTGATCCGGTTTACGAGATCGCGAGTCCAATTTTTCCTGTCGTTACGATAGACCTTGGGGAACAATACGGAAGAGGAAAGTCATTCACGATCGAAGCACCAAATGTTTCAAGGGACAATAGATATGTACAGAAAGCAACCTTAAATGGTAAACCTTTAAACTCTTTTAAATTCCCGGCCAGCGAATTGCTAAAAGGCGGGAAATTGATTTTAGAGATGGGAGATAAGCCTAACACCAGTTGGGGTACGGAGTTATAAGCGTAAACTCCAGGGAGCATGTTCCGAATGCGTCCGTATAGCATGAAGCGTTAATTTAAGGCGATAGACAGGGGGAAATGGAAATTTTTACCAGATAGCTGATGAAATTTTTAGATATTCCAAATATTAAAAATTTAAAACTTATATAAATAATGATAAAGAGATTAATTTATTGCTTAATCCTGGCCGCTTTTTTTAATGTGGGAAACGTGTGTGCACAGCAGTTTACAGTTGCTTCATATAACATCCGTTATGATAATAAGTCAGATTCAATTACCGGAAACAGCTGGAAATCAAGGTGCCCCGTGATCACTAAACTCATAAGGTATAATGATTTTGAGATTTTCGGAGCACAGGAAGTACTTAATCACCAGTTAAAGGATATGTTAAAAGAAATGCCCGAATACAGCTATATAGGTGTTGGACGTGATGACGGGAAAGAAAAGGGTGAATATGCCCCGGTATTCTTTAAAAAGGAGCGGTTTAAAGTACTTAAGTCCGGCCAGTTTTGGTTATCTGCCATTACAGACAGGCCCAATAAAGGCTGGGACGCTGTTTTGCCCCGTATATGCACCTGGGGTAGGTTTCAGGACCTGAACAGTAAGCTTACATTTTGGTTTTTTAATCTGCATATGGATCATGTTGGCGTAGAAGCACGAAAAAACAGTGCTACCCTGGCCCTCAATAAGATTAAAGAAATGTGTAAAGGCGAACCCGTTATTCTTACCGGTGATTTTAATGTAGATCAGACACATGAGAACTATCAGATTTTGAACGGTTCAGGGATTGTAAAAGATGCTTATGAGACTTCAAATATACGGTATGCAGTAAATGGCACCATTAATAACTTTAATCCGAATTTAAAGACCGATAGCCGTATAGATCATATTTTTGTTAGTAATAACCTGCAGGTTGAAAGATATGGAATATTAACGGACACCTATCGTTCTGAAGTTAATGAAAGTAAAATCATAAAATCCGGAAATTTCCCAAAAGAAATATCTTTGCATGAATATCAAGCCAGGATACCTTCAGATCATTTTCCTGTAAAAGTAGTGGTAAAGTATGTTCGTGCTGTTAAGCGATAAATAAACAAATCACTATGAATTTAAATACCTTTCTTAAGAGCACCACATTTGTATTTTTTTTAGCTTCCTGTGCAGTGCTTGCTTCAGGGCAAAGCAAAAGAACTCCTGTTGATTATATCAATACGCTTATTGGATCTTTATCCAGTCGCGAATTATCTGCAGGAAACACTTATCCTGCTATTGCAAGACCATGGGGAATGAATTTCTGGGTTCCGCAAACAGGAAAGATGGGCGATGGCTGGGTTTATACTTATACTGCTAATAAGATAAGGGGATTTAAGCAGACCCATCAACCAAGTCCATGGATGAATGATTATGGTCAGTTTTCTATTATGCCCACTACGGATACTCCCGCTTTTGATGAAGAAAAACGTGCGAGTTGGTTCTCACATAAATCGGAAATAGCCCAGCCTCATTATTACAGGGTCTATCTAGCCGATTCTGATGTAGAAACAGAAATCACCCCTACTGCAAGGGCTGCTATGTTTCGCTTTACTTTTCCTAAGTCAAGAAAAGCTTATGTAACAATTGATGCTTTTGATAAAGGTTCTTATATCAAGATCATTCCGGCACAAAACAAGATCATAGGTTATACCACTAAAAATAGTGGTGGCGTACCTGATAATTTTAAAAATTATTTTGTAATGATTTTCGATCGGCCTTTTGTTTATAAAGCAACGGTAGCGGATGCTAAAATTACTGAAAATGAATTAGAGATGACATCTGACCATACTGGCGCTATTGTCGGCTTTGACGATAAAAATGGTCAAAAGATACATGCAAGAGTGGCTTCTTCCTTTATTAGTTTTGAACAGGCCGAGCTCAACCTAAAGGAACTTGGGACAGATGGCTTTGATGAGATCGTAAAAAAGGGAAAAGATATCTGGAATGGGGTTCTTGGTAAGATTGAGGTTGAGGATGATGATGCCGATAAGCTCAAGATTTTTTACTCCTGTCTTTACCGTTCTGTGCTATTTCCCCGTAGTTTCTTTGAAATAAACTCCCGGAATGAAATTATACATTATAGTCCGTATAACGGCAAAGTGCTTCCTGGATATATGTTCACCGATACTGGATTTTGGGATACTTTTCGGGGGTTGTTTCCTTTTCTTAATCTGATGTATCCTACTATGAATGTTAAAATGCAGGAAGGCCTGGTTAATGCTTATAAAGAAAGTGGCTTCCTTCCTGAATGGGCCAGTCCCGGGCACAGAAGTATTATGGTGGGAAACAACTCTGCGTCGGTTGTAGCTGATGCTTATATTAAAGGTTTGCGAGGTTATGATATTGAAACACTTTGGGAAGCAGTAAAACATGGGGCAAATCATGTTCATCCTAAGGTTCCTGCATCAGGGCGCACCGGTTATCAGGAATATAATCAATACGGGTACGTACCTAACAATGTAAATATAACTCAAAATGTAGCCCGTACCTTGGAGTATGCTTATGACGACTGGGCTATATATCAGCTGGGGAAAGCTTTGAACCGTCCAAAAAAGGAAATAGAAATCTACGCGAAAAGAGCATTGAATTATAAAAATCTGTTTGATCCCAAATTCAACTTAATGCGCGGAAGGCAATCTGAGGGCAAATTTCCTGAATATTTTAAACCTACAGACTGGAGCAAGGATTTTACGGAAGGAAATAGCTGGCACTACAGCTGGTCGGTATTTCATGATCCGCAGGGATTAATCAATTTGATGGGGGGTAAAAGCCAATTTAATACCATGCTCGATTCTGTTTTCATTATGCCTGGATCACTTGGGATGGACAGTCGCCGGGTAATTCATGAAATGCGTGAAATGCAGGTTATGAATATGGGCCAGTATGCGCATGGCAATCAGCCTATTCAGCATATGGTCTATCTTTACAATTATTCTGCTGAGCCCTGGAAAGCACAATATTGGGCGAGGGAAATAATGGATAAATTGTATTCATTTGGTCCGGATGGCTATTGCGGAGATGAAGACAATGGCCAAACCTCAGCCTGGTACGTATTTTCAGCGTTAGGATTTTATACTGTATGTCCTGGAACTGACCAATATGTCATTGGTTCTCCTTTATTTAAAAGGGTTAGATTAAATCTGGAAAATGGAAAACAGCTGATTATCAATGCCGATAATAACAATGAGAAAAACCGTTACATAAATTCATTGAAATTGAATGGTAAGAACTACAGTAAAAATTACCTTATACATAAGGCGATCAATGACGGCGGTACTTTAGATTTTGAAATGTCTGCCGAACCGAACAAAACCAGAGGTGTTGATGAAACAGATGCCCCATATTCTTTTAGTACTGGGCTTAAGACGTTAAATTAAGGTAAAAGTTTGCACCTAACTGCGCCTGCTTTCTACACTATAGACAAAACTGTCGGCTTTGTAATAGCCCAAGTTATATTCGACAGGCCGTTCGGCCTGATCGTATACAAAGCGTTTGCGGAACAAGATGGGGCTTCCTGGTTCGGTCTCCAGTTTCGCGGCTATGAATTTATCCGCACCTTTAGCACTGATCTCTTCTTTGGAAAGTTCTGTAATGATGTTGTGGTCCTTTTCCAGGATATCGTAAAGCGGTCTCTTGAAATCTTCTTCGCCGGTTAGGCCTGTTCGCGGGTGAAAATAGGAGACGAAGTATACAAAAGGACCTTCAGGCCTGCCCCTGAGACGTTCCAGTTTTAAAATCTTCTGATCGGTTTTGATATTAAAGAAATTGGCAATGACCTCTTCGGGATAGATCCAGCTCACATGGAGCTCAAAGTTCCTGATGGGAATACCTCTTGCTTTCATCTCCTGGGAGAAACTCAGCCAGTTGACAGATTTAGAACTGATCATTGCATCAGCTACCTTAGTACCTACCCCTTTTTTCCTGATCAGCAGTCCCTCGTAAACGAGTTTGTTTAAGGCCTGACGCAATGTGGTACGGGATATGGCCAGCTGATTGGCCAGATCAACTTCATTGGGCAGCAGTTTTCCGTTCTGAAACTGCGGGTCTTTAATCATTTTACGAAGTAGCTCCTCAGCCTGAATGTGAAGCGGTATGGGACTTTTATGATTAAGCGCGATTTTCATCTGTTTATGATTGTTTTTATTTGTGATGAAGTTATCATGATCTCAAATCATTTCTTATGGTGTTGTTTTGAAGATCATGAGGGTTTCACGGTGATAAAAATACACTTAATACTTGCAATATTATGAAAATATCTTTGCAAAAGGTGATTAAAACATTATGTTTGTACATATGTATGAATTGTAGTTACATACATCTAAAAATAACAGTATCAAATGAGCAAAACCAACAATACTATTAGTGCCGGGAAATGGAGAGAAAGTACGCAGCCCCTATTAAATAAACAGGTTTCAACTCTGACTACGAGTGGAGCTTTTTATAACCACACACCTTTTCATGCTTTGGGAAATGACAAGATCTTTAACGGTTATGGAAGTCTCGCCGATTGGATCATTGAGCAGAAAACAGTTTTAATTGATGGGTATGGTGGGGTATTTTATGAAGAGGTTCAACAATTTATTCAGCAGGAGCTGACAAAAAAAGGTTATTCGGCAAACTGGCAGGCTACAGCTGACCACTTTAACCCGGAAGAGGAGATCGACGCCATGGTTGGGCCGTTTACGGGCGAGGAAACGGATGTATGGGGAACTAAGACCAGTTTGGCGCTTAGGGATTTTTTTAATGAAGATTTTTTTACAATAGCAGCAGATCCATCATACGAGATTAATATTATCATCGGTATTGGTGCAGGGCTCCTGCAATGGGATGCGCCTGTAGTGTACCTGGACATTCCTAAAAATGAGATCCAGTACCGGATGCGGGCTGAATCGATTACAAATATCGGTAAAATGAGCAGCGAAAGTACCTTTTTGATGTACAAACGCTTTTATTTTGTGGATTGGGTAGTGCTGGACAATCATCGTAACCAGTTGCTGGACAGGATCGCCATTTTAGGAGACGGACAACAGTTTGACGACCTCAACTGGATGTTTAAAAAGGATCTTGTCGATGGCCTGAAACAAATGGGGCGTACGGTATTTCGTGCGCGGCCGTGGTTTGAAAAAGGCTCCTGGGGCGGACAGTGGATGAAGGAACACATTGGTGGGCTGAACAATAACGAGGTAAATTATGCCTGGTCTTTTGAGTTGATTACTCCTGAAAATGGATTGTTGTTTGAAAGCAATTGCCTGCTGCTGGAAGTATCTTTTGATTTCCTGATGTTGTATGCCTATAAAGATGTGCTTGGCAAACATGCGGAATTGTTTGGTAAGTATTTCCCGATCCGCTTTGATTTTCTGGACACCTTTGATGGCGGGAACCTTTCTATACAGTGTCATCCTTCTAAAAAATACATCTCGGACAATTTTGGAGAAACCATTACCCAGGATGAAACTTATTACATTTTAGATTGCGCACCGGGTGCAAGGGTTTATCTTGGTTTCCAGGAAGACATTGATCCTGCAGCCTTCAGGGCTGCGCTTGAACACAGCCAGGATAAGAAAGAGAAGCTGGAAGTGGAGAAATATGTGCAGAGTTTCCCTTCACATAAGCACGATCTTTTTTTGATCCCGAATGGTACGGTCCACAGTTCGGGGATCAACAACATGGTGCTTGAAATCAGTGCTACCCCGTATATTTTTACGTTTAAAATGTATGACTGGCTTTCATTGGACCTCAATGGAAACCCGAGGCCGATCAATATTGATCATGCCTTTAACAACCTTCGGTTTGAACGTAAAGGGGATGTGGTGACACGTGAACACATTTCCCGTCCGGTGAGCATGGATAGGGGGACAGACTGGGAGCTGGTCCACCTGCCAACCCATAAGGACCATTTTTATGATATCCATAGGATAGAATTTGATTCGGAAGTGCTGGTAGACACCAATGAATCTTGTCATGTTTTGATGCTGGTGGAGGGGACGTCGGTTGCTATTGAGATTGACGGGCAGCTGGCCGGTCATTTTGCATATGCAGAAACTTTTATTGTTCCTGCTGCTGCAAAAAGGTATAAACTGATCAATAAAGGTCCCTATAGGGCCAAAGCAATCAAGTCTTTCCTTAAGGATCAAATCAATTTATAACAATCGAACCAATTTATAAACCACTATATAATGAACAATTCTTATAAATTTTATCTGGGTTTAATTACCGTGGTCGCATCTCTCGGAGGGCTGCTGTTCGGTTTTGATATGGCTGTGATATCCGGTGTGCTGCCCTTTGTAGAAAAGCAATTCAGCCTGACACCTGTACAGGAAGGCTGGTTCGTTTCTTCAGCTTTGGTAGGTTGTATCGGGGGGGTGGCTTTTTCCGGTGACCTGAGCGACAGGCTGGGCCGCAGAAAACTATTGTTTCTTTCTGCTGCACTGTTTCTGATCTCTGCAGTGGGCTGTGCATTGGTACATTCGCTCAACCTGCTCATCATTGCGCGCCTGACCGGTGGTATAGGTGTGGGTATTGCATCCATCGTGGTGCCCTTGTATCTTTCAGAGATCTCCCCTGCAAATATCAGGGGCAGGCTTGTGACTTGTTATCAGCTGGCTATTACGGTCGGCATATTATTGGCGTATGTGAGCAATTCGTTACTGTTGAATTATTCTGAACATCATGTTGCTTCTGCGGCACCGCAATTATTTGACCTGATCTATGTAAGTGAAGTGTGGCGGGGAATGTTCAGCATCGGTACGATACTGGCGCTGTTGTTCCTGACCGGTTTGTTTTTTGTTCCGGAAAGTCCAAGGTGGCTGATCAGGAAAGGTTTCACGACAAAGGGACTGGACATTCTTAGAAAGATTAACAATGGAAATGTGGAAGGGGTGGATACTGAACAGGAAGATAGCAATGACATGGGTTCTTACAGAGAATTGTTTACACCGCGACTTCGTAAAGCTTTGCTGCTGGGTATATTGTTGCCTTTGTTCTCGCAGCTGAGCGGGATCAATGCGATTATTTATTATGGTCCTTCTATTCTGAATGATTCAGGCATTGCACTGAGCAATTCCTTTTTAGGACAGATTATATTTGGCGCAGCCAATCTTATTTTTACATTTATTGCGATATGGAAGGTCGACCAGTGGGGCAGAAGACCGCTTTACATCACTGGTACAATTGGCGCGACCATTAGCCTGGTGGTTACTGGCATCTTATTCTACCTGGGACTGACCAGCAGTATTTTGCTGATTGTGAGTGTAACCCTATTCCTGGCCTGTTTTGCTTTTTCTATTGGTCCGCTGAAATTTGTAGTGGCTTCAGAGATTTTTCCTACAAAGATCCGCGGTAAGGCAATGGGGATCAGCATCATGGTCATGTGGGTAGCCGATACGATCATGGGGCAGATCACCCCGGTATTATTGCGTGAAGTGGGTACGGCGGCTACCTTTTGGGTGTTTGCCTTTTTCTGTTTCGTTGCGTTTCTTACGGTTTACAAACTTTTACCCGAGACCAAAGGCAAATCTCTCGAAGAGATTGAATCATTCTGGGAAGAAAAGAAATAATTATTGAACAGAAGAGGGAGGGTTCGCTACTCCCCATTTTGTATTTGGCTGCTTGCCCATTATAAATTCCAGGTGCCCGCCTTTCATCAGTTCATCCCGGTACATCCAGCAGTTGTCCAGATTTTTTCCATTAAAAGTTGCTGACTGGACATAAACATGCTCTGCGGAATTGTTCCGTGTCGTAATCAGCAATTGTTTTCCGTCTCCAAGCCTTATCCTGGCAACAGGAAACAACGGGCTGCCGAACTGGATGATGGGTCTCAGGTCCGTTAAACCTTTTACGTCAAACAGTCCTAATGCGGCCATGACGTACCAGGAACCCAGCTGGCCCTGGTCTTCATCTTGTCCGTAGCCATACCCGTGGATATTGTCTGTACCGTAGAATTCTTTACAAATTGCACGTGTCCATTTTTGCGTGAGCCAGGGCTTGCCCGAGAAATTGAACAGCCAGCTCACATGAAGGTTTGGCTGGTTGCCATGGTTGTAATTGGATTTGATCCCAGAAAAGGCATCAATGGTTTTTCCACCGCCAAAGCCGTTTTTTTGCGCTGTTTGGAAAACACTGTTTAAGACAGTGTTGAATTTGTCCGGACCGATAGCTTCGATCAGTCCGTGCGGATTTTGAGGGACATAAAAACTGTACTGCACTGCATTGCCCTCCTGGAATCCTCTCCATGGCTGGAAAGGATCAAATTTATCTATAAAAGAACCGTCTGCTTTTTTTGGCTGGATGAGCTTGCTCTGCGGGTTCAGCAACAATCTCCATCCATTTGACCTTCGAATAAAGGTGTTGTAGTCGGCGGTTTTTCCAAGTGATTTTGCCATTTGGGCCAGTGCGAAGGCGCTGTAGCTGTACTCCATAGTGTGTGACGCTGAGAACCGGGAGCCGGCAGAGTCGGTTTTATCAGCTTCAAGAAATGGAACGTAGCCGTGTTGTATAAAAGACTTAACATCCATTTTGCCAGATCCTTCAGGCCTGTTCTGCCAGCTTTCTTCATTTTCCTTAATGGCTTTGTAGGCGAGATCTATATCATAATCACGGATGCCGGAATTGAAGGCGCCTGCAATCGCAAGCCCAACGAAGTTTGTTCCCACACCAGAGGTAAACTGGCCATTGGAGACACCGTCGGCAAACCAGCCCCTGTTTTTGTAGACTTCCAGCTGGGTCTGCACATAGTCTCTGTAGCGTTCCGGATAGGACAGGGCCCAGAGCTGTGTAAGGTTCCAGAATGCACCCCAAATGGCATCTGTATTGTAATAGTTATAACTGAGTTTTCTTTGCTTATTGAGCGGCAGATGACCTATGGAATCAGTTCCGAATTTTGGGAAATCGCCGTTGACATCATTCGCTATACCTCTGCCAAGCAATGCATGATACAGACCTGTATAAAACTTAACTTTGTCGTTTTGATTGGTTCCGGTCACCTCTAATTTGCCCAGTTCCTTCCGCCAGATCTGCTGTGCTCTTTCTTTTGCTTTATCGAATGTAAGTTTACCGGCTTCAGTAACCAAGTTTGCCTTCGCATTTTCTGCTGATGTATACGACAAACCGATCTTAAGCTCTATGGCCTCTTTGTCTTCGGTTTTATATTCGAGGAATAGCCCTGCACCTACTCCGTTAGCACTACTGCTGTTTTGCTGAATGCCCTTGTGGTTAAATGAACCCGTACTATTGGGCTTTTTACTAAGCTCCCCAAAGAAGTACATGGAGATCTTACCTTCAGGATCGTATTTTTTGATGTATTTCGGATAAGTGGTTACCCAGCCTTCGAAATGTATATCGTCAAGCATTTTTACGGAAGCGTCGCAAACAACATCACTTTCTCCTTGTTTGTTCCCGATGTCCAGGATGATTCTGGACTGCTCATTTTTCGGGAAAGTGTATCTGTGGAAACCTGTCCGCTCAGTAGCGGTAAGTTCGGCGGTGATTTGATAGTCGTCCAGCAGTACTTTGTAGTAACCCGGCTGTGCCAGTTCATTTTTACGGTTAAATGCAGATCGATAACCTTCTCCGGGGCCGTCGAGTTTGCCCGGTTTAACTTTAAGCTTCCCTGTGGCAGGCATTACGGACACGCCTCCGATCTGCCATTCATGGAAATGAACGAAGCCTTCTATAGAGGTATGCCTCGTATCGTAACCCACGGCCTCCCAGCCTGAAGGATTGCCATAATGTCCGTTAGTAGACGGCGCAAGTTTGGCCATGCCATGTGGCAATGCGGCAGGGGTATAGAAGAACCAGCGACTGTGGGCTGCGCCAATGTTCGGATCAACATATTTCAAAACATTCTCCCGGGGTACGCCGCAGGAAATGCAGATCATGATCAGCGCCAGGAGTAAATACCGCAATGAATGTGTGTACATTGTTAGTTGTGTTTTTATAGATTGTATGTACAAACATATTAATATTATTCCTTAATTTATGAAAAACTTTTAATCCTTACAGCTGTTTCCTAATAAATTCAAAATGCCTGAAGGACCATCAATCGTTATTCTGAAAGAAAAGGTCAGTTACCTTAAGCATAAGATTGTAGCCGGGGCTTCCGGATATGCAGATCTTGATATGGGAGCGATCGCGCACAGGAAAATCACCGATTTTAAATCCTGGGGCAAGCATTTTTTAATTTGCTTTTCTGACTTTACGGTCAAGATACATTTTGGTCTTTTTGGCAGTTACCAGTTACATGAGCCCAAAAAAGTAAACCCTAAAATAGCATTGCATTTTAATGATGATGACCTGTATTTTTATGTGTGCTCGGTGAAACGGCTGGAGCAGCCGCTTGACGAAATTTACGATTGGGAAGCAGATGTGATGGGAGATCACTGGAAACCGGCTAAGGCCTTAGAAAAACTGGGTTCACGCGGAGACAGGCAAATAGCTGATGTCCTGCTGGATCAGAATATTTTTAGCGGGGTAGGCAATATTATCAAAAACGAAGTGTTATACAGGTGTAAAGTACATCCGGAGAGCCTGGTCGGTAAAATACCCAAAGCAAAGCTTAAAGCCATTGTAAAGGAATGCAGGAACTATAGTTTTGATTTCCTCAAATGGAAAAGGAACAATGAGCTGGCCAGACATTTTGAAGTTTATGAGCAAAAGAAAAATAAGGGTTCGGGTAAGGAGGTGCATCGTAAAGCGACCGGAAAATTGAAGCGCAACAGCTACTTTATCGAACCTGTACAGAAATTATACAATTAATTTTTACTTACTTTGAATGCGTTAAAAATCACCTTTACGAAAATCCGCATGCCTTTTAAATATCTTTTACCTGCTGTATTACTTGTATTTTTTCATCATTCAGTGAAAGCTAATTTTGTGTTCGATCCCAACTCGGCGGCGGCATACAAAGCAATATTTGACCTGCGGCTGAATGATGCCAGAAGGTACATTGCAGAAGAAAAGAGTAAATATCCGCAAAATGGGATTGCGATTCTGCTGGAGAACTACGTGGATTATTTTCAGCTGCTGACTTCAGACAGTAAAGCAGATTATGATAAGTTTAAGACGCGCAGATCAGAAAGGATAGATGCCCTGGAAGAAAATGACGAGAATTCGCCTTATTATTTGTTTGCCCAGGCAGAAGTATACCTGCAATGGGGCCTGATCAAAGCAAAATTCGGAGACTATACTTCTTCAACCCTGGATCTGAGGAAAGCTCAGGGCCTGCTGAAAAAGAACAATGAGAAATTCAGGGATTTTCTTCCGAACCAAAAAAGCCTGGCATTGATAGAAGTAGTTTTTGGCGCAATTCCCTCAAATCTGAAAGGAATAGCAGACTTTATAGGTGTCCGGGGCAACATTTCAAAGGGTGTGCGGCAGCTGGAAGCATTTAAATCAAATATCGCCGGAACAAAGTATAACTTCTATGATGACGAAGCGATCTTTTTGTTGTGTTTTATGGATATTGACCTCCTGCATAACCGGGGCAATTACACCAAACTAAATTCTTATCTGAGTGAGATGAGCGACAAGAGTATGCTCAAAACTTATCTGCAGGGCTATGTGGCCTTTAAGACCGGGCATAATGATACTGCGATCACTTATTTTGAAAATATTTCTGAGTCAAACCAGTATACACCTATGCCCACTGTCCAGTATTTGCTGGGCAATGCCAAGTTGTGCCGTATGGATAGTGATGCACATGTTTATCTGACAAATTACCTGAAAAGCTACCGGGGGACAAATTACATCAAGGATACTTATCTGAAACTGGCTTATCATTATCTGTTAAAAGGTGATATGCTGGGATATTCAAATTATTTAAAGCTGGTGCGCTCTAAAGGTTATGCTATTGACGAAAAAGATAAGCAGGCGCTGAAGGAAGCCAATGATGCAAAGCCTGACACGGATCTTTTAAGAGCAAGGTTTTATTTTGACGGAGGCTATTATCCTAAGGCGCTCGCGCAGCTCCAAAACAAGCGTCAGAATGAGCTAAAGCTGCTGCGTGATCAGATAGAGCTCTATTACAGGCTGGGAAGGATCTATGACCGCATGAATTCTTTTAACGAGGCCATAACCAATTATCAGAAGGCCATAAATCTGGGCAGAAATGAAGCCTTTTATTATGCTGCCAATTCGGCACTATTTTCAGGAATGTTGTACGAGCACAAAAAAGACCATGCAAAAGCCGCAGCCTACTACAACATGACCCTGAAGATGAAAGGTCATGAGTATCAAAATAGTATTGATACTCAGGCAAAGGAAGGGCTGAGCAGAATTAAGCAATAGGTTGTTGTGAAGCAGTTTCTTCTGTGAACCGGATATTTTTTTTCATGGCATTGTAGTGATGCAGGTTTACTTTTTTTTGCAATGCTTCAAAATCAAATTCACTGTTGCTACCACAGTCCAGCATATTGAAATGGATAGACGGCTTTGTACTTTCAAAGTATTCGATCAGGTTACTGCTCCAGATGAGCTGACATTTGCCCTGGATTTGCGGGACGATCTGCCTGAGGCCGTCCTCGAACTGGATATGTCTGATATGGATGCTTTCCAGGTTTCCCTGCGGATAAAAAAGCAGGACATTTCCGGGAGTGGACAATACTTCGGCTGCATACTCAAAGCTTTGTTTAATGGAGCGTTTCCGGGGCTCAACAGAGAAACAACCGCAGTACTTGAGCCATTTATTTTTTTGCATCTGTTTTTTCAATACCATGATGTACAAACTCTTCATCGCGTCTTTCTTTTTCAGGGCTTTGTTGCAAAGGTAATAGGCAAGGAACCCGTCGAGAAAGCTGAAATGGTTGCACATCAGCAGGTAGGAGTGATCAGGTTTAATGGCGATGCCCTTAATGACAATTTTGTTGAAACGTCTTTTGAGCAGCCAGCCGATCAGAATGGCACCGCACCAGAAAAAGAAGGGGCTGAGTGGTCTTGCTTTGATCATCATAGGAGAGATTGGGCTAGTCTGTTTACAAAATTAAGGTTGATCATTTCGTGGTTTTCGTCGAGTATGATCACTTCATCCGGTTTGAATTTGGAAAAGAATTTCTTTCCGATTCGAGGCAGATACATTTTGTCGTATCGCCCAAATATAAATATACTTTTGATCTTATATAAATTGAGCAGCCTGATGAGTTTGTCTTCATTTGTTTCCAGCAGGCGCAGATAGGTAAAAGACGCATATAAGGCAAACCTTAGTTCAGAGGTTCCTACTTCTTTTTGTAAAATATCCCGGCCGGTAGCGTCTATGAATCTGGACCATTTAAAGAAATTGATGATCCTGCTCATTGCTTTTTCGCTGAGCATCAGCTTTTCAAGAATCTTGTTGCCGGCTTTGTTTTTGCCAAAGAATCGCGTCAGCATACCGGGATTAATGGAGGATGGTGCAGCAATAATATATTCTCTCACCATGGCAGGCAGCTCTTCGACAACAGCTGTTGCATAGTGGGAACCCATAGAATATCCTATCACTGAAAAAGCGCTGATCTGTTCATGTTTGCAAAAAGCGAGGATCATTGCTGCAAGTTCAGCTTTTTGCACCCCCTTTTTTACGGTCGCGAGAGTCTGATCTTTTAACCGGGTTTCTTTATGAAAAAAAAGGTCAAATCCCCAGAAAGTGTATTGATGTCCCAGGCTGGCTTCCAGCAGCTTAAACTGTTTTCCATGCATTCCAAATCCGTGAAAGCACAACATGTGTCTCGGTCCGCTGCCAAATTTATAGTAATGGAGCTTTACAAACTGGTCTTCAAAGTAGTGTTCTGTCATTTCAGTTCAGCAATAGCTATCGCCCAGGCATAATCACCATCGTGTGACAGCGTTAAACTGACCCGGAAAGGATTTGCGGGACTATGGTGAAACACGACGCGGGGACGGCCGCCGGTCTTTTCCCTGATGATCTCGATTTTTAACCAGGACAAGGCCGAGGGATCGATCTGTTTGATGGCTTTATATACTGCTTCTTTTGCGGCCCAGGTAGAGGCATACCGGAGCAATGAATCATCAAACCGGTCACAGTAAGTGATTTCTGCTGCGGTATAGACTTTGCTCTTGAACAGCGGAGTCAGCGAATGTTTAAAATCAGGGACAAACACCAGGTCATTGCCTACGGCAAAATTCTGATCTGCGGTCAATCCTTCAACTGATTTCAACAGTTTGCTATTCATCGATTGCCACCCCCATGATGTTAAAACCCCCGTCGACGAAATGGATGTTGCCGGTTATCTTTTTAGAAAGGTCTGAAAAGTAATACAGGGCAGCGTTACCCACATCCCCGGCATCAATATTGCCGAGGGGTGCGGTTACTTTTCCCAGCTTCCGAAGTTTGCGTACACCATTAATCCCGCCTGCCGAGGTCGTCATCACCAGGCCTGCCGATAGCGCGTTTACTCTTATTTTCTTATCCCGGAAATGACTGGCCAGGTATAATACCATGTTTTCCAGCGCCGCCTTATTGATTGACATGCCTGCATATCCAGGGAATACCCGCTGGGAAGCATTATAGGTCAGTGTCAATATGGAAGCATTAGCTGCAAGGAAAGGTTCAGCAACTCTCGCGATCCTAAGCAATGAATAGGCGCTAATGTTGAAGGAATCCATGAAATCTTCGAAGGGAATGTTCAGGTAGCTCGGAGCGGGGATGTCACTGCCAGGAAGACTGTAACACATGACCTGCTGGCTGCCAAATGCTACCCCATGCAGGACATAATCGATCGGGCCAAGTTCTGCGTAAATATGCTGCATAAATGCGGTGATCTGCCCCTCGTCTCTGACATCAACATGCATAGCGAATTTTTGAGGGATACCCAGCTCGTCCAGCAGGTGCAAGACGTTTAATTTGGTATCCTCTACATAGCTTAACGCAACCCTGCATCCGGACTGGTGGAGTTTGACTGCAACATCATAAGCGATGGAACTGTCATTTCTGACCCCGAAGATAACGGCGACTTTATTTTTATTGTCAATCATTTCTACAGATGTTTTGAGATGGACATTGCACTGTTGGTGCCGCCAAAACCATAGTTTAAACAAACGATCTGGTTGATCTCCTTGCGTACTATTTCCTTTGAGATCAGGTGCCTGTATCCTTCAAGAGGTTTTTCAGGTCCTTCCCATTCAGGTGATTTTTGAAAGCTCTCCAGCTCCGGATTCAATACGTCTGAGTTCAGGCATGGCAGCACCTGTTGTTTTTCAAGCATTAATATGGAGGTAATGAGTTCTACAGCCCCGGCTGCACCCAGCATATGGCCAAATTGCGATTTCGGAGCTGAGATATGATAGCCTTCATCACCCATAATGTCGACGACACTCAGCAGCTCAATGGCGTCCCCGACAGGGGTTGATGTGCCATGGACCTTTACTACCTCAGGTTTAATCTGCAGGTCGCCGATGAGCCCTTTCCATAATCTCTTCTGACCGGAGAACGAGGGGAAGAACATGTTACCCGCACCATCGGAATTGTTGTGGTAATTGTCGATCACAGCCAGGATCTTCGCACCTCTGGCCTTGGCCATTTCGTATTCTTCCAATGCCACGATGCCACATCCAAATGAGCATACAAAACCATTTCTGCTGGTGTCAAAAGGACGGGAGCTTTCACCGGCGGCAAAACCTTTGCTCAGGACCTGCATGGCATCAAAGCCGATGAATGTTTCCAACGAGGTTCCTTCTACTCCGCCTGCCACTACACGGTCCTGGATGCCGAATTTGATCAGCCGGTAGGCATAACCAATATTGCCCAGTCCAGTAGCGCAGGCAGAACCGATGGCCTCACAAACGCCTTTATTTTTGATCAGACAGGAAACATTGGCTGCGTCCCTGTAGACCATTGCCCTGTCTACGGTATGCGAACCGGCGATCCTGGTTTTACGTTTCAGTTCAAAAAAGTTGTGCCACGCTGTTCTTAAGATGACATGGCCTGCGCCACCTGAACCGATGACGACACCTGTCTGTTCGGATTCAGTTTCGGCATCCGACCACCCAGCCATTTTTATGGCTTCCTGTGAGCCGATCATAGACCAGATACTGCCCACATCAGCGGTAGATAAATTGCCGTCAGGAATTCTGCCGAGATGATCAATATAGGTTTCCGGATATCCTGCTGCAAGGGTAGAATAGATGGCTTCAAGGCCCATTTCAGCTTCTGTAATGTAACCGGAAACTGTGGAACGGATATTTTTTCCATGTGCCCTGGCCTCATCCCAGTCTCTGATCAGGCTTTCGCCGGCAAATAGCTTTTGTTTGAATTCATTCAGGTCCTTACAGTTGGGGAAGGCCCCGCCCATACCTACTATTGCCACTCTTCTTCCTTCTGCAGCCATGGCTATGCCCTTTCTTTAGTTCTGATGATGAGGTCAACAATATCTTTAACCGTCGATCCGAGGTCGTCGATGTCGTCGTCTTCAAACTCGACATCAAACTTCTGCTCTGCTTTTGCGGCAATATTGATCATTTCCGTAGATGGGGTCTTGAGGTCCGCTATGAAATCCGTTTCTTCGGTTAGGTTTTGCAGTTTTTCCTGATCTATTGTTCTTACAGTCTTTAAGATTTCTACTAATCCGTCAATAATTTCTTGTCTTTCCATATGGGTTATCTAGTTATTTTATCTCTTTTCATTCCTTTTCCGGTCACGTCAAACAGCTCTGTGATCAGGGTAAAGTCATCACCCAGTTCATAATTGAGAAACTGTTCTTTAGTATAATTGCGAAAATACGAATCAAGGTCCAAACCTTTAGGTACTTTGTAAATTCTGCCGTCACAGGTCATTTGCCTGAACTTGTAGAAAGTGATCTTTCCCATGCTGATGAAAACATCGCCTTCTTCGAGGTAGCTTCTGAAATTTACCTGTCCGATACTGATGAACAGCGGAATAAAATTGGCCTTGAGGTATTCAGGGTCACATTTTTGCTTAATGCATTCCAAAAATCCACTGCAGGATACAATGGTTGCCTGGGCAAATGCCTCGATCTGATCTACACCCCTGAAAACTCCGAAGTGATCTTCTACATCTCTGGCGGTAGGAGAATAGCTGGCTACAATCCCGGTATCAGGTAAATGCCAGTGGTAAGCATTTAAAAGCGTTTTTTTTGGTCCGTGGATTAATAAGCCTGCCGGGGATATTCCTAAAAGGTTATTCATAATAAATGTATCTTGATCAGGCCAGGCCTCCGTTAATGTGAATATTTGTCCCATTGACATAAGCGGACTGCTCGGATAGCAAAAAAGAAATCAATTCTGCAACGTCTTCAGCTTTACCAAATCTTTTTGACGGGATCATTTTTAAATACTTTTCCTTTTCTTTTTCCGGGAGCTTATCTGTCATGTCGGTTTCTATGAAGCCGGGGGATATGCTGAGTACCCTGATGCTGTGTTCTTCATTCAAGGCAGCCACTTCTTGTGCCAGTGATCTGGAGAGTGCAACTAAGCCTGCTTTTGTCGAAGCATATACCGCCTGAAATGCATTGCCTGTTTCTCCAACTACCGAACTGATGTTGATGATCACGCCCTTTTTACTAAGGCTAAAAATCTTCATCGCGGTTTTGCAGATCATGATCGGAGCCCTCAGGTTGACATTAAGCATGGTATCTATTGCCTTTTCCGGCTGAAATATCAACGAGTTGTCGAAGGTGACGCCTGCATTGTTGATGACACCATAAAGCTCGCCACCATGTTCTTTTTTTAATTGCTTGCAAAAATCAGATACCTGTTCAGGATTCGAAAGATCGGCACACAAGATGTGACTGTTTGGAAGTGTTGTGGTAAAACTTTCTTTGCTTGATGCATGCAGGATCAGTTCGTATTGCGAAGAAAGTTTCTTAGATATTGCTAAACCAAGACCCCTGCTAGCTCCGGTTATTAATATCTTTTTATTCGTCATGTAGAGTTCAATTTAGCTTAACAATGATGTTGCAACTACCGGTAAATGTTCTGGGAATAAGTAATGGTTAAATATGCTTATTTTTTTTAAATTATGTGGTAAAGATTTCTAAATAGCGTCTTTAGCGGCCTCAAATTCGACGTCAATTGCGAGTTCCGCTCTATTTTTTGAGGCAGCAACCGCAAGTACATCACAGCGTTCGTTTTCCGGATGGTTATTGTGGCCTTTAACCCAAACGAATTTTACATGATGCAATTTGTAAATGTTTAGAAACTGTATCCAGAGGTCTTTGTTTTTCTTGCCTTTGAAGCCAGTCTTTACCCATCCAAATACCCATTTTTTTTCTACGGAATCGATCACATATTTGGAATCAGAGAAAATCGTTACTTCCTGTCCATGCGCTTTTAAGGCCTTCAGTCCTACAATCACTGCAAGGAGTTCCATCCGGTTATTGGTGGTGAGCCTGAAGCCACCACTGATCTCTTTATAATGCTGACCGGACCTTAAAATAACCCCGTATCCTCCCGGACCGGGATTTCCACTAGCTGCTCCATCAGTATAAATTTCGATCATATGAACGCAAATCTAGCTTTTTAGGCGTTAAATGCAATTTTTTCAATTGAATTCGCCTGATAGTAAAAATTAAATCAACTGAGATTTAACTGGTTAAAAGAAATTGTTAAGCAAAATTTAAAAATATTTGAATAAAATGTTTTAAATCGTACTTTTGTAGCGTTGAAAAAACACGGTGGCTGTAGCTCAGTTGGTTAGAGTATTGGTTTGTGGTGCCGAGGGTCGTGGGTTCGAGCCCCATCAGCCACCCCAAAGCCCTTTAAGATACCTTAAAGGGCTTTTCTTATTTTTGGCTATTTTTAAATCGTAGAATAGGGTAAATAGAGACCGATTTTTGGTTACCTGTAAGATTGATAAAGGTAAAGCTTGCTGCCGGTTGAATCAAATAAAATGGTACAGGAATACAACACTACCTGTGTAAGCTGGTTTTGGCTGATCCTTAATGATCAGTGTGGCTTCGATAATAACTTTGGTAACCCCTCTTAGATTTGCTATCGAATTCAATTTAGCCTTTAGCTGAATTTCACTATCTACCAGGACCGCCTGGCCAAATTTGAAACTTTCGATACCGTAGTTTATTTCCATCTTAATGTTGCGGACATCTGCAATCTGTTTCCATAGATATGGAATTAATGATAAAGTTAAATAGCCATGCGCAATGGTAGCTTTGAAAGGTCCCTCAGTTTCAGCTTTTTCCTTGTCTACATGTATCCATTGGTGATCCAGTGTCGCGTCAGCAAATTTATTAATCTGTTCCTGATCTATTTTATGCCAGTTAGAAACACCTATTTCTTTGCCTAAAAGCGCGGCATATTCTTCGAAACTATTGATTATCAGCATATTTTTTCATTATCGGTTGAACCAATCAGGACAAAAGTCCGTTTTTTCCTTACTAACCATTCATAAATATATAAGTTTTAGCTTAATTCACTAAGGGAAAGACATATTTTCTCTTTAGCAGCGTCGGGGCATAGCCAGCCCGGGACCAGGGTCTGTCTTAACAATATTGTAGAAACTTATCAACTTATTGTTAACTTTAATTTTGGGAGAACTTAATATCATGGCTGCTTATAGTTCATACACCGATGCGGAACTGATTGCTTTACTGAAAAGTGGAGATAGGGCTGCGTTTTCTGAAGTGTACCAACGGTACTGGCCTTTGCTGTTCAGGCATGCGCGGAAGTTATTGCAGGAAGATGAAGGCGCTAAGGATGTAGTGCAGGATGTGTTTATTTCCCTATGGGCCGCTGTGTTTGGGTTTAACGAAGATACCGCACTGTCAGCTTACTTATATGCCAGTACACGCAATAAGATTCTGAATATGTTCAGACGAAACAAGGTGGCCGCGGCACATTTGGAAAGTCTGGGAAAGTTTATGGACCAGGGAACCAATGTAACGGACCACCTGGTGCGGGAACACATGCTGGCCAAACAGATTGAAGATGAGATAGCGAACTTGCCTGCAAGAATGCGTGAAGTATTTGAACTGAAGCGGAAGCACAACCTTTCTTACAAGGAAATCGCCACAATGATGAATATATCGGAGCTGACGGTAAAAACACAGATGAATAAGGCCATTGGTACGCTCAGGGGAAAGCTGGGGAATAGTGTCAACCTGTTTTTCCTGCTCTTCTGATTCTTTTTATATTTTCTTATACAACATTGATCTGAACAGGGTGTCTTAACCATATACGCACCAATCAGGCGATTATACAATGGAAAAACAGACACCACAGGAGCTTATAGATAAATACCTTTCGGGTAAGGCGACGATTGAAGAGAAAGCGACGCTGGAAAGCTGGTACCTGACACATGCTGAGAATATTAAGGATCTACTGCCCGAGCCGGATTATGCCAGGCTGGAAGAGGAGATGTGGCCGGTAATAAATGAACAGGCATTTCCGGAAAGAAAATGGATCAGATTGTGGCCGCGTGTAGTGGTTGCTGCAGCTGCGCTGGCTGCCATTACTTTAGGCGTGTGGTTATATTATACGTCATCTATAGACGGCCGTCATTCTGACGCAGGCCGGAATCCTGCACTCGCTATGAATGACATCGCTCCCGGAAAGAACGGTGCAACAATAACACTGGCTAACGGTAAGGTGATACAATTGAGCGATGCGAAGAATGGAGTAGTAATAGGAAGTGAGGTTAGTTACTCGGACGGGAGTGACGTTCGGTACTCCTCCGGGTCTCGCTCCTCAGGTTCGCTGAAGGGCTCACAGAGTAGCACAGGCCCCGTCGGAGTACGCTCACTTACTCCCACCGAGTTGCAGGGTGCAAATGGGGAAGCGCAGATTTTAACGGCGAGTACCGCAAAGGGGCAAACGTACCAGTTTACGCTTCCCGACGGAACGAAAGTCTGGCTGAATGCGGATTCAAAATTGGAGTTTCCATCAAACTTTAATGGGATTAAAGAAAGAAATGTAAAGCTGTACGGTGAGGGGTATTTTGAGGTAGTAAAGGATAAGACGCATCCATTTATAGTAGCGACGGATAAACAAAAAGTAGAAGTACTTGGTACGCATTTCAACATTAATAGTTATGCAGATGAAGGAAATGTGAAGACTACATTGTTGGAGGGCTCTGTTAAAGTCTCGTCATTGCAAGGAGGAACGACGCGGCAACCTCACACCAGTAATGAGATTGCTTCGATACCTCGCAATGACAAACGTACAGATGAGGTGGTGTTAGGGCCTAATCAGCAAGCGGTTGTAACGAAGTTTAATCGGATAGATGTGAATAGTGTAGATGTGAACGATGTTGTAGCATGGAAGAACGGCAAGTTTGTATTCGTAAGAGAAAATGTACGGAGTATCATGAATAAAATCGCACGGTGGTATGATGTACAGATCATATATGAGGGTGATGTGAAGGGTAAGGCTCTGGGTGGCTCAGTTTCCAGATTTAAGAATGTATCTGAAGTATTGGAGATGTTGAGCGCTACCAAAGCCGTGCAGTTCAGGATTGAGGGCAGGAAAGTGATCGTCATGCCATTTAAAGAATAAAAAATAACAAATCAACTGACCATAACCAACGAACCAACATGAAAAGAATCTACAAAAACGACCCTTAAAGCATTTGCGAAGCCATAAAGTGTTTTGCTGAGCGAATAGTCCTGTAAATGAAGGCCGCGAATCAGCAAAAAAAAACAGGGATGGTTGAAACACCCCTGTTTATACCAGGTGGCTGAAACTATGTATGAACACAATTTTAATCACTGTGTGTGCCTCACGTCCTGGAAGATAAAAAGCACATCACAGTCTAACCCAGTAAACAAATGTATAGAAATTTTACTAAAATTTTTTGTATGCCTTCGGGCAGCAAACAACTGTTCCTTGTGGTGGGGAATTATCGTCCGGCAGGAGGCGTAAGGAGATACCTCAGGGAGCTAAATATAGGTTTAGCGATGAAGATAACTACTATTCTATTGATCGTTAGTATTGTACAGGCAAGTGCTTCCTCCTTTGCACAGAAGGTAAGTATAAACCAAAAAAACATTTCCCTGGAGGAGGCTTTTAAGCAAATCCACTCGCAATCCGGTTATGACATTTTGTATGATGTAGACCTCTTGAAGGACAAACCATTGATCACTTTAAGCATAAAGCAGGTCTCTGTAGACGAAGCTATGAATGCAGCTTTAAGGAACCAGGCGCTGACCTATGCCGTGAAGGGCCTGACAATCATTCTTCAAAAAAAAGCAATACCCCTTTTTATGGGTGGGCCGGCCGGCCGGCTCGTCTATATTGATGTAACGGGTCGTGTTACCGATAAGAACGGGGCACCAATACCGGGAGTAACCGTTACCGTTAAGAACCGTAGCGCAGCGACCTCAACCAATACAGATGGAAAATTTGCGATCAGCGCAGACCAGGGAGAGATCCTGGTCTTCAGAATGCTCGGTTTCATCGGCCAGGAGATCACGGTGGGTGCTCAGGCCATCATCAACGTTACTTTGGAAGAATTCAGTTCAGGATTGGATGAGGTAGTGGTGATCGGTTACGGTACACAAAAGAAAAGAGACCTGACCGGTGCGGTATCCTCTGTCAAGACAGAGGACCTTGTCATATCTTCAGGTCCGGAGATTGGAAATATGCTGAAAGGTAAGGTGGCAGGTCTAACGATCCGGCAGAACAGTGCCCAGCCGGGTGGCGGAGTAGATATCCAGGTAAGGGGATTTGGATCGGATCAAACCGGTAATATGCCACTGTATGTTGTCGACGGGTTTCCAATATCAGATTTACAGCAACCAGATGAAGCTACTAACAAATACAGACCAGGTTCTCAGAGTATCCTGAATTCTTTTAACCCGAACGACATTGAGTCCATTGAGGTGCTGAAAGATGCCAGCTCAACCGCTATTTATGGCTCACGTGCCGCTAATGGCGTAATCCTGATTACCACCAAAAGAGGTGCTGAGGGGAAAACCAAAGTAGATTATTCAAACAACTTCACCATACAGCAATACAATGATTCATTTGATGTACTCCCTTTAAATGAATGGATGCAGGTAAGAAATGAAGCAGGCAAAGAGCAATGGGAGTTTGACAATGGCGTAATCCCCTATGGCACCAGGACCTTAGCTGATGCACTGGCGAATCCGGTAAATGGCTTATACAAGAATTTATATACTCAAAACGCCATTAACAATGTTGGCAAGGGAACAGACTGGCTGGAGCTGGTAACGCGTAACGGATTTACCCAGCAACACAACCTGTCAACCTCAGGAGGTTCCAGAACTACCAAATACCTGCTTTCCGGTAATTATTACGACCAGGATGGCATTATTAAAAATTCAGGTTTTAAAAGATTCTCCCTAAGGGCCAATGTGGATCAGGAGATCAGTAAATACATTAAACTGGGTGTAAACCTCACTACCAGCAGGATAGACAACAACAACAGTCAGCTTGGCGGAGAGCAGTTTGAAAACTCAGGTATCATCAGGGCAGCCATCCAACAGGGACCGCATATACAGGCCATCGATGAAGATGGCAATTATCCGCTCAATCCGCAATTGGCACTGCAGCCCAATCCTTATTCTTTGTTGACCATTTCAGACAAGGGAAGGATTGAACGTATGCTGTTGAACTCGTTTGTTGACATTACACCACTTCAGGGGCTGGTAGTAAGGCTAAAAGCTGGTATGGACAGGGGACTGACCAAAAGACAAAGCTATATACCCAATACAACATTAGCCGGAGCTTTGGAAGGCGGGAGAGCCTATATAGGAAGTGCAGATAATGATGATTACCTGCTGGAAGCTACGGCCAACTATACAAAAACACTAGGCACCGATCATAAGTTTGAGGTGCTTGCCGGTGTATCTCAACAGAAGACCATTAAAAGGTTTAGTAACAGTTCAAGCACGGGATATATTACAGATGCATTTCTTTGGAATAATTTGGGTGCAGGTACCAATCCGTTAGCACCAGGTTCATCTTCCAGTGAAGTGATGATTGCTTCTTACTTTGGCAGACTGAACTACAACTACAAAGGCAGGTATCTGTTTACCTTCACTACCCGTACAGATGGATCGAGTGTGTTTGCTGTAAACAACAAATGGGGTACTTTCCCATCGGCTGCTGTGGCATGGAACGTTGCGGAAGAGCCGTTCTTTAAAGGGCTTAAAAATGTAGTTTCCCAATTTAAAATCAGGTTAGGCTATGGGCAAACCGGTAAGGCGAGTATCAATACCGATGCATTTGCTGCTTACGGTACCTATCCGGCCTGGTTGTCTGGCGATGATCAACGTTTAATAGGCGTATCGCTTTCCAGACTTGAAAATCCTGATCTGAAATGGGAAACTACTACCGGTGCAAACTTTGGTATTGATTATTCCATTTTAGATGGCAAAGTTGAAGGATCATTTGAGTTGTTTAATAATGAGGTGTCGGATCTTTTGGCTTATAAAGACCTGAACTCTTATCACGACGTTAACAGTGTCATTTATAATGTTGGTACCACCAGGAGTAAAGGATTTGAATTTAGCATTACAACCCGAAACATCAGGACAAATAATTTTCAATGGAAAACAACCTTTAATATCTCCAGATACAAAGACAACTGGAAAGAAAGAGCACCGGACTGGAAGCCGCGGGTTTATCAAAGCGATACCGATCCAATCCGGGCGGTATACAGCAGGGTTTCTGATGGGATCTTGCAGATCGGCGAAACAGTACCCGTGTCGCAGCCAGAATTGAAGCCGGGGATGATCAAGATAAAAGACATCAACGGATATGTAAGGGATGCCAATAACAATCCGGCAGTGGATGCAAACGGCCGGTTCTTAAGGACAGGTACTCCTGATGGAATCATTGACGATGCCGATACCAGGCTGGTTGGTACATCTGACCCGAGTATGATGGCCGGCATCACCAATATCCTTTCTTACAAGAGATTCAGTCTTAATTTTGATTTTAATGGTTTGTTTGGCCGCTCAATGGCAGATCCTAACTACGTCACCTACGGCTTTAGTGCATACGGTGTTTACTCAAACGGTTACAACGCACTCAGAACAGTGAGAGACAGATGGACACCGCAAAACCCATCCACGACAACACCCAGTTCTTTCTGGGGATTTTCTCCATATGGTGTAGGAGACTTCTTCACGCAGGAAGCCTGGTTTGTAAGGCTGCAGAACGTTTCGCTTGGCTATAATTTGCCTACCAGATGGACCAGAGGGGCTTTCTCATCTATCAGGGCACATGTTGATGCGCAAAATCTTTTTGTCATTACACCCTACAAAGGAGTAGACCCTGAAACCGATTCTTACACAGCAGCTTATCCCAACATCCGCACCTTTACGGCTGGTCTGAACTTCACATTTTAGCAGCACGATTAAAAGACATAAAAATGAAAAGAAAAACATTATTATTCCTGTCAATAGTGCTGCTACTGGGTAGCTGCACCAAAGACCTGGTACCTCTGGACTATTCAGAGATCAATCCAAGTATTTTTCCTAAAAGCGCAGCAGATTTAGAGGCTATGGTAAATGCCGCTTACCATCCTGTTCGAGGGTCGTATAGCGACGGCATTTTTTCTACTTCCGAAAAAGGGGTGATGTACATCAGCGATGCGACCACCGAAACACTTTATGGCACTTATGGCGATCAGCAGATTGCTACTTTACACAATTACAGGCCAGAAAATACAGCCTTTACTCACTATTACGACGATTACAACAACAAAATCAGCCGGATGACGACCACGATAGATCTTATTCAGAATTCAACTGTAGGAGATGATTTGAAAAGAAGGGCAATAGCGGAAGTACGCTGTGCAAGAGGACTACTGGCGTATACCTTATTCGACCTGTATGGCCCGCTTGTCATTGCACCGCTCGAGCTCCTGAAAAACCCCTTAAAAGAAGAACCTCTTGCGCGGTTAACGAACCAGGAGACTGTAGATTTTATCACTGCCGATCTTGTAGCTGCTGCCGCCGACCTTCCGGGTCCGGCCGAGGCAGAATACGGCAGATTCAATAAAGCGCTGGCTAAAATGCTATTGATCCGGCTGAACCTTCACGAGAAGAAATGGGCCAATGTAATTACCCTGGCCAACGAGATCATCGCCTACAACAAGTATATCCTTGATCCGGACTATGTGGGGATATGGGATCTTGAAGGTGCTAAAAACAGTAAAGAAGTGATCTGGGCCATTCCGTGTGATTATGCCGGTACAAGTGAAAACCAATGGCAGCTGATGGTGCTTCCTGCTGTATTTTCACCTAAAGGTGGATTTGGGACCATTCAAAGTACCTGGTATTTCTATGATTCATTTGAAGACAATGATAAAAGGAGAACCATGCTGATCTCCGAATTCACCGGGACAGATGGTATTTCTTACAGCAGGGCTAACCCGGGGACGCTCATCAATTTCGGGCCGATCCCGCTGAAAATGAACCAGGATGCAACAAGAACAACCGGTGTATCGACCGTGGATATCGTCATGTACCGCTACGCAGATGTTTTATTGTCTAAAGCGGAAGCGCTGGCAAACCAGTCAGCCCCGACACAGGAAGCTATGGATCTGGTCAATATGGTACGAAGAAGGGCCGGACTCGAAGATAAGGTACTTTCTGGTTACACCAGTCTTGCCGCATTTAACGACCTGATCCTGACAGAAAGAAGTCATGAGTTCTGGTGTGAAAATGGCCAGTACAGGGCAGACCTGATCCGGATGGGCAAATTTGTGTCCCGCACACAGGAAGTTAAGAATTCGACCTATACCGCACCTTACAAAGTATTGTTCCCATTTTCTCCTGCAAGGATTGCTGAAGGAAAAGGCAAATTCATACAGAACGCCGGATATAACTAAAACGGGCAGAAACTTAAAATAAAAGAAAGCAATGAAGCAGGAAAAAAGTCTTAGCAGATGGCTAAGGAACGGGACGTGGACCGTTTTGTTATTCAGTATTGCATTTGCATGTTCAAAAAGTAAAGCAAAGGAAGCCGAAGTGCAGCCCGAACAGGGGATTAAATATGAACTCTCCACAGAGCTGTTTCCAAATCCGGAGAGAGGTTTTGCCAGGACATTTACAGTTCAGTCCGGAGGCGTGCCAATGAGCCTGGCACAGCTGAACACATTGCGCGGGCAGAACATTTCACTTGTCGTTCGGGTGTTCTATTTTAATTCCTATAAAGACAAGCCCCTGGATGCACCGGAGCTGAGCCTGATCCAGACAGATCTGGATAACCTGAGGACAGCCGGATTAAAAGGGGTGATCCGTTTTGCCTATACCGATCAGATGACCGGAACAGATGCGTCACTGGAGATTGTGCAGCAGCACCTGGATCAGCTAAAACCAATTTTTGAAGCCAACAAAGATGTAATCGCATTTGTACAGGCAGGGTTTATTGGCGCATGGGGAGAATGGCACAACTCCAGCAACGGGCTAGCAACGGTCCAAAATCAAAAGCTCGTTCTGGAAAAGCTGCTCAGTGTATTGCCAAAGGAGATCATGGTACAAGTGAGAACGCCCGGCCAGAAACAAGGGGTATTTAATACCACTGCAGCCCTTACAAAAGCCCAGGGATATTCCGGCGAAAATATAGCCAGGGTAGGACACCATAATGATTGTTTTTTGTCAAGCACAGACGACTACGGAACCTATAACAACGTCGTTGCAGAAAAACAGTACATCAGCAATGACGCCCTGTATGTCCCGGTAGGCGGCGAAACCTGCCCTCCTCTGGCGGGGTTTTCACCAAATTGCCTGGAAGGCAGAACACAGATGAAATTGCTGAAATGGAGCTACATCAACATCGACTACTACCAGCCGACAATCAATGCCTGGAAAGCCTCAGGATGTTTTGAAGAGTTTCAGCGCAGCCTTGGCTATCGGTTCTCTATGGTAAGCGCTGTGCTGCCTGCAGCAGCAAGTGGCAGCCTAAAGCTGAACGTGCAGCTCATTAATAACGGGTACGCACCGCTGTACAATAAAAAGATCATCAGTTTGGTCCTGAAAAATAAGGCAACAAGCGTTTTCCACACGGTTCCCGTTACCCGCGACCTGCGCGAATGCAAACCTTCAGAGACGATCACATTGGATGAGACCGTTAGCCTGGCAGGAATTCCTGCCGGAGATTATTCGCTTTACCTCAGGATAGCTGATCAGGCCCCAAGTCTGAAGGACCGGCTGGAATATGCGTTAAGGCTTGCCAATACAGGTACCTGGGTAACGGAAAACGGAGGCATGAACGACCTCAAATCAAGTTTAAAAATCAATTGATTAACCGAATATTAAATCATATAAGATGAAAAATAGCATTGTTTTAGTGTATTGCATCCTGATTGCACTGCTAACCAGCAGTGCCTGTAAAAAGGATGACGAAGGCAGCGGCACAAAAGCTGTATTTAGTTATGTGGCTGATGGCTATAAAGTGAATTTTACCAATTTCTCGACAAACGCAACCGAATTCGTCTGGGACTTTGGTGATGGCAGCAATGAAAGCTCCAACAAAAAATCCCCGCAGCATATTTTTAAAAGCAAAGGCAATTTCCTGGTTTCTTTAACAGCCAAAAGCGGATCTTTGACGAGTACCTTCATCGACACAGTAAGTGTCGTGGGGCCCAATATCAAGATCGATGGTGACTTTACCGATTGGGAATACGTAAGTTATTCACATACCAATGCACCGGGTACCGGAGGAAATTTGCAGGCCATCAAAACCTTTGCCTCGCCGACCCACCTCAATTTTTACCTGGAAGGAGGAGCGGACATGAAGATGGAGATCCTGGACCTGTATCTTGACGCAGACAACAACACCGCCACCGGTTTCAGTACCTGGCAATATCCGGCAGGATCGGGTGCGGAATTCTTATTTGAAGGCAGCTTTGTGGGTGGCTGGGGAGATATGTATGTGCATTCGGGGCCCGCTGCAGCGTTTAACTTTTCTCCGGTAAGCAGCTTCGCGAATGAACTCAGTTACTCTGCGATCAAAACCGTATCGGGAAAAAAGGTGATTGAATTTTCCATCAAGAAAGAAAAGCTAGGTGCGATAAGAAACTTTGTGAACTACTCGATTACAGAACTTACATCCGGATGGACTGATGTTGGAAGTATCCCCGTAAGCCAGACACCTGCATCTGCTTATGGTAAAATACAACTCTAAGCCTTTGCCAGCCGCTATGCCAACCGCGCCAAACAGATTTTTATCTAACATTTATGTGATTAATGTTTTTTACAAAACATTAATGATAAATTGCAGGTGTATAACACAATAGAAATTAATTGATACATGTATAAGATGAAAAGAGTTTGCTTCTTCCTGATGCTCGCATCCGGACTCACATTTTCCCTGGCCAGGGCACAGGATGCCGCTAAATCCGACGTTACGATAGAAAAACTATACGAGGGCAATGGCCTGAAAAATCCATGGGGCATGGTCTGGCTGCCTGACGGCCGCTTACTGATCACTGATCGCTCCGGTGAAATACTGGTGTTTAAGAACAATAAATTTACAGGGGAAAAACTTGCAGGTGTACCTAAAGTAGTTGCCAAAGGGCAGGGTGGACTGATGGACATCAAATTGCATCCCGATTATAAAAAGAATGGCTGGATCTACATCACCTTTTCAAAACCGGTAGGCGATCTTGCTTCCACTGCAGTGGTCAGGTTCAAACTGAAAGGCAACCAGATCGTTGACAAGCAGGATATTTTTGAAGCCAAACCAGCGCTTAAAGCAGACTTCCACTTTGGAAGCAGAGTGGTCTTTGACAAAGACAAATACCTGTTTGTAAGTGTGGGCGAAAGAGGAACACAGCCAAAGGTTTGGGAGCTGGACAATGACCATGGCAAAATTCACCGTATTTTTGACGATGGACGTGTACCGACAGATAACCCCTTTGTAGGAAAAGAAGGTGCACATGGTTCCATTTGGACCTACGGTCACCGCAATCCCCAGGGAATGGTTTACGACGCGGTCAATGACAGGATATGGGCAGTGGAACACGGGCCTAAAGGCGGAGATGAGCTGAACCTCATCGAAAAAGGCAAAAACTATGGCTGGCCTAAGGCATCCTACGGGATCAACTATGATGGTACCATCTTGACACCAGACAAAGAACTGCCGGGAGTAGAAAATCCCAAACACTATTGGGTGCCCTCCATCGGTCCATGCGGTTTGAGCATTGTGACCGGGGATAAGTACCCGGGATGGAAAGGCAATCTGCTGGTCAGCGCACTCGCATTTTCCCTGCTCAATAAAGTTACCCTTGATGGCACAGCATTTAAATCCGAAGAAAGGCTGTTTCAGGGCACAGGCCGTTTCAGGTATGCCACAGAAGGTCCGGATGGCTATATCTATGCGCTGACCGAAGGCGCAACAGGTACATTGCTGAAACTGGTTCCTAAGAAATAAGCTGGCTGAAAAGCCATTTAAAACCCCGCGGGGCCGATAAGGCTTCCTGGGTTTTTTTATACCCGCTCAAACCCGTAAATTAGAATTTCAATATTTTTTAATCTCCTGGTGATATTTGGTTTAAAACCGGCACATATTAATAAAAGCTCAAGATGAACCCAATGATCGTTGACGAAAAACAGCAGCCTGACAGAGAAGCCATGTTTATGTCGCTTTATCTGGAATCCTTTCCGGCCATTGCCAGGCACATTAGCAAAATGGGCGGCAGCTTTGAAGAAGCAAAGGATGTATTCCAGGATGCACTGGTAATCTATTATGAAAAGACCAGACTGGACAAATTGGTGCTGAAACAAGGAGAAATGGCCTACCTGTTTGGTATAGCCAGGTACCTTTGGAACAAGCGTTATAAAGAAAACAGCAAAGAAGTTTCCCTGGATCAGCTGGATGACAGTCTGGATGAAACCTCAGGTCTTGCCGATCCGCCATATGAAGAAGTATCCTCCGTCAGATTGCTGGGATTGCTGGCCAGGGCAGGAGAAAAATGCATGCGGTTGCTGAGCGCATTTTATTATGAAAATCTGGACATGGAAACTTTAGCCATACGCTTTGGCTTTTCGGGAGCACGATCAGCAACAGCACAAAAGTTCAAATGCCTGGAAAAAGTGAAAGAAACAGTCAGACAAAGAGCCCTGCAATATGAAGACATCATTGAATGACACCCGTCTGATCGAAGCGCACTTGCTGGGCAAAGCAACGGCAGAAGAGCGCGTACTGTTTGAAGCCAGGCTGATTTTACAGCCTGATTTAAAGCAAAGTATGTACTGGCAGCAGAAGACCTGTCACTTAGTGAAGCTATACGGAAGACAGCAGCTCAAAAAAGAAATAGAACAGGCACACCAAAAGCTGTTTTCTTCCGCAACGCCACATCAGTCGTTCAGACAGAAGATCCTGAGGCTGTTTAACAGATAAAAACCCCATTTAATTTAATAACCCGGTCAATACCCCTAAAAGAGGTACAGGCAATACTATGTCCAATTTTAAACAATCACCGATACCTATGAACAACAATGAATTTCGTCTTTACGCGGTAAAGCACCACAGGATCAGCAGCAATTACCTCGACAATTACATGTCCCGCACATCAGCCTATCCGGGACCAAAAGCCATGACACCTTACATCATAGAAGAACGCCAGCTGAACGTGGCGCAAATGGATGTATTTTCACGCCTGATGATGGACAGGGTGATCTTTATCGGAGAAGCCATAGACGACAGGATTGCCAACGTGATCCAGGCGCAGCTGCTTTTCCTGCAGTCGGCAGACTCTGCCAGGGACATACAGCTGTACATCAATTCGCCGGGCGGCTCAGTTTACGCAGGGCTGGGTATTTACGACACCATGCAATACATCTCCCCGGATGTAGCTACCATTTGTACCGGAGTTGCTTTGTCTATGGCCTCGGTGCTTTTATGTGCCGGATCACCCGGCAAACGCTCGGCACTTCAACATTCCAGGGTGATGATCCACCAGACATCCGGCGGGACACAGGGAACAGCCGCAGACATGGACATCAGCATCAGAGAAGTGCTTAAAATCCAGAAAGAACTCTACCAGATCATTGCCAGACATAGCGGACAAGACTATGATAAGATCACTGACCTCGCAGGACGTGACTACTGGATGACCGCACCGGAAGCACAGAAATTTGGTATGATCGATGAAGTGCTGAGCTGATTTTTTACAGGTCGAGGTAGAAGTAAAAGGTCGATCCGGCACCCTCCTTACTTTCTACTTCGATCTTACTGTTGTGGTAACGCAGGATCTCCGAGACCAGGAATAATCCGATGCCGAAACCTGAGATAGACTTTAGCTTATCACTATTTACCCTATAGAAACGCTCAAACAACCTTTTCTGATCGGCCTGACCGATGCCCACGCCTTCATCAGTAACGTAAATCTTTACTTTTCCCTCCATCACGACACAGCCGATTGTGATGTTGCCGCCTTCAGGAGAATATTTAATGGCGTTGCTCAGTAAGTTCATCAGGACATGACCTATCTTATCCTTATCTGCATTAACAATGATTTCATCACAGTCCTGCAGTACGATCTTATGTTTTGCAGTCTGGAACTGAGCATCTTCCGCGACTTCTTTCATCAGGGGATGTAATTCAAAAGCCTCCTTGTAGATCAGGATCTTTCCTTCTTCCAGTCTGGCCAGGTTCAGGAAATCCTGGATCATCGTTTTCATTTTTTTGGCCTGCGTCTCTGTCCTGGCCAATGCAGAAGCGGTAAACTCGTTTCCTTCTTTTATTGATCTGGCCATCAGCACCTGGAGGTAAGAGATGATCGAGGTCAGCGGTGTTTTCAGCTCATGGCTCACCATTGCCACAAAATCATGCTTGCGCTGTTCCTCCTGCTTTTTTTCAGTGATGTCCCTTGCTATTTTCGACAGGCCGATAATATTTCCGAGCTCATCCTTAACAGGCGAAATGGTGAGGGATACGTCCAGTAAACTGCCGTCCTTTCTGACCCTCCTTGTTTCGAAGTGCTCCACGCGCTCACCTTTTCTCAGTCTCGAAAGGATCCGAGGCTCCTCGTCCTGCCGGTCTGCCGGGATCAGCTTCAATATGGACTGTCCGATCATTTCCTCAGCAGTATAGCCAAAAGTTCTTTCCGCCGAAGCATTCCAGCTGGTAATGATGCTTTCCAGGGTTTTACTGACGATTGCGTCATCTGTGGAGTTAATAATAGCGGCCAGCCAGGCACTTTTTTCTTCAGCTTCTTTGCGGTCTGTGATGTCCAGGACAGTTCCGGTAAATCTTTTGGCCTCGCCCTCATCGTCAAAACTTACCATGCCCTGCACCTTGATCCATCTGGTCAGGCCATCACTAAACCGCAGTATTCTGTAGATAATATCATAATTCCCGTCACTGCCCCTGGCTATCGATTTCTGTATAGCTTGCTGCACATGCTCACGGTCCTCCGGATGAATACAATCAGAAAACACCTCGAAAGTCACAGGCTGATCAGGCGGCAGGCCATAGATTTGTTTACATTCATCAGACCAGTACAGTTCACCGCTTACCGGGTTCCAGTCCCAGGTGCCGAGGTTTGTAGACCTGATCGCCATTTTAAGCCTCGCTTCACTTTCTTTGAGTTCATTTAAAAGGTCCGACTTCCGTTCTGCTTCCTGTATCATCGGCGTCACATCCCGTGTAAAACAGCGGGTATGCATAAATTTGCCATCCTTTCTTAAAACATTGGAACTGATGAGCACATGCCTGATACTTCCATCTTTACGCCTGAGCTTTGCGGGGAAATTGTGTAGTGTTTCATTATTGGTCAGACGGTTCAGTATCTCCTGGATCGTCTCCTGATCAGCATGAAAAGCGCTGATATGAGTGCCTATATATTCTTCCATGGTAAAACCCAGCGTGTCAAGCTCCGCCTGGTTTGCCCAGATAATCATGCCATTGCCATCTACCCAATGCAGCGGCACAGCAGCATTTTCCAGAAAATCGCTGAGTTCTTCAACACGGAATTTAAGTTCTTCATTTTCCTTTTCGCAGCGGGCCAGCCGCTCTGGCAGGTCGTTTAGTTTTTCCATAGTTTTATGACCAGGTCAAAGCCTGGAGTGAAGAGGTTTTTAGAGACGAAATATAAGCAATTTATAGATACAGCCCAAGGCAGATTATCCGCGGCTTTAAACCAGGGGCAGGAGCCAAAGCAAGTATATGCCCTGACGGAAGCAAAACACAGTCTGTTAAAAAAGCGGAAAAGGTAGTTTCGCCGATATCTCCGGATGTAGCCGGGAGAGCTTTCTCAGCTGAACTGGTCATACTTAAAAGTCTAAAATACCCTATGATAAGTTTATCGCAGACTTTAACTTCCCGACTGACTTTTTCAGACCAGATTATCCAGTGGATAGGCCAGTTCCCTTTTGATTTCATTGATCACGAAGTGACTGGTATAGGCCTTAACATTCTGCATTTTAGATAAGTTCTGTACCAGGAAATCCTTGTATGCCAGCATGTCCTGTACCACCACTTTAATGACAAAATCAACCTGTCCGGTAGTGTGGTAACATTCCATTACTTCAGAATAGGCCTTTATATCACGTTGAAATTCATATAAAGCCTCAGCATGATGGTCATTGAGCTGGATATTAATGAATACAGCCATTAGCATACCTACTTTCTCACGGTCAATCAGCATGATGCTGCCTTTGAGGTAGCCGAGTGCCTTCAGTTTATTAAAGCGTGCAAAAATTGTTGTCGGCCGCTTGCGTAATTTAGCTGCGATTTCCTTGCTGCTCAGTCTGGCGTCCTGCTGCAAAAGAGAAATGATGTCACGATCCGTCTGATCCAAAATATGGCTGCTCATATAACCAATGGTTACTGTTTAAATAAATAAATATTAAATATTATTTAGGTCCTATATTAGAGACTAGGGATGAGAGTCTGTGTTACAAATAGAGCTTATTATTTTGGGATATGCAAGTATTTTGAAATATAATTTCACGTAAAAACGAAAATTGCCAGCTGCCGGAATTAAATTCTGATTGCGCCCAAAATTACATGCTCAGAGGTTTCCGCTGTATTGTAAATGCATCAGCCGGATTGCTGACCATAATCTGATGAAGCTCCCGGTCTGAAAAACCCCCGTTTCTCAGTGCCGGCTTAAGTTTGTTCAATACTGAAGTATAAGGACTGGTGTTTTCCTTATTGAAAAGCTCAAAACCCGAACCGTTTTGGACCACTGCAAATCCTTCATCCTGAGAGATCAGCACTTTATTGAGCAGTCCGGCCGCTTTAAATGCCCTCAGGTACCCGGTATATTTCGCTACCGCCCTCTCAGACCCGTTAAAACCGTCCAGGCTGATCCAGCAGCCTTTCCGGGCCAGGTCGGTATGATATTCGCCGTCATCGTCATTTTGGGCATGCACCCAGATCATTGCACCGGGATCTACACCCAGAGCCGCCAGCAATCCGGCCTCCTCAGCGACAGCCTCCCCATTGCCAGTATGGATCGCAATCTTTAACCCGCTTTTCAGGTGAGTGACTGCCGCCGCACTGATCAGTTTCTTTTCCAAAGATTTCAAGGGTGCATTTCCGACACCGAGCTTGATGAATCCGGGCCTGATGCCTGTGTCTTCTATTCCGTATTCCCACTCTCTGATCCATCTTGCCGCCAGCTGTTCAGCACTTTCAGTATGGACATGTGCAGGCAGGTATTTGAAATCTACCGCCGCATAGTAACCCGTATTGGTGATGATGTGGATTCCGCTGCCGCGGGAAAGCTGTTTCAATAAAACAGCATCTCTGCCGATATAAGCCGGTGTGCACTCTGCCAGCGTGCTTACCCCGCTTGCCTTTAGCCTTTTAAGATGAGGCAGTATGAATTCAAGAGCCTTTTTGCGGTCATACTGAGGCTGGACCACCTTTTCAGCACCAATAAAGTCTGTAAAAGTATGCTCATGCGGCAGAAAGACCCCCGCACCGGCCAGCTTCATTTTTCCGGTTACGCTAATGAGATAGCCCTCTTCCGCTCCGCGGGCCGGGCCGGAGCCTGATGCATGCCCATAAGCAAGGATGCGGGAAGGGAATGCAGCATACACTCCCGAAAGGAGCGACAGGCTGATAAAACAACGTCTGTTCATCTTATATTTTGATCAACTGCATCTTACATTTTGATCAACTGCTTAAATGTACCAAATTTCGACCATATCTCACATTCAGCAGCTTATTTTCTGACTGACAAGCAATCGGTCCTATATCCTTCCGTATCCCCGCTGATTTTTACAATGGAAAAAGGATGTCTTAAGTAGTGAATTGTCAAAGAGTTGATTAAGCTGTATCTTAACCAACCCTTAATTAACCCTTAAGCAAACCTTAAGAAATTAGGGGGCGGAGTCGGAAGAAATCAGGACCACTGTAATATGGGTAATAATTTCATAAATAAGAAAATCTGTTACAAGCTTCAATAATTTTAATATATTTACTTGATTAAAAAACCAAAACAAACAAATATGAACTTAAAACGCTCTCAATGTGCCAAACGCTTTATGCGATCTCAGCAGTCTTTGCGTTCAAAGGCCGCAGTAGCAGGTCTGGCAATGCTGACCCTTGCGGGAATCTTCGCTTTCACATCAAAAGAAGACGACCCTTTTGAAAAAATAATTGCCGCTCTTGAAAAATGGGCGAGCACCAATCCCCAGGAAAAAGTATACCTGCACACCGACCGGCCGTACTACCTGGTAGGCGATACCATATGGTTTAAGGCCTATGTTACCCTGGGTGCCAAACATCAGCTGAGTATGCTGAGCGGGGCGGTGTACGTAGACCTGATCAATGAAAAAGATTCCACCGCGGCTTCCTTAAAACTTCCTTTATCGGCCGGTATGGCCAATGGTGACTTTGTGCTTGCCGATTCGTCTATGAATGATGGCAATTACCGGGTCCGGGCCTATACCCAGTGGATGCGCAATGCAGGTCCCGAATATTTTTATGACAAGGTGATCAAGGTCGGAAACTCGATCAGCAACCCGGTCTTCTCATCGGTCAAATATGAATACACAAAAGACCCGAAGGCTCCTGTCACAGCGGTTATCCTTTATACTGACGAGAAGGGCGAGCCATATGGCAGCAAGAAGGTCAATTTTGAGTTGCTGGAAAACAGCATGCTGATCATGAGCGGAAAGGGAGAGACCGATGCGAAAGGCGAGCTGCGTGTCGCGCTCAAGCCAAATAAAGAAGGTAAATACATCGGTGCCTACCTGGTGACCAAGCTGGAAGCCAAGGACAAAGAAATGGTAACCAAGAGTTTTCTCATAAAATCTGTCGCTACCCAGTCTGACATTCAGTTCTTCCCGGAGAGCGGGCACATGGTCAACGGGGTGCGGACCAAGGTGGCATTTAAGGCGATAGGTACGGAAGGAACCGGTGTTGCGGTAAAAGGTGTAGTGACTGACAATACCAATGCACAGGTTGCTGAATTTGAAAGTACGCACCTGGGTATGGGCTTTTTCCAGCTGATGCCGGAAAGCGGCAAGACTTATCAGGCAAAAGTGACTTACGTCGACGGATCTGAAAGTACGGTCAAACTGCCTGTGGCTTCGGAAACCGGGTACGTGCTGAGTGTATACAATACGGAGTCAGATACGGTTCTGGTCAGGATACGTACGGGTGAAGAGACGCTGAAAGGCGGTGAACAGACTGTAGGCCTGGTAGCGCAGATGGGCGGGGTTGTTTATTTTGGCAGCCAGATCAGTGTGGCCCGGCCAATGGTTTCTATTCCGGTACCGGCAAAGGATTTTCCTTCGGGGATCATGCAGTTTACGTTGTTTTCTGCAGCAGGTGTGCCAATCAACGAGCGGATCATTTTCCTGCAGCGCAATGACCAGATGGACCTGATGCTGAGCAGTGCAAAACAGACTTATGCGGCACGGGAAAAAATTGGCATAGACCTGGATGCTAAAGATGCTAAGGGGCAACCGGTTACGGGTAGCTTTTCGGTGTCTGTGATCAATGAAACTGCGATTCCGGTTGACGAAACTAAAGAAAATACAATCTTCTCACAATTGTTGCTGAGTTCAGACCTTAAGGGCTATATCGAAAACCCAAATTACTATTTTCACAATTCCAGTGAGGAAACCCGGGGCAATCTCGATATCCTGATGCTGACCCAGGGATACAGGAGGTTTACCTGGAAAGAGCTGACTTCGGGCAAGCCATTCGTTCCTGTACATAAACCGGAAAAAGTTGGAACCACTATTACGGGTAAATTACTGACCCTGAGCGAGAAACCAGTAGCCGGTGGCTCGATCATCCTATTGAGCAACAAAGCGGGCGGCAAGCCGCTTGATACGGTGACGGATGCCCAGGGCAATTTTAAGTTCAGCAACCTGATCATCATGAAGGGAATGGGCATGACCCTGCAGGGCAGAAATGAAAAAGGCAGCAATAAAGTGGAACTGAAGGTGGATAAGGTCAGCAGTCAGCTGCCTACGCCCAATCCGAATATCGGGGATATTGAAAATGATTCAAGACAGCTCATGGCAGCCGCGCTGGAAAACAGCCGCCAGCAGGAGAATGATATGCTGAAACGGGGCATGATGGGCCGTACCCAGCAGTTGAAAGAGGTGGTGATCAAGGCGCGTAAACGCTGGGCAGTGAAAAGCACGAGCAGTTACAATATCCCCGAAGGGCATGCTGATTTCACTTTAAAACCAGATCCGCGGGACAGTTTTAAAGATGTGCTGGAGTTTCTGACCTTGAGGCTGACCAATGTTACTTTCCCTATGCAGGATACCCAGGAGTGCGGTATGATGCCTGTGCCAATGTCCAGGGGCGAAAGGCTCACCATTATCCTCAATGGAAGTAAATTGAATGTCTGCCAGAACCTGGCGCTTTATGAGGCCGATCCGTCTGACATTGTAAAAGTAGACGTGGTGCGTACAAACCAGGCGCTGATCAATATGGTGGGCGGTCCGGCATTGGTGATCACCACTAAATTTGGTAATTACCGTACGAGCAACGACTTCTCCATAAAACATTACGCTCCGCAGGGCTTTGATGTGGCCAGGGCGTTTTATTCACCGAAATACAACAATAACGACACCGATCCTAAACTTTCCGATCTGAGGACTACGATTTACTGGAATCCGGGACTGATCTCTCAAAGTGGCAAGGGCAGATTTGAGTTTTTCAATGCCGACAGCAAGGGTTCTTACCGTGTGGTCGTTGAAGGGATGAATGCTTCCGGCGTGCTGGGCAGACAGGTATACCGTTACAAGGTTGAGTAGCAATATTTTTAATGCGGGACGGCCCTGAAAGGGCTAGGTCCTGCGCAAACGTTTTCGATAATAAAAGGGGCAGGTGATGCCCCTTTTGTTGTTGACAAGCTATATATTTAAGTCGATTAAATATTTATGAACGAGAACAATACGATATATCGAATGGAACAGACCATGCGCTGGTTTGGGCCTAAAGATCCGGTGAGTTTGTCTGATATCAGGCAGGCTGGATGTACTGGAGTAGTGACTGCGCTTCACCATATTCCCAACGGGGAAGTGTGGACTGTTGAGGAGATCACCAGGCACAAGGCGCTGATCACAGCGGCCGGACTGAATTGGGACGTGGTAGAAAGTGTGCCCGTCCATGAGGCCATCAAGACCCGCTCTGCCGGATTTGAAACCTATATTGACCATTATAAGGTTTCCCTGCGAAACCTGGCGCAATGCGGAATTTCTGTGGTCACCTACAATTTTATGCCGGTGCTGGACTGGACACGTACCAACCTGGCTTTTGAACTGGAAAATGGGGCTAAGGCGCTGAAATTTGAAAAGGCGGCCCTGGTGGCGTTTGATGTGCACATGCTGCAAAGGCCTGATGCGGCAGCGGATTATTCTGCGGAGGAACTGGCTGCCGGCAAAGCGCGGTTTGATCAGATGTCTGCCGGAGAACGTGCTGTACTTCAGAAAAACATCATCGCCGGACTGCCGGGCAGTGAGGAGAGCTTCTCCCTGGAGCAGTTCCAGCAGGCATTGGACAAATATGAAGGCATAGATGCGGAACGGCTGTCGGCCAATCTGATCTCTTTTCTTTCACAGATCGTACCTGTTGCCGATGAAGCGGGGCTGAAGCTGGCGATCCATCCGGATGATCCGCCATATCCGATCTTTGGTCTGCCAAGGGTAGTGAGTACTGCTGAACTGCTGCAAAAGCTGTTTTCGGCAGTGCCTTCTTTAAGCAATGGCCTTTGCTTTTGTACCGGCTCGTTTGGCGTAAGGGCCGACAATGACCTGGTGGCTATGGTAAGGTTGTTTGCGGACAGGATCCACTTTATCCACCTCAGGAGTACGCGCAGGAATGCTCAGGGTGACTTTTATGAAGACAATCACCTGGAGGGGGATGTGGACATGTACGGGGTAGTGAAACAAATCCTGGAAATACAGCAGGAGCGGAAGGTCAGCATCCCGATGCGGCCGGATCATGGGCACCAGATGCTGGACGATCTGCATAAGAAGACCAATCCGGGTTATTCTGCCGTAGGCAGGTTAAAGGGACTGGCAGAATTAAGGGGGCTGGAGTTTGGCCTCATCAACGAATATTTAAAGAAATAAAAATGAAAGACGGAGCTGTAATACCTGAGGATTTTTTGCTGGGCACTGAAAAAGCCAGGATATTGTTTAATGAGTATGCAAAGGATCTGCCCATTATTGATTATCACAACCACCTTCCGCCTCAGGAAATAGCGGAGAATAAGAAGTTTGCCAACCTGACGGAAATCTGGCTGAAGGGAGACCATTACAAATGGCGGGGCCAGCGGGCGCTGGGTGTCAGTGAGGAGCTGATCACCGGGAATGCTTCAGATGAGGATAAATTTATGGCCTGGGCCAAAATAGTGCCGGCTACCGTGCGCAATCCTTTATTTCACTGGACGCATATGGAATTAAAGGATCCGTTTGGTGTAAATTCTTACCTGAATGCTGCCTCTGCGGCCGAGATCTATGAGCATTGCAATGCTTTGCTGACTAAAGATGAGTTCTCTACGCAGGGTCTGCTCAGCCATTTCAAAGTGAAAATGCTAGGGACGACTGATGATCCCTGTGATGATCTGGTATACCACAAGCAATTGGGCTCAAGTGATTTTGGGGTAAAGGTAAAGCCTTCTTTCCGGCCGGATAAAGCGCTGATGATCGATAAGACGCAGCAGTTCCGGGATTATATGAAACGCTTGTCGGCCGCTTCGGGCCTGGAGATCACAGACCTGGAGTCGCTGATCCTGGCTCTCCAAAGCCGTGTGGATTATTTCGCTGCGCATCAGGGCAGTATTGCTGATCATGGCCTGGCTTTTTTACCTGCGTCTTATCAGTTGAGCGATGCGGAGAAAAGAGAGTTTGCTTCGTTCCTGAAGAGCAGTGATGCGGTATATTCCAATCCGGATGCTTTTGCGGGTTATGTACTTACGGCGCTGTCAAAAATGTACCATGAGAAGGGTTGGGTGCAGCAGTTTCACCTCGGTGCCATCAGAAACAACAACCTGGGAATGTTCAGCAAACTCGGCGCGGATACCGGTTATGATTCCATTGGTGATTTTAAGCACATCGAACGGATGTCTGCTTTCTTTGGGAATCTGAGTTCGACAGATCAGCTGACCAAAACGATCGTATACAATCTGAACCCTTCGGACAATGCTGCTTTTGCGGCCATGGTGGGCAATTTTGCGGATGGCTCGCTAAAAGGCAAGATGCAGTTTGGCTCGGGCTGGTGGTTTCTGGACCAGAAGGATGGGATAGAGCAGCAGCTGAACGCATTGTCCAATATGGGCATCGTCAGCAATTTTGTGGGGATGCTGACGGATTCACGCAGTTTCCTTTCTTATTCCCGGCATGAGTATTTCCGCAGGATCCTGTGCAATTTGTTTGGCGCGGAAATGGAAAACGGCCAGCTGCCCGATGATGAGCAATGGATCGGACAGATCGTAAGTGACATTTGCTATTACAATGCGGAAGCGTATTTTAATTTGAAATAAGGTACACTATGGCGTCATTGCGAGAAGCTTTTCGCGACGAAGCAATCTCATCATGGGATTGCTTCGTGCCTCGCAATGACGATAAATGACGGTTGATGACAGTTAAGACGGTTAATGCCGGTTCTCCGTACTAACCGATTAAAAACACCGTCATGCCTTTAGGGCCGTGCGCACCGAGGACCAGCGATTGTTCAATGTCCGCTGTTTTCGATGGCCCGGCTATAAAGGCGCCAAAGCCATATTCGGCTTCGCCGATTCTGGCATAAGCATCGTGCATGGTGGCCAGTATTTCGTTTTTGCTGACCACCACTGCCAGTTGCTGACAGATGAACGGCGCTACCCGCTGCTGCATCAGGTCTTCGGTGATCCATAACGCTGCATTTTCGGCTACACCAAAGTGTGCGCTGATGATGGCCAGGTCTACATTTTCCAGGCTATGCGGATCGTTGTTTTCCCAGCCGGGTTCAGCAATGCTGCTGAGCTCGGGCAATGTCGAAATGATGCGCTGTTCCGCCTGGTAATGTTCTTTTAAATATTCCAGGATCTCCCCGTAGCTGGGTACTTCGATCAGTGCGCCGCCTATTGTGGTCAGTACACTGCGAAACTGTTCCAGGTTATGCAACGTCTGACCGGCATTCGCGGATGCCGGCTGCTGCTGAACTGTGTCCGGAGTTTTACCCCAGTTCTCCGACAATATGAGTTCAGCCGGCGGGAGGGGTTTCAGCTCAGGCTGATTTTCTTTTACCCGGGCAAGTATCTGTGCTCTGCTGGTCATGCTAGTTTGTTTTTTCTTTGGAAAAGTCCTGCTGCTTGTACCATTCGCCAAAAGATTGTTTGGGCGGCTCGGGCATTTCCCGTTGGTTATACCAGAGGTTGAGTTTATTGTTTACCATAAAAGGAGCGTATTTCATTACCATTCTGCCTGTTTTACCTGCTATTTTATAGACTGAAGGGCTGGATAATGTGAATTCCATGGCTTTCATGGCGATGCTTTTCGCAGGGTCGGCATGGCCTTCTTTTACAATCACCTGCCGCCATTTATACAACTGTTCATGGATGTTGATCTTTACCGGGCATACATTGGTGCAGGATCCGCAAAGGGTAGAGGCAAAAGGGAGGTCAGCATATTGCTTCATGTCCAGGTTGGGCGCCAGGATAGAGCCGATTGGCCCGGCTATGGCGGTATGGTAACTGTGCCCGCCGCTGCGGCGGTAAACCGGGCAGGTGTTCATACAGGCCCCGCAACGGATGCATTTCAGTGAATTCCTGAAATCCGGCCGGCCAAGCTGTTTGGTCCGTCCATTGTCTACCAGTACAATGTGCATGGTCTGTCTGGGCCTTGGTTTTTTAAAATGGCTCGAGTAGGTCGTGATCGGCTGCCCGGTGGCACTGCGTGCGAGCAGCCTGAGGAACACGGAAAGGTGCTTGCGCTGGGGTACCAGTTTTTCTATTCCCATGCAGGCTATGTGCACATCAGCGAGGTGTGCGCCCATATCGGCATTGCCCTCATTGGTGCATACCACAAATTCCCCCGTTTCGGCTACTGCAAAGTTCACCCCGGTAATGGCCGCCCTGCGTGTAATGAATTTTTCTCTAAGATGGACACGTGCGGCGGCGGTCAGAAATACCGGATCGGACATCCCTTCCGGTGTTCCCAGGTGCTCGTGAAAGAGTTCACCTATTTCTTCTTTCTTTTTATGGATGCAGGGCAGTACGATATGGCTCGGCGGCTCTTCTGCAAGCTGCACGATCCGCTCGCCCAGATCCGTATCAATGACTTCTATGTCGTGCTGTTGCAGGTATTCATTGAGGTGGCATTCTTCAGTCAGCATAGATTTGCTTTTCACGATCCGGTCAACACCGTTTTCTTTGAGGATCTGGCGGACAATGCGGTTGTGCTCTTCACCATCGGCGGCCCAGTGTACGGTGATGCCATTTTCCTGCGCATTGGCTTCAAACTCCAAAAGGTAGCTGTGCAGGTCTGACAGTACATTGTCCTTGATCTGTGAGGCGATTTCTCTGAGCATTTCCCATTCAGGAATGTTGTGTGCAGCCTTATCACGTTTGGCACGGACAAACCACAGGGTTTCATCGTGCCAGTTTACACGTGCTTCATCTTCGTTAAAAACATCAGATAATTGTGCGTGGTCTTTAGTTCCGGTACCCATCTGTTCTATATTATGCGTTTAATGGTTTGTTTGAATTCGCTGCTGTTGTTCCTGTCGCTGCAACCGGTGCTTCTGCATTCAGGATCTCTGCAATATGGATCACCTTGACCTTGCTTTTTTGCCGGCGCAGTATGCCTTCCATGTGCATCAGGCAGGACATGTCTGCGGCAGTGATGTATTCTGCTCCGTTCAGCAGGTGGTCGGCCACTCTGTCTTTACCCATTTTCACAGAAACTGCTTCTTCGGCCACGCAGAAGGTTCCTCCAAAACCACAGCATTCATCCGGACGGTTGAGTTTTACCAGTTCCAGGCCTTCAACCATATTGAGCAGCTGCATCGGTTTGGAGTAAGGTCTGTCTACCAGCTCGGTCATCTGTGCCAGCATCAGCCCCCGCTGCCCGTGGCAGCTTTGGTGCAGGCCTACTTTGTGGGGAAAACTGGCTGTCAGCTTTTCTACTTTCAATACGTCTGTTAAAAATTCGGTAAGCTCGTAGATTTTTTTGCGGATCTGGATTGCCTCCTCTTTCTTGCCCTGTGCATGCAGATGGTCTTTGATGTGCAGTACGCAGCTTCCCGAAGGGGAGACAATGTAATCGAACTCAGCAAAATTATCGGTAAACAGGTCGTTGCAGCCCTGGGTAAGGTGTTCAAAGCCCGAATTGGCCATTGGCTGGCCGCAACAAGTCTGCTTTGGAGGATAAACAACATTTACGCCGAGTTTTTTAAGCAGGGTTAATGTTGCAATAGCTGCATTGGGATAAAACTGGTCAATATAACAAGGTATAAACAGGCCTACAGTCATGGTATTTTTGGTGTGAAGAGGGTAAAAATAGTTTTTAAAGTATATTGAAATTCTACGTTTTTGGCTAAAAAGTAAATGATTTGAACATACGGGACTGACAGGGAATGCGGGTAAAGCTATTCACACTTTCTTCACACCTCGTTCACACCAAAGCCACAAAAGGGTACCTTTTTGTGAAGAAAGTGTGAGCCAGGTGTGTTTTATGTGAGGACTAGCCCTCAACCGTACCATATCTGTTGCTGAGCTGATCTGAAACCATACGGGAATTAAAGAAAGGATAATCTACTATAAATAAGTGACATTCAAATACTGAAAACGTTTTCATAAAATTAAAAATTATGATTAGCTTGCGGTTCAATTTGTGTTTTGTGAAGGGTTGCCAGCCCGCAGACTGAATTGGCCAGAACAATAAGTAAAATGACCAGAAAAAAAAGAGCTCAGGAAAATACGATTCTTGATATTGCAGGCGCATTAAATTTGTCTGCGGCTACTGTTTCAAGGGCGCTAAACGGTCAGATCCATGTCAAAGAGAACACGAGGAACGATGTGCTTAAAATGGCTGAAAAACTTGGTTACAGGCGCAATCAGATGGCTTCCGGACTGCGCAGCAATAAAACTTATACAATAGGGCTTATTGTACCGCGTATTTCTATGTTTTTTCACGCAGAAGTGATTACGACAATTCAGAACAACCTGCACAAGCATGGCTATAACCTGATGATCTGCCAGTCCAATGACGACATCAGCATGGAGAAGGAACTGACAGAAATTCTTTTTTCATCAAGGGCGGACGCACTTATTGTGGCCTGTACGTTGTTTACTGTCGATTTTAGTCACTTTCATAAGTTTACGGAGTGCGATATTCCTGTGCTTTTTTATGACCGTGTGCCTCTGGACCTTCCCGGTGCAATGGTCATCAGGGGAGACGATAAAAGAGGTGGGTATCTTGCGGCATCGCATCTGATAGAGACCGACTGCAGACGTATTGCGCACATTTCAGGACCGCTGAGCTGCAATCTTTACCAGGACAGGTCTGCCGGATTTTACAGCGCTATGGAGCAGCATGGATTGCCTGTCAATGAAAACTGGATCTTTCACCAGGAATTGACTATGGACAATGCACGTGATGCGATGAGAAAGCTTTTTGAGGGAAAGGAGGTTCCTGACGGACTCTGTACTGATAATGATGCGAGCGCTATTGCTGCACTGGAATATGCACGTGAAACAGGTATTGACGTACCTAAAGACCTGAAGATCATTGGTTATTCAAATGATCCGCGGACTGCTATCATTTCACCGGCGATCACCACTATTGAGCAGTTTCCACATCAGGTGGGCAGGAAGATAGTTGATGTGCTGATGGAACTGTTAAAGAACGGAAAAAACATAGATGAGCTTAATGATGCTCCCGTCATCATCCCAATAGAACTGATCAGGAGGATGTCTACTTAAACCGATACACATTAACCAAATATCAATATGCGAAGACTATTATTTATTTTTTCATTGCTTTTGTTGCATCAGGGAGTGGCCGATGCTCAAACTAAGGATCTGCCAATGGCAAAGCTGATCGATGAGCAGTTCAAATTTGCAGGCCAGCAGTATAAAGTGCTTGCCGGAAATGTACCGACAGATCAAATGCCTAAGACATTTTACCCGCAGACGGGAAAATCAGAAAACAGCAATACGGGTTGGTGGTGCAGTGGATTTTTCCCGGGGTCATTGTTGTATATCTATGAGTATACCAAAGATGCGGATGCTTTGAAGGAAGCTAAGGCGAGACTGGCCATACTGGAAAAAGAGAAACTGAATAAGGGGACTCATGACCTGGGTTTTATGATGTACTGCAGTTTTGGTAATGCTTACCGGTTATTTAAAGATCCGGCTTACAAGGCCATTATTGATGAGTCTGCGGCGTCTTTGTCGACCAGGTACCACCCGGGTGCAAAAGTGATCCAGTCATGGAATTCCAGCAAGGCCTGGGCGGGTCCGGTGATCATTGACAACATGATGAACCTGGAGTTGCTGGGCTGGGTGACAGATCAGGGCGGGGATAAAAAGTACAAGGAAATCGCGGTAAACCATGCGAATTCGACGATAAAGAACCATTTCAGGTCTGATTTTAGTTCTTATCATGTGCTGGATTATGACATGAAGACGGGGGATGTATTGCAGAAGAAAACGGCTCAGGGTGCTGCTGATTCTTCTGCCTGGGCAAGGGGACAGGCCTGGGGACTGTATGGTTTTACAGTGATGTACCGCATGACAAAGGACAAGCAATACCTGGAACAGGCAAAAAAGATTGCTGCTTTTATGCTCAATGACAAGAATATGCCTGCTGATCTGATCCCTTACTGGGATTATGACGCTCCCGGGATTCCTGATACTTACAGGGATGCTTCTGCGGGGGCAATTATGGCTTCGGCTTTACTGGAGCTGGCGCAGTACGCGGATAAAAAAGAGCGCAGGCGATATCTGGATGTTGCGGAAAAGGTGATCAGGGTGCTGTCCTCGGATGCGTATCGTGCAAAGCTGGGAGAAAATGGCGGCTTTTTATTGCTGCACAGTGTAGGTTCGCTGCCCCATAAGTCGGAGGTAGATGTGCCGCTTACTTACGCCGATTATTATTTCCTGGAAGCGCTGCTCCGTTATAAGAACTGGTATTTGTAACATGCCGGGGCGTTGAATTAGACCGAATGAAAAGATCAATAAAATACTACGATGAAAACACATTTTGAAAGCCGTTATGCGCATAGTCCGACTGAGGTGAAACACATGGTCACCGCAGATCTCAGAAAGAATTTTTTGATCAGCGAGCTGTTTGAGGCTGATCATATTTACCTCACACTCACACACTTTGACCGCTATATCGCCGGTGGTGCGATGCCTGTCAGAGAGACTGTTCATTTGTCGAATCCTGACTACCTGAAAGCCTCTTATTTTTTAGAAAGAAGGGAACTCGGTATCATTAATGTTGGGGGCAAAGGAACGGTAACTGCTGATGGCCAGGGCTACGAGCTGGATTTTAAAGAGGCATTGTATATTGGCAGGGGTACTAAAGAAGTGGCTTTCTCTTCTTCAGATCCGGCAAATCCTGCGAAGTTTTATATCAATTCGGCTCCAGCGCACCATGCTTATCCGACGAGGAAAGTGTCTAAAGCTGAAGCTGAGGTAGTGGAGCTTGGTACTCCGGAAACGGCCAACCACAGGGTGATCAACAAGTTGTTGGTGAACAGTGTATTGCCTACCTGCCAGCTGCAAATGGGCATGACCGAACTGAAAAGCGGCAGTGTCTGGAATACCATGCCGGCGCATACGCACGACCGGAGAATGGAAGTTTACTTTTATTTTGAAGTGCCGCAGGGACAGAGTGTATGTCATTTTATGGGTGAACCGCTGGAGACCAGGCACATCTGGATCCAGAATGAACAGGCGGTGATCTCGCCGGACTGGTCCATACATTCGGGTGCGGGTACCAGTAATTATACTTTTATATGGGGTATGGCCGGGGAGAACCTGGATTATGGAGACATGGACCATTGTGCGATTAATGAACTGAAATAATATGGCTATGAAAAAGATGATGGGTGTTTTGCTGATCTGCGGATCAGGCTTGATGGTTAAGGCCCAGGCAAAACGGGATACTGCATTTATACATGCAAGTTACCAGATAGAGATAACCGAACAGCGAATTGTAGCCATCAGCTGGTCTGATATTCTATCTAAACATCCTAAGTTGGTGCCCGGCAATTTCCGTGTTCTTGAGCAAAAGAGTGGTACGGAAATTCCCTATCAGCTGCTGTACCTGGGAACAAATGAGCCTAAGAACCTTTTGGTGAAATTAACTTTTGAAGGACCTGGTGCGGATATCATGATCGTGCAGGGTAAACCTGCAGCGTTTCCGTTGAAAACTTATGGCCGGTACGTTCCGGAGCGTAAGGACGATTTTGCCTGGGAAAATGATAAGATTGCCTTTAGGATGTATGGTAAGGCATTGGAAGGCAGCAGTGATAATGCTTTTGGTATGGATGTTTGGGCAAAGCGAACTGATCAGCTGGTGATTGACAAATGGTATAAATCCGGTGATTATCATGTGGATCATGGCGATGGCCTGGATTATTACCATGTGGGTTTTACCCTTGGAGCCGGTGATATCGCTCCTTACGTGAACAACGCTATTGTTTTTCCCAAAAACTACAGAAGGTGGAAGGTTTTAGACAAAGGGCCGCTTCGCTTTACTTTTCAGCTCGAATATGATGGCTGGGATGTGGCTGGAAAAACAGTCAGTATGATCAAGAAAATATCCCTGGATGCCGGGTCGCAGTTCAACAGGGTAGAAACGACCTTTGATTATGGAAATGATACTGCTTCGTTGCCCGTAGTAATCGGTATCGTCAAGAGAAAAGAACCTGGTGTGATCAACCTGAATGAAAAACGGGGCATTATGAGTTATAGTGAGCCTGAACATGGCAAAGATGGTGTAATGAATCTTGGAACAATATTGCTTTCAGCAAAGCCAGAGGGGATGCTGGTGTCTGATTCACACTTGCTGACAGTGGTAAAAGCTAAAAGCAGGCAGCCTGTGGTTTATTATACCGGGGCGGTATGGAGCAAATCAGGAACCAGAATTGACAATTGGGCTAGGTATCTCGATTTGCATTCATTGACAGATATGCTGTTAAATAACATCTCAATAACGGTAAAGTAGATTATTTATAAAAATTTAAGGATGTCAGTATTGAATCTGTTTGAGTTAAAAGGAAAAACAGCGCTGGTGACGGGCTGCAAAAGAGGTATTGGTAAAGCGATGGCCGAGGCGCTGGCTGAAGCCGGAGCGGACATCATCGGGGTGTCTGCCAGTTTGGAACTGAATGGCAGTGAAGTGTCCCGGTCGGTTGAGGGCCTGGGTAGAAAATTTTATGCGTATCAGTGTGATTTTAGCAGCAGAGATTCTCTGAGAGGTTTTTGTGAGCAGGTTAAACAAGATCACCCAATGATCGACATCCTGGTCAATAACGCAGGAACGATTTTAAGAAAACCGATTGCCGAGCATCCGGATGAGTTCTGGGATGAGGTGATCGCGGTCAATCAATCTGCTCCTTTTATCCTGACCAGGGAGATTGGACGGGATATGGTTTCCCGCGGCAGCGGAAAGATCATCTTTACGGCATCGCTGCTTACATTTCAGGGTGGGATTACTGTGCCTGGCTATGCAGCGAGCAAGGGTGCCATTGGTCAGCTGACCAAGGCCTTTGCCAATGAATGGGCTTCAAAAGGGGTGAATGTAAACGCCATCGCCCCCGGATACATTTCGACGGATAATACGGCTGCGCTGAGGGCTGATGAAGGCCGGAGCCGCGCTATCATGGAAAGGATCCCGGCAGGCCGCTGGGGTGAGCCTGCGGACTTTAAAGGACCAGTAGTCTTTCTGGCGTCTGCGGCATCAGCTTATATGCACGGTACAGTGATGACTGTGGATGGGGGCTGGATGGGCAGGTAATCCTTATTTTTGCAGATAGGATTTCTGATAGGTCAGGGGGCTTTTCCCTGTGATCATTTTGAAATGCTTGTGAAAGCTGGCGAAATTGTGAAAGCCGCTTTCATAGCAGATCTGTTTGACATTCATGCTGTCTTCAATCAATAGCTTGCAGGCATGGCCTACCCTGATTTCGCTGATGAACTGGGTATAGGTCTTGCGGGTCCTCGATTTAAAGTAACGGCAGAACGAATTTGGACTGATATTGGCAACTGAAGCCATTTCTTCCATTTGTATCTTGCGCTTAAAATTGGCAAGGGAATAATTGTAAATGGCATTGATCCGGTCATTTTCCGTTTCTTCGAAGTTGTGACGGAAGCCCATGGAAGATAAGAGATTGGTCTGTGCATTGACCTCGATGGCCAATAAAGCTTCCATCAGCAGGATGATTCTTTTGGTGCCTTCTGCATCCAGTATGGATTCGATCAGTTCACCAATGTGTTTTTTGCTTTTATCCTGTACCACAACACCCCGCTGTGCTTTTTCGAGGATCAGTTTTAGCGATTTGTTTTCCGGCAGGTTGAGAAATGTGCTGCCCCAGAAGTGCTCGCCAAAATGCACCACTACGACATCGGCATGGTTTTTTTGCTCGTCGCTGAAATAGACCTCGTCAAATTTCCAGTAATGTGGTAAATGGGCCCCGACAAGGATCACGTCACCGGAGCGAAACCTTTTGATGCTGTCGCCGATGAACTGGGTGCCATTGCCTTTTTTGAAATAAATGAGCTCGACCTCTGAATGGTAATGCCAGCGGTTGTTGATATAAGGAAGATTGTCCCTTCTTACATTAAAGGAATTGATGGGATGGTTTGAAACTTTGAGCAGTTGCGGTTTCATACATTTGGTTTATTGTGTGTGGTGTTAAAATTATAAAAATCTTTTATAATTACATATTTATTTAATGGATTGATCAATTGTCGCCAATATTACTGAATCTTTAAAAAAAAATAAAACCAGGGTTGCTTTCGTTTGTTATCATAGGCCATTACCAAGAAGCATGGCCGACTTACCGCAATGAAAGAACTTAAACCGAAGGGTATCCTTATAATTGAGAATGATGAAAGCGTGCTGGAATTGTTGCAGGAGATATTCAAAAATGAAGGTTATGAAACTCATTGTTATCGGCAGGCTGATGACATATTTAAGCTGGTAGATGATTTTAAGCCGGACCTGGTATTGCTGGATTATATATTGCCAGGCATAAATGGCGGTGAACTTTGCGCGCAGCTGAAGAAAGATCCGGAGACCAGGCACATTCCTGTGGTCATTTGCTCTGCATATCCGCAGGTCATGTTGTCGCTGGGCAGTTACGGTTGCAATGCTTTTATCGCCAAGCCTTTTGAGCTGACTGACATGGTAGCACAAATTGAGGATTGCATAAAAAATCCGGATCAGGTGTTTTCAGGCAGGTATCAGCGTTCTGCAAGGGTATAGCTTATATTTCTTTCTCAATCGCTGCCCCGAGCTGCGCTACTGTTTCCGGCTTTAAGTCGCCCCAGATCAGTTCCCACTTTTCATCTTTGCGGAGCTGGATCTTCTGGCCCGCAATATTAAGTTCATAATAGGGTGCCCCGTCGGTGGTTTCTTTATAATTAACTTCTACAGGTGCTTCTTTCCTGCCTTCAATGCCGACGTTTATTGTGAAATTTTTGCTTTCTAATGCTTTCATAAGAATGGTTATTACTGCTATTAGAACAATAGTTGCGGGCAAAGGTTTCGATGGGAATAATTTTATAATTGACCCGATAAAAAAGTATGTTTAAACTTTCATTTATTGAAAAAGATATTTACATTTGAGCTTACCCTTTCAAAAGGGTATGTTTTTCATAGGTAGATGTAGGGTCGAATATTAATATTCGGCCCTTTTTTGTGGACCTGGTTCTGTATCTTTGCTGCGTTTATATGAAGAAGAAGAAAGTCATTGTTGCCATTACCGGAGCCAGCGGATCAATATATGCGAAGCTATTGCTGGACAATTTATTGGTACTTTCAGATCAGGTGGATAAAGTGGGTGTTGTCATGTCTGACAATGCCAAAGAGGTGTGGCGCTTTGAGCTTGGTAATGAGGCTTACGATAATTATCCGTTTACATTTTATCATAAAATGGATTTTAATGCTCCCTTTGCTTCAGGCTCCGCGAGATTTGACACAATGATTATCATTCCCTGTTCTATGGGAACACTGGGCAGGATCGCACATGGCATCTCCAATGACCTGATTTCAAGAGCGGCTGATGTAATGCTTAAGGAACGTAGAAAACTGATCGCTGTAGTACGTGATACACCTTTCAGCCTGATCCACATCAATAATATGAAAGCTGTTACGGAGGCAGGCGGCATCATTTGCCCGGCCAGTCCTTCCTTTTATTCCTTGCCAAAAAGTATAGCCGATGCAGCACAAACGGTGGTAAGCAGGGCGATAGACCTTGCCGGATTTGAGCAGGACAGCTATCGCTGGAATGAATAGTTTTTTCTTATCTTTGCAGCCTCAATGAAGACGGTAGCATTTTATACACTAGGCTGTAAGTTAAATTTCTCTGAAACCTCTACGATAGGCAGGTTGTTTACCGATGCCGGATATGGGGTAGTGGATTTTACAGCCGGTGCTGATGTATATGTGATCAATACCTGTTCGGTAACAGAACATGCGGATAAGAAGTGCCGTAAGGTAGTAAAGGAAGCGCTGAAGTATGCACCTCATGCCTATGTAACGATTGTAGGTTGTTATGCGCAGTTGAAACCTACTGAGATCGCGGAGATCGAAGGGGTGGATATGGTTCTTGGTGCGGCGGAAAAGTTCCGCATTGTCGAATACATCACTGACCTGACCAAACAGCCAAAAGCTGTGGTGCATCAGCAAAATATTGAAAAGGTAAACCATAATTTCATAGCCGCGTATTCAATAGGCGACCGGACCCGTACTTTTCTGAAAGTTCAGGACGGTTGTGATTATCCCTGTACTTATTGCACCATTCCGCTAGCCCGTGGCGGCAGCAGGAGCGATACCATAGAGAATGTGATCGGCAGGGCGCGGCAGATCGCGGAGAGTGGTGTGAAGGAGATTGTGCTTACTGGTGTCAATCTTGGTGATTTCGGAATCAGGAATGGCGAGCGTGAGGACAAGTTCTTTGACCTGGTAAAGGCGCTGGATGAAGTGGAGGGCATAGAAAGAATCAGGATTTCGTCGATTGAACCGAATCTGCTGAGCAACGAGATTATTGAGTTTGTAGCCACATCAAAGAGATTTGTTCCCCATTTTCATATCCCGTTGCAGTCCGGCTCTAATAAGATACTCGGATTGATGCGCAGGCGCTATCAACGTGAACTGTATACAGAAAGAGTTGCCAAAATTAAAGCTGTAATGCCAAATTGCTGCATCGGGGTTGATGTTATAGTGGGTTTCCCGGGTGAAAAACAGGAGGATTTCCTGGATACTTACCAGTTTCTCAATGAACTGGATATCTCTTATCTGCATGTGTTTACGTATTCGGAACGTGAGCAAACCGCTGCTGCGGAAATGAAAGGCCGTGTAGCAGGAAGTACCCGTGCAGACCGCAGTAAGATGCTGCACATCTTATCTGATAAAAAAAGAAGGGCCTTTTATGAATCGCAGATCGGTGCTGTTGCGGAGGTGCTGTTTGAGGATGATCAGAAAAATGGTTTTATGCACGGTTTTACCAGGAATTATGTGAAGGTAAGGGCCAAATATGATCCTGTGATGGTCAACGAGATCAAAATGGTAAAACTCGTGGAGTTCAGTGCCGGCGGTGAGGTAGAAGTTGCAGAAACAGAAGAAGTTTTAGCGCATTAATCCTATATTCGCATAAATTTTTATCCGTATGTTTCCTACTGTATCTCATTTTTTAGAATATCTTTTCGGCGTACAAATCCCACTTCCCTTTAATACTTTCGGGGTATTCGTTGCGCTTGCCTTTATTGCGGGATACTGGGCTTTTTCTCAGGAGTTTAAACGAAAACAAGCCCTGGGAATACTTCATCCGGTCAGGAAGCTGGTTACAGTGGGTAAACCTGCTACCAGCACGGAGTTGGTCCTGAATGGCTTATTTGGCTTTTTGATCGGATATAAGCTCGTACACGCTCTGCTAAATTATAAATTGTTTGTAAACGACGCCCAGACGGTTTTACTTTCTACACAGGGAAATCTATTGGGCGGACTGTTCTTTGCCGGCCTGTTTGCCTATTGGGACTATAAGGAAAAGAATGCCCATAAACTGGATAAACCTAAAACTGTTGAGGTTATACAGCAGCCCAATGAGCTGATGGGCAACCTGATCGTGTGGGCTGCCGTATGGGGGTTTTTGGGTGCCAAGATCTTTGATAACCTGGAGCATTGGGATACTTTTGTGCAGGATCCTATCGGTGGTCTGCTTTCTTTTAGCGGACTCACTTTTTATGGCGGGCTGATCTGCGGTGGTGCTGCGGTATTGTACATCGCCCGCAAAAACGGAATTAAGCCTTTACATATGCTCGATATCGGCGGGCCGGGTATGATGCTGGCCTACAGTGTAGGCAGGATTGGCTGCCATATGTCTGGTGACGGTGATTGGGGGATCGTCAATTTGAATCCTAAACCTTTTAGCTGGCTTCCGGACTGGTTGTGGGCTTATACCTACCCGAATAATGTTGCGGGTGAGGGCGTGCCTATTCCCGGTTGTACAGGCAAGTTCTGCAATGTGTTGCCAGACCCCGTGTATCCAACACCAATATACGAGGTGATTATCTGTTTTATTTTGTTCCTGTTTTTATGGAAGATGCGTCACCGCATTAAGTCTCCTGGTACCATGTTCGGGATTTATCTCATGTTAAATGGTATTGAACGTTTTTGCATTGAATTGATCCGTGTGAATACCAAATATCACGTGGCCGGTATCCCCTTTACCCAGGCGGAACTGATAGCCAGTCTGCTTTTCCTGGCTGGCTTGCTTCTTGTGGGCTATTCTCAAAGGAATAAAGAAAAATTGGCTAATTATTAAACTCATTTACGGATTTGGATTACGAACTGCTGTGCAATAAAGTTATCGCCATTACGCGTCTGACGGGCAATTTTATCAGGAAAGAATCTATGAATTTTGATGCGAGTGCCATCGAGTTCAAGGGGTTGAACGATCTGGTCTCTTATGTGGACAAAAATGCGGAGAAGCAACTGGTGAGGAACCTGAAGAAACTGATTCCGGAGGCCGGGTTTACAACGGAAGAAAAAACCATCAATAGCAAAGGCGAAGTCTACAACTGGATCATAGATCCCCTTGACGGTACTACAAATTTCATCCACGGGATTCCAGCTTACGCCATCAGCATTGCCTTATATGAAGGGGAACTGCCCGTAATAGGAGTGGTCTATGAAATCAACAGGGGCGAAATGTTTTATACCTATAAAGGCGGGGCGGCTTATCTGAACAATAAAGAGATCAGGGTTTCAGGGAGAACAGCCTTGTCCGGTTGCCTCCTGGCCACCGGATTTCCTTATTATCAGTTTGACAAACAGGCGAAATATATGCAGCTCTTTTCTGAGATGATGCAGAAATGTCACGGTCTGAGGCGGATCGGTTCAGCTGCTGTTGACCTGGCATATGTGGCATGCGGCAGGTTCGATGCTTTCTTTGAGTATAACCTCAATGCCTGGGATGTGGCAGCGGGTGCCTACCTGGTACAACAGGCTGGAGGAAATATACTTAATTTCAATGGTGGCGCTGAGTTTATCAATACGAGGGAAATCCTGGCTACTAATGCGAAGATCGACGGGGAGTTGCTGGAGACGATTGACCGGCATTTTAATCAGTAGTGAGTCGCTGGTATCAACTGGTCTTTCTATTCCGGGATCCTGAAATAAATTCAGGAGACGACCGTAAAATTAGGCGCATAAAAAAACCTTTGTACTTTGAGGACATGTAAAATCTTTCCTTCAAAAGATTTTGGGTCCGAAAAGTACAAAGGTTTTTATTTGTTGAAATTTGCTGATACTTTGAATTGTCATTTTAAAAGGCGGGTTGCCTCTTACAGTGCTTCAGACACCACTTCCTTCACTTCAGGTACCATTCTTTGCAATAAGTTCTGTATACCTGATTTAAGAGTGATTATCGAAGAAGGACAGCCGCTGCAAGAGCCTCTGAGCTCTACGGTAACTACGCCATCATTCTCATCAAATGATTTATAGCTGATTGCTCCGCCATCCTGTTCTACCGCAGGACGAACATAATCGTGCAGGATCTGCTGGATCTTGATCTCAGTATCTGTGCCCTCAAAAGCAGGAGCCTCTTCGGAAGTATCTTCCTTGATCTTATATTCTGACTCAACGGCACCTTTGACAAATTCTTTCAGGATGGGTTCCACATCTGCCCAGTCCGTACCTTCGGTCTTGGTGATGGTTACGAAATTACTGGCAAAAAAGACACCGTTTACAAAGTTGAACTTGAACAGTTCTTTGGCAAAAGGAGAATGCTCTGCACTTTCCTTAGTTGCGAAATCCTCACTGCCATTGATCAATAATTTATTGACCATGAACTTCATTGTAGCAGGGTTCGGTGTTTGTTCTGTATATACGTTGATAGTCATTGTCTTATTTTTTTCTACAAAAATAATTAATTCATTGATGTAAATTCAGACCACGGTGTCTGTTTTAGGTCATTATATTTTAGAATGATTATAATCTGCTTATGTGATGCGGATACGAAACAGTTAAAATACGCCTGTATATGTAAAAGGAGTGATCTTTTTAAGTTCTGCCTTTACCTGTTCATTTACATCCAGTCCGTCTATGAAATTGGCCATGGTCAATGCTGTGATTTTCTCATTGGTACGGGTGAGGTCTTTCAGGGCCTCATATGGATTGGGATATGCTTCCCTTCTCAAAACAGTCTGTATGGCCTCCGCTACTACCGCCCAGTTGTTTTCCAGGTCGGCGTTTATAGCGTCTTCGTTCAGTAATAATTTGTTCAGGCCTTTTAAAGTTGATGCTATAGCTATGGAAGTATGTGCCATCGGCACGCCAATGTTCCTGAGAACCGTAGAGTCCGTAAGGTCTCTTTGGAGTCTGGAAATCGGAAGTTTGGCTGCAAAGAATTCAAATAAAGCGTTGGCTATCCCTGCATTTCCTTCTGCGTTTTCAAAATCAATGGGGTTTACTTTATGCGGCATGGCCGATGAGCCCACTTCACCTTCTTTAATCTTTTGCTTGAAGTAGTTTTTAGAGATATAAGCCCAGATGTCCCTGTCCATATCGATCAGGATATTGTTGATTCTTTTTAAGGCATCGCACTGTGCAGCAAACTGATCATAATGTTCGATCTGGGTAGTGTATTGGGCACGGCTCAAGCCCAGGACCCCGTTTACAAAATTATTCGAAAATACTACCCAGTCAGTTTGAGGGTAAGCGATATGATGTGCGTTGAAATTGCCTGTCGCTCCGCCAAACTTGGCACTGTTCGGAATGCTCTTTAAATTATTCAGTTGTATTTCGAGGCGTTCGGCAAAAACCATAAATTCTTTGCCCAGCTTAGTAGGAGATGCCGGTTGTCCGTGTGTATGCGCCAGCAACGGGATGTTTTTCCATTCTGCGGCAAGTTCTCTTATTTTAGTAATCAGCTCAGCAATCTGAGGATAGTATACCTCATTCAGCGCCAGCTTTACTGTAAACGGGATTGCGGTATTGTTGATGTCCTGAGAGGTCAGCCCGAAATGGATGAACTCTTTGTAGTCCTGCAGGCCAAGGTCATCAAACCTTTTCTTGATGAAGTATTCTACAGCCTTTACATCGTGATTGGTAATTTTCTCGGTGTCTTTGATTTCCTGGGCATGCTGGTCATTGAACTGCTCATGTATAGCCCGGAGCCTGGTATAGTTAGATTTATCAAAATCCTGCAGACCGGATATTTCCGCCTCACAAAGTGCAATAAAGTATTCTATTTCTACATGTACCCTGTATTTGATGAGTGCATATTCAGAAAAATATTTAGAAAGGTTTTGTGTGGTATTTCTATAACGGCCGTCAACCGGAGAAATGGCTTGAAGAGGAGATAAATTCATGGACTATACTGTTTTTTCAAGCGCAAAGGTAGCATTATTAGTCCAACAAAAAAGGCGTACGATGTTGATCGTACGCCTTTTTATAAGTTTTTGACTTAGCTTAGTACTAGTGTTTTACTGTATCAGTAGTTGTAGTAGTAGTAGTAACAGCTGTATCTTTTACAGTTGAATCAGTAACTGTAGTATCAACATCAGTAACAACTGCTGAAGAATCAGTTAAGGTAGTATCTGTAGATTCGCCAGTTTTTTCTGAGTTACAAGCTGCTACTGATAAAGAGATTGCTAAAGCTAAAAAGCCAAATTTAAATGCGTTTTTCATTCTAATTCTGTTTTAAATAATTAATTAATTTTAGTGGTTAATACCTTAAAGTTTAAAAGGTAACCCAGGTAACCGAAAAAAAATAAAATATTTTTTATTTGTTCCTGTTTCACAGCGCAAATGTATTGTTTCTGCTTAAATAATCAGGAAAAATTTAAAAAAATACAATTTGGGTTACCCTTAGAGGTTGTAATGTATTAAGCAATGAGCATCAGGAGCTGCATAGTTCACTAAGATGAGCAGTAAACGATGTATGAATGAAAAAATCAAAAAAGATTATTTTTTTATTTAACATTGGGTTACCATTCACACATAAATGTATTAATTGGTGAGTAATAAGTTAAGCAGTTCAGTTCCAACAGATAGAGAGGTAGTTTTAGGGATCTTAAACAACTCGGAAGATGCGCTAAATAAACTGTATACCGGATATTTTCCGATGGTATTGCAGTTTATCCTGAATAACAATGGCGACGAAGATGATGCAAAAGATGTGTATCAGGAAGGGATCATTGTTCTTTACAATAAAATAAAAGGCGGAAATTTTGAGTTGAGCAGTAAACTAAAGACATATATATATTCGGTATGCCGGCGCATCTGGCTAAAAAAGCTAGCCCAGCAAAGCAGGAAGACCAGTAATATCGCCGACTTTGAAGATGTCATCGCTACTGAAGATGATGTGGAACAGCACGAAGAGAAAGACTTGCAGTTTGAGAAAATGCAGGCTGCGCTCCTTCACCTTGGTGAACCCTGTAAAACTATTATTCAGGACTTTTATATCAATAACCTGTCTATGCAGGACATCTGTGAAAAATTTGGTTATACCAATACAGATAATGCCAAGACACAGAAGTATAAATGTCTGCAGAGACTTAAAAAAATATTTTTTCAAACCTAGTTGAAATGAGGAACGAGATAGAGTTAGAAGGTATCATTGAAGATTACCTGAACGGCAAGCTGACTGAGGGAGAAGCCAAAGCTTTTGAAGAGTTACGTTTAAATGATCCTTCAGTTGATCACCGGGTGGTTACACACAAGGTTTTTCTGGAATCTTTGCAGGACTATGCTGCGATATCGGAACTTAAGCATAAAATGGATCATGCGCATGCGCAGATCGATGTCGATGCACTGAGCAGGAAGCTTGGGCCACATCCTTCATTTGTAGTGAACATCTGGCGTAAAAACAAAGCGGCTTTAGGTGTGGCAGCATCTTTTATCCTGCTTACGATGGCGATGCTTTATTCTATACAGCAGAATACACAGCAGATCGGGAGTGTGGAACTGATGAGAAGTGAGCTTGGTAAGATTAAAAATTCCCAGAGCAGCCTGATCAGAAAGATCAATTCTACTGCAAGCGAACCGAAAAATGAACGTCCTGCAAATTATGGGGGGACAGGTTTTGCGCTGACTGCAAATGGCTATGTGCTGACTAACCTGCATGTAATTAAGGATGCGGAATCCATAACCGTTGTGGATAATAATGGCAATTCCTATAAAGCAAGGGTGATCAGAACTGATTCTCAGTATGACCTGGCTATTCTTAAGATAGCTGATGACAATTTCACGCCGCTTTCAAATCTGCCTTACAGGTTAAAGCAAAATGGTGTAGCTATGGGGGATGAGGTTTATACTTTGGGATTTCCTAAGGATGACGCTGTGTTTAATCAGGGTTATGTAAGTTCGAAAACAGGTTACAATGGTGATTCTACGCAATACCAGGTGTCGATTCCGGTCAACCCGGGTAATAGTGGCGGTCCGCTTCTTGACCAGCATGGCAATATTATAGGAGTGATCAGTGCCAGGCAATCGCAGGTTGACGGTGCAACGTTTGCCGTGAAAGCGAAATATATCCAGGAGACGTTAAATACCATTCCAAGTGATTCTTTAGGTAAAAAGCAGGTTTTCAATAAAAGGAACTCCATGCAGAACTTAAGTAAGAGTAAGATCATTCAAAAGTTCGATGATTATGTGTTCATGATCAAAGTATATAAATAGGCCTGAACTGTTCTTTTTGTCTCATTACGCGCAGCGGGTTATCGGGTTTGTTTATGAAACCTGATAACCCGCTGTTTGCTAACCCATATGCCCACTTCACTTAGTAGAGAAATTAGCGAAGATCTAAAGCTATACTTTAGTGCTAATCATCCTTATTGAATTTTTTTTTACGCTAATTAATTGCCATTAACCGTGCTGTTGATTTAGCGAAGCGTTTTCATTGAGGGAGATTATGTATTGTAATTTAACTCTATGATCCACAATGCTTTAAGTTTTATTTCTCAGGAGATTAACAGGTACCTCAACAATGCTGCGGGTACAGCTAATGACAGCCTTGTTGCCGTGACCAGTATTGTTTCCAGTGGAAAGCTGGCCATTCCGGGAAAAACGATCGGCCTCACCCTGATGAATATTGAGGAAGACCGTGTGGCTAAAGACCAACGGGTTACGGTTAAGAATGCGCTGGGTGAAATTGAAACCAGGAACCCGGATATTTACTTGAACCTTTTTATCCTGATTTCCGCGAATTTTGAAGCGGAAGATACAGAAGATCCCACTGAAGACTATTTGGAGGGATTGAAACAGCTCTCGCAGATCATTACTTTTTTTCAGGGCAAGAGTGTATTTACCCAGTCAAATTCCCCGTTGCTGGCGTTGATAGATCCGTCTATCGAACGTCTGAGCGTCGAACTGTTCAGTTTCAATTTTGAACAGATGAACCATTTCTGGAGCATAGTCGGTCATAGTTATCTGCCCTCTGTGCTGTATAAAATACGCATGATCACCATTCAGCAAAATGTACAGCTGGTACCGGATGGAATAGTAACCAATGTTGAACTGCTAACCAAACACAGATCATGACAGCCTACAGCAAACTGATTTCTTTAAGAGTTAAGCACGATTATTACCAGGATAATCTGAGTGCAGACCTATATTTTAATCCGGTAGCAGCTGTAAAAAATACCTTTAAGAATCAGCGATGGCTGAGTAAGGTATATGATACCGGATTTAGTGTGATCTGCCAGGCCGATGCGACCAATAAGCCGGTCATAGGTATCGGTGACATTATTTTGCATTATGGTATTGGACTTAGAAATGCAGCGAAATTTAGCGCGGTTACGGTTCTGGACCAAATGGCACCTGCCAAAGCGTTTTCAAATCAAAAAAAGATGTATTTCTACAATGATGCTTTGAATGAAGTATTGAAGTATAAAATTCTTGACGACATTATACCGGATGTGTGTAGTTTGAGGTTTTCAGTAGCAGATGTCCATACTGCCGTGACACTGAGGGTCAATAGTGAAGCTGTCGATAACCATACTGTTGAGTTTGATGTCAGCGGTGCTCCTCTTCCCGGGCCTTATCACATCGACAGGAAATCGGATAAGACTTTCTCAAAGTTATTGGAGATGCGGCATTTGCCGGATGGACTGTATACCATCTCTGTGAAAAATGCCGCTGATACCGGTGCAGATATCGTAACATTTACCTTTTTCAAAAGTACTGAACTGGCAGCAATGTCAATTTTCGGAGTTCTTGACCTTAGTATACCTGCGAGCAATTCAGCTATTACGGAAACGAAGTTCAGTATCGATTTTAAACGTAAGTCCACCACATGGAAGTATTTTGTTGTCAATCAAAGCGGAATTGATCTCGATGATTTTGACATTCTTTTAAAAGACAAAAGCAATGACGGTACGCCGGATGGGAACCCGGTATACAGTAAATATAATTTTTCCGGAAACCCGCCCGCACAGCCAATACCTGATTCTCTTAATAATGTAGCGGGAACGAGCACCCTGCTGTTTGCCAGTACGGCGAAAATCCCATTTTTTGAAACGGTTAAAACAGGACTTAAACTGATTAGAAAAGAAGGGGGGACTGAAGTTGTATTGTTGGAAAATTTACCCAACCCAATGCCGGAAAAACAGGCCGGAGAGGAAAGTAAGATTTATGTATATGTTTAAATAATTCATTAAGATATGGCGTTGACCTATAAACACCCCGGAGTTTATGTTGAGGAGATCTCAACAATTCCACCCTCAATTGCACAGGTAGAAACTGCTATTCCTGCATTTATCGGTTATACCGAGAAGCGGGAAAAAAATGGAATTGAATTTGGCGCAAACCTTCCTCAGCGGATCACCTCGCTCCTGGATTATGAAAAGATGTTTGGCTATGCTTTCAAAGAAACGCTGGACGTAGTGATCAATGAGCCCAAACCCGGCGAGAACTTTCCGGCTATTGCGGTTTCCGCACCGACGCCTTCACCTTACATTTTATACTACCATGTGAAGATGTTTTTTGAAAATGGCGGCGGACCATGCTATATTGTATCCGTAGACAAATTTGACCTGGGAGCCCCTGCGGTGACCAAGGCAAAGCTGAAGTCAGGTGTCCAGGCATGCGAGAAGGAGGATGAGATCACATTGCTGGTACTCCCTGAGAGCATTGGCCTTGTGGCTGCAGATATTAAAGAACTCAATGACGCCATGCTTGCCCAATGTGCCAAATTGCAGGACAGGTTTACACTTATAGACGTCCCGCAGGGCGGTACTGCAGTCATCACGACAGTGGCCGATAATTTCAGGAATAACCTGGTGAGCTCGGACAATTTGAAATATGGTGCCGCTTATTATCCGCAGATACAAAGCGGGGCTACCTACAACCGTTTGGGAAATGATGACATAAAAATACAGGCAGATAACAGGGGCGGGATCAACGCCGGAATCTACAAAAAAACAGGAACTGCTAAAGCAATCACAAAGGTCATCGATACCGCTGCGCCTGTGGCGGCTGTTAAGGCAAGTGCAAAGATAACGATTACCGGCATTCAAATTGAGAATCATGCGATCTCCATTAATGGAATGGGGCTGTTTTTCGGAGCTGGAGGCATTGCGATCGGGGCAAATCCAACGGCTGCTGCCGCTGCGCTGGTAATCGCAATTAATACGCATACTGACATTAAAGAGCTGGTTGTGGCATCGAGTATTGCCGATGTAGTCACGCTTATAGCTAAAGTAGCCGGCAGCGACGGCAATAAGATCACGGTAGTCTATGATCCGAAAGGAGGTGTACCCAGGATCACCGTGAGTGGCAAGACACTAACCGGTGGTTTTAGCAGTGTGGATTTTGGCCTGTACAATTCCATTCTTGCTGCGCTGGACGGCTTTACGGTTCCATTGTACCCGTCAGGTATGATGGCAGGAGTGATGGCCAGGGTAGATAGCGAAAGAGGAGTCTGGAAAGCACCGGCAAATGTAAGCATTAGGACTGTCGACAAACCGCTGGTCAACATCAGTGATGAAGACCAGGATTACCTGAATATTGATGCTACGTCCGGAAAAAGTATCAATGCAATCAGGAAATTTGCCGGAAAAGGGACATTGGTATGGGGAGCAAGGACATTAGCAGGCAATGACAACGAATGGAGGTACGTTCCGGTGCGCCGGCTTTTCATTATGGTGGAGGAAAGCGTAAAGAAAGCCACTGAATTTGTGGTTTTTGAACCAAATGATGTCAATACCTGGTACCGGGCCAAAACCATGTGTCAGAGTTTTTTAACCCAATTGTGGCGGCAGGGTGCCCTGGCTGGTGCAAAACCTGAAGATGCTTTCTTTGTGAATGTTGGATTAGGGATCACAATGACTGCACAGGACATTCTGGAAGGCAGATTAAACATAGAAATTGGTATGGCTGCAGTAAGGCCGGCTGAGTTCATCATCTTAAAGTTCTCTCACTTATTAGCAAAATCTTAAATTATGGCAACGAATTACAAAACACCCGGTGTTTATATTGAAGAAATAAGCAAGTTACCGGCTTCCGTAGCCGCTGTTGAAACGGCTATACCCGCATTTATGGGCAGAACAGAATTTGCCAAAGATGAAAACGGGCTTGATGCTCCAAATGTCCCGATCAGGATCACTTCCTTTTTAGACTATAGCAAATACTTCGGCGGAGCGAATCCTGAAACTGCAGTTTTTTCAGCTTCAGGGACACCAACCATTACTGATGTAACAGAGTCTGGAAAGATCCGCCGTACGATTACCTGCGAGGCCAGGAAAACTGCTGTTTCGGGGGCTTATATGTATTACGCCATCCAGATGTTCTATGCAAATGGTGGCGGCCCTTGTTATGTTGTGTCAAGCGGACCTTATGGCTCAAATTTTACCAATGCCCTGGGCACAGCGAGTCTGGCCGCGATCGCAAAAGTGGATGAGCCAACGATGCTGATCTTTACAGACAAGCACACCAGTGCGACTGCTACCTCATCTGGCTACCAGACCCTTTATGATGCGGTTTTAGCCCAATGTAACAGGTTGCAGGACCGGATCGGGATCTTTGATCCCTGGGTGCTGACAGACAATCCTTTTGATGACGCAGCTAAGATCAGGGACAGCTTTAGCATGGATTACCTGAAATATGGCTGTGTGTATTATCCATGGCTGCAATCTGTGCTGAACTATGGTTATGACGAAGGTGTGGTCACTGTGGCTCATACACTTGACGGAGTGAACAGCGCCTATAACGGGTTGACCTTGTCGGCAATAAAGGCAATAGACCTGAGTACTTACCGTGCTGTAAAACTGGAGATCGACAAAAATGTGATCGATCTGCCTCCATCAAGTTCTGTTGCAGGGATCATGGCCAGGGTAGATAACAACAGGGGCGTGTGGAAAGCACCTGCCAATGAAAGCGTAAAAATGATCAGCGGACCGGCTTTAAAAGTGACCTCGGAACAGCAGGAAGGTTTGAATATCGACGCGACCACAGGAAAGTCCATCAATGTCATCCGGTTCTTTACCGGTAAGGGAACTCTGGTCTGGGGAGCGCGTACACTTGCCGGAAATGACAATGAGTGGCGATATATTCCCGTCAGACGTTTTTACAATTTCGTAGAAGAAAGTGTGAAGAAAGCAACTGAATTTGTGGTCTTTGAACCCAATGATGCCAATACCTGGCTGCGGGTGAAGACCATGTGCGAAAATTTCCTGAATACCCTGTGGCGCCAGGGGGCCTTGCAGGGTGCTAAACCGGATGACGCTTTTTTTGTAAAAATAGGCCTGGGCATCACCATGACCTCTCTGGATATCCTGGAAGGGAGAATGAATGTGGAAATTGGTATGGCTGCGGTCAGACCTGCAGAATTCATCATCCTTAAATTTTCTCACAAATTACAAGAATAATAAATCATAAAATTTAAATATTATGGCAAATACTTATCCATTGCCGGTGTTTCACTTTCAGGTGGAATGGGGCGGTTCAAGAATTGGTTTTACAGAGGTTTCCGGACTTACGGTCGAAACCCAGGCTATCGATTATCGTGAAGGCAATTCACCGGAGTACCATGTTACAAAAATGCCCGGCATGCAGCAATTTGCAGCAATATCCATGAAACGGGGCATTACCAAAGGCGATAATGAACTTTTCCAATGGTTCAATACTGTGAGCCTCAACAAGATCGAGCGACGGGATCTCACCATTAGTTTACTCAACGAGAGCCATGAGCCTGTAGTCGTCTGGAAGGTTAGGAATGCCTGGCCATCAAAAGTGGACGGACCAACTTTGAACTCTACAGGCAACGAGGTTGCTATAGAAACTGTGGAACTGGCGCATGAAGGTTTAAGCATAGAATTCACCTAGTTTTTGACGTATGCTCCCGTTTTTATCTCCCCCGGTTGGCTTCCACTTTCTGCTCCGTATAGAGGGCCTGCTCCTGGAGTTTCCGGGCATGCCGGATATTGGTTTTACCGACGCTACCGGACTGGAAGCTGCGATTACTACCGAGGAGTACAAAGAAGGCGGCGAGAACCGTTTTGCACACAAACTGCCGACTGCGGTGACCTATAGCAACCTGACCTTAAAGCGCGGCCTTTTACTGGGCTCTTCTGCAATGAAGTGGTTCAGGGAAAGTGTGGAAACCTTCAGCTTCAAGCCAAGGGACATCACCCTGATCCTGCTGAATGAAGAGCACATTCCTCTGCAGGCCTGGAATTTTGTGAATGCATATCCGATAAAATGGACTATTGAAGGGTTCAATGCGCAGCAAAACGGATTGGTGATAGAAAGCATCGAGTTTGCGCATCAATATTTCAGAAGAATAGACGTAACGGATTTATCAGGAGGAATTTAACCATGCCAGTAGAAATTAACGAGATCATCATTACGACTACCGTCACCAATAATGTAGCGGGATCTGCCGTGGTAAGCGCAACCGGACAAACGGCAACCGATAAGAAGCTGAAAAAGGCGCTGGAAGAGCTTAAGAAACAAATAAAAACCAAGAACGAAAGATAATGTCGATCAGTCAGCTGTTAGGAGAATTGGGCAACCTGGAAAAACTCGTGATTGAGGTTTATACGGGAAGGGACTATTCGGGCTCGCCTGCGGAGACCTTTAATGTGCTCTACAATCCGAATACTTATTTTATTGAGTACAAGAATGAGCTGGACAGCGAGACCCCGGTCAACGCAACGGACAGTGTAAGGCAATTTAAAACATCAGGGGGTAAAGAATTAAAACTTGACCTGCTCTGGGATGCGACATCTGCTTCCTATTCGGGAAACTCGACTTTTCAGGCCGACATTCAAAAAGACAAAACGGTACACAAGGTGATTGAAAAATTCATCGACACCTGCTTCAAAGTAAAAGATGATACCCATCAGCCTTATTTTTTAAAGATACACTGGGGTGAATTTACTTTTCAGGGGATACTGACAGCGGTGAAAGTGACTTATACCTTGTTTGACAACACCGGGAAGCCCCTGCGGGCAAAAACGGACTGTACATTCAGCAGCTATACTTCACTCGTGGAGCAGTCGAATGAGCAGCAGAACAATTCACCCGACCTGACCCATCAGCGCACTGTTGAGGGTACGACTCCGCTGCCTTTGATGACCTTCAATATTTACAAAAATGACCGCTATTATCTGGAAGTCGCAAGGGCAAACCGCCTGAACAATTTCAGAAAATTAAAACAAGGACAACAGATCTTATTTCCACCAATTGAAAAATAATTGCCATGCCAGAGAATAAAGGAGCACAGAGCTTTAGCATTACGATTAACGGACAGGTTTTACCGGATTCGGTGGGCTTGCTGGAAATCGTCGTGACTAATGTAGTCAATGCTATTCCGAAGGCAAGACTGGTGGTGAAAGACGGAAGTGCTTCTGCACAGGACTTTGAACTGAGCAACGGGACAGATTTTATTCCCGGTGCGGAGATACTGATCGCTGCCGGAAACGGCGGGGAAAATGAAACCATCTTTTCCGGGCTGATCGTTAGTCAGACCATCAGAGCGGATCAGGACGGCAGTTTTATGGAAATAGAATGCCGTGATCAGGTCGTCAAACTGACTGCCGGTCGTAAAAATAAGGTATTCGATGAAGACATCTCTGATGCCGACGCCATTACCCTTATCGCTGATGATGCCGGGATTGCCGCGGACATCACCGGACTGGACATGGTGCACAAGCAACTTGTCCAGTTCAATTGCAATAACTGGGATTTCATTCTGGTCAGGGCAGAGTTAAACGGCGCGCTGGTGATTACGGAAGGTGGAAAGCTGATCATAGCTCCTCCCGATGCGGCACAGGAAAGTACAGCTACTTATACTTATGGCAGTGAGATCTATGAATTTGAAGCCCAGATGGATGCCCGGACACAATTTCCGAAGGCACTCACGAAATGCTGGGACTATAGCAACCAGGAAGTACAGGAAAGTGAATCTGAAACCACCGCACTGCCGGAGCAGGGTAACCTGAACGGGGATGACCTCGCTGAAGTACTGGGCTGGGCAGATAATTCCTATTACCATTCGGGTAAGATTTCCAGTACAGAAAGTGCGAAATGGGCCAGTACGGAATTGTTCAGAAGCCGCCTGAACCGGATTGTAGGGAACTTTAGGGTGATGGGGGACAACAAGCTGAAACCGGGCATTGTCGTTGAACTTCTGGGTATAGGCGAAAGATTTAGCGGGAAATGCCTGGTAACAGGCGTGATCCATTCTTATTCTAACGAAGCTGCCTGGTATTCCCATGTTCAGTTTGGTCTGGACAAGACCCTGCACAATTATAAGTTTGACGATGTGGCTGAAAAGCCTGCTACAGGAATGGTCCCCGCGGTTAACGGATTGCAAGTCGGACTGGTCACCAATATCCATGAAGACCCGGACGGAGAGAGCCGGATAAAAGTGAAAATACCGACAGTAGACAATGACGGAGAAGGAATATGGGCCCGCCTGTCAAATATGGATGCGGGCAACGGACGCGGCTGGGTATGGAACCCCGAACCAGGCGATGAAGTCATTGTCGGGTTCATTAACGACGATCCGCGCGATGCTTTGATCCTGGGCCGCCTGTACAGCAGCGCCAACCCGCCGCATTTGACCGCGGATGAAGACAATAAACAAAAGGGGCTTTTAACCAAAAGCGAGCTGTCTGTTTTATTTGACGATGACAAAAAGATCATTAAGATCAGCACTGCCAAAGGCAACCTGATCACGCTGGATGAAGATCAGGGCAGCATCACCATCCAGGATGAAAACAACAATAAGATAGAAATGACATCCTCCTCGATCAATATAGAAAGTGCCGCGGACATCACTATAAAAGCGGCTGGCGACATCAAGATTGAGGGTGCCAACATCACCACTACTGCCAATGCGCAGCTTAAACAGAGTGGCAGCGGAGGAGCAGAAATCAGCTCGTCTGCGATCACAAAAATTAAAGGAAGTATGGTCAATATAAATTAAATGATATGCCAAATGCAGCCAGAGTAACAGATTCTACAAATCACGGGGGAATGATCATTGGCCCCGGGGTACCAACAGTTTTAATCGGCGGTATGCCTGCCTGTGTAATGGGAGACAATCATGTTTGCTCAATGCCGCCCAATGCGCATCAGCCTACCGTAAGTGCTTTCCCGATGGGAAGCGTGACAGTCATGATTGGGGGAAAGGCAGCCATAAGAACGGGTGATGCCTGTATTTGTGGCGCGAGTGCAGTGGTAGGTTGTCCAACAGTAACAATAGGATAGGATATGGAAACAGAAAGCAGCTTTTTAGGTACGGGTTGGTCATTTCCTCCAAAGATCACCAGGTATGCCGGTTCAGACAGTTTTGCAACCGACATGGTCTCCGATGTAAAGGACATCAACCAGAGCCTGGAGATCCTGTTTGGAACTGCAGTTGGTGAACGGGTGATGCAGCCGGATTATGGCTGCAACATCAATGACATGATCTTTGAGCCTATAAACGTCACACTCGTGACCAGAATTACCGAACGGATCCGGAGGGCCATCATTTATTATGAGCCGAGAATAAAACTGGAACGGCTGGATGTCGTCAAAAATGACGAATACGGAATCATCAACATGGTTGTTGAATATACCGTTCGCAGTACCAATACCCGCAACAATATTGTATACCCTTATTACCTCAACGAAGCAACAAATCTTTAATTATGGGCGCCTCCTGCAATAAAAATAATTCTCCAAGAAACGGCACAAACCGTTTGAACCGCTTGCCCAAAGCTTTGGATGCATCTTTTGTTGCCATTGATGAAAGGGACAAGGCGGCGCTTTATGATTTCTGTGAGAAACTGAGTGCATTTATCAATTACTACTATTTTGATGGCGTCGAAAAAAGCGGTAAATGGAATACCGTTTTTAAAATTGAAGAACTTAAAGCGGATGGTTCAACGGAACCCCATCAGGGACTTTTCGACGCATTCTTAGACTTATATTCCATCGCACAAAAAGACTTGAACGGGTTTACGGCTAAGCATCTGGATTACTTTTTTGAAACCGTGCTCGGTTTTAAAAAGAAACCTGCCGTGCCCGATAAAGTGTACCTGACTATACAATTGGCGAAACACATCACGCAATATATTCTGGACGACAGCACCCAGTTTAAAGCAGGCAAAAACAAAGATAAAAAAGAGCAGTTCTATAAACTGTTATCTGAATTTAGTTTTAGCCACGCACAGGTGAGCCAGATCAGATCGATCCTGGTTGATCAGGACGAAAAAAGCAGGGTTTACCTTTCACCGGTGGCCAATTCAGGCGATGGTACAGGAGGAGATCTGATAAATGCAGATGGCAGCTGGGATACTTTCGGGAATGACGAAAGAGCTGAGGCTGTTTCCGGTTTTGCCATTAGTTCTCCCTTATTTCGAATGGCGGAAGGCATCAGGATCATCACTTTGACCATAAATTCCATTGCTGATTTTGGCCCTTTTCCAATCATTGCCAAAGAAAAGTTTAAGGCATATGTAAGTGCCGAAAAAGGCTGGAGCGAAATCAGTGTAGAATCCGTGGTCTTTCCTGCGGCAAACCGGATGGTGATGACGCTTAAAGCCACCGAAACGACACCTAAAATTGTAGACTATCAGCGCAAGCTGCATATTGAACCGTTTGAAACGGAATATCCGGTTTTGAAAATAACTGTGTCAGCTGGTGCAGCCACTAATGTTTACAGCACGCTGACCCATTCCGGGCTCAGTTCGGTTAAAATTGACACCAGTGTCACCGGGGTTAAAAACTTGCTGGTGCAGAACAGTTTGGGTAAACTTGATCCTTCAAAACCCATGGAGATCTTTGGTTCCACACCAACTATCGGCGCAAACTTTTACATTGGCAGTTCTGAAGTATTACAGCATGACCTGAGTTCGCTGAAGCTGAATTTCGAGTTTCTGAACCTGCCGGGGATTTCATTTGATATTTACTACAAGGCATATGTAACAGCCGGCGATTTCTATACGGTCATTTTAGACCTGAATACTTATAAAGAAGAAAAGCTGGGGCTTAAAGAGAAAAAATCAAACGAATCCAAGAAAGAATCTTTTGCATTAGAAGCAGGTACAATCATGTACATGGGATTTGTTGATTCGCCGGTATATATGCTCCTTGCCAATAGTTATGTCTATAACTCCAGCTTTAAAGCAGAGGTATCTTATTTGTACCACCGCAACTGGATTCCTTTGCCACCACAGGCCCCATCAAAGGTAAACCTTTTTGGCACGGATGACACCCATGCTCCGAAGGCTGTCTTTAGTGAAGCATTGGTTGTTCCTGCTTCTATGGAAGAAGATTATGAGACCAATGCCGGAGAAGGCTATACCCTGGATACAGAACGTGGTTTTTTGAAGCTTAAATTTACCGACGGCAGATTTGGACATGCAGATTATCAGCTGGCTTACAGCCGGGCCATTCTAAACGGGATCGATGACCCGACAAAAATTGATCTGCCAAACGCGCCGTATACTCCTTTGATCCAAAATCTAAGCCTGGACTATACCTGTACAGCAACTTTGGATTTCAGTGCGGCAAACGCAAATAAAAGCCAGTACGACAACCGGGTACATATATTCTTTAATCTGGAGCCTTTTGGTCCTGCTGAAGTCCATCCCTATACCCACGAACTGGTTACCCTGCTTCCTTTAAGGGCTTATGAAGGCGAATTATACATTGGGTTGAGCAATGCTGTGGTTGCACAGAACATCAGTCTCCTCTTTATGGTCAGTGAAGGCAGCTCAGATCCTGATATAGAGAAAGCCATAGTGAAATGGGCTTACCTGGAAAAAAATGTCTGGAAAGAATTTAAAAAACCGGAAATATTAAGGGAACAGACCAATGGCCTGCTGACCAGCGGGATTGTGACCCTTCAGATCCCTAAAACGGCAACTCATAACAATACATGCCTGCCATCAGATCTCATCTGGCTGCGTGCAGCTGTAGAAAACCACGCCATGGCAGTTTGCGACATCATCTCAATTGATGCACAAGCTTCCGAAGCCGCGTTTTTCTGCTATGAGGATGTGGTGCCGGAACAGATATCGATACCGGCCGGTACCATTTCCAAACTTAAAGAACCGGACGCTTCCATCAAAAAGGTCGTGCAGCCTTATGCATCCGTAAACGGCAAACCAGCAGAGCAGGGGAATGAATATTACCTGCGGGTAAGTGAACGGTTAAGGCATAAAAACAGGGCCATTACCCTGTGGGATTATGAACGGCTGATCCTGGCTAAATTTCCTGGAGTATACACCGTTAAATGCATCAATCATACCTATTATAACGGGACGGTGAGCACCTATAACTCCTTATCCCCGGGCTCGGTAGCGATCATTGCCGTTCCTGACATCAGCATCTCCAATGCGCCAAATCCGCTGAAACCCAAGGTGTCGAAAAATACGCTGGAGGAGATCAGGTCATACATCACCAAAACAAACTCTGCATTTGCCGCGGTAAATGTTCAAAACCCGATTTTTGAAGAGATCAAGCTTGATTTTCATGTCAAACTGAGGGACGGATATGAAGAGAACATCTATATGGAACAGCTTCAGCAAAAGATCAAATCCCTTTTGGCACCATGGATCAGCAACAGCAGCATACAGCTGGAATTTGGCGGTAAAATAGAAAAATCAACGCTGATCTACCAGCTCGAAAAACTGAAATATGTGGATTATGTGACCTGCTTCAAAATGTACTTGTTCCGGCCGGCGGGGCTGGAAGACATATCGGCCAAAGACCTGGACAGTGCTGAAACCGCCACAGCAGCAAGTATCCTGACCTCGTACACCAGTCACAACATCCTCAATATAAGCGATATTCCATCAGGAGGCAACCCTGATTGTGACTGCGGTGACTGCGATGACAACGTGGTGAAAACAAATGAAAATACATCTCCTGTAAACGAATGCGGTTGTAACTCATGAGCGAACTAAAAACCATATCGAAAGAAACGCCGGAACAACTGAGCCTGCAGTTTGATAGACTGCGGGAACTAGGTCTGGCCAGGATTCAGGACCTCAGCAAAGAGGTATGGACCGATTATAACCTGCACGATCCGGGAGTTACTACACTCGAGGCATTGTGCTATGCAATAACCGACCTTGGTTATCGCCTTACATTTGACATACAGGACCTGCTGGCCAACAACCCCCATGACGCAGATGAAAAGGATGTTGATTTTAAAAATTTTTACACGCCCAGGGAAATTCTGCATAACGCCCCCGTCACGCTCAAGGATTTCAGAAAGCTCCTGATGGATGTTGCGGTAGAAACAGACGATACCCATGAACTGCTGGGGATCAAAAACGCATGGCTCCTCCTGGCGACTGATGCCGAGAAAAAACTGTTTGCGGACTATGTTGCTGACAAGCTTTCCTATACGCCTACCGTTACAGATCCAACAGGTTTCTTTGTGAGGGGCCTGTATAATTTCTTATTGGAGTTTGACAGTTCCGTTGTTCACGGAGATCTGAATTCCAATGCTTTAGATGGTATATACCTGATCAATAACTTCTCTGACCCTCATCTGGACGGGGTAGAAATCAAGATCAACATTCATTTCCCCCGCTGGGATGACCCTGCTGTAGATTTTGAGGACGACGGCAGCATCATCGACCATATTGAAGCCCTGGAAGTAGAATTTGACGAATTGCCGGCCGGATACACGCTGGAGGATACCGATACAACTGACAATAAGATCACGCTTGCCGGCATTAAAAAGATCGGTGGTGTTCCCGTTGCCATTCCGGATCTGAATGTCATCGATGCGGAGTTAAACGCATTCCTGTTTACCGCGGCTGACAGTCTTTTGGCACAATACAAACGCAAGATGGCCATTGTAAAAGCCATCATAAAAAAAGCTGAAGACCGCCTGTACAACAACCGCCCCCTCTGTGAGGACTACTTAAATATTAAAGCGCTCCGTGTGGAGGAAATTGCCATCTGCGGGGATATTGAAATTGACCCTTTTGCTGACCCTGCTACCGTTGCAGCACACATTTATTATGCGGTTTCCAAATTTCTTTCACCCGATGTCTACTTCTACAGCCTGCCTCAGATGAAAGATAAAGGCAAGACCACAGAAGAGATCTTTGACGGGCCGGCATTGGAGCATGGCTTTATTGACGACGAGGAACTGGATGCCTCCGCACAGAAATGCAACATCAGAACCAGCGACCTGATCCGTCTGATCATGGACGTGGAGATCGACGGACAGAAATCCGTCAAATCTGTCAGCGGCCTGCAGATCGCCAATTTTCCGGAAGACAATGACGGAACCATCACCCAGAAAAGCGTGAAATGGTGCATGAGCCTGGCCATTGACCAGCTCTACGTTCCAAGATTGTCTACCAAACTTTCCAATTTATCATTTTATAAAAGTGACCTGCCATTTTCTTTTGATGACGAGGATATGGACCTCATTTTTAACACGCTAAGTATCAATGCACAAAAACGCTATCCTTTGAACCCTATCTTAGACCAGCCGGTACCAAAGGGGCAATGGCGGGAAACGACAGATTATACCTCAGTTCAGGAAGATTTTCCATTGGTCTATGGAGTGGGTTCTCAGGGCATCCCCAATTTACCGGTGACGGAGCCGGAACGTTCAGAAAGAATCACCAGTGCCAAACAGTTCAAAGGATTTCTTTCCTTCTTCGATCAGCTGCTCTACAATTACCTGCAGCAGGTGAACGGTTTAAAATCCCTGTTTAGCCTGAACCAGGAGCTTGATATCTACGGACAGCCCCTCCTGAACAAAACCTATTTCAGCGAATCGCTTCTGGGCGATGCGGCTGTAGCGGAGATTGTGCCGAACGGGGCTGACCTGGTGTTGTTTGACAACGATTATGGAGTCAGCCTGCAGGGGATTACCGAGTCTAAAGCCGATTTTGAGAAAAGAAAAAATCGGTTTCTAGATCATTTACTGGCCCGCTTTTGCGAGCAATTTAGTGACTATGCCATCATCGCTTATACCATTGACGGGCAGAAAGCCGGAGCAGAACTGATCAAAGATAAACTCTCGTTTTTAAATGCATATCCCGAAATCAGCAGCAACCGGGGAAAAGCCTTTAATTACAGACATGCTTTGAACTGGTACTATCAGAATGTATCTGGCTTTGAGAAGAGAACATCCATGCTGCTGGGCATTGATCCCAGAAAGGCAGATGAGCTCCTGTTCTCCAAAGAGTTTATCATTAGCGAAACAGCGGGGAAATGGGGCTTTGAGACCAAGATCATTACCAAATTGTATTTTAAGAACCCACTGCCTTTTAAAACTAAAAATGAAGCAAAGGCAGGGGTCGAACAATTGGTGAGTGCGGGCGCGCTGCTCAAAAATTATAAACTGGTCCCGGGTACTTCGGTCAATAAATTTCAGATCGCAATTTACGGCGATGGCCTACAGCAAAGTTTGGTCGCGCTGAGTAAAAGTACCAATTTGACAGAAGTTGCTGCGACAACCATGATCGGCGAACACCAGGCACTCTGTCTGAATGAACTGCAAACACAGATTCTGGCCAGCCGCAAAAACCTGGCTCCGCCCATTGAAAACTATTTTACGGTTTCTACCCATACCATCGACAACACTACTACGCCCCACTTGCACAAGATCAGCTACAAGTTGTTTGACAAACCCGTGCAGGATTCTACCCGAAAGGTGATCATGACAGGTGAACTGGAAGGGCCGGAGCAAAAAGGGGTAAATTCGGCAGAAATTAAGAAGAATACCAGGTTAAGCCTGATCTGGAACTTCATCAGGTTTGCTTCTGATGAAGATTATTACCGCTTCGATCCGGAAAATGTAGTCGTTGCCGATCCAAATTATCACTTTGAAATATTTGACATCTACGGAAATACGATAGGCAAGCACCTGGGCAAAAATTACAATAAAGCACTGGCGGAAAGGATAGAGGATGCTGTGCCGGCCACTGTGATGATTACAGATTCCATTTCCAATAATGGTATGTACACCGTAAACAATACCGTAGCAGTGGGCCCCAACATTAAGATTGAGGTCAACGAAACTTTGCCGGATAGTTATCCGGATGGCAAGGTCGTTTTTGACGAGATATTTACTGGCAGTGTTGCCTCAAACCGGAGGGAAATCACCATAAACGGTACTGATCTGACTGACCAGTTGAGGGCAGGTGATGAGTTGTCATTAAAGCGGGTCTCCGGTGATTTTCAATACTTCAATATTCTGAGCATCAGTTTCTCAAGCAACAAAACGCTGATCGTTTCCGATGTCTTACTGGATAAGCCGTTTGTTCCGGAACAAATCAGCTATACCAAGACTTTTGGCATTAAGAGCTTGTCTGCCAAAACCATCATCATCAGGGCAGGGATGGAAAAAGTCGCGGTTTCTGATATGGTGGCTTTTATCAACAAGGTCTTTATTGAGCGTGAAGGAATGCACTTAATTGAGCACCTGCTGCTTCGTCCAAAAACAACCCTCGATAAATTGCTTGACATCCATACCGATGTGGACTGCGAGCAATGTAAAATAACCGACACCTATAGCTTTGTGATGACCGCAATATTGCCCTACTGGCCCAACCGGTTCAGGGACAGGAACTTCAGGAATTTCATCGAAAAAACACTAAGGGAAGAGACTCCGGCGCATGTGGCTTTAAACGTCTGCTGGGTCAGCCCTCTGCATATGGATTTATTTGAAAAGGCCTATAAATACTGGCTGATCCAATCCAACACGCTTCCTGTTGATCATCCGGAAAGGATCAATGCACTAAAAGAATTCATCGAGATCACGCAGAACCTGCGCAGCGTCTATCCTTCCGGTAAACTGCACAGCTGCGACGAAGACGATGTGCAAAAAAATACACTTATCCTCAATCAAACTAACATTGGCATTTTTTAACTAATTGACTTATGGAACTCATTAATAAAACAACGGTATTTGAAGAAAATCAGGTCCTTACTGCCGGGCAGCTGAATACCATGCAGGATTTTTTGTTTCAGGAGAGCCGATTGACCAGAATCCGACTGATAGGGAGAGGTATAGCCTGTGGGCTCGAAGCCAGCAGGACCGGCAATGTGTACCACATTACCAAGGGCGTGGGGGTATCTTCATGGGGGTTTTTAATTTCCCTGGGTGATTGTGAGCTTACCCATTATAAAGAATATGTATATCCGGATGGAATGGACTATCCGTATTTTAACGACAGTACAGGCAACCGGGTTAAGCTCTATGAATTGGTGAAAGCGGAAAATGCAGTATTGCTGGGCGCCAAGCTGATCGATGCTGTGATCACCGCGGGCAACTATGTCGTGGTACTGTTCCTGGAGGCGGCTACAAAAGACCTGAAAAGCTGCCTGGGCAAGAGCTGCGATGATCTGGGGATAGAGAAGACCTTTACAGTAAGGAAGCTCCTGATCTCTGCTGCTGACCTGATTAAAGTTAACACCGTAAATAAGAATAAGGGCGGGGCAATGTACCCGGCGTTGTATAATCTGGAAACCATAGAATACCCAAGGGCACTGATCTCGGCAAGCCAGGCTTCAGATTATTTTGACCTGGTATTCAGTTATTTAAATCCAGTGGACTCGGTCCTGGACCAACTGATCAAGCAGCTGGAAACCATCTATAACGAACTACCGGTTTTACAAAAGAACTTTAATGTGGTACTGGCCGATATCGGCACCGAATGGCATCAAAAGTTACTGGAGCTCGCGACGGGGTATATAAGCGGATCAGCATATGGTTTTCAATACGTTTACGACGCCTTTGAAGACATCATCAAATCGTATGAAGAACTGAGGTGTGCCGCCATGCACCTGAACAGCGTTTGCCTGCCTGACAACGACGCCTTTCCGATGCACCTCATGCTGGGCGATATGGCTTGTCCACCTGCAGACAACCGCCAGGAATTTGAATATTCTCCTTTATTCAATGACTATAAAAGCTGGTCTAAGAAAGTCGTGACCATATTTGGCCGTATTCTGACAATGCTGAAAGGCTATCATGCGGAATTTATGAAGGAAGCCGATGAACAGGGGGTACTGGCCACTCCGAGTAAAGAAAAGCAGCAGCCACTGGGGAAAAAAGCATTTCCGATCTACTTCAATCCTTACCTGCCGGACTTTGAGAAGTTCTGGAATGATTGCTCTTGCCATGGCTGCGGCGGTGAAAAAGGGCTTAGCTATCACTACCAGCTGCCGGAAGAGGACCAGGACTATGGCTTCAGTAAACTGGAAACACCGTTGTTCTATAACATCAATGAATATAATTTTTTCAGGATGGAAGGGCATTTGGGGCTTGATGAGGCAGATGCCGTTAACCGGTACAGAAGGATCAGGCGCAAATTTAATATGCCATTTAAAGTAAAGTCCCTGTTCATAGGGGATGGCGATGAAATAACAACCACGTGCCGCTATCCCGACCTGGATTCGCAATATCTCGTCTGGCGGAATGTCATGCTGTACTATCTCAATAACCTTTTGAAATACGGTAAAATTGCCGAAAGCATGGCGGCAAGGTACAAAGACGTGGCCGATGCAGTAAAAAATGCGGCCGGAAGTACAAAAACTGCTCCTGAGACAAATGTCCGTACTGCAAAAATGGCCGGAACCACTGAGGCGATAGAAGTTAGCACAGATAAGGTATCTTTCTTCCGGAAGGCAAGTGAAGGTGTTTTTGCCGCAGGAGCTTTTACAGAAAACCTTAACCGTACCGATCATTCCCGGATCTTTAAAGACAATCCCCGGGCCGCCGCACCTGAAAATGAAATCCATAAAGAGCTGCTCAACTGGATCGCCGATTTTAATGACAATATTGAGGTACTCATAGCAGCCCTGCCACTGGAATTCACTGAATTTGATGAGGATGCATTTAAAGATAAATATGTTGCTGAGCTCAACCATTATGTAGGTTTAATGAAAATCCTGGCCAGGATCATCAACCGGGAGAGAGATAAGGAGATGCTTTCGTACCTGCTGATCCTGACATTGGCGCACCGGGTTTTGAATACGATGATGATCAGGCCTTACATCACGATAGGCACGCTGACAGACATTAGGAAACAGCGAAACCTTGACTTAAGAACCAGCAAGTCTTTTGTGGATTACCTGAAAGCACATGGGGGCGCAGAACATTTGGCAGGGGTAGAAAGAGGCAATACATTGCTGCTGATCTATCATGCCGGGGAACAGGGAGGTGAAAAAAGGCGGGTCGCTGCAGAAAAGGAACATTTAAAGGTAGAAGGCGATCTGGTTGAGGTCGATATAAAACGGAAACCGTTCGGATTCAGAGATGGTGAGCAAACAGAGTTCAGTAAGAACTTTGCAGCGCTGTACGAAAAAATAGGAGCCGATCAGGCCTTAAAAGAATTGGGCGATACTGTCATTGCGGATTTTACGGTTTATGAAGACGACAGCTGCTGTGAATGTGATCCTAAGGACTATAAGAACAAAGAACTGACCCCATTGGCAGTGCCAATTTCCAGGGTAGTTTCTTATAGCGCAACCAGAGTAGTTGTTTCAAAAATACAGGTACTGAATAATTTATATCATCCGGGATTTTATAAGGTTTCATTGGCGACAGAGCCCGTCTATGGCGAGGTCGAGTTTACTGAAGAGGATTATGAACCGATCCCCGGACAGAAAAAGCAGATCCTGAACTATACGCTGAACAATGAAAAAATCAAGGCAAACAGAAAAGCAGGTTCGGCGATTGTGGATATAGACGAATTTGATTATCTGATCACAGACGATAATGGTGATGAAGCCGGACGGGCGACGATTACGGTTTTTATAAATTTCGAAAGCCTTACTCCGCAGACCTACAAGCTGAGCGGTACGGTAAGTTATTCTAAAAGATACACGATCACTGTACTGGATCCTGCAGGATCTGTTGTGCAGGAAGGTGTGTTTACGGATGGGACTTATAGTTTTCAGCTCAAACCTGGAGACTATGTCGTAAGAGCAATAAATGAACAGCAGGATTCACAAACAGGCAATGTACGTATTGTGGACAAAGACGAAGTGGTTGATTTTAATTTCGGATAACCATGCTCAGCAAGCACATCATACACTCGCAAAAAATGGTCATCAGTGTGGATAACCAGCAGGATGCGCAAAAACTGCAGCTCGAGCTCAGGGATTTTTGCCGGGATGTGCTGCCTCATCTTTTTAATGAAGTATTTGATGCAGTGGCGCCTGTCAGGACGCTGCGGATCGAACAGATCAAACTTGATCTTGGCAGTATCCGTACAGATCATTTTATTGCAGACATCAAAGAAAAGATCATCGCCCAGCTTTATGAGCAGTTGAGGGAACATCAGCTGAACATCAGCAAGAGCAAACCATATCAACTGACACAGGACGAACCGGTATCTGATGCCTACTACGGCCCTTTCTCTGCCGACAGGCAGCCGGGACATTTTGATGAGACAAATGACATTAGCAGATATGAAGCATTAGTGCATTATTGCCTGCACGGATTAAGACCATGGTGGATCTCAGGTTCGGCCGGATTTTTTCCTTCAAAAATGCTTAAGGATCTATATGTATCGAACTGTGGTGTTTTTATCAGACTGATAAACAAGTTTGCTCCCGCATCAAAAGCGCAGCAGCGTTTAATGGCATTGATCAGTAAACAACAGTTTTTTTTTCAATACAACCTGTTTCGGGGTAACGATAGTGAACTGGTCATGCGCTTTGCCGGTAAACTTGATTTTCAGAATTATCAAAAGGTGCTGCAATACTGGCTGTCCGCCATTGAAGAACATCAGGAAGAAAACGAGCCGGTTAGTTTTGCCTCATGGATCTTGAAATGTGTCCACGCGGTTCCGGAATCCGGAAAGAAATCCCTGCAGATCATAGCAGACCTGATCACCAAGATGGAAGATGATCAAAGCGAAAGAGCTTTGGTAAGCTCCCTCAGCCAATTGGCTGATCAGCTGAAAACGGTGTTCAAAGTCAAAAGGCCTGCCGGGGCTCCCAAAAAAGAAGAAAATACGAAGCCGGTTCAACCGTTGAAAAGACCGGTTCCGGTTGCCGGGCAGTCCCTTGCCATTGAAAATGCAGGCCTGGTACTGGTCTGGCCGTTTTTAAAAGCCGCTTTTTTAAAGCTGGACTGGCTTTTGGAAAATAAACTCAAAGACAGGACGATTGCGGAAAAGGCGATATGCTGGCTTCATTTTTTAATTTATGAGGAAATGCCGGATGACGAAAGTCCCTTGTTGCTGAATAAACTCATTTGTGGTATTGAAGCTGACGAAGCATTGGCCCTGAACCAAATCAGGTTTAGCAAAAAGGAACTCGCTGAAGCAGAGGAAGTCAAGCGGGCAGTGATCCAAAACTGGCCCGCCTTAAAGACAACAGTGACCTCTGCTTTGAAAGAGAATTTTTTTAAACGGAATGGCCTTTTAAAATCGAAAGACGACAACTGGTATTTAAATATTGAAAGAAAAGGAATAGATGTTTTGATTGACCGGTTACCCTGGCCAATAGCCCATATAAAATTGCCATGGAACAACTATATGATACACGTAAACTGGTAAGCAGGAACCTGCGTGCCAATGCTGATGTACTTGCCGCGGAGCTGGACTGGTTTGAAAGTGTGCTTCAGCTGAGGAGTGCAATAAATGCGGGAAGTGTCGCCGAAGGCGCCTCCATATTTGACCTGCAGCCCCCAACGCTCGAACCAAACAAATCGGCCTATGGTGATTTTGTGATCAGGCACGATCTGCAGTTTTGCGACCGGTTCCTGCTTTTCCTGGCAATGGCTCCGCAGATCAAGCCGCAGTGTCTGGATATCTTCCTGGTTCAGAACTCGAGGACCGGACAGATATTTACCGAATTTGGGGGAAGAAAGGGCAGTGTTTTCAGTGGTTTTCTACCTACCGCTGAAACCTTTCTTTTTTTACTTGCTGCCGATGACCTCGCTTTGAGGTTCGACCTCCTGAAGCTTTTTGACGCTACACGTCCTTTGTTTGCGCTGAATGTTCTGGAATATGAGCCACTCCCTCCCGGAGAACCCTTGTCAAGTATTCCATTAAACGTCAGCAAAACCTGGTTTGAGGAATTTACCACAGGAGAAAGAAGCAGGCCCAGGTTTTCGGCCGAGTTTCCGGCCCAGCTCATTGAAACCGATATAGACTATGATGACCTGATCGTTTCCGGCCATACCAGCGGGCAACTCGATCTGATCAATTCCTGGCTGATACACGCTGACTTCATGATGCACGAACTGGCCTTGAAAAACAGGCTGAAACCTGGCTTCAGAACCTTGTTTTACGGTCAGCCGGGTACCGGTAAATCTCTGGCAGCAGCCGTGCTGGGCAAGAAACATAACCTGCCTGTGTACAGGATCGATCTCAGCAAGATCGTCAGCAAATACATCGGTGAGACCGGGAAGAACCTTGCCAAAGTTTTTGATGTTGCAGAAAACCAGGGATGGATCTTATTTTTTGATGAGGCAGATGCACTGTTTGGCAAGCGTACCAATGTAAGCGATGCCAGGGACCGTTATGCCAATCAGGAAACTAGTTATTTACTGCAAAGGATTGAAGACTATAGCGGATTGGTCATTCTAGCCACCAATTTTAAACAGAATATAGATCAGGCTTTTTTAAGGCGTTTTCAGTCGGTGGTCGAATTTCCAATTCCGCAACCTGACCAGCGGGCCTTAATCTGGCAGCAGGGATTCTCAGCTAAAACTCCATTGGAATATAAAGCCAGCATACCCGAAATTTCAAAGAAATATGAGCTGTCGGGCGGCGTGATCATAAACGTGATACAGTATGCTACCATGCAAATGCTGAAGGACAACAACCCCGAAATCAGGTACAAAGATATTATAGAGGGCATCAAACGTGAATTGAAAAAATCAGGCAGGACATTGTAACCCATGAGCGCAGCTTTAGCACATAGCGATCCCCATTTCAAATCTGTTACCCACAACAGACCGGGGAAGACCTGTATCCAGGCAAAGCTGCAAATCGGAGGAGTTAATGACCCGCAGGAACAACAAGCTGATCAGATCGCAGAAAAAGTAATGCGGATGCCTTCGGGGGCCAGCGCAGCAATGACGGGATTGGGCAAAGGGGAAGAGATGAAAGTGCAGCGCAAATGCAGCAGCTGCGAGCATGAAGAAGAAACGATAAAGCGCAAGGAGAAGGAAATGATCTCTCTGAAAGCTGATGAGAAACTGGTCAGAAAAGAAGAAGAGAAGTTAACACGGAAGGAAGACGAAAAGCTGCTGAGAAAAGAAGACAAAAAACTGCTCAGGAAAGAAGATGAAAAGATCGCCAGAAAATCTGAGGAGTTACAAAATATAGACCAGCCTGAAATGCTGCTGGCCAAAGGCGGAGCAGCATTTTCAGGAGGAGGAGCCGCACCATCCAGTGTACAATCAGGGATCTCATCTACCAAAGGCGGGGGCAGCAGCCTGCCAGGCAGCGTAAGCAGCGAGATGGGCAGTAAAATGAATGCCGATTTTAGCGGAGTACGGGTGCATGACAATGCCCATGCCGCAAAAATGAACACCCAGATCAGCGCAAGGGCATTTACTGTTGGCAATAACATTTATTTCAACCAGGGCGAATACAATCCATCATCACAAAGCGGAAAATTCCTGCTGGCGCACGAGCTGACCCATACGATACAACAGGGTGGAGCAGTTCAGCGCAAAACTGAAGATCAGGAAAAGATCAGCAGGTGTGCCGATTGCGGACCAAAAGAAGAGAAAGTGCAAAGAGGACTGGGCGACTGGCTCGCAGAGCGCGCATGGGACATTGCAGAAGAAATAGCTCCGGCAGAGTTTGTGCAAATGCTCAGGGAGGTCAGCAATAAAGGTATTTTAGGCTTCCTGCGTGACAAGCTGATGGAAGGCCTGAACCACCTTTTCGACCGCTTCCCATCCGTAGGCAACTTTGTGACCAACCTGGTAGCGGTATTCACGATGCTGTATGACCGGGTATCCGTCATCATGCAGGCCTTAATCGCCGGAGACTGCGCCCCACTGCTTGCCGCGGTAGAAGAACTGAAAAATATAGTCACCACCATAGCCACTGATGCCTGGAACGACCTGACCGAATTTGTCCGGCCGATAGGCGACTTCTTTACGGGCTTGTGGGCTTCATTTGGAGCTCCCGTAGTGGACTGGCTTGGCCAGACGGCTTCAGATATCTGGGAATGGCTTCAAGGTGTAGGACAGCGCATATGGGACTGGACAGCCCCGGTGAGGGAATACGGTGCCATGGCCTGGGACTGGGTGAAATCTACTATAGGCATTGGCAGTGACAGTTCCGGTGCTGAAAATTCCAACGGAATCATCCAGTGGATCCAGGGCAAGGCGGAAGAAGCCTGGACCAGCATCAAAGAAATTATGCGCCCGGTCATCGAACCGGTACAACAAATTGCGGCTAAAGTAGCGGAGATTTTGCCGCTTGACGCCATTACCAACCTGCGGGACATCGTTTCCAATTTCGCCCAGGGTGTCAACGGAATGGCTGCGGCGATGGGCGAAGACGGGGCAGGAGTTGCCGCGCAAGCACAACAGGCCTCACTCCGTGATGTCATCCTGCCTGCCGTACAGAACGCCATACTGGACGTGCGAACCGGCATCAGCAATACGGGACTCTGGATTGCAGATAAAGTAGGCGGTTTTGTCGGCATGGTGACCGGCTTCTACAACTCGGTTGCATCCAGCTCCATTTTCAGTGCTGCTGCGCCTGCCATCGCCTGGATCAATGACATCGCCGTTAGCCTGGGCAATTGGGTACAAACAGGAGTGATCAGCCTCTTTAACATGGCGAGTGATGGATTGGGCTATCTGGCCACATTCATTGAACCGGTTCTGAATGCATTACAAAGTATAGTAAGTACCATTTCCGACCTTATGGGCAGGGCGGCTGACTTCATCCTTGGGCCATTTATGCTCATTCCTGAATGTATCCGAACGCCGATAAAGAACTTCCTGATCGAACAGATCCTGAGCAGGATACCGTTGTTCAACCAGATCATGGCCATAGGCGATCTCTGGTCGAGAGCACAGCAGGTGGTGATGACCATCTTGTACCAGGTATTTGTAGACGGTAATCTGCCTGGGGCAGTCTGGACCTTCTTCAGGGAACTGCTGAGCCTGGTCGGCATCCCACCGGAACTGATTGTTTCCATTCTGGCCAATGCATCATCGGCGATAGTTGATATCCTGGCAAATCCGATCGGTTTCTTCATCAACCTGCTGAGCGGTTTGAAACAAGGATTTACCCAGTTCTTTGGCAATATTGGAACCCATTTGATCAATGGAGTGGTCTCCTGGCTAACGGGTGCAATGCAGACCATGGGTATTCAGCCGCCTGCTGATTTCTCATTCGGATCCATATTCGGCTTTATTCTCCAAGTACTGGGTATTACCATTGACAACATTTTCCGGCTGCTGGCCACAAGGATCGGCGAAGAAAGGGCACAACGCCTGCGCGGCATGCTGGACATGGCCACCGGTGCCTGGAGCTTCGTCGCCGATGTGGTCGAACGCGGCCCGGTAGCCATATGGGAGCATATCGAACAGCAGCTGAGTAACCTATGGGACACCGTACTGACCAATATCATTACCTATATCAATGAAAGGATCATTGCACAGGCCACCGTCTGGCTATTGGGAATGCTGGATATCAGCGGAATCATGCCAGTCGTGAACAGCATCATCGCCATATACAATGCCGTGCAGAGCTTTGTTGAATATTTTGTACCGATACTCAGGATCATTAACCAATACGTCAGCATGCTGGCCGATGTCGCGCGCGGCAACATTGCAGGAGCCGCTGATTATGTGGAGGAATTGCTGGGCGATTCGATGCCGATTATGATCGGCTTCCTGGCCAACCAGTTCGGTTTTGGGGACATAGCCAACCGGATGCAGGAAATACTGGAATCTGTTAAGCTGCGGATTGATGCAGGCATTTTATGGGTGATAGATCAGGCCATCGCCATTGGCGGGGCTATCATGGATGCGGGTAGGGCTGCTGTCGACGCGATACGTGGCTGGTGGAACCGCAGAAGATCATTTACTGCCGCAGACGGAGAACACCATGAAATGTATTACCAGGGAGAAGGCCAGGCTGCCCAGCTCTATGTGGCCAGCGCCAATCCGCGTCCTGCAAGACAACTGATCACTGAACTGGAGACTGAATATGCAGGCGCTACCGCTGAACCCGAATTGACGAAGAAAAACAGGGTGCAGACTGCAAAAACATTATACGACGGAGACATCGTCAGGCTGCTCACCAATGTAAAAGCGTTGTCTGCAGACCCTACGCAGGCAGAACTCGTTGAACAGCATCCAGACTATGCCGCACTGCTGACCAAGGAAACAGAACTGATGGATATTTTAAGAACTGTTATGGGCAATGGCAGGCTGGCAGACATGCGGAGAAGGTACTTGTATGAAGGTACAGTCGGAACCTACACTGGTGTTCCAACCCCTACTTATGACAGCATAACTCCGGACCATCAGCCACAATGCGCCACACTGAAAGCAGCCGAGAGAATGGTCTTCGGCCCGCTCGCTGCCCCTGTATTCTTACCTGGCAACCCGATTTTCGGACTGACCAATGGTAGTCATTGCAGTGGGGCCTATGTCGTAAACCTCCACAGCTACCGGCATAATTTTGGAGTGAGCAGGACTTATGGCACTACCCCGCACACCGCCAATTTCGTAACCAGGACACAGCCATTGCTGAACGCAGCTCCAACAAGAGGCGCGGCGCAGCAGATCGTCGTCACCCAGCTCCGCTCAGAATTAAACGCCGACGCGGAAGCCATTAGGACCAACGTGATTAATAAGCCACTTACAGATCACGTTTGGAGAGACATTAATACCGAAGGTATGGAAGGGCTCACATTAAGTATGGCTGACAAAGACACCATGTACACCTTTGTCAAAGGTAACATCGCCCAGGGCGAACGTCAGATGGCCAACCAGCCTCTGAATTCCATCAGAACAGACTAGACAAAATTCCAAAACTCTGCAGCCATGAAAAATCTCATACCTCTATTCAGCGATACCCGGGCGATTCAATTACTGGATGACATACTAAAGCACAATAAGGAAATATTTGGGTTCTTTAATGACGACGAAGATGCAAAGTTCTTTAAAGAAAGAATGACCAGGAAAGATAATTTTAAATATCTGCTGCACGCCCAATCCGGAACCATGATCTTGCTTTACAACAGGACTAAAGAGGTCAAATGGGACAATGCCCATGTCGTATGGAATGACTCCTCGGGTGAACCCACGGGTATTGTGGCAAAGAACCTGGATGACTTTTTATCGTTGCTGCACTTTGGAGACGGCTTTCTTTCAGAATTTTTAATGGCCGCATATATGAACAAGCTGATGCTGGATACCTATAAAAATCCTTTAACAACTGTGACCGATGTCAAAATAAATTCCATCATAACTAATACCCTTGCCAGCGACAAAAACTTTGGCTGGTTAACGGAGAAATTAACAGAGAGCGGATATCCCAAAGTAGAGAACCCGGTTGAAATGGCCTGGAAAGCATTTAACATTGAATATCCTGTAGTTATTTAAATCAGGAATTGCTTTTTCACCCATTTGTTATCTGCACTGATCTTGCACCAGCCCTGCTGCTCGTCAATGATGAACACCTCCTGACCTTTCATGAAAGAACCTACTTTTGGAAAGCTTGTTCCGGGGCCGCTCCTGACGTTGAGCGTCGTTGCGTTCACAGTCGCCCGTGTCACATCCAGTGTATACGATCCGTTGACCCAATGCTGCTGAGAACCCGAGATCCGGTACCAGCCGTTCTTTACCTCAAAAACCCGCAATACGGAGCCCAGCACAGCAGGTAAAACCCCGCTCACCTTAGCGCTTTGGGCACTGGCACCGGTGCGGATGTTCAGACTATCTGTATTGGCAGAAACATATTTCATAATATTTGCAGGCCCAGGAGTGGGCGTGCCACTTAAAACCACATTGACCAGTGGCAGAAAGTTCTGTTCACAGGCGCTCACCGAATTGCCACCAAAGAAGGCGGTTCCCGGACAGGTCTTGTTGTTTTTTGTGCCATTGTTGCGCTCACCAGTAGTCAGGTTGAACCAATGGTGGTATACGACCTTATTGCTGTTCACCGTTATCCCAAACTTTTTGCAGAGTGCGGCAGTCATTCTGATGATGGTGTCTTTATGTGCTGCAGTCATAACATCTTTACCCGTATCAAAATTGCCCAGATTTTCGATACAGACCGAGTTGGAATTGAACCCAAAAATGCAGGCCGGTGTCTGCTCCAGGTTCCTGCCCGTCAGGATGCTCCCGTCTGGAAAAGTGGTAAAATGCTGTCCGATATCCATCCAGCCGTTATTGCTCACGTGATAAGTTTTCATGCCCTGCTGGACTTGAAAATGATTGGTTGGTGTGCAGGAGGCGTAGCTCGGGTTCCAGGTATGGTGTTCCTGAACATAAAGAATGGTTCTTGCTACTCTCAGATTTGAAATCCAGGATTCAAATTCAGAGATATTCATTTTGGTGAAACCAAATTTGGTAGTCATGATCGTTGATTTAGATGCTTTATTAAAAATAATAAAAAAACAAATAAAAAACAACCTAACTTTTTTTAAATCAAATAGTTAATTCTTTTTCCAGACCCGGCTTTCATGCCTCGAAAAGTAAGAAAAAGAACTGTACAGTAAAAAACTGATCACCCATATACCGGCCTTAAAGAAAAATCCGCTTTCGCTGTAAAATAAGGTGAGCTGATAGGCACCAACAGCGATCAGCACCATGACCGGCATACTGTAAAACCAGATCACGCGCGGCAGTACACCCCGGTTGCCATGAAACTCCAGCATATTGTGCCTGATCTGCGGAATCCAGGGATGCTGTTTTTCCAGGAGGAGGCCTTCTTTAAAATTGGCATCCAGCAATTTCTGGTAGACGCTCAGGTCCATGTTCCAGAGCATGATCATGCCTATAGCACCCGCATAGCAGATCAGCGCGATGAACAATAAAGGATGAAACGGCAGTGCAGCTTTCTGTGTCAGCGCGAAACCTATGCCCGCGAATGTCGCCAGCAACCAGCCGGAGCCAATTTTGCGGTATTCATTCTGCATGTTGTTGAAATGTTTTTCACTGTCAGTGATCTGCTTGTTCAGATCCAGGATTTGTTGTACCTCCATAGGGTTGAGATTAATTAAAATAGGTACATAAATATAACGATCTCCGACCGCAATAAATGAAAAAACAACGAAAAAATAACGATAAGTAAGGGAAACTTTGCTTAAGTTTTCGGAGTTTTATATTTTATAATCAAAAACCTATGGATTTTGGAAAAGTAGCCGATAGCGCAGTTAAAGACGTAGACTTCACATTGCCCCCGGACGGTGTGCAAACAGCAAAAACTTTGGCGCATACCCAACCGGTAAAGCACCCGGATTTTTTTGTCGGCTGTGCCAAATGGGGGCGAAAAGAATGGGTAGGCATGATCTATCCGCCAAAGACAAAAGAAGCCAATTTTCTGGATGAGTATGTAAAACATTTCAATTCAATAGAGCTCAATGCTGTTTTTTACAGCATACCCAACGCAGATCTGATCCGGAAATGGAGGCAAAAGACTGAAGAGAACGCCGGACATCATTTTGTCTTCTGTCCTAAATTCTCCAGGACCATCACACATATTAAACGACTGAAAGATGCCGAAGTACCTACCGACCTCTATCTGTCCAGCATCCATGAGTTTGGTCAATACCTGGGCCCCTGCTTTTTACAGCTGGGCGACAACTTTGGCCCCAGGAATGCAGACATTCTGGACAATTACCTCAAACACCTGCCCCAGGACCTCGAGGTATTTGTAGAAGTACGGCACGAAGAATGGTTTTCAGATCCGGCAGTAAGGAGCACGTTTTTTGAGATGCTTGCCAAATATAAAAAAGGGGCTGTTATCACAGATGCCAGCGGCAGGAGGGACTGTGTGCACATGGAACTGACCATACCGGAAATCTTCATCCGCTTTGTGGGCAATGGAGCAGCGCACCAGGCATCAGACTTTGCAAGAGTAGACGAATGGGTGGAAAGGATTAAAGCATGGCAGGAAAAAGGACTTAAAAAGACCTACTTCTTTCTGCACCAGCACGACGAAAAGGATACCCCGATACTTGCAAACTATACGATACAGCAATTCAACAAACATCTTGGCTCCAATATCCCGCCAATAAAATTTCTTGGAGATGATGGAGATATTACAAAACAAGGAGAATTATTTTAAATACTATACTTAATTTGTAGACATTAATTATTTAATTTAGCAACACCAAAAAATAGAACATTATGAGTTTAAGAATAGGGGACATCGCTCCCAACTTCAAAGCACAAACCTCAATAGGCGAAATTGATTTTTATGAATACCTGGGCGACAGCTGGGGCGTTCTGTTTTCACACCCCGCAGACTATACCCCGGTATGTACAACAGAACTGGGACGTACAGCAGCGCTGAAGGGCGAATTTGAAAAAAGAAACGTAAAAGTGCTTGCCCTGAGTGTTGACTCCGCTGAATCACACAAAGGCTGGATCAAGGACATCAACGAGACCCAAAACACCAGCGTAGAGTTTCCGATCATTGCCGATGAAGACAGAAAAGTAGCCGATCTTTACGATATGATCCATCCGAACGCATCAGACACCCTTACCGTGAGGTCTCTGTTTGTGATCTCACCTGATAAGAAGGTTAAACTGACCCTGACATACCCTGCATCTACGGGCCGCAACTTTAACGAAGTATTGAGGGTTATTGACTCCCTGCAACTGACCGCCAACTACAGTGTAGCCACACCAGCAGACTGGAAAGACGGAGAAGACGTGGTTGTAGCCAATAGCATCAAAACTGAAGACATCCCCGCAAAATTCCCTAAAGGGCACAAAGTAATCAAGCCTTATCTGAGAACAACACCTCAGCCAAACAGGTAATACCTCGGCCGAGCAAGTAATCCTTTAGCCGAACAGGTAATTCTTTAGCCAAACAGGTAATACTTCGGCAACGGTCATTCACTTATTGGTTTACAATTACGTCATTGCGAGGTACGAAGCAATCTCAGGAGTAGATTGCTTCGTACCTCGCAATGACGTTTTATATGCAGATCAGATGAGCTGCTTCCCAACCCTTCCGAAAGCGGGACTTTAAGCCAAACTTTTGAGCTCAGACTAAACTTTTGAGCTCAGACTAAACTTTTGACTTCAGACCAAAACTTGACTTTAAGCCAAACTTTGACTTTTATCCAAACTTCACCTGCAATTCCTTAAACTTCTCATTGATCTTTTTGCTCAGTTCCTTTTGCTGATAGCCAGCAGCTACCCGGTCAAGATTAGCGAGCACATACATACCCAGCTGTATATCTCTTTCATAAGAAACATACCTTCCCTGCTCAAGAGAAGCAATATAACTCAGTTCCTGATCTAAAAAGTCCAACGTTTCGACCGCCAGCGCATTGGCAGATTTTACCTCATTTACCGCATACAAATTCTGGATCGTCTGAAACCTGTTGATGGTATCACCAATAGAAGAATTTTTTAGCGGGATCTCCCTCAAGCCCTTCACCAGGATGTCCCTCGCCTGGCTCAGCTTACCATCCTGCGTCAGGTTGGCAGATAGCGTGTTGGTGATCTGCCAAGTGCCCTGCGCCACCCTTCTGCTCTCCGGATCAATGTATTTTGCAGTTTTAAAACCCTTCAGGTCAAACTTCATCATGTGGTCATACATCGCATCATTATTCGTTTTGTCCATGATCTCCTGTTTATCAGCTGCAGGATCAGTTTTAAACGGAAGCAAACGAAGCGCATAACCCTCCAGGTACAAATACTTGTCCAGCCCGATATAAGTATCCTCAGAAACATTACTTTCAAAATAAACCGGCCTTTCCCAATTGTTATTGGCCAGAATATCAATCAGTGCCAGATCGTATTTAAACATCACATTCTTACCATAGTTCCATTCCATTTTAGGCGCAATCCTATCCCTGTCCTTCGCGTCAACCGTCCCGGTTTTCAGCACCTGCGCCGCATCCACCGTCATCATGAATTTTTTAGTAGGAAGAAAATTTTCATAGGTACCATCGTTCAGAGGCAATTTATCCGCCTGCTCATCAGACGTCATTACCGCCAGCAAATCCTTCAGCTCCACACTATCCTTAAAGCCGTAATCAAAATAATGCATATAATCCCGCACACCATTCACATACTTTTCATTCGCCATAGAAATTGGCAAAGGAGCTGACTGGTTCAGTTTTACCTTCATCTGGTTGATGTAAGCATCGTCAGAAAGATACTGGATATTGACCACCCTGATGTCCGTACGGATGCCCTCAACCTCCTGTGCGTACCACAACGGAAACGTATCATTATCTGCCGTCACAAACAGGATCGCATTAGGCGCGCAGGAGTTCAGGTAATTCTTAGCCCATTCCAGCGCGATCGTTTTGCCCGAGCGGTCATGATCATTCCAGCCCTGTGCACCCATAATCACCGGAGCTGCCAGCAAACCAACCAGACACGCCGTAATCAGGCTCAGCTTTGGTGCATTAAAGCGCGATAGCCATTCCCTGATGGCAAAAACTCCAAAACCAATAAAGATCGCAAAAGCATAAAAAGAACCCACATATGCATAATCGCGTTCCCTGACCTGCAAAGGATCCTGGTTCAGGTAAACAATAATAGCAAGGCCAGTGAACAAAAACAGCGACATCACCACCAAACTGTCATTCCTGTTCCTGCGGTATAAAAATATCAGCCCGGCGAGCCCCAAAATCAGAGGCAGCCCGTAAAAACGGTTATAACCCTCATTACCAGTAATGCTTGGCGGCAAATGCTTCTGGCTGCCGAGCCTTGCTCCATCCAATGCCTTAAACCCGCTGATCCAGTTGCCGTCACTATAATTTCCCTGGCCCTGGTTGTCATTCTGTCTGCCAACAAAATTCCAGAAAAAATAGCGCCAGTACATAAAACCCATCTGGTACGAAGTAAAGAACTTCAGGTTTTGCGCAAAAGTAGGCGTCTCGCCCTCAGCCAGGTTTAACCACTGCCTGTAGAAATTGATATGCGGTGGCTTATCGCTATATGTCCGCGGAAACAATAAATTCTTATCGTATTCAATTTTTAAGCCCTTTCCGGAAACCTCATACTTCTCCTTTCCCTTCCTGTATTTTGTATAAGTATCCTTTGCACTGACCTGGTTTGCGTCAAAAGTCTGCCCGTACAGCAAAGGCGTCTCCCCATAATTGGTACGTCCCAGATAGTTATATAGAGAAAAAGCATTGTCAGGATTGGTCAGGTTCAGGCTGGTCTTTGCATCAGCCCTGATGATGATCAGGAAGTAAGAACTAAAACCCAGCAATACAAAAGTAAGGCAGATCATGCCGAGGTTGAGGTTGTATTTTTTATGTTTGATTGAATAATGAATGGCGTAAGCAATCCCGGCAGCAAGCAATACAATAAAAGCCATGGCCCCATAACCAAAACCAAAACCAAGCGTATTCACGAAAAACAAGTCGAGTTTAGCCGCAAATAATACAAAATACTGAATGATCACAAACTGCACCGCAACCCAGATCAGCCCCGCGGCAGCAAGCGCTTTGATGATGCCGAAAGTGGTGGTTTTTGCCGTTTTTTTGAAATAATAAACCAGAACAACAGCCGGAATAGCGAGCAAACTCAATAAGTGGACACCTATAGAAAGACCGATCACAAAAGCGATCAGGATCAGCCAGCGATCGTCGCCTTTGCTTTCCCATTTCAGGATTGCCCAGAACACCACCGCGGTAAACAGCATCGAGAGCGAGTATACCTCTGCCTCAACCGCCGAGAACCAGAACGTATCAGAAAAAGTAAATGCCAGTGCACCGATCAGTCCTGTTGCGATGACTGTGAGCATATCCATGGTGGATTTTTCCTTTTTGTACAGTTTGACCGCCAGTAAAGTGATGGTCCAGTACAGAAACATCACGGTAGCTGCGCTAAACAAAACCGAGCTAAAGTTGATGAAATAGGCGATTTTGCCGGTATCGCCGATGGCAAGCAGAGAAAACAGCTTTCCAATCATGAGGAAAAGAGGGGCGCCCGGCTGGTGTCCGACCTGCAGTTTATAAGCTGCGGCCAGGAATTCGCCGCAGTCCCAGAAACTTAAAGTAGGCTCCATTGTGAGCCAGTAAACAATACCGGCAATAGCGAAAACTGCCAGTCCGGCGATGTTGTTGATCTTTTGAAATCGGTTCATGGTTGAGGTTGTGGTTTTAGTGAGGGTCAATGAGGTTTCAAATGAGTATTTATATCGTGCAGGGAGATTTGGGTACTTAAATGTAAGTATGAAATTGAACCGATTTCAAAATTTAACATTTTTTCACATTTGGGCGTTGAGGGTTGGTTGTGTTATGACGTGTGATGGTTTGCTTTTGATTACTCGTCCCGGAATCGGAATCGAAAGAATGGAACGCCTGGAGCTGGAACCAGGAAATGGGAACCGCTTGGAGCTGGAAAAAATAACCATTCTCTTCGAAGACTGCATTTAATTCGGTAGTGTTTATTGTTTTTTGTCTCATTGAGCTCCTTTCAGTCGGTTCTTAGGTTCGCTGAAGGGGGAGCAAAGAGCGCTGATGTCTTCTCTGAGAAGGTGATTTTTCTGCTCCGCGCTAGTGCAGAACGAGCAGGTGCGTGTTCCTGGTGATGATGCAAGGATGATATTGTTCCCGGTAAATTCAACCATTACATTGTATTTTTATACAATTAATTGAATTATTAAGAAATATAATGGAAATTATATTAATTAATAATTACATTTCATTTGTTTAATTCTATCTTCTGTCTTACATTTGACGAATAAGACACTTGAACATGCAGGATAAATCAATAGAAAACGACAATGATCTCGCCGAACCCGGGGGGAATTACCATGTAGAGCCCCAGTCAAAATATGTCCGTTATGTTCATCCCCTGTGGGACAAGTACTTTAAAAAGATATTTGCTTCGGAAAGCAGTAAAGAAATATTGAGGTCTTTCCTGAATGGCGTACTGGAAGGTATCAGGGAGGTGGAGACGGTCACTTACGGCAAAAATGAATATCCCGGAGAATTAAAATCCGAAGGCAACGCTGCATTTGATGTGATATGCACAGATACCGACGGGGTTACCTTTTTAGTGGAAGTACAGCGGCATGACCAGCGGTATTTTAAGGAGCGGTCGATTTACTATGCCGGCCGCCTCATGAGCGATCAGGCACCAGTAGGCAAACTCTGGGAGTACAACCTCAAAGACATTTATGTGATTTGCCTGCTTGAAAATTTTGTGCTGCCGGGTGGTGAGGAAGGGGCCTACCGTCGTGATGTTTGTCTATGCGATAAGACTAATGGCGAAATATTTTATGATAAGCTTGATTTTATTTACTTGGAACTTAAAAAGTTCAATAAAAAGCAAGGAGAACTGCATACCATACTGGATGAATGGCTGTACGCTTTGAAACACGCAGACAGATTTAATGAGCGGCCCTGGTTTTTTAAAACCCCTGAACTGGTCCACTTTTTTGAACTTGCCCAATATTCAAACCTGACGCCCGAAGAAAGGGAAATGTACAGGGCCCAGCAAAAGGTATGGTGGGACACTCAGAATACCCATGATTTTGCTATTGAAGAAGCGGAAAAGAATGGAATGGCACGCGGTTTAAAAAAAGGAATGGCCCGCGGAATCAAACAGGGGAAAGAACTGGGGAGGAAAGAAGGAAAGACAGAAGGAGTTAAAGAAGGAATAGAACTAGGCTTAAAAAGAGGGATAGAAAAAGGAATAAAACAAGGAATAAAGATGGGTTGAAAGAAACTGTGCTGAAAATGAAGCAGAAAGGTATCGATTTGGCGGTTATAGTTGAGTGTACAAGTTTGTCGAAAGAACAAATTGAGGCTTTGTAAAAACCGCCGAATTGCACTGTATGCTTAGGCTGGCCTGCGATCTATCTGAAATGAAAGATCTCTTGAACTGTGCCTGCTCAAGAGATCCTTCTTCTTCCTGTTTTCCTTTTTTCAGCGATCATAACCGCCAAACACAGCTCTGCTCAATTCCAGCACCACTTTTCCAACGGTACGGCCGCTCTCAATCTGCTGATGCGCGGCTGCCATGTCCTCAAAAGCAAATACCTTGGAAACATGCGACTTAACAATCCCTTTTTCCAGCAAATCCGCAACAGCCGCCATATCCTCCGCAGAAGGATGCACGAGGATAAAATACCCCTTGATACCCAGGGCTGTAGCTTTCTCAGTCACTGTCTCATTCAGGCCGGAAGGAATGCTGATGATCGTGCCCCCCTTTTTGATCACCTTCAGAGAACGGTCAATATATTCCCCGCCAATCGTATCCAGTACAAAATCCAGATCTGAAACCACCTCTTCAAAAGGCTGCGCTTTGTAGTCAATATGCTCATCAGCACCCAAAGACAACACAAAATCCTTGTTTTCTGCGGAGGAAGTACCAATCACATATGCGCCCAGATGTTTGGCGATCTGCACCGCATAATGGCCAACACCCCCGGCAGCCGCATGGATCAGCACCCTTTGTCCGGGCTGTATTTTAGCGTTGACATAAAGCGCCTGCCAGGCTGTTAAGGCCGCCAAAGTGCCGGCAGCAGCCTCATTGTGGGAAATGTTTGCCGGTTTCAGCGCCAGGTCAGCTGCTTCGGAGGCTACAAATTCCGCATAGGCACTCGCCAGTTGCGGGAAAGCCACCATGCCGAAAACCTCATCACCCTTTTTAAACGCAGCTACGTCAGCACCCGCCTCCACAACAACTCCTGAAATGTCCCAGCCCAGTATTGCCGGCAGCTGATCCTTGATCCGGCCGGCAATCCCCTTCCCGGCACGGGTTTTTACATCCACAGGATTGATACTCAGCGATTTTACTTGAACTAGTACTTGTGTTGGGCTGATGGCAGGAACAGGGACTTCTGAATTGCTGAGCACCTCAGTGCCGCCAAAACCATTTAATAATATTGCTTTCATTTATTTCATCTTTAAATTAATAAAACAAAGTTATACCAATATTTTACGATAAAATGGTATAACTTTTCTATAGTTCGGTATCTTTACTCCATGAAAAAGGAAAACCTGCACGAACCATTTTCCATCAGTTACGTAACCATGGACAAATGTCCAAAACAGGAACATCAGCACAGCTTTTTTGAACTGGTCTATATCATGTCCGGTACCGGAACACAATGTATCAATAAAAACAGTTTTAAATACCATGCGGGCCACATGTTCCTCATCACACCGGAAGACTGTCATTCCTTTGAGATCGAAAGCACTACCGGGTTTTTCTTTTTGAGGTTCAATAACATCTATATCAAAAATAAAGGTCTGCTGAGCGAAAATGTTCAGCGACTTGAATATATATTGCAAAACGCCAACCATCAGCCCGGCTGTATCCTGAAAAACCAGACCGACAAAGGCCTGGTCAGACCAATGGTCGATGCGGTGATCAGGGAAATGGAAAACCGTGACCTTTACAATAAAGAACTGGTGCAGCAATTGGTCAATACCATGATCATTGTAGTGGCGCGCAATATAGCCAAGTACCTTCCCGGGCAGATAAACCTGGGCACCGAAGAAAAAGCGATGGACATTCTGCAATACATACAGGGCAATATTTTCCTGCCAGAAAATCTTAAAGCCGGGGTGATCAGTGACCATTTTAACATTTCAAATGCCTACCTGGGCAAGTATTTTAAACAGCATGCCAACGAAACCATGCAAGGTTATATCACCAATTACAAGACCCGGCTCATCGAACACCGGCTGCAGTTCAGCGACAAGAGGATCAATGAGATCGCCAGTGAATTTGGTTTTACAGACGAAAGCCACCTCAACAAATTCTTCAGAAAACAAAAGGGCAGCAGCCCCAAAACCTACCGGCAGCAGATGCGGCTGGAGAGCAACCACAAAGCTATTCAGTAAAACAAAATTCCGCAACAAAAACGTAGTTCAGATGTTATCCAGTTGAGCTGACATCAATAAAAACTACTGTCATGAAAATGAAAACTGCAAGCATAGCACTGGCCATTGCCATTTGTACCAGCGTATCCTTTACTGCCGCTGCCCAGGAAAAGAAAAAAGAAACCGTTGGTGAGACCGTTGATAAAACCGGGAAGGCCATTAGTAAAACTGCTACTAAGGTAGGCAACAAAACCGCTGAAGTCGCTGTAAAAGGCGGGGCAAAGGTGGTTGACCAGACTTACAAAGGCATGATGGCCCCTGACGGGTCCAATGTATACATCGATGGCAAAAACCGCAAATACTATATCAATAAAAAAGGGGCAAAGATTTACCTCAAAGCTTCACAGATCAGGAAAAGACCCTGATCTCATATGGGCGTGATTAGGAGCACCCAGCTTCGGGTCTCTTTCGGTTCTCTCTCGTCCCAACTTCAGGGTTGAGACACCTTTGATACACATCACAGACAGGGTTGGTTCAGTCTGAACTGAACCAACCCTGTCTGTGATGTGACGCAGTCTGAGTAAATACTGAGGGTAATCTAAGAGACTACTGAAGTATACCTTGCGGGAAAACAAGACAATACTAGCTTTTTGAGTAAGGAAAATTACGCGAAACTTTGCGCATCATGTGTTCTACCATATCATCAGTAGAAGCCATAATATTGTCGTTCATGGTTTTGAAAAAGCGCCAGAGCAGATCACCGGATTGACCACTGTTTAAAGTAAGTGTCAGCGTGCCGGTACCGGTTTTTCCACCTAAACCACCAAACATCACTGCAGAAACAAGCGCACCAGCTTCAGATTTTGTCTGTTCAGTTTCAAAGGATCCGCCAAGGATGGCATCAACACCTAAAATTTTTGCGACCTCATCTTTAGTCATTTCATCCATCTTTTCAGAAACCCCTGCTTTTTTTAAGAGGATGTTTGTTTTTTCCGGATCCTGAAACTCGACTGTAAAGTTCTTTGCCTTCCTCAAAAGAAACGTGTACATACTTGACTGGATAGATTTCGACATTGTCTTCTCCTGATCCCTGTTGGCTTCAGCATTGAAGTTTTTTGGCATTTTTTTGTAGGAGATTTTTGTCGCAAAAGGTAAGATCGCTATGATCTTGTGGGTGACTTTTTCATCATTCAGTTTCGGACTTTCAAAAACTTGTTTTGATCCTTCAAGTTGAGCGTTTGCACCATAGGCGGTCATTACGACTAAGAGTGTCAATAAGATTTTTTTCATTTTTTTAAAGATTTGTTTGGTATGCCGAATATAAAAAAAAACTATCATATCGTTAGATTTACTTGCTCAGCCAGGGAAACAACAGGGCGGCTAGAGCAGCGATGGTGCAGGTTCCCCTGATGACGATGAGCTTTAGCCAGGTCAGTTGCAAAGTTCTCCAGTCAGCATTCATATCCGGATAGTTCTGAAATGAATTGTTAATCGGCACACTCCCTTTTATTGCCAGAATTACATCGGCCAAAACCAATACTGTGGCCATAAGCGTGGTGATAAAAATTGTACCCCGTATATTATCCCTGCAGATCACCAGGATGATCACACCAGCGAGCAGGTTGGCATAATACAAAAACCGCAACCTGTCTGCGATCACAAGGTCGATGGCTTTACGTGTTTCAGCGAATGTGGGCACGGATATATTTTTGAACGCCTCGGCCAGTGCCAGGATATAAAATATGCCTTGTGAGGCAAGAATAATGGTAATAAACAATTGAAATAATCTTAATTTGTCCATGTCATGTAGTTTTCCGGTAAAGATCGGCGTAGTCAAACTACTTTTTTTGGCCGATATCACTAAAAGAAAAGGCAGGCCTTTATAAAACCTGCCAAAAAGAAATTACTTCTTGTGCCTCACAACACAATGGATGTGGTTCACCATAAATACTTTTCCTGTAATTACCGTTATTTCACTGGAATAGCATAAGTTTACAGCAACTTATAGTTACCTTTATTAGAGGACATTTCATAAAATGACGGCTCATGGCGCATATACCGATCGGGAACTGGTTGCTTTGCTTAAGGGCGGCGATGAGGCTGCGTTTACAGAAGTATATGAACGTTATTGGAAGACCTTGTATGCTATCGCCTATAACCGTTTACGGAACAATCAAACTGCTGAAGATGTGGTGCATGATGTGCTGGTGAGCCTTTGGAAGCACCGTGATACTGCGGAAATTGAGAACCTGTCCGGCTATCTGGCTAGGGCGACCAAGTATATGGTGTTTCATGTGATGAAGCGCTCCAGAAAGTTTTCTACTGAGGAGCATGAAATGGAACAGGCCGAACAGATCCGGGACCGGGAAGACCTGGAGGACCGGCTTCATTACAAGCGGCTGCTGGAAATGATCAGTGAAGAGGTGGAGAAGCTGCCGGAAAAGTGCCGGCTGGTTTTTAAATACAGCAGGGAAGATCAGCTGACCAATAAGGCGATTGCCGAGAAAATGGATATTTCCCAAAGTACGGTGGAAAATCAAATGAATAAGGCGCTGAAAACCTTACGTGGTAAGGTCAAAAACAGCCACCTTATTCTATTTTAAGTGCTGGTGTATTTTTTCATCAGGGGATACTCTATCATAGGTGTTTTATGATTTTTTTAGCCGTCCAAGGTGTTTAAAGGTGTTGATGAGCAAGCCGCTTGGTGTAGTTTTCGAATCGACAAATTCCAGTTCACGGGCGTCAATACTGTCGGCTAACAGGCGTTTGCCATGACCGAGCAGGATCGGGTAGGTGATGAGGATGACTTCGTCGGCGAGTCCCTGGTCGAGCAATACTGAGGTTAGTGTTGAACTTCCGATGACGATCAGGTCGGGGCCATCGCTTGACTTAAGGTTGCGGACCCCCGCTACAATGTTCTCGCCCAAATTCTGTACCGGATTCCAGGTTAGGTTGTCTGACCTGTGGGTTGCTATATATTTCGTTGCCGCGTTTAGTGCGTTTGCCATTGGAAAATCTCCGGCAGTGGGCCAGTAGTTGCCCAGTGCGTCGTAACTTTGGCGGCCAAGCAGCAGGTCAAAGTTTGAGCCGTATGCCTCCAGGAGCATTGCCGCACCAGCGGGAGTGCGATAGGGTATGGTCCAGGCGCCATAAGCATAGTCTCCGGCATGCTCTATTACTCCATCAAGGGAAATGTGTTCGAATATTCTGATCTTTCTCATTTTGTTTCTTTTAGTTTAAATTGTTATTTCAAATTTAAGGAGGCATAATTACACCGGTGAGGTGTATTTACGTCAAAAAAAGGGGCTATTTTGACAGCTGATAGCCCGGTTACCCAAGAAGTTGTGATTTTTTTACACCGTGTACTGAGGGTTCAACATCTGTGACAGATATTTATTCGTATCTGCTTAAGAAAAAACAAAACATCTATCTATGAAAAACATTTTTTTATCAGTTGTTGCTTTAGTAGCTATGGCATTTACAACTCAAACTTATGCACAGAAAAATCCGATGGTTGGGGGAGCCGCAATGTATGCCTCTAAAGACATCGTTGACAATGCTGTAAATTCTAAGGACCATACCACATTGGTAGCTGCTGTTAAAGCGGCAGGTCTGGTTGAAACGCTGAAAGGCAAAGGTTCTTTTACGGTTTTTGCGCCAACAAACATGGCATTTGACAAACTGCCGAAAGGCACAGTGGAGTCTTTGCTGGAGCCGGCTAATAAGCCTATGCTGACCAAAGTATTAACCTACCATGTGGTGGCGGGTAAAATGGATTCAAAAGCGATCGCAAAGGCCATTAAGATGGGCAAAGGCAAAGCTGAACTGAATACTGTAAGCGGCGGTAAGCTGTGGGCCTGGATGGAAGGCGGCAAGCTGATGCTGAAAGACGAAAAGGGCGGCATGGCCAGCGTAACTATTGCTGATGTGATGCAAAAAAATGGTGTGATCCACGTGATCGACACCGTATTGATGCCCGAATAAGTAGCTTAATTGGGGGGATGATTGAAGCCGGTCGCTTAGTGCGCCGGCTTTTTTTAGCATCAATATATTTTGTTATTTTTGATAATGAGCTCGCTTCGTTTTGACTTTTGGGACGCATTGTTGTTTTGTGGTGTGATTCAGGGAGTAATCATGTCGATACTGGTGAGTGCCAGGGGAAACAGACGGAGCACTGCCTCCTGGTTTTTATCGGCCATGCTGATGATCTTCGTGCTTCACAATGTATTGATCCTGATTCATGACAGCCATTTGTCCCAGGTTTATCCGGCACTCAGTCATCTCCCGCTAAACCTGATCCTGGGATTTGGTCCGTGTATTTATTTTTATGTGCTCTTTTCGCTGAATCCCGGTGCCAGGCCGCAAGTCTTCATTCACTTCATTCCGGTATTGGTTCAATTTTGCTATTACCTGCTGTGGTCGGCGGGCGTAAATTTGCACATTGATTACCCCGTTTGGAAGATGATCAGCCAAACCGAGCAGTTAGGTGGGTTGACTTCGGTATGTGTTTATAGCCTAATGTCCCTGAAAATCGTCAGAAACCTGCGCCGGCAGGGCAGAGCTGCTGAACTGAAAATAAGAAAGGGGGTGCTGGGCTGGCTGACCAAATTGCTGATATCGTATTCATTTTTATGGGCGGTTTGGCTGGCTTATACACTGGCTGATATCTTTTATTTCAATTATCAGTTACACCTTCGCGATTACTTTCCGCTTTATCTGCTGGTTGCGGTTTTGACTTACTGGATTGGCGTCATGGCGTATTTATACCCTATCGGAGTCGTTCCTGAGACAGGCAATAAAGCCTATAACGACATCAGTGAGGAAGAGGCTGCCAGAAATTTGTCCCGGCTGGGGAAAATCATGGATCAGGAACAGATGTATCTTGACCCAAACCTCAATTTAAAGCAAGTGGCCAAGCTAGCAGGCATTCCGGCCAATATGATTTCCTTTCTGATCAACAACAAGCTGGACAGTTCTTTTAATGAATGGGTAAACCGGTTCAGAATCGAGGCGGTAAAAGAACAAATGACCAGCAGCCGTTTAAAAGAAATCACGATTGCGGGTATTGCGGCTGAATGTGGTTTTAATTCTAAGGCTACCTTTAACCGTGTTTTTAAACAGCAAACGGGTATGACGCCAAGCGATTATCTTGTACAGGTAAATGGGGATAAATGATGTCTCAAAATGCGTTATAAGACGCTGGATGATTAAAAAAGGAATTTCTTTGTAAAAAATAAGACCATGAAACCCACTATCATTCTATTTCTCTTTAGTATTTTTTCTGTAACGGTACAAACCGGGGTAAGTGCGCAAACCCAGGCCGATGGGCAAAACGGACTGACTGTAATCAAAGCGAAAGGTATGGTCGATGTCAGGCGGGGCAAACTCATTGAACCGGCGATGGTCCATATCCGCAATGGCAAAATTGAAAAAATTGACAATGATTTAAGCATTCCTGCGAATTCAACGGTTGTTGACCTCTCCAATCTATATTTATTGCCGGGGCTGATCGATGCGCATACACATCTGTGCCACGAATACCAGTATGAACTGGAAAAGGTTCCGGGCGCAAATACAGTTGTCGAAACTGCGATTGTTGATGATGCCACGCGTGCGTTGCTAGGCGCCCGAAATGCCAGGGATCTAATCAATTCAGGATATACGACGGTAAGGGACCTGGGAAATTCAGGTGTAAATACGGACGTTGCGCTGCGTGACGCGATCAATAAGGGCTGGCTCACTGGCCCGCGGATGTTCGTGTCTACCCGTGCGCTGTCTCCGATCGGTGGGCAGTTCACAAAAATGCCTGCTGATATGCGCCATGCCATCATTCCAAAAGAATATGTTGAAGTTAGCGGAGCCGAGGAAGCGAGAAAGGCTGTAAAGCAGGCCATTTATGACGGGGCCGATTGTATCAAGATCATCGTCAATGAGAACAGGATGGTTTTGAACCAGGAGGAACTCAATGCGATAGTGGATGAAGCAAAAAAAGCCGGACTGAAGGTCGCTGCACATGCCACTAATGGCGACGGTCCGGCATTGATGGCTGTCAAAGCCGGGGTAAACTCTATTGAACATGGGTATACGCTGTCTGCGGATGTGCTTAAACTGATGGCTGCGCAGGGCACCTACCTTGTTCCGACAGACCAGACAGGGGTGGACAGGTATCAGAAAAGAATTCAGCGGGCGCTCCAGGCCAATGTGAAGATCGCTTTTGGTTCAGATATGTATTTTTATGATCCTCAGCGAAATCGCGGACAGGTGACGGTAAGTACCTACCATTCTTACATTGAAGCAGGTATGAGCAATGTTCAAATTCTGCAGTCGGCTACGATGCATCCCGGAACACTGGTAGCGGGTGAGGGCAAGGTCGGGCTGCTGGAAGCGGGCTATTATGCAGATGTGATTGCTGTTGAAAAAAATCCATTGGAAAATATTGAGGCGATTGAAAATGTGGTGTTTGTGATGAAGGAAGGGAAGGTCGTTAAGTCTTCTGATCATTAAGTTCTAAATTTTTTTATTCCGGGCGTAGGTGCTGGGATTGTTTCGGTACACATACTATAAAAGGGCAAAGATAGTATGCAGCAGACAGACGAACTTTTAGAGGCAATTGAGCGATACCTGGCAGGTAATGCGACTGCGGCGCAGCGGCAGCTGGTCAATCAATGGTACCATTCATTTGATGATGAGCTGGTAACTGTTGAGACAGTTGATGTTGCGTATGAGGAGTTGCTGGAAGCGCGTTTGAGGCTGAGGCTGGCTGAAAGCACGGGTATTGGTGTGGCTGGTAAAACGGAAGTGAAACGGGTAAGATTGTGGCCGAGGATTGCGGTTGCGGCCGCTGCGGTTGCGGCGATTACTCTGGGGACATGGATATATATGAATGTGAGTCCCGATGTAAAATCGGGAGACGAGGTGGCAAAAGTGAATGATATTGCTCCTGGCAAAAACGGGGCAACGATTACATTGGGTAATGGAAGGGTGATCCAATTGAGCGATGCGAAGAACGGGGTTGTGATTGGTAGCGAGGTGAGTTACTCGGATGGGAGTGACGTTCATGACTCACTTACTCCCGCCGAGTTGCAGGGCGCAGATAGCAAGGGGCAGATGTTGATTGCGGCTACAGCGAGGGGGCAAACGTATCAGTTTATGTTGCCGGATGGAACGAGGGTCTGGTTGAACGCAGATTCAAAGTTAGAGTTTCCATCCAGTTTTGTGAATAGTAATACAAGAAATGTGAAATTGATAGGTGAGGGGTATTTTGAAGTGGCAAAGGATAAGGCGCATCCGTTCATAGTAGGTACTAAGAACCAGGATGTAACCGTACTCGGTACACATTTTAACATTAGCGCATATCAGGATGAGCATGTGACCACGACAACATTGGTGGAAGGATCGGTGAGGGTGAGTTCGTTTGATGTAGCGCTGGGGCGGAGAACTGAGACGCTGAAACCTAACCAGCAGTCTATACAAAATCCAAACGGGGGAATGCAGGTCAGGAATGTGGATGTGTCAGAAGCGCTGGACTGGAAGAACGGATTGTTTATTTTTAATGATGAGCCCTTGCAAAATGTGATGCGCCGTGTTGCCCGCTGGTATGATGTTGAAGTCAGCTATGAAGGGGTAGACCAGAATGAACTATATGGGGGAAGTGTTTCCCGTTATGATAATGTATCTAACGTATTGAGAAAATTGGAATTAACAGGGGGTATACATTTTAAAATTGAAGGGAGGAAAATCAAAGTTATGAAGTAAACTTTACCAAACCAGAAACCCAGTCCATTTGGCTAACCACCTTCTAGCGAATGCAAGAAAAACCGGAAGTGTTTTACCCACCCCCGGTTTAGTGTCCTTGGTCCATCCCTAAAAGAAATGTTTATTCAATGCACCGGCTTGAAATTTTCGACGATCCAAAGGCCGTTGCGATCAACCAAAACACAAACGAATTTATGAATTTTAATCATGTATTTGGGTGCCGGATACTTTTTATCGTACCCAGACAAATACTGCACGTTATGACCTCGCAGCCAGCGCAGCTGGGAAGAAGCCATAACACAGTTAAAAATAAGATATTGCGCGTTATGAAACTGATTATTATCTTAATGACAGCTTTTCTACTGCAGGTCAGTGCTTCGACCTATGGGCAGTATATTACGCTTAAAAAAGACAATATCACTCTTAAAAGTGCTTTTAATGAGATCCGTAAACAGACCGGGTATACGGTTCTGTATAAATCAGGACTGATTAACCATATCAGGCCGGTTAAGCTGAACTTACAAAATGTTTCTGTGGAAAATGCTTTAAATCAAATTTTAGCGGGGCAGAATCTGGCGTATTCGATAGAGGATAAAGCAATCATTATAAGGGAAAAAGATCCGTCCTTTATGAATAAGATCGCAGATGCTGTGCCCAGTGCTTTTAATTTTAACAAAAATGTGAGCGGTACAGTTACCGATAGTACAGGAAGACCCTTGGCAGGTGCTTCTGTTTCCTTAAAGGGACCGAAAAATTATCATGCGTCAACAGATAATGCCGGAAGATTTGATTTTGGATCGATTCCGCAGGGAAAATATAAACTGACTGTCACCTTTGTCGGATATTCTCTCCTGGAAAAAACACTGGTTATTAAAGATGAGGATGAATTCAGCCGGCTTGTCCTGATTTTAAGTATGGCTAATTCCAAACTTGATGAAGTCCAGGTGATCGCTTACGGTACTCAGTCCAAACGCTTTAGTGTTGGCTCGGTTTCAACCGTTACTGCAGAAGATATTGGAAAACAACCTGTAACCAATCCGTTACTGGCTTTGCAGGGGCAGGCACCAGGATTGGCCATCACCTCCACAAGCGGTATTCCCGGCTCACAGGTACTGGTACAGGTGAGAGGGCAAAATACTATAAATGCTTTAAACCCGGCTACTAACTTTAACCTGAATAAGCCTTATGATCAACCTTTGATTTTGATTGATGGAGTGCCATTTGCCACCCAAAATAAAAACATCAGCCAATTTGCCTCGCTTTTGAGCGGGCAAGGCAGCCAAAACCTCAATCTTAGCCCGGGTAATGTAGGTATAAGCCCTTTTAATAATATCAACCCTGCAGATATAGAAAGTATCAGCATTTTGAAAGATGCCGACGCAACATCTATATATGGATCACAGGGTGCCAACGGTGTGATCCTGATTACGACAAAGAAAGGAAAAGCCGGAGCTACGGCTTTTGATTTGAATGTAAACACAAGTGTCAATTCGGTTGGCCGCCCAGTTCAGTTGCTGAATACAGAGCAGTACCTGCAATTAAGAAAAGATGCTTTTGCTGCCGATGCCACAACACCAACCGATAATCCGAATGCGTATCCAGCTGTTTACGCACCCGATCTGTTAATTTATGATCAAAATAAATATACCGACTGGGAGAAAATCATCTACGGGAAAAACACCAGCAATACAGATGTTCATGCCAGCCTGTCGGGCGGGTCTAGTAACAGTACCTTTCTCATCTCGGGTGGCTTTAACAGGTCAAATTACAATTATCCCGGCGATTTTTCTGATCAGCGATATTCACTCCATAGTAACATTGCCCATAATTCGAATGATAACCGTTTCTCGCTTGACCTCATCACAGATTTTGGCTATGAAAAAAATAAGTCCGCAGGGTTTGGGGGCGCACAGGATGTGATCTTTTCGCCCAATTTGCCTGATTTATTGCGCCCTTCAGGTGACTTAAACTGGAATTACAAGGGGGTAGATCTAACCAGCTACCAGTTTTACGCCTCTCTGCTTCAGCCAACCTACCTGGAAAATTATAATTTCAACACCTCATTTCAGATTGCCTACAAATTGTTTAAAGGGTTAAGGATTTCGGCCAACATGGGTTATAACCGTAATACTACTAATGAAAATTCGAAGACCCCGGGCAGCTCACAAAACCCGGCATCTTTTAGTTTCCTGAGACAAGCTAACTTTTCTACCAACAACGCTCAGGCCATTAATATTGAGCCTCAGATTAACTATAACAGAACTATTGGCAAGGGTGTATTTAGCGCCCTGCTAGGGGGTACTTACAAGACGAATCCTACCAGGTCAACATACGCAACCGGAACCGGGTATTCAAACGATAATTTTTTGGGCTCATTAAATGGTGTTTCTGTAACTGCCAGTGACAACAGCAGTAATTATAAATATGTTGCTGCTTTCGCCCGTTTAAATTATATCTATAATAATAAGTTTATTATCAATATAACCGGCAGGCGTGATGGCTCAAGTAATTTTGGCCCAAGCCACCAATTTGGTAATTTTGGCTCTGTTGGTGCAGGATGGATATTTTCGGAAGAAAACCTGATCAAAAAATTCCCTGTTTTGAGTTATGGCAAGCTATCCGGAAGCTACGGAAGTTCCGGGTCTGATGGTATAGCGGCGTATCAATATCAGTCTTTATACCAGGCGATCCCTTATGTCCCTGCTTTCCAGGGTATCGGACCGAGTTATTCGTCAAATCTTTACAATCCTGATTACAGTTGGGCATCAAAACTATCTCTTAATCTGGCTTTAGATCTTGGGTTTTTTAATAACCGGCTTTTGTTGAATGCGACTTATTACCGAAACCGGGAAGGTAACCAGCTCAGCTATTACCCATTGGCTATACAAGCGGGTATTTCGCAGGTATTGGGTAATTTGGATGCTACTATTCAAAACAAGGGTTTTGAGTTCTCTGTATCTTCAACTAACGTTAAAACGAAAGATTTTACCTGGAGAACCAATTTCAACCTGTCGTTTAACCGCAATAAATTAATTGAATTTCCTGGCCTGGAATCATCTTCATACAGCTCGCAGTACGCGATAGGCCAACCAACTTCTATGGTATATGGATATAATTATAAGGGTGTGAACCCGACTACCGGCCTTTTTGAATTTTATAAAAAAGACGGAACTGTTACCTCCAGCCCTAAGTATGGATTAGCGTCAGCAGGCGGGGATCAGGTCGTCATTGCAAACCGCGAGATTAAATACATGGGTGGTTTTGGAAACACTTTTACTTATAAGCAATTCAGTCTGTATGTGTTCTGCCAGTTTGCCAGTCAGAATGCACCCAATTATTTGTATCAGATATATAACAGTAACCAGCTTGGTATGATGTATAACCAGCCTTCGGAAGTACTGGGTAATTATTGGAAAGCGCCGGGAGATGATGCGCAGTTGCAGCGTTTAACAGCCAGTTACAGCTCTCCTGCTATAAGCACTGTGTTTAATTTTGGACAATCAAACGGAGTTTACAGTGATGATACTTATCTGCGTATAAAAACAGCTTCCTTATCCTACCAGGTACCGGGTACACTTGTTAACAAAGTACATATCAAAGGGGCAAGTGTTTTTGTAAATGCACAAAACCTGTTTACGGTTACAAACTACAAGGCGGGAGATCCGGAGCAGCCCGGTTCCTTTACTGCTGTTCCTGTACAGCGTGTGGTGGCATTTGGTTTAAACCTCAAATTTTAATGATCATGAAAAAGATACTCAATCTATATACTACAATGACCGGTCTTTTATTGGTTGCCGTGTTATTTACATCCTGCAAAAAGCTGATAGAGATTCCCAACCCGCCTTCTGCGATTACACGGGAGGTACAATTTGCCGATAGTTTAACCGCATTGTCTGCCGTAACGGGTATTTATGCATTAGATAATGCACACGGGTTTGCCTATAGCAATGTGGTTTTTACGGCTCTTCCCGCACTTTCGGCCGACGAATTAACCTATATAAACACTACCAGTGACTATCAGCAGTTTTATAACTATTCCCTGACTCCGGTAAACGGTGGGGCAGCCACTTTATGGGGAAATATTTATCAAAGCATTTACCAGGTAAATTCGGTATTGGGTGGTGTTGCTAACAACAATAGTTTATCCGCAAGCTTCCAAAAACAAATTAGCGGCGAAATGGAAGTTGTCCGCGCACTGTATTATTTTAGTCTGGTTAACTTTTTTGGCGATGTGCCCCTGGTAACCACAACAGACTATAGTACATCAGCCCGTTTGCCAAGAAGTCCGGTAGCTGCTGTTTATAGCCAGATTATGGCAGACCTGGCAGATGCCCGTAAAAAATTAACACCGACTTACCCTTCAGCAGGACGCGCAAGACCAAATCTGTATGCAGCGATAGCCTTGCAGGCAAAAGTCAATTTATACCGGGGTAACTGGCAAAGCGCTTATAACGGAGCCGATTCAGTGATCCGGCTGGGTGGTTACAACCTGGTACAAACCGGTCTTACTAAGGTGTTTTTGAATGGAAGTACCGAAGCGATATGGCAAATACCCGGAGCCCAGGCATTTAGCAATGGAGTGCCGGATGCTGTAGCTTTCGTTCCTGCTGCTTCCGCTAATTCCTTCCCTAATTATATCATCAGTCCGTTTTTACTGAATGCTTTTGAGACGGGAGATCAGCGCCTGGCAGATTGGACAGGTTCAAAAGTCAGGGTTGTTGGTGGGGTAAATCAAACACAATATTATCCTTACAAGTATAAAAACCGCTTGTCAACTGCCGCTCCGGCAGAAGATCAGATGGTGTTGAGGCTTGCTGAAATGTACCTGATCCGCGCCGAGGCTGCTGCGCATATTGGTGGTGGGGACAACCTGGAGCAGGCTTTGGCAGATGTAAATACCATCCGCCTCAGGGCAGGGTTATTGGCCAGTAATGCTGATGTAACATCGCAGGCTGCCGTGCTGAACGCGGTTATGAAGGAAAGGCAAACAGAGCTTTTTTGTGAATGGGCAAACAGGTGGTATGATCTGAAAAGGACAGGTACAGCGGCGGCAGTACTGGGGGCAGAAAAGACAGGTTATAATAATAATGCCACATTATATCCGGTACCGCAGGCACAAAGAGATTTAAATAACCAGTTGACCCAAAACCTGGGATATAACTAGAAAATCTTTTTGATCATCATAGCGTCTTAAAATCAACTTCTGGGGTATACCTATACCCCGGCAGTGCTTTTATCTGAAAAAATTATTTACATCAAAATTGAATATCATATGAAAAGAATGACTTTACTGAGCAGTATACTGCTTGTTCCAATGTGTTTGCTAAACTTCAAGGCCCATGCACAAAATACAGAGCTTACAGGCGAGATAAAAGGCCTGTCTGGCGCAACTGTTGAAATCAACTATAGTAACAATGGCGTATTTAAAACGGATTCAGTAACAGCAACCGGTGATGTTTTCACCTGGAAAACAAATTTAAATGAACCACAGCTCATTTCAGTGATCATCAGTCAGAGCAGTTATCCTTTTTTTGCAGAGCCGGGCCATATGAGATTTACGGGCGTTAAAGGCGCTATGCAGACTTATAAAGTAACTGGTTCGTCTATGCAACAGGATGCAGAAGCATTTGCCAACTCTGTTAAAGATCTGACAGACCAGCAAAACCTGCTGAGCATGGGATATAATAAAGCATCTGCAGAAGAAAAAGCAGCATTGGGTAAAAAAATGGATGCACTTCAAAGCCAAAAGAAAAACCGGGCGGATCAATTTATAGCCAGCCATCCCAAAAGTTTTTTTAGTGTTTACCTGATTTCAGGACGGACATCCTACGGTTACGACGAGGCTAAACCTCTGTATGATAAGCTTGATGAGTCGGCAAAACGGAGCGTAGCCGGTAAAAACCTTGCCCAGAAGCTGCAATTATTAGAAAAAAGCCAGATCGGAAAACAGATGGCAGATTTTACACAGGCAGATACCAGTGGTAACACGGTGAAGCTGAGCAGCTTTAAAGGAAAATATGTGCTGATAGATTTTTGGGCCAGCTGGTGTGCGCCCTGCCGTGCAGAAAACCCTAATGTGCTGAAAGTTTACAATGCCTATAAAGACAAAGGATTTGCCGTTGTGGGGATTTCGCTGGATGATAAAGCAGCCAACTGGAAAAAGGCGATCCGTGATGATAAAATGCCATGGACACAATTATCCGATCTAAAAGGCTGGAAAAATGCAGTGTCTGCCAGTTATGGTGTACAGTCCATCCCCAGCAACCTGCTCATTGATCCGTCCGGAAAAATTGTGGCAAAGGACCTCAGGGGTCCGATGCTTGAATATAAGCTGAAGGCATTATTGAATTGACCTGGGATGATCTGGAATTAAAAACCTCATAAAAAACAAAAATGAATATAAGCTTTAAATTAAAACTACTGGCAATATCGGCGCTCGTTCCTTTGACGCTGTCCGCGCAAACTGCTAAAACATCTGATAGAGCGCTGCCGCTTGACCCGGCAGTACGTACCGGAAAATTGCCTAACGGCTTTACTTATTACATTCGTCATAACGAAGAACCTAAAAACAGGGTGACATTTTACCTGGCCAATAAAGTAGGTTCGATATTGGAAACAGAGGAGCAGCGTGGTCTTGCCCATTTTTTGGAGCATATGAGTTTTAACGGAACCAAACATTATCCTAAAAATAAATTGGTTGATTATCTGCAAAAATCAGGTGTCAGGTTTGGCGCCGACTTGAACGCCTACACCAATTTTGATGAAACAGTATATCAGTTGCCTATACCGTCAGATAAGCCGGAACTGGTGCAGGGCGGATTACAGATCATGCGCGACTGGGCGCAGGACGCTACACTGGATCCTTTGGAGATGGATAAAGAACGCGGTGTAGTACTCGAAGAAAAGCGCCTTCGCAAAGGCGCGGGCGAACGTATGCGGGAAGTGTATTTTCCTGTTATTTTGAACCAGTCACGTTATGCAGGCAGGTTGCCTATCGGCGTGGATACGGTATTGAACAATTTCAGACCCGAAACACTTAAAAGTTTTTATCGGGATTGGTACAGGCCCAATCTTCAGGCGCTGATCGTAGTGGGTGATATCAATGTAGATGAGATTGAAAAAAGCATCAAAGCCAAATTCGGCGACCTTAAAAACCCTGTAAAAGAGAAGCCGCGTACTGTTTATACGGTTCCGCTTAAGGGAGCAAACCATTTCATTTCAGTGACGGATAAGGAAAACAGGGCTACCTTTGCCGAAATAATGATCAAGCATCCGGAACAAAAAATAAGGACCGCCGCCGATTACCGTAATATGATCATCCGCTCCCTGTTTAACGATATGCTTAGCGACCGATACGAAGAAGTAACCAGGCAAGCTGATCCACCTTATATTTCCGGCGGTGGAAGTATTACTAATTTTCTAAACAGCCTGGATGTCTATTCTGCCCGTGTGACGGTCAAGCCCGGTCAACTCGAAAAAGGCTTGAAGGCCGTATGGCGCGAAACGGTCAGGGTTAAAAAATTTGGTTTTACCGAAACGGAACTGGAAAGGGCTAAAAAGAACTATCTGAATATTTTAGAATTTAGTTTAAAAGAAAAAGATAAGACTGCTTCAGCCCGCTATGTTGGTGAGTATCTCCAATACTTTTTGAAAGGTACTGCTGCACCTGGAATCACTGAAGAGTACAGGCTGACACAAAAGGATATGTTGACCATCAGTGTACAAGACATTAATGCGGTTTCCAGGGCAATTGTTAAATCCAGGGACCGTGATATTTTAATTACGGCGCCTGAATCTGAAAAAGTGGGTTTACCAAACCAAAGTACCGTAGAAGACTGGCTTGCCCAGGTAGAAGCAGAACCGTTGCAGCCTTATAAAGATGAAACGAGCAAGCTTCCTTTACTAGCGCGGGAGCCTGTGCCGGGCAAAACCGTTAAGCTGGAGACTGACGAGGTGATACACACGACAACATTAACGCTAAGCAATGGCGTCAAAGTAGTACTAAAGCCTACGGATTTTCAAAACAACCAGATCATACTCAGTGGTTTTGCACCCGGTGGAAGTTCTTTATATAGCGGCGCCGATATACAATCTGCAAAATATGCCGCTACTATTGCATCTTTAGGCGGTTTGGGCAACTATACCGTAGGCGAGCTTAGGAAATGCCTTGCGGACAAACAAGCCGGCGTAGGCGTAACGATCAGCGAAAATTATCAATCGATGGGCGGTGGATCGGCCACAAAAGATGCTGAAACGATGCTGAAACTGGTATATGCCAATTTTACGGAACCCCGTATGGACAAGGTCATGTTTGATGGCTTTATCAATCGCAATAAAGCCGCCCTTGCCAACCGGTCCAACGATCCGAACGTTGTTTTTGCAGATACGGCGATTGCAGTTTTGAATCAGGGCAATATCCGCCGGACTAGTCCTTCAGCTGCAACTTTTGATCAGATCGATCCAAACCGGTCCCTGGAGATCTACAGGGAACGTTTTTCAGACGCATCTAATTTTACTTTCGTTATTACGGGAAGCTTTAATATTGATGAGCTCAAACCCCTGCTGGAAAAATATCTGGGCGGGCTGCCATCTACTTTTAAAAGCGAAAGCTACAAGGATCTGGACATACACCCACCTGCTGGAGTGATCGAAAAAACGGTTTATAAAGGGACCGAGCTTAAGTCCCAGGCTAACCTGATCTTTACGGGAACTTTCGACTATAGCGATGGCGAGCAAATTCAATTAGATGCTTTAAAAGAAGTACTGCAGATCAGGCTAACAGAGCGTTTGCGTGAAAACGAAAGTGGTGTCTATAGTCCTCGTGTAGGCCAATCTGTAAGTAAATATCCTCAAGCCCGTTATAATTTTTCCGTTTCGTTTGGCTGTAACCCGCAGAATGTTGAAAAATTAATAGCCTCTGCATTGGATGAGATCGCCAAAATAAAGACTTCAGGGCCACTGCAAGTCAATGTTGATAAATACAAAGCTGAGGTTCAGCGTACGCAGGAAACCAACCTGAAATCAAACAATTGGTGGCTTGATTATTTGGTCGCCAGCTTGCAAAACCATGATGACCTGCACAGCCTGAATAATTATGACCTGGAGTTATCAAAGGTTACCCCTGAAAGTATAAAGGCCATAGCAAACAAATATTTGAGCGGAAAGAATTATATCCGCCTGGTTTTAATGCCGGAGCAAGCTGCTGCCGGTAAATAAGAAATGAATACAGCTGCCCTGGATGGGGCGACTGTATTTTTTATTTTCCCTGATTCACATTGCTACTGAAAAAATATATAAACTTGCCATAACTTATTATTAACTTTAATAGGAGGGATTCATAAAAACGATGGCTGCTTATAGCTCTTATACCGATCAGGAACTGGTTGCTTTTATGAAGAACGGCCCTCATGGGCCGATATATGGTAAGGTTGACAATTTGGTCACTTATAGGCTGTTGAATAAGGATGTGCTAAGAATGGTGGGGAAAATAATAGAGCGCCTTCTGTAAAACAGCTGGCCTGCAGGCAGCAGATGGGGGTGGTCATTAGTTTTCTGAAGCCGATCGTTGGTTTTATTAATGTGGGTTTTAAGGTGGAGGCGGCCAGGGCTAGTATGTATGCGCACAACATGGCGGTTTCTTATAATAAAAAGTTTGCTTTACAGGAGATGTATCCTGATGTATCGATCGATTTTAGCAAGGTTTTAGTGGTGCAGGGTGGTTTGCCGGTTGCTGTTAATGCGGCTGTTTCAATGGTGGCGGAGGGGCTGCGGTATAACTGGGCTACGGGTTCATGGATGGATTTTCCGGAAAGGAGACATATTGCGATGATCATGGCTTATTTTCCTGAGCTGGGAAGGGCCGCTTATTGTATGAATGGGGCGACACGGTATGAGGGCACTGATGTGTTGTATCTGCCTGATGATTTGAAAAATGCGTATATGGAAACGTATTTGTCATTTATGGAGGTGGGAAGTAATGAGGTAGCGGATAGTGTGTATCTGGGCAGGTGGCCGATGTTGTAGGTGCCTCTTGCGCAGGATGGTGCAGGTTGCCACATCAAGATAATTGGTACAAATTGCCTGGATCGAAACAGAGAATGCCCCTTATTCAGGTTTACAGAACAAAAAATACCATCACCAATATGACAGAGAGATTTATTTTTCAAATAACGACTTTATTATTTGCCATACTTTTGCCATCGGTTTGCCTGGGGCAGCAGAAAAAAATGGCCGGCCGGAAAGAACCTAAGATTGTCAATATTGTCAATTTTATCCGCGACATTGAACCGCGTGAAGCGCATGTGACCAGGGATGTGCTTTATCAAACGGTAGTTAAGCAGATAGAACTTATGAACAGGTATCATCTGGGTGGTACCTTTTTGCTGCAGTATGATGCGCTGATAGACCCGCGATATCAGGAATTGCTAAAAACACTGCCTAAAGGCGAATTTGAAATCGGAGCGTGGTGGGAACTTCCCCAGCAGTTAATTGAAAAATCGGGCATCAGATGGCGTGGTAAATATTCCTGGGACTGGCATTCGGATGTCGGTTTTTCCGTAGGGTATACTCCGCAGGAAAGGGAAAAGATCATCGATACGTATTTCGCTGATTTTAAAAAGGTATTTGGCTATTATCCGAAGTCTGTAGCTTCATGGGTCATTGATGGGCATTCACTAAGCTACATGTATGATAAATATAAGATTGTGGCTTCTGCGAACTGCAAGGATCAAGTGGGAACGGATGGTTTTACGCTTTGGGGCGGATACTGGAACCAGGCTTATTATCCGAGCCGGGTCAACGCTTATATGCCTGCTCAACATGCTGAAAAGCAGCTGCCGGTTCCGGTATTCCGGATGCTGGGCAGTGATCCGGTCAGGCAATATGCGGATGGCCGGTCAGTGACGACACTTGAACCGGTATATCCTCATGCCGGGGGCAACGAAAAATGGATCAATTGGTTCCTGCAAAGTTTTTCCAGCGATCCTTCGCTTGGCTTTAATTATACCCAGGCTGGTCAGGAAAATTCTTTTACCTGGCAAAACATGAGTAAAGGCCTGGAGATTCAATTTCCGATCATCGCCAAACTTAAAGAACAGGGTGATGTGCGGGTGGAAACCATGTCGCAATCGGGAGAGTGGTTCAAAAAAACATATAAGGTCACGCCTGCAACGTCTTTCACCGTCACTAAAGATTTGGGTGACAGCGATGCACAGACCATTTGGTATAACAGTCGTTTTTACCGGGTTAATTTGATGTGGGAAAAAGGCAGCATGATGATTCGCGATATTCATTTTTTCAATGAATCTATAGCTGATAAGTACATGAAAGAGGTGACTACCATCAATCAAAGCTTCTTTTATACGTTGCCGGTAGTGGACGGGTTTAACTGGGGCAAAACCGAAAAAACAGCGGGATTGAAATTGATGGTTTCGGCAAATGGTACTGAGCAACCGGTTTTGGGAGGGAAAGCAACCTTTGAGAATTCAGGAAAGCATACTGCCAAAGTTTTCTGGACCTCTGATGCGGGAAATTTCACGATAGAGCTGAAAGAAAGTGAGCTGACGATCGACTGCAAAAACGAGACAAATGGCGGTTGGTTTTTGGATCTGAATGTGGCTGATGCGGCTAAAACGCCTCTGAAAAATGTCGGTGATAAGAGCATTGATTACGAATTTGACGGTCATAGCTACAAAATGAATGCTTTGAAAGGCTCATTTGAGAAGCCGGTAAATGGCGCCTTGTACCGGATCAGACCGGAAGGTCAGCGCATCGTTTTGAAAATGTCCGATCAGCAGGTTCCCTGATCAATGGAGCCCTGAGGGAATGGCAGCTTCTAGGATAAATTCACCTGCCAGGAGATGCCGAACTGATCTGCAACCCATCCGAATTTTTGACTGAAGCCATAGTTGTCCAGCGGCATCATCACACGGCCACCTTCCTGCAGTTTTGAAAAGAGCATTTGAAGTTCGTCCTCATCTTTGCAGTCGACCCAGTTTGAAATGGCGGGAGTGAAATCCCAGTTGTGTTTAACGAAGCTGTCACTGCAAATGAATTCCTTCCCGTTCAGCTCAAATCTGGCGATCATAACTGAGCCTTCTGGTCCGGGGCCTTCTTTTCCGTACCTTCTGATATCGATAATTTTTGAGTTGCTGAATAAAGTGATGTAAAAGTTCATGGCCTGCTCTGCGTTGTTTTGCTGGAAGGTCAAAAATGTTGTGATTTGTGTTTTCATAATTATATCTGTTGTTGATGATCTGTTGAATTTATTTTCGCTTTTTTCTTTAATATCAGTCCGCTGATCAGGGCCACCACCAGGCCGACAGGCAGTACTTCCGAATAGGTGATCAAGATCACGAATAAGGGATTTTTGTACATTTCTTTAAGGTTTTGAAGCTCCTGGGTTTTTAGGGGCAGGTCCGAAGGTGCACATTGCCGGAGTACGCAGGTTGTGTATACGTCGATAAAGTCCGGGACGAACAGGTAGTAGTAAAAGAGCCAGACAACAACATAGACCGTTGCGGCTGTGAAAGCAATAAGGGCACCTGTTTTAAAAGCTTTTCCAAATGATAACTGATTGCCGGGCTGCTTGCTCCGGTAATTTCTTACGCCAAAGAAAACGAGGGAAAATATGAGGACCATTGTGGCATATCCGACAAGGTCGTTGCTTTTATGGGTGACATTGCTATAGATCATTTGTACCATCGCCACCATATTTATTACCAGGACGGCTCCGATGATCAATCCAAAAATCCAGACTGTTTTTTTCATGTGCTATTTTTTTAAAACTGCTCCAAAACTAAAACAGGGAAGTGAAAATTCCATCATACTTTAGTACCAAAAACAGGATTTTGGCAGTTTGGTACTAAAGTATGCAGCTTGATTACTTGATGATCCCCAGTCTTTTGGCTTTGTCTACAGCTTGGGTCCTGCTTTTCACATCCATTTTTGAAAAAAGATTGGATACATGGCTTTTGATGGTGCTCACTGAGAGGAATAAGGTTTTGGCGATGTCTGCATTGCTGTAACCTGATGATAAAAGTTGTAGTACTTCAAATTCCCGGCGGTTCAAATGGAGTTTTTGTAATTCAGTTTCATTTAGAAAAAAACTTTCCGGCACTTTTTTTTCTATCACTATGGTCTGGACTTTTGGTGTCAGGACCTGAGTGGCGACCCATACGCCCAATGCGGTAAATAATAGTGCGACAAGTCCGATGTATATCTCAATGGCATTGTCCAGGATAAAAAATCTCCACTGCAGCCATTTGAGTACGAAGGTCAAAACCGCTAAAATTATTCCGTATAAAAGAATGTGTTTAAAGTCGTTCCATCTGTTCATGGGGATGCTGCAGTTAATGGGTTCGTGTTGTTGTTTGCAACAAAAATACGAAAATGATTAAATTGACCGGATCCTGTTCTATAAAGGATTATCCTGCAGGAAATTTAGCTCCTAAGGCTGCAGGCCTAGTATTCTTTGGGTTTTCGGGTCTTTTTCGCCATCGAAAAACTGATCCAGAACTTGTTGAAATACCGGGTCGGCATTGGGTACTGCGGCAAACAAAGTCATGCAGGAACGCAATTTAAGGTCATCAGGACTCCCGAAAATCTCATAGGCGCTACGGTCCTGGTGGCGGAGCAGTTCTTTGGAAATTTTAACCAGCCTTGGCCCAAGGACAGGATGCATCAAATAGTTCGCAGCTTCTTTAAGGTCTTTGATGGCGTAAAACTTTGCAGCCTCCGAAGAGCCAAGGCCCTGGATCTGAGGGAATATGTACCACATCCAGTGGGTCTGTTTCCTGCCATAGCTGATCTCAGTTAATGCTGTCGGGAAATCCCGTTCTTGTGCTGTTGTGTAACGATCTAAGCTTTGTTTTTCCATGTTTTCTGTAGTATCCGTGATGCGCTCTTTTGGAGAGCTTGTGATAGCATAACCGCAATTACTGGATTTGGTTTTGGAAATTTAATACCCCATATAATACTTTTTCCTGAACCAGAAGGCCAGGTTGACCAGGGCAATGAGTGCAGGTACTTCAACCAGCGGGCCGATGACTCCTGCAAATGCCTGCCCGGAGTTGATGCCAAATACACCAATTGCAACGGCTATGGCGAGCTCAAAATTATTACCGGTAGCGGTGAATGCTATAGAGGTACTCCTTGAATAGTCCGCGCCAAAGTATTTGCCTGCAAAGAAACTGACCACAAACATAATGGAGAAATAGATCACCAATGGGATTGCTATCCGAACTACGTCCATTGGTATTTGTACGATCAGGTTGCCCTTCAGGCTGAACATGATGACAATGGTAAAGAGCAGTGCAATCAATGTTATCGGGGATATAAAGGGGATGAACTTGTTCTGGAACCAGCCTTCTCCTTTCAGCTTGATTAAGGTATACCTGCTGATGATGCCCATTGCAAACGGAAGCCCTAAGTATATGCCCACACTTTTGGCGATTTCTGCTATTGTGATGTTTACCTCAAGGCTTTTCAGGCCAAAGAACGGGGGCAATACTGTGATGAAAATATAAGCAAATACGCTGTACAGTAATACCTGGAATATGCTGTTCAATGCAATCAGGCCCGCTGCATATTCGCGGTTGCCCTCTGCGAGTTCGTTCCATACCACTACCATTGCGATACATCGTGCCAGACCGATCAGGATTAGCCCAACCATATATTCAGGATAGTCTCTTAAAAAGGTTATGGCTAAAAAGAACATCAGGAGCGGGCCGATCACCCAATTCAGGATCAGGGAGATACCGAGTACTTTAGTGTCTTTAAATACTTCGCTCATTTTCTCGTACCTCACTTTTGCAAGTGACGGGTACATCATCAATATAAGACCGATGGCTAAAGGAATGTTGGTTGTTCCGCTGGAAAAGGAATTGATGAAGCCGGAGGACGAGGGGATCAAATAGCCTAAGCCTACGCCCACGGCCATGGCTATAAAGATCCACAAGGTGAGATACCGGTCAAGAAAGCTTAGCTTTTTTCGTTCAGCTGCCGGGGCACAATTGTTTGCGCTCATTATTGGTTTTTGATATGCTGGCTTACAAAATCAGCTGAATAGGCTTTGATCATGTCCCGTACTCTTGTGAATTCGTTGATGATCTCTTCAGGTGTTCCTGTAGCTTTTGCCGGATCCGGGAAGTTGTAGTGAAAGCGTTCTACGTTTCCGGGAAAGAAAGGGCAGGCTTCATTTGCATTGTCGCAGACGGTGATTACTGCATCGAAATCGATCCCGGCGTATTCATCGACATTGTTTGAAGTATGCCCTGAAATGTCAATGTGATCTTCGGCCATGACCTGAATGGCTTTTGGATTGACCCCGTGGGTTTCGATTCCGGCGCTGTAAATTTCTGCCTGGTCTCCGGCGAAATGTCTTAAATAACCTTCTGCCAGCTGGCTTCTGCAACTGTTTCCTGTACAGAGTACTAGTATTTTTTTCATCTTTAAGTTTTAATCTTGTCCTGTTATTTTACTTCTTCTTTCCATCATCACGGTATCCCGCCAAAGTCCGTCCATCTTCCCGATCTTTTCTCTGTAACCTATTTTGCGGAATCCAAGCTTTTCATGCAAGGCAATACTCGCAATGTTCTCGGGGAAAATGCCTGATTGCAACGTCCATATATTGTTTGTCTCACTTTCAGTAATGAGTTTTTGCAGTAATGCCGTGCCAGCTCCTTTGCCCCGATAATCTTCGTGTACGTAAACACTGACCTCTGTTACACCAGCATACACGCATCTTGATGAAACAGGGGACAGTGCGGCCCAACCGGCAACAGCACCGTCAATTATCGCAACATATCTCAGTTCGGGAAGGTGTCCCTTATCCCATTCTTCCCAGCTTGGCGCCTCTGTTTGAAAGGTTGCCTGTTTGGTAGCAATTCCATGCAGATAGATGGTTTTTACATCATCCGAGTGTGCAGGGAGTAATTTGATGATTTCCATATTTTCGTTTAGCAGCAGCTGGAGCCTGGTTCACAAGTTTGCCCTGCGCCTGCCAGGTTTACCATTTGCAGTTTTGGTTTTTGTACAGTTTCTGTTTTGGCAGCTGGCGCGCAGCATTCTTCGCCTGAATCGGTTGTACCACAACTACCACCACGTCCTACAGCTTTACATTGCGTAAAATCAGGAATCAGGTTGACGATCAGGTTGTCACCGTCGATGATAAATTCACCGGGGTACATCTGCCTGGTATCGAACTGAGAGTTCCCAAATTCTATTTTAACTGTGCCAAGCGGGTTTAAGGGCAATGATTTTTCAACAGTTCTTACGATAGATAGCGCTTTACTGACCTGCATTGCCATGCCTTCGTCCTGATGGGAGGGCTCCCAAAGCTGTACAATGATCTCTGTCCAGGTATTCATCTTGCCGCCGCAGTCAACAGATACGATAGGTGCCTGTTTGATCTCGGTGATGTGATAGGAGGCATCGACCCATTTGTCTTCTGCATATTGGAACTGCAGGGTGAGGTCATGGTTTTGCTCCAGGGTGGTTTTAAATGTCTGCCAGGTGGTAAATTCTGTAGTATTCATAATATTGCAATTTAACGATTGATGTAAATAAAAAAAGGTTAGCAGCAGGACGTTTCTCCTTTATAGGATCCCAAAAAAGTGCCTAGCTGTTCTTCCAGTAATTTCCAGGTTTTGGGGTTGATGCAGTAACAAACGCTGACGCCTTCTATAGTTCCTTGTATGATTCCTGCATTTTTAAGTTCTTTCAGGTGTTGTGAAATGGTCGCTTGTGCCAGTCCCAATTCACCAACAAGATCTCCGCAGATGCAAGTGTTGGATAGGATAATCCTTTGCAGGATGGCAATGCGGGCAGGGTGGGCCATCGCCTTCAATAAGGTCGACAACTGGTTCTGCTCTTCTGTGAAAATTTCTGTCTTTGTAAGTCCCATAGCTTTATATTGCAATATTACGATTAATATTTTAAAATACCTAAAACAATATATTTTTATTTGGGTTCTGATAGAGCACCTGATCTATACTGAACTATGAAAAAAAAATCTCCTAAAACCGGTACTGAAGCAGCGATCGATAAGAAGCTTGTACCTCAGCCTGAAAATGCGAAAACTGAAAAATTGAAAGTACATACTGCCGACAGCAGTGAAGAGTCGATGACCACGAATCACGGTGTGAAGATCAATGACGATCAAAATTCATTGAAAGCCGGGGAACGTGGCGCGACGCTGCTTGAGGATTTTATCCTGAGAGAAAAAATCACCCATTTTGACCATGAGCGTATTCCTGAGCGCATTGTGCACGCCCGTGGGTCGGGTGCGCATGGGGTTTTTAAACTCTATGAATCGCAGTCAAAGTTTACCAAAGCACATTTTCTGAACGATACAGAGACGGAAACCCCGGTTTTTGTACGGTTCTCGACTGTTGCGGGTTCCAGGGGATCTACGGATCTGGCCAGGGATGTGAGGGGCTTTGCGGTAAAATTTTATACACAGGAAGGAAACTTTGATCTTGTCGGTAACAATATGCCTGTCTTCTTTATACAGGATGCGATGAAGTTTCCTGATCTGGTCCATGCAGTGAAACCTGAGCCCGACAATGAGATCCCGCAGGCGGCTTCAGCGCACGATACTTTTTGGGATTTTATTTCCATGATGCCGGAGTCTGCCCATATGATCATGTGGCTGATGAGTGACCGTGCCATACCGAGGAGTTACCGGATGATGGAGGGTTTTGGAGTTCATACCTTCCGGCTTATCAATGATAAAGGTGATGCGTCTTTTGTGAAGTTTCATTGGAAGCCACTGTTGGGCGTACATTCTGTTGCCTGGGATGAGGCGCAGAACATCTCGGGAAAAGATCCTGATTTTCACAGAAGAGACCTGTGGGATGCTATTGAGGCCGGTGCGTTTCCGGAGTGGGAATTGGGTGTTCAGATCGTGCCGGAAGCCGATGAGTTTAAGTTTGAATTTGATCTGCTTGATCCGACTAAAATAATTCCTGAGGAACTGGTGCCGGTGCAGCGTATCGGAAAAATGACGCTCAACCACAATCCTGATAATTTCTTTGCGGAAACGGAGCAGGTGGCTTTCCATGTGGGCCATATTGTGCCGGGTATAGATTTTACCAATGATCCGCTGTTGCAGGGAAGGTTGTTTTCTTATACGGATACTCAGCTGATCCGTTTGGGCGGGCCAAATTTCCATGAGATCCCGATCAACAGACCTGTGGTGCCTGTTCACAACAACCAGAGGGATGGTTTTATGCGACAAACGATCAACAGGGGTAAAACGAGTTATGGGCCAAATGGCCTTGGCAACAATGATCCGCAACAGGTCAAGGCTACTGATGGCGGGTTTACGAGCTATACGGAGCGGGTTGATGCGAAAAAAGTGCGGGCAAGGAGTAAAAGTTTCTTTGACCATTTCAGCCAGGCCAGGCTCTTTTACAACAGTCAGTCTGCTCCTGAGAAAAATCATTTGATAGATGCGTTCAGCTTTGAGCTGGGTAAAGTTAAGACAGTAGCGATTCGTCAGCGGATGATTGGCATACTCTCGCTGATTGACCGGAAACTGGCTACGGAGGTGGCTTTTGGGTTGGGACTTGTTGTTCCTGAGAAGCCGGAACTGCCAGTCAACAAAAGCATCCCGGCAGACGGTAATCCTGCTGATTTTGAGCCTTTACAGGTGGAAAGCAAATTGAAATCTTCTGCCGCGCTGAGCATGGCCAATACAGTGAAGGACACGATTAAATCACGAAAAATAGCCATACTTGCTGCGGATGGTGTAGACGGGAAATCTCTGAATGCTGTGAAGGCTGCGCTTGAGGCTGAAGGGGCGATTGCGGAAGTAATCGCGCCGAGATTGGGCTCGATCGTTGCTGCGGGCAAGGAAAAGATACCGGTTGACCAGAGTTTTTTGACAGCTGCTTCGGTATTGTTTGATGCGGTTTATGTTCCGGGTGGGGAGGCTAGTGTCAAGGCGGTAGCTGCGGAGGCCAATGCGGTACATTTCCTGAACGAGGCTTTCAAGCATTGCAAGGCGATAGCTGCTGATCAGGGTGCGAAAGCTGTACTGGATGCCACTTATTTTGGTTCAGCTAAGCAGCCGGGGCTTTTGATTGGCGATGCCAACAAACTTGCTGCGGAATTTATTGCGGCTATTGCAAGGCATCGTGTATGGGAACGGGAACCGGCCAGAAAGGTACCGGCTTAAGGCAATTAAGTCGCTGGCTTTTATTGGTCGCCGGCTGATGTAATTGAAATCTAATGTAATTGTAAAAATCAGAAGCCCCGCGATGTCAATCAGCGGGGCTTTCTTATGTATTAGATAGGTATATAGGGCCGGTTAATTGACGATGTTGTTATCCAGGATGTTTATGGCTTCGGTATTGCCCTGCTGTGCGGCAAGGTCATATACATCGAGCCCGCGGACGTCGAGCAAATGCTTGTCTGCCCCTGCTGCCAAAAGCAGCTTGAGCAAGTCGTGTCTGCCAAACATGGCCGCAAACATCAGGGCTGTGCCTCCATTTCCGTGCTGGATATCGGTATGTGCACCTTTGTCGATCAATAACTGCGCGATGTCGGCATATCCTTTGAATGCCACACCCATCAGTGCGGTATTTCCTCCGTTGTCCTGAGCGTTCACATCTGCTCCGTTTTCCAGCAGCAGCTCTGCGGCTTTATACTGGTTGTTGTAACAGGCGATAATGAGTGGGGTATAGCCTTTCGCATCGCGGACATTGACGTCGGCATTTTGGCGGATGAGTTCCTGCAGGACTTCCAGATTTCCCAGCCTGGAAGCATGGATGATGATTTGAGCAATATCGGTCATAATGGTATAACAATCTGCATTTGGGAAATGTTTACCGTTCAGATAGATTTTTCAGCCTCTGTTAGTAATACTGGATGATCTCGGCCTCGATGATCAAATGACCTTTAGATTTGCTATGGGTAAAGATGAGGAACTTTTCCCGGTCAGGTTTGATTTTGTATTTTTTGGTGAGGTTTTCTGCTTTGTCGGGATAGTTCCTGACGATCACATTGCCGGTTAACTCTTTTTGTTTTTTGAGCGCTGCGGCCGAAATGAAGCTGCTGATCCTGAAGATCCTGCCTGGAAAGGTAGGGTTTATGGCTTCGCTAAAATACAACTGCGTCTGGCGGTCCAGTTTCGTGAGGTTGTATTTGTCTCCGATCAGGTCAAATGCACCGCTTTTCATCAGTGCGGCATCCGGCTCGTAAAGATAGGGGGGTGTACTGATTTGCGGTGCAGAGGTGTCTTCCTTTGTAATGTCTCCATTGTCATTCCTGTAAAAGCTGAACTGCTTCACCACGTCATTGAGGGTTACTGCTGCGATTTTTATCTGATGATCTTTTGGTTTATCCTTTTCTATGATCCAGAGGAGTTCTTTGACTTCGTTTCTGACGCTCAGGATATGGATTTCAGCGACATTGGAAAGTTCTTTCAGTCCTGCGCTAATGTCGAGCAAGGGAGCGGTCTTAATGATGACGCGTTTGGCTTTGGAGAGCATCAGGTCAAGGTTGCTGACCACATCGGGTGTGCAATCTTTGAGCATGAAGACTTTGCCACTGCTGCTCCGTCTGGCGGGGTCGATATAAATGGTATCGAAGGTTTGATCTGTGGCGGAAAGGTACCCAAGACCATCGCCTTGCAGAAACTGTATGTTGGTCTGCCCGAATACTCCTGCGTTGTGGGCTGCTATTTCTGACAGATCGTCATTGATCTCGCAATGGGTTACTGCACTTGCGGATTTGGCAAAATAATGACTGTCCACACCAAATCCGCCTGTAAGGTCTATTAAAGGGCTGGTTAAGGCTAGACTGGATTTGTACTGTGCGGTGGCTTCTGAGGAGCATTGTTCCACAGATAAGAGGGAAGGGTAGTAGATCCCTTTCTGCCGGAACCAGGAGGGCAGTTTCTTCATGCATTTGCTCTTCGCGGCAATCTGGCCGGCGAGGTCTGCTGCGGAAACATCCGGGAACGGGCTTTTGGCCATGGCGATTTTATGCACATCGGCAGTCAGGTGACTGTTGATGTATTCCTGGACATCGCTATCTGTGATCCGCTTGTTCACACCACTTTATCCCTCATTACGATCTGGCAGGTATGCCTGCTTTTTACTTCCAGAATGATGTTTTTATTGACTGTTACCCGGTCTATAGTTTGCTGGTTATAATACCTGATGGTCACCAGTTCCAGTCCGGTATTGTATTTTACCTTGTAATGGACGGACAGATCGGCAATGAGTGCCTCCAGCTTTGCCGGATCATGGTCAAAACTTACCGAAAAGCTGATCGCAGAATTGAGCATGGTGTTGATCTTGACCTTATGCTTGTGGAAAAGGCTGAAGATGTCACTCAGGTTTTCTTCTATGATGAATGAAAAATCCTTCGGAAATATAGAGATCAGCGCCTGGTTCACTTTAAAGATGAAGGAGGGGACAGGCAGGTGGTTGTTTAAACCTGTGATGTCTGTACCCGGGGCGTCCGGCTGTAAAAAGGAGCGTACATACAGCGGGATGTTTTTGTTCTGAATGGGTTTGATCGTTTTTGGATGGATGATCGTTGCACCGTAATAAGCCAGTTCTATCGCGTCGTGATAAGAAAGCTGCGGAATTCGCTGGGTCTCGTCAAACCATTTGGGGTCTGCATTGAGCACTCCGGGTACGTCTTTCCAGATGGTCAGGGCATCTGCCTGCAGGCAGGCGGCAAATATAGCGGCGGAATAGTCGGAGCCGTCCCTGCCCAGGGTGGTGGTAAAGTTTTCGCTGGTACTGCCGATGAAGCCCTGTGTGACCCCGATGCTCTTCTCGAGCACAGGTACCAGGTGTTTTTGGATTTCCTGTTCGGTTTTCTCCCAGTTTACCTTGCCTTCTTTATAGGTATTGTCGGTGTGAATGAAATTGCGGGCATCGATCCATTTGACATTGCAGCCCATTTCGCTCAGATATGCGCTGACGATTTTAGTGGATACAAGTTCGCCGATGGATACGATCTGGTCGTACACATAATCCGGTGCGTCATCAGGTGCGTCTTCCAGAAGCCAGTCGATCTCCACAAAGGTATTGGCCACGTCATCGTAAACGGGATTGCTGTGGTCCGGAAGCAGGTCGTTCAGGATATGGAAATGAAATTGTTTGATCTCTTCGAAGATCTGTTGCGTGTTTTCCCCGCCATATTGATAGGTCTTGCAGAGCTCTTCCAGTTTATCGGTGATCTTGCCCATTGCAGAGATCACGATGAGCAGTTCCGCTCCGGGCTGGTTTAATAGGATTGAGGTCAGATTTCTAACGCCATCGGCATCTTTTACCGATGCGCCGCCAAACTTAAATACCTGCATTTAATTGGATGGACTAAGTAAAGAATTCGGTTTAGCAATGCCTTTGAGGGCAGAAAATGGGATCAGCAGTTCAGTCGTGCCAAATACATAGGCCTTGATTTCATAGGGGTTATAAAGAAATTTCAGGCCTTCTGTTGTGACTGTAAAGTTATGATTGAGGCTGAAGATGTTGTTTTCAAAGAAATAACCGTCTTTTAAACTAGCTTCAGGGCTTAGTTTTTCATTCTTCCTGAAGATCTCTTCGGCTACGGCAGTCAGTTTAGGCATTGTGCCGGGAAGCAGCAGCGAATCCAGCAGGATCTCCTGCTTGCTGGTGGTGTTGTAGTTATGATAGGTATAAACTGTGTTGGGATGTGCCCCGCCCATATAGCTCACAAATCTGCTTTTCACAGACAAATAGCCTGGCTTTTGAGCAGCTACTTCGTTCCTGATTTCCAGGAACCAGGTTTGCGGACTGTCTTTTTCTGTTTTTTGGAAATCGTCAAAGCCTTTGATGAAATCAGCAGCATAGGCCTGGTAAGAGGTGTAGTTCTTGCCGGAATCTGCAGTAAGCATGACTTTTTTCAATATAAAGTCATTGACGTCTTCGTCTGCAAACACGGGATAGGAAATCACTGCTTTTGAGGTGTCTGTGGTGTTCTTGTCCCTGGACAGCGGGTTTTTACTGTATACCTTTACGGAGTCGTAGCTGTAGGTCAGTGTATCAGCTGCACCGGACAGGGTGGTGTCTGTAGCATCTGTCGTTTTTTTCTCACTCTGACAAGCCATGAAGCTGATCAGCAGCACAAATAGTCCTGTTTTTCTCATGTTAGTTTGCAATTTGCGCTGTTAAATTCTCGATTTGTTCTTTCGAAAAAGAGGCATTGAGCCAGCCGGGCTCTATACCGGCGGCATATTTGTTGTAAAAGTTGATGGCTGGCTCGTTCCAGTCGAGTACTTGCCATACCATGCCATTGTAATTGCCTTCCCTGGCTTCCTGCACTACCTTTTCAAAAAGGATTTTGCCGATGCCTTTTCCGCGGTAATCTTCGGTGACCAGGAAATCCTCCAGGTACAGGCGGCAGCCTTTCCAGGTCGAGTAACGTGTATAGTAGAGGGCGAAACCTACAATAATGTTATCATCTGTAGCCACAAAGGCCTTCCAGACAGGATTTGTACCAAAGCCGGCATCTTCAAATTCTTGTAAGGTAACGGTAACTTCTTCAGGAGCTTTCTCATAAACGGCAAGCTCATTGATCAGTTCAAGTATCCGCGGGCAGTCTGCTTTTTCAGCAATTCTTATATTGAGGTCCATTGTTATTGTGCTTTGTAATGTTTGATCACTCTTTTACCAAAAATACTGCTTCCTATCCTCACCATGGTGCTTCCCGCTTCGATGGCGAGCTTGTAATCTCCGGACATACCCATTGACACTTCTTTGAAGGCGTCGTCTTTTCTGAAGAAGCTCATTTTTATACCGTCAAAGAATACTTTTAATTCAGTAAACTCGTCAACGGTCTGCTTTTCAGTTGCGTTGTTACTGGCTATACCCATCAGTCCGGTAATGCGGATGTTCTTCAGCCCGGCAAATTCTTCCGACCGGAGCAGTTCTATGGCTTCATCAAATCCCAGACCAAATTTCGTGTCTTCATCGGCGATATAGATCTGCAGCAGGCAATCGATCACCCGGTTGTGTTTTGCAGCTTGTTTGTTGATCTCGGCCAGTAGTTTTAAACTGTCTACAGATTCGATCATGCTGATGAATGGTGCTATGTATTTTACTTTGTTGGTCTGCAAGTGGCCGATTAGGTGCCACTGGATATCTTGCGGTAACTGTGCCTGTTTTTCAACGAGTTCCTGCACCAGGTTCTCGCCAAATACGCGGTGTCCGGCATTGTAAGCTTCCAGCACAGCGTCGGCCTGCTGAAATTTGGATACGGCCACCAATTGCACGCCATCGCTTTCTATTTCCTTTTTATATTTTAATAAGTTCCCGGCTATACTCATTTATCAGTATTTTTGGTAAAAATAAGAACCTTGGCGAACTTTGGCTAAGAAATAATGATGTTTTAGATTCTAATGAAGAACTTTATATATATAGCGTTTTCCTTTTTATTGATGATTGGCTGCAAGCCGGGCATTCCCAAAGACCTGATCCAGCCAGATAAGATGGCTCTGGTTCTGCACGACATTCATGTTTTTGACGGTTACATTAACGTCATTACCCATAGCGATACCGCTAAGATGGTTGCAGCGAGTTACTATAAAGGCATTTATAAAAAATTTGGTATTGATTCTGCGCTTTATGCGAGGAGTCTGGCGTATTATAGTAAAAATCCGAAGGTAATGACAGAGATTTATGATCAGGTGGTGAGCCGGCTGGATAAAGAAAAGAAGGCATTTGTAAGGGCAGACTCCCTGGCGAATGTGAAAATACTCAAGACGCAAAAGGCAAAGATGAAGGCAGATTCGCTGAAGCTCAAAAACGATTCAATAAAAAAGTCTGACTCCCTTAAATTCGCCAGGGAACAGAAAAAATTCTTGCGGCAAATGGATTCTCTTAAAAATGCGAGGTTGTCGCCGGCAGAACGTCTGAAATCAAAGGAACGGATTAGAAAAGCGTTTGATTCACTTAGGCTGGTCAGGAAAAAGGATTCGATTAGAAAAGCGAAACAGGTTAAAGCAACCACAAAAGTTAACTCAGTAAAAAAAGCTAAATCAGTAAAATAAGTATGTTGTATCCGGAGAATTGTTTGGAGCGGTTGGGTTTTAATGAGATAAAGCAACTTATTCATCAGCATTGCCTGAGCCCGATGGGCCAGCAGATGGTCGGCAAAATGCAGGTCATGACCAAGTTTGATCAGATCAATAAGTTTCTGAGACAGACCTACGAGTTTAAAAGTATCCTTCAAAACCAGGAGCCCCTGCAGATCAGTACATTTTTTGACATCAAGACCCTGGCCGAAAAGATCAGGGTAGAGGGGACTTATCTGGTAGAGGAGGAGCTGCACCAGATGTATGCTTCGTTGCAGACTGTCTTTTCTGTACTGAGGTTCTTTGATGAGCGCAAGGAGATCTACCCGAACCTGGAGGCTTTGTTTGAGCACTTGCCGGTAGAAAAGAACATCCTCAAAAAAATAGAGGCGGTGCTGGACCCGAAAGGGAAGATCAAACCCAATGCTTCTCCGTTGTTGCAGCAGATCATCGGTGATATCGCTAAAGGCGAGCAGGATGTGCGCAAGCGCATGGACTCGATCTACAAACAGGCAGTAGCCAGCAATTGGGTGGCCGATGGCAGTCTAACGATACGTGACGGCAGGATGTGCATCCCGGTGCTCGCCGAAAACAAAAGAAAACTAAGGGGATTTGTACATGATGAGTCCGCCAGCGGGCAAACGGTCTACATCGAACCGGAGGAGGTTTTTGCTTTAAACAACAAGCTGCGCGACCTGGAGTTTGACAAGCGCCGCGAGGTCATCAGGATTCTGATTGCACTGACCAATGATCTGAGACCTTATACGCCGCTATTGCTGTCTTATCATGGTTTCCTGACCAAACTTGATTTTGTACGGGCCAAGGCTTTGTTTGCGATTGATGTACAGGCAGATATGCCAGTGCTGCTCAATGAGCCTAAAACCAAACTGGTGAATGCGACGCATCCACTGCTGTATCTTTCTTTTAAGGAGGATGGCAAGACGGTAGTGCCTTTAAATGCACATCTAAATGAAAACCTGAGAATACTGGTGGTGTCGGGCCCTAATGCCGGCGGTAAGTCTGTGTGTATGAAAACCGTTGGCTTGCTGCAGGTCATGGTGCAATCGGGTCTGCTCATTCCTGTTCATGAGTCGAGCGAGGTGGGGGTTTTTGACCAGATTTTTGCCGACATCGGCGATGACCAGTCTATAGAGAGTGACCTGAGTACATATAGTGCGCATTTGACTAAGATGCGGTATTTTGTGGCACATGCCACGCCAAAATCACTGGTACTGATCGATGAGTTTGGTACGGGTACAGATCCGCAGTTTGGCGGGCCGATGGCAGAGGCTGTACTGGAGGTACTCAATAATAAAAAAGTCCGTGGGGTCATTACAACGCATTATTCCAATTTAAAGTTGTTTGCCGGCAATACACCCGGCTTGGAAAATGCTTCCATGTTGTTTGATAACGACCGCATGAAGCCGATGTACGTGCTGGAAATAGGCAAACCGGGCAGTTCTTATGCTTTTGAGATCGCCCAGAATATCGGCTTGCAGAAAGAAGTGCTCGAACTTGCAAGGGCAAAGACCGGAACCAATCAAAACAGGATCGATAGTTTGCTGGTCGATCTGGAACGTGAAAAGAAACAGATTCACGATACGAAGGTTCATTTGGCCAATCAGCAGAACAAGGTAAAGAACCTGGTTGCTGAGAATGAGAAGCTGAAGCTGTTTTTGGATGAGAATAAAAAAGTACTGATCAAAGAGGCCAAGCTAGAGGCCCAGAACATCATTAAAAATGCCAATAAGCTGGTGGAAAATACGATTGCGGAGATCAAGGAGACCAAAGCTGATAAGACAGTTGCGAAAGAGCTGCGGCAGAACCTGCAAAAACAACTGGTGCAGCATCAGGTGAAGGAGGAACCGGTAAAGGCTGAACCTGTTAAACCGGTGAATACGCCAATTGAGGTGGGTGACTGGGTGCAGCTGAACAACAGTGAGACGACAGGGCAGGTGCTGGAGATCAACAGGGATAACCTGGTGGTGGCGCTTGGTGACCTGCGTTCTGTGCTGAAAAAGAACCGGGTACAAAAGATCAGTAATAAACAGGCTAAAAAGGCGGTACAAAGTAATTCCTATACTGGCAGCATCTCTGAAGCGATCTCCAGTTTTAATGCCGAACTGGACCTTAGGGGCCAGCGGGGTGATGATGCGCTTTATGAACTGGAAAAATATCTGGACAAATCCCTGATGCTTGGTTTTCCTTTCATCAAGATCATTCATGGCAAGGGCGACGGTATTCTCCGGAAGCTGATCCGCGAATATTTAAAGAAATACAGCCAGGTGAACAGGGTGGAGGATGAGCATGCAGACCGCGGCGGTGACGGAATTTCCTATGTTTATTTCAATTAGGTAAACATATTTATTATCAGTATGTTATAAGGTAAAATGCTTGTCTTATGAAATCACTGGTCATGTTGCTTGCCGTACTGATGATCCCGGTACTGGCCTGCAAAAAGAATGCTAAAGATCCGGGTGAGGAACTGCCGGATGCGGACATTAAAACCCGTGTCCTGAGCAGTGGTCTTGCTCATGTGTGGGAAATGGTTTATGGCCCCGACCAGCAGATCTGGATCACCGAAAGATCGGGTAAGATTAGCAGGGTAAATCCCCAAACAGGGGCTGTTTCACTGGTTTACAGCATTCCTGATGTAGTTTCCAATGGCGAAGGCGGCTTACTGGGCATGGCATTGCATCCGCAGTTTGATACCAATCCCTGGGTATATGTGGTTTATAATTATGGCAGCCCTTACAAAGAAAAAGTGGTCAGGTTTACTTATAGTGGCGGTACGCTGGGGCCTCCGCTGATCATTCTGGACCAGATCCCTGCGGCCTCCATCCACAATGGTTCAAGGCTGCTGATCACTTCCGATCAAAAACTGCTGATCACAACCGGTGATGCGAGCACAGCCAGCAATGCGCAGAACCCCGGTTCTTTGTCGGGCAAGGTCTTAAGGGTCAACCTGGACGGTTCTGTTCCGGCCGATAATCCAATGGCGGGGAACAGGCTTTGGAGCCTGGGGCACAGGAATCCGCAAGGCTTGGTGGAGGCCAATGGCCGGATCTATTCTTCAGAACATGGGCCGAATAGTGACGATGAGATCAATGTGATCCTGAAAGGGCGAAATTACGGCTGGCCGAATGTGGAGGGATACTGCAATGAAACCGCCGAAAAAACATTCTGTACCGCCAATGATGTGGTTGAACCCCTCACTGCCTGGACACCGACGATAGCGACGGCAGGACTTAATTATTACAATTCCGATCACATTCCCCAGTGGAAAAACTCGCTGCTTCTGGTGACTTTGAAAGCATCCAGATTTATACAACTTAAACTGAACAGTTCCGGAGACCAGATTACCGGCACCAAGGACTATTTTGTAAATGAATTTGGCCGGTTAAGGGCCATCTGCCAGAGTCCGGACGGCAAAGTATATATTGCCAGTAGTAATAGTTCGAACGATAAAATTATAGAAATCACTAAATAAGTTGTGTTGGATGCCGGATATAGTATAATTTAGCAGCAAAACTTATTATCATGATAAACAAGGTTGTTTCCGGTGCTGATGAAGCCATTAAGGACATAACAGATGGCAGTACGCTCATGCTGGGCGGTTTTGGCCTCTGCGGGATTCCTGAAAACTGCATTACCGCATTGGTAAAAAAAGGGGTCGGGCAACTGACCTGTATCTCTAACAATGCCGGTGTGGACGATTTTGGCATAGGGCTGATGCTGCAGCAGCGCCAGGTAAAAAAAATGATTTCTTCTTATGTTGGTGAGAATGCCGAGTTTGAGCGCCAGCTTTTGAGCGGCGAACTGGAAGTCGAACTGATTCCGCAGGGTACGCTGGCTACCAGGTGTATGGCTGCAGGATACGGTATGCCTGCCATTTATACACCGGCAGGAGTAGGTACTGAGGTCGCCGAAGGCAAAGAAGTGCGAAACTTTAATGGGAAAGATTACCTGATGGAATATGCTTTTGATGCGGATTTTGCCATTGTAAAGGCTTGGAAGGGCGATACAGCCGGTAACCTGGTCTACAGGTTTACCAGTCGCAATTTTAATCCGGTCATGGCCATGGCCGGCAAGGTAACCATTGCTGAGGTGGAGGAACTGGTCGAGGCCGGTGAACTTGATCCGGACCAGGTGCATACGCCAGGTGTGTATGTGCACCGCATATTTCAGGGCTCAGGCTATGAAAAGAGAATTGAACAAAGGACTGTTAGAACTAAAAGCTGACCGGCATGCTGGATAAGAACGGAATTGCGAAACGTATCGCAAAAGAGATAAAAGACGGGTATTACGTAAATTTAGGGATTGGTATTCCTACGCTGGTTGCCAATTACATTCCCGAAGGGGTCAATGTGGTGCTGCAGTCCGAAAACGGTTTATTGGGCATGGGCCCGTTTCCTTTTGAAGGAGAAGAGGATCCTGACCTGATCAATGCGGGTAAACAAACCATCACGACTTTGCCGGGTTCTTCGATATTTGATTCTGCAATGAGTTTTGGTATGATCAGGAGCCAGAAAATAGACCTGACAATTTTGGGTGCTATGGAGGTGTCTGAAAATGGTGACATTGCCAATTGGAAGATTCCGGGAAAAATGGTAAAGGGGATGGGAGGTGCGATGGATTTGGTGGCTTCTGCCAGGAACATCATTGTGGCCATGCAGCATGTGAACAAAGCAGGGGAGAGCAAATTGCTGCCAGCCTGTACCTTGCCGCTCACCGGAGTGCGGTGCATCAGGAAGATCGTGACAGAGCTGGCCGTATTTGATGTATTGCAGGAAGGCGGTTTTAAACTGATAGAGCGGGCACCGGGTGTGAGTGTGGATTACATCAGGAAGGCTACTTCAGGTAAGCTTTATGCCGATGACGATGCGCCGGAAATGGTGCTGGATTAACCCGGAATCCGCTGGTATTTATTTGTTGCAATATCTTGGCTTCAGGTCCTTTGAGATCTCCTCCGTAATTCTGATGATGTCTTCAGGAGTATCCAGATTATTGATCACAACCTTGTCTGCTGCTCCTTTATAAGGCAGCAGGAATTCCTTGTAGGCAGGTACTACATGGTTGTGCCATTTGTACAGCACGTCATCCTCCGGATAGCCACGTTCCATGCCGTCCCGTTTTATTCTGCGCTGCAATGCGACCGCTTCTTCTGCTTCTACAAAGATCCTGTAATCCAGTAACGCGGCTATTTCTTTGAAATGTAAAATGAACAGGCCTTCAACAATGATGATAGGTGCAGGGTTGACTTCGAGGATTTTGACTATCGCCAATGGGTTATTGAAATTGTATTCTTTTTTATAAACGACCTCGCCTTTTACCAGTCGCTTAATGTCCAGTAAAAACTGCTCATTGTCTATCGTGGAAGGCAGGTCGAAGTTGTACAGTTTATTTTCTTCCTGGGTCATTTCCCCTGCCGGGAAATAATAGTCGTCCTGGGAAACAAGGGTGACCTCGTCATTTTTAAAATGGTGTAAGAAGGAATTTAAAAAGAAGGTTTTTCCGGAGCCGCTGCCACCGGCGATACCTATGATGAAAGGTTTATTTTTGTTCATTTTCTTGTCCGCCGTACGTTAAATTGCAATAAAAACGTCTGTCGAGTGCACCCAGTGCGTCTGCGACAGCTTTCGTCATTACAATGATAACATCTTTTGTGGACTCATTTTCAGTAAATTTACCAACAACCTTTGCAAAGGTAGACCTGTTGCTCATGGGGTTGGTAATTTTGATAATGCCGCCTATTGGGGCAGTACGGTGCAATACGAGCATTTTAGAAGGATCAAGATCTGCATCAGCAATCCATACCGCTGTTCCTTTTTCTTCAATCTGGTTCAGACCATAACGGCTGGCCGGATATCTTAGCGAAGGATCCTTGATGGAACGCAGGGAGTCAGCTTCGCTGGCAAATGGTTCATTCTCAGATTTCACAGGATACTGACCTTTGATCAGCAGTTTTTGGCCTACATGCAGTGAGCTGGTAGTCAGGTCGTTTTTAGCTTTAAGCTGATCGATGGTCAGCTTATATTTCGTAGCGATGGAATAAATGGTTTCATTTGAGGCTACCGTATGAACGATGAGCTCATCGCTGTCCGGTTTGCTCTCCACAGTCGTCTTCTGGTTCAGGTCAATGTTCTTGTTGATCTCTTTTTTGTCCGGCACAGGTGCAGACGTCACTGGCTTTTGCACTGGCTGCTGCACAGTAGTTTGTACAACCGCAGGTTGAACTACAGCTGGATTTACCTTTTGCGCCGATGCTGTCTCAGTATTTTCAGATGCTTTCTCTCCTGCTTTAACCGGAATCTTTAATACTTGTCCGATCTGGAGATTTATAGACCTTAAGTTATTTACTCTTTTGATCTCATTTACCGTAGTGCCATACTTTTCCGCAAGCATATTTAGATTTTCTTTCTTTTGTACGGCATGGTCGACCAGTTCCTGTTCGGTGCTTTTTGTATCAGCAGCAGAAAGTGTTGCCGTTGTGCTTCCTGGCGTGTTTTTAGCGGTCGCAGTACCATAATTGACCGTATATGGCATGGAAGTTGGTACTTTAATAATGACACCGATCTGCAAATATTTGCTGTCGTTAAAGTTCATCACATCCTTGGGATTGACATTGTATCTTCTGGCAATGGAATAATAAGTGTCTTTGGCTACAACCTTATGAATGATCACCTTTTTACCATTTTGATTTTCAACCCCTATTGAATCCCTGGTGTTTGCTGATGAAGTATTTATATTAAAAAGAATAGCAGCAACTGCTATTATACAGTATTTATACATTAATGTCCTGATAAAAAAATTTTGAGCAATAATACGAATAATAAAGTAACCCCCTGTTGAATTGTAATTATAAACGCTGTTTAGCGCATCCTATTGTCTTTTCAGAGATATTTTTAAACCATTTTCAGCTATCTTTGTTATACCACCTAATCCCGGAAGAAGGGCAAAATAAAAAAATTAATACCATGGACGCAAAAGAAATCAGTTTAAATGAAAAAGAAGTAAAACCTGTAGTTGACCTGCTTAATGATTACCTGGCCAACTACCATGTTCATTATCAGAAATTAAGGGGATGTCACTGGAACATCAAAGGGCAGAACTTCTTTACATTGCACATCAAATTTGAAGAGTTATATACCAACGCTCAGCTGACCATCGACGAGATCGCAGAACGTGTACTGACGCTGGGAAAACCACCGCACAGCCGCTTCGCGGACTATATCAAAGAATCGGGCATCAAAGAGGTCAATACTATCGGGATGAAAGACCTGGATATGGTTGACGCTGTGCTTGAAGACATGGCCCACCTGATCCAGCTGGAGCGTGAGCTTCTGGAAGCTACGGAACAGGCTGGTGATGATGGCACCAATGATATGGTAAACAAGTTCATGCAGTTTAAAGAGAAAAATACCTGGATGCTCCGTTCCTTTGCAGGAAAGAAATAGTACCTGCATTTAACAATATTAAGGTTCGGTTACTCGTCATTGCGAGGCACGAAGCAATCCCCTCATGAGATACTTTGTGCCTCGCAATGACGTTTTATGGCATTCCCGTTTTGCCAATATTTGCACAGCGACTTTTTTTCTTAGCATCTCTGATTTAATTACCTTTGACAGATATGGGATATAAGAGCTTAGCCGAATGTGTTGCGGATCTGGAAAAACATGGTCATCTGATCCGAATAAAAGAAGAAGTCGATCCTTATCTGGAAATGGCTGCCATACATCTTAGAGTATATGAACAGCAAGGCCCTGCTTTGTTTTTTGAAAAGGTAAAAGACAGTCCGTTTCCTGCAGTTTCCAATCTGTTTGGTACCCTGGAACGCTCAAAGTTCATGTTCAGGGACAGTCTGCCTAAGGTTGAACAACTGGTAACCCTGCGTTCTGACCCTGTGAGGGCATTGAAAAATCCGTTTAAGCTACCGGGGATTGGCCTTACCGCTTTAACTGCGCTTCCGCTGAAACAAAGCATTTTTAAAAATACATTCAGCAAAACTACCATCTCCGCACTGCCGCAGATTGTAAACTGGCCTATGGATGGCGGCCCGTTCATCACTATGCCACAGGTTTATACAGAAGACATTGACAAACCAGGAGTACTCAATGCCAACCTGGGTATGTACCGTATCCAGCTGGCAGGCAATGATTATATCCAGGATCAAGAAATCGGGTTGCATTACCAGATCCACCGGGGGATAGGGGTTCACCAGAGTAAAGCGAATGCCAAAGGCCAGCCTTTAAAAGTGAGTATATTTGTTGGTGGTCCGCCATCACATCCCCTGGCGGCAGTGATGCCGTTGCCGGAAGGCTTGTCTGAAATGACATTCGCCGGGGCGCTGGGCAACCGAAGGTTCAGGTATTTTTATGATGATGAGGGATTTTGCATCTCGGCTGATGCTGATTTTGTCATTACCGGAACGGTTTATCCGCAGGAAAATAAACCTGAAGGACCGTTTGGAGACCATCTGGGCTATTATAGCCTTACTCATCCATTCCCGCTGATGAAGGTGCATAACGTATACCATCGCAAAGATGCCATCTGGTCGTTTACTGTCGTGGGGAGGCCTCCGCAGGAAGATACCAGTTTTGGTGCGTTGATCCACGAGATCGCAGGATCAGCATTGCCCAAAGAAATACATGGATTAAAAGAAGTGAATGCGGTGGATGCCGCCGGTGTACATCCTTTGCTTTTTGCGATAGGCAGCGAACGCTATACGCCATATCTTAAGGAAAGACGGCCGCAGGAGATCCTGACCATAGCCAACCACATATTAGGTAAAAATCAGCTGAGTCTGGCCAAATACCTGTTCATTGCCGCAAGGGAAGATAATGAGCAGCTGGATACACACAATCTTTCTGCATTTCTGCAGCATGTGCTGTCCCGTATGGATTTCAGCAGGGATCTGCACTTTCATACGCAGACGACCATAGATACACTGGACTATAGTGGCGAGGGATTAAATGCGGGCTCCAAAGTTGTGTTTGCTGCAGCGGGTGACATAAAAAGGGAGCTTTCTACTGTTGATCCAAAAGGGTTGTACATTGAAGGAACAGGTCTTTCCGATGGTTTTGGTGAGTTTAAACTGGCCATTCCGGGGGTACTCGCTTTGCAGGCTCCGACATATATTGACGGAGTAAATACCGAAAAAGAAATCGGCAGGATCAATTCAATACTCAAACGAGACGAGCTAAAAGGCATAGCACTTATTGTACTCTGTGATGATGCTGAATTCACTGCCGCAAATATCAATAATCTGGTATGGGTCACTTTTACCAGGAGTAATCCTGCTACAGATATACATGGTATTGATGCTTTTATTCAAGACAAACACTGGGGTTGTAAAGGTCCTGTGATTATCGATGCACGTAAAAAGCCGCATCATGCGCCTGAGCTGATCAAAGATGCTGGTGTTGAAGATCGGGTGGACCAACTGGGCTTGCCGGGCGGTCCGCTCCATGGGATCATATAAGGCCGCATGGAAACCCGGGAGATAAAAAAGGGCTGGCAATCAAATCGCCAGCCCTTACAGAATGAAAAACTTATATTTTTTAGAACCTAACCCCAAAGGTCAGAAATACATTGTTTCTTGCAGTTTTAATGTTTGCAACAGGCTCTTCTGGATTTTCAGCAGAGCCAACTATATATGGCGATAAATCAGTATTTGTTTCCGCACGCTGATAAGTTAAATCAAAATAATAATTGTTTACTCGATATCCGAGACCACCGCTGTAATACTTAGTGTCAAAATAGCCATCGTCATCTCCTTTTATCGCACTTCCGTTATTGCCGTAACCGCCTCTTAAACTAAATGCATTGTCAACTTTATACTCTGCTCCAAGTCTGTAGTTAACAGCACCCTTGTAAAAATTCTTTACGGTATTATTTTCATCAATAATTCTATCCGGGTCATTTCCCTGATCAGTAGAAAATCTGATGGTTGAATAATCAATATAGTCTACGTCTGCAGAAATCAACGCTTTACCGCCAATTACATAGCTGGCACCCAATGATCCTTTTAATGGGGTACGGAGACGGTAAGTAAAAGTATAGTTGGCGGGAGCATTTGTATAATCTTTAGCGTTCGGCCCGGTAGCTATCCTGGTATCCAGTTTAAATGTGGTGTTGTCTTCAATTAGCAACCATGTTGGTGTCTGCATAGTCGCCCCGATCCTGAAGTTTCCAACCGGTCTGAAGATCACACCCAGTCTTGCATTAAATCCTGAACCTGTAGTTTCCTGGTTTTTTGCAAATGTGAGGTCATATCTTGAGTCTTCCGTAAAGTTATAACCGGATTCAAAATATTGGGCATCATTGGTGTAACGGACGTTTACCAGTCCGATACTCGCACCTATATAGACCTGATTAGCGATATTCAGTGCTCCGCCAGCTGTAAGTTCAGAGGTAGACCCACTTCTCATTTCACCTTGCCTCTGCGTATTTGACTCTGTCTGGACGTCGCTGTTGTTTCTCGTAGAGGCACGGTAGAAAGGCTTGGATGGTGTAGTGAAATCATCATAGTCTATGATGAATCCATCAAAAGCCATTCTACCTAAGCTTCCTTCAGGAAGTTGATTAGGGGCTTTGTTGTAAGCATTAGCATCGTCTGTAAAATAATCCGCGATCGAGTTCGCGGAGTTCACTCCGGTATAACTAAAATCGGCTCCGAAGTCATTGTTGCGTGCATATCCAATTCCGAAAACAGAACTGACCACACCTGTTTGCATGCTTTCGCCTTTGGCCCGGAGAGAAGGGCTGTATAGCACAACACCCAAATTGTTGAGGTTCAGACGATCTTTATTGGAATCAGTTGTTGTATTCAAAAAACTTGCTTTACCGGTCATGCCATTGAATTCCGGAGTTAAACCAAACTCAGACTTAGTAAAAAGGCCTAATCCTGCCGGATTACCACCCAGAGAACTCATGTCGCCGCCTACTCCAATTTGGGCGCCGCCCATTCCTTTGAATCTCGCAGTGCTTCCATAATTGGTCTGAGAGAATTTTAGGGCATCAGGAGCGTAGCTCTGGGCATATGTCGATACTGTAGCGGCTACTGTAACCACTAGAGATAATGTGATTTTCTTCATCTTAAATAAATAAATAATTAGCCTCTTCCTGCTCTTCCTGATCTTGCACCACTACTACTACCGCTGCTACCGCTCCCACTACTGCCGGAGCCACTACTTCTTGATCCACCCCCGTCACTTCTTGCTGGAGGCGGAGTATAGGTCGGTCTGTCAGCCTGACGGGCAGGGGGTGTATAGTTCTCGGTTCTTGTTGGCCTTTGTGCTGGCTGAGGGGAATCCTGGGAGCGCCTGTTGCTTGTTCTCGGATTTGTGGTAACGTTATTGTCACTGGTACCATATCTTTCAGATCTGGTCTGTCTTGAAATCACGCTGCCATTTACGTCTGACCTGGTTGTGCCTGATGTTCTGCCGCCGGGACGGTAAGTACCGATACCATTTTCCCTGCCCACAGCCGGTCTCGCCCGGTAATCCGGCGCATTAGTTGTTCTGCCAGTGTAAAAACCGCCTCCATAATAGCCGCCTCCATAATAACCACCTCCTAAAAATCCTCCGCCATAATAGCCGCCTCCATAATAGTAGTTGTTCCAGCCAAAATTGTTATAACCCCAAAACGGAGAATAAGCATAGCCCCATCCTGAATACGGAGAGTTCCAGTAGCTATTGTAAAACGGACTATAGCCGATACCTACAGACCAGCTGTTGTACGGATACCATCCGCTATAAAAATAAGGATCGTAATAGCTCCTCCACGGACTGGAATAATAGAACCTGTTGATCCGTGAGGAATAATCCATGTCATAGTATGGATCACTTGTGCCATAGTAATCGCTTTCAGCGTACTCCTGGTCATCTGTAGTGGTTTGAGATGGCTTAACCGGTGCCGGGGTGTATATCTTCACCTTCGCGGTAGTGTTATAAACGTCATCATCATTGGTGCTCTGCTGCGCGAGTTTCGGCGCAGAACAGGACGTGACAACGATCGTTGCCAGCGCGAGCATACTTGTGAATAAATGGTTAGGTTTCATAACTTATATGTTGTTTGTGTGTCGCAATTTTTTTGTAGCTATAAATTTATAAATTTGCAGCTTACTATACAAGGTATTTAACACAAATAACGTTCCATTCAGATATGAGCAAAGGCATTACAAGTAAAAACGAAGATTATTCCCAGTGGTATAACGACATTGTTATAAAAGCAGACCTGGCAGAGCATTCTGCGGTTAAAGGCTGCATGGTCATAAAACCTTACGGATACTCCATTTGGGAGAAGATGCAGGCGGTTTTAGATCAAAAATTCAAAGATACCGGGCACAGTAATGCTTATTTTCCTTTATTCATTCCTAAGTCATTTTTTTCCAAGGAAGCTTCTCACGTAGAGGGTTTTGCGACAGAATGTGCCGTTGTGACACACTATCGTCTGAAAAATGACGGAAACGGAAACATTATCGTAGATGAAACCGCTAAACTGGAAGAAGAACTGATCGTAAGGCCTACATCTGAAACCATCATATGGAACACCTATAAAGGATGGATCCAATCGTACCGTGACCTGCCCATCCTGGTCAACCAATGGGCCAATGTTGTGCGATGGGAAATGCGTACGCGTTTGTTCCTGCGGACTACAGAGTTCCTTTGGCAGGAAGGGCATACCGCTCATGCAACAGCTGAAGAAGCAATCGCTGAAACCAGACAGATGCTCGATGTTTATGCCGATTTTGCGGAGAACTGGATGGGCGTGCCAGTGGTTAAAGGTGTAAAAACTCCCAACGAGCGTTTTGCAGGTGCACTGGATACCTATTGTATTGAGGCATTGATGCAGGACGGTAAGGCCTTACAAGCCGGTACCTCGCACTTCCTGGGTCAGAACTTCGCGAAAGCATTTGATGTCAAATTTACCAGCAAAGAAGGTAAACTGGAACATGTATGGGCCAGTTCATGGGGGGTTTCAACCCGCTTGATGGGTGCGCTGATCATGGCGCACAGCGACGATGCCGGATTGGTACTTCCGCCTAAACTGGCACCTATACAGGTGGTCATCGTGCCGATCTATAAAACAGACGAGGAACTCAATAATATTTCAGCTTTTGTGGATACCCTGATCGCCAAGCTAAAACGCCTGGGCATTTCGGTTAAATACGACGACCGGGATACACAGCGTCCGGGCTTCAAATTTGCAGAATACGAGCTTAAGGGTGTGCCTGTCCGTCTTGCGATTGGCGCCCGTGATATGGAAAACGGAACTGTAGAGCTTGCCCGCAGGGATACCCGTGAAAAGCAGACAGTAAACCAGGAAGGGCTGGAGATCTATATTCCACAACTGTTAGAAGATATACAGCAGAACATTTATAAAAAAGCGTTTGATTTCAGGGCGGAACACATTACCCCGGCCAATTCATACGAAGAGTTTAAAGAGTTGCTGGACGGCAAGGCCGGTTTCATCTCCGCACACTGGGATGGCACTCCTGAAACTGAACAAAAGATTAAGGAAGAGACTAAAGCCACTATCAGATGCGTTCCTTTAGATAATCAGCAGGAAGACGGGGTTTGTATCTACTCAGGCAAGCCCTCTACCCAGCGCGTGCTATTTGCCAGGGCTTATTAATCTCAGTAATTATGAAATTCGCAACTAAAGCTATTCATGCCGGTCAGGAACCTGACCCTACAACAGGGGCAGTCATGACCCCTATATACCAAACCTCCACCTACTGGCAGAAGTCTCCGGGTGACAACAAGGGATATGAGTATTCCAGAGGCACAAACCCGACCCGTAAGGCATTGGAAGACTGTTTGGCTGCTCTGGAGAATGCCAGATATGGTCTTGCGTTTTCCAGCGGAATGGGAGCGACCGATGCGGTACTTAAGTTGCTGAAGCCCGGTGACGAAGTGATCACTGGTAATGATCTTTATGGCGGTTCTTATCGTATTTTCACTAAGGTTTATGAAAAATACGGCATCAAATTTCATTTCCTGGATCTGTCCAAACCTGAAAACATACTACCGGCCATCAATGACAAGACCAGGCTGATCTGGATAGAAACTCCTACCAATCCAACCATGCGGATCATTGATATTGAGGGCGTTGCAAGGATTAGTAAACAGCATAGCCTGCTGCTGGCCGTCGACAATACTTTTGCTTCACCATATCTCCAAAATCCTATGGATCAGGGTGCTGATATTGTGATGCATTCTGTTACGAAATACATAGGGGGCCATTCAGATGTTGTGATGGGCGCTTTGGTGGTCAATGACGACCAGCTCTACAAAGATCTTTGGTTCATCTATAATGCTTGTGGTGCTACCCCGGGTCCCCAGGATGCTTTTTTGGTGCTGAGGGGGATCAAAACGCTTCACCTGCGGATGAAAGCGCATTGCGAGAATGGTGAAAAGGTTGCCCGTTTTTTAAAAAACCATCCAAAGATCGACAAGATCTACTGGCCGGGTTTTGAAGACCATCCTAATCATGACATTGCTAAAAGGCAGATGCGTGGTTTTGGCGGGATGGTTTCCATCACGTTGAAAGATGCAGATCTGAAAGAGACTTTTCGCATTGCTTCTTCGTTCAGGGTTTTCACTTTAGCAGAATCGCTGGGTGGCGTGGAATCCCTGATCAACCATCCGACGACTATGACGCATGGTTCAATTCCTAAAGAGGAACGTGAAAAAGTCGGGATAACAGATAACCTGCTGCGTTTGAGTGTTGGCGTTGAAGATATCGATGACCTGCTTGAAGATCTGGAACAGGCGCTTAAATAATTAGCTGATCGTCATGCTGAGTGTTTATTCCCGGGCCCGCTTCGGAATAGCCCGGCATCCCGGCCTGACTAAAATAAATACGATAGCTATTGGAATTTTTAGAACTGAAGGATTTTTTAGATTTAAAGGCTGCTCAGTACAACAGACCTGATTTTATTCAGAATGATCCCATCTGTATCCCTCACCAGTATACCAAAAAACAGGATATTGAAATTGCTGCTTTCTTTGCGGCAATTTTAGCATGGGGACAACGCAAAACCATCATCAACAAGTGCAATGAGCTATTTCAGCGTATGGATAATGATCCCTACCAGTTCATGCTGCACCATACTGATGATGATCTGAAGGGTCTTTTGGGTTTCAGGCACCGTACATTCAACGATACGGACTTGTTGTATTTTGTTGCTTTTTTTCGGGAGCATTATAGTCAGCATGAGAGCCTGGAAGCTGCTTTTCTTGCGCCTTCTGATGTTTTTCTCGATAGCTATTCTGGTATTGACTCATTAGCCGGTCTTGTTTCTGCTGATGAGTTGTCTGACAACAATGCTGCTTACAGTTCTTCCGCCTGCATGCTTTCTGAGCTTGCTTTGCAGCAGCCTAAAATAGAAAGGGCTCTCAACTATTTCCGTGCTTATTTTTTTTCTCTGCCTGATTATCCGCGCCGGACCATTAAGCATGTTTCATCACCTTTGCAGAAATCGACCTGTAAGCGGCTCAACATGTTTCTCAGGTGGATGGTCAGAAAAGACAATATGGGTGTGGATTTTGGTATATGGAACACGCTTAAACCATCAGATCTTATTTGCCCATGCGACGTTCATGTGGATCGTGTGGCCCGCAAACTTGGCCTCATTGAAAGGAAGCAGACGGATTGGCGTACTGCTGTTGAACTCACTGCTCAACTGCTTCGGTTTGATCCGCTGGATCCTGTAAAGTATGACTTTGCGTTGTTTGGGCTGGGGATTGAAGAGAAGTTTTGAGCTTTCGAAAGTAGATATTGTTATTTTAGACTGCACTTCATACTAAAAACTCCATGTTTTTATTTAATTAAAAAGTCGGGTTAGCTTCGGACTGGATCTTGCGCCCTGAAAAAGGGCACAATTCCCTATGTCCTCATCTTAACCCGACTTTTTTTGGGTGCATATAGCAAGTGTGTTTTCCATCCCATACCATTTTTTCAGATGCCGGTAACTATGTATTTTTGCTTTGCCAGATTCTTAATATCTTTAATTCTTATATGATCACTTTCAAATTCTTATATGATCACTTTCAAAGCTGAGATAGAGCGTTTTGCTGAAATGGGCGAAAAAACAGGCTGGAGCTATGTGTTTATCCCCGGCACTATAGCCAATGAAATTAAGCCTGATTGTAAAAAGAGCTTTAGGGTTAAAGGTAGGATAGATCACGTCGAAATTGTCGGAATGGCTACTGTTCCAATGGGAGAGGGCGATTTTATCATTGCATTGAAAGCCAGTTTGCGAAAACAGCTAAGAAAAGAAAAAGGGGCAATTGTTGAACTTCAGCTGGAAGAAGACAAAGATTTTAAAATTGAAATACCCGAAGACCTGGAGCTTTGTCTGTCAGATGAACCGCATTTGATGGAAGGTTTTATGAAACTGCCAATGTCGCACCGGAACTGGTATATCAACTGGCTAAACTCAGCTAAAACGGAACCTACCCGAACCAAAAGACTGGTTAAGATCGTATCCGCAATGGACAGGGGAATGACATTCAGTGAAATGATGCGTGAGGGAAAGGAATGAACTAACTGTATTTCCTGAACCAGCTCCAGACCTTCATTTGGATTACACCAAGAAATGCTTCTCTAAAAATCCTTGTGCTCATTTTAGAAGTGCCTTCCGTACGGTCTGTGAAAATGATGGGTACCTCTACTACTTTAAATCCATATTTAATGGCTGTAAACTTCATCTCGATCTGAAAAGCATAGCCCACAAACTTGATCTTTTCCATCGGAATTTTCTCCAGCACCCGTCGCTTGTAACATTTAAATCCCGCTGTTGCATCCTGAATATCGATCCTGGTGATCAGCCGCACGTACATGGAAGCAAAATAAGACATGAGCACTCTGCTCATTGGCCAGTTCACTACATTTACTCCTCTCACATAGCGGGAACCGATGGCTACATCTGCGCCTTCTATGCAGGCTTGTCTGAGTTTGATCAGGTCGTCAGGGTTGTGAGAGAAATCGGCATCCATCTCAAATATATAACCGTATTGTGGTCTTTCCAGCGCCCATTTAAAACCATGTATATACGCAGTACCCAGGCCTAGCTTTCCCGTTCTCTGTTCCAAATGCAGTGCAGGATATTCCAGCTGCAGCTTTTTTACGATATCAGCAGTGCCGTCAGGTGAGCCATCATCAATGATTAAAATTTCAAAAAAGTAACTTAAAGAAAAAACCTTTCTAATGATCCGTTCGATATTCTCTTTTTCGTTGTAAGTAGGAATTATGACTAAGCTGTCTGACACGTAGAATAAATTAATGTGCGAAATTATATAATCTAAATGAAAAAACCTTTAGCAGTATCGACATACTAAAGGTTAATTTGTGTTAAATCACATTAAAGTACCCTGTACAGCGAAAAACCGACTGCGTTATTTTACCTCTTGCATCAGCTTTCTTACAAAAGGAGAGATTACAATTAATATCACTCCTGCTATCAGCGCATAAATAGCAAGCTGTTTATAACCATCAGTAAAGGTGATCAGTTTCTGTTGCAAAGTATCGTTTTCGTCGGCGGTAGACAGGCCCGCACCCAATAATCCTGCTACGTATTGCCCGTAGGCACTGGCCAGAAACCACATGCCCATCATTACGCCCTGAAGTTTTTTAGGAGATAATTTGGTCATTATAGAAAGCCCTATCGGCGACAGGCAAAGCTCTCCAAAGGTTACAGCAAGATAAGCAACCGTAAATACATCCAGTGAGGCGATACCTGAACCGTTTGAAAAAAATCGTGTAGTGTAAAAAATAAAATAACCCGCGCCCAGAAACAGGAAGGCCAGTCCAAATTTAATCAGGGTATTGGGTTCAATTTTCTTTCTGGCCATACCAATCCAGATCACACTGAATATAAAGGCGAATATGATCACAAAGAGTGAATTTGCAGAGTTATTTACGCCATTCGGATCCAAAGTTATAGTGCCCAAAATTTTGTTATCAAGGTTCCTTGCAGCGAACAAACTTAGTGAACCGCCGCTCTGCTCGTAGATTCCCCAAAAAATAATAGAGAAGATGATGAATACCAGTGCGGCAACCAGTTTTTTACGTTCAGCCACATTGTATTTGAACATTTCATAAAAAAGATAAAGTAAGGTTGCCGGCCCGATGATATACATGAAATAATCGGTATACTGTGTTTTGGCAACCATAGTCATGATGACTGGAATTACAGCCAGCGAACCAATGTAGACCGCATAAGTATACCATTTTTTTGGCATTGCCCGTTGACTGATCACAACAGGTTCCGGCACGACCTTTGAATCGATGCCCTCTGACACAACTTCTTCAAAATTTTCATTGCCGGAAGGCGGGAGACCGATAGGCCCGAGGGTCTTTTGTGTAAAAAGAAAGGTGACAAGGCTTATCGTCATGACGACTGCCGCCAATCCAAATGCTACGTTCCAGGTACTTCCCGATGGCACAATGGAGCTGAACAATTCACCTTTTCCGATTGCAATACAAGCATAGCCGCCCAGCAGGGCACCAATGTTGATACCTGCATAAAATAGAGAAAATCCGGCATCACGTCTGTTATCACCCTTTTTATAAAGTGTACCCACCATTGTTGAAATATTGGGCTTAAAGAAACCTGTGCCGATGATGGTAAAGCTAATTCCGAGAAAGAAAAACTGATGCGGATCAGTTGCCAGAATGGCACTGCCAACAATCATCAGGATGCCCCCCCAAAATAACGATCTCCTGAATCCAAGAATTTTATCAGCAAATAAGCCTCCAATGAATGTAAAAGCATAAACGAAAGCCTGGGTGGCACCATACTGCAGGTTGGCATCCCTGTCGTTCATGAACAACTGCGTTACCATAAAATAGGTAAGCATCCCGCGCATTCCATAGAAACAGAAGCGTTCCCACATTTCAGAAAAGAAAAGTGCCCAAAGTTGTTTAGGATACTTTCCTTTAAAGCTCTGGATTTCGTTGAGGGTTATAGTTTCAGCCATACGATAAAGTCTTTTGTTGCGGAGCCACCGCTTTATTATTATATCAAAAAGCCTCTGAAAATATCCAGAGGCCCTAATCTTTTTATTTTACACCGTGCATCAGTTTTTTTATCAATGGATGAAGCGCTGTAATAAGCAGTCCTGCAGCAATAGGGATTATTGTAAAAATAAGGAAAAATGTAGACAGGCTATATTTGTTGCTGATCTCCTCAATCATACTTCCTGTAGCACCGGCCAACTTATTGCCCATTGCGATGAACAGATAATATACACCGAACATAAAACCTATCCAGGCAGCAGGTACCAGCTTGCTGACATATGACAGACCAACCGGTGAGATGCAAAGCTCACCTAAGGTGTGAAACAGATAGGCCAGTACCAGCCACACCATACTTACCTTTATATCCGGAGAAGTAATCGACGTTGCCGCATAGGCTAGAAAACCGAAACCGATACCGAGCAGGACCAGTCCGAGGCCGAACTTCATCGAAGCTGGTAAATTGAACTTACTTTCCCACCATTTTGAGAATACCGGGGCAAAACAAATGATAAAGAGGGAGTTGAGAATGTTAAACCAGGAGGCGGCAATCTCTGTTGTTTCAGCCACAAACTCACGGTTCACTTTCCAGAGCACAATGGCCCAGATGATCAGAAAACTACAGGAAAGAATGGTATTTCCAACCTTGTATCTGGAGAAAGTTTGTGCAAATAACCTGGAGAGCACATACGTGATAATTCCCAGGGGCACAATGGTCAGCAGGGCATCTACGATCTTAAAGGTAACACCTGCATTGCCGGTAAGTATCCGGGTGGTATTCTCTTTGGCAAAAATGGTCATACTTCCGCCGGCCTGCTCAAAGGCGGCCCAAAAGAAAATAGTGAAGATCGAAAAGATCAGAACGACGATCAGCCGGTCCCTGACGACATGCCCCGGTACCTTTTCTTCAATGACAGTTGGGTTTGGATTGGCCAGCTCTTCAGCGGCCTTCAGCTTTTTCTCTTCGCCGGGAAGCAAGCCGATATTGCCAAATATGCCCTTAGTGAAGTAAAATTGCATCATGCCCAGGAACATAAAAATACCGGCGAGGCCAAAACCCCAGCTCCATGAAATCTTTTCCCCGACATAGCCGCAGATCATGATCCCTAAAAAAGCACCCGCATTTACTCCCATATAAAAGATCGAATAAGCACCGTCCTTTTTCTCCGGGAAATCTTTGTACATTTTAGAAACGATCGATGTCATGTTAGGTTTAAACAATCCATTTCCTGCCATCAGACAGCCAAGTCCGACATAGAGAAATACCGGCGTCTCCAGCGCCATACTCGCATGGCCTATTGTCATGATCAAAGCACCAAGAATTACTGCCCAGCGATACCCGAGCAACCTGTCTGCGATCAGTCCTCCCAGTACAGGAGTCAGGTAGACACCCATTGTATAGGTGCCATACAATGAAATAGCTTCGGCTTTTGACCATTCCCAGCCGCCGGTAGCAATACTGGATGTCAGAAAAAGTACCAGCAAGGCCCGCATCCCATAATAAGAGAAGCGCTCCCACATTTCAGTAAAGAAAAGCACGAACAATCCTGCCGGATGTCCCAATACTTTACTCTCAAAAAAATTATTTGGGGTATCCAAAGTTTTTGTGTTCATTTTAGTCTTTTAGTGTATAATATTTAGCTTGTTTAGTTAGTTTGTTGCGCAATATAGGTACATGGAGGCAAAGTCCCAAATGCCTCTATAACTTCTTAATAGGCTTGGTATTTTTGTCTGTGGGGTCTGTATAAAACTCATCCATTACGTTAGGCTCATTCTTAAGCTCTACATTTTCCACCAGTTTTAGTTTTCCATTTAATATCTTATACGCATCAAAACTCAAATCGGATGCGTAATATTCAAAATTTCCTTCCATTTCCGCTGTAAACGGGGCAAGGTGGTCAAAGACGATCATATTCACCGACTTATCCATAGTAAGGGTCATAGAATTCATCTTGTTGTATTCAAAAATTATCCTGTTTTTTATGCCGGCGCCCTTTAAACCTTCAAATACCGGTTTACCGAATACCGGTTCACCCTTTTCAAAAGAAAGCACATCGATCACTTTTTTAGAAGTCTTAGCATTGTTACCTTTCCAGCCGATCAGCGTGTAAAATGGCTGTCTGCCGCTCACGATAACCGGCACAATTTCATAATAACGGGCACCATACCAGTTCTTGCTGCCGGTTACGGCATTTGGATCTTTGATCTGCTCTGTGTTGTCAATCAGCGGGTACAGTTTTAACTTACCATCGGCTGTGGCCATTTGAATAGTACCGAAATAACGATAAGAGCCATCATCCACAGGGACATACCAGGTAAAGATCCGGAAAGAATTATCCGGTGCCTTTAATATAGAGACTTTTTGTAGGGAGTCGAAGTTAAAATGAAAGGAGTGGGGTGTTTTCAGGGCGTTGACCAGGGTCTTGATGAAAGTGGCATTGAGCGCAAACCGTCTGGCATTGCTTTCCGCATCAAAGGTCTTTGCGCTGATGGTCTTGAGCGAATCCTGGTATTTAAACATCACAGGTCCGTTGTTGAACGTGAAACTATGTTGTGCCTGCATATTTTTTGAGGCGCAGCACAGCAAAAAGAAGATCAGTAAAGCTTGTAGGCCCTTATGCATTTATCTTAAGTTTTCTATTACAATGGCGCTGGCACCGCCGCCGCCATTGCATATTCCCGCAACACCTATTTTTCCATGATTTTGAGTGAGCACAGAAAGTAAGGTCACTACGATTCTGGCACCTGATGCACCCAGCGGGTGACCCAATGCTACAGCACCGCCATTTACATTTACTTTATCTTCTGTCAATCCCAGTTCCTTATTATTTGCAAGTGAAACTACAGAAAAAGCTTCATTAATTTCAAAAAAATCTACATCTGAAATGCTTTTGCCTGCCCTTTGTAATGCAAGTGGGATGGCTTTGGACGGAGCAGTGGTAAACCATTCGGGTGCCTGCTGTGCGTCAGCATATGCCAAAATCTTCGCCAGGGGTTTCAATCCAAGTTCTTTGGCCTTGTCTGCACTCATCAGGACCAGCGCCGCTGCGCCATCATTTAATGTAGATGCGTTGGCTGCGGTTACAGTGCCATCTTTCTTAAAAACGGGCTTTAGCCCGGGAATCTTATCAAACTTTACGGCAAAAGGTTCTTCGTCTTTATCGATCAGTGTGATTTCGCCTTTGCGGTCCGTTACTTCGACTGCAACGATCTCTGTGGTAAATTTACCGCCGGTCTGTGCCGCCTGGGCCCTTTTATAAGAACTGATCGCAAAAGCATTCTGGTCCTCACGGCTGATGCTGCATTCTGATGCACACAGTTCAGCGGCTGAACCCATATGATAGTCATTGTAAACATCCCATAATCCATCTTTCAATAGTCCATCTGTCAGTTGCCCATGACCCAGACGATAGCCCGTACGTGCTTTATCCAAATAATAGGGTACATTACTCATACTTTCCATACCGCCAGCTACAATGACGTCGTTTTGGCCCAGGGCAATACTTTGTGCTGCAAGCATAATTGCTTTGGTTCCTGATGCGCATACCTTATTAATTGTGGTAGACGGGACATCTGGCAGGCCTGCGAATTTTGCGGCCTGTGTAGCAGGGGCCTGGCCCAAACCGGCCGAGAGCACGTTGCCCATATAGACTTCCTGGACATCATCAGTTTTGATGCCTGCCCTGGCAACGGCTGCCTTTATGGCCAAAGCGCCCAGTTGCGTTGCAGAAAAGCCAGACAATGAACCGCCAAAGCTGCCGATAGGAGTTCTTACCGCAGAAACAATTACTACTTCTTTCATGTATACTTTAAGTTAGTTGAATGCAAAGTTATGTAATTTAGAATTACTGACGTTAAACTGGAAAAGCATTTAACACAATTTAATTTGTATTATTTTTGTTCCTTCAGTGAACTTTTGCCCAGCCTGCAACAGCCTAATCAAAAATCACAATCCGGATGGTTTCTTTCAATGATCACGGTTATTGAGTAGCTGTTCTGCTTAAATTTTCTTTTGCTTTCCTTTTGCTATTGTTTTGCTATTCTTTTGCTATCCTTTTGCTTAAGCAATAAAAAAGTAAAATAATAGCAATATTAAAGCATATAAAAAGCAAAATTAAATAAGAACGAAAATAAACCCTGTTAGCTGCCTGCGACTAAGTTATTTTGTTTTTAGGGAAAGGGGGAAGCCGATAAAACTAAAATTTTATCTAAGTTTGAATAAAATCAGGAGGCGCTAACGTTGGCAAAGATCAAGAAAAATTCTCATAAGGTTCTGTACCGCAAGTACTCATCAAATATAAAATATATCATGATGGTACTTTCTGTGTTGATCATTACTATCTTTCTTCCCAAACAACCCAGGTTCAGGTATGAATTTGAGAAGGGGGGCATCTGGAAGAACAAAGACCTCATTTCACCTTTCAGCTTCGCAATTCTCAAGACAAATCCTCAGGTCAATACTGACAAAAAAGATGCCCTGGAAAATATATTGCCGATCTATTCCTTCAATAGATACCTCTTCAATGAGATTGAAGAAGCTTATTTAAATGAATTTGATGTCAAATGGCGGAGCAGTGCTTTGCCTGAGGCCGATAAGCCAGTCAATAAGCAGGCATCTCTTAAATTGTTAAAATCGATTTATACAAAGGGTATTATAGCCATAAATAACAAGCACCAAAAAGGAAACCGCTATTATGATTTTTCATTGCTGGACGACAACGTCAGCAAAACTTACAGTTCCCAGGACGTTTTTACAGTACAGACCGCCCTTGAATATTTTAAAGATAACTTTTCTTCCGTAGATCTTAGGGTTAAGGATGTTGTTGTCAACCTGGTGGAAGATCACCTGAGACCGAATATTATTTTTAATGAAAAGCTGACATCCATTGTACAGGAAACGACCATCAACAGCCTGTCTACTACCAGGGGAATGGTGCAGAAAGGAGAACTCATTATTGCCAAAAACAATGTAATTGATGACGAGGCCTTTCAAAAGCTGCAGTCATTTAAGGAGACTTATGAGGCGCAGACCAAAACCATAGGAAACAGTACGCTTGTGTATTGTGGTCAGGTTTTACTGGTTGGCTTTATTGTGAGTTTACTGATGGTATTTTTAAAATTGTTCAGAAAAGATATTTTCGCGGACAACAGGCAGCTTTCCCTGCTTTTGCTGGTCACTACAACCATGCTGCTGTCTCTTACCTGGGCCATAAAGCTGAATCTGCCAAGTCTTTACTACATTCCTTTTTGCATTGTACCGATCATCATCAGGATCCTGTTTGACACCCGGCTTGCGTTATATCTGCATTTGCTGGTGATCCTGATCGCGGGGTTCTTTGTACCCAATAGTTTTGAGTTCGTTTTCTATCAGACCACTGCGGGTATGGTAGCCATTTACAGCATTAGGAACCTGATCAAGCGTGAGCAGCTGCTATTGTCTGCCATGTATATTCTGTCAGCCTATCTGATTTCCTTCATTGGTATTGCTTTGCTCAGGGAAGGTTCGCTTAGCGAGATAGAATGGATCAATTTTGTGCCTTTTATAGTGAGTGTGCTGCTTTCTTTGCTGGCTTATCCGCTCATTTACGGTTTTGAGAGGTTGTTTGGAATTACGTCAGATGTGGCGCTGATCGAACTGACCAATACCAACAATAAATTGCTAAGGGAACTGGCCTTTAAAGCGCCGGGCACTTTTCAGCATTCTTTGCAGGTCGCGAATCTGGCGGAAGCTGCGATATTTAAAATAGGCGGGAATTCGCTGCTGGTCAGGGCAGGGGCTTTGTACCATGACATCGGTAAGATCGAAAATCCTCAGTATTTTATTGAGAACCAGAATACAGGGATAAGCCCGCACGATAAGCTGCCCTATGAGCAAAGCGCCCAGATCATCATCAAGCATGTCCACAAGGGCATAGAGATCACCCGTAAGCATCAGCTGCCGGAAAGTGTGATTGATTTCATCAGGACACACCACGGGAATACCAGGGTTGATTATTTTTACCAGTCGTTTTTAAAGAACAGTCCTGAAAAATTTGTTGACGAGAATATTTTCCGGTATCCGGGGCCGATTCCTTTTTCAAAGGAAACTGGTGTGCTGATGCTCGCGGACTCAGTGGAAGCTGCCTCAAGAAGCTTGAAAAATCCGGATGCCCAGAATATAAACGACCTGGTTGAACGCATCATTGATTATAAGCTGGAACAAAATCAGCTGGACAATTGTGACATTACATTAAAAGACCTTGAAACTATAAAGCTGATTTTCAAGACAATGCTCATGAGTATTTATCATGTGAGAATAGATTATCAGCAAACACTGTAATTTTCTTTTGCAAATATCAATGAATTGCTATATTTGCAACCTCAAAAGGAATATTTTTGAGTATTCGGAGGGATGCCTGAGTGGCCGAAAGGAACAGTTTGCTAAACTGTCGTACTGGCAACGGTACCGAGGGTTCGAATCCCTCTTCCTCCGCGATGTGCAATGCTGCCCCAAAAGGGTGGCATTTTTGCATAAAAATGAAAAAGGTGCACATCAGTGACCAGTTTAAGACAGGAAAGTTCCACGCGGGATACCTAAGATTCAAAACGAAGACTGCAATAGCTAATCATCATTCAAGTCATTAGTTAAAATCCTGCGGTGATAGTTAATTTGCCCCAGGTGATAATTTACATGACTAACCAGGTGCACGAGAAAATAATCGGTTCTCATTGTATTTTCCATTATTTTAGCGGGAAATTCCTTGAAGAGATCTTCATCGTTAGTGCGATGTAAAACCTCCTGCACGACATTTTTGGCATTGTTTAGCTGCAAAACGATTTCCCCGGTAGTCGTACTGGTTGCACTGAATTCCTTATCCCTGTCCCGGACAAAACCATTACTGCCTAATACAGCTCCTATAAAGTGATGAACCGCTCCGGCAATATGAAGGGCAAGATTTCCCGCTGAATTGTTTATTGAACCTTCCCTGATCCAAAGTATGTCCTGATTTTGATAGGCTGACACTTCATCATGGTCTTTTGTAAATCCCGGACTAGAATAGCTGAAATGGATGATACTATTGATTGCGTTTCCATGATGTAAACTGATTAGTGTTTTTTGCTTAAATAATATCTTGCCGATTCACTCATGGTAATGAAAGAGCCTCCCAATAACAACAGGTCCTTAACGACCATCCTTCCTCTGCCTGAAAGATAGGGGAAACCATGATGTTGGTCACCCAATGCAGGCACCCAGCTTTCCGGTGTTGTAACTAAAAACGATAACGTGCCCAGGGTCATGATAAAGATCAGGATGCTTCCCGTGATGCTCAGCAGCGGCGCCGCTTTATGTAAAGCTACCAAAATTCCCATCCCGATTAGCAATATTCCCAGGCCTTTTGAAAACCCGTAGGTATTGTTGGCAATGTGCCACTGGTGGTTTCCGGCGATAAATTCACCTTCTTTGTTCACATGCGCTTTGTATTCTGAAGGATGGTTATAAAAGAAAGACATAAACGGGCTGTTTGCAACAAAAGGGGTAATGCCGTCTGCCTCGTACGTTGCGAATTTTAATGCGCCTATCCAGACTAAAATGACAACTGTTCCATAGCGGATAATCCTGTTGCCAAGACCGTCAAGATGTGCGAGTGTTGTAAGAAACGAATTCTTCATGATGTATTTGTTTTATCCAAAATTACATCAATACGAATCAGGATAACATGGATGAAAAAGGATTTTACATGTGCGAATCTGCCACAACAGAAATTCCTGTCATGTCCCTGAAAGCCTGTGGTGAGACCTTGGTAAACCTTTTAAATACACGGCTAAAATAAAATTCATCTTCGAAGTTGAGTGCAAAAGCAATCTCTTTTATGCTTTTTCTGGTAAGGTGGAGTTGTTTTTTAGCTTCCAGTATCAGCCTTTCAGTGATCAGGTGCGAAGGCGGCTTTTTATAATAACTGTTGCATCGTTTAGTAAGGGTATTTGGTGCCATGCCCAATAACGAAGCATAGTCTTTTGGCTTGCGTAACAGGAGGTAATGCTCATCTACCAGTACCCTGAAACGTTCCATTGGCTGGTCGTACTGGTTTTGCGCAGCCACCTCAGACAGCGTTCTCATTTTTATCGTGCTTGACTTTGCCAGAAACAGCTGCAGGTAAGCTCTGATTACAATTTCCGAAGGATTCTCTTTCTCAAATTCCTGCACAATCTGAGACAAAAGAAGCTCGAATTCACGGGCCTCATTTATGGTCAGGTTTACCGACGGCTCAATGTAAATGTTATTGAACAACAAACCGTTACAGCAAACTTCTGCGCGGTGATATTCAATGCAATAAAAATCGCCATGAAATCGGAGCATCCATGATTGTTCCGGTAACGAAGTGTCAATCTTCAGGGTCTGCAATGGCGTCGCAAATAAAAGCACCGGGCCCTCAAAGGGAAATACACCGAAGTCCGCATGATAACAGCCTTTGCCAGCCGGAATATACTGGATTGCATACTCTTTATACTGAGCAGGCTTGGATTGCAGTTTGGTCAGCCCTCTTGTGAGCCCGAACATATATTCACCAGATTTCGACAGTACTTCTTTCACCTGGTAAAAATAGAACAATATTTTACATACACTATGGATTCTTACAATATGGTAAACTAACTGTTAAATCAGCTGGTAGATTAAAAAACTGTATCTTGCTTCTAATTTAGGAATTGGCACCGCAGTGAAATACACAGAACTTAGACCGCACAATCTATTGTCGTCTTTAATAGATGTGTATTGGGAGCTTACCTGCAATCCAGAATTTCCGGTATTGGTCGATCCATTCAGATGCTTCCCTTTTGCGATCATTTGTATGATAGCTCTCCGTGTTGGGTCAGCTATAGCCTGAATACGTCTCTTCTCGTTTCCATTTACTTTGTGATATATAACCAAGTGGTTCCCCAAATGTAATCATTTTCTACCTGATTACCGGAAATTGAGATATCCTCAACTCAGTACACCCGTAAGGTACCAATGTAATTTCCTCTGTGTTTTGATCGGTTTCCAGCTGAAATATTGTGCTAAAAGGCAGAGGCCCAGCCATTTCATTATATACCTGCCAGATTGGAATTCGTTTTGCCCTGGTTTTGATTTTTACAGGTGCGTTTTCCTGGTTCCATGGATAATTGGCAAGGGGCGCGTTTTGCTTTTCGACAATGAAGTTCTCTGCAAGTTTATCGTTCCTTACATTGAGTAAGCCGTAGTTCCAGGGCGTGGTAGGTTTAATTTCGTAATAACCTTCTCCGTATTCCTGCGGGTCGGTTACATTTTTTACGAATTTTTTATCTTCGCCTATCTTCAGTCCGTAAACCAGCGGACCCCGTTCTATCGATACAGAGTATTCCTGCCAGGTGTTTTTATAAATGTGCATTGGTAAAGCCAATTCGACGACGTCCCCTGATTTCCATTCTCTTTGAATTTTCACAATCTGATTGCCGGGTTCTTCTTTATAAGTGTTGCCATTGATTTTAATACTTGCTTTTTTGCACCATGCCGGAATCCTTAAATGGAAGGGAAAGGTCGCATTACCTTTCTTTTCAATATTTACGGTGAACTTAATATTCTCATTAAATGGATAGCCCGTCTCCTCTACAACCCTGATCGGAATGTCATTAGCAACTTTCATGCGCACTTCACTTGGCGAATAAACCAGTGCGGCTATTCCTTTGTCAGCGGTCGAGTAAAACAGGTTCTGGGTAAATTTGGGCCAGCCCTGGTGCATGTTCGAAGTGCAGCAGGGGTAACCTGTCAGTACTCCGTAACACACGTCAGTGCCATGATGGTTCACTTCAAAATTCCTGGTCTTTCGCGTGGCCATAATCTGATTGGCCTGCTGGAAATATTGGTGGGTCACAAAATCATCTGATGCCTGAGCTGGCAGGGCATTGAACGTTATTTTTTCAAGGTGATCAGCGTAGCTCACGTTACCGGTGATCTCCAGCATACTTTCCAGAGAAAACATCATCTCTACTGCCGAACAAAACTCCGAGCCCTGGGTGGGGTTGTTGCCGTGAAGTGCTTCATCGCCGCCATAGAGTCCATGTGCCATTCCATTATAATGTATAAGGTCTTCAAGGCCTTTTTTTGTCGCATCAAGGTATTTTTGTTCTGGATGATGCTGGTAATAGATGATTGGTTCTTTAAATCCTTGCGCAAGGTTTACGCAATGGATACTGGCTGGTGTAGCCAGCATTTTTGTATTTAAAAAAGCATTGGTATAATCAAATGTCTGCTTATGGATGAGATCACCGAGTTCGAGCAGGAAACTATCTTTAGTGATTTCATGCAGCCAGTAAACAAGCATCAGATTGTCCCCACCGCGATATTTTGCCCAGAATGTCCAGTTATCTAGAGGTTTACCCGGCAATTCTTTGAGCTGGTATTTGAAATAATTAGTCATCAGCTTAATGATCCGCTGATCGCCTGTTGCTGAATAATATTGTTTCAGCACTTTCAGCATCACCATTTTTGGCCACCAATCCTGGCTGTTGTCCCGCTGGATCCCATTTTCAGGACCGTAGTCCTTAGAAGGTCCGAAATAGCCGTCGGGCCGCTGGCTTTTAATAGACCACTCAATCCAGGGCTTGGTTTTGGCAATCAGTTCCTTGTCGTTTAAGAGATAGGCAAGTGGCAATAGTCCGTCGAGCCAGTAAGGTCCTCTTTCCCATTGGTCACCGTCACCACCCAGCCAGCCATTGCGCTGGCCCATCACTGCGGGGTAAAGTTTATCCAGGCTTCCTGTCGATCCGGTTTTCTGGCGTACCAGCATTTCCTTTAACCAGCCTTGTGGTTTAATGGCACCCAAAGAAAGTTCCTTGTAAGGGTTTTCTATGTGCGGCGAGGATTGTCCGCTGGAGGTTAATGATTGTGAGAAGAGTATTGCAAAAAGCACGATCCATAATCTCATATATTTTGATAATTTCTTTGGCGTGGAGAACCGCCGCCTAAGTAATAATTGTAAGTTTGGTTTCATATTAATTATGTTAGGATCATTATTGGTGATTGATCTTAAACTCCAATTCAGAATGCCGGCAACCTGAGTTTGGAATTTGCTTGCACAAAATAACCATAGAATTTGATATCCTCAACTGTGGGCCTCAAATGTTATTCAATTTGATTCAATCGAAATCAAGTCTTAAAGAAACATAAATTTTGATAGCTATTGAACATGATGATGCTCAATTTTGCTGATTTTATGGATATACGGGATCAGGAATCATACCTTCGTCAGATAACAATGCATGATATTTTTTGGATTGCAATATTTTTTTAGCCGATCGTTTATGGCCGTTTATGTAAACATTATTTTGTATCAGCCGAATACCGTGACTATAATCGACCCAGTCATATTTATGACCGTTGTATAATGGCTGAATAGCTTTGCCGTCAGGTTTATGCCAGCCATAAATTACTACGCGTAAAGTCCCGTCATCAGCAACAATTTTATTGGATATCACGACGTCTTTTTTATTTCCGGCTGTAAGGACACCAGGAGTCGAACCGATTTTAGCCATTTGCTCATGTATAAGCCTGTTGTGGTCTTCAAAGACAGGAACAGTGATCATATGTGGAGATGGCGGAATCGGCTGTGGATTCAGCTTTAAAGTTGCTGAACGATAAATCTGGCCGGACATTTTGCGTGTAGGGAGCGTGCAATTAAGATCGGCTGCAATTTTTTGTGCAGAGCTGGCAGTCAGGGGACAATAAAAATAATCAGTATCCGATCCAATAACCAGGTAATCCGGTGCTACAAAGTAAGTTATTATAAATTGTTTTTTTTCTATCACAGCCGTATCTGTTACTGCGATAAATCGACGGAAGAACCGGGGTACATTCCCTTCTTCAACTTCCTTCAGTATCATTTGTTCACGTGCGGGAAGAGAAAGTGTGGTATCCCGGATTGTGGCTGCAAAAGCTGAACCTGATAATGCATTTTTGCTGCGTTCCGGTAAATTTAAGTGTTGGGCCTGGGTTGAAGTGCCAATAGTACTTAAAAGTAAGAGAAGTAACGGATGTTTAATCATTGTTCATTGCCATGCATTCCTGATTATACAAAAAACAGAATAATTTTATTCAAAACCTAAGTCAAAATGATAGTGAGTTCTAATCGTCCTTTTCATCAAATTTGATCTGCATTTGCAACAATTATTTTATAATGATTTGATATAAATATCTTCCGGTTCATTGACCGGGAGTGGTAATTGAATAAAATGACCATACTTATAAAATTTCAATCGTGCTGTAACCAATTCTTTTTGATTTCGTCTTATTGGTATAACCACACTATTGATGAGGACCTATTTGAGATTTACATTTCTGTTTTTGCTGTATGTTTTACCTTTTGGTTTATCTGCTCAGCAAAATCAGAAGATTGCCGGAACCGTAAAAGATGATAAACAAACATTGCCAGCGGCAAGTGTACTTTTATATACTGCGAAAGATTCTGTGCTGGTCACGACTGCAATCACTGACGGAGAAGGAAAATTCGGTCTCACCGCTGCTCCCGGATTTTATTATATTCTGGCAACCTCAGTAGGATATGAAAAAAATAAAAGTTCAGTGTTTGAACTTAAAGCACCTGTACATAACCTCCCGGTTATTTTACTAAAAGAAAATGCCAATAAGTTAAGTGAAGTAAATATCACAGCATCTAAACCTGTTCTTGAGCGAAAAGGGGATAAGCTGATCTTCAATATCGAAGCGACGCCTTCGGCAGCGGGTCTTACAGGGCTGGAAGTATTGAAAAAAGCGCCGGGAGTGACTGTTGATCATAATGAAAACATCTCTCTTGCCGGGAAAGGCAATGTCTTGGTGACGATAGATGGCAAGCAGACTTATCTAAGCGGCGCCGAAGTGGTCAATCTGCTGAAATCGATGTCGAGTTCTGAAATAGAAAGCATTGAAATTGTAAATAATCCCGGAGCCCGGTACGAGGCAAATGCAACTGGTGGAATTATTAACATCAAAACGAAGAAAAGCCGGGCGGAGGGCTTTAATGGAAGCCTGACAATTGGCGCCGGATATAACCAGCGCTTACAATCCAATAACGCTGTCAATCTCAACTACCGTAAAAATTTTTTTAATGTGTTTGGCTCTTACGATTACAACAGGTGGCCATTTCAGGAGAATCTGACCATCGACAGGATCACGCCCGGTATGGACTCAAAGCAATTGTATTTTAGCCAGCGAAATAAAGATACTTCAGTTTTTGCATCCAATAATTTTAAAATCGGGACTGACTTCTTCCTGACCAGGAATCATACGGTGGGCGTATTGTTTAAGGGAAATCTAAACGGATTTGATCAAAAGGGTTTTAGCAGGATTGCTATCGGCGATTCGTTTGCGCAGCCTGATTCAATATTGCAGACACCAAGTAAAAATGCTTCAGATCGTAAGAACTTTTCATATAACATCAATTATAAGGGTGTTTTGGATACCGCCGGACAGGAGATTACGGTTGATTTGGATTATTCCACGTTTGACGGTACCAATAATGCAAATTTTGTGAACCGGTTTTTTTTGCCAGATGGTTCCTTTTTTAAGAACGGACAGATTTACAGAAACTTTGCACCTTCTGATATCAACATCAGGGCAATAAAAGGTGATTACGTATTGCCGCTCAATAAAATGTTTAAACTCGAGGCGGGTATTAAGTTTGCCAGTGTGAAAAGTGACAACAATTTTGTCTTTGAGAATGATGTCAACGGGGAATGGATCCAGGATAACAACAGGAGCAACCGCTTTAAATATGATGAGCAGGTAGGTGCGGTATACACCATTCTGAATATTACCGCGGGTAAAATGTCAGTACAGGCAGGCCTGCGTGCTGAACGTACTAAGTCTACCGGCAATTCAGTCACCATAGATCAGCTGACTGAACGGACTTATACGGACTTTTTTCCGTCCATGACGCTGAGCCGTAATTTTGATGCAGATCATGTGGCCAGCCTGTCTTATTCCAGAAAGATCAACAGGCCAAATTATCAGAATCTGAATCCTTTTATTTTTTATTTGGATCAATATACCTACAATGAAGGAAATCCAAATTTGAAGCCTGAGTATTCCACAAATTTTGAGGCGACTTATCTTTTGAAGCAAAAGTATAGCGTTGCCTTAGGATATAGTCACACTTCAGATGTGATTACGCAGATTTTGCTGCAAAATGAGGCAAAGAAGTCCATGTATCAGACTGTGTTAAACCTTGCCTCGAATGATATTGTATCGCTAACCTTTAATTTTCCAGTTAAGCTCAGCAAATGGTGGAATATGACGAATAACCTTGTGGGCTATTTCAAACAGATCCAGGCGCCGGATCTTAATGGTACAGATTTGAACTCAAAGCAATTTAGTGCAAGTCTGTACACTCAAAATAACTTTACGCTGAGCAAGCAATTTAGTGCCGATGCTTCTGTATACACCAGTACTCCTCAGATTGACGGAGCTTTTAAATTAAAAAGTATGCTCAGCGCCGATGCAGGTTTACGCTATAATTTCCCAAATCAGAACGGCAACTTAAAACTTGGGGTTGGTGATATTTTTCATAGCCAAAGGGGGCGGGTATTCAGCACCCTGCCAGGTAATGTATATAACCTGGTACAATGGGGTACTTCAACTAATGTACGGTTGACTTTTACTTACCGCTTTGGGAAAACAACTGTTAAATCTGAGAGAAGCAGACAGACCGGACTTGATGCTGAGCAGAAAAGGCTGGGAGGAAAATAAGCACAGCAGTTGTTGTGGTTTAGGAATGGACTTGTTATGTTTGATAAATACTAAGTGTTTAACTCACAAAACCTAAACAAGTTATGAAGAAGGGAAGCCTGCCTGTTCTGTTCCTGCTGATGACACTAATGCTTACTGCACGGACATTGCCTGAAAAGCATTGGCTAACCGGCAAGACTATACCCGATACCGGCCGTTACTTGTATGTTGCGGTTCCGGGAATACGTGATTACCTGGGTTATGGAGGGCATGGCTTGCTTATCTTTGATATCAATAACAACCATCAATTCATAAAACGGATGGAGACCGGGGGCTTTCATCCAAATAAAAAGCCTTCAAATGTTAAAGGGATTGCAGTAAGTATTCCCAACAATAGTATCTATATCAGCACTTTAGAGTCTCTCCAGCGTATAGATCTCAGTTCTGGAAAAATCATCTGGGAAAAAATGATCGAAGGAGGGGCCGACAGGATGTCGATATCACCTGATGGCATGATCATGTATCTCCCTTCTTTGGAAAATAAATTTTGGAATGTCGTAGATTGTAAGACCGGGGAGGTGATTAAAAAAATCCAGGGATTCAAAAGAGCGCATAATACTGTATATGGGTCATCAGGAGACCATGTTTATCTGGGTGACCTGGGATCTCCCTGGCTGAAAATAGCAGAGACAAAAACACACACGATCATCAACCAGGCTGGCCCTTTCGGTAATTTTATCCGCCCGCTTACAGTTAATGGAAAAGAAACAAGAGCATATGTAACTGTAGACAGTTTGCTTGGTTTTGAGGTAGGGGACCTGACGACTGGTAAAAAACTTGCGCGTGTAACTGTTGAGGGATGGGAAAAAGGACCGGTAAGACGGCACGGGAATCCGAGCCATGGCATCGGTCTCACACCTGATGAGAAAGAGATATGGCTTTGCGACGGGTTTAATATGCGCCTCCATGTTTTTAAAGCAGAAGAACCTTATCAGCAATTGACCACAATACCGCTGCAGGATATGCCTGGATGGGTGACTTTTAGCCGGGATGGGAAGTACGCTTACCCTTCAAGTGGTGAGGTCATCGATGTAAAGACCCGTAAAGTGCTGTTGACGCTTAAAGATGAGTTTAACAATAGCGTCGCAAGTGAAAAAATGATCGAAGTAGATTTTGAAAATGGTAAAGCAGTACGGTCTGGCGACCAGTTTGGTGTCGGACGCAGAACAAATTAACCGATGTCAAAATCGCTTATGAGGATGTTAAAATAATTGAATATATCAAGTGTACGTTTGACTATCATTGATTATCAATTAAACCTGCACAAGAAATGAAATTACTCCGTTGTCAATTTTACCTGATCATTGCGTTTGCAATCTTTCAGGTGTTGGTTGTTACTCAGCTGTCGATTGCTCAGAACAAAAAAACTTCAGCTGTCTCATCTGGTTTAACGATCTGGGATAATAAACCTGCCCAAAAATGGATGACTGATGCATACCCAATGGGTAATGGAAGAATAGGCGGGATGGTTTTCGGTGGTTTGAAGCAAGAGCATATCCAGTTCAATGAGATCAGTTTGTGGACAGGTGATGAAACCGAAACAGGTGCCTATCAAGCCTTTGGTGATCTTTTTGTCGATTTTAATAATGGTCAGGATACTGCATCCGAAGTGCCCTCAGACTACCGTCGTGAACTTGACCTGAGCAAAGCCATACAGCAGGTCAGTTATACCAGTGATGCTGTAGCCTATAAAAGAGAGTATTTTTGCAGTTTTCCAGATAAAGTAATGGTACTCAGATATACAGCAGGCAAAAAAGGGGCTTACTCTGCTACAATCCAGCTTAAAGATGCACACAAGGCAAAAGTATCAGCATCAGGCCTGACTTTACAGATCATGGGTAAACTGGAAAATGGACTTGCCTATCATGCAACTGTTGCGGTAAAAACGGAAGGCGGGTCTAGCCTTATAGAACCAGATGGGAAAGGCGGCTTTCAGTTTAGCATTCGCCATGCAGATGCTTTTACGGTATTGCTTTCAGCAGCGACCGATTATAGCAATAAGCGAAGCCAGTTTTGGAGGGGTGCTGCGCCGGGACCCAAAGTAAAAGCGCTGATTGCGGCTGCATCCGCTAAAAGTTTTGCGGCATTGAAGGCGAATCATCTAAAAGATTATCAGGCTCTGTTTAATAGGGTTGGCTTGAATTTGGGCGGTGCCAGTCAGGCACAGCGTGCAGTACCTACTTATCAAAGGCTGATCAATTATAAGCATACGCCAGACCATGGTCTGGAGGAGATCTTGTTTCAATACGGACGATATTTGCTGATCAGCTCATCCAGAAAAGGAGGATTACCGGCCAATTTACAAGGTTTATGGAACGAAAGTAACAATCCGCCGTGGCGTTCGGATTACCATTCGAACATCAACGTCCAGATGAACTACTGGCTGGCAGAACCTACCAATCTGGCTGAATGTCATTTTCCATATCTGGACTATATCAACAGCATGCGCGAGGTTAAAAAACAGAATACCCAGAAACAATACCCGGGTGTTCGGGGCTGGACGGTAAAAACAGAGAATGGCATATTTGGCGGAGAAAGTTTTTTATGGAATACCCCCGGAAGCGCGTGGTATGTACAGGATGTATGGGAGCATTACGCATTTACAAAAGACATTGCTTACTTAAGGACCTTTGGTTATCCTTTGCTGAAAGAAATCTCTGAGTTTTGGGATGACCATTTAAAAAGGAGACCAGACGGTACCCTGGTAGCCCCCAACGGGTGGTCCCCTGAACATGGCCCTACAGAGGATGGGGTAACTTATGATCAGGAAATCATATATGACCTGTTCACCAATTACATAGCCGCTGCAGATGTATTGAAAACAGATAAAGCATACAGGGATCATATCTACAATCTAAGAGCACATTTGTTGGCGCCTAAAATCGGTAAATGGGGACAGCTGCAGGAGTGGGAGACAGATCGTGATGATCCTAAGGATACTCACCGGCATGCGTCACATTTGTTTGCATTGCATCCCGGTAAACAGATCAGTACTATAAAAACTCCTGAGCTTGCCAATGCAGCAAAAGTAAGTTTATTGGCCAGGGGCGACGCTTCAACAGGCTGGTCTATGGCCTGGAAAGTAAATTTTTGGGCAAGATTGCAGGATGGAGATCATGCTTACACCATCATTAAGAATTTTATTACCCCGGTCGGTGGCTTAGGGACAGATTACAATCAAGGTGGTGGAGTTTACAGTAACTTGTTTTGTGCGCATCCCCCATTTCAGATTGATGGTAATTTTGGCTATACTGCCGGTGTGGCGGAGATGCTGCTCCAAAGTCAGACCGGGGATATCCAGGTGATCCCTGCACTACCAAAGGAGTGGGTGAGCGGAAGCGTGAAGGGCTTGCGTGCGAGAGGAAACTTTGAAATTGTGCGCATGGTCTGGAAGAATGGGAAAGTGGTTTCACTAAGTATTAAGTCGCTGTCAGGCGGTGCATGTAAACTTCATGCACCAAATGCATTGAAGGCTGGTTTTAAGTTGAAGAAAGAAGTGAATAATACCGGTCATAGCTATAGTTTTAACACGGTTGCAGGTGAAACATATGTGTTTGCGGGTGTTTAAACTAATGTCGTAAAAATGTTTTTAAATGAAATGCAAAAAAAGCAATGAGGTAAGTGATTGATTCCTAGCAAATAGCCCGTTGATGTGCTTTGGGCTGGATAATTTAGTGTTAAACGCGGCTTAAATATTTGCATCGGTATGTTTTTTTTATATCTTTGCATCCCGTAGCAATCAAGGCTATGGAAAAGATACCAGTTCGGGGTGTAGCGTAGCCCGGTATCGCGCCACATTTGGGATGTGGAGGTCGTAGGTTCGAATCCTGCCACCCCGACAAAAGCTAAAGTCGAAAGGCACAAAAAAGCTCTTAAATCATTGATTTAAGAGCTTTTTTATTTAAGCCAATACTTACCAAACAAAACCTGACCTGTTCGGTATCCATTTATATTGGGTATTTAATTGAAATGGACATCTGATTATCAATTAGGTTTTTCCTGGGTCTTACTAGTATTGGGTAGGCGGGAAGGGTGAATCTATTAATGAAGCCTTTCCCTCAATAACCCATACACCCAGGTACCCGCAATGGCGCTTAAAAGTGTTACTGCAGTTACCGTTGCGCCAGTACCAATTTGAGCAAAAAGTGGTCCGGGGCATGCACCAGTAATCGCCCAGCCCATGCCGAATATCAAGCCACCAAAAATTTGGCCCCTATTGAAAGTTTTAGGGTGAAACTCTATGGTTTCGCCATAAATGGTTTTGATGTTAAATTTTTTGATGAGCCAAACTGAAATTATCCCTATTGCAATGGCGCTACCAATAATGCCATACATGTGAAACGATTGTAGACGGAACATCTCCTGAATGCGAAACCAGCTTACTACTTCTGATTTAACGAAAACTATTCCAAATAGAACACCTACAATAAGATATTTAATGTTGTGATACCATTTGTGTTGTAGATGGCTTTCGTTTATGCACATTGCATCTAAAGATCGGGTTTCAAAATCTGTATTTTTATTTTGTTGCATGATGATCTGTTAAAGTGATAAAATGTGCGGTAAAATGAGATTAGCCATGGCGAAGCCACCGATCATAAAACAGATTGTAGCTACCAGTGAAGGCCATTGTAAATTAGACAAGCCCATAATCGCATGCCCGCTGGTACAACCACCGGCATATCTGGTACCGAAACCCACCAAAAAACCACCTATCACAATTAATATAAAACCACGAAATGTAAATAGCGATGGCCAGCTCATTACATCGGCTGGAATCAAATTATCATAATTGGTAATACCATAGCCTGCCAATTCAGTGGCTAACTTTGTATTTACTTCCATGGGGTTAGGATTAGACAATAAGCCCATCGCAATTGCGCCACCCAGTAATATCCCAAACACAAAGAATAAATTCCATGCTTCTTTTTTCCAATCGTATTTAAAAAACGGGATGTTTGCAGGAATACATGAGGCACAAATATGTCTTAATGAAGAGCTGATCCCAAAGGATTTGTTGCCTAAAATCAAAAGTGCTGGCACAGTTAAACCTATTAGCGGTCCAGCCACGTACCATGGCCAGGGTTGTTTTAAAAATTCTACCATATTGATGTGATCTATTTCTGAATGGTACAAAAGTGCAACATCCATAGACTGATTAGAATGCGTGCTCTTTATTGCTATCAATTTTGTATTGTCCTGCGTACTAAACAGCGGTGAAAAAATTCCATAACTATATTGTTTTACCTCCGTTAGCCAACCATTCTTTCATGCCGCCATAATAGTTCTTGACACCATCAAAGCCATTTCTTCTTAAAATGGAATTAGCAATTGTTGCACGGTCGCCGCTTTGGCAATGAATTACCACTTGTTTGTCTTTGCTGATTTTATTGAGGTTATCTTGCAAGGTTCCAACAAAAACATGTTCTGCACCGTCAATATGCCCGTCTTCGTATTCTGTTAACCCGCGCACGTCTACAATCTGAACATTATCTTTACCTAAATAAGTTTTAAATTTTTCCAGGCTAATAACATCGGCAGTTTGCAGTTCAATTCCGAGATCGTCGACATTATTTATGAAACCATAAATGTTATCTAAGCCAATGCGCATTAGTTTCCTGGTGATTTCTTCCATTTCGCTGGCATTGGCAACAATGATAAATTGCTCTTGATAATTCATAATCCACCCAGCCCAGGTCGACAAGCTGTTGTTGTGCTGGATATTGATGCTGCCAGGAATAAATCCTTTTGCGAAATCTATTTTGTTACGTGTATCAATTACCTTAATGCCATCGCTGAAGGCTTGTGAAAACTGCGTGGTGCTAAGTAAGTGGTGTTGCGGAATTTCTACCAACAATGGGCGATTAACCTTATTCAGCTGTTTCATCATAGCAAAATATTTGGGCGGTTCAGGCTGTCCGGTCAGCAAATAATCTACAAATCCATTCTCGTCATTTTCGTGTTGGAAGGCCCAATTCCTAATTTTTTCATAACCTACAGTTGAGCTTGGTACTGCACCCAGGGTTTTACCGCAGGCAGAGCCCGCGCCGTGACCCGGCCAGACCTGTAAATATGAAGGTAATTCAGCAAAACGTTTAACAGACTGGTACATCTGTTTTGCACCTGTTTCTTGTGTGCCTACCAATCCCGCCGCCTTCTCCAATAAATCAGGACGACCAATATCACCTACGAAAACGAAATCTCCGGTAAAAATCATTACAGGTTCGCTGGTTGCCGGATGGTCAGTTAACAAAAAACTGATGCTTTCGGGCGTATGACCAGGCGTGTGTAGCACTTCTAAAGTAAGATTGCCTACTTTAATTATATCACCATGTTTTAATCCTATGTGATCAAATTGATATTGCCAGTCTGCACCGCCTTCGTCCGATAGATACAACTGAGCGCCAGTTACCGCCGCCAGTTCTCTTGACCCCGCTAAGAAATCGGCATGAATATGCGTTTCGGCAATGTGCGTGATATTAAGGTTATTTTGTGCAGCTATTTTCAGATATACATCCATATCACGTTGTGCATCAATTACAATGGCCTCGCCTTTGGCCTGGCAACCAATTAGAAAGCTCGCCTGGGCCAGGCTTTTATCGTATACGTGTTGAAAAAACATAATGTTATATTTTTATAAGTTTGCAATTATTCAATTGATACTTCAAAGTTCGATGATCTGAATCGGCCTCACAGCTACTTTTGTTACAGAGAAAAATGATTGACATTATATTTTTTATTTTCATTATCTCATTATAAGCAGAATAGTACATCAATTTATTTTAATAAAATTTCTTTAATTATGATATAAATGCCAGCCACAAGCACAAACCAGCCGAAAGCAGGCTTCAGTTTTTTACTGTCTATCTTAGTTGATAAATAACTGCCTATAAAAATGCCGACTATGGCAATTAGGGTAACAGGGAGAAGAAAAGACCAATTGATGTGATTTTGGCCTAAAGAGAACACAAAACCAGTCAAGGAATTTACAGCAATGATAAGTAATGAAGTTCCAACAGCAGTTTTTATTGGTAGTTTTAAAAGTTTAACCAGCGCTGGGATAATCAAAAAGCCGCCACCCGCGCCAATTAATCCCGTCACCACTCCAACAACCAAGCCTTGCGCAATTATCCAAATATTGCTGGCCGGTTGCCGATCAGTAATTTTTTCTTCTCTATCTTTTTTGATCATACCGTAGGATGCGAAAACCATGAGCAAAGCGAAGAATACCATTAATAAAGTGGACTTTGTCAGTGCAAAATGGCCCATATATATGATGTGCTCTGGAATGGCGGGGAGCATATAATGGCGGGTGAAAAAAATTGCTGCAATAGAGGGCAAACCAAATAATATTGCGGTACTCAGATCTATGAATCCTTTTTTGAAATAAGATGCCGAACCCACCAGACTGGTTGAGCCGACCACAAAGAGGGAATAGGTAGTGGCCAGAACTGTGTCTACAGCAAACAAATAAACCAGTACGGGTACGGTTAGTATACTACCCCCACCACCGATGAGCCCGAGTGAAATACCTATAAGAATTGAAGCCGAATAACCTGTGATTTCCATCGCGTTGATTTAATAATTCAAAAGTAGCTCAAGCGAAATGGCAATACAGTTACTTTAGTTACACAAGATAATTTTGTTTCTGCCGAGTTCAACGATGCCGTTGTCCTCTAATTGTTTAAGCAGCCTGGATACCACTACACGGGCAGTACCAAGTTCGTTGGCCAGTTGCTCGTGGGTAATGGCAATGGTTTTACTATCAGTAAGCTCGGCTTTTTTGCCAAGCAGGTTAAGCAAACGTTCGTCAACTTTTTTAAAGGCAATGGCATTTACTATTTCTAATAGTTCTTCGAATCGTTTATGGTATAAACGGAAAATATAATCCAGCCATTGAGGATATTCTTTGATAAAAAGGGAGACCTTATCGATCGGAAGAAACAGAATTTCCGCATCCTCTTCCACTTCGGCTTTTACTTTGCTGGTCTCGTTATGCATGCCACCTAAAAAAGACATGATACAACTTTCCCCGGCTTTAATATAGTAAAGTAAAATCTCCCTGCCATCTTCTTCCGTTCGGATGACTTTCATGCTTCCCTTAATCACAATCGGAATTGCACGTATGTATGAATTCTCATTTAGTATAATACTGCCAGCTTTAAAATTTTTCCTGATACTGTTCTGGTACAATTTAGCAACTAATTCAGGTGATGACCTGAGCTCTTCAATTTGATCGAGTTTTTCCATGTATTAAAGGTATATATAATGGATAGAATTCGCTTAAACTTCCCATACATCCATGATTGACCCGATTCATTACACGCACATTAGATTCCACTAGGGTACCAAATTTGGACTGCCTACTTCGGTGTGGCGGATTTGCCCGCCGAGGTAACCGGTCCTGGCAGCCAAAGCAAAACAAATGACGGATAAAACCAATATGACAACGGCTATTTTTCTATTAAAAGCCACTAATTTGTTCTTAAAAAACAAGGCGAGAAAGGAAACTACCCATAAAATTCCAAATCCGATAACAGATACTTCAGCAGACTCTTCGTGAGATTCGACCAGGCTTTTTGATATTCCCCGAATGTGTTCCACTGTTTCCTCTGCAGACTCTCCGGTCACGTAGGCGATTAATCCGCCTAAACACGCAACTGAAAATACTAAATAAGAAGCGAATAATGTTTGAGAACTATTTATATAAAGCCCATAAATGAGTAAAAGTATGCCCAAAAAGATACCAAAGATTGGTAAATGGGTAATGATTAAGTGAAGGTGTGTTAAGTCCATGACGATTCTTTTTAATGTGTTTTACATCCATTTTGCGGCAAAACGGTTAAATTCATGCCGAAGCTCATTAATACTTTGTTCCAAAGAAAGATATCGTTCATAGAGTTTGGTCTGCGCTTCATCGGCATTTTCGGATACGAAATAACTGGTCTTTTCTAATTGGTGCGTGATCAGCCTGAGATGCTCATTTATAGTATGGCGCAGTTCATCCATATTGTTCCGCTGAATAATGAGCTGGTTCTGGAAATGTTCTACATTCTTCATTACCTCGATATGGGTATTGTCTTTTGTGATCTCTTCCAGTCTACCCTGGAGGATGTTCATTTCTTCCTTGTAAAACTGAAGTCCGCGCAACGCTTCGTTATGCAGATTCTGAACGTGTTTAATGTTTATCTTTTTCATGACACAAGTTTAAGTAAAGCCAGTTCAGCAATAGCTGATGCAGATCACGGTTATTTTTGATATTGCACAGGAACCAGTATCTGCCGCCTATCGGTTTTTCTGATTTCTCCTCAAAAAGAGCCGCGATCTGACGAAGATCATATTGTTAGATCAGCCAGCTTATAAAATGAAAACTCTCATCGTCTAACTTTGATGTTAAAGTGATAACGATTCCTGATATATAGACAATAACTTGTTATGGTACATGTCCGATTCAACATACATGCGCTGGAAATATGGATATAGCAGCTGCATTTGGCCTGGTCACTAAAAACTGCCGCTCAAATAAAATCCGGCCTTTCCATTTTGATACGCCGGCAGTAAGTTCAAAGCAGACTTATTCCTTCCGGACATGAGTTTTCGTACCTGTGGATACAGCAGATAGGCGAATTTGGTAGATAAGATTCCAAATCCGGCACCAGCCACCACATCACTAAACCAATGCCGGTTGTTGTACATCCTTAAGGCGCCGGTTGCCGTTGCTACAAAGTATCCTGAATAACCCAGCCAGGGATAACGGTGACCATATTCCTGCTTCAGGAATTCTGCTGAAGCAAACACGGTCGCGGTGTGCCCCGAGGGGAACGAATTGAAAACCGAATGATCAGGCCTTTCCCGTTTGGTGATGTCCTTAAGTGCTGTTACCGACCCCGTCATCATTGAGATAGACATAATATAGATTGCAGCGGCATCACCTATCTCATGTTCACCTCTGACCCCTGCTGCCTGCAAACCAAACGCAATGGCGGCCGGCGCAAATTGGAGATAATTGTCTGCGTGAGCAGCAAACAGCGGATGATCCTCCTGGAGTTCATTTTTGGTTGTAAGATCCAGGCTCCTGACCGGGTTTTTCCCCGCCAGAGAGAACAAGCCGTAACCAATTAAGGCGGCCGGAAGCACAAAAGAAGCAACTTTGGGACAATAAGTCTTTTGCGGCAGCGTATCAGCCACCTGGGCATTACAAAACACCGGTGGCCACATCAGCGAAGCAGCTAAGGCCACCCGAAAAAACCGGTTAAACCACCTCGGATGTTCCATGCTATTTTACTTTCAGGTTTAACGAAATGATGTTGGAGGCCAGACCGGTCGATCTGCTGTAATGACCATAACGTAGCTCCAGCATGCTGATCCGGCGCCACCCAAATACCCCTCCTGGCGGGGCCAGCCTGATTCCTGCACCGTAAAAATCACTGCTTAAGCTCGACAGGTCGTAGTCACTGGTAAAATAGGTAGTACCTGGAGTATGCTGCCCGTACCCTGCAAAATAGCGTGTCCCTGTCTGCTTGTTATACCGGTAAAAAGGACTGATGGAAATGAAAGAATTCAGTTTTACAGGGACCTCCAGTTCTGCGGTATGTGCCCTGATTCCCCAGTTGTCCATATAATAACGGTAGAACGACCTGAGCAGGATATGATCGGTAGCGAAGTAATTCAGCCGTGCCGAAACAGGCAGCTTGTACCGTTGATCAGGCAATGTTTCGGCGAGTAAAGAGCCGTCTGTGAAATAATCCCGCTGGTATTTTGTGGCCAGCAATCCCTTTTGGAACGACGGTTCAACCACGATGACTGCCTGAAGTTTCTGATTGATGGCCTGTGAAATTGAAAACGAGGAACTGAATGAATTCCGTGGGCTCGTCCCCTCACTTTTCAATTCACGGTCACCTCCGCTGCGGAGTTCGACAGGCAATATAACTGTCCAGGTATCTAAAAATGCCTGAAGCTTAAAATCAAACTGGGTATTCTTGTCTGCTGATAAGCGGGTCAGATTGAATCCGGCACCAATGGACTGGTAGTCATATTCACCTGAATAGGATCCGGTAAATCCAAAAGAGTTGCCGGTAGATTCATTGGAATGCGTCCAGTTTAACGAAGGATAGATTCTTGTATCTGCACTTGAAGCAGAAGAGATGGTGCTTGGATCTATCTTGTCAGAAGATGCAGAAGAGTAATGGTCAATCCCCAATTCGAACAGGAAAGTATTTTTTTTGCCCATTCTGTTGAATTTAGACATTTGAATGTCAATCGTATTGGCGAAGTCGGTCAGTTTTTCCGTGCCGATACCTCCGGTCACGGCAGAATTGTTGCCGGTCTGGCCATAATAAGCTGAGACCAGGTTGATCTCATCGATCTTAAGTTTACGGCTCTGGTAATTGCCGCTGCCGTCCAGATCAGGTTTTGATTTTATTTGTCCCTGAGCGCCTAATATACCCAGGAAAAGCATGATGACATGCAGATAGATCTTTCTCATGTGATATCAGATTAATTACAGCCGCATCCCCCGCCGCTTTTACCCCCATTGGCCCCGGAGGCACCTTCTCTGTAGAGTTGAAAACTCTGCTCAAACTTTTGCACCTTCCTCGAAGAAAGGCTCATCTCCGCATCATTCAGCTTGCTTTTTTGATAGGGTTTAACGGCCGTACAGGAAGCGAGCGAGGCAATCTGGACCAAAACACACAGCGGCAACAACAACACTTTATTTAAAAATTTCATCATTGGTATTTTATGTTAATATTTTTAGAAGTATAGATCTGGTTGTGATCATCCACGATCACACAAGCTACATTATTCAATTGGTTGATCAGGTCCAGCCCGACCTTTACCCCCATAACAATGACCGGTGTGGCCAGCGCATCTGCAAGTTCAGCGCTTGGACACAAAATGCTGACGCTTTTGACACCCGTAACCGGAAGGCCAGTTTTAGGATCAATGGTATGCGAATATTTTTTACCGTCAATTACCGCATATTTTTCATAGTTTCCGGAAGTTGCTATTGCCATGTTGCTGATGCTCAGTGAAGAGAAAGCCTGATGCTGCTGATCAGGATCTGCAATTCCGATCGTCCAGGGCTTTCCGCCGGGCTGCGTACCCCAGGTCACGAGATCCCCGGCTGCATTTACGATTCCACTTTGTATCCCCCTGTTGGTCATGACCTGCTTTGCCAGGTCCGCAGCATAGCCTTTTCCAATTCCCCCAAACCCGATCCGCATCCCTTTTTTCTTTAGCATTATCGTGCCATTCTCCACGCTGACCACAACATTTTCATAGTTGATCAGTTCCACTGCCTTTAATGCAAGCGCCTGATCAGGCAAAGCCTTCATGTTCACATCAAAGTTCCACAGGCTTTTGTCGATTGAACCGTAAGTGATATCAAATGCACCCTGGGTAATGGATGAGATTTTAAGCGACCGCAGAACCAATCCAATGACTTCCTGATCAACTTTCACCGGCCTGATCCCGGCAAAGCGGTTGATCTCATTGACCTGGCTGTGTTCCTTAAATGTACTCAGCAGTTCTTCAATCCTTCTGACCTCAGCAACAGCTTCCGCAATGGCCAGCTCAGCAGTAACTTTATCCTCACTGACTGCCGTAAACTCAAAACGGTTTCCCATCAGCTTTACAATCTCTCTGTAAGATGCCGCGCTGGTCATGATCTGATTATTTTACCGCAGACTTTGCGAGTTCCTGAACAAATTCTTCAGGACTTTCGTCCGGAAATCCTTCCCAGGTCCTGATCACTTTACCGTTTTCACTGGTCAGAACAGTGAAGGGAAATTTTCCGTCGGGATTGTAACGTTCTGCCAGCGCTTCGTTGAGCCTGGTCTGTTCTGCGGAAAGCCTGTTTTTCTTCTGCCTCGGGAAATCTGCCCGTACCAGTACCAGATGCCTTCCGGCGTAGTCCCCAAAAGCGGCGGTTTCCAAAATTTCCTTTCTTAGCCGGATACATGGGCCGCACCAGTCAGAGCCCGAAAAGTTGATCAGGATCTGCTTATGAGATTCTGCCGCCTGTTTTAAAGCATCGTCAAAATTGCCCATCCATGTCATTGGAGGTGTGAGTAAAAAGAGAAATGAGACCAGCAGTAGTTTCATGATATTTAAAAATAAGACCCCTAAACCGCAGGCAATATCCGGCTCAAATCTGGAGACAATATGAAGTTGAATGTTAAAATTGGTTAACAGCTAAAAGCCCTCATGGTAATGCACTTTTGAAAATGATCTCAAAACAATGCCGGTCACCTGCATACACATAACTGAATCCAAAATGCTGCCGGTTACAGATCTGCTTAAGGATCGACAACCCCAGGCCCGTACCCTCAGAGTTACTGTCCTTATAAAAACGGTTGAATATCTTATTTGCATCCAGAGCTTTGGCAATTCCCGTATTTTTAAAGACAATACCCGTCTGCGACAGCTGAATCTCTATATTCCCGTTTTCGTAATTGTGCCTGATCGAATTGCTCAGCAGGTTATTGACCAATATTTCAAACAATTGCCTGTTTGTTTCCAGATGTACAGGGTTAAGGGTGGTGATCAGGCTTAAGTTCCTGTTTTGGATCAGCTCCTGAAAATAACTCACCCGTTCGACCACCAGTGCAGAAACATCAACATTTTCTGTATCACGAATGAGGTCATTGTCTATTTTTACCAACAGAAGTAAACTCTGGTTGAGTTTTGTTAACCTGGAGGTAGCCTTATAGAGGTCAGCCAGTGTTTCACTTTCTTCCTTTCCAAGCCGGTCTGACTGCAGCATGGTGTCCAGTTTTGAATTGATCACCGCAAGCGGGGTCATCATTTCATGCGACGCATTTTCTGTAAAAAGCCGGACCTCCCGGAAATCCGACCGGATACGGAGTGAAATGTCCAGAATCGCCTGGTTCAGTTCACGAAATTCCTGGACAGGAGTGTCAATTACCTCAAATGGCTTGTCGTGGTTTAAGTTGAAGGTTTTGAGATTGTCCAGTATCTGCCTGAACGGACGCCACAATTTTCTGGTCATAAACCGGTTGACCAGCAACAGTGCGAGCAATAATAGTAAGACTGGAGAAATGATGACCAGCAAAATGCTTTTGATCTGCTCTTCCCGTTCCACTTTAGAAGTTAAAATTAATACCTGGTAATTTGAACCCCTAAAGCTTACTCCGGTCCTAAGGTACCTCGCTGCCTCCCGGATGCGTTTCTTTGGATTAAAAAATAGGGTGTCGGCAAATTTTTTAACCGTATCTGCATGTTTGACTTTCTTGTATTCTATTACCAGGTCATCAAACAAATCTGGCGCGGGGGTAATATTCCGGCTATGCGTAAAATCTCTGACCTCCATTAACTCCTCTACCAGGTGGTTGTCTATTTGTTTGTTGAGGTAAAAGCTCAGGGTACGGTAAAAAAGAAAGCCGATGCAAATCAGCCCGATAGTGCTCACAAATAATAAGATCCTGTTATAACCGGTAAGTAACTTCATTTTTATTGAAATTTATAGCCAACGCCATATATGGAGTGAAAGTAGTCTTTACACCCAGCATCTGTTAATTTCTTCCGGATGTTTTTAATGTGCGTGTAGATGAAATCAAAACTGTCTGCCATATCCGCGTCTTCACCCCAAATGTGTACCGCGGCAGCAGATTTTGAAATTACTTTAGACTTATTGGTCACAAAATATAAAAGAATATCAAACTCCTTTTTTGTCAGATAAGTCTGCTTGTTATTCACTTTTACTTCCTTTGAGATGACATCAATTTCAATCTCATTGAATATCAGCTGGTCATTTCCCTGAAAATTTCTCCTTCGGACAATGGCTGTAATTCTCGCATTAAGTTCTGAAAGATGAAAAGGTTTGACCAGGTAATCGTCTGCCCCGAGGCTCAATCCTTCAACCCGGTGTGCTATCGAATCCCTCGCTGAGATGATCAGTACGCCATCCTGCTTTTTTAGTTTTTTTAGTCTTCTGAGTAATTCTAAACCTTCTCCGTCCGGTAAACCCAGATCCAAAAGAATACAATCATAATCATATATGCTGATCTTTTCAATCGCATTGTCGAAAGTAACCGCGATGTCACAGACGTTTCCCTCAGCAGTCAGATACTGCAGAATACTTCTTCTCAGACTTTCTTCGTCTTCTATGATCAGCAACTTCATCCCGTAAATATCCAATTAAAATCTGAAGACTCTTTGAAGTTAATTGAAAGTCAGTCAACAGATGTGTCGGATTTTTTTGTCATCTGACCATAATATTGAGTGCCTTAACAAGTAGTTATTAATAAAGACTAGATATTAACTGATAAAATACATATAAACACCTGAATTAACTTACCCTTGAGTTACTGTTAGATTACCCTTGGAATACCCTTAAATTACCCAATAGGGTATCCCAACCCTATTCCAAGGGTATTCCAATAGTATTTCAATTATTGATTTTATCTTATATTAAATAATCATCATATCAAAATTATTCAAAACAATGCTGCAATTTAAGTGTTCTCTTCAGTAACGGGCCTGTAGCGCAGGCTTTTGTTTTTATAAACGGAAATGAATTATGGCGGTTACAGAAAACGGCCCTGGCGGTAATCACAGGGGTAAATTGGGCAATGTTGTTTATTACATGCTGAACGGTAAGAACGTATCGCGTGAAATTGGCGTGACCACCAAACCGCCTACCGAGCTGCAGCTAAAATACCGGATGGAAACCAAATTGTGCAGCGGGCTGCTGCGCCGTTTACTGGATTTTATCAATACGGGCTTTGGCATTCAGGCGATAAGGGCCAGGGACAATGCTTTTAACCAGGCGGTTAAATACAACAAGAAGAACATCATCAAAGGCAGCTATCCTGACCTGGAAATTGCCTACGACCAGCTCCTGGTGAGCAAGGGGCCGCTAAAGCCCGCGCAGAACTGGTCGGTGACGCCAATCCCGGTCGGGCTGCAGTACAGCTGGGATACCGACCCGGGGATGCCCTGGCCGGAAGCTACCGATCAGGTGATGATGCTGGCCTGGTTTCCAAAACAGGAAAAAGTTTTCTTTACGCTTTTCGGCAACAGCAGGTTATCCGGAGGCGATGTACTGGAAATATCGCCAAGCCTGCAGGGGGAATACATGGAAACCTACCTGTCCTTTATTGGCGCCAACAGAAAGCAGCTGGCAGACAGCACTTATACGGGGAGTTTTAATGCAGAATCTCCGGAAATCTTACAAATAAATTCCTGATCATGGGCATACAAAAATCGGGGATATTGGGCCCCTTTCGCAATAAAGTAGGGGCGGTGGTTGGCCGCCGTCACCGGGGACAGGACCTGATGACCGGGCTTCCCCGGAAAAGCAATAAACCGGCCACTGCGAAGCAGCTGGAGACACAGCATCTATTTGGCCTGCTGAACAGTTTTTTGAGTGCGATTGACCGGCTGGTGAACACCGGCTTTAAGGCCTTTGTGAAAAACAACAGCCCGGTGAATGCGGCCTTCGCTTATAATTATGACCATGCCTTTGTAAAAGAAGGCAGCGAATACCGGCTCAATTATCCGAAGCTAATGTACAGCAGGGGACATATGGTTAGGCCGGAAGGGGCGCAGGTGGCATCGGACGGGGGAAAGATAGTTTTTAGCTGGCTGCCGCAAAACCAGTCGGCTTATTGCCAGTATACCGATCAGGCCAGTTTCCTGGTATACAATCCGGTAAAGGAAAAGGTGATGATCCGGCCTGGGGCAGTGAACAGGTACGCGCAAAGTTTTGAGGTGGAAATGCCGGCAGACTACCCGGGTGATGCCCTGCATTGCTACATGAGCTTTGCCTCTGCCGATGGGAAGATGCAGGGCGATAGTCTGTATGTTGGTGAGGTTACGGTGGTTTAAGCAATTTGGATCTGTTCATCCATGTAGACCTGCTGAATTGCATTTAACAATTCAATTCCTTCCCTGTAGGGCCTCTGGAATGCCTTTCTTCCGGCAATGATGCCAGTGCCGCCGGCACGCTTGTTGATGACTGCAGTCTTTACTGCCACGCTGAGGTCAGAGCTGCCAAGCGAAGGCCCCCCTGAGTTGATCAGGCCCACGCGCCCCGCAAAACAGTTCATGACCTGATACCTGCAAAGGTCTATCGGATGCGGCGAAGTAAGCGAACTGTACATCCGTTGGTCAAACTTACCATAGTTTTGTCCTTGTGCATTTAATGCGGGATACCCTCCGTTGATGTCCGGTAATTTTTGTTTGATGACGTCAGCGTGCATATTCGCACCCAGATAATTGGCCTGACCAGTCAGATCAGCGGCCGTATGGTAATTTTTTCCATTCTGAATAAAGTGATCGTTTCTCAAATAACACCACAATATTGTGAACATACCCAGTTCATGGGCGTGTTCAAAGGCGCTGGCAATGACTTCAATTTGCCTGGAAGATTCGGCTGAACCAAAATACACCGTTGCACCAATTCCGCAGGCGCCCGCATTCCAGGCATTTCTCACTGAACTGAAAATAACCTGGTCATATTTATTGGGAAAGCTCAGCAGCTCATTGTGGTTTAGTTTAGCGATGAAGGGAATGTGATGTGCATATCTCCTGGATAAAGCTGAGAGAATGGCTGTTGAACTTACTACCGCATTGCAGCCGGCTTCCAGGGCCAGCCTGATGATGTTTTCAGGATCGAAATAGATGGGGTTTGGACAAAATGATGCTCCCGCTGAATGTTCTATGCCCTGGTCTACCGGAAGAATGGACAGGTAGCCGGTTCCGCTGAGCCTGCCTGAATTGAATAGTGTCGTTAAACTGCATATGGTTTTAGTGCTTCTGGAGGAGTTGAGCAAAACCCGCTCTATGAAATCCCGTCCGGGCAGGTTCAGCTGTGATTTAGGGATGGCCTCGCATTGATAACTAAGCAGCGATTGCTGCTGATCGCCAAGCAGGGAGATGAGCTGATTGTGGTCCATATTAAAGGGAGTTATTTTTTTCGGGAATGATCAATAAAGGAATATTGGTTTTACCGGCCATTTTCCGGCTATGACTTGCAGAGAGGATATCCTCCATAAGGCTTCGTTTTCTATGTGTCATGACAAGCAGGTCAATTCGTTCAGCTTCGCAAAGTAATTTTAACTGTTTTTCTACCGGTCCTTTTATCGCGGTCTTAACTGAAACTCTGAGCTGATCAGTAAGCTTTTTGATTCTGGCGGTCAGGTGCTGTTCCAGGGTGTGATCAGGGTTAGGCCTGCGCTGGTCAGCAACACGGAAAAGAAACAGTTCCGCGTTCAGTTTTTCGGCAAATGCGGATACGAGCTCCAGTGTGTCTAAATCGATGTCGCGGCTATCCGACGCAAGGGCTATCTTAGAGATGTTATGGTATGTAGACTCTGCCGGAACTACCAGAACAGGGACTTTTGCGATATCAATAAGCTCAGATACATGATTGCCTAAAAACCATTCTACCAGTCCTTTATTGCTATGAATGCCGACAATCACTATGCCGGGCTGGTACTGCTGAACGAGTTTAAATACAGTGTCTACTACTCTTCCGACTTCTTCGATACAGGTAATGAACGAATGAAAATTCTGATCATTGTCCAGTCCCTCCAGTTTTTTTCTGGTTTGATCCAGGTCATTTTTACTTTCTGAGACCATATGGTCATATCCCGATAAAGGAAGCACAGGTACTTCAAACTGCGGGATCTCGGCTGGAATGTTCATCACATTACAGAGCAGGACATTGGCTTTCAATTGTCTGGCAAGCCGGTAGCCATAAATGACCGCGTTTTCTGCGGTTGCGGAAAAATCGGTCAACAGAAGGATATTTTTCATGAGGAAAACAATTAGATGTGGAGGTATTCAAATAATTTGTACACCAGTACTGCCGGCCAGAAGATGGCTTCAATGATTCCAAGGATACCTGTCCAGAGGGTCTGGGCATGCTGAATGAAATAGATCAGCGCACCAATGACGCCGAACCCATAGATCGCCGAGTGTATCTGTGTTCCGGTTATTGTTGTTTGGGTTTTCATGTGATGAGATTTTGTCATTGAAGAAACCGCCTTAGCTACACTTAAAGCGGTTCCTTTTTGAATTAATTGCTAATTGTAGGCCAGTTCTGGGATTTCGATACTCAGGTGATTTTCCACCGAAGTCACTCCCGGAGCCGCCCATGCAGCGTCAGCGGCGTCATCTCTTTCTGTAAAGGACCTCACTTTTCCGCGCAGGATCACTTTACTGCCTGATACGCTTACATCAATGGCTTTGGCGTCAATACTGGCGTGGCGCTGAAAAGCGGCGCCGATTTTTTCCTCAATGCCATCGGCCGAAACCCTGGGTTTCAGGCTGATGAGGTTAATGACCATTCTAACCCCGGTGAGTGATTCGATTGATCTTTTGGCTTGTGTACGCTGGTAGTCCCACTCTACTTCCCCTTCGAGTTTGACAATGCCGTCTTCCACTTTGATCTTGATCTTTTCTTCCTGAACGGCGGAGTTCCATTTCAAAGCAGTTAGTGCTGCAGCTGCAATTTCGCTGTCGGTCCTGGCGTATAAAGGAGAGGAGCCAACCTGAATGTCTTCTGCGACAGCCTTTACGCCCGAAACACGTTTAGCGGCACGTTCTGCGCTTAGCTTTTTAAGGTAGGTATCTACCTGTCCGGATAACGTAACGACGCCATCTTTGGCAGTTACACCAATTTCGGAGGTCTTTAATCCAGGTTCCCATTTGAGTTCGTCCATTACGTCTTTTTGAATTTGAACATCAGTTTTCATAATCCTTAAAATTTAAATTAATAATTGGTTGATTTTTTCAAAGGCTAATTTCTTGCTGTCTCAGGGATTTTCATATGAGGGTAATTACCCGGACTCATGATCTTCATCAGTTTGTTTTAATCCCTTGGCATTTCTACCTGCCATATTGACGACTGTCATGTGCTAATATGATCATTGTCACTATCTTGCGGGGGTTTTGACTGTAGCTTTGGGTGTTGTTTAATTTAATTATATCACGATGAAAGCAATCGTATACAGCGCCAGGAGAAACGAGAAGGATATATTAATGAAGGCCAATGCTGGCAAGCATGAACTGACCTGGCATACCGCACCGCTTAGTGATGAAACGACCCGCAACGCTGCGGGACATCAGGCCGTTATTGTATTTGTCAATGATGAAGTTTCTTGTTCTGTCATCGCTAAACTTGCTGCCGTTGGAATCAAATACATCCTGACCAGATCTGCCGGAACAGACCACATCGATTACCAGGCGGCTTCCAGACACCAGATTGAGGTAAAGAACGTTTCTGAATATTCTCCTTATGCTGTGGCTGAGCACGCCGTGGCACTCTCGCTTGCGCTGAGCCGCCATTTGATCGAGGCCAGCCGGAATTGTAAAGTTTATGACTTCAGCCTGAACCGGCTTACCGGCTTTAACCTTCATGGTAAGACGGTTGGCATTATCGGTCTGGGCAACATCGGGAAAGTAGCCGGTAAGATCTTTCATGGTTTTGGATGTAAAGTAATTGGTTATGATACAGATCCGGCTGCGGGAGATCCGGAGATCAAAGGTGTGGATTTGGCTGAACTGCTGAAAAAGAGTGACATCATATCCCTGCATGCACCATTGAACGATGCAACCTTTCATATGATCAATAGCGAAAGCATCAATGGCATGAAAGACGGAGTAATGCTCATCAACACCGCAAGGGGAGCTCTGGTCAGTACTGCGGATATTTTGACCGGACTCGATTCAGGGAAAATCGGATACTATGGCGCGGATGTTTATGAGTTTGAAAAGGGATTGTTTTTTGAGGACCATGAGACTGATCAGGTCAGAGACGATCTGTTGACCAGGCTAATGGATCATCCCAATGTGCTGATCACCCCGCACCAGGCTTTTCTCACCATTGAGGCACTCGTTGATATTGCAGCCAAAACTATTCAGCGTCTGGATGAGGGGGAGCACCAACTCAGTCGACTTAAAGTTAAACCGTTAAATCAGGTGTTATGAGAACTTTCATTTATATTTTTGCGTTTCTGCTGGCTGGATTACAGGTTAATGGCCAGGATTCCCGGATTTCTGCTCAGTTGTCGGCTCAGCTGGCCGTTGATGCCAAAGAAACCGGACTGTATTTTCCGCTTTCTGTAAAACGGTTCTACATGAAGAATGGATTTCAGCCAGCCTGGATTAAGTTGCAGGATGGGATGGGTCAGACCTGGCAGGCAATGCTCATGCTGGATTGCGTACTGCAGTTCGGCCTGGCCCATGCCGATTATCACCCTTATGAGTTATCTTATGACAGCCTGCACATCATGATGGAGGAACCAGATAAGCTGGGTCCTGATGTTAAAGCAAGGTTCGACATCGTGCTGACTGATGCGATGATCACCTTCATGAACCACCTCCATTATGGTAAATTTAATCCCGGTTATATTCCTGAAACAATTGATCGCGGCAGGGAGGTCCCTTTTCAGGCAGAAAATAAATTAAGGGAAGTCCTGTTGGAGAGAGATTTGATGACTGCGGTTGCAGATGTACAGCCAAAAAATAAGGAATACCAGGAGTTGCAGGAGTACATGCGCCTGGTTAAAGGACAGTACGTGGGCGATTGTTATGAAACTCCTGAAGCTGATGTGCGGCTTGCCGCTATTAATATGGAGCGCTTGCGCTGGGCAAATTTAGGTGACGCGCCCTATTTGCACATCAATATTCCATCCTATGCGCTCAAGCTGCATGAATCTGATTCTGTTTATGATTTTAAAGTGATTGTCGGCAAGCCGGCAAATCCAACGCCGTCACTGAATAGTGCGATTGGTTATTTTACCACGGCTCCGGACTGGAAAGTGCCGCAGAAAATATTCATACGGGAACTATTGCCTAAAGCGCTGCAGCAAACGAGCTATTTTCAGGATCACAATTATATGGTGTATGATAAAAGTGGCAGCCCTGTAGAGATCAACAGCGTGAAATTAAAAGCAATCAGTAAAAACCCGTCCGGCTATTCCCTGAGGCAATCTTCTGGCTGTGACAATGCCCTGGGTGCGGTGGTTTTCCGTTTTCCAAACAGCTTTGACATTTACCTGCACGACAGCCCTGATCAGAAACTGTTTAACAGGGAAGTCCGGTCGCTGAGTCATGGTTGTATCCGTGTTCAGAAAGCTGCGGAACTTGCTGCATTGCTGTTGCGGTACGACGGTGCCTCAGCTCAGATCCCGCTGATGCGCAGAAATGTGGACCGGTATTTAAGAAGCAACTTTGTGCTTAAAAAACCTGTTCCGATCAAAATCACTTACATTACCTGCGCAATGAAAGATGGGGAACTGGTACGGTATAAGGATATTTACCGTCTGGATAAACTTCTGGAAAATAAACTGTACAATATTCCAGACCAGCTGGCTTTGAACTAATTTATCAATCCAGGGGATAGTGGAACTGCACGGAATCAAAGGCTTGAGTACAGCGGAAGTTTTAGAGATCAAAAAGAATGTCCAAACAGAGAAGACAGCAAAATTGGCCTTTCCTGCATGGGTCCATACCTTAGCGGGCCTGGTAAAAGAACCCATGGTTTTGCTGCTGTTACTCGCTTCGGGGTTTTACCTGAGCAGCGGTCAATGGCAGGATGGTTTATTCCTGGGTATTTCGGTAATTGTTGTGGGTGCAATCTCTATTTTTCAGGATGCCAGGAGCCGAAATGCGCTTGATGGCCTGAAGGTTTTCACGGCTCCCAAGTGCAGGGTGATCAGGGACGGAATGCTCACGGATCTGGATACCGGTGAATTGGTACCGGGAGATGCGATCGTAGTGGAAGAGGGCAGTCTGGTTCCGGCAGATGGAACTATACTGCATGCTAATGATTTTTCTGTGAATGAGTCTGTTTTAACAGGCGAATCCTTGCCGGTATTAAAATCGCAGGATAGCGCGGATCAGCTGGTTTATCAGGGAACATCGGTCACAACAGGACTCGCCATAATAGAGGTTACAGCTACAGGTCAAAGCACACGGCTCAATGCGATCGGGACAAGTATAACGGGCATTGAGATCGAAAAAACGCCACTTGAAATACAAATCAACAGCTTTGTGACAAAGATGGCCATTGCCGGAAGCATTGTTTTTCTTTTTGTCTGGACACTCAATTACCTGCATTCCACTAATTTAAAGGATAGTTTGCTCAAGGCGCTGACCATGGCCATGAGCGTACTGCCCGAAGAAATACCGGTCGCATTCACTACTTTTATGGCGCTGGGTGCCTGGAAACTTATGAAGATGGGTGTTTTGGTGAAGAACATTAAGACTGTCGAGGCGCTGGGCAGTGCAACGGTGATCTGTGTGGACAAAACAGGCACGATTACGCAAAACAAAATGAGTCTGGCCAGTGTCTGGTCGTGGGAATCGGCGGTCTTAACTGATCCTGGTGCGTTGTCCTCGGCGGCTGATATTGCGCTGATCGAAACCGCCATGTGGGCGAGCGAACCGATCCCGTTTGATCCAATGGAAAAAGCCATTCACGAGGAATATTCAAATGTAACTGCGAAAGACAGGCGCGCAGAATTCCGGATGATCCACGAGTATCCTTTATCTGGAAAGCCCCCGATGATGACGCATATTTTTGCTGATAAGGCCGGTCATCAGGTGATCGCCTGTAAAGGTGCTCCGGAAGCGATTTTGGCGGTGTGTGGAATTTCCGGCAATCAACAGGTTTTGCAGGTTATCGAAAGCATGAGCACACATGGTTACCGCGTGCTGGGAGTGGCTGAAGCTTCAGATAAGCTGATTGCATTTCCAGCTATGCAGCAGGAGATCCCTTTTACATTTAAGGGATTGATTTCCTTCTACGATCCGCCGAAAGATAATATTCAGCGGGTACTGGCATCATTTTATAATGCCGGAATAGACGTGAAGATCATCACAGGCGATAATTCTTTGACTTCAGCTGCGATAGCAGAGCAGATCGGTTTCAAAGGCACAGAACAGTCAATTGGAGGAGAAGCGCTTATGCAGCTTACGGATACCGAGCTCTACAATAGTGTCTCTGAACTGCATTTATATACCAGGATGTTTCCGGAGGCAAAACTGAGGGTGGTAAATGCGCTGAAATCCAGAGGTGAAGTAGTAGCGATGACTGGCGACGGTGTGAATGATGCACCAGCGCTTAAAGCGGCACATATCGGCATCGCCATGGGAAAGAAAGGAACTGAGATCGCAAAAGAAGCTGCAACACTAATTTTACTGAAGGATGATCTGCAGGGAATGGTGAAAGCGATTGCGCTCGGAAGACGAATCTATGGGAATTTGAAGAAGGCCATCCGCTATATCATTTCTATACATATTCCTATTATCTTAACTGTTTTTATTCCGCTGGTACTGGGCTGGGTCTATCCAAATTTATTTTCTCCCGTACATATCATCTTCCTGGAGCTGGTAATGGGTCCGACCTGTTCACTGATCTATGAAAATGAACCTATGGAACAAAATACAATGCTGCAAAAACCCAGACCTTTCAGTTCGACGTTTTTCAGCCTCCGGGAGCTTTCAGTCAGCATCATCCAGGGTCTGGTCATCTCATCCTGTGTGCTATTGCTTTACCAGTATGCTGTAAGCAGGCATGCCGATCTGGCTGCTACAAGGTCTATGGTTTTTACAGCCCTTATTTTTGCAAATGTAGCCCTGACCCTGGTCAATCGCTCCTTTTATTATTCTGTGATCACAACGCTGGGTTATAAGAACGACCTTGTGACGCTGATCATCTCCATCACCATTCTGCTGCTGATGGGGTCGCTGTATATTGCGCCGTTAAGCCATTTTTTTGGATTTGCACCGCTTGAGCTGTCTGTTTTGTTAATCAGCGGGGGTACAGGCATATTGTCCGTTCTCTGGTACGAGCTGGTGAAATGGCGGCAGCGAAGGGTTTAAACCCCGTCGCTGAATTCAAACTTTCCGGTTTTTTCTGAAATTTTGATCTGATAAACGATCAGCTCTATTTTAGTTCTCAGATCACTTTCGTTTGAGGTGATTCCATGGGAAGGGTGGCCTGTTGGCGTGGTGGCCAGCGGCATAAGCCTATGGGTAATCCCCTGCATGGCCTGGTGCTTTTTCTCCGGATCTGTAATTTCTTCGTAAGTACCCCATAGTATGGCACTTTGCCAGCGGAATAATATGCTGGTGATGTCGTCTACCTGGAAACATACTTCCGGATTTTTGCGCATCATTTCAATCTTCTTGCCCGGAGCCGAGTGTGCATAAATTGTGGAATTTTTATAAAAATAGTTGATGGGGACGATGTACGCTTTGCCATCAGCAACACAGCCCAGGCGCCCTGTTACCTGACGGGTAACAAGTTCATCAATTTGGGTTTCAGTAAGTACACCTAACATATGACTTTGATTTTATTTAAATAAAGCATAAAGTTACCCGGAATCGGTTATAAGAAATTGACAGTGGTCTGTTTTTGTCGTGATCCTGATCACATGAGATACGGGGTGCTATTGTGCTTAATCAATATTCCTATCTTTGAGGGATATAAAAAGTGTGAGGGAGTTCCAGGTATCAGCAATTACCAATGATATGAAAAAGAAGGTTTTTTAAATGCGCATAGGGGTTGTATTTTCGGGTGGAGGTGCCAGGGGCATCGCCCATCTTGGTGGATTACAGGCGCTGGAAGAATTAGGCATTCGTCCGGCGATGATTTCCGGAGTAAGTGCCGGTGCATTGATCGGCGCATTGTACGCTGCGGGGAAATCCCCGATGGAAATATTAGAAATGATTAAGCAACAGTCCCATTCCAGCCTGGCCGCTCCTGCTGATGCAAATGAAATCATAATGATGCTTGCTGGCATAGCCCATGATCTCACGGTCTGCATAAGTTCCGTTTTTAGCCACGCAATGCCGCTCCGCAACTGCAAGTCCCAGGCTTTTATAGAGCTCGGTTACAAACTTATTCAGTTTCTTCAGCGCCTGTGTTGATTCACTTTTTTCAAATGAAACAAAGGAGGCATTACTCCAGCTTGTTGGTCTTAAAATATGATAAGAATGGAAAAAAGTCAGGCTGTCTCTGCAGCTGTTTATATAATTCCTCTACATCAGTCAGGTGACAGAGTTCCGTGCCCGGACTAAGTGTAGCGGCAGTGCCGCTGGCGATTCCGTATCTGAAAGCCTCTGCAATGTCTTCGCCCTTTGCCAGCAATGTAACGATGCCCGCAACCATGCTGTCACCTGCGCCAACGGTGCTTTTCACGTTTACGGTTGGTGGACTGAGCTTCAAGATTTGGTCGGCCGTGACCAATATGGCTCCCCGGGCACCAAGAGAAACGACTACCGCCTGGCAGTTACCAGATTTCACCAGGGCTTGTGCAGCAGCGACAATTTCCTCTTCCGATGAAAGTTCTTTCCCGGTCAGTGCGCTAAGTTCCCTTAAGTTCGGCTTGATTAAGTAAACACCTGCTGCAACGGCCATGCGCAGCGCTTCTCCAGAGGTGTCCACAACCAACTTCGCTCTTCTATGTTTCGCCATTTTTGCCAGTTCCTCAAAAATGTTTACCGGAATTCCTTTTGGAAGGCTTCCACTTACCACGAGATAGTCCATTTCTGGTATCGCGGTTATAGAGGCCAGACATTGCTGCCACTCTGAGGTGCGGATTTCAGGCCCCGGCATTCCAAAACGGTACTGCTGGCCCGATTTGGTTTCAAAAACCACCATATTCTCTCTGGTCTGAGCGTTGGTTTGGGTAACTAAACATTTAATCCTTTCTTTTTCCAGTAGCTCATTGAAGTAATTTCCCGTATAACCACCCGCCAGGTAAGCGGCCGTGACATGACCGCCGAGTCTGGAGGCGGCCCGTGCTACATTGATGCCGCCTCCCCCAGGCTGGTAAACAGGAGTGGTGCAGCTTAGTTTCTTTTCCGGAATCAGTTCCGCAACTGTCGTGCTTTTGTCTATTGCCGGGTTAAACGTTACAGTTATAATTTTTTTCATATGCCTATTTTTCTATAACGATAATCGTGTATTATGATTTAATTTTGATGAGGTAAAACCCTTCGTAAATAAAGAACGATGCCATCAGTGCAATTGGGATGTGCAGGAAATAAACCGGTGGAACAAAGATGAGTTGAACCAGTAGCCAGCTTATTAATATCATTCCCTCACTAAGCAGTAGCCAGGAGGATTTCTTATGTCCGATGCGAATAAATGCCGCTGTCAGTAAGCTAAGGATGCCGATCAGGCAAAAAAGCACAATGCCGGGAATGCGGTAATCGCCGAAGGGCGAATTCGCAAGTAGGCTGGCAGAAAGTCCGAGAACGGAACCATCAGGATGGAGTACCAATGACCAGCCGCCCATTACTGCGCTGATCCCATTTAGCAGCAGTAAGAATATTAAAATCGATTTTAGGAACTTTTTCAATCTTTGTTAATGTTGTTTTTCCAAAGTTCTTCAATATTGATCGGCTAGAAGATGATTCAGGGCGTCTGTGAAGTTGATGCTGGTCACTTAAAAGCGTGCCTGTGCTCATTGTTATGCCATAGCTAAACTCACATCTTTAGGAACTTAATTGTAGAATGATGAATGGCGTTATATTAAAATCACTTGGAGCCGCTGAAACTGTTACCGGATCCAAACATTTACTGCAGACCCCTGAATTTAACTTGCTGGTCGATTGCGGGCTGTTTCAGGGTATAAAAGAACTGAGGCTGCAAAACTGGAACCCATTAACGATCAATGCCTGGGAAATTGATGCAGTCATCCTGACCCATGCCCATCTGGATCATTGCGGTTATATTCCCGTGTTGATAAAAAACGGATTTAAAGGTAAAATATACATGACTGCCCCAACCGCCGCACTGACAGAACTGATCCTGCTCGACAGTGCCAAGCTGCAGGAGGAAGATGCAGAGAATGCCAATCAGCATCATTATTCGAGGCATCACCCGGCCAAACCACTATATACAGAAATGGACGCCAGAAAAGCTTTTAAATTCTTCGTTGTTTGCCCTGAGAAAACACAGATAAAGTTGAACGAGGATGTAGAATTTCGTTTTCAGCTAAGTGGGCATATCATTGGGGCCAGTTCTGTTGAGATCACCTGCTATGGAAGGAAGATTGTGTTTTCCGGAGATATCGGTCGCAATCACAGTGCTATTCTGCCGCCTCCGGATTTCTATAGTCAGGCAGATTATGTGGTTATGGAATCAACCTATGGTGACCGTCTTCACGGTGATATGGATCCTTACCAGGAACTGGAATACTGGATCAACCATACACTAAAAAAAGGAGGCAACATCATCATTCCTAGTTTCGCTGTAGGCAGGGCGCAGGAACTCATCTATATGCTGAACCTTTTAAAAGCGCAGCACCGCATCCCTATGGACCTGCCTGTGATTATGGACAGCCCGATGGCTGCTTCAGCTACTGATATAATAGTTCATTATGCTGATGATTATACGACCATCAGTAAAAATGACTGGTTGGAAATGCTTCGGCATGTCAGGGTCAACAGAGAGTACAGCAATACATCAGGCTTCATTGCTGACAAGCGAAGCAAAATAATTATCGCCGGCAGCGGGATGTTAACCGGAGGGCGCGTGCTGGAGTATTTGAAGCATTATGTCGGAGATGCCAAACATACCGTGCTGATTATTGGTTTTCAGGCCGAAGGCACAAGAGGGCGGGCTCTGCTGAATAAATCTCATGAGTTAAAGATTCACGGAAGATATTACCCGGTGCGGGCCACAACAGTTGAATTGCTGGGTCTTTCTGCGCATGCGGATCAGTCAGAACTGATTGGCTGGATAAAGAAATACGATAAGGGATTAAAACAAGTTTTCCTGGTTCACGGAGAGCCATCAGCTCAGGAAGCCCTGAGGGTCAAAATTTCTTATGAATGTCATCTGCCTGTTAAAATTATGAAACAAAATCAGCAGGTCGTGCTATTTACTATAGAAGACGAATCGCCGATTCCGGCAACCCCACTGTCAGATAATTAGTCTTATGTATATACCTTTAAATTTAACGAACAGATATACAAACAGTGATGGAATCTTTCGCCGGGTGCTCGCCGGAGATATTGGAGGAACGAAGAGTAATCTAGCTGTTTTTGAGTTTAAGGGGAGCCAGTTCCGTGTTTTGAAAGAGGTGCGCCTGCAGACAAAAGATTTTAAGGATGCAAAGACGATGATTTCCTCTTTTCTTTCTGGTGATGAACAATTAGATGCGATATCCCTGGGAGTTGCAGGCCCTGTGACAGGGGACAGCGTACACATTACCAATCTTTCCTGGGGGATGAATGTTAAAGACATATCCGCCGCGAATAACCATATGCCGGTTCATTTGATCAACGATCTGGAGGCAACATCTTATGGCCTGGGGTTATTGACACCCGAGGAGGTGTACAGCCTTTACGAACCGGAAACAGAGGTGACAGGAAATATTGCGCTGATTGCCCCTGGAACAGGACTTGGGGAATCAGGTTTGTATTTTGACGGCGAAAGCTATCATCCCTTTGCAACCGAGGGAGGGCATTGTGACTTTGCGCCCAGGACACCTTTGGACACGGTGCTCTTTTTTCATCTTAGTCATAAATTTGGTCATGTAAGCTGGGAACGGGTGATCAGCGGCAGTGGCATTGTGATGATATTTGACTTCCTCTCAACCCAAACGGGTAGAGAAATTCCGCCGCCGCTGCAGCAGCTAATTGGCTCAGGTGACAAGGCTAAAATCATCACCGATCATGCAGCTTTGTATAGTATATGCCAGGAGACCCTTGTGTTGTTTTTGCGTTATCTCGCTGTAGAGTCCAGTAACCTGGCGCTTAAAATGAAGGCTACAGGCGGGATATTTATTGGCGGCGGGATCATCCCCAAAATAATAGACAAAATTGATCCGGGTGTTTTTCTGGAGAACTTCAGAAATTGCGGCCGTTTGAGCACCTTGCTTCGGGATATACCGATAAGAATTATTTTAAATGAAAGGACCGCGCTGCTTGGGGCAGCATATTATGGTGTCTGCAAGTAAGCTTGCAATCGGCAGTGTGCAAGCAGCTGACAATTGATGTATATCAGCTTTTTTCATGCCGACTGTCATGTGCATTGAACAGCTAAAACCGAATATTTACAGTTTATCAGTTGGTTATGCAAACAATAGAAAGGAAGGTAAATCCGAAGGTTCGGGCTAAACAGGCAGCTTCAGCCAATATCTTATGGATCACGACAATGAACGCTCTTGAAGAGGAACTGGAACGCTTGTATAAGCTCTTTTCTGCGGCTAGTTTTATGCTCTCTGAACAGGATTTTCAAGGCCTGTTTCGCCTGCGTCAAAGCCACTCAGGTTTAAAAGCGAAAATGGCAGAATATTTCCGGAAGTTTAGGGATCCCCGTCCCAGACTGAGAAGAAATACACGCAGGTCACAAATAGAAACACGCGATAAGGTTCAACTTGAACTACAGGATCTGAGTAGTCGCCTGCAGAAATTCATCGATAAGCTGTTAAAGGCGAGTGTCAGCTCGCGCGGTTACCTTTGATAGAAGAAATTCGAGTCAGCCGACGGTTGCTTTTCTTGTATCCCGTCCGTATCTAGATGCGCGGCTTTTTGCCGCTGGATATTCACAAGTGATTTAAACCTGAAGTTGCCTTCATAATGCACCTATCTGTCAATTCATGAAAATAGCCTTAGTTTGTGTATTTAGCTCTTTTCTGATTTTAATGCATGTTTCTCTTTGATGTCATTGAGCAGCTCAATTTCAATTGCCTGCAGGTCGTATAACTTTTTGATTTGCTCTCCAAGTAATAAGTCCATTTTCTGATGCAAACTGCGAATTCCCATTTCAGCTTTAAGGTTGATAAGATAATCGTTTTCGCTTCTCATTCTGTCTTTTTCCTCCTTGCGGTTTTGACTCATCATGATGATGGGTGCCTGAAACGCAGCTATGCAGGACAGGATCAGGTTCATTAATATAAAAGGGTAGGGATCAAAAGCCCTGGAGTTGATGGCAGTCACATTGTAGATAATCCATAAGGATAGTAAAATGGTAAAGAAGATGATGAATTTCCAGCTCCCGCCAAAACGAGCAACTTTATCGGATATTTGCTGGCCGCTTGTAAGCTGTTCTTTAGCCGGATGCAGGAGGTTATTTAATACCAGATCTTCTTCTTTAATAGTTTCCTCAACGATTTTATGAAGCTTGCTAAGAAATTCGTTTTCAGCTAAGGAGAGGTCTTTGATTAGTTTCTTTTTCATAAATGTTGTTTTTGTCGCTAAGTTCCTGGCTTAACCGAGGCTTATACATGATCACGGTCATTACTTTCAATGATTGGTGTCAGTTAAACATATGGCAACTACGATAGCTATCATCAGGAGCTTACAAACGATTTTATTTGAAATTCGGTAAAGAAGTTGACTTTTAATCTACTTTTTAAAGTGTAATGAAGTATTCGCTTTCTTGTCAGTGCAGCCGTCCAGGCTAAACAAGTCATGACCAGGAAGGGTTAAAAAAATGGAATTGCGAATGATTTTTTTGTTAAAAAATGTTAAATCCATTTGAAAATTTTATTTTGTTTTTTTGATTTGTTCTGTCAAATTAAACTATTAAACAGACATTTTTTTAGGCTATTATTATAAATTCTAGTGTTTAGATCATGTTAGCAAAATGCTCACCTACCAATCCTCCCTCAAAGTTCAGATTTCTATTGTTTTTTCTCTTCTTTTTTTCACTCCGTCTGGCATTATATGCCCAAAGCCCGGCTGCAAGTATTGATGGACAATCCGGTTTTACGGCAAAACTGATCAACATTGAGGCTGCCACAAATGAAACATTTCGTTACAATGCAACCCTGCATAATGGGTCTGGAAAACCGGCCGTGTTCGAATTCAAAACCAATTTGCCCATTGGCTGGATGATCAGCTACAAGGTTGACGGCAGCCAGGTTACTTCACTTAATATGGATCCCGGAGGCAGCCGGGATGTATCTATCGAAGTTAACGCTGCAGCAACTGCCACACCCGGTAAATACAAGATTCCTGTAAAAGCAATAACCAATACCGATACGCTATCCCTGAATCTGGAAGCTGTAGTAAAGGGATCCTATGGAATAACACTGACTACACCAACCGGGAAGTTGAGCGAAGAGCTTACCTCCGGCAGCCATAAGGAAATCAATTTGGAGGTAAAGAATTCCGGCACGCTTCCGTTGAACGATATTGAACTCTCCTCGCAACTGCCTGCCAATTGGGAAGCCACTTTCGAGCCCTCAAAAATTAAGCAGCTGGAGCCAGGGAAGAGCATAGCTGTAATTGCAAAACTTAAAGTACCGGATAAGACGATCGCGGGAGACTATGCCGCTACTTTTACCGCAACAAACAGCAACAGCAGTTCTCCTGCTGCCTTCAGAATGGTTGTGACAACCTCATTGCTCTCTGGATGGATTGGCATATTGGTTATCTTACTGGCCATATCCCTAGTGTATTATCTCATCCGCAAGTACGGCAGAAGATAGAAAAATGAAGGATCCTATCATACAACTTAAAGGCCTGACCAAATGTTATGGCCCTCAAAAGGCTGTCGATAATTTGAGCCTCGACATCTATAAGGGAGAGATCTTTGGACTGCTGGGGCCAAACGGGGCAGGCAAAACGACCACGATACTAATGATGCTGGGACTTACCGATCCAACAAGCGGTTCTGCATTTGTTTGTGGTCACAACGCAACAAATAACCCCATTTCTGTGAAAAGAAAAGTGGGCTATATGCCTGACTCCTTAGGCTTTTATGACAACATGACTGCACTGGAAAACCTGATATACATTGCAAGGCTGAACGGACTGAATGAAAATGAGATTTTGAAACGCGGCACGGAGACGATGGAGATCGTCGGACTTTCCTCCGCTTTGCATAAGAAAACATCAACTTTTTCCAGGGGTATGAAACAGCGGCTAGGCCTTGCTGATGTATTAATTAAGCAGCCTGATGTGATCATCCTGGACGAACCGACTCTGGGGATTGATCCCAGTGGTGTACGGGAATTTCTGACACTTATAAAGCGTTTAAGTAAAGAGCAGGAGTTGACCGTTCTGCTTTCCTCGCATCATTTACACCATGTGCAGCAGGTATGCGACCGGGTGGGAATCTTCGTGAAGGGCAAACTATTGGCACAGGGCAATATCGATACTTTGTCCGGAAACCTGTTTAGCCATGAGGCACATGTCGTATCTTTTACCTTAGCGGATGTGATTCCTCAACCATGGTCACTGCAGCAGGAGCTGGAACAGTGGGGGTCTGTCAAGCAGATCACAATAAATAAAAAAACGATAGAATTTGAGTGTAGGCAGGTCATCACACCAGCACTGGTCCGTTTTTTTGTCGAAAAGGGATACGACATCCTTGGCGTACATCAAAAAGACTATGGTCTGGATGAGATTTATCAAAAATATTTTGAGGACATCAATTGAAGACAATGAAGAGTCAACCACTTTCCAGCCCTTTTAGCGTGATGGTTCACAAGGAAATAGCAGACCATATCCGAAGCTGGCGCTTTATCGTACTGATTGGTCTGATCATACTAACGTTTGTTGCATCGATGTATGTATCCCTGGGTAATATCCGGTCGGCCATGGGTAACGCAAATGATCCTGACCGCAGTTTTCTATACCTTAAACTATTAACTACCACAGACAATTCCACACCGCCCTTTCATGTTTTTCTCAGTTTTCTGGCGCCGTTATTAGGGATCAGTCTGGGATTCGATGCCATCAATTCCGAACAGAACAGCGGAACACTTACAAGGTTGCTGGCACAGCCCATTTACAGGGACAACTTGCTATTGGCCAAGTTTGTAAGTGCTCTGATCATGGTAAGCGTCTTGTTCCTGGTACTGACCTTGCTGATGACTGGAGGGGGACTGGTTTTAACCGGGGTAAGGATGGAGCCACAGGAACTACTGCGGATACTAGGCTTTCTTTTGATCTGTGTTATCTATGTCAGTTTTTGGCTGAGCTTGTCAATCGTACTGTCGATCAGGTTCAGGCAAGCAGCAACCTCAGCGCTTACAGCGGTAGGTATATGGCTGTTTTTTACGGTGTTTTACCAAATTGTTGTCAATCTCCTAATCAGATCTTTTTTGCCTGATCCCTCTTTTTTGACACAAGATCAAATCCTGCGTTACAATGAGTTGATCCTGGATATCCTGCGCATAGCACCAAACCAGCTTTATACAGACGCCAGCACTACAATGCTGATGCCTTCTGTTCGAAGTCTTAGCCCGATGACGATGGAGCAAATGGCCGGGGCAATACCCGCTCCTCTGCCATTCAAAGAGAGCATAATGATCGTATGGCCGCAGGTAAGTGGTCTCATAGGGGCAACTGTAGCTTGCTTTGCACTTTCTTACTATCTGTTCATGCGCCGCGAGATTCGGAGCTAGAAATGAAAATTTACTGCCTGTATATCTTTGACATACATCATCTATTTATAAAAATTGGCAAGAAAAAAACAGCATTTGCTTGCAATAAATGGAATTTTTATATCTTTGCGTCCCGTAGCAATTAAGGCTATGAACAAAGATACCAAGTTCGGGGTGTAGCGTAGCCCGGTATCGCGCCACATTTGGGATGTGGAGGTCGTAGGTTCGAATCCTGCCACCCCGACGATAAAGCTTTTAAATCGTGAGATTTAGAGGCTTTTTTCATTTAATGTTGTACGTTTAATTTGCAAATGTACAACTGCACCTCACTTGGCCGGATACCGAATTGTTTTTGAAAGCTGTTGAAAAAGCTTTTCGGCTGCACAGAATATTTCAATATGGAAAGGAATGTCTTTAGTACCAATATCGGTTCTGTTAATATGAACCGGTCCGGGAAGTTACATATACGGAATAGAGCGGAGCTTTTATATACTAAAATTTACTATTCTTAAAAATCCAAATAAATTGTATATTTCCAAACCGCTTGACTATACAAATCTTGCACACTTTAAAAACCAAATAACTATAAATTATGAACGAAAACATTAACAGAAGTGCTTTATTCAACGGAAGTTGTCTTGCCATCATTACTACGGCCTTTTCCTTTAGTATCAGGGCTGGTATTCTTCCTCAGCTGGGAGCAGAATTTGGACTAACTGCTGAGCAGCTGGGCTTTATCAATTCAATGTTCTTTTTCGGATTTCCGATTTCCATGATCATCGGAGGACTTGTTTACCACACCATTGGACCTAAAATTATTATGCAGGTAGCGGTGATTACGCACACATTGGGGATTTTGCTTACCATTTATGCCGGCGGTTATACGGGATTGCTGATATCCACATTTTTTATTGGTTTCGGAAATGGCTGTACGGAAGCTGCCTGTAATCCGATGATTGCCGACATGTATGAGGATAAAAAAATAAATAAAATGCTTGGCAGGTTCCATATGTGGTTCCCTGGAGGAATTGTGCTGGGCAGTTTAATTTCCAAGTTCATGACCGATGCCGGTGCAAGCTGGCAGACTCAGATCTGGATCCTGATGATTCCAACTGTGGCTTATGCAATCTTGTTCTATGGAAAAACGTTTCCAAAGGCACACGTGGAAGGTGTGACCTCTATTTCAAAGAATTTCAAGGCTATGCTTAGTCCGCTCTATATCTTTATATTCTGCTGTATGGCGATGACAGCAATTACAGAATTTGGACCTAACCAATGGGTAGCTGTTGTGTTGAGCAGCAGCGGCGCAGATGCTATGCTGGTACTGGCATTGACGTTCGGTGTAATGACGCTTGGAAGGGTTTTCACAGGACCTGTAGTTGATAAACTAGGACAAACAGGAGTTTTGTTAGGCGGTGCAGTTCTGGCAGCAATAGGAATTTATATGTTTAGCACGGTTACCGGCCCAATTGCTTATCTGGCAGCTGTGATCTTCGGCCTTGGTGTGTGTTTCAACTGGCCGGTGATCATCGCCGCAGTGGCCCAGCGGGTTCCTGTGAGCGGTGCTTTAGGAATGTCGATTGTGGGTGGGGTTGGTATGTTCTCTACTTCCATTTTCCAGCCGTTTATTGGAAGCTGGATTGATTCGTCAATGGCTGTCCACAAAGCAGCCGGCCTTACCGGATCAGCGTTAGAGCTCGCAGCAGGTCAGGATACGCTGGTTAAGATGCTTACATTTCCTTGTATATTGATTGTGCTGTTTACTATATTCTTCTTCTGGCAAAGAAAATCACCTGTTGTAGCGAAAGCTCATTAAGAAGAATCTCAAATAGGTGAGGATTTTATAAACCCTGCTGCTGAACCCGGATAACCAGGGAAGATAGCAGCGGGGTTTATATTTCAGCAGCCATGGCCGGATCGCTGATTCCTGGCTTTCCAGTCTCTACTCTTCCTGCTAACCTGTAATGAAAAGCATTTGCGGTGCTGAGGGTAAAATCATACCAGTTGGAGCTTTTTGCCAATTCCCATGTAAATTTATTTTTAGTGCGGGCTCTGCATATTGCTTTTTTGGCAGGATATCCATAAGCATTTGAAACGATAGAAACTTCAATATCCGAATCACCGCTGTTGATTACGGTCTGGCTCAGGCCTCCTTTTCGGTGATCATATTCCAGTTCAACAATCGGCTCGTTCTCTGTCAGATTGCCGGAGAATTTATGGAAATACCCATTTGGGCCAAATACTTCAAGGTCATAAAGGTCCGATCGGACAGCCCATTCGTCTTGCAGTGACCTGCCTGCTTCAACTGTGTATCTTCTTGGGATCTTATCCAGGTCTTTTAGGTCATAGACATGGAAAACAACACCTGCGGCGCCACTATTTTTAAAAGTAAGCCACACCTTTTCCTGGTTTTTCAAAGGCTTTAATAAAGTCTTGATCCGGTATGGCAAAGCCCTTGAATACCTGCTGCCTTTTTCCTGGTACAAACGGGAAGGTACTTCAGGAGGAGTAGCACTGGGTAGTTTTTTGGAAGCCTCATCTAAGGCCGCATAGTTGGCTGTTTCGGGCATTTTTGGAAAAACAGCGTCATTAGGCCTTTCAAAATCAAAGGCTGAAGTCAGGTCACTGCTGACCGCCCGGTGCCAGGGACTTATTGCCGGAATAGTTACGCCAAATCGTTTCTCAATGAACTGACCTACAGAGGTGTGGTCTGCGACTTCGGAATTGACCCAGCCGCCTTTGCTCCAGGGCGAAATGATATACAGTGGCACCCGTGGACCCATTCCCCATGGGCGAAGGTTTCCGCTAATGGTATCTCTTTTGTCCTGGTAGTACCGGGTCTTAATTTCCGGAACGGGTGCTCCGGGTTTGGGCGGATATGCAGGAATTGGAACACGTCCGGTTCCTGCTTCGTTATTAAAATACATGCCGGCTACATCGATGGTGGATTTTCCGGCCAGCGTATTGTCAAGGTTGTAGGACGGAACGGCCGGTGCAGGGATATGGTCAAACAGTCCGTCGTTTTCATCAAACGTGAGGAAGAACACGGTTTTGCTCCAAACTTCTGGATTAGTGGTAAGTGCTTTCAGCACCTCATGTGTAAAATCTGAGCCGCGGTAGGGGCTGGATGGCGCGCCAGGATGCTCAGAATTCTTCTGGGACGGGAGCACCCAACTGACGGCAGGAAGGGTGTTGTTCTCTGCCTGGGTTCTCAGGTCGTCCAGCGACCAGTGCTTCATGCCGTTCTCGTAGTGCGGGGATCCTGGTTTTGCATTTCTGAAACTTTCAAAGGCCAGTCCACCGTGCATGGCACCCTCCCAGTTATCATTAGGATCCTGGTAGATTCTCCAGCTTATCCCGGCTTCCTGAAGAACATCAGGAATTGTAGGCCATTTAAATGCATTGCCACGGTAAATATATCCTGGTTCGGGCAGTGTACCCTTAACCCAGCACCTAAGGTTGGACGGTTCAGAATCTTCTTCAGTACAATTGATTCCCTGAGCCCGTTTTTCAGGATTGAAGTTTGAACCCGACCAAAACATGATGCGGTTTGGATCGGTGCCAGTGGCGACAGAACAATGGTGCGCATCGGATATGGTGAAGGCTTCGGCCAGAGCATACTGAAAAGGGACTTCTTCCCTGGTGTAATAGGCCATGGAAAAAGGAGTTTTGAATTTTGGCCAGAATCCGTATTTACCCTGGTTCCAGGCTGCCTGCATATCAGGAAAATCATGCGGAGTTCCATTGATCAATGCGGAGTTACTCGTTTTTCTACTGGCATGGTAGGGTGGGATGATCTGATTTCCGTCAGATTGGAAAAAAGCACGCTGCCCGCCGGCCAATGGAATGGGGAATCTATCACCAAAACCCCTAACACCCCGCATAGTGCCAAAATAATGATCGAACGAACGGTTCTCCTGCATCAGGATGACGATATGCGCTACATCTTTGATAGATCTTGTTTTGTTATGTGCCTGGATGGCAAGTGCTTCTTCAAGCCAACCTGCCCAAACGGTAGTGGCCAATCCCGCACCAGCGGATAGTTTTATAAATTTTCTTCTGTCGATCTTAGACATTGTTGCAGATTAGGTTTAAGAATCATATGGTTTATGAGAATCAGGATGATGTACCAAGATACGACAGAAATCTTCATAGCGCAAACGATTGATTAATCCCTTGCTTTCCATTTAAATAATCCTATTTTTGAATAAGTCAACACACGTCTAACCATTAAAACCGTTCGAATGAGAAACCTGAGGATCATCCTTTGTTTAGCTTTATCATTTATATTATTGTTCTCTTCATCTTGTTCAATTGCCCAAAATAGATCCGGACAATCCAAAAAGCCACTTGTGGTATTTGTGACAGGAGACCATGAATACAGCAGTGAAGCAACTATGCCGCTGATCGCTGCGGAGCTGGAAAAAAATTACGGGATGCGGACCATCGTATTGAAATCATCACCCGATCACAATTCAGAAGAAAATATCCCGGGTTTGGAAGCGCTGAAAGAAGCGGACCTCGCTGTATTTTATTTGCGCTGGAGAAGATTGCCTGAAGAGCAGGTGAAATATATAGACGATTACCTCAAGTCAGGAAAGCCTGTAATGGGTTTCAGGACAAGTACGCATGCATTCAATTACCCTGCGGGACATAAACTGGTGCATTGGAATACATTTGGTGAGTTTGCCCTGGGCGCTCCCGGAGGCTGGGGAAAAGGCGGGCATACTCATTACGGACATAATTCTTCTACTGATGTTTCTGTAATTCAGGCGCAGGTCAAACATCCGGTGCTTACCGGTATAAAGACTGGATTTCATGCCAGATCATGGTTATATCAAGTATTGCCGGATTATCCGCTGAAAGGGTCGACCTGGCTGCTGATGGGCAAATCGGTCAACCCGGATAAGGCGGCGATAGATAACCCTGTGGCCTGGGCCTGGACTACACCGGCCGGAGGGCGTGTATTTACCACCACACTCGGGCATCCTGAAGACTTCAATGAAGAGGGTATGCAGCGGCTGGTCATCAATGCGGTGCATTGGACCCTGAGTAAACCTGTTCCAAAAAACTGGGCGGGAAAGATCGCCATGAACGTACCTTACAGACAGCTTTAATTTTTCTTGTACCCAATTTATATATGGAACTTTCGATACACAACTGGATGCGGTCCGAAACCATAGAAACGACAATACGAAGAGTTTCCGGTCTCGGTTATACTAAACTTGAAATTGCCGGCAGTCCGGAACACTATGATACCAAAACGGTAAGAAAATTATTAAAAGATTACGGCTTGTCCTGCTGGGGCTCTGTCACGCTGATGCTGGAAGATAGAAACCTGCTGGCCAGGGATGAAGCCCAGCGGGCAAAATCGGTGCAGTATGTAAAGGATGTGGTCCGGATGGTCAAAGAACTGGACGGACACATGGTCTCCGTGGTTCCGGGCACGGTAGGCAAGATCGTCCCGGACGGAAGGCCCGAAGAAGAGTGGCAATGGGCGGTAGACGCTATGAAGGAAGTTTATCAATACAGTGAAGCTTCAGGGATTTTGCTGGGCATAGAACCGATCAACAGGTTTGAGACTTATTTCATCAACCGTGGCGATCAGGCTCTGGCACTTGCTGCAGCTGTCGGGCCCAATTGCGGGGTTTGCCTGGATACCTTTCACATGAATATTGAAGAACTGGACATGTTTGAGGCGATCCGAAGGGCAAAGGGAAAACTGGTAGGTTTTCATGTGGCAGACAACAACAGGATGGCGCCGGGCATGGGCAATCTCAACTGGCCGAAGATCGTCGATACCCTCAAAGAGGTCGGCTATGATGAGGTACTCTCTGTCGAATTCTGTTCTCCGCTGGACAGGACACCTGCCAACCCGTATCCTGGATCTTTGGATGAAAGCCCTGAAAACCTTTCAGGCGAACAGAAGAAATTTTTGGAAGACCACGGAAGTACATCGGTAACGGACGAGTTTTATACCATGCTGACCAGCAAATCATTTGATACACTGTCAAAACTGATCTGAAACAGGGTTAAAAACTGATTTAAATATTGTTAAGATGAAACTGTCCTGTGGGCGACAGCTTCACAACTAAAATATATACCAAATGAAAATAACGAATGTAGAGGCGTTTTGGCTGCGCTGTCCTATTCCAAAAGAGAAGCAGCATTTTTCCGATTATGGACTGCTGACCAATTTTGACATGACCCTGGTTGTAGTGACTACTGAGGATGGTCTTCAGGGCTTTGGCGAAGCCAAGGCAGCTGTGGGCTCTTCAGGTGTCTGCGCTTCGATTGTAAGCTGCGTAGAGAATGAGCTGAAACCAAACCTGATCGGTAAGGATGCCAGGAATATTACCCGGTTATGGGAAGAAATGTACAATGGTACACGTGATCATTATGCCTTGTCCAGGGGCCGGAAATTTCCGATCCTTGGCAGAAGGGGCCTGACGGTTTCGGCAATGAGCGGGGTGGATACCGCCCTTTGGGACCTGAAAGGGAAAGCGCTCGGTGTGCCGGTTATGGACCTGCTTGGCGGTGCCTGCCGGGATGAAATGCCTGCTTATGCCAGTGGTGGCTGGGCGGATGTGGAAAATATCGGCGCACAACTGAACGGATATGTGAGCAGGGGTTTTAATGGGGTGAAAATGCGTGTGGGCGTGATGGACAAAACGGTGCAGACCAGTATTGACCGTGTGAAAGCGGCAAGGGCGGCCCTTGGGCCGGACATTAAGCTGATGGCCGATGCCCACGGGACTTTTAGCGTTCCTGAGGCCAAGCAATTTTGCCGTGGTGTGGAAGATTGTAACCTATATTGGTTTGAAGAACCCATCAGTCCGGACAACAGGCATGGTACAGCTGAAGTCAGGGCTGCGACGGCTATTCCTATCGCTGCCGGAGAGAGCGAATATACGAGCTTTGACATCCGTGACCTGCTGGAAGTACGGGCGCTGGATGTGATCCAGCCGGATGCGGCCATCATTGGCGGTATTTCAGAGGCGATGCGTGTCGGGCACCTGGCCAGCGTGCAGCAGCTCGAACTGGCACCGCATTGCTGGGGCTCTGCGTTTTCTTTTATGGCCGGCCTGAATGTGGCATTTGCCTCGCCTGCGGCGACGATCATAGAGTTTTCCCTGGGCGGCAACCCGATGATGTATGACCTGGTACAGGAGCAGATCACAGTCACCAACGGTGCCATTGCGGCACCGGTAAATCCTGGACTCGGCTTGACTCCGAACTGGGACTTTGTACACGAATTCAAACAAAAAATGTAATCATTGTATTTATAAATTATTGAAATATGGCACGGGCAATCAAAATCAATCACGTCACCGTCATCGTTGACAATCTGGAAAAAGCGGGCGAATTTTATGAGCATGAACTGGGTCTGGAACCTCTGGCAGCTTTTCGTTTCGACTATCCGGTAATGTTTTTCAAATTCAACGAAGAGCAGCAGCTGCACATCTCTGAATGGGAAGGTGACAAGACTTCTTTTCGTGGTCATATCTGCGTGCAGGTAGACGATTTTAACAGTATTTTCTTTCGCATGAAAGAACTGGGTGTGATCGACATCCATCCATGGGGCAAGGTGAGAAAATTGCCTGACGGAGCGATGCAGATGTTTGTCCGTGATCCTGCTGGAAATCTGGTGGAAATATCTTCCGTTCCGGGATCTGAGGTAGACCCAAAGATCTTTGAGGATGAGCTTTATGAAGAAGGGCTTTATGTTTCCAACAGAAATGATTTCAGGGGATTCCGGTCTGACAACGCTACTTTATATCATAAATAGATGGGTAAAAAGAACGTACTGTTGCTGGAGACGATAGCGGAGGAGGCTTTGGCGATACTGGAAGCCAATACACAGGTGTTTACCGGTTATGACCCGGATACATTAAAAACGGTTTTGGCAAACGAGGAAATTCATGCCGTCATCACCAGGGGAAAGGGACAGATCAATCCCGCACTGATGGATGCCTGCCCTAAGCTGGAAATAGCGGCCAGGTGTGGTGTAGGGCTGGATAATGTGGACGTGGTGGGTGCTACTGCAAGAAACGTGAAGGTAATCAATGCCCCGGGTAGCAATGCGGCCACCATTGCCGAACATACTTTGTCGTTGATGCTGATGCTGATGCGCAATATGTATACTTCGGTAGCGGAAGTCAAACAGGACAACTGGAACTGGCGCAACGCCTATAGTGGTGACGAACTGAGTGGCAAGACCCTCGGGATCCTGGGTATGGGAAATATCGGTAAGCGCGTGGCCAGGCTGGCAACTGCCTTTGGCATGAATGTCATTTACTGGAGCAGATCGATCCAGGATGTGCATTATCCTTATTTGAGCATGGAAGAAGTTTTGTGTCAGTCGGATGTGCTTAGCCTCCATTTACCTTATACAAAAGAAACTGGGGTGCTGATTTCTTCAGCTCAGCTGGCGCTGATGAAACCTGGTGCACAGCTGATCAATACCGCCAGAGGGCAGCTGATCGACCATGAAGCACTTTTTGAGGCTTTGCAGACGGGCAGGCTGTCGGGTTTTGCGGCAGATGTTTTGCCGGAAGAGCCGCCTGCAAGCGGTTTCCACATCGTACACCATCCAAATGCACTCATTACACCACATTCAGGCAGCCTTACAGCGTCTACCTTTAGGAAGATGTGCGTACTGACGGTTCAGAATGTGGTAGCCGCGCTCAATGGTCAGGAGCCGGATCCCCGCAGTATCTTTAACCGCGAAGCACTTTATTTATAACCCTGAGGACTTATTTCTCCATCGGATGTTCTTTTAATAACTCCGACGGTGCATAAAATCCTGTTTTTGCTTTTGTTTTTGCCCTGATGGTTTTTACTTTCTCTGCTGATACAGGTGCTGCGCTGTTGCCAAAAGAGTTTCGAACATAGGTCGCTATTGCAGCAACTTCATCATCCTTTAACATGCCTCCGAAAGGGGTCATTGGTACCTGTCCGGCATACTTCTGTCCGTTCACTTCTATCGGGCCATGCAGTCCTTTCAAAATGATCTTGATCAGCCGTTCTTCGTTTCCGGTCACCCACTTGGTTCCTTTCAAAGGGGGGAAGCCAGATGGTGAAAGTCCGTTGCCGTCCGGCTGATGACACGTGATGCAAAAGCCTTCTCTGGCATAAATGGCTTTTCCTTTTACATACTGGATACGTGCGGCACCTTTCAGGCTGGTTGTTATTTTTTCTTCCTGTTTTTCTGTAACAGACCTGCCGTTGAGGTGTGCCAGGACGGTTTCATAGGATACCTGCATCCAGTCGTCTATTGGCTTTTTTGCCGCTTCGCTGAGAATGGCCAGTCCCTTGTCTTTTGCCAGCCATGATGCGGTGACGATCGCTTCCAGTCTGACTCTTCCATGCAGATCAGCTGCAGCCTGCATGAGCAGTTCCTGCTGGTTTTTTACCTGGTGTCCGGTATAGCGGAGCACCCGTACGGCAGCAGCCCGCGCATGATAGTCTTTTGCCGCCAGCAACCGGGTCAAGAGCTGTTGATCTACTTTGTTGAGCCCCCAGCTTACCCAAAGGGCTTCCAGGAGGTTGTGCTCATATTTTGGATCTGTCTTGTCGAGACCAGCGGTCCATGTTTTCAATTGAGCAAGGACTTCTGAAGCGTTGCGTCCCCTGAGTTCGGCCCTGGTATGGTAGCGTGTCCTGTATTCCGGTAATTTAAGGTTCTCCAGCAGTTCAGATATGGAGGCCCCGGCTACTTTGGCCGGTTTTACCAGTGGTCTTGACGGGTAGGTGATCCTGTAAATACGTCCGTGAACGTGGTCTCTCAGCGGATCGCGCGCATTGTGCTGCATGTGTCCAATCAGGATGTTGTGCCAGTCTGCCACATAGAGTGAACCGTCGGGTGCAAACTCCATATCTACCGGCCTGAAGTTTTTGTCGCTGGCGATCAGCAGGTCTTGTCTGTGCCTGCTTTTGTAGCCTGTACCTTCATCTGTCAGGGTATGTTCTTTGGTGCCCAGAAAACCAATGGTATTGTTGATCAGGAAATCTCCCTGTAATTCGTCCGGAAAGTGGCGGCTGGATATAAATTCCAGGCCTGAAGTAGGGCGTACACGGTGTTCGGGCTCAATGAGGTCCCTGGAGGTCTCTATGGTCGTGCCATATCTCGGTTTTACACTGACAGGCATCATCCAGCGTACTGCCGGGCCCGAAGTTTCGGCATAGAAATTTTGTCCCCAGTCGTCAAAAGCGATACCCCATGGATTAGGGACATATGGCTGTGCGGTGCGTTCCAGTTTACGGAGCTGCGGGCTGTACCTATAAAAACCGCCATTGGTAGCCCTGACAGGGCCATAAGAGGTCTCCACATTGGTATGAAGGAACACGCCCTCGCCCATGTAAATGGCGCCGGAGGGATCTGATGCATAGGCGTGTATATTGTGGTGGGTATCGTGGTCATCAAATCCGCTCAGCAGAATATCCCTGATATCGGCTTTGTCGTCGCCATCTGTATCTTTCAGCAGCATGAAGTTCGTTCCCTGCGAGAGGTAAACCCCATCTGAGGTGATCTCAAATCCAAGTGGCAGGTGCAGGTGATCGGCGAATACGGTTTGCTTGTCAGCTTTGCCGTCGTTATTGGTGTCTTCCAGGATGATCAGTTTGTCATTGGGTTTACTGTCTCCAGGTTTGTAATGAGGGTAGCTTGGCATGGTCGCTACCCAAAGACGGCCTTTATTGTCAAAAGTGATCTGGCAAGGTTTGGCCAGATCGGGAAATTCCTGCTCTGAGGCAAAAAGATCTATTTTAAAGCCGGGGGCTACTTTTAGCGCGGCCAGTGCAGCTTTTCCTGACAAATATTCGAGACTTCCGTTGTGATCAGGGTTATAATTGGTTTTAACCGGCGGAATTGGTGTAGTTTTTTTGTCTGCTGCTGCCAGGTCTATCTTTTTACCGGCTGCTGCCTGCCAGATGGCGGTATCGCGAATTGCAGTAAGCTGGCGTAACTTGGCGATCTCTGCCGGATAGTTATCAGGTCCAAACGGATCAAATCTCCTTCCATAAGCATGGACCCCATTGGGTATCTTAAAGTCATTGTGCCACATCCAGTTCTTTTCTAAAACAGCCGCATGTACAGAAGCACGCAGGGCTTCCGCCTTTACCCGTGCTTTGCCAAATACCAGGTCTGTCAACAATGGCGCAAAACGTGTATAGCCTTCCTCACTCAGTTGCGAACCGTCTATAGTGAGTGGTTTTTTAGTATTTTCGAACCATTCTTTGGTAGCCGGATAAACATCTGCATAGAGGACATTGTTTTTTCCGGCAACTTCTTTCATCGCTGCTGAATACATCGACAGGTTGATGTTTTCTTGTTTGCCGTCCGGCAGGTCAAATTCTTTCGAGCGGTCTTCAAAGGCGATAGGGGAGACAATGGCCAGTTGAGGTGCTGAACTGCCATTGTACTGTTGCTTCAACGTGTGTTTAATGAAGGCATCAAGCTCAGCTTTATAGTTGTCCAGTCCTTTTGGACCTTCAAATGATTCATTGTAACCAAAAAAAGCAATGATGACATCGGCTTTCAGCCGCGTGAGCCACTGGTCTTCGGTTTCAAAAAAGCCCTGGCTGTCTGAGAAATTGGCGAGTTCTGTCTGGAATTTTTCCGCACCTGGAAATGCCCATGGGGAGACCCTGCTCGCATGCGGGCGGAAACCGGGGGTATTGCCGCCATCGCACATGTTTCGTATGAACAGGTTAAGGTCGGGATACCGCAAATGCATTTCCGTTTCAAAATGACCATAGTTCATCATTCTTGAACCTAGATTATTTCCGATCAATACAATGTGTGCATTTTTTTTTACGGCCAATGAAGGCCCGGAGGATTGTGTAAATTGAAGAGTTATCAAGGCGATTAGCAAAATAGCTGATATTCTGAGCGCAGTTTTCGCGTTTGTTCCGACAGATCTGATCATCTGGATTTGTGTTTGGTTAGATTTCTTTGTGTGTTGTCTACACAAGATAAGTTTTTTCGATTAGATGTTTAAGTTTAAATTGATTTTTGTTTGTGTCATGTTCATCCTGTCAACTTTTGTATATTGGACATATGAAGAAATGTTTGTTGTCATTGTTATTGATTATGGGCAGCATATGCCTTAAAGCGCAACTGGGGGTTCGCTATGATCCTAAAATTCAAAGCACCAGGAATTTACAATACTGGCGCCCCAAGGGCAATTTATTTGTAGGAGATTGTATGCCTTTTTCCAAAAACGGCGCCTATTCGTTCTATTGGCTTCTGGATTCGGCGCATCATGCCAGCCTGAAAGGACTGGGCGGTCATCAATGGGCACTGAGTACTACCAACGACTTGAAGAACTGGAAACAGGAACCTGTTGTACTGGGAATTGATGAGGAATGGGAGAAATCAATCTGCACGGGATCGATAGTGTTTTATATGAACAGATATTATGCGTTTTATGCCACCAGGCTGGTCAATAAAGAAGGTCAGGTAAATGAACAACTAAGCTATGCTATCAGTCCTGACGGCGTTCATTTTGAAAAACAAAAACCAAATCCTTTTTATACTTCAGCTCCGGGATACAGTAAGCGGGATTTTAGAGACCCTAAAGTTTTTGTAGACGAAAAGACCGGTGAGTTCCATTTGTTTGTTTCCAGTTGGCAAGAGAACCCCATACTACGTCATGCCGGTGGGGCTTTGGTGCACCTTACTTCTAAAGATCTAAAGGACTGGAAAGTGCTGGATCCGGTTTTAACCGGACAATCTTCAGTGCCTGAATGCCCAGATTATTTCTTATGGAACGGCTGGTACTATTTGATCTATGGCGATAACGGCGATACTTATTATGTCAAATCCAGAAGCCCGTACGGACCCTGGGAGGAACCCCGGTACCAAACTATCAATGAATCCTGGATAAATGTTGTAAAGACTGCGGAATTCAAAAACAACAGACGTATTGCTGCCGGCTGGATCCCCTCAAGAGATCAAAATAAAGACAATGGCGGTGAACGATTTGGCGGAAACGCAATCTTCCGGGAACTCCTACAGGAAACAGACGGAACGTTGAGTGCTAAGTTTCCTGCAGAAATGATTCCTGAAACCGGACCAGAAGTACAGTTGAAGATGGTCGCTGATCTTTACGCCACTGCAAGCGGCCAAAATCTTTCAATTAAAGCCACCAATGGTGTTGGTGCTGCTCACCTGGAGGCAGTGCCTCAAAATTGTAGGATTACTATGGAAATTGTTCCTAATGGACCTGTTGATGAATATGGTTTATATTTAAGATCAAATGACCATGCGGAAGCAGGCTACAAACTCAATTTTTCACCGAATAGCCAAACTGTTAGTCTCGGCAATACCATGATCAAGGCTGTTGCCGGATTAAATAAGCCGATTAATGTGGACATCATCGTTAAAGACGACATCATAGACATTTCCATTGACCGCAAAAGATGCATTGTGAACCGGACACCTGAGCAAAAAGGTGAACTTTTATGGTTTTACGCCAAGCATGGAGAAGTTAACTTCAAATCTGTCAAAGTCTACCCGCTTAAAGAAGAAGATCAGTAGAACGGCTTTAAGAAAACAAATCAAGTACCGGCTTACCCAATCCATCGGGAGTGGTATAGAATGGCCTTTTTTCCACGACATAATTTGCATCCGGCGCTATACCGAGCGCATGATAAATGCTCTGGTGAACCTGGTCAATGACGATCGGGTTCTCTATCGTTTTGCAAGGTCTTTCATCCGCTGTTTTGCCATAAACATTTCCTTTTTTTATTCCTCCGCCAAACATTAGCATAGAGCAGCCATCGGTAAAGTGCCGGTGCATGCCGTAATTTTTAATGTCCTGGATGATATCCGGCTGTTCAACCTGCTCCTGTACTTTGAGGTCCGGACGGCCCTCTACCATCATGTCGCGGCTAAATTCACTGGCCAGGATGACCATCGTACGGTCAAGACGTCCGGTCTTGTCCAGGTCTTTGATCAGCTGCGCAACCGGACCATCGATTTGCTTTTTCATGTCAATCAGGCGGGTATAGCCATTGTCATGTGTATCCCAGCCCTTGAAGGGCTCGTATTCAGTAGTGACACTGATAAACCTGGCGCCCTGTTCAGTGAGTCTGCGCGCCATCAGACATCCCAGGCCAAATTTGCCAGTATTGTAAATGTCATAAATCTCTTTGGGTTCCTGGCTCAGGTCAAAAGCTTTTGCTTCAGGTGAATTTAACAGGATGTAGGCTTGTTCCATAGACCGTTTCAAGGATTCCTTCTGATAGTCGCTGCCATATTCACCCATCGGGCTTTGGTTGATCAGGTCGTAATAGAGTTTATTTCGTCTTTCAAATCTGCTGGAGGACATGCCAACTGGTGGCTGCACGCTTTCCAGACCGGCTGAAGGATCAGGAATAAGGAACGGTCCAAATTCGTTGCCGAGAAACCCAGCGGTGTGGAATGCTTTCAATTCTTCGCCCTCGCCGAGCGTAAACCGCTGGCCTATATCAATAAAAGCAGGAATTACCGGATTTAGTGGTCCAAGTTCCTTAGCGATCCAGGAGCCGATATGCGGTGCGGAGACAGATTGAGGCGGCTTATAACAAGTGTGCCAGTGGTACTGGTGCCTGGAATGCAGGATGTGCCCCATGTCACCTGCGACATAAGACCTGATCACTGTACCCTTGTCCATCACCTTTCCGATAGATTCCAGTCCCTCAGAAAAATGTACACCATCTAAAATAGTAGGTACAGATTTAAAGGTACTCAGCACACTGTTGGCTTGCATCCCTTTTGAAAAAGGAGTGTATTTCTTTGGATCGAAAGTATCGGTATGCGCCATACCGCCCGCCATCCAAAGCAGGATCACAGTGTCCGCTGTGGCGTGGCTGTTCTTTTTGTTGCAGGACGACAGCAAATTGGTCAGTGGTATGCCTGCGGCCATTGCAGCCAGGGTTGCGGCACTGGTGTTTTTTAAAAAGTCTCTTCTATTCCAGCTCATCTTAATATATATTATTCTGTTAGACCATCATTCCCGTTAATAAATAATCTGAAATTCAGGAAGCAGGACCATCGCCCAAAAAAGATCCTGAATGGCTCCTGTATCAGGAGATTTTCCCAGCGCCTGCCTGGCCAGTTTAAGTTCTTTTTCTACAGGGGTACGTCCCAATGTTCTGCCGTAAATCTCTCTGATCAGTAAATCCGGATCCTTGAATTTCGCTTTCCATTGTTCGGCTCCCTGTTTCAGGACAGCATTGAACTTTCCGCCGTTAGTAAGCTCAAGCGCCTGTAAGAGATTTGCCTGGGAATCCCTGCTTGTTGCCACTGTCTCGCGGTTTGGTCTGCCCAATGCGGTTAGGAAGCTGTTATTTGCCACCAGGGACGCGCGTACAAATGCGGGCTTGTAGGCTGCGTTTGTAAATGGATTGTATTTAAGATTGGAATCTGCGAAAACGGGCGAGATGATGTTGCTTACCGCATCGGTAAATTGTTCTGCAGACATTCTCTTGCGTGTCATCCCTTTAAATTTGTATTTCGGGTCGCTGATCTGCGCCACTTCTTTAAACCCAACAGATGGCAGCTGATAGGTATTGGACGTAGCGATCAGATAGATTAGCTCTTTGATGTCGGATTTTCCGGAAGTAAAGTTAAAAGCCATCCAGTCCAGTAGGTCCTGGTTCCATGGCTCATTGTCCATGACATCTACCGGCTCTACCAGGCCACGCCCCATGAGCTGAGCCCAAATGCGGTTCACGATGGTCCGGTACAGTCTGCCATCCTCTGGCCTGGTCAGGTTTTCGGCAAGTTGTTTTCTTTTTTCAGCTACCGGTGCTTTGGCATCAATTGTGCCGAGCTGCTTCCACAACATCCGCGCATCCACAAACTTGCCGGTAGGCTTTTCACAGCGGCTGATCTCCAATGCTGTATCAGCAAAAATATTGGCGAAAGCATATGCGTCCTCCAGTTTCCAGTCGCTAATGAAGCTATTGTGGCACGAAGCGCATTTCAGGTTCAGACCCAGGAATACCTGGGATACATTCTGGGCAGCCTGCATTTCAGTTTTCTGACTGGCATTGACCACACCACGCCATTTTATGCCTTCAATAAATCCCTTGGATTCATCAGTCGGACTGATCAGTTCCTTTACAAACTGGTCATAAGGTTTGTTGGCTTTGAGGGATTTATAGAGCCAGTCGGTGATGTTATATCTGCCACCGGTAATGTATCCTGTTCCGGAATAATCATTTCTTAAAGCATCATTCCAGAAACTGAGCCAGTGCAGCGCATAATCATCCTCACGATTGAGCAATTGCTTTACCCACAGGGCTCTTTTATCCGGCCGCGTATCTTTTATGAACTTCTCCTGTTCTTCAGGAGATGGTAAAAGCCCAACGATATCCAGGTAAATTCTCCTGAGATAGGTATGGTCTTCGACCATAGCAGGCCATTGGATATTGTTCTTTTTAAAATATTGGTTGGTCCAAAGATCAACCGGATTGGAAAGATTGCCGGATGCTGCAGGCAGGGCTGGGTTGCGAGGCTCCAGTTTTGCGACACGGAATGCTTTTTGTTTGCTGCCATCTTCCGGCCATGGAGCGCCTTTAGCAAGCCAGAAACGAACAATTGCAATGTCTTTTTCAGGCAGTTTTTTGCCTTTGGCCGGCATGACATCTTTGTGGTCGGCAGGCAGATTTATTCGCCTGAACAGCTCACTTTCAGAAGGATTGCCAGGCACAATAACAGGGCCGTTTTCACCACCCTTAAAAGCCATATGCTTTCCGTCCAGTCTTAAATCTCCTTTTACTTTTTCAGATCCGTGACACTTGTAGCAGTTGTGGGCCAGAATAGCCCTGACTTCTGTATTTAATTCGATTTCCTGCTGTTTGCTGAGTTTGGCAGTATCTTTTTCCAGGCTTGCCAGATCAAAGTTGCCTGTATTTACCGGACTATAATCTTTGCTCCACGGCAGGGTTTGAGATAAGAAATCATCACCGTGTGTCAGGCTGGCGCCAAAATGTCCTGCAACCGAAACGCCAATGGCCGTTGAAAACAATAAGGTACGGTAAGTTCTGATATAGCCTGTTTTATTTTTCCTGCGGACCAGGTTTAAAAAGAAGAGGGTAATCAAACTGAATGACGCGGTGGCGAACCCTATCCATTGGTGCAGGAGCAGCGTATTACCGCTATAATCGCCATGTTGATACAACAACCATCCAAAGACTGCGGAAAGCAGAGCAGCGAAGGTCCCCGCAAGCAATAAAGCGTCAATGCCTGAACGGAACTTAGAATTGAAATTCCTTAACGTAAACAGTTCCAGAAATGCTGCGAATAAAAGTAAACTTACCGGGAAGTGTACCGCTAGTGGATGTAAACGGCCTAAAAAATCCCAAAGCCAGAACGCCTTGTCTTCTAACATCATATTAAATTTATATCTGGTCTCACATAAACGCGCTGGCTGAGCGCTTTTTTTAATACCTAAATATCCGTTTCTTTTTTAAAAGAACCAACCTGTACTGTCCTGACAGTTCTGGATTTATTGGCCGTTTTCTCCTTTATTAACATTTACGCCAGTGTTTTTTAGCAACAGAATGATTTTAAATGCTTTATTTTAGACTTTATTGTACCGCTAAAGGAAAACCAGATTATGAATAAGCTAATGCACCATCCCATCAGATTTGCGTGTATATCCCTTCTTTTATCAGGGATTTGTTTTTATAGTGCTGCACAGCAAGTAAGTCCTGTAGAGAAACACGGTGCCTTAAAGGTGGCAGGCGGAAAGATGGTAGACAGGCACAATCGACCGCCGCAACTCAGGGGCGTCAGCCTGTCCTGGAGCATTTGGGCTGGAAGAAAATATTATAATCCTGAAGTAGTGCGCTGGCTAAGAAATGATTTCAACATCAATCTGCTCCGGGTGTCCATGGCTGTTGAGCCACAGGGGGGGTATTTAAAAGATCCTCAAGGACAGGAAAAATTAATTACACCAGTTATAGATGAAGCAATCAGGCAAGGCATATATGTGCTGATTGACTGGCATGATCATCATGCAAACGTCAATGTGGCTCAGGCAAAGTTGTTTTTCAGCAAGATGAGTAAGAAATATGCGGATGTGCCCAATGTGATTTATGAAATATGGAATGAACCCGAAAGAGTGGAATGGAAGGTTGTAAAAGATTATGCCAATGTAGTTGTAGCAGAGATTCGTAGGAACGATCCGCAAAATATCATAGTAGTCGGCAGCCCGCATTGGGATCAGGATATTGACGTTGTAGCTAAAGAACCGCTAAAAGGGTTCAAAAACATAGTTTATTCATTTCATTTTTATGCTTCAGAACCAAGCCATCAGGAAGCACTGATGCACCGGGCAGATCAGGCGCTGAATTCCGGGCTGCCTGTTTTTGTAACAGAATGGGGTGTAGGTGAGGCAAATGGCGACGGCGTCTTTGATGTAGAAAAAACAGAGAAATGGTTCAGCTGGATGGAAAAACATAAATTAAGTTCTGCCAACTGGAATATAACCGATAAAAAAGAAACCACTGCATTATTACTTCCGGGTGCAGCTGCAATCGGCAACTGGCCATTAAATATGCTCAGTCCTGCTGGTCTCTACATCAGGTCACAACTGAAAAAATTCAATAAATAACAGGTACTGCTTTCGTGTAATTCTTAACCCCGGGTTGTATTTAAGCGAAAAAATTGTATAACACTTTTTGCTTTTGCAATTGGTGAAATAGTTTCTTAGATTTATATCGTAGCTAAATGAGGAAATTATTACCCATCCCAATTGTTTTAATTCTCACGCTGTTCACACTTCATGTTAATGCTCAATTAAACATAGGGGTTGTAGAGGGCGGACTATATGGCCGTGGAAGTAGTATTTCAGTGCCAATATCTATACCATCTAATGTCAATTGTTTTTCAACGTCAAATGTCTTTGAGCTTTACCTTTCAGATGAGAATGGAAATTTTGTAAGTGAAACAAAAATCGGGGAAATAGGAGGTTTTTTCTCTACGCACATTAACGGGGTTATTCCTGCCAGTGCCAATGCGGGATCAGGGTATAAACTGAGGATTAAAACTACAAGCCCGCAGGCGACAATCGAGTACGCAGGAACTGTAAATATTACAGGTGTGCAGGGCGCCACAGTTGATGTAGTGCCAACCATAGCAAGTCAGGTTTTATCATCTGAAACTTATGGCTGGTGCGGCAGCGCTGTTGGTGCGGATAAAGCGATCGTCTTAAAGCCGGCCGACAATTCGGTGGCACAGTCCGTTACTCTAAAAAACATGCTGACCGGTACTACGCAAACTTATACTCCCACAGCCCTGGGATTTAGTCTTGATCATCTGGCTGTAGGCTATTATACAGTGACTGTTAGCGGAACCGCGTCCTCCGGGACCGAACAGATCAAATCGGTAAAAACCTATTTGCTATTAAATGCGCCTTCTAAAGTAAACATTCAGTCCGGTGGAACAGATTTTGGCTGCATTGATCCTGAAACAGGAACCGGAGCAGATATCTCTTATTCTGTAAACGTTACAGGAGAAACTGGTATACAAAATAATTATCCAGGGTCGACCTATCTGATCACCTGGGGAGACGGTACAGAAGACCGGTTCACTCATTGTGAGCTGATGGCAGCAAAAGGTGTTCTGAACCATAATTATAAGAAAACATCATGCGGCGAACCCCCGATAGATTTGGGCAATGGAAGTACCAAATTAAATTCTTTCCGGGTGTCGGTTACAACCATTAATCCGTTTTGCCAGTCAAGTCCCGTGTCGGCAACTACTTATCCACAAATCTTTTCCAGACCGGTGGCGCATATAGATCCGATTATTGCTACTACCGCATGCCTGAACATACCCATCGCATTTAGCAATAAATCAACCGGCGGCAACAATTCAGACTGCTCATTGGGCATGCAGTGGAAATGGTACATAGACGATGTTCTGGTTAGTGAAAGTGAGGCCTTTACCTATCCCGGGTTTACGACACCGGGAATACACAAGGTACAACTGATCGCCAATAACGATGTAGGAATTTGCCGGCCGAGCGAAGATGTGAGGATGTTATGCGTACAAGCCCCTCCAAAACCAGAATTCAAATTTAACGGCGCACAGGGAGCGATGAGTTGCGGCCCCTTAAGTATCAAACCAACAAATACCTCAGTGATCGATGCGAACTGCAACACAGAAAATACATATTTGTGGACAATAACAGGAGGAACGGTTGAATATGAGAATGGAACAAATGAAACCAGCGCGGAACCAGAGTTCAGATTTACAACTCCGGGTTTTTATAAAGTATCACTTTCTGTCAATACTGCTTCCTGCGGAACAGTTACCGCCCCGGAACAGATAGTAATCATAAACGGACCACCTACCGCAGTCTTGTCCGGTGATGCCACAGTATGTAACCTGACGGCTTACGATTTTAACGACACCACCAGTGGCCCGACAAAAACAGAACTGACCGGCACGCAGGAGACCCTGGCCGAGACCTATACATGGACAGTGAGCGGCGGCGATTATGAGTTTTCACCAGGATTCGATCTTCATTCGCAATATCCTCAGATAAACTTTAAAGAATATACCACCTACACCGTAACAGTAGTACACAAAAACAACTGCGGCACCGCTACTGATACACAGCTCATTACTTTTAAGCCCTCACCAGTGGTCAATCCGGGCACCTATACACCGGTTTGCTACAACGATGCAGTCAATCTTCAAGGTACAATTACCGGAACAGTCGATTCTTACGGATGGGTTGGCGGTGGCGGTACCTTTAGTCCAAACCGCAATACGCTAAACGCCACTTATACACCCTCTGATGATGAACGTGCTGCAGGCAAGATAGAACTAACCCTCAGGGCTAATACTCCGCTGGATGCCCCTTGTAATATCATCGAAGCATTTGTAACCATAGCGATCAAACCTACCAATGTGATTACGACTGAGGCATCCAAGTCGATATGCAATGGAAAAGCAGTGGATTATACTCCGGCGGCTCAAACCGGAAGCACTTTTAAATGGACAGTTACCGGTTCAGTAAATGCCGGAGGATTTGTAACACCAGGTTCCGGTACAGCGATCAGTGATGTACTGACCACAACCAATCCCGCTTTGGCCGGATCAGTGACTTATACTATTGTACCTGTCCTGGATGGCTGCGATGGCAATGCATTTGAACTCACAGTGACCATAGCTGCAGATCCCACAGCCACCGCTTCAGCAGCTAATGCTACCATTTGCAATGGGTCCCCTGCCGGAATTACCATTATAACTGCGCAAACAGGCTTAAAATATTTATGGACAAGTACTGCATCTGGCGGGCAGATCACTGGAAATACACGCAACACGGCCGCACCTGAAGATATCAATCAGATTGATGATGTGCTGATCAATAACGGAACTGCGACAGGAACTGTAACTTATGTGATCACCCCGGTCAATGAAAACGGATGTTCCGGACAGCCGGTAACCGTATCGGTCTCTGTTAAATCCGCGCCGGTAATTACGAACAATAGCATTACAGGCAATCAATCTGTTTGTGAAGGCACACCTTCAGCAGGATTAACAGGAACTTTACCTAGCGGCGGTGGCGGAGTATATACTTATCAGTGGCAATCCAGCCCGGATGGCGTCACCTGGACAGACATCTCCGGGGCAACTGCTATAAATTATAATCCTGGCATAATAACACAAACTACTCAGTACCGAAGACTGGTCATATTGCCAAATTGTAATGGTACCCTGGAATTTCCCGGCAATACGGTTTCTGTTACTGTCAACTACAATGCAAAGGCAGAGTTCTCCCCTGTATCGGATAAGGGATGTGTTCCTTTCAGGATAGATGCAGCGAACATTACAACCACGCCTTATCCTGATAGAAACGGCGTGTACACCTGGTATGTCAATGATGTTGAAATTGGTCAGGGCGTTAGTTTTCCCGGTTACACAATCAGTAATGAGAACGAATCCGTAACCATCAAACTTCGGGTTACCAGCAGCAAAGGATGTGACCCGTCAGAAATGAGCCATACATTTTCATCAGAGAGAAATATCGTCGCATCCTTTACCCAGGATAAAACTGAAGGCTGCGGTCCTCTGACCGTAAACTTTGTCAACAAATCCAACTTACTGGTCAATACGGCCTTTGCCTGGGACTTTGGCAATGGAACATCCTATGCGGTAAATCCTCCTCCGATCACATTCTTGCCGGACCCTACCGGGAAAGACAAAACGTATACCATTACCCTTATCGCAACCAGCGATTGTGGCATATCCACTCCGTTCACTTCAACTGTACTGGTACAGGCACCAACGAAATCGATGTTCAAACCGAGCAAAACAACAGGCTGCTCACCATTGATGGTCAATTTTATCAATACCTCTCCTGTGGCAGCCAATACGACCTACACCTACGAATTTGGCGATAATAAGGATACAACTGTAAACAACAGAAATCCAGTGTCGCATGTCTATACGGTAGCGGATACCGCTGAAAAATTTGTGGTAAAAATGACTACAAACGGACCTTGTGGTATTGATACAAGCAGTTACACCATCGTGGTGTCGCCAAGCACTACTGTGGCTGCACTAACGGTAAACGGGACAGATAAACGGGGTTGCGCACCTTTTACAGTTCCTTTTTTCAACGCAAGCAGCGGAGGCGAAACATTTGTATATGATTTTGATGATGAGACTACGGCCACTACCATCACCCCACCGGAACGGGTCATGCATACTTTCACCAAGCCGGGCATGTATACGGTGAAGCTTACTGCAATAGGATGTTCCAGTTCAACTGATACAGTTACTATTGAGGTTCTCGCCCAGCCCGAGGTTAGCTTTACGTCTAGAAGAAATGAAGACTGTACCTGTCTGGACGTGAAATTTACCAATACGAGTGTGGGCGGTGTCGCTTACCTGTGGGACTTTGGAGATGGAGTGACCTCCATAGAAGCCAACCCAAGTCACATTTATGCAGCAACAGGGGTCTATAATGTGAAACTTACCGCAACCAATCAAAACGGATGTAAAGATGTATCCGTAAATGAAGTAACGGTAACAGGTATTCCGGGTACGCTGTTTATGCCCAACTCCTTTATCCCCGATAGTCCAAATCCGGAACTTCGCTTGTTCAGAGCAAAGGGCTTCGGGCTAAAATCCTGGCGTTTCAGCATCTTCGATAAATGGGGCGAGATGCTCTGGGAAACAACAAGCCTTAATGACGGAAAACCCGCCGAAGGATGGGACGGAACATTCAAAGGCGCACAGATGCCACAGGGCGTTTACTTCTGGAAAGCTGATGTACAGTTTCTCAATGGCACAGGGTGGCAGGGAATGTCCTATGGCGGCACACCAAAAAAAACAGGGATTGTTAATTTAATCAGGTAAAGAAATGGGAAAGCTGAGGAGAATTTATTTAATATGTACAATAACGATAATCTGGAATGCATCAGCCGTCATTGCACAAGACCACATCTACTCACAATTCTTCAACGCGCCGGTCTATTTAAATCCGGCCCTCACAGGGCAATTTGAAGGAGACATCCGGATGAACCTGATCTACAGGAACCAATGGACCGGGCTCAGTGGAGACCTGTCTTATATCAGCGCTTCCGCGGATCTCAATATCCCCAAATTTGGGGGCGGAGTAGGGTTGCTGTTCACCAGAAGCAGTGAAGGACAGGCCTATCTCAATAAAAACAATATTGCCGCTACTTACTCTTATAGTGTTGGCGGCGATGACATTGTTGCTTCGTTTGGTATCCAGGCAGGCTTTACCAACAGAAGGGTTGACTGGAACAAGCTCGTGTTTTCAGACCAGATCGATATGCGCCTGGGCTATATGCCAGGCAGTACATCATCCGCCCAGATCCCTGATGTTTCCAGTAAATTCTATTTCGATGCAGGCGGTGGGATCAATATTGTCTACCATGACTTCATGATCGGTACAGCACTCCACCACATCAACAAGCCCGATGAATCGTTTACAGGCACACAGGCCAAATTACCCATGCGGCTGGTGGCAAATGCCAGCTACCGCTTACTGATCAGCGGCGGCTATAATTATAACCAGGATGACGGCGCGTACATTATCCCTTCAGTAGTCTATTACAAACAAGCAAGCGCCAGTTCCATAAGTGGCGGCTTTCAATTTAAATACAGAGGTATCAATACTGGTCTCTGGTACAGAACAAGCGGGGCCGGAAGTCCGGATGCCATAGTGGTCTCCCTGATCTTCGATATTTTTATGAACCGTGACAATGGAGAGAAACTGAGGCTGGGCATCAGCCACGATGCCACCACCTCGAGGATCAACTACACCAACACCAATGGAACAACCGAGGCCAGTATTGGATATGAAAAGTATTTCCCAAACAGCTCAGGCTACAACAAATTTAATGGGCTGCGGTGTTATAATTTCTACTGACCATTTAAATTGTTAGATGACATGTCGGAATCAAATGCCTGGCTTTATGCAAGTTGATCAAATCACAAACGCCTGATCCGGTTTACCGTAAACACAGACACCAAGCCGGCCAACCTTGCCTAAACCCTAACATCTGTTGTCACTTTTTTGCAGTAATGGCCCTGTATCCGGATTCCAGGATGGCCTTAAGCAATTCCCTATTGTAGTTGCCCACGTAAACTCCGATATAGGGATAATTTAGGAAATGCGCGTTGATAAAACAGCTTTCAGGATATTTCTCCAGGAATAGCTCCCTGCTTTCAAAATCCGTCCGCATTGCCAGCCATTCCCCACCTTCATGCAGCCGGCACAATAAATTTTTTTTGATCTTGACCGAAGGAGTATCGTAATGGGACAGACTGTCCGATGCATCAGGAAACTGAAGCGCTATTTCTCTTACAAGCGCAAAATCAGCAGGATTAAAATTGATTTCCTTGGCCATAGCGACAAGATAATACAAATAATTCTAAAATAATTTGGTGATTTCAATATTACATTATACTTTAGTGTATTAATAAACTAATACACTAATCATGATAGAAATAAAGAACCTGAATTTTGGATACAGCAAAAAGAAGCTGCTCTTCAAAGATCTGAGCATGCAGCTCAAGGCAGGACACATTTATGGACTGCTGGGCAAGAACGGGGCCGGCAAGTCCAGTCTGTTAAAGAATATGGCCGGGCTGGTCTACGCCTTCAGCGGAAAAATCGACGTGATCGGATACAATCCGGCCAAAAGGCAACCAGCTTTGCTGAAAGAAATCTGCTTCATCCCTGAGGAATTTTACCTGCCTTCGGTAAAGATCGATTCCTATGTGAAAGCCAATGCGGCATTTTATTCCAATTTTGACCACAATTATTTCGGCGACCTATTGGCCGAGTTTGATATTCCGGTTGACCAAAAACTGGTTAACATGAGTTACGGACAAAAGAAAAAGCTGATCATTGCCTTCGGTCTGGCTACAAAGGCGCAGCTGATCATTATGGATGAGCCAACCAATGGACTGGACATACCATCAAAAGCACAGTTCCGCAAAATTATGGCTGCAGCATTGACTGATGATCGCTGCATCATCATTTCCACACACCAGGTCCGGGACCTGGACAACCTGATCGATACCGTGATCATGCTGGATGAAAGCTGCGTAGCATTGAAGGCTTCAGTGGAAGAAATCACCAAGAAACTTTGTTTCAAACGCATCAAAGAGCTGGACGATACCGTGATCTATGCCGAACCTTCATTGTCCGGATACCATGCATTAATGCCAAACTACCATGACGAAGACAGTAAACTCGATATGGAGCTGCTGTTTAACGCCGTACTTGCGGAAAAAATTAAAATAAAAGCAGCCTTTAATTAAAATCAGAACAAACATGAACAACACATTTGACATACAACGTTTTGGCCTGCTGCTAAAGCGAAAATGGCTGGAATTCGGGAAGATCTACCTGATTACACTTGCTGTGGTATTTGGGGTGATCCTGGCTGCCTATGCAATAGCCTTTTGGCCCGTATTTACCGGCCTGGAACCTTTTAATGAACGCAAGATATCTTTTAGAGTGCCTTTGTTCATAGGTCTGGGGTTTCTGTTCCTTACCGCAGTAGCGAGCAGTTATTTTGCGCACCTTGGTCAAAAACCTAAAACGATCATAGATTTGCTGATTCCCGCTTCCACATTTGAGAAGTTTCTAGCCGGAGTTTTCTTTACAGGAATCCTAAGTACAATCAGCTATCTGCTGATCTTTTTCCTTACAGATGTAGTTTTTGTGGCCAACCTGCAAGATGCAGCCAGGGATAAAGTCTATTTTTTCAGCATCGTCCGGCACGGCCTTTATGCGCCTGTATACATCCTTCCTTTATTTGTAACCAGTATTTTTTTACTGGGCTCAGTGTATTTTGAGAAGTTTCACTACATCAAAACGGCACTTTCCGTAATGGTTTTTATAGGCGTGTGGATGGCAGTAGTCTTTAAATCAGGAGAACTGCTAACCAGGGGCAGACACGCAGTAGAAAATAATCCTATTGTGCATAGCGGAGACAAGAGTCCGCTCGAATGCATGCTGACTTTATTGCTGATCGTGCTGACTATCGTATTCTGGGTAATCACCTATTTACGCCTTAAAGAAAAAGAGGTTTAATTTTAAAATGGTATAGATATGGAATTCAGAGACAATAAGGCAATATACCTTCAAATAGCAGAGTACGTCTGCGATCACATTTTGCTCGAAAAATGGAAGACCGATGAAAAGGTACCCTCCGTAAGAGAAATGGCAGTAGACCTCGAGGTCAATCCAAATACAGTGATGCGCACTTACGAACTGCTTCAAAACAAAAACATCATCAATAACAAAAGAGGAATTGGTTTTTTTGTGACCGAAAATGCGGTTGCCAATGTGAAAAGCTACCGGAGAGGGGAGTTTATGGACAATGAGCTGCCCTCGGTTTTCAGGAACATATACCTGCTCAACATCGGTTTCAATGAACTGGAAAACCGCTACAACACTTATGTTAAAGAAACTTTTAATGTTTAAGACAATGAACCCGAAAGGCTCCCATTTAACAAAATATAATAAATAAACAGATGAAAACAAGTAATAAATTATTGATTGCCTTTGCAGCTGCGCTGATCCTGCTGCCTATTCTGGGCATAGCGATTGTTTCAGGGGTATATTATGAAAAGGAAAATACAACAGGCGGGGGCACAGAAATGGACACCTTTGGTCCTGTGCCCAAAGACATGCCGGCCATTGCTGTCAGTACCCCATTTGAGTCCGTAAATATAGAAGGAGCAGATCAGTTTTATCTGGCGGTCAGGCTCGTTCAGGCGGAAAAGACCGAAGTCAGGTACGCGGAAAATTTAAAAGGCCTGATTTCAACAACTGTTGACGCCAGCGGACAGTTGCAGATCGTGCTCAAAAAATCAGACAAACAACGGGACAACTATACAAGAATCTGGATTTACGGCCCTGGAATTAAAAAACTGAATGTTGTAAATGGCAGAGGTTTGAACCTGAATGCGAAACAGGATTCCCTGCAGCTCAACCTGAGCAGCACAGGGTCGGGGCACTTCGATCCGGAGACCAATATTGGATGGTTAAGCGTCCGGACTGATAAAGTAGGAGAAATAAGTTTCAGAGAGACCGCCACCAAATCCGTAAACCTAGAGCTCAATGGGACCAATGTAAAGAGTGAGATGAGCTCATTTGACAACCTTTCCATCAATGCTGCCGGAAACGCCGAGATAGAGCTGAACGGCGGATATGACGGGGTCCCGGAGAAATCGATTAAGCACCTGACCCTGAATACCCTTGGAAAGGCAAAAGTTAAGGTTTTTAACATGCAGATTGAACAGTGCTCAGGGCGCTTTTCAGATTCCACGCAAGTAGAAATGCCCGCGGTTAACATCAACCAGATGTACGCGCCGAAAAATAAAACCCTGTAAAATAAATGCCCCCAATCGCCATCATCAAATGCCACCTTTGTTCAAGCAGCAGAGGTGGCATTTTGTCTGATCAGCATTTATTTCCCGGTAATCGCTTGATAAACCGCTTCCTTCATCTGGTAATTCCTGTCAAACAAAAGCGGATAATTGCTCCTTCCCCTAACCGGAAAATTATTGAGCCATGATGCGCCGTCGGTCAGGCCCCAGAAAGTAACCCTGCCGACCATTTTCCTGTATTTGACAAATAAGCTGAAAATGGACTGGTAACGCTTTGCCAACTGCAACGTGACGCTATCAGGCAGTCCCTTTTTGAACGGATCATATTTACTTTCGTAACCTTCACTGGCAGAGACCTCGGCGGTAATTTCTCTACCGGCTCTTGGCAATACATCAATATCCAGTTCCGTAAAATTGACATCCACACCCAAAGGTTCAAAATCTGTCAGTATTTTTTCTATACTGGTTATATTCGGGAAGACCAGACTATAATGTCCCTGTTCACCAACGCCCTTGATTTTTATATTTCTTGCCTGTAAACGTTTGATCAGCTTTAAAACACTGGCCCTTTTTGCCGGATTGTACAGGTTATAATCGTTGTAATACAACTCACAACCGGGATCAGCCTGTTGCGCAAATTCAAAAGCTTTTTCTATATAATCTTCACCAATGATCGTTTTCCATTTGGTTTCCCTGAAAGTGCCATTGTCATTAAATGCCTCGTTGACCACATCCCAGCCTTTTATCTTCCCCTTATACCGGCCTACCACCGTTTCAATATGGTCCTGCATCCTTTTGAGCAAAGCCTCCCTGCCGATTTGCAGGCCCTGGTCATCCTTGAAAATCCATTCCGGGCTTTGGCTGTGCCAGATCAGGGTATGGCCGATGGTGGCCATATGGTTTTTGACACCAAAATCCACATACTGGTCTGCATAATCAAAGCGGTATATGCCCGGTCGGGGGTGCAAGGCCCCCCACTTCAGGTCATTTTCAGGGCTTATGCTGTTGAACTGCTCAACGATCAATTTTTGCGCCTTCACATTACTCCCGTCTGTATAATTTCTTCTGATGGCCACCCCCGTCAGGAAGTCCTTTTTGAAGTAGGCTTTAAGCGGAACCTGCTTTTTCTGAGCGAACGCAAGATCTGTAACCAGAAATAACAAGAGGAACAGGTGAAAGCGTGATATTGAATAGTGGTTCATATATTGGACATCATCATTTATAATTTACTAAGATAGCAAAACGGCAGATTTTCATCTGCCGTTTTTCATCACCCTCACTCATCACCCTATAATTAACCCTATATTAATTATACTTTTTATACCTTTTCCGGTTCAGATTTTTTCCGGTTGCCTTTTTTGCCATGTTTTTTGAAAGACTCAGCCCTTTTGGCTTTTATCTCGTCATAGCTTTTGCGCTGGCCTTCATTTAAAACACTGCTGATCTGGACGTCCCTTTCCTCCATAGCGGCTTTCATTGCGGCCATATCAGGCTTCTGACCTTTTACATGTTTACCTTTGGCCTTCTTGATGCCATCCAGATTGATCGCATATATTTTCGTTTTTTGGTCAGCAGTCAGCGAAAGTTTTTTGTCCAGCGCATCGGTTGCATGCTGTGCCCTTTCTTCCGGGGTCTTGCGTGCTTTTTTAGTACTGTCCTGCTGCGCGAATGCCATAGTACCCATACTGATGAATAACATGGCGGTAAAAATCAATTTTCTCATTTTCGTTTCTTTACGTTGTTCTTAGTCATAGAGCTTCTATCCGGTAAATGGTTTAATCACCGGAATGTTAAGAAATGTTAAAAGAAAGAATTTGTACCTGCACAAAGGATATTGTACGTTTCTAAAGGATTTTAAAGTTCCTTACAAAATCATAATTTATACGAATGTAGTAAAACAAGATACTGTATTTATAAATACATAAAGACAGCCCGGTTTTAAACCCTGCAGAAACTCCAGTGTAAGTCCATAGAAACACCACACCTTATTAACCCTCGCTTAACCCTCCCTTAAGGGTTGCTTCGGCCATAGACCTACCAACCCCTAAGCAGCCATTGACCAGGGGCTTATCAAGGACCTATCAACCATGAGCTTTAAGAGGACTTTGACACCTTGTCCTATACTGGAATAAGTTTACAATAAGAAGTTTTGTTACTACTCTGTCCTATACTGGGATAAGTTTACTACTCCCCGGTTTATAACAAAGATAACGTAATGGAAATATCGTCAGATCTGATAAAAATATGGGACATGATGCATGGTGCCTAATTTTCTGTAATTTTACAATTGACCGAACGCCTTAGCTGCCTTTAAAAGCAGGCGCGTGACTGACCAAAATATGAACTGCAATACATACCTGTTTTCTTTAAGGAAGTTTGTCCTGCTGCTGATGGTATGGTCAGGAGGTATGCTTGCGAAAACACTGGCACAGCAGCCGGCATTAGGCAGCAAGATCAGTTTCAATCACCTCACAGTGGAAAACGGACTATCTCAAAGCAGCGTATTGTCGATTGCGCAGGACAGCATAGGGTTCATGTGGTTTGGTACGAAAGACGGCTTGAATAAATTCAACAGCCAGACTTTTGAGGTCTATAAGCACGATGAACGCAACCCAGGATCACTGAGCAGCAGCAGGAACATCAATACTTTACTTACAGACCGGAAGGGCAACTTATGGATCGGGACACAGAACGGGCTGAACCTCTACCTGCCTGAAAGCAATTCGTTCCGGCATTTCGTAAACGATCCTGAGGACCAGAACAGCATCAGCAACAACATCATCCGGCATCTTTTTCAGGATAAGCAGGGCAACATTTGGGTGGGAACGGAAAACGGGCTCAATAAACTGCTGAAGAATGGCAAATTTCAACGCTTTTACAGCAGCCCGGTAAAAGGACGGGGGATTGCCCACAACCTGGTCAAGGCCATTCATCAGGACCATAACAACGTACTCTGGGTCGGTACAGTAGACGGGCTGACCAGCATGACACCCCATAAAGGCAGTTATATCTTCAGCACTTATTTTCACGACCAGGCAAGCCCAGCCAGTCTGGCTGACAATGACATCAATACCATTTTTGAAGACGCAAAACACAGGCTATGGATCGGGACCCATAATTTTGGGCTGGAATTGCTGGACAGGGCGATGGGCAGTTTCAGACATTATACAGCAAAAAAAGGCCAGCCAAATGCCCTGCTGAGCAATGTGATCAGGAAGATCACGATGGACAGTTCCGGTAAATTGTGGATTTCTACCTTAAACGGGATCAGTATTTATGATGCTGACCGTGAGAAGTTTACAAACATATCGCACAACCCTGACGATCCTTCCAGCCTGAACCAGAATTCGGTTTATGACATCCTGCACGATGCGGCAGGTTCCATGTGGCTGGGCACCTATTATGGAGGTGTAAATGTGTATCATGCCAATTCGACCCCATTCCGGACCTATAAGGCCAACCCGGGAAAGAACGGGATCAGCAGCAATGTGATCAGTGCCATAGTGGAAGATAAGGCGGGTAACCTGTGGATAGGGACGGAAGCTGAGGGCCTCAATTATTACAACAGGTCGACGGGTTCGTTTACCAATTTCAAAAGTGACGGGGAAAGCAGCAGATCCCTGAGTTCCAATCTGGTCAAGGCGGTTTCCATAGACCGCGAAGGCTGGGTCTGGGTGGCTACCTATGAGGGCGGGCTGGATGTATACAGACCGGAAACGGGTACTTTTAAGCATTATAAGCCTGATCGATCCGCAAAGGGGTTGAATTCTAACCGGATCGTCTGTATGTTGCACGACAGCCGCGGGAGGCTTTGGCTGGGTACACGCTCGCAGGGGATTTTTATTTACAACCAGGCTACGGATGACTTTTCTGTCTTCATGGGCGGGCATGAAAGTGAGGACCTGAGGTATGTGCGCTGTTTTTATGAAGACCGGCAGCACAATATTTGGCTGGCTACCAATTCGGGGACTTATGTTTTGCCACCGGGTGCTGAAAAAGCAAGGCGGTTTGAGCATCCGGATACGAAGATCAGATTTGATGATGTCAATTTTATCAGGGAAGATGACAGGGGTGTGGTTTGGCTGGGCAGTTACGAGTCCGGGCTGGTCAGGTACGATCCGGTTAAAAACAGCATTCAGAACTACACGGCTGAAAATGGATTGCCGGGCAACAATGCACTTGGGCTTTTGGAAGACAAGCGGGGTTTTTTATGGATCAGCACTTCAAACGGGCTTTCCAGGTTTAACGGAAAGGTTTTTACAAATTATACAGTGGAGGATGGCCTGCCAGGAAATGTATTCAATTTAAATTCTTCTTTCAAAGACAGTCGGGGAGAAATGTTCTTTGGTGGCTACAACGGTCTGGTCAGTTTCTTTCCGGAGCAGATCAGACGCAACCGGCTCGTACCAAGAGCAGTTTTTGCACGTTTAAAACTCTTCAACAAACCGGTGAACATCGGCGATGAGACAGGCCTGCTGGCCAGAAATATCAGTTTGACTTCAGAGATCGATTTCTCTTATCATCAGAATATCTTTACTGTTGATTTTGCCCTGCTCAATTTTATCAAGTCGGAAAAGAACAGGTACGCCTATAAACTGGATGGGTTTGAAAAGGACTGGAATTATGTATCGGCACCTTCGGCTTCCTTTACCAACCTTCCGGCAGGCACATATACGCTGCTGGTCAGGGGTGCCAACAATGACGGTGTCTGGACTGCCGAGCCGGCCAGACTGCTGATCCATGTGCACCCGCCTTTCTGGAAGACCTGGTGGGCTTATACTTTTTATGTGGTCTGCATCGCGGGGCTTGTCTTTTTGATATTCAGGTATTTGTGGATGCGGGAGCTGCTGAAAAGAGAGCATGAACTGTACCAGATGAAGCTGGATTTCTTTACCAATGTATCTCATGAGATCCGCACGCCGCTGACGCTGATCCTGGGGCCGCTGGAAAACCTGGTCACTGAAACGCGGGAATCTCCGGCACTGAACCGCAGGCTGCTTACCGTGAAAAAGAATGCGGGCCGTCTGACCAGGCTGGTCAATGAGCTGATGGATTTCAGAAAAGCAGAATCGGGCAATATGAGCCTCCATGTGATGCCTGGCAATATGGTCAGCTTTGCCCGGGAGATCTTTTTGTCGTTCCAATATCTGGCGATCAGGCATCAGATTGATTACCGTTTCAATTGCGGGGAGGAAGTTATTGAGGTTTATTTTGATCCGGTGCAGCTGGAAAAGGTGCTTTTCAACTTATTGTCCAATGCGTTTAAGTTTACCCCGGATCATGGCCGGATTGTCGTTGATCTGATCGCAGTGGCCAGTGGTCAGGTGGAAATCAGGGTTTCTGATAATGGGAAGGGTATTCCTGAGGAAAGCAGGGATAAGATCTTCAGTAATTTTTACCAGGTCAGGGACCATCAATCTGCTGGTTCGGGTACGGGGATCGGTCTGTCACTTGCGGAAAAGATCGCAAGGCTCCATCATGGGAGTTTGACTTTGCTGAGTGCTGAAGAGGCTGCGAAGACCGGGATGCAGACTTCTTTTGTCCTGAAACTGAAAATGGGACAAAGGCATTTTAAGGCCAGTGAACTGGCAGAGTCATACGTCAATGTGGAAAACCCGGAGTTTTATCAGCCCGTAGAGGAAGTGCCGGAAAGCGGTCTGGTCTATCAGGAGGAGGGGCTGGCTGATTTGAAATCAGGGGATAAAACAGCAGACACCATCAGTATTTTGATTGTGGAAGACAACCTGGAAGTGCGGGAGTTCATCAGCAGTTCTTTAAAACAGAATTATCATATCCTGGAGGCTGAAAACGGCAGGGAAGGGGTGGATATCGCCATGGAGCGCATTCCGGATATCATTGTCAGTGATGTGATGATGCCGGTGATGGATGGATTGGAATTATGCCGCATTCTGAAAACGGACACGCGTACCAGCCATATCCCGATCATTCTTTTGACTGCCCGGTCAGGAAATATCCACGAAGTGAACGGCCTGAAGACAGGAGCAGAGGCTTACCTGACCAAACCCTTCAGCATCAACAGTCTGCAGCTTCATATTTACAACATGCTCACCCTGCAGGCCAATATGCGCCGGAAGTTCAGCCAGCAGATCACTTTGCAGCCTACCAATATCCTGATCGAATCGGCCGATGAAGAGTTTTTGGGAAAGATCATGGCTTTGATCGAGAACAATTTTGGGGAAGAGGAATTCAATGTCAATACACTCGCATCTGAAGTGGGCATGAGTACGCCAGTGCTCTATAAAAAGATCAAAGCCCTGACGGGCCTTACGGTAAATAATTTCATCAAGTCTGTGCGCCTGAAACGTGCGGCCCAGTTGCTGCAGCAGGGCCACCATACGGTCTATGAGGTGGCCTATATGGTGGGCTTCAGTGACAGCAAATATTTCAGCAGGGAATTTAGCAAGCAGTTCGGTAAAACGCCTTCAGCTTACGAACTGGACTGAATTTCTTGTGTTTTTTAAGATTTTCCCCCTCTTTATTTAAGATTTTAACCCCTTCTCTATTTCGCCAGCGTCTAGTTTAGCTTCACCAAATATAATAAAGCAAACTATGAACAAACTTTACTCAGGCAGTCAATTGCTGGCCATGGCATTATTGATTGTTTTATTACTGGCCGGCAGCTTTGCGTTCGGCCAGTCTGTCCAGGTTACAGGTACGGTAAGGGACGGAAGCGGCGATGGCATTCCCGGTGTCGGGATCACTGTTAAGGATGCGAAGGCGTCGGCGGTGACAGATATCAATGGTAAATTCACGATCGCGGTACCAAACAGCCAGTCTGTCCTTGTTTTTACTTACATCGGTTTTGCAACTTATGAAACGGCTGTTGCCGGGCGTAAGGTGGTCGATGTACAGTTAAAGGAAAGTCTTACCGACCTGAATGAGGTGGTAGTAGTCGGTTACGGTACCCAGAAAAAGGTAAACCTCAGTGGTGCGGTAGCACAAATCAAAAGTGATGACATTGCGGGAAGGCCCGTACCCAACCTGACTTCTGCCTTACAGGGCGTTTCTCCGGGCGTGACCATTACCAGGGGCAGCGGACAGCCGGGTGATGAGAGCACCGGGATCCGGATCAGGGGTGTGACTTCTTCAAACGGGGCAGACGCACTGGTACTGGTGGACGGGATCCAGATGGACATGAACCTGGTAAATCCGGACGATGTGGAAAGCATTTCTGTGCTGAAGGATGCCTCGGCAGCGGCCATTTATGGTGCGCGCGCTGCGGGCGGTGTGGTGCTGGTCACTACAAAAAAAGGATCAGGCGGCAAGACGAAGATCAATTTTAACAGTTATTATGGTTTGAACATTACGGCGAGACAGCCTGAGCGCCTGCCGTCCTGGGAGGAGCAGCTGCTGATCGATGAAGCGAGGTTTAATGCTTTGGGAACCAGAGAGTATACTCCTGAAATGATGGAGTGGATCAGGAACCCCAACTTTCAGTACAGGGAAAACCCTGGCGCCAACCGATGGGAGTATTTTGGAAGTACTGACTGGGTCAAAGAGGGGATGAGCAAATACAACGGCATGCAGAATTATGCCTTGTCGGTAAGTGGGGGTGACCAGAAGCTGAATTACCTGGCCTCCGGGGGTTATTATCAGCGGGACGGGGTATTGCGTTACGGTCCCGATGACAATTCCAGGAAAAACCTGAAACTGAATGTCAATGCGGAACTGAACAAATACCTGAGTGTGGGTTTTGTCGGTGGTTACGCAGGTTCTTTTGTCAATGAAAATTCAAACGGAACAGGTAATATCATTGCCAACCTGTATCGCAGCCGCAACAGGCAAACGATTTTTACACCTGCTGAAGACCAGACGGGCCAGCCTTACAATGGCGATTTGCAGGTGAATGCCATCGACATTCAAAAGAATGCCGGTCTGGAGACCCGCAATTACGAGACTTTTCAGGGCAAATTAAATTTAACGGTTAAAAACCTGGTTAAAGGTTTGACGGCTGATTTTACGGGCTGGAGAAACCAGGACAGTTACAATATGGAAGCCAACCGAAGGACACTAGTCTGGTATGGACGTACTACGGAACTGGAAAGGTTCTCTATCAATAAGCCCAATAGTATGGAAATGATCAAAAACCGTGGTTTCCATAACAATTTTCAGGGCGTGCTGAATTATGACCTGACGGTTAAAAACCATCATTTTAAGTTATTGGGTGGTGCTTCTTATGAAGAATACCGTAAGGATGAAGTGCGGGCACAGGCGCAGACGATGGTCAACAATGACTTCTTCAGTTTTAATTTTGCCGATCCATTGACCAAGCAGAATTTTGACCTGGTGGAAACCTGGGCCATTGGTTCTGTATTTGGCAGGTTCAATTATGATTTTTCTGAGAAATACCTTTTCGAAGCTTCTTTTCGTTATGATGGCAGCTCGAGGCTGGCTCCTGAAAACCGCTGGCAATTGTTCCCTTCGTTTTCTGCGGCATGGCGCATCAACCAGGAGTCTTTTATCAAGGATAATCTGCCTGTGGTCTCCAATTTGAAACTGAGGGCATCCTGGGGACAATTGGGCAATGGTTCGGTACTAGGCCTTTATGACTATATTCCTTTGCTGAGTGCGGGTCTTGGTGAAAGCCGTTCGGACTATCCGAATGTGATCTTCAATGGCCAGCAAAGCCAGTTCTTTTTTCAGAAGCAGCTGTCTTCTCCGACTAAAAGCTGGGAAACGGTGCAGCAGGCCAATATAGGTATTGACCTGGGATTGCTCAACGAAAGGTTGTTGTTTACGGCTGATATTTTTGAAAAACGAAATAAGGATATGCTGGCGGCAATTAAAGTCCCAAGTATCATCGGTGTAGAAACCGGGACTGTCAATGTCGGTGAACTCAAAAGCTATGGCTGGGAGCTGGACATCAAATGGAGGGACAAGATTGGTAGTGTAGGTTATAATGTAGGCTTTAACATTTCAGATAACCAGAACAAGGTGATCAAATATGATGGAAGAAGTTCTGTCAATGGCGGACGGGTGGAACTGCTGGAAGGTTATCCTTTGAACAGTGTATGGGGCTACAAAACAGACGGATACTTTCAGACCCAGCAGGAAGCTGATGATTATAAGGCAAGGGTGCAATATCCTTTTGCCCCGGCCAATGCCTTTAAACCGGGTGACGTGAAATACCTGGACCTGAATGGTGACGGAAGGATCAGCGCTGGCGGCGCAACTCCTGAAGATCCGGGAGACCTGACGTATCTGGGTACTACAAGTGGCAGGTACACCTACGGAATGGACCTTGGGTTGAACTGGAAGGGTATTGATTTTTCGGTCATGTTCCAGGGTGTGGCCAAACGTGCTTTCCTGCTGAACAACAATGCGCTGGTGCCTTTTAACCAGAGTGCGTTCATGCCTTACAGCATTTTTATGGACCGCTGGACACCGGAGAACCCCAATGCCATGTTTCCCCGCTTGTACCAGGGAAATACCTATAACTACCAGGCATCTGACCGCTCTGTGCAAAACGGTTCTTACCTGCGCTTGAAGAATGTTCAGCTGGGCTATACCATTCCCTTCAGGAAAAAGTTCATTCAGAACATGAGGGTATACCTTGCCGGTCAGGACCTGTGGGAAAGGACGGATGTGCTGAGTGTGTTTGATCCTGAGGTAGGAAATGATGCAGATACGGGAACTTATCCGTTTTTCCGCACGGTATCCTTTGGTCTTAATGTTACTTTTTAATTTGAATCTTATGAAAACAATCAATATAGCTTTAGTTTGTTTACTGCCTCTTACATTTTTGGGCAGCGGCTGTAAACTGGACCGGTTTCCGGAGACCGAATTCAGTGATGTGAACTTCTGGAATACGGAGACGGACCTGATCAATGCCTGCAACCGGATGTACCAGGAATTGCCTGGTTATGGCATCGACAACAGGGCCGAAGACAATATAGGCCCGGGATCGAACCAGGTCAGTACAGGCAGCAGGCCGGTACCTGGATCGAGCGGGGACTGGACTGATCCTTATAAAAGAATTTTTACAGCAAATAACATTCTGGAAAAAGCCGGCAAGGCCGCTGTTTCTGAGACGGTAAAGAACCGGTATTTTGCGGAGGCACGTTTTTTCAGGGCCTACAATTACTTCAGTTTGATGCAGAAGTATGGAGCCGTGCCTCTGTTGCTGAAAACACTGGACATCACGTCGCCGGAGCTTTCCATGCCACGGACACCAAGGGCTCAGGTGGCGCAGCAGATCTATGATGATCTTGATTTTGCGGCACAGTGGCTCCCTTCACGTGCAGAGCTGCCTGCTGCCCAGTTTGGCAGGCTGACCAAGAGCGTAGCCTGGGCTTTTAAAGCCAGGGTAGCACTTTATGAAGGTACAAGGGCCAAGTTTCACAATGACGGGGACTGGCAGTCTCATCTGAACAAGGCTGTTGATGCGGCAACTTTGGTGATGGCGCAGGGCCATATATTGAATCCGAGCTACAGCAACCAGTTTCTGATAGCGGGTGAGGGTCCAACAAATACAGAAAATATCTTTGTAAAGATCTACGGGCCGAGCAGCGCCAATGTGCTGCTGGGACACAACAATTCCAGGGATCTGGAGAACGGAAGGATCGCACCTACCCGCAGTCTGCTGCGCCAGTATTTATATACAGATGGTTTGCCTGCATGGACAACAGAAAATGCGCCCAGTGCTACCAAATCGGCCCTGTTTATTCCTGAAAGCAATGAGGTCAACTATGATGACATTTTCAAAAACAGGGACCCGAGGTTGAAACTGACCTTGTTTTTGATCGGCGAGCAGGCTTATCAGCGCCCATGGGTTCCGGTTACTTCCCTGGGATCGAGGACTGCATTTGCGGGCAAAAAAGGTTTTAGCCTGGCGGATAATGCGATCAATAACCAGGCAACGGTCGACAAGACCCTGATCAGGTATGCTGAGGTGCTGCTGATCTACGCGGAAGCTAAATTTGAATTGTCAGGAGCGATCAGTGATGCTGACCTCAACCTGACGGTCAATGCGCTCAGGGACAGGGCAGGTTTCAATATTCAACTGACCAATGCTTTTGCGACGGCCAATAGCCTGGACATGAGGGATGAGATCAGAAGGGAAAGGTCTGTAGAGCTGGCACTGGAAAACTTCAGGTACGATGACCTGATCCGCTGGAAAACCGCTGAGGTGGTACTGCCACAGGAAATATTGGGCGGAAAGTTCAATACGACCGACTGGAATTTACCTAATCCGGGTTCACTTGCGCTCAATGCTAACGGGATTGTCATCGCCGAACCTGCGAGTGCGCGTGCCTTCAGGGCCGACCGGGATTATTTGTATCCTATTCCTTTGAATGAGATCAGTTTGAGTGGAAATAATGTAGTTCAGAATCCTAACTGGTAATGTTTATTAATTAGAAATCAGAAAATGAAATCAAAAATAATGATAGCGGCAATGGCATTACTGGTAGGTGTGCTTTCTGCTTGTGAAAAAAGGGATTATCTGCTCGGCCTGCCTGAGTATGACCATCACTATTATATTGCTTATGTACCTTATACCAACGCACAGGTTACGGTCAATAAGAACCAGGCGGCATTGCTGAAATTTCCAGTGTCTTTCAATTCTTCCTTTACCAGAAGTTATGATGCGGTGGCGCAATATGTTCTGACCCCGGCTACAATTGCGGGTACCGGGGCTGCTGTTTTGGGTGCCGACTTTAATGTGGTAGATAAAAACGGGGCGGTCATCAACCCGGTAAACGGTAAATATTCCATCGTTTTTCCAAAAGCGGAAAAAGCACGGGACACCATTTACATTAAGTTGCTGAACAATCAGGTCCCGGGGGCGCGGTCTGTAAATATAGACCTGATTGAGAACGTGACTTCTGAATACAGAGTGGATACTATGTCTGTGGCTTTCAGAAGACCATTGAGGATCAATTGAGCTTTATATGATCTATAAGCCTTTTTATCTCATGAAAATTAAAGCCTTCGCCTTTATAGTGTTTACTTTACTAAGCCAGAATCTGGCTGCACAGCAGAAGACCCGGCTGAATAACAATTGGGAGTATGTGCGGCAGGACCTCGGTGGTATTTGGGAGGCTGTAAGGCCAGTTGCCGCCGGTGCGCCGGAAAGTGTCCCTATATGGAGCAAAGTAACGCTGCCGCATTGCTTTAACGCACTGGATGCGGTTGATCCCGATGTCAATTATTACCAGGGTCCCGGATGGTACCGGACCCGTCTGAACATTAATAATATCTATGAAAACGGCCGCACCCTGCTCCACTTTGAAGGCGTGGGGCAAAAGGCCGATGTGTATGTCTACACAACAAAGGTCGGCTCGCATACTGGCGGATATGATGAATGGACGATAGACATTACTGATGCTGTGGCGGCTTTTAAAAAGACGGAGGCCTATCAGAAGGAATTTAAAGGTACGGTGCCGGTATCCGTGCGGGCAGACAATTCCCGTGATCTGGAAATGATCCCCTCTGATCTTTCAGACTTTAATTTGTACGGCGGTATTTACCGTTATGTCAACCTGGTCTATGCGCCTGCACTTTCTGTGGATAAGCTTTTTGCTACTGCGGAGGTGGACGCTGCGGGTAAAATGGGGAAACTAAATCTAAAAGCCAGGTTCTACAACCCTTCCAATGCAGGCAAGGCAGAAACGACTGTGAAGCTGACGGACCCTAACGGGAAGGTCGTCCGGCAGCTCGATGTGAATCTGAAAAAACTGCAGGGGGATGTTGCACTGACCACTCTTGAACTAAAGAAGCCCCTGCTCTGGTCTGTGGACAATCCTTTGTTATATACGGTTGAACTGATTGTAAAACAAGGTGGGCAGGAATATAAAACCACAGAAAAAGTGGGCTTCAGGAATTTCGAATTCGTCGATTACGGGCCGTTTAAACTGAACGGCAAGCGATTGCTGCTCAAAGGTACACACCGGCATGAGGACCATGCCGGGGTTGCTCAGGCCATGACCGAAGACATGATGCGCACTGAAATGAAGATGATGAAGGACATGGGGGTAAATTTTATCCGTCTGGGCCATTATCAGCAGTCATCGATCATTCTCGATCTGTGTGACAGCCTGGGGATACTGGTGTGGGAGGAAGAACCCTGGTGCCGCGGTGGTCTTGGCGGTGATGTTTATAAGGAACAGGCACGGCGTATGATGACCAATATGATCGAGCAGCATTATAACCATCCTTCTATCATTATCTGGGGCCTGGGCAATGAAAATGACTGGCCAGGTGATTTCCCGGAGTTTGACAAGGAAAAGATCAGGGCGTTTATGAAAGAACAGAATGACCTTTCGCACAAGCTTGATCCATCCAGAAAGACAGCCATCAGGCGATGTGATTTTGCCAAAGATATTGTAGATGTGTATTCGCCATCCATCTGGGCGGGATGGTACAGGGGCATCTACACAGAGTATAAATCAACTTCTGAACAGGAATTTAAGAAGGTAAAACACTTCCTGCATGTGGAATGGGGAGGGGACAGTCACGCCATGCGCCATTCGGAAAGCCCGGATAATGCGCTTTCCAAAATCAAGACGGGCGACGGTACTGATGAGCGTGCAGGTGATGCGTCTTTGTATGGCGGTGGTGCGCGGGTATCCAAAGACGGAGACTGGAGCGAAAGCTATATAGTAAACCTGATTGACTGGCACCTGAAAGAACAGGAGACCATGCCATGGCTTACAGGTACGGCTTACTGGCCTTTTAAAGATTTTTCTACACCGATCAGACCGGAAAACCCGGTTCCTTACATGAACCAGAAAGGTGTGGTGGAACGTGACTTTACAAAGAAGGAGTCTTTTTATGTATTCCAGTCTTACTGGGCTGCCACGCCTATGGCACACATTTACGGGCATACCTGGCCAGTGAGGTGGGGTGATGAAGGGGAAAAGAAAATGGTGAAGGTCTTCTCCAATTGTGATGAGGCGGAGCTATTTGTTAACGGTAAAAGCCAGGGTGTGCGCAAGCGCGTCAGCAAAGATTTTCCCGCTGCGGGTTTGCGCTGGCAGGTCCAGTATGCTGAAGGCAAGAACCAGTTGAAAGTAGTGGCAAAAAAAGGTGGTGTTGTGGTGGAGGACCAAATTGAACAGGATTACCAAACTGCCAAATGGGGCAAGCCAGCCAAAATGGTGCTGGAACAGGTAAAAGAGGAGAACGGTGTTTCAACCATACAGGTGAAACTGCTGGATGCAAAGGGTGTACTGTGCCTGGATGCGCTGAATTTTGTCTCTTTTTCTTTGACTGGTGATGGTGAACTGATCGCTGATCAGGGTACTTCAAGCGGATCAAGGAGAGTGGGTGTCTATAATGGCAGGGCTGTGATCAGCATCCGCACAAAAGGAGGGAAAAGTGTGGCCAGTGTGAGCTCTGAAGGTTTGCCGACTGTCTTTTTACCAATTGGCGATTAGCTGGGGAACTGATGAGATATATTTTTATATTGTGGGATGCGGGCAGGAAAACTGATCGCAGGTCATTAAATAATCAATCGTAAAGCAGATGATCAGATACCTGAATTATGCCCTTATAGTTTTTATAATAGCGTTTCTTCATTCCTGTTCTGTACTGAAGCCGGATGGGGTCACTGTCAGGCTGGGCGCGGAGAAAGATCAGCTCGTAAATCCGGTTAAAAATGAAGCGATTAACGCATTAAAGGCGATCGTAATGCAACAGGCGGAATGGGCTATGCGGCAAAAGCCGGTTACTGTGACTTCAGATAGTTCTGCGCGCAGCGCCGGCGATAAGCATGACTTCTTTTCGGAGGGTGATTACTGGTGGCCTGATCCTGCAAACCCCTCCGGGCCTTATATCCAGAAGGACGGTATGACCAATCCGGATAATTTTGTGGCCCATCGATTGGCGATGATCAGGTTCAGCAAGATTATAGGGGCCCTGGCATCGGCATATAAAATTACTGGCGACAAAAAATATGCGGTGCAGGCGATGGTGCATTTAAAGGCCTGGTTTATTGAGCCACAAACACTGATGAACCCCAACCTGCAATATGCACAAGCCATAAAGGGCAGATTTACCGGACGGGGTATTGGTATCATCGATACCATTCAGCTGATGGAGGTTGCCCAGGGTGTGATTGTAATGGAAAAGGTCATGACTGCAGAGACAGTCAGCGGAACAAAGAAATGGTTTACAGATTATCTCGGCTGGCTGATGAGCCATCCTTATGGGAGAGCTGAAATGGAAGCACTCAATAACCACGGTACTTGTTTTGTGATGCAGGTAGCTTCTTTTGCGAAGCTCACACAGGATAGAAAGCTGCTGGATTTTTGCAGGGAAAGGTATAAAAACGTCCTGCTGCCCAATCAAATGGCGACTGATGGCAGTTTTCCTAAGGAACTGGCGCGGACTAAACCTTATGGTTATTCGATTTTTAACCTGGATGCGATGGCAGCGATCTGTCAAATTTTGTCCTCAGGCCCGGGATCTGGCCTGGAAAACCTGTGGTCTTTTCGGACTGCGGATGGAAGGTCTATAAAAAGAGGCATAGAATATTTGCATCCATTTATCGCTGATAAAAACAAGTGGCCTTCAAAACCTGATGTGATGTACTGGAAGGAATGGCCGGTGGCACAGCCTTTTTTGTTGTTTGGTGCACAGGCCTATAGCGATAAGGGCTGGCTGGGCACCTGGATGAAATTGGAACATAACCCTCAAGTAGAAGAAGTAATACGTAATTTACCTATAAGAAATCCTTTGATATGGCTCGATTGATGATCAAGAAGAAACATCTTCCCGTCTTGTTAATACTTGTGGCCCTGCATGCACCTTGTTATGCCCAGAAGCCCAATGTTAAAAAGGCATTTCAGCAGGCTGAGATACAGACGCTGCAACTGCTGAAGGAAACAGAACTGGCAAAAGCTGAAGCAGATAAATCTGCGGCAGGTAATGATCTGGTATCTCCAAGAACACTGGAAAATGGTAAGCTCAAACTCGTAGCCTCTAAAGACTGGACGAGTGGTTTCTTTCCGGGTGTACTCTGGTTTTTGTATGAGTACTATGGCAATACAGACTGGAGGGACCAGGCCAGGAAATATTCGGCATTAATCGAAAAGGAAAAGACCAATGCCGGTACACATGACATGGGCTTTAAAATCTACTGCAGTATCGGTGCCGGCTACAGACTTACTAAAGACCCGCATTACAAAGATGTGATTATTGAATCCGCAAAGACTCTCAGCAAACGGTTTAGTCCTAAAACGGGAGTGATCCGCTCCTGGGACCATAACCAGGACAAGTGGAAAAATCCGGTGATCATCGACAATATGATGAACCTCGAACTGCTGTTTGAAGCTACACAGCTGACCGGTGATTCTTCTTTTTATAAGATTGCGGTGAGCCACGCGAATACCACCATGAAAAATCACTTCAGGGCAGATTATAGTTCTTATCATGTCATTGACTATGACCCGGAAACAGGTGCTGTACTAAAAAGAAATACGCATCAGGGATATAGCCATGAATCAGCATGGGCCCGCGGACAGGCCTGGGCACTGTATGGTTATGCCATGTGCTATCGCTTTACGAAAGACCCGGCTTATTTGAAACAAGCCGAAAATGTAGCGGGTTTTATTTTGAACCATTCGGGGATGCCGAAAGACCTCGTGCCCTATTGGGATTTTAATGCACCAGGTATCCCTAATGAACCTCGTGACGCCTCGGCAGCTGCAGTTATGGCCTCAGGCTTGTATGAGCTGAGTGGCTATAGCAAAAATAGCAAGCTGTACAGAAAGAAAGCTGATGCGATGCTGAACAGTCTTGGTATGAAATACATTTCCAAAGACGGTGATAACAAAGGATTTATACTCGGGCACAGCACGGGATCAAAACCTATGAACAGTGAGATTGATGTGCCTATTTCTTATGCAGATTATTATTATCTGGAAGCCCTGCTCAGGTGCAAACGGCTGATTGCACCTGAGCAGGGCTAAAGATGATCTTTATAGAACTTATACGCTAGTGCTTGCCCTTGTTGCCTTTGCCACCGCCTTTGCCATTGCCGCCACCATGACTTTTAGCACCCGAATTTCCGGAAGCTTTAAAGTTACCTTTATTGCCACCACCAGAATGACCTTTCACTACACGGTACTTAGGGCTTTTACTATATTTAATGGCCCGTTGCGAATGGTTGGATCTGTATTTAGCATACTTCACCTTATGGGTGTTAAAATACCTGTATGGCTGCGGTGAATTGATGACTACTTTATATCCACGATACAAGTCATAGCCCCGGTATCTCGGCGGTACTCCTGCGGAAAATATCCAGTTCCCATTGCTCAGGTAGATAAACTGACGCTCCGGAACATAGTAATAACTTTCAATCTCCGGGAGATAATAATAATCTACATAATCGTAACCGACAGGACCCCATAACGGCTGCGATCCGATATTTACATTAATGCTCACCTGCGCTACAGCTTTATTGGTACTGAAACCGGCTATGGCAAACAAAAATAGAAACATTAACTTTTTCATGATATTTGTGTTTATTGCGTGTTAAAAAATGGCCGCGATTATTGAAGTGTAATCACACCCAGACTGGTATTCTGGCCAGCCGTTACTGAAACATCAGTTACAGCAGTTCCGGTGTAACCTTCAACAGGAACAATTTCGACTTTGTATTTTCCTGTAGCCAAGCCGCCGACAGTAAATTTACCAGTGATCAGGTCGGTCATTGTACCCACGGTATCAGTACCTGAGATGACCAAAACCTCAGGATGTGCAGCAATCGGGAGAACTGTGCCCGAGATCAGACCAGAAGTAGCTGCGGTTATGCCTCTCACTACCGGTTTTAAGATATACTTGCCGTTTCCTGTAACCACGATTGATTTGGCCGCATCAAAATCAAGTAATAATGAATACGTAGCGCCTGCTACCAATTCAGGGTTTTCAGTCAACTTTACTTTAAAGCCGGAACTTTGACCACTTGGGGTTTTAAGTTCCTGTTGCTCACCGTCAACCACAATGGAGTTGCCTGAATCATGAAGGACAAGCCTGATCTCAGTGATCTCGCCTGAAGGCATATCACCAGATGCAACAATGATGTCAGGGTTACTGGTGCCAATCCTGAAGTTGAGAATGTTAAATATTCCGTTGTCAACATCAAAAGTATACGGCTCGCCACCAGATAGTAGTACAACAGACTTAACGTTCAGGTTGATCGCATCAAAATCTCCAGGTGCGTCAGTCATTCTGATCTCTACCTTGGTTGTGCCAGAGGCGCCCGGGCTGTCTTTTTTGCATGCTGCGAATATCAATACGGATGTCAGCAATATGGCTGATAGTACCGAATAAAGAGTTTTGTTTTTCATAGTATTAGTTTTTGTTTGTAATATAATTATTGGTCAAAGCTCCAGATCCAACATGAAATGAACATGAAATTTCCGATTTATTATTTTTTATGAAATTTCATCTTAATTTCATCTTCAGTGTCTCCATTTGTGAAGGATTTGGTGGCGCAGATGAAAACAATAAATGTTTTAGGGGAGGATGATTGTTTGCCTCGAAAGAGGCAAACTTTCTTTATATTTACATTCAGAATGGTTATTTCGCATACAGCTATTATATACAGAGGTTTATCGCTCAGCCTGTTATTGGTCTGTATCACGGTATTTTCAGCTTATGCAGCCCCGGCGGGCTGGATATCTCCTGCAAGTCTTCAGGATAGTAGCCGGAGGAGCGGTTTCCAGGATAACAAACAGGACAAAGAAAGAAAAACAAGGGATCCTGAGACCAAGCGGCCTGGTGCACAACGGGTTGATCCCGGCAAGCGAGATCCGCAAAAGCCGGAGATCAAAGCAGTGCCCAAAGCCAGAAAACAATTGAAGCCGGCAGCTGTTAAGCCTAAAGTAAAACCAGTTAAGATTATTCGTCCTAAAATCAAAAAGCACTAACCAATATGAGATCAGCAGTCATCTGCCTATTGATATGCCTGCAGACTTGCCGTCTTATGGCCCAAACAGATGAGGTAGATGATAAAAAAACAAAAAAAACCACATTGACCCTTGCGGCCATATATAGTAACAATGTCAGCTATTACGGGCAATCCACTGCGGAGAAACTTCCTTATGTACTTGCAAATGCCACCGCAAGGCTTTCTATGGGCCTGTACTTTTCAGCTGGCGCATATAAGTTGCTGAAGATCGGCGGCGGTATTTCAGAAACGGATCTTGGAATTGGATATGAGCACAACTTTACAGATAAGTTCAATGCAGATGTCAGTTATACACGCTCTATTTTTCCAAGTAATTCGCCGCTGCTCCAGGCCGCCAATACAAACAATATCAACCTCACTTTGAGCTATACCTGGCCATGGTTCAAGAGTTCGCTTTCGGCAGATCATGCCTTTGGAGAGGAAAATGATTTTTTTCTCGGTATCACGAACGCGAAGGACATTAGTCTGGGTACTATATTTTATGATCAGGACCAGCTATCCATAGAGCCGGCGATCGAGATCATAAGCGGGACGCAGCATTTTTACACCACCTATCAGGAGGAGAAAATAAAGCGCAACAACGGGAAAGGAAAAGGAGCGAATAACGGCAATGGCAACCCGGAGGGAAGCAGAGAAATTATTACGATTCCCAAAACCAGTTTCAACTTGCTGACTTACAACTTCAGATTGCCGCTGGCTTACAGCCGCTCCAGTTATTTAGCCGAAGTGGCCTACCAGTTTTCAGTGCTTAGCGACGAAGCGATCACAGAAGCCAAAAAACAGCAATCATTTATCAGTCTCAGTTTTTATTACCAATTTTAGCTTGTAACTATTGAAAACCTGCTAACTCCATAAGATGAAAGTCCTGATCATAGAAGACGAAAAAACACTGGCATATGAAATGGAGACTTTTCTCAAAAAGGCCTTTTATCTTTGCGACCTGGCGCATACCGCGGCTAAAGCTGCGGAATGTATTGAGATGAACCAGTATGATTTCATATTGCTGGACCTGGGCCTGCCGGACGGTGATGGTCTTAGCCTGTTGCCAAAAGCTAAAAAGCACAATCCCGAGGCAGCCTACATCATCCTTACCGCACGGGGAAACCTGGAAGACAAGATAGCGGGACTGGATCTTGGCGCCGACGATTATCTCGCCAAGCCGTTTTCCTTACTCGAGCTCCAGTCCCGCATGCAGGCCATTGCCCGCCGGAAGTTCAATGTCAATGCGGAGACGGTCCCGCTGGGCGATTTTAGCGTCAACCTGCAGACACGGTTCATTTATTTTCAAGTGCAGCAGATCGAATTGTCCCGTAAAGAATTTGACCTGCTGAGTTATCTGCTGCTCCATAAAAACAGGGTGCTGACCCGCATGCAACTCAGTGAGCACATCTGGGGTACCTTTGCGGACGATGACTATGACTCCAATTATATCGATGCCCACATCAAGAACATCAGGAAAAAATTAAATACATACGCACCAACAGACTGGCTCGAAACTGTGAGGGGTGTTGGTTATAGAATAAGAAAGTAACGTGAAACTATCTGTAAAGCTGATCTACTTTATTACAGGCTCTAAAATTGCCGTTGTGCTGATTTTTATCCTGTCAGTACCTTTTTTGGTCGAGAGGATAGCCTCGGAATATACCAATTATTCACTCCGGGACCAGCAAAAGAAAGTGATGAATAACGTTCGGAGGCATGGTGTAGGATTTTACCTGCAGGGTGATAAAAGCTATGGAAGCTATACCATGCTAAAAGAGGAGTACATCGCGCTGGAACCCGCCGGCCCGGGCGTGGATATGGATACCATTCAGACAGAGGAACGTATTGTAGAGCAGGACACGCTCAATTACCGTGTGCTCAGCTACACTTTCAGGGCGGGACCAAACAGATATCTCCTGGAGATAGGAAAGACCACAGGTAGCATTAATCAATACAACAAGCCTCTCCAGCGTATTGCCTTGTACGTACTGATGGGCCTGATTGCTGTCACGATCATTATTGACCTCATTTTTACCAGGATATTGATCAGCCCCCTCAAGGAAATCATTCAAACTAAACTCATCAAGAGAAAATTTCCTTTCAAAGAGCCTGCTGTCCCAGTCAAAACAAGTACCGGAGATTTTAAGTACCTCGACCAGTCGCTGATTGACCTTATGGATCAGATCAATGTCGATTTTGAAAAGGAAAGAGAGTTTACCGCCAATGCCTCGCATGAACTTATGACGCCCATCAGTATACTGCAGACTAAAATGGAAAACCTGCTGGCAGAAGAGAACATTAGCGAAGCCACTACGATGAGCATTATCGGGATGATGAAAACACTGGGCCGGCTGAAGAAAATATCGTCCTCGCTTTTATTTATCAGCAGGATAGAAAATGCGCAGTTCGCGAGGACGGATCAGATAAAACCTGCGAAACTGATAGCAGATGTACTGGAAGAGATCAGTCACCGGATGGAAGAGAAGGGGCTGAAACTGCATGTCAGTCTTTCAGATGATGTCACCCTTAACAATGTGAACCAGGACCTGCTGTTCCAGTTTTTCTACAACCTGATTAACAATGCGATAAAATACAACGTGGAGAAGGGGAGCATCAGCATCAGTGACCATCGGGGACGTTCCGGTTATTCTATTGTCATCAGTGACTCGGGGATCGGCATCGCAAAAGAAGAGCTTGATTTTATTTTTGACCGGTTCCGGAAAGCCAATCTGGGTGAAAATGTGGGTTACGGACTGGGACTTTCTATAGTAAAGAGCATTGCGGTTTACAATGGGATTGATGTTAAAGTGGCTTCAGTTGTCGGCGAGGGAAGTAAGTTTACGATTACGTTCGGCGATTTTGATGCTAAAATAACCAGAGGAAAACCATAAAGCCAGCAATGTTCCATAGCTTCCCCCACGTTCTATCCACTCAAATATTTCCCACTGCGGATAAAAAAGCTCAGTTCCAATTTTCCAGATCAGGAACAGCATAATTAAGGGGCGTAGTGGATGGATCAGAATAGAGATGGCCGCCATAAGTTCAAACAGACCTGCCGCATGTGCCACGGTATGAACATCATTGAAACCCAGTGATTCATATTGTGCAAGCAGGCCTTTCTTTTCCGTTAAGTTGAGCCATCCATGACCTGCGAGCAACAGGAACGCTGTCAGTTGCAAAGCAAACTTCAGTTTTTTTAAACTTTCAGGTGGAATGGAGCCCGGAGGCTGTATTTTTTTAAACCATGCCCGAAAACCCTTTTCCGGTGGATATAGGATTAAAACTGCAAGAGGAGCGCCGAAATTGCCAGCCCTCTCCAGCAATTCCGCAAAAGGCTCACCGGAAAGCGGACGCATAGATGCTGTTGCCAGGCCCCATATGACCAGCCATAAAAAGACAGCCCGGACAGGATAAAATAAAAGGCTCAGCCCCATCAGTATATCTGCCGATCCAATAACAGGCATCAATGTATAGGCTGTATCCTGACCGATGCCTATCACTGCCAGATAATTACACCAGACTGCTTTGGTGATAATTCCGAAAGCCCCATGGCCGATAAGGCACATTGCAGAAGCTATGCGTAGCGTATGATATATTTTTTGCTCCGTTTTCACGATGGTATACTGAGTAAGAAATTCTTGATCTGTTGCTGTAAATATGGTATAATTTTTTGAAAGTGGGCGCGTAAAGGATATCAAAACAGGACCTCACGGCGCCGTTTATGTGTTGCTGAACAAGCCGGATATGCTGATCCGCATCACGCCAAAGAAATACGATGTTTTTTAATGTTTTAGGATGTTTTGTTAAAATGCGTTAAATTGATAAAGTATTTGAATAAATTAGCTGAAAAAAGTGTTTCAAAATTATGCTCAGAATATTTAACGCAACCATAAAGATTACTGCATTTCTTTTTTTCATCTCTCCACTCATAGGTATAGCTCAAAGTAACACTGCATTGACCCTAAATTCAAGTGCCGCCGCATTTAATGCTGAGGGTAAATATGATGATGCCTTGGCCAATATCAATGAAGCCATCCAACAGAACCCCGGTCTCGCATATTTGTACATTACCAGGGCCCGTACCTACAATCTAAAGAAAGACAGAATCCGTGCAATCGCGGATTTTACAGAGGCACTCAGGCTGGAGCCTCAGAACCTCACCGCATTAACAGGCAGGGGTTACGCTTATTTTAACGAAAAGCTCTACGATAAATCCATTGGAGATAACGACAAGGCACTGCAGCTCGATCCCAAAAATCTGATGGCCCTGTCCAACCGGGCAGCATCCTACAACAACTCTGGTGATAAAATAAAGGCCCTCGAAGATTTAAATACACTGGTAATGCTCGATGCCAAAAACCCTGTTCAGTGGGCCAAAAGAGGGGCTGTTTATGTAAATATCGGGGAATATCAAAAGGCTATTAGTGATTTAAGTACTGCACTTGAACTAAACCCAAAAGACATCAGTTCACTCAACAACAGGGGCTGGGCATTTGCCAGGACGGGCCAGTACAAACGCTCTGTAACCGACTATAAAATATTAATCAGTATTCAGCCACAAGAATCAAGAGCATACATTAGCATGATGCCATCTCTGATCAGGATGGGTCAGTTTAGTGAAGCAAGGGCAGTTTATAAAGATTACCAGGCAAAAGGATTGAGCTCCTATATCACCAATGACGACTGGAAATTTTTTATCCACTACCTCAGAGCAGCTACCGAACACATTCCCGCCGGGCAATACCAGGAAGCCCTCAGAAGTCTGGACCAGTCCCTGAAGGAGTACGGCTCAGAAATTAAGACCGCAAACAAATCAGGGTATGCAGATGTACTTGCACTAAAAGGTTACCTTTTGGAAAAACTGAACCGTGATGGTGAGGCACTTGATGCTTATAATCAGGCGACAGTAATTAATCCCGATCAGCCGGATGTCAGCGAAGCTGTTAAACGCCTGGTTCAGAAACAGGGAATTGCAAAGCAGAAGGACAATACCCAGCCTATAATTGAGCTGATCAGTCCACGGAGTGCCCGGGGTTTGCAAATTGTAAAGAATGAATCCAAAATTGAGATCGTTGGCAGGGCAAAGGACGAATCAGGAATAAAAAGCATTGCCGTAAATGGGCTGCAGGTAGATAAAGTGGAAGAAGATGGCCTTTTTTTGACCACCATAGTGCTGAAGGAGGGGCAGAACAGCATCACTGTCATCGCTACGGATAAGAATGACAATGCCGGGACTAAGACTTTTCAGCTCAATGCAATTTTACCATCAGTTGCCAAGACAAAGGAGGAGCCTGCGATCATTCCCGTGGATGTTAATAAACCGCCGGTCTTTCACGCCATACTGATTGCATCAAACGAATACCAGGATCCCGCTATAGATGATTTACAAAACCCAAGCCGGGACGCAGAATCACTAAAACAGATCCTGCAGAACAACTATACATTTAACGCCAATAATATCCAGACCGTATACAACAAGACGCGTGAGGAAATCATGCAGGCAATTATTCAGAAATCAAATTCCCTGGGTGAAAATGATAACCTGCTAATTTTTTATGCAGGGCACGGTATCGCTGAAAAAGACAAATTTGGCGATGTCGATGGATACTGGGTCCCAGTATCCGCTAAGAAGGGGATGAACTCCACCTATATTTCCTCAGATGACATCAACAAAGCTTTAAAGCGGAGCAATTCCAAACATATTCTTGTCATCGCTGACGCCTGTTTCAGTGGGGCATTTACCAGATCCATCAGCAACGATGCACCCAAAGAAATACAAGTTCAGTATACTTATCCCAGCCGTAAAATTATGGCCAGCGGCAATATGGAGCCAGTCCCTGACAACAGTAAGTTCATCTATTACCTCAATAAAAACCTGAAAGAGAACAGGGTAAAATACCTGACTGCTAAAGATCTCTTTAATAGTTTTTATAAGGCGATTATCAATAATACAGAGACATTTCCCCAATATGCAGCTATAAAAGGTGTAGGCGATGAAGGTGGTGAATTTGTATTTATTATGCGATAACCGCCTATAGATGGCTCTTAATTATTCACATCGTCATTGCTGATACTGCGTTTACTCTTTTTAATAGATTCTTTCAATTTTCCAAAACGGTAGCTGAGGCTGGCGCCCGCAGTACGGAAATTTTGCTGGCTGTTATTTTCCTGATTAAAATTCGGACCGAAAGATTTTGTCACATTCATCCTGTACCGGTTGAAAGGATTATTGGTGAAAGCAGAAAAACTGAGCTTATCCTTGATGATGTCCTTGCTCACATTGAATGCCGTACTTGCGAAAGCATTGGATTGCTGCTGTACCGTCAGATCGCCGCCGTTCAGGTAAAAGCTTGCGCTCAGGCGCCAGTCTTTAGGCAGACGCAGACCAGAGGTCATATTGAAATAGTACATAAAGCCCTGATTTTTTATCGGTTTGCCATTGCTGATTCCGTCCGCCCAGCCATGCATTAAATTTCCGTTCAGGCTCAGGTTCCAGGCCTGGCTGAGTGGGTAGTTGAAATTGATATTGCCACCCAATGCTTTAGCACCTCCGGTATTCTCAAAACGGGTACGGGTGATATTTGTGGTTTCATCATAATTAGACACCTGGAAGATCAGTCCCCTGATCCAGTTGTACCTTAGGTTTACATTCAGGTTACCCTTTTTATTCCAGTTGAAACCAAACTGCAGCGAATTGCCCTTTGTAGGGCGCAGGTCCGGATTGCCAGTAGTTTCAAAAACAGGATTTGAGCGGTCCACAAAAGGATTTAGCTGATTAATCCCAGGCCGCTGGATGCGCTGGCTCCAGCCAAAATTGATTCCTGTAGTCTTAAACCGGCGACTAATTGCAACCGAAGGAACTATGCTGAAATAGTCCTGCTTTACCTTCGATACAGTGGTCACAAAATCAGCATCAACAACTGTGTTTTCAAAACGTACCCCAGCCTTGACAGACCAGTTCTTTAAATTGTACTGATAAGAGTTGTAGGCAGCAAGGATGTTTTGGGTATTGTTAAAAGTATTGGTTTTAGAAGGATCAATGATGTAGCCCTGATTCACATCGTAGGAAAAATACTTAAAGTCACTTTCATTAGTCCGGAAAATGCCCTTTACACCTGCTTCAATAGTGAGCTTCTTTACAGGATATACAAAATCCAGCTGTGCAGTATGTTCGCTCATGACACTTTCATTGACCTGCCTGAAGTCCGGAAGACTGTAGTTGGTGCGGTTTGTGAAAAGCTGCGCGGTATTCTGATCATTTATAAAACCGTAATAGCGGTAGGAAGCTGTCAACAACTGGTTCTTGTCTCTGCGAAATCCCAATTGGTAGTTCAAAGCAGCATCAGCACCTTTTCCTGAATTGTCTTCATTGGTCAAAAGATTATACTGCTGCAGGACCGTAGATGTGTTTTTCAGCACAGAGTTCTGAAAAAATTCCCCGCTTCCATTATTGCCGTTCAGGTTAAATTGTCCGGAGATCAAATTCAGCGAATCAACCTCATAGCTCAGTTCAGTACCCAGGTAAGCATTTTTATTATCGCTTTCGCGTTCAGCGCTCTGGAAGAGCTCCGAAGGCGTGACCTCAGTACTGACACGGGATATGGTGATCCCTGTGGATGGCGTATTTGCCAGGGCGCCGCCACCAAATGCAGACAGACCGAATTTGCCCGATTTATTAGTAAAAGATCCACCTATAGAGGGGCCGCCCAATGGGGAGCGCTCGCTCAGGTTGATGTTGCCATTATAACCGTTATCTACTGCTTTATTTGTAATAATATTGATGATTCCTGCTAAGCCTTCAGCATCGTATTTGGACGATGGCGTAGTAATCACCTCAATCTTTTGGATCGTAGAAGCCGGCATGCTTTTCAGTACCTCTTTCGGATTACGCTCCATCATACTTGACGGTTTTCCATTAATAAAAATCCGGTATGCTGAATTGCCGCTCAATTTGATATTGTTGTCGGCATCGACACTCAGCAATGGAACCTTACGCATCATTTCCAGCACACTGTTGGATTTACTGTCCGGATCTGCCTGCAGGTCGTAAATAAGACGGTCGGCTTCCTGTTTGATGCTCTGACGCGCCGCAGTAACCGATACAGACTTTAGGTGCGTATTTGAAGCACTAATGGCGATCTTACCGAGATCACGAAGTTGCGTTTCCTTATCCAGAGAGATTTCCATGGATCTCATCACATAGCCGACTGATGCAAATGTTATAGTGAATTTTCCTGCCGGTAATTTATCCATCAGGAAACCACCATCTTTTTTGCTGTGCTGTGTTTTTATTGTCTTTTGGTCTGCATTTTTCAACGACACAGTGACAAATTCTACCGGCATCTGTGACGCAGAGTCAACCAGATAGCCTTTAACACTGTATGTTCCTGAGGCGATCTGTGCAGCCGCAGTAAAAAAACCAATAAGGAATGCGACTAATGTGAGTATAATTTTTTGTTTCATGAGAATACTATTTGGCAGTTTGACGCCTCCATATAGTAATATGTTACACAAGGATGTAAATTAAACCCTGTACTATGCATTGCACATTACTAAAGGTAGATTATCTTGTTTTAGAAGAAATTGATGCGGCTGGCGTCAGAGAAGCAATCGTGCGTATGACTATTTTCCATCAGAACTGCGAATGTCTTTCGCATGGTCAAAAGTTGCCAGACAACTGTCCAGCGGCTGGCCCTGATTATAAATACAGTCGCAGAAAATTTCGCATGCCTCAGGATTTTTACTCCCGGCGCATTGGCTGACACATTCGACAGCAGAGTTACCCGGCCGGAGTTCATATAAATAAAAGTTGATGATTATGACAAATGCCACAGTAGCAAACGATCCGCTAAAGAACCAGAACCGCAGTTTGCGGACTGTTGACTTTGAAACATCGGCAGGGGCATGTGCGAGCGGTCTCCAGGATAAGACCGGCTTAAGACGGTCGTAATTCCAGCACAATAAAAATAAGTTTGCCAACATCATAAACGTCACAATGCGGGTGCCCTCAAACCGCGTAGCATAAGTAAGCACCCCTATATTCAAGATAATAGGAAAATACATTAAAGCACCGAGTACAGAAGTTTTCGGGATGATTAACAATATAGCCGTTACGATCTGAGCAACACCAATAAAAGTATAATAATATCCTGTAAGATGTAACGCATCAAAATAATGGCCCAGGGGATTATTGGGCGATAGGGCAGTGAACCGTTCGCCCATAATTTTTACATACCCGGAAGGGATAAAGCCAGCTGCTAAAGCATAGCGGCAAAAAATAGCAAACCACTTAAACCACTTATCAGCCCTTGCTACACTATATAATTCTTCAAATCTGTTCATAGCCGGATGAGTTTGTTTTATTGATTATAAAAGTGCTTTGATTTACAAAGTTACTAATATAACCGAAAAATGAAAGGTTTAAGATGAGAAGACCAATGGAGATAAAGAAATGTCGCAATTACCCCCTTAACTTGTCACTATCGCATATTTGCAGCTATGTGCCATTGCTGTATCTTTGAATAAATAAATCAGAAAAAACTTATGGCAACACAAATTTTTGTGAACCTACCGATTGAAGATCTCAACAGATCTGTAGCGTTTTTTACCAAACTTGGTTATACTTTTAATCCGAAATTTACCGACGAGAAAGCAACCTGCATGATCATCAGCGATACCATTTACGTGATGCTGCTGACAAAACCTTTTTTTCAGACTTTTACTAAAAAAGAGATTGTAGATGCCCACAAAGCAGTAGAGTGCTCTATTTGCTTATCTGCCGATAGCAAAGAAGCCGTTAACGAAATTGTAGAAAAAGCACAAGCGGCAGGCGCGACAGTACCTAATCCGGCCAGTGACTACGGTTTTATGTACCAACACAGCTTTGAGGACCTTGATGGCCATCATTGGGAGTTTGCATGGATGGATCCCAATGGCATGCCTGAGCACCAGGGGTAACAAAAATGCCTATCCTGGCAAAGAACGACATCAATAACATTCTTCAAATTCGTGTATAATTTGCATCGCCCGCTAACGATTCCTCACCCTCAGGAGAAATGTTATACATGACGATTTGTAAGGCATTATCTGTTGGATACGGAATCTCAATTCGCCAACCCCAATCGGGATTATCCGGCACTTCATACGAGCCTGTTAAGGCAATATTGCCTTGTTCACTGATTGTCCCGTAACAATTCATGATTTTCCCGCTCATGCCCCAGGAATCAACCCACGAGGCGGTAATTCCGGCCTGTTTGCTGATGTTACCAATTAGTATTAAGCCATCCTGGCTAACCCCTTCATGTTGCCAATCATAGCTCAGTACAAGGAATTTGTCATCTGCAATGGATTTAACAGTCATGTTCGAAACGGAGATAAAATCCGGATCTGGCAACCAGCTCAATATCAAACGATATGTGCCTTCCCATTGTCCAATAAATTTGCTGCTTAAATCCATGATTTCCATACTTAGTTTTTATATATTTTATAATCCTCCTCAGTTGAGACTCTTTCTGAATTTTTTGTTCCATTTTTCCTGAGCCCTGTCATTGCTGCTATGATTGGTTTCCTAAAGCGATTTCAGTTTATGCTGACAAAAACCTCAGATAGTAGATCCTGCTTCCATGCGGTCTTTATACAACCGGGCTCGATTCTTTCTTCAATATATAAAAATACATGTCAGTGCGGCTCATAAAACCCATCCACTGATACAGCTGTATTGCCCGGACATTGTCGGAGCGGACATGTAAGTAGGGTGTATTCCCGTTTTTGCGAATGATCCTGACCTGGTCTTCGAGCAGTTTTCTGCCATGCCCTTTACCTGAATGACCCGGATGTGTACACACTGCACTGATTTCGGTAAAGCCATCAGACTGCAGCCTGTGGCCGGCCATGGCAACCAGTTTACCTTGTTCAAATATTCCACGATAATTCCCGAATTCAATTGTTCTTTTCAGAAATGGGCCGGGCTGAGCAAGCTGAGTCAAGGCGAGCATTTCCTGTATATGATCTTCAGTGAGTGATTGGAGATCATCGTGGTTTTCTGCTTTCGGGGTGTCGGCCCGGAAAACCATTTGATTGCCTGGGACTTTAACCGATATTGTCCAGGGTGAAGGGTCTAATTCTGGTTCGGGTGAGAACAGGACGATTACTCTTTCAGGGTCTGCCAAATCAAATAAGATCTGGAAACTTTCAGGGGTGTTTTCGCGAAGACCGGCAAATGGGGCGACCTCGGGATGAAAGAGTTTCACGCCGTCAGTACCCTCGCCCAGTTCAGCGTGTCGGGAAAGCAGCGAAAACCAGATCGGGTTGTCTAAAATAGTCTCTATCATATTCTGCACAAAGGTATTGAGAAAGTTGAAGGTTTGGAAATGCTGACCAAGATTTTACCTTAGCCCTTCCAGGGAATTTCCATTCAGGGCGCAAACAAGCGAAAATTACCACCTTGCAACCGTTGTGCAAGAATGGAGAAGGAATTGCACAATACCTTTTTCTAGGACGGATTAGTGATTGTTTTTCAATCACTGGAATGACCAGCAAAGGCCTGGCGCATAGCTGGGCTAAACTAAGCAAGGGCACGCCTACTGGCCTGGAAAAATTAGTTACCAAGCTGGATGTCCTGTTTCCGCATGTAATGACTTGGGCAACATCGATTATAGAAGTGCTGGGAGGTCTGTTTATTGTCATTGGCCTCTCGGTAGCTATCACTGCCATCCAGCTGATATGCGTTATGCTGGCTGCGATGGTCGCCATACTCATTCATTATGGCTTCAACTCAGTAAAAACGATAGGCCTTTCTCCAGAAGGACCCTTGTTTGGACCTCCGGGATACGAGATCAATTTGCTGTATATCGCAGGCCTTATCTCATTAATGTGCACAGGGTGCGGGTGTCTGTTCAGTAGAAAAGGCCTTTAAAGGCCAAAAGTAATGATACAAACTCTTGCTTGCTATTTGATTTTCTATGCAACAAGCGTTAAAGGGGTTGATGATTACCTAAGACTTGCAGGGAAACCGCCAGAAAGGCGAGGTCTTTTACAACAAAAAAGTCTGTCACGGGTATGCCGTCCATCTGTTTCCAGATAACCGGCGTGGTAGCAAGAAAACTAAGTGTGGTTAAAAAGATGACGGCTGAAAGATAGCCACCTATCCGGCCAGCCTTGTCATTCCAGAATGAGACGATAAGTAATGCGGCTGTAATGAGTTCAAATATTCCGATGAAGTTTGATACGCCCTGATCTGAGGCAAGGCTATACAGCCAGTTCATCAGAAAGCTATTAGAAGCATAGCCTTTGATTGCCGCCGCTTCTGAAGGCGTGAATTTTAACAGGCCGATCCATACCAGCACAACTATTGTCGCTATAACCCCGAGCTTATAGCCAATGCTTTTTAAATTTTTCATGTTTAATGTGATTTTTAAATTTTCCAAGTAAAGGTTTTACGTTGTTGTCGGAAAAGTTTCAGAATCCTTACATATCTGTTCAAAATGCTCAGTAGGGTAAACTCAATTGCAATTAATTTTTTATCATCCTCATGAACCCGGTCAATAAGGAGGTTGCTTCGTCGCGCCTTCTCGTAACGACGGGCCGGTGAGGGGGCCAACAATGTTCAGTGTGGACTTCGTTTGTGAGTGCTGATCATAAAATGGCGAGTAAGACTGTGTTTGTTGCTGCCACTGTGGTTCAGTTTTTCTCTCTCACAACAAATGATAAACGCAGGTCATCTGTTGTAAGGAACTTCGTTAATCCAGCGGAAGTCTCTTTTGGTCAGTTCAAATTCTTTCCTGGCCAGAGATATGATTACCGGTTTGCCCACGAGTTCTCCTTTAAGCTCAAGCGTGTCGCGGTGCAGCCTTCGAAAAGAGAGGGTATACCTGACGTCAGGTTCTTCATTGAAAGACAGTTTCAGGATTTTAGCGGACATCTCGATTTGTGCTTTGCAATAAATGGTTTCATTGTCTCCATATTTGATAAAAGCTCTATCGTACCGATCTATACCCATTGCAAGCCATCTGCTGCTTACATACAGGCTGTCCGCAGCGGGTGCACCCTTTGTCCATTTTAAGGAAGAAATCCTGTAGATGCCATATAAGCTTTCTTTTGCTTCTTTTTGTTGATTGAGGGAGGCGGTCAGGGTGTTGAATGCGGGTATGCCGGCGCAAAGGGCAATGGCGATGTATTTAACGGCTTCTTTTGTAATTCTCACCCATTTTGCTTTGAATACGGGCGGGTCCATCAAGTCAAGTCCAGTGGTTTTACCTTTAAAGAAGAACTGGAAGAGCCGTGAAAAGTTGGACGACAGGATGATAAGACACATCACTACGAGTGAAGTAGAGAGCAGTTTGACCGGTACATCATAGAAGTAGTTGATGGCCATGATATTCACGCAGGTCATCAGGCATAGTAATGCCCCGATGGTGGCTGTCTTCCTGAAGAACAGGAGTATGCCCATCATTTCAGCAAAAAACATAAACGTTTTATATCCTTCGGAGAAACCCAGGAAACGCCAGGCTAAACCCATCGGCGATGAGTCGCCGTAAGTAGTGGACATGCCTGTGGCCGAGGGGCCGGGAAATTGTCCATTGTTGAGCTTTGCAAGGCCGTAATGTACCAGCATAAAGCCAACATAGAAGCGCAGCGATACTGTGAGCCAATAATAAAGCTGGTCATGGCTTTTTCTTTTCAGGTCAATGACCGACCAGATCAATGTCCCGGTAAGCGCAAGTACAAAAACGACGAATAACAGTATGTAGTGATAAGTGGTGTCCCCGCTCCCGTTGAACTGGGGATTGACCGGATCGGAAAGGTGTAATAGGTGCTGCCCGGTCCACAGGACAAGTTTTTGCAGAAGTGGATCTGTGTATTTGATGAGGATATGTAAAAAGATAAAGGAACCGTTGTTAAAGCACAGAATGAAAATGGTGCAAAGCAGGAAGGTAAACCTGGTGGCGATCAGTTTGAGCGTTTGGATCATGCGGGTGATGTTTGGTTTGAACAATTATAATTCTTTATTGGATAAATGAGGTAATCTGACCCACGATTTTTAGAAAACATATTGTAATGATTTAGTTGATTTTAATCAGAAAGTATTAATTTGGTCCCGCTAAAACACTAATTATTCCTATTTTGGAAACTCTTAACCAAATTATAAATGAAACAATCATTGAAATCAATTTTTGCTGCTGCTTCGATACTTGCTGTAGCTGCGTGTAATACACCTACCAAGACAAATACGGATGATGCGGCTGCTGCGGACAGCACTGCTGTTGTTCAGCTGGACAGTACTAAATTTCAGAAGGAGATAGATGGTAAGAAGACCAATCTGTATGTTTTGAAGAATAAAAACGGTATGCAGGCTGCATTTACCAATTATGGTGGTCGCTTGGTGAGCCTTTTGGTGCCGGACAGTGCCGGTAAGCCAGTTGATGTGGTGGTTGGTTTTGACAGTGTGGATGGTTTTGTAAATTCTACTGAGCCTTATTTTGGTGCTACGATCGGCCGTTATGGCAACAGGATTGCGAAAGGTAAATTTACGCTGGATGGGAAGCAGTATACTTTAGCGACCAATAATGGCCAGAATACTTTGCATGGTGGTAAAAAAGGTTTTCAGTATGTAGTTTGGGATGCGGCCCAGCCTGATCCACAGACTTTGGTGCTGACTTATCTTTCTAAAGACGGTGAAGAGGGTTATCCCGGAAATCTGAATGTGAAGGTGACCTATAGCCTGACTGATGACAATGAACTAAAGATGGATTATGAGGCGACTACTGATAAAAAGACGCTTTGTAACCTGACCAATCATGCGTTTTTTAATCTGAACGGTGAGGGTAGTGGTCCGATCCTGGGCCATCTTTTGCAGATCTATGCGGATCAGTACACTCCGGTTGATACGACTTTGATTCCTCTGGGCAAACATGCAGATGTGAAGGGTACGCCGTTTGATTTTACAACTCCTGAGACAATTGGTAAAAGGATTGAAGAGGACAATGATCAGCTGAAAGCGGGTAAGGGGTATGACCATAACTATGTGCTGAATGGCACTGAGGGCTTGGGCATGACACATGCGGCTACTGTAAAAGGTGATAAGTCTGGTATCGTAATGGATATTTATACTCAGGAGCCTGGTCTGCAGTTTTACTCTGGTAATTTTATGCAGAGCAAAAATGTGTTTAAAGGTGGTGCTAAGGATGATTTCAGAACCGCGCTTGCTTTAGAGACGCAGCATTTCCCTGATTCGCCGAACCAGCCGGGTTTTCCTTCAACTGTGTTGGAGCCGGGAAAAACATATAAGACTTCTTCGGTCTATAGGTTTAGCGCGAAGTAACAGTTCAGGAAATATAGTCTGTTTAACAAGATGGTCGTTTATTTATTAAGCGACCATTTTTGTTTGTGCTAAAAACGCCATTCGGCGTGGTTATTTTCTTTCCAGGGTTGTTTAGATTCATTTTTCTGCTGCTCTGTCCAGGCAAGAGTGCCTGCTGAAGGCACTTCGATACTGGAGGTGTTTTTACGTTTATTTTTCAGGCCCTGCAAATGATCGGCATGGTTCCTGGTTGTTTCCCATAGGTCTTCTACAGAATGATCGGTAAGCAGGACGTCTTTATTGTCACGGCCGCTTTTGGGCGCAAGTAATATACCCAGTGCTGCGCCTATGGCCAACCCTGCAACGAGAGCAGCTGCTGTTAAAGGCGTATTATTTGAGATTTTCATAGCTGATGCTTTAATGTTCCTGGTTAAGTGTTCAAGTATTTTAACAACCTCATTCAGATCGTATTGTTTGTGCAAATTTTAATTTTAACGGATAACTGTCCTGATGTGCACCTGTATGGAGGGGCATTCCTAAACTTTCCGTTTTCAATTTTGTTGATCAGGGTATGAATGAAGTAAAAGTGACCGATAAAGTAGAAGGTTTCTACGATAAGTTTCTGAACTGGACCATTGAAAAGGGGCCCCTTGTTTTGATGAGCTTTGTCATCTTAATTGTGGGGCTCTGGCTAATCAGGGTTTTTTCCCGGTGGATGGAACGCAGGCTGGCACAAAAGAAAGTCAATAATTCGCTTTCTCCTTTTTTCCTGAGTGTATCGGTAGTGGTGCTGCGGATCCTGCTCGTCTTTCTCATTATGCAGGTTCTGGGTATTCGGCTAACTATTTTTGCCGCTTTGATCGGCGCGTTTGGTGTGGCGGCTGGTCTGGCTTTGTCTGGTACGATGCAAAATTTTGCGAGTGGTGTGCTGATCTTGTTACTTAAGCCGTTTAAGGTTTCAGATAATATCATTGCCCAGGGGCAGGAGGGTACCGTGACCTCGATCCAGTTGTTCTTTACCATTGTCACTACTTTTGACAACAGGAAAGTGATCATTCCCAATAGCAAGCTTTCTAATGAGGTGATCATCAATGTGAGCGCTATCGGCAGCAGACGCCTGGATATTGAACTGAAGTTCAGTTATGGCGTAGACCTGGAGACGGTTAAAAAAGTGATCGATGAAACCATAGCTGACTCCATCTCAATTTTGAAGACTCCGGAAAAACGTGTGGGTATTTCTTTGCTGGAGGAGAGCGGCTATAAAGTATTGATCAATGTCTGGCTTGAATCGCATGGTTTCAATGATGCCAAACTGGCATTTCAGGAAAAACTGCTCCATAATCTGAAGGATTCGGGTATTGTTTTGCCTGGAATGGCTGAGAAGTAATTACTGGTGAAGGTGAAGCTGGCTTTTCAAGCTGCTGATTTCGTTTTGCATCTGGTCGATCTTGCCCAGCAGGTGACGGATGGCATCGATGCCTTCGATGTTGATGTGCAGGTCATAATAAAAGTGTGCATATTTGTCCAGTTCGGTGATTTGCTCTTCATGGATGTATTTTTCCGTATCCACTATGGTCAGGGTAATGATTCCTGATTCTTCAAGGGAAATGATGAAGTCGGGTTCGATGTCGTAGTTGACACAGTATTCTGTTATCGTGATCAGTTGTGGTTCCATAGCTGTCTAACTAAGTTCTTGTAGTTCAGTAAAAAGCTCCTTTTGCTTATCTGTTAAGTTTGTTGGTATTTTGATGCTGTAAGTGATGTAGAGACTGCCGTGTTCACCTTCTTTTTTGTATACCGGGAAGCCTTTGTTTTTTAACCTTATTTTGCTTCCATTTTGTGTGCCCGGGACGACTTTTAATTTAACCTTCCCGTCAAATGTTTCAGCAGTGACTTCTCGGCCAAGTACCGCAGTGTAGAGGTCAAGCTCAACTGTAGCATAAAGATCATCATTCAGCCGCTTGAATTTTGGATCTTCACTGATATTGAAGGTGATGTAGAGGTCGCCATTGGGACCTCCGTTTGCGCCGGGTGCGCCCTGCCCGCTGAGTTTGATGACCTGCCCGTCAGCGATTCCCGCCGGTATGGTGATGCGAAGCTGTTTGCCGTTTACTGTTAAGGTCTGTTTGTGTGTGGTATAGGCGTCGCGCAGGCTGATCCTGAGTTCTGCCTGGTAATCCTGTCCTTTGTATTTGCGGCTGCCGCGCTGTTGTCCTGCGCCTGCATTGCCAAAGAGTGATTCAAAGAAGTCTGAGTAGTCGCCGCCACTTCCAAAATCGGCTCCGGAGAAGCCGCCGAATGGGTTGCCTCCTGCTCCTCCGAATGGATTGCCGCCACCGCTGTGTTGTCTTTGCTGTCCGGCGTATTGATTTTGCCCACCTGATCTTTTGGCTTGTTCGTACTGGTCGGCATTTTTCCAGTGCTCGCCATACTCATCGTACTTCTTGCGTTTTTCAGGATCGGTGAGTACCTCGTTGGCCTCATTGATCTGCTGAAACATGTTGTGGGCTTCTTTGTCGTTGGGGTTCAGGTCGGGGTGGTATTTCCTGGCCAGTTTCCGGTATGCTTTCTTGATGTCGTCCTGAGAAGCGCTTTTGCCGATGCCCAGGGTTTTATAGTAGTCTATAAATGCCATATATGTCTTTAGCTATAACATTGTTATAACAAACGAAAACATAAAATAGATGAAAAGAATTTTTATGACTTTGATTTGCTGGCTTTCCTGATGCAGGCCTCTAAGAAATGGTCAATGCCGGTGGTAGCATAACCCAAAAGCCTGGAGTTTTGACCAAGCTCTGAAGATACGATGGTTGTCCGTTCTCTGATCTGGGTCATACAGTAGGTATTGATGGCCTGCTGCATCGGAAGGGTGATGTATTGTTTTGCTTCGGCGATCTTCCCGCTTAAAATGATCAGTTCGGGGTTGAAGAGCTGTATGAGCACCGCGATTCCTTTGCCCATATAGGTGCCGATGTTGGACAGCAGCTGGATGGCATATTGATCGCCTTTGTTGGCAGCTTCGATGATGACAGCCGGTTCTATTCTTTGCAGCTCTTCTTTGCTCAGCTTGTTGAGCATGGAGTTTTTGCCTGATAATATGCCTTCTTTTGCCATTTCTGACAGGGCATTGCCGGAAGCTATGGTTTCCAGACAGCCGTGTTTGCCGCAATAACACAATGCGCCATTCTCCACAAAGGGGATATGTCCCAGCTCTCCGGAGAAACCAGAGGCGCCTTTTCTGAGTTTGCCGTCCATGATGATTCCCAGTCCGACACCCCAGTCCATGAGTAAGATCAGGGCATTTTGTTTGCCTTTGGCAATCCCATGGGTAAACTCGGCCATTGATGAGCCGTTTACGTCATTCTGGATGATGACAGGCAGGTTCAGCATTTTTTCGAAGGCAGCCGTCAGGGAGATGTCTTCTGCGTCGCTCAGGAAGTAGCTGTAGCTTTTGCCTTTTTCGGAATCGATGAGGCCAGGCAAGCCTACACTGCAGCCGATCAATTGTTCATTGGCAATACGGTGTATTTTCAGAATATCCTGAACGTGGTTACTTAAAATACTAAAGAAGTCTGACCGTGTGCTTTTGGAAATGGGCAGGGGGATGGTCTGGGCTTCAACAATGTAGTTATAGTTGTTGTCTATTATCGCTATTTTGGTATGGAACAATTCGATATCAATACAAATGATCAGGATCTTTTCATCTTTCAGGCCATAAAGGTCCGGTTTTCTCCCGCCCATGGATACGCCAAAGCCTTTCTTTTCTATCCAGTCTTCGTCAATAAGATTGGTGATGAGTTTTAAAATACTTGGCGTACTCATGTTGAGGGTATGGCACAATGTGGACACTGAACAGGGCCCAAGGTTAAAAAGATGTTTGACCAGCTGGTATTTGTGTGCCAGTTGTTTATTACGTGTGGTTTTTGTTATGTCATTTAATAGACGAAGATCCATTGTTTTAATTCCTGTATTTTGCTAAATATAGAGAACTTCTATTAAAATTTTACAAAAGTATTTTTAATACGTAAATATTTACACGATGTTTTGTGTTTTTGACAATTTCTCGCTAATATTAACCATGCAAGTATTCGGTTTGGTAAGGCCAAAGCAGGTATTACCACATGAATTCAAACACAACCACTTATATGAAACCTAAAGAACCACAACAAAAAAACACCAGAAGAGATTTTATTAAGAAGTCTGCGGTCGGTGTGGCCGCTTTTACTATTGTTCCCCGGTATGTTCTTGGCGGGCAGGGCTTCCTTGCGCCAAGTGATAAACTGACTAAGGCCGTAATCGGTGTAGGCGGTATGGGCAGGGGCCACTTTGGCTATGAGGGCACCCAGGTGGTGGCCATTTGCGATGTCGATAAAAATCACCTGAAGCAGGCTGCGGGTATGCTGGATAAGGGTGTAAAACAGTTTAGTGATTACCGTGAGCTGATCCAGCTTCCTGAGGTAGATATTGTGCACATTGCTACTCCGCCGCACTGGCATGGGATTATGGCGGTTGATGCGGCTAATGCAGGTAAGGACATCTGGTGCGAGAAGCCGATGACCCATACGATTGGTGAGGGCAAGCGCGTCGTGGAGGCGGTGAAACAGCACGGCCGGATGTTCAGATTAAATACCTGGTTTAGGTTTAAAGATACTTTTTATGGCATGGGTACTACTGTAAAGCCGATCAAGAAACTGGTAGACAGTGGTTTGCTGGGCTGGCCTTTGAAGGTGACTGTGGGCAAGCATACCGGCTATGACTGGAAGTTTTACTGGGTGGGCAAGGATAACCTGGAGCCTCAGCCGGTGCCGCCTGAACTGGATTACAATTCATGGCTTGGCCCTGCGCCTTATAAACCTTATAATGCGCATCGTGTGCATCAGACCTTCAGGGGTTACTGGGATTATGATGGTGGTGGCTTGAGTGATATGGGACAGCATTATATTGATCCGATACAATACTTTTTGGGTAAGGATGATACCAACCCGATTTCTGTGGAGGTGGATGCGCCTCAGCAACATACGGATGCAGTGGGCATCTGGCGCAGGATTACTTATACGTATGCTGATGGTTGTCAGATTATATTAGATGGTGAAGGTAAGGATACCAATGTGCCTTATATAGAGGGACCTAAGGGTAAGCTGTATCCTGGATTCAAGTCTGATATTCCTGATCTGGAGCGTAAACTGGCTCAGTTCCCTGATCCTGCTCCGGAGATTGTGGAATTCTCTGAGTCGGTGAGGTCGAGGAAGAAGTTTGCTTTGAATGAGGAAAACGGGCATCGCTCGTGTAATATCGTAAATATTGGACTGGCTGCGCTGAGACTGGGCAGGTCACTGAAGTTTGATCCTGTGAAACAGGAGTTCGTAGATGATGAGGCGGCAAACAGGCTGATCAATCCGGTAATGCGTGCTCCTTTTTCTATTTAATTATCGGGAAGACCTGTTTCATTCTATAAAACTATTAGATTATAAATCATGATAAAGAGATTATTATTTGTCCTGCTGGCGGTTGTGCTGTTTACTGATGCGGCCTTTGCCCAGGATAAAAAAGATGAAAGAACTATAACTACGCGCATAGCGGATTTGCTTGCGCAGCTGCCTGCTAAGGATGCTGCTCAGCTGGAGCGGAATATGAAGGAGGTGGCTGATCTTGGTGAGGAGGGCTATGTGACGTTGATCAGCGGACTGACTGCGCCTGGAAAGGGCAATAATGCTTTGATAGAGTATGCTGTGGGTGGTTTTACTGCTTATGCTACGAAAAGCGGCAGGGAGTCATTGAGAAATATGGCGGTTAGCGCTTATACTAAGGCGCTGGCTAAGGTGTCGGATAAACAAAATAAGGCATTCATCATCAGCCAGTTTGATCTGGCGGGTAATGATGCGGCGGTATCTGCTCTGGAAGGGTATTTAACTGATGAGCAGCTTGCGGACGAGTCTTCGAGGGCTTTGGCCAAAATTGGTACACCTGCGGCGGTGTCTGCATTGCTGACTGGACTGGGCAAATCAAGTGGTAAAGCTAAAGTTTCTGTAGTTGAGGCTTTGGGCCACACCAGTTCTAAGGCTGCTGCGGATGCGATAGCGCCTTTGGCTGCTGGTTCGGATAAAGATTTGGCAAAAGCTGGTCTGTATGCGCTGGCAAACATCGCGGATGCTTCTTCTGCTGATGTGTTGGTTAAGGCTGCGGAGCAGGCGGGTTATAAGTATGATCAGACCAATGCGGTGGCGGCTTTATTGGTGTATGAGGAGAAAAGGGTTGCCAGCGATAAAGCGGGTGTCGAAAAGATTGCCAGGGCTATTTTGGAAAAGGCAACTGGGGATGATCAGGTGGATCAGCGTATTGCTGCATTGAAATTGATTTCTGAGACTCAGTCTGATCAGCAGGCTTTGCTGGAAGCTATGGGCGATCAACAGTTTGAGTTCCGCGCAGCGGCCATAAGATATGCTGCTGCTGGTTTAAATGATGCGAATAGTGCGGAATGGGTTAAGAAACTTAACAAGGCTGATGCGCCTACACAAGTTTTGATCATTGACATGCTGAGCAATGTAAAATCTGCTTATCCTGCTTTCCTGAAGTTGTTCAAGAACAAGGATGCGGTAGTGCGGGCAGCAGCGTTTTCTGCTGCGGCTAAGACCGGTGGGGAATCGGCAATTGACCCTATGATCAAGGTGATGGGTAAAGACACTGCGAATATTACTGCTGTCTCTAATACTTTACTGAGAATGAAGGGCGAGGATGTTACCGCCGTGATTGCTCCTAATATTCCTGGCGCGAAAACTGAAGTACAGGTTGCGCTGATCAATGTTTTGGCTGCACGTGCCGCGAGTGGTCAGAGGGGCATTATTGTCGCTTCCCTGACCAGTAAAAAACCTGAAGTCAGGAAAGCTGCTTTTGCGTCGTTAAAACACATTTATAAGGCGTCAAATAAGGCTGAATTGTTTAAATTATTGAACGAAACTACAGATCCTGCCGAACTGAGCGATGTACAAGCGGCAATTATTGCAGTTTACGAAAGTAGTACGGATGCCGATGCTAAAACTGCTGAAGTAATGGCCGAAATGGATAAATCTGCAGCGGATAAAAAGGTTTTGTATTATAAGGTACTGGGAAGCATCGGTGGTAAAAAGTCATTGGATGCTGTTTCAACAGCCTTCAGTGCCGGTGATGATGCTACAAAAAAGGCTGCACTTGATGCATTGTCTTCATGGACGGATGCTGGTTCTGCTGATGAACTGATTAAAATTGCGCGTACAACGGCTAACGCTGATTTCTTAGACCAGGCATTGAATGGTTATCTGCGTTTGGTGAGAGACACAGATTATCCTGCTGAACAGCGGTTGTTGCTGCTTCGCAATGCAATGGCGGTAGCTAAGACTCCTGCGCAACAGCAAAGGATACTTAAAGATGCTGAACAGGCCCGGTGCTTTAATGCGATCGTGTTTGCTGGTCAGTACCTGGACAATCCTGCATTGCAACAGGCTGCTGCTAATGCGGTAATGAACATTACCATGGCTGGAGAATACAGTGGTGAGATAGTTAAAGGTTTATTGAACAAAACCATTGCCGTGATTACCGGCGGTGATGCGGGTTACCAGAAAGAGGGAATGCGTAAATATATTTCTTCGATGAAACAGGGTGAAGGTTTTGTGCAGGTGTTTAATGGTAAGGACCTGACCGGCTGGAAAGGTTTGGTGGCTGATCCGATCAAGCGTTCTAAAATGGATGCCAAAACACTGGCTGAGGCGCAGGCTAAGGCCGATGCGGCAGCACAAGATAGCTGGAAGGTTGTTAACGGTGAACTGCTTTTTCAAAGTCATGGTGATAACCTGGCTACGGTGAAGAAATATGGTGATTTTGAGATGCTGGTTGACTGGAAGATCATTGACGATAAGAAAGGTGAGGGTGATGCGGGTATTTATCTGCGTGGTACTCCTCAAGTGCAGATCTGGGACCTGGCGCGTACCAATGTAGGTGCGCAGGTGGGTTCTGGTGGTTTGTACAATAACCAGTCTAATCCGAGCAAACCTTTGGTTGTAGCTGATAACAAACTGGATGAGTGGAATACTTTCAGAATTTTGATGAAGGGTGACCGTGTTACAGTGTGGTTGAATGGTGTATTGGTAACGGATAATGTAATCCTGGAGAATTATTGGGACAGAAAACTGCCGATCTTTGCTGAGGAACAGATTGAATTGCAGGCGCATGGTTCGCCCGTGGCTTACCGCGACATTTACATTAGAGAAATACCTCGTCCGAAACCTTTTGAGCTGAGCGCTGAAGAGAAGAAAGAAGGTTATAAAGTCTTGTTTGATGGCACCAATATGCACAGCTGGACGGGCAATACTACTGATTATGTGATTGAGGATGGGAATATTGCGATCAGACCGAAACCGGGTAAAGGGTCTGGTGGCAATTTGTTTACCAAGGAAGAATTCAGCGATTTCATTTATCGTTTTGAGTTTCAGCTGACTCCGGGTGCTAATAATGGTTTGGGCATCAGGGCACCTTTGGAAGGTGATGCGGCCTATACGGGTATGGAACTGCAGATATTAGATAATGATGCGCCGATCTATAAAGATCTGCATGTTTATCAGTATCATGGTTCTGTTTATGGTACGATTCCGGCAAAAAGGGGCTTCCTGAAGCCTGTTGGCGAGTGGAATTATCAGGAGGTGATTGCTAAAGGGCCTAAGATCAAAGTGATTTTGAATGGTACGGTGATCCTGGATGGTGATTTGACTCCATTCCGGAAAAACGGCGCTCCTGATGGGCAAAAACACCCCGGGTTGTCAAGAGACAGCGGACATATCGGTTTCCTTGGTCACGGTTCGCCGGTACAGTTCAGAAACATCAGGATTAAGGATTTAAGCAAGAAAGAGGCGACGACGGGCAGGAAAGCAGCTGCCAGGAAGTAACTAATCACTAGTCGTCATCCTGAAATAAATTCAGGATGACGATCGCTTTAAAAGCGGAATAGAAGAAATAACATTAAACGAGCAAAATAACAGGTTAAATTATGATTGAAGATAAAGAATATTCAACAACTGAAAATTCGAGAAGAAACTTTATTAAAACAACTGCCCTTGCAGCAGCGGGGTTTATGATCGTGCCGCGTCATGTATTGGGAGGGAAAGGTTTTTTAGCGCCAAGTGACCGTCTGCAGCTGGCCGGCATTGGTGCGGGTGGAAAGGGAGAGAGTGATATTGCCGATATTGTTAAGGGTGGTAAGACAGACGTGGCTTTCTTGTGTGACGTGGACGACAGAAGAGCTGCGAATTCAAGAAGAAATTTCCCTAAGGCAAAATATTATAAAGATTATCGTGAGTTACTGGATAAAGAAGCGAAGAATATTGATGCCGTAACGGTATCGACACCAGATCATACGCATGCACAAATTGCTATGGCTGCGATGCAGCTGGGAAAACATGTATATGTACAGAAGCCGCTGACTCATGACATTTATGAGGCGCGGGTGCTGACTGAGGCCGCAAAACGATACCAGGTAGTGACGCAAATGGGCAACCAGGGTGCGTCAGGAGATGGGGTGAGAAGGCTGCAGGAATGGTATGATGCCGGAAGGATCGGAAAGGTGCATACGGTTTATTGCTGGACGGACAGACCGGTTTGGCCGCAGGGGATTGCATGGCCGTCTGCGAAAGCGGAAGTGCCTAAGGAACTGGACTGGAACCTTTGGCTGGGCAGTGCGCCGTATAAGGATTATATTGACAAAATGGTGCCGTTCAACTGGCGCGGATGGTGGGATTATGGTACCGGTGCAATCGGTGATATGGGCTGTCATTTGGTAGAACCCCCTTTCAGGGTGCTTGGACTGAATACGCCAGTAAGTGTGGAATGTAGTGTGGGTACTGTATATGTGGATGAGTTTAAGCGGGGTTATTTCCCGGAAAGCTGCCCGCCTTCAAGTCATGTGATCATGACGTTTAACAAGACTGAAAAGAAAAAGAACGACATTCAGGTTCACTGGATGGATGGTGGGATTAAACCGGAACGTCCGGAAGAACTGGGGCCTAATGAAAGATTTGGTGACAATGGAGTATTGTTTATTGGTACTAAGGGCAAAATGATCTGTGAGACGTATGGCAAAAATCCAAGATTGTTACCGCTGTCACGAAATGAATCTGATAAGACCAGGATCAGTATCCCGCGTGTGCCGGGTCAGGAAGCCGGCCATTATACCCAGTTTGCGGAAGCTGCGATTGCGGGGTATGGAAAGATGCAGCTGAGTTCTCCTTTTGAGATTGCGGGCCCGCTTACGGAGACCCTGCTGATTGCCAACCTGGCCATCAGGGGAACGGATGTGCAGCGTAAGAACGCCGCCGGACAGATCAGTTACCCGGGACGAGATCTAAAGATGCTTTGGGATAAGGTGAACATGAAAGTGACCAATTTTGACGATGTGAACCAGTTTGTGAAACGGGAGTATCGTCAGGGCTGGAGTTTAGGAGTTTAAACTTACAGCGATGTCGACAAGCAAAAATTTAAGGGTATTGGTTGTGGGCTGCGGGAATATGGGGGCTTCTCACGCCACTGCCTATCATACTTTGGATGGTTTTGAAATTTGCGGACTTGTTTCAACGGGCAAGAGTAAGGATGTGCTGAATTCGAAACTTGGCGGCGGATATGACCTGTATGCCGATTTCTATGAAGCGCTTGAAATCACTAAACCTGATGCGGTCTGTATATCAACTTATCCGGATACGCATGAGGCTTACGCCGTTAAATCATTTGAAAGCGGCTGTCATGTGTTTATAGAAAAACCGCTTGCTGATTCTGTTGAGGGTGCGATAAGGGTTGCTGAGGCAGCAAAAAAGGCGAATAAGAAGCTTTTGGTTGGGTATATCCTCAGGTATCATCCTTCCTGGGAGAAGTTCACTGAACTGGCCCGGGAGATGGGAAAACCTTTGGTGATGCGGATGAATTTAAATCAGCAAAGCCATGGTCCGAAGTGGACCGTACACCGCAATTTGATGAAGAGCCTGAGCCCGATAGTGGACTGTGCCGTGCATTATATAGACATCATGTGCCAGATGACGCGCTCCAGACCTGTTCAGGTAAGTGCTATCGGTGCGAGACTGACCGATGATATCCCGGAGTGGAATTACAATTACGGTCAGTTGCAGATCCGCTTTGAAGATGGTTCTGTTGGGTGGTATGAAGCGGGCTGGGGCCCGATGGTCAGTGACAATGCTTTTTTCGTTAAAGACGTTTTCGGACCTAAGGGGTCGGTGTCTATTATGGCAAAAAAAGCAGGGGCTGCAGGAAATTCTGACAATATAGATGCCCATACAAAAACCGAATCGATAAAAGTTCATTATGCGGACCTGGGTACTGATGATGAATTCAGCAGGCCTGATGAGTGGATTGACCTGACAGATGAACCCGGGCATCAGGAGTTGTGCAACCGTGAACAACGGTATTTTTTGAAGGCTATAAGGGAAAATATTGACCTTACTGAACCGACAGAAGATGCGGTTAACAGCTTGAAAATCGCCTTTGCATGCGACGAATCGGTGAAAAATGGACAAATGATCAAACTAAATATCAACAATACCTGAGTTTTTACTCAGATTGTTTAATATTCATTTGGAGCAAATCCAATAATTATTAACTTTAAAGCGTTATATCTAATAATTTTAAAATCTTAAACGAAGAAAAACATGGAAAAATTTTCAAAACTAAAAGCTCTTATTGCTGGTGTTGAAGCAGATGCAGACAAATTTTATAATTCAGGTAATGGTGCTGCTGGTACCAGAGTACGTAAAGCAATGCAAGATCTGAAAGGACTTGCTCAGGAGATCCGTACTGAAGTTACAGAGAAAAAGAACGCGAAGTAATCTTTCCTTGAATTATATAAAAAAAGCTCCCGGTGAAAATCGGGAGCTTTTTTTATGGACGGTTTACAAGTATTCAAAATCTTCAGTTTTTGGGAATCCTTCCAATCCGGACTGAATTGCCTCCGGGGCAGGTCTGGCCAATTTTCTTTTAACAGTGTCAATCCAGCTCCCCTCAACTTTGATCAGGGCATGAAGCTTATCTTCTTCTGAGAGAAATTCATGCTGGATGATCCAGAAAGAAGCGTCCTTTTTCATTTTCAGCAGCTTTGTAACAATGTGGATTCTGGAATTGAGATGGATCTCTCTTTTGAATTCACATTGCTCTTTGAATAGGACCGGACCGACATTTTCTGCTTTCATCATTTCTATGGTGATGCCATACTGATGCAAGATGTCAATCCTTTCCTGTGCAGCGAGGTCATAATAACTGCTGTGCCGAAGGTGAAAATTAGGATCCAGGTCTGACCATCTTAAGTTTAAGTTTTTCATTTTGACGGACGATTAATTGTTCTTCTGCTGGTTAAATATCTGCGGATAGGGGTGTCATAAAATATCATTACCAGGTATGCGATAAGTAGCAATAAGCCGGTTCCGGTAATGATAATCAGCACAAGCTGGCTTGTTCCTGGCTTATGGCCGGTGTAGTAGTTTAAGAACATCCAGATCACCGCATAGTGTGTCATGTACAATGGATAGGATATTTTACCGAAAAATACGCAGATCTTTTTGAGGCGCTGCGATATTCGGGCTCCGGCGCCAAGGGCAATTAATACAGGGAAATAAACCAATACTACCAATGGTTCCGTCAGCCAATTCCAGGTTGTGTAGGGCATCACAAAGGCCAGTGACAGCAGAATTGATAGGCCTGCGAAACCCAGTTTTGTTTTAATGATCCAGTTGAAACGGTAAATGAGCATTCCGGCTAAAAAGGAATAAAATATGCGCGCACCGCCATCCCAAAAGTTTTCACCGGCCCAGCCGCCCAGTAAGGATCCGCCGGCATGGTAGCTTGCGTAGCAAAGCACAAATACAGATATAAGGGCGAGAGCCAGCAAGTAGCGTCTGTGGAGCCTGGAAAGTACAAAAGCATACAGGATATTTGCAACATATTCCCAGAATAATGACCAGGATGGCGCATTGAGACCAAAAAGATTAAAGGAGCGTTCAGTAATTACCGGAAAAGGGATCAGCAGAATGGAGCAGATGAAAATAAGTGCCACTTTTCCCGCACTATAAACCTCCGGGTTTCCGCCAAATGGATCGTATATAAAAGCCAGCAGCCCTAGTACAGAACCCAATATAACCAGTGGATGGAGCCTGATCAGCCTGGATGTAAAAAATGTCGCAATGCCCATTTTTTGTAAACGGTCGTCGTAGGCATAGGCAATCACAAATCCGGATAAGCAAAAGAAGAAGTCTACCGCCAGGAAACCATGTGCAATAAAGTTATCGCCAGGAGGGTAGACCATTTCCATAAAATGGAAAATTACAATTGCGAAGGCTGCTATACCCCTTAGTCCATCAAGTATTTCAAAATGCTGTTTAGATTCTAAGATCTCGGGGCCAGGTACTTTTTCTTGCATTAGGTTTTTGGTTATGATAATAGCCCGGAATACAGTTCTCCGCGGGGATTGCGTATGGTTTCAAGATTACCAAATAATATGGACTCTATCAAGTTTTTAACCTGACATTAAAAATCGTATATTTTATTTCACTATCAGGCAACCTAATCAAAAAAAGGCTCGTAACTGTAAGTATAGATGAATTAAACTATTTACGTGGACGATTTACTTATTCAGGATTTAATTGATGGCTGTAAGAAAAGAGACAGGAAGAGTCAGAAAGGGCTTTACCAGATCTTTTACAGCTATTCTATGAGGATGTGTATCCGCTACGCAAAGGATAAGGATGAAGCTTTGGAACTCGTGAACGACGGTTTTATGAAGGTATTTATAAATATCCATAAATATGATCCGGATAAGCCGTTTAAGGCATGGCTCAGCACGATCATGATCAATTCGTCTATTGATCATTATAGGAAGCAAATAAAACGTATTGAAATGGAAGAATTGAATGCAAAACACGAAATGGAGGACAGGGAAAGTATTCTTTCAAAAATACATTATGAGGACCTGATCAGACTTGTGCAGAAGCTTTCTGTTGCCTACAGGACAGTGTTTAACCTGTTCGCTATTGATGGTTACTCGCACGAGGAAATCGCAAATATGCTTTCAATTTCTGTTGGTACATCGAAATCGAATTTGTTTAAAGCAAGGGAACAACTGAAAAGAATGTTAAAGGACACTCATTTAATAGAAAATTAATAGACTCATGGAATTAAACGACAACGAGTTTGATGCCACCTTTAGAAAAAAGGTATTCGATGCTGATCCGCAGTTCGAGGAAGCAGCATGGGATAAAATGGAGCGAAAACTTAAACGCAGGGATCGAATCGTGTTTTTCAGAAAGTCTGCTTTGGTATTGCTTGCATTACTGGCAGGAGTATGGGGCTATTATTCTTTTGAAAAGACGCCTGATCAGCATATTGATTGGGTATCAAATAAGAAGCAAATTGAAAAAACTGTACCTGCGGATACAATTGTGCCCCGGGATAAAATGACACCTGAAATTGATCAAACAAAGGGTATTGTTACTGTTGAAAATCAGGTGAATTCTGTTAGAGAAAAGATTACTCCTGTGGTGATCCAAAATAAGCGGACTGCAAAAATGAATTACAATCCGGATCGGGTAATGCCGGTACGGGACTTAGCTGGTGAAGGATTTAACAAACAATTGTCAGGAGCTGTCCTGATCAATCCGATTCCTGCTGATCAGTTGAGCGGTCTGACGATGTCCGATATGGATCAGCGCATGAGGCCGCCAATGATTAAGAAAGTAACTCCGGTCCCGGATCTGGGGCTGCCTGGCAAAAAAGAAATAAAGGTTAAAAGAAGCTTGCCGATTAGTTTGGCTATAAGCGCAGGGCCTGAATTTAATTCGGCGAGTTCGGTAGTGGGGGGTGACCCCGGGTTTAATGCAGGTTTAACTCTTGGTTTTGGAATTTCTAAGAAGTTAGACCTGCAAGCCGGGGTACGGTACAGCATCAAAAAATACAGCGGTGCCGGCGGTATCAGGTATAATTTTCCGAACACAAATGCTACATGGCTGAAAAATAATTTAACAGATCTGGATGCTACTTGTAATGTGCTGGAAATTCCTCTTACGGCTTCATATCGGGTTGCGGACAATGCCAGTAGAAGTATAAATGTAAATGCTGGCATATCAAGCTACCTGATGCTGAAAGAGGATTATCTTTTTAAATACAACAATCAATATGGCGGGGAGACACAGAGGGTGCTGCGGAAAGCCAATGCCAATCAGCACCTGCTGAGTGTGGTCGATCTGTCGGCTACTTATTTTATAAAATTAAAGAACAACAATTTAAAAATAGGGCTTGAGCCATTTGTTAAGATACCGTTATCTGGTGTTGGAGAGGGTAATATCAACCTTAAATCGAGTGGAATAGCATTAAAACTACGTTATGACTTGGACAAAAAAAATAATTAGAGGATGTTGCCTGCTGGGTCTTGTTCTGTTTTTTGCTGATGCGGCCGCCCAGAGCTTTGTAAGCAAAAATATAAGGATAGGGATGTTTTCATCAACTCCTCTCGAAGATATTAAAGCGGTCAGTGATCAGGGGACAGGCGTAATTGTCGCCAAGACAAGGGAAGTAGTGGTGCAGCTTGCCGTGAAGACGCTGGAGTTTGACCGCAAGCTGATGCAGGAGCATTTTAATGAGAACTATATAGAAAGTGATAAGTATCCGCTGGCTAAGTTTAAAGGGGTATTGGATCAGTCTGTGGACCTTACTAAAGACGGCGATTATAATGCAAATGTAACTGGTGTGCTTTCACTGCATGGTGTGGACAAGCAAAGGACTATCCCTTGCAGGATTTCAGTCAGGGGCGGGGTGGTTAGGGTGGAGAGCCAATTTAAAGTAGCATGCGTGGATCACAAGATCGATATACCCAGGCTGGTGTTTGCTAAAATAGCTGAATCCATCAGCGTAAAACTCAACGGACAGTTTAATCAAGTAAAATAACCCATTATGAATAAGTTCAAATTTTTGCTCATCACTTTTTCGCTGCTGGCCTTAGGTTTAACAGTTGTTAATGCCCAGGATGCAGATTCCTTAATGAAGACATTGAACAGCAACGTGATGCCAGCACCTGTCGAGGCTGTCTTTAAAGCGACACGGGTTGTTTTGTCCCATTCCAGTGAGACCCAAAAGAAACATGACCTGGACCTGCGGATCCGTCATCATTTTGGAGATATCGGGGGTAAGTTTGGCAGTGCCCATACTTTGTATGGTTTGGATGTCGCTTCGGACTTATTCATTGGTTTGGACTATGGCGTCACTGATGATTTTACTGTAGCTGTCGGAAGAAGCAAGCAGGATGAACTGTATAATTTTTCAGGGAAGTATAAGTTGCTGAGACAGAAAAGTAAAGGAGGCATGCCGGTAAATCTTACTGTATTTGCCCAAATGGGCTGGATTGCCCGTGAACCTTTTAGTGAAAGTGAGTTTGCTCAGTATTCAGACAGGTTCTCTTATTTTCTCCAGGGGATCATCTCGAGGAAGATCTCTTCGCGGTTGTCGCTTGAGGTAACGCCTGGTTATTTGCTGAGACAAAACCCTTCTGATCCTGAAGACCCAAACAATCTGTTTGTTCTCGGTTTTGCCGGCAGAATGAAACTGACCAGGCGGCTTTCCTTTATCGCTGACTATACACTGGTAAATGGTCTTTCAAGGCCTGCTGATCTTGTGACGGACTATTATAATCCGCTTGGTGTTGGTTTGGAAATCGAGACCGGCGGGCATATTTTCTCTCTGAATTTTATGAATTCAGAGTATATAGTGGAAAATAATTTTATTTCTAATACTAAAAAGTCCTGGAATAAAGGTGGTGTCCGTTTTGGATTTACCATTTCCAGAAATTTCACACTGTTTAAATCAAAGAACAAAGACCCGGATAAGCAATCAAAGATTTACTAAACTAAAAATCAAAACTATGGAACGCGACGAATTTCTCAAATCATTAGGATTGGGACTGGCACTGGTATGTACCGGCTCATGTATGTCCGGCTGTGGAAAAGGCAGCGACGGACCTGAAAAACCACCAACAAATCCTCCTCCAGGCGGTGGTGGCGGAGGCGGTGGCGGCAACACTGCCGTTATAGATCTTGCTACTCAGCTAAAAGCCATTGGCGATTATACTGTGGCTGGTGGTGTTTTATTTTACAGGATTGCAGCTGGCGATACCCCAGCTTCATTTGTGGCCACAGAGTCTCTCTGTCCGCACCAGGGTGGTAACCTGGTCTGGAAACAGGCGGCAAACAGGGTAGAGTGTCAATTGCATTTTTCTCAGTATTCTACTTCTGGTGCGGTACTGCAGGGGCCGCAGGGTTCAGCAGGAAATACCCGGGCCCTGAAAATTTACAGTACGGCGGTAAGCGGAGGTAAACTTACTGCGACAATTGTCTAACTAAACCAGCAAACCTGACCGTGGTAAAAAAGCATCCTGCTAAAGGGTGCTTTTTTTATGTATCAGGTCGGCTGTTTATGCCCAAAAAGCGATCCAAATCGGTAAGGTCGGATTTATAATGGGACAGATTGCGGCCAATAACCTTTTGGATGCTGCCAGAATTATAGAAAAAACAGACAACAAAGTGGAGATCTAAAGCTCCCTGAATATGCTGTCTATTATTTTTACTGAACTAAAAATAAAGAAAAGGCACTGGCTTATGCACTGAGGGCAGAGAAATTGGGCGTAATTACTAAACACCCCGGGGTAAACTTAATGACGCTTATGCAGCTTGCCAGATCGTGCGCATTAAACGGGCATTTCATTCAGGCCAACGCGCTCTTTAACCAGCTCATTAATACTGGGATGCGGTGAGGACGAAGTTTCCGGATTTTCTCATCTTGTAATTATTTTGGCCGTTAGCATTTTGCTGGTTTACCTTCGATATCGGCATAAACAGAAGATCACGGAGCAAAATATATATGTGCTGGAAAAAGCAAAAGAACTGCAGATTCTTAAAGCCATGATAAACGGAGAGGAAGCTGAGTGTTCAAGGCTGGCAAAGGATCTCCATGATGGCATTGGAGGACTTTTATCTGCTTCTCCCGGCTTCAGTCGCCTACTTTTAAAATTAATTATATTAAGGTTGGTGAAGTTCCCAGGATGGAAAATGGTTTTGAGCTATTGGTGTACAGGGTCATTCAGGAATTGATCAATAATGTGATTAAGCATTCACTGTCAGTTTATGCTTTGGTCCAAATGAGTTATCACGACTGTATGCTTTCGATCACGGTGGAAGATAATGGAATTGGTTTAAAAGGCGAAGAGGGGGTGGGGTTTATCAATCTCAGATCAAGAATTGCTGCTGTGAGCGGATATGTAGAAATAGAGTCCTCCGAAGACAGTGGTACAACGGTTTTTGTTGAGTTTGATGTGACACAGTATCTAATAGAGCAACCGGTGAATATTAAAAAAAATAGCAAATTAATGTATGATACCGATTACTATAGGAATAGCTGACGATCATTTGCTCGTTATGCAGGGCATAAAAGGAATGCTTGACGGCAGCAATTTTCAGGTTCTTTTCTCAGCTGTTAATGGTAAGGGTCTGTTGGATTGTCTGGACGAAAATCAACCCGATGTGTTGCTAGATATTCAGATGCCTGATATGAATGGAGTGGACCTGTGCCGGACCATTACAAGATGCTATCCTGATATAAAAATAATTGCGCTCACCAATATGGATGAGTTACATTATGTAAAGCAAATGATCAGGAACGGGGCAAGCGGTTATTTGCTCAAGAATGTGGGTCAGCTGAATCTAAAACTAAGTAAATGTACGTAGTTTTCTAATTCAGCTATCCTGCGGAGGCGGCGTGATCTGAGTGTATTTAATTTTACGGTTATAAATTAATACGCTATGGAAAACAATCATGTGATTTACTGGTCTGCTAATTGTGTCACCGGGTACAGTGGATCGGAATTAAATGTACAGAAGGAAAGTACACGTACGGACATTTTGAAAAGAACGGCAATAGCCCGGGAGTATATCATAAAAAACTACAATAAAAAGTTTAGTCTCAAAGATGTTGCCTATGCATCGTTTTTTTTCGTTAACCACCTTCTAAGGACCTTTAAGGCTGTTTATGGCATTTCACCCTATAAATTTTTGTCAAATGTTAGACCATAAAACGCCCGCAGGTAAAGCGTCTAACCGAAGGGTAGAGTTTGTCAGGCTATAATTAACAATGCATTTTTAAACCTTAAATAACAAATAGAAATCAATGAAAAAACAAATTGCAGTAATGATCGCTCTTTTCACAGTACTAGCAGCGGGATGTAAAAAAGACAAAGACAATCCTATTAACGGAGACGAAAACGGAAAAGTAAAGTACATCAGCAAAATCACCACAACTGAGGACGACGTTCAAACCACCTATGTAGCAAATTATGATTCCCAAAATAGGCTTGTTTCTTACAACGCACAAAACAACAGCGAAAAAATGACTTTCACCTATGGTGCCAACGGGAACCTTGTTAAATATGAATTCGAAAGTGACGAAAATAAAGATGTATTTGAAGTCACTTACAACGGAGCAAATGTTCCGGTGACTGGTAAGCATACAACTTACACTAACTTAGCCGTCGTAGCTGAAGAGGCGCTAACTTATACTGTGGCGAATGGGGTCATCACAGAGATGCAGGCAAAGAATCTGGACAATGAGGTCGCTACTTATAAGATGACTTATCAGAATAACAATTTGTCTAAAGTAGAAGTAACGGTCCCGGATGGCAAATTCACGATTTCAGCGACCTACGGAAATAATAAATCGCCTTTTTTAGGACTAAATTTAAAATACCTGATCGCTCCTGTCAATTTGTTCGCCTATTTTGCTAAAAATGAATTGACCGGTGTCGCTACAGCCTTTAATAATCAGACAATTGTAAGAGATGTAACGACGTACACTTATGACAATGATGGTTATCCACTTACCTCAAGTTCTACAAACCCTGATGCTGCCGCCGAACCAGCCAGTATCAGTAAATATGAGTATAAATAGATGGTTTCACTGATGGTCATATCAGCGATTGTTCTTGTAACAAAATTCAATAAATAACTTTTATTTCATTCGCTGAATATCAAAAATTTGTATATTACTGTCAAGTACCTGACAGGTTCTGTTGAGCCTGTCAGGTTTTGAACTTTTATAACCAAATACACAAATGAGCGAGTTTGAAATTAAAAAATCAGCCACTGAGTATGATGCCGTAATTGTGGGATCAGGTGCGGGTGGCGGTATGGCAGGCTATGTACTGGCAAATGCAGGCCTAAAAGTTTTGATGCTGGAAGCCGGCGAATATTTTGATCCGAGAACAGATTCACAACAATTAAAATGGCCATGGGAATCACCCAGAAGAGGCGCGGGCACGACCCGTCACTTCGGTGATTTTGACGCTGCTTACGGAGGTTGGGAACTTGACGGCGAACCTTATACCCAAAAGGACAATTCGGAATTTTCCTGGTTCCGTTCCCGGATGCTTGGCGGTAAGACAAACCACTGGGGCAGGATTTCTTTGCGGATGGGACCTGACGATTTTAAACCAAAAGACGGACTAACTGATGAGTGGCCCATTACTTACCAGGAGTTAAAACCTTTTTATGACAAAATTGACCGTATGATTGGTATCTATGGTACTGTTGAAGGGATAGAAAGTGAACCGGACGGGATATTCATGAAACCGCCAAAGCCCAGGCTCAATGAATTGTTTATAAAAAAAGGGGCAAAAAAAGCTGGTGTTAACGTAATTGCGGGAAGGGGTTCTGTGCTTACTGAAGAACTGAAAGGCAATAAGGACCGTGCGCCATGTTTTTATTGCGGGCAATGCGGCAGGTCGTGTAAAGTTTACGGCGATTTTTCAGCTTCTTCCTGCTTAGTGATTCCCGCTATAAATACAGGTAATCTTAAGGTAATCACCAATGCAATGGTGAGGGAGGTAATCACGGATAAAACCGGGAAAGCTATAGGTCTTTCTTATGTAAATACAAAAGATCTCCAGGAATATCAGGTCAATGGAAAAATCGTGATACTGGGGGCGAGTGCTTGTGAGTCAGCACGGTTACTGCTCAATTCGAAATCACCGGCACACCCTAACGGACTGGCAAACAACTCTGGAGTGGTAGGTAAATACCTGCATGATTCTACTGGAGCAAGCTTGGGTGGCTATCTGCCTCAGCTGGTAGACCGTAAAAGATACAATGAAGATGGCGTGGGAAGCGTGCACATCTATTCTCCATGGTGGCTGGACAACAAAAAACTGGATTTCCCGAGAGGTTACCATATTGAGTATGGTGGTGGAATGGGGATGCCGGGCTATGGTTTTGGCTGGGGTATTGAAAATCTGAACGGAAAAGGCGGATATGGTGCTTCATTGAAGAATGACTACAGGCACTGGTACGGTACGAGTGTTGGTATGGCGGGACGTGGAACGGCGATAGCGAGGGAAAGCAATTATTGTGAGATAGACCCGAACGTAGTGGATAAATTTGGAATACCGGTGCTTAGGTTTAACTACAAATGGGCACCGGAAGAGGTAAAACAAGCAAAGCATATGCAGGAAACTTTCCAGGAGATCATGCATGGCATGGGTGCAGTAATTACCTCAGGTATTCCAGGGCCGGAAACCAATTACGGTCTGGAGGCACCCGGTAAGATCATCCATGAGGTGGGCACAGTCAGAATGGGTGATGATCCCAAAAAATCTGCGCTTAACAGGTGGTGCCAGGCTCATGACTGTAAAAACCTTTTCGTGGTAGATGCAGGGCCTTTTGTGCAACAGGGCGATAAAAATGCAACATGGACTATTCTGGCACTCTCCATGCGTACTGCAGAATACATTTTGCAGCAAAAAGAAAAATTAAATCTAAGCTGATCTAAATCTATAAATATGAACAGACGTGAATCATTAAAGGTATTGGGTTTAACTGCTGTAAGTACAGGTATTGTACTTGAAGCGTGCAAACCAGGTAAGGAAACAGAAACAGTTGCTAAAATTGATGAAAAAGCAAAACCCGGAAGGCAGCAGTTTGAAACAGAGCGGGACAGGCAATTAAATTCCTATAAATTCTTCAGCGAGCATGAAATGGCTACAATAGCCGTTTTGGCTGATATCATCATTCCGAAAGATGATAAATCCGGCAGCGCTACTGATGCTAAAGTTCCCGATTTTATTGAATTTATAGTTAAGGATATGCCGTACCACCAGATACCGATGCGGGGTGGGTTGAAATGGCTGGACATGCAGTCCCTGAGCCGGTTTGGAAAATCATTTAAAGAAGTTTCTTCGGATCAGCAGATCGCTATAGTGGAAGACATCGCATATCCGGGAAAAGTGAAACCGGGGATGCAGCCGGGCGTCAATTTCTTTAGTCTGATGCGCAATCTTACTGCTTCCGGATTTTATACTACGGAAATTGGGATTAAAGATGTCGGTTATATGGGCAATCAGCCAAACATCTGGGAGGGTGTACCCGCTGATGTTTTGAAACATTACGGGATGGAGGATGTGTAGAGTCAGGTTAATCCTCTTGATGTCACTGTTAGCGATTTCTGGCTTTGCACAGACTAAGATTGCCAACGCAAGTGCCGGCCGAAAGAAAATAATAGTAGCTTACGTGACCTCCTGGACCAAGGTTATGCCTGACCCGGCCTACGTAACGCACATCAATTATGCTTTCGGCCATGTAAACAATACTTTCGATGGCATCCGTATTGACAATGAAAAGCGCCTTAAAAGCCTGGTAAGCCTAAAAAACAATGCACCACAGCTAAAAATTATGCTGTCTGTCGGCGGCTGGGGCAGCGGCAGATTTAGTGAAATGGCAGCGACGGCAGAGAACAGAAAGAAATTTGCGGAAGACTGCTTGCGTGTAATCAACGAGTTCGGACTGGACGGCATAGACATCGACTGGGAATATCCGACCAGCAACGCCGCTAAAATATCGTCATCTCCGGATGATACCCGAAACTATACATCACTTATGCAGGAGATCAGAAACAAGATCAGGAAATCAAAATTGCTGACACTGGCTTCTGTCGCTGATGCTAAATACATAGATTTCAAAGCCATTGAGCCTGCAGTTGATTTTGTAAATATCATGACTTACGACATGGGCCGTCCGCCATACCACCATGCAGGACTTTACCGTTCCAAATATACCAGCGGTATTAGTGTAGACGAAGCTGTAACCGCGCATTTGAATGCAGGTATGCCATTGGGTAAGCTTGTATTGGGAATTCCTTTTTACGGACACGGTAAGGATGGCATTGCAGATTTTATTGACTACAGGGAGATCGTGAACCTGAAGGGATTTAAGATGCAGTGGGATGAAGAGGCGAGGGTCCCTTTTCTGGAAAATGACAGAGGCGAATTTGTCTGCACCTACGAAACCCCGGAATCCATCGCTGTTAAATGCGCTTATTTGCTGAACCGCGGCATGCTTGGTGCAATGTATTGGGAGTACGGAGGAGACACCGATGACGGAATATTGAGGAAAGCCGTATTTTCAGGAATAAATAAATAATGCTTTCATTGCTCCGCAGGAACAGGGACAGCTTTTTTATAATACAGACTGATCAGAATAAATAATGTACCAAAGGAAATAGACAAGTCTGCAAGGTTAAATACACCTGTCTGGAAGACTATGAAATCAAGGTGCAGGAAGTCAGTTACAGACCCAAAAACCATCCGGTCATAAAGATTACCAATACCACCACCGATGATGCAACTGATCCCAACCATGAACAAGCGGTTTAAATTGCGTTTGACCATCAAAAAATACAGTGCATAACCCAAGATAAACAGGGGCAGCAGACTAAGGAAAACAAACTTCACCGGAATGGGTAGCGACTCTCCTGAACTTAGAAAAGCACCGCTATTTTCTACTTTGAGTATAGTAAAGTGATTTTTGATCACCGGGATCTGTTCATCATAATCTAGGTATTCCCTTACTACAGTCTTGGTCAACTGATCACAGCCAATATTAAATGAAATCAGCAGCAGAATAAGAATCCTGCCAAATGGCTGTTTTAGTTTCATTGCAGAAATTTATGTTTTACAAGATAGGTAAAAATTATTTTTTAAATTGCCGCCATGGCCGATTATAAAAAAGAAGCAGCTAAAGCAGCACTGGGATTGATCAGACAGGGGCATATCATTGGCCTGGGCGCAGGGTCTACTGTAGCACACCTCATTGATCTGATCAAACAAAATAAGGGCCTCATAGAAACAGTTACTTTTGTTTCTTCTTCTTTCAAGACTAATAACTACCTGGTGGAAAGTGGTTTAAACGTTCAGTCTCCTTTGCTGATTAATAAGCTGGATGTCTATTTTGACGGTTGCGATCAATTTGACTCACAATTGAATGCGCTTAAAAGTGGTGGAGGCATCCATACCGCTGAAAAAATCCTGGCCGCCATGGCCGACGAATTTATTTTGATGGGAGATGATGGAAAGTTCGTGCCTGAACTTAATGCGGTTTATCCATTGGTGATTGAAATTCTGCCGCTTGCTTTGCAAATGGTAAAGGATCGTCTGGATAAAGAATTTCCTGATGCGGAAGTAAAATTGAGAATGAGCAATCAAAAAGACGGAGCACTGGTTTCTGAAAATGGAAACTTTCTTGCGGATATTTATTTTGCTGAACTTCCGGATCTTCAGGATTTAAACAGCCGTGTAAAGATGATGCCAGGTATTGTAGAACATTCGTTGTTTTATAAAATGGCCGCCAAAGCTATAATTGCCGGTGAAACTGGCGTGAAGATCATCGAGGCGTCAGCCCTGTAATTTCCCAAGGATTGTTCACTTTGGTCTTATGGTCCTGGATTTTAACGAGAATGATAGGAGCGTGGTTCATTACCTAAGTGGATTTTGTAAGGTCTTTGCTCATCTGTCAGAAATATCACAACATGTGATAAGAAAAAACCGGAAACAAGTTGAAACTCTGATTCCGGTTTAGTACCCTGGAAGGGATTCGAACCCCTGACCCACGGTTTAGAAAACCGTTGCTCTATCCAACTGAGCTACCAAGGCATGTCCCTTATGGAGCGCCAAAGATATAAAAACGCATGAACAAGCACAAATCTAATTTGAACATTTTATTGAGAAGCTTTTAACTCAGATTGCTATTTTCTTTTGAGGGAAAGCTTCGGCATGAGAAATGATCATATTCAGGATATAATCATTGCAGGGGTAGGGCTGCAGCGCGGATTTTAACATAGCTGGTTTTGTGATATCAGTATAATGTGATATATAACCCATGCCATAAAACTTGCCATGCTCCACCAGCAGACAACTGTGTTCTTCCTCGTTCCTGCCCTGATCTATGAGTGCAAAAGTAGGCAACATGGCTTTCAGCTGCTCCATTGCATATTTTACCCTTACATTATAAGCGGCGGCCGATTCTTTTCCGGCACAGGCGCCGGCACAGTTTCCTTCGGAATGGGCGGTACAGGCCGCTCTTCCATGCTGGATATAGCACAGTTTTTCACAAAGCAAATGCTCCCTGATCAGCATTCTCAACAGGTTATGGCCTTCCAGCAACGTATTGAAACTAAAAAGCGCGTGGACGTCCTTTTTATATTTGTCGATGCCAAGCCTTGTATAACCCTTTTGGTCTTCAAACGCATATAAGCCATACTTTTGTTCAAAACGCTTCATTGCGCGGTTATTTTCAGGCCACAGGCGTTTAATTTCTGCGGCCTCCAGGATAAAAGCCATCAGCTCCGTACCGCATACTTCAAAATCTATGTTGTATATATCCTTCAAAAAGTTTTGCCTTTGCCGGCCGATATTGTTGCCGGTAAAATGCGAGCAGACCCTTTTTTTCAGGCTCTTGGCTTTCCCAACGTAGATGACCTTACCCTTTTGATTTTTGAAATAGTATACACCCGGGCTTAAAGGCAGCTTATCTACTTCAGAACGATGCAGGTTTGGCGGCAATGCCTGTTCCTTGGCGCCACGGCTCAAAGTCTGCAAGATCAGCCCTTCTGTATCTGCCTGAAATAACATTTCCAGCAAGACCGCAGTAGCTTCCGCATCACCACCGGCCCGGTGTCTGTTGTTGATTTCAATACCCAAAGCTTTACATAATTTCCCCAAACTATAAGAAGCATGTCCAGGCAGCAATTTTCGGCTCATCCTTACGGTACATAATTTCTTACAAAGCAGCTGATAACCCGACAAAGCCAGCTGATGTCGCACAAAAGAAAAATCAAAGTTCACATTGTGCGCCACAAAGATCTTGTCATGAAGCAGTCCGTAGATCTTTTCCGCTACTTCTTCAAATAGAGGTGCATCGGCCACCATCGCATTGCTAATTCCCGTCAGCGCCTCAATATAAGCAGGTATTTCCTGCTGCGGGTTAATCAGCGTTTCATACCTGTCGACCACAGATGAACCGTCATGTACCAATATGGAGATCTCCGTAATTCCGTTTCCGGAGGCAAATCCCCCTGTGGTTTCAATATCGACTACAGCATAAAACATAGTTCGGATCAATTGGTAAATGAGGTGTAAATATGCTAATTATTTTAGTAAGCAATGCAAATTAATGTCATTAATTTAAAATATTTGGCTTGATTTCAGGTTAAATGAAAACTGTGGCATATAAATGGCAGAGTAATAACAATACAACGCAACAATTAAGACTATGAAGATTTTAGCAGTGGATGATGACAGGGATATAGTCGAAGTCATAAAGATTATATTGGAGGATGAGGGGTATGAAGTATCTACCCTAACCAGCGGTATCGATGTGCTCAAAGTGGTCGCATCAATGAGACCGGATTTAATTTTATTGGATGTCATGCTCGGCGGAATGGATGGGAGAGACATTTGCCGGCAGATAAAAACCCATAAGTTGTTTAAGAACATTCCAGTGGTGATGATTTCTGCAAGTCATAACCTGCAGAATTTGCTCAAGCAGCCGGGTTCCCCTAATGACTTCATTTCCAAGCCATTTGACATTGACCGATTGGTCAAAACAGTAAAAGCACAATTGGTGGCTTGATCAGGCTGTACTGATAAATATAGAATAATACTGAATTCCATAGAGAATTTAAGACGTTAATATCGTAATGGGATTGCTGAGTATTTTATGTATCGGGCATTTATCTGCAATCTGCATTAGCCTTTCACGCTGGGCATCGTCTATCTGACCTGTAAGTTCAATCTTTCTGCTTATGGTTGTAGACTTATTCATTTCCTCTTCTTTACAGATCGCCAGTTCTATTTTAATGGCATCCAGCGGTATGTTTTTACGGTCGGCATACATCCTCATCGTTATCGCAGTACAGCTTCCCAAACTGGCCAGTAAAAGCGCGCCCGGGCTTATGCCTTCATCGGTTCCGCCCAGATCTTCAGGCTCGTCCGCATAAATAAAATGACCACCTGCATATACTTTAGTTTTGTAATGTGATTTGTCCAGTTCTGTTACCGCTGTAATCTGGTTTGTTGGCATATTTTATGATTATTGATCTTATACGATATGGTGTTATTGACGCTTTCTTAAATGGCAGATATAGACAGGATCTTCAAGCAGGGCTAGCCAAAAAATAAGTAGCAAAGCCCTATCGCAGTACATACCCCAACCAAATCGGCCAGCAGCATGGCACCAATCGCATACCTTGTGTTTTTAATGTTCACCGCACCAAAATATACAGCAACTACATAAAAGGTAGTGTCTGATGACCCCTGTAATATGCTGGACAACCTTCCCGCAAAAGAATCTGCTCCGTGGGTAGTAATGGTGTCTACCATCATTCCCCTTGCGCCGCCGCCGCTGAGGGGTCTGATCAGCGCCGTAGGTATACCGTCAATAAACCTCGAATCGGCACCCAAAGCCGTACATGCCGACTTTAATCCATTAATTATGATGTCGAATGTACCACTTGTCCTCAGCAGGCTTATTGCGATCAGCATCCCAACCAGGTAAGGAATGATCTTTACTGCGGTTTCAAACCCACCCTTGGCACCCTCTATAAATGAATCAAATACATCTATTTTTTTATACAGGCCGCCGCCTATGATCAAAAGAAAGATCAGCAGAATCAGACCGTTGCTCAAAATACCAGAAAATGATTGCAGTCCCTCCGTACTCAGTGTAACCAGGTACAGCACCAGCGCAGCAATTATAGCAGATATACTTAAAATCCAGACTAAAATGGCGGGCTGAAGCAGGCTGATCTTTTGTTTAAAAGAAACAATAAACATCGCCGCCATGGTAGCCACAAAAGTGGCGATCATGCAGGGGATAAATATCTCGGTAGGATTGGCAGAATTCAAAGAGGCCCGGATGGCGATGATGCTCACCGGGATTAAGGCAAGACCCGACGCATGCAGGCAAAGGAACATGATCTGTGCGTTTGAGGCCACGTCCTTACTTGGATTCAGTTCCTGCAGGCTCTCCATGGCCTTTAAGCCAAAGGGTGTTGCGGCATTGTCCAGCCCCAGCAGGTTGGCGGAAAAATTCATCACCATATGTCCCGTAGCAGGATGACCTTTAGGAACATCCGGAAATAGTTTGGAAAAGAACGGAGCGATGATCCTTGACAACAGCCTGATACCGCCAGCCCTTTCAGCAATGCTCATGAAACCCATGAACAAGGCCATGATACCGATCAGCTTCAGACAGATGTTTACTGCTGTCCAGCAGGTTTCAATTATTCCATCGAGTTTCAACGGGTTCAACGGATCATCAGCTTTGCCGATCACCATCCAGTTGAAAATGTCCGTTTTGCCAAAGAAGATACACTTTATACTGGCTACTACAATTGCAACAATAATGAAGGCCGACCAGATCCTGCTTAATGCCATTTTTTGTTTTTAGTTTTTTAAAGCGGTTAATTTAGCATTTTTAAAGTACATTCCATTACGGCTTTTCATCCGTCAGCTCAAATCCCCATGTTTTACCTTTTTCCGTTGCCGGGATTCCGCCGACCATCCATACCGGCGCTTTGGCGCCCTTCAGGTAATAATCAAAAAACTGCTGTTCACGGATCTGTATGTCTTTTCTGTTCTGGCGTTGCACCAGGTTATGTGCCTCATTGTTGTAGTTCAGTAACCAAACTGGTTTTCCAAGCCTGCGCAAACCATTGAACATTTCCAGGCCCTGGTACCAGGGTACCGCGCCATCTGCATCGTTGGCCATGATCACCACAGGAGTGGATACTTTCGGAAGGGAAAACAATGGTGAGTTTTCAATATAGAGTTCCGGTTTTTCCCAAAGCGTAGCCCCGATCCGGCTTTGTGTCTTTTCATATTGAAACTGCCTGTTCAGACCGCTTTCCCAACGGATCCCACCATAAGCAGAGGTCATGTTGACCACCGGTGCACCCGCCCATGCGGCGGCATACATATTTGTCCGGGTGATCAGGTGTGCCACCTGATAACCACCCCAGCTCTGACCCTGCAGGCCAATTTTTGCGCCATCTACCCAGGCATTTTTCTTTAAAGATTCTACGCCCGAATTGACGAATTCTTCCGCCGACCGGCCAGGGTATCCTTTTTCGTAGCTGATGTCCGGCGCGAAAACCAGATAACCATTGCTCACAAAATAAGAAATATTCAGCCTCGACGGAGTAGGAGCCGGAGGTACATAATTGTACAAACCGTCAGAAAGTTTTTCATAAAAGTAAACGATCATCGGGTACTTCTTTGCCGGATCAAAATTTTCCGGTTTATAAAGTATGCCTTCAGAATTGTATCCCTTTGGCGTAGTCCATTTGACCAGTTCAGCAGTGCCCCAGTTGTAGTTTTGCTGCTGAGGATTGGTGTTGCTCAATTTTACCTCTGTTTTCAGGTCAACAGAAGCAAACACATTTGGTGAGTTGCTGTAATTGCCCTTATCATACAGGTAGCGCTCCGCATCTTTAGCTTTTTCGAGTTTTGAGTAGCTGAACTTATCCATCATCACCAGCTCAGGATTTTTGCTGTCACCAATATTAGTGCGGTAAAAACCATGCTCTTTGGTCGTGTTGTTAAAAGCATCCAGCAAAACCACAGCTCTTTTTTCTAAAAACCGTTGTTCAGGATCGAGTTTGTTGTATCTGAATGTGATCTTGTTTTGCAGGCCAAAACCATTGGTGATGTTTTTAGGTGCTGTCTTACCATCAGGCGAGCAGTCCCAAATGTCATAACGGTCATAGATGAGGACTGACCTGTCGTCTTCAGTCCATGCGGCAACACCATACGGATCTGGTTCATCAGGAACATCATTCAGTTCGTCAACGATCCTGGTGGGGATTCCCACTGAGACTTGTGTTACTTTAGCAGTAAGAATATTGTAGCTAAACCATCCGGCTGTTTTTTTATCAAAATAAAGCACATACTTTCCGGATGGGGAAGGAGCGGCAATACCCGAAAGCCCGGTAATGATCTTTTTTCTTGCACCTGTTTTGGTATCTATCAGGTAATAATCTCTTATTGCACTACCGCTCCATTGCGTCTGCACCCTATTGCCATAATCCGTTGAAGCCAATACAAAGTTTGAATTTCCCTCGTCGATCAGGGAAGCATCAGGTAGTTTGGCATCTGTGAGCGGAGCAATCCTGATGTCGCTGTTAAAGATTTCTATGGCGGTCAGGTAGCTTCTTTTACTTTCCTGATCTGCATTTTTCAGCTGCATAGGCTGCAGGTAATCATCTTTATACCCCCAGATGTCCAGTTTAGCGTGTTCAAAATCTATCAGAGTGGTATCCTTCGCTTTTTTTACAGGCGCAATACCAAAAAACAGCTTTGTGCCTTCCTTGTTGAAATTGAGTCTGCCATCCCCGCTAACTGACCATTTTTTTGGCATGCCGGGCATTTCGGCGTCTACCAGGACCTGTGCGGTATCCAGGGAAGGCGAATTGAAATAAACAAAATAATCTTTAATTTCCTGTTTTTCAGGGCTTTGTTCCCCCAGGAATACCAGAGATTCGCCTTCTTCGTCAAACAGAAAATTTTTAAAGTTGCCCTTCCCGCTAACCAGTGTTTTTAATGTCCCTTTTTCTATATTCAGGAGAAAAACCCCCGCTTTGGCTGCAGCATCTTTTTTAGATCCTGTAGCCGCAAAAACCAGTTGCCTGCCATTTTTGCTGAAAGTATACTCACTTACATATTTAAAAGTCCTTTCCACACCTGTCATCAGGTTTTTAAAAACAAGGTCGGAGCCTTCCGGTCTGTCAGTCTTCGACGGCTCATCGTCTGCGAAATAGTCCTCCACATCTTTTTTAACCTCCGATCCCGCCGGTGATTTTGCTTTTTTTGAGGTATCAACAGGCTTCTCGAGTTGATATGCTAAATAAGCAAGTCCATTTTCCGGAAACTTATAAGATCTGACTCTTGGTATTTTAACCACCGCCATACTGGTCAAATTGGCGATCCCCAAAGTATCTTTGGTCATCTCATCAGCCTTTTTCTTTTTGATTTTATCAGCTCTGGTAGCAGAATAAAAGGGTTTGATGGAAAATACTGCATATTTTGAATCCGGACTGAACTGCAAATTTTCTGCCCGGCTCACTTTTAACCTGGCATTGCTGACCAAACTTGAAAGGTATAGCGTGCCATCTCCTTGCTGCTGGCTGATCACATAACCCGCCCAGTCACCGTTATTGGAGAGTTTCTTTGAGGAAATGGCCTCCCATGCATCATAAACAGTATGGTCCAGTGGTTTTTTTTGCGCATGGCATACGCTGGTGAGCAATAGGAGTGTCAGGCTTAGATATTTATACATATTAAAAAAATGTGTGTTCCCTATGTGGTTTGGAGGCTTAAAAATTAGAAAAATTTTGAGATAATACTACATCCTCTGTTATATTTTTACAATATACAACAGTGAACTACTGCTTCGCTCAGTAATATCCAGCTTAAAAGATACTGCCTTTAGACTGGATTCCTATTGGTCGAGCAGCATGAAAGCAGCATGAAAGCAGTAGGAAAGCAGTACAAAAGCAGTAGAATATATTATGGCAGAAGCTAAGGTCAACCTGCTATAATAAACCCGTAAAATGAAGAAGCACCCCTGGAGGTGCTTCTTTTATGCATACAGTTCTCGCCCAAAAAGTGGCCAGGTACTGTTATTATTTTTCTTTCTTTTTCTGGATCTGGGCCTGCTGTTGCTGGCGCATATAGTCATCCAGTCTGGACTGGAACTTGCCTTTCTTTTTTTGCTCTGCAGGCTTGGCTTTATTGTCCTGTAAAGTCTTGTGAATTTTTTCATCGTCAACCATTGATTTGATGATGAACTGCTGTGCAAAGGTCAGCATGTTGGCCAGAAAATAATAATAGTTCAAACCGGAAGGATAGCTGTTCAGCACACCTAAAAACACAATCGGCATGATGTAACCTATATATTTCATCTGTCCGCTAGCCCCAGAGATCTGGTTGTTGAAGTACGTATAGATCAACGTAGAAATGGTCATCAGGATACACATCAAACTCAGGTGATTGCCAATTACCGGGATGGTAAATCCAAATTTAATGAACTCATCGTAGGTTGAAAGGTCTTTCATCCATAAAAAGCTTTCTCCTCTAAGTTCAAATAAGTTGGGAAAGAAGAAGAAGAAAGCCATTACAAAAGGCAACTGGAGCAGCATTGGCAAACAACCTCCCAATGGGTTAACACCCACCTGCTTGTATAGCTTCAGGTATTCCTGCTGCAACAGGGTCGGGTTGTCATCACCAACTTTGGCTTTGATCACATCCATTTCAGGCTTCAATATCCTCATTTTCGCCATAGACACGTACGACTTGTAGGTCAGTGGTGACATGGCTACTTTTAACGCAATGGTCAGCAACAGGATGATCAGGCCGTAACCCCAGCCAAAGCTTTCCAGCCAGTTAAATACCGGCAATACCACAAACCTGTTGATGTATTTTAAAGGCCAGTAGCCCATGTCTACCTGTTTCTCTATTTCATGACCCTGATCTTTCAAGGTAGAAAACTTATTGGTGCCAAAATAGAAAGTAAAAGCATAGTTCTGTGCAGCTAGCTGATTGAACGGCAATTGCATATTGGCACCGTACCATTTGACCTCTTTAGGCTGAGTACTTACCTTTACTTCCAGTTCGCCTTTATCAAAAGGCACTGCAGGAAGCAGTACTGCAGAGAAAAAGTGCTGTTTGAAAGAGATCCACTCGATTTTCGCTTCTTTCAGTTCCTCTTTCTCATCTTTAGCAACATTCAGATGGTCAGGGCTTTCCGTGGTATATTTGTAATACGGCGCCGAATATCTTTGTTCGTTTTCTATTGATTTCTCCTGCTGAAGCAGGGTAGTTTCCCAGTTCAGTGATAGCGTATTGCCTTGTACAACCTGGTTCAAGCCATTTAATGCAATGTTTAAACTCACATTATTGCTGGCTGGTTTCAGGTCATATAAAAACTCAATGTATTTGTCGCCTGTATAGTTGGCACGCATGCTGACACCATTTGCAGTTTTTGAAGCTGTAAAGTAAAGGTCATTGGTGCTTACCATTTTACCGCCAATGTTCAGGTTTAAGCCAAATTTATTTTGCTTTCCGTTAAACAATACTACAGGGCTTCCTTCAAATGTTTTCTGCCCTTTAACTTCTACAGACAGGATCTTGCCGCCTTTATTAGTAAAAGTTAATTTTAAATTCTGGTTTTCAAGGACAGTTTCCTGTTCAGTTCCGGAAATATTGTTCCCAAAAGGACCTTTTAAAGCCGTTGAATCGATAGCGGGGGCAGGAATGGCTGCCTGAGCGACAGGAGCGCTGGCTGATGCTTTTTTTGCTGAATCAGCAGCAATTCTTTCGCTTTCTTTTTTGATCTCTGCCTCACTCGGCTTGAAAAAATAGAAAGACCCGGCAAGAACGATCATGATCAGGAATAATCCTGTGAATGTATTTTTATCCATTATTGTTATATAAAACGCGTATTATTTTATTTTCTTTTTTGTAAACTCCATCGCTGCGGCGACAAATTTAACAAAAAGAGGGTGAGGATTTGCAACAGTTGATTTTAATTCGGGGTGAAACTGCCCGCCGACAAAGAAAGGATGGTTTTTCAGCTCTACAATTTCTACAAGATTACTATCCGGATTGATGCCTGAAGCGATCATTCCAGCTTCTTCATATTGGTTCAAATAAGCATTATTGAACTCATAGCGGTGTCTGTGACGTTCAGTGATGTGCGTTTTGCCATAAGCACCGTAAGCTTTGGTCCCCTTTTTAAGGTCACATGGATAAGAGCCCAGACGCATGGTACCACCTTTGGTGGTTATGTTTTTCTGATCATCCATCATATTGATCACCGGATGCGCTGAATTTTCATCGATTTCAGTAGTATTTGCATTGGTAAGGCCGAGTACATTCCTGCCGTATTCTATGACGGCGCACTGCATACCCAAACAGATCCCAAAGAATGGCACGTTGTTTTCCCTAACAAATCTGATGGCTTCGATCTTTCCTTCTATACCCCGGCTGCCAAAACCCGGAGCTACGAGCAGCCCATCAAAGTGCTCAAGTTTTTCTTTTACATTCTCCGGATAGATTTCTTCTGAATGAATGTACTGTACGCGTACTTTACATTCGTTTTTCGCTCCTGCATGCACAAATGATTCTGTAATAGATTTGTAGGCATCCGGAAGTTCCACATATTTTCCAACGACACCAATGGTCACTTCAGAGATCGGGTTTTTCAGACGTCCGAGGAAGTCTTTCCAGCTCTCCATATCAGGCTCATTCTTTTGCGCCAGTTTCAATTTGCTCAGCACGATCTTATCCAGCTGCTCTTTCATCATCAGCAAGGGAACGGAGTAAATTGAGGAAGCATCGATCGACTCTATTACCGCGTTAACATTTACGTTGCAAAACAAAGCTATCTTTTTACGGATATCAGCTGTAATATGGTGTTCCGTACGGCAGACCAGGATATCTGGCTGAATACCATATTCCAGCAATGCTTTTACCGAGTGCTGTGTAGGTTTGGTTTTCAGCTCACCTGCGGCGGCAAGGAAAGGAATTAAAGTAAGGTGGATCACTATCGCATTATTTGCGCCCTCTTCCCATTTAAACTGGCGTACCGCCTCTATAAATGGCAAGGATTCGATATCACCAACGGTACCGCCGAGCTCGGTGATTACGATGTCATATTTACCGCTGTCACCAAGGATCCGCATGTTTCTTTTGATCTCATCGGTAATGTGGGGTACTACCTGCACGGTTTTTCCTAAAAACTCACCCTGCCGTTCTTTGTTGATCACATTTTGATAAATGCGGCCGGTAGTAATGTTGTTGGCCTGCGAAGTAGGCACGTTTAAAAATCGTTCGTAATGGCCAAGGTCAAGATCTGTTTCTGCACCGTCTTCGGTCACATAGCATTCGCCGTGCTCGTATGGGTTTAGTGTTCCCGGATCAATGTTGATGTAAGGATCAAACTTTTGGATGGTTACACTGTAGCCGCGTGCTTGTAATAATTTGGCTAATGAAGCGGAGATGATGCCCTTTCCTAATGAGGAAGTAACACCGCCCGTAACAAAAATATACTTAGTCATGTTTATGAATTTGTGGATATTAAGCCAGTTTTTGTACTGCCTTATTGTTTTTGTACGGGATACAAAGTTAGCAAATAAAACTGAAGCGGAACGCCTATTTTTTGAAATAAAAATGAGCTTAAAAACAAATCCCTAAAATCTTAGACATGAAATTGTTAGAGCACAAAACCAAACAGCCGCCGTTTTATATCTTCGGGTTTTTCTTTTTTATTGCCATCATAACGGCGGTATATTTCCAGTAATCTCTGCAGATCTTTATCGGAATCTGTTTTTTTTCCTTTTCCCGGAGGTACGATCTGCGCCGTATAATTGGCAAACCCTTCTATCTTTGTGGCAAACCAGGTAGTGTTAAACCGGGGGATGGCAATACCCAGGATCATTCCCGGTAATCCGCTAAAGCCTTCAGGCCCGCCTTTCAATAAGATCTCTTCTGTGTAGAATGCCACTACATATACTGTGTCATTGATACGCCCTATGGCTTTTCTGCATTCATAGCCTGCGATGGTTCGCAGATCATGCATAATCTTCCAGTTTATAGCTGGAATAGTGTCCCTGAGCAGATAATCATCACCGACAACACTTTTCTTTATCACTCTGCTTTGCCCGGAATAATTGGTGTAAAGCTGGTTCTCCGAATCGTCAAGTGACAAAAACAGCATCGAATTGTCATTTTCAGCCTCTTTTCTATTTGCCTTATAAAGTGATTTATTCTGGTCAAAGTACAGTTCCCATTCACTGGTACTGTATTTTTTCATTTTTTCCTTAGCCTCATCAGGGATGTTCCAGTCTGCCGCACTTCGCTGCATGTTGACCTTTTTTTCATAGGTGATCTTGCCGTAAGGAATAAAAACCTGCTGTGCGTTCATTTTTTGAACGGACAATCCAATGAGGAATACACTGAGGACAATGGTTTTCATTTTTTTATTTACCAGCCGGACTTTTGATAAAGTTACCGCTTAAATTCCAGTTTATCCCTATCAAAGCATATCTCGGGATGTAACTAAACGTATTTTCGCTTTTGATATTACCACCCACAAAACGGTTGTAACCAATTTTTTGATTGAGCAGATCCGTAGCGGTAAGCCGGATCTCCAGCGCCTCATTTTTCAGTAACTTGGCAGACAGGTAACTGTTTAATATGGCTACATTTAAGTTTCTTTCAAAAGATAAATTGGCCGGACGGAATGAAAGGGAGAGGGTCGTATTGAACTCCATTTTGTAGGGCAGCTGCACCGTTCCGGAAAACTCGTGGTCATGTGTTAAGCTTTTCCCGTCATTGAGGTCGCCTATTGATGACTTTCCATACATAAAGCTGGCGGAAGGTGAGTAGCTGATGTCGACTTTTGGAGTGTAATAATTGAAGGTGGTCCGCAGGTTGTACTGATTGTTACGTGTTTTGTTTTTTGTGAAATTTATGAGCGTGATGTTATTTGATGTATTGAAACCCAGGTCTACACCCAGTCTGAAATTGAGTTTGGCAAAACCTTTGGAATAGTAAATGTTTCCTGCTGTAGAGTTGATGCCGTCGAGATTGGTAAAACTTGAGATCCTCTTGTTAAAGTCATCTACAATTTCGGTTTCAGTAATGGCCTTGCTGGTGAAGCCATAGCTAAAATAGGCTGAAATGTATTCATCAGTTTTAAACTGGAAACTGTTAAACGAAAGTCCGAAGTTATTAGTAAAGGAAGGCCGCAATGTAGAATTACCAATGATCTGATACAGCGGATTATTAAGCTGGCGTACAGGCTGCAGCTGGTTGATGCTGGGTTGCTGCATATAGCCGTTATAATTGGCTGATAAAGTGCTGTTGTTGTCGATCTTGTAAAATATATTGGTGGCAGGAGCTAGATTAAGGTACCTGCGGTCAAAATCAGTCTTTCTATCCAGATCCCTTAGCTCAAAATTGGTTTGAGTAGCCTCCAGGCCTGTTGAAATAGAAAAACTGTTGATTTTATATTGCATCACCATTTTTCCCACATTGGAGAAGTTGATGAATTTAAAATTATTACTCAGGGAATCTATCTTCAGTCCACCTTTGTCGTTTACAAACCTGTAGCTGCTTGAGGAGATGGTTTTAAAACTATAACCCGCTTCCATAGCCCAGTGTTTGGATATGGGTTCAGTATAGCTGATCCTGGTGCCAACGGAATTTTGCTGATTGGAATTGTCTTTGTTCAGGTCTATATTTTCTATACGGTTCAAAGTGCCGTTGTCATTATAATAAGTTGTGCGGTTGATGCTGTTTTCAAAGTTTTTTCCAGACTGGGTTTCGGGTTGCAGGTCAATAGAAAGTGTTCTTCCTTTTTTCCTGAATCTTTTGGACCAGTTGATATTTCCGTTAAAAGTTTTTGCATCACCGGTTCCGGTGTTGGTCTGGGAATTCTGACTAATGAAGGCTTCCTTTTCATTTCTGGTGTCGTCGAGTCCTTTCGTATCAAGATAATTTCTGCTTTGTCTTACGCCATAGGCTATTTTTAATGTAGAGAGGGAATCCAGGATATAGCTAAAGCTGCCCCTGATGCTTTCACCCGTGCTCTTTGAACGGTCATTATTCCTGCCTGAACTGATAAACAGCGCACCCCCGGGAAGTAATTCCTGGGAATTTGAAGTTTTTCGGTTGGTGCTCTTATAGTCAAAACTTTTGATGTTTACTTTCACACCAGTCTTGTTGTTTATTCTCTCAGAAAAATGACCACCCAGATTCAGATTGCTGGGCAGACCACCCGTCGGAGAGCCATAATCGTCGTCGTCATCACCACCGGACGAATACATGATCGAACTGCCATCATCGCCTACCTCTATCACATCATAATCCTCTCCCTTTAATTTTCTCATCGAACGGTTGATCTTCGATTCATTGGCCAGGTTGGAATAAGTGGCGAAAGCAGCAGCTTTGAGCTTGTTTTTAAACACACCGGCCATTCCACCGTAATCACGGAAATTGCCGGTGCCATAGTTGCCGTCTAAAGCTGTGAGGTATCCGTTTTTGGCATTTTCCTTTAGTTTGATGTTAATGGTTTTGTTTTTAATGCCGTCATCTATCCCCGTGAGTTCGGCGGTTTTACTCTTTCTATCATAGACCTGAACTTCTTCTACAGCATTTGCCTTCAGGTATTTCGTAGCCAAAAGCGGATCATCGCCAAAAAATTCATCGCCGTCTACGAGTACGGTTTTTACATCTTTACCCTGTGCTTTTATCGCACCGTTTTTATCAACTACAACCCCCGGCAGCCTTTTGAGAAGTTCCTGTACATTCGCATTGGTCCTCACCGCAAAACTATCAGCCTGAAATACTAGGGTGTCACCATGCATCCGTACCGCATTTTTGGTAGCCTTTATCTGCACCTCTTTCAGTAGCTTTGATTTGAGTTCCATATGGATATTGCCCAGGCTGACCTGTGTGGTATCAGACAATCTTAAATTCGTAAAATAATCGGCCATTTTAGGATAGGTGATGATCAGTTTATAATCACCCTTCATTAAGTTGTCCAGGGTAAACTGACCTTGTGCGTTGGTCCTGGTACTTTTGATGAGAATAGAATCAACGGAACTGATCAGCAACACCGTACTGTACTGCAGTGGCCTTTTTTCCAGTGAATCTGTAACCACAGCCCTGATTCCTGCTTTTTGTGCCGATGCGGTAAAGAAAGACAATGCAAGCAGAATAAATATAAAAGATCTCATTAGCATATACCGCAGGACAAACTGTAAATAGCTAAAATAAGTTTTTTTGAGCATCCATTAAAGAAAGTAGCGGGTGTTTGAGCGTTTATAATTTAATTGAAAACCGGTTTGATTAATGTTTGGTCCGAATGGATAAATATCCGAACCGAATAACAACGCAGGAACCCGGATTAAAGTATGTCCGAAATTGAGGTGTAAAAAAAAGGCCCGGAATCTCCGGGCGCTTTGTTCGAAAGTATATTTGGTTAGAATATTAAAGGTTGATTTAGAAGCAAAAATCGTGTCTTTCATTTTGTTTCAGTATATAAACATAGCATAAAGTTTGTTGAAATCATAATATTATTATTAACATTTCTCAAAAAAATTCGCATAATACGTTTTAGCGCTATAAAAATGTTAATTATTGAAATGAATTAAAATTTGTGCTGTGATGCAAATTTTTGCTATTTACAGCAAATATAGTAGGGCTTTACTTTTTTTTCTGTTACTGACCAGGCAATGTAAACTTTATGTTCTTTGCCCAGGCGATAAAAGAATCCGTTGAGCTGATTTTTTTTTAGTTCCTCAAAAAAGGCTTTGTCAGGCACATATTGGTCCGGGTTTTCCTGCCCCGTTACCGCCGGTTCCATAAAATTCTCTTCGTCAAAGAATCTGCTGATTTCTTCTTTGAGAAATTTGATCTGATTTTTCTTTTTATCAAGATTGATCGTCGCATCATAATTTTTAAAGAGATCAGCCGCTTTAATGCCGATGCTGTAGATCAGCCTCCCCTCAAAAGAGCGGATCGTAAATGCCAGCCGCATGTCTTTTGGATTATTGCCTTCAATTTTTACTTTGAAGGTATCTGCCTGTAAAGAGTCACTAAAAGATTTGACGATAATTCTTTGCTGTTCATTGGCGGGAATGGTTTCCCCGGTGCCCGGATTACTGCATGCAGCAAGGACAGACACACCGATTAAGATACAGACGGTCAAAAACTTCATATCCTGTTATTTATTTTCTCCAGATCTTCAGGAGTGTCTATTGAAAAGGTCTCAATGGAAGTAATCCTGGTCTGTATCTTATAGTTGTTTTCAATCCAGCGCAGCTGTTCAAGGCTTTCAGCCATTTCAAGCGAAGAAGAAGGAAGCCGGGTGATTTCCAGCAATGCCTTTCTTGTATACCCGTATATGCCTATGTGTTTGTAAAACTGATGGGTACTGAGCCAGTCTTCCATTTTTGCGTTGCGGATGAAGGGAATGGTCTGTCTGCTGAAGTAAATGGCTTCCCCGGCAGTATTCAGAAGTACTTTGGGAGTATTATGATTAAACAGTTCGCCTTCCTCGTGTATTTCCTTGATCAAAGTAGCCAGCTGAACAGCTTTGTCCTCAAAACAGGAGGCTAGCAGATCAATCTGCATGGGGTCTATATAAGGCTCATCACCCTGGATATTGACGATGACATCAAATTCCGGCAATATCCCAGCTACCTCTGCGCAGCGGTCTGTACCGCTCAGGTGATCAGCAGAAGTGATCACGTACTGGCCGCCAAATCTTCGGACTTCTTCAGCAATGCGCTCATCATCAGTAGCCACCACAATCTGTGAAAGCGCAGCGGCTTTACCGGCTTGCTCATATACCCTTTGGATCATGCTTTTCCCTTTGATCTGCACCAGTGGTTTGCCGGGAAACCGCGTAGAGGCATATCTGGCAGGTATGATCCCAAGTATTTTCATCTTAAAAAAGTCCGTTTATTTCTGCTTCTATGGATTGAATGATGGAACCCAAATCTTCTGGATTGTTGCTGAAGTCAAGCTTGTCCTTGTCCAGGATCAATAGCTTGCCCAGGCTATAGTCTTTGATCCAGGCTTCATATTTCTCATTTAATTTAGAGAGGTAATCTATCCGGATGCTGGCTTCATATTCACGTCCGCGGCGCTGTATATTATTTACCAGTGTAGGTACCGAGGCACGAAGGTAAACCAAGAGATCAGGTGGTTTTATAAATGAAGTAATGTTGGCAAATATGGCTTTATAGTTATGGTGATCCCTGGTGGTCATCAGGCCCATTTCGTGGAGATTATCTGCAAATATATGTGCGTCCTCGTAAATGGTCCTGTCCTGAATTACATTTCTGTTGAAGTTTTGTATGTCCACGATTTGCTGGAAGCGGCTGTTTAAGAAATAGATCTGCAGGTTAAAGCTCCATCTTTTCATGTCACTATAGAAATCTTCCAGGTATGGATTGTTGTCTACAGCCTCATACAAAGCCTCCCAACCATAATGTTTTGCCAGTAAGCCTGTCAATGTAGTTTTTCCGGCGCCTATATTTCCAACTATCGCTATGTGCATATCGTGTTTTTGAAGATCTTAAGGTAATTATTTTTGCGATTAATTCAGAATGATTTAAAACCGATCAAAGCCCTTACCTCACGAATGGTTTTCCGGGCACTTTCCCTTGCTTTTTCGGCACCCTGCTCAGCAACTTTACGCAGGTAGTCACTGTCCCCGGAGAGCCCCTCAATACGCTCACGAATAGGGCCGTTGAACACAATCATGTCCTCTGCCAACTGTTTTTTGAAATCGCCGTAACGGATCGCCATTTTATTATACAGCTCCTCAAAATGGGCCAGAGTATCGGCAGGTGAAACTATTTTCATCAGGTCAAACAAGTTCTGGATCGGCTCAGGTTTAACCTGATTTTCCGTTAAAGGCCCGCCATCAGTCACTGCACGCGACAGTTTTTTACGAATAACCTCCGGACTATCCGCCAGATAAATGCAGCTGCCTTCACCATTTGATTTGCTCATTTTGCCTTTCCCGTCCAGTCCGGGAACCTTCACCAGGTTGTCCGAATAGTTAAAGGCAAAGGCCTCCGGGAAATAATCATTATTGTAAAGCCTGTTGAAGCGGTTGCCGAATGTCCGTGTAAACTCCAGGTGCTGCTCCTGGTCCTTTCCAACAGGCACCTTAACGGCTTTGTGGATCAAAATGTCGGCAGCCATCAGTGTAGGGTAGGTTAACAATCCGGCGTTAATATTGTCCGGCTGTGCGCGTACTTTATCTTTAAACGAAGTACTGCGCTCCAGTTCGCCCATATAGGCATTCATATTCAGGTAAAGGTAGAGCTCTGCTACTTCAGGTACATCAGACTGAATATAGATCGTTGACTCATCCGGATTGATGCCGCAAGCAAGGTATTCGACCAGTACATGCCTTACATAGCCATGCAGGTCCTGCGGAGTAGGGTGGGTGGTCAGCGAGTGAAGGTCTGCGATAAAGAAAAAGCAGTTGTAATCATACTGCATCTTTACGAAATTGGTCACTGCACCAAAATAATTTCCCAGATGTAACTGTCCTGTAGGACGGATACCACTAACTACCGTTTCTTTCATGGGCCGAAAATAAGAAAATTTTATCTAAGTTTGATTCAATGATTACACTCTTAAGGCACATTCACCGCACTTATTCTATAGTTGTTATTCTTGCCTTTTCGGCGCTGTTTTACCCATTCTATTACCTCGCTTCACGAAAACCTGCGGGCTACCGGCTGCTCAATCTGATGCGAAAACTAAACAGCTTTCTGATCAGTACGTTTATAGGTGTCTTCTATCTGTTTGAATATGAAGAGCCTCTGGTAAAAGGGCAGACCTATATTTACTGCTCCAATCATTTTTCCAATTTTGACATCATGATCATGTGTATCCTGGCCAAAGGCCGGTTTCATTTTATGGGAAAAGAAGAACTCCTGGATAACCCCGTCCTAAAGCTATTTTTCAAAACAATAGATGTCCCGGTAAACCGGGACAGTAAGATCTCAGCTTTCAGGGCCTTTAAAAAGGTAGGCGACAACCTGGAAAACGGCATGAGCCTGATCATTTTTCCTGAAGGAAGGATTGATGGACATCAATATCCGCCACAATTGCTGCCTTTTAAAAACGGCCCGTTCAGACTGGCCATAGAAAAAAACATACCCATTATCCCGGTCAGTCTGACCAATGTCTGGAAAAAGATGTGGGACGATGGCCATAAGAAAGGCACAAGCCCGGGATTCTGTAACATTTACGTGCACAAACCCGTTTCCACAAGAGATTTGAATATAGATGACGCAGATTTATTAAAAGACCGTATTTTTGACCTGATAAACAGTAAACTCGTTCATAAATGATAATAGATAAGCAAACCATTAACAAAGTGGCTGATCTGGCAAGAATAGCGATAGAAGATAAAGAAGTTGATACATTGATCACCGACATGAATAAGATACTTACATTTATGGAGAAGCTGAACGAACTGGACACAACGGGGGTTGAGCCTCTTGTCTATATGAACCACGAAGAAAACGTTTGGCGGGAAGATAAGGTAAAGCATGAGATCACGGTAGAAGAGGGTCTGAAAAATGCGGCAAAGCACAATGAAAGCTTCTTCTTTGTGCCAAAGATTATTGAAAAATAAATAACAGATGTAACATCGGTATGCCGGTGACTGTCTAAAAAGAAAAAGCAATGGATAAAGCGTTAATTAACATCAAAGATATCGGCCGTAAATATGTGATAGGTTCCGAAGTGATCCATGCTTTAAAATCAGTAACCCTGGATATTCATAAAGGCGAATTTGTAGCATTGATGGGTCCTTCAGGTTCCGGAAAATCTACACTGATGAACATATTGGGCTGTTTAGATACACCCAGCAAAGGCGATTATGTGTTAAACGGGATCAATGTAAGCCAGATGACAGACAATGAACTTGCCGAAGTCCGCAATAAGGAGATCGGATTTGTGTTTCAGACATTCAACTTATTGCCACGCTCCACTTCCCTGGACAACGTTGCGCTTCCGCTGATCTACGCAGGTGCAAATAAAAAAGAACGTGAGGAAAGGGCCCATAAAGCTTTAGAAAATGTTGGACTGGGCAACAGGGTCACACACAAACCCAATGAACTTTCAGGAGGACAGCGCCAGCGTGTAGCGGTGGCCAGGGCACTGATCAACAACCCGTCCATTATACTGGCCGACGAACCGACAGGGAATCTGGATACCAAGACCTCTATTGAGATCATGGGCCTGCTGGAAGAGATCCACAGTAAAGGCAACACCATTATCCTGGTCACGCACGAGGAAGACATTGCGCAGCATGCCCACCGTATCGTACGTATGCGGGACGGCCTGATAGAAAAGGATTACATGAATGAAGATATTAAAACTGTTTCTCCGCGCCTGAGCAATCTGGAGAAAAAAGGCAGCGATTTCGAGAAAATTGTATAAATTTCTGCATGAAGATATACACCAAGACCGGAGATAAGGGGCTTACCTCATTGATCGGGGGGACCCGTGTAGCCAAATATCATCTGCGTATCGAATGTTATGGTACTGTAGATGAGCTCAATTCCTATATCGGTCTGATCATGTGTCAGGACATAGATCCACACCATCAAAAAATCTTAAAGGAAATTCAGGACCGGCTTTTTACGGTTGGCGCATCACTTGCCGCCGATCCGGAGAAATCTAAAATGAAAATCCCTGATCTCCATGAAAGCGATATTTTGCTGCTGGAGACAGAAATGGACAACATGAATGAAATGCTGCCTGAGCTGAAACATTTTGTGCTTCCCGGTGGAAATACCGTAGTTTCCTGGTGCCATGTGGCACGGTGTGTTTGCCGCCGTGCCGAACGACTGGCTGTTCACCTGGCAACAGAGAGTTTTGTTGACGAAAAAATGACCATTTATTTGAACAGATTAAGTGATTATTTATTTGTTTTGGCACGAAAACTAAATTCTGATGCCGGAACAGCAGAAAATATATGGGTTCCGCGCTTGTAAATTTGTAATTGTTTAGAACGGAAAATAGTGGAAAAAAAAGTTTGTTTTGCTCAGGTTTTTTAATATACTTTTGCGAATCAATTTTTGAATAACTTAATAGTATAAGAAATATGTATTGGACATTAGAACTCGCATCGCATTTGGAAGACGCTCCATGGCCTGCAACAAAAGATGAATTAATTGATTACGGGATAAGATCAGGGGCACCTGTAGAAGTAATTGAGAATTTACAGGCACTCGAAGACGACGGTGAACCTTATGAGACCATCGAAGAGATCTGGCCTGATTATCCTACAAAAGATGACTTTTTCTTTAACGAAGACGAATATTAAGTTTTGCCCATAAGCGCATAAAAGCCTCCCGGTTTACCGGGGGGCTTTTATATTTTGGAACGATGATTGATTAGATAATGTCATGGCAATGTATGTTACACTGCCGTCATCTATCTAAAACATTAAAAAATTAAACGTTATGGGAAATCTACTTTATTTGATCGCGGTAATTTTGGTCATCATTTGGGCCATCAGTTTCTTTGGAAATTATTATACCGGTGGCATTATCCACATCCTGCTGGTTATTGCAGTAATCGCTATTATCCTGCGGGTAATACGTGGTGCGGCCTGACATTAATTAGTAATATGATAAATAAAGGGGGATTCTGAATATCAGAGCCCCCTTTTCTTTAACAGGATCGATGCTATTTCCAGGTCTTCCGGGTAAGTGATCTTGAAGTTCTCCCTTTGCCCCTCTATTAGATTTATTTTCATGCCACAGTGTTCTGCCACGGCTGCATCATCAGTGAATTCACTGGAATATGGCACCTCATAACATTTTTTGAGTACCCCGACATCAAAGGTCTGCGGTGTCTGTACCAAGGCAAAGTCGTTTCGGTTTAATGCAATACTTCCCTGTTCAGCAGTTAGTTTTCTGATCGAGTCTGTCGGTCTTATCGCCACCACACAGTTTCCCTTTCTTTCCGCCTCATGATAAGAACTGCTAATGAGTTCGGGTGAAACCAATGGCCTGACCGCATCATGTATAGCAACAATCCCGGCTTCTGTAATGGCGTCCAATCCATTTTTTACAGAATGAAACCGCTGTTCCCCGCCTTCTATAACTGTGTGCTTTATTTTAAAATGGTGGATATTGCATAACTCAGCCCAGTAGAAATGCTGATGTTTGTTTAAAACCACCAGGATTTTCGGGCTCAGTCCACAACGGTGGAAAGCTTCTATAGTATGCATGATCACAGGTTTGCCATTTAGCAATAGGAACTGTTTGGCTACCATGCTCTGCATCCTGCTGCCAGAGCCTCCTGCTACCAAAATTGCATAGTAGTTTGTCATATAATCAGCATGGCATCGCCATAGCTATAGAAGCGGTATTTCTCTTTTACTGCCACCTCATATGCATTCATGACATAATCATAACCTCCAAAAGCACTTACCATCATCAGTAAAGTCGATTCAGGCGTATGGAAATTGGTGATCATTGAATTGGCAATGCTGAAATCGTAAGGAGGGAAGATGAATTTACTTGTCCAGTCATTGGCAGCTTTAAGTGTCCTGTTTGAAGACACAGCGGATTCAATTGCACGCATAGATGTAGTACCGACAGCACAGACCCTGTGCTTTTTTTCGATCGCATTGTTTACAATGTCTGCGGCTTTTTGCTCAATGATAAACTGCTCAGAGTCCATTTTATGCTTGGTCAGGTCTTCAACCTCAACAGACCTGAATGTGCCAAGGCCAACGTGTAGCGTTACCTCCGCAAAATCCACTCCTTTAAGCTCAAGACGCTTCATCAGTTCCCTGCTAAAGTGCAAACCCGCGGTAGGGGCAGCAACAGCGCCTTCATGCTTGGCGAAAATCGTTTGGTAACGTTCCTTATCCTGCGCAGTAGCTTTGCGTTTGATGTATTTAGGCAATGGTGTTTCACCCAGGATCTCAATATTTTTTCTAAATTCTTCGTCTGTCCCGTCAAACAGAAAACGGATGGTTCTTCCGCGTGAAGTAGTATTGTCTACAACTTCTGCCACCAAAAGATCGTCATCACCGAAATACAGTTTGTTTCCAACACGGATCTTACGGGCAGGATCTACCAGCACATCCCACAAACGCAATTCCTTGTTCAGCTCGCGCAACAAAAACACTTCAATTGTGGCACCAGTCTTTTCTTTATTTCCGTATAAACGGGCAGGGAAAACTTTGGTATTGTTCAAGATCATTACATCCTTGTCGTCGAAATACCCTAAAATATCTTTGAATATTTTGTGTTCAATTTTTCCGGTATCTTTGTGTAAAACCATTAAACGGGCTTCATCCCGTTGTTCTGAAGGATTACTGGCAACTAATGAATCAGGTAAATTAAACTTAAACTGAGATAACTTCATATTGTTCGATGTAATATTTAAGGGCGCAAATTTACGAATATAATCTTTATTTTTACTAGATTATATTTTCTTTTAAATTGTTCCTGAAGCCGGGACGGTATTGTTGGTTTATATGCAGAGGCTTATGTATTTTTTATAATATATAAACGCTGACTGTAACCTTTTTGGCTACTTTTGGTCTAAACCTTAATTATGATTATTCTCAAACTAATAGGCGAAAGTTTTCGGTTTGCATCTGATGCACTGCGCCAAAATAAGCTTCGTACTATGCTTTCCCTGTTAGGCATCACCATAGGGATTTTTGCCATCATATTTGTGTTTTCCGCCGCTGATACTTTCAGGGCTAAGCTTCAGGCCAGTATTGATAAATTAGGTTCTAAAACCATATTTGTCCAAAAATGGCCATGGGGTGGTTTTGGAGATTATCCCTGGTGGAAATATGTGAACAGGCCAGAGGCGTCTTTGAGGGATTATGATCTGCTGAAAGACCGATTGGAATATGCGCAGGGTATTTCTTATGAGATATATGCCAATGAGCGCACGGTTAAATACCGCGTCAACTCGGTGGAAGGGGTGGGTATAAGGGCCGCTTCTCAGGATTTTAATAAAACCTGGACGCTTGATTTTCAGGAGGGCAGATATTTTACGGACAACGAGGGCAGGACGGGTGCCCCGGTGGTACTTATCGGTGCGTCTGTAGCAGAAGGTCTGTTTAATGGCGAGCCTGCGATCGGAAAGACGATTGCGGTAATGGGTAGAAAACTGAATGTGGTGGGCGTGTTTAAGAAAGAGGGCGAGGATATGCTGGGGATGTCCCAGGATAAGAATATTGTCATGCCGATCAATTTTGCCCGGGGGATTATGGACGTGGAAAGCGGCAGATATGACCCGAGCATCACGGTAAGGGGTTATGACCATATTGCGCTGGAAGAAGTGGAAAGCGAACTGAGAGGGGTCATGAGAGCGATCAGAAAGACGCCTCCGGGAGCCGAGGAGGACTTTGCTTTAAACAAAAGCACCATTGCTTCCGACGACCTGGACAAGATGTTTGGCGTGGTAAATATAGCGGGCTGGATCATCGGGGGATTTTCTATTCTTGTCGGAGGGTTTGGTATCGCCAATATTATGTTTGTATCGGTAAAGGAACGGACGAATATCATTGGGATCCAGAAGTCACTGGGTGCCAAGAATTATTTTATCATGCTGCAGTTCTTGTTTGAGGCTGTTGCGCTTTGTTTGCTTGGCGGATTGCTTGGGCTGTTGCTCGTTTACCTGGCCACGCTGGGCTCAGCAGCGGCAGGTTTTGATATGGTCCTTTATTTTAAAAATATTGCGCTGGGTATTGGGGTTTCTGTGCTGATAGGCGTGATTTCGGGTTTTTGGCCGGCTTATTCGGCATCGAGGCTGGATCCTGTCGAAGCAATCCGCTCCTAATATGCTTTGCTCCGTTTAAAAATACCTCGCTTGCTCAAGGGTGCTTGGGGGCAAAATGATTATCCTGCATTCGGACTGGAATCTTTAGCCCTGAAGAAGGGCAAAAGTTCCTATGTCCTCAACAGGACAATGATTTTGCCTGGATGCATACCTTTCACTGCGCAATCATTTTTAATATGTCGCTGCAGCATAAACTCGCTCATTTAAAGAGGGGGTTACCTAAAGAGGGGCAGGGCATTACATACTGAATACCTTGCACTCAAATTTACCTTCAGTGATAATTTTTGTTCCTCCTGCAGGGTTTTCGCCTTTAAACTGGAATTCGCCTTTGATGGTTTCATTAGTATAAGAGGTGACAGTTACGGTGCCTTCCGAGCTGAGAAAGCTATGATTAAAATCAAGCTGGGTAGTATAGGAGCCAATAAAAGCACTGGTTTCGGCATCATACTCTCCAACGCCATGAAATTCTGAAATCGATAGGTTGATGGACTCACTATTTGAGCCTCCTATGTTTCCAATGATCTGTATGCTATTCAGGTCTTTATATAGGGTGCCAAATACATTCTTCTCTCCAGAGGCTTCTTTTTTTACACCGTCTACCTTAAGGGTTATTTTAAGTGAAGAAAAGTTTGACGGTACTACCTTCTTGCAGGAACCGGTAATTAAAATGCTGACTAATAGAATTAGTGAAAATGTAAAATGCTTCATATGCGTTAATTTTTTCAAAGCTAAAGAAAATAAAGAAATCTTAAAACAGTATAATTTGGCATAAATCTGCGGTAGCAGGTTAAGACACAGGCAAGCAGAGTTCGACCTTAGTTTGCGCTTGCTGTGCTCTTACAGCATACCTGCTGCGGTAATGCTGCGCTTAAAGACCATTTAACCGCAGAAAGTACGCAGGATAAGCGCAGGACTAGCGCAGAAGGCGACATGAATGTCTTACCCGGATATATTTTTCATACACTGCTTTTTGTGTGTAGCGCTTTAAGGAATCGACAGAAAAAGCATCGGTAATGAAATACCATAAAAAAGGCCGGTTTCATCATTTGAAACCGGCCTTTTTACGATTGTTTAATCTTAGCTCAATTTAGCCAGGGCATCTTTGATCCTGGTTACTGCTTTTCTCAATTGATCTTCCGAAGCCGCATAAGAAAGTCTGATGCAATCTTCATTTCCAAATGCTTCACCAGTCACGGTAGATACATGAGCTTCGTTCAGCAGGTATAAAGAAAGGTCTTCTGCAGTGTTGATTACTGTATCACCGTTTCTTTTTCCAAAGAATGATTTGATCTCAGGGAAGAAATAGAAAGCGCCGTCAGGAAGGTTCACTTTTACGCCCGGGATTTCAGTCAGCAGGGCATAAACGATATCCCTGCGTTTTTTAAATTCATCAACCATTGCATTTACGGTGTCTAAACCACCGTTGTAAGCAGCAAGAGCCGCACGCTGCGCGATAGATGAAGTGCCGGAGGTAATTTGTCCCTGCAGTTTATCGCAAGCATTGGCAATCTCCTTGTTCGAAGCCATATACCCAACTCTCCAGCCGGTCATTGCATATGATTTAGAAAAGCCATTGATCAGGATCACGCGGTCTTTTACCGATTCAAACTCCGCGATAGAAGCATGTTTTCCAACAAAATTGATGTGCTCATAGATCTCATCAGAGATGATATAGATGTTCGGATGTTTTTCAAATACCGCAACCAGGTCAGCCAGTTCTTCTTTGCTGTATACAGATCCGGTCGGATTGCATGGAGAAGAGAACATGAACAGTTTGGTTTTAGGGGTGATTGCAGCTTCAAGCTGTGCGCCGGTGATTTTAAAGTTGTTTTCCACAGTCGCGTTGATGAAAACCGTTTCGCCTTCACCCAATTTGATCATCTCTGAATAAGACACCCAATAAGGAGTAGGAACGATCACTTCATCTCCCGGATCTACCAGGCACATCACCGCATTGGCCAGAGATTGTTTGGCACCCGTCGATACCACGATCTGGTCAAAATTATAGCTCAATCCATTTTCTCTCAATAACTTCTCAGCAACCGCCTTACGGAGTTCAGGATATCCTGAAACGGGAGTATAGTACGAGTAATTTTGATCTACAGCTTCCTTTGCCGCTTCCTTTACAAATTCAGGCGTAAAAAAGTCTGGTTCACCAAAACTCAGGTTAATAACGTCTATCCCTTTTGCGGACAGTTCTCTACCTAATTTAGCCATTTTAATGGTCTGTGACTCAGATAGGTTGTTGATTCTTTTGGATAAAAATGTCATAATAATGGGTACGAAAGCAAATAAAATTTTGTGCGGATGCAAATATATGAACCTCATGGGATTAAAGACTAAAAAAAATACTTTTTAACAGAATTCCATCGCTAAAGCGTATTTTTGAAGGCTAAACTCTGTGATTTGCAACCAAAAAAGAAGGCAATACTTATCGCTTTAAGCATCAGCATATTGCTCATGCTTGCAAAATTCGTAGCATACCTCATCACACATTCCAATGCGATCCTGACCGATGCGGCAGAGAGTATTGTCAATGTACTGGCCAGCAGCTTTGCGTTTTACAGCATTTACCTGGCCACCATTCCCAAAGACACCAATCACCCTTACGGACATGGAAAAGTAGAGTACTTTTCTGCTTTCCTGGAGGGGACACTCATCACCATCGCAGGCGTCATCATCATCGTTAAATCGGGCTATGATCTGATCTATCCAAAGCCCATTCTGAAGCTTTTTGAAGGTGCGGCAATCATCGGTGCCACCGGCTTTGTAAACCTGCTGGTAGGTTATTACCTGATCAATACCGGCAAGCAGCAAAATTCCATCACCCTTGAGGCCGACGGCAAGCACCTCATTACCGATGCAGTCACCAGTGCCGGGCTTGTGGCCGGAGTAATCCTGATCAAACTGACTGGTCTTTACTGGCTGGATGGTGTGATCTCAATTTTACTCGGCCTGTATATCATTTACAATGGTTACAAACTCACCAGGCGTTCTGTCGGCGGGTTAATGGATGAGAGTGACCTGAGCCTGGTTGAAGATATTATTGATTGTATGCAAAAGAACAGGAGAGACCCCTGGATAGACATACACAACCTCCGTGCGCAGCAATACGGCGCAGACCTGCACATCGATTGTCATGTCACCCTGCCTTACTATTTCGACCTCAACCAGGTGCACCACGAAATCTCTTCCATAGATAAGATGATCAACGGGAATGCGCAGCGCAAAACTGAGCTTTTTATCCATGCAGACCCATGCCTGCCCGCCTGCTGCAATTATTGCCACATGAAGGAGTGTCCGGTCCGCGCAGAGGTTTTCCGGGGAGAGATCAAATGGACCATCCAGAACGCCACCAAGAACCAAAAACATTTTGACCAATGAGCTATTTTAATGTAAGGGTATACGGATTACTGATCAATGAAAATAATCAGGTGCTGATTAGCGATGAACAATCTGGCGGCAGGACCTTCAGTAAGTTTCCCGGAGGCGGGGTAGAAGTAGGCGAAGGCATTATCGACGCGCTGAAGCGGGAGTTTATGGAAGAATGCAATGCAGAGATTGAAGTGATCCGTCACCTGTACACCACCGATTTTTATGAACAGTCTTCTTTCAATGACAGCCAGATCCTCAGCATTTATTACCTGGTAAAAGAAACCAAACCATTAACGCTTACCTACAAAACTGTAATATTCGATTTTGATGAAAACACCCTGCAGTCCTTCAGGTGGATCAGTTTAAACGACCTGAGCACCGATGATGTGACTTTCAGAACAGATAAAACCGCGATAGAACTATTACTAAAAGAAAGACAATGAACTTAGCAGAACGCGATAAAAAAGTAATCTGGCATCCTTATACGCAAATGAAAAATCCACTGCCCCATATTCCGATAGTGAGGGGCGAGGGCGTTTACGTATTTGATGAATCCGGTAAAAAATACATAGATGCAGTATCCAGCTGGTGGGTAAATATTCACGGTCATGCCCACCCGCACATAGCCGAAAAAGTAGCGGAACAATTAAAAACACTGGAACATGTGATCTTCGCAGGCTTTACCCACGAGTCCGCAGTCCAGCTTGCCGAAAGGCTCCTGCCTTTATTGCCGGGCAAACAGGAGAAAGTATTTTATACTGATAATGGCTCCACAGCTGTGGAAGTGGCGCTGAAAATGTGTCTGCAATATTGGGTAAACACCACCAAACAACCGCGTACCAAGATCCTGGCATTCAAAGGCGCTTATCATGGCGATACCTTTGGGGCCATGTCGGTCAGCGGCCGGAGTATTTTTACAGATCCCTTCGCCAGTCTGCTATTTGACGTAGAATTTATAGACCTGCCCAATACAAAGAACATCGAACAGATCAAATCAAGGATCAGTTACCTGTCCAACGAAGTGGCCTGTTTTATATTTGAACCCATGGTACTGGGCACAGCAGGTATGGTTATGTACGAAGCCGGACATCTCGATGAACTGATCGCTGCCTGTCAGAAACATGGCATACTGACCATTGCCGATGAGGTGATGACCGGTTTCGGGCGCACGGGCAAGCTGTTTTCATGTGAAGCATTGCAGTACAGTCCCGATATTTTTTGTCTGTCCAAAGGGATCACCGGAGGCACCATGCCCCTGGGTGTCACCACCTGCAATGCGAAGATCTTCGATGCGTTTCTGAGCGATGACAAGTTAAAGACCCTGTACCATGGCCACTCTTACACCGCCAATCCTGTGGCCTGCGCGGCGTCCCTTGCGAGCCTTGACATATTGCTGAGCGATGAGACCCTGCCAAATATCCAAAGGGTTTCCGCAAAGCATGAAGCATTTGCGGAAAAGATCAAAGGGCATCCGAAACTTAAGGATGTGCGGCAGACGGGCACCATACTGGCGATGGAATGGGAGACCGGAGGCGACACATCTTATCTGAACGGACTCAGAAACCGGTTGTACAATTATTTTCTGGAACAGGGAATTATCCTGAGGCCTCTTGGAAATATTATATATATTTTACCTCCGTATGTCATCAGTAACGACGACCTCGATTATATTTACAGCACTATTTTGACCGCATTAGAAGAAATATGAAAGTTCGTCATTGCGAGGTACGAAGCAATCTCATGCTAATGACCAGGATGAGATTGCTTCGTACCTCGCAATGACGCAAGAATAAACAAAACCATTATGAACATCAAGCCGATCTTAGAAAATATAGTTGACAATAACGTATTACATGCCAAGTGGTTAAACACCCTTTCTTATATGGAAAATGCAGGTGCCAAAAAGATCTCCGCATCTGAACATAAGGAAAATGTAAATCTGATCATCCTGAAACATGCCGCAGAGGAGCACCGTCACGCTTATTACCTGAAAAAGCAGCTGGATAAACTGGAAGGCGGACTTTGCAAGACCTATACCAATGATGAACTGCTGACACCCAATCATACCAAATTTTATCTGAATGCACTGGATGTAGCGGTTTGCCGCTACCTCAAGCAGCATTTCAACCTGAGCGGCTATGAATTAAAATTTGCCGCATACCTGTTTGTAACCTATGCCATTGAAGTCCGCGCCGATGAACTGTATCCCGTATACCAGGAAGTGCTGACCAATGCAGGCAGCCGCGTTACCGTGAAATCTATTATTTTAGAAGAAGAGGGACATCTGGAGGAAATGCTGAACCAACTCAGGGGTTTCTCCCCGGACTGGGAAAAACACGCAGAGATCGTCATCAAAATAGAGCAGGAGATGTTTGAAGACTGGATATTGAACCTGGGAAAGCAAATTGCATAACCGGCTCTACATGTTCCTCAGGTACCCTGCCTGCTTATTTAATGTACCCATTTCGTCATCTCGACGACAGGAGAGATCTCTTGTTTAAGCCAATGCAAGAGATCTCTCCTGTCGTCGAGATGACGCTTAAACAAACAGCGCCTAAACTCACCAACATTTAAACAAAACAAGGCCTAAACAAACAACAGCTAAACAAACCAACGTTTAACCACTACAACAAGCGCCAAACATCTCAAACCTTCAGCACCTTCTCCGGAGTGATCGCATAGAACCTGTCTCCCTGTTCAGGTTTAACAATCTTGAGGCCGGTGAATACACTAAATGCCGGCATGACCAGGCAGTGTTCAGCAAAATAAAAACAGGGAAACTTCAACTGCTGTCTTGCCCTGCCGTAAATGACCACACCGGGGTGGACGTGTCCGGTAATATTATAATAACTGTCAAATTCACGGGGCTTGTCGTGGATAAACCGGAAGGGTGCACAAAGCAGTTCCTTGTTGTGCACCTCAATACCCAACGCTTCATAATCCTCATTCTTCAGCGCATCGTGATTTCCTTTTACCAGAACTACTTTTAAAACGGGATACCGGCTGCGCCACTCCAGAAAGGCGTTGGCGTCACTGTTCATGTTATTGTGGAACATATCTCCTGTAACCAGCAGTACTTCAGTGAGATATTCTTTAACAAGGCTTGTCAGTCTTTGCAGGTCCGTCAATCCTACCGTATGAGGCACCTGAATGCCTGATTTTCTAAAATGCGCAGACTTACCAATATGAAGGTCACTGATGATCAGCATCTTTTCCCGTCTCCAATACACTGCCCGTTCCTTGCTCAATACCAGTTGCTCTCCGCTGCACTCAACGATCATTCTTCTTTCTTGTGTTTTTCTTTTCTGCCTCGGCAGTCATTCTTTCAATTCTCTGGCTCAGTTCTTCAGAACTCATGTTGTCACGCAAGCTATCCACTTTGATCGGAAAACACAAAGGCGTATAGCTGTCTGTTTTTACAATGACCACCTTGCTGGCCTGGATCCTGTGCAGGGCCGCTGCCAGCCGTGGTTCCTCTATCTGCTGATAAAAAGCCTCATCATAAGCCTGCCGCAATAATAGGTTATGTTTATCATAATCACTAAAAACGTTGAAAAATAATGCGGCAGAAGACTGCAGGTGCTTGTTTGCCACATACTTGCCGGGATAACCCTGAAACACCAAACCCGAAATACAAGCAATGTCCCTGAACTTTCTTCGTGCCATTTCAGTAGCATTGATGCTGGCGATGATATCTGCCGAAAGGTCATCAGGACTGAAAAGTGACTTGATGTTTTCTTCATCCAGCGGAATTGGCTGTTCGCTCAGGAGTTCAAAACCATAATCGTTCATGGCAATAGAAAACGTAATGGGTTTCAAACGGCCCAGCCGGTAGGCGACCAGTGACGCCATGATCTCATGCACCTGCCGGCCTTCAAAAGGATAGGCAAAGAAGTGGTAACCGTCTTTTGTGTTGATCAGCTCAATCAAAAACTCATCATCCTTAGGTACATGCGATACCTTCGCCTGCCGCTGAAATAAAGGAAGGATAAAGTCAAGTTCCTCGTCATCATGCTGCTTATACAAGGTCTCATTGTACTTCTTGCGCAATATCGCCCCCAGGTTTGCCGTCAGGGAGATGCGGCCACCCATCCAGCTTGGGCTCATGGCGGTCTTCTGTTTGCTCTTGCGCACCAGTACCATCATTTCCTTGATCATGATGAATTCCAGCACCCGGCCGGCAAGCGTAAAATTGCTGCCCGGTTTCATTTTCGACACAAAAGACTCTTCCACCATGCCTACAAAACCACCCGTCAGATATTTCACCTTGATCATCGCATCGCTCACAATCGTACCGATATGCAGCCTGTGCCTCAAGGCGATCTGTCTGCTTTCCACTTTCCAGAGTCCATCGACTTTAGAAACCTTACTGAACTCATTATAAGCGGTTAAACTATCTCCACCTGTAGTGATGAACTGCATGATCCAGCTCCATTCCTGGGGCAGTAATTCCCGGAAAGCATGCGTTTGCTTCACCTCAAAAAAGACCTGTTCATCGTCAAAGCCATCTCCGACAGCCAGCGTGACCAGGTACTGGATCAGCACATCAAAAGACATCACCACCGGCTCCCGGCTCTCGATGTCCTGTGTCCTTGCGGCTTCTTTTATGGCTGCGGCCTCCACCAGTTCGAGCGCATGGGTGGGCAGGAAGTAGATCTTTGAAGTCTCATGAGGCGAATGTCCGCTGCGGCCGGCACGCTGTAAAAACCGCGCAACACCTTTAGGCGATCCGATCTGCACCACCGTATCCACAGGCTTAAAATCCACCCCCAGATCGAGTGAAGAAGTACTCACAACAGCCTTTAGCGCACCTGTATGTATGGACTCCTCTATCCAGTTTCTCAGTTCGTGGTCAATAGAACCATGGTGAATGGCCAGCAGGCCCGCCAGATTCTCATCTTTGGCAAGCAGGGTCTGGTACCAGAGCTCAGCCTGTCCCCGGGTATTGGTAAAGATCAGTGTGGTTTTGCTTTTGTAAATGATAGGAAGGAGCTTATGCGCCAGCTTATGCCCCAAATGGCCCGCCCAGGGCAGCATATCTATATGGTCGGGCATAATAGACCTGATGACGATCTTTTTCTCTATATCGGCTTTAATGATGGTCTTCAGCACATCTTCATAAGGCACAAGCACATCCAGCGCCTGTTCAATATTTCCGATGGTAGCCGATATGCCCCAGATCCTGAGCAGCCTTTCCGGATGCTGAGCCTTCAGCAATCCCTTGATCCTGGAGATGGCCAGTTCCGCCATCACCCCCCGTTTACTGCCCAGCAGTTCATGCCATTCGTCGGCCACAATACACTGCAAATGCTCAAAATAATTGAAAGTGCTTTTTTGCGCCAGCAACAGGTGCATACTTTCCGGGGTAATGATCAGCACCTCAGGCATTTGTTTCTTTTGCTTCAGCTTCTCATTTTGTGGAGTATCACCATTTCGCACACCCACCGTCCAGTCCATTTGCAGCTCCTCACAGACCTCCCGCATGGCACGGGCAAGATCTTTGGCCAGCGACCGCAAAGGCGTAATCCAGATCAGCTTTAATCCGGCGTCCTGTTTTTTCCTGTTTGTCGTTTTTTTAGTATTTCCGCTTTTTTTATTGAAATCTTCCGCCAGGTCCTTAAAATCTTCCTTCAGATCTTTACCAATCTGTTGCTGCAGGTTTGGAACTGGGGACTTAATCACTGTGTTCGAATGCTCCGGATCAGCCCTTTTGTTCAGCTCATCAATCACAACCGCCAGAAACAAAGAAAAAGTTTTTCCAAAGCCCGTAGGGGCATTGACCAGGCCACTATAACCTTCCGCATAATATGCCCAGGCATCCGTTTGAAACTTAAAGGGCTTTTTCCTACCGGACTTCAGCCATTGCATCACCTGCTTATAACCGCTGCTTTTCTCCAGCGGCAATGGCTTGTCTGCTGTCCTTTTTTTTAATACCGCTGGTTTAGCTGATCTGCTCTTCTCCATGTCAAAAGCGCTATAAAGTAGATTGCAACAATTGCCTCAGATCATCCAGCGTATTGATCTCATCGGCTTTTTTATCTTTTCGCCACCTGGCAATCCGCGGAAACCGCAAAGCAAGGCCAGCTTTGTGCCTTTTGCTCTCTGCGATCCCTTCAAAAGCGATCTCAAACACCAATTCCGGTTTCACCGTCCTTACCGGACCAAATTTCTCTATCGCGTTCTTTACCACAAACGAATTTACTTCTTTTATTTCTTTGTCCGTCAGGCCCGAGTAAGCCTTCGCTACCGTGATCAGCTGGTCGCCATCGCGGACCGCAAAGGTATAATCTGTAAAGAAGTTTGCCCTGCGTCCGCTGCCTTTCTGTGCGTAGATCATCACGGTATCCACCGTGTAAGGATTGACCTTCCATTTCCACCAGTCGCCCCGTTTCCTGCCGGAATGGTAGAGAGAATCCAGCTTCTTGAGCATAATGCCCTCGCTGTTGATCTCCCTTGAGCCTTTTCTCTGCTCTGCAAGATCTTCCCAGTCTGTAAACTCTACGACAGGAGAAAGGACCACTATATCTTGGGTTTTCAAACCGCTGACGGTCCTGACCAGTACAGACCGCCGGTTTTCGAGAGGTTCTTCTCTCAGGTCACGCCCTTCATACTCGAGCAGGTCATAAGTGTAAAAACCAATCGGCGCATCGCTGAGCTGCGACTTATTGATGGTTTTTCTGTTTAATCTCTGCTGCAAGACACTAAACGCTAGCACATTACCGTTCTTCACTGCAAGTATCTCTCCATCCAGAACCGTACCGTCCTCCAGTTCATCAGCCAGAAAATGCAGCTCAGGAAACTGCGCTGTAACCAGCTCTTCACCCCGGGACCAGATGAACAGCTCACCATTCCGTTTCACAATCTGCCCCCGGATGCCATCCCATTTCCATTCCGCCTGCCAGTCAGACACAGCTCCCAAAGCAGCAGGCTCCGCTTCCAGCGCATAGGCCAGGCAAAAAGGGTAAGGCCATGAATTGTCGGTGTTCACATGCGCCCCGGCCATCAGGTCCTCATAGCTGATCTCCCAGGGCTGCCATTTGCCCATAATGCTGTGCATCACCTTGTTGCTCTCCATGTCGCTTTGTTTGGCCAGCGCATTGACCAGCATTTTATTGGAAACCCCGATCCTGAAGTTTCCCGAGATCAGCTTATTGAAAATGAAGCGTTCCTGGGTTTCCAGGCTGTTCCAGGCGTTTAAAATGAATTCTTTTTTCTCCTCATCCGTCTTGCCGTTCAATGCAGAAAGGCCATTGATCCATTCATGCAGCTTGCGGTTGGTCTTGTGCTCCGCCTCCGGCAATACCAGTGCTATGGTCTCACTGAGGTCGCCTACATTGTGATAACTCTCTGCAAACAGCCATTCCGGAATGCCGCTCAGTTCTACCGCCCATTGGCGGATCAAAGCCGTATTGACAGGCCGTTTGGGTCTTTTTCCGGTAAACATGGCGATCACATAGGGCTTGTCCAGATCATCAGCTTCCGTAAAATAATCAACCAGGGCAGCAATCTTATCGTTGGTCTTGTTGCTCATCTCCAGCTGGCGGATCAGTTCTGTAAATCGCCTCATACGGCATCCTCCTGTATTTTCTGACCGGCATCTGCACTTATTTCCACTTTTTCTTCTTCTTCCTCATTGCCGTATTGCGTTTTTACTTCTTCCGCTTCAATCCCAATTTCATTCAGGTACTTTGAAAACGTCGCCGTATAACCATGGGTAACGAATACTTTTTCAGCACCCGTTTCTTTGATCGCAGCCAACAGACCCGGCCAGTCGGCATGGTCACTCAATGCAAATCCGGCATCAGCACTGCGCCATCTTCTGCCCGCCCTAACCTGCATCCAGCCGCTGCAAATGCCTGTAGCAGGGCCAATAAGGCTTTTGATCCAGCGGCCGTCGGCCAGAGCAGGAGGTACAATCACAATTCCTTTCTGCAGTTCATCCTTCTTTATTTCCGGGGTTATCCTTTGGGTTTCAGGTAGATCCACACCTGCACCGATGAAACGTTCATTGAGATTGGCTATAGCGTTGTGAACATAAATGTCGCTGTAACCGGCGAGGCCTTTTATCAGACGCTGTGCCTTACCCAGGCTATAGGCAACCAGTACACTTGTTTTATTGCGGTCATGGTTTTCAGAGACCCAGTTCCTGATCTCCGAAAAGATCGTTTCCTGTGGCTGCCATTTATAGATTGGCAATCCAAATGTACTTTCAGACACGAAAGTATGGCACTTTACGGGTTCAAATTGAGTGCTGATGCCGTCATATTCTGTTTTGTAGTCGCCGGATACGACACAAATCTCTCCTTTATATTCCAGCCGGACCTGCGCAGATCCGATCACGTGACCTGCGGGAAAAAGACTTACCTTTACACCATTGATCGTTATTTCCTTATTGTAGGGCAGGGTTTCAATGGTCAGGTCCGGGCCGAGCCTCTGGTTTAAAATGGGTTTGGTCAGTTCATGGCACAAATAGGCCTTATTGCCCCATTTTACATGATCGGCATGGCCATGGGTGGTCACTGCCAGGTCAACCGGCCGCCAGGGATCGATGTAAAACCCGCCCGGTATGCAGTATATTCCTTTATTGGTAAAAGAGATGAGTGCCATTGGCTAACAACAAAAGCAATACAGATAAAGTTTTGATGAGTATCTGCAGAGTTACTGCCCTACAATTTAATAGATTTTGGCAGGAACGGCAATACATCTTTACAAGATCTTTTATAGGTCTGCAGATCTACAAAGGATCTACAAAGGATCTATAAAGGATTAAGAAAGGATCTACAAAAGTATACAGCAGTACGTTTTCACTCATACCGAAAAGGGTCTGGAATTTGTGCAGAACAGAAATAAAATGGATAGGTATGGTGTTGTAGTTTTTCTTTTATATTTTTACCATCTAAGATATAACGAATGCCAAATATACAAAGACTTGTACTGATTCTTTTTACACTTCTATCTTTCAGCCAGTTCTCATTAGCACAAAATAAATTAACCATTAACGGCAATGTCACCGATTCAGGCTCCGGTGAAACGCTGATCGGAGCCAGTGTAAAGCTTGTTGGCCCCGTTTCAACCGGTGCAGTTACCAATTCATACGGGTTTTACTCAATCAGTGTACCCGCGGGGAAGTATGAGCTTGCGGTAAGTTTTATCGGCTACAAGACAGATACACAAACTGTTGACCTGAGCAAATCTCTGAAATTGAATATCGCCCTGACAGAAAGTAACCAGCTCAATGAAGTGGTCATCGCGGCTGAAAAAAGAAATGAAAATGTAGTCAATCCGCAGATGGGCCTGCAAAAGATCACTGTGAAAGAGATCAACAACGTACCTGTTCTGCTTGGGGAGCGGGATGTGCTGAAGACCTTGCAGCTGCTGCCGGGTATTAAATCTGCAGGGGAGGGCAACAGTGGTTTTTATGTCAGGGGTGGTTCTACGGATCAAAACCTGATCCTGCTGGATGAGGCCCCGGTTTACAACGCTTCACATTTGCTGGGTTTTTTCTCGACTTTCAACTCTGATGCCATTAAGGATGTAAGTGTTTACAAAGGCGGTATGCCGGCACAATACGGCGGCCGGCTGTCTTCAGTTCTGGATATAAAAATGAACGAGGGAAACCGCAAGCAATTTACCACCGAAGGCGGGCTTGGTCTGATCTCTTCACGGCTAAAGGTCGAAGCACCCATTGTAAAAGATAAGGGGGCATTCATGATCAGCGCAAGAAGGACCTATATTGATGCTTTTCTTGCATTGTCGCCGGACAGTTCTGTGCGGGGCAATACCTTGTATTTTTATGATTTGAATGCCAAGGCCAATTACCAGATCGACGATAAGAATACGCTGTTTCTTTCCGGATATTTTGGCAGAGACAACCTGGGGATCAATGAAACATTTGGTTTCAACTGGGGGAATTCGACGGTAACGCTGCGCTGGAACCATTTGTTCAGTGACCGCTTGTTTTCCAATACGTCACTGATCTACAGCAATTATAATTATGTGATCAGGAACCTGATGGAAGAAAATAATTTTGAGGTCAATTCTGCGATCAAAAATTACAACATCAAAGAGGACTTTGAATATAGCCTGAGCGCTAAACACAGTCTTAAATTTGGTATCAATGCCATTAGCCATACCATTGAACCGGGCAAGATCAATACAACAGGCGAATCGAGTGTAAACCAGGCCAATTATGAGAGCAGGAAAGGCATTGAGCTGGCTGCTTATATATCTGATGAATGGGCCCTAAGTGACAAAATAAACGTCGTCTACGGTCTGAGGATGAGCAGTTTTTCACCGACTGGTCCTGGAAATTTTAAAACCTATGATGAAGACGGGAATACCCTCGAAGTGATTCCTTATAAAAAAGGCCAGATCATTAAAAATTACATCAACGCGGAACCGAGGATTTCAGCGAATTTTCAGATCAGCCCCAATAGTTCTTTGAAAGCCGCTTACACCCGAAATGTCCAGAATGTGCATCTGATGTCCAATTCTACGTCGACTTCACCTACGGACCTGTACATCATGAACAGCAATAATGTAAAACCTGAAATTGCCGATCAGATCGCTACTGGTTTTTTTAAGAATTTCAATGACAATAGATATGAGTTTTCGGCTGAGATCTATTATAAATTGATGCAGAACCAGATTGAATACAGAAGTGGAACAGATTTGAGGGGCAACAGTAATGTCGAAGCGGATCTGCTGTACGGAGATGGCCGTGCCTATGGTATTGAACTGTTCCTGAAAAAAAGATATGGACGGTTTAACGGCTGGATAGGCTATACCCTGTCAAAAACAGAGCGCAAGTTTGATGCCATCAACAGCGCCAAATGGTTCAACGCAAAGCAGGACCGGACACATGATCTGTCTCTGGTAGGCATTTTCAAGGCCACTTCCAGGTGGACTTTTTCTTCGGTGTTTGTCTACAACACCGGAAATGCGGTGACTTATCCGAGCGGAAAATACCAGATCAATGGGCGTACCGTATTTTATTATACCGATAAAAATGGCTACCGCACACCGGCATACCATCGTTTGGATGTATCCGCAACGCTCGAGGGCAGGCCGGGAAGAAGGCTGCAGTCCAGCTGGTCGTTTGGCATTTATAATTTATACAACCGTCAGAATGCGTTCGCTATTGACTTTAAAGATGATCCTGATGACGCTACTAAAACCCAGGTGGTGCGTACCACATTGTTTGGGATCATTCCTTCGGTAACCTGGAATTTTAAATTTTAACAAGATGATGAAAAGAATATACCTGATCGGGGCAGTGCTTTGTGTACTGGGGATGATGGGCTGTGAAAAAGTAATCAAGCTTGATCTTGATAACGCGGATCCGCGCATAGTGATTGACGCCAATGTCAACGATCAATTTGAAAACCAGACCGTAAGAGTTTCTAAAACCTACAGCTTTTCAGAAAGCAATAAATTCAACGGCATCAGCGGGGCCAAGGTGGTATTGACTACCTTTGATGGTGATGTAGTAAATTTCAATGAGACTGCGGTAAAAGGGGTTTACAAAAGCCCCAGGATGCGCGGCAAACCGGGTGTGGAATACACCATGACGGTGACGGTGGAGGGCAAGACCTATGTTTCGGTTTCGGCGATGCCTTTTAAAGTGTCGCTTGACTCATTGACCTTCAAACAGTTTGATTTCTTTGGCAGTATAAATACTTACATTGCCGCGAATTTTGAGGATCCGGGATATACCGCGGATCAGTACCGGTATATTTTGAAGGTAAAAGACAAAGTAGAGGAGGATGCGGTTAGTGATGACCGTTTTAACAATGGCAATCATGTGGCCAATGTATTGTACTATGAGCTTGACGACCTGACGAACGGGGATACACTTGAGGTGGAATTGCAGTGTATAAGCAGGCCGGTCTATAAATACTTCTTTACGCTGGAACAGATCTCCGGAGATGGCGGGCCGCCGGTTTCTCCGGAAAACCCGCCTTCAAACTTCAGTAATGGGGCACTGGGTGTGTTTAATACTTATACCTCCAGTAAACGTACTGCGTTAATTAAGAAACCTTAACAGCCAGGATGTTTGGTATTGACGATAAGGGCAGAAGGCTGGCGTGCTGGTTTAAAGGGCCTTTAAACTAAACTGTCAAAAAGAATTGTCAAAAACAACTGACTGACCAGCTGCGTTCCCAGTTTTCGCCGGTCTGCAAACTGACGATGCCTTCTTTTGTTTCCAGGTTCTGATCATGGTCTGTACCGTCAGCGATTCCGCACCAGGGTTCCAGGCATACAAAGTCTGCGTCTTTTGCGGCCCATATGCCGAAAAACGGGAAGCCGTCAAAGTCAAAATGCAGGCCGCGCGGATTCCTTCGGTTGCGCAGGGTGATCCGGTTACTTTTTAGGGTTTTAAATACCAGCGCATCTTCGTAAAAGAGCTTATGATTCAAACGCAAAACATTTTTGTCCAGTTCTATGGTGTCGGTTTCATCGCTGATCAGATCGCTGTGTATTTTATGGTAAACCAGCTCAGTGTCCTTATTGAAAACCAAAAAATAGTCATCGTAAGTGAGTTCATGACCGGTCGGGGTGGCAAATGCCGGATGGCCGCCTACTGAAAACAACAAGGTGTTCTGATCATCAGTATTGGTGACGTGATAAGTACAGGAGAGGCTTTTGCCTTCAATTTTATAGTGCAGTGCCAGTGCGAATTTAAAAGGATATACTTTTAAAGTATCCTCATCATGAGTAAGGGTAAAGGTGATTTCAGTTGCGCTGGTCTGGTTCGCTTTAAATTCACGGTCCCTGGCGAAGCCATGGCGCGGGAGATTATATTTCTGACCATTGACCAGGTAAGTGTTGTCTTTAAGTCCGCCGACTATTGGGAACAATACAGGGCTGAACTTCCCCCAGAATTGGGGATTTCCGTTCCACAAGTATTCAGTATCAGTTTCTTTGCTTTTAAAGTTTTGCAGCTCAGCACCTTTTGCTGAAAAAACTGCTTTAACATATTCATTTTCTATCGAGATCATATTTTTCACTGAATTGCTAAAATAGTAAATTCAGTTTATCTAAACTCATATGCCTTGCATTATTGCGGTTGTTTGACTAGGTTTATGAAGATGTATCGGGTCATCTGTATAAATTGTAACTTACTATGGGCACTGTAAAAAAAACGGTAACGATAACAGGATGGCTAATGAGCAGGCCGGCACTTACAGGATTACTTGTTTTCCTGGTCCTGCTGATTCTTATTGGACTGATCACGAATCAGCGGTATCACTTTTTAAAGGAAACAGAACATCATGAAATCGAGCATGTCCTTGATGCGGTAAAACAAAATGTGGAGCAGAGGTTAAGGGACAGTTATACTACTGCGCTGACGCTTGCGCTCACCATCAGGGACAATGGCGAACCTGAAAATTTTGAAGCTGTTGCTGCAAAGCTGATTGACTCTAATTCCAGCTTTCTGGCAGTGCAGCTGGTACCTAACGGCATTATTAAGTATATCTACCCGTTGAAAGGTAATGAAGGGGCTTTAAATGCGAATATCTTTACGATAACGGATGAGCATTCTATGAGGGCACGACAGTCTATCCGGTCTGGAAAGATGTATTTTACAGGGCCTAATCAGTTGAAGCAGGGTGGAATAGGTATTGTGGGCAGGCTTCCTGTATACAATAAGGATAAATTTTGGGGATTTTCTGCGGTCGTTATTAGACTGGATACCTTTCTGAAAGAGACAGGTATTGCCGGTAAAAAGAATGAAAAATTTTATTTCCAGTTTTCGAGGTATAATATTTCCAGTAAAAAAGAGGAGTTTTTTCTTCCGGGTGATACCAGTTTTTCAGACCATATTTATGGATCTGTAGCTATTTCTGATGGGAACTGGAAGATTTATCTGGTTTCAAAAAACAGGTATGACATCTTTATTCAGCTGATATATTCGTTATTATTTGGTTTATCTCTGGCCATATTGAACAGCTTGCTCATCACAAAGCTTTTAAAAAAGCATCTGGAACTGCAAAATGTGGTCGATAACCAGGCTTCTAAGCTCATTGAGACTGAAATGAAGTTTAAAACCATTTTTGAAGAAGCTCCAATCGGAATAGCGCTGATCAGTGCTGCTGACGGGAGGTTTTTGCAGGTGAACAAGGAATTATGTAAGATTCTGGGATATACTGAGCTTGAACTTTTCAAATTAAGTTTGAAAGACATCAGCTATTCAGATCGGAAAAAAACGGGTAATCTGCAAGGGCAGGCAGATTTAAGTGCCGATAGTCAGAATCGACGGCAATACATTCATAAGAATGGGAGTGTAAAATGGGCAAATCTTATAGAAACACCCCTGCTGGATGAAACAGACGGGTCTGAGAGCAATATTATGATCCTGGAGGATGTGACTGACCGGAACAATTCTATAAATATGATTACGGAGCAGAACAAACGCCTGCTGAACTTCTCTTACATTGTTTCGCATAACCTGAGGTCTCATACCAGCAATATACAGGCAATCGCAGGCCTGATAGAGCAGAGTTCTTCTGAGCAGGAAAAGAAAGAACTGGTCGCACTGCTGAAAACGGTATCGGCTTCACTGGATGAAACAATGGTCAATCTGAACAATGTGGTCAATATTCAGACCAGCATAGATGTGATCACTGTGCCGCTTAACCTAAGTGATTATATAGGGCGGACCCTTAATGTTTTGAGGGACCAGATCAATGTAAAATCAGTAGATATTCGCAATGATGTTCCGGCTGATACTATGGTAAATTATAATCCGGCGTATCTGGAAAGCGTTTTGCTGAATTTCATCTTTAACGCCATCAGGTATAGTCATCCGGACCGCAGGCCGCTCATCAGACTAAACAGTTACCGCGAGAACGACCAGGTCGTGCTTGAGGTTTCGGATAATGGGATTGGGATTGACCTGGATAAATTTGGCGACCAGCTTTTTGGAATGTATAAAACCTTTACGGAAAACCCCGATTCAAAAGGCCTGGGACTTTTCATTTCTAAAAATCAGATCGATGCCATGAGCGGTATGGTTACCGTTCAAAGTGTATTGGATGAAGGAACGACCTTCAAGATCTATTTTAAGTAAGCAGATTTTTAAGTAAAGCCGGCCTGCCTGATGAATTAATTTTCCTTTTTAGCAGCCGCCTCTTCTTTGGCTTTCTTCTTGAAAAATCCCCTTAAAAGAAAATTATGCTGCAATGCCTCCAGGTTCTCGTCCAGTTTCTGACTGCTGGTCTCCATGTTTTTCACAATGGATTTTACCTGCTCTGCTGTTTTTTGGTCGTTCAGCAGGACACCTACGGCATTATCTGTTTGGGTTAGTTTAGCCGAAGCTTTGTTGAGGTTTTCAGTCAGTGCTGATGCAGAGCTGGCGGTTTTCTGTAGTTCATCAACAGAGGCCTGCAGTTTTGCGAATACAGCGGTATCGGTCAGTAGTTTGTCGGCGAGGCCACCTTTAGTGTTGAGGGTTTTGGTAAAGGTATTGAGCTCCATTGCCATTTTATTGGCGGCAGCCGTTGTGTTTTTCAGGTTTACGACAATAGATTTAAAGTCGGCAGCAACCTGCTCATCGGTCAATAAGGTGCCGGCTGTTCCTTTTCCTTCTACCAGGCTTCTGGCCAGAATTTTAAAGTCTGAGGTCACATCTACCAGGTTTTTGTTGTTGACTTGAAACGTTTTCATGATGTCATCGGTTGAAAGGGTAGTGTTTACCCTCAGCCGGTCGCCGTCTTCAACGAATGGAAACTTGGGGGTGCCGCCTGTGATCACGATGATCTTGTTGCCGATCAGTCCGTCAGAACTGATGCTTGCCGATGCATCTTTATGGATGTACTTGTGCGCTTCTTCTTCAATATTTAAAAATACCTGCACTTGCGAGGTCCCGTAAAACTGGATCTTTTTGATGGTTCCGATCTTTACACCCGAAAACCATACGTTATTGCCGGCTTTAACGCCTTGTATGTCATTGAAAACGACATCAACGGTAAAGCTTTTAACAAAAGCTTTTTTCTGGCTTCCCAGTGTAAATACTCCTACTATGAATATCGCCAGGCCAAGAAAAATAAATATTCCTACTGTTATCTTACGGCGATTGTCTGATGCCTGCATAATTTCTATTGTATAAAATTGTAATCGTAAAATGGTTTTACCCGTTCGTCAGCGGTATTGAACACTTCTTCAAAAGTACCCTGGCGTTCAAATTTGCCGTCGAGCAGCATGGCCACTCTGTTGCCCACCGCCTTAGCGCAGGTCAGGTCGTGTGTGATGATGATGGAACTGGTATGAAAACGCTCCTGCACTTCATTGATTAAGCTATTGATCTCTAAACAGGTGATGGGGTCAAGTCCTGCTGTCGGTTCATCATAAAGCATGATTTCAGGTCTGAGGATCAGTGTGCGCGCCACACCAATTCTTTTTCGTTGTCCGCCGGAAAGTTCTGATGGCATCTGGTTGATGGTGTGCAGCAGGCCAACGGCGTCGAGCATTTCCTCAACAGCGCTGTTTACTTCGCCTTTAGTCAGTCTCCTCTGGTTGCGTACAAGCGGAAATTCAAGGTTTTCTCTTACGGTCATACTGTCGTAGAGGGCGCTGTTCTGAAAAGAAAAGCCAACTTTAAGCCGTAATGCCAGCAATTCTTTGTAAGTGATGCGGTCTACATGCTGGTTCAGTACAAGCACTTCTCCCTGGTCGGGTGTGAGCAGGCCGACCAGAATCTTGATCAGTACTGATTTTCCTGTACCGGATTTTCCCAGTACTACAAGATTCTCCCGTTTGTTCAGGTGAAGGTCTACGCCTTTGAGTACATGGTAGTTGCCAAAAGATTTATACAATCCTTTGACTTCTATTACTTTTTCGGGGCTGATTTGTTCTTTTGTCATAAAGGTTATGTTCTGAATAAACCAAAGAACTGAACAGATACCACTTCTTCAATGAAGATGAGGAACATTCCGATCACTACTGATGAATTGGCCGCTTTTCCCACACCTTCGGTTCCTTTAGAGGAATTGTAGCCCTGGTAACAGCCTACCATACCAATGGTGAAGCCGAAAATAACTGCTTTGATCGTGGATGCCGTAATGTCCAGAAAAGAAATGGATTCCAGCGAAGACTGAAAGAACAGTTTGGCACTGGTACCTTCACTCATTGATACATTGAGCAAGGCACCCAGCATACCTACCATTGCAGTATAGAAGGTAAGAATAGGGATGGTTATCGTGGCGGCGAGCACCCTGGTGCTGACCAGAAATTTAAACGGGTTTGTTGCGGAGACCTCCATGGCGTCGATTTGCTCGGTTACCCGCATGGAGCCAAGTTCCGCGCCGATACTTGAACCTACTTTCCCGGCTGCGATCAGCGAGGTCAGTAAAGGGGCGAGGGTTCTTAATAATGCGATACCGACCAGGGAGGGAAGCCATGATGTGGCGCCAAATTCAGCGAGGGAAGGTCTGGATTGTTTGGTAAATACGACACCTGTGATAAAGCCGGTCAGAGAGATCAATGCCAGTGAGCGGTAACCGATATCGTAACATTGTTTCATCAGCTCCTTGCCTTCATAAGGCGGAAGGAAACCCTCCTTAAAGAAACGGCCCATGAATTGAAAAACATCGCTCAGCGTAATAAACATCCTGGACAGTTTGCCCGGGCGCTTAACTTCTTCGTCTAAAATTACAGGGTTATCAGTTTTATTTTTCATGCAAAGGGCTTTCTTCTCATACCGTTCAATTCAGGATCCTCCTTGGTGCGCGCACAAACACTGCTTAACAAACCATGAGCCATAATTGCGCAAAGTTATTTACTTTTTTACATAAATAGTCAGGATGTTGAAAATCTTATCTTTTATTTCCCTCCTGGCGGACAATAAGTTTGTAAAAATTTAGTATACGTTAGTGCCAGGTGTTCAGAAGTGCCGTCACCTTCGCTGATGCTGTGTGTTCTGTTCGGATAAGACATCATTTGAAATACTTTCCTGTTCTTAATCAGTTCATTGATCAGCATTTCCGCGTTTTGATAGTGAACGTTGTCATCGCCGGTTCCGTGTATATACAGCAAATTGCCTTTTAAATTTTGCGCGTAGGTAACGGGAGAGCCCTTGATATAGGCCTCGGTACTCTTCAAAGGCGAGCCCATGTACCGTTCCTGATAGATGTTGTCGTAGGTCAGCTGATTGCCCACTGCGGCTATCGCTATGCCGGTTTTATAGATCTCGGGATACTGGAACAGGAGGTTTAAGGTAGATGAACCGCCACCGCTCCAGCCCCATACGGCTACGCGGTCTTTATCCACAAACGGCCATTCCAAAACTTTTTTAGCGGCCATGGCCTGGTCACGGATGTTGAGCCTGCCGATGTTCTGGAAAATACTTTTGCGCCATTCCCTGCCCTTAGGTGCGGGGGCGCCTCTGTTCTCCAGCGAAATATAGATGTAGCCATCTTTAGGCATGTCACCGGCGTAGAGTCCGTTCTGGCCGGCACCCCAGGTGTCCGTTACTGTTTGTCCGGCAGGTTCTCCATAAACATAAAACACGACGGGATATTTTTTGGTCTGGTCAAAATTGTCAGGCTTTTTCATCCAGCCGTCCACTTCAATCCCGTCTTCTGTTTTTATTTTAAAGAATTCTACTTTGTTTTTTGGCGGTTTGATCCGACCCAGCTGATTGGTCACACTTCCTTCCATAGTGAGCGGGTTCAGTGTGGTTAATTTCATCCATTCTTTTATCGGGGGAACCGAAGCTGTCTGGTAAGTGTGCCGGGCAAATATGCCGTTTGGTGAGATGTCATAAGTATGTGTGCCGGGGAGAATAGAAGGGGTGACCATTTCAGGTTTTGCACCGCCGGACAGTTTGGTTTTATAAAGGTATTTCTGGGTGGCATTTGTGGGTGAGGCGATAAAATAGACAATGCCATTTTTTTCATCGATCATAGATTGCTCGATCACGTCATAATCGCCTTTGGTAATCAGGGTTTGCTTTTTACCGTCTTTGCTAAACCTGTACAAGTGGCGCCAGCCGTCTTTCTCGCTGGACCAGATGAACTCTTTTCCTTCCGCGACCCAGTACCAGCCCTTGCCCGCATCGATCCATGCTTTATCCGTTTCTGTATAGATATTGCTGATGTTTCCCGTGCCGGCATCAGCAACATAAAGCTTGCTTACATTTTGCTCCCTGTTCAGCTGCTGCAATATCACTTCATTGCTGTTGGGGATCCATTCCATTCTCGGTATATAGTTCTGGACCTGGTCGCCTGGCACTTTCAGCCAGCTGGTTTTAGCTGTTGCGATGTCAACGATCCCTACTTTGCAGGCGGAGGGGTCCTGGCCAACTTTAGGATATTCAACAGGAATGGTATATGAATAGATGGAATCTGTATTGTTGATCATCAGGAAATTCCTGATTTTGGTGGCGTCAATTTGCCAGTAGGCGATGGATTTGCCATCAGGACTCCATCTGAAACCGTCCCTGCAATCAAATTCTTCTTCGTAAACCCAGTCAAAGGTACCATTGATCAGTCTGTCTGTACCGTCTGTGGTCAATGCTTTGGTCGTTTTGGTTTCAAGATCATCTATATAAAGATTGTGTTTACTTACATAGGCTACTTTTTTACCATCGGGGGAGAATTTCGCAAACATTAATGAGGAGGCCGGTTTTCCCTTTCCGATCTGTGTGATCTGGTTTGTCTTTAGGTCAGCGACATAATAATCTCCGCGGGTCTCATATCTCCAGACTTTCTTACTGTTGGTATACAGCAGTACTTTGGTGCCGTCTTCAGAGATCTGGAAATCCTTAAAATTGTCTAATCCGCTGTTTCTGCTGCTATAGATCAGGTTCCGGCTTACAATGGTCTTCCGGTCATTTGCAGGCAGGGTGATGGAAACCAGTTCTCCGGCGGAGATCTCATAATAAGAATTGCCATCTTTTGCCCATTTAATGTCTTGTGCCGCTGATGGCAGCGCAAGAGCGGCAAGAAAGAGGAATGCGAGTTTAAAAACGATGTCTTTGAAGTTCATTTTCAGAGTTCTATAAATTGCTGATATACAGTTTGGAGGTAAGCCTTAGCAGCATTAAGGACATGGGTTGCTTCGTCTTTGTCCTTGGGATTGCTGTTGTACAATACCATTTTTCCAACATTGTCAAAAGTAACACATTGTTTGTTATTCATGAAACCCATGCCGTTGTCCCAGCTAAAAAAAGCAAAAGGTTTCGTGTAGGGGTTCAAAAGATTTTTGCTCCAGATGAATTCCGTTGCCGGGATGTTGAGTTGCGCGAGTACTGTTGCGGCTACATCGGCCTGACTGCCCACATTTGTGAATTTCTTTCCTCTGAACTCCTCCTTTATCACATCTCCATAAAATAAAAGTGGCACATGATAGCGTTCCGGTACGAAAACATCAACCCTGTCCTTGGGCAGCACGTGTCCATGGTCAGCAATGAATACAAACAAGGTATTTTTGTACCAGGCTTGTTTTCTGGCGGTGTTCAGAAACGCATTGATGCAGGAATCGGTATAATAGGCCGTGCTTTTAAATTTGGCTTTGTTGTCATCTGATCCAAACCTGGGCCTGCCCGGCAGTACATAAGGTTCGTGATTGGTGAGGGTAAGGGTGGTGGAGAAAAAAGGTTGCTTTTCCTTGTTCAGGTCTGAGAGTTGGCGTTTAAATACATCTTCATCAAACTGTCCCCAGGGAGATTTGCCTTTGATTTTGAAATCATTTCTGTCAACAAGTTTTTGATAGTTGTGGCTCAGTATGAATGCTTTGTAGTTGTCAAATTCAGATTCTCCTCCGTAAAAGAAAGCGGTGTTGTATCCATTTTTAAATAAGGGCTGTGACAGCCCGGGAAGCTTCTGCAGTTTATCGGGCCATTTTACAACACTGCCTGCCGCCAGTGTCGGAAAGCCTGCCAGCGTGGCCATCAGGCCTTTATCAGTACGGCTTCCGGATGAATAGATCTTGCTGAACAGCACACCTTTATTGATCAGTGTATCAAAGTTTGGGGTAATGCCTTCTTCGTTTCCCAGCGTTTTGGTCAGATCAGCAGTAAAACTCTCAATGATGAACAGCACCACATTGGGCCTGTCTGTTTTCAGGACATGGATGGTGCTGTCCTTTGCAGGTGTGTACAAGTCTTTTACGTATTTTTCTGCCTGTTGCCTACTAAAATATAAATAAGGATTGCTGCTGGCTTTGCGTGCTGCGAGGACGCTGCGAAGCAGGTTCCATTCGGTATTTACCGCGGCATGGTTCAATACCTGTTCTTTAGAAAAATAAGCCATACTCTGGTTAATCGGCGAACCGCCGAGACCACCGCGGACCAGCAGAAAGGTTCCGGCAAATAAAACGGGTACCACAAGCAACCTGAGCCAAATCGAAACAGCTTCAAATGTTAATTTTCTTTGCACTATCCACTGTTGTATTATAAAACCCAGGACCACAAGCAAAGCAAGCATGGAAATGGTTAAGGCAATGGGAGAGGACGCACTTGATGCCAGGGCTTCATTAGGAGTAGAAATGGCAAAACCGACTGCTTTAGCATTGATCTTGCTTCCCCATTCCCGGTATATGTTAAAATTCACAACAGAAATGATGCTGAACAGTACAATAAGTACCTTGTTGTAAACGGAAAGCCATTTCAGTTCTATAATTTTTCGTCCACTGAGCAACCAGTATACATAGCTCAGCAATGGCACTACTACAATATAGGCTGTCATAGACAGGTCAAGCGGCAGGGCATGATAAAAAGTAGCGACAGTCGCAGAAAATGGGACAGCGGCTATTTTTTTGGAATTGATCAGCAGGAATATCAGGCGGTCAATAAAGAAAAATAACAGCCAGAAGAGGAAATACCGTATAAAAAACAGGAGGCCTTTAAACATTTGTATTTTTATTGACCGCCGCCCTGCATCGCTTTGATTTCATCCATCGTTTTCTCTTCATAGCCTTTAGGTATTTCTAAAGACAATGGTGCAATCTTTTCTTCTTTAAGGTTTTTTAATGTAAGTATAGATTTTACCCCATTCTGGAACATGGTGAATTTTACCAGCGTTCCTTTAATATCCTTAAAGTCAGCTTCTTTATATCCTTCAGGAAGATCAAAGTCAGTGGTCGACCAGAGTTCATAGGCAGCACCATTGCTGTCTTTGTAGGTGTACTTTTCTGCGTTATAAATGCCTACTTTTTGTTTTTCGCCGGTTGCTTTAAAATCAGAGAATTTAGGAGCACCTTCTCTGCTTTTCTCCATATCCTCTTTGCTCATCTTTACTGCAAACTGTTTTTGGGCGATAGGTACGTCTATCAGCAGCAACCCGGTTTTTGAGGTTTTATCGTCAATGATCTTGATCAGCGCAGGTCCCTGGCTCAATTCTACCTTCGACAGGTTGTCTTTAAACCTCACTACAGTTTCTTTTGGTAACATAGCAGCCATTGGCTCTTGTTCTGCTGTCAGCGAATACTCCATCCCATATGTAAGGGTGCCTTCAGTGATTTTTTTCTGAGCCTTGGCGATTATGGCCGCGCTGATTAAAATGGCAGTTAATACTCCGGTCTTGATTGATTTAAACATGTTATGATTTTTTAAGTTGATCTGATTATAATGGTTACCACCGTAATTTTTCCTTTGATAAAAACGCACTGATGCCTTTTTTAAAATCCTCACTGTCCCTTACCCTGGCATTGATCTGTACAGCCATAGAAAGGCTCTTTTCCAATCCCGGATTGGTGGTCAGGCCGATGAGCTGTTTTGTTACCATTAACGAGTTGGCTGAAGTTTCAGTACACAAATTTAATGCAAATTCTTTCGTTTTTAGATGAATGTCTGCTTTGTTTGTTACGTAGGTAATCAATCCATATTCCAATGCTTTTTCGGCAGGGAAAAGTTCGCCACTGAGCAACAGCTTTTTTGCTATGGTTTCGCTGGTCTTGCGCATCAGAAAACAGGATACGATGGCAGGAACAAAACCAAGTTTGACTTCCGTATAGCCAAAACTGGCTTCGGGTACCGAAAAGATAATGTCACAAACAGTTGCCAGCCCACAGCCGCCAGCTATGGCATGGCCCTCAACCTGTGCGATCACGATCTTTGGCAGGTAGTATATCGTGGTAAACAAGCGTTTCAGGTTTTCAGAATCAGCAAGGTTCTCTTCAAACGTATTGTACTGAAGCTGCTGCAGATAGGCAAGGTCGGCGCCTGCGCTGAAGGCCGGGCCATTTGCGTTTAAGATGACGACTTTTGCGTCATCGTCCTCAGAGGCCCTGATAAAAGCTTCGGTAAGGAGGGATACCAGTTCCGGATTTAGGGCGTTCCGCTTCTCCGGCCTGTTTATTGTAATGGTAGCTATTCGTTCGGTGACAGTATATAAAACAAGGTTTTCAGTCATTGCCGTTTGTATTTTTTTATCGAATTACTATGGGATCAAACATAAATAAAATTGTCTTTAATAAGGATTATTTGGAGGATTAATCTTGCTTTAACAGAATCCAGTTTATTTTTTTAACTTGATGCTGATCAATTGCCGGTTTAATAAAATAATTGAAATCCTTTTCACCGGTTTTTTTTAAAGTAATCAGCGTTATTTCCTGTCCGGAAATGAGTCCCCGGATTATTTGATTGCGGATTTTAAATGCAATCACTTTTTTTTGTTTGAGTGCTGCTGCTTTCTTCGTCAGCAAAAGTGACTGAAAGCACAGCAGAAATACCAGCGATGTAAACAATGCGCGTTTGTTGTAATGCGAAAGCGCTAAAATAAATAGCCCAATTGCGATACATAGCATCAGGAGTTCCGCTTTGCTGATCCAGATACCCGATATTGTTGCATGAGGCAATCCGGAAATTTTCAATAATCCGGCATTGGAAAAGTTGATCAGCCACTCAAAAGCCGGGCCGAGTGCTTCTATTCTGAAAATCAGCAGGAAGATGCCAAGATACATCAAAAGTGCCGCAGGCAGTAAAATAAACAAGTTGCTGATTAGAAAATATACCGGAAACTGGTGAAAATAGTACACGCTCAAAGGATAAGTGATGAGCTGTGCCGCCAGGGAAATGGCCAGGGCACTCCATAGTTTGTACAGCCATTTATTTTTAATATGCAGCCAGCCTTCTATTTTGGGTTGCAGCCATATTAAGCCCAAAACTGCCAGAAAGGAAAGCTGAAAACCTATATCCCAGATCAGGAATGGATTCCAGGCCAGTAGGATAAACGCTGTGAAGGCGATGATGTTGTAGCTGTTTGTTTTTTTGACAAAGGATTTGGCAATAATAAATACTGATATCATGACGGCAGATCTTAAAACAGAGGGAGAGAGGCCTGTCAGCAGGGCATAAAACCACAGGAACGAAAGGATAAAGATCGTTTTGACCAGCATAGACCAGCGTTTCCGGTCAAGGAACTGCAAAAGCCAGTTGAGGACTACATAGACAATTCCGACATGCATCCCGGAAACAGAAAGCACATGTATGGTACCTGTCTTGGCATAAATATTCATGGTCTCCTGGCTCAGGTCAGATTTATAGCCAAGGATCAGTGTCGACGCAAATGCAAAAACATCATCCTTCTTAAGGACCTTTCTATAGAAATTTACCTGCTCCTTTCTAAGTTTCAAAGCAAAGGCGACAATTGGGTTTCCGGTGTCGCTCGTTATTTTAATTAAATCTGCCTGTTTGAGAAAGGCCTGGTGATAAATGTTCTGCATGGCAAGCCAGGATCTGTAGTCGAATTCCGAAGGATTGTAAGGTGGCTCGATTTCTTTGGGCTCTGCTTTAATGATCAGCTCATCGCCATAACTGAGGACAACAGGGCTGAGCGTATCGGCTTTAACAGCGACCATCAGGTTGCCTGAAACTGTTGTGGCTGCCGGCACTTTATTTTCTAAAGATTGATTGTTTTCCGTATCATTATGTACGCTGACCACCAGAGATTTAAATCTTATAATGTTGTCTTTTGATTGAGGTTCGTTTACGATCCTTATTTTTAGATATTGGAACCTCTTACCGGCAAAATAATCTGATCTAATAGACTGCTGGTGAAATACGCAGAAAAAGGCGCCAAAGGTAAACCAGAAGAAATAAAAAGCCAATCCTATTGTGCCTTTAAAGCGGTAGGCTTTCAATTTCAGGTAATATACATTTAAGCTGCCCAAGCTCAGAAGCAATAACAGACAGATCAGCGCACAGGTCCAAAGTAATTGAATATAAGCAAATGGATAGCTGATGAGAATGCCCAATCCATAAGGGAGCAGGATTTTTACAAAAGGAATTTCGTGACTGTTCATCAAAACTGGTACCTGAGCTGTATTCTAACATCCGACTTGCTTCGGCCATTGATCTCATCCAGGCCTGAGCCAATCGTTTCCATGTCCTGATACAAATAGACGGCGTACCTTGCCCAGACGTCCATTGACTTGATTAGCCTGTATCTGACATTCAGGTAAGCTCTAATGCCCTTACCATTGTAAGCCCCTGAGCTTGCCCCGTAAAGCACATTGTCTTCGTAAGCATAGATTCGGCTGTCATAAGACGGGGTGCGGAAATACGCAACGCGGACGTTCCCTGAAAGCAAACCCCGGGCAGGCTTATAATCCGCATCCTGAAAGATCAGAAAACCATATTCATTATTCATTGCAGTCTCGGGGACCTGGCCTCCTTTCTGATAATTAGACATTTCCGCACGCTGATGAAGGTTAAATTCCTTATTGATCTGCCAGTTCCAGTCCAGTCTGAAGCTTTGTTTTTTTACCCTTTCCAGGTGTTGAAATTTACTGCCTGCATCCGGATTTTGCTGCTTTACTTCTCTCTTGTACCTGATCAGTGCTTTAAATCTCTTGTTTGGTGTAAAGGCCGCTTGTCCGAGCAGCTCATATCCTGAAGAAGCTGAATCTATCCTGTATTTTAACCACGGAAACCTGAAGTAATCACTATAAGCTGAAAATGTCCATCGTCCGGATGGCATATAATTCAGGCCTGTATAGATACCTTTTTCATTACTGATCTCTGTGGCTTCGCCTATACCACTGCCAAAAAAATTGTGGTAATCTCTATCATAATTTCTGTGCAGCACTACGACCGATACTTTTGAAGATAAACTTGCCAGCGCCCCATTTACAAAGGCCCATCCGCTGTAGAGACTATGTGCCCATTCCCCATAAAAATAGATGTTTTTAAAAGTATAGTTGTAGTGAAACCCGGTATTGATCAGCTGTCTTCCTGTAAATCCGTATTTGTTGTACAGCTGAGTCCCTGTTACAAATTCATGCTGATAATCGGATTTGTAACCAACCAGTCCTGCATTCAAATGATCCGCGGTGTATTGCAGCACCATGCCATAAACCAGCTGTTCCAGGCTTTTCTGATTTTTCAGCTCTGTTGCCGTTCTGTGCAGTCCGCTGATGTTTATATTTTGAAGTGTAGGATGCCCGTCAGACGGATATTTTACCGAGGCATCCAGTTTTCTGAATGAAACAAAAGAAGTAAGGTCAAAATTAGGCGAGAGACCAACGGTGCTGGCTAGTCCGCGGAAAAAAGAGGCTTCGTTCGAAGAATTATAGGCCCGCAGGCCAATGTCTTTACTTGCTACCGAAGTCACATCCGGGCCTTTTCCAAAAGAAAAGCCTGACCATAGGGTCAATCCTTGTCCAAATTGGAGACTATAGTCTCCAATAACCAATTTTTTAACCCTTCCCGGTGTACGAAAAGAAATGTGGAAGGACAGGTGGTCTGCTCCGGACTTTTTTCTAAAGAGGTATTCTCCGGCATCTTTTTCAGTAACAAGTGCTGCGGATAGGAAATCATCGTAATTGTACTTATATCTTAGCAATAGCTTGTCCGGCGTGCCCAGGTACCTGCTTCCCGGCAAATCGGTAAATCCTTTTTGTGTTTCCAGGATCCGTCCGTATCTGAGGATCAGGTCGTGGCTGCCTTTTGCATAGAGGTCCGGTAAATTCAGCCCGGAAATGCCTGAGGGTATACCTGTGGTGATAAACGGAAGCATCCGGTTTATCGTTTGCAGGTCAAAGCCGTCTATCGCCTGAAGCTCCAGCACGTCAGCCAGCCTGCCTGTATTGCTGATGTGTTCGATGAGATTACTGATCTGCAGGGGCGACAAAAATACCAGTTCTTTTAACTGTGCCGGGCTGGCTTTATTCAGATCTATAGGGTGCTTGAGATGATAGTTCAGGCGCTCGCTCAGTTCGGACAAGTCGTAATCATCCGCCAGGTTCTCTGCCAGACTTTCAATAATGTCTTTTACCGGGTCGTGGTCCTGCGCTTGCAGACCGACAACCCATAACGTTAAAACGCTGATGACAATGAACCGGGCTCTTTTTGACATAAATTTGCCAAAGAGCTGCAATTTTCAGCAAATAAGTAATTAATTATCCGGTTAAGTTAAAACATGCTGATTATCAGAGGGGATAATGTTTGCTGATTCAACGAATAACGCCTAGATCTCCTCGTTGAGCTTCAATAAAAAGTCTTTCAGTTTCTCCAGTGAGGCGATGATCTTTTGATTTTCCTTTACTTCGCCGCTGTTGTTTTTCAGGTGTTCTTTGGCACCCTTCAACGTAAAGCCCTTATCATTCACCAGATGAAAGATCATTTTCAGGTTTTCTATGTCCTCCGGCGTGAACAGGCGATTGCCTTTTTTGTTCTTTTTGGGCTGCAGCACATCAAATTCCTTTTCATAAAATCTGATCTGCGATGCATTCACACCAAACATTTCGGTCACTTCACCCATCGTGAAGTACATTTTATTGATTTCCCGTTCTTTGTAAGGCATAATTAGGGTTGATTGTTAGTGTCTTATGGCTTTTATTTAAAGTATTCAAACTTAGATAAAGTTATGCAAGTATTAATGATCCGGAATAAAAATATTTCATATTTCCCCGCAAATAACTTTAGCACAAGCCAATAAATGTATCATTTTATGTAAGTCCATCTTAGCGGATTAATCCAATAATATGCTAATTTTGTTGCACTAATCAAGATAAAGATGACAGCTAAGGAAATCAGACAGGCGTACTTAAAATTTTTTGAATCCAAACAACACCACATTGTTTCATCAGCACCTATTGTCGTTAAAAACGACCCTACGCTCATGTTTACCAATGCAGGAATGAATCAGTTCAAAGACCTGTTCCTCGGCGAAGCCCCTGTTAAATATCCGAGAGTGACCGATACGCAGCGCTGTCTGCGGGTATCGGGCAAGCACAATGACCTCGAAGAAGTAGGAATAGACACCTACCACCACACCATGTTTGAAATGCTGGGCAACTGGAGCTTTGGTGACTATTTCAAGAAAGAAGCCATTGCATGGAGCTGGGAATTGCTGACTGAAGTCTATAAAATCCCTAAAGACAAGTTATACGTATCCATCTTTGAGGGAGATGATAAAGAAGGTTTGCCGAGAGATACGGAAGCTTTTGAACTTTGGAAACAATATGTGCCTGAAGACCGCATCATCCTTGGTAATAAGAAAGACAATTTCTGGGAAATGGGCGATACAGGCCCCTGCGGACCTTGTTCAGAGATTCATGTAGATTGTCGCCCGGACAATGAGCGTGCACAAATAGAAGGCAAATCACTGGTCAATGCCGATCATCCGCAGGTGATCGAGATCTGGAACAATGTATTTATGCAGTTCAACCGGCTTAAAGATGGTTCATTGCAGCCGCTGCCTGCTCAGCATGTGGATACAGGTATGGGATTTGAACGCCTGGTCAGGGTCTTGCAAGGCAAATCGTCCAATTACGATACTGATGTTTTCCAGCCGCTGATCCAGTTTATAGCTCAGCATGCCGGTGTTGCTTATGGTGCTGATGAGAAAACAGACATTGCCATGCGGGTGATGGCAGATCACATCCGTGCCATTTCATTTGTCATTGCAGACGGGCAGCTGCCATCTAATAATAAGGCTGGTTATGTGATCCGAAGAATTCTGCGTCGCGCAGTACGCTATGCCTATACCTTTTTGAACCTTAAAGAACCATTTTTAAACCAGCTGGTGCCTGTACTGGCCAGACAGTTTGAAGGGGTGTTTGAAGAACTTGCGCTTCAGCAGGATTTTGTACAAAAGGTCGTTTTGGAAGAGGAGGTCTCTTTCTTAAGAACTTTAGCTACAGGTATCCAGCGCTTTGATAATTACACTAAAAAGCAGGCTGAGCTGCTGATGGCGGAGAATGCCATTGAACTGGAAAAATCTTTTGAAGACCAATGGGTTTACAGCATTTTAAAAGATCAGATGGTGATCTCCGGAGAGTTCGCCTTTGAGCTTCAGGATACCTATGGCTTTCCGATTGACCTTACCGAACTGATGGCGCGGGAGAAGCGCTGGTTTGTAGATATGGACGAATATGGCAAAGCTTTGCTCAAACAAAAAGAGCGCTCCAGAGCAGCTACAGCCATCGACACAGGAGACTGGATCCTGGTAAACCCTGAACTGGAAGTGGAATTTGTGGGTTACGATGACGTAGAAGCCGAAACAGAGATTATAAAATACCGTAAGGTAATTGCCAAAGGTAAAGAACAATACCAGATCGTGCTCAGCAAAACTCCTTTCTATGCTGAAAGCGGAGGTCAGGTAGGAGATACCGGCCGCCTTGAAGACCATAGCCGGCTTTTCTTTGTGGAGATCACCGATACTAAAAAGGAGAACGGAGTTATCGTTCACTATGCAGATACCCTTCCCGGTGATGTAGAGGGGCTATTCTGGGCAGTGATTGACGAAGACAAACGCATGCTTTCGCAGGATAACCATACCGCAACGCACTTATTGCACGCAGCCCTGAAGAAAGTGCTGGGCAATCATGTAAACCAGAAAGGTTCATTGGTCAATCCGGATTATCTGCGTTTTGACTTTTCTCATTTCGCTAAAGTAACAGATGAAGAACTCGCTAAAATAGAGCATCTGGTCAATCAAAAGGTAAGGGAAAATATTCCATTGAAAGAACAGCGGTACGTACCTTACGATCAGGCCATTTCAAGCGGTGTGACGGCTTTGTTCGGAGAAAAATATGGTGATCTGGTGCGGGTCATCACTTTTGATGATCATTACTCAAAGGAGCTTTGCGGGGGTACCCACGTACAGGCGACCGGACAGATTGGTTATTTTAAAATCACGTCAGAAAGTGCTGTAGCGGCAGGAGTAAGGCGTATAGAGGCCATTACAGCAGATAAAGCTGAAGCTTTCATTCTCGATCAGAACAGGGAACTTAATGAACTGAGAGCGCTGTTAAAGGGCAATAAGGATTTGAGTACTGCTGTTGCAGCCTTAATAGAAGAAAATAACAGACTAAAGAAAGATGCTGAAAAAGCTGTAACAGAGCATTCTGCCAATCTTAAACATGAGATTGTGCACCACATCAAAACCGTTAACGGGATTAACATGATCACTACACATGTGGATCTGCCAAATGCAGATGCAGTAAAGAACCTGGCTTATGCAGTTAAGGAGCTTGTAGATGAGCTGTTCCTGGTGTTTACGACATTAATTGACGATAAACCAGGTATTACGGTCATGGTTTCAGAGGATCTGGTGAAGGATAAAGGTTTAAACGCATCTAACATTGTAAGGGAACTGGCGAAAGAAATCCAGGGCGGTGGTGGCGGACAGCCGTTTTATGCCACAGCCGGAGGTAAAAATAAAGATGGGCTTAAAGCCGTGCTTGCAAAGGCCGAGGCATTGATCGATGGACTGCCGCAATAGCTAATTTCTTTCCCGGTCTAACACAAATGTGAGCAGACCTGCCACATTTGTGTGTTCATTTTTATGATCATGATCTGCGGGTTTAAAGCCCAGCTTCTCCAGGAGTTTGACAGAGGCCACATTTGCTTCTGAAGGAAAGGCAGTAATGCTTTTTGCGCCCATTTCATCAAATCCGAAATTGGTCACACATCTAATAGCCTCTGCTGCAATGCCTTTACCCCTAAATTCAGGCAGCAATTCATAGCCGATTTCAACTGTTTCCTGTGGGATGTCAAAGTTCCATAAGCAGATCGTACCGATCAGCGCCGGATCCTCTTTAAAAGAGATTGCCCAATACATAGATACATTTTCAGACACCAGTTTTTCAATCTTATGGATATGGGCAATTGCATCATCAATACTGGAAGCAGGTACTATACCTGTCAATACAGCTACTTCTAAATCTGAGCGCAGCCTATAGATCTCAGGAGCGTCACTCAGGACCAGCCTTCTGAGTTTCAGGCGATCTGTTTCTAATACCGGGAATACGGAAAAATCAGGTGCTTTCATCTGGCTGGACTTGATAATGGCACTTCAAGATAATGCTCTACTATTGGAAAAGGATCGTAATAATTGTGCAGCAGCGCCTTCCAATCTTTGTAAACGGCTGATTCCCTGAAACCAACTGTATGCGCTTCCATCGTTTCCCACTCAACCAGCAGTATGTATTTATGATCAACTTCAACACACTTTTGGAGGGTATGACGAATATAACCGTCAATGGAACTGATGTATTGACCAGCTACTTTAAAATCAGCCTCAAACTGATCAGCCAGGCCGGTTCTAATGTATAGGATAGCAACTTCTAATACCATAATCTCTTTGCTTTTAGCCAAACTTAGCAAAAAATGGCAGACTATTTATTACAGTTTACTAACCAATTCAGCAATTCTGTTGGAAATACCTACCTCATTATCGTACCATGCCACAACTTTCACCATTTTACCAATGTTTTTGGTCATACTGCCATCCAGAATAGAGGAGTGGGTATTGCCAAGGATATCAGAAGAAACCAGCTGCTCTTCGGTGTATTCCAGAATCCCTTTCAGCGAGTTTTCTGCATAGTGTTTAAACAAGTCATTCAATTCCTTTGCAGACACCTCTTTTTTAAGATTGATAGAAAGGTCAACTATTGAAGCATCGATCACCGGGACACGGTAAGAATAGCCATCCATGATGCCTTTCAGATTAGGCAGGACATCTCCGATAGCTTTGGCAGCGCCGGTTGTAGTCGGAATAATAGAATACGAGGCCGCACGGGCTCTGCGCAAATCTTTATGAGGCGCATCCTGCAGGTTTTGATCTGCTGTGAAGGCATGAACAGTAACCATATAGCCGGATTCCACGCCAAATTCCTTGTCCAAAATATAAAGGATCGGCGCGATGCTTCCCGTGGTACAAGATGCGGTAGAATAGATCTGGTCGCCGCCAATCAGTTCGTCATTTACACCATGAACAATGGTTTTTACACCACCGGTTGCAGGTGCGGTGATCAGTACTTTTTTCGCGCCCGCATTGATGTGGGCCTGCGCAGCTGATTTATCGGTAAACCTGCCAGTAGATTCTACCACTGCGTCAATCTTCAACGCTTCCCAGGGCAGTTTGGCAGGGTCTTTTTCACTCAGTAACCGTATTTTCTTTCCATTTACAATGATGTTTTCACCATCTTCTAAAACTTCACCCGGAAAACGTCCATGGGCTGTATCGTATTTCAAAAGGTGGGTCAAAGTCTTGATGTCAGTCAGGTCATTGACTGCCACAACTTCTATTTCCGGTTTATTTTCTAAGGCGCGCAGCGTCATCCGGCCGATGCGGCCGAACCCATTAATTGCAATTTTCATATCTGTTATTTTTAAATTTGAAATTTATGTCAGGTCATCACCTCTGTCAAAGAAGTTCTGAAAGCCCTCCGGTAGTCAGACGGGGTGACCATTAAGTGACGTAAAAAAGTTCTTCTCATAGACACCAGGCCACCCAATCCACACCTTTCGGCAATCTGTTCCAGCGAAATATCAGTGTCTTCCAGGTATTTGCGAGCCGCTTCTACCCGTAGCTTCTCTATATACTTAGCGGGAGGAATGCCTGTCTGTTTGTGAAAAACCCTGGTAAAGTTTCTTAAGCTCATATTGACATGATCTGCTAACCGCATGATATCGAGTGGTTCATGCAGGTGTTCAATAATCCAGGGGCGCAGCTTCCCGGCAATATTATGGTGATCATAGACGGGCAGTAAGTTGCCAAATTGGACCTGAAAGCCAGGTCTGTTGAGGTAAAACACCAGTCTTCTGGCTACCTGCATCGCTATTTCTTTACCATGATCTTCTTCTACAAGGGCCAGGGCCAGATCTATACCTGAAGACACACCACCCGATGTGTAAATCCTGCCGTCATTGATGTAAAACGGATTGGAATCTACCTGGATCAGCGGATAGCTCTTCTGGAGCAGCTCGCTGCGGTCCCAGTGGGTGGTCGCACGCTTTCCATTTAACAACCCTGCTTTAGCGAGTGCAAAAGCGCCGGCGCAGATGGAGCCGACCCTGCGGATGTTTTGATCTCTTGCAGCCAGCCAGGTGTAAAACGCTGCATAGTCAGGATCCTCAAGGTTCTGAATGTTATTGCTCCCCGCAATTAATAATGTATCTATTGGCGCAGTGATTTCCATTACGCTGCGTGTGCAATTGATCTCGATTCCAACCGAGTTGGTCACCTGCTTATTAACGGTAGGCGAGACGACGAGAACCTCGTAGCCGGCAACACCCTCTTTGAGTTCAAGGATTTTATTGGCACTGTTAAACACATCGGCAGGCCCTGCAAAATCAAGCAGCATATGACCTGTCATTGCCACTATTACCACTTGTTTTTTTGTCTGAGCTTTGCTGATCGATAAATCTTCCTGATTCATAACTCAAATTTACGAAATAGAAAGATGGGCTCAAAGGACATAAATTATACAATTCAGGCCATAGTGATGAAGTTACTTTTATTCGAAGTCCTCTTTTGTAAATGTTTTTTCTATAATAACATGTTTGCCTTCCGCGTCGGATACAACAGTTGACGCCATACCGATCGTTATTCCCAAATAGTCTATAGTTACCCTGTAAGTGGAAGGCACATTAGCTGTCGTTGACATTTTTAAAGTGGTTTTATCACCAATCATCACCTCATCATAAGCAATGTAAATCTCAGATATGGGACTTCTGCTGATCTCATTTCCGTTTTTGATACTCCGGTAAACGATCAGAGAACTCGCTCCGTTCGGGGTAAAGGTATAAGTCACTTTTCTTATGGTCCTGTCCGGCTTATCCTGTTTCTTTTTGCAGGCTGCAAATGACAGGATAAATAAAAGTACCAGGACTAGTTTTTTCGTTAATGTCTGCATACAGAAGCGTTAATTGGTTTTATGCAATCTACTATTTTCTCTGCTACATCCAATAATCAAAATTAAACGAACATACCTTAAGTATAATTTTATACCCTGATCATTGATCGTCGGGTCCGACCTCATTTCCTTCTTCGTCAATTTGCATGTGTTCGTCCCAATTTTGATTGGATGCCTGCTTTGACTGGCCGTTTGCATCTTTTTCTGTCGAATTTGCTGACTTTGCGACGTTTTGATCTTCTTCTGGAGTTTTCATCATCTGGTTATTAAGGATACAACAACTCTTATTCTGAAATACAACAAATCAAAGTGAAATAAGTTCTTTATTGAAGAACCTGTTCTATTACGGAAACTTAATACTGGTTTGTCCAGTTTTACCGTCGCTTGTCGCCATATACCAGCACCACACTGATCAGACCCGCTGCAAAAAAGCCGAATACCAGAATAAAGACCCCACCGACCAGAAAATGACTGATGACCGAGCCCAGCGCTGCGCCGATAAAAAAGAAAAAAGTTCCGTAGATAGCGGAAGCCATACCCGCCATATTTCCCATTGGTTCCAGAGCCAGGGCACTGCTGTTTGGCTCAACAGCCAGGTTAATTGCCAGCAGCAGGGCAAGGCCGACAAAAAGAACCAGCATGTCAGGCGGGTCACCGGCAATGAGGGTAAACAGCAATAAAAGGCTGCTGATTATAGAATAAACGACGAGCAATCCCTTGATGCTCTGTCTGGCGCCGTACCTCGATGAAAGACGGGAATTCAGTAAGGAGCACAGTGACATCAGCAGTCCGATGCCGGCAAAGATCCAGGCAAACAGCTTCGGTTTACCATAAATTTCCCCTATAATGTGTTCGGAACTTGCTACGTAAGAGCTCAGCGCAGTAAACAGGAGGGTCGCTACACTTGTATACCGCATAAAAATCCTGTTGCTGATCACTTTTCGGATGGCATTCCCAATACCTGACCAGTTAAGCGCACTGCGTCGGTCAGGGGGAAGGGACTCTTCCAGCCGGAGCGACCAGAAAAATACCAGAACAGCAAAAAGAGGGGGAGTCAGGAACACCATCTGCCAGGAGGAAACAGACATAATGGCGAGGCCCAAAAATGGCGCGAGGACTGGAGTAAACAGGAAAATTGTAAATATAAGCGACATGATCCGGGCCATCTGGTCGCCCACAAAACGGTCACGGACACCCGCGATGGTTGTCATAAAGACGGCTGAGGCTCCCATACCTGCTAAAAAACGCGCAGCAAGCATTAGTGACAGGTCAGGTGCAAAAGCAGCCCCGATTCCGCTGATAATGTAAAGCGGAAACCCGATACGAAGAATGGCCAGCCGGCCAAAACGATCGGACAGCGCGCCAAAAATGAGTTGCGCCACCTGCCCCATAAAAAAGAAAGAGATGATCTTTGAGGTTTCAGTAGACTCCGGACTCAGCCCGAGGTGGGCCCGGAGTTCGGCAAAAGCAGGAAGCATAATGTCAATGCCCAAAGCCGTCAGCATCATGGTGCAGGCAGACAGCGCAATGAATTCAGCAGGTTTCATCTTCATGGATCGACCCGTTTATTTAATGGTTTCATAACAATGTTTGTTTTAACGTTACACAAAACTATTTATTTAAGTTAAACAGCAGGAGGTGTAAATTAGACTTTGTTACGGGCAGATTTGGACAAAACTATAAATTATTTCTGCTCCATTCACTCCAGGAACCCACATACAACTTAGGGATCGGTAAACCAGCGTAATCCATAGCCAGTAGCGTATGGCAGGCTGTAATACCCGATCCGCAATGGACAATGACATTTTCAGGTTTAACACTTGCCAGTGCTTTTGTATATTTTTCCTTCAACACTTCCGGTTTTAGAAAAGTGCCGTCCGCTTCCAGATTCTCAGTATAGGGGATATTGATAGCGCCGGGAATGTGGCCTGCAATCAGATCAATCGGCTCAGTTAACCCTGCAAAACGGTTGGCATCACGGACATCAATCACGACATGGCCTGCTGTTTTTGCCACATTTTCCACTTCTTTAATATCCGATAATGGCAAAATCCAGTCACTAACCGGATATGGCGCAACATGCATTGGAGTTTCTACCGCTGAACTTGTCGGAAAGCCCGCCTTTACAGCAGCATCAAACCCGCCGTCTATGACCTGCACCTTTTCATGACCAACAGCTTTCAGCATCCACCAAAACCTTGCGGCTGCATTGCCACCCATTTTATCATCATAAACAATCACATGACTGTCTTTGGAGATCCCGAATTTCTGCAGTATCCGCGCAAACTGTTCCGGAGCAGGTAAGGGGTGTCTTCCGCCGATGGCGAAATCCCCGATAGCTGCAAGATCTGTATTGACATCGGCAAAAAGGGCTCCTGTCAAATGGTTTTGATCGTACCTGGCTTTTGATCCGGCACTGGCATCGATCAGTACGATATCTTCAGTCTGGCTTAACTTAAGCAGATCTTCCGGTTTTATGATTGGTGATGGTTTTTTGCTCATGATGTTTATTGCTTCGTCTGATCAAAGTTAAGCTTAAACCATCAATCACCGTTAATTGTAACGGCAAAAAAACCAAACATTAATGGAAATATTTCTAACTTGAACCCATGACATTTGCAGACAAGGCCATCCTTTTCAATAAGCAACTCAAGTACACCGGCGGGGCTTTGCCGCCTGGCATCCGGATCATGAACCCCTTTGAGGAGTTTGAACAGACTATGAAGATTGTGGAGACCTTTTATCACAAATATTACAATGACAACAAACAGCGGCACCTCATCCTGGGTATCAATCCAAGCAGGTTGGGCGCAGGACTGACCGGTGTGCCCTTTACCGACCCAAAGCGGCTAATGAAAGAATGTGGCATTCCATATCAAGGCAGGATCACCCATGAACCCTCATCCGTGTTTATCTATGAAATGATCCAGGCCTACGGCGGCCCTGAAGCATTTTATAGAGACTTTTACATCAATTCGCCCAGTCCGCTGGGCTATACTTCAGTAGACCTCAACGGAAAAGAAAAGAATTACAATTACTACGACAGCAAAGCACTGATCGACGCCGTTAAAGGTTTCATGCTGGAAAGCATTAACAAACTGATTTCCCTGGGAATAAATACCGATACATGCTTTTGTTTTGGAACCGGCAAGAACGAGAAGTTTCTGGCTAAACTCAACGAAGAACACAGGTTTTTTAAAGAAATCATCGCACTGGAGCACCCCAGGTTCATCATGCAATACAAGAACAAGCAAAAAGAATTTTATATCGATAAATATCTTTCGGCATTTGACAGCGTTCACAATTCAGAAGTGATTTAACTGTATTATTCAATTCATTATGGAAATCAAGACAAAAAGGATTTATGCACCCGCCGCCGATTCAGATGGCTTTCGCATACTGGTTGACCGCCTGTGGCCGCGGGGAATAAAAAAGCAGGAAGCCCATATTGATTTGTGGCTTAAAGAAGTAGCACCATCAACCGAATTGAGAAAATGGTTCAATCACGAGCCTGAGAAGTGGGAGCAGTTCATGAAAAAATACCGTGCAGAGTTAAAGGGGGCTGCTGCATTTGAAGAACTGACCACCCTGGCAGAAAAGCACAGGATCCTCACCTTACTATACGGAGCAAAAGACGAACAGCATAACCAGGCGGCGGTATTGGAACAATTCTTAGTTAAAGGTATTTAGTAATGCTAATGCCGGCCAGCTCCGGCAAGTACCAGATTTTTAACACGGCAGCACAATTTAAGTCAGCTCTTTTTGGAAACAAACACTATTTTCAATACCGGCATATTGCCCGTAATTCGGAACAACCCGGTAACCCATTTTTTTATACAGCGCAATCGCTTCAGGCTGCCGGAGCCCGGTTTCTAAAACACAGGTACTAAAGCCACTTTCCCTGGCCCAGTCCTCAATCTCGGTCAAGACCCGGCTTGCAATGCTTTGACCACGCACAGCCTCAGGTACATACATTCTTTTGACTTCCGCACTACTATCGCTATAAGGTTTAAATGCGCCGCAACCTACAGGGTTCCTGTCACGATAAGCAATAACCACATGCTTAATCAGGTCGATCTTGTTGAACTGAGCGTAAAAAGAATGATCAGCGCCATCCCTGTCAGCCAGTTCCCTGTCCAGCAATTTCACCAGGTTTATAAAATCCTGGTTTTTTGAGTCGGTACGTACAAAAGAAAGCATCATAATTCTAATCCGTTACTATCCATGGTCAGTATTTCAGTCATGTAATCAAAAAAAGGTTGCATATTCCGGAACGTTTCAGCTGCCACAGAAAGGAAATCTTCATTTAAAACCTCTTCGTCAGTAAATTTTCTGATCAGCAGGAACTGTTTATAGCGTAATAAGTCAATGGCACCATCATCGGCGGCAAAGCCTTTGGGCGTAGTTTTCAACTGCTCACCCCTTAATTCGCCAAAAGTGGACACAAAAGACCCGCTTTGCAATATCTCCCGCAAAGGCCCCGCATCAAAAGCGATGTTGTCCCTGATCAGTTTCAGGTCTTCCCTGGACGGCCCCCAGAAACCGCCGCCCAGAAAACTGCCGTTCGGTTCAATATGAAAATAATAACCCCCTCTGCGGTACCTGGTGGCACGTTTGAAACTGCCGCTCCAATGGGTTTTATATGGTGTCTTGTCTTTAGAGAAGCGTGTATCCCGATAGATCCGGTACAGGCTTTTTTTCCCGGACGGAGTTTCAATTACATCAGACTTGTTGAGTTCAGCAAGCAGTGCATCGGCAAATGCCTCAACTTTTTGCTGCTCTGTCTCAAATGCCAGTTTATTGGCATTGAACCAGTCCCTTTCATTATTACTCCCTAAGAGGTTTAAAAAATCCAGACTGGATTTATCGATACGGGCCGGTGCAATAGGGGGTGTTGTCATATTGCTTCAAATATAAGGCAGTTCATTTTATTTCTCCTTCGAATTCAGATTTTTCCTTTAATCTTAACCCCTTCATCAATGCCGGGCATCCGCCAGCCCCGGGTTTTGGTGATGGCAGTAAAAAGCGCTTTAATGAAGGTTGAGTCCGGTTGCGCTGCACCGGAACGAGGCAAGATGACCAGGAACAGCATCAGAAAAAGACTGTTCAACTTCTATTTTCTGATCATCAGCACCATACAAATAGCGATATTAATCATAGAACTATTGATGCTGGCCAATAGCGCCTGCCGGCTATTTTTTCAGATACCCTTTTTCTCTGAGCCTCTTGATTACCTTTTCGCCGAGCGTTTTACCCCATACCTGCCCTGCAATCATGGATTCCTGAGTAATAACAGGTGTTTTCGACGCGTATTTCTTACCGACAGGGGTTTTATAAAACGCAATCACACCCTTGATCTCTTCTTCAGTCAAATGTTTCTGATAAGCTGGCAGTATGAGGTCTACAACCTGATCAATAGCCACTTTGTTCATTTCCACGGTGAATTCGTCCCAGAATGCTGCAGGAACAGAAGGCTGTTGTTGTTTGAACAAGGTAATCATCTGGCTAATGACACCTTTGTAAGTACCTTCCGCGCCCGAAAGCTGCATCAATTGCTTTAAAGAGCTTCTGTAAGACGCATTATTCTGAGCAAAGGAACAAGAACTTGCAATGATTATAAAAAGAGCAGTTAATAAGAGGTTTTTTTTCATATCCTAATTTAAGGCTTTATTTCCAATCTGCACCCCTCAGCGAAAACTTTTTAAATTCTCGCGTTAAAAAAACACACTGCCATAGGGTTGTCAGCGGGCGTACTTTTCTTTGTGTCATTAAAACAATGTAACACTTAAAAGATCATACCATGACAACAGCAATCACCAGCACCGAAACTCCATTATTTTTGTCAGCCCATCATCTCTTAGACCATTGGCAGGGCCACAGAAAACTGACCAGGAGAGTCATTGAAGCCTTTCCTGATGACAAATTCTTTGACCATACCTTAGGCGGCATGCGCTCCTTCGCCGACATGATGAAGGAGATCCTTGACATGTCCGCACCCGGTGTCAAAGGCATCGCCACAGGCGAATGGCCGGCCACCGACGGTTCCTGGAACCACAACGCGAAAGAAGTAGCCGCTTCCAAAAAGACTTTCCTCGAGTTATGGGACCGGGCTACCGACGAGATCAATGCCTACTGGCTGCTGATTTCTGAAGACCGCTTCCAGGAAAGTGTACTGGCTTTTGGCCAATACGAAGGAACCGTTTACAATACCATACTTTATTTCATTGACAATGAGGTACATCACCGTGCCCAGGGCACAGTTTACCTCCGTAGCTTGGGCATTGAGCCGCCTTCGTTCTGGAACAGGGATTAATGAAACCACCGCTTTCTTTAAAAAGATGGGCGTCCGAAAAGGGAGATCGGCCGCCTGAGCATCGGCTGTACGAAAACTTTCCCCGGCAGGTACCCATATAAATCAGAGGCTGTCCGGCCTTTGATGTGACCCCAAAAGTTGGACAAAAGCTTTTGGGGTCACATCACTTTTTGGACAGCCTCTTTTTCCGCGAAAAATGAATTGCCGCTGTGCCGAATTAATGCTAATTTAACGCCTTGTTAAAGACAAGAGGCTAGTATTGCCTGGATTTCTTTAGCAATATGCCCGGATTTCTCTACCAATATATTGTGACACAAACCACCCGATAGATAGCCATGACCAAACTGTTCATCCGTATAGCGGCAATACTTTTCTTCTCTTTTAGCGCATCAGCTCAGAAAACAATCCTGCTGACCGAACAAGCTCAGAACAGACTCCTGATAGTAGAACAGCAATCCGGACAGACCATATGGGAATGGCTGCCACAGCAGTCCAATGTTGCTCCCGAACATTTCAGCTGGTTTAAGAACATCTCCGAGGCAAAACCCCTATTCAATAGAAAATACGTATTACTTACCGCATCAGGGGGGGCGGTTGCACTCGTACGGATCAGCGATAAAAAGACGATGTTCTATGCCAATGCAGGCAACAACCCGCATTCCGCTGAACTATTGCCCGATGGGAACATTGTCAGCGCTGCCAGTACCGGCAACGTAATGACCCTCTTCAAAGTAGATACTGCAAATGCATTGCATTCCGGCTACAGGAAAACATATTACCTCAAAGAAGGGCACAATGTGGTGTGGGATAAGAAAAGACAATTGCTGTGGGCCACCTCCGGCGACACACTAAAAGCATTCAGCTACAGCGGGAATTGCCTGAAACCGGAACTGACCGAAAAAGAGAAAATACTACTGCCCGGTCCGGAAGCGCACGATCTGTTCCCGGTATTCGGCAAAGACGAGCTCTGGTTTACCAATGTATCCGGCTTTTATAAGTTTAGCCTAAAGACCAAAACCTTCACAAAATTCCCCGCTAATGATGCGCGAAACATCAAAAGTGTTTCCTCCGGACCGGCAGGCTATCCGGTCATTGCCATGCGGCCAAAAGAGAAATGGTGGACAGATGAAGTGACTGATAATATGGGCAAAAGTCTTTATAAGCTCAAGGGCTTAAAGATCTATAAAGCACGCTGGTTTGTCGATAACCAGTTCAGCTATCCAAAAAAGCATGTGTTTAATTTGTGTCAGCAGAAGGCCTATTTGAACACCCAGTAGCCCAGTGCCAGCCAGACCAGTCCTTTGACCAGGAAGAACATAAAGCCCCAAAAGCCAAGTTTCTTTAGCCATTTGAGCAAGGCAGTCTTTCTTTCAGAAGCAGGTTTTGTAGTCATATGCAGCAATCTATATGATCCTGACACAAAAATAAAGGATTTAGAGATACGATCATCACGGATTTCAATTAATGCAAACGTTCCCCGGAATAAAAAAGTGTATGCCAGTCCGCAACAACCACCCTGCTTTCCCCAAAATTCAGTGTCTGAATTTTAACTTAACCCCCTACAGAATTTTAATCATTGGACACCTTATCTGCACTCAGCTTCTTTATCGGCGTCAGCTCCACTTTCCTGAACTCCACTTCCGAACCCTCCGCCTGCAAAGCAATATGCCCGCTTCGCACCGTACAATTAAACCCATTATTGACAAACTTACCATTCACCCAAACAAATACCTTATCCTCCAGACACTCCACAACCATTTTATTCCACTCGCCGACAGGATTTTCAACATCCTGCAGCAGGCGCTCAATTTTACGCAGCTTATCACCATTTATCCCCCAGCGGGCTTTATCACCCCGGCGCGCTTCCATATCCGGCACCTCAATATCCTCCTGAATGCACCAAAAATCTCCGGCATTGGTATGCTGAATCTGCACCTCAATAGACTTTGGAAACATATCATAAAGCGCCCTCGGCGTAGAAGCATGCACCAGCAGACCACAATTACCAGGAGTTCCCGCGAAGCGGTACTGCACCTCAATTCGATAGTTTTTATACACCTTATCGGTGATCAAATGACCGCCGGGCGTACCCAGACTCACCAGCAGACCATTGCGGACAATAAAAGGATTCCGCGCATTAGCATCCTTGTCCATCGCAGGAACATCGGCATGCCAGCCCCTGAGGTCCTTGCCATTAAACAAACTGCGCGGCTTCTGCGCAAAAGAACCAACAGTACCGGCAAAGATCAGCCCGGTGATTACAAAAAAGGTAAAGGTTAGTTTCATACAAATTTGTGGTTATCTGGTATCAAAAATGGTTTAGCAAATCACTCGAAATGGTTTACCCACCAGTCAAAAATGGTTTAGCATACTAATATATAAAATCCAGATTGCTTCATGACATAAAATCCACTAGTTTAGCGCCGGTGTCATTTTAAAACCGCCAATTTATGAGCGAAATCAAATGGGGGATCATCGGCTGCGGCGATGTGACCGAAATCAAAAGCGGACCGGCCTTTAACAAAGTGCCCAATTCATCGTTAGTCGCCGTGATGCGCAGGGACGCCGCCAGGGCGGAAGATTACGCGCGCAGACATGGCGTGCCCAAATGGTACAGCGACGCACAGCAGCTGATCGATGACCCTGAAGTCAATGCCATATACATCGCCACACCACCCCTCCAGCATGAAGAATACACCATAAAAGCACTCGCCGCGGGCAAGCCCGTTTACGTAGAAAAACCCATGTCTCTGAACGCCGCTGCCGCGGAAAGAATGAAAGCCGCTTCGGAAAAATATGGGGTGAAACTCAGCGTGGCCCATTACCGCAGGGCACAGCCTATGTTTTTAAAGATCAGGCAATTATTGCGGGAAAAGGCCATTGGAGATGTGCGCTTCGTACAGCTGCAGATGCTGCAGCCACCCAATCCGGCACTCATCGCTGCTTCCGAAACCAACTGGCGTGTCGACCCGGCCATATCCGGGGGCGGGCTGTTTCATGACCTGGCCCCGCACCAGCTGGACCTGATGGTTTATTTCTTTGGAGAACCGGCTGCGCTGCCAAATTTTGATGGTGTGAGAACGGGGCAGGGTATAGCGCTGAACCAGTCCGGGACAAGTGCCGCCGATGACCTGGTAACCGGACAGATCCTGTTCAAAGACGGAGTGGTTTTTAATGGAATGTGGTGTTTTTCTGTTGCTGAGCAGGATAAGACGGACCTTTGTGAAATTGTAGGAAGTCAGGGTAAAATACAGTTTTCTGTATTTGGCAGTACGGTTACTGTTGTTAAAAACGGAACAGCCAAGGAGCTGATTTTTGATCCGATCCCTCATGTAGAGCAACCGATGATCGAACAGGTAACGGCGTATTTTTTAAACAAAGCAGAAAATCCCTGCTCCGCAGAACAAGCCATCCTTTCCATGCGGATTATCGATCAGTTTACCAGTTAATCTGCTTTCGGTCTGCATAGTTTGTGTGTTTAATATCCGTTTAACTTTCTTTAAGTTTTGATTAAGGTTTGAGTAAGGGTTGCTTAAGGGTTGATTAAGGTACACCTTAACCAATAGCTATTAAAACCATAAGTAAACGTTAAATAAAAAATGGAAAATATACCAATCATATGAAGACCATATCAAACACAATACCTACCTTGAGCCCGACTAACTGAATATAAAATTATGGGCATATTAAAACACGGGCCGTTTGGCATGGCCACAGGCAAGATCCAGAACATGGTCAGTTATGACCTGAACGGCAAAAATGTAATTCGCAGAATTGGACGAACCAGAAAGAAACCCACGGTCAGGCAACTGGCTGTTCGTCAGAAAATGGCCGTGGTGATTAGATTTTTAAAACACCTTGGGCCGCTTATTGAATTTGGGTTTAAAGCCCAGGCAGTAGCGGCCAGAAAGTCTGCGCACAATATGGCTACTTCATACAACACAAAAAATGCCACTGTTGGCGAATATCCGGAAATTGTGATGGACTACAGCAAGGCAATGATCTCACAAGGCGATTTGATGCAACCCATTGATCCACAGGTGGAGCTGTTGCAGGGAAAGCTAAGGTTTAGCTGGCAGAACCACCCGGACCTGAACTATACCAACAAAAAAGACCAGGTCATGATGCTGGCATATTTCCCGGAATCACATGACATCAGCGCAGATGTTTATGGTGCGCTCAGGACTGCCGGTGAGGATTTCCTGCCTATTGACAATAAGTTGCAGCAGGCGAGGATGGAGGTGTATATGGCCTTTGTCTCGAGTGACCGTGAAACCGCTTCTGATACCATTTACCTGGGTACGATCAATGGTTAAAGATTATTTATTAGATTAGTGTCTGGAACATTAACCTGCTTTAAATCTGAAATTATGCTTCGGTACCGATCCTTTTTGTTTTATACCTTCCTGTTGCTGAGCCTGTTTGCCAGGGGACAGGGGCCAGGCACAAAATCCGCAGAAGCCCTTGCACACGCGCAGAATAAAGCAAATAAAGCGGTAAAACAGCTCAAATTTACAGTAGAAGAAGCGCCGGAATGGTCAGCCTTGTTTACACGGAACAGCGGCTGGTTTGGCGGGGACGGCATTTTCTCTATTCCGCTCAACGGCGTGGAAGCAAATGGTTCTGAATCCCCCAAAACACTTTTTATATTTTCCGACAGCATGATCGGGGAGATCAAAGACGGCAAACTGCAGCCGGGTTCTAAAATGATCCACAATTCTACTGCATTACTGAAGGGCACTGAACCCCTTAAGGATCAGATGACTTTTTACTGGAAAAACATGGTTCAGGACAATGCAGAAACTGTATTCGTACCGAAAACCCCGCAAACCGGCCCCACCGACTACTACTGGCTGGGCGATGGTTTTGTAAACCACGCGTTAAACAATTCGATATTTATCTTCGGCTACCGGGTAAAACAGGTGAGCGATGGCACATTTGGATTTGAAGAAGTCGGAAATACACTGATAAAGATTGATGCGAAAGAAGACCAGCCTTATTCGGTTTATCAGCAGAAGGATAGCCCTTTTTATTTCAGTAAAATAGGTGCCAACGGGAAAGCTGCCGAAATGGGTTCATTCGGTGCGGGTATATTCGTGAATACTAGCAAAGCGGGCGCGCCAAAGGGCGATAAATATGTTTATATCTATGGGGTAAGGGGCAAAGCCAAAAAATTGCTGGTCGCGCGGGTACTGCCCAAAGATTTTGAAGATTATACCAAGTGGATGTTCTGGGACGGCCTGAAATGGAATCCTGATATGCAGCAGGCTGCGCCGGTAACCGAGGGGGTGTCCAATGAACTGAGTGTGTCGGTCTTGCCGGACAACAGTTATGCGCTGGTTTTTCAGGAAGGCGGCATGGGCAGACACATTGCCATGCGCATCGGTAAGAGCCCTGCGGGGCCGTTCGGGCCGCCAATCCGGCTATGGGACTGCACTGCCGCACTCACCAAAAAGTCGTATTTCCCGTACAATGCCAAAGCACATCCCAGCCTTTCAAAAAAAGGGGAACTGCTGATCAGTTACAACATCAATTCCTTCGATTTCTTTAAAGATCTGGCGGTTGACCCGCAATTGTACAGGCCAAGGTTCATCCGGGTTAAATTTGAATAGTACACAGATGAACGTGTAGAATTGGCCGCTTGTAAACAGCTGCGCCAAATGCTGGTGATCATTGCTGGATCTGCTGCTGCTGTTGTTGCTGCTGCTGCATGATGGCATCCATATAGCGCTGATAGCTGTTTTTATTGGGTGTGCTCGGGTTTGGTTTGCTGTAGTTGATCTCTTTAGGCTGGATGTAGCTGTCGGTTTCAAATGCATCGTCCTCATCATGACCTACCGATACGGTAACCTCCATAACATGGCCGGAAGATCCTTTAAAGACGCCTTTTACCGGGGAGCAATCGCTGAAGTTTCTGCCTACCGCAAGCCGCACATGGTTTTCATTGGCGATGCAGTTGTTGGTCGGGTCCAGTCCCAGCCAGCCATATTCCGGGATATAGGCCTCGGCCCAGGCATGGGTAGCGCCTTCGCCGCGCATGCCGTCACGGTTTGGACAGATGTATCCGCTTACATACCGCGCCGGGATCTGGGTGAAGCGCAGCATGGTGGTCAGGATGTGTGCAAAATCCTGGCAAACCCCGGCTTTCAGCCCCAGTATTTCGCTTAGCGTAGAATCTACGGTGGTCACGCCTTTGATATAGGTAAATTCCCTGAAAACGTAATTACAGAATTTAACGGCGGTTTTATAGGGGGTATCTTCGGTGTTTTTGAGGTTGCTGACGATTTTTTTCAGCGATTCGGCTTCGGGAAAGTACTCCTGTTTGAGGTAATCGATATAGGGCACTTCATATTTGATATCGTCCAGGATCTGCCATTGCTCATTGACAAAGATGTCGTCCTGCGGCAGCGCTTTGGCATGGGTTTCTACATAGATCTTTGAATAGATCTTGAGCTGGGTGTGGGGTTCTTTTTGTGTGAAAGTGCCGATTTCATTGCCATAGTAGTCGATAAAGATGTCTACATCCGGCGTGCCGGAAATGTTGAGGTCGTGTTTGATCACCTGCTGATAGTCGTCTTTGATGGGAAACAGGATGATCTGGTTGGCGCTGTCACGTACCGGTGATTCATATCTGTAATTGGTGATGTGTTTGATCTTGAAAACAGGCATATCTCTGTATTTATATATAGCTTTTGCTTTTTGGTCAGTTGATTTAAGGCAATATTGGATTTATTAATGGTAATTTAATATAAAAGGTCACATTTAATGGTGCTTATGGGATGCGGATTGATAAAATAAGGGGTTCGGATTGATAAAGTAAGGGCATGAATTACTAAAAATAGTATTCCTGCAGCAGGTTCCCGATCCCATAAAGGCCGTTCCTGATCTTGACCAAATAATTGTGCAGTCCTTCTTCCTTGATGGTGTACACAGAGCTGTATGTGATGTAACTGTGCAGTTTGCCGATGTTGAACGAAAGGCTTTTATAATGCTCTATGTTCTTTTCGCTCTTCAGCCGTTCAAAATACCGCTGGATGTTGTGTACCCCGTATTTCGCGGAACGCGGAAAGTCCTGATTGAGCATGATCAGCTCCAGGACATTTTCATCACTGAAACCGCCTCTGTAAGATTTCAGGTAAAGCTCATAGCCGCCCAGGGAAAGCAACAGGTGCTTCCAGTAGGAGGTGTCGGTGAGCAGGTCCGGATTGTCTGATACGGAAATGAACTTGATGTCCAGGATGTCTATGGACTGGATGCTGCGCTCGAGGTATTTGCCGATGCTCATGAAACTGCGGATCTCACCGCGTTCCATGGTGCTGTCGGCGGTGCCGTAGTAGAGCATCACTTGTTTGATCAGGATATCCAGCGCGGTAATGGGGTCGTCTTTCTGGACGTACCAGAGCAGTTTGGGGTCTTTTACGGTATGGTAGTACTCGTTCAGGCATTGCCAGAGGTCAGTGGCGATGTGTTCCTGCACGCTTCTGGCATTTTCACGGGCCAGGGTGATGATGTTGATGATGGAATTGGGGTTGTCGCGGTTGAACAGCAGGTACTCTACTACTTTCCGGCTGTCGTTCTTCATGGAAGAAATTTCTTCTTCTTTTCCGCCGGAAGAGATGCGGATCACCGGATCCCAGGTAAATTCGTGTATGGTGTCCTGTGAGGAGGCGTAGTTGATCTTCAGCATCCGGAGGATGCCGTCGCTGCGCTCTACGTACCTGCTCAGCCAATATAAACTTGATGCTACTCTGCTTAACATGTTGTGTTTCTTTGCTTGGTGTGGTTTAAGATGATAATACCCAGGTGTCTTTACTGCCGCCGCCCTGTGAGCTGTTGACCACGAGCGAGCCTTCTTTGAGCGCCACGCGGGTCAGCCCCCCGGGCACGATGGAGATGCCGTCGGGTCCGCAGAGCGCAAAGGGCCTCAGATCGACCCGTCTGGGCTGCAATACTCCGTCCATATAACAGGGTGCGGTAGAGAGGCTTATGGTAGGCTGGGCGATGAAATTGCGCGGGTCTTTCAGTACTTCGATTTTGTAGTCGTCTATTTCCCGCTGATCTGCCGCGTGGCCCATCAGCATGCCGTAGCCGCCGCTGCCATTGGTCTTTTTGATGACCATCTTGTTGATGTTCTCAAATACGTATTCTTTTTCATCGGCATTGCCGAGGCTGTAAGTGGGCACGTTTTTGAGCAGGGGTTCTTCATTGAGGTAGTACCTGATCATTTCGGGCACGTATTTGTAGACGGCTTTGTCATCGGCCACGCCATTGCCTACGGCATTGATGATGGCTACGTTGCCCTTGCGGTAAGCGCTCATGAGGCCGGCTACGCCGAGTACACTTTGGGGGTTGAACACCAGCGGGTCCAGGAAATCATCGTCTACACGCCTGTAAATGACGTCTACCTGCTGCAGTCCGGTGGTGGTCTTCATAAATACTTTCTGGTCGCTGATGACCAGGTCACGCCCTTCTACCAGTTCTACGCCCATCAGCCTGGCCAGGGTAGTGTGTTCGTAGTAGGCTGAGTTGTACATTCCCGGGCTCAGCAGTACGATGGTAGGGTTGGAGACCGCTCTGGGCGATAAGGCAAGCAGGTTTTTATAGAGGATGTTGGGGTATTCGGTTACGCTGCGCACTTTGCACTGGGGGATCAGGTCGGGGAACAGTCTTTTGGTGATCTCCCGGTTCTCCAGCATGTAGCTGACACCGGAAGGGGTTCTCAGGTTGTCTTCGAGCACATAAAAGGTGCCGTCGTAGTCGCGGATCAGGTCTATTCCGGCAATGTGGATGTAAATGTCATGCGGTACGTTTAAATTGTACATTTCCCGGAGAAAATGTGGACAGGAATAGATCAAAGATGCGGGAATTACCTTGTCTTTGATGATGAATTGTGTGCTGTATACGTCTTTTAAGAAAAGATTGAGTGCTTTCAGGCGTTGTTTGATGCCTTTTTCTATAAAAGACCACTCTGGTGAGGTGATTACCCGCGGAATAATGTCGAAAGGAAAGATTTTCTCGATTCCTTCGCCGCTATCGTAAACGGTAAAGGTAATTCCCTGGCTCATGAATAGTCTTTTGGCGAGTTCCTCCTTTTTATTGAGGTCATTTGCTGACTCTTTTTGCAGATAGGTGATGATTTTGTGGTACTGTTCTCTCAGATTGTCGTTGGAGATGTACATTTCATCCCATGTATTGGAGATATTTTGGTATTTACTCAGGTCGATTTCACTCATATGTCACAAAATATGTCTAATAATAAGGTATTTTATTGTAATTTTTAAATAAATGGCGGTGATTTTATAGAAAATGGTGGTAATGATGGGATTAAGCTTCAGTTTTTATATTTTTTTGTAATGATTGTTAGTTTTTTGTGTTGCCGGGATCTAATATTAGGAGAAAAGACCTTTGCTTTAACTTTAATAACTATTTTGTGACAGGCACGAAAAGGTATAAGGTAGAGATTATTATCCAGCTTTTTTCTTTAAATTAGATACAACACAAATGTAATCTTATGAATAAATATCTGTTTATCGCCCTGGCTATGGCCATGGGCTTATCTGCCCGTGCGCAGATCTCCTTTCAGAAAGTCATCCGGGTGGGTGTAAAAGCAGGGATCACAGGTTCCGTTTTTACCAGGGATGTTGAACCTTTTGATCCGCATATTCCGGGGTATTACGAGAATTTCGACCGCTATGTTAACCTGAACGGTTATGGTGGCATCACCCTGGATTATGATGTGACGGCTCGCATCAGTCTGGGTGCTGAGCTGCTGTATTCGGCAAAGGGAATGGCCTATTGGGAGGAAAATAACGGCGTAGTTTTCTATGATGAGGATGGAAATAGAGGTCAGGCACACAATGTTTTCTATTTTGATATCGATTATGTAGAGCTTCCCATCACCCTGAATGTGAGTGTGCTGCGACCTGAAGGTAAAGTCTGGCTCAAGGCATATGGCGGTATGGCCAGGGGGGCAGCGGTCTATAAAAAGACTAAAATCACTTATCCTGAGGTTGGGGGCTATGACCAGCCCGGCGATGCGGGAAAGAAAGAGCTTCAGTATGTGCGCACTTTCAATACCAGTGTCATCGGGGGGTTGAAGGTCGGTAGCAATAAGCGCAAATCCATCTTTCCATACGGGGATCTGAGGGGCAGTTATATGGTGCAGCCGGTATTCAACCGTAAAAAGGCGGATACCGGCGGTAACCTGGATACCCGGATGTTCAGCTTGTCGCTGGGCCTGGGTGTACAGTTTTAAATGCCACAAATAGCAGCCATCACCGGCTAAGACAATTGGTGAAGTAATTTATTGTTATCTTTACGGTGAACACATTTTACAGCACATTTGAAACCGTTTCTTCTTTCCGTATTGATACTTGGCAGTCTTCACCTGGCTGCGCAGCATAAGGCTGCTCCTTCATACACGCCCGTGGTTAGTGCCGCTAAGCAGTTTGCACTAAAACCGGGAATGGACTTTCTTTCGTATTCAAACCCGCAGAATGACTTTATGCTCATCGGCCGGATGGAAAATACAGAGAAGATCTATTCCCTTATAATGACGGACGATGCCGATGAAATTGTCACCGCCAGTAACATCAGGGTGGCTACCGAGGTCGGCGACAACCATTTTAAACTGGCCGGACTTGCCCTGGCGGGCAGCAACCTGACTGCTTTTGTGGAAAGTCACAACAGGCAGACCGGCAGAAACGTGATGGCCATGCAGGCAGTGGATAAAAATGGGGGGCTCACTTCGGAAGGGATGCTGGTTGGGTATTTTGACTTTGTTAAGGCAGACCATCCCGGTTTATGGCATATTGCTTCTTCGCCTGATCAAAAAAAGATTGCACTGGTGGCCCAGTTGCCGTATGAGCCCAATAAGCCCGAACGGTTTAAGTATTTCTTCATGGATGAAAACCTGACCATGACGCATACGGGTGAATTTTCTGTTGACAATGAACATGCTAAGGTCGCAGGGTATCAGGGTTTGCCGGTTACCGGCTTTTTAGTTTCTGACAAGGGAGAGCTGTATCTGATTGCAGCGGGATCTGCGGAAAATCATCATTTTCCGTATGTCTATAAGGGTACGGTGGGTTCTGATCAATGCGTTACGGTGCCTGTTGGCGCAATGGGCGGAGACGATGAATGCGGGAGTTACCGGGCAACGGTGAAGCCCTCCGGTGATCTCATCATTGCGGGATATTTTCAGAAAAAAGGCGGTACTGACGGTATGGCTGCATTGACTTCAGGCAGCTGGAATTTCAGCAGTTCGGAGCAGGGGATTAAATCTAACGCATTTGGGGCACCGGTGCCGGCGCTTACCGCCGATCAGCTGCTGACGGCTAAGGATACCTATTATTTAGTGGGCTGTTCGCGGGCAGGTATCCATGTTTCGGGGTTCAATGCTGCAGGCGGGAAGAAGTTTGAGGTTCCGGTGGCACGTGATCTGATGGCCGGTATGGCGATGCATGATCATTCCGGTGGTAAAGCTAAGCCGGAAGAGGGCATAGCCTCCGGGGTATTGGATGGCAGGCTTTGCCTCATTTATAATGATCTGTCAGCGAAATATAAAGCAGGCGGGACCGGGCTGGCCGTAGTCGGCTTGTCTGTGAACCATGACGGACTGGTGAGTGCTCCTGCCGTTTACGACCGGCTGACCACGGAAAATACGATGCTGCTTCCCCGTTTTTTTAGTGCAAGCGCTGATCACATCCGGGTGCTGGCTTCGGCTGAAAATAGAATAAAAGTCATTACTTTCCACTAATTCCATGAAAGGTATCCGATTTTTGTGTGCTGGCCTGGTTTTATCAATTGCTACAAGTCTGGTTGGCTGTGATACCAGCGATTCAGATCACAAAACGAGAAAGATGTGGTACCGGGCAATTCATAAAACGGATACTGCGGTGTTTAAGGTGAATGTAACCGACGGGCAGTTTAAAGGCCTTTATGAGATCAATTATGGTGGTGAGTACAGGGATTCGGGTGAGGTGAGCGGATATGTGAAAGGAGATACACTGCTGGGCAATTATCTGTACCAGCGCGTGGGTATTCCTCAGCTGCACCGGATTCCGATAGCTTTGTTAAAAAGAGGCGACAAACTGATCATGGGAGTGGGGTCTATGGAGATTTATCTGGAGAGGACTTATTTCAAACCCAGGGTGCCGATTGATTATCAGAATGTAAAGTTTATATTTGAAAAACTCTAGTCTATGCACCATCTGGTGATCCAATGCATCTGTCTGCTTTTTATTATCATTTTCGTGGTCATGCTGGCGCAGCGGATCAAGGTGGCTTATCCGATATTGCTGGTTCTTGTGGGCCTGCCTTTGGGTTTTGTTCCTTTTTTGCGCGGCATTGAGATACAGCCGGAGCTGATCTTTGTGATCATTCTGCCGCCGCTGCTGTATGAGGCTGCGTGGAACACGTCCTGGAAAGATTTTTGGAAGTGGCGGCGGGTGATCAGCAGTTTCGCTTTCCCTGTTGTGATCCTTACTTCCTGCGTGGTAGCTTTTGTTTCTTCCAGTCTGATTCCGGGATTTACTTTGGCGGCTGGCTTTTTGCTGGGTGGTATTGTTTCGCCACCGGATGCGGTATCGGCAAGTGCCATTCTTAAAAATATAAAAGTGCCAAGGCGCTTTATCAGTATAGTTGAAGGGGAAAGTTTGCTCAATGATGCTTCCAGTTTGGTGGTTTTCCGTTTTGCACTGGCGGCTGTGCTGACCGGCAGTTTTGTTTTCCGCGAAGCGGCGACCGATTTTGTCGTCGTCATTGTGATGGGGATTGTGACAGGTATTGCTGTGGCCCTCGTTTTTTATGCCATTCACCGCTGGCTCCCGACTTCTACCAATATTGATGTGGTGCTGACATTTGTTACGCCTTATGTCATGTATATGCTGGCGGAGGAATTTCTTTTTTCGGGGGTACTTGCCGTGGTCAGCGGCGGGCTCTTTCTTTCTGCCCGAAGGCATGAATTCCTGTCTCACCGGAGCCGGTTGCAGGGTGTTAATGTATGGGAGGCGGTCGCTTTTGTCCTCAATGGCTTTGTGTTCATTCTGATTGGTCTGGAATTTCCGGTGATCATCAAAAACCTGGGCCCGGAGGGCTTTGCACCTGCACTTCGATACAGTCTGATCATTACCGGGGTACTGATCGTGACGAGACTTGCCAGTACTATGGGTGCCATTGTGGTGACCAGGTTCATGGCTAACTTCATCACTGTCGCGGACCGGAATCCGGGTTGGAAAGCACCGATCCTGTTTGGCTGGACTGGTATGCGGGGGGTGGTTTCGCTGGCGGCTGCGCTAAGTATCCCGCTGAGCATGAATTCTGGCATACCGTTTCCCAATCGGGACCTGATCCTGTTCATTACTTTCACAGTAATCCTGGTGACGCTGGTTTTACAGGGGCTAACGCTTCCTTTGGTGGTGAAATGGGTCAATATGCCTGATCCGGATCTTACCATCACTTATGAACAACAGCAGCAACTGATGCGGAAGAAGATATCGCATCTGTCCCTCAGGATCCTCAATGAAGAGTATGCAGAGCATACGGTGAAAAACGATATGATTAAGGCGCTTAAGCTGCGCTACACTGCCGATATAGAATTGCTCAAAGACTGGGAACATGAGGATAATGGTGTGAAGGCAACTGAATACTATAAAGACTACCGGGAGATCATGGCCCGCCTGCTTAAAGAACAGCGTGCTTTGCTGCATGACCTGAATAAGAAAGAAAGCATCAGTGATGTCCTGGTGAAGCATCAGCTGGAACTCCTGGACCTGGAGGAGGAGAAACTGCGCCAGTATTTTGAGCTGGGAAAAGAATAATGTGGTGACCGGCCGGTCCGCTGTCCGAATCCGCACAGCTGATGTTCGTTTATGTACAGCCGGAAGCCGCTTATAACGGTTTGAATGGTTGCGGATTGAGTTTCAGGCTTTGGCACATGCCTTGAAACTTCAGTGGCTAAATAGATATACTTTATGCTCAGACATCACTTGCTGCTGGTATTCCGGAACTTTAAAAGGCATAAAAGCTCTTTTTTCATTAACCTGATAGGGCTTACTGCCGGGCTGTCCTGTGCTTTGCTGATTTACCTGTGGGTGAGTGATGAAATGCAGGTTGATCAGTTTCATAGCAAGCGGCTTTACCAGGTGATGATGAATGAGCACCTTGGAGATGGAATCAATACCAAGGACGGAACCCCGGGGCCGCTCGCTGAGGCGATGGCTCAAGAGATGCCGGAAGTGGAACTGGCGGTTATGGTTTCTCCGGGTTTCTGGCTTGGACAGAGTAAGGTCTCTACCGGCAATAGGAAGGCAATTATGGCTGCAGGTAAGTTTGCAGGACCGGATTTTTTTAAGGCGTTCTCTTTTCCGCTGGTTTACGGAAACAAGGAAAATATACTTTCAGGGCAAAAAACTGTGGCCATTTCAGAAGGGCTTGCTGTTAAACTGTTTCATACTACAGATGTGGTGGGCAAACGAATGATGTGGAGCAATACTGAAATGGAGGCTGAAAACCATGCGCTGATCAGTGGGGTTTTTAAGAATGTTCCTTCAAATTCATCAGAACAGTTTGATTTCCTGGTGTCTCAGGATGTGCTGATGGCTAGCGGAGACTATCGTAAATGGGGCAATTATGGGCCAAATACATTTGTGGTGTTGAAAAAGGGAGAGGATCCTGAGTTGTTTAATAAAAAGATCAGGAAATATTTGGAGACTAAGGATGTTGACAACTATAACTTGTTCATCAGGCCTTATGCGGATGCCTATCTTTATAATAATTTCAAGAATGGTGTTTTAAATGGCGGCAGAATAGATTATGTAAACCTGTTTACGGTCATTGCCATTTTTATACTGGTCATTGCCTGTATCAACTTTATGAACCTGAGTACCGCAAGGGCTTCCAGAAGATTGAAGGAAGTTGGGGTCAAGAAGGTGATGGGGGCGTCCAGAAAAATGCTGATCGTCCAGTACCTCACTGAATCGCTGATGATGAGTTTTGCGGCATTGTTTATATCATTGCTGGCTGTAGAATTGCTGCTTCCGCAGTTCAATAACATTACGGGAAAGCAGTTGTCCCTTCATTTTGACCCTGCACTTTTTACTGCGCTTTTATTGATCACCATACTGACAGGAATCATCTCGGGGAGCTATCCGGCTTTATACCTGTCGGGAATGAAGCCTTCAACTGCATTGAAAGGAAAACTTATCCTTTCTGCCGGCGCTCTGTGGACCCGTCAGGGACTGGTGGTTTTTCAATTTGCGGTATCGGTAATTCTTATCGTAGCGGTAATGATCATTTATAAGCAGGTAGAATACATCCAGACTACAAATCAGGGTTTCAATAAGGACAATGTGGTGTATTTTGAGACCGGCGGGAAATTTAAGAACAACGCTGATTTTGCGATTGAGCGCATTAAAAAAATACCGGGTGTATTGAATGTATCGAGTATAGACCGGGAATTGCTTGGTGACCTGAGTTATACGACCGGTGATTTTAACTGGGAGGGAAGAAACCGAAAAGAAGTGATCAGGTTTCAGCGGGCTGATGTCAATGCAGGCCTTATCGAGACGCTGGGTATTGAAATGGCGCAGGGCAGGAGTTTTTCAAAGGAGTTTAGCGCTGACACGGCCAGGATCATTGTCAATGAGGCGGGAGCTGCCGCGATGCGGATTAAAAATCCGGTAGGGAAGATATTCACACTCTGGGGCGTGGATATGCAGATTATTGGTGTAGTGAAAGACTTTCATTTTGAATCCCTGCATCAACCGGTGAAACCTATGTTCATCAGGTATAAACCCGCATATACCAACAGGATCATGGTCAGGGTCGCGGCCGGAAAGATGAAAGAAACACTGGATGCGCTCAGGCAGTTCCATGCGGAGTTCAATCCGATGTCTGAATTTGACTTTAAATTTCTTGATCAGGATTTTCAGGCGCAGTATGTTGCTGAAAACAGGGTGGCGGTATTGTCCCGTTATTTTGCCATTCTGGCTGTTGTTATTTCGTGTCTGGGACTGTTTGGGCTGGCTTCCTTCACAGCGGAGAAACGGTTTAAAGAGATCGGCATCAGGAAGATCCTGGGTGCTACTGAACTCAATGTGATGTATATCTTATCCAAAGATTTTATCAAACCCGTGTTGCTGGCTATTCTGATCGCGCTTCCCCTGGGTTATGTGTTCGGGAAGAACTGGCTTGGAGGCTATGCTTACAGCATTGACCTGAAGCTTTGGTTTTTTGTCGCCGCCGGATTTTTGACAGTACTCATCTCCATCGTTACGGTTGTGTTCCAGGCTTATAAAGCGGCGAAAGTAAGCCCGATACAGTCGATTAAGACAGAATAGCTGCTTGACTTATTGAGGCTGTCAAACCCGCTGGTCATGCTGAAATGAATTTGCTTCGCAGCTTCTTCGAGGTCAGCATGACGAAATGTGCAGGGTCAAACAGTATAGAGATCGTTTATTGAAGGCCTGTAACTTACAGATGCAGGCTAAATATTGGATAAATTATATCTTTGAATAAGTAGTTGCCCGGTTCCGGGTGTCTTAAGATAACAGGTTATTCAAAAATACGGCATCACATCGACCAATGGCTGAAGGGGAAACAGAGTTAAAAGAGTTATTTAAAGTAATCTCCCTCGGCGATAAAAGGGCCTTTGATTCACTTTTTAAGAATTACTATGTGCTGCTCATCAGGTTCGCCTCGTCGTACCTCAGACAAGAAGAAGATGCTGATGAGGTGGTTTCGGACCTATTTGTAAAGTTATGGCTGAAGCGGGTGGAACTCGATAAAATAGTCAATCCCAAAGTATACCTGTATGTGTCTGTGAAAAATGCGTGTTTAAATGTCATCAGGAATACAAGTAGAAACAAATTCAATTTGCTGGACGGGAGCCCGGATGAGCAGCAGGCTGCTCCGGTCTATTGTTCGCCCCAAACGATTATGGAGGATAAACAGCTGCAGGCCAAACTGGACCAGGCAGTTTCGGCCTTACCCGAACAGCGCAGGCTTATTTTTACAATGGTTAAACTGGATGGGCTGAAATGCAGGGAGGTAGCGGAGATCCTGAATTTATCGGTACGAACGGTAGAGGGACAGGTCTTTAAGGCGGTCAGGACATTGGCGGATGAACTGACTGGTTATCTGGGATATAATCCTGCGACCGCTGCAAAGCATAAACTAAACGTAAATCTGCTTTACTTTTTATTTTAAACGGCCATAGGTAGTTCTGCTGCGGCTGTTGTCCTTTAGGTATTAACATAGAAATCATGAAGAGGGATGCTTTTTTAAAATTATTGACCCGTAAGCTCAATGCCGGTCTTTCGCCTTCAGAATCACGGGAATTTTATGATGCGGTAAATTCCAATGCGGAGTTTCGGCGGCTTGATGAAGAACTGACGAAATATTTTAAGGTCAATAATGCGCTTGCTTCCGGCATTGGTAATGAGTATAATTTAGATGACAAGCTTCAGCTGATCTGGAAATCAATTGATGCACATGAAGATAAGTTTGCAAATTTGAAGGTCAGTCATTTTAACAGATATGCTCGTGTACTGAAGATAGCTGCCGTTGTTTTTATTTTGTTGGCCGGAGGACTTATGTTCTTTAAATATCAAAGGGAAGAACCGCAGGAAAATACCATATTGGTCAATTCGGGAAATCAAAAAGTATTCATGACGCTTGAAGACGGAACCAAAGTCTGGCTAAACCGGCAGTCTTCTGTTACTTATAATGAAGATTTTGGTAAGGTAAGCCGAAAAATCTCGCTGAAGGGTGAAGCTTTTTTTGATGTGGCCAGGAATCCGGGCCTGCCTTTGTCAATTGATGCAGGCCGGATTAACATTAATGTTAAGGGTACGGCTTTTAATGTGAAGGCTTATGGACAGACGAAAAATATAGAAATAGCACTTATAAGAGGGCTCGTAGAGCTGACTGATCATCAGGAAAAGATAAAAAGCATCGTGCTTAAGCCCAATGAGAAGTTTGTTTTTATACCGGGAAACGGTCTGGGTCAGGAGCAATATCAAGTCCTGAAAATGAATGGGGAACTGAAAAATACTGATGTTAAATGGACGCAGGATACTTTGGTGTTTAAAAAGGAAAAACTGAAAGATCTTGCGCTGCACCTGGAGGTCAGGTACAATGTAAAGATAGAAATCCAGAACGAACAGCTGAAAGATAAGCGGTTCAGCGGATTGTTCAGGTCGGAGCCGCTCAGAGACGCGCTTGAAGCTTTAAAGCTTTCCTATCCATTGGATTATCAGATCACCGATCAAAAAGTCATTATAAAATAGGCCAGATGAACTATAGAGTATTAAGTGCTATTTTACTGGCAATATTTGTTTCGTTATCGGCGATAGCGCAAAACAAACGCATTTCAATCGGGGTAAAGGCACAGCCCATTAAAAAAGTACTGCAGCAGATCCAGGATGCAAGCGGATACAGTATTGTTTATAGTGATGATGTAGTTGCTGATTCTATCTATGTGAGTATAGATGCGAAACAGAAATCTGTTGCTGAAATATTGAATGAAACACTTCCTGATAAAAGGCTTTTTTATAAAATGATTTCTGAAAACCTGATTGTTATCGGTGGCAGGACATTGCGTGCAGCTGACCGGAAAAGCGCGGGTTCTGTTTTGGTACAGGGCCGGCTGACGGACGAGTCAGATAAGCCGGTATCATTTGCGTCGATCGGACTATTAAAAGACAAGACTTACCTGAGCGGGAGCACAAGTGATGAAAACGGTTATTTCCAGGTTAGTTATGCCTTTGAAAATGCTGTCGGGTATGAAATCAGAGTGTCGGGCCTTGGTTATAAGGAGCTGAGCGTCCCGTTTGTCTATCCGGATACTTCGGCTTTAAAGCACCTGGTTATGAAACAGGAGGAACGGACATTGGCTACTGTAAATGTCACTGCCACACGGCCGGCAATAGAGCGTAAGGCAGACAGGTTCATTGTAAATGTTGAGGGCAGTTCGCTGGCCAATGGATTTAACGGACTGGAAGTTTTGCAGAAATCGCCGGGCGTATGGGTGGGCAGCGACGGTTCGATCACTTTAAAAGGAAACCAGTCTGTTATGGTGATGATCAATGATGTAGTGCAGCGCATGTCATCCGGCGATCTGGCGGAGTTTCTCCGTAATCTCCGCTCTGAGGATATCAGCAAGATTGAGATCATTTCCAATCCTCCCTCAGAGTTTGAAGCGGCGGGGTCTGGCGGGATCATTCATATTGTCCTGAAGAAATCCCGGCAGGATGGCCTGATCGGTTCTGTATCAGTACAATACCGGCAGCAGGAAAAACAGCCTGCTTATGGTACCAACATGTCACTCAATTACAAATACAAAAGTCTTTATCTTTTTGGAAGCCTTTCTCTCGGTAAGGAGAAGAGTGATTATATAGCCACTAATGACATTACCTATCCGGACCAGAGCTTTTATTCGAGCCATACCACCAGGTTCAATGACAATTCCAGGGAGTTTTACAGGCTTGGTGTGGCTTATGACCTGTCAAAAAACCAGTCGCTGACTTTGCAGACGATAGAGACAGAAGGGGAACTCAACCAATATTTTGATACAGAAATTGATTTTACCAGGAGCAGCCGGCCTTTGACGGGATCTGCCAGGTCGGAGTGGTTCAGGAAACCGTATCAGGGGAGCACGACTTTGAATTATGTTCTTAAACTGGATAGCCTGGGGTCTGGTTTAAAGGTTATTGGTGATTATGTCCGGAATACAAAGACTGAACTCAATGATTTTTATTCCCGGTATACGGTTTCTGAAAAGAATTCAACCTTTCGCAATAACACGCCGAATAGCACTAATCTGTACAGTGTGCAGACCGATTTTACAAAAGTGCTTCCCCGTGATCTTGAATTTAAGGCGGGGCTCAAATTTGTTTCTACTGAACGTGACAACGAGGTGCTGAACGAGGACCTCATTGGAACAGAGTGGGTTGTGAATAAGCAGCTGAGCAACCATTTTATCTACTCGGAATATCTTTCTATGGCATATGCTTCGATCAATAAGATAAAGGGGAAAACGAATATCAAATTGGGACTTAGGGCAGAACAGACACGTATGAACGGTGAATCCATTACTTCCGGGGAGCGGTTCAGCAGAAATTATATTGGATTATTTCCCTCACTTTTTATCACGCAGCAGCTGGATGAGGAGAAGAAGAACTCCCTTTATTTCAGTTATTCCCGCAGGCTGCAGCGCCCTTCTTTTGCAGACCTGAACCCTTACAGGCTGCAGTTTGACAACTACCTGACCCAGCTTGGAAATCCGGACCTGCTGCCTGAATATACCCACAAAATAGAATTGGGAAGCTTGTTCTGGAAGGGGTTTTCTGCAGAAATCTATTATTCACTCACTACCGATAAAATTGCGCAGCTGGCAAGCCCTGTTTCGGATAATATCATTGAGTACCAGACCCGGAACTTCAGCAACAGCTATGAGTATGGTTTTTCGGTGGATGCGCCTGTTAAGGTCAATGCCTGGTGGACGGTGCGCAACGGGCTGGCTTTGTACAATCTTGCGTACCGGCTGGATACTTTCAGGATCAGGCAAACGAGTTTGTATTTAAGGTCTGCGCACGATTTCAGTTTTAAAGGTCTTTTTGATATCGATGTTTCTCTGGATTATACTTCGCCATATGTCACTGCCAATACCCATCACGCAGACCGTTTTATAACGGATATTGGTATGTCTAAAAGACTGCTCAGCAAAACCCTTCAGCTGCGTCTGTATGCCAGCGATGTGTTTAATACATTCAGGGAAAAGAATTATACTACTTATAACAGCACGCGTATCGACTTTTATCAGAAGCGGCCGACCCGAACATTCAGCCTGACAGTGAGTTATAGCTTTAGTTCCGGTAAGAAATTCAGCAACAAGAAAATCGAGCTGAGTAACGAGGAAGAAAAACGCAGGTTAGGGAACTAAGTGACTTTCTGCTTCTGCGATCAGGGCAGCCGGAGTCGGTTGTTCTGCAACTGGAAAGGCCTGATCAGCATGGTTTTGAGAATCCGAAGTATTCAAACAATCTTTTAATTGAGTCCGCAAAAGGTTATGTTTGTATATATCAATAAACTGCATGGATTTGGACAAAGAGGAATTTAAAAGAACGATACAGAATGGTGAAATTCCAGTGGGATTGCCTTTATTTATACAGGCTTTGTGGCATGATGGAAAAGGAAACTGGGCAAGGGCGCATTCGCTGATCGATCATCTTGATGACGCGCAGTCTGCCCACGTACATGCTTATCTGCACCGTAAGGAAGGTGACATCTGGAATGCCGATTACTGGTATCGCCGGGCCGGCAGGAAAAGACCTGACAACACGCTGGAAGCAGAATGGGAAGATCTGCTTTCCTTATATCTCTGAGCCCATGAATAAAATCTATCCCCTGGGAGATTCGGCTATAGTGCTGGAATTCGGACAGGAAATCAGCGAAGAAACGCATCAGCTAATTCATACGGTATGTTTGTTTTTGGATGAATACTCATTTGAAGGCTTTATTGAATATGTGCCCGCATTCACCACGGTAACCATTTTTTATGATCCGCTGGTTTCAGATTATCAGGCAACAGAATCTCTGCTACAGGAGATGCTGGAGGAGATCGCGGAGACGGGAGCTGAGGAAGATACTGCTGTCACTGTAGAAATTCCGGTTTTGTATGGCGGACCTGATCTTTCATTTGTGGCCGCACATGCTGGTTTGACAGAGGAAGAAGTGATCAATTTGCATACTTCAGGTGAATACCTGGTGCATATGATCGGATTTGCGCCGGGCTTTCCCTACCTGGGTGGACTGAATGAAAAGATCGCTGTACCGCGGAAGCAAACACCACGCAACAGTGTGCCTGCCGGGTCGGTGGGCATCGCAGGCCAGCAAACAGGGATATATTCCATAGAGACACCCGGAGGCTGGCAGATCATCGGGCAGACGCCCTTGGACCTGTTTGATGCGGAACGTGAACAGCCTTCATTGCTCAGAGCGGGAAATAAGGTTCGTTTTGTAGCGATTGACGCGCTGGAGTTTCAAATGCTGAAAGGAGAAGTTGATGGGTATTAAGATCATAAAAGCGGGTTTACAAACAACCGTACAGGATCTCGGAAGAACCGGATACAGGAAAGATGGCATCATTGTAAGCGGCGCTATGGATACCCTTGCCTTGCAGATAGGAAATTTACTGCTGGGAAATGAAATGGGCGAGGCAGGTTTGGAATGCACACTGCCGGGCCCTAAAATATTGTTTGAGACTGCCCAGCTGGTTGCACTGACCGGTGGGGACATGAGCCCTCTTGTAGATGGGCTGACTGTAAAGATGTGGAGGCCCGTGTATGTGAAAAAAGGTTCGGTTTTGAGCTTTGGCGCTGCGGTACAAGGTTGCAGAACCTACCTTACTGTATTTGGTGGTTTTAAGCTGCATGCAGTATTGGGCAGCTATTCTACCTTTTTAAAGGCTGGGTTTGGCGGTTATAAGGGGCAGGCATTAAAAAATGAAGATACATTGTCTTTTAACAGGATCTATAAGGGTACTGAAAAGCTGTTCAACTGGTCGCTCGACCTGAAACTTTATCCTGAACTTGATGGTGAAATGATCAGGGTATTAAAAGGGCCTGAATATCATTTGTTTACGGAGCAAAGTCTGGCCTTGCTGGAGGAGGAAAAATACCAGATCACTAATGACGCGGACCGGATGGGCTATAGACTGCAGGGCGCCGCGCTGCGAATGACCGAAGCCAAAGAAATGCTTTCATCGGCTGTTTGTTTTGGAACGGTACAGGTCACTCCGGACGGCTCAGCAATCATTTTAATGGCAGATCATCAAACAACAGGGGGCTATCCGCGTGTTTTACAGGTAATCACTGCTGATCTGACCAGGCTGGCGCAAATGAAAAGCGGACAACAGATCCGGTTCAGATTGGTTACTTTAGCAGAAGCCAGAGCGGCTTTGCTGCTTAGGGAAAAGCAGATTAAACAATTGAAGCAGGCAATAACATTTAAATACATATAGATCATGGGAAATACAGCAGCTACTGTCGATCTGAATTGTGACATGGGTGAAAGTTTTGGGGTTTATACGATTGGCAGCGATGAGGCCATTTTCCCTTACGTTACATCAGCCAATATCGCCTGCGGATTTCATGCGGGTGATGCCGCTGTAATGAAGAAAACGGTCCGGCTGGCCTTAAAATATGGTGTGGCAATAGGTGCACATCCCGGATTACCTGATCTCCAGGGTTTTGGCAGAAGAACGATGGCGATCAGTGCGGAGGAGGCTTATGATATGATGGTCTACCAGATCGGAGCGCTTTATGCTTTCGCAAAATCTGAAGGGGGATCTTTAAATCATGTGAAACCTCATGGAGCACTCTACAATATGGCAGCTGAAAATGCCGGTCTTGCAGAGGCCATCGCAGAAGCGGTTTATAAAGTGGATCCGCTGTTAATTTTGTACGGGTTGTCGGGCAGTGAGCTGATAAATGCAGGATCCAAAATTGGTTTAAAAGTAGCCAACGAAGTATTTGCCGACAGGAGCTACCAGGATAATGGCAAACTGACATCACGTAACCTGGCCAATGCGCTGATCACTGATGAAGATCTTGCGGTTGCGCGATCGCTCCGGATGGTGAGGGAAGGGCTGGTCACCACGGTGAATGGTTCTGAAATAGCGAAGCAGGCTGATACCATATGCCTGCATGGTGATGGAAAGCATGCGGTGGAATTTGCCGCCAGGCTTCATACGGTGTTTAAAGAAGCGAATATAGGATTGAAAGCATTGTCTCATCATATGCCTCAATGAAGAAAACCATAAACCGGGGTTGCCTGGTTTGGGTAGATTTTATATATAGAAGAGCCTGCCATTACATTCAATAAGGCAGGCTCTTTATCTTTAATTTTATCCTCTTGGCCTGATGATACGTTCAATACCAGGGTCTCTTCTTTCACTTCTGTATTGATAGCGCGATCTGTCTCTCCTGTCATCGCGGTGACGGTAGTGGTGTTTCGGAGCACCGTAGTATTTTACTTTATGGCCTTTGTAACGTTTGTAGTGTCTTGGTGCGCTGTAATAAACCGGCGCCGGACGGTAATGTCTGCGTACTGAAACATAGCGCGGGGCCGGGGCATAATACCGTGTAACAACCGGCCTGTATGCTACTTCCTCGTAATATACCGGGGCCCATCTTGGCTGGGAACCGATACTGACATTGATACTGACCTGGGCGTGTGCTGTTGTTGCTATTGCTGATGCGAATCCGAGCATCGCCAATAAAATTAATCTTTTCATAGAATTAACGGTTTTAGTGTTTGTGTGTTGTAATATTAATTTTCAAAACTTGTGCCACAAGTATAATTATGGCTACAATCATGTGTTAATAACGCATAAATGGTTATGTTTGTATCCTTGAATCAACTTTAGTAAGTAACATTATTGCCTATAAATGAGTACGAAGACAGCAGTTTCTGCATCAGCATATGAATTGGTATCTGGTTTGGAAATCCACGTACAGTTAAATACAAAATCAAAAATATTCTCGGCAGACAGTGCTGCATTTGGTGCGAAACCCAATGAGCATATTTCTGCAGTCTCACTGGCTTTGCCGGGCGCACTGCCTAAGTTGAACAAAGAAGTCGTCGCCAAGGCTGTTCGTATGGGCCTGGCACTGAATTGCACTATAAATCAGGTCAATTACTTTGACAGAAAGAATTATTTCTATGCAGATCTTCCAAAAGGGTACCAGATCACGCAGGACAATAAGCCGATCTGCCAGAATGGTTTTCTGAACGTAACGCTGAGCAATGGTGAAGAAAAGCGTATCGGCATCAACCGGATCCATTTGGAAGAGGATGCCGGTAAGAGCCTGCACGATCAGGATGACCTGTACTCCTATGTTGATCTGAACAGGGCAGGAGTGCCTTTGATTGAGATTGTTACCGAACCTGATATCCGCAGTTCTGAAGAAGCGTCGGCTTTGCTGACTGAAATGAGAAAGCTCGTTCGCTTTCTGGATGTGAGTGACGGCAATATGGAGGAGGGCAGTTTGCGCTGCGATGCCAACATATCTATCCGTAAAAAGGGTACACTGGAATATGGCACCCGCTGTGAGGTGAAAAATCTGAACTCGATCAGAAACGTACGCAGGGCAATGGACTTTGAATTTGGCAGACAGCAGGAAGTTCTGGAAAATGGCGGAAAGATTGTGCAAAGCACATTGAACTTTGATGCCGAACAGGGCACAACATCGCCCATGAGAAGTAAAGAGGAAGCAAATGATTACCGCTACTTTCCCGATCCCGACCTGGCGCCTGTACACATCTCCGATGAATGGCTGGCACAGCTGAAATTTGATATGCCTGCGTTGCCCGCTGAGATCTGTAAACAACTGGTGCATGATTATGATGTAAATGTTGCAGATGCTACATTAATTGCTGAAGACCATGATCTGCTGGCCTTTTTTACAGCGGCTTTGCTGAATGTAAATAATCCCAAAAGCCTGGTAAACTGGCTGACGGGCGCGGTGAGGGCTTTGCTGAATGAACGAAACATAACGATCGCAGAATTTAAAGTAAGCCCCGGACAGCTTGCAGATGTGATCAACCTGGTGGATGATAAAATGTTGACCCAGCAGATCGCATTACAACAATTGCTGCCCGCTTTATTGAGCCAAAAAGATACTGAACCTGTGGATGTACAGCAGCTTGCAGCAGATTTAAACCTGCTGATCGTGGACAATGGCGACGAACTCGTTAAATTTGTAGAGGAAGTGTTGTCCAGATATGAACAGCAGGCGCTGGCTTATAAAAAAGGAAAAAAAGGAGTGCTGGGCCTTTTTGTCGGCGAAGTCATGAAACTGGCAAAAGGGAAAGCCAATCCCCAGAAAATAAATGAATTGGTACAAGAGAAATTAAAATAAGAATAAGAAATAAACAAGCGTTATGAAGAGATTAGTCTATGTGTTGATAATGATCAGCGTTGCTTTTGCATCATGTAAAGACAAAAGTAAATTTGTGATCAGCGGAGAATTTAAAAATGCCGAGCCGAAAAGCAAAGTTTATCTGTACGCTGTACAGCAAAACAACCAGTCGCCGCTTGATTCTACAGTTTTCTCAGAAAAAGGAGAGTTTAAATTTAGCCACAGTACTGAAGGTGTGGAGTTCTTCAAGATTGCTGCGGGCCATAGCGAATATGTGATCATTGCGGAAAATGGAGATGGCGTTAAGATCAGTGCTGATCTTACTGATAAAATGCTGACATACAACATTTCAGGGGGGAAGGAAGCTGATAAACTGCAGGAATTAAATACCTCAAAAAATGCTTATTTAGGCAGAATGGCGGCCATACAGGCCCAATTTGATGAAGCCGTGTCGAAGCAGCCTGACCAGCGCGAAACGATCATGCAGCAGATTGCTCCTAAATACAACGCAGAGTTGGCGGGACTAAATGCTGCGGTGCTTAAGTTTGCCAATGAAAATACAGAATCACTGGCCGGTTTTTACGCCATAAATATGCTGAACCCGGCTGAATATGAAAAGGAGATGGTTGCTTTCGCAGGAAAGATCAGCGGAGACCTGAAAAAAAACAAGACCGTAACTGAGTTTGTTGACAAGATGGCCAGCCTGCAAACGGTACAGGTAGGGCATCCGGCTCCGGATTTTACGGTTCCGGGATTGAATGGACAATCTGTAAAGCGGGATGATTTTAAAGGAAAGTATGTATTGATCGATTTTTGGGCTTCCTGGTGTGCACCTTGCAGACAGGAAAATCCAAATGTGGTCAAAGCCTACAATGCCTATAAGGACAAGAATTTTACCATACTTGGTGTCTCACTGGATAAAGATGCGACAGCCTGGAAAAAGGCTATTGCTGAAGATCAGCTGACCTGGAACCATGCAGGAGAACTGAAGGATTTCGAAGGAGATATGGTCAGAAAGTATCATATCGAAGCCATTCCAAGTAATTTTCTGCTTGACCCTAATGGTATGATCGTAGCTAAAAATCTTAGGGGTGAGGACCTTGAAGCTTTCTTAAGTAAAACTTTACGCTAAGCCTAAATTCATGTTAATATATAAGTAGGTATTAACAATTTGTTAACATGTGTTTAACGCTATATTATAATTGATTACCTATTTTCGTAACAAATAATTAAAGCTATGAGCGCTGTAAAACAAAAGATACTGATTGTAGATGATGAACCGGATATTTTAGAGTTAATTGAATATAACCTAAAGAAAGAAGGGTATCAGGTTTTTCTTGCCAATAATGGACAGGAAGGGATCACAGTTGCTAAGAAAGTTCATCCTGATTTAATCATCCTGGATATCATGATGCCCAAAATGGACGGGATAGAGGCTTGTCGCCTAATGAGGGCAATTCCTGAGTTTAAAAGCACGTTCATGGTGTTTTTGACGGCAAGGAGCGAAGAGTATTCTGAAATAGCCGGGTTTAATGTAGGTGCTGATGATTATATAGCTAAGCCTATAAAGCCACGGGCACTTGTCAGCAGGATCAATGCCATATTGAGAAGAAATTCCAGTACTGATGAAGTTTCTGATAATAAAGTGGAAATTGGCGACCTGGTGATCGACAGGGAAGCTTACCTGGTTTATCAGGACGGTAAAAAGGTTGTTCTCGCTAAAAAAGAATTTGAATTGTTATACCTGCTGGCTTCGAAACCGGGAAAAGTGTATACCAGGGAATCTATCTTAAAGAACATTTGGGAGGATTCAGTCGTAGTGACCAATCGTACTATTGATGTGCACATCCGCAAACTCCGTGAAAAACTGGGAGAAACTTATGTGGCTACCGTAAAGGGTGTGGGCTATAAATTCGAACTTTCGTAACCTCATATATGGGCTCACGGTAATTTATTTGTATTTTTGCGCTTTACGTAAAATTACCGAGTGAAATATCCTTCCTTTAAAGACCTGATCCTTTTCGAAAACGATGACTATATCGTTGTAAACAAGCCTCCTTTTGTAGCCTCTCTGGATGAGCGCGGTGGTTCCGGTGAAGTAAATATTCTGCGCCTGGCCAAACAATATGCCGACGATGCGCAGGTAGCACACCGTCTGGATAAGGAGACCTCCGGTGCCATGATCATCGCCAAAACGCCTGAAGCTTATCGTCATGTATCCATACAATTTGAAAAGCGCAGGGTCAACAAGGTTTATCATGCTGTCGTGGACGGACAATTCGTTTTCAAGGACCTGTTTATTGACCTTCCAATTCTCAATGACGGCAATAAAAGTGTAACGATAGACAGAAAAGAAGGTAAACGTGCGGAAACTTATTTCAATACCCTAAAGAATTACAGACATTATACTTTGATGGAATGTAAGCCTGTAACCGGCCGCATGCACCAGATCAGGATTCACCTCGCCACCCAGCGCGCCGCTATCGTCGGCGATCACATGTATAAAGGCAAGCCAGTGTTTCTTTCCGGTATAAAGAAAGGCTACCGTATTGCCAAAGACGATGAAGAACAGCCCATCATGAAGCGGTTTGCCCTGCATGCCAGGTTCGTTACTTTCAAAGGCCTGGATGATAAAGACATATTCATCGACGCACCATATCCAAAAGACTTTGCCACGCTGATCAAGCTGCTGGATAAGTTTGACGCTTAACGCAAACGGTTGCGCAACGTTTGCGTATGAACTGTGTACTATTATTTAATAGTTTTACTTTAAGCACAAAAACCCGAATTGAGAATATTTAATAGACATTTGAACTGCTGATCGGGGGGTCGGCAGATTTAATCACTGTTGCTGATAACAATTAAATGTTTGAGATGAGTACACTTTTATACACCGATGATGAAGACGTCCTGATTTCATTTCAGCAGGGAGATGACAGTGCATATGAAATCATTTATGACAGATACTGGGCACTTCTTTATCGCCATGCAAGAAAGATGCTTCAGAATGATGAAGAAGCAAAAGATGTGGTACAGGAGGTATTCATGGTGTTGTGGACCAAATTAAGCACCTCAGGTATCACTCAGCCACTTGCGGCATTCCTCTATACAGCTACCCGCAATAAGGTGCTGGATTATATTAAACATTCCAAAGTGAAAGCCAAATACCTTGCAAGTCTGCAGCATGAAATGGAAAGTCAGCTTCAGCCCCCTGATGGCCTGGTACGTGAGCGGCAACTAGCCCGGCAAATTGAATCCGAAATCCAGTTCCTGCCTCCTAAAATGCGGGAGATCTTTGTGATGAGCCGCAGGGAATATAAATCCTATAAAGAGATTTCGGAATACCTTCAGATATCAGATAAAACGGTCAAAAAGCAAGTGAGCAATGCCCTGCACATTCTCAAAGCAAGACTGGGAGCATTTTTATTTTAATTTTATTCAATTTCATCTACTCCCTGGGCTAAGCTAAGTCGTTATACCCATAATTAAGCCTAAAAAGGGCTCATATAAAATGGAAGACTTTAACGCTGCGCAGGAAGAACTGCTTGATAAATATAAAAAAGGGATCTGTACACCTCAGGAGAAGGCTGCTGTAGAAAACTGGTACAATCAGCAGTCGGAAATGACCTCAGATGATCTTGATGAACCCGACTATGACCAAACCCGAAAAGAAATATGGACTGCGCTCCAGTCCAGGAGAATTAAGGCGCTAAACGAAAACAAAGACAAATCAGTTATCGGGTTAAAAAGACATTATCTAAGTATTGCCGCCTCTCTCCTTATTGTCGTGGCAGCCGGATTGTTCTTCCTGATGTATAAAAGACAGGAGCAGCCTCTCAAAACAAGTGAACAGGCCAGCATAGCCAGGCCTGGCGGAAATAAGGCATACCTAACACTGTCCAACGGAAAACGGATCGTCTTAAATGATACCCTGAGCGGTACACTGGCCGTTCATGCCGGTGTAAAGATCACCAAAACCGCGAACGGACAGATTGCCTGTGAAGTGATTCCGGGAAAAGCAGGTGACCCGCTCAAATACAATACACTTGAAGCTCCTAAAGGCGGGCAATACCAGATCACACTCGTAGACGGAACCAAAATCTGGTTAAATGCTGCTTCAGTTCTAAGATATCCGTCTCAATTTGCGGGAAAGGAAAGAAAGGTAGAACTCACAGGGGAAGCCTATTTCGAAGTGGCTAAGTCCAAAACCAAGTCTTTTGTGGTTGTTTCCAAACAGCAGGAAGTACAAGTCCTTGGTACCCATTTTAACATCAATGCTTATGAGGACGAAGCGGGTATTAAGACCACTCTTGTTGAAGGCAGTGTTAAGATAACCGCTTCCTCCTCCTCTCAAAAACGCGAAGCAGCGATGGAACTGGATGATGTAATTCTAAAACCGGGTCAGCAATCAACTGTAAAAGACAACAGAATCAACATTAAAGAGGTTGATACAGAAGAAGCCATCGCCTGGAAAAACGGCTATTTTACCTTTGAAAATGATAATCTGGAAATGATCATGCGTAAGCTGGAGCGCTGGTACGACGTAGAAGTCACCTACACAGGCCGGATCAGCAATAAAGTAAAAGTAATGGGTTCCATTTCCAGAAATACTGAATTGCCCGAACTGCTGAAAATGCTCGAAAGCACTGATAAATTCAAATTTAAAACAGAAGGAAGGAGGATCACTGTTATGCTGTAAACTCTACTTACCGGTATCTAAAGTATGGCCCGGGAAGCCTTGCTAAAGAACCAGGAGTGTTCGCGCACCCCTGGTCAAAGAAGTTTGGATTACCTATCAAAATTTTGAATCAACAAAACCAATTAATCGAACCTGAATACCAAAGCGTTTGCAGCGCAATGGTAATCAACAACCAAACCAATTCAAATGTATGAAAATTTATCTCTCTGATTCGTATGGGGCTTTCTGTATGAATAAGAAAATCTTATTAATCATGAAGTTGACAGTTATTTTAATCATATCAGCGCTGCTACAGGTAAATGCTGCCAGTTTAGCGCAGAATAAGATTACGCTCAATGTAAAGAATGAATCGCTGGACAAAGTGCTAAAGTCCATCAGAAAACAGACTGGATATAACATCATTATCATATCGACCAATATGGATAATGCAAAACCTGTTCATGTAAATTTAAAGGAGGCAAGCCTCCAAACTGCACTCAACAGCGTGCTGACCAACACTGGATTGACCTATGCCATAGATGGTAAATCCATAGTGGTCAAGGAAATTAAGGACAATCCTGTAACCGCAAAGCCGCAACAGGCCCTCAGGTTTATGAAGGTATCCGGTGTGGTAAAAGATGAGCTGGCTATGCCCATACCTGGAGTAAGCGTGAAGGTGACTGGTGAACAGCGCAATGCAGTTACGAACGGCAATGGTAAGTACACCATTGAAGTCGAGCCTACTGACTCACTCGAATTTAGCTATGTAGGTTATAAAAAGCAGGTCATCCCGGTGCGAAATAGGGTAGACATTAATGTCATACTTGTGCCAGACGAAGGCAGTCTTGATGAGGTAGCCATCGTAGGGTTTGGTAAACAAAAGAAAGCGAGTCTGGTGGGTGCACAGGTCACCATAAGGCCGGAGGAATTAAAACTTCCCGTAAGGGACCTGACATCCGCAATAGCCGGCCGCCTGGCAGGGGTTGTGGCCTATCAGCGAGGAGGTGCACCAGGTTCAGATGCTGCAGATATATTTATCCGCGGCATAGGAACATTTTCTTCCAGTCCGCAAACGCCGCTATTGGTGGTAGATGGGGTGCCGGACAGGTCTATCAATAACATAGATCCTGAGGACATTGAAAGTTTCACTGTACTAAAGGACGCGTCTGCAACAGCGGTATATGGTACCAGAGGTGCAAACGGGGTAATCATCATCATTACCAAACAAGGCAAATCAGGAAAGCCCACAATCAATGCGGAAATCAATCAGGGCACCAGTAAATTCACTGAGCTTCCCAAGTTCCTGGACGGACCGTCATTCATGACTTTGTACAATGAGGGACTTACCATGCGTGGCAGGACGCCACTGTATACCGAAGAGCGGATTGCAAAGCATATTTCCGGCGAGGATCCGGACATTTATCCAAATGTAGACTGGTATGGTACATTGTTCAATAAATATGGAAATAACAACCGTGCTACTTTAAATGTGCGGGGTGGTTCAGACAATGCGACTTATTATATTTCTGCCGGTTATTATGGCGAGGTGGGGATGTTCAAGCGCGATGAGGTTCAGTCCTACAATTCCACACTTAAAATGGATAGGTTCAGTTTTACCAGTAATGTAGGCGTAAACATCACCAAAACTACCAAGCTGGATCTTGGTGTTAACGGCTTTATCACTAACATTAACCAGCCTGGTTATGGTGTAAATGAGCTTTTTGCACTTGCTACCAGCTCTGCTCCGCACATCATCCCTACCCGTTACTCCAACGGGCAATGGCCGCAGTTGCCTGGTACACTTCCCAGTCCGCTGATGGCGCTTACACAGTCGGGCGTAACGACAACCTACAACAATACCGTCCGCTCCAACCTGAAAGTTGCTCAGGAGCTGAATATGATTACCAAGGGTCTGAATTTCTCCGCATTGTTTGCATTTGACGTAAACGTAAACAACAACCTGAACCGTACCAGAACTGTGCAGACCTATTTTGGCAATACCAGGGATACAGAAGGAAATCTGATCACTGCCATCAGTACTGCAGGTACCAATGATCTTGGCTATGGTTATACCAGGTATGGTGACAGGCGTTTTTACAGTGAAGCAGCATTAAACTATTCCAGGAAATTTGGTGATCATGACGTGTCCGGACTTGCTTTATTCAATCAGTCGGATTACAGCGATGCAACAGCGCGTGTGACCAGTTATAAAGGTGCTATTCCATACCGTCAGCGTAATTTTGTTGGCCGTGCTACTTACGGCTACAAAGACCGTTATTTTGTAGAAGGAAACTTCTCCTACTCGGGATCTGACAACTTCGTCCCAAGCAAGCGTTATGGACTTTTCCCGTCTATAGGGGCGGGCTGGATTGTGTCCAAAGAATCCTTCTTTGAGCCGGTTAAAGATGTAATTTCTCATTTTAAACTTCGTTACACCTACGGTGTATCCGGAAATTCGTCAAATAATATAAACACCCCTGACCTTAGGTTTTTGTACCTGACCACTATCGGAACCGGATATGGTTATACATTTGGTGAACCGGGATCCACAAGAAGCTACGATGGATACGGTGAAAGCCGCATCGGAGGTGATGTTAAATGGGAAAGCTCTTACAGGCAAAATCTTGGTATAGAACTTAATTTCCTTAAAGACGACCTGCAGTTTATTATTGAGTTATTTAAGGAAAGGCGTGAAGGAATTCTTTTGCCGAACTATGTAATCCCTTACAATTCAGGATTTACCGTTGGTAATATTCCGTATAACAATATTGGTAAGACCCGGAACAAAGGTATAGATGCTACCATGAATTATACCAAAAATTTTGGCGATCAAAGCTTTTTCAGCTTCAGGGGAACATTCAATTATAATAAAAACTTAGCGGTATTTGACGGTTTGCCGCCATGGCGATATGATTATCTGAACCGCATTGGTCAGCCGATCAGCCAGCGCTTTGGTTATATAGCCACCGGTCTGTTCCAGACCCAGGAAGAAGTAGACAATGCAGCCGTTCAATCCGGTGATGTACGTCCGGGAGATATCCGGTACAAAGATCTGAACGGCGATGGTGTGATCAATTCCAATGACCAGACGGGTATAGGCTATGGGGCTGTACCGCGTATCGTATATGGCCTCAATTTTGGTGGTGGCTACAAGAAATTTGACATCAGTTTGTTCTTTCAGGGAGCAGCGCTGGTGGATTTCAACTACGCAGGGGGTTTTGGGACTACGCCATTTTCTCAGGGCCCGTCTTACGGCAATATGTACACCTCTGTTAATGACCGCTGGACGCCTGATAATCCGAATCCAAGGCCATTCTATCCGCGTCTTTCCACCAATCAGGACATCACTACCAACTACTATACCAGCACCTGGTGGGTACAGCGCGCCGATTATATCCGTTTAAAAAGTGCGGAACTGGGTTACAACTTTGACAATAAGTTCCTGTCCAAAGTGGCCATTAAACGCCTCAGGATATTTGCCAACGGTACCAACCTGCTGACTTTCTCTAAATGGAAATTGTGGGATCCTGAACTGGGAGATGGCCGTGGAGCTTCTTATCCAAACATCACCACATACAATATGGGTTTACGCGCTAACTTTCAATAAAATAAACCATGAAGACGAACAAAATATATCATAACATACTGGCAATTGCATTTTGTTTAGCGATGCTGCTGCCTGCGGGATGTAAAAAAGGTTTTTTTGATACCGTTCCGGACAACATTACCAAGGTAGAAGATATTTTTGCCAACAGGGGGCAAACTGAAAACTGGCTGGCAGGATTATACAGCATGGTTCCTGATCCCTGGAACCTGGATAATTTCGGATACATATTTCTCACCACCACCGATGAAGGTGATGCTTCGAACTGGAACACACCTGCGCTGGTGAGCGGGGCCATGTCGCCCAGCACTACACCTACAAAATTTGCAGCCTATTATGAGCGCATCCGTGCGGCGACTATCTTTTTGGAAAGAATAGATGGCAACCAGGAGATTCTGGCCTTGGTAAATGGTCCGGAACTGATCAAACAATATAAAGGTGAGGCCCGCTTCTTAAGAGCATATTATTACTGGCTCATGATGAAAGAAGTTGGTCCGGTTGTGATCATGCCACTAAAATCAATGGCTCCTGAAGATGACTTCCAGATTCCCAGAAGTTCATGGGACGAAAGCGTTGCGTTCGTATTGAGTGAAATCGCTGCAGCCAAAGCAGATCTGCCGCTGAACAATTTTGCTGTAGGCAGTTCCACTGATCTGGACATTGCACAGACCGGACGGATCAATAAGATCATCGCCACAGCTGTAGAATCTCAGATCTTGTTGTACCATGCCAGTCCATTGTACAATGGAAATTCAGAATTCTCTGATTTTAAGAACCTTGACGGTAAAGTATTGTTAAATCCAACTTACGATGCCACCCGATGGAAGAAAGCAGCAGATGCATCCAAAGCAGCAATTGATTTAGCAGAATCGCAAAACAAAGCCCTGTACAAGGTTAATGATGCAGACCCTTTTCGTGCAGCTTTCCTGTCATCCCGAAACCTTTACTGGGACGGATGGAAAACAGAGGGTATCTGGTTACGAACCGCCAGTGCGACCAGCGGATGGGAAATTCGAATTGCGCCGCGTTCTACACAAGGAACAGCATACAATGGAATAGGTGTGGTACAAAGCCTGGTAGATGATTTCAGGATGAGCGATGGCATGGCCATTACAGGCCACCCGGATTACAACGAAAATACATACAACAAACCAGCTACTCCATATTACGTAGCTGGTACGAATACGATGTACACCAACAGAGAAGCACGCTTTTATGCAGACATTACTTTCAACGGCTCGGTTAGTCCGGCGGTAGCAAAGACCGGTACCAACAACTCCAGGGTTGAGTTTTTCAATACCGGAACTTCAGGAAAAGCAGGGGCACCCCGTGACTGGCCCAAAACGGGATATGTTGTGCGAAAAAACCTGCACCCGACTTACAGTGTCAGCCCTGCGGTCAACGTTACCCGACCGGCCATGGTAATCAGACTTGCGGAATTGTATTTAAATTATGCAGAAGCATTAAATGAAGCAGAACCAGGCAATGCCGATGTATTAAAATATTTAAATGCAGTACGCAACAGGGGAGGACTTCCGTCCCTGAACTCTGGTTCACAGGACGATTTGCGCAAAGAAATACGCCTGGAAAGACGTATTGAACTTTGTTTCGAGATGGGTAACCGCTATTTTGACGTGCGCCGCTGGAAAATTGCCGATAAACCAGGATCCAATCAGGGGGGTGCATTTTATGGAATGAACATGGATGCTGGTACTTCACTTTCAGATCCTGCATATCATAAAAGAACTGCAGCCATCAACAGGGCACAATGGCAAAGACGCTACTACTTCATGCCTTATGGTCAGAACGAAGCTGACAGAAATAAAGTAATGGTTCAGTTTCCGGGGTATTAATCATTTATAAATATTTATATGAACATCATAAAACATAACCTGCTCCTTCTTTTCGCAATTGTATCGTTCACTGCCTGTGAAAGGAATACTTCCTACGAAAAGGAAACTGATTCCAAAGAAGGGGCGCAGATCTTTATTGCAAAAGCCAACAGAGGGATTCAGAATTTAACCATATTTCCTTATGCCGATACCGCACGTACTTTTACTTTTGGCGCGGGGATAGGTGCACTGGGGTATCCGGCCAACAATATCAACATCAAACTGGCCATAGATCATAAGGCGCTCGATAGTTTAAATGCGATCAGGGTAAATTCTGCGCTCGATCCGTATGAACTTTTTCCGGCCGATTCTTATGAAATCGACAAACTGAACCTGGTGATCCCTAAGGGGGGGATGTCATCTGATTTGGTATCAGTTAAGTACCACTCTACAAAATTTAATGCGGAAAAGAGTTATCTGCTACCGCTGAGCATTACAGAGGCATCTGGTTACGCACTCAATCCGACAGCAAAAACGATCTTTATTGTTGCACCGAAACTGGAAGAAATGCCGGCACCGACTGCAGGATGGGTGGCCTCGGCCTCAACCGAACAGCCTACCGGTGAGAATACCGGACTCGCTTCAGCAGTGTTGGATGGCAACCTATCAACGATCTGGCATTCGAGATATACCGCGCCACGCAGCAGCTTTCCGCACTGGCTAAGTTTCGATATGCAGACACCGATCTATGTCACGAAGATAGCTATGGCACCAAGGCAGAATAATGCCAACGGATTTACCAAATTTAAACTTGAGGGTTCGCTGGATGGGACTACCTGGTTTTCACTGGGTGATAACCTCGAGTTCAATCCCGGTTTGCTGAGTTATCAGGAATACCCGATCACCCGGCAATTTTTAAAGAACATCAGGATCACTATGCTTGAAGGCAAGCAGGATCTAACGTTCCTTGCTGAGTTTGTAGTTTATAAATACTAAGAGGCTATAGTACTAAGAGACTATCTGGTTCGCTCGTCATGCTGATTTATTTCAGCATCCTGGCCTTGCAGGATGTTACTTTCTATTCCGGGATACTGAAATAAATTCAGCATGACGTGAGGTTATAAAAAAAGCTCCCCGGTAATCGGGGAGCTTTTCATTTACAGGCCAGTAGAAGGTTGTAGTTAATCCGCAACCCTTTTCAGACCAAATTTCTCTATTTTGCTATACAAGTGACTGCGCTGAATATCGATGTCATCTGCAGTTTTAGACACATTCCAGTTGTTCTTCTCCAGTTTAAACTTGATGAACTCCTTTTCCGCATAATCCTTATAATCCTGGAAATTGCTGAATTTTTCATAATTGAAAGCACCGCCGCTTCCGTTGCTGTTTGCAGGTGCATGGTTGCTTCCATTAGCCGCACCAATATTGGTGCCACCGCCCGGATTTGCAAATGCACTTACATCATGCTCAGTAATGGTTTTGTCACTCAGAATGATCAAACGCTCGATCATATTGTGCAGTTCCCGCACATTACCTGTCCAGGGCAGGTTCTGCAGTGCAGCTATCGCACCTTCACTGATCTTTTTAACAGGCATACCATATTCCTTGCAGATGTCTTCCAAAAAGTTTTGCGCGATCTCCGGGATATCTTCAGTACGCTCCGTTAACGGGGGTACGTGGATGTTGATCACATTCAGACGGTGGTAAAGGTCCATCCGGAAGTTGCCTTCCTCAATCTCCTTCATCAGGTCTTTGTTGGTAGCCGCAAGCACCCTCACATTTACCTCCAGTTCTTTCTCGCCACCCACACGGGTAATTTTATGTTCCTGTAAAGCTCTAAGTACCTTTGCCTGTGCTGAAAGGCTCATGTCTCCGATCTCATCCAGGAAAAGCGTACCACCATTTGCCAGTTCAAACTTACCGATACGCTGTTTAACAGCTGAAGTGAATGAGCCTTTCTCGTGTCCGAAAAGTTCACTTTCAATCAATTCGGAAGGAATGGCCGCACAATTTACCTCTATAAGCGGGCTGTCCGCACGGTTAGATTTTTCATGTACCCAACGGGCTACCAGCTCTTTACCGCTTCCGTTTGCACCGGTGATCAGTACACGGGCCTCAGTAGGGGCTACACGTTCTATAGTTTCTTTGATCTTGTTGATGTTATCAGACGAACCCAGGATATCCCTTGTCTTGCTGACCTTACGTTTCAGTACCTTGGTTTCAGTAACCAAAGTGCCCCTGTCCAGCGCATTTCTAACCGTGATCAACAGCCTGTTCAGGTCAGGTGGCTTGGAGATAAAGTCAAATGCACCTTTCTTACTGGCTTCTATCGCGGTTTCAACCGTGCCATGGCCCGATATCATAATGAAAGGAAGATCAGGACTATAGGCAAGTGCCTGTTCCAGCACCTCCATACCATCCATCTTGCTCATTTTGATGTCGCAAAGAACGAGGTCGTATTTCTTTTTCTTTATGAGATCAAGTCCGTCTACACCATTGTCAATATCGTCAACTTCGTAATTTTCATATTCTAAGATCTCACGTAATGTGCTTCTTATCGCCCGCTCATCATCAATTATTAACAGTTTCGCCATGTGGTGTGTTAAAATTTTATTATCCGTATGCTAATATATTACTTTTATCAGTAATGCATTATAAAATCAAAAAAATGCAAGCCTGTAAGCCGGGTTCTGTTCCCAATAAATCGGGATTCTATCATTAATCCAGTATAAATGTTGCCATTTATCTCTAACGACCTACCCACTAACATCGGGCGAGCAGCCCTACATGCGTTAGCCTATTTGGTCTTTCAACTCCCGGGGTTTACCAGTCTTGCCATCACTGGCAAAAATCGTGAGCTCTTACCTCACGTTTTCAACCTTACCTGTGTCAATGGCTTAGCCTTGCGGCATCGGCCAAATCCCATCGGCGGTGTGCTTTCTGCGGCACTTTCCGTATCTCGATTTTACATCGGGACCCTTCCCGTTAGGAAGCGGGATGCTCTGTGTTGCCCGGACTTTCCTCTCCGAAACGAGTTCGCAGCGATAGAACAGCTTGCATTTTTGCTGTAAAGATACAAAAAAAGGTATTCTTCTCTAAGGCTGGACCTTTTACTCTGAAAAAGAGCAAAAATCCTATGCCTTTTCGAAGAACAACCTTTTTTTGTTATTGGGCGCAAAAACTGGGAGAATAAAAAGGAAAGAAGGACAAAAAAAAATGTATTCTTCTCTAAGGCTGGACCTTTTGCTCTGAAAAAGAGCAAAAATCCTATGCCTTTTCGAAGAACAACCTTTTTTTGTTATTGGGCGCAAAAACTGGGAGAATAAAAAGGAAAGAAGGACAAAAAAAGGTATTCTTCTCTAAGGCTGGACCTTTTACTCTGAAAAAGAGCAAAAATCCTATGCCTTTTCGAAGAACAACCTTTTTTTGTTATTGGGCGCAAAAACTGGGGGAATAAAAAGGAAAGAAGGACAAAAACTGGGAGAATAAAATCGGGTAAAAAAATCCTTTTATTTCGTAATGTACAGCCGTTTAGAGTTCCCTGTAATGGATTTTATTCTGCCAAAGTACTTTTCATCGTCAAGCTTATTGTAATAGCTGACCTTTACATTACCTATTGATTTTACCTTTCCCTGGGGCTCATTAATGTCAAAAGCATTGTAGTATTTAATGTCGATGTCGCCGATTGATTTTAAGGTGCCGGCCTTATCGTGGATGTCAAAACTGTTATTATAAGCAATTTTGATGCTTCCTATTGACTTCAGCCTGCCTTTAATGTCGTGGATATCATAGCTGTCATTGTAGTCAAATTTTATGCTTCCTATGGATTGGATCTTACCCTCCTTGTCCTTGTCTGAACTGTCAAAATACGTTATTGGCTGGTTGGCAATAGAAGTTGGATTGCCTTCAGTATTATAAAAACGATCATAAGAGGGGCCGTTATCATTATCATTGCCCGAATCACTTCCGTCAACCTGATCTACATAAAAAATTTTTCCCTCCGGCCCCAGGCCAATGATGATTTTTGAATTTAATATCAATTCGATAGACCTGAGACCCTGTATTTTATCTGAAACCCTGAAATGCGCTGCTGTGATGTTTTGTGCATTGGTCTGTGATGCTACAATGAGCATCAGTAATGTAACCAGTAGGTGTCTGCAATTAAGATAGATAGATCGGCTCATTGGTTCTTTTTTTATAGATGGTTACAAATTCTTGATATTTACCCCAAAACAAAGTTTTTTTTTAATGCGATTGTCGGTTTACATTTGTCAGGTTCTCTGGTGCTTTGGTTTGGTCATATTTGCGTGTTTAATGAATTTACAAATTTTATGGATATGAAGGTGGATAATGATAAAGAAAAAGAAAAGGGCCCACAGGCTCCGTCAAAGCCCTACGATACCGAACGGATCATTACGACCGTCAACGACATTGACTTTTCAGGTACGTATTCCTACGCTAACTATTTAAACTGGCACATACAGGAGCGTTTTGAGCTGATCAAAGGAAAGATCTTTAAAATGACTGCGCCTTCTACAAAACATCAAAGGTTTACCGGACGGATATTTTTGGAATTGGGCAATTTTCTGAAAGGGATGAAATGCGAGGCTTTTATTGCTCCGTTCGATGTGCGCTTTCCTTACAAATCCAAAGACGATGTTGATGTAACTACCGTGCTCCAGCCAGATGTTTGTGTAGTATGTGATCCAGGGAAAATCGACAGTAGAGGCTGTCTGGGTGCGCCCGATATCGTTGTTGAAGTTCTGTCTCCGGGAAATAACAGGAAAGAACTGGACAATAAATACAAAGTCTATGAAGAGTTTGGTGTGCGTGAGTACTGGATAATTCATCCTTCAGAACGGACCTTGATTCAATATGTGCTCAATGACGAAGGAACATTCGTTGCTGGAAGACCATATGCCGGAGGAAATGAACTGGTGTCGGACTTGCTGCCCGGTTTCAGGCTGAACATTGATGAACTGTTTATGAATTGTGATGATGAAGATTAGGCTAACGTTCTGAAGATCAAGTTAATCTGCTAAATAAGCATCAATGCTCCATTTGTAAAGCGGAACGGTAGCCAGCAGGAGGCTGGCAGCGCTGACCGCAAAAACGGAATAATTGAATGGCGCCCTGTATCCGGCGAAAAACAACATGGATAATGCAAAGGCGAGTGTCAGTGCAAAACTCCCGATGGCGGCTAATTTTGTTTTATAGCCGATGATCAGCAAAATCCCAAACAAGATTTCTCCAATGGTAGCCAGCGCGCCCATGACTTCGGCTGTTCCAGCATTGAGGTATGGGAGCAAACTATTGGTATAAACAACAAAATTGTGCCAGTTGCCCCAGCCGACATTCGGCTCTCCCGGGGCACCCAACAGCCCAAACCTGTCCAGTACAGGCAGGATAAAGCCGATTCCAAGTGACAATCTCAAGAATAACTGAGGTATTGCGGATGCATTCATCATATTTGTACATTTTTGATAAATGTAGATATTCAGTTGCTGACTAATGTTGAAATATTGTATTTATTTATTTGTCGCTTTCAATTCCTTTTCGCCTGGTATCATCCTGTATATTACAGGGATGTCTTATGTTAACAAATGATTACCATCTTGTTAAAACCGCAATTGTCTGTTTAATTGGGTATTATAAACTTATTTTTATAAAACAATTAATTTTATTGACCATGGAAATGAACTATTTAATTGTGGCTGCTGTATTACTGCTGGTGATCATTTTGATAATCTGGATGATTCGCAGGAATCAGAAAGACAAAAAGAAATTTGAAAAAGAGATTATCAATTCTGAATTAAAGCCTGAATCACATAAAGAGGATAAAGTTTGATTCTGAACAGGAGTGCTCTTTATGTGGCTGATGGTTATTAAACCAAGTCTTAAAAACCGAAGCTGTTCAAAGGAATTGTATTACATCCCCTGAACAGCTTCGTTTATAAAGGTTTATGAATTAAGGCCAAGCCTGATTGCGGCTTCCACAGGACAATATTGTTCCTTGCCTTCTATTTCAAAATCACTTCTGAGCAGCAACGGGGGTTGGGCCAGAAAACGGGGTTCTGTTCCCTGGTGCCGTTGTGCCCTGTGCACCAGAAAAGGATGGCAGAGGTATACTGTCCCTGCCTTTCCGGTGGCGTATATTTCTTTTTTTACTGGCAATTCAGCCGCTTTCTCAGCGAGATCAGGCAGCTTTTCTGCTAATTCCATAAATGACAGCCCGGCATCTCCTGCAGGCTTTAACAGCCTTGCGACGTCGAGATGCGATCCCTTTAAGATTATTGTAGGGGCATCCAGTTCAGTGACATCGGAAAACAGAAAAAGCATCAGCAAGGCCCGGCCTTTTGATTTTATGTTGATACGTGCGCCGAAATAGTCATTTGGATCGGCTCCGGCAAAACCGGCATCTACATGCCAGCCGGTATCTCCTGAATCAACCCCAGAGGGGAAGCGGACTGGAAAAGCACCCATGCTCATGCAGGGAATCCATTTGCATGTACCCGCAAGCTGATCGAATGCCCCTTGAAGGACTGTTGTATTGGCGGCTTTGGTGAATGGTTCCTGTGTATACATACCCAGCCAGACCACGGGCTGTGTCCAGGTGCTGCTGTCATTGGGGTCTGCAGGAATGTCTTTCCACAGAATATTTCTTGCTTCGCTGGCAAGTTCCGTAGAAAAGGCATTGTCAATGCGGACGAAGCCGTCCGTAATAAAGGATTGTATTTGTTCCTGATTTAAGATTTCGTTCATAATGATTAATATAAATGTTCAGACAATAGATAGTTTATTGCCCTGGCGGGCAGTAAATCAAAATACTGATGGTCAGAAGACCGGGGAAATTTATATTAAAGCATTAATGTCATTCTCATTGTGCAAATATATTGATTAATCATATTTATGATTAGGCTTTGTGAATTTTTATATAAGACTTTCTGCGGGAATGTGTCATGACTCTCTTCGGACAACAAGGGAACTGCTACGCATCTGCGAAGCATCTGCTTAGGGGTTGGTTCGCTTGTGGGGCGACCAAAGCCCTAAGGAGGAGTTAGAAAGCTTCTTCATAGATGTGACGTTGAGCAGGGAGAGAACTTATATTGATTTTAGCAGACAGCGGTAGCGGATATGATTATTTTGTTTGGTGGTTAACGTTGCTGTTGAAATATTATATAAGTTTGTTTGATTTTAACTAAATTAGTTCAAGGGAAAACTTAACATCATGGCTGCTTATAGTGCATATTCTGATCAGGAACTGACTGTTTTGTTAAAGCAGGGCGATCAATACGCTTATGCCGAGATCTATGGCCGCTATGTTAAAGGACTGGTTCGTTTTGCAGAAACTAAATTGTATAGCCTTGAAGACGCACGTGACCTGATCCAGGATGTTTTTGTGGGATTGTGGAGTGATCGGGATTCACTCGAAATAAATGAAAGCCTAAAGTCGTACCTGTTTGGGATCGTACGTTTTCAAATCATCAACAGAATAAGGAAAAATATCGTCCGTGAAGATTATGCAGCAAAGCTAAGGGCGCTTTCGCCAGCTTACGTATCACTGGAAGAAGAATTGGAATTAAAAGAACTGGAAAGCAACATCAAAGCCAAATTGAGTGAACTGCCTGAAAAAACGCAGGCTATTTTTCAGAAAAGCAGGGAACAGCACCTCAGTATTAAGGAAATTGCCGAAGAACTCAACTTATCGGAGCAGACAGTAAAAAACCAGATCAGTATAGCCTTAAAGTACCTTAAGAAGTCTTTTTCTGCTTTCTTTTTTACCATCTTCTGGTAGGTTTTGGCGCTGATGTTATATTCCTGTTAAAAAAACATTAAAAAATTTCGGTACTATTTGTTCTGTCAAACTACTACCGTATTAGAAAGCAAAAAATGAGTACAAAGCACATCATAGAACTATTGGCCCGATATGAAAAGGGAGAATGCACAGAGGCAGAAAAAGCATTGGTTGAACAGTGGTTTGAGGCGCATGGTGCTGCTGATTCCAGCTTTGAGCAGATGGATAGTGATGAACAGCAAAAATGGGTAGCCGCTTTATTTAAGGATATCAATCAACAAAATGAAATTAAAGCAATTCCACCTGTAAAACGTTTATGGCCACGTATCGCGGTAGCCGCTGCCGCGGTGGCCGTAATGACTTTGGGAGTGTGGCTTTACTATGCATCATCTATAAACGGTCGTCATCCTGACGCAGGTCAGGACCCCGGAAGCGCACAGTATGCCAACGACATAGCACCAGGTAAGAATGGTGCGACGATTACTTTGGGTAATGGAAGGGTGATCCAATTGAGCGATGCGAAGAGCGGGGTTGTAGTTGGAAATGGAAAGATATTCTATTCGTCATTGCGAGGAGGGGATCCTTCGCTTCGCTCAGGACAGGCTGCGCAACCCCATGATGAGATTGCTTCGATTCCTCGCAATGACGGGGTGGGAGAGAATAGCATGATGCTAACAGCGAGCACCACCCGCGGGCAGACGTATCAGTTTACTTTACCAGATGGTACGAAGGTCTGGCTCAACGCAGATTCAAAAATATCGTTCCCTTCACAATTTTCTGGAAGAGAACGCAAAATATTGTTAGAAGGTGAGGCTTATTTTGAAGTGTCAAAAGATAAAGCACATCCTTTCATTGTACAAAGCGATGGGCAGCAGGTGACTGTACTTGGTACGCATTTTAACATTAATGCTTACCGGGGCGAAGGCAATATTAAAACGACTTTGCTGGAAGGTTCAGTACGTTTAACTAACCACTCTGCAGTAAACGGTCGTCATCCTGAACTTGTTTTAGGACCCCGCACCAGTGAAATACTACTTAAACCCAACCAGCAAGCCACAAACACCGGCGCTGCTATAAAAGTAGAAGCCGTAAACGCAGCCGATGCTATAGCCTGGAAAAGCGGCAGGTTTGCCTTTAACAGAGCCAGCCTGGAAGCTGTATTGCACGAAATGAGCAGATGGTATAACGTAGACGTTAAATACCCTGATGGCATACCTGATGAACAGTTTACGGGGAACATAAACCGGAACAATACCCTGGCCCAGGCGCTTGATATATTGAAGTTTATGAAAGTGAAATTTGAAATACAGGGCCGCACCATAGTTGTAAAGAAATAAAAAAGACATCATCCCTTTAACTAACCATATAAACCAAAAACTAACCCAAAAATGAGAACAGAAAAACGAATATAAAGGAATGATGAACAGGGGGCTTTAAATAAGAAGCCGGATAGTAGTTCGAAGTACCATCCGGCGGTCGATTGAGCTAACCTTTCCCTAAGGCCTAAGCCGACAGGGATAAAAACAATTGCTAGAACAATATTTTATCAACTCAACCAAAGTAAAGTTATGCATTTATTTGCTCATAACCCAGGTGTACGTTTATTGCGTATACCGTCTAAACTGCTGTTAATAATGAGGCTAACCACTTTCATTTTAATGATTGCCCTGGCCCAGGTAAGTGCCAGAGGATTCGGACAGAAAATAACCCTGAATGAAATTAACGCGCCTATTGAAAAAATTCTACAATCTATAAAAAGCCAATCCGACTATGGTTTTATTTACAATGTAAAAGACCTGAACAACCACAAAGTAACACTTAAACTTAAGGATGCTACCATTGAAGAAGCCGTAAAAAGCCTGACCAAGGACTTACAGCTGAGCTACAAAATTGTAAACAAAGATATTGTGTTGACCCGCGAAGAGCCTTCCCTACTGGACAAACTTTTCAACGTCATTTCGAACCTCGTGAGAGATCTAACCGTGCGCGGGGTAGTAAAAGATCAGGATGGGAAACCACTTCCAAACGCAAGTATCCGGGTAAAAGGGAAAAGTGCTGTCATCAATACTAACCAAAACGGGGAGTTTGAAATCAGGAATGTGGCAGAAGATGCTGTGCTGTTAGTTGGCTATGTAGGTTATAAAACTTTGGAGATACCGGTTAGGGGGGCGGTGATTCCATTGGAGATTAAGCTGGAAATGCAAACAGGGGAACTGGAAGAAGTTAATGTAACTTATAACACTGGATACCAGACCTTGCCGAAAGAAAGAGCAACAGGATCTTTTACAATAATCGACAATAAAACATTAAACCAACAGATAGGTTTAAATATCTTGAAAAGACTGGATGGGGTAACCAATGGTGTGTTATTTAATACAAACCGAGGTAATTCTAATCCCCAAAATCAAACGAAAATATCAATTAGGGGCTTAAGTACAATAAATGGGCCTTTAGATCCACTGATTGTTCTGGATAATTTTATCTATGAAGGAGATATCAATAACATCAACCCTAATGATATAGAAAATATTACGGTTTTAAAAGATGCAGCGGCTGCCTCAATATGGGGTGCAAGGGCAGGTAATGGTGTAATTGTAATTACCACAAAAAAAGGCAGGTTCAGTCAGAAAACCAGGATTGATTTTAATACAAATGTTTTAATAACTGAACGACCGGACTTGTTTTCGGTTCCCCAAATGCAAGTTAAAGATTATATAGAAATGGAAGAATTTCTATTTAACAAAGGATATTTTAATAACCAGATCAATGGAAATAATTACAGGTCCCTCATTCCATCTGTAGAAATCTTTTTAAAGAGAAGAAATGGTCTGATTTCTAAATTAGATTCTGCCAATCAAATTGATGTTTTAAAACAAATAGATACCAGAAAAGAATACAATAAAAGCTTTACACGCAATGAAATTGCGCAGCAATATTCATTAGCTATCAGGGGTGGCAGTGAAAAGAACGCTTATACCGCTTCAGTGAATTATGATAAGAATCGAAATTATTTAAATGCGGATTATGAAAAGATCAATTTGAGTGTAAACAATACTTATAAGCCAACTAAAAAGCTTGAGGTAAATTTATCCCTTTACTATACCAATAGCGAAGGTAAGAGCGGTGCACCAGATTTTCAGATATTGCAAACTATAGCTTCAAGAAATGTTTCCTATTTAAAATTCGAAGATGAGGGAGGCAGTTCGCTACCGGTTACCAATTTATACCGCAACGCCTATTTAGACACCGCTGGGGCGGGAAAGCTATTGAATTGGAGATATTATCCTTTGGATGATTACAAGCATAATTATCAAACTGCCAAAATAAATGAGATGATAGGAAATATTGGTTTAACCTATACCATCTTTAAACCTTTCAGTGTTTCAGTAAAATATCAATATCAGCGCCAAGACACCAAAGGTGAAGGTTTGGCTGACGAAGAAAGTTTTTATACCAGAAATAATATAAATCTGTTTAGTCAGCTAAACCGAACAACAGGCATAGTCAAATATAATGTACCCATGGGTGGAATATTAGCGTTGTCCAATTCGGTGTTAAGTGCACACAATATTAGGGGACAGGCAAATTTAAATCAAAACTGGAAAAACCATGCTATCTATGGAATTATAGGCGCCGAAATACGTGAAATGGAGAATACGGGAAATAGTTCAACAATTTATGGGTATAAAGGCTTACCATTGATTTATACAAATGTTGACTACATAAATACTTACAGAACATTTGTGGATGGCAGTTTTCAATCAGTACCTGGTGGCCCCAGTCTATCCAGCGGCACTAACCGATTTGTTTCCTTATTCTCTAATTTCTCTTATGTACTCCTAGATAAATATACAGTATCCGCAAGTGCCAGAAAAGATGGTTCAAATATTCTTGGCGTAAACACCAATGACAAATGGAAACCTTTATGGTCTGCAGGTTTGAGTTGGGATATTACCAAAGAAAAATTTTACAAACTAAATTGGCTACCCACCTTTAAAATAAGAACCACTTTAGGAAGCAGCGGAAATGTAGATTTGAGCCGGTCTGCTTTGCCGATTTCATTTAACATCTCTCCTTCGGCTAACTCCGCATTTCCGAGTACAAGGATAACCACTTTAAACAACCCCGAGCTGCGATGGGAGCAATCGAAACAATTCAATTTTGGATTTGATTTTGCTTTAAAAAATGCGATAATTTCTGGCGGTGTAGAATTTTATATAAAAAAGGGGACAGACTTATATGGGCCTACTCCTTTTGATTATACCGCTTGGGGCGGAGGCAAGGAAATCACAAAAAATGTTGCCAACATGAAAGGACATGGAATAGATGCCATCATAAAAAGTGTTAACATGAATCGTTCACTTAGATGGGAAACAACGTTCCTACTTAACTATAACAATAGTAAAACAACTGCTTATTTTATTTCAAGTGCGCAAACAGGTACAAGCTTATTTGGTGCTGGCAGGGCAATTTCACCAGTTATTGGTAAACCACTTTATGCAATTGCGGCCTATAAATGGGCAGGCTTGGATATTGAAGGTAATCCTCAGGGATTTTTAAATGGAGAAAAAAGTAAAAATTATATGGCTCTGGCAGCCGAAATATCAAAAAATGGGATTGCCAGTGAAAGCGCTGTTTTTATCGGTTCCACCGTTCCGGTAACTTTTGGCTCAATAGGCAACAGTTTTTCATGGAAAGGTGTATTTATGGACTTTAATATTGTGTATAAATTTGGCTACTATTTTAAACGACCTGCTTTGCAGTACAGCGCACTTGCAGAGATGGGTGCCGGTCATATAGATTATGAATCCAGATGGTTAAAGCCAGGAGATGAAACTAGAACAAATATCCCTTCGTTTCAATATCCGATAGATAGCCGCCGGGATGCTTTCTACGCAGCGTCGGAAATCAATGTGCTAAAGGCCGATCACATCAGATTGCAATTTGTAAATGTCGGTTATACATTTAGCAGACCCACAAAAAGAGAGCTTTTTAGTCAGCTACAAGCGTATGTCAACATTTCCAATATAGGAATATTATGGCGTTCCAACAAAGATAATCTGGATCCGGACTACCCTGGTTTAACTGTACCATCAAAAGGATTTGCAATAGGCTTGAAGGGTAACTTCTAATTGCTTTAGGATTATGAAAATAAATTTTAATAATGTGGTTATGATATTAAAAAACGACTTTATGAAACTTAACAACTATTACTCCCTGCCAAAAATATTCCAGATCTTTTTATTTTCTTTTCTTGTAACTATCTGCTGCTCTTGTAAAAAGTACCTGGATAAAACACCGAATGATAAACTTTCTGTTCCTTCTTCACTGGAAGATTTGCAGCGTTTGATGGACGATGCAGTTAGCATGAATAATGCAACTGTAAATATGGGCGAGGCATCTTCAGATGACTATTTTTGGACAAATGATATGTATGATGCTTTGGATTTGATAGACCGGCATGCTTATACCTGGATATATGACGATTATAATTTTGGTAGTGATTGGTCCTATTCCTACCTGCCCGTTTTCAATTCAAACTTTTGCATTGAAAGTATTCAAAAAATTCAAAAGACAGGATTAAATAAAACCATGTGGGACAATGTGATAGGCTCAGCATTATTTTTTAGGGCTTATCATTTTTATAATCTTGCTGGGGTTTATGGAAAAGCATACGATGTGAATTCTTATGAAAAAGATTTAGGCATTGTATTGAGGTTAAATTCTGATTTTAATATCCCTTCTTTAAGAGCATCTATTAAAGACACGTATGCCCAGATTATTAAGGATGCGGAAGAGTCTATAGGATATTTGCCAGAACAACCTCAGCATGCGCTACGCCCCTCAAAACCGGCTGCGTACGGACTGCTTGCGCGCTGTTACCTTTCCATGCGCTTATACGATGATGCCTATAAATATGCCGACCTCTGCCTTAAACTTAAAAGTAGTTTGATAAATTTTAATGGAGATCCGGACATCAGCATTAATGCAAATGCCCCCTTTACAAAGTTCAATAAAGAAACCATTTTCTATACAAACACCTCAGGCTTCAGAAAGCTTTATGCCGCAACGTTTGCATTGGCAGACACAAATTTATATGTGTCTTTTAAACCTGGTGACTTAAGGAAAGCGGCTTACTTTGCACCTTCTGGTAAGTATTTTAAGTTTAAAGGTAACTATACAGGCAGTGCAAGCCTTTATTTTTCAGGAATAGCGGTTGATGAAATGCTGCTGATACGAGCGGAGTGTGCAGCAAGGGCGGGAAAGTTGACCGAAGCTATGGCTGACCTAAATTTGCTTTTAATATCCAGATGGGATAAAAATACACTATATGTGCCAGTATCAGCAGGTAATGCCAAAGAGGCAACAGACATTATTCTGGCAGAAAGAAGAAAGGAATTGCTCTTTAGATCCATCAGATGGACGGATATTAAACGATTGAATAAGGAAAATTATAATATTATCCCCAAAAGAGTAGTAAAGGGAACAGCATATACGCTTGAACCTAATGAAGGAAGATATGCTATGCCTTTGCCTAAAGATATAATTGATATAACCGGTATGCCCCAAAATCAGTATTAAACCTCAGTCATATGTTTACGAACAGCTATAAAAAAATTGTGTTATACATAATTATAATTGGCACGACAATGCACAGCCAGGGGCAGGTAATAATGCCCAAAAAAGCAGCAAATATAAGCTATGCTCCATTGCATGTTGGTGATACTTTACCCGATATCATTTTTAAAGATTTAACCAATTATCCTTTGAAAAACCCTCCCGCCGCTCATTTCAAGGGTAAAATCATGATCCTTGATTTCTGGTCTACTTACTGTAGCAATTGTATAGAAGGTTTTTCAAAAATGGAAGCATTACAGCAAGAGTTTACTGGCAAAATGCAAATTATCCTTATCAATTCAATAGAGACAAAAGAAGTTATCGAAACCAGGATGCAAAAAATGAAAAAATACATGCCAAATGTAGGTCTATCTGCTTTGCCAGCTGTAAATGGGGATGCAAACTGGAGGTTCCTATTTCCGCATCGTTCGGTTCCGCAACATGTTTGGATAGATATCAAAGGAAAGGTGGTGGCGATTACAGATGACAAAGCGGCTACCAGTTTAAATGTTAAAAAATTGCTTGAGGAAGGAAAAATTAATTTGCCATTGAAAGATGATCTGCTGAATAAGGAAGTGAAACAAATCGGGCTATTATTACCCGTTGATGCTACACTTCCAGATATATATTATAGTTGTTTTATGCGCTATTCCAGACGTATTGGCAATTTACCATCTAGTCCTTACGATAGAAGTAAAGATGGCATGGCAAGTAGATATACATTTATCAATAGCATATCTGGTTTGTATAAAACAGCCTTTTCCAAGGTAAATGCTGCTTCGGGTATTCCAATCCGAATGATATTTGAGGGAATTGATGTCAGTAAATATCAATTGCCTTTAGACCAATCTAAAGTTAATGAGTGGGGAGAAAAATATGGTTACGTATATGAACTTCGGGTTCCGGTTGAACAAGAAAGCAACTGGCAGGAAATTATGCAGGAGGACCTCAATCAATATTTTGGAAGATTACAAAGAATTAACGGAAGAATTGAAAAACGGCGGTTCCAAAGCTTGGTACTAATAAAAAAAGCAAATCTTACTTTAAAGAAAAGGGGGATGGCCTTTAAGAGGATATTAGGACAATTACGAAATCTTGAAAATATGTCGGTTAATCGCCCTTTTATTGATGAATCTGGCATTACAGGGTTTGTTGATTTTGAACTAAAGGGTGACCTAAGCAATTTAGAAAATATCAAACATCAATTATTACCGAATGGCCTGGATATTATAGAAGCTGAACGGACAGTTGATGTATTGGTAATCAGAAATAAAAATCAATACTAATTTAGGTGAGTTAATAAGCCAGGCCGCGGATGCGGCCTGCTTTGTTTATGTTGATGCCCCTCTTAATTCTCCTACAGCTCGGAAAATTGAGATGCACTTTTAACAGAATTACCAGGATTCCCTTTTTAAATCTATAAAATAATTTTTCCTATAAAAAGACCATAGTTTACCGCTCTACAGCTGCTCAAAGATAGGTTTTAACAGGTAAAGGCTTAACAATACACAGGCAGGGCATAGGTACACCACGCCTTGTCATTGTTTGTTATGTCAATTTTTTTATGTCAACCGAATTATAAACTAAATAATGAACGATTATGGAAGTACTTTACATGGAAGTAAAAGCCCTGCAGGGAATGTTACAAATCTGCCCCTCAACGGCCAAAAAGAAGATTGCAAAAGTCAGGAAGGCCCTTGGCATTCCGAAATACGAAAAAGTAACGGTCGAGGAGTATTGCAAAGAGCATAGATTGAACTACGATACGGTGCAAAAATTATTGCAGGAAGGTATGAAAAGAAAGTAATAAGGTTTAACGATGTCTGTAGAGGTAGCGATAATTAGGAGGGGTTTACCTGTTGCCTTACTTTTGATTCATCAACCAACCTATTTGATATGAACAGCTCTTTAACAATTAGTATTTACAGGCGGGCAGGACGGCAGGCTTCGCTGGTTTTTAGAAGGGGAAATAAGGTTTTGTACCGGATCACGACCGTTGAGCATGCCCAGGCTGTGGTAAGGGTTTTTGGTGGTTATGAAGCTGATCTGAAGAAAAATGAGGCTGAGCCTGAGTTTGTGTTTGAGATTTTATGCCCCAGGAAGAGGAATAGGGCCGTGGAAATAGGATTGGATGGTGGCCGGGCTCATTTGTATGTGTATGAGCTGGTGAGTGGGGAGCTTTCTCCTTGTTTTAGATGGAATGGAAGCAGGGATGAGTTGTTTGAGGCTTTAGGCCAGCTTTCGCTTATGGCGTTTATAAACAGGTATTGAGATTTTGGTTTTTCGCCTTTTTGGTAAGGCATCCCTGGCTTGTCCCTGACTCAGGAATCGGGACGGTCTGAATAGCGCAGGGTAAAGCAGTGTTTTACAATTTAATTTTATGTTTATGGGACGTTTAACTGGTGGTCCTTACTACTTTTTGATAGGCAGGACCGGTAACAACGTTGGGCGGGTAAGAAACGGCAAAAATACGTTTTCTATGCGTCCGCATCCTAGCAGTAAACCGCCTACCGAGGCGCAGCTTGCTGTGCGTTTTCCTCTGGGTATGTTTGCAGCCTGGCTGAGCTGGATTTCGCCTGTCATCGAGACTGGATTTCAGGACTATGATGAAGGTGAGTCGGCTATGAATGCTGCGGTGGGGTACAACATTAAAAACGCCGTTACCGGCGTGTATCCGATGCAGGCCATTGACTATCCAAAAGTGCTGCTGAGCAGGGGAAAGGTAAGTGGTCCGAGTAGTCCTGTTATGGCGACTACTGTGGATGCGCAGCTGGACATTACCTGGTCTGATGTGATCGAGAGTACGATTGGCTTGCCGACAGACATGGCAACTTTTGTGGTGTACAATCCGTCAAGGGGTGCTTTTGCGGTGAGGTCTGGTGTGGTAGCGAGGTCTGCTGAGAGCTATGACATCTCGCTGCCATCTGCCTGGAGCACGGAGAATGTGCATGTGTACATGATCTTTGTGGAGGTTGAGGGCAAGGCTGTAAGTACGAGTGCTTATCTGGGCGCTACGGTAGTGCAGTAGTTAAAAATGGTGGTCTCCTCCAGGGCTCGGTTTTCAAGGCGCGAAAAGCGCATGAAAACAATGCCCATCGGAGTCACCATTTTTTATGGGAAAACAGGGCGGTTAAAAGGTATGCGCCTGGAACAAAATGTGGGTGTCTGTGACCGGGCATCAGCGCCCTTTGTGCCCCTTCAGGCACCTAAGGGATGCAAACCGGGAGCAGATTCCCACATTTTGTTAGATAAGAAAACAATTGTTAATTAAATTTTGAAAGAAGATATCATGGGAATTATGAAGAACGGCCCTCATGGGCCGGTATATGGCAGAGTCGGCAATCTGGTAACGTATAGGGTACTGAACAAGGATGTGGTAAGGATGGTGGGTGAGAATAATAAGCCGCCTAGTTTGGAACAGCTGGCCTGCAGGCAGCGAATGGCTGTGGTGGTTGCTTTTCTGCGTCCGCTGACTGATTTTATTAATATTGGTTTTGCACTGAAGGCCAGAGCTGCGAATAAGTATCCTTATAATATGGCAGTGTCATATAATGTAAAGCATGCTTTGGCTGGGGTGTATCCTGATGTGGTAATGGATTATGCTAAGGTGATGGTGGCAAACGGGAATTTGTCTGTGGCTGTCAATGCAGGGGTATTATTGGCAGATGAAGGGTTACGTTTTAGTTGGGATGCCGGTAGTGATATGGGTATTGCGGAGCAAAGGCAAAGGGTGATGATGCTGGCCTGCTTTCCGTTATTGCAAAAGGTGATGTGCTTTATTGGTGGTGCTGAGCGGGTTGCGGGAACGGATGTGCTGTATTTGCCGAATGATTTAAGGGCTGCGTACATGGAGATTTACATTTCTTTTATCAGTGTAGGTAACAATGAAGTTGCAGACAGTGTTTACCTGGGCAGGCTGCACTAGGTTATCTGCTCAATTTTCCTATTTTTACCCAACCACACAAACGTTTAGGAAAATGAGAAACCACATCAAACCTGTTTTAGGCTTCGCTTTAATGGCATTGCTTGTATCCAATGCAGCGAAAAGCCAAACCACCGGCAACAACAAGTATGTAAACACTTTTATAGGAACCTATCCGCTTACTGATCCTAAAATACTGGGTTATGAGCTGCCAAAAGGCTGGAGGTCATGGGCGGGATTGACATTCCCGGGAAGCTCTATGCCCAATGCGATGGTTCAGCTGAGCCCGATCACTGAGTATGGATCTGGCGCTGGATATGAATATGAAGATGACATCATTTATGGTTTTGCGCATACCAATAAAGGTCACTGGAACCTGTGCAATATTCCACTGATGCCGGTGTGGGAAGGGGGCATTGCATCTGCGAAGGCGGCAATTGATGCCTCAAAAAACACCCTTGAGGGCAGGAGCAGAAATCCTAAGGAATTTGGTTCTAAATTTTCACATCAGAAGGAAAGTTCAGCTCCCGGTTTTTATCAAGTTTACCTGGAAAACTACAAGACTACGGTAAGTCTGACCTCTACGCTTAGGTGCGGTTATCACAAATATGATTTTGAAAATAACACAGGCCGCCAGATCGTATTTGATCTGGGGAGATCCAATAACAGAATTTCCAACTGGGAGATTGAGCAGGCAGGTACCAATGCGTTAAAAGGCAGTCAGCGTACAGGTGAGCGGATTTATTTTTATGCAATATTGAATACCGGCATTACAGCTGTAGAGAAAACGGATGAAGGTAAGGCTGGTGGATTTGCCCGTGTAAAGCTGTCTGATGCGGGAAAAGGTCCTGTAGAGGTTAAAATAGGGATTTCATTTGTGAGTACGGAAAATGCAAAGGAGAACCTGGAAAAGGAGATTGGAAATAAAACGTTTGAAACGGTACGCCAGGAAGGCGCTCAGACCTGGGAACAGGTGCTTTCCAAAATTCAATTGAAGGGCGGCACTGAAAAGCAAAAACAAATGCTGTATTCTTGCCTGTACCGCTCTTTGTTATGGCCGGCGCTGAGGAGCGATGTAAACGGGGAGTACACGGACGCAAAAAGAAACGTCGTGAAATCAACGGATTTCAATTATTATACAGAGCCTTCCTTATGGGATACTTACCGCAATAAAGATGTGTTATTGGGTTTGATCTCGCCTAAGGTTGCTCTTGATGTGATCAAGTCGATGAAGGATGTGGGTGACAAGAAGGGGTTTATTCCTACCTTTTTTCATGGTGACCACGGGGCTTCTTCCATTGCAGGGGCATATTTGAGGGGGATTGATGATTTTGACATCAAAGGTACTTATGAGATCTTATTGAAGAATGCAAATGTGGAGGGCGGCGCCCGCCCACACATCGCCGAGTATATTAAAAAAGGATACATTTCGGATCCCGATATTCCTAATCCGGAGGTAGAGACTAAGGCAAAGGCTGGTGTGTCTAAGACCCTGGAGTATTCTTATGACGATTATTCTGTGGCGCAGATCGCAAAAAAACTGGGAGATACTGCAAATTACAGGATCCTGATGGCGAGGTCTAAGAATTATAAAAATATGTTTGATCCGTCGACAAGGTTTATGAGGGGAAGGCTGGAAAACGGAGACTGGATCAAGCCTTTTGATCCGCAGTATCCTTATTATGAGTATATGTACAGGGAGGCAAATGCCTGGCAGGTATCATTCTTTGCGCCGCATGATATGCCTGGCCTGATTGAACTGTATGGCGGGCCGAAAGGTTTTGAGTCTAAACTGGATTCTTTGTTTACTTTGCCATGGAATCCTAAACACATCGCCAGAAACGTGGAAACTATGGTAGGCCAGTATTGTCATGGCAATCAGCCTGATCATGAGGCGCCTTTTGGTTATACTTTTATCGGCAAGCCTGAAAAAACACAAAAGGTTCTGGATAATATTTTGAATAACCTGTATGGTATTGGCGAGAAAGGTCTGGCACTTTCAGGTATGGACGATGCGGGTGAGATGTCTGCCTGGTATGTGATGAGTGCGTTGGGTTTGTATACTTTTTCGGCTACAGATCCGGAATATCTGGTGACTGCGCCTTTGTTTGATGAGGTAAAGTGGAAAACCAGCAGCGGTAAGTTGCTGACGATCTCGAAGCCGGGTAAAGGCCGGGGAATTGCTGCTATAAAGGTTGACGGGAAGCTGAATAAGGGTTACTTTGTTTCTCATGACCTGTTTAAAAATGGCGGTAAGATCGATATAACTACCAAATAAGTTTTTCTAGTGTTTCTTCAGGGAACTCATAGTGATGCCTGCGAGTACGCAAACTGATCCGATGATATGTATGGTGCTGAGTGGCTCATGCAGGAAGATAAAAGCGGTGAGGACACCGACAATGGGTTCGAGGTTGAGAAAATTGCCTACTTGTGCTGCGGGCAGGGTCTCTAATGCTTTGTTGTACAGGAAGTAGCATAGGGCCGATGCTATGGCGCCCAGGTAGATCAGGGCTAACCATTCATTTGCTGAGAGAGAGATGGTACCGCCATGGTTGTACAGGTCGATGAGTGCGGCGGGCAGCAGCAAAATGGTGCCCGAAAATCCGCTGAGACAGGTAACCGTGAGTGAGTTGATGTGGTCAAGTTTCCTGGAAATAATGGTGTAGACTGCCCAGCAGATCATTGCTGCGATCATCAGCAGATTGCCTTTGAGGCTGTCGCCGCTTTGGTCTCCGTTTGTAAAGAAGCCTACAGCTGCGACTCCTGCGGTAGACAAAAGGATGCCGGTGATCTGGAATTTGTTTAGTCTTTCTTTGAGAAAGATGACACCAAGGACGGCGATGGCCACAGGCAGGAAGCCCTGAATCAGCGCCCCGGTTGATGCGGAGGTATACAGCAGGGATATATTGAAAGCAATGTAAAAGAGTGTAATTCCCGTTAGCCCCATGAGGGTGAGATAGGCGTAGTCGGAGCGCTTTAGGTGGCTGATGCTGGCCTGTTTGCTAAAAATAAATACCGGCAGCAGACAAATAGAAGCAATGAGGAACCTGACAAAGGCAAAGAACAGTGGCGGAATGTCTGCTACTAAAACTTTGGTTACGGCGATGGTACTGCCCCATGTGAGCATGACAAAAATAATGCTGGCAAGACCAAAGTATTTTTTCATTTGTTTACAAACCGACTGGACCAGTATTTTGTTCTGACGAGGTAATAATCGTCTGCAAGTGGTTTGTAGTCGAGGTAAGTAAATCCTGTTGTTTTGTATGGTTTTGCGGGTTCTATCTGCGTGCCTTCATGCCATTCGTTGAATGAGGTGATGGCAATGGCTGAGGGTTTTACGGCTATTGCTTTTTTCCAGTAGTCGTCGTAGTATTTGCCATTGTCCCTGTTTTGGGTATTGATGGCATTTTCCGGGCGGATGCGCTCATCGATATAACCAGGGCCTACACATGGGATGAACTGTTTTTTGTTCTGTATGGCCCATTGCTGCATGTCTGCCCAGTTTTTTGGGTCGGAGCCGTACCGGAATACTTTAGAGACGAAATAGGTGTAAAAGCCATCAAATCCGGATGTTTTGAAGAATTCTTGCTCGTTGCTGTTTACCCAAAGTCCCATAAAATCTGAATTGTATGGTGTTTTACGGATGCTCTGGCTTCCTTCGGCATTGAGCACTTCGGCCCATTCCGGGACTTTGCTCAGGTAAGAGTCGTAAACGAAGAATAGTGGTTTTTTGGTGTCCTCCGCACGGTAAAAGGCGGGGTGTTTGCCCCAGGTGTCGATGATGTATTTGACATCTGCTTTCACGGTGAGCGGGCTTCTGGCTCCGTAAGGCTCTATCTGAAAGCCTACTTGTACTCCTGCTTTTTGTGCTTCTGCGAAGATCACGGGAATGCTTTCGGCGGTGAAGTGGTCTTTGCCCCAGTAAGTCAGGAATATGGCATCAATGCCTGCCTTTTTGATCATGACCATGTGTTTGCCAATGAGTACAGGGTCTTTGGTGCTGTAGTTGCCCAGGCTCGGAAAGAAGTTGGAGCCGATGTTGTCCCCGCCTGGGTATCCTTTTTTGTCGCCATTGTTCCAGTGCGACCAATGCTGGTCTGTGCCGTCGAAGGCCGGGGTCTGGTACCAGTTGTAGTAAAAACAGAATACTCTTTTGCGGGCTGCTTGGCTTTTTTGGAATGCGGTAATGAGCAGGAGCAGCAGTGCTGCTGATAGTAATATTTGGTTCTTTTTCATTTGTGTGCCGATCTGTGTATCAGCACCTAAATTATAAAAAATACTTTACTTACAGTTTTTAAGGTCTTCGGCTATTTGTTCAGGTTTATACATACCTTGTTTGTTTCCATAGGAATTGGTGATGTATACTATGAGCTGGGCGATGTCGATATCAAAAAGTTGTGCGTTATCAGGCATTTTGCCTTCGTAATCCTGGTTGTGGATGGTTACAGTGGTGTCTGATCCGTTTTTAATGAGACAGGCCAGTTTTTGTTTGTTTTGTTTTAGGTACACGGTATCGGTGAGCGGCGGAACGAGTTTGCCCAATCCTTCGCCATTGGCTCCATGGCAGTTCTGACAATGTTTGATATACAGGTCGCGGCCGTTGGTATAGTAGATCTGCTGTTTTAGCTCATCAGAATTCTGACAGGAATAGATGATCGACGCAATGACGGACAGGGTAAGGAAGGTGAGCAAGGTCTTGCGCATTATGGTTCTTTAATTTTAGTGCTGAACTATTTCTTTTCTTCCGCAAGCAGGACCGGGATGTCTTTTTTCAGTTGTGCTACCTGTTCGGGATTGGTGCCATCATAGGCTCCGCGGATGTGTTTGTCTTTGTCAATGAGTACAAGCCATCCCTGGTGCACGTAGTTTTCTTTGGCGGTGCTGTCTTCCATCACGGCTACTAAATAATCTTTTTCGGCAATCTTGTAGACGCTGTCTTTGCTGCCATAGGCGAACTGCCACCTGGCTCCGTCTACACCGAGTTTAGTTGCGTATTTCTTTAACTTGGATGGGATATCGTATTTAAAGTCAATGGTGTGTGATAGGAACATGACATCCGGATTGTCTTTGTATTCGTCAAAGATTGTTTTCATGTTGCGGTGCATGGTTGGGCAGATGGTGGTACATGAAGTAAAGAAGAAATCGGCGATATAGATCTTGTTTTTGAAGGTGTCGCCGGTCACTGGCAAGCTGTCCTGGTTCAAAAAGCTAAATGCCGGAATGGTTTTGTAAACCGTGTCGACAGTGGTGGTACCATCTGCATTTTTAACTTCTTTTGTATCTCTGGGGCCAAGTATGGGCAGTGTTCTGCTTTGTTTGCAAGCGGCAAATAGAAGGATGATGCATAAGAATGATAGGGGGTAAATATACCTGGCTGACTTCATAATGGCAGTTAATATTGGTTATTGGATTGTTGCAAAGGTACATTCCTGAAAAAATAAACTGTAATGTCTGGGTAATTATTTAGGTTTTTATAGTCAACTTGACTAAGTTTGCACCAATAAGTTCTTTACTTTCTTCATCAACCGGTATAGGTTTTACTTAATTGTAGATTAATAGGGAATCGTGTGAAAATCACGGACTGTCGCGCAACTGTAAGTAACACAAGGTTTTTACCCTTAGTTTGTCCACTGTTCTGCGGAATGGGAAGGATGGTAAAAATGTTACAAGTCAGGAGACCTGCCTAATATCGATTTGACTATGCTTTCGCGGTTTGAAGCAGGGGTTGAGTTTGGTGTAATGGTTTCTATTTACTCTCGTCTATCGTTACTGAAACAAGTTCATTACGGGCTTTAAGAGATATCTCTTGTTTTGTTTCACAGTTTCTCTGGGACATGAATAGTTCAAGAGATCTCTCATTGCATTCGAGATGACGAGGTGGCATATTTGAGATAACGGCCTGGGGATGATTATGTCTGCCGGGCGGTTCCGTTACATTGTTATTCCTTCTTATTTCTTCTTTCCCGTTCGCATTGCGAAGTTCAGCAAAAAGGGCTTTTAAAGATTTTTTCATCATTAAAAAGCAAGAAAATGCTAACTAACAATCTAGGCTACCCGCGTATTGGTGGCAACAGAGAACTCAAAAAAGCCTGCGAGCAGTATTGGTCAGGCAAGACAACTATTGCGCAGCTGGCGCATACAGGAAGGGACATTCGTAAGCACAATTGGGAACTGCAGAAGGAGGCAGGCATTGACCTGATCCCGTCCAATGATTTTTCCTTTTATGACCAGGTACTGGATTGGTCACTTACTGTAGGGGCCATTCCTAAGCGTTATCATGAGGTGATCATGAACAAAGGCAATGCAGAGCTGGACCTGTATTTCGCGATGGCCCGTGGTTATCAGAAGGATGGTCTGGACATCACTGCTATGGAGATGACCAAATGGTTTGATACCAATTACCACTACATCGTACCTGAGTTTACTAAAGATCAGAAATTTAAATTGTTTTCTACTAAGGTGTTAGATGAGTATAATGAGAGTAAAAGATTAGGTATTAAAACCAAGCCTGTACTGATTGGTCCGGTTACTTATTTGCTTTTGGGTAAGGAGAAAGAGGAAGGTTTTGACAGGATCGACCTGATAAAAAACCTGCTTCCGGTTTATATTGAGGTGTTGAAAAAGCTGGAGGAGCAGCATGTGGAGTGGGTACAGTTTGATGAGCCATTCCTTTGCCTTGACCTGACTGAGAAGGACACAGAAGCTTTCCATTATGTGTATGGGGAGATCAAACGTCAGTTTCCTAAGTTGAAAACCCTCCTGACTACTTATTTTGATGCGCTGAAAGACAATACTTCTCTGGCTGTTTCCCTGCCGGTAACGGCATTGCATATTGACCTGGTAAGGGCACCTGAACAGATGCGTCCTGTACTGAATGTTTTGCCTGATTCAATGCTGCTTTCGGTTGGGGTAGTTGACGGCAGGAATATCTGGAAGAATGATTTTCAGGCTACTTTAGTACTACTTAAATCTTTACTTTCTAAATTTGATGCCAATAAGTTGATTATAAGTCCTTCATGTTCTTTAATACATTCGCCTTGTGACCTGGGCAATGAACATAATGATACTATTTTAACACCTTTGGCAGCTGAAATCAAGCAATGGCTGGCATTTGCGAAACAAAAGGTTGATGAGGTGGTCGTTTTGTCTCAATTGATTAATAATGAAAATGATGCATTGCTGAAATTAGAGGAAAACATTAGGTGTGCTGAAAACAGACGGTCATCGCTTCTGATCCACAATAAGGAGGTGAAAAAAAGGGTGTCGGACATCACCGTAAAAGATGAAAACAGGTTGAGCCCCTTCGCACTTCGGAAGCACGCACAGCATAGGGCTTTGGGTCTTCCGCTGTTCCCTACTACGACCATCGGTTCTTTTCCGCAGACTCCGGAAGTCCGGAGCTGGCGGGCCAGGTATAAAAAGGGTGACTTGTCTCTGGCAGAGTATGATGCGCTGATTGAAAAGGAAACAGAGGAGACGATCCGTTTTCAGGAGGAGTCGGGTATTGATGTGCTGGTGCATGGCGAGTTTGAGCGTAATGACATGGTGGAGTATTTTGGGGAGCAGCTTGCTGGCTTTACTTTTACTAAAAATGGCTGGGTGCAGAGCTATGGCAGCAGGTGTGTGAAGCCGCCTGTAATCTATGGGGATGTATATCGTCCCGCACCGATGACAGTAAGATGGTCTGCTTTTGCGCAGTCGCTGAGCGATAAATGGGTGAAAGGCATGCTGACTGGCCCTGTTACGATATTGCAGTGGTCATTTGTGCGCAATGACCAGCCGCGGTCAGAGACCTGCACGCAGATCGCCCTGGCCATTAGGGACGAGGTGGTTGATTTAGAAAGGGCGGGTATTAAAATCATTCAGATTGATGAGCCTGCGATCAGGGAAGGTTTGCCGTTGCGAAAAGCAGACTGGCAGCAATACCTGGAATGGGCGGTAAGGGCGTTTCGCATCTCTGCAAGCGGGGTAAAGGACGATACCCAGATCCATACGCACATGTGTTATTCGGAATTTAATGACATCATCCAGAACATTTCGGATATGGATGCGGATGTGATCACAATTGAATGTTCACGTTCGCAAATGGAGTTGCTGGATGCTTTTGCAGATTTTAAATACCCGAATGAAATAGGACCAGGTGTGTATGATATTCATTCGCCACGCGTACCGTCTAAGGATGAGATGGTTAACTTGTTGAAAAAAGCCATGTCTGTGATTCCTGCGGCGCAATTGTGGGTAAATCCGGACTGTGGTTTGAAGACCAGGCATTGGGATGAAACGAAAAAAGCACTCATAGAAATGGTGGCTGCCGCAAAAGTACTGCGGGAAAGTGTGGAAGAAGCTGTAACTTTGTAAAAAATACAGGGCAGGAGGAACGAGCCTGCCCTTTTTATAGAATTACAAACACACAATGAGAATAAGGAAAAATGCAGTGATTACTGCGGTTGGTGGTTATGTTCCTGACACTGTTTTAAGCAACCATGACCTTGAAAAAATGGTTGATACAAATAGTGAATGGATTGTGGCAAGGACAGGGATAAAGGAGAGAAGAATTGTTAATGATCCAAATATAGCTACATCTGACATGGCAACTTTTGCTTTGAAAAGGTTGATGGAGGATGGTAATGTAAACCCTGATGAGATCGACTGTGTGATCGTTTCTACCTCTACGCCTGATTATGTAATGGTTTCTACTGGCAGCATGGTGTGTGAGAAGGCAGGTCTGAAAAATGCCTGGGGTATTGATACCAATGCTGCCTGCAGTGGTTTTTTATATGCGCTTACGCTTGGCGCGAGTATGATCGAAAGTGGCAGGTGCAAGAAAGTAGTGGTTATTGGCGCGGACAAAAACAGTTCTATTGTCAATTATACAGACCGCAACACTTGTATTCTTTTTGGTGACGGTGCCGGCGCGGTGATGCTGGAGCAAACGGAAGAGCCTGTTGGCTTGATGGACAGTTTTTTCAGGACGGATGGTACAGGTAAGGAAAACCTGATCGTGACTGCTGGTGGTTCTAAGTTTCCGGCTTCGCAGGCTACATTGGATGAGAAGCTGCATTATGTGCGTCAGGATGGTCGCGTGGTGTTTAAAGCGGCGATACAGGGCATGACAGATACTTGTAATGAGATATTGCAGTCCAATGATTTGCTGAGTTCTCAGATCAACTACCTGATCCCGCATCAGGCGAACCTGAGGATCATTCAGTCTGTTGGGGAGTATCTCGGGCTGTCGGGAGATCAGGTGAAGGTGAACATCGACCGTTATGGCAATACTACTGCTGCTACAATTCCTTTGGTGCTTTGGGATTTTAAAGATGATTTTAAATATGGTGATAAAATGATCCTGACTGCTTTTGGTGCTGGATTTTCCTGGGGTGCTACTTATCTGAAATGGGGTAAGCTTAGAAATTGACCGTTCTCTTCGAAGACTGGATCCTGCTGTCCTGAAAAAGGACAACAGTTCCCTATGTCTTCTCTGAGAAGGTAAATTTCCTGGGAAAGCAGGGCGCAGAAAAACCGGTAATGGTCATTAAATAAATTGATTTTAAAAAGCAATCTGAAGGGGTTGCTTTTTTTATTACATTTGCTCCTGAAATGCTGATAAAACCCATATCTATATTGCTTTTAGTGAGTTTGCTCTCTGCTAATTTGTCGGGCTTGTGGGTGTATATGGGGTTTGAGGCCAATAAAGGATATATTGCTAAGGAGCTTTGCGAGAACAGGGACAAGCCGGAGATGCATTGTAACGGGAAATGCTATTTAATGAAGAAGTTAAAGCAGGCCCAGGACAAGGAGCAAAAACAGGAGCGGCAGTCTCAGAAGTTGCAGGTTCAGGACGCGGTGGTGAGTACACCGCTGGTCTTTAAGCGGTATGCCTTTGCGGTGGTTAATCTTCATATTCCGGTTTCTACGGGAATGCCGCAAAGTATTAAGAATTCTATATTTCATCCGCCACAGGAAAATTGACGGGAAAATTGACCGTTCTCTTCGAAGACTGGATCCTGCCGTTCTGAAAAAGAACGACAGTTCCCTATGTCTTCTCTGAGAAGGTAAATTTTCTGGAAAAGTGGCCTGTAAAGCTTGCTTATGACGCTGATATTGTGCGACATGGCAGGTATAGGCAAAATGGCCTGCAGTTAGCATAGTTATATGTTTTTCTGCGGGGGAATTCTTAACTATTACTATTTTCTTAATGAATCCAATCAGATATTTAATTTTATCATTGGGTCTGGTGTTCTGCTTTATGCGGGGCCAAGCCCAGGTGCAGCCCACCTTAAGAGGCTATATTTATGATTCGCAAACCCGGCAGCCGCTGTCTGGAGCGATTGTTTCCGGTGATGATGGACAAGAGCTCGTCAGATCCGATTTAAAGGGCTATTTCTCGCTGGAAAGCGTAAGTGTCGATCAGGTGTTAAAAGTATCGCTAAAGGGCTACAAAACGCAACTGATCAAGACACTGAGTTTAGATGAGGATGCAGATAAAAATATTATCGGCGAACTGAATGTGCAGATGGAAGCAGATCCGGTAAGTTTGAATGAAGTGCGGGTGACTGGCTATAACGCAAATAAAACCAATAAAGAAACTGCTGGTGCGATTTCGCTGATCACTTCCCGGGACATCAATCGTGGTAGTGCTGTGTCTTTTCAATCGGCATTGAACGGCATTGCGGGAGTTCGTATGGATCAGAGCACGCTTTCTGAGGCACGGATTTCTATCCGCGGTAATGGTGTGCGGGCATCGTATGGCATCCGCAATGTGAAGGTCTACGTCAATGAGATTCCGGTAACGGAGGCAGATGGTACGACGAGGATCGAAGCGCTGGATGTCAACAGTATCGGCAGGGCCGAGGTGATTAAAGGGCCGGCTTCGAGTATTTACGGTGCGGGAACAGGGGGTGTGATCAATTTCCAGTTGCAGCGCTCGCCTTATCAGGAGCAAAGTATCGAGGCTTCAGGCCTTGCCGGGTCCAATGGTTTATTCAGGCTCGCTACTGCCTACCGGAGTGGTGGTGATAAGATTAATAGTTATGTATCTTATGGCTGGCAGGAATATGAAGGTTACCGTGAGCATAGCAAGGACATGCGCCGGTTCCTGACTGGTAACTTTCAGCTTTTTCCAACCGATAAGCGGATCATCACTTTATTGCTCAACAGGACTACACAGTATTCACAAATTCCGGGTTCACTGACGCTGGACCAGGTCGCCGCGAATCCGGGACAGGCCAATGCAACCAATGTGGATAAGCTGGCCGGCCGGTACCAGACCTGGACCAGAGTGGGTCTGGGACAGCAATACCGTTTTAATGACCAGTTTTCAAATACAACAAGTGTGTTCACTTATTTTTATGATCTGAACCATCCGCTCCCCTATGCTTATATCCGGAATTTTTACCAGAGTTATGGCGGGCGTACGCGGTTTAGTTACGATCCTGAGTTTTCAGTGCTGCCAACTAAATTTACATTGGGTGCAGAGTACAACCAGGGCTTGACCAAAGGCAGCCAGTATGTGAACAATCATGGGTCTGAAGGTACGATCAATTCAAATATTGATTACAGGAATACCCAGTATTCCCTTTTTTATCAATCGGAAACTGGGCTGGCTACAGGTACTTTTCTGACGCTGGGTTTGAGTTATAACAGCCTGAATTATGATGTGGAGGATTATCTGAAGCAAAATCAGAGTGGTGTGAAGAAATTTAAAGCACAGGCCAGTCCGCGTGTGGCATTAAGCCATACATTCAACGATGCACTGACTTTGCATGCGAGTGTGAGTACAGGGTTTTCTCCTCCTTCCAGCTCGGAGATAAAGAATGTAGATGGTTCTATTAATCCGGTTTTACAGGCTGAAAAAGGAACAAACTATGAATTCAATATAAAAGGGAATTTATTGGAGAGCCGTCTGGAGTATGATCTTGCCCTGTTTAAACTGGATATGAAAGGGGAATTGATCGGCCAGTTTGTGCAGCAAGGCATAACGATCTATAATAATTCCGGGAAAACCAGCCACAACGGAGCTGAGTTGTCTTTGTCTTATCTGCTATGCAAACCTGAAGATGGAAATGAGGTAGTCAGGCTAAGACCTTTTGCTGCTGTGACTTATTCTGATTTTAAATTTAAAGATTACAGAGCTTTGAATGCAAAGGGAGAAGTTTCGGCGACATTTGACGGCAATAAGCTGACAGGTATAGCGCCTTGGGTGATTAATGCCGGTATTGATCTGGAAACGAAGTGCGGTGCTTATTTTTACGGCAATTATTTCTATAGCGATCATCTTCCGCTGAATGATGCGAATTCAGTATTTAATCCTTCATATGAGGTGCTTAATGCAAAACTGGGTTATAAAAAGCTGATTCTGAGTTGCCTGGAAGCAAATGTTTATGCCGGACTGGACAATATCCTTGATAAAAGTTACAGTTCAATCGTTTCGCTCAATGCGGGTGCAACTAATGGTGGGCAGGCTCCGTATTTTAATCCTTCACCCAAGCGGAATGGTTATGGCGGTTTAAACCTGAAGTATATATTTTAAAATATTTGTGATGAAAAAATTAGTATTCATATTTATCCCTATCGTCCTGGTGCTTCTGAACAGTTGTGCCAGAAAAGAATCCAGTCCCGTCGTTCAGTTGCTGCATTCAGGAGGGATTAATTCAGTTGGCCCTTATCTGACCAAGGATAACAAAGGCAATACGGTATTGTGCTGGATGGAGCAGGATGGAAAGGATTCATTATACCGGCTGAAATATGCGGTTTATAACGGGCAGGAAGACAAGTTCGGAACTGCAGTGACGGTTCCTGGTTCTGCAGGCTGTAGTATCTCCGCGGAAAGTATGGGGAAGGTAGCTTTTAAGGCAGATGGGACAGTGATGGCAATTTACGCCAAACGCTTTCTTTCAGAGAAAAGTCCCTATGCCGGTGCCATCTATTATAGTTTTTCCTCAGATAAAGGCAAAAGCTGGTCTGATTCACAATTTTTGCATTCGGATACTGCACATGCTTATGGCAGAAGTTTCTTTGATGTGGTTACTTTGAAAGATGGCGAGCTTGCGGCAGTTTGGCTGGATGGAAGATTTGGAAAAAGCATTAAAGGTTCGGCACTGTATTTTAACAGGACTGCAAGTGGAAAGGGCTTTGGCCTGGATTCCTGCCTGGATAAGGGCACTTGTGAATGCTGCAGGACTGATCTTCTGTGTGATGAAAAGGGCAATCTCCACCTGGCTTACAGGAGCATACAATTCCCATCTGTTCTTTCTGGCAAACAAGTCAGGGACATGGTGTATAAATCATCTATAGATAATGGAAAAACTTTTAGTGAGTCCAAAGCAGTCAGCAAGGACAATTGGGAAATTGAGGGTTGTCCGCATTCAGGACCTTCTTTGGCGGTCAATGCTAATGGCGGCGCAAACGTAATTTGGTTTACTGCAGGCGGAAGTGCCGGATTGTATTATACTACTGCACCGGCCCGCGGTGCTGATTTCAGAAGCCGGACCCTGATCACTGCGACGGGCAGGCATCCGCAATTGTTATCTTTGGCTGATGGAAGGACAGTGATGGTCTGTGAGGAAATGCCGGAGTTGGCGACGGAGCATACTCCTGCCGGGGCAGCAAAGATGGATCATGGTTCCGCAATGAAGCATTCTGGCGGTGGCATGAACCATGGACCTGCAGGATCGGCAAAAATCGTCTTGAGGATGATCGCTGACGGAAAGACAGAGCAGGAGATTGCGCTGTCCGATGGGGAGCATCCCGACAATCACGCGGTACTGAAAAAGCAGGGCGATCATGTGCTTGCAGCCTGGGTGCGGGAAGGTCATTCGCGTTCGGAGATCTGTTTTGCCAGGGTTGACATAAGGGATCATCAGTCAAAAAATTTATAATTTAAAACAGCATGAGAATGAAAAATACAATTGGAGTATTACTTTTGATGATAGTCGTAATATCTTGTAAACAAGGAGAGAACTATAAAGATGTTCGTGATGAGGTCATGAAATTTCATGATGTGGTCATGGAAGATCAGGGAAAAATCGTGAGCAACCAAATGAAGCTCGATACATTGCTGCGGTCATTTAAAGCAGTGAAGCAGCAGTTTCCGGAAACGGATACTTTAAAGGAGAAAGCAGCGATCAGCGCCTTACTGAAACAGCTGACAAGTTCGGAGGAGCGCATGAATGACTGGATGCATAAATTTGAGCCTGACGTAACAGGAAAGTCTAATGAGGAGGCGGTCAGGTACTTTAAAGAAGAAAAGATTAAAATCCATAAAATTGACAGTCTTTATAAAGCCGATATTGCCGTGTCGGATGCTTATCTTACCAAATTTAAAAAGCCATGAGAATTCTGCTGATATCAATTTGCTGGATGATTTTGTTGTTGCCCGGCTGTAAAGAACCGGAACGCCTGCCTTATTTACAGGCTGATACGATCAAGATTCCTCCTTTTAAGCTGTTCAACCAGGACAGTACCATCGTAACGGAAAAAGATTTTAATGGTGTGATCTATGTAGCTGATTTCTTTTTTACTTCTTGCCCCACAATCTGTCCGGTCATGCACAGGAACCTGCTGAAGGTGTATAAAAAGTACAAAGGGAACCCGATGGTGAAAATTGCTTCTCATACGATTGATGTGAAGTATGATACGCCCTCAAGAATGAAAAAATATGCCAGTAAACTCGGTGTCGAGGGGAGGCAATGGGAATTTCTTTGGGGCACCAGGGACGAGATCTATGCTTTGGCCGAACGGAACTATATTGTTTCTGCTAAGGAAGATAAGGAGGAACCCGGTGGTTTTGTGCATGCCGGATACCTGATGCTTGTGGACAAGCAAAAGCGCCTGAGGGGTGCTTATGATGGCACATCGGATACTGATGTTAAAAAACTAATGGAAGATATGGATGTGCTGTTAAAAGAGTAATTTTAGGGCATCGTTAATTATGACCAGGGACAAGGAAGACAGCAATTCATCAAATATAGATTATACCAGGCTTGGCAGTATTCTCCATACCGGTAAGTCGCTTCAGTTGCCATCAGGCCATAATGATTCTTGTAAAACGGTGTTGATCCTTAGTCAGCACCGTTTTTACAGGCATTTGGTGATGGAGCTGGCCGAGGCGGAGATGACTAAGAATGGCAAGCTCAAAAATCCATTCAGGTCTGTTGATCCGCTGGATAAGGTATGGAAAACCAATGCAGAGGCTGAACTGAAATTTTATACAGGTGTTTCAAGGTTTAAAAATAACTATACTGAGGGAAGGGCAGAATCTGATCTGGAGGCGCTGAAGGCAATTGTAAACAATCCCCTGAAACTGGGCGTATATCTCCATGATGATAAAATCTCATCGACCATTAACGCGGGTTCGGTTGTTCCTGTCAAGATGGAATTATTGAGGCCGGATCTGTTGATCAGTGTTGATGAAAAGAAGGATGATTTTCAGATTTCAGGTAAACTTACGTTAGGGGGCCGTTCTTTTTCACTGGAAACAATCAAGATTAAATATCATTATTTTATTCAAACCGGCAATCAACTCTATCTGGTCGATAATCCTTATTTGTTGGGCGTGATTGATTTCTTTAAGCATCAAAACGATACGATTGTGATCGCGAGGCCCGAATACGAGGAATTTCAGGAGAAGATACTGTCTGTACTTGAAGGCAAGATCAAAATCAATTATTCTTATTTGAAGCAGGCTACCAAAAAGCAGCTCGTCGAACAGGGTTTTGACCTGGAAAATGAGCAGATTGTGTATTTGTCTGAATCGGAAGATTTTGTACTCATCACCCCGGTAATGCGATACGGCAGCCTGGAGATCCCGGTGATCTCCCAAAAGCAGATCAAGTCAAAAGATAAGCTGGGCAAGATGTTTACGCTCGACCGGGATGAAGAGAGAGAACTCCAGTTCATTACGGCCATTGCCAGGATGCATCCTTACTTTATGGAGCAGATGAATGAGTTTCCGGAGCAGAAGCATGCGGATTGTTTTTACATGCACCGCAAGCACTTTTTGGAAGAAGCCTGGTTTTTGGATGCTTTTGAAGCCTGGCGCAGCAAGGGAATCGCTATTCTTGGATTTAATGAACTTAAGAATAATAAACTGAGTCCGTACAAGGCCGATATTTCCATCAGCGTGATTAGCGGCATTGATTGGTTTGAGACTGCAATCAAAGTAAAGTTCAACAAACAAACGGTGTCCCTGAAGCACCTTCATAAATCGATCAGGAACAAAAGTAAGTTTGTTCAGCTGGATGACGGCACCATGGGCATTCTGCCTGATGAGTGGCTGGAGAAGTTTGAAGGTTATTTTGGCGCTGCGGAAATCAGTGACAATATGCTTCGTACGGCCAATATCAACTATGCATCTGTTGAAGAGCTTTATGACGATGACCTGCTGGACAGAGAGACGCGGGAAAGATTGACCCTTTACCGTTCCCGTCTGGCATCTTTTGAAGCAATTGAACATATAGAGGTACCTAAAGAGCTCAACGCTACACTCAGGGAGTACCAAAAACAAGGACTGAACTGGCTCAATTTCCTGGATGAATTTAATTTTGGTGCCTGCCTGGCCGATGATATGGGTCTGGGTAAAACCATACAGGTTCTGGCGTTTATTCTTTCCCAAAGGAAAAAGGTGACCCGCAATGTCAACCTGGTGGTCGTTCCTGCATCGCTGGTGTTCAACTGGGTTCAGGAGATCCGGAAATTTGCACCTTCCATAAAAGTGAAAATAATTTATGGTTCGGACCGGGCAAAAGTGGTTCATGATTTTGATCAGTATGAAGTGATATTGACGTCTTATGGTACTTTGCTATCTGACATCCGGTTTTTAAAAGATTACCGGTTCAACTACATCTTTCTGGATGAGTCGCAGACGATCAAGAACCCTGATTCGCAGCGCTATAAGGCGGTAAGGTTGCTGAGTTCCAGAAACAAGGTAGTGCTGACGGGCACACCCATTGAAAACAATACTTTCGATCTTTACGGGCAGTTGTCCTTTGCCTGCCCCGGTTTGCTGGGCAGCAAGGAACATTTTAAACGGCTTTATTCTGTGCCCATTGATCAGTTTAAAGACAGCAGACGGGCTAAGGAACTGCAAAAGCGCATCAATCCATTTGTTTTGCGGCGTACGAAGGAGCAGGTGGCTAAAGAATTGCCCGATAAAACCGAAATGGTGATCTATTGTGAAATGGGTGCCCAGCAGCGTGAGGTTTATGAGGCTGCCAAAGATGAGATCAGGGATTACCTGATGGGGACTTCTGAGGATGAGCTGGCCAAGAGCAGTATGCATGTGCTCCAGGGAATTACGAAGCTGAGGCAGATCTGTAATTCGCCGGCGATATTGAATAAGGACGTGTTTTATGGTGATGCATCAGCAAAAATGGACGTGCTGATGGAGCAGATAGAAAGCAAATCTCCGCATCATAAGATACTGGTGTTTTCCCAGTTTGTAACCATGCTCGATCTGATCAGGGAACAATTAGATACACGTTCAGTTGCCTATGCTTATCTGACCGGGCAGACAAGGGACAGGTCATCTGTAGTCGATTCTTTCCAGAACAATGCAGATGTTCGTGTGTTTTTGATCAGCCTGAAGGCAGGCGGAATTGGGTTGAACCTCACACAGGCTGATTATGTATACCTGGTAGACCCCTGGTGGAATCCAGCTGTTGAAAATCAGGCCATTGACCGGGCTTACCGAATCGGGCAGCAAAAAAATGTGATGGCCGTAAGGCTGATCTGCCCGGATACGATAGAAGAAAAGATCATGCTGATGCAGGAATCCAAGAAGGGGCTGGCCGGTGATCTGATTAAAACGGAAGAATCTATTTTTAAGTCACTTTCAAAAAAGGATCTGCTGGGTCTGCTTTGATAGCGGGATTTTAGGTTTGATAAATTTGAACCTGAAGATTAACCCATTTGCCCGATCTTGTGTTGCATCAGGTGAGCAATAGAGCTTGCCCTTAGTATTGCTTTTTCTGCCAGTGGTCCTTCAAAGTTCGTTCTGACTGTATTTTTCCAGATGTTCATCCACTGCTCAAAATGTGCTGACATCAGAGGAACTGTCTTGTTCAGCTCAATATGTTTAAGCATTGGGTTTCCACTATAGGTGATGACGTCGAAAAGGATGGTTTCCCAGAATGACACCATAGTCGGGATGTGGCTCTCTAAAACAAAACCGGCCTTTTTAAATAGCGGGCCTATTGTTTCATCGTTAAGTGCCTGGTTGTAAAAATTCTCCACCAGCAACTGTATGTCCTGTTTATCAGCGATATCTCTCATTTATTTTCCCGTATTGAGCCAAATGGTTTCCTTTCGCAAAGGTAGGGGCTAAACTGGCAATTTGTTTTTTCTTGGCCATCTTTTACAGTATTATTAAAATATGAAGTTAAAAACCCCCATATTTATAATGCAAACCTATTGTATATCATTTCAGTAAAAAAAAGAATTACGTTACAGATGCATTACCGGGAAATTTTAGATCAGCTTCGCACACATGTGTCAAATCTGTTTCAATCTCATGAGGATAAAAGGCTTGTTTATCACAACCTGGAACATACCGCACAAGTGGTTGAAAATGCGGTTAAAATAGGCAATCACTATCGGTTGCCGGATGAGGATTTTTTTATAGTAATAGCCGCATGCTGGTTTCATGATATAGGATATCTTTATGATTGCAATCAGCACGAATCAAAAGGAATAAGTCTTGCCGCAGATTTTCTTAGAGAAAAAGGCATAAATCAGGAGGTCATTGACAAAGTGAGCGGATGTATCAGGGCAACGATGATGCCTCAGCGCCCTGAAGGTCTTTTGCAGCAAATTGTTTGCGATGCAGATCTTTTTCATCTGGGTAGTGATAGTTTTAAAGAGAGGAACAAGCTAATGCGTAAAGAGGCTGAAGCCTTTTTTAACAAGAAAATTGATAAAACAGAATGGAGGGCAAAGACCATTGCCTTGTTTAAAATGCATCATTTTCATACTGATTTTTGCCGGGATCTTCTCAATGCAAAAAAAGCAGAGAATTTAGCTGAATTGGAAAGTAAATTAATAACTCAACCCAGCGTGGATATAAAAGAAAATTCTCAGGTGATAGCCACTAAGGAAATAAAAAAGAAAAAAGACGATAAACCTGAGCGTGGTGTGGAAACAATGTTCAGGATTACCTCAACCAATCATCAGCGATTGAGTGACATGGCTGATAACAAGGCACATATCATGATCTCGACCACATCGATCATCCTGTCTGTAATTCTGAGTATACTGCTTAGGAAGCTGGAGGATAATCCGCATTTAATCATTCCTACAATGATTTTATTGATCGTCTGTGTGGTTACTATGGTGTTTTCGATCCTGGCCACCAGGCCATCCATTCCCGAAGGTATATTTACACCTGATGACATTAAGGGCAGGAGGGTTAACTTATTGTTCTTCGGTAATTTCTACAGGATGAGCCTCGATGACTATCAAAATGGAATGCTAAAGATGATGGAGGACCGTGATTTCTTATATGGAAGTCTGATTAAGGATGTTTATGCTCAGGGTGTTGTACTGGGCCGCAAATACCGGTTGCTGCGTATAGCGTATAATGTGTTCATGTTTGGTATTGTTGCGTCCGTTCTTGCCTTTATTGTTGCCTCTGCTTTAGTGATGTAATGACTTTATGGAAAAAGCTGTTTTTTTTAACAGGGACTTAAGCTGGCTGGGTTTCAACGGAAGGGTGCTTATGGAGGCGGCCAGGGAAAAGGTTCCTATTTTGGAACGGATCAAATTTCTTTCTATATACTCTTCAAATCTGGATGAATTTTATCGGGTAAGAATACCTGTTTTAATGGCTGTTGATGAACATCTTGGGGTGTCTGATCTTGCCGGTAACTACGAGCTTGCCAAAATGGAGATCAACCAGCAGCTGCAGAAGTTTGGGGAGATCATATCCAGACAAATTTTACCTGCGCTGGAAGCTGAGGGAATCCACTGGATCTATAACAAACCTGTTCCGGATCTGATCTCTCCGATAGTAAATGAGCTTTTTTTTACGGAAGTGCTGGCTTATATCCATCCGGTACGCATAGAGAAAGATCTTAGCGGTTTTTTTGCTGAAAATAATAAATTGTATCAATTGGTGATACTGGAGGATCATAACGGACTGGAAAGACTTGAGCTCATTGGCATTCCTTCTGACGAAATCCCGCGTTTATATTCGGTGACGACAAAAGAAGGGCAGTATGTTTTATTTCTGGAAGATATTATAAAGCACAACTTGTCTCATTTGTTTCCGGATGATATGATCAAAGGTGTATACAATTTGAAGGTAACACGTGATGCTGAGCTGAACATTGATGAGCTGGACGGAGACGATATTGCCCTTGCTTTAGAAAAGAAACTGGAGACCCGGGATTTTGGTTTTGCGACCAGGCTGCTTTGTGAACCGGGGATTCCGCTGAGGAGCCTTTATAAAGTCGTTTATGCACTTAACCTGCAGAAAGCTTCGATAGTTGAGGGCGGGCGTTACCATAATCTAAAGGACCTGAATAATTTTCCTTTGGATGGGGCTAAATTTAGTTACCTCAGATGGCCTCCTGCTTTATCGGTGCCCGTTCCGGAAGGTGAAACGCTTTTTGATCAGCTGCTAAAAAAAGACATGCTCATCAATGTGCCCTATCAGCGTTATGATCCTGTGCTGCGGTTTTTTAATGAAGCGGCTAATGATGTTAAAGTGGAGGAGATCTATGCTACCCTTTACCGCGTCGCCAGCAATTCGAGAATCGTAAGTGCCTTGAGTACTGCGGCAAGGAATGGCAAAAAGGTCGTGGTGATGCTGGAACTTAAGGCCAGGTTTGACGAAGCGAACAACATCAAATGGGCCAAAAGGATGAAAGCTGCGGGTGTAAAGATCATTTACAGTAGTCTTGATCTTAAGGTGCACGCTAAAGTTGCGCTGGTCAAACGCAGGGTCGCGGAACAGACGCAGTACCTCGGTTTACTGGCTACAGGTAATTTTAATGAAACGACTGCAAAATTTTATACTGATCATGTTTTGCTGACGGCGCATCAGCCAATGCTCAGGGAACTCGAATTATTGTTCGGTTTTTTGAGTAAGAAAAAGAAAGTTCCGTCTTTGGAAGATCAGATCAATTTTGAGCATTTACTCGTAGCCCAGTTCAATCTTCAAAGTGGTTTCCTTGGCCTCATACAGCGTGAGATTGATCATGCCGCCAAAGGGCAGCCCGCTTCAATCACTATTAAGATGAACAATCTGGAGGAAAAGGTAATGATCTCCAAGCTGTATGAAGCTGCTCAGGCAGGTGTGAAAGTGAAATTGATCATAAGAGGCATTTGCTGTCTCGTGCCTGGTGTAGCAGGGTTGAGTGAAAATATTGAAGTGGTCAGGATAGTAGGCCGGTATCTGGAGCATGGCAGGATCTTTATATTTCATAATAATGGTCTTGAAGATGTTTTTATGGGCTCTGCAGATTGGATGAACAGAAATATTTACAGCCGGGTTGAGGTTTGTTTTCCTGTATATGATCAGGATTTGAAGCGTACCATTTTAGAAATCGTTAACTTGCAAAATGATGATGCTGCACAGCAGGCAATTTATCTATTTTTGCACGAACCGAATATTTTACAAACCTGATTGAATATGAAACGAATCTATCCCTACGGTTTAATTTCTTTAATGTTATTCGTGCTTCTTGCGACGATAGCCTGTAAAAATACCAAAAAAAAGTATACAAGCCCGGCAGGCTATGATTTCCTGAAGCCCGATAAATTCACAATGCCATCAAGTTTGCTTGAAATATCAGGAGTTACTTTTCATGACATGAATAGTGATACGGTTTATACGATACAGGATGAAGACGGTAAATTGTTCAGGCAGAAATGGGATGTCAAGAAGCAGAAGAACATGAAGTTTGCTCCTAAAGGTGATTATGAAGATCTGGCTATTTTTCACGATAGGGTGTTTGTACTGAAAAGTAATGGTACACTTTATTCATTCCCATTTTCAGAATCAATTAAGGAAGAGTCGGATCAGGTGAGGGAACGTAAGCGTGTGGTGCCAAAAGGAGAATATGAGAGCTTGTATGCCGATCCTGAAACAAGCAAGTTGTATATCCTGTGTAAAAACTGCCCTGTCGATAAAAAGAAGAAACAGGTGACGGGATATGTTTTTAATTATGATGCCTCGATAGATTCTATGGGAAGTATTGACAGTTTTAAAGTTGATCTGACTAAGCTAAAGGATATTAACGCGAGGTTGAAAACGACTGCAAGTCCCTCTGCTTTAACTAAAAATCCTGATACTAAAGAATGGTATATCCTGTCCTCAGCAAATAAATTGCTGATGGTAACGGATGAACACTGGAAGATAAGAGCGGCTCATAAACTGAATTCATCCACTTTTAACCAGCCCGAAGGAATGGCTTTTGATAAAGATCTGAACTTGTATATTTCCAATGAAGGAGACGAAATCACAGATGGAAATATAATAAAATTTAAATATGCACCGTCAGGGAAGAAATAAAAAGGCGCGTTGCTGCAGCTATTTATTGTTCAGCATTTTCCTGCTGATCTCCGGCTATGCAGAGGCCCAGTTGACGGACTCCATAGTTTCCAGGATGATATTGATTGGCGATGCCGGAGAGATGGACCTGCAGCAGGGAGGAGTGATAGGAGATGCATCCCGCAAGACCCTTCAGGGTAAGACTACGGTGTTTTATCTTGGTGATAACATTTATCCAAGGGGCATGGGGCTGCCGGGAAGTAAAGAAGAGCAGCAGACGAATGAAATCATAAAATCACAATATACTCCGTTCAGGACCTTGGGAGCACCAGTTTACTTTATCCCGGGAAATCACGACTGGGATAAAAGCGGCCCACTCGGTTTGAACAAAATCAGAAGGCAGGGTTCGTTCTTAAAAGAGCAGGGAGACAGCTTGCTGAAACTGATTCCAGATGGAGGTTGCCCCGGACCAGTTGAAATTCCTCTTGGTAAAAACCTGGTGGTCATTGCCTTTGACAGTGAATGGTGGGTATTTCCGCACAATAAAGATACTGCCGGATGTGAGTGCGGCACTAAGGATGAAGTTATTGCCAGAATGAAAGCTTTGTTTGACAAGAACAGACACAAAGTGATTGTACTGGCCTCGCACCATCCATTTCAAAGCTATGGCAACCACGGTGGTTATTATTCGTGGAAAGATCATATTTTTCCGCTTACCGCGGCAAATAAAAATTTATATATTCCTTTACCGGTGATCGGCTCATTATATCCATTGCTGAGGACGATCTTTGTTAACCCGGAAGATCTGGCACATCCGCTCTATAAGGATATGGTCAGCAGGATTGACAGTACATTTGCTAAATATCCTAACCTCATTCACGTAGCCGGACATGATCATGGTCTGCAATTTATAAAGAACGGGGACATTCAGGTAGTTAGCGGTTCGGGTGCCAAGCATAGTTTTGTAAGTAAGGGAAAGCATGCATTATACGCTTCAATACATCCCGGTTATGTAATTGTGGATCAGTTGATAAATAATTACGTTCGTTTTACTTATTATGCAAATACAGGCGGTAAATTTGAACAGGTTTTCACTTATATTAAAGAATACGATTCAAGTTCCTGATATTTGTAGAAAATTCCTATAAAGAATTATAACAATGCAAGCTATTACGCTAAATCTAAATAAGATACATGAGCCAGGAGGACATCCGATCGGCGCAGATATCAAACTCTCTCTTCATCCGTTCATCGAGTACATTCAAAGAAAAGCCAATACAGAAAAAACCAGTAAAGTCAATTTCTACCGCTATATTCTTGACCAGTTCAATCAATACCCTGAACTTAAATATCCGATTGCGCCGGAAGACGCAAATAAATATTCAGCATTGTTTGAGCTGATTCATACTTCTCTGTCTCCGATCATCAACGATGAAACACAGCAATACTGGGCCTTAAGTACCCCGATTTCTGCCTGGTTCCATTATGGAACAGATGCTTTCTATAGTGTTTTTATGGAGCCTTCTAAATGCAGCCTTAAAGCTGACCTGAGTTTGCCTTCTAAAAAGGATATGGATAAAAACATGTTGTCCGCCTTTTACAACCTGATCATGGAAAGGTTCTATAATTTTTCATTAAGCAATAATGAGTTTACCGTAAATTCTATCATCGATCCGGAGACTCATTTGCTGAAATATTACAGATTAAATGTGGATTCTCGCTTTTTAGACATTAAAACGAGCGAAAAGCTGCCCGAATACAATTTGAAAGATGTGAAAGATTACATCAAAGACGAAAGAAACACATTAAAGATACTTACCAAACTTATTCCACCTGAAATATTTACTGTTGAAGGAATATCTATCGTAACCTTGACCGATGTGACTGCCGAATACGCATTGGAAATCGTAAAAAATATAATAATTGAGCACAGTGAGTCTCAAAAAGGCGAGCATAGCAATGATATTGCTACAGCATTAAAAACATTGGTTGGTACGGATCAGGTAGAATTTGGCATGCTCCCTTATATTAAGGTGAATAAAAAACTGATGATTGATGATCAGTCGGGTTTCAAGAGCATCGTGGTCCAGCTTGCGAAAGACAAAGGTATTGACGATCATGAATACAGAAGCCTAATAGAAGATTATCTCGAAAATCCGCGTACGCTGATCTTTCCGGAGATCACCAAAGAGGAAATGGTACATTACCCAATGCTGCAGCTTTTGGGTGAAGTGGGAATCAAGTCTTATGCACTTTTTCCGCTGTATTACAACGCAAAGCTCGTAGGCTGCCTGGAATTCTATACCAAAGATGCGACTAAGTTTAACGGAAATACACTTACAAAAATAGAACGTGCCTTTCCCTTATTGGCGCAATTGTTTCAGAATATCATTATTGATTTTAATAATGATATTCAGGATATCATTACCGCTAAATTTACTGCTTTACAGCCGTCTATACAGTGGCGCTTCAACGAGGCTGCATATAACTATCTGCAGTCTGGCGCCAGGGAAAGAAATTTGCCGGTTGAGCCTATATTTTTCAGAAGCGTTTATCCGTTTTACGGAGCGGTAGATATAAAGAATTCAAGTGTACAGCGTAATGCTGCAATCAGAAGAGACCTTTATACACATTTTGGAATACTTGAAAATACGATCAACAAGATTAAAGGCATGATCGCTTTGTGCAAGGAAGAAGATATCCCTAAAGAAGAAACCATCTGGAACTATAAAAACCTGGATGAGCTTTCTGATCGGGAGATATTGAAAACGGAAGACTATCTGCAGCGGCAAATCCCTGCCTCATTAAATCTGCTGAAGGAAAACCATCCAGATCTGACAGATATTGTTGAAGAATACTTCAGACTTACCGGTGCTGAAAGTAAAGTGTTTGAGAACAGAGAACGCTATGAGAAAAGCATGCAGATGATCAACCTGGCTGTGACCCGCCACCTGGATGATTTCAATGCCGAGCTTCAGGGCGTTTATCCAAACTATTTTGAAAAATTCAGAACTGACGGTGTTGAGTTCGATATTTATATGGGACAATCTATAGCGCCTAAAAAACCTTTCACCGATAATCTGCTTGCCAGCTTCCGGTTAAAGCAATTGAGGGTTCTCGCTGAAATTGCGCAGACTACTAATAATTTAGGTCCATATTTTTCTTTACCTTTAGAAACCACACAGCTTATTTTTGTATATGATAAGCCTATTGACGTAAGTTTTAGAATTGATGAGCAAAGATTTGACGTAGAGGGCAGTTATAATATCCGTTATCAAATGGTGAAGAAGCGGATTGACAAAGCTCATATTAAAGATACTGAAGACCGTTTGACCCAGCCGGGTAAAATCGCGATTGTGTATTTTAACAGTTCAGAAGCGAAAGAGTATTTGGGGTACATTAAAAAACTTCAAAATCAAGGTTTACTGACCAATGATCTGGAATATCTCGAAATAGAAGAATTACAAGGTGTGGAAGGACTAAAGGCCCTTAGAGTGGGTGTAAGTTTAAAAAGATCACTGAATTAATATGCGCTTAAAGAACCTGCTCGGTTTATCTCTTCTTGTTTTAACAATCCCGGCCTTTGCGCAGAAAGCAAATACAGGTGATTCTATAACCGTGGTTATGGGTCCCGAGTATGATAAAGTGAGCAGTTTGCACAGGTTCTGGCTTGGTGAAAGCTACCGAAAGATCTGGGCTACTCCGGTAAAAGTCCGGATTATTGATCTTCAGAAAGAACGTGGCGGTTTTAAAATTGTTAAACTTGGTGGGGGTATGCAGACGCGTTCCCTGCGCCTCGAAGATTCTACGGGAAAAGAGTGGGCTTTAAGAACCATTCAAAAATATCCTGAGCAGGGATTACCAGAAAGTTTGAAACCCACCATCGCCAAAGATATCGTACAGGACCAGGTTTCTACCAATCATCCTTTTGGAGCGCTTATCGTGCCTCCTTTGGCTGAAGCATTGGGTATTCCACATTCCAAACCTGAGATTGTTTATGTAGGTGACGATCCTGCGCTGGGGGAGTACCGTAAGGATTTTGCGAACGCAGCATACCTGCTGGAACCGCGTTCTCCGTTTGAAGAAGAGACCGATAATACCATTAAGGTTCAGCGAAAAATCCAGGAAGACAACGATACCCGTGCAGATCAGAAACTAACCCTTAGAGCCAGACTGCTTGATTTTGTGCTTGGAGACTGGGACAGACATGAAGACAACTGGCGCTGGCTTCCCCGAAAACAAAAGGGAGAAACGACCTATATACCTGTACCCCGGGACAGAGATAAGGTGTTTTACAAGACTTCCGGTGTATTTCCATGGATACTTAACCATCAATGGCTGAAATCTCATTTACAACCTTATAGCGGGACAATCCGGGATGTAAACCACTGGAATTTCAACGAAAGATATTTTGACAGGTACTTTTTAAATGAATTAAGTGAGCAGGACTGGAAGGATGAGATAAAATATGTCCAGGATAAACTGCAGCCGGAACTCATCAACAGGGCTTTTAGACACATGCCTGATACCATATTCAAACTTAGCGGTGAAGAGCTGATCAAGTTTTTCACTTCCAGAAGAAATAAATTAGACACACTGGCCCTGCAATATTATAAATTCCTGTCCATAAATGTCGATGTTCCGGCTTCTGATAAAAAAGAGTTTTTTGATGTCAGTAACCTTGAAAACGGGGATGTGGAGATCACGGTATCCAACATCAATAAAGAAGGAAAGAAAGGCAGGCAGGTCTATCACCGGATATTTGATCCTGAGGTAACAAAAGAAGTCAGACTGTATGGAATGGCAGGTGAAGATGTTTTCTCTGTCTCAGGAAAAGGAAGCGCTGATATAAAAGTCAGGATGGTAGGCGGAGACAGTGCTGACAAATTTGAAGTTGCCAAAGACGTGCACAACAAACCTTATGTATACGACCGTTCAGATGAAAAGAATGAATTTCCTGCAGGATCGGATGCCCGCTTAAGGCTGGCAAAAGATACACTCGTGAATAAGTTTGACGGGAATGCTTTTCTTTACGATAGATCGGGTCCGTTATTTAGTTTAAACTATAACATTGATCAGGGATTTCAGGTAGGGGCCGGATACATCTATGAGACACAGGCCTTCAGGAAAAAACCTTTCGGTATCAAACACGAGTTTTGGGCAAACTATACCACAGGCAGAAGGTCGTTTATTTTAGATTACCGCGGAGAGTTCAAGAAAGCAGTTGGCGGCAATGACTTAATTGTACATGGCAATATGCTGGGGCCAAATAATTTGAGTAATTTTTTTGGTATCGGGAACAATACCAAATATTTAAAGCTTGACGATGAGGACGAAGAATTGCTGGGCAGAGAAGACGGTATTTCCTACTACAGAAACCACTATAATTATCTAAACGCAGACATAAAGCTAAGCAGAAGCATGAGCAAACATCTCGTCATAGAAGGAGGGATCCTGGCTTCCTGGTATACCAGTACCGTTTCAGGCAACGAGGAGCGGTTTTTCAATGATTACAATGCTTTGCATCCCCAAGAAGAGATCTTCTCTGATAAGTATTACGGTGGCCTGGTGGCCGGCTGGACTTATGACCGGAGAGACAATATCCCTATCCCGAAAAAGGGATTGTACTGGAAAACTCAATTCATTGCGCAGCAGCGGCTTGACAAAACAAATGACCGCTATGGCTCCGTGACGACTGAATTCCGGTTTTACCTGAATCCAGCAAATTCGGGACTGGTAATAGCCAACAGGATAGGTGCAGGTACGGTTATCGGGAAACCAACATTCTTTCAAAGGATGCAAATTGGCGGCGTAAATAGTCTCAGGGGCTTTAACAGCAGACGTTTTACCGGCACTACAATGGCATATCATAACCTGGATCTCAGGTTAAAGCTATTTAATTTTACTTCCTACCTGGTTCCCGGTACTGTTGGGATGATCGGTTTTCACGATACCGGCAGGGTATGGGAAAAAGGGGAGTCATCTGCAAGGTGGCACCATGGTTATGGCGGTGGATTATACGTAATACCAGGGGAAGTATTGCTGATACAAGCTGCTGTTGGCTTCTCCAGAGAAGCAACCATGCCGTATATATCTATTGGATTTAATTTCTAAAGGTTACTCAGCCTCTTTATCTACAAAAAGCCTGATCTCGTGATCTGAGATGGTGATCAGCCTGTCCTTGTATAGTCCGCCGATTACCTTTTTGAAAGCATTTTTGCTGAGCTTGAACCGGTCGTATATGTCATCAGGTGCGCTTTTATCACCCAGGGCAATGACACCTCCCGATTCCTTCAATTCTTCCAGTAAGGCATCCTTATTGTCCAGAATATGACCATATCCCATGGGTTGGAGGCTTAAATCGATCTTACCTTCCACACGGATCTTTTTAACCCAGCCCTTTCGCACTTCACCAGGATTCAAAATGTCAAATAACTCATTGGTATAAAGAAGCCCGATATATTTGTTATCGATGATCGCATTGTAGCCCAGATCAGACCTGTCTGCAATGAGCAAACTTACTTCATCACCTTCTTCAAGGTCGATTTCATGTTCTTCCACAAAATTGAGCAATTTGGAGGACGCAATCATTCGGTTATTGCTGGTGTCAAGGAAAACATAAACCACATGGCTGTCGCCTTTAAACATCGGACGTTTTTGCTCTCTGGCCGGTACAAAAATATCTTTATCCAATCCCAGGTCCATAAAAGCACCATCTTCACTGTCATCAACAACTGTCAGGTAAGCAAAATCGCCTACACAGGCCAATGGTCTTTTGGTTGTTGCTATTAGTCTGCTTTCTTTGTTGGCATAGACAAATACACTTACATTGTCACCCACCTCCGTGTTTTTAGGCACCTCAGTATAAGGAAGCAAAGCTTCATCTTCTCCGTCTGTTAAAACCAGGCCTAAATCCGTTTTAGTTATAATTCTTAGATCGTTATATTGTCCTATTGCTATCATGATGGTAAATTTAGCCATTCCTGCATTGCAGGAATGGCTTTAAGTCATTAGTATTTGCAAAGGTACTAAACTGCCCTTAGATTAAATCTTTATAATGCGATCCTGTGGTTGTTATATTGCATAAACTATATGGTGGTAGTCCAAAAAGGATTTCCAGTTTGATGACTATGTTGTGAGGAATCTCTTTTTTGACATCGAGAGGTATATTTGAATAATTGTTGAAGGTATTTATACTCTTCCCTATTATTTTCGGAATTAACTTTATCAATTTAGCATGCTCACCTTTGGTCAGCTGATCCATCATTTCCTGGATCCTGTATTTTTTCTTGACTGCGTTATTTAAACTCATAAAATAAAATCTCAATTTTTTTAAAATGTAAATAATAAATTAATTTATCAGGCCTGTAAGTGTAAGTTTATACAGAAAATGTGATATAACATTAATAAATTACTGAAAAAAATCAATTTTTTATGAAAAATAATTGCTTAAACCGTTTAGCACGCACCAAATTTGCAGCAATTTTACTTCGGTAACCGGTAGTGCAATAAAATACCAGGCGTTGAACAGCCGGTATTTCTGTTAGTCTGTCCGCAAGTTCATATAAGGGTATATTTAGTCCGCCTATATTGGATTCCTCATATTCATAGGCTTCCCTGACATCAATTAACAGAAAATCTTCATGACGATCCCGCCAGCTTTTAAGATCATCTAATGTAATGCCCTCAAATACCGGGCTCATGTTTGCCTGACGATCTAATTTATCCTGCTTCTGCAGATTGAAAATCCTAACATCATTGTTCAGCGCATCAATCGTCATCAATTTGCCTGACAACGTTTCACCAAAACCTGCAATCAGCTTGATGGTCTCATTGGCCATATAGGTCCCCACAATTCCCGGTAAAGTACCTATGACCCCACTTTCTCCACAATTTGGAACATCCTCTGCCAATGGGGGTTCAGGATAGAGGCTGCGGTAGTCCGGCCCACCCATAAAATTGAATACCGAAACCTGTCCTTCAAACTTAAACAGTGAACCAAAGACAAGCGGCTGTCCCAGTTTCACGCAGGTATCATTCACCAAATACCGGGTAGGAAAGTTATCAGATCCGTCGACTACGAGATCATACCTTCCAATTATAGTTGCTGCGTTATCAACTGTGAGTTTAAACGGAAAACTGTTAAAACTAATGTGAGGATTGAGCAATTGAAGCTTAGCCACTGCTGTTTCCGCCTTGTTCTTTCCGATATCACTGGTATTGTAAAGGATCTGCCGCTGCAAATTACTTTCATCAACCAGATCATGGTCAATGACTCCAATGTGGCCAATACCTGCAGCAGAGAGATAAAGCAGTACAGGACAGCCCAATCCGCCGGCACCTATGACTAAAACAGATGCAGCTTTTAGTTTCTGCTGCCCCTCAATTCCCAGTTCAGGAAGCAGCATTTGACGGTCATATCGTTTTAATTCTGAACTATTCATGTTATACTTTAGTCAGGCTCAGGTCCCAGTCCTTCCACACAGGTTCGTAGCCCTGAGCAGAGATCATCTGAGCAATTTCAGCCGCACTTCTTTCGTCAGAGATCTCAAATTGTTCCAGCGATTGTGGCTCAACTGCATATCCGCCGGGATTTGTTTTGGAACCTGCACTTATAGAAGTGATGCCTAATTTTATAATATTATTTCTGAAAGATACGGATTCGCGGGTAGAAATGGACAATTCTATCTCCTGATTAAAGATTCGGTAAGCACAGATCAGCTGGACAAGTTCCCTGTCATTCATGACCACCTTGGGTTCCAGCCCGCCGCTGAAAGGACGCAGTCTTGGAAAGGAGATGCTGTATTTGCTTTGCCAGTAGCGTTTTTCCAGATAGGAGAGGTGCAGCGCTGTAAAGAAAGAATCAGTACGCCAGTCTTCCAGACCAATCAGCACACCGAGACCCATTTTATGTATTCCGGCCTGACCGAGCCGGTCCGGCGTCTCCAACCTGTATTGGAAGTTTGATTTTTTACCTTTCGGATGGTGTTTTTTATAATCTTCCTCATGGTAAGTTTCCTGGTAAACCAGAACTGTGTTGAGACCGTAAGGAGTAAGTTCCTGATAATCCTCCAGATCCAATGGCTGAACTTCCATAGAAATGTGTGCGAAATGTGGTTTGATCAAATCAAGCGTTTTCTTGAAGTAATCTGTGTGAACCGACTGATTGGCTTCCCCGGTCACCAGTAAAACATGGTCATAGCCCATGCCTTTTATTGCAGCAACCTCCTCCATGATCTCTATAGAAGATAAGGTTTTGCGGCGCACCTTATTGTCATAGCTGAATCCGCAGTACGTACAAATGTTATTGCACTCATTGGAAAGGTACATCGGCACATACATCTGGATCACCTTTCCAAAACGCTTCCGGGTCAATTGCTGGCTGATCTGTGCCATTTGTTCCAGATAAGGCGCGGCGGCGGGGGAGATGAGTGCCTTAAAATCCTCGAGAGATCCAGAACCAGCATTTAACGCATGTTCCACGTCTTTACGGGTTTTATTAAGGATACTTTGACTAACCTCCTGCCAGTCATATTGCCTGAATATGTCGGTGAAACTGCTCATAGGGGTATTAATAAATTTGTTCATCAAGAAAAGAAGTGAGCGGACTGCTTGCTACAGCTTCAGCATGTACAGCTCCAAGTCTGGCTTCAAAAGCCATCCTGCCAGCTTCAACCGCGATCTTAAATGCTTTCGCCATTTTTACCGGATCGCCTGCGATAGCAATGGCTGTATTTACCAAAACCGCATCCGCACCAATTTCCATAGCCCATGCAGCATCAGAGGGCGAGCCAATACCGGCATCAATGATCACCGGAACATTGCTTTGACTGATAATGATTCCCAGAAAATCTATAGTTTTGAGCCCTTTGTTGCTGCCGATAGGAGATCCAAGCGGCATTACAGCAGACGTACCCACATCTTCCAGACGTTTACAGAGCACCGGATCTGCATGAATATAGGGTAAGACCACAAAACCCAGCTTAGCCAGCTCCTCTGTAGCCAGTAAGGTCTCTATAGGATCAGGCATCAGGTATTTAGGATCAGGATGTATTTCCAGTTTGATCCAATTGGTCTCCAGCGCTTCTCTTGCCATTTGCGCCGCAAAAACTGCTTCTTTCGCATTGCGGACACCAGAGGTGTTTGGCAATAAACTGATATGCGGATGTTTTAATTTCAATAAGATGTCATCATCATCATTCTTCAGTTCCACCCGTTTTAAAGCCACCGTGACCAGTTCGGAAGCCGATGCTACAAGGGCGGCTTCCATTTCCACTGAAGAACTGAATTTTCCCGTCCCGGTAAACAACCGGGAATGAAAAGTTTTATCTGCTATTTTCAACATAACTATAAATTTATAGGATGTAAGATCTGTAATTCCTCCTTTATGCAGCTGATCTGTCCCGCCAGATCCGTATGATTGGTCAGTGCACCGGAAACAGCCACACCATATATGCCCGTTTTCATCAACAGAGAAACATCTGCCTGTTCAATGCCCCCAATGGCAACGATCGGGATTCTTATGCCTGCCTGTGCGACTTCCTTCAAGATGCTTTCATAACCTTTCAAGCCCAGTACCGGGCTTAAATTCTGTTTGGTATTTGTAAACCGATAGGGGCCTAAGCCAATATAGTCCGCCCCATCCGCGACTCTTTGCACAATGTGTTCAAAAGTGTTGGCGGTGCCGCCAATGATCATCCTGTCGCCGGCAATAGCCCTCGCTTCCCGGATTGACATATCCTGCAATCCTAAATGTACACCATAGGCGCCTGCCTGAACCGCTATATGCGGATGGTCATTTACAATGAGCCTGGCTCCATAATCAACACACAAAGCATTGGCTTTAAGAGCAAAATCAAGGATGTCAGCCTCTGGCTGATCCTTAATTCTAAGCTGGATCCATTTCCCTCCGGCATCCAATACTTCCTTAATGGCATCCAAATGCGTGCCCCCGGAAGTATTCTGTGATATATACTGTAATTTATCGATCATAATTGTGGTAACCTAAAAGTGTGTTATTGCTGTTTAAAAAATCCTCAATATATATTTTGCCATGTTTGCAGGCATCTCTCAAATTATAGCCCAAAGCCAGATTTGCGGTGATTGCGGCAGATAACACACAGCCAGACCCATGCTTCTGCCGATTCAGGACAATCCCCGGTTTTAACTCCAGCACCCGGGCGTTCTCAAAAAGCAAATCTGTCCCCATAGCCCTTAAGTTGTGACCACCTTTCAGAAGAACAGGGCAGTAGACAGCCCAATGACCAGCCGTCTCTTCCGCAGATCCTGCATTGCCCATACTGAGCATCTCGCTATAGTTCGGAGTGATCAGGTCAATAAGCTGTAAAACAGAACCCAACTGCACCAGATTCCATTGATGGAAGGAAAACCCGGCACTCGCTTTCAAAACCGGGTCCAGAACGATTTTTACATCTTCATCCTGTGTCCTGATAAAAGACAATACCTCCATTAGCACCTCAACATCTTTGATCAGTCCGATCTTGCAGGCAGAAATCCTGAACTTTGCAAATAAAGGTTCAAGTTGTGCGATGATCTGCGTTGAACTCATCCATTCACAGCTTATAAACTGATCATCGGTCTGTACAGTCAATGCCGAACACACCCCAAATCCATAAACCCGGTGCTGCTCAAAGCACTTCACATCAGCAAGAATTCCCGCGCCACCACTGGGGTCAAACCCGGCTATACTCATCACATATGGTCTTTCACCCAGCATTTTACCTGTTTAAAATTATCAATTGCCTTCAGGGGATCGTTCCAGACCCAGCCCAGCATAGCTGCGCCGTCAAAACCCATTCGTTTCATCCTTGCAATGGTATTTAACCCAATTCCACCCAAAGCAATCACCTTAGCATTTTTTTTACTCACATGAACCTGATCAGCCTCATCGCCAGAAACACCTTTATAACCCGGCTTTGAATAACTATCGAACAAAGGTCCAAAGAAAGTATAATCAAAACCGTACAAGCTATTTATGTCTTCAACCCGATGCACAGAAGTGCTTAATATTTTCTTTTGATCAGAACCCAAATCTGAGAATGCAGTCAATACTGATTCCTGTTTCGCAATCGCTATCCTTCTTTTTTCCGGAAAATGCAAACGATTAATCCCATAATCAAACATCAGTTCATGACACTGGTGTAAAGCAACCCGGTCATGATACCGCGCATCAATTTGAGTTAAAATCTCCCTGCATTCTTCAATTCCCCATTCCGGTTTTCTCAGGTGAAAAATCTCCAGTCCATGCTCAAACAGATCATTGATGAGTTTCGCTTCACCTTTAAAACCTACCGGACTGGAAATGACCATCAGCTGCATATCGTTTATAAATAGATCTCGCTGCCTTTTTCTGTAAACTCCCTGGACTTTTCTTCCATTCCTTTTGCCAATGCGTTTTCCTCTTCCAAACCTTGTTTGGCCGCATATTCTCTCACATCCTGTGTAATCTTCATAGAACAGAAATTTGGTCCGCACATTGAGCAGAAATGAGCGATCTTCGCACCGTCTGCAGGAAGCGTTTCATCGTGAAACTCCTTTGCAGTATCCGGATCAAGGGACAAATTAAACTGGTCTTCCCAGCGGAACTCAAACCTGGCCTTGCTCAGGGCATTGTCCCGGTATTGCGCACCAGGATGCCCTTTGGCCAGGTCTGCTGCATGCGCCGCGATCTTATAAGTGATCACACCATCCTTCACATCCTTTTTATTGGGCAAGCCCAAATGCTCTTTTGGCGTCACGTAACACAGCATCGCAGTACCATACCAGCCAATCATGGCCGCTCCGATAGCAGAAGTAATGTGGTCGTAACCAGGAGCAATATCCGTCGTTAGCGGGCCCAAAGTATAAAAAGGAGCCTCCGCACAATGCTCCAGCTGCTTCTCCATATTCTCCTTGATCAGGTGCATCGGTACATGTCCGGGACCTTCAATTATTGTCTGTACATCATGTTTCCAGGCAATTTTTGTCAGTTCACCAAGCGTTTCCAATTCAGCAAACTGCGCCTCATCATTGGCATCCGCAATACTGCCCGGCCTCAGGCCATCACCCAGAGAGAAAGAAACATCATAAGCCTTCATGATCTCACAGATCTCCTCAAAATGAGTATACAGGAAGTTTTCTTTATGATGCGCCAGACACCATTTCGCCATGATGGAACCACCCCGGGAAACAATACCAGTCACCCTTTTTGCCGTCATCGGAATATACCTTAGTAAAACACCCGCGTGAATCGTAAAATAATCCACACCCTGTTCCGCCTGTTCGATCAAAGTATCCCTGAAGAGTTCCCAGGTCAGGTTTTCCGCCTTTCCATTTACTTTTTCCAAAGCCTGATAAATAGGAACCGTACCAATAGGGACAGGAGAATTGCGGATGATCCATTCGCGGGTCTCATGAATGTTTTTGCCGGTCGACAAATCCATGATCGTATCCGCACCCCATCTGCATGCCCAGACCGCTTTCTCTACTTCCTCCTCGATAGAAGAGGTCACCGCTGAATTGCCAATATTCGCATTGATTTTCACCAGGAAATTACGGCCGATGATCATCGGTTCCAGTTCCGGATGGTTGATGTTGCAGGGGATAACCGCTCTGCCTGCGGCAACTTCAGAACGCACAAATTCCGAAGTAATATAGCCCTTAGGCGTATTTGCGCCAAAACTGTTGCCCTGATGCTGATGCATCATAGGATCACCATGAGCAACCTGTGAAGCGTTCAATAAATCGATCCGCTGGTTTTCACGGATCGCAATATATTCCATTTCCGCAGTAACAATGCCTTTTTTTGCATAATGCATTTGCGAGACATTGGCCCCTTTTATTGCCTTATACGGCTTACTTACATAGGCAAATCTCAGCGAATCAAGTGACTTGTCTGCCAGCCTGAGCTGTCCATAATCTGAGCTGATGTGATCCAGCTGCTCTACATCCTTTCTGCCTGTGATCCATTTTTCCCTTAACCTTGGCAGGCCTTTTTTTACATCAATATCTGCATTCACATCTGTGTAGGGACCACTTGTGTCATATATGGTTACAGGCGCATTCGGTTCAGTAAGGCCGAAACCATTGTGGATCTTTGTGTCAGATAAACTGACCTCGCGCATAGCGACTTCAATATCATGCAGTTGCCCTTTTACCCATATCTTTTTGGATGCCGGGAAGGGGCTGCGGCTAATGACATGTTCCTGGGGAATTTTTTCTTGTTTCATATGTTAAGTTTTGGGATAAGCTGGATTCTTGAAAAGAATTATTTAAATGAAATGGGTCAGTAGTTTATCCACCCTGAGTTGCCTTAATGAGCATCACCTGGTCGCCTTCTTTCAAAAGATGATGACTCCAGCTGGACTTGGTAATGATGGTCTGATTGACGGCCACAGCAATTCCTTTTATCTCGCCGGAAAGTACGACGGAAAGCATTTGCGCTACAGAGCAGGCCTCATTGAGCTGATGATTTTGTTGATTTACAGTTACTTCCATAATTTTGATAATTTGGAAAACTGTAGGGAGCACCCATAAGGGGTCGAAAAGACAGCAATAGATTTGCTTCTACTTTTCCCTTCGGCGGTACTAACCGCATCAGGTTCAAAGGGTATTTCTCAGCACAAGGGCACCCCTAAAGTTTTTTGTAAAGCTATATTATATTATTTTGAAATGCAAACATGATGATTAATTGGGCCGATTTAATAAGCCAAAAGGCGCCCGCACGCGATTATTGCTACCCATAATGATATTGATACCAGTGCAGATAGCTTTGCAGCCGGTGAAAGTTCCTTATTGTGAGGGTTTTCACTATGGTTTAACGGTTTGAACAATAGCCTGTGAAATACAAGCACATTAATAGCCGCCAGCACCAGCAGGGTCATTTTGAGCCAAAATGTCGGATCTATACCCAGTGTCCTGGAATTGGTCATAAACAGCAATATCCCTGAAGGAACGATCAGTAGCAATCCCCTTTGTGACCATGGCAGCAAATGCGCGGATAATGCTTTTAAGGGCAGGTTTTTAGCAAAACCCAACAGTCGCAGATCAAACAGGAAGGCCCCGCCAACAAGGATCACAATGCCCACAATATGTACAATCTCCAGGGCAGGGTAAAGCCATAACGACTGGCGTATAGAAGAAGCCAAAGCTGTGTTTTCCAGCCAGGCAAAAAAGTCTGTTACCTCAGGCAAATTAACGCAATTCGTATTTTACGGTGTCAACATAGATCCGTTCGGCCCGCATTTCTTCTTTTTTTGTCTTATGAGGATAAGCGACAAGCCTTACAGGTGTTCCTTTCTTGATCATATCAGCAGTTAAGCCGCGATCTGTCATGCGGGAAGTAGGTGCCAGGTAGACCAGCCACAATTTTCCTTTGTATTTAACTTTCGCCAGTGCGTGCGGATTTTCATATACAGATTCCTCAATAGTACTTTTAAAATCCAGGACCTTCTTCTGGTCATAATCGGCCCAACCGTGATGAAAGAATGTAAAGGACAGGCAAAAGAAACAGAGTATTGCTAGTGAAATTTGTTTTAAGTAGTTCATATTCAATAGGTTTTATGTATTAAATCTAGTAAAATATTTCTTCAGATCAAAGGAGTACAACTTTCTAACATGCAAAGGCTAAATTTTGTTTAATGTATCCTTATCTTCGTTTTAAAAGACCACCTCATCGCAACAGCTTATGAATGAAACTGAATATTTACAGTTCTGCAAAAAACAGGTTAACGGGCCATTAAATGAAGAAGACCTCGTCACCATGCTAACTGCATGGGGCGCCATCAACTATTCGCTGGGCTATAAAACAGCTCTGACTGACAATAACATTGAACCCAAAGACGACGCCCCGGGTTCAACTGGTTCAGCTATTTAATCAGCGCAGACACAGAAGGACAGCCTGCTATTTCCTACCCATTCCCAGTATAAAAGCAACAATCCAGCCACCTACAGCTGCGATTACCGTCATTGCCGCAATATCTGCCAAAAGTGTATTGGGTGTAAAAATAGTAGTGGTCGAATACATGGCCATATCTAAATATATGGCGACAAGCAATCCCACTATCGCACCCCGTGCAGCGCCCTGTGCCGGTGTGATCCCCGTGCTCCACCGGCCAAACAGAATTGCAAAAAAGAAACCCCAGGCCAGGTTTGCCACCACCATCGCCCACATCTCCATCGGGTCTTTGTGCATGCCAGCGGCGCCCGGGCCCGCATTGGTCATCATAAAATCCATCAGCAGGATACCATAAACGAGCCATCCCAGAAGGAAGAAGACCACACCACCGGCTATGCCGGCAATTAAGATTTTGTTTGAGTTCATACCAGTGTTGTTTAAATGAATTTGGTTAGAATTTGTTTACTATCTAAGTTATTGATAAATAGTTATATAACAAATAAAATTGATGTGGCTGCCAAATCGCCAATATTGCATTTTGCAACGCAAATCTTTCGGCTCTCTCTCTGCTCTGCTACAGTGTTGGTTCAGACTTGCGTCACATCACGGACAGGGTTGGTTCGGTCTGAACCGAACCAACCCTGTCTGTGATGTGTATCAAATGTGTCTCAACCCTGAAGTTGGGACGAGAGAGAACCGAAAGAGTATCGAAAGAGCTCAGATACTTCTCTGTTATGCAAGAATTAATGGCAATGTAATAGGCTCTAATGATGATTATTGCAAATAAAATTGTAAACTTTGTAAAATCAAAAGCACGCATATGGCCAGATATAAAATTCCAGCACTTTTATTGCTTATCGGTATAATTTGCGCGGCTTTTGTGCTGCCCGGCCATCATGATTTTGACCTGGCCAAACAGGAAATCCTGTTCCGGAAGATCGGTCATGAGGTTCTTTTACATTCCGGAGACAGCACTTCAAGGGTGCTGCCGGTAAAAAAGATATCCGACAGTGAATACCAGATCACCTTTGCAAACAAATTTACCTATCAAACCGATTCTTTGGTAGAGATTGTCAGACGCGCCCTGGCAAAAGATAAACTTGCAGACAAATATGTCATCACTGTATTAGATTGTTCAGGAAAAGACATCATGTTTGGCTACGCAGTTTATAAGGACAAAAAAGACGATATCGACGCCTGCTCAGGAAGAAAACAGCCTAAAAACTGTTACCGGATCAATCTCAAATTTCAAGCTGCCGGCATTACGACATCGCAAAAAGGACTTTTGCTTGGCGGATTGCCTTTTCTGGCAATCGTGGGTCTGCTGATCACCAGATCTGTACAGTCAAAGAAAAAACAGGCTTTATTTGCTGGGGGAGATAATAGCACGGACAATAGTAAAGTACATTTTAAGGATAATAATGAGCACTGTTTCAGACTTGGAAGCACACTTTTCTATACCGATAAACGTCTGCTTGAGTTTTCAGGGCAAGCCGTTGAACTCACCCAAAAGGAAAACACGTTACTTTTGATATTTGCCAGATCGCCAAACACAGTCATAGAAAGGGCGAGACTTCAAAAAGAAATATGGGAAGATGAGGGGGTGATCGTCGGCCGCAGTTTGGATGTGTTCATCTCCAAACTGAGAAAGAAGCTGGAAAACGATGTTTCTGTCCAGCTCATAAATATTCATGGCAAAGGGTATAAATTAGAAATACACCAGGATTAGGACGATGCATTCTATACATGAAGAGGTTTTAGAAAAACAACGGAAAATACTTTTAGATCTTGGCAATGACATCACCAGAGTAAGAGAAAAAAACGACCTCATTACCCTGTTTTCAAAGCGGATCAAGGGGCTGTTTTACTTCACGCATACCATTATTACCCTCATTGATCCGCAGGATGACAGCTACAAACCTTTTCTTTTGGACCATGAATTTTCGCCGATAAAAAACCACAAAGATTATGATCTGCTCGTAAATGCAAGATTCTCCCTGGATGAACCATTCATCAAATCGGTACTTGCAACAGAAGAACCGACACTTTTCTTGCTGGAAAATGTGATCAACCACCCTCAAAGCCCAGTATTTCTCCGTGCCAACCATGAAAAAGGCGTAAAGGAGGTATTGATGATGAAACTGATGAATGCAGATAAGCCGATCGGCTTTATCCACATTTACTCAGACAGGGACGACAGTTTTACACAAGAATTCAGGGACATCATCAAGCGCATATCCCCGCAGTTGTCCAGTGCCGTATCCAACATCATCAAGAACGAAGAGATCAAAAAGAAGGAAAACGAGAAATCTTTTCTGCTGGATTTTAGCAATGACATGACCTCTGTACGCACAAAAGCAGACCTGGACGGCGTAGTCAGGTCTGCCTTGCGCAAGCTCACCCCAGACGGCGGTTATGTGATCAGAAAGATCAACGAAGATGGCCTTACTATGAGCGCCTATGTTCACGATCCCGGGACTGCAACAGCGGATCAGGCATTGTTAGCGGAAGTATTATCTGCTAAATTTCCGATAGATGACGGCCTGCAGAACAGGGTATTGGAAAGTCATATACCCTTGTTGTTCAGCGTAAAGCGGGAGGCGGAACGGGGCATTCAGTCCAGATACCTTGAGCTGTGGCAAAACATGGGTTTCCAGACCATGGTGGGTATTGCACTGCGCAACAGAAATGCGAATATCGGATTGTTATGGCTGAGCATTGATGAAATCAATATCCCTATTTTACAGGGGATCTGTGCGCAGATTGCCGTGGCAATGAGCAACATCATGGCCAACGAAGAAGTGCTGCGCAAACAACAGGAACAATCCTTCCTGCTGGACTTTTCCAATGACATCGCCGGCATCATGACTAAGGCCGACCTGGAATCAGCCGTTACCAGAGTGCTGCAGCGCTTGCTGAATACCAAGCTTGCGATGCTGCGGCTCATCGACGATGATGGACGTCACCTGAGCCCGTATATGTTCGACAAAAGCTTGTTTGAGGGTATCATTAGTGATTTTGACAAGCTTTCCGATCAAAAAATAACTATTGATGAACGCTACACCGCGCTGGTGTTAAAAAGTGAAGAGCCACTTGTTCTCCATGTCGAAGAGGAACTGCGGTCGGGTGATCATCAATACGCTGTACTCTGGGAAAAAACAGGCTTCAAAAATATGTATGCAGCAGCGCTTAGGGTCGCCGATCAAACACTCGGTACGGTATGGATGCTTGCTGATCACATCAGTACCGCTTTGTTTAAAGGCATATGCGCACAAATTTCAACGGCTGTTTCCAACATTAAGGCCAATGAAAAAATACTGGAGTACCGCAAACGCCTGGAAGATGAAAATGATTATCTGAAAGAACAGATCAGAACCATTTATAACTTTTCTGACCTCATTGGCAGCGGCGAACAAATGCAACAGGTTTACCGTTTGATTTCATTGGTTGCAGAAAGCAATTCAACGGTCCTGATTTTGGGAGAAACCGGCACCGGCAAGGAACTGGTTGCACGTGCAGTGCACCAGGCTTCGCCGCGCAGGGACAAACTGATGATCAAGGTGAACTGCGCGGCCATGCCGGCCAATCTGATAGAAAGTGAACTGTTCGGCCACGAGCGCGGTGCGTTTACCGGTGCCGTAGAACGCCGGATCGGTAAGTTTGAGCTGGCCAATAACAGTACATTGTTTCTTGATGAAATTGGCGAAATGCCGCTTGAAGCACAGGTGAAGTTATTGAGGGTGCTGCAGGAAAGGGAGATGGAAAGGATAGGCGGCAAGACTACCATCAAACTAAATGTAAGGGTTATTGCCGCCACCAACCGCAATCTTGAACAGGAAGTAAAGGCCGGCCGGTTCAGGTCCGACCTGTATTACCGTTTGAATGTATTTCCCATCACCCTTCCGCCTTTAAGGGACCGTCTGGAAGATATTGAGGCCCTGACCGGGTTTTTCCTGACCAAATACGGTAAGAACACCGGAAAGAAAATAACCAGGATCAGCCCGAAGGCATTGCAGCAATTGCGGAGTTATTTATGGCCAGGCAATGTCAGAGAATTAGAACATGTGCTGGAACGCAGTGTGCTGCTGGCCGCAGACCATATCGTAAAAGAGGTTTATTTGCCAGGTGCAGGCGACGCCGCTCAAATTTCCGAAATGCCTGCTAACCGTTCACTGGAAGAAGTGGAGCGCGCTTATATCATTGAAGTGCTGAAACGGTGCAGCGGAAAGATCTCTGGTACCGGAGGCGCAGCAGAAATACTGGATATACCGGGCAATACGCTGCATTCCAAAATAAAGAAGCTTCATATCCGCAAAGCAGATTACTTTACTTGATAATGATTACTATTATACCCCGTTATAATGACCACTATTAACCCAGTATAATGATTATTATACCTATTTATATCCATGTTATGGCTTATAATGCACATCATAGGTATCAACATCGTCATTGCGAGGCACGAAGCAATCTCATCTTTTAACTCGTATTGAGATTGCTTCGTGCCTCGCAATGACGATACCTGCCGCAATAATAACGCTCATCAGAATGACATTATAACATTATAACTTCCCTTAATAAAGGGACTTATTAAGTACTTTCACTAAATACAGTGAAAAAAACAATAAATGTAAATAAGTAACCAATTGATAATTAATGATTTAGTGTGTTGGCATCAAAATGGCCTATTACAATGTAATTCACATTTAATAAATCATTTAACTAAAGCAATTTTAACAAATCATTTAAAACCAAAAACAATGAAAATAGTAATCATCGGCGGAACCGGACTAATAGGAACAAAGGTAGCAGGTAAACTTCGCCAGGCCGGCCATACAGTAATCGCAGGCTCACCATCTACAGGCATCAATTCAATTACAGGTGAAGGCCTGGCTGAAGCAATGAACGGAACAGACATCGTGATCGACCTTTCCAACTCCCCGTCTTTTGAAGACGGACCAGTATTAGAATTCTTTGAAACCTCTGGCCGCAACCTGATGGCCGCAGAGACAAACGCGGGCGTTAAACATCATCTGGCTGTTTCAATCGTAGGCGTAGACCGCATGCAGGACCTGGGCTATATGCGTGCTAAAATTGCTCAGGAAAACCTGATCAGACAATCCGGATTGCCTTATACCATCATCCGCAGTACCCAGTTTTTAGAATTTATCCCCTCACTTGCCGGCGCTGCTACCCAGGGCAATGAAGTTCATGTATCAGATGTAGAATTTCAGCCGATTGCCGCTGAGGATGTAGCCACTTTTGTAGCTGATCTTGCATTGGCGACGCCCGCCAACGGTATTGTAGAGATCGCTGGTCCTGAGCGTCATACACAAAGCGAATTTATCGCCGCGTATCTCAGGGAAAAGGACAGCAGCAAGAATGTAATCACCAACAAAAAAAGTGAATACTTTGGCGGCCCGATTCCACATGATGGCCTGGTTCCGCAGGGCGAGGCGAAACTCGGAGCAACGGATTTAAAGCAATGGCTTGCCGTACAGTAGTATTCTACCGGCCAGGAAATAGAGTTATAATTTCCTGGCTTGTACCCATTTGGCCTTTCCGGATTGTCTTTAATGATGAAAACCGGATTACCAGATGAAACTGTTAACGCGCTCTCTTTTAATACTCTTTATTTTTAGTCTTTCAGCATTTATCTCCGATGACGGACCAATAGAACGGCTCATTGCCGCACTTGGACAGTTGGCAGCGACCCATCCGCAGGAGAAGGTTTATCTGCACACCGACCGGCCTCACTATGCCATAAACGACACCATTTGGTTCAAGGCTTACGTGACCATCGGTGGACAGCACCATTTATCGGCCAAAAGCGGATCGCTGTATGTTGAGCTGGTCAATGAAAAAGATTCAGTGGCCCAGCTGCTCAAACTGCCGTTAGTTGCAGGCATGACCAAGGGCTGTTTTGCCCTGACCGATGAAATGGGAGAGGGAAACTACCGGCTCAGGGCCTATACCCAATGGATGCGCAATGCGGGGCCTGAGTATTTCTATGATCGGGTTTTTGTGGTCAGGCCGGAAGAAAATGAATCTGTATTTGGATCCGTCAGGCTAAATTTTGACGGACTGTCACAGGGAGAAAGCTTTGTCGGGGCGGTGATCAGGTATACAGATTCCACGGGTTATCCGCTATCAGGTATACCACTTAAATACAACCTGAGAAAGGATTATAAAACAATATATACGGGCAAGGGTGTCACAGATGAAGAGGGAGTTTTTCGGGCAGAGTTTAAAGGACTGACACCGGAAGCTGCAGCGATGAGCCACCTGGTCACGAGACTTGAACTTGAGGACGGTAACGTAGTGACCAAAACATTTCCGGTCAGGATGCAGTCAAAGGAGGTCGAAATTCAGTTTTTTCCCGAAGGCGGTCAGTTGTTGTGTGGCGCTGCCCAGCGGATTGCCTATAAGGTGACAGGACCTGACGGCCTCGGCATACCTGTTTCAGGCAGGCTTGCCGGCAAGGCCGGACAGCAACCCGGCGAATTCAAAAGCAATCAGTTTGGCATGGGTTACATCAAAACCGAAGTAGATAACAATCAAGTCAGATTGGTGAACTTTACGCTTGCCGATGGGAGCAAAATAACAGGGCAACTTCCGGTTCCGCAACTTTATGGACATTCCTTGTCGATAGACTATCATCCTGAGACTTTTCAGGCTACTGTATCTGTCAGACAAGTTTTACCGGATCCGGCATATGCACAAGATCTTTATTTGCTGGTACAGTCCGGCGGGATTGCTTATTATGCAACCGAGGTTTCCATGTCAGATGATGTGGCCAGGCTGGATGTCTCCCTCAAGGGAATGCCTAGCGGAATTGCACAGTTCACCCTTTTTGCCAAAACAGGCGAACCTCTGGCTGAACGTATTATTTTTGTGCAGCAAGACGACCAGATGAAAGTCTCACTGAAAACAGATACGACGGTATACCAGGACCGTGAAGAGGTTTATCTGGAATTGACAACCCGTGCTTCTCAGAATAAATACCCTCCCGCAGACTTTTCCATTTCTGTGTTTAGTGAGGATGCAGTGCCTTCAGATGCCGCACATGAGACCACGATTTTTTCCCAGCTGCTGCTCAGCTCTGACATCAGGGGTTACATAGAGCAGCCCAATTACTATTTTCATCACCCGACACCTGATACCCGGAGAAACCTGGATATCCTGATGATGACCCAGGGATACAGGCGTTTCAGCTGGCGAAACCTGAACTCAGGAAAGACCGGGCCCATTTATTTTCCACCGGAAAAGCTCGGTATCAGAGTAAGTGGAAAATTGACCGGTCTCTGGCATCAGAAAATTCCCTTTGGAAAGGTTTTTCTAGTTAACAATAAGATCGGCATCGTAATTGCCGACACCACAGACCAGGACGGCCGCTTCAGTTTTAATGATCTGGTGATTGCTGAAGGACTGCGTTTTTCCGTAGTGGGCCGCACCAAAAAAGATGGATCAAGGGTCGAGATTTTGCTCGACAAATATGGCAATCAGCAATTGACACCAAATGTGAACATTGCCGATGCGCGGACAGATTTCAGCAAAAATATATTGTTAAAACCGAAAAGACTAAGTAAGGAAGAAGAAATGAATTTGAGGGCACGGCTGAGTTCAGCCAACTTACTCAAGGAAGTCCGGATCAGCGCAAGGCGGCGTGATCCGGGGCTGAAAACCCTGAAAGGTTACATCACTGAAACCATTATCTTTAATGCGCAGGATTCTGGTAAGACCATAGTAAAGGCGATTAATGACAGGGCATTGGAAAATCTGAAATTCATTACACAGGCCACCAGGACAATTGTAACCAAAGATACAAACGAACAAGGCAGGGAATACTTTAAAGTTGCAGATCAGAAGGCTTTTATGGGCCAGCAACAGATGTCTATGCTTATTAATGACCGGTATTACGGTCCTGATGCCATTAATGACATCCTCCAATGGGATGTGGAAGACGTCATCAAAATAGATATCGTACGCGCAACAAGTCCGGTAAGACCAACGGTACTGATTTATACCCGGACCAACTATGTGTATAATCCCATTAACCCGTCAGACCCATATTCACCTTCAAAATGGGCACCCGATATGGTCAATATCTTCCCCAGGGGGTATGACATGGTAAAGGAATTCTACGTTCCCAGGTACGACAACACCGGACAGCAAAACAGCAAGGCAGATTTTCGGAAAACCATTTACTGGAACCCCTCTGTAAAGGTCCGGAACGGTAAGGCGCTATTGAGTTTCTTTAACGGCGACCGAAAGGGAAAATACAAAATTGTCGCAGAAGGCATTAATTCCGAAGGCCAGCTGGGCCGCCAGATCATGTATTATACTGTACATTGACCATTTTTCATTTCTTCCGTTTTAAAGACAGATGTTTTAAAAATGCTTGTGTAAATCGCGCATCTTTTGCTAGCTTAGATAAATGCCTGTTGTTATATGTTGAAATTAGCCCTGATACTGTTTTCGCTCGCAGCTCATGCTGCTGATCCTGCGATTGTATCAGTACCACATGCCTATGAGAATATCGGAAAACAGGTAAGTGTATTGAAAGATCAGCACAACTCCTATACTTTTGATCAGGTAACCAGCACGGCAGCTGCCGGGAAATTTGTACGTTCCACAGAATCGATATTGAATCTTGGCAATTCAGCTTCAGCTTTCTGGATCAAAATAAGGTATCAAAACCCAGGCACACAGACTGCTTACCTGATCGTAGACGTACCTAATATCGATCATATTGATTTTTACGCTGCAGATGGCAGGGGAGTTGTGGTCCGACGGCATACGGGCAGCCTGTCTGCACCAAATCCGGACGTTGTGGCAACGAATCAATACCTATTTGACCTGCTTCCAACAGGTGTTCAGGGAAAAGATGTTTATCTGAAAATACGAAGCAGCAACATTATGCTGGTGGCTTTGAAGATCGCAGATGCAAAAACACTGATTTCTTCCAGTAATTATAAATTGGGCTTTGAGGCAATTTACTCCGGTATTTTGATCATGCTTTTTATTTTTAATGTTTTTCTTTTCATCAGTGTAAAGGACAGGACATATTTATATTACTCGGTATATATAGCTGCGCTATTAATTTATGTGGTCCTGTACTTACGGGGTTACAGCTACATTCTCGGACCTGATATTCGAAGATTTGTTAATCTATATCCACATGTGTTTGCCAGCTTGGCAACAATCGCTGCTTTTTTCTTCTCCTGGGAGTTTTTAGGCATTAAAGAGCGGGTGCCGAAAATGGTCCCCGTCTACAAAGTGATGGTCGGTTTATGGATCATTTTATTGATCATCGCTATGTTCGGTGGCAAATCCGTTTTGGCAGTGCTGGTAAATTACCTTACATTCATCAGCTGTATGGTGGCCTGGTATGCAGGATTGTGTGCCTACCGCAATGGCTTAAAACCTGCATTGTATTACCTGATCGCCTGGTTTGCGGTAGCACTCTCCTTTGTCATCGCATTGCTGGGGCTTACCCATGTCATTCCCTATTATGACCTGTCTTATGAGGTAGGACCTATTGGAACGACCATTGAAATGTTATTTCTGTCATTTGCACTAGGCGACCGGTTCAACCATATCCGGCAGGAAAAGAACCGAATCAAAAAAGAGAACCTGAAACTGATCCTGTCACATAACGAAAAACTGGAGTTCGTTGTAGAGGAGCGCACCCGGAAACTGTCAAAAGCGAATGCAGAGAAAGATAAGTTGTTTTCGATCATAGCCCATGACCTGCGCAGCCCGTTCAATAGCCTGGTAAGCATACTCGAACTGAACGATAATGATATGCTGAATCTTGAAGAGCTCAAGATGCTGCTTCAGGAAACACGGAAAAATGTCGACCAGATTCACCTTACGCTTAATAACTTGTTGTATTGGGCGAAAGGACAGATGGAAATGCCCGGATCAAATCCTGAAGACTTTGATTTGGAAGCTATGGCCGAAAGGCTGATATTGGTATACCAGCCCCTGTCGATGAGCAAGAATGTCCAGCTGATTACCAGTACCTCCGGGTCCTGCAATGTTTTTGCCGATGTCAATGAGATAAACCTGGTGCTGCGTAACCTGATTGACAATGCCATTAAATTTAGTCCGCAGAACAGTGTGATCCGTATCGTTATGGAGCAGCAGGATAGCAAAGTGCAGATCAGCGTGTGCAACGCTGCTCAGGAAAGTAGAGCTGCTAAACTGGAAACACTGCTGGACCCTATGGAATTTTCCAGTACTCCAGGAACAAACAACGAACAGGGTATTGGTCTGGGCCTGCTTCTTTGCCGTGAATACATTCAGTTAAACGGAGGGGATATGCAGGTTGTTGCGAGAGACCATCAGGTAATCATATCGTTTTCATTACCAGCAGCATAAAGTGTCAGGAAAACTATAAGTTAGTCTGCCGCGCTAACAAGCGACCCGGGAATCCATCATATATTTTGAATCCGGACGAAGCGGCTGATCGCACTCAAGGATGCTGATCGCGTCGAGAATTTTAAGACAATAAGATCTCGACATCAAATCATGAGGTTCCCAACTGACATTTCTTCTTATATGACCATATGCATACACTGTTCCCACTTCATGACCGCGATTAAAGATCAGGTAAACACCATGCCGCTGCTTAAAAACTTTAAGCACGCATCCTTCTATAACAATCTCAAAATGAATCATATACGGCTAATCAACAGGCCTGTTATTTAGATAAGCAACCATGCTGCATGTTATGACTATAACAATAAAAAAAAGCACAAGGGCAGCAATGTCTGCCGCTCTATCCTTACGAAATCTAATATCCCGCTGCACGGGTTCTAAAAAATGAATCTGTCGTTTCTCCATATTTCCAGGTCTGTTTCATCCTTATCTAAAATAACAAAAATGTACCTTTTGGCCAAACTCAAAAAGTGTATATCACTGAAAAATTACGTTGGACACAAAATAGAAATCCTCGTGGGTGGATACAACCGGCAAGTAATAAAACAGGCTGATTTTTATACGAATGATTTCGTATATTGGTATTTTATTTTGTCACAACAATGAAAAAGACACTCTTCCTCATGCTAATGTTACTCATTGGCTATTGCTCTTTCGCACAGGAGGGCAGCACGCTACAGAAAAACATCATTTCGCAAAGAAGCGACAACCCGATGAAATCTAAGCTTGACTCTACGATTGACAAACTCATCCTAAATTATATGAAGGAAGGGAAGCGGGTTGGTATTTCCCTGGGAATTAATTACAACGGGAAACAGTTTATCTACAATTATGGCGAAACCAGTCCGGGTTCCGGTATATTGCCCAGCGACAAGTCTGTATATGAGATCGGTTCCATTACCAAGACATTTACGGGCCTTCTGGTGGCACATGCCATAAATGAGGGACGCGTCTCATTAAACGACGACATTAGGAAATTTCTACCCGGAAGTTTTCCGAACCTTCAATACCCCAATGGAGATCCGGTAAAAATCGCTTATCTGCTGGCTCATACCGCACAGTTTCCAAATAGTTTTGGAGATCCGCTAAGCCCGTCCGTGGGTAATGAAACTTTTATTGATTCCCTGCATAAGATTAAGCTCGACTCACTAAAATCTTTCCGGTACAAGTATTCCAATGTGGGTTACCAGTTATTGGGCCTTATCCTGGAACGGGTATACAAAAAATCTTATATAGATCTTATTAGCCAGTATGTTACCAAACCTTTGGGTATGCTGCAAACCAAACTGGACTATCCTGCTAATGAAGAAAGCTCATTACTAAAGGGTTATGGTACCAATAGAGAACCCGTCCGTTCCATCCCCGAAATCTTGCCTGCTGCGGGAGGCCTGCATTCTTCTGTAAGGGATATGCTCAAATACCTGGATTACCAAATTCAGGAAAAGACTGCTGAAGTCAGGTTGACACACCGGGTCATTTTTGGCGATGTAGACAAGGAAGCCTATGGATTTCAATGGGCGATCGGCAAGAACTGGGGCTGGGATCAATACCTCAGAATAGATGGCGGCACACAAGGATACCGTACTTTCTGTGTGATGTATCCGCTTCACAATGTCAGCATTGTGCTCTTTTCCAATCAGAAGGATGACTCAGCAGGAGCGGGGCTTTACAAAGTGGCTACGGGTATTTATGGTGCTTTGAAATTAGCCATGAATGCTAAGTCGGCGTTCTAGTCATTAGCCCATGAGTAGTATCTGGGTTAACCTCACAAACACATCACACCCGTATCGCATACGGGTCCCACCCGGGGTTGACCCGGTATAGAGACCGCCAAAGCCGGATGTGTTCCGGATCGGATCCGGAAGTGAGGTGGGTTTAACTCAATAAGACACAATATGCCTCATATGGTGCTCCAGATGAACGACATAATCATCAAATAACCACTCGAGAGTTACATCTTGCGTCCCGTTAAAGCATTGCCTTTGAAGGGCCTCGTCGGATAGCAATCTGATCAAACTGACGATCTGAAGGTTGTAGGCTTTCCAAAAAGCAATGAGTTGTGCGGCTGGAATTTCATTATAATGCCCTGCCGCATTCCATTTGTCCTGATCGTAACGAATGAAAGGTTTGTCTTCAAACTGTCCTCTGATCCATTTGTGGTGGTTATTGGTTGCGCTGTCAATCAGGTGACCCAGTATCTGCTTTTTGCTCCATTTATCAGGGGAGGGTTTTATCGAAAAGCTTTCCTCATCAATTTCAGACAGGCGCCCGGGGATGGTGTTGCAGAGGTATTCAAGTCGGTCGAGGCTGGTTGTAGTCATAGGTCTAAATTAAAGATTTTGCCCATTTTACAACACCTCATTAATCATCTTTTTTACTCTATCATTTCCGGGAAAAGCTGATAGCAGGTGCATCTATAGCGAGGTCAGCAGACGGTTTACAGGATAACAAGAATAAAAGGCTGAAGAGGCAAAGAAGATTTAGTGTTTTCATGAGCCCTGGTTATAATTTAAAGATAGTAAAAGGATTTGGCTGCATTGCAACCATTGTTCGTATATTGTCATCTATTGTAAAACTCCCCGTCATGAGAAAAACCTTAGTGCTCTTATCCTTCTTAATCGCATTTACCTCTAGCTTACCGGCACAAACCATTAACAAGCCCAGGCTGGATAGTCTGCTGAACCTGCTTGCCGATAATAACCAGGCCATGGGGAGCCTTGCCTTAACCGTGAATGACCAGATGATCTATCAAAAGGCAACAGGCTTCATCGCCCTCAACAACGGAGTTAAAACCGATGCTGATGTGAAAACGAAATATCGCATAGGTTCTATCAGTAAGATGTTTACCAGTGTACTTGTGCTGCAGCTGATTGAGGAAGGAAAGCTTAGCCTTGCTACGCCACTGGCCAAATATTATCCACAGCTGCCAAACGCAGGCAAGATCACCATAGACATGATGCTGAGGCACCGGAGCGGGCTGCACAATTTCACTAACGACAGTCTGTACACGACCTATAAATATAAACCCGCAACACAGCAAACACTGACAGGTATTTTTGCCAGACAACAGGCCGATTTTGAACCGGATGCAAAAGCTGAATACAGCAATACAAACTTCGTCTTGCTGGGTTTTATTGCAGAAAAAGTAGCCGGGAAACCCTATGCCGACCTGATCAAAACCCGGATTGTGGACAAACTTGGCTTGCCGGATACCTATTATGGCAGAAAGGCCAATGCCAGGAAGGACGAGGCGATATCTTTTAGCTACGGGGGCGCATGGAAACCCGAACCCGAAACAGATATGAGTGTGCCGGCCGGTGCCGGTGCCATGGTGTCAACCCCTACGGATCTTACCAAATTTATTAGCGGGCTTTTTAACGGTAAATTGGTAAACGACAGCAGCCTGAATGTGATGAAGACCATGAAAGATGGTTTCGGTATTGGCATGTTTGGTTACAATTTTAGAGATAAAATGGGCTTTGGGCACGGCGGCAGCATTGATGCCTTCAACTCCATACTGACTTATTACCCGAAAGAGAAGGTAGCAATAGCCTACATCACTAATGGTGGTTCGTATGGTCCCAAAGGTGTTGTACTTGGGGCGTTGAGTACTTATTTTAAGGTGCCTTTTACCCTTCCCTCGTTTACCAGCATCGCATTAAAAAGCGAGGACCTGGATAAATATCTGGGCATTTACAGCAGTACACAAATGCCGCTCAAAATTACCATCAGCAAAAATAACAACACGCTAATGGGCCAGGCAACAGGGCAGAGCGCATTCCCGCTGGAAGCCCCTGCCAAAGATCAATTTGTGTTTAATCAGGCCGGTATTGAGTTATTATTTAATACTTCCAAAGCTGAAATGACGCTGAACCAGGGCGGTGAGACTTTTTTGTTTACCAGGGATAAGTAGTGTTGATCTTTATTATCAGTTACAAAAACTATTGTTTTTGTAACTGATAAAACCGTATCTTGACTCAACCTCATATTAAATGATTTATGAAACGCTTCTCCAAATTTTACCTGCTCTTTTTGTTTGGTAGTCTTAGCTTGAATCTTGCGGCCCAGGAATTGGGTAAAACCTTCGTTGAAACAGATACCGCGATCATCGATTTGAACGCCCCGTATTATGGCAATGTCAAGCCGCCCAAATTTTCAGGAGCAGAGCATGGAATACAGGGATACATAGTGGATAGGTTCCGCTTTGAGCAAAAAGAAATCGATAATGGTGTGAAAGGAGAGGTGGTGATCTGGGCCTATATAGAGCGGGACGGGACAATCTCTAAGACTCGCTTTGAAAAAAACACCAATTCAGTTATTGGAGAACGCGTTCGTAACATTCTGCTGCATGCCCCCAAACATATTCCGGGAACCAGAGACGGGAAACCGGCTAGATTCAAGACCAAGCTGATCCAGAAATTTGAGGCGCATCGAGGCTAATCCCGGAGAGAAAATAGAAAACTATTGAGCTTTATTTATAACATATGCTTTTTTGCTATATTTAATATGGTCAATCAATCTTATATGAAGCCCTTTCCACTGATATTTCTGTTGTTTACCAACGTCGCTATTTATGCTCAAACCAATTCAAGCAAGTTTGACATAAAGGAATTTACGCCTTTTGAATCAAATACGCTGAGGTTCGATAAGATAATACCAGATGGCGAATATCTCTATTGGAGGTGTCTGTATACCGATGCAATCTTGAAAAAAGAAAAAGAGCAGGTTGTAGCCGAATATGGTGACCGGAAATATGCCAGGCTTGTTAAAAAGAAGTATAGCGGCAGGGGTTTTCTGGTCGGCTGCGGGCCTGCATTCTGCTACTATTATATAGTTGCCGTTCGGAAGGACAAAACAATTGAAATGATTGACCGGGACGAATTATTAAAATCATTTGTAGGTAAGGTCGATGGTATCGAAGAGGTCAAAATATTGGCAAAGGCAAACCGACTCTATGTCAATCTGAAACGTCTTAATACCGGTTCGTACCGTAAAATAGGTGACGACTACTTACTGTATCTGTTTGATGATATGCAAAGCTGCTTACCTGGTGATGGGCAGGATGAACAATCCGTAAAAGCCTTCCTGACCTCAAAAGGTGATTTTACATTAGTAGGCAGGACATTTTATAATAAAAAACCGGGAATACATTAAGTCGCTCCTGATCCCGATGCTGCGATAAAATTCCTGCAGCAACCATTATATTTATAACCGACACAGGAGAAAAAGCGAGTTGTTTAAGCGTAGTATTATCCTCTTCTTATGCCGACTATCAGAATGGCTTATTTTTTCTCCATTTTAACCAGCCCGTACCTCGTAGCCAGATAGATATTTCCCTTAGCATCTTTGCTAATATCAGTTACAAAGGAAGAAGGAACTTCTGAATTCTTATTGTTGTAAAACTCCCAACCATCCTTTAAATCGTATCTGACCAGTCCGGCCCGTTCCGTGCCAATCCACAATACATCCTCCTTCTCATCATATAACATTGGCCCAACGTTATTTACAGGTATACCGGAATTGTCAATTGTAAGCTGTTTCCAGGAACCATCCGGTTTAAACACAGCAATACCTTCATTTCTGATCAAACTTTTGCGGTCTGCAGGAGCATATTCGTAAAGTCCGAAATACAAATTACCTTGACTGTCTTCTTCCAGACTTGTAATACACTTACCCTTCAGTACAGTACTGCCAGCGTTAAAATCCGTTGCAGTCCCGTCTGCATCAATCATCACAGAACCGCTAAAAGTGCCAATCCAGATACGACCCTTCTTATCTTTTTTAGCATAATATACCCGGTCGGAAGGCAGCGCTTTTAAATTAGCTTTGTTAATAACAGACCAGGACCCGTTATTGTTAATAATCAGCCCCTGATCTGAAGTGAAAAAAACTTCGCCCGACGCCACATTATTAATAATGCTATAACCCCTTTTGATGCCAGTTTTAAGAGAATCATAAAGTACCCAGTCCTTATCATTATAACTATATACACCAGACTCAGTATAAAACCATTTGACATTAGAATTGTCTGTTGCCATCCCCCTCACATAATAATACTTGGCAGGCGGTAAAACACCTCTGTCAACCTTGCTCAACTTATCATTTTCCAGACGGTACAAATCTTTGTTTGTCTCATAGAAAATAACACCTGTTCTATCCACTGTTAAATGATCACTCAGATTATCCTTCATGATTGAATTTTTGGAATTCCAAACGGTCATTTTATAAGAGCCAAGGTGCGCATTGTCATATTTATGATGCTTATTTTCGATATCCGGATCCACAGGCCGGTCAAACAAGGCAGTTGCGAACTCTTCCGTTACCCGCTGTATTCGGCCGGAAAGCTTACCGTTTAAAACATCTATCGCTACATTGACAGAAACCCTGCCTTCAATTTTCCCATTTGTGGATGCAGGCGACCAGCCGGTAAAATCATTTAAAGCCATTACGACCTTTTCCGACAACATTCGGCCATTTACATCTGTATAGCTCAGCACGCACCCTTTACCTGTTGAATCTACCAAAACCTGGAACAAAATAGACCCTCTTAGATTGTTCACATTATTGTGAGAATTCAAATAATGGATCATTTTTGAAAACTTAAGACTATCGGCTTGCACCTTAATGTCTCCGCAATCCAAACAGAATGCAGAAGTCTGGCAATTGTTCAGCTTCTTAGGAAAAATGTGTTGAGCATTGGCACCCGCGGCAATGCAAAACAGCAAAATTGTGGATAAAAATTTCTGTAATTTAACGGACATGAGCAACGTAAAAGTTAGAGGAGTAAGATACAGAGATATTTTAAAAACAAAATAAATTTACTTCAATTGAAGCAATGATCCCCACCAGCACGATTTAGCTGAATCATATTCTTCCCATTTACACCTCGATAGAAATCTTTACCCTGCCTCCAAGGCCTTTTTCTACAATATCGAACAGTGTTTTAAGCGTTAAATTGCTGCCATCATTTTCCACTCGAGAGATATAAGTCCTATTTTTATCAATCAGATCAGCCAGTTGGCCCTGCGTCAGCTGTTTATCTTCACGGGCCTTTCTTAGCAACAAACCTATCTTAAATCCCTCCAGTTCACGTTCCAGTTCATCCCTTCTAGGTGTACCCTTTTCACCATAAACCTTATCTTTTATTTCCTTCCAGTTAGTTGTACCCATTATTTATTCTCCTTATGATATTCGTTCATCAATCTAATAGCCTTAAGCAACTCATCCTTTGGCGTTTTTTGAGATTTCTTCGCAAACCCGTTTAGCAAGATGACCAGCTTGCCCTTGTCAAAAAAGCAAAATACCCTCCAAATATCAGAAGCAAGTTTAATCCGTACTTCATATAGTCCCTGGGTATCTTCAACATATTTTAAATAATTTAGAGGAACACGTTCCAGTATTTCAATGGCTTCAATTATTTTAAAGATCTTATCCTGAACTTTTTTGGGCTGTTCACGCAAAAAATCTTCAAAATAGTTCTTGTAGGCAACGACCTCTCTAACCTTATTCATAACGAAGGTAACTTATAAGTAACATCCAAGCAAGTATTTTCATTAATTTCATTCCCAATAACACCTGGTAATGAGCTAAGCGAAAGTATATATGTTTTAACAGAAAAACATACCTTTCAAAATAAATTTATTATTGTCAATTTATTGATAATCAATTAAATATATTGAATTTTTGTACGAAATAGGGGAGATAAGAATATCTGGTAACTTCATTGATAACTGCATGTTGATATTGTTAGCTAGTACAATAAAAGTTATATTCGTAAAAAGCCTGATATGAAACCCTCTCTAATGCATCTCGTCTTGTTTCTGACTATCACATCTGCTTATAAGACAATCGGGCAGGTAAACAAAGAGCGCCGGACAACGAGCTACAAATATTCGAAAATTAAACAGTTCTACACACCGATAGAGAACGGCACTCCAAATGCATCCAAGCGGAAACCTTACTCAGAGAGCCAATTTGACAACAACGGAAACCTTATAAATTATATATTCATGTCTTATGATAGTGCATTTGGGAAACGCGTCGAGACTTACAAGTATGAAAACAATAGAAAGGTTGAGCAAATGGCCGACGGTATCCGTTCGTTATGCACTTACAACAACAGCGGTGATACACTTGAAGTCAAAGAATACGGGCGCAAAGAATACGGCGAGGAAAATACGCTGATCAGACGCTCCTTATATGCTTACGGAAGCAACGGTAAGAAGTCTGTTGTCACTATTTACGCTGGCCTTACAGACACAGTCACTGTCAAAACCACTTATACCTACAATGATCGTAATCTGCCCATGCAGCAGCAATACAGTAGTTTTCTCCCAGCAGAACGCGTTGAAGGCACTGTAATCAACACTTATGACTCATCGGACAAGATCATCAAAAGGGAACTTGACGCATCCCAAATGAAATTTAATGAGCAAACCAACTACGTATACGACGATAAGGGTCGGGTAGTGGAGTGTACCAGTAAGTATAATGTTGATCCTAATCCCACTAAACATATCTACAGTTATAATGCGGAGGGGTTGGTGGTTAAAGACCATTACTTTTGGTCGGGCAATGAAGCAATAATCGACTATGTGTATACGAGGTAAATCATTGTTTCTTAGTGTCTTCACTTATTCCGATTCAGCCATGTCTGGATACATCCTATAATACTTAAAGTCGTCAAAACTATCGTAAAACTCAGTAACGGCCAGTAGCCAATCTCTTTTGCACCTCTAATATTAGTATTCATAAGCACAATCTCAGGCTTGATGTGGGTTATGATCCGCTGCGGGAGCCGCCCAAATATCTCGTTCCAGTTGTTCGATAAGTTAAACTTGTATCCATCATTTATTTGTAGGCTAATTACTTAAAATAACTATCTTACAGTATTGACAACAATACAATTCATGAAAATTTTCGCTACTGTTTTCTTAACTATTACCTCACTTATCTTTTTAGCGGGCTGTTCCAGCAATAAAAACATAGCTGGTAAATATAGAACTACACGAGCGGAACTTGGTTTTTTCGGAACATCTTTGGAACTTAAAAAGGATTCTACATTTCGCTTTTATTTTGGCGGAGATTTGATCAGCTATACAGACAGTGGCAGATACACACTTTCGGGAAGTGACATTATACTTAAATTTTATCCATACCACTTAGACACCGGGCTGGAAGCAAAGCTGAATGCACGGGATACTGTGTATCGCCCGAAAAAACTCTATTATCGAAACAGAAAGATACGACATTATAATATAGACGGGCATGTTATAAGAAGAGCCAGATACTACCAGGAAAGGAACCTGATCCTTTTTAAATGGAACAGATGGGTGAAGCGAAAAAGCTACCTGAAAAAAGTCAAAGAAAACTATTAAAAGATTCTAGATGAGGTAATAAATACTGAGAATACAAAAGAAGATATAGCTAAAAAGTTAAAATGAAGTTGACGATTTTAATATTATTGATTGGCTGCCTGTTTGGATGTAAATTTGGTTCAGAAAAATTACATGTTATTGAAAGGACTATAGGGGTGTCTACCCAATATTTTGCTCCTGCAGACTATGACAGTACCTTTGTATTTGACAACAAAAAATATCTTATCAGGTCAAGGGAATTTTTCAATGAAGATGGCAGGGTTACTCATGTTTTGGAATGGGGAGGAGTGGGCTATACAGATTGGACAAGCCAAATGATCGATGAAACAGATGACTTTTTTAGTAATGATGGTTATAGCAAAACTATTGCCGCCTATAGACTTAATAATCGCCAAATCCTGGTTAATTCTGATACAGGTGAGATCAAAGGAGTTGATGGTGTCCGGAGACTGATATATTATACCTTAAAACCTGGAGAAAAGCATAACCGGATAATGCATCTTTATAGACTGTCCTATAAATAATTTGCAGATGACGAGCTGCATTTATATAAATTTTAACAGTGCAAATGGGAAGTTGGTAGGGGATAGTGTGTAGTGTGGGAATTTACCCGGCTAATCCAGTAATGAAAAATGCACTATGCAGTGCTGATCAACGTATAAAATCTTTTTACAAAGTTTACATTTTAATTTACAATCCAAATCACCTGATCAGAAGCATATGAAAGTACCTTCGATTGATCAATTTTAAGAAATATGAAAAATAGAAAGAATGTCATCTATGCGCTAACTATAGCGCTGGTCGCGGTGAGCGGACTCGTGTTTGCTAATCGTGAAATGAAAAATGAAACTGAGCGGTCACCAAAGCCCATGTCGGTTGAAGACAAGAAAGCCGCCCTTGAGGCCCGGAAAAAATGGGAGGGTACTCCTGACGGTTTAAAGTACAAAGCATGGGAGGCTTCTCCAGAGGGCAAAAAGGTACGCGCCAGTCATGATAAAATAAAGGGAAACCTAAAGTCTTTCAGCAATATGGAGGCCGTGGTGACCTCTGTTACTTTTAAGCGTGCGGGTGCGAAATCATCGGGACCAAAATGGCTCATCGTCCAGATTAATGGCGAAGAGTACATGATGCAATTTACCGGTAAAGATTTTCAGCAATTGAACGGCCTAAAAGTGAATGATAAGATCATTGTAAAAAGCCGCAGTGCGGGGTTTTCGCCTAATCATCCCTATTTGATTCTATCGGGCGACTATATTGAGCAAAACGGCAAGGAACTTTTTAAACGTGACTTGAGCAAAAATGACGGTTGCTGATGGTTCAGTGAGGTAGCTAGCGAAGTTGATCCCAACTTAAGAACCTTCGTGCCAGGCTAACAGGTCAACAGATCATTTTCAATTCTGTTGACCTGTTCGATACGAAATACAGGGATTGCAGCAGAAGTAGGAATGAAGAAGCAATACCCATATATCTTTGTGGTTAAAAATAACAAACTATCATTCAATATTTTAGATATTTCCTTAATATTTTGATGAGTGGAAACTTACGTTAAACAATGTTAAATTCCGCTTGTGGATTGTTGAACAACTTATATTTGAAAGTAGCCCTCAAATGTATGATAACCAACCCTCTCAAGTATTTAATAATCATTGTATTGTTGTTACTTACCAACTACAATGTTCAAGCGCAAGTTCCGGAAAAACAATCAGCCATCACCGGCAAAGTACTTGATGAAAATAAAGAGTTCCTACCGTATGTTTCGGTCAAATTGCATCAGGTTATCGATTCGACTTTAGTTCAATCCGTTCAAACGAATGAAGCTGGTATTTTTCAGTTTTCTAAAGTACCTGCCGGAACATACTATATTGAAATCGACTTAATAGGTTATCAGAAAAGCATTAATCGCCCTTTTACATTAGAGGCAGGCGGTCAAAAAGTGAACCTCGGTGTAATTGTTCTACAGAGCCCTGTCCAACAATTAAACACGGTGGATATCAGTGTTAAAAAGCCACTTATCGAAAGAAAAGATGGTAAAATAATCATCAATGTTTCAGCAAGTCCACTAACTCCAGGGAGTACAGCAATGGAAATTCTATCAAGAGTTCCTGGTGTAACCCTGGATAATGAAGGCAATGTGAGCTTAAGAGGTAAACCCGGTGTTAGCCTCATGATTGACGATAAGTTGACATATTTGTCATCAGCGCAACTAGCAAATCTCCTCCGTGCTACATCTGGAAATACCATCCAGACGATAGAAATAATCTCAAATCCATCATCGAAATACGATGCCAGTGGTACAGGAGGTATCATTAACATTAAATTGAAGAAAAATACCAGCTTTGGAACCAATGGCACTCTGACGCTTGGTGGTGGCCTAGGTAAATACCATAAGTCTGACGCAGGTATAGCACTCAATCACCGAAGCAAATCTCTTAATATCTATGGTAATTATAATTACACCTATAATAAACAATACGAAAACCTATTTCTTACCCGAAGTACTAGAGCTGCCACTGAAATAACGTATTATGATCAAAAGGCCAGAGACGCATTTTCACGGAAGAACAATAATTACAAAACTGGTATTGATTATTTTATCAATGAGAACAATACAATTGGTTTTATGTTGAATGGCTACGTGAATAACTATGATGGAACCAACAAAATCAAGACAACTATTGGCACTCAGCGCGGAAAAATCGATTCTACTGTACTTGGCCGGAACTCATCTGTGAGTCAGTATGAAAGCCAGACTTATAGCCTGAATTATAAATCTGTACTGGATACTTTAGGACAAGAGTTAAACGTTGATCTGGACCTTTCCCAGGTCCACAATATGGAAAATGCACATTACAACAATGACTTTTACAAAGCCCGGGGACTTTTGTACGGATCACCTCTTATATTTCGAAACTTAACGCCTTCAAAAATCAAGATAGCAGCAGGAAAGTTAGATTATACCCTTCCTTTACCAAACAAGATGAAAGTTGAAACAGGGATTAAAAGCAGTTATGTGAACACAGATAACGATTTCCGGTCAGAACAACAGGCAGACGAGGGCTGGAAGAATAATGAAAGCCTAAGCAATCGGTTTTCCTACAAAGAAGGCGTTAACGCTGCCTATGTTAATCTTCACAAAGACTTCAATTCAACTGCTCTTCAGGTAGGATTGCGTACGGAGCTTACACATTCGGAGGGTAAATCTATAACCCTTCAAGATGAGGTAGTACGTAATTATATAGACTTTTTCCCCAGCTTATCAGTGAATCAGACCCTGTCTAAAGATCACATAATTGCTTTTTCTTATAGTCGCAGAATTGACCGGCCAGACTACCAATCGCTCAATCCCTTTATTTATTACGTTGATTTATACACGCTGTCACAGGGAAATCCTGCACTAAGACCACAATATGCCAATTCATTTGAGATTAACTATGGCCGTAAAAAACTCAATATCTCGTTTGGTTATATAAGGACCAAAGATGTAATAACCACAACATTATTAACAGACACAATCAAAAAGACCATGCTACTATACGAGCAAAATTTAGCTTACAGACGTACTTTCAGTGCGACCATTAGCAGACCAGTTAACCTAACTGACTGGTGGAGCACAGATAACGACATTACACTTTATAATAGCCGTTTTGCCAGCCCTGAACTAATGGGTATGCCATTTAAGAACGAAAAAACAACCCTTGAACTTAATACAATCCACACATTTAAATTCAGTTCTACATTAAATGCAGAATTATCTGCAAATTATACTTCAAGCCAGGTCTATGGAACATATATAGCGAAGCCAATATATGGTTTAGATTTTGGGGTCAATAAGTCCTTTGCAAGAGAAAGAGCAAATATCAAACTAGGTATAAACGATCTTTTTGATCAAAGACAAATTAAGATTAGGAGCGCAATTCCTTCTCAGGATTATCAGCTCAATCAGAAACAAGAAAGTAGAGTTTTCAGGCTAACATTTACATACAATTTTGGCAGCAATACCATTAAGGCAATCAGGGACCGTTCAAATAGCTCTACGTCTGAACAAGGCAGGGTAAAATCCGGAAATTAAAACATCTTCATCGGATAGGTAATCGTTTTGAAAAACCTTGTTTCAGACGTTACTGGCGTCCCATGCAGATACAGCTAATAAAATACCTCTGATTTTTCATTTCATCCCTATTACCGATACGGTTTAAATTATATTTACATCGTGAGATTTATAAGAATTGCATCAACGAATTGGATTCATTTATTAGGATTCTATATAACGACTTACTTATATGGGTTGTTTGCAAAACTGATCGGGTTTGAAGATACCTATGATGATTGGTTCGTGACCATCTTCTACAATCTGATTGGTATAATATTCTTGCTGTTGACCTACGGCCTTATGATTGTAATTAGTTTCTATCTTGTGATTCTGTGCCTTGATTTACTGTTATTCCAGTTTAAAAAACTCAGACTGCTGCATATTGTAATCATGGAATGGGCTATAATAATACCTCCATTTATATACTGGGCGTTCGCGGAAGATTATTGGCTCTGGCTAGCACTAATTGGATCTTTACTAACAACGCAGTTGCTACGAAGAAAGGTATTGATGAAAAAGTATCCACAACTCTTACCATAACGATAAATAAATAAAAGCCATCCCTGCCGGGTGTATCTGATAAGGGAGTTAAGTATTCATTAGACGCTACTTTTACTATGATTGATTAATTATCGCACAAAGTTAAGCTTGTATACATTGAAGACCCAACGACAAGTAAATTCAGGACTGGACAGACCAGCTAATTGATTGAGCAATGCAATTACTCTTTTTTCTGATAAATGCTTTATATTCATTAATTTATAAGTTAGTTTGTTAGTAATAAACCCCCATAAACACTCTCCCCGGTCAGCTTCCCATTTTCATTGTTAAAATTCATATAACAATGCAGCTCGTCACCAGCAAAATCAGCGGGGATCTCAAACTGATAAGCCAGATCCTTTCTCAGCGCCCCATTCTGCCGGATCAGTAACCTATTCTTATCAGCGTTGTAAATCACAAAAGTAGCCCGGTCGGTTATCCTGCCAAACTGGGTTTGCGCTACCGGCACCCAGCTAAAGCCAATAGCGCCAGGCACAGCCGCAATGTGCAGACAGCAGGGCTTGCAAACGTTGCCTTTGCTGTATACTATTTTCGGATAATCGATCTGGTATTGCCCATTGACCAGTATAAAAGCAGTCTTATAGTTGAATTTGAATGCCGCGTTAAAAGGGCTGTTTCTTTTGGTAAAGTCTTTAAAGCCGACGGCGATTAAGGGATTTAAGAGGCTGAGAAAACTGATCAGTAAGCCAAACCTATGGTTTTCAACAAGTTGAATTTGAGTAGCAGGAGTGAGGCTCGGGTGGTACAAGGCCGTTACTACATTTTTGCCTTTGACCCTTCTGCCGATGACCGGGCCGGTCTTGTTGGAAAAACCACCAAATATTCCAGAATTTAATATGCCCATAATGCTATTGTTTTACAGATCAAAGCTAAAGGAGTTCAAATAAATAAATTGCGACATTTGTCTGCTATTTTCGATTATAATAACTTTTCGAGCAAAGGTTAAAACTGGGTTTAAAGCAGTGATAAAGTCCTTTTAAAGCTCATGGTTGATAGGCCCTTTATAAGACCTTGTTTAGTGGCTTGTTAAGGGTTGATAGGTCCACGGACGAAGCAACCCTTAAGGGAGGGCTAAGCAAGGGCCTGGAAGGTATGGAGTTTCAGTGGTGTTATAGTGGGGTTCAATTTTTTTAACCCGCTATTATCATGTAGTCCTTCTTGCTCATCTTCCGTAACTTCAAACGCAAAAGTACCTTTTGTATTAATGTTTTGGGACTTGATCATTTTATTCGAGGGCTGGAATATCAGCGGCTATTTCGAAGTGGTATTTGTCCTTAAGATTATTAGGTATGCTATAAGCTTATCAAAGTGGATATTCCGCTGCATTTTGCCGAAATTTTCATATAGAGGAACGGAATAAATTTGACCATGCAGAATAAATAAATATTTTCCTCGATACCAACATAGACCCACTCATCCACCAGAACAATAATTCGTTGATTTATATATATTAAAGATAGCATTGTACCAAATAATACTATTAACTTGGTATTAGGGGAGAAATTTATGGACGTCTATCTTACATACTCAGATCAGGAACTAACATCGTTATTGCGGAGGGGTGATGGTCGTGCTTATCGTGTACTTTACAGTAAATACTGGGAACAGACATATAATAATGTTTATAAGCGCTTGAGGAATCACGATCAATCGGAAGACATCACTCAAGACATTTTTTTACAGCTATGGCTGAAACGAGAGGAGGTAGCGATAGTGAACCTAGGTGCATATTTATATATTGCAGCCCGGAATAGTGTATTTCGATCAATGGAAAAACAGGCCCAATTTATTCCAATTGCTGATTTACTGAATGACTTTGAGAGCGTTCATGATCATGCAGATAGCAAGATACTTACCGTTGAGTTTATGCGTGCTTACGAAGCGCTGGTCAATGCCCTTCCAGAAGGGCAGCAAACTATTTTCAGAATGCGTTTTAATGAAGATCTTAGTCCGGATGAAATAGCAATCAAACTAGGCTTATCACCAAAAACAGTTCGCAACCAGCTCGGTAAAGCTATTTCCACATTGCGAACATCTATGACCATGCTGGTGGCTATTCTGACCTTTTTGCAAAAATAATTTCGATTTCCATGGGCGGATTTTGAATTATTTGTACATGTATATAAACTACTTGTATTTTATATCATGATAGAGACAAAACAATTCCTTGAAATTTTAAAAAGTCATCGGCTTGGCAAGGCTACGAAGGAGGAACTAGAATTTCTATATGCTTATTATAATTTGTTTAGCATAGCCCCAGACGTGTTAGATGAAATGTCAGTCCGTGAAAAGGAAATGATCAGGGATCGGATAGAAGCCAGGTTACTGGATGATATCGGCATGTCGCGTAAGAAAGCAAGTACTTTCCCACTTTGGAAGCGTTTATTAGGCGCTGCTGCAGTAACTTCCATGACTCTCGGTCTTTGGTTCTATTATACCTCTGATAAACATCTCACAAATGAGCCTAAGAAAAGTGCAAAATATGCGAATGACGTTGCTCCTGGTAAGATGGGCGCAACGCTGACCCTTTCCGATGGTAGGCAGATAAAGTTATCAGACGCAAAGAATGGAGAGTTGGCAAATCAATCTGGTGTTATCGTCTCGAAGGCGGCCGATGGACAAATAATCTACCATATGATGCCTTCGGCGACAGGCGGTCAATCCAATACCCTTTCGACAGCCAAGGGCGAAACTTATCAGGTTAAGTTACCAGACGGATCTACTGTTTGGTTAAACGCCGTTTCAAGTTTAACATATCCGGCGAGCTTTAACAATCTCAGTGAACGCCGGGTAAAACTAACCGGGGAAGCCTATCTGAAAGTGGCAAAGGACAAAAGTCATCCGTTTATTGTTGAAACCGGCAAACAGGAAGTGGAGGTTTTAGGAACTGAGTTTAATATAAACAGCTATACCAATGAACACGCTATAGCTACAACGCTTATAGAAGGATCGGTAAAAGTCAGAGCTGGCGGAAACCAGCAGGTGATTAAACCAGGCGAGCAAGTTCAAAACCGTGAATCAGAATTGAGAGTAACAAATGTCAATATTGCAACAGTTGTTGATTGGAAGGAGGGTGAATTCAATCTTGATGGCCTACCGTTCCGATTGGCAATGAGAAAACTCGCCAGATGGTATAATGTAGAAGTGATTTACGACGCATCTGTGCCAGACAACATAATATCTGGTGGATGGATCTCAAGGAATACACAGCTGTCAACAATTTTGGATGGGATTGAAAAGTTGGGCTTGGTAAAATTCAGGCTTAAAGATAGAATTGTATATGTAACAAAGTAGACCAGATAGGTCTTATCACAAATGTAACCAATATAAATCAGAACAATTAAAATGCGAGTATATGAATAGACCTTAAAGGAAGAAGTATAATAAAAAGCAAAGCATCCCCGACCAGGTCAGGAATGCTTTGCGTCTGGACCAGATTAAACGTATAAATTTTAACCGCAGGTACCCTAGATTTCGACAGCCAGAGGTAACCTGATTGAACCAAACTAAACGCAAACTTAGCAACAATTGACGTAAAAAGCAATTGCGCGGTCTCTTGTCGGCCTGTAGACGCGTTTATAAACCACGACAAAATGTATCATTACTACACCAAAAAACCAGGCATACCAAAAGCGGTATTCCATAAAATATGGCTAATTATGCGATTAACCACCGTATTGCTAATAGCATCCCTGATTCAGGTCAGCGCAGCATCGTTTGGCCAAAAGATAACTTTGAACCAGCAGAATGTCCCGCTGAAAACTTTGTTAAAAGAAATCCGAAAGCAAAGCGGCTATAACTTTTTGTTTGATGGCCGTGCAGTAACCCCCGATTTAAAGGCCAGCATCAGGGTTTCGAACGCTTCGATTGATGAAGCCCTAAGAAATGTACTTGTCAAGCTTCCGTTTGAGTATGAAATTCAAAGCACAACAGTACTAATAAAAAGAAAAACGGTTACTTTCCCTGAAGAGCTGTCACGGCAACCTGTTCCTCCTCTTACAATTACCGGCCGAATAACAAATGAAAACGGAGAACCGCTGGTGGGCGCTACAATCAGAGTCAAAAACGGAGTCTCAGGTACTTCGTCCGGGGCTGGCGGCAATTTTAACATACAGTTGCCTGAAGCAGGAGGCACGCTTGTGGTTTCATTTGTCGGACATCAATCAGAAGAGATTACCATTTCAAAGTCTGGAAATTATATTATATCTCTAAGGACTTCGGTAAATACCGCAGAGGAAATAGTAGTAGTCGGCTATGGGGTCAGGAGTAAATCGTCGTTAACGGGCAGTGTAGTCAGTGTGGATACCAGGACTTTTGCAGACCTGCCGGTTGTCAACCCATACCAGGCTATGCAAGGCAGAACTCCCGGCTTAAGGATTACCCAGTCTTCTGGTCAGCCTGGAAGTGAAGGAATAAACTTGAACATTCGGGGTCCTAACTCGTTTGCCACCAGCAACTCTCCTTTGGTCATTGTAGACGGTATCGTAGGAAGTTTGACAGATCTTGATCCGAGCTTTATTCAAACGATCACTGTATTGAAAGACGCTTCTTCTGCGGCAATTTACGGTGCCAGGGCTGCAAACGGCGTTATACTCGTTACCACAAAAAAAGGTACTGGCAGTCCCGGCCTGAAAGTAGAATATACCGGAAAGTATATTAATCAAAGTAAGACAAACTGGCCCGACCGTATATGGAATTCTGTAGAATATATGGAGATGCTGAACCTGGCTATTAAAAACGGTGGTGGCGGTAACGGTCAAATAACCTATCCTGACAGCATCATCAATAAATACAGAATACCCAGTGAATTATACCCTGATTTCAATCATGAGGAGTTCATGATGAAGAACGTGAACATAGGTGCTCACAATCTATCCATCAGTGGCAAAACCGATAACACAACTTATCGTGCTGCACTGGGGGCATGGAACCAGGATGGGATTGTGAAGGGCTTTGAGTATAAAAAATATAACGCAATGTTTAACATGGACTCAAAACTCAATGAAAAATTTAAATTCGGAATAACGATCAATGGAATCCTCGACAAGCGCAAGGAATCAGCCTTTGGGAGTTCTGATATGATATTGTCCATTCTGTCGCAAATGCCTACTTATAAACCTTATGTAGCAGATGGATCGGGCAAATATAGTTTCAGAGGCTGGGCACAGGGCAACATCGAGTATCCTGGAAAATCCCCCATTGGTGTATCAGAAAACGGCGGACTATGGAGAGACGGCAACCGGTTGCAAACAACCGCATATACAGAATATGAGATCATAAAAGGTCTTACATGGCTTACCAAAGCAGGGCTGCGCTATAGCTCTGCCGATTCGAAAGCCCAGATGCCGCTCATTCCGGTGTACAATTATTTCACCTCTCAGTTTGAACAAAATGCGGACAACAGAGGGACAATCGATCTGACACAGCAAAACACGCAGTCACTATACAAAACTTTATATTCTACCTTAAACTACCGTTTGTCAGTAGCTCAGGATCACATTTTTGATGTCCTGGCAGGTGTTAGTCAGGAAGATCTGACAGATAAAAGCATCGAAGGATTCCGGAGAGGATATGCATCACCATTACTAGATGTGCTGTCAGCAGGACCTACTTTGGGTCAGACCAATGCTGCAGGACTAAATGAATACAGGCTACGCTCATTTTTCGGGAGGTTAAACTATAGTTACAAGAATAAATACTTGCTGGAGAGTGTGATTAGAGCTGATGGCAGCAGCAGATTTGTTGATGGGCACAACTATGGCACCTTTCCATCCTTGTCAGCGGGTTGGAGGATCTCTGAAGAGACCTTTATGAGAAAGCACCTCGCTTTCCTGAGTAATCTAAAGGTAAGTGCCTCGTATGGTGAGCTTGGAAATGATGCGATTCAATTTGAAAATAATACGATTGCAAATTATCCTTATCAATCGACACTGAATTTAGGAGCTAATTATTTTTTTGACAGCTTTTATCCAGGTGTTTCCAGATCAGCACTGGCCAATAGGTTGATTATGTGGGAGGCCACCAAAGCCTACAATCTCAAAGTTGATTTCGATTTTGTCAGAAGTCTGCTTTATGGCAGTTTCGAAGTTTACAATAAGAAAACGGAAGGGATTTTAAGAATATCTCAGCTTCCAGGCTATGCTGGCTTAGGAGCTCCTTTTGTGAATGAAGGAATCGTTCAAAACAAAGGTTATGAGGTCGCTCTTGGTCACAGAGGTGAAAGCAGGGGGCTAATATATTCAATAGACCTAAATCTTGCCAGTTTTAAAAATAAGCTGGTAAAGTTCGGCGCACCGGTTATAGGAACAAACCTCATGAAGGAAGGGGTTGAGATGAACAGGTATTTCATGTACCAGGCAGATGGCATATATCAGAATCAGGACGAAGTGGATAATGGACCGACACCCCGCTGGCCTTCTGTCCCTGGCGATGTTAGAATGAAGGACATAAATCAGGATGGCAAAATCACTCCTGACGATAGAGTAGAAGTTTCAGGAGTAAACCCTGACTACACTTACGGTTTGAGCTTGTATGGATCCTTTAAAGGATTCGATCTTAGTGTCCTGTTTCAGGGAGAACATGGCAGGAAGACTTTGGTAAACAATTGGGTATTGCCATTCTCTGGAAGGACCGTACCACTCTCTTACTGGCAGGATGGTGCCTGGACCCCAGGTAGCGGCATCAATGATAAGCCGAGAATTGTGCATGGTAACGGACCTTTAGGTCAGTCAAATCGCGAAGTGAGCACTTTTTGGCTTAAAGACGTTTCCTATACACGCTTGAAGTTCCTTACACTCGGATATACTCTGCCAAATTCTGTAGTTTCAAAATTAGACATTGGGCATATCCGGGTTTTTGCAAACGCGGAGAACCTGCTGACACTTACCGATTTCGAATTTGGTGATCCGGAAGGCGGATCTGGCTGGTCTTATCCAACACTCAAGTCATTCAGCGTCGGCCTGAATGTACAGTTTTAGTTTTGACTATTAAAATAAATAAAATGAATCGATTATTAATATACCTACTTATATTTCCCGCAGTGCTTCTATCATGCAAAAAAGATTTTCTTGCTGTCAATCCGCATGATAAGTTATCAGAGGGAACATTCTGGCAAACCGAACAGGATGCCAGGCTCGCCATTGCAGGAGTTTACAATTCGATGTATAACAGCTATTTTGGTATGGGCGATTATCCAGGATGGGATGGTCTTACAGATAATGCGTACTCGTTTAATAACAGGTCCGGTGTTTTGGGCGCTGTCACAGCTCCCATTACTTCTACAACGGGTGGGATTGTCACCGATTTTTACGTCAATGCCTATTCTAAAATTGCAACATGTAATTATTTTCTCGAGAACATCGATAGAATAAAGGGAATGGATCAACAGATCATAAATAACTGGAAGGCAGAAGTTCTGGTCATAAGAGCATGGTTTTATTTCCATCTGACTGAATTCTATGGGGATGTTCCTGAGGTTTTCAACTCTTACACAGTTGGAGACGCCCTTCTTTCCCGGGCTCCAAAGGCGACCATTCTTCAGCGAATACACGGGGATCTCGACCTGGCTATCTCCACACTACCAGACAAAATTTATTCAGATGGTCACGTTGTAAAATACACAGCAATAGCAATAAAGGCGAAGGTTTGCCTCGCCAATAAACAATATCCTGAGGCGGCAATGTTGGCAAAGCAAATTATGGATGCTGGAAAATTTCAGCTCTACCCAAATTATAAAAAAATGTTTTTCACAGAAGGTCAAGGTGCTGACAACCGCGAAATTCTTTTTGCTATCCGATACGTATCTCCCGACCTTGAACATGCAGGAAGTTTATGGTGGGGCTGGTGGAGAAGTCTGGGTATAACCAAAGACCTTGCAGACGACTATGAAGCCATCGACGGCTTGCCCATTTCAACTTCTCCGCTTTACGATAGCGCCAAACCATATGACAACAGAGATCCCAGATTGAATATGACGTGGTATATGAACGGGAAACCCTGGCCCTACAGTGGCGAAGGCTATCCCATCTTTTCCAGCGATTATGTAGCCGCCCCAGTAAGAGGAAGCCTAGGCAAGTATGTCGAAGACCGGGCCATTACAGTTGCCCAGGCAGAACATGCGGACAATGACGTTATTTTGATGCGGTACGCAGATGTAATGCTGATGTATGCCGAGGCTAAAAACGAAGCATCCGGCCCAGATGAATCGGTGTATACAGCGATAGATGACATTAGAAAACGGGTAGGAATGCCTGAGATCGCCAGAGGAAAAACACAGCAGGCGTTAAGAGAGGCGATACGGCATGAACGAAGGATCGAACTGGCCGCTGAAAGTTCAAGATGGCTTGATCTGAAACGCTGGGGTCAGCTCGAAAAGATTGGAACGATCAGTACCAGTCAGGTTCCGGTAAAGTACCAGTTTTCTGCACATAATTATTTGTGGCCTCTTCCTCAGTCGCAGGTTGACTACTACACCGGGCACGGTTCAAAACTTGTTCAAAATCCTGGATATTGAGCACACAATAAAAAGTATCACAATTAATAGCAGCGGAAAAATGAAATTTGTTTTTTATGTATTCATATTAGCAGGAATACAGACAGCGATTGCCCAAAATAAAAAAGATGTCCCGTCCTATGCCGGGACATCTTTCTCCTGGCATCACGATTACCATCAGACATTGGTCATGAAAATCATGAATTGTGTAGTGGATAAGGATGGGAGCGCCAAAGTAATATGTAATTTTGAGAAGACCCTGACCCTCATCAAAGATATGGACAATATGACTTTGGGGGTTCCAAAAATTCTCTACTTGGTGGGCTGGCAGTATAATGGCCATGATGATCTGTACCCTGCATTTTTTGAAGTGAACAATGCTTTGAAACGAACACAAGACAAGAATGGCCTGGAGAGCCTGAACTGGCTGGTAAAGGAGGCAAAAAAGTACCATACAACCATTAGTCTCCATATTAATATGACCGATGCATATGACAACAGCCCGCTATGGAATGAGTATATTAAAAACGACTTGATCTCAAAAAATGAGGACGGCAGCTTGAAAATTATTGGCAATTACAATGACAGAAAGGCGTATCAGATCAATTATAGGAACGAATGGACAAAGGGCTTCGCACAAAAAAGAGTGGATCAATTGATAAGCCTGATGCCCTGGCTAAAGGACGCGGGTACAATCCACCTCGATGCATGGATTGCACGGGATAGCAAAGGACACGGTGAGTCAGTCGAGACCGAGAGGGAGTATCAAAAGAAAGTTGGCCGATACTGGCTGGCAAAAGGTATTGAACCGACTAACGAAGTAGTTTTTGACTATTTGACTGGACTGGTGCCATATGCTTACCATTTCAACTACCGGACACAGAAGGACTATCTGGATATTTCTCCGAGCATACTAACTGGTACACATATGAACCCGGATGTTTCTGGAAGTGACTTCGGATTGCAATTTTTATTTGGAACCAGTACTTATGGGGAAACATCTTTCCCAGGAGAATGGAGTAAAGTCTCGGAAGAACATTGGGAGCCGGTATTTAAGAGGAACTTCTTTCTTAATTTCCCTCAATATCACTATTTGAACCGATTAGAAAGGCTAAAAGTCGAAGGAGAAGGAAACGCCAGAACGGCATACTTTTCAGGAAATGTGAGGACCTCGTTGACTGACAGTACTGTATATGAAAATTTAAATCTGCTGCGAAAAGGCAACACGATCTGTTTCCCAGCGACCTGGGCAGCTGAAATGACCTGGGTTGCCTATAGCACCAAAGATACCACGATCACTTTCCAGCCGCCCCAGTCATGGTTGACCTCGAAAAAGCTTTCTGTTTTTGAAATATCTAAAAGCGGACTAAAAAAAGTCGACGAAATGAAATGCAAAACAAGTTCATATGAGTTAAAGCTGCGTGCAGGCGTTCCACTATGTATCCGGCCAAAACTTAAATGAACCGTTTCAAAGACTGTTCGCCCTATTCGCAATACAGTTTATCTGTTCAATTAGTTTAGTATGATTGGTAGGGCCCGGCCGGCCGGGCGGCCCTTTTTCCGTGGCTAACAGTATAGCCGCTCAAAGCAACCAAGTGCAGTTCAACAGCCACTATTTGAGCCTGCCATACTTATTAAAGAAAGATTGTAATTTTGTTATAAATCAATTTCAAATGAAGTACGACAAATACCTCCCGGTTGAAAGGCTCAGGCCATATGTAAAGTATTTTGCAGTGTCGGAAAGTGAAGCTGAAAACACATACAAAATCTTTCCTTCTACAGGATTGGTTATTGGCTTCCAATATAGAGGCCGGCTTTCGACAATAAACGAAATCGCGGAGAGCATACTTGATTCATCCGGTATAACCGGGCTTTCGGACAGTTACAAGATCTTCAAGAATTCAGAAAAGATTGGAACTGTTCTTATCTACTTTACCGAAACCGGATTTACCCACTTTGCCACTAACCCAACAAATGAACTTTTTAATTTAAGCTTATCATTAGATCAAATTTTCAAAAAGAACGACATATCAGAAGTAGAAGAAAGGCTCGTGGAGGCCAATTCAGATAAGAACCGAATTGAAATTGTGGAACAGTTTTTAATTTCACAACTTAGAGATATACAAATCGATAAACTGATTGTTGAGGCAGTAAAGCTGATCTACCAAAGTAAGGGAAGCCTCCGTATGAAGGAGCTGATAAGCAAGCTATACATAAGCCAAAGCCCGTTTGAAAAACGTTTTCGAAAAATCGTAGGTACAACACCAAAAAAATTTGCTTCTATTATCCGGTTCAATGCAGTACTTGATAGCCTCAATGGCGCCAAGTCACTCAGTGAAATATGCCACGAAAACAACTTTTTCGACCAGGCACATTTCATTAAAGATTTCAGGCAGTATACCGGAAATACGCCGGAGAGCTTCAAAAGATACATGTGATTTTATATCATAAATTCTGATCGCTCAAAACCTGTAATTTTGTCTTCATTGGTCGAAATAAATAAACGATTTTTTACAATCACCAGCTTCTTAGTTGTCACATATTTGTATTGATAATTTTAATGCAAAGAAGCTGAACTGGCAACTCCAGCAATTTAGTTTGAAATTTTGATCAGGAGTTTAGAACAATTAAATCGGAAAAAGAATGTTTACAGTAGAACAAATCTGTGCAGCCCACAGAAAGGTAAAATCAGGGGCAGACTTTCCTGCGTACATCCAGGAAATAAAATCATTAGGTGTAACTCATTATGAGGCCTACGTATCGGATGGTCATACGGACTATCATGGGGCCGGTGGTCACTCAGCAACAGTGCCGGCAAAATATGAATCAATTGCAGTTGCCGACGCGGCGAACATCATTCATTTTAAGGCAGAACTGGCAGCCCACCAGCAAGGTAAATCTGACTTTTTAACTTTTATAAAAATGTGTGCTGCGAATGGTGTAAAGAAATGGGAAGTATCCATTGAAAAAATGATCTGTACCTATTTTGACAAAGCAGGTAAACAGATATGGACAGAACAAATACCTAACCATTAAATCACTGAATTATGTACACTTGGATGTTGGGGGAGACTTTACAAACTGCCTGGAATGATGAGGCTATTATTGTTCCATCCTCAAAAAATGAACACTTTGAAAGCCATGGTAACAAGCTGACGGTAATCGTACCCACGATTCTAACCGGAAATCAATTCGGGCTTTATGAGATCGAAATGGCGCCGAAAGCCCGCGGGCCAAAACTGCATTACCATAAGGTCATGGATGAGACCTTTGTCATACACGAAGGAATACTTACTGTTTTGACAAGCAAAGGAGAAACAAAAGTGGAAGCAGGGTCTGTTGTGCACTTGCCCCGCCTTACTTGCCATGGCTACAACAATGATACAGATGGCATTGTAAAGATGACCATGTTATTTACACCGGGCCATAACCGCGAGGATTTCTTCAGAAGAATGTACAAAATGCTTGAGGAAAGCCCAGGGGATTTAGAGGCGTTTCAAAAATTATACCTGGAATATGACAGTTACTCATTGAATGTCAAGGACATGATACCGATGCGCAAATAATCAATGTGAGCCAAATGACCAAAAAAATGGAGCTGAGAAAATTGGCTCTATTTTTTTGAAAGAACTACACATTTTTCATAATGTCATAATCTTTGTTTGTGGAATGAGCGAAGACATTCCGTCTTCTCTACTCATCTATTTAAAATTATAAATAATTGATTGAAAGGTAAGTATCCATTCCATTTCCGGCCTACTAGCCCTAAATTGATTAACGGGGCACGTAAAAATTAGCGCTCAACTAGATTGAATGTAACCAATTCCTTCTGGGGTTGGTTATGGGGCTCGAACCTAACTACTTTGTTCTACTACAATTCTTCACTAACTCCGAAACCTTAAGAACTAGTAAACCGATCTCTCCTTTTTCAATCTCAAAATCCATCCTGTACCTGGCATTACTATAACTCTTGACCAGTTTTTCGAAAACAATCTCATCCGCTTCGCTACCGGTAATAAACAACATATACGGCACATCACTGAAACACCTGCACAGCATCAACAATCGGTGTAGATTGTGAATATCGCATCTATAATCCATGTGCAATCCGATCAGCGCTATACAAGACTGCTCAACCGCTTGATGCAGCATAAAAGCACATACATTGTATTTTTTGCTATTCAGACACTCTATCGCGCCATGTAGAAAGCCTTCCGCTCTGGAAATACCATTATTAAATCTTTGCTTCAATCTTTCCTGATCGCTAAGTGAGACTGAAGGATAAGGAACCAATGTATAGATGAAAAATTGCCTGTTATAAAGCAACTTACCGGTATTAAATACATTTGTGAAGAACTTGTAACCATCATTGATAGATTTGTCAATACCCTCTTTGCCATGGGCAAGAATAGTTACTTTCCCAAATTCATAATGCGCGTTGACGAAATCCTGTATGGCGTTTTCAATCCGGGAAGGACCCTCTGTAACCATCAACAACCAATAATCACAATGTCCGGCATCCGGGAAATCACCAAAGCAGCCAGCCACCTTTCTCGATTGCTCATCCTTGTGAAAACAGTAAATCTGCAATGGATCATATTTATCTACTACCTTTTGAAGGAGATAATTGATATCCCTTACATGAATTTGCTTTTCTAATGTTTGCTCCATACCGTCAATTAATTATCAGAACTGATATTACAATTGAACTTTAAAGGAAGTGCCGGTTTTAGTTATCATGTATATCAGTAGCGCGTTTCGGATCCATCGACGATAACCTAATGAACTACTGGTCTTTATAAAGCAATTGATATTATGAAAATTAACACAATCAATCTATATCAACCCATACAAATGCAAAAACGTGGGTACCTACCTAAACGCCTAGTAAGGTACTGGTATACCGTGACGACGAATAGATAGGCCCACGTTTTAACACGCGAGCACTATTTCACCTATCCCTTTGTCGTCTATCAAAATTACCAGTTTCTACTAGACAAAGCTCTTGGTGCTAAATGCTTCAAATATTTTGAAGATTTGGCAAAATTATAATATTAACTCTCTATATCTATGTTTTAAATGTGAATATTCTTTTAATTACGGCCAACTTATACCAACTGAAGTTATGAGCGGTAGTAAAATGCAATAAAAATCGCCCAACCATCCTTAAAGCATTATGACAGTGACAATTAAAATATACATTAAAAATTATTTTTTAGGCCCATATCCCGATTTTTAATAATGGTTACCCTTTGTTGGTATTAAATAGACTATCCATTTTCTCTTTGTTGATTTCAAGTAACCAATCATTAAATTTATTATAAATCGGGCGCAATTGTTCAGGATCGTGAGCAACTATGTCCAATCCCCTATCATCATACATGTGAAAGATTACTTTCTTGTCAATATTTAGGAAGTATATTTCTTTCGAAGTTAAAACGCCATTTTTGTCAAGTCTTGGCTGCCGCTCTGAAAAATCTGTGTTTCCTATTGCTTTTAGGATGTTCTTGTATTTTAACTTTTCAGTGATGGACTCGACTATAGCAATATTTCTGATGTCGTAACTATCGTTTCGATCGTAGAGCCCATGCATTTTCTGATAGCCGATATGCCTGCAGTCTAAGTCGCCAATTTGTTTAAAGCAATAATTACCCAGTCTTATTTTACGCCGCTTATATCTATAATCTATTATAACAATAAAGAGGTCGTCCTCCAGGTTGAATGCTGCTTCAAACAGCGCAACAGAACGTTTATGTACCTCATCAAAATATTCATCAGTACCTACTTCATCTTTCTGAAGATCAAAACGCAAGCCGTTATTCCAGTTAAAAAATAAAGAGGATTTTATTGTAAGTCCTTTAAAATAATCGTTGAGGAATTGCTTGTACTTTTTAGTTGTCGTTATTTTTTTCATTTAAATCATAGCGAATTTATCAAATGGTTGAAAGATTTTGAGCGTATACCGCACTACTTCGTCTGCGCTGTAAACAAGGTCGCAATTTTAATGATTGCCGCACGGCCCTTTCGTCCCGGACATTGTTTTTCGTAATGATATGGTGCGTAAAAGTCCAATCCTCTGATTTCGTTTCTGGTGATCAGCGCCAGACTCATACCACCAGCATCATGAATCCTATAAAATTTCTTGTCCTCAGCAACAGGGCAGCCCTCTCCATCAACCTTATCATCAGCAATGCCCCATGGATCTGTATCTAATGTACTTTTCCAAAGTAATGTCTTTTCTTCACAGCTTATGGGGTAAATCGCAAAATATTCCTTCATTTTCGGGGTCACTTTCGTGATCAAAACCCGGCGTAGTCTCCGGAGTTTCTTTTGAACAGCAGTGAAATCCTTGATCCATTGACCTCGCAAAGCTGAATGACCTACATATTCATAAAAAGATATCTTTTTCCTCTTTTTTGCCAATATAACAAAATGTGGTGCCTCCAAACCCCATGTATTTATATCACGGAAAACCAGTGTAGAATCTGCCTTATCACGCAAATAGATATATAACGGATCTTCTGTGTTATTTTGCCGGGCGCTTACTGGCAATGTTGCTATCCATATCAATACAAAGATGCTGAGCGATTTAGAAAACTTCATATTCTAAGATAGTTAAAGTATATAAGTTCATTCAAATAAAAAGTCAACAGAGAGCTGTTTGCTCAATGCTCCGCAATTGTTAACTAGAACTGTGTTTTTTCGCAGTTTGTTGCTTTACAGCTAAAAGTTGTATAACTTGTCGTTAACTAATTTATTATTAACGCTTATGTTATATCATCATCAATGCCACGATGAGCTCATTGCTCATTTGGTTGGAAAAATGCCGGAGATCCCGGCTGAGTTTCCAGTTCTGGTTCGTCCGTTGCTCTCGGCGCCTTTTACGGTCAAAGAAGATCTGATCATTTTAAGTCCCGGAGACGTTGCCGATTTTGCGTTCTGGCCGGTAGAAGGCTACATCAGGTGTTTCAAAGCGTTTAAAAGGGAAGAAGACCGGGAACATTACGATCAAAAAACAATTGAGATTTCTTTGCCAGGCAAAATATGGCTGCCGGTCGATAGTTATATGAACCGTAATCCGGTAGATTTTTATGTCGAGATCAGCAAAGGCACAACTTTGGTGGCTTTTAGCCGCAAGTCTTTTGAAGAACTGGTAGCTGCAATGCCGGAGGTAGGGTTACTTGCCTTGGCAATCATATCGGCTGCTGAGCACGATTGGCTGAAGAAATTGGAGATGTGCAAGGTAGATGGTAAAACAGGATATGAGACTTTCCTGGATTTTTTTGGCCTTTCAGTGGAATCCTTTATCTGGTTAATGCATATCGCCAATTACATAGGCTTGAATAAAGGTAGCCTAAGTCGCATCAGAACGGAGGGTGGCTTTTCAGATGAGCACCTGAGGAAGTAGCATTTCGATTCACATTTGTGAATTTGATTTAAAGTTTCCTGGTGTTAATTTTTAAATTAACGCAGTAGACATTATGGAACAATATCGTTTACACGAGCTGCTTCCTGTGAACCAGCTTGTATCTCTAGGGACAATATTTGCAGACATGTGCGACTATAAGCCCGATATGGATCTGGACGACGAGTTTGTAGAGTTCATTTACGGCGAATATGACCGTATAGAAGAGGAATTTTTGGAGTTGTGGGCCGCCAGGGAGGCGCTGCATTGATGTTCCGTCTGAATTAATTGATCTCTATATGTTGAAACGCAAACTCATAGACCGCTTGGATTCGCTAAGACAGCTAAGTAAGGCATACAGGTCTTTTTTGGAAGAAGACCATTCCTATCGCTACCGCTTAATAACCAGAGGTTCACTGTTGTTGTCTCCTGGCAAGAAAGCCAATGAGCTTCATTTCATTGGCAGGGGTCTTTTTAAGCTGTATTACCTTCGGGATTCTGGTGAAGAGCAGCAACTGGACTTTTTTACTGATGGGGACTTTATGATGCTGCCTGTCGATTTTTATGACGATACTGATAACTTCCGCTATTATATAAAGGCCCTGGAGCCGGGGGAGATATTGAGTATTTATAAGCGTGATATGGATCTGATCTATAAGCGTTTTCCGGAGGCAAGGGACCACACGGACCTCATCAGAAGTGAGATTTCTTTGAGTATTACTGCTCATGTTGATCTGCTGCTGATTCGCAAGGAGGAACTGTTTAATGAGTGTGTGAAGGTGAAGAAGGAGGTATGTCCCAGGATCAGTAAGCAGTTAATGAGCAATTTTCTGGGGATTAGTAAAAAGTCTCTGGAACGGGGCAGAAGTAGTAGTTAAGGTCTGTTTGAGACAGATGTCGCATTGTTTATTGGACATTTGTCCCGTTTTTTTGCAGCCAAATGTCGCATTTTATTTTTCTGGTCTGCTGTAGTTTTGACATTACCATCTGGTACCTGAGTAGCTAGATTTTTTCAAGGAAGGGGTCGGTGATGCGAAACTGGTGTGCAGGTGGTATAATTAATTTATTGTTTTATTCCAACAAATGTTTGATCATGGGAATTCAAGTTTGGGGGCTCCTTGGGGGGTTCCAAAAGAAAGTTGGTCCTGCTGTTGGTCATTGGACTAACGGACAGAATGTGGTTACAGCGTTACCTCACCCTTCTGATAATCCGCCTACGGTGCCGCAGTTAAATGTACGTGCTAAATTTGGGCTGGTGATTAGTTTTTTGAGCTGGATCAGTCCGCTCATCAGGGTTGGTTTTCAGAATGCGCACAAGGAAAAACAGTCTGCTTTTAATGCGGCTTTTGTGTACAATTACAAAAATGCGGTAACCGGTACTACTGCTGCCAATTTTACCATCGACTATCCGGAGCTGATGTACAGTAAAGGCAGGCTTGGCTTGTCGTATCTGGCTTCGATGGCTACTACGATTGATGCGCAGCTGGATTTTAGCTGGCTGGCCGCTATTGCCAATGGTATTGGTGAGCCTACTGACCTGGCTACTTTTGTGGTGTACAATCCGTCTAAGCAGTTGTTTGTAACTGCTGTCGGTGCGGCACTGCGTAGTGCGCTGAGCTATGACATGGTGCTGCCATCTACTTTTAGTACGGACAATGTGCATGTGTACATGAGCTTTGTGTCTGCTGATGGCAAAATGGCGAGCGATAGCATCTATATGGGTGCTACGGTAGTGCAGTAAGGGGTTAAAAATGGTAGTTAAAAATGGTGATCTCCTCTAGGGCTCGGGTCTCATGCGCTGAAGGGCGCATGCCACCTATGCCCATCGGAGACACCATTTTTATTGGAAAGAGAAAAGAAAAGCGATCGTCATTGCGCAAGTTTGAACGATCGTTATTGCGAGATAGGTAATTCGTCATTGCGAGGCACGAAGCAATCTCTCCTGCATGATGAGGTTGCTTCGTGCCTCGCAATGACGATTGTATAAGTTCTTGCAATGACGATTTAGAGTTCTTGCATTGGCCGTACGAACTCTCGCAATGACGATTGTTGTTGAAAAAAAATATAAACTTTAATATTATGGGAAAGTTAATTAATGGTTCGTTTGGCGGTATTACAGGGAAGGTAGGAGATATGGTCTTCTATGTTTTAAATGGTGAAAATGTAGTAAGGCATGCTGGTAAAAGTGTCAAACCGAGATCTGAAGCGCAATTGGCCAATCAGGCTAAAATGACTTTAGTAAATCTGTTTTTGAAGCCGATATCGGAGTTTATTAATACCGGGTTTTTGCTTAATGTCTGGCCGGAAAAGAGTAATCCATACAACAGGGCAGTTTCTTATAATAAGATAAATGGGGTTGTTGGTGTGTTTCCTTCTTTTATGATCGATTATGGTAAGGTTCTCGTCAGTAAGGGGGATTTGCCTGTTGCTGCCGGGGCTTCGGTTGATCTGTTTGCTGAGGGGCTGAGGTTTGGTTGGTTATTCCCTTCTGATATGCCTTATCCGAGGGAAAATGACAGGGCGATGCTGCTGGCTTATTTTCCTGTGTTGGGTTCTGCTGTTTATTCGCTTGAAGGTGCCAGCAGGAAAGTGGGGACGGATCTGCTGGTTCTTCCGGAAGAGCTATTGGCTGAGCCTATGGAGGTTTATATTGCCTTTGTTGCTGCTGATGGTAAGCGTGTTTCTAATAGTGTCTATCTGGGCAGGTTGAATTGAATCTATCCAAAACGGGTTCAATTTATATCCAGACAGGACGACTTTAAATGCTTCAATTATTTAGTCAAAAAGTACTTTTTATTGCTTATTCAAGAGTTTCTTAGTCACAAATTCATTAAAAAAGAAATCTCTATAAATATTGCCAATCGGTATTTCGTTTTTTCCGATATACACCGTATTGTTGTCTACAGAATCTATTTTATTGACATTGATAATATACGATTTGCTGACTCGGACAAAAGAACTTTTGGGAAGCAGATCATGAATGGTTTTAATATTCATCAGTGTAATCACTTTTTGATTTTCCAGGTAAATGATTACATAGTCTTTTAACCCTTCAATATAAAGTATATCACTAAAATATACTTTGAACATTCTGCGGTCTGCCCTTACAAAAATATAATCGTCGGTTATGTTTTCTATATTGCTGTTTGTATGGTCGGTATGGAATAATTTACAATACGTCTGCGCTTTTTCTACCGCTTTTTGAAAGCGCTCTAATTTTACAGGTTTGATCAGATAGTCAATAGCGTCGACTTCATAACTCTCAGATGCAAATTCATGAAAAGCGGTAGTAAACACCACTAAAGTAGTTTTAGGAATGGTTCTGGCAAAGTCAATTCCATTCACTCCTGGCATTTGAATATCAAGAAATATTAAATCAACAGCATTTTTTGCCAGAAATTCTCTTGTGGCCTCTGCTCCGTTAAATGAAGCTATGGATTCCAGGTTTTCTGTCTCGTTAACCAGTTTTTGGATTGCTTTTCTTGCTAATGGCTCGTCGTCGACTATTATGCAGTTCATTTTATAATTTTTAATACTTGGCATCATGATTGGTCCCTGGGGTAAGCCTTAGGGTAACGCAGTAGGTTTCCGAATTGTCTTCTATTTTCAAATCATGTGAGGAAGGGAACAGGAGTTCTAATCTTCTTTTAATATTGGCCAGGCCTAGGCCTCCGGATTTATTGACTGCTTTTACAGCAGGTTTTGAGTTGATGCATTTGAAAAAGAGCTCATTATGGCAAACATTAAAAAACAAGTTTACATAGGACAATTTCGCTGAGTCATTGTTGTGTTTTACCGCATTTTCGACAAATGAAATGAACAATAAGGGGGGAACCTGGATACCGCTCAATTCTCCTTCTTTGGATATTAAAAAATTAAAATTGTCCCGTCTGACTTTTTCCAGGTTTAAAAAATCTTCTAAGAAATGGATTTCTGATGTCAATAAAACTTTATCTCTCGAGCTGTCGTAAAGCTGATAACGAAGCAGGTCACTTAGTTTCATCAAGACCTGCGATGCTTTTTTAGGATCGTCTTCAATTAATACATTGGCGTTATTGAGCATGTTAAAAAGGAAGTGCGGATTGATCTGATTCTTGAGTTGTTCCAGTTCTGCATTGGTTTTTGCCAGGTCCAGATCATGGATAAGTTGGGCGTCAGCTATCCACTGCTGGAATAATTTAACTGCTGCCGATGCGATAATGAGCACCACGATCATGAAGGAAAAGGTAAAAAAATTAATATTGTCATCCTCGTAAGGCAGTAAATCAGATTTAAAGTAACTGGAAAAGACTTCATGGATGTAAAAGGAGAGAATCATGCCTGACAACACAAACAGACCATAACTCAGGTATTTCTTTCTAAATAAAAATTTAGGCACAAAAAAATACATGTTACTGTAGGCCAGTGAAATGATCAGCGAAAAGATAGCCAGTCTGTTATAGGTTTCGAAGGGTTCTATGTAATCTGGCGGACTGTAATACAACACTACAATACAAAAGGCGATGAGTAACAAATGTCGTTGAAACCGGTATTTCTCTGAAATGATCAGCTGTAGGATACAGTTGGCATCCATGGTCTTTCTGTGTAAAGTTTTATTCATAAACCTGTTCTAGATTTCGAGCAAATTTAGCAGTACGCCGGATATATAAATTTTTACTATACAAAAGCACATTAATAATATACCAAAATAAGATTTAAAGCGCGTAAACCTTTGCTATGAGCTAAAAACCGCGCTTCCGTCGCTGAAAGCTTAGTGTGCTTTTATTTTACTAGATGTAAAAGCTGCTTTAATATATAAAGTAAGGCATTTTGTCTATATAAAATATGCGGGTTCTGCAGAAATATACTTTAGCTGAAAATTGAAACATTTAACTCAAAAACTTAACTCAAAACTTTAATAAATGAAAAGCAGAATTCCATCGTTTCTAATACTCTTTTTTGCCTTTGTAGTCCATGGGTATTCGCAGGAAAAAGTTACCCTTAGCGGTACTATATCTAATAAGTCCAACACGGAAACGCTAATTGGCGTAAATATTTACATTCCGGAAGCGAAAGTAGGCATTACTACCAATTCTTACGGGTTTTATACAACAACATTGCCAAAAGGGACTTATACCATTGTCATAAGCTATGTGGGTTTTGACAATATAGAGGAAACCATCACCCTGACCGAAAACACCAAAAGGAACTTTGGACTGACAGAAAACAGTAAAACTCTGGGTGAAGTAGTGATTAAAACCAACACCACAAAGGAAAACATCCGGAAACCTGAAATGAGCACCAATAAACTGTCTATTGCCACTATAAAAAAGATGCCGGCCGTGATGGGTGAAGTGGATGTGTTAAAGTCGATCTTACAGCTTCCGGGGGTTACCAATGCTCAGGAGGGTGCATCGGGGTTTAATGTCAGGGGAGGTTCTGTTGATGGAAACCTGGTACTGCTTGATGAAGCCGTTGTTTACAATACCTCGCATTTATTCGGTTTCTTTTCTGTTTTTAATGCTGATGTGATAAAGAATTTGAAGCTTTACAAAGGAGGGATTCCCGCTAATTTTGGCGGGCGTATATCGTCAGTACTGGATATTTATCAAAAAGAAGGAAACAACAAGGAGTTTCATGTAAACGGGGGTATCGGACTGGTCTCCAGCAGGTTGCTTGTTGAAGGGCCTATTGTTAAAGATAAAAGTTCTTTTGTGGTTGCGGGAAGAGGTTCTTATGCGCATCTTTTTTTGAAAATGGCAAATGAACCCAATTCAGCCTATTTCTACGATCTGAACACCAAGTTCAATTACAAATTCAATGATAAAAACAATGTTTTTGTATCAGGATATTTTGGCAACGACAACCTGAATTTTAATAACAGTTTTATAAACACCTACGGTAACAAACTTTTTAACCTCAGGTGGAACCATATCTTCTCAGACAAGATTTTCTCTAATGCATCGGCCATTTACAGTGATTATGACTACCAGATTAAAGTAAGATCGGCTGGTCTGGACTGGAAAGCTGAGGTAAAGAACTACAATTTCAAATATGATTTTAAACATTATTTTTCGAATAACCTGACTTTAAATTATGGTGTAAATTCAGTTTATTACAGTTTTAATCCTGGTACAATCAGGCCGTTTGATGCGGGTTCAGGTGTCCATCCTGACCAGTTGGCCAAGAAATATGCTTTTGAAAATGCTGCATATATCAGTGCTGAACAGAACCTTTCTGACAAATTATCGCTGAATTATGGACTTCGCTACAGTAATTTTCAAAGATTGGGCGCGCAGGAGGTGTACACTTATGCCAATAATCTGCCGGTTGTTTACAATAAGGAGCTTCATATTTATGAAGAGGCTGTTCCAACGGGAACAATCAACTATTTGAAAAACAAAAAGATAGCGGGTTTTGGCAATCTGGAGCCCAGACTTGCCATTGTGTATTCGATAAACAATGATCAATCCATCAAGGCCAGTTACAATAGAATGAGCCAGTACGTTCATTTAATTTCCAATACGGCTTCTGCAAGCCCGCTTGATATATGGGCGCCTTCTGACCAGTACCTTAAACCGGAAATTTTAGATCAGGTTGCGCTGGGGTACTTTCACAATTTTAAAGACGATAAGTTTTCTTTGGAAGCGGAAACGTTCTACAAGAAAGTAAAGAACAAAGCGGATTATATCGACGGCGCGGATTTATTGGGAATAGATGCAATAGAAAGCGTGCTATTAAACGGAGAGGGAAGAGCGCATGGCCTGGAAATGATGCTCAAAAAAAATACAGGAAAGCTGACGGGCTGGGTTTCCTACACGCTTTCTAAAGCTGAACAAAGAACACCAGGAAGGAATACAGATGAACCGGGTATCAATAACGGGGAATGGTACAGAGCAAATTATGACAAATTGCACAATTTATCTGTCACGGGTGCTTATGCTTTGAGTCGGAAATGGTCGCTCGGGGCTATTCTAACTTTCCAGAGTGGAAAAGCGGCAACATTTCCGGATGGGAAATACCTGTATCAGGGCATTAACGTTGCGAGTTATGGAGTAAGGAATGAAAATTCTTTAGCTGCATACCACCGTGTTGATGTATCTGCAACTTATACGCCTAAACCCGACAAGAGAAGAGGATGGCAGGGGGAATGGAATTTCAGTATCTACAACCTGTACAACAGAAACAATGCGGCGTCGTATTCTTTTAGACAGAATGAGGATACGGGAACAAGTGAGACCAGAAGGGTATCCATTTTTGGCATTGTTCCCAGTGTAACCTACAACGTAAAATTTTAAAACAACTCACTTATTTATAATTAAAATAACTCACCTATTTATAAAAAGATAAAAATGAAACTACTGCAAAAAATTATAATTATTTCTGTTGGACTGTTTGTTGGACTGTTTTTGACAGGATGCGAGAAGGCCATCAATGTGCCGCTTAAGACAGCATCGCCAAGATTGGTTGTAGATGCGTCTATGGATTGGATGAAAAATACTGCTGGCAATGTACAAAAGATTGTATTGTCGACCACAACGGGTTATTACAGCCCGGAATTCCCAGGCGTTTCAGGCGCAGTAATTACGGTAACAAACGCGTCGAATACGGTTTTTAGTTTTGTAGAAACTCCTGGTACAGGGCAATACATTTGCAGCAATTTCCTTCCTGTTATGGGGCAGACTTATCACTTAAAAATTGTTTTAAACGGAGAGACCTATACTGCATCGGAAACATTTACCGCTGTTCCTAAAATTGAGGATCATATTGTTCAGAACAATGAGGGAGGTGAAATGGGTGATGAAATCGAAGTCACGTTTTCCTATAAGGATGATGCAAGTCAGGCAAATTCTTATCTAAACAGTATCAGACAGCCGTATTCGCCATTCCCGGAGCTTGAAGTTGAAGATGATGAACACCGTGATGGTAATTTAATGGAGGAGTCCTTTTCTCATGAAAAGTTTAAAACCGGGGACCAGGTAGAGTTTAAACTTTACGGAATTTCAAGAAGCTATTACAATTACATGTTCAAATTAATACTAGCTTCTGGTAATGATGGCAATCCTTTCCCTACAACTCCAAGTGCTGTCCGCGGTAATATTGTCAATCAGACCAATGGCGAAAATTACGCTTTTGGCTATTTCAGACTGGCAGAGGTTGATTCTAAAATCTATACGATTAAGTAATTAAGTTTTGTGCGTGTGGTAAAGATCGGGAATTGGCGATGCCATAAGCATATAGGCACGACGTTTTTGTGCTTGATTGAATAACCTAAATGATAAAATAAATAACCTAAATGAATACAATAAATGAATAAAATAATAATTGTGCTTTTGCTGCTCTTATCCGTTTTAAAGGTTGACGGACAAAGCGCTTCAATTGACTCAACAAAGACCAATGAAAACATTCAATTCAAATACAAATCGCTCATCATTCCAACTGCTTTAATCGGATATGGGGTTGTAGGTCTTGTAAGCCCTGCTTTAAAGGATATCAATATCAGTACAAAGAATGAATTCAGGGACCATGATGATAAGAAAGTAAACTGGGACGATTATGCTCAGTACAGTGCGTTCTTATCTGTATATGCCTTAAATGGGTTAGGCATACATGGAAAAAATAATTTTAAAGATAGGACCATTGTTTTGGCAACGGCATATCTCCTAATGGGGGGGTCTGTAAACCTTATAAAAAGAACTTCTAAAGTGACAAGACCAGATGGCTCGGACAACAGGTCGTTTCCTTCGGGGCATACTGCTACGGCTTTTATGGGCGCCGAATTTTTACGTCAGGAATATAGAGATGTATCGGATTGGTATGGTATTACGGGCTATGCCGTCGCTGCTGGCACAGGTCTTTTTAGAATGTCCAACGAAAAGCACTGGCTTACTGATGTTGCTACAGGAGCGGGAATCGGAATTTTAAGTACTAAGGTTGCTTATTGGATTCATCCATTAATTAAGAAGACGATTTTCAAAGAAAATGATAAAAGAAATGGGGTTGTTATGCCTTTTTATAATGGAAGAGCGTATGGACTGGGATTATCAATGACATTCTGAACCAGGTTAAATTGACTTCTTAATTGACTTGTACTCATATTAATAAATTTTGATTATATTCAATCAATTAACACTTTGCCCTTTTTAACCTCTTTTATTATGAAATCTATCTTTATTGCGCTTTTAGTGCTTCCAATGAGTCTGCTGTTTACCGGTTCTGCCTTTGCTTTGCCATCTTCCTGTCATGCTTCCCTGACCGATACGGCCAGGAAAACCCTTACTCCCAAAGAAACCAGGCAACTCAAGAAGACCATGAAAAATGTTGTTCCGAAAGAGGTTTCGGACATGGTATTGAAAACAGTGTCTGGTGGAACCGTTACTGATCCTGGCGACATGCCTTCTTCAATGGCAAAAATGAGTTATGCCATTGAAAGGAATGAACTAATTAGGGAATTTAAGTCTGATACTTTTGATAGTGCTAAGGAAAAACGTGAAGCAAAAAAAGAGTTGAAAAGAGAACTTAAAGAGCTAAAGAAAGAATATAAGCAGGAACTCAAAGAAAGCAAACAGGAACTTAAAGAAAGCAAACAGGAAGAGAAGGAGATGAGGGCGGAGCTTAGGAAGTCTCTTTAAGATTTCAGGTATTTTTCTAAGATCTGATAAATAATGACGATCACAAAGCATATGATTCCGAAGAATGGTGTGCGGAAATACCAGGGCTTGTCGCTGGTTGGGATCCGGTCTAGTTTTTTGAGGTCGTTAGGTTCCATAGCTTAAAGATAAAAAGATTCTGGAAATAGAAAAATACCTATCTTAATATTACTAAAGCAGCTCTTGATTAAACAACTCCTAAATAAAACAGGTCCTAAATCAAACAGGTCCTAAATCAAACAGCTCTTAAATCAAATGCTTTTTATGAAATCTTACTTTGCATTCAACCCTCAAACCCATAACTTCTGGCCAATTTATGAAGCCATAAAAACTTATTATCCAATCGGCATCGGATATGCTTATCCCGTTTTGTACACAGAATATGAAGGACAGAAGAAGTTTGTCGCACTCCTGGCCGACAACTTCCACAACATGGAAAACTTCAAAGCACGCTATGAAAGTTTTACCAGCAAACTTCAGGAGCAGTTTGGCCTTGAGGTACAGGGTACTTCATTTGGTCAGCAGCCTTGCTTCAGTTTTGACCTGATCCTTGAAAAGACCGAATTGCCGGAACTCACAAAGGTTAAAAAGTTATCTGTTGCTGTGAGTTTACTGGGAGATTTTTATACCATTTATGGTGCGGATGAGACCATATTGAAAGAAGAACGGCAGCCATACCCTTATAATTATCACGCGGTAAACGCAATTACAGCTTCTCCTTACAAAGAGTTTGAAGTACACTTTCTGAAGTTAAAGCAGGTAATTCTCGAACGGTATCCTCATCATAAGCAAGTTCCTTTCTCTATCTTGACTACTTATATTGATGGGGTCTACAATCGTTTTGATGAAACCAATGAAAGCACGATTTATAATGCGTTGTTCAATCACCTGTTGCGTGCGAATTATCCATACAACATCAGGGGAGATCAGTATTATGGCTGCGACGAATGGAGAAATGAAGGTATTACTGATGCAGATTTCCAACAGTAGAGGTTTTTGCACCGCCACCATCAAACGCCACATGATGCTACGCTCACATTTCGTTTTCCGGATCCTGTTGACGGGGATGTTTTTCATTAGTTGTTTCCAGGTATTTGCGCAAAGCGCTGCTATGCGGATCACAGGTACTGTTATAGATGCGCAGAGCAAAAAGCCTCTGGCCGGGGCCAGTGTTTATCTGGACCATACCACCAGGGCTACGGTGAGCTCTGATAGCGGCAAGTTTGTGTTGAGTGGTATTCCGGCCGGAAATTATAAGTTGATCATATCTTATGTGGGGTACAATTCTGCTTCTGTTGCGATAACTGAACAATCACCGCATGGTTTTATGGTGGAGTTGCCTCCGGCTGAAAAATTATTGGATGAAGTTGCGATAAAGATCAACCCGAAATGGGATGAGTATTTCTCCCTGTTTAAAATGTTCTTTTTAGGAAAAGGAGGTCTGCAATGCAATATCAAAAACCCGAAAACACTTCATTTTGAGTACGACGATACTTCGTATGTTTTAACTGCCGAAGCGGGCAGGCCTTTGATCATTGAGAACCAGGCTTTGGGATACCGGATGTATTATGATCTGGCCTCGTTTGTGCATTATGCCGGCCGTACGCGGTATTCGGGTGATGTCCGTTTTGAGGAATTGGTTCCTAAAAGTAGTAAAGAGCAAAAGAAGTGGAAGGCAAACAGGGAGCAAGCGTACTATGGTTCTTCGATTCATTTTATGCGATCCCTGGTCAATAATAGACTAAAGAAAGACGACTTTATTGTGAAGAAATTGGTAAAGGCTAAGGTCTTACCTGGTAATCCTATGCGTTCTGTTTTGCTGGGATGGCAGGGTGATGAGTTTAAATCGACGGATACGGTCATTTCTATGCGCTGGAACGGAAGAGATTATGCCCCTGAAGATACGACTGTCGGGCCCGGAGCTGGCAGTTCAACGCAATGGGGTAACAAAATGGGTTATAATATACTCTATCCCGGAGTGGTTCCTTATGAAAATATGGTAACGGCGACTGCTTCTGCCAGCAATTACCGGCTAGCCTTTGATGATTCCATATTCGTCACTTACAAAAAGAAATCAACTTCTATTTTGACGATGCTGGTACCGGAAACTTTTGTGGATAGTCATGGGAACCTTTCAGATCCGCATGCGGTGATCAGCGAAGGGTACTGGGCAACGCTGCGTGTGGCTGACCAGCTGCCTTTTGATTATCAGCCGGAGGAGTAGGAGTCCCTGAGATGACGGGCGCGGAAAGCTCAATGGAACTGTCCGGGTAATGTCGAATTACAAGATATAGCCTTTGTCGGTTAATTTTTTGATTTCTTCTTCCAAATTTTCTTCTTTCAACGTGATAATGATCACGCCATATTTGCCCTTGTCCTGGAACATGTCAGTGGCGCTTTTGTCCTTCAGGACCTCAAGTGATGCGATGTGTTCTTGCTGAATGATCGAAAGCGGGCTCACGGCATATTCAACCGGGGTTAGGATGATGCGTTTATCTCCATTATTGATTACATAAAGCGGGATTTTCCTCGCCGCGATGTCTATATCACTTGCGGGTACTCTTGTCCATACTTCAGTTGTCTTCATCCCATTGAAGGATCCTGTTGTGCGCATGGTATTTTCGCCATCTAAAGTCAGGGTAAAGGTGAAAATCTGTCCGATCATACCTGCAGACTCTCTGTTGACATGCAATATCTTTTCTGCATACTTATCAATATTCAGTTTGTAAGACCCAAAAATGCTTGTTGTTGTGATGCCGGATGCAGAATCTACTTCCACTACGGTAAAATGAGTAGGAGTAAAGGATTTATATTTTTTGAACTTGTAGTTCTTTTCGTTGGCTTCAGGATTTTCACCGTATTGGAAACTTTTGATCTGCCAGGTACCTGTTAGGGTATTTACTGTTTGTGCATGCAGGCTGATGCAGGCCAGCATTGATAGTGTGATTGTGAGTAAGCGTTTCATATCAGTTATGGTTTGAAAAACTAATATAATGCTAAATTGCAGAATAGTAGCATAAAATGAATGGATTATGGTCAATGAAAATGAAAAACCTGAGTTTTGGGAAACAGCATTTGGTGAAAAGCGGGAGATGTGGGGCTTTGAGCCTGCTAATTCTGCTGTGCTGACAAAGGATTTCTTTCTGCAGAAGTCTGTAAAAAACATCCTGATACCGGGCATTGGTTATGGACGCAATGCACAGATTTTCAAAGAAAGCGGGATGACCGTTACCGGGATTGAGATATCAAAGACTGCTATTGAAATGGCTAGGAGGCATTATGGTTCGGATATGGTGATCCATCATGGTTCTGTAAACGACATGCCATTTGATAAGAACAAATATGACGGGATATTTTGCTATGCTTTAATTCATTTGCTGGACAGCAACGATCGGGAAAAGCTGATCCGGGACTGTTATGACCAGCTTTCAGATAACGGCTATATGGTATTTACCGCTATTTCCAAAGCTGCGCGGACCTATGGGCAGGGAAATTTTATAAGTGAGGACCTTTATGAGATATTTCCGGGCGTTAACATGTTCTTTTATGACAGGGCATCGATAGAATCGGAGTTTGGCAGTGCCGGATTATTTGAAATTACGGAGATCAATGAGAGCCAGCCATTCTTTTTAATCAAGTGTAAAAAAGGGAATGGCCAGTCTCAGTGAGGTTTATTGAGCTGTGTGTTCTGGCTAAATGAAGGTTAAAACGTAGGGAGCGCCGTGCTCAGGTCGGAATCGAGGAAGGGATAAATGCGACAATGTTTTCTCTATTCCATTGGTCTGTTATTTGCGGTTTATTTCCAGAAAGTAACCCGTATCATCCTAAAATAAGCACTATGGCAGGACAAATTTTAAATAAGACCATCGAGGTTGATGACATTGAGCTCTTCTATCGCGAAGCGGGAAACAAGAAAAACCCATCTTTGTTGTTGCTGCATGGGTTCCCGACCTCCTCTGTGATGTTTAAAAATTTAATGGTCGCCCTTGCCGACCGATACCACCTCATTGCTCCGGATTATCCTGGTTTTGGCTTCAGTGCTTTTCCAGACAGAAATGACTTTGAGTACTCTTTTGAAAATGTGGCGGCATACATCAACAAGTTTACCGATGCAATTGATTTAAAATCATTTACCACCTATCTTCATGATTACGGTTGCCCGATCGGGCTTCGGATCTGTGTCAGTAGTCCCAAAAAAATAGAGGGGATCATTGTCCAGAACGGCAATGCCTATCTTGAGGGCATTGAACCGGTATGGGATGAGATCAGGGATTACTGGGATCATCCTACTGAAGAGAAAAAGAAAAAGGTGTATGCCTTTTTAAGTAAGGAAGGTACAAAAGACCAGTATTTTGCCGGATTGCCCGAAGAAATGTTCGGTCACGTTAGTCCTGAAACCTGGCTGCTGGACTGGGAGCGGATGAGCAGGGCCGGCAACCTCGATATGCAATACCTGTTGAACTGCACTTATAAAAGCAATATTGAAATGTTTCCTGTCTTTCAGGAATATCTCCGTACACACCAGCCCCCGGCACTTGTGCTATGGGGAAAGTATGATCCCTATTATGACGTAAAAGAGGCCCACTGCTATAAGAGACACCTGCCAAACGCAGATGTTTATCTTATCGATGGCTCTCATATGGTACTGGAGACCAACTTTGACGAAGTCTTAAGTCTTATTGAGGGCTTTTTGTCTTCCTTGCACGATACCTGAGATAAGACACTACTGCAAGTGCAAAGACCGATGCGATCGTGATGTAAACCCATGATGGAATTGGAACGGGATCACCTTGTGCATAGGAATGTAAGCCCGATAGGTAGTAGTTTACACCAAAATAGGTCATGATAATTGTCGAGAAGCCGATCAGCGAAAGCAGGTTAAACAGATATTTGCTTCTCAGTCCTGGTATGAGCCGCACGTGCAGGATAAACGCATAAACGATCACCGAAATGAATGCCCAGGTTTCTTTAGGGTCCCAGCTCCAATACCTGCCCCAGCTTTCATTTGCCCAGATACCTCCCAGGAATGTTCCTACGGAAAGTAAAAATAAGCCTACGGTCAGCGACATTTCGTTGACGATTGCCAGTTCAGTTACTGATGCTTTTACTTTTGCAGAGATCTTGTCGTTGTCAATGATGAACAGTAGCAATACCACAGTTCCAATCAGGGCACTTAGGCCAAAGAAGCCATAGCTGGAGGTGATAATCGCAACATGGATCATCAGCCAGTACGATTTAAGAACCGGCACCAGCATGGTGATCTGCGGATTCATTTGTGAGCCGCCGTGTGCGAAACCCATCAGGATTACAGCAATTAAACATCCTGCAGCAGGAATAAATGCATTGCTGTTTCTGTACATCAGCAATCCTGAAACCACTCCAATCCAGCTGATGAACAGCACGGCTTCATAACCGTTGCTCCAGGGCTCGTGCCCGGATATATACCAGCGTACGCCCAGGCCTATTGCCTGAAGTAAGGTTGCCGTCCCGATCAGGATGAGTACGAAGGTCACCAGTTTATTTAATATTTTCGATGTCCTGAACAGTTTCAGAAATGCCAGCGAGAGGATCACCGTGCCTAAAACCGCATAGCAGATCATCAGTTTTAAGAACAGATTCCAGGAGTTATAACTTACTTCAAACGCTACTTTTGTTGCTGAAGGCACGACTGCCTTGCCGTATTTCTGCTGTGCATCGCTAATGCGCTGAAGTTCTGTATCTGCGGTCTGCCAGTTGCCGGTGGCCCGTCCCTGGTTGACAGCACTTACGTAGCGGTCAAAGGCATTTGGGGTAGCCGTGGTGTCCATATTGATAGGGGATATGGCTTCCCAGGTATTGTTCTTGTCGCCGGCTATGGGGAAAATACGCAGGTACTGGCCGGTGATCAGTTGTCCCATAGCCTCCAGTTTGTCGTTCATTTCAATCAGGTCTTTGTCGTAGTTGTCCTGTTCAGACGGTTTTTTGGCGAAGGCCTTCATGTAATCGTCTTTCAGGACAAATTCTGCGCTGCCGTCGTCATGCATCCTGATCAGGTTGACCATGGAGGTATAGCCTTCGGGGTCGGCGTTTACTACTTTTAGTATGTCCTTTCCGCCTTTTGTGTTGACTTTAAAGACAGGGACGTTAATCCAAATGAATGGATTGGTAGAGATAGACAGGAAAAACTGGTTGGCGCTGAGGCTGTGAAAACGGTCTTTACCATATAGCTTTCTTAAAATCTCGAGGGCCATGGTGTTTACCGGTTCAATCCGGCCGTCAATGTTCTGGACCAGCAGGTGCCCAAATTTATCGGCATGTTCAGCATCGATTTTTAAGGCGGCAGCAAATTCTTCTCCGTTTGCATTTTTGGAGGGTTTGTATGGCTGTGCAGGAGAACTGGCGGGTGCTGCTGGTTCGTGTTCATGTACTTCTCCGGGCTTGTGGACATGTTCTGTCCCGTCTTTGCCGTGCATGTCTATCTCCTGGCTAAAAGCGGCACCTGCTGGCAGGAAGAAAAGCAGCAGGAGCAGGGCCTTAGATTTGGCAAGTGTTTTCAGTTGCTCATTGAGCTTGGAGAAATGTGTTCCTTTCCAGAACAAGGTCACAAAAAGGCCTAGGAACAGCATGGTATATCCCAGGTAAGTTACGTTCGTACCCAGCTCATCATGGTTGACAGACAGGATGGTGCCTTTTTCATCAGAATCAAAGCTTGATTGGAAAAATCTGAACCCGGAATGGTCCAGTACATGGTTCATAAAGATTTTGTAAGGTGTTTCTGTGTTTCCGTGCTGGATGATCACATCTGAAGAATAGGCTGCAGGGCTATTACTGCCCGGATACTTTTCCATTTTAAATTTGGCCAGCTTCAAGGCAAAAGGGGTTTTGTAGATCTTGGAGCCATAGGCGAGGGCGATCTTCAGGCCGCCTACTTCACTCTGATGCTGGAAATTGGTCATCCCTTTGCCACCGTAAAAGGAAATGGTATCGACAGCGGTGGGGGTAGTAACCTCTACTTTTACCAGGTCAAGGTCGGTTTCGTGTGTGCGTTTATCGCCTTCATAATACATGATGTGGCCATTTATCGCGGGTTCGGGAACAACGAAAGCGAGGTCGCCGTAGGTGTATAAGCTTCTTAGGTTAAAAGGCTGGGCAATGTCGTCTCCGGTTACTACTTTTCTTTCTTGTGTAGCCATGATCATATAATTGCCTTCATAAGGCGAGGAAATCCGAAAGGTTCCTGTCGAATTGTCGATATTGATTGCGCCGGGCGTGGGTTTGTTGAAGCTGACCAGCATGTTGTTCATCAGTTGAACGCTGCCCGAAGGGATATATTTATTTACCCGCTTGCCATTTTCCAGAACTACCACGTGCAGTGTCGATGGTCCTGAGGGTTCCCGCACCAATGAATCCTGTGCACGGGCGTAAAAGTCAATCACCTTTATTTTAACGCGTTCGCCCCGGAAGTCATATTCTGATTTAAATGTCTTTTTAAACATCTTCAGATAACCCGGAATTCTATTGGAAATTAGAATGGCACGGACGTCGTCATAAGCCAAAACGTCTTCGCCTTTACCAATCTGAACTTTGAAGAATGTAGCATCGGAGATCACATCGCTGCTTGACTCCCCTTCCCGGATGTGCATAGAACCTTCAAAACTGATATACCTGGTGATGAACCCGCCAATGAAAATCACAATGAAGCCCAGGTGGAACAGGAGCAGGGGCCACTTTTTACGCTGTGTCAGCTGGTATCTTTCAATGTTTCCGATGAAATTGAGGATCAGGATGACCATTACCAGTTCAAACCACCAGCAGTTGTAGATCAGGGCTTTTGCTACGGGTGTGCCGTAGTCATTCTCAACAAACGTGGCCATGGCCATAGAAAATGCGTAAATTAAGAGCATCGCACCCATAGTCCGGGTCGAAAAAATGATTTTTGCTAGAGTTTTAAACATCGGTAATATCAGAAATGTGGTTTCATTCAGCGACCCGCAAGATACTGCTCGAAACCGAAAAAAATAAAAGGCAGTTGTATTATGGCAATAATCAGACTTTATTACGCTCCAATTTTCCAGTACACACTGACCAGTTCAAGTTCAATTCTGTCTGCGCTTTGTATGAAAAAAATTCTTAAATTCATTTCTATGAAAGCAATAAAAATCTTTTTGACTGTGGCTATCGCATTGGCTGCAGCAACATTGGCAGACGCCCAGGATAAAACAGATAGTATAAAGGTTTATTATGAGCCGGCAAATCCTGTTCATCATGGTGATAATCTGGAATATTATGTAGATAGTGTATTGTTAAAAATCGGTTTTATCGAAACTTTTAACCCAACCCAGATTGAAAAGATTGATATTGTTAAAAATAAAGTATATATCACACTCAAAAAAGACGTACCATACAACTTTGTCAGCCTTCAGTCCCTTAGTAACAAATACTTAAAAACCAGGGAAAATAAGGGGGTGCTCTATACCGTCGATGGAAAGCTCATTACAGATGCTGAGACTTGGATCAACGAAAAAAATATTCTGAGCATCAGTGTCGCTGCTGACCAAAAGGTGTCGGCCCTGCCCGGCGGGAAGGCAACGATCTTTAAGATACTGACCAGGTCTAAAGAAAATATTGAAAACGCGAATAAAATTTATATTCGGGGCAATACATTAGGTTCCAGGTAATTTGATATGAGCCTCTCTTCAAAAGCGGGAAACATTCTGGGCCAGATCAATAGTAAAACCATGCTGGGTGATCTGCGTAAAATTGCTAAGGAAATCAAAAAGGACCATGAACTGGCTATGGAACTGTGGTCAACGCGGCAGCTTTTGCCCAGACAACTCGCCATCCTGATAATGGACAATAAGCTGCTCTCGCAAGATCTGATCAATCAGCTTGACCATGACATGATGGATCATCCTTTTAAAGAGCGAAATCAATTAATGGATTGGTTGATGGCAAATCAGCTGGCTAAGGACAAGAAAACTATAGCGCTGATGGAATCCTGGAAAAACAGCCCTTCTTTACTTCAAAGACGAACGTTTTGGTATCACCAGGCCCGGTTGCGCTGGATGGGACAAGCACCCCCTCCGAATACCGGAGAATTGCTATCGGCAATTGAAACACAAATAAAGAACGAAGAACCTGAAGTACAATGGGCAATGAATTTCACGGCGGCCTGGATTGGTATTTTTGATAAAAAGTACCGGGCACGCTGTATTGAAATAGGGCAGAAAACGGGCCTGTATAAAGGTGAAATGGTGTCAAAAGGATGTACCCCCGATTATTTGCCGGAGTTCATTGCTATTGAAAGCAACAAAAGAGGTTTGTAGTTCATATAAATGATCTCATAACTTTTGAAGGGTCACCGGTTAACGAATTGGAGACCGCATTTCATGAATCCCCTCATCCAACGAAGTCATTTTAATTGTTTCAAACTCCTTATATTCGTATCTTTCTCAAAAAGATTAAAAGGCCCGGGATCTTCAAAAAATGGTATCATCACCTGTAAATCAAGTCATATGGATTCGAATGTTAGCATTATTACATCAGACAAAGGAGAGCGGTTGGCTATAGCCGGAGGCAATTACCGAGTCATTATATCAGGAGAACAAACCAGCAATAACTATGCTGTTATCGAAATGATTGTACCGCCAGGAGGCGGGCCGCCACCGCATTCACATCCCGATATACAGGAAATGTTTCACGTACTGGAAGGAGAAGTCGAATTTAAAACCGAAGCTGGTAAGCAAACCCTTCAAAAGGATGGCTTTGTGAATATACCATTAGGTGGAGCGATACATTGTTTCAAGAATAACTCAAAGGAATATGTCCGGCTACTTTGTACAGTAGTACCAGCAGGGCTGGAAAAATTATTCAAAGAAATTGGAACACCAGTTGGCCCGGGCGAAATGCTGCCAATGCCTGAAATGACTGAAGAAAGAAAGCAGCTTTTAAAAGAAATGGATATTAAATACAATCAGAAGACTTACCCTCCTGACTTTCTCGGTTGAGATGGCCAAGGGAGTGCTGACGGAATACTATCTTAGCAGTCAATAAACAAGACAATATACATATGCAGGATTTGAATAATAAAGTAGCCTATGTTACAGGCGGAACAAAAGGCATCGGTTTTGGGATCGCTAAAGCTTTGATTAGCGCAGGATTGAAGGTAGCAATTTCTGGCCGCAAGCTGGAAGATGTGCAACAGGCCAGAAAAGATCTCGGTTCAGAAAATGTATTGGCCGTCGCTTCGGATGTATCGGACTTTGAAGACGAAGCCCGCGCAGTGGCACTTATAGTTAAAGAGTTCGGTCAGCTGGATATACTGATTGCCAATGCGGGAGTAGGGAAGTTTGCCCCTGTGGATCAGTTGAGCCTCGAGGACTGGAATGCGATGATATCCACCAATCTGACGGGCGTATTTCATACACTTAAAGCAGGGGTAGAGCAATTGAAATTGAATAAGGGTTATTTTATAACGATCTCGAGCCTGGCTGGTACTAATTTTTTCGCAGGCGGATCAGGTTACAACGCTTCAAAGTTCGGTGTAGTAGGTTTTACACAGGCTGCGATGCTGGATTTGAGGGAATATGGCATCAAGTCGACCACCATTATGCCTGGTTCAGTAACCTCCCATTTCAATGGTCACACCCCAAATGAGGCTGATTCCTGGAAAATACAACCATCGGACATCGGGGAGATGATTGTCAATTTGTTGAAAATGAATCCAAATGTATTGCCAAGTAAAATAGAGGTACGTCCGGCGCAGACCAAATAACCGGACTGAGTTTGTATCTACCCCGGGGCGGAATCTTCGCATAAAGCATTCGGGTTTGATATCAACCTCTTTCCCTTTGCATCAGGACCAGCATATTACCCAGTGCTTCAGCTGTCCGTATAAGGTTATCTGCTGTACTTGCCAGCGCAGTTGCGAGATCTTCGGGCTGGTTTCCAATAGGCAATAATACATCAAAATACGCCTGTAAATTAACATTCCGCTCCAGCGGCACCTTGCCTGCCAGGGCAACTACAGGCAGTCCTTTAAGTTTGGCATGGTAGGCAACGCCAAAAGGCCCTTTACCCTGTAAGGTCTGCTCATCAATACTCCCTTCCCCGGTAATGACCAGATCGACCCGTTCCAGTGCCGAATTAAAATCTGTAAGTGACAGAAAATGATCTATCCCGTTTACCAGTCTGGCATTTAGAAATGCATATAAACCTGCAGCTGCGCCTCCGGCAGTACCGCCGTACTTTATCGCAGCCATATCCCTGCCTGTATGTTGCAAGGCCACAGCTGAAAGTTTATAAAGCGCCTCGTCCAATTTTTTCACCGCTTCTGGTGATGCCCCTTTTTGCGGGCCGAATACCGCTGCAGATCCCTGTTCACCCAATAGCATATTGTCCACATCGCACAAAACAATCACCTCACAGTTCAATATTCTTTCGTCCAGTGCTGAAAAATCGACCGTAGTTAACGCTCCAAGATCTTGAGGAAGAAGGGTCAGCTCATTGCCGTCCGCGCCTAAAAAACGGACACCAAGGGCACGCAAAATACCGGTACCACCATCCACTGTAGCCGAGCCACCCATGCCGATGATGATTTTTTTTACCCCCTGGTCAAGTGCTTTTCTGATCATTTCCCCGGTACCGAAAGAATTGGCACGCAGTGGGTTAAGTTCTTCGGGTTTAAGTAATCTTATACCTGACGCATCTGCCATTTCTATCACAGCAGTAGCACCATTGTCGATCAGGCCAAATACAGCATTTATTGGTCTGCCCAGCGCATCGTGTACTGCGACGTCCAGCAATGTACCTTTACATTTTTTTATGATTAAGGTTCCTGTACCATCCCCACCATCAGCTACCGGGAAACACTCCGTGGTCACACCGGCCTTACTTCGCCTTAAACCTTCCTCAATAGCAAAGGCTGCTTCTTCGGCATTCAGACCGTGTTTAAAAGCATTGGGGGAGATCAGGATATGCATAATGCCTTCATTTAAAGGTTCACTACGTTTACAGGATTCCCATCTTTATAGGCAGTCAGGTTGCTGATAGTTGTCTCCATCAACCTGGTCCTCGCTTCTTTTGTTGCCCAGGCAATGTGGGGTGTAATGATGCAGTTCTTTGCCCCAAAAATCGGGTTGTCCTTTGCAGGCGGCTCAACAGAAAGCACATCGAGGCCCGCTCCGGCAATTATATTGTTGTTCAATGCCTCGGCAAGATCTTCCTCAACAATAACAGGACCCCTTGAGGTATTCAAAAGAAAGGCGCTGCTTTTCATTCGCTGCAAATTCTCCTTATTAATGAGCCCTTTAGTCTCGGGGGTTAAAGGGCAATGGATACTGACAACATCTGACTGCTCCAGCAGTTCGGGTACTTCTGCCCACTTGAAATTACTGCGCTGAGACTGATCTGTACGGTTCCGGCTTGTCCCAATGATTTTCATCCCAAATGCGGTGGCCACATCAGCAACCTGCCTGCCTATATCGCCAAATCCGATAATGCCCATTGTTTTCCCTGTCAGTTCAACCAAGGGATAGTCCCAGAAGCAAAAGTCAGCAGAGGAAGCCCAGCGGCCGGAGGCCACAGCATCGCTATGGCGCTGTACATGCAGGCAAAGTTCCAGTAACAGGCCAAAGGTCAGCTGCACTACAGACGGCGTACCATAACCTGGTACGTTACTTACAGTTATCCCTTTTTCTCTGGCCATTTGGATGTCCACTATATTATAACCAGTGGCCAGGACTCCAATGTATTTCAAGTCCGGAAGACTCTTTAATGCCTCAGCGTTTACCGGTGTTTTATTGGTAAATATGACATCGGCCCCTTTTGAGCGTTCAACAACTTGATCTACCGGGGTGCGGTCGTACAGGGTCACGTCGCCGAATTGTTTCAGCCCGTCCCAGCTCAGGTCCCCTGGGTTCAGTGTATATCCATCTAATATTACGATTTTCATAGCTAATATTTAAATAAGTGATGAAGCTATCACAAACTTATATTTTTCGCAACTTATTATTTTACCTATTTATAGCTAAACACAAATTCTTCACCCTAACCCGGCAGGTGACGGTCTTAACTTAACTTATTAAGATACACACGCAGCTTTTTATTCCAGCGTTCCTGAGCTTCGAGATTGGCCCCGTGGCGGGTTTGCTTGTCATATTCGAGCTGTATTTTTTCGTAACTGGCGTAGAGTTTTTGATAATTGGTGCGAATCTCTTCCTTATAGTTCCTGGTGTAGCGGCAGGCATTCAATTCATCTTCAACTCTTTTTCCAATGATAAATCCTATGATGATGTGTCCTTGTTCATGAGTCACAAGCCGATCAATGTCGTTCTTATGCACCCGGGAAATGTCTAAATAGCTTTTGGAGCTGTTAGGGGTTATATTGACAGTAAGATTAACTTTTACTTCACCCGTGCGCGAATTGCGCTCTACAGCAAAATCGTAGTCGTAATCAATGAAGGTCATGCTGGCGTAAGGGCTGTTTTTAGGAGCCGAGCCCTGGAAGAAACTCAGGTCAATTTGCATGATGTCCGTTGGAATTAAGTTCTGTCCGCTTGCCTGGTTTGCCATAACGAGCAGGACGAGGATGTTGGACAAAGCTAAAAGTCTAAATGCTTTCGGTAAACGCATAGGGTAGCTAATTGATACATCCTGATACGAATAAATATGGTGCCAATATTCGCGGGGTAGATCGGTCTAAAAGACAACCCGGTACTTTTTGCTATGATTTCTATCGTGACTCCAAGTTCTTTGAGCTTTTTTGCAGTTTCAAGAGCTTGTTCATGACGACCTTCAGTTTTTCCTTCCTAATCGTCTCATCATGACTGTAATTATCCCTGGCGATCTTCAGACTCGCCTCGTAGGCACTCATTTCGTCCGGACTTAAATTACTCACCTCAGCTATTTTAACTAATTTAACAAACTCTTCCTTGTCTTTCAACGATACAGGAATTTCCTTCAATTTATTCATGTGTCTCAGTGAAAACAACCAGCCTTCCTCAGGCGTCTCGAGTTCAGTAGCCTGTTTGCGAAACTTGGTAATGTTAAAAGAAGTTAATTATCTTTTTATCGCTGGTGCAATGGCTATATTTAGTTGATCATACCAAATATACATAAACTTTATGCGCTCACTCTATTTAACCCTTGCAATAGCCTTTTTTTTATTATCCTTTGGACTCACTGCGTTTGCCCAAAACAAAGATGGACAAAATCCTGCTGTCAAATTGTCCATTCAGGAGCAAAAGAATGTCACTATTAAGGGTAACATTAAATCTTTCAGGCCAAGCCAGGGTTTAATAGACGAATACGCATTCGTTTATGTGGATATGGTGACCGGCAAGGACGTCATTATACCGATCAGCAAAGATACCGCTGGGAACTTTAGCGTCACTTTTCCGGTTCAGGGTTATCAGGAAATTATGCTCAGCCAGGGGTATAAAATAGGAGATGAGGTTCGGTTTGGGGGTTATTTTGTAAACCGGTTCTTTGTAAAGCCGGGAGAAGACCTGAACTTTGATTACAAGGCAAATAAGGACTATTCTTTCAAAACCAGCTATGGAGGAAGTCTGGCCAATGCAAATAACCAGCAGGACAAATATTCTAAATCCTTGCGGGAAAGTTTAGGATTCACTGACCTTGTTGCTTATGAATATCTGGATTCTCTAAAACCCGGCGCCTATGTTCCCTTAAAGCATTTATTAAAATCACAACTTAAAAAAGTCCTGGACTTTAACACTCAGTACTTCAAAGTTAAGGGACGCGACCCTTTTTTAAAGAAGCAGATGGATTTGGAGGCTAAATATTTTCTAGCCAGTTATTTATCACTGGCATTGTTCAAATTAAAAGAACAAGATCCAGGTATGCTCCTGTTCCTGGATTCAATAGACGTTAAACTGGACAATCCGGAAGCTTATGGAAGTGTCAGGTATAAAAGTTTTTTGAATAATTATTATCATCAGCTACAGCGGGAAACGTTTAAAAAGGATGAGGAAGTTACCGTTCTTTTTGCGGACATGGCCAGCTACCTGCTCAGGGAGCACATTGAATTTGCTGAAGAGGAAAAAGCACTTTGCCGAAGGATTTTGGATACGGTGAATAAGGCATCTGAAGAAGACAGAAAGTATTTCAACGAGAATTATTTGGAGAAGTTTGGCGGCGAATACGTTGACACTTATAAGGCCGGCGCAACTTTCGATCAGATCGCTTCCAGCAAAGATCCATTTGTAAGGACCATTTTCCTGACCAGGTTGCTTAGGGAAAAACTGGACAATAATCAGCTGGTGAGTATCAATTCATTAATTCCCAGGTACAAGGCACTGGTGAACGACAATCCGGTTAAACGACTTTTCTTAAAAGACTATCAACTAGCCTACGATCTGCTTTATAAGAGTAAGCTTTCTGCTAAGTCGGTTATACTTGACGCAAAAAAGCTACCGGCCACGGGGATTGTTAAAAATATGCTTGAGCGATATAAGGGCAAGGTGGTCTATCTGGATATTTGGGCAACCTGGTGTATTCCATGTCTTACGGAAATGAAGAATTCGAAGAAACTCCGTGACCAGTTTGCTGGTAAAGATGTCATTTTCCTGTATTTATGTATCAGTTCGCCCACAGAAAGCACCTGGCAGAGGTTGATCGCGGGCCACAATATTGAGGGGGAGCATTATTTCTTGAGTAATGCACAATCTGCTGATCTGGCGCGAGAATTTAATATCAGGATGATTCCGCGATATTTGATCTTTGATAAAAATGGCAATGTGGCTAATAAAGAGGCTGACCGGCCGTCGAGTACTAAGACGAAGATGGAAATTGAGGGGTTGCTGCAGAGGCAGGATGTTTAAATGCGATATTAATGGAAACACTCCCTAAATACCTGCTCAACATGGAACCATTTGACATTGAATTTAATTTCCCAACGAAGGTTTACCTAATTGGTTGACTAACCTTCTATACAACCAAATTTTTCGGGATGATTCCCTGCCGTCATACCCACATAAATAATCGAACAGCCTTGTTATGTTAGGATTAAAATAATTTATGCCACTTTGTTTCCAAGGTAAATAATAAGGAGAATTTCCTGATTTGCTAAAAACAACTAAATCTGGGCCTTTATTGAACCTGATTATAATTTTATAACTGGCTTCATGATCCATTCGAAACCGGGGATAACAAAGTGAAGTTAATGACCCTTGCACAAAAACAGAGTCGTCTATTCTTTTCAAAAACTTTTCTTCTGGTATTTGCTTGCTGACACGTTCTGAAGCCCGGTAATATTTAATTAATGAATCCCGATTGAGGTTGAATGAACTCGTTTTTATCCTCGGGCTTGGATTAAACAGACAGCGTATCAGAAGTTTTATGCTGTCTGAGGAAACTTCATGAGTGAATATGTCAGATATAGAATCCTTTTCAAAATATTCAATTTTTTTACGTTGAGCATGCCACTTACCGTTTTCCGGAATGATGTTCGCCTGTGTATAAAAACCGGTCATCCCGCCATTATTTATAATCAATTCAATATCCTTGATGTTTGAAATGTGCCCGGATACAACATTGGACATTTTGTCTTGCGCCCTCAAGTTTAGGCACAAGAATAGAAATAGGCAACATATTAGATATTTCATAACATTACTAATGTCGTATAAACCTATGCTTTCATAATGATAAGTTCCCAAGATACATAAATGGCAATCAACTAGCGAACCTGGTGTGGGGGATAGCGGGGTAAAACTATCGGATTCCCTTGAGCAGTGCTCCGAAATCCGGGCTGTCAAAGTTAAATTCTATCTCCTTGTGCTGCGGAGTGTAATTTACAATTACAGGGAACTGCTTTATTTTATTCACATCGATCATCAGTTCGTACCTGCCGCTTGGATCATTCGCCAATTTCAGATATTCAAACACAGCAATTCCTTTTTCAGGATCAATAACATGGATATCAATTGAACTTTTACTGCCATTATAGTCAGCGACCGTCGAGATTTTGTAGGAGTTTTCCCCTGTTTTACTGAAACTACTGGTCCCGTAGATCATTCTTTCCATGCCCATTTCAATAAATATACTGTCGCTCAGCGATACTCTTGTGTAGCTCCAGTCAGATGGAGCATATAAATAGTACTTTCCTTTGTACAAACTCAGTTTGCACCAGTTGAGCGGTATGTCTGTTATCCGCAGGGGTTTGTTTGCTTTGACTTTAAAGGACTTTAGTCTGCGGATGCTCTCTTTATGCTCCCTGTCTTTTCTGGTGTAAGCTGTATCTGCAATCCGAGCGTAATAAGCTGAATTTGGATTGGGGTCAATAAAAATGGCGTGACCTTCTTTATCCCGGGGTTTTAAGAATACAGTATCAAGCTGCTGGGCAAAACCAGTGGTGGTCAGTATGCAAAATGCAAGAATCAATAGATATTTCATTACTAAATATAGTGAAATTTAGCCAGGCATCCGGTGGCGGCTGATGGCAAAAGTGTTTCTTATAGAGTTTACCAGGGGAGGTTATAAATCCATAAATAGACGCTGTTGATGATTGATAATGGTTCAGGGAGAGGGGCTTTCTGATATGCACTTTAATAATTACCTTTGCATTTCTTTGATTGTACCGGTGCAGCTGTGTGCCGGTACAGTTATATAGAGGCAGCACGTACATCAATGATCTCAAATAATAAACACCGTTTCTTTTTAAGTCTTTTCTTTTTTATCTCGGGGCTTAGCTTTGCTACCTGGGCATCGCGTATTCCTACCATTAAAACTGCTTTTGGGTTCAATGAGGCGGAACTGGGCAGTGTTTTGCTGGCCATGCCTGTCGGTTCTCTGATTGGCCTGCCCATTTCCGGATGGCTGGTTTCTAAGTATAACAGCCGGGTGCCGCTTACGGCGGGCTATGCGCTCAACGGTCTTTCTCTGGCCCTGATCGGGTTTGCGCACAATACATTTAGTCTTTTGCTGGCCATCACGCTTTTTGCCTTTACCACCAGGATTTTTAACATCTCTGTAAATACCCAGGCATTGACACTGTCAAAGAGATTTGAAAAGAAAATATTGGGATCGTTTCACGGATTTTGGAGTATAGGGGGGATCGCGGGTATTGCACTATCTACTTTTTTACTGGCGCTGAATGTCTCTATTGAATATCATTTTGCGGCTGTAGCTTTGCTGATGATCGTGATCAGTGCTTATTCTTATCAGTTTTTGCTGAAAGGTGACAGGTCTGAAACGGGAAATAAGATTGTGCTGAGCAAACCTGATCCTTATATTTTCTATCTGGGGATTGTCGTGTTTTTGTGTGCGATCTGCGAAGGGGGGATGTTTGACTGGAGCGGTATCTATTTTCAGGAGGTGCTTGATGTAAAGATCTTTACCTATGGTTACCTGATTTTTATGACTTTCATGGCAGCTTCCAGGTTCCTTTCGGATATCATCATTGGCAGGTTTGGCATGCCGAAGACTTATATCATGAGTGCGGTGTTTGTGGTGTCGGGAATTTGTATGGCAATTATTTATCCTACGTTCTGGACTGCGATGATCGGGTTTTCGCTGGTAGGGTTTGGGACGGCATCTATCATTCCCATGTCTTATGCGCTGGCCGGGCAATCGAAAAAATACTCTCCGGGTATGGCGATATCAATCATCGCCACCTATTCTATCACAGGTATGCTGCTGGGGCCGCCTTTAATCGGGTACCTGGCTCATGCATTTAACCTGAGAGTATCTTTTATAGTATTTGCCCTATGCGGACTGCTGCTGGTGCCCATCACCAGGATGTTCTTCAGACATCAGGCCACATTGAAATAGTTTATGAGTTATTTGAGGCTACATAGTCAGGGTCTTCGCCTGAAACGGCTCCTTTGTTGAGCTCGGCTTCTCTGAATTCTTTGTAGTCCTGTGCTACTGCATTTGCTTTGTTTTTTACTTTGCCTACTACTTCATCTTTAAAGCCTTTCAGGCTTTCACGTCCAGTGCTTACGGTGTCTTTTAATGAGTGCAGGCCATCTTTTACATTATCTGCAAGTCCGAGGGCCTTGTCGGAAAGTCGCTCTCTCGTTGTTTTACCACTTTCGGGTGCGAACAACACACCCAATACTGCCCCTACAGCCAATCCCGCCAATAATCCAATTATTGCCGCAGATTTATCGCCTGACCGACCTGAGAAGTCAGACAAACCCTTGTTAATTAATTTCTTATAATTCATAATAGGTGTTTTTTTTAATAAAGTAACACATACCGTACCAATGTGTTTTATTTAAGTCAATTTTACTTTTTTTATAGGGAAATAAGCCAGTTTATTGTCTACTTTTGTAGTGTGTACTTTTTACACTAACTATCGCTAAAATTGGACATATGAAAAGGAGTTTATTGACTTTGACGCTGGGCGGCCTGGGAATCGGCATTACAGAATTTGTGATGATGGGACTGCTGCCGGATATTGCTAAAGATCTTAATATTTCTATACCGCAGGCGGGCCACCTGATCTCTGCTTATGCTTTGGGTGTGGTGATCGGCGCTCCTTTGCTGGTGCTTATTGCTGGTAGTTATCCTCCGAAAAGGATCCTGATGGTGCTGATGGGAATGTTTACAGTGTTCAATGCTTTGTCTGCTTTTGCTCCGGGATACCATACGATGTTCATTGCGCGTTTGCTGGCGGGTTTGCCGCATGGTGCTTTCTTTGGTGTGGGTTCTGTGGTGGCTAGCCGTCTTGCAGATAAGGGTAAGGAGGCTCGAGCGGTGTCTCTGATGTTTGCCGGGCTTACGGTAGCCAATATCCTGGGTGTGCCGCTTGGTACTTATATAGGTCATAATTTTTCATGGAGATATACTTTTGTCATCATCGTCATCGTCGGTCTGGTGACTTTACTGAGCCTTAAGTTTTGGATGCCCAATTTGCCGGCTACTAAAAACAGAGATCTGGGTAAGGAACTCAACTTCTTTAAATTGCCGGAATCCTGGCTGATCATTCTGATGATTGCTATTGGGACAGGCGGTTTGTTCTCCTGGTACAGTTATATTGCACCACTACTGACTGAGGTTTCGGGTTTTTCTGCAGGCAGTATTACTTATATATTGGTCATTGCAGGTGCGGGGATGATGGTGGGCAATTTCATCGGGGGCAGATTGGCAGACCGGTTTTCTCCGGCAAGGGCTACCTTTGCCTTGCTGATTGCAATGTCGGTGACCTTGTTGATCGTGCATTTTGTGTCAGGCAACCAGGTCATGGCGCTCATCATGACTTTCGTTGCGGGTGCTGTTGCATTCGCCGCTGCGTCACCAATCCAGATGCTGATGATCAATACGGCCAAAGGGTCTGAAATGCTGGCTGCTTCTGTGAGCCAGGCGAGTTTTAACATTGGCAATGCGCTGGGTGCTTTTCTTGGTGGGTTACCACTATTAGCAGGTTACGACTATACTTCACCTGTTGCGGTGGGCTCCATGATGGCTTTGACTGGTGCGGCTTTTGCCTGGATGCTGATCGCCAGGGCAAAAAGAGTGACCAGGTTTGCGATGTCTTAAGTTTCTCCGGAGTTTACTTAAACAAAGGAAACATCTTTGGTACTTCCTTTTCTTTGCTGGTGTAATAGGTCAGCTTGCGGTCGGTGGAAAATAAATACAATGAGGGGTATTCTCTGGGATGAAACAATGGAATGAACACCCGGTCTTTATCCTGTAATATCGTTACATTTTTCAGCGCCGCCAATGGTTTGGCAAAGTTGTTTATGTAATAATCAATAGAAACTTTTTCGTCCTGGCTGATCAGGTAAATGTTGACATTGCCCAGTTCTTTGGTTCTTTTGGACAGAACGGCTGCTACTCGCTGGCAATGCTCGCAAGTGGCATCAAAAAACATCAGCAGAGATTTTTTTCCTTTTGTAATTTGTGCGGTAGAAAATGTCTTGCCATCTGTTTTATAGAAAACAGCGTTTGGAAGTCCGGTTCCGGGTTCAAGGCCCTGGGACCAGGCAAATGTACCAGATAAAGACAGGAGCAAAGTAAATAAGATTTGTTTCATAACGTCTCAAAGTTTCTAATGGAAAGCGCAAATATCAGATTCCTGATGTGCATTCTTATGGTTTGGGTGTCAGTTTTTTTCTGCCGAACAATAATTTTACAGGAAAAATCAGGTAAATTATTCAACTACAAGGTTGTAGTAACAATACTGATATAAAAACCCTGTTGTTTTATAAGATAACTTTTTAGATTTGCCCTACACAAAAGAACCACATATATCTGCAGCAATCCGTTATGAGACCTTACATTTATGCATTCCTGATTCTAGGCGTATTTACTTTGTACCAATGCCAGAGTTATAAAAAGGCTACAACTGTTGTATCAAAACCAGGCCCGGTCGATCTTACATCGTCACCGGTTGTTCCTGCGGATCAGTCCATCAGCAAGATGGAGGTCGAAGAGGGATTTGAAGTACAGCTTATTGCTTCTGAACCATTAGTGACAACTCCAGTTGCAATGTCTTTTGACAAAAAGGGCCGTATGTGGGTGGTGGAAATGAACGGATATATGCCTGATACTTTAGGTACGGGCGAGGATAAACCTACAGGGAATATTGTCATTCTGGAGGATAAAAATAAGGATGGTGTGTTTGATGACCGCAAGGTGGCCATTGACGGGTTGGTCTTGCCGAGGTCGATCTGTTTGATTGAGGGCGGGATACTGGTGGCTGAACCGCCTAGTCTTTGGTATTACGAGCTTAAGGATGATAAGCCTGTAAAAAAGACATTAGTTGATCCTAAATATGCGACGGAAGGTAATGTCGAGCATCAGCCGAATGGCTTGTTAAGAAACCTGGACAATTGGATCTACAATGCCAAATCAAGTAAGCGGTATCGGAAACAAGGCGATAGCTGGCTGATTGATGATACGCATTTCAGAGGGCAGTGGGGTATAAGCCAGGATAATTATGGCCGTTTGTATTATAATGACAATTCTTCTAATGTGCAGGGTGATTATTTTAGTCCGGGTTTTGGGGCTGCTAATAAGAACCAACGCGGTGTGGCCGGTTATTATGAAAGAACGGTACCGAATAACCGTACGTATCCCATCAGGCCAAATCCGGGTGTAAACAGGGGTTATATGAAGGGCACGCTGGATGATAGTCTTAGGCTCGCCAATTTTACAGCGGCCTGTTCACCGCTGATTTACAGGGGCGACTTGTTTGGCAAGGACTATGATTTTAATGCTTTTGTGGCTGAGCCGTCCGGCAATCTGATCAAAAGGAATATCATTAAAGAGAATGGCTATGTTGCCAAAGGAGAACAGGCTTATAAGGGCAGGGAATTCGTGGCAAGTACGGATGAGCGCTTCAGACCCGTGAGTTTGTACAATGGCCCGGATGGTGCTTTGTATGTATTGGATATGTACCGCGGGATCATCCAGCATAAGACTTATGTGACGCCATACCTGGCCAACCAGATCAAAATGCGAAACCTGACGCTGCCATTAAATTGTGGAAGGATTTATAAAATTGTTCCTAAGGGCAAGAAGACGGCTATGGCCTCTATTCCTGATGACGCAAGGCAATTGGTAGCGATGCTGAGCAGCCCTAATGGTTATTTGAGAGATAAGGCACAGCAGACATTGATCGACAATAAAAATAAAGTCGCTATTCCGCTGCTGAAACAAGTGATCAAACAAACTGGTAAGCCATTGCAGGTCATACATGCACTCTGGACTTTGGAAGGGCTGCATGCGTTAGAGACCAATGAGGTATTGGCTTTGCTGAAAAGCCAGGAATGGCCGGTTCGTATGCAGGCACTGACGGTAATACCTTCGGTAATCAGTCTTTCATCCGCGCCTTTGTATGTCGCGGCGCTACAGCAGCTGCTGGACAATAATGATGAACTGGCTGCTCCTTATATCGGATTTCTGGCTGCAGACCTCAAACCTTTTAATGAGAAGGCTGCTGATGGATTTCTGGTTGATCTGGCTAAGAAATATCCGGACAATGCTTATGTTGCTGATGCGGTAATCAGTAATCTGGCTTATCGTGAAGAGACTTTTAAAAAGTCATTGGCTGCTGTGGTTCCCGATTCTGATTTAAAGATCAATAAACAGCTTCAGAAGGTGATCACCGCTTATAAAAACACCCAGAAGAACCGCAATCCGGAACTGCTGGCGCGCCAGTTTCCTAAAGGTTCGGCTATATTCAGGTCGACCTGCCAGACCTGCCATGGCGCTGATGGTAACGGAACGCCTTCGCTGGCACCGCCTTTAAACAAGTCGCAATGGGTAACCGGTGACAAGAACAAACTGATTTCTATTGTGCTTTTTGGATTGACCGGACCTATAAATGTAAATGGTCATGTGTATGAGGCGCCTGAAGTAGCGGGCGATATGCCGGGCATTGGCCACAATGACGAGCTGAACGATGAAGACATTGCGCAGCTGCTCAGTTTCATCAGGCAGTCCTGGCAGAATGATGCGGCCAAAGTTGATAAGAAGGACATTCTGAATATCCGCAGTAAATATAAAGGCAGGCAAAAGACATTTACAATGGAAGAACTGGATTCTAATAAATAAAGCATGAAAGTAATTATCGGATCGGACCACGCAGGGTTTAAATACAAAACCATTATTGCAGAGATGCTGCAAAAAGAGGGGTATATTGTGATTGATAAGGGCAGTTATACGGGATTGCCCTCAGATTATCCGGATCATGCAGCTGATGTGGCCCGTGCCTTGCAAAATAAGGAGGGTGACAGGGGTATATTGGTCTGCGGCAGCTCTGTTGGAGTAAGTATTGCAGCCAATAAATTTAAGGGCATCAGGGCAGGGGTTTGTCATGATACTTATTCTGCGCACCAGTCTGTAGAGCATGATGATGTGAATATCCTGTGCATCGGTGAACGGGTGATCGGTATTGAGCTGGCCAAGGATATCGTATATGCTTTCCTGAAAGCTGAGTTTTCCGGAGAGGAACGTCATGTTAAGCGCCTTGCGAAAATCACCGCAATAGAGCAGCAGCAGGGCTGACCTTCACCATTATAGCTGGCTTGTTGTCTAGTTTTGTACCAGCTGAATAGCGATCATGATCAGCAGGGCTACTACACAAATAATTAAGGAGTTGACAGAAGGCAGTTTGTTCTGAGATTTGGTTATCATTTTGTAAAGTTTAGTATAAGGATGTTTCTAATAAAAATGGGATCAGGTCATAAAGACCCAACCCCATCATCTAAATTAACGCTCTCAAATAACTAAACGAGTGGCGGTCTTTTTTCGCTACAAAAAAGTGAAAAAATATCCCTTATATTGTTTATAACTTTGTTAGCAACCTGTTAACAATTTGTTTATAAGTTATTTAACTTTTCCTTGGAAAGTTTCATTAACCTCCGTATATTAGATCTATCAATTAGCAAGTACTTTGACAGTCTGAAGAAATACTAAAAAGAATACTTAGCCCAAGGGCAAAAGGTTCTGGTAAATCTAAGGATCAGCACAGGTAGCCCGACATCAAAGGAAACGGAGAAAACGGGTGGCACCAAAACATCACCGGTAGCTGCGAAGCGAAAGTAGATCAGTTGAATCCGAAAAGGACATTATACACTGAAAGAGGAATTCTACGGGATGAACCGGACAGTATAATTTTACGGGCTTCGAAGTTCTTAGGAACTAAAGAACGCTACGAAAGGTTAAGGATACAGAGCAGTTGATAAAGTTATCTGAGGCTACGGCAGCAGATAATTGGAAACGGAGACACCAAATCGCAAGAAGAGGAGCTCCGTTTTCCGTTTTACAGACATTCTGTTTTTGTCATTTAATCCCCGGTAAACTGGATTGCAGATTTTCAGCAATTTCCTTTATTCTCTTTTATCCGATATTATTTGTTAAAAAAACATATATGGGCATATCATTCACATATGTTCTAATTATGTTACATATAATGACAAATAATAATTTGCAATGATAATTTATCTAATTACATTGAGGAATAAACCATAAAAACACATTAATGAAAAAACAACTATTAACTGCTCTTGCAGTCCTGGCATCGCTGTGCGGATATGCCCAAACAAAAGGCACCAATGCGCTTAGCCTTGGTGTTAGTGCTTACACTTCTAAAACTGAACAGAACATTCCGTCAGGGAGCGCGAGTCAAAAGCAAAAACAGAGCACTTTTTCTCTGGGATACGGCCGTTTCATCAGTGATCATACCAAACTGGGTATCGATCTGACTTACGGGCATGGAACTTCAACCAGCACAAGCACGAGCCAGGATAATGCGACAGACATATTTGGCGGGGCGCTGAGTTACCAGAAGTACTATCCGCTGATCGGGAAGTTTTATGCCTATGCTGGTGGTGCAGCCTCTTATAGCTTCAGCAAACTTGATTATGATGATCCTCAGAATTTAAATTCCTATAAAAGCAATTCTTATGGCCTGGGCGCTTACGGAGGCATTACCTGGTTCATCAGCAAAAGATGGGCCCTTGAAACTAACCTGTTATCAGCAACAGCTTTATATACTACTGCTGACCAGACAGACGGCACAGGTGGATCGCCTGTTTACACAAAGAAAGATACTAGCTTTAGCCTTAACACTCAGGGTGTGATCACGGACCTTGGGTTCAAGGTCTATTTACTTTTTTAAACTGACAATTATTATTTATGGCAACGGGTCATTGAGGCGGAAACAATTCTGCACCAGGGACCCGTTGTCTGTTTATAGCATTTCACTTCAAACATAAATTTCGCTATTTTTAGCTGTCATGAGTAAATCCGTAAAACAACCGTCCCTAAAGCAAAAGATTTTCGTACTTGATACTTCGGTGATCCTCTATGACCACAATGCTTTTAATAATTTTCAGGAACATGATGTGGCCATTCCCATCCAGGTACTGGAAGAGCTGGATAACATGAAAAATGGCAATGAAACCCGGAATGCGGAAGCCAGGAGTTTTATACGTCTTATGGATAAGGCCTCAGGCGACAAGATCATGAACAAATGGATTCCATTAAATGGCTTTAGCCCGAAAATGGGCGTCAAAAGAGGAAGCTTTAAAGTGGTAATGGACAAAAAGCCTAAAATTACTGATGCGGAAGAAGTCTTTGGTAAAGGTAAATTTGACCACCGCATCCTCAATGCGGCGCTGAGCCTGAAGGAGGAGTTCCCGCAAAAAAAAGTGGTGCTCGTATCTAAAGACATTTGCCTGAGGCTAAAGGCCAAATCTCTTGATCTGTATGCTGAAGATTATGAAACCGGTAAGGTGAAAAATCTGGATGAACTGTATACTGGCAAAAGTATCATCAGTAAAGTACCTGAAGCGCTTTTCAATGAACTCAAGGCAACGGGCAGTGCTCCTGCGGGTCAGCTTGACATTGCAGATCCTGAAGCCAACCATTTTTGCATCTTGAAATCGGGTAGGAAGAGCGTTACTGCCTGGTATTATGCACAAACAAAACTTCTTTATACGATTAAACCGGAAACTATATTTAACATTTCACCCAGGAATCATGAGCAAGCTTTCGCTGTTCATGCATTGACGAATCCTGATATCAAACTGGTGACCATACAGGGTAAGGCCGGAACGGGTAAGACCCTGCTGGCCCTGGCCAGTGCGCTGGAGCAGCGTAAAGAATACCGGCAGATCTATGTGACACGTCCTATCATTGCGCTGAGCAATAAGGATATTGGTTTCCTGCCCGGCGACATCAAATCTAAGATAGATCCTTATATGGCACCGATCTGGGATAACCTGAGGTTTATCAAAGAACAATATAATGATGATCCTAAGATTCAGGGCAGGATAGATGAGTTTGTTAATACCGAAAAGATCGTGATTTCTCCGTTGGCATACATCAGGGGGAGAACACTCACCAAGATCTTTTTTATCGTAGATGAGGCGCAGAACCTAACCCCGCACGAGATTAAGACCATCATTTCCCGGGCAGGAGAAGATACCAAGATCATATTTACCGGTGACATTTACCAAATTGATACGCCCTATCTGGATGCGGAAAGTAACGGCCTTTCTTACCTGATCCAAAATGCAAAAAACCATCCGCTGTATGCTCACATCACATTGGACAAGGGTGAGCGCAGCGAACTGGCCAATCTGGCCAATGATCTTTTATAGTATTATCCGGTTTGTTGCCTGATTTATGGCAACGTCCTGGTTAAAATCCCGCAAAAGCACTTCTTTCTTAAATAAACAGCAAAAATATCAGCTGTTTAAGCTTTTTTTTCTATAAAAAACAAAATTATCCAACAGGCATTGATTTTATGTTAAGATAAAGTTATCTTGTATTGTCTTAAAAAACAGGTATTAACCTGCATATACCTGCAAAAGCCTGCATTTTAAGATCTCTGTAATCGTCTGCTCATCTAAAATCGAACAAACCCCTATCTGTTAAATCTAAAACCAAACTGTATTATGAAAGAAAAGAACAATCACAGCTGATTGCCTGGTACACATAAGTGTGTAAGTCCACCACTACTAATTAATTCCTAATCATTACAAAATGTATTAAATTGTATTAAATCATTATGAGAAAATCTTTACTTATTTTGTGCATGGCCCTGATTTGTTTATCTACGCTTGCACAGGCACAAACGAGGGTGACCGGCGTGGTTACCTCTGCCAAAGACGGGGTGCCCATTCCCGGAGTCAGTGTTCTTATTAAGGGGACTACAAAAGGGGTATCTACTTCGGCCAGCGGTGCTTATATGCTTGACAATATCCAATCCGGAGCAGTCCTTGTTTTTTCTTCTATAGGATTTCAAACAATTGAAGTTCCGGTAAATGGGCGTTCCACAATTAACATTGCACTTCAGTCGAGTGACCAGTCGCTGGATGAGGTGATTGTGGTGGCTTACGGAACGTCGACCAAGGGCACGTATACGGGGGCTGCGTCTGTGGTCAAAGGAGAAACCATAAAAAATACGCCTGTTACATCTTTTGAAAGTACGTTAAATGGCAGGGTGTCAGGCGTACAGGTGACCGCTTCTTCTGGTCAGGCTGGTTCTACACCAAGTATCAGGATTCGTGGTATAGGCTCGATGAATGCGTCCAACGAACCTTTATATGTCATTGATGGTGTGCCGGTAGTCTCTGGAAATGTAAGCCAGTTAAGCGGCACTTATATCACAAACAATGTAATGAGCTCGTTAAATCCGGCTGATATAGACGCTATTACTGTCTTAAAGGATGCAGCGGCTTCATCGTTGTACGGTTCCAGAGCTGCAAACGGTGTTGTTTTGATCACTACTAAGCGTGGCAAAGTCGGTAAACCAGTGATTAATTTTAAATCCTCACTTGGCTTAACACCTTCCTGGGCTACAGATAATTATGAACCGGCTGGCGTGCAGGAACAGGTAAATATGCTGTACCAAGTGTTTCACGATCTGAATACTTCTGCCAAGAAATCGGATGCGGTAGCGAATGCGGATGCACTTGCCAGATTGAATACAAGATTTAACAGGCATGGCTACACTTTTTCAACATCAGGAACAGATTTATTACAGAATGTAGCCATTAAAGGATTAACTGACGGTATCGTAAATCGGGAAGGTCAGTATTTTGACTGGGAAGATGAGCTGTTTAGAACTGCTCAATTTCAAACCAACGATCTTTCTGTAAGTGGAGGGGATCCCAACACTACTTACTACTCTTCTTTTTCTTATACAAAAGACCAGGGTCGGATAAAAGTAAATGATTTCGATCGCTACTCGGGCAGATTCAACTTGTCACAAAAAGTAGGTAAGCATGTAGAATTCATTACCAATGCCAACATTTCAAGAAGCGAGCAATCTGGTTTTAACGATACAAGGAATAATGGTGCAAACTATTTCCTTCAATCCAGGAATTTGCTATGGCCGTTATACTGGCCTACAGACTATAAAACTGGTGCGCAATGGACTGCAAGATATGGCAGCTTTGCTTATAACAGCCAATTTTATGACAATGAATGGGAAAATAGTGAAATAAACCTTAAGGTAGCAGGTAATGAGACCGTCAACATTAAAATATTACCTGAACTAAACCTGAAATCCGTATTTTCTTATGATAACACCCAAGTTAAAGATCATATTTATTATAGCCCTTTGCACTTTAGTGGTACTACAACGAAAGGTACTGTCTCAGAGTATACAGCAAACATCAATAAGATCGTTTCCTCAACTACATTAAATTACAATAAACAGTTCGGCCTGCACAATCTGGGATTACTTGCCGGTTTTGAAGCAGAAAGAAACCGTACGGATTTTCAGCGTTCAACCGGAACAGATCTTCCTTCAAGTTCACTCCATACAGTAGCTACGGCTGGGGTAAGGGATGCTGATGCCAGTTTCTCTGGCTATAACATGATGTCTGTTCTCTCACGGGGAGAATACAATTTTAATCAAAAATATTATGCCTCGGCATCTTACAGGCGGGACGGTTCATCTAAACTCGGCCCTGACACCCGTTGGGGAGACTTTTGGTCTGTTGCAGGATCATGGAGAATCAACAACGAGAATTTTATGAAGGGCCTAACTTACATCAGTAATCTGCGGTTAAGAACATCTTACGGTGTGAACGGTACAATGCCAACTCAAAACTATGGCTGGAGGAATCTAACATCATATAGTTCGAGATATATGGGGCAGGCCGGCGGCGAAATAAGTGTGCTGGGCAATGATAACCTGACCTGGGAAACAAGTTATACTTCCAATCTTGGATTAGAGTTTGGATTTCTGGATAACAGGATTTTTGGAACGGTTGAGTACTTTAACAGAGACTCAAAAGACCTGCTTCAAGACGTGTTAATTTCTACAACAACGGGATTCAGTTCTATTTTAATGAACATAGGGGAGATGAACAACCGCGGTATTGAAATAGAATTGGGCGGCGATATTATTCGTAAAGACGATTTAAAGTGGACCGCCAGCATAAACGGCTCATTCACAAAATCTAAAGTAACCAAACTTTATGGCGGCCAGGACATTATCTGGTATGATCCCACAGGAGGTGCCGCAGCAGGCGAAGACAGAAGAGCGCAGTTTATATTTAGGGAAGGAGAATCAGCTTTGAGTTTCTATGGTTATGAATGGGCAGGTGTCGATCCTAAGGACGGCAGGAACATGTGGTATGTAAATGATCCGGAGAACGACCAGGAAGGAGAATTTATTCACAACGGCAAGGGAGCCACTCATGATTTTAGCACAGCTAACTATACCGTTTTAGGTAATGCAGTACCTACCGTATTTGGTGGTATCAACACGGATGTTGCCTATAAAGGTCTTAGTTTAGCCTTGAATTTCAATTATAAACTGGGTGGTAAACTGTATAATGGCGCATATAAAGATGTGGCGGACGATGGTTATTATTGGGAGAGGATCAGGTCACAGGACTATTATGACAACAGGTGGACAACTGAAAATCCAGGAGGATCGTTGCCTAAGCTTGACGGGAATGATTTGACCGATCCTCAGCAATACAGCAGCCGTCAGATGCATAGTGCCACCTTTTTAAGATTAAAGAATGTTACTCTTGCTTATAATTTACCCAAGAGCTTGGTCAATAAGATAGGTGCGTCCAATACCAGGTTGTATGTTAACGGAACCAATCTGCTTACATTTTCGAAATATAAAATTGCCGATCCGGAAGTCAACCAATACGGGACAAGAGGATGGGAAACCCCGTTTGGAAAAACCTATACTTTTGGTATTGAATTCAGTTTTTAACGATTAAAGATCTAATAAGATGAAAATAATAAATATAATATTTACAGGTCTGCTCATTATGAGTTTATCTTCATGTAAAGACTTTTTAGATGTTGAACCCAGTAACCTCGGCGATTCGAAAACATCGATTCAAACGCCCAGCGATGCTAAAATAATGATGAACGGGTTGATGCGAAATATGATCAGCTCCAGTTACTATGGCAGAAACATGTTTATGTATGGGGACGCCAAGGGAGGTGATATGACTATATTTATGCAGGGCCGGGGACTTGACGGCTTGTATACATTTAACCATAGTAAGACAACGGGTAGTAATTCTACTTTCTGGACACAGATATACAATGGCATTCTTCAGGCAAATAACCTCCTTGAGAGCATACAGCGGATCGATCCTTCCAGTACCAATGCCGAGTTTAATGTTGTTAAAGGTCAGGCGCTGACAGCACGGGCCGTTATGTATTTTGACCTTGTCAGGTTGTATGGAAAAGCTTATAGCGAAAATAAAACTTCCTTTGGCGTGCCTAATATTATTACTACACTTCCGGCCACTGCCCAACCGCTTCGTGCTACAGTAGAGGAGAATTATAACCAGATCATGGGCGATCTGAAGGCGTCAGCTCCTTTATTGCCGAAGATTAAAACATCAGGATACCTTAATTACTATGCAAATTTGGCGATGCAGGCCAGGGTTTACCTTTACATGGATGATCATACAAATGCGCTTAAAGCTGCGCAGGAAATAATTGCTGTGCCCGCTAGTTTATACAGGTTGTACACAAATGCTGAATGGGTTCCCTCATGGAAAGCACAATTCGGCCTGGAATCTATTTTCGAACTGGTGATATCGCCGAATGAGGGCGACCTGCTTACCGCCTCGCTTGGCTTCTATTTAAGACGTGCACAGCATGGCGGATCTGCTGCACTAGGTTTTTTTATGGCCAGTACGCCTTTCCTAAACAGATTAGGCCAGGATCCTGCGGATGTCAGATGGGGTGTAATGAGTAACGATGAGTCATCTGGCACCCGATTGGGATCACTTTATAAATATAGTGGTGGTGTTGCCCTGGAAGGAGACGGTAAAACTACAGCAACCGCTGTAAATATTAAAGTAATCAGGCTGTCTGAAATATATTTGATCGCGGCAGAGGCCGCACTCACTATAGATAAGACCCTGGCGGCCGGTTATCTCAATGCCATACGAAAAAGATCTCCTAATCTTCCGGCTGTTACCGCTGGAAATATTACAATAGATATGATTCTGGATGAAAGGAGTAAGGAGTTATTTGGTGAAGGACAGCGTTATTTCGACCTCATCCGGTTGAATAAATCCATCACATTTGATGATGCTTTTGGCGGTTTAACGATTACAAATCGGCCGTTAACTATAACGAGAGCTTTTAATAAGACGATCCTGCCAATTTCTCAGGATGAGATCAATGCCAATCCGGGCCTTGCTGCACAACAGAACCCCGGATACAATTAGTTATTGCGCAATTAAACCATTAAGGGTGTTCAAATTTTTGAACACCCTTTTTATACCGGATTTTTCCAGTTTAATTAATTAAAACAGCTGCATTGTAACCGCCTGCTGCTGCCCTGATGAAGAATCCGCTTTAGCTTTAGCCTTTAGCTTATGCTGCTCTATCCATGACGTATAATCGCTCACAGAAATCGACTCTTTCAGCAAACCGGCGCCTATATGCATCAATGCGATCCTGTTTTCAATAATCTGCCTGTACTGCTGCAATAAATGCTGCAACTGCTGCTGCAATTTATTTTTCGGCTTGATCCGGATGTTTTTATTCAATGGATTGATCAGCTGCATATTGAGTTCCTTCACAAAATAAGCCAGTGCCGACTCTATCCGCGCCTGTAATGCCTGCTGGTCTTTAAAACCACTTTGTTTGTGAAGCTGCCTCACCTGTGCCCGAAAACGCTCAGACAGCACCAGCAAGTCAGCAGCCGATTTAGCCAGCTGACTCAATAAAGATTTGAACTCAGGAATATTTGCTTTAACCACCTCCGGATTTGAAACCACAGTTTCGAGACCACCGACAGCCTGAGTGAGAGAAAAATGATCAAGCACCAGCTGGAGGATAAACTTCTCCTGCGCCTCAACAAGCATCGAATCCAGCTCCTGTTCCTTTACAGGATTCATATAATTGATCACCTCTGTGTTCGACCTCAAACTCTCCGTATTGATCTTAGACTTCAAAATCAGCCCGTTCAGGGTTCTTACCCGGCTTAATGCCACATAAACCTGTCCGGCCACAAATGATTTTCCCGCATCAATAATGGCATGATCGAACGTTAATCCCTGACTTTTATGAATCGTCACCGCCCAGGCAAGTTTAACCGGATATTGGGAAAATTCACCCACCTGCTGCTGCACAATTGCATCTTCCGGGTCGGTCTTGTATTCAAATGACTGCCAGGATGATTTTTCAAGCAGCAGGTTCTCTTCCTGCGGAAAGGAAATGTAGATCTCATTGTTCTTTATCGATTTGACTCTGCCGATCTTTCCGTTGTAAAATTTCCGGTTGTCGCCGGTATCATTCTTAATAAACATGACCTGCGCACCTTCTTTGAGCTTTAAAGTCTGTTCAGCCTGAAGGTTCAGTTCCCTGAACTCACCATTTACGGTGCCCTCAAAAGTATATTCCATGCCGGGCAGTTCAGCAAGCTTTTCCCTGTTGATGGTATTCGCTTCCGCATTATGAGAAGTGATGATGATCGGGTTTAGCTCATCCGTCGAACTGAACGAAGGATCGTACCTTTTATTGAGCAAAGATAAACTGTCTTCACTGATCCGGTTGTTCCTGATGTCATTCAATATCCCAATGAATTCCGGTTCGGTCTGCCGGAATACAGTCGTCAGCTCAATTTGCAGGAGCGGATTTCTGCGGATCACCAGGGCATCAAAGAAATAGGGGGAAGCATAGGCCCTGCTTAGAAAAACCCAGTCTTCCCGTTTAGTCACCGGAGGCAGCTGGTACAGGTCACCTATAAGCAGCAGCTGAACACCACCAAAAGGATCATTGTTTTTTCTGACGGAACGCAGCAAAGCATCAATGACATCCAGCAGATCACTGCGTACCATAGATACCTCGTCGATCACGAGCAATTCCAGTTCAGTAAACAGGTTTAGCTTCTCCCGGCTGTAGCTCATTTCAGAAACCATCGACTGGATAGAAAGAATGCCCGACTGCAGGTTTTCCAGGCTGATGTCACCGGGAAAGAAGGAGCCCGGTGGCAACTGAAAAAAAGAATTGATGGTTGTTCCTTTGGCATTCATCGCGGCAACGCCTGTTGGCGCTACTACTGCCATCTTCTTCTTGCTCTGCTCTTTTATCTTTTTTAGCAGGGTAGTTTTACCCGTTCCGGCCTTCCCGGTCAGAAATATATTCTGATTGGTCTGGTCAATAAAAGATAAAACTTTGCTGGAAACTGAATCAGAAGAACCGACATTACTCATGAGACAAATTTAACACAAATGAAGAAGTGATCTGCCATACGAAAAGCAAATAATATAGCTATGCCCCCATTTTTTATCAACATGCGCGGATGGCATGCATCGACGAAACGCAGTTGGCCGCCCGTTATTCAGCCTCAGCCGACCTTATCTTTGGAGTTTTGATCTCTTTTCTGCCGATCTTATAAGAAATGATAAACCTGATGTCCTGATTTTGATAGCGATAGGACATCCGTTGATTATAATCTGCTGATGTGGTGACCTCATCAATGTAGGTATGTGGTTTTAAAAAAGTTTCCACACGTAAACTCATGTTCAGGCGCTCGTCCTTTGTTTTCTTATTAATGGTCATGTTGTAAAACTTCCATCCCGTGCGATATCCTTGCAACTGCAGTTTTTTTGTATCAAAGAAACCGTAAAAATCTATACTAAAACCCCTTGGAAGCTTGTAGCTGCCATTTAAATTCAGCTGTCTCATCAGCCCCTTGTTACTGATACCAAGCATCCCGCTTTCCAGCCAGACATATTGTGCGGTCAGTCCGGCACCCAGACTCAGCGCAGACGCAGGTTTCCAGTTAAACGTGGCAGACAGACCCAGTCTTTGATTTTTCCCGACATTTTTCCAGGTACTTTCAAAGACCCCGTTACCCAAAGGGCGGCGGATGTTTTCAATGGTATTCCTGTTGTCATTGAAAAACAGGACAAAATCCCTGAACAGTTTAGCGCCATTGACAGAATAGCTCAGCTGATAACGGTTGGTCAGTTCAGGCTCCAGCTTGGGGTTGCCATATTGTATTGTGAGCGAATCACTCGTAACTACTGTCGGGTTCAGGTAGGAGATATAAGGTCGCTGCAGTTTCATCGTATAACTCAGCTTAATACTGGTTTTATCGTTTACCATTCTATTGAACAGGATTTGCGGGGCCAGGTTATGAAAAGAAGGAATATCGACCCTTTGGTTTTTGAACACCACGTCCAGTTCCGTTTTCTCATACCTCAATCCTCCGCTCAGACCCCATTTTCCAATTTTCACACTGGTATTGGCATAAGCAGCGTAGACCCTGTTTTGATAGGTAAAGTCATTGGAACGCTGGGCGTCACGCTGGTAGCTGCCGCTGTCAAAATCATAAACATCAAACAAACTTTCACTCTTTGCGTTTTTAGCCGAGACCTTGGCACCCGCTTCCAGTTTCCAATTGTCTGTAAACACCTGTGTATAATCCCTCTGGATGATATAATCATCATAAGTCGTGCTGCTAAAGAAGTTCTCCCTGTACGGATTCTGCCCGATCTGGTCTAATCCGTAATCACTGGCACCTTTAAACGGCGCATACATACCTAGTACAGCATATTCTATATGTTTATCCTTTGATGTCCCTGTAAAACCAATATTATAGCTATTGCCATTATTCTTGTCCCTGGTCTCCATATTACGCTGAAACAGATACTGCTGTATCTCCTGGTCTGTCCCATAGTTATCAGACATCTTTATGGTTGTGTTTGGTGATCTCCTTGCGCGGTAACCCAGGTCGAATGTATTTAGCGTATCCAAACTATACAGGAGGCTTATTCCACCGTAAAAGTAATCGCCGGATTGTTTGGTTTCATTCTGTTGGACGCGCATCAAATTGTCCGCAGTACGCTGCAGCACCGAGCCATTCCTGTTCCGGTATTTCTGATACAGGGCATCCGAATTGAGAAAAAATCTACCATTCCTGGTCTGTATGTCCCCCTCTATATTGTCACTTCTGATCCCCGCCATGCCACTTATATTCCCATTGGTGGCATCATCTCTTATTTTCCGGGTAATGATGTTAATGACCGCATCCGCACCTTCCGCATCGTAGCTGGCTGAGGGATTGGTGATCACCTCGACCCTGACTATACTTTCACCTCTGATGGCCCTCAAGGCATCAGCTACAGAGGAAGCATAGATATCAGAAGGCTTCCCGTCTATCAGCACCCTGACATTTGAACTGCCACGGACAGAAAGCCCGCCATTTTGGTCCACACTGACCATCGGGACTTTTCTGAGTACATCTGATGCATCTGAACCAGCAATAGCAGGAAGGCTTTCCACATTGAAAGCGATACCGTCCACACGTTGTTCGATCAAAGGTTTTTGACCGCGGATGGTCACTGTTTTCAGCTTAATGGGCTGCTTTTTCTTTGCTGTACCGGGACTAACGGAATCTGTACGCATTGAATCCCCCCGAAGCGCCCGTTTCCTGAGTGAATCAGTTTTAATACTGTCGGGACGCTGTGCATGGACCGAACATAGCCACAGGCAGGCCAGGATCATAAATAAACAGGTCTTTTGATACACGATACTAAATATTCTTAAAACTTCGTTACCTGGTTATTTTACCGCAGGATAATCCGGAATGTTCCTTTTTACCATCCCAGCTCACATCAGGCAGTTCGACAAAGGACTTTATTTTTTCAAAAGGAACCGGACTTTCATAAATGGCCTCAAAACCTTCGCAGGGACCGCCTGCTTTTTTCTGCTGCGCAGCCAGCTCACATGCGGGAGCACTCATTAAAATAATACACGCAATCAAATAATTTTTCATGGCTTCAGAATTATTAAATCAGAAATTATGAGTCAAAGGACGGGTAATTATAACCATACCGGGAATTTAGTAGAGATAACGCACATATTTTAGACGAACGACAGCAAGGCAGGCTGTTTTTTTATGAGCAGCTCAAATCTTTTTATCTAAATTTATAACACCCATTAGACTAACTATGAGTTTTTTAGACCGACAGTTTATCCCGCCATTCTCCCGCCGGCATGTAACCGTCAAACATGCGCTGCTGCATACACTTTACTGGGTGCTGATCGCCGCTTTTTTCGCTTACGAAAAAAGATACCTGATCCATAAAGCCAACCTGCCTTATTTTTTATTCTGTGTCATCGGAAGAGTAATCATGCTGGTGGCTATTGCCTATCTCAATATCCAGTATTTCCTCCCAAAATACCTTCTGAGAAAGCAATACCTGCGTTATTTCCTGCTGGTTCTGCTCTCCGTCGCCGGTTATATGGTGGCCCAGAGCCTTTTTGACTACTTCCTCTACGGATATGTGATCGGGCCCATGCGCAACAGCAACCTCATGGAAACCATGTCTTACAACTTCTTCAGTACGATCTGGTACCTGGCACTGATGGTAGCCGTAAAACTGAGCATCGACTGGTACGAGCTGCAAAACAAACCAGCAGAAACCACAGAGCCCCTTCCCGAATTTACATTCGTAAAGAGCGGCACGCAAAAGATAAAGATCATCTACAGCGAAGTAACCCATATAGAAGGCTTAAAAGACTATGCCATTGCACATACCACCGCCAATCAAAAAATTGTGATCAAAGGCTCCATTAAATACATGAATGAGATATTTCCGGAAGCACTGTTTATCAGGGTGCACAAATCTTTCATTGTCGCTAAAGACAAGATCAGGCAGATAGAAAAAAACAAGATCATCATCAACGAACATCAGATCCCGATAGGAAGAAGCTACAAACAAGAGCTGGGGAAACATTTATTAAACAATAACTTCTCGATTACCAAACTCACTGAATAAAAAAGAATGACCTGTAAAGCGCTATATAGCCTGATTAAGTGAAGTTTGTAAATATATTTTGGTTCTGCTGTATCAAATCGAGTGTGTTTAACGTCTAATAGGTAATAGACTTGTTACAACTAACCGGAATCTAAATATTTAATCATGGAATTAACACACCCATATCAACAAAATCAGGGAAATATACAGCATCAGGATGCAAATTCACAATTTTTAGTAGTAAAAAGTGATGATGTTCAGCGCATAGAGGCCCTTTCTTTACTGTTTCCCCGTTTGAGCAGTATGATCAGGAACAATAAAGGTAAAAACCTGGTACTCAATTTTCGTGATGAACAACAGCGCTCACTCATCGTAATGATTGTTTCTGAAACTGAAAATGAAGCGGCACTGATTCAAATGGCCAGCTGATGTTTTTTAGTTAGGTATTTTTTTGTTCTTAGTAAGCGTAGCACCCGCGCTGGCGATAACCACCAATGCTACGGCCATCCATTCGTAAAAAGTCAGCAGCTCCTGCAGGAAAATCAATCCGCAGAGCGCAGCTACAGCCGGCTCTAAACTCATCAGAATACTAAAGGTCTGCGCCGGTATTTTCCGCATTGCGTTTATTTCCAGCGTAAAGGGGATAGCACTTGAAAGCAGGGCCAGAGCAGCGCCACTAAAAATCATAATTGGAGTAAAATTACTCAATCCGCCTCCGGCGATACCAAAAGGCAGAACGATCATGGTCGCAAAGACCATCCCTATGGTTACGGCCTGGCCGCCGTCCAGTATTTTTGAAGTGCGTCTGCCCAACACAATATATCCGGCCCAGAACCCGCCAGCAAGCAAAGCCATCAGCGCACCGATAAGATCGATACTCTTTTCACTCCATGGAGCGATGAAAGCGATCCCCGCTGCGGCCAGCAGTACCCATAAAAATTCGATAAGACGCCTCGACCCGGCGACAGCAAGGAGCAAAGGGCCGATGAACTCCAATGTTACTGCCAGACCCAGCGGTATGCGCTCCAGGGACATATAAAAAATCATGTTCATTGCCCCAAGGCAGAGTCCATAGGGGATTACAGCCCTCCATTGTGCTTTGTTCAGCCTTTTTAAATTTGGCCGGTTCACTGCCAAAAGGATCAGCGCAGACAGACCGATCCTGACGGACGCTGTTCCCGTTGCCCCTAAGGCAGGAAATAACCCTTTTGCAATTGCAGCCCCAGCCTGTACGCTCACAATGGCTCCAAGGACGGCCGGCAAAGGCGGGATGTTGATCTTGCTTTTTTTCATCCATTTATATTTTTTTTTCATCGGCGATGAAGCTATCATAATTATAGTGATCCTCCTGTGGATTTTTGGAAAATCATGATGGTTTCATTAGGATGCTCTTTTATTCGGAATAATCCGGGCCGCAAAGCTAAAGTTTTGAGCCGGGAAAACATGGACTTCCTGAAAAACAAATCAGGAGACTTCCAGTCAGGCAATTCAAATTAGCATTTAATAAAAAAGGCAGGAATACCGGACTTATATTAAACAAGATTTATTATCATAAAATTAACCTCGATTATCAGTGTAAAATATTGCAAACCGTCAGAGAATTGCTAAATTTGTTAGTATGAAAAGATCCGGATCTGCTGATTTACCCCTGCATTATGGCTATGTACCCAAATGGCTTGCAGAGCGCATGAGCAAACTGGGTTTTGCCATTACAGAAGCTATAGTGGCAGAATACGGTACCTCAGAAGTGCTGCGCCGGCTCAGCGATCCTTTCTGGTTTCAAAGCCTGGGTGCGGTAATGGGCATGGACTGGCATTCCTCAGGCATCACCACTTCTGTGATGGGTGCCTTAAAATCTGCCATCAATCCGCACTACCGCGATCTGGGGATTTATATCTGTGGTGGCAAAGGTGCAAAATCGAGAAACACACCTGATGAATTACTGAAGTTTGGCGAGCGGACCGGATTAAACGGCATCGATCTGGTACGCTGCAGCAAACTGAGCGCCAAGGTAGACAATACCGCAGTGCAGGACGGTTTTCAGCTCTATACCCATAGTTTTATAGTGGATAAAAACGGACTGTGGACTGTCGTGCAGCAAGGCATGAGCCAGGGGAGCTCAATGGCCCGGAGATACCATTGGCATTCTTCAGCGCTAAAATCATTTGTAGATGAACCACATACGGGAATTTGCGGAGTCAATCAGGGGCAGATCCTTAACCTTGCAGCCGCTGGCGCGGCACCAGCCAGGGAAACTATGATGGCCATGGCCGCTGAGCACCCGGAACGCATGATCGCTGAGGCCCGTAAACTGGTCATGCCCGCACACCACGATGTAAAATCAAAAGATGTAGACCTGAAACGTTTGGGTGCCATGCTCTGGCTGACACATGAAAAAAAACCAACAGACTTTGAAGAATTATTGCTTTTAGAAGGTATGGGCCCCCGGACGCTGCAATCTCTGGCGCTGGTAAGTGAGGTGATTTACGGTACACCGGCCAGATTTACCGATCCGGCGCGGTTTTCTTTTGCCCATGGCGGCAAAGACGGCCATCCTTTCCCTGTGCCGGTCAAAGTTTATGATGAAACCATAAGTGTGCTCAGTAAAGCGGTCCAGAAGGCAAAAATTGGACAGTCAGACAAACTGCAGGCCATCCAAAAGTTAAGTGAATTGTCCTACAGGGCCGAAAAGAATTTTATTCCCAATGATAATTTTGATCAGCTGATCCAAAAAGAACGCGACGAATCATGGAAATACGGAGGAAAGACCGTGTTTGGTGATGCCAAACCCCCAAAGGGCCTTGGACAGCTCACCCTATTTTAACGGTGAATTTTAAAACAGGTGTGATTATTGTAGCGTATGCGCGATTCCTAACGTTAACAGAATATGAAGAAATTGTTATTCCTATTGATCATCGGCGCAGCTGTTGCCGGATGTGGCACTACCAAACAGACACCAGTCCCAAAAACAGATGTTATTGAACTGAGCGGTAAGCTCGAAAAGCTGGGCATGACGACTTTTCAATATGGCACGCATGTGCTTAAAACAGCTGATAAAACCTATGCTTTAAAAAGTGAAAAAGTCAATCTGGATGGCTTTGTAGACAAACAAGTTACACTAAAAGGCACAAAAGTAGACGGCTATCCTATAGAGGCCGGCCCGGACCTCCTGGAGGTTCAGGAAATTACCTCAAAATAGTTCTATCTTCGCAGCAAAATTTAACAATGCTGGAGATAGTTTATCAGGACGATCATTTAATTGCCATCAATAAGCCCCACGGCTTGCTGGTCCACCGTTCATCCATTGCCGGTGATGCAAAAGTATTTGCACTGCAGCTGCTGCGGGACCAGATCGGCAGGCATGTCAGCCCGGTACACCGGCTGGACAGGAAAACCGGGGGCCTGCTGCTCTTTGCTTTTGAAAAGGATGTAGAGATTGCTATGCACCAGCAGTTTATGAATGGTGAGGTACAGAAAAAGTACCTCGCTGTTTTGCGGGGCTATGCGCCTGACAAGGAAGATATCGACTATCCGCTGGCTAAAGAAAACGGCACCATTCAGGATGCTTTTACTTCATTCGTTACGCTGAAGCGTGCCGAGCTTGACGTGGCCTTTGGCAAACACCCTACATCCCGCTATTCATTGATTGAAGCCACACCCACCACCGGCCGGATGCACCAGCTGCGCCGGCATTTTGCGCACATATTCTATCCCATCATCGGCGACCGTAAACACGGCTGCAATAAGCAGAACAAGTTCTTTAAGGAACAATGGGAGATGACGACCATGCTGCTGCACGCCTCTGAACTGTTATTTAAGCATCCGGTAACGGGAGAAGTAGTACACCTGAAAGCTCCTGTACAGGAAGAATTTGAAAGGGTTAACCGGCTGATGGGCTGGTAAAGTACGGTTCTTGTGCTCCTGACTGACAGGCTAATGTTTTAACTCAGCTAAATTATGCCTTTCCGCATACCTGCTCCCTATCTGCTGCGCTGCTTCTGCGCTTAAAGTACCCTTAATCGCTGCTCTAGCACAGAAGGACCGCAGAAAGTACGCAGAATAGCGCAGGAAAAGGGCGGCGGATCTTATTTGGTAACAAGGATAAATATGGAATTCCATATGGAGAATTCTGGAGAAAGGAATAATTGACAGCGACATTTCGGGTTTTGCCCGATATCAGACCAAATGTTCGATATCGGGCATTATTATAAAATACATATTACATAATATTCTGAAAATCAATTATTTGTAATTGGCATCTGCCTTGCAAAACCCTGTCCAAATAAACCAACCAATGGACAAATCGATTGAAGAAGAAGTATCTGTCAGGAAAAAAAAGAAAAGGACCCTGATCATAGCCGTCATCGTATTGGTGATCATCGGCGCAGTACTTGCCATGCGTGCCTATATTAAACCTTCGGTCTCTAAAGCTGAGATTACATCGGCCATAGCTGAAACAGGCAGCATTGAGAATACCATCAATGCCAATGGCGAGGTGCTGCCGGAATTTGAGGAGATCCTGACCAGCCCGATCAATGCTGCAGTTAGAAACGTGCTGATGGATGCAGGAACCAAAGTAAAAGCCGGACAGTCGATCCTTACACTGGATAAATCTGCGGCGCAGACCGAATTTGATAAGCTGAGCTTTCAGATCGAATCCAAAGAGAACGAGATCAGGAAGTTGAAGCTGGACCTGGAAAAGAGCTTTTACGACATTAAATCCAACAACAGCATCAAGCAGCTGCGCATCAGTAACTTTAAAGACGCAGTTTCAAGTGCGCAAAGGCTTTTTAAAGCGGGGGGTGGTACCAAAGAAGATATAGAACAAGCCGAACTGAACCTGAAGGTGGCCGAACTGGAAAAACAGCAGCTCGAAAATGAGATCAGGAGCAAGCAGCAGACCATGAAGATCGAGATCAGGGAAGCAGAGATTGCGCTGGCCATTCAAAGAAACGACCAGCTGGCATTCAAAAGGAAGCTTGACCTGGCCAATGTTATCGCTACGCGGGATGGCGTGGTGACCTGGGTCAATAAGAATATAGGGGCGAGCATCAAAGAGGGCGAATCGCTGGCACGGATTGCCAACCTGAGCAGTTATAAAGTAGCCGGAAGCATTTCGGATACCCAGCTGGATCAGCTGCGGAATGGTATGCCGGCTATCGTCCGGATCAACGAACAGCAATTGCGTGGTACGGTGGTGAGCATTTCTCCGGCGGTCAGCAATTCGATAGTTTCATTTGAAGTACAGCTTGATGAAAAGAACAGCAAACTGCTAAGGCCCAATCTTAAAGCTGATGTATTTTTAATTACAGATACGCGCAGTAAAGTGTTGCGCGTGCCCAACGGACCTGCTTTTAAAGGCTCAAACCTGCAACAGATTTTTGTGCTCAAAGCTGGTAAGGCCGTCAGACGGGAGGTGAAAACAGGGCTCAGCAATTTTGATTACATCGAGATTGTCAGCGGGATAAAGGCAGGTGAGCAGGTGATCACTTCTGATCTGAGTAAATACGAGTATGCAAAAGAAATTGTGATAGAAGATTAGGCCATGAAGATCAGATTTGTCATATTACTTTTCATCATCGGCACAGGTCTTCAGCTGACAGCCCGTGCAGGAAATGCCGACACACTCAGACTCACACTCCGCGAAGTCGTAGAACGGGCAAAGGCCAACTCTATTGCCGCCAAACAGGCGATTACCGTCAGAGAAACCAAATATTGGGAATGGCGTACGTTTAGGTCAAATTATCAGCCTCAGCTGGCCTTGAGTGGCATTTTGCCGGGCTATAACAAGACTTATGCCCAGGTGCTCCAGCCCAATGGATCTATCTTATTCCAGCCAATCCGCAACGATAATTCGTCGCTAACGCTGGATTTTAAACAGAGTATAGCTGCTACGGGCGGAACTGTTTACGGAACAACGGAGTTACAGCGTTTCAGTGATTTTGACCGCAATACGGTACTTTATAATGGCACACCTTACGGCATTGGCTATACCCAGCCTCTGCTGCAGTTCAACAGCCTGAAATGGGACAAGAAAATAGAGCCGCTGAAGTTCAATGAAAGTAAGCAGGCCTACATAGAATCCCAGGAAAACATCTCGATCATGGTAACGGGCTATTTCTTTGATCTCCTGTTGGCCCAGGTCAACCTGCACCTGGCAGAAAGCAATTTTGCCAATACGGATAAGATCCTGAATATTGCCAATACCAAGTTTGAACTGGGTAAGGTTTCTAAGAACGAGATTCTGCAGCTGCAGTTGGAGCGCCTGAATGCCCAGAAGGCGGTGGGTACGGCCAGGCGTGACGTGGAAATAGCGGGACTGACGCTGCGCAGCTATGCGGGTATAGAGGGCGAGGACCGGATTGTACTCACCACACCTGCCGCTGTCGGCCAGTTTAGCGTGTCTGCGGATAAGGTTTTGGCGGAGGCTTTTGAGAACCGCTCTGATGCGATTGCTTTTGTGCGCCGCATTGCGGAAGCTAAAAGGGATGTAGCTAAGGCTAAGGGCGAGAATGGTCTGGTGGCTACGTTGAGGGCCAATCTGGGTTTTTCGAATGCGGGAAACCGGATCTTTGATGTCTATAAATCGCCAAAAAGCCAGCAGTCTGTTGAGATCCAGTTGTCTATTCCGGTGCTGGACTGGGGCAGGTCCAAATCAAGGGCCAAGACGGCACAGGCCAATGAGCAGTTTACGGTTTATGAGGTCGAGCAGGACAAGCAGACTTTTAAGCAGCAGATCGTGACCCAGGTGACGCTCTTCAACATGATGCAGGAACAGATGGAACTTACTGCCCAGGCAGACAGGATTGCCGCTGAAAAATACCAGATTGCCAGTGAGCGCTATGTGCTTGGCAATTTGAGCATTACTGATCTGAGCATCGCCTTCCAGGAAAATGACCGGGCAAAAAGGGATTTTATAGCGGCGCTCAGGGATTTCTGGGGGGCATACTATCAGCTCAGGTACTTGTCGCTGTATGATTTTGAACGAAATGAAAAGATAACTTATAAATAAACCATTAAATACATACCAAATGATACGTTTACAAAATATTGAAAAGGTCTACCGGACCGATACGGTGGAGACACTGGCCATCAATGACATTAGCCTCGATATTGCAAAAGGGGAATTTCTATCCATTATGGGGCCATCGGGTTGCGGCAAGAGTACCCTGCTGAACATCATGGGCCTTCTGGATGAGCCTTCAAGGGGCAGCATTCGCATCGATGATCAGGATACGTCCAGATTCAACGACCAGCAACTCGCAAAATTCCGCAATCAGAAACTGGGTTTTATCTTTCAGAGTTATCACCTGATCAACGACTTACAGGTACTGGACAATGTGGAGCTGCCTTTACTCTACAGAACTTCCTCCGCCAAAGAGCGCAGGGAACTGGCAACTGAAGCACTGGTAAAGGTAGGCCTCAGCAACCGTTTGAAGCATTTCCCTACGCAGCTGAGCGGTGGTCAGCGTCAGCGGGTCGCCATTGCGCGCGCTATCGTAGGCCGTCCGCAGATCATTCTGGCTGATGAGCCGACAGGTAATCTGGATAGCGCTATGGGCAATGAGATTATGGAGATCCTGATCAACCTGAACAAGAACGACGGCACGACCATCATCATGGTGACCCACGACGAAAATATGGCGCATAAAACACACCGTCTGGTCAGGTTGTTTGACGGCTCCCACGTTCAGTAATTCATTTGAGCATTTATTATTATGCTAACCATTTAACCATCTGTTATTATGCTTAAAAATTATTTAAAAATAGCCATAGCCGTACTGCTCCGCAGGAAGTTTTTCACCTTCATTAGTCTGTTTGGGATTAGTTTTACACTGACCATCCTGATGACCTCGACTGCGCTGGTTGAAAATATACTGAGCCCGTCTTATCCGGACTTCAAAAGAGACCAGATGCTTTTTTTAACCCGGGTAACGAAAAAGAACTCTAAGGAAGGATGGATAAATAGCAGTTCGCTTTCGCTCAGTTTCATTAAGCGCTATGTTTCTACCCTGAAAAAACCAGACAAGATTGTGTTTTATTCCTTCGGCAATACCGCTAATGCCTATGTCAATAACAAAAAAATCGGGCTTGAGTTTAAGTTTACCAATGACGTCTACTGGGTAGCAACTCAGTATAATTTCCTGGAAGGGAAGCCTTACACCGCGCAGCAGATACAAAGTGCGGAGCGCGTAGCAGTGATTTCCGAGCGTACAAAAAAGGCTTATTTCGGAGATGCTGCACAGGTAACAGGTAAATACATCGAGCTGGACAATGTCAATTACCGCGTGATCGGGGTCGTGAAGGGAGTTCCAAGGACCAACAGGAATTTCTTTGGGGATGTCTATCTCCCTTATACGGTTTCTAAAACCAAGTTTGAAGACCAGGGGCTGATGGGCAATTTCGGGGTTGCGCTGGTGGCGAAGTCTGAAGCAGACCTGCCTGCGATGCGGTCAGAATATGAAAAGATGCTCAGCAAGGTGCCCCGTGAAAAGGATTTTGATAAACTGTATGTACACGCAGACGGTGCCCTGGAAGGCCTTTCCCGCAATCTGTTTGGCAATGATGACTCAGCAGGCTTTGGAAGAATGACAGCTATTATAGGTGCAATAGTGCTGTTGTTTATGCTCCTGCCAACCATCAACCTGGTCAATATCAACATTACGCGCATCATGGAAAGGTCTTCAGAAATTGGTGTCCGCAAGGCTTTTGGTGCCTCATCAAAGACGCTGGTCTACCAGTTTCTTGTTGAAAATATCATCCTGACTCTTCTGGGGGGGATTCTGGGGGTGGTTTTTTCATTTCTCGCAATCTATGTATTCAACCGGTCGGGTTTCACGCCGGATTTTGAAGGTTCACTTAACTTCACCGTTTTGTCTATAGGGCTGGGGCTCTGCCTGATCTTTGGGCTGATGTCAGGTGTATATCCCGCCTGGCGTATGTCAAGGCTCAATGTGGTCGCTGCGCTGAAGGCCCAATAGGCAGATTTATTTACATAATAAGACATTATCATGTTCAGACATTTATTTAAATTGATATGGAACAAAAGGAAGCACAACGTCCTGTTCCTCTCCGAGATCCTGGTCTCTTTTCTGGTGATTTTCGCCATATCGTCCATGCTGGTTTACTACTACCTCAATTATAGGAAGCCTGCCGGCTTTCAGTATGAAAAGGTATGGGCAATAGGATATTCTAATCCCTTAAAAACAAAAGACAAAGATACCCTGTCGGCATTTTACGACCAGGTAAAATCTACCCTGAATGCGGTGCCCGAAATTAAAGAAGTTAGCTTTTCGAGCTATAATTTTCCTTATGCAAACAGCAATTCTACTACCGGCTTCGAGTATAATGGTAAAAAATACAACCAGGTCAATTTTTATCAGGTGGATGAAAATTACGACAAAGCATTGTCCGCTAAAGTTGTGGAGGGCCGATGGTTTAAAAAAGAGGACCGGGTCATGAAAAATAACTTTACTGTGATCAATACCACCCTTAAGGAAGCCATATTTGGCAGTCAGTCTGCTATCGGCAAACTTGTCGGCGATGATAAAGCGAAGATTATTGGTGTGATTGAGGACATAAAAACCGGGGGCGATTTCTATCCTGCCGGATATGGGGGGTACAAAATGCTGGATTCAGCTTCATTTGAATGGATTGGGACCATTTTGATTCAGGTTACAGACAATGCAGACGCTGCCTTTGAAAGCCGCCTTTCCAAACTTCTGGCAAGAACTATTCCCAATTCTAACATCGCGATCAGCCATCTGACTGACCTGAGGGATTCCAAAAACTCTAACACCGTTATTCCAGTGGTCATTGCCAGCATTATCGCAGGTTTCCTCATCATCAATGTGGCTCTTGGTTTATTTGGTGTACTCTGGTACAACATCAACCAAAGACGGGGAGAGATTGGTCTGCGCCGCGCGATCGGGGCAAGTGGCAATTCTGTAGCCGCACAGCTGGTCACAGAATCTTTATTACTGGCTTCTTTATCGCTTATCGTTGGATCTTTCTTCGCCATTCAGTTCCCATTGCTAAACGTATTTGATGTGCCTTCAGCCGTGTATTTTATCGCCCTGCTCTTGTCGGTCCTGTTCATTTACATTCTGGTTATCCTGTGTTCCCTGTATCCGGGCAGACAGGCAGCGGCCATACATCCTGCTATTGCATTGCATGAAGAATAATAACTATATTAACTTTGTATATGATCCTGATTGTAGATGACGATATCGCCGTAAGAACTTCACTGGCATTGCTGCTGGAAAGTGCAGGCAATAAGGTGCTTACTGCTGAAAATGCGGAAGATGCGCTGAGTGTCGTCAGCCAGCAGGTTCCAAAGCTCATCATTCTTGACCTCAACTTTTCTATCGACACTTCGGGCAGGGAGGGTATGGAACTGCTGAAAAACATCAGGGCTATAGACTCAGGTGTTCCTGTTGTGCTCATCACAGGATGGGCCAGTATTGACCTCGCTGTACAGGGTATGAAGCTGGGTGCCAATGATTTTATCAACAAGCCATGGAACAATGAGCATGTGCTGCAATCGGTAAATACCCTGCTGGATCTGCATACTGCCAAAACGAAACACAGTACGCGCAGGCAGCTGGACCAGCAATACAATTTTAAACAGATCATTGCTGAGGACCCGGTGATGCTTTCCATTCTCGAAACCATTGGACAGGTGGCGGGTACCGATGCCTCTGTACTGATCCTTGGAGAGAGCGGAACCGGAAAAGAACTGATCGCCGAGGCGATCCATGAAAACAGCCAGCGCAGGAACAAGCCCTTCGTGAAGGTCAATCTGGGCGGTATATCCAGTACTCTGTTTGAAAGTGAAATGTTTGGTCATGTACGCGGAGCATTTACCGATGCAAGGTTTGACCGTACCGGACGTTTTGAAATGGCGCACAGAGGCACGATATTCCTGGATGAAATAGGGGAGCTGGAAGCCGGAAGCCAGGTGAAATTACTGAGGGTGCTGCAGGACCGCACCTACGAGGTACTGGGCAGCAGCAGAAGTAAAATGGTGGACGCAAGGGTGGTGTGTGCAACAAATAAGAACTTGCTTGAAATGGTCGGTTCGGGCACTTTCAGAGAAGATCTGTTGTATCGCATCAACCTGATCACCATTCATTTGCCTTCTTTACGTGAACGAAAAAGTGATATACCCCTCCTGGTCAATTTTTTCATTGACAATCTAAAGGAGATCTATAACCGGCCTTATTTATCGGTGTCTTCAGCCGCTATGAAGTGGCTGCAGCAATTGGAGCTGCCCGGCAACATCAGGCAGCTAAAGAACCTCGTGGAGCGCTCCATCCTGGTCAGCAGAAATAACGAACTGGGCATAGATGACTTCAAAACACAACTCGAGGTCTCTCCGGTCAAAAAGCAAAATGTCCAGCTGCCAGGGGTGGGGAGTATCACGCTGGAAGAAATGGAGATTGAAATGGTCAGACGTGCCATGAATTTTCACCACAACAAGATCACCAAAGCTGCTGCTTCATTGGGAATAACCCGCAATGCGCTTTACCGGAGGCTGGAAAAGTACCAGATTCCATATCATGATGATGAGGATTAACCTATGAAATGGAGAATAAACCGGGTAAAGCTTAAGACTAGATTTATTCTTTTTATCATTGTCATTCACCTGATCTTTTTAGTGCTCTGCTATCTGATTTTTGAAAAGAACAAGTTGTTTTTTATAGCTTCTGAAGCTTTCGTGCTGATCTCCTTGTCCATTTCAATTGGCTTGTACCGGCAGCTTATTGAACCGATCACTTATATCAAAGATGGAATCAATGCCATTAAAGACCGTGATTTTAATGTGAAGTTTTTGCTCACAGGCAAGACTGAGATCGATGAACTGATCGGCGTATACAACCAGATGATGGACGCACTGCGTGAGGAACGGACCCGGCAGGAAGCGCAGCATTTTTTTCTGGAGAAGCTGATCCATACCTCACCGACGGGTATCATCATACTGGATTACGACCATCAGATCAGGCAGATCAATCCAAAAGCCGGGCAGATACTGGGAGCCAGTGCCGATGATTTTGTAAAGCAGCTCGAACCGCTCAAAACCGGTGAATCCAAAACCATCAGGATAGGGAGCATCAATACCTATAAGGTTCAGAAGTCCAATTTCATTGACCGTGGTTTCCCAAGGGTATTTGTCATGATCGAGGAAGTGACCGCAGAGATCTTTGAAGCGGAAAAAGGTGCTTATGGCAAAGTGATCCGGATGATGGCCCATGAGGTTAACAATACCATTGGGCCTGTGAATTCCATTCTGAATATGGCGCTTGATACGGATGAATTGTGGAAGTCCGGGGATAAAGCTTCATTGAAGAATGCCCTGAATGTGGCGGTCGAAAGAAACCAGAACCTGAACCTGTTCATGAGAAACTTTGCTGACCTGGTCAAACTGTCTCCGGTCAGTAAACTTCGCGTTGACCTCATCCCATTAATTCACAACGTAGCAGACTTTATGCAAATAAAAGCCCGGCAGCATGATGTCATTTTTGAGTTCCGGCTTCCTTACCAGCCATTTTACATCTATGCTGACGCATTGCAAATGGAACAGGTGCTGATCAACATCGTAAAGAACGGAATAGAAGCAATTGAAACACATGGTCTGATCAGCTTCTCACTGGACCCCGCGCGTAAAACCCTGATCATAGCTGACAATGGAAAAGGCATTTCCGCAGAAATGAATGAGCAGCTTTTCAGTCCTTTTTTCAGTACTAAGAAAGACGGGCAGGGCATAGGCCTGACCCTGGTCAGAGAGATTTTGCTGAACCACGGATTTGAGTTTTCTTTAAAGACTATGACTCCGGGCCAAACAGAATTCTCTATCCGTTTAACCTGATTTTTCATTTTCGTGTCATAACATTTATCCCGGGCTATCATCCTGACTTTTTTACTACAATATTCAAATGTTGAGTATTAACTTTGCCCTACTTATTAATTTAAGTGACACATGAGACTTCAACACATCAAAAATATAAGTAGTATAGCGATATTGCTCACACTCGCCTTCACCACCAACCTGTTTGCCCAGCAGACCAGGATCAGCGGAACAGTCACTGATGCCGGCAATAAGGAAACCATTCCTTATGTCTCCTTTATACTGATCCCGAGCGGGATGGGCGGTAAAACTGATATCGACGGAAAGTTCAGTATGAACCTGACCGGAAACGATACCCAGATCAAATTCAGCTATGTTGGCTACAAGACGCAAATCAAAAACATCAAACCGGGTGTTTCCCAGACCATTAATGTCCAGCTGCAGGATGAAGCCATGCAAATGAACGAGGTGGTGATCAGGGGAACTAAAAGAGGACCGTACAGGAACCGTGAAAATCCGGCTGTTGCGCTCATCCGCAAGGTCATCGCCAACAAATCAAAGAACCGGACCGAGAGTTATGACCAGGTGGCTTATCAGAAGTATGAACGTATGCTGTTTTCCCTGAGTAACCTTTCCGACAAATTCAAAAACAAGAAAATCTTCCGCAATTACCAGTTCCTGTTCCAGGAGCAGGATTCTACTAAAATAGGCGGAAAAACCACGCTGCCAGTATTCCAGCAGGAGAAACTCTCTGATAATTATTACACAAAGCATCCGGAAAAAACAAAATCCATCATCATCGCCGATAAGAAGGTAAACTTTGATGAGAAATTTATAGACAACCAGGGTCTGAGTTCTTATTTCGACAGGATGTACCAGGACATTGACATTTATGACAACAACATCTCTGTGGTCAGCAATCAACTGCTGAGCCCGATAGCCGATGGTGCGCCTGGTTTTTACAAGTTCTTTATTACAGATACCATCAAGGACCACAATCCGAAACTGGTGGAGCTGTCTTTCATGCCACGAAACAAAACAGATCTTTTATTTGAAGGCAAGCTTTATGTGACGCTAGATGGCAACTATGCGGTTCAGAATGCTTACCTCACAGTCAATAAAGACATTAACCTCAACTTTGTCCGTGCACTTGAAGCGAAGCTTGATTTTGATCAAAACCCTGACAAGCGCTACCACCTGAGCAAAAGCAACCTGATTGTTGACTTTGGACTGAGTAAAAATGGCGGTACAGGCTTTACCGGCGAGCGGACCGTGACCTACAAAGATTTTAAGATCAACGAACCAATTCCGGATTCTGTGTTTAAAATCCCGGCCAAGCTTGCTGTGGCACCGGATGCAACCGCTAAATCAGATGCCTTCTGGTCTGCCAACAGACCTGAGTCGCTGGGTAATGTAAACCTGCAGGTATACCATAACATTGACAGTTTGCAGACCATTCCTTCCTTTAAAAGAACAATGGATGTGGTGACCCTGCTCTTCGCAGGATATAAAGATTTCGGGCCTTTTGAAATGGGACCGGTCAATACTTTTTACAGCTTCAATAATGTAGAAGGTTTTCGTTTACGTCTCGGCGGCCGAACCACCACTGCATTGAGCAAAAGGTACTATTTTGAAACATACGCCGCATATGGCTTTACCGATCAGAAATGGAAGTACTTCCTGAGCGGAACCTATTCTTTGAATAACAAGTCGATTTATTCTTTTCCTCAGAACTACATCAGGGCCAGCTTCCAGCGTGATACCAAGATCCCGGGGCAGGACCTGCAGTTTGTACAGGAAGACAATTTCCTGCTTTCCTTTAAAAGAGGAGAGAACAACATGATGCTGTACAATGACTTTTACAGGCTGGATTATGTTCATGAATTTGAAAATCATTTTTCTTACAGCGTTGGCCTGCGCAAATGGAACCAGTCGCCTGCAGGTAATTTGTATTTCAACAATTCGCCGAACAACCTCTTTACCAGGATCAATAACATCAGCACCTCTGAGGTGACCCTGCAACTGCGTTACGCACCTGATGAGAAATTTTACCAGGGTAAAATATACAGGACACCGCTTGTAGGGCCTAATCCTGTTTTTAACCTCCGTTATACTGCAGGCATCAAAGGTTTGCTGGGCGGGGAGTACAACTACCATAATTTTATGGGCAGCATCGACAAGCGTTTTTACCTGTCTCAGCTTGGCTACAGTGACGTGACACTGGAAGGCGGTTATATCATAGGTAAAGTGCCATTTCCTTTGCTGGATATCCATCGTGCCAACCAAACTTATGCCTATCAGCTCAACTCTTACAACCTGATGAACTTTATGGAGTTTGTGAGTGACCATTATGCCAGCATCAATATTGACCACAATTTCAACGGTTTCTTTTTCAATAAGATGCCGCTAATCCGTCGTCTGAAATTAAGGGAAGTGCTTTCATTCAAAGCATTGTATGGCGGATTGCGTGATGAAAACAACCCGGCAATCAACACCAGTACCCTTCAGTTTGTAAGAAACAAAGAAGGCATACCGCTTACCGGTTCTTTAAATAATGATCCTTATATAGAGGGCAGTGTAGGTGTGGCCAATATCTTTAAAGTCTTAAGAGTTGATGCGGTCAAACGTTTTACCTACCTGGACAATCCAATGGTCTCCGGCTGGGGGATCCGCGCCCGGGTCAAGTTTGATTTCTAGGCACTTTCAGGTTATTCCTCCCGGTCAAGGTTCTCTTCCCGGTTTGAATGAGGATGGTTTTTGGCCATATTGTCCTCCTGTTCCTGAGGTTCGTGAGCAGCAATATCCCGGCTTGGATCATCTGACTGATCTCCGCTGCCTGCTTCATCTGAAAAATCTTCGGCCCGAAGATCCGCAAGCTCATCACCGTGTTTTTCAGGTTCCAGGTTCTGGTCCAGTCTTTTATTCCAATTGTCTATTCCTTTGTTGTTCGTTTGCTCAGCCATCATGGTTTGTTTTAATTATTCTATAAACAACGGAAAACCGTCTTTGTTTAGGCAGCTATTGTAACAGTTTTACACCAGCGATTACATTTTTGGAAAATTCTACTAAATTCAAGGCATGAAACCAAGTATCAAAACTATCGCCTGTCTTTTGCTTCTGGCATTGAGCCTGGAAGCCATTCCGGGTACAGCACAAATCTTCAATCCTGCAGACCTTAAACTCGTAAGCAGTCAGTTTTCTTTCACAGAAGGACCTGCAGTCAATAAAAAGGGAGAGATCTATTTTACCGATCAGCCCAATGACAAGATCTGGAAATACGGCACCGATGGACAGCTATCCCTGTTTATGGACAAGACGGGCCGCTCCAACGGATTGTATTTTGACAAGAAAGGAAACCTGCTTGCCTGCGCGGATGAAAAAAATGAGCTCTGGTCTATCGATAAAAATAAAAACATCACTGTACTGATCACTGATCTGGATGGTAAAAAGCTAAACGGCCCCAATGACCTGTGGCTCGATAAAAAAGGAGGGATCTATTTCACTGACCCTTATTACCAGCGTGATTACTGGACCAGGAAGAAACCGGAAATAGAAAAGCAAAATGTATACTACATTCCCGCGGGCAAGGAAAAAAAGATCCTGCTCGCGTTGGATGACCTGAAACAACCCAACGGCATTGTCGGAACTCCCGACGGCAAATACCTGTATATAGCTGACCTGGGCGCACAAAAAACTTACCGGTACACCATTGCTGAAGCAGGGAAACTGACTGAGCGTAAGCTCATGTTTGAAAAAGGATCAGATGGTATGACACTGGACAACCAGGGTAATATCTACATCACAGGAAACGGAGTGACGGTTTACAATCCTGAAGGAACGCAGATCGCCCATATCCCCTTAAAAGGCTGGACTGGCAATGTCTGCTTTGGTGGCAAGAACAGATCTGATCTGTTCATTACCTCCTCAAAGTCAGTATATACCATTCCAACCACAGTAAAAGGGGTAGAGTAACTACCCCAATTTCAATGCTACCTTTTTGCCGGTTTTCGCAGCCAGATAAATGGCATCAATAATCTTGAGATCTTTTACTCCTTCTTCGCCATCAACCGGGACTACAGGCACTTTACCATTTAATATAATGTCAGAAAATTCTTCCATTTGCACCGTCTGATGGGTGACATGGGGATGGGTCAGCTCACCTTTGTTGGTACGTCCTTTTATCGGGCCGTAACCGGTTGAAGGCTGTAATTCCGCAAATCCTTTCTCACCATTCAGGAAAAACCTGTCCAGATTGTTCATGGCATAGGTAGAGAGGCAGGAAGCCACGGCACCCCCTGGAAAACCAAACTGGAACTGGATCGTCTCATCCACACCTTCAGCAAACCTTTCCGGCTGTGTTTTCGTTTCCTGGGCCGTGACCCATACCGGTTCTTCACCAACCATATACCTTGAACCGTTAATGGCATAAATGCCAATGTCCATCAAAGAACCACCACCTGCCAGCTGCTTATTTAACCGCCACTGTTTAGGATCACCGATATTGAAGCCGCACAAGCCCTGGAAGAACATGATCTTTCCAAACTCACCAGCTTTTCTCATCCTGATGATCTCCAGGGTTTTAGGTTCAAAATGCATCCTGTAGCCCACCAATAGTTTCACACCCGCCTTTTTGCAGGCATCTACCATTTCCTGTCCCTCTTTGGCGTTCAGTGCCATCGGCTTTTCACAGATCACATGTTTTCCAGCCTTTGCCACACGGATCGCCTGGTCATGGTGCAATCCGTTGGGCGTGGTAATGTATACCGCATCTATATCCGGATTGTTTTTGATGGCATCAAAACTCTCATAGTTGTAACAATTTTTTTCGGGGATGCCGTATTTGCTCTGCCAGTTCGTAATTTTTGAAGGCGTACCACTGATCACGCCAACCAGTTTTGCTTTTTTGCAGTCACGCATGGCATCAGCAACGCGGGTGCCATAACCGCCCAGTCCCATTATAGCTACCCTCAAAACGGGACCATCATAATTTTCCTCAATGATCTTCACCTCATTTGCCAGTCCGGACAGCGGAGCCAGGGGTAAAGTGATGGCCGATGCGGCCAGTAATTGTAAAAAGTCGCGGCGTGTATTCATACTTTAATCATTTGGTTATACTATTGATAATTTAGCTTACACAAGTACCAAAAGGGTTTATTGTTGTAATTGGTTTTCAACAAGATAACAATTTATATCAATTTTAAAGAAACTGGCCATCTGTATAGGACTTTCCGGCCAGACAGTTGTCTTTTAATCAGAATTATTACGCCCGACCAAAAAAATAATTAGGAATTTAAAGAAGAAAAATTATATATTTATTTTAATGTCATTGAAATATTACACTGTAAGCTTCCAGTGACATTAAGCAGCCCTGATCAAACATGGGCACAACCAAATAAACCAGATAAACTAAACTGTATGAACCGATCACTCCATCCGGGCATTCCTGCTGTCCAAGATAAGAACAGAATTTTTCTAACAAGTAGCAATTCCGCGTCTTAAATTCCACTCGTTACTAAATCGTTTTCTCTTATACCAAATAACCATTATGGCTAAACTCTACTTACTTGTTGTATGCTTTTTTCTATTGACTTCCTGCGGCCAGTCCGGTAAAGACGGACAAGACGCGGCTGCTGAAAACCCACTATTCAAATTATTGGATTCCTCAAAGACCAATATTCTTTTTGCAAACAACATCAGTGAAAATTTTGAACATAATGTGTTTAACTATCCTGCTTTTTATAATGGAGCCGGGGTAGCAATGGGTGATTTAAACAACGACGGACTGGATGAGCTCTATTTTTCGGGAAACATGACCGGAAATAAACTTTACCTGAACCAGGGTGATATGCATTTTGCGGATATCACCGACCTGGCAGGCGTGGCCGGGAGGGACAACTCCTGGAAGAACGGGGTAAATATGGCTGATGTAAATGGTGACGGAAAGGTGGATATCTACGTCTGTTACTCTGGCCGGCGCCCTGGCGCGGACCGCAGAAACCAGCTTTTTATCAATCAGGGACTCAATTCCGAAGGCCTGCCCACGTTCAAGGATGAGGCAGAAGCCTATGGCCTCGCAGATACTGCATATAGTACACAATCGCACTTTTTTGATTATGACCGCGATGGCGATCTTGACCTCCTGCTGGTAGATGAGAACATTAACGTTCTTACCAATCTGGACGACATTACCATACAAGAATTGCTAAAAACTCCGGACTCAAAGACCGCGACCAAGCTGTTTAGAAATGATAAAGGGCATTTTAAAGACGTAACAATAAGCGCAGGCCTTCAGAGTTCATCATTATCCTATGGATTGGCAGCGGCAATTTCAGACGTAAATGGCGATGGATGGCCAGATATGTATGTATCGAATGACTATTCTATAAAGGATTATCTTTACATCAATAATCATGATGGTACCTTTACCGATCAGCTGAATAACCATCTTGAACATATTTCCATGTACTCGATGGGCAATAGTATAACAGATGTGAACAATGATGGCCTTCCAGATATCTTCACACTGGACATGCTTCCCGAAGACAACCGCCGCCAGAAATTGCTGCAGGGATTCGACAATTATGAATTCTTTTACCTGAACCTGAGAAACGGGCTATACTATCAGTATATGCGGAATATGCTTCACATTAACAATGGAAACGGGACCTTCAGCGAAATTGGCCAGCTGGCAGGAATTTCCAATACAGACTGGAGCTGGGCACCGTTATTTGCCGACTTTGATAATGACGGCTGGAAAGATCTCTTTGTAACCAACGGATATCTGCATGACTTTACCAATATGGACGTTGTAAAATACAACCAAAACTATTTTAAGAACGTCAACGGCGAAGTAGAACCAAGGCATATTTTAGAAATGCTGAGTAAACTGCCCTCATCCGATGTGAAAAACTACATCTATAAAAATAACGGCAATTTAACTTTTGACAATAAAGGCAAAGAATGGGGCATGAGCATTCCTTCAAATAGCAACGGGGCCGTTTACGGCGATCTTGACAATGATGGTGATCTTGACCTTGTCGTAAACAACATCAATAAAACCGCTTTTGTTTATCAGAACCAGGGCGATTCCTCAAATCATTACCTGAGAATAAAACTTAAAGGCCTGAAGCAAAATACAGATGGTTTAGGAGCGATGGTTACCATTTTTTCTAAAGGAAAGCAGCAGTGTGTTGAACAAATGCCTTCAAAAGGTTATTTGTCAACCGTATCTGCAACCCTACATTTTGGACTTGGCAAGCAAAAAGAAATCGATTCCCTGCGCATTGTATGGCCCGATGGAAAAATGCAGACACTGACCAAAGTGGGAGCCGACAGGCTGCTGTACATTTATGAAAAAGATGCAAGCGGAACCTATCAAAAACCAAAGCCAGTTGCTCCTGTTTTTAAAGAAGTGCCCTCTGCCATACCATTGGTTGAAGTGAAGAATGACATCAATGATTATAAACGCCAGCCACTGCTAGTAAATGCGCTCTCCTTTACCGGACCCTGTATGGCAAAAGGCGATGTAAACGGGGACAAACTGGAAGATGTATTCACAGGTGGTGGTGTAAACAGGCCCGGAGCGTTGTATATACAGCAACAAGGGGGGAAATTCATTAAAAACGAGCAGCCCTTTCTCAGTGACCAGCAGAGTGATGATGCAAATGCTGTTTTTTTTGATGCCAATGGAGACGGCTTCCAGGACCTGTATGTTGTGAGCGGCGGCTACCGGAACTTTAAAGATGGTGACCCATTGCTTCAGGACAGGCTATACCTCAATGACGGTAAAGGCAATCTTTCAAAATCTGTCACCTCTTTACCGGAAATGCGGATCAGCAAAAGCTGTGCACGCGTCGGCGATTTTAATGGCGATGGACATCCGGACCTGTTTGTAGGTGGCCGCAACGCAGGATCAAGATACCCCGAACCACCCAAAAGCTTTATGCTGATCAATGATGGCAAAGGTCATTTCACAGACCAGATCAGGAAAGCAGCACCAGAGCTTGAGTACATAGGCATGGTTACCAGTGCCGCATGTCTTGACCTCAATGGTGACAAAAAACAAGACCTTGTATTGGCAGGCGACTGGATGCCGCTCAGTGTTTTTATCAATGAGGGGGGCAAATTGAAGAACAGGACCAGTAAATACTTTGACAAGGAATACACCGGCTGGTGGAACAGCCTGAAGGTAGAAGACATGAACGGCGACGGGCATCCCGATCTTATCGCAGGCAATCTGGGCCTCAACAGCCAGTGCAAGGCGAGTGATCAGGAACCAGCAGAATTGTGTTATAATGATTTTGATGACAACGGCTCTGTCGATCCCATCCTTTGTTTTTATATCCAGGGCAAAAGTTATCCTTACCTGACCAGAGATGAAATGCTGGACCAGATGAGCATCATGCGCCCGCGTTTTCCGGATTACGCAAGCTACGCAGATGCTGGCATGAAAGAAATATTCACCCCGGAGGAGATGAAAGGGGCCAAAACCCTGAAAGCCAATTACCTGAAAACCGCCTATTTTGAAGGCAGTGCCAATGGCAAATTCAAAGAAAAACAACTGCCGATACAGGCCCAGTACTCACCGGTATATACCATTACACCGATAGATTATAACGGCGACGGTCACAAAGACCTGCTGCTCTGCGGAAACATTTACCAGTCGCGTATCCGCTTTGGCCAGTACGACGCCAACCACGGCATACTTTTGAAAGGTAACGGAAAAGGCGGATTTACTTACATTCCTGACCAGCAGAGCGGCCTGAAGCTCAAAGGGGATGTAAGGAGCGTCATTGCGCTGAACAATACCTTGTATGTAGGTATCAATCAGCAGAAAATGAGGGCCTTCCAGTTCAATAACGTTAAATAGAAATTCAATAAGATTAAATAGTATTCAACAAAATAAAATAGAAACGTCACAATAGTAATATGCCGATGAAACAACTGATAATTTGCTGTACGTTGCTGCTCTGTCTGATGGGCTGTAAGAAAAAAGAGAAAGATCCGGAACTGACGAATAAAGACATCGCCAGGGTCCTGGAGCAGATGACCCAGTTCATGATCCACGACGTCACCAACCCGCCGCTGGCCGGCCGGTTTTATTCCTATGCCTGCATCTCGGGATATACCGTCATGGCCTTGAACGATTCGAGCGTAGTGCCTTTGAAAGGAGTTCTAAACGAATTTCCCGACATCAACACCCCTCTCGATTCAGGAGCATACTCCCCCCAGCTCAGCGCCATCCTGGCCATGACAGGCACAGCAAAGAAGATGCAGCCCTCAGGCAAGAAGTTTGGCGACTTTGAGCAGCAATTTCTAGACTCCTGCCGTAAGATCGGATTCTCTGATGAAATCATCGCACACTCACAGTCCTATGCCAATCAGGTCATCAAACAGATCATGCCTTATGCCAAAAAAGACCGCTACCACAGGATCAGCAATTACCCGCGCTATACGCCGTTAAATACGGAGGGCAGCTGGTATCCGACCCCGCCTGCATTTTTTGCACCGGTAGAGCCATATTTCAATACGGTACGTCCGTTTTTTATCGATTCCGCGCAAGCGTTCAAATCGGTTCCGCCTATTTCCTATTCAAAAGATAAAAATTCTCCCTTTTTCAAACTCCTGACAGGCGTTTATACAGAAGGAGGAGCAGGATTGACGCCTGAACACAGAGAGATCGCAGGTTTTTGGGACTGCAATCCCTTTGCCCTCAAAAATGAAGGACACTTAATGGTGGGCTTAAAAAAGATCTCACCAGGTGCGCACTGGGTCGGCATTACAGGTATCGCCTGCCAGAAAGCTAAAGTAAACTTCTCAAAAGCGCTGGAGATTTATACAGTCGTCGCTATGGGCATCACAGACAGTTTCATCAGCTGCTGGGACGAAAAATACCGGAGCAACAGAATCCGCCCCGAAACGGCGATCAGGAGACTGATAGACCCCAAATGGAAACCCCTGCTGCAAACCCCGCCCTTTCCCGAATACATGAGCGGCCATTCACACATCTCCTCCACAACAGCGACCATTCTTACCTATTACTTTGGCGACAATTTCAGCTATACAGACGATGTAGAGGAAAACTATGGGCTAAAGTCAAGAAAATTCAGCTCATTCAACGAGGCCGCAAAAGAAGCCGCCATGAGCAGATATTGGGGTGGAATCCACTTCCTGGACGGAATTGAAAACGGTGTAAACGTAGGCAATGCCATCGGTAAGCACATAGTAGACGAGCTCAAAGCCAATCAGATCAAACCATTAAACCAATCAAATAAACTGTAAATATCAATCTAAACTGTAAACCTTAATCATTAAAACATGAAGAAAATTCTACTGACACTCTCAGCTCTGGCAACATTAACTTTATTTGCTTCAAAGACCCAGGCCCAGGGTTGCGTAGCCATTCGCAGTACAGGCGGCATCTGCTCCATGACTGAGCATCCTGAAGGAGAACACACCACCGGAGGCAGCTGGATATTGAATGTGAATACCCGCTATTTTATGTCCAATAAACATTTTAAAGGAGATGTCTATCAGAAAGAAAGACTTGAAGTCGGCAACGAGGTGATCAACTATCAGTTTGCTACCGATCTTTCCCTGATCCGCGTATTCAATAACCGCTGGTCGGCTATGGTTGATGTTCCTATCATTTCTAATGTGAGGTCCTCCAAATACGAGCACAATGCTCCGCCAAATCTGAGCGATAAAAGGGGCAGGACCAGTTCTTTCGGTTTAGGTGACATCAGAGTTGCCGCCTACCGCTGGTTATTTAACCCTGAAACAAGTCCTAAAGCCAACCTTCAGGTCGGTTTAGGGATCAAATTCGCAACAGGGGATTACGATTACCAGGACTACTGGCAAAACGTAGGTCCGGGCGGCACACCTGAATTGCGTACTGTAGACCAATCCATTCAATTGGGTGACGGTGGTACCGGTTTAACTTTGGAGTTAAATGGATTTACCGCTGTCGCTAAAAACCTTGGCCTGTATGCCAACGCCTTTTACCTGGCCAATCCACGTCAGAATAACGGTGTGAGGACCTACCGTGAAAAAGTAAGCGCGGCTATTGCCAATGAGGCCATCAGCAGTGTACCCGATCAGTTTATGGCCAGAGTCGGTGCCAACTATGCATTGAACAAATGGGTATTTTCCGGTGGTGCCCGCATAGAAGGTATTCCGATACACGACGTCATCGGCGGCAGTGGCGATTTCCGCAGACCGGGTTATGTCATTTCGGTAGAACCCAGCATTACCTACCAGCTGAGCAAGATCAATTTCTATGCCTCCGTACCAGTTGCGGTCTACAGAAAAAGAACACAAAGCGTCACAGACCGTGCCAGGCAGACGGGTCCTGTCTTTGTAAACGGTGATGCTGCATTTGCCGACTACTCAGTTAACCTGGGCATTTCCTTCAGACTCTAATCTAAAAAATACGTTTTTATCCAGGGGCTGTCCGATCTTTTTGGACAGCCCTTTTTTTTACGGATATCTGGCGGAGAAAAATCTTTGTACAGTTGATTCCGGGACGGTCAGTTTCTTCAGGGCAACCTCTTTTTTTTTCTCTCAGCGGTCTTCTCATTTCAGTCACTTATTTTGTACCTTAATGCTTCCAAATTTATAGGGGGAATGCTCCAGGCGCTTAATCACATTTCAGGGATCCTTAAATTGAGAACATTGATCTTGTTCCTGATATTGGCTTGTATCGCCGAAAAAGGTAATGCGCAAGCCGATCCGGAACCTCATTTCAGAATAACAAATTATGACTCTCATACCATTAATGGTTTCGCCCCAGCGGGATCGACCATAAAACTTTACTATGCCGACAGCGCTTCCTTTACCCCCAGGACAGGTGTACCATTTGCAACTGTAGTAACCGATGGGCCGCCCTATTTCGTATGGCAATATACTCGCGGCAATGACCACCTGGGTGATTTTGACGGCCCGGTTGTGGTATCCATGACCAGGCCAGGGAGCGCCGAAGTGATATTTGAATCCTCCTTATTAGGCGCAGATGAAGTGAAGATTCTCAATTTTCAGCCCTGCGCCGAAACACAGACAATCTGGATGTTTCCCGGTGCAGGCGATGTTTTTACCTGGCGGGACGAAAGGGGAGATATAAAAAGCCATGACCAACTGCTGAGAGATGCGCCCCCCGGAAAGTACACGTTGGAGTATAAAAATATTGCCGGTCGCCTCTACCGCAGTGAACCTGTGCTGGTAGAAGAACCTCCGCGTGCCGTTTCCGATAACATCACGCTGCAGTGCGGAGAATTGTTTAGAGAATATGAAGGTCAATATACCGGTACGGCAGCAAGCTTCTTATGGGAAAACCAGGCAAGCGGTGCAACAATGACTGGAGACAGGGTGAGGCTTTCTCCAGGAGCCTATAACTTCTATGTGACAAGCCCTGGCGGCTGCCGTTCAGATCCTGCAATAATAACTGTCCGTGCAGCCCCTGTACTTGCCCGGATAGATGTCAGCAGCAATATACAGGTTACAAAGACAAAATGCACCGAAAACACCGGCTCTATTACCGGTGTCAGGGTCATTCCGGCACCTAATCAGACACCTAATTACAGATGGAGGGACACTGTCGGCAATGAATACCCTGTGACCGACATCCAGGGCACGATCGACATCTATAACCTGGCCGCTGGTAAATATACCCTGGAGGCTTATACCGACAACAATTCCTGTCCAACCATTCTTCTTGAGGAAGAAATCGAGGTGGAAAATGGCATAACGCTAACCCTAAATCCGGAAATACCTCAGGTACAACCCAGTTGCGGGCTAGGCAACGGATCAATCACCGGGCTCTCTGCTACCAATGCGACCAGTTTTGAATGGTATAAAGGTGACGACAGGACTACACCGGTATCTAGAGAACTGGAGCTGCATAATGCCTCGCCCGGTTTTTATACACTGATACTAAAGAACGAATTCGGGTGTACACATGAATATTCGCCCCATTTTTTCGAAATCTTTCCTGCCGTTGAACTGCTCACTCCGCCGGTCATGAAAAGCGACACCTGCAGCCTTGGTAAGGGCAGCTTAACCGGCCCGGTTTTCAACACTTCAGTCACCTACATCTGGCGCAACGAAGCCGGAGAAGAGGTGGGCAACAGGAACAGTGACCTGCTCAATGTGCCTGCCGGCAATTATACCCTGACTGCGAGCAACAGCAAATGTCAAAACACTTTTCCCTTCACCATAGGCAATACACAAACGAACATCGTCCCCCCCTTAATGGAAGACATCCTGATCTGCGCACCTTCCAGCGTAAACATCAGTTTCAAAGAGACCGCCGAAATCTACCGCATTTACAACGCCAGCGGCACACTGCTCAGCCAGAGCAGCAGCAAAGATTTCAGGATCCGTGTCGATCAGCCCGGAATCTATTACGCGGCACTCGGCAGAGGCAGCTGCGAAAGTCCCCGTACCATGTTCAGCATCGGCTTTGGCTCCTCAGGTCTGCAAATACCAACGGCTTTCAGCCCCAACGGCGACGGCATCAACGACAATTGGATGATCAAAGGCATAGAGGTATACACCACACCCGAAGTCAAACTTTTCAACCGGCAGGGCATGATGGTCTTTCACAGTTTCGGCCGTTCCCAGCCTTTTGACGGCAAAAGCAAAGGCGCAGATCTTCCGGTAGGCGTATATTATTACATGGTCCGGCCAAGTATAGAATGCCCCCCGCAAAACGGCAGCCTCACCCTAATCAGGTAAGTCCTGAATTTATTACAACAATAGCGGAGTTCTTTCTGAGAGTAGCGAAGGTCTTTCTGGAATGGTGAAGTGCTTTCTGAGAATAGCAGCTCTTTCTGAGAATAGCAAAGCTCTTTCTGAGAATACCGAAGCGCTTTCTGAGAATAAGAGAATTAACTAATTTTTAACTTGTTGAAAAAAATAATAAATCTTCAGCTTATTGTTTTTTAACGTCTTAACAATTAAATTGTACCATCTAAACAAATATGCCATCTAAAAATATACCGCTCATGAACAAACGTCTACTCAACAAATGCCTTTACGCATCCCTTATTGCAATCCTGTTTTTTTCCGCTCCGGTGTTCAGTCAAACTGATACAGATCCCAACAGAGCCAAACTAATAGAGGCCGTCAAACTGATGGACAAGGGCGAAGTCGATGCCAGCATCACCATCCTGAAAGACCTGCAAAAGGTCGACCCAAACAACTACAATTACAACTATGAGCTGGCCTATGCGTTTTTCTTAAAAAAAGACTACCCTGCGGCAATTGAAGTCCTGGAGAAACTGAAGACCAATAAAGACGTAAGCGATCTGGTCTACCAGTTGCTTGGCAACACCTATGACATGAGCGAGAAAGCTGAAAAAGCGGTGCAAACGTATGCCGAGGGCTTGCAGCGGTTCCCAAATTCCGGTAAACTCTACCTGGAATCCGGTGTCATGAACCTCAAAAAGAATGACCTTGCTGCCGCGACAAAGGTCTTTCAGAAAGGTACAGAAGTAGACCCGAAGTTTCCTTCAAATTACTACTGGCTGTCAAAGGTGTGGGCGACTACGCCGGAAAAATTATGGACCCTGATGTACGGCGAAATCTTCATGAACCTGGAGAGCAATACCAAACGTACTGCAGAGATCAGCAAATTGCTGTTTGATACCTACAAAAATGAAATTAAAGTAACCAGCCCGGGTCATTTTTCTGTGAGCTTCAGCAACAATAACGTGGTCAATCCCAATGAGAAAAACCCTGATAAATTACTGCCTTACGGCGTGGCCGTCTACGAAAGGTTGCTGATGATCTCCGCTTTGGGCTTAAAAGAAGTGAACATCAACACCCTGGACAGCATCCGTGCCAACTTTGCCGGCGAATATTTTAAAGGAAAGACCGCGGTGACCTATCCCAATGTACTGTTCAGCTATCAAAAGAAAATAGCCGATGCGGGCCATATCAACAGCTACAACCACTGGGTGCTCCAGAAGGGTGACGAAGAACTGTTTAAAACCTGGGTGGCCGCCAATGCAGATAAATGGCAGGACTTTCTGAAGTGGTTTGCTGCCAACAGGCTGATACTCGACTCCGGCAACCGGTTTATTATTTCCGATTATCAGTAATTGAAGACCTGCTAAGCTGATATTCGGGAGCCATTAAGTCGTGGTTTCATAGCCATAAAGTCGTTATTCCATAACGATTAAGTCGAGGTTTTGGAACTGACAAACCGGCATCACCTGCATTTTAACCACCAATGCGACCGGTATATATGCTGGTCGCAACTGCCGTGCGCTCATCATTTATAAAGGAGATATAAGTTTCCAGAGGCTCGCTAAGCATATCGTCTGTGATGTGCAGGGTTTCAAAACCTTCAGATCTTTCTGCGCCGTACCTGATCGCTCTGACTCTTTCTGAGCCCGGGGCGTAGGCTAAAAGCATCACCTGATCAGAAGCCCTATTCTGGTCGTATCCGGTGGCCTGATCCCAGCTGAACTTTAAACCCTCAGGTACCACTTGCACAATTGGATTTAATGCCGGAGGCAGTCCGCCCTCACTGATGCGCACATTGGGATAATCCATTTCTATATCCGGATATTCCCCCTTCAGGGCATATTTCTTGTTGTAGGACAGCGCCAGGTTATAAAAATTCTTTGTTGTATTTTTTGCCGCAATTGAAAAGCCCACCTTTAATAAAGGCGACAATGAATCTAAAAATTTATTGACTACTTTTAATTCCTGCTGATTGGCTAGCTGCCCTTTACTGTTGCGCTTAAGCTTGATCGGATGATCAGGATTAATCCGTGTTACATTTTGACCGTTCAGCATATAGGCAGTAATGCGGCCAGTCGTGCCCTGCATTGGTCCGAACGGACCACTGGTTAATTTACCCATTTTTTTGTTCTTTTAGAAGATATTTAGTTGTTACTAAGATAGATAATATGTTTGGTATTCTCTGCACCTTCTTTACTATTAATTAGATTATCTATTTATAGTTTATAGGACATCATTATATCATAACCAGGTCTATAGATATAGAAAGGATATAGAAATGTTATAGCAATGTTATAGAAAGGTTATATAAAATTTAAAAGAAGGCAGAAGGAAAGAAGAAAGCATAACGCAGGAATGACTGGGATTGGAAGTCGAAATACAATATTCGGGGGCAGTGGGGCAATCGATTTCACAATTCTTTCTTTGCTTGTTATATTTTTTGTAATTTCAATCCACAAACACCAAATGTAAACCGGAGATACCAGGAAGAAGGGCATCAGCGCATACAGGTCAGGACATGTAGATATGTCCGGACAATTCTTCCCGCGAGTCTCAATAAGAAGAATATGAAATTAACTAGTTTTAATGCTAAACCGGTTTTGTTATGCGGACTGCTGCTGGCAGGATTGGGCTGTAATGTTTCTAAAAAGAACCAGGGCAAGCCTGGTTTGAGCAGCCTGCCGCCGGTGCCTTATCCCGGCCCGGAAAAGTTTGCCGACCATATCCGTACTACAGAATTTCAAACTCCAGCGCAGGAACAGGCGGGTTTTAAGCTGCCGCCGGGTTTTGAGATTTCGCTGTATGCTTCGGAACCGGACATCGGCAAGCCGATCAATATGGATTTTGATGCGCAGGGAAGGCTTTGGGTGACGCAATCTTCGGAATATCCGATGGCCGCGCCTTCGCTGAAGGGGAAGGACAAGATCACGATCCTGGAGGATACGGATGGTGATGGTAAAGCCGATAAGTTTACGCCTTTTGCGACAGACCTGAACATTCCGATAGGGATCATTCCGGTACAGAAGGGCGCTATAGCGTTTAGCATTCCCAATATTTATAAGTTCAATGACGCCGACGGGGATGGCATTGCCGAAGATAAAAAGGTGCTGTTCGGGCAGTTCGGCTACCAGGATACGCATGGCATGGTCAACAATTTTGCCCGTGGTTTTGACGGCTGGATCTATGCTTGCCATGGTTTTACCAATACCTCGACCATTGCGGGTACGGATGGGGATTCGATCACGATGGTGTCGGGTAATACGTTCAGGTTTAAGGAGGATGGAAGCAGGGTGGAGCAGACGAGCTTTGGCCGGGTCAATCCTTTTGGGTATACGTTTGATGAGCTGGGTTATTTGTATTCTGTGGATTGCCATTCTAAACCGATTTACCAATTGATCAAGGGTGGGGAGTATCCGCATTTTGGCAAGAAGGCGCCTGCTATGGGTTATGCGCCGGAGATGATGAGTTTTGAGCTGGGGTCTACTGCGCTGTCAGGTCTGGATTATTATTTGGGCGAGCAGTTTCCGCAGGAGTACAGGAATAGTTTTTACAATGGGGATGTGGTGACCTGCCGCATCAACCGGAATACGATGTCGCTGAGCGGTTCATCGCCGGAGGCTAAAAGGGAGGCGGATTTTCTGATCAGTGCGGATCCGTGGTTTAGGCCGGTGGCGATAAAGGAGGGGCCGGATGGGGCGCTGTATGTGGCGGATTTTTACAATAGGATCATCGGGCATTATGAGGTGCCGCTGGATCATCCTTTGAGGGACAGGCAGAGTGGCCGGATCTGGAAGATCAGGTATGTGGGCACGGAAAAGCATACGGACCACAAGGTGCAGGACTGGAGTAAGGCGGGTTTGACGGAATTGCTGAAGCACCTGGATTATCCGCAGTTGAACATCAGGATGGCGATTGCCAATCAGGTGGTGCAAAGGTTTGGTGCTGCTGCTGTACAGCCTTTGCTGAAAGTTCTGGGTTCGGATAAGACAAGTGCTAAAGCGGCTGTGCAAGCGCTTTGGGCGTTGTATAGGTTGAATGCTTTGCCGGATGGGGTGCTGGAAAAGGCGCTGCAGGGTGCGGTAGCTGCATCAGGCGGTGCCGGGTCTTCGGGGGTTACGGGTTCTGGCTTGCGGAGTTCGGGTAAGTCTTCTGCCGGCGTTGCTGATCCTTTGGTTAAAGTGCATGCGTTCAGGATATTGGCGGAGCAAAAAACAGTTTCTCCGGGGCACAGGGGCCTGGCTTTGAAGGCTTTGACGGATGCGAATGTGCATGTGCAGCGTGTTGCGGCTGAGGTGTTGGGTAAGGCTGTTGATCCGGACAATGTGGGGCCTTTGCTGACTTTGTACGGCAAGGCGGACGAAAAGGACACTCATTTGAAGTATACGGTGCTGCTGGCCTTGCGCAATAATATGAGGAATGAGGGGGTGATGCGTCATGTGGTGGCGCAGAATTGGTCTGATTTGCAGATGGATGTGCTGATGAGGGTGGTGAAGGATGTGCCGTCGAAGGAGGGGGCTCTGTTTGCAATGAAGTTCCTGGAGGGGCATGATCTGCCGAAGGCGGAGTTGCTGGGTAGTCTGGAGTATATAGGGCGTTTTCTGGAACCTGCGCAATTGAGCCGTCCGGTGGCTTATATTCAGAAAAGGTTTGCGAATGATGTGAATGCGCAGTATGTGTTGTTTACGACGATGCAGCAGGGTTTGCAGCAAAGTGGGGGGGCAGTGGTTCCGGCGATGAGGGATTGGGGGATCAGTCTGGCTGAAAAGGCGTTGGCCGGGTATTCTGGTGCAGGTACCCGGGGTGGTGTGAATGTACGTGCTGGTGCTGGAGTTTCTGACAATGGCGTTATTGGTTCTTCTGAGATGTGGAGCAACAGGCCTTTGCTGGAAACGGGGGATCCGGAGAATCCATGGGCCATGATTGATCGTGCTATTGTGGGTGAGCTGCCGAGGGTTAAGTTGTTGTGGAGCGAGTTCAACTGGTATCCGCCGACTGGCGTGCTGGTTTCTTCGGTGTTTAAATTGCCGGCTTCGCTGGAGCTGAGTGTGTTTGACAATGATGTGCACAACACGGAGGCGAAGACTGGTGTTTCTAAGAATTCGGTACGGGTTTTATTGGCTAAGTCGCATAAGGTGATCGGCAGTTACCGGGCTGCTTTTACGACGCCGATGACCAACAGGGATTTGATGAAGGAGGTGCCGTTTGATTTGTCTAAGTATGCAGGGCAGCTGGGTTATATTGAGGTGGTGGACAGTACCAGGACGGGTTCTGTGGGTATCGGGGGCTTTAAGCCAGCGGTGCTTTCGATCCCTGACAGGGGTTTGGCAGAGACTGCGGAGCGGTATACGAGGGCGGCGGAGATTGCGGGGACGTATAAGGTGGTGTCTTTGGTGCCTGCTTTGAAGGCTTTGCTGGCGGACAGGCTTGCTGATTATAAATCCCGCGCAGCGGCTGCGAATGCGCTGATGGCGATTGACGCGCGGGGTAATGGTGTTTTGGTGGAGGGGGTGTTGCTGGATCTGGCTGAAAGTCAGTTGGTGAAGGAGAAAATGGCGATGGTGCTGGGACAGAGTGCTTCGCCTTCGCGGTTTGCTGCTTTGCAAAAGGCGATGGCGGGTAGTCAGCGGAGTTTACAATTGGGGATTGCTTCTATTTTGGTGAATGATGGGACTGGTATTGACAGGTTGCTGCAGTCGGTGAAACAGGGTGATGTGCCGTTTGACCTGCTTTCTGAGATTGCTGTGAAGGAGAGGCTTAGTGCGAATATGAGTGCTGCGCAGCAGTCGGAGTTTAAGAAATTGTCTGTTGGTCAGGCTTCTGAGAGTGAGGCGCGTAAGGCTTTGATTGCTGCGCGTTTGGCTTCGTTTGATCCTTCTTCGGTTTCTGTGGAGCAGGGGAAGGCGATGTTTATTCAGAATTGCAGTATGTGCCACCAGATTAAGGGTACGGGCGGTATGATTGGTCCGCAGTTGGATGGTATTGGCAATTGGGGGCAGAAGGCTTTGACGGAGAAGGTTCTGGATCCGAACAGGAATATTTCGCAGGCTTTCAGGACGTATAATGTTACGCTGAATAATGGTAAGGTGCTGACGGGTTTGTTCCGTCGTGAGGAGGGTGCGGTATTGGTTTTTGCGAATCCGGGAGGGCAGGAGTTTTCTGTGGCGAAAGCGGATATTAAGGAGCGGGTACCGTCTAAGTATACGCTGATGCCGGATCAGTTCAGAAATACGATTGCGCCAAAGGATTTTGATGCGCTGCTGAAGTTTTTATTGGCAACAAAGGAGTAGAGGGGGAATCGTTATCCCGAAGTATGAGGATCTCGTGGTGAAAGTTTATTGGAATCGCTTGGAGCTGGAAAAAATAACCATTCTCTTCGAAGACTGCATTTCTTGTCGCTGAAGGAGCTCCAAGAACGCTGATGTCTTCTCTGAGAAGGTGATTTTTTCTGCTCCGCGCTAGTGCAGAGGAAATAGGTAATTTGAGTGCGTTAGCGCAGATAGGACCAGGATTGTGCCGCCCGTCATTTCGAGAACTGCCGGTAGAATCGTCATTGCGAGGAGTTCTTCACGACGAAGCAATCTCAAAAGAAGTACGGAGATTGCTTCGTTCCTCGCAATGACGAGGAGTGATAGTGCATGGCGGTGGCAATAAATAAATGATTAGTAAAAGAATAAATGTAAATTGTGTAGATAAAATACAAGTAAAAGAAGCAGAAGTAAAAAGAGCACCAGTAAAATAACACCGGTAAAAATAACACCGGTAGAAATGACACCGGTAAAAAGAATCAGAAGTAAAAAAATAAACACAACTAAAAAAACACAACCAAATGAAGATGAATAAACCAAATTATAAAATGATTGCGGTGGCGCTGTTGACGGGCGCTGGCCTGTGTTATAGTGGCACTGATGCCGTTGCGCAGAAGAAAACGAAAGAACTGAAGTTTAAAAAGACGGTGATCAGTACGGATTTTTTTTCTGAGGGTGCTGGTGTGGGTGACCTGAACAAGGATGGTAAGATGGATATCGTAGCGGGGGCTTTCTGGTATGAGGCGCCTAACTGGACGAAGCATGAGGTGTATACGCCGGGCAAGTTTGATTTCAATACGGGTTATAGTGATTCTTTTCTGAACCATGTGATGGATGTGGATCAGGATGGCTGGCTGGATTATATCCGTGTGGATTTCCCTGGCGAAGCGGCGGTATGGTATCAGAATCCTAAGAATTCCGGTGGTCACTGGAAGGCTTTTCCTTTGTATTCTTCGGTAGGTAATGAGTCGCCGCGTTTTGTGGATGTGGATGCTGATGGTAGGGTTGATTTGTTGTGCAACGATTCTAAGGGAAACCGGATGATCTGGCTGGAATCGCCGAAGTCGAAAGGGGCTACGGACTGGACGGTGCATGTGATCAGTGATGTGAAGGACCGTGGTACGCATCAGTTTACGCATGGGCTTGGTTTTGGGGATATGAACAAGGATGGTCGTAATGATGTGGTGATCCGTCATGGATGGTGGGAATCGCCTGCTGATCCGAAGCAGAGCAATTGGGTATGGCATGAGGCGGATCTGGGTGAGGATGCTTCGCAGATGTATGTGATGGACCTGGACCGGGATGGTGATATGGATGTGATCAGTTCGTCGGCGCATGCTTATGGGATCTGGTGGCATGAGCAGGTAGTGGATGCTGCTGGTGCGGTGAGTTGGAAGCATCATGATATTATGAAAACTTTCTCGCAGACGCATGGTCTGGGTTTGGTGGATATGAATAAGGATGGCAATCCTGACCTGGTAACTGGTAAGCGTTTCTGGGCGCATCAGGGTCACGATCCGGGTGAGCGTGAGCCAGCAGTTTTGTATTGGTTTGAGTATAAGCCGGGTAAGGTGCCTTCATGGACGCCGCACCTGATCGATTCTGATTCTGGTAATGGTTTGCAGACCAACGCAGTGGATATGAACAAGGATAAGCTGATTGATATTGTGGTGGTGAACAAGAAGGGTGTGTTTTATTTTGAGCAGCTGAAGAAGTAGGGTGTTTGTGCCGGTTTTTGGCTGACTTTTAGCTCATCCCCGGTTTGGGATTTCCCGGCTGGTGTGGCAGTAAATAAAAGTATTTTGATAAAAGCGATCTGTGTGATCGCTTTTATTTTTTGCGCTCTGGTTTATTTTTTATCTTGTTTAAAATATACTATATGATACGCTTCTTCATTCAATCTGTTTCTGTAGCCTTGTTGGGCTTAATATTGTTTTGTGGTACTGCCCGTTCACAGGAAAAAAGGGTAAGTTTCATGCTGGGTGCGGGTATGACTTACAATAGTTTTTATTCTAAGCACAGCCGCTATGTAGATGGTAGTGATTTCGGAGGGGAGTATGAGTTTATATGGTCATATTATGCGGAGGGAATTGTGGATATTAACCTCAAGAACTCATTTGCCTTGCGTACTGGTTTGAAGTATATTGGAAAAGGAGCAAGGCCCGAGGAGTTTGTGTCAGGTAGCTACCGCTCACAGTATAAAGATGAAAAGTTGTTCATGCTGGAGGTGCCGGTCAATCTGGTCAGGCGTATAAAACTTGGTAACAGAGCGCTGGTCCTTTCCGGGGGTCTTTTCGGAGGGTTTATGGTAAGTGGGATGAAGAAGTATCAAAATGGATACTATGACAGACCTTATGATCCGGATGCGCCCTACCTTAATGTTTATAAGGATTTTGAGCTTGGCCTGAACCTTAAAACCGAATATGAATTTATGGAGAACACTTTTGTGGGTGTGGGGTATGAAGTTGGATTGTTGAATCTTATTAAGCCTTCAAATTCAGGGACGATAAGAACTCAAGCCTTCACTTTTGGGCTCGGCTACCGGTTTTGGTGAGCTGGTTTTGGCTTTGTTGGGCGGTTATCTGATCATACAGGTGAAATACTGGTATGATTTAAAGATGATTGTGTTTATTCCTGCATTTCAGTACTTAACTTCAGGTTTTTAAACTGGATGCCGCTGTCGAATGTGCCGGGAATTTCCCATCCGAGATTGGTGCTTTCGATGGCGATGTCTTCAAATGTGGTGGTTTTCAGGTAACCGTTGTCTTTGGCTTTTTGAAAAGCTTTTTTAATCAATGGATAAAGGTCTTTATGAATGTTTATCCATTTTTTATCGTGTAATGTTCCTGAGTAGATTTCTTTGGAGGCCACGTTGAGGATAAATTTCTTTGTGGCGTCTTCTTTTCCCAGGTCTTGTGCGGCGTATTCTTCCAGTATGGGGTGCCTGGAGTCGTAAAGGGGCAGGCCAAACCAGAAGTAGTCGCTATAGCCCGCTGATGCTTTGTTGACGTTTTGGATCAGCAGGTAGAAGGTGACTTGTGCGGCGTGCAGGCCGGGGTCGTAAGCGGTGCCGGTTTTGTTGATGGAATACAGGAGCCTTGCGCTAATCCTGAAGTCCAGTTCCTTCATTTTGGCAATTGGCATTTGGTTGGTGCGTTGTTCGAGCAGCAGGTGGGGCCAGGCTTCATTGGCAATTCTGGGTTTAAGGTATTCTTTTGACCCGAAGACTTCCAGGCTAATGGTGGTTTCTTTTCCCTGTGTCAGAAAGCTGACTTTTTTGCCCTGGTTTTGATAGATAATGGTATCACCGTGCTGGACGGAGGGCGTGTTTTTTAAGTTGTAGCGGCTGGCCCATTGTGGCATTTTCCAGATGGGGGGCCTTATTTGCTTATTGGTGGGGCTGCCTTGTTTGCCAAAGGGCCGAAGGGTGTCTATAATCTCCGGATGGGCTGAGCTTTCGCCGATCAGGCCAATGCCGTACTGAAAGCGGGTATCGCTGATGATTTGGATTTCTGCGGGTTTCGATTGTGCCCGTGCGGCGCTGCTGATTGCCAGTAGTGTGTGTATACAGATGGCTCCGGTCAGAAAGGTATGTTGCAGAAAGCGGGGCTTCAGTTGTTTTTTTATTCCCATTGGGTTGTGGTATGCTGGATGAAGTATTTTTATCCCAGCTCTGCTTCTTTGAGCCATCCTTTTAAGGTCTGCAGGTCTTTTTGCATGTGGCTGATCACTTCGTCTTTTGGGATGCTGAGTTTGCGGCCTCCGGATTCAGCTCCGCCGATCGGATACTCGAAATGCTGTGAAATGGGCTTTTTGAAGCCGTATTGTTTGAGTAGTCTGAAGTATTTTTTGAAGTCGATCATTCCCTGACCAAGGGCTACATTTTGAGTCGTCCACTTGCCGTCTTTCTTTTCCCAGTGAAAATCTTTGATGGTAATGGAACCGAGGTGGTTATGGATCAGTTCGAGGTTGCGCGGCCAGGCTTCTGCGCCGTCTACTGTGGCATGCCGGATGTCGAACTGGATGCCGGTCCATTTGGGGTCGAGGTCTTTCAGGGATAGCCACAGGTCCCAGATGGGGCCGCCAAATCTTTCGGTATGGTTTTCATAATCGCCATGGATCTGGTATTTTTCATTGAGCGTTGCCAATCCTTTCAGGTCTTTTTTGAAGGTTTCCAGATCTGCTTGTATGCCTTTTCCGGTGTAACCATACCAGCCCATGCGGTAGTTTTTGATGCCGACTGAGGCGGCTGTTTTTAAAATAGCTTGTGTATGTGGCTCGTCTGCGGTCCTGATGTCGGTGGTGATGGTGTAGACTTCGAGTCCGGCATTTCTGATGGCTTCTACTGCTTTGGGCAGGTCTTTTGCGACGTTTTCAGGAAGGACATGACCTTTGTCGCGTACGGTGAGGTCTACGCCGTCATAGCCGAGCTGCGCGGCAAGGGCCGCCATGTCTTTGTAATTGAGCCAGTGGAGGTGTTTGGAGAATATGCTGATGCTGAGTTTATCGTCGGCAGGTGCTGCTGCAGGATCAGGTTTTTGTGATGGTTCAGCTTCAGGAAGCCCGGTATTCTGGGCTGGTGGAGCATCGTTTAATGAAGTTGCCGCGGCTGTACTTAGTGAAGTTGCCGGGGCGGCGTTTAATGTGGATAGGCCCAAAGGGAGGGCGGCCGCCGCGATTGCGGTGTTCCTGATGAATTGTTTACGTGAGATGTTTGCGCTCATTATTTATTTCTGGTTTTTGTTGTTCTGTCTATCCGCTTACTGACCCCTGAACCTAATTGACCTTTGGGTTTAACTGATTCTTAGGCTCAATTGCCCCAGGCTGTGATGATCAGGTCTCTTTCTCCGCCGCGGTTGCGGTGCTCACAGAGGTAAATGCCCTGCCACATGCCGAGGGCCAGCCTTCCGTTACTGATGGGGATCATCACGGAACTGCCCAATATCGATGCTTTAAGGTGGGCGGGCATGTCATCAGACCCTTCATAGTCGTGCTCATAATCGGGGTCGTTTTCCCTGACGGTTTTATTGAAATAAGTTTCGAAGTCTACTCTTACTGTGGGGTCTGCGTTTTCGTTGATGGTCAGTGAGGCTGAGGTGTGCTGTATGAATATCTGGCAAATGCCGCTCTGGAGTTCCCCGATTTCGGGCAGTGCGCGCCTGATTTCATCTGTGATCAGGTGAAATCCCCGCTTCCGTTCCGGCAGGGTCAATGCGCGCTGATATATCTTCATGGTCATGTATTGATTTCTAATGGTGCTTGATTTCTAATGGTGCAGGTCTTTGAAAACCGGTATGACAAGGTAGGAAAAAAGCGAGTTTTTTTCTACATACAGGCCATCAAAATCCTCAGTGTACGGTAATTATTTCCCCAGTTTTTTTGCGTGTAAAATGCACTGGGCCACTGGAAACAGCCTAAAGGGCATTATGGGATAAATTTTACGCTTTGGTACAATAGGTGCAATATGCTATGCAATCAATCCATTTAATCCGGGGCAGTTGATGCCACTGGTCACATTTAATACTGGTCGTCATGACGGAATTAAGAAAATCAATCAATATGGCCGAGGCCATAAAAAAAGTGCTGAGAGAACGCAATATGAGCAAGTATGAATTTTCGCTCATTATGGGACGCGACATTTCTGTGATCAAACAGTGGCTCAGCGGAACTTATAGTTTCAACCTGCCCACGCTCATGGAGATCAGTTTGAAACTGGATCTTATTTAGCTAAATTAGTTGCTTCTAAATTCATTTTATGAAGCGACTTTTAGCCTTGATTCTTTCTGTTTGTTTTGTATTGCCGTTATTGGCTCAGCAGACACAAAAGCCTGTACTGCACGGCAGCAGCTGGATGGCCATTACGGGCAAGCCTCTGGCCGCTACTGCTGGTGCGATGATCTTCCAGAAAAAGGGAAATGCCGTTGATGCGGCCTGTGCAATGCTGGCCGCTGCCTGTACGATGTGGGACACACTGAGCTGGGGTGGTGAAACACAGGTGCTCATCTACAATCCGAAGACTAAAAAAGTAATTGCGATCAATGCGATGGGTTTTGCGCCGACTGGTGCGACACCTGAATTCTTCAAGAATAAAGGGCTTAATTTTCCGCCTGAGTATGGCCCGCTGGCGGCAACTACTCCTGGTACGCCTGGTGGGCTGATCTATATGCTGGCCAATTATGGAACAATGAGCCTGGAGCAGGTTTTGGAACCGGCGATGCAAATGGCTGCCGGATATCCGATTGAGGCCCAGGCGGCCAATATCATGGAGCGCTATAAACCGATGATCAAAGCGTGGCCGTACAGCAGGAAAGTTTTTCTGCCGCATTCGCCGGCGGTTGTTGCGGGAGGTCAAAATGCAGCTGTTTCACAACGTGAGGCACCGGAAGCCGGGGAGATATTTGTGCAGAAAGATCTGCTGGAAACCTTGGGTAAACTTGTAGAGGCGGAACGCAATGCGCTGAAACGGGGAAAGGGCCGTAAGGATGCGATGATGGCGGCTTATGACCGGTTTTATAAAGGGGACATTGCCCGTGAGTTTGTCAGGGGATGTCAGGAGCAGGGCGGACTGATCACGATGGGGGACCTGGCCAAATGGAAACCTGTGGAGGAAGAGCCGCTGATGGTGAATTATAAGGGCATTGAGGTCTATAAACTGCAACAGTGGACACAGGGTCCTGTGATGTTGCAGGCACTGAATATACTGGAAAATTTTGACCTGAAGGCTATGGGTTATAACAGTACAAAGTACATTCATACGCTGTACCAGGCCATGAACCTGGCTTTCGCTGACCGTGATTTTTATTATGGAGATTCTTATTTGCCACCGGCTGAACCTATAAAGGGTCTGTTGAGCAAGGAGTATGCAAAGCAAAGGGCGGGACTGATCCGGTACGATAAAAATGATGTCTCGATTGGGCCTGGTGATCCGTATCCTTTTGAGGGAAAAAAGAATCCGTATCTGGGTTTATTGAAGAAAAGGGGCTATGAACTGGACACCACTAAAAGAAATTTTGCGCCTAAGCATGATATGGGCAACAATAGTGCGCCTGAGTTGTACCAGGACAGGTTGTGGCGCGGTACTACTTCGGTAGAGGCGGCGGATAAGGAGGGCTGGGTGGTTTCCATCACGCCGAGCGGTGGCTGGCTGCCTGCTTGTATTGCGGGCAATACGGGAGTTGGAATGAGCCAGCGGATGCAGAGTTTCGTGCTGGATTCGGCATTGAATCCTTTTAATGTGGTCGCGCCTGGCAAACGCCCGAGGGTGACTTTGTCGCCTTCTTTGGCGCTGAAGGATGGCAGACCTTTTCTGGCTTCGGCGGTGCAGGGCGGTGATACGCAGGACCAGAATTTATTGCAGTTTTTTCTCAATGTGGCGGAATTCGGGATGAATGTTCAGCAGGCGTCAGAAGCGGCCAATATCAATACCAATCAGCTATGGTTGTCACTCGGCGGTACAAAACTGACTGACCGTGAGCCTAAGCCCGGGCAGATCTTATTGCACGACAGTACTCCTGAAATGGTACGCGGCGACTTAAAGAAGATGGGTTATACACTTAGTTTTGATGACAGGACCAGCGGGCCCATCAATGCCATTTATTTTGACTGGAAACATGGCAGCCTCTGGGGTGGATCGAGTAACCATGGCGAAGACTACGGCCTAGGCTGGTGACCTTAGTTATGATCAGAACAAAATAGGGTTCGCTTTGTTATAAATTGGTATCAATTCAATAATTTATGACAGAACGGCATACCTACCAAACGGGTATTATAGGAAATTGTGCGTACATCGCGCATGTAAATAAGAATACGAATATCGATTGGCTTTGCTGGCCAAGATTTGACAGCAGTTTTGTTTTTGGCGGTTTACTGGATGGTGAAAAAGGGGGGGAGTTTTCCATTCGCCCGCATGGCGAGTTTACATCACGTCAGTTTTACCTGGAAAATACGAATGTAATGGTCACTGAAGTGTCTAATCCGGAGGGGAAGTATCGGATTACAGATTTTGCACCACGGTTTTATCATCATGAAAGGTATTTTAAGCCGCTAATGCTGATCCGGAAAATTGAGCCCCTGGAGGGTAACCCGAGGGTGCGGGTAAAGTGCAGTCCGGTTTGTAATTACGGTGCTGTGAAGCAAAAGGGGCACCGGGGAAGTAACCATATTTTATTTACGGGCTGCATCGAAAACATGCAGCTGAGTACCAACATTTCGCTGAGCTATATAGAGGATGAGAAGTATTTTGCGCTGAACGAGCCTAAGTACCTGATCCTGACCTATGGTCATGAATTGAATGCTCCCATAATCAGTACTGCGGAACGCTTTCTTACCGAGACGATCAGGTACTGGCGGCGATGGATCAAACATTCTAAGATTGCGGGGTTTTATCAGCATCTGGTGATCCGCTCTGCGCTGGTACTCAAGATCCATCAGTTTGAGGATACCGGGGCTATTATTGCGGCAAGTACGACGAGTTTACCGGAATCACCGGGAAGTAAGCGCAACTGGGACTACCGCTACTGCTGGATGCGGGATACGTATTATGTGATCACCGCGCTGAACCACATCGGTCATTTCGAGGAAATGGAAAAGTACTTTGGTTACATTACTGACATTTCTTTCAGGGACGATGAGCGTTATCAGCCCTTATTTGGCATAGCGGGAGAAAAGGTGCTCACCGAGCGGATCCTGAAGCACATTGGTGGTTACCAGGGCAATAAGCCGGTCAGGATCGGTAACCAGGCTTATGAACACATTCAGAATGATATCTATGGTCAGGTACTGGTTTCTATGCTGCCTTTGTATACTGACCACCGCTTTATTTTCAGAGAAAGACAGGATTCGGCACGCTGGCTGGATTATCTGCTGGGCAAGATCGAGCGCACTATTGATGAGCGGGATGCGGGACTTTGGGAGTTCAGGAACATCGCACATACGCATTGCTATACCAATTTGTTTCAGTGGGCCGGGGCAAATGCGGCATTGAAAATGGCCAAAACTATTGGCAATGCTGTGTACGAGGAGCGTGCGGTTATCCTGATCAATAAGGCGGCGAAACACATTGAGGATTGTTATGATCCGGTACGAAAAGTCTATACCCATGCGGTCGGCAGTCAGCATCTTGATGCCAGCACGCTGCAGCTGATCCTGATGAACTACCTTGATCCGGCTTCTGAAAGGGCCAGGGATCATTTACTGGCTTTGGAGAAGGAGCTGAAAGCGGAGAATGGTTTGTTTTACCGGTATCTGCATACAGATGATTTTGGCAGACCAAAAACTACTTTTTTGATCTGTGCTTTCTGGTATATCGAGGCTTTGGCTTGTGTGGGCAGGTTGGATGATGCGATCCGTGAGTTTGAATCCATCATTCAGTACGCCAACCATTTATTGCTGTTTAGCGAGGATGTGGATGAGAAGGATGGAAGCCAGTGGGGCAATTTTCCGCAGGCATACAGTCATGTGGGTTTGATGAATGCGGCACACCGCATTGCGATCAAGCTGGACAGACCGGTATTTTTATAGCGGATTTCCGCTACCTGGCAGTAAGGGCGCGGTAGATCCGTCGCAGCAGCGATGGTTTTTCTGCCCGCCTTGCAGCTGAACGGTTTTGTATTCTTTCCTGATTGGCTTGTGTCTTTTCCTGGTAGGTGGTCAGTGTTTTCAGCAATTCCCTTACTTCTTTGTAATCTCTTAAGTAATAGCGTGCTGATGATATGTTACTGCCGACTTTGATGGTATAGGCGTCTTCCGGCAATGCTTTAAAGATATCTTCATCGGTATGGTCATCGCCAAGGGCAAGGATAAAGTCCGGGTTGTTGTTGTGCAGCCAGTTGAGTGCCGCTTTGCCTTTGTTGACTTCTATGTTTTTGAACTCTATGACTTTATTGCCGTCCATCATCTGCAGCCCTTTGTCGGCTATGACCATTCTCAGGTGGTTCACAATTTCGCTGGCCCTGAGTTCTCCGAGTCCTTTCTCCACCTTGCGGTAATGCCAGACCAGGGAATAGCTCTTTTCTTCCACAAAGGATCCGGGTGTCCTGTCGGTATAAGTGTCGAGTACGGTTTTTACGTCCTGTTTCCATTTGTCGGTCAGCAGGGGCAGCGATTTCCACTCTTCATTGAGCTGTTTCTGCCAGGCGCCATGCTCGGCGATCATGTCCAGATTCAGGTGTCCGAACCATTTCTCTAATGTCTCATAGCGGCGCCCGCTGATGATGATGACGCGGTTGGCCGGATCATCGGAAAGTCTGGCAATGATGTCGTAAAGTTCCTGATCTGGTGATGCTTTGTCTATATCACCCTGAAAGCCAACCAGTGTGCCGTCGTAGTCTAAGAATATATATCTGTCATTGGTTGCTACATAGGCTTTTGAGATCTGATCTTTGATGGACTGGGCAACATATTTGGTCAGCATGGATTGTTGCAGTTGTTTTACTTCCAAAAGTTTGTCCATAAAGTTTTTAACCCAGAGGTTGATGTTGAATTTTTTGACGATATGCCGCATGCTGCTCATGCGTGCGGTTTGTTCTTCCAGCGGCATGTCAATGGCCTGGACTATTGCGCGCATGATTTCCCCAATGTTGTTGGGGTTAACGATCAGGGCGTCATTAAGCTCTTTTGATGCGCCCGCCATTTCACTGAGTATCAGTACACCATCGTTGTTGGTACGTGATGCTACATATTCTTTGCTGACCAGGTTCATTCCATCACGCATGGGGGTGACCAGGCAAATGTCTGAGCTGCTGTAAAGTGCGGAAAGGAATTCGACAGAAAAGGATTTGTAAAAATAATGTACAGGTACCCAGTTCATAGTACGGAACCTGGAATTGATATTGCCTACCAGCTGGTCTATGCGGTCGCGCAGTTCCCTGTATTGTGGCACGGTATCTCTTGAAGGTACCACAATCATGTAGAGTACGGCTTGTTCGATGTATTTGGGGTGCAGCTGGAGCAGGAGTTCGAGCGCCTGAAGCCGCTGTATAATGCCCTTGCTGTAATCCAGCCGGTCGATGGTCAGTATGATCTTGAGGTCTTTCTGACTTTCCTTAAATGCTGTAGCGTAACGGGCAACCTTGGCGTGTTGGGTTAGTCCTTCAAATTTATCGTAGTCAATGCCCATAGGGAAGGCTTCAACAACGATGTGCCGGTTTTTATAAATGATGACATTGTCGTCCATCTTGCTGCTGGACAGGCGTGATACGGCGCTTAGAAAGTGCCTGACGTCATCGAATGTATGGAAGCCCAGCAGGTCTGCGCCCAGCATGCCTTTAATCAGTTCTTCCCGCCAGGGTATGAGCCTGAAGATTTCATAGGAGGGAAAGGGGATGTGCTGAAAGAAGCCAATGGTAACTCCTGGTCTTTCTGTGCGGATCCTGCATGGCAGCAGCAGCAGCTGGTAGTCCTGCACCCATATGGTATCTCCGTCTTTGATGTGCTGGATAACTACCTCGCTGAATTTGTCATTGACCAGCTGATAGAAGTCCCAGTAGGTTTGGTCAAAATTGGCATAAGTGACCAGGTAATGAAATACGGGCCAGAGCACTTCATTGGAGAATCCTTCATAGTAAAGGTTGATCTCTTCGTTGGTTAAAAATACCGGGATGAGGTTGAGACCCGCTAGTTTCCTGGTTACTTCTTTTTGCCGTTCCGGGGGGACTTCTATACCGGGCCAGCCTATCCAGATGTTGTTACCATCTTTATACACCGAGCCTAATCCTGTGGCGAGCCCGCCTTCACTTGGTCTTAAAATGTACTCTCCGTTCTGTTCTGTAATCTTTACAGGGAGGCGATTTGAGATAATTATCGTTTTGTTTCTAGCTGACATATTATTCTATTAACAACCCTAAAAGTGGACCAAATGTTTTTAAAAATGATATTTTCGTCATGTGTTTGCCGGGAAAAATGCTGATGAGCTGAACTTGGCGTCAAATTTGTTTGGCCTCATTCAGCAATTTATCTGGCTGCAGATAAGTTTTATCAAACATCCGATTATGATCAAAAACCGATTTTCAATACTTGTTCTTTCTGTTTTTTTACTGAGTTCTTGTTCTTCTATGTATATGCCTAATGTACCTAACACTCCGATGCTGAGCCAACAGGGCGAGTTTAGTGGTGGCGGACACATTTCGTTGCGTGGAAATGTTAGTCTGAATGGTGCATATGCGGTTTCTGATCATTTTGGCGTGTTATTCAGTGGTTCCAGGATGAACAGGGAATGGGAGCGGAAGGACTATAAGAACAAGCTTATTGAAGCGGGGGCGGGCTATTTCAATACTTTTGGTCCTGATGATAACCGCATCCTTGAGGTATATGTTGGTTATGGGGGCGGCAGTACGGACCGTACTTACAGGCGGTATGATGACAATGGTGTGCTGACAGGAACTGATCTGGAAGAGGCTACCTTTAATAAGACCTTTTTACAGGTCAATTATAGTTCTAAAAAATCTAGCAATCTGAAGTTGTTTGGAAAGGACTTTCCGATCAATTATGGTACGGCATTGCGGATCAGCTCGGTGGAAATGAAGACTTTTATGATCAATGGAATAGGCCAGATGCGTGAGGGCAATGTATTTTTGGAGCCGATATTTTTTACGCGGATGAAACTGAGTGATCAGTTTCAGTTGCAGTATACGACCAGTGGTAATTTTGGGCTCAACAGCAGGAAATATATGAATGCCGGTAGTTCGATCTTTACGATCGGGGCGGTGGTGAATTTGGGAGGAAAGGTCGCGAAGAAATAGGAAATCCTTGTCAGGACTGCTATAATACGTCATTGCGAGGCACGAAGCAATCTCCTTTCATAATGAGATTGCTTCGTGCCTCGCAATGACGTTTTTTTATTAGCTAAGTTTTATTTTTAACTAAATTTCTTCTTTGTTTAACTAAGCTTACTTGGTGCGTACTGTAATCGCCTTCAATGATGGTCTGTCTTTTACATTCTCTGTTGTGTTTTTCGCAAGGATGTAAACATCATGAAACTTACCGTCAGTTACTGCTGCGATCGGAACGTTCAGATTACTGGTTGTTGTAGAGGCCAGGACTTTACCATCTTCGCTGTCCAGTCTGATCTCTATGGTGTAGCGTGCGTTTGAATTGTTCAGTCCTAACTGCAATGCAGTGATATCGGTAAGGTCTATCTGACTCAGCTTGATCCAGCCTGCTTTTTGAGGGAAGATCAGGGAGATGTCGCCTTTGGAATCTTTACGGGCAAATTCCGAGATGTCCTTAATGTCTTTTGCGTTGATCTCACTGTTCCTTAATGTAACTGCGTCGTTTGCGGTCAATGATTTCAGACTGGCAGTTCCCTGATCAGAGTAGGTTGCTTTCAGGGAGAGCACAGACTGGCCTTTGCTGATCTCCGCAGGGGGAACGATTTTGCCCGCTGTTGGCAACGATGGTGCCGTTGAGGCTTTTGCACTCAGGCTCATGATCCAGTCGGTAATCTGTCTAACGTCAGATTCCTTCATAGTTGGATGTGATGGCATGGCGACCTCTCCCCAAACGCCGGTACTTCCTTTGATGACCTTACCGGCAAGATATTCTGACGCATTGGGCTTATTCTGGTATTTGGCAGACACCAGTTTGAACATTGGGCCTATTGATTTCTCATCAATCTTGTGACAGGCGATACAATCGCTTTTCAACATGATGGCTTTGCCGGCAAGTGTTTGTGCAGCTTCCTGGTGACCCAGTTTTGCGCCCGCAAGGTCTGTTCCTTCAATATAACTGCTGGAGACATAAATCCTGTTTTTGTTGACAACGGCGCCCTTGTCGGCAACCTGAACCTGGTAATTGACAGGCTTGCCCGGGAAATAGAAAGATTTGTTGCCGCTGATCAGTATGTCAACTTTTGGCTGGGCATTACCGGCAGATACCGAAACAGTCTGGCTTTTTGACGAGGCCTTATTCTTGTCGATAACCTGAACGCTGATGGCGTAATTGCCTGCTTTGGCAAATGTGTGCTGCAATTCAGGTTTGGTGGTCGTTTTCTTAAGACCGCTGCCCAGACTCCATACGTAGGTTAAAGCGTCGCCGTCAGGATCGGAGGCTTCTACTTTAGCTGTCATTTTATACGGCAAAAGTCCGCTGGTATTTTCAATATTCAGGTTTTGAACGATTGGAGGACGGTTGCCTTCCAGATAATCTATTCTTACGATTCCGGCATCAGGGTTTTTAGAGAACCAGCCTTTGCCGTATTCGAGGATGTACAGTTTACCATCAGGACCTTGTTCCATATCGATGGGTGCGGCAAGAGAGATATTGCCCATGAATGGCTCCATACTTTTGTATTCTCCGTTCGGGCCCATGGTCACGGCTTTCACCCATCCGCGGATCCATTCATAAATGAGTAGTTTTCCGTTATAATAGGCGGGGTACGGTGATGCTCCGGGTTTGGTATAATATACGGGGCCTGCCATAGCGGTACGGCCACCTGTTCCTACCTCGGGAAATTCAGCAGAGGCACCATAAGGATACCATATGAATGCGGGCTGAGCAGGAGGTAGCGTAGTTAAACCTGTATTGTTGGGAGAATTATTGATCGGAGCTGCAGGATTAAATGCTTCTCCGCTTGTACCGGTTTTATAATCATAAGCGTGATAAGCATAGTTGTTTCCTACGAAGAGCGGCCAGCCGAAATAACCGGCTTTCTGAGCTTGGTTTACTTCGTCATAGCCACGTGGCCCCCTTGCAGGGTCGTCGTTGCTGGCATCCGGGCCAACTTCACCCCAATACAGGAAGCCCGTTTTCTGATCGACAGAGATCCTGTACGGGTTTCTGTTTCCCATGACATAGATCTCGGGCTTGGTTTTAGGTGTTCCTTTAGGGAAGAGGTTGCCCTCGGGAATGCTGTAGGTTCCGTCTTCGTTGACTTTAATCCTTAATATTTTTCCGCGCAGGTCATTGGTATTGCCCGCAGATCTTCTTGCATCGTATTGATGAAGGCCGTCACGGTTGTCTAATGGAGCAAAGCCTTTGTTTACGTATTGTTCTTTAGGGACATCAAAAGGAGTGGAGTTGTCACCTGCGGAAACATAAAGTAAACCGCCCGGGCCGAAAGCGATTGAACCACCGGTGTGACAGCAGATCTCTCTTTGAGAATAAAATTCAAGGATTACTTTTTCGGTAGCTGTGGTGATCTTGTCATTGACCAGTTTAAAACGTGATAAACGATTCACAGATTTTTCTATAGGACTGTAAAAAGCGTAGACATACTGGTTTTTTGCAAAGTTAGGGTCCAGTGCAAGACCGAGAAGCCCTTCTTCGGCATTTACTCCTTCTGTATTTGTTTTTGAATAGACGTTGAGTTTGCCTGCATCAACAACTTTCTTCGTGCTGTTCTTGTATAAAAGAAATTCGCCACGGCGCTGCGACACCAGGATGTCGTAGTTGGGCAGTACAGCAAGTTCTGTAGGTTCGGTGAACTCGCCATGGACAAGGTTCACTTTAACAAATCTGTCCTGGTCAGGTGTATCAATTCTAAGTGTACTACGCTGGTTATTTACAGTATCGCCTGGTGTTTTTAGTAGGGTCGATCTTTTTTGTTGTGAAAAAGGAATCGCTGCTGTAAGTGCAATTCCCGAAAGGAATAGTATTAAAGAAGTCTTCATTTATGAGTTTTGGTTTTGCGTGCTGTGATATGGTTAAATGGGTATGCCCTGTTTCAAAAATACAGCTTTGCAATCGATTTCCTAGTAATATTTTAAATACTTTTTAGTAAAGTTTTGAGCACATTGGCTTCTTATGATTTTGTCTCTCCCGGCAGGCATGACACAGCTGGCGGTGAAAGCCATGATATCTGGTCTTGCATGTGTTTTGAGAATGTGTTACAAAATAGTTTTAGCAAATTAAATAAGGGCTATTTTATTCATTTACAGTTGTTATTGTTTATTGTAACAAAATCATTATTTTGCGATCCTTTTAATAAGGAATGATTTTGTTACTTTTAAATTTTTATAACCAAAAAACCACAACATGAAACTTAATTACTTAAGGTTTGGAACAACTGCCTTTGTCTGGCTGTTGGGAACTACACTTGTGGCTGGTCAGCAGCTAACTGACAAGTCAGAGATTGCCCTGAATGACCTGTCGTCGTTTAAAGACGCGGGCAAGTCATGGACAATTGCCGGGGGTGTAACGGCAAACTTGAATGAGCAGAACGCATTAAACATTTCGAAGGGCAGCGGAGTGCTGGTGAATCTGCCAACTAAAAAGAACCATGGTTCTGACCTGCTGACGCTTGCAGAGCATGGAGACATTATGCTCGAGCTGGATTATTTGATGGCAAAGGGAGCTAATTCCGGAATTTATCTGCAAGGGGTCTATGAAATCCAGCTGGAAGATTCATGGGGAATGAAAAATCCGCAGTCTTCTAATAATGGCGGGATCTACCAGAGATGGGATGATTCAAAACCTGAAGCAGAAAAAGGCTATCAGGGTTCTGCGCCGCGTCAAAATGCTTCTAAAGCACCTGGCACCTGGCAACACATCAAAATTGCATTCCAGGCGCCGAAGTTTGATGCTTCGGGCAAAAAAACTGATAACGCAAGGATTCTGGGTATTGAACTGAACGGTGTGGTGATCCATGACAATGTAGAATTGTTTGGGGTAACCAGGGGTGCTAACGGTCAGGAAAAAGCGTTAGGTGCTTTACGTCTGCAGGGAGATCATGGTGCAGTTGCATTCAAAAACATTAAAATTTCTAAATTGCCTTCTGCTGCTGCGATCGCAGGCAGACAAAGAGGGGACAATACAGACCCGATCTTTATTGATGTTGCTACTACTCCCAATATCCGCAGTTTCGTATACATTCCGGGTGGGCCTGTGGTTGTGCACGCCATTTCAGTAGGTAGCCCGCAACAGGTGCATTTCAGCTATGACCTTGACAATGGATCATTGTTTCAGGCATGGCACGGTGAATTTGTCGATGCTACTCCAATGTGGGACGGCAGGGGTAACGGTTCTTCGAGACCTCGTGGTGTGCTGACTTCATTTACTAAAAAACCTGTTCCTGCTTTAGCTAAACTGACAGATGCTCAGGCTGCATGGCTTGCCGATACAACCGGTACAGGATTTAAACCAAAGGGATATGTACTGGATGATCAGGACCGTCCGGTTTTCACTTATAATATCTTCGGAACTAAAGTGACAGATGCCATTATGTCTATGGACAATGGTCAGGGCCTGACCAGGGCGATCACGCTGGAAAAACCAACTGATAACATTTATGCGCTGGTAGGTACTGCCTCCGATGTGCAGGAGGTGTCAAAAGGACTTTACCTGCTTGACGGTCAGTCTTATTATGTAAAATTTGACGATGCGAAGGACAAACCTGTGATTAGGGATGCCAACGGGAAGAAAGAACTTGTTGTTCTTGTTCGCGGCAAGTTAAATTATTCTATTTTATTTTAAGAAGGGTTAGATCATGAAATATACTTTTAAAACGCTGGCAATGCTGGCTTTGAGCTTTAGTTTTTCTACGGGGTTTGCGCAGGAAACACCTAAAGAGGAAGATTTTTATAAAATTAACAAGGTTAAGACACCGGAAGGAACTATCCTGGAAGTAGGTGGGCTTGTAACGCTGCCGAACGGTAATCTGGGTGTTTCTACCAGAAGAGGTGAGGTGTTCATTGTGGAAAACCCTACAAGCAACAGACCATATTTCCGCAAGTTTGCTTCCGGATTACACGAAATACTCGGCCTTGCTTACAAGGATGGTGCTTTATATTGCGCACAAAGAGGTGAGCTGACCAAACTGATCGATAAAAACCAGGATGGTAAAGCTGATGTTTATGAAACTGTTTATGCATGGCCGCTGAGTGGTCACTACCATGAGTACAGCTTTGGTCCTAAGATCGCACCTGATGGGTCGTTCTTCGTAACCGGCAACGTTGCTTTTGGGGATGAAATGTGGTACCGTGGCGAAAGCCGTGTGCCTATGCGCGGATGGACCATGAACATCACCGAAGATGGTGTGATGAAACCATGGGCTACCGGTATGCGTTCACCTGCAGGTCCCGGTATGATCGACGGTCAATTGTATTATACCGATAACCAGGGCGACTGGGTTGGATCAGGAGCGATATGGAGAGTTGAAAAAGGAGATTTTATTGGTCATCCGGCAGGTCTGAGATGGACTGGAAGAGCTGACTCTCCTGTAAAACTGACCGAAGAGTTTTTCAGGTCCAAAATTGATGAAAGAAGAAATGTGGATGCGAACGGAAGGGCGATCAAACCTGAAAACAGGGTAGATGAAGAATTCAAAACTTTGTTCCAGATGAAAAAGGACTTCCCTATGCTGCGTTTGCCTTCAGTATGGTTGCCATATGGTATTTTGGGTATCTCTACTTCAGAGCCTGTTAAAATCCCTGAGGGTGCTTTTGGTCCGTTTGCCGGACAGATCCTGATCGGTGACCAGGGTATGAGTATCATCTCGAGGGTGTTTATGGAAACTGTAAACGGCGTTGAGCAGGGTGCATCCTTCTTGTTCAGAAGTGGTTTCCGTTCAGGAGTACTGCGTTTGGGCTGGGGTACTGACAATTCATTGTTCGTAGGTGAAACTAACCGTGGATGGGGTTCAGCTGGTGATGCCAATGAAGGCCTTGAGCGTTTGACCTATACCAAAACTCCTTTCGAAATGAGGGCCATACGGGCAATGCCTGATGGTTTTGAGATTGAATTTACTACACCTGTTGACAAGAAGTCTGCAGAAGACCTGAGTTCTTATGATGTAGAAAGCTATATCTATAAATACCACCCGGTTTACGGATCGCCTCCGGTGAATCTGGAGAAACTTAAAGTTAAAGGGGTAAAAGTTTCTGCTGACGGTCTGAGGGCAAGATTGATTGTTGATAACCTTCGCCAGTACTATATCCATACCATCAAAGTTGATGGTGTACGTGAGCAGGGTTCTTCATCCGCATTGCTGCACCCGATTGGTTATTATACGCTGAACAGCATTCCTACTGGAGCTAAATTGTCTATGAGCGAAGTGAGTACCAAAAATTCAGGAAGATCTGCCAAAACAACAGCTGCACCTGCTAAAACCAAAGCGACAGGTGATAAGCCTAACGCCGATGATCCAAATGGAGCTGAAAGCACTGCTACTGCAGCAACTAAACCTATTTCGACTGCGGCGCCTACTTATGCACAGGTAAAAGGCTTGCTGACCAACTATACTTGTATCGCTTGTCACAATGCTGATAAAAAACAAATAGGACCTGCTTTCCGGGACATTGCAAAACGCAAATATTCTCCGGAAAAAATTGTTTCCCTGATTCACAATCCACAGCCTCAAAACTGGCCGGGTTACTCAACAGAGATGCCTCCGATGCCACAGGTTACTAAAGCTGATGGTTTAAAAATAGCGGCCTGGATCAATTCCCTGGCCAAGTAAATAGACTTGTTCTATAACTGAAATTATTTGGGGTACTCATCATTATTGATGATTATCCCAAATAATTTTTTTACTTTCAGTCCCTCAATCAAATAAAACCTAATTTTCACTAATGAGCACACTCCACAGTAGCGATTACATTGTATTTTTCATATACTTTATAATTGTATCGGCCTATGGCTTCTGGATTTATTACAAGAAAAAATCCGCGGCAAGCGATTCAAAAGACTATTTCCTGGCAGAAGGCTCACTCACCTGGTGGGCAATCGGTGCTTCGCTTATTGCGTCTAATATCTCTGCTGAGCAGATGATCGGGATGAGCGGCTCCGGTTTTAAGCTTGGATTAGCCATTTCAGCCTATGAATGGATGGCAGCCGCCACACTGATCATTGTAGCTGTATTCTTTATGCCGGTTTACCTGAAGAACAAGATCTTCACCATGCCGCAGTTTCTGAACCAGCGTTACAATTCAACCGTAGCCATGATCATGGCGGTATTCTGGCTGATGCTTTATATCGTAGTTAATCTGATGTCCATCCTTTATCTGGGTGCACTGGCGATCAGTGGTATTTCCGGTCTGGACCTCACTTTCTGTATCCTTGCGCTTGCGATTTTTGCGATTCTGATTACACTGGGGGGTATGAAGGTAATTGGTTATACCGACGTGATCCAGGTATTCTTTTTGGTACTTGGAGGTCTGGTTGCTAGTTATATTGCTTTGAATATCATTTCTGGTCAGCAAGGTATTGTCAAAGGTTTCTCGGTTCTTACCGATGGGGCTTCCGAGCATTTCCACCTGATCTTCAAAAAAGATGATCCAAATTATGGTGATCTGCCTGGCTTAAGTGTGCTGATCGGCGGTATGTGGATTGCCAACCTGAGCTATTGGGGCTGTAACCAGTACATCACACAAAGGGCCCTGGGCGCATCATTACCGGTGGCCAGAGCAGGACTTTTATTCGCGGCCTTTTTAAAAATGCTGATGCCTGTGATTGTCGTTATTCCCGGTATTGCTGTTTATTATATCATTAAAAATAAGATACCTGATATCAGTGCGGACAGCCTGCTGACTTCATCTGGTGTTCAGGATCCCAATAAAGCATATCCGGCGTTACTGAGTTTGTTGCCGGTTGGTCTTAAGGGGCTTTCATTTGCCGCGCTTACAGCTGCTATTGTGGCTTCTCTGGCCGGTAAGGCAAACAGTATTGCAACCATCTTTACATTGGATATTTACAAGAAAGCATTCAAAACAGACGCCAGTGAAACAAATTTGGTCAACGTGGGTAAGGTCACAGTTGTGGTTTCCATGCTGCTGGCTGTTGTACTTTCCCTTATTGTGGGTGATGCTCTGATGGGAGAGGGTAAACAGGGATTCCAGTACATTCAGGAATATACAGGCTTTGTGTCTCCGGGTATCTTTGCGATGTTCATTTTAGGTTTTTTCTGGAAAAAGACGACTTCAAACGCGGCATTGTTTGCGACGATTGGTGGCTTCATCGCTTCTGTATTGCTTAAATTCCTTCCGGGATGGATTGACCTGGCGCCACTACACGAATATGGCTGGTCTGTGGCAAATTCACATGGGGTGTTTGAAATTCCGTTTCTGGACCGGATGCTGGTTGTTTTTGCGATCTGTGTGATCGGTATGTATTTCATCAGTATTTATGAGAATAAAAAAGGCGTGGTGACCAATGGCCTGGAAGTTGATGCTTCTATGTTTAAGGTTTCGAACTCCTTCCTTGTTGGTTCTTTGATTATTATCGCGATGCTGGTTGCATTGTATACAGCGTTTTGGTAACAGGTTAATTTTGATTAGCTCCTCTAGGGCTCGGCTTTCAAGGCGCTGAAGGGCGCATGAAAGCAATGCCCATCGGAGTAATCAAAATTCAGGGGTATTAAGAAAAGCAGGTCAGAATTTATTCTGACCTGCTTTTTTTGTTTTGGGCAAGTCTGAGTATGTGAAGCAAATTTATGAAGCAAATTTATTTTCCATTTAGTGTGTTGCAGGATTTGAATTAATCAAAACTACTGTCTAGTTTAGAGTGGGATCTTGTAACTAAATGATAAAATGAAATTATGGAGTAAAATTGTACTCTTCCTGTACCTGTCTGTTTGTAGTTCTGCCTATGCGCAGCTCTGCGGAACGCCTGGACTGGACGGGCCGGCAAATATTGCAGTCTCCATCAATACTTATTTTCCTGTATCAGGTGATTATAGCTTGTCGGCGGGCGGGCGCACAGTGTTTCTGGCCGCAGTGCCACCTGATGATCCTTATGGCAACAATTTTGGCTTAAAACCAATTAGCAAAGGAGATCTGCTGCTGATCATACAGATGCAGGATGCTACGATAAATTATACCGATAACAATTTATATGGCTCTGCGGCCTCAGGCTCTGGACCTGATGGTTTAGGTGGTACGGGTTTCATATCGCCCGGCAATACAGGGAAATTTGAATATGCAATTGCTACAAGTGATGTGCCACTTAGCGGAGGCTCACTGACCTTCAAAGGTTTCGCACCTGATGGCGGAACGGTTAATTCGTATGTAAATGCGGCGGCAACAGCAAGCCGTGGGGCGAGGACATTCCAGATAATCCGCGTGCCTCAATATTCTAATCTTGTACTTTCAAAAGACATTAAAACGCCTCCTTTTAACGGAAAGGCTGGCGGGATCATAGCTTTTGACGTGTCGGGTACAATGGATTTCAATGGATTTATCGTGGATGCCTCGGCGAGAGGCTTCAGAGGTGGCTACGGGCCTGTAGGGAATTCTGAAGGTAATGTCAATGGTATATATGTAATTCCTTCTTCGGATTCACGTTCTGTTGGAAAGGGTGAAGGAATTGCGGGGACACCCCGTTTTATGTGGGATGGCTTCAACCGGGTAGACAACGGTACAGAAGGCCTGCCAGGAGGTTCATATGGTAAAGGTGCACCCGGAAACGCCGGAGGCGGAGGAAATGATCACAACGCCGGTGGTGGCGGAGGCGGAAACGGTGGTTATGGTGGTGTAGGTGGTGACGGTGTTATTTTTGGAAGAAATGACGACACCTTTCCCAATGGCGGGCGCCCGGGATTTGTCAGCTATAGCGGTGGTTCTCCGGACATCAGCAGATTGGTCATGGGTGGCGGTGGTGGTGGTGGAGATGCCAACAATGCGCTTGATGGTGTTAAAGGCGGTGTCGGCGGTGGAATTGTCTTAATCAATGCCGGAAGTATCAAAGGCTCTGGTGTGATAAAATCGAATGGCGGTAATGGGGCGATCGGCATTTCCGGTGTGAACCCTGATGGGGCTGGAGGAGGAGGTGCAGGGGGAACGATTTATATTAAGGTAATCGCACCGGACCTCACCGCAAATTTGAGGCTTGAAGCCAAGGGCGGTAACGGAGGAAATACAGCAAGGGACCAGAATGACCATCATGGCCCTGGCGGTGGCGGCGGGGGCGGACAGATCTTTTGTAGGATGCCCGCATCTACGGTGAGCACAGATATCGGCGCAGGTTCATCCGGTCTTACTGCAGATGGGTTAAATAACAATGCCGCGCCGGGTACTGATGGCTATCAGAGATTCTTTGCCATTGCCGACTTGCCCATCTATCTGCAGGGCAGCGGCTCTGGTTGTTATCCTGAGCTCAGTACAACAATGACACAGCTCAACGGCAATGCGATATTGTACCCCGGATCTTTGGTGAAGTACAGAATTGTAGTCAGGAATGCATCTGGAGGCGGAAATGCAGGTGGTGTCGAAGTGCAGGTACAGCTGCCTTTTGGGTTTGTTTTTGATTCAGCAACTGCAATTCTCGGCGGTGATTCGGGCGGTCCCGAAACACCACCTAACCTTGCCAACAATCCAGATGACAAAGGGACTCCGAATCGCCCGTTACTGGGAGATTTCAACATTTCCCCCGGTGATGCTGTGACTATTGATCTGATTGCAAGGGTAGAATGCGGCACGTCTGCGGGTCATTATAACGCCAGTGCACAGGCATTGTATCTTGATCCCTCCAGGACACTGAACGGGATCTATCGGAGAATTACTCCAAAGATCAATGCGTCGGCAGATGCCAAAACAAATTATGAAACAGGTTCCGGAGGAATAGTATCGGGTTCAAATTATGACGGGTTGACCGCGGCTGAAGAGGATGTTATGGTTACTGCTTTTGTGCTGTCGGGAAATACCATACAAACCCCTGCCAATGAGGTCTATTGCGTCAATGGCAACCCGGAAAAGATCATTGGCTCGGTGCCACTGGAGGACATGCCGGAGAGCTTTTCTTATCAATGGCAGCTTTCTGAAGATGGCACAAACTTTCTGGACATTGTGGGCGCAACTGAATCTGATTTTGATCCTGAAACGATCGTCGCTACTGTTTACTACCGCCGTAAGATCTTCCATCTGGGCTGCCCGATGAATTCTATAAGCGATCCTGTAAAATTAAGTGTGTATGTGCAGGTTATTTTTGATCCTATTCCTGATGTCTGTGAAGAAGCGCTACCCTTTCAGTTAACGCAGGCAAGAGAGAAATGGGGTGTTCAAACTGAAAGTGGGAAAGGCAGTTATTCAGGGCCAGGTGTGGACCTGAACGATATTTTTAGTCCTGCGCTTGCTGGTGCCGGTCGGCACCAGATTACTTATACTTTCCTGGCTAACAACGGTTGCTTTGATGCGAAAACGGTAAATGTTACTGTGTTCGCAACTCCGGATGCAGATGCAGGAGCTGATCTGGTCATTTTGGAAGGAGGCGAGGCTATGCTTAGTGCTACGGCTACAGGAACAGCTTTGTCTTATAAATGGACGCCGGCAGCGGGATTAAGCCAGGACGATATATTAAATCCGGTAGCGTCTCCGGCCGGTGATATGATGTACACCCTGACGGTTAAATCGGGCGAGGGATGCGTCGTCACAACGCAGGTCTTCGTTAAGGTGCTTAAAAAACTGAGTGTACCAAATGCATTTAGTCCTAACGGCGACGGAATCAACGACGAATGGAATATTAAATATCTGAACACTTATCCAAATGCCACTGTCATTATTTTAAACAGATATGGAGAAAAAGTATATTCAGGTAGATCTCAGGGGAAGGGGTGGGATGGCAGATATGGCGGAACAGATGCGCCTGCGGGGACCTATTATTATTTAATAGATCCACGAAATGGCAGGAAGGTAACTTCAGGATCCATAACGCTTATAAGGTAAAGACTGTGCCCAAATGACACAGCCTTTATGAATTACATTTCTTAGTATTTAAACACTTTACCGCCAACCATTACCTCTTGTGTAGCTTCATCAAACGTGGCTTTCATACCAGTTCTTGCTGCAGCAGTAGTCATGATGTTTGCGATGGAATGATAATAACCCACCTCAACTGGTGCATTGGTTTCCTTTCTGCTGCGAATACACTCCATCCAGTTGCGCATGTGTGCAGAAGTGAGGTTATCAGCGCCGGTATTTGCCGATGCGGTAACTTTTTCCAGGTTATCAGTCAGTTTCAACTCGGGCAGTAAATTAGGCTGCATGTTCATTGCCTTGGCTGCATTTGCTGTCAGTCCGCCTTTTGGCGAAACTTTATTCGTGTTCAGGTTCATTTCACCACCGTTTGAATAGTAGATCTCGGTCGGATTTTCATCACCATTGTGCATTCTCGAAGTGAAGATCACCTGGAAGCCATTGGTTGGATCATTTTCCTTGCCATAATCAAATGCTGCAGTTAATGTATCCCAATTCCTTCTGCCATCTTTCCACTGGTAGATTCCCCCGTTGGCGACTACGCTTCTCGGATGTTTTAATCCGCTGAACCAGTGTACTGTATCAATCTGGTGTGACATCCATTGTCCCGGCAAGCCGGATGAGAAAGGCCAGAATAATCTGAATTCCAGGTATTTTCTGGGATCCCATTCTTCTGCAGGACGGTTCAGTAAAAAGCGCTTCCAGTCAGTGTCTTCCTGTTTTAATTTTGGTACCAGGTCAGGTCTGCGCCATCTGCCTGGCTGGTTCACATTCCAGCTGAGCTCCACCATGGTAATGTTACCAAATTTACCGTCTTTGATGAACTGATCCGCGGCTTTATAATTTCCACCGCTCCGCCGCTGGGATCCGATCTGCAGAATTTGCTTTGATGATTTAACAGCTTTCAGTGCCATACGTGCATCTGCCATAGTTTCTGCGAATGGCTTCTCACAATACACATCGCATTTATGACCTACAGCCTCAGCGGCGTGTGTAGCATGCGCAAAATCGGGTGTGCTAATGATTACGGCGTCCAGATCTTTAAGCGCATACAGCTCATCATTGTTACGACAGGCGGTAATGTCATGACCCAGTTTACTTTTCAGATGATCTACAGCCAGTCCCCGGCGGTAGTTCCAGAGGTCTGATACAGCTACCATATCAAAATTGAGTTCTTTCTGATGGTTTAAAAAACACGGCAGAAGGGTGCTTTTGAAACGATCTGAAAAACCTACGACACCGACTCTTACCCGGTCATTGGCACCAATAATATTACCATAACTTTTTGCGCTAAGGCCCATGGTACCGGCATAGGTGCCAGCAGCAGCTATAGCGGCTTGTTTAATAAATTTTCTTCTTGAATCCAACATGGTCTATATAAGGTTTAAGATTTTTTAAGTTCTTTTATTTTGAGGCTTCTGAATGAAACATTATCACCATGGTCCTGCAACAGGATATGGCCTTTTGGCGCCATACCGAAGTCTTTCCAGTTTTTGTATTTACTTCCTGCAACCAGGTCCAAAAACTCTTTAGATCCCCTTGTATACTCTACGACTTTGAAGCCGTTCAGCCAATATTCTATTTTGTTATCAGGAAATACCCTGATCAGGCCTTTGTTCCACTCACCGATCTTTCTCTGTGAATTGGCGATCTTTTTACTGGCGATCAGATCATACAGGGAGCCAAGCGTGCGGTTACCATTTTTACCTAGTTTTGCATCGGGATGTCTGGCATCATCCAGGATCTGGTATTCGGGTCCGATTGCCGAACCTTTGTTGCCTTCTGTCAGGGTCACAAAATATTTTACCCCGCTGTTGGCACCTTCGGTGAGTTTGAAATCGAACTTCAACTCGAATGCGCCATATTCTTTTATCGTTACAATATCACCGCCATTGGTAGATTCAGCACCGCCGGATTTTTCGACACTCAGTTCACCATCTTTAATAGACCAGCCCTTTTCAGGAAATTTGGTCTTGTATGCACCGATCCAGCCATTGGTGGTCTTTCCATCCCACAGCAGCGCATATCCCTCAGCTTTTTCTTGTTTTGAAAGGTCATTCGGTATCATGTTCACCACATAGATGCCGTCAATCTTCGAAGGTTTCAGATTTTCGGTCTGGATACGGACATTGCGCCAGCGGATCTGTTTGCCCGGTTGGTCATTTTTGCCTATAGCATGTACCTGAAGGGCAATAAAACCGGAAGGAGTCATTGCATCCACCACGTTTGCTGTCGGTATGCCGTTTACCCAGGTTCTGATGGAGTTGCCGATGCACTCTATATGGTACTTGTTCCACTGGTCTTTTTTAAACGCCGCCTGGCCTTTTGGATTGATGTCTAACGGATATAACCAGCCTCTGCGTGCTTCGTCATACAACCCGCCGCTCCATTTCCTGTCGGATGGGTCAACTTCTACCTGGTAACCGTGGACACGGCCGTTCATATAATCCGAATTGCTTTCGCTTCGGATCTGGATTCCAGAATTCATGGAATTGTCCACCAGAAGTTCCACCTCAAGAATAAAATCTCCGTAAAGTTTTTCTGTTGTTAAGAAAGAGTTTGGTGTATTGGATACCGTTGTTCCCACGATCTCCCCATTTACGACTTCATATTTTGCCTGGCCATTCAGCTGCTTCCATCCCTGCAGGTCTTTTCCGTTAAAAAGGTTCTGCCATTTTCCGCTCTGCGCATATGATGTAACGGGTATGCTTCCCAACATTAACGCAGCCAGAATTAATAATTGTTTTGTTTTCATTTATGTATTTATGCTTATTGATTTGGTATAAAATATAATTTAACAGGAGTTGCTACTTGCTGAAAGCCAAAGCCTGCTGGTTCAAGGCCTCAGGTGTGATCTTTTCCCCGGAGGTAATGATGATGCGGTAACGGAAAGTAACTGACTGACCCGGTGCCAGTTTGAAATCCAGCATTTCTTTGCCATTGCTGAATATCTTCTGTCCAAGTGGGTTTGCTGCAAACAAACCGTAGTCGCGCGCATGCCAGTAAGTAGGGTAGCCGGGGTTTTTAGGATGATCTACTATAGCAATGGAAACCGGCTGACCATCTTTTACTGCGGAAAGCACACACCAGTTGCCCCTTGTGCCCCAGGCATCATTGCCGGTTTTACCGGCGCTGGTTAGGTAATTGCCGTTGGCGCCATTTCCAGAAGCAGAAACTTTAGTGATATTGCCCTGGCTGTCTGTGAATTCTTCTATTTTATTTGATGGCATTTCAAGTTCCTTAGTTACCCGGATGCCCAGCATGCCATCTTTGATGTCTTTAAAGAATACACTGTCCTTCTGTGCGGTTAAGGTGGTAATCCGGTCAATTGTCCTGCTGTTGTCTGCACCACTAAAAATAAAAGTGGTCTTTTCTTTTAACAGGATTTGTTTGGCCTGGTTTTCCCAGTTTGAACTGTAACTTAGCTTGCCGCTTGTTTTTCCGTTTTCGGTGGATTCAACTTTAGTATTCCTGATCCAGCCATACTTTATTTTGTTGGCCGCAGGAATATTATAGGAATTGTTCCAGAAATCCAAACCATTCACGCTTTCATAATTTAGCCAGAGACCAATATGATGCGGATGGTCATTGCGCTCGCCATCACGCGGAGCGAGAGGAAAGCCGCGGGTTACCGTAGCGCCGTTAGCGGCATTGATAGGATATAACACAGGTTTTTCCAGATTGTCTGGATAGATGAAACTGGTAAAAAGTTTCCCGTCTACCGTCACTTCAACTTTGTTTTCTTTTTTATTTTGAATGAAGTCTACTTTTTTGGTTTGTGCCTGAACGGATAAACCGACACAACAACAGGCAAGGATTAAATACTTGTTCATCATATTTGGTTAAAATGAATCGTCTTGAACAGATCGAACTAATAGCTAAATATACTTTTCTTTATATAGAATCTGCGCTGCACAGCTCATTTGATACTGAAAAATTACGAAAACGATTGCGGTAAAAACCTATAAATTTGAAGAATAACGCCTATTATTGCAAGGTAAACCACGATGCAAATGAACCGCAAGCAGTTTCTGTCTTTTATCGCCGCTACAGGAATAATTCTCCCTCTGAGAGGATTGGCAAACGCTGTTGATCAATCACCCTATAAGGCTATAAAGATTCCGCCGTATCTTAGTGCCGGAGATACCATAGGGATTACCAGTCCTGCCAGTTACATTTCGATGGAAGATATCCAGCCCTCGGTACAATTGATGGAAAGCTGGGGATTTAAGACCCAAACCGGTAATACCATCGGCGCACGAGATTTCACAATGGGCGGTACAGATGATGCCAGGACAGCTGATTTTCAAAATATGCTGGACAATCCTGACATCCGGGCAATCATGTGTGCCCGGGGTGGATACGGAGTGATCAGGATCATTGACAGACTCGATTTTACCAAATTCAGAAAACACCCAAAATGGATCATCGGGTTTAGTGATATTACCGCATTTCATACCCACATCAACAGCAATTTTGGAATTGCTACCATTCATTCCAAGATGTGCAACAGTTTTCCTTCAGACTGGACCAAAGCCAGCCCCATGCAGATTGAAACCATATTGTCGATCAGACAGGTATTGAGCGGACAGGATACAAAATATAGTGCTCCCGCCACTGCAAATAATCGCACCGGCAGGGCAGAGGGGGTACTCGTGGGTGGAAATCTAAGTTTGATCGAAACCCTTGCAGGCAGCAGATCCGATCTGGAAACCGATGGCAGGATTCTTTTTGTTGAGGATACCCATGAGGAGCTCTACAGTATTGACAGGATGTTCTGGAATTTGAAACGCAGCGGTAAATTGGACAAACTGAAGGGTCTGGTTATAGGGGGTTTCAAACTAAATGAGGAGAGTCCGGGCGACGAATTTGGCAAAACCGTCTATGATATCGTCTCAGAAAAAGTAAAGGAATTCGATTATCCGGTTTGCTTTGATTTTCCCGTGGGGCACCAGGTCAACAATTACGCACTCAAATGTGGTACGAAATACTTGCTGAATGTCGAGGTAAGTGGAAGCTCGCTGACATCTCTGCGATAATGCCGTTGAAAGATTTATAACCAACTGTTTTCCTTATACCATTTTATAGTATCCTGGATGCCACGTCCGAGGTCAAATTGAGGTGCATAACCTAAGTCCTTTTTGGCACTGTCAATGTTGCAGGCCCAGTTCACAGCGGTCAGCTCAGCCATTTTTTCCTTATTTAAAGCCGGGGTATTTTTGCTGTACCTATATAACAGGTCCATAAAAGAAGCCATTAAGCTGACAACGCCCACAGGAATATGAAATTTAAACGTCTTTTTATTTAGTGCTTTCTTTACAGTGTCAGCAAGTACGTAGCGGTTATAAACATATCCGTCTGAAACGTTATACTGTTTTCCGTTTACCGTAGCAAACAATGCATTCACTATAACATCTGCCAGGTCTTTTACGTAGACAAAGCTCAGATGTTGTTTAAAGCTTCCAATGTGCGGCTCCAGTCCCCTGGAAATGCTTTTAAATAAAATAAATATGTCTTTCTCCCTTGGGCCATAAACTGCCGTTGGCCGGATGATGATCAGGGGTAAACCTGCAATTTCAAGGAGGTATCGCTCAGCCAGCAGTTTACTTGCTCCGTAATTGGTTACCGGGTGGGCTGGGGTGTCGTCCTGTATTCTTTCCGACAGGTCAATCAGCGGCCCAAGCGCAGCGAGACTGCTTACAAAAACAAACTTTTCAAGACTGATCTTAGCGGTAACAGCGGCAAGAGCCAGGTTTTTGGTGTATTCAGCATTGATCTTATTGTAATCTGCACTGGTTTTAGCCTTTGTAGTCCCCGCTGCGTGAATGATGTAATTAAACTGATGTTCCTCGAGTGTTTTAACCAAGTCGCCAACAGCTGTATAATTCAGGTCAATATACCTGATCTTAAACTCAGATAAATGAGACCGGTTACTGTTTGGGCGAACGGCAGCATATACATCCAGTCCGGCCCCGACTGCTTTCTCTATCAAATGATAGCCAACAAAGCCAGTGGCACCAGTGATCAATACCTTTTTGTTCATTTATAAGGGCTTCTCGTAGATCCTGTATTTCTTATACGGATCACCTTTAATGGCAGCGATGGCATTGTTTACCAGATCATTGTGCTCCAATGTCCATCCAGCCTCGGCATACTGAAAACCCTTGGCACGGTAAGATTTGATGATGTTTCCGTAAATACAGGCCTCAATACCCATTTTGCGATAGCCATCGATCACACCGAGCAATAGGATCCTGATGCCTTTGATGTTCTTTTTTCCAAATAACAGTTTGAATATCCCGGTTGGCAATAACCGTCCTTTCTTGATCTTGATCTGGATTTGGTTCATGTCCGGAATGGCTGCTCCGAAACCGACCAGTTTGCCATCCTGTTCAGCAACAAAACAAAAGTCGGCATCCAATACCAATTTAAGATCTTTGGCCTGGTAATCAAACTCCTCGTCATTTAAAGGCACAAAGCCAGCATTTTTATCCCATGCTTTATTGTAAACCTCCCTAAGGTTAGCCGCTTCCTGTTTAAAATTCTTCATGTTGATCTTACGGATGGTGATGTTGTTGCGCTTTAAACGGTCTTCCAGCCTGTCCATCAGCTTCACTGAACGGTCATCGTAGTTATCACCCGTAAATTTCCAGGCAATCAGGTCAACTTTCTTCCGCAAATTCCAACCCTCCATTAAAGCGGGGTAGTAGGTTGCATTGTACGGCATCATCACTACCGGGGGTGAGTCGAAACCCTCAATCAATAAACCGCAGGACTCATTGGTAGAAAAATTCACCGGACCTATTATCATGCCTTTTACACCTTTGTTTCTTAGCCATTCTGATGCTGTATCAAATAGCAGATCGGACGCCTTCTGGTCGTTGATACAATCAAAAAAACCAAAAAAACCGTCATTGGCGTCGTTAAAAACATTGTAGTTATTGTTCAATATTGCAGCGATGCGACCAATGACCTGATCTCCATCGTACAATAAGAAACATTGCAACGAAGAGTGTTTGTGAAAAGGATGAGTAGTCAGTAAATCTCTTTGCGCAATAAAGAGCTCAGGTACATAGTTTGGATCAGCTTTATAAAGCTCGTGAGGGAAATCTATAAATGTGGCTAATTGTTTCTTATTGCTAACTGCAACTATGTTTCTCATTTGTGATACCTGGTTTGTTGGTTTGGTATTGGTCCGGAATTAAAGTACCGGCTGTGATTTGTGTACCTGTACCTGTTTGGCCGCTGATGCAATCTTTTCAACCGCTTCTTCTATTTGAGCGAAGGTATGTGTGGCCATTAATGAAAATCTGAGCAGTGAGGAGTCAGAAGGTACAGCTGGCGACACTACCGGATTTACAAAAATCCCGTTGTTGCTCAATATGTTGGTAATTAAAAAAGTTTTTTCATTATCACGGATATACACCGGGATAATCGGGCTGTCCGTATGACCAATATCAAACCCTGCTTCCAGCAGCAGCTTTTTAGCATAGTTGGTATTTGCCCACAGCCGGTCTATACGTTCCGGCTCGGATTCAATGATATCCAGTGCAGCAATGACACTTGCAACAGCAGCTGGCGGCATACTGGCGCTAAACATCAGCGATCTTGCCCGGTGTTTTACAAACTCTATAGTTTCTTCTGTCCCGGCAATAAAGCCTCCGAGCGAGGCCAGCGACTTACTGAAAGTACCCATGATCAGGTCAACCTTGTCTGTCAGCCCAAAATGTGAAGCAGTACCTGAACCATTCAGTCCGATCACACCAAGACTATGTGCGTCATCCATCATGATATTGGCCCCAAATTCATCGGCGATCCTGACGATCTCCGGGAGGTTTACCAAATCACCTTCCATACTGAAAATACCATCAGCCACAATCAGCTTTGCAGCATCCTCAGGCAATCTGCTCAATTTTTTACGCAGATCATCCATGTCATTGTGGGCATATTTTATAGAACGGGAAAATGACAATCTGCTGCCATCAATTATAGAAGCATGGTCGTATTCATCAAGAATGAGATAATCGTTTCTGTCCAGTAAACATGAAATCACACCAAGATTCACCTGAAAACCCGTGCTAAAAAGTACGGATGCCTCTTTTCCAACGTAAGCAGCGAGTCTGCGTTCCAGTTCAATATGTATGTCAAGCGTCCCGTTTAAAAATCTGGATCCCGCACAGCCTGTACCATACTTATCAATTGCTGCTTTTGATGCCTCCTTAATTTTCGGGTGGTTGGTGAGGCCAAGATAGGAGTTAGAACCAAACATGAGCACCTTTTTCCCGTTAATTATCACTTCTGTATCCTGCCCCGATTCTATTGCACGGAAATATGGATAGAGTCCCTTTTCCTTGATTGCTGTAGCGTCTTTGAAAGCTGCTATCCTATCTTGTAATTTTTTGCGCATGCTAGTACTATAAATATTTAGATGAGTTTAAAAATCAACATTTATGCCAATAAATAAAACTTTCCAAATCTAGTATCATAAATAGAGAAAACAAAACTTGGAGGCAACCAAGTTTGAATATATTAATTTTTAAAACAAAAATTACAATTTTCTTATAATTTTCGCACTAAAATGAGGTGAATCTTGCTGAGAATTTAAAAATATTCATTATTTGGAACCGCAAAAGGTATAAAATAAAACAGGGATAAATCTGGCGATGAATCCCTGCTTATATAGATGGTTGGTCCACCACAGACCAACCTAAACCAAACAAACTGATCCTATAACGAATCCTATTGCGATAATGTTTTATCGTAAAATAATAAAAACATTTCTATGACAATCGATGTCTAATAATTTAAAGATATGCCGTTCAGACATAACATCTTGCCGTTTGTAATCTATTTGATAGAATAAACAACCGGGGCCGTTAACCGTTATATTAGGGTATAATATTCACCCTTAAATTAACTACTATGGATCAGAAAATCATCAACCTCTATGATGAATATACCCACAGCAAACTAAGCAGGAAGGATTTCATGAAAAAGCTGGCCATCATTACCGGCGGAACAGCAATGGCAATGACCGTATTGCCACTGCTGGAAAACAACTACGCTAATGCAGCGTCCTTTTATGACGATTCGATCATTTCCGAGAACATTACCTATCCCGGTGCAGATGGCGAGATGAAGGCGGTGCTTGCCAAGCCTAAAGACAAAAAGAATCTGGGCAGTGTAGTGGTGATTCATGAAAACCGGGGACTGAATCCGCACATTATCGATGTCACTAAAAGGGTTGCCGCCGAAGGATTTATTGCCTTAGGTATCGATGCACTTTCCCCCTTCGGAGGTACACCAGCTGATGAGGACAAGGGACGGGAGCTTATCGGTAAGCTTGATCCGGATAAAAACCTGCAGAACTACCTGAAAGGACTCGGATACCTGAGAGACCGAAAAGACGGCAACGGCAAAACTGGTCTAATAGGTTTCTGCTGGGGGGGCGGCATGGCCAATAAACTGGCTGTAAACGATCCTAATCTTCAGGCAGCAGTAGCTTACTACGGCGCACAGGCAAAGGCGGAGGATGTTCCAAAGATCAAAGCAAGTGTGATGCTGCATTATGGTGGACTGGATGAACGTATCAATGCCGGAATCCCCGCTTATGAGGAAGCCCTGAAGAAAAACCATGTGGATTATCAGATATTTATTTACGAAGGAGTGAACCATGCCTTCAATAATGACACTTCGCCAACAAGGTATAACAAAGCAGCCGCAAAACTAGCCTGGCAGCGAACCATCGACCTGTTCAAAACTAAGCTTAAATAATCAGATAATAGTACATCTAACTGACACTAGCATTGGAAATTAAGCTAAAAATGCTTAACTTTGTGCAAATTTTAAGAAATTAATGAAGATATTTATTACAGGCCTTCCTTTAGAAGTAGGGGAAGATGAATTGACGGCCGTATTTGGTGATTTCGGTCAGGTAAAATCACTTAGAATCATCAAAGATCGTGAGACCGGTCAAAGCCGTGGTTTTGGATTTGTGGAAATGCCGGTAGACGAAGAGGCAAAAGAAGCAATCAAACGCATGAATGGCGGCGATTACAACGGTAACCGCATCAAAGTTGCAGAAGCTCAGGAGAAACCAAACACAGGTAGCGGAAACGCAGGCGGTGGCTTCAGACGCAACAACCGTACAGAGAAAAGCTATTAATTAGCTTTTTTCTATTTCAGTTTACTGATTCTATTTTTAAAACATATTTAGAGCAGCATTGTTGACATATGTCAAATAATGCTGCTTTTTTTTGTTAAATTGTAGAGACAAATACAGTAACCAGCTCAACTATGAATGTCGATTACATCGCGCTGTCCGTACCTATATTTTTCATTCTGATCGGAGCTGAGCTTGCTTATACTTTTTATAAGAAGCTCAATTACTACAGGTTAAACGACTCTATATCAAATCTGAGCCAGGGAATCGGTCAGCAGGTTGTGGGGGTGTTTATGAAAACAGCACTGTTCTTTGGCTATAAATACATATTTGATCACTGGCGGTTTTTCGATATCCCCAATACGATCTGGGCCTGGATCATACTGTTTATAGGCGTTGACTTTTTTTATTACTGGTTTCACCGCATGAGCCATGAGGTCAATGCACTTTGGGCGGCTCATATTGTACACCACCAGTCTGAAGAATACAACCTCACAGTGGCGCTCCGGCAGTCCTGGTTTCAAAGCTGGTTTTCATGGGTGTTTTACCTGCCTCTGGCATTTCTGGGTTTTGATCCGGTCATGTTCCTTACCTTAAGCGCTTTCAATACCTTATACCAGTTCTGGATCCATACGCGTACCATTAAGAACCTGGGTTTTCTGGAATATATTATCAATACACCATCACATCACAGGGTTCATCACGGCACTAATCCGAAATATATAGACAAGAACCATGCAGGCACACTCATTATCTGGGACATGCTATTTGGTACTTTTCAAAAGGAAGAGGAGGAAGTGTACTATGGCATTACTACGCCACTGGCCAGCTGGAACCCGGTATGGGCCAACCTGCATTACTGGCACGAACTGCTGGAGACTATAAGAAAAAGCCCCCGCCTTCGTGACAGGATCAGCGTATTCATTAAACCACCCGGATGGTATCCTGAACATTTGGGCGGCTTCAGGCCGCCGCCGGAAATCAGTGCGGAAAATTACTCCAAATATAATCCTGAATACCACATTAAACTAACGGGCTATGTTATCATGCAGTTCATTATGGGGCTGACAGCGGGCACGGTCATCCTGTTTTTGAATGCATCCCTGCCACTCATTCCCATGATCATCGGTGCTGTTTTTGTGGTGCTCACCCTCATCACCTGCGGGGCCCTGCTCGAAGGAAAGAAATGGCTGATTATTTTTGAATATATCCGTCTTCCCATCGGGATTTTGATAGTTTTGCTGCTTGAACTCCCGGTAGGATATCAGGTCATTGTCACCACCCTGCATGTCATATCGCTGGTATGGTTCTATAACCTTCAAAAAATAAATACAGATGCTGAAGAAACACCTGAAGTTTAACACCTTATTTGCAGTCATATTTATACTGCAGCTCCTGTCCGAATACAACCATGAGCTGATCAGGCTAAAATATACCACCAAGCCGCTTATTGTATTGTCGCTTTTGCTGATGTTGACTGTCGGCACAAGATTAAAGGGTCGCTTTCACAAACGCATCTTCACAGGTTTGCTGTTTGCCCTCGCTGGTGATATTTTGCTCATGCTGGGCGACAACCCGGCGTATTTTATGTACGGACTGGGTGCATTTCTCATTTGTCATATCTGCTACATCAGTGCATTTTACCTCGATTTCAGATCGGCACCCGAACTGGACAAGAAAGGTGCGCGAATAGCAATTTTGATGTGTGCATTTTTTGGTATTGGCTTTTATTTCTACATCAGGCCACATTTAGGGCCTATGAGACTACCTGTCCTGGCTTATACCTTTGTGATCAGCCTGATGATGATGATGGCTGCCTTCCGGAACCTGAGGGTAAACCGGTCCAGTTTCCTGTTCATCTTGTTTGGCGCCATTTGTTTCCTTGTTTCAGATGCGCTCCTGGCGCTGAATAAATTTGTAATACAGTTTGATTATGCGGGTGTATTTATCATGGCTGCCTATATGGCCGCGCAATACCTGATCACAATGGGGGCGGTAGACCGCAAACTAATTAATCTTTATCCAAAGCAGTAAATACCTGCACCAAACGTTCACCATCTTCATCTACCAGGGTAAGCGTATGTTTTCCGGCAGGCGGGCTCAGCGCCAGCTGGTGATAATTTTTAGTCGTCGTCACATATTCATTATCAATATGCCAATAGATGCTGGCATTGGCCCGACGGTGTGTGGCATTAAAAACAACTTTTCCACGTGTGCCGTCCAGCTCGACCGGTATATACACACTCGCATAGTTCTTAGGGTAGATCATTTCCATGACATTCCCATTGCCGGCATCTTCGCAACCTGGTTTATAAACCGGCAGGTCTTTATAATCGCTGTTCTTGATCTTGTAATAATATTCCATGGCAGGAGGCAACACGAACCAGGCTTTGTGAACCATCAAAGAAGGCTGCTCACAACCATCTGTGACCCTGTACGTGCCCGTCCGGTCGAGATGGATCATTTTATGATAGGGGCAGAGCGTCGTTTTTTCCCCGGCGGGGGATACCAGCTGCATCACTTTATCTGTGCAATACGCTCCTGCCTTGTAGCCACTCTGACGGCAAACCATCATTTGCTTCAATTTGTTTTTAGGAGTTTTAAACCATTTTCCAACCGGCAGCTGTTTAAAAATATCAAACAGTACCGGCGCTGCCGCATCTATTCCGGTTAGTCCAGGCCGGCCTTCACCATCGGCATTGCCTGCCCATACGCAAACAACATAATCTGACGTAAGTCCGATGGCCCAGGCGTCCCTGAAGCCAAAACTGGTCCCCGTCTTCCAGGCCAGCCGTTTTGAAGAGGAAAATTGCTCCCACAGACCTTCCTCCCCGGGACGCATCAGTTCTTCCATGGCATTAAAAGTATTCCAGATCGATCCGTGATCGATAATCGAGTTGATCTGTGTCTGGAACCGGTCAAAGCGCTGGTCACGGCTTATCGGCTGGCCATGCCCATCCAGAGGGTGAAAATAAACCGGAGGATCATAATCGTGCGGATTGTACCGGCCTTTATAATCATTAAAATGGTTTAATGTTCTTGCCATTCCCATATATGCCTTTGCAAGATCCCACATGGTGACCTCGCTGCCCCCAAGTATCAATGACAGGCCATAATGGTCTGCCGGCTGGCTCAATGTACTGAAACCAAACTGTTTCAGTTTGTCATAAAATCTCGGATACTTATAACTCTGCAGCATCTTGACCGCAGGGATATTTAAAGAGCGGCTCAGGGCACGATCTGCCGGGATGGCACCATCATAGCCCATATCATAATTTTGAGGCGAATAACCGCTTATCTGAGTGGGTATATCAGCGATCAGTGTTTTGGGTAAAATAAAACCATCATTGAGCATACTGGCGTACAAAAAGGGTTTTAGCGTGCTGCCTGGACTACGGGGGGCTTTGATCATGTCTACATGACTCTCCAGTTCCTTGTTTTCCGGCTGATAAATATTGCCCGCATAACTGATCACCGTGCCTTTTTTTACATCAAGGACCAGTGCGGCAATGTTGTTGATGCCATTTGCCCGGTAACGGTTGTTGTACCGCTTTAAAAGTTCATTTACACGCAGTTGCAGGCTGAAATCTAAAGTGGAAGTGATACGGGTTGTGGTGCTGACAAACCTGGCATTTCGAATGCCTGCCCGATATTCCGTTTTAAATCTGTTCAGCAGATGAGGAGCATACTGAGGCAGAGGCAAGGGCTCATCAGGAATAGGCTCCAGTTTTGACAAATCTGCAGTGGCCCTGTCCAGAATGTGTAATCTGACCAGTTTATCCAGCAGGTCATTCCTTTTTTTGATCAGCCTTGCTGAATTCTTTCCGGGGCGGACCAGTGAAGGGCTATTGGGAAGTACAGCCAGGGTTGCCATTTCACCCCAGGACAGGCTTTCCGCACTGCGTCCAAAATAACGCCAGGCTGCCGCATCCAAACCAACGACATTACTTCCAAATGGCGCGTTGCCGGCATACAGTTTCAATATGTCCTGTTTGGAATTGGTCAGTTCCAGTCTGAATGCCAGCAAGACCTCTATTAGCTTCTGCCACAGCGTTCTGTCTGCACCACGTGAAAGCCTGATTACCTGCATGGTAATGGTACTGCCGCCGCTGACCACACTTTTCGCCCTGATGTTTTGCCGCGCAGCCCTGGCCATAGCCATAAAGTCCACACCCGGATGCTTGTAGAAGCGCTTGTCCTCAAAAGCGATCAGGCACTGCGCAAACCTGACCGGTACAGAATCGGCAACAGGAAACCGCCACTGACCGTCTTTGGCGATAGACGCACTCAATAGACGTCCGTCGGATGCTTCAATCACAAATGAAGTCGGAGATATAAACAGCTGTCCTGGCAATGAAAACAAAAACGCCAGCAACAACAGGACACAAACCAGGTCCGTCATCCAGAGCGCAGCGGAGGATCTCTTGTCTTTGCTACTCAAGAGATCTCTCCTCTGTCGGGACGACGAAAAACAGATCCTGCCTATTTTACGACTTGAACCCATTTACCGGCTTCGGTAGCACTAATATTGTTGTTGTACATCGCCTCGCACTGTGTGGCGGATAAATAATACCTGCCAATGTATGACGCATTCAGCAATACTTTGTAAACTACAGTCTCGTTTTCCCTCAGATTAAAATAAGTAAACACCCGGTCGTCCCTGATGTCGCGGTAAGTATAAGGCGAGGAGGCAATGATGCTTTCATTGTCATTGACCCTTGTATTGATGATCTCCCAGCCTGAAGGAAAGATCTGCGTCAATGCCATCTGTTCATAATACCCCATCCGGCCCGGATTCTTAATCGTTACTTCTGCATAAAAATCTGTACCCTGTCTTAAGATACCCGGATCCAGAGGCTTGCCGTTCAATAACTTATAACTGATGCTCATGTCAAGCGCATCCGGGTTGTTTGGCAGGAAAGTATTCTGTCCGGCCGAAGGCTGTCCCTGCAAAATCAGACGGGCAAACAATACGCCCTTGCCAGTATTGGTAACCGATACCGCACCTTGCCCGGCAGAACTGCCACCCTTAAAGGTCAATGGCGTACTGATGATATATTGCGCGGAATTTACATTTCCTTTCTTACCATCAACGGTATAACTGTATTTTAAACTGGCCGATGAACTGGTTTGCCCACAAAATTTGGCGATGGCCAGCAAACTATAAGCTGTAGTCTGTGTGCTGTACCAGCTGTCTTTACCCATTTCAGCAGCGACTGTTTGAAGAATCTGCGCAGCGGAAGAAGTACGGCCCAATAAGGTCAGCGTCTCCAGGATCATGGCCTCATCACGCAGATCAGAACCATAGGTGCCACCCAGCTGATTGTAAGGCTGAATCTCCGTAGATAACCCTTTGATCAGGTTGCCCGCCGCATCATTTTGTCCTGCAAGTTTATAAGCCGCCGCCAGTCTCCATTTGGCAGTAACTGACAAATACTGAAAGCCCCTTAAGCGGTTCATGGCCGCGATATCCGGTCTTTTGGCCAGAGCCAGAACATATAACCGATATGCCTGTGACAAATCGCCACCGTAAAAATTAGTGCTGTTTGGCACCCAGGCCGATGCTTTGGTTTTCAGGTAACGGAGAAGTTCATCGGCCATGCCAACTGGCAGCGTATAACCCACGTTTTGAGCCTCGATCAGGAAATGTCCTGCATAATTAGTACCCCATTCATCAGAGTTACCCTCACCAGGCCAATAGCTCAAGCCACCATCAGGAGTTTGAAAGCCGCGGAGCCTGTTGATGCCTGCCTTAATGTTCATTTCCGTTTTCGCCTTTTGAGATTCATTCAGCGCCGTTAGCTTGTCCAAAAACAATTGCGGAAATACAGAAGAAGTGGTCTGCTCCACACAGCCATGCGGATATTGCATCAGGTAACTGAGCCGTTTTTTAAGGTCAATAGGAGGTATGGCCGACAACTCTACCGATCCGGAATTTGTACCATTCATTCCTATCGGCGAATACCCCACAGACCAGTTGCTTCCCGGCTGTATCACTGCAGAAACCACATTGGTGACATAAGGATTCGGATTCCTGATGTCCATTTCTACATCGTAGACTGCCTTTTCAGTACCGCTTTGCGCAGTGATCTGAACTTTGGCGATTCCAATAAGCTCAGGCACCTTGATCTGGAAATAAGCAAGCTGTTCACCCGGTTGTTTAAAGGCCAGCTGTTTTGAAGCTCCGCCAATGACCTGCAGGTTTGTCGCCTTCAACTGTACCGAAACATTCTTTAAATTAGGCTCAGTTGCGAATATCGTAGCAGGAAGGGTAAAACTCTCACCCGGACCGATCACCCTTGGCAGCGTAGCCAATAGCATCAGTGGCTTTTTGACCTGTACCGATTTTTCAGCAAACCCATAAGCACCGTCTTGTCCGGCCACGACCATAGCCCTCACCGCACCGATATACTGCGGCAGTTTAAATTTATGCACTTTGCTTTCTCCTTTGCCCAATGCAAAAGGCCCCAGGTATTTAACCACAGGCACAAACCTGTTGGCCTTGGCCGGGTTAAGATTTCTGTTGATCGAACCATCACCGCCAATACTCAGTATCCGCTCCAGGTTACCGCCCCATGCGCCAAGCACATAGTCAAACAGATCCCATGTTTTTACACCCAGGCCTTCACGCGCATAGAATATCCCATGAGGATCAGGAGTTTTAAACCTGGTGAGGTCAAGTAAGCCTTCATCCACAATCGCAATGGTGTAGGTCATGGCCTTGCCGTTTTGCTCGGCTATCGTAATGGTATTTTCCGTTTCCGGTTTAATCTTGTCCGCCATTTTGATCACTGGTTTCAGTATCGTCTGCGGATCTTCGATCAGCAAAGGAATGGCGCCATACATCCGGATCGGCAGGTCATTGACCGTCTGCGCATGCGGTTGTAACAAAGTGACATTGGCAAACACATTTGGCGCCATTGCAGCTTCCGCTTTGAAAGTAAACTGCGTCTGACCGGGCTTTGTATCCGTCCAAAACGTTTTGAGCACCCTGCTGCCATTCTCAATAGAGATCAGCGCACGGCCGCCTTTTCCGGACGGAATGGTCAGGACCACATCTTCACCCACATTGTATTTCGGCTTATTGCTGGTGAAAGACAGCATAGAAGCCTCAGTAGGATTGTTGGCCTGCTCACGCTGTGCCCAGCCCGGCCAGTCAATATAAACAGATTTACCGGTCACATGACCGCCGTTCAGGTCCCGAACCAGGATCAGGTAACGTCCCCATTCCGGCTCGTTGATGCGCAGGTTCCAGTTGCCCTTACCATCCTGTAGTGTGATGTTTTCTTTTTTAACCAGTTTATTGTAAGAGTTTTGTGTGAAATTGGCAAAGGAATTTTCATCATCCTGTTCCCACCACCATCGCCATTGTACCTTGTACAGTTCCACATCCACAGTCTTTCCGCCTTTGACCAGTTTCCCGTTCCGGTCCACATTCACAATATTTACTGTATGGTCTTTGCCTGTTACCAGCATACCGCTCAGCCTTTCACCTTCAGGGGTCTTTATACCGTAATAGTTTTCATAAACATGGTAGGGGATGCTAAAATTGTCGATGCTGAAATTACCCCCCGCCTCAAATACTTTGGTGGTAAAATTGGCTTTGAGCATACCCGGCGCAGTTTTGTTCTCATTTAAGCTGGTGCTGACCTGGGCAACCCCGTTGTCATTGAGCTTACCATCAAAAATGGTCTTCACCTGCGATTGAAACACCACGGTAGGATTGTCAAACTCATAGGCCTCAAAACCTTTAAACATAGTTTTCATCGTGTTGAGGTTTACATCAACTTTGGCTTTCAGGTTCTTGCCCGGCGAGCCGAACAGCCAGTTGGCAGATAAAGTAGCATAAGATGCGCCACCAATGCCTAAATAACCCACGTCACCGGTGTTAAAGTTGATCTTGAGCCGGTTTGGCATGACCGTCTCTATCTTGATCGTTTTGCTGAAAACAGAACCGCCAGCTTTCACTTTCGCCAGCCAGTTGCCAGTAGGAGCAGTGCTTTCAGTAACGGTTTTGAATGCATAAAAACCATTTAACGGCTTGCCGTTAATGCTGCGCCTGATCAACTGACCTTGCGGATTGTACAATTCAAAAGTCACTGGATAACCACCCGGCAGCTTTTTCAATTTGTCTTCCAGGATGAACGAAAGATATAACGAATCGCCAGGGCGCCAAACACCGCGCTCTCCATAAATAAAGCCTTTCAAGCCATTTTGCACCACATCGCCACTTACATCAAACCTGCTGAGCGGCAGCGAACTCCCATCGTCCATTTTCAGATACCCGCGCTCCTCACCATTTTTTGCAATCAGCAGAAAGGGTTTTCTTTTTAAATCAAATGAAACCATGCCATCACCACCGGTTTTTACAGTAGTGATCAGCTGGCGCTGATAATCGAGCAGTTCGAGCGTTACCCCGCTCATCGGTTGCGCGGTTAGCAGGTCTGTGGCCACAATCATCATGCTGTTGTCGTTGCCGCGTTTAGCGATCAGGCCAATATTTGATGCCATGACGTTTCTGCTGGCCCATTTATCAGTCGTATAATAAGATGGTTTACATGGATTTTCCCGGTCTTCCCAACGGTAATTATCTGGATAATATCCACTATAACGGCTCCAAAAATCATCATCCTCATCAATGTTCTCACTATACCCATGGTATTCATCTTCCTCCTCACTTAGTCCAGATGATGCGGTATTCCCATCTTCAGTCCCACACTGATAAACATGATAACTTTGTCTGAAACCGATCGTGATCCTGTACATCGCACCCGGCTCAGTTTTAAGCAGCTTATCCAGATCCAGCACAAACCTGTTCTTCTTGTGCAGGTTCAGGGCCTTGTCCTCATCCAGTCTGATGGTTTTCTCGACCACAGGCTTACCCACCCGGCGCAATTCATTGCCATCCTTATAATTGTTATTCTGAAAAAACTGCGGGATGTTATTTTCATAGATCTTGATAATGGTCACATCAACAGCCTTTAGGTTTACCGCTTCAAAAGGCATCACCAGTTTACCAGAATTGGGCAATATGGTGCCGCTGCCGGAAATGGTGACTGAAGGAAGCTTGTTTTCAAAGCTGATGGCGCCTGTTTTTTCAACACCCAGCTTTTTACCATTGATATTCTCGACACCAGGATTCACGGTTACTGTGTATGCACCTTCCAGATTAACAGGAGCATAGATCTTTACCTGGCTGGCGTCTATGGTAAACCTCAAATCGGAAATACCGGACAGAGACAACATACCCGAAAGATCCTGGGCCACGCCAACAGGCTCAGAAAACTGCACCAGTGCATAGTCTTCCTGACCCTGTACCGCTTTAATATCCAATACTTTAAACACACCCAATGCGGGAACCTGCACCTTCATTTCCCCTTCATTATCCGCATAAATAGGATCACCTGACCATTTCAAAGTCAGTTCCGTATCAGTTTTGGTCTTTTTGATGCTGTCAATGTTAAACACATAACTGTTCTTTTCCGGATTGTGCGCCCATTTTATCTTCAGCGGTTGCCCGAAATCCAGCTCCAGAGCCTTTTCTATGGCCTTCGGATCTTCCTGATCTGAAGTGCTGATCTCGCCCGACAGTTTCATATAGTCCAGCGAAGTATTGTTCTGAGAGACCAAACCATTCTGGGTCAAACTCAGCCCGGGCTTAATGACTCTAAAATTAAAATCAAACTCTTCCAGGCCCTCCTCAGTCTCAGTGACCTTATTGAGATTGAAGGTCGCATCGTAAGCTTCTCCGGATTTCAGTGGCTCGTCAGGTCTGAATTCAACAGTCTGTGCATCAATCCAGTAAGTTTTTCCTTTTACAGAAGGAGAGAAGCTGAACAGGTCCCTGTTGTCAGCTACACCTACATCGCTAAGCGTCTTGACCTGGTTTGCCAGATGCACCCTGATGAAGCTTTTTTTGGAAACGGTACCGGAGGTATAAGATTCTATATATTTAGAATATTTCTGGTTATAATCATGGTGTTTTTCTTTTTTGAAGAAGAAAAAGGCTGCCACTGCGATGATGATTCCGACGACCAGGACAGCTGTAAGGGCTATTTTGTTCTTTTTCAGAAAATTGTCAGGAGGGGAGGATTGCTGAGATTCCATACGCTTATGTTTAACAATAAGATGCGTACGAAAATTAGTAAAAAAGGATGATAATAATTGTTATTGCAAGCGATAATTTATCAGCATGCCTGACTGTAGTTTTCTAAGCCCCGTTAGGGGATAGGATTACTTTATCATTACACCAGGTCTGTCCACAAGCGGAATGCGAATCAGGTTTTCATCAACAATACTCTCAGGCAGAAAAATAAATTTCTTATCATAAATGACACCGTTAATGTAATAGCTGAGCCAGTATTCATTCGTCAGCCCGAAAACCTGCGGATCAATAGCTTCTACTCCCGCAAAAGATTTAGGCCCGATATCACCCAAAGAATGGCGTAAAACAGATGTTTTCACCATCCTGCCATCCTTTTCGCCATAGCCTTTAGAACTGATCAGTACATTTTCGAGTTTTTCGTTCTTCATGTTAACCAGGTAGACTGTCCAGTTCATGACTTCTGGCGTCTCGCTCATCAGTACCACTGATATGGCCACATCTTCCACTATATTTTCAGGAATGTCTTTTTTCATTCTATCTCTTCACTGCCGCTTTCTTTGCGGGAGCTTTCTTTTTCACAGCAGTCTTAGCACCCGTTGCCTTACCAGAAGCAGCCCCACTTTTCGCAGCCACCTTCTTTTTCTTTGGTTCAAAAGCATTTGGTACCTGCTCCACGATCAGTGCTTTTACCGTATCCAAAGAAATTGCTGCCAGTTCCTCAGGCGTATATTTATCGTTGGTCGCCGGATTCTTTCTCAGTTTCAGCATTTCTTTGCCAAAACGGATAAAAGGTCCCCACCTGCCATTCTCGATAGCTATTTTATCTGCAGGCCATTGCTGAATGAATCTGTTGGCTTCCTTGTCCAGCTTTTTCAGGATCAGTTCCTCAATATCCTGTTCCTTCAAATTGTCAAAATTATACGCCTTGGGCACATTGATAAACAAATCATTCCATTTGATAAATGGACCAAATCTGCCCGTACCCTTAGTCACCGGTAAACCCTCATAATGTGCCACAGGAGCGTCTGCAATGACCTTTTCGCCAATGATCTCTACCGCACGGGCCTGATCGATAGATAAAGGATCTTCATTTTTAGGGACAGAAATGTAAGCATCACCCCATTTCACATACGGACCAAAACGGCCTACACCCACAGAAACTTCCTTGCCCTGGTAATCCTCCAGAGAAAAGGGCAATTTAAACTGTTCCAGCGCCTCTTCAAGCGTCACGGTAGCAACAGACTGAGATTTGGCCAGGCTCGCATAGCGTGGCTTCTCTTCATCATCGTTATTGCCAATTTGAACCAGCGGGCCAAACTTGCCTATCTTTACATATACATTCTTGCCTGTCGCCGGGTCAGTACCCAAAAGGCGTTCTCCATTGGCCCTGTCAGCCGTTTCCAGCGTGGTTTCGACTTCAATATGAAAAGGCTTGTAGAAGGAGTGGAGCATTTTGGTCCATTCCTGCAGCCCCTGGGCAATCTCATCAAATTCCTTCTCCACTTTTGCGGTAAAGTTGAAATCGATAATACCTTTAAAATGCTCAACCAGGAAATCGTTGACCACTTCACCTATATCCGTAGGGAAAAGCTTTGCCTTTTCCGCACCGGTAATCTCTGTTTTAACCTGTTTTTTGATCTGACCGCCACTTAGTACGATGGTATTGAAAGACCTTGAACGGCCATCACGGTCTTCTTTGACCACATAGCCGCGGTTCTGTATGGTAGAAATGGTAGGAGCGTAAGTAGAAGGCCTGCCGATGCCCAGTTCCTCCAGTTTTTTTACCAGTGAAGCTTCAGTATATCTTGCAGGCGGCCTTGAGAAACGCTCAGTAGCACTCAGCTCATTGAGCAAAAGTTCCTGTCCGCGCGCCAAAGGAGGCAGCATGTTGTTGTTTTCTGAATCTTCAGCCTCGTCCTCGTCATAAGACTCGAGGTAAACCTTCAGGAAACCGTCAAACTTCAGCACTTCACCTTCAGCGACCAGGTTTTCTTTGCGCGTACTGATCCCGATCTGGGCCGTAGTCTTTTCAAACAAAGCTTCGCTCATTTGCGATGCAATGGCACGTTTCCAGATCAGATCATACAGACGCTGTTCGGAACTGTCACCCGGTACGGTGTGGTGGTTGAAATAGGTAGGGCGGATGGCCTCGTGAGCCTCCTGTGCACCTGCAGACTTCGTTTTATAAACCCTCAATTGATGGTATTTATCGCCATAAGCGGACCTGATCTCTGCAGCAGCACCCTGCAAAGCAGTTTCAGACAAATTAACTGAGTCCGTTCTCATATAAGTGATCCGTCCGCTCTCATACAAACGCTGCGCGATCTGCATGGTCCGGGAAACCGAATAGCCCAGTTTACGTGACGCCTCTTGCTGCAGGGTAGAAGTGGTGAACGGCGCAGCCGGATTGCGCTTGGCAGGTTTGGTCTCTAAAGAAGAAACAGAAAAGCTTGCGTTGATACAATCATTTACGAATTGCTCTGCATCAGCTTCTTTTTCAAACCGTTGCGGCAATTCAGCTTTAACAGTTTCCCTGCCTTTACCTGTCGAGAATATCGCTGATATTTTAAAAGCAGCGGTACTGTTAAATTTATTGACCTCTCTTTCTCTGTCCACGATCAGGCGGACAGCCACAGACTGTACCCGTCCGGCGGACAGTGACGGTTTTACTTTTTTCCAAAGCACAGGAGAAAGTTCAAAACCTACCAGTCTGTCCAGTACACGGCGTGCCTGCTGTGCATGCACCAGGTTATAATCTATAGTACGGGGTGTTTCAATTGCCTTTAATATAGCAGGCTTGGTGATCTCATGAAAAACAATACGTTTGGTTTTAGCTTCTTTGAGGCCCAAAGTTTCAAATAAGTGCCATGAAATGGCTTCTCCCTCGCGGTCCTCATCGGACGCTAACCATACCATTTCCGCTTCTTTCGCTAATTTCCTGAGTTCTGCTACTACTTGTTTTTTATCTGATGGAACTTCGTAAGTCTGAGCAAAATCATTGGTAATATCAATTCCCATATCTCCCTTCACCAGGTCACGAATGTGGCCGTAACTGGATTTAACAAGAAAATCCTTACCCAAATACCCCTCTATGGTTTTAGCTTTTGCAGGTGACTCAACTATTAATAAATTCTTCGCCATTCAGAACGTTTTTCTGCAAATAAAGCTATAATAAAGGCTAAATTCAAAATACAATCGAAAATTTATGCCAAAAGCGTTTGCAGGACCTTCGCGGTAGAAAGGCATAAACCGTCTGTATTTCAGTAAGCTAAAGTATTTAAGCGGATAGTAGCGTACCAAAAATCAGGGATGTAAAATAATCTGGCCGGTATATACACTGTCAGAAACCTGCTGTCTGTCATTACTGATAAAAGCAAGATAAGTTTCGACAACTGTATCCCGTTTTATCCAATCCTGAGTCCCCGGTTGCGGGTGAAATTCAAGTACATCTGTCCCTGCTGTTCTTCTGGCGCCCCCAACATTGAAAAAGGCATTCATCGTGTCGGGGAGGTAAGCCATTAACATGACCTGATCGCTTTTAAGCTTGTAATTCCAGTTGGGGTTGGTCTCCCAGGTAAAGATCAGCAGATCGCCCGATCTCGATACCCCTGCATTGACTGGTGCGGGTAAATCGCCTTTGCTCATGATCACTTTACTGTAGTCGGTGTAATAGTCGGGGTATTCGCCCATGATGGCATGCTTCCTGAAAAGGGAGCTGGCTTCATTCTGTGGAAATTTTGTTTTGCCTTTTGTAGCAGGATGAAAGCTGTAGCTGATAAAGTCTCCAATCGGTGCAACAAATTTTTGCGCCATAGTAAACTTTTTGCGTGAAGCCAGTTGTGGGATGGTGGCCGGAATATTTGTTTTATGGGATACCATTCGGCTGACATTCATGCCACGCCATACGTAGTGGATGACATTTCCCAATTTGCCAACAAGAGGCCCATATAGGCCTGATTTTAATCTGCTCATTTTTTCAGAATTTATAAGTTAGTTAGAAGAACAGCTTTTTAGCTGACTGTTCCTGATCCCAAATATAACATATGTTACTGAATTAAGTATATCATGTTCGGCTATTTAAAGCTATGAATAAATTCATCATAAACTATTTCTAAACTGCTTTAACCAGATGATGACCAGTCCGTGACCAGATGATGACCAGAACAGAACCAGACTAAAATAAGAACGCACACCTGTCGCGTAACAAGTTGGGGATATATTTTAATATGACATGGAGTCAACTTTTTTGTACTTAACTTCGTACTTGTTCTTGTACTTATTCTTTATTTTTAACTAAGATAATAACCCCTTCAAAAACTACATTATGAACACACTATTAATTTTACTGAGCCTGTTCTTTACACCGCCGGCCAAAAGCGTTTATGATTTCTCATTCAAAACCATTGATGGTAAAGAGATCAAACTTTCTAAATTCAAAGGCAAAAAGATCCTGATTGTAAATACGGCTTCCAAATGCGGTTTTACTCCTCAGTATACGGAATTGGAGCAACTGCACAAGCAATATGGCAAAGATGTGGTATTGATCGGTTTCCCGGCGGGTAATTTTGGCGGACAGGAACTGGCGACCAATAGCGAGATCAAAGAATTTTGCACTGGCAAATACAATGTTACTTTTCTATTGTCTGAAAAGACAAGTGTAAAAGGTGAAGACATCAGTCCTTTATTTAAATACCTGACCACTGCTGAAAACCCTGATTTCACAGGTGACATCAGCTGGAATTTTGAGAAATTCCTGATCAATGAAAAGGGACAGCTGGTACACCGGTTTAAGTCTAAAACTACTCCGCTGAGCGCAGATATCACTAAAACACTGGCCGCAAAATAGGGTTTGCCACAAAGAAAAAGATGCTTAAGACTGCTTTGCTAAAGCAATGTTTTTAAGATGGTGTTCAGCACTACTTGCCTAAGCGGTATTTTTGAGACAAGTTTTCCAAAGCTGCGAAAAAGAGAATTCCTAATTCAGGACGTCTCTTTTTTTTAATCTTATGTTTTTATGCTTTATCGTATTTTTGTGCATCAGGTCTTTTTAAAACTGCTTTAATCGATTATTCATAACTATGCCCGTGCAATTTTATAATCCCAGGAGATGGTTTAAACAACTGAGTTATCTGCTCCTGGCGGTTTCATTACTATGTGCATGCAGCTCTGGTTATAAACTGGTTAAATCGGGCCGGACGGATTATTCCATCAATAAGGAAATTGCTGCCGACAGTGCGATTATCAAAACTTATTTGCCATACAAGGCAAAAATGGATGCTGAGATGAACCGGGTAATTGGTCAATCAGCCATACTGATGTCCAAAAAAAGCAGCGATACCTTGCCCGAAAGTCTACTAAGCAATTTCTTTGCGGATGCGGTGATACAGCAAGCCCTGAAGATCGATCCTGCTATTGATTTTGCAATGCCTTCTACAAAAGGCGGGTTGCGGGTTGATCTGCCTAAAGGCGATATTACCGTTTCTAACATATTTGAATTGATGCCCTTTGAAAATCAGCTGATTGTATTTACCCTGAAAGGCAGTGATGTACAGCGTTTGCTGGATTTTATAGCAGCAAGCAACGGTCAGCCGGTGGCGCAGCTGAAGATGAAGATCAGCAATAAAAAGCCTGTTGATGTGTGGATAAACGGAGAGCGGTTTGATGTTTTGAAAAACTACAGGGTGCTGACTACTGATTATATTTCTGGTGGAGGTGACAATACACAAGGCTTTGAAAATCCGGTAGATAAGAAAATGCTTGACCTGAAGGTAAGGGATGCGCTGCTGAATTTTGTAAAAGAAGCCGGGACTGCCGGTAAGGTTATATGTTCAAAATCAGATGGAAGAATTACAAAGGATTAAACGCAGGGGATTTATTACGAAGAGTGGTTTGCTGGCTGGTTCTGCGGCACTTTCGCTGAGTTCTTTTGATGCGCTTGGGGCTTTTTCAGCAGACCACAGAAAGAGAAACACCTTAAATGCAGGAGAAAAAGATGCTTTAAACAGGCTGGGGGCAGATCAGCAGGCATTGGTAAACGGGGAGGTGGTTAAACTGTGTATTTTGCATACCAACGATGTGCACAGCAGGATTGAGCCTTTTGCAATGGACGGTTCTAAGTACCAGGGCCTGGGTGGTACTGCTCGCAGGGCTGCTTTGATCGGTAAGATCAGGGCTGATGAGGCCAATGTACTGTTGCTTGATGCGGGGGATATTTTTCAGGGTACGCCTTATTTTAATTTGTACGGTGGCGAGATCGAGATGAAACTGATGACCTTAATGGCTTATGATGGTGCAACTATGGGCAATCATGATTTTGATAATGGCCTGGAGGGATTCCATAAGCAGCTTCCGCATGCAAAGTTTCCGGTGATCTGCAGCAATTATGATTTTTCCAATACGGTGCTGAGCAAGTCTACTGTTCCGTTTAAAGTGTTTCACAAAGGAGGATTAAAGATCGGGGTATTTGGTGTTGGAATAGAACTGAAAGGCATCGTTGATGATAAGAATTATGGCGATACGGTCTACATTGACCCGGTTTCGAAGGCCAATGAGATGGCTTTATTGTTGAAGGAGGAGTTGAAATGCAATCTGGTGATCTGTTTGTCGCATCTGGGATATAGCTATAAGAATGATAAGGTTTCGGATAAGGTTCTGGCTGCGCAGACCCGTAATATTGATTTAATTATCGGTGGACATACGCATACTTTTATGGATGTGCCTGAGGATGTTATGAATCTGGATGGTCTGGTTACTACGATCAACCAGGTTGGTTTTGCGGGGATAAATCTGGGCAGGGTCGACTATTATTTTGAACGTTATAAAGGCAAGCATGTTAATACAGGCTCGCCTTATTTGATTTCGAATCAGGTATAATTGGACAGGGCTTTTGCAGGCCACTCGCTGTAATCCAGGGAGCGGGGATACCTTGATCGCCTCTCAACAAGATATCGCTCATGATGTTTGAGACGAACAGGCGTACAAAATGTGGTCAGGGAGGTTACACTAAAAAACCACCGCCCAGCAGGTCATTACCTTCGTAGAATACTGCGGATTGTCCTGGCGCTATCGCAGAAACATTGTGGTCGAATACCACACGCATCTTGTCTTTTTCCTGTACGATGGTACTCAGCATACCGGCATCTTTATACCTGATCTTGGTGATCACGTTGTCCATCGGTTCATGGATGCTTTCGTATTTGACCAGGTTGAGGTTTCTGACCAATGCTTCTTTTCTTTCCAGTTCGTCGGCACGGCCAAGTACTACGGTATTGCTTTCCGGCAGGATCTGGGTTACAAACATGGGTTCACCGAAAGCTACGCCTAGTCCTTTTCTTTGTCCTATGGTATAAAATGGATAGCCTTTGTGCTGGCCGATGACCATTCCATCTTTGTTAATGAAGTTACCGCCTGCTACACGTTCTTCCAGGTCTTCTACTTTATGTTTTAAGAAGGCGCGGTAGTCGTTGTCCGGTACAAAGCAGATTTCATAGCTTTCGCTTTTTTTGGCCAGTTCTTCTTGTCCCATGTCCAGCGCCATTTGCCTGATCTCGGACTTGGCGAACGAGCCTAATGGAAATTGCGTGCGTGCAAGGTTTTCCTGTGAAACTCCCCACAATACGTAGGATTGGTCTTTGTTTTCGTCTTTTCCTTTGGAAATGACGTAGCGGCCACTGTCTTGCTGCCGGATGTTGGCATAGTGACCGGTTGCGATAAATTCGCAGTCGAGTTTGTTGGCGCGCTTCAACAGGGCTTCCCATTTGATGTGGGTATTGCAGAGTACGCATGGGTTTGGTGTGCGACCTGACAGGTATTCGTCTACGAAATTGTCGATCACGAAGTCTCCGAACTCGTCTCTGATGTCTAATATGTAATGGGGAAAGCCGTAGTTTACTGCCAGGGTACGTGCATCGTTGATGCTGTCCAGACTGCAGCACCCGGTTTCTTTGCTGCTGCTGCCGGATGTGGCGTAGTCCCAGGTCTTCATAGTCAGTCCGATTACTTCGTATCCTTGTTCGTGAAGCATTACTGCTGCTACTGAACTGTCGACCCCGCCGCTCATGGCGACTAATATTCTGCCTTTTTTACTCATGTTATTTAATACTGCCGCGGGTTCAAAGCCCGGTGATTAAGATATAAGGTGCAAAAGTAGGGGTTTTTAGGCAATTGACGAGTAGTTAGTGGTCAATTAGTTGTCAATTAAAGAGTAAAATTCAGTGATAGGTAAAATTAAGTGATCTTTTTTCGGACTCGGGGATTCACGTTCTGAAAAAGAACGCAATCCCAATGTCCTCTCAAAGACACTGAATTTTGGGGAAAGTATGGGGGCTATACAAAGAGGAGCTATTGTTTATGCGTAAGGAAATTAAAACTGGTTTCTTAAAGAAGATACTGGATTTGCGGAAAGCAGGGTGGCTAGGGGCATTGCGCAGCTGTGTCCCAGCCTTCGAAAAGATCACCAGATTTTCGGTAAAATAAGCGCCTTGCATTCGATATCATAACTATCACACATTCAATATAACAAGTATCATGCAATATAATAAGTATCCTGCAAGCGCAATCGCTTTAACTTTAAGAAAGGATGTAGGAAAACGTATTAGCAAAGCTGTAAACAATGATTTTGTAAAGAATTTTTTTACCTTAGGCGATGCTTGTCATGTTTCGTTTATAAGGACGTGCTTTGCTGCGAAGGCATACTGTTGGACTTACGGAACCTGGTTTGATCTTGTATTTATTTAATCTGGTATTAAGGAACCTTAATTATTATTTTGAGGAGCTTTTTCCAGGTATTTTGAAGGAACTGATTTTACTTATTTTATATGAAGAGAGTTTTATTTTATGGTTTGCTGCTTGCTCCGGTGCTTTCTGTGGCCCAGCAGGGATTGGTTAAATATGTGAAGCCGATCATCGGTACAGAAAAGATGGGGCATACTTTTCCGGGTGCTACGGTGCCTTTTGGGGCGGTTCAGCTGAGCCCGGAAACAGATACCATACCGTATTCGGTGGATGGTAAATATACCGGTACGGTTTATAACTATTGTGCGGGGTATAAATATGAGGATAAAACCATTGTTGGTTTCAGCCACACGCACTTTAGCGGTACGGGGCATTCTGACCTGGGTGATTTTCTGGTGATGCCGACCCAGGGGCCATTACAAATGAACCCGGGTATTGCGGCCAATCCTAAATCAGGTTTCCGTTCTTCGTTTTCACATGCCAGTGAGGTTGTTGAGGCCGGTTATTATAAAGTGAAGTTAGATGACGACAACATTCTGGCTGAGCTGACTGCTACAAAAAGGGTAGGGCTGCACCAGTATACTTTCCCGAAATCTGACCAATCGCATATTATCCTGGATCTGATGTCAGGCATTTATAACTATGATGGTAAGAATGTGTGGACTTATGTCCGCGTGGTCAACGATACACTGATCACAGGCTACAGACAGACCAATGGCTGGGCACGCACGCGGACAGTCTATTTCGCGATGTCGTTTTCTAAAGCTTTCAAAGGATATGGTCAGAAAAACTTCGATGGTCCACAGCCATACCGGGGTTTCTGGCGGAAATTTGACCAGACTAAGAACTTCCCGGAAATTGCGGGAAAGAATGTGAGAATGTACTTTGATTTCAATACTGAGGCTAATGAAAAAATAAAAGTAAAGATGGCTTTATCTCCTGTTAGCCAGGATAATGCTTTGGAAAATATGCGGGCTGAAGTGCAGGGATGGGATTTTGACAAGGTAAAGCAACAAGCGCAGTCTGAATGGGAAAAGGAGCTGAAGAAGATAAAAATAGAAGCTTCTGAGGACGATAAGATCAACTTTTACACTGCGATGTACCATACTTTTATCAACCCGACGACTTATGCGGATGTAAATGGCGAGTATAAAGGTCTGGATCAGGGTGTGCATAAGGCTGATGGTTTTGTGAATTATACTACTTTTTCACTTTGGGACACCTACAGGGCGTTACATCCTTTCCTGAACATCATGCAGCCTTCACGTAACAATGACATTGTGAAGTCTATGATGGCCCATTATGATCAAAGCGCATTGAAAATGCTGCCGATCTGGTCGCATTATGCCAATGATAATTGGTGCATGAGTGGTTATCACAGTGTATCTGTTCTAGCGGATGCGATTGTCAAGGGTGTGTATACCGGTGACGCCAACAAAGCGCTCGATGCTTGTATCATGACGGCTAATCACCGTGATTATGAGGGTATTGGTGAATATATTGATAAAGGATATATTTCTGCGGAGAAGAGTGGCACTTCGGTGTCGAATACGCTGGAATATGCTTACGACGACTGGTGTATTGCGCAGCTTGCCAAAAAATTGGGCAGACAGGATGTTTATGATACGTTTATCAAAAGGTCTGGTAACTGGGTCAATAATTTTGATAAGTCTATCGGTTTTATGAGACCTAGGATGGCTGACGGTTCATTTAAGGCGAAATTTGATGTGCTGAGTACGCATGATCAGGGCTTTATCGAGGGCAATACCTGGAACTATAGTTTCTTTGTTCCGCATGATCCTGATGCGCTGATTGCTAAAATGGGCGGTGCGAAAAAGGTTGGGCTGAGACTGGATTCTCTGTTTACTATGCATTTACCGGATGAGTTTTTTGCTGAAACTGAGGACATTACCCGGGAGGGGATTGTCGGCGGTTATGTTCATGGCAATGAGCCGGCGCATCATGTGGCTTATTTATACAACTGGATCGGTCAGCCGTCTAAAACACAATCCAGAATCCGTATGATCCTGAAAATGCAGTATAAGCCTACGCCTGATGGTTTGGGTGGCAACGATGATTGTGGTCAGATGAGTGCCTGGTATATGTTTTCTTCTCTGGGCTTTTATCCGGTAGCGCCAGGCTCTGATGAGTATTCTCTGGGTAGTCCTGCTGTGAAGTCGGCAGTGCTTTCATTGGAAAATGGTAAGACGTTTACTGTCGAAGCGCTGAACCAGAGTGATAAGAATGTGTATGTGTCTAAGGTATTGTTGAACGGTAAGGAGCATAAGGGTTTGACGATTAAGCATTCGGATATTGTGAATGGTGGGAAGATTACGTTTACAATGTCACCCAAGGCTAGTAATGGTAAAATTAAGTAATAGTAAAAATTAAGTGATCTTTTTTCGGACTCGGGGATTCACGTTCTGAAAAAGAACGCAATCCCAATGTCCTCTCAAAGACACTGAATTTTGGGGAAAGTATGGTGTGAATGTATGAGGCGAAGATTGAGAGATAAAAAGGCCAGCGTTTTACGCTGGCCTTTTTATGTTAATGATATCTCTATTTATTTTATGCTGCTATATATTGATTTCATGATTTAAGGTAGCTATTTTATGAAATGCATGAAAATGTTTCTTTAACTGTTCAATATCATCACGGCCTGCTATGCTCCCTGCTTTCCATAAAATTCAGTGTCTTTGAGAGGACATAGGATTTGTGCCCTTCTTCAGGGCGCAAGGTCCAGTCCGAAAAAAGATCACTTAATTTTACCTTTACTTTTTGTTCCAGATTCCATTTTTGCGGCTAAACAAATGCTGGTACATCAGCACGGGGATCGTTGCCCTGGATCTGGTTTTTGCGGATATCGGAGGGATAAGAAGGTTTTTTGATGATCTTTTTATTGAGTCCGCTGGCTGCGCTGTAGAGCAGGATGCTGCCGAGGGCGATTTCTTCTATGCCCCTGAAGGTATGCTTGCGAAGGGCTCTAATGCCTTTCTGCAGCATATAAACGCCGGCGATCACTGAAATCAACCTTTTTCCGGAGTTTAGTTCTTCTGTTTCGTATTTGCTCAGAAGGGAGCTTACTATGGATGTAGTGATGTTATCTTTTATATGCCTGAACATGGTTAATTCAATTTAATGTCTGAAATTCATTTTCTGACTAATTGTTGAACATCGTCAGGGATGATTTTGTTTGCATTAAAATCGTCAATTTTATTGAAGTTTTTTTGACGGCGGGTCTGCGTCGGGCACTGATTTCTCCTAAAGATTGGTAAAGATCAAACTTATCTGTGCCGATCCGGATGGTATAAATTCTTAGCTGGTAAAGAGGTACTTTATATCAATGCGCTCTAACTTTTCTATTTTGCCAAGAATAGCATTGAGGCTGCTTTTTCTGATCTCTAGCTGCATCGTACAGGTGTTGTCAAAATTCTGGTCAAGTATGTTGAGTTGCTCGTCTTTCACCAGTTTCATGACATCGTTCATAGCCATATAGTCAAAGCGTATTTCATAGATGTCGTTTACTGTTTTCTCTACAATATTTGATTCTTTAATTGCTTCTGCGGCAGCAGTTTTATAAGCATTGATTAAACCAGGAACACCAAGTAATGTGCCGCCAAAATACCGGACGACAACGATTAGCAAGTTGGTGAGATCAGCGGAAAGTATGGTGTTCAAAATTGGTCTTCCCGCGGTTCCGGAGGGTTCGCCGTCATCCTGGATCCTAAAGATGCTTCTATCTGGACTGAGACGCAATGCCCAGCAAAAATGTCGCGCTTTGGGGTGTTCTGATCTTAATTTTTGCAGGATATCTTTTACGTCCTCATCTGATTTGATGGGAAAGGCAAAGGCAATGAACTTGCTTCCTTTGTCTCTGTAAGTTCCTTCAGAATGGCTTGCTATGGTTTTGTAGGTATCATCAAACAGCATATTTCTGAGATAGGGTAATCAAAAGAATAGCTACAAGTGCAAGAGACAATCCCCAGTAGTTGAGCTTATTGAGTTTCTCCCTGAAGATGAATATGCCAACGAGGGTGCCAAGAATGATCACGCCAATATTCATTGCGGCAAATACGGTTGAAGGGTTGTCGGCCATGGCGCGGTGTGCTTTCAGATAGAAAAGGATATTGAAGAAATTGAAAAAACCAAGGATACAGCCGCAAATGAAGTTGATGAGTTCGAGTTTTTGTTTTTTAATGAGTGACTGATAAGCGATGAAAGCAAGTGATATGATAAAGGAAAGGGCAAATATGAGTACCAGCGAACTGGTATAGGGGATGGTTTTGATCTGGGCGACTTGTTTGAAGAGTGTATCTATGAGTCCGAAACCGATAAATACAATGACGGGATAGATCCAGTTGACAGCCTGGCTGCTTTTTGTCTTTTTATAAAGGGTAAAAAATATGGCGATAAAACCAATGGCCAGCCCGCAGAGTTTTAATGTGGTGAAATCTTCTTTAAATAGAAAATAAGCGGCCAGTATGGGGATAAATAAGGATAAGCGCTGTGCTATATCTGTTTTGACTATCCCGATGTTTTTGACTGATGCAGCCAGGAACCAGAAGATGACTGGCAAAAGGACACCTAATGCGAGGTGGATCTTAGGTGGTGTTCCGGCAGTGAAGTGACCAATAGCGGGTCTGAAGAATACAAAACTGAGACTGATTGCAAATAAGTAGTTCCAGGTGACGGCCTGCGGAATGCTGATCTTGTACCTTTTTGCAAGTTTCAATAAAACTGCTACAGTAACGCTGCAACAAATGCTGATGATCAGGTATATCATTTGCTGGTATTTTGATAGACACTCAGTTTGTCCTTGCCGATCAGGTAATTGTCTTTTATAGCACCATTGATCTGGGGAGCGGCAATGCCGTCCTGCCAGGAGCTGGCGGAGGTAAATACGCGTGCTTCATCCCAAAGATTAGCGCTAAGGAATTGGTTCAGCAGGTTTGCACCGCCTTCTATGATCACGGACTGTATGTCCATGAGGTACAGTTGAAAAGCAATCTTTTGAGGGAGGTAGTATTGCATATCTTCCATTTGGATAAAATGGATGTTATCGACGACCTTGGTCTTTATTTCATTGAAAACCACTGTTTTTGCGTCTTCGTTGTAGATGTGGCTGCTTAATGGGACCTGCAGTTTGCGGTCGATCAGCATGCGGGTTGGGTTTTTACCGGTCCATTCCCGGCTGTTGAGCAGCGGGTCGTCGGCAATGGCGGTTTGCTTTCCGATCAGGATGGCATCTTCTTCTGTGCGCCATTTGTGTACCAGTTTCTTGGCCAGCGGCCCGCTAATCCATTTCTGGCCGGTGATCTTCGGTGCAAAATAGCCATTGGCAGTGGTGGCCCATTTGAGGATAATGTAAGGACGCTGATGGTTGATCCTGGTCAGGAAACGTCTGTTCAGAAAACTGCATTCTTCCTGTAGTACGCCGGTTACGACTTCTATTCCTGCGTTTTTAAGTTTCTCTATGCCTTTTCCGTTTACATCTTCAAAGGGATCGGTATTGCCGATAACAACCTTTTTCAGTTTGTGTCTGACCAGCAGATCTGCACAGGGTGGGGTCTTGCCATAGTGAGCGCAGGGTTCAAGGCTCACATAGGCTGTTGCACCTGCAAGCAGCTCGGCTGCCCGGTCGCCATGGTTTCGGAGCACTGCATTTATGGCGTTAACTTCGGCATGGGCTTCACCAAACCTGGCGTGATAACCTTCGCCGATGATTTGATCGTTGTTGACTATAACACAGCCAACCATGGGATTGGGGCTTACATTTGCTATTCCCAGTTTGGCCAGTTCAAGGCAGCGTTGCATGTATATTTCGTCTGTCATCATCACAAAAGTAAGGTATATTGTTTGATTTAATTACTTTTGCGGGGCATGAATTTTAAGCAGCTATCGCAACATTTTACAAGAGAATTGAGTGGTTTGTATGACCATGAAGAGGCGGTTGCCGTCTTTGCTGTTGTGGCCAGGCAGGTATCTCGTTTTGACAGGGGCAAACTGTCGCTAAAGTCTTCGGAAAGTGTTCCTGAGCCTGATTTAGTGTTATACAACGGTATTCTGGCGGAACTAAAAACCGGAAAGCCTGTGCAATATGTGCTCGGGGAAACCCTATTTTACGGCTTGTCTTTTAAGGTAAATCCTGCGGTGCTGATCCCAAGGCCGGAAACTGAGGAACTGGTGGAATGGGTGCTTGAAAGTGTTGCTGCTGAAGCCATGTCTGGCCTTCAAATTCTTGATGTGGGCACGGGAAGCGGTTGTATTGCGGTTGTGCTCAAAAAACATTTGGATACAGCGGGAGTTTTTGCGCTGGATGTATCTAAAGATAGTCTCTCTATGGCGTCAGATAATGCCATTATTAATGAGGTAGTTATAAATTTTATAGAGGCTGATATTCGTGAATATTCGGGTAGGGAAACATTTGATGTTATTGTAAGTAATCCGCCGTACATTACAATGAATGAAAAGCGGGAGATGCATGAAAATGTACTGGCTCATGAGCCTCATCTGGCATTGTTTGTTTCTAATGAAGATCCGCTTGTTTTCTATAAGGCAATAGCGGATTTTGCATTATTGAATTTGAAACCTGATGGCTTTTTGTTTTTCGAGATCAATGAACATCTTGGTAAAGAGACAGTACAAATGCTGAAAGACAAATCGTTTTTTAACATAGAGTTAAGAAGGGATATGCAGGGAAAGGACAGGATGATCAAATGCAGATTAAAGGCCCGGGAATAGTTTGAATCTGTTGTCTTGGTTAGCTCCTGGGATGGTATTGTGTAACGACTGATCTTAGATAGTCCCTGTCGGTATGGGTATAGATTTCGGTGGTAATGATGCTCGAATGGCCCAGCATTTCCTGCACTGCTCTAAGATCGGCACCGCCCTCTATGAGATGGGTGGCAAAAGAGTGCCTGAATGTATGGGGACTGATGCTTTTTTTGATTCCTGCTTTAAGGGCCAGGGTTTTGATGAGTTTGAACACAGATATTCTGGACAAGCCTGTGCCGCCTGGATTGAGAAAGATATAATCTTCATAGCCACTCTTGACGGGAATATGGACTCTGACCTCGTTGAGATAAATCTGTATGAATTTAAGTGCAGTATTTCCTATGGGTATAAGCCGTTCTTTATCCCCTTTACCGGTAACCTTGATGAATTCATTTTCGGCATGCACATTTGATATCCTGAGGGTAATGAGTTCTGTGACGCGCAGTCCACAACCGTAGAGTGTTTCTAATATTGCCTTGTCTCTCATTCCGTTGCGTTTGGAAGCATCAATTGCTCCTATTAAGTCGTTGATCTCGTGTATGTTTAAAGTATCAGGCAATTTTCTGGAAAGTCTCGGCATCTCCAGAAGGTCGGTGGGGTTGATGTCGATGAGCTGCTCCAGCACAAGGAATTCAAAGAAAGATTTGAGTCCGGATATGATCCGTGCCTGGGAGGCTGCCTGCATTCCCAATTCATTGATCCAGGAGATGAAAAGCTTTAAATCATTTATGTTAATGTCCTTTATATTAGTTTGTTGATTTTTCAGATCGAAGAACTGCCAAAGCTTATCAATATCACTTAGATAGGCGTCAATGGAATTGTCTGCAAGGGACCGTTCCAGTCGCAGGTAAGCTCTGTAAGATTTTAAATAAGGGTTATTGATCACAAAAATTTTCTACTGTAAGTTTTTAGCTTTAAGTTTGAATTGATGAAGATACAAATTATTAACGGCCCAAATCTAAACCTTTTAGGTGTGCGTGAACCCGGTATTTATGGAAATACTGGTTTTGATGAGTACATTAAGCAGTTGCGTGACATCTACAGCATCCTGGAGATCGATTATTTTCAAAGTAATGTAGAAGGCGAGCTCATCAATAAATTGCATGAAGTTGGATTCAGTTATGACGGGATCGTGATCAATGCGGGTGGATATACGCATACCTCTGTGGCAATAGCCGATGCAATTGCAGCCATTAAAACTCCTGTTGTAGAGGTACATATATCAAATATCTATGCCCGGGAAGAATACAGGCATGTATCCCTTACCGGAAAGAACTGTAAAGGTGTGTTAACCGGTTTTGGTATGGACGGATACAGGCTTGCCATTGAAAGTCTGCTGAAAGGCTAGTTTCTTTTCAACTGACTAAAAAATCTGATTTTTCTAATGAAATAATCATAAACGATGCTGGATGGATATTGACCTGTGTGTTTTTGAAAGCTGATCTGTTTGCTGGTCCTTTTCTTTGCATTGGCGGTCAGCGTCTTTAGAAAATGAAAATGTGCCTTATTGACTGCAAATGCAAAGTCTGTCTTTCCCTGCAAAAGGAAGTGCAGCCATGCTATAAAGTCTATGCTCATGCGGATAAAGATCCTGAAATAGGCGTCGCTCAGGGGCAGGTTCTTCTGCAGAATAATGAGGTTGTTTCTAAAGTTCAGATAGGTTTTGTAGGGGTTGTTGGCATCTAAAGTGCCTCCGCCGACGTGGTAAACTTCGGCATCCGGGCAGTAAATTATTTTATATCCCAGATTCTTCAATCGCCAGCAAAGGTCGATTTCCTCCATATGGGCAAAGAAATCGGGATCCAGACCGCCAACCTCTTTCCATTGTTTGCTTTTTATGAACAGGGCCGCGCCGCTGGCCCAGAAGATCTCCACGGTATCATTATATTGTCCATGGTCTGATTCTACGGTGTCAAAAAGCCTTCCCCTGCAGAATGGATAACCATGCAGGTCCAGGAAACCGCCTGCTGCGCCTGCATATTCAAATTCTGTTTTCTTTTTCTGCCATTTGATCTTTGGCTGGGCCACTGCTATGGTCGGGTCGCTTTGCATCAGGTCAATGACCGGCTGGATCCAGTTTGGAGGAACTTCGACGTCTGAATTGAGCAGTATGTAGTAATCAGCCTCGACCTGTTCCAGTATTTTCCGGTATCCTTCTGCAAAGCCGTAGTTGTGGTCGTTTATGATCAGCCGGATTTGAGGGTAGTTGGTCTTCACAAACTCCACAGAATTGTCTGTAGAGGCGTTGTCTCCAACAATCAGTTGCAGATTGTTGTATTGTGATTCTATAACCCCGGGCAGGAATTTTTCAAGCAATGCTTGTCCGTTCCAGTTTAAAATTACTACTGCTACACTTGGTTCTGTCATTCTAAGTTCCGGGGTTTGTGTTTCCATCGCTTGTGGCTCCACAGCCAGTAAGGTGGATTATCGATAATTATTTTCTCCAGGCGCTCAAAAGTCGCCCTGGTGATCTCATATTCTTTGGTTTCAGCCGGTTTTTCTGAAACAAGGTAACAATCCACTTCATAATACCCTTTTTTGATCAGCTGCATATTGAAATAGATAACCGGTCTGTTGGTCTGTATGGCAATTTTTTCAACACCCAGTAAAACAGGGGTAGGCTGATTCAGGAAATCTATCCAATGATGGGCCTCGTCTTTTACAGGGGTTTGGTCCCCGGCAAAACAAAACATAGTAGTCTGATTTCTTGTGCTTGCAACCGCTCTCAGGGTTTGGCGCATGGGTATGAATACATTGCCTGATTTGGTACGGGTTTTATAAAACCAATCATCGAATGCAGTGTTGCTTAATGGTTTATAAATGACATAGGCTTTGGCTGGTATTTTAAGCCCAAGGGCCATCATTCCTAATTCCCAGTTTCCGTAGTGTCCTGTACAGGCTAAAATGCTTTCCCCGCGGTCGAAGTAATCTGTAATTAAGTGCAGATTGTTAAACTTCACCCTTTTTTCAAGTTCTTTGTCTGTAATGGAGCGGAGTTTTATGATCTCAAAGATCAGATTCGCCAGGTATTTAAAGAAAGTTTTTTCCAGTTTTATGAGTTCCTGCGGTGATTTGTCCGGAAAGGAATTGCGCAGGTTTTCCCGGACTACTTTTTTGCGGTAACCAAATATCCGGTATAGTATGAGGTATCCAAAAGTTGCAAACTGGTACAACGCGGAGAGGGGAAGCAGTGATAAAAAGTTTAAAAAAGATATTCCTATATAAGAAAAGCTTTTTTTTATCATTATTTTGGCGGATTGAGAATGCAAACATAATTTATCAGATGCAAACTTCAGCTATATTCCCGCTTTTTTATCTTCCGCCGGTTGGTTATTTTTCCCATTTAAAAGACTTCGAAGCTGATTTTCTGATAGAAAAGGAGGAGCATTTCGTAAAGCAGACTTATAGGAACAGGGCAGTGGTTTATTCTCCAAACGGCCCCCTGGATCTGATCGTACCTGTGCTAAAGGGTGCAAAAATACATACGAAGATGAAAGACGTGAAAATCAGCAATGATTTTGACTGGCAAAGATTGCATTGGAAAAGCCTCGAGAGTTGCTATCGCAATTCGGCATATTTCGAGTACTATGAGGATGAGTTTTTCCGCTTTTATGAACAAAAGTTTGATTTTCTGTTTGATTATAACCTGGAGATTATGCACTGGTTATTAAAACAACTGAAGAAGAATGTCGTACTGAAATTTACTGCTGAATATGTGGAAGAACAGGATGTCGCTCATGATTTTAGAAAGCGGATTCATTTCAAAAATCCACTTAATGTTTCTGAATTTAAACCTTATTTTCAGGTCTTTGATGACAGAAACGGGTTTATACCAAACTTAAGTATAGTGGACTTGTTGTTTAATCAGGGCCCTCAGTCGAAATTATACATTTGATTATGACCAAACAGCAAAAACGTAAGCAGAGGAAACATAAGCACTATTCATTGCCTGAAGCGGGTTCAAGCCCGGGATTGGTCTATATTGATCCAAATGCGCTCAAGCCGGTAATTAAGTTGTATAAGTACAGCTCAAATGTTTACGAAGTCCGGGAACTGGAGCACCTTGATAATATCCGGCAAATCATTGCGGATAAAAATTTTACTTTCTGGGTGGAGATCAAGGGTTTTAATTCTCCGGCATTGTTTGAAACGCTCCGCCAGGATATCGGCGTTAGTAAACTGGTACTGGAGGACATTACCAGGACTTATCACCGCCCTAAATTTGAGGAGTACGAGGGTTATGATTTTGCGGTGAGCAGGATGCTTCATTTTGATGAGAATGATGACCTGGATAATGTTCAGGTATCTTTTGTCTTGACAGACAATACATTGTTTACACTCCAGGAGGGCTATGAAGATTGCCTGGAACCGATTAGGAACCGGCTTAGGATAGGCAAGGGAAACATCCGGGTGGGAGGGAGCAGTTACCTGATGTATGCCCTGATGGATGTCATCATTGACCGTTATTTCCAGATCCTTGGCAAATGGGGTGAGGATCTCGATGTCATCGAAGACCGGCTTTTTGAAAAACCTGACCGCACGGTCATGTACGACACCCAGATGATTAAAAGAAACCTGATCGGAATAAGAAGGGTATTATGGCCGGAAAGGGACAAATTAAATGATATATTAAGAACAGATAGTCCGCGCATTACTGAACAAACCAAAATGTACATTAAGGATGCTTATGACCATTGCATCCAGATCATTGACATTGTGGAGTCTCTCAAGGAAATATCAGTCACCAATATGGATATGTACCTGTCTATTATTAGCAACAGAATGAATGAGGTGATGAAGGTACTGACCATCATGTCATCCATTTTTATTCCGCTGACATTTATTGCTGGTATTTATGGAATGAATTTTTCCAGGGAGGATCCTGTGACAGGTAAAGTATTGCCGTTAAACATGCCGGAACTGTACGAGGAACACGGCTATTTATATACTATGATCCTAATGGGGGTTATTGCTATTGTACAAATCATATTTTTCTGGCGCAAGGGATGGTTTAAATAGACCTGATTATTCTTACCTTAGCTTCGTGCAATCCTTCGAACTAGATAAAACCGATATATCTAAGATTAAAGTAGCCTTAAATGGCAATGATGAACAGCTGAAAGTTCTTCTGGAGGAGTATCATGCCTCAGAAATTGCCATACTTTTTGAGAGCCTAAATAAAGAGGATAAGCAAAGGATTATCAATCTGCTATCGGTTGAGATCGCTTCTGAGGTGATTTCTGAAATGCATGAGGAGTCGCATCCTGAGGAGTTACTGCTTCAGCTGCACCCGGATAAGCGGACGGAGATCGTCGAGGAGCTTGATTATGATGATGCTACAGACATTATCTCCCAGCTTGAAGAGCATGAACAGGCCGAGATTCTGGAGGACCTGAGTGAGGACGATGCTTCGAATATCCGTAATCTTTTAAGCTATCATGAGGAGACTGCGGGTGGTTTGATGAACACGGAGTTCATCAGGATCAATCTGAATCTTACCAAGAAAGATGCAATTGACGAGATCATCAGGCAGAGTGAAGAGATAGAAGAGTTTTACACAATTTTTGTAATCAATGATGACAATGTTTTTCAGGGAATTGTTTCTTTGAAGGATATCATTAAGGCAAAAGGAAATGTCAAGATAACCGAGCTGGTCAAGGCTGAAGTGGCATGGGTGTATCCGGATACGGATCAGGAGGAAGTGGCCAGGTTGATCTCTCAATACAACATCACCAGTATACCGGTGTTAGACAAGGACATGAAGTTATTGGGACGTGTTACTTTTGACGATGTCATTGATGTACTTGAAGATGAAAATACTGAGGATATCCTGAAAATATCCGGGGTTTCTGAAGACGAGGAATTGAGTGGTAACTGGGTTGAGGCTGTTAAGTCACGTTTGCCCTGGCTGATCCTGAATCTTGGCACTGCTTTTCTTGCTTCAGGTGTGGTAAGGCATTTTGCACCGACTATTGAACGAATTGCAGTCCTGTCCGCCTACATGACGATCATCGCTGGCATGGGTGGAAATGCGGCCACGCAAGCGCTTGCTGTAACGGTGAGAAGGATTTCTTTATATGACCTGACGGATAACCAGGCCTACAGAACGGTACTTAAAGAGTTTACGGTGGGCCTGATCAATGGTGCTGTGACGGGATTGATCGTATTTTTATTTGCTTTGTTTTTTGATGCTAACCCGATGCTCGGGTTGGTTATCTTCCTGGCTATGACCGGTAATCTGCTGATTGCAGGGGTTACTGGTGCCGGTATACCACTAGTATTAAAGCGGGTCGGAATTGATCCGGCCATTGCTTCTTCAATAATTATTACAACTTTTACGGATGTTTTCGGATTTTTGCTGCTGCTCGGACTTGCAAGCAAACTTTTACTTTAATTTTATTATTATATGCAACCCACAAAACACAATTGGACAAAAGAAGAAATATCAGAAATATATCACAGACCATTTTTAGATCTTGTTTATGAGGCTGCAACTGTTCACCGTGAGAATAAAGATTACGCGGAGGTACAGGTAAGTTCCCTCATCTCTATCAAGACTGGTGGTTGCGCAGAGGATTGTTCTTACTGTCCTCAGGCTGCTCGTTACCACACTGATCTTGAAGTCCAGCCGCTGATGCAGGTCAGTCAGGTGGTAAGTGCTGCTGTAAAGGCCAAAGAGGGTGGAGCCTCACGTTTGTGTATGGGAGCTGCCTGGCGTGAAGTCCGCGATAACCGGGACTTTGACCGTGTGATTGAGATGGTCAAGGCCGTGAATGATATGGATATGGAGGTTTGCTGTACCTTAGGTATGCTTACTGAAAATCAGGCGCAGCGTCTTGCAGATGCAGGCTTGTATGCGTATAATCACAACATTGATACTTCTGAAGACGACTATAAGCGCATCATTTCTACGCGCACTTATGATGACCGCCTGAATACCATTAAGAATGTCCGCAAAGCTAAACTTACGGTTTGCAGTGGCGGGATTATTGGATTGGGAGAGACGGAAGAGGACCGGGTTTCTATGTTACAAACACTGGCCAATATGGCTGTCCATCCCGAGTCGGTTCCTGTTAATGCACTGGTCCCGGTAAAGGGTACTCCACTGGAAAACCAACCGAGGGTTCCGATCTGGGATATGGTCAGAATGATCGCTACTGCGCGTATTATCATGCCTAACTCAGTGGTACGTTTGTCAGCTGGAAGAAATGAAATGAGTACACTTGAACAAGCTTTTTGCTTTATGGCAGGTGCGAGTTCAATTTTCGCCGGGGATAAATTGCTGACCACGCCAAATCCGGATTTTGTAGATGATATGGCCATGTTTGAGCTACTGGGGCTAAAGACGCGTGATGCTTTTAAAAACGGAAGGCCCGTAAATACCATTGCAAATAGGGCAGAAGCTTCGGTTTAAACTTATAATTAATCGTTAAAAGCCCCGTAACTTGTTTACCAATATTACGGGGCTTTTAGCGCTTTACAGGACGGGCCTTATAGGGCTGTAACTCTTGTGGAAATGTTTCCTTTTGTCGCTTTTGAATATGGACAAGTCCTGTGCGCTTTATCTGCGATGCTTTGAGCTTCTTCAATTGTTATACCGGGAATATGAACGTCAAGTTCGGCAGACAGCACATATGAATTTCCGTCCTGGTTAAAGGAAACATGCACCTCTACAGTAGCCTCCGAAGTATCTACACCTTCATGCTGTGCAATAGTGCCTAACGCTCCCAGATAGCAAGCACCCCAGGCAGCAGCAAATAGCTGTTCAGGGTTTGTCGCGCCGCCCTGACCGCCCAGTTCTTTCGGCTTTCTGAGATCAAACTCTATTATCCCATCACTTGATTTAATATGTCCATCGCGGCCGCCTTTAGCGGTCACCGATGCCGTATACAGTTTTTCCATAGTCATTTTTCTTGTTGTAATAAAGGAGAACAACCGTCTTGGCTTAAAGTTTTACACTTTAATTTTTTCCGATAATTTATAAATATCGTATGCAACTTTTTGTATGAGGTCAAATTGTTCCGCTACGACTACTTCTGAAGTTTGAATATTTGGGTTATCATTGATATTTCTCCGGATCAGCGGAACGTTATGAATATGACCTGTGTTGTTTCGAAGCGTATCACCTGCGAGTTTCAAAAGATAAACTGTATTTTGTGCCACAGGCTTTAATTCTTCATAGTTCGAAACTTTAAACGAATGTTCCTTATTGTACAAAAACAAAGTGGCTATATAAGAAGACAATAAATGACTTAGCGAGGTAAACTGATGCAGCTCTTTCATGAGCAGCTGTTTACTTTTTGGCTCAGAAAACATCCGCTGAAAGAGAGAAGCGAGATTGGCCGAAGTAACATATACTTCTTTTCTGGCTACTTTATAACTGGTAAGATCACTTATGCTTTGCGCATAAAACAAACTTACTTGTTCAAAATACTTCATATTTGCATTTAAATTATCTATTAAAGCCTCTTTAAGCTTTTCATGTTCCCAATTGGGGAATAGAGAATAACTGGCAAAAAGTGCTATTCCTGAACCTATCAATGTGTCATAGATACGTTCCCGGGCAATTGACAGACCGCCCATGCCCAAAAACTCGAAAAGAATAAGGATGTAGGGTGTCATGAACAACACACTCACCACATAATTTTTACGCTGAAAGCTATAGCATCCGATCATGCAGATTAGTAATATAACAAATAATGTATTTTTATCATGAACATATACAAGTACTCCCATTCCAGCAAATGCACCGATTACCGTTCCGATCAACCGTTGATAGTTACGTTCTTTAGCAAGACTAAAACCAGGTTTGGAGATCACCAGAATAGTTAATAAAATCCAATAACTGTGTGAGAAATTGAGTGTTTTAGCTACCACAAAGCCAATAAGCATAACTATAGCTACTCTGAGAGAATGCCTGAATGTGGAAGAATTGAAGGTGAGGTTTTCTACCAGCAATCCCGGATCAATACTTTGCCTGGTTATAAATTTCTCAATGTCTACATGCCTTGGTTTGAGATTCTTTTTTTCACTTTTATTAAAGTATCCGTTGATGGTTTTAATCCTTGTGAGGATATTTTCAATGTTTACCTCGATGTTTTTGAGTGCTATAATTCCCAGCGTGTTGTATTTTCCATCTTTATTGTCAATCTCTAATTGTATGATTTCAGTCTTGAGTTTTGCCACATCATCAATTAAAGAGGAGGGAAGGCTGGGGGTTCCACCGGTTTTTAGTGAAAATGCTATGTCATCAAGTTCATCGGCAATTTTTATAATAACTGACTCGTAATGAGATAAGATCCCCGATGGGTCAAATTGTTCATGAAGTTGTTTATAGTTATAATAAGTTGACATGACCTGTTCAAAAAGATCAACCATATCAACGAAAACCAACAATAAAAATCTACCTTCCGGTGTTGATTCTCTGACAACTTCTCTGGTTTTAAACAGAACTTCCCTCACCGCATCTTGTTTTTCATGTACTAAAACCTGCAACCTTAGTAGTTCGGCGTAGTTCTTCTCATAGTCTGTATTTTGTCGGTAAAATTTAGCTTTTGCCCTCAGAAAATCGCTAATTTCATGAACTGAATCACTTAGTGTCTGCTGAGCAAGTCTATAAGGACGTAATCGGTAAAACAAATAACTTAACATTGTATACCAGATACTTCCAATAAAAATCAATAATGAATAAAGAAGAACTTCGTTCCAGGGCCTGATATCATCAATACTCAAAACCATGACAAGTAAAGACGCTGTTCCAATAGATGCCGCTCTGAGCCCGTATAGAATAAACATGGAAAAAATAAAGCTGCATATAACCAGTACAATAGCAGTAAAATAGATACTGCTATTTGTAAGTCCAACCAGAATTGATATCAATGTAATTAAGCCTGTGGTAATTAGCATTGCGTTTCGGCGATGAACAATTGGCCCGGGAGAATCTACAACACTTACACATAACGCGCCTAAGGAAAGCGTCATGCCATATTGAAGCATTCCGTATTGTGCAAGAATTAAAGATGGACAAAGAACTCCAAAAGTTATTCTTAAGCCATCCGCAAAGTATGTACTCAATAAAAAATCGTGTATATTTCTAATCGGACGATTAAGCATAACTTTGTTATGACATCAAAATATGAAAAGTTCAATTATAAACCCAATTTTTGTTTAAATATGAGCCATAAGTAAGTTAATAATTATAATTAATATTATGTTAACTAATAGCTTTACCTACTCTTCATCTGCTGCTTCAATTTGTTTGTAAGACCATTGGAGGTTTAAAACTCTTCCAGTTTGGATTTAAGCTCCTGCACCTTATCCAGCCTATTTTTACGGGTATAAATATCTATAAGTAACTGAACTGTTGATTTATCGTTCTGATTGATCTCATGCGCTTGCAATAATGCGATTTCAGCTCTGTTGATAAAAGAAATAAATTTTTGACTTTTGTCCTGTCCGGAAGATTTAAGTGCCGTATTTGCTGAACCTACATACGCCAGGCCCATTTGATACAGTGCGTCAAAATAGTTTTCATCTATGGACAGAGCTTTATTATAAGCTAGCTCAGCGGTACTGTAGTTTGAATTGTTCTGATGTAAATACCCATATAAGAAATACAGCAGTTTGTTTTTAGAGTCAACTTTTAATGTGTTTTCTATTATCTTAATAGCCGTTTCATATTTCTCATTGTCAAGCAAGAGATTTATATAACTATTTGTAAGATTAGCATCATAAGGGTTTAGTTTTATGCCATCCTCCAATGTCTTTATAGCCAGCTCATTTTCAAATTTTGAAACATAGATATTGGATAGATTTTGAAATAATACCGGGTTTTTTACTCCGTTATCCTTAGCTCTTTTGAAATAGACTAATGCATTATCATATGCTTGCACGTTTTGCGCAGCCAGTGCCGTGTTAATGGCTAAAACTGTGTCTTTTGGAAAGAAATCACTGACATCTTTTAGCAGTTTATAAGCGTTAGCGAAATCATTGTTATTAAAAGCTGTGTTAGCTTTATTTTGTTTTCGGATGTTCACATTGTAAATAGCAGCATCAATCAAACGGGAATTGGCTTGAAATTTATCTAATCGCCTTGCCGAATCAATCGCATCAATAGCTAACGTATAATATTTATCAGCATTACCTTCATCAGCATCAATTATTGAAATATACGAACTTAAATAAGCTTTTATTGCCCATGTTTCCGGCCACTTCTTTGTTTTTCTGTCGCTTTGAGCAGCTTCACTTGCCTTAATACCCTCCCCCAGTATTCCGAGTTGTTTTGCGGGTTCCGCTTTGGCGTTGATTGCCACATGCAGTTTACCAATGCTATTTCTCGCAATTTGAACCTGGCTTCTTTGGGAGAATGCCAGATTAGAAGTCATCAGCACTAATAGTGTGATATTTAGAAATGATATCTTACTCATAATACAAATTTAAAAAAAAGGAGGGATAAAATACCCCTCCTTTTTAGTTCTATAATACAAATGCTATTTAGGCAACGCATCCAACTGTTTCTGAACGGCAGCTTCATTCACTTTGTCGTTCTTGAAATTATAAATTGACCTTAATTTATCCAGCGCATAACCGCTTTTTTTATCCAGCTCGGCTGCGGCCTTATAATAAGGTATTGCCTGATCCAAAATACCTTTCATTTTTGTACCCAGGTCGTCAAATTCCTTTTTCTTTTTTACATCAACCTTGGTTTTATTGGCTTCAAGCTCAGTCGCCAATTCATTTCTGGCATCCTGAAAGTCATTTGCTTGTTTGAAAAAGATATCCCCCATTGCGATTTGATAATCCGGATTATCAGGATTCTTTTCAATGAGCTTCTTAATCATCTCCTGAGACTTGGTAGCATCACCTTTTTTTAACCAGTAATTGGTCTCCATGCCAAGGAGGTCGTTATCATTCGGGTATTTTGCTGATGCCTCCTGAATTATGGCAATTGCTGTTGTACTGTCTTTCACTTCAGACAAATAGATGTTAATCAAGTCCTTATAAAGCAGTGCGGCGTCCGGATAGTTCAAAGCAATTGCCGCTTTGTAATTTCTAGCTACTTCAGGATAATTCTTTAATTGTTTTGCCATAAGGGCTGCATTTACGAACATATTTGTATCCTTCGGATTCCTGGCTGTATATTCATTAAAAGATTCCAGCGCTGTTGCAAAATCTTTTTTCTTATAGGCAAAAACTCCTCTATTTCTCACCGCATCTTCAATAAATCCACTCGCATCTTCCAGGAACTTTTTTTCCTCCTCTTTAGGATTTAGGGATTTAGCTTTAGTGATCGCTTCCTCTGCTATCTTTTGTTTAGCTTTAGAGTTGGCTAAATCCAGGGAATCAATCTGAGCGGTTCTTGATGCAAACAAAGCTCTGTATGTCCAGGCTTCGGCCGATTTTGATGTTTTTTCATCAGCAATAGCCTTATCGGTGTGAGCCAGACCGTCATTCAGCATCTTTAGGCTTTCAGGAAGTGTTTTCGTCCCACTATTGGAAATAAGGATCCAGGCATTTTTAGCTGCATTAACTTCACTTTTCTGCGCATTTGCAAGTGATGCAACACCTACAAACAATATACTTAAAAGTATCTTTTTCATTTTATCAGTTATTTGTTCAACAATTATATTTGATCTTCTTTTGAATCCTCATCAGGAGTTACATCTCCAGCTTCATCAGTAATCGGGCCATTTTCCTCTATCGCCTCTCCTTCAACTTCAACTTCTTCATCCTCATGCTGGATTTTAGCCACAGATGCGATTTCATCATTCCCTTTCAAATTGATCAGCTTCACACCTTGTGTTGCCCTGCCCATTACTCTTAATTCACTTACAACAATCCTGATTACAATTCCTGAGCGATTTATAATCATCAGATCATCAGCATCAGTAACGGCTTTAATAGCTACTAAATTACCAGTTTTTTCAGTAATATTTATGGTTTTAACTCCTTTTCCACCCCTGTTGGTAACCCGATAATCGTCAATATCTGTACGTTTTCCATATCCCTTTTCGGAAACTACAAGTACAGTAGTTTCAGGATCATCAACAGCAATCATGCCAACTACTTCATCAATCTCATTTGCAAGGGTAACTCCGCGTACACCTGTTGCCGTTCTGCCCATCGGCCTTACCGTTGATTCATTAAAACGGATCGCCCGCCCTGACCTCAATGCCATAACGATTTCACTTGATCCCGTTGTCAGACTCGCTTCAAGCAATTGGTCACCTTCGTTGATATTAATTGCATTTATACCATTCACGCGCGGCCTTGAATAGGCCTCCAGAGAAGTTTTCTTAATAGTACCTTTTTTGGTACACATAATGATGTAATTGTTCTCCAGGTATTCCTGATCTTTAAGGTTTTTAACCTTAATAAATGCTTTAATCTTTTCTTCTTTAGGAATATTGATAATATTTTGTATTGCTCTCCCTTTGCTCAACCGCGTTCCTTCAGGAATTTCGTAAACCCTTAGCCAAAAGCATCGGCCTGTTTCCGTGAAGAACAACATATAATTGTGATTTGAAGCAATCAGCAAATGCTCAATAAAATCTTCATTTCTTGAATCACTGCCTTTTGAACCCTTTCCTCCCCTTCCTTGTGTACGGTACTCTGTCGCGGCAGTACGTTTAATATAACCTTCATGGGAAATTGTGATGACAACATCTTCGTCCTCGATAAAATCTTCCATGCTCATGTCACCTGCAGCATGTACAATTTGAGTTCTGCGTTCGTCACCGTATTTTTCCATCATTTCTGTAAGCTCATCCTTGATGATCTGCATACGCAGGCTTTCATCATCCAAAATAGACTGCAAGAATTCAATGGTTTTCATCAGTTCATTGTACTCATCTTTGATCTTGTCTCGCTCCAGACCTGTTAACCTTCTTAGGGTCATATCCAGAATTGCCCTGGCCTGAATATCTGAAAGACCAAATTGCTCCATCAAACCTGTTCTTGCATCATCAGGAGTCTCAGATGCACGAATCAGTTTAATCACCTCATCCAGGTGATCCAAGGCAATAAGCAAACCTTCGAGGATGTGTGCACGCTTTTTCGCTTCAGCTAATTCAAATTTAGTACGGCGGATAACCACCTCATGCCTGTGCTCCACGAAATAACGTATCAGATCCTTCAGGTTCAACATCTGAGGTCTGCCGTTAACAAGCGCTATATTATTTACACTGAATGATGTTTGTAAAGCAGTTTGCTTAAATAAGTTATTCAACACGATTGAAGCATTCGCATCGCGCTTGATCTCATAAACGATCCTGATCCCGTCCTTATTAGACTCATCCTTTATGTTGGATATGCCTTCAATTTTTTTCTCACCGACTAGCTCAGCAGTACGCTCAATCATCATCGCTTTATTTACCTGGTAAGGTATTTCGGTGACAATAATAGTTTCACGGTCTTTTGTGGTTTCAATCTCTGCTTTGGCACGCATCACAATACGCCCACGGCCAGTTTCAAATGCCTCCTGTACACCAGCGTAACCGTAGATGATGGCCCCGGTCGGAAAATCAGGTGCCTTGATGTGCTTCATCAGGTCAGCGATCGTTATTTCATTGTCGTCAATGTAGGCGATGGTCGCATTAATGACTTCTGTAATATTGTGAGGAGGCATATTGGTAGCCATACCCACTGCAATACCAGAAGAACCATTGATCAGGAGGTTAGGTACTTTTGACGGAAGAACAGTCGGTTCCTGAAGGGAATCATCAAAATTCAGCTGAAAATCAACAGTGTCTTTATTGATATCAGCAAGCATATCCTCGGCAATTTTTTGAAAACGCGCCTCTGTATAACGCATCGCCGCGGGAGAGTCTCCATCAATCGACCCGAAGTTTCCCTGGCCTTCAACCATCAGGTACCTAAGGCTCCACTCCTGTGCCATCCGAACCATAGTATTGTATACTGACGCATCTCCGTGCGGGTGATATTTACCCAATACCTCACCCACAATACGGGCTGATTTTTTATATGGTTTATTGTTTGTTAATCCCAGATCGAGCATGCCATACAGCACACGTCTGTGTACCGGTTTTAATCCATCACGCACATCAGGCAAGGCCCTGGATACGATAACAGACATCGAATAATCGATATATGCGGATTTCATTTGCTCGTCAATATCAATCCTGATTATTTTGTCGTTTTCTTGATTTTCTAAATCTTCTGCCATAAAATATTAATGTTCCTTAAGAACGATTTAAATGTGGTATTCTTATAACCTTGCGAATCTAATAAAAAATGCACCATTAAGGTGCATTGTGGAAAAATTTTACCGCATAAATTAACTGCATATCAGGCCCATTCTATCCCCTTTTTGAGCTTGCTTAAAGTGTAAGATTCCGGACTGTCAGGCAGGGTCTGATGGTTGTACACCCATTTAGCCAAAGGCGGCAAACTCATTAAAATTGATTCAATCCTGCCATTTGTCTCCAGACCGAATTTCGTCCCTGCATCATAAACCAGGTTAAATTCCGCATACCTGCTTCTGCGGAGATACTGCCACTCCTGCTCTTTTTCTGTAAACTCTTTATCACGGTTCCTGTCTATTAGTTCCGAATATGCAGGAATAAAAGTATTTCCTACCGCAACTGAAAAATCGAGAAGCCGGTCAAACGACAAACCAGAATTTTCAGGTTTCAGACGGTCATAAAAAATGCCGCCAACTCCCCTTGTTTCTTCCCGGTGCCTGATATAAAAATAATCATCAGCCTGTGCCTTAAATTTAGGGTAAAACGAGGGGTCAAATTCATCACAGGTCTGCTTCAGCAAATGATGAAAATAGCGGACATCAGTATCAATGATGTAATGCGGTGTCAGATCAATTCCACCTCCAAACCATCGGGTTTGGTCGTCCATTTCGAAATACCTGATGTTCATGTGGATGATGGGTACCAATGGGTTAGCCGGATGCATCACTATCGAAACCCCGGTCGCAAAGAAATCGTCACTTTCTACGTTAAATGCTTTTTTTACCGCCTCAGGTAATTTTCCATGAACTGCTGAGAAATTAACGCCACCCTTCTCAATCACATCTCCATGCTGCATGATCCGGGTTCTGCCGCCACCGCCACCTTCCCGGTTCCATAACTCCTCTTCAAAAACAGCTTTACCATCAGCCAACTCCAGCTCCTGACAGATTTCATCCTGAATTTTCTGGTATGCCTCAACTACTTTATCTCTAAACACCATCTTCTGTTAAAATAAGCTCAAAGGTAACCTTAAAAAAAAGCCATCATTCGTTATAATTTCAGAAAGTACAATCCTTTGACACTACTCTTCGATGAAATTCAGGTCACGACCATACGTTTCATCCAGGTTGTACAATGCAATATAGGCCATTCCGACTGTGAGTACAGCTATCATCAGCGCTGCATTGATAATCCCTACTTCGCCAAGCAGGAATTGAAATAAAAGGGTAACCAGGATCAATGAACCTCTGACCATATTTGGCACGCTGGTGGTAACCGTCGCCCGCAGATTAGTACCAAATTGCTCAGCAGCAATAGTGACAAATACGACCCAGTAGCCCGTAAATAAACCAAAGAAAATACAAAGAACATAGAATCCGAAAGCTGTCCAGCCAGTATTTAGCAGATAAACAAGCATGGTACAGAAGGTAAGTGTCACAAAAATAAATACAATTTTTTTTCGGGTTCTAAATAGCTGGCTTAAAGCCCCGCTGAGAAAGTCCCCCAGAGAAATCCCAATGTAAGTGAACATTACACCCTTACCATTATCTAAAACATCTTTAGCATGCAATGCCTTTCCAAATTCGGGGGCTATGCCAACCAGGATACCAACTACAAACCATAGCGGAACAGCGATTAATATGCAGTTCAGATACTTGAAAAACCGTTTCTTATCAGAGAAAAGCATGAGAAAATTACCCTTAGAAACATCCTTCTTGGCCATATTTTCGAACATGCCCGATTCAAATACCCCAAATCGAAGCAATAAGAGTATAATACCAAGCCCTCCGCCAACAAAAAATGCAGTTCTCCATTCAAAAAGATCACCAACTATATAAGCAGCTACAGCACCCATCAGACCAATCCCCGCGACCAGCATGGTCCCATATCCTCTTTTCTCTTTGCTCATACTTTCACTAACCAGCGTAATACCCGCCCCGAGTTCACCTGCTAATCCTATACCCGCAATAAACCTCAAAGCTGCATACATTGGGATACTGGTCACAAACCCGTTTGCGATGTTTGCAATAGAATACATGATGATAGATCCAAACAACACAGACAGCCGTCCTTTTTTATCACCGACAATCCCCCAGAATATCCCCCCGATGAGCAGTCCAGCCATTTGCCAGTTCATTAAGCTTAATCCCGTCTCCGTTATTTTATCTGCCGGGATACCTAACGCACTTAAGCTTTTATTCTTGATGATCAGAAATAACAGCAGGTCGTATATGTCTACAAAATAGCCGAGTGCGGCTACAAGAATCAAAAGGAAAACACTCCCTTTTTGTTTATTGTTGTTCATACTATGTTTATTTGGACGCTGAAAGTACAAACAAAATCACTGATGAAAAAACATTTCCTAAAAAAACATAAGGGGCAAAATACAAAAGTACCATGCCCCTAATGCTGCTCGTTATACCCTGCTATTGAGGGGGTCTTTGGGTGGTATCAGGCGGTGTTTTAGTAGTGTCAGGTGGCATAGTACGGGTAGTATCCGCAGGCGGTGTTGTCATGGTCGTATCAGTTCCGGTACTATCCGTCGTTCCCGAGACGCTCTTCGTGGAGTTGCATGCTGATGCGGCAATCATTATTGAACCCGCGAAAGCAAGACTTAAAATTGACTTTTTCATAGGAGTAGATTCTTATTTTTTTAATGATAATATTTAGAGTTATGAACAAGCATACCCAATAAAAGTTTTAAAAATGACACGGAAAGTTTCATTGTTCGATAAACTTTCTGATCTTTAAGCATCATGGTTGTATCAGAAAAAACCCTAAAATGGGTGTTGTGTTTATATCCTCCCTTATTATTTCAGCGTATTTGGATCAGGAAGTTTCACAAGGAATTCCGGGGTGTAGACGTAAAGATCATCAAAAGCCTTTTCAATAAAAATTACAACGGATCAATATTTGGCGGAAGCATCTATGCGGCAACAGACCCCTTCTATGCCATATTATTCGATCAATTGCTGCAGCGTCGCGGGTTTAAAGTCCGAGTATGGCTTAAAAGTGCATCCATCCAATACCTAAAACCTGGGCGGAGTCATCTTTACTTTACAATAACCATTTCAGATGAGATGCTGAATGAGGCAATAACCGCACTAAATACCGTGGGGAAGTTCGTGAAAGCCTACCCAATGGAAGTGACCACCGCCACCGGAGAACTTTGTGCTACAATATCCAACGAAGTATACATTCGTAATTTACATCAGGGAGAAGAACCACGTATAGCCTATTAAGGAAACACATTATGAACCTCAGGAAACTAATTTTACAGGGCGAAGGAGCTACACTGGATTTTAAGAAAACAATCACCAGCAATGAAAAAATTGCCAAAAGCCTGGTTGCATTTGCCAACAATAAAGGCGGAAAGCTATTAATTGGTGTCGCAGATGACGGGACAATCAAAGGTGTAAAATCAGAAGATGAGGAACGTTATATGATCACCAAATCAGCACATCAGTTCTGCAGACCGGCAATAGAACCCGAGTTTGAAGAAGTTTATGTAGATGACAAACTGGTACTTATCGTTAATATCGCAGCCAGCGAAACCAAACCACATTATGCGCTTGATGAAAACAAAAAATGGTGGGTTTATTACAGAGTAAACGACAAAAGTATTCTTGCCAGCAAAATCCTGGTTGACGTGATTAAGAAAGGCAATGACAGATCCGATAACATCATAAGTTATACAGAACAGGAAAAAAAGCTTTTTGAGTATCTGAACGAGCAAGGCCGGATTACCCTTAAGCAGTTTAGCAAACTAACCAGAAGCTCCTACAGACAGGCGCAGAAAATACTGGTGAGCCTGATCATTAGCGGTGTAATCAGACCGCACACTACAGAAAAGGAAGAATATTATACCGCATGCTGACAAAAACCTACGCGAAGTACAAATCATACTACGCTGATAACCTGCGACTGGCCATGCCCATCGTGGTATCCCAGTTAGGACACACACTCGTACACCTCGCCGACAGCGTTATTGTCGGGCATTTCGCCGGTACACTTCAGCTCGCAGCGGTTTCACTGGTCAACAGCATTTTTATGCTCATTCTGGTACTGGGAATAGGAATAGCCTATGGCCTCACCCCTCTTATCGCCCAGGAAAACGGCAAAAAGAACTATAACGAATGCGGAAGACTGCTGTCAAACAGTCTGGTTATCAACTTCATTACAGCTGTTTTCCTCTACGCTTTCGTACATTTCGGCACACTGACCATGATAGACCATATCGGGCAAACCCCGCAAGTTGTCGCCTACGCAAAACCTTACCTCGGCTACCTGGCGGTATCCATCATCCCTCTGATGATCTTCCAGACCTTCAAGCAATTTGCAGAAGGATTAGGCTTTACCAAACAAGCGATGTTTGTATCGATCTGGGGCAATGTCATTAATGTCATACTGGGTGTTATTTTTGTAAAAGGGATGTTTGGAATAGCCCCTATGGGCGTTAAAGGAGTTGGGCTCAGCACACTGATAGACCGCATTTTAATGGCCTCAGTAATGTCAGTTTACGTCATGCGCTCACAATATTTTAAAATTTATATCCGGAAATTCAAACTTGGTTTTGATAAGATAAAGGCCATAAAGATCATAAAAATAGGCGCCCCTGTGGCCATGCAATATGCCTTCGAGATCAGTGCATTTAGCGGCGCAGCCATTCTCATAGGAACTATAGGTGCGGTGGAGCAAGCGGCCCATCAAGTCGCAATTAACCTGGCGGCCGTTACCTATATGATGGCCAGCGGAATAGCCTCAGCTGCAACCATCAAAACCGGGAACAATTTCGGTAAAGGCGATCTGAAGGACCTTCGCCGTTCGGCTATAGCAAGTTATCATGTGATACTGCTTTTTATGAGCACTACGGCCATATTTTTTACGTTTGCCAATTCCATATTGCCATACATCTACACCGAGGACCCGGCAGTGATCGGAATCGCCGCACAGCTGCTCATCATTGCAGGTTTCTTCCAGCTTTTTGACGGGACACAAGTAGTTGGGCTCGGCGTACTCAGAGGTATGGGCGATGTAAACATTCCTACAATAATTACCTTTATCGCCTATTGGATTATTGGCATTCCACTGGGATATTTACTGGGCATCACACTGGACATGGGTGTCAATGGAATATGGTACGGACTTACATTCGGCTTACTCACCGCCTCCCTCCTTTTGTTCATCCGGTTTCAACACAGAACAAAACTCCTCATCCGGACTTATGCGGAAAAAAAGAGTACATAGCCTGTGCCCACAGATAAATATTTATTATATAATTATCTAACAAACAATTAATTACCTATTTAATTGAAAAAGAATTTTGTAGAGTGGAAAAATGGTAATAATATTATCGACTTATTCGATAGACTTAATTCGAATAAAGATTAAAAATTTAGTTACACAAGGAACAATAATGAGTTTATCCGAAAGCCAGATGAGCATACCTGTCAGCAATATCAAACAGGAAAAGAAGTGGAAAAAAATAGCTTACATATGTCTCATTATTCTTGCCGTATTATTTCTTGGTATTGCGGCATACACTTATTTAACCTATGATTCCCTGGTCGCTTTTGGCAAAGAAGCTTACGGGCAACTGGACGAGAAGTTTGGCTGGATGCTTCTGGTAGGCTTTATAGCCCAGCTGGTAGATGGTGCCTTAGGAATGGGATATGGGGTGGTCTCCACTACCCTGTTGCTTTCGGGCGGATTAAACCCCGCAGTCATCTCCGGAAGCATACATACCGCTGAAATGTTTTCGAGCGGTGCATCAGGCTTCAGCCATTATCGTTTTGGGAATGTAAATAAAAAACTGTTTAAAACCCTGCTGATCCCTGGCATACTTGGTGCTACAGCCGGCGCTATACTGCTTAGCTACGCAGGCGAGAAATTTTCAGGATACATCAGGCCAGTCATCTCCGTTTATACACTACTCCTGGGAATCCGCATACTACTTAATGCATTTAAAGAAAAAACAAAACCGCAAAAAGTAAAACGCGCTGGCTGGCTGGCAGGTGCAGGTGGTTTTTTAGATTCATTTGGCGGTGGCGGCTGGGGGCCGCTGGTTACCTCAACGCTTATTGCCAAAGGCCGGACCCCGAAGTATGTAATTGGCTCTGTGAGCCTGACAGAGTTCTTTGTGACCATGGCCAGTGCAGTAACATTCTTCTTTATTCTGGGCGTCAGTCACTGGCAATCCATCCTTGGACTTATTGCCGGTGGCGTTGTAGCGGCGCCAATAGCTGCCCGTTTAGTAGGCAAGCTGCCCATAAAAAAGATGTTTATAGGAGTAGCCGCCGTAGTCATCATCTCCAGTGTCCGAATTATTTATATGGCGGTTATCAAAATGATTTAGTCATAAATCGTGCTATATTTTCTTTAATTTTCAAAATAATAAATAAATTAGTTGCCATTACCGCTCATGGCAAACATCCCTGGAAAACAGCATCTCATAAAAAGCATTGGAAACTACAAGTGGGTACTCCACTTGTTTTTTTGGACCATTTTGCTTAGCATCTCATACCTGCAAATGCGAAATGCAGGCTCCCTTGAGCATCCAAAATACATGGCCAACACCAATACTTCTATCTACCTTACCAAGGTAGTCCTGCTGTTAATACTGTGTTATGCCTTTCAATTCGCGATAGTTCCACTATACAAATCAAAAAATAAGCTGATCTTCTGGCTGGCTTTTCTGTGTCTGCTGCTGATCGTTTTCCTTGCCCGGGTCCTGCTCATAAAATTGATTCTTAGCAGTCAGCCGGGACTTGACGCACAGGCACAGCAATTCAGCTACATCAGCTACAGGACGCTTTCAGCGTTCCTGTTCCCCTTTATTTTTTTTATTGCGTTTTATTACTTTGTAGACATCTATGACCAGCAAAAAGAGATTCAGAGATTGATACAGTTCAAGACTCAAAAGATAACTTTAGAAAGCACCTTTCTCAAATCCCAGATCAATCCGCATTTTCTTTTTAACACGCTGAACAATATTTATGCGCTCAGCCTGAAAAAATCACCACAAACACCCGCAATCATTGACAAACTCGAATCACTGCTCCATTACATGCTTTACGATTGCAAAGCAGACCTGGTACCGCTCAAAAATGAATTCACCTTTACCAATAGCTACATTACACTTGAAAAACTGCGCCACAAAGAAGACCAGTGTACAGTTACTGTAAATATTAAAGGCAACATAAACGGTAAAATGATCGCGCCGCTCCTGCTCATCAACTTTTTGGAGAATGCATTTAAACACGGCACCAAAACCAGTTTTGGAAAATCATGGATCAATCTGGACATCGATGTCCAGGACAAATACATACACTTTAAACTTCAGAACAGTAAGCCGCTCAATACAATTGGCCAGGCCATTTCTGACTACCAGGGAGGCATTGGTCTGAAAAATGTAAGACGAAGACTGGAGATCTTATACCCTGATAAACACACGCTGTTTATGCACAGCTTAAAAGACAGATTTGAAATTGACCTAACCATTAATTTTTAAAAATGAGTGGCCTCGTACAAATAGAGATCAATAAAAAGAACCGCTGGGTATATTTCACACGGTACCGGTGGGTTGCACACCTCATTTATTGGCTGTGGGTATTTGTAGCTGGTACACTGATGACGGTCAAAGTACCCGTTACTCTGTCAGTTATCTTTAATCACTTTGTACTGGAAAATCTGCTCATTGCCATATTCTATTACCTCTATTGCCTGGTTCTGATCCCCTATTATTTCAAAAGGAACCGCAATATACTGTTCTGGATACTGATTGTCGGCAGCTATTTGTTTTTTACCGCACTGGATATCTGGTTCACCCGTACTTTCGTCACTTTTTATTCCGAGAATCCGTTAAATGGCAACCTTTCATTTTGGGACATGTATTCCTATAGTCTGGGCGGTTATCTGCTCAATTTTATGGTCTTCTCCATGATGCTGTTCTTTATGGAAAAAAATGAAGAAAACCACACCATTCTAGAACTGGAAAATGAAAAGAAAGAAATAGAACAAGTCAAACTGGACCTCCTGAAGACCAATATAAGTCCTGATTTCCTAATGCGCTCCCTTAAACAGCTAAAGCAATCGGCCATCAGCCAGGACGAAAATACGCCCGAAGCCATTCTTACATTTTCCGATCTGCTGCGTTACAGGCTCTACTGGGGCAGACAGCAGCATACCCCTCTTCAGGAAGAGCTGCAGGCATTGAACAATTTTACCCATTTCATTGCGCTCAACCATTTTAAGCATCACCTTGAGGTTGTACTGAATGTCCAGGGAGAACTTGCGGATCAAAAAATAGCGCCATTATCGCTCATCAACATCCTGGAACTTTTTTGCAAAGTCCAGTCCGGTAAACCTGTAACTCTGGAAATCAATATTTTGATAGAACAGTGCCGGCTGGTACTTGGTATGGAATATCATGACAGTCCCCCTGAAACTTTGGTTACCGACCTGGACAACTACGGCAGCAATTACAAACAAATGTTTGGCGGCAGCGTTCAATTCCATTTTGAAAACTGTCAAGATGCACGTTGCAGCATTACCTTTATGTTGCCGTTGATATAATTTTGCAAACTTTAAAATAAAGTCTTTATCTTGAAGTAATTTAACCAAACGCTAACCGAATGACCTTCTACTCCAAATTACTACCTGGCCTCTGGCTTTCAGGTGTGATTGTTTTATCCGCCTGCCTGCATAAGGACAAAAAAAATACCGCCGAAGGCACCCTGTTTGAACTGCTTACATCTGAAAAGACACATATAGAGTTCAACAATGAAATAGTTGAAAATTCTAAGGCCAATATCATGTCCTATCAATATTTCTATAACGGCGGCGGAGTATCGGTTGGCGATGTAAATAACGACGGCCTGGACGACATCTACTTCTCCGGCAATATGACCCCTGCCAAACTCTACCTCAACAAAGGAAATATGCAGTTTGACGACATCACGCTCAAAGCAGGGATAACAGAATCCGGGTTCAGCTGGAAAACCGGGGTTACGATGGCCGATGTGAACGGCGACGGCAAACTCGACATCTATCAATGCCTGTCAGGTGGTCTTCCTCCCAAAAACCGGGAAAACAAATTGTTCATCAACACCGGTAACGATGCGTCAGGAATTCCGCTCTTCAAAGAACAGGGCACCGAATACGGCATTGCCGATAATTCTTATACTACCCAGGCTGTTTTTTTTGATTACGACAAAGACCATGACCTGGACCTGTTCCTCCTCAACCACAACCCGAAAGCGTTTACAACGCTGGATGAGCATTCCTCGCCGGCAATTTTAAAAGAATCGGCACCAACCATCAGGGTAAAACTCTATAAAAACACCAATAACAAGTTCACAGACGCATCGGATCATTCAGGTCTGTTCAATTCCTCATTCACCTATGGCCTGGGTGCAGGCATAGCTGATGTAAACAATGACGGATGGCCCGATATCTATATCTCCAACGATTATTCAGCACCGGATTACTTTTACCTCAACAATGGCAACGGCACATTCAGTGAACAGCTAAGTGCTCAAATTGGCCATACCTCATTGTATTCGATGGGCAATGATATTGCTGATATAAACAATGACGGCCTGCAGGATATACTGACACTCGATATGCTGCCTGAGGACAACCATCGCCAGAAGCAGCTGTTTGCTCCGGACAACTATGAATATTACAACCTGCGCCTTAATCTTGGTTTTCATTACCAGGACATGCGCAATATGCTGCAGATCAACAACGGCAATGGCACCTTCAGTGAAATTGGTCAGCTCGCGGGTATTTCCAACACAGACTGGAGCTGGGCACCATTATTTGCAGATTACGACAATGACGGCTGGAAAGACCTCTTTGTGACCAACGGTTATCTGCGGGACTACACAGATATGGATTTTCTGAAGTTTAAAGGAGATTTTCTCCGTCAGAATAACCAGCAGCAAGTCAAAGAAAATATCCTCAGCCTGATCAATGAGATCCCTGCATCCAACCTCATCAATTACGTTTTTAAGAACAACGGAAATCTGAGCTTTAGCAATAAAAACGAGCAATGGGGAATCCAGACCCCGTCAAACAGCAATGGGGCTGCCTATACAGACCTTGACAATGACGGTGACTTGGATTTGGTCATTAACAACATCAACATACCTGCCTTTATTTATCAAAACAGGGCTTCAGAAACAGCTAAACACCACTACCTGAAAGTTAAACTGCATGGCGCTTCAGGAAATACACAAGGAGTCGGCGCTAAAATCTGGCTTTATGCAAAAGGCAAACAACAATATCTGGAGCAAAATCCCGCCCGTGGATACCAGTCCAGCGTATCCCCCGTCTTACATTTTGGTTTAGGGGCAGATCAAGCTATAGATTCACTGCGTGTAGTCTGGGCGAGCGGCAAACAGCAGCTGCTCAAACAGGTCAAATCCGATCAGCTGCTTACATTAACGGAAAAGAACGCAAATCAGCCATACAACATTCAGAAAGCTCCGGAAACTTTATTTAAAGAAATCAAATCGCCCATTGCATTTAAGCAGCAGCAGAACACCATCAACGACTTCAAGCGTCAGCCGCTGCTTACCAATCCATTATCTTTTAACGGGCCCTGTATGGCACAGGCCGATGTCAACGGTGACGGATTGGCCGATGTATTTGTCGGTGCAGGACAAGGTCAGGCCAGCCAGCTTTTCCTGCAGCAGGAAGACGGCTCATTTAAAAATAAAAACACCCCGGCACTTCATGAAGACTTAAGATCAGAAGATGCAGAAGCAGTATTCTTTGACGCCAATAGCGATGGACACCCGGACCTCTATGTCGCCAGCGGTGGATATGGCAACTATTTACAAGATGATCCCCTGCTCCAGGACCGTTTGTACCTCAATGACGGAAACGGCAATTTCCGGAAAAGACAAAACGCACTACCAAAAATGTACAGCAGCAAAAGTTGCGTTACGGTTACCGACTTTAATGGCGATGGACATCCCGATCTGTTTGTAGGCAGCCGGGTTATACCTGGAAGATATCCGGAGGCCCCGCAGAGCTACCTGCTCATCAATGACGGCAAAGGCAGCTTCAAAGACCAGATCGCAAGCATCGCACCCGAATTTCAAAAAGCCGGAATGATCACAGATGCACAATGGCTTGACCTGAACAACGATAAAAAACCAGACCTGATCATTATAGGGGAATGGATGCCGGTAACAGCCCTGATCAATGAAAATGGCCGTTTGAAAGACAGGACCAAAGATTATTTTGATAAATCATATACCGGCTGGTGGAATAAACTACTCATAGAAGACCTCACTGGTGACGGCAAACCTGATCTGATCATTGGCAATACAGGCCTGAACACCCAATGTAAAGCAAGTGACAAAGAGCCCGCAGAAATGTACTACAAAGACTTTGACGACAATGGTTCGGTCGATCCGATTTTATGTTTCTACATCAAAGGCAAAACCTACCCCTATGTGAGTCGTGATGAACTGCTCGACCAAATGAGCATGATGCGTACCCGCTATCCCGATTATAAAAGCTATGCCGATGGCACCATGACCGATATTTTTACCGGAGATGAGCTTAAAGGTGCATTAAAACTGAAGGCCAATTATCTCAAGACAGCTCTGTTCATCAGCAATGACAAGGGGCGGTTTAAAGAAATGCCGCTTCCGGTACAGGCACAACATTCGCCTGTATATGCCATTATTGCTTTAGATTACGACAAAGATGGTCATAAAGACCTGGTGCTCTGCGGAAACATCAGCCGTGCAAGGCTCAAGTTTGGCAACAGCGATGCAAATTATGGGGTGCTGCTAAAAGGCAATGGCAAGGGAAACTACGAGTACATACCCCAGTTCCGTTCTGGCTTTGACCTGAGGGGCGATGTACGGAATGTGATCAGCATAAATAACCAGCTCATATTTGGAATAAACCAAGGTAGTCTGAAGGCTTACGGGACAGTGCGCAGATAGCCTGGTACTGCTCTGGGGGTAAGCTTGCACAATTGCCGTAGAAAGTCTGCAGAGTTTATGCTATGGCAGTCTGACACAGGCACAAAATATTTATTTTTAACCCGTTGTCCTATTCCGTAATTTACGATCGTCATTTGGTTTTACTACTTAAACTTTATCAAAATGAAAGATTTTTTATTGTTATTCAGAAATGACCCTCAGGTAGCTCAGACACTCTCACCTGAAGAATTGCAGGCAAGAACAAAAAAATGGATGGACTGGGTCGGTGGCATCGCTGCCCAAAACAAACTGGTAGACCGGGGAAACCGGCTCAGCAATGAAGGTGCGGTATTGAAACCAGGCAATATCATTACCGATGGTCCCTACGTAGAGATCAAGGAATCCCTTGGCGGCTACACGCTTATCCGCGCTGAATCGCTCGAAGAGGCAATTGAGCTTTCCAAAGGCTGCCCTATCCTTCAATTTGACGGAAATGTAGAAGTACGTCCGATCAACCCAATGTAAGTCTTCATCCCCATGACGCAAACTGACGGATTACTGCCGCATTTATTCAGAACAGAGTACAGCAAGATTACAGCTGTACTCTGTAAGTTGTTTGGCATCGAACATGTCGAAATAGCTGAAGATATTGCCAGTGATACTTTTTTACTGGCTTCAGAGACCTGGGGCATTAAAGGTTTGCCGGAAAACCCCGCTGCATGGCTGTATACGGTTGCAAAGAACAAGGCTAAAGATTACCTGAAGCGGAACACCCTTTTTATGCAAAAGATCATGCACCAGCTCGATAGCAATGAACTGGATGACAGAGAGCTGGAGATCAACCTCTCCGATCAGAACATCACTGACAGCCAGTTGCAGATGATGTTTGCCATTTGTCACCCGTCCATTTCTGCAGAGGCGCAGATCTGCTTGTCGCTGCGGGTGTTATGCGGTTTTGGGATCAATGAAATCGCTGCTGCCTTTCTGACCAGCAAGGAAACCATCAACAAAAGGCTGTTCAGGGCTAAGGAAAAACTCCGTGAAGAAAATGTAAAGATCGAGTTTCCGAGCGAAGGCGCCATCGGCGAGCGTTTGGAGACGGTGGCCAGGACCCTTTACTTATTGTTCAATGAGGGATATTATTCTCATAGCCAGGAAAGTACTTTGCAGAAAGAGGTTTGTTATGAGGCGATGCGGCTCACCTATTTTCTGCTCGAAAACAAAAAGACAAACCTGCCTTTTATCAATGCGCTGATGTCTTTGATGTGCTTTCATGCTTCCCGGTTTGAAGCCAGAACGGATGGCGATGGCCAGACCATTTTATACCAGGACCAGGATGAAAATCTCTGGGACAGGGAACTCATCAGCCGGGGCAATTACTTTCTGAATACGGCCTGGCAGGGGAATAAAATTACTAAATATCACATTGAGGCCGGTATTGCCTCCTGGCATACCAAAAAGGAGGATTCGGCAGAAAAATGGGAGCATATACTGCAGCTTTATAATCAGTTGTTGATCATTGAGTACTCACCTGTGGCGGCACTCAACCGGACTTATGCGCTGTCCAAGGCCAATGGAAAAGCGGAGGCGGTCATTGAAGCTGAAAAGCTGAACCTTGCCGGCAACCAGCTTTATCATTTGCTGCTGGGTGAACTGTATATGGGTACGGATGACCTCATGGCGGTAGACCACCTTCAAAAGGCTTTGCAACTCGCCACTGCTAAATCTGACAAGACGCTGATCACTAATAAGATCCTGGCCATTTCTTTGCTGTCTAAGGGCTGATTGCCGTTTATGCCGGGTATTGGTGCCCGATATGATAATGTGTATTAAAAACGGTTTACTCAATGAAATCCTCATTTCACTAACTGCAACCCCTAACTCACTTATTACCGATATTTTAAACATTAGCTTTATCTAAATTCGGACAGGTAATCTACAATTAATACCTCTCCCTATGAAAAAAAGACTTATACCTCTATTAGGTATGCTGGGTTTCTCAGCCGGTGCTACTGCCCAGCAAGTAGAGCTTCAACGCTCAGTAGTAGCCAGTACAGGAGGCTCAGCCCAAATCAACAATACCATTGTTCAATACACCATCGGCGAAGTGCTGGTCGAGGCTATTGCCAATTCTCCTGTGCTGGTCACACAGGGTTTCCAGCAGCCTGAAATCGCCGGTAATGAAACTGAACCGGAAATTGCATTTGTAAATGGCTTTATTGTCTATCCCAATCCGGCGTCTGGTTCTACCAATCTGGAATTTGACATGATTAAGGATGGTGTGGTAAACATGATGCTGGTCAACAATGCCGGACAAACCATAAGAAACATCTCGGCCAAGTTGCTGGCGGGCAAGGTGAAATATGCGATGCCGATCGGCGGGGTCGCATCTGGTCTTTATTATGTTGTCCTGCAGGCAGGAAGCCGGAGATATTCAGAAAAACTGGTCATTCAATAAGCTTATGAAACATAACATTTACCTTGCTGTAAGCCTGATGGTTTACCTGGTATGTGCGTACCAGAACAGCACTGCACAACAAGATAACAGAGCGGTAAACACGGGGGCAGGTTTCCTTTTACTGAGTCCCGATGCCAGGAATGGTGGAGTGGCGGAAGCCGGAACTGGACTTCCTGTAGATGCCAATTCCATGTTTATCAACGCGGCAAAAATTCCGTTTGGCACAAAAATGAGCATTAGCGCTTCGTATACCCCATGGATGAAGGAACTGAGTAAGGACTCGCATCTGGCTTATATTGCTGCTTACCGTCAACTGACCGGCGGGCATGCTATTGGCGTGTCGGTCAAGTACCTTGATCTGGGTTCGGTCAACTTCAGAGATGATGCCGGAGCGCTGCTTGAACAGTACAAAGCCAGTGAGATGGCCATTGATGTAAGTTATGCCCGCAAGTTTGGGGAAAGCTTTGCCATGGCACTGACCGCCAGATATTTTCAAAGCGATATCGGTTCAGGGACTTACAACAATTTATTACTGAAACGTACTGATGCCTTTGCAGCTGATGTGGCGATCTATTCAGATAACAAATCTGAGGATGGAAGTTACAGCCGCAGGTACAATTGGGGTGTGGCACTTACCAATTTGGGCACGAAACTGAAATACAGCGAACAGACCACTACGTTTCTACCTATGAACCTTCGTGTTGGTGGTGGTTATGCTTTATATAAAACTCCCGAAAACAGGTTGACACTCCTGCTGGATTTTAATAAACTGCTGGCACCTACCCCGCCCCGCTATAAAACTGATGGGATGGGCAACCAAACAGCAGAAATTGAAAAAGGCAAGGATCCAAATAGAAGTGTAACCAGTGCTTTGTTCACTTCTTTCTTTGATGCCCCGGGAGGGTTCAGAGAAGAAATTTCCGAATTTACGGTGGCAGGCGGGCTTGAATTTTCTTATTACAATGCCTTCTTCCTGCGGACAGGCTATTTCTATGAAGATCCGAGTAAGGGTAACCGGCAGCATTTTGCCGCGGGCCTTGGCTTCAATATCAATCCGGTAAGGATAGACATGAGCTATGTTTTCCCTACTTCGGACAGATTTGTCATGAAAAACACGATGCATTTTACACTCAGCTTCACTCCCGGTGGAATGTAATTGTCTAAATATTAACCTAACTCTTATACCATAAATCTTAACGGTGATGAAATCAATTAAATCTTTATTAACTCTGTTTATCGCACTTGTGACCTGCCAGCTGGCATTTGGTCAAAGTGGCTTTTCCGGTATCAACTACCAGGGGGTAGCCAGAAACACTAACGGAACTGTTTTGTCCAACCAGGCCATCAAGGTCAAGATCTCGATATTGGGCGGAGCCAATAATGGCCCGGTTCAATATATGGAAGAACATTCGCTGAATACCAATGCTTTAGGTTTGTTTACCTTACAGATTGGTAAAGGTACTCCGGGCAGCGGAACATTTGCTGCTATCCCCTGGCAAAATGTGAACCAGTATGCAAAAGTTGAGATCGCCCTTGGTGGCGGCTCGTATACGGCCCTGGGCAGTACTCAGCTGATGAGCGTTCCTTTTGCGCTGTACGCGGCGTCTGGTAATCCCGGTCCGCAGGGACCAGCTGGCCCTCAGGGCGTCCAGGGTGTGAAAGGCGACAAGGGGGATAAAGGGGACAAGGGAGATAAAGGTGACAAAGGTGATATCGGTCTAACTGGCGCGCAGGGTAATGTAGGTCCGCAGGGACCTCAGGGCGACAAGGGTGATAAAGGAGATGAGGGTGATACGGGTCCTCAGGGCGTCAAAGGAGATAAAGGTGCAACTGGAAATGCTGGTCCTGCCGGGCCACAAGGCATCCAGGGGGTCAAGGGAGATAAAGGCGATAAAGGAGATGCGGGAGCCATTGGTCCTATGGGGATTCCGGGACCAGCTGGCGCTGTCGGTCCGATTGGTCCTGTCGGCCCTGCCGGGCCACAAGGTATTCAGGGTATTCCTGGAAACATCAATGCTTCCCCGGCTGGTGGCGATTTGTCAGGAAATTATCCGAATCCGGTTGTAGCTCAAATACAGACTAAGCCTGTCTTGAATACTGTGCCTGTTCTGAACGACGTATTGAAGTTTAATGGTGTCGCATGGGCTCCGTCTCCTATTGGTGGTGGTGGCGGCGGTTTGGTATTACCGTTTGCGGCTACTGAAAATAATGCTGCGACGTTATTTTCACTCACCAATGACGGAGATGGTACGTCTGTAGAAGGCATCAACAATACAACGACTTCGAGTATCAGTGCGGTCAGGGGAATAGTCAGCTCAGCTAGTCCGGGTGGTTTTTCTTCTGGTGTCAGGGGCATCAATAACGGTACTGGCGGTTTGGGCGTTGGTGTATATGGGTCACAAAACGGCAGTGGCTGGGGTGTGTACGGAACTACTCCAAACGGATTGGGTGTGTATGGAAATGCTACTGATAATGGATACGGAGTATATGCAAACAGTAATACGGGAACTGGTTTAAATGCGACCAGTAATAATGGTATTGCAGCCAGTATAGCGATCTTCAATAACGCGAATAATAACAATGCATTAAACGCCAGTTCAGTAGGCAACGGAACTGTGGTCAATGTCACTTCTTCAGGAAATGGTACTGGTGTACGCAGCAGTACTGGTGCCGGTTTTGGGCTACATGGTATCACCAGTGCACAGACTTCTGCAGGTATTGTGGGTGACAACAATGGTGCGGGAGAAGCTGTTGTGGGTCGTACTACAAGTGATATTGCGGGTGCGGTTGTAGGTCGCAATGATGGCGGTGGTTATGGTGTGAGGGGTTTTATTGCTACAAACACTGCTAATACTGGTATCGGAGTGTACGGCCAGGTCGGGTTAAACGGCAGTACGGGTATGGCTGGTAAATTTGAAAACTTTAATCAAACCAATACGGAAGCCAACATCCTGGAAGTTATCAGTAATTCTAATGGCAATATCCCTGACAATACTTTAGGTAATGTGGCTTCATTCACACTAAATAATACCAATAGTGTCGGTGCTGCAGTTCGCGGCGAGGTCAACACCATATTCGGGAACTTCGGTGCTGCGGGTATATTTGGTGTATCTTCAGGTACAGGTGGACGTGCAGGTTTGTTTTATGCCTCAAATCCTTCTGGTAATGGAGCTTCACTGATAGCTCTGACAGATGGCAACGGTAACGCAATTACCGCCAACGCAGGTAAAGACGGGAACGGCGTGGAAACAAATATAGATGGAGCAGGTAATGCACTGTATGCCTGGGTCCCTACATTTTCAGAAGGACGGGCTGGTCGTTTTGAGATATTCAATGAAAACAATGAGAATGAGGTTATTACAGTTAAAACAGTCGGTAACGGTACTGCCGGCAGCTTCAAAGTGGATCGCACAACCGGTACATCTCCTGCGGTTGTAGGTGAAGTCAATTCTATGTTTGCTAATTTTGGTACCGCGGGTATATATGGAAAATCTTCAGGTACGGGAGGCTATGCAGGTTTGTTCTATTCTTCCAATCCAGCTGGTAATGGTCCCGCAGTCCTTGCGCTTACAGAAGGCAGCGGCAACGGTATAACTGCCAATGCGGGTGGTAATGGTGATGGAGTCGAGGCTTCAGTTGATGGAAATGGAAATGCAATATCCGGATTCGTACCCAACTTTGGCACCGGAAAAGCCGGAAGGTTTGCTAATTTTAACAGCGCCAACGGGCAACCAGTAGTGCATGTGACTACAAATGGTACTGGTAACGCTTTGTTGATAAACCATCAGGGTCCTTCAGGAAGCGTTGCAGTTTATCAAAGTGCTAGTGTAAACGTTGCGAGGATCAATAAAGCTGGTCGCGGCTTCTTCAACGGCGGTACCCAGAACAGCGGTGCAGATATAGCGGAATCTTTTGAAGTGACCGAGCACATCTCCATGTATGAGCCTGGAGACATCCTGATCATTTCAGTAGATAAAGACAGAGCTGTAGAAAAATCAAATAAACCTTATTCCAACCTTGTCGCAGGTGTATATGCGACAAAACCAGGGGTTTTGTTAACTGAAGAAAATATTGATGCAGATTTAAGCGGACAGGTGCCTATGGGTGTAATTGGTGTGATTCCCACAAAAGTTTGTCTTGAAGGTGGTGCCATTTCGCGCGGTGACCTCCTGGTTACCTCATCTACCCCTGGTGTGGCCATGAAAGCAGATCCTGATAAGGTTAAAGTTGGACAGGTACTCGGTAAAGCCCTTGAATCTTATTCTGACGGAAAAACAGGAAAGATTAAAGTATTGGTGAGTGTTAAGTAATAGCTAATTTAATAAAATGAAAAATATGAAAATGATATATAAAACCGGGATTGTAGCAGCTATTGTGTTAATCCTAAGTGCTAATACCTCGATAGCACAGGAAAATGAATCTGGTGAGAGCGTCAGAAAACAATATGTTAATAATAATGTGCCCGGAGCCAAATATGCGCCGGAAAAGAAAAGTAATGGGAAAGAAGAAACTGATAAGCCAAAAACTTATAACAAAGGTGATTTTAAAAGCACACTTGATGGAGGAAAATCACAAAGCGGCGGAGCTACGGCGCGGCGTTCAGCACAAAAGAGTGTGAATGCTGCTGCCCGGGCCACACAGAAACCACTTCCAAGCGATCAGCCTGCGGTGAAAGAAGAAATAAAAAAGATAGATCCGCCAAAACCGCCTTCTCAGGGAGATGAGAAGAAAAAAGATTAAGAACTTAACGATGTAATACAATGGTTAGTTTAACCTGGTTAGCTTTCGCTGACCAGGTTTTTTATTGTTTTACTTCAGGTATTTATTTTATTTTTTTACCTTCATAAAAAAAATGAAACATGGAACATCATCAATCGCCTGAAGGTTTTCAAACTCTTGTAGGACTTTTAACTTTAGTTTTAATCATAGCAGTAACTGCTTTCTACCTGTCGTTTATGAAAAAACGTAAGTCAGAAGGCCCGGGTCATCACTAGAATACTTCCTTCGGGTTTTATCAAGCTTAAAATGAAACTGTCATTTGGCATTAAATCAATGCATTCAACTGGCGGTTTTTCATTTTAAGCCCCATTCCCGTTTTAACGAATATATCAAAACCCTTACGCTGTTTAATGGCCTTGATGCCTTCGTATCCGGCCGGTGTGCTCCTGATCTTGTTGAGCAGATAAGTATCATCCTTTTGAAGATCGTCAACATTCAGTTCTTTTTTTTCTAGTCCGGATTTAATCAATTCAGTTAATATTCTATTGGCATATACATGCAAGGGTAAGTTAAAAACCTCGTTGATCAGCCGTGTATAGAGTGCATTGATCCATTCTGCTTTTTCAGGATCACTAATAACTATGAGTTCGTCCTGGATCAATAGTTGCTTTATAAATTCTTTAACTTCTGCTATGGTTACCAGACCGGCATAATAGGAATCTCTAAGTGTATAATCCAGCCTGTCTGCGCAAAGCTTGGGTATAGACTGTTCAAGGAGCTTAAAGTCGCCATTAATGATTTGATCTATATGATACCCATGCCAGGATAGAATTTCCGGAATGTCTGATGAAAGCAATACTTTTTCAAAGATCTGTTCATGATAATCCTCCTCAGCATTATTTAATACATAATCTCCCACGTGAGAAAATGCGGTATGAGATACGTCATGTAGTAATCCTGCAATTTGCTCCAGTTCGGACCCCCCCAGTTTCCTGATCAGGAGCATTACCCCTATTGAATGTTCCAATCTGCTGTGGTTAATGTCAGGACTTACCAAAAAAATTGCGCCGCTTTGATGTATCCGGTTCAATCTTTTTAAAGATGCTGAGTTTAATAAATCCTCAAATACACCCGGCAACTCGATTTTGCCAAAGAATATATCGTTTATAGTAATCATAACATTAGAATTTCATCACAATATTACTAATATTATTAGTTATATTCAAGAAAAAAAGCAAATATTTTTAGTATAATTTTCTCTTTTTACAATGCGATATACTAACTACATTAGCCGGCAGGTAATTAAATGATTTGTTGATCAGAAAAATAATCCATATAGATATGGATGCATTTTATGCGTCTGTCGAGCAGCGGGACTTTCCAGAATACAGGGGGAAGCCAATTGCCGTCGGAGGTTCTCCGGATGGCCGCGGCGTAGTAGCAGCCGCCAGTTATGAAGCACGCAAGTTTGGTGTAAAATCTGCTATGCCCTCAAGACAGGCGCTGCAGTTGTGCCCGGAACTCATCTTTGTAAGACCCAGATTTGACGCCTATAAGGCCGTCTCTGCCCAGATCCGTGAGATATTTAGCAGGTATACTGACCTCATAGAACCCCTTTCTTTAGATGAGGCTTATCTTGATGTATCATCAGACAAGCTAAATATCGGATCTGCACTGGAAATTGCCGGACAGATTAAACAGACCATAAAGGAAGAATTGCACCTTACGGCTTCTGCAGGGGTTTCTTCCAGTAAATTTGTAGCCAAGATTGCTTCTGACATCAATAAACCCGATGGTCTGACTTTTATAGGCCCCTCCAGGATTGAAACATTTATGGAGCAACTGCCTGTTGAGCGTTTTTTCGGTGTAGGAAAGGTAACTGCAAAAAAAATGAAAAGCATGAATCTGCATACCGGAGGCGACCTGAAAAAGCTCTCTGAGCAAGAACTCATTAAGTATTTTGGAAAGTCAGGCAAATTTTATTACTCGATAGTCCGTGGAATCGATGATCGCGAGGTACAACCCGAAAGAATGACCAAGTCGCTGGCTGTTGAAGATACCTTTGAGCATGACCTAATTACTGTTGAGGAAATGTATACTGAGTTGAGCAAGCTGGCAGACAAAATTTGCATACGGCTGCAAAAAAACCAGCTGAGAGGAAGGACGGTGACATTGAAATTAAAATACCATGACTTTAAACAGATCACCAGAAATCAGTCATTTCATGAACCTACTTCAGATTATGCCATCATTATAAATACAGTAAAGCAACTCCTTGAAAATGTAGATCTGGAAGATAAGAAGGTTCGTTTGCTGGGAATATCGCTTTCCAATTTTGGGCCCTTACCCCCATCTCATAGGCCCGGGGACCCTGATCAGCTGGAATTGTTTGATTGAATTTATTATCCTGTTATTTTTCAGGTAAACAGATTTCATTTAATCTAAACAAAAAATAATATGGGTTTGTTAATTTATTGAACAAAAAAATAATATGATGAAAACTTTAACTTTAACTCTTATGCTGGGTATCACCGTGTTGTTTGAAGCAAACGCACAGATACAAAAAGGAAATGTGATGATGGGCGCTAACATATCCGACATTCAGTTTGGCCTGGACAAACCTAATGTTTTCAGTTTGTCGATAAACCCTAAAGCAGCCTGGTTTGTACAGGACGGACTTGCATTCGGCGGTGATGTTTCATTTGGCTTGGCGACCGCTAAAAACTCAGGAACTGACATTACCTATGGCATAGGTGCGTTAGGTCGTTATTATGGATCAACCGGTGCTGATGAGGTGGTCAGAAATTCCAGGTTTTTTGGTGAAGCTACTGTGGGAGTATCTGGTGTGAATCCTTCCGAAGGAGGAAATACAAATGGCCTTGGATTTAGTTTTGGTCCCGGTTTTACCTATTTTGTCACTCCGTCAATTGGACTGGAAGGCTTGCTGAAATATAATGGGGTTGTAGGTTTTGGAAGCAGCGCATACGCACATAAGCTTTCTTTAGGTGTTGGATTTCAAATTTATCTCCCGGGCAGAAGTACAGCCAGAAAAGTGGAGCGGGATATGCAATAAAATTTTATTTAATAATTTAAAACAAGGTTGTTCAAAATGTGTTTCATAGGAACAAATAAATCGTAAGGTTATGAATAATCATGATGAAAAGCAAGTCGGCTCCAACCTTACCGGTGCAGCAATACCCGGAAAACCAGGGCATCAACGCGACATTCCGATTCCGGTCGATCCGAACATAGAGATTGGGCATGAAGGCAAAGAAGATAATAAGGGTGATGATCTTCCGACAGAGCATATTCAAAATACAGATGCTTTATTAGGAGATGTACATCCGGCAGACTATAGTGAAAATTCTCAGGAAAAAACTAACGCAAAAAAAGAGAACGGAAAAGAATAGTATACTATGATCCTGCGTATTTTCACAGTTGATACCCATGGTGGTATGCGCTATTTTTGAATTACTATTTACATTAATGTCCAATTATCATGTATCTCAAAAAGATCAACAAATCATCGGTCAGGCAATTTGCCTATGGATTGTTAAAATTTCTTGCTTTTGCACTTTTTGTTTTCTGTTTTTATCAGGCTTGCAAAATCACTACTCCGTAATTTTTGGATTACTTGTCAGTCTTTAAAAAGTTCCATGACAGTTTGGAGCGTGAATGCTTTTGTTCTTCGACAAGAAATTTAGCGATCTGGTTCAATTGTACTTCATTTTCACTAACTGTCCTGTCCCCAAGCGCTACCAGTTTTTCAATATTAGAAGGGCTTGCTGCGTCCAGACCCTCCTTAATGCTTTCTAAACTCATTGGTTCTATTCTTATATAGTTTTTTTCCTTGCCAACAGAACTAAAAAGCTGATGGAGAAAAAAATCACTCGTTTCCGCTACACCGCTCATCATAATGTCTATCAGGGCCGGAACAATAGCCATTGCGCTGCTCTTTTTAAAATGCTCATAATCATAAGACCTGCGAGACCGGCCTGTGCCCAGAGAGAAAAGATAAATATCATTAATGCGGGTTTGATTGAAGGCTTTGGTCACCTCGATAAGACCACTCAGTGCCGGATTGGTTGCAAATACACCTCCATCCAATAAGGGATATCTGACGTTGGCCAAAGAATGAATCTCGGCAACACTGAAATAGGTAGGCGCCGCGGAGGTAGCACGGCAAACATCTTTCAGATAAAAATCACGTGTTGGCCCTCTTGAAATGGCATTTTGCTGCCTGAAGAAATGAGTTTTACGAAGCTCTATGTTGTAAGCACTGATGATACCTGGCTTTATCAGCTGACTGAGTTTGGTTTCACCAAAATACTTCTCCAATACCGCCTCAAAGACTGCACTGTTGTAGCGCTCACCGGCCAAGCCAAATTTAGCCCTTAATCTTTTAAAGAAACTCATTTTGAATATTTCGTTTCCATGCTCAAGATACAAATCCAAGGCCGCTTTCGCTGAAAATCTTGGACGCGTGGGGTGATCTTCGGAGGGGCATAACAATAGACAGGTAAGAATACCTCCAGTACTTGTTCCTGCAAAGAAATCGAAATAATCGACAATAGCAGCATCGGGGTTTTTACTTTCTCTTTTAAGTTTTTCTTCCAGTGCTACCAGGAACATTCCCGGAATGATTCCCCTTATGCCACCACCATCAATAGAAAGTATCTTTTTCATAAATGCAATATCGGCTTCTGGTAAATATAAACGGTTTTTTATTGAAAATAAAAAACTGCGTATTTACTCAGTTGACCGCTGTTCTTTATATAGTTATTTTTGGTTATAGACTTTTACATCTGCCTAAGTTCATGTTAAAGTTATAATCCGGATCGATTTAGTACTTTGTTTCCGGGTTTGATCAGGAAGGTTAGAATTCATAATATCGCAACGCTCTTAAAAAACAAACAAAGCCGAATTACTTCGGCTTTGTTTTTATCTTTTATTTCCTGGTATCTCTATATTTATTTACTAATTTATTGCGAATAATTTATCGGAAAATGGTGTGGGACAGCAATATAAGGGGGAGATTGAGACAATGCTTTGCAGAAAATCTTGCCAGTGGGGTGTAAACTCGTTTCTTATAATTTTACAAACCAGACCGGCATCCACCGGTCCTGGTTTATATTAACTACCTAAATTGTTTTCTATTTTTTATTGAACG
>NZ_JASSYX010000003.1 GCF_030244015.1 Pedobacter ginsengisoli
CTCTTCTTTATATCTCTTCGCTTCACATCCTCTGTTTTTTCCTGGTCTTATTCGTCCTGGTTTCAGTTTCAGATACTCTGCGTCTCAATCTTTTTTATTCAGCCCCGAACTCCGTTCGTGAACTCCCGTTCTGTTTGGGATTGCAAAGGTAGAAATCTTTTTGTATTTGTCAAGCCTTTTTAAAAACTTTTTTTTTCTTCTCTTTCTCTGCTAACATCATGCGCCCAAAGACACCCTGACACCTAAACCCAAAAGACAAATCAAATCCCTACAACCACTCAATCAACGCCCCTCCTATATCCAAAACCCTTTTCCCTTCCTCCGAACCGGGTTGCAAAAGTAGAAAAAAAATCCCACCATCCAAACAATCCATAACTATTACCCAAACAACCAACCCAAACACACTGATACACAAGTAGAAAATTTTAAAAATAACTATATCCCCTTCAGCAGACAATCCATACTATATATAGATAGATGTACACATATACAATACACAACGGGGATCTGATACGGGTTTTGCTGTACAGTTACAGGCCGACAAGACCCAACATCCAATACGCCAAGGGGATTGTCATACTTATTAAAACATGATTGTGCCACCTGTTAAGTGTTGAATACGATAAGATACTGAGATAAACCTCTACCATATAGATTAACTTATATAGTTACAAGCAGGCTGACAGCACCAGTACAAGATTAGACAAATCAACATCCTTAGTACACAACGGAAGCCACATTTGTTAAAATATGTTAACAGCTTGTCCTTACGATTGCCTTTACATAGCTTAGCGTCCTATTATTTTTAATTGACGGAATCGTATTATTACCTTATCTTTGCAGAATGTTTAAAATTAAACACGCTTTATTATTAAGTTTTACCATTGTTACCCTTACCATTGCAGGTTGCAAAAGCCAGTTTGAAAAGATCAGGTTAAGCAATGACGTTGCTAAAAAGTATCAGGAAGCACTAAGGTTATACAACAAGAAAAACTATTCCAAAGCGTTGATCTTATTTGAAGATCTTTCTCAAAAATACAGAGGCCGCGCCGAAGCAGAGGAACTCAACTACTACTACGCCTTAACTCTTTATAAAATAAGGGATTACACTACGGCCAGGTACCAGTTTAAAACTTTTGCAGACACCTACCCAACCAGCAAATACGCAGAAGAATGCCGATATATGAGCGCTTATTGCTATTATCTGGATTCTCCAAGACCGAGCCTTGACCAGGAAAATACAGTGAAAGCTATAGATGCGTTACAACTTTTCATCAATTTTTACCCTAAAAGTGAACGTGCTGTAGAGGCCAGTAAATACATTGGTATTCTGCGCACCAAGCTAGAGGACAAGGCTTATGCAAATGCAAAACTATATTATGATCTTGGAGGAGTGGGCGCTAACGCTACCAATTATCGTGCAGCAGTTATTGCATTGAAAAATGCACAGATTGACTTTCCGGATATTAAATATGCAGAGGAGATGGATCTCCTGATCATCAAATCTCAATTGGCTTATGCTAAGAACAGTATAGAGGAGCGTCAGGAAGACAGGTTCAATGAAGCGATTACCTATGCTGACGAGTTTGTTGAGGCACATCCTCAAAGTAAATTTCTGGAAGAAGCTAAAGAACTGAGGAAAGAGAGTGAATCAGGAATAGAAAATGCAAAAAGGATATTGGCCATTAAAATGGCTGACTACGAAAAATATAAAGCTCAATTGGAGAAAGATGCCAAAAGAGACAGTTCTGCTACAATTAAAACACCGATCAAATAATGAATACTAATAAACCCGCAATACCGAACACTACGGTTACCAGAAATGTTAATGATCTGGATCAGAAAACTGAAAACATTTATGAGTCTTTAGTAATTATTTCAAAAAGGGCTAATCAGATTTCAAATAATATGAAAGAAGAACTTCATGGCAAATTGGCTGAGTTTGCTTCTTCGAATGACAACCTGGAAGAGATCTTCGAAAACAGGGAACAAATTGAGATCAGCAAGCACTATGAGCGTTTACCAAAACCTTCCCTTATTGCTATTGACGAGTTCCTGAATGACAAAATTTATTACAGAAATCCTGCTAAGGAGCAACAATAATATCAGGCATAGGTATTAAATTGCATCCTTGCATTAATAAACCATGCTAAAAGATAAAAACATTATTCTTGGCGTTTGCGGTAGCATAGCAGCATATAAATCTGCCATCCTGGTCAGGTTACTGATCAAAGCTGGCGCAAACGTAAAGGTAATTCTTACGGCCGATGCGGCAAATTTCATTACTCCGCTCACCCTGGCAACCTTATCAAAAAATCCTGTTTACACGCAATATTTCGAAGAAGAAACCGGTGTCTGGAGCAATCATGTAGAACTGGGTCTTTGGGCAGATTATATGGTCATAGCCCCACTAAGCGCCAACACACTGGCAAAAATGGCGGGCGGGCTTTGCGACAATCTGCTTAGCGCAGTCTATCTGTCGGCTAAATGCCCCGTCTTCGTTGCTCCTGCTATGGATCTTGACATGTGGAGACATGAAAGTACCCAGCAAAATACCGACAAGATAAAATCTTATGGAAATGTAGTAATTGCGCCTAATAACGGCGAATTGGCCAGCGGCTTGTACGGTGCCGGCCGTATGGCCGAGCCTGAAGAAATCGTTGACTTTCTAAATACCGCCATTCAAAAAGATCTGCCATTTCTTGGGAAAAAAGTCCTCGTAACTGCCGGCCCTACTTATGAAGCCATAGACCCTGTTCGTTTTATCGGCAATCACTCGTCCGGAAAAATGGGTTTTGCGATTGCTGATCAATTTGCAAAACTGGGTGCAGAGGTGACTCTAATTACCGGCCCTACCGAGCAAAAAAGCCAGCATAAGCTCAAAAGAATAGATGTGGTAAGTGCAGCGCAAATGCTTGAAGCCTGTGAACAGGAATTTGGCGATGCAGATGTAATGGTAATGAGTGCCGCAGTGGCTGATTATACGCCGGTAACTATCGCCGGTCAAAAGATCAAAAAAACCGACGAATCGCTCAGCATCGAGCTGACGAAGACAAAGGACATCCTTGCTGCACTTGGCAGGTCAAAAACCACTGCGCAGATCCTGGTAGGATTTGCACTGGAGACTGAAAAAGAAGAAGACCATGCCAAAGAAAAACTAATGAAAAAAAACCTGGACCTGATCGTACTTAATTCTTTGAATGATAAAGGTGCAGGCTTCAAAACAGATACTAATAAAATTACTATCTTTAATAAGGCATTTGAAAAAACAGTTTTTGACATCAAATCAAAAACAGAAGTCGCCAAAGACATTTGCCTGGAAATATTAAAACTCATCCCAGCATGAAACGCAGTCTCCTGATTATTCTGGCTTTATTTTCCTTTCAGTATTCCATGCTGGCGCAGGAACTAAATGCAAGAGTGTCCATTCAGGCCCCTTCAGTTCCTAATATTGACAGACGGAATATAGAAGTGCTTCAAAAGGTCGTTACAGAATTCCTGAACAACAACAAGTGGACTACGGAAACTTATGCACCTCAGGAACGCATTGAATGCAATTTTGTGATCACCATAACAGATTGGGACGGAAGCAATGCTTACAAAGCGGAAGCCCAGCTGCAGTCCAGCAGACCGGTATACGGCTCAGCCTACAACAGCACACTACTTAACTTAAGTGACAAGGATTTTGATTTTGGATACACTGAAGGTCAGTCAGTAGACTTTTCCGATCAAAACTTTATTTCCAACCTGAGCTCTTTGCTGAGTTTCTATGCCTATACCATCATTGGTTTGGACAAAGACAGCTTTAGCAGAATGGGTGGCACACCGTTGTTTAAAAAAGCACAGAATATCCTGAATAACGCGCAAAACAGCGGCACAAAGGGTTGGAAAGCATTTGACGGGTTACGAAACCGGTATTGGCTGAACGAAAACCTGCTCAACAAGAGTTTTGAAGACCTGAGAGCCTTTATATATGATTACCATTTTAATGGCCTGGACCGGCTGCAGGACAATTTAGGCAGAGGTGTAAAAAAAATGATTACACTGCTAAGCGGACTGAAGCAAATGGATAAACAAAAGCTCGGCTCTATTTTTCCTAATTTTTACTTTGCAACCAAAGCCGATGAGGTGGTCAATGTGTTCTCGATCCCTACCGGAGACCCTTCAGACCGGATCAAGGCCTACAATCTTTTGGTAGAAATAGACCCGGCAAATATCAATAAATACGAAGTACTCAATCAAGCTGGCAACCCGCTGCAACCAGGAATCAACAACGGACAACCTGTCCCGAATGGCCAACAGGGCATTCGCAATTAAATAGTTAAAAATTGTTAAAATTATTTTTTTTATACGAATACATTCGTACATTTGAATACGAAACAATTCGTATATATAATATTATGATGGCAGCAAACCTTAAACCTACCGAAAGTGAACTGGAGATCTTACAGATATTGTGGGAGAAAGGCAATTGCACAGTAAGAGATGTGCACGAGATCTTGGAGAAGAACAAAGATGCAGGATATACCACTACCCTCAAATTGATGCAGATCATGCATGAGAAGGGCCTGGTGACAAGAGACACTTCAGCAAAGACGCACATCTACCACGCATTGGTCAATCAGGAAAAGACCCAGCAGCACCTGGTCGATAAAATGATTGACAATGTGTTCAACGGATCAGCAGCGAGATTGGTCATGCAGGCACTGGGCAACCATACTGCGAGTAAGGATGAGATTGATTCAATAAAAAAATATTTGGATGAATTAAGCAACAAATAAAACTATGGAAGCAATTGTAAACAACCTGATCAAGGCTACCGGCTGGAGCATATTCCACTCTTTGTGGCAGGGAGCTATTATCTATGCCATCTTAATGCTCGTCGTAGCAGCGGTACCGAAAATGAATGCGAAGGTTAAACACAACCTGGCTTACTCAGCTATGTGCTTGATGTTTATGGGCTTTTGTATTACCTTTTTTTCCATTTTTAACATTCCAGACCAGGCAGAACTCATTCAGCCGGGCCAGGTTACCTCGACTGAACCTGTCAATTACCTGCTCAGTCTGCCACAGGAGATCAACAGCCAGACTGAACATATATTTCCTTACCTGGTAAGTGTATATGCACTTGGTCTCCTATTTCAATTACTAATCCTCGGGGTGGGCTATAAAAGAATGCTTAAATTAAAACAGGCTGAACGAACCATGGTGCCTCAGGAATGGCAAGCGGCCTTTATTGCGCTTACTTCAAAACTAAACCTGCACAGAAAGATCAGTTTTTACCTTTCTGCCAATGTGAATGTGCCATTGGTAATCGGTTATTTTAAGCCTGTAGTCCTGTTTCCTATTGCATTGACCACTCAGCTTGATATGAACCAGGTTGAAGCCATCCTGATCCACGAGCTGTCCCACATTCGTAGAAACGATTATTTGCTCAACCTCATCAAGACAGGAATAGAAACCGTATTGTTCTTCAATCCCTTTATCTGGCTTAGCGGCAGGTACATCAATATTGAACGTGAACATGCCTGCGATGATCTCGTACTGAAATTTACAGGAACACCGGTTACCTATGCCCATGCACTTTTAAAGCTTGAAATCCTTAAAGACAAAACCACTCCAGCCCTTTCCATGGCCGCAACCGGAAGCAACCAGCATTTGTACCAGCGTATAAAAAGAATCACAGATATGAAAACTAATTACATGAATGCAAAGCAGCAGCTCTTTGCGATTACATTAACCGTTGCCACCGTAATTTCTCTGGCATGGGTTAGTCCTGCTAAAACCGCTTCTGACAGCAAAAGCAGTGCCCCGCTTAAAAAAGGAATAGATGCCGGAACACAAAGCATTAAATTCAAAGTACTCGATTTGGCTAAAGAAAAAGCAGTATCAGCAGCCAATTGTAAATTGAATGAGGATACCACCAAAAAGAAAAAAAAGTTTAAGATTGTTACTGTCGATGCCAAGGGAGAAAAAAAAGAATACAACTCTGTAAAGGAAATGCCGGACAGTTTGAGACAGGAAGTGATGAACGACACTTTTCTGAACAGCGACGATTTTCATTTCGACTTCAGGATAGATTCATCGATAAATGCAAGTATGGCTTACCTGAAATCAGATGATTTCAAAAGACACATGAAGGACGCACAAATAATGGCAATGACAATGTCCAAGAAATTCCAGTCACCGGAATGGAAAAAGCAGCAGATGGAAATCAGAAAACAAGCGATGGAAATGCGCAAAAAATTTAATTCTCCTGAATTTAAAAAACAGATGAAGGATGTACAGCTGCAATCTGCGACAATGATGAAAAAATTTAATTCGCCGGAATGGAAGAAACAACAGAACGACATCAAAAAACAAGCCGAAGAAATACGTAAGAAATTTGATTCACCCGAGTTCAGAAAACAAATTGAAGAGATGAAGAAGCTTCAGGATTCTCCGGAATACAAAGAACTGAAAGAGAAATTCGAAAAAGATATCCAAAAGCTGAAAAATGAGAAAGGGATAAAGTCTGATATAAAATCGTTTAATATTATGCCTTCCGATCATATTATTGTGGAGCCGGGCGAGGTAGCGGAAGACGATATAAAAGTGATCAAAGCCGATTAGTACAAACACACATATATTTAGATGGGGGCAGAAGTTAAACTTCTGCCCTTTTTTGTTAATAAGTATAAACATCCAATGGCTAAGTTTTCATAATTTAGCAAAGTAATATGCTACAGAAACTTTCTATTCGTAACTATGCTTTGATAGACAGTGTTGAGCTTGAACTTGATAAAGGTTTAAACATCATCACTGGTGAAACCGGCGCAGGCAAGTCCATTATGCTGGGTGCCCTTTCTCTGATCCTTGGGCAAAGGGCAGAAACAAAATATTTCTTTAACCAGGAAAAGAAATGCATTATTGAAGGACAGTTCCTGCTTGAAGGTCAGTCGCTTCAACCTTTGTTTGAAGAAAATGACATTGACTTTTATACGGAATGCATCCTGCGAAGAGAAATCTCTACAGATGGCAAATCAAGGGCATTTATAAACGATACGCCCGTTTCACTAGGTATAATGAAACAAATCGGCGAACAGCTGATCGATATTCACTCCCAGCATGCGACACTGGAAGTCAATGATCCTGCTTTTCAGCTATTGGTTGTAGACACACTTTCCAATCATCAGCCGCTGCTTGAAGAGTACAGGAGGCAATACAAAGCATGTAGAAAAATCCAGCAGCAGCTAAAGACATTAAAGGATACAGCAGCCGATGCCCGCAGCAGACAGGATTACGAACAGTTTTTATTTAATGAACTGGAAACAGCAGACCTGAAAGCTGACGAACAGGAAAAACTGGAAACAGAACTCCAGGTGCTGAACAATGCGGAAGCAATTAAACGCAGCCTGGTCAATTCTTACAACTTACTGAGTGAACAGGAAACCGCAGTTTTACCGGTTTTAAAGGAAGCAATTTTACAGATTCAGGGTATAGAAAAGTTCAATGGTGATTACCTGGTTCTGAATGAGCGCCTGCGTTCTTCACTGATAGAGCTTAAAGACATTGCGCAGGAAGTTGCCTCGCTAGATGAAGCGGTGGTTTTTAATCCTTCAAAAATAGAAGAGATCAGTGCAAGACTGGATATTATCTACAGTTTACAACAAAAACACAAAGTAAGTACAGTCGGTGACCTGCTGGCAATCCAAGAGCAATTGTCTGCCAATTTAAGTAAACTGCTGAGCGGAGACGAAGAAATAGACCGGTTGGAAAAAGAAATAACCGCTATGCTTAGTGATCTTGAACAAAAAGCAGAAAGCCTGTCTGTCAACCGCAGCAAGTCGATACACCTTATCGAAGGCCTTGTTGCCAAAGTGTTGGTTAAAGTCGGGATGCCGCATGCAAAAATCAAGATAGAACAAAGTCGGCTGCCGGAACTCAATAGAGACGGCCGGGACAGTATTGCATTGCTATTTTCTGCAAATAGCGGTCAGCCTCCTGCCCCGGTTGGAAAAATTGCATCAGGCGGAGAGTTGTCCAGGCTGATGCTCGCCATCAAATCAATCATGGCCAGGCATACTGCATTGCCAACACTGATCTTTGACGAGATCGATACCGGCATCTCTGGAGAAACCGCCGTTCAGGTAGGAAACGTCATCGGTGAACTGGAAGAAAATATGCAGGTGATCTGCATTACACATCTTCCTCAAATCGCAGCCAAGGGTGATGCACATTATTTCGTTTATAAAAATGAAGCAACAGAACGTACTACAACCGGCATTAAAAAACTAATGCCTGCCGAGCGTGTAAAGGTTATCGCCGAAATGCTCAGTGGTAAAGACCCAGGGGCGTCAGCCTTAAAAAATGCTCAGGAACTATTGGGCACCAGGTAAATGTCTTTCATATTTTTCTTACTTTCGGTTATTAAAAACGAGAATAAAAAATAACCGATATGTACAACTTGTTAAAAGGTAAGCGCGGCATCATCACCGGTGCACTAGATCAAAATTCCATTGCCTGGAAAGTAGCGGAGAAAGCACATGAAGAGGGTGCAACATTTGTTCTGACAAATGCCCCTATTGCAATGAGGATGGGCGAGATCAATGCTTTAGCAGAGAAAACAAATTCTAAGATCGTACCTGCCGATGCAACTAATGTCGAGGAACTGACCAACCTGTTCACTCAATCGCAGGAAATACTGGGTGGCAAAATAGACTTCGTACTGCATTCTATAGGCATGAGCGTGAACATCCGGAAAAAAATCCCTTATGCCGAGTCAAACTACGACTACTTTATGAAAGGGATCGATGTATCTGCAATGTCTTTTCATAAGATGCTGGCCGTAGCTAAAAAACTGGATGCCATAAGTGAAGGCGGAAGTGTAGTGGCCTTGACCTATATGGCTGCCCAGCGCACTTATCCGTTCTATACAGATATGGCTGATATCAAGGCTATGCTCGAGTCTATCGCCCGCAGCTTCGGTTATCATTACGGCCTGGAAAAAAAGGTACGTATCAATACAGTATCACAATCACCGACAAAGACAACCGCAGGAACCGGAATCAAAGGCTTTGGCGATTTCTTTGATTATGCAAATGCTATTGCGCCTTTGGGCAACGCCGATGCAGAGTCATGTGCGGATTACTGCATCACCCTATTTTCTGACCTCACCCGCATGGTGACCATGCAGAACCTTTTCCACGATGGCGGTTACTCTTCTACCGGCGTGAGTGATGTGGTGATGCAAAAAATGGGACTGGAAGGATAACCAAGCAGACTCAGTTGACCTGCAGTACCTCTGTCCCCCTGCTTTCCTCATTGTTCATATTGATCGCCGTCAGCTTATATAAATTAAGCTGACCGGCGACATATTTTTTGGTAAGCACATGGTCCTGAGAAGAAAGAATCGTCTCGATCAGTGCGAAGGATTTACCCGTCCATTTATACAGGCGGTAAGCTTTCAACTTTAAATCCTCGTCTTTCAGCCATTTTACATAGAGCGACTTTTCGATAGCCGCTGCTTTCAGATACCTAGGACCAAATTCTTTGTCGAAAGCATTGCGATAGGTAAACGATTCGCTAAATCGGCTCAACAGGGAACCATTTATTGCCTGAACTTTAAAGGTGTCTCCGTCTTTCGGTTTCAGGATTTCGACATAGTTCATCCCATTACCAGGCAGCACATTACTCATGGGAACAAATTCGGCATCGGATTTTCGCTTCCTTAGTATTTTAAATCCAGCTACTTCGCCCTGTCTTAAACTATCAATTGTCCACACCAAACGGTAGGTGGTGTCATTGGCAGTCAGTACCCTCAAATCCTGTGGTGCAGGCAAGACGGCCTCTTTATTAACATAAGCGATCGTTACCGTATCTGAAGGCACACTTTGATCAAAGGAATTGCTTTCGGCCACCACATAATACTGATACATCTCCCCCGGCACCAGTGAACTGACTGTATCTGTCCATTCATATTTATTTAGCCTGCTTTTTGTGAGCGCTGAAGAAGCTGTCACAAATGCACCGGTATTGTGCGTTCTTTTCTTCACATAAAATGCCCTGGCATATTTGTCCGCATTTTCCCAGCTTAAGATGACAGCATTTTTCCTCTGTTCGGCATGAATGCTTACAGGACTCAGTGGCTGGATTTTAAACTGGGGAATGACATAAATAGAAGCAGAAGAAAGTACTGGTCCATTCCCATAGGTCGACAAGTCAAGACGGTAGAAAAAAGGCTCATTGGCATCGTTCACCCTGTCCACATATAAACTATCAGTGCCGCTTAGTGTAGTTACCGGTACAAAATCCATATCTTTCTTCCTGCTTCGCAGAAGAGTAATGCTCCTGAGCAAGAAACTGTTCTCCATTTTCCAGCTCAGAGCTACGGCATTGGAACCCTCGAGTCCAATACCCGAAAACTTACCCACGACCGGCCTCGCATCCTCCGGATAGGCCAGCGCCCAAACGCGATCACGTAATAACAACGCAGTATCCCTGCGCAGCTCTACCTGGTATTCATAGATTCCGGGCTTTTGGCGAATGGTCGTATCGGCAAACTGCGTCACCTTGAAAGCAGCGATCTTTTTATGCTTTCTGATAAGCCGTCTTCCATCCAGGCCATTCCGGTATACATCAATAAAGACACTATCCGTACCAGTCAAACCGGTTGGCATATAACTCAGGACGATATCGCCACCATCATACTTTGCTGTTAAATTGGCTGTTGTTGTTACTTTTTGCTGTCCGGAACCGCGAATCGCCAGGACAGACAGGCACAATAAGATTAAATATTTCATAACTTTTGTTCTGCTTATTATCTAAGTGAAGGTTTAAATTTGAAGCTGTCACTAGTTCTTTCTAATAAAAGGTCCAATCCAACCCCGGTACTGCCTACACAATAAATGATGTTGGCGTTTACCCCAAATTTCAGGAAACCAGTCAAACTGCCACCAGTATAGTGCAGATCAAACTGTCCGTCTGCACCACCTGAAAGACCTATACTGCACATCTCCAGATCGTATAAACAAGAAGCGTGAGCGAAGGCCTTTCCGCCAATATTGGTTTCTGCACCGTCGGCGACGTTCAACAATACATATAAATCAATTCCTGCTGAAAAATCAAATACCGGCACAAAAGATCCAACAATCGGAATACTTTTTAAATTGGGCCCGGGTAATTGAGGAAGATCATTTTTCCCCAGCGATTTCATTACATTAACATAGAAACCTTTCAAACCTGTATTGAAGGAAGATGGCAGCTGGCTATATAGTGTGACACCCAGCAATTTATTCCGCATGTATGCTGGCAGCGCAGTACCGTAATAACCAATCGCTATCCCGCTTTTGAAGTTCCCGAGCAATGCTGATGGCAAAGGTGCGGTGATCTGGGCATTGGTAATTGCCCCTACCAAAACAAATCCGTTTTCGTCCATTTGCACATCAATGGTACCATCCTGGACGGTAACAGGCCCCATGACGATATTAGCATTCGATAGCGTTAATGCACCCTGGAAAATTTTCCGGTCAAAATCAAAAGTTAATCCAAGATTTCCGAAAGGACTACTGATGTCACTAAGTCTAATGGCTTTTCCAGATGACCCGTCGGTAGACAGCGCACCATTGACTACAAAATCAATCAGGTTGCCACCCGGCAGTAACATATCCTTTGTGGTATTCGTCGCCTTATCATAAGAAGTATAATTTTGCGGCTGACCCGTGAAACGCAGCAGATCCCACTGGTAATTATTCACTTTATTACCACCTACCGTCAGCAACAGGGACTTTGACCCCATTACGATCTTCTGATCCGGCTTAAGATCCATTTTGATGTCCCCCGGAACCTTAGTAAGTGTACCTCTGATCCCTTTTATGGCGTCATCAGGAGTATTTTTGTAGATCAGCACGTTTCCATCCACAGTCAGTTTATTAGGCGAAAGCTCATAGCTGTATCCTTCAAATTTCACCTTACCGGCCATTTCCACGTCAATTTGCAACTTTTCAACGCCCAACACCACGTTATTGTTATCCCGTTTTGGATCGGTGGGATCTTTATAAAATTTAAACCGGCCTGTCACACTTCCATTCGATCCCGGTATCTGCAGATCAGTATTGCCTACCAGGGTGAAAAAGTTATCGGCCACTTCAATCCCGCTGATATGCTGCCCGATCACATTGTAGTAACTTACATCGGTTTCCTTTATCATGATCGTTTTATGCTTTCCGTCGCTATAAGTGCTGAGCATGTCGATGTCAATTCTCGAACCCATCATACCCGGCAGATTGCCGATATAAGCAACAGGCTGCTGCCCGTTGGCCAGGTTTAGCCGGTAATGAGGCTTTTGGTCAAAAGGTGCCGCTTCATCATAATTCAGGGTGAGTTTTGCACCACTGAATAAATTCAGCGGTGTCACATTAGCCAGTGAAAGTGATTCATTGCCTGTCATTTTACTCGCACCCAGGTCTATGGACTTAGGCATGATCATCAGGTCATTCAGCGCAACCGAAGGTAAATTAGTTTTTAAGCTCCCTCCCACTACCTTGAAACCACCCTGGTTCACATCATACATCAGACCCTTGCCCCTGATGGACCAGCTCTCCAGTGGAAGGTTGATATCACCCACATATTGGTTCCAGGCAATCTCCTTTGGAGCCACTTTCAACTGCCCTGCCGGTAAGGTACTTGCACCCACCAGTGGGATCTGTACATTAACATCGGCATTGAGATAAAATGCACTCTGGTTAAAATACCCGGAACTGAATTTCGCACTGAAATTGTGAATATTAAAATTGTTCCTGCCATATAATGCAGACAATGCATAAGTCGATCCAGGCTGGAAGCTAGTATTCGCTGAGAAAACCGTAATGAAAGATTTCGATATCTCAAACGGAATAGCCACACTGTTCAACAGGAACTTGCCTGAATAGTCATAGCTAAAATTAAAGGAAGCCAGTTCAGAAGTCACATATCCGCTCAGTTTACCCAGACCGTTGTTCTTCTCGACAAACAATTTTCTTGAAAATGCACCATTGTCAGAAGCCAGCACTTCACAGGCATACTGGTTAAAGGCAGTAACTTTTAGCGCATTGGTCTCTAAGGTGATCCTGTCCGCTTCCGGCACCATCGTCCCCAGAGCTACTGCACCTGGTTTCACCTTCCCACCCAATCCGCCAAAGGCATCATCGGGTTTCTTGAAACTAACCGTCACATTATTAAATGGCAAGGCAGCACTTCCAATCCCGGTAAAGGTGGTGTTGAGCGGCATGCCTTTAAACACCCCTGAAATTTTTGTCACATTGTGTACTGAGGTCACCGTATTGATCTCCACCGGAATACCCCAGATCTCACTTTTCGCCCCAAAAGAGGTCAGCCCAAAGTTGGCAATACTTAACCCCGGCACATTAGGAATGCCAATAGCATTAAGTTCCTGCCGGATATACGGCGTCCCCGTCGACTTCACGGCATAGATCTTCACCGGCAATTGCGGAAATATTGGGGGAAGATTGAACTTGGCGTTTAAATTTTCTGCACCATACAGGGTATATCTGCCCTGAGCGTCCGTAGTGGTCTCGTTTTGTAGTTCCCCATCTGCGTTGACACCGCTAACGGTATAGACCCGTGCCCCCTCAATCGGGCTACCCGTTTTTGCATCTACTACCACACCGATTATTTTTTGCGCAGGAACCAGCCGTATCGTTACCACCTTTGGCTCTTTGAGCAGCGGAATCAGTAGATAATCATCATAAGTTACATAACCTGGGGCCGTTACCCGAACCTTAAATTCGTTTGCCGGACTGGCAATAGCCACGATGTCGGAAGAATTATAGGCAAAATAATCTGTAATGCCGTTCCTGATGCGGGTTTCACTGCCACCGATCAGATTGTTGTTCTGGTCAACAATCTGAAAGCGGGCACGGTGCAATTTCTCTTTCAGCACGATCCTCCCGTTTGCCTGACCCGCGGCATTGGTAACCACCGTCCAGTCTCCGTTTGCCTGAATGATCGGCGCCAGCGATTCTGAAAAATAGTTGTCCACCGTAGGGACAATCTCCACAGTTTTCCAGCCCGCAGGTACATTTTCAATCTGGAAATATCCATTGGTATTTTTAATGAAAGGACCGCTTGCTACACGGATGTTGCAGGAAACCGGCTGACCCGCTTCATTAACAATATATCCTGCGATTTTCCCGGCAGCCTGCATAGGTTGCTCCACCTGTGCAGGATAACGTTCACCCAGGACAATGTCATGCCTGATCGGCAAACCGTTTTTTACGGTAACTATCTTATCTGCAAAACCTGTTCTGCGGATCACAATCGTACGGAACAAATTCTCTTTCAGACCGGACAACTGAAGATATCCGTTCTCATCCGTATAATGGTTCACACTCTCTAGAGGCGTATAAGCATTCAGGCTTGCATACGTCGTTACGGTAACGATAGCACCCTGAATACCCTTTGGAACGTTATTTTGAATGGTCACCGCCCTCAGGTATATTTCAGGTTGTTTAGGTCGGACGGTGACCTCTGCACGAAAGGTTTCCGGCTTAAAGTCGCTGTTGAAAATCCCCTCTGTCGAATTGTTTACCATACCAGCCTTAATCAGAGGGCCGTACTGTGGCTTATAATTGAAATTTCCTTCAAAAGGATTCACTGCGACAAAGGGTATATGGGTATGAATTGCAAGTAGGTTTTTGAAATGCGCGACTCCAAACTCATCAGTTTTGACGATGTCTACAATTGGCAGATTCTCCTTGTTGGCGGATTCGGCGTTAACCATATTTTGCCCGGTATAACTTTCCGCATTTGCTTCGGCAGGTATGGTCAGTGGATTATCTTCCGGATCTTTGTCAATATTGACTTTGTTATCACCGTCATTCTGTTTGCCAAAATAGACATGTTGATCCAGCAGCTGTACCGGATAATTGGCTAGTACCTTTCCCGCGTCAACCGCCTGCTTCTTAATCGTCTTATCGGTCACAATGGCCACATCCGTGTTATAAGATTTCACGAAGACCAGCTCATCCGGCAGGATGGTTGTTTTGCCCGGTTTTGGTACCAGGCAGATGTCCGAACTCGTAAAATAACGGCTGTCGTCTTCGATCATCGGACGGATAAAGCCAAAATAGCTCAAACCTTTATCCGTACCAATATATCCCAGTTTATAATCATTGATAAAAGAAACACTGAATGAGCCGTCCGTTGCCAGCGTCGCTGCTGCCACCTTCAGGTTATATTTAATTTTTTCGCCATTATAGTTCAGGTAAGCACCGGAAATGTAATCTGAGGTAATGAAGGAGATTGGCTTTAGCTCAGTAAAGCTCTTAGGGTTCTTATTGCTGCTCTGCAGGATTACATATTTGAAACTGAGCTTCACATTTTTCAACGGCTTCGCATTGTCTTTTGCAGGAAAACGGCCATTGCCAATAAAATCGGGGAACTTGTCATTATCAAACATTTCCACATTCTTCATAGTCGGACCACCCATGGCATTTTTGCCGGCGTCTTTATCTACTACCAGTTGATTGCTGACAGGTGGCAAACTGATCGCATATGCTAGTGGCTGCTCATTTGCATCTTTAAAGCGGTACAAAAAGCGCCCCGCTATCCTGCTGCTTACCGGAGGAGGAGGAGTCTGTGCAGCCAGTTTGGACTGATCATAATAGATAAACTGCACCACCTGGCTTTTACCAAAGTTTGCCAGCCTTAAGGTATCCCCGGCCGGGCTTTTGCTAATGGCACGCACCTGAATGGCATAGCTGGCGCTATCCTCCAAAACAGCCGAAGACTGTGATTTCATCCCATTGACATTGGCGTTTCCATCCAGATAAACCTGAGTGCTGCTCTGTTTGCGGCTAAAAATAACGGGACCGGCACCTTCGATTGCAACAGCCGGATCAATACCTGGTGGAACTTTAACCATTTTAATTTCATAAACAGGAGGATAAGCCAGATTTCCCGTCTTCCATTCAATTTTTACTATGGGCTGCGGCGCGTTTTCCAGACGGGTAAAAACCGCATACTGTTTCGGTGCAGTAATCTCAGGCGCCAATGGCAAGACTTCGGCATCCTTCAGCTCCCCAAACTCAAATGTTCCGTTTTCACTCATGCCATTGTTTTTAAACACGGCTTTACCCAAAATATCATAAGCCCTGACCCTCCAGACGTAGCGCTTGCCCATCACAAAAGCAGGATCGGCAGCAGATTTCAGATAAAAGGTATCGACCAGTGTCCTGTTGATCAAAAAAGTTCCGGCATTAAAATTCTGATTGGGATTTTTGCTATTCACAGGTATTTCCGCTACCTGGAAACTATACCGTATTCCCGCGGCAGCAGATTTTTTCCAGTTAAAAAATAAGCTCTGGGCAGCGACGACCGGGAGCTTAGCAGCCGCGGCCGGACTGATCAGTAGCGGAGCATCCAATGGTTTGGAATAAATGAATACATTAGCCGCACTCACCCCATTATTTTTAAAGGTGACTTTTCCTGAGGGATCAAATGCCCTCACGCGCCAGGCATACCGCGCATTCTCGTGCAACGGAGGATCTGAAGGAGAAAGAACATAACTTAAGCCATTTATGTTCTTATTAACCAGCGGAAAAGAAACGGAGTTTAACAACTGGTTGGGATCAACCCGAACGCCGGCAGGCATTTCAGCAATTTGCAGAACGTACTGGGTACCCAACGGTACAAACCCCGCATTCATCCAATTGAAAATCAGGCTTTGAGGAACGGTGCTCGGCATACTGCTATTGTTACCCGGATATACCAGTACAGGCGCCTCCGGGTAAGCAATTGTGATATTGGTGCAACCTAAAGGAGCATTGGCAGAAAGCATTTGATTACTGGCATAATCCAGCGCCTGAACACAAAAATTATAGTTCCCTTCCGGAAGCCGTGATGTCTGCAGGAGCCTGGCCTTATCGACACCGTAAACATTGAGTGTATTCAGGTCAAAAATATCTTTTAGTGCCGGGCCGCTCAATTTTTTCACTTCGTTTGGACCCAAAATGATCGGTTGTAAAGGTACATAATTGGATTTGGTGGTCAGCCGGATACCGTTGTCACCAGTTAGCTGACCCGCCAGTTTAATGCTCCTTTGAGTATTGGACAGATTTTGAACGATCAGCAGGACTTTCCCTGCATTTATTCCGGCATAATCTGAATAATAGGGAGAGTAAGGCGGCGTAATGCTCACGGTGATGTTGACACTGTTCACAGCCTGTCCCATGGCCTTGTTGCCGGCCAGACCGCAAAACAGCGTCAAAAATAGCGCTATTGCTTTACCGCAAGTCATCAGGTATAACTTTTTCATGGGCGATGTTTTTATAGATTAGAAGGAATGAGTTAAATTCAGGCTGCTCCGCAGTTCATTAAAACCCGGAAGCGTGATGTCCCTGGAATTACTTTTGAGGTAGCTAAAGGAAATCGAAACAGCATTTCTTTTGGACATTAGGTAAGAACCGTTGACATTCCCATTCCACAGATTTCCCGCATCTTTCTTATTGTTCTGCTGCTGCTGATAACTGACCGAAGCATTCAAACCATACTTTCCCTTCGCAAACTGCTTGTCCAATCCCAGAGAAGGCCCATAAAAAACAGTTCTTCCAAAGGAAATATCTGCTACCGTATAGTTGACATTAGCATTCAAGCCTAGTGAACGGGGTACAAAACTGAGCTGATAAGAAAAGTTGACCGTCTTACTGTTTGATGTATTCTGACCAGAGGTAAAATTATTGAGGTCAACCAGCGACTGTATATTGCCGACCAGCACAAACCCCTGTGCCAGCAAATCTCCGTTAATATTATACCGCAGCATCGCATTGATATTGTGATTGGTGCGTGCCACTCGCAAAGTATCCACAATCGGGTTCAAGCCCCTGTCCTGGGTGATTCCATAATTTGAATACCTGAGGTCAATACCATAATCCTGGGTATTATAGGAAGCGCTCAAAGCCCCGATCTTGCGGTTAGACCTGTAGGCTTTATCATGCAGGATGTTGTCATTTTGCAAACCAAGGCTCCCATTTAGCTGCATCTGACCTTTAAGTAATCTCCAACCACCTTCAACGGTATAATTCTGCACATCTGTTTCAAAATAATATGCGCCCATAGACTTATAATCTGGATCCACACGCCTGTACCTGACCAGCACATTATAATTATTACCCTGATACCCCAGGCTACCTTGTCCCGCAGCCAGCAATTGCGTAGAGGTATTGAGTGTCACCAGCTTTCTGATCAGTGCCACTTTCCGCAGTTGGTTACTACCAATCGTATCGGACAACTTGTTGTTCGTATAAATACTGCCCGAGAGGTCGAAATCGAAAAGCACATGCTTAAAAAAAGTAAACCGTGCCGAGGTACCCAGCACCAGGTTCTCCGCAGGGTTGATACCACTAAACGTCACCGGATTTTTGAGTGACCCGGGTTCATCCCTCGCATTCAATACGACAATGTCAAAATGATTCTGTTCGGTGCCGTAGCCAAGCTTTACACTGTACCCCATTCTCCGGTAAGCCGGAGTCTGGGCAAAAGCAGAAACCTGGTTTGGGTCCTCCTCAATGGCTTTGTTAAAACGGCCATATACGAAACCCAGCCTCAGTTTACCAGGGTTCAGTTCTAAACCGCCTCCCAAAAAGGTATGGCCCGCCAGGGTAAAAGGAGAAAACTCCAGGCTTTGCCAGCCCGCATGAACGGTGACCCATTTGTACCTTGGGCTAATCCCATACTGGTTAAAAGGCTGACGGAAGCCGCGCTGCTGATCGCCTACCACCACACTGAAAGGAAAAGACACGCCATAAACAGACACTGTCGGTGCACCGCTCAGGAGATAAGAAAAAGCCCTTTGCCGTGCGGGAATACCATTTGAATTGTAAGTCCCGACACCCAGGCCCAGAGTACCATTGATGACAAGTGGTTTTTGGTTTGTCATTTGTTCAATATCCTGGCCCTTGCTTTGAATGCTCAGCACCATTATGGTAATGTAAAACCACAACCTTAAAGTACATTTCATTTCTGCCTACTTTAAGCTGATGAAATCTTTTTCCGATAAACCAAGTTTCTGCATCGTGCCGGTCATCGGCTGGTCCTTGCTCCTGATAGCACTCAACACGCCGGTAGTGCTGGCTGGAGTAATAATTATCCGGACTTTATCAACAGTCAATGGAGTATAGTCAGGAAGTACGTTATGTAAGATTCTAACCTTGGCGTCTGTGGGGTTGATCCTCAAAAAGTACCTGTAGAAAGCGTTGGCCCCCATATTTACATCGGTAAAATTCAATTGCTTCCAACTATAGCTTCCTGAACCAGCATCTGCACGGATATACACCAGCACTACTCCATTTTTTGCAGCGTTAAAATTAGCTGCCGGTATGTTAAATACGGAACTGGTATCATTGAATGATACGCCCTGCTTTTTCAGGACACGGTTATTAAATTCATATGACCAGCTGAAAGTTACATTATCCGGTGTTTCCAGGGCAATCACATTTGCATTGCCGTCGGCACCATTTTGTCCTTTTAAAGATGTTCCATAGGGGCTCCATATGCCGGCAGCCTTCGGCCCATATATGACGTAGGCTGAAATGTCAATGTAAAAATCTCCATTATTGCCCAGCGTATTGGCAGGTAGTCCTACCCCGTTTAAAACAGAACTGCCGTTGGCACCATTAGTCCCATTGGTTCCATTTGTGCCATTTGTCCCTTTCAGACTGACCCCAGGTCCCCAGCCTAAATTTGACTTTGGGCCATACATAATCATGGTAACTCTGGCAAAATAAAAGTCTCCCAGCTTACCCAAAGCATCATCCGGCTCGGTTTCGCCGCTATAAATTACAGTGCCATCCTTACCCGCCGGGCCAACAGGACCTTGTGCGCCATTGGCGCCACGCAGTAATAGCGCCACTCCCCATCCGGCTGCTGACTTCGGACCGTATAACAGGTAATTGGTTTTATCCAGATAGTAATCCCCGATCGCTCCTAAAGCCACTGCCGGTGTGCCATTACCACTGAGTGTTCTACTGCCGTTAGTACCATTTGTACCGTTCGTCCCATTCACTCCGTCAGTACCGTCCTCACCATTCGTGCCATTAGTCCCATTAGTTCCCCGGAGGATTATGGGGGTACCCCATCCCGTTGCCGTTCTCGGACCATATAAATTTCCTGTATTTTTATCCAGATAATAGTCGCCATCTGTTCCAATTATAGCAGCCGGAATCCCCGAACCACTATAAATAATGCTACCATCCTGTCCCGCCGCCCCTGCAGGTCCCTGCGGACCAGCAGCTCCTCGTAGCAAAATAGCGATCCCCCAGCCCGAAGCCCTCTTCGGACCGTATAGCAGGTAGTTTGTTTTATCCAGATAATAATCGCCAATTACACCTAAATCCGCCGGCGGCGCACCAGATCCGCTCAAGGTAGTGCTGCCATTAACTCCGTTAGTACCGTTGGCTCCATTAGTGCCATTTGTTCCATTTGTCCCATTGGCGCCCATCAGTGTAAGTGGTATACCCCAGCCCCCTGCAACTTTAGGCCCATAAAGGTTACCTGTCGAGCGATCCAGATAATAGTCTCCGGCATTACCTGCAGTTGGTTCTGGTATTCCGTTCCCACTGTACATGATACTGCCATCTTTTCCCGAAGCGCCAACAGCACCTGCATTTCCGGTAGCCCCTTGGGGGCCGGCAGGTCCCTCTGGCCCAATTAAACCTTGTTCTGAGCAGGAACTAAACAGAAACGGAACGACCATTAGCAGGATTATTAAGTAATTGTTTTTCATAGGTAGGTAGTTTGACTTTAAACACGAAGCCAGGAAGAAAATAGCTACACAAAACTTCGCAATGAAGGTAGCGGTCTCCATTACTCACGCATAGTAAAAATCGACGGATTTTAAATTTGTTGGTTCTGGCGGGAATGCCACTGGGAAGGAGTACAACCGTAAAAGTGTTTGAATTCCTTAATGAAATGATTCTGATCAAAGAAGCCAAAAGTATAAACCAGCTCCTGCCAGTTAACCGAATGGTTCTCGCTAATGAAATTATTAATGTTGTTAAAACGAACAATACGACTGAAAGTCTTGGGAGAAAAACCAACCTTTTCCCTGAATTGCTCACCCAGGGTAGTGGTAGACATGCCTACTTTTCGGCAAAGTTCCTCAATCCTAACCAATCCACCTTCTCTTTGAATTTCTGCACAGGCAAGAGCTATCGCATTCACATCTATCTTTGCCGAAGCAATAAGCCGCTTCAAAAGCCAGTTCTCAAGTAAAGAAATAACTTCAGCAGGTGAATCCGACACATCCCGCAATTGTTCTTTTAAACTTACTGTTTCCGGAAACAAGAGCTGCACATCTGTCCCCTGATTGCTAAGATACCTTTGTGGAATGCCCAAAAGCTTAAAAGCACCGTAGGGCTTAAACAATATCTGAACAACTCTTTTAGGAAAAAGATCAAAACTTCTGCCCTGATCGAGCAAGCCAACAAAGCAAAGCGGGTAGCTATCAACCTTGTTCGTCCCGGATTCACGAAACTCATGGTATTCATCCAAAACAAACGACAGCTGTGCATATTCCACAGGATACATATCCAGAGCCGACATTTGGTCTGCACCTTCACCAAGGCAAAAATAACAGTAATTCTGTACATATTCCTGCAACGCCTGATGCGGCGCAAATACATGAATAGAGGCATTACTTTTAATCATTCACACTAGCGTTTGAGTCTTTAGACAATATGAAAATAGGTAAAAAGAATTACATAAAAATTATTCTTTTCATTCAAAGATTTAAGGACTATGCAGCACTCATAAAAAGGATTTATATTTTTTAAAAATCAAACTTAAATTACTAATAATATTAGTAATTTTAGCTAATGAATTTAGGCGACAACAAATCTGAAAACTATTTCAAAGGAAGAGGAGCCCAGTTCAATCCGCATAACCGGTTTGAAAAAAAAGACTATGTAAAAGAGCACGATGAAGGAATAGACGAATGGGAAGAAGAAGACCATAAAACCTCCTTCATATTCGGAAAATCAAAGTCTATTGTCAATAAAGTCGACAGTCCCGATGTCGGTATGGCCTACTCCCTAAATCCATATCAGGGATGCGAACACGGCTGCACCTATTGTTATGCGCGAAATGCACATGAGTACTGGGGCTTCAGCGCCGGCCTCGACTTCGAGCGCAAGATCATTGTAAAAACAGACGCGCCTGCGCTTTTTAAAAAATTCCTGGAAAAAAAATCCTGGGACGCTTCTACCATATCCCTGTCAGGAAATACAGATTGCTACCAGCCTGCCGAAAGGAAATTCAGAATTACCCGGCAACTGCTGGAGATTGCCCTTGAGTACAGACAACCGATTGGTATGATTACCAAAAATGCACTGATCCTCAGAGACAGTGACATCCTTACCGAAATGGCAAAATTAAATCTGTGTATGGTTTACGTATCTATCAACAGCCTCAATGAAAAGTTGCGCCAGAAAATGGAACCGAGAACTACTACCGCAAAACAGCGTCTGAAAATCGTAGAGGACCTTAGCAAGGCAGGCATCCCCATGGGGGTAATGGTCGCTCCCCTGGTACCCGGTCTAAGCGATCATGAAATTCCGGCAATCTTAAAAACAATCGCCAGTTGCGGGGCAACCGCTGCAGGATATACCATCGTAAGACTCAATGGAGCTATTGGCGGGATATTCGAAGATTGGCTGCGTAAAAATTATCCCGACCGCTTTGAAAAAGTATGGCATATGATTCAATCCTGCCATGGCGGTAACGTTAACGACAGCAGATTCGGCGAAAGGATGCGCGGAGATGGCAATATTGCCCAAATGATCAGAGATAACTTTAAACTGCATTGCCGTCTGAACCATTTGAATGAAAAAAGAACAGAGCTGGACTCAAGTCTGTTTAAGGTCCCTCAAGCCCAGCTCCGCCTGTTTTAAATCCATGAAGACAAACTTTTGCCTACTTATGAAAGAAAATTATCCGTTTCACGGTAAGCCTGGATCACACGCAACTCGCCTTCTTTACCCTTTAAAGAATTGCCGTGCTCCATTCCCATCACTCCTTTATAACCTTTTCCGTGAATGTGTTTAAAAAGGTTCTTATAATTAATCTCCCCTGTTGTAGGTTCTTTTCTTCCCGGGTTATCTCCTATTTGGATATAGGCAATTTCATCCCAGCACCTGTCCATATTTACGATCAGCTGGCCCTCCGTTTTCTGCATATGATAAATGTCATAAAGAATTTTGCACGAAGGACTCTGAACCGCCTTACAAACAGCATAAGTTTCATGAGTTTGCTGTAAAAACAATTCGGGTGTATCGCTCAATGTCTCAAGCACCATAACCAATCCATGAGGCTCAAAAATCTCAGCTCCCGCTCTCATGGCATCAATTACATTAGCAAACTGATTCCCGTAAGGCAAATGGCGCTCATAAAAACCAGGAACCACAGTAAGCCATTTCGCATTACACCTTTTTGCTGCCTCCACAGAGCGTTTGCAGGTATCTACAAACTTGTCTTTAAACTCTTTTTTTCCCGTAGTCAACGACACTTTCCAGTTGTCCCCGCCATCGACCACAAACACCCCCATTCTCATGCCAAGCTTTGCCAGCAAATCGCCGATCTTGGTCTGCTCTTCCGTTGACCGGCCTAGATAACCGTTGTCTTCTATAGAGCGGAAACCCTGATCATACATATACCGGATCTGGTCAAGAAAACTTTTTCCTGCACTGTTTTCAAACATCCCCTGATGCGGGGCATAATCCAGATTAAAGGTCTTTCCCGCATAGGAAGATTTTGCCGGTTCTGTAGCTGCCATCGAACCCATTGAAGATCCGGCAACCAATGCACCGGTAGCAACAAAACTATTCTTTAAAAATTCTATTCTGTTCATATCGTTATTCTGTTATTGGTTCTTTCCTTAAATATAAGTTATTTAGTTGACGATCAATTGCTTAAACCCTTTAGTAAGCGTATCTGCAATGCTTCCGTCCTTGCGGTGGTAAATAATATAAGCTTCCATATTCTTTTTTGCAGAAACAAAGGCCATTGCCTCATCAATGTTCATAGCCATGATTGCATTGTCATAACCATCAGCCGTTATAGCATCCCGGGAATAAACTGTCACGCTGATCAGGGAATTCGATAAAGGATAACCAGATTTCGGATCTATAAGATGACTTATCCTCTTTTTCCCCATTTGCAAAAATCTTCTGTAATTACCGGACGTAGTGATCGCGCCGTTATTAATTGCCAGGGTGTGCCTGATCGCCGGTTCAGCATCAGGGCTCTCCGAAGGTCCCTCAATTCCAATTCTTAAAGAAGTCCCATCCGGTTTTGGCCCTTTCATACGCAGCTCACCGCCGATCTCCACGACATAGGCCTTTATCCCTTTTAGATTCAAATGCTCTGCTACCACATCAACACTATAGCCCTGGGCAATTCCGTTCAGATCAATCTGCACACAAGGCCTTTCTTTCTTCAGAACATTACCTTTCAAACTTAAAAAGCGCATTCCTACACATTTCAGCACAGCGCTCACCATCATACTGTCCGGAAATCTTTCAACAGGCTTAACACCAAAACCCCATAGCTGAACCAGCGGTTTAACGGTTACGTCAAAGCGGCCCTGCGTGCTCCTGTAAATCTCAAACGACTTAGTCATCACATTCGCAAAATGCCTGTCTATCCTCATTCCTTTTGCCGAGGCATTAAACTGATTGATAGAAGAATATGGTTTATAAAGAGACATTGAAGAATCTATTACCATAAGAATACTATCTACCTCTCCTTTGGTAACTATGCTGTCTGTGGCAAAATACTTCACGGTATAATCAGTTCCCTGGGCATATCCATGAATGGTATACTGCCGCTGGTCTTTTTTTTCAAAAAAAACAAAGGCCAACAGCGGTACAAAAAAAGCAAATATTTTATTGACACCCGGCATTACCTGCAGCAATGCCTAGATCACTTTAGTCTTCCCGGGCGTAGGTATTGGATAGAATCCATCAGCGTCCGGCAACAATTTAGGCTTAGCATCCCATGCCAGTTTATCCGGAAACAAACTGTTATCTGCTTTTAGCGCCTCATCCCATTTGATAGTCTCTCCCGAATAAGTAGCATAGCGGCCAATAATAGAAGTAAAAGTACTCTTTGCTACGCGCTCCGCATCCCAGAACTTAAATTCGCCTTTTGCAATTGCAGCAAACAGTTCATCATGTTCTGTCTGATAAGGGTTGGCATTGCCCTTTTTATCATGGCTATAGATCTTTTGTCCTTTGTAGTCTGTCAGTTCACCACTATTGTCTGCCGACAAATAAACTTTTCCTTTTGTGCCACTAAAGGATTCGTCAACCCGGTTAGAAATCCCTTCAAAATGTCGGCACTGGCTATGGATGATACTGCCATCCGGGTAGGTAAGTTCAATGGAATGGTTGTCATAGATTTCACCATATTCTTTTCCTCTTCTCCATGCACGACTTCCCGTACCCTGAACTGACACCGGATAGGAATTTTTCACCCAGTTTGCAATATCAATATTGTGAACATGTTGCTCAGTGATATGGTCCCCGCAAAGCCAGTTGAAATAATACCAGTTTCTCATCTGATATTCCATTTCAGTCTGACCGGCCTGACGCGGCCTCACCCAAACGCCCCCACTATTCCAATAAACCTGTCCACCGGTAATATCGCCAATTGCACCGTCTTCGATACGTTTTATGGTTTCCCGGTAATTTTTCTGATATCTTCGCTGTAAGCCAACTACAACATTTAATTTCTTCTGTTTTGCCAGTGCAGCAGCCTCCAAAACCCTGCGTACTCCCGGAGAATCAACAGCTACAGGCTTCTCCATAAAAATATGTTTCCCCTGATTTACTGCCTCTTCAAAATGCATCGGCCGGAAACCCGGAGGCGTCACCAACAAAACAACATCAGCCAATGCAATCGCTTTCTTGTACGCATCAAAACCTATAAATCTACGGTCCTGCGGCACATCAACCTTATCCTTAAATTTATCTGAAAGTATTTTATAACTGGCATCCAGTCTATCCTGAAAAGCATCTGCCATAGCCACCAGCTTAAGGTTTTGCTTAGTACTCAAGGCCTGGACAGCAGCACCCGTTCCACGGTCACCGCAACCGATCAACGCGATCTTTATAGTATCATCAACAGACGAATGAGCTCCGCCACCGGCAAAAGCAACACCATTTAACATCACACCTCCCGCAACAAGGGCGGAAGCTTTCAAAAATTCGCGGCGTTTATCACGCAATTCTTCATTGTTCATTGTAATTTAGGTTTATAGTGGTTCTTATTTTGTGAGACTACAGAGTTAATAATCAGGAATTGGTTTTTTATTGTAGTATGCTTCAATATCTTCTTTCGATGGTGTCTTAACAGGCCTGACGAGTCGCAACCCAACAAAAGGCGCTTCAGGAAACCACCAGTTGCTTTTAGGCATTTGCGGATCCAGCTGTTTCCACACAGGATCAGACGCCAGCCTCGCAGCAGATCTCGAATCTTTGGCCAGATCATCATATGACCCGCCGCGTACAACCTGTGGATACAGCTTATCGGGAACCGCGACCGGGTTATCCGATACATTCCCCGCATAAAAATCAGGAATATATTGATCATAAGTCCATTCCGCAACATTTCCATAAATATCAAACAAGCCCCATGGGTTAGGCTTCTTTAAACCAACAGGATGTGTTTTTCCGCCACTGTTGTCCTTAAACCATCCATATTCGGATAGTTTGGACTCATCATCCCCGAAAAAATATTCAGTAGATGTTCCGGCCCTGCTTGCATATTCCCATTCCGCTTCCGTCGGCAAACGATAAAATACGCCGGTCCGGGCATATAACCATTTACAGTACTGAATAGCATTATAATGTGTCATGGCAAGGGCCGGCTGACCAGCCTTGCCCATCCCAAAAGTCATATCCAGATACGGCTTTGTCGGGCGGGTCACCGCATCAACATTTTCCGGAACCGGACTCACACTATGTGTTTTTTCATAATCCCTGTACAAAAAAGGTTCATAAATATCCCAGGTCACTTCATGTTTGCCCATCCAAAAAGCAGCTAACTTTACCTTATGCAATGGAAGTTCATCCTTTTTACCTTTTTTACTGCCCATAGTAAATTCCCCGGCAGGAATAGCCTGCATTTCGAAAGACAGCGTCGTTCCGTCGATCTGTTGCTTGTAGGATTCTGCCTTCGTCTGGGCATTCGCTGTTTGAGTATAAAATAATACGAGGGGAACGAACAAAGAAAATGATAGCTTCATCTATTAATATTTGGCACAAAGTATTTTAACCTAACCGATTGAATCCCTAAAATAGACGCAATAATTGACAAACCAAAATCTGCTAACAAAAAAGTCTGTATCATAAATCATAGCAACAGGCTTTTTTTATCGCTTACTCACCGCCAACTTGGCCAAGATGCAAACCCGTGCTTACTTGGCCTGACTACTATCCTCTGCTCCGTCTTGAAGAAACTGATGTAAACGACTGTGCAAATAAAAACAAGCGGTGAAAAATGATCAGCGTTTTGATAATGGATATTGACTTCTTAGTCTTTTCCATAAAGATTTGAACTTTTATGCTTTTCATCTGAACTCCGGCCTTCATTTTCTCTGGACTCTTCAGCCTCCAGATCCTTTATATACTGCACTTTAAGATGATCATAAAGCGAATGTTTGTCGATCAGCAGCGAGACCACACTAGAGATCATTCCCGCAAGGATAAGGTGAAAGATCACACTATGCCTGTTTGTCATTTCCAGCACCAGAATGGCCGAGGTAAAAGGGGATCTGGTCACTCCGGTCAAAAAACCGACCATACCAGACAGAATTAATAAATTGGTATTGGCTTCAGACAGCTGGAACCATCCGGAGACCATAGAACCGATACTGGCTCCGGAGGCCAATGCAGGAGCAAAAATTCCCCCCGATGCGCCGGTTGTAAATGACAATATGGGCCCTACAATTCTCAATATTGGGGTGTACCAATTAACGTATCTATTCTCGGAAAATAATGTAGTTTGCATGATCTCTTTGCCTGAGCCCAGAACATCGGAACTAATGAAAATGGCTATAGCGCTTAAGATTAAGGCGCAACCGCCTATATATAGAATATGATGACGAGTAAACTTAAAGCTGGACTTCCATTTTAATATCACAAGGATAATTTTGGACATTGCACTACCCAATAGCCCTGAAATAACTGCGACCAGGATCACACCAAAAAAAATATACCCTGAAAGGTTAAAAATCTTCGGATAACCCAGATACAAGTAAGGCCCAAGAATGCCCTGTGCCGCGAGTCCGGCAATAATCACTGAAGAAAAGATTGCCGTCTTAAAATAACTAAAATGTGTTTTGGTCAACTCTTCGATAGCAAACACGATTCCTCCTAGCGGTGTATTAAATGCCGCCGCAAGCCCTGCTGCCGCACCAGTGATGATCATATTCTTTTTTGCTACCTTGGGCCACCAGACAGGTAAAAGATCGTTGACTTTCTTGAAAACCGATGCTGCGATCTGTATCGTAGGACCTTCCCTGCCTATCGCAGCACCCCCGGCCGCCATAATCAAACTTGACGAAATCTTCACTAGCATCACCCTAATGCTTAACAAACGGCTCACCTGACTGTCCTTATTGGGGCCAGTAATTTGTATAGCTGCCACCACCTGAGGGATGCCGCTGCCCCTGGCATAAGGTGCATAACGAACGACAGTCCACCAGGCCAGGAGAAAGAACATCGGAGTCAATATAAATAAACCCCAGGCATGCTCATGATAAACATATCTGGTGACCGATTCCGCGAGTAAAAACAGTTTAGTATAAATAACCGCTATCAGACCAGTGATAATTGAGGCTCCCCAAAACGGTATAGCCTGTAAAATGCTATTTTTATAACCCTGATTGTTTAATCTGTCAAAGGCATTTTTAAAATAATAACGAATGCGCTGAAGAAAGTTATTTAACATAAATTAGTTTTTGGAGATTGAAACATATCGTGCCGGTATCGAATGACAGTCGTGTCCTGCATAGCAAAATTTCAGGTTCAACCGTCCCCCCTCCACAATATACATTTGAGAGCCTGGAATTCGAATAGCCATATAAATTAAAATTTGAAATAGGGTCTTAAGAGATCCTCGAAGTTATACAGTCCGAAGGGAAGTGCCGATAAGTTCGTGGCAACAAAAATTGCACCATTGCCGAATGCTTCCCTGGAAATAGATTCATGAATTAGCCGCACAGTCTGATAAGGAAACCCGAATATAAGTTCGTGCTTACCTACGATACCACCCGCCCTTACAGAATTGATCTGAGAAACCTTCAAATCAAGAGCATGGGCAATTTTTATTGCCGTCCCTGAAACACCTTCCTTTTGTTTAAAATGTTCTTCAATAATTTCAATATCAACGCCCGGTGCAATTTTTTGAAGGAATTTCGCTGCAAACAAAAGATAATTCACGCCTAAAGTAATATTAGGAGACCAGAACACGGCCGTCTGCTTTGCCAATTCATCAAGCAATTCCAATTCAACATGTCCATAATGTGAAATCGCAGATATAATCTTTATTTGTCTTTCAGCCGCAAATCTTCCGTAATTATGAATTCCCAAAGGAGAAGAAAAATCTATGATGATATCAACTGGATTCTTCTCCAGCAAATCCTGAATTTGAATATGCTCGCTCGAAAAAATCAGACCAGGCTCATCGCTCTGTATGCCTAAAAATTCCGGGACAGACCGATGTTCCAGTACAGTGGTCTTTCGAAATACCCATTCCAGCGAGAAATCTTTATTCTGCAATATCACTGAGGCAACAGCCTTTCCGGTTCTGCCAAACCCTATCAATCCTATCTTAACCTTCATCGGATATAAATTTTACTATTAGCATCAAGTTTAATGTTTAGTATGTTGAACCAGTCATATCTGAGCCAGTCAGGCGCAGATCAACAAAATAATTTTTTTCAGCTATCCATTGCAGGTTAGGCGCGATAAGGCGTCTATACTTAGGCCAGCTGAACAAAGTATGCTATATGCGGAAAGTCATGCTATGCAAATAGGTGTCCTCACTCCCCGGAAGCTGAAACCGAACCCGGCGCAGGACGGCTTTTGTTAGCCTGTCACTTGCTACCTTCCAAATTTGTGGTTTTTTAACATTAAGCCCCCGATAAGTAACAAGAACGTTGCAATCTCTCCCAGGTTCTTATAGGCAATAGACCTGCCTTAAAATTAAGAATCGATTATGGAATTAAATGTTTTCAAAGGCTTGTGAGGACGTGATAGAATCGAGCAAAGAAAACACAAGGAAAGGCGTATACAAGTTGTATTCTGCAAAAGATGCCTGATGCCCCACTTTTACCGTGTAAGCTGCTGGATTCTTTGCTAATATTTTGAACATATCTTCGTCCGTCTGGTCATCACCAATACACAAGATAAAATCATAACTGGCTGAGTCCAGTATACGCATCGCTGCCAGCCCTTTATTGACGCCCTTATTCCGTACTTCTATCACCTTGTGACCATTGAGCACATCCAGAGGCATTTGCACCGTATACTCCACCAACTCGTCATGCAAATCCTTGGCACGTCTGTTTGCCAGAAATGGATCCGCATTCCTGTAATGCCAGGCCAGGGAGAAATCCTTTTTTTCAATAAAAGAATCCGGACTCCTGAATACATAATGCTGCATGATTCTTTCTATTTTTTCTTTCCAGGTGGTTGATTCGACGAGCGCTTCGTTTGACCAATTGCACCCCGCAGGTCTATTTTTGGCGCCATGTTCAGCAATCAGACCAATGGGTAAATGACCCAGCCATTTGTCGAGCGTAACGCTGTCCCTGCCGCTAATCACATATACATCATTTCCTGGTAATGAACAGAGCGTCTCTAACAGCTGCAGCAGATCATGATCAGGAGAAGCCCTGGACGGATCTTTAGAAAAACTCACCAGCGTTCCGTCATAATCGAGCAGAAACAGCCGTTTCTGGCTTGACTTGTAATCTTCAATTAGTGCCGCCCTGGCAAAATTATCCAGAAACTTAATCTCAAATTTTAACTGCAAAGCTTTGATCTGGTCTAGCTCTCCAAAAAAATCTATAGCCCATGCATTCACATCATACTGCTGGACCAGCTGACGCATGTCGCGCATACGACAGCGCTGTTCCTCTTCCGACATTCCAAGAGCAACTGCAATTGTCTCAGCAAGCTCATCAGCATCATTCGGATTAATGAGCAGAGCTTCTTTGAGTTCTGCCGCAGCGCCGGCCATTTCACTCAACACCAGTACACCCTTCTCGTCCTTTCGGCTTGCAACGAATTCTTTAGCTACCAGATTCATACCATCACGGAGCGGCGTGATCAGAGCCAGGTCACATGTGGTATACAGTGCAGTTAACTCATTAAAGTCGAGATGGTCATACTGATAAATAACAGGCTGCCAGGAGATGTTTCCAATCGTGCTGTTCAGGTTACCAATAAACTCGTCGATCATTTTCTTTTTTTCATTGTACTTGACAATCGTATCCCGCGACGGAACCATTACCAGCACAAAAACGATGTTTCCTTTATACTCAGGATATCTCTGTAAGAACCGCTCGAAGGCGATGAGTCGGTTGTAAATCCCTTTGGTATAGTCCAGCCTGTCGACAGAAAAAATCATTTTCTTTTTACCTTTCATCTGCTGATACTTTTGCCGGAGAGAATCCACACCCGGATGATCAAACGCCCCGTTGAAAAGATCAAAATCAATACTTACTGGAAAAGCATCTACCTGCACCTGCCGGGTTCCCCATTGGATATACTGGTCATCGTGAGTCGTTTTCAGTGACATATCCACCGTTTTAAGGAAATGCGCGACATATTCTGCAGTATGAAAACCGATCAGATCCGCACCCAGCATTCCTTCAAGCAAAGCCTTTTGCCAGCGCTTTGGAATGACCCGAAACAATTCATAAGACGGAAAGGGAATATGGAGGAATAAACCTATCGTAAGGTCTGGAAATTTCTCCCTAAGCATGCCTGCCAGCGGAAGCAAATGATAATCATGGATCCATATGACATCGCCCGGCCGGATTTCTGCACATAGCGTCCTGCAGAAGGCTTTGTTAACCATCATATACGACTCGAAGAAAGACGGATCATAATCCGCAAACGAAGGAAAATAGTGAAAAAGTGGCCATAGCAATGAATTGCTAAAGCCATTGTAATACTGTTCATATTCTTGTTCACCTGGAAACACAGGAAGAAAATGGTATTCAGACTGCCCGCTATCAACCATATCCCAATCTTCGGTGCTTACGCCGGGCACCCCGGCCCAGATTCGTTCGAAAAACACTTCTTTTCCTTCACCGTTCAGGTAGGCATTGACTGCTGAGATCAGTCCGCCGGAAGATTGCCGGCTTTCAAATCCATAGTCCTTTTTCTCTATGGTCAGGGGTAATCGGTTGGAAACTATGAGTAATCTTTTCTGCATAATCAATTGGTTTTAAGATGTAATTCCGCCAAGTGAAATAATAAAATAAATCCCTATGCTGCCGGACTGCCTGATAGAATCCCTTAAAAGGAAAAGGCAAAATAATAATCGCTGGATCAGCGAATGAGTTGCAAAGGTACAAATTTTATTTTTAGTTCATCAGATGGTCTGCCCGCCCCTTCTATGTCATTAACAACTGCTTTAGCCTGAACTGGATTTACATTCAAATTCCTATCTTGCAAAATGAACGAGATTTATTTAGCGATCAGGCGCTTTTTACATTACCGCTTCAGTCTTCACGAAGACAATGCTGAAGAAAGCGATACGATTGAATCCATCAGAAAAAATGTGGAGTTTAAGGGCGCAAATCTCTGGACGCTGATCTTTGCCATTTTTATCGCATCAATCGGCCTGAATGTAAATTCCACAGCGGTAATCATCGGCGCCATGCTCATATCTCCACTGATGGGACCAATTATGGGCGTAGGTCTGGGTATTGGTATCAATGACATTGAACTGGTCAAAAAAGCAGTACGGAATCTGGCCATCGCAACTGTCATCAGTGTAATCACTTCTACAATATATTTCTGGATTACGCCGCTACATGACGCATCTTCTGAGCTCCTGGCCCGAACCTCTCCATCCATCTGGGATGTATTTATTGCCGGGTTTGGCGGACTTGCCGGAATTATCGCTGTCACCAGGAAAGAAAAAAGCAATGCTATTCCGGGTGTGGCTATCGCAACTGCCTTAATGCCTCCGTTGTGCACGGCAGGTTATGGCCTGGCATCAGGAAATATCTATTTTTTTATAGGCGCCATTTATCTGTATTTTATCAACAGTATTTTTATTTGCGTGGCTACTTACTTAATTGTCCGCTATCTCAAATTCCATAAAAAAGAATTTGAAGATAAAGCCTATGAAAAGAGGGTGCGCCGATATATATTAATTATTGTGCTCATCACAGCAGCGCCAAGCGTATATCTGGCCTACAGAATAGTAGACCGCAGTATCTTTGAAAATAATGCACGTGCATTCATCGATAAAGAATTGATCTATACCAATACCCAGGTCATTACCAGAAATTATAGATACAGCAGAAAGGGCAACCAGATAGACCTTTTGCTGTTGGGCAAAGAACTCACCGCCCTGCAAATCGACAGCCTCAGAAAAAAACTCCCGGCCTATAAGCTTGAAAAAACCAAGCTCAATATCCGGCAGGGGTTGAATGCAAAAAATGAACTGGATTTTTCACAGATCAAGGCCAGCATCCTGGAAGCGGTATATAAAAAAGATTCGACAGCTAAGGGTGATGCCTACCAGGATATCAATATGCCAATACCTGATCTGAGCAATGAACTAAAATCCTTGTATCCAGATCTTGCAAATTACAGCATCAATAACATTGAAATAAAGCACCTCGACACCAACAAGCGGGATACCGTTACGCTTGCATTTCTAAACTTTAGCAAACCGATGTCTGACGCAGAGAAAGTAAAGCTACAGCGGTGGCTAAAAAGTCGTTTGAAACCGGATTCCTTAAAGCTAATATTTGACAATTAACAACTTACCGGTTAAAATCACTGTATTTAATGTCAGGGGAACTTGCTCCCGAAACCTGACTATTAGCCAAGTGTATGAATGAGATTTTAAATAGCTCGCTTCAGTGCTGAATACAGCTAATTCATCTGGTGTTTTCAACCGCTACCGGCTGCTGCCCAATGAGAAGTGTCTGCGTTGGATAAGCAAAATCTATCCCGCGTTTCTCAAAAGCTGTAAATATCTCCAGATATACCGCCTGCTGATTGTCCATATATACTGTATAGTCCGGATCCAATACAAAATACACAAATTCAAAATTCAGACTAAAGTCACCGTAGCCTGAGAAGTGGCCCCGGTCAAACTGAAGTTGTGGCCTGGAACTGATGATGTGCTTTACCAACCCGGGAATTTCGGCAAGCTGATCACCACTGGTCTGATAGGTTACTCCCAAAGAAAACACGATTCTCCGCCGCTCCATCCTTTTGAAATTATGAAGCCTGGAGTTGGTCAGATCGGTATTAGAGCAAACCAACTGTTCTCCGCTTAGTGTCCGAATCCGTGTGGTTTTAATGCCAATGTATTCGATCGTCCCATTTTTGTCTCCTATAACCACGAAATCGCCGATTTCAAAAGGTCGGTCAAAAAAGATTACGAAATAACTGAAAAGATCCCCTAACACAGCTTGCGCAGCCAGAGCAATGGCAATACCACCGACGCCCAAGCCGGCAATCAGCGTGGTGACATTATACCCAAGATTATCGATCAAAAAAATTATTCCCAGAATCCATATCAGTACATTGGTAATAACTATTAACCCGCCCGCCTGTTTCTCCTTGTCCTGACTGTTCTCCTCACGCCGGATAAATGAGTAAACGAACTTCCGAAATGCAGAGCTGATCATTTTTAGCACAAAAAAAGTAATTCCAATCAGGTAAGCAACATGCAAAATGTTTTCTAATTTCTCAGCCAGTATAAGCGTTTTCATGCCGAAATAAAACGAACTGATATAAAGCAAAGGCACCAAAGAATTTTCCGCCAACCCTACTACAAAATCATCCCAATTGGTGTGTGTACGTTGTGTCCATAATCTTAGACGCCGGATCACTACAGATTTAAAAAGCTTAACGGTCAGGCTAAGCCCCAGCACAATTGCCAGGAATATCAGCCACTGATAGACTGTATTGGACCAAAGTGTTTGATCTAAAATATGTTTCATATATTAATTTATGTAATGAAAAGAAGCGGGCGAAAACCCGCCTATGATTGGATAGAATTACTTCTTCGCCGTTTTCGGCGCCAAGGTTAAAAACATGCGCTTACCCTCCAGTTTAGGAAGGAGCTCCACTTTACCCTGCTCTTCGAGAGCCTGGGCAAATTTGAGCAAAAGAATTTCACCCCTGTCCTTATACAAAATAGACCGGCCTTTAAAATGTACAAAAGCCCTTACTTTTTCCCCGTTTTCCAGGAAAGAAGAAGCATGTTTAAGCTTAAAATCGAAGTCATGATCATCGGTGTTGGACCCAAACCGGATATCCTTAATTACCGTTTGCTTGGCGTTTGCCTTGATCTCTTTCTGCTTTTTTTTCTGTTCATAAAGAAATTTGCTGTAGTCGATGATCCGACATACTGGCGGGATAGCTTTGGGAGCAATTTCCACCAGATCAAGCGACTGTGCGTCGGCCAGCTCCAGGGCCTTTGTTAGCGGGTAGATTCCCGGCTCAATGTCGTCTCCGGTCAAACGCACTTCGCTGGAGGTAATGAAGTGGTTTATTTTGTGTTCCGGTTCTTTCTTTTTGAAGGGCAAGCGTGGCCCTCTGTTAAATCCTGCTTTTTTTAATGCCAAATTTTAAAATTTTAAGTTAAACAATGTGTGCCTTTATTTGGCACTTGCCTTAAGATAGTTTTTTAGCGGCAGTAAGACGGAATAAAATTAGTTTGATGACATTATACTTAGATTACCTTATTTTTACGGCCTCACCACTCGCACGTACTTTATGAACTACAAATCTCCCATTGAAAAGATTATAGCCCCGGTAAGTAGGTTCATCCATCTGGAATATACCAGTGGAATCGTATTGCTGATCAGTGTAGTTGTCGCCATTATCTGGGCCAACTCTGCCTGGCATGAAACCTATCACCATATTTGGGAAATCAATTTTTCCGTTGGTTTTGATACTCATAAACTCAGTCAGCCACTCCATATCTGGATCAATGACGGGCTCATGGCCATTTTCTTTTTCGTAATCGGACTGGAACTGAAAAGGGAATTTATGGATGGCGAGCTTTCCTCCTTCAGGAAAGCACTGCTGCCCATGAGCGCGGCTCTTGGGGGAATGCTGGTCCCTGCACTGATTTATTTCTCCATTAACCATGGGACGGAGGCCGATCATGGCTGGGGGATTCCCATGGCAACTGACATCGCCTTTGCGCTGGCACTGCTGTCCATGGCCGGGAAACACATTCCATCCTCGGTCAAAGTATTCCTTTCCGCGCTTGCTGTGGCAGATGATCTGGGTGCAGTACTGGTGATCGCATTTTTCTATACTTCCGGTGTCAATTTCACCGCCCTTGGGATCGGGGGAATTTTCCTCGCAGTATTAATAATCGGCAATAGAATGGGCATCAGAGGCAGTCTATTTTACCTGTTCATCGGCATTGCCGTGTGGATGGGGTTTCTACTTTCAGGCGTACATGCCACCATCGCAGGCGTACTTGTCGCCTTTACCATTCCTGCCGTCACTAAAATTGATGAGGTGGTCTATTCCGATAACCTGAAAAAGTTAACCCACGAATTTGAACGAGAAATCCCGGGCAATAGCACCCTGACGACCCCTGAGCAACATAAAACAATTCAACATGTTAAAAACCTGAGCCTGGCCGCTGAAACTCCACTACAAAAAATTGAACATGCACTCCATCCCTGGGTTGCATTTGGCATTATGCCACTTTTTGCCCTGGCCAATTCAGGCATTGTCATCGGTGCCGATTTTTTGACATCGGTAATTAATCCAGTTTCAATCGGTGTAACATTGGGTCTTGTGGCAGGTAAACTTATAGGAATCTTGTTTTTTACCTGGCTGATGGTGAAAACAGGCATGGGTATGTTGCCTCAAGGGGCAAACTGGCGGCACATTACGGGGGTTGCCCTGCTTGGGGGAATTGGTTTTACCATGTCGCTTTTCATTAGTGGCCTGGCATTCAAAAACCCCGAATTTGTGGATCAGGCCAAATATGGCATTCTAATCGCATCGGTAATCGCGGGAATACTGGGCAGCATTGTGCTAAGATCAGTGCCTAAGTCTAGCTGATTATTTCCCTGATCTTCACGCATCCTTATTGTATTCATTACTGCGGTAAAATTAAGGTTCCAAATTGAAACCCAGCTATAAATAAAGTTGCGGCATGTGGCAAGAACATCTAGACTTTCAATTTTTTGGCTAATTTCCCAATGGTCATTCCCTGTACTAAAATCGAAAAGATCACCACGATATAAGTGATCAGGACAAACTCATCCCGGTACATCGCGGGGCTTAACGACAAAGCTAGCGCAACAGATATACCGCCTCTGAGTCCTCCCCAGGTCAGCATTGTGACCGCATGCCGCTCTAATTTTTATGTTAACAAGCTTTAAAGAACATGGTCAGTGAATCCCGGTTCCGATTCGTGATCCACTGACCAATATCTTATTTATATCTATTTTTCTACATTAACAGTAGTCACTTCTTTAACCTCCCTTCGCTCAGGATCCATTAATTCCATCAGCCTGATACCCAGCAAACCGTCCATGGCTGAACCTCCACTACCACCCACAAGCACATCAGGAATTAACTTAACATTTCCTTTAGACAACTCTTCGGTAATTTTATACCGGGTAAAGTTCTCTCCGCCCATGGCCTTAACGGCAAGCTCATAGGCCTCAGCAGTTGATTTACCCACCGCTAAAATCTTACCCGCCTCAGCGCTGCCCGTTAGCGAAATCATTTCTGCCTCCGCAGATGCCCTTAGCTTAATGGCTTCTGAATCTGCATGCGCCCTTGCCTTTGTGGCTTCCGCCTCTGCGTGAGCTCTCATTTTAGTTGCTTCAGCTTCCGCTCCTACCGCAAGTTTAACACCAGCAGCATCACCCTCAGACTTTTTAACCGTAGCACTCGCCGTACGTTCCGCAATCTCCACACTTTGCTGCGCTTTAACCATGTCCTTTTGCATATCGGCGATGGCCGTTTCCTTCTCCATTCCCTGGCGTGTCTCCTGCGCCTGTTTCTGCGTATTGTAAGTAACTTTCTGCTCCTCGGCAATTTTACGGTCCGTCAACGTTTTCATCAGCGATTCAGGCGGGACAATATCTCCAATCAAAGTATCCACCGCATTCACGTTGTACTCATCAAGTACCTTGCGGATGTGTTCTTTTGCAGATTCCTGACGCTCCTTGCGTGTGCTCAGGAAAGCAATTACATCACTATCCTGTGCCGAGTTACGGAAGTAATTACCAATAGTGGGTTCCAGTACCTGCGACACCAGGTTTACCATATTGCCAAAACGCGCAATTACCTTTGGCGCTTCAGTTGTCGGAACGTGAATGATCTGTGAGACATCCAGATTGAAGGGAAAACCATCTTTAGACCTTACCGTGATCGTGCATAAGTTCTTATCCAGATTATGTGCCTCACTGCGGGCAGATGCCCAGTTCAAAACCAGATTCGTAGTCGGCACCGGTTCCACTTTCATCACATACTTGTTGATGGGATACTTTCCCGGGCCCAGCGGCTCAAGCCAAACCCCTTTTGAACCTTTTGCTACAATGTTGCCATGTTTAAAATCAGCCCCGGTTAGGTCATTCCCTTCATTTCCAATATAAGAAATCACAACACCTACATATCCAATGGCAATTTCTGTCATGGGAATCTGTTCCAGCTGGATCGCCCACGGATTAAGATTGTAAGAACCAGCCAATACCACCTGCGGCTGCAAGCCACGGTTGCCGCCCTTATTGATAAACTCATCAAAATCCTGAAAGTTATTATGCCCTTCAATCAGTTTACCCGCAATCTGGTCCCTCTCTATCGGTAAGCCGTCCAAAGTCGTTACAATTCCGACCATGCTTTCCTGAATCCTGACCATGTCGGTTACAGAGACCTGAAACAGCAACGTGTTGATCCGGTACGAACCGGACGTAATGTAGCACGTTTGCCTGCCCCGCTGACCGCCGCTTTCCAGAAATTTCACCGCATCCTGAAAGTTATCACATTCTACTTTATGTCCCAGGATGTTACCCGTTGGAATTTCAGCACCGTCTTTTGCCATGATCAAACCGATCTTACCCTCAGGGATTATGGTAAATTCCTCCATGGTCACAGTATACTGCCAAAACCACATCCCAAAATACAGCCCTGGTGCCAGTGTCTTTCCCTGAAAGCCCGGTTCCCCTTTAATGGCAATGATCCTCCCGTCGGGCAACTCTTTGCCCGGCCCGTACAAGACAAATTTTTTGGTCACCAGTCCGATCCTGTCCTCAGGAACGACAACCATCCCAAAGAAAAACCGTAAAATATATCTGTTTAAAACTGCACACATCAGTGCCACCACCACCCACCAGTAATTTAAAATGAGCGCTTCCATAGTCATATATTTATACCTTTTATCGCCTGAAAAACCATTTGTCAGGCGCGATATCGAGGTCAAATTAAATGCTTAGTTTGATCATTTTCTAGTAATTTTCAATATATATTTTTATCGATTTTAAGGCCTCAAAGGCAATTCAGGGGCGATTATCGTAAAAATTCCACCTGCACTTGACCATTCCGGAAATCGCTGATTAGAACGCCTAAAACAACTAAAATTTGCATTTTCCAGGTATCAATAACTAAAAGAGAATTTTAAACTGGCTGCACCAAAAAAAAAGCTCCCGCGATGTGATATCGCGGGAGCCTCTATTTAATTTAGGAAACCTATATTATTCTATGCTTCCTTCTTCTTTCTTCTTTTTCTTGCCGGGACTTCTGTTATCCACTACGATCTTATCACCTTCCTTATCGTAATCGATTTCCAGGATATCGCCATCATGGATTTCCCCTTTCAGGATCTCCTCTGCAATCGGATCCTCCAGATATTTCTGGATCGCACGTTTTAGCGGTCTCGCACCAAAGTTTGAATCAAAACCTTTTTCAGCAATAAAATCTTTCGCATTGTCAGTCAGTTTCACCTCATAACCCAGGTTATGAACACGGCCAAACAGAGATTTCAACTCGATGTCAATGATTTTGAAGATATCCTCTTTACCCAAAGAATTAAATACAACCACATCATCCACACGGTTCAGGAACTCAGGAGCAAAAGCACGTTTTAAAGCACTTTCTATAACACCTCTCGAATGCGTATCCACCTGGTTTACTTTCGCAGTAGTAGAAAAGCCCACACCCTGACCAAAGTCCTTCAACTGGCGTGCACCAATGTTAGAAGTCATGATGATGATGGTATTTCTAAAGTCTACCTTACGGCCCAAACTATCTGTCAGCTGTCCTTCGTCCAATACCTGGAGCAAAATATTAAAAACATCCGGATGGGCTTTCTCAATCTCATCCAGCAGGATTACAGCATAAGGCTTACGGCGGACTTTCTCGGTAAGCTGACCGCCTTCCTCGTAACCCACATATCCCGGAGGCGCACCTACCAGACGTGATACCGCAAATTTCTCCATGTATTCACTCATGTCAATCTGGATCAGCGAATCATCACTGTCAAACATAAAGCGTGCAAGTTCTTTCGCAAGCTCTGTCTTACCTACACCTGTCGGGCCTAAGAAAATAAATGACCCGATTGGCTTTTTAGGATCTTTCAATCCGGCCCTGGTACGCTGAATGGCTTTTGTCAGCTTTTTAATCGCATCGTCCTGACCAATAATCTTTTTACCAACCGTTTCGTACATATTCAGCAGCTTCACGCTATCCGTTTGTCCAACACGCTGTAACGGGATGCCAGTCATCATAGACACCACCTCTGCCACGTTATCTTCAGTTACCGTATAACGTTTTGTTTTAGTATCACTTTCCCATTCCGATTTCGCACGGTCAAGTTCCTCCAGCAGATTCTTTTCAGTATCCCTCAGTTTAGCAGCCTCTTCATATTTCTGGCTTTTTACCACCTTATTTTTTTCGAGCTTGATCTCTTCGATCTTACTCTCGATATCAATGATATTCTGAGGAACATGAATATTGGTCAGATGGACCCTCGAGCCCGCCTCATCCAAAGCATCTATCGCCTTATCAGGCAAAAACCTATCGGTAATGTACCTTGCTGTCAATGCAACACACGCATTGATCGCTTCATCCGTATAAGTTACACCATGATGGTCCTCATACTTCTCTTTGATGCGATTTAGTATTTCAATTGTCTCGTCAGGAGTAGCCGGCTCAATCATTACTTTCTGGAAACGACGGTCCAAAGCGCCATCCTTTTCAATATACTGACGGTACTCATCCAAAGTAGTCGCACCGATACATTGTATCTCACCTCTCGCTAAGGCCGGTTTAAACATATTTGAAGCATCCAGAGAACCTGAGGCACCACCGGCACCAACAATAGTATGGATCTCATCAATGAACAGGATCACATCAGTTGATTTTTCCAGCTCGTTCATCACCGCTTTCATACGTTCCTCAAACTGTCCGCGATATTTTGTTCCAGCTACCAATGAAGCAAGATCCAAAGTAACCACGCGTTTATTAAACAACACCCTGGAAACCTGACGCTTCACAATACGCAGTGCCAGACCTTCCGCAATAGCAGACTTACCAACACCCGGCTCACCAATTAAGATCGGATTGTTTTTCTTACGGCGCGACAAGATCTGGGACACACGTTCAATTTCTTTCTCACGGCCTACGATCGGATCAAGTCTTCCTTCCTCGGCAGCCTTAGTGAGGTCCCTTCCAAAATTATCCAGAACCGGAGTCTTGGATTTAATGTCAGAAACTTTTTTAGGACTACTGAAGCTTTCCTCCTCACGGTAATCGTCGTCACCGCCGGTAGAAGCACTATTTTGAACATCATCTCTGAATCCGTTCTTGTTCACCTCAACTTCCTGTTTGAAAATCTCATAATTTACACTGTACTGCAACAAAATCTGCGACGCAATATTATCGTCATCACGCAAGATAGAAAGCAGCAGATGCTCCGTTCCTATCAGATCGCTTTTGAAGATTTTAGCTTCCAGGTAAGTTATCTTTAATACTTTTTCGGCTTGTTTAGTCAACGGAATATTACCCAGATTTACTGTAACACTTGAGGTTCCCCTAACAGAATCCTCTATCGAGCGTCTAAGTTTTGAAGTATCAACCCCTAATGATTTTAATATCTTGATAGCCATGCCATCGCCTTCGCGAATGAGGCCCAGCAATAGATGTTCCGCGCCTATGTAATCGTGACCTAGTCTCAGGGCTTCTTCCCTGCTGAATGAGATCACATCTTTGACCTGTGGAGAAAATTTAGCTTCCATATATAACCTTTCTAAATCCGGAATGCTCTAAACTAAAAAATTTGTTTAACAAAAGCATTCCCGGCTTTTTTTATTTTATCAACAATTACGCCAGTGGGCATTAAATGGATGTTGCTACTGCCGTTATTTCACAAATGTTACTAATCTTTGACCTATAATTTATCACTTAATTATCAACAGTTCAACATTGCTCAATACTCCGGAAAGGCTTTTTTAATGGTTTTAAGCATAATTAGATCCCTTTGTCGTATAAATGTAATGATTTTTATGCAATTATATTACTGTCAAAACCGGAAGTTATTAACCAAAAAACTATCAAAATGGCAGACTTTTGCCACGCGATGAGTGCAACTGCTATACCTTTATTATCTTTGCATCCAGATAAGCGACAGCATTGCAATAATACCCTATCGGTAACATATATATAAACATGGACGAAAAAATAATATTTTCAATGGCGGGCGTAAATAAGATTTACCCACCTCAGAAGCAAGTTTTAAAGAACATATACCTATCCTTTTTCTACGGCGCAAAAATTGGCGTTATCGGTCTCAACGGCTCCGGAAAATCATCCGTCTTAAAAATCATCGCCGGAATCGACAAAGCCTTCCAGGGTGAAGTGGTATTCTCCCCCGGCTATACAGTAGGCTATCTTGCCCAGGAACCAGAACTGGACAATGAAAAAACCGTTAGGGAAGTCGTAGAAGAAGGAGTCGCAGAAATTACTGCGATCCTTAAAGAATACGAAGAAGTCAATGAAGCATTCGGTCTGGAAGAAAACTATTCCGATGCAGATAAAATGGATAAACTCATGGCCCGACAGGGCGAGCTGCAGGACAAAATTGATGCAGTTAACGCCTGGGAATTAGACGCCAAACTGGAGCGTGCAATGGATGCCCTGCGCTGCCCTGATCCCGATACCAAAATCGGTGTATTGTCAGGTGGCGAACGCCGCAGAGTTGCTATGTGCCGTTTACTGTTGCAGGAGCCAGATGTATTGCTGTTGGATGAACCTACCAATCACCTTGACGCAGAGAGCATCGACTGGCTGGAACAATTCCTGAAAGAATATAAAGGTACAGTGATCGCGGTTACCCACGACAGGTACTTCCTCGATAACGTAGCCGGATGGATCCTTGAACTGGACAGAGGCGAAGGCATTCCATGGAAAGGAAACTATTCTTCCTGGTTAGACCAGAAAGCCAAACGCCTCGCACAGGAAGAAAAAACAGAAAGCAAGCGCCAGAAAACGCTAGAACGTGAGCTTGAATGGGTACGTATGGCCCCAAAAGCACGACATGCCAAATCCAAAGCGCGATTATCCAACTATGACAAACTGGCCTCAGAAGACGGCAAAGAAAGAGAAGACAAACTGGAGTTGTTCATTCCTGCCGGGCCAAGACTGGGGAATGTAGTTATCGAAGCCAGCAATGTCACCAAGGCATACGGCGACAAAATCCTGTTCGAAAACCTGAGCTTCTCACTGCCACCCGCAGGGATAGTAGGGATTATCGGGCCAAACGGTGCCGGCAAGACTACTCTCTTCAGGCTGATCACAGAACAGGAAACTCCCGATGCCGGCACCTTCCGTGTGGGCGAGACTGTTGCATTGGGCTATGTTGACCAGATGCACAATGACCTTGACCCCGCAAAAACGGTATACGAAAATATCACCGATGGTTTAGACAATATCCAGCTCGGCAATAAAGCCGTAAACGGGCGGGCCTATGTCTCCAAATTCAACTTCAATGGCGGCGACCAGCAAAAAAAGGTAGGTGTCTTATCAGGCGGAGAACGCAACCGCGTACACCTGGCCATTACCCTGAAAAAAGGAGCCAATGTACTGCTGCTCGATGAGCCGACAAATGACATCGACGTAAACACACTCAGGGCACTGGAAGAAGCACTGGAAAACTTTGGTGGCTGTGCCGTGGTCATCAGTCACGACCGCTGGTTCCTGGACCGGATCTGTACACACATCCTGGCTTTCGAAGGCAATTCCCAGGTCTACTTCTTCGAAGGAAATTACAGCGATTACGAAGAAAACCGCAAAAAACGCCTTGGCGATGTAACGCCGCACAGGATCAAATACAAAAAGCTGGTTTAAACACCAGATTTAATATACCCGCTTATGCAATTTGCCAAGGCGGTGCAAAAAAGGCCCGTGTTGTCTCGCAACACTGGCCTTTTCAATATCAATTTCGCATTACTTGTATTGCGCCAATACCCGCTCCAGCAAGACTTTTGTTTTCCTGATCCCCTCTTCTTCAGACAAGCTGTCACCTTCCCACTCAATCCCTACAATACCCCTAAAGCCACTGTCATGAATGATTTTGAACATTCTGGTATAATCAATATCCGGTTCCTCACCCTTCTCATTAAACTTAAACGTCTTGGCACTGATGCCCTTAGCAAACGGAACAAGATCCTGAACCCCCTGGTACATATCATACTGCCGCTCCGCACTGATCCGGAAATTCCCAAAATCAGGCAAAGTTCCGCAATAAGGACTATTCACCCCCTTCATCACGTCCGACAGCCACTTACCATCAGAAGAATAGCCGCCGTGGTTCTCCACAATTATATTGATCTTATTCTTCTTTCCATACTCAGTAAGCCTGCCCAGCCCATCTATAACCGCGGTCTTTACATCAGCTTCAGAACCCTTCCCTGCAGCATTCACGCGGATGGTCAAACAGCCCAGCGTCTTAGCCGCATCAACCCACTTATAATGATTTTCAACCGCCTTAGTTCTGGCTTTCTCATCCAGATCACCAAGATCCCCTTCACCATCTATCATGATCAAATGATTTTGGATACCCTCATTTTTTGTAATCGTCAGGAGTTCTTTTAAATAAGATGCGTCCTTCTCCTTCTTATTGAAAAAAGGGCTCACATACTCAACGATATTTATTCCAAAATCATTCTTAGCCTTCAGCGGAAATTCCAGATTGGTCATCTTTCCACCAAAAAGCGCCTTATGAAACGACCATTCTGCCAGGGAGATCCTGAAAAATTCTTTCTTCCCCATTGCGATCGCATCAAACGGAATTACTGATCCCAAACCAGCCGCAGCAGCCAGCATTCCCATATCTTTAATAAAATTTCTTCGGTCTTGTGTTTTCATTTGTTGTTTAAAATAACATTTAGGTTTATCGGCACCCTGGTTACAGATGCCAATACCAAGATAGGAACTTAAAATAAAAAACACGTTGTATCATTTATAAAAACTACTGCACCTCAAACATTCCCAGATACACACTCGTACTTACCCGGTCACCTGCAGCACACACAAAATACATATACGCATGCACCTCATCTCCCGCAAACGTAGCCGGCAATTGCAAAAGCGTCTCCATATCCCCGCGACCGGCCTCACCCTTAAAAGTAACAAATGCCCGCTTTGAAGGATTGTAAACAATAACCGTTGCCCGGTCTGTCGCAGCGCTATAAATCGACTCCGCAACATTTTGCCAGCTCATGTAAAGCAGCTGGTCGGAGAGGCAAACCATCTCCCTGACAAAAGAACCCAGCAACTCACCTATACTGAATATCGCCTTCACGAAATCAATCGCAAAATCAGGAGCCGCACCCACTACCGCCTCCTTCAAATGATACGAAACTGCCGCATTTAAAGGCGTCTTTTTTGTCTTGACCAGCTGATACCCAATATTGATCAGCCCCAGCAGGGGACTCAGCCAGTTCATCACCAAAGCAAACCGCAACCGTTGATTCACCTGTGCATCCGACCAGTTTACTTTAGAAGTATCCCCGGCACTCCTTACATAATCAATACCCCGCCAGCTCGCACCAACCACCGTCCCTACCTTTCCACTAAAAGGCCCGTTTATTCCATTCTTATATCTTGCCATTTTATTTAAAATTTAATATGTCAATGAACTTTTGCAGCAGCTCTCACAGCCGCCTGCGGATGACCGTCCCTTTAGTACCTCAACCAATCCGAGTACCTGCTAATCGTCCGCTTATGCCTTAACCTCCTGAACACACCAACACCTTCCCTGCCACCATCCGACGATGTATTGCCCTCAATCGTCTGAACCCATTCGCCTCTAACCATCTCAACAAACCCACAATGACCTATCCTTTTCAACTCCGGGAAATAAATCCCAAACACCAATCCCTTCCCCTCATTGCAACTTCCCATACCCTCATTGCGGGCCTTCCTCACGTCATTGCGGGCCTTCCTCACGTCATCTCGAGGGAAGTGCAGCGACGAGAGATCTCTTGAACCATGCCTAAACAAAAGAACCTGTCCCGACCTTGCGTCGGGAACCCGTACCACTCTCGCCTCCGGAAACAAAGCCGGAGACCATGCCGTCCGCGGCTCCCTGTACCCCGCCTGCCCAAAACACCAGGACACAAAACTCGCGCACCACGGTGCCGGGACCTTAATCCCAGTATAAGCCAGATATTCCAGCACCCGCTTCCCGCCGTTCTGCCCCACTTCACGAACCCCAATCTCCCCCTGCGCTGCGCGGATGACAGCTCCTGCCCCATCGCTAATCTTTTTATCCTCGTCATTGCGAGAAGCCCTTCGCGACGCGGCAATCTCCCGGCTTCCTACCCCATCCCCTACAACACCGCCGCCAGGCAACCCACTGCCGAAAGCAACAACAGCGCAAACGATGCAAAATAAAAACCCAGTTTTTGCCATAAAACCAACCTGTTAAAATGTAAAACCATATCACCGAAAGCCGGCAAACCCATACTTACCCAAAACCTGCCCAGCAACCACCAGCACAAACCAACCGCCAGTAAAAAACTGATCAGCGCCAGCAGCACCAGCAACCAAATACTCTGGTCAATAAAACCTGAGGTCTCATCCAGTAGCCTCATCAGCTCCGGGCTCACACCCCACAACAGCAACAACCCACCCAGCAGCGTATGCTCCTTTTTTACTCCCGCACGAACTCTTCTCATCCGTCCCGGTATACCTAAACCCATATTTAAACTTTTCATAACAGTCTCTTTTTATACACCATACTTTCCCACTCGTCCTATTAAAACGATCGTCCTATTAAAGCGACCGCAAGCTAAAGCGATCGTATTATGAACCCGCTCGTCATATTAAAGCGATCGTCATTGCGAGGAGCCTTTTCGGCGACGAAGCAACCTCCTCCTTGAATGAGATTGCTTCGTATCCCGATGTGAAATCGGGACAGGCTCTCGCAATGACGAAACATTTAAAACGAACCGCTCAACACTGCAACTTACCTACTGCACTACCGTCGCGTCCAGATAAACCGAGTCAGAAACAACCTTCCCGCTCGCACTCACAAAAAACGCCCAGATATGAACATTATCACCCGACCACGTCGCCGGAACCACCATGTCATAACTCTGTGCCGACCTCAATGCCGCACCCACCTTCTTTGCAAAACTCTGCTTAGCCGGATTGTACACCACAAAAGCAACCTTATCTGTACTGTTCGTATTCAGCGGATCAGCAACATCCGCATTATTCAGCCAGCTAAAATCCAGCTGCGCATCCACAGTCGTCGCCACAACGATCTCCGGCGCATCCAGCAAATTACCCTTGCTCAATACAAACTCCGGATAATCAATCGAAATCGAAGGATAAACCCCCGTCACCGCATTCGCGATGTTCAATCCAAAAGCCGCACTGTCCGGCGTCTGCCCAACACGATAAGCCTGAAAACCAATCCTGATGATATCAGAAACCTCACGCGAAAACTCCCTCATCAAAGCAAAAGTATCCCTTTGCTTCATCTGCGCCAGCGTCGGCGGCTTACTTGACTTCTTCGGCCTGCTCCGCATCACATCAATCCCATTCCATGTCGCACCAACAACACTACCAACCAATCCCGAAAACGAACCCAGGATCCCTTTTAAATACTTACCCATTCTTTATAAAATTTTATTGTTCTTTTTAACAGTCCTCACATGAGACCATTATACATTCCATGACACTCAACACTCTTTACCTCATATTCACCCCCTTTCCATTTACTCACCCTTCCCTCTTGTTTGACCACAGCATTCAAAAGACACCAACCTTCTGATAGCCCGGTCAAACTCCGCCATGCCTCCGTCCCAGCTAAACGCCGTAAACGTCCCATCCCCCTCATACTTTGCCCATACATTAATCGCCACAACCCCGTTCAGACACCATATCTCCAGCAGCCATACATCACCCTGCAAGTCCTCCAGCTCAAACCAGCTCTCCTTACCACCATCCGCATTGATCGCCAGCCTCAGCTGCTCCAGACAGGCAACCAACCTCATCCCTTCCAGCATCCGCTCAATCCTGAACTCCATACCATCACTCTTAAAAACAACATTCGCAGTACCCTTAGCCCTGACAAAAACACTTATCTGTAATTTCTTCTGTATCATATTTATCGTTTTGATAATACAAAAATAGCCCTCTTTGCAGAGAGCTATTGCCCGGTACCGGAATGTTTAAATACTAATTTCGGGATGCCGGAAGTCCAATAAAAGGCACCCGCCTGTCAAAATTGGAGGCCGCAAATTGCGACCTCCAATTTTCCAGCTCTGCTTTATCCATTAAACACTAATTTCGAAATGCATCATTTTCAACTTTCAACAATAACCTGTAATGCGTCCATGTCAATTCGCCATGCAGTGCGTGACGAATTGGTGTAAGCAGCAACTTTGTCTCACCAGTTTTTAGCAATTAAAAAACATCAGTTTGATGGTGACGAATTGAAAAAAAAGCCACAGTTTAATTGGTGCGAATCAAAAATCCTGTGGCCATACATAAAAACAAGGTTTATATGTGGTATAAAGTTAAAGAATTATTTGATACAGGTCTGAATATAAGTCAGATCAGAAAAGAGACAGGCCTTGACCGGGGTACTATTCGCCGGTACCTGCATATGGACGAGCAGTGCTTCCATGAATGGATTAAGCGCCCGCGCCGTTTGCCAAAGAAATTGTCAGAGTACCATACCTTCATCCGTAAACGACTGGAGGATCAGCCTTATCTTTCTTCAGCTCAGATCGAAGACCGGCTCAAAGAGCATTTTCCGGACTTGCCGGTTTTACACAGCAAGACGATCTATAACTTCGTGAAGTGTATCCGTGAGCAGTACAAGCTGCCTAAGGATACCGAGAAAGCCCCGCGGGACTGCCAGAAGCTGCCAGAGACTCCTTATGGCGAACAGGCACAGGCGGACTTCGGCCAGGGCTTTGTACAGACGGCTGCAGGGACAAGGGTAAAGGTGTACTTCTTTGCCATTGTACTGAGCCGAAGCCGCCACAAGTATATTTACTTTCAGGACTTTCCCTTTACGACCGCCACGGCAATATATGCCCATGAGCTGGCTTTTGATTACTTCAAGGGCATTCCCAAACAGATCCTTTACGACCAGGACCGGGTATTTATGAAGTCTGAGAACCTGGGCGACCTGCTGCTTACAGAGGGCTTCAGGGCCTTTTGTGCCAGCAATCCTTTCAAGGAGGTCTTTTGTCGTAAGGCAGATCCCCAGAGCAAAGGGAAAGTGGAGAACGTGGTCAAATATGTGAAGCACAACTTCATGCGTGGCCGGGAGTTCAAGTCCATCGGTCTGCTCCAGCAGGAATGTGAAGCCTGGCTGAAGCGTACAGGCAACGGTAAAGTCCACAGCGGGACGGCCAAAGTCCCTGCTAAGGAATGGGCCATAGAGCGTAAACACCTGTTACCATTAACTACTGCACCGGCAAAGCCCAGCCAGACATGGCCGGAATATGCGGTACGTAGGGACAATTGTGTAGTCTATAAAGGCAGCTTTTACAGCCTTCCCCCGGGAACCTATCAAGGCCAGGGCACTAAAGTGCTGATGGAAGTAAAAGGCAACAGCCTTTGCCTGTACAACACGGCTAAGGAACGGCTGGTCCAGCATGTGATCTCCACTGAAAGGGGAACGCTTGTACAATACGAGGGACACAAACGCAAAGTCTCTGCCCGGCTCCTGGAGACAGAGAGACAGCTTCTGGAGGTGCTCAAACACCCCAGAGCTGAAGACTACCTGTTGATGATCAAACAGGACAAGCCCCGGTACTACCAGGACAACCTGAAAGTCATGCTCAGGGCTGTTACAGGTTGCCACCAACAGTTCATTCACCAGGCGGTAGATATGTGCCTGGACAAGAACATCCGCAATGGAAACGAGTTCGCCAGCATCCTTGAGATCCACAGGAAGCAGGATCCTATGTTTTACAGTTATGATCCTGCCGGCATTGCCATACGCTCTGCTGCATATATGGATCAGGACATGACCCCAGAGATTAGCAACATCAATTTTTATGACTCATTATTCAACTAACTTTCATGAAAAACATCCAACAGATCAAAGACTACGCAGATCTATTAAAGCTGACACAGCTTAAGAAAGCACCGGAGGACATCCTCTGTACGGCCCAGGCAGATAAACCCGGTTACGGGGAGTTCGTCCTGCAATTGCTGCGCACAGAGGTCAATTACCGCAAGAAGACAGACATGGACAAGAGGCTCAAACTGGCCAAACTGCCCAAAACATGCGACCTGTCACAGTACGATTACAGTGTGACCAATGGTATCCTGAAAATGGAGCTTGAAGGTCTCAGGGAACTCTTATGGATCGAGCAGAACTTCAATGTGATGCTGATGGGCCCTTCGGGGACAGGGAAGACCTTCATCGCGGCCGGACTGGTCAACGACGCCATCAGAAATGGCTATACAGCCTACTTCATCACTATGGCCGAACTCAGTACAGTGCTAACGGTTATGGATGTCAGCAAAAATGCTGAAAGTACCTACAACCGTTTGCTCAAGGCCGATTTGATTGCCATTGACGATGTAATGATGTTCCCGATCAACAAACAGGCAGCAATTGCTTTCTTCAACATGATCAACAAACTACATGAACACACATCGTTTATTATTACCTCCAATAAATCCCCAACGCAGTGGGCAGAAGTACTGGAAGACCCGGCCCTGACCGGTGCCCTTATGGACAGGCTACTGTTCAAAAGTCAGACTTTCCTGCTTCATGGTTCCAGCTACCGCATGGACCACAGGCAAAGTATATTCCCTGACCAAAGACAGGCATCAGCAACCGGGAGGGAGACAAATTGACTACTTACAAAATGTTAAAGAACGTATCCAGGTTAAAACCTATTCAACCTGAGGGCATTGACAACTATTTTTTTGCTAAAAAGTGGTGAAATGAGATTGCTAAAAATTGATGAAAATAAATTTGCTATTTACATTGGAAATGGCTATAAAATCTCTTTTACATTCTTACTGACTCATTTCACAAATTCTATGATACAAAAAATAGCCCTTTCGCTAAAGGCGCATGGCGCAGACCCCGCCTGTCAAAATTGGAGGTCACAAATTGTGACCTCCAATTTCCCAGCTCTGCTTTATCCATTAAATACTAATTTCGGGATGCCGGAAGTCCAATAAAAGGCACCCGCTTAGCTATTTCCAAGAGTCGACTTCTTGACCCCCAAAAAAGCACATTTTTGCTCCCAGGTCAGCCTGCCCTTCAAGTTTGGGAACTTCTGTTCAAAGGCCTTCAGCCTTGCAGTCTTACTCTCCATCAGTAAAATATCTGTCTGCATCATCCTTCTGCTGATTTGCTCATTTATTATTTTCTGCGTTAGCAGATAAGCAATAGTATGCTTTTCATAGATTCCGTCCATACAGAAATTGGTGATGCTCACCAGTTCCGAATCCCCGATCAGCATGATGTAATAATCATCATTTGGCAGTCTATCCTTAAACTCCTCATAAAGCACAATAATGCTTCTGTCTTCCCAGATGTAAAAGATCTTCATCAGGCCACTTTTAGCGTCTATGGTGTACAGTATCGCTAAGCCAGTATGCAGGTAATGGGCCTCGCTGACCAGACAATCCGGTTCCAGCAGAATACTGCCCGACATCCTGGATCTTGGAGTCAAGGCCCCCGGGGCCATCAGCGCATCCTCCAGTTCGTCAATTTGACTGTGCAAACCTCTGAGGTAAGTTACAGTCGCTACTTTCAGTTCATGTTTTCTTTGATCCGTCAATTTAAAGTGTTTTTTCTTCATCAATAGTATTTATTAAAGATTATATACTGGGATTTTACCAAGCCATCCCGGGCTTCAATATTTTGCTAAAACGGTTTTAGTCCATAAAAAAAGACCGCCGGTGAGCGGTCTTTCAGGTTATCAGCTGTAAAATAGATGCTTTCATTTTTTTATATGTCCAGCATCTCCCTCATTCGGTCTTTAGACAATTCCGTGTAAAACACGAACAGGTCTTCCAGGTGGCCCTGCAATGAGGCAATACCCACATCCAGCATGAAACCCTTCATTCCCTGTTTCAATTTCTCCTCTTCCTTCTCTATCAGGCCCAGTTCCAGCATGTACAGGCGCTGCAGCATGTTGCCGCATTCAGCTTTCAGGAACAGCAGGTAAGAATGAACAGTAGTATCATCGGCCAGCAGGTGCACTTCCAGGATACCCTTTATCATGTCTTTCTGCTCCAGGATATATTTTTCCTCCCGCTTGATGTCGTAGGGCTTACCCAGTTCCAATGCTGTTATGTACCTGTTAAAGTAACCCAGGTCTTTTAAGTATATTTTAAGATTCATCTTATTTATTTACATCATTTATCAAAATCCTGGTCTGCGCCAGCCAAAAAAATTACCACACCCTTTCCTTCTCCACATTCAGTTCGGCCAATTCTTCTGTTGTTACTCTGTTTTTGTTCATATTTTGTTTTTAAGTGCCTCTGTTTATTTAAGTTCAGCAGTTTACACAATTCATATGATTGCTGTTTTAACTGATCGCACCACCCCCATTTCCGCCAGTTCGGCTTTCATCGCTTTGGCCTGTGTTCCGTAAAACTCCATAATACTCTGGCCTATTTGATCGGTACTCAATACTTTAACTACATTCTTAGTGCCCAGGTAAAACAGATACGCTTCATCTCGTCTAGGCATATGCCCGGTTGTTTTAACCACTAGCTTGCTTAGACCCAGCATTCCCAATCTACCGTCAACAGGGTTACGGAATGCCTTTAATTTGCGATCACCGATGATAGATCGGAATAGTGGGTTAGTCGTTAATTTTAAAGTTGTATTCATAATTTTTGTTTTTTACTTCTGCAACTTGTACAACACCATCTTGGCGTTATACAACACATAAAGCGTATCGTTACTGGCCAGTACAGATTTGTAAGGTTTCTCCTTGTACTTATCCAGGTAAAAGCTATCCTTATATTTACCATCACTTAACCTGTACCTGTCTATTACGCTATGCCTGTTAAAATCACTTCTGCTTTCGTTATCGGCGCGAAGCGCTGACACCACATACAAGTATTGACCATTGATAAAACTTTCCTTGTTCACTTTTACTCTGGCTTTGCCAGGAATAATCTTACCTTTCCCTTCTCCTTCATCCAGTACTTGCTTCTTGACGTTTATAAAAGAAATTGTATCAATGGTCTTTCCGGCAAGCTTCACACTCAGGTTCGTATCAATCAGGTAAAAACGGTTCCGAAAATATTCTACATAGCTTAACAATCCAGCTTTCTTGTCATAGTGCAATACCCCATCACTGGCCATTCCCAAATCATCATGCTGTCCCTCTATAATATCCGCTTCCTTTATCACTTCGCCTCTCACTGTACTTATCTTTCTGAAAACCTGCTTTTTGCCCGAAGCATCAAAAACCCGGATGATTAATGACGCCGGTGACACCTGCACAGACTTGGTAAACACGCTGCCTTTAATTTCTGTGCGGCTCAAAGCTTGGTCTGGGAATCTGCCATGAATAACTGCTTTCAGATTGTTCATATGCAGGTACAGGTTTGGTGTATCAATGGTAATTGCAAAAGGAACAAGTTTATCTTCCGGTGCTGTTAAATTAATGCCTATCGTATCTTTCTTTAACAGGTCTTTGCTTACCATCAGGATGGATTTTGGCGTTTCACCTGTAAGGTAAATCTGGTTACCGGAGATACTCCAAATCTTGCTCAATGGCTCAACAAAATCTTTTTCTTTTAACAGCTTAAGTTCAGAAGCAATGATATGGCGTGTAAAGCCATTATTATGCTTATTGGGCATATCGGTACTAACATATAGACCCATTAGGATAAAAAAGACCAAAAGACTAATCAACAGCAACCGGAAGATAACTTTATTTTTCATCTATCTAATTATATTTACAATGCACTTGCCATACCTCATATTGTGCGTAAGTTCCTTCCAAATTATAATAAGGTTGTCCGGGACAAGGGCCTTCAAAGTTTCCGCCTGTCCAGTACTCGTCTGGAAATATCTGAGCACAGCAAAAAACATCTCCACCGCTACATTCAGCGACTATGAGATCGTCAGTTATATAGTCATCAGGATTCATATCCCATACATGGGCTTTGTAAAATTCAAACGCTTCTGCATAGTCACAGCTAGTAGTGGAACTGATAGTTTCAGGAGAGCTTGAGCAAAAAAGTTTAAATGTAACGGGACCTTTAAAACATCTCAAGGATTCCAGGTTATTCTTTTTTCCTGTAATAGCTTTGTTTGACATTAAGGTTACCCCTATAGTCGCCAGTGCAACTATTAGCGTAATTGAGTTTTTGATTTTCTTCATAATTTTAGTTTTTTAAATAGTTAATTCTGTTAAATAAGCACGCTTTCAGATCAAAACCTCCTTTCTTCTAGGGATGGATAATGTATTTGTTATTAAAAGAATAGCAATTGCAGCCAGGAGTGTAAACCCTGCATTAAACCATAAATGTTCTGACCATGAAAACTGGCTCACAATACCCCCACAGCTGCAGGGTAAATCGTAGGCATAGTTTAACATCATCCATACATAACCTGTGAACAGTGCCATCAGGCCAAAAGAGAGGCATAAGCCAATCAACTTGGTTCTTTTGTATACCAACATCGCTCCAATAAGCATTTCCCCTGCGGGTAATATCGAACTGATTAAGCTAGAAAGGTGTTCTACGAAAGGAGACTTGTCTAATTGAGATTTGAAGGTACTGTAATCAAACATCTTGTTTAGTCCCGTATAAAACCAAAGTATCACAAAGAGTATTGTTATGGCCTCAATCAATATTTGCTTTGTTACGATTTTCATGTGTAAATGTTACTACTTTTCTTTCTTTAAAAGCTCCTCAATGATTTCATACAAATCCGTACGAAGACGCTTATCTCCTGATCTTACGAATTGATGTGCACCCGTTTCCCTAGTGAAAATATCCGTTTTGAGAATTTTACCTTTTTGATCTATCAGTATATAACCTGGTATTCCTGCTATTTCAAAAATGCTTTCGCTGGCATTATCGATGTTATCTAGACCATGATCCCAGGGAGTTTTATCTTCTTTAAGAGCGTTTTTCCATTTTTTAGCATCTTTATCAGTTGATACACCAATGATATTAAACCCCCTTGCATGAAATGCTTCATAAGCTTTATTAAGTTTTGGGATAGCGGCTCTACACGGGCCACACCAGCTCGCCCAAAAGTCGATTAAAGTATATTTTGATTTAGACGCCAGATCGTGAATTGATTTTTTATCGCCATTAACTGTAGTTATGGAAAAATCAGCAATTATACCTGGAGCAGTCTTTAAACCTTTTTTAATTCCATTAACACGTTCACCTAATTTCAACCCCCAATAACTTTTTTTTGCTCTATCTGTTAAAGCATTGTATACTAATCGCAACTCATCATTACTATAGTTAGCTGAAATCCTCAAAATCAAATCTGAAACATACAAGGAGTTGGGATGCTCATTAACAAATCGCTTTAATACACCTATTACATCTCCTTTTTGTTTATTTACGGAATCTTGCAGAGCTCTTAGCTTAACATATTCCTCATGTGGCTCCGATCCTGTTAGAATAAGATTCTGCCAATTCTGTACACTACCTTGTATCTGTAGCGTAGAATTTATTAACCAGAATACATTGCTGGCAGCATTCCTTCCTATTTTACTTACTTTATTTACAGCTGTATCCAGTTTCAGAAAATAGAAATTTGTACCACTATCAACATAACCTTTACACATAAATGAAGTTCCTTTACTAACTGCTTTAATAGTGTCTCTAGATGATGAGAGCAAGTAAATTGTAGACCCATCTTTTAAGCCCTCAATATTTCCATTTAGTACAAACCCTCTTTTATTTTGCGCATAAGCTCCTGTAATTATGCAAAGCATAATCAGTGCTATTTTCATAAATTTCTCCATTATTTACTTTTTTGAATGTTATTCCTTTTTGCCAGATGTTCTTTTACTAATTTTTCAAGGCCACCTTTGTTCTCCAAATCACCATTGTAATGCAAAAGTTTTCCCTTCTCATCAAGCAAAAGCAATTGCGGTACGCCAAAAAAATCATAGGTATCAAAAATCTGTCTGCCTTGTTGGCCCTTGTCTCCGCCCAATAAAACTAGCGGCCAGTCAGCACCAATTTTACCATATATCGCCTTTATTTTACCTAATTCGTTCTTCTGAAACTTTCCATTATCATAAAGGCAAGCAGATATAACCCTGAATCCTTGATCTTTATATTTTTCATATACTGTCTTAATTTCTGGCATTTTTAATATGCAGGCAGCGCAGTATATATTCCAAAAATCAATAAGAACTAAATTATCTCTAAATTGGTTTAAATCAACTTCATCGCCTTTTATTGATTTTGCATTAAGGCTTAAAGGTTCTTCTTCCAGTCGAACAATTTTTTCAAGATAGTCGGCTTCCTTTTGAAAGCTTTCAAAGCTTGTAGCTTTTAATAAATCAATCAAATGTTTAATATCTTTGCTATTTAAACCTAAATCTGCTTTAAATCTGAGTATTTCTTTAAAACTCTGACTAGTTCCACTGTCACCATATCTCGTAACAAAGGCAATGATTCTTTCAAAAAATTCGTCAATATTAAATTTCTCATTTTCAGAATCTCTCCAGCGTTGATTGCGGATTTGATTGAATTGGAATCTTAGTGTATTCTTTTTAGCAGGTTCCTGGAGTTCTGTTGAAAGTGATACTTCCTGAAAATATTTTTGTGATAGTTCCTTCCATTGTTTTTTCGCGATCGTATCCAAGGCTATGAGATATCTTTCCTCTATTGTCGCCAGTGCGCCATTACGGAGATTTACAAAATAGGCCGGTTCCATTAGGCAAGTATTTACTAACCATTGAAACCTTCTTGGATCATCCGGAAAACGTCTCCAAAATTCAATTCCCCAATCTCTGAGCATCCTTCTAAAGATCTCATCATAAATATTTTTACAAATTAAAGATTCCCGTCTTTTAGCTAATAATCCCTGTTTATCGCCATTTATCTGTAAATCTACTTGTATTGAATCTGGAATCTGGATTTCTTCCGGACCTGCCGCTAGCGAGATAGAACCCGCTATGAATGTTTTCTTTGGCATTGTATCCCAATACAAATCTGCCTCGCTTTTTACAGGCGAATTTTGGGCGTTTGTACCCATCAACGCAGAGAGTAAAAATGTCATTATCAGTGTTAATGTTTTCATTGTTTATTTGTGCTCAAATGTCTGTTGATTCGAAATTTTTGGCATGCCAATGGCTTGATATTCTCATAACTATGTATGAGTACCTCTTTCGTCATTCCAAGGGATGAAAAGGAACTAAGATCTCTTGAAAAATATCTAAACAAGAGATCTCTGAATTATCCTTATGGTGGTTGTATGTAAACTTATGGCCAGCCAGGATTTTGTTGCATCCCTGTCATTGCGATAATATCCTGTGGAATTGGAAAGGCATATCTATAACTACCAGGCTCCAAGGTATATGTCGTTCCGCCTATCGTACGGCTAAGTGTTACTTTAAACCTGTCATCTAGATTTAACCTCTTTAAATCGCTCCAACGCAAATTCCTTAGAATAAACTCCTTCTTCCTTTCTTCCAGAATAATTCGAAGCGCATCGGTTTCACTTGTAGCATTTCTGTCAACATACTTTGTACTGCCATCAGGGTTTTTGGCCCACCTTGTACGTATTAGATCATTAAGATCTTTCATAGCCAAAGTCAGATTCCCTGTTCTTGCATAACATTCTGCTCTAATTAAATAAATCTCATCAGTTGCAATGCCACAAAAGAGATCAGATGCAGTACTTCCATAAGTACCCTTAAATTGTATTCCTGCACTACTTGTACGGAAATATCTTGTTTTTCTAAGATCATTCTCATTGTACAAATCAAGCAGATTTTGCTCAATCAAATAATTACCTCTTATGTCGGCCAGGAACTGCGGTAAAAGATTTACGAACTCAATTTCCGTATTATTCCCGATAAAATTTGCGCTAGCAGAAATGATGTTGAAATCTAACAATCTATTTTTAACCTGTAAGTATTCATTGCTATATTTTAACGCATTAGTATAATCTCCCATGATCAGATAAGTCCGGGCCAAGAGTCCTTTTACTGCATTTTTTGATGCTCTTGATAAAAAGAGAGCATTATCAGGTAAAAGATCTTTTGCCATCAATAAATCTAAAATGATCCGGTCATAAGTCGCCTTAAGAGAAGATCTTGTAGAAGGAATACTAATATCGGAGGACAACCTAAGTGGAATCCCCAGCAATTCTGCTGCTTTTTCCTTTTCATATGCAGGAGCGTATACTTGCGCAAAAAAGAAAAAAAACATAGAGCGAATGAATAAGGCCTGCCCTTTAATATTCGCTAATTCCTGCGGACTCTCATTATTAACTTTTGCCAATTCATCGAGAACTACGTTTGTAATAGCGATTTTTTTATAGTCCGAAGACCAATAAGAATTTGATAAGTTACCCAAATAAGGGTTGTTATTTGACCAGGTATAGATATTTTCATTTTCCCTTCCCTTATAAGTATTCCATACTGCATCTGTATAATAATGTCCATCTGCAGCAATCTCTTGAAAGGAACCTCCAGTAATGTTAATATTATTAACATTATCTAACATTGCTTGAAAGTCTTTTACAGTTGAAGGCACAGCCTGGCTTTGGTCTACTTTAGCTTCCAGCCACGCCTTTTTGCATCCATACAAGCTACAGAAAAAAATAAAAGCAATTGGGAACAGTAAGTAAGTCCGTTTTAAAAATATACTTTTCATATTTTTATAATTTAAAATTTAATCCAATAGCCCAGTTACGAGGATTGGGAATATTATTGTTACTAATAGCATCAGGATCGATCCCTAACTTATTAGCCCTCCATAGTAAGCCGATGTTATTTGCATATAAAAATATATTTGCCGACTTAAATGGGAGTTTTTTAAAGTTTATGTTGTTGATATCAAATGCTAATTTTAAATCTTGTAATCGTATCTGATCACCCCGCTCAACTAGTATCTCTGAATATCTAGTAAATGATTCATAGCGGCTGTCCTGAATAACCGGCATAGAAGGAACGTTTGTAATTAATTCGTCGCCCGGTTTCTTCCATCTTTTTGCATAATCTTCGTGACCACCCCACTGTCCTAAGAGTCTAGCATAATCTATAGAAGGTCGACGGAAATAATAACCAAATTTATATACCAAATTAAATGTTAAGGAAAGTCCTTTATAAGACAAGGTATTGATCAGATTTCCGAAATATGGTGCCATTGCTCGTCCATGATAAACCAAATCTTTAATTTTCATATTTTGTTCAGATCCAGTATTACCTATTGCATATAAATAAGGAACTTTTTCGCCATTCACAACCCCCATAGGATTTCCATTCACGGGATCCAACCCACCCCATTTGTAGCTATAAATGGTATATCTTGGATCTCCTACAATTGGATTTAAATTCGTCACCCTATTGGATACACTAGTTGTAAGAATGTTTTGTATTTGATAGTCAGTCACTCTGTCAATGTTCCAACTAAATGATAAGTTTGTATTTAATTTTATGGCGCTATTTATTACCAAGGCATTTACGCTGAGATCAATCCCTTTTACTTTAACACTTGCGTAATTTGTATTGTATTGAAGAAATCCAGTGGTTTGATCTAACAATATAGCACCAATAAGATCATCCGATTTTTTTTCGTAAAGATCTATTGCACCAGCAATTCGGTTACCAATTAGACCAAAGTCTAATCCTGCATTTATTACACTTACTTTTTCCCATGTTAAACCCGGGTTTGGTGGATTGGTTAAGCCTGCAGATTGTTGTGAATTATTATATATGCTAGAACCACTGCTATAGATGATAGTAGGTAGAGATGTAGCTCTATTATCTAGATTACCATTATATCCATAGGTCAATCGTAAATTTAAAGTTGATAAGCTTTTCAGATTTAAGAATTTTTCTTTAAGTAGGTCCCACTTCACACCAGCTGACCATAAAGGAACGTACCGTAAATTTGCTTTTATACCAAAGAAATTACTGGCATCGATACGTGCACTTGCTGATATTGTATATTTATTGAATAGACTATATGCAGCATTACCGTAATAACTTAAAAATCGATTTAATCTGCCACTGAAACCTCCTCCATCAGAGATGGTACTACCAAAATTACCCGGCCGAATTGTGTATGCACTTTTATAATCCATATTAGTGACATAGGTTAGTTTATCTATGTCATAACCGTATTTTTTATTTTGATTGTAACTATTTAATGATTCTTTAGCGTCAAATCCAATTATTGCGTTAATTCCGTGAATCCCCCATTGTCTATTTACAGTAACTACACTTCGTATATCCCAACTTGTGCTATTTAATTGACTATAATCAAGAATCCCACCATTAGGAACAGGATACTGTGGCATCCCTGTTGAATTTAAAAACATAAAAGTGTTGATAAGACTCCTTGTCGAATACATTTTAGTACTATTATAATTATTAATACTAGTTATGCCTTTTTCATATTGCCCTTTGAACCTGACACTTATTCCTTGGATTATTGTATATCTTAATTCTCCTCCAAAACGAGCATTGAACGAATTAGTAATATTATTCCCATTTTTAATTTCGTCAATTGGTCGATAATGCCAGTCTAGTAGTCCTTTGGTAGTAATTGTATCTATATAAGCAGTTCTTAACCGCGTTGGAACATGAAGAGGATTACCTGCATTATCAGCAAGCATAGTATAAGGTGCCATTGCGTTATTTCCATTAGCTAAAAAACTACTATAGCCGACTCCGTTATTTTCATTGCGGATTTGCGTATATGAAATGTATGTATTCAGTTCCAAATTTTTAATTGGACGATAGGTATTGTCCAATCGAAGTGTAAAGCGATTCCCGGCATCTCCTATGCTTGAAGAAAGATTCCTATCATATCCCATTGAGCCATAATAAGCCATTTTATCGCTACCACCGCTTACATTTAGATTGTATTGTTGATTAGACGCCGTTCTTATCAAGTATTTATTAATGTCATTACGAACATCATGTTTGGCTAATTGTGCCAATTGACTTTCAGCATCAGCCTGGGAAAGAGCACCCCTTTTTTGAGCAAGTAATATTTCGATTGCTTGCGGCACCATAGGGTATGTGTAAGTTGAAGTAAAAGGACCATTATACGAATCATAATAACCTGTAGCAAATAGATTTCTTTGGTAATCGATTACATCAGCCGAGGACATAATATTTGCTTTGAACAATTCTGGTTTCGAGATGATATTTAAACTACTTACAATATCAACTTGGGTATGTTCATTATATTTTCCCTTTTTTGTTGTAATAACAATCACTCCATTAGCAGCTCTGGCACCCCATATAGATGCAGCGGCAGCATCTCGTAAAATTGTAATGGACTCTACATCATTAGGATTGATGTTTTTCACTGATACAATAGGTCCGAGATCCAATATAGATTCATCATAAGGAAACCCATCAATCACTATCAATGGTTTTGCATTTGCATTTAAAGTACTTAAGCCTCTAATAGATATGGAACTAGCACCAAGGGTTTCATTTCTGAGACTATTAGTTTGATTTATTATTCTATCTAAAATATTAGTTGAAACTCCACGGTTAATATCTTTGTTGCTTAGTTGAACAAAACTTCCAGTAGCCCTTTCCTTATTCAATTCCTGGTAGCCCGTATTATACACCACCTTAACCTCCTCCAACTCACCCGTCGCCACATTTAACTTAATCTCCAACGGCATCACCGCATCCTTCAAAGGCAGTTCCAAAGTCCTAAAACCCACATAAGAAATCAAAAGAACAGCATCATCAGCCACCCCTTTAATCTCGAATTCCCCGTTCTGGTTAGTATTGATGACAGTATTTTTCCCTTTTACCCGGATACTTGCGTTTGGGAGCGGTTTTCCGTCCTGGTCTACCACACGCCCCCGCACCTCAATCTGTTGAAATCGGGCAATAATCTTTTCCAGGTAAGATTTCTCCTTCGGTTTAAAGCTGATGTTCCTTTCATCAAGGCTGTATTCCAGGTTCTGGCTGTTACTGATCACATCCAGAACATTTTTCAGTTCGGTATTTTTGAAGTTGACATCAAGTTTGGTTTGCTTGTCTATCTTGTTTTCGGCATATACTACGTAATAGCCGGTTTGTTTCCTGATCTCCGTAAAGATCCGTTCCAGTGTTGCACCCTTTTTGCTGAAGGTGATCTTCTGTGCAAAACTGGCAGCGCTTACCTGCATCAGGCAGGTGGTCATTATGATAACAATCAATTTCACAATGAGTAATATTTTGGGCGGCAGCCAGGGTTGTGACAGCCGCAAGTTAAAAGCAGATTTTTTCATTACTTTTACTTTGGGTTTAAGTTAATCGGGAAATAGTTCCAACAATTGTTTTAGGGTTACTTAGGCCCGCCTGCCGGATGGTGTTGGTAGCACCATTCGGCTTTGTTCCTTGCCCTTTTTCTGTTTCTGCTAACTTCGCTGTCGTAAATGTCTTGTCATTTCGTTCGTTTTTTGGTTTATGGTTTAGTTGACTATCACTAAGGGATGATCAGTATCCTTTAGCCAGGCTGGTAAGGCCCTTGTCGTTTGCTGTTATTTTCGGTTATCATTCTCTATCCTATTCGCTTACAGTTATTTTTCTTCCGTTCAGTCTAAATTTCACCGCTCCTGTATTCTCAAGGGTATTCAGTATCCGGCTCACATGGTCATACCGCGATACCGTTCCCCCAAGCGGCACTTTTCTCAGGCTTTCCTTTTCATAGGCAATTTCCACATTATACCATCGGGCAACCTGCCGCATCACATCTTCCAGCGGTGTGGCATTGTATATAAACAAGCCATCCTTCCATGCCACGGCCTGCTCCGGATCCACCTGGGAAATGATCAGCCTTCTCCCCGTCAGCTCCGCCTCCTGTCCCGGCTTCAATACCTTGTCATTGATCGCTACACTCCCTTCCAGCAATGTGGTCTTATTGGTTCCTCCATCGGCATAGGCGTTAATGTTAAAATGCGTGCCCAGCACCTCTACTGTTTGGCTCCCTCTACCCGGCAATGCCGCAGTCTGAACTATAAAAGATTGCTTCGCCCTTCGTTCCCGAAATGAATTCGCGACAGGCTCTCGCAATGACTTCGCGACAGGCGCTCGCAATGATTTCGCGACAGGCTCTTGCAATGACGTGTAGGAAGTAGCCACTTCAAAATAACCTTCGCCGGTCAGTTTCACATTTCTTGTTTTGCTATTTACAAAATTGGATGGAAACTCAAGTTTTGAGTCGGCATTCAGCCAGACTTTTGTACCGTCAGGAAGAGTAAATTGATACGTCTGCCCCTTAGCAGTACTCGCCGTCAACATCTGCGCTGTCGCGCCGGCTTCGCCGCCTTTTCCGTTAACACCCTGCCCGTCATTGCGAGGTATCGAAGCAATCTCATCATGGGGTTGCGCAGCCTGTCCTGAGCGAAGCGAAGGATCCCCTCCTCGCAATGACGATGGGTTTAGTTGGTCGTCATTGCGAGGAGCATTTCGCGACGAAGCAACCTCCGTTCCATCATCGTATACCAAGCCTTTTTCACCGCCCACTACAACCCCGCTCTTCGCATCACTCAATTCTATAACCTTACCATTGGCCAACGTTATCGTCGCACCGTTCTTACCCGGCGCAATGTCATTCTGTGCTACGTCATTGCGAGGAGCTTTTCGCGACGAAGCAACCTCATTCATATACATCCACGTTCCCAGGGTAATCGCTGCTACCGCAGCCGCAGCGATAAGACCTGTCATTCCTGGCTTGATCCGGAACCCAGGCCACAGCTTCACTTGCTTAGCTGACTTTTGCTCACGCTCAGCAAGCACATTCAGCCACACCTCTCTGCTAATCTGTTCAAAATCTTCAGCACTGAGCTCACTTCGCTCACCCATATGGGTTTCCAGCAACCACTTATCAATCAAGCGCATCTCCTCCGGCGTACATGTGCCGGCTTTATATTTTTCGATAAGTGCTTTCGCCTCTTTCATATTCTTTGTTGTACTTTTTATCTGCGCTTACAAATACAGGACGATCTGAAATAACCGAGTGGGTACTCCACATGAAAAAAATAATTAGGCTTGTGAACTTTCTCTTTTAATGGCACACTTTGAGCATGTTTGATGGCACAATCTATTTATCGGTCGTCATCCTGAATTTATTTCAGGATCTCGGACAAGCTAGTTTAGGGCTCAATACTATCAAATAAATCCTCCCATTCTGGATTTGTGGAATTGATTAAGTTGACTTTCCAAGACCTTCGCCAATTCTTTATTTGCTTTTCTTTAACAATAGCTTCCTCGATTGAGCTGAATTGTTCAAAATACATTAATCTATCACAATTGTATTTTGCAGTAAAAGAATCTGGATTGTGCTTTTCCTTATGCTCTTTAATCCTGAAATACAAATCAGAAGTTACACCGGTATATAATACCGTATTAACTTTATTGGCTAAAATGTATATACAACCACCTCTGTCCATAGATGTTATTTTAGGTCCAAATATAATAATTGGTTTTACTCTTCCGAGATCCTGAAATAAATTCAGGATGACGTGTGCCGCTAAAAGAGGATATAGTGTGCCATTAAAAAAGAAAATTCACAAGGCTTGTGATTTATGTCACTTTATAGAGTTTGACTGGGCACTTTTTATAGAGTTTGATTGGACATTTCAGATAAGACATTTCAATGATGTGCGTTGAATACCAAACAGCACTAATCAATCTGGACTATTCTGCTTAATTTTGTTTAACAAGATTCAACATAACATGCTAGAACGTCAATTTGCAGAAGTTACAGACATCATCAAACAATCAAGACTTAAGGCCGTCAAATCTGTCAATACTGAATTAATTAACTTATACTGGAAAATTGGCGAATATATAAGTGATAGAATTGATTCGGCTGGATGGGGGCAGTCGGTGGTAGATCGGCTTGCGGAATATTTAAAGAAAAGGGAACCGGAATTAAAAGGATTTTCAAATAAAAACCTTTGGAGGATGAGGCAATTTTATGAGACTTATAAGAGTTCCCCAAAACTCTCAGCGCTGTTGAGAGAAATTAGTTGGTCACATAATTTATTGATTTTTTCAAGATGTAAAACCATTGAGGAACGAGAGTTTTACTTAAAACTAACCAAAAAGGAAAATTATAGTTTCAGAGAACTTGATCGACAAATTACGGCAGGTATATTTGAAAGAACAATGATTGGAAATCTAAAACTCTCAACGGCGTTGAGAGAAACTTATCCGGAGATAAATAACCTGAAGGATAGTTATGTCTTTGAATTCCTGAACCTAATTGAGCCACATAGTGAAAAGGAATTACAAAAAGGATTAATTCAACAGATGAAGTCTTTCATCCTGGAATTGGGTAGGGATTTTATCTTTATAGGCCAAGAATATAAAATCATGGTAGGCAATAGTGACTTCTACATTGATTTGTTGTTCTTTCATAGAGGATTGCAATGTCTGGTAGCATTTGAATTAAAAGCTGATAAGTTCAAGCCAGAACATTTAGGACAGTTGAACTTTTACTTAGAAGCGCTTGATAGAGATGTTAAAAACAAAAACGAAAATCCCAGCATCGGTATATTATTATGCAAAGACAAAGACAATGAAGTGGTAGAATATGCGCTAAGCCGCAGTCTTTCGTCTACAATGGTTGCAGAATATAAGACACAACTGCCCGATAAAAGCTTACTTCAGCAAAAATTACACGAATTGTTTGACACTAATAATCTAGAAGGTTCAAATGTTGTTACTGATGCTGACTAAGCGGCATGTTATAGTATACGCCCGACCAAACTCTATAAAACGCGCTCAATCAAACTGTATAAAGTGACAATTTACATCTTTTGATGGCCCATTTTTACATTGCTTAAAGGCCTTATTATAAATTTGGAGATTTCGGCAACATTTATCGAAATATACAGTACAGGAAGGGAAACCCCAAGAAACTCCATCAATGTATTAAAGTGTAAAGTGTTACTTAAGTATTTTCCCTAAATTAGTTAACAAATCTTACCAAATACAATATATGTTTAGGAAACCCAATCCTTACATGGTGTAGAGACAATTAAACCAGGTAAAAAAAATAGCTATGAATAAGAATCTCTATACCCTCGGAATATTTTTTTTATGGTTGACCGTTGCTTGCGGGCTATTGCAAAGTTTCCTTGCCTTTGAACTTGGCCCAGGAATATACCGGCTGGACTCAATTGTAATATGGGTTATCGGGGTAAGTATCATTTCAACTATTGGATCTGTATGCTTACTAAAGTATTTTCATTACCGTAAATATTGGTTTGTATTTTATGCAGCAATTGTTGCATTAATAACACATGTCTGTCATATCGCCATCCTCAGTAGTATTTTATTGTCGAGGCAAGGGGCAAACTACTACAGGGCTATGGCTATTGTTTATTTGTGCGCTACAATCTTATATGCTATAAGTCTTATATTTTCAGGCGGCAGAAAAACAATCTGGTTAAAAATTGCAGGAATATATGGGCTTTTTATCGCTCTTATTTTACTGTCAACAATTATTTGGGGGGCATCAATACAGCCGGGGTTGTCAGAAAAAATTACGCTATGGGTCTCACTGTTTTCAAACCTGGTCCCTGTTCTGTTTATAATGCAGCTCAAAACAGAGATTGAATTATTAAAAACAGAAAATGTGGATATCCCAATGAAGGAATCTGTTGCAACTACCTTAAGCGAGGTAAAAATCGCAGCTGGTATAATTACAGCTCTATTATTAATGCTGATAACCTATCAATGGCATTCGCAGGCATACTGGGGAAAAAGGAATTTCGAAAGTACTAAAGCGCTGGCCCGACTCTTTGAAGCCCGCACCTATGTGAACAGTAAAGGAGATACGTTACGATATCGATTATTGAAACCCTTGAATTATGACTCTAAAAAGCGCTACCCTTTGGTGGTATCGCTGCCTTACGGTGGCCAACCGGGGACTGATACTATAAGGCAAATTGAAGGGGCCGCGGCAGCCGAGATACTATCAACCGAATCAAATAGAATAAAATACCCCGCGTTTATTTTTGTGCCGAATTGCCCGGCAGGATCAGGTTGGGGAGGGATCCCCAATTATCCTTCGGTAGACACATTGGTTTATAAAGCCATTAACGCGCTGGATACCGCTTTTTCAATAGATGCTAAAAGGCGTTATGTTACGGGTATTTCAAGAGGTGGCTATGGCTCGTGGCATTTTATCTGCACACGCCCGGATATGTTTGCTGCCGCTATACCGGTTTGTGGGGGAGATGATCCAAAACTTTCTTCAAGAATTGTAAATGTTTCTGTATGGGCATTTCATGGTGCCAAAGATCAGAACGTTCCGGTTAGCGGTTCGCGCGGCATGATTGAAGGGATGAGAAAAGCCGGCCAAAATCCCAAATATACAGAATATCCAAATGAAGGGCACAACATCTGGTACCAGGTTAGCATTACACCAGGCTTATGGGACTGGCTTTTTGCTCAAAAGCGCGATTAACCCCATTAACTATTTTAATGCGGGCACTAACCATATAAAGTGGGTAGTCTACCGTTCCTGATATAGGCCATTAAACAATAGAAAAATGGGCCATTAAAAGATATAAATCATAAGGCTGTAGTTTATTGTCACTTTATAGACACAGCCGCCTCTATCCATTACTTTGCCTCTCTAATCCGGGATGCTGAGATGAACTCAGCATGACGAATGCACAACAACTCGTCATAATGCGACCGGCCCAATTGGTCAGACGGCGTCTGACTTTTTTGGATAACAGATAAAAGCCCTGGATATATAATCCCGCCATTAAACATTGCAAACCCCATCAAAAGATGCAAATCACAAGGAGATTAAGCCAAATGCAACCGGCCCCAGCCGTCCCCTTAATGTCTTGAGCGCACGCTTCATATGTGTTTCAACAGTCTGTTCAGATATGCCCAGTTTATCAGCAATTTCCTTATTACTCATAAAGGCATCTTTACGAAGCAGGAAAACTTCACGCATTTTTTCCGGCAAAGCCGCAATCTCCTGATCAATCAACCTGGCAATATCTTTCTCCCGGACCAGATGGTCAGCACCATCACCCCGCTCTTCTATCATCTGTTGAAGCCTGGCAATATGCCCCTCATGCATCACCTGGTGTTTATAGCTATCCCTGATCTTATTGAGCACAATAGTAAAAAGATAGCTGCCCAAACTCACCACCTCAAGCCCAGCCCGGCAATACCACAACTGGACAAAGACATCCTGCAAAATATCCTTAGCACCCTCCCGGTCATTGATCTTCTTATAAATGAAATTCAGCAGCAAAGGCTCATACCGCACAAAGACCTCCTCAAACGCCGCATCATCCCCCTGCTTCAGCAAAGCAACCAGTTCCTGATCGGTATAAGAGCTATAGCCTTTCATCGTTTTTTATGAATTCCCCTATATAAAGATAACAATAAGTTAATGTAAACTTATACTAAATCAGCGACATAACGGTAATTGCACTTCTAATTATTTGAGACTTTAGTCGCTAAAAGCGTTTAGAAATACTATAGCCCTTGTATCATCCGCAGTGAAACCGAGCTCAAACAGAGGCCCCAAGTCAAATGATTTCGTTGTTGTTGAATTTACGTGGCCACTGCTTCAAGTGAGCCTGCCGTCTGTCTTTTCTCCCTTAGCAACCGGATAACAGCAATGCAGACCGAAACGATCAGCACGGCAAGTATAACAGCAACGGCAATGCTCATGGATAGAAATATCGCTTTATTGCTCAGCAACTGGCTTTGTATGGCCACCGATCTGCTCAGGTTCAGGTTTGCCAGGCTTTCCGCTTGTGCAGGGCTCATCCCTTTGCTAATGAATAATTGCCGCAGCATTGCCAATCTTTCACCGGCCATCTGCCCGGTACTTGTAATGTGAACCAGGAAACGCTCCTTAAAAAGCTGATTGTAGTAAAGCTGCAGATTATAGAATCCGGCACCGACATTCAGGACGGTAACGAAACGCACATAAGCAGCAACGATCAGCCCGGTCATTCCGGTATATGGTGGCAGAGAAGTCAGCGTGAAAATCATGATCGGTACAAAGATCAGCCCTGAGGCCGCTCCCTGCAAAAAAACAGGTAGCATTAGATCCCCAAACGACAGATCATGAGTAAAAATATGGTACATCCAGAGGTGATAAAACAGCAATATCGCAAAACCGACGATCAGCACCGCCGGGACAATCTTTTTGTTTTTCAGGATCAGTTTACCGGAGATAAACATAAAAGTAAAAACACCAGCTACATTGACAAGGCCCAGTGCCATAATCTGAGACGGACTCCATTGCAGCACCCCCGCGGTATAACCAAAGACCAGGTTCAAGCTGTCTTTGATGCCATAGTATAGCGCAAGCAAGATCAGACCGGCCCAGAATTTTTTGTACTTAAAGGCTGTGATGTTGATCAAGGGCCGCTTTACTGTAGCTGCCCGGAACAGGAACAGCAGCAGCATGAGCATAAATAAACAGGAAGAAAAGCGGATGTGCGGATCACTAAACCAGTAATATTTGGAGCCGTAGATCAGCGTGTAGGCGAGTGAAAGCCCTGCGGTAAGAAAAAATATGGATCCCGCCCAGTCGATCTGGTACAGGGGATAAGGTCTGATCCCTGACCTGGGGTTGAAGATCAGCAGGATCAGTACCAGGGACAAAACCTGGAAAGCAATTAGGTACCAGTAAATCTCTTTCCAGTTCTGATTGAGCGCCACCTGGGAGAAGACCAGCCCGATAAATACCCCACTGCTCAAAATAGTCCCGTAGAATATTGATGGCGCAGCAATTTGCCTGTACTCGGGTTTCAGGTAAAGAGAAAGCATCATCAGCATAGTGCCACAGATCATGCAGACCACAATCCCCTGCAAAAAGCGAAATATAAAAAACAGGATCAGGTCGGTGGTATAGACACAGGCAATACTAAGAACAATTCCTAAGGTGATCGCAAAGATCAGATAGCTTCGGGCCTCGAAATACCGGATCAGCCGAAAATGTACCGGTAAGGTGACCAGTATCCCCACATAGGTCATCTGAAGTGCAAAGGTGATGTCCTCGGGCTGCGCACCCATGGAAGAGATGACATACTGCTGGCTCATGGCAAAGGCTGCGAACTGCACAATACCTGACAGCATGATCAAAAAGAGCAGGAATGGCAGCCCTGTTTTGCCGGCCAGCCAGGGATAAACGTAATTTGGAGTTTTCATGTTAGTTATAGTATACGGAGACTGTTGCGTTCATTCCGGATTTGACCTCTTCAATATTTTGGTCATCAAAGCTGATCCTGACCGGTATACGCTGCACGATCTTTACAAAATTCCCGGTTGAATTGTCCGGTGGCAACAATGAGAACTTGGCACCGGTAGATGCTGAAATTGCCTGGATCCTGCCCTTATAGGTCTTTTTAGAAATGGCATCAATCTCAATATCGACGGTCTGCCCTATACGCATTCCTTCTATCTGGGTTTCTTTAAAGTTTGCAGTGATCCATTTTTTGTGTTCATTGACAATAGAAACCAGGGGCTGTCCGGGCTGAATCTGCTGGCCTTCCAAAATTGTCTTTCTACCCATTCTGCCTGCGTAAGGTGCCTTGATGATGGTATAAGCCAGATTTATTTTGGCCAGGGTCAACTGAGCCTCTTTCTTCTTCAGGTCTGCGTTCAGCAAGGCCTTTCGTGATCTAAGCTCCTCAACTTTTGCCAGCCCGGTTTTCAGGCCGCTTTGTGCTGCATGAAAATCGCTGAGTGCCACATCATACCTGGCCTGGACAGATTCCAGATCTGCACCGGTGACGGCTTCTTCTTTAATCAGGTTGCGATAACGTTCGATCTCAGACTGCTGCTGCACAAGGCGCGCCCTGGCCGCCTGGATCTGGTCACGATTGACCAGCGTTCCGCTTTCAGCAGCGTGGATACCAGCGTCAAGTACATCAAGCTGTGCTTTGGCATCGTCCATGAAAGCATTAGCCTCATTGAGTTTTTGTTGATATTCCTGGTCTTCCATGATGACCAGTGTATCTCCGCTTTTCACCCGCTGGTGTTCTTCAAAACAAACTTTTTTGATGAATCCACCCGCCCGTGCCGATACCGGGTTGATGTAAGCATCAACCTGCGCATCGTTGGTTTGGATAGAATCCAAATTTGCTGCAATATGGATACCGAAATAAATTAGGGCAGTTGCAATAATAGCAATTGCGATGAGTAAATATGCCCGGTTTGCCGAGCTTACATTAGAAGTAGTTGTCGTTTTCATGTCGATTTAAATAAGTTTATAGTTTACCTGAAGTGTATTTTAGGCGATAGACCAACAGCTGGCGTATGGCCTTGGCCTGAACCAGGTTGTATATGGATTCCTGGTAAAGATTATCGGCATCCAGTAGATCGGTCAATAGCGCCAGCTGGTTGAAGTACTTAGAGCTGACAATCTTGTAGTTTACCGCTGCCTGCTCAATTTGTTTTTGGATGACCTGGATCCTGTTTGAAGCTTCCTGATATTTAATGCCGAGGCTTTGCGCTTCCTGCAGGGTATTGTCTGCGACAACCTCCTTCTGCATCTGAAGCTGCTGCAACCGCTTTTGGGCAGCACCTACTTTGTGTTTGTTGTGGTAGATAGCAGACAGGTTGTACTGCACCTTCAACCCAACAAAACCAATAGAATAGGCCTGATCAACCGGTGGAAAGAAGATGGTATTTGGATAAGACAGGCCATATGCTGAATATACCGAGACTGAAGGGTAATAGCCGCTCCGTATCCCTTTAATTCTGGCTTGCTGAACTTTCTGAGTTTCTCCGAATTTCAGAACAGAAAATGAGGTACTTGGCGCATCAAGGACCAAGTCCCCGATTTGCGCAACAGAAAGGCTGTCAGTACCCAGGCTGTCGACGGCCTGTATGCGTGTTTTCCCGGACAGATCAAGCAGCACGCTGAGTTTATCGCCTGCAATCCTCAGGTCATTACGGATCTGCTCCAGCCCAAGCTGTACATTGGAAAGCATCACTTCAGCGCGGAGTACATCACTTCTCGTAACCTTTTGGTGTTTGTACAGTGCATTGATGTTCTTTAACCTGGTTTCTGCCCTTCTTACCTGGTCAAGGGTAAGTTTTTCCTGTGCTGAAAGCCGGATCAGGTCCAGATACCGGGCTGCTACCTGAAGGCTTACACCTCCGCTTGTTTCCCTGGTACTGAGCTCTGCCAATGAAGACCTGTATTGTTGTTCCTGGAGCAGGGACCTGGTCCTGCCGCCTGAATATAAGTTCAAACTGGCGCTCAATCCAAGGTCGGCCCCGTCAGGCCCAGGCCTTTTAGGTACAGACTTACTTTCGAAAAGGCCGTCAGTGTACATGGTAAGCTTGGTAAATCTTTGATAGGAACCGCTTGCGCCGACACTTGGCAGTACAGATGCTTTCGAATCGCTGAGATCCTCGGTTGCAGCTTCTTCCTCAGCCTTGCCCACCAGTATTGCTTTATTGCATATCCTGGATCTTGAGATCGCATCCTGCAATGAAAGTCTCAGCAAAGAATCCTGCCTGACCTGGGCGAAAGTACCGCTGGATATCAGCAGCAGAACCGCTATTTTTATGATTTTCATATTGAATTGTTTTATTAAAATTTTCATAACTAATTACTTGTGCCGGTCTTTCTGAATTTTAGCCCCGGCGCTTGCTCATGTGAATACTGAGCTTACTGATCTGACGCATTCGCTGGAAGTTTAAACAGCATCACAGCGCTGTCCTTTGTGAATTCCAGGCTGAGCCCGGGTTTGCATTCGATCAGGACTGTGTCCTTAGCAGTCATGCTCAGTCCATTTACCCACAATTCGCCCCAGACAACAAAAATGACCATGTGATCCAAAAATTCCGGGATGGGATGCACGAATCCCTTATCAAACTGACCGGCAAGTATTTTTATAGGAGACGGGCTAATAATCCGGTATAGTATATTTTTATCAGGCAGGCCCCCTTCCTGCAGAAAACTGGTGCCATCGTAGTTTGCACCCTTACCCATTTCTATTTCTATGAATTCCGCATCGGTATGGTTGAGGGAGTTTTTCACCTGGTATTCATAGCGACCTGATTGGTTGGTCATGACCAGTAAGGTTCCTTTTACCAGCTTTCTTTTGAAGCCAAAGGAATCAGCATAGTTGAGTTTCCCTGCCAGCATAGCAATAACTATAACTGTCCCGGGCGTGGTAAATTCTCGCCGCACTTTTTCTTTTACAGGCAGTATGATCCTTTGGTCAAGCGACATCCAGGGCCAGGTGCGACCATCCTGCCATTTGAAATCCGATCGGGCCAGGGAACGGTAAGTTTTGACCGCGATTTCATCTGTAAACTTTCTTTCTGGTTCAGGAATATATTTCATCTTAGGGGCTTCCGGCAATTGGTACCGGTTGCCGGTACAAATCTCTGCACGGCATCAGCCTCAAAAAAGGTTGGATTTTCCCTTCTTTTGGTCTAAATGTCCCCTGAATATGAATTAAGTATGGGACTTCCTGTAATCGAGCGGGGAAACACCTTCAAGATTCTTGAAATATTTACCGAAAAAAGACTGGTCAGAAAAATTCAGATGGTCACTGATCTCAGAAATATTGAGGTGTTTATTTTGCAGGAGCACCTTGGCTTCCAGCAGCACTGCCTTATCTATCCATTCCCCGGCAGTTTGCCCGGTGACATCTTTAACCACCCTGGAAAGATATTTTGGAGTAACATTCAGCGCAGCCGCATAATAATTTACCGACCGGTGCCTTACAAATTCCTTGATGAGCATATTTCTGAAACGCTGAAACAGCGGGTTTACCTTTTCAGACTTAGCCGCTTGCTTCTGTTGCCGGTGACAACCATCAATATAATAAATAAGCACATAAATCAGATTGCGCATGATGGAGTGTTCATGTTCAAGGTTGTCCGATACGCAATTCGCGATCTGCGAATAGAGAGCCTGAAGGCGAACGAGCGTCTGCTCATCCGGCGAGATCACATGATGATCGTTGTCTTCAAAAAATGGGAATTTATTCAGGAAGAACACATCTGATTGCTGTTCCACTAAAAATGCTTCCTTAAAAAAGATCAGCTCCATTCCCGGTTTTTGATCAGAACGTTTAAAACTCCGGGTGACGCTTGGCCCAATGGTGATTAAAGCAGGTGCCTGTACAAAATGTGAAGTAAGCCCGGCCTGAAAATTAAGTTCCCCTTCCCGTAGGAATGCGATGCTGAAGTTCTCGGCCCGAAATGGCTCTGCTGCATAGATTGGTTCCTTGCCCATCGGAACAAAAAGATAGTCTTTCTGATCTGCACTGGATGCAAAAGCACTTTGAAGTTTGGAAATCGTATAGGTGGTGATTTCTTCCATAAATTTCTGAGCCGACCGTTGGACGACCCTTCAAAAATAGCACTTTTAGCTGCAATCCGACAAGCTGGTTCAAGCAGTAAACCTCATTCAGGCAAATCGGGCGCAGCTTCGAAAAAACCTTTCTTCACCATTTAAAGTGGGCAGGCTCTCTTTTGTGCCCTGCCCCCAGGCTTTGTATGGCAATAAAGCGCAAAGGGATTTGAAGGATTTGCCCAACTATTTGGAAAAAAGGCCTCTGGTCATTCAACCCAAAATTTTCTGATGCTATCCAATCTGATTTTTCTTTAATTTGCATCATGTTCAAACAAGCCTGCATCATTTTAATTTTGACCCTAATCGCCTGCCAGGGCGAGCATGGGCAAAAGCAGGACGATTATAGAAATTATCACCGGCAAATGATCATAGCGGATCAGGATATCGTCAACGGTCGTTATCAGGAAGCCTTGACCGTAATGGATCAGGTTTTCAGGCATTATGACTTTGTATTTCTGCGGGATTACCAGATCGCCGCACAGATCGCGGTTTACATTGGTAAAAGGCCAAAGGCTTTTGAATATCTGCGGGCAGCGATTGCCAATGGCTTGACTTTACCATCAATTCGGAAAAATAAGCTTCTCCGCCAGCTACAGACTGATCCGGCTTGGCAGCCACTTGTAAAGGAATATCCTGCGTTGCACCGCCGCTATCTCCAAAGGCTTGACATGCCAATGCGAAATATCTTAAAGCAATTGTTTAAGGACGATCAGAAACTGGCTGCAGAAAACCTGAAGATCACCGGGGAAAAAGCACAGGATGACTTTCTTATGCGCCGTTTTGTCCCCCAGAGTGAAAGGCAGGTCAAACAGATTTATGAGCTGATCTTACAAAAAGGTTACCCGGGAGAAAAACGGATCGGTAACACATTATGGGCCTGGACCATTCTCAGTCATCATAATTCCATATCCCCGGCTTATGTAAGGCAGGACAAATTATACGCCGCACTACGCCCCTTGTTATTCAAGGCTATAGCCACCGGCGACCTGTCACCTGGCGATCTCGCTGTTATCGAGGACTGGCGCATCACCGTCGGCTCTGACCATAAAGAAAGATCTTATGGTTATTTAAATACACTGACTATACATGACCTGCCTAAAGCGGACCAATTGCGCCAAGCTATCGGATTACCTTCTATAAAACTAAGGAATCAATTGGTCGATGTGCAAAAACGGACCGGCATCGATTTTTATCTGGAAGGGACGATGTGGGTAGAGGGAAAGATTCCCGTCTTGAAAAAAATCTATGCAACACAATAAAAATAATTGTGTCTGTTTAAAGAAAAGTGCATACCTAAACCATCCTTTTAATCGTGAAAACATGGAAACTATTCACCCTGGCCCTGACTTTTATTATTACCAAAGTGGCGGCACAGGACGCATCTCATCAAATTGATAGCCTGCTCAAAGCAAGAACAGAGACTGCGGGTATCGTGGGGTTATCCGCAGCGATAATATCTGACAAAGGCGTACTCTGGTCTAAGGGATACGGTTATGCAGATAAAGAAAAACAAATTCCCTATACCCCTGAAACCATTATGAACATCGGCTCGGTCAGCAAGTCCATTACCGGGATCTGCGTCATGCGGGCTGTTCAGGAAAACAAGTTATCCCTGGATGAGGACATCAACAAATATTTACCCTTTAAAGTGCAGAACCCTTATTTTCCAGGAGACAAGATCACCATGCGGCAGCTGGTGGTGCATACCTCGGGAATCCAGGACCGTGAGCCTGTCTACAGCGACACCAGCTATTATTATGGAGGTGACGCGAAAATTCCACTTGGAGAATTTTTGAAAGATTACCTGGTGCCGAAAGGCCGGTTTTATCAGGACAGCAACTTTGTGAAAGCAAAACCCGGTACTGAATCCTATTACTCCAACATAGGAGCTGCCCTTGCAGGCTACATTGTTGAAAGGGTCACCGGCATGAAGCTAAACGAATACAGCAAAAAGTTCCTTTTCGACCCATTGAACCTAAAAAACACCGGGTGGTTACTAAGCGATATAGATACCGGTAAACATAGCAGGCTATATGAGAGGAAAGGCGACACCTTATCTTTAGTTCGCTGGTATGGGCTGGTCACTTACCCTGATGGCGGTGTACGGACTTCAGTTTCTGATCTGTCGAAAATCCTTCTGAGTATTATTGGTAGCGGGAAACAGATATTGTCGGCAAAAAGCAGAGCAGAACTGTGGCGGCCTAACTTTACCGCCACAGATAAGCCCATTAACTATAACTATGATGCCATCAACTATAACGAAGGGGTCTTTTGGTCGATGAATGATCTGATGCGCAAAATCGGCCATATAGGTCGTGACCCTGGAATAAATACCTATATGTATTATGACAAGAGTCTGAAAAGAGGGCTCATTATTTTTTACAACACCAGCATTCCATATAAAGACAGGCAACAGTTTGAAACCGTCTATGATCAGTTGTGGCATCTGGCTTCCTTGCTGAAATAGATGAACTTTCTATCATGAACTTTTAGCCTCTACATTGTTGTCCTTGATAACTATGTCCATGTAACTAATCATTCAGAAAGGATAGCACATATTCCCTGATCTCGTTACGCTGCCGGTTATTGGCATGATCGTCCATATCATTGTGAATAGTATTGGGAAGCTTGATGATCTTAATTCCGTATTTCTGCTGCTCGGCCTCGTTCGGCAGTACCCCTTCATCAGCCGGCTGGTCACTTGAACGCAATGAATAAACTTTTGGACTAGCGGTCCTCGGCAACGGCATCCTTCTGTTATCAAGGGTTATGATCTTATCTATGATCCCAGGATACGTTTGTGGAAATAAGGCAGTCATATCAGCCCCGTTGGAATGACCAATCAGGGTAATATGCTTGAAATCCAGTTCCGGATTTGTTCTTTTTAATTCGTTAATAACAAACAGAATGTTCTCAGCCCCGCGTTCCCAAAATGGCCGTCTTACGACCTGCGGTATTCCGGAAGAAGGTATCAGGCTATCGGTTGACAACTCATGCTGGATGCTGATTACAAAATAGCCTTTTGATGCTAAATATTCATTAAGATATGAATAAGCCAGATAAGTACCGGGCCTATTTTGCCCGTATCCATGACTGAAAATGACAATTTTTGCCTTACCTGACCTGGGCTTGTAGATTGCCACAGGAATTTGCCTGTTTCTGATCTTGTCAAACAAGGTCAAACTATCAGGAGAGGAAACAACTGTTTGTCTGGCTATTGCGCCAGGAGGTATTAAGCCGGTCAATACCCATATTAACATTAATAATATATATATAGACTTCTTCATAACTTACTCATAAACTTATCGACGAATAGAATTCATCTCCTCAATCACCAGGTTTCCCAAAATCAGCAAAGGTTATTGGTGGCTTTCCAGATAGGGAGTTGCGTTAACTTGTTTCAAAATCACATCCCGCAAACGGTCTTCGTGTTCATCGCCCCATTGACCTAATGCGGCAATCACAGGGATTAACGTCTTTCCAAATTCCGTAAGGCTGTATTCTACTTTTGGCGGTACAACGGGGTAAATTTTTCTCACAACCAGTTCGTGTCCTTCCAGTTCTTTCAGCTGGATATTCAATACTCTGCGGGATGCATCCGGTATTTTCCGCTGCAATTCACTGGGGCGCTGATGCCCTTCGTTGATGAACCACAGGAGGCGGATCTTCCATTTGCCATAAAGCACTTCTCCGATCAAATCCAGTCCGCAATTTAAGTTCGGCTGTATCTTTCTTTCGTACATTTTATAAAGTTACACCTATGTTCCAAATTGCGCAATAGGGGAATAATTTATCCCTATGCAATTCGTATTTCCGTACTTGTGCAAACTGTTTTTAGACACCAATTTTGCCCTATAAACAATTCTTAAAAATGGAACAATTTAATTTCAATAATGAGTTATCCGGTAAGATCGCATTGGTTACCGGAGGTACAAAAGGAGCCGGAAGAGCAATCGCAGAAAGGCTTTTACAAGCTGGTGCAACGGTTATTATTATCGCAAGAAACACACCGGAAAGGGATAACAAGAGTTTGCATTTCATTCCTGCCGATCTGAGTAAGGCAGATGGAGTACAAAAAGTAGTAAGTGAAGTCCTGTCTACTTATGGAAGGCTGGATATTTTGGTGAACAATCTTGGCTCTTCAGAAACACCTGCTGGTGGTTTTGCGGTATTAACCGATGAACAATGGGAATCAACCCTTCAGGCTAATTTGCTTGCTCCGGTCCGGTTGGATAGAGGATTTTTACCACAGATGATCGCTCAAAAAAGCGGAGTTATTATTCACATCGCTTCTATTCAGGGCAAATTGCCCCTATATGATTCAACTTTACCTTATGCAGCTGCTAAAGCCGGATTGATCAATTATAGCAAGGGTTTATCCAAAGAGGTGTCTTCTAAGGGTGTGCGGGTGTTGACTGTTTCGCCGGGATGGATCAGGACTGAGGCTGTCGGACGCTTTTTGGAGCGGATCGCCCGGGCTTCGAATATTTCCGTTGAGGATGCTCAACAAAGTGTGATGGATGCTTTGGGTGGAATACCGTTTGGAAGACCGGCCGAGCCTGAAGAAGTTGCAGACCTGGTCGGTTTCTTAGTGTCACCAGGGGCCAGGTATTTAACAGGAACTGAATTCATAATTGACGGCGGAACCATACCCACTATTTAACGAAAGACCCCGATTTGCTTACAAGCTTCAGGGATTTGCTTACATGCGTGCGATTTAGCTTACCGACCTTTGATCACCTCTGTTCCACAAATGAAACCAGGCTTTCGTTGACAAAATAATTCCAGCCCCCGGTAAAGCTTTCAACTCTGAAGTTCGGATTTTCCTGAGGGAAGCTGTCTAGTTCCTCATGACTGAGTTTCAGCCGGGTTCTTTTGTAAACACGTTCTACAATCATTGGTTTTGTTTCCATAGCTTTATGTTTTTGGTTGATTTTTATTGACTAAGGCCGGTCTTCCGCATCATCACGTTCCAGAAACGTCCCAAGGGCATCCAGCTTGCGGGACCAGAATTTTCTATAATGGCTCAGCCATTGGTCTACTTCCTTGAGCTTATCCATATCTGCGCTACAAAAACGCTCCCGCCCTTTCTGCAACACCATTACCAACCCACACTCAGTTAGTATCTTGATGTGCTTGGAAATCGCAGGCCTGCTCACCTCAAAATGACCCGCCACCTCATTAAGGTTCAGGGACTGCTCACTGAGCAAACCAATAATTGCCCGGCGTGTCGGATCCGCAATTGCCTGAAAAACATCTCTTCTCATTTCCATAATATGACACCATTTGGTTACAAATGTAACAGAAACCAAATGGTTACGCAAAATTTATTTTAAATTATTGTCAGTACAAAATATAGCCATCCAACTGAACAAGACTTATCCTATACCTTCAAACTCGTAGAATCCGCCAGTACGCTCAGCATCGTAACATTAGACCACATCGTCACCTATCCGGAAGGATACTACAGCTTTCGAGACCATGATTTGCTCATCTTATAAACATACAAAAGCCCTTTTCCTACTTGAACACTCCTGTTACATATCATTCTACCTCTCTCCCTTTGGGAGAGGTGATGCTGGTGAGAAATGTGTGAAAATCTTGTATAAAGATCCAGACAGCAACAAGCCTCGCCGTTATAGGTAGCCTAAAAATCCGGCTATTCACATCTCATCTTAAAGTTCAAATTAAAAGCTAACTTTAAAGATGCGGTTTCAAGTTTATTTACCTTCAGCTGGTTTAGTACCCTATGTTAAACAGCTGGTCATTTCTGAAAATGAAGAGGCCGCTGCTTACACCGTGTTGCCTGGTACCGCTCTGGTCATTGGCTTTCAGTACCGCGGGAGGCTGGCCTACCTGGAAGAAGGCAGGGAAATACCGCTGGCAGCGACGGGTATTACCGGCCTGCGTGATACTTACCGTATTTTTCAGAACACTGCGGGCATTGGTTCTGTCCTGGTCATATTTCGGGAGACTGCCGTGGGCAGATTCTTAAAAACGCCGCTTCATGAACTGTTCGGAGAAAGCCTTTCGCTAGAACATTTTTTTGACCGCGGAAAATTGGATGACCTGGAAGAGAAGCTGGCGTTTGCGGGTCATGACGCGGCTCGTATCGCTTTAGTCGAACAATTCCTGCTGAACCATTTACAACAGCGGCCGCCCGATCTGCTGGTCAGCCGGGCGCTCGAATATATCCATGGCTCCGCAGGGAGTATCCGCATTCAGGAGCTGGCCGCGATGCTGCATACTAGCGCCAGTCCCTTGGAAAAGCGTTTCCGGGCTGAAGTCGGCGCTTCACCCAAAAAATATGCGACCATCGTCCGGTCACAGCATGTCCTCGCCGCTATGGAAAATGGCCAAATGGGTTATGCCGAATATCTTGCGTCCTTTTATGATCAGTCCCATTTTATCAAAAGTTTTAAAAAATTCGCTGCCGTTACACCCGAGAAATACCTCAGCCGGCTGAAATAAACGGTTTTTTACAATCGGGGCTCGGTGGGTCCGTCTACTTTTGAGTATCAAAATTAAAAAGCAATGTTTACATTACAACAAATGAGGGCGGCACACGCCAAGGTAAAAAGCGGCGCGGATTTCCCCGCTTATGTACAGGAAATCAAACAGCTCGGCTTATTGCACTATGAGTTTATGGTCAGCAATGGCCAGACCATTTATCATGGTGCCGATGACTTGCAGTTTAGCTCGGATCCGAGCTACACGAACAAAACGATCTCCGGGACTGTTTCACCGCAATTGCTGCAGCAGATCATTGTCGAACACCAGCAGGGAAAAAGCGATTTTTTGACGCTTTGCCAGCAGGTAGCAAACGCAGGCGTCGCGAAATGGATTGTGGATACCCAGGCGATGGTTTGCCGATATTATGATCTGTCCGGCAACGAGATAATCAATGAACCGATACCAGACAACGGCTATTGATCAATTCCCTAAAGCCATCGCAATTGGCTGCTTAGGCCGGAACTACTAGCAAAAACCTTTGGGGAATGATGCTAAGTGAGATTCAGTATGAGCAGCAGTTTTGCTGGCTTTTGTTACTGTGTAGCAAATGAAGCTTCTAACTTTTTAAAAACTTCAGAGGCGGGCATTAGTTCCCGGCAGCGTCTGATCCATTTCTTGGCATCATTGCGTGCCTGACTTTCCGTGGCAGGCAGCTCACCGAAAGCCTTTGCGGCAGTGAATAATATTTCCGAAACTTCGTTGCTGTAAATCGTGGCTAATAGCTTCCGCTCCTCTGCAAAACCTGGAAAAGACACACTGTCTTTTTCTCCGGTTAAGTATGGCCTTAGCAGCTCATTTTTACGTCGGACATCTTCGGCCCGGATGCTGCCCAGGCTGAGCTTTTCTACTGGCGCTGCCAAAGCATAGCCTGCGGCCTTGATCTGGTCAGTGTTCCGGATCAACCCTCCATAGATCAGGTTCATCCGGTTGATAAGTTCAATTTGCTTCGGCTGTAATCCGGGCATTTTTGTTCCAAAATCCAAGAGGACACGACATTCCGACAGGTGCAAATCTTTGAGTGCCCGCCCCGCTCCCTGACGCACAATGACCTCATATAGTCGGTTTGTCAAATCCGATTTCTGTTCCGCATCTAATATATCGTAGTTCATTAGAAGGAACATGCCTGATGCGGAATTGATGTTCGTCAAATTCGAGGCCAGATACCGGACAAATTCTGCCGGCCGAAGATTTGTCTCGGCAACCTCCTTAAAATAGGCATCCAGCACCTTTGAATTATCGAGACCATCTTTGGGCATGCGCTGCAAATAATCTTTTAGAAAGCCTGGATTTCTTTCCCCGTTTTCAAAAGCAGCCTCCAGGTTTCCGAGGTTCTTCGGGTCGGCACCCATTACAAGAGCATTCTTTCCTGTATTGATAAATTCCCCGAGCCTGCGTTCTCCAACAACTTTATCAACCAGGTAGCCTTCACTGTTCAGGAAGAGAAATGTCGGGTAAGCAGTAACACCATATTTTTTTGCCAGTTCGATGCCTTCACCCTTTTCCGCATCCATTCGATAGTTGACAAAATTGTTGTTGTAGAATTTTGCTGCCCCAGCGGCATTGAACACAGTCTTGTCCATCACCTTGCAAGGCACACACCAGTCCGTATGGACGTCGACAAAGATCATCTTTTTAGCCATCTGCGCTTTGGACAAAAGTGTTCGCCAGGAACCGGAATGAAAATTTATGCCCGTCTGGGCATTGCAGATTGTCACATAAATCAACGCAAAACTTAGCAGAACAATTCTTTTCATAGGGACAATAGAAATAAATCTCAAAATTAGTCGAAGTAATAATACTTAATAAACTTTAAACTGTCCAACACGCGCAATAGCCAAACATAACGACAAGTAATTTCAGGACTCGGCAAAGCAAGCAGATTATCAAAAAGCACAAAAATCAAATGCGTTTATCTCTATTCAAAATTTGAACATCCGCTATCTTAGCAAAAAATAGCTTTACTTACAAAACCAACCAAAATACACAACGATTTTATCATTTAACCCACTGCAATTGAATATAGAAACAGTAACACGCTTATTACTCAAAACAGGCATGATGGTAACGTTTATTTGTTCAATGTCGATGTATTCAATAGGCCAGACTGATACATATCCTCCTATTACGGGTGTCCCGGGCAAGAAGTTAAATCTGCTTTCACCGGACCCAATATTCAACTATCGTTGGAGCAACCCCAAAGCAACTGACGGTCCCGAAAGCTACCGATTAAGTCCGAAGAGTTGGATGACAAAAGAAACCGGAAGTTTCGACATGAAAAATTTTAAAAAAGACGCGACTATAAAGGTCCTCGGGGAAGGTGACATCCGCTTTGATTTCGGTTGCGTCAATGCAGGCTGGCTTGAATTTGAAAGTCCGGACTTACAAGATACCATAGAAATGAGCATTAGCGAGTACAATCAACCTCCTGTCTACGCTCCTAATTATCCCCCAAAAACATTAACTCCCAAAAAACACGGAAACACCTATCGGCTTGAGCTAAATCCTGAACTGTATGAAGGTGTCCGGTTTGGCTGGATCCATGTCCGGTCTCACACAGGCACATGGCATATCAAAAACCTAAGACTGGTTTGCCAAATCAGGCCCACCAATTACAACGGCAGCTTTTCCTGCAGCGACCCAATGTTAACAAAAATTTGGTATACAGGAGCTTACACAGTAAAGTTAAACCTGCTCAAAGATTACTATGGTGCTATCCTGATGAACCGTGGGGACAGAATCTCCTGGACAGGCGACGCCTATCCCGCTCAAGCTGCGTCAATGGTCGCGTTTGGTAATTTTGATCTGGTTAAAAAAAACATTACTCACACCGCAAACCAAAGCAATGGGATCAGAAGTTACGCCCTTTATTGGGTATTAAGCCTTATCGATTATTATAACTATACCGGCGATACTACAACGCTTAATACTTACATTGAAAATGCGTGTGCGAAGCTCGACGACGCCTACAAGATTTACGGCACGAATCCTTCCCTGGTTTTCTTTGGATGGGATGAAAGACTGGGAGCTGGGTTTGAGCATCCCAATATTCCAGAGCCACAAAACGCTTACAAAATGGTATGCATTAGGGCATGGAAAGAATTTGCAACGGCAATGAGCACAATTGGCCGTCAGGACTTAAGTGAGAAATATATGGGTTATGCAGATAAGAAAATAATTGAACTGAAAGAGGACGGCAATTTTCATAATAAATTTGGTCTTCATGCGGCCGCTGATGCTGTAAATACCGGCTATCTTTCTGAAAAGGAAAAATCCATACTATATAGCGCTAGTTTTGCTGATCGAAATAACCGCATCTCATATTCCCCTTTCAATCAATACTTTGTCATTCAAGCCTTATCTCGAATGGATAAATATGCCGAGGCTTTGGAGTCGGTATATGACTTATGGGGAGGGCAGATCGCATACGGTGGAACCACATTTTTCGAGAATTACCGGCCCTCCTGGAATGCCTTATCGGGTAAAAACGGACCCGTACCAAGCAACCAATGTGGCTTCACAAGTTTGTGTCATCCATGGGGTGCTGGGGTAACAAAATGGCTAAGCGAGGAAATACTGGGGGTTAAGCCAACCTCACCAGGCTTCAGCACTTTTGAAATTCTACCGCATCTGGCCAATTCCTTGACTTATGTTTCCGGCACAACTCCCAGTCCAAAAGGAAATATCAGTGCTAGTTTTAATACTGTTACAGGCAGGTGCAAGATTTCAATACCACCTGCTGTCACTGGAAGAATTGGCCTGCCAAAGGCTGAAAAGGAAATAAAAAGCGTAACAGTAAATGGAAAATTAATATGGAATGGCGTATACCATCCAGCCAGCTGGCTCAAAGTTGTTACTGATGACGATCAATTTGTATACCTGGATGGAATCGCACCGGGCAACTACAACATCAAAATAACTTATCAGGGACAGCCAACCCAATACAGCACTGGTACCGCCGATGAATTTAAAGCTAAATACTTGTCAACTGATACCACAACAAGCGGAAACTGGGGAGGTGTCTACGGATCGGATGGTTATCAACTGTGCAATTATGATGGTAACGGCAAACACAGGGAAAAGCTCCCTGATTACGTAACCTCAATTGACTTCTATAAAATCTTTGGAAACAACAAGCCATTGAATATGGTGTGGGCGGACAAAAGTTACGACAAGCGAACCCTTGCGCCAGATTCAAAAAATGGCTTTCCACGTGTTGCCTCTTGCATTTACTCTCAAGACAATGATCAGATAGGTTATACCTTCACTTCAACCATCAACGTTAAAGGCACAAGGGACTACAAGGTTTCTCTTTATTTTCTTGATTGGGACGACAAAGGAAGAAAGTTAGCTATTGAAATGTTCGATGCAGAGACCTCTGAATTAATTACCCCGGTTCAGGAAGTTGAACAATGCAAAAACGGGACCTACCTCAGGTTTTCCTATAACAAGTCAGTTAAATTCCGAATTAACCCTATCCGGGGCTTAACCCCTGTCCTTAGTGGGATATTTTTTGATCATTGATTGATTGAAAGAACAAGTACAGAAGTTGATTATTCGTGACCCATTTTTGCAACAATCGAAAAGACATTTGAAAAATCAATACAAAAGGCTATTCTGCAATAAATGTCCACTCACCAGATAAAACCTCGAATCCTATCCTACCTTCCGCCACTTCATTATGATTGGTATATTTGTTCTGGTATTTTCCATTCTCCCAAACTATTTCTCCATTTAACTTTATTCGCTTTACCTCTTTGAACGGCATTTTTACTAAAGCACTGCTTAGTGCAGGTACGGTGACGCTCACTTCAATACCTTTACTGTTTTTTTCAAATGAAGATTTTACAGTCCCTTTTACACTTTCAAATGATGCACTTGCGTTCTCTAAATATCCCGGCTGTGGCATCACCTGAAATTTGCTGAATCCCGGTTCCAAGGGAGAAATGCCACATACATATTCCATCAATAACGTAAGTGGACCCCCTGACCATCCATGATTATAGCTTCCACCTCCATAACCCTCTTTTCCTATTCCCCATCCTTCCCAAAGTGTAGAAAGAGGACTTTCAACCATTTTTTGATAACGATGCTTCATTCTATTTAAAGCCCCGTCTGAGTCATTCATCTTGAACAAAGATTCCATGACATATTTTTCCATATACGGACTAGAATTGAATGATGTTGTAAGGACCTTTTTTATAGATGGATATTGTTGCTGTTTCGCCAGACCGGAAAGAACAGCCCATGCATGACCCCGGTCATCTGTAATGCCTTTATATTCTGGAGATCTATATGATGTACCTGTCCAAAACACGCGATTATAGTTATCATCAATACTTTTCATCATATTTTGATAATGAATGATTTCCTGTTGATCACCGACTATTTTGGCCATATCAATGGCTGCTTCTAGTGCCTGATAAAGCAAAGCATTATCGAGCACTGGTCTATCTATATTATCTCCCCAATCTCCCCAGTCCCAACCTCCTGCTCTGTGTACCAACAAACCATTTGCACCTAACTTCCAAAGAGCTAAATAACGTTTAACTGCCGGATAGGCATGTTGAATGGTAGCTACATCACCAGTATGCATGTAGTAATACCAAAACCCATATTTCCCAATACTTGCAAGCATTTGTCCTGGCAATTCTCCATCCCACTTCCCTGCAGGAACTGGAGAAAATAACACACCATCGGCTTTTTGCCAATCAACTAGATTGTAAATGGCTTTTTTAATCAATGCATGTGCTTTCAAATCACAGGCGTGAAAAATTTCTCCCTGTACAATTACCGCATCACCCCACCATTGAGCTCTTTCTCTATCCGGGTCTTGTATAGCGTCACGCATGTTGATATTCATGGTATTTCGGCACTTCATCCAAAGTTGATTTAAAAAGGAATCAGAACTATCGAAACTGCCAACGAATTCTGTATTATACCTTGTTTCACGGTAAGATAATTCCAGAATTTCAACACCTTTTGGAATAGAGTAAATCATATCATGCCCATTTAGATATGCCAAACTTTCAAATTCCTGTACTCCTTCTTTAGTTACATATTCTGACCGAAAATTATATTCACTTCCTCCATTGTAATTATCTGTTCGCATATCAATAAGAAGTCCCGCAGGAGCTTTTATTTTCAAATAAGGAGATACAGTTATATTAAGGGGAAGTTTTGCGATAATGGGTTCCCCCTGACTTACCTTAGGTATTTCATTGTCATTTTCATATCTCTTAAGCGATTCTACTTTCCACAGTGGAATTGGGCGTTCTACCAGCTGATTCCACGGAGCTACTGGCGGTTTTCCGAAGACCATAGCTTTAGACCATTTTGAATCATCATAACCTAAAGACATCCATTGGCCTATATCTTTTTGCGCATCAAAGTGAATATTATCGTCAGGTAATCTATAATTTGGATGTGGCGCTCCTGTATTTCCATAAGCCGGATGACGCATGGATTTCCAAGTACTATCTGTACCAATTTTTTTTCCGTCGATAGTAAAATCCGCAACCAAGCCTGCTTTACCACTGTTATTATGGGAATAGCCCTGTTTACCCCAAAACCAAGTTAACACTGCTATCGTATTTTTTCCTTTTTTCAAGTAACCAGATAAATCAACAATATCGAAATAAGTGTCCGTAGGGTTAGGACCTCTTTTTAAACCTCCTTCATAAACAACCATCTTGCTATTAATCCAAAGCCAATACTTAGAATCAACAGCTATTTTTGCTGTCACTTTTTTGGGCTGCTTGGTAAAATCCAGCTCTTTTCGAAATACCTGCCAAACATTAGTGTCATTTTTTGACGTTGGCGCAGCTATCCATTGTGCATGCCAAGTATATTGAACATCCGCTTTTTTTGATTGTGCTAATATCTGCTGGGTAAAAAGACTGATAATAAAAAATGAAACATACTTTTCCATAATTATTGCGTGAATTCTGTAATGCTACTACCTTGGGTTAAAGTCCATCCTATTTAATGTTAGAACAACCAAGCGTTAACAATCATTAATACTTTTACAAAGCGTTGTTTACTAAGATCTTTTCTCCGGGATTCAAACTCGCTTTTTTAAAACTGACATCCTTCTTTGATTTGCCTTTAGTTTCGATTCTATACTTACCTTTACCTCCTACTTCGATCTCCACATCGTCGTTGGCTAACTTCTTCATCTTAACCTCATTCTTTTTGCCTGAAAGATTTTTTACAGATACCACCTTCTTATCATCATTACCCAAAAAAATCAATAACTCATTAGCCTTTTGACAAGCCCCGAAAGCAACATCACTAGAAACCGAAAAGTCCTTCGTAGATAATACATAACGATTTGTACTCAATTCCACGTTATAAACTGTATCACGCAGATTGTAGGTAAACTTAGTTCCGTCTAAGTCGGCCGTCATATTAGGTTCTAGGCCCATTCTGTTCCATTTTGGCCGAATACCATAGATATCACGGTATAAAGCTGTAACAGTAGTCGAAATTCCAGCAAGAATATCATCACCCAGGCCATTTTGAGTTTGTCGACTATATCGTTGTGAAGACAAACCATCTTTGTTATACTGTTCCAAAATATTCCGAATGTATTTCAAAGCAATCGCTCTGTCGTAACCCGCATACGCCCGAACCCCCATGTATCCCCAGGTTGGAAAAATATCTCCGTTCTCGTATTTGGGAAACGGCCAGTTCCCTGCACTAACCTCCTCGCGTTTAAATGAATCAAAACATAACGGCCAATGGAAAAGTTTTTCCGCAGTAGTACGCTTTTCTATCTGATCTAAAAGCTGTGCTTTCCGACCAGGGTCATCGCAAAGGCCGAAGGCAACCGCAGCAAAATTCACAGGCGTTACTAAATTATCACCATGAACTGAACCGTCTTTGTCACGCCAATAAACATATTGCTTCTTTGAATCCGACCAAAAACCACCTTGCTCAACAGGAAGATTGAAAGATGTTTTCAATTTTTCCGCTACCTGCTTGTAGTAGTCAGCTTTTGAACTATCTCCTAAGACCCTCTCCAAATCCGCCCAAAGGTTAAGCGCTTCGTACATCTGTGCGTTGACAAACGCATTTTCGTAACTGGCCCAAACGATATCCAACCAGTCGCTCGCGGTTTTGTCAGATATATTGGCATTCTTCATTTCAAAGATACCGTTTTTGTTGTCATCCCGCTTTATCAACCAGTCCAGTGCTCGTTCACAACTTTCCTTATGCCCTTTTAGCCAATTGATATCGCCATTCAGGTCAAACTGTTCAGATACATTGATCACGTATCCAGTCTGGGAATCGATGGTATATCCCCACATCGCTTCATAGTAGCCTGTTTTTGCATTATAGGTTCCTGGTATTTCATCTCCAGGCACATTGTGCCATCGGGACAAGACTCTTCCATCAGGCAAGGTTGCGAGATCGCGTTCCTGATCCAGGGTTGCAGAAAAATTTCGGATATAATTCGGATCATTCAACGCCATTCCTGTCTGGGCAAAAAACGGCTCATGTAAGCACTTCCAGTTTGTAAGCCAGCCATTTCCACCCACTATGTTGTTATCCACCACACCATACCTTCCTGTAGTATTCATCAGTTCCCGCACCGCAACCGCATCTATTCCATTTAACTGTCCTCTTGAATATACATCATTGTAATCAATGTAGGTTAGACTAAGGTCTATAGTTTGTGTTTTTTTTGAAACACGATGAGCAGCAAATACATCGGGCTTTCCTGATACGAAACGGCTTAGGTTATAACGTTGCTGAAGAGGTGAATCGGAAACCATTTGTGTAAAGGCAAATTCGCTTTTGCCTCTGTTTGAAAACGTAGCTGCCAAATGCAGATCTTTATCACCAACGCTTTCTATTTGAAGCGCATCTCCGGAGGAAGGTTCCCAAAAAGTTACCCCCCCGGTATGGACACCGTAAGTATCGTTTGTAGAAGACAAATATTTACACCAAACCATTCCACCATTGTCAATGATCCCGCCTTTCCACAGGTTCATTCCATTAAAATTCCACTTTGGAAAGAACGTCTCTTCAGCTTTAAACGATTTATTATATTTTCTTGTGATTTGCCAGCCTATACTTCCATTCCTTAGCGTAAATCTCCAGGTTTCATTGATACGAACTGTGTCAAGGGAGTAAACAATGTTGGAAAGCGTTATTGACTTGTCTCCCTGCGTTACAGCTATCTGACTACCGCCCTCCAGCGAAGTAACCGTTTTATCTGCACGAATACCAGTAAATGCTCCGCCAGGGGATAATAATTGCTTCCCTTTTAAACTCATCCCGGCGATCTTGCAACCTTTAGCATAAGTTAAATCAATAGAGAGTATCCCTTTTGAATCGGTAATTTTGATTGTCTTTTTCTTTGAGTCATGCTGGATACCTCCTAATGTTAGGGGGCGCTCAGCTGAAGCCGATGCTTCGAGAACGAATATAAAGGAAGTCAGCAATAAGAGAATAGTTCTACGCATCTCCACCCTCCAGATCAAATTTTTTAAAAATCAACGGATTTACCGAATCGTTATTTAACAAGTCGCCAACTTTCAGGTGGGCGAGTACTTCTTCAGGTAAAACGTTGCTAATACCATTAAACGTGCTCCCATCCGGCATAAAAGCGCAGGTCATTGCTCTTCTTGGACCAGGTGTCATATTGGCATGAGCGCCGTGAATGAGCAATCCATTATGAAACGAGCAACTTCCGGCTTTCATAGGAGCCGCTACGGTCTTAGCGGAATGAAATTGAGGATAAATGGAAAAAATGGAATCCATATTCCTCCCAATTCCTGGGTTTTCCAATCCAGTTGACCGTTGAGATCCCGGGATAAAAAACAAACAGCCATTTTCGAGCGTCGAGTCATCCAGCGCCACCCATATGGACAAGGCCCTGCGGTCAGAAAATGACCAGAATGGCGTGTCTAAGTGCCATGAAGTGGGATTTCCCCAAGGCCTTTTAAATAAAGCTTGATCATGCCAAATCCTAATCCCATCTACCTGCGCAAGGCGGGCAGCCATTTCGCCGATCTTGGGGTTTAACATCAGGCGCTTAACTTTTTCGCTTGTCTGCCAAAGATTGATCAGTTGATCAAATACTTTACTCTGGTATTCTGTATCAGCATTAATTCCGTCATCTTCGCCAATTTTAACAGCTCTTCCCGGGATCTTTTGGTCCTTCCTTTCGGCAACTGCCTCCGTTACCGCGGAACGCCATTCTTCCAGCTCTGCTTGAGTTAAAAAATCTTCTATGATGATATATCCGTTCTCCTGGTAGAAGTCAACTTGGGATTGGGTGATTTCCGTGTTCATTCTTTTGTATTTAAATGGGTTTTATTACGCAAAAGTATCGTCAGAAGATAAATGCCTGTTTAACGATAAACACTAAATTTTGTGCTTTTTGATATTTCAGCAAACATTGCAAGAGAAATCCATCTGGTATGCGATAAGGCAGGAAACTAACCACTTAAACTGCGAAGTCCTCTAATCCATTGTTAAGATTTCTGCCTCTTTCCATTCTAAAGTTCATGGGAGATATGCCGTGCTTCTTTTTAAATAATTTTGAAAAGTAAGCAACCGACTCAAAGCCAAGCTGATCCGATATTTCATTGATATTCAGCAAAGTCATGAGCAATAAATTCCGTGCCCTTTCCATACGTATTTCCATGTGGTATTGATTCGGGGACTGCCCGGTGACTTGTTTGAATGCTTTTCGAAAAGAAGAGTAGCCCATTGGGAGATCGCTTGCCAATCGCTCCATATCCAATGAATTTTCAAATGATTCGCGGATCAGGTACCTGGCCTTGGCAATAAGTTTACCGACCGGATCGTCTGCACGCTCATCATTCCTGACAGCGTTGTTCACCAGGCCGAGAATTTGCAGCGTAATACCGGCAATCTGCTGTGGATATCCCACGTTCGACAATCGGATTTCATCGATCAGACGTGTAAACAATATGAGCATATCAGTATTGAACCCTAAGTTAACAACAGGTCTGTTGCGCGCAAATGTATTTTGCAAAAGTTGAGAGATATAAGAGCCATTAAATCCAACCCAATATTCTTCCCAGCCATGTTTAGGATCCGGCTTGTAACGGTGCCAAACTCCCGGATACAGCAGGAAACAATTGCCCGCGGTAACTGGTGTCGGAGAAGTCAAGGCCGAAGCATAGGTGCCCCGTCCCTTTGAAATAAAAACAACATAATAGTCATTTAATATTCTTCCCCTGTTCCAGGTCAAATGATGGCTCTCGGGATGTGTTCCGTTGGGGTACTCCTCGAAGGGGGCAACCTTAGAATATCCTGAGGTGGTTACATATATGCCCCAATTCTGATCGAAGACCGTAGGACTTAAATATCTGAAATAGTTACTAAGCATTTATGTAAAATAAGTACTAAAATACAAACTAGAAAATTTATCAGTTTTTAATCAGTACAATTCAAATCAACATTTCCGATTAATCAACAAGTATTTGCATTTGTTATTCGGTTCTTAATGTAATTATTTAAAGCGAACTGATCTGAAACGGGTTCACCGGTTCCGGGAAGAGTTGGCATATAGGGTGGTGGCCCAAACTCCGGCGTAATCGTCAGTCGGGACGCACCCTGCTTTCGTTTAAGTCGGATAATTTTTAACCACCACTCCATAAATATATTGTTTGCATATTTCCATTCTTCTACCCGGGGATCAGCAACTTGAGGACCTTGAGAAAATCCAACACGTGCATGGATATGACGCGTTCTGTCCATCGCTTCAGATAACACTGTGCTGCAGTTTTCTAAAAAGCTCTCGGTAACGCATACCCAATGTGAAAAGTCAGCAGTGATACACATATCCTTACGCAATGCAAACAGCTGTGCAGCATTGTATGGGCTAAATCCAATCCTTCCCCGGTGCGTTTCATGGGCAACAGTAATATTGTTTCTTACTGCAAATTCACTAGCGACATCCAATACCTTCAGCTGTTCATCCAGACTGAAAAAATCCCTGCCGCTATGCGAATTGATCAGTATCGGCTCCCACTCCATACAGAGATTCAAGTTGTATTCAAAAGACTTGCAGAACGCTCCTATCGAATTGCCGGTTGCCTGGTGTTGATGACAAACAACCGGCAGGTTATATTGATTGAGCAACTGATGGTACTGCTTTCGGTCTAAAGCGCCTTCCGGCACCCAGGTATCTATGCCGTCATATCCTGCACTAATCGTACGATCAATAAAATCTTCAAAATGAAGTTCTTCAGCACCCCATTGCGTTGCTAAAAATAATATTTGCATTTTGCTTTTAGTATCCGGGATTTGGTGTCAACTTGGAATTAATCTGTAATTCTCTGAACGGTATCGCATAAATAAGACGGTTTTGCGTAACGTTAAAACTCGAAGGCAACAACCATTCATACAATGCTTTCATCCTCACACCTTTTGCATTGAGCACCTCGATTGCTTCCCCGTTTCTAATAAGGTCTGTCCAGCGATGATTTTCAAAAGCAAGCTCATGACGCATCTCGTCAGCGACGTTTTTCTTTGTTACTGACGACAACGGCTCCAGACCAGCCCGTTTTCGAACTTTGTTTAAGTGTGGTAAGGCTTCTGCATTCTTTCCTTCGGCCACCAGACATTCTGCTAATAGCAGCAATGCCCCTGAATAACGGAATACAGGCCAGTTATCATCGGTATTATATTCTACCTGGTAAGGAGGATGAAGATATTTCTTTATGAAATAATAATAACCTTTTCCTGGCTCAGGTACGTAATTAACCGGACTTTTAACCGCGGTAGTTGTCATCACCCCATTATCAATAGTTCCTTCAGCAACTGCAATTGATGCTGGTAAGCGAAGGTCATTATCCTCGTAGGAATCCACTAATTCCTGGGTAGGAACATTCCATCCACCACTTGCAAGCCCACCCCTGGCATTGGTACCGCGTAGGCCCAGGATAAACTCTGAATTGGTTGTTTTCGGAATAAAACGCCAAATGAAGTCGCTTTGCTGTCCATCATTTCCCATTTGATATTGCACTTCGAAAATTGACTCCTTATTATTTTTATTTTTCACGTCAAAAACAGCAGCGTAGTCATTAAGAAGTTCGTAGTTCATCTTAGTTACATCCAACAATTCAGTTTCGGCTTTCGCATATTCCCTGGTCGGTTTAGATAGGTATGCATACGCAAGTAATACTTTAGCGGCACCTTTGCTGGCACGCCCTGATTGCGGAAATTTTGTCGCTACTGGCAGCAAAGGGGTGGCCTTTGTAAGGTCAGCTATGATTTGAGCATATACTTCTTCTACAGAACTGCGAGCTATAAACGCGCCTTCCACACTTGTAATTTCTTCCAGCTGTAGCGGCACACCGCCGTAATGTTGCACAAGATCAAAATAATAGAACGCCCTTAAAAAAAGCGCCTCGCCGGAAATTTGATCCTTAACGGACTGTTCAAGGGTTGAGGTCTCCAGGCGCGAAAGAATGGTGTTAAGTTTGGCAATTGCTGAATAATCGTTTCCGTAACGATTCCCTGGGTTATTGGATTGCTGACTGGTAAGGTTATCATCGATAAATTCAGCAAACGCTTCCACACTCGTTCCGGTACCCCGGTCTGCTGAGTAGAACGTAAAAAAAGTATTATCAGATCGCATCTCATCCATGTAAATACCCGTAAAGGCCACTGTACGCAGATTAGCATACGCACCGGTAAGTGCTTGATTAAACTGGGCGGCGTCCTTGAAAAAAGAACCGGAGCTTAAAGAGGTCTGTGGAATCAGTTCCAGCGATTCCTTTTTACAGGAAATCAGGCCAGCCAATATGATTGTTGTATATATTAATTTTTTCATGTAAATCTATTTTAATGATTAGAAGCCGGCGTTTAATCCAATTGAGAAAACACGGGGGATAGGATAGCCCGTAAAATCACGTCCCTGATTTAATCCGTTGAGACCAGACATACCGGCCTCCGGATTCATACCAGGATATTTTGTCAGGATCACCGCATTTTGAGCGCTGGCATAAGCTCTTAGGCTTTTGAAAAACTGTTTGTCTTTCACCGGCAACGTATATCCCAGTGTTATGTTCTTGACGGCCAAATAGTCGGCTCTAAAAACCTGTCTGCTGGTAAAAAGCCTGAATGGCTCTGTAGTTCCTGTTCTGGTTCTGGGATATTCACCATTGCCTGGGTTTTCTTCGGACCTCCAGCGACCCGCTACACCTTTACGTACATTGAAAACACCATCCAGGTTTTCTGTAGACTGAAAAGCATCATCCGCAATGTCATTTCCAACAGAACCTGCAAATACCATAGATAAATCGAACTTCTTATAACTAAAGCTATTGGTAATTCCATAGGTAAATTTAGGGTTCGGATTGCCGATGAACGTCCGGTCATAAGTGTCAATTTTACCATCGGGTGCTCCATTCGGTCCGCTGACATCTTTGAAGCGGACAGTGCCCACCATTGAGTCCGAACGGTGAGGCTGGGTATCATACTCCTGCTGCGTCATGTAAACCCCGTCATTTATATACCCATAGAACATCCCTATGGGCTGTCCAACGGCAGTTCTGTTATCATCCCAATACTCGTTGTAACCGCCAATTGGCGCGTTATTTGTTCCGAGTTTTATTACTTTGTTTCGGTCAAATGAAATATTAAAGCTAGTATTCCATGTAAAACCTCCCGTCAAATTGCGTGTCGAAATACTCAGTTCATTTCCCCAGAAGTTAAACTCACCGATATTGGACGTTATGTTTGAAAAACCGGCCTGCATTGGAATATCAATGGCATATAATAAGCCATCTGTTTTCTTATTATAGTAATCATAAGTGATAGCGATCCGGCTATTAAACAATTCCAGATCAAATCCAAAATTGTAACCCGCCGTTGTTTCCCAGGTCAGGCCATTGTTGGCAATACCACTTAAGGACTTACCCGGAACCACTTTGCCATCAAATACATAATTAGTGGTGGCAAGAGATGCCAGGTAGCTGTAATTACCAATATTGTTGTTACCAACCCGTCCGTAACCTCCTCTAAACTTCAGGAAGTTTACAGCTTTAAGGTCTTGAATAAATGATTCATCCGAAGCAACCCAGCCTATTGAAACAGACGGGAAATTGCCGTACTTATTATTAGGACCGAACTTTGAAGAACCATCTCTTCCCAATGCAAATTCGGCCAGGTATTTACCATCATAATTGTATTTTAACCTCCCGATATAACGGATCAGCGACCATTCATCCGCTCCTACATTTCCCAGCCGGGTGGTAGCAGCACTTATCCATTGTATATGATCATCCGGGAACTGCGTTCCGTTGATACCGCTGTTTTCAGCAGAATATTTTTGATAAGTATAACCTGCTAATGCCTCAAAATTATGCTTCCCAAGAGATTTCTCGTAGTTCAGTGTATTTTCCGAAAGCCATGTGATAAAATTGCTCGTACTGTAGCTGCCGGTTGCAGGTTGTGGCGGTGCACTACCGAGACCACCTTGAGCAGTTGATGGCGTGAACCTACGGTTGACCGTGTTGTCGGTATTCACGTTGATCGTTGATTTGAACTTTAAACCATCTATTAACTTGTATTCAGCAAAGCCATTGGCAATCACTCTTGCTGCTCGCGACTTATTGACCCGTTGAGTAACCAGCAGGTAATAATTTGGGTTAGGAAACATTCCCGGCTGAGAAAAGGAGATAGGATAACTTCCATCGGGATTCTTATACTTCAAAGTAGGATCCATCAAATAGGCATTCTCTATGATGTTACGACCATTATCCAGCCCTGGCACAACCTGATTACTGCCGTAGGATAATTCCAGGTTGGCGTTTAATGTTAGCCGTTCAGAAGGATTGTAGGTATTGTTGCTGCGCGCCGTGAAACGCTCATCTGACGAATTCAAAATAACGCCCTCCTGCTTGTTATAATTTAGGTTCATAAATGATTTAAGATCTTTCATCCCATTGCTGTAGGAGAGATTATAGTTTTGGCTCACCGCGTTACGCAATAAGACGTCAAACCAGTTGGTACCCGGATCGCTGGCATATTGTGAAGGGTTTTGATAAACAGCCGGGACCCCATCTGTACGACCTTCATACCTGGCTGCGTCTTCGTACCATTCCTTTTTATATTGGGCGAACTCCTGGGCATTCATCAAATCCGGTTTACCCCGATCAGGTACTGACTGCGCACCGTAATAAGCGCTAAAGTCCAAAGATTTCTGACCCGCTTTGGCTTGCTTTGTGGTGACCAGAATCACACCGTTGGCAGCGCGGGAACCATACAGCGCAGCTGAAGACGCGTCTTTCAATACAGTGATTGTCTCAATTTCGTCAGGGCTGAGGGACTGCAGGCCACTTTGAGACGGAAAACCATCAATGACGATTAGAGGATTATTACCAGCATTTATCGATGCGGCGCCGCGTATTCTGAAAGTCATCTCCGATCCTGGCGTACCGGAATTGTGATTGATCTGTACACCAGCAAGCTTTCCCTGCAGTTTCTGGCCAATATTTGGGACAGGCATGTCTTTCACTTCAGAAGCTTTGATCTGGCTTATGGCCCCTGTAACTTCCCTCCTGTTTTGGGTACCATAGCTGACAACGACTACTTCCTTTAAATTCTGTAAAGAAGCACCGAGCCTAATGGTTAGTGCACCCGCTTGCTGAACTGTGACCTTCTTGTTGGAATATCCAACATAACTTACTGACAGAATGCCCCCAGAAGGGACATTAATCGAAAATTTACCGTTTGCATCCGTTTGGACGCGAACGGTTGTCCCTTCCAGAGATATCGTAGCACCGGGTATGGGCGACGCATCCACTGAATCAATCAGTGTACCTGTAACAGCAAGCTGAGTTTGCGCAGCTGATGGAAGGTAAAAGGCCAACAACAAGAACAAGGCAGAATAGTACCTTAATGATCTAAAAAGTAATAGTTTTTTTTTCATAATATTTGGTTAAAGGTTGCATTCTGGCATTGATGTACAATTCACGTTACGATTATAATCGAAAGTGAATTCATGAACTTTTTGGTTCATGGCCTCTGGATAATTTGGTTAGTTTGGTATTGAGGCAGAAACAAAATTAGATAGTGTTCATCCGAAAGAAAATGTTTAAACCGGTGAATATTTTATACTTTTTGATAAATATTCCAGGAACCTGCTGATCAACACAATTTTAAAACAAATCGTTCGCTACCTCTGCGTAAAATGATACTGCTTCGAAAATGCAGCAATATTTAATGAGTCAAGGGCCTATGCCAATTGCCAATGGCTGCTTGCTTCAGCTAGGTATTGAATAAGCGGTAGCAAGACGGCACTTACGAGATAATCAATTTGAATGTCGGTATGCTCAATACCTAAAATTTTATTAATTCCCCACTATTCGGTTGGAAATCGACATCCGGCGCTATTTGATTTTATCAAAAAACAGACCACTCAAAGTAACATTGGTGCCTCTGACTTGATTAATCCTTATTCTGATCGGGCCTTCAAACTCAAAGCTGACATATTTTCCCTCTTTATAATTCCTTACATAAATCATTGGAGAAATCAGATCTAGTGAATTCATGTTAAAAATTTCGATTGCAGATCGACGGCCCTCGTTTTCATGATCTAAAAAGTATAAAGATATCCTATGCCGGTTCTTGTCGTTTGTTGGTAAGTCAATGGTCATTGACTGCTCACAAATATTATAATCTTTTGTCGCGACAGCGCCTAAGATGTTTTTGTTACTACCGTTATAAACGAGGAGCCCCTTAGATGTTGGGACATGGGTATGTACGTCTTTATAACGTGATAATTTAAAGTCATTGAGGTACGGTGGTAATTTTTGAATATGCTGGCCATTTTTCAGTGCATTGAATAAAACCACACCCTCGCTACCGTACTTATCTTTCCAGTTTCCACCTGTAACACTATCCTGACGAATACCATTAACTTGATAAATCCATGGGCGTTCCTGCAGTGTTGGTTGCTTAATCCTTCTTTTATACTTGATTTCAAATGCATACACTCCTGCCTTTAAATTTTTTAATACCAGAAAATCTTCATATCCGGTTGCCTGAAATAAAATATCACGATTTCCTGTTCCATCTGATTTCCATTCCAATTTCCCGTTGATTTTTAGCGACATCGGTGAATTTTTACCGAGTGGAATAAGGAGACGCTCAGCCAACGTTCCAGCCGGTATTTTTACACGACCAACTCCTGTCTGGGTATCAAAGCTAGCTGATATATTTCCATATTCGGTGGGAACCTCACCAGATACCGAAGTGAGTGATCGTGCTAAATGGGGCATAACAGAAAATTTCTTAAATCCTGGTACTAAAGGTCTAATGCCAAGTACTTCTTCGGAGAGCCATTTCACAACTCCAGCACTCCATGGATGCGTTAAGCTTGTATAACCCGCCTGGTTATTTGGGGGAGCGTCGTTGTTTTTTAAAACTTCATTCCATTGTGGTCTAAAAACCTCAAAAAAAGTAGTTCCTCCGTATTTAATCTGGCCGCCCCAACTGTCTTTAATTGCACTGATCGCCTCATCATAACGCCCTATTTTGGCCATTGCAGAAATGACGAACCACTCATTAAAGGAGGAGTATGAAATTCGATTCACCCTATCAGTAAAATTTCTTTCGAATAAGAAGTTGTATTCATCTTCCTTGATTAAACCGGTGTTGATCGCATCAGCCGCTGCATGTAACCCAAAAGTATTTAGCCAATTATTCTCTTGCCTAACTAAGTTCATTTTCTCTATGGCATACTGTTGATATTTTTTTGCCTCATTAAACTTTCCCATACCAAGCATTAACTCGCTAAACTCTTTCCATGCCCTAATAGATAGCATAGAATACGCATTTTGTGCCTCCCTATTCGGATTTTCGAATCCTGCCCCTAGGCGCTCGTCCCAGCCATAGAAGTTTAAACGAGGCGACTTACCGAAATGCAGGTAGGCAAGGTCTAATTTTTTAATGGCATTTTCAATGTATTGATTTGCAAGCGTGGTATCCCCTGTATAATTTACATAATCTACCAGACTCAATACCCAGTAAAGTGCATAACTGGCAATGTCATTGCTGAGGTTTGCAGTATTGTGAAGATTCAACTTTACGAAGTCAAAGTTGCCGAAGGCCACCATGGACGCTGCCTGGGCGGGATATGCATCTCCTGTCCAGGAATGGCGATCACTCCTGTCCATTAGAATAGCCCCAAAATAATCTTTTAGCAAGTTAAGTTTAACTGTATAGGCCCCGGTATACCAGATCTTTGTTAGTTCCGGATCACTACAGCTAAAGCTTCCACGATAATTTGTGGGCTTAACTTGGCACACCAGCCTCACATTCCTGATGTGCCATTTTTTCTTATATGAAACGACATGTATCCAGCCAAACCTAACCCCCTCATATAAAAGGGGGTTTAATTCTAAGCGATAAGTTTTCCCATATTTAATGGCTACAGCAGTTTTGAATTGATGAGCAGTGCCGATATTTAGTTTAGCCGGTTCATTGTATTCACTGATACTCATTAAAACCGAATCTCCAAGATCATCAGAGTCAAATTCCAGCCAGCCTGCACTTACCCTTCCAAAGTCAAACCTAATACTACCCTTGCCATTGACAATGATCACGTTACTTTTTTGAAAACTCTCCATATTAAAGCTATTGCTCGGACTCAAACTAAATGACACGGGGCGTAACTGATAGGTTTCCAGATCATCCGTCGCTTTTGGTAAAGACCATTCCATATTCACCAGAGGATCGGGAGACAACGGCACGGGTTTTCCGGTAAACAAACCAGTTACCGGTTTATATATTTGATATTGAGCTATGGCAGAAAAAGAATGAAGTAAACCTGCACAAAAAACAGTTATCAGCAAGCATAGAAATTGCTTGTGTTTCTTAAGAATGAATGTATGGAAAGCAGCAATTGCATTAAAAGGTGGGTACATAATATTTATATTTATCGTACAGCATATTAAAGCATTCAAAAATATGCTTATGATCCGGGGATAGTTTGTCACAAACAGGCCTTTTTTTACCCTTTTTGGGATTACAAAAGTGGTGAAGCCATAATTGATGGTCAGGTAGTCTCCTGCAACCATTATTATAGTGGAGCCAGCAGGTTTATTAATCACTAAATCAGGAATATTATTTTAACACACTAATATAAAGATCGTTACTAATCAAAAATGTATCAAAATAGACAAACAATAAAACAGTTAGTGTAAGTAGTAAAATCCTGCTTACAACTACATTTGTTTTATGTATGAGTTTTAGCATTGGCTTGCGAAGATTCAATAAGTAGATTTGGTTGCCAGCGGGGTGGTTCCCACTGGCATTTTTTAATTGAACAAGCAGGGAGAACCGCCAGTCAAAGTTTTTTAATAAATTAGTTAGTGCGATGGCCGACTGGAAAAAAAATCTAATTGAGAAATTCGTCTCCCAACTTGAAAATGATACTCGCCTTCCTCTACCGTCAATACGCACCATCTGCCGTCTTCCAGGTATAACTCATATTTTTCATCCGATACCGATTTACCGTTAACGGTGACTGATTGTTGATTAATTGTGGGCAAATATACTTTGGCTAAGGTTCCAGGAGGTATGCTTATCTTTAAGCTAAACTGTTGTCCTGAAAGTTTCCTCCAGCTCGCACTAATATCGCCAGCAACTGTTGCAACCTTCCCCTTGGCCCATGCCAAATCGCCTAAATGCGGTTTTACCGAAAAGGTTTTCCAGCCATATCCCGTAGGTTCTATTCCAAGTACTTTTTCCATAAGCAGAGCAGTCGGACCAGATGACCAGGCATGAGAGGTCGCCCCCCAGGAAAGATCCCAACCTTCATGCCAGGCGCCGTTAAACGAAGAAAGTTTGGTTTGCGCACCCCAGTTTTTCCGGATATAATCTAAAGCCCACTGATCCTTGCCTTTCAGGAACATAGTTGACAACATCCGGTAAGCAAAGGATTGCTCGCTTGCCTTTCCGCTTTTCTCGATCAATTCGACCATCGTGTCATGGCGACTTAGGTCAGCAAGCCCATACTCTAAGGCATAGACCTGAGATTGCTGGGCAACTCTGGTCCCAGCATAACTGTCAAGATATGCCTGATCTTTTTCTGACCATAATTGCCTGTTGATGTCCGCTCTCAGTTGAGCTGCTTGCTTGATCCATGACCGGGCCTGCAGAGTATCTTTGCCAAAATCTATAGCCATAACGGCTGCTGCCTTCAGCGCTCCGTAATATAAGCAGTTTGTTCCTGTGATGATCTTCTTTTGTTCTATGGGATAAGTACTTGGCCAATCGAGCACTATCCATCCTGGCAAGTTCGCAAGTAAGCCTGTTTTCGAATCCTGGAAGGTTTGATAATAATTCATCGCCCTTTTCATGTTCGGATAAAGATTCTCTATCAATTCATCACGCCCGTAATACCGAAAATATTCATACATCATTAGTATCCACTCGAGCTGATAATCAGCTAGGTAAGCAGAACTACCCGGTTGCATGAAATAATCAGTTGGATACCGGCTTCTGACCGCTCCATCCGTACGCCAGCGCTGTGATTGCGCTCCGGATAAAATGTTGTATGCCGAAAGCAGTCTGGAACTTTTACCAAAGGCATAATTACCATAAATCATCATGTATCGCGAATCACCGGCGATGTATTGAGTATGTTCGCGCCATGGGTCCTGATAAGTATCAATCGAGTTAATCCGCATAGTATGCCTTCCAATTTCCCAAAATTGATTTAGCTGTGGATCGGAACAAGAAAAAGAACTTTCCATTTCATAATCGTAACATGCGAATTCGGCACTCACATCCTGGATATCAACATCCGGATTCGTTTCAATTGAAAAATAGCGAAAACCACTCCAGGTATACGGCCGCCAGCTTTGTGCCCCCTTTCTTGTAATATATTTTTCAGAATGATCAACACTAACACGCAGCAGAGGTGTTCGATTGCTGTCCAGCCGTTCACCAGTCCCAATTTCAAATTGGACACCTTCTTTACGGGCATTGATCGTAAATTGGGGGTAACCCACCAGTTCAACCCCGAAATCAAACACCATTTTACCGGCACTTTTCCAATGCTTTACAGGCTTCACGATTTTTCGGGTTAAACGGGGCCGCTCAATCACTGTCAAGTTTTTCCACGGATCAACAGGAGGAACGCCGATCATCTTTGCCAGCTCCCAGCTAGCGTCATTGAAATCAACGTCCAAACAGTTCTCAGGCCACAATCGGGCGTCGAATTCTTCTTTAAAACCAATTAGGTGGGCATTTGTATCCCGTAAGGCAGCTTTGGAATTCCATGCTTTGGCCTGGGTCACCCGCCATGTGCTATCGCTCAAAAGATCAATAGTCGCACCTGGAAAATTAAGCTTTGCCTGTAAAAAGAATCCACCCCTGGCATTCATTTGTGAGTGAAGACCAACACCAAAATTGTGGATTACTGCAGCTATACAATTTTTGCCCTTTTTTAAATAGCCCGTAATGTCAAACTTGTCGTAATTCTGATACTCAGGATCACCGTTCACCGGGCAACGCTCGAATAATTTACCGTTGATATACACATCGGCATAAGCAAAGGCCGAAATGTAAGTAATCGCATCAAGTGGAATCTTATCAATATTGAAGGTCTTTCTAACCAGTAAATAATAGTTTCGGGGATTTTCAGATCCCGAGTCCCATATCCACTTGGCGATTGGCTTTACTCCATCCAAAGTTGATGTAGTTTTGGAAATATATGCGTTTTTACCCCACCGACTATGCAATGAACTATTTTGAGCGCTCGTATTCAACGGCGCCACAAATCCTGCAATCAGGATAAATATAGATGTAGTATTAAGAAGATTTTTACAATGATTCATTCTGATTTTCCTGGTGATTCAAACTTGGGATGGATATTAACTGCCAACAGCGATAACACTGTCGGCAGTATGAATAAATCTGAAAACGTACGTTTAACCTAAAGACCGTAGGCACTAAGTTCACCAAGTACCATGTAACTTTCCGGTCCCTGAGTACCTACGAATTTAAAATATCTCGCTTTTGGGCTATTTGGCAGCAAATACCGTTGCTCGCCGTTTAGATTCCTATCAAAATCAAAAGCGCCTTGGCTAACCCAACTTACATTATCTACACTGGTAAAGAACTCGAATTTATTCGGTCCCCGGTTGTCCCCTTCGGGCATAGCATAATCAGTTCTCCATACCCCAAATTGGGTAAGTATTCTTGGCGCCCCCATGTCTATCACGACCCAATGGGGATAACTTGAGCAGCCGGCGCAAGCATGCCAACGGGTGTGTTCTGTACCGTCAATTACATTTACTGCGGCATTTTCACCACCAGGATGCTCTGAGGAGAATGAAACAACCTTCCAATCCCGCTTGTCTATCGAGAATAACCCTCCATCACTGAACGTAGTGTAAAACTTGTCTATGCTGAGGGAATCTGGGCGAAAAATCGTCCTGAACTGGTAGTTTGTATTTGCCAACATATCTGTTATTTCTGTTGTCTTTACTTCTTTGGTATCTATGATTACCGGAAAAACTTCGGTTTTAACCGTACCAGAAACATCGGTGTATTTAACTTCAGATGCATAAGCACCGTTAGCAACATCTGCTCCGCCCCAATTAATCGTTAATTTGCCTGCTGCATTTATTAAGGTTGAATTAACCGGTCTGGTCAACAATTGCGACTGATACCTGTCCCCGAAAGAACCGCCATTGACCTCCACTGGCACAGACATATTTCCCTGGGCATCAAAGGTACGAATCACGAATGTGTAGTTTTTTTCGTCAAGATCTTCCACCATTACTTTAATGGTATCGCCCTGGATAGCAGCCACGTCAACTATAATCGAATCAGCAAAACTATTCCAATAAAGTTTGGCTTTTACCACAGACTTGTCTACCCCCTTTGGCCAGACAATTTGTACTCTATTTTTTCCAGACTTTGCGACAGCAATTGCTTTTCCTGGATATACCAGTCCACCGGTTACAACATATTGCTTATAAGGAGCTTCCATTTTTCTGCAGGCAGTAACCATAGAGATCACTGCTAACCAGATCAATGTGATATAAATTATTTTTTTCATAATACTATATTTTGCATTGAATTATATAATGTTAAGGAACTATTTGGCCGAAAAATTTTAACTCCATAATAACCACCTGGCCAGGACTACTATAAGTTTCTATCGCCTTTAGTCGAATGTACCTTACAGCTTCCGGCTGCTTTTCAAAATAAAAATCAGCACCCAAATTCGTTGCATAATTTATATCCTCATTCGTTTTTTGACCTAACGGTAGATTTGAGGGCTTTAATGTTGTAAATTTGCCTAAAAGTGTCCAACTCCCCCAGCTGCCGTCAGGGTTTGGTGAATTTGAACCATACAATTCAAAATCTTTGAGCCCTGAAGCTGTGTAACAATGATCATTTGGTTCCATATATTGCTTGAATCTGCTCATCAATACCTTTTTGCCAAAATCAATTGTGATCCATTGCGGAAGGGAAGAAGCATTTGATGAAGCATAGATCCGTCTATCAGGTAACCCATTCCATAGATTTTCGATATTAAACCCAGGATCCGCTAATGCAACTTGATCCGTTGGTAATACTAATTTCTTATAGGTGTCGCTTGGTATTTCAATCTCTGGTTTAGGTGTGAGTTCTTTAATGATCGTATCCGACTTATTATTCCAACGGTCACGTATGTACATTGCAAACTTCTGAGGTGTCGCATCAAAACCACGCGCAGCAAAATCACCAGTAGTAGCTGCAGTATAAAAAGTTCTTACCGTGACCCAATTGCCATTTCCGGTGGAGTCTTTCAGAATAACAATCGCAAGATCAGCTTTTACCGGGTTTGCTATTTGTACATTTACTCCACCAAAGGTCTCTTTGAAAACAGAAGATTCGAAAACCGACTTTACCGGAGGCGTTTTTGGCTGGACTTCTACCAGGATCGGCTCTGATTCTTTCTCATTGGCAGCCACGCTATAAACCTTCACAGTATGGACCATCTCATCACCAAAACCCACCAGGCGCAATGTATCGGTGTATTTTGATGACTTCGCTTCCCTAAATACGCCTTTTTGGATTTCGTATACGGCCTTTACATAGGCCAGGTTTACGTCGGATGGTAGCTTGTAGGTCAATATACCACCGCCAGGTGTGGCCTCTACTTTTACATCACTTACCTGCATTGGGGCCGGAGAATTTTCATCTACAAAATCCAGCCTCCCTTCTTTAGCACATCCGTACCCCAAAAACGCGATCAATATTGCGCTGATAACATATATGTTCTTCATTTTATACTTTATTAAATGATTAGTATTTAAGCCGACGATTACCACCCGAGATTTTGCACCAGGTTTCTATTATTGATAATGTAATTTTCATCTATCGGCCAGAAATAATCCTTTGATCCAAATGATTGGTTGTAAACTACTGTAGTTCTGTAATAAGAAATTGGTTCTGTTTGTGAAAGATCCCAGCCTAAGATTTGCTTATTCAACTCAGTCGCAGATTCTTTCCACCTTCGGAGATCCCAAAGCCGGTGCGACTCAAATGCCAATTCAATTAACCTTTCCTGGTGGATAATTGTACGCATACCATCCTTATTCTGAAATTTAACAGGATTGGTTGAAAAATTTCCCCAAGATACCGCCACCTTCGGCAGACCTGCACGTACCCGAACTAAATCAACATATTTATTTACCTCTTCACTAGGTCCTTCAGACTCATTCAAAGCCTCTGCATACAATAAATACAAGTCAGACAAACGCATAATGGGATAAGGATAGCTGACTACAGAATAATCATTTTGTGAGTTAATCACATTTTGAAAATGTATAAGCTTTTTTAGGTTATATCCCGTTACGGTATTGTAACCATATTTTCCCTTGCCATTGCGCTGTTTAAATTTACTCTCCAAATAAAAAAGCCCCATGTGGTCATTGTCATCATATCTTCCATGGCCATAATACACAGCACCATCAAATCCCAAATCAGCATAAAATCGTGGTTCCCGATCAAAATGCAGTCCTACCGTTGTATATCCTTTATGTATGTACAACTTGTCGGCATCTCCTGAAACACGGAGGTTATAGCGACCGGTATAATCGTAGGTCTTATCCTCATTGATAGGCACACCGTTGGAGGAATAAAAAAGCTCTGCCATTTTCAATGGAGGCGACAGCTCACCTCTGGTAATTACGCCATCCAGATACCTTGGATCCCACCAATTGGATATTAATTGCTGCAAACCATCTGTGTTTGATTGTGTATTCGCCCAAATTATTTCGGAATTCCATTTTTCGGTAACTGCTCCACTGATGCTCAATTGCGTTTTGATGGTGTCACTAACGTCAAATTGCTGAAAGGACGGATTGTATACATATAGTTTCATACCGACATCACTGCAGGCATCTATGGCCTGCTTACAAGCAACTGCAGCCCGATTCCATTTTTCCTGGGAATAAGTAGTATTGAACAACTGAGCTCCATCCGGGTTTTTTAATGCAGACTGATCAGTATTGCCGTTGAATAATGGACTTGCAGCAGTAACCAGTACTTTCGCTTTTAACGACAACGCTATTGGTTGGGTTATACGACCTGCCTCGGTCGCCGGGCTGCTAATAGTTTGCGGAAGCCCAGCCGCAGCCTCCTCAAGTAAAGTGGAAATGTAATTAAAGCAGGAATCTACTGGGTCACGAAAGACTTTAACTTCATTAACGTCTGCTGAAATAGGTAGATTCGTTTTAATCAGCGGTATTGGTCCGTACATCCTGACCAGGTTGAAGTGGTAATACGCTTTAAGAAATTTTACTTCTGAAATCCATCGGGTCTTTTCCTCAGGCTGCATATCAGGAACTTTTCCAATATTTTCAAGAAAAATATTACAATCTCTAATCCCTTGATACATCGGCTGCCATCTATCGCCCAATGGGCCTACTTTACTTTGAAAACCCTTTGCCATATCCAAATAGGCACCTCTTTCAGGTATCTGCCAAAGCTCATCTCCTCCGACCATTGCCGGATCATCTCCCAATTGTCCCTGCCTAGGCATAAATGAATAGCAAGTATAGAGGAATTTCATGGCCTGCGTACGCATCGTAAAAGCGTTATCAATAGTTGCGACATTGTCAGGTACTACATCCAAAAATTTCTTACAGGAGTTTAAAATGATCAAAATGAACGGTGCAAAAACTCCGATTATTATATATTTTCTCATAAATTGTCAATTATTGATTTTAGAAACACCATTGTTCCAAAATCCATCTTATTTAAATGATAGGTTGATGCCAAAATTAAACACCCTTTGAATCGGATAACCCAGACCTTCCCCGCCCATCTCTACATCCCATAAGTCGAACTTGCTAATGTTGAACAGATTAGTTGCGTTAGCATATATTCTGAAATTTCTAGTATGAAGTCTTCTCTGGATGCTTTCGGGAAGTTTGTAACCTATTTCAACCTGCTTCAGCCGCAGAAAACCTCCATCGCGCATAAACCAGGTACTTCTTTGGTTATTATTTTCATTTATAGTCGGGCTTAGTCGCGGCCATAACGCATATACATCCCTAGAATCTTCAGACCAGTGACTGTCAGCGTAAGCCTTTATTAATTGCGTCTCGTTATCGAATGGTGAGGTCTTGCGCGAATCAATCCAAAACGATTCATTTGACAATCCCTGGAAGAAGGCAGAAAAGTCGAAACTTTTAAATCCAGAAGAGAAACCAAAACCATAAACTATTTCTGGTAAGGTTGGGTTACCGATGGGAACCATGTCTGCACCTGTGATCTGGCCATCGCGATTTACGTCCGTGTATTTTATATCTCCGCCGCCGTAAGGACCAAAGTTCTGTCTGGGAGAGTTTCGTGCTTCAACATCATCAACAAACAAACGCTCGGCAATAAATCCATATTCCTGAAAAATGGGGTGTCCAATCCGGCTGCGATATTTCTCGTTATATACAGGTTCCTCATAAACGGTAAACTTACTTCGTGCATAGGTAAAGTTCCCGGTTCCGGTAATCCAAAAATCCTGACCAACGTTTTGAGTATATTCAAAAGAGAGATCTGTTCCCTTTCCCGAAGCCTCACCAACATTTGCCCTGACCTCGGCAGTTAAGCCCATCGTTACAGGAATGGCTGCACGAGTCATTAATATGTTTTTACGTTGTTCTGAATAAACTTCGGCAGTTATTTTTAATTTATCAAAAAACCCTACTTCCAGGGCTAAGTTGGTTTTAGTAGATTTTTCCCAGCTTATGTCCTCATTGGCATATCTGGAAATGTTTACTCCAGGCAGAGAATGGCCCGCTCCCAGCCCATTACCGAAGTAAGCAGCTCTTTCAAATGCGTTCATATTAACGTTAGAAAGGTAAAAGAAACGGTCACGGTCAGTACCTATAGCATCATTACCGATCAAGCCATATGTTGCTCGCAGTCTAAGACTATTTACGACTGATTTCATCTTACTGAAGAACTTCTCGTTTGAGACCGTCCAGGCCACACCGGCAGATGGGAAATAACCAAATCTGCGTTTCTCTGCAAATCTTTCTGATCCATTATAGCCAAAGTTGTATTCTAAATAATACCGGCTGTCATAGTTATAAGTTGCCCTGCCAGAAAGGCCCATGTTTCTCGAGGGCAGCGATTCCTGCAGGTCACGTCCGTTTGCGCTAAGATTGTTCTGCAGCATGGTAACTAGTAGCGCACTCACTCCGTGTTTATTAAAAGTACGACTGTAATTTAATTGTGATTGCGCATAAAAGACAGAATTCAGCACCCTTTCCCCTGGACGATAATCTAAATATTCCGTCCCAGTATCTTCATTCATTCCATCAATAGAATAGGTATTGTCCTCAGGGTTGTAACCGATTAGATTATAGTAGTAGGGATTGTAGGCCCGGCTAACATCAAAAAAGGCTGCACGGTTGGTGTTTGCCATCATTTGAAAATTAAGGCCTTGGGTCACGAAAGACAGGTCTTGCTTAAGTTCCAATTGTGCAAGCATTAGTGATCTTGATGAGTCCTTGTAACCACTTACCAAATCCGCATATGGATTTAAGTAGTTCTTACCGCCTACGTCCGAATTTCCAAACATAATGTGTTTGACGAACTGGTGTTGTTCATCAAGAGGGTAATACTGTGGAAAAAGCACAGGGTTAGATCGTACTACCTTTTTATACATATCTGCGCCACCGTCTCTGGGCCCAGTATATTCGTCAAAACTACCGCTTAAGCGAACCACCATCTCGGTAGTTTTCGTCAGATTAATGTTAACGTTAGAGCGGAGTGAATAACTAGTTAAGTCAATATTGTTATTAAAGTTATTTCGTGGATCTACCTTTAGCAATCCATTGTCTTTGTTTAAGGCTCCGGAAACAAAATATCTCGCAACCTGGCCGCCTCCACTTACGTTTAAGTTATAGCGCTGATTTGCGGTGTAGTCTTTGAATACCAGTTCTCTCCAATCATTTGCAGGATAGATATAGGGGTTCACGCCAGCAGCCGTATTTGCAATTTTTTCGTCGCTGTACAAAACCTGTCCTAAAGGATTGCGAGTCAATACTGCTTCGTTGGCCTGTTTCATAAAAGTGACCGGGTCAGCCAATTCGATATCCCTCACTGAAGATGACAGGGAATTTTCTACCCGGAGGGAGATCTGCGCCTTGCCGACTGCGCCTTGTTTTGTAGTTATTAATATTACCCCATTAGCACCACGCGCACCATATAGAGCTGTCGAAGTAGCGTCCTTCATTACAGAAAAACTAGCGATGTCATCTGGCTGCAGCCGTGCGAGTTCTGTCGTGCCAACTTCCATGTTATCGATTAATATCAACGGGTCATTTTTATACCCAAAAGTAGTGACCCCCCGAATGAAGAAATTGGCATTGTCATTTCCCGGTTCAGCACCACGCTGAAACGCAATCATGCCAGGAATCCGCCCGGCCAGTGCAGTCGTCAGATTACTGGACGGAATTTTAAGGTCCGACACTTTAACAGAAACTACCGAGCCAACCAGATCTGTTTTTTTTTGCGTACCGAAAGCCACGACAGCGACTTCTTCAAGCGAATTGTCTGAAATCAACTTGATATCGAGAGTTTTATTACTGCCGACAGTTACCTTTTGTGTCTTATATCCCACATAGGAAAACGCCAGCACTTCTGAGTCACTACTAACCTGTATACTGTATTTCCCTTCCTGATTAGTTGTTGCAGCTCTAACAGGAACTGATGATTCAACTTTGACGGTTACATTTGGAATGGGAAGTCCAGACTCGTCGTTCACTGTTCCTGTCAGCACCCGCTGAAAAAGACTAGAATTATTGTTAATTTTATAGAGATTGTTTTCTCCGTTAAATACCCCCGTCTTTCCCGCATTTGCAGCAGATACATAATAAGCACTGCCCAAAATGGAGTATACGAGGAGAATAAGTATTTTTTTCATACTTTTACACCTGTTTAAATGTTAATTGTTTGCGGTTACGGAACCTGGTTCTAGCCTATTTTCCGGTCTGCGTTAAGAAAAACTACATGCATTTGAATATGTCTTTTGAGTGCTTTTTGCAATGAAGGCACTTAAAAGACTGTTTTTGATAGCGGTTATATCATAAAATCCTTTCTTTAAAAAATATACGGTCTAAATTTTGGGGATTGGTTAGTTTGGTTTGGGCGATCTTCTACTTATAGGTATAAAATTTTGATATTAAACAATAAGCGCCAACCTAATGCAGCGTCTCTGTTATATTTGGTTATTTACACTATCATCGGCATCCTAACCATACCGAATCAAATGTTAACCCAAAGATAAACTGTAGCGAATTTCCGCAAACGCCCATTATGACAATAAATTTGTACTTTTTGATTAAACTTTGTTGTCGATATGGATTACTCCAACGCATTTAATTGCTATATTTAAAAGTACTTTAGATTTATTTATGAATAATAAACAAAAAAAGGACTGGAAAAACCATCCATGGACAACATATAGAAACTATTATGATTGGAAAATTCAGGTGATAGCTTTCTTTATAATGTTGATAGTAATTATATTTTTCTCATAAAAGGGATCTTTTAACCAGCTATGGCATCTTAGATGATCTTTGAGTACCGCTTGCATACAAAACTGCCTGGCGCACCAGTATACCGATACCACGCCTAAGACAACATAGTCCAGCTTTTTCAAACCCTGTCTCATCGCCATTCAGCGAAATGAAACCCGGCAATTCCTTCCAATCGGAAATAAGATTTAATCTTTTGCTGAAATACTCGACAATTGATTGTCGCCATTCTGTCATCATAAAGCAGATTAAATTTCCAGGCTTTGCAGGATCTCGCTGATGGAGAACCTGGCACCACAGACAAATTCATCAGCTGCCCCGTAATAAATAGTCAGCTCATCCCCATTTACAAGATGGCCGTTGGTAAAAACCACAAAGCCAAAAAAACCGCTGAGTTCGTAATTTTCAGTGGGAACCATGATGGGTTCAATGCTTCTTGAAATAACTTTAGAGGGATCCTGAAGGTCCAGTAAAAAAGCGCCAAGGCAATAGCGGTGTTCTGCTGTTGCGCCATGATAAATTTCCAGCCAGCCTTTTTTAGTTTTTATAGGCGCAGCACCAGCCCCAACCCTGGCGCTGTCCCACATGCCCGGGCGTGATTTAACGATGCATTTGTGGTTGCCCCAGTGTAATCCGTCAGGCGACTCGGCCAGCCAGATATAGTTTCCTCCGATGTCTTTGCTGCTGGGGCGGTGCAAAGCGTAGTACTTTCCGGCGATCCGTTCTTCGAATATTGCGACATCCTTATTATGGGGAGGCAGGATCATGCCTTTGCGGTCAAAATGCTTCCAGTCCCGGGTCGTCTGCAGTCCCACGCCGACTCCGCTGTCCGAGACAGCTGTGTAAGTCAGGTAATATTGATCTTCTAAAAAGGAAACTCTGCAGTCCTCAATTCCATAACGTTCCAGTTTTCCTTTACCAAATAACCCTGGATAGTCCTCCTGTTCAGCAAAATGGATCCCGTCCGTGCTGCTGAGCAGCCTCAGGTGAGATACGGTGGTCAGGTAATCCAGGCCCTGATAATTAAACACCCTGGGATCGCTTGCGATCAGGTCCGGATCATTCAAAGGCACTTCAATAATTTCCAATTTCCCTTCCTCACTCAGCACCGGGATAAATGCCCAGCCCTCCACCTGTTTGATACTTTCGGCGACCCTGACCAGCAGCCAGATCTTGCCTTCAAAGGTAAACACACCGGGGTTGAGCAGGCAGATGACCTGCAGCTCCTCAGCACTGGGGCGTACATCTTTAGGCAACAGCAAAGGATTCTGCGGAAAACGTTTGGCCAGGTCTTTCATGTTTCTAGTTTAGGTAGTTATGATTGCTACAAACAATACAGAAGTACTTCAAAAGATACGCGGGCTTAACCGGTTAACAAGAGAAGCCATAGCACGAGCAATTCTAATTAGAATTGTTGTCAGCAGTCCCTAATAAATCCCCGATATCAGGAATCCGGAGCCCTTAATTCATCATCTGCTAACGAATTCTTCCAGGAATCATTTTGATCTTTCTCCTGGACTGGTCCTGTCAGATTTGCTTCCGGATCGCTGCCGATGTTCAGGTCGTCACCGGGCTCTCTGTATGTATCATCTTCCGGCGCAAGATCGCCTGAACTGCCGATAGTTTCCCAGTCGGCCTTTGCATTCTGCTGCATCTGATCAAGGTGCTCAGTTTGCCTGGCACTTTTTTTTACCTTAACCGCATTCGGCCCTTGAATTTTACCGTCCATGTTTTCATAGTATTAATCATTTAAGTTATCAATCCGGTGGTGATAAGTTTCTATTTCGCTAAGAGCCTCCCGGATCGCGGTGCGTTGACGCTGCAGCAGCTCAATGTGGTCTGTATGAGTCGCAGGATCATCTAATACAGCATCAAACTTTTCAATAGCGGCTTTCTCGCCGGTTTCAATAGCGCCAAGTATTGCTGAGTCTTCCTTACTGCTGAAGGCTTGTTTAATGTCAATCCAGGTACGGTGCAAAGCTCCCAGGACCCCGCCGCTTTCATTTTCAGATTCTCCCCCATGGGCCGCCAGATGCGTCTTCAGTTCTTCGGCAAATGCTGATCGCTGGGCGGCGTAATTCAGGAAAAGCCCTTTCAGTTCAGTACTGTCAGTGGTTTCACTTGCAGAGGCATAACCCTCTTTACCATCATTTAGAATGTTTATCAGTCCCTTTAAATCGCTGATTATTTCATCATTATGTCCCATAGTATATTCATAGTTAGTTATTTGGATAACCCCGAGAGCACTAGAATGTTTTAAAATCCGAAAATATCGCTTTTGGGAACACTGAAACTTCCCTTTAAAACGGTTGTTACATAATAAACATCCTAATTATGAAATTACAGACGCACGAACATCCAGAAGTGTCCGGGGAAGATGCTGCGTACACAGAAGGCGAAAAGGAATTTGCAGATGGTCAGGGCACCCACCTTGACGAAGAAATAGATACTGCTGCCAGGGATTCCTCAATTCAATAAATTGGTCAAGCCCTTGCTAAATGCTTCAAGCGATCTCATTATGGACGGATCTATCAGGTCATCATCTGCATTGAATTTACCTTTTATGCCTGGGATCAGGAGCGATGCCTCCTCACTGAGCTTTGCGCCAAGCGTACTCATGATCAGTTTCAATTCGGTATGTCCATGACGGCCATCCGCAGAGGCTGTAATTAATCCAACGGGTTTGTCATTGAAAATGGTCGTGGCTACGCACCATTCCATCAAATTCTTTAGCCTGGAGGGGATGCTAAAAATATATTCTGGGGTACAGATAACTATCGCGTCCGCCGATTCGATCAGGTGATGATAATCAGAGACTGTTTCAGGCAAGTTTTCAGTAAGACTGGCATCAAAGTGCGGCAGTGTTTCCAGGTTGTCCAGTATGGTTATGCTAAAATAAGGAAGGGCTAATTTTTGGAATAACTCCATAAGCTTCCTGTTAGAGGAATGCTTGCTGGCACTTGCGAGGATCACGAGCACATTTTTTTCATAGAGCTTTTGCTCTTTGTCTAAAGATTCCATGGTTTTCAAACCTACAAAAAGGAGCTGATTTTAAAAAGATGCCTAACCAAATGTTTCCCTTGCTTCAGCGATAGCAGCCATCATATCTATTCCTTCAGAACGAATGCTAATATTCTAAAAATCTCATACTCATTCCTCCTTAGGGCAATACTGTTTTCCATACTTCATGTAAGAACCTGGAGCTCACCTTCCCGTCATTGCGAGAGCCTGTCCCGAATTCATTTCGGGAACGAATGACGAAGCAATCTCGGCCCGGCTTTGAAATCATTTGAGTTGATCCACAATATAATAAGCAAAAGGCCCAAGATTATTTATCCGGTCTGTATTGCCAAGTATGATTATGGTCAAATCAGAATCCAAACTGCGCAGGATTATCGTGTTGGTGCCCCTGATGTGTCCGTAACGTTCCAAAAACCGCTGGTTCTTACCCCTGATCCATGCACCATACCCATAATCGTCAAGGCCAGGTGTGGTCAGCATCATCAAACTGGAGCGACTGATAAGCCTATTGCTGAACAGTTGGTTTATGAAAATCAAAAGATCTGAAGTTGTTGAATACATAGCTCCGGCAGCATACCAATTCTGTATGTAAGCGGGTTCATCCTTTTCAAGTTCATTTGTGACGGCATTGACCGAGTAGGTGTCAGCAATCACCGGAGCCAGTTTCGCCTGAATACACATACCGGACTTCTGCATTCTCAGTGGCCTCAAAATGTTGTCATTGAGTACTGATTCATAAGGCTTTCCCCAGATTCTTTCTATTATTTTCCCCAGAATGATATAATCTCCATTATTATAATCAAAGAAGCTTCCAGGCTCATGCAGCATTTTCCCGGTACAGAATTTCTCCAAGAGCTGATTGCTGGTATAAGGCTTCCCGTAAGCTCCCAGCCAGTCGAATTTAAATTCAGGATCAGGAATACTTTCCATATTCGCCATTCCGGAGGTATGGTTCAACAACTGACGGATACTGACTTTCTCGCCAGCCTCTCCCGAATAATCTGGCAAATAGTCCCTGATTTTACCCGCCAAACTGAGCTTACCCTGCTCTTGCAGCTGAAGAACTAATACGGTAGTAAAGAGCTTGGTAATTGACGCAATCTGGTATTTAGTTTCCGGACGGTTGGGAATCCCGTAAGGAATATTGGCCATCCCATAAGCGGAGAAATTCAGGATCCTGCCTTTTTTTTGAACGATTACCGACCCGCTGAACTTGTGTTCTTTAGCATACCTGGTGATGACTTGACCAAGCTCCTGTCCCTGAGCATAAACCACCTGGGTATAAATTATACAGAGAGTAATAAAAAATAGACGCTTCATTGATGACATTTCAAAAAGGACACAGTCAATTGCATAATGTTGCAAAATGTCGAGTTTTTTTGAAAAGGAATCAGTTTGGAACATTTACTTCCAGCGGTTGTTAATGTGAAAAAAGAATTATGGAGCCGATCAGCGTAAAATAGAACAAACACTTCAAAACCATCGCAAAATTCCGAACAATTTATCAATATATTTCATTGATATTCAAACAATTGTATCTAATAAATTTGTTTTGGAAACGTGTTTTTATTGACCAAATCTGTATATGTTTGCCGCAACTTATTATTTATATAAAACAGGCAAATCATATAAACAGACAAATCATAAACCAGCAAATTATATAAACAGATATAAAACCGGCAAATTATATAAATTTTAGCAAATCATATAAAAACAAGCAAATGCCCAATAGAATTAGAGATTCATTTCAGGTCAATCAATACGACAAAATAATACGTGAAAACCTGGAAGTCACCCTGCAACCGCAACTTAGGGTCCCGGCGTCATCTCGACCTAAGGAGAGATCTCTTGAACTATACCACATACAAAATGGATAGAGGAGGCTGCATTTACATGATGACCAATTTATCCAGGACAGTATTGTACGTCGGAGTTACTGCCGATCTTCAGGCGAGGATTGCAGAACATAGTTCAGCCTCAAACCCAAAATCTTTTACAGCAAAGTATAGGCTGTTTTACTGTATCTACTATGAAATGCAACCGTCAATACTTGAGGCTATATCTCGCGAAAAGGAAGTCAAGAAATGGGGCAGAGCGAAGAAAACAGCCTTAATAAACGCAATAAATCCCACATGGAAAGACTTATCCAATGAGATAAATTTATGGTAGTTTGTCCACTCAGACAAGAGATCTCTCCTTAGGTCGAGATGACGAGCGAACTAATATTTACCAATTAATTATTAAAAATTATGCAATCTGTCAGTACATTTTTTAAAGTAGAAAAAGACATGTTTTATAAACTCGGCGAAAGAAAAGGCGTTGAGAAAGGTATTGAAAAGGGTATCGAAAAGGGCGCTGAAAAAGCCCGTCATTCTATAGTTGAAAACCTGCTCACCAAACTCGGTTTCTCCGACCAGGAAGCCGCCGAAATCGCCTAGGTATCAGTTGACTATGTAAAAGAAGTCCGTGCCAGCCTGGGCGCCAAGAAATAGTTGAGTAAAAGGATGAATACTTGTATAGTATACTTTTTAAACAGTGACATGCCAGCCATCAAAAGGCTTAACTGTGGCGCAGTTGGGTCCTCCATCTTTACCCTTGCCCGGCACTTGGGTGTTTAACAAGAGTTTTGGGTCAGATCCCAGCTGATCTAACATTTTCCAGGTGATTCCGGAAAGCGGGATTTTTAAGCGCCGGCTCCATATGGTATTGGTTTGTCCTGCATATGTGCCGATATCTATATAGATAAACTTTCCGTCTGCAGGTCCCTGCACGAATGGCCCGGATAGCTTGGGTGATGCATCATTTTCCCGGTCTCCTTTAATGGTTACGGGACAAAGGAAGGAAATATCACCAGAGGATACATTTTGTTTTTGGATCATCTGGTAAGTATTACCTGAGCCTTTTTGCAGGGCGAAATCTACGCCTGGCGTCGGGCTGAGTAATGTGATTTTAAATTGTAATTCAGTATTCATTAAGTACATGATAATTTGCAACACTAAAATAGTGAATTTGAAATGGCAAACGATATAATGTACTTCATGCCCGGTCAAACAGTTCAGGCCTGGAATGGTTTAAATTGTATACTTTTCTAAATAGATATCCCGCGAAAGATCAATATGAAGCGTATATATTTGTAACAATGGAAATTATCTGTCATAAACTAGGCGCCACCGAGAGCGCCGCACTAAAACAGCTTGTCCAGCTTTATGCAAGCGTTTTTGAAATGGAAGATTTTAAAATTCCTGACAATGACTACCTGCAATCATTGCTGGAGAAAGAATCCATCAGCTTTTTCGTGGCAACCGATGCCAGCGGTCAGGTATTGGGCGGCCTTACCGCCTATATGCTGCCTTCAGTGTATTATACCGCCTGTGAGGTATACATTTATGATCTCGCAGTTGATCAGCAATGGCAGCGTAAGGGCATCGGCAGGAAACTTATAGACTCACTTAAACAGTTTTGCAAAGGGCTGGGATGCCGCTACATTTTCGTGCAGGCAGACCTGGAAGACCAGCATGCCATTGATTTTTACCACGCCACCGGTGGTCTGCGTGAAGAAGTGGTCCATTTCGATTACAGGCTTTAGGGATTTTGACGGCCTATATGGCCGGTTACCCTGATTTTCAGGAACCTAGGCATTTGATAGCTGCAAACCTTTTTTTATTTTTAAGTATGAACAATTTCATCCCCTTATTCAAAGTCCGTGATATGCGCGCAGCAATCAAATTTTACACCGAAGTGTTGGATTTCCGGATGACCTGGCCGGATGATACGGCAGATTCACCTGTGGTCGATCTCGGCCACGAAAACATGGAATTTCAGATCACCACCCATGAAAGCGAGCGCCTGTTCGGCTCCGTTGTTTATGTCTACGTATCGGACGTAGATTTTTTATTCGCCAAATTTGTGAACCGTGGTTTAAAGGGAAAAGCCGGGTCACCTGTACACCAGGGACCGGTTGACCAAACCTGGGGCCGGCGGGAATTCTATGTAACCGACGCCGATGGCAATACTTTACGTTATTGTCAGCATCTGGCTTAATTGCAAACTTGCAGCCCGGCTATGGACTTAAGGGCAACCTACTATTTGCACCTTTATCATCTCGACACAGGTAAAAGGCCGCTATTGATATGCTCATGACGACCAGGTAACAAATCATAATTATCTGTTCGTTCTTTTCTTCGAATCCCTCACCGGCCGAAACCTGCCAGATCCCGGGCATGTTCTTAAAGCCAAAACACCATTGTCCGAAATTCCAGGCGGCATGAAGTCCAATGGGCAACGCTATGCCCTTGGTGCGCAATGCTGCCATCCCAAACAGTATGGCGCCAACACTGGAACCAAAAAAGGCCTGCCGCCAGGTGAAACCTCCGGCCATGTGTTCCAGCGCGAAAATGATGGCAATGATGAGCTGCGCTTTCCAGGGGCCGATCTTATAGGACAGGCTGCGAAGGGCATATCCGCGAAATGCAATTTCTTCTCTTGTTGCCAAAATCAAATAGAGGAGTAAAGACAAAGCGACCGAATGAAATGAAGGGCTTGCACTTATCAAATTGATATGACCAAAAATCAGCACTAAAGATAGATGGAGACCTGCGATAAGCAGCCCGATCAAAAAACCGATACCCACCTTGCTTAAGGTCGCTTTACCGGGAACGACGCCAAGTTGTCCGAGTGATAACTTCTCCCATTTCGCGAACGGAATGGAAAGAAGAAATGATGCGGCAGCGGCAAAGGCGCCGAGTGAAAGGTCCGCCAGGGGATTTTGCCAGTTTTTCAGTACGGCAGAACCCACAACCAACAGGAGTGCACACAACATACAAAAAAGCAGAACCCGCAATAAAGCATTTATTTTACCGGCGGTTATCCTGTTATGGCTTATTTGTTTCATGAAGTGTATTCGACCGCCAGATAAAGAACATCATAATAGCAGTAACCGCTATGTAGGGCAGCAGTACATGTAAAGGGTGATAATGCCGGCCATCCTGCACAAGGGTAAAAAGCATGGTCTTGCTTTCTTCAGGTGAGCGTGGAACAAGTGCCTGGGCCAGGTTCCAGCCCATATGCAGGCCGACGGACAACATCAGTTTCCCGGTTTTCAGATAGCAAAGCCCATAAAGCAAAGAACCCAGTCCCGTGGTGAGCCAGGTCATGAAGAATTGTTGCCAGGTTATGCTGGCGTTCAGTTTCAGATGCATGACGGCAAATGGCAGGGTGATTGTCAGTTGAGCAACCCAGGGCCCGTATGATTTCAGGAGACGTTGAAATGGATATCCCCTGTAGGTAAATTCCTGAACAAAGGACGACCAGAGATGTATAAAAACGAGGATCAGCAAAAATACAGGATCAGCATGACCGGTAAATACCAGCCGGCCGCCGTTCAGCCAGATCGTAAGCCCTGCGCTCATTAATAATGCTGACACGCCAATAAGGAGTCCGAGGAAGAATTTTTTCCGATCGGTTGCGCCAGCAGGTATAAATCCAAGGCTGGTTAGTGATTTACCTTCTGCTTTTAGGAATAAAAAGCTCAATAGCAGCGCAATCCCGAAATAAAAGAAGATACTGTCAAGCATGAGGATCAATCCGGCTATATAAGCGGCTGCGATAATAACTATAAAATAAATGCTTACCCTTAGCCAAACGGGTAGCATGCCGATCATTTTTTTCTTTTCCATTTTTTATCCAGTTGCTCACAAAAGGACAATATTCAGTTGAAGCTGGAAAATAAAATCGACGAATCCATTAAAATCGGCAACCAAATTACCCGGACCAACGATGGCCTTGCTGCCTGCACCACCGGACTAGAGCTGCAATCTTTGAAACAGCTCCTCCCGGCTGCTTGCGCCGATGGGGACCTCGGCATTTTCCAGTTCGATAACATTGCCTTTGATCGCGCGAATTGCTTTAAGATTGACGATATATGACCGGTGCACCCGGAGAAACTGGCTGGGCGGCAAAATATCTTCAAACAGCTTCAGGTGCATGCCAGCCAGAATTCTTGTCTCCTTTAAATAAACCGAACTGAAATCCCTTTCCGCCTGTATATAAAAAATTTGGTCATGCTCCACACGCACCAACCTGTTGTCCTGGCGGATGAACAGGTAATCCGGATGATTTTTTGTTTCTGGTACCCGGACCTGATTCATAGCCATTCTTTCAGTTACTTTTTGTACGGCCTGGTAAAAGCGTTCAAAAGTGATCGGCTTTAAGAGGTAATCAACAGAATTGAGCTCAAATCCTTCTACGGCGTAGCTGGAATAAGCGGTAGTAAAAACGACCAGCGGCGGCTTGCGCAGCGAGCGCATGAATTCTGTACCGGTGATGACCGGCATCTGGATGTCCAGGAAAATAAGGTCCACCTGCTGGCTGTAAAGTCCCTCGTAAGCTTCTGTGGCGTTGCGACAACTTTTAACAAGTTCCAGTTCGGGAACACGCTGAATATAAGTTTGCAGGATATCCCGCGCGATGGGCTCATCATCAACGACCATGCAATTGATCTTTTTCATAGGTTCAGGGATAAATTCACCAAATATTTATTTCCATTGTTGCCGATCTCATAACGATAGCGGCCGGGATAATATAATTCGAGCCGCTTCTGCATATTGCCCAGGCCGATGCCACCGGACAGGCCATCCTGCCTGGTGAGGCCAACGCTATTTTCTATTTTAAAGTTGATGGTATCTGCCATGACGCTTAATGAGATATCGATAAAAGCACCCGGTTCGTCGGCTGTGAATTTAAACGCATTTTCGATTAGCGGAATGAGCAATAAAGGGGCGATTCCGACATCAGCTAAAATTGTTGGCGGGTTAAACGTCACCTTCGTGAAATTCAGCCTCACTTTTTCCAGTTCTATATAATCGGTCATTAGCTTTACTTCTTTGCTAAGCGGCATAGTATCCGCTTCGGATTCATAAAGCATATAGCGCAATAATTCAGACAGGCGGGATACCAGGGCGGCTGAACGGTCCGTATCCCCGCTGATGATCAACCCATAAATATTATTCATAGAATTAAATAAGAAATGCGGGTTTAGCTGCGCCCGCAAAAAATTAAGCTCCAGCTCCAGCTTTTCTTTCGCCAGAGTCACACTCCTCATATTGCTGCGGTAAGCGTTCAAAGCGGTCTTGATGCTGATTGGAACAGTTAAGGTAAGGAGCAGAAAAAATGGGGCACCAAAAGTGACCAGGCGAACCAGAACGATGTTGCTTAAATTCGATTGGATAAGCTGGAAGTAGCCAGGTTGCGTCTGCGCCAACCGGACCATGCAGCGCGCACAACTGCTGATCACTAATTTCTCAGCAATAGCGTCGGAAATTGTGTAAACAACCAAAAGCAGCAAAATCAGTAATGCGCCCTTAACATAACGATGCCTGACCAGGTATTTCGGCCACAGGTAATAAACCACTGTATAATAAAACAGGACAATAATGCCGGTGCTGCAGATATTCAGCAATAGTATGCTGCCTGCCGGAAAACCGCCGTAGACATTAAAGGAAATACTGGTAAGGTAAAAGCGCAATCCGAGTAGCAGCAGCCAGAACAAGCCATGCTGTAACCAGCGCAAACCCCTGCCTGGCTGAAGGAAAAATTGGGATTGTGACAACAACATACCTAAAGTTGCCTTTTTTAAGCCGTCTTCCCAACTTAAAACGACCAACATTAAAAAAACCTTGATCAACAGGGTTCTTTTTCCAACTAGGACAGGTCAACAATTTTCTATCCCCCGCCAATCTCCGCTATTTCTCCGCTAGAACACCGCACCAGCTGTGATAAATGGTACTTTTAGCGCAGAACTGCCGCAGCAGGTACGTAAGAGTTGCACATGAGCCTGCATTAAAAAGCCTATCGTAAACGGCCTACTTTTTATTAAAAAAGTTATTGAAATACATCAGCTGAAAACCGACTGAATTGGTCCAGTACTCCCAATTGTGGGCTCCCGGTCTTATGGTAAAGTCATGGGGGATATTATTGTACAATAACTGCTGGTGCAAATTCAAATTTACTTCATAAAAGAAATCGTCCCTGCCGCAGTCAATATTGATGGCGAGCCTGTTTGGAACCAGGAGATGAACCAGGTTAACGACTGAGTTCTGCGCCCACCTTTCAGGATATTTTTCTTCAGGACCAAGTCTTTTGGCGATATCCCAGTTTAACGGAAAAGGCCTGATGTCCACGCCGCCGCTCATACTTCCGGCAGCTCCAAATACATCCTGATGCTTAAAAGCGAGATACAGTGCACCATGACCGCCCATACTCAGACCGGTGATGGCCCTTCCCTTTCTGTCATTGATGGTCTTATATTTCTGATCGATCCAGCCCACCAGCTCCTTAGACACATAAGTCTCGTATTTCCACGCAGGGTCTTCCGGGCTGTCAAAATACCAGCTGGTCACATTTCCGTCCGGACAAACAATGATCATCTGGAAATCGTCTGCATATTTTTTTATCGAAGGTACTTTGTTCACCCAGCCTGAAAATTTATCGCCGGCTCCGTGCAGCAGATAAACCACAGGGTAATTTTTGCTGTCATTATAACCTTCAGGCAGTACTACAACCGCCTTGATGTCTTTTTTCATTGCTGCGCTGCGCGTAACCACTGTATCAACTTTAGCTGCAAAAACTGTGGCAGCCAAAAAGAAAAGCAAGCTTAAAACAAGGTATTTTTTCATTTTAGAAACTGATTAGATCCAGGTACACGCAGCACCTACCAGGGCGGCATCTTCCCACATTTGGGTTTGTCTGATCACCACGGCTTTATTTGCTATCTTGTCTTGCAGTTTACCTATAAAATGATCCCAGCAACGGGCGATATTCCCGCCAACAACCAATACCTGGGGATCCTCATCTGCAATGAAATCATTTAAAAAGGCCGCCAGATTTGTAGAGAACTCTTCAAAAAGTTCATCTTTTACCGACTGGTCGGCGGTAGCTAAAAGCTCTTCTACATTCTTTACTTCTTTACCCGTCAGTTCTTTATACCTTTTTAAAAACCAGCGTGTAGAAATATACTCTTCTGCTATGCTATCCAGAAAAGGCACAAAGGCCCTGTTCACATCTACAGTTTCACCCTTACAATTGCTTGTAGATCCCAGACCGGTACCCAGGGTCACTCCGATGGCACGTTCAAAATCTGAAGCTGCACCAGAAGCAAGTTCGCCCCGTAAAAAAGCTTCCGCATCGTTGATAAAAGTAATGTGTTCACCCGGAATGCCCAATCTTTCAGCCAGGATTTCACGAATGTTCATCCCATACAAAGAATCATATTTCTGCATTCCTTTCATCAGGGAAATACCATGCTCATAGTCGAATGGTCCCGGCATGGCTATGCCAATGGTGATCGTTTCTTCTGATGATTTAATGATAAGGGTTGACAGGGCTTTTACCCATGATTCAAGGATAACTTCAGCATCATCCATGGAAGCAACACGTTCTCTTTTTAAGGTACTGTCTATCACTCTGTACGTATTACAATCTACATGAGCCGCAGTAATGTGAGAGCCGCCTATGTCTACGCCAATAAAGGGTAGTTCAGATGATTTTGTATTCATTTATTGGTTTAATTTGGTTTGTTGATTGTTGATGATTCAATCTTCCAAATAAAGACATTTAAACCGTTTTAGCAAAATTTTATTTAATTTATTTTAGAGGAAGGCCCTGATGTTTCTCTTTGTCACAAGAAGCGGCCTTTGTTTAAAAATATTTAGGATTCATTAAACTATAGTTTTTCCTGGGAAAGGTCATGCTAAGGGTTATTTCATGAGATCCCTGCTGATAACTGGCCAACGCATTGGTACTGTAATCAAATGAGTAACCCACTCTAAACCTGTCGCTCACTATAACTTCCACTATTGCAGCCAGTGCATTGCTTTTTTCAAGCCCTTTTTGCAGATTATTTTTCTCCCAGAGCGAAACCGCTGTCCGATAAGAACCTCCTATCCACAGCCGCTTGTTAATGAACAGATAAGCATTCAGGTCAAGGTTCGTGGGACCCTTAAAATCCTCTTTGATCATAAAGGTAGGTTTAATATCCAGCGCTTCCGACAATGGAAAAACGGCGCCACCGGAGACATAAAGATGCCGTACCTGTTTCAGGATCTTATAATTATCATCAGTAGTGATCTGATCCCGGTATGCTGAGAACATGTCTAGCACAGAGGCGCCGATGAAATACCTTGGATCAGAATAATATACTCCTATCCTAAAGTCAGGATAGATCTTGCTTTCATTTCCTATTGGTATACTTGTATCATTGGGATCAACTGCGTTAAGCTTATTGCCGTCAATTCCGTATTGGGTAACCCCAAATGCAATTCCAAAGCTCAGTCTTCGCTCCTCGTCGTCGTCAATCTGCAATCTATAGGCATAATTTCCATAGAAAGACGAAGTGCTCTGCGCACCTAACCGGTCATTAATTGCGATTAAACCCAATCCTACCCTTTTCTCATAATCATTGGTAAGGCCATCGAAAGAAGCTACTGCCGTTCTCGGTGCACCGTTTATCCCCGCCCACTGCATGCGGTAACTTAAACTTCCGGTCAGTTCTTCTCTATAACCCGCATAAGCAGGATTGACAGCCAGACCGTTAAATACATATTGACTGAATTGAACTGTTTGCTGTGCACAAACCTTAAAAGCGCTAAAGACCAGCAGCAAAAGAAAACCGGATTTCCTTAAATTCCCCATCAGACATCAACATTTTAACACCTGTTGAAGATAGAGAATAATTCAGGCTCACTAAGCTGTTCAAATTATTCATTTTGCCGGAAATGCGAATAAAAACTCTACTTTTCTGCCGGTTTTGGATCTCTGGGGCCACGCTTATAGATCACCAGGCCATTCAGAAAATTGCGGAGGATCTGATCCCCGCAGGCCTTAAAATTAGGGTGGTCGTTGCTTCTGAACATATCTCCAAGTTCACTTTTTCCGATCTTGAAGTTGACCAGCCCCAGAATCTTAATAATTTCTTCATTATTGAGCTCAAGAGCTACACGCAGTTTTTTAAGAATATCATTATTGCTCATATCACATCGCTATTTCGATTTTTACCTTCTTGTTCTTGATCTTTTCATTGGCCAGGGCAGACAAAATCCTGCCCACCATTTTGCGTTTTACGGCTACATACGAAGCCTGGTCTTTTACTTCTATCAACCCCACGTCTTCTTTCTGCAGCCCGCCTTTTTTCAAAAGCAGTCCAACGATGTCAATTTTATTGACCTTATCCTTTTTACCCGCCGCAATATAAAGCGTTTGCCATTCGCTGTCTTTTGGCAAAGCAAATTTACCTTTTAAATCTTCGGTCTCTATATCTGATTTCAAAAAGGGGTATTTCTCATCGTCGGCTATAACCAGGTATGCGGTACCTTTTGCGTTCATCCGGGCCGTTCTGCCATTGCGGTGCAAAAAGGCCTCTTCGGTATAGGGCAGCTGGTAGTGCACAATGTATTCCACCTCAGGAATATCGAGCCCTCTTGAGGCAAGGTCTGTAGTGATGAGCATCTTAATGCTGCCATTTCTGAACTTCAGAAGGGCACGTTCACGTTCATCCTGTTCCATTCCTCCATGAAAAATATCATGCGCCAGGTCTTTGTCGATCAGCAGGTCGCTGATCCGGTCCACTGTCTCTCTGTGGTTACAAAATATCAGCATGGGTTTATTTCCTATTTTACAGATCAGCTGGAACAGAGTATCAAGTTTATCAGCCGCGGTGGTCAGGACCTTTTTTAATTTCAGGTCAGGCACGACCTTTATATCTTTCAGAAAATTGATCTCAGCAGGATGACTGATCCCGGTAAAAGCCGGAATGTCGTTCATGGCTGTAGCCGAGGTCAGGATCCTTTGCTTCAGCGACAGCAGCTTGCCAATGATATACGACATGTCTTCCTGAAAGCCAAACTCCAGCGCTTTATCAAATTCATCCAGGACCAGGGTGGTGATACCTGATTCATCAAAATTCTCATGCCTCAGGTGATAAGCAATCCTTCCCGGCGTGCCGATCAGCACAGCAGGCGGCTGCTCAAAGTTATTGCGCTCTGTCTTTACCGGGTGACCGCCATAGCAGCAATTGACCTTAAATCCGGTACCCATTTGTTTAAACACCTGCTCTATCTGCAAAGCCAGTTCTCTTGAAGGTACGAGTATCAGTGCCTGCACGCCCCGGAATCCTTCCTTCAGATTGCTCAGTACGGGCAGCAAAAAGGCAAGAGTTTTACCTGATCCCGTAGGTGCCAGCAGCACAATATCTTTCCCTTTTGCGGCAGCATCCACAGCAGCAAGCTGCATATCATTTAAAGATTTGATTTTTAATTTCTCCAGGGCCTTTTCTACCATCATGGCAGCAAAGGTAGGTCTAATCGAAGAATTTAATTCAAAATATTAATTAAGCTGTTGACAATTAGAGGATTGTTAGCAATTAAACAACAAAATATTAACTGGATTTTAATCTTTATCTCTTATTTTTAGTAAACCTGAATGCGGGTTGTTTACCAAACACCATAACGTATGACCTGGAAGAAATTTAGCGGCGAGGTAATTCACTCGTCAATCCTTGAAGAAATTGAGAGTTCAATAGTAAGAGAAACTGAAAAAGGCTACCGCCTTAAAGTCTGTATTGGTACAGATTCACAGGTAAAGGGAGCAGTCACAGATTTTGCGACCGTCATTGTATTACTCAGAGAGCACCATGGCGGATTTATGTACATCAACCAGGATAAAACCACGCAGAAAATGAGCATCAAGGAACGCATGCTGGTTGAGGTACAGAAATCAATTGAGATCGCCTATTCCATTTGTGACCTGCTGGACATCTATGATGTAGACCTTGAAGTACATGCGGACATCAACACCAATCCGATGTTTAAATCAAATAAGGCACTTAATGAAGCGATGGGCTACATTCTGAGCATGGGCTTTATATTCAAAGCCAAGCCTGAGGCATTTGCCAGCTCTACCTGCGCAGACAAAATGGTCCATTGATCACCATTTGGTGGTTGATACGGTTGCTGGTTTTTTCTGCTCAGTTTTAGGCTCGGCCAGGGTATTGCTCATCGTTACTTTGAGCCTGTCGGCAATCTTTCTGGATTCCGTAAAAACAAATGCCATATTGGCTTCCCATTCGGCACGGCCAAGTTTGCCCGGTGACTTTTCAAGTGCAGTACTTACGGTGACAGGTACAAAATTGCCATAGCGGTCGCGCTCGTAGGGGGTAACGATAAAATCAGTCATGATCAGGCGGTATTTTCCTTCACGCAGCGCAACTGAAATGTTGTAATTCACCTCCGCAGAAGGATGGCCTATCCCCCCAAGTCCTTTCTGTACGATCATTTTACCCTTTCCTAAAAAAACAGTGTCTTTTTCCTCAGCGCTCAATTTTAATGATTTGTGGTTGGCCTTGAAGAAACGTCTTACATTGGCTGCCATTATGGTTTTAGTCACTGCTTTGAGTTCTGCAACTTCCAGGAAGGTATATTTTCCCGACTCGTCCATCGGCAATATCTTATCCTGGGCAGAAGAACCAAAACTAAGCATTATTAAAATCAGGATCAGAGATAGTTTCATAGTGGATTTATAAAAAAGGCTGTCAGAAAATATGTCTGACAGCCTCTAAATTTAAAAAATAATTTCAGTTTTCTAGAATGCGTATACAAAAGCCAGCGAGAACTGAGCTGCTTTTTTAGTCATGTCTACACCGTTCTCTTTCCAGAACATTTCTTCTGATGCATTGTCAAACCTAACCTCTGGAATAAAGGTTAGCCCGCCAGCTTTAATATTACCAGATAGAGTTACCGCAGCAACTTTTTCATCATCCGCGCCATCGGCACCTTTCCATTGGAAATACTCGCCTCTTAAACCCAATGCTACAGCAGGGGTGAATGCATATTGTGGGTATAGTGCAGCACCTGTGTAGCCACCACCATCATTGGTGATCGAGTAATCGGCAGCGTTCAGACCTAATTTGAACTTTTCAGTGATCTGATAAGCAGTGGTCAGGTCAAAGATAGTTCCTGTTCCGGCAACGCCAACAGATTTTCCTGTCAGTGCATTCAGATAGGCGGTCCATCCTTCAACCGGAGTTACAGTCAGCTGACCGCCAACGTGCGATACGCCATTGAAGTCAGAATAAACGTTCCAGTCATTAAATAAACCTACCATCAGACTTACTTTGTCAGAAAATTTGTATTGTCCTTTGATACCGGCGTTCTGGAACGGTCCGCTGGTAAACAGATAAGAAGTTGAATAGTTAAAGTTCCCGGTAGGCGCAATTACCTCATACCCTATGAACGTACCCATAAAACCTGCAGTCAGCGTGAATTCATCGGTAAAAGCATAAGAAGCGTATAAGTTCTGAATGTGGAAAGATTCACCGCCTTCAGGCAAAATAGATTGCCCCTGTCCGCGCGGACCAAAAGAGATCTCACCAACAAACGATGCTTTACCAGTAGTTTTCTTCAAAGCAAGATCTATCATTCCCAGTGAAACCGAGTTTTGATCACTTGCAAAACTGGTCGGGATATTGGCATGTTTTGAAAAGTCATATTTGTAATAAGCATCAGCTGATCCAGAAATTTGTAGGGGAGCATCTGCTTCCTGAGCAAATGAAGCTGTAACTGTTGACAAGAACGCAAGGGATAGTATTGCTTTTAATTTCATAATTTTAGGTTTGAGGTTGATAATTTAGTATGTATGGTTAAAATTGGTTTTCTACTTCCTGACCTGCGACGATCAAGGTACCCTGAGAATATTTCTCGTTGTGCTGAGACGCATCCAATCCTTCTTCTTCTTCTTCTTCAGATACACGGATAGGCTGTACCAGGTTGATCAGTTTGAAAATGATGAATGACATCACAAAACTGAATACCACAACAATCACAACACCTTTAAGCTGAGTAATGAAAAATGCAGGATTTCCGTTGAACAAACCATCAACGCCGGCAGCATTTACTGTTTTAGTAGCGAATACACCAGTTAACAGCATACCAACGATACCACCTACACCATGACACGGAAATACGTCCAATGTGTCATCAAGACTTGTTTTTTGTTTCCATGAAACCGCAAGATTAGAAATAACCGCAGCAATAACACCAATGAATATGCTTGAAGGAATGCTAACAAAGCCAGCACCCGGAGTAATGGCAACAAGGCCGACTACAGCGCCGATACAAAAACCTAAAACCGAAGGTTTTTTACCTCTCGCTACATCAAAGAACATCCAGGCCAGTCCCGCAGCACCTGCAGCTGTATTCGTAGTCAGGAAAGCTGAAACCGCTAAACTGCTGGCTCCTAAAGCAGACCCTGCGTTGAAACCAAACCATCCAAACCAAAGTAAACCAGTACCGATCAGTACATAAGGTATATTGGCAGGAGGAACTTCCTTGTGCTCAATATGAGATTTTCTGCGCTTCAATACCATCGCACCGGCTAAAGCAGCCATACCAGCAGAAATGTGTACTACAGTACCACCCGCAAAGTCAAGAACACCCATTTTAAAGAGGATTCCATCTGGATGCCATGACCAGTGTGCAAGCGGTGAATACACCAGCAGCGCAAACAAAACAATAAATAAGATATAAGAGGTAAAGCGTATACGCTCAGCAACAGCACCTACAACCAGACCTGGGGTAATGATCGCAAACATCAATTGGAAAACAGCAAATAACGAAAGCGGGATTGTCGCAGCCAGGCTCCATGAAGGACTGGAATTCACTCCCTGAAAGAAAAGAAAAGTCTTAGGACTTCCGATCAGTCCGCCGATGCTCTCACCAAAAGCTAAGCTAAAACCACAAACGATCCAAAGAACGGTAATAACACCAGCTGCCACCACACTTTTAATCATGGTAGAAAGAATGTTTTTACGGTGAACCATACCACCATAAAAAAACGCCAGCCCTGGAGTCATGATAAATACCAAAGCAGCAGAAATTAATACAAACGCGATATCTGGTCCGCTGTATTTTCCCTCATCAAAATTCGGAAGTAAGGGGATAAAAAGAGCAAGAATTGCAATTATTAATAAAACTGCAAATGGGCCCCACTGTTTAAATAAAACTTTTGCCATAAATGTTAGATTTTACTAGTTTTTAATTATGTGTTATTTGATTTTTTTATAAAATTAGTAATTAATTTCAATTTACATCACTTTTTTACAAACATTTTTCAAAATTATATGTTTTTGCGCCTAATTTTTAAGCAAAAACATGAATTTATAACAAAAAACAGGTTCAATTTTTATTATTTTATAACAAATCACTCAAAATCACCTCATTTTTTTGTTAAAAAAATAAAAATCACAATAAACGGCAAAAAAATGACCTTACCATCATCCCGTAGAATTTTAGGGAAATGGTTTACAGGCCGCCAATAAACTTCAGCAGACGACTGAATTTAAAAAAACAGAAAGTGATTAAATGTTAAGAAGAGGTTACTTTAAGGGTGAAGCCTGGTAGTGAGAACCCTGTACTATACCACTGCGCTCGATCTCCTTATCAATATATGTCTGGATCGCCGATTTGTTCAGCCCCCAGTTCGGTGCGATCAGCAGGTCCCAGTCAGATATACCAAAAAGGCGCTGGATTACAATATCCGGCCTTAGCAGGGGAATCAGCTTACAAAGTAAGTCTGTATATTCTTCAAGCGAAAACAGCTTAAAGGGTTGTTTTTTATATTTCACACCCATAATAGAGCCTTCAACAATATGAAGATGGTGGAATTTCACAAATTTGATCTGCGGAAAACGGTTGATCTCGTGAATATAGCCAAGCATCATTTCTTCAGTTTCCCATGGAAAGCCAAATATCGTATGCACACAGAGGTCAAGTTTAGAATTTTCAAGCAGCTTAACAGCCTCAACAAACTCTCCGTGACTGCAACCCCGGTTGATCTGGTTTAGTGTTTCGTCGTAAATAGATTCCATCCCCATTTCCAGGTCAACGTCAAAACGATCGGTATAGCTCTCCAGCAGCGCCACTTTTTCTGCATCAATACAATCAGGTCTGGTGCCTACAGAAAAGCCCACCACGTCATCTGTATTTATAGACAATGCTTCATCGTACATCATTTTTAAATAATGCACGGGTGCGTAAGTATTGGTATTGGGCTGAAAATAAACAATGAACTTATCCGCTTTGTAAAAACCTTTACCCCGCTCCATCCCTTGTTCCAGCTGTTCACGAATGGTCGGAAGCTTCCTCGAAAGTTCTGGAGTGAAAGAGTCTACATTACAATAAGTACACCCTCCATAGCCTTTGCTGCCATCACGGTTCGGACAAGTGAAGCCACCGTCCACGATTACTTTAAATACGCGCTGCCCATTGTATTTTTCTTTAAGGTGCGTACCGTAATTCTTATATCCCTTAATGCCCAAATCCAGTAGAGTTCCCAATTGCTATTATTTTTCTGCAAAAATACAGCTTTATTTTGGAATACTATACCGTACCGCCCATTAATGGGTCTGTCGTTGAAGCAACACCGGTTTCAACGTGCCCGGCAAAGCTGGCACTAAAATTTTTGTCAGCAGACAACTCCACGTTAAAGTCATACCAGTTGTGGGACTTCGCCAAATTCAAAACAACATTTTCCGTGGTATTTGGTACAACTGTTTTTTTCAGCGTACCAGATTTATAACTATTATCACGGACAATAAACGTATGCGGCTTGCTGTCGTTGTTGACCAGGTTCAGCTTTAAATTCCCGGTAAGTTTCTCCCTGTTCACACCGCTGCTTTCATAGACTGCACTGATTTTTACCTTTGGATCGGTAGCGTTTCCTTTAAATTCCCTGTAGAAACCATTAGGGCCATGCACACACAAATGATATTTCCCATTTTCAAATGATTCCAAAGGCCAGTTATAGTTCAGGCGGTCTCCTGCCTTTACCCCAAACGCCCAGTTCCGGCAAACTTCATCCTTACTGCTTTCATCATTATATTTTACTGGAGCATATACGGTAAACGGAGATCCTGCAGCCTGCTTTCCAAATACAATATCCCTTGCCGCGAAACTGATCTCAAATGATTTTCCATCAGCCGATAAGACGCCGTCACAATACAATTCATAAGTCAAAGCACAAGCTGGTCTTGTGCCTTTTTCCTGGAGGTTCAGCAAAGCAGGTTTTGCGGAGATCCTGGCAATCTCATCAGCAGACAGCTTTTTGAATCCCGCAGGTTCATCTTTAAATTTGGCATTGTAAATGGTCTCCACATTTTTATCTCTGTCCAGAAAGGGAACCTTTTCCGGTTTACTGCCATCATAAGGGCTAAAAGCAGAGGTCAAATCGCCACAGATTGTTCTTCTCCATTCACTGATATTGCTCAAATGCAAATTCTTACCGAATTTCCTATTAACAAAAGTTTCAAGAAACTGCAGGGTTGAGGTATGGTCAAACACTTCCGAGCAAACCCTGCCACCCCTGCTCCACGGCGAGGCGATGATCATCGGGACCCGGAACCCAAGTCCGACAGGAGCTTCGCGTGCCTGATTTTTAGGAATACCCTGCTTGAGTTCATTTTCCAGCCTTACATACTCTATCTCTGTCTCTATCCCTGCTGAAACCTTACCCGTTCCGGGAATTTTGGCGTCAGGAATAGAAAAAGGCGGAACATGGTCGTAATACCCGTCATTTTCATCGTATGTCGAGATGAAGATCGTTTTCTTCCAAACCTCCGGGTTTTTAGTAAGAATACTGAGGATCTCAGATACATGCCATGCGCCATACCATGGTGCACTCGGATGATCAGAAAAGTTCTGTGGTGGTGCAAGCCAGGAAACCGCAGGCAGCTTACCTTCATTTACATCTTTTCTGAACTGATAAAGCACATCGCCTTTGGGCACGGTAACCTTTCGTTCCGTCCCGTTGTCTGAGTAAGTCAGCTCGGTAATGCTCCTGAAACCAGCATCGCCTGAATTGATCACAAAAGCACTTTGATAAAGCTTCTTTTCATGATCACTTAGCTTCTCATAACTTTCTCTGTTCCAGATTGCCAGTTCAGCCCTTGCATTGTCCAGCACCGCCTGTTTTGCCTTAATGCTCGCCTGAGCTTTTTTGGCATCTTCATCGCTCGAAGGCGTTCTTTCCTGAAGTTTATTGATCTCACCCGGCAATGTCTCTGCCTGCTTTTGCAGATTTACCACATAACGCTCAGAAAATTTGACATTATATTTTTTAAAGAATTCCAGCAGGTTACAGCCGAAGTTCGCTAACCAGGCCCTTTCCTGCCCTGCGAAACCGCCACCACAGCTCAGGTCATTCTGATAAAATTTCCAATTGATGCCATTTTGAGTCAGCAGCTCGGGAAAAGTCTCCCAGGGCATTTTACCATATGCAAAATCTGTATTTCTGATGTTGGCTTTAGGCAGTCCGTCTTCTTCATGAGTGATCTTACCCGTCCAGAAGAAAGACCGGTTTGGCGTGGTACTTGTCATTGCTGAACAAAAATTCTGGTCACAAATGGTAAACGCATCCGCCATACCATAGTTAAACGGAAGGTCTTCCCTGACATAATAGCCCAGCGTAAGCGGCATATCTGCATACTTTTTATTCCCCGAACGTTTCGCCGGAAGCCACTGATCATATTTACCGGAGTTATTTGCATCTACCTGGCTTGCCCTGGAATGCGGCAGGTCTCCCATCCAGGTCACTTTGGAATCTTTTATATTTAACCGGAAAGGCGAATAGGTATTTCCGGAGGCATCGGTCTGCAGCCATACAGGTTTCTGGTCCGGCAGGCGAACCGCCCTCGGATCATTGAAGCCCCTTACGCCCTGCAGCGTACCAAAGCAATGGTCAAATGATCTGTTCTCCTGCATCAGGATGACCACGTGTTCTGCATCAAGAAATGTGCTGCCCGGGGCAGGATTTATAGCCAGGGCTTTTTGTATTGCTCCGGGCAGTAAATTCACCATAGCCGCGCTGCCCGATATCAGCGCTGCCTGCTTTAAAAAATCTCTTCTTGAATTCATGGTATCAAATTTCTTTGTGCTGTTTAAAATTAATGTTAGCACAGCATTAATCCGCGAATACAAAAGTATTATGCTTGTTACAGTGAAGAAGGCCGTGGCCGGGACAGTACCGTTTTTAAAGGGATAAATGCAAACACAATCGTCAGCACTCCGGCCAGCAGGCCCATCAAAACAGAAAGAAATGTACCGTTAAATCCGTACTGACCTGGTATACAGAGCTGTACAAATAAGGAAACGAGGAAAGCAAAGGCAAGGCTAATCCCGCCATTGATAAAAGCCTTCTTGAATAAGAACTTATTGGCATTAATTTCAACAGGAAGTACCAGGCTCGTCTTACCCGCACCAGCCAGAACAGCAGTTTTTTTTAAAATATCAAAAGTGATGATAAAAGGCAGAAAGAAAGCCATCGGCAGCAGGAAGCGGGCAAAACAAAGCTCTCCCTGGAACAAATAAACCGATTCCATATTTTTAAAACTAAAATAGGGCACACAGGTATTAAAAAAGACATTTGGCACAATATAAGACAACAGTTTTTTCCGGAAAAACTTCCTGAACACCAAGTCCGCTGTCAGTAGATTTCTAAACATATTCTAATACTGATTCTTTTAATAACAAAGACAATGCACAATCCACAATGGTTGCAGCGGATTCAGATCCGAGGAAGCCATCATTAGATGAGAAGCAAAAATCCATCTCCCCTTTAAATGTACCGGCCACCAGAGTGTTTGGATTTTTCCAGGGAAATGCCACAGTCGGGCTGTATATAGCTTCTACTTCAAACGAACTATAATTCTCAGGAATGCTGAGTTTCCCCATATTGGATAACGTAACGTCATGCGAGCCGGGCGAAGATTTTAAATAACTGATCATTTTAGGTGCCGAAGAATGAAAATACTCACTCATGATCAGCAGGTCATGAACGTCCATAGCAGTAATCTTAGCATTCAGCTCTTCTTTAATTTTTCTGGCAGTATTCCATAACCCTGATCTGGTATCCGCCGACAATTCAGCAATGGGTGCAAATGCAAACATATGATCTGTTTTGATCTCGGGTACAAATCTCCTGATATCTACCGGACAGATCAGTTTGCCGTTTGCGCTGTTTCCTTTGACTTGCTGAAAAGCACTTAAAAATGCTGCACAGAGTGCCGAGTGAACAGTCACCCCTTCAATCTTACATGCAGCCGCAAGCGCAGCTGTTTGCCTCCTGTCCAATCGTCTGTGGACCAGATAACTTTCCCCTGCTACGGGCTTATTCCTTTTCGACTTTATCAAAAAGAATAAACGGGCAAATACAGAAAACACCCTTGCTTTTATCAGTTTTCCGATTTTACCCGAATAGCTCTTTGAAAGCAATGCTTCTATTGACATAAAGGGAAGATAAGAGGCCAGCTTTTCGTCAGGTTTGTCCAGCAGCATCAGTATTTCGGTCATCAGCGTAGTTAAAGTAGTGCCGTCACATATGCAATGCGGACAAACCAGCAGGAGTTCTGACATTTCATTGTCTTTTAGCCAAACGATACGCGCCATCGGACTGCCCTTACCATTAAATAACTTATGCCATTCTTTTTTTGATTCTATTTTCCAGTCATCATCACCCGAACGCTCTGCAATTCTGACCGGGATGGGACTTATTGCATTACTGGAAACAAAATGCGGTACTCCCATAGGATCTTCTTTAATGCCAGCACGCAGCAGAGGGTGTTTTTGCTGCACCTTATATAATGCATTAAGCAAACGTTCCAGCGTAAAACTCCCCCGGATCTTTACTGCAAACACACAGTTTACTGCAGTTTCGGCATCCACATACATAATTCTTTCCCCTATGATGAGCTTTCTTCTCATAACACTGAAATTATATCCATCATTTTATCTTTTATGGACAACGCATCGTCATACGGCAGAAACCCTTCACTGGCAATAAATGTAAAATCCATTTGCCCCCGGTATGTAGAAGTGATCATCGTGGTGGTATTACCCAGCGGGCCGATCACCGAGGGACTGAATATCGTTTCCACCGCAAACCTTTTATACTGATGAGGGATGCCGATCCGGCCCAGGTTAGAAAACATACAGTCGTTCGCAGACTTGCCATACTTCAAAAACTTCGTAAAGTTATTCAGCGTCCCATGCGATTGTTCCATCATCATCAAGGTGCTGTACGGATTGAGCCTGGCCGTCTTCCTGTCTATGTCCGCCTGCATCCTCCCCGCCTCGGCAAAAAAATCCAGGCCTTTGTCCGCAGACACTACAAACATCAGCCCGAACGCAAAGATATTGTCTCTCTTAATCTGAGGCGCAAATCGTCTGATATCCACCGGGCAGGATACTTTATTGTGAAAAGCTTCTTTTCTCACCGCTTGAAATGCATTTAACAGAGCCAGGCAAAACGCTGTATTTACGGTTACCCCTGCCGCTTTGCACTTTTTGACAATACTTTCGCTCAGTCCTGTATCCAGCTTCCAATGGATCATGTAATCTCTTTTGCGATCAACCAGTTTTTTATTCACAGGCACCAGCCAGAGAAAAAGATTAGCTATCCCTCCTATGAGTCTGGACTTGACGAGCTGCTTTCTGCTCTTCAATATTTCTTTCGGTACCACATCTGCTATACCCATGATCGGTTTTTCTTTGCCAATATCCGCATCCGGATCATCAAGACCCAGGAGCAGCTCCTCCAGAATGGCCATTGCCGATCCGCCGTCGCAGAGGCAGTGGTGGATTACCATAATAAATTCAGAAGTGTCCCCGCCCTTTATCCAGACCATTCTGATCAATGGGCCCTTAGCCGTATCAAAAGGTATTGCCCACTCCGCTATAGATTCCTTTTTCCAGTCATCTTCAGATACGCGGTCTGTTATTCGTACAGGGATGTCAATAAACTCGTTCTCACCTGCCCAAAACCAGGGCATCGCAGCCTCATCATAAACCACCGCAGCATTCAGCATCGGGTGCTTGTGCTGAAGCTTTCTCAATGCACGGTGCAGATCGGCCGGCAGAATATTGCCTTTGATCCGCCATGGAATTACCGCGTTAAAAGGCAGTGTACCATCACCATGGAGCATTCTTTCTGCAAACAATAGTTTTCTTTTCATCGCGCGTTCAATCTACAGCAACAAGTATTTCTTCCGAATCCGCAAATTCTTCCAGCAACTGCACCGCCTTATCATTGCCCCCTGCAGCGGTAAAAGTGTCTTTTAACTTCAATGCCGCCGTCCTGTACTGCGGGTTTTCCAGCAATTCAAACACAGCAGTTTTCAGATCCGCTATGCGCAGCCGCTTGTAGCGGATGCTGATCCCGCAGCCAGCATTTACGACCAGTTTCGCCGTGTGAAAATGATCATAGGCGATCGGAGTGATCAGCATCGGCAGACCATTGGTAAACGTATCATTGACCGTATTGAATCCCCCGTGACAGATCACCATATCCATTTTAGGCATCAGCTCTGCCTGCGGCACAAAACCATTTACGATAAAGTTATCCGGCCAGTGCTCAAAAATATCCGGATTAGTAGCCGCTATTATTGTTACAGGTGCATCTGCAAACGCATCGATCAGTTTCTTAAAAAAAGCTGCCCTGATGTCGACCAGCAAAGTACCCAGTGAAACAAATACCTTCGGGGTCGTCACTTTATCCAGTCTATCCCAGTCAAACGCAGCGTTATTCGGCCTGCCTTTTACCGGCCCTACAAATCTCATGTGCGGCATTGGTTCCGTTACCCCGGCAAATTCTTTCGAAGTAAAAACAATATTCATTTTGTGGGAATGGATCACAATATCGTCACCATACACACCAAACTCTCTTTGCAGTCCTTTGATCAGGTTTTCCTGCCATTCAAAGATCTTAGGCGCACTGTTTGCCGCATCACCCATCACGTCCGGCGGCACCGGTGTAGTGGTCACACATGGAATACCTTTAATGTGCGCACACAGCGCACCCGCAAAAGTGATGCAGTCATTGACGATCACATCCGGCCTCCAGGAATCCGCCACTTTACACAATGGTTCCATCATGATCCGTGCTACCGGCACATAGGTCTCTTCCAATGCCAGCTTCATCACTTCCGGGCCCGAACAGGAAGGCCCGTCATCCTGTCTTTTCAGGATTTTCTGCAGATCATCCTGATGCTTTACCAGGTCATCCTGCGGATAAACATATTGACCACCCGCCGGTATATGCGCGTCTGCCAGCGGGGTTATGCCAAACCACCTTACTTCATGTCCTTTCGCGATCAGACTGGCCCCGATGCTCAGTGTCGGACTGATGTGGCCAAAAAAAGGAGGTACTACAAATAGAAACTTAGACATAATTTTTCTTTAATGATTTAATATTCCCACTTCACCAATTGCAGGCGCAGCCTTGCCAGCAGTCAGGCCAGCCAGCAGATCCGCCGCTGTACGTGTACCACCCGCGTCCGCAAACGAATGCCTGATTCGCTCTGATGCATTCCTGAAGCTGATGTTATTTAATATTTCATGTACTGCCTCTTTCAAATGATTTGCTTTGAAGCGGTTAAAGTTCAACCTCAGGCCCGCACCCACCCGCACTACCCGGCCGGCTACGTGCGACTGATCATAGGCTATCGGCACCACTACCATTGGCAGGCCATTGGCGAGTGTTTCGCATACAGTATTGTGTCCGCCATGGCACACTACTGCATCAAGGTGCGGCAGCAGTTCCAGTTGCGGTACACTATGCTGTACCATAAAATTATCAGGCCATTGCTCAAACAGCGAAGGATCAGACACCACGACCACAGTTAAAGGTTGGTTACCAAAAGCTTCAACCACTTTCGTGAAGAAACTCTTCTTATGCTCATGGTCAAAAGTAGTACCGATACTCACCAGCAGCTTAGGCTGCGTTCCAAAACCTTCCAGCCGCGCCCAGTCAAAATCACTGACCACTATCCGTTCACTGATCACCGGTCCGGTAAACTGATACTGTTCCGGCAAGTCCATTTCTCCGAAAAACTCTCTGGAGGTCAGCACCATGGTCAGCAGGTCAGAGCAGGCAATAGAAGTCTCGCCTTCCACTCCAAGTTCTTTTTGCAGCGCAACGATCTGCTTCACTTCCCATTCGTGCACCTTTGGCAGCTCATCCATCACCTTGATCGCGGCAGGCGCGGTTACCGAAGTTACGTAAGGCATGTTTTTATTAACCGCTGCAATAGCCCCGGCAAACATCTGGTGGTCGGTGATCACCAGATCAGGCTGATAAGCATCCAGCAAACCCAAAATACCTTCATAGCTATGCCGGTTCAGCGGAATCAGCACTTCCTCATACAAAAACTTGATGCTGTCTATGCCATAAACGATCTTTTTGGTAATGATGTCCAGGTACTTTTCACTTTCCTGCTTTTGCAGGTCATTCTCTTCATAAGCGATGAGCAACAATTTTCCACCTTCCGGCAGGCGCTGTTCCAGCGAACTGTCCAGACTGATCCAGCCCACCTGATGCCCGCGCTGCAGCAGTACTGCCCCGATGCTTAGCGTCGGATTGATGTGCCCGGTCAGGGGCGGAACGATGAATACAAATTTACCCATGTTTAAAAAAATTATCCAGCAAGTTTCCAATCAGCACAGGCTCCTGTATCGGAATGTTATGGTCTCCCGGAACTTCCAGCAGCTGTGCCCCTTTTATTTTTTGCTTCAGTAACCGGCCCGCGCCCAGGCAATTGGAACCTGCTCCGTAAAGCAGCAAAGTTTCCTGCCCAATGCCGTCAATCTCCTCCGAACCGAAGAATTCCCTTTCCAGCAGCATATCTTTTTTAATACTCGTCTCATAAAACAGATATTCATACATTCGATGGTTTCGCTCCATCTGGCGCTTGCCCATCTTCACTTTTGTGGTATCCGTAAAATTCTCCACATAATGTTCCAGGAACTCCCGGCTGTAATCGTCAATGATATCCCTTGTCTTATCGTCATTAGGATCAGGTGCCTCAATAACAGCCAGTTTCTTTACCCTATCCGGAAAACGTGAAGCCATTTTTAAGGCAATCAGGCCCCCAAAGCTATACCCTGCCAAATGTACCCGGTCAAGACCAAGCTCATCCATCAGTGCCAGCAGATCACCGGTCATACTTTCCAGATCATAACCTTTGACAACCTTTTCACTCATTCCATGACTTTTCAGATCATACATCAGTACATGGAATTCCTTCGCCAACACCGGCGCAATGTTAAAATAATAAACAGACAGGTTGCTGAACATCCCATGAACCAGCAGCACCGTTTCCGCCGACCCTTTATTCAGTTCCTGGATGTGTACACCCCTGTTGTTTACTTTAATTACGGGCATTGTCAATATACTCAACGATCATTCCCAGGTTCAGATTGATCAGCTGATCCAGATCCATATTGGACAACCAGCCTGTAAAATCGATCTGGTCGCCATAATGCGCTTTGATTTTTTCCGAGAACGACACGATCTCGATACTGTCCATTTCCAAATCCCTGGTAAAAGAACTGTTCATGTCAATGTCCATCTCTTCTACAAACTCTTCCCCGATCACTTCCGTTATAAATTGTTTCAATACCACTACTGTGTCCATCCGATTATATAATTTTTATGTTTAATAGTTTTAATGTAAATGTCATTCACTTTCAGTTCTTCCCCCCTGATCTCCGAGATGGTATATACACGCGGATTGCCCTGCAGGCCCTTACCCAGATACTTGCCATAAGCCTCTTTGGCTACCCAGAAACGGGTTACCCATTCCGCATTGTCCCGGCCCTCCAGCAGCGCTTTCTCACTGTCTGAAAACACCAGGTCCTGAAACCCCTGGTTCCGTATCTCAATGCGTTCTATATCTATCCCTACAGATCTATCATACCTCGCTATGCCTACTGCATCAGTACCTTTATGGGCTATTGATACATGGATGCCATCTGTCATTGCCCCCTGCAGATAGGGCTTGCGAACCTCATCGGACCTGATCTCGAACTCGATCGGATAATAAGCCTCCCGCTTTTCCCTGCTTAATAAGTTCCTGACTGCATCCTTTACCGCTACGCGGCTGATGATCCATTCCTTCCGCTTATTAGGCAGCAGCGAATGGTGGTGCTGCTTTTCATCCTTATTGAAATAGCGTTTTAATATAAAATCCCAGGATACCACGCGGCTATAGGCATTGTGGAACATAAATACACCCGGCGCAATCTCTTCAGACAGGCGGTTGTGCAGCGGCGACATCGATACACGCCACAAAGCCTCATCTATTTCCAGTCTCCTGTTCTGCCAGCCGTTGATCATCGCCCAAACCTTACCATCACGCTTCATCACAAAATCCGCAGTGGCAAATTCTTCATTCAGTTCAGTCAGCACACAAGTACATTCAAAACTGCCCTGCTGATCCATCATCTCCCCGAAAAACTCGATCTCCTGTATCTTTACGGGAAAAGCAATCCGGTCTTTGGTCAGTGTCAGCTGCAGCCAGAGGCCAAACAACTGGCCTGCATTGTCCAGCAAAGAACCCTTCCCCGCACCGCCTTCAATAATTCCTGTGATTCCTTTATCGCCGACCACTGTCAGTTTTTTGATGCCCTGGTAACCCGGGCCGTGAAACATGTGCTCCTCATAGATCTGTTCCGGGCTCCGGTCAATGCCCAGGGGCAGACCGGTATCGTAAATTCTTTCAGGCGCAGCGTGCTGTTCCGCAGCCAGCAAGACCTCCGCATTGGCAAAACGCTCCAGGTTCAGGCAGGCCACCTGCTGGCTTTTCCATTCACCCGTCACCGTTTCCCTAAATGGCTTCGCCACATTCATCCACTGAAACACCTTAATGTTCATGATCTTGCGGACTTGTTCACCGGGCGATTGCTCCGCAGCCATCTCCCCAAACATTTCAAAGATCATGGTCATCGGGATTACCGGATCCATATCGTCGACGCAATGCCAGCCCTTAGGCTGTCTCAATAAAGAATGGTCTGTCAGGTAAGGACTGTTTTGCAATGTCACATTCAAAGCCTTCGTAAAAGGGATTCTTTTAGGCCGCGACGCCTGCCTGTTCTTAAATAGCTCCAGCAGTTCCGACTGTATGCCCAGCATCTCTTCCACATTCTCGTTAAACGCACGCATGACCGGATGAGCCACATCCTGCAGCAATATTTTATTTTGCCGCAATCCGTTACTTTGGTACGCCTGCACGCCGTTACCTGCAAGACGGTCAGCCGCAAGGTCTTTAAGTCCTGTTATATTACTGATCAGAGGCAGGCCGAGTTCCAGTTTTATACCTTTCTTCGCAACAGCAGCTTTCGTACCGGGATAACCCATAAAAGCCATCCCTGCAACTTTACCTTCAGCATACAATGCCGCCAGTACCCTTTGCAACTGTGCGACACCCGAACGGATCGCCACATTAGAAGGCACCGCACTATAGTTTTTTCCTTTCAGCGTATCGTCAATAAACCCGGTCAGCCCACCGGAACCCACCTGTATGAACACCCGCGCGCCTTCCTCATAAAGCCTCGCAGTCAGTTCACGGAACCTCACCGGTTTGATCAGGTGCTCCACGCTCAACTGCCTGATCGCTTCAAACCCCTCCGGATAAAGCTCCAGCGTCGTTGCCGACCAAAGCGGGAATTTAGTTTTCCTGAACTGCATGGTACTCATCCCTTCCAGCATGACATCCAGCTTATCCGCCACAAAAGGCGAATGAAAGCCAGACTGAAACGGCAATATCTGGTGAAAGATCTGCTGTGTCCTCAAAATTGGCACCAGCACATCCAGTGCTGCATTGCTTCCGCAAAGGATCACTTGTTGCGGGCAATTGTCGTTTGACAAATACAGATCCGGAATACCGGCCATCACAGGCTCCAGCTTCTCAATACTGCAGCCAACAGCAATAAACTTAGAATCCTTTAACTCAAAAGTCTCCGGATTCAGGAAGTTGAGCAATTGCAGCACCGAAGATTCTTCAGCAAGTTCAGAAGAACGGGCCGCAAGCCACTCGCCCAGGCTATGTCCGGCATTCATATCCGGTAAAATACCCAGTTGTTTCAGCGCAGTGTCCAGTACACGGCTCTTGTTCAATATCTTTAAGGCTTCGTTCAACAGGCCTTCTCCTTTTTCATTGTTGTCCTGCGGTATCCCAAAATGATCAGCCACCGATGCGACCTCACCACCCGCCAGGCCGTCCAGTCCCGGAAATACGAAAGCCACCTTTCCCCCACCTGTCAATAAAGGCGCATTGGTATACCAGATGTCCTGTTTATTTCTCCAGGGAGAATCCTTGGAAGCGATCTTGACTGCTTTCTTCAACCTTTCAGGGCTTGGATCAAAGACCACAATCCGGTATTGTCCCTCACCCGGTTCCATGCTATGTGCTTCCAATGCCTCAAGCAGTTCCTTATGCGTGGAACGGGCCAGCAGCAAAACCTCATCAGTTCCTGCAGCTTTACCAGCAACCTCAGTAACCGGACTTTTTACATGTACATATCCCTCCAGTACCACGTGGGCGTTGATCCCCCCAAAACCGAAAGCGTTTACACCCGCTACGCGGGGTAAACCTGACGCCTCCCAGTCCACCGCATTTTGCAGCACTTCAAAGCGGGTATCTGCAATCTGGGCCAAAGGCTCCCCGCAATGCAATGTGGGCGGGAGGATATTATGGTACAAAGCCAAAGAAGTTTTGATCAGGCCCGCAATACCGGAAGCAGGCATAGCATGGCCTATATTTGATTTTACAGTTCCGATACCCGCCCTGGGTAAAGCCTGGTCATTGCCAAAGAACTGCGCTAAAGTTTCCAGTTCCGTTTTGTCACCCAGCGGGGTGCCTGTGCCGTGTGCTTCAATATAGCCGATGTCACGTGCATGCAGGCCAGCTTTAGCCCAGGCCTGCTCAATGGCCTTGAGCTGCCCCTTTACAGAAGGACTCATGACACTGGCCCCGCTCCCGTCGCTGCTTACACCAACACCTTTCAGCACCGCATAGATCCTGTCACCTGCGGCAACCGCATCTTCCAGTCTTTTCAGCACTACAAAACCGCAGCCCTCCCCGATGATCAAACCATCAGCACCAGCGTCAAAAGGACTGATCTTTCCCTTTCTGGACAACGCACCCAGCTGGGTAAAAATGCTCCAGAAAGCCGCGTTTTGCCCTACATGGACACCACCGGCAATCACCATGTCACACCTTCCATTGTTCAGTTCCTGTATGGCATGGTCTACCGCAATCAAGGAACTTGCGCAGGCAGCATCCAGTGTATAAGCTACACCCCCCAGGTTCAGCCTGTTGGCAACCAGTGAAGCCACCAGATTGGGGATCAGGCCCATTGCCGTGTCCGCACCAAAACGGCCCTTGCGCAACTGGTATTCTTTCTTTACTTTTTCAATTTCCGCATCAGCCAGATCAGGCATCAGGTCCCGCAGCACACTGGCAATCTGCTCGCCCGTTCTGACGATCTCGATCGCCCTGGTCGCACCCGGCCCGGCATAATTCCCCTTACCAATGATTATCCCTGTACGCCCCAGGGAAAGGCCCTTTTCAAACACACCTGCATCTTCCAGTGCCTTATGTACCAGGCTCAGCGTCAGCAAATGATCAGGCTCCATACCTGCAACAGCCACCGGCAAAATGCCGAATTGGGCAGGATCAAATTCAAAATCCGGAATAAAACCACCCCTGTTGCAGTAAAAGCGGTCTACCCCGGCACCTTCCTCAAAATGTACCCCGTCAATCCGGTTTTCCGGAACCAGCTGTGTGGCATCTACTTTATTGATGATATTTTGCCAGAAAGTCTCCACATCCCCCGCACCGGGAAAGCTGCAGGACATTCCAACCACCGCAACATCATCAGGCTTCATTACACGTTCTTTAACGTTTTCCATCAGCCCCTTACCAGTTGTTTCCAGCCATGATGAGCACCTGGCTCTCATTTCCGTATTTCAGTTCATTCACAAAAGTTTCCATACCGTCCTGCAACGGGATCAGGGAAATTCCCCTGCGTTCATACTCCTTTTCCAGTGTAGCCGACACCATCCCGGCACCCTTCCATGGGCCCCAGTTGATGGCCATCACCTTGCCCTTTATCTTTTCCTTCAATGCCCAGGCGTATTTATCCATCACGCTATTGGCCGCAGCATAATCTGTCTGGCCACGGTTGCCATATACAGAAGCGATGCTGCTAAAGAAGATCACAAACTGTGTTTCCGGCCTCATCTGCTCTGCCAGCACCCGCAGCGGGGTCACTTTGGTATCAAATACGCGCTTAAACGAATCCAGCGTTTTGCTGTGAAACAGCTTGTCTTCCAGTAAACCCGCTCCGTGGATCACTCCGTCAATCCGTCCATGTGCAGCATATACATCCCCAATGAACATCGATAACCCTTCCTCATCCCGAAGGTCAAGCGCCGTATAATCCACCACAGAACCACTGTCTTCCAAAGCTTTGATCGTTTGAAGGATCTCGTTGTTCTTATAGATCCTGGCAGCCTCCTGTTCAATCTCAGCAGGTTTTTTAAGCTCACCAGCTTTAATCAAAAAGCTCCTGATCTCCTCCCTGCTCTTCATCCTTGCAAACTCAGCCAGTCCGCTGGTACGCGGGTCAGGCGAACGGCCCACCAGCACATACCTGCACGGATATTCCTGTGCAAGATGGGTGATCAATTTGGAAGTAATGCCCTGCGCACCGCCCAACACCAATACTACAGCGTCTTTTTCCAGTTTGATGTGCGACTCCTGCAGATCAGTAACCAATTGTGAAGGGATCAGTTCCAGCGTTTGCCTTTCCATACCGTCATAAATGATTTCCGATGGCTGATCGGTATTCAGGACCTCGTTTAGTGCAATGCCGGCTACGTCAACAGGCGCAAGCTTGCGCGTCAGGCTGATCATCCTGCACTTAGTCGTGTCATATTCTTTATCCAGACTTTTAAACAGGCCCGAATATCCCTGAAAATGCCTCAGCATGCTCGCATCATCCGCCCCCGTCATGTGACCTTTGGTATCAGAGATAAAGTATACCCATTTCATTTCCTCAAAATCCAGCCTCTTGATCATAGCGATATAATCGATGATATCGACCTTGTTTACAGATGCAAACATGTTGAGAATGATCAGGCCGTCGTATCCTTTCAGCTGATCTTCAACTGCTACAATATCAACGACAGCACCATGACCCTCAAACAGATCCTTAACTGCCGCCGCCTGCGACCCGCCGTCATTGGTTACCGCAAAGCGCTTACCCTCTACAGCCGAAGTCCCCGTATTCGCAATCTGCGAAGCCTTCAGCTCAAAACGCAGTCTTGACAGAGATTCACTGATGATCCCACGACCCTCACTTTCAGCTGCTATGATCTTTTTGGCCTCAGCCACAGGCTCAAAATTATCCTGTTCTATCTCGGAGATCCAGCTGACAAGACCATTCAGGGTCTTGATCCCCGCCAGTTTTTCCATCAGGTCATCACCGTCTTCTGCTCCTCCGTTAAACCCTATTTTCACTTTCAGCTCGCCGATGATCTCCATTCGCTTGATCGAATCAATACTCAGATCAGCTTCCAGATCCAGGTCCATGCCCAGCATGTCCTGCGGATAACCCGTCTTTTCACTTACTACATGGAGAATTGCGGTTTTAACATCAGCCATACTCAATTTAACAATGGCAGGTGCGGCAGGCACCCTGGCAACCGCATGCTCATTAATCCAGTTTACCAGACCATTCAGTGTCTTGATACCTGCCAATTGCTCCATAAAGCTGTCCTCACTGTCTTCCGCGGAAGCGAAACCACCCAGTTCAATACGCAATGCACCAATGATCTCCATACGTTTGATCGAGTCGATGCTCAGATCAGCCTCCAGGTCCATTTCCATGCCCAGCATTTCCTGCGGATAACCCGTCTTGTCGCTCACGATCTTCATCAGCACCGCTTTCACATCCACTGCCACCGGTTTTGAAAATGTTTTCTGCATATCCGCAACAACGGGAGCAACAGGTGTCTGCGGCTGTGCGATTGGCTGCGAAACAACCTGCTGAACAGTCCCTTGTAACGGCTGCTGATGTATATTTTGCTGATGCACCTGCGGCAATGAAGCTGCACCCAGGAACTGCAGCATCACATCGCGCTGCGCCTGGATCATCATTTTCATGCTGTTCATATACTCCTGCATCATCACTTCAGCAGCATTTGAGGGAGCAGCATTTGACGGAACATGCTGCATAATTTCATTGGAGATTCCTTTGTCTTTCATTTTTAGGGGTTCTATGATTGGCAACGCACCATAAGCAGGCATTTTTCCTGTTGATGGTACCGCATGCTGACCGTCGACAATCCATACGGTGGCACTTTTTTTATACTGCCCGGGTTCTTCCAGGTTCAGCAGCTTGCCATTACGGCCTTCAAATAATTTCTCCACTTTTACCTCACGGCCCGTGGCGATATAAGTAGCCAGCGTACACAGCAAATGGGTGATCTTGTTGTGCCCATTGTCTTCAGCATACAACAGCAGTTCATCCTTACCAATGCAGGCCCTGGTCAATGCGGTCAGCACCTTACCCGGTCCAACCTCTATAAAGATCCTTGCACCATCAGCATACATCTGCTGCACCTGTTCCACAAATTTCACAGGTTTCACCAGGTGCTCTGTTAGTCTTTCTTTGACTGCAGCTGCCTTCCCGGGATAAACCGCCGCAGTAGTATTTGACCATACCGGCAATACCAGATCATTAAAATCAACCCTGCCCAGTACCTCCTTAAACAGTCCCTCAGACCTGGCAACCAGCGGACTGTGGAATGCACAGGCCACCTCCAGTTTTTTGAACGAGATCTTTTCTATTTTCAGCGTTTCGCCCAGTTTTTTAATCGCCGGAGTAGTACCCGCCAGCACCAGTTGCGTTGGCGAATTAAAATTGACCGCATAAACATCGTTTAATCCGTCAATGACCTTAAACACATCCTCATCTTTGCAATTCACCGCAATCATGGCACCCTTATCCCCGCCTTCCACCGCATTGAGGATAGACTGTGCCCGCTCCCTGCTCAGAAAGACCAGCTGCTCTTCATCAAAAGCACCCGCAAAACACAGTGCCGGCAACTCACCATAACTATGCCCCGCCACCATATCCGGCACAATACCAAGGTCCCTCAGGAAGCTGGCCAGGGCCAGGTCTACAATCCCCAGCAAGGGCTGCGCCATACGCGTATCCTTAATTCTTTCTTTTTGCGCCTTCAGCGAAGCCTCATCAAATACCGCATCCGGGAACAGTACCTTCTCATATTCCGGCCTGTTCTTCAGCAATTTCCGCATAGCAGGGAACATCACAAAAAGGTCCCTGGCCATATTGATGCGCTGGCTTCCCTGACCGGGAAACATAAAAGCTACTTTACCCTCTTTTCTTTTCGTGATGTAAGTATCCTTACTTTCCACACCGGAAAGGGCCAGATCAATCTTCATGATCAGGTCCTCATCCCTGTCGGCAACGATGCTCAGCTGTATGGGTTTTGTACTGCCCAGCGCAAGGCTATAAGCAATATCTTTCAGTGAAATGTTATCATTATCTTCCAGCAGTGCCTTTACAACACTCAGCTGTTTCTTCGCCTCTTCATAAGTATCCCCCCTGAAAACGAAAAGCTCTGAAGGTAAAGACTGTAAGGCAGAATGCTGATCAGCGGCCGCATGACCACTCTCCAGCACTGCATGGAAATTAGTACCCCCAAAACCAAAGGCACTTACACCCGCATATCTTTTATCCTCCATCCATAAAGCCGCCTCCGTGTGGAAGGCAAACGGACTTTTGGCCGCATTGTAATAACTGTTGGGATTTTTCAGGTTAATGGTCGGCGGTTTCACCCCGTGATAAACCGACAATGCCGCCTTGATCAGCCCTGCAATTCCGGCAGCACACTTGGTATGGCCAATCTGTGTCTTTACCGAACCCAGATGTGTTTGTCCGGCCACTGCACCCGACTGGTTCAGCATATCCGTGAGTGCGCTCAGTTCCGTACGGTCTCCCACCACAGTACCCGTGCCATGCGCCTCAACCAGACCCAATACCGAAGGCGATATTCCCGCCTGGCCGTATGCACGTTCCAGGGCCAGTACCTGTCCCGATTTGCGGGGAGCAGTCAGTCCCAGGCTCTTTCCATCGCTCGATCCGCCGACACCCTGTATCACCGCATAAACCTTATCACCATCTCTCAAAGCATCTTCATGACGCTTCAATACCACCATAGCCACACCCTCACCCAATGCGATGCCATCAGCATCCGAATCAAAAGTGGCGCACCTGCCCTTGCGGGACAAAGCATGCGTACTCGAAAACATCAGGTAATCGTTGATCCCATTGTGCAGATCTGCACCACCGGCCAGCACCATATCAGACTTCTCCAAAAACAACTCCTGGCAGGCCAGATCTACTGCGGCAAGAGACGAAGCACAAGCCGCATCAACCGTATAATTGCGCCCGCCTAAATTTAACCTGTTGGTGATCCTGCCCGAAATCACATTCGCCAGTATCCCAGGGAATGAGTCCTCAGTAGTTTTAGGCAGTGCTGCGTCCAGCTCAGCAGGCATTTCACCAAACACCTGTTTGAAAAAGCCCCTGAAACTGTAACTATTTGCTAAATCGTTTCCGCCCTCCGCACCAATAATAACCGACACATTCTCTGCATTGAAACTGCCGTCCTTATAACCCGCATTTTCCATGGCCTGTCTGGCCACCATCAGGCTCAATAACTGCGTAGGCTCTATTGCTGCCAGTGACTGCGGCGGTATCCCATATTCCAGCGGATCAAAATCGATCTTCGGAATGAAACCGCCCCATTTGGAATGCGACATATCATTGGCCGTCGAAGAGGGATCATAGTATAAATCCTTATTCCAGCGCTCGTCCGGCACTTCGGTCACCGAGTCCTTACCCAGTATGATGTTCCGCCAGTATTCCTCTATATTTTTTGCACCCGGAAAGATACATCCCATGCCCACAATGGCTACATTCAGCGATTTCTGCTGTGCAGACGGCGGCTCCGCCAGTTCCGCCTGCTCAATGAAACGGTAGTTTCCGTCCGCAACCTCCTTGTGCAAATCCAGGACAGAAACGATCCTGTTGCACATCGGAGCCACCTGCCCGATCATGTACATACCCAGTTCCAGCTGTTCTTTCTCTTCAATATTGACCAGTTCATCACCACGGCGCTCAATGCCTTTGGCCGCTATGCGCAGCCTGCCTACATTGAGCGTCTCCAGCTTTGCCCAGATCTCTTTTTTATCTATACCCTGCTTCTGCAGTTTTTCCTTTTCTTCGTTAAAAAACGTCGCAAAGGGAGAATTCAGGCACCTGGTCTCATGTCCCGGTGCTGTTTCCAGCAGTATGGTGTCAGCCGATGACATTGCCTGTTCCTGAAACTGGTCTTTAATTGCTCCGGAACTTACTGCTTCCTTTGTATAGAGGTAAGAAGTACCCATCAGCACCCCAACCTTTATTCCTTTGGCAGCCAGTGGCGCAGCCATTACTGAGATGAATGCAGCTGATAAGGCGTCATGGATTCCACCGGCAAAAAAGACGCTGATTTCTTCGGGCTTATCCTCTTTCAACAAACGTTCTATTTGTTTTTCCCAGAGCACCATGCTCGAAAGCGGTCCAACATGGCCGCCGCATTCCCGGCCTTCAAATACAAAACGCCTTGCACCCTCCTTCAGGAACATATCCAGTAAAGAGGCAGAGGGTACATGAAGAAACGTTTTAATGCCCAGTTTTTCCAGCGGCCTGGCCTGAGAAGGTCGCCCCCCCGCAATCAATACCACCGGCGGCAGCTCTTCAATGATGTACTTCAACTGCTCATCACGCAATTCCTGCGGCGCAAAACCCAGTATCCCGACACCCCAGGTCTTATTGCCTGCCAGCGCCCTGGTATCTTTGATCAGTTGCCTAGCCGTATCCCCCTTCAATAAAGACAGGGCAATGAAAGGCAAAGCCCCGGCCTCAGCAACCGCGTTGGCAAAAGGCGCCACATCGCTCACCCGGGTCATAGGACCCTGTGCGATCGGATAGGTTATGCCCAGCTCTTTTGCCAAATCATTATCAGCACTGATCACATTTAATGATTTTGCCTGTCTGAGGTGACCATAAATCGCCTCCTGAAAACCAAAAACCAGTTTATCTATTTTCTTATACCTCCCAAAAAGATCCTGCCCGATGGCAATGTCCTGTCCCAGCGGGAGGAAATCTTTTTCCAGGTCAAAACCATTATAATAAGCCTCCAGATCCTTCTCTGCGGCATCATCAGCCAGTACCGGTGAATTCGGACGCACCAGTATGCGGGAATTACCAATTAACCTGGTCTCCGTCCCGCTCAGTTTCTCACAGACCCTTTTGACAGACTCAGGCGCACTGCATTCAGGGAAGAGCACCAGCTGACTGTCCAGTACCACCCCCTTTGCGCCAGAAGCCACGGCAGCCGCAGCAGTATGTATGCCCGCACCACCCTGAATATAAACATCAGTATCGTTAAACTCTTTAATGACACGCTGAAACAGGACATACGAAGATTCATACCCAACTTTACCGGCTCCCTCATTGCCTTTTACGATGATCCCGTCAGCACCCGCGGCATAAGCCTGTCGTGCCTCATCAATAGTATGAATCTGGTTAAGAAGTTTAATGTGTTTATTTTCAGGTGGTTTTATACCATAAGGCAAAACCATCAGCGTTACCTGTTCAGGTAAGGGGATATTCAGGAAGTCATCCGAAACCAGGCATACGCCAAATCCGTTCGGGCATTTTGGTACCAGCTGTCTGATTGCGTCGACAGCTTCGGCTCTGTCTCTTCCGAGGTGGAGCACAGGAAAGGCGCCGGCATTTTGCAAAGAGAGCATGAGCTTTACATCGGGCCTTTCAAATGGAGTAATTCCAATAACTACAGGAGTTTTCATGTTTGTTGAGGGTGATTAGGGTTCAACTTTCGTGTTGTTCTAAAATATTGACCAGCAATACTTACAGAAGCAGGGATTTTAACACAGAAAACAAAATGATTTTATTCAATTGGCTCTATATCAGGAAAAAATTATGTGTTTAAGGACAAATATTTCATCAACATTATAAAAACACCATAAAAGCAATAATCCTACGCTTTTGTTAATGTAAAATTACTAACTAAATTTCACGGACTTCACTGAATGAGACAAAATGAACAAAAAGAACAAAACAAAAACACCCTCTACCTGTGCAATTTCGCAGTTATTTAATGAAGTGGTAACACTAAAGTTAAAACGAATAATAAAACCTGAACACCATACGTTTCATTAACCACTAATTTTTATCTTCGCATGATGAACGCAGATGAATACGAAGCCGCTTTTCATGGCATAACCCTGCCGGCGACCGCCGAGCTTTTCCCCGGGACCGTCGTTTCTGATGTACCCGCATTTATTAACAATTCCATATCATTGCTCAGAACTGTCAGCAATCCCAGGCAAACCGACGTAATCCGGTACCGGCTGGACAGGCTGCTGGAACTCACTTCCCAGTCTCCAGGTGAGGCGCATCAACCGGTTTAGATTCAGGCGAACCTTTTTGCCGCAGATAGATAGTCAGAAAGACAATAGAAAAAACAGAAAGGAACTCACTTTGCCAGTTCTGGAAGGTCTCAAACCAAAACCTCGGCTGCATCACAAATTCCATCATACTTTCAGCAGATTGATGTTTCAACGCCTGCTCTACATTATGGTCCTGCCAGCTCCCGTAAAAGTGCATCCACCAGCTGAGAAAGAATAACGTAAAAAAAGCAATGGAGAGCGAATTGCTGTAAAGTTTTAATATCCAGCCACCTTTTTTAACCGGCCACGGCGCATCCTTCCCGGCCACAGGTTCCCGGTCTACCTCCTCTTTTCCTTCAATCGATTTGGATTCAGCCGAACCAATCTGCCTCAGGCCTACCGTAAGCAGGACATACAAAGCCATTTGCAGAAATTCACTTTCAAAATTCTCAAAGGTGGCCGATATAAAATGTCCGCTTTGCAAATAAACAGAAAAACCGATCTCAGGCGCATGCTCATCGGTAAGTTCCTCATTGTGCTCCTTCCAGCCAGCAAATGCCTGGGCCAGCAATGTACCTAAAAACAACAGCAGAAAAACAATGGTCAGACTGTTGCGGTAGAAAAATGAGCGCTGTGCGCTCTTAGCCAAGGTTTTCATAAACGCTGATTTCTTTACCGATTGCCTGTACCAATGCATCATCCAAAAGAATATCCTGATGTCCCGAGTTCTCATCATATTCGTAAACCGGAAAACCACCCGGTTCCAGCTGATCCGCAGTTACCGCCTCCCAGTTGCCCCCCTCGCTGCCCATAAAGACCTCGCCGATCAGGGCACCATGATAAACGACCTTAAAAGCTCCCGCTTCCTGCGGATGAATGTTCAAATCGACCTTTTCCTCTCCCGATTTGATGATGATGTTAAACGGATCCATAATTTATGCTGTTTAGTTCATTTTCCTTATAACTCCTCCCGCCGGATATTGTTTTTGAAATCCTAATTACAAATTAGACAGATAGCTATTAATCAGTAAAGCGGTGTGCTTTACGCTCTGCAGCACCACTTCCTCCGGATTTCCCGAAAAAACAATACGGTCGGAAAATATGGTATTTCCGTCATGGAGACCATAAATGAACATCGTGCCCACTGGTTTTTCTGCAGTTTCACTTCCACCCGGGGAAGGCAATCCGGTAATACCAATATGTATATCAGCCGCTATCAGCTTGCTCAGTCCCGAGGCGATTGCCGCCGTTACCTCCATAGACTCAGGAGTATACTGTTTAATAAGAGTTGGCGGAACTTTCAGAATACTTTCTTTCAGACAAACATCATAACAGGCAATACCACCTTTTAGAAACTTACCTGCATTCTCAATCATGGAAAACTCAGCGGTAACTCTGCCTGCGGTGGCACTTTCCGCAAACGCAATGCTCAGTTCTCTGCCGATCAGCAGATCTCCACAGGACGCAACTTCAGTTATCATATGCTTTACTTCTGATTATTTATTATTCAATCAGCACCTACAACAACCACAACAAGGAAATTGTTGTAAAAAACTGCACCCGAAAACGAAACCAAGTCTATACATGATTGAAGCTTAATTTAATTATACACCTGCATTTTGAAAAAGATCAGAAATTTAAAATTCATAAAACAATCTTCTTTCAACGGGGTTCAATAGGTACATCTATAAATTAAAACATACCACTATGGCAACTACAAAAAAAACCGGCAGGACCGGAAAAATGGAAGATTCAGAATTTCATGAATTCTTTATCGATGAACTGAAAGACATTTACTGGGCAGAAAAACACCTGGTAAAAGCCTTACCTAAAATGCAGAAAGCAGCAACAAGTCCTGAACTTACCGCAGCTTTTGAAAAGCATACCCAGGAAACACAAACACACATCGACACCCTGGAACAGGTATTTGAATTGCTGGGCGAAAAAGCCACAGCTAAAAAGTGTGATGCAATGGCCGGATTGATAGAAGAAGCGAACGGTGTGATTGAAGACACTGACGCCGGCACTATGATCCGCGATGCCGGATTAATCCTGGCAGCACAAAAAGTAGAGCACTATGAAATCGCAACGTATGGTACCCTGCGGGTATTCGCAGCCAATATGGGACATACCGACGTTGAAGAACTTCTGTCTCAAACCCTTGAAAATGAAAAAGCAACAGATGTAGCTCTTACAGAAGTTGCCGAGGGCTTTATCAACGAACAGGCCGCTGCTGAGTAATCAGCCGCAAAATGTAAAAATTCCCGCAAAGGTTCGGTCAGAATAACGGCCGGACCTTTTCAGTATAACGGCTGAACCCCTAAAGCATCAGGAGATTTCAGGTAGCAGGGCATTCACTCCTCTGTCAGACCGCTTCAAGATCATCATTTTCATAAAGGCTGATCTCCCAGCCGATCCGGTCCACCACGTGATCGTTTAACTCTACTTCTACTCTTTCACCAATGCGTCCGGCTTCATAAAGCGGCAGGTCGCCTGCGGCGATCTTATCCTGCTCCACCAAATCCCAGTCTTTCCCGTCAAAGTAGACCCCACCAAGTATGCCACCGAAGTAGATCACCTTGTAATACCCTTGATCTGTCGGTAAAATTGTCAGCGTGACCTCTTTTGTGCCGTAAGAAATTTTAATATTGTAAGGTTCCATAGTCCTTCATGATTAAATTGATCCGGCAAAATGTTTAATCATAGCCAGTAAAACATTAAACATAGAAAAAGCGGTTTTGTTTATGGGAATTATCAGGAAATCTTTCCTGCTTACCCGAAATACACGTATTTAACCCAATAAATCGGGTAGTTATCCCCAAAACATCAACCATATTGCATTGTTGTTTAAGAGCACCCCTAATATCCTACCCCTATGAATGAATTAACTTTTAACTCACAAATCTGTGGATACCGGACATCTCTGATGCAGTCCGCAATGAAATTTACCGGCAATAATGACGATGCCGACGACCTTGTTCAGGATACCCTGATTAAAGCGATCCGCTATGAAACCATGTACAAAAAAGGCACTAACCTGCGTGGCTGGTTGTATACGATCATGAAAAACACATTCATTAACAACTACAGGAGTATGCTGAAGAAAACGGCCATTGTAGTGACCAATGAGGACCTGCTGGCTTATCCGCTGCCTTCTTGCGCGTCTTACAACCAGTGTGAAGAAAAGTTTACGATGGAAGACATCAATAAAGCGCTTGAGTGTCTGCAGCCTGTCTATGCAGTTCCTTTTCTCAAGTATTTTGAAGGCTATAAATACCATGAGATCGCGGATGAAATGAAAATTCCGGTCGGAACGGTAAAGACCCGGATCCATATCGCAAGAAAATTATTGAAGTCTCATCTTAAAATGTATCGTGATGATTTCAAAAGATTAAAGAAAATGGCCTGACATGCAGATAACATTTATTAAATAATGAATAAAGAACTGACAAACAATTAGGTTTTACAGGAGTAAATTACATATTGTTCTATAACTGGTATAGGGTTGATATAGCCAATTGGCTATATCAACCCTATACCAACCCCTTATTAATTATATGACAACGCCTAATCAATTTAATTATTTGTTAGTTTTTTATTAGCAATTAATTAATCATTATTCACCTGACACTATTGTTTCATAACCATAAAGAAATTATATTTGTATAAGCAGTGGTTAAAGCGCTGTGAACTAACTTATATATATCTCACAATGGCAATTGCAAAGAATGGACTCTTCGGGTCTCACACCGGCAAAGTCGGTAATCTTGTGTATTATGAGCTGAACGGCAAAAATGTAGTACGCGAGATCGGTAAGAATACCAAACCACCCACAGAAAAACAGTTGAAGGTGCAAATGGAAACTGAGCTCATGAGTTCGTTTTTCAGTAAGGTTCTGCCTTTTATCAGGGTCGGTTTTAGTATTGCGCGGCTGGGTACTGCGCTCAATGCACACAACATCGGAATGAAGCAACCGCGTGAACTCATCATAAAAGGACTATATCCGGATCTCGGGCTTGCTTTTGACCAGATCGTACTGAGTACAGGCAAATTGACCCCGGCTGTGGAGCCGGAAGCGGCGCAAGTAGCGGAAGGCCTGCGATTCAGCTGGCATACCGATCCGCAGATGGAATGGCCGGCGTCCAATGACCAGGTTATGATGCTGGCGTACTTCCCGGAGGAAGAAGTCATCGCTTATCAGTTGTTTGGCAGCAACAGGCTTTCGGGTACTGATGTGCTGGACATACCGGAGATACTTCAGGACAAATATATGGAGACTTACATTTCTTTCGTTGCCGCCGACAGGAAGGACCTCGCCAACAGCACTTATATGGGCAGTTTCAATTTATAACACTATGGGAATCTTACATTCAGGACTATTTGGCGGTTTTAGTAAAAAAACCGGACCTATAGTAGGCCGCAGGCGAAAAGGTCAGAACGTAATCACCGCGCTGCACCACCCCAGCAACAAAGCAGCCACAGCCGGACAGCTGGACTCAAGGAATAAATTCAGTCTGCTCAACATCTTTCTGGGTGGTATCTCTCCATTGCTTAACGCCGGCTTTAAGAAATATGCCAGAACAAAAGGTGCTATGGCAGCTGCTTATAGCTACAATTATGGGCATGCCTTTGCAGTAGTTGAGGGAAATCAGTATGCGATCAATTACCCTATGATGGTGTATAGCCGCGGGCCTGTTTCAGGGCCTTTAGGAGCTGCAGTCCAGGCTGCTGACGGCGGTATCACCTTTACCTGGCTGCCACAAAGCCAGAGCGTCTATTGCCGGTTTACAGACAAGGCCACTTTTTTGGTCTATATTCCGTCAATGGAAATTGCCTTTACGGCTATAGATGCCTCAGACCGGTATGCGCAAGCTTACTGGCGGGAATTACCACCTGGAGTTGAAGGTCAGGAAGTTCATGCCTACATGAGCTTTGCCTCGGCAGACGGCAAACTGACAGGAAACAGTTTTTATGCAGGAAAAGTGACCTTGCCCTGAGGGTCTGACTAAGATCAGGTCCGGGGCAGGCGCAGCGGCAGACTGAACCAGAATTCAGATCCTTCACCTTCTTTACTGTTGACGCCGATCTCTCCGTTGTGTTTCCGGATAATCTCCGCACAGATGAAAAGGCCCAGGCCCAGGCCGGGCTGTTTATGGGTCAGCGGAGATTCGACACGGTAAAATTGCTCAAAAACCATTTGTTGTTTTTCAGCGGGTATACCGGCCCCTCTGTCAATGACACTGATCTTAATGCGGTCGTCTTTTACTATACTTTGGATTTTCAGGTATTTTTCCCTGCCGGAATATTTAAGTGCATTGCCAATGAAATTGTTGATTACCTGTTCGATCCGGTCCCGGTCTGCATTTATGGTCAGGTCAGCGTGCCGGATATCAGATTCCACAGTTACGTCAGGATTAGTTGTTCTGACATTATCGATACAGCTTTTTAAGGCGTCAGTAATGCTGAAATTGTTCATCAGACAATGGATATTGTCTGCATTTATACTGATACCGTCCTGAAGATCTGATATCAGGTGCAGCATTTTATTCAGCTGCACATCCATTTTTTCTACTGTTTTGGCATAGCCTGACAACTGGTCTTTGTCCAGTTGAAGCAGCATCATCTGAAGGTATGCTTTTAGAACAGTAACCGGTGTTTTGAGCTCATGAATGGTCATGTTTACAAAATCCTTGTACTTTTCTTCGCTCTGCGTTGTACTGTCAGTTTTACTCATCATATCTTTTAGAAAGATACGTACAATTTGATTAAGATTTATTGCCGTACAACATCAATAGTCTTCTGGTATAGAAAACATTACAAATGTATTAAGCTTTTTATTCTTTAAATACGTACTTCTACGCAATTTGATGGTGGAAAATACGGGATCGGATCTATTGAATGATTCCATTAGTTACCGCAAAACGGATAAGGGATGCGGTATTCCTTGCGCCCGTCTTGTCAATCAGACTCTGGCGGTGTCCCTCGATGGTTCTTTTACTGATGAAAAGCTTCTCTGACATTTCGTTATTGGTCAGGCCTTCGGCAATCAGGCTAAGGACTTCTATCTCCCGCTGGGAAAATTCTATATCGGGGCCGGAGTTTAACGGGACATACTGACTGTTCTTTAGCAGCTTGTCGAGCAAGGTCATGGTTAGTTCAGTACACAAGTACTTTCCTCCGCCATTCACATGTTTCAGCGCGAAGATAAGTTCGTCGGCATTTACATTTTTGAGCAGGTATCCGGATGCGCCTTCAAGAAAGGCCTGCGCCACGTATTTTTCATTGTCGTGCATGGAAAGCATCACAATTTTGGTTTCCGGATTTCCTGTTTTCATTTCTCTAAGCAGGGAAATTCCATCAAGACCAGGCATATTGATGTCAGCGAGAACAATATCTGTCTTTAGTCCTTTGGCGAAATAATCCAGTACCTGACGGCCATTTTCTGCCTCGGCGACGATATGAATGCTTTCATCGGTCTCAAGCAGCATCCTGATGCCATTGCGGACAATGTTATGATCTTCAGCAAGTAGTACCTGTAACATCTCTTAAAAATTAGTTGTTTCTAAATCTATATCATGCTAACAGGAAACCTGGGTTTTAGTTTCATCATCCTAAAAGTTCTGAGAAGTTATCATTGTTTTTAAAGGTGATGGTAATAACGGTTCCTTCATCAGAGGTGTCGAGCTGCATTTGCCCGTTGAGCAAATAGATCCGGTTCTTTATAGCCCTTAGACCTGATCCTCTCAATACAGCCTGTTCCGGCTCTTCTTTAAACCCCATGCCATTGTCACTTATGACCAGGGTGATCTTGCCATGTGTGGTACTGATCCTGATTTCGGCCATGGAAGCCCGGGCGTGTTTGATACAATTGTTGATCAGCTCCTGGATTATTCTGAACAAATAAAGCTGTATGTTCTGGTGCAGATGCTCTGAAGAGCTTTTTATGTCAGTTTTAATGTGAAATGCGGGTGTGCTGAAACGCTGTGCCATTTCCCTGACCCCTGCTGTAAAGCCAAAGTCCCTGAGTACAGATGGTGTAAGCTCGTAGGAAAGTTCCCGCGTTTCGCGGATGGCCTGGTCTAGCAGGTTGTTTACGTTTTTAAAATCGTCCTTGAGGTTGCGTGTCACTTGTATGTTCTGGAGATTCATCCGGATACCGTACAAGATCTGGCAGACACTGTCGTGAAGTGCGCTGCTGATTTTATGTCGTTCTTTTTCCTGGGCATCAAAGGCCGCGGACAGGATCAGTCTTTGTTTTTCATTTTCCTGTTTCTGAGATTCATCAGCTATTTTTTTACTTTCGGTAATGTCCATGATCACTCCTGCAAAATAACTGGCTACCAGTGGATTGTGAACTTCTTTTCCTCTAACAGACATAATCCGGATGTTTCCGTTTTTGGACATGATCTTGAACTCGAGTGCTATTTCCTTGAAATTATTGATGGCACTGAGCAAGCTTTGCCTGGTCTGGGCCTGCTCTTCGGGATGGACGAGGTGGATAAAACCGTTAATGCTTCCGTCAAATTCCCAGGGGTCTATTTCAAGCAGGGAGTAGCTAAAATCGTCAAGAAATACGCTGTTGTTGACCAGGTCCATGGTCCAGGTGCCTGTCCCGGTGCCGGCAAGGGTCATTTCGAGACGCTGTGAGGTATCTATCAACCGTTGCCGGGCCAGACGGCTTTCGGTAATGTCTATGACTGCAATGTAATACTGTGTTTTTTTGATGATGGCATTGTAAATTGCACTGCCCTCCATCCGGGTATAGCGCTGCCGGTCATTGTTAAACAAAAGCCTGACCTCACAGCTATGCTTGTCTTCGCTGGTCTGCATTTTGTGCAGAAAATGATAGAACTGCTCCCAGGCTTCCGGATCAATAAAGCTATGAAACTGCTGATTGAGTATATTTTCCCTGGGAATATTGAGCAGATCGGCACCAGTCTGATTGGCCTCTTCGACCTTGCCCAAATGATCGAGTATAAAATAACCTACCGGAGCGAGGTTAAAAAAGCCGGCAAATCTGGATTTTTCATTTTCCAGTAAGCTATGGGAGGCAGTGAGTTCTTCATTCTGCATTTCCAGCTCCAATTGAAATACCTGCAGCTCACTAAGCAAGATACCGAGTTCCTGGTCCGTAATGTTTTTATCGGCAGAAATGGCGGTCGTCCCCGGTTTTTCAAGGCGTGCCCGAAGACGCGAGATTACTTTTTCTCTATCATTGTTGGTTCCTTTTTTGTTCACCTTGCTGTTCCTTATAAACGATGATCATAGCTCTTTGGATATGAACAATTTCCATAAAAAATTGTTCTGGGCGGGCAATGATTCTGCAGGTTTGGCGGTTTGCTTTGATCCTGGCACAGGATAAGGAGGCCAAACGGGATTATTTAGCAATAAAAAACAGGCAGCTGTTAGCGGCTGCCTGCTACAAAAAAATCAATTCAAGATCAATACGCCCTTAACTGTATCGATCAAATTTGATTTGAGACCTCAATTGCATAACAACGGACGATTTATCTGGTTTTAAATATTTCAAAATCTGCCTTGCAAACTTTACAAAGAGTTTTTCGTTATCTTTAAATCGGCAAGGTTTGCCTGTAAATTCGAAAACATTAAGCTTATAAATGACGACTAAACCCTCTTTTTGGCAACGCATAGGTATTCAGGACTGGTTTTTAACTAATGAAGGCAGTCCTGTGTCCGGAAAACAAAAACCGCTTACCCCGAACGTAGTTTACAAATACATCATCGAAGGATTTAAAAAGTCGATGACGGAATTGTCTTTTGCGGAACGTATTGTATTTTATCATGAATTTATCATCTGCCTCAATACGGATGATTACCGGGAGTTTATGGACCATAAAAAGGGGATATTGGGGCTGATCTCCCACGAATCGGTAAAAAACTTTTATGACATCCTGAACAAGGAAATAAAAGAGGGTAAAAGAGTAGAACCGGCCAGTAACAAATGGGTCTTCAGGTTTGTCTCCCATCCTGATTACAGGGCCGGTGATATTGGCTTTATCGGCAAATTAATGCCTGACAGCAATCAGCAGGAGGAAAATCTGCGGGTTACTTTTATTCCCCGGCAAACTGGCCTTGCGCAGACGTTTGACATCAATAATGACATCCTGAAGGATTTTACTTATTATAGTGATGGTTATTATGAGATTCCTTACCTGGACAGCAACATCAAACATGAGGCCGCCAAAGCGGCAACTCCTGAAGCCTCCAATGCGGTTCTGGCCAGGTTTGAAACCACCATTCCAGATAAGGCTTATGCGGGCAAGAAGCTGGAATACTGGATGAAAAATGAGGAGGTGACGGTTTCCGGTGATGAGGAGACCCGGGAAGGCCAGCATATTTTTAAAATTCCTTCTGAATGGGTGAATACCCCGCACCTGAAGATCCGGTATGATAAGGCGGCAGACAAGTTCTTTCTGGCTTCTTTTGGCGAAAAGACGATCCTGAACGAAGTGCTTATGGAAAGAAGCGACATCAGCGGGCCGAAGTGGTCTGAGCTGCCTGTCAATTCGAGGATTATCCTCAACGGAATCATTGGTATGAATATATTTAAATCCTGAGTTATGTCGCAAGTCTTATCTATAGCGTTATTTATTATATGCATGCTACTGCTCATTGCCCATTTTAGGGACATTAAAAATTCTCCGAAAAAGAATGGATAGAAATTATTTTGGAATTACAGATACGGGAAGGGTTCGGGACAACAATGAGGATACTTTCATTGCGGAAAAAACATCTGGCAATGACCTGATCATCGCCAGCGTGATCGATGGTGTGGGTGGGTATTCTGGTGGCGAAATTGCTTCGGCAATAGCCAGAAAATCTATATTGCAGCACCTGAGCCTGCCCAATGCGGATGTACCGGCGTTGATGAAAGATGCCATTATTGATGCCGATGCACAAATCATGGCCGAAAAACTGAAGGTAAAGGATCATGAAAAAATGGCCTGTGTGCTTACTCTGGCTGTTGCGGACTTGAACAGGAACTTGTTTCATTATGCGCATGTGGGTGATACCAGGTTGTACCTGCTGCGGGACGGGACGCTGATCAAGATCACGAAAGACCAGAGTTTTGTCGGTTTTATGGAGGATACAGGACGGCTGACCGAGGAGCAGGCCATGCGCCACCCTAAACGCAATGAGATCAATAAGGCTTTAGGCTTTGGGATCAACATCGCGGGACAGGAGGATTATATTGAACACGGGCAATCTCCGTTTCTCCCCGGCGATACTTTGCTGATCTGTAGTGACGGATTGTCTGACATGGTCAACAAGCAGGAAATCACTTCCATATTGACCGGCAGGTCTGCGTCCTTGCAGGAAAAAGGGGAAAGGCTGATCGCGGCTGCCAACAGGAATGGCGGTCTCGACAACATTACGGTTGTACTGGTTAAAAATGATAAGCAGGCCCAGGTGCATGAAGCGGCAAAGCCTGCTGCAAAAAAAGCAGCGGAAGCTGTTGCGGTATCGCCGCCCCGGCCCGCTTCGACCCCAGCGAAGCCTGTTGCAACGGACCAGTCCGCCAGTGCAGGCGGACGGCAGCGCAATCAGGATAACCGGGAGACAGAAGCTGGTCTACCGGGAGAAACCCCGCGTACGCGGAGCAATAAAGGCCTGGTTGGTTTTTTGGTGGCACTGTGTATTTTGCTATTTTCTGTCAATGCCTGGCTGCTCTGGCAAAACCATCTCAATGAAAAAGCAAGGACCGATCAGTTGAAGTTGAATGCCATAAAGCCACCGCGCAATGTGCAGGAAAAGAAGCTGCAGGATACATTGAACAAACTGAAAGGCAATATGCTGATCCTGACGGATTCGCTGTTCAAATCTCCGATCCTGATCACTGAGCCTTTGCAGATCAACAGGGATACGCTTTACCTCATCGCTCAAAATGGCATGGTTATAAAACGGGATACCACTTTTAAGGAAATACCCATTGAGATAAAGCCGGCAAGCAAACATGTACTGCTGGAAAACTTTACTTTTGAAGATTTCAACACAGTCATTTCTTCGCATAACAATGCTTTGGTATTTAAAAATGTAAAGTTTGTCAATAGTCCGAATGCCATACGGATCATTTATAATTTCCCTGCAGGGAGGTACATCAATGGCAAAATTCCCGGAAGCACTTTTAAAACTGATTCTTTACCTATACCTGTAAATAACTAATATGCGTTTTCTCCTGTTGATCATTTCTGTTGTTTTGGCTGCGTTGTTCTTTACCTTGTTTTTCAATTTGCAAGAGGGGTTTAAAGATGTGGAAACCAGGCTGGATAATGGGACGATGATCAATTTGAATGAAAAGCAGCCAGGCAAACTGATCAGGGTACTGCTCGAAAAGGGCTATTATTTTGAGGATAAAAAAGATATTGCTTTAATTGAGTCTGTGGTGACGGGCGGTGCGAAGTTGTTTAAGGAGCCGATCGATAATGTTGGCGAACTGAATAAACGCAGGTTCTTTGTCAATGCGGACAGTGCTTTTGTGCATGGAGGCCGTAACTTTAAGAAGCGGGTGCTGGATTCGCGTGCCTTGCTGGGTTATACGGGTGATGATTCAGTCCGTTTTTTACAGGAGCTAAAAAAACCTCCTTATTTCCCTGCTGCCGCTGACCTGAACAAGGGTGAGCATAGCATTACGGGGAGTATTATTGATTCACTGAACAAGCCCGTGGCGGGGGTGCTGATCAAATTGCAGATGATATTGCCGCTGGACAGCGCTATGGTAAGCGACGAGGAGGGGGCGAAAACTGTGGGGCTTGTGGTCTATGTGCGTACCGGTGCCGATGGCCGCTATCGTTTTATGCATTTGCCGGAGGGCAAAGCGTTCCAGGTATTGCCTTTGCAACCAGGGTTCCAGTTTGGACGGTCTCAGGGTGTTGAGGAGTTGAACAGGGATGTGTCCTTTATTTTCAGACAGAGCCCGCATACCATCAGGCTTTTCTCTGCCCGTGATTTTAAGATATTGAAAAAGGAAAAGTCACTGATCGTGAGGACTCCGGAAGTTTATAATGAATGGTACTGGATTATCACGGGCTGTTTCTTCCTTGGTTTTTGGCTCCTGAATTTATTATTGAAGGTTAAATTTCCTCAAGCTGATCAGCTAATTCTGCCGGTGATCATGCTGATGACGGGTTTGTCGTTCATCACTTTGCTGAGTTTACAGGATCCTTTGCGGGACCGCTTTCTGGCCAGGGATACGCTGATGTTTTTTGGCATGGGCATATTGGGAATTGTCTTACTGATGCTGGTCAAGTTCCGTAAACTGACAGTAGACTCGAGGTTTTACCGGTTATTGGTGCTGCGGCGTACGGGCATAGGTGCTGGTGGCGAGCGTTCTAAGGCCAGTGGCTGGCAATGGGCATTTTTGGCTTTGCTGCTGCTGACGCTGACTGTTATTTTTGGCAGCGGCCCGGAAGGCAGCGGTGTGAAAGTGAACCTGTTCGGGATGCAGCCCAGCGAGATCGTGAAATATGCGATTATCTTGTTTCTGGCAGGCTTTTTTTCCAGTAATGAAAAGTTCATTTCAGAGTATTTGAGCTGGCAAAAGCGCTGGTATTTCTTTTCTTTTGCGCTTGTAGCAATGCTCTTTGCGATCTTGCTTTACTTAGCGTTGGGGGATCTGGGTCCGGCAATGGTGGTCTGTTTCACTTTCATTATTCTTTTTTCTTTTTCAAGGGGGGATTTTATGATGATGGTGGTGGCCATACTGATCTATGTGGCGACGGTATGGTTCCTGAACATCTGGCTGGCTACGCTGATCACGGTTGCACTGGTTGCCCTTGTTATGGTACTCAACAAAAAACGTACGAGTGAATCGGCCATGATGGTGATCATGGTAATGGCGGGTTTCCTGCTGATCGACCAGATTCCTTACCTGGATAAGCTGATACCGGGTCCTGTGAACAGGCTTTCTGAGCGCAAGTCGATCTGGCAGGACCCATGGAACAATGAGGTGTATGGCGGCGACCAGGTGGCAAACGGCATTTGGGCAATGGCCGGTGGCGGTATAAGCGGACAGGGTGCCGGTGAGGGCTTTGCCAAAAGCATTCCGGAAGCACACACGGATATGATCCTGCCTGCTATTGGTGAAGAGTTTGGCTGGACGGGCATCTCCGCGGTCTTTATTTTGTTCCTGCTCTTTTTAAACCGGGCTATTGTCATTGGAAGGCGGACGGGAACTCCTTTTCTGTTCTATTTGTGCGCGGGGATCGGCATCAGTATGTTTGTGCAGTTCCTGCTCATTGCGGGTGGCTCCACAGGGGCTCTGCCCCTTTCGGGTGTCGCGTTGCCCTTCATCAGCTATGGAGGTTCATCACTGGTGGCCAATATGCTGGCTGCGGGAATCCTGCTCTCTATATCGCAGATCCGGGGCACACCGGTCCAGATGGAGTTCATTACGAAGCAGCAGGACAAAAACCTGGTGCCTGCGCTCTTGTCTGCCACGGTGGCTGTGGTATTGCTGACCATAACGGTTTCAAGATATGTGATGACCAATCGGAAATGGGTGGTGCAGCCTGCATTGGTAGCCGACCGCAGTGGCCTGCGGATGTTCAGCTACAATCCGCGGATTTCTATTTTGATGAATAAACTGGAGGCCGGGCAGCTTTACGACAGGAAAGGCCGCATCCTGGCGACCAGCAACCCGGATTATGTACGGAAACAGGCAAAGACTTTTAAAGCGGCCGGGATCAGCTATGACCTCGATTCGGCATTGCATAAGCGGGTAGACCGTTATTATCCTTTTGAGGAGCAGACCTTTTTCTGGACGGGGGACCTGAATACGGGTATATTTAATGGAAGTACAAATGGTTATTTTGCGGAATATGAACATGCGGCCGAACTGAGGGGTTTTCATACGCCGGTTACTTCTTTTAATACCAGGGCCAGCAAATACCGGGAGGACCGCTTCCTGCCCAGGGGGGTGAAGGAAATGACGGTGAGCAAGCGGGATTATGCTGCACTTGCACCGCTGCTGCTGGCCGGGATTAACAGCCAGCAGGTGACGGCTTTTAAAAAGCGGAACCGGGATGTGAAACTGACCATTGATGCCCGCCTGCAGGCTACGATACAGCATTCCATGTCTGTAGATGATTCACTGAAAAAGAGCCGGGTCTCTGTGGTGATCATGGAAGACAACACCGGTGATGTACTGACCTCGGCGGTTTATCCGCTGCCGCCGGTAAAGGACTGGGAATTACTGAATATGACCGCAGCGGAACAGAACAGGCTTTCGGGATGGTATACGACTACTGACCTTGGATTTACCCTGGCGACACAGCCCGGATCGACAGCCAAACTGGTCACTACTATGGCGGCCTTTAACAAAATGGGTATGGCGGCTACGGAAAGGAAATTTACCGTGAGCATGAGGGAAAGAATCAGGACAAAAGGAATAGAACCGGATGAGACAGGGGTGATCACGCTGGAAAGGGCATTGGTTAAATCGAACAATGTGTACTTTATAAAACTCGCAAATGAGGAGCACCTGCAGGAGGATATGGCTGCGCTTTACTTAAAGACGGGGATGTTCTTGAGGGGTGTGGGCGGTTATTATTATGAAAAAGGAATAGTGAGTGCCCAGCAGGAAAAGAAATGGTATGACCTTTGGCGCAGAACGGAATTCAATACCAGGCCGCGGTACGACCCGGCAAATATACGCCGCACGCGTGCTAAAGGTATTTCAGGCATGTCATGGGGACAGGGTGAACTGATCGCTACGCCTGCTTCGGTTGCCAGGATGGTGAGTGGCATTGCCAATAAAGGGACGCTGATTGGCAACCGTTTTGTGCTCAAGATCAGTGATTCGCTGACGGCGGTAAACTCTGGCATAAAACTGGCTAATGATCCGCAGTATGCGGCGCTGATGACAGATTATATGCTCAAGCAAAGTGCCGGAAAAGTGTATACTTTGAAACTGACTGTGGCCGGTAAAACGGGTACGCCTGAGCGGATCTGGAAACAGGAGCAGATCAATGATGGCTGGTATGTGTTCTTTGCTCCAAAGAAATCGGGCAGCGGGCATGTCGTGGTGTGTATCAGAATTGAATCGACCAGGGGATCGAGCAAAGCGGTGCTACTGGCCGGACAGCACATTATACCTGCTTTACTGAAATTGGGCTATATTAAGGATTTTAAAAAAGACAAGGTGACTGAACCTGATTTGATTAACTAATTGCTAAAACGAAACACAGATGGGCATGTTTAACCTTTTTAATAAAAGCACACCTGAAAAGCCTCAGGATGTAAAGGCTATAAGGGAAGCGCTGTTGTTGTTCATTAAACAGGAACTACAGAAAATGGAAGGCGGTGAAGGCAGGCACATCAAGGGCTTCGAGCTTTCTATTTGCTGTTTATCTGGTGAGCGGTTTATGTATGATTCTGCTGTTTTTTTTGAAGACAGTGACCGTTTTAAAAATGAAGTGCAGCGAATAGCGGACGACTTTGCCATAGATCTTCCTGAAAAATGGACTATGCAGGTAAATTTTGTGGATGAACTGCCGGCACAGTCCATAAAAATGAATGGCCTTGAGGTGGCGCTGGTGATCAAAACGCCAGAGCATGTGGTGGCCCAACAATCGACCACAGCCTATATCAGGATATTGAACGGTGAGGCTGAAAAAAAGGCGTATACCATTCATGCAAAAGACGGGCGCATCAATATTGGCAGGGACAGGAAAACACAGGACAATGATGGCTTCGTCAGAGAAAATACCATTGCCTTTCCGGATTCGAGCAGTAATGCGGGCAATAAGTACATCAGCAGGCAGCATGCGCACATTGAATGGAGCAAGGATGCTTCGGCGTTCGTTATTTTTGCGGATGACGGCGGGGTTCCGCCAAGAAATAAGGTGAAAGTAAAATCAAGCGGGGAACACAATACCATAAAACTCACTTTTACGGAACTGGGACATACGCTGCTGGAAGGCGACCAGATCATTTTGGGGGAGTCTGCGGTTCTGGAATTTAGTTATCATTCACATTAGCGACGGCATGGCAAAAATATTTACGATTACAGAGGGTCTTGAAAATATGGGTGCATTGCGTACCGGTGGACAGGGCTCTGTGTACAAGGGTAAGCGGATGGGGGCCATCATTACCGCGGTAAAATTATTGCCAACGCCAATACATAAGGAAAATACGGACGACAAGAACTTCAGGGATTTTCAGAGTGAGGTAGAGAAACTGAAAAAAGTAAATGAAAGACCTTCTCCTAATGTGGTCAAGATCCTCAGCTCCGGTTTGACAGAAAGCGGCTCTCTTCCCTTTATAGAAATGGAATACATTGAGGGTCCGGATCTGGAGGACTTGCTGAAGGCACCCCACAATCCGGTATTTAGCATTCGTGAGGCATTGAAACTGGCGGAACAACTGGCTGCCGCACTGGCACATTGCCATGAAGTTGGGGTAAGGCATGGTGACATCAAGAGCAACAATGTTAAGTTCAACACGGCTACCGGGAATTATATTTTGCTGGATTTTGGGTTGGCTATAATGTCTGATGAGCAGCGAAGATCCAGTCTGCGCAATGCCGGTGCGGTGGAATTTATGGCTCCTGAGCAGTATGACGGAAAAATGTTGTTTGAAACTGACGTTTACAGTTATGGAGTAGTGTTGTACGAACTGCTGGCGGGGAATGTTCCTTTCCCCCTGGTCAATAAGCATGAGTCTGCACGTAACCTGGTGATGGTTGCCCACATTGAAAAACCAGTACCTGACCTGCTGGAACTACGCAGAACGCATCTGCCGGCAGATTGGCCTGAAGATAAAAAAATGGCGGAGATGCAGGTTCCCGGCTGGCTGTTGGAGGTGATCGGCAGGTGCCTGGAGAAATTGCCTGAAAAAAGATATAAGGATGGACCTGAGCTTTATGAGGCGGTTTGTAATGGAATGCTTAGTAAAGAGGAAGTAAGCGGACAGTTCATGGCACTACAGAATGAAAATGCGGTGCTGCGAAATAAAATAAAGGATCATGAGCGACTGGCAAAGTCACGGTTATTGATTATTGCTGCCCTGCTGTTAGGTGTTTTTATAGGTGCTTTTGCAATTGGCTCTTCCTTTAACAGAAAAGACCCTGGCGATACTGCGGGTAAAAGTGGTATGCCCGGTCCTGGCGGAAAGGACACACTTAACAATGCAAAGCCGGCAGCGGTCGTGCAAAGACCGGAAACGAAACTCGCTGATTCATCTGCGCAAAAGAAAAAGAGTGCCACTCCTAAAAAAAAGAAGAAAACAAAAGACGGATTAGTTGATGATGTACCGTATTTTTAAACAATAATTACCTACACTATGAGCAAAGTATTTACCATAACAGAAGGACTGGAAAACATGGGCGCGTTGCGCACCGGCGGGCAGGGATCTGTTTATAAGGGTAAAAGAATGGGTGAGATCATTACTGCGGTAAAAATACTGCCCACTCCTATTCATACAGAGAATGCGGATGATAAGCACTTCAGGAATTTTAAAAATGAAGTGGAAAAACTAAAAAAAGTAAATGAGGTCCCGAATCCGAATGTGGTCAAGATCCTGAATTCAGGTCTTACCGAAAGCGGATCATTTCCTTTTATTGAAATGGAATATATAGAAGGTCCTGACCTGGAAGACCTGTTGAAACCGCCGCATAGTCCAATTTTTACTGTTCGGGAAACAATAAAGCTGGCAGAGCAACTGGCCAACGCGCTGGCACACTGTCATAAGGTAGGTGTAAAGCATGGGGACATTAAGAGTAATAATGTAAAGTTTAATACGGCAACCGGAAACTATATTCTTTTTGATTTTGGGTTGGCGGTCATGTCTGACGAACAGCGCCGCAGCAGTATCCGCCATGCGGGTGCAGTTGAATTTATGGCGCCTGAGCAACACGACGGGGAGATGTTCTTTCAGACCGACGTGTACAGTTATGGTGTGATCCTTTATGAACTGCTGGCAGGGACAGTTCCTTTTCCGCAGCTCAATAAAGGGGAAACTTCCCGAAATGCCGTGATGCTGTCGCACATGGAGAAACCCGTACCTGACTTGTTGTCGCTGCGCCGTACGCATTTGCCTGAAAGCTGGTCTGAAGAGGTGAAAATGAAGGAGATGAATGTACCGGTCTGGCTAATCAATGTGATCAAAAAATGTCTGGAAAAAGCACCTGAGAAAAGGTATGCCAATGGATTGATCCTGCAGGAAGCGATCTTACGGAATAGTCTTGAAAATGAGTTGCCGAGGGTAACCGAGCCAGTTACTGCACCCGCTCCGGTGATGGTTCCGGTTTCGTCAGATCTGCCAGCAGATGTGGTCAGGGTTTCTAAACCTATATTTTATGTAATGATCCTTGCACTGGTTGCTTTGAGCCTTTTTGCCGGTTATTCGGTTTACCTCACTGATGTCAATAAAAGACAACTGGCTTCTTACGCTGATAGCCTGAATATGGTTGCAACGGATACTGTTGTTTCCACACCTCAGGATGTACCAGAGACCGATACGGCCGCTGTTATAAAGCCTATCATACCGGATTCTTCCGTTTTAAATGCAAATACCGACGTGGATAGCCTGCAAAAGGAGTTTGAGCGGCAAACTGGTGCGGGTGCAATAAAACAGGCTCCGCCAAAAGCACCCGCGGCAGTTAAAGAAAAGACACCGGAGGCGGTGATCGCGAGTGAGGGTAAAAAGTACCAAATCCCTAAAGGTGTCATTTACTTCTATGCCGGTCCTGATCCTGCGAGCAATAGGGATGGCGTTCTGCCATTGTGGACCAATGCGAAGATTGAAAGTATTGATGAACAGAATGGCTTTATTTATATAACGGTTACCACGACAGATGGGGCAGTCACCAAAGGATGGATAAAAAAGACCGATCTGAAGGAAATTTCTTAGGTGGCTCTTACTGCTTTCAGAAATTCTTCTTTTACTTTTTGGGAAAGCGGATTGGATGACTTTGATTTCATTCGCTCGGGATGCCATTGTACAGCAAGCATAAAGGCTTTATCTGACTTGTCCGTAAATTCAAGTGCTTCGATGATGCCGTCTTTTGTTCCGGAGTAAGCGCTGGCCATGAGATTATTGCCTAAATGTCCGGGGTCAACTGACTGGTGATGTGCGCTGTTTACTTCAGCTTGTTCCATGCCTGTTATACTGCTAAGCAGGGTTTCCGGCTTGATATTGACAGTATGTATTTTGTCTTCTGCTCCTTTCTTATGTATCAGGTGTATCTCCTCCCCATTGTCTTCAAATACTTTCCCTCCTTCAAGGATGTTGATATACTGCATACCTCTGCATATGCCCAGTACGGGCAGCTTCTGCTTTTGGGAATATTCATAAATCAGCCGCTCAAACTCATCACGCTCAGGCAAAAAGGAATCTGGCATGTATGGATATTTAGCTGCTCCTCCAAATATTGAAGGCAAAACGTCTATGCCTCCGGTCAGCACAAAGCCGTCACATTTGTAAATATCGGCAGTATTGCCGCGTTCAAAAGATAATTCCAGGAGCTCAACATCATTTTTTAGTTCTTCGGGTGTGAACCAGCTCCAGTAGTTTTGAAAATTGGCTTCACTGTAGCTTATTCCGATACGCTTTAAAGGTTTCATATATCTTCGTAAAGTTGTAAATATAAAACGATAATTTTTTTTAACTATTTAAAACTTTTTTACAATATCGTACGTTATAGTTGTGGTTTGTTTGGTTTAGGTTGATCTGTGGTGGATCAACCATCTAATAACAGGGGTAGCTCACAAGGCTTACCCCTGTTCCTTTTAGGGCTATGGAATTTTAAGACATACGTGCTTCTTCACGTAATAATATTGTTATTTTTCATTTTATTACTTTTAATTCATGACAAATTTTAATTTTACATGAAACTTAAGGTCGCCTTCAATATCAAACAAAAACCATATAAACAAATGAGAAAAGTATTGTACCTGTTTGCAGTTTCAGCTATTGTATATAGTTGTGGCAATAAAGACATTTCGGCTACTTATGTGCCCAGACCATTAACTGTTACTGAAAAATTTAACGAAAGCGCTGAGCCGGGAGATACGGCGCTCAGAATTGTGAAATATAAAGGGGATGAAAAGGAAGCATCGGATGCGAAAGAAGCATTTTCAATAAAGTTCAGGGATACTCTCGTTAATATTAAAATTAGTGAATCGGATAGTGCGGGCGGCATTGGAAAATTTGCATTTGCTCAATTCGTCAATACACAAAAGACAGCAATTTTAGCTCAAATTGCAGACAACTCCGGATTGACCGCTCCCTTTTTCATTATCGCTCTGAAAGAAGGAAAATTAGATGTGGCCAGCCTGTACAGGGCTTCCAATGGAAAATTGGATACGAAATATACCAAAGGTGTTAATCAGGTCGGCAGAAACGGTTATGTGATCAACAATGATTTCTTCGTTGCTAATGTGAACGCTAAGGTATATGTTCTTAAAAGGCAAAATCCGGATGAAAGGATCCAGGGTGAATTTATTACGAATTCACCGGACAAGACCACCCTTGCTTTTTTAACTCCTACGTCATTGTACCAGGTAAACTATGTTGCGAATGAAGCGTTGAATGTGCCTTTAAATAAAGATGCTATTAATGATGCTTATCGTTATATCCAGCAAAACTTTACCTGGCAGGAAGCAAAAGGCGGTATTTATTTTATGAAACCAGGCGGTGACAAAATAGTTGATATCAGTTCTTTTAGATAGGCAAGTTTTATAAAAAGGGCCTGTATCATAAATATGATACAGGCCCTTTTTTGTACAGCGTACTAATTGTTACTTGAGTTTCTTTTAATCCTTTTGTTTGGTGAAGTAATATACCGGAATGCCTATGAGCATGATGAGGACACCCCATCCGCAGGTGCTGGTTTTATAGATTAACAAAAGAATACACAGGGCAGTGGCGGTTAAAATATAAAAAAGCGGCAATACCGGATAACCGAAAGCTCTGTATGGTCGTTCTGCATGTGGCATTTTCTTTCTTAAAATGAAGATCCCGTAAATGGTCAGGATATAAAATATCAATACAATGATGACCACAAAATCCAGTAAATCGCCGTAACGGCCTGTTAAACATAAAGCGGAGGCCCAAAGTCCCTGTATCCACAATGCCCATTCAGGCACATCGAAACGGTTCAGATTAGCGGCTCTTTTAAAGAACAAGCCATCTTTTGCCATGGTGTAATATACTCTGGCGCCAGCCATGATCAAACCGTTATTGCAGGCAAAGGTGGAGATCATAATCATCACCGCAATAATGATCGTGCCCGCGTTTCCAAATATATACTGTGCTGCAACAACTGCTACACGGTCTGATTTCGCCGTGGTTATTGAATCGAGCGGCAATACGGCGAGGTACATCAGGTTGGCAAGAATATAGATTACACTGACTATGAATGTACCAAGGAACAAACTTAGACCAACGTTACGCTGTGGATTTTTAATCTCGCCGGCAATAAAAGTGACGCCGGTCCATGCATCTGCGGAAAACACCGAGCCTACCATAGCGGCAGCAATTCCTGAGAGCAATGCTGATCCGCCAATGGTGCTCCATTGTAATGTTTCCAGGCTGAAGGACCTTGGTGTCCATACGTCTGTCCAGTTGGCATTCCATATCTCTGTTTTGGCGCCCAGCAGGAAACCAAATACAACCAAGCCAAGCAGGGACATGATTTTGATAATGGTTAAGAAAGTCTGTAGTAATTTACCGTTTTTAACGCCTCGGCTGTTAATGTAGCTGAGTAAAACGATGGTCACAATAGAAACAAGCTGCGCTGCATGCAGTTTAAAATTTCCGGTTTGCCAAAGGATATTGTTTTCACTGAAGGGTTCGTATAAATAGGCTGCGAATTTTGAAAAGGCCACCCCTACGGCTGCTATTGTGCCAGTCTGGATCACTGCAAACAGACTCCATCCATACAGAAAAGCAATCAATTTGTTGTAGGCTTCTTTTAAATAAACATATTGTCCACCGGCTTTTGGAAACATTGCGCTCAGTTCACCATAGCTAACAGCAGCAATGACGGTAATAAGCCCTGTTAAGACCCAGATCAGGATGAGCCAACCTGCCGAGCCTACATTTCTGGCGATGTCGGCACTGACGATAAATATCCCTGAGCCTATCATGGAACCTACGACCAGCATAGTCCCGTCTAACAGTCCAAGTTCTCTTTTAAAAGAGCCATCTTGAGTTTCTTCTTTCATGTTTGGTATGGTTGGTTTTTAAGAATCAAATACTTTTATTCTTTGATCGCGCAGTGCTAATATATTTAAACTTAAATAAAACTTCGTATGCATTTACCTAGATCTCTGAAAAATACTTTTATAACTGTATATTGCTTCCAATGGCTGTGTTGAATAAATATTGCGACGAAATGACGAAAAATTTGGTAATTACATAAACACGCTTATTTTTGCAAACCCCTCATTGCTGTTTTTTATGGCCCGCTCTATGGATGATGAAGGGAATACTAACCAGACTATAAACCAACCTTAAAAAGAAACTAAACGAGAATATCAACATATGGAGTTTTTACAAAACAATTTAATCTATTTTATCCCTGTACTGGGTTTGATAGGGATCCTGGTGATGGCTATTAAAAGTGCATGGGTAAACAAACAGGATGCAGGCGACAAAAACATGCAGGAACTGGCCGGCTATATAGCTGATGGTGCAATGGCCTTTCTAAAGGCTGAATGGAAGGTGCTTAGTATTTTTGTGGCATTTACTGCCGCATTGTTGGCGTATTCGGGAACTGTTCATGAGGTAAACGGTGTACAATTACACTCAAGCTGGATCATTTCTATCGCTTTCATTATCGGTGCGGTATTTTCAGCAACGGCAGGATATATTGGCATGAAAGCAGCTACTAAAGCAAATGTAAGGACCACTCAAGCTGCAAGAACAAGTCTGAAGCAGGCTTTAAAAGTTTCTTTTACAGGCGGTACAGTTATGGGTCTTGGGGTAGCTGGTCTGGCTATTTTGGGGCTTGGAGGACTCTTTATTGTTTTTCTGCAAACATTTGATGTGGTAGCCGCAAATAGTGTGGAAATGAAAACGGCAATTGAAGTGCTGACCGGTTTTTCTCTGGGCGCCGAATCTATTGCACTTTTTGCACGTGTGGGTGGTGGTATCTATACTAAGGCTGCCGATGTCGGCGCTGATCTGGTAGGCAAGGTTGAAGCCGGCATCCCTGAGGATGATGTGCGTAACCCGGCAACTATTGCTGATAATGTGGGTGATAACGTAGGTGATGTGGCCGGAATGGGTGCCGATCTGTTTGGTTCTTATGTAGCGACGATATTGGCGACCATGGTGTTGGGACAAGAAATTAAAGCGGAGGATAGTTTTGGCGGCATGTCTCCTATTTTGCTGCCAATGGTGATCTGCGGATTAGGCATTTTGTTTTCAATAGTAGGAACCTGGTTTGTCCGCATCAAGGGTGAGGATTCTAACGTACAAACGGCGCTGAACCTGGGCAACTGGGGGTCGATCGTCATTACTGCTATTGCATCTTATTTCATCGTGATATGGATGTTGCCTTCAAACCTGCATTTGCGCGGTGTTGATTTCACAAGTATTGATGTGTTTTTTGCGATCATAGTTGGTCTGGTGGTTGGTACTTTAATGAGTATCATTACTGAGTATTATACTGCAATGGGTAAGGGTCCGGTAAATTCTATCATTCAGCAATCGGGAACAGGGCACGCCACTAACATTATCGGCGGTCTCTCTGTCGGTATGAAATCTACTGTTGCCCCTATCCTGGTTTTGGCTGGAGGTATTATTTTCTCTTATGCTTTTGCAGGTTTATACGGAGTGGCAATAGCGGCCGCTGGTATGATGGCCACTACTGCAATGCAGCTGGCAATTGACGCATTTGGTCCTATTGCAGATAACGCGGGTGGTATCGCCGAAATGAGTCAGCTTCCTCCTGAAGTACGCGAGCGCACCGACAACCTGGACGCTGTAGGCAATACCACTGCCGCTACGGGTAAGGGATTTGCAATTGCTTCTGCAGCATTGACTTCTCTGGCCTTGTTCGCTGCTTTTGTTGGTGTTGCCGGCATTTCTGCAATTGATATTTATAAGGCCCCTGTTTTAGCCGGACTATTTGTTGGGGCGATGATCCCCTTTATTTTCTCAGCTTTGTGTATCGCCGCAGTCGGTAAGGCAGCAATGGACATGGTACAGGAAGTTCGCCGTCAGTTTCGTGAGATCCCTGGAATTATGGAATATAAAGCTAAACCTGAATATGAAAAATGTGTGGCCATTTCTACCAAGGCTTCCATCAGGGAAATGATGCTCCCTGGGGCTATCGCACTTTTAGTTCCTATTATAGTAGGTTTTGGGTTTAAAGGTGTTTTTCCATCGGTAAGCTCGGCGGAAATACTGGGAGGCCTGCTTGCAGGTGTTACGGTGTCAGGTGTGCTAATGGGAATTTTCCAGAGCAATGCGGGTGGCGCATGGGATAATGCTAAAAAATCATTTGAAAAAGGTGTAGAAATCAATGGGGAAATGCATTATAAAAAATCTGAACCGCATAAGGCTTCAGTAACGGGTGATACTGTAGGTGATCCGTTTAAAGATACTTCAGGGCCATCAATGAACATTTTGATCAAACTGATGTCTATCGTTTCACTGGTTATCGCACCTTATATCGCAGTTTCTGTGGATAATGTATCGTCTGTAAAGCCAGAAACCGGCAAACACATACAAATCGCTGCAACTGCTACCTCTGCAAAAGTGCATAAGCTTAAAAAAGCTGCAGAACTGTTGGAGAAAAAATCGGAAAAGCCGGTCCATAAAAGCCTGACCGCTCAATAAGACTGGAATTGTTACCATATAAAAGGGATTTTGAAAAGAAATCCCTTTTATATTTAGATATATTTTATTTAGGTTTGGTACCTGGAATATAAATTAAGCGACATTATAGAAAACTTTAACTAAACTTAGAATTTATGAATTTTAGAAAGTCAATTGACTTGCTTACTAAAGAGGCTGCGGAAAGCGGAGAGGGCACGCTGAAGCGGACGCTCGGCCCCGTAAATCTTGTCGCTTTGGGTATTGGTGCAATTATCGGCGCAGGTCTGTTTTCAATAACAGGATCAGCAGCAGCTAATAATGCCGGACCTGCTATTACCATTTCATTTATCATTGCGGCGGTAGGCTGTGCTTTTGCTGGTCTGTGTTATGCAGAATTTGCCTCAATGATCCCGGTTGCAGGTAGTGCTTATACCTACTCCTACGCAACCATGGGTGAATTTGTTGCCTGGGTTATTGGATGGGATCTGGTGCTGGAATATGCCCTGGGTGCCGCAACGGTTTCTATTAGCTGGAGTCGATACCTGGTGAAGTTTCTAGCCTATTACGACATTCATCTGCCTGCGCAGGTAACGATGTCACCTTTCGAACATGCTACACTGCTTGATGGCACCGTAGTTTCCGGTATGTTTAATTTGCCAGCTGTATTCATCATTGTGCTCATGTCTTTTGTATTGATCAGAGGAACAAGTGAGTCTGCATTTGTTAACGGATTAATAGTGGCCATCAAAGTGGTGATTGTTTTCATATTTATATTACTGGGATGGAAATATATCAATGCGGAAAATTATTCTCCGTATTTTATTCCTGCTGATAAACCGGGGCATGAGAGTGTATTTACACACGGGTGGGGCGGTGTGATCAGGGCGGCCGGGATTGTATTCTTTGCCTACATTGGTTTTGATGCGGTGTCAACAGCTGCTCAGGAAGCAAAAAATCCAAAAAAGGACATGCCAATCGGCATCCTTGTCTCGTTGTTTATCTGTACCATATTATATATCCTTTTTGCTCACGTAATGACCGGAGTTGCAAATTACGATTTGTTTAAAGGTCAGGATGGCATTGCACCTGTTGCGGTTGCAATCGACAATATGGGTGCAAAAGATGCTGCCGGTATAGTAACACCTGCTTTTCCATGGTTAAATAAATTGATTATCCTTGCTATTTTAGGTGGATATGCCTCTGTTATTCTGGTAATGTTGCTTGGACAGTCAAGGGTGTTCTTCTCTATGAGTAAAGACGGTTTATTGCCTAAAGTATTTTCAAGAGTACATCCTAAATACAGTACTCCTGCAAAAAGTAATTTATTATTCATGGTATTTGTAAGTCTGTTTGCGGCATTCGTACCCGCAACTGTAGTGGGAGAGATGACCAGTATCGGTACTTTGCTTGCTTTTATCCTGGTATGTATTGGTGTGGTTATTTTAAGGAACAGGATGCCCGATTTACCGAGAGCATTTAAAGTGCCATTGGTTCCCTTAATCCCAATATTGGGTATTGTGGTCTGTCTGGGTATGATGGTATTTCTACCCTTAGATACTTGGGTACGTTTATTGGTATGGATGATTATCGGTATAAATGTTTATCTCTTTTACGGTATGAAAAACAGCCTCTTGTCTGACAATCTGAAAGCAACTCTCGCAAACAGCACAAAGGTGGTTTCTTATGTCGGTCTGGTATTGGCTGTGTTGCTGATCATTGTCGCGTTGATACATCATAGCATCACAGGCGGTACAGATACCGGTCTGTATTATTTTTCTCTAATATTCGCGGTGGCACACATTATTTTATATGCTTACCGTGCATCGACTTCTAATCAGATCCAACCAAAATAGAGATCTAATTATCTCGTATAATTTAAAAGCCACTCTCTGAGTGGCTTTTTTTATGGTTTATATTACTGTACCTTTGATAAGGTAAACTAACTTCTATGAAATTTAATTTCAGCCAGATCTTATCGTGCACGATGGTCATTTTTGCCATCATCGATATTTTAGGCTCTATACCTGTGGTCATTGAACTCAGAAGAAAAGCCGGCGGTCATATTCAGTCAGAAAAGGCAACTCTGGTTGCAGCACTGCTAATGATCATTTTCCTTTTTGCCGGCGAGACTTTATTGAAGGTGATTGGTCTTGATGTGGAGTCATTTGCTATTGCCGGATCATTTGTTATCTTTTTTATCGCAATGGAGATGGTTTTAGGATTGACGATATTTAAGGAAGATGTTCACGAAACAGTATCCATTGTCCCTCTGGCTTTTCCTTTAATTGCTGGAGCGGGAACCATGACCACTTTGCTTTCTTTAAAAACGGAGTACGAGACTCAAAATATTATAGTCGGTATTGTAGTGAACATGGTTTTTGTATATCTGGTATTAAAGAATACAAATCGTTTGGAGAAACTATTAGGCAAGTCGGGACTGAGCATCCTGAGAAAAGCATTTGGTATTATTCTTCTTGCTATAGCGATCAAGTTGTTCAGGAACAATACGGGGCTATAAAAGTCAGAAACAGACCGTTCAGTATTTTGTAAAGCGAGCTGCAAACATGGTGTCCGCCTTGTTATTATAACCCTTAATTACTTCTGACTTTTCCAGTTTTAATGGAAGGTTTTCCTCGATCCAGGCAACGACTTCTTCATTTTCGAGTCTGAAAACCGAACAGGTAATGTAGACGAATGGTTTACCCTCCTTAAGATACTTCACGACATTACCCGCTATTGTCTGTTGCAGCTTCGAAAAATAAGCAATCTTCTGATCGTTAAAGTAGTAAAGCATTTCAGGTGTTCGCCCCCAGGTACCTGAACCTGAACATGGGGCATCGAGTATTATCCCATCAAATTCATAATGGTGGAGATCAGGGTCGTTATTCTGTAGCAGATCCAATACCTTTTTTTGATATTTTTTTAATCCAGCTTCCTGAAAACGCTCATCAAGATTGTTTAAGCTTTCTTCTCTTACATCACTGACCAATAGCTGCACTTTAGGTTCGAGATCATGCAGAAGTAGGGATTTCCCCCCTGATGCAGCACAGCAGTCCCACCAATAATCCCAGGCAGCTGGTTGAAAATAAGCACCTGTTCTCTGGGAAGATACATCCTGAACCTGATAATATTTCTGATTTGGCATCAGGTGCTCTAGTTTGGTGCCGTTTGGCAGTGCCAGAGTTGTCTCGGTAAGCTGAGTAAAACCAATGTTGTGTTGCTTGAGCGTTTCTGCAAATTGTTCGATATAACCAGCTTTTACCCGCAAAAAAAGGTCAGGTTGTGTAAAATAAGATTCATAAAAATCCGGCAGCACAATGCCTTCACTCAGGATATTCTTAAAACTAAATACATCAGCCAGCTGAAATTCGGGATAGCGCTCTTTGATTAAAGTTACTTTTTCCTTAACGGTAAGGCTTACGCGGTCTTTTAAATGGGCTAATAAATCCTCAATGACCAGGCTCGGTGTTTGGTTGCACAGAAAATCGGCAATCGCTAGCCGTAGAATATGGTCTGCATCCGGCATTGCCTTACCAAGCCGGAAAAAACTATAAATATACCTGGTAGCCCAACGCCTGTCGGAGGAGCCCATCTGCTTGTTCCTTTTAAAATAACCGAAAAGAAAGCGATGCAGCGGCATCAGTCCGTCGTAACTTTTAAAAATTTGCTGAAATGACCGGATCTGATGCTCTACCCTCATTCCACTACATTTAATGCGAAATTCTCATAACGCAGCAGCATCAGACTTGTATTGATGTAACCCAGCTTCTCATCCTGAATAAAGGAAAAACTATTGTGCAATCCTTTATATTTTTCCTTTGTAAGGTACTTCAGATAATCCTGTCCATGCTGGGCTAATAAAGCAGCAAAGTAAAACCCAATGTCAAAGCCCTTAAAAGCATATTCTCCAGGTTCAAAATGAAATGATGATCTGTATTTCCTGATGAATTCATTAACAGCAGTCCTGGTATAGTCTACCTTATATGACGAAGTTACTGTAGTGCGTAAAGCCTGCAGTTTATCAATATTGTAGTTTTGCTTGATCCAGTCAGGATGACCGAACAGGTCCAGGTCCAGCAACCCTGCATTCTTTAATTTTCCCAGTTTATCCAATGTTGGAATGACGAAATTTCTATCTGGTGAGCATACCACAACCACATATTTTCTATTTTTGATCAGCTTTAATTCCATGTTAAATACCGAGGTATATTCCTGAAATAGAAACTGTTTTTTAGCAGTGGAGAAAAACGTTCTGATCGGTTTACCCATAATCTCGTCTTCCGGGCTTCCAGGATTGATCAACACTACCACTGTATTTTCCGGATTGTAACTTTTAACGATATAGTCACCCAGCTTTTTAATGTGCAGATCAATGTTATTGGCTATCGAGATCAGGTTTGGATTGTTAAATTCGTCAGGGTGTGTTGCTGCAAGCGGATTAACTACTGGAATATGCTTTTCAACCGAATAGTTCTTAATGTATTTCAGCCCCTGGGGAAAAACAGGGCCTACGATTAAGTTGGCGGCATTCAATCCCCCGTTCTGAATTAATGCGCCCACCCGCGTGTTGTTGTCCCTGGTGTCGTAGACATTAAGCTTAAAACTAAGACCCATTGCTGCTGCTGAATCGACACCAATCTTAAAGCCCTGATAAAAATCTATGGCCATAGCAGATTTTTCGACATCGGCCTTTGTTGCTGTTTTAAGGTTAATTTCATTTAACCGAAAAGGTATCAACAAAGTGATGTTCGCCTGTGAAAATCTGGCAACTGGCTTTTCGACCTTCTTCTCTTCGGTTTTCACAGACTCTGTTTTTTTAGCGGGCGCGGTTGTAACCTTAGGTGAGCAGGCAGACAAAAACAACCCGGCAAACAGGATCAGGCAATATCTATTCCCACTCAATGGTAGCGGGTGGTTTTGAGCTAATATCATATACCACACGGTTAATTCCTTTTACTCTGTTAATTATCTCATTAGAAATCTTTGCAAGTACGGTATAAGGAAGGTGGCACCAGTCTGCGGTCATTCCATCTACGGATTCTACAGCGCGTAAGCAGATTACGTTTTCATAGGTACGTTCATCTCCCATTACGCCAACGGATTGAACGGGAAGAAAGATCGCTCCTGCCTGCCAGACTTTGTCGTATAGTCCGGCCTCCTTTAAATTACTGATATAAATGGCATCGGCCTCCTGCAGGATGGCTACCTTTTCAGCAGTCACTTCTCCCAGGATCCTGATGGCCAGACCTGGGCCGGGAAAAGGATGACGGCCAATTATAAAGTCTTCAAGACCCAGGGATCTTCCTACCCTTCTTACCTCATCTTTAAAAAGTGTATTCAATGGTTCGACGATTTTAAGTTTCATGAAATCAGGTAGCCCACCTACATTGTGGTGTGATTTTATGGTTGCAGATGGCCCCTTTACAGAAACCGATTCGATAACATCTGGGTAAATTGTACCTTGTGCCAGCCATTTTACATCCTGTACTTCGTGCGCCTCATCGTCAAAAACCTCTATAAAAACACGGCCGATGGCTTTACGCTTCAATTCAGGATCTTTAACACCCGCAAGCTGACCTAGAAACCGGTCCTTTGCATCAACTCCTTTAATGTTTAGTCCAAGATGTTTGTACTGTTCCAGTACAGCTGCATATTCATCTTTACGCAGCAGACCATTATCTACAAAGATACAATGCAGGTTTTTTCCGATGGCTTTATGAAGAAGTATGGCAGCAACACTGGAATCTACTCCACCGGAAAGCGCAAGTACTACCTTGTCATCTCCCAGCTTTTCACGAAGGGCAGATATTGTCGTTTCAACAAAAGCATCAGGTGTCCATTCTTGTTTGCATCCGCAAATGTCTACCAGGAAATTCTCCAAAAGCTGCTTACCGTCTGTACTATGTGTCACTTCAGGATGAAACTGTATGGCATAGGTTTCAGAATCTTTTATTTGATAGGCCGCAACTTTTACACTGTCCGTGCTGGCGATCAGCTCAAAGTTTTCCGGTATTTTTGTGATGGTGTCACCATGTGACATCCAGACCTGGGAATCGGGGCCTATATTTTTAAATAACTTATTGTCAGTCGCTATAAAATTTAGATTGGCTCTTCCATACTCCCGGGTTGATGACGGTTGCACTTCACCGCCCATATGCTGGGCCATGTATTGTGCGCCGTAGCAAACTCCAAGTACAGGGTATTTTTTATGAAATCTTTTAAGATCTATTTGGGGAGCATCTTCCTGGCGCACTGAGTATGGGCTACCTGAAAAAATGATGCCTTTAACTTCAGAAGAAATTTCGGGAATGTTATTGAAAGGATGAATTTCGCAATAAACGTTTAACTCGCGCACCCTTCGGGCAATTAACTGTGTATATTGGGAACCAAAATCGAGAATAATGATTTTTTCTAGCATGGCCAAAGTTAAGAAAACTTCAGCACTTCCACGCCGAATCTGCGTAGAAAATCTACACCTTCATCACTTGCGAGCCCTTTGTACTCCGCGTAAGAATCTTTAAAATATACCCGTTTAATTCCCGAAGAAAGGATTAGTCTTGCGCATGCGATACAGGGTGAAAGTGTAGTATACAGCGTAGATCCTGATATTTTCGAGCCATTTTTAACGGCATAGAGAATTGCATTCTCTTCAGCGTGGAGTGCAAGCGAGCAACTGCCCTTTGAATCCCGGGAGCATCCTGTTTCCGGCCATTCCTCATCACAATTGTGTGTGCCCGCAGGCGGACCATTATAACCAATGGAAATGATCCGGGTATCTTTGGTCAGCACGGCACCAACATGTGCACGCACGCAATGAGAACGGGCAGCAAGGTCGGTTGCTAAATTCATATAGATATCGGTAAAACTCGGCTTCTTCATCTAATAATCTCTCCGCTCATAACATTAGTTGAAAAATAACTTTTAGTGGGCTAAACATAAATAAAAAAAACTATAAGCTAAAGTGTAATATTTATACATTAACAGGAGTTAATGTATGTGCAATAAACGAACGAAAAATAAAGATTGTTTATGTTTAAAATTGCATATTAGCATATTATATATGAGGAAGCTGAATGTTTGAAGCAATATTACAAGGGATAGGTGCAGGTATTTTATTTTCGTTTTTAACGGGCCCTGTATTTTTTTCCATGATAAAAACGAGCATAGAAAGGGGTTTTAAGGCTGGGTTTTCTCTCGCTATTGGAGTGGTTTTCAGTGACATTATTTTTATATCCCTGACAATATTCAGTTCGCAGTTTGTGGACTATAATTCAGAATACAATCAATATATCGGAATTATTGGAGGGTTATTCCTTTTAGGTATCGGCAGCTATTATCTGTTTAACAAGGTCAAAGTGAGTTACGATATCTCTGAAACGATTAAAATTAAAAAAAGGGGATATATCGTAAAGGGATTTCTGATGTGTCTTTTATCCCCGTCTACACTCATGTTCTGGATAATGGTTGGAGGCATTATATCGGTCCAATTGCATTACGACATGGCAGAAAAGATTGTATTCTTTATTGTTGCAATGACTACCCAGCTATCAGTAGACTGCTTTAAGACCTTCTATGCCGCTAAACTTCGGTATCGGATAAAAGAGAAGACCATTCAAAACCTAAACCGGATTGCCGGAGCAGTGATATTGATCTTTGCCATCAGGCTTTTCATCCAGGTTGTCCTTAAGCATTATTCCTGATCAATTGTTTTATTCTAAATGAAAAGCCCCGTTATCAAAGATAACGGGGCTAATATGTTTTAGTAATGAAAAATGATATTAATAAGCTCTTTGATTGTTGCCTTCTTTCCAGTTAACAAATGCTTTATTCACGACCTTATTACCTCCGGGAGTAGGATAATTGCCAGAAAAATACCAGTCGCCGGTATGATTAGGACATGCAACATGCAGGTTATCCAATGTCTGATAAATCACCTCCACTTCGGCATCTATGTTTTCGGGAGTAATAATTTTCGTAATCTGGGCAGAGATTTCCTGCTGTTTAAACGGTCTGTAAATATCTTTCACATGATTTACAATTTCCTCCTTAGGCAATAAAAGCGAAGCTTTACATTTTTGATATACTTCTTCTATGATATGTTCCATTCCTCTTTCCTTGAGTAATTGGATAGCTGCTTCAAATGCAACGAACTGACCCATTTTAGACATATCAATACCGTAACAGTCAGGATACCTGATCTGTGGGGCTGATGAAACAATGATGATCTTTTTTGGATGCAGCCTGTCTATGATCTTAATGATGCTTTGTTTTAGTGTTGTGCCTCGAACAATAGAATCATCAATTGCAACCAATGTATCTGTGTTATTTTTGATCACACCATATGTGGTATCATAAACATGGGCTACCATGTCCTGCCTGTCCGCATCCTGGGTGATGAAAGTCCTCAGCTTCACATCTTTAATGGCTAGTTTCTCTACTCTTGGATTCATAGAAAGCAATTCGTCCAGCTGTTCATCTGTCAAACTGTCTTTGCGATGCAGTAAGGCGTCTTTCTGTACCGCCCGTATATAAGCATGAAGCCCTTCAACCATTCCATAAAACGAGACTTCAGCAGTATTAGGGATAAATGAGAACACCGTATTTTTCAGATCTGCACTTACAGCATCCAGTATCTGTTTGCAAAGCAGCGCTCCAAGGTGTTTTCTTTCTCTATAGATCTCCGCGTCACTACCCCTTGAAAAATAAATCCGCTCAAAAGAACAAGCTCTTTTTTCCTCAGGTTCCCTAAATATCTCCTGGCTGACTGTACCATCTTTTTTAACAATTAGCGCATGACCGGGTTGAATTTCCTTAACATCTCTGAACGCAATGTTAAAAGCCGTCTGTATCGCCGGCCTTTCCGATGCTGCAACGACAATCTCGTCATCCTGATAATAAAATGCAGGTCTGATACCTGAAGGGTCACGCAGGATAAAAGCATCGCCGTTTCCGACAATACCGGAAATGGCATAACCGCCATCCCAATTCTTTGCAGAACGTTTCAGGATTTTTGCTATATCCAGATTTGCAGAGATTTTTTGTGTGATCTGTACGTTATCAAGTCCTTCTTTTTTGTACTCATCAAACAACTCCTGATTTTCATCATCTAAAAAGTGACCTATCTTCTCTAAAACTGTTACGGTATCCGCCTGTTCTTTCGGATGCTGTCCCAATTCATACAACTGCTCCAGCAATTCATCTACATTAGTCATGTTAAAATTGCCGGCGATCACCAGATTACGGGTCATCCAGTTATTTTGGCGAAGGAAGGGATGGCAATTTTCTATGCTGTTTTTACCATGTGTTCCATAACGGAGATGACCCAGCAATACTTCGCCGATAAAAGACACATTTGATTTCAGCCATTCTGTATCCAGCATTAATTCAGGTTTCTCATTCTGAATGTCAACAAATTTGCTTTGCACATAGCCAAAAATATCTGCTACAGCATTTTGGGCCATTGAGCGGTACCGGCTAATGTAGCGATGACCAGGTTTTACATCTAATTTAATGGTTGCAATCCCAGCTCCATCCTGCCCACGGTTATGCTGCTTTTCCATCAACAAGTAAAGCTTGTTCAATCCATAAAGTGCAGTCCCGTATTTTTCCTGGTAGTATGAGAGAGGTTTTAAAAGGCGGATAAAGGCTATACCGCATTCATGTTTTATTGAGTCACTCATTAAGTGTGTTATTTGAGCCGCAAATTTACCGTTAAAAATAATCAGAACCTAGAAAGAAATAGAATCTTTCATTCAGATTATAATTGGCTGGAATTGTGGCTTACATGCCTGGAGGACACATCTGAACCAAAAAAAATAGAAGCATGTTTATCGAAAAACACCTGATCACCAGAGGTATAAAAGTTACGTTTTGCATCTTGTCCTAGTTTTTGGGTGATTTCCGGATGCTTTTGAAGATATTTGGACAGACTATCGGCTACAATATCGCCCTGGCCTAAAAGAGTTACTGTGCCATCAGCAAGGAACGTTCTTATTTTGGGGATAAGCAATGGATAATGTGTACAGGCCAAAAGCAGGCAATCAATGCGTTCATCTTTAGCCATGATCTCATTGATGTATTTCTCTACAAAATAATCCGCGCCAGGATCAAGGTGTTCATTATTCTCTACCAATGGCACCCACATAGGGCAGCTCTGCTGATGTACATTAATTTCCGGAAACAGCTTATTTATTTCTATTAGGTACGATTCTGAATTAATGGTACCTCTTGTACCTAATATCCCAATGGTTTTCGATTCTGTAAAATTGCCTATTACCTCTGCGGTTGGCCTGATCACGCCAAGTACCCGGTGGTTGGGATATTTAACGGGGAGTACTCTTTGCTGAATAGACCGCAGCGCCTTTGCTGATGCCGTGTTGCAGGCTAGGATAACAAGGGGACAACCCTGGGCGAAAAGCCATTCCACACATTCGAGAGTATATTGATATACGGTCTCAAAAGAATGATCTCCATACGGAGAACGGGCGTTGTCCCCCAGATATATATAATTATACTGAGGCAGTTTCTTTGCTATTGACTTGAACACAGTTAAACCACCGTAACCTGAATCAAAAATGCCAATAGATTGTCCTGCGCTCATATAAAAAAGGGACTGAATTTTATCATTCAGTCCCGCAATTTAAAATTTTAATTTCAATTATTTTTTGGGAGCCGCAGCTGGAGCTGCTGCAGTTGCACTAATACCTAATTTTGTTTTTACTAAAGCAGTGATGTCTTCACCACCGTCAAAAAATACCAAAGCAGGATTAGCTGTATCAAATACATATGCATATCCTTTTTCTTTAGACACCGCTTTTATTGCAGCATCTGCTTTTACCTGGATAGGATTAAATAACTCAGCATTTTTTTGTTCCATTTCCTGCTGCGCTTTATTTCTGGCTTCCTCAATACGTTTTTGAAGATCCTGCAATTCAATACTTGCAGTCTGCAATTCTTTATCAACGGTCTCCTTGTTGGCTTCACTTCTTGTTTTTTCCTTTGCCTGTGCAGCTTGAAGCTTAGTCTGATATTCAGCAATCATTTTGTCAATATCAGTAGTTTTTGTTTTTCTGAAGGTCTCCAGTGTTGCTTGCGCGGTTTTAACTTCCGGCATTGCCTGAATGATATCCGCGGAATTTAAATGCGCCAATTTTTGTTGTGCATTCGCAATGTTAGCAGAAAACAATAATCCTGCCGCTATAAAAAATGCGTTCATTAACTTTCTCATCTCTATTTTTCTTAATAATTGTTTTTTAATTTATCCCCTTGTATGTCTACTTTATTACCGATCCCGGCTTATATCCCAATCTTGTGATCACATCATTGCTTACATCATAGCTGCTGCTGGCATAGATCATCATTGTAGCCTCGCTGCTTTTATCAAAAATAAAGTCCAGAAATTTGGCCTTGGCTATCTCCCCTATTGCCTTTGTCACTTTATCCTGCAACGGACTTAACAATTTTGTTCTGGTTTGGAAAAGATCACCATCCGGTCCAAATATTTTACGCTGAAAATCTTTTGCCTGCTTTTCCTTTTCGATGATTTCGTTCTCCCTGCGCTTCCGCATGTCTTCAGTTAACAAAACCTGATCAGCCTGATAGGCCTTATACATTTTGTCAATTTCAGTAAAATTATTATCAACCTGTTGCTGCCATTGTTCAGATAAAACATTCAACTGATTCAGTGAAGATTTATACTCTGGTAAATGTTTGAGGATATATTCAGTATCCACATAGGCAAACTTCTGAGCAAAAGCACTTACCCCTGTAAAAAACAACAAACCTATTAAAATGTATCTTTTCATTTCCTTCAAGCATTAAATTAATTAAAACCGCCAAGTTGCTGGGCAATACTAAAGTGGAACTGTCCTTTGTTTGCATCCGCTATGCCAGGAATATTATCAAATCCGTAGCCATAGTCTATACCCAATAAGCCGAATATCGGTAAAAATATTTTTGCACCCAAACCGACTGACCGCCTAACGTTAAAAGGATTAAAATCACCAAAGTCATTCCAGGTATTACCTGCCTCAGCAAAACCTACAAGAAAGGCAGTAGCCTGCTGGCTTGCAATAACCGGGTATCTCAGTTCCATCACATATTTTGTAAAAATGGGACTTCCGGAGCTTTGGGCAATTCCTGGGTTCGATCCTACCGGAATTACTGAATTATTTGAATAACCACGCATAGCTATCAGTTCTGAACCCTGCAAGAAATCAAATCCCTGCATTCCATCTCCTCCTAATTTAAAACGTTCAAATGCCGATTGACCAACAGCTTTATTGTAAGATCCAAGGAAACCAAACTGGGCCTGTGCTTTAACTACAAACTTTCCGGCGAGTCTCTGGAACCATTGTGTTTCAAATTTCCACTTGTGGTACTCGGTAAATTTATAACGCTGTTTGTCCGGTGCTGTTGCATAGTTGATGTTATTTAACAATGAATACGGCGGAGTAGCTTGTATCGTAAATTTAAAGATTGAACCTTCAGTCGGGAAAATGGGTGAATTTCTGGAGTCCCGGCTCAGTTCCTGAGTTAAGTTAAAATTGTATGACGTACCGGTACTAAATAAGTATCCCGGGTAATTATTTAAGATATATTGCTGGATGTTAATCGAGTGGCTTAATTGAAAATAGTTGTCAGGGAAATTCAGTCTCCTACCCAAACTCACTGTTACACCATTCAAACGAATTTTCGAATATTGGCTGCTTGAGGGATCGATAGTACCGTAATAACTTCTTCCGCCATTAGATTGCAATGAAGTAAAGGCACTTACACCAAAGCTAACAGGTTTTTTACCTCCGAGCCATGGCTCAGAAAATGAAAAGCTATAAGACTGGTAGTATTTTCCATTGGTTTGTCCCCTTAAACTCAACTTTTGCCCGTCACCTTTTGGCAAGGGTTTATAAGCGTCAAGATTGAATAGATTTCGCAGGGAAAAGTTATTAAAGGTCAATCCGAGAGTACCTATAATATTTCCGCCACCAAATCCACCTGACAATTCCACCTGATCCGATGGTTTTTCTTCAACCGCATATTCTATATCAACGGTTCCATCTGCAGGATTAGGTCTTGGTGTAGGCACCGTTTTCGATTCATCAAAATTGCCCAGCTGACCGATCTCACGAACCGTACGGATCAACAGGTCTTTCGAGAATTTCTCACCTGGCTTAGTACGCACATCACGCAAAACAACCCTGTCATTGGTAATGGTGTTACCTTTTACTGTAATGCGGTTGTTCGTATATTGAGGCCCTTCATAAATTCTCATTTCTATCTCGACGGTATCGCCGTGTATTTTATTCTGGATCGGATCAATGTTAAAGGTCAGATAACCGTCATTAAGATAAACACTTGAAACATCATCTCCATTAGGACTGCCATTCAATTTCTTTGCTAGTTTTTCATCACTGAAAACTTCGCCTTTTTCAATGCCCAGAACCTTTTCCAAATAATCCGTAGTATATTTAGCGTTACCTGCCCATGTTATATTACCAAAATAATATTTCGGACCTTCAAAAAGATCGATCTTCACGCCTACAGATTTTTCGTTATACTGATACACGCTGTCCTTTAATATTACAGCATCCATGTATCCCCGTTCTTTCATCTTAGCGATCAGCTTTAACTTATCCTCTTCGTATTTCTCTTTACTAAATTTTCCTGATCCAAATATCTTGTAAAATGCCTGCTGTCTTGTTTTCTTCATAAACTTACGGAGCTTAGCCGAAGAGAAGTCCTTGTTACCTGTAAAGTTCACTTCATGTACCTTTACTTTTCTACCCTTATTGACGAATACCTCTAAGATCATCCCATTTTCTATAGTCGGATCCGGTTTGGTTTTATAATCAACAGATGTAAAAAAGAATCCTTTTTGCAGCAGATATTTTTTTATAGTTGCAGTGGTTGTGTTATACAGGTTATCATTAATGATTGATTTACCGCTCTTTTCATTTAGCTTTTCGAGAATATCTGTCTTTTGCGATTTACTGACGCCATTGATCTCAAAAGACCCCAACCGTGGCCGCTCTACTACACTAATATCAAAATACACGGTATCCTCTACGATCTTTTCTATATTTAGCTCTACATCATCGAATAATCCCTGTGCCCATAGATTTTTAATTGCATTGGAGGTGGCTTCTCCGGGAAGTATGACACGTTCTCCGGTTATCAGTTTCGACAAAGTTATAATTACATCCTTTTCTATGAACTTTGTTCCGCTCAGGGTTGTTCCACCAATAATATATTCTTTAGGATTGAAGTAATCCAGATCCAAACCATTTACTTTCAAAGAAGGGGGAGTGGGAGTGGCCTGAGGACGGGTAATTTGTGCTATAGCAGGCAAGCCTATCAATAGCATAAATATAAGTTGGTATATTCTTTTCATTTAAATCTAAAAATCGATGCTAAGTTAATTTAAACACATGTTAAAAAGTGTTAAAAGTCAAATTAGTTCAACTGTTCACTAATTTTACCAAATCGTCTTTCGCGTTTTTGGTAGTCTACTATCGCTTCAAAAAGGTCTTCCCTTCTGAAGTCCGGCCAGAGCGTATCTGTAAAATAAAGTTCTGTATAGGCCATTTGCCATAACAGGAAATTACTGACCCTATGTTCGCCGCTTGTTCTGATCATCAGCTCGGGTTCTGGCATATCAAATGTAGTCAGCTGAGCTGCAAAGCTTTTTTCATCAATTTCTTCTATTTTTATTTTTTGGTCAATTACTTGTTGCGCAAGTTTCTTCGCTGCGGTGACCAATTCCCACTTGGAACTGTAACTCAGTGCCAGGGTTAATGTACACCGGGTATTATCAGCGGTTTTTTCCATTGCACTTTTCAGATCATCGATACATTTTTGCGGAAGCGAAGCGATATCACCTATGGCATTAAGTCTGATGTTATTTTTAGTCAATGTGGCGGTTTCCTGGTTAATGGTCGATATCAGCAATTCCATTAAAGCGTTTACTTCTTCGGCTGGCCTGTTCCAGTTCTCAGTCGAAAACGCGTAGACGGTAAGATATTTAATGCCTATATCTGCACAGCCTTCTACAATATCTTTCACTGAAAGCACACCGCTTTCGTGCCCAAAATGTCTGATCTTACCCTGGTTTTTCGCCCAACGGCCGTTACCATCCATGATCACTGCAATGTGCTGAGGCAACTTATTGATATCGAGTTGTTCTTTAAATCCCATTAATTTGGTGCAAATATGCCTAAAATGTATAACATTTTTGGGACACAAAGGTATAAGATATGCCAATACCTACAAACATATATGTATCTCTTTTTCTAAAATCCCCTCTTTGGACGCCTGGTGCACCATATTGGGATAAAGAAGGATCGGAAAGCCTTTTTCTTGTTATAAGCAATTCAGGCGAATCGCCTTCAGGCCAGCTTGATGGAGCAGGGTATTTTCTACTTACGTCATCTAAATAGTCCGAATATGCTGTCCGGTATCCAATGCTGGTAAACAATCCCCAATTTTCTTTTAGCCGTACTTTTGCACCCGCACCATAAAGAATACTGAACGTATAGTTTTTATAAGGCGCCCCATCCCCTCCCTCTGTCTTATAATGCCGGACATTGTATTCCACGCTATCATAAGTTGCTTTGGGGTTGAATAAGACTGCACCAATCCCTGTGAAAAGATAGGGAGTAAACATCTTGGTTCCGCCACCTGCGAAATAATCAAAAAAATTAAAATCAACCTGCAGGCTAACTTCGTTCAAAGGCGTTTTAAAGTTAATATTCCGATCCCTGAACTGGCTGTTATCAGATCTGGCGTCATTGGCCTTAATCTTACCATAATTGTAGTGCAGCCCAACTGCCCAGTATGAATCCAAATTCATTTTAACATAAGCTGCTGCAGATAATCCACTTATTTTTAAGGGTTGTTTTTGATTGAGGTCTCCCATATATCCCGCACCGCCGGCGGCAATACCCAGTTCAACTGTCTGACCTTTTACACCAAAACCAATCAAAAGAAAAACAAGAAAATAAAATAGTCTTTGTTTGTTTAGCATTCTAGTAATTACGGGTATCAATACCCCAAAGTAATTTATTCCTTAACGTCGTCAGATAGCTTTCATTGTTTAAACGAATTAAATTCACGTGAAAACTTGCCTTGTTCAGGACAATTTTAACTGACCTGTCAACAGTTTCTGTTCTTGAATCGCAGGACACCAAAAATTTTGCACTCCGGGCCTCTATTTCAAACACCAAAGATACATCATCTGGTATGATTAATGGCCTTACATTTAAATTATGAGGAGCAATGGGCGTAATTACAAAATTCTGGGAGTTCGGATAGATAATAGGTCCCCCGCAACTTAATGAATATGCAGTCGAACCAGTTGGTGTGGCAATGATCAGCCCATCTGCCCAGTAAGAATTCACAAACTCATTATTCATGTAAGCATGAATAATCATCATCGCTGAATTGTCTCTTCTGTGAATCGTGATGTCATTAAGCGCAAAGTTCTCTTCACCGAATAGACCATGTTTAGATTCCAGGCTTAAAAGCGTTCTTTTATCCAGAGAAAACTCTTTCCGCTGAAGTGCCGTTATCGCTTTCCTGACCTCCTCTTTATTGATACTTGCGAGGAAACCCATTCTTCCAAAATTGATCCCGATCACAGGGATTCCGGAATCCCTGATTAAAGACAAAGTATCCAGTAAGGTACCATCTCCACCTAAGCTAATCAATACCTCCGCATGTTCAAGAAGCTCATCATGTCCGCTGAAGGTCTGAATGTTTTCCGGAAATCTGACTTTTTCTTTTATAAAATCCAGGTATTTTCCATAAACAGTGATGGGCGATTTTAAATCACTGAGTACATCAAAGACCTCCTGCACATAAGGTAACACACTGTTATTAAATTCTCTACCGTAAATTGCAATCTTCATTAAATAATTTTAGTGTTTAATGTATAATTATACATTTAAATAATTCATAAAAGAATTATACCTGTCATCGATACCATTATCTGATAAGGTACTGTTAAAAACAGCCTTTACCTGGTAATTATATCGCTCAAAAGAAGCGATAATACCGGAAAGATCCGTTTTATTGATCTTCAAAGTAATTTCCAGTTTGGTAGATTCAGGAAATGACTGAACATAGGAAGAAAGTATTTGTGCATTATCAGCTTCCACAATTTGGGCCATGTGCGCCAGCGAATTATTTCTATTGCCAATTTCCAAAACAATGATACCTCCGTATTCTTTAACCGCATAAATATCGGAAATGTACTCTAAAACATTATTAATGGAAATCAGGCCTAAATAGTTCTTTTTATAATCCAGCACCGGCACAACCGAAAGCTGGAGCTGATTAAATAATCTGATGATCTCGTAGACATGGGTATCTTCATAAACAAAAGGATTCATTATCGAAAGCGGCAGCCCCCCGATTGGCAGGTCGCCATCCCTGACTTCTATCAGCTCTTCCTCTGCAAGTAAGCCCAGAAATTGTGTTTCATTCACAATGGGTAAATGGTAAAGCTTGAACTCGGTCATCCTTTCCAAGGACTTCCGCACAGAGTCGGAGGTTTTTAGCGGGGGAATCGAATTGGATATGAGTTCAGATGCAACCATTTATTTGAGTAATATTCTATTTAAAAAGGTTTCCAGATACTGATTGAATTGAGCAGGCCTTTCCATCATCGGTGCGTGTCCGCACAAATCCACCCAGTTTAATTCCGAATTAGGTAAAAGCTCATGAAACTCCTCTGCAACGTCAGGCGGTGTAACCTTATCTTGTTTTCCCCATATCAAAGAAACAGGAATTGTTATTCTTGACAGATCCTTTGACATATTATGGCGGATGGCTGATTTAGCAAGGGCAAGAATGCGGATCACACGGGACCTTTCATTTACGCTTTTAAAAACCTCATCAACCAGTTCTTTTGTCGCGGTAGCAGGCTCATAAAAAGTAAATTCTACTTTTTCCCTAACGTAATCATAACTTTCTCTTCTGGGAAATGATCCGCCAAAAGCGTTTTCGTATAAACCGGAACTGCCTGTTAAAACCAATGCTTTTACATGTTCCTGGTGTGATGTGGTAAAAACCAGTCCGACATGCCCTCCAAGGGAATTCCCAATCAGTACGACCTGTCCCAGCTTTTTATGTTTTATAAATCTGTAGACATATTTAGAAAGGCTTTTTACGCCTAATGTAAGTATAGGTAATTCATATATCGGCAGTATGGGCACCAAAATGTGGTACCTGTCTTTAAAGTAATCTATAACAGCTTCCCAATTGCTCAATTCTCCCATCAAACCATGAAGTAATACCAGGGTCTCTCCTTTTCCAGCTTCGATATATTTAAACCCGTCATCTTCTATTACTTCGTATTTCATATTGATTTATGTGTAAGGTAGGCTACTAAGTTAGTAGACTAAAATTAATTTAATGTAATTTAAAACATTATTTATAAGAAAAGGGCTTAATTTGCAAATGTGTAACACAATTTATGCCAATTGTGCCTTGACAATCTCAGCAATTAATTTGCCGTCAGCCTTACCCGCCAGCTCTTTATTTGCCATCCCCATTATCCTACCCATATCTTTTATTGAATTGGCCCCGGAACTTTTAATGATCGCTGAAATAACCGCCTCAATCTCTGATCTGTCGAGCTGCTGAGGCATAAAGCTACTGATGACCGCTATTTCTTCCTCCTCAATCAGGCTCAGGTCTTCTCTTCCCTGCTGCCTATAAATATCAGAAGATTCCTTTCGTTGTTTGACTAATTTCTGAAGGATCTTCGATTCGGCCTCTTCATTGATCTCATCTGCTGAACCCTTTTCGGTCCTGGCAAGAAGGATGGCCGCCTTAATTGCCCTTAAGCCTCTCAGTCTGGCCTGATCTTTAGCCAGCATAGCCTGTTTTATTTCCTGATCTATTGTGTTTGCTATCATAAAAAATTAATTTCTTTCAATAATTGTTGCCGTAGCCTGTGCCGCAGGCATAATCAGCATATCATTTATATTTACGTGTGCAGGCCTGCTTACCGCAAACCAAATTGCTTCAGCAATGTCATTAGCATCCAATGGCTCCAGCCCGTCATAGACTTTTTTGGCCCTGCCTTCATCCCCTTTAAATCTAACCTTAGAAAATTCGGTCTCTACCAGCCCCGGATTTATTGCAGTTACTTTAATTCCATGAGGCAAAAGATCAATCCTCATTCCCTGATTAAGGGCATCCACTGCATGCTTGGTTGCACAGTATACATTGCCGTTTGGATATACTTCTAAACCAGCAATAGAACCTATATTAATAATATGTCCGCTTTTTTGAGCAACCATCCATGGCGACACGATCCTTGTCACATAAAGCAATCCTTTTATGTTCGTATCGATCATCGTATCCCAGTCTTGAATGCTGCCCTTATCTATCGGATCAAGTCCCTGACTCAGTCCTGCGTTATTGACCAGCACATTAACTTTCTTCCATGATGCGGGCAAAGTATCCAGCCTGTAAGACAAATCCTCCTGATCTCTGACATCTGCCGTTATTCGTTTAATCTCTATCGCGTATTTGTCTTCCAGGTACTTTGCTGTTTCAGCTAACAAAGCCTCTCTCCTGGCCAGCAATATGAGTTGATACCCCTGGGCTGCAAACAAGTGTGCGCAGGCTTTACCGATACCTGATGTAGCTCCTGTAATTAATGCAATTTTTGACATTACTGATTTCGTTTTTTTATTTAAGCAAAGCTATAATTTTTTAAATAGACACACTATTCAAAAAATAAACTGAAAGTCACATGACGCAGCATCAATTTATCAACTGGCGCCGCATACCGGGTAGGTTCGTCCTGTAAAATATCCTTTAGTGAATAAGACAACTTTATTTCCGGCGACATCTTAAAATATTCAAAGTAAAGGTCAAAACCTAAGCCCGCTTCATAGGATAGATAATTACGCTTATTGTTGATAAACTTCTCGGCCGGATCAGTGATCAGGCTATTGTTTGTTTTCTTCTTCGACGAAATGTCTGTAGTAAATTTAGCTCCGCCGAGCATATAAGCCCTAAAGTTATTTCTTCTGTCAGACTTAATTTTTATGCCCAGGGGAAATTCAACCAGCGTTGCCTGAGTTTTCTTCTCTATATTATTGGCAGCATTCTCATACTCATAGCTTAAAATGCGGTCATTAAAGACCAGGGTAGGCGTAAATCGTATATCAGAGTTCTCGTTCAGGCGTTTATTAACTACAAAGCCGATTCCAAATCCGGCAGATGGCACTGCAGTTATAGATTTTAATTTTGAAGGGATCAAATCAGGGTTATCCTGATCAATATAAGGCTCGCTCCTCCAGTTGTCTTTTTTCAGTATTTTAAATTCAGAAGAAACATATTGAAATGTAAAACCAAAATGCACATTGCTGTCATCTACCCCACCGCCCCAGTTTTGAGCTCTGGCAGGTCCCGCCAGCAATAAACATAAAATTATAAAAACTGGCTTTATCTTCATTTAATGCCGGTGTAAATTGCACTTATACCAAACGTCAGACGTTTGTCTTTAGTATCCTTAAAACCCACCTTATTCATTAGTGTCGTGAACTCCTCACCATCTGGAAAAGCAGCCACCGATTCCGGCAGGTAGGTGTACGCCCTGTTATCCTTCGAAAACAGTCTGCCTAAAAAAGGGGTAACATGCTTAAAATAGAAATTATATCCCTGTTTAACAGGAAACTGTTTAGGTTTCGAAAATTCAAGAATAACAATTTTACCTCCAGGCTTCAATACCCGGTACATATCAGCCAAACCCTTTTCCAGATTTTGGTAATTTCTGACGCCGAAAGCGACAGTTATCGCGTCAAAATGATCATTTTCAAAGCGCAATCCTTCAGAGTCACCGCTTTGCACCGAGAAGATGTTCTGTAAATTCCTGTCATGAATTTTTTTACGAGCAACATCCAGCATACCTTCAGAAATGTCGACACCTATTATTTTTTCAGGGCGCAGGATATTTATGGCCTCAAAAGCAAAATCTCCGGTGCCGGTTGCCACATCCAGCATAATTCGCGGTTTGATAGATTTAAGCTCCTTAATAGCCTTTCTTCGCCATAGGATGTCTATCCCTAACGACATAAAGTGATTTAAAAAGTCGTAGGTTCCCGATATATTATTAAACATGGCAGCGACCTGCTCTTTTTTTGTAGCGGTCTCTGACTGATAAGGTGTAATGTTTTCGTTCATGGATAGCGCAAAGATAAGTATTGTTGAAAACTAATTTTCTACCTTTGTCATATGATTATAAAATCAGCAACTTTTATTTGCAGCAATACCAAGATATCGGCACTCCCACCACCAAATATGCCGGAGTATGCTTTCATAGGCCGTTCAAACGTCGGAAAATCATCACTGATAAACATGCTGGTCAACCAGCATGGATTGGCAAAAACATCGCAAAGGCCGGGCAAAACGCAACTGATCAATCATTTTTTGATCAACGAGAAATGGTACATCGTAGATTTACCAGGATACGGATATGCCAAGGTCTCCAAAAGCAGCCGGGAAAACTGGGAAAAATTCATAAGGAACTACATCACAAAACGTGAAAGTCTGCAGTGTGTATTTGTGCTGATAGACAGCCGTCTGGAACCGCAGAAAATAGATCTCGAATTTTGCTGCTGGATGGGAGAGATCCAGATCCCTTTTGCCTTGTTATTTACCAAAGCCGATAAACAATCATCTGCCAAAACAGATAAAAATGTTGCAGCTTTTAAAAAGGCCTTAAAGGGATGGTTCGAAGAAATCCCGCCATACATGGTAACATCTGCTGAAAAAGGTCAGGGCAAAGACGAGGTACTCCAATTTATAGAACAGGTAAATCAAGACTTCGTGATGCCTGTGTTCACCCCAAAAGAATGACCGTAAAAAATGAAGAAATATCTTTCACTCGTACTATTCGCACATTCCATTTTTGCCTTACCCTTTGCACTGATCGGTTTTTTCCTAGGGGTGATCAGCACTCCAAATCCTTTTAGCTGGATGCTTTTTGTCCAGGTTTTGTTGTGCATGATCTTTGCCCGTAACTCTGCTATGGCATTCAACAGATTTCTGGACAGAAAAATAGATGCCAGAAACCCCCGTACTCAAATGCGGGATATCCCGTCCGGAAAAGTTTCATCAAATGAGGCACTGATATTCGTGATCATCAACTGCATACTTTTTATCATTACAGCAGCTTTTATCAATAGCTTGTGTTTCTATCTCTCTCCGGTTGCACTTTTTGTCGTGCTATTCTACAGCTACACTAAAAGATTTACTGCATTATGCCATCTGGTACTTGGCCTGGGACTTTCCCTTGCTCCGATAGGCGCGTACATAGCAGTTACCGGAGTATTTAGCATAGTGCCTGTCCTTTATTCCTTTGCCGTACTGTTTTGGGTTAGCGGCTTCGACATCATTTATGCATTACAGGACGAGGACTTTGACAGAAATGAACAGCTGCATTCGATTCCAGCCGCATTAGGAATAAATAACGCCTTAAAATTATCTGTTGTGCTCCATGTCTTATCGGCATTATGCATTATCCTGCCAATTTTCTATGCTACCTTTTCTTTCGGCTATTTTTATTATATCGGCGTAATATTCTTCTGCTTCATGCTCATCTATCAGCACCTGCTTGTAAAACCAAATGACATATCTAAAGTTAACAAGGCATTCGCAACCACCAACGGCTTTGCTTCGGTGATTTTTGCCGTCTGTTTTTTAATCGACATTTTTCTAAGAACAAATTTTAATTTTTAACTATGATCAACCTTACCATACCTAAAAAGAGAAGAGCGTACCTCCCCCAGGACCTTGAGATGAAATGGGACAATTTACAACCTATCCTCAATGAACTTTTATCCCGGGACATCGGCAATGTTCAAGAACTGGAAAAATGGCTAAAGGACAAAAGTGAAATGGAGGCAGCCCTTGAAGAGGATTTCGCCTGGAGATACATCAGGATGAGTTGTGACACCGGAAATGAGCAACTGGTTAAGGACTTTCAATATTTTGCCACAGAGATAGAACCGAAAATATCACCAATTGCCAACCAGCTCAATCAAAAGTTTAACGACAGCTCATTCATCGATGAGCTGGATCAGGAAAAGTATTTTGTCTTTATGAGGTCAGTCAGAAAAGCCATAGAAATCTATCGCGAAGAAAACGTCGAACTGCTGACCAAACTTCAGATAACCCAGCAAAAGTACCAATCCACTACAGGCGCAATGAGTGTAATGATCGACGATCAGGAATACACACTCGAACAGGCTGCAAATTTTATTAAAGATACTGACAGGAGTGTTCGGGAACATGCCTGGACAACTATACAGCAAAGGCGCCTGGTAGACAAAGATGACCTTAATATCTTGTTTGACGAACTTATTGCAATGCGTCATCAGGTCGCGCTGAATGCCGGGTTCGAAAATTACAGGGACTACATGTTTCAGGCGCTGGGCAGATTTGATTATACACCACAGGATTGTTATCAGTTTCACGAGGCAATAGAAAAACAGATTGTCCCGATCCTGAAAGAACAGGCAGACAAAAGGGCAGAACTATTGGGGATAGATCAACTGAAACCCTGGGACCTTGACGTAAGCACGACTGGAAAGGCAGCCCTGAAACCTTTTAAAAACGGGCAGGATCTGATCGACAAAAGCATAGACTGTTTTAGCGCAATAGACCCAAAATTGGGAGAAATGCTGACCATCATGAAGGCAAATAATCTTTTTGATGTAGAAAGCAGGAAAGGCAAAGCGCCGGGCGGTTACAATTACCCGCTGGCTGAGACTGGTGCTCCCTTTATTTTTATGAATTCCGCCAACTCCCTTCGCGATCTGACAACAATGGTTCATGAGGGCGGGCATGCCATTCACACTTTCTTAACCGCAGATCTTGAATTAAATGATTTCAAACATTGTCCGTCAGAAGTTGCCGAACTTGCTTCAATGAGTATGGAGCTCATCTCTATGGACAATTGGGGCATATACTTCGACAATAAAGAAGATCTCATCCGTGCAAAGAAAGAGCAATTGGCTGATGTGCTGAAGACGATGCCCTGGGTTGCGGTCATAGATCACTTCCAGCACTGGATCTATACCAATCCAGATCATAACGCAGCAGACAGAGAAGAAGCGTTCAAACAAATCTATACAAGGTTTGGGGCAGGTTTTGCGAATTGGGATGGCCTTGAGCACGAATTTGGAAATATTTGGCAGAAACAGCTCCATCTTTTTGAGGTTCCGTTTTATTATATTGAATATGCTATCGCCCAACTGGGTGCCATCGCCATTTGGAAAAATTACAAGGAGAACCCGGAACAGGCATTAAAACAGTATCTTGCTGCCCTGTCTTTGGGTTATAGCAAGCCAATAAATGAGATCTATGAAACCGCAGGGATCAAATTCGATTTCAGCCTGAGCTACATCCAGGAACTTGCATCTTTTGTAAAAGATGAATTAAATAAATTAGGTTAAGGATGCTGCAAAAACTATTTAGAAAGAAATCTATCGCCAAGATACTGGAGGATGCACAAAAAGGCTATGGTGATCATGAAACCTCACTGCATAAAACACTAGGGGTAAAAGACCTCACCGCTTTCGGCATAGCCGCAATTATCGGAGCCGGTATTTTCAGTACCATTGGCAAAGCCAGCGCTGATGGCGGACCCGCGGTGATATTTCTATTCATTTTTACCGCCGTAGCCTGCAGTTTTGCTGCTTTTGCATACGCTGAATTTACATCGATGGTCCCGGTCTCAGGGAGTGCCTATACGTATTCCTACGTGGCTTTTGGAGAACTCGTCGCATGGATCATTGGCTGGTCACTCATCATGGAGTACGCAATCGGCAATATTACAGTTGCCATATCCTGGTCAGATTACTTCACAGGGCTTCTTTCTTCCATCAAGGTCCCGGCATTAAATATAGACGGGATCCATCTGCCCGATTGGATGACAATGGACTACCTGACTGCCTTTAAGGGCCATGAACATGCCGATGCGTTGGTCAACGCCGGCAAAAACTACATTAATATTGAGGAAAACATCCGCATTGCCAACAACGCATGGGTCACCGCACCGAGAATTGGTAACTTTCACCTGGTAGCAGACCTTCCTGCGCTGGCTATCATTATATTTATTACCTGGCTGGTCTACCGTGGAATGAAGGAATCCAGAAATGCGAGCAATGCGATGGTCATTGTAAAACTTGCAGTCATATTGTTGGTGCTTTCTGTAGGGGTTTTTTATGTTGATACTTCCAATTGGAATCCTTTTGCTCCAAATGGGGTATCCGGAGTTTTAAAAGGTGTCTCGGCAGTATTTTTTGCATATATAGGCTTCGATGCCATCTCCACTACAGCTGAAGAATGTAAAAACCCACAAAAGGATCTCCCCAGAGGAATGATGTGGGCCATTATCATTTGTACCATCTTATATGTATCTATTGCACTGGTTCTAACAGGTATTGTAAACTACAAGTTCCTCGCCGTAGGAGACCCGCTCGCATTTGTATTTGACCAGATCGATTTGAAACTAATGAGCGGAATTATTGCCGTAAGCGCTGTTTTTGCTATGGCGAGCGTTCTGCTGGTATTTCAGATGGGGCAACCAAGGATATGGATGAGCATGAGCCGTGACGGTCTGCTCCCAAAATCTTTCGCTAAAATTCATCCAAAATATAAGACCCCCTCATTCGCAACCATAGTCGTCGGTTTTGTTGTCGCTGTGCCTTCTCTTTTTATGAACCTCACTATAGTTACTGATTTATGTTCTATTGGAACCCTGTTTGCTTTCGTTTTGGTTTGTGCGGGTGTACTCGTGCTGCAAAACAAACCAGATATCCAAAGAGGCAAATTCAGAATCCCATTCATAAGTTCCAGGTATATTGTCCCATTTATTGCCGTTGCAGGAATTGTGATTGCATTTGCCTTTTTTTCCAATGAAACATCAGCTTTTCTGTTTAATAAGCCAAAAGCATACGAACCATTAACTTTTATTACTGCTTTAAATAATCAGGAACTTGATATCATAAAAAAAGAGATTAAAGCTGAGCAAATTAAACTAAACAGCATAGAGCAGCACAGTGATGCCGAGGCCTATTTAAATTCACTTTCCGCAGAAAGATATAACGAGTTTCTGAAAAACTCTTCAGTTGACCAATCTAAAAAATACGAAAGCGGATGGGGCTTGTTCAAACACAAAATTCCAATGTGGATATTCCTGTTGATTTGCGTGATCATTAGTTATTACAGCATTACCAAAAGTTTGTCGCTCATCCCTGTGCTTGGTTTGATCAGCTGTTTATATATGATGTGTGAACTCGGGATATCGAACTGGATAGGTTTTACAGTCTGGCTGGTTATAGGACTAGTCGTTTATTTCTTATATGGCTATCGTCACAGCAAGCTAAACATCAAAAAAGTGTAGAATATATTCCTCAAAAGACAGATTTTTTTGAGGAAATAACATTTATTTTAAAAAAAGTTCCACATATTGAGAATATATCTCTACATTAGAGTTATTGAAATAACAATGTTCATGAATGGACATTTGTTAAGTTGCCCTCCTAATTATCCCTATAATTGCCTGGTTGGAAAACCGGCAATAAGGCTCCTCCCCGGAGCCTTTTTTATGCATTGATTTTTGAATGGCCATTTATACCGGTAATCTGTTCATTTCTATATCGTCAGGTGTCACAAATATAAGCGGCACCTTTTCTACGTCAACATAACTTGAATCCAGCCCAAAACTTCGCTCTTCCGAAAGACTTAACTTTTTCAAAACAAAATAATAATCCATAATAGTCTGTTCATAAAAGCTAAGCTTTGAAAACCTCGACAGGTGCTTTTCAAGCAGTACAAACCTGAAATCTCCTGCGATTTTATGTTTATTTAATGAAGTATATTGGCTTGTAATATCTACTTCTCCATTTTTGACCAGTTCTTCGATCACTTTTCTGTACAGCAGGTTTACCCGTTGCTCCACTCTAAAACCCAGCTTAAAGTCTATCCTAATCAGTTTACCGGGGATTAGGAATTCCACCTTATAGTCTCTTGTAAAAGGCTCATCCACCACGTCTACATGCACCAACCAGTAGATATCCGCACGCTTGGGCTCCTTTTGGATAATGGAATATATAATCTTCGATTCAATCTCAGTCTTAAAATTAGCGCTGGTAAGGTAAACAAGCTGAGAAGAATACTTTGGGACAGAGGTGTCACAGCTCAGTTCATTAATGATCTGATAGTAATCCTCTATTTCAACATATTTAACAAAACGGTTCTTGATTTTTCTAGCCACATACCAGCTCCACATCACAGTAAATAACAATGATCCTATCATTACGGTCACCCATCCTCCATGAAAGAACTTGGCCATGTTTCCAATCAGAAAAGTTGATTCCAACAATCCATAGACTATTAAAAAGATAACAATGATGTATTCTGGGATCTTCTTACGCTTCATATAAGCTGCTATCAGTATCGTCGTTGCCAGGAAGGTAAGATTTATAGCCAAACCGTATGCACCCTCCATCTTGGAAGAACTTCTGAAGATCAGCACAATTGCAATACACCCAGCCCACAAAATCCAATTGATAGAAGGAACGTAAATCTGTCCCTTTTGATTACTTGGGTAATTGATCCTGACTTTGGGCCAGAGATTTAGCCTTACTGCTTCTGATATCAATGTAAAAGACCCCGTGATCATCGCCTGACTGGCAATCACAGCAGCGCATGTTGCCAGGCCAACAAGAAATAGCAAATATTGTTCCGGCATCATTTTAAAGAATGGATTATCGTGAACATCATAATTTCCATGCTGTAAAGCCCATACCCCTTGTCCCAGATAATTCAAAATCAGCATTAGTTTTACAAAGATCCAGCTCACCCTGATATTTTTACGGCCGCAATGCCCCATATCTGAATACAATGCTTCTGCTCCCGTTGTACAAAGGAAAACCCCGCCCAGAATGAGCAACGCTAAAGGATTATTGATGAGAAGGTTAATCGCATAATACGGATTCAAAGCTTTAAGGATAGTGAGATCCTGAGCTACAAAATAAAGGCCCAATACACCCAAGGTACCAAACCATAAGAACATCACAGGTCCAAATAGCTTACCGACCAGGTCTGTCCCAAACTGCTGTATTACAAACAACACTGTAATAATCGCAAGCACTATAGGAATCACCTGAACTTCCGGAAACTTCAGTTTAAGCCCCTCAATAGCTGACGTCACAGTAATACTTGGAGTGATGATTCCATCTGCGAGGAGCGCACAGCCGCCTATTACCGCAGGTAAGACCAGCCATTTAGCATTTTTTCTGACCAAGGAATATAAAGAAAAAATCCCGCCCTCACCTTTGTTATCTGCTCTTAAAGTAATGACAACATATTTAACAGTTGTCTGCAGTGTGAGTGTCCAGATGATACAGGATAAAGCGCCAAGTACGAGATTTGAATCAACGGCCTGCCCCCCTGTTACAGCGGCATTAAAAATCGCTTTTAAAGTATATATAGGAGACGTACCGATATCACCGTAAACAATCCCTAAACTTACAAGTAACCCTCCGGCACTAAGTGTATTTAAATTTTTATGATTTGACACTTTCTTAATTTTTTACGGAGCAAAACTACAAATAAAAAAATGACCTAATGAACTGCGGTCTTTGATTTTATTTAAACCCAGCCATTCTATTTCCAACTGCGAAAGCTCATGCAAACGTAATAACTTGTTAAATATTGTTAAAAATCTGACTATCGAACAAAATCATTGATTATATTGTTTTATTATTTATATTTTTGGGCAATCATCAATATATGAGCAAGACAAACCAAATAGCGCTTCTCCTTAATTTCTTTTGCATAATATGCATGAGCACTTTAGGCAGCCTTAGTGTTTTTGCCCAAAAACCTGACAGTTCCATAAACAGCATAAGGTCCAAGAGAATTAACAAAACCCCTCAAATTAAGGCCAGCGTACCTAGTTACAGACCTAAATATGGTTTAGGCTTTATACAATACAGCGACCTGATCTCCAGTGCTAAGACCATCCCGCAAAACCCTGCTAAAGCAGAGAAAATTCTGACGGTATTAAAAGTTTATCCAAATCCGGTAGATGACCAGATTAACCTCATCTTGCGCCTTGATCGTGAGTCAAATCTGTCTGTAAAGGTGATGGACCTGCTGGGTAACGAAGTTGTTACGCTTTCCAATGAGCGTATCCAGTCAGGAGAACAGACCAAAAATTACACCATCCCCAACCGTTTGAACACCGGCATTTACTTTCTAAAAATAGTTGCCGGAGCTGAAACCGTAGTCAAACGCATTTCCGTTTTATAACCTTCAAATGATTGTTCCTCTGGATTAGAATGAATACTTTAGCGATATTCGCATTATAAAAGTATAAAATGAAAATTATTGCCATAGGACGCAATTACGCAGCACATGCTAAAGAGCTCAACAATCCCATACCCGGCAGTCCGGTCATATTCCTTAAGCCGGATACAGCTGTTTTAAAAGACAATAAACCTTTTTATCTTCCTGATTTCTCTTCCGAAATTCACTACGAACTTGAAGTAGTGCTAAAAGTCTGCAAGGAAGGAAAGTATATTTCAGAAAAATTTGCTTCAAATTATTACGAAGAATTGGGACTTGGCATTGACTTTACAGCCCGCGACATTCAAAATGCACATAAAGAAAAGGGGTTGCCATGGGAACTGGCCAAAGCGTTTGACAACTCTGCAGCCATCAGCAATTTTGTACCCAAATCCAGCATTAGCAATATTTACGAGCTGGACTTTGAACTTCATATTAATGGTCAGACCAGGCAGAATGGCAATACGAGGAACATCCTGTTCTCCTTTGAAAAAATCATCTCTTTTGTATCTCAATACATTACGTTGAAAAAGGGCGACCTGATATTTACAGGAACGCCGGAAGGAGTAGGTCAGATACACCAGGGCGATAAGCTCGAGGCTTGGCTCTCTGGACAGCAACTACTTGATTTTGATATAAAATAGATTTAATGATCAGACTAAATTTAATACTGGGGTTGATTATACTTGGGATTACAGGAGTAAGCGGGCAGCAGATTTTCAGCGACAGCAAATATCCTCTGGTTGATTTCCGTTCTCCCCTTGCCATTGTACCACCTGCCCTCGCGGGCTCCTTTGGTGAACTTCGTGCCAATCACTTTCATTCAGGGATTGACTTCCGGACAAACCAGCGCCAGGGTTATCCGGTTTATGCCATTGCTGACGGCTATATTTCGAGATTGCGCGTTCAGAACAGTGGTTTTGGCCTGGCCCTCTACATCAATCATCCCAACGGTTACACTTCTGTATATGGGCACCTGCAACGTTTTAGCCCTAAAATAGCTCAACAGGTAAAATCCATTCAATATCAAAAGAAATCATATGAGATCGATGAATTCCCAACTTCATTGCTCATTCCCGTTCACAAAGGAGAAGTAATTGCTTATTCCGGTAATACTGGCAGTTCTGGCGGCCCGCATCTTCACTTTGAGATCAGAGATACCAGGACAGAAGCCACTATTAACCCACAACTATTCGGGATCGACATTCCTGATAATATTCCCCCGGTTATTTATTCCATGTATGTCTACCGGCTGAATAAAAAACCGTTTAACGAATTTACGCCAAAACAATATTTCCAGGTATTGGGTGGATCAGGGAATTACCGGCTTAACAGTGTCAACACCATTAATCTGAGCGGAGAAGTCGGCTTTGGCATTGTCACTACCGACAGGCACAATGGCGCATCTGGCCTCAACGGTGTTTACTCCATAGAACTGGAGCTGGACGGCGGTCTTGTATATGTTTCTTCCTTGGAGAAATTTGAATTTGAAAATAGTAAGGGTATCAATTCCCACATTGATTACCCCACCTATTTAAATACCAGGAGGTCTATACAGAAGAGCTTCGTCGATCCCGGTAATCCGCTTAAGATTTATAGTAACCTGGTAAATAATGGCCGGATCGAATTCACAGACGGCAAACTGCATCAGCTAAAATATACCGTTACAGACTCCAGGGGAAATAAAAGCACACTGGCATTTCAGGTACAGGCCGACAACAAAGCGACGATAAACTCGCCTGAAACCGAAACAGGAGAGGTCTTTTCATATGCCACAGCCAACGAATTCAGCAATCCGGACGTCAAAGTAATATTCCCAAAAGGCACACTCTACAACGACCTGAACTTCATTTATAAGAAACTCCCTAAGCCAGCAACAAATGCTTACTCTGCCATCCACCAGATCCACAATAAGTTTACACCATTACATACAGGTTTTCAACTCTGGATCAAAGCCGATAGTACTTTAGGGAAATACACCGACAAAGCAATAATTGTAAATACCGGAAGGGTCTCACAAGGGGGATATTTTGAAGATGGCTATGTAAAAGCCACTCCAAGAAGCTTCGGCAGTTTCTTTATCGCAGTTGATACCATTCCTCCGTCGGTTAATCCTGTTAATGTAACTAATGGAAAGCGACTCAACGGTATTAGCAAAATGACTTTTAAGATCAGGGATAACCTTTCAGGCATCAAGAGCTTTAATGGCTACATTGACGGGCGTTGGGTGTTGATGGAATTTGACACCAAAACTGCCTCTTTATGGCATACTTTTGATAACAGCACCTCACCAGGAAAACATATACTTGAACTCATTGTTTCCGACATGAAAGATAACAACAGGAATTATTCAATTACCTTTTACAAATAAGTAAGTATATGAGCGAATTAAAAGAAGGCCAAAAGGCCCCCGATTTCACATCCAAAGACCAGAACGGCAATACCGTTTCCCTTGATCAGTTTGCAGGGAAAAAGGTGGTGCTTTATTTCTACCCTAAAGACGATACTCCGGGTTGTACTGCTGAAGCTTGTGATTTCAGAGACAATTACCAGGGATTGACGGCTCAGGGCATCGTCGTTCTCGGGGTAAGTGTAGACGATGAAAAATCCCATAAGAAATTTGTAACCAAACACAGTCTGCCGTTTACACTACTTGCCGATACCGATCATCAGATCGTGACGGCCTATGGAGTATGGGGTGAGAAAAACATGTACGGCAAAACCTATATGGGGACCATCCGTACCACCTTTATCATTGATGAAAAAGGCATCATCAGCCACATTGTTAAAAAAGTAGACACTCAAAACTCTACCGCCCAGGTATTGGAACTACTGAAATAACTTTTTCTTTAACAGTCTGTTGATCTTTTCATATAGCTCACTTGCTTGAAAAGGCTTGGATATGTAATCATTCATTCCAATGGCCATGCACCGTTCCAACTCTCCTTTAATGGTATGAGCGGTCATGGCTACAATTGGGACCTCTCCTTTCCCCATGCCCATTTTTCTAATATTTACAGTAGTTTCATAACCGTCCATCTCCGGCATTTGCAGATCCATCAGGATAATATCAAAATCGGTATTCCAATACTTATGAAGCGCTATCTTTCCATTTTCAGCAACACTGGTTTCAAAGCCATGTTTTTTTAACAGTTTTAGTACCAGCAGTTGGTTGATCGCATTATCTTCAACGATAAGCACCCTCACTCCATTTCCCGCATCAGACAGCGGTAATTTTCGACGGCTTTCCTCATGATCAACACCCGACAGGTCATCAGACTTCAAAAAAGGCAGTCTGAACCTGAATTCAGAACCCTCTCCAGGCTGGCTGCTTACAGAAATGCTACCGTTTTGCAGGGTAACCAGCTGTTTTACTATGCTCAACCCTATCCCGGTCCCGCCAAACTTGCGCGAAGTATCACTCACAGCCTGCTCAAACACATCAAATATTTTGTCTTGCTTTTCCAACGGAATGCCTATACCAGTGTCCTTTATACCAAATTCAATCACTACCTGTTTGTCACTTTCCTCGACTGGCATCACATTAATAAGCACCCCGCCCTTCTCGGTGAATTTAATTGCATTTGAAGTCAGATTCAGCAGGATCTGATTGAGTCTTACCGAATCGCCATAGATAATCTCCGGCACACCTGCATCAATGCTATAGGTCAGGTTTATATTTTTGACTCCGGCACTAGACTCGGTCAGCATAAAAATAGAATGAACTGTCTCGGTTATGCTAAAAGGCATTGCCATAAAATTGATCTCCCCTGCTCCAATTCTGGAGAAATCAAGAATATCATTAAAAGTCATCAGTAAATGATCGCCTGACTTCAAGATCATCTTTAAGGATTCCTTCTGATCCTCTGTAACCAAAGATTCTTCCAAATGCCGGGCAAAACCTAGTATGGCGTTCATTGGCGTACGGATCTCATGGCTCATGTTGATCAGAAAATGTTGCTTGGCTTTCTCCGACTGCTCCGCACGTTCTCTTTCAATGATGAAGTTCTGTTCCGTCAGTTTCAACTCCTCTATATTTTGACCAAGTGTAGCTGCCATTTCGTTAAATGCCGTGGCCAGAATCCCGATCTCATCTTTAGAATAAACAGGGACCTGCTGCTTAAAATCCCCCTTCCTGATATTACCGGCCCCTTCAACTATAGCGTCAAGACCTTTCTTAAGGTTTTTATTGATGGATATCGCGAGCAAAATAGTTACTGTACCGATGGTCAATGACAGCGCCAGAACCATCTTTAGTACCAATGCTTCCAGCCATCTGGCCCCCTCACCTAAAGTAAAAGAGAAATCATCTTCCAGTTTAGTAAGCTCGCCATTGATCCTGTCTATGTCTTTCAGCAACACAGCTATTTCGATTTCACTAGCATCAGCAGCGACCAGGGTATGAAGTCTTTCACCAATGCTGACCAATTCTTCAAGTGCGGGCTCGGCATTTGCCCATGCTGTGAAAGCTTTTTTAAGGTAAAAAACATTGTGAAACCTTCGAAGGAGCGTCATCATTCCGTCAATGTCGTCCGGATGGTTTCTGCCCCTCAGCAAAGCCTGCCTTGCAATATTAAAATCGGGATTTGCCTTTTCAAGTTCGATCCTGGCAGCTTTATCACCATAGGGAACAGCTAAAAAACTCTTAAATTCCAGGTAATCCTTTTCATTATGGGTATGAGCATATTCCCGAAGGTTCATGATCGCATCTTTTTGAGCTTTAGACCAAAGCCCCTCACCGCCTACATAAGACCGAACAGCTGAAAGCGTAGTTATCGAAAACCACAAGGTACACAACTCGATAATAATCAAAAGCGCAGTGAAGCCAATCGTAAAATACAATTTGCGGGAAATTGATATATCATTCAGTGTACCACTGAAGGCTGAGAACATACGACAAACCGTTAATGATGTGAAGCCCTAAAATTCACATCATTAAAAGTAGGTTTTTGAGAACAGATTTGTCTATACGGGTACTGTTCATTTTGTTCAGTTATGCGCTTGTACGAACTTTATGCCCGTATGTCGCATAATACAAAATAAACAAATAACACGGCACCATTATCCAGTATGCCTGCTGCGAATCAACGGCATCGGTTAAATAACCATATAATAAAGGAAGAAGGGCCCCACCAGATATACCCATAATCAGCAATGATGCGCCTGTCTTGGTGAAGCGGCCCAATCCGACAATGGCCAGAGGCCAAATGGCAGGCCACATTAATGAATTGGCCAATCCCAGCAACGAGATCAACAGCACCGACACATAACCATCCGTAAAGATTGCAGCCAGGGACAGGATCACCCCCAGGATGGCAGACATCTTTAAAGCTAATTGCTGGCTAAAATATTTTGGTATACATAATATCCCGATGATATAACCCACAATCATACTCACAAGCGTATAAGTTGTAAAGAACTTAGCTTCAGACAAAGCAATTCCCTGCGAAGAGCCATAGCTGATCACTGTATCTCCGGCCATGACCTCGACTCCAACATACAAAAACAAGGTCAGTGCACCTAGCAATAAATGGGGAAACTGCATAATGCTGCTTTTGTTGGTATTTGCAAGCGCAACTTCATCATCTTCTTTTTCCGTATCAATTTCAGGAAGCGTTGAAAAATAAATCAATACTGCAAGTATTACCAGCACAGCAATAATAGCAACATAAGGTAAGATCACTTTATGCGCCAATATATCTAATTCGGCGGCTTTTTCCGCAAGATTCATAGTTGCAATCCTTTGGGTTACACCATCAGCATCTTTTAAGGTTACCGCTCCCAGCAAGATCGGAGCAATAGCGCCCGCTACTTTATTGCAGATTCCCATGATGCTTATGCGCTTCGCTGCACTTTCTACCGGCCCCAATATAGTTATGTACGGATTAGAAGCCGTTTGCAAAACAGCTAAACCGGTCCCCTGAATAAAAAGTCCTAAAAGGAAAAGGGAATACGTCCTGGTTAATGCTGCAGGAATAAATATCAGTGCGCCTATAGCCATCACAACGAGTCCGACAGCCATTCCTTTTTTAAATCCCGTAACTTTAAGCACCCATGCAGACGGCAGCGCCATTACAAAATAGGCAATATAAAAGGCAAAAGCGACAAGGTAAGATTCGAAGTTGGTCAGCTCGCAGGCAATTTTCAAATAGGGTATTAAAACTGAATTTAGCCAGGTAACAAAGCCAAAAATAAAAAACAATGCACCAATAATTACGATTGGGGAGAAAACTGACGATTTTGTTTCGTTTGCCATGATTTAGCTCTAAGGTTTGATAAATAGTTATAGTTGTGGTGATTCTATCAGGGAGATCATATCAAAAACCTCCTCTTGCTCTAAAAGTATAAAAATATTGACAACAATCCATCGAATTTTTTGCGCAAACGTTTGTTTTATGAATATGTTTATATTCGCCTTAAACCATAAACCTCATTAAATTAAATATGAAAGCCCTTTGCCGCCACTATACACTTATATTTTTTGCCATCGTTTCGACTGCACATGGGCAAACCGTTCTTAAAAAACAGGATCTGCAACATGCAAAATACCTGTCCTTAGATGGCAAAGCATTATCGGGTGGCAATAAGACAGGCGCCGATGGAATTGTGCATCAATTTAAAATGCCTCTCCTGCGCCTGCTTCGTACAACTTCCAAAACAGTGCGGGGAACAGTATTGCTGTTGCCCGCCGGCGAATATAAAACATTGAACATTAAGAATGCCAGTCAGGACACCGCTTTGTCCCTCAACAAAAAGGGTTACGATGTCGCCATTCTAGATTATCACATCGGCTATGGTCCCAATACCCGTGATCTGGCTTTAAAAGACGCCAAATCTGCATTTAAACTAATCAAAGAAAGCAGGACTACATTTGGATTGAGGGGCAGTCAAGCCAATATTGCAGGAATAGCAGCAGGCGGGCACCTTGCAGCGAGAATGCTGCAATACATGGATCGACCGCAACAGCCGGACAGCCTCAGCCTTATTTCTCCATCGTACCTCGATGAGACTATACCTGGCACCGTCTTTCCCGCAGTAATACCTCCGATTAATCCTAAGGCTAAACTTGGCGTTACCTTTACCGGTACCGAAGATATAATGACAACCCAAAGCGGCAAGGAATATCAAAAAACATGGACAGGTTATACCAAGGGCAACATGGATCCGAATCCAGCAGCCATTTCAACCGAAGGATACAGCAGGAAACGCCATGATGAAAAATTAGCCCTGGTAGCACAAAAGAAATTTGACCTCATCATGCTGGGTAATTCCATTACCAACAATTTTGAAAAACAAGAATACCAGCAGATATGGAAACAATTTTTTGAACCGCGCAATGCACTGAACCTGGGCTTTAGCGGATACCGGACAGAAAACCTTTTATGGAATATTGAGAACGGAGAACTTGAAGGGCAATCGCCAAAAGTATTGGTACTCGAAATTGGCACCAATAACGTTGACGAAAAAAATTACCCAACCCGCCATACAGCTGCACAGCTAGCCGGAGGAATGGAAGCTATCGTAAAACTAGTACGTATAAAGCTTCCTTCCACCAAGATCATCATATTAAGATGTTTTCCCGGGGCATATGGCGGACCAAACCCTACCTCGCACCGGGCTATATTAGAGCGTGCTTCAGACATTGTTGCCAAACTTGCCGACAATAAGGACATATTTTACTGTGATGTCAACCACGTGTTTTTAAACTTTGACGGCTCCATCAACAGAGAGCTCATGCCCGACTATCTGCACCCTAGCCCTGCAGGGGCAAAGCTTTGGGCCCAGGCAATGGAACCACTCCTATCCTCGCTGATGGGAGATCATTCTTTAGACAATGAGATTCCGAAAAACACAGCGATTGTACCCCTTCCTAAGTTAGAAAATGACAGCTACAACTGGTGGGACCGTCATGCAGAAGTGCTCCGCATCAAAGATCGCATCAATCCTGAAGTAGTACTGATTGGCAATTCCATTACCCATTTTTGGGGTGGCCAGCCCAAGCTTGTCAATAACAACGGACAACCGCGTATCCCAAATGGACCAAAATCATGGGATTCTGTGTTTGCAAAACACCGGGTGCTCAACCTCGGTTTTGGTTGGGACCGCACGCAAAATGCACTCTGGCGGCTGGATCATGGAGAAATTGATGGCCTCCACCCACGCACAATTATTGTAGACATCGGCACAAACAATACCAGTCAAACAGAAAATGCACGGATGAATACCTCATCAGAGATTGTAGAAGGCATCCGCGCAGTCTGTCTGAGGTTGCGTTCGAAAATTCCTTACGCCAGAATCATTGTTATGGCCATCTTCCCACGAGAAAAAGATCCGCAGCATCCCAGACGTTTGCTGATCAACGAGATTAACAGAGAACTTGCTGTATTTGCAAATGAAAATCATTTGACACTATTGGACATTGGCCCCAAAATGCTAAATGCCGACGGCACATTCCCCCCAGGCATTATGCTCGATTACACACACCCTGCCGACAAAGGTTACCAGATTTGGGCTGATGCCATCCGACCATATATCGATGAACGCTAACTGCCTCTACTCCCCTTTTAGCTCTACAACAATCTTTTGGCCCTTACTTTTGAGCAGTTCAGCAGGAAACCTAAATTCAAGTCTTTTCAAATCACTTACCTTCATATCATAGTCCAGTGGAGGAGGATTCCTGGAAACCACTTTAATCTCCGCGCCCTCGGGCTGCCTGATCATGACTTTGAGAATTTTACCTTTCTGCTTCAGCAAGACTCCGCCCACTATTATCTCAGCATCAGCTTGTGTCATCATGGCCCAGGTCACATTTTTTGTCTGTTCAGAAAGCTCCAGCACATCAGTGATTTCAAGGCTTTGGTCTCCCGTCCGCTTAAAATCCCTTTTGGCGCCGTTAAGCTGCCCTTTAAATACAGCAGAAAGATCAAAACCTGCCTGGGGTCTGTTGCCTTTGCCTTTATAATAAATCATTGGTGCAAAACCCTTAGCCACATGTAGTTCATCATTGACCGTCAGCGTACTATGTCCAAAATTATTCTTACTCAATAAAGTCCAGCGCTTGCTTTCCTGCCCGCTGCTCCATAAACCACTAACCCCTATGGCCTGCTCCAGTTGAAAGTAATTCTGCATTCCCAGGTCTACAGACCACCTTATCCCCTGCAGGTCAAACACAAAAGATCCGGCATCCATGTTACCATGGTTTAAACTCCCCGCCCCGCCCTTCGCTCCCAGGAAATAGCCATTCGGATCAGCTTTTCCGGCTCCAAATACAACAAGCGGATTAACTCCATCACCTTTATAATTTGCAGGGAAAGGCTTCGCAGTGGCTTTCCTGTGCCTTGCCAGCCAGGTCAGCACAGCCCCGTTAAATTTTGAACTGTTGTATCCACTCGTCGCAGACCTGGACACCGCAGCCAGAAATTTATCCTGATCAAAATAAGCGTCATTACCAGTCTTGTTGGCAAACCACAATAACAGTTCCTGGTTTTCCAGACCATCGGCTCCACCACTGCCGGAATCAAAATAATTGAAATACAAGCCACTCGAGCCTACCAATTTTTTCACAAAAAGCGCACTATTGATAAAGCCCGGTGATTTAGGGATGTCAAAATCACTCCCAAAAGCACTTTCCAGCGCAGCTATGGTAATCAACGTATAACTCGTGCCGTAAGACCAGTAAGAAGCCCCTTCGGGATAAGCGCCATCCGGTGCATAGACCTTCAGTGCCCTTGGTATATTCTGCAGCATCCTGGAAATCAATCGTGCGGCCAAAGCAGGGTCATCATCGGCAATAATTATTGCGGCCGATGTGATTCCGCCATGGCAGACCTGGTTCCAGTTGTTGTCCACCTTTACCCAGCCGTTGAACTTTTCGCTCAAACTGGGTTGTATAGCCTTACTGATCAAAGCATTTTTTACCAGGTGCCTTGTCGATTCCGGCAAATCACCAAGCGTCCAGTCCAATCCAATGGCCACACCATAGGCCATCTCCCCTACATCCAGGAAATGGCTGGGATTCCAGTCGGAAAAACTGCAGATGTTCAGCAGTTCCTTATCGACACGATCCAAAAACCGCTTTTCCCTCGACACAGAATAGACAGCAGCAAGCGTTCCAATCCGCGCGATCGCTTGCCTGGATACCCCAAGTAATCTTCTGCCTTCCAGCTTTCTTTCCAGAACCGGCAGACCCAGCAGCGAAATTGCATTCTTATACAAGTAGCCATAATAGGTTTTGACCGTTTCATCTTCTTCCACAGCTTTTCTAATCTGTCGCAATCCCTCATCAGTCAGGATTAATCTGGGTCCAGTCTTTCTGAGATTCTGTTTCACCCATTCCGCAGTAATTTCTTTGGTTTCGCCAACAGGTTTTTGAGCAGCACCGATTTCCAGAATACCTATCGTTAGCAGGAAAAATAACAGGATTGATTTCATACTCCAAATTAACAATTTCCAGGAGATATTAGCCAGCCATCCGTCTGATCAGTTCTATACAAGCCCGGCTGTTGTGGTATGGACATTTCCACAGCCCCACTTTATCCTGTTCGGGCATTAAATCTCCGTTTTCCAGAACACCCCAGAACCATTCTCCGTTACTACGGTCGATGATGTGCATTTTTATAAACTTCCACACCCCTTTAAAGTATTGCAGAAACACAGGATCTCCGGAAATCTGCCAGGCATTGTAAAAACCTACCATCGCCTCGGCCTGCACCCACCAGTGTTTCTCCCTGGCAATATGTTTTGCAAGCGGGTCACTTTCATACCACAATGAACCGTCCGTATCCAATCCGCTTGCACTCGCCCTGGCCATTCTTATGGCCAGCACCCTGAGTTTTTCTATCCAGGCCTGATCAGCGATTGCTTCAGCGGCCTCCAGGAGCAGCCAGGCAGCTTCTATGTCATGTCCATACGAGATCAGCGGCGATCTGCTTTGCCAATTCTCATCAAAGAACAAACGCAGATGACCAGTTTCCTGATCAACAATATGCGCATTGAAATCCTCAAGCAACTCAATAATACGTACCCTCAGTTCTTCATCAGGCCAGATGCGATAAAGATTAGTAAAAGCCTCCAACACATGCAAATGCGTATTCATGGTTTTCTTTTCATTGGCATCCTTATCACTTAGCCGCAAGTCAGCTATTGGCTCCCATTTCTCGCCAAAGGCCTCATAATACCCACCTTTTTGTTTATCCAAACTATATTTAATCAGGTCATGGTACAATTCTACCGCATGTTCTTTGGCCACCTCATGCCCGCTCGCTATAAAATATTCACTGAATGCATAAATGGTAAAAGCTATCGCATAAACCTGCTTTTTAGTATCGAGAGGATTACCCTGTGCATCGACCGTCCAGTAAACCCCACCATAATTGTTGTCTACAAAATGTTCAGCAATATAATGGTATGCCCGTTCTGCAGTTTCAAGATACTGCTCAACAGGGTTTAAATTATATGCAGCGGCAAATGACCAGAGGATCCTTGCATTGAGTACAGATCCTTTTGCTGCGTCAGGATTTACCTGATTGTGGTTATCCAGCTGACCATAAAAACCGCCATTTTCATGATCCGGAACATAAGTCATCCAGTAGTTTAAAATATTTTTTAGCTCAGTCTCCAGTTCTTTTGTCATACGGGCATTTTTTGAAAATGTGCTCAAAGATAGAGCCGAATTTCATGCGCTTCATAATACTCTTTTAACAATTTATAATGTGAAAACCGCCGCCTTCTTATATTTTCTTTAACAGGAGTTCAGCCGCATCGCAGCCCGTCTGGTTGCCAATGGCAATACCCATTCCGTTACACCTGAGCGCACAAAAAACACCGTTGTCCAGTTCTTTTACAATCGGCGTTATAGAACTTCCAAAAGCCATGATGCCACTCCAGCTTTGTTCAATTTCAAAACCAGCACCAGGCAAAATTACTTCATCCAATAAATTAAGCAATGCGTTTTGGACAACAGCAGTGCTTCCAAATTCAGTAGTCTGCTCAGCGGCGAAATCAAGGTTTCTTCCACCCCCCAGCAACACCCTGTTGTCTACATTTCTAAAATAATAATAGCCCTTATTATAGTGAAAGGTACCTTTAACTTTTAAACCAGGTACAGGCCTGGTGATAATCACCTGGCCCCTGCCAGGGACAATATCCAGCTCAGGCGCCAATTCTTTAGCAAAAGCATTGGTACACAGCATTAGTTTTCTACAGTTGAAATTACCATCCGCGGTATACACCTTATATCCGTCATCACTTTGCTCAAATGAAGTTACCTTACAATTATTAAAGACAAGTATGCCGGCCTCCCCTGCCTTTCTCAACATTGCCCTCATCATTCTGCCACTGTCTATCTGGGCCTCACACTCATTCAAAATCAGCGTATCAACACCATTAAACCCAAAATCAGCGATTTGATGATTAACTGGTTTAAATGTATCCGGTCGATTTACTATGTCTTTTATCAATGCGTTAAAGTAGCCGATTTTTGACAAACACACTGAGGATAACTCTTTTTCAGCAGGCCGAAATAATTCGTAGCCTCCGTAATTCTTATAAGCAATGGCTTCATCGCCTAATAAGTTTCTTAGCTTCAATAAGCCTTTCCAGCGGTTTTTGATCAGCTGGTGCAACCCATCTGTCCCGCAGTTATTTTCCTGTTCTATCAGTTCCGACACACTTCCAAAACAGGCAAAGCCGGCGTTTTTTGTGCTGGCTCCTGAGGGAGTTAAACCGCGTTCCAATACCGCAATGTTCAGAGAAGGCTGTTTTTCCTTAAGCGCGATAGCTGCACTTAGTCCAACTATTCCGCTGCCGATGATCAGCAAATCAAAATTAAAAAAATGTAGTTTTTCCCAGTAAGAAATGGCCGGTGTCATCTTATAAATTTATGTATTTTTTATTTAAGGGGTAAGAATTCAACCCTCCATCTGTTCGGCAACGTCTAGGGTGGTTCAACACTGAATTGGGATTTGTTCGGAAAACAGGCACCTTTTTCCGAAGAAAGCTTCTGGAAGTCCCAAACAAGAGCCGACAATGGTACTCTGATATACAGGTAAAACTCTATATTTATACTTTTAACCAAAAGTATCATGAAGTTTAAAATTTCCCTTTGCCTCATTTTCCTTTGTACTTTATCAGGGTATCTGTTTGCACAAGAAAGGACCCAGGTAAATACTTATACAAATCCGTTGCCTGTTGAATTTGGTGATCCCTTTATACTCTTCGATAAGGTCAGCAATCAATATTATATGTACGGCACCGGAGGCGGTGCAAAAGATGGCTTTAGCAGCTATTCATCCAAAGATATGGTTAACTGGAAAAGCGAAGGGCAGGTCTATTTTGGAAACAAAAAAGGCGCCTGGGGCATCAGCGCTTTTTGGGCACCGGAGGTTTATCATTACAAGAATAAATACTATATGTTTTATAGTGCGCAATGGGGTTACAATCCGACAAATGAACTGGAGAACTTTAAGATTGGTGTCGCCGTAGCGGACAAGCCTACCGGCCCATTTATCGATATGACTGACAAACCGCTGTTTGATCCGGGTTATCCGATAATTGATGCAAATGTCTACTTTGATCCGAATGGAAAGTTATACCTGTATTATTCACGCTGCTGCTACAAAAATACGGTGAAAAGCGAAGTTGCGGATTGGGCAAAGGAAAAAGGCTGGTTTAATGAAATTGAAGAAAGCTGGGTCTATGGGGTAGAATTGAAGTCTGATTTTAGCGGAGTGAAAGGCAGTCCGGTTTTGCTGCTTCGCCCACCACTGAAAATGAATGATCCACAGGCAGAATGGGAAAGTCGCTCGGTTACCTCCAAAGAAGTAAACAGGCGCTGGACAGAAGGTTCATTTACATTTAAAAAAGGAAATACTTATTATATGATGTATTCGGCCAATTTCTTCGGCGGTGAAAATTATGCAATTGGATATGCAACATCGAAACATCCATTAGGACCTTATAAAAAAGCAGACAATAATCCTATTCTGCAAAAAAACACAGGTCAGGGCGGAGGAGTAAGCGGTACAGGGCACAACAGTGTAGTATTCTCTCCGGACGGGAAACAGATGTTTTGCGTTTATCATGGCCGGACAAATGCCTCAGGTATCAAAAGAGTGGTATTTATTGACCGCATGCACATCAATACAGATGGAAAAATTGTGGTCATAGGGCCTACTACGACTCCTCAACCGAAACCTTTGACCAAATAACAGGCCTAAACATACAATATCCACCTGACATCAAAAGCGTCAGTGATTTCAATGAGCTGATCATCGTCATAATTTCTGACTAGAGAATCGCTTTTACTAAATTCCAGATCTCCAACGAGCTTTTTTCTGGTATAAGTGTCTCTACAATGTATAAAAATGGCCATATAATTCCCCAGTATTCTTCCTTCGTCGTGTACCAGATCCGAACCATGGATAATGATGCTTTCAGCAACAAGCGACCCGCTAACTACAGGGATTGCTCCGTAGCCATCTAATTGTTTTTCAAAACTCTTAAATTGCAGTGAGCCGCCAAAGCAGGTTTGGTAAAATGTGAGCGCCTCCCTGCAGTTCCCGGAAAAGGTAAGGAAAACCGCAGTCACAAATTTCCGATGACCAGGACCAGTCCTGACAGAAGAGTTAAGCATCTGGAATTTTATTTCTATACAGATAAGAAACGGCAAGGATTCCCAATATCACTACCGGCAGTAGCATAAACCCAATGTTTTTATCTACGCAGGCGTGACTAATGAACGCAAAGATTAAATTAAAAGTGAGACCTGCATAAGCCCATTCTTTTAGCTTGGCTGGTGTTTTAGGATACGAAATAGCAAAGACACCCAGCACTTTACAGATGATAAGTGTATAGGCAAAATAATCCGGATAGCCCAACGGTTTTGTGCCTGCATTTACATATTCCGGTGCAAAGAGCATGGTAGCAAGTGGCATTATACCCTCCCAAAGCAGGATGATAACAGTTGCTATCCAAAAAATTACTTTATTCCTCCGTGTTGCCGGTTCCAACGTTATTTCTGTTTCTCGTGCCATAATTATTTAATTAATTTTAATATCCAAAAATACATTGAGTTATAAAATCAAGTCTATTGTGAAAATGACAACTTTAGGGGTAAATTATGACAAAACTATTTTCGTAGATTAGTACCTTAATCTAATAATCGATGCAAATTTCAGTTTTTGTGCCTGAGTATGGGGTAATTGAAGCAATTACGCCCCCTTTTAGAAGCTTCCACACCGCCAATGAGTTTTTAACCACTTTTGGCAAAAAACCGATTTTTAAGGTAGAGTATGTGGGTTTAAACGCGCATGTTCCAGCCAACAACGGAGAATACATGATTAAGACTGATAGGTTGCTTAAAGATGTTACTGAAACTGACTTGTTGATTATTCCCCCTGCCTTTGGCGATACCACTAAAGGAATACAAGCCAATGCAGAGGCGATACCTTATTTCAAAAAGCTATATGAAAACGGTTCGAGTCTTGCCAGCTTGTGTATCGGTGCCTTTCTTTTAGCTGAGACAGGCTTACTCAATGGTAAAAAATGTTCTACACACTGGGCTCACATTAATGATTTCAGAGAAAGGTATCCAGATGTAGAAGTGGAAGACGGAGCGATTATAACAGAGCACGACAGCATTTACAGTAGCGGAGGGGCGAGTAGTTTATGGAACTTAATATTATACCTGATCGAAAAATATGCTGACAGACAGACGGCGGTAATGATTTCAAAATATTTTGCTTTAGATATTGGCAGAGATAGCCAGTCTCAATTCGCTATATTCAAAGGTCAAAGAAATCACGGTGATGTAGAAATTCAAAAAGTACAGGATCATATTGAAACACATTATGAAGATAAAATAACCATAGAATCATTAGCGGCTTTAATTAATACCGGCCGCAGAACATTTGAAAGAAGATTTAAAGAGGCAACCAACAATACATCTATAGAATATATACAAAGAGTAAGAATAGAAGCCGCCAAAAAGTTTTTTGAAGCATCAAGAAAAAATATATCAGAAATAATGTATGATGTAGGCTATACCGATTCTAAAGCATTTAGAGATACATTTAAAAAGATTACAGGACTTACTCCGATTGATTATAGGAATAAATTTGCAAGGGTCGCTTATGAGGTGTGAATAAATTTCACATTTTCAGGGTGAAATAGCGGCCTGTTTAGTTATTTATATTCTTTCAGTAATTGCTGTGCGGTCTTTCTCGTAATGCCATAGTAGAGTTTTTGCCCGGAATGATATTTTTCTCTTAGCTCAAAATTTTCAAATGACGGTCCGCCTGGTATATTAACATAATCTTGCTTATTGCGGCTTGCCCCACTCCAGTACTTCGCCCGCCCGTTTACACGCAGCATCAGGGAGGAGTCATATTCCGACACATCTTTACGCCAATACTGGCTTAGTTTAAGATTTGGCCTGTAACGCCAGCCAGCTCTGTCGAGATAGGCTTTTTCCTGTGGCCAGGAGCTCAGGCTCTTAAAATCTTCATCAGATTCAGCAACCACTATGAGATCGCCATTACCGGCCTTCCACAACCGCGCAGCAGGATAACTTTCCTTTTCTATAAAATCAATCTCATCATACTCTTTGTAAAGATCTGTTGAATTTACCACTTTGTCTTTTAAATATAATTTACGCAGGCGCGAATAGTTGCCCATGGTGGCGGTCACCGCACAGCGCTGCATCAGCGCACTCCCGCTGTGATTAAAAACCTCTATACCAAGTTCTTCCGGATAATCACTACGAATGAACAGTCGTAAATACGGATGCGCACCATTTTTAAAGCGCTCCATAAATAGATATACTGAGAGTTCCTCAACCTCAGGATGTCTGCTATCGGGATGCAGGATGGCACCGCGTGTTTTTGCACCTGCAAAGTAAGCCGTATCGGTTTTGTTTTCTCCGGCCCACATCACTTTTCCCCACTGGTTATCAACAAGTGACGGAGATATTTCGCTGAATTCTATTTTACCATTTACTACCGGCTCAATGGCTAAAAAGTTGATCAGATAGATTTCACCTTTATTTTCATAGCCAATCCTGATTAACCCCCGGGGTCCACCGGTTTTTTCCTGGCCGCCTTCTACCCCCGTGGGCCATATACTAAATACAATACCATTGCTGATGCCCCACATGGCTTCACTTTTTGCATTGGCTGGCCTTATCCAGTTTTTATCACGGCTCTGTGCCTTCAAATCCTGATAAAATAATATCATTAAAAAAGCGACAACAAAAATGTAACGGTTGGTTTTCATAGGCTTAAAATAGCAATTTACTATTTAACATTGAAAACGCAAGCTATGCCTTTTACCACCCCGGCATCTCATTTAAAGTAAGTACATTGGCTGCCTGATGCAAAGCCCTGATCTGTTCATCGCTGTTATTGCTGAATACCAGTTCAGACCAGCCCATGAAAAAGGTCCATTTCGGTTGTTCCAGCAATTGCTGAGCGGTCGGCAGCTTACTGCATTCGCCGAGGGCTATTGGCTTACCGCCTGATATGCCAAGCATAGCCTGGTATTTTGCCACGGTGAAACCATTGCCTTCATATACATCAAGGGCCGCTACGTCCCAGTATTCCTTGCCAGGGTTATAGCTCTTCAGATCAGCGGTCAGACTGCTGAAATCCTGCATGTCCCATACCCAGATCAAGTTGGTCAGCCCTTTGGTATTGCGCATATAATTGTAGGTGAGCTGCCAGAGTCTGGCAGTACCATTGGCACCCGGCCGGCCGGCCCACCAGAATTTCCCCTGGTTCATCTCATGCAGCGGACGCCAGAGTACTTCGACGCCGTTATCTTTCAGAAAGGATAAGTACACGCTCACTTCATCCATCATCTGTTTCCAGCGTATATTGATGGCTGTACCATCGGTGATCAGTTCTGTCCACTGGGCATCACTCAAACTACTCATCACGCCCTTGCCATCGTCCCAGGCGCAGGGCTGTGAGTTGGCCGGGTTACAGGCATGCCACATGATGTTGATTACTGCTCCCTGTTTCCATTGTTTCAGTGCCTCATTGACCATCAGTTGTCTGTTGTTGATGTTGTCCTGCTGGAAGAGAAAGTCTCCGCTCCAGAGTGCCGGATAAAGATCCGTGGTGCTTTTTATTTCCTCCGTCCATTTTGCCGGCTGAGCATTGGGTTCACGATTATGGATACCAGCAAGTGTCTTCTTTCCCAAGATCTTATACAAATAATTCAGTGATTTATAAGGGGTGTTCGGCTCAGGACCCTGCTCTTCACTGGGTTTGGTTTCCGTATTTACGGATTTGCTTTTTTTACATGCAGCCATACCACAGAGCAGAACTGCAACCAGGCACATGGTCAGGTATCTTTCCATCTTCTTCTGCGTTAGTTTTTCTTAATGTCTATCCAAAATCTGCGGGTGCTTTTAACGAATTTATCGTAGTCACTGTAGATATTACCCCAATCATCAACGCTGGTTAGGGTAAACTCCAGTGAATTGATGCCGGCATTTAACGTCTTCTTATAGATGTCTTTTTTATTGCCAGAGCCAGTATAATCGTCTGTATAGGTATAGGGGCCTGAACGGAACGCGGCAACTTTGGTGCTGCCATCAGCAAATTTAAAGGTCACGGTATTGGCTGCATAATTCCTGGTCCATTCTCCTTCTCCTTTGGGCAGCACCCTGTACTTGGCATTGACATCGGTCTTTGGTGTTCCTGAGAAAATGAAGTCAGCGTATTTGCCATCGGCACCAGAGTTATTGATAAATTTACCATAGGTATTTCCATTGGCAGTAGCCCCGGTCAGTTCAAATACCAGGCTGTTGTCCATTTCTGCCTGGGCACCGCCATCAGCAGGCCACACCCAGGGCTTGTCGTTCATGTTGATTACACCGCCGCCACCCCACTCAGGCCCCGTACCACCATATACAACCATTGCCTGGATGGCGTAGGTACCGGTAATGGTTTCTGTAAAAGGAACCAGTTCAACTTTCCAGTTCCGCCTCTGGCCGGATTCCGCGGTAACAGTGTATGCCGCCGTATTCGAATTTCCGGAAAAGTTTACGACCTGGCCGGACAACGGGCTCACGCTCGCCTTGTAAGAAGTCTGGACGGTTGGGCTCACCTTACTCAGGTCAGTGCCTGCCTGCATGAGTACTTTTACTTTTACAGTTCCGGCACTGCGGTCTATTTCCGCAGGACCGATCTGTATCAGGCCATTGCCAAGCGTAAAGGCCTCGATTGATTTTTCATTGCTCTCTATGCCTTTATAAGGATCCTTTTGGCAACTGCCGGCGCATGCCAGCACAAATCCGAGCAAGGTCATCAATTTTATTTGGTTCAGCAGTTTCATATGCTTTATAGTTACTTGATTAATGGATTGGTATCTAATTCTCTTTGCGGCACCGGGAAGAAATATGCGCCGCTGGTAATGGTTTTACCATATTTCTGCACCAGCACTTTTTCCATAGTATTGGTGCGGCGAAGGTCAAACAATCTGCTGCCTTCAAAAGCCAGCTCAAATGCTCTTTCTTCGACAATGGCATCTCTGAAAGCCTGTATGCCTAAGGAAGGGTTCAGATCGCCCAGACCGGCACGACGCCTGATTCTGTTAACTGCTTCATAGCCCTCCGCGGTAGGGCCTGCCGATTCTGCCAGCACAAGCAGTATATCCGAATAACGGATCACCGGAGAGTTACAGCTGCTTTTATCACCTACCCTCAGCGGATCTATGAATTTACGGGTAAAAGGCCTGGAACTGCTGTTGATGTCGAGATTATAAGTGCTGGCGCCATTGGTATAACTTGATACGATCAGTTCGGTTTTGCGCTTATCAGCGGCAGCATAACTGTTGTATCCTGCGGCTTCCGTACGGAAGTGGCCCCAGCCCTGACCGATATTGATGGTTCCTTTTGAAGGATCACCCGCGTCGTAAGGAATCGTCATCGGCCGGTCTGCCGGCAGGAACATGTTGGGAAGTTTCGAAAAATTACCCTCTACTTCTCCGGTGCGGTCTACAGCAGCATCAAAAATATGTTCGGAGGTACTTGCTTTTTTGTAGACTTCGGTGTCAAATATATCCCTCAGTTTGTCAGTGAACACATAGCTGGTTTGCTGACTGATTACTTTTTCTGCATAAATTTTGGCTTCGGCATACATGGCATCGGCATTGTCAACAAAGGTATAACCAGCCGATCCGCTGCTTTTGGCCGAGGCCAGCTGAAGGTATACTTTGGCCAGAAGTGCCTGTGCCGCCACCTTGTTTGCCCTTCCTTCACTGATCTTTGCGACATTGATGAGGGATTCTGCACTTTTCAGGTCTGCAATGATCAGGTCATAGACATCCTTTAACGGGCTTTTGGCCATCGGGATCTGTGAAACGTCGGCAATGGTCTCGGTACGCAGAGGTACTTCACCAAACATGCGTACGAGATTGAAATAATGCAGCGCCCTTAAAAAGTGTCCTTCACCTGTAACCTGGTTCCTTGCGGCTTCAGGCATAGAACTGATTTTAGGCACATTGATGATCACCGCATTAGCACGGGCCACACCCCGGTACATGTAGGTCCAAATGTTGTCCAGATCAGAGTTATTGGAGGTGGTACGCAGCTCATCCAGCTCAAAATTAGCCGGTCCGGCATCACCTTTCTGGGTCAGGTTTTCGGTCGGGAGTTCAGTAATGATGTAATACCCGCGTGAATAATAACCTACCTCCGGCAATACAGAATAGGCATAGATAATGGCAGATTCCGCATCGGCAGCAGTTTTATAAAACGAACCTGTATTGGTCAGCCCGTAGGGTTCTTCTGTCAGTTTGGTACATCCGGTAATGCTCAGCGCAGACACCGACAGACCATATATTAATTTTTTATAGTTCATCTTTTGTAGTATTAAAATCCAACATTCAGACCAATAGTATAGGCACGTGCGCGGGGATAACCTCCGGTATTGATCCCGTTTTCTCCGACTTCAGGATCATATCCCGCATTGAATTTGCTGAAGGTGTACAGGTTATTGCCCGAGAAATATACCCGGATATTGCTTACACCCCTGATCAGATTTGGTCTCAGGTTATAACCCACTGTGACATTTTGTATCCGCAGGAAAGAACCATCGGTAATGAAGAAATCGGATGCCTTAAAGCCGCGTGTACCGTTTGCTCTTGGGATCTCATTGCTCGGATTGTCTGGTGTCCAGCGCAGGATCTGCCTGCTGGGGGTAAGCTTGTTAAAGTCCCATACATCATTGCCATATACACCATACAACTGGGCACTCAGGTCAAACTGTTTGTATTTCAGGCTCGTGTTGAAACTGTATATAAAATCAGGATTCGGGTTTCCGATGATGGTACGGTCATTGGCGTCAACGATCCCGTCAGGAACACCGTCCGGACCGGAAATATCCAGGTATCTGATCTCACCGGGCAAAGCCTCATTTCCCGTAAGACCAGCATCTATTCCTTCCTGAAGGGTCTGGATGATCCCACCGGATTTGTAGCCGTAATAGGCAAACATGGGCTGTCCAACGGTGTAGGTGCTGATCCGCTGGCGAACGCTTTCATAGAGGGTTCCAACTTCTACACGGGTACTCTCCCCCATCTGAACTACTTTATTCCTGTTCATGGTAAAGGTTCCGCCGACCGTCCAGTCAAGTTCATTCTTTCTGATCACATTCGCATTGATGCCCAGCTCAAAGCCTCTGTTATTTATCGTTCCGTCGTTGATCCACTGCTGGTCGTAGCCGGCAGATGGCGCAATGGTTTTTAACCGCAGCAGGTCTCTGGTCTTTTTCACATATACATCTGCTGTCAGTGTCAGCCGCTGATCCATAAAACCAATGTCTATACCTGCGTCAAAAGAACGTGTGGTTTCCCATTTCAGACTATTATTGCCCAAGCCGCCTACAACAGTCCTTCCCTGTTCGTCATTGGCACCAGCCAGACCGGGGCCAAATCCTGTCTGGAAAGCCGCGCCGGTAAAGTATTTGTAAGAACCGAAACGGTCCAGTGTCTGGTACGGGCTGATACCCTGGTTTCCGGTTAAGCCGTAACTGGTTCTCAGTTTCAGTTCAGAGAACAGGTTTAGGGATTTGATGAATTCTTCTTCGTTCAGCTTCCAGGCAAATGCTCCTGAGGGAAAATAAGCCCATTTGTTGTTGGCCCCAAACTTGGTCGAACCATCGGCACGTGCTGTCAGGGTAAACAGGTATCTGTTCATCAGGGTATAGTTCAGCCTTCCGTAGAAGGAAGAAAGGTCAAACCTGGACAAGCTGTTGTTCAGACTTTTGGTCACTGCCGTCTCCAGATTCTCGTTTTCCAGGTTGTCATTGACAAACTCACGACCGATTAATGTACTGAATCGGTTTACTGTTTTCTGAATCGAATAACCAGCGACAAAATTCAGACGGTGAGCCTCACCGAATTCTTTGGTCGCTGTCAGGTAGTTTTCATTGAGCAGTTCTGTATAGGTACTGTTGTTTATGGAACCATAACCCTTGTTTTCAAAACCACGGAAGGTTACATCACGGGGATCGTACTGGTCCTGTATGGAATTGCCGTATTTGGAGCTAAGCTGTGTACGGAACTGCAGCCATGAAGTCAGCTGGGCATTGACAAATACAGTTCCCAATATGTCCATGGTCTTATTTTTGTTGAGTACCCTGTCGGCGATAGAAAGCGGGTTGCCGTAGTCTGTACTGCTGGTCCTGAAATAATTACCGTTTTCATCATAGGCTGGGAAGATTCTTGATCTGCCCACACCCAGACCACCACCCGTATTGTTGGTATAAGCCAGGACTACATTTGTTCCTGCGGTCACAAACCGGGAAAGTTTCTGGTCGACGTTGAGTCTGCCGGTATATTTATCGTAATCGTTTTTGATGGCGATTCCCTGCTCCTTATAATAGTTGCCCGAAAGCGCATATTTTGTACTTTCATTGCCGCCGTCGGCGCTCAGTGTATAGCTCTGGGAGACCGGATTTCTATAAACCAGATCCACCCAGTCGGTATTGTAGGGCCATGGCCCCTTGTTTGGGTCCAGACCTCTTAGTTCGGCGATCGAAGGATAATAAATGGTCTTATCACCCTCACCGAACGGGCGGGTAATGCCGATGTAAGGTATATCAGTGGCGATAGCCCCGCCGTTGGCAGCCGCCTCATTGGCATAAATCGCTTCATCTACCGGATCTCTCCACAGGTCAGGCTTGTTGGCTCTCGTAGAAAGGGTATTCAGTGAACTGAAACTGATTCTCGGCTGACCTGATTTTCCTTTCTTAGTGGTTATAATGATCACGCCGTTGGCACCTCTTGAACCGTAAATCGCTGCTGATGAAGCATCCTTTAATACTTCTATAGATTCTATATCCTCCGGATTGATCTGTTTTAAGTTACCGGCATCACCCCAGGGAAAGCCGTCAACTACCATCAGCGGATCTTTAGATCCGTTGAGTGAACTGGCCCCCCGGATCCTGATCGTGGCACCCGAACCTGGCTGTCCGCCAGAGGTAATTACCTGCACACCCGGCAGTTTACCCTGCAAAAGCTGGTCTACCGAGGAAGCGGGGGTACGGTTCAGATCGCTGCCTTTAAGTGTAGCTACAGCGCCTGTCAGATCGCTCTTTTTTACGGTACCATAGCCGACTACAACTACCTCATCCAGGCTTTTCTGATCGCCAAGCAGGCTTACATTTACCGAAGTCTGATCCTGCGCTACGGTGATTTCCCTGGTTTGCATACCGATATAGGTGAATACCAGCGTTTTTTGTCCTGCAGATAAAGACAATGAAAAGTTTCCTTTAGGATCTGTGGTAGTTCCGGTCTGCTCGCCCTTTACTGAAACACCAACTCCCGGAATGGGCTGGCCTGCTTCGTCTGTAACTGCTCCTTTTAATATCCGTTGCTGGGCATACAAATTACCCGCAGCAAATAGACCAAGGAACATCAATAAACATGCCTTATAGAATGTTCGTTTCATAAGATTGGTTAAATAATTATTTGGTTAGAATTCAAAATTGATTCAACCAAAGATAGAGGGGCGTTCAATTCATTATTAATACTATCTTAACAATTGCTGATATTTAACCGAATTCCAGTTAACAAATGGTAACAATTATGGCTCAAAATAAATCTGTGATATTTTAACTGATTTCTTTTACTCGCTAAGAACAACTGACAAAAAGCAATAAAAAAAACCAAACTACATCAAATTATTGTATAAACAGGTCATTATATGAGACTCTCCGGAAGGAAAGAATTTGTACTATTCTAACATAACCTAATATTATTTTTTCAAAAACAACACAAAATTGGCCCATTTGTTAATCAATATTATTTTAACTAATTTGGCAGAATAAAATCCAGCAACCCGGGAAATGCATAAAAATATCATCAGAGAGATCACCCCTTTAACAGTACATGACTGCTTCACTATTTTCTCCAGGGAGAAGAGTGAATTTGATTTTCCCCTGCACAATCATGAGGAAATGGAGTTGAACCTGATCATCAATGCACCAGGTGCAAAACGCATTGTAGGTGACCATATAGAAGAAATAAATGACCTGGAGCTTGTTTTTGTAGGCTCGAATCTGGAGCATGGCTGGTTTACCCACAATTGCAAAAGCAAGGAAATAAAGGAATTTACCATTCAATTCCACAAAGACCTGATCGATGACAAGTTCCTGAGAAGAAATCAGCTCAGCCAGATCAGAAAAATGTTCGAGCAGTCCAAAAAAGGTGTACTATTTAGTCGTGAAACTACGGAGGAGATCATGCCGCGTGTTATGGGCCTGGTCAGCAAGCGGGGTTTCGCTTCTATACTGGAACTACTTTCTATTCTTCATGATCTCTCCACTTGCAAAAACTACAAGACTTTGTCTGACGCAAGTTTTACCAATGAGAATTTCAACTACAACAGCCGCAGGATAGAGAAGGTCTTCGAATACATGAACGCCAGTTTCAGCAATCCGGTTACGCTCGCTGAAGTTGCAAAAATCGCAAATATGCCGGAAGCCTCTTTCAGCCGCTTCATTAAAAAAAGGACAGGCTACACCTTCATCGACAGCCTGAACGAGATCAGGCTGGGCCATGTATCGAGAATGCTGATCGACACGACCCACTCGGTCGCTGAAATCGCCTACAAGTGCGGTTTCAACAATATGGCCAATTTCAACCGCACTTTTAAAAGTAAAAAGGGCTGTACCCCTAAAGAATTCAGGGAAAACTACCTGGGCAAACGGGTGTTTATTTAAACGCAAACAATAACCCCGATTCATTGTTCTATAGCAAACACCACACGATCATGCAGGAAAAAGACCTCAATCCATATGAATTTACACTTGAAATAGACGGTGAGCCCCAGGCTATAAGGGTAGAATTGCCAAGATCCGGCGACTATATTATTTATATCAACGGAGAACGCACCGGTCATATATACCCGATCCGCAGTAAATCAACAGTGGAATGGAAATCCAATGATGATATTGACCAGCAGCTGATCGCTGAGATCGGCAAGAATATTGAAGCACTGGAAGGAAATCCTCCCGGCTGATTGCCCTCTATATTAAAACAAACGCTGCATAAAATCGCGGAGCTGCTCACGCCAAAAACGCCATTCATGTCCGCCCTCTGTTTCATGACTTTCAAACCGGATCTGTTTTTCTTTTAAGGCGTAAACCATTGCCAGGTGGCCTGAATACCTCGGATCATCTTTGCCGCAAGCGACCCAAAGTAACTTCAACTGGTTATTGACTTTTTCCGGCTTATCAAAGATCCCAGGTACCCGCGCATTGATATCAAACTTGGCATCGCTAAGTAAGCCAGAACTAAACTCGCCTATGTAATTGAACTTATCCAGGTTTTTAAGCCCGATTATATAGGCTTGCCCACCTCCCATTGACAGGCCTGCAATGGCACGTCCAGCCTTCTCCGTCTTCACCCGATAATACCTTTCCACATATGGAATTATATCTTTCAGCAATTCCTGCTCCAGCGACTCTACTCCTTCTTTTGAGCTTCCTCCTGCCCATGTTCCGTCTATCAGCCCATTGGTCATTACAATAATCATAGGTCTCGCTTTTCCTGCTGCGATAAGGTTCTCCAAAATCACATCTGCCCTGCCGGCAGCTTGGGTCCAGCTCGTCTCATTGTCCCCGCCGCCATGCCGCAGGTACAAGACCGGATATTTTTGTGCAGTCTGCCGACTGTATTCGGCAGGCAGGAACACCACCATTCCTCTCAGCCGCTTTAGGGCAGAAGAGTGGTATTTTATATGATGAAGTACGCCCTGAGGCACATTCTGAACCTCATCAAAGCGAGGTCCATCTATTCCGGGAACTTCAACTATGCTGCCGTACACCTCTGTTCCGCTTTTCACGACCGGATTAGCCGGGTCTATCACATTTACACCATCTACAGCAAACTGGTAAGAATAGATGCCGGGTGCAGCCGGCGCGATTCGTATTTCCCAGGTCCCGGCAGTGTCTTTTTTCATCAGCAGGGGTTTGATGTCCCATTCCCCGAATACCAGTTTTACTTCTTTGGCGTTTTTCGCTTTGAACCGGAACGTGATACTCCTATCCTGATTAACTATAGGGGAAAACGGATCGGCCGATGCTCCCCACCAGCCTTGAACGGTGTAGTTGTTCTGAGGCTTTTGCGCCGTAGCCGCTAAACCTGACAGCAGCAGGAGAGAAAAGATAAATGTGTTGTGGTTCATATCTGAAGAGGTTGTTATATGCCAAAGGATTTATTCTTATCTACCAAGGTACAAATCTTATCTACAGATGCAGAAGAGTTGAAACCATCCTCTGGTGTGTTGATCACATAATCAAGCAAGCGATCGACAGAGGAAACTGCCACATGCATACGTGTGTCTGAAGAGGCGTAGTAAATAAACACTGTTCCGTCCTCATCCGCTATCCAGCCGTTGCAGAATACTACGTTTGATACATCGCCTATGCGCTCTTCACCCTCGGGGGCAAGGAAATAGCCTGATGGTTTATGCAACACTTTTGTAAGGTCCTGCAGGTCGGTAAGAAACATATAAAGCGTATAGCGAAGGCCGGCAGCGGTATTTCGAACACCGTGGGCCATATGCAGCCATCCTTTTTCCGTTTTTATAGGCGCCGGCCCCAAGCCGTTTTTTGCCTCATAAATGGTATGATATACCCTTCTGTCTAGTACTGCTTCGATAGCTACTTCAGCATTTTCTATACTTTCTGATAGTCCAAACGCAATTCCTCCACCCTTTCCTGCTTCAATAAAGCCGTCTTGCGGGCGCGTGTAAAATGCATATTTTCCATTTACAAATTCTGGATGCAATACTACATTGCGCTGTTGCGGCGAATTGGTTTTGAAGTCGCCCAATCGTTCCCATTCCAGCATGTCTTTACTGCGAATGATACCGCATTGGGCAATGGCCGACGATTGATCGGCTTCAGGCATGGAGAAATCCCGGCTTTCGGTACAGAAAACACCATAAATCCAGCCATCTTCGTGCTGCACTAACCGCATATCGTACAAGTTGGTCTCGTTGCCGCGATGTGGGACGATGGAGGGCTTATCCCAGAACCGAAACCGGTCTACTCCATTCGGACTTTCGGCAATTGCGAAAAAAGACTTTCGGTCACTGCCTTCTATCCTTGCCATCATCAGGTACTTGCCATTAAATTTTATCGCACCAGCGTTGAACGCCGCATTGATGCCTATTCTTTCTAGAAGAAGCGGATTGGATGCGGGATCCAGATCGTATTTCCAAAAGTATGGAACATGCTCATTGGTAAGGACAGGGTATTTATAGCGTTCAAATATACCATTCCCGAACTCTTCGGGCCTGTTAGCCTGGCTAATTAAACGTTCGTATCGCTCTTTGATTGTTGTTTTTCGAGTATTGAAATCCATTGTATTGTTGGTTCAGTTCTTTTTAATTTTCTAATTTATTCCACCAGGTACGTTTGAGGATAAAGGCTATGGTAGCAATGACGCCGAGGGTAATTACCAGCGGAAGTTTCATCCAGAGGATCAGGAACATCGGCAATACCGTAAGGCAGGACTGTGCGATGATGCCTAGTACCACATTGAACATATCCAACTTAAACCGCTTGTTTTCGACGAAGCCAGTATCCTCAAGTTTTACTAAACGGTCGATCGGCTTCCAAAAACCCCATGGCCTAACGGTACGGTAAAAGTTCTTCAGCACTTCTGTTTCTGTAGGCGGTGCTGTGAATGTACCTATGATACAGCCTGTTGCAGAGATAAGGAACAGCAGCGGGAAATAGTAGAGGAACTGGATTCCGCTAAAGAAATGCGAGAATACCAATGCTCCGGCAATGCCGGTAACCATTCCCCAAAAGAAACCATTGGCATTGAAGCGCCACCAATACCACTTCAGCATATTGGCCGCGATATAGCCACCATATAATCCTGAAACGATCCACTGCAGGATACTATTGACGTCTTTAGCAAAGAAACCAAGGATGACTCCTACCGCTACTACCACCATACCACTCAGGTAGTTCATGGAAATAATCTGGCGTGTAGAGGCTTTTGGATTGACGTACTTCAAGTAAATATCGTTTACAATGTAGGCCTGTGCAGCGTTTAACGTACCGGAAAAGGTACCCATAAATGCCCCCATCAGACCCGTAAGCACGACACCCAATATGCCAACGGGCAAAAACGCGTTTACCGCACCAGGCAGGATCTTTTCAAAATCAGTTCCACTGGCAGAGCTGAGATCGAGCTGATGATAATAGAGGAGGGCTAAGACGGCGAGTCCGATAACCATCGTATAGCGGATCGGCAGGAGGATGATTGACACAAAACCGGTCATTTTGGAGGCTTCTTTTGGCGATCGGGTAGACAGCACCTTTTGCATATCGTAGTTGGGTGCCGGGCCCGCGAGACTGGCAAATACGCCTTTAAACAACATCATCATAAAAAATATTCCAAACAGCCCATAGCCATCATCAGCAATCTTCTTGCTGGCATCCGGTATGAGCTTCGACCAGTCGAGTTCGAGGTTCCATCCGAAAAACGGATTTGCCCAACCCTCAGGCACCTGCAATGTTTGCGTTCGTAAATGTGTGAACGCGATAACACCTATGGCTATACAGCCTATAGTCATGATGGCGTACTTAATGGCATCGCCAAGCACAATGCTGTGCATACCTCCCAAAACGGAGTAGAAGGTGGCAAACAAGGTGAACACGATGCCGTAGAAATGCGGCACGTACTGCGGGGCCACCTCAAAAGGCACATAGTCCTTCACCATATGCCATGGCACGAAGATCTCCACAAACTTGCCAAGTCCCACAAATCCATAGGCCAGGAAACCAAGGCAACCAATAAGGGCAAATACGACTGTAATGTTGTGCGAAGCTTTCACACTTCTACCCACCAGGCCAAAGCGTGTTGCCAGCCACTCAGCACCGGTATCGGCATTTGATCTTCTGAGCCATTTGGCAAGGAACATCATATTGAACACCTGGTTAAAAACCGGCCATAGCCATGGGATCCAAATGCTTTTCAATCCGTAGACAAAGCATAGCGCTACCATCCACATGGTACCACTTATGTCAAACATATCCGAAGCGTCGCTAAGACCAAGCATGTACCAGGGTAGTTTCTTACCACCCATTAGATAGCTCTCCTTATTTTCTTTGGCTTTATTGCGGTAGTACCATCCAATGAATACCATCATTACGAGGTAGAACACCAGAATCATCACATCTATCAGTTGCAGTTTCATGTAGGTTATATATTTGGTTTATCTGTAATAAGCGGTTTTAAAAAATAAAGACCTTATCTGAATTAGGCGAAAGCTCCATGTTCTTGATTTGTAGTCCGTTGGATGACGATGTAAGCTTTACATCAGTGTATTTGCCTGATTCGCAATCATATACTTTGATCGCTTTTACGGTGTTTGTTCCATCCACATTAATTACGGGATTCACAGCAGTATTGGCCGGATTATAAACATAAACGAATGTTTTAGCGCCACACTTTACCGCATACACCTCCACCCGGGGCGTTTCACTGGAAGCACTCAGTGTTTTAAACGAGCCATTGCCGGCTGCGAGCATTTGGTCCTGAATGGCACGTACGCGTTTGATGTAGGTATCGGTTCTTCGGTCTTCGAAAAATTCCCACCACCATGACAAAGGTAATATTGGTGTAGGTGAAAAAAGTCCGTACCATAAACCTCTTTTAAAATCACTGTCCATTTCATCGCCAAAGAGGTTGAAGTTCTTCGACCAATCATATTCATAGCCATATTCGCCTATCACATATGGCTTCTTAAACTCTTCTGAGTACTTGACGATCGTAGTCGGTAGCGCTCTGTTGTTTTTATAGATATGTTTCTGATTAAAGTCGATGTTCTTCAAGGAATTCAATCCTTCCAGATCCCTGTGGGATATACTGGTAGTTACGAGGTGCTGGTAAGGATCTATTTGCTTTAGGTAGGTACTCATTTCGTCGTGCCACTGCACTATATGCTGTGCAGGAATCGGGTTGCCGGCATTCCTGAACTGTACATTGTCGATCTCGTTAAAAAACTCCCAGGCACCGATCGCCGGACTATATCCCCATCTGGCAACAATGAAACGCAGACGATTCTTGTATTGCGCTTTTGCTTGTTCATTAACAAAAAATTCCGGGGTAGAAACAGCGTAACGTCCATGTTTGGCATCGTGCGTACCTTGTCCGAGCGTTAGCATCATAAATAGGCCGAGTGAATCTGACAAATTCACCAACCGATCCATTTTCCTGACCGCACTTGGGTTGAAATATTCTTCTGAATTCTGGTATCTATGGTTATTTATGCCATTCTTCCAGTCGAGGGGCAAGTTCCAGGAACAAATCCAGGTACGGAAATAGTTACCTCCGTTCTTTACTAACCTGGGCAGCAGGTACTCGTAATTGTATTTTTCCTTTTCATGGAGCTCTTTGAAGAATTTGGAGTCGTCTTCTGCGCGCGACTCCCAACAAATATTCTCGCCTATACCGCGGAAAGGCGCCCCGTTATCAAACTTAAATGTCCAGTTGTCACGTAAATGCAGGATGCCTTTGCCGTTGGATTTAAGTGCCACGAATGTAGCCTGCCTGGACTCAATCTCTTTTCCATCTTTACGCAGTTGGAAATAGTAGTTGTACTTTCCCTTTTCCTGAGGGAGGAAACGGGATTTCCACATAGCCCCCTGAACCCGCCCGCTGCTTTCAAAATAACACGGCAAGACCAGCTTTTTGCCCGAAGGTGAAGTAAGCATCATGTCAACCGCGATGTCCTCTTGCAGGAAAGGATTGCTAAAAGAGGCTTCCACTTCTATATTCCACTCTGCCTTTTCAAACTGCTTTACAGTCTTACTGGTCATGCGGAAGCTTTTGATATTGGTTTGGGCCAATGCAGGGCTAGCCGAAAGCAGAAGCAGGCCAAGCACTAGATTTTTGGTAATAGTTTTCATGTGGTTCGTTCGTAAGCTAAGGTGGTAATCAACCCAAGGTTAAAAATATTTGATCATATGCGAAGATACAGGAAGCCAATACTACCTATTAGTAGGATTTTAACATTTACTTATATAATACCAATGGTTTTAATAAAAGACCACGAGACGGCTACCGCTCAAAACTGACGGTATTTAGTTTTATAAGCCTGTCGTCGGGCAGTTTGCTTCTGGTAATTACAAAATACAGATGATGTTTTCCATTGATCTTTTTTAACAGTTTTGCCTCCAGATCCTTAAACTTGTCGAATGATCCCGTTGGAGTAAACGTCACACGGCCGATGATTGGGCCTACCTGCGAATCCATGCGAACGAGGATCTCGCCGTCCCTGCTTTCCGAAGAATAATTAAATACAAATCTGTTGATGTTACTTAGATCAATGTCTTTGAACAAAAGAAAAGCTTTGTTACCAGCCTCAGAAAGGCTGTTGCGAAAACGCGGGAAGCCTGGGTGGGCATCTGCGAATACCGCCTGCTGGGTTGCACTGCGCAAAATGATTTTATCTGTACTGCTCAATGGCCCCATATTTTTGTAACCTTTATCTGTGTAGGTTGCTTTAAACTCATACATCCCCTGTGGTTCGTCCTCATAAGATTCGAGTTGCAGTGAACCTGTCTTTCCAAGCTTGATTGGAGTGGTAGGTTTCTTCTTATCTGTCAGCGAAAAGATGTACTTGACAATTTCTTTTGCATCCGTATCTGAAATCTGCGGGTGGGCGCTCATCACATGCATCTTATCCCAATTACCGCCTCCTCCCTTTATAATCTTTTCGGCAAGCTTATCTAAAGAGCCTTGCTGCTGCTTATACCGGTTGGCGATGGCGGTAAAACTAGGACCTACGGCAGGAGCCTTTACCTGGTGACAGGCCTTACAATCGCTTGCAGCCATCAATGCCTTGCCGGAATAAGCCTGCTGCGCAGCCTGACCATTTACAACCGATGAAACCATTAGCGGTTCACTCCGGTAAATATAAGTTGCAGCCATCCGCTTCGGATCCAGGACCTTATCTTCTGCATCTGCCACTTCTATATTGAAATGGAATGGCTCATTCTTCCAGAAAAAGCAAGTGTTTACCTTGCTCAGAATTTTGACCTTTGGCGGGGTGTTCCCAGCTTTTACAGTAAGGGTATCATATGCTGATGCACCCTGATTATCGCTGATCTTCAGTACCACTTTGTAAGTACCCGGTTTTGTGAATACATATCGGGTCTCAGATTTATTAACCCCCTTACTGACGCCGTTTATCAACCATTCGTAAGTCAGCCGGTCATCATCATCCGGATCAAGACTGCCCTGACTACTGAATTTTAAAGTTAGCGGTACCTGTCCGGCAGCTGCCTTATGTACCTCAAACTCCTTTTTCTCGGAAGTGAGAAATACCCTTTTATCTATTGCAGCCATCTCCGCTGTATCCACCACACTTGCTTTGGCTATTGGAGCTCGGTTGCCCCTGTTGTACTCTATCTTTACGAGCCTTGCGTCAGAATTGTCTACTCCATATACCGAACCGTATTCTAGCATATACAGGACGCCATCCTTACCAAATTCCATATCTATTGGCCGTCTGAAGTCGCCATTTAAACTCATAAACGCTTCGCTTCTCCGGTAGTTTTCCTGCTGATCAAACCGCAAGGCAAATACCCAGTTGCGCATCCAATCTGCAATAAACAATGTCCCATCGTAATACTCTGGAAATCTGACAGGTGACTTAGATGCAGAATCATAGCTGTAAAAGGCACCGCCAATGGCGCACCTTCCACCGGTCCCCAACTCAGGGAATTCCTTTGAGGCAGCATAAGGGTACCAAATCATTGCTGGCTGTGCTGGTGGCAATTCTTTTAGTCCGGTATTATTAGGAGAAGTGTTTAGAGGCTTAAGGGGATCAAATAGCCTTCTCGGTTTTTTGTTCTCAAAGTCCCAATGAGTATACGCAAAATTATTACCAATGAAATATGGCCAACCATAATTGCCCGCTTTCTTTGCCTGATTGATCTCATCATAGCCCCTTGGTCCGCGTACACCGTCTACTCCGGCATCTGGGCCGATATCACCCCAATACAAGGCAGAAGTTTTGGGGTTTACTGCAATGCGGTATGGATTACGAGCGCCCATTACATAGATCTCTGGTCTAGTCTTTTCCGTCCCTGCAGGAAAAAGGTTGCCTTTAGGGATTGTGTATGTACCGTTTGCTTCAGGATGGATCCGCAATATCTTGCCTTTTAAATCATTGGTATTACCGGCACCACGCTGTGCGTCCTGACTGTAATATTGCGGATCGGAACGTTCATCAAGTGGTGAATAACCCTCAGATGGGAAGGGCGTAGTGCTGTCGCCGGTAGATAAATAAAGATTGCCGTTCTTATCAAACGCTATTGATCCTCCATGATGCGAGCCACTGTTCTTTTGAACGGGTACTTTCAACAATATTTTCTCTGTAGCCAGTTCCAGTTGGCTTGCCTTATTTAGCACAAAGCGGCTCAACTGAAAGTCTATCGGCTCTTCTGTCTGCCCGGCAGGTGCGTAATACAAATAAATAAACTGATTGGTATCAAAATCCGGATCGAGTGCCAGGCCTATCAGTCCAGTGCCGCCCAGATTGCTCACAGGTAGTTTGCCCGCAAGCGTAAGTTTATTAGTCTTGCTGTTGTAAACATGCAGATTCCCTAAAAGCTCGGTATACATAATACGTCCATCTCCGGCTACTGCAAGCTCCATTGGTGATGCAAGGCGTGCTGTTAATGTGGTTTTTATGAAGCGGTTCTGCTCGGGCATTACTTTTGAATAAGCTTTAGCATAGTTTAGCGGCTTTGCATCTCCAATAGCATACTTGATGCCGCCGATTAATTGCTTTAGGAAAGTGGGGTCAGAACAACTCTCATCAGTATGCCCAGCACCGGTATAAAAAGCCCTTCCACCGTCATACTCATGAGACCACGTAATCGGATGTTTTGAGCCATGAGTACCTCCGTCGTAGGAGTTTTCGTCCAGGTTTGCAAGCACTTTTATCCCAGGATAAAATGAAGTATAGTTGTACCACTCGTCTGCCCGCTCCCATCTGTCGGGCAGGTTCTCGGTAGCCGGATGTTGCTTGTCGACAATGTCAATAACTCCCCTGCGTACATTCGGATTGTTGGGGTGGTGAGCGAAGAAAGCACCCATCAACTGTCCGTACCATGGCCAGTCATATTCAGTAATTGCCGCACCATGGATGCCCACAAAACCACCGCCTGCCTGGATGTATCTTTCAAAAGCCGTCTGCTGGATGTTGTTTAGTACATTGCCGGAAGTGCTGTTGAATATGACGGCGTTGTATTTTTTTAGCTGTTCGTCTGTAAACATAGCTGCATTGGTAGTAGTATCCACATCAAATCCATTTTCAGCCCCAATCTTCTGAATTGCCGCAATAGCATAAGGAATGCAGCTATGCCTCCAGCCAAGCGTTTTTGAGAACACCAGGACACGGGATTTCTGTATTTTTTGACGCATCGTACCTGCAAGCAGCAGTATGCCTGTTATAAAAAGCAGTAAATACTTCATCACTTAAGGTTTTTCAGTTCATCCAGGCTCAGCACGTTTGGTGCTTTAATGAGATTGCTGATCTCCTCATTGGTATTGTATTTAAATACCAATTCCGACCAGCCCATGAAGAAGGTCCATTTATTTTGCCGGGCCAGCAATTCTGCCGTCGGGTACTTCTGGCATTCGCCAATGGCTATGGGTTTACCTTTTGCCGCGGCGACCATAATATTATACTTCTCACGGCTAAAGCCACTTTTATCATCATATATATCGAGGGCGAGGACATCCCAGTATTCTTCACCGGGATTGTAAACCACAGCATCGTTTTCAAGTGTCCCAAAATCCTGTATGTCCCATACCCAGATGAGGTTGGTCAGTCCTTTGGTTTTGGTAAAGTAGTCATGTGTCAGTTTGTATAATTTCCTTGTCCCGTTCTCTCCGGGCCGTCCTCCCCACCAGAATACGCCCTGGTTCATCTCATGTAAAGGCCTGAACATCACCTCTACACCTTTATCTTCCAGCTGCTGCAGGTAACCCGCGACTTCGTCCATCATCTTTTTCCATTTTGCATTGACCCTGGTTCCATCTGTCAGTAATTCCTTCCACTGTTCATCTGTCATTTTACTCAATACGCCTTTCTTATCCCAGCCACAGGGCTCCTCAAGTGCAGGGCTGCAGGCATGCCACATCATATTGATCAGCGCTCCTTTTTTCCATTGGGCCATTGCTTCGTTGATCATGATCTGCCTGTTGTTGATATTGTCTGCCTGGAAAAGAAAATCTCCGCTCCACAGTGCAGGATACTTGCCAGTCACTTTAAACACTTCGTCAGTCCAGGCTGCAGGTTTCTGATTGGGCTCCCGGTTATGGATCCCTGAAATGGTCTGTTTACCTGAAATTTTATACAGCAGGTCCAGTGTTTTGAATTTAGTATGCTTCACCTCAGCAGGTCTTTTCTTCAAGTTAAACTGGGCGCTGGCAGCAAAGGTTAATCCTAAAAATAACAGCAACAGGTTTAGTGTTTTCATTTGGTCGGTAATTTGGTCAGTAGTCTTATCAAAGCTACAAGACTTAATCTTATGATATTAATGATTTTTTAACAAAAACCAGTAGTTAAAAGATTTTTGAACAGATACCGTTGCGATGGGAAAACAAGTTTATAATGGAAGATAGCAATAAAGCGCTGCCCCCCCGGTCATTTCAGGAATCTAAACGCAGGGCGGTAAAACACACTTTTCCCATTATAACTCCTGATGCTGTTGACCACAATAAATATAATGTTAACCAGGTAGAAAACCGGAAACATTAATATTAGTAATTCCATACCACCCAAATTCATTATTGAAATGTCAGGAAGTGGGATTCTTATGTGTAAAATCATGCTAAAAAAGAAAATCGCATAACTTAAAAATAGGATCAGGCACCAGGAAATTTGAAAGTTCAGCAGACGCCTTCCTATTTCATTTGTATTGGTAATCTTATCTTTCTTTAAAATCCAGATCGCAAGCGGGACAATAACCCCCAACAGCGGAAATGCAATAAAACTCAGTGCTGAAAGGTTTAGAAAGACTAAAAGTCCCTTATCTTCCTGTTCCGTCCAGTCTATCAGTTCATCAGGAGTAACATTTAGGGCATTCGCTATCCGCTTCAATGTATCACCCCTTGGCTCAGTTTCACCGCCCTCAATTCTCTGAATTGTTCTCAGGTTAATTTGAGCAGTCTCAGCCAGTTTTTCCTGGCTCAATCCCTTACGGGTACGCAGCTCCTTAATTTTTTGCGCTAATTCTGTATTTTTCATCTTTCTATATTTTGTTGCCGTAAAGGTATGTCAGGGTGCTATTTTTTCCTTACGGCTTGTTTGCGGCATATTTACGACATATCTGTCCAGATCACCTATACTTAAAATTCCTCAGCCGTTGACCTTGTGTTCAAGTCCAGGAAAGTCAAAATAATAAGTCCAGCCCCATGATCAATCACAAAGTCGATCTTATCATTCTTTTCGTAATCCCTATCACTGTAAGTACAGGCGTAGTGCCAGGCCAAATGGTATTTAAACCCAATCTTTCCTGTCTTTTTTTCCGGATCATATTTTACCCAATCCAGCTTTACCCTGGTTACAGTGACCGCACCGCCATCATCAGAATGATAGGATAACAACAGATTAACAAGCTCATTTTCCGGGTTAAGTACCTCTTTTTCTCCTAAAGGCAGCACCTTATTCAAAAAGTCAGGAATTTCGTTTTCAAATGATGGATAATCCTCCTTAGAATATTCAATTTTTAACTGGGCCATACCCAAAAATAATACATTATATTTGAATAGGACAGTCATTCAAAACACAAACTATGGCTTATGATCAACAACTGGCTGATCGCGTACGGGAATTGCTCTCAGTCCGTGAAGATGTAACTGAAAAGGAAATGTTCAGCGGAATATGTTTTATGGTGGATGATAAAATGTGTATCTGCGTTTCAGGGACAGAGCTGTTGTGTCGCATCGGCGCTGAGAAAGTAGAGACAGCACTGGAAAAAGGAAATTGCAGGAACATGATGAACAACGGCCGTCTGATGAAAGACTATGTTTATGTAGAAGATGTAGCCTTTGATTACCAAAATAAACTAAAGCATTGGGTAGACCTGTGCCTGGAGTTTAATCCTAAAGCCAAATCGTCAAAGAAAAAAAGCTAATAAGCTATAAATGTCCGCAAGAGGTTAAAATCTATAAATACGGCGTAATGGTAACAGGGCCTGTCAAACCCGAAGACATTATTGACCATTTCGAAGCATCGAAAGCCTTATAATTGATATCAACAAAATTGATTTCATGATAATTTTTCCAAATGATTTTGTTTTTGTCCATATACCGGATTCTGTTGGCCATCAGATTTACAACTTCAACCTTAATGGTATTGTTCCCCGTTTTCAGGTATTGGCCTATACGGGCCCGGAAGGGAATACTCCATAAAATCCCAATCTCTTTTCCGTTTATCCAAACCCGCGCACTTTCATCTACACGGTTTAAGCTGAGTACATACTCCTTTGCAATTTTAGTATCGAGCGTAAAATTGCTGGTGTACACGCCGGTTCCCGAAAAGTTCCGGAGTTTAGGATCTCCTAAACTTGTCCAGGAGATAAGTTTATTCAATTTTCGCATGGCCGGCAACTCAGGGCCGCCCGCCGTAAAGTTCAGCGACCAGGCATTATCCAACTCCATTTGTTTAGCCGGTTTATTTAAGTAAATCCAGGATGAAGCACCAGTATTTGGTTCGTCTGTGATCTTTAAAATCATAGCTTCACCGGACTGCATTTGCAGTCTTACCCTCATCTGCCCGTTTTCTACATGAGTTGCAGCAAGTCCGGATGCTCCGCTTTGCGGGTCCATCATCAGTGTGCTTCCATTGACATTAACCGGTAATTCTGCATCAATGTTTGCAGCGGTATGGTTAACGATATAATAATATTTACCACCGGCAAAACTGCGGCGAATAAATTGCAGGCCGGCATCAGTCATTGCCTCGCGTTTTACAGCCCGTTTTTCCAATGCTTTTTTAACATCAGATGCGAGTAATATTATACCTTTTCCAATTTTAAATTGCTTGATACCGTTCCCCTGATCAGCAAATTTTAATTTTGCCAGTCCTGTTTTTAGCTTTTCCCTGCGCTCTTCCAGTTTGTGCAGACCCGGAACATCTTTTGGCAATTGCTGAAAGATGACCGTTGCGCCATCGTTCGCCAGTTGGATTGCCTTATTTAGTGTTTCCAGACTAATTACTGCACATTCGGGAATGATCAAAACTTTATAAGGGGAAGCACTCGCAGAAGTACTGATCAGGCCATTTTGAGCAGCAGATTGCATTAACAACCGATCTGAGGCAAAATCAAAAGCGTAACCGGATTTAGCCAGTTCTTTTGACAACTTATAAAAAGTTGTTGGGTGCAGCCACTCATCGATATTATGAACCTTAATGGCCATATCCATTCCTTTTGCATGATTCCAGACATCGTATACCGGCCAATAGATGAGCAGTTCGTTGTCTGACTGACCTGCCTGAAGTATAGACTGGCATCTGGTCAGATAATCATTCATTCCGTTAATCTGAGGCCACAAACTGTTATTCGGATTAAACTCCGCGGAAGCATAGAACAACCAGCCCGGCCATCCCGCATCTTCCGGCGAGTTAGTTGTGCCGTGAAAAAAGATGTGGTTTACTCCGGCAATAAATAGTTGTTCTGCTTCCGGCTTACATTGCGAATACGAAGTTTTAAAATGTTCGGTCAGCCAGGTAAAAGTTTCTGAAGAGACCAGGCGTTTACCGCTCGTATGTGCTGCCGATGAAGCAAATTTCGACATCATTGGATCCGGATCTACATTGCGGACATCAGTACTGTCTCTGCGAAGGCCCGGAATGGAGAATCGACTGGAACCAAAGGTTTCCGTTTCCGGAATATCGACAGCTCCATAAAGATCCAGCAGATTTCCCGGTGAGCCATGCGACTGGTTTCTGGTGACAGACCCATATTGACGTGTCCATGCAGTCCAGTTGCTGGTAAAATTATCCAGCAACAGGTCACTCATTGTTTCTCTGTAATCTGATTTTAGCCGGGCTACATGTTCGCTCAGAGTATCTCCCCCAGCGAGTTCCTGCAGGTGTTTCTTTAAGTCATAGCCTCTGCGTTTCGAAAATTCTTTAAAAAAAGTGGGCGTCCAGTTCGCACCATAGACCTCATAGCTATCGTTAAAAAAGGCCCTTACTCCCTGCGGTTTGTGGCTAAAAGCATTATCAAACCGGCCCAGATAATCCGTTACTGCACTTTTATCCAGATGATCCAGTGTAAAACCTTGCCCGCCAGGGGCCGCCCGTTTTACCGTTTGGCGGGTCTTGCCGGCAAAAGCAGCGTAGATCTGCCAGTTTCCATGATCCGCTGTCCAGTTTAATATTCCTTTCGCATCAATTTTATTCAATAAATCCAATATCTTGCCATTATTGCTATAGGCTGTAACCGCCTGTAGTGTCGCAGCGTCCTGCTTGGATTCTTTCACTTTAATGGCTTCACCTGGCTTTTGGTCATATTTAACTTCATACCGCTGTACAATCAGCTTCGTTGCAGCATGTTCGGGCTTTACCAATGGGCCGCCAAAAGGCCAGCCTGTGCCAGTATTCATGTCTACTCCCATTCCAAGTGCATTGGATTTTTGAACGGTATAACGCAACATGTCCATCCATTTGGGTGACAGGAACTCAATATATCTTTTCTCGAAACCCACCGCTCCATATATTGGAGTAATTTCAACACCTCCAATACCGGCTTGTTGATATTGAGTGAGTACTTTACTGATATTAGCTTCATCTACCGCGTTACCCATCCACCACCAACGGGTCCAGGGTTTCATCTGTTTCTCCACTACGGGCCATGGCCCGGCTGGTTCAGTTTTATCTTGTGCAATTGCGGAGTTTAGTAAAAATGCAAAGACGCCAAGTGCAATTAAAGCTGATCTAATCTTCATTATTTAAAATACAATTTAGTCATATCTAATTTAATTGTCGTTCTCGTTCAAAACTTTTGCCGGAACTCTATTTCTTTGGCGGCCATTCTACTGAGTTCTTCACTGAGACCGGATATACCCATCCTACCTTGAAACAACTGGCGGATGCCCAGGGAACTTCAATGGCTGGCATATTAGTAAACTAACTCAATATAGGGGCAAGTATGCGACAAGTATAAGACAAAGTCAGAATAAAATCGGTCATAGCTCATATAAAATTCAGGTAAATAACAAGATTAGAATACCCTTGAATTACCCTTGACTTACTGTTGCATTACCCTATATGGTATATCAATGGTAACTCAAGGGTAGGCAAAGGGTAATTTAACAGTAATTTAATTCAGGTATTTATATGAACTTTATTAATAAATATATTGTTGTTATTAACAACTGTATCTATACTGATATTTGATGATTTAAGCTAACGATTACTGGATTCTGCTTGTTTACTTGTCCGATGCTGAATGGATGGAGCTATTTCCTCATAGGAAACAGCGGCTGTCCTTGATGCTATATTTTCTTGGATGCCCCGGACATAAATACTTATTTGTTGAAAAAAATAGCATTATAATAGCCTGGCACAGTCCAAAACCGTATATAATTCATTTATTTTGATGATATCCGTAAAATTTACGGATTTAATTATCTTCATTGCTATTATAAACTGAAATATTGATTTTTACCTTATTAAATTCCATCAATTGGTTATAGAAAATGAAAAATAAATTCTTGTGTACTCTCGTTCTTTCGGGATTGTGCCTGGCTGTGAATGCCCAACAGGTAAAGTTTACCGAATATGACCTGGACAATGGCTTGCATGTAATTCTTCACCAGGACAAAACAGCTCCGGTGGTGGCCGTCTCGGTAATGTACCATGTCGGCTCTAAGGATGAAGATCCTGAAAGAACAGGCTTTGCCCACTTTTTTGAACATCTTTTATTTGAAGGCAGTGAAAACATGAAGCGCGGAGATTTTATGAAGATCGTAAGCAGCAACGGTGGGCAGAACAATGCCAACACTTCACAGGACAGGACTTTTTACTATGAGGTTTTCCCTTCAAATCAGCTCGAGCTTGGGCTATGGCTGGAAAGCGAACGTATGCTTCACCCGAAAATTGACAATGCCGGTGTTAAAACTCAAAATGAGGTGGTTAAAGAAGAAAAACGCATGCGTATCGACAACAAACCCTATGGTAAGTTTGCAGAAAACATCTTCGCTCATTTATTTGATGGGCACCCGTACAGCTGGCAGCCGATAGGCTCAATGGCCCATCTCGATGCTGCGAAACTGGATGAATTTATTGCTTTTTTTAAAAAATATTATGCGCCTAACAACGCTGTACTGACAATTGCCGGGGATCTGGATATAGAAAAAACAAAGGCTCTGGTCGCTAAATATTTTAACGAAGTGCCAAAAGGTATCCCGGTGGTTAAGGGAACTTTCGGGTTAAAACCGGTTACCAGACAAATTGTGGACACGGTATATGATGCAAATATCCAAATTCCGGCAATATTTGCAGCCTATCGTGTTCCGGGAATGAAAAGCCGTGAAAATAAAGTACTGGAAATGGTCAGCACCATTTTGTCCGGCGGTGGAAGTTCAAGACTGAGCACAAAAATGGTCGATGAGAAAAAGACCGCTTTACAGGTTGCTGCTTTCAATTATACCCTGGAAGACTACGGTGCATACATTACACTGGCACTTCCCAACAACAACACCCCTTTAAATGATCTATTGACTGATATCGATGCCGAAGTTGTGCGCCTGCAGACTGATCTGATCAGCGAATCTGAATTTAAAAAGCTGCAGAACCAGTTTGAGAACGGGTATGTAAGTGCCAATACGAAAATGATCGGCGTAGCCGAAAATCTTTCCAATGGCTATACATTTCATAACAAGAATACGAATGATCTCAACGAACAGCTCGCACAAATTAAATCGATCACCCGCGAAGAGATCAGAGATGTAGCCAAAAAATACCTCAACAAAGATCAGCGCGTAGTACTTTATTACCTGCCAAAGAAATAAACATGAAGAAGATATTTACATTTGCTATAGCTGCCCTGTTTGTTCAGGCAGTATCAGCACAGAAATTAGACAGGAGCCAGAAACCAAAACCAGGACCTGCACCGACCATCACATTTGCCGATCCTGTGATCTATAAATTACCCAACGGCATTACTGTTCTGGTTGTAGAAAACCATAAATTACCGAAGATTTCCGCAAGTTACAGTATTGATGCAGGCCCGATCACTGAGGGTTCAAAAGCCGGTGTTACCGGATTACTGAGCGGCATGCTCAATGAGGGTACGACTACAAAAACCAAGGCCCAGTTCGATGAGGCTGTCGATCAAATCGGTGCAGAAGTAGGTGTATCGGCAGGCGGAGGACAGGCTTCTGCCCTGACCCGCTATTTTAGCGACGCTTTTTTATTAATGGCTGAAGCCTTGAGAAATCCTTCTTTTCCGCAGGAATCATTTGACAAGTTAAAATCACAAAGCCTTACCAATTTAAAATCCAGCGAGCGCAGTGCAACCGCCATTTCCGGACGCGTGGTCAATGCCCTTTCATTTGGACTGAACCATCCTTATGGAGAGTTTGAAACCGAGCAAAGCATCAATTCCATTGCCCTGGACGATGTGAAAGCCGCTTATAAAAAATATGTGACACCTTCAAGAGGCTATCTAACCTTTGTCGGTGATATTAAACCGGAAGTGGCAAAGGCGCTGGCGATCAAAGCATTTGGTGACTGGAAGGGCACTGTTCTTACTTTCCCTGTTTTGGCCAAAGTGAGTAACCCGGCCAAAACCGAGGTGGATGTTGTGGATTTACCGAGTGCAGTTCAGTCGGAGATAACAGTGACCAATCTTATAGAATTGCCATTGAGCAGCCCCGATTATCATGCGGTACTGCTTGCAAATCAAATTCTGGGAGGCGGGGCGGATGCAAAACTTTTTAGAAACCTGCGCGAAAAACATGGCTTTACTTATGGTGCTTATTCCAATACGGGCTCAGGAAGACTGCAATCGACTTTCAGCGCTTCCGCTTCCGTGCGGAATGAAAAAGTGGATAGTGCCGTGGTTGAATTTCTAAAAGAAATCAATGTGATGCGTACGGAAAAAGTTAGCCCCGAGGTGCTTCAGGATGCAAAAAACTTATACAATGGTTCTTTCGCGCTGGGTCTGGAAAACCCAGCCCGCGGTGCGGGGTTTGCGAGCAGCATACTTATCAATAACCTTCCAAAGGATTTTTACCGTACATATTTGCAAAAACTAAATGCGGTTACTGCAGATGATATTCTTCGCGTCAGCAAAAAGTACTTTTTGCATGACAACGCCAGGGTAGTTATTGTAGGAAGAACTGATCAGTTTTTGCCGGGACTTAAAAAATCAGGATTTGATATCAAACAATTTGACAACTATGCCACACCATTAGCGGCAGGCAAAGAATAAAAAGAAAATTCCCGGATCTTTTTATCGTAATTTAGGTTATCACAGCAGAACAGCCAGGATTGGGGTTCTGCTGTTTGGCAGAATACCATCATTATTGGTGAAAATAGAGTCATATTGGATAAGTAACTAGTTGTAAATTGCATATCCAACCAGTTTTATATAAGTTTGTCATAATAAACAACCCCAATTAATGAAACATACAATTAATGAATTAGAAGATATCGCTGCTCAGGTAAGAAGGGATATTGTTAGAATGGTACATGCCTGCCAGTCAGGCCATCCGGGAGGATCCCTGGGCTGTGCTGACTTCTTTACCGCGCTTTATTTTGAAGTGATGAACCACAACACTGACTTCAAAATGGACGGAAAAGGCGAGGATCTTTTCTTCCTTTCAAACGGACATATTTCGCCTGTTTTTTATAGTGTATTAGCCAGATCAGGCTATTTTGATGTAAGCGAACTCGCTACTTTCAGGAAATTAAATTCAAGATTGCAAGGCCATCCAACCACTCATGAAGGACTTCCTGGCATCAGGATCGCTTCGGGTTCTCTGGGACAGGGCATGTCTGTGGCAATTGGCGCTGCACAAGCAAAGAAATTAAATAATGATCATTCTATTGTGTACTCTTTACATGGTGATGGTGAACTGCAGGAAGGACAAAACTGGGAAGCCATTATGTACGCGCCTTTCAATAAAGTGGATAACCTAATCTCTACTGTCGATTATAACGGACAGCAAATTGACGGACCAACGGAAAAGGTCCTTTCACTCGAAAATCTGCAGGCTAAATTTGAAGCTTTCGGATGGCAGGTAATCAACTCTGACGGTAATGATATGGATAGTACCGTGAAAGCACTTCACTACGCAAAATCATTGACGGGTAAAGGCAAGCCAATCCTTAATTTAATGAGCACCCAGATGGGTTATGGTGTTGATTTCATGATGGGATCGCACAAATGGCACGGCGTTGCACCAAATAACGAGCAACTTGCAACAGCTTTAGCTCAATTAACCTCTACCCACAAAGATTATTAAGATAGAAGAAACTAATGAAAAAGTATACATACACTGAAAAAAAAGATACCCGCTCTGGTTTCGGAGCCGGACTATTGGAAGCCGGGCAGAAAAATCCTGAGGTAGTGGCGCTTTGTGCTGACCTGGTGGGCTCTTTGAAAATGGATGCGTTCATCAAGGAATTTCCTGAGCGATTTTTCCAGATCGGTATCGCCGAGGCAAATATGATCGGTATTGCAGCCGGGCTGACCATTGGCGGGAAAATCCCTTTCACTGGGACATTTGCCAACTTCTCTACAGGAAGGGTTTATGACCAGATCCGCCAATCCGTTGCTTATTCTGATAAAAATGTGAAGATCTGTGCTTCTCATGCTGGATTGACTTTAGGAGAAGATGGCGCTACCCACCAGATTCTTGAAGATATAGGTTTGATGAAAATGCTTCCGGGTATGACCGTGATCAATACTTGTGATTACAACCAGACCAAGGCAGCGACTATTGCCATTGCTGAGCATCATGGCCCCGTTTACCTGCGCTTTGGCCGTCCGGTGATCCCTGTGTTTACAGATCCTGATCAGAAATTTGAGATCGGTAAAGCCTGGATGGTCAATGAAGGTACAGATGTAACCATCATTGCTACCGGACACATGGTTTGGAAAGCAATTGAAGCAGGTGAAAAACTTGCTGAATTGGGTATCGATGCCGAGATCATCAACATCCACACCATAAAACCTCTGGATGAAGAGGCCATTTTAAAATCAGTAAAGAAAACCGGCTGTGTAGTGACTTGCGAAGAGCACAACAAATATGGCGGACTGGGTGAAAGCGTAGCTAGATTGCTTTCAACTGAGCTGCCTGCTCCACAGGAATTTGTTGCCGTAAATGACAGCTTTGGCGAAAGCGGAACTCCTGATCAGCTAATGACCAAATACGGACTGGATAGCGTAAATATTGTGGAAGCCGCACAAAAAGTAATAAAAAGGGCTAAAAAATAGTATTAAAACGCCCCGATTACATCGCTTATGAAGCAGGTTGAAGATTCAGAGATTTTAGAGAAATTCTCAAATATAAAAACTCGGGATGAAGCCTTCAACCTGCTTTTAAACAAATACCAGCAAAAGATCTACTGGCACATACGCCGGCTGGTCATTGATCACGACGATACAGATGATCTGGTTCAGGATGTATTCATTAAGGTTTGGAAGAACCTCGAAAACTTCCGCAGCGACTCCCAGCTTTATACCTGGATCTATCGCATTGCGACAAATGAATCCATCACTTTTCTGAATAAACAGAAACAGCGAAACAATACACCACTCGACGAGGTCTCCGGAGAACTGGAAGAAACACTTGTCGCCTCCTCCTATTTTGACGGCGACAAGATCCAGATGAAATTGCAAAAGGCTCTTCTGAAGCTCCCTGAAAAACAACGCCTTATTTTCAACATGAAATACTTTGATGACCTTAAATATGAGGAAATTGCAGCCATCACAGGCACTAGTGTGGGTGCGCTGAAAGCCTCTTTCCACATTGCGGTGAAGAAAATTGAAACTTTTATGCTAAATGAGGACATCACTTTTTAAACCTTTTGCCAATTAATATATCAATATATTTGAAATGGAAGAAAATTTAGAAAATAGTGAATGGATGAAGGGGATTAAAGAGGCTGGATTTACTACTCCTTCCAATTATTTTGAGGAATTGAACGATAGTATCCGGGCGAGAATGATTACTGAAAGGCTCAGAGCGTCAGTGCCTGTGGACGGCCATACGGTACCTCCAAATTACTTTGAGCAATTGCAGTTGAATATTCTTGCTAAAACAGCTAAACAGATTACAGCGTCAAGGCAAACAAAGATCGTTCGTTTATGGCGTTCAAATGTACTGAAATATGCGTCGGCAGCATGTTTCGTAATCATTGCGGGTATGGGTGTTTATTTCAACATCAATGAGCAGAAGGCAACTCAAAATAACAATTATACGGAGACGGCTACCGAGCAAATGCTATTTGATATTGATGAAGAAGTGATCATTGAACACATTGAGGCCAATTATAAGGATCAACAAAAACCCACAGCTAAAGAGACGGCACTGGAAAACTATATCCTCAACAACTACTCTCAAAACGATCTGACCGGGAATTTATAATTTAATCGAAAATGAAGAATCTAATTATTGTAACGCTACTTTTTTTACCTTTTTTTGTTTCGGCGCAAGGTCATAGTGACAGACATAATGAGATTGAAACTTATAAAATTGCTTACCTTACAGAAAAACTTGGTCTTTCTTCGGAGGAAGCAAAAATATTCTGGCCGATTTACAACGACTGGGAGAAAGAGCAGGGTGCGCTGCGTAAGGAACGTTTTCAGAAAATGATCAGCTTCAAAAAGATCACTGAGATCGAAACGTTGTCAGACAGTCAGATCCAGACGCTCATTGCCAATGATTTTAACATGAAACAAAAGGAGCTGAACCTTGAAAGGAAATATTACAATAAACTGAAGGCCAGTCTGCCCATTAAAATTGTAGGGAAATACTACCGCGCGCAGGAAGCTTTTAAACGTGAGATCTTATCGAGATACAGAAACGGAAGGCCGGGAAGGAATTAATTTGTAATTTTGCGTTCATGCTTACACAACGCCAGTTATTTCTTCAGCATAACGCGCAGACTACTTTAGAGCCACTCCTTTTAGAATTCGTTAAAGCCAGCGGGATGTATCTTTATGATCCCGACGGCAGAAAATACATGGACCTCATCGCGGGAATTGGTGTCAGCAATGTAGGTCATTGTCACCCTGCAGTAGTGAAGGCCGTGAAGGATCAGGCGGAAAGCTATATGCACATCATGGTGTACGGAGAATTTGTACAGAGTCCCCAGGTGAACTTTGCAAAGGCCCTGGCAGATGTGTTGCCTGCAGGACTGGACTGCACTTACTTTGTAAACTCAGGTACTGAAGCAGTTGAAGGGGCGATGAAGCTGGCCAAAAGGCATACTCACCGGACCGAGATCATATCCTGTCACAACTCCTATCACGGGAGTACACAAGGTGCTTTGAGCCTGATGGGCAGTGAAGAATTCAAGCAGGCCTACCGGCCGTTGCTGCCAGATATCAAATTCATTAATTATAATGCGGTTGGTGATCTTGATCTTATCACCGCAAAAACTGCAGCAGTATTCATTGAGACTATACAGGGCGAAGCAGGGATCAGGGTTGCGGATAAAGCATACTTTAAGGCTTTAAGACACCGGTGTTCGGAAACAGGTACTTTACTGGTGCTTGATGAGATCCAGTGTGGATTCGGGCGTACGGGCAGATTGTTCGGTTTTGAAGATCTTGACATTATTCCGGATATACTTTTATTGGCTAAGGGAATTGGTGGTGGAATGCCGATAGGTGCATTTATAAGCTCCATGGAGATTATGTCTGCTTTTACAACAAATCCTATTTTGGGGCACATCACCACCTTTGGTGGCCACCCCGTAAGCTGTGCCGCCGGACTGGCTACACTGCAAACCATTCAGTCAGAAAACATAATAGCAGAAGTGGCAGCCAAAGGCCAGCTTTTCAAAATGCTATTGAAACATCCTGCAATCAAAGAAGTTAGGGGAAAAGGACTGATGATTGCTGTAGAGTTTGACACCTTTGAGACCAATAAAAAGGTCATTGATGCTTGCATAAAGGATGGGCTGATCAGCGACTGGTTCCTGCACTGCAGCAATTCCATGCGGATTGCCCCGCCATTGATCATTAGCAAAGAAGAGATCGGGTGGGCTTGTGGGGTTATCCTGAAAAATGTGAGTGAAGTTACTAACTCATTTTCTGCCTCTTGATCAGGTACCCCTGCAGCACGGAGTAAAAACCTGCGGCAATATCTGCATCGATCATATCTACCTTATACTGAATACATTTCAGTCTTATGGCTTCCCTGTAGCCGCTCATTCTGGAAAGATATTCCTGTTTTACTTTTGAAGTATGCGCCTTTAATGTTACTCCGGTTTCCATATCCACAAACTCATATGGACGGCTGTCAAAATCGAAATTTACTTCTCTTGATTTATCTGTAACATTGAAGATCACCACCTCGTGCTTGTTAAATTTTAGATGCTGAAGTGCGGAAAACAATGCCTCTGTATGGCTCTCATTGTCGAAGGTGCTTAACATATCACTAAAGATAACCACCAGCGAACGTTTGTGGATCAGCTCTGCGATCTGGTGTAAAGCCTGCTCTAAATTGGTCTTAACATCCATTTTCTTTGAGTTCAGTACCTGCTCCAGATGACTGAACAAGAGTTTCTGATGGGTGGCCGTAGATTTTGCAGGAGTATTCAATACCAGATGATCAGTAAAAAGGCTCAAACCAAATGCATCCCGCTGCCTTTTCAAAAGATAGATCAGCGCCGCTACCGCCTGGACGGAAAAGTTGAGTTTGCTGTACTCACCCACAGGAAAATACATAGAAGATGAGACATCAATGATAAACTGGCAGCGCAGATTAGTTTCCTCTTCGTACCTTTTACTGAACAGTTTATCTGTTCTCGCAAACAATTTCCAGTCCACATTTTTTACACTATCGCCTTTATTATAGAGCCTGTGCTCTGCAAACTCTACAGAAAAACCATGGAAAGGGCTTTTATGAAGGCCCGTAATGAAGCCCTCTACTACCTGTCTGGCCAGAAGTTCCAGATTACTACTAAAGTGTAAAGCTTGTTCATCAATGGGCGACTGCATCCTGTAAATATAAAAAAAGCGTTCATAACTTATGAACGCTTTTTTACCTGTATATATCGGGTTATTATAACTGCTTATCTAATTTACCTGCCAATACTGATTTTGGTACAGCACCAACCTGTTTGTCAACTACCTGACCATCTTTAAAATACAATAAAGCGGGGATGTTGCGGATTCCGAACTGAGTAGAGATCTGTGGGTTATTGTCTACATTCACTTTACCTACAATTGCTTTTCCTTCATATTCTCTTGATATCTCGTCTACTGACGGGCCTACCATTCGACAAGGACCACACCACTCTGCCCAAAAATCAACCAAAACGGGTTTATCTGATTTTAACACAACTTCCTCGAAGTTTGCATCTGTAATTTCCAATGCCATAATTTCTATTTTTTATTTACAAATATATAATCAATTGTAATGCCATCAAGCGGAGCCGTGCCAAAATGACATTAGTTCAACTTAGGATTAACGTTCAGTGCGATCAACTGTTCGAGGAAGTGGTTATTAGGGTTGATTTTCACAGACTTAGAGGGCATTTTTATATTGACATTCTGTTCCCTGTCATAAATATCAAAGAGCAGCTGGCAGTTTTGCTGATCTGTAGTTGCCTTATTGTCTTCTAATATGGCATGGATCTGGCGCATAAAATCATCGTTGATCCTTTCTATAGGAACCTGGATAGTTACACATTTGGCCAGCTTATCCCTGAGCTCAGAAAGCAGGTTTATAGAAGTGATCTTAAACTCCCAGTCACCCTCTTTTCTAAACCTTTCCGCTACCCTGCCCCTGATCTGCAGAAAATATCCGTCGGTCAGGAACTGTTTGAATTTGATAAAGTCATCACCAAACAAAGCCAGTTCACAAGTATCGTCATAATCCTCAAAAACTATGGTTCCAAAAGGTTTTCCAGTCTTGGTCATACGCTGTGCAGCTACGACCACCAATCCGCCTACAACCAGCTCCCGGTTCTTTATGCTTTCAAATTCAGCGAGCACCTCTTCATTGGTGTCTCCCGTCCTTATTTTATTGACAATAGTCAAATGCCTCACCTTCTGCTGACAGAACTCTCTCAGCTCCAGCCGATAATTGTCCAGCGGATGCCCGCTCAAAAAGATTCCTATGGCATCTTTCTCATATTTCAGGCGATCTATAAGACTCCATTCAGGAGCCACCGGAAGCGCCGGTTCGAGTATGAGGTCTGCTACCGATCCGCCAAACAGTGAAGACTGCGATGATGATTCATTGTTCTGAAAATCGTTCGCATATTTGATCAGTTTCTCGGTACCATTCATTTTATCATTAGGCCCAACGAAGAAATACTGCGCCCTGTGATGCCCAAAACCATCAAATGCACCACTGTAAACAAAGCTTTCATAAGCCTTTTTATTTACAGTACGTGTGTTAGACCGTCGGGCAAAATCGTATACATCCTTATACAATCCATTCGTCACCCTGTCCTCGATGATACTTTCTACCGCCTTTTCTCCCACACCTTTGATACCGGACAATCCAAAACGAACCTCACCCTGTGCATTTACAGAAAACTTGATGTCCGATTCATTGACATCCGGGCCGAGGACCTGTACACCCATCTGCTTACATTCTTCCATAAAGAAGGCCACCTGTTTGATGTCGCTCATGTTATTGGACAGGACCGCAGCCATATATTCAGCAGGGTAATGGGCCTTTAAATAGGCAGTCTGGTAAGCAATCCAGGCGTAGCAGGTAGAGTGTGATTTATTGAACGCATAAGAAGCAAAAGCTTCCCAGTCTTTCCAGATTTTTTCCAGGGTCACCGGATCATGACCCTTTTCCGCAGCCTGGGCGACAAATTTAGGTTTCATTTTATCCAGCACATCCTTTTGTTTTTTACCCATGGCCTTACGCAGTACATCAGCCTCGCCCTTTGTAAATCCAGCCAGTTTCTGCGATAAAAGCATCACCTGCTCCTGATATACAGTGATCCCATAGGTCTCCTTAAGGTATTCCTCGCAGGCATCCAGGTCATACTTGATCTCTTCCTCACCGTTCTTTCTGCGGACAAAGCTCGGAATATACTCCAGCGGACCCGGTCTGTACAATGCATTCATGGCAATCAGGTCACCAAATACAGTCGGTTTCAGTTCCTTCATGTATTTCTGCATCCCGTTACTCTCATACTGAAATATCCCGATTGTTTCACCGCGCTGGAACAACTCATAGGTTTTCACATCATCAATAGGAAAATTATCAGGATCAAGATCTATATGATGGCCCAGTTTCACCAGTTTTACGGTATCCTTAATCAGGGTCAGGGTCTTTAGCCCCAAAAAGTCCATCTTTAACAATCCGGCACTCTCTACCACAGAGTTGTCAAACTGGGTGACGTACAGATCAGAATCCTTAGCGGTAGCCACAGGAACAAAGTTGGTGATATCGCTTGGGGTAATGATCACCCCACAGGCATGGATCCCAGTGTTCCGCAGGGACCCTTCCAGGATCTGCGCCTGCAATATGGTTTCGGCACTCAGGTTTTTAATACCTGCCATAGCCTTCAATTCCACGACCTTTTCGTATTCATCCGCACGCAGGGCCTCTTTCAAAACCTTTTCCTCCAGGTTGAAGATCTTGGCCAGTTTCATATTGGGGATCAGCTTGGCAATCTTATCAGCCTCAAATAAGGGAAGATCCAATACCCGGGCAGTATCGCGGATAGATGATTTGGCTGCCATGGTACCATAAGTAATAATCTGCGCAACCTGGTTTGAGCCATACTTGCTGATCACATAATCCATTACACGCCCGCGGCCCTCATCATCAAAGTCAATGTCAATATCGGGCATCGATACCCTGTCCGGATTCAGGAAACGCTCAAAAAGCAGGTCGTATCTGATAGGATCAATATTAGTGATCCATAAGCAATAAGCCACTACGGAGCCCGCCGCCGAACCACGGCCCGGGCCAACGGAAACATCAAGCTGCCTGGCCATTGCTATAAAATCCTGAACAATCAGGAAATACCCCGGGTAACCGGTCTTTTCAATGGTCTGCAGTTCAAAATCCAGCCGTTCAATAATTTCAGGGGTCAGTTCCCCGTATCTCTTCTTAGCTCCCTCATAAGTCAGATGGCGAAGATATTTGTTCTCTCCTCTTTTGCCCCCATCTTTGTCATCCTCCGGGACGATGAATTCCTCCGGAATATCAAATTTAGGCAGCAATACCTCGCGGGCCAGTTTATAGCTCTCCGTTTTGTCAATGATCTCCCGGATATTCACAATCGCCTCCGGAAGATCAGCAAACAGCGCCTTCATCTCCTCAGCCGATTTATAATAATATTCCTGATTGGGAAGACCGTACCTGTATCCGCGTCCACGGCCAATCTGGGTAGCCTGCTTCTCACCATCCTTTACACACAATAAAATATCATGCGCATTGGCATCCTTCTTATTGATATAATACGTATTATTGGTAGCGACCAGTTTCACCTCATGCCTGCGGGCAAGAGAGATCAGGGAAGCATTAACAATATTTTCATCATCCTGGTTGTGACGCATGATCTCTATGTAGAAATCTGCCCCAAACTTGTCTTTCCACCACAACAATGCCTCTTCAGCCTGACGCTCGCCAATGTTCAGCAATTTGCTGGACACCTCGCCGTACAGGTTCCCGGACAGCACAATAATGTCATCCTTGTACTGCTCAACAACATCTTTATCAATACGGGGCACATAATAAAAGCCCTTGGTATAAGCAATCGACGACAGCTTTGCCAGGTTATGGTAGCCGTTCTTATTTTTGGCCAAAAATACCATCTGATACCCGTCATCCTTTCTCTTTTTATCCGTATGATTTTCACAAACAAAGAACTCACAACCTACAATGGGCTTAATGACCGTCTCCGTTGGTTCTTCACCTCTTTCAATCGCAGCAGCGTTTTTGGCCTCTGCCCCTTTGTTGTGATTGAGTACCTGTGTCACGAAATGAAAAGCCCCCATCATATTTGCGTGATCCGTCATGGCTACAGCGGGCATTTTCATTGCCGCTGTGGCTTTGATCAGGTCAGGAATATTGATGGTAGACTGCAGTACTGAAAATTGTGTATGGTTATGCAAATGCGCAAAGACCGCATTTTTAAGTTCTTCCTTGTTGCCCTGAAGTGTTTGTTTGGAAATTCCATCACCCTTGTTCAGACGTTTTCTGATGTCATCAGATGCCGCTTTCAGGTTGATATGTGTCAAACCAGCCCGGCCAATTATACCGGGGTTCTTTTCCCTGAAAAGCTTCAGGTAGTTTTGATCGGCAAGCAACTGCTCAGGCCTGAAAACATCAGTTTTTAAAAGCTGTAAAAAGCAACGTGTAGTAGCCTCCACATCTGCAGTAGCATTGTGTGCCTCAGCAAAGGGCTCTCCAAAAAGATATTGATGCAATTCAGTAAGATTGGGCAATTTAAACCTTCCCCCTCTTCCTCCCGGAAGCTTCAACAGTTCCGCCGTAACCTCAGTGCAGGTATCCAGCACAGGCATTTGCGACATCGGGCTTTCGATGCCCATCCTGTGAAACTCACAACCCATAATGTTTACATCAAAGCCTATGTTCTGGCCCACAATAAACTTCGCCCTGGACAAGACCGTATTGAATTTTTCAAGAACCTCGGCAAGCCCTATTCCCTGCTCATCCGCCAGCTCAGTACAAATACCGTGGATCCGTTCGGCATCATAAGGGATATTGAAACCATCAGGCTTTACCAGATAATCCTGGTTCTCTATCAGATTTCCGAATTCATCATGAAGCTGCCAGGCAATCTGTATGCACCTTGGCCAATTGTCTGTATCGGTAACGGGAGCATTATAGTTGCGGGGCAAGCCTGTCGTCTCGGTATCAAAAATCAAATACATGCTCAAAAATACGTATTTTTAAAGCGATCACGGGAGAGGTTGAAAACTAATTTTTATGATGACCCTGAGAAACCAGGCGCTCTGTATCATAACCTTTTTTTGCACAGCGTGCTATGATCTTTTCCAGCAGGTCCTTGTCCAGTTCCGGCTTTCGTGCCATGATACAAAGGTGCTTTTGTTTAGGATGTCCAATCACAACGTAGGAGTAATCATCGGCCAGTTCGATGACCCAGTAGTCGACCCTAAACGGCCATATATACTGTGCCTTAAACTCTGCATTTCCAGTACCGCGAATTACAAACAGTTTTGACCTGACGAACTTTTGCTGATCCTGGCCCTGTATTTTATAATTAGTAAAAACAGCATAAAAACCATCGGGATGGATTACATAGGTCTCTGTAGTCTGACGCCAGTGTTTATCCATGAAAGTCGGTATAGAATATAATGAATACCATTTACCAGCGTAAGACATAATATCAACTTTTTTTACCGGTTTGTTATCCATGACAGTCTTCAGCTTTTTGCGTTAAGCAAATGTAAATTCTTTATTATAAAAACCCCCAACATACAATAAAGTTTTCAAAAGCATTTTTTAAAACGCAAAAATCTCTAACTTAGGCAGGCAGAGATTCAATTTAATTACCTAGCCAAAAATAGCCCGTTCGATAAAAAATCGCCAGGTTTATTGCAGATTTTAGTAACCCTTAAAAGAATTAACACTATGAAGATTACGGTTGTAGGTGCAGGTGCTGTTGGCGCTACATGTGCAGATAATATCGCCAGAAAAGAGCTGGCACAAGAGCTAATTTTGCTGGACATCAAAGAAGGTTTTGCTGAAGGCAAATCTATAGACATGATGCAAACCGCAGCCTTACTGGGCTTTGATACTAAAATAAAAGGAGTAACCAACGACTACGCCAGTACAGCAGGATCCGAAGTAGTGGTCATCACTTCAGGCCTTCCGCGCAAGCCGGGCATGACCCGCGAAGAACTCATCGGCACAAATGCCAATATCGTAAAAGGAGTTACAGAAAATATCCTGAAGTACTCACCAGATACAATCATTATAGTGGTTTCAAACCCTATGGACACCATGAACTACCTGACCCTGAAAACATCAGGTCTTCCAAAAAACCGCATCATCGGTATGGGCGGTGCGCTGGATTCAGCAAGGTTCAAATATTACCTGAGTCAGGAACTGGACTGCTCACCCGGCGATCTGAATGCAGTTGTTATCGGCGGACACGGCGACACTACTATGATCCCACTGATCAACCACGCCACCTGGAACAGTATTCCCGTTACCCAGTTTCTCAGCAAAGAGCAGCAGGATAAAATCGTGAAAGCTACTATGGTAGGCGGAGCCACATTGACCGGACTGATCGGCACTTCAGCATGGTACGCTCCCGGAGCCGGCACCGCTGCGATGGTCGAAAGCATTGTTCGTGACGAAAAGAAACTGATCTCCTCAGGAGTATACCTGGACGGTGAATACGGACAAAGCGACATCTCCCTGGTTGTGCCAATTATCATTGGCAAGAACGGAGTAGAAAAGATCCTTGACTTCAAACTAAGTGATGAAGAACAGACCACATTCAATAAAAGTGCAGACGCAGTGCGCAGTATGAATAACGTACTTACAGAAATGAAGCTAATTTAATGTGGCCGATCACAGTTCCAATAATCTTAGTGAACTTACAAGACGACGGTTTCCACCTGCTGGTGGAAATCGTTGCTTTTGGACAAAAGTCATTTGCCGTGGTTGACACAGGCGCATCAAGGTCCGTATTTGATGAAACCTGGCTCAGAGATCGCCTGCCTGAACTCATTCCTAGTGACGAGGTTCTTGCCACCACATTGTTTACTACCTCCAGCAGCCTGCAGGCAGTTATCCCGAAACTAGAAATCGGGCGGCTGGTCCTTAACGATTATGAAACAGTCTCCCTTGACCTGGAAGGCGTAAACGAGGCTTATGAAAGTTTCGGCCACCCGCCTGTCATCGGCATCATCGGCAGCGACCTGCTGCTAAAATACAACGCAGTCATCAATTATAAAAAACTTAAACTCTACTTGTACAGAAGGTAAAACATTTCGAAAAGTTAATGGTTGTGCTAATATGGAAGCAATAATCTCATCTCTGCTTGAATTGCTTGACGAACTTTATATTGGTTCAGCAGGCAAGCATGCCTGGGTGATCGACATGAAACCAGGACATGGTTTTACCAAAACGATCGAACAGATCGATGCCCTTCAGGCCTCCGCGCCAACCGTTGAAGGCGGATCAACAATCGCGGCACACACCGAACACCTTAGATGGAGTATACGTGTGGCGCTGGAATTCTTCGATGGAAAAATGCCTTCGCCCGACTGGTCCGAAAGCTGGAAAATCCATAAAGTAAACGATGACGAGTGGCGGAAATTGCAACAAGACCTGCTTAGCGCCTATAAAGACCTCAGAGCAGCAATTGCCGAAAGAAAAGACTGGTCAAATGAACAGTTCAGACAAGGTACCCTGGCGTTAATCCCACATGCGGCATACCATTTAGGCGCTATTAAACAATTGATCATAGCAACGCGTTAAACCATTATTCATTATCCCCCCTCTTTAAGCCTCCGCTCCACCATTTCACTAAATTGCCGGGCCAGGCCGGGATCAAACATCGCCAGCTCTTTCCAGGAACTGCTCCCGTACACTCCCGCCTTAGTATAATCAAAGGGTTCAAAGCCAACACTCCTTATTGCCTTTTTGTTCCTGATCGTAAAGTCGGCGGCAGGGAGATCGGCAAACATAGGGTCTGCCACCAATGAATTTTTCTCCTTATCCATCTTCATATCCGGATTCCGGCTGTCCCAATAAATATTGCTATCTAAAACTGCATTTACCTTAGCCCAGTTATTCTCCCCGAGTTTTCCACTGTTGAAATAAACAATGTTATTCATAAATGAAAAAGAGCGGTGCTCCTCCACCCGTGTAGCCTGCAGCTGCGCTTTGATCTGCGTGGCGAAAATATTATTGCGAATCATATTGTCCTTGCCATAATGCTGATGAAAACCGGAACTTTTGCAGTTATAGACCAGATTGTTTTCTTCCAGTATGCCCGTAGAGCCCTCATCAGTATACAGGCCCCAGCCCCCATATCCGTAAGAATAAATATCATGGATCGTATTGTTGCTCACTACCGTACCCTCGGAGGGTCCCAATGTATACACTCCGCCCATATCACTCAGCTCGCCCCAGCCCAAATGATGGATATGGTTGAAAATAATCTTATTGCGTTTAGCCGGACTATTACCATATCCCCATACCCAGCCTACCGAGATACCCGTATACCGGAAATCTGCAATTTCATTATGAGAAACGGTATTGTCGCCCGACTGAAAGATAAGCACCCCTACCCCCGTAGGGATCACATGCCCGCCCGAGCGGATGATGTTGTTGTCAATCGTGATGCCACCAGTGGCACTTTTTTCGTCGGCCGGGGCCTTCATCTCCCCGATCTTGATGCCACCTATACCCAAGTCATAAATATAGCACCTTTCCATCTTAATATCCCTGCATCCCGCCCTGAACCACACTGCGTTATTAGACACATGAGCAATCCGGCAATCTTTGAATGAAATGCTGGCGGCATAGTCCAGCATCAAAGCCGCTTCTGTAGATGCAGCAGCCTGGCTGGGCTCTTCTCCTGATGCCGGCATAATATGATTGGTATACACAAAAGAAAGATCCTGGAACCGGATATGTTCCACTTTCTTCTGGTCGGTACCACTAATGACTAAAATCTGCTGAATGACCGGCACCAGGGCAATACTGTTCTCTATATTCTCACCGTCTCTTGGTACATAAAACAGAATCCCCTCCCGGTCTTTAAAAAATTCACCACCCTCATCCAAAAAATCCCTTTCTCCTTCAAAAAAGAACTGTGCGCTGTTGTCCAGCTTATTCCATGGCTGCATCGGCCTGCCGCCAATGTAAACAGCAGATTCGAAAAAAGAGACCCTGCGAACATGCTTTTTAGTCCTGTCCCATGCATGGTTTACAGAAATGACCAGATCCTCCAAAGGCTTGTTTACCGGCAATACACTCAACTGTTCGGCGGTCAGTGTTATCTTTTGAACCGCAGACCTCTTACTGGCATCCACATCAATTTCAGAAACGCTTTTTACCTTAAAATTAGTACCTTCATTGGGCGTCCTGGCCCTTACCGCTCTTTTACCATTCACGAAAAGCTGCTGAATATCACCACCATACTTACTTATATCACCCAATTCAACTTTCCATAAATGATCTGATACTTTTTGGAATATGGGAAGGCGGACAGCACCGGTAAAAACACATTTCGAGCCCTTTTTGCCACGGACGATTAATGGTGCAGCAGCCGTACCGGAATCCTCGGCGGTAAATTCAAGAGGGGCTGTCAGGTAATAAATTCCGGGTGCAACAATGATTTCGGCAGGTTCGGCAAGCGGCTGCTTTTTACGCAGCTGGCTGATATAGGCCTTCGCAGCATTTAAACTGGCAAAAGGAGCTTTTGAGGTCCCTGGGTTATTGTCCTTGCCGTCAGGCGAGACATACACAGTAAGTGAAAAAGCACTGACGCTATGCATCAATGAGATCAGCACAATTAGCGTCGACCTCATCGAGCTCAGACAGAGAGACCTATATTTGTTCATTACCTGCGTTTTAGAACTTTAGTTAAATTTATAAATCTTATACCCAAGTCTAAGTAACAACACTATTACCAAACACAGTATTGATTTATTTTCCGGCCACAATCTTATACAGTGCACCCTTGCCGCTCTCCATCAGCACAGAAAGGATGTACAGTTCGCCAGCCTGATCTTCGCCAAAACTATAAATCTGCCAGCTTCCCGGATCACGGGAAATGGAAAGCTTTTCTTTACTCCAGAGTTCCTTTTTGACATCAGTCAAAGCCCAGACCGGCCCCATCAGATCCCCGAATATATATTTCCCGTACAACGAAGGAATCTGTTTTCCCCTGTATACGTAACCCCCGGTCACGCTGATGCCTTCCTGCCTGCCGTAATCAATGATTGGGTTGATCCAGTTCTTTGGATCCGGATCACCAGGTGTTTTAACATGAGTGCCCTCCCTCAGCCTCCAGCCATAATTGCCACCTTTAGTTACCAGGTCTATTTCTTCCCAGTTTTTCTGCCCGACATCCCCGGCAAATAGCCTCCCGTCAACCTTGTCAAAACTGATGCGCCATGGATTTCTGAAACCATAAGCAAAGATCTCAGGCCGTGTGTTTTCCTTCCCGACAAAAGGATTATCAGCAGGAATTCCGTAAGGCGGCTTATCAATATCGATCCGCAAAATTTTACCAAATACGACATTAAGATTCTGTCCGTTCCCAAACTCTCCATGAAGATCATTATAGGCCCCGCCATCACCAATACCGATATATAAAAAGCCGTCAGGCCCAAACTTGATGTCACCGCCATTGTGGTTAGATTCCGGCTCATCATAAGACATTACCTCCCGCGCAGTTGTCTTGTCGGCCAGATTGGGGTCCGTTTTGGACACACTATACTCACGGATCACACTTCGGTGGTCCAATCCTGGTTTCCTGGCCACACGTTTACTGAAAAAAACATAAAATTTGCCGTTTTTCGCAAACAGCGGATGAAACGCAAAACCGAGCAGGCCCATTTCATCGCCACTGTTCATCATCAGCACATCCTCCGTAATGTCCAGAAAGGGCCGTTCAAGGAGCACACCTTTACTGATGATCCTGATCTTGCCTTTTTGCTCAGAAACAAACAGCCTTCCTGACCTGTCCTTTGGTTCGGCAAAAGCAGTAGGGTAAGCGAGCTGATCAGAAATCAACCTGACGTCAATTTTAATAGCCGGAGCGCTGTTCTGACCGTAAGACAGGGCAAAAGAAAAAATAACCAGCAAAGCAGAAAAAACAACTTTCTTATTCATGTCATCAATTTACTATTTAATTGACAACATGAATAAAAAATCTACAATCATTTCAACCCCGCATCCTGCCCGCTTTTGTCCGGGATCGGCCATAGCTGTTCAGAACCGTACACCAGGTGATTCAAAAAATCGCTCTGATCATCTAAAAACAGACATTTCCGAGTGGCATGCCGCTTGTATAATTCCAGCAGTTTTAGTTTAGTTTAGTTAGAGTAAGGAAAGCCAGGCACATCGGATGATGTGCCTGTTTTTTATAATGACGCATCCTTTCTCTTTATTTGTTTTAAAGCGATCGTTTATATAACCAAAGAACCGTTCCACGGTCAGGGATTGGGAAGTCCATCTTACAGGAATTTAAGAAGGTCCCATACGCTATAGGGTGCCGGCCGCCAGGTGCAACATAAACAACCAGAGATCCAAAGCTACGTTGCTTAAAGCAGGCCTTAACATTTGCGGGTACAGACTGAAAGGAAAGGTAAAAAACGCTATATTTAAGCGCTTAATCTATGGACCATGAAAAAATTAACAGCCATTGTCTGCCTGCTCCTCTTTTTATTTACAGGATGTAATACCGATTGCATTGAAGATTCCGGACACCATATAGAAAAGAATACCGTCGTCAAACCTTTTGATAAGATCAGTGTGACAGGTTCGGTCATATTGATCCTTAGACAGGACAGCAGCTATGCAGTCAGGATAGCGACAGATTCTAACTTAATGAAATATGTGAAGGTTGATGTGAGCGGCTCCGAGCTCAATATTAAAGCAAAAGAAGAAGCGTATTGCGGCAAAGATTCCATTGTTGTGGAAGCCGGAATAGGTGCACTGAAAGAATTAAAAGGAGACGGGACCGTAAAGGTATCGGGTAGAGAGCGCATTTATGCAGGTGATCTGAAACTGAGCATGGCCGGTTCATCCGAAGTAACCATGGACCTGTCAGCCGGAAACCTGAGCACTAACTTAGATGGAACCGGAACGCTTAAACTGACCGGACAGACGGGCTCGCATACACTTATGGTCACAGGCATCGCAGAAGTAGAAGCTTTCGACTTCATTTCAGGTCTTTATAAAATTGACATCACCGGAACTGCAAAGGCCAACATCAATGTCCTTAATGAACTGAATATCAACACCGAAGGATCAAGCGAGATCAGTTATAAGGGCAATCCGGCGAAGGTGAATGAAAAGAAATCCGGCGCGGCCGTACTGAAAAAAGTAAACTAGATATTTGTCTCATTCACCCCCTGAAATTGTCGTTCTTAAGGCGGACTGTGGTCTGATTTACCTGGTAACTTTACCATTGTAAAGAACGCAAAAAAATACAGCTATGAGAAAAATAATATTACTGATGCACGTTTCCCTCGATGGATTTGTTGCAGGCCCTAACGGAGAAATGGACTGGATCCGCATCAACGACGAAATGTTTGAGGCTGTAGGCGGATTGACTGCTGATGCCGATGCCGCACTTTACGGCAGGGTAACTTACCAGATGATGGATGCTTATTGGCCAACGGCTGCCGATAAGCCAAATGCGTCAAAGCACGATATTGAACACGGGCAATGGTACAATAAAGTGGAAAAAATTGTCGTGTCGAACTCGATGAAGGATACAAGCCGGGCAAACACACGTTTCATTGGCGGAGATATTGTGGCAGAAATTGAAGAGATCAAACAACAGCCCGGCGGGACTATTCTAATGATTGGCAGCCCATCTGCCTATCACGGGCTGGCAGCAGGCAATCTGGTGGATGAATACTGGCTGTTTGTAAATCCTGTACTGCTCGGCACCGGAATTCTTTTGTTCAAAAACATCCAGAGTAAAGTCGGGCTGAAACTTAGTGAGACAAAAGCATTTTCTCCCGGAGTAATCGGTCTTCATTATGAAAAGGAATGACCCCCACAGGACATGAAAACAGCTAAACCAGGGAACATTGACGCATGCTTAAATGGCTGAGCAAATCTCGGTAAAGAGACTCAAAGCCATCTTAGGCGGTTCGATAGGCAATCTCGTCGAATGGTACGACTGGTACGCCTATTCTGCGTTTGCGATCTACTTTTCGGCATCTTTTTTTCCAAAGGGCAACCCTACTGTGCAACTGCTCAATACCGCGGGCATATTCGCTTTAGGGTTTTTAATGCGTCCTTTAGGCGGTTATATTTTTGGCCGGGTCGCTGACCGTTCCGGACGTAAACAATCGATGACCCTTTCTGTGCTGCTAATGTCTTTAGGTTCCCTGGTCATCGCCCTGACTCCAACTTACCATGCCATCGGTATCGTTGCTCCTATTCTGCTGCTTAGTGCCAGACTACTGCAAGGATTGAGCGTTGGCGGCGAATACGGTGTTTCAGCAACTTATCTAAGCGAAATGGCCACCAAAAACCGCCGCGGTTTTTATTCCAGCTTTCAGTATGTAACCTTAATAGGCGGCCAGCTGCTGGCACTTGGCATTCAACTGATCCTGCAAAGGCTGCTGCTTTCCGAAGCCCAGTTACTGGAATGGGGATGGCGTATTCCCTTTGTTTTTGGTGCAATACTTTCTATAGTGGCGCTATACCTGAGAAATAACCTGGAAGAAACACAGGCGTTTAAAAGTCAAAAAGAACATCAGTCTGTCAGAAAAGGAACAATAAAAGAATTGCTAAAGCATCCTAAAGCTGTAATTAAGGTAATAGGGCTTACCTTAGGCGGCACACTTGCATTTTATACCTATACCACTTACATGCAAAAGTTTCTGGTCAACACGGTCCATCTTACTAAAGAACAGTCTACTTTGATGTCGTTTGTTACCCTGCTGATCTTTGCGGCGCTCCAGCCCTTATTTGGTGCCTTGTCCGATAAGATCGGCCGCAAGCCTTTACTGATCGGCTTCGGCATACTGGGCACAGTGTGTACCGTGCCCTTGCTGACAACTTTAAGCCATACCACCTCACAATGGCAGGCATTCTTTCTCTTATTGGCTGCGCTGATCATTGTCAGCGGTTATACCAGTATCAACGCGATAGTAAAAGCTGAGTTGTTTCCGGCACAGATAAGGGCACTGGGTGTCGGCCTGCCATACGCCCTGACCGTAGCTATTTTTGGAGGTACTGCTGAATATATCGCGTTATGGATGAAAGACTGGCATCACGAATCTTACTATTATTGGTACATCACCATTTGCATCTTCATTTCCTTAACGGTTTATGTAACGATGAAAGATACAAAAGACAATTCCAGCCTCAATCAGGATAGCGATCATAAGTACAACTGATGCGGGTACCTGTCTTCAAAGGCTTTAAATCCTGGCTGACGGTCTCTGATTTTAGCGCTTTCTTTTCTAAATATACCGCCAAATGCGCTCAGGTCAAACACGATCATGATCCAGGCAAACAGTTGAAGCCCCATTACCGCACCGATAAATACGTGCATCAGCACGATCCCCACAAGTATAACCATCCGGATTTTGCCCCATTTGACCCAGATCAGTAGAGGAAACAGGGTTTCCGCAAACAGTGTTCCCCAGGTCAGTGCGGCACATACTACCGGATTACTGGCTACAGATTTTATCATCGGCGTAAACCAGGTATAAAACTGCGGTTGATTGATGGCACTCCATATCGCAGTCCCGTTCATCCATTCCTGGCCACCCAGTTTTGAATAACCTGCCACAAAATATACAATGCACAAATGAACCTGCAATATCCTTACGTAAAAGCGATAAGTTTCTGGTAAGATCTCCTCGTCTTCCTGTTTGCTGATATAGCGGTCTACTGAAAATACTTTCTGTACAGGGAAGATCAAAGTATAGAACAATAGGGAAAATAAAAAGCCGTCAAAACCAAATGTCAGCAGGTTATACCCGTTAAAGACAATCATATGTATGAAAAGACATATCCCTGCATTTATCTTTGTTTTAAAACCAATGAGCAGCATCACTGCAGAAATCCCAAACAATGTATATAGTACATTCAGGAAAAGGTGTTCGTTCTGGATACCCAGGAAAACGACTACGTCCGGCAACGAAACTGAATAGGTAACTTTCAGGGGTTCAGACAAAAAAGCCTGAATAATACCTTTCTGACTGTACAACAGATCAGTATAGCTGAACTCTACAGCTATTTTTGAGAGTATGGTAATGGCCACTCCAACACGAAGGATGGCAAACTCTAAGTGTTTGTTTAACGCTAAAGTCTTCATTTTTTTCTTATTTAAGCGTATACGTACCATTGTATATTTCCCGGAACTGGCTTTCTTTTTTGAGTGTCCTGTATTCTGCCATACTTTGAGGAACATATTCGCCTACCGATATAAACGCGGGCCCCGAACCGGGGTACTTGGCAAACAGGTAAGATGCGACTATTCTTGACATGAGCTCGTACGCTTTTTGGTTTCTGAAAGTGTGGATTACTGCTGAAAAACGACAGTCAAAAAGGTTGTCGCCAGTTCCGAAAGCATCTTGTTTCAGTACATTTCCGTTTGTCATGGTATAAGTCTTTATTACTGTCTGATTGCCTACATTGGGAGAAAAGAAACTATAACCAAAGCCTCCGCCTGTCCAGGAAGAATACCTGAACAGGACACCTTCGAGTGTTTTATTGCTGATCCTGACCAGCCCGGAGCCTAGTACAACGACCAGCAGATGCCAGATCAGAAAACCCTTTATCAGCTTGGTTTTTACCTGATTTTTTATATTTGAGCTCATGGTTCCTTTTTATGGGTTAAAAAAATGCGGACGGAAATTTCCCGCCCGCACCATAGGCAGATGATTAGATTTAAAGTGCCCGTCCGCGAAGCGCGCTTGCTTTTACCGACTTGAATGATTGCTTAGTCAGGCTGCTGTTGAGCTTTGAGATGATGGAGTTTTGGAGATCTTTACCAGTGGTAATGACTTTCACAGCAAGGATCACATCAGAAGCTGCAACTCCTCCGGCACCAACGGCCACAGAAGAACCGCCAGTCTTGCCGATCGCTGACAATGGTGCTGCACCATAGTTAACAGTCAGGCGATAAGTCGCAGGGTCAGCTCCCTTGAGGGATTCTACAATTTTGTCTACCTCAGCCTGTGAACTGGTATTGATGATCAGACCTTTTGCAGTGTTCTGCGCTTTTGAGGCAGTGGTACCAAACAGTAAAAACAGAGCGGCACACATAGGGATAAATAGATTTTTCATTTTTTTGTTTTTTAGGTAAATGATTTAAAGTTTATTAGTGGTCTAGACTTATTACATTAGTCGTGACATTCCCGGAGAGGGAAACAACATTTATAAACTTTTTTATTTTTTTATTTTTACCAGAAAAAACAAGGTTGAAATGATGATCAGCAAAGCTATTGCGATCCATATGTTCAGATTTATAGCAGGATACTCATTTATGGTGCCTGTATTGCCAATGAGGATGGTGGCCGCCCAGAAGTAGGGCATGCTGTGAAGCTTGTCCCCGTCCATAAGGAGACCGAGCTTCGCTTTGTTCAGGGCTTCGTCTTTTGGCAGGCCCTGCTGCAGGTATTTGTAAAATGACTCGGTGAGCTGGTAAGTGACCTTATCGTCTACCTGCCAGAGATTGGTCAGGCTCGCAGGCACACCGGCTGTCATGAACGCACGGGACATGCTGAAGACACCTTCTCCGCCCGCATAGCGGCCTATGCCTGTATTGCAGGCAGCCAATACGACCAGGTCGGTATTTGGAAAATTCAGTTGCTGGACCTCCGACAAATAAACTGCGGAATCGGCCAGGTAAAGACGTGGCTCCATATTGGCGCTGTCTGCATTTGCATGTGCATAGATCTGCAGCAGCTGGTATTTTGTCAAATTATTTAAAAACCCGGATCTGGAGGCTTCTGCTCCGGTAAGCAGTTTTGACCGCTTAAAGCCCGCTGCAATGTTCATGAGCGACTTGTCGGAGGCTGGCAGGGACGACAGACCGGAGCCGGGCTTATAATTGACAGGTGCTACTCCCAGGAATGTATTCGCATTTCTGCCGGAACTGCTTTTTTTCATCAGTACCCGCATAGAATGGGCATAACTAAAAATGTACCGTTTGGCCAGAAAGCTGGTTTTTGAACCCGCATCTGAAAGCAGCGCATCAAATGGGATAAAATGATTATCCGGTGAAATGACGATCCGTCCGGGACTAATGTCCAAAGGTCTGAACAGCTTCATGTATACTTTATGGGCAAGGAAACAATACCGGTCATAATTTTGATTGAGCAGGGACTGGTTTGCAGATAGCGCAAGCAGTGAACCCACATCTTTGGGATAATCCGGGTACTTTATCCGCATCAGTTTTTGCCCCGAAGGGGAAAGCACAAGTGCATAAATCACCGTGTCTCCTGTAAAATACTCAACCAGCGATTGTTTGTTCGCTTCCAGTTTTTTGAGGACAGCTTTATATGGATATACAGAACGGTCATATTTATACTCATAATAAGCGGGGTATCTCTGTTCCAGGTTCCTGATAAAGCCTTCCCATTTATCCTGGGCCTCACGCCATTGAGCTTTCAACCGTGCGTACTGGCCTGCATTTTGGATCGAAGCCGTTAATTTCTGGCTTAGGGCATAGCTTTTTACCCGCAGCAGCTTTTCCTTGTTCCGGTCTTTTTCTGAAATGTGTTTTTCGGCCGCCGCCCCGCTCAACTGGTCATTGAGCAATACCGCCCTGCTTTTTTCAAAAAAATAGTAGGCTTTTTCCATGTCCTTCAGATAGAAGCAAACAGCGATGCATTGTTCGTACATCTCTTTAGTCTTCTGCCGCCAGACCAGCTTGGATTGCTCTCCGTATTGCTTCCAGCGCATCACGTCTACAGCATGGTCAGCCACTTCAAAAGCTGCCAGCGCCAGTTTCAGATCCTCCTGATGTCCCGATTGCTTATAACGTTCGAGCAGGGCGCTGCCCTTGTTCGCTACGATAGTCGTTACGAAATAATCATTAGAGACCAGGTTTAGCATATTTACACTCAGATTTGCTTTCAAAGAAGAATCGGTGAAATTCAAAGGCAGTACGTTCAGCGCTTTCTGGTAGTAGCTGAGCGCCCGGCTATATTTTCTTTCCTGCCCATAAACTACCCCTATATTGGAGTATAGGGCGGCCAGCTGGTACAGATCGTTGGTTTTCCTGGCAAGTTTAACACCTTCATAATAACAACGTACCGCCATTGCACCCTGCCCAAGGTCATCTGCATACACACTGCCCAGGTCAAGGAGATCCCGGGCACATTGCTCCAGGTTTCCATTGGCCCTGTTTAGCTCATAAGCTTTTCTGTAATAAATTAACGAAGCTTTTATATCGCCTTTTTTACCGAGCAGATCAGCATAGACTGAATAGCTCGTGGCAAGATGTGATGCGTTAGACTCTGCTTTTTCCAATAAGGCGATCGCCTCTTTCACATTTGCCTCTCCTTCCCGAATGTGTCCCAGTTCGACGGCAGATTGTGCCCTTTGGGCAAGCAAAGGTGCCCTTGCACTCTCATCCCCGGCCTGCTGCGCAAATAACAAACCCTCATCAGCTACTTCTACACTTTTTTGATAATCACCGGCCTGATAATATGCGTAGGCATTTTGTTCAAAAGCCATAAATACAATAAAATACTTGGTCTGAAACTTACTGCCTGCAGCGATGCAGCGGTCAAAATAATAGTGTGATTCCCTGAGCAGGTTCAGCCGTTTGTAAAATATACCGAGATTAAAATAGCTGTTTGCCAAAAAAGAGGGGTCTGCCGCCGCATTGCCTGAGGAATTTACAGCAACTGCTTCCTTGGTGTAAAAGATAGCGCGCTCCTGGTCGTCAGTTTTGCTGTAGTAATCACCGAGCCGGTGTGCCAGCTGGGCATAGGCACTATTTCTGGACCTGCCGCATTTCAAAAATCCGGTCTGCAGCACCTTGAGCAGCTGGACTTTTTTTACGTTAGAAATATCTGTATTGCTGTGTATTGTATTTACCTTCTCTACGAGTTCCGCGTCTGAAATACATTGGGCATGAGCAATTCCTACAGGCATGAAAGTTACCAGTACGAAAACGGTCAAACACAACAACAAACGCTCCATTGATAGATCTATTTCACACAGGAACCATTCTTAATGTGCTTTTTTGCAAGTATAATTTTATTCACGAGTACATTTCCTGTTCCATCATCATTGGGCTGTGCCTGAAGGGCAGACAGGAAATCAGCTTTTTTAATATTGGGTACATAAAGATTCTTTTTACAATAAGCACCTATAATACCACTGGCAATGGCGGTCGCGAATGATGACCCGCTGATAAATTCGGGTGCTCCGCCCGTTTCAAAAGGCAGCTTAAACTTCATCCCGGTACGTGATACCTGGTCAGCCAGTACGCCCAGATCAATAAATTTCCTGGAGTAATTTTGAGTCGGAGTCACCATATTTCCATCCGTGGTGGTCACGGCGATCACACTGTTGGTAGCTGTACTCAGATGTGCAGGGTAAAAATTGTGAATAGCGATATCCCGTAACTGGTCGTCTGTCAGGGTTACACCATATTCCATCTGGTAGATCTTTCTTGCTATGGCATCATCTGCATCGATCTTGTTGCCCGCGGCGGTTACAAACAGGATTCCTTTTTTACGCAGGACACCAGTAATCAGTGTTTTTAAATAAGGAACAGGTATTTCGAAATAATAATAAAACCCCCAGCTGGCATTGATGATCTGCGCACCTTTGGCGATGGCAAAGTTAATGGCACAAATGGTTCCGAAGAGATCGCCTACCCCGTCTTTGTCATGCGTTTTAAGCGGCATGATCTTTACCCCGTTTTCCTTAACATTCTTAAACTGGTTGATGATGTACTGGCTGACGATGCTGCCATGTTTATTGGGATTGTCATCATGATAGACTCCATTGTTTCCGGCAAAATTCCAGCCTTCATGTATATGTTTATAACATTCGGCAGCAACTGTTTTATCGTTTTCTTTCCATAAGTACTGCGGATCTACCAGGTTAGCATCCACACCGGTATCCAGAACGGCTATTACGATCTCCTGCTTTTTCCTCTGCTGGATATTTCCTTTGTCCGGCTTTGCCTCAAATCTCTTTTGGGGGTCTGCAGGAAGGAAATTAAAAAAATTGAGCGAATAGGACTCGCCAACGGTAGTGGAGGCAGGCCCTGAACCTGCTTTAAGCGAATCACCGCTGATCAGGCCGTGGATTCCTTTGGCTGACCAGAGCTGTACTGGTATATCGCAATTTCCGCAGGAACTGATCCTGATCGCATCTGTCTTAAACCCTTGTTTTTTAAAAGATTCCTTGATCAACTGAATGTTTTTTTCTGTGGGCTTTTTCTTAAAAAAGACGAGGATCTGGTCTTTACGGTACGACCTGCTTAGTAAACGCCCGGCTTTCTCACTGCGCTTACTGATCCAAACCGGACCATAATTTCGACTGGGTTGCTGTTGTTTGCTGTTCATGCGAATAGGGTTTTATAATTTTTCTAACCAAACTTTAGCTTCTTTGCTTCCCGCCAGGTCCCGGTCTGCTACCTGCTTAAGATATTTTTTTGCCATCACCCTGTCCCCGTCCTGTCCTCTTTTCATCAATACGACTGCCTTGTAAAACAGTCCCGGATTGACATACAGGTCCATTTTTGCCAGCACATCAAACTGCCTGATTGCATTGCTGTGATCACCGGTCACCAGGTAAGTGATGCCAAGATTTTTGACTGCTTCGGGCCTGGCCGCCGAATCAGTACTCAGTGTCTGAAAGACCTGCAAAGCTTTTTTATATTGCTTTTCATTAAAGGCAGCGATGCCTTGCTGCATGTCTTTTTTGCTTCCTGTCACCCCGCCCATTGTGGTACTCAGTGTGCTAAAGTTTGTCGCCACATATTCCTGTGCCAGATCTTCCGGTTCAGGGCTTCTGAAAAAGATGAGCCAGGTGGCAATCAAACCTATGCAGGCTGCTGCCGCATACCATACAAAATTCTTAAACAGATAGTAAGATTTGCGTCCTTCCGCATTTTTCACCTGTTCACCACCCTTAATTTCTTCATAAAGTCCGGCAAATTCATTTCTTTTTTGCCCGGCCAGTGCTTGCTTCAGGGAATCTCTCATTACTATGTAAGCCGCGACCTCCCTGGCAAATTCAGGATCAGATACACACCTTTCTTCAAACAACGCCCGTTCTCCAGCGGTCAGGGAACCTTCAAAATAGGAAGCGATATAAGACATCAGGTCACTCATTTCACAATATCATTAGTACCCATCATTTTTCTTAGCTTATCCAGACACCTCAGGCGGCTTGTTTTCACTACCTCTGCTGAATTGTATTCCATAAAACCCGCGATCTCTTTATCACTGTATCCATCTTCAAAAAAAAGCAGAACCTGTTTACATTTTTCTCCAAGCTCCTGCAGCTTCTGCATCATATTTCTCCACTCGTCTTTTGCTATGATCTGCTGAATTGCAGTTCTCGCCTTATCGGGAAGCTCAAACACCAGGCTGTCCAGGGCTGTTCCATGATCAGCTTTCCTCTTATTAGTCGTGTCTTTTCTAAAAAGGTCAACACATTTGTTCGAAAAAATCTGGTAGGCATAAGATTTTAAGGCAGAACGCCCTTCAAACCGGTTTGCAATGATCTGATCGATAATGCTGATTATAGTATCGGAGTATGCGCTGGCGGCATCTTCAGCTGTGATGTTATATTTTTTTATGCCATGGCTGATCAGGTAAAAATATCCCTGATACAAATCTCTTTCAAAAATTCGTCTTTGTGACCCACCTCTCTTCAGCCCCTCAATAATTTCAGTATCTGAATGTAAAGCCATTATGTAAACTAATGTACTAGCTAAGTTACAATAATAGTTATATTTTCATAACCAATCTGCATACTTCACCATACCCTCTTAGGCCCTGCCCTTCTAATGACCACATTACCTCTCTGTTTCCGTCCTGATGGTTCTGTTTTACGAAGATTGCTACCTCGTCAAAACCCAAAACTGATCGTGATAAACATCTTTAAAATCCTCTGTATGTCCGCCCTCCAATGCATTCATAAGTTCGGCAAGTGAAGCAGACAACGAATCCTCCAGGTATGGAAATACGACACGTTCTTCATAACGGATATGATCGTTAAGTCTGTCGATCAGCACTTGATATGCATTACGATCGTCTTGTTTCGTAGAATTGAGCTGTTCAATCTGGTTAGCTATCATCTGATGATCCAATTTAGCCTGTTTACATACATCTGCATCAATTTTGTTAAACAACAAGACCTCTTCACTAAAGAAATGGCCCTTCAAATGGCCTTCCCAAAAGTAGTTGAGATAATCCAGCAGCCGGGATGTCTCCACATTTAATTTTAATCCCTGTTTTATTTTCCATGTAAAAAGAAGTCCGAAGTGGTGCTCACGGGATAGTCTTTTTAACGCGTCACTACGCTTAATGGGTCTGCTTTTCATAAATTTTCGTGTTTAAACTATAATTTGACTTCTATAAATCCCGCTCATTAAATCTCTTCAGGGACAATAACAATGGAAACAGGATCCAGAGAAACAGTCCAACAAAAGAAAGTGCAACGCCAATCTCATTTCCAAAAAATTCTCTGAACACAGCCCCTGTGTAGCCCATTAGTGCCGAGATGTCCATTTGCAGTAAGATCTGGATCCGGGCCAAATCAATAGGGTTAAGAAAACTGAAACATACCATTGCCTTTTCCAGCGGATAGTCCTGGAACTGAAACAGGAAAAACAACACAAGAGCATCAAAGATGAGCGAAAAATAAAGCCACAGCAATATAGAAAGCCCTATTCCCTTGGCCTTGTCCCTTGTCATACCAGCCGCCAGCATAGCAATGCTGACAAAAACCACGGTCAGAAACAGGCCCACTGCAATCATCATGAATCCAGTTGAATCGGCATGATACAACAAAATCGGAATCCCGCCGCCAATAAAAAAAGCGAGCGACAATGAGGAAGCTAATCCTCCAAATAAACTGATCCATATAGATTTTCTTTTCAGTGGCTGGCTGACAAGTAATTCTATAAACTCCGAACTATTATAGATATAAATAGTAGAAAAAATAATACAGATAAGGGGCACCAGGATCAATATAATATTCAGCAGGCTCAACAGGCCCTTAGCTGAATTGCTTTCCAGGTTAAACACGCTTAATGATATAAGCAACAATAAAAAAGTATATATCAGCACAATCTTATTCTGTACGATATCTACCACTACATATTTTAGTATTTTCTTCATATCAGAATGGATTGGAACATTAAGACTTGAGGAATAGCCTTTGAAAGTTTATCTTCACCGGTCTCTGCCTTGAGATCATCCAGCTTTTTGTGAAAAGCAAGTTGTCCTTCCTGCATATAGCACACCTCCGTGATCAGGTCATCGAGCTCACTCAGCACATGTGAGGTAATTAATACCAGTTTGCCCTTCTCTTTCTCACTTGCTATCTTTTCTTTAAGTCTTTCTGAAGCCAGCGGATCAAGTCCTGCCGTAGGCTCGTCCAGTATGAGCACGTCCGGGTTAAACAGGAAAGCCAAAGCCGCACTGACCTTCTGGCGTGTGCCACCTGATAATGTATGCATTTTCTTATGCATTAAATCATTCAGGTTAAAACTGCTGATCAGGTCTTCATCCAATATTCTCCGGCTGTCCCTCCTGATGTCCTTCATCATCTCGAAAACATTGGCGATCGTCATATTTTCCGGATACCGGCCTATTTGAGGCATATAGCCAATAAGATTACGGTATTGCCACTGGCCAAGTATGGATTGCCCTTTAAATTCGATGCTTCCGGTGTTGGGCACTACCATTCCCAGGATGGCTTTGATCAAAGTGGTTTTCCCGCAGCCATTTGGCCCTAGTAAAGCAATACACTCACCGCTTTGAAAAGAAAGCGAGATGTCATTTAAAGCTTTTAATTTAACGAAGGTTTTTGTAAGGTCTCTTACAGTGATCATAGCTTGATTTGTTTCATTACAGGTTTATTATCCCTTAAATTTTCAGGGGTTACCCCGGGTAATATCTTTTCTGTCTTATCCAGTAGTCCTACAATCAGGCTCCTGAAGAGCATCAGGGCTGCCGGATTGCTGTCGATGATCATAGAATACATGCTTACCGGATGGTAAGGGATATCGCCCACATTATCTTTATGCAGGTCATAACCTTCGTATTTGTCCCAATAATTGCCTGTAAAAGTATTGAGCACTAAGGAACCGTTAGTGCCTATATCGAATGTGTTTCCCAGGAAATTATTCCGGGTAAAATCATTATTGTCACAGCTTGCCTGAATTTTTACAGCCCAGCCATTACTATTAAAAATGTTTTTATAGAGTTCAATTCTGCTACAACCTTCCATATGCAGTCCAACCGTATTTTTCCTGAAATAATTGCCTGAGATGTCACTGTCGGTAATGTCTTTCAGCAGAATCCCGTAAGCTGCGTCCCCCCAGTTATTTAAAAAATGGTTATTGTACATATGAATATTTTTGCTGTACATGACCGCAACCCCTGCTTCATTTCGCTCGAAAATATTGGAAACATAGGTATTGCGGTTAGAAAACATAAAGTGAATCCCATAACGCACATTTCTGGTGCTTACGTTTCTCCAGATCAGGGAATTTTTGACAAACTCAAAATAAAGCCCGTCACGGTGTCCCTTTATTTTATTCCCTATGATCACCAGGCTGTCCGATCGCCAGCAATGAATACCATTTCCGCTTTGGACCTCATCTTTCCCGTAAGCGGTTATCGAATTGTCCTTTATCGTGCACCTTTTACTGTTCTGAACATACACGCCAAAATTGGTATCCTCTAAAATGTTATTTAACACACACACCTTGTAGCTGTCATAGATCATAATAGCCCCAAGATCCCTGATCTCCGAGCGACCGGTATGCTGCAACCTAAAGCCCTCTATTGTTGCATTACTGGTCTTTACTGAAATGATGGCAAACTCGTTTTCACCATCAAGCACCGGGTAATTAATGCCCTTCAAAGTAATTGATTTTTGAATGATGATGTTTTTCTCCATATAAGTACCGGGATCAACCAGGACAGTATCTCCATTTTGGGAAAGATCAACCGCTTGCTGGATTGACCTTATGCTTTTTGTATACCCGACCCTGATGACTTTAGACTGGGCCGTCATTGCAACAGCACAAATGATTGTCATTACGCTCAGTACCCTTTTCATTTTTCTACAGGCATTAATGTTTCCCACAAGACCCGCTCTCCTTTTAAAGACCGCATAGTTAATTTCAGCTGTTTTTCTGCAGAAAAAGTGGCAACATTACTCCCCATCGGAGACCTTAAATCTTCACTTTTCAGCAAAAAGGCTTTATGTAAATCTATCAATGCATGTGGTGCTTCATAATCCACAGTATATGTACACTGAATATCATCTTTTTTAATCACCTTTTGTTTCAGAAATTCCATCAGGCAGTGAAGATCATCAAACTTATAGATTTTGCCTTTTTTTGTAATCAATTCTGCGCCAAAATGCTTGTCCGCAACCACCATTTTGCAAAAGCTACAGGCATCAGCGCCAACTTTCAATGGTTGTGGTTCAACATTACATGAAGCAACTAGTAAGATTAAGGTTAAAAACAAGAGAATCGGGGTTTTTCCATTTCCATAGCTGAGCTTTTTTTGATGCTTATAGTTTAGAAACATTGCTGCTAGCAGAGCCAATCCTACTCCAATAAAAAGCCACCCTCCTACATCGGGAAAAGAATAAGCGCCAAAATTCAGCAATTGTTTATAGCCAATAAGCGGAGGCTGATAACTCATCCCCGGAACATTTATGGCCGCATTTGGATCCAGGTCATGTCCATATTGGTATTCCCACCTCCAAAAATCGGTCATCGCAACAATACCAAAGATTACAAAAACAGAAAATAAACCCAGAAGCCATTTAAACGTACGCAAGAATATGGCAACAGCGAACGAAAACACCGCAAAAAAAGTAATAAAGTAAGGCAATATGGTGAATTCCACGAAATCCTCTGTGTGGAGTGTCTTCATGCCGATATAATGATTCAGTCCATTGATGATGTCAACATTACCCGCCAGCTTATGAGGATACATTTTTAATACAAGTCCTTCTGGGTATTGCGGTGCCGCCAGTTCTATTTGCCATAAAGGAACAAACAGAACAACAAGTAAAGCAAGCCCGCAAACCAACACGATGATTCTATTTGTGGTGGTTAAATCTGTAGATTTCATAAGTGTAGCATGAGATAAAACAGCCCGGACTATGCCAAAAAGCACGGCCCGAGCTATTGGGTATTATTTTTTCAGTATTTCGTCAGCAGCTTCAGAATTTTTACCAAGACTGAAAGAAATCGGAACCTTTGAGCCTTTTACCGAAACCCGGACATAGCCCTGCATCTCCTGGTGCAAAGCACTACAGAAATCTGTACAATAAATCGGGAATATTCCAGCCTTCTCGGGCACCCATTTAAGCGTTGTGGTTTCGCCCGGCATAACCAGCAGTTCTGCATTTCTATTACCTTTTACCCCAAAACCATGCGGTACATCCCAATCCTGCTCCAGGTTAGTAACATGAAAGTAGACTTCATCCCCGACTTTTACACCCTCAATATTATCAGGAGAAAAGTGTGAGCGCATTGCGGTCATGTAAACATGTACTTTGCTGCCCACTCTTACTACTTTCGAATTTTTCTCGCCCATAGTCACGTAAGGATGCTTGTTTTCGTCCAATCTGAAAATCTTTTGTGAGTTTTTAGAAATCAATTCTGCAGGAACCATTTGGGCGTAATGCGGTTCACCAATAGTCGGGTAATCCAGCAGCAATTTCATCTTATCACCACTAATGTCAAAAAGCTGCGCACTCTGAGAAAGTTCAGGTCCGGTAGGTAAAAAACGGTCTTTAGTGATCTTGTTATAAGCGATAAGGTATTTACCATATGGCTTTCTGGTATCGCCACCAGGAATGGTCAGGTGTCCTGGAGAATAGTAGGTAGACTGCCTATCTAAAACCTTGAGATCTTTAACATTCCATTTTACAATCTCCGAAGAGATAAAGAAAGTGGTGTATGCATTTCCCTTGCCATCAAACTCCGTATGCAAAGGTCCAAGTCCTGGTTTTTTAACCTCACCGTACAAGGCAGCTTCGTATTTTAATACCGGTATGCCACCATAGCTGCCATCATATGTCTTGTTTGCAATGGCATTCTGAATTTTACTGAAAGAAAAGACCGGGATAAGCGCCGCTAATTTTCCGCTGCCCACTATGTATTCACCGGTTGGGTCCACATCACATCCATGCGGAGATTTTGGACATGGTATCATATATACCAGATCCGGAAAGTCTCTGACGTCTATAAGCGTCACTTCTGACTCCATTTTCGAGGTAGCGGTATGTGTAGACTCACTATAAGTATTGTGTACAAAATTGGCTTTAACCTTTTTACCTTCACCCTGTTTCACGTATTCCGCCGCTTTTTTCCAGTTCACTGCAAGGATATAATCCTTATCTCTTTTGGAAGCGTTCACTTCCAATAAAGTGTGGGCTTGTTCGGAATTGTAACAACTAAAGAAAAACCATCCGCTGCTTGGTCCTTTTCCGCTGTGGCTCAGGTCGAAATTCATACCCGGTAACAGCATCTGGAAAGCTATTTTCATTTCGCCGTTTGCAGGGGCAACACTTACAAAACTTAAAGTACCTTTAAAATTCTTTTTATAGGAACTGATCGGCACATCCCCATTTTCATTGTCCATTGGGACACTGAAACGTGTTCCCGCTACTACATATTCCGTATTCTCGGTAATAAAAGGAGAAGAGTGGTTTCCTGCACTGTTCGGGATCTCAATGATTTCAGCAGTCCGAAAGGTCTTTAAATCAATCCTCGCGATACGTGGGGTATTATTCTCATTGGCAAATAGCCAACGTCCATCCAGCTCTCCATTGGTTTGCGAAAGATCAAGATGGTGCTGGTCACCCCATGGAATTTCTCCGTGAGAAGTATTTAACATTGGTTTTGTTTCCTCGCTGTATCCCCAACCTTTTTCCGCGTCTGTTGAAAAAACCGGGATCACCCGCAATAAACGTCCGGAAGGAATACCATAGACGCTTACCTGGCCGCTAAAACCCCCGGAAACAAAATTGTACAGCTCATCGTATTTTCCAGGCGCCACGTAGACCTTACCAGCAGCATCACTACCAATGGCGTCACCTGCGTTTTTTGGCTTGCAGCCAGAAAGGTTCATGAGTAACAGTACTGCTGTGTATGAACATAATATGTATAGAGTCTTTTTCATAAAAATCACATTTAATTTGTTATTTCACACCATCATTTTTCCTGAGGAATTCCAGGATATCTCTCGCATCAGCGTCACTTAAATTTTGATTAGGCATACGTACCATACAGATTTCAAGCATAGCCTGAACCTTTGGATCTTTGTCGATCATCGCATCCGTATTGGTCATAAAATTCATGATCCACTCAGGCTTATGGCGCTTGGTCACACCCGACCAGCCCGGTCCTACCAGCTTTTCGTCAGTAAGCTTATGACAGGAAATGCATTTCAGGTCTGCAATTTTCTCGCCTCTGCCAGCCATAACCCCGTCCAGCCGGTCGCCAACTTTTACATCGGTAAATTTACCCTCACCCCGATTTGGATCGTAAGTGTCGGTACCTGGTGCCTTTGTTTCGCCCGTGGCAGGCTGACCGGAGGTGCCGCTCGCATCAGAATTGCCTTCACTTGCGCATCCGGAAACAAATAAGGCCATTGAAAGTATAAAAAACAGCTTTTTCATAACATGTTGTTGATTTTATTTATGATGTAATGATACGGCTGTAATTCTTTTATTAATATGATTTAAATCATATTAATAAGCGAAAAAACGTGATTCTTATCAAATTACATATAATCCAAATTACCTTAATTCACAATGATTAAAACAGTGAAACATCCATCTCCGCTATTTATGCAAACCATTCAGTTCAACAGTATTAAGTGGATCAGAATTGCCCTGATCAATTTTTTTATCGTCGCCCTGGCAGGCGTCGTTTTACGGTACAAGATAAATTTCCCGTTACCACTGATTAACCAAAAATATTTATTGCACGGTCATTCACATTTCGCATTTGCAGGCTGGGTATCCCTGGCACTAATGGCCTTGATGGTAAATTACCTCATCAAATCCGGACAGACAACCAATTGCAAAAAATACCATTGGATACTCATGGCCAATACAGTTACTGCATATGGTATGCTAATTACGTTCATTTTCCAGGGATACGCAGCGCTTTCCATTGCATTTTCCACGCTATCGATTTTCGTTTCCTATTTCTTCATCTTCTATTGCTGGAAAGATCTGAGATGCATAAAGGAAGGTCAGCATATAACAATCTGGTTTAAATCCGCGCTGATACTTTTAGGGGTTTCTTCAATCGGGCCCTTTGCATTGGCTTATTTAATGGCCAGCCATATCGTTGTTCAGGATCTTTATTTTTCAGCCATTTATTTTTTTCTCCACTTTCAGTACAATGGCTGGTTTATATTTGCATGTCTGGGACTGCTATTCTCCTTACTCAAAGGAGAAAGTCAGCTAAATTTATCAAAGATCAGTAAGAACCTTTTCTATATCCTGGCATTGACCGTTGTTCCCACCTATTTGCTGTCTATCCTGGGACTAAAAGTACCATCCTATTTATTTTGGATTGCAGCGATCTCAGCAGTACTTCAATTGGGTGTACTTTTTTATAATTACAGACTTTTACAAGTAATTCACAACAGCCCTGACATCCGATTGAACAAAATGACAAATTATTTATGGGCACTGGCATATGCTTCATTTTGCCTGAAAATCATTTTACAGAGCTTATCCATTATCCCATATCTTAGTGACTTCGCTTTTAGCCTCAGACCTGTAATTATAGGTTACCTGCATCTGTGCTTTCTGGGTGTTATTTCCTTCTTCATTCTTGGCGTTTTTGTCGAGATCCTGGCAAAAGGAGGCATGGAGTTGAGCAAATCAGGGCTTTTTATTTTTATTCTCGGGGTATTATTGCAGGAAGGTATGTTAATGTTACAGGCTTTCGATGCCATTATATTCCAAACACCATTTAACACAAATATAATTTTATTCCTGAGTGCCATTGTAATGGCAACCGGGCTTGCGAGAATATTCCTGAAAAATAACTTTTAGAAAGCAACAAAAAACCACTGTAATTCGATTACAGTGGTTTCATTCTAACCTGATGATTCTGAGCGTTAATTTGTAGGCATTTGCAATTCCTTCTCAGCCAATAGTGCTTTAGGGAATAAGATATTATTTTCCAAATGTACATGCTTATGCAGATCATTCTCGTACTCATCAAGCTTTTTATACAGAATTGTGTAGGAATTACAAGCGTCCGCCGGTAATGTAAAATCGTTTGTAATTTCCCGTATCGCATGCAATATCTCACCAGCTTGCTCATGCTCCGATTCCATCATATGAATTGGATTGGAAACATTCCCAAAGGCAGTTTCAGGAAGCAATCCTCCATTGCGCTGAACAATGGCCAATTCCTTGATAAAGGGAAAAAGCACCTTTTCCTCCTTACTCAGGTGCAAGATCAGATCCGCACCAACCTCATTAAACAATCTGGCAACCTCAATGGCTTCAGGGTGCTGCTCACCATGTACTCTTGCCACCTTATTTGCCAGTTCCGCAATAAATGAAGTATTGTCCTTTACATATTGGTGATGAGTGTTGATGATATAATCAGTTAAAAATCCGATATCCCATTTCAAATAATCGTTTTCACCAGCCGGTGTGTCACTGTTGATCTGCTCCAGCGCGCTTGTTACCTCCGTCAAATCAATTCCCTTCTTGTCGCAAACCTCTTTGATGGTCTTTTTTCCTCCGCAGCAAAAATCAATACCGAAGCGTTTAAAGACCTGAGCTTTACGGAAGTCCCGGGTTACGATTTCCCCGATTGTCTCTTCCTGTCTGCTGCTTTCATTTTTAGAAATCTTAACTTTCCATAATTCCGGACCATTCTCCAGATATTCCCATGAAAAACCTGTTCCGCGTTCTGCGAGCAGCTGGTAATACAGTGGTTTAGGGTCATGATCATTATAAATTATAAAGGATCCTCCGGGATTTAATCCATCATATATTTCAAAAATCCTGGGATGTTTTAGGCGTGGCTCCAAAGCAGTCACATCTAGTGTGTTTATAGTTTCCATTTTTTTTTATTTTAATTGACCGTATATATTAAGACAAATTTACCCGCAGGGATGTCCGGTCTTTATGATCTCAATCACATTGAAAATAATATTTCTGCTCAATACTAGTACCCTTCCAGTGCCCTTATTCCTTCAGCGGATATGAATTCGTAGTTCCATTCCGGCTCCCAAACAAGGGCGACCTCTGTTATAAAATCAGGAAAATTCCGCTCCATACAATTTTTAACAGCCGATAAAATACTTTCTCCCATAGGACAGAATTTTGAGGACAAGGTCATTTCCAGTACAATGCACATTTTAGCCGCATCGAGTTTTATCCTATAGATCAAACCCAGGTCAACAATGTTGACGTCCAATTCCGGATCAATAACGGTTTTTAAGGCATTTATAAAATCGCCTCTCTTACTGGATAAATGTGACGGAACATCAAATGTGATCATAATCTTCAGTCTTAGTTTTATGCAAAAGCAGGCAAATGATCTGCGTACAGTAACTCAAAGCTGTTATGATGAGGCTACATACACCTATAAATTTCAGCGTAGAGGAAACGAGAATAAAACCTACAGTAAATGCCAGTAAAAACGAAATAAATGCAGCAAACTGGATATATAGCAGTAAGCTATTTATGAGTTCCGCGGGAACTGGGGTTTTAACCTTCCCTGTTAAATGTCCATAATGCTTCAGCCAAACAACAAAGGGCAATGTTTTGAAAGTCTGCCCCAACACCAAAGTACTGATCCATCCCATAAAGACTAGAATTCCATAAAGCATGGACATATTTACTGTAAAGGGATCATTTCTTAAATGGTAATACAATATAAAAGGCAGGATCAATATACCAGCGGTGAGAAAGACAAATGAAAACAAAGTCTTCATCATCGGAAGGTCGACTTCCTTCCGGATACGTGATTTAAAACAACGGAAAATATAAAACAGATAAAAAGACACGCCTGCAGCACCCAGCAGGACAATAAAATAAGTCATAAAACCAATCCCCTGAAAATATCCGTCTATGAGAAACGATAAAAGCGCTGCATTTATAAAATAATAACTTAGAGAAAGGGGATATTTCCTTTGATATTTAGAGACCAGGAACATAGGGACCAACTTTGCGCTGACCCCAACAATGAGCATCAGAAACCATCCCGCAATCCCCATGTGCGCGTGTAATCTGAGAAAGTGCAGGTGATCCTTTTGAAAAAAGGAAAACCGGAAATTAAATACCATTAAAGTACCTAGCAGAGCCGTTAAAGTTAGCCATAGACAAGATGTAATGATAAATTCCTGAAAAATAGACTCCTGCTTTTTATGCTTAACCGTAAAGAAAACATTGACATTAAATAATATAATCCCTGTAAGGACCAGCACACTGCCTGTCTGCATATATAATCCCGGATCAAAAATCCAAAAGCAATAAATAAGGAGAATTATCCCGGGGACAAAGAAAGCCAGGCTGAACCAGGAAAGTCTGAGGCTGTATAATTCCGTTTCCAGTATAACAGGAAGCAATTGATACAATGCACCAAATATGATCATTGTTCCCCATCCTAATGCCGCTGTATGGGTCAGTGCCAGGACCTTTGGCTGAAAATAATGTCCGGATAAAGCTCCAACAGAAAACAAGAGCATTATGGTCAGTGTCAGAAAAAATAAGCCTGCGAGCAAATAATGGGTTACAACAATTTTATAAAGCGGGTTATGATGACTGACAGCGCTCATAGTCCATAAATTAACATATCCACCTCTGTGGCCGATTTATGGTTCAGCAAGAATATTAAATCTTTCTTTTTCAATTCAGGAAGTAGATATACAGGCACTTTCTTATGATAAACGTACAACAACTCACCATCATTCAATGCATTAGCACTTTCTAAGATTTGCATCATTGGCAGAGGCATTTCAAGATGGCGAACGTCTATGTATTTAATTTTTTCATGAGGGAATTGTTGCAATACCATATCAAATGCATGTTGTTCATTAGCCCCATAATCTTCAGATGGCAATTCTGCCAAGACAGTGTCACCATTTGTTTTTTCAAACCAGGTCACTACCAAATCTTTTTCAACGACCTCTGTGTGATGCAGGAAACCTTTATCCGCCAGTAAGCTGATCAAAGGTACTGGCTCAAACGAATTGATGACCTTCAACCGCTCTCCAATACCAGCCCGATTCGCCATCTGAAGAATCTCCCTGAGCGGATCCTTTTTTTGGTTAAGAAAGGTGCGGGCGTCCAGTTCAAGCACTGTTGTCTGATGGTTAAAATCAATGGGGTTTTCTTTTGGTATTATTGGCTCACTGATAGCCTCATCAATAACGAAGCCGATTTGTTGCATACTGGACAGGAAATCTTCAATCTCACATTTACCCATTTTGCAGGCATCGGCGATAGTCACTCGACGCGCCAGCAGATTCTGCAGTATTGGATTCCGCAGTTTGGAAAAATTGCTCTTTAATTTTATAAGACTGTCAATTACCCGGACCTGGTCTTGATCCAACAACACTTTTATCCGCGTATGTGCATTGATTTTCATAAAACAACCTGTTTATTTAGTTTGAGAATTAACCTTTTTATTTTTTCTTCTAAATGCAATTTCGAAAACAAAATAACACAGTGCCAAAATGCCCAATCCAAAAATAGCGTCACCTATGGCCCTAAGCCATTTTAAAGTAACCATTGCCGGTTCCTGCATAAGCTCACTGGAACGCGCATACCACATGCCGTGTTCTATACTGGCTATGGCCTGCCAAATACCGACCGGCAAAAGGCTTAACAGCGCCATCGCCAGCAAACCAATATTTGTGGCCCAAAAGATAAACTTCATCAGTTTTTCATTCCAGACCTCATGCCTGTAAAGACTTCTCAAAACAAACAGCATCAAACCGATACCCAGCATTCCGTAAACCCCGAACAAAGCGGTGTGTCCATGTAGTGGAGTGGTATTCAATCCCTGTACATAATACAACGCGATCGGCGGATTAATGATAAATCCAAATATACCGGCACCCAGAAAATTCCAGAAAGCAACAGCGATCATAAAGTAAATAGGCCATTTGTAATCCCTGATCCAAACTGTGGATTTGGACAGCCTGTAATTGTGATACGCCTCATAGCCGATAAGCACCAGGGGGACAATCTCCAGTGCACTAAAGGTCGCGCCAAATGCCATTACTCCAACCGGGGTTCCCGAAAAGTATAAATGGTGGCAAGTCCCCAGTATCCCGCCTGACATGAAAATAATGGTCGAAAATATTACATTTATAGTGGCGGTTTTAGTTTTCAGCAGACCCAGACGCACAAAGAGAAATGCAATAACGACAGTAGCGAACACTTCAAAAAAGCCCTCCACCCAAAGATGTACCACCCACCACCGCCAGTATTCAGCAATGGCAAGATTGGTTTGCCGTCCCCACATCAGCCCCGCAGCATAAAACATTGCAATTGCCGTACAGGAGATCAGGAACATTACAATCAGATTCTTTTCAGCCGTTTTCTTCCTGAGTACCGGAAGCAAAGGTCTGATCATCAGTGATAACCACAAAAACAACCCGATAAGCAAAAAGACCTGCCAGAATCTGCCCAGATCTACATACTCGTAACCTTGATGGCCAAACCAAAAGTTCTGTATTAAATTGAGCTTTTGCATAACACCCATCCACTGTCCAGCCATTGACCCCAATACGATGATCAGCAGGGCAAAGAATAGAAAATCCACTCCAAACACCTGAAATTTAGGGTCTTTTCCTGATACCGCAGGAGCAATGTATAACCCGGTAGCAAGCCACGCTGTTGCGATCCAGAAGATAGCGAGCTGCGTGTGCCAGGTCCTGGTGACCGCATATGGCAGGAACTGATCCAATGGAATCCCATAAAAACCGTTTCCTTCCACCCCGTAATGTGCCGTGATCACACCCATGATTACCTGCAGTACAATCAGTAAACTGACGACCAGAAAATACTTTTTAATCCGGAACATCGAAGGAGTCATGCCTTGTTTCAAAAGCGGATCTTCAGCCGGTACCTCAAGCGTTTCCTCTTCACCTGATTTCACATGGTAAAAAATCAGCACCCCGATACAGAATATCAACAGAATGATACTTATGCCTGACCAGATCAACAAATTTGATGTCGGCACATTTCCAACCAGTTCCTCAGACGGCCAGTTGTGCGTATAGGATATTTTGGACCCCGGTCTCTCGGTTACCGTCGCCCATGTTGCCCAAAAGAAAAAAGCATTCATTTTATGCATTCTCTGCTGATCCGTTATGGACATTTTAGGAATGGCATAATCTTGGCGTAACTGATCAAATTTCGGATCATCCATAAACAGCCCTTTGTAATAATTGCTCAAATAAACAATAGCTGCGATGCGTTCTTTTGAAATCGTTATGGTATTGGTTTTCTTATCAAAAGTATTTTTTCTGATGTCATTTTGAAGCCTGATCTTCAGACCTGCTTTTTGTTCCTCAGACAGCGCACTGAAACTAGTATTGAAGTCCTTTTTTGCATAATTATCTAAAATAAAGACCGCTTCCCTGTGCAGCCAGTCCGCCGTCCAGTCCGGAGCCACGTAAGCACCGTGTCCCCAGATAGATCCTACCTCCTGCCCACCCATACTTTGCCAGATGTTCTGGCCATCTTTTATTTCTGTCCCGGTAAAAATAGTCTGATGGTCGGCCGAAATGATCCTGGCAGGTACAGGCGGGGCCTGCTGGTAAATTTCATAACCGAAATAGCCCAGTATGGCAAAAGAAATGCTCATTACCAATGCAAATCCTATCCAAAGTTTTCTTTCCCTATTCATTTAAATGCACTTTAATTTATTGTATAATTAATTTATCGTCAAAGTTATCGCTATATCAGCCGGGCTTTTATGAGTGAAATCATAAAGGCAGAAAGCAATTTCAGTCCCCTTTATCTGAAAACTTTGCGGTTACTGATCTGCAGTTCACCTTTTTTTTCAAGAGATTTTATAGATCGAATGACGGTTTCAACTCTCAATCCGGTCAGGTCCGCAATCTGCTGCCTGGTAACTTCAACCTTATACCTGCTGTCTGCAGGTGTTTTACTGAGTTTGGTTTTGAAATAATCTATTAATTTTAAAACCCGGTGTTCCGGTTCCTGGGTAGAAATTTCTGAAGCGATAATAGATTTATAATAAAGTCTCCGGGCAAGGTTGGTCGTCATGCTGAGGTGGGCCGCCGGATTGCTTACCAGCAGCTCCATAAATCTTTCTTTCGGCAAGAGGATAATCTCTGAATCAGTAACGGCGACAGCATTTGCCGGGTAGCTGTCTTTAAGAAACAACGGAGGTTCTCCAAAACTATCACCGGCTGTAAAAAGTCCCTGTACAAACTCCTTACCCTCATCATTGAAATTGTTCATCTTAACTGTCCCATCAAGGATCTGAAAATAATACCTTGGCATATCCCCTTGATTAAATAAAACTTCACCTTTATCAAATCTGGAGATTTTGGATCCGAACTCAATTAACAGGTCTTTCTCAATCATGTCATCAGATAATTATATTGTAGCTTTGATTATTGGCCGAAGTTAGTACCTGCGGCCTTTATCACCCGTGACGTTAATCACACATACACCTGATTTTTATCATCCATTGAGCCTATCTTTTTTTGAATAGTTAAATAAAGGCTTAGCTAATTTCCGGATCAGGACATGTACGCGACTTATTTGTGGAAAATATCTTTTTGACTCCCCCGTCATCTGATATAATATGATCGGAATCACTTTTTTAGCTTCTTAATATCAGGCCAATTGATGATAGCTATCATCGGCCGGAATCAGATTAATCAGGAAATTTAGGGTGTCAAAATAAAGTTATGAAACCAATTTTAGTACCTACTGATTTTTCCGACTCTGCTGAAAATGCAGCCTGGTATGCATTGCATATTGCCAGATATATGAAAACTAATATTGAGCTCTGCCATGCCTTCCTGGTGCCAGCGGAATATTCAATGGCGGGGCAGGCGGCCTTTCCCGCTTATGATTACTCAACACTTAAGGCCGAAACTTCGGCACAGCTGGTCGATTTAGCCAGGAAACTGGATGAAAAAAATCATACTGCTGCGAGTAAGTATTCTTTTCATCCCGGCATTAAATGCGTCAGTGAGGCCGGCGTGGTACCAGAAATCGTGGGTAAACTGGTTGAAGAAAATCCGAAACAGCTGGTGGTACTTGGAATGTCGGACATAGGTGCCACTGCTAAGTTTATACTGGGCAGCAGCAGCCGCAACCTGATTGAAAAGGGTGGTTTCCCTTTACTGCTGATCCCTTCGGGCTTTGCGTTTAATGAGGTCAGAAAGATTGCTTTCGCTACTGATCTGAGAGCAGAGGACATTAAGGTACTGCATTCGCTTGCTGGATTTGCGCGGTACTTTGACGCGGAAATTGTTGTAACACATGTCAGCGATGAAAAACGGCAATCTAATAAGCACCTTAAAAGAGAAGACGAGTTTTTGAGTAACATTACTTCTAAGGTCGATTACGATAAGATCTTTTTCAGGCGTATCAACAATTCCCGGGTGAGCGAAGGTCTTGATTGGTTAAGTTCGCATGGACATATTGATATACTGGTCATGATACACCGTCCGCTTGGATTTCTGGACCGCTTGTTTAAAGGCAGTTACACGAAGAATCAGGCTGACCATATCAATATTCCTTTACTGGTCTTCCCTGAGGGCCTGCATCCTCTCTTTTAATATTTACAAATAAAAACATGAATGTTATGATTCCTAAAACAATGAAGGCCGCTGTGCTGCATGAGTTTGGCAAGCCCTTAAAAATAGAACAGGTGCCGGTGAAAAGTCCCGGTGAAAACCAGGTATTGGTAAAAGTAGTTTCAAGCGGGGTCTGTCATACAGATCTTCATGCCTGTATGGGCGACTGGCCGGTAAAACCGAAACTGCCACTGATTCCCGGACATGAAGCAGTCGGTCATGTAGTGGCATTGGGCCGGGGTGTTACCAATCTTAAAGAGGGAGATATTGTAGGCGCTCCCTGGCTGTTTAGTGCCTGCGGTTGCTGTGAATACTGCATTACAGGCTGGGAGACTTTATGTGAGTCCCAGCAAAATGGCGGGTATAGCGTGGATGGCGGCTATGCGGAATACGTAGTGGCCGATGCGCGTTATGTGGCCCGTTTTCCTGAAGGCATTAATTTTCAGGAAATGGCACCTATTACCTGTGCGGGAGTGACCGTGTATAAGGGGCTCAAGGAAACGGAAGCTAAGCCCGGTGAATGGGTTGCCATTTCGGGAATCGGTGGATTGGGCCATCTTGCTGTGCAGTATGCGAAGGCAATGGGCATGCATGTTGCAGCTATTGATGTCTCTGACGAAAAGCTTGCATTGGCCAAAAGGCTGGGTGCCGACCTGACAGTGAATGCCAGAGAACAGGCACCTGGTGCCTTTCTCAAAGAAGAGACTGGCGGCATGCACGGCGCACTGGTTACTGCGGTTTCACCGATCGCCTTTGAGCAGGCCCTCTCTACTTTGAGGAGGAAGGGTACTATTGCGCTGAACGGGCTTCCGGCAGGAAGTTTTGGCCTGCCTATTTTTGATACTGTACTTAACCGCTTTACGGTTCGGGGCTCAATAGTAGGAACACGCAAGGACATGCAGGAGGCGATTGGCTTTGCAGTGGAAGGCAAAGTAAAAGCGACCATTCATATCGCAAAGCTGGAAGACATCAACGATGTGCTTGAACAAATGAAAAAGGGAGAAGTCGAGGGAAGAATAGTTTTGGATATTGCAGGATAAAAGAATTTAAGGATGAATAATACGAAAATAATGAATGCCAATGAGGCAGTGAGACTAATCAGATCGGACAGCAGGGTCTTTATCCATGGCAGCGCGGCAACACCAGTCTGCCTGGTAAAGGCCATGCAAAAAAGGCATGCGGAGCTGACGAATGTAGAGCTGGTGAGCATCACCACGCTTGGAGATGTGAATTTTGACCTGCCGGAACACCGCAGGTCTTTTTTTGTCAACTCGTTGTTCGTTTCTGCTGCTACGCGCGCAGTTGTGAATAGTGAGCGGGGCGACTATGTGCCGATCTTTTTAAGCCAGATCCCGCAATTGTTCCTTAAAAAAATCCTGCCGATTGATGTGGCACTGGTGCAGGTGTCTGCACCTGACCTGCATGGTTACTGTTCGCTGGGTACCTCGGTGGATATCGCACGGGCTGCCGTGGATACGGCCAGGATCATCATTGCCCAGGTAAACCGGCGAATGCCCAGAACCCATGGAGAGAGTTTCATCCACATCAGTAAAATTACCGCAATGGTCTATCAGGAAGCGGAATTGCCAGTAATAGACTATGCTGCCGAAACTAACGATATTGTGAGCAAGATCGGCCATCATGTTGCTTCTCTTGTCGAGGATGGAGCGACCTTACAGCTGGGTATTGGCAGTATTCCGGATCAGGTGCTGAAAAATCTGGAGGGCCATAAAAATCTCGGCCTCCATACGGAGATGTTTTCTGATGGGGTGATCGAGCTGATCAACAGAGGCGTGATCGACAATAGCCTGAAGAAACTAAACAGGGGCAGGTCTGTGACTGCTTTTATGGCAGGCACCAGAAAACTTTATGATTTTGTGGATGATAACCCAGCTGTCCGGGTAATGGATATCAGTTACGTAAATGATACCAGCATCATCAGACAAAATCCAAAGGTAGTAGCTATAAATAGTGCAATTGAGCTGGATCTGACAGGTCAGGTCTGTGCAGATTCCATAGGAACCTATCAGTTTTCGGGAATAGGCGGGCAGATGGATTTTATGCGTGGCGCGTCTTTATCGGAAGGCGGAAAACCTATTATTGCTCTTCCGTCTCAGACCAATAAAGGCATTAGCAGGATTGTTCCTTTTCTTAAAGAGGGCGCAGGTGTTGTAACTACCCGCGGACACGTTCATTGGGTAGTGACTGAATATGGCATTGTGAATCTGTTTGGCAAGAACCTGAGGCAAAGAGCCGAGGCACTGACAGCTATTGCACATCCTGATCACAGGGAGATGCTAGAAAAGGCTTGTTTCAATAGGTTTGGATAGGGATCAACGAGTTGACTTTATTAAATAAAACAGGGGGAGCTTTTCAGCTCCCCCTGTTTTATTTATGTACTATCGAACGGCTTCGTTTTAAAATCCAACGACCGCTTCTATTACGTAACCATTGAATTTACCACCGGCACGATAATCCTGGGTTGGGAAGTCCTTATATTTTTGCACTACATACTCCCCTTTTAACAGAATATTCTTAGTAAGAAACCATCCGGCTGCCCCCGCAACGCGATCAACTTTGACATCGTCAGTATAAGTTATTGCCGCGGTATTTGCTAAATGCGCGGTAACTGCATTGTATTTTGCGCCGACAAAAAAGTTCTCTGTTTTACCGAATCTGTAAACTGCATCACCTGCGAACTGTTGCATTTTCCTGGTATCTGTTTCTTTCGCTGTTCTCCCTGAGGCGGTTTCGTAAGTACCGAAAAGCTCCAGCCCTTTTACTTTTAGAAAGCCGTTCAGCATAATGGTATTTACTTTTTTACTGAATCCCGGATTGAAACGGCCGGAGAACGCCAGCGGAGTACCGGCTCCTGTTGTGCTGCTTGGATTGGCGGAGTTCAATTCCATGATATACTGATAATTGGACCCTGAACGGTCACCCCCAAAAATGGTATTGCTGCCTGAACTTTGGTTGCCATAATATGACCCGCTGACTCTAAGGCGGACATCTTTCATAACCTGTTTGTCAAACCCGCCTTTTAATAGTATCGAAGGGGATTTATGGTACTTTCCGTCAGGGTTTGAAGCGGCATACAAAGAATCTACATTACCTTTGATCATTCCATTGGTTGCACCTAACAGCCCAAAGAAACCGTTTCTCCTTAACATAACCTGTCCACCGATTTCAGTGGCAAATTCATCAACGATATTACCTTCCATAAACGGGTTATAAATAGCGTTACCGCCGTCACTTCTCCTGAAGTGCTGATCACCGTAATCAACTTCAAAGTGACCTATTTTAATGGTTGCGATCTCCATGATATCGTCCCAGATCTTGCCATTAAACGGGAGTTTGTCAAACTGGATGTATCCGCCTTTGACCCAGGTCTCGTTGTGGTGTTTTGTAGAAAGGTAACTGGTGATATTTAATCTGATCCCATCGGCCAGCTGGACATCCATGTACAGGTTGGCCTGTGCAGTCTGGAAGCCAGGGGTAATGACTTTTAGCCTGTTCCCTGCTACTGCCGGATTAAATGAACCGATGGTATTGTTTAATGCGTCCGGATTTTTGTGTTTCAGGTTTTGGAACTGCTGCGTAAAGCCTGCACCGAATTTTAATTTTAAACCGTCAAATGCAGAGGCCGAGTCTTTCGGATCTTCAAAAACATTGATGCCTGTTTTATCATAAGGCCTGAGGTTATCTACTTTCTGAAATTGGGCGGCACTTGTTAAAGGACTAATCATACAGGCCATAAGAAGTACGCCTGTGAAACCGGCAAATGGTATATTTGTTTTCATGATTATTGGTTATTGTTGTGAATATTTATTTTGAATTTTGTGTTGCTTTTTTAAAGGTAAGGCCGTACTGAATTGTCAGGTCGTCGCCTACTTTCATAGCGCCCATCAAAAAACTCGGGGGCTGGATATTAAAGTCTGTGAGTTTTATTTTTTGCTGTCCTGAACAAGTGATTGAATTGTCGTCATTCATGCTTCCGTTTACCTGCATTACAATGGTTTTGGAAGTACCTGCGATGCTTAAAGTGCCTGTAGACTTGATGAGAAAGGTATTTTTCTTCACCGGAGTTATGACTGAGCTGATCAGCTTAAAGGTTATTGTCGGATAAGTTTCTGCTTTGATGGTTTTGTAAGCTCTGTTGTCCATTGATGTATGTTCACTTTTCAAACCTTTGGCACTTACACTGAAACTCAATGTATATAGGTTTTTTGGCACTCCCTCATCACCAGCCGGGGCACTAAACGATGCTTCGGCAATAGGGTTTTGGGCGTACATGATCCAGTCATGTACGTTGGAAGTACCAAGGACTTTAATGCTGTTTTCTTTTGAACCGCTCAGTTTATAAAAATCCTGCGCGCGGAGTCCGGTGACAGAGACTGCGGTAATTAGCGTGGTACAATATAAAAATTGTAAAAGGTAATGTGTTTTCATAACCATGTAATTAAGTAAATACTAGATCGGCCGTTAATTCGAACCGTTAGTCAAAAGTACCTGGTATTGGAAGCACGACGCATGATGGCACACATGCTTAAAAATGATGCTGATCATCTATTGATGAGAATTTACGGGTTGATTTTAGCAAATATGATCCCAGCGACAATCGCCTGCATTAAGCCATAAGAAAACCAACTTAAAACCATTAAAACAGTGATATCCAATGCGCTGAACGTAATCCACATCACAGGTAGTAAAGCCACAATAGCATATACAAAACCAAATTCCAGACCCCTCAAAAGAAAGGAACCGTGAAACAGGCTTTTGAATCTTTCCCAGAACCAGGAAAGCGCCAGGCTAATGATAAATGCGTGGAGGTAGAACAGCAGGTCCCTGTTGCCATCAGAATTGAAAAGGGGGTTATTGTATTCGATAAATAAACCAGGAAATAACCTGACCGCCATATACAGCCCGCCGTAACATATTATAAATAATATTGTCCCTGCTATGAGTCCGGGAAAGATGACTTTTTTCATTTTACTAATTTAAAATATTCACTTTAAGTACAAATTCTGCGCTCAGCATATCGTTGGTTTTAATCATGCCCCCTAATCTTCTTGGTGGAACGATATCAAAATCTGAGAAGTTTATGGTTTGACTTCCGATCAACGTGAGCTTTGCCTTCCCGCTTGGAATAGTCCTGTAATTTATACTGTACCTTTTTTTAATCCCTGCAAGCTCTATGTTAACTGTTCCTTTAATAAGTTCGGCTTCTCCACCCTTGTCAGGGTATTTGCTAAGGTTTATAAAACTGATCCGGATTTTTGGAAATTCCTTTTGCTTCAATGTTCTCCTTAAATCTTTAGTCATCATTAGATTGTGGCAATCAAAGCTTTGTACATCAAGTACCATGGAGCCTGTGATTTGTACGGGTTCATTCTGATCCGGTCCATAGATGGTTAAAGTGTCGGGTTTAGGATAATCAGGAATTATACAGCTAAACTTATTGATGTTGGTGCTTCCGTTAACTTTTAGTGTGCAGTCTTTACCCAGTACCCACTTAACTGCAGGAGATTTAACTGCGGGTCTCCAGAACGCTGTGTAAAGGCTGACGAATAAAAGAAGTGATTTGAGTAAAGCACTCATGATCATATAAGGGCGGGCCGGACTGAACTCACAAGTTTATTGCTGATCATTTCGAACCGGTGTAACTGATCATGATCCCAGATCTGCTTTGCCAGATCTGATTGAATAATAAGATCTTTATAATACTTGACACCGGCGGTTAGCTGATCATAGAATTTGCTGAAATATTTTGCCTTTTTAGCGCTAATCTCTAGTGTACCCTCAATTTCTTTCCTGAGATAGTCTACATATAATCCAAATTCCTTAACAAACAGGTTTGGCCTGTTTACTCCACCAAGCACGTTCTCTCTGCCATAAATATGTCCAACCATTTCTTTCAGACTGTATTCACCAGAGAAATAAGCAAGATTGGGCCCGGGGCAGATACTGACTGCCTGGTTTTCCCTGGGCTTCAGTATATTGTACTTTAGATAGGCTGAATTACATAAACCTACACATAAACACAATTTTTCTGTAATTTTACTTATTTCACGGGTCAGCTGTTCCTGAGGAATGGCTGATGATTTCAGCTGCCTGATCTTCAGATGCTGATACTCCCTTGAGGCAGTGCAAATTGGTTCATCGGTAAATTCTGTATTGCTGCACAGGTATTTCTTAGTGCAGGGACTCCCGGGGCGCCCGCGTTCTATCCTTTCCAGCCGTTGCCGCTCGGATGTGCTCTTGCGAAAATTGTTGAAGGGGATACCCAAAGGAGAAGCATTACTCAGATAAAAGTCATTTTCATCTGCTTGTTTAAGATCACTGAGTGTGTTCACATCTACGCTGGTTGCTTCTGGAACGAGTAAGAACGGGCTTCCCCAGCCAGTGGCGTCGAGTTGGTAGTAATTGATCAGGAATTCGTGTTCTTCTGATGTACCTATCCCCCCCTGTACAGTGATCAGCTGTACGGGGTTTAAACTAGGAACAGGCATGTTTTTTATCTCCAGCGTTTGCTGATAAAGGTCGAGCAGTTCCTGGTATAGTGTTTTTCTGTTGTCTTTAAATTCCTGAAGTATTGGACCAAGCAGCAGGCCCTCAGTCGCAAATGCATGTCCTCCGCAGTTAAGCCCCGACTCAATTCTGAATTCGGAAACCCATAATCCTTTTTTGGCCAGTACTTTTGCCTGTATTATTGCCGATCGGTAATCACTCACTTTTAGGATGATCTTTTTCAGGAAGTGGCCGTCTGCCGAGGGTAGAAAACACTCCAGTTCTTCCATATAGCTGAAAAGCCTTGGGTTTAAACCAGCTGAAATAACTACTGATGTGTTAAGATTGCTCGCGGCGAATCCCCGGATCGCGGCCAGTGCGTCGGTATTTTTGTCGCCGGTATAAATTCCATTCTGATAGTTTGCCTTATCAACTTTGGACATGATATTTACATTGATGTCACCCGCTTTAATTCCTTCCTTTAGTTCTTTAATTAGCCTGTCTTTACCGATACCTTCAGGCATTTGGAGCATGATATTATATTTGGACCTCAATCCCGAGCTTGACGGGAGCAGGTCAAAATACTTGCAAAGATCATTGGGTTCATCGAAGCTTAGTGCTTTTAATGCAGTAATTTGACCGGATACCAGTTTTTGCAAAAGATTCAGGTAAGCTGTAATTCTCAGGGCTCTTCCATCATGGTCGGTTTTGCTGATCGGATGGTAAGGTTCATGATTCAATGCTGCGTGATATTTTCTCATTCTTTCAGTCAGTTCATCGTCTACAATGGAGACTACGGAAGAGATACCGTATCTGGCTACTTTTAAAGGAGTATCTATGGAATAGCCTAAGCCAAGTACAGGGATATGAAAAGTATGTTGCATTATCTTTTTTTAATCGCAAAGTAGCTCAGATTACTGCTGAAAATTTGTGATCTTTATCACTATTGGCGATGATCCTTATTATCTAATTTTAAAACCGGGGTCATTACATTTGTACTCATCAGTAAAAAGACCATATGGAACCTGCTAAACTGCTTAAAGCTATTATTGAAACTGCGATCGACGGTATACTCACTATTGACAACCGGGGCATAGTCGAAAGTTTAAATCCGGCTGCGCTGAAGCTCTTTGGATATACTGAAGAGGAAGTAATCGGAAACAACGTTTCTATGCTGATGCCGGAACCAGATAAAAGCAGTCATGATGATTATCTTCACAGGTACCAGAGTACCGGCGAAAAACGCATCATTGGAAAAGGCAGGGAAGTCAGGGGATTGCGCAAAGATGGAACAACTTTTCCGTTCCGCCTTGCAGTGAGTGAGGTACAATATGATGACCGTACCATTTACACGGGGTTCATTCATGACCTGTCAAGGGAAAAGGAAGCTGAACAGCGTCTGAAGGAATATGCATCGGAATTGGAGGAACTGGTTGAGGAGCGCACAAAATCTTTAAAAAAGATGGTAAATGCCTTGAGTGAGGCTAAAGAAGAGGTAAGCTTGTCTCTGGAAAAGGAAAAAGAGCTGAACCAGATGAAGAGCCGGTTTGTTTCCATGGCTTCCCATGAATTCAGGACTCCGCTAAGTTCGGTACAGCTTTCTTCGGTGCTGATTGAGAAGTATGCGGAACCTTATGACAATGTTCACATTAAAAAACATGTAAGCAAGATCAAGAATGCTGTAGGAAACCTCACTACAATCCTAAATGATTTTCTTTCACTGGAGCGCCTGGAAGCTGGCAAGGTAGAGCCTGCCTTTACTCCTTTTGATCTGGTAAAACTTTCTGAAGAAGTAACGGAGGAAATGCAGATGATTGCGAAGGAAGACCAGAATATTATCTATCAGCATACTGGTTTGGAAAGCATGGTAAATCTGGACCAGAATTTATTGAGGAACTGCATGATCAACCTGATCTCCAATTCGATCAAGTATTCTGGTGAACATACTTTTATTGAATTTAACACAGAAATCAGTGATTCGAAATGCACAGTGATGATCAGGGACAATGGCATTGGTATTCCGCAGTCAGAACACAAGAATATGTTTCAGCCCTTTTTCAGGGCCAATAATACGGGCAACATTCCGGGAACAGGTCTCGGACTCAACATTGTATTGCGCTATGCCAGGCTGATGCACGGTGAGCTGCATTTTGAAAGTGAAATTAATAAGGGAGCTAAGTTTATCCTTTCATTTACTAAATAAAACCAAACGACAGAAATTATGAAAAAACACAGTATTCTAATCATTGAAGACAATGAGGACATCCGTGAAAGTACAGCGGAGATACTTGAGTTGGGAAATTATGCTGTGATCAAAGCATCTAATGGCAAACAAGGTGTTGAGCTGGCTTTAAAGCATATTCCCGACCTTATACTTTGTGACATCATGATGCCTGAACTGGATGGTTTTGGTGTGCTTCATCTTCTGGCCAAAAATCCGGAGACCTCTGTGATTCCCTTTATTTTTCTGACGGCTAAGACTGAAAGGATCGACATGCGCAAGGGCATGGAGATGGGCGCAGATGATTACCTTACGAAGCCGTTCGATGAAGTGGAGTTGTTCAATGCTATTGAATGCAGGCTCAATAAAAAAGATATACAAAAAAAGATCTACAGTCAGTCACTGGAAAAGCTGGGTACGCTTTTGCAAGGGAATAAAGGAAATGACGAACTAAAAAAACTGGTATCTGAACGCAAAGTAAGACATATCAAAAAAAAACAGATCATTTATTATGAGGGAGATTCAGTCAATGGCATCTATCTGGTAGTTTCAGGAAATGTTAAAACGCTGAAAATTGCTGCTGACGGCCGGGAACTGCTGACAGGCATGTATGGTGCTGAGGAGTATTTTGGCGTTCCGGCCTTGCTCGCCGGTGAAAATTACAGGGACACGGCAGAGGCTATGGAAGATACCGCATTGTGCTTGCTGCCTAAAGAACCTGTTGAAGAATTATTGAGTAAATACCCCGACGTTGCCGGTCAGTTTATAAAGATGCTGGCCAATAACGTGCTGATCAGGGAAGAACAATTGCTGCAACTGGCTTATAATTCAGTAAGGAAGAGAATGGCTGAGGTATTACTGCGTTTATTTAAGCAGAATCTTGTCGGTGACACTCAAAGTCTGAGTGTTTCCCGTGATAACCTTGCGGGTATGGCGGGTATGGCGACAGAAACCGTAAGCCGGATCTTAAGCGATTTTAAAGATGAAGGCCTCATCGAAAGGAAGGCCAGCCAGATTACTATACTCGACCGGATAAAACTGCAAAACATGAAAAACTGATGAACGTCACGAATCTTGTGTGACGAACCTCATTCTTTACCTGTCTGGCTACAGCTAACTTTGATGTAAAATCAATAGAATGAGAGTTGTTGCGTATAGTATAAAATCGGCCGAGAAAGAGCCACTGGCCATAGCAAATCATAAAAAACACGAGATCACCCTGATTTCCAATTCACTGTCAGCTGAAACCGCTTTTTATGCGAAGGGGAAAGAGGCTGTTGTGGTCTTTACAGATGACCTTGTTTGTGCATCAGTTATTGAAAAGCTTGCGGATCTGGGTGTAAAATATATTGCGACAAGGTCTACTGACACTTCACATATAGATCACCTGGCCGCCCGTAAGCATAACATAAAGATCGGCAACGTCCCGCACTCAGTTTTAATGCCCCTGAACCTGGAAGATCTTCCAATGGCTCTGGCTATTGAAACCATTAGGAATCTGGACAAATGGCAGATGAACAAGTGCCTTGGCGATGCCTGTGTCTGTTCAAATTCCTGTGATCAGCTCCCGGACAAAAAGATTAAAAAATAAGAACTACCTGGTTATGTACATTAAACCGCTTTCAGAAAAATATCGCGTTGCGGCGCCGAGATACACAAGTTATCCGACAGTTCCATATTGGGATGAACAAAGTTTTGATCAACAAAAATGGCTGGAGGCATTGGTTTCCTCTTTTGAAAATGAACAAGGGGAACTGAGTTTGTACGTTCACCTGCCTTTCTGTGAAAGCCTATGTACCTATTGCGGATGTAACACCCGAATTACCAAAAATCATGGCGTAGAAAAACCTTATATAGAAGCAGTGCTTAAGGAATGGAAACAGTATGTCGTCCTGATGGGCAGAAAACCGGTCATTAGAGAGATCCACCTGGGTGGTGGCACCCCTACTTTTTTTAGTCCGGAAAACCTGGCCTTGTTAATCAACGGCCTTACCAGTATTGCTGATGTCCATCAGGATGCTGAGTTTAGTATAGAGGGTCACCCCAACAATACTACTGAGAAGCATTTGTTCACACTATATGGATTGGGTTTTCGAAGGATCAGCCTGGGTATACAGGATTTTGATGTTAAGGTACAGCAGATCATTAACCGGATGCAGTCGTACGAATCCGTGAAGACAGTTACGGATCAGGCAAGAGCGCTGGGTTACGTGTCCGTCAATTATGACCTGATCTACGGCCTGCCATTGCAAACACTGGAAGGCCTCGGGAATACCATAGATAAGGTACTACGGTTGCGTCCGGACAGGATCGCTTTTTACAGCTATGCTCACGTGCCCTGGATAAAACCGGGACAACGGAGATACACGGAAGCACATTTGCCTTCATCAGAATTAAAAAATAAGCTATATGAACTCGGGAGAGAAAGATTTATTGCGGCTGGCTATGTTGAGATTGGAATGGATCACTTTACCTTGAAGACGGACAGTCTTTATCAATCGGAACTTAATAGGACCCTCCACCGGAATTTTATGGGATATACAGAGCATGCAGGCAATGTTCTGATTGGTCTTGGTGTATCTGCCATAAGTGACTGCTGGACCGCATTCTCACAAAATGTCAAGACAGTCGAGGGTTATCTGAAACTAGTTAACGAGAGTAAATTTCCTGTTTTCAGGGGCCATATTCTTAGCGAAACAGACCTGGTCATAAGACGACATATTTTGAACATTATGTGCCGGGCTTACACCTCCTGGGATCTTGCAGAGGGACAGCAGCCGGAAATGAAAGACACCATGGAAAGACTGAAGACTCTCACCGATGACGGGCTGGTTGAACTCGGTGAGTATGAACTTAAAGTCACGCCTTTGGGTAAGCGTTTTCTAAGGAATATCTGTATGGCTTTTGATGCCAGGTTGTGGGCAAGGCAACCAGAAACACAAAAATTTAGTGTAACTGATTGAATTATTTGCATACCTGAGTTTGTGAATCAGGTGCTTGCGGGCTTAAATAAGGAATGTTCAGTTCGAGTCCGCGTAAGATAAACCATATACCCAACACCAGCATCAGGTAAGGGGTGGCTTTATTTAACTTATTCCTGAAAGATAGACCTGAGAATCCGACAATGATGGTTGCAGCAAACATTAACGGTGTAGTGCCTGCTCCAAACCAGAACATGTAAGAGACCGAGCCTTGAATGCTGCCGGTATTTATTGCTCCTGCCAAAGCCAGGTAGACAAAGCCACAAGGCAGCAAACCATTTATCACCCCGATGAACAGATGATTTGCCTTGTGCCGAAGCGCAAAGTCAAATAAGTAGTTAAAGGGCTTCAGGACTATAGCAGGGTTTTTGAAACGGGAGTGCCATTTGAATAACCTTGAAGATGCAGCAAGCAGAATGAACAGGCCGGTAAGTACGCTGGTCCCCTGCTGGACGCCCGATGACCAGAACTGCCTGCCAAGAATGCCCACCAGGACGCCGAAGGCACAGTAAGAAACAATTCGACCAAGCTGATAGATCAATTTGTTCCACAACAGATAAAACCAGCCTGGCTGATTTACCGGCACTGCGAAAGCCAGCGGACCGCACATTCCAATACAGTGGAGTGAACCCAGCAAACCTATAAAAAAAGCCAGTCTGTCATTGCTCATGGAATAATTACCTCCTGTTCATTTAAATAAAACTTTCCACCGCTCCTCCAGTTTAAGATCAGTTTCCATTGTCCACCTGGTAATGAATTTAAAGGTATTTCTACCTTATTTTCTTCACTGGTTTTGAACGGCAGAATCCTGTCCTGGCGTTGATCAGCAGTACGTACAAGCTTAATTGTTCCCTCTGAAATTGTTTGAAAAGTAATGATAACTGATTCTTTTCCAACAAATATATCCGGGATGACACTGTCCAGCAGAACCTGCTCTTTCAACCGGTACGTTTCATCATATTTTAATCCTTTTTCATAATAGTCCTTGTCCACCAATGCGTCGGTATCGCTGCGAAACATCAGGATCGACAGGATCAGGATGAAGGACATAAACGTAAGCATTCCGATAATTATCTTTGTTCCCCAGTTCATAATTTAATCATTTGGCGGTGCAATAAAAGTGGTTTCAAATCTACCTGCAATTTTTTTCTGAGAAATCAGTGAAAAGCTGATCCTGGTCTTATACTGTTTTACAGCATCTTGTGGCATGACTACAAAAAAGGTAATCTTTGTGCTTGCCCCATATCTGATCACCGCTGATTTTTGGACATACTGGATTTTTAACCTGCGGTCATCTGCGGTCAGTTCAAACCTGATATCTTTTCCGCTCTTATTTATAAGTTCGGCAGTATAGAGGTTACTTACCGTATGGTCCTTGTCCCGAAACTGATACAGAGTGCCGCTTGCGCGCAAGACAGTAGTTTCTATTGGTGTTCGACGAATCAACAAAAATGACATCAGGCTCAACAGTATCAGCAATACGGCAGAATAACCGTACATTTTCCTGCTGATCCTAAATGGAGCATTGTTTTTAATCTGACTTTCTGATTTGAAACCAATGAGTCGCAATGGTCTGTTGACCCTGGTCATCACCATGTCGCAGGCATCGATGCACGCGGTACAATTTACACATTCCAATTGTGTCCCATTTCTGATGTCTATTCCCGTGGGACATACGTGTACACAGAGTTTACAGTCTATACAATCTCCATGCTGGTTTTCCAGTTCTCTGCTGATCTTATTGCGCGGTTCACCACGCTTGTAGTCATAAGCAACGATAATACTTTCATCGTCCAGCAATACACCTTGCAAACGTCCGTAAGGGCATATGACCGTGCAGACGAGTTCCCGGACCCTGGAAAACACGATATAAAACGCGAATGAAAACACCCAGATAGATATGAAGCCAGACACATGCTGTCTTACTGGTTCCGTAATGATCTGCACCAGTGTCCCGGAACCAATAATGTAAGCCAGGAAGATGTTGGCGATCAAAAAAGAAATCAGGAAAAACAAGCTGTGCTTTAAAGTTTTTTTGAAGAATTTTGAAGTAGTCAGCGGTCCTTCATCTAGTTTCTTCTGGTGAAGATGATCGCCCTCAATCCAATTCTCAATCTTGCGGAATACCATTTCCAAAAATATGGTCTGCGGACAGATCCATCCGCAAAACACCCTGCCAAAAATCACGGTGAAAAGCACAATGAATACCAAAAAAATAAGCAGGGCCAATGCAAAAAGGTAAAAGTCCTGCGGCCAGAAGATCAAGCCAAAAAAAACAAATTTTCTTTCCAGTACATTGAACAGGACGAGCTGTTCGCCCTTTAATTTTATAAAAGGAGCTGAAAACAGCAATAAAAGCAGAAAATAGCTTAAGATAGAACGGTATTTGTAAAGTTTGCCTTTTATGATCCTGGGATAGATCCATTTGCGCTTGCCGCCGTCGTCAGTAAGTGTTGAAAGCTGGTCCCTGAAATGTGCTGGTGTCTGTGACATTTTTATAATTTGTTACCCTGCGGCGCTTTTGCGCCGGCAGGTTTAGTTCCCTGCAGTGACAAAATGTAGTTTGACAGTTCAGAAATCTGTTTTGGTCTCAATGTTTTTTCCCATGCTATCATTCCTTTTTCAGGAACTCCATATTTAATGGTCTTGAAGATGTCACTTATAGTACCTCCATGAAGCCAGTACTCGTCTGTGAGATTGGGGCCAACCAAACCTTCTGCATGTTCACCATGACAAGGTGTGCAGGCACCTTTAAATATTGCCGCGCCAGACTGCAGCACTGCCGGTTCTTTCGATAGTGTTACATTGTTTTCGTTAACCTTTGCTGATGCATTGCCGGGTTTCAGGAGCATGGCAGTTTTGGCTTCATCAGCTTGTTTAAGCTCTACTGCATATTCTTCATCCTGCAGCATTCCAATACCAAATACATGATAGCTTAACAGGTATACCATCGCAAAGATGACTGTTCCGTAAAACAGGACCATAAACCAGGCCGGTGTGGGGTTATCCAGTTCTGCTATCCCATCGAAAGTGTGTTCCATGACCAGGTCTTTCTCCTCGGAGATCGGCTTCAAACCCATCAATTTGGTCCAGAGAGCAGGTTTTTTGGGTTTTTCAGCTTCGGCTCTTTCTGCTGCCAGCCGGGCTGCTTCCTTTTCTTCTGCGGTTGCAAAAGGGCGCGGATACATTGACTCCTGCACATAAATCCTGATCACTTTCAAAATCAGCAGGGAAACTGCTAATACCACAATAACTGCGATCAGCAAAACGCCTATAAATATGTCTGTCATAGCCGGTCTTCTGTTAGGGGTAATTCACTCATGTATTTGATCTGATCCTTCTTCATCATGAACAGCAACACGGTTACTATCACGAAAAAGATCATAAAAATGGCAAGGGAGGTGATCAGGTATACCTGGCTGCCATTTACCTCATTTAAAAATTGCTTAAACATCTTTTATATTTTTAAGTATTACTTTGCTTTAATGTCGGTTCCTAATCTTTGCAGATAGGCGATGATGGCGATGATCTCTTTGTCGCTTTTTACCTTAACCCTGTTAGCCTCCAGGTCGGCTGCTATCGTCCTGGCCTGCTTTTGGAGATCAGCATTTGCCTGCTTTTCATACCCCGCTTCATACGGCACTCCCAAGCTGCGCATGGCATTAATCTTAGATGCTGTGGTTGTGGTGTCGAGCTTTTGGCTGATCAGCCATTCGTAAGGAGGCATGATGCTTCCAGGCGACATGGTCTCTGGGTCCATTAAGTGATTGAAATGCCAGGCATTAGAGTATTTGGCTCCTTCTCTGGCCAGATCTGGGCCAGTCCGTTTGGAGCCCCATAAATGCGGATGGTCATAAACAAACTCACCGGCCTTGCTGTATTCCCCGTAACGTTCAGTTTCAGAGCGGAATGGACGTACCATCTGAGAATGGCAGTTGACACATCCTTCCCTGATGTACAGATCACGCCCCTGTAGTTCCAAAGCAGAATACGGTTTCACACTACTGATTGTAGGGATATTTGATTTGATGGTAAAAGTGGGCATCATTTCCACCATGCCACCTATAAGGATTACGACGAGTGATAGCACCATAAATATGAACGGCTTGCGTTCGAGCATCCGGTGAACCTTTTTATCCGACCCGACAGGCTGATAGCCCGGTTCCAGGGCCAGTGCTTCAGCGGGTTCGTTGGCCAGAAGCTTGCCCCGGTTCACTGTTTTGATCAGGTTGTAGGTCATGACCAATACTCCTGCGAGATACAACACGCCACCAGCTGAGCGAAGCATGTACATCGGGATGATCTGGATCACCGTTTCCAGAAAGTTAGGATAGCGGAGCATCCCTTCTTCTGTGAAATCTTTCCACATCATTCCCTGAGTGAAACCGGCAAAGTACATCGGCACTGCGTAAAATATAATGCCCAGTGTTCCGATCCAAAAATGGAAGCCGGCCAATTTTTTTGAATACAGTTCTGTCCTGTAAATTCTGGGAATAAGCCAGTAAAGAATGGCAAAGGTCAGGAAGCCGTTCCAGCCGAGTGCTCCTACGTGAACATGCGCAACGATCCAGTCTGTATAGTGTGCTATGGCATTAATTTGTTTTAAGGCCAGCATCGGGCCCTCAAAAGTTGCCATACCATAGGCGGTCAGTCCGACGACCATAAATTTCAAAGTAGGGTCCTCTCTGACTTTGTCCCATGCGCCACGAAGTGTAAGCAGCCCATTGATCATACCGCCCCAGCTTGGCGCGATAAGCATGACTGAAAAAGCAACCCCGAGCGATTGAGCCCATGAGGGCAGCGAAGTATACAAAAGATGGTGCGGACCGGCCCAGATATAAATAAAAATAAGGGACCAGAAATGAAGGATACTTAATTTATAGGAATAGACCGGCCTGTTTGCCATTTTGGGAAGAAAATAATACATCATTCCCAGATAAGGCGTGGTTAGAAAAAAAGCTACAGCATTATGACCATACCACCATTGCACTAACGCATCCTGGACGCCGGCATATAAATAATAACTTTTAAATGCTGAAATCGGCAGTTCAAATGAGTTGACGATATGCAGAACAGCGACCGTGACGAAAGTGGCGATATAAAACCAAATGGCCACATACATGTGCTGTTCACGGCGTTTAATGATCGTTCCAAACATATTGACTCCGAACACCACCCAAATCAGGGTAATGGCAATGTCAATCGGCCATTCCAGTTCTGCATATTCATGTGAGGTAGTAAGCCCAAGTGGCAAGGTGATCACCGCCGAAACAATAATCGCCTGCCAGCCCCAGAAATGAATCTTGCTAAGGATGTCGCTATACATTCTTGCCTTAAGCAGCCGCTGCAGGGAGTAGTAAACCCCCATGAAAATGGCATTTCCGACAAAAGCAAAGATGACAGCATTGGTGTGCAAGGGGCGGATCCGTCCAAATGTCGTATACTGGGATCCCATGTTCATTGCAGGTTTAAAAAGCTGCAATGCAACGAGCAGACCCACTGTCATGCCTATTATCCCCCAAACAATGGTTGCTATGGCAAAGTTTCTGACGATCTTATTGTCGTAGTAAAATTTTTCAGTCATAAAAATATCGGTATGGTTTACAGGGATAAAAGTACTGAGCTCACGAAGCTTGATGAGTGACGAGTGTTCCTGCTAAAAGTGATCCTGGTCACCTTTTTCAGGTTCCGGATCGAGCAGCTCATCATCAAAGAGAATTCTTACCGAAGGTGTATAGGTATCGTCATGCTGTCCGGATCTTACGGCCCAAAAGAAAGCTGCCAGAAAGACCATAGCCAGCACAACGCTGCATCCGATCAAAATGAAGATCATATTCATAATAATTTGTTTTTACGTGCATAGCACCTTACCGCAGTTGTTGTAAATACGATTATTGTCACTGTGCTCAGGGGCATGAGAACTGCCGCAATAAGTGGCGATAAAACTCCCTGAACGGCAAAGAACAAACCTGCTGTGTTGTAAGCTAAAGAAACGGCAAATGACATATGGATCACTTTGACCGCATCCTTTGCCTGCCGTATGAATTGAGGTATCTTCTCAAAGGATCTTCCGTCGAGAACGGCATCACAGCCAGGAGTAAAATTATTGATATTGTCAGTTACGGCGATACCCAGATTACTTTGTTTCAATGCACCGGAATCGTTTAATCCATCTCCAAACATCACAGTCTTCCGGCCTGAGTTTTGCAAATTTTTCACGTAATCCAGTTTTTGCTGTGGCGACTGTTCAAAAAGCATTTTATCTCCGCTGTTAAAAAACGTAATCAGATCGTACTTGTCATGCGGCTGGTCGCCTGACAACAGGTGCAGGACATATTTTTTGCCTAATTTCTGAAAAACAGTGCCCAGGCCTTTTCTCCAATGCTGTCTGATAATGAAATGCCCTAAATATTGACCGTTGATCATCACATGGGTCGCTGTTTTTTCAGGAGAGTTGTTCAGTGGCAGATCAAGGAATGTAGAACTTCCCAATTTTACATCATTTCCATTGATCTTGCCACTGATCCCTCTTCCAATTTTTTCAGCATAATTATCGGTCGGCCAGAGTGCTGGTCTCTTCAGGTATTTTGTTAATTCCCTGCTAAGCGGATGGCTGGAATTTCTCGTCAGATCGCTGACCAGCTGTCTTTGCTCATCTGTTATATACCCTATAAAGGTCATCCCTGCAGCATCAGGATTGGTAATAGTCCCTGTTTTATCAAACACGAATGTATCCGTACGGGCCATCTCTTCAATGACTGCATTGTTCTTCAGGTAAAAACCGTTCTTATCAAATATGCTGATCACAGCCGCCAGCGTAAAGGGAGAACTCAGAGCAAGCGCGCATGGACATGCAATGATCAACACCGCTGTAAACGATGCTAAAGCTTTGGGTGGATCTGAAAACATCCAGAATACAGCAGCACCAAATGCAAGGATGAGCAAGGCAATGCTAAAATATTTGCTGGCAGTATCGCTGAAAGTTTTGATGCCAGTTTTTGGTTTAACAAAAGCTTCATTGTTCCAAAGCTGGGTAAGATAACTTTGAGAGACCGGCTTTATGACTTCCAGCTCCAGCACTCCTGAAAGTTGCCTTCCGCCCGCATAGATTACTTCTCCCAGAACCTTTTTTAAAGGCCGGGATTCTCCCGTTACGAAACTAAAGTCTATCAATGCCTCACCTTTTAACAGTATCGCATCAGCAGGAATAATTTCCATACTGCGAACTATGATGCGGTCACCGGTTGTCAGCTCCGAAAGCGGAACCGATATTTCTGATCCATTTTTTAAAGTAGTTACGGCCACAGGAAAATACGAGCGGTAATCCCTTTCGAAGGAGATGTGCTGGAATGTTCTTTGCTGCATCCATTTGCCGATCAGCAGAAAAAATACGAGTCCGCAGAGAGTATCTGCAAATCCTGCTCCTGTACGCAGGACGATCTCATAGGCCGTTCGTATAAACATGACCGCTATGCCCAGCGCCAGCGGGAAGTCAAGGTTCAGTCTTTTCGCCTTGAGGTTATTCCAGGCCGAAGAAAAATAGCCGGCTCCGCTGTAGAGTATTATTGGAATAGAAAATGCCAAATTCAGCCAGCCAAAGAAGTCCTTGAATTCTTTGTCAAAATAGCCCAGTCCAAAATATTCCGGGAAACTTAGCAGCATTACATTTCCAAAACAGAATCCGGCTACGGCGATTTTTGTAATCAATTTTCTTTCCGTGTTGTTCTTTTGTTTTTCTTTAACCACATCCTGCTGGCTGATCAATGGCTCATAACCAATGGAGACGAGCACCTCAGCAACTTCTTTTAACGAAGCTTCCTGATTGTTGAAAGTTATCGTTACCTGCTTTTTTAAAAAGTCAATCCTGGATTTTACGATAGCCGGCTGTAGCTGGTAAAGGTGCTCCAGCAGCCAAATACAGGAGCTACAGTGGATCGCAGGAATATATAGCGTAATTATGGAAATATTCCCATCCTGATAATCTACCAGTTTTGCAGCAATCTCTTTTACATTCAGGTAATCCAGGTTGGTTTTTGAATTTTGCTGTGTTCGGCCCGGTACTTTGTTGTAGGTATAATAATTCTGCAGATTGTGTTTGGATAATATACCATAAACGGTTTTACAACCCAAACAGCAAAACTTCATGTCATTTAATTTATAGTCATCGGCTTTGATATCCTCACCGCAATGGAAACAGTGGTCGGTTATAATAAATGTTTTTTCAGCTGGCATACTTGATTAATATTTTTCAAAATTGGTCAACTGCGACCGATAGAGAAATGATACCGCTCCCGGAAAAAAGTGATTAAGATCAAGATTGATCTGTTACCGGGTGTACTGAGCTTACCCCGGAGATTACATCTTACATGAGCCTGATTCTGTTTAACTGTATATTTAGAATGTTTACTTATGTATGGTCATTTGAAATTTGAACGCAGCACCAGTTTTTCAATATTCTGCACCCATATCTTACGGCCCTCGGTTCCAATGATACCCTCCTGCTTAAGTTCCTTCAATAATCGGATTACATTTTCTTTAGCCAGCCCGGCCATATTTGCCAGGTCACTCCTGGAAATGTCAATGATCACCCTTTCACCATCTTTAGACCCTGATTTAAATTTTTCCCGGATGACGATCAGTGCAATCGCTAAGCGCTCCACTGCTGAGCGGTTCGCAAATACAGAAATATTATTGGCCAACACCGTGTACTCATGGCTAAGAGCTTTCAATAAACGCTGTGTAAACAATGGTGATTTATGCAAAATGGTTAAAAAATCCTCTTTTGGGATAAAAGTAATTGAACTCGTCTCCAGTGCGGCGGCTGAGTCAGGATAACGTTCTTCAGATAAGATGGCATGATACCCGATCAGCTCCCCCTTGTCAGCTATATAGATAATCTGTTCTTTGCCAGACCTGTCTACTTTGTATTTTTTTACCTTTCCCTGATGGATATAAAATATGCCTGTTGGGACCACACCCTCTCTGAAAATAATATCTCCTTTCGCATACTTCTGCTCACCCTGTCTTGAAATCAGGAAATCAAAATCATCTTCAGAAAGCACATTGAGAATGGACTGGGTAGTAAAATTCCATTTATCAATCGGGAAAATTCCTGACAAGCTCATCTTGCAAATATAAGATTAATTCATCCTGATATATATCATCCCCGAATAGTTGATATATATCAGTTTTAACACTGATCTCATACCTGAAAAACACAGGACCTCAGTACATATATTTACAGCGAACGAAAGGATATGTTTATAAAAGAGTTATTTCACAAACTGCGAGCTGGTAAACCAATTTACCGCATTTCCAGTGATGCTTCAAAATCACTGTTCTTCTATAATGATCCTGATTTTAACCATTCTTATAATTCCTTTGAAAATATTCACACGACAAGCTCAATAGATTATACACTGAAGACTCTCCTGTTTCATATGCCGGACAAAAGACCTGCAGGAACCCTCCCGGTAACTTGTCAGACTCCCTGCAAGCAATTCCGGTCAGTTACAGGTTAGTGGATAATTATTACCGTTGGGAATCTTAACTGAAAAAATACAGCTATGTTCAGGCCTAAAATCTTAGACACCTTAAAAAATTACCATAAGGACCAGTTTTTTAAAGACGTAACTGCCGGGGTGATTGTAGGAATAGTTGCGTTACCCCTGGCCATTGCGTTTGCCATTGCCTCCGGTGTGTCTCCCGAAAAGGGGATTCTTACGGCAATAATCGCGGGATTTGTGATATCAGCTTTGGGAGGCAGCCGCGTGCAAATAGGAGGGCCCACAGGAGCTTTTATAGTGGTGGTCTACGGCATTGTTCAACAGTATGGCATACATGGCCTGATCATCACCACATTTATTGCAGGGATATTACTTGTTGTGATGGGGCTTACAAAATTGGGCAATACCATCAAGTACATCCCTTATCCGCTGATCATCGGTTTCACAACGGGAATCGCTGTGATCATATTTTCATCCGAAGTGAAGGATTTTTTTGGTCTGGAAATGGGAAATATTCCATCCGGATTTATCAGTAAGTGGCTCGTCTATATACAATACAGATCTTCTGTAAATATTTACGCAGCAGGAATCGGAGTTTTTACTTTGATGATCGTTTTGCTGTGGCCTAAGGTCGTCCGTAAAGTACCGGGATCGCTGGTAGCCATCATTGTGACAACACTTGTTGTTCATTTTTTTAAGATTCCCGTAGAAACTATAGGGAGCCGCTTTGGGGCTATCCCCTCGACATTGCCCCATCCGATAATCCCCGGAGTTAGCCTGGAAACACTCCAGCAATTGATCAGGCCGGCAATAACGATTGCACTGCTGGGTAGTATAGAATCACTTTTATCCGCAGTGGTGGCTGATGGAATGATCGGCGGAAATCACCGTTCCAATACAGAATTGATAGCCCAGGGTCTTGCCAATATCTGTTCTTCCGTTTTTGGAGGAATTCCCGCAACAGGAGCTATCGCAAGAACAGCTACTAATGTCAAAAGCGGCGGACGGACGCCAATTGCCGGGATCGTCCATACTGCTACCCTATTGATTATCATGTTTTTTGCAGGCAAGTGGGCCGCACTGATTCCTATGGCGACGCTGGCCGGGATATTAGTAATCGTCGCCTGGAATATGAGTGAAATCGGTCATTTTATGAACGTGGTGAAAGGATCAAAAAGTGATGCCGCTGTTTTAGTCACTACTTTTATCCTGACAGTACTGGTAGATCTGACAGTTGCGATCGAAATAGGGATGATACTGGCGGCCTTTATGTTTACACGCAACATGATGCAGACCAGTTCCATAAAACAAGCGGTATTTTCCCCTGATCAGTTGTCTGATGAAATCCGGGACCTGAAAGCTCTTCCAGATGGTGTTGAAGTTTTTGAAATTAACGGGCCTTTATTCTTCGGCGTGGCCTATAAGTTTAAGGATGCGATGAAAGTAATAGAGGGTCCCGCCCGGATATTGATCGTCAGGATGAGAAATGTACCCATTATTGATGCCACAGGTATCCGGGTACTTAGAGAGGTAAATGAGGAAATAAAGCGCAAAGGTGCCAGGCTGATTCTTGCGGAGGCAAACAGCTTACAGGTAATAACTGAACTAAAGAAGGCCCGGTTACTTTTTCAGATCGGGAAAAGAAATGTTACCCCCACTTATGAAAAGGCACTGGCACGAACCCAAGAGATTTTGGAACAACCAACTGATATTAATGACATACAAAACCCTGGTTCACCAAAAGTTATAAAAAAATGAAAAACACTGCCTTTAACTCTGATAATAATTTCGATGCTTTGTATCCGGAACATATCCGGCAGCTGTCCATGAAACATTGGACACCTTTGAATGTTGCAATTAAAGCAGCTGATTTTTTGGCCGCGCCCCAAGTCAGGATTTTAGATATTGGAAGCGGGGCTGGCAAATTTTGTCTTGCGGCAGCTTATCACCATTCTGATATTCTCTTCTGCGGTGTGGAACAAAGGCAGGAGCTAGTTCATCAGGCAGAAAAAATACAGCAAAAAACACAGATCAGCAATGCCCGGTTTACCCATGCCAATATTACCGAAGTTAATTTTAAGGAGTTTGACCACTTTTATTACTACAATTCTTTTTTTGAAAATATTGATGTACAGAACGCTATTGACGACACTATTGAAATTTCGATGGATCTTTACCGATACTACATTCAATATCTTTTTGTGGCCCTTCAGCAGAAATGCGCAGGAACCAAACTGGTTACCTTTCAAAGTTTGGAACAGGAAATCCCACCAAATTATAAGCTTGTTGGTACTGCCTATGGTAAATTGTTGAAGATGTGGATTAAAGAATCCTGAAGGTTATGAAGGAACAGTTTACAGATTTATTCCGTTTTGAGGAGGATTTGGTTTTTGACGATTTGTATCCCAGGAATATCAAGAATTTGTCCCAGTTGCACTGGACACCTTTAAATATTGCGCAGATGGCTGCTGATTTCCTGTCTGAACCGAATACTAAAATTCTTGATATTGGAAGTGGCGTTGGAAAGTTCTGCATTACGGCCGGCTTTTATAATCCCCAAAGCTGTTTCCACGGGATAGAGCAGCGCCAGGATTTATTTTTGTTTGCCAAGCTGGCAAAAAACAAGATTGGCTTGTCGAATGTAGAATTTATTCACGGAAATTTAACGGATCTGGACTTCGACAACTATGATCATTTCTATTTCTTCAATTCATTCTATGAAAATCTACATCCGGAAAACAGCATTGACAAGAACATAGAAATCACCGCCGATCTCTATGACTATTACACTACATTTTTATTTGATAAACTTGACCGGAAACCATCGGGAACGAAACTCGTCACTTATCATGGAGCCAAAGAACAGGTTCCTTCAAGCTACACCCTCATAGACGGTTCCAAGCACTGGGCTTTAAAAATGTGGATGAAGAGGTGATATGCTTATAAGGAGTCAATCACAATCGTAGAAATGGAACGTGCAGGGAGGGAAATGAGCTGCGTATATTCCTTTAGCATTTCCGGTTTCATATTCATGTCATCTGCAGCCGTAGTCAGGTATCTGGTTGCCAGGCCGTACCTCTTCTTTGCGTTGCCGATATCGAGCCTGACCTTCACATCCCTGGTTCCGTAGTTTGTACCCACTACTACCATTTTATTATCCTTGTCCATGTAAGCAGAGACCATTAAATTCTTTTCTTCAGCTTTGCTGCTGCTCATGGTGTTTCCGGTCAGTAGCCGGGTCATTCCCGGTCTGATGAACCGGCTGTAATGCCCCAATGCCCACAAATTTTTAGTAACGCTGAATGTCCCGTTCTTAAAATCCGCATCAGGCTGAAGTGCAATCAGATAATACCTGGTATTAAACGCATCAGATCCGGGTTCATAGGCATTCCAAAATTGCCAGGCCGCAGCATTTCCAATGGTGAGGTCGGTATGGATCACTTTAGATAGAAACAGGGCACAATCCATACTGCTCCTGCGGTCCTTTGACCCTTCTCTAAAGCCATCCCCAAGCATAGAATATTCAGATTGCCAATAGTTCAGCCCATAAGATTTTACGGCATCGGCAAGCTGTTTTCTGGTATCCAGCAACACCCTATCATTAGCTTCTGTAAAATAACTATGCCCGGCTATCAGCTTTGGCACATGCTTCAGATCGCCGATATACATTGGACTTTTCGGATCAAAGAAGGTCTGGATCTGTTTGGATGCTGCACCCTGGTCGCCATAGAGGTAAGTCAGCTTGCCCGCTTCTGTCACCAGTATCTTGCTTTTCAGCCGGCCTTCTGCCAAAGCGGTATTTAAGGCTTTTGTGACTTTGTAGATCTCTTCATTTGTCCAGGGACTTCCTTCCTGATCTGCTTCTTTATACTTGCGCGACCAGTCCCACTGCGGTTCATTTACGGGACTTATATAAGCAAAACACAGACCCTCCTGATCAAAATGTTTGATCACAGCAGCCAAAAAACCGGCATATGCCTCATAAGAATCTTCACGAAGATTTGACCTGTAATCTTTTTCAGTCTTAAAACCAAGACCATTTTTGGTGAATTGTACCGGTGGTGAATTTGAAAAAGCGATCAGTGTTTCGACACCATGGTCTTTTGCTTTTTGTAAAAAGAAACGGTGACCTGTCTGTTTGGTCCAGTCATACGTCCCGTCAGGGTTCAGAAAAGAATCGGACCTTTTTCTAAAATCCTTAATACCACTGCTATCGCCCTGCTCCAATGTACCGGCGCCAATGTTAAATCTCCAGGCAGAAAGACCAATCCCTTCAGGCTGCCCTTTGCTGTCAAATTTTCTGCTGAAAAGCAGACTGGCGATCTTTTCCTTTTTTTCAGCGGGCCAGTATTTACCGATACCTTCAGAGAACCAGCAGCCTGAAGAACCAAAATTGTCTATAGTCTGTGCTTTTCTATCCGGATAGATGTGGATTGTAATAATGGTATCTTTCAATGATGCGCCGTTTGTCAGCAGGACATTGCCCATGCACAGGACAAACAAGCAAATCACGCTTATATTTTTGCGCATCAGATCTTACTGTTTTTTATATTTTTCCAGGGGCCGGTAATCGCAAGGGTCAGCCCGGGAGACTGGATATTTATAAAAAGTGTATTTCCTGAAGGAGAAAATACAGGACCCGCAAATTCTGAGTTGCGGTATCCGATATTTTTCGCAATGACATAAGTTTTTCCCTGCGGCGTGATTCCTATAATCCTCGGATCTTTCTTATCCTCACAGATGATCACGTCACCCCATGGTGAAATGGTAAGGTTGTCACAATTCTGGAAAGTTTCAATATCATTAGGTTCCAAAAACAATTCCAGCAGGCCGGGTTCATCGTTCTCGCCGGGCTGTCCTTCAAACTTGCTTGGTATATATTTAAAAATTTGTCCCTTCCTGTTTTTACCGCCATCTGTACAGGCAAAAAACAATTCGTTCTTACCATACCAGATTCCTTCACCTCTGGAAAATCTGGCAGCACCCAATTTAAACCCCCTTAATCTCAAGTCGCTGTCAGGCGCTTCAACGTCATCCAGGTCTATCCATTTAACTTCAAAGGATTTCTTGTCGGGGAAGCGCTCAGTGGTTAGCGTTTCATAGTTGCGGGTATCTGCGCTTTCCCATTCCTTGATGGCAAGGCATTGCAGTTTCCCCCCATTTTGCAGTTTACCATAAGCATTTGGAAGGTACCTGTAAAAAAGGCTGTCTCCTTCGTCTTCAGTTTGATAGACGATCCCTGTTTTGGGCTGAACAGTAACCGCTTCATGCGTAAACCTGCCCATTGCCTTTATTGGATGGGGATCAGCGATACCGATCTTGTCTGTTGCTGGTACTTCGAAGTTAAAACCATGATCTTTCTCCAGACTGCTTCCTTCCTTACCGGTCTTCAGACTGCTTTCCTCGCAGGTGATCCATGACTTCCAGGGCGTAATGCCTCCGGCACAGTTTCTGACCGTTCCGATTAGGCTCAGATATTGTGACTCTACTTTTTGTGTTTTTTCGTTATAGACCAAAGTGGTTGTACCGCCTACGCAGGTATCCTCACCTTTACCAAAATCATAGATCTTGTCTTTATTGATCTTATGGAGCAACTCATTGTCTTTTCCAAAAGGACCAAGCAGGTCTGCGCCGGGACTATTTTCATGGTTCCTGATCAATATGGTTTTTCCGGCATGCGAAAAAGAGCCCATTCCATCATACATGCCGGGCATTAACAAGCCATCATTCATCAGATCTCCTTTATTAGAAATGATCCTGGCCGTAAACCCTTTAGGAAGACTAAGCGCATCGCCCTCCTTATAAAAAAGCGGGCCGAAACCAACTCCTGGCTCCATGCCAGCAAACAGGTCCATTGCTGCATTTGCCGCATAATTATTCAACCCGATAAAGCCTAAGCTTACAAGGCTGGTATTTCTGATAAAATTTCTTCTTGAATTGTCCATATGGATATAAAACTAGCTATCTGATATTAAGTTAGTATTAATTTCGATAAAAGGTCAATAAAAAAGCACCTCAGAGGAGGTGCTTTCAATTATAATGGACGGCGCTACCGGCTATTAGGCATCTATCTTCGCATATTTTGCGTTTCTTTCTATAAAGTCCCTGCGCGGGGCAACATCATCACCCATCAGCATAGAGAAGGTATGGTCACACTCTGCCGCATTTTCAATAGTTGCCTGCATCAGTGTGCGGGTGGCCGGGTTTAATGTGGTATCCCAAAGCTGCTCCGCGTTCATCTCTCCAAGACCCTTATACCTTTGGATGTGTACGCTTTCTTCTTTACCGGCACCTTTCAGGCGCTGTACCGCAGCATCACGCTGTGCATCATTCCAGCAATATTCAAATTCTTTACCTTTCTTTACCTGATACAGCGGCGGTGCTGCGATATAAACATAACCGGCCTCGATCAATGCTTTCATATACCTGAAGAAAAACGTAAGGATCAGCGTGGTGATGTGAGAGCCGTCGATATCAGCATCCGTCATGATCACGATCTTATGGTACCTGAGCTTACCCAGGTTTAATGCCTTGTCGTCCTCTGGCGTGCCAATACTTACCCCCAGTGCGGTAAACATGTTCTTGATCTCATCATTTTCATAGATCTTATGTTCCATCGCTTTCTCTACGTTCAGGATCTTACCTTTTAACGGAAGAATAGCCTGAAAATTACGGTCACGGCCTTGTTTAGCCGTACCACCGGCGGAGTCTCCCTCCACCAGATACAGCTCACATTTTTCCGGATCGCTGTCTGAACAATCGGCTAGTTTGCCCGGAAGACCTGAGCCACCCATTACACTCTTGCGCTGCACCATTTCCCGTGCTTTACGCGCAGCGGAACGGGCAGTCGCAGCCAGGATTACTTTATTGACAATGGTCCTTGCCTCTCTTGGATTTTCTTCCAGATAGTTGTTCAAAGCTTCCCCAACAGCAACATCGACTGCGCCCATCACTTCGGTATTCCCCAACTTGGTCTTGGTCTGGCCTTCAAACTGTGGTTCCTGGACTTTCACAGAGATTACAGCGGTAAGCCCTTCTCTGAAGTCATCACCTGTAATCTCGAATTTCACGTTTTTCAGCAGACCCGATTTGTCGGCATATGCTTTAAGTGTTCTGGTCAGACCTCTTCTGAAACCTGCAATGTGTGTTCCGCCTTCGTGCGTATTGATGTTGTTTACATAGGAATGCACATTTTCCGCATAACTGTCATTGTATTGCAGGGCAAGTTCAACAGGAATTCCATTTTTTATCCCCTCCACATAAATCGGTTCTGCGATCAAAGATGGACGATTACCGTCAAGGAACTGAACAAATTCTTTTAATCCGCCCTGCGAATGGAATACCTCAGTCAGATATGAGCCGTCTTCAACGACTTCACGTTCATCTGTTAGCGTCAATTTAATACCCTTATTCAGGAAGGAAAGCTCCCTGAGCCTTGAGGCCAAAGTATCGTAACGATACTCAGTGGTTTGCGTGAAGATGGTAGGATCTGGTGTGAACGTCACAATAGTTCCCCTTTTATCGGTTTCACCGATCTTTTTAACGTCATACAAGGGTTTACCAATATTGTATTCCTGTGCCCAGATCTCACCATCACGGTGAACCTCTGCTTTTAAATGTGTGGACAGCGCGTTCACGCAACTTACCCCGACACCGTGCAGACCACCGGAAACTTTATAGGTATCCTTGTCAAACTTACCGCCTGCGTGCAGCACAGTCATTACAATTTCTAATGCTGATTTCTGTTCCTTTGTGTTGATTCCGGTCGGAATACCCCTTCCGTTATCTTCAACCCTGATCGAGTTGTCTTTAAGAATATTGACATATATAGTGTCGGCATGCCCTGCCAGCGCCTCATCAATAGAGTTGTCCACCACCTCGTATACGAGATGGTGCAAACCTTTGATTCCGGTATCACCTATATACATCGAAGGGCGCTTGCGCACCGCTTCCAAACCTTCTAATACCTGTATATTATCTGCCGAATAATTTGACTTTGGATCCTTTTCTTCGCTCATATTTTTAGTTAAAACAATAAGATTCAAAAATAACCAATTGCGCCCAATTAAAGGCAAATGTGGATAACTATTTGACCTAAAACAGGCTAAAAGTATCCGAAAAAATACAGTTGTTTAGGATACTAAATTTGAAATTTTATATTTGTGGCAAAGAGTGCTGATTTATACCTCTTTTCTGCATTATAAAAAGCAAAAATAAAAACAGGATCAATATCAATAGACGATGAAAACAACAACAAAATTAGGCAGTTTAGCTGCTGCGGTAGCGATAGTTTCTGTAATGGCATCTTGCCAGGACAAAGAGAAAACTACTACGGCTCCAAAAACAGGCACTGCGACGGTGAGCAATGAAGAGAAGATCGTTTATGTAAATTCGGATTCATTATTGAATAAGTACCAGTACTTCAAGGACCTGAAGACAAAAATGGAAACAAAAGCAAATGCCGCGCAAAAAGACATGGCTTCAAAAGGTCAGGCATTTCAGCGTGAAGTAGCCCAGTACCAGGCACAGCAGAACACACTTCCTGCAGACCAGAGAGCTGCCACTGAAGAAAGACTGGCCCGTAAACAGCAGGAACTGCAGGCTTATCAGCAAAATGCCAGTGCAGCGCTTCAAAATGAGCAAAATTCGGAAAACGTAAAGCTTTACGATAAAATCGCAGATTACCTGAAAGAATATTCTAAAAAGAAAGGCTATAAAATGGTCCTTACTTATTCTAAAGGAAACAGCGCGATCTTATTTGCTGATGAAAGCCTGGATGTGACAAGCGAAGTTATTGTTGGCCTGAATGAGGCGATTAAAAAATGATTCTTTTTAATTTTAAGTGTAGGCCGGAATTGATTTCCGGCCTTTTTTATTTAACGTATTTATTCTGCATTTGCAAATCCCTTGCAGGAATGACCGGCTGCACGGTAACATGTCCGGCACTGGTAACGTCTAATGCACTGGTAACGTTTAAAACATAAACACATACAAGCATGGGCTACACGGAAAAAGTAATGATTGAACTCGAATTCTGGAAAAGGGACATTCTGGAAAAACCTTCCATGGTAGACAAGCTGACCAGCAAGGTCCAGAAGAAGATCAACAGCTATATTCCTGACAAGGTGCACAGCGCCATTACCGCTGCCATCAAGACAATGGTACAGACCGTGCTGTACGGCTCCACTTATACCACTTCTGCTATACCACCTCCGGAAATGAGCCTGATCCACCGCGAAGCACTGGTAAAGGAAAAGATAGAAAGCTATGGTAAGACCGGGGCTGCTGAAGGTGGCATAACCGGGGCCGGTGGCTTTTTAATGAGCCTGGCTGATTTCCCCCTCCTGATCGGCATTAAAATGAAACTGCTCTTTGAGATTGCTTCGCTCTACGGATTTGATGTTAAAGATTTTCGTGAACGTTTGTATATCCTGCATATCTTTCAGCTTGCTTTTTCCAGTCAGGAAGGTGGTGCCAAAGTATTTCATAAGCTGGAAAACTGGAAAAACCAATCGCTTTTGCTGCCCGATGACGCTGAACATTTCGACTGGCTTAGTTTTCAGCAGGAATACCGTGACTATATAGACATTGCCAAACTCGCTCAGATGCTTCCCGTTGTCGGCGCAGCAGTCGGCGCCGTGGCCAATTATCAGCTGATCAAAAAATTGGGGAAAACTGCCATGCAGGCGTACAGGATGCGTATACTGGAAAAAAACTAATCCTCTTTCTCAAACATCCCGCCGATCAGGTCATCGGTCTCCCGCCTGTCTTTTTTGGTTGGCCGTCCTGTACCACGGTCCCTTTTTAGGGATGGGGCATGAAACATGGATTTAAAGGCATGCGTTTCTTCTACAGGAGTGATGTCTTTGTATTTGGTGACCGCTATTTTAGATTCCACCCTGTTGTAAAGCAGCTCTACTACCTCTATCACTTTTTTTTCTATCCCTTTTGAAACCTGATAAACATCACCGGGCTTAACGATAGCCGATGCCTTGATGTTCTGACCCTTCAGTTTGACGCGACCTGCCTTGCAGGCCTCTGTAGCCAGGCTCCTGGTTTTAAATAACCTGATGGCCCATAAGTATTTATCGATCCGTAGCTTTTCCTGTTCATTCATAAAAAAACAAAAATACGGAAGAACCCGCATTAATTTTCAATTCGGGTTGTCTTCAGGCAAAAAAAGAATAATTATCTGCCGAAAACACCGCCCGGTAACATAAAATTGATTTATTTTGTCAAAAATTATTTGATAACATGATAGCAGAATTAAAAAAGTTAGTAGAAGCCGCTTGGGACGACAGAACTTTATTAGACTATAATGAACATTGTGAAGCCATCGAGACCGTAATCATGCAGCTCGACAAAGGCGAAATACGTGTAGCTGAGCCTATACTCAATTCATGGGGTGTAAATGAATGGATTAAAAAAGCTGTGATCCTTTATTTTCCGATCAGAGATATGAAAGTTACGGAGGTTGGCCCTTTTGTGTTTCATGACAAAATGAAACTGAAAACCAATTATAAGGAACTGGGTGTCCGGGTTGTTCCGGGAGCAAGTGCCCGCTATGGTGCCTATTTATCAAAAGGGGTGATTATGATGCCTTCTTATGTAAACATAGGCGCTTATGTGGACGAGGGCACTATGGTTGATACATGGGCCACGGTTGGTTCCTGCGCCCAAATCGGTAAGCATGTACACTTGAGCGGTGGTGTAGGTATTGGCGGCGTGCTGGAGCCTATTCAGGCCGCTCCAGTCATTATTGAAGACAATTGTTTTCTGGGATCAAGAGCCATTGTGGTTGAGGGTGTCCGTGTAGAAAAAGAAGCGGTGTTGGGTGCAAATGTAGTATTGACAGCCTCTACAAAGATCATTGACGTAACCGGTCCAACTCCCGTTGAATACAAAGGGCTGGTTCCGGCACGTTCAGTTGTAATTCCAGGAAGCTATGCTAAAAAGTTCCCTGCTGGTGAATATCATGTTCCATGTGCTTTGATTATCGGGAAACGTAAAGAATCTACAGACAAAAAGACTTCTCTTAATGATGCACTAAGAGAAAACAATGTAGCAGTATAAATATAATGAAGATTGGTTTTGATGGAAAAAGAGCCGCAAATAATTTAACCGGACTGGGAAATTATAGTCGCTCGCTGATCGCCGGCCTGGCACGTCTTTTCCCTCAAAACCAATATTTCGTTTATACCCAACGCATTAAAAACAGACCGCAGATCAGCAACTTTTTTTCCGGGCGCAACATTACAGTCAGAATGCCCGACCGCAACAGCCTGTTCTGGCGGACGATAGGGATCAGAAAACAACTGATTAATGACCGGATTGAACTGTACCATGGCCTAAGTCATGAAATCCCCCTCAATTTAAGGTTATCCGGCATCCCTGCCGTGGTGACCATTCATGACCTCATCTTTTTGAAGTTCCCCCAATATTATGGGATCATCGACCGGTTTATCTATAAGCAAAAATGCAGACACGCCTGTAAACAGGCAGACAGGATCGTTGCAATCAGCGAATGCACCAAAAAGGACATCATCACTTTTTTTGACATTGACCCGAAAAAAATTGATGTGGTCTATCAAAGTTGTGATGATATTTTCAGGGCTTCTGCTTCTGATGAAAAAAAGGCAATGGTACGTCAGAAGTTTCAGTTGCCGGAAAAATATCTGCTCAATGTGGGTACGATTGAGCCCCGGAAAAATCTCCTGACCCTTATCAGGGCATTGCCTTATATCAGTGAAACCCATAAACTGGTCGTAGTCGGTAAAGCTACCTCTTATGCCGGTCTTGTTAAAAAGGAAATAGACCGGCTTGGCCTGAACTCCCGCGTGGCATTTCTTCGTGACGTTGCTTTTGATGAGCTTCCTTCAATTTACCAGATGGCAGATATTTTCATCTATCCATCTGAATATGAGGGATTCGGAATTCCTGTAATAGAAGCGCTGTATTCAGGCGTACCCGCAATCGCCGCCAAGGGTTCCTGTCTGGAAGAAGCAGGCGGGCCTGATAGCATTTATGTTGATCCAATGGATCATATTGGTTTTGCAAATGCAGTAGACCGTGTCCTGCATGATCCTGGCCTTGCAAAGCAAATGAAAAGCAGTGGACTTTCCTATATCGGGATTTTTGAACAGGAATTGCTGAGCCGAAAAATGATGGATGTGTATGCAAAGGCAGTTGCTCCGTATACTAAATCGTAAACTGATCACATTAAAGAATCAATATGTTAAGAACTGAAATTGAAAAAGCACTTGAGGTTTTAAAAAATGGAGGGGTCATCCTTTATCCTACAGATACGGTTTGGGGACTTGGCTGCGATGCCACAAATGAAGCGGCTGTATCAAAGATCAATGAGATTAAGGGGCGTAGCAATGACAAAAGCTTCATCGTCCTGCTGGATTCGGACGCTAAACTCCAAAGTTATGTTACTGAGATTCCTGACGTTGCCTATGATCTGATTGAATACGCAGAGCACCCTTTAACTATTGTTTTTCCCGGAGCTAGAAACCTGGCAAAGAACGTGATCAATGAAGATGGCAGTGTTGGCGTAAGGATTGTAAAACATGATTTCTGCCAGCAGCTTATTCAGAGGTTCCGCAAGCCGTTAACTTCCACTTCCGCCAATATATCCGGTGAGCCTGCTCCGCGTTTTTTTGATGAAATCAGCGCAGAGATAAAAGAAGCTGCAGACTATGTAGTAGACCTGGAACAAGACTTACGCATTGAAAGAAAACCCTCTACCATTATGAAATTAGCGCCCGGAGGGCAATTTTCCTTTATTAGAAGGTAAGTTTTACTACTTTTGCAATTCAGCAAATGGAAAAACATCTACAACACCCTGTTTTCAAAGCCCTTGCGAATATTGCAAAAAAGCACAACATCGAAGCATACGTGATTGGCGGCTATGTACGTGATATTTTCCTGCAAAGACCTTCCAAGGATATTGATATTGTGGTGCTGGGCAATGGCATTGAATTCGCTGAACTGGCCGGCGCACAGCTGAAGGCCAAAGTGGCTGTTTTTAAAAACTTTGGTACTGCCATGTTGAAGCTGCAGGACCTGGAGATTGAATTTGTAGGTGCCAGAAAAGAGTCTTACCGTTCAGACTCACGGAAACCGATAGTTGAAAACGGCACCATCAGTGATGATCAGCTTAGAAGGGATTTTACAATTAATGCCCTCGCCATTTCTTTAAATGAAGCCAACTATGGCGCCCTGATAGATCCATTTAACGGAGTAGAAGATCTTTACAACCAGCTGATCAAAACTCCGCTGGACCCTGAACTGACTTTTTCTGATGATCCACTTCGCATGATGCGGGCCATCCGTTTTGCGTCCCAGCTCAATTTCAAAATAGATGAACCGGCCCTTAAAGCCATCAGCAAGCAAAAAAACAGGATCGCTATTGTATCGAAGGAGCGCATCACTGATGAACTCAATAAGATCATCCTTTCTCCAAAACCTTCACTGGGATTTAATTACCTGTTTGATACTGGTCTTTTGAAACTTATTTTCCCTCAGATGGCCAACCTGTATGGTGTTGAGGTCATCAAGGGAAAAGGACATAAAGACAATTTTTATCACACACTACAGGTGCTGGACAATATATGTGAAACCACAAACGACCTTTGGCTTCGCTGGGCGGCAATTCTGCACGACATTGCCAAGCCTGCTACAAAACGTTTTGAAGAAGGGCATGGGTGGACATTTCATGGTCACGAAGATAAAGGTGCCCGGATGGTTCCTCAAATCTTTGCCCAGCTCAAACTTCCGCTCAATGAGAAAATGAAGTATGTTCAGAAACTTGTTCAGCTCCATCTTCGTCCTATTGTACTGGCACAGGAAGTTGTAACGGATTCAGCCGTAAGAAGGCTTCTTTTTGATGCTGGTGAAGATATTGAGAGCCTGATGCTGCTTTGCAATGCCGACGTAACCACAAAGAATGAATACAAAGTAAAGAAGTACCGCAACAATTTTGAACTCGTCAAACAAAAGCTGAAAGATGTTGAGGAAAGGGATAAGATCAGAAACTGGCAGCCCCCTATTACCGGGAATGACATCATGAAAATATTCGGACTGGGGGCGGGCAAAGAGGTTGGGATCATCAAAAATGCGATCCGTGAGGCGATTTTGGAAGGTGATATAACAAATACATACGATGATGCGTTACAATTTATGCTTCTAAAAGCCAAAGAATTAGGCCTTTCGCCGGTAACGCATTAATACAATTATATAAAGTATATTTTATTTTTTAATTTTATAGCTAGAAAATAAGCTCAGATGGCAATTTACAGATTTAGAATAAGTTTCGAAGATTTCGATGAAGTAGTAAGGGAAATTGATATCAAATCAAACCAGACTTTTGAAGACCTCCATAAAGCAATTCACCGTTCTACCGGATATTCAGCAGAGAAATCATCCTCATTCTATGTGAGCACTGACAATTGGATCAAGGGAGATGAGATCGCCTACTTGCCCAGCCAGCGTAAAACAGATCGTGGTGTCGCCCTGATGGAGAACTCCAAACTGAGCAATTTCATTGAGGATCCACATCAAAAGTTTTATTATATCTATAATTTCGACCGTCCTTTTGATTTCCATGTAGAGCTCATCAAGATCATTCTGGAAACCGATCCGAACATAGAATATCCATTCCTTGTTAAAAGTACTGGAGAGGCACCTAAGATCATCGATAAAAATAACATGGGCGCATTTGCAGCTGTGTCTTCAAACCCGGTATCTTCTGATTTCGATTTCCTGAATGAAATGGATTTTGTACCTGAAGACACTGAAGAGCTTGAGGCCATGGGAGGCAGGGGAATCAATACCGATGTAAAAGATAATGACCACGATGAACAGGAACAGGAATCAGACGAGTCATCAGATGAGTTTGCAGATAATGAAAATTTCGAAGACGAACAGTTTAAGGAAGATGATTATTAATGCCTGGTCATGGCAGTTGATAAAACGCTTATTGTAATAGTTGGCCCCACTGCCATCGGAAAAACTGCTTTGGCAATAACACTGGCAAAACAATTTTCAACAGAGATCATCTCCGCAGACTCCAGGCAGTTTTTTCGTGAAATGGAAATAGGCACCGCAAAACCTTCTGCGGAAGAGCTCGCCGCAGTGCCGCATCACTTCATCAATTCCCATAGCATTCAAACTTTATTTAGTACCGGTGATTTTGAAGTTCAGGCACTCAGACTGATCGGAGAACTGTTCATAAAAAAAGATGTACTGATCATGGTTGGTGGATCGGGTCTCTACATCGATGCCATATGCAAAGGTCTTGATGAAATGCCGGGGACCGACCTGAACATCAGGATGCAGCTCAATCAGTTAATGGCAGCTGAAGGTCTGGACCTCATCAGAAAGCAGCTCAGTGAACTTGACCCCGAATACTATCAGCAGGTAGATCAGTCAAACCCCCAGCGCATGATCAGGGGATTAGAATTCTTCTTATCTACAGGCCGGAAATTGTCGTCATTTTTTACCAACAGCAAAAAACAACGCCCATTTAAGATCTTAAAGATAGGATTGAATACGGACCGCACCCTGCTTTACGAGCGCATCAACCGCAGGGTAGATCAAATGATGGAAAATGGATTGCTGGGTGAAGTGGAAGGTCTGCAGCAATACTGCCACTACAATGCCCTGAATACTGTAGGCTATTCTGAACTATTTGATCATCTTGACGGAAAGATCACCTTAGCCGAAGCAGTTGATAAGATCAAGCAAAATACCCGCAGATTTGCCAAACGCCAGCTGACCTGGTTTAGAAAAGATGACGGCACCACATGGTTTGAACCCAATCAAACAGATGCCATCATCAGTTACATTAAAGGGAATTTGAATTAAGCCTGTGCCGGCGGGCCGCCAAAGTTCATTGGAAAGCCCGGAGGTTCTTCATGCGTCTTTATTCTTCCGTTTATTGCTTCGTATTTTTCAATATTGTCCTGCATAGCACCAAGTAATCTTTTGGCATGCTCAGGGGTCAGGATGATCCTGGATTTTACCCTTGCTTTTGGCACACCGGGCATCACCCTGATAAAGTCCAGTACAAACTCAGTATTGGAATGGGTAATGATCGCAAGGTTAGAAAATATACCCTCCGCTATTTCTTCGGAAAGTTCTATGTTGAGTTGGTTGTCGTTATTTTGTTCTTCCATAAGACAAAACTAATGGTTAATGCGGGTAATCAGAAAAAACCAGGTTAAAAAATAACCACAAAAAAAGTCCCCCAGCTTAAAAGAAGGGGGACTTTGAAATTATTTAAAGAAATTAAGCTTCTACTTCTTCTTGTTTTGAAGCGAGTAACTTATCGTATTCTTCCTGAGAACCAACAATGATACGCTCATATCCGCGAACACCGGTTCCTGAAGGAATTAAGTGTCCAACAATTACGTTCTCTTTCAATCCAAGCATACTGTCACGTTTACCAGCAATAGCTGCCTCGTTCAATACTTTTGTTGTTTCCTGGAATGAAGCTGCAGAAATGAATGATTTAGTACCCAATGAAGCACGTGTAATACCCTGCAGCACTGAACTCGCGGTTGCAGGTCTTGCATCACGAACCTCAATTTGTTTCAGATCTTTACGTTTCAGCTGAGAATTTTCATCTCTTAATTTACGTAAAGAAAGAATCTGACCAGGTTTAACAGTGTTTGAATCACCGGCTTCTACCACAACTTTTTTGTCATAGATCTCATCATTTTCAATCATGAAGTCCCAACGGTCTACAGAGTTGTTCTCTAAGAAACTGGTATCACCCGGATCTTCGATGTGTACTTTCTGCATCATCTGGTGTACGATCACTTCAAAGTGCTTATCGTTGATCTTCACACCCTGCAGACGATAGACCTCCTGAATACCGTTAACCAGGTATTCCTGTACAGCCGCAGGTCCTTTAATTGCAAGGATGTCCGCAGGAGAGATAGAACCATCTGAAAGCGGCATACCAGCTTTCACGAAGTCATTGTCCTGAACTAAAATGTGTTTAGACAACGGCACCAGGTATTTTTTAACCTCTCCGTCTTTCGACTCGATGGTCATTTCCCTGTTACCACGTTTCACACCACCCAAAGTTACTACACCATCAATTTCCGTTACTACTGCAGGGTTAGACGGGTTACGTGCTTCGAAAAGCTCAGTAACACGCGGCAAACCACCCGTAATATCCCTCGTCTTACCAGTCGCACGAGGAATTTTAACCAGGATCTGACCAGTCTGAACTGCTTCACCTTCGTCGATTGCAATGTGTGCTCCAACAGGAATGTTATAACCTCTGATCAGCTCGCCTTTTTTGTCAACGATCCTTACAGAAGGGTTTTTAGTTTTGTCACGCGTATCGATAATTACTTTTTCACGGTGACCGGTCTGCTCATCTGATTCTTCACGGTAGGTTACACCTTCAATGATGGCGTCAAATTCAATCTTACCGGCAAATTCTGAAATGATTACCGCATTATATGGATCCCATGAACAAATTCTGTCCCCTTTTGAAATTTTAGTCCCGTCCTCAACATACAGGAATGAACCATAAGGAATGTTATTGGTCATGATTACCTTACCGGTAACAGGCTCAACGATCTTGAACTCACCCGAACGGCCAAGTACAATTTGTGTATCACCGTCCTCGGTTTTAGTAGAAACCGTACGAACATTTTCAAATTCTATGATACCATCAAACTTAGCGATGATCTGAGATTCAGCAGCAATGTTTGATGCGGTACCACCCACGTGGAACGTACGAAGTGTCAGCTGCGTACCCGGCTCACCAATGGACTGAGCGGCAATTACACCCACAGCCTCACCTTTCTGAACACGTTTACCAGTTGCAAGGTTACGTCCGTAACAAAGTGCACAAACACCTCTTTGATTTTCGCAAGTCAGTACCGAACGGATTTCAACGCCTTCCAGCGGAGATTCTTCTATCGCTTTAGCAATATCTTCGTCAATATCCTGTCCGGCAGACACTAACAACTTACCATCCAAAGGATTAAATACATCATGAAGCGAAATACGGCCTAAAAGTCTGTCGTACAATGGCTCAACGATGTCCTCGTTGTCTTTCAACGCAGTAGTATACATGCCTCTCAAAGTGCCGCAATCTTCAGAATTTACGATCATATCCTGTGCAACGTCGTGCAGACGACGGGTCAGATAACCAGCATCAGCTGTTTTTAACGCCGTATCCGCCAAACCTTTACGGGCACCGTGAGTAGAAATAAAATATTCCAGTACTGACAGTCCTTCCTTAAAGTTAGACAAGATCGGGTTTTCAATAATCTCACCACCAGAACCTGATTTCTGAGGTTTGGCCATCAATCCCCTCATTCCGCAGAGCTGACGAATCTGCTCTTTAGAACCACGGGCTCCGGAGTCAAGCATCATATACACAGAGTTGAATCCCTGGTTATCGCTTGACAACTGGTTCATTACGAACGAAGTCAAACGGTTATTGATACGTGTCCATATATCGATGATCTGATTGTAACGCTCGTTGTTGGTAATGAATCCCATATTATAGTTATTCCTCACCTCCTCAACCTCGGCAGAAGCCTGCTGCAATAATGTATGTTTCTCAACAGGAATGTTTACGTCTTGTAAATTAAACGACAAACCTCCTCTGAATGCCATCTGGAATCCTAGTTCTTTGATATCATCAAGGAATTTAGAAGCACGCGCCATACCAGTGATCTTCACAACATCACCAATAATATCTCTTAAAGATTTTTTGGTAAGCAGTTCATTGATATATCCTACCTCTTCAGGAACCATCTGGTTGAACAATACACGTCCTACAGTAGTTTCAGTCAGTCTGTTTACAATATTTCCGTTCTCATCCTTTACATTTACTTTTACTTTGATAAAGGCATGAAGATCAATTTGTTTCTCATTGTAAGCAATGATTACTTCTTCAGGAGAATAGAATACCGAATCCTGTCCTTTAACAACACGGCCTTCGTCAGTTCTCCGGCCTTTGGTAATATAATAAAGACCCAAAACCATATCCTGTGATGGTACAGTAATAGGTGTACCGTTTGCAGGGTTCAGGATGTTATGGGCAGCAAGCATCAATACCTGTGCCTCCAAAATCGCAGCATGACCCAGCGGTAAGTGAACCGCCATCTGGTCACCGTCAAAATCCGCGTTGAAAGCGGTACAAACTAACGGGTGCAACTGAATCGCTTTTCCTTCAACCAGTTTAGGCTGGAAAGACTGGATACCCAACCTGTGCAATGTTGGCGCACGGTTTAGCAATACAGGATGACCTTTCAAAACATTCTCCAGGATATCCCAAACCAGCGGGTCTTTCCTGTCTACAATTTTCTTTGCAGATTTAACAGTTTTAACGATCCCTCTTTCTATCATCTTACGGATGATAAACGGTTTGAACAGCTCAGCTGCCATATCCTTAGGTAAACCGCACTCGTGTAATTTCAGGTTTGGCCCTACAACAATTACAGAACGTGCTGAATAATCCACACGTTTACCCAATAAATTCTGACGGAAACGACCTTGTTTACCTTTCAGAATATCTGAAAGAGATTTCAAAGCACGGTTACCTTCAGTTTTTACGGCATTAACCTTGCGTGAATTATCAAATAAAGAGTCAACTGCTTCCTGCAACATACGTTTTTCATTACGTAAGATTACTTCAGGAGCTTTAATCTCTATCAATCGCTTCAAACGGTTGTTACGGATAATTACACGACGATACAGGTCATTCAAATCGGAAGTCGCAAAACGACCACCTTCCAAAGGAACCAGCGGACGCAATTCCGGTGGTATAACCGGAACGATCTTAATGATCATCCACTCCGGATTGTTCTCAATACGAGACCTTGAACCACGGAAAGCCTCTACAACCTGAAGACGTTTTAATGCCTCATTTTTACGTTGTTGTGAAGTCTCATTTGCAGCCTGGTGACGCAGGTTATATGATAATGTGTCCAGATCAATACGTTTCAACAAATCCTCTAATGCTTCAGCACCCATTTTGGCGATGAATTTATTAGGATCCTTGTCATCCAGGTATTGGTTCTCTTTTGGCAACTTATCAAGAATATCTAAATATTCTTCTTCAGTTAAGAAATCCATGTACTGGATACCTTCTTCAGACATTAATCCCGCCTGTATCACTACATAGCGTTCATAATAGATGATCAGGTCAAGCCTTTTAGTAGGCAGACCCAGCAGGTAACCGATTTTATTCGGCAATGAGCGGAAATACCAGATGTGCGCAACAGGAACCACCAAATTGATGTGTCCCATACGCTCTCTCCGTACTTTCTTCTCAGTTACCTCAACACCGCAGCGGTCGCAAACAATACCCTTATAACGGATGCGCTTGTATTTACCGCAGTGACATTCGTAATCTTTTACCGGACCAAAAATACGCTCGCAGAACAAACCGTCACGTTCAGGTTTGTAAGTACGGTAATTAATGGTTTCAGGTTTCAACACCTCACCACTTGAGCGCTCCAAAATAGCCTCAGGCGACGCCAAACTAATGGTGATCGAGGTGAAATTGCTTTTTAATTTATTATCCTTTTTGTAAGACATAGCTCTTTTGTGTTTTATACGTTAGTCTAACGTAATATCCAAACCTAATCCGCGCAGCTCATGTACCAGTACATTGAATGATTCCGGTACACCAGGTGTAGGAAGGTTTTCGCCTTTTACAATCGCTTCGTAAGTTTTAGCCCTGCCGATCACATCATCTGACTTAACAGTTAAGATCTCCTGCAGGATATTGGCAGCACCAAATGCTTCAAGTGCCCAAACCTCCATCTCACCAAAACGCTGACCACCAAACTGGGCTTTACCACCCAATGGCTGTTGTGTGATCAATGAATATGGTCCGATTGAACGTGCGTGCATCTTATCATCAACCATGTGTCCAAGTTTCAGCATATAGATGATACCTACAGTCGTTGGCTGGTCAAATTTCTCGCCCGTTAAACCATTGTTCAGATAAGTTCTTCCCGAAGCCGGCAAACCTGCCTTAGCGATCCATTCCTCGACTTCATCATGTTTAGCACCATCAAAGATCGGGGTTGCAAATTTAACACCCAATTCTTTACCGGCCCATGCCAGGACAGTTTCATAGATCTGACCAAGGTTCATACGTGAAGGCACACCCAACGGGTTCAGCACGATATCAACCGGAGTCCCGTCTTCTAAGAACGGCATATCCTCATCACGTACGATACGGGCTACAATACCCTTATTCCCATGACGGCCAGCCATCTTATCACCTACTTTTAGTTTACGTTTCTTAGCAACATACACTTTAGCCATTTGAACAATACCCGATGGCAGCTCATCACCCACGCTGATGGCAAACTTATCGCGTTTGTATGCACCAAGTTCTTCGTTTACACGAATACCATAGTTGTGAAGCAACAATTTGATCTGGTCATTCTTGTCATCATCAGTAGTCCATTTGTATGGATTAATGTGTGCATATTCCAGGTCAGCCAGACTTTTCTGAGTGAATTTCGCTCCTTTAGGGAATAACAGTTCTTTATAAACGTTGTATACGCCCTGAGAAGTTTTACCATTTACAATCTGGAACAACTTGTCAACAAGTTCATTCTTCAGATTCATTACGGTAATCTCATACTTTTTATCCAGCTTCTCTATCGCTGATTTTTCCTCAGCTTTAGTCGTTTTTTTAGCTCTTGAGAACAGTTTGGTATCAATGACCACACCCTTGATAGAAGGAGGTGTTTTCAATGACGCATCTTTCACGTCACCGGCTTTGTCACCAAATATCGCACGCAATAACTTCTCTTCCGGTGAAGGATCAGATTCTCCTTTAGGAGTAATCTTACCGATCAGGATATCACCTTCTTTAACCTCAGCACCGATACGGATAATACCGTTTTCGTCAAGGTCCTTAGTCGCTTCCTCAGAAACGTTAGGGATATCCGGTGTCAGTTCTTCCTCGCCACGTTTAGTATCACGTACCTCAAGCTCAAACTCCTCAATATGAAGTGAAGTAAAGATATCTTCCCTGACAATACGCTCGTTGATCACGATCGCATCCTCAAAGTTGTATCCCTGCCAAGGCATGAAAGCAACTTTTAAGTTTCTTCCTAAAGCCAGTTCACCATTTTCAGTTGCGTAACCTTCACAAAGTACCTGTCCTTTTACAACTTTCTGACCTTTCTTAACGATCGGTTTCAGGTTGATACAAGTATTTTGGTTGGTTTTCTTGAACTTGATCAGCTTATAAGTCTTACTATCACCTTCGAAAGAAACCAAACGATCGCCGTCGTTCCTGACATATTTGATAGTGATCTCATTTGCATCAACATATTCTACCACACCATCACCTTCAGCATTGATCAGAGTTCTGGAGTCGCGGGCTACGCGGCCTTCCAGACCAGTACCTACAATTGGCGCTTCAGGGCGCAGCAAAGGCACCGCCTGACGCTGCATATTCGATCCCATCAAAGCCCTGTTCGCATCATCATGCTCCAGGAAAGGAATCAATGAAGCAGCGATCGAAGTGATCTGATTAGGAGCAATATCCATCAAATCGAGTTTCTCAGGTTCAATGATCGGGAAGTCACCTTCATAACGCGCTTTCACACGCGGAGTAGTAAAATTACCTTTCTCATCATATTCCGCATTGGCCTGGGCAATGGTCTTGCCATCTTCATCCTCAGCAGATAGATAGATCACCGGCTCATCTACAGAAACGATACCGTTCTCTACCTTTTTATATGGAGTTTCAATGAAACCTAAGTTGTTGATCTTCGCATGTACACAAAGAGATGAGATCAGACCAATGTTTGGTCCCTCCGGTGTCTCAATAGTACATAGTCGGCCGTAGTGGGTATAGTGTACGTCACGTACCTCAAAACCTGCACGCTCACGTGAAAGACCACCGGGGCCTAAAGCTGAAAGACGACGCTTGTGCGTGATCTCCGCCAAAGGATTTGTCTGATCCATGAACTGGGACAACTGGTTGGTTCCAAAGAACGAATTGATCACGGACGATAAAGTACGCGCATTGATCAGATCGGTTGGAGTAAACACCTCGTTATCACGGATGTTCATACGCTCACGGATTGTACGGGCCATACGGGCCAGACCAACGCCGAACTGAGCATACAACTGCTCTCCCACTGTACGAACACGACGGTTTGACAAGTGGTCGATATCATCCACCTCTTCTTTAGAGTTGATCAGTTTGATCAGATATTTAACAATCGCAATAATATCTGCTTTTGTCAAAACCTTAACATGATCAGGAGTATCCATTTTCAACTTGCGGTTGATCCTGTAACGGCCTACATCACCAAGGTCATAACGTTTATCCGAGAAGAACAAACGCTCAATGATACCCCTTGCAGTTTCTTCATCAGGTGGTTCTGCATTACGCAAAGCACGATAGATGTTTTCAACCGCTTCTTTTTCAGAGTTTGAAGTATCTTTTTGTAAAGTATTATAGATAATCGTGTAATCAGCCTGGCTTGCACCGTCATCTTTAGACAAGATGATGGTTTTCACACCAGCGTCAATGATCAAATCGATATGGTCGTCTTCTAAAACAGTATCCCTGTCCAAGATCACTTCGTTACGATCTATAGAAACTACCTCACCGGTATCTTCATCTACAAAATCTTCAACCCATTTTCTCAGAACCCTTGCAGCAAGTTTACGGCCGATGTATTTTTTCAAACCCGATTTGCTCACCTTTACCTCGTCGGCAAGGTCAAACAGCTCAAGAATGTCTTTATCAGAATCGTAACCAATAGCACGTAACAAGGTGGTAACCGGGAATTTTTTCTTACGATCGATGTAGGCATACATGACATTGTTCACGTCAGTAGCAAATTCGATCCAAGATCCTTTAAATGGAATTACACGGGCAGAATAAAGCTTGGTACCGTTGGTGTGACGGCTCTGGCCGAAAAACACACCCGGAGACCTGTGCAATTGAGAAACAATTACACGCTCTGCGCCGTTAATAACAAATGTACCCTTAGGAGTCATATAAGGTATGGTTCCTAAATACACATCTTGAATGATGGTTTCAAAATCCTCATGTTCAGCATCATTACAGGAAAGCTTGAGCTTCGCCTTTAATGGAACACTATAGGTCAATCCACGGTCGATACACTCAGGTATATCATAACGCGGTGGATCAATAAAATAATCAAGGAACTCCAGAACAAAAATGTTCCTGGAATCAGTGATTGGGAAATTTTCAGCAAACACCTTAAATAAACCCTCTGTATGACGGTTATCAGAAGTTGTTTCGATCTGAAAAAATTCTCTGAATGATTGCAACTGTACATCTAGAAAATCTGGATAATCTATGATGTGCTTACTACGTGCAAAATTTACTCTTTGGTCGACTTTATTTGCCAATGGACTAAAGTTAATTTACTTTAAGAATAAACTATTTGTTTGGTTAGCCGTTAAAACTTCTCATCAACCAAACAAGGTGAAAAGTTTATAAACAGGTATAGACTCCGACTATGCAGTCGGAGTCTACGGTTAAAGTTATATTAAAATTAAGTGACTACTTAATTTCAACTACAGCTCCAGCTTCTTCTAATTGTTTTTTCAAAGCTTCAGCTTCGTCTTTAGCAACACCAGCTTTTAATTCTTTAGGTGCACCGTCAACTAGATCTTTAGCTTCTTTCAAACCTAAACCAGTCAGGTCTTTTACCAATTTAACAACTGCTAATTTAGAACCACCAGCTTCTTTCAATATTACATCAAAAGTTGATTTTTCTTCAGCTACAGGAGCATCACCACCAGCAGCAGGGCCTGCAACAGCAACTGCAGCAGCAGCTGGTTCAATACCGTACTCGTCTTTTAAGATTTGAGCTAATTCGTTAACTTCTTTAACTGTTAAGTTTACCAATTGCTCAGCAAACGCTTTTAAATCTGCCATTTTTATAGATTTTTAAAAATTTACGTATAAAATAATTATTTAATATGAACTTTTAAGGAGTTCTTAACCTTCTCTTTCCTGAAGAGTTTTAACTAATCCTGCAATCGTACTGCCACCTGATTTCAATGCAGAAATCACGTTTTTAGCAGGCGACTGTAATAAACCAATGATATCTCCGATCAGCTCTTCTCTTGATTTCAAGCTCACCAGTGAATCCAAATGGTTATCACCCACATATATTGACGAATCAATATAAGCCGCCTTAAGTACTGGTTTGTCCGATCCTTTTCTCAACGCCTTGATCAGTTTCGCCGGAGCGTTACCAGTTGTTGAGAATAATAATGCAGACTGACCTTTAAGGGCCGCAAAGATCTCTGATGCATCGCCTTCTAAACCTTCGATCGCTTTTCTGATCAAAGTATTTTTAGCTACCTGCATTTCAATCCCGCTTTCAAAACATTTGCGACGGATACTGTTTACTTTCTCAACAGATAAGCTTGATGTGTCGGTAATGTAAAAATTACCGAATTCCTGCATCTTCACTTGAAGAGCCGAAACGACTTCGTGTTTTTCTTCTCTGTTCATAATTAGATCCCCGCTACTGATTTAGTTTCGATTGCAATTCCTGGACTCATTGTAGAAGACACGTGAATGCTTTTAAAATAAGTTCCTTTTGCAGCAGATGGTTTTAGCTTAGAAATTACCTGAAGTACTTCTAATGCATTTTCATATATTTTCTCTGCCGGGAATGATACTTTTCCTACCGAAGCATGAATGATACCTGTTTTGTCAACTTTAAAATCAATTTTTCCTCCTTTTACATCAGTAACTGCTTTACCAACTTCGTTGGTCACAGTTCCCGACTTAGGGTTTGGCATCAGGTTCCGTGGACCCAAAACGCGGCCCAGTTTACCTACTTTTGCCATACAAGCAGGAGTAGTGATTATAATGTCAACATCAGTCCATCCACCTTCAATCTTAGCTACATATTCGTCTAAACCTACAAAATCTGCTCCTGCAGCTTTAGCCTCTTCTTCCTTATCAGGAGTACAAAGAACTAAAACACGTACAGTTTTACCTGTACCATGTGGTAAAGTTGCGATACCACGAACCATTTGGTTCGCTTTACGCGGATCTACACCCAAGCTCACATCGATATCAACCGATGCATCGAATTTAGTAGTAGTAATCTCTTTAACCAAAGCAGCCGCATCCTTTAAAGAATACGTTTTACCAGATTCTAGTTTAGCATGTGCCTTTTTTTGATTTTTTGTTAATTTAGCCACTGTTGTAAACTGTTTTTTGTTAATTAATTAGTCCAGGGTGCGTCACCGCTAACGGTGATTCCCATACTGCGTGCTGTACCGGCAACCATACTCATCGCCGATTCGATAGTGAAAGCATTTAAATCAGTCATCTTATCTTCAGCAATTGACTTAACCTGATCCCAAGTCACCGAACCAACTTTCTTACGGTTGGGCTCAGCAGAACCACTCTGTAATTTAGTAGCATCCTTTAACTGGATGGCAACCGGAGGGGTTTTGATGATAAATTCGAAAGACTTGTCAGCATAAACAGTAATTACAACTGGTAATACTTTACCTGGCTTATCTTGGGTACGAGCATTAAATTGCTTGCAAAACTCCATAATATTCACCCCTTTAGCACCTAACGCAGGTCCTACCGGTGGCGATGGATTTGCAGCTCCACCCTTGATCTGTAACTTAACAAGTGCACTGACTTCTTTTGCCATTTTCTGTTTTTGTTAATTTGTAATACTCAATGTTAAATGTTGGAAGCAATGTAACAATTAAGGTTTTTATATTAAATAATCTCTGGCAGACTACTCTTTTTCAACTTGCATATAGTTAAGCTCCAATGGAGTCTTTCTTCCGAAAATCTTAACCATAACTTTTAATTTCTTTTTCTCTTCGTTAACTTCTTCAATAACGCCTGTAAAGCCATTAAATGGCCCGTCCATTACCTTAACGTTTTCACCTACATAATAAGCAACGTTCATGGTTTCACTTTGCTGGCTCATTTCGTCGACCTTACCCAAAATGCGATTAACCTCTGCCTGACGCATAGGTACCGGATTTCCACCTTTATCGCCTAAAAAACCGATCACACTATTAACATTCTTAATAATGTGTTCCAGCTCGCCGTCTAAAATGGCTTCAATCAATACATAACCAGGATAGAAATTGCGCTCTTTTGCAATTTTCTTTCCGTCTTTCATCTGGTAGTACTTCTCCATAGGGATCAATACCTGCGGAACCAGGTGTGTTACTCCTAAACGGCTAATCTCAGAATCGATATACTGCTTTACTTTCTTCTCTTTTCCGCTTACAGCCCTAACTACATACCATTTCAACTGATCGTTCATTTAGCTATATTAATTAGAAAGTGATTTATAAAAAGTATCTAAAACAAAAGTAGATCCCTTATCCATTGCAAATATGACACATGCAATAATAAACGAAGCCACCAAAACCAGCACCGCAGAATTTTGTAATTCTCCCCATGTAGGCCAGGTAACCTTCTGGGTCATTTCTTCATACGATTCCTTAAAAAACTGAACTACTTTAGCCATAATTATTTTTTTGCACGGGAACAAGGATTCGAACCCTGATCAAAGGTTTTGGAGACCTCTATTCTACCATTGAACTATTCCCGTGTATAATTTCTTCTTTTCAGAGTTACTTTTTCCCTTCCAGAGAATCAGAATTTTCTATTAGAACAAAGTACTTAAGCTATCAAAGCCTAAGTACTTTGTTTCTTATTTTAATCCGGTAGGCCTAAGCTACCAGGGAACTATTTTAAAATTTCAGTTACCTGACCAGCTCCTACAGTTCTACCACCCTCACGGATCGCGAAACGAAGACCTTTTTCCATTGCGATTGCGTTGATCAATTTAACAGTGATCGTAACGTTATCACCTGGCATTACCATTTCAGTTCCTTCAGCCAATGAAATTTCACCAGTTACGTCTGTGGTACGGAAATAGAATTGCGGACGGTATTTGTTGAAGAATGGAGTGTGACGACCACCTTCAGCTTTTGACAATACATAGATCTCAGCTTTGAAATCAGTGTGAGGAGTTACTGAACCTGGTTTGCAGATAACCATACCGCGACGGATATCAGTTTTCTCAATACCACGCAACAACAAACCTACGTTATCACCAGCTTCACCATAATCAAGGATCTTACGGAACATCTCAACACCTGTTACAGTAGATTTCAAGTTCTCAGCACCCATACCCAGGATCTCAACAGGATCACCAGAGTTGATTACACCACGCTCAATACGACCAGTTGCAACAGTACCACGACCAGTGATCGAGAACACGTCCTCAACAGGCATCAGGAATGGAAGATCAGTCAAACGCGGAGGAATTGGAATGTAGCTGTCAACAGCATCCATAAGCTCCATGATTTTTCCAACCCATTTAGCATCTCCGTTCAAGCCACCAAGAGCTGAACCTTGAATAACAGGGATATCATCACCAGGGAATTCATAGAATGATAACAATTCACGAACTTCCATTTCAACAAGCTCTAACAATTCAGGATCATCAACCATATCCACTTTATTCATGAATACAACCAATGAAGGTACACCTACTTGACGAGCCAATAGAATGTGCTCGCGAGTTTGTGGCATCGGACCGTCCGTAGCAGCTACAACAATGATAGCTCCATCCATTTGCGCAGCACCTGTAACCATGTTTTTCACGTAATCCGCGTGACCTGGACAGTCAACGTGTGCATAGTGACGGTTAGCAGTTGAATACTCAACGTGTGCAGTATTGATGGTGATACCTCTTTCTTTTTCCTCTGGAGCAGAGTCAATTGAATCAAATGAACGCGCCTCAGATAAACCAGCATCAGATAACACTTTAGTGATAGCTGCTGTTAAGGTTGTTTTACCGTGGTCAACGTGACCGATTGTGCCGATGTTTAAGTGCGGCTTGCTGCGGTCAAACTTTTCTTTTGCCATGTTTTTATACTTATTAGTAGGTTAACTTTTTATTTTATTTATTGTTTTGATACAATTCAATACAAAAAACCTTGTTCACTCTGCTTTTAACCAGATTTAACAAAGCATTCATTTTTTTGAGCCAAAGATGGGACTTGAACCCACGACCTCTTCCTTACCAAGGAAGTGCTCTACCGCTGAGCTACTTCGGCTAATCTCAGCATGCAATCCTATTGCCCACCTTTTTCCATTATGAGCGGAAGACGAGGTTCGAACTCGCGACCTATAGCTTGGAAGGCTATCGCTCTACCAACTGAGCTACTTCCGCTTCTTTATTGTGGGGAGAGAAGGATTCGAACCTTCGAAGTCTTGCGACAACAGAGTTACAGTCTGTCCCATTTGGCCACTCTGGTATCTCCCCCAAAAAAAGAGCCTCCTATCGGGATCGAACCAATGACCTACTGATTACAAGTCAGTTGCTCTACCAGCTGAGCTAAGGAGGCTTATATCATACGCTGCCTAATAAAAGCAAGGCATTTTATAATATTTAATCTTTCATAGAACATTCCATTTCTCTGTCCGCACAAACGCCCTCTCTGAAATGGAATGCAAATCTACAAGAATTTACGTTCTGCACAAAATTATTTTCAAAAAAAAATTGGCGGAAACGACGCCGCCAATTCTTTATTAAAAAGCTTTTAAATATCTGCTTAGTAATCAGACACTTCATCTGCACTTAAAATTGCTTTGTGTTCACTAAGCTTAATTCTGGTTTTATCTTTATGTTTTGTAATTTGTTTTCTTAATGATTCTATCGCCAAATCCGTTGCCTCCTCAAACGTCTTACACTGTTCTTTGGCAAACATGGTACCACCCGGCACAATCAATTTAATTTCACTTATCTTATTCGCCTCATCATCAACATTCTCTAACTTCAAATAAACTTCCCCGCTAATGATCTGGTCAAAAAACTGATCTAACTTATCTACTTTTTTCTGGATGAAATCTAACAACTTGTGGTCCGCGGTAAAATGGATCGATTGAACTGTGATTTTCATATTTTCCTCCTTTTTTATGCCTTTGGATGGGCTTGTTTATATATTGATTTTAATCGTTCTACTGAATTGTGCGTATATACCTGTGTGGCTGCCAGGCTGGCATGGCCCAGCAATTCTTTGATCGCATTCAGGTCCGCCCCCCTGTTCAACAGGCTGGTTGCATAAGAATGCCGCAACACATGCGGACTTTTTTTGTCCTGGGTGGAGATAAATGTCAAATAACGCTGCACGATATTATAAATAAGACCAGGATATGCATCTGCTCCTTTATTGGTAACGAACAATACCCTGCTTTTGTTATTAAAATTTTGAAATGATTTCAGTTCGAGATAGACTTTGATCTCAGCGGCAAGTGATTTACTAATGGGGATGATACGCTGCTTGTTCCTTTTACCGGTAACCACTATGCTCATTTCATAAAAATTGACATCGGATTCTTTCAAAGCAAGTAGTTCTGCGAGTCGCATTCCTGTACCAAACAATGCTTCAATAACCAATTTATCCCTTACTGAATTAAAACTCTCATCAAAAAACTCTCCGGAGTCGAGCAAGGCATCCAACTTTTGATCTTCAACAAATACAGGGATACGTTTGGGAATTTTCGGCGCTTTTATCAGACCCATCGGACTGGCAGGGATCAACCCATGTCTCAGCATATACTTATAAAAACTGCGCAGGGTCGATAACTTTCTTCCTACAGAGCTCTCACTCAGTCCCTCATCTATCAGCATCACCACAAAATCCCTCACATGAACGTGGGCTGCCGACTGAATATCCGTTTCAAAAACCTTATGCATAAAATTTTCAAACTGGGCCAGATCGGCTCTGTAAGACTGAATGGTATGAAGTGAATAGCGCTTCTCGTGTTGGAGATATGTCAAAAATTGCTCAACAGCCATAGAAACCATTTGTAATGCTCGTAGCGTGAATATACGAAACATTATCTTAACATTATTCGATTATTTGAATAAAAAAATGCCCCGGGAAAAAAAATTCCCGGGGCATTTTATATCTATAAACTATCAGGACTAAATCGTTCCTTCCAGCTGCATATTTTGCTTGTAGATTGCGTGTTTCACTAATGTGCGGCGAGCAACAGATTTTTTCTCGTATGCCTGACGACTTCTTAGTTCTCTCAACACTCCAGTTTTCTCAAATTTCTTTTTGAAACGTTTTAACGCTTTATCTAATGATTCGCCGTCTTTAATATTAATAATGATCATAACGTAAAATACCTCCTCTCGTTGTTTTTAAGGACTGCAAAGATACACGTTTCATTTGATTATCAAAACAATAAATTAAAAATCAATTACTCTAACAAAAGAATGGTCAAAGGTTTGCCTGCACTCCGTCTTATACCGGGATTCAACATCAGCAGTCATATAGCCTAATTTCCCGAAAAGGAAGAAGATGTAAAGTACCCAATGGCATAAAAAATCCGGCGACTTTTTTCAAGCACCGGATTAAAAAATTATATTTGGTTAGAATAGGTTTTTAAAGGCATCAATATACTAATCTAGTCTTTTAATATTTCTCTTGCAATAACTATTTTCTGAATTTCTGAAGTTCCTTCACCAATCGTGCATAATTTACTGTCCCTATAGTACTTTTCTACAGGAAAATCCTTGGTATATCCGTAACCGCCAAAAATTTGCACAGCCTCTGTCGATACCTTAACAGCAACCTCCGAAGCGAAATATTTGGCCATAGCTGATTCTTTTGTCATCGGCAACCCTCTGTTCTTGAGATCTGCCGCCTGCCTGATCAGCATTTCTGCACATTCTATCTCGGTAGCCATGTCGGCCAGTTTAAAACTTATCCCCTGGAAACTCGCTATAGGCTGTCCAAACTGATGGCGCTCCTTTGCATAGGCCAATGCAGCCTCGTACGCCCCTTTAGCTATTCCCAATGAAAGCGCCGCTATAGATATCCTCCCACCATCTAATACCTTCATGGCCTGCTTAAACCCCTCCCCTTCGACACCCAGCAGGTTCTCTTTAGGCACACGACAATTGTCAAATATCATTTCAGTGGTTTCAGAAGCACGCATCCCAAGTTTATTTTCCTTCTTGCCGGCTGTAAAACCAGGTGTGCCTCTTTCTACGACAATTGCTGAGATCCCGCCTGCCCTTCCTTTTTCACCGGTCCTCACCATCACTACTGCCATATCTCCGCTTTTGCCATGCGTAATCCAGTTTTTGGCGCCGTTAATCACATACTGGTCTCCATCAAGCACCGCTGTAGTTGCCATCCTCAGGGCATCAGAACCCGTATTTGCCTCAGTAAGTCCCCATGCACCCAGCCATTCGGCTGTGGCCAGTTTAGGCAGCCATCTGCGTTTCTGTTCCTCATTTGCAAAAGCCATGATGTGTCCGGTACATAAAGAATTGTGGGCAGCAAGCGACAAACCTATAGAACCACATACCTTTGCTATACCTGTGATCACATCTACATATTCCTGGTACCCGAAACCCGATCCGCCATAAACCTCTGGCACCAGCACCCCCATAAGACCAAGCTCACCCAGCTGTTTAAATACTTCCACAGGGAAATGCTGGGCCTCGTCCCAGTCCATAACATTTGGCCTGATGTTCTTTTCCGCAAAGTCGCTGACCATTTTCCTGATCAGTTCCTGATTTTCAGATATACTGAAGTTGTATCCAACAGAATTATCTATTGTTTCTAGCATAGTTTTTTTATTTGAATAATGGCAATGTTAGTTAAATATTACCATACAGACATAAGCCAAAAGCTTGCCAAATCATAGAACGGAATGGTATTTAGTCCAATAACCTAACTGCTTGTTTTTAAGCAAGTCAAATAAGCATAAAAGTTTTTTTATTTTTTTTTAGCTTTAGGCGTTAAAAAAATCTAAAAGCGCAGACTCATGCAGTTCATTAACAGACAAGCCGTCATGGCACAGCTTCGTGCCGACCTTATCGGAAAAGATTCTTACAGAGGTGTTACCCTGACTTATTCCTGGCTGGCCAACCAGTTTGGTCACTTCTCGCTGGGGTTTATCCCAACGATACTTGTATATCGCATACTGCAATCTTATCCTTCCATAAACTATCCGGAACTATGGGCCTCATTTGGAGTATGGGGCTTATGGATATTATTTGAAACTTACAATTTTCTGGGCCCGCTGCTGCTAAAGGTCCCTACCAAACGCAGAGCGCTGAACAAGGGCAACTATACCTTTACCCCGGCCTGGACAAACGTAGCTTTCGATACCCTGACTGACCTCGCTTATTTTGGGATCGGTGCATTGTCTGCCAGTCTCATCTGCAAATTTCATGCGGGTATGCTCATCGGATCACTCTCGCTGCTCGTTCTTATTGCCTATCCGGCCTATTACTGGTATACGACCAAGATGTACCTTCAAAATGCAGATTATCCCTTTCAGCTGCGCCTGAGCCAGTGGAACCAAAATATCAAAGAACAGGACAAACAAGCCATACTAAACTTTTTGGACAACAAACAGCAGGGGAAACACATGTTGCTGTTTGGCACAAGGGGCAGCGGAAAAACGATGCTTTCTGTAGGAATAGCCACCGAGGCCTCCATCAAAAGCGGCTGCTGCAGTTACGTGACGGCAGTGAAACTGCTGAGCCTATTCTTTGAAAACGCCAATACTCCCCAAAACAACAGCCGCTTATGGTCCTGGCGAAACTGCAACCTGCTGGTCATCGACGATATCAATCCCGGAAAACCGGTAAAAGGGGATATCATTACAACAAATCTTTTTTATGAACTGCTGAACAATGTAGACTGCGGTCCGGATAACCTGAGACACATCAGGGACAAGAGCATCATTTGGGTGATGGGCAGTGACGATCCGACAAGTTTGCTCGAACAAAAGTGGCAGGCATTATTGGAACAGATCGGTGTTGAGCCTTCCAATATCATTACAATAAACCTGGATTAAGGCAGAATGCTGTTGTCGTAGGCGAAACTCACCAGGTGGGTCAGACTTTTAACTTCAAATCTTTTGTAGAGCGGGATGATCCTTTTTTCTATCGCAGAATGCGATACATTGAATTCATGCGCGATCTCCTTGAAAGAATAACCTTTAGCTACCAGCGACAATGCCTCCTTTTCTTTATTAGATATAGCCAGGTGGTAGAACAGCGCCTTATTGAGTTCCTCTTCAAACTTCTCTTTTTCGGGGCCATAAGCAGCGTAACGCATCACCTTCCCAAAGATCAGGCCTCTGTTGACCTGAAAGCGGCCAATAATAGATTCTATTTTACCGTTTTCCGAGCTCAGAACACCTACTCTGGCAACTATGGGAACCTCATCACCATTTTTATGTATCTTTTTCAATTCTATGGTAAAACTGTAAGCTTCAAGATCTTTGGATTTGCCGTGGATAAACCGAAGGGCCTTATCATTGAGGTCATGAGAAAACGGGGCAAAATCAGGTGCAGACATATTAACTATGGCCAGCATGTTGATCTCATCATCTCTATAACCGACCACTTCTTCCCAGCCGCTTGCAAAGATCATCCTGTTCTCCCTGAAGGAATAGATATAAATGGCCTCTTCAGGAAATTTTGGAATGGTCTTCTTGAAAAACTGCGCACGCTCGCTTTCAAGATCTGCAGGCACGTCCGTTATAAACGTCCTGGAGTAATCCCCAAAATTCTTTTTCATTGTCATTGTCCCATTAGAAAAATCAAAAATAGCATAAACTGCGTATTTTCACAGTTGATACCACCTAAAATCTCTATTAATTTTGTAATAAGTTAAAAATATTTCAGACGTTACCTGACTTACCTTAAAAATTATTGCAACAAAGCCGATTTTAAAACAGAGAAAAAGTAAAGCACTATGCAGACCAACACAATGAACAAGTTATTTTCCCGTAGTTTTTCAATATTTGTTTTGAAACTGATTGCCTTGGCTTTACTGGCTTTATGCTTCTATCAGGCTGGCATTTTAAATTAACCCCCGACAGTCCTTAAATCTGCGGAGACAGCAAACCGCAAACTAGTAAGATGCCAGCGAAAATATATTTCCCGAATAAGCCTTAAGCCTGTCCCGTCCTCCCAGAAAATCCAGTGCTATGATAAAAGAATAGCCGGTAATGCTTGCCCCAAGCTGCATGATCAGTTCTGAAGCTGCAACAACCGTCCCTCCCGTAGCCAGAAGATCATCATGTACCAAAACCTTTTGTCCCCGCAGCACTGCATCCTTATGGCACTCTATAGTAGCACTGCCATATTCGAGGTCATACGATTGCCGGATGGTCGTGTAAGGCAGCTTACCTGCTTTCCTGACCGGCACAAATGGTACATTTAAAAGCTGGGCCAGCGAGGGACCGAAAAGAAAGCCCCTGCTTTCTATACCCGCTACCACGTCAATTTCCAAACCTTTCAGCTGTGCAGCGAGTGCGGTGTTAATTTCCCTGCAAAGGGCAGGGTCTTTTAATATGGGGGTGATGTCCTTAAAAACAATCCCGGGCTTAGGAAAATCGCTGATATCCCGTACAGTCTGTTTGATTTTTGATTCCATGTTTATTGAAAAACTAAATAAGGCGCCATCCTTGCTACGGTTTCAGGATTGAGGAGGAGTACCTTGGTTAAGTCTGCAATATTACTATAATTCCCGTGTTGTTTTCTATACTGGATCAAAGCATTTATTTGTTTGAACCTGAGATAAGGATGGTTCTTCAAATCATCAAACACTACCATATTGATATTGATCTTTCTAATCTGTTCCGGATCTATGCTGATCTGACCGCTTATTTCCCGGTATTTCAGGGAATCAAGGCCGAACACCTCCAGCAACTGGGCCTTCTCATAAAAGCCACCGATGCGTGCTCTGTATTTCATGATTCTTGATGCAAATGCCGGCCCGATACCCTTTATTTCACACAGCGAAGCACTGTCCGCACCGTTGATCTCCACAATTCCCGGCACTATCCTTTCAGGCCGTTCCCCTCCGGATCTTTTATAAAAATCCGGCTCAATTGCTGTTGGAACTATGTTTACATAGGGCGCCAGTGCCTGGTATAATTTCGGGCTGATGGTATACATTTTCCGCAGGTCCTCTTTCTTCCTGAACCTCCCTCCCCTGGCAACATATTTTAAAATTGCTGCCGACTGCTTTGGAGACAAACCCAGTCGCTGCCAGCCGGCCGTGCCAATAGAATTTGGATCAAACCGGAACAGTGAAGTGCGGTGTGTTTTACCTTCTTTATACCGTACTTCACTGTTTGCATCTACCTGCTTATTGTCCGAATATTTAGGTTCAGACTGCAACTGCGCAATCAAAGCCTGCACAATCAACCGGTCTGCAGTTTCCGTATTGTCTTCGTTACAGACTGCCTCATATGCATAAGGAGCAACACTGAGCACCGCGATCAGCCCGATAAGGACCAGCAAACCGTTAAATTCTCTTTTATCCAGGTCAAAATATAAGTTCAGCAATTTTCTCATATCCGGCTAAATTAGTGCAGAGCCACAAGCAAGCGGTAATACCTCCGCTTATTATTTGCTTGCCATGAGATCCTGCAAATGATTATTGAAATATTAATGTTATTTTTGGGGTTGGATTATAAATCATTAAACCATATTTAAATGAAGATCATAACCACCCAGGAGTTTGCAAAGGCCACAAAAATAGATAAGCTGGGTGTACCTGGCCTTGCAGCTTTACTCATGGAGATCATGAAGCTGAATGATATTAATAAGGTTTTTTCAAAGAATGAGCATTTCAGCGGGCTCGAGTTTGTAGATAAAATTCTGGAGACCATAGGTGTAAGCATAGACTTTGACGAAGATGACCTTAAAAATATCCCTAAGACGGGTGGATTTATAGCAATTGCAAACCATCCTTATGGTGGCGTGGAAGGACTGGCACTGGTAAAACTATTGTGCACTGTAAGACCTGAAGCCAAGGTAATGGTCAATTTCATTTTAAAGAAGATTCCAAACCTGAGCGAGTTCTTTGTAGCCGTAAATCCTTTTGAAAATGTACAGCATTCTTCCAGCATCAGCGGACTCAAAGCAACTTTCGATCTGCTGCAAAGCGGCACACCTATCGGAATATTCCCTGCCGGGGAGGTCTCTACCTTCAGCCTTGACAAACAGGAGATCACCGACAGGTTGTGGCATCCGGTAGTCGGAAAATTGATTGCCAGGTCTAAAGTACCAGTAATCCCGATATATTTTCATGGCAATAACGGGGTGCTGTTCAACATCCTGAGCTTCATCCATCCTACTTTGAGAACAGCAAAACTCCCATCAGAGTTTCTCAACAAGCAAGGCTTGAAGATCAAAGTAAGAATAGGAAAACCGATCAACATTGAAGACATTTCCTACAGGAACAACACCAATAAACTGCTTGATTTTTTAAGGGCCCGCACTTATGCACTCGGTACCGGACTGGAAGAGGAAAAGAAACTTTTTAACCCCATCAGTCTTTTTAAAATAAAGAAAAAACCTGAACAGGTTATCGAAGAAACAGACCGCAACTTAATCGTTAACGAAATTGAACAACTTGAAGACTTCAGGGTATGGCAGGAAAAAAACTATGAGGTGTATATCACACCAACAGTAGCCATCCCGAATGTTCTGCGTGAAATTGGCCGTTTAAGGGAAATCACTTTCAGGGAAGTCGGCGAAGGCACCAATAAGAAGATTGATCTCGACAATTATGACATTTATTACAACCATTTATTTATATGGGACAAGACGCTGCAAAACATAGTCGGCGCCTACAGGATCGGTAAGGGGGATGAAATCCTGAATACCATGGGCCGGCGCGGTTTTTACCTGTCAGAACTCTTCAAGATCAAGGAACCATTTTATCCTGTATTGCGAAAAGGAATAGAGCTGGGCAGATCATGGATCCGCAAGGAATACCAGCAGAAACCCCTCCCATTGTTCCTGCTCTGGAAAGGCATTTTAAAATACCTGCTGGACAACCCAAAATACCGTTATATGTTTGGCCCGGTAAGCATTAGTAATAATTTTTCAAAGTTTTCAAAGTCCCTGATCGTCGATTACATTACCAAGAATCACTTCGACTATGAGCTTGCGCACTACGTAAAGCCAAAGAATAAATTTAAAGCCGATCTCTCCGCAATAGACAAAGACCTGCTCATCGAAAGCAGTGAATCTCTAAAAGATCTGGACAGCCTGATCTCCGATATTGAGAATTCACACATTAAGATCCCGGTCTTGCTGAGACAGTACATGAACCTTAACGCAAAGATCATTTGCTTTAACATAGACCCAAAATTTTCAGATTGCCTGGATGGCTTTCTCGTAGTGGACATGCAAAATATTCCTTCTGAAATGCTGGAGAAGATAGGCAAGAACTTTTAGTGTCTACATGCCAAAAAGGCGTGCTTGTTTATCCTTCCGCCGTCCAGACAGACACAGAACCGGCATAAACCTGAAAGTCGCCCCAGCCATCTTCATTTATGATGACCTGCCCGTCTATCTTGCCCAGGTAGTCTGTAAATATCCTACCGGCAAAGGATTTTCCCATCTCCATAGCTTTAGTAGTTCCAAGTCCGTTAGACATGAGCACCGCACAACCGGATTCCGGATGAATTTCATCACCCTGCCGCGTCCAGCCGATACATTGCGGATCATTGAAATAATCAACCTGAATACCATATGCATAGCGTTTTCTAAGAACCAGCAGGGCTTCAAGTTCAGTCATTTTTTCCATAGTGACCTGCTGGGCCTGCCCATCCCTGCCATTGTCCTCATAAGAAGAGCCATAAAGATCGGTATAAAAAACGCAAGGGTATCCATCTGCTCTCAACAAGATCAGTGCATAGGCCAATGGCCTGAACCAGCGCTCTACAGTTTGCTCGAGCGACTGCAGAGGTTGCGTATCGTGGTTTTCTACCAGGGTCACAGCCAGCTCAGGCCTGGCCTGAACCAGGGTGTCATCAAAAACAGTACGCAGGTCATAATTCTTTCCCTCAACTGAGGCCCTGTGCAAATTGGCCTGGAGAGGTGCATCAAAGAGCGACATTCTTTCCTGTGTAAACTCAATGTATCTGAGCATGGCACCCAAATCTCCAGGCGCCCAGTATTCACCAACAGTATAAAATTCGGAATTGAATTCAGCCCGCATATAATCCAGCCATTCATTGAAAAATTCAGGGTTCATGTGTTTAATGGCGTCGAGGCGGAAACCATCAAAGCCCGCAGTTTCATAGAACCATTTCCCCCAGCGTTTTAGTTCTTCACGCACCAGCGGATTGCGGAAATCAATATCAGACAACATCAGATAATCGTAATTGCCCAGTTCGTCTGATATTACATCCTGCCAGTCTTCACCGTATTCATTCTGTATCTTATAAATTGCGGTTTCCTGCTTACGTGCATCATAATCCACCCCGGAAAAGCAGCGGTGATCCCAGGTGAAACCAGAATATTTTCCAGCCCGGGCAGGAAATGTAAATTTCGTAAACGCTTCGATTTCATACGGTTCACTGATGAACTCCATTCGGTTTTCGGGGTTTACTTTCCGGACCGTGATCTCCTCTTTCTCCTCTGCACCCCCCATATGGTTGAGCACTATATCTGCGTAAACCTTTAATCCAGCCTGCTTACCAGCCTGTACCGCATCTATATATTCCTGTTTGGTTCCGTATTTTGTTCGCACTGTACCTCTCTGATTAAATTCTCCCAGATCGTAGAGGTCATAAGAATCATATCCGCTGGCCTGGCCCCCAGCCATTCCCTTATGTGCTGGCGGAAGCCATACAGCATCTATTCCGATATCCTTTAGCCACCGGGCTTCAGATGCGAAAAACCTCCAGAGACTTCCATCTGCCGGATAGTACCATTCAAAAAATTGTAACATGGTAAGGTTTTCCATGAATTGTCTGGGATAAAATGTGTGAAGAGATAAAATTGCACAAAATTGTTCAGCAAGACCAAAAATAAAACCAGAAACCTCTTGTTAACATAAGGAGACATTGTTAACATAATGATAATATCATATCATCTTTAAATTAACGTAATATTGCTATAATTCTTAGGGATCATAGACGGAACATGGCGAATCATTCCAAATCAGACATAAGTTGACTTCATTAAAACACCCAAACCACATTTAAATGAAAAAAGAGGCAATAAAGGCTGCAAAAAAAGCAAAAAAAATTATCCGTAAGGATTTATTCGAAAAACTTTCCATAGAAATAAAAAGTATAATTGAAAAAAGTGGCTATGATTCGAAGAAAGCATCTAAAGAAATAAAGAAAGTAGCCAATCATCTGGCAAAAAAGCTTTCACAGAAACCTTCAGCAGATAAGGCAGTAAAAACAGAAGGTAAGGCTCCGGTAAAAGCCGCAGCACCCACGAAAACCACCAGGGTCAGCGAAAAAGCAAAACCCGAAGCCACAGCAACAGAAAAATAAAAACAATGCCCCGTTTAATTCGGGACATTGTTTTTATTTTTCAGCTATGACTAGTTGGGATAACCGGTGTTTTGGTCAAGCTTAGGGTTTAAAGATTTCTCACTGTTTGGGATTGGAAAAATTCTTCTGAATGTTTCTGTATTTGTTTTATAACCCCACGCACTTTCATACTTTCCAAAGCGGATCAGGTCATTTCTCCTCCAGCCCTCCCAGGCAAATTCCCTCGCTCTTTCATCAAGCAGTTCATCTAGCGTGATGCTTCCTACTTCCGGTGCATTTACACGTTTTTTAATCTTATTAACAAGTACAGGCGCCGTCTGCAATTCACCTTTCACCGTAGTGGCACCAGCACCTCTAAGTATCGCTTCGGCCTTCATCATGATCACGTCAGCAAGCCTGAAAACCGGAAAATCATTGCCTTGATAACGGGTATCCGGATTGGTAGATGGATCAGGGTAGAATTTTATAGACCTTACACCTTTGGCTTTTCCAAGCTCATCATCACCCACATCCATCGTAAGTTCAGAAACCAGGGGCATCTCGGGAGTAAATTCGAGATGGTAGGTAATCTTGGTTGCACCATCTGCTCCTGTATAAGAATTATCCAATCCTTTTTTAGTAGTAGCAATTAAAATTGGACTTCCATCATTTTCATATTGCTTTCCCGCAAGCAAAGTTTTGTTCCTCACATCATTAGGCAGATTGAATTTCAGATAGAAATCCTTTATAGTACTCATAGCGATACTTGGTCTGAAAGGGAGGTTGTATTTTTTTTGCAGTCCAGTGTGTAAACCAAATCTTGAGAAATGATTACCTATCGCTACGTTCGCGTCATAAGGAATTGCAAAAATGGTCTCCTTAACCGCAGGTCCGTTATTAGGAGCAAAAATGGTCATATAATCCGGCTCCAGTGAATAGATAGCGGAAGCTCCGTTCAATATGCTGTCGGCCATTGCAACGGTCTCAGTATATTTAGGCTGACCTATGTAATGCTCGGCATTTAAATACAATTTCTCAAGAAGTGCAAAAGCCATCCATTTAGTTGGCCTTCCATACGTAAGCTGCCCGGCCTGGGTATTTAAGTTGGGATATACTTCTTTCAATTCCGATTCTATAAAGGCAAAAACATCCTTTCTCTGGGCTGTCGACGGGAGTTCCGCAACAATAGCATCTTTTATGATCGGGATGTTTCCGTAAATATCCATCATGTAAAAATAGTACAGGGCCCTCATTGTACGCATTTCTGCTAAAGCTGTGGTTCTGGCTTTACTTTCCGGCGCTGATTGAAAAAGGCTAATGATCCTGTTGGCCGAGTTTATCCCGCCAAAGCCCCATTCCCAAACCGATTTGACGTATGGATGGTCAGGGGTCCAGGTATGATAATGCATCAGGCGGTACTGCCCCCCGTCAACATAGTTTGCAGCCCTCGCGGGGATAATGGCCTCGTCAGTCGATAATTCCTGCATCCTCCAGTAATCCAAAGCATATTGGGACCTTAACTTTGTGTAAACAGGCCCGGTGGCCGCTATAAAGGATTCTTCGTTTGTTGGGAAGTTAGATGGCGTAAGTTCCGATTCAACATCAACATCCAGCTTGGTACATGACCACATGGCCGCTATAGCAAGTATTAAGTTAAATATGGCGAATTTTTTCATGTTGTTTAAATTTCTAATGGTTAAAATGTAACATTGAGGCCAAATATGAACGACCGGGTTTTAGGATAAAAATTATTATTATCTATACCCGGCTGTATGCCACCCATATTGATCTCAGGATCTATTCCTCTATATTTAGTGATGATAAACAGGTTACTTCCTGTCGCATACAACCTTAGTTTTTTAATTGCTTTAATTTTCATATCGAACGAATAACCAACAGTCGCATTTTCCAAACGGAGATAAGACCCGTCTTCAATAAAGCGGTCTGAGATATAGTGTGCATTGATATCTGTAATGGCTTCAGTAAGGGAGAATTTCGGAATGTTATTAATGGTTGCATCCAATGGACTGTTTAATCCCGCTAGTGTGGCATTCAGGATCTGGTTGCCCGACACTCCCCTCACAAAGAAATTAAAATCAAGCTTCTTATAGGTGAAACTGTTACTCCAGCCATAAATAAAATCCGGCTGTGCGTTCCCGGTAATGCTTGAGGCGGCATTCAGTGGTGCTATGGTTAAATAGCCATCTGCCAGGTAATACTGACTGATACCGGCATCATTTTTACCTGCATAACGATACGTATTAAACGAGCCGATAGGCAACCCTTCCTGTATCACCTGCGAAAAATTACTGGTCTGTCCTTTTCCTCCAAGCGAAGCAGTCGGTATGGACGACAAAGAAAATTTATCATTAGAAAGTGAGACCACCTTATTCTTATTGTGTGAGATGTTAAAAGAAGTCTTCCATTTAAAATCACTGGTAATTACCGGCACGACATCTACAACTGCTTCTATACCTTTGTTACTAATTTCACCTACATTGGCCGTAAGGTTTCCTACAAAATATTGAGTTGTGGACACCCGGTAATCCCAGATCAGGTCTGTGGTCTTTTTATCGTAAACATCTACACTACCCTGAAGCCGTCCTTTAAACAGGGAGAAATCAAGTCCAATATTTGTCATTGCTGTTCTTTCCCATTTCAGGTCAGGATTTTCATTTTGGAATGGGCCGACAGCATTGATATATCTTCCGTCATAGTAAAAGCGATCTACCGGTGAATAAAGTGAGAAACGGGTAAACGCATCGAATCCCAGAGAATTTCCGGTCACACCGTAACCAGCACGTATCTTAAGGTCCTCGACGAAGCTTAGGTTCTTCATGAAGTTTTCGGAACTCAGACGCCAGCCAGCAGAAACCGAAGGAAAATATCCCCAACGATTATTGACACCAAAAGCAGAAGATCCGTCCCTTCGTAAAGATGCCTGAAACAAATACTTACCTGCAAAATCATAATTGGCTCTTCCATAAAAGGAAATCAAGCGGAGCGTTTGGATCCTTACTGTTCCGTAGTTTACCACTGCTCCGGGCAGCGGATCACCAAGACCGAGATTGTTATAAGTAAGTTCATCCGTTACAAAACCCTGATTCGATGTAGAAAACCCATCGCCATTTCTGTCTTCCTGAAATGAATAACCAGCAAGAAGCTTTAAGCCATGCTTGTCAAAAGTCTTATCATAATTAAAATAAGTTTCAGCGATTTTCTTTGTATTGGAATAAGAATTACGAGTGGCAACTCCCTTCAAACCTCTGTTGATACCTGAAAGTCGGTTATTATAAAAATTCCCGTTGGTATTCTCATCCTGATAATTGAGACTTAACGTATATCTCAGGCCAGGCAACAGGTCCAGTTCTGCCAGCGCATTTCCCAAAAAAGTCTTGATCTTATTGTTGTTGATGTTGTTGTCTATAAGCGAAACAGGGTTCAGGTAATTTCTCGTTCTGCTAAAGTCTTCGGTATAAGAACCGTCTGACCTTCTAATACCAACAGTAGGCAGGTATGTCAGCATATTCGGATAGACAAAAGCTGAAATATCATTGCGTACCGTCCTGCTGTTCACGACTGAAAGGTTTAGTCTGAGCCTGTCGTTAAATGCTTTTTGACCTACATTTGCTTTTATGATAAATCGTTCCAGGTCAGATCCCTTCATTATCCCCTCACTATTCAGATAATTTGCACTCACACCATACGAGGTCTGCGCAGAGCCCCCATAAAGTGAAAGATTATGATTGGTAGAAAAACCATTCCTCTGCACAGCCTTTTGCCAGTCCGTACTTGATCCGTCATCATCCGAAGGATTTAAACTTTTTTTATTTTCGGCCAGATATGCTCTCAGCTGTTCGGCTGAAAGCATATCAATAGTATTAGATACGCTTTCATTACCAGCATAGCTGCTGTAAGAAAATCCGGCTGCGGAAGCATCACCCCGCTTGGTAGTGATCAGGATTACCCCATTTGCTGCCCTTGCCCCATAAATGGCTGTCGAAGAAGCATCCTTTAAAATGTCTATGGATTTAATGTCATCTGGTGATACCAGGTCTATTGACGCCGCAGGCACTCCGTCAATCACATATAAAGGTTCCTGAGCGCCGACTCTCAAGCTGGAAGGTCCGCGTAAAATGATGGCCCCATTTTCGTTTGGGTTTCCGCTTTTTGTAATATTAAGTCCGGCAACTTTACCTTGCAGCAATTGGGAAGGGGTGCTGATGACACCTCCGTTGAATTCGTCAGGAGTCACAGATGTTACGGCTCCTGTCACATCCTTTCTGCTTGAAGTCCCGTAACCAACCACTACTACATCTTTTAGTGACTCGCTGCTGGCAACAAGTGTGACATTGATCTCCGATTTCGAGTTCGTGCCAATCTCCTGGGTCACCATTCCCAGCATGCTGAATACAAGTATGTCCTGAGTACTGTTTATTTTAATACTATAAACACCATTTTCAGATGTAGAAGCCCCGATATTGGTTCCTTTTATCTTGACAGTAACTCCCGGAAGCGGCGCATCCGTTTCATCGGTAACCCGTCCGGTGATAATTTTGCCCGGCTGTTGTGCAAACACAGTTAGTGACAGCATCATCAGTACCATTGAAAACAAAGTCTTCAATGACAAATGATCGGACATGCGATAATTTAGAATGTAGGTTTTTTTCATAAACGTCATTATTAAATTAATTGATTTAGGTTGTTGGTTTATTTAGGATTTATTGGTAGAAATCGCACAAAGATGCCCTTCTGGCATGAGCAATACAGCCCCACCAGATTATTAAATTGTTAATTAAATCTGACAAATTGCATTAAAAAAGCGCAGCACTGACCTGCTATAAATCCCCTTTTACAAGGCTACAGTCACAGGCAAGTACTTCGCGATCAAGTCTTCGTAATAAGGTTTCAGCTCGCTTACAACCGGAGGTTTAGGGCTTTTTGAATAAAGGTCGTAAGGATTAAATTTATCTACCCACTTAAACATCTCCTGGTCATGTGCATTTAAGATGTGGTCATAAGCATGTTCACGGTGTTGTGAGTAAAAAGAATGGTAGCGGATCATATAGAGGGCCGGTTCAGGCAGGTAATCTTTGGTCAGGTGGTACAGATACTCATCATGCCCCCAGGACATGTGGATGTTGTCGAGCCCGCACTGGTGGCTATATACGCCATATTTCGTGTTGTAACGTTCGTCCCTGCTGTCTGGATTGTCAGCGAAAAATTCAGGGAAAACGATCTTATCTGAGAACTTACATCCAACAGGAAATGAATCCCCGACTACGTTCCATTGCGGTTCACCAAAAAGGCACAGTACTTTACCCAGGTCATGGATGAATCCGGTAAGCACAAACCAGTCGGGATGGCCATCGGCACGAATGGCTTCCGCAGTTTGCAATAAATGCTGCAGCTGGTCCAGTGAAATATCAGGATCAGAATCATCGATCAGCGTATTCAGGTATTCCATAGCCTGCCACCAGGGCATTTCCTTTTTATCAAATTTCAGGAAATTCTCTTTCTTGGCCAGTACATTGTCATAGGTCTGGTACTTGTGGTTCAGACGATAAAACTCCCGTACAGAGTCAATTTCCGGACTGTCATAATTTCTGAATTCCTCTTTGGCCTTTGCCGGAACACCCGGTTCAGGATATCTTTTCAACACATCGTCTTCCCATGCCTCCAGACTCGACAGCGGGTTCTTCTCCTCATTTTGTTGCGCTTTCATAACTTTGTATTTTATAGTTAACAATTCATAATTTACCAGAACACTGTGTACAATGCGGTCAGTATGCCCATGATCAGCACAGAACCTATGGCAAAGCTGGTGCTGACCTTAAACATGGAGGTGTCCACTTCAATTGCATTTTCATCTGCAATTTTTTGCGGCCTGCTCAAACTGATCACGGCCATCAGGATCACGATGACAACAAAATCAATAGCCATCCTATCCAGGAAAGGATAATCCGGGAAAGCCCCGTTTGTCCAGACAGGCAGAAACTTCAACACCGTTGAAAGTGGAATAGTAATCAGCGCTCCGGTCATAGCAGCAGCAGTTGTCGTACGTTTCCAGTAAAAGCCCAGCAAGAATATAGCCAGTACCCCTGGTGAAATAAAGCCCACATATTCCTGGATAAACTGATAAGCCTGATCGAGGGACCTCAATGCCGGGGTAACAATTGCCGCAACAACCATTGACGCCACCACCGCCCATCTGCCGACATTTACCATCTTTTTATCAGACGCTGAGTTATTGAAGTATTTCTTGTAAATGTCCATTGAGAAAATTGTAGAGATGCTGTTTGCCTTACCTGCCAGTGAAGCAACAATGGCAGCCGTAAGAGCGGCAAAAGCGATGCCTTTCAGCCCCGCAGGCAAAAGGTTCATAAGCGTAGGATAGGCGTGGTCAGGCTTCAGCACTCCTGCGTCCGACATTTCTGCCTGGAACAGACCTTTACTATGCAGCACATACATTACAATACCCGGAAGAACTGCAATCACAGGCACCAGTAATTTCAGAAACGCCGCGAATAATATGCCCTTACGCGCTGTATTTAAATCAGCGCCGAGCGCGCGCTGCACAATATACTGGTTACAACCCCAGTATGCCAGGTTGTTGATCAGCATACCGCCAATTAACACAGACAGGCCTGGCAACTCCTTATAATACTTGTGAGAAGAGTCAAATATCATGTGAAAATGACCCGGGGCTTCCTTTCTCAAAACGGAAAGACCGTTAAAGATATCCCCGCCAAATCCGTATTCAGTTGAAAGCAAAGAAAGTGCAAGATAGGTAGTTATTAAGCCGCCAAAAATCAGTACCAGTACCTGGATCACATCTGTATAACCAATGACCTTCATGCCGCCCAAAGTGACCACCATGGAGAAAATGCTGAGCCCCACAATACTCCATTCGAAGCTGATGGGCGATATGGAGGAGATGGCCAGCGCCCCCAGGTAGATGATCGAAGTCAGGTTCACAAAAACATATACCAGCAACCAGAACACAGCCATAATCGTACTTACCTGGTCACTATACCGCTTCGACAAAAATTGCGGCATGGTGAATATCTTGTTTTTAAGGTACACCGGAATGATGAAAATGGCCACGATGATTAATGTTGCGGCAGCCATCCACTCATAAGTAGCGATAGCAAGTCCTAACGCAAACCCGGAACCGGACATCCCGATGAAATGCTCCGCAGAAATATTCGAAGCAATCAGTGACGCCCCGATAGCCCACCAGGTAAGCGAACCTTCTGCCAGGAAAAAATCCTTTGCACTACTGGAAGTAGTTTTTTTCTTATGATAAATGTAATAGCCATAACCAGCTATCGCAATAAAATAAATAAAGAAAACTACATAATCGGCAATGTCGAGTTGATTCATATCAGGTTAGCACTAAATCAGTTTTACTCCTATAAATGAGTTAAATTAATTATCTTACATTTGGTTAAAAGCAAAACCTAAGGCAGGTCTCACTTATCAAAGCTGTATATAAAAATATCAATTCTGAGTTTAGCAGGGTATTTTATTTACGAATACGTTTAAGTGAAACGTCTTTGATATTGCTGACCAGTCTCAAAATTCTATAAATGAAGGGCAACCATAAATGAAGGGCAACGTTACTGTAAAAACTTTAGCTAAGGAATTAAATATATCTATTGCAACTGTATCAAAAGCACTCAATGATAGCTATGAGATCAGCATAGACACCAAGCAAAAAGTATGGGACCTGGCCAAGAAGCTTAAATATGAGCGCAACCCCGCAGCGAGTAACCTCCGCAGCCATAAAACAAAGACCATCGCAGTCATTATACCCGAGATTGCCAACAACTTCTTTTCGCTTGCCATTAACGGGATCGAAGAAATAGCCCGCAAGCGGGATTACCACGTGCTGATCTACCAGACCCATGAAAACAGTGAAACCGAGATCACTTTTACAGACAGCCTTCTGAGCGGACGTGTCGACGGAATACTGATCTCCGTTTCAAGTAATACAGAAAATTATGAGCACTTTAAAGAACTGGTAAAAAAAATACCTGTTGTTTTCTTTGACCGCACCATTGAAGATATTGATGCAGTAAAAATCACCACCGATGATTATGAAAGCGCTTACAATGCCGCATATCATCTGATCGGGAACGGCTGTAAAAATATTGCCTATCTCCATGCACTGGACAATTTGAGCACAGGACAAAAACGATTGTCAGGATACCGGGATGCCTTAAGCGCGCATAATCTGCCTGCAAATCCCGACCTGATCATCAGCTATGATAAGGACACAGAAAAAAACTATGACAACATCAAACAGCTTATTGTTTTGCAAAAGCCTGATGGTATCATTTCATCCATAGAGGAATTTGCGCTTCCGTGTTATTACGTCTGTAAGGAGCTCGGCTTAAACATCCCGCATGACCTGAAGATCATCAGTTTTTCTAATCTAAGCACCGCTCCGCTGCTTAGCCCTTCCTTAAGCACCATTACTCAACCAGCATTTGAAATCGGCAAAGAAGCCGCAGGATTCTTATTTAAGATTCTGGACAAGAAACATTTCGAACCGGATGAAGTCCCAACGCTCAAATCGACATTGATCCAGCGAGAATCGAGCCTTGATAAAAACAAAAGCCCTGGCATCCACCTGGGCTTTCATTATCAACTAAACCTAAACGTATAAATACTAACCAAATATTTACGTCACAAAAGTAGAACCATCATGTTAAGGTGCTGTTAAACATCCATTATGATAAAAATTATAAGCGGCGTTTTGGATAGCAAATCTGCTTGAGAGAGCGGACTTACAACACAGATAAGTTATTCATTAAAAAAGGGGATGCCTTTTTGGACAACCCCTTTTTAATGAAGGTTTTTTTATTTTAATATTTTGTGTTCTGGGCATCCCAGTTTGTCCATCCTGTAGTCCAGTCAGTGGCACCAAATGCACCTCTGTACGTAACAGCTGTTGCCCCTGTTGTTGCAACCCAGGTACCACTCAATGCTGGTGAGCCAGCAGCCGGAAGGAAGTTAGGTGTGGTCAGTGAAAACGGATTATTCAACTTTACGCCTGTGTTTGCATCTGCAAAAGTTACGCTACCATCTACCAGTACTTTAGCCTGAATTTCTGCAGCAGTTATAATAGAAGCCGCAGCATTCGTGATAAAAGGTGCTGTGAAAGGCGCAACGATATTATTTTTGAATTGAGATTCTCCGCTTTTGTAGAATGCAGCAGATTTATCAGATTCAATATTCAAACCACCTTTTTGTGAACCCAGGATAATTGAGTTGTTGAAAATGAATTTTGCACCCCTTCTCCAGCGATTTCCATAAGCATGTCTTGCTGCAGTGTTGGCTGCGTTGTTTGGACCAATAATGGTCATGTTAGAGATTTTAGGCTGAGTGATTGGCGTAGCGTCAGTTCCGTCTTTATCGTTATCACATTCGATACCGTTACCGTCATCAGCTGCGTCAACAAATTTTGGATCTCTTAGTGCTACCGCAAACTGAACGCTTCCGTTAAAACCGAAGTCAAAATCAAAGTCATCGTCTGCGGTTGCAAAAGCAACCAGGTTTTTACAGTTCACCGTTCCGCCAAAGAACTCAAAAGCATCATCATTGGCATAAACAGTCTGAACATTTTCGATGGTTGTTCCGCTACCTACTGCATAGAACGTCAGTGCGTTGATCTCACTATCGTTTACACCTATACCAGCGTACTCGATCCTTACATATCTTAAAATCCCGGAGTTGTCATTGTCAATTTTATCAGTTCCGTAAGTTACTGCTACACCTCCCTCAACAGGCACTGCAGTAGTGCGGTTGGTTGTTGCTTTTCCAACAAGGATAATTCCGCCCCAGTCACCAGGAGCCCTGCTACCGGCATCTTTACCTGAAGTGAAAACGATCGGTTTTGCGGCAGTACCATCGGCGATAATTTTTGCTCCTTTATCTATTACCAAAGCTGCTTTGGTCCCAACTTTCGCCCTTACGATTGTTCCAGGCTCAATAGTCAGTATTGCACCGCTTTTCACGAATACAGTACCATCGAGTATCCATTGTCTATCAGACGTCAATGTTTTATTGGCAGCGATATCACCGCTTATTGCTTCCGGAGTTTTTGCAGGCAATTCCACTTCTGGGTTATCAGATTTTCTGCAAGCAACAAATGTTATTGCCGCTGCTAAAAAAAGAATCGATAGTTTTTGTTTTTTCATTGTTCTATTTGCTATAATTTCTATGTTCAAAGTTATCAACCCAACGTTCACTCAAGATTAAGCCAGGTTTACCATTTAATTATGTCAGCGTTATCTTAATGTTAAGAGCTATTTTTTATCAAGTCCAAAATTGTAGGTAAATGTCAGACTGGCTCCTGTACCAACTTTCGCTGTGTTCATAATGTTGTCCCCTTTCTGATAGGTTTTATTTCCATCATTGTTCTGATAGAAGAATATCTTTTCATTCAGGATGTCTGCCAGGTTCAGCCTTAGCTCTCCCTTGGTTTTCAGGACCTTTTTGGAGATCTGAAAATCTACCATATTCCTGCCCTTTTCATAGATATCGGCATAACCCTGGTAACCAACCTCTGAAATCCGTTCACCTATCCTGTTGTACAATAAGTTAAAGGACAAATTGGTGTTGGGTTCATTATACAATAATCCGGCATTGATCAGGTAAGGTGACTGGCCCTGAAGAGCCCTGTTGGTAATTTCCGAAACCAGACTGTTCAGGTTTACTGTAGAAAAGATTAGGGCAGCATTTGTATAGGCCGTCAGGTTTTGCAGGAAACTTTCTTCTTTTAAAAAACCCAGGTTTTTTCTGAATTCTACTTCCATTCCATATGTCGTCGCAGAATTCGCATTTTGAAACGTTACGTTTTTTACACTTCCAGATGATACGACCTGTTCGATTGGGTTTTTAAAATATTTATAATACCCGGATACAGACAGGATTTGTCCTGCGCCTGGAAAGAATTCATATTTCAGGTCGATGTTCGTATTCTGGCTTCTTTTCAAATCCGGGTTACCGATCAATACCCTTTTAGAGATGTAGTCGAAGAAACCAAAATTGGAAAGCTCCCTCAGTTCCGGACGGGTCACTGTATTGGAAACTGAAAAACGAAGATTAGTTTTATCAGTAAGGTTATAGGTCGCATTCAATGAAGGCAGAATGTCTAGAAACTGATTCTCTACTTTCAGCTTGTTACCCGAATTGTCGGCAGTATTAATGCGCTGATACGAATCTTCAATCCTCGCGCCGAAAACGACTCTGAGTTTCTTTCCAAAACGTGTATCCAGCATTGCGTACCCAGCGTTAAGATCAGAAGTTGCATCATACTTATCTGTCGCTTCCGTTCCTTCATCCAGTACAAATCCGTTGTCATTGAGGTTTGCCGGGTTAAAGATCTCTCCGATCGGTAAGCTCAGGAGGTTTTGGTCAAATTCGCCGGTAGCGAATGACCTGATGTAGCCAAATTTTCTTGCACTGAAATCACGTAGTTTATATTGTTTTAAAGCACCAGCTTTCAATGAACTTTTCTCCTTCAGGAAATTGAACGGCAGGGTTATGTTCAGACCGCCGTTATAACTGTCTTCAAACAATTCTGAAAAGAAACGACTGGCATCAGTTCTGGATGCTGTCCCATTAGGAACCACCGCTTTATATGTAGTTTCTCCTTCTCTAAGGTCATAGTTCACCGATTTCAGGTCAGGCTGCAAACGATCGGAATAAGAATATCCTAAATTCCAATTGATCTTTACTTCCTTCCAGCTCAGCTTGTGCTCGCCTTCAAGCTGGGAATTTAAGAGTGACTTGCTCACCAGGTCAAACGAGTACCCTTTTCTTTTAATCTTATCAATCACCAGCGAACCGTCCCTTTCGGTATAAGAATTATCCAGGGATACGTTGTACAGATTTTTAAAAGCAATCTTGTTACCGCCTTTTATATAAGCAATATTGGCCAGAGCACCCCATGATGCACTGAATTTGTAAGTATCATCATTAAAATCGTATTCTGTTTTATCCTGATTATACTCAAACCGCTCACCCTTAGTCATGTTCTCCGCAGTCCTATAATTAAGGGAGAATATAGCCCCCAGATTGCCCTCATTTTTAAAGGTCTTGCGCAAGCCTGTGCTTAGCTGGTAAGACTGAGATGGAATCGCGTTGCTTCCACTATTGACGTTAAATGAATTTAGAAACATTTTACCTGAAGCAATTTTATCGCGATCAGAAAGCTGCTGATATTTGGCCGTCGAAACTATCCCTTTAGGAATATTGCGGCTGTTATTTATATAACCAAAATTCTCTACTGCGGATTTTTCTCCCAATTGAAAATCTTTAAATGTCGACTGAGAATTGAAACCCGATCCGGCAGAAACAAAAATATAATTCTCTGTAGGAATGTCTTTAGTCAATACCTGCACGACACCCCCTGAAAAATCACCTGGAAGATCCGGTGAAGCCGTTTTATTGATCACAATATTATCGACCATATTTGATGGGATAATGTCAAATGAAAAGGCCTTCCTGTCCGGCTCAGAACTTGGCAAAATCGCGTTGTTGAGCAAGGTGGCGTTGTACCTGTCGCTCAACCCGCGCACAATAATGAATTTATTATCCTGGATACTTGTGCCGCTTACACGCTTCAGAACCTCAGAAGTATTTCTGTCCGGAGACTTCCTGATCTGATCAGCTGAGATCCCGTCAGAGATGCTCGAACTAGTCCTCTGCCGGTTATATAAAGTGTTTACTGATTCTTGTTTAATGGTTGCGGTGATCACGACCTCACTCAGTTTTTGACTGTTTGATTCCTCCATAACCAGATCAGCAATAGCAGTGCTTCCCGCTTTAACCTCTATGTCTGTAATGTTCTTAGTTGAATAGCCAACATAGGAAACTTCCAGGGCATATTTTCCTGCTGCCAGTCCTGAGATGATATACCTGCCCTCTACATCAGTTGCAGATCCTTTTGTTGTACCCTTGATCTTAACCGTAACACCGATCAATGTTTCCCCGGTCTTCCCGTCAGACACCTTACCAGAAATTCTGCCTGTTTGTGCAAATGCTGCCGACCCTATAATTACAAATAATGCTGTAATTATTGCCTTCTTTAGATTTAGTTGTGATTTCAATTTGCTGTAAATTAATTTTCAGCAAAGCTATTACCACAATGTTAGGTCTATGTTAGATGTAAATTACCATTCGTTTATCACAATGTTAATTCTGTGTTAACTGCCAATAGGGTTAATATTTCAAGCCGATTTTCCTGCAGATAAAGTGCAATAACCAAATCGGGCCGATTAACAGGAACTTAACGTCATCCAGAAATGAAGGCTTCTTCCCTTCGATTTTGTGGCCTATGAACTGCCCTATCCAGGCCAGTACAAAGATCACCAGACAGGAAAGCCACAATGCAGGGCCGCCGTCAGCCTGCCATTTCTCCAGCTGGACGATACCCATACTCATCGCAAAAATGATCAATAGCATCAGGTAAGACATCACCGGGGAAAGCTTGTAATAATAATATACAGCAAAAGCGATCAAAAAAGAAGCCCAGTTGAGATATCCATTATACCTGCCCAGAAAATCCAGGTGCGGAAACGGAATGGACCATACCAGCCCCAATAAACTAAAAACAATTGATGGAACGCATATCCAATGGATAATCTCATTGGTGTGGTTCTGATGGCTTTCCGCATATTTGTCAAAAAGAACATCTACCTCTTTCTTAGGTTCAGCCTGAACCGCAGTATTTTGCTTCTTCATGTCATTTGGTTTACTATGTAAAAATAGAAAAAGCGACAGAAGAACCTGCCGCTTTTCAATTATTTAATCAGAACTACTATTTTGCAAAGGCAACAGACCTTGTCTCCCTGATCACAGTCACCTTGATCTGACCAGGATAAGTCATTTCAGTTTGTATCCGGTTAGAAATGTCTGCCGCCAGCAGTTCAGCCTGCTGATCAGTAACCCGTTCGCTCTCTACCACAACCCTCAGCTCACGCCCTGCCTGAATCGCAAAAGTCTTTTCAACCCCCGGATATGACAATGCCAGTTCTTCCAATTCCTTCAAACGCTTGATGTAGCTTTCCACCACCTCACGTCTTGCACCCGGACGTGCGCCAGATATGGCATCACAAGCCTGGATAATGGGCGAGATCATAGACGTCATCTCAATCTCGTCATGGTGAGCTCCAATTGCATTACAGATCTCAGGATGCTCTTTGTATTTCTCTGCAAGCTGCATACCCAAAATAGCGTGTGGCAATTCCGGATTGTCATCAGGCACCTTTCCTATATCGTGAAGCAATCCGGCGCGCTTAGCCATCTTAGCATTCAGCCCAAGCTCGGCAGCCATGGTAGCACAGAAATTGGCTACTTCGCGTGAGTGGTGCAGCAGGTTCTGTCCATAAGACGAACGGTAACGCATACGGCCCACCATTCTGATCAGTTCAGGGTGCAGGCCGTGTATTCCGAGGTCAATCACCGTACGCTCACCGATCTCCACGATCTCATCTTCAATCTGTTTTTTCGTTTTGGCGACAACCTCTTCAATACGCGCCGGGTGTATCCTGCCGTCTGTTACCAAACGGTGCAGGGCCAAACGGGCGATCTCCCTCCTTACCGGGTCAAAGCCCGACAGAATAATTGCCTCCGGTGTATCATCAACAATGATCTCTATACCCGTAGCCGCTTCTAGGGCACGGATGTTACGTCCCTCCCTGCCAATTACACGCCCCTTGATCTCGTCACTTTCTATATGAAAAATAGATACCGTATTTTCTATTGCAGCCTCAACAGCAGTACGCTGGATAGTCTGAATGACTACCTTTTTAGCTTCTTTAGTTGCTGTAAGCTTGGCTTCATCCACAATATCTTTTACCTGTATCATAGCCTGCGTCCGCGCCTCAGACTTCATGGTCTCCACCAATTGACTCCTGGCCTCTTCAGCACTTAATCCGGCAATGGTCTCCAGCTGCTTGACATGCTGGTTCTTCAGGATTTCAACTTCTTCCTGTTTCTTGATGGCCAGATCAGTTTGTCTCTCCAGATTCGTTTTATGATTGTCCAGTTCCTGCTCCTTGCGGGTGGCATTTTCCAGTTTGGAATTTAAAGACTGTTCCTTTTGCTTCAATGAATTTTCCCGCTGGTTGATCTGGTTGTTCTTCGCATTCACTTCCTGTTCATGCTCAGATTTCATTTGCAGGAACTTTTCTTTCGCCTCCAGCAATCTGTCTTTTTTTAAGATCTCTGCATTGGTCTCTGCATCTTTGAGCATCTTTTTTACTTTATTTTGGGCCGCAATTTCCTGGCCCTTAAGCAGGCCGCGCAGCAGGTACCTGCCGATCACCACGCCGACCACTAAACCGGCAAGTACATATCCTAGTATTCCTAATATTTCCATTTTTTATATTTGATCCCCCTATATCATGCCCGGGCATGGCCTTTAAAATATGTTAAAAAAAAAACCGCAACTAACTTTAATGAGCTTCATGTTTTAAAAACCTCAACTAATTATAATTAGGATTTACGTTATTTTCAGGTGCCCGTGGGCAGATGAAATGTACGCTCTCAATCCTATAAATATTGAAGTGTTAAGTTTTAAAAAGTGAAACCCAAAAACCTAGCTGCGGCTAATATCTTTGTAATTCAAACTAAATATAAAGAACTTTCCTATTTTGAGAAAAAATCATTCAATAAATTATCCAACTCTTCCACCTTGCCGGCTACAGCAGTATCCTGATTCTGGACCTTGTTTTCTACCCGGAGTACTGCCGTTGCATAATGCAATACTGCCATAGAAAGCAAATCCTGTTTATCCCTGACTGCATAATTTTCCTGATACTCTTTTATGCGCTCATTGATAATCTTGGCTGCCCGCCTTACAATTTCTTCTTCTTCCATGTTCACCTTTAAGGGGTAAATACGGTCAGAAATGGTTATTTTTATCGAGATTTCTCCCATTTTTAGCTTTGTTTCACTGTACCCATATTACTTATTTTTTAAGCAATACCACACACTTATCTATTTCACGCACAAAATCGTTAATTTTTTGCTTTATATCAAGTGTCTTTTCACTTGTACCTTCAATGCTTTTCGCAATCTTCAAAACTCTTAGCTTTTCTTCAAACTCGGCATTCTCTGCCCTTGCATTGTCCAAAGACGCCTTTACCGATTGATTATCAAGCTTTAACAGATCATTTTCTTCCTGCAGCGCATTACACAACTCTATCAGGCGGGCTGTTTTTTGCAATACTGAACTTAACTGATCGGCAACAGAAGACATGCTTATTTTTTTACTTTTTTATTTACTAATATTTAAAATCAAGGACCTTACTTTCTGATCTCGGCCTTTGCTGTTTGTGCTAAGTTATATATAATCTTTTGCATAACGGCATCAATTTGTTTATCCGTCAGCGTCTGCTCCTCATCCTGTAAAGTAAAGTTCAGTGCATAGGATTTTTTACCCGCAGGTAATTTATCTCCTATATAAACGTCAAATACCTGTACATTCCTGATCAGCTTCTTTTCAGTTTTAAAAGCAATGGACTTGAGGTCGTCGAAACTTACATCGGCGTCAACCAGCATGGAGAGATCGCGTCTTACGGCCGGATATTTCGAAACTTCTTTATTTACAATTTTATTTTTCCTTACAATGTCCAGCAGCAACGCCCAGTCAAAATCAGCGTAATATACTTCTTTGTCTACATCCGCCTTCTTCTTGTCCGCCGCAGTTACCGCACCAAATGAAACAATCGTTTTATCGCCCCTAAAATATTTCAGACCGTATGCAAAGCTTTCGTCCTTTATTTCCGCGGACTGGTAGTTGGAAATACCCAAACGCCCTATTACCGCATCCACCGCTCCTTTCAGACTGTAGAAGCTTACCGGAGAAGTTTTATGGTTCCATTGCTCAGGCAGGCTGGCACCGGACATCATCATGAGCAGCCTCGGGCGTTCCACATACTGTGCATTGATCAGATGATAAGTTTTACCAAATTCATAAAACTTAATATCAGCAATTTTCCTGTTCAGGTTATAAGCCACGCTTTCCAGTGCGGGCATCAGCAGGTCCTGGCGCATTACATTCAGGTCCGAACTCAAAGGGTTCAATATCTGGACCGCTTCCTCCGGATTTTTTGAATAGGCCCCTTTGGTCAGTGAGTTGCACCAGATCTCCAGAAAACCGTTTGCGGTAAGCAGGTCAGCAATCACATGCTGTGTCTGTTCCTTATCCGGCTTGGTGTTATAAGACAAAGACGCATTGATCTTGCGCGGAATTTCAATATTGTTATACCCGTAGATCCTCAAAACTTCCTCGGTGATGTCACACTCACGTGTCACATCTACCTTATAAGCCGGAACCTTCAGTTCAAGTGTTTCTGAAGTCTCTCTATGCACTTCAATACCCAAAGCTGTTATTATAGCTTTTATCTCCCCATTAGGAATCCGGGCGCCGATCAGTTTGTTGATATTGACATAACTAACCTGAACGTCAAATGGCTGGACAGGATTTGGATAAATATCCGATATGGACGAAGAGACAGATCCTCCTGCCAGCTCCTGGATCAGCAAAGCAGCACGTTTCAAAGCAAACACCGTTATTTCAGGATCAGTACCCCGTTCAAACCTAAAAGAAGCATCTGTTTTTAATCCATGCCTTTTAGAAGTCTTACGTACAGATACCGCGTTGAAATAAGCACTCTCCAAAAATATATTTGTAGTTGTTTCGTTTACACCTGAGCTTTTACCACCAAATACCCCTGCGATACACATAGGTTCCTGAGCATTGCAGATCATCAGGTCTTCTGATGAAAGTTTACGCTCCACGCCATCAAGGGTTACAAAAGGTGTACCTTCCGCACATTTCCTAACCAATACTTTAGCACCTTTTACCTGATCTGCATCAAAAGCATGCAATGGCTGGCCAAGCTCATGCAATACATAATTGGTGATGTCCACAATATTGTTGATGGGTCTGATGCCAATCACTTTTAATTTATCCTGCAGCCAGTCCGGTGATGTTTTCACTGTAACGCCGCTAATGGTTAAACTGCTGTAGCGCGGGCAAGCTTCCGCATCTTCAACCTGTACCGTTATGGGCAGACTTTCATTTTCTGTTTTGAATCCGGTAATGTCCGGCATCTGTATTCCGGTGCGGAAATAAGCGGCCAGATCTCTGGCCACACCTAAATGTGAAGCTGCGTCGGCACGGTTGGGGGTCAATCCGATCTCAAACAAGTGATCGTCTTCCAGCTTAAAATATTCCTTTGCGGTGATGCCAATGGCGGTATCTTCAGGCAAAACCAGGATGCCGTCATGTGACACACCCAAACCTATTTCATCTTCTGCGCAGATCATTCCTTCAGACACTTCTCCTCTGATCTTCGATTTATTGATCTTAAAAGGCTCTCCTTCATTTGGATATACAGTTGTACCCACAGTAGCTACGACTACCTTCTGGCCCTGCGCTACATTAGGTGCGCCGCATACGATCTGTAAAATATCCGGCCCGCCAACATCAACAGTAGTTACACGCAGGCGGTCTGCATTTGGATGCTGTATACAACTCAACACATGACCTATGACCAATCCTTCCAAACCACCGGCCACGGGCTGTACTGTCTCTACACTTTCCACTTCCAGACCTATATCTGTCAATACCAGCGAGAGTTCCTGTGGTGTTTTATCTGTTTGAATGAATTGCTTAAGCCAGTTATATGATATCTTCATTTTTCAATTCCGTATAAAACGCAAAGATATTATTTAAAGCCGAAAGCCGAAAGCGATTTAGATCATGCCCTCATCACCAAAACTATAAAATAATTTATTAGTAATGATCAGATGGTCGAGTACATACAAATCCAGCATTTTACCCGCCTCCACCATTTTTTTAGTGATACGGATGTCCTGATCGCTTGGTTTAGGGTTGCCTGAGGGATGGTTGTGTGCCAGTATAATATTTGCAGCATTGTGTTCCAGGGCAGTTTTAAAGATGATCTTTGGATCTGCTATTGTACCTGCCTGGCCACCTTTGCTGATCAGGTACCTGCCGATTACAAAATTGGCCCTGTTCAGCATCAGGATCCAGAACTCCTCATGGTTCAGGTCCGCAAAGACCGGGAGCAGGATCTCAAAAGCATCCCTTGAAGTCACAACCTTAATCACATCCTTTGCCGCCACCTCCCTTCTTCTGCGGCCGAGCTCCAGTGCAGATACTATTGCTATGGCTTTTGCCTCGCCTATTCCACGGAATTTGGACAAATCCTGTACCGACACCCTGCCCAAAGCATCAAGGTCATTATTATAAGTAACCAGGATGCGTTTGCTCAGGTCTACTGCTGTTTCCTCCCTGTTTCCGGAGGCAATCAGGATCGCGATCAGTTCAGCATCAGTAAGGTGCCGTCTTCCGTTCAGCATTAATTTTTCACGGGGCCGGTCTGCCTCCGCCCACAATTTGATATTCAGCTTTTGTTGATATGGCTTCATCCTTTCAATTTGTTTTTTTGAATTTTTGAACAAAAAAAAACGGGGTATGCATTGCATACCCCGTTTTTTTTTGTAAAGCTATATCTATTTCAGGCTATTAACAAACTTAGTCAGTTTAGATTTGTTATTTGCTGCTTTATTCTTGTGAATAATGCTTTTTTTGGCCAAACGGTCCAGCATAGAAACTACTTTAGGAAGCAATTCCAATCCTGTTTTTTTATCTTCAGCAGCACGCAGTCTTTTGATAAAAGTACGTGTTGTTTTAGCTTGATATCTGTTACGTAAACGTTTAGTAGCGTTTGCCCTGATTCTCTTTAATGAAGATTTATGATTTGCCATCTTTTATTGTTAAATATTTTTATTTTAGAGCTAAGCCCTTTTCTTTCTTTATTTTTCGGACTGCAAATATAGAACTAATGTTTTTAAAATACAAAATCATAATAAAAATATTTTCAAGCATTTACAGACAGACATCTGCCGGGTTTCAATTTTTGCTAATTGTTTGTAACAGGTCGGGTATCATAAAATAAAAAGTGGTACCCTTCCCTTCTTCACTTTCTACCCACAGCTCACCGCCATGTTTCAGCACAAAGTCATTGCATAGACTGAGTCCAAGGCCTGTCCCCTTTTCTCCGGCAGTACCATAGGTGGTGTAATTTGAGCTTTTACTAAAAAGCTCAGGAATTCTTTCTTTAGGAATACCCGTTCCAGTGTCCTGAACCATAAATAAAGTTCCGCGCTCAACAGGTTCAGCCTTTATAGAGATTAATCCTCCTGTATTGGTAAACTTTACCGCATTGCTCAGCAAATTACGGATGATGGTTTCCAGCATCCCTGTATCCGCATAGATTGAAATATCATCTGCTACACTTTCGGTAATTGTTACTCCTTTCTTTTCCGCCATCATGCGCACGGTCTGCAAGCTTTTACGAATCAGACCGGGTACGTCATTAATTTCTACAGGATTGAAACTCACGGCATTGAATTGCGATTTGGCCCATGTCAGCAAATCTTCCAGCAGGTTGTTTGCTGTTGACAGCTCCTGTTTCATCATGGACAGATAAGCGTGCACCTCATCCGCGGAGCTGGATTCGAAATCTGTCAATGTGAGGTCCAGCAACTGCAAACTCCCTGATATCGGGTTGCGAAGGTCATGGCCGATAATGGAGAACAGCTTGTTCTTTTGCTCGTTAGAAGCGGTAAGCTCTGTATTCAATGCCTCGAGCGCATTTTCATGAAACTTCCTGGTGGTCACATCCCGCATACTCCCTTCAGTACCGGTGATGACGCCATCTTCAACAATCAGCCTGGCATTTACAGAGGCATAGCGCAGTTCTTCACTTTTAGTTTTCAGCCGGACTTCAAAATCAATCACAAAACCGCTGATGCGCAACTGCTCCACGATCTGCTCCCGGTCCTGTACATAATAATAAAAAGTATCTACCGGCATGCCGATGATCTCAGACCTGCGGTAACCTGAATGCATCTCTATGGACGGGCTGATCTCTGTGACTATTCCCTGCTGATTGGTCTGATAAAACACATCCTGTACATTTTCAAAAATAGTCCTGTATTTCTTCTCACTGAGCACCAGATCGCTCTCGATCTCCTTCCTTTTTGTGATGTCCTCGATCTGCGATACATAATGCAGGGGTTTACCGGCATTGTCGTACAACATGGTAGCTGCAATGACAACCCAAATGTACCTGCCGTCTTTGTGCCGGTAACGTTTTTCGTATTTAACATCCGCTATTTCACCCCTGCTCAACCTGTAGATAAGATTCTCCGTATTGCCCATGTCATCAGGGTGGGTGATGTCTTTAACGTTCAGCCGTTTTAGCTCATCTTCTCCATAACCAAGCATCAGGCACAGACTCCGGTTTGCCCTCTTCCAGTTCCCCTTCATATCGATCAGCGCCATCCCAATCATGGAGTTCTCGAAGATCTGCTGAAACTGCTCACTGTAATTTTCTTTAACTTCAGTCATTACCTGATTATTTTTCTTCAATAGAATATCGTGCTTTTTTTTAAAAACACATAGATGCCCTTTTTGATTTAAATATTACTTGTACACGTGTATAACCTTACCCCTGACCATCAGCATCGCGCTAAAAATAAAACCGGGATCCAGTCTGCAGGCAGTTTGAGCAATGAGCCCGGCATTCCGGCGCACCTTACCCTTAAAAACCACCTCACCATTATAGACCACGTTTATCTTTTTGTCCAGGTCAAGCAAATGGTCGTTCAGGAATATCCTAAGCTCAGGATTTTCATTTTTTTCAATGGTAATCTCATTGCCGGCCACAGTCACAATGGATTCAGCTCCTGTTTTGGCCTGACCGGCAGGGACACCCAGCCAGTAAAAGGTATCATGATGCCTGTCATCCTGTTTCCAGGCTACTTTTGACGGCAGCGGGTTTCTTTTAAACGCAGCCATCCAGGGCACCGCAACCGTATCCTTTCTGCTCATCCAATGGGGTGCTTCAGGATAGATATGCAGGTCATGCTTATAGCTGCCCGGATTGGCGCTTTCCAGGCTGTCCAGTCTTTTTCCCCATACCGCAGCCAGCTCATTGCGTTTGTAGGCGGCATCAGCCCCGCCCATGAATATGGTAAAAGGCAAATTCCTGAGGTTCAGCGCAGCCGCATCACCTGGGTGTCCGGCCATCATCGCTGCTGCAGCCCAGTGATCGGCCATTCTCGGGGCGATTTGAAATACACCATCACCACCGGCGGAATACCCCATGACGTATACTTTATTTGGATTTACCCCTTCCGCCAGTATTGCGGCTTTGATGATCTTCAGGAAAAGGGTATCAATATGGTCTTCATGCCACAAATTCCAGGTATTGGTCGGTGCCCTTGGCGCCAGATAAACCCCTTCGGCGGGCGTGTATAGTGAAATCTGGTTTTTCCATTGCTGATCGTTGGCCTTTGCGGAAGTATTTCCCCCACCATGCAGCGAAATGTAAAGACTGCGTCCGTCTGCAGGTTTATCGCCCAGAATGCGGTAAGAAAATTTCATTTGATAGTCACCAAAGCTGACCTGCTTTTGTTCCCAGTCTGTGAGCAGGGCTGGCTTTTGCAGTTCAACTTGTTTAGCATATTCCGAGGACGCCATTTCAAGCGCCTTTTGTTTAGTGAGCCGCTGCGCATATCCGGAAAAATACAAAAGACAAACTACAGGTAAAATAAAGGAGGTACGAATTTTATACATCGATGACCGTTTATATGAATGTCTTCAAATATAACTAAACCCCGGCTTAATTCATGCCTGTACCGCAAACCTGCAGCCGGCAAGAATCCGACCCATACCACACCCGGGTCTGACGCGTTCCATACCCTGTCAATCCCGGGTGTGACCCGGCTGCAATATGGGTGTGATGCGGCCCTGAGGTTAACCAGGAACCAGGGCTGATGGGAGGAAGATGTAAAGGAAAAACAATAAAACCCTTTCATTCATCACATAAAATTCTATTTTTGATGGCATTACAGCTTCTTATGAAAAAACGCATTGCCATATTTGCTTCGGGATCGGGTTCAAATGCCCAAAAACTAATGGAACTCTACAAACGCAATCCTGAGGTTGAGATTGCACTTGTGCTAACCAATAATCCGGATGCTTACGTGTTACAGCGTGCTGACAACTTTGAGATCCCCACCCATATTTTTGACCGGAATGAATTTTACCGTACAGACAATATTATTGACCTGCTTAAAAATCTGGATATCGACCTGATTGTCCTTGCCGGGTTTTTATGGCTCATTCCCAAAAAACTGGTTAGTGAATATCCGGGCCGCATTGTAAACATCCACCCTGCCATTCTGCCCAAATTTGGCGGAAAGGGTATGTACGGAGACCACGTGCACAATGCGGTAATGGCCGCAGGTGAAACAGAAGGCGGCATCACCATACATTATGTGAACGAAAATTACGACGAGGGAGAATATATTTACCAGGGAAAATACAAGATCGAAAAAGGCGACAGCCTGGAAATGATCAAATTCAAAGGACAGCAGCTTGAACATCAGCATTATCCAAGGATAATAGACGGGCTCATTAAGAAAATAAAAAAATAACGCTGAGCTTAACGGATTGAGTTTAAAGCCCTGGAAAGTTCCAATGCAGAATCTTCAGGATCGCCGCCATTAATAAAAGACTTATACCGTACTATTCCTTTTTTGTCGATGATATAAAACTGCGATGTGCCCTTGAGGCTATAAATATCGGCGGTCTTAAAATAAGATTTTTCCCAATTTGCCGCATCATAGTGAAGATCATCCATCAGCACTTTGAACTTAAAGTCCCTGTTGGCGAGATACTTTCCTACATTTTCCAGCCTCATCTTCTCACGCTTATTTTTATCAGGCTCAGGTATCCAGGTATTGTCGATACCCACAAACAACAGGTCACTCCGGGACTGGTGCGCTGCTGCGATCTCATTGAAATACCCGTTGACATAATACTTGCGTGTATCGGTATGTTTGGTCGTAAAGAAATACAGCACCACTGACTTTCCCCGCTGTTCAGAAAGCGTAAAAAGATTGCCATTGGTGTCTTTCAGGGTAAAATCAATACTTTTTACATCCAGCCGTCCCCGCGAATGGACAGGCCGCTGCCGCAATTCTTTCTGCAACGCCTCATAATAATCTCCGGCACCTTCCGCAGTACCTTTAACTTTTGCATAGCTCTCCAAAATGATTTCCCGGATGGGATTATATCGCGAACTGTAGTCGACGTATTTAGAGGCGACATTCAGTGCAGTATCGTATTGTCCGGCCTCCATGAGGTACTTCAGGTAAGTTTCAATGATGACCGGACCATGTCCCCAAATTTCCAATGATGATTTCAGACTGTTTAGTGCTCCATTGACATTGCCCAGCCTGTGCTGGATCTGTGCATAGGTATACAGATAACCGGCGGCGCTATATTTCTTCTGTTTTGTCATTTCCAGCGCTTTTTGGATATAGGAACTGGCGGTTTCCAGGTGCTTTCCGGAGTAGAGTAAAGTGGCAGCGGCAAACACATATAGTTCTTCCTTTATTTGCTCGCGCTGGATTTTTGAAAAAAAGACGTCTCCCGCAGCAATCTCCCCCTTTTTAAACTCAGTTTTCGCGCAATACAGATAAGCCTGGTCCAGCGCGCCGGATTTGACTTGCAGCGGAAATTGCTGTTCGAGCGTATAAAGTTGCTGTTCACTAAACGGCCCTTTGGTATTTGCAAAAGCAGCTTTAGCCTGGTTGAATGCCAGGGTCCCTTTCGGATATTTTGCCAGGATTTTCTCTTTAAGGCCCTCCTTTATAGGCATGGAGCCATATTTTGAGGTAACTTCAAATAAATCATTCAGAAACTGATCATTTTTACCGTTCTGCAGGGAATCCTGCCAGGTCTTTTCCAGGTCCTTCAGGACGGCCTGGTCTGGTTTCGTTACCGCTGCTGCAAAATACCTGAGCAGGTAATCCGTTTGCAGTTCCGGATGTTGTTCAAATTCCTTTCTGTAAAGCAAGAGTGCTTTCTGCAGATTTTCGGGCCTCAGGTAATAGGGTTCATCGGCATAGAAGCCAGCAGCTTCTGCCCATGAACCTGCAATTGGTTTTCCATTTTTATAAACCTGGAACACATAAGCTTCTGCCGGATCAGCATTTGCTTTAACGCAAAATGCCTTGATAGAGTCCGGAAGCCTAAATGAGCCTTCATTTCTGGATCCTGTAAATTTCCCTTTGATTTCAATTGATGAGATTTCGGTATTCCTTTTATAATAAAGGCTCAGTACGGGATCAAGTTTTTTGGAATTCGTTCCGGTATAAACAAACCGGATGATTTTGCCATGTTCAGGCTTTTCAGTGCTTAACTTAAAGGTATCATAGGACTGAGCATCAGCAAAATAGCTAAGGGTAGTACATATAAGAAGAGCCAAGGCTGCGCGTTTCATCAGCTGAACTTAAGTTTGAGCAAATTAACGATATTTTTTGTCTTTCCTGCGCAATGCCGCGCACTTTCTGCGGCCCTTCTGCGCTAAAGCCGCATAAAGGTACTTTTAGCGCAGAAGCTGCGCAGCAGGTATGCAGAAAGACATAACGAGGTAAGTCATCTGTTGCTATCCATAGTAAATAACAACAGAAAATACAGATCTAATAAGCTTCGATCTAAGCGATTATTAACATTGCTCCAAACAAATTAATCGATTGCTAAACCCCCGCTTAGTCTGACTCCTGTATTAGTAGAAGACACTTCACTTCTTATTAAATATAAAGTCTCCACCCACGTGGCCAGCAAGTTCCAATGTCCCATATCTTGGCTCAGTTTTACTTTCTGTCATTACGGCTTCAAGGATCTGGTTAATGAACATCTTTTGGGCTGTTAAGTATTTCTCCTTGTTTTCGCTCAACGCTTTAACCAGGTACTTCATAAACACGCTCTCATCTGGTACTTCGGTATCATTGCCGGAGGTGATGGCTACCCGACTGATCCTATTTTCCATTTCCCGGATTGCAGGAGGCGCATCTTTCAGGCCCCGGGTTTTAAATACGGAGCCAGAGAAACAAGCATCAGTAATCAGCAAAGTATGGCGTGAGGGCAGCTTTGCAATCAGGTCAAGCACATCTTTGTTGGGCAGCCAGGTGTTACGGTCTTTGTACTGGGCATCGGTCATCAGCCAGTAGCCTTTCTTTTCCTTATCTACCCATATACCGTGGCCGGCATAAAATATCACCAGGTTATCCTCAGGTTGTATGGTGTTGTTAAGCTCAAGGAGCTGGCGTTTTAAATCGGCCGTTTTAGGGTTATACAATGGAATTATGTTGCTTTCTGTAAAATTATATTGGCTTTTTAATACAAGTTTAAGTTTCACAGCATCGGCTATTGGGTTTTCAAGCGATGGAATACTGCTATCGGTATAATTTTGCGCCGCTATGAGCAGGCAATAATTTTTACCTTCTTTTTCCTCAACCGGTACTACTGGTTTAATATCCTTATCTGCAACCTGCGGAGTGGCCTGCTTTTCTATCTCAAATGTTTTTTGGGCTTTGTTGCCGGCCATGTCTGTGGCCGTAACGGTTATTTTATTGATACCCGTCATGGCCACATCGCCCCAAAAGGCTCCACTGGTTTGCGAGTAAACTTTGAGCCCGTTTACAGTCACCTCTTTAATGCCCGAGGGGTCAGTTGCCAGGCCTTTTACCATAACGTTGTTGCCGGCTGTGATCACCTTAAGTCCACGTGCCGGTGTGGGTTCGGTAATATTAATTTCGGGCGGGGTCTTATCAGCTGCTATAATCTGCTCATGACCTGACTCCAGCTTGGCCAGGGCATCTATTGCCGGCTGATAAGCCGGGTAATACAATAGCGCAATATTGTATTGGTCTTTGGCTTTGTCAAATTCGTTCAAACCAGCGAAGGCATCACCATAGGCTTTGTAAACCATCCACTTATCTACCGTACGCATTATCCTTCCTATATCGCGTAAACGGAGGCAATTTTCTATGTTCTGTTTAGCTGATGCAAAGTTTTTCTTGTGCAAGTCAACCAGTGCGAGGTAGTAAAAGTTAAGATTTTGCTCTTTAATATAGTTGTCTACTTTACCATAATGCTCCATTGCTTTATCAGTCTCGCCCCAAAAAGCGTAAACCTGATACAATTGCTGAGCTTTGATAAGTTTATTTCCTATTTCATTTGCCGATTTTAATGCCGAGGCATAGTCATTGGCCTGCTGATAAATTTCAATATGTTCTATTAAACGGTAATCTCTCATATTACCGTTATCAAGCGGGAACATACTTACCGCTTTTTGATAATCAGCACTGTAAAGGGCTAATTTACCTATAAGCGATCTTTGCACATTAACATCAGGGTCGTTTTGGCTCCATGCCTTAAAGGGTTCAAGTTTATACATAGCTGTAGCTTGTAAAACGTTGACATAGGCAGCGCGGTCGCCAAACGAATAATTATAATCCTGAGCGGCTACCAGCCACTGAAATACTGCCCGGTTTTTGGTCATCATCAACGGCTTTTGGATAGTGTTGTAATAAGGTCTTACATACACAACTTCCCCATCACCCTCAAAAGCATGCGTACGGTTTATTATTTTTTGTATAATAAGATTGGCCCCAACTATATCAGAAAGCCTGCCCAATTGCAGGGCATATTGCATGGCCTCAAGGGTAGGATAAGTTTTGATAGAAAGATTAATAAGCGAATCGGCCATTGTCTTATTGCCGGCAGTTAGCTCAGCCTGTGCTTGTAGCGCCAGTTTGTTGGCAGCATCAAATTCTGGAACCTTGGGAGCATTTAAACTACTAAATACGGCATTACTTGGAAATTCATGCATTATTGACCCGGCTTTTACAACAAGCGCAGTCAAACACAGCAACATGACCATTACATTAATTTTCATTATTTTCAAAAGATCAATTATTTATGGGTGAAGATAAAGTCGCCGCCTATATGCCCGGCCAGTTCCAGCGTGCCGTAGCGCGGCTCAGTTTTACTTTCTGTCATTACGGCTTCAATGATCTGGTTAATGAACATCTTTTGGGCTGTTAAGTATTTCTCCTTGTTTTCGCTAAGGGCTTTCACCAGGTACTTCATGAATACACTTACATCTGGCACTTCAGTATCGTTACCAGAGGTGATGGCAACCCTGGTTATCTTGCTGTCCATTTCCCTGATCGCCGCTGGTGCATCTGTGCCAATGCCACGGGATTTAAAAACCGATCCGGAAAAACAGGCATCAGTAATGAGCAGGGTGTGACGGGCCGGTAATTCAGCAATCATATCCAGCACGTTCTTATTGGGTAGCCAGGTGTTTACATCGTTTCTCTGTGCATCGGTCAGCAGCCAGTAGCCTTTCTTTTCCTTGTCAACCCAGATACCGTGGCCTGCATAGAAAATCACCAGCTTATCCTCTGGCTGCAGGGCTTCCCTCAGCTCCAGGAATTTCTTTTTAAAATCATCACGTTGTGGATTGAACAGGGTGTAGATATTATCCTCCGAGAAATTATAGCTGTTCTTGAGGATAAGTTTTAGTTTAATGGCATCTGCAATTGGATTTTCCAAGGATGGAATTGCCGCATCATCGTAATTCTGGCTGGCGATAAATATTGCGTAATTTTTACCTTGCTTTTCTGTGACCGCAATTGGTACGGCATCCACAGGTGCCTTGGTTTTTTCAATCTCGAAGATTTGTTTCGTGGGGTTTCCGGCCAGGTCGGTTACCACAATCTCGATTTTGTTGATGCCGTCTTTCAGTATTACTGATCCCCAGAAATCCCCTTCTTCTTTGGCATAAACATCCAGGCCATTTATCGTCGCAGATTTAAGCCCTGAAGGATCAATAGCCTTTCCTTTGATCATGATATCTTTTCCTGTAGCCACCACAATTAACCCACGCATATTGGCGGGCTCTAATATTTTAATTTCCGGACCAGTTTTATCAGTTTTACGGGCCACAGCCTGACTTCCTTCCAACTTTGCCAAACCATCAAGGGCAGGCTGATAATCCGGGGCCAATACCAATGCCGCTTCGTAATCTTTTTTTGCTAATACAAAATCTTTTAGCCCGATATATGCTTCTGCCCGGTTGGTATAAAACCTAAATTTCCCAGGTCGTTCTACAGTAATGGATAGAAAACGGGCCGGTTTCATCGCTTCTGTAAAAAAGCCAACTGCCTTGTCGTATTCCTTGTTATATAGCGCTCTCAAGCCATAATAGTTGCCCATTGTTCTGTCAGTCATGGCAAAGCCTTTGGCAACCTTGTCTATTGTCAACGACATATTTTGATAATCGCCCTTAGAACTGTAAGCAAGAACTAAAATATATTTTGCCAAATTTTTCGACATCATAAAGCCGGCTCCCTTTTCTGCTATGTCATTTAGGTAGCTAATGGCTTCATCATATTTTTTTTCGGATATTAATAGATAAGCTTTAGCGGTCACCGTTCCGCGTTCACTGCCGATTTTAACAGAAGTATCATACAAAAGTTTAAGGCTGTTAAAATCGTTTAATAAATAAGCATTTTCTACTGCTAAAAAGACTATGGCTTCGAAATTAGTTTTGGCGGCAAACCCATCGTTAATATCTTTCACAAAATTACAAGTTACTTCTACGCCTATTTTGGTATCACCACTGGTAAAGTTCGAGTTGATTTGCGAGTAATAAAGATAGCCAAGTGTATTACTGGCTTTTTGCCCGTTATATGGTTCTTTATTTACGGCGAGTTGCCTAATCCTGTAAATCGCTGCATCCCACAATTTATTTGCTCCTTTAACATCGCCTAGTTTCAGCTTGTCCCTGGCAATTTCATCCAAGCTGAACGGCAATGGATATGCTTCATTTGCATCAAAAACCATTTTGTCGGCTTCCAGCACTCTGCCGTCCTTTCTTAATTTTTCAGCCCCTTTTATTATGGCCATCGCGTCCGTCTCTGCTTTGTACCGGGCTTGACCTATTACGTTCAGCGAAAATATAATCAATACAAGTGTTAGCAGATACCTGGTTTTGATTGATTTCTCAAACTGATTTGCAATTAGTTTCATAAACTTAGTCCTTGTTAGTTCCCTATTTTTTTTCTAAAAATAAAATCGCCTCCCACGTGGCATCAAGTTCCAAGTCTCCCCACCTTGGTTCAGTTTTACTTTCTGTCATCACTCCTTCAATAATCTGGGTAATGAACATTTTTTGGGCGCTTAGGTATTCTCCTTCTTTTCGCTAAACGCCTTCACCAAAAACTTCATGAATACACTTACGTCTGGCACCTCGGTATCGTTACCGGAGGTGATGGCCACCCTGGTTATCTTGCTGTCTATTTCTTCATCGCCGCTGGCGCATCTGCACGGATACTTCTAGTTTTGAAACAGAGCCTGAAAAACTAGCATCGGTAGTGAGCAGGATATGTCAAGCGGGCAATTCTGCAATCAAACCTAATAATTCTTCGTTTGAAATCCAAGTATTCGGTAGTGTATCAGTTTGATTTTTAATTAGCTGTTGAATATAACTTTCCCTTATTAAATTTGATTGAATCAGTGTAACAATTGCTGCAGGATTTTAGTCTTTTAAAATGATTATGCTGCTGAATACAGCCAGAATGGAGCATACTTTGTTCAGGATATTAAGCGTGCTTTAATTACTTAACTTATGAATTTTCCAAAACTTCTTTTTATTATTCTCGCCTGCTTCTTAGCTGCCTGCAATCATTCATCTTCGTTCGACAGAGAGGTTTGGATCGATAATCCAGATATGGAGGATACTTCTAACCCCAGAGCTTGGATGGTCCAGGATGTAATGAAGAACCATTTAAAATCTGGAATGTCAAGAAAGGCAGTTTTAGACTTGTTAGGGAAACCCTACCATGAAGGCATTGAACGTAGATTGTCAAAAAATACTGCATTACCAGACTCTATTTCATTTGAAAATGATGAAAATCTAAAGCCAGAAAATTCGGATAAAGCCATGGATGCTATTAACAATTTTTATAGATTGTATGCAAACCCTGTCATGATAATCAGATATCCTGTAGGCTGGTCAACTATTGATCCTAATTTCTTAATCATAAAACTAAATGACAAACGACAAGTAGAAGAATATTGGGTCGAACAAAGCTAAAACTTAGTATAAAGGATTTTTACCATTAAAAGGGATGGCGTAATATCAGTGCCAATTGAATGCTTTAGCAATCGGCTTTAAGTAAATAGAAATTTCTGCAAGTAGGATTTTATCAAAAAAGGATGGAATAATGAAATGATTATACCGAGACCTTCGTTTTATTGTTATTCTGCAGATCGGTGCACAATCCTGAAAGATAGTGGCAAAATACTGTTGGAGAAATCAGAACAAAAACAAGCATTTGCCAATAACAGAAAAACAGGTAACTTTGCGGCTCAAAATTTTTCTCTGATGAGTCAATCTATAAAGATCAAAAACGCTTTAATTTCAGTTTATTATAAGGACGGGCTGGAGCCTTTGGTCCGCTTACTCGCCAAACAGGGCGTACAATTGTTTTCTACCGGAGGTACTGAACAATTTATTAAAGATTTAGGCCTGCCGGTCACCGCTGTGGAAGACCTTACCGGATATCCGTCAATTTTAGGCGGCAGGGTAAAAACGCTGCATCCAAAGGTATTTGGCGGAATCCTGAACCGCAGGGCATTGGCCTCGGACCAGGAGCAGATCGCTCAATATGAAATTCCGGAGATAGACCTGGTTATCGTTGACCTTTATCCATTTGAAGAAACCGTGAAGGCAGGTGGTTCAGAGTCAGACATTATTGAGAAGATTGACATCGGCGGCATTTCCCTGATCAGGGCAGCTGCAAAAAACTTTAACGACGTAGTGATCCTCGCTTCCAAAGACGATTATGCGGGTCTGCAGGAACAAATGGAGGCTCAAAACGGGGCGACTACCATCCAGCAGCGCAAAGCATTTGCTAAGAAAGCATTTCATGTTTCATCAAATTACGACACTTCAATTTTTAACTATTTCAATACTGAAGAGCCGCTTACGGTCTTCAAACACAGTATAGCACAGGCACAGACCCTGAGGTATGGTGAAAACCCGCATCAGCAGGGTGTTTTTTATGGTGATCTTGATGCCATGTTCACCAAACTGAACGGTAAAGAGCTCTCGTACAACAACCTGGTAGATGTGGACGCAGCAGTAGCACTGATTGATGAGTTTGAGGAACCGACTTTTGCCATTTTAAAGCACACCAATGCATGTGGCGTCGCTTCAAAAACAACTATCCTGGAAGCCTGGAATGTGGCACTGGCCTGTGATCCGGTGTCTGCTTTTGGAGGTGTGCTGATTGCCAACCGTGAAATAGACCTGGCTACCGCAACTGAGATCAATAAATTGTTTTTTGAAGTGCTGATCGCACCGTCCTACGCATCTGAGGCTGTTGAGCTTTTCCGTGCTAAAAAGAACCGGGTGATCCTGCAGCGCAATGAAGTTGAACTGAGCAAAAAACAGTTCAAAACTTTATTAAACGGCGTGATCGAACAGGATAAGGACCTGATCATAGAGGGGCCGGAACAAATGAACCCGGTTACAGTAAAAGTACCTTCTGCCCAGGAGCTGAAAGACCTTTACTTTGCCAATAAAATTGTAAAACATACCAAATCAAATACGATCGTCTTTGTTAAAAATGACCAGTTGCTTTCCAGTGGTGTGGGCCAGACTTCAAGAGTGGATGCATTGAAACAGGCAATTGTAAAAGCAGATGCCTTCAACTTTGACCTGAAAGGGTCTGTTATGGCTTCTGATGCTTTTTTCCCCTTCCCTGACTGCGTGGAAATTGCTGCTGAAGCAGGAATCACGGCTGTTTTACAGCCAGGTGGCTCTATAAAAGATGCAGATTCGATAAATATGGCCAATGAAAAGGGAATTGCTATGGTAACTACCGGCATCAGACATTTCAAACACTAATTTATTTATCAACGAATACAATAAAAAGACGTAGTTTTACATTACTATAGTACACAGAATTTTTAATACTTAATTATCACCTATAAATGGGTTTATTTAACTGGTTCACACAGGAGGTTGCTATCGATTTAGGTACAGCAAACACCCTGATCATACATAATGACAAAGTAGTAGTAGACGAACCTTCAATTGTTGCCTTTGACAGGCAGACCAACAAGATCATCGCAATAGGCAGACAGGCTATGCAGATGGAAGGTAAAACCCATGACAACATACGTACGGTAAGGCCTTTGAAAGACGGCGTGATCGCAGACTTCAATGCTGCGGAGGCCATGATCAAAGGAATGATCCGCATGCTGAATGGTGGAAAGGGCTGGATGTTCCCTTCTTTGAGGATGGTGATCTGTATTCCTTCGGGAATTACCGAGGTGGAAAAGCGGGCCGTGCGCGACTCGGCGGAGATCGCCGGCGCTAAAGAAGTCTACCTGATCCATGAGCCTATGGCTGCGGCTGTAGGTATTGGTATAGATGTGGAAGAGCCTATGGGCAACATGATCATCGATATAGGCGGCGGTACAACTGAGATTGCTGTAATCGCCTTATCAGGGATCGTATGTGACCAGTCTATACGCGTGGCGGGTGATAACTTTGATTCTGATATTGTAAACTATATACGCCGCCAGCACAACATTATGATCGGTGACCGTACTGCGGAGAAGATCAAGATAGAAGTTGGGGCAGCCTTGCCTGAACTGACAGACCCGCCCGCAGACTTTGCGGTACAGGGACGGGACCTGATGACCGGCGTGCCTAAGCAGATCACAGTTTCTTATACTGAAATTGCGCATTGCCTGGATAAGTCGATTTCGAAAATCGAAGAGGCTATTTTGAAAGCACTCGAGATCACTCCGCCGGAACTTTCTGCCGACATCTATCAGACGGGTATTTATCTGACTGGTGGCGGTGCGTTATTGCGCGGACTGGATAAACGTGTGGCGGCAAAGACCAAACTTCCGGTACATGTAGCTGAAGATCCGCTTCGTGCAGTAGTACGCGGTACTGGTATAGCCCTGAAGAATATTGGCACCTTTAAATTCTTAATGCAGTAAACGGGTATTTAGCATCAGGTGATCAGTACTTAGATTTGTGCTTAATCCTGATACTCAGACTTGATACTAAATACTATAAAAAAGATGTAGATATATGCGTAACCTTTGGATTTTCATCAGCAGATACAACGCATTTTTCTTTTTTATCATTTTTTTTATTGTTGGAATTGTCCTTACTGTAAAAAATAATGCGTACCAGCATAGTATCGCTATAAATTCTACAAATCAGATCGTAGGTGATGTATACAATAACCTCAATGTTGTTAAAAAATACATCAACCTGGGTGTGGCCAATGATAGCCTGGCTGCTGAAAATGCCAAACTGAAGACCGAGATCCTTGCGATAAAAAGCGTGGACACGACCAGGGATATAACCGTAAAAGATACAACAGGCACCCCGGTCTATACTTACCTGGCCGCCAGGGTGATCAAGAATTCCATTACGCTCCGCAATAACATCATCACCATCAATAAAGGCAGGATAGATGGCATCGAGAGTGGTATGCCTGTTATTTCGCCGGTAAAGGGGGTAGTTGGCTATATAAGAGATGTGTCTGAGCACCTGGCGACAATTGAGTCCCTGCTGCACCAGAAAACTTATGTGAGTGTAAGTATTAAAAAGAACAACGCGGTGGGTTCATTGGTATGGGGCGAAAGAAATTTTGATTACCGCAAAGCTTATATTAAAGATATCCCAAACCACTTTAAAGTGAACCTAAGAGATACAGTAGTGACTTCAACCTATTCCAAGTTTCCGGCAGGCATCCCTGTCGGGTCGGTCAGTAATACCGGAATTGCCACGGGTGGAAATTTCATGACACTGGAAATCAATCTCTTTAACGATTTTAGTACATTACAATATGTATATGTAATAAAAGATAAATTTGCAAAAGAACAGCAGGAATTAGAAGCAAAGATCCCGGATGAGCAGTAAATTAATATTGGCAAACATTGTACGGTGGGTGATCCTTTTACTGGTTCAAATCCTCCTGCTTAGGAATCTGAGCCTTTATAATATGGCCACTCCTTTTCTCTACATCCTCTTTTTATTGCTGCTTCCCTTCGGGATACCCAATATACTGCTATATATCATCGCCTTTGCCACGGGCCTGACCCTGGATGCATTTTACGATACTTTAGGTGTACACACCGCAGCCTGTGTAATGCTGGCCTTTGTAAGGATCCTGTTCATTTCTGTGACGGTAAGCAGGGATGGTTTTGATGAACCGGAGCCAACGCTTGGCAATATGGGTTTCAGATGGTTCATGCTTTACGCCTTGCTGTGCATTTTTTCCCATCACGTTGTGTTGTTTCTTTTGGAAACATTCAGGTTTACTGAGTTGTCATATACGCTGCTCAGATGCTTGTTAAGTGGCCTCTTTACTTTGTTTACTGTCGTACTGGTAGAATTTATATTCTATAACAGAAAAATGCGCTGATGGATAATTACAATCTGTTCAACCGGAAATATGTGGTACAGGGGTTATTCATTCTGACCGGGCTTATTTTACTTGGCACATTGTTTTACATACAGGTTTATAGTGATCAGTATTTCCGTACTGCAAAGAGTAATGTGTTGCGCCCTATTTACACCTTTCCTGCCCGTGGGGTTATTCTCGACAGAAATGAAAAGGTACTGGTGCAAAATGAACCCGTCTACGACCTGATGGCTATTCCCAATGATGTCAAGCCTTTTGACACACTGGAGCTTTGCAGGATCATCGACGTGGACACTGCCAGATTTGGCAAGAATTTCAGGAAGGCAAGACGGCTTTCCAGGTTCCAGCCCAGTATCATCGAGAAGCAGCTTTCGGTACAGATCTATCAGTCATTATCGGAGCAGCTTTCCCGTTTTCCGGGTTTCTTTGTACAAAGCAGGACGATAAGACAATATCCCGACAGTATCGCCAGCCATTTTCTGGGTTACATTAAGGAAGTAACCCAGAAGGAAATTGACAATTCACAGGGCTATTACCGTCCCGGTGATTACATTGGCCGGCAAGGGGTCGAGCGTGCCTATGAAAAAGTACTGAGAGGGGAACGCGGGGTTGTGAACATGCTTTATGATGTACATAATGTACCTAAGGGAAGCTATGCCGAAGGGAGATTTGACACGGCTGCCATTTCAGGGGAGCAGCTCATCTCCTCGCTGGATTCAAGGATCCAAAAGCTGGGCGAAGAGCTCATGCAGAATAAGATCGGCAGTATTGTCGCCATAGAGCCGGCAACAGGTGAAATACTGGCTTTTGTAAGCAGCCCCAATTACAACCCGAACCTGATGGTGGGCCGTCAGCAGGGCAATAACTATATGGATTTGCTGAAGAATCCGAACCGGGTTTTTAATATCCGGCCTATTCAGGGTTATTATTCGCCCGGGTCAGCGTTTAAGCCGCTTGATGCGCTGATCGGGTTGCAGGAAGGCGTGATCGATGAAAATACAACATTCTTCTGTCCCGGGTATTTCAAAGCGGGGAACCATACCGTAAAATGTGAGCACCGGGACGGCAATGTGGCCGTACGAATGGGACTGGCAAGGTCCTGCAACACCTATGCCTGCTACGTTTTTCAAAAACTATTGACGCAGCGCAAATACAAGAACCAGAAAATTGCTTATGACGACTGGAGGAGCAAGGTAAAGCTATGGGGACTTGGCGACAGCCTTGGGGTCGACCTCCCGAACGAAAGGACCGGCCGGCTGTACGATGCTGCATACTACTCCAGGAAATACAGCAAGTACTGGGGTTATTCAACCGTGATCTCACTGGCGATAGGACAGGGAGAGATGGACGCTACGCCTTTGCAAATGGCAAACATTATGGCTGTTATTGCCAACCGGGGGTACTATATTAAACCTCATCTGGTTAAATCAATTGGCAAGAACCACCTCATTAAGAAAGAATATTTAAAGAAAAATTATGTCGGCGTAGATGCGCAGCACTTTACTCCTGTAATAGATGGAATGCAGGATGCGGTAAATGCACCCTGGGGAACAGCCATTCTTTCCAGGATACCTGATGTAGTGATGTGCGGAAAAACAGGTACTGTTCAAAATCCCAGAGGCAAGAACCATTCTGTTTTTATTGGTTTTGCGCCGAGGGACAATCCTAAGATCGCCATCGCAGTCATTGTAGAAAACGCAGGTTACGGAAGTACCTATGCCGCACCGATTGCCAGTTACCTGACTGAAAAATATTTGAAGGACAGCATAGGCGGATACAGGAAAGCGCAGGTAGAATGGATGAAGAAACAGGTGGTATTGCCGCCGCCGCCAAAGGTTAAAGTTAAGCCGGACGTTAAAAATACAGATAGCCTTAAGTCCGATTCAGCTGCCAGACTAAAGATCAATAAATCCACCATCACTACCAAACAATGAGTAATCCACAAAGCAACAGGTTCTTTTTTAAGGTAGACTGGATCACCATCCTGATCTATATGCTGCTTTGCGCAGTTGGTTTTGTCAATATATACGCTTCTATATTTACCGCTAACGGGGATACTTCTGTATTCAATTTTACAACGAATTCAGGCAAGCAGCTGATATTTATTATCTCAGCCCTGGTACTTGGTTTTTCGATACTGCTGCTGGATGGCAAGTTCTTCAGCATCTTTTCTCCGGTCATATACGGCCTGACTTTACTATTGCTGATCGCAGTATTACTGGTTGGAAGAAATGTTGGTGGTAATCAGGCCTGGATTGCCATTGGAGGGTTCAGACTGCAGCCGTCTGAACTTGCAAAGTTTGGAACCGCTCTCCTGCTCGCCCGTTACATCAGCACCTTTAATCCGAAGTTCAGGGATATTAAATCGATCCTCTTTGCCGCACTGATTATTGGAATGCCCCTGGTGCTGATCCTCCTGCAGCCGGATGCCGGATCTGCTCTGGTCTTCCTCTCTTTTATGTTTCCATTGTACAGGGAAGGGCTGTCAGGATATTTCCTGCTGATCTTTCTGGGGATGATCGTACTATTTGTTGCGGACTTCCTGGTGCCGTTGAAGATTCTGATTCCTGTCATTTTACTGATAGGGAGTTTCTTTATTTATAGCAACAGGAGAAAGCAAAAGATCATGTTCTCTGCCATCATAGCTACTATACTGGCCATCTCCTACTTATTTGTTGTGAAGTTCGCTTATGAGAAAGTACTGAAACAGCACCAGCGTACCCGGATAGAAATTATACTTGGGCTGAAGACTGATCCGAAGGGTGTGGGATACAACGTTATCCAATCCAAAATAGCCATAGGCTCAGGTCAATTGACCGGACGCGGATTTTTGCAGGGCACGCAAACCAAATATGGATATGTTCCGGAGCAAAGCACGGACTTTATATTCTCTACTATAGGCGAAGAATGGGGGTTCACGGGGTGTTTTGTGGTGATCGGATTGTTTATTTTTCTGATGGTAAGGCTCATCAATATGGCGGAGCGACAGCGTTCCAGTTTTTCAAGGGTGTATGGTTATTGTGTAGCCTGCATCCTGTTCTTTCACGTATTCATCAATATAGGCATGTCCATAGGAATAGTCCCTGTGATCGGGATCCCGCTGCCATTTATCAGCTATGGAGGTTCTTCTTTATGGAGCTTTACGGTGCTGCTGTTTATTTTCCTGAAACTGGACTCCAACAGGATGGGTTTTATCTGATTCTGATCAACCGTTTGGAAAACAGCGTGCCAGCAATTCATAGAACTGGTCTACTGTACCCTGCTTTGCTTCCCAGTTGTTTTTCTCCGCATAATTATTCTTGAGGAAATGATCTGCCGTTTTGAGGTCAGGCATTTTATTGATCAGGTCTATGGCCTCAGAATAAGCCAGATTATAGCCGTTAAAAAGATCCTTAATGTACAAAAGCTTTTCATTAAGCGTGATGGCAGTTTTCAGGTCAGTTACAGGGGGCTTACTTTCTTCACCCTTTTGTTTAGGCGAACCACTGTTCTTATTGCTGGCCAGCAGGTCGTTTAAAGTTGGCCTGACAGCACTTGCTGCTTCGTTCTCAGTATTTTCAGCTTCTTCCCTAAACAGGGCGGGCTGTACAACCTGCTTTTCTATTTTATCCTCAACCAGTGATGTTACCGGGGCAGGAATGACTTTTTCTTCGGCAATATCCTCCTTGAGCTCCGGTTCTTTTTCAAAAATTTCGTGTGCAGGCTGTTCGTCAAAATCCAATCTGTCTGATTCAGGAGTATCATTTAGGATAAACTCAAAAGTATGTGTGGTACTTTCGGGCTCCTCATTTACATACTCTACCAGGTCGGCAGGCTTCTCAAAAAATGTATAATCTTTAGGTTCAGGAAGTTCATCCACTACCGGTGCCTGTTCAGGAACCGGGGGTCTGACGGGAATCTGCTCTGCCTGGGTGCTGGAAATCTCTGTGTGCTGTGGCAATTCTTTCGGTACTCTGCCGGTATTGAGCTTGCGGATAATTTCAACATGATCAGATAAAAAGTTGGCATTGGCCAAAAAAAGTTCCAGCTCCAGTTCATTAAGCTGCTCAGGATTTTGAGCTAAAAATTCATATTGTTCCTGAAGCTCACTTAATATTGCCCCTATTTTTTTAAAGATATCAGCCTGGTTCATCATAGTGTTATAACGGTAGAATTGATGTTTTATGTTGGTAACTTGACACCCAAAAGTACTACAAAATTCTGATATTAGCTGGCTACAAGGACTATAAACACATGTTATTCAGCGAACAAAATTTTAGAAAGGGAGAATTCTGCGGCAGTATAGAGGTCATTTGCGGCTCTATGTTTTCGGGCAAAACAGAAGAATTATTGAGGAGATTAAGAAGAGCACAAATTGCAAAGCTGAATATAGAGATCTTTAAACCCAGAACCGACACCCGTTATGATGAGAACGCTGTGGTTTCTCATGATCTGAATTCTGTACAGTCAACTCCGGTAGACCACTCATCCGCTATTTTATTACTTGGTACAGACACCCAGGTGGTAGGGATAGATGAGGCACAATTTTTTGATGAGAATCTTCCCGAGGTATGCAATACACTGGCTCAAAAAGGTATCAGGGTAATAGTAGCGGGGCTTGATATGGACTTCTCCGGAAAACCCTTTGGCCCTGTACCTGCACTTATGGCCATTGCTGAACATGTCACTAAGGTCAATGCTGTTTGCCTGCGCTGCGGTGCCCCGGCGATGTACTCGTTCCGGACAGTAGCCGGTGATGCGAAAGTATTATTGGGTGAAAAGGAAAGTTACGAACCCAGGTGCAGAAGGTGTTATCACATTGGAGATGGCATAATCAGCCTGAACTAGAGGGACAGGTCTCTAGCCAAAAGGACAATTGTCACAGCGTTTGCCTTTGAGGTATTTCTCGCAGCATTCTTTTTTCTTTTTCTTCTTATCCTTTTTCTTTTTATCAGACTTTTTGTCTTTATCCTTTTTTGACATGGTCGTGGTATCAATATACAAAAAAAGGTACACACTGACAAACAGTGTGTACCTCTTAAAATAAACTATTATTTAGTTTAAGCTTCGCTGTCGTATTTGATCTGACCCACGTGCTTGTCGATCTGCCATCTTCCTGTTCCTTCTTCGCCTATTACGTCAAATAGCTCAAGCGCGCGACGGGCTTTGTATTCCTCTTCTCTCTGTTCTCTGAAGAACCAGTTTAAGAATTCTAAGGTTACGTAATCCTGCTCCTTGTGGCACCTGGCCGCAATGTTCTTAATGGACTGGGTTACCGCAATTTCCTGCTCCAATGCTTCTTCAAAGACCTCACGGAAAGAATTGTATTCTATTTTAATGTTGGTCACATCAGGAGATATTGCAGTACCGCCCATGTCTAATATATACTTATAGAATTTTAGCTGGTGCATTCTTTCTTCTTCAGCCTGCTTGAAAAAATATTCAGATGAAAAGTCATAACCATTGCGGTTGCACCATGAAGCCATGGATAAATATATTGATGAAGAGTGGGCTTCTTTTTTTATTTGCTGGTTAATAAGTGTTTCTACATCTGATGAAATTAAACACTTTGCGCGAATGATGTCTTTCATGTTCCTATTGATTTAATGGAATTAATACATCAAAAATAATGCAATAAACCCGCATGCAAGAATAATAACACAATATGGAAAGATTCTAATTCTAAGTTAATCAGGCGACTATCCTGTGAAGGCGGTCGTAAATGATGTGATTGAGGTCCAGCATTACAAATGTGCCCTGCAGCAATTCTTTTAATGCGATAATCTGGATCAGTGACAATACGTAGCAATGGTCACATGCGCAGATAAAGATAATTTCCAGGTCCGGCGCCTTGTCGCTGTTTAGCAGCAGGTTCTCTATATCAATCTGGTAAACTGCTTTTTTGAGTTTGAGTAAATTGCGGTAATCAAAACGGGCAAGCTTGCCTGCAAAGTCAATATACCAGCAATTCTCACTGTCAGACTGGTAAATAGATCCAGATCCGGTACTATATACTTCAGAGAAATCGACAGAAGGCAGTATTGTTAATTCTTGCATATTTTGCATTCAAAACTTACGTTGTGCAAATATTGATATTATTTAGAATTAATCCAAATCGTACGCTGTGTTTTTTAAAAAAAAGTTCAATAATATCTTAAAAGCTGACGACGGTTGCCTCCCGGACTGGTTCAGCCCCAGGCCCGATAAAAAAAATTCAGCCAGTTCTGATGAAAGATATTCTGGAGATCGGCGGCCGAATAACCTCTGCCGGAGAGTATGGTCACCAGTTTCTGCAGATCAGCAATCGTATCGAGGTCAAAGGGTGACTGCTCTGTGCCAAAGGCTCCGTCAAGATCTGAGCCTATACCTGCATGTCTGGAATTTCCGGCCAGCTGGCAGATATGGTCTATATTGTCTGCGACTTTGTCCAGCCCGCAGTTCATGCTTTGAGGGGTAGAAAGCTTTCTTTGCCAGCCAGGGACCAGCATCCATGCGTCAAATGCTCCGCCTATCACCGCGCCCCTTGCAATCAGGGCTTTGATCTGATCGTCGCTGTACTGCCTGTTGTGGTTTACGAAAGCCCTGCAATTGTTGTGGCTCGCCCATACAGGGCCGTTAAAATGGTCAAGCGCCTGCCAAAATGCATCATCACACAGGTGTGTGGCATCGAGTATGATATTCAGCCGTTCCATTTCTTTCAGCAATGCTAAGCCGGCCGCCCCCATCTGACCGGTTGAATCTGTACCATTGGCATACCTGCCCGGACCATAGTGTGCCGGGCCGACAGCCCTGAGTCCATATCCGTAAGCATTTTCGAGGTAACTGAGGTCAACTATAGAGTCTGCTCCTTCTAAACTCAGAATATAGCCGATAGGCTTATTGTCGTTGGGTGTATTGTTATTCCAAAGGTCAAGATGACTTTTTAATGTCGCTTCGTCCCTGATCTGGGCCAGCTCACCGGCTTCTTCCATTGCTTTGTACCAGGCAAGCTGCCCCTGTGTCTGTGCCCAGGCCTGCTCCGGAGATGTCCAGCCCGGTATCAAACTGCCTTGTTTTACATATCTGGCGATCTGGGTGGCCACTACAATTCCTACATTCCCTTTGCGAAGTTCAGGAAAGGATACCGTGCCATTCCCGCGATCAGGTTTGTCTGTCATACCCAGTTCCCGGTTGCGCAATTCCTTTACGGGTTGCCGCAGGTCCCGGTTCCATTCCATGGCATTCATACTCAGGTCAAGGTGTGCGTCTAAGATAAACATACGGGATTGGTTAGGAATGTAACTCGAACACTGCTTCCACCTCTACAGGAATATTGTCAGGCAGCGAACCCATGCCCACTGCACTGCGGACGCCGATCCCGTTTTCGGTTCCCCAAACAGCTGCAAACAGCTCGCTGCAGCCATTGATCACATATGGATGTTTTTCAAAATCCGGTGTACAATTTACCATGCCGAGCACTTTGATCACTCTTCTAATGACATCAAGGCTTCCGAAGTTAGTCACAATTGTGGAAAGCATCGTTAATCCAACCTGACGGGCCGCCAGCTTACCTTCGTCCATGTCCATATCCTCGCCTATGCGTCCAACGATCAGGGACCTGTCAGGCAGTACCGGTCCGTGGCCTGAAAGATAAAGGTATTTGCCGTCTACCAAAAATGGTTTATAAATACCCAATGGTTGTGGTGCAGGGGGCAGCTCAAGGTTTAAGACTGAAAATGCTTGCTGAGGTGATGATGTCATGGCAATATTATAAATTGTATATGTTCAAACTTAACAATTTTATCTAAGTTTGGATAAACCCCTAACCAAATGACCATACTGATCGTTGTCGGCTGCATCCTTTTACTGGTCCTGCTCATTACCTGGGCAAGGATCAATCCGTTCATTGCTTTTTTAATCGTATCCATATTTTGCGGCATTATGCTGGGCATACCGCTCAAAAGCATCACTTCCTCGGTGCAAAAAGGTATGGGGGATATACTCGGGTCATTGGTATCCATCATTGTTTTTGGTGCCATGCTGGGCAAGCTGGTCGCGGAGAGCGGCGCCGCACAAAAGATTGCATCGGTAATGATGGGTCTGTTTGGCACCAAATATATTCAATGGGGCTTAGTCCTGACAGGATTCATTGTCGGCATTCCCTTATTTTACAATGTCGGTTTTGTACTGATGGTGCCGCTTATATTTTCGGTAGTTTACAAATACAAACTGCCTGCTGTTTATATCGGTCTGCCCATGCTGGCTGCACTGTCTGTAACTCACGGTTTTTTACCGCCGCATCCCTCGCCTGCTGCGTTGGTACTGCAGTTCAACGCAAATATGGGACTGACCCTCCTCTATGGAATTGTACTGGCTGTTCCTGCGATTGTACTGGCCGGCCCTGTTTATTCGGGAACTTTAAAGAATATGGTATCTGTTCCGCTCAAGGCTTTTATATCAGAAGATCTGCCCGAAAATAAACTCCCCGGCGCTGCCAATAGCCTGCTCTCTGCACTTCTGCCGGTGATCCTGCTTGGAGCTGCAGCAATTTACGGATTATCGGAACCTGATGAAAATTTCAAAAGCATAGTCAGCTTTTTGTCTGAGCCAACAATTGTAATGCTCATTACGCTTATTGTCACAACTTACACGCTTGGACTGAGGATGGGGAAAAGTATGAAGGACATTATGACTATTTATGTATCCGCAGTTAAAGATATTGCAATGATCCTGCTCATCATTGCGGGTTCCGGAGCATTGAAACAAGTTCTGGCCGACAGCGGTGTTAGCAATCAGATCGCTAATGCATTGAATGATCTTCATTTTGAGCCTTTAGTGCTTGGATGGCTCATAGCGGCCCTGATTCGGGTCAGTGTGGGTTCAGCTACCGTTGCAGGGCTTACCGCAGCAGGCATCATCGCACCGGTGATGCTGCAGGCACACACCAATCCAAACCTGATGGTGCTTTCAATTGGTGCGGGCAGTCTGATGTTTTCCCATGTAAATGACCCCGGATTTTGGATGTTCAAAGAATATTTTAATCTGACGATGAAACAGACCATTTTGTCCTGGTCCGTCATGGAGACCATTGTGGCTGTAGTAGGCCTGCTGGGGGTTTTGCTCTTAAATCTGTTGGTTTAAAATCTAAGCTATAACACGGCTTCTTGCCTTTTTTTGATTTTTCATGTAACCTTTTGCCGGTTTAGATCATCTTATAAACAGATAACCTAAAATACCACAACAATTTACATATGCTTAAGGATATGCTGAAAGGCGTATGCAGAAAAACTATGCCTTATGAAAATCAAATTATATTCCCTGATTGCTTTTTTTGCTTTCCTGCTTATGCTTGCCGGGTCTTATGCCCAGTCGCCGGTCAATGATGACGGGGAAATTTCCGGAAAAGTACTGGATGAAACCCAAAAGGAATTTCCGTATGCTACGGTAAGCCTGATGAACAGTAAAGACTCTACTGTGGTACGGGGAACACTGACCGGTGATAACGGAAGTTTTCAGTTTAAAGAAGTAAAACCCGGAAATTACCTGATCTCAATTTATGTGGTTGGCTATAAAAAAGCTTTTAAAGGCCCCCTTGCCATTACATCATCCCATAAAAAACACATTTTGGATCAGGTTCAGCTGACAACTGATGCCCAAATGCTAAAAGGAGTCGACATAGTTAAACAAAAGCCATTAATAGAAAGACAGATCGACAAAACCGTAATCAATGTAGAGAACAGTGTGCTGGCTGCAGGAAATTCTGCGCTGGAGGTTTTGGCGAAAGCCCCGGGCGTAACGGTGGATAAAGACGGAAAGATCAGCCTGAGGGGCAAACAGGGGGTAACTGTTATGCTCGACGGTAAGCCTACTTATTTATCGGCAGAACAACTGGCCAACCTGCTTCGTTCAACAGAGGGTAATGCGATACAGTCTATAGAACTCATTACCAATCCTTCTGCCAAATATGATGCGGCGGGCAATTCGGGTATCATTAACATTAAACTAAAAAAGAACCGTAATTATGGGACCAATGGTTCTATATTGGCCGGAGCCGGATATGGAAAGTATTATAAAGCCAATGGCGGACTCACTTTGAACCATCGTGAAAAGAAGTTCAACGTGTTTGGAAACTTTGATTACGGGCGCAATAAGAGGTTTGGCGGCACAGATATCATGAGGGTGAACAATACCGCTAAAGACAAAACCTATTTTGATCAGACCAGTCTGAGTGTAAGGTTTCGGAATAACAGCAATTATAAGGCTGGCATTGATTATTTCATCAACGACAATAACATCATCGGTTTTACAGTCAATGGTTACAACAGCAACGGAGATAACGCAGCGGATGTATTAACGCTAATTGGTGACAGGCCAGGCAAAACGGATTCATCTGTGGTAGCCAGCAATCCGAATTCTTTTAAATATACAGGCATCACGTATAATATTAGTTATAAAGGAACTCTCGATACAATGGGTCAGGAAATTAGCGTGGATGCTGATTATTCTGAATATATGGGAAATGACAGGACCAATTTCAACAACAGGTACCTGGATGCCCAGACACAACCGATAAGGGATTATCTGTTCAGAAATGAAACTCCGACGACCACAAAGATATGGGCGGCAAAATCAGATTACACTTATCCTCTCAATAAAGAAATGAAGCTGGAGCTGGGTTTGAAGACCAGCTTTGTAAAAACAGACAACAATTTTAGGTTTGAGAATTTTGAAAACGGAAACTGGGTGAACGACATCAGGCGAAGCAACCAATTTCTATACGATGAAAATATCAATGCGGCGTACGCAAATGTAAACCGGAAATTTAAAAGCACAACTGTGCAGCTGGGATTAAGGGCTGAACAAACCAATTCGAAAGGCAATTCGATTACAGAAAATAAAATTGTGAACAGGCATTACCTTAACTTTTTTCCTAGTGTGTTTATCAATCAGGAACTGTCAAAAAATCATGAAATGGGATTTTCTTACAGCAGAAGGATCGATCGCCCGGACTATGGGTCCTTAAATCCGTTTATTGATTTTCTTGACCTCTATTCGTACAGATTCGGAAATCCCTTTCTGAAACCGCAGTATACCAATTCTTTCGAGCTTTCTTATTCGTTCAGGAAAACATTGAATGTAACGCTTGGTCACAGCCACACCAAAGACGTGATGTCTGATGTATTGCTGACCGATACCGCAACAAAAACGATATTTATTTCTAATCAGAACCTGGCCACACAGGATTCCTACAACCTGAATGTCAGTTATCCTGTTCAGCTTACCAAATGGTGGAGCAGCAGCAATAACCTGAGCGCCTATTACAATAAGTTCAAAACACCTAATCTATTGGGAATGCCGTATGAAAGCGGCAAACTTGCCCTCAATGTAAATACCACACAAACCATTACGATCAATTCTTCTACCAATGTAGAATGGTCCGGATGGTACCAGACCAGGCAGGTTTGGGGAACTTTATTGATAGATCCCCAATATAGTATTGATCTGGGACTAAGCAAATCTTTCATGGATAAACAGATGAGTATTAAACTGGCGGCCAATGACATTTTTAAATTTCAAAAAAGCAGGATCACCAGTACCTTGCCTTCTCAAAACTATGTGATCAACGAAAGGTGGGAAAGTCAGGTTTTCAGGATAACCTGTACTTATCGCTTTGGCAGCAGCGAAATCAAGGCCGCCCGCCAGCGATCAGGAAGTTCAGATACAGAAAGAAGACGCGTCAAATCAGGCGGTTAGCATTTAATTTGAAAAAAGATTTTGTCATTCAAAAAAAGACACTACATTTGCAATCCCAAACGGGAAGTAGGTACGGTAGCTCAGTCGGTAGAGCAATGGACTGAAAATCCATGTGTCGCCGGTTCGATCCCGGCCCATACCACACTTAGATGAAAGGCCTTTTTTGAAAGAAAAAGGCCTTTTTTTTTGCATTTAAACGCTATATTTGGTTCGATTTCCATGTCAGTCTGCTCAGACTTAGATTACGAGTTAAACAGGTTTTTTTGTTTAATTTACCGATATCTGTTCCACAAATGTTCCACAAAAAAAATGGAAGGAAAATTATATCAAATATATATTCTTTAAACTTGGTTTTGATCTGCTCGTGAAATGGCCCATCAGTTGCCCAATAAGTATTTTCACAGTGGTAAAAACTACTATATGTATGATTGCATGTATCCTTTAATAATAGTAAGTGAATAAATGATCTCAGATTTGTCTTATACTTTTGGGCCGGATATTTTTGCCAGGGAAAAAGCCCCTATGGCCATTGTGAGGTCACGCACAGCAACATCTAAATAATTTCCGCTCGTGAGCAAGGTTATAGCGATCGCGACCAGCCATATGCAGACCAGATAGGCGCCTTTCTGTGGATTCAGGAACACCATAATTCCTGCTATAATTTCAATGATACCAACGATGCTCATAAAGGTATGCACATGTAAAGGTAGAATGGATTTAAGCGCAGGGTTAAGATACTGGGACCAGTCCGTTAAAAGATTGGTAAATTTATCTGCTCCGGCAATTATCGGAATCAGACCGTAAGTTAATTTTAATAACCTTTGAACCTTTTTAACAAGTTCTAATTGAGTTTCCATAATGACTGTTTTATATATTAGAGGTTAGCTGTTAAAAAAGGGTTACAAATTATTTCATCGTAGTTTGTAACCCTTTACTATCTGATTGCTCTATTTATATATTACTACCCAATCCGGATATCTATGAATGCATCAATAAGTGACGATCAATTAATACAAAAAATATTGAATGGCGAAAAGCATCTTTTTGAAGTTTTCGTCCGCAAGTTTAATCAGCAGCTTTACCGGATTAGTATGTCCATTGTTAATGATGAGCAAGAAGCAGAAGATATTATGCAAATCGCCTACCTAAATGCTTATCAAAACTTATCAGGTTTCAATAATCAATCGAGCTTCAGTACCTGGTTGACTAGAATACTCATCAATGAAAGCATTTTGCATAAAAAACAAAAGATGAACTTGAAAATCAAGGTGATAGAAAGTAAATATAAGCACATCGATACTAAAACCCCTTTAGGCAATCTTATGAATAAGGAATTAAAAATAATCCTGGAAAAAGCTGTAGCGGCGTTACCTGAAAAGTACAGGATCGTATTCGTCATGCGTGAGGTACATGGCATGAGCACCAATGAAACCATGGAAGCCTTGGACATCGGTGAATCTAATGTTAAAATTCGTTTAATCCGAGCCAAAGCGATGTTACGTACCGAATTAAGCAGTTACTGGCAACCGGGACAACTTTATGAGTTTAACCTGGTCCGGTGTGATGTAATTGTAAAACATGTGATGACCCAAATCAATCTTATCTCTTCGTCTGTACAAGGTTGAGCTGTTAGATTAGAATCATCCAAGCCAAAACCCCGGAAAATTATGCTTGTTGCTAAATCATATAATTTTCAAATATAAGCCCTCTAGATTCTCATCAACTTGCATTTGGCACGACAAGCGACAGTTTTTCTCTGTAATGTTATGTTTCAAAAGAGTAACGGTTTCATTCCTTTCAAAAATGAACCCATTTTCCTTTGAATCTATTTCAACCAGGCATGTAGCACATCTGCCCATTCCTCCGCATTCTCCAAAAGAATCAAGAAACAGTTTATCTTTTAGGAGTGTCATTAGGTCCCTGTATTCGCCCTTAAATGTGCTAACTGGAGATGTTTTTCCAGATTCAATCACAATGAAATTTATAAGTTCGTTTGTCATCCCTGAAATACCTGTTAGTTCGATTTATGTGTAAGTCTAGGCCATAATAGTCACCTGCATTGTTACTCCGGTTTTTTATTATCTTCATACTGATGGGCTCTCCGCAGATGTTCGACTAACTTAGAAGAGCGATATCCAAAGCCTGCCCCGTAGCCATTGATCACTAATCCTTTGACATTATACCTTGAAGAAGAAATGGCATAAACAATGCTCTCATCCGATGGGTCCGTCATGCCTTCAAAACGGTAAACCTCGTCAATCACGAAATCTTCAGGCGACAACTCTAATGAGTTGTTTTCACAGAGCAGGCATTCCTTTTCTTCATGCAATAAAAAATCTGTCACATAGCCTCTTATAATCAAATCGTTTACGGCTTCACTAAGCGTATCATAATTATGTCGTAAGTATTTGTTGTTCATAATCTTAGGGAATTTGGATCAATTAGTTACACAATTTACTTAGGTACTCTGTAAGCTTTCCTCAAGGCCAATCGACTTAGGAAACAGAATGTTATTCTCCAGGTGGATATGCAAGTGCAGGTCATCTTCAAATTCTTTTAATAACGAATAAGTGACTTTATAGGTATTACACGCGTCTAAAGGCGCATGATAACTACCCGTTAATGCATTAATTTTTCGAAAGCGTTCACCTTCTGTATCATGTTCATGCATCATCATCCGTATAGGGTGCTGAACACTACCAAAGGCTGCCTGTAACTTTGTTGCAGAGTGCTTTGCCTGTTCCAGTTGACGGATATAGGGAAAAAGTATAAGCTCTTCTTTTTTCATATGTGCTGTCAGTTCTCCCGCAGAGTCTGCAAACAACTGGGCTATTGTTGAAAGTTCAGGATGGGCCTTCCCATGTACGCTTACGATTTTTTCCAAAAAAGTGCTGATTTCCTGAATGCTTTTTTGAACATACCGATGGTGGATTTTTTCTATATAATCTGCTAATAAGTCTAGCGGCCAGGAATTGTAATTAACCGATGACCCTGAGTCTTGATCTTTTAGCGATTCAAGATGGGCGATCAAACCGTCACTCTCAATCTGCTTCTGATTACAGGCTTCTTGAATAGTCCTGTTGCCGTTGCAACAGAAGTCAATTCCATTCTCTTTAAATACCGATGCGGTCCGGTATTCCCGCGCTACTAATTCACCAATGATGGTTTGTTTTGTGATATGCATAATATATGGTTTAAAATAACTATTGTTTGCGGTCATTAAAATCTGCTACGGCCCTTCATGTCTTAGGCTTACCATTGTTTCCAACACCCTCTTTCTTGACCCAGAATTCATCGGAGAATTCATCTTTGAAGCTGTCTTTATGGTCTGTTTCCAAAAACAGGGCAACCCCTTGCAATGTTGACCCGGCGAGTTGAGTTTCCAGGATGGGAAAAACAATCCGCTCTTCAAAACGGATGTGATTAGCTAGCATATCAACAAGTATCTTAAAGACGCTTGCTTCAGCATTTGTACTATTTATTTTCTCAATTTGCATGGTAATAGCCAGATGGTCAGTTTTAGCGTGCCGGCAAACGGCGTCATCGATTCTATTAAATAATAATACCTCTTCGTTTAAAAAATGATCTTTCAGATGTGCATTCCAAAAATAATTGAGGTACTTCTTAAGCCTGACTGTTTCGATCCGTAATTTAAGCCCCTGATTTATTTTCCAGCAAAATAGCAGTCCCAGATGATGTTCTCTGGATAGTGTTTTCAATTCATTGCTTCTCTTAATAGGTTGATTTTTCATGGGAGATAACTGATTTTTTCCATCGGATTAAACATGCTCAAGGGCTCGTATGCCGTGAAAGGTTCTCTTTAATTCCCTGCCAGGCAATCATCAACAAAACAACTGATTTGGTAATGTCGAACAGAAAAAAAACAAAATGAGTATAGCTTGGAACCTGAGTTTTGCCCTCAATAATCTGGATCGCCCGACTATCCAAAACGGGCAGCAACCAAACAGACTGCAGGACTAAAATGACGCACATGATCAAGATTAATACAGTTACCAATCGCGAAGCAAAGCGCACAAGCAGACTGATGCCCAGAATAGCTAGAAATGCCCACTCAAACGTATTCAGTGCCTTGAAAACAACACGCCCTACCGACAATCCTTCCTGCAGAGTCAATACAGAGAATTTTAAAGGCGCTTCCACAAAACTGATCGAGGTAAAAAAACCAAGCCAAAATATGGCGATACTGCTTCTGAGTAACTGTAGTCGTCTATTGATAATGTTCATTTCATAGATTTTGATTTCTTGCTACACTATAACTCTTCCTGCTCCTCCCCGCATGGCCTGGAGTTTACTTAAAAACATAATGGCCATCGTCTCCGCTCTCTTTTTAGTGTTCTCGGCGGTTTCTCCTTCAAATAAAATGTCAATGGTTTGGTAGAAAAGCTGGATCCAGCGGTCAAAGTGCTTCGCTTCTATCGGCAGGGGTGCGTGCCTTGCAAACGGGTTACCGGTGAAACCAGGAACCCCAAACAGCACAGCATTCCAGAAAGCATACATCTTTTGCAGATGCGGTTCCCAGTCCTGGATCACTTCATTAAAAATCGGGCCGATAACATCATCTTGCTGAACCTTGTTGTAAAACTGATTCACAAATAAAATGATGTCATCCAATCCTTCAATATCCTTTTTTGTTTCCATAGCAAAAGGTTTTAGTTTGTAAATAGCTGAACTGATGATGATGTAAAATGATAATATACTGCCCAGGCCGCAAAAACAATCAGCAACACGAAAATCCAGAAAGGGATGCTCTGCGGGGTTTCACTGCCAACGATCATAAAATTTTTCTGATCACCTTTACCGTAAGCGTTGACCATGATCGGAATCACTCCATCCACAACCGCATTTTCTTTAATGCCTTCAATAGAAATTGCCGGGCCATTTCTCACCTCAAAGGGGACCAGGCGAATGCCTTCTTTTCCCGTAGGGTCTTTACTGATGATTTTTAAAGTATGTTTACCGTCTACCAATTTTGTAGTATCCAGTTCAAAATTAACTGGTGCAACCAGTTCAGCAACCGGTTGGTTTTCCTGGTCAATGAAAATATAGATTTTACTGCGTTCTTCCATTATAATCTGTATTTAGTACAATTTGTTTGATGTGGTCCCTGGCATGCTCACCCGGTCTGAGCAACCATTTAACCGAATAAAAAAGTGTAAAAAGAACGATGATCACTGCGATGGCAATAATGATGAAATCCTGGTTCCCTTCCGGACCTGTCCCGTGGGTGATGCCTTTTAATAATGCTGGCTGTTGTTTTTCACATACAGGGCAGGCATTAGCTGAACCTACACTGAGACCAAAAAGAACTGTCAAGATGGATATTCTGATCGTATTGTTTTTCATCGTCTTCTATTTACCGGTTGCTTTTACTTTTTCCATTAGTTTCTGTACCTGCTGTAGAGTGACTTTTTTTCCGTTGTTGCCCCAGCTGGTACGCTCGTGGTTCATAATCGCTGTAACTTCTTCAGCTTTTAATCTGTTATTTGTGCCCACAGCAGGCATCACGCCAAATCCCTCTTTCTCTCGTCCGCTGTAACCATTCATAATGATATCTACGAAAAGTTCAGGGTTCTCATCTAAAACTATCTTACTGCCTTTAAGTGGTGGAAATGCACCTTTTAGACCTTCACCGTTTTGCTGATGACAGCTTTGACAATTGTTGGTATATAACATCGCGCCGTTCAGTTCTTTTGTTGCACCTGGCTTGCTCCCCGCATTCGGTTCACCGGTCTTTTTATATAAAAAGGCGGGCTTAGGCGCGTCGCCAGGCAACTTAGTTTGCTTTAAAGCTTGAAGATAGGCTACCAGTTGCATGGCTTCTTCTTTTGCTACAACTTTGCCTTTTTGGCCGTTCATAAACTCTTCGGGCACACTTACACTTACATCACCTTCTGCCAGTTTATCTTTGACTTCAAACATCCAAGTGTAGGCAGGCATAATGGACTCTTTTACAACGATGCGAGGGTTAAACAAATGGGAAAGCTGCCATTCCCTGCTTGGCTGGCGTGAGCCAATATTGGTCAGGTCTGGCCCCGTACGTTCAGTGCCCATCAAGGTGGCAGTATTTCGCCAGAAATCCGTACGATAGTTATCAGCGTAATCCGCAGCAATGCTGGGGCGTTCTCCCCAAACCTTGTCCATATCGACATTTCGCACCTGCTGGGTGTGACATGCGACGCAGCCGTTAGCAATAAATACTGCTTTTCCTTTAATAGCTTCTTCGCTTAGCGCCTGTGCAAAAGGGAGCGGTTCATTATTGGTCTGGTTATCAAGTGCAGGAATAATACAGACAAATAAAGTGAGACCAACAAAAAGTAAAAATGCCGTGGTAAACAATTTGGTATGGTTGTTAAAAAATTCCATCTGAAATCTGGTTATATTATAAATTACGTTCTGTGGCCGTGTAGGATTGGTTGAGTTTTTCAATAGCAGCTTCACGGACATCTAGTGTTGTACTTCCTGTCAGCATCTTGTACAGATTATAAGCAAAGAAGAGATGTGAAAGCCACATCAGGCTGCCGCCGATGGCACGCCATAACCAATAAGGGGTCATAAATACCACACTATCAATGAAAGGTTTGCCCTGCATCCACATCATCCCTTTAAGTGTACTGCCATACATGAGCGGAATGGTATAGAATAACAATCCGATCAGTGCAAGCCAAAAATGCGCGCCCACTGTAATTTGGGGAGCCTCTTTTCCGGTGAGCCTGGGAACTAGGGCATAAATACCTGCCCAAAGTAAAAAACAGATGATACCATACATGGTTATATGCGAATGGGCGACGGTGAAATCGGTGAAATGCCAGATCAGGTTAGTGGAACGAAATGCTTCCGCGGTTCCCTGAAGCGAGCCAGTAAAGTAAAAAATGATACCGATGAGAAAGAACGGGAGAGTATAACTGGAGGGTATTTTGTACCAGGCGCCTTTGAAGGTCAGCAAGAAGTTTGTCGTTCCTGCCGCTACCGGGATCACCATACCAACACTTCCGACTATTGCTGTAGTCTGCAACCACCAGGGGATGGAACTAAACACAAAATGGTGCGTGCCGATCACAGTATAAAAGAGAATCTGTGCCCAGAAAGCCAGTATACCCAGACTATAGGAATAAATCGGCTTGTTGAGTTGTTGAGGAAGAAAATAATAAACGATACCCAAAGTAAACAGCATAAACCACATACCTACTCCCTGGTGCATGTAATACCCTTGGATAATCGTTTCTCCAAGTCCGTCCTGCCAGAAAGGCACATAAGCAACAATAGCAATCACTATAGCAAAGATTATAGCGGCGACAATGTACCAGTTAGAGATGTAAATCTCTTTAGTTTTTCGACGTGCAATTGTCTGTAAGAAGTTAATCAGCGTCAATAACAGTCCAACGCCGAAAAACAGCATAACCGGCCAAATGTACTCCCGGTACTCGCCACCACCGTTGTTGAGCCCTGACATCAGACAAATCGTTCCCAAAAACACGGAAATATTTATCAGGTAAAGGGTGTACCAGCCGAGTTTTATGCTTTTAAGCGCAACATTACTGACCCGTGGAACAACATAGTAACCCAATCCAAGCATGCCTAAGGATGCCCATCCCCAGAATACCGCATTCGTATGTACGGGACGTAAGCGACCAAAACTTAGCCAACTTAACTGGTCTGCATCCGGTGAGATAAATTTAATTCCCAGATATTCTCCGACAGTGGTTCCGAAAATTAACCAAAAACAGGCAGTCCCTGTAAACCATAAAATAAGCTTTGAAAGTGCAGGATCTATCTGTGGCCTTTTAACTGCTCTTTTTTTTACGGCAACCACCGGTAAAACTGCGTCTGTATTGACCTGTTGCAGTAAGCCTTTGGTGTCTTCAGGCTGGAGAGTTCCTGAAAGTTCCTGATGATTTAAAGTAAAATCCAGTGCTAGCTTTCGCTTGATCAGCACTTGTTCAATATCATCATTGCCTGGTTGCTGAAGATAGGCAGCTAGCTTTTCTGCTTCTTCAAGGTTTTTTTTGTTCTGGTAAACTTGAAAAAGCTTACTGACTTTGATCGTCATAAGAAAAGCTCCTGCGAGAATGGGAATGGCGATGAGCAAAACGGTAATTATCACACCTCCCTCTGTCCAAAATGAAGATGGTGCCTGTCCTTGCGCATGCGCAGGAAGTGAGTTAAATGTGAGAACCGAAATGACTGAAAACCAGATCAAAATCGAAATACCATGATCATCGTTCTGTTTATCCTTGTCTCTTCTAAATTTCAGATAGCTATCAATTTGCCTGGAATCCATATCAACTAGATATTCTTTAAGCGGCTTTGACCCCCCACTGTTTCTATCGGAAATCTTTTTAATCTGTTTTACTTTCTCATAAACATATAATGCAGCAAAAAGCAAGAACAGAAGCACGATAGCGAAAAACCACATCAGCTCCCTGGCATTAGAATTATGCACCACGGTGCCTTGTGCTTCATCAGCGAAAACCGGAATGGAAATGCAGATGAGCGAAAGGAGGACGATTAACTTCTTGAATGTATTCATGGTTGTTGTTAAATATATTAATACCTTTTTATCCTTTTTTAAGGCAAATTTTTATTTTTTTAATCTCGTGACTCCTAAATTTAAGTCTTCATTGAACTCTTCTATCGTCGTATTTTCCAGCATTTGATGGATACGTTCCCTGATTGCTTTGAATTCATTGTGCAGTGGACATGGATCGGTTTCAGAACAATAATCGAGACCCAAGCCGCATCCGGTAAAAAGACCATTTCCATCAACGGCCTCAACAACTTCAGACAATCTTCTCTTGAGGGTGACATCATCCATGAAAAAGCCTCCATTTGGCCCTTTAGCGGACTTGATGATGTTTCTGCGTCCCAGATCCTGCAAAATTTTCGCTAAGAAGTGTTCCGGGGAATTAATTCCTGTTGCTATTTCCTTAATGCCCACCCTTCCACCATTGGCAGTCCGGTGTGCGATGAAGAAAACTGCTCGCATTGCATATTCACACGTTTTAGAAAATATTCCCATAACACAAGCAAAACTAAGTAAATTTTCCGAACATAAAAGAGTTTATTGTCTTTTATTGCGCCAACTGATCACAATTTATTTCTGATCATTTATTTCAGTCATTAAACTTTCTTTTTTATTGCTTAATCTTTATACATTAATCCGCTAATGAGATATTTACAACAATCAATAGAATGGTTGTAGGCCTACCCTATTGCTTTCCCACTGCAATATATTGCAGGATTTGACCTAAGTGATTATAACGACCTCTTGAATACTATGTTAACAGACGTAAGTCAAACGAGACGATAAATACTGAAGTCCTTCCAGTGGCAGTGTTATACTCCTTTAGCAGACCGACGTCCCCGAAACTGGTGTAGAGTTTCCGGCCAAATACTTCCACTTTGGTCACCGAGCGGGAATATTCCAGGTCTTCCAGCCAGATGCGGCCCTCAGACCAGCTATCGGCGTCCGGATTGTACCGGACTACGTTTTGAGTAACTGAGAAAACAGTATAAGGTTCAAAATAATTGATATATCCATACCCCAAATACAATGTTTGGTCAAGTACAAAAACCGCATTGTCTCTGGGGGTTTGCTGCAGGAAGAAAAAGCAGCAGACAGAGGGCAAGGGTAAATATCGGGAGCAATAATTTCATAATTCTGAGCTTGTTAGAATTCTAGATGCAGCAAACATAGGATCAGGTAAGATGCATTTTGCATGCTAACAAATAATAATCTGCACAAGGGAGTGTGAAAGTTAGAAATTCTTTTATGTAACTACCATTTTCGTATCTTTAAGTACCTGATCAGGACAATCAGGATTTAGTTGAATTTGTGCTACTAAAAATTAGAGCAGTAATGTAAAATATTGAAAAACAAACATTTACTGAATCGGATCAATGGACTGAAAATCCATGGGTCGCCGGTTCGATCCCGGCCCATACCACACTTAGAAAAAGGCTTTTTTTTGCGTTTAAACGCTATATTTGGTTCGATTTCCATGTCAGTCTGCTCAGACTTAGCTTACGAGTTAAACAGGTTTTTTTGTTTAATGTATTTTAATAGCGCCAATAATTCCGCTAAGGCTTCCCGGCACCTTCTATGCCGAAGCATGTCCAGAAACTTATGAAATAAATAGTTTAAAAAACAGATATTTATATATCGCATATAACCTTGTATATTTATGAGTTAGCGATAACAGTTCAGACAAATCAAAAGTAACCATCGTGGACTACTTAAAAAAAATTATAGATGAAATTGAAGTTCACTCAAAGGAAGGAATAAAAGTATGCTTTGAAAACGGAATAAATCCTAATGATTATTTTAAAGGTAAGCCACTAATCTATGAACTCATTACAGAATATTCACGGGGACCAAAATTTAAGGAATGTTTTAAAGTCTTTGTAGATTATGGCCTGAACTTCGATGATAAAATATTGTTGTCCGTTTTCTTGGACGATGCTGTCTCTTTGGATGCTTTATTAAGTAACAATAAGCAGGCGTTAAAGAATAAATATACATTTGACTGTACATTTACCCCTTTGTATGAAGTATCATTGCTTCATATTTGTGCAGAATACAACCACCTTGCCTGTGCCAGAATACTCGTGAAACATGGCATTGATATAAACATTAAGGCTGCGATTGACGAAAACGGTTTCGGCGGACAAACGCCAATTTTTCATACAGTAAATCAGAACTCAAACAAGTGTATTGATGTAATGAACTACCTTATTTCTGAATCAGCAGATTTAACGCTAACTGTCAAAGGGCTTGTATGGGGGAAAGGTTATGAATGGGAAACATTTGTTCCATCTGTTAATCCACTTAGTTATGCAATGATGGGACTACTCCCCCAATTCCAAAGAACGGAAAAATTGATTTATGAAGTTGTTGCCGTTTTACTTAGAGCGGCCTACGGCATCGATTATACACCTTTAAATGTCCCTAATAAATATTTAAATAGTTAATTCACCGAAACTACCGCAGCGTTCATGGACCGGTATTATTCTCTCAGTTGTCAAAAGATCAGCCCAAACATAAGGTAGATAACTGTGCATCCACATTAACAACTAACCGCTGCCAGGCAATAAAAATGCTTAACCAAACACCTCCTTTGCTTTTTTAACCGCTTTTGACAGATCAATCCCTTTACCAAGTACCCCTTTGAACAGGTCACCGGTTTCTTTCAGCCTGTCTATCGAATTGAAAATTGTAAAATCTTTCATAGTAAGACCAGGCTTCAGCTCGTCCCAGTCCAGCGGCATGGAAACCGTAGCGCCCGGTTTCGGTCTCAGCGAATATGGCCCCGCGATGGTTGCTCCTGGTCTGTTCTGTAGAAAATCAAGGTACATCTTTCCTTCTCGGTTGGCAATCATACGCTCCAGGCTGGTGAATTCGGGAACCTGCTGATGTACCAGAGTGACGATGATCTTGGCGAACATCTGGCTTTGGTCATAGGTATACTTTGCACCCAGCGGGATATAGATGTGCATTCCTGTCGAACCAGATGTTTTTACATAACATGGAACGTCTATCTGACCGCACACTTCTTTAACTATCTGCGCGACATGGATGACCTCATCGAAAGTATTTTTATCCGGGTCAAGGTCAATCACACAGTAATCCGGGTTGTCCGGGCTTTTGCTCCTTGAAAACCATGGATTCATCTCAATACAGCCGAGCGATGCCATCCAGAGCAAAGCAGCTTCATCGTTACCCAGCAAATACGCTTTGTGTTCCCCTTCACTGGTGATATAAGGGAAAGTATCCGCCCAGTCAGGCGCCTTTCCCTTTACATCTTTCTGATAAAAACTCTTGCCATGAATTCCACCAGGAAAACGGTTAAGCGACATCGGCCTGTCCTTCAGATAAGGCAGAATATAATCAGCCACCTGGTAATAGTAATTGAACATATCCCTTTTGCTCACTTTATCTTCCGGCCAGTAGAGTTTGCTCAGGTGTGTAAATTTCAGTTCGTGACCATTTACCTTGCGGACCTGCGTTTCGTCCTTCGGGTTTAACAGCGTCTTTCGGCCTGCAGATTTAGGCGGTCTGATTGCCGAAGCATGCTGGTCTTTGTGCACGGGTATAGTCTCTTTCTCATCAGGAAGCGCCGTCTCAACGATTGCCTTGGTTTCTACTTCGGTCTCGCGGATCACTTCCCTGGCCTTCTTGTCATCCCTCATTCCCTGGAACGAGGGATGGCGGAATACACCGTCGTTGGTCACCTCGGAAAAGGCAACTTCGCAGACCAGTTCAGGCTTAAGCCAGGTTGCCTTAGCTTTAGGCGGGTTCGGCCGGAAGCGGGAAGGTTTATTTATATCCGGAATCTCCTCAAATGGACTTTTATCAGTTATCAGTGGCCTGAACTGCGCCATCATCTTTTTTTGTGCTGCATTGTTGAAGCCTGTGCCCACTTTACCCACATACTGCAACCTACCATCTTCATACACGCCCAGCAGCAAAGAACTGAACTGCTTAGGCGTATCCTCGTTTTTGGTAAAACCTGCAATGATGACCTCCTGTCGCTTACTCACTTTGATTTTAAGCCATTCCTTAGACCTGTTATTTTTACTGTATAGACTATCAGATTTTTTTGCAATAACACCTTCCAGTCCCATTTTAGATGCTGCATTGAAGAACTCGCTCCCCTTGGCTTTGAAAACCTTGCTGAGCCTTACACGGTCATCATCCTGCGGCAATACCGCTTCCAGAATCGCCTGGCGCTGGGCTAAAGGAAGATCCGTAAAGTCCCTGCCTTCGTACCAGATCAGATCAAACACGTAATAGACCAGTTCCCCATCCGCCTCACTGCGCCAGTTCTGGAGATCGCCAAATTTCGAAACTCCTTTTTCATTGATCACCAGGATCTCACCATCCACTACAATGTCCATTTTCCAGGTTTGCAGCACCTGGAAAATAGGATAGAATTTTTCATTAAACTGTTTATTGTTGCGCGACAATATTTGTACATCCCGATTCTTCAGACAAAAACCCAGGGCCCGGTAACCGTCCCATTTGACTTCATACACCCATCCCGGATCATCAAATGGCTTATCCACCAGTGTAGCCAGCATGGGCGTCATCCCGATGGGTATCTTTGATTTTGTCCCCTTCTTTAACAATGTTTTAATCTCCGGACTCAGCTCCTGCGGGTTTTCGTTGACCGCCTCCTGTTCGAAATTAGCCGCGACAACTTTAACTGCGCCTTTTTTTACAGTTTCCTCATGGCCATGCTGCCACACTTTCTCACTGCTTTGTTCCACCTGCCTGATGGTCTTTCCCGAAACCACCGATTTATCCTTTTTAGTGATATCACCGGCTTTCGGTTCGGACGTTTTGGTAAAATCACGTTTTTCCTTGTATCTCTGAAGGCTCATGACATGAGTATTTTAATGCTAAACACCAGCAGCCGCATTAAAGTTTCCTCATTTTGATATCACATTAGCCAAAAATACAGGCATTGACCTGGTGGTTAGTTTAGAGACAATCTATTTTTGGTTCAAACAGGATTATCTTAGATAAATGCTGTAGCGTTCCCCCAATTCCGCGCGTTTTAACAACAGAATATAAACTAACCATGAACAAAAAACTACATTCAATAAAAATCCTGTGCGCGCTATTCATCCTGCTGACCGGCTTTGCTGCCTGCAAAAAAGACACATTAAAAGTTGACACCGAGAAAAATTATACAGAAGAAAAAACCACTCCTGCTACAGACCTGGCTGGCGGGGCCATGCACCTCAGCTTAAAACCTAATGGAGTTGCAGACATCAATCCAGGCGGAGACATCATGTGGAGAGGCACCTATACCATCAGCGGGAAAAAGATTACGGTGACAATCCCTGATTTGGACAAGAAATTTAAGTTTACCATTTTGTCAGAGACGGAACTGGAATCTGAAACGGGTGTAAGACTGAAACTCCATCCAACTCCTTAATCAGGCTCCTTTTTTCGCATTCAAACTACCCATGAGCTGACTGTACAGATCCTCATCTTTCTCTTTTCTGGGCTTAAGTTTTTTAATGGTCGGCCGTTTTCCTTTAGCTTTGGCCTCAATCAGTTTCAGCAACTTGGTATGGTACTCATCCTTATACCTGGATACGTCAAAATCTTCGGCATATTGATTAACCAATGCCAGCCCCACTTCAAGTTCCTTCTTATTGATGGTAACTTTGTCATTAATTTTAAGTTCGTCCTGATCCCGGATCTGCTGCTGGAACCGGATACGCGTTACGACCAGTGCGTTGTCTACCGGGTGTACAATACATAAACTTTCCGAACTACGGAGCACAAAGCGTGCAAGTCCGGCTTTCTTCGATTTTTTCAGCACTTGCAGCAGCAATGCATATGCTTTATTACTTTTAGCCTCCGGCTCGGCATAGTAGGATGTCTCATAAAACATCGGGTTGACTGAAGCAATGTCTACAAAACTTTCTATTTCTATGGTTTTGGTCTTTTCAGGGGCAGCTGCTTCAAAATCACTCTCCTCAACAATCACATAATTGTCGTCCTTGTATTTGTAACCCTTGACAATCTTTTCGTATGGCACCTCTTTCCGCGTGTGTTCGTTGACGCGCTGGAACTTGATGTGCGCATGGTCGCGCCCGTCCAGCATGTCCAGATCCAGCGATGAGGTCTGAACAGCAGAGTACAGTTTAATCGGGATACTGACTAATCCGAAGCCAATAGTCCCTTTCCAAATTGATCTCATATTTCCTGATTTAAGTCCTTATTAATGCCATGAGGATGATGCGCCTCTATTTGATCGGCTAGTAAATGCAGCAGGTCTTCAGCCAGCCTCCCGGGATTCTGACAGATATGGAGATAGCTATAGGCATCCGGTTCAAAACTTGCCACCAGATTTCCCTGCTGAAACACTTTTACTTTACAGCTTTCGCCATTATGGTGCAGGTATTCACCAACCTCAAAATGATAAACTTCCTTGTCCCGGCGGATTGTTATCGGATAATTTTCCATAAACTGTGCTGTTATTCTATTCAACATTATTCAAGACGATTACGTGAGTCTTACATCACATGCCTGATGCATAGCATAACAAATGCGCCCGCGGGTTGTTTCCCTGGATTATTCTAGCCCTGCATTTTAATTGCCAAAACCAATCCAGCATAATAAATTCATCAACAGCAAAATATCATTAATCATAAGTATCTTTAACACAACTGAAGACTTTATGCTGCAAAACAGGGTTGACCCCAACGGAAACATCATCAAAACCCCGGCCCGTGGCGCCTGGATGGGAAACCGGGGCGTTATCCACAACCCCGCCAAAGAGATCGTACGGCCCTTTAAACTAAAAGCCTGGATCACCTGCCTGCTTCATTTCAAAGGATGGCACAGGGAGGTTATGGCCCCAAACCGCTATACCGAACTGTTCTTTATGGACGAAGCCACTGCCCTTGCATCCGGCCACAGGCCGTGTGCAGAATGCAGGAGAAGTGATTATAAAAAATTTAAGTCCCTGTGGATTAACGGAAATCCTGAATACCAATTTGACGAAAAAACCCGGATTTCTGAAATAGATGACATTATGCATAAAGAGAGGATCGGCAGTGATCACCTTAAGATCACTTACAGGGAAAATTTCTATAATTTACCTGACGGAGCCTTTATACGCCATGAAAACAAAGCTTATCTGGTAATGGGTACTAAATTGCACCTATGGTCCCCCTCTGGCTATGTGCGTGTAATTGATCCGCCGGAAGCAGATCAGGTTGAAGTACTTACGCCTAAATCAATAGTGAACGCCATTCAATCCGGATATCTCCCGCAAATATCAGTGTTTTGTTAGACTCATTTTGTTTAAAAAAATTCATTTTTATGCAAGCATAGCAATATGTTTTGTAGTATTTATTTAACTTAGCATACTATAATTCTTAACATAAATGGTAGCACAAATCTTATTTATAGCAATTACAGTGGCTGCTATAGCCCTGTTTAGCTATAATCTCAGAAAAGTTATCCGCAACATCCGTTTGGGCAGATCCGAAAACCGGTCTGATCAGCCTCAGAAAAGATTAATGACCATGCTCAAAGTAGCATTTGGACAAACGAAGATGTTTTTCCGTCCTGTACCTGCTTTGCTCCATTTTGTGGTATATGCTGGTTTTGTCATCATCAACATCGAAGTACTGGAGATCATGATAGACGGGATTTTCGGCACACACAGGGTCTTCAGTGGATTGGGGCTATTTTACAATGCGCTTATCGGTTCGTTTGAATTTCTCGCTCTGGGGGTATGGTTGGGTTGCGTGGTATTCCTGATCAGGAGAAACCTCATTAAACTTAAAAGGTTTACCGGGGTTGAAATGACCCGCTGGCCCAGATCAGATGCCAATTTAATCCTCATTTCAGAAATCCTGCTGATGACTGCTTTCCTGATTATGAATGCTGCTGATGCAAAACTTCAGACAATGGGTGCAGGCCATTATACGTCAGCGGGTGCATTTCCGGTCAGTCAATATCTGCAAGGATTTTTACCCGCTTCAGAAAGCGCTCTGATTGCCCTTGAGCGTGGCTGCTGGTGGTTCCATATCATCGGCATCTTTTGTTTCCTGAATTACCTGCCTTATTCCAAGCATTTCCATATTTTATTTGCCTTTCCCAACACCTATTTTTCTAACCTGGAACCAAAAGGTGAATTCACAAATATGGCAAGTGTAACCAACGAGGTGAAGGCAATGCTGGATCCTTCATTTACACCGCCTGAAGCCGAAGCCGGACGCTTTGGCGCTAAAGATGTCAATGACCTTACATGGGTGAACCTGATGAATGCTTATACCTGTACTGAATGTGGAAGATGCACCGCTGTTTGTCCTGCAAACATTACCGGCAAATTGCTTTCCCCGCGTAAGATCATGATGGACACCAGGGACCGAATGGAGCAGGTCGGAAAAAATATTGATAAAACAGGCAATGGTTTTGACGACGGAAAGTCCCTCCTCGACACACACATCAGCAGAGAAGAAATCTGGGCCTGCACCAGCTGTAATGCCTGCACACAGGCTTGTCCTATAAATATAGATCCACTGGCCATCATCACAGAACTGAGAAGATATGCTGTAATGGAGGAATCGCAGTCGCCCGCCAGTATAAATACCATGCTTGGCAATATTGAAAACAATGGAGCGCCATGGAAATACGCTCCCGCAGACCGGTTTAACTGGGCTGATGAAAGCTAATCACGATAAAAAATGAGCGAGAAACTGAATTTTGAAGTGCCGACCATGGCACAATTGATAGCCAGAGGCGAAGAACCTGAAATCTTATTTTGGGTAGGCTGTGCTGGCAGTTATGACGAAAGAGCACAGAAAACCACACGTGATATTTGCAGGATCCTTCATCATGTCGGTATAAAATATGCCGTACTCGGTACCGAGGAAAGCTGTACCGGCGACCCTGCCAAACGTGCGGGAAATGAATTCCTCTTCCAGATGCAGGCGATGACCAATATAGAAGTGCTAAACGGTTATAATATTAAGAAGATTGTTACCGGCTGCCCGCACTGCTTTAATACCATAAAAAATGAATATCCTGGATTAGGCGGCGATTATGAAGTCATTCACCACACCCAACTCATCCAGCAGCTCATTGATGAAGGAAAGCTGAAAGCCGAAGGCGGCGAAAGCTTTAAAGGAAAAAAAATCACCTATCACGACCCTTGCTATCTGGGTCGGGGAAATGATGTTTACGAGGCTCCCCGGAAAGCACTCGAGGTCCTTGACGCTCAGCTTGTAGAAATGAAACGTTGCAAGTCTAATGGGCTTTGCTGTGGAGCTGGAGGTGCACAAATGTTTAAAGAACCTGAAAAAGGCTTCAAAGACATCAATATTGAAAGAATAGAAGAAGCCCTGGAGACTCAGCCTTCCATCATAGCGGCGGGCTGTCCGTTTTGCATGACCATGCTTAGTGACGGAGTAAAATTAAAGGACCAGGACCAGCATGTCCAGGTTTTGGACATCGCAGAAATAACAGTCAGGGCAAATGGACTCTAATACGCTTTATATTGCCTCCTTAAATTCCGGAAGCAATGGCAATTGTTATTATATCGGCAATGAAACCGAGGCAATACTTGTTGACGCAGGCATTTCCTGCAGGGAAACTGAAAAAAGAATGTCCCGGACAGGACTTTGTATGAGCAAGGTCAAAGCGATCTTCATTTCACATGAGCATTCCGATCATGTAAAAGGACTTTGTACGTTGGCGGCTAAATATAACCTGCCAGTTTATATCACTTCCGGCACGTTAAAAGGGTGCAGGTTTAACTTGCGCCAGGACCTTATAAGACCTTTATGCAGCAACCAGGTAACACAGATAGGCACCCTTGCTGTCACCAGCTTTTTAAAAATTCACGATGCTTCAGAACCACACAGCTTTATGATTTCCTGCGGCAGCACAAACGTAGGGGTATTTACGGACATTGGTGATCCCTGTGAGCAGCTGATCTTTCATTTTAAGCAATGCCATGCTGCGTTTCTGGAGGCAAATTATGACGATGAAATGCTCAGTACGAGCTCCTATCCTTATTTTCTTAAAAGCAGGATCAGCGGCGGAAGAGGTCACTTGTCCAACAAAAAAGCTTTGAATCTGTTCAATACCCACAGACCTCCCTTTATGACGCATCTGCTGCTCGCCCATCTTTCTAAGGACAACAACTGCCCTGAACTGGTGAAAGCGCTCTTTAATTCACATGCAGGTAATACTGAAATCATTGTAGCATCCCGGTATGTGGAAACACCGGTTTACACTATTTCTGAGCAAATCGCTGCGTACTCAATTTAATCAGTTTTTCATGGAGGTCTGACAGGTCCTGAGGTTCCATATTTTTCAGCGGTATCACCATATAAGTTGCCATGCTGTCTACATCCCCCTCATCTTTATCATTATACGTTTGCACAATTACATCATCACTTTTCGTACGCAGGAATAAGTCCCCGCTTTTATCCGTACCATAATAATCCAGATCCTTAAATTTCAACAGATTGAAAGAGAAATACTCTACCTTTCCAGTTGTAAAATGACGTTTATATCTGCAAAATCCAGTGTTGGTAACATTAAGTTCATACCGGTCTACAGATAGTGGGCCGGATGTATTGTCGTAATGACTGCTGAGTAGCTTCTGAATATAATTAACCTGTTCATCGAAGGAGAACACCGGAGTAAAAGCCATAAAAACCACGCACAAAAACAGAAACAAGCACATTTTCAAGAGTAATGTAAACTTTTTCATTACGTTAATTATTTAGCCCCGCCAAGTTAATTAAATTCGTATTTTTGAACTATGAGTTTTTCTCCACAATCCAGAGTATGGGTCTACCAGAGCGACCGTGCCTTTTCGAATGCCGAAGTGAAAACTATTCAACAGCAGCTGGATGAATTTAGTGCGCAATGGAAAGCACATGGCCATCAGCTAAATGCAAAAGCAAAAGTACTTTACAATTTCTTTATCGTATTTATTGTTGATGAAGCATCCGCAGGGGTTACCGGGTGTTCTATTGATTCCTCAGTCAGGATCATCAAGGAAATCGAGCGGACTTATGAGGTTGACCTGTTCAACAGGTTCAATATGGCTTACAAACTTGACGACAGGGTTATTGTAGTAAACAAGGAGGATTTTGAAACACTGGTAAACATAAAGGCCATTGGTCCCAAAACAATTGTATTTAACAACATGGTACAATCTCTTCAGGAGTTTGAGACTAAGTGGGAAATCCCATTTGAACAAAGCTGGCATAACACGATATTTGCCCACTTGCTCTAATCCTAAAAATCCAGTGGCCCCAGTCTCCGCATATTGCGCATGATCAGGTACTGCCGGTGACGAATGTATGGAGTGGCTTTTTTAGGCGTCCATCTTCTGGGATTGGGAAAACAAGCTGCTATTAAGGCCGCCTGGGACCGGCTCAGTTTGTGACAGGACTTTCCATAATAAGCTTGTGCAGCAGCCTCGGCACCATATATCCCATCTCCCATCTCTATTACATTCAGATACACTTCAAGTATTCGCTCTTTACTCCATAATATTTCGATGAGCAGGGTAAAATAAGCTTCAAATCCTTTACGGATCCACGATCTTCCAGGCCATAAAAATACATTTTTGGCAGTTTGCTGAGAAATGGTACTCCCGCCTTTTATTCTCTTGCCTTTCTTATTGGTCTTAAATGCCTTTTCTATTGCCTTCACGTCAAATCCGAGGTGCTTTAAGAACAACTGGTCCTCGGCAGATACTGCCGCGCGTTTCATATTGTCAGAAATATCCCCGAAATCCACCCATTTCTTATCCATTTTATAGGGTTTGTCATCGGCGTTACGCTCTATGTTGCGCTGGACCATCAAAAGCGTAATGGGAGGATCAACAAAACGGTAAACCAAGACCCAAAAAACAGTAACCATCAGAAACCACAAAAGCACTTTGAGTGCTATCGAAGATATTTTATCTAAAAGCGGTGATTTGACTTTAGCTTTAGCCCGTCTTTGTTTTGTCATCGGCCAAAGGTAAGATTTACGCCAATGATTCTAAACAAAAAAAGCGTCCCGATGTAAGATCGGGACGCTTTTAATATCTGATATAGCAGATTACTCAGCTACAACTTCAAAAGGAACCTTAACTTTCACTTCTTTGTGCAAGTTTAAGTTAGCGATGTACTCACCAACAAATTTAGGCTCAGTTTCGAATGTGATGCGACGACGGTCAACATCAAATCCTTGTTGTTTCAATGCGTCAGCGATCATAATGGTGTTTACTGCACCAAATATCTTACCGCTTTCGCCGGCTTTAGCACCGATAGACAATTTAACCTCAGTTAAACGTTCTGCGATACCTTCAGCGTCTTTCTTAATTTTATCTTGTTTAAAAGCAGCTTGCTTTAAGTTCTCTGCTAATACTTTTTTAGCTGAAGGAGTAGCCAACTGAGCAAATCCTTGTGGGATCAGATAGTTACGGCCATATCCAGGCTTTACAGAAACGACATCATCTTTTTCCCCTAGGGACTTGATATCTTGTTTTAAAATAATTTCCATCTCTCAGCTCCTATTTTAATTGGTCAGCAACAAAAGGCAACAAACCGATGTGACGTGCACGTTTTACCGCCTGGGCCACTTTACGCTGAAATTTCAATGAAGTGCCGGTTAAGCGGCGTGGTAAAAGTTTACCCTGGTCATTGATGAATTTCAACAAAAAGTTTGCGTCTTTGTAATCAATATATTTAATACCATTCTTTTTGAAACGGCAATATTTTTTTCTGTTATCGTCCACTTTTGGAGCAGTAACATATTGTATTTGATCCTTCGCCATTATACTGCAGCCTCCTGTTTAGGTTTTTTATTAAAAGCCCCGCTACGTTTTTTCTCATTATAGGCTACCGCATGACGGTCAAGTCTAATGGTTAAGAAACGCAGTACACGCTCATCACGCTTAAGCTCCAATTCCAATTTACTAATCAATTCACCTGAAGATTTGTACTCTGTAAGATGAAAGAACCCGCTTGCTTTTTTCTCAATCGGGTACGCTAATTTTCTCAAACCCCAATTGTCCTCTTGAACAATTTCGGCTCCGCTGTCAGAAATGATCTTGCTGAATTTAGCTAATGCTTCTTTAGCAACTTCTTCTGACAACAACGGGGTTAGAACGATAACAGTTTCGTACTGATTCATTGTTATTTATTTATTTTTATGTTTTATCCGCTTTAATTGCGGGTTGCAAAAATAGAAATAAATTTCTATTAATCAAACACATAATTAAAAGATTAGTAGCTGCCGAACAGATAATTGATACCAAAAGTCATTCTTTTGATCCGCACATTGTAAGCAGAGTAGCTGGTTAGCGCTGAAGGAATGATGTACCCCAGCGAAATTTCTATTCTCTTATGCACTACAGCACCTATTTTGCCCAGCGCAGTGATGTTAAAGGGATTAAAGTCTACCGGCTGCAGTTCAAATCCTTCTTCTCCTCCAGGTACAGCAGGCGAAAAAAGACGGCCAGGTTTATTGTTGCTGTAACTGGAGTAGTAAATACCGGCTCCAATTCCCGCGAACACCCTGAAGCGGTCCCTGCTATAAAAACTGTATATAAACTGTGGCTCCAGACCAAATGATTTCTGATCAAAACTATGTATCGAATTGCCGGTTGAAACTATTTTATTCTTACTCATGTATAGTGACGTCCCCACCTTCAGTGTATACCGCATCATGGCAGGATCCAGAAAAATATCAAACCCTGCAGTGAGTATGGGATCATATGATGGTGTGGTCACTGCTTCATCGTTTGCAAGTACGTGGAGGCCCTTATAGGTAGCGCTGCTTATGCTCAGGCCCGTGCCAGCGAAAACCTTGACCCGGGAAATCTTTGTTTTAGGTGGTTTTTGATTATTGATCGCCGAAACTACCTTCAACAAATCTTTCTCTTCATATCTTAATGTATTCAAATCAAGAGGATTATACGAACCCACGCCTTCATTGCCTGTAAGCTCAGCCATTAATTGGTCCCTGAACTTAAAATCCCCAATAACAGTAGCCGAACGTGGTGCCAGAAATAGTGCCCTGAATAACTCATAAGGTTCCTTGCTTTTTTTATTTAACAAATAGAACCGCTCCTTAATCTCGTCCGTGTAAGAGAATAAGGTTAGGTTTTTCCCCTCCTGCAGGAGTTTTAGAAAAACTGTTCCGCGTTTAGTCGTAGTATCCAGGCCATGTTTCAGCGCAGAGATCCTGGTTGGCGACTGACTTAAACTCACGGTAAACCTTTTAAAATCCGCCTTGTTTTCAATACCGTAACCCTGACAATTTTCGACAGTAAAGGTCTGAGGAGTCATGGTCAGATCTTTTTTGAACCGGATTTCCGAAGGTGTAAATGGCCCACCCTCAAAGTCAACATAGCCTTCGAGCTTTTCCTTAGTATTCGTAATGATATATCCTTTAAGATAATTTGACTGTGAACGGCACAAGAGAGGGGTAGCCAGAAATAGGCAAATGAGTAAGCGTTTCATTACTGGTATATTTAGATAAATCAAAGTTAAATTTATTTACCATGTTTAGGTGCTATTGAACATCAATTTTTATTTTCTCACATTTCCCTTCCGCTCCGTAAAAAATTTATAATTTCGTTGCGATGGAAAATTTTATAGTTTCTGCCCGTAAGTACCGCCCGGCAACGTTTGAAACCGTTGTTGGACAAGGACACATTACAGGCACCCTAAAAAACGCCATCAAAAACAATCAGCTGGCACAAGCATTCCTGTTTTGCGGCCCACGCGGCGTAGGCAAAACCACCTGTGCGCGAATCCTGGCAAAAACGATAAACTGCACCAATTTAACTCCTGAACAGGAAGCCTGCGGCAAATGCGAATCCTGTATATCTTTTCAGACCGGGCATTCTTTTAACTTTCATGAACTGGATGCCGCATCCAACAACTCCGTTGACGATATCAGGAGCCTGATAGAGCAGGTCCGCATACCCCCTCAGGCGGGTAAGTATAAGATCTATATCATAGATGAGGTGCATATGCTTTCAGCAAATGCCTTCAACGCATTTCTGAAGACACTGGAGGAACCACCTTCCTATGCTATTTTTATATTAGCTACCACAGAAAAACATAAAATACTGCCTACTATATTATCACGCTGCCAGATCTTTGATTTCAACAGGATCCAGGTTGATGATATTTCCGGACTTCTGAACAGGATTGCGCTGCGTGAGCAGATCTCGGTCGAAGCAGATGGCCTCCACATCATCGCGCAAAAGGCAGATGGAGGCTTACGGGATGCCCTTTCGATGTTTGACCAGATCGTGAGTTACACCAATAAGAATGTAACTTACAAATCGGTTATAGACAATCTGAATATACTCGACTACGATTATTACTTTCAGCTGATCCAGTACCTCAGCTCAGCTGATGTCAGTAAGGCCCTGATTCTCTTTGATGAGATCTTAAATAACGGTTTTGATGGAAATCATTTCATCAATGGGCTGGCAAGCCATTTAAGGAATCTTCTGGTTGCCAAAGACCCGCAGACCACCAAATTATTAGAGGTAAGCGAGAACATCAAACAAAAATACATCGGGCAGAGCCAGCAAACATCAGTCTCATTTATATTGACTGCGCTGAACCTGGCCAACCAATGCGACCTAAACTACAAAAACAGTAAGAACCAGCGCCTGCAGGTAGAGCTGACACTAATCAAAATGTGTCACATACCTTCGGTACTTCAACTGGCACAGCAACCCAATTCCGCAACTGACAACGATCAGATTAAAAAAAAAACTAATGTAAGTGCTGTTGTTCCGGTTCCGGCTGAGCCGGAAGCGCATCAGGCCGCCCGGCAAGACACCAGCCAGCTCTTACCTGTTCCCGAAGAAAAACAGGTTGCCGATTTACCGGAAAACATCCTGCCGCCCTCTGGTCCAGGCCCCGCGCCAACACCATTAAGCACAGCTCCGACAGGAAAAATAACACTTAGTCCGAATACAAATTCAAAGATCAGCAGCCTTATTCCGTCCTTAACAGACCTTGAGCGCATGGCAAACGGAGAGGATAGCGACGAACCAAAATATATCAATGGAGACACTAAAGAACCATTTACCTACGAACAGCTGATGCTGTACTGGAACCAGTATGCCAATCAAACAAAAGAAGACGGAAAAATAAATGTGTATACCATAATGACAGCTTCAGAACCCCTGCTGGAAACACCTGAAGAAATCACGGTACATGTTGAACACAAGATACAGGAAGGACAGCTTCAGGATGAAATGATCGACCTGCTAAATTTTCTAAGGCCGAGGCTCAAGAACTTTAATATCTCCATACAGTGCAAACAGGTAACGCGCGCTGTCGTAAACAGGCTTTATACCAATGTAGAAAGGTACCAATACCTTGTAGACAAAAACCCTAAACTGGAAGAAATGAGAAAAAGGTTTAACCTGGATGTCAACTCCTAAAACTTTTTCCCGGGCTTATCGTTAACAGGATAGCCTTCATCATCAAGATCGTCCCGTTCATCTTCCGGAGTGCGGCCAAGTAACTCATCTTCAGGGCTCAGTTCAAGATCCTCCTCATCACTGATGCGCATTGCGGCACTTTCAAAACTTTCATCAATCTGCTTGTCTTCACTGTACTCAGATCCATTATAAGGATTGGCTTCATCATAAGTTGAAATGCTATCCTCTCCGTTTGGAGCAGAGGTGTCGTAAGGCAGCGGATGATCGTAGCCTGTGTCCTGGTCCGCTACATCAAACTCAAAACTGTTTTTATCTTTATTGAAGGACAAATTACTAAAGTCTTTTGTCTCGCCCAGATCAGTAGGATGAAGTTTATCAGTCCTCTTACCAGTTCCCTGATTGTTGTTTTGACCCGTATTCATATGGTTAGGTTTTTATAGGGATATAACCTGAAAATATCTTTAAATGTTTTGAATTATTTAACGCCCTCATTTAAAAAAGAGCCGTCCCAACTTAATGAAACAGCTCTTCTTATGGAAATAAAAATTATCTTATAAATTTGCCAGCGCAGTATTTAAAGTTTGGCTTGGGCGCATTGCTGCGAATGCCAGTTCATCATCAGGGTGATAGTAACCCCCGATATTCTGCGGTTTACCTTGCGCGCCTATTAATTCTGCTACAATCTTAGTTTCATTCTCGGTTAAAGCTTTGGCAAGCGGCTCAAATCTGGCCTTCAATTCCGCATCTTTAGTTTGCGCAGCCAGACCTTCCGCCCAATACAATGCCAGGTAAAAGTGCGAACCCCTATTGTCTATCTGACCGACTTTACGTGCCGGTGATTTATCATTTGCCAGGAATTTCTCTGTTGCCAGATCTAGTGTTTCTGCAAGCACCAAAGCTTTCGGATTGTTTTGCGTTTGTCCCAAATGTTCAAGTGAAACAGCCAGGGCTAAAAATTCGCCCAACGAATCCCAGCGTAAATAACCTTCCTCGATAAACTGCTCAATGTGTTTTGGCGCAGAACCACCTGCCCCGGTTTCAAACAGGCCACCACCATTCATTAGCGGAACAATGGACAACATTTTCGCCGAAGTACCCAATTCCAGGATCGGGAACAAATCTGTTAAGTAATCGCGAAGCACATTGCCTGTCACAGAAATTGTGTCCTCTCCTTTACGGATCCTGTTTAAAGTAAATTTAGTAGCCTCTACCGGCGACAGGATACGGATATCTAACCCTGCAGTATCATGGTCTGCCAGATACTTGTTAACTTTCTCAATAATTTGTCTGTCATGCGCCCTGTTTTCATCCAGCCAGAACACCGCCGGTGTAGCCGATAAACGGGCCCTGTTGACCGCCAGTTTAACCCAGTCCCGGATTGGTGCATCCTTGGTCTGGCACATCCGGAATATATCCCCTTTTTCTACCTGCTGATCAAAGAAAACTTTACCATCTGCATCAGTGACACGGATTGTGCCATTTGCAGCGGCCTGGAAAGTTTTGTCATGGGAACCATATTCCTCTGCTTTTTGGGCCATCAGACCAACATTCGGCACTGAGCCCATTGTAGTTACATCAAAAGCACCATTGGCTTTGCAATCATCAATAGTGGCGGTATAAACACCAGCATAGCAACGGTCAGGAATCAGGGCAATGGTATCCTGAGGTTTACCATCTTTGTTCCACATCTGACCGGATGTGCGGATCATTGCCGGCATAGAAGCATCCACAATCACATCAGAAGGCACATGCAGGTTCGTAATTCCCTTATCAGAATTTACCATAGCCAGTGCAGGTCCATTTTCAATTGCAGCATCAATAGCCGCTTTTACCTCTGCTTCTTTTGCATTTCCAGTGATTTTAGCATAGACATCCCCTAAGCCATTACGGGTATCTATGTTCAGCGTGGCGAACAACTCTGCATATTTCGCGAAAACATCAGCAAAATACACTTCTACAATGGCACCGAAAATAATCGGGTCAGAAACCTTCATCATGGTTGCCTTCAGGTGTGCTGACAACAAAACACCGGCGGATTTAGTCTCCCCAATTGCTTTGGCTACAAATGTTTTAAGGGCAGACAGGCTCAGTGCCGAACTGTCTATTACCTCACCTGCTTTCAAAGGGGCTAAACCTTTCAGCTCAGTTACCGCACCATCAGCGCCGACAAACTCTATTTTAAACTGAGTTGCCTCAGCAACAGTTACCGATTTCTCTGAACCATAAAAATCACCCTCACTCATGCTCGCAACCCTGGTCTTAGACTCCCGGGACCATGCACCCATTGAATGCGGGTTATTCCTGGCATAATTCTTAACCGCCTTAGGCGCCCTTCTATCTGAGTTTCCTTCCCGTAAAACCGGGTTAACAGCAGAACCTAAAACCTTTCCATATTTTGCCTTAATTGCTTTTTCTTCATCGCTTTGCGCATTATCCGGGTAGTCAGGAACAGCAAAACCCTGTGATTGCAATTCCGCAATAGCGTCAGCCAATTGCGGAATAGACGCTGAAATATTTGGTAATTTGATAATATTGGCCTCCGGCGTAGTTGCCAGCTGCCCCAGTTCTGTCAACGCATCTCCAACTTTTTGATCTTCTTTTAAAAACTCAGGAAAATTTGCCAGGATCCTTCCTGCTAAAGAGATATCCCTGGTCTCCACATCAATACCCGCTGAGGCTGTAAAAGCTTGTACAATTGGCAAGAATGAATAGGTAGCCAGCATTGGCGCTTCATCTGTTTTGGTATAAATAATTTTTGATGTATTTGACATATCTTTATAAATACGGTTATATAATGAAAATTGAAAGCTTATCGTCTATAATAAACGTGCTTTCGGTTAAAATCGCCTAAAGATAGGATAAACAGATGAAAATTTTAGCTTTGCCACAACATGAAATCACTTTTAACCGCCACCCTTATTCTCTTCGCTGCAATCACATCTGCGCAAACAGGACAGGACACCACAAAAAGATTAAATGAGGTAACCATCCGTCCATACTTTTCCATACAGCCTTTACTGAGATCAACCGGAAGCATAGGCTTCGCCGATCAAAATATCATCGACAGGCAGCCATCCAATTCATTGGTAAATGCTGTAAATACAATATCGGGTGTCCGGATGGAAGAACGTTCACCCGGCAGTTACCGCCTCTCCATAAGAGGAAGTTTGCTGAGGTCTCCTTTTGGTGTCAGAAATGTAAAGATCTATTTTGGTGACTTTCCGCTCACTGACGCAGGCGGTAACAGTTACCTCAACGCACTGGACGTAGCAGGCGCAGGATCATTGCAGGTACTAAAAGGCCCGCACGGAAGCATTTTTGGTGCAAACTCCGGAGGGGTGGTCCTCATACAGCCGCAGCTGGTTCCTGCCGACAGCACCCTGGCCACGCTAAAGATGGAAGGCGGATCTTTTGGCACATTTCATCAAAATGCAACATTGAATCAGCAGTTTAAAAAATATACCATCAATATTACCCAGGCCTATCAGCGCAGTGACGGCTATCGTGACCACAGCGATATGGACCGCAAATATTTTCAGCTGTTCCAAAAGTACGATTATGCAAAAAAAGCCAGTTTAAAGGCACTTCTTTTCTATTCGGATCTCCGGTACAACACTCCCGGAGGACTGACTGCCGCGCAGTTCCTGGCCGGTCCGGAAGCGTCAAGGCCCGCCACACCTGCAACCAAAAGTGCCATTGAACAAAACGCCGGAATTTACAGCAAGACCATTTACGGCGGGGTTTCCAGCGACTGGATCATAACTGACCATTTCAAACACGTCTTGTCTGTTTTCTCTACTTTTACAGATTTTAAAAACCCTTTCATTACCAATTATGAAAAGCGTAAAGAATTTACACTTGGCCTGCGCTCTTATATAGAATACGCCAGACAGGCCCAAAACATAAACTGGAAACTCAACGCCGGACTGGAAAGCATGCAGACTTCCACAAACTACGACAACTTCGACAACGATTTTGGAATCCCCGGGAATATCAAAGAGGCGGATGATCTGAGGGCATCAGGAAGTTTTGCATTTGTACACCTTAACTTTGACCTGTTTAACAAACTGCTTATTGAAACCTCGGCAAGCGCCAATTTATACGAATATACTTATAAAAGCATTTCGCCGGTTCCCATACCAAAGCGGGTTAAAACTTTCCATGTGCAGCTGATGCCCAGACTGGCACTATCTTACCTGATTGATCCCCGGTTTTCCTTAAGAACATCCCTCAGCAGAGGATATTCACCGCCATCGCTTGGAGAAGTACGGGGATCAAATAATGTGGTGAACACCAGCTTACAACCGGAATATGGATGGAACTATGAAGCTGGTGTCAGGTATCAAACCATGGATGGCAGACTTTTTCTGGACGTAGGCGGCTATTATTACAAACTGAAGCAGGCAATTGTGAGACGTGTTGATCAGAATGAAAAAGATTACTTTGTAAATGCGGGAGGCACTAAACAATGGGGACTTGAAACCTCGCTTTCCTATTGGGTCCTGCCCGCAAAGTCATCTGGTTTTATAAGAGGGCTTCAGCTGCGCAATGCTTACACCCTTAGTCATTTTAAATTTGAAGAATACCTGAACAATACCGATAATTTTTCCGGAAATGCGCTGACAGGAGTCCCCAGGGCAGTCGTGGTCAGCAGTGCCGACATCCTGCTGCCAAAAGATTTTTATGTATTTCTGCAGCACAACTATACTTCAAGCATTCCTTTAAACGATGCCAACACTGTCTACGCACGGAAGTACCACTTAATCCAGGCCAAAGCAGGCTGGAGGAACCTCAGGATCGGCAATACACCGGTAGAGGTATTTGCCGGGGCAGACAACCTGCTGAACCAGAAGTACAGTCTTGGCAATGACCTGAATGCTGTTGGGAACAGGTATTTTAACGCCGCAGCAACACGAAATTTCTATGCAGGGCTGGCATTAAAGTTCCATGGAAAAGAAAATAGATCCATATGGTAATGTTATATTCTGGTTCACACTTTCTTCACACCTCCTTCACACCAAAGCCACAAACAGGTACCTTTTTGTGAAGAAAGTGTGACTCAGGTGTGTTTCATGTGAGGGACAGTTATTTACAAGACGTTTAAAGTACAGCTGGAAAACCGCGGATGGACCGGGTAATTATAATTTGGCAGGGCAATTGCAGTATTCTTTTTCCAAATCCTAAAAAATGCAGAACATGAAATTATCATTCTTTTTTTTGGCCATGGCAGCGAGCCTGCTAACCGCCTGCAACAGCGAAAAGTCAGATAAGAAGACGGCTGACAGCACTGGGCTGATTGCTGAAGATACTACATTTACAGCTACAAGACCGGCAGAAGGCAACAGCACGGAATGCTATGTCTATATTAAGAACAGGGATACGGTTTCCATGAGACTGAATATAGCCGGTGAAGAATATACCGGTGAGCTGAACTACAGATTTTTTGAAAAGGACAAAAGCACAGGCACTTTTGCCGGCGAAATGAAAGGTGATACCCTGATCGCTGAATACACCTTTGACGCTGAAGGGATGAGATCGGTCAGGGAAATTGTCTTTTTACGGAAAGGCGGAAACCTGGTAGAGGGATATGGCGATATTAAAGATGAAGGCAGTAAGGTGATGTTCAAAGACAGGTCTAAACTCACTTTTGGAGATACGGTGGTGCTTGCGAGGGTGCCTTGTAATTAAAAGATCACTGTGACTAACCTTAAAATTCCTCAAAGCGTTCCCAAAAACCGTCCACAGGAAGTTTTGCAAAGATATTTACCGGTTCTTTTTTCACGGGATGAATAAATTGCAGGCGACGCGCATGCAGGCAAATGCTGCCCTTGCGGCTTCCCCTTGGATACCCATATTTATTATCGCCCACTATGGGACAACCCAGGGTCGAAAGCTGCACACGAATCTGATGTGAACGCCCTGTAAGCGGGTCCACTTCTATCAGGTAATAGCCACCCAGCTCACCAAGCAGCCTGTAGCTGAGTTCCGCACGCTGGCTTCCGGCAACTTCTGCCTGGTGTGGCGTCACTACATTTTTTTGAGGATTCTTGACCAGCCAGTGCACCAAAGTACCTGAGGGCCTTGCGGGTTTGTTGCGCACAACGGCCCAGTAGGTTTTCTTGACTTCACGGTTCTTAAATACCGCATTCATCCGTTCCAGCGCCTTGCTGGTCTTGGCAAACAGGATGACTCCGCTTACCGGCCTGTCCAGGCGGTGCACTACGCCCAAAAAAGCACTGTTTGGTTTATTGTATTTTGCAGCCAGGTACTTTTTTACCTGTTCGTCCAAAGGTTCATCCCCTGTTTCGTCAACCTGTACAATATCCCCGGCACGCTTCATAACAGCTATGAGGTGGTTGTCTTCGTAAAGTATATCCTTATCGGTTACCGGCATTTAGTATTGCTCCTTTTCGTTAGGAAAATCCTTTGCTTTGACATCTTTAATATAAGATTGTGTAGCTTCCAGTATCCCCTCATACAGGTTCAGGTACTGACGCAGGAACCTTGGCTTAAAGCCTTTGGTCAGTCCGATCATGTCATTCACGACCAGCACTTGTCCGTCACAGTCGGTGCCGGCACCTATACCAATGGTCGGTATGTGCAGGCTCTCCGAAACCTCCCTGGCCAGCTTGGCGGGGATCTTTTCAAGCACAATGGCAAAGCAGCCTGCTTCCTGCAGGGCCAGCGCATCTGTCTTTAGTTTTTCAGCTTCCTCTTCCCCTTTGGCCCTTACGGTATAAGTTCCAAACTTATAAATGGACTGCGGGGTCAATCCGAGATGTCCCATCACAGGAATTCCCGCAGTGATGATGCGTACCACAGACTCGGCAATTTCAGTTCCGCCTTCCAGCTTTACACCGTGTGCGCCTGATTCCTTCATGATCCTGATTGCAGAATTTAAAGCTTCTTTTGAATTGCCCTGATAGCTTCCGAAGGGAAGGTCTACAACCACAAACGCACGTTTTGCTCCCCGTACTACGCCCTGGGCATGATAGATCATCTGATCTAAGGTGATAGGAAGGGTCGTTTCATGTCCGGCCATCACATTGGAAGCCGAATCGCCCACCAGCAATACATCCACACCAGCATCGTCAAGAATGGTCGCCATAGAATAATCGTAAGCAGTCAGCATTGCAATCTTTTCTCCGCTGTGCTTCATCTCCTGAAGTATGTGTGTGGTTATCCGTTTAACTTCTTTATTTACAGACATGGCGCTATCGTTTTGTACCCGCAAAATTAGGTTTTACAATTGAGAATAAAGGAGATTTAAAAAAATTGAAATAAAACCACGCAAATCTCCTATATTTGTACCCCGAAATGAACGGATTCTATAACAGCACATTCTTCTTTTTTTACACCACCAAATTTTCATTATTACCATGACTAACTATATAAAGTTACCTGCGATCTTGTTACTGGCAGATGGTACTGTTTACTACGGTAAAGCCGCGGGCAAAATAGGCACAACCACAGGTGAGATCTGTTTCAATACGGGAATGACCGGGTACCAGGAAATCTTTACTGATCCATCATACTTCGGACAGATCATGGTCACTACCAATGCGCACATTGGTAATTATGGGATCCATAAAGATGAAATTGAGTCAGGCAGCATCAAAATTGCCGGTCTGGTCTGTAAAAACTACAACATCGGCTTTAGCCGTAAAGAAGCTTCAGAGTCTATACAGGATTATTTCCAGAATGAGAATATTGTAGGCATTTCTGACATTGATACCCGTGCACTGGTACGCCATATCAGAAATAAAGGCGCGATGAATGCGATCATTTCATCTGAGATCACTGATCTGGAAGAACTGAAAACGAGACTTGCAAAAGTCCCTTCGATGGATGGCCTGGAGCTGTCCTCTCAGGTATCCACTAAAGAACCTTACTTCTACGGCTCACCGGACGCTGCACTTAAGATTGCGGCGCTGGACCTGGGCATCAAGAAAAACATCCTGCGCAATTTTGACAACAGGGACGCTTATGTACAGGTATTCCCCGCCAAAACTACATTTGAAGAAATGGACAAATGGGGTGCCGACGGTTATTTTATCTCGAATGGCCCTGGTGATCCTTCGGCAATGCCCTACGCCATTGAGACTGTTAAAAAGGTACTGGGCGCCGGCAAGCCTATGTTCGGCATCTGCCTTGGGCACCAGCTGCTTGCCGAGGCAAACGGGATCGGGACGATGAAAATGTTCAACGGACACAGGGGATTGAACCACCCGGTCAAAAACATCATCAAAGACCATTGCGAAGTTACTTCTCAGAACCATGGTTTCGGCGTGATTCCTGACGAAGTTAGAAATTCAGATAAGGTAGAGATCACCCACCTCAATTTAAATGACCAAAGTATAGAAGGCATCCGTGTAAAGGGTAAAAAGGCATTTTCAGTACAATACCACCCTGAGTCTTCACCCGGCCCTCACGATTCGCGTTATCTTTTTGACGATTTTATTGCCATGATAAAGGGCGAACTGGCCTGGTAGTCTAAATTTCACCCGGCAAATACATCATTTTACCGATATTTTCAAAAGAAGTAACCCCTGGTTACTTCTTTTCGCATAAAACCTTATTACATTTAAGCCATGAATAACACTAATGCGATCATAAGTGTCAAAAATCTGGTCAAAAAATACGATGATTTCACTGCTGTAAACGGAATTACTTTTGACGTTTATGAAAATGAGATCTTCGGGTTATTAGGGCCTAACGGAGCGGGAAAGACCACTACACTGGAGATCATTGAGACCCTTCGGGAAAAAACTTCCGGGGAGGTGCTGGTTGATGGCTTTTCTGTAGACCGCGAAGCGTCAAAGATCAAAAGGATCATTGGGGTACAGCTACAGGCTGCCGGCTATTACCCCAATCTTAATCTTGTTGAGCTCATGGAGCTTTTTTCCGGGCTGTATGGTGTAAACATCAGACCCATGGAGATGCTGGAAAAAGTCAACCTGCAGGATAAGGCAAAGGCAAAATACAAAGCACTGTCAGGTGGGCAGAAACAGCGTTTCTCCATCGCTACTACGCTGATCAATTCTCCAAAGATCATCTTTCTGGATGAGCCGACCACGGGGCTTGACCCCCAGGCACGCCGTAATTTATGGGACCTGATCATTGACATCAGAAATAACGGGACCACAGTAGTGCTCACCACACATTATATGGACGAGGCCGAACAGCTCTGCGACCGGGTGGCTTTTGTAGAGCGGGGAGAGATCATCGTGCTGGATACTCCGGACAACCTGATCGACAACCTGGTCAGCAGTGGATTTGAACGAAAAAAAGAAGTTAAAAAAGCCAATCTGGAAGATGTTTTTATCCATCTCACCGGCAAAGAATGGCGGGAAGACAATTAAAAAAATGAGTAAATCCTATAGTAATACAAAAGCTACGCTGGCCCTTGCAAAAGCGAGTTTCCGTTCCATTATGCGCAGCCCGTCGGCGGTCGTCTTTACACTGGCTTTTCCACTGATCTTTATCCTTGTATTTGGATTTTTAGGCGGCGGTGGTGTCCATGTAGACGTAGCAGTAGCACCAGGTTCTGATCTGCAAAACCCGGTGATAAAGGCGCTTGAAAACATCAGTGTCATACGCCTGGTCAAAGACAAAGATGCTGCTGAGATCAGAACAGCACTCGAAAAAGGAAATTATGATGCAGTAATTGAGGTGCAAAGAAATAAAGCAGGTACACCGGCTTATATGGCCAATGTAACATACACTTCTGCTTCTTTGGATAAAGGTAATATCCTTAAATCTGTATTGAACAACCTCCTTTTCACGCTGAACAGCAAAGATGTAAGGCCGACCGTGGCTCAGCTCAACGAAAGTACGGTGAAAGGCAGGATCTACAGGACCATAGATTTTATACTTCCCGGTCAGCTTGGTTTCTCTTTACTGAGCACCGGTGTATTCGGCACTGCCTTCGTGTTTTTTAGTTTGAGACAGAACCTGGTGATCAAACGCTTTTTCGCAACACCCGTCAGCAGATCCAGTATTGTATTTGGAGAGGGCATCGCAAGAATTGGCTTTGCTTTACTGGGGGCCATATTCATCATCCTGATCGGGCACTTTTTCTTTAAGTTTACCTTGATCCATGGTGTCATCACAGTATTAAACATGCTCTTGCTCGCCCTGATTGGCCTGATCGTATTTATGGGTTTTGGCTTTGTCGTATCAGGTGTGGCCAAAAGCGAAAGTACCATTCCTCCTATTTCCAATATCATTACTTTACCCCAGTTCCTGTTGTCAGGCACTTTTTTTTCTATCGATGCATTTCCTTCCTGGCTGCAGCCGATCAGCCGTGCACTGCCGCTGACCTACCTGAACGATGCCATGCGAAAAGTGGCCTTTGAGGGAGCAGGACTGTGGGACGTAAAACATCAGATCCTGATCCTGGTCATCTGGGGAATTGGCATCTACGCAGTGGCGGTAAAGGTATTCAAGTGGGAATAATAATGCTCAAAATCCTTGAAAATAAGGCCCTAATGAAAAAATATTCCGATCAAACCGTATAATTTAAAATTTATTCTAACTTTGGATAATGCCTTAGTAATTGTAATTTTTACACTAAGGCTAATTAACTAATAAAAACCAATAAAAATGAGTTTAATAATTGATGTTCATGCGCGGCAAATACTTGACTCCCGTGGCAATCCTACAATTGAAGTAGATGTAATTACAGAAAATGGCATTCTTGGTCGTGCTGCAGTACCTTCTGGTGCTTCAACCGGTGTGCACGAAGCTGTAGAGCTAAGGGATGGTGATAAAAAAGTTTACTTAGGCAAAGGTGTATTGAAAGCCGTGGCTAATGTAAATGATAAGATCGCTGCTGAATTGAAAGGTATTGATGTATTTGAACAAAATGCGATCGACAGCTTACTGATTAAGCTGGACGGCACTGAAAATAAAGGTAACCTTGGTGCCAATGCAATTTTAGGCGTTTCTTTGGCAGTCGCCAAAGCTGCAGCTCAGGAAAGCCGTCAGCCTTTATACCGTTACATTGGTGGTGTCAATGCCAATACATTGCCTATCCCGATGATGAACATCGTAAACGGAGGTTCTCACTCTGATGCCCCTATCGCTTTTCAGGAGTTCATGATCATGCCGGTTGGTGCTTCGTCTTTCTCCGAGGCATTGAGATGGGGAACAGAAGTATTCCATAACTTAAAGGCTATCTTGCACGACAGGGGCCTTTCTACCGCTGTAGGTGATGAAGGTGGTTTTGCGCCAACTTTTGACGGCACAGAAGATGCGGTTGAGACCATCCTCAAAGCTATCGAAAAAGCAGGTTACAAACCGGGTGAGCAAATCTGCCTTGCATTTGACTGTGCGGCTTCTGAATTCTATAAAGACGGCAAATACGATTATACTAAGTTTGAAGGCGACAAAGGTGCGGTCCGTACCAGCGCAGAACAAGCTGAATACCTGGCCTCACTGACTGAAAAATACCCGATCATCTCTATTGAAGATGGTATGGGCGAGGATGACTGGGCAGGATGGAAATTGCTGACCGACAGAGTAGGTGACCGTGTTCAATTGGTTGGTGACGATTTGTTCGTAACCAATGTGAAACGTTTACAAAGAGGTATCGATGAGGCTACCGCGAATTCTATCCTGGTAAAAGTAAACCAGATCGGTTCGTTAACCGAAACCATCAATGCGGTTTCCCTGGCCCAAAACAATGGTTATACCTCAGTAATGTCTCACCGTTCGGGTGAAACTGAAGATGTAACTATTGCTGACCTGGCAGTTGCCTTAAACTGCGGACAGATTAAAACCGGTTCGGCTTCACGTTCTGACAGGATTGCAAAATACAACCAGTTGCTGCGTATTGAAGAAGAACTTGGAGCTGCTGCACGTTTTATCGGCAAAGACTTTAAGTACGCTTACAAAAAATAGATCGTAACAGTATTATTGACATACCTGTTAAAAGGCCCGGCTGCGTCATGCAGCCGGGCCTTTTTTTGTTTCATACAGAACCCACCGCATATTATTCCTGTAATCCAAGCAAGCAGCACTCATTATCCAAATTAAATTCTGTTTTAAATCAACAATTGGACATAATTAATTGAAAAATCACAAACACAAGGAATTAACAATTCTACTTCCGACCTTCGGCCCTGAAATAAAACATTAAGGTACTTTACTCCGGAACGATCATCCGGGGATAAGTTCACAGGGAGTGGTTATCCTGTGGTCAACAAATCATTTTCATAAAATGGTTAAAATTTAGGTTTAACAGCAGGACCGTTCCGGATGGAAGTTCCTGCTGTTTATGGTTCAAAGCCCATCAGGTTTTCTATAATAGCGGCCGTCCTTTCATAAGGATATTTGTGGGTGATGAAATAATGTTCTGCGTTGATCTCCGGATTCCAGGTATTGAAGCCCTGACCGTCTGCAATGAACTTTCCCGGCCCGTTTACGTAAAAATATTTCCCGGCTCCTCTAACCGCACATAAAACTGCCGTCTGGTCCCATGAAGGCCTATTGCTCTGAGGATTTTTATCGTATGTTTTTAAGTTATACCGGTATGCCCATGCCACTGGATTTTTATTAGTATCCATCTTCGCAACGCCTGCTCCGGTCATGATGTGCTGCCCTATCTCAAACCCACTAAATAAAATAGGTTTTGGCCATTTACTGAAAGCTTCAAAAGAAGCTTGTGCGTCCTTTTCTACGTTAAATTCTTTTCCCTGCGGAAAAGCACCCGCCATAGCCACCCAGTTCTTCACTTTCTTTTTTACCAGGTCAACTCCTGAAAGACCGGAGAATTTGTCCGCCTTTGAATTGAGCAGGTCCCTGATGTTCGATATAAATCCCACTGTGACAATAGTTACACTATTGTCAGCCTGTTTCGCAAGTACTTTTCTGTAAACTTCAACAGCGGCAGGGTAACTTTCAACTTTTTTTTTCATGAGAAAACGGGTGACAAGCGAATCATTCCAGTTATTACCCGCTGTGAAGCCCGGCGATCCAGTCGATGCAACACCAATGGGCATATCCGCCCTCCCAAAATACCGGTTAAACACTTCGATAGTAGGCGCTATTGAAGGATGCGCATCACTTGCTATGGTAGCTAGTATCTCACATTCGCCCCTTTCTGCCAGTGCATACAGCAATGTAATGGCGCCAACATCGTCATAATCCGGGCCCATATCTGTGTCAAATATGATGAGGGGCCTGCTGCTCTTTTTCGTCTTTTCCTGCGGAGCAGACCAGCCACCTGATAGAATAAGCGTACTGAAAACCAGTACAGACCAGCCGATTGATTTAATTTTCCTGTTCAAGATCAATTTTTACTCAATATAACCAATATGTGGATAAGTGTATAAACTCATTTGTATAAAACTCCGTTTTTTTTACCTTTGATAAATGAATCGTTTACTCGAACTGATACGCAATAAATATATCCTCGCCGTAGTTGCATTTGCAGTATGGATGCTGTTCTTTGATAAAAACGATTTCATCGCACAATATGAATACAGGTCAGCAGTAAATAAACTTCAGGAAGAAAAAGACTTCTACGTAAAGGAAATATCCCAGGTAAAAAAAGACCTGAACGAGTTGAATACCAATCTAAGAACAGCAGAAAAGTTTGCCCGTGAAAAATACTTCATGAAAAAGGACAATGAGGATGTTTTCGTAATCGTCAAACAAGCTCCAAAAGACTGACAGGCTCCCGTCAATATCCAAATTTCGGAAGCGCCACCTTATACCTGACCACAACAATCCTGAATGCGAAAATAGCCGCGATGACCACAACTTTGGCAATGTCTTCTTTCAAATCAAAATAGAGCAATAAAAAATAAAGTAAGCCGCCTAAAATGCAGGCTGTCGCATAGACTTCCTTTCTAAAGATCAGGGGTATGGTATTTAACAATGTATCTCTGATAATGCCTCCAAAGCATCCCGTAATGGTCCCCAAAGCAATGCAAATACCCGGGCTGAGTCCGAAGCTGATTCCTTTCTGAACGCCCAGAATGGTAAACAATCCAAGTCCCATCGAATCGAACAGGAACAATGTGACCTTAAATTTTTTGATATGTGTTTTGAAGAAAATAGTTGCTATTGAACTAAGCAGTATGAGCAGGCAATAATTAACATCCCTCATCCAGGCAACCGGAGTGTCACCCAACAGCAGATCCCGCACCGTACCGCCGCCAATAGAAGTTACAAAGGCAATGATCAGCACCCCAAACGGATCCAGTCTTCTTTGCATAGCTGCGAATGAACCGGATATCGCAAAAGATATTGTCCCCAGAATCTCGATAGCTTCCATTGTACTGATCTGCATACGCTATATCGTTAAATTTCGCCGTTTCTTTTTCTAAAAAACCATTCCAGGGTCAGCAGTGAGAGGATAAATGCAAACAACCACTTAAAGTTAATCAATTCCTCATACTTGCGGTCTTCATAGCTCAATGTTTTAATTTGCTCATTACCGGTGATATCCTTCATAATGCTCAGCAAATCCTGGGGCATGTACATCTTGCCGTTGGTTTGCGCAGACATGCTGTTGAGCAACTGGTGATTGGCCAAAGTCTGCTGGTATTCCGCATTCAATGCATTTACATAAAACAAACCCCGGGCGCTATGCCTTTTATTACCAAGCGTTGTTGAGGCTGTAAAAGTATAATTCCCTGCAGGCAGTGTCCCCGCATCAAGCTGATAGGCCGATTCAGTTCTGGAAAACAAAAAATTATAAATCTTTCCTTCCATATTCTTAAGCTGCACATTCACATCAGGTGTATTTACGGTCTCGTAACTGTCGTTGTACAAAACCGCATTGATCAGCACATTTTCGTTTTCATCAAAAGTATTTTTGGAGGTATAAACCTTAAATTTCCTTTTATCATCCTTTATTGCCAAATATTGGACGGTATTGGATATCAAGCCATTAAAAACCCCTGCCGGTTGATCCTGCTGTGCCTCGGACAAGCGCCATCTCCACATTCCTTCACCAATCAGATACCCTATTTTACGTCCGTTGTCATTCACGAAAAACAGCAATGGTGCGCCCGTCCTGATCTTCCCTATCCGCTGGCTCAAAGCTACCGCAGCATTGGCAGCAACCGTTATTTTCCCAAATGGAGATTGTAAAGGATCAAAATCCTCTATAATTTTGGCAGCCGAAGGATTCAAATCAAAAGCTGTAAAATTCGGATCAGCATAGCCAAAGACATCTTGCAGTGTGGCGGGGTTGCCATTGTAATTTACCTGTTTCTGGATTTGATTGAACGCATAAAGATCGCTTTGCGCACCCAGAATATACCATACTGCTGCCTTGCTTTCCTGTATCTTGCCCAGGAAGGCATTGACTTCTCCCTGCGCAGCCGGTAACTGATATAAAATGACCAGGCTGTAATCTTTCACATTCAGGCCATTCAATTCATCCCCAAGGGCAACTTTAAGATCGTAATATTTGTTTAAAGCTATCGCTTCTTTCAAAGCCGCGATATCCGGATGAGGTGCCGCAGCTGCAATCAGTACTTTCTGACGTGCGTCGATCACATCAATAAAGACTTGCTGTATATTATTTCGCTCAGATATCTCGTTTCTAAGAGGACTTAGCTGTACCGTGTATTTCCGGAGGCCTAGCCTGGAAGCTTTCAGTTTGACCGGCACATGCTGCACAAAAGCATTAGATGTTACTTCAACTTTACTTTCATACACCTGCCTGCCATTTTCCATCACAGTAAGCCTGGTTGCCTCTCCTTTGCTTTCAAATGCCTGGACCTGTATTTCCATCGTAAATTCATTGTCCAGGTATACAAGGCTATTGTGGTTGACATTGGAAATGAGCACGTCTTTTTTGGGCACAGTATCTCCAAGTGCAATGGTATAGACCGGTGCTTTTAACTTATTAATATCATAAAGAGGGCTACCGCCGCGATTAAAGATCCCGTCAGAAGCCAGGATCACTGCCCCGACGTTACGGTTCAGCAGCTCATCATTGAGCCGGTCGATGAACTGAAAACCGTTGGTCAGTTTGCCTTTGTAGCTAAAGTCAAATCCGTTTCTTACGCCATCACTAAAATTATAAACTTTGACTTCATAGGATCTAGCCAGCTGATCTGCGAGTCTCTGCAGATCTTCCTGATATTGCTTTTCATTAAATCCCAGCGGTTTAATGCCCCCAACAGACAGAGAATTATCCTGACCAATTACAATGATGGGCTTTTCCAGGTTGTAAGATACCCTTCTTACCAGCGGAAAGAACAGCAAAAATCCTATCCCGGCTACAACGACGACCCGTGCAGCGGCAAGGCCATAGCGCAATCTTTTATCCAGATGTTCTGTACGCCGATATAGGAGCCATGCAAAAAGCAGGCCTGTCAGCAAACATCCGGAAAGGACAAGTAAAGTATATATTGTAAAAGAATCATTCATCATGCTACAGCATGCCGCCGCACACAGACAGCACCTGTCCGGTTACATAAGCGCTCATATCTGATGCAAGAAATACACAAACATTGGCAACATCTTCTGTTTCGCCGGCTCTTTTCAAAGGAATTCCCTCTTCCCACCCTTTGACAACCTTAGGATCCAGTACATCCGTCATTTCTGTCCGGATAAACCCGGGAGCAACCACATTGGTACGGATATTCCGTGAGCCCAGTTCCTTTGCCACAGATTTGGAGAATCCAATGATACCCGCCTTAGATGCAGCATAATTGGCCTGTCCGGCGTTGCCCTGTACACCAACTACGGAACTCATATTGATGATAGAACCTTTGCGCGCCTTCATCATGACCTTTGAAACCGCCTTGGTCACATTAAAAACGGACTTCAAGTTTACATTCATGACCTCATCCCAGTTTTCCTCTGTCATGCGCATCAGCAATCCGTCCTTGGTAATCCCTGCATTGTTCACTACGACATCAACCGTTCCAAAATCAGCAACAATATCATTGATCAGTCTTTCAGCTTCCTCAAATTTGGATGCATCAGAACGGTAGCCCTTCACCTGTGTACCGAAACTCTGCAGTTCCTGTTCTAAGGCCTGTCCTTTTTCTACTGAGGACAAATAAGTAAAAGCCACGTTGGCACCTTGTTCCGCAAATTTCTCGGCGATCTTACGGCCAATTCCTTTAGATGCACCTGTAATCAATGCTGTTTTTCCTTCTAATAACTTCATCTGTAATTATGTTTGATTGAATGTTTTTAAATTATAGTGTTAAGATACGAATAGAATCAGTCAATCCTAAATCGCGGGTTCCTGCTGGCTTAGACAGTGAAAACTACCCAGACCCCAAATGATATCTGTAGAGTCGATCCCTACAACCTTCCTATCCCGGAAGACGCTTCTTATGATTGCCAAAGCTTTTTCATCGTTCACATCCCCGAATGTCGGCACAATTACAGCCGAATTTGCGATATAAAAATTAGCATAAGATGCCGGCAGCCGGGTATCTTCATGGATCACCGGTGAAGGCATCGGCAGCTGAACGATATTCAGGGGCCTGCCATCCAATAACCTCAGGCTTTTTAAAGTTTCCAGATTTTCCTGCAGCAGGAGATAGTTTTCATCCAGCGGGTTACTTTCAACCACGGTCAGTACGGTATCGGCGTTCACAAATCTGGTGATGTCATCAATGTGTCCGTCAGTGTCATCACCCACTATGCCATCACCCAGCCACAGTACTTGTTCAGCACCATAAAATTCCAGCAGATAATACTCAATCTGCGCTTTAGTCAGCCCTGGGTTTCTATTTTCATTCAGCAGGCAGGCAGTTGTAGTCAATATTGTTCCCGCTCCGTTAAACTCCACTGAGCCACCTTCCATAACAATTCCCGGATTGTATACCGGCAGGTTAAAGTACTCTCCAATCTTGGTTGGGATCACATCATCCAGATCATAGGGGGGATATTTACCGCCCCATGCATTATAATCCCAGTCTACGATCGCTTTTTTTGTACCCGCAGTATTTAATAAAAATGCCGGGCCATGGTCCCTGCACCAGGCATCATTGCTGGTATTAAAATAAAACTCGATCTGGTCCAGGTCAGCTCCCGCTTTTTCCAATTCTGAAATCGCAAACGACCTGGTTTCCTCATCGTTAACATTAATCCTGACTTTCTCGCCTTCTGCAACTACCTTTATAAACTGACAGTAAGGCGCATAGATGGTGTCTATTTTTCCCGGCCAGGAGGCTTCTTTATGAGGCCAGCTTAACCATGTTGCCTCATGTTTTGACCATTCAGCCGGAAAACTGTAGCCATTCTTTTTGGGACTGCTGTTGAATATTACTTCGTTAAATGATGACATTTTTAAATCTTAATCTTCGTCAATAAACCTTTTGGTGATCGGCTGATAAGAATCTATCCTGCGGTCCCTTAAAAAAGGCCAGTGCTTGCGGAAGAAGTCAGATTCAGCTAAATCAAGCGCAACAACCTCCGTCTCTTCCTCGTCATGTGAACTTAGATATAAGATCCTTCCCTGAGCATTCGTAGCAAAACTCCCGCCCCAGAATTTCATTGCACCACCCTGCTCAAAACCAACACGGTTTACACTTACAACGGGGACTCCGTTTGCAACAGCATGCGAACGCTGGATGGTTTGCCAGGCATTATACTGGTCTTTATTTGTTTCCTCGTCCTGATCTGTTGCCCAGCCAATCGCTGTTGGGTAGAACAAAATCTCAGCACCCATCAGCGCCGTAATGCGCGATGCCTCAGGATACCACTGGTCCCAGCAGATCAGAACACCGATTTTCGCGAATTTTGTCTGGAAGACCTTATAGCCCAGATCGCCCGGAGTGAAATAAAATTTCTCATAAAAGGCAGGATCATCCGGGATGTGCATTTTACGGTATTTACCCAGATAAGCACCGTCAGCATCTAAAACCGCAGTAGTATTGTGATACAGACCTGCTGTGCGTTTTTCAAATAATGAAGCGATGATCACTACACCCAATTCTTTGGCTACTTCAGCTAAGGCATCAGTAGAGGGGCCGGGAATAGCCTCGGCCAGGTCAAAGTTTGAATAATCTTCAACATCACAAAAATACAGAGAAGTAAAAAGTTCCTGCAAACACACAATCTGTGCCCCTTTTGCAGCAGCTTCCCTGATTTTCACAATCGCTTTATCTAAATTTTCCTGCTTATTACTGGTACAGCTCATTTGCACCAATCCAACTTGTACTTTTGCCATTCTTTGTCAACAAATAATTCGGCGCAAAGTTAGTAAAAAAAAGAAAGATAGGACTCAGGAAGAAACGGCATCCCTGTATTCCTGCTGCAGTTCAAACAAGCATCTGGCACACAGGCATCCATCGTAAAGTTCACTGATATACTGAACCTCATTCAGATCGAGCTGCACCGCACTGCACTGGCATTTGGTGTATGCATTTGCCTTACATTCTATCGGTGTGCCGCAGCGCTCGCAGGGTATGATCTCATGTTTAGCCATCGGTACAAAGGTACGATGTTTTATAACACCTGTTTTACAACTTTTGTCATGCGATGATTAAAAATAATTAAATAAAAAGGGCGGTCCCGACAGATGTCGGGACCGCCCTTTTTATTACAAATTTTGAGGTCTCAAAATTCCATTCCGTATTAGCCGGAGCAACTGATGCATCCTTCTTCCATTGTACACACCGGGCCCTCTATAATCTCTTCAGCAGCCTGTGCCTGTTCAATGTGCGCAGGGATCACCGGCTCCATATTTTTACCGGCCTGGTTCTCTACTGTAAATTTAACAGCCTGAGAAGCAGCTTGCGTACGCAGATAGTACATACCTGTTTTCAATCCTTTTTTCCACGCATAGAAATGCATAGAAGTCAGTTTGGATGTATTCGGCGCATTGATGAACAGATTCAGCGATTGTGACTGGCAGATGTAAGCACCTCTGTCAGCAGCCATATCGATAATGCTGCGCATCTTGATTTCCCAAACGGTTTTATAGAGTTCCTTGATATAATCAGGGATCTCAGCGATGTCCTGGATAGAACCATTAGCTAAAATGATCCGGTCTTTCATTGCCGGGGTCCACAGACCTAAGGCTACCAGGTCTTTTAGTAAATGTTTGTTGACTACGATGAACTCTCCGCTCAATACCCTTCTGGTATAGATGTTAGAAGTATAGGGTTCAAAGCATTCATTATTTCCCAGGATCTGAGAAGTTGAAGCAGTAGGCATCGGAGCTACCAGCAATGAGTTGTAAACACCGTCTTTAACCACTTTCTCACGTAAGGTCTCCCAATCCCAGCGGTTACTCTCCGGTTTTACATTCCAGAGGTCAAACTGGAATTTGCCTTGTGATAGCGGAGAACCTTTAAATGTCTGGTAAGGTCCGTTTTTAACCGCAAGATCATGAGATGCAGTCATTGCAGCAAAATAGATCGTTTCAAAAATGTCTTTGTTCAGGATACGTGCACCTTCACTTTCAAAAGGCAGGCGCATCAAAATAAAGGCATCTGCCAGTCCCTGGACACCCAAACCAACCGGTCTGTGGCGCATGTTGGAGTTTCTCGCCTCTTCTACAGGATAATAGTTATAGTCGATGATTTTGTTCAGGTTTAAAGTGGCCTGATAAGTTACATCATATAATTTTTGGTGATCAAACTCACCGTTGATCACAAATCTTGGCAACGCTAATGAAGCAAGGTTACACACTGCCACTTCATCTTTAGAAGTATATTCGATGATCTCGGTACAGAGGTTGGAACTTTTAATCGTTCCAAGGTTCTGCTGGTTAGATTTGCCGTTAGCCGCATCCTTATATAACAAATAAGGAGTACCGGTTTCAATCTGCGAATCCAGTATTGCGAACCACAATTCCTGTGCTTTAATGGTTTTACGTGCCCTGCCTTCTTTTTCATAACGCTCATATAAAGCGTCAAATTCCTCGCCGAAGCAATCTGCAAGACCAGGGGCCTCGTGCGGACAGAACAGGCTCCAGTCGCCATTCTCTTCCACTCTTCTCATGAAAAGGTCACATACCCAAAGCGCATAGAACAGGTCACGTGCACGCAGTTCTTCCTTACCATGGTTTTTACGCAGGTCAAGAAAACTAAGCACATCGGCATGCCATGGCTCCAGGTAAATCGCAAAGGCACCTTTACGCTTGCCACCGCCCTGATCTACATATCGTGCAGTATCATTAAATACTTTCAGCATTGGCACTATCCCGTTGCTTGTTCCGTTGGTGCCACCGATATAAGAACCTGTAGCGCGGATATTGTGGATGCTCAGGCCAATACCGCCCGCACTTTGCGAAATCTTAGCAGTCTGTTTCAAAGTATCGTAAATACCTTCAATACTGTCATCCTGCATAGTCAGCAGAAAACATGACGACATTTGGGGTTTAGGAGTAGCTGCATTAAACAGGGTTGGCGTAGCATGGGTGAACCAGCGCTCGCTCATCAGGTTATAAGTAGCTATGGCACTGTCAATGTCACTTTTATGAATCCCGACCGCCACACGCATGAACAAATGCTGCGGCCGCTCTACGATCTGTCCCTCAATTTTCAGCAAATAAGACTTTTCCAAAGTTTTAAAACCGAAATAGTCAAAGCCAAAATCCCTGTCATAAATAATGGTACTGTCGAGCACATCTGCATTATCCCTGATTACTTCCCACACATCATCAGCGATCAGCGAAGCAGGCTTGTCTGTTTTAGAATCAATATAATTGTACAGCATCTCCATTGTCTTAGAGAAAGACTTGGTTGTGTTTTTATGCAGGTTTGATACCGCTATACGTGACGCCAGCAGTGCATAATCCGGATGCTTGGTGGTTAAAGAGGCAGCCGTTTCCGCAGCAAGGTTATCGAGTTCTGACGTAGTTACCCCATCATACAGACCTTCAATCACCTTTTTGGCAACATCTATAGGATCCACAAGGTCAGCGTTGAAACCATAACATAACTTCTCGATCCGGGCAGTTATCTTGTCAAATCTTACCGCCTCTTTGCGGCCATCTCTTTTTACTACAAACATATTTTCTAGGTATTTATGGTGCGTATTGGACTTCAGAGCGACAAACCCAGCATCGGCACCGATTATAATTTATTTATTAATTTTCTTATCGTCTAACCCCGATAAGCCTTAAAAATCATCATCCAGAGAGAAAGCCGAAGCCTTATCTTCAGTAGAGGTCAGCACACCGCTTTTCTGATAGTCGCCCACCCTCTTTTCAAAGAAGTTGGTTTTTCCCTGCAGCGAGATCATCTCCATAAAATCAAACGGATTACTGGCATTATATATCTTGCTGTAACCCAGTTCCTGAAGCCACCTGTCGGCCACAAACTCAATATATTGCGACATGAGCTTTGCATTCATTCCGATCAATGCCACAGGCAGGGCATCAGTAATAAACTCCTTTTCTATTTCCACAGCATCTTTAATGATGTCGTGAACCGCTTTCTCACTCAGTTTATTCTGCAGCATACTGTACAGCAGACAGGCAAACTCACAGTGAGAACCTTCGTCTCTGGAGATCAGCTCGTTACTAAAAGTCAGGCCAGGCATTAAACCGCGTTTTTTTAACCAGAAAATGGAACAGAAGCTTCCGCTGAAGAAAATACCTTCTACCGCAGCAAAAGCTACCAGGCGTTCCGCAAAGTTACCGCCTTCGATCCAGCGCAAAGCCCATTCTGCTTTTTTCTTCACACACGGAACCGTTTCTATCGCATGGAACAGCCTGTCTTTTTCATCAGGATCTTTGATATAAGTATCAATAAGCAGCGCATAGGTTTCTGAATGGATGTTCTCCATCATGATCTGAAAACCATAAAAGCAGCGTGCCTCAGGCAACTGTACCTCACTCATGAAGTTTACCGCGAGATTTTCATTCACTATACCATCACTAGCAGAGAAGAAAGCGAGAATGTGAGAAATAAAATGTCTTTCACCATCATTCAGATTGTCCCAGTGCTTCTGGTCATCCGAAAGATCAATCTCTTCTGCAGTCCAGAAGCTGGCCTCACTTTTCTTATACATCTCCCAGATCGCAGGGTATTTAATCGGCAAAAGAACAAAACGGTCTTTGTTCTCCTTCAATAATAATTCTTCTTCTTGCATAAGCCTCTGTTAACTAGGGTAAATGATTTGTTGAACTTAAAAGCCCTTAATAAATCCAGTAGCCGAGGGAACTAATACCTAATGACAAGATTAAAAAGACATGAAATCCTCTGACAACCTTAAGCAACTAAATATTAAACCTTTAACTAAGAATCTGTGTGTGATTTATTAAAGAATCTTACTAAAACAAATATAAAGTAAGCCGCCTTTTTTGTAGAACAAAGTTGTTAACACGCTGTGGGTTTCACATACTGAGACCATCAAATTAACGTCGTAATCAGTCAGCAAAAAAGCTAATTATTTCTTTTTTAGGGGGTACTGAAAAAAAACAATTGTTAATAATTTAAGAAAACTGACTTTGAGAGCAGGAAAGTTAGCGGATTATTCCTTTTCAGTGGCGTAGCTGATTTCCAGCCGGGCCACCCCTTTTCCATAAAAACCAAGGGCCTTTGCGGCAGCAGCGGAAACATCGATTTTAAACTTTTTGGAATGCGGGCCCCGGTCATTGATCTCCACATCTACAGAACGGCCATTATCAGGATTGGTCACTGTCACTATCGTTCCAAATGGAAGGGTAAGGTGTGCCGCAGTCAGTTTCTTTCCCCGGTAACGCACACCGCTGGTCGTTCTCCGGCCTTCAAACTTACTGGCATAATAAGTTGCATAAACCGTCTCAGAAAATATCCGCGATGTTTTATCGATCACATCTAACGCATAATTCTTAGCTTTTGTAATACTCCCTGAAGGTTCATTAGTGCTTTCTTTTTCAGGTTTATCTTGGCTGAAAGCCAAAGAAGAAATCAGCATCCCGCATAATAATAAACAATACTTCATATATTTACTTTAGTTGGTGAACACTGCAAACATAAGCAAACTCAACTCTTATAAACAAACAATGCCCGACAAGTTATCATCGGGCATTATAGCAATATCATTACTGATTAAATTATTTCTTATCAGGCACAAAACTCATAGAAATTGAGTTTACACAGTGACGTGTATTTTTATTTGTAAATCCTTCACCAATAAAAACGTGCCCCAGGTGTGCCTTACAGTTTGCGCATACAATCTCCGTCCGGGACCCGTCAGCGTCCGGAATCCTGATCACGGCTCCCTTGATCTCATCGTCGAAACTCGGCCAGCCGCAATGTGAATCAAACTTAGAATCTGAGCGGTAGAGCGGCGCATTGCAACGACGGCAAACATAAGTACCTTTCTCTTTATTGTTGAGTAACTTGCCTGTTCCAGGGTATTCGGTGCCTTTACGCACGATCACATCCTCTTCTTCTTTGGTTAATTTATTCCATTCCATATTACCAGTTGTTTTTTTAGGCGCTTCCTTTTTAGGCTGCTGGGCACAAGCCAACAGGCCCGTCATAGCTAACAAAGCCCCCAGCATAAATGTTTTACCGATCAATCTCATCTTTTCCTTTATTATTTATTAAATATACGCAGCACTGCGCCCGATAGTTTCATCAGGAAGTAATAATAATGTCATTCTACCGGGCATAGAACTAGAAAAGCTCCAACGAAACAAGTTTCATCAGAGCTTTCAGTTTATACAAGAAGATCTTATTCCTATTTTAACAGCCTGGCCATCGCTTCACCAATCTCAGCAGGGCTTTCCACTACAGTAATCCCGCACTCAGCCATAATTTTCATCTTGGCAGCGGCTGTATCATCAGCACCGCCAACGATCGCACCCGCATGACCCATTCTGCGTCCGGCCGGAGCAGTCTGGCCCGCTATAAAACCAACCACAGGCTTAGTCCCGTTTTCCTTGATCCAGCGCGCAGCTTCAGCTTCCATGCCCCCGCCAATCTCGCCAATCATGATGATGCCTTTAGTTTCAGGATCATTCATCAGCAACTCCACTGCTTCCTTCGTAGTTGTCCCGATGATCGGGTCACCACCAATACCGATTGCAGTAGTGATACCCAGACCTGCCTTTACTACCTGGTCTACCGCTTCATAAGTAAGAGTACCTGATTTCGACACCACACCTACAGTACCTTTTTTAAAGATAAAACCTGGCATGATACCAATTTTGGCCTCATCAGCAGTGATGATACCCGGACAGTTAGGACCAATTAAACGGCAGTCTTTATCTGAAATATATTCTTTAACCTGGATCATATCCTTGGTTGGGATACCTTCAGTGATACAAACAATAACCTTGATGCCCGCTTCGGCTGCTTCCATGATGGCATCAGCCGCAAACGCAGGCGGAACAAATATGATAGATACATTAGCGCCGGCTTTGTCAACCGCATCCTTTACCGTATTAAACACTGGTCTTTCCAAATGAGTCTGGCCGCCTTTTCCGGGTGTAACACCACCTACAACGTTTGTCCCGTACTCAATCATCTGAGCAGCGTGATATGAACCCTCATTACCTGTAAAGCCCTGAACAATAACTTTTGAATCCTTATTTACTAAAACACTCATGTATCTTTAATTTTTGTGCAAACTTAGGTATAATTGTTTTTAAAAACAATTATACCTAACGCGCTCCCCCTATTAAAAAACGACTTTATTCAAATCTTTTTTTCCACTCTCCGGTCGGGTATAAACCAGATTACTGCGACCAGAACATAGCAGGCAATCCCGATCAGCGGACTGATAAAACTACCCCCAATCGCAACCAGATAAATCAGGGTCGAAATGATGTCTTTAACGTGCCCCTTAAAGGCAGAAGAAAAATCTGAGTCAGGCCCGTGCAAGCTGACCAAAGTCCGTTCCAGGATAAAGTAAGCCATTGCAGCCATGAACATGACACAGCCATAAACCATCACCGGTAATGTTTCAAAATGATTTTCGCCCATCCAGGCAGTAGCGAAGGGAAACAGCGACAGCCAGAACAGCAGATGCAGGTTTGCCCATAGCACTTTCCCATTGACCTTTTTCACCAGCTGCAGCATGTGGTGATGGTTGTTCCAGTAAATTCCCACATAAATGAAACTCAGCACATAACTCATAAATACCGGGGCCAGTTCCAGCAAAGCATGAAACGAACTGTCGTGAGGAACCTTCAGTTCCAAAACCATAATTGTAATAATGATGGCCAGTACGCCATCACTAAATGCTTCCAACCTGTTTTTATTCATGAATTAAATATAATATTTGTATTCAAATTTATATAGCTTTCAGATACAAATGAAACCACTAAAAATATACTTCAGAATATTGCAGACAGGAAACGGGATTTACCTGAAAACCAGGAACGAGGTAAACAACCTCATCGTGGACACCATTGACCGGAATCCGAGCAAGTCTGCATCAGCGATCCGGGAGATCGCTATCGAAGAGTTTAAGAATAACCCCGCCGCTCAAAAAGTCTTGATGAAGAGTGAGCGGTTCTTCATAGACAACATAACCGCGGTAGAGATCTTTGTCACTTTTCTGCCCGCGGAGAAAAAACCGGCGGACCAATTTTATACCCAATGGAGGTTCTTTCAAAATTCAGCACCATACAGGCTTGTCCAGTATCTGGATGAGAACAGGATTGTTGTATACAGTGAAAAGACCAAAGTCCTGCATACCATTAAACTGGACAAGGACGTTACCGTTATTGTCGACGAAGCTGTTTGATTTCTATATTTTTAAAGTCGACCGGCTGACCCTCACTTTGCAGCGCAATAAAACCGCTGCTCAGCAATTTGCCATCCTGTTTGTACTTAGGATCAAAGCCATTGGCTACGCCACCACCTATTTGTGGCTTTGAATATTGCAATACCGTATCGCCATTGATGATGTGGGTGATCAGTGAGTCACCCAAAACGATCAGTTCCCCCCTTACCCACTGCTCACCGTCATAAGTTTTGGAAGTCGAATTGATACAATGATCGGGCGAAATCCTGCCTTTGTAGATCACGTCAGTACCGGGCGAGCACATATTACCGGTTGGCCTTGGCTTTCCGTCGCCCAATCCGGCCAAAAGCTGCATTTCAATGGATATCGGCCAGTCCTGTTCTTTGAGCATCGTTCTGGGATCCTGTGAATGGAACATAACCCCGCTGTTTAGCAGCGTATATCCCGGCGCCCCTTTCTGAAGCTTGCCCACAAAACGGTACTCAAACTTGAGGTGATAATAAGAATACGGGGTCTTATAATACAAGTGTCCAAACTGGTCGTTGAAATCGCCATACTGATCATACCTGATCTTGATGATTCCATCTTCCACCCTAAAAGTATTGCCATAGTTTTCCCCTACCTCATGGTGATGGATTTTCACGAACCAGTCGTTAATGTCCTTTCCGTTAAACAGTTTTTTCCAGCCTTTTTTATCGTCGCCTGCGGTATCAGAAGTTTTTTTCATCTGGCCGCAGCTGGACAGCATAAAGCAGGCAATCAGAGCCAGGAAATACGTATTTTTCATTTGTGTGAGATTAAGGATTTGGTTTCCGCACAAAATACAAATTAAAAAACAGTTTCAAAACCCGGCTGCGGGAGGGAACGGTGCCTGTAGGATCACCTGATCAGCACCAGCGAACCGGTCAATGGCTTCGCGGATTTTTTAGTGACTACATAATAATAAGTACCATCAGGAACATCAGCGCCTTTGACCTTGCCATTCCAGAAGGGCTGTTTCGCCGAACCATCAAACACGCTGACACCAAAGCGGTTGTAGACATGTATTTTTGCATCCGGATCATCTTCAAGGCCTGCTACAGTCCAGAGGTCGTTGACACCGTCACCATTTGGACTGAAAGCATTGGGTGGCACTGGTGGCGCGCAGTAGGGCACGACGATATATGTGGTACTCGCCGTACAGCCACTGGCATCCTCCACTTCCAGGAAGTATTCTCCCGGAGCTGTCACTTCCAGGAAATTTGAAGTACCCGCCACACCATCCCAGGTATAAGTCATAAAGCCCTGGGCTGCGGTCAGTTTTAAATTCTGCCCCCGTATGGTACAAATCTGCGTTTGGGCTGGCGCCTCAAGTTTCAGCAACTCGTTGATTTCTACTGGCGCAGTCGGGCTTCGCGGGCCGGTACAGTCCTCACCCAAATTAATAGTGGCATCATAATTACCTGCCTGACTCACCTTTATCTCCCTTGAGGTCTCTCCGGGGATAACACTTCCGTTTCTCTGCCACCTATAGGTAAAAGTAATTCCGTCGATATCCGGATCCTCCACACTCAGTGTCACGGTATCCCCATAACAAAGTGACAGGTTTTTACTGCGTGTGATGACGGGGGCCGGTACTTCAACTTCGTTTAATTGTACGGACTTCATCGGCATAGGCCTTTCCGTGCAGGGATCGATATAAAATAACTGGTACCTGCCGGGCAGCTCCGCCTTCAGGACGTTTGAAGTTTCAGATAAAGGCTGATCATTCCTGAACCATTGATACTTCATGCCTGGGGTGGTGCTGGTGGCGCTGAAAGTAAATTTGCAACCTTTGAGCATAGATACCGTATCCGGATAATTAAAATCGATTATGGTTCGCTCAGGATCCCGAAGATAAAAAGGACCAACGTCCACATATTCTCCACATGACAATAAAGTAATTTTAATGCTGTACATCCCCCTGTCCGACAAAGTCCACTCAGTCAGGCCTTGTAAACTATCAATCTCTATACGATCTCCATAATTTTCCGGATCCCTGTACCACTGCACCAGGTAATCTGCTGGATTACTGCCAGGCAGGTTTACCCTGAACTTATACTCCTCACCATTGCTTACGCAATAAGCATCCTTTAACCCTGCGTCCACGGAAACCAACAGGCCATTTCTGCCAAATGTATCCTTACCAACATTTTTTGTAGCTGGCGCCATCGGAATCTTCACAATCCCCTTATCGGTGGCCAGCCAAACTGCAGTCTGACAAAACAGCTTGTCTCCCTCTTCAACGCCTGCCAGCTCGAGTGCTATGCTATTTACCCTCCTTTCGAAATCAAAAAGTTTAGTGAACCCTATTTTATCAATTTCAGAAGTCACATCAGGACTAAATGATCGTGCTGAATAATAAAGACCGTCATTTGCTCCCGCCAAAACTATCTTATCATTAAAAATATCCCTGAAAAAATTCAGTTCCTCGAGGTCATTTATATTGAAATCCAACTTCCTTCTAACCTCGGCTAATCCGCAACTTCCGGAAGTCTTGACAAACAAGCCTTTGTTCGTGCCCCAATAATCAAAGCCTTTTTTACCACCGTCTTTTTCCTCATTAAAAGGGGCTTCAAAATAGGTGCAGTTTACAATTCCATCATAGACAGGAGAGCTTTCCGGCAATAAGGTTTCTGTAGTCACCGTATCTACTCTGTTATAGTAGGCAGTAGTTAAATTGCCGAAGCACTGCGAAACGGGATGAACCTTATATTGAAAATCAATGGACTTAAGACTGGAATTGCTGATCTCGATATCCGGACTAGATCCGGTACTTACTGGGGTAAAAGACGCAAATGTGCCATCATCCCTGAAAAGTGAATGTGCCAGGGTGTAAGTAGCAATGGCCAGCCAATCGCGTTTACCGTGATAACCTTCCAGATATGTATTCCTGCTGGCATGAACGACAGCAATTCCGTTTATCTGCTGTCGCGAACCCGGCAAAACAATTTCTGTCAGCGCGGCCATATTTTTAACCTGGTAGAGCTTATCCCCGGCAAGGAAATACATTTCACTGGCATTATAGCCCGCAATGTCTGTGACAAATACATTAGGTATTGTAGCAAAAGGAGTAAAAACAGCATCACTGCTAAGCTTATAATAAACTTTACCAGCATCAGAAATCGCCCATACGGACTGGTCTTCTCCACAAACGATTACCTTGCGCATGTCAATAGCCTGTGTTTCCGGAAAACTCACCCTGCTCTGAAATATTGACCCGACATCCTGTGGACATGCACGAACAGCCCAAAACAACAGCAAAAAGACAAGTAGAGAAGTCAATTTCATAGAGCAATTTAATGATTTTCAGCTAAATATCGGCTTCCGCCTTTTCGATTGCCTCGGGGGCTCGTAGCCAGCAAATATTTTTCCTCGTCAAATTCATTCTCACTCTTCGCGATCACAATGGTCGCAATCCCGTTGCCGATCATATTGGTAATCGCCCGGGCTTCAGACATGAACCTGTCTACGCCCAGCAAAATGGCTATGTGTTCTACAGGCATGATCTTCAGCGCCGTTAAAGTAGATGCCAATACAATAAAACCGCTTCCGGTCACTCCTGCGGCACCTTTGGAGGTGACCATCAATACCGCAAGTACACTGACCTGCTGCCCAAGAGACAGGTCTACCCCAAACACCTGGCAGAGAAAAATGACGGCCATAGAAAGGTAAATCGCTGTTCCGTCGAGGTTAAAAGAATATCCGGTAGGAATCACCAGTCCCACCACAGACTTTTTGCAGCCGATGGCTTCCATTTTTTGCATCATACTGGGAAGGACAGATTCAGAAGAAGAAGTGCCCAATACAATCAGGATCTCCTGACGGATATACCTCAAGTATTTCCACAGGCTAAACTTATAATACCTGCAAATGCCGTTGAGCACCACAAAAATAAAAAGAAAACAGGTCAGGTATACCGATCCCATCAGCTTAGCCATAGGCAATAGAGTCTTTAACCCATAAGTGCCGACGCTGAAGGCCATCCCGCCGAATGCGCCAAGAGGCGCCAGGCGCATCACCACTTTCATGATATTGAAGAAAACTTTAGAGATCTTATCGAATGTACTCAAAAGAGATGCGCCCTTTTCTCCCATTTTATTGAGCCCGTAGCCAAACAAGATCGCAAAGAACAGGATCTGCAGGATGTCCCCCTTGGCAAAAGACTCAAAAATGTTGTGCGGGATAATGTGTGTCAGGAATTCTACCCAGTTGATGCTGCCCGCCTGATCGGTATAGGATTTGATTTTGCTGACATCACCTTCTGCGGTCTGTATGCCTGCACCCGGCTTTAATAAATTGGCTACCAGCATCCCTATAATAATGGCAGCGGTCGTCACGATCTCAAAATAAAGCAATGCCTTTCCGCCTACCCGGCCTACTTTTTTCATATCACCCATATGGGCTATGCCCAGCACAATGGTCAGAAAAATGATCGGAGCAATCAGCATACTGATCATATTGATAAAACTCTGGCTGATCAGTTTGGCATGCGGTGCAAAGCCCGGAAAAAAAGCGCCAACCAGTATACCAAGCACAATAGCGGTCAGCACCTGAAACGTGAGATTTGAAAAAATAGATTTCATCGGACTATAATACTGATTTTTTATTATAATATGATTTCTCTGTTTTTTGCATTATCATTGACATCCAGAGCCATGAAATATTTTTTGATCCTGACATCCGCCCTATTTTTTTTGACTTTATCCTGCACCGCACAAAAAAGAACCGCATTGCAGGATCTGGACGATATCCGCAGGGCTTATGAGCAGGGAAAGTACCTGCAGGCGCTGGCCAAATTAAAAGTCGCGGAAAAGCAAAGTAAAAAGACAGGGCCTGAGCTTCTATATTTGAAGATTCTTTTGCAAAAAGCAATTTTACCACCCGCAGACGACGATGCCTTTTACAGCCAAATCGAACAGTTTGACAGTCTGGAAGAGCTGCGTGACAACTGCAAAATATACCTGCATTTTTACGGGCCTTCAAATGCGGAAAGCCCTAAACTGAAGAAAGTGCAGCAAATCCAGCTAGACCTCCGCGAATATCCTGTCGCAAAAGTTCAGTTTGATGAGCTCATGCATTTGCGCAAAATCCAGAAAAAACATAGCGATTAATGGCACCAAAAAAATAGTATAGGTGGAATAATTAAAGTATCACAGAGACGTTTACATAACAATCGGCCATATTAACGATTATCCCTATACGTCTATGGAAGAAAAGAGAAAGTGCCCTAAATGCAAAACAGGTCGCCTCGAGGAACGTGTCAAGCGTCCTGTGATTGTTAAAACGCTGCTGTTTTGGTTGCCCCTAAAACGGTATCGTTGTTTTGATTGCGACCGGAAATCTTATGTCCTGAGTAGCTGAAAGCGTACTGTTGCTAAATCTTCATGACTTCTTTTCAACCTCTTCTAGGGGGTTGCTAGGGGGTTGCATGATCCCCCGGGCTTTTCAACCCTTTTACCTGGTTCGCGTGATCACCTCGGGGACATTGAGCAGCAAAGGACAGAGAAGCCTGGCATAAAGCAGGCAGTAAGCAGGAAATTAAATAGTAGTGATGCCGGTTGAGTTAAACTGAAGGTCGTACAAGCGTTTGTAATAGCCATCCAGTTTAAGCAATTGCTGATGTGTCCCCATTTCTTTGATCTCGCCTTTATCCAGCACCAGGATCTTATCGGCTTTTTGAATGGTTGACAGGCGATGGGCAATGACGATAGAAGTCCTGCCCTGCATCAGGTTCTCTATAGCCCTTTGAATCAGCATTTCAGTTTCCGTATCTACAGATGAGGTAGCTTCGTCGAGTACCAGGATAGAAGGATTGTATACCAGCGCACGAATGAACGAGATCAGTTGCGCCTGACCAGCTGATAAGGTAGCTCCGCGTTCCATTACATTGTACTGATAACCGCCCGGCAATCTTTCAATAAAATCATGGGCGCCGACTTTTACCGCCGCGTCCACAACCTCTTCCATGGTGATCTCCGGGTTGTTTAAAGTGATGTTGTTGAAAATGGTATCTGAAAAAAGAAAAACATCCTGAAGTACAGTTGCGATATTGCTGCGCAGGTAGCTGAGCTCGTAATCCTGAATCCGTACTCCGTCTATTTTAATGTCTCCTTTTTGAATTTCATAAAAGCGGTTCAAAATATTGATCGTCGATGACTTTCCCGCACCCGTAGCACCGACCAAAGCAATCGTTTTTCCGGCCTCCACTTCAAAAGAAATGTTTTTCAGCACATAGTTCTCCTCGTTATAGGCAAACCAGACCTGCTGAAAAGAAATCTGTCCGGTCATTTTATCCGGGGCGAAGACGCCTTTATTTTCTGTAACCTCATCTGTATCCAGCACCTTAAACACGCGCTCGGCACCAACCATCCCCATCTGGAGGGTGTTAAACTTATCCGCAAGCTCCCGGATTGGACGGAACAGCATACTGATGTACAGGATAAATTCTGCGATTGTTCCTGGTGTGACTTCCAGCGGATTGGCTAAAATGCTCCTTGATCCGTACCAGATCAGTAAACCGAGCGACATGGCCGAAATGATCTCTACAACCGGAAAAAATATGGAATAGTACCAGTTTGACCTGATGTTCGCATCGCGGTAACGCGCATTGATCTTTACAAACTTTTTGTATTCCTGTTCTTCCCTTGCGAAATACTGAATGATCGAAACGCCGGTAATGTGCTCCTGCAAATAGGTATTCAGATTGGATACCTCTGTCCTGATCTCCTGGAAAGCTGATTTAATTGCTTTTTGAAAGATCGAAGTCGCAATGATCAGTAAGGGCATGGGCAGCAGTACAACGAGGGTGAGCGCCCAGTCTTTATAGATCATTACACCAATGATGACGATCACCATCAGGATGTCTCCGATGATGACGATCAGGCCTTCAGAAAAAATTTCCGCAATTGTCTCCAGGTCTGATACTGTTCTTGTGATCAGCTGTCCTATAGGCGTATTGTCAAAGTACTTTAACCGGAGCCGGGTGATGTGGTTAAACACATTTATCCGGAGATCGCGAACCGCCGACTGCCCAAGGGTGTTGGTCAGCAGGGTATGGCTGAACTGTATCCCGGTCTGCAGTACAAGCAGCAGCAGCATAACTACCGTCATGGAGAGCAGGCCCGAATAGTTGTCTTTCATGATGTAATTGTCCAGTGTATACTGAATCAGAAAGGGCCGTGCCGGAGCGATCAGCGCCAGTAAAATCGTCAGCACCACAGCCCAGGCAAAGATATTGCGATAGGGCTTTACGTATTGAAAAACTCTTCTCAACAAACCTGCATTGATCGCATCTCCTGTTACTTTCGACATATTTATTTTACAAATGGATAGCTTACGCTGACCAGGTACAAGCCGCAGGCGGGCACAGATTGCCCGGCGTTACAGCGGTCCTTACTTTCTATAATTTCTTTAAACTGTGTTAGGTTAATTTCATTTTTGCCAATTCTTACCAGTGTCCCGATTATTGCACGGACCATGTTCCGCAGAAACCGGTCTGCCCGTATGGTAAATTGCAATCCGCCGTCACTGGTTTCAAAAAAAGCTTCCGTGATCCTGCAGTTGTTGGTAAATGTCTGGGTGTTGGACTTACTGAAGCAGGAAAAATCGGTATAAGCGGGCAACAAAGCTGCGGCTTCATTCATTGCGTTCAGATCCAGGGCACCCTTATACAGCCATGAACGGTCTAGTTTAAAGGGGTCTTTGTGGAAGTGCAGATGATAATGATACGCCCGCTCAGTAGCGTCAAACCTGGCATGGGCATCGGCTGCAACTTCAAAAATGCGCTTTACAGCAATTTCGTAGGGCAATAGAGAATTGATTCCCGCAACCCATTTTGAAGGTACCCCGGTTTTCACCGGCTCTTCTTCACTGGCAGGGCCCAGGTCAAAATGAGCATAAAACTGGGTGGCGTGTACCCCGGTATCGGTCCGGCCGCAGCCTACCGTACTTACCTGCTGCCTGAAGTACACCGATAGTGCCTTGTCCAGGCATTCCTGCACGGTCAGCGCATTTGGCTGTATCTGCCAGCCGTGGTAGACGGTACCATTATAAGACAGTTCAATAAAATAACGCTGCATGTTCAATCTTACAAATCTAATATTCTTAATCTGTTTTTAGATTGGTTAGTTTCTGTCTTTTAATATCTTTGTTTAAATTATGGAATTGATATGATACAACGGGTTCAGTCTGTATGGCTATTTCTAGCAAGCCTCACTCTATTTTTATTATTGTTGTTGCCTGTCGTTAGCAACCAGATCAATGGTTCGGAATTTTGGATCATGGTCACCGGATTGTATCAAAAAACCAATGAAACTGCGATAAAAGTGGAGTCATTCAGACCGCTTTATATTTCCGCCGCCGCAGTTGGGCTGATCTGTTTCATTTCCATATTTGCCTTCAGGAACAGGACAGCACAAAAACGCATCATTATAGCAGCGATGGTGCTCATCATCTCCCTGTCCTATTGGATCTTCAATTATGCGCAAAAAATACCCGGCGGTATTGCCAGTGCATCTTATGGTGTCGGTGCATTTTTACCCATTTTAGCGGTACTGTTTTGCGCACTTGCATTGCGCGGTATCCGCAAAGACGAGCAATTATTGAAGTCCGCCGACAGACTCAGATAATTAATTCCCTCATTTTTATTTAGTTACGCTTCTGGAAAATATCAATTATTAAGCTTACCTTTGCGGCTTAATAAATTATATTACATGATAAACCCATTTAGTAAATTGGGGATAAGTGATGATGTTGTTAATGCCGTAAAGGATTTAGGTTTCGAAGCACCTACCCCTATTCAGGAACAAAGTATTCCTGTACTGTTAGAGGGCAATAACGATTTTGTTGGTTTGGCCCAAACAGGAACAGGAAAGACAGCCGCATTCGGTTTACCTCTGTTAGAATTGATAGACTTTAAAAGCAATAAGCCACAGGCACTGATTCTATGCCCGACAAGAGAGCTTTGCTTGCAGATTACCAGCGACATCAAGAATTTCTCAAAAAACATCTCTGGTGCAAATGTAGTTGCCGTATATGGCGGTGCAAACATTATGCAGCAGCTGCGTGAAATTAGAATCGGTGTACAAATAGTAGTGGCTACACCGGGCCGCATGCTGGACATTATAGGACGTAAGGCTATAGATTTCACCAACGTGAAATATGTAGTACTTGACGAAGCCGATGAAATGCTCAACATGGGCTTCCAGGAAGACATCAATGACATCTTGTCTACAACTCCTGATGATAAAAAAACATGGTTATTCTCCGCTACTATGCCTCCTGAGGTAAGAAGAATAGCTAAAAATTACATGGAATCGCCGGTTGAGCTGACCATGGGAACAAAAAATACCGGTAACGTAAATATCGAGCATGAATACTATACCGTACGTGCAAGAGATAAATATGCTGCTTTAAAACGGATTGTGGATTTCAACCCAGAAATCTTTGCGGTAGTATTTTGTAAGACCAAACTGGATACCCAGGATGTGGCCGAGCATTTGATCAAAGATGGTTACAATGCAGATGCACTCCACGGAGACCTTTCCCAGCAGCAGCGCGACAAAGTAATGCAGCGTTTCCGCGACCGTCATATGCAGTTGCTGATTGCTACAGACGTTGCAGCACGTGGTATTGATGTAAATAACGTGACGCACGTGATCAACTATTCTTTACCTGATGAGATTGAAAGTTATACCCACCGTAGTGGCCGTACAGGCCGCGCCGGAAAAACCGGTATCTCCATTTGTATTGTCAACTCTAAAGAGATTGGCAAGATCCGTCAGATTGAAAGGATCATTGGCAAGAAGTTTACGAAAGCCGATCTGCCTACAGGTTTTGATGTCTGCGAAAAACAATTGTTTGCTTTGGTACACAAGGTTCATAATGTAGAGGTTAACGAAGCCCAGATCGAGCAGTATATGCCACGGATCATGGACGAGTTTGCTGAATTGAGCAAAGATGAAGTGATCAAACGTTTTGCGTCTTTAGAGTTCAACAGGTTCCTTGAGTATTACAAAAATGCACCTGACCTGAATTCTACTGCTGATGACAGAGGAGAACGCGGTGAGCGTGGGGAACGCGGAGAACGGGGAAGCAGACCATCAAGAGGAAGTGACGGGTATACCCGGTTTTTCATTAACCTGGGATCTGTAGATGATTTCACCAGAGGTGATTTGTTATCTTTTGTCTGTAACAACGGAAAGATCAGCGGAAAAGCAGTTGGTAAAATTGATTTAAAAGGTGTCTATTCCTTCATCGAAGTAATGGATGACACTGCTGACTCTTTGCTCAACAACTTCAAGGGTGTTGAATTCAACAATCGTGGTGTAAGGATAGAAAAGACAGCTGATGGTGATGGCGGCGGACGCAGTCGCGGCGGCTTTGGCGGCGGCGAGAGAAGAAGCGGCGGTGGCGGCTATAGCGGCGGCGGAAGAAGCGGCGGTGGCGAGCGTAAAAGCTATGGCGGCGGCAGCGGAAGACGCGAAGGCGGAAACAGCGGCGGTGGATTCAGGGATTTCTCTGGCAGAAGCCGTGAGGATCGTGGTGGAAGCGGTGCAGGAAGACGTGAAAGCGGCGGCAGCGACAGAAGACGCAGATCTTAATCACAGCATATAAAAAAAGCCCTTCAGCAAATGCTGAAGGGCTTTTTTTTGCTTTTAGTTCAATTGTTCGGTAAGCAGGCGCATTTCTATATGGGGAGAGTGCTTTTCATATAAAATGGCATATACCGCCCTGCTGATCGGCATGTCCACTTTATATTTTTTATTGATGTAATGCATACAGTTTACCGCATAATATCCTTCTGCGATCATGTTCATTTCCAGCTGCGCCGATTTAACGGTATAACCCTTTCCAATCATGTTCCCAAAGGTACGGTTACGGCTGAACTGTGAGTAAGCGGTAACGAGCAGGTCGCCGAGATAGGCAGATTCATTAATGTCCCTGGAGATCGGATGTACAACGTTTACAAATCTGTTAATTTCGCGGATAGCATTAGAGATCAGTACCGCCTGAAAGTTATCTCCATAGCCAACGCCATGACAAATTCCACTGGCTATCGCGTAAATATTCTTCAGTACCGCTGCGTATTCTGTTCCAAAAATATCATCAGATATATTGGTCTTGATGTACCTGGTATTTACCAGACTGGCAAATGAAGTGGCTAGTTCTGTATTTATAGAGGCAATGGTCAGGTAAGACAGTTTTTCCAGCGCAACCTCCTCGGCATGGCAGGGGCCGCTGATCACTACGATGTCCTCCAGGGGAACATTGTATTTTTCATTCAGAAATTCCCCGATGATCATGTTTTCGTCAGGTACGATACCTTTGATGGCTGATATGATCTTCTTGCCGCTGAGCTGATCTGCTGTAATGTCCTGCAGGGTTTCTTTTAAGAAAGCTGCCGGAACGTTCAGTATGATATAATCTGTCGCGCTGATGATCTTTACCAGATCGCCGGAAATATTTTCCTCCGGGATCCTGATCTCGACTGAGCTTAGATAATTGGGGTTATGTTTATACTTCTGAAGATGAGTGATTGCTCCGGCGTTGCGCATCCACCAGTAGATCTCTTTTGAAGTAAAATTATCTGAAAGCATCTTGATGATCGCAGTAGCCCAGCTACCACCCCCTATCATTGCAATTTTAGGTACCATAGCAATTAAATAAAAAACCCCGGTCTTTGTTTTAAACCGGGGCAATTTACTTATTAAAAACGACTGAGGCCGTTACTTTTTATTTCGGTGCCGCAAACAATTGATCCTTAGTGGTTTTTTCTACTTTGGCGCCGTCCTTTAAACGGTTCTGTATTGCGGAGTAGGGACCTGTTACTACTTCCTGACCTGCCTTAAGGCCTGATTTGATGATGATATACTGGTCGTTTTGAATACCAGTGGTCACTTCCGCCTTTTTTATCGTACCATCGCCTTTATAAATATAAACATATTGTTTAACCGTTTTATCCGTCAGTTTGGATTTTTGCTGATCTGCATTTGCATTGTTGCCTTCGGTGCCGGGCGCAGGCTTACCGGCGTCTGTAAATACCGATTGAATTGGGACAGCCAATCCTTTTACGGATTCACTTTCGATATCAACAGTAGCGCTCATCCCCGGCCTGAACGGCGAAGGGAGGTCTTTAGCACCTTCTTTTACGTCGCTGTAAGAATCAGCGAGAATGCGCACCTTAACGTTAAAATTGGTCACCTGATCGGTAGAAACAGCCGTACCCACATCTTTAGAAGAGCTTGCGATCTCTGTTACGATGCCCTTGAACTTCTTATCGGCAAATGCGTCAACTTCTATTGAAGCATTGTCATTTACATTTACACGGTTAATGTCGTTTTCGTTGACATCAACATTGACCTCCATAGTAGACAGATTAGAAATACGCATGATTTCGGTGCCGGCCATTTGCGCCGTACCAAGGATACGGTCACCAAGTTCAACAGAAAGTTTAGAAATAACACCATCAACAGGGGCGAATATGGTTGCTTTCGCCAGGTTTGCACCTGCTTCCTGTACATTTGCAGCCGTCTGGGCCAATTGATATTTAGCAGCCGAATAGTCCTCCTTAGCTCTTCCGAGATTCGTTTTGGCTGTCAGATAGGCGGCTTTAGCAGCGTCGAATTCGGATGCCGAAATCACTTTCCTTTTAAACAGCTCGACATTACGTTTATAAGTGGCCTCTGCGTTTACAAAGTTACCTTCGTTTTGCTGCAGCATCTGCTGAGCGGCTGCCACACTTGCCCTTTGTGAACTGTTGGAGGCAATAGCCCTGTCGTAACCCGATTTCAGTACATCCGGTCTTACTTTGATCAGAAGCTGCCCCTTCTTTACTACATCCCCTTCCTTTACCAAAAGCTCTGTCACCTCACCCGATACTTCAGAACTTAATTTTACTTCTGTTTCGGGCTGAACTTTTCCACTGGCGGTAACCGTCTCAATAACGTTTTTCTCACTCGCCTTCTCTACAGTGACCTTTTCCGCTTTATCCCCGCCAATTAAACCGGTAAACTTTGCGACCGCAAGCAACGCGATCAGGACGCCTACTATTATTAATATGGTTTTTAATTTCATCTAATGTTGATTTTTATATTGTGTATGTGCCGTTTGGCGATAATGGTCCTTTAAAATTCTATCTGTTTGCCCAGGTAATAGTCAATTAGTTTTGATTTGAACAGCAGGTCATACTTGGCCCTGATCATGTCTATTTCGGCCTTGTTCCTGTTGGTCTGTGAGGTACTGTAATCCAAAGAATTCACCAGCCCTACGTTATATCGCTGCTCTATTACAGAAAAAGATTCCTTGCGGGCAACGAAAGTTTTTGAAGTCGATTCAAAGGTGCTCTGCGCGGCTTTAAGGTCAGCTACCGCCTGGTAGATCACTTTGTTCAGGTTGTTTTTGGCGAGCTGCTCATCGGTCTGGCTCTGCATATAACTGATTTTCGCCTTCCTCACTGCTGTTCTGGCCCTTAAACCATTGAATATCGGGATTTGCAGACTGAAGCCTACATATTGGCCAAAATTGTCTTTGATCTGGTCTTTAAAGCGGTATCCCTTAGTGAGTGTATTAAATCTTGGGGCCAAAACAGGATCATTTCCAGTCCGGGTAAATCCAACAGTATCAAAACCCGCGGGAGTGACCCCCACGAAGGAAGTCCTGCCGCTTGAATAATTGGTATTTAAACCTGCGCCCAGTGATAAGCTTGGATAATAGTTCCCTTTTGCGATATCAACAGCTTTCTTTGAGGCCTCCGTGCGCAATGCCGCCAGTTTAATATCGGGAAAGAGTCCCAGGGCACTGGCGTATATTTCTTCCGGATTGTACACTGCTGATGCATTGCTGAAGCTGGAGATATCCGGAGCCTGAACAACATATTTTGTAGAAGAGGGAATGTCCATCAGCTGTGCCAATGTCAGATAAGAAATAGTCAGCGCGTTTTCTGCGGTTGTCACATCAAGCTCGGCAGTAGCTACCTGTGATTTGGACTCGGCAAGGTCAGCCAGTGTCTTGTTACCGACATCAAGTAATTCCTGCTGTTGTTTCAGTTGCTGCTGAGCTACTGCCAACTGTTGCTTTGCAGCTACCAAAAAATCCTTATTGTACAAGATCTGCATGTAAGAAGTGATTACCTGAAGGATCAGGTCATTCTTTACTTTTTCCGTATTTGTTTTGCCGGCATCTAAAAGCAGTTTATTCTGCCTGATCTGGTTCAGTTTCTGAAAACCCTGAAAAAGATCAACGCCAGTAGAAAGGCCCCCGTTAAATGAAGAGAATTTCTCGCTGTTAAACTGGTTGGTTGAAGGGTCGACACTTCGGCCAAAATTAATATTATAGCTGCCGTTGCCGTTTAAGGTTGGCAATAACGCAGCCCTGGATTGCTTCAGATCTTCATCCGAAAGGCTTTCACTGAGCTTAGACTGCTTAACCTGAAGGTTATTATTTAGAGTTTCTTCTATGGCCTGACGTATGGTGATCAGTTCCTGGGCAGAGGCGTTTTGCACTATACCTGACACAAATAACAAAGTAAATATTAAGGTAAGCCTGGATACTGCACTGTTAAGGACAATTCTTTTCATAATTTAAATTTCACAATATTAACATAAACAACTTATTCATTTTGTAAATTTTCAGGTACAACAACCGTATTTTTTTATCTAAGTTTGAACATGTACCTAATAAAATCCCCGCTTCTGTTAAAATGGTATTACCCATCGCTTACCTGGCATAAAAACAGGAATGACAAAGTCATTTATTTAACCTTTGACGATGGACCCATACCCGATGTTACAGCTTTTGCATTAAAAACTTTAAAAGCCTTTAATGCAAAAGCTACTTTTTTCTGTATTGGAGATAACATTAATAAACATCCCGAAATTTTTGAAAACATAAAGAACGAAGGCCACAGCATCGGCAACCATACTTTCAATCATCTGAAAGGCTGGTCAACACCGGATGAAATATACCTAAAAAACTTTCAAAAGTGCCAGGAATTAACAAAAACGCATTTATTCCGCCCGCCTTACGGCAGGATTAAAAAGTCTCAGATCACGAAGCTCCTCACTGTACACCCCGACATGCAGATCGTCATGTGGGATGTTTTAAGCGGAGATTTTGACATCAGCCTTGATCCGCAAAAATGCTTTAAAAATGTGGTAAAACATACCGGAAATGGGTCCATCGTCGTCTTTCATGACAGTATAAAGGCCTATGACCGTCTTAGATATGCATTACCCAGGGTACTACAGCATTTTACACAACAGGGCTATCATTTTGAGTCTCTTTAGTCTTTCCTTATATCTAACCACAGGCCAAAAACTAAAAATCATAAAACAAACTCTGTTTCAGACCGTTACAACAGACAGACTAAAACCAGGCGTTCATTTTCGTACAGCGGCGTCCAGTTATGAACGCCATTTCGGATAACCCGGTCTGACAGCCCGGTTATCAGGTAATTTAGAATAGGTATAAATAATATAATGATCTTCAGATGATGGCTCAGGCCTGTTTTTTTTTGTAAATTCGCTACAAATTATAAAATACTTACCCCTTTAACCTTTTTATCAATGGCTTTTGATATAGAAATGATCAAAAAGGTGTATGCAAACTTCGGCCCCAGAGTAGAGGCGGCACGTAAATTAGTAGGCAGACCCTTGACACTTTCAGAAAAAATACTTTACGCTCATCTTTGGGATGGCCAAGCAAGCACCGCTTATGTAAGAGGTACTGATTACGTAGATTTTGCTCCTGACCGTGTGGCCATGCAAGACGCCACTGCACAAATGGCCTTGTTACAATTCATGCAGGCCGGCAGGCCAAAGGTTGCCGTACCTTCCACTGTTCACTGTGATCACCTGATCACCGCAAAGAACGGCGCTGAAATAGATTTGCCTGCGGCAAATACAGAAAGTAAGGAAGTTTTCGATTTTTTAGCTTCAGTTTCAAATAAATATGGCATCGGTTTTTGGAAGCCGGGTGCAGGGATCATTCACCAGGTAGTACTTGAAAATTATGCTTTCCCGGGTGGAATGATGATTGGTACTGATTCACACACAGTAAACGCTGGTGGTTTGGGTATGGTTGCTATCGGTGTTGGTGGTGCTGATGCCTGTGATGTAATGGCAGGATTGCCCTGGGAGCTTAAATTCCCCAAGCTGATCGGGATCAAACTAACGGGAAAATTAAACGGCTGGACTTCTCCTAAGGATGTGATCCTTAAAGTGGCCGGGATCTTAACCGTAAAAGGTGGTACCGGTGCCATTGTTGAATATTTTGGCGAGGGTGCAAAGAACCTGAGCTGCACCGGGAAAGGAACCATTTGCAACATGGGTGCCGAAATCGGCGCTACTACTTCTACTTTCGGCTATGACGAGAGCATGGAGCGCTACTTACGTGCTACCAACAGGGCTGATATCGCTGATGCCGCCAATGCAGTAAAAGAACACTTAACAGGCGATGCAGAAGTTTATGCTGAGCCGGAAAAATATTTTGACCAGCTGATCGAAATTGATCTTTCAGAACTTGAGCCTTACCTGAATGGTCCTTTCACACCGGATCTGGCTACACCTATTTCTAAAATGAAAGAAGTAGCAGTTGCCAACGGATGGCCGTTAAAAGTAGAATGGGGCTTGATTGGTTCTTGTACCAACTCATCCTATGAAGATTTGTCAAGAGCAGCATCTATTGCTAAACAGGCTATTGACAAAGGCCTGACGACAAAGGCTGACTTCGGGATCAACCCTGGATCAGAGCAGGTGCGCTACACCGCAAACCGTGATGGTCTGCTGGGAACTTTTGAAGAGCTGAACGCCACCATCTTTACCAACGCCTGCGGGCCATGTATTGGCATGTGGGACAGGGTCGGCGCAGAAAAACAAGAAAAAAATACCATTGTGCATTCGTTTAACAGGAATTTTGCTAAGCGTGCCGATGGCAATCCAAATACCTTCGCCTTTGTAACTTCTCCGGAAATCGTAGCAGCAATTGCCATCGCAGGTGATCTGAGCTTTAACCCTTTAACTGACACTTTAACCAACAATAAAGGTGAACAGGTGAAGTTAGATCCGCCAAAAGGCGATGAACTGCCGGCAAATGGCTATGCTGTAGAAGATGCCGGTTACCAGCAGCCTGCGGCTGACGGAAGCGGTGTAAACGTACTGGTTTCCCCTACTTCACACAGGCTGCAATTGCTTGATCCGTTCACACCATGGGAAGGCACTGACCTTAAAGGCCTGAAACTCCTGATCAAAGCAAAAGGAAAATGTACCACTGACCATATTTCAATGGCCGGGCCATGGCTGAAATTCCGCGGGCATCTGGACAACATTTCAAACAACATGCTGATTGGTGCGGTTAACTACTTTAACGAGAAAACTGATGATGTAAAAAACACCCTTACCGGCGAATACGGTCCTGTACCAGCTACTCAGCGTGCCTATAAAGCAGCAGGTCTGGGTTCGATCGTAGTTGGTGATGAAAACTACGGAGAAGGTTCAAGCCGTGAACATGCCGCTATGGAACCACGTCACCTTGGCGTACGTGCCGTTCTGGTTAAATCTTTTGCCCGTATCCACGAGACCAACCTCAAAAAGCAAGGTATGCTTGGCCTTACCTTTGCCAACAAGGATGATTATGATAAGATTCTGGAAGACGATGTGATTGACATCCTTGGTTTAACCACATTTACACCGAATGTTCCGTTAACACTGGTATTAAACCATGCTGATGGCACTAAAGAAGAAATCCTGGTAAACCACAGCTACAATGAGCAACAGATCGAATGGTTCAAAGCAGGTGGTGCGTTAAATATCATCCGCCGGGAAGCTGCGGCTAAAAACGCTTAATTTTATAAGACATAGTAAAAAAAGCATGGTCAAATGACCATGCTTTTTTATTGTAGTATAACGAGACAAATGAAATACAGATCGCTTACTCTGAAATTACACATCATGTCCGTGTTTTTGCGCAAATACATGGACTTGACTTGGAGGTGACATGGACTAGACATGGACTTTAGTTTCGTAATCCCTCAAGAATGCTATAGCTTATTAGATTGTTCCGCTGATTTATTTCGGGTTCTTACACTAAAGATTAACTTTTTAAAAACTCCTGAAACCAATATCCTGAGTCTTTTATCGTCCGCTGCTGCGTTTTAAAATCATTATAGACGAGGCCAAACCTGGCATTAAAACCTTCGGCCCACTCAAAATTATCCATGAGTGTCCAGGCCATGTAGCCGGTGACATTTATTCCCTCCTGTTTAATTTTTAACAGCGCGCCAAGATAAAGCCGGAAATATTCAATGCGTTCGGTGTCCTGTACGCAGTTCCCGGTAAGTTTATCATGACAGGCCGCGCCGTTTTCCGTGATCATAATATTTTTGATGTTCGGATAAGCCGCGAACTGTTTGATAATGTTATAAAAGCTATCAGCATTGATCTCCCAGCCCATGGCTGTATGGGGTTTCTTCCTGCTTTTTGCTTTTACTTCCCAAGCCTGAAGGATTGGCACAAATGGATTGTATTTAACCGTTATCGGGAAATAATTTTGAAGGCCGATAAAATCGAAATCAAAGCTAAGCCGCCCGGTGTGCCGCCAGGTAGAATGCTGGATGGTAAACTTCTCCATCACATCCCAATCGGTCTCCGGATAGCCCATACCCAGGGCCGGCTCGATAAAGAGCCGGTTCATCAGGCAATCAAATCTGCTGGCAGCCATTACGTCCGCTTCGCTTTGTGTGTATGGAACTACTTCAGAACAGGAGAAACTAGTCCCGATATTGGCTCCGGGAACTTCTGACCGGAGAATCCTTCCTCCGTCTGCCTGGGCAATAGCGGCGTGGTGAACTGCAGAAAAGAAACTGGTAAGCCCGGTTTGCCCGGGGGCATGTATACCCAGCATATAACCGAGTGAAGTAAAGCCAAAGGGCTCATTTAACACGATCCAGTTTTTAACCTTATCGCCGTATGTTCTGGCACAAAGCGTTGTGAATTCATTGAAAGCATGATTGATGCTGAACGCGGTCCAGCCACCCTCCCGCTCCAGTGCTTCCGGCAGGTCCCAATGGTACAGGGTAACATAAGGGACAAGACCATTGGCCAGACATTCATCAATCACATCGTGATAAAACCGGATTCCTTCTTTATTTACAGGGCCTTTTCCAAAGGGCAATACCCTGGGCCAGGATATAGAAAAACGAAATATCTTAAAGCCAAGTGTTTTGACCAACCTGATGTCTGATTGGTACTGGTGATAAAAGTCGCATGCTGTCGCGGGATGATGTCCTTTTTTAATTTTCCCCGAACGTTTAGAGAAAGTGTCCCAGATGGAAGGTCCTTTGCCATATGAATCAGCTGCACCCTCGATCTGCGTCGCAGCGACTGCTACACCCCACAAAAAATCAGGACCAAAATCGGAAGCTTTAATCATATCTATTTATATTCTCGCAGCAATATGGGATTCCCGTATTAACTTAATGTTAAGCCGATCTGTTTGAGCAGCAGAGCCGCATTGAAGGTTTTGCAGGGCCCGTGTTTCAGCTTATAATCAAAACTCATCTCTCCTTCGGAGATCTGTATGTCAAAATGATAGTTCCTTATTTCCTTAGGATGATCTGCTTCCATTTCAGAAAGCTGAAGGTCATGCGTGGCAAACAGTACGGGCGTTTTTTGTGCGATCAGTTTCTCGATAAATACCTTTGAACCGAGGTATTTATCCCTGCTGTTTGTCCCCCGCAGCATCTCATCAATAAGCACGAATGAAGCAGGATCACGAGCAGTGGCGTCCAAAATCATCTTTAGCCGATTCAATTCCGCTTTAAAGGTTGAGGTCTGGTCATTTAAAGAGTCCTTGATCCGCATATAAGACAGCAGGCTGAATATAGATAACGACAAATCTTTTGCGCAGACAGGAGCCCCGGCAAATGCCAGAACCATATTGATTCCAACAGTTCTGAGAAACGTACTTTTTCCGGCCATATTAGATCCGGTAATAATATCGGCCGTGGGCAAATCCGTCAGCAAAAAATCATTTGCTACCCTGGTTTTCTCCGGGATCAGGGGATGTCCAAGCCCGCTTGCTTTCAAACTGAAATCATCATTTATTGTGGGGAACTTCCAGTCAGGATGATTATAGTTCAGGGTAGCAAAAGAAATGAGTTCTTCGAATTTACTGATCCTGCTTAGTCCGGCGATGAGCTCATCAGCTGAGTTTCTATGCCATTTTGCAAGTCTTACTGAACATCTTAAATCCCACACCAGAAATACATTTAAAACCGCTCCGACAACCATATTAAGCCTGGCATCAAAATCTCTCACAATATTAGAAAGCGCTTTAATCTGACTGCTTGCAGGTACGGCAGCGGAGGAGGTATTCAGGAAATTCCTGATATAAGCAGACTCCCAGTCAATACTTTCCTGCCACTTAATGGTTTCAGAAAAAGCGGTAAGCAAATTCGCACTCCCTGAGAAACCATAGTAAATCTTGTTTATTCCGCCTATGTAATAAAAAATAACAGCTCCGTTAAAGAGGGCGCCCAATGCGAATGCTTTCCACATTACCCCTCCCAAAACAATTGCCGCTATAAATAAGGTCATTATTAACAGCGGACCCGCTGTGATATAAAATCTAACGAACCAGCTGTCAGTGAACCCGAGCTGGACCGGCAGCTGATGCTCAAGTTTGTCTTTTAGTATGGCTAGCTGTGCTGGTTTATGGTCCTGGAGCTGGGCACGAAAATGAAATGTCTGATCTATCCGGTTTGTCAGTTCGAGAACAGCGGCCTGCCTGTGTGATATGTGTGCTTTATCAGCAGCTTTAAGCAGATGAGATGCGAGCAGATCTAAACCTTCGGTGGTCTTACAACGGTTAACATAGGCAAACAATGACCCGGGACCGGTAATATCAAGATCTGACGAATATGGATGCGACTCATCGTTATAGGTCTCCCCGTCACTATATTGATTGTTACGCGAAATGATATGGTCCACTTCATTTTGATACACCCAAAACAATTTTACTGCATAATCGAGTTGCTTTTGCAGTTTGGTTTGTCTTTTTACCAAAACAAGGAACAAAACAACCGGTAAAGTGATTAATACACCCATAAACCAGGAATAACCAAAGTTGATGATTAAGGCCACAATTAAGATTTCTCCTATAAAGGCTCCTAACCTGGACAATGAAATTTTATTGAGCAGACGTTTTAAATTATCTATAGTTAGCTGTTGAACCTGGATGTTTTTTTCGTAATCTGCAAGGATACTATCTTTTGTTTTTACCATTATATTTGTGACCCGCTTAACTGGTATGTTTTTATGACAATTGAAAATTAAGGTTGTTACGAGCGTGAGGGACTAAAGGTAATAAATAGATGAAAATAACATTGCTCGTAGTAGGAAAAACTGAGGACAGATACCTGATCGAAGGCATTGATAAATACCTGAACAGGCTGAAGCATTATATCGGTTTTAATATGATTGTTATTCCGGATGTCAAAAACACCAAAAACTTAAGCGAGGCCCAGCAGAAAAGCCGCGAAGGGGAATTGATCCTGAAACATATTGGCAATGCTGACACAGTGATCCTGCTGGATGAGAAAGGCAAAAAATATACTTCTGTGCTGTTTGCAAATTATCTGAACAAACAAATGATCGGAAGTGTTCAGCATGTGATATTTGTGATAGGCGGACCGTATGGATTTGATGAATCTGTGTATAAAAGGGCAAATGGCAGTATGTCTCTCTCGGACATGACCTTTTCCCACCAAATGGTACGGTTGTTTTTTGTAGAGCAACTTTACAGGGCTTTTAGTATCTTAAAGGGAGAACCCTATCATCATGAGTAATTTATGGAATTCTGTTCCAGCCATCATCATTATATAAAGAAGGAGTCATTATGCAACTACCAAGTGATTTTAAAAGAAAATACCAGTTCAAAAGCGACAAGAAGAAAGACCGCCTGAGTTATATCATAGCCATTGTTATTTCGGCTATCGCCTTTATATTGTTGTGGTTTTTCCTTTAAAAACTGTTATATTTCTGAAATAATAGTTTACATTAAGAAATTAATTACATGTCCATTTCATTGCCAGGCCGCAGGCAGGCACTAAAAACAATCGGTCTAACTGCCGGAGTTTCCTTATTGAAAGTCCCTGCGTCCAGCGCGGCTACAGAGAAAAAACCTCCGGTTTCCTTTAAATTCTCGTTGAATATGAGCACCATAAGGGGTCAAAAGCTTGGCTTTATCGAAGAATTGCGAACTGCGGCAAAAGCGGGCTTCAGCTCGGTTGAGATCTGGATAGATACTTTTCAAGCTTACCTGCAGAATGGCGGGTCAACGGCAGAGGCCAGAAAGATCATTGATGACCTTGGAGTTACAGTGGAGAATGCTATTGGCTTTGCCAAATGGATCGCCGAAGATGAGCTCACCAGGAAAACTGCCCTTAAACAATTACAGGAAGAAATGGATTTGCTGGCAAAAATAGGATGCAAACGTATAGCAGCCTCTCCAATGGGTGCTACCGCGTTGCCACTGATTGATCTGAATACCATTACAGAACGCTATATCACCGTTTTGCAAATGGGCCGGCAAACCGGCATTAAGCCGCTTGTGGAAATGTGGGGAGGTTCGGAAAACCTGAAAAAAATTAGCCATGTGCTGTATGTAGCAACAGAAAGCGGCCACAAAGAAGCCAGCGTGCTTTTAGATGCTTTTCACATTTTTAAGGGAGGGTCAGATCCGGAGAGCTTGTCTTTCGTAGGTGAGCATGCGATAGAAGTCTTTCATATCAACGATTATCCGGCGAATATCACTCCTGCTAAAATATCAGAGCCGGACAGGATCTATCCGGGAGACGGAATTGCGCCGCTCAGGCAAATGTTGAAAGTCCTGAAAAACCCAAATAAACCGGTAATATTATCCCTCGAAGTATTTAACGAAAGCTATTATGCCCAGGATGCCCTGCTGGTTGCTAAAACCGGCCTGGCCAAAATGAAGGCTATTGCTGCCGGAATATAGACACGCCCAATTATAAATGTTATGCACAGAACAATTTTCTTAAAATACCTTCTGGTACTTTTCTTAACATCCATCTCAGCCCGCAGTTTTGCACAATCGGCAGAGGCTGAAGCAAAAATTCAGGAAGCGATTAAAAAATACGAGGCTGTTGGCCTTTCAGTAGCTGTTGTAAAAAAAGGCAGGATCATCTATACGCATTCCTTTGGGCTGAAGGATATCGAAAGCAATACCCCACTGAAAGAAAACAACTTATTTCGAATTGCTTCCATTTCAAAATCATTTTCGGCCACATCTGTAATGCAGCTTGCGGAAAAGGGAAAACTTTCATTAGCAGATGACTTCAGCAAGCTTGTAGGTTTTAAAGTACGTAATCCTAAGTATCCCGAAACTGTGATCACCCTCAAAATGGTGATGTCGCATACTTCAAGCATAAATGACAGCCAGGGATATTTTAACCTGGATGTGATCAACCCTGCTAAAAATCCGGATTGGGCAAAGTGCTACAACGGTTATGAGCCGGGTAAAGGATATCAATATTGCAACCTGAATTATAATATGACAGGAGCAGTCATCGAAAACCTTAGCGGGGAACGTTTTGACCAGTATGTAAAGCGCCACATTCTTGACCCTTTGAAATTGTATGGTGGATACTGTGTGGATTCCCTGGATAATAGCTTATTTACGACACTTTATGAATACGATACTGTTTCTAAAAAGTTCACGGCGGCTCCCATGGCTTATGCGCCAAGAAGGGAAGAACTGAAAAATTATATGATGGGTTATAGTACACCAATACTGTCACCTACCGGTGGAATGAAGATTTCTGCTCCTGATCTGGCCAGGTACATGACCATGCATATGTACAGAGGCGAATACAACGGGGTTCGGATCCTGTCAAAAAAGAGCTCTGCTACTATGCAGGCTAAAATATCAGATCAGGAAGGGTATGGGCTCGCCATACGTACGGTGGACAACTTAATACCCGGCAAAATAATGAAGGGGCATACAGGTTCTGCCTATGGGTTATACAGTACCATGTTTTTTCAGCCGGATGAAAAATTCGGATTTGTGGTGATCACCAACGGATGCAGGGATACTTATAGCAATGGTTTTAACGACCTGCTGGCTACTACGGTCAACATTCTTTATGACAACTTTATTAAATAAAAAAGGGGTCCTTAAACCCCTTTTTTACTTGTCATGCTTGCCTTTTTAGCAGGTTGGGCCGTTTTGGCCGGTGCCTTCGCATTGGCAGGTTTCGGAGTTGCTTTTGGCTTTTTCTCCAGCTTCTCTTCTGTTTTTATTCCTTCCTGTTCCGGACCCGCAGTAGCAGCTTCAGTAAACAGAGGAAGATCTTTTAGCAGATGGTACCAGCTGACGATCTTCTTCATGTCTGAGGTATATACTTTTTCACGGTCATGACCGGGTGCTACCTCTTCAAAGAACTTCTTCAAAGCAGCTCCATCTGATTTTGCATCAGGTATATTCCCTTTTACTGCGGCGATGTTTGCGAGTACATCCACGAGCTTAAGATCGTCTTCCTGACCATAAACTGTAATGTCTTCTAAAGAAGCAAGTTTTGTGGTGGCAATGTTGGCCACAATTTTAACTTTTTGAGCGTCAAGGCTCTCAAGTACGTATCCGCCTTTGTTTTGGCCGACCAGCTTAAATAGGCCCGGTCTGCCGGATACTGCTACTATTCCTCTTAAATTCATATTAATCTTCTATTACTTCTATTCCTAAAATCCTGTCGCCTTGTCTGATATCGTCTACAATATCTACATTTTCTACGACTTTACCGAAACAGGTATGATTTCTGTCCAGATGAGCAGTATTATCTCTGCTGTGGCAGATGAAAAACTGTGATCCGCCGGTGTTTCTTCCCGCATGCGCCATAGAGAGTACACCACGGTCATGATACTGGTTTTCACCGGTCAGTTCACAATCTATTTTATAACCCGGACCGCCGGTACCTGCCAAATGTGCTTTTGCAGGGTCCTTAGAATTCGGACATCCTCCCTGGATCATAAAATTGGGGATCACCCTGTGAAATGTAATGCCGTCATAAAATCCTTCAGCTGCTAGTTTTTTAAAGTTAGCTACTGCTATTGGTGCATCCTGTTCGTAAAACTCAACAGTCATGTCACCTTTCTCTGTTTTAATTATTGCTTTGCTCATGATCTTTTTTTGTAAAAGGCCAAACTTAGTAAAACTGCGCTAGCATTCGTCAATATTTTTTAAAAAAAAACGTTTACTTAGTTATATTTACGACATAACGACACGGACCTTGAAGAAAGTATTGCTCATCTGTTTATTATTCACCTTCACATTGGCTGTCAAGGCTTCATCGATCCTGATCTATATGGACGAAGATCAGAAGAACCATTTGAAAGCTTATGGAATTGCTTACTGGAGTATTAATCAATCTGCTGATGTAAGCTGGCTGCTCAATTACAGGGGCGGGAGCTTTTTGATCGGCTACAATAAAACCATAGAGGATGAATGCAAAGCCAGGGGCGTTTCCTATCAGGTACTTGCGGATGGAAAAGTAACAGGTATCCTGAACGAGATCAGTGATCCGCAGGTGAATATGGAAATGGTAAAACTGGAAAAGGCACCGAAGATTGCCGTGTACTCTCCGAAAAGCAAACTTCCCTGGGACGATGCGGTAACAATGGTGCTCACTTATGCCGAAATTCCATATGATGTGATCTACGATGATGAGGTTTTGAAAGATAAACTAACAGGTTATGACTGGCTGCATCTTCACCATGAGGATTTTACGGGTCAATATGGGCGGTTCTGGAGTTCATTCAGAAACGCGGCCTGGTACCGCGACGATGTAAAAAACCAGGAAGCGACCGCCAAAAGAAATGGATTTAAAAAAGTTTCGGAAATGAAACTTCAGGTCACTAAAAGGATAAAAGAATTTTGCGTGGGCGGTGGCTTCCTCTTTGCTATGTGTTCGGGTACAGACAGCTTTGATATCGCCCTGAGTGCCGAAGGCGTAGACATTTGTGAAAGTATGTTTGATGGAGACGGCGCAGATCCTGCGGCCCAGTCTAAAATCGACTTTAATAAAACGCTTGCATTTAAGGATTTTAAACTGGACATCAATCCGGGCAACTATGAGTTTTCCAATATTGATGTAACCCAGAACAGAACCCTGATCCAGTCTAACGATTTTTTTACTTTATTTGATTTCTCGGCCAAATGGGACCTGGTGCCCACCATGCTCACCCAAAACCACGATAAGGTCATAAAAGGGTTTATGGGTCAGACTACGGCTTTTAAGAAGAGCCTCGTTAAACCGAGTGTGACTGTACTGGGAGAAAATAAGGGTGCAGAAGAAGTACGTTACCTGAACGGAGAAGTGGGAAAAGGTCAGTTCACATTTTATGGAGGCCACGATCCGGAAGATTACCAGCACCAGGTTGGGGATCCGCCGACGGATCTGAACCTGCATCCAAATTCTCCGGGCTACAGATTGATATTAAATAATGTGTTATTTGTCGCAGCCAAAAAGAAGCCACAAAAGACGTAGATCTCTAATCATAAAAGTTCCAGCTTACTCCGAATTTCAGCAGCTGCCGGTCTTGCATCGGGTACCTGTCTACGGTATAATATCCTTTTGAGAAAAGGCCCTGGTTTACGTAGTCACATTTAACGAATATATTTGCCCTTCTCAGACTGGCCTTAACCCAAACGTCGACAATAGGTTCGGTATTGAAAGAATGGTTGTTTTCCGGCAAAAATGGAATGTAAAATTGTCCGGCTGCCGGAGAATACGCATAGGCCTGATAAGAAGTATTGTAGCGAAGGTCAAAGCCGATATTGGTTTTTAACACCTTAAAGAAGGTCTGATCAAGGTAAAAACTGTTGAAGGTATAAATCTCTGGTGTACGGAGTTTTCCCGTATTATCTGTTTTTTGATAGACTACATAGCTGTCCAGATTAAACTTGCCGTAGGTAAATTTCTTGCCGAGGGAAATTTTTAGCAGGTTGACGCTGCCATTCAGCTGTGCGGGCAATATCCCTTTGGCAAGGTCTTTATTCTCTGTAAAATACAGATAGTTATTGATCAGGTAATATTCTGCGCCGGCATCCAGCTTTAATTTATCATTTAGGTAATTGAAAGCAAAGTTGATGGTCTTAGTTCGTTCAAAACCCATTTGCCAATTGTAATGGTTACCAAAATAACGGTTATAGATCTCTTCCGGCGATTTGTTTTGAAAGTATGAACCTAAGACAATACGCCCTACGGATTTGCTGAGCAGCACATTACTTTTGGCCTCGTAAAGAAAATCACCTGTATTCCTGCCCTGAAAGATTTGCTGAAGGTCCACATTCAAGTCAATGCGGTTGCTAAACCTGTATCCGGCAGAACCAAGAAGGGTAACGTTTTGAAAAGTCGAATTGTAGTCGTAATAGTCAGTACCATCTCTGTAAAGCACGGACTGATTATATTTATAAAATTCATGCCTGATGCCCGCATCAAGTTTTAGTTCGTTTTTAATGATGGTGTTCGATTTGGCGCGCAAAAAGAAACTGTATATAAATTCGTTTTGTATCCGCCGGTAGGAAGTGCTGTCATTGGTATATGCCGGGTCTGATGCCCCTTTCGGAATTACTGAAAGGTCGTCCGTCTCGTCTTTTTGAAAGTCGTAAGAATTGACGTCATATTTCAGTGTGTAGGCGATTTTATTGGTAGGTAATATTTTTTGGGTGATCTCCTGTTCAGTGCTGTCTATACGACCTACGAAATAGGTTTGTTTGAGCATAAAGGAACTTTGACGGTAGAGCCTTTTGGCACTGGTCAGCCTGATGGCTTCGGCCTGCCTGTCGGTCGCTATTGCACTATTGTCCTGACTCTGGTTGCTGGCTGAAAAAATTTCTTCATTATATATGGATCCGTTTTCCTGGGCTTTTAGTGTATTAAAAACACCACTTGCCCATAAATTGTATCTTTTGCTGGGAGACTGGAACCAGGTAAACAATGCGCCGTTCAGGTGATCACCGCGCTGACGCCGGTAAAAACCATTTGCCCCAATCCTGTTAAAATTGGCACCTATATTCCAGTTGGGCTTAATATTTTGGGAGTGGATAACTTTGAATACCTGTTCAACTTCGCCGGCACTGACATAATAAAGACTGGTGAAGGGTGTCCGCGCCTGGTAATACCTGACGTCTTCGTGCGTCATGGCATAAATATCAAGTGTATGAAAACCCGCATCAAAACCAATGGTTTTTGCCGGCTCAAAAAGCAGTGGCATTTGGGACAGCCCGAGATTGCCGGTACTGATCGTAGGTCTTTTTGGCTGCACCAGCACACTAAAGTTATGGAAACCAGTTAAAGTGGTATCCAATGCTAATGTCTGGATACTATCTTTTGTAAGTCTGAGCGTGGTATACCTGATAAACCTGGAGGTAAAAATAATGGAATCTTTGCCTTCCTCTTCTTGCTTTCGCAATGAGTCCAGTTCCTTATTTTCATTGACGGTAGTCTTTAAATCCTGAGCGAACAGTGTTCCGCTGCTAAGGATGGAAAGAAAGAAAATGAATAGGACAATGTTTCTGCGCATTATAAGGTTGATATTAACTGGCTCAATATTTTTGTCATGTTTGGTTCCGCAGCACTTGCCGTCTCCAGTATTTCTTCGAGACTCACAGGTTGAAGTACCTCGGGAAAACCCTCATCTGTAAGGACTGAAATTGCAAATACAGGTATACTCATATGGTTGGCCACAATTACCTCCGGCACCGTACTCATTCCTACAGCATCACCACCAATGATGCGCAGGTAGTTGTATTCGGCTTTGGTTTCAAGATTTGGCCCTGTTACGGCAATGTAAACGCCTTTATGGCAGGTAATGTTGTGGTCTTTGGCAATATTTAATGCTGTTGCTATTAATTTTCTGCTGTACGGCTGACTCATGTCTGGGAATCTTGGACCCATGTCTGAATCATTACTCCCTCTAAGCGGACTTTCGGGCTGCAGATTGATGTGGTCACTGATGATCATGAGATCTCCTTTTTTGAACTCAGGGTTGAGAGATCCGGCAGCATTAGAGACAAAAAGATGTGCAATACCCAATGCTTTCATCGCCCTGATCGGGAAAGTGATCTGCTGCATACTATAGCCTTCATAGTAGTGCAATCTACCTTGCATGGCGACTATTTTCTTCCCTTTGAGTTTGCCGAAGATCAGCTTGCCAGAATGAAATTCCAGCGTAGAAATCGGAAAATTGGGAATATTGGAATACATCAGGCTGTATTCAACTTCAATGTCGCCGACAAGGCCACCCAGCCCGGTACCCAATACTATTCCTATCTCCGGCTGGAAATTATCTGTTTTTCGCTTTATATATTCAACGGTCTCGTGAAGTGCCTGAAACATAGTTTAAGATCTTTTGGTCAAAGGTAGCTTTATCTTCATGGTCCAAAGCTATTTTAACCGGTAAATAAAATACTGGCAAATTTAAAAGTAATTCTTTTAATACAGTACTTCTCAAACGTTGCGCATCTTTTTCAGTGGTAATGATCAATTTATCTGCTGAAGTGTCCTGATTAAACATACTGATCAGCCTTTTGATGTCCTGCGGTTTGAAATTGTAATGGTCTGAATAATTATAATGATGGATCTTCTGGCTATACTGCCCAAGGTAAGCTACCAATGGTCCTGGGTTGGCTATACCGGTGAGCAGAAAGATGGCTGTACCCGCGGAAATGTCCTGCAAAGGTTTTGCTGCAGACGACCGTAAATTAATGAGCTGACCGTAGACAAGTCCGGAAAAAAACAAGTTTTCTTTTGCCTCATTATCAAATTTGCGCCCGCACTGTAGTCTTTGTCCGGGTGTGGTTTCCAAAGGAGCTTTTGTTACCAGCAAAGCATTTGCCCTTTTATACCCCCGAAATGGCTCTCTTAAATTGCCAGCCGGCAAAAGAAACTGCCAGCCCAGTAATTTTTGGTATTCGAAAAGCAGAATGCTAAATCCGGGTTTTACAGCCCGGTGCTGAAAGGCGTCATCGAGAATGATCAGGTCATGATCTGCTTTAAGCAAAGCTATGCCCCTGGCCCTGTCTTCACAAACCGCGACAGTAACTTCAGGAAATTTGGTATAAAACTGCATAGGTTCATCGCCAATGGTCTCTGCGGTAGCGGTCTGGTCTGCAATGATAAACCCGTTGGTATTGCGGCCGTAGCCTCTGCTAAGTATGGCAATGCGTTTATTACTCAACAGGCTGACCAGGTATTCTGTAACCGGGGTCTTGCCTGAACCGCCTACAACAAGGTTGCCAACACATATGACAGGGATTTCAAAGCGAACAGATTTAAATATACCGGTGTCATATAGTCCATTCCTTATCAGGACGACTATCCCATATAGGGCTGAAAACGGAAGTAACAATAGCCGCAGGTATTTTATCATGAGCAGGACTCAAAAATAACAATAAAATAATTACTTATCTTTGCCAAAACAATTATTCATAACATGCTTAAAGGATTTTTTAACGTACCTGTCCCGGTTAACGAGCCTATTTTGGCTTATGCCCCGGGGAGTAAAGAACGTGAACTTTTGAAGGAAGCGATAGCCGATGCCCGCTCCAAACAGATTGACATGCCAATGTTTATAGGTGGTCAGGAAATACATACCGGCAATAAAGGTATTACAACCCCTCCGCATGACCACCAGCATGTGCTTGGCAGATACAGCAAGGGCGACAAGACCCATGTACTACAGGCAATTGATGCAGCATTAGCGGCCAAAGCTGAATGGGAAAATCTTGCATGGGAACACCGGGCAGCGATATTCCTTAAAGCTGCGGACCTGATCGCAGGACCTTACCGCTATAAACTGAATGCGGCGACAATGCTTGGCCAGAGTAAAAATGCTTACCAGGCAGAGATTGACGCTGCATGTGAGCTGATCGATTTCCTGCGTTTCAACGTAAGCTACATGTCTGATATTTACAAGCAACAGCCTCCGGTTTCACCAAAAGGTTCATGGAATCGGGTAGAACAACGCCCTCTGGAAGGTTTTGTATTTGCGCTTACACCCTTTAACTTTACTGCCATAGCAGGAAACCTGCCAACCTCTGCTGCTATGATGGGCAATGTGGTGGTATGGAAACCTGCAAACACACAGATCTTTGCTGCCAATGTACTAATGCAGGTCTTTAAAGAAGCAGGTTTGCCGGACGGAGTAATCAACCTGGTATATGTATCCGGTCCTGATGCCGGTGAGGTGATCTTTAGTCACCCTGATTTTGCAGGAATCCACTTCACAGGTTCTACAGGAGTATTTCAGAACATCTGGAAAACCATTGGCAACAACATCCATAAGTTTAAAACCTATCCGCGTATAGTTGGCGAGACCGGAGGTAAGGATTTTATCCTGGTACATGGTTCGGCTGACGCGGAGGTATCGAGCACGGCCATCGTCCGGGGTGCCTTTGAATACCAGGGCCAAAAGTGTTCTGCTGCCTCGCGCGTTTATATCGCGAAGAGCATATGGCCCAAAGTAAAAGCATTCATGCAGCGTGACCTGGCTACGTTCAAAATGGGCGGAACTGAAGATTTCAGTAACTTTATCAATGCCGTTATTGACGAGAATTCATTTGACAAGCTCGCTAAATATATAGATGAGGCCAAAAAGGATACTTCGGTAGAAATTATCGCGGGCGGCGGTTATGATAAATCAAAAGGTTATTTTATTGAACCGACTGTTCTTGTGGTTAAAGACCCTATGTACACAACTATGTGCGAGGAGCTTTTCGGCCCGGTTTTAACGGTTTATGTTTACGATGATGCAGATTTTGACCAGGTATTGGACATCGTCGATTCAACTTCTATCTATGCCCTGACAGGTGCTTTTATTGCGCAGGACCGCTATGCGATTGAGAAAGCCACACATCGTTTGAGAAATGCAGCCGGAAACTTTTATATTAATGATAAATGTACAGGTGCAGTAGTAGGCCAGCAACCGTTCGGAGGCGCCAGAGGTTCTGGCACGAATGACAAGGCAGGCTCCATGATCAATCTTCTGCGCTGGGTTTCTCCACGAGCGATTAAAGAAACTTTTGATCCGCCTAAGGATTACAGGTATCCTTTTTTGGCTGAAGATTAGCTGAAAAAGCAATAAAAAAACTCCCGGTGCTATCGCCGGGAGTTTTTTTATTGCTTTTTGAATATCAGGTTATTTTCCAGCCTGCATTTTAAACACCGGTGATACATCGTCAGCATTTGACGCGCTAACATTTAAGTCTTTGATCAAGCCAGTTGCCAGACTATAAACCCAGGCATTTACAGAGAGTTCCTGACCGGATGCCCATGCATTTTGCACTATGGAGGTACTCATGATATTTGCGGCTCCTTCTATTGCATTAAGCTCCACCAATCGATCAGATCTCCTCTGTGGATCTTTAATGGTTGACATCTCGCGTTCATGCATGCGGTAAACATCTTTAATATTCCTGAGCCAGTTATCGATCAGGCCTACCTGTTTGTCGCCCAGGGCTGCATTTACGCCACCGCAGCCATAATGTCCGCACACGATGATGTGTTTCACTTTGAGTACGTTCACCGAATAATCCAGCACACTTAGCAGGTTCATGTCTGTATGCGTAACCACATTGGCAATGTTGCGGTGCACAAAAATATCACCGGGCATGGTGTTCGTAATCTGATTGGCAGGAACACGGCTGTCAGAGCATCCGATCCAGAGTACCGGCGGTGTCTGGCCGGCAGATAATCTGTTAAAGAATTCAGGGTCTTCTCTTAAAGTTTCCGCTACCCAGTCTTTATTTCCCTGTAATAGTCCCTGATATGTAATTTGATCTGTATGTTGTTTTTCTAATTTAGCGCACATAATAGTTTAATTATTAATTTCTTCAATAGGTTTACTGTTCAGTTTTGGTACAGTGTACTGTTTTTTAATATCTTCTAATGTCACGATAATACCCTTAGTATAGGCATTATGCTTATAATTAAAGATGGTTTCCAGCACGTCCGGGTCTATATACCGGGAGTTTGAGCCGTCAATGGTGACATTGGTTTCTTTGGGAATCTTGGTAAGTACTACCTGAATGGCAGCTTTGTTCAGGAAAGATACTTCTTCCGCGAGTTTGATCCTGATATTTTTCTTATCACCGTCTTCCTGTATCTTGTAGAAGAAAGGATTCCGCATGTTGGTACGTAACAAGTAGAATATCGAAAACAACATACCAATAGCCACTCCTTTTAAAAGATCAGTGAGCAGTACGGCAATAATAGTGATGACAAATGGAATGAACTGGTCCCATCCCTTATGATACATGTGCTTAAATAAAGCTATACGTGTAAGTTTATAACCCGTCATCAAAAGTATTGCAGCTAAACAGGCCAAAGGTATCATATTTATGAGTCCTGGTATAAATAATAAAGATAAAAGTAACCAACACCCATGGAAAATAGCTGACATTTTAGTTCTTGCGCCAGCATTAACATTGGCCGAACTGCGTACAATAACTGAGGTCATTGGTAAACCGCCAATCATACCGCTCACAATGTTGCCCGTACCTTGTGCCATGAGCTCCCTGTTTGTGGGAGATACCCGTTTGATGGGATCGATCTTGTCCACAGCCTCAATACTCAATAAAGTTTCTAAACTGGCCACGACAGCTATTGTCGCTGCCATAATCCAAACTTTACTATTCCCTATCTGAGAAAAGTCCGGCATGGTAAATAATCCTGTAAATTCAGACCAGTTGTTTACTACAGGTATCTCAACCATTTGTTTAGCGCCCAGTGCATAAGGCGTATTTTGGAAAACAAGCGCCAGAAAAACCCCAATGACTACGACAATTAATGGTGCAGGCACCAGGCTCAGTTTTTTGAACTTTGGCCATATGATCAGGACAGCTATAGACAACACACTGATCACAATAGCAGCAGGCCCAAAATGATCCAGTGCATTACTGATTGCAGAAAAAGTATTTTTGTCATCGCCCTGAAAAAAACTTTCGTCGCCAAAAAAATCTGAATCAACGCCAAGGGCATGTGGCAATTGTTTGAGTATGAGTGTAAGTCCGATGGCTGCGAGCATCCCTTCAATCACACTGGAAGGAAAATAATTGCCAATAGTTCCTCCTTTTAACAGTCCAAGTATAAGCTGTATTACCCCTGCAAGAACAACTGCAAGTAAAAATATCTGATAACTGCCCAGCTGGGCAATCGCGCCCAGTACGATCGCTGTCAATCCGGCCGCAGGCCCGGCGACACTTAATTGGGAGCCGCTCAAACTTGCAACGACAACTCCCCCTACTATACCGGTAATAAGTCCGGCAAATAAAGGCGCGCCAGAGGCCAGGGCAATCCCCAGGCACAATGGCAAGGCCACTAAAAAAACGACAATACTGGCTGGCAGATCACGCTTTAAATTCTTTTTCAATATATATTTCTTCACGTCCAATCTCGAAAAGACTGAGTTCCCACTTTGCATAAAACTATGTTTTAATGTTTTCAAACTAATTCCTAAAATGCATACCTGTCCCATAAGGGTGGTTTATGCCTGATGAACTAGCAGTGGTTGGGAGGTGGTGTAGGTACTAAAGGGTGATAAGGATCAACGTACCGTTTAAAATGGTCTATAAAGCTGTTGCTCATCCCAATCTGGGGCAAGATCGACGTAAAGCAATAGTCGTAGTGAAAATCGACCTTGTAATCGCAGAGCTTCACTTTAGTTTTGCCCGCGTCGCCGTCTGCACTGTGCTCCAGTTCGATTTGCATGATCACAGAATTCATAATTTCCTTGTCGATATGACTAAAAAATACAGGTGCACCTGAAATTATCATCTTTGCCAAAAAGACATTTAAGAAGATCATAACAATAAGAATGCGGTATCTCCTAAGAAACATTGTATTTTTTATTTTTTGTCACACACTCCAAAAATAGCTCCAAAGCTTAGAAATCAGCAAATTCTCCTGTAATAAAAATGTAATTTAGTTGTTGCAGGATATTTCTCCTGTTTAAATAAAGAAAACCTTTATGGGATAATGCGCTAATTACAGTAATTTTGCCGTAACAACTAAATATGAAAAAAACACTTCTAGCCCTTATATTTCTTTATCCATTTCTACTATTGGCACAAAGTAATAATGCCCCTTCAACTTATGACGCACATGAGATTGCGATAACAGGATATCTGCAAACCCAGTATCAAAGAGCCCAGTCAGAAGGCATTTCATCCTTCTCGGGCGGTGATTTTGGCAAAAATTCGAAAGACAGGTTCATGATCAGAAGAGGCAGATTAAAAATTGACAGGGCGGATAAATATTCAAGCATTGTATTTCAAATTGATGCGACCCAGAATGGGATCCAGCTGATGGATGCCTTCATTCAGTTTCATCAGCCGAATTCTAAAGTACTGATATTTACTGCCGGCTTATTTAACCGCCCTTTTGGACATGCCATAGTTTATTCGTCAGGCTACCGTGATTTTCCTGAAAGGGCCAGGATATTTCAGACATTGATGCCCAGGGAACGTGACATTGGTGCGATGATCAGCCTCCGGCCGGAGGGTAAGTTTAAATTTCTTACAGCCGAGGTGGGTGTAATTAATGGAAGTGGATACAATGCTCGTGATTATGACTCGAGAAAGGATATTGTAGGCAACCTGGGGTTTAAGTTTGACAGCCTCGCCAACAAAAAATTCCACATTGGCTTTGGAGGCTCTATATATAAAGGATCGGTACGCAGCGATACAAAAACCTATTTTTCTTATAATGGAAACAGTTATATAAACCATACTGATTCTGCAAATATAGACTGGAATGCAAGGCGCGACTATTATGGAGCAAACCTGCAGTTGCAGTACGATAATAGTTTTGGAGCAACAACATTCAAGGCTGAATATATTGAGGGAACGCAGCCGGGAGTTGCTGCTTCCTCCACAGTAAATGGTCCCGCAGCCAGCACCAGTTTTGGGACGCAGCCTGCCACAGACCTGTATCTGAGGACTTTCCGTGGTTATTATCTGTGGCTAACCCAGAAAATAGCGAAAACAAAATTTACCGCAATAGCAGCATACGATGTTTATGATCCTAACAAGAAGATAAGTGGGGCTGATATAGGGGTTGCCGAAAACACTACCGCAGGTGACATCAGGTTCAGTACGTTTGGTTACGGGTTCACCTATATGATCAACCCCCGGTTAAAACTGACTGTATACAATGAGCATGTGACCAACGATGCATCAAAACTGCCAAAATATACCGCCGATCTTAAAGATGATGTTTTCACAACCAGGCTTCAATACCGCTGGTAAATACTTAAAGTTTTTAATAATGAAGAATAAAATAGAGCAGCTTCAGGATAAAATTAAAATGGCTCACTCCGGCGGTGGTGCAGAGAGAATTGCGGCCCAGCACAAAAAAGGTAAACTCACGGCACGCGAACGCATCCATTTTTTATTGGATGAGAATTCTTTCGAAGAGATCGGTATGATGGTAACCCACCGCAGCACGGACTTTGGGATGGAGCGTGAAAAATATTTAGGTGACGGTGTCGTGACGGGCTATGGAAATATTAACGGCCGCTTGGTTTATGTTTTTTCACAAGATTTCACCGTATTCGGAGGCTCTCTTTCAGAAACCCATGCAGAAAAAATTTGCCGCATCATGGAAATGGCCATGAAAAATGGAGCCCCTGTGATCGGACTAAATGACAGTGGCGGCGCGAGGATTCAGGAAGGAGTTGTTTCACTTGGCGGTTATGCGGATATATTTTACAGAAATGTTCAGGCATCAGGTGTTATCCCCCAATTGTCTGCAATCATGGGTCCATGTGCCGGCGGTGCGGTCTATTCACCTTCCATTACTGATTTCATCCTGATGGTGGAACATACCTCCTATATGTTTGTAACCGGGCCAAATGTGGTTAAAACAGTAACGCACGAGGAAGTGAGTTCGGAGGAACTGGGTGGCGCATCTGCACATGCAACGAAATCCGGTGTCACGCATTTTGCCTGTATAAATGAAATGGATGCCATAAACCATGTAAAAAATTTGTTGAGCTATATGCCCCAGAACTGCGAGGAAATACCCTCTCCGCTTCCTTATATAGCATCTGATGAGACCAGGCCTGCATTGAATGTAGTGATGCCGGAAAACGCCAGTCAGCCATATGATGTAAGGGAAGTGATTGCTGAAATTGCAGATACTGATAGTTTCCTGGAAGTGCATAAGAATTTTGCGGAAAATATAGTAGTTGGCTTTGCGCGTCTCGCTGGCAGGAGCATTGGCATTGTTGCCAATCAGCCGGCCTATCTTGCCGGGGTACTTGACAATGATGCCTCAATAAAGTCTGCAAGATTCGTCCGTTTCTGTGACTGTTTTAATATACCGCTACTGGTTCTGGAAGATGTCCCTGGCTTTTTACCGGGTACGGACCAGGAATGGAACGGCATCATAACAAATGGAGCCAAATTGCTGTATGCGTTCTGTGAGGCAACAGTTCCGCGAATTACCGTCATTACCCGGAAGGCGTATGGCGGAGCCTATGATGTAATGAATTCTAAACATATCGGCGCTGATCTGAATTATGCATGGCCCACTGCTGAAATTGCGGTAATGGGGGCTAAAGGAGCCGCAGAGATTATTTTTAAAAAGGAAATTACCGCTGCTGAATATCCGCAGGAAAAATGGCTGGAGAAAGAAAAATTGTATTCTGACACATTTGCCAATCCTTATCGCGCAGCAGAAAGAGGTTTTGTAGATGAGGTGATTGAACCTGCCCAAACCAGAAATAAACTGATAAAGGCTTTTAAGATGCTGGAAAATAAAGCAGTCAGCCTTCCGAGGAAAAAACACGGAAATATTCCTTTATAATGAATTTAAGTCGGACGGATATTTTACTAATGGCCTTCTGTACAGGCCTCATCGTTGCGAATATTTACTACTGCCAGCCTCTGGTGATTCTGGTCGCCAGGGAATTTGGCCTGACTGAGAGCCATGCCGGTAAGATCAGTTACCTGACTCAGGCCGGTTATGCACTTGGTCTGTTTTTAATTGTCCCCCTGGGGGATATGTTTGAGCGCCGCAAACAAATTCTGATCATAACGTCCCTGGCTGTTGCGTCCTTATTGCTGGCTGCCCTTTCACAAACCTTTCTGTTGTTACAAATTGCCTGTGTATTGATTGGAGCAAGTTCTATTATCCCCCAACTTATTTTACCAATGGCAGCCAACCTTAGCTCCGACGAAAAGCGGGGATCTACAATCGGGATCATTATGAGCGGCCTGCTGATCGGCATTCTGGCCTCAAGGAGCATAAGCGGCAGCATAGGTTTTTTATGGGGCTGGCGAACTATGTATTTCATCGCGGCTGGCATTTGCTTATTGCTTTTGCTTTTGATGGCCAGGCGTTTTCCACGAAGTAAGCCTACATTTGAGGGTAATTATAGCGCACTCATGCTGTCTATGTGGCACTACATAAAAACACAGCCCGTTTTACGTGAAGCTTCTATTATTAATTTTTTGGCCTTTGCCATTTTAAGCGCATTCTGGACAACTATGGTATTGTTCCTTGCCAACCCCCCTTTCAGTTTTCAAACCTTACAAATCGGATTATTTGGGATCGCAGGCGCCGCAGGTGCCCTTGCTGCCCCACTGGTGGGGAAGTTGAGCAGTGGTAAGAACCCACGCAGAAACTTACTGACAGGTCTGATTCTGCAACTGGTCAGTATTGCTGCATTTTACTTTACCGGAAGCCATTTATACTTTTTTATAGCTGGTATAATTTTGATTGATATTGGTCAGCAGGCCATCCATGTAACTAACCAAACACGTATATACACCCTTGTACCGGAAGCACGAAACCGTTTGAATACCATATTTATGTCGGTTAGTTTTGTTGGTGCATCGGTTGGTTCTGCATTGGGCTTATGGCTGTGGGACAGAGGCCAATGGCCATTGTTTTGTCTTGGCATTGCTTTGATTGTGATTTCGAATATCTTAATATATCACTTTTATAGCCACAAAATTAAGCGGCATGCGGAAAGTCCGGATTGAACAAATTAACTTTGATTTAACCTGGTCCATCAGGCATGAGGTGATGTATCCTAACCTGCCCTTTGATACCATAAAACTGGCTAACGATCCCGATGGGATACATTTTGGACTGTATGCAAATGATCAGCTGACCGCGGTAGTGTCCTTATTTAATTCAGGCCCTGTTCATCAGTTCCGAAAGTTTGCAACCCGGGTCGACGCTCAGGGCAAAGGATATGGCACGCTTTTGTTAAAACATGTTATCAGCTATGTTAAGGATGTAGGTGCCGAAAGATTGTGGTGTAACGCCAGAGTTTCGGCAGCAGGCTTTTACAGTAAGTTCGGCTTTAAAGAAACTGACCAGCTGTCGCAGAGCAATGGTATCGACTTTGTCATTATGGAGTTACAACTTTATAATTAACTTTAGGCTCAATTCCCGATTTATATATTTACTTACAATAAAAACAGAATAATGGCTAAAAAGAAACAAGACAAGCAGGATCATGTTGTTGTGGTCACTAAAAAATCACTCCAGTTTTTCGAAGAATATATCAATAATCCATCTCCGACCGGTTTCGAATATCCGGGCCAAAAGTTATGGCTGGATTATTTAAAACCTTATATCGATGAAAGCTTTATCGACAACTATGGTACTGCTGTTGGTGTAATTAATCCTAAAGCTGAATTTAAAGTTGTTATTGAAGCTCATGCTGATGAAATTTCATGGTTCGTAAATTATATTACTAATGATGGCCTTATTTATGTGATACGTAATGGGGGTTCTGACCATCAGATCGCACCTTCGAAACGGGTAAACATCCACACTGACAAAGGGATGGTGAAGGCCGTATTTGGATGGCCGGCTATACATACCCGCAGCGGCGGGGAAAAAGAGGAAGCCCCTGCATTAAAAAATATTTTCCTTGACTGTGGCTGCACTACCAAAGAAGAGGTGGAAAAACTTGGCGTCCATGTTGGCTGCGTAATTACCTACGAAGATGAGTTTATGGTTTTGAACGATCGTTATTATGTAGGCAGGGCCTTAGACAATAGGGCTGGTGGTTTTATGATCGCTGAAGTGGCACGTCTGCTTAAGGAGAATAAAAAGAAACTGCCTTTTGGCTTATATATCGTTAACTCGGTGCAGGAAGAAATCGGGTTGCGCGGCGCTGAAATGATTGCCGACAGGATTAAACCACATGTGGCGATCATTACCGACGTAACACACGACACCACAACCCCGATGATCAATAAAATTACACAGGGTGACCTGGCCTGCGGTAAGGGTCCGGTTGTTTCTTACGCGCCGGCAGTACAGACCAATCTGAACAAGCTGCTGATCGAAACAGCAGAAAAGAATAATATTCCGTTCCAGCGTCAGGCGTCGTCACGGTCAACAGGAACAGATACGGATGCCTTCGCTTACTCGAATGGCGGAGTCCCTTCTGCATTGATCTCCTTACCCTTGCGTTACATGCATACAACTGTTGAAATGATCCACAAGGAAGATGTAGACAATGTGATCCGTCTGATTTATCATTCCCTGTTAAATATTAAAAAAGATCACGATTTCAGGTATTCTAAATAATCAATTATTTTATTGCGTTGGTGACAAAAAAATTTACTTATGAACGATCAATCAGCAAAATTTATAGAAAAGATTAAAGACTCTTATCAACTGACCGATCCTCATATTTATTTGGGCGCGGGTATTTTAGATGGCAAAGTACTCGCCGAAGCTGAAGTAAACCTGTCGCTCCGTATGATGAACAGGCACGGTTTGGTAGCCGGTGCAACAGGCACCGGAAAAACCCGTACCCTGCAGTTACTTGCTGAGCAATTGTCTGATGCAGGTGTCCCCGTATTTATGCTGGACGTAAAGGGTGATCTGTCCGGACTAAACCAGGCCGGCCCAGTCAATCCTAAAATTGAGGACAGGGCTAACCAGTTAAACAAACCCTTTATCCCTGCCGGCTTTCCAGTTGAGCTCTATTCTCTATCCGGCAAGCTTGGGGCGCAAATGCGTGCCACCGTTTTGGAATTCGGACCAATCCTGCTGGCAAAGATTCTCGACCTGAACGACACACAAGCCGGGGTGCTGGCGGTTATCTTTAAATATGCAGATGACAATAAAATGCCGGTTATCGACCTTAATGACCTTAAAAAATTGGTTTCTTATCTGGCCGAAGAGCAAGGCGCTGAAGAGATCAAAAGCACATACGGAAAAATATCAACAGCTACTTCAGGTACCATCCTAAGAAAAATTGTGGCTATTGAACAGCGGGGCTTGGGTGCTATGTTTGGTGAACGCTCATTTGATATTGAAGATCTTTTTGTGAAAGTTGATGGTAAAGGCATGATCAGCCTGTTAAATATCTCAGATGTTCAGAATCAGCCGGTTTTATACTCTACTTATCTGCTAAGTCTGCTGGCGGAAATATTTTATAGCATGCCGGAGGCAGGCGACCTGGACAAGCCTAAGCTGGTGTTCTTTTTTGATGAAGCACATTTACTTTTCAAAAATTCTTCAAAGGCATTCTTAGAGCAAATCGAAACCATTATCCGGTTGATCCGCTCAAAAGGAATTGGTGTATTCTTTTGTACACAGGCACCAACAGATGTACCGGAGAGTGTCCTGTCTCAATTGGGCAACCGGATACAGCATGCTTTAAGGGTATTTACGCCAAATGATGTTGATGCCATGAAAAAAACAGTGAATACCTATCCAACGTCTGATTTTTACAAGATCGACCAGACCCTGACATCCCTGGGCACCGGGCAGGCATTAATCACAGTTTTGAACGAAAAAGGCATCCCAACGGAAGTTGCGGCAACTATGCTCACCGCACCAAGAGCCATCATGGGGCCATTAAATGCAGCAGATTACAATGATCTTATCCGATCGAGTGCCGTTGCCACAAAATATCAGGAAACCATTGATCCCGAAAGTGCTTATGAAATACTCACAAAACGAATTAATGATAAACTGTCAGAAGAGGAAAGCCAAATCCAGCCCGAAGTGACAGAGACACCTGCAAGAGGCGAAAAAAGCATCATCGAAAAAGTAATGGGCGCTACAATTACCCGACAGATCGGCAAAGAAATCGTACGTGGCTTATTTGGCATGCTTACAGGCAAAAAGCCCAGGAGCAGTGGGGGTAAAAGCATATTTGGATTTTAAATAAAAACTATCTTTACCTAAATCAAAAAATGTATTTTAGCTCCACAAAATATATTTACTGTTTACACTGATTATTAACTTATTCATTATTATTGAATGAAACCTACCTTACTAATATTAGCTGCCGGTATGGCAAGCCGCTACGGCAGTATGAAACAAATTGACGGCTTTGGCCCCAACGGCGAGACCATTATTGATTATTCTATTTATGACGCTATCAAGGCTGGCTTTGGCAAAGTAGTCTTCATCATTAAAGAAGAATTTGTTGACAATTTCAAAGCCATATTTGAACCTAAGCTGATCGGTAAAATTGAAACCGATTATGTATTCCAAAACTTCGACCTAAAGCAATTTGGTATCGAGGAAGAAATCTATCGCGAAAAACCATGGGGAACTGCACATGCAATCCTTTCTGCAAGAAAAGTGATCAAAGAACCATTTTGTGTAATCAACGCCGATGACTATTATGGTTTTGATGCATTTAAGAAAATGGTCGTTTTCTTAAATACTGAAGCTTCCGACAGCAATTATTCTATAATCGGTTATCAAATCGGCAAAACATTATCCGACTTTGGTTCTGTTTCCCGCGGTGTCTGCAAAACAAACGAGGCTGGATACCTGGAAGAGATCACTGAACGTACCCAGGTTTATAAAAAAGGCGATGCTATTGTTTATGAGGAAAATGGGGTTGAATATCCTTTAGATTTCGAAACGCCCGTTTCTATGAATTTCTGGGGCTTTACTCCAGCCGTCTTTAAACTAACTGAAGACCTGTTCAGGATCTTTGCACTGGAAAATAAAGAAAAACCAAAAGCTGAATTCTTTATCCCGCTGATAGGCGAAAATCTGGTTAAAACAAATACTGCATCTTTTAAAGTAATCCCTACGGCCAATCAATGGTTTGGGGTAACATATAAGGAAGACAAACCTTTTGTTCAGGATAGCATAGACCAGCTTGTAAAAGATGGCACATATCCGGAGAATCTCTGGAATTAATTAAAAAGTTCTAAAACGATCAATAAAAGAGAAAGCCCCGGGTATATTACCCGGGGCTTTCTCTTTTATTTGATACAAACAATTATTTTTTATCGTCTTTTACTTCTTCAAAGTCTACATCGGTTACATTATCGCCACCATCATTTGCCTGTCCGCCATTGGCAGCTGCACCTTCCGGTTGTCCCGCTCCCGCTTCCTGACCGGCTTTATACATCTCTTCAGAAGCAGCATTCCATGCGCTTTGTAATTCTTCCTGAGCTGCATCAATATCAGCAAAATTTCTTGCAGCATGCGCATCCTTAAGTTTTTTCAAACCTGCTTCAATAGGTGCTTTTTTATCTTCAGAGATCTTCTCTCCAAATTCTTTAAGCTGTTTCTCTGTTGAGAAGATTAAAGCATCAGCACTATTGATCTTTTCAGCTTCTTCCTTAGCTGCTTTATCTGATTCAGCATTTTTCTCTGCCTCTTCTTTCATTCTTTTGATCTCCTCATCAGTCAAGCCAGACGAAGCCTCAATACGGATTTTCTGTTCTTTACCAGTAGCTTTATCTTTCGCACTCACGTGTAAGATACCATTTGCATCAATATCAAAGGCTACTTCCACCTGAGGAACACCCCTTGGAGCCGGTGGAATCCCATCGAGGATAAAACGTCCGATCGTACGGTTCTGAGCCGCCATAGGACGCTCACCTTGCAAGATGTGGATCTCAACCGAAGGCTGATTATCAGCAGCAGTAGAGAAAGTCTCTGCTTTTTTAGAAGGAATTGTCGTATTTGCCTCAATTAACTTAGTCATGACACCACCCATAGTTTCAATACCTAAAGAAAGAGGGGTGACATCCAGTAACAATACATCTTTTACTTCTCCGGTCAGTACACCACCTTGAATTGCAGCACCAATAGCAACTACCTCATCCGGGTTTACTCCTTTAGAAGGTTCTTTACCGAAAAATGCTTTAACTGCTTCCTGAATCGCAGGGATACGGGTTGAACCACCGACAAGAATGATTTCATCAATATCGCTGGTTTTCAAACCTGCGTTTTTCAGAGCTGATTTACAAGGATCAATTGTACGCTTAATTAAATCAGCAGCCAATTGTTCAAATTTAGCACGGCTCAATGTTCTGACCAGGTGTTTTGGTCCTGTCGCATCAGCAGTAATATAAGGCAAATTGATCTCTGTTGAAGTTGTGCTGGACAATTCAATTTTAGCTTTTTCAGCAGCCTCTTTTAAACGCTGTAATGCCATTGGATCCTGGTGCAGGTCCATGCCATTCTCATTTTTAAATTCTCCTGCCAGCCATTCGATAATGATATGGTCAAAATCATCTCCACCTAAATGGGTATCACCATCAGTCGATTTTACTTCAAACACACCATCACCCAGCTCTAATACCGAAACGTCATGTGTACCGCCACCACAATCAAACACAACGATTTTCATATCCTTGTGGGCTTTATCCAGGCCATAGGCCAAGGCCGCCGCCGTTGGTTCGTTAATGATCCGCTTAACGGTTAAACCAGCAATCTCACCAGCTTCTTTTGTTGCCTGACGCTGGGCGTCATTAAAATATGCAGGAACGGTAATCACCGCCTCTGTTACTTCATGCCCCAAAAAATCTTCAGCAGTTTTCTTCATTTTCTGCAAAATCATCGCCGAAATCTCCTGAGGAGTGTATTTCCGATCATCTATCTCTACACGTGGTGTATTATTATCACCTTTAACTACCTTGTAAGGCACACGTGACGTTTCCTTAGACACTTCAGCAAAGCTGCTTCCCATAAAGCGCTTAATCGAAGATATTGTTTTTGTTGGATTAGTGATCGCCTGGCGTTTCGCCGGCTCGCCTACTTTACGTTCTCCATTTTCTGCAAAAGCAACAATGGATGGCGTAGTACGCTTACCCTCACTGTTGGCTATAACTACAGGTTCGTTACCTTCCATTACGGCTACGCAAGAGTTTGTTGTTCCTAAGTCTATACCAATAATTTTTGACATGCTATTTATCTCTATTTATGTTATGAAATCCTTTTATTTATATCTGTTTAACAAGCAATGTGCCAATCGGGTTTTGGCAGAAAATCATGCCCTGCTACAATAATTAAAGAAATTTATGGCGGAAAGCTGTTACAAAAATGTGACAGTATGACAGAAACAGGGATTAGAGCAGCTTCTCCTGTTCCAAAATCCTTTCTAAATGATGATAGCCGATGCCGAAATATGCTTTTGTTTCCGCAATTTTCTGTTTTATTTCCAGTTTTTTAGCGTCACGGATTTTATTACTTTTCTGATTAATTGGCTTAATACCCACAATCAGGATGTTTTTGGGTGTGTGTGCATCAGATATAAACTCGAAAACTTTTGTCTTATAGCCGAAATATTCCAGTATTAGCGCTCTGATCCCATCAGTTACCATTTCCGCTTGCCGTTCCATAAATATTCCATATTTAGTCAGCACAGATATTTCATTTTTAACCTTATTCCTTTCCATTTCGCGTCTGATCTGCTTATGGCAACATGGAGCCACCACAATTAATTTGGCATCGGCTTTAATCCCTTTAATTATGGCATCGTCTGTAGCTGTATCACAAGCATGCAGCGCAATTAGCAAATCAATATTCGAAACATCATAATCCTCAATAGTTCCCTGAACAAAATCCAGTTCTTTGAATCCTGACTGCCTGGCAATGGCATTACACAAGCCGACCAAATCTTCCCTATACTCTACTCCGGTAACTTTAACTTGTTCCGCCAGTACCTGATGCAGATAATCATAAAGTGCAAAAGTAAGATATCCTTTGCCCGACCCCATGTCCGCTACCTGCTTGATGCTTCCTGGCGGAAATTCTTTAATCAGGCCATTTAAAATCTCGATATATTGATTAATCTGCTTGTATTTATCCTGGGCGTTCTTAAAAACGTTCCCTTCGGGATCAGTTAGTTTCAGTTCGACTAAATAAGGCTTTCCAGCCGGTTGAATCCATCGCTTTTTTTCCTTGTCATGCGACAAATCCGGCTTAAGCACTTTGCTCAGCATTTGCTCTCTAACAGAGATCAACTGCTTTTTGCCATGTTCCAGGATAACTTCTTTTTCTGCAGTAAATAGCGTCGCCACTTTAAAATCGTTACTTGTAAAATGACCAACCAGACTGATTCCCTCTTCTATCGAAAAGTTCTTAATGATGTCACGTGTCTTATAGCGATAAGTAAACGACAGCATGTATGTTCTTTTGATCTTTACTTTTCTAACATAAATATTCTTCAATTCCTTCTCGTTTCCCTGGTAATTACCAAGAGAAATTTTAACAAATACATTAGAAGAAATGCTTTCTGCCAACTGATCTTTGAACTGCTGTAAATGGTGTTGATTAGACATAAATTTGATTACTTTACAAAAGTAACCATTTAGAAAAGGAATAGTAAATTAGCTTTATGGAATCCCTCTTTTTTGTTGCCATCCTGCCACCGCCGGAAATTAGCGCCGGCATTGATGAAATCAGAAAACAATGTTCAATAGACTATCAGGTATACAGTGCACTTAACCCCCCTGTACATATTACCTTAATCCCCCCTTTTAAGCTAAATGTAACCTTGGAGAACAAGTTAATAACAAGTCTTCAATACTGCCGAAACTTTAGGCCATTTGAACAGGAATTACGTGACTTTGATGGCTTTCCTCCTAAAGTAATATTCATCAGGGCCAACAAAAACTCTGGAATTACAGCGCTCCATAAAAGTATCGCTACTAAAATCAGGCCCTACTTAAAAGAAAAACCGGGGTCAATCAATCCGCACATCACGATTGCTTACAGGGATGTTGAGGAGCATGTTTATGAGAAGATCATTCAAGACTATAGCAAAAAGCGTCTCCGGGCTAACTTCAATGTAAACAAATTTGCCTTGCTAAAGCATGACGGCAAGAAATGGAACCTGTTCAAAGAATTCGACTCCAGGCCCGGGGAAGAACAATACTCAATAGATCTTTAAAAGAAAAACCCTGACCGGTGCCGGTCAGGGTTTTTCTTATGATAATCAGGGAATATTATTCGCCCTTATCTTCTTTCGTTTCAGCAGCAGGCGCCTCAGGTGCAGCCTCTTCTTTCGCTGGAGTTTCTTCAGCAATCTCTTCTACTTTTGCTTCAGCCACCTTTTCTGCTTTAGCAGCAGGAGCGTCAGATTTCTTAGCTTTGCTTCTGCCTCTACGAGTACTTTTCTTTTCAGCAGATGCAGCTTCACTACCGTAAACTTCGTTATAGTCTACAAGCTCGATTAATGCCATCTCCGCGTTATCACCTAAACGATTGTTTAATTTGATAATCCTGGTGTAACCACCCGGGCGATTTGCAACCTTAGCAGCAATATCACGGAACAATTCAGTAACGGTTTCTTTATCCTGTAAGTAACCAAATACTATACGGCGGGAATGCGTCGTATCAGTTTTTGATTTTGTGATGATTGGCTCAACATAAGTACGCAACGCTTTAGCTTTAGCCAAAGTAGTTGAAATTCTTTTATGTTTAATTAATGACGAAGCCATATTAGCCAGCATCGCTTTACGATGTGAATCTGTTCTTCCTAAGTGATTTATTTTTTTACCGTGTCTCATTTTTAAATTTATTCAGTATATACCGTCTCTTTGAGATTAATCTGAGGGAATTATATACTATTAACAATTATGTTATTTTGCTATGTATTACTCTTCGTCCAATTTAAATTTGGAAAGATTCATTCCGAAAGACAGGCTTTTAGATTTCACCAGCTCCTGGATCTCTGTTAATGATTTCTTTCCAAAATTCCGGAACTTTAACATATCTGCAACATCGTAAGATACAAGATCTGCTAAGGTACGGATATCTGCAGCTTTCAGACAGTTCAATGCGCGCACCGAAAGATCCAGATCAACCAATTCTGTTTTTAGGATCTTACGCATGTGCAAAATCTCCTCATCAACTTCTTTGGTCTCTTCCTTAGCCTGAGACTCTAATACAAGATTCTCATCAGAAAACAGCATGAAGTGCTGGATCAAAATCTTGGCAGCCTCTTTTAATGCTTCCTCAGGATGAATAGAACCATCTGTAGAAATATCCAGAATCAATTTTTCATAATCCGTTTTCTGCTCAACACGATAATTTTCGATCGTGTATTTCACATTTTTCATTGGAGTAAAGATCGAATCAATCGCAATAACTCCAACAACGGCATCATTTATCTTATTCTCTTCTGCAGGAACATAACCACGCCCTTTATTTATGGTCAATTCTACTTCTAAAGTAACAGATTTCTCCATGTTACAGATAACAAAATCAGGGTTAAGAACCTCAAAATTGTTAGAGAACTTGGTGATGTCCCCGGCAACAAATTGTTCCTGGCCATTTACCACGATAAAAACCTTCTCAGAATCACCTGAATCACCTACTTTTTTAAAACGTACTTGTTTCAAGTTAAGAATGATCTCAGTTAGATCTTCAACCACACCCTTAATCGTAGAAAACTCATGAGATACCCCAGAAAAACGAATACTCGTAATGGCATAACCCTCTAATGAAGAAAGCAATATTCTTCTAAGGGCATTACCAATTGTTACACCGAAACCGGGCTCTAAAGGACGAAATTCAAATATACCATCGAAATCCGTTGATTTCTGCATGATTACCTTATCGGGTTTCTGAAATGCTAAAATTGCCATTTATAATGTTTTTAGATCGTTATTAAAATTATGTAACGCAAAAAAGTTAACTGCCTGTGGGCAGCTAACTAAATATATTACTTAGAGTATAACTCTACTATAAGGTTTTCCTTGATATTTTCTGGTATCTCATCACGATTTGGATATGCCAAAAACTTACCGGTCAATTCATTTGCGTTCCAGTCTAACCAATTGAATTTATTGATTATTCTTCCAGCTACAGAATTTGTGATGGCTTCCAAAGTTTTGGATTTCTCGCGAACCGCAACGACATCTCCGGCCTTCAACTGGTACGAAGGAATATTGACTACTTCACCGTTAACTGTTACGTGTTTATGGCTAACTAACTGACGGGCAGCTGAACGGGTTGTAGCAATACCTAACCTGTACACTGTGTTGTCCAGACGCGCTTCCAATAACTGCAGTAAGTTATCTCCAGTAATACCTTCACGAGAAGATGCTCTGGTAAACAAGTTACGAAACTGACGCTCTAATACACCATAAGTATATTTAACTTTCTGTTTTTCCATTAACTGTACTGCGTACTCGGATTGCTTTCCTCTTCTTTTTGAAGCACCATGTTGTCCGGGCGGATAGTTTTTTCTATCCAATACTTTATCAGGACCAAAAATTGGTTCTCTGAACTTACGCGCGATTTTGGACTTAGGTCCTGTATATCTTGCCATTGTTTTTTGTTTTAAAGTATCATGCAACCTACAGCTGCAGACTCTTAGCTTTAAAAATTAATAAATTAAACTCTTCTCTTCTTAGGAGGACGGCAACCATTGTGTGGAAGCGGTGTAATATCCTTGATTGACGTTACTTCAAGACCTGAAACCTGCAATGTTCTAATTGCTGACTCACGACCTGAACCAGGACCTTTCACAAAAACCTCTACTTTACGCAGACCTAAGTCAAATGCTACTTTACCGCAATCAGATGCAGCTTGTCCTGCAGCGTATGGAGTGTTCTTTTTAGAACCTTTGAATCCCATTTTACCCGCTGAAGACCATGAAATAGTTTGACCGTTGTTATTTGTCAAAGTAACAATGATATTGTTAAAAGTAGCATTGATGTGTGCCTGACCTACAGGTTCTATAACAACAATACGCTTTTTGGTAACTTTTTTACTTTTAGCCATAATTATTATTCAGTACTAATTTTATTTAGTAGCTTTTTTCTTGTTCGCAACTGTTTTTCTCTTGCCTTTACGTGTACGGGAATTGTTCTTAGTACGCTGACCACGTACCGGCAAACCTTTCCTGTGACGCAGGCCGCGGTAACAACCGATGTCCATCAAGCGTTTGATGTTCAACTGAACTTCTGAACGCAAAGCACCTTCCACTTTCACGCCGTCGTTAATAATGGTACGGATTGCTGATAATTCATCATCCGACCAGTCCTGTACCTTCTTGCTGAAATCGATACCTGCTTCAGTCAATATACGCTGTGCAGTTGATCTACCTATTCCGAAGATATAAGTTAATCCAATTTCGCCTCTTTTGTTTCTTGGTAAATCAATACCTGATATCCTTGCCATATTTGTACTAAATGTTTGATTATTTGATTAAACGACAGATTGAGTAACCCGTACATTCAATCCAATCATACTTCAATAATTTCTTAACCTTGACGTTGCTTAAATTTTGGGTTCTTCTTGTTAATAACGTAAAGTTTACCTTTACGACGAATAACCTTGCAATCAGCGCTACGTTTTTTAATTGATGACCTAACTTTCATTTTATTTATATCTATAAGTAATCCTGCCTTTTGACAAATCGTAAGGCGACATCTCTAATTTTACTTTGTCTCCCGGTAAAATTTTGATGTAGTGCATCCTCATTTTTCCCGAAATATGAGCGATAATCTCATGTCCATTCTCAAGTTCTACCCGAAACATGGCGTTTGATAACGCTTCCTTTATTACACCGTCTTGTTCAATTGAGGCTTGTTTAGCCATATAATATTGATTTTTACTGTATTAGCTGCTGTTAAACAGGGACGCAAAATTAAATAAAAAATTTTAATTATTTACTTTTTTTTTACTAAAACTTCTTCTATCAATGAAAACGTTGATAAAACATCGGCCTCTCCTTTTCTCACCGCTACTGTATGTTCAAAGTGAGCCGACGGCCTGTTATCTTTAGTAGTGACAGTCCAGCCGTCCGACCAAAATTTCACACCCGCTGTACCCGCGTTAATCATAGGTTCTATAGCAATCACCATTCCTTCTTCCAGTTTAATCCCACTCCCTCTCTTTCCATAATTTGGAATCTCCGGCTTTTCATGCAGCTTTATGCCGACACCATGTCCTACGAGCTCTCTAACTACACCAAATCCATGGCTCTCCGCCAGATTTTGAACAGCAAAGCCCACGTCCCCTGTTCTGGATCCTACTACCGCTTTTTCGACAGCCAGTTTAAGACATTCCTGGGTAACTTCTATCAGCTTTCGTTTTTCATCACTAATTTCTCCGATCGAAAAGGTATAAGCAGAATCACCGAAGTAGTTGTTCTTAATTACACCACAGTCTACAGAAATTAAGTCTCCTTCCTGAATTATATAGTCACTTGGGAAACCATGTACGACCTGTTCATTAGGCGATATGCACAATGAATACGGAAAGCCATTATAATTCAAAAATGCCGGGATAGCCCCATGATCCCTGATAAAAGTCTCAGCATGCTGATTTAGCTTCTTTGTGGTAACCCCCGGCTCTATGATCTTGGCCACTTCAGCTAAGGTTTTTGAAACCAACAGAGAACTTTCTCTTATTAACTCTATCTCGTCAGGAGATTTGTAATAGATTTTAGACATCCTCAATTACTAAATCACAGCATCGCTACCACTTGGCGCAGGAATCCCTGTCCTTCCGGTAACTCTGCCAGTCTTCATCAATCCATCATAATGACGCATCAATAAATAACTTTCAATCTGCTGTAAAGTATCCAGAACTACACCTACCAAAATCAAAAGAGAAGTACCTCCATAAAAATGGGCAAATTCAGACTTAATGCCAAACTTCACAGCAATTGAAGGAAGTATCGCGATTATAGCAAGAAAAATAGCACCAGGGAAAGTAATCTTTGAAATCACATCATCGATAAACGAAGAAGTAGATATACCAGGTTTAATTCCCGGAATGAAACCACCATTTTTCTTCATATCATCCGACATTTGTGTAGGATTTACCGTTATAGCTGTATAAAAGAATGTAAAAGCAATAATGAGAAATGCAAAAGTTAAGCTGTAGGCCAATGAAGTATAATCACTGAATTGAATTAACCAGGTATTCTGCAAAGAGGGAAAAAACCCTGTTACCGTAGCTGGTATAAACATCAGAGCCTGAGCAAAAATGATTGGCATTACACCCGCAGCATTTACTTTTAGCGGAATATATTGTCTCACTCCTCCGAATTGTCTGCTTCCCACTATCCTCTTTGCGTATTGAACAGGAACCTTACGAACTCCCTGAACAATCATTATGGTGAACATTACCACAGCGAATAACGCTACAATCTCTACTACAAGTGCAATTAAGCCTCCATCACCTACAAATCTTGAGCTGATCTCCTGCTGCAAAGCAATTGGCAGACGCGCAATGATACCAACCATGATTATAAGAGATGTACCATTACCTATGCCTTTGTCTGTGATCTTCTCACCTAACCACATTACAAACAATGTACCTGCAGACAAAACAAAAGTCGAAAGCACAAAAAATAACGTATGATCAATTATAATTGCCTCCGGAGGAACCTGTGTTTTAACATACCCGACCGCCTGGACAGCAGTAATGGCGACCGTTAAATAACGTGTAATCTGATTGAGCTTCTTTCTTCCGCTTTCCCCCTCTTTTTGCATCTTTTGAAATGAAGGGACAGCGATACCCAATAGCTGAACTACAATTGAGGCAGAAATATAAGGCATAACGCCTAAAGCCAGGATAGACACCCTGGAAAATGACCCTCCGGCAAACATATCCAACAACCCCAAAAGGCCTGACTTTGTATTGTCACCTAAAAGATTTGCATCAACCCCAGGCAAAACCACATGGGATACAAACCTATATATTAAAAGAATCATGAGCGTATATAAAATACGCTCTTTCAATTCCTGGATTTTCCAAATATTACTTAGAGTAGTAAACAGCTTCTTCATTAATTACAATTTTTCGATTGAGCCTCCAACAGCCTCAATAGCTTTTTGTGCAGTTGCAGAAAAAGCATGTGCTTTAACTTCCAATTTAGATTTAACTTCACCACGACCTAAAATCTTTACAAGGTCATTCTTAGATGCCAAACCATGCTCACGCAAAGTAGTAAAATCTATACTTGTCAATTCAAATGTTTCTGCCAGGTCTTGTAAAACGTCTAAATTCACGCCCACGTACTCAACTCTGTTAATCGGTTTGAAACCCACTTTAGGAACACGGCGCTGCAATGGCATTTGACCACCTTCAAATCCAATTTTTGTAGAGTGACCAGAACGTGATCCAGCACCCTTATGACCGCGTGTTGAAGTACCACCACGACCTGAACCAGTACCACGACCAATTCTTTTACTATTTTTAATAGAACCTTCTGCAGGTTTTAAATTACTTAAGTTCATGTTTGAAACTTATTGTGCTGCCCTTCGCTTTCACTAATCAGGGTCAACGGTTAAACAAATATATAAAGGTTGCAAATGTAGTTATATAACTCATATTTGCAACCTTTAATAAAATTATATGCTCTCGATAGCTACTAAGTGATTCACTTTTCTCACCATTCCAATAATGGCGGCAGTCGCTTCAACTTCTACACTCTGGTTCATTTTATTTAAACCTAAAGCCTGCATCGTTCTTTTTTGGCGTTCGCTTCTATCGATAATGCTCTTTATCTGGGTTATTTTAATCTTCGCCATAATATTATCCGTTAAAAACTTTATTTAAATCTACACCGCGGTGCTGAGCTACAGTATATGCATCACGCATTTTTGTCAATGCATCAACAGTCGCTTTAACCACGTTGTGGGGATTTGATGAACCTTTTGATTTTGCAAGTACGTTATGAACGCCTGCACTCTCAAGTACAGCACGCATCGCACCGCCGGCAATAACTCCGGTACCAACCGCAGCAGGCTTAATTAAAACAAAACCGCCGGAGAACTTCCCGATCTGCTCATGTGGAACAGTTCCATTTAACAAAGGCACTTTTACCAAATTCTTTTTAGCATCATCTATGCCTTTAGCAATTGCTTCTGTTACCTCTTTCGCTTTACCCAATCCATAACCTACGATGCCGTTTTCATCTCCAACAACTACGATTGCTGAGAAGCTGAAAGTACGACCACCCTTGGTTACTTTGGCTACACGTTGTATGCTAACTAAACGATCTTTCAATTCGATTTCGCTAGTCTTAACTCTTTTTATATTGATAGTTGACATCTTATCCTATTTTCAGATTAAAATACTAAACCAGCTTCACGGGCACCTTCTGCCAGCGATTTAACACGTCCGTGGTATAAGTAGCCATTTCTATCGAAAACAACTTCTTTAACACCAGCTGCTATTGCTTTTTCAGCAACCAACTTACCTACAGCTACTGATTGCTCAGATTTATTTCCTGAACCAGAAAAGTCTTTTGACAAAGATGAAGCTGATACAATTGTATTACCGGTTACGTCGTTAATGATTTGAGCATAAATTCCTTTATTGCTTCTATAAACCGATAAACGTGGACGGCTTTCAGAACCTGTTAATCTTTTTCTGATTCCTTTTTTTATACGATCTCTACGAGATAATTTTTTCCCTGCCATGATGATTATTTTTTAGAAGCTGATTTACCTGCTTTTCTTCTTAACACTTCTCCTACAAACTTGATACCTTTACCTTTATAAGGCTCGGGAGCACGCAGCGAACGGATTTTCGCAGCCACCTGACCAATCAGTTGTTTATCAATACTTTCCAGTATGATCTTAGGGGTCTGACCTTTTTCTGAGGTAGTCGTTACCTTAATCTCCTCAGGCAACTGGAACACATAATGGTGAGAATATCCTAAAACAAGATCCAGGGTATTTCCCTGATTAGTAGCACGGTAACCCACACCCACTAATTCCTGTTGTAATTTATAACCTTCTGTTACACCAATAACCATATTATTTAACAAAGAACGGTACAGACCATGTAACGCTTTGTGTCTTTTCTGTTCTGACGGACGTGATACAGTTAGTATTCCATCTTCCTGACTTACAGTGATATCCGAATCAACTGCTTGAGTTAGCTCACCTTTAGGACCTTTTACAGTTACAACGTTATCTTTCGAAACGGTCACTGTAACACCTGCAGGGATATTAATTGGGGCTTTTCCTATTCTTGACATTTTGCTATCCTCCTTTAATTAATAAACGTGACACAAAACTTCGCCACCAATATTTAGTTTCGCAGCTTCTTTATCAGTCATCACACCTTTTGATGTAGACAAGATTGCGATACCTAAACCATTCAATACTCTTGGCATATTCTCAACACCCGCATATTGCCTTAAACCTGGTTTACTGATACGTGTTAAAGTACGTATTGCAGGGATCTTAGTGATGGCATTGTATTTCAATGCGATCTTAATAGTGCCCTGGGTTGTAGTCTCCTCAAATTTGTAATTAGCAATGTACCCTTTATCAAAAAGTACTTTTGTAATTTCCTTTTTAAGGTTCGATGCTGGAATCTCAACAATTCTGTGATTTGCCTTGATGGCATTTCTTACTCTTGTAAGATAATCCGCTATTGGATCTGTATTCATTTTATATATAATTGTGATAGTGGTTTCCTTCCCGACCTATTCGGGACGACCTGCCATCGGTTAATTTTTATTTTTCAGTTAAAGACTGATCTCTATAACCGCTAAAGCCGTATTACCAGCTTGCTTTTCTGACTCCGGGTATTTTACCTGCCAAAGCCATGTCGCGAAAAGTTACCCTTGATATTCCAAAAGTACGCATATAACCACGAGGACGACCTGTTAACTTGCAACGGTTGTGCAGACGCACAGCTGAAGAGTTCTTTGGTAATTTGTCTAATCCTTCATAATCACCGGCAGCTTTAAGTTCTGCACGTTTATCTGCATATTTAGCTACCAATTTTTGGCGCTTAACTTCGCGAGCTTTTACTCCTTCTTTTGCCATTATTGATTTGTATTTTGATTTTTAAATGGTAATCCAAATTGTTTTAAAAGTTCCAATGCTTCAACATCAGTAGTAGCAGTCGTCACAAAAGTAATATCCATACCTAAAATCTTGCTGATTTTGTCGATGTTGATCTCAGGGAAGATGATTTGCTCAGTAACACCTAAAGTGTAATTGCCTTTTCCATCAAACCCTTTGTCATTGATACCTTTGAAATCGCGGATACGAGGCAAAGCTACGGAAATTAAACGATCTAAAAATTCGTACATGTTGTTATCACGTAAAGTTACACGTACGCCAACCGGCATACCTTTACGCAATTTAAAATTAGAAATATCCTTTTTAGATTTTGCCGGAACTGCCTGCTGTCCTGAAATCGTAGTCATCTCAATAATAGAGCTGTCTATGATCTTCTTATCAGTCACAGAAAAACGACCAACGCCCTGGTTGATTGAAATTTTCTCTAACTTAGGAACCTGCATAACACTTTTATAGTTGAACTTATCCTTAAGTGCGGTAACTATTTCCTCTTTATATTTGTTCTTTAATCTTGGTACGTAAGCCATTATTTGATCTCCTCTCCTGATTTTTTACTAACCCTAACTAATTTCCCATCAGCATTAAGCTTTCTGCCAACGCGCGTAATTTCTCCTGATTTAGGATCAACTAATGCTACATTAGAAATATGAAGAGCAGCTTCTTTTTTAATGATGCCTCCGTTAGGAGTAGCAGCATTCGGTTTTGTATGTTTTGATACAAGGTTAACACCTTCTACGAGTATCCTGCTTTTAGTAGTCAGTACAGAAAGTACTTTCCCCTGTTGGCCTTTTGAATCGCCGGCTATAACCTTTACTAAATCTCCTTTACGGATTTTTATTTTTGGTGTAGTCACTTTATTTTTCATTTTATAATACCTCCGGTGCTAATGATACAATTTTCATGAATTGTTTTTCACGCAGTTCTCTTGCTACCGGGCCAAAAATACGTGTACCACGCGGCTCATCTTGTGCATTTAATAATACTGCTGCATTGTCGTCGAAACGGATATAAGAACCATCTTTACGTCTGATCTCTTTCTTAGTTCTTACAACAACTGCTTTAGAAACTGTTCCTTTCTTAATGTTACCTGAAGGCAATGCACTTTTAACGGTAACAACAATTTTGTCACCAATAGAAGCATATCTCTTTCCAGTACCACCAAGTACACGGATAACCAATACTTCTTTTGCGCCGCTATTGTCGGCTACGTTTAATCTTGATTCCTGTTGTACCATGTTATTTAGCCCTTTCTAAAATTTGTACTAATCTCCAGTTCTTGTTTTTACTCAGCGGACGAGTCTCCATAATCAGCACTGTATCACCAATACCGCAATCGTTTTTCTCGTCATGAGCCATAAATTTGGTAGTTTTCTTAACAAACTTACCATAGATCGGGTGTTTCACTTTACGTTCTACCGCTACAACAATAGATTTATCCATCTTGTTGCTCACTACCAACCCGGTTCTTGTTTTTCTTAATTGTCTTTCCATTTCGACTCTAAAGTTATTTAGTTTCAGTAGCTGACTCTGCTTTACGCCTAGTCACTTCAGTATTTAATCGGGCAATATCTTTTCTTACCTTGCTAATGCGGGAAGGATTTTCTATGGCCGAAATTGTATGCGCGAATTTTAACTTTACTAAGTTTTCTCTTTCTTCTGCAATCCTGGCTACTAGTTCTTCTTGTGAAAGCCCTTTGATTTCTGAGTTCTTCATTTTATTAATTTTTATGTTGTGGGTCTAGCGGTTATAATAACAAGTTACTTACAACATTCAACCCAAAACTCTTATTATGCCTCTACGTAATCTCTACGTACTACAAATTTTGTTTGGATCGGTAATTTTTGAGCTGCAAGTCTCATCGCTTCTTTAGCAACTTCTAAAGGAACTCCTTCTGCTTCAAAAATAATACGTCCGGGTCTAACTACGGCTACCCAATATTCTGGAGCACCTTTACCTTTACCCATACGTACTTCAGCTGGTTTCTTAGTTACCGGTTTGTCCGGGAATATCCTAATCCACACCTGGCCTTCACGTTTCATGAAACGAGTTACCGCAATACGGGCTGCCTCTATCTGACGACTGGTAATCCAGGTCGACTCTAAAGATTTAATCCCGAAAGACCCGAATGACAATTCAGCACCACGAGTTGCTAAACCTTTCATTCTGCCCTTTTGCATCTTTCTGAACTTCGTTCTCTTTGGCTGTAACATTTTATTTTAATATTATCGTTAAACGATCTGTTAACTATTATTTACGAGGACCTCTGTTTTGAGTATTTCCGCCTCTATTATTTCCACCTGCACCAGGTCCGCCTTGACCAGGACCTCTTCCGCCACGATTACCACCACCGCGGTTATCGTTTCTTCTGTCTCCACCGCCACGGTTATCTCTGTCTCTGCCACCGGCAAATGCACCACCTTCTGGTCTGCCACCTTTGCCCGGAGCATTGCTCGCAGCGCCGATGTTTGGAGAAAGATCACGTTTACCGTAAACTTCACCCTTACAGATCCATACTTTAACACCTATTTTACCATAAGTAGTCAGTGCCTCAGCCAATGCATAGTCAATGTCAGCGCGGAAAGTATGCAAAGGAATTCTTCCTTCTTTGTACTGTTCGCTACGAGCCATCTCTGCACCACCCAAACGACCAGAGGTCATAATTTTGATACCTTCAGCTCCCATGCGCATAGTTGATGCGATGGTAGATTTCATTGCCCTGCGGAACGAGATCCTTGCTTCTAATTGTTTTGCTACACCTTCTGCTACGAGTTGTGCATCGAGCTCAGGACGTTTAATCTCAAAAATATTGATCTGAATTTCCTTTTTAGTCAATTTCTTCAACTCTTCTTTGATCTTGTCAACTTCCTGACCTGCTTTACCGATCACAATACCCGGTCGAGCTGTATGGATGGTAACTGTGATACGTTTCAATGTACGCTCAATTACCACTTTAGCTACTCCGCCTTTCGCAATACGGGCAGAAAGGTATTTTCTTATTTTTTCGTCCTCAACTAATTTATCAGCATAGTTGTTGCCACCGAACCAGTTAGAATCCCAACCTTTGATGATTCCTAACCTGTTACCTATTGGATGTGCTTTTTGTCCCATTTCTGTTAATTAGTTTGAGTTTCAACGTTTTTACTATCTACTACCAAGGTTACATGGTTTGAACGTTTACGTATTCTGTAACCGCGTCCTTGAGGTGCCGGTCTTAATCTTTTTAATTGACGACCACCGCCTACCATTATCGTTTTCACATATAACTGGTTTTCTTCAGGGCGAGAACCTTCATTTTTAGTTTCCCAGTTCTTGATAGCCGACAATAACAGTTTCTCAACTCTTATTGCTGCATCTTTATTGGTAAACTTTAAAATATGTAAAGCTTTCTCAACACGCTCACCTCTGATAAGATCTACAACCAAACGCATTTTGCGCGGTGAGGTTGGACAATTGTTTAATTTCGCTACTGCTTCCATCTCTTAATTATTTTTTCTTTTCAGAGTGACCCCTAAATGTTCTGGTTGGAGCAAACTCTCCCAGCTTGTGACCAACCATGTTTTCTGTTACGTATACCGGTATAAATTTATTACCGTTATGTACTGCAAATGTATGACCCACAAAATCTGGTGAGATCATTGATCTGCGAGACCAAGTTTTAATGACAGACTTTTTGCCTGAATCATTCATAGAGACTACTTTTTTCTCTACGTTATGGTCAATATAAGGTCCTTTTTTTATCGAACGAGCCATTATTTCTTCCTTTTCTCTATGATGAAACGATTTGAGTATTTTTTAAGTGTACGGGTTTTGAAGCCTTTAGCATACATACCGTTCCTTGACCGGGGCTGACCTCCTGATGAGCGACCCTCACCACCACCCATAGGGTGATCTACCGGGTTCATTGCTACCGGACGGGTCCTTGGACGACGACCTAACCAACGGCTGCGGCCAGCTTTACCTAATACCTCATTTGCATGATCTGAATTGGAAACCGCTCCGATTGTTGCTAAACAAGTTATCAAGATCAATCTTGTCTCACCTGAAGGCATTTTCAACGTTGCATATTTACCATCACGGGCAGCCAGCTGTGCATAAGCACCGGCGCTGCGCGCCAACTGAGCACCACGGCCCGGATGAATTTCCACATTGTGCACAATAGATCCCAAAGGAATATTGGCCAGTTTCAAAGTATTTCCTACTTCAGGAGTTGCAGTATCACCTGACACCACCTTTTGCCCTACTTGCAGCCCTTCAGGCGCAATAATATAACGCTTCTCACCATCTGCATAATTTAATAATGCGATACGTGCAGTACGGTTAGGATCGTATTCAACAGTAGCTACTGTTGCAGGAATGTCGAACTTATCACGTTTAAAATCAATTAAACGGTAAGATTTTTTGTGACCACCACCCATATAGCGCATAGTCATCTTTCCTGTATTGTTACGTCCTCCCGATTTCTTAGAAGATACAACCAATGATTTTTCGGGCTTGGTTGCTGTAATCTCCGTAAAACTGGCACCTACTCTAAAGCGGGTTCCCGGAGTGACTGGTTTAAATTTTCTTAAGCCCATAGTTTATAATTATTCAATTCTTATTAAATATTAGCGTAATAATCTATTGTTTCACCTGCTTTAAGTGTCACGATAGCTTTTTTATATTTCGGGCTACGTCCTGTAACCAATCCACCTTTAGTATTTCTAGACTTCACTTTGCCGTCTACAACCATGGTGTTAATGGCCAAAACATTTACTCCATACATTTTTTCAATAACCTGCTTTATCTGCAGTTTATTTGCTTTATGATCTACTTTAAAAGTAAAGCGGTTAGACTTTTCTGTTAATGCAGAAGCTTTTTCTGTTAATATTGGTTTTCTTAAAAGTTCCATATTACTTGGCAAATGCCTCCTCCAAAGTTTTAAGAGAATCAGTAGTCAGCAAAAGTTTGCCACAATTCAATACATCATAAGTATTCAATTGATCTGCAGTTATAACTTTCACTTTCTGTATGTTTCTGCTTGATAAATAGATATTGTTATTTTGTGAAGGTAAAACCAACAATGTCTTTTCGCCGGTCAGATTCAAAGCGCTAACTAAATTAACGTAGTTCTTAGTTTTAATAGAATCAAAACTGAAATCTTCCAAAACCAAAACATTTTCGTCTTGTGCTTTATAAGACAATGCGGACTTACGAGCCAGCACTTTCAATTTTTTGTTCAATTTGAAACTATAGTCACGTGGCTGGGGACCAAACACACGACCACCACCATTAAACAATGGAGATTTAATACTTCCGGCGCGAGCACCACCAGTACCTTTTTGTTTGTATAATTTACGGGTTGAACCGGCAATCTCGTTACGTTGTTTAGATTTATGCGTTCCCTGACGCTGATTGGCCAGATACTGCTTAACATCCAAATAAATTGCGTGATCAACAGGCGCTATACCGAATACCGACTCAGGAAGTTGCACTTTGGCACCTGTCTCTTTTCCTGAAATGTTTAATACTTTAACTTCCATCTGCTTACTTATCTAAGATTACGTAAGAACCCTTGGCTCCCGGTACGGAACCGCTAACTACAACCAGATTTTGATCAGCATAAACTTTCAAAACCTGTAAGTTCTGAATTTTCACTCTGTCTCCACCCATTCTTCCCGCCATACGCATACCTTTAAATACACGTGAAGGATAAGAAGCAGCACCCAATGAACCCGGCGCACGCATCCTGTTGTGCTGTCCGTGAGTCTGACCACCGACACCGCCGAAACCATGACGTTTTACAACACCTTGAAATCCTTTACCTTTTGACGTACCAACCACATCTACAAAATCTCCTTCATTAAAGATGTTTACCGTAATGGTATCACCTAAATTTAAAGACTCCTCAAAGGGATCAAATTCAACCAATTTACGTTTTGGCGTTGTGTTTGCTTTCGCAAAGTGACCTTTCAAAGGTTGTGTTGTGTTCTTCTCTTTGGCTTCGTCGAAACCCAATTGAACTGAAACGTAACCGTCTTTCTCTGCGGTCTTAACCTGTGTAACTACACAAGGCCCAGCTTCGATCACCGTACATGGAATATTTTTTCCATCGGCGTCAAAAATGCTGGTCATTCCTACTTTTTTTCCAATAATACCTGACATTTTCTATTTTAATTTAACACCCATCGAAGCAGTAGGGCTTCGTTCAAGGTGGATATACATTCCCGTTAAGGGACGGCAAAAATAGGAAAGAAATCTTAATTTTCAAATAGTTAGCTCATTATTTTTTCAAATAAATGCAAAAAAATATTTCAGAGGGATAAGACACCATTAAAGCGAGTTTTACCCGGTCAACCTGTTGCTCAGGCTAAACAAAATCACAATTAAAACCAGCAATCCTATTAAAACATAGAGGTAATCACGCTCTGTCAGGAAGCCGAAAATTGAAAAAACCACTCTTAATATTGGTGTAAAGATCAGCAGTAAAACCCCAAACTGGATGATTGCTTCGCTATCTAACCGGCCTAAGCCCAGAAAAATAGCCGCAATGGAAGAAAATTCAGTTCTATGAGCATCAAAAGTACCGTAATCAATGATTCCTGAATAATTAAACAGCAAATAAACTACGCCTCCAATCAACACCACGCTCATTGAAGCAATTACCCCAACCCTTAACAGCGTTCCGAGAATGATCTCAATATCTTTGCCGCGCGGAAAATCTTTATCTTTCTTCATCATAGCCTTCCCATGTAACCATTATAGATCATCTGCAACGCCAGAAAAGTAACTACAGCTGCAAATATTACCTTAAGCCTGTCCGCTTTAACACGCATCAGAATTTTAGACCCAATTGTTGCACCGAGCAATACACCAACAGCCACCGGCATTGCGATTCCGGGATCAATCTGTCCCCGGTGCAGATAAACGACCGCACTCGCCGCGGCAGTAACCCCCATCATAAAATTGCTGGTTGTCGTCGACACCTTGAAAGGTATCCTCATGATGTTATCCATTGCGACCACTTTCAGCGCACCTGAACCTATCCCAAGCAAACCCGAGACTATGCCAGCTATGAACATCATAAAGAATCCTCCTGCCACATTGTGAACAGCATACTTTTTAATGCCCGATCCAGTCGGATATGATCCGTTCAGTTTAAAAAAAATAGCCAGCCGGCCGGATGTATCGTTATCAGAACGGTCTACCTTTTTTCTGATCATCATTGCTGAAGAGAACAGCAATATAGCACCAAAGATTATGGCAATATAATTAGGATCAATAAACACGGTGATCACCGCTCCGATAACTGCACTAACAGTGGTCGCAATCTCCAGGAACATTCCAATACGAACATTCGTGATTCCTTCCCTGACATACGCGGCAGCCGATCCCGATGAAGTTGCAATTACCGATATAATAGAAGCTCCAATAGCATAATGTATATCCACTCCCAATACCAGGGTAAGTAATGGTATAATAATTACCCCTCCACCAAGTCCGGTCAAAGACCCAATCAGGCCGGCCAGAAACGCTCCGGCCAGGACTATAAGTGTAAATAGCAGTACAGACATTCCCCGCAAATATACTATCTCCCGCTAAAACACAATAAAATTAAAATATGATTGTTAAATTAGACAAGAACAAATTCCTATATGAAAAAAACTCTATTCATTTTTATCGCTGCATTTATCAGCATCACTTCCACTGCGCAATTGCGAAAAGACAGCATCAAAATTGATCCAACCTTAAACGGACAATACCAGCTCCTGCTTAGTAAATCCAGAACACTGGATGGCTATAAATTGATTAATCCGAACAGACTTTCCCTATTTTGGAAAAATGTCAGAGACACACTCAATACTACCCGCAGGCAACTCATGAACACCAAAAAAGAAGCCGTAAATTATCAAAATAAAATCGCCGGACTCAATAAGCAAGTTGCCGGCGCAGAGACTTCCCTGGCCTCTTCAAACGCCAGGCTAAACGAGATCAGCTTCCTGGGCATAAGCTTTACCAAATCCGGTTATAATATTTTTGTCTGGGGACTCATTGCCTCGCTCACTGTAGCACTGACGGTCATCATTCTAAGATCTGCCAGGAATGTTCATGAAGCAAAGTACAGAAGTTCCCTTTATGAAGAAATTAACCAGGAATATCAAAACTATAAAGTGAAGGCCAATGAAAAGGAAAAAAAGCTGGCCAGGGAATTACAGGACGAAAGAAATAAGCTTGAAGAAATCAGGAGCAACGGCAGATGATATTAAATAAAAATATCCCGTAAACAAAAGCGCCTTCAGGAAATCCTGAAGGCGCTTTTGTTTACCTGTTAAAAGTATCATTAAACTTTAATCTCTACTTCAACGCCGCTAGGCAATTCAAGTTTCATCAAAGCATCAACTGTTTTAGAGTTAGAGCTATAAATGTCCAGCAGACGTTTGTAAGCGCACAATTGAAACTGCTCACGTGCCTTTTTGTTCACGTGGGGTGAACGCAAAACAGTGAAGATTTTCTTTTCTGTAGGCAACGGAATTGGTCCGCTTACCACTGCACCCGTAGGTTTAACAGTTTTTACGATTTTCTCGGCAGATTTATCTACCAGATTATAATCGTAAGATTTTAATTTGATTCTGATTCTTTGGCTCATATTCTTATTAATTAAGGCGCCGGTTAGAGCTATTAATAACCGGCTGCCGATTTATTGTTTAGTCTATTGACTTAATTCTGCCTTTTGATTTAGCAATCACCTCATCCTGAACATTCTTCGGAGCCGGATCATAATGATCAAATTCCATAGTAGAAGTTGCACGTCCTGAAGTGATGGTACGCAATTGTGTTACATATCCAAACATCTCTGAAAGCGGCACAGTCGCTTTAATTACCTGCGACCCGTTACGTGTATCCATACCCAGAAGCTGACCACGACGACGGTTCATATCACCGATCACATCACCCATGTTTTCTTCAGGAGTAAGAATCTCAATTTTCATGATAGGCTCCATCAATACCGGGTTACATTTAGGCAATGCTTCACGATAAGCCATTTTAGCAGCAAGTTCAAAAGACAAAGCATCTGAATCGACTGCGTGGAAAGAACCATCAATTAAACGAACCTTCATATCAGGAAGCGGATAACCAGCCAATACGCCGTTAGCCATAGAAGCTGCAAATCCTTTTTCTACTGAAGGGATAAACTCACGTGGAATAGAACCGCCTGTAATTTCATTCACAAACTGCAATCCACCTTTCTCCCAATCTGCATCAATTGGTGAGATCACAACCTGAATGTCAGCGAATTTACCACGGCCACCAGATTGTTTTTTATAAGTTTCACGGTGCTGAACAGTACCATTGATTGCTTCTTTATAAGCTACCTGTGGTGCACCCTGATTTACCTCTACTTTAAACTCACGTTTTAACCGGTCAATCAGGATATCCAGGTGAAGCTCACCCATACCAGAGATCACAGTCTGACCAGTTTCCTCGTCAGTTTGTACCCTGAATGTAGGATCCTCTTCTGCAAGCTTAGACAAGCCCATACCCAATTTATCAATATCAGCCTGAGTTTTAGGCTCAATTGCCAAACCGATAACCGGCTCAGGGAATACCATCGATTCCAATACAATAGGGTTTTTCTCTTCGCAAAGCGTATCTCCTGTTTTAATGTCCTTAAAACCTACAACAGCTGCAATATCACCGGCACCAACATTCGGGATTGGATTTTGCTTGTTAGCATGCATCTGGAAAATACGTGAGATACGTTCTTTGTTTTCAGACCTTGCGTTATAGATATAAGAACCTGCTTCAAGATTACCCGAATAAACACGGATAAAGCAAAGACGGCCAACAAAAGGATCCGTAGCAATTTTAAAAGCTAAAGCTGCAAAAGGTTCCTTTTCGCTTGGCTTACGTAATATTTCTTCTCCTGTATTAGGATTAGTTCCAACAATACCTTCAGAATCCATTGGTGAAGGCAATAACTCCATCACATAGTCAAGCATTGTCTGAACACCCTTATTTTTGAAAGACGAACCGCAAACCATTGGAACAATTTTAGCATCCAATACGGCCTGACGCAATGCATCCAAAACTTCACGCTCAGTAATTGTTTCAGGAGCTTCAAAGAATTTCTCCATCAAAGATTCGTCGTATTCAGCTACTGATTCCAACAATTTCTCTCTCCACTCAGCTACTTCGTCCAGCATATCTTCAGGAATCGGCACTTCTGTAAAGGTCATACCTTTATCATGCTCATTCCAGACGATACCACGGTTGTTGATCAAATCAACTACACCCTTAAAACTGTCTTCAGCGCCGATAGGCAACTGCAAAGGAACGGCATTACTGCCCAGCATGTCCTTTACCTGTTTAACAACTTTTAAGAAATCAGCACCTGAACGGTCCATCTTGTTCACAAAACCGATACGGGCAACATTATAATTATTTGCTAACCGCCAGTTGGTTTCAGATTGAGGCTCAACACCGTCAACCGCAGAAAACAAGAACACCAAACCATCCAATACACGTAACGAACGGTTTACCTCTACGGTAAAATCCACGTGTCCGGGAGTATCAATAATGTTGATGTGATAATTGTCACCTCTGTATTTCCAGTTTACTGTTGTTGCAGCTGAAGTAATGGTAATACCACGCTCCTGCTCCTGTGCCATCCAGTCCATTGTTGCCGCACCTTCGTGCACTTCACCAATTTTATGACTAACACCAGCATAATAAAGGATACGCTCTGTTGTTGTGGTTTTACCCGCATCAATGTGAGCTGCGATCCCGATATTTCTTGTGTATTTTAAATCTCTTGACATTATATAATTTCAATTAAAAACGGAAATGAGAGAACGCCTTGTTAGCTTCTGCCATTTTATGCGTATCTTCTTTTTTCTTAACTGCTGCGCCTTCACCCTTAGCCGCCGAAACAATTTCACCTGCTAATTTTTCTTTCATGGTTTTTTCACCACGTTTACGGGCGTAAGAAATTAACCATTTCATACCCAGGGCAATTTTACGGTCAGGCCTTACCTCAGTAGGTACCTGAAAGTTAGCACCACCTACACGGCGTGACTTCACCTCTACCGCAGGCATTACATTAGCTAAAGCACGTTTCCATATTTCCAGACCGTTTTCGCCTGCTTTTTTCTCAGCCAGTTCAACTGCGTCATAAAAAATATCATATGCGATGGATTTTTTTCCATCATACATCATATTATTTACAAATCTTGTCACCTGAACATCGTTAAATTTAGGATCAGGAAGGATAATTCTCTTTTTTGGTTTTGACTTTCTCATTTTTCTTTCCTCCTAATTATTTCTTTTTACCTTTTGTTGGTGCCGCAGCAACTTGTCCTGGTTTAGGGCGCTTAGTACCATATTTTGAACGGCGCTGATTACGACCAGCAACTCCCGAAGTATCTAATGCTCCACGGATGATGTGATAACGAACACCCGGCAAATCTTTAACACGACCACCACGGATCAATACGATTGAGTGCTCCTGAAGGTTGTGACCTTCTCCAGGAATGTAGGCGTTAACCTCTTTACCATTGGTTAAACGTACACGCGCTACTTTACGCATTGCTGAGTTTGGTTTTTTAGGGGTAGTGGTATATACACGTGTACATACACCTCTTCGCTGTGGACAGCTGTCCAACGCCGGAGACTTACTCTTGAACTCCAGTGCTACTCTACCTTTTCTAACTAATTGTTGAATGGTTGGCATTGCTCTTTTTTGTTTTTCTATTAATGTTTAAAAACTTTACCCCTCAATAAGGGACTGCAAAGGTAAGACAATACATTTTATAAATCAAGGGGTTAACAGAAAATAAATAGACAGTTAATGAAAAGTATTTAAATAGAGCTTTTCTACTTTTTTTCTTGCCCAGTCTGTCTTGCGCAAAAACTTCAAACTGGAGTTCATCGTAGGATTGTTATTAAAACACGCAATCTTTACCAGCGTACCCAGCTCTTCCCATCCATAATGCCATACCAGCTGCTTAAGGATAAATTCCAGTGTCAGTCCATGTAAAGGATTGTTTTTTTGCGCCTCTGCTGCCATCCCGCAAAAATAACATAAATTTGTCCTGTGTTAAAACTATAAACAAATGATTTACAAATTAGGAGATTTTGTACGTTTTGTCGATGAAAATTTAGAAGGATACATCACCAGAATCATAGATAAAGATACCATTGGCGTCACCGATGCCAATGACTTTGAGATCCCGGTCCTTGTCTCAAAGGTTACCCTCGTACATGGACATGGAGATCTCCCTGATGAAGATGCCGGCATTGTCAAACCACTACAGCTCACACCCGATACCCCTTTTGTCAAAGAAGGCGTGTACCTGGGTGTTGTTGTCGATCAGCACAGCCCTTCAGTCGTTCATTTTCACATTATTAACGAAACCTCTTTTCAGTTGCTGAGCAGTCTGACCACTGAGAAGGGCGGCATCTATAAAGGCGAATTCGCCGGTATCCAATCCCCACACAGCACCAAAAAGGTTTATTCGGCACAGCTGTCCGATATACAGATCTGGCCGAAGTTTAGAATAGAAATTCTTTTTAATACACCTTTAAGCATAGAACCCGGCAATCCCGTTTCCTTTCATCAGCACATAAAAGGCAAAGACCTCTCCGTAGCCAAACAAGATATCATCAGCCTGAAGCAAAAAGGCTGGCTGATCCGTTTGGATGAACCCGGCCCTGCAATAGATGCAGAAAAACTAAAGCAAAGCTTTTTTAAATAAATCCTATTTTTTTTGCCAGCTGTTATTGTCTTCGTTCACATCCGGCAATACTTTATCAGGATCGAGCACTACTGAAACGATCTCTTCTCTGACCGGATACCTGATCACCCAGGTTTTATTTCTCATCCAGACATCCACCGGCAGTTTGATAAGATCAGTTTTACCACTTTTTGTTTTGACCTGCAAAATCACCGGCATCGGCATCTGTTCCAAATTCGCTACAGTAATATTATAACCTGCAATTGATCCGCCCTCCCTGATCTCTGAAACTCCCGCAACCGCCTGATCCATTTTCCAGTTCTCTAAAAACCAACCTTTCCAAAACCAGGAGAGATCTTCGCCCGCACCATTTTGCATTGCCCTGAAGAAGTCAAAGGGTGCCGGATGTTTAAACGCCCATTGTGAGATGTAGTTCCTGAATGCATAATCAAACCGGTCCGCACCCAATATTTCATTTCTCAGGATTTCCAGTCCCCATCCCGGTTTGCTATACAGATTCGTCCCTATATTTCTTTCCCTCATCGCATCAGGCGTCAGCATGATGTATTCCAGTTCAGGCTTCTGCAGTTTGCGTGCTATCTCATGCATGTTCGCCTTAGGTTGTTTATATTCCCCGTTATTAAAAGATGCTGAAGAGATCCCATTAATGAACGTATTGAAGCCTTCGTCCATCCATCCATATTTACGTTCATTCGTACCTACGATCATCGGAAACCAGGTATGTCCAAATTCATGGTCGATCACTCCCCATGCATCTGCATTCCTGGCCTGCCAGCCACAAAAAACGATTCCTGGATATTCCATGCCACCGACATTACTTGCCACATTAACCGCCATTGGATAAGGATACTCAAACCATTTGGCTGAATAATGCTCAATAGATGTTTTGATGTATTCCACTGCCCTGCCATAACCGTCCTCTCCATTACTCTCCACGGGATGTGCCGCGACAGCAAGCGACTTCTTACCGCTTGGCAAATTTATACGTGCCGCATCCAGCACAAAAGCTTTTGATGAAGCCCACGCCGCATCACGTGTATTTTTAATCCTGAATTTCCAGACCAATTTATCCTTTGCCGGCCGTGACGCGGCATCCAGTACTTCTGATTCTGAGCGGATGGCAATCTTTTTATCACTGTTCTTAGCAGCATTCCAGCGTTGCAGCTGTACCGGCGTAAATACCTCCTGCGGGTTCAAAAGCTCACCCGAACCCATCACAATATGATTGGCCGGAGTGGTCACTGCAAAATCTATATCTCCGTATTCACAATAGAACTCTCCCGCGCCCCAATACGGCAAAGTATTCCATCCCAGTACATCATCATATACACACATTCTGGGAAACCACTGAGCAATAGAAAATATCTCTCCGTTCTTCGTTGTCAAATGACCCATACGGTCTGAACCATTTATTGGAACCACAAAAGAAAAATTCATCTTTATCGTGATCGCGTCACCACCTGCTTCCATAGCGTCTTCCAGACGGATCTGCATCCGGGTATCTTCGGTTATAGCTGTAAATTTTTCTGTTTTCCCCTTCTGGGATATAGACAGCCCCTCTATAGTATACCCCCCGTCCAGCTTTTCGCCCCGGCTGCCATACCTGCTCCCCGCAGGGATAAGCGCATTTCCACGCGATTTAGCGGAGAACAAATTCTGATCAAGCTGCAGCCACAGGTAATACAGTTTATCCGGACTGTTATTCTTATAGGTGATCGTCACGCTGCCTGTAACCTTATTATTCACATCATCCAGATTAGCAGTTATGTTGTAATCAGCGCGGTTTTGCCAGTACTTTGGGCCGGGATAACCACTCGCTGACCGGAATTCATTCCCATTCTGGGAATAAAATAAAGGACCGAAAGCCGCATGCGGATCATAATTACTGTCAGCGCCCAATTCCTGCGCAGCTGCGTTTCCGCCAAAAGCGCACAACAATGCTAAAAGCATCACCAATTTATTAAACATATAGTCCAGGATTTAAAGATTAAGGATAAAGATATAAAATGATAACTTATTCTGTCTAATCGGCAAACTGATTAATTTGACTTAAGCTTAGGTACAGGCGGCAGTTTGCGCTGCCATTCGGGAAGTTTCAGCCACTGATGATAGGCTTGTACCGTATAGTAATCATAATTGAAGGGCCGCTCAGCTTTCACGAGCACCGCTGTGGGTCTGTACAACGACATAAAATCTTTGAGGTCCTGCCCTTTCAATTTTACCAGATCTGAGACGTATGCTTCTGTAAAAACCTGGTTAATTTCCGTCTCGTATTTATCCCGTTCTTCCAGGAGTCTTATCTTTTCCTGTTCTCTGCGGTACTTACCGTATCCCAGATTAAATTTCAGCCCGCCGGCACGGTCGTTATTATTTTTTCCCCTGAGTCCGTCCGTCCGGATTCTCTTGAACTCCTGTGCTTCAGGATCCGGCGCAAAAACTAAAGGATTGATTTTAGCGCCAACGATTTTAACCTCGCTCAATGCTATTGAATTACCGGGAAGATAAACAATCTTTGGCAGGAGGTCAATCAGGTAAAGGGTATCGGTATGATATCCCGACAGTGAAAACACCAGGAGATCCCCGGATCTGGCCGGCAAACTGAATTGTCCCCCTGCTTTGGTTTTTACTGCCTGATTATTGTTCAGATTCTTCACATTCACCTCCTGCAATGGGACGGCTTTATTGTCCAGATCATATACCTTACCCGTGATCTGCTGTGCAAACACAGAAACCGGAATGAAAAGTATAAAAATCAACAGCAATTTTTTGCACATATCCAAATGTAACGCTGTTTTAAAACGTATTCCCTTTATTTAACAAACTTTAACAGCAAAGACCGTGCAGGTCAAAGAAGATTACTTCAAAATTTTGGTATAATCAGACTCATCAAAACCGATCAGCACCGGCTTACCGTTCACTTCAACTATCGGTCGCTTAATGGCGCTTGTATATTTTAGCAAAATATGTATTGCACTCTCCCGGTCCAAAACGCTCTGCTGCTCTTCTGTGCTCAGGCTTCTCCAGGTGGTGCCTTTTCTATTCAGCACTTTTTCCCATCCAAAAATATCACACCATTCTCTCAGCTTTTCTGCAGTAATCCCGTTCTTCTTAAAGTCATAAAACTCTGGCGCAAATCCATTTTCACTAAGCCAGGTTCTCCCTTTCTTTACAGTATTGCAATTGGGTATCCCATATACGATCATGCTACAAACTTAGAAAAATCATATTCAAAATGCAATTCGTCACATTTTTAAAGGGTTTGGTCACATTTTAAAATTTGGAGACAAAAGCCTTCGTACTATTGCAGCGTACTTACCATGATTAAAACGTATAAACTGATGAAAATAAAAGATCTTGCCAAGATAGAGTTCTGGATCGCCACCGGCCTTTACGGCTTTGCCATTATTTTGCTGATATCTAATTCCGGTGAAAGAACACCAAACTTCACCGAGTACCTGATGAAGGGAGCAAATTTGCGTTACTCTTACATCTCCAACTACCTTATACCCGAATTATTCCGCTTTTCTATCTTATATTTTAGCTTCCTGTTACTCAATTTTTGCATAGGGCCGTCTATCTTTAAGCCAAATACCAGAGTCCTGTCGATTTTGGTCATCATCATTCTGTTTTTGGGAACAGGATTGACCACAAGCATTATCTACACCTATAGCCAGGCCCATCTTTTTGCTGATTTCCCTACCACAGACGAGGCATATGCCCATTTTTTCTTCAAGGGATATACTTACGCAGCATGGCTGATCCTGGTTATCATGATCTATATCGCCTTAAAGAAGCTCATTGTCTATTTTAGGGAAAACGAGACCAGCAAGTATGATCCGGCAAGCCGGATGAAACTTGAAGCCGTATTCGGAGGTGCGTTCTGGTTTGTCGGCCTGCTTTTTCTGATCGCCACCTCATCACCCTTTGAAGTAATGGTTTGTTGGACGCTGGTCATTTGTGCAGCAGTCTTTATTGTTATCTATTCCCTCTATTACCTCATCCCGGAAGTAAAAACCTCTGGCAGGACTTTTAAAAACTTCTTTTGGAAAATTCTGCTCATCACCATCATATTTTGCATCCCGCTTTCCCTGATTGCACTGTTGTTCAGTAACCGGGGAGAAATGGCAGGGATAGTGATCCTGTTTCACATCCCCACACAAATCATTATCAGCGCACCTCTTTCCTGGTACATCTATAAAAAACGCAGGGAAAGCAACGCAGAACTCACCACCTTAAAAACAGAACTTGACAAGTCCGATGCCAGCCTGAGTTTCCTGCGGTCGCAGATCAATCCGCATTTTCTATTCAATGCACTCAACACACTTTACGGAACCGCCCTTCAGGAAAATGCAGAACGGACAGGCGAGGGCATACAAATGCTTGGCGATATGATGCGTTTTATGCTGCAGGAAAACATGCAGGAAAAAATCTCCCTGACCCGGGATGTTGATTACCTCAATAATTACATCGCCCTGCAAAAACTTAGAACTTCCCGCTCACCGTCCATTAGTATTGAAACACAAATTGATGAGCAGATCAACAACCAGCAAATTGCACCGATGCTGCTTATTCCTTTTGTAGAAAACGCATTCAAGCACGGCATCAGTCTGCAACAACCCTCACACATTAAAATTACGCTTCAAACTAAAGGAAATACCCTATACTTTGATGTACACAACAGTATTCATATTAAACCCGACAATGATCCTGAAAAACTAAAAAGCGGTATCGGGCTGAAAAATGTTGAACAGCGGCTTGAACACCTTTATCCAAACCGGCACGAACTGATCATCAGGGAAAGCGCTAAAGAATTTTTTATCCACCTAACCTTGCAACTGACGGGAAATAACTAATTTTAGGAATGATCGCTATCGCAATTGATGATGAGCCTATAGCTTTGGATGTCGTAAAATCACATGCATCCAAAGTCCCGTTCATTGAGCTTAATGCCACATTCACCAACGCATTTGATGCGATTGCTTACCTGCACCAAAACAAAACAGATCTTATTTTCCTGGATATTAAAATGCCGGATATTAATGGTATAGACTTTCTAGGCAGCCTTTCCAATCCCCCGATGGTGATTTTCACGACAGCCTATTCTGAGCATGCTGTAAAAAGCTTTGAGCTCGATGCAGTAGATTACCTGCTTAAGCCTTTTTCCCTTTCCCGCTTTCTTAAAGCCTGTAATAAAGCCCTGGAACTGCACAACCTCAGGAACAAATTTGAAAGTACCGGGCATCCTGACTCTATTTTTTTCAAAGATGGTTATGAGCAAATAAAGGTACAGATTGAAGACATCCTGTATATAGAAGCCTGCGGCAATTATACCCAGGTCCATTTAACTGGCGGAAAGTTGCTTAGCACCCGGGTTTCCGTGAGCGAGATGCTGCTGCTGCTCCCGGAAAAGAAATTTATCAGGACCCATCGCGCTTTCATCATAGCCAGGGATAAGATCAGCAAATTTGACCGCTCGCAGGTTTGGATCGGCAACAATATTATACCTATTGGCGCCACCTACGCCACCTGCCTGCAGAATTTGCATTAAAACCACTTGTAATTTTTATATAAGAAACCCTAAATCAGATATTATTCCTAATATTGTATAATACGGATTTCCTGGTAAAACATTAACAAACCATATGTTTAAACTTTCCTTTAAACAGCAAGTGCTGACCGGATTTTCGGTCTCTTTGGCATTTGTCCTCGTTTCAGCGGCAACCTCTTATTTTAGTATAAAATCACTCAGTGAAGATGCCCGGTGGACGAATCATACCTATGATGTCATAAATTTAATTCAAAAAATTGAAAATCTGTCAGTCAGCTCTGAAACCGCGGTAAGGGGCTACGCACTGTCGGAACAAAAAAAATTTCTCGAGCCCTATACCGCAAATGCCACTAAAATTGGCCCCACCATTCGGGAACTGAGAAAATTAGTACTTGATAACCCCGAACAAAGTAAAAGTGTTGATTCTCTTGAATATTACGCCAATGAAAAACTTGCGGATATGCGGAGTATACTCGAAAGCAATGCTTCCCGGGGCCGCACTGCCGGTCTGGAGCAGATCCTGACAGGCAATGGACAGCGCATAAAAGATAAGATGCTGCGGATTAGCAACAAAATCACCAAAACCGAACATTTGCTGCTTGAAAAAAGAAAGGCAGATACAGACAAAAGTAATACCAGGACCATATGGATTGTTTTACTCAGCGCCGTTATTATTTTTGGTCTTATCTTATTCTTGTTTTCCTATATCAAACGGACTTTTGATCAGCAAAAACTTACGGAAGAGCAGATGCGGGATTCCAACATCCGGCTCGAAAAAATCTCTGCCGACAATAAGCAAAAAAACTGGTTACTGACCGGGGTGACGGAGGTCACCGAATCTATGCGCGGTGAGCAGGAAATTGAAGAGTTATCTGCAAATGTAGTTTCCCGAATCTGTAATTATACCGGTGCCAGTGTTGGCGCGCTTTTTCTGCTGGACGAAAAAAGGAAAACTTTTGTATTCAAAGGAGGCTATGCCTACCAGCGGACAAAAAGTGCAAGTCGGGAATATTCATTTGGCGAAGGCATGATTGGGCAGGCGGCAATCGAAAAGAAAAGTAAAATGCTCGACAATATTCCTGAAGATTATCTTAAGATCAGTTCTGCATTGGGAGACACCGCACCTTCCTTTATATTTATTCTTCCTATAGTATTTGAAAATATGACCATAGCTGTGATTGAGCTTGGTCTGACGGAAAAACCCAATGAATCTAAATTATTATTCTTAAATACCATCACAGAGAGCATCGGCGTGTCAATCAACAGTGCCATCGCCAGAGTCAAACTCAGCGCACTATTTGAGCAGACCCAGCAGCAGGCAGAAGAGCTGGAAAGTCAGCAGGAAGAACTGCGTACCACCAACGAAGAACTCATCTACAAATCGGAGCAGCTTCAGGCGTCTGAAGAGGAACTCAGGGTACAGCAGGAGGAGCTGCGACAAACCAATGCAGAGCTGGAAGAAAAAGCACAACAGCTGGAAGAACGCAATGTACTTGTAAATCAGGCGCGTGAGGCCATGAGCCTCAAAGCAGAAGAACTGGAATTGTCCAGTAAATACAAGTCAGAATTCCTGGCCAATATGAGCCATGAACTGCGCACCCCGCTCAACAGTATCCTCATTCTTGCGAGGATCCTCAAGGAAAACAAACCGGAAAACCTCAATGAGGAGCAGATAAAATATGCTGGCGTAATCCACAATGCGGGAACCGACCTGCTTACACTGATCAATGACATCCTGGATCTCTCCAAAATTGAATCAGGAAAAATTGATCTTACGATAGAAGAAGTCAAGCCGCAAAGCATCAAACAGGACATGGAGGCCTTATTTACTGAGCTTGCCAAAAGCAAAAAGATCAGGTTTGACGTTCTTCTGGGCCACGACCTGCCGGGAATCATTCTTACAGATCGGTCAAGATTGGAACAGGTGATAAAAAACCTGCTTTCCAATTCGTTTAAGTTTACACCCGAACACGGTCAGATCACCTTCAGCATCACTCAGGCTCATAAGGGTCATAGATTTTACTCCGATCGGCTCAATGGCACTCCGCAGAAGGTACTTGCACTCGCAGTGAAGGACTCGGGCATCGGGATACCTGAAGACAAACAGCGGCTGATATTTGAGGCATTTCAGCAGGCAGACGGTTCTACCAGCAGAAAATATGGCGGAACTGGCCTGGGTCTGTCGATCAGTAAGGAACTTGCCAGTATACTTGGAGGTGAAATCCAGGTACAAAGTGAAGTGAATTCAGGAAGCACTTTTACGCTGTTCATCCCCGAGCAGCACACGGCAAATGCCAGTCAGATAGCCGGCTATGTATCTGAAGAGAATCCCCAGGAGCCTAAAATTGCACCACTCATCCCAAATGCCGCGACTACGCCGATAAAAACCCATAGGCTTCAAACCCTCCTCATTGTTGAGGATGACCAGGCTTTCGCAGGAATACTAAGCGATTATGCCTCCGAGAAAGGTTTTAAGCCCATTCTCGCCTATAGTGGAGATAAGGCACTTGAATTGGCTACATCCCAACTTCCCGATGCAATTGTCCTCGATATTATGCTACCCGTCATGGATGGCTGGACCATCCTGAAAAAGCTTAAGTCTGATGTGCGGACTAGACACATCCCCGTACATATGATGTCGGCCGGAACAGTAAAAGAAAGTGACGCAAAACAACGGGGAGCCATTGGCTTTCTCAAAAAACCGATCGAAAAAGATCAGCTTGATAAGGCATTTGACCAGCTCAGTTCGGCCCATACCAAATATAACCTTAACAAAGTGCTGGTCATTGAAGACCAGGAACTGCAAAGCAAAATCCTGACGCGGCAACTCACCGACAAAGGTGTAGAGGTCAAACAGGCATTCACTGGAAATGAGGCATTGGAACTGCTGAAAACACATATTTTTGACTGTATCATCCTCGACCTGAGGCTGCCTGATATTTCGGGTTTTGATCTTCTCGACGAAATTAAATCCCAGCCTGAACATTCGCATATTCCGGTGATCATCAACACGGCAATGGAACTGGATGACGACAAGATGGCACACATTATGAAGCATACAGAGGCCATGGTATTGAAATCCAACAAATCCAACGACCGGCTGATTGATGAAGTGAGTCTCTTTATGAACAAATTGAAACAGGATGAAAGACCGGTTTCCAGAACCATTGCAAAAGGGAAAAGCGTTTCAACCCTTGAAAAAGCACTTAAAGGAAAAACTGTACTGATCACCGACGACGACATGAGGAATATTTTTGCCCTCTCCAGTGCCCTGCAAGAATATGAAATGAACATATACATTGCAAATAATGGAAAAGAAGCCATTCAAAAACTACACGAAAACCCTGGAATAGATCTCGTACTGATGGACATTATGATGCCGGAAATGGATGGTTATGAAGCCATGCGGACTATCCGGGAGGAAAAGAAATTTGCCAAGCTGCCAATTATCGCATTGACAGCAAAAGCGATGAAAAATGACCGCGAAAAATGTATAGAAGCAGGCGCAAATGATTATATTTCCAAACCTGTTGACATGGATAAACTCCTATCCATGTTGAGGGTTTGGCTAAGCTAACATGAATAGTTCTCATCCCGAAACGATTACTTATGAGCAGCTTTCAGATCTTATCAATTTGATCAGACATACACATGGGTTCGATTTTAGCGATTATTCGGCTGCATCCTTAAAGAGAAGGGTCACCAGGATCATGCAGCTTCAGAAGCTGGATCTTCTTGACCTTCGCACATTATTAACCAATAATGCGGATTACTTCGAATCCTTTTTGATAGAGGTGACTGTGAATGTTACAGAAATGTTCAGAGATCCGTCTTTTTACCAGTCTCTGACCTCACATGTTATTCCCTATCTAAGATCATATCAGCGAATCAAAATATGGAACGCAGGATGCTCAACCGGTGAAGAACTGTATTCTTTCGCGATACTCTTTTCAGAAGAAAATTTGTACGACAGAACGTTTTTCTATGGAACAGACATCAACAACGATGTACTTGAATATGCTAAAAATGGCATCTATGCACTTGAGAAAATGAAACAATATTCCGAAAACTACCATAAGACCGGTACACACCATACACTGTCGGACTATTATACAGCAAAATATGATGCCGCAAAAATAAATCGTTCGTTAAAAAAGAATGTATTGTTCTCGGTTCATAACCTCGCTTCGGACGGCGTATTCAATGAATTTCAGGTGATATCCTGCAGGAACGTGCTGATCTATTTTAACACAGACCTTCAAAATCGGGTTATTGACTTATTTTACAATAGTTTAGCTAATTTTGGCTTTCTTTGCCTCGGGTCAAAAGAGACACTGCGATATAACGAAATCGGGCGTTTTAAGATCGTTGACAAAAAAAACAACATTTACCAGAAAATAGCCTGAGGGCCCAATAACAACTCAAAATCCCATGGAAAAAATTAACATATTAATTGTTGATGACAGGCCCGAAAATATTGTTGCCCTTGAAGCACTATTGCAAAGAGCTGATATCAACCTGATCAGTACTACCAATCCCAACGAGGCCTTAAGACTTTCCTGGGAAATGGATATCGCCATAGCACTGGTTGACGTACAAATGCCTGAAATGGACGGCTTCGAACTGGTTGAGATCTTAAAAAGCAATCCGCGCACGAAAGACATACTCATTATATTCGTTACAGCAATTTCCAAAGAAACCAAATATGCAGTTAAAGGCCTTAATACAGGGGCGGTTGACTATCTGTATAAACCTCTTGACCCTTTTGTAACTTCTGCCAAAGTGGATTCATTCATACAGTTTATCCGAAACCAAAGAGAGTTAAAACGCAAGAACAAAGAACTTGAAGCCTATCAAAAGGAGCTGATCAAAGCTAAAGAGCAGGCAGAACAGGGCAAAAGAATTAAAGAAAATTTTCTGGCCAATATGAGTCATGAGATTCGCACGCCTATAAATGGCATTATAGGAATAGCACACCTGCTGGAACGCAGCGGACTCAATGCTGAGCAAAAAGAAATGATAGATCTGCTTGAGACCTCTACCAACTCCCTTCTTGGTGTAATTAATGACATCCTTGACCTTTCCAAGATAGAAGCAGGGAAGTTTAAGATTAACAGAAGCGCAACAGATATCTTAAATATTTGCAACGCCGTGGTAAACCTGTTACGGATAAGGGCAAAAGAAAAAAAACTGGAGCTGATCACTCATTTTGATCCTGACCTGCCAAACCACATCATGGCAGATTCCCTCCGTCTGAACCAGATCCTGATGAACCTTATTGGGAACGCTATTAAATTCACCTCAGAGGGCAGCATTACACTAAAGGTGGAGATTCTGAATAGAAAAGGAAATAATGTACGGATCAAATTCTCAGTAATTGACACAGGTATAGGCATCGCCAGGGAAAATATCGACAAGATCTTTGAAACATTTGAACAGGCTGACGAACAAACCACTGTAAAATTTGGCGGAACTGGCCTTGGTCTTTCCATAGTAAAGAACCTTGCAAAACTCAAAGGCGGTCTGCTTGAGGTAATCAGCGAAGAAGGCCAGGGCAGCACGTTTTGCTTTACAAACTGGTATGAAGTCGTCAAAGAAGTTCAGATTTCCCAAAAAATAGTAAAAGAGAAACTTACACCGTTCAACAACCTGAGAGTATTGGTAGCGGAAGACAATCCCATCAATAAATTCCTGATCGTCAAGATCCTTAAAGACTGGATGATTGACGCAGATGTTGTGGAAAACGGGAAAGACGCGTTGGACAAGCTCAGGGAAAATGACTATGACATCATACTTATGGATACCTTCATGCCGGTGATGAATGGCCTTGAAGCTATAAGATTAATCAGAGAAGGTTATGTCCAGGGCAAAGAAAACGTACCGGTGATTACTTTCTCGGCAGCAGTGATGGAAAACGACAAAAAGACCGCAATAGAAGCGGGTGCTAACGATGTGATCAGCAAACCTTTCGAGCTCGAGGTTCTGCACGAGAAGCTCCGTCAGTACACTACTTATTAAAAAAGGTCATAGTTTGCGCAGGCCCCACAGTTACAAAACTTTTGATCAGCTCCGCACATTTGTCTATTAGACCGGGCAATTCCGGCTGCTCATCTTTGTCAAAAGGAGCCAGTACATAATCTACCTGCCTGCCTTTTGGAAAATTGTCGTCGATGCCAAAACGCAGACGAGCATAATTTTGCCCGCCGCAGAGGTCCTCTATACTTTTCAATCCGTTATGCCCTGCGCTGCTGCCCTGAAGTTTTAACCTGAGTTTTCCAAAAGGCAATGCCAGGTCATCAACCAGAACCAATACATTTTCAGGAGCAATTTTTAATTCACGCATCCAATAGCTGACTGCTTTGCCACTCAAATTCATAAAAGTGGTCGGCTTTATCACATGCAGTTTTTTGCCTTTAAAGGATACTTCGGAATAATACGCCAAACGTAAATTAGAAAAGGAGCCGCCAAGCTGCCCTACCAGTTCATCAGCAATATTAAAACCTATATTGTGTCTTGTATTTGCATATTCGGGGCCAATATTTCCTAAACCAACAATTAGATATTTCATTTCCCGCAAAGATAATAGTTTAAATGGTAGCAATTACTGTTCATAAAAAAAGCAGCCCCGTTATGGCGCTGCTTTTATGGCTGTGCTGATAAAAATTATTTTTTACCTGCTTGCTGCTCTGCTTGTTTCAATGCTCTTGACATACCTACAGAAACAATGGTATCTTCAGGAGTGTTTGTCACTACGTATTTACCTCCTTCAAGGTCACGTACGCGGAACAAACTACCAACTTCTAATTTAGAGATGCTTACTTCAACTGCCTGAGGCATGTCTTTAGGCAAAGCTTTAACACGAAGTTTACGTAATTTTTGCACCAGTTTACCACCCATTTTAACACCAGGAGAAGTTCCGGTCAATTTAACAGGGATTTCCATCAGAATTTGTTTGTCATCAAACAACTGAAGAAAATCAACATGTAACAACATGTCTGTAAGTGGGTGAAACTGTAATTCCTTGATCACTGCTTTGACTTTTTCAGTACCTAAAGTGATTTCAATAAAGTTAGCTTCCGGTGTATAAATAGCATCCTTCAATTCAGTTGTTACTACAGCAAAATGTGCTTGCTCTTTACCACCATACAATACTGCAGGAACCTTGCCTTCATAGCGAAGCTCTTTAGCATCGCGTTTCCCTACGTTCTCTCTTGGAGAACCGCTAATTGCGATTGTTTTCATTTTTTATTTATTTATATAATTACTCAAACCTTTCATGACCGCTTTGATCAATCGGGATTCAATTTTTTTGTTAAACATTAAAAAGATCACTAATGGAGCCATGCTCATTCACATTCGCTATTGCCTTTGCAAACAATGGCGCCGTGCTCAGTACCCTGATCTTCGAACTCTGTTGTTTCAACGGAATGGTATCCGTAACGATCAATTCCGTAAGCATTGAGTTCTCTATTGTCTCATATGCCTTGCCGGACAATACGGGGTGTGTACAAACTGCCCTTACACTTCGGGCCCCCTTTTCCATAATCAGGGCAGCGGCTTTGGCCAATGTGCCCGCAGTATCGCAGATGTCATCCATCAGCACGACATCGAGATCTTTTACATCACCGATGATCGACATCGATTCAATCTCATTGGCACGTTTACGGCGTTTGTCGCAGATCACCACCTCAGCATTAAAAAATTTAGCAAAGGTACGCGCTCTGTAAGAACCACCCATATCCGGAGAGGCTATGGTCAAATTCTCCAGTCCTAAACTCTTGATATAAGGAACAAAGATCACTGAACCATCCAAATGGTCAACAGGTATATCAAAAAAGCCCTGGATCTGTGCAGCATGAAGGTCCATGGTCATGATCCGGTGGATACCTGCAGACTTTAAAAGATTGGCTACAAGTTTTGCCCCTATGGCAACCCTTGGTTTATCCTTTCTGTCCTGCCTTGCCAAACCGTAATAAGGAACAACGGCAGTAATGTAATGTGCGGATGCCCTTTTTGCTGCATCAATCATTAGCAGCAGTTCCATTAAATTGTCAGATGGCTGGTAGGTAGACTGGATCAGAAATACATCGCATCCTCTTACTGTCTCATCATAAGAAGGCTGAAATTCACCATCGCTAAACTTGCTTAACGTTACATTACCAAGAGGTTTGCCGTAACTTTCGGCAATTTTGTGCGCTAAATCTTTTGTGCCGCTGCCGGCAAAAAGTTTAACTGGGTTAAATTGCAATGGCATTATTGAATACGATCAATACTGTTAAAAAAAATCGGATTGCGCTGTTGAGTTCACAATCCGAATATTGTTTAGTTGTCCGACCTGGATTCGAACCAAGACAAACGGTACCAAAAACCGTTGTACTACCCTTATACTATCGGACAATCTTCCATCAAAACGGTTGCTTTGAAATGGAATGCAAATTTACGCACATTTTTCACTTCTGCAATACCGGAATCAAAAAAAAGTCAAATAATTTCTAAAAAGAAAATGACCAAAAAACAACGACCAGAAAATCAACCGGTTATTACACATCAATAGCGACCATTTAATTCTCTTGTTATATCCCCGATGATATTTAAATAGTTCTTTTCACTTGCTGAGCGCTTTCCGCATACCTGCTGCGCAGCTTCTGCGCTTAAAGTACCCTTTATCGCGGCCGGAGCACAGAAGGACCGCAGAAAGTGTGCAGAATAGCGCAGGAAAAACAACTGTATAGCTATATCCGTATCGGACCGGTCAGTGCTGTCGAAAGACGGCTCAATTATTTGCTCCCGTTTGCCATTACCGCAGCCCCGGCAGGCAATCGATTAAAAATTGTTAAACTCGGCATTACTTTACCCGATTATCAATCTTATTCTTTATTTTCGGCAGCAATTAATAGCCTTATTAGTAGTAATCACTTGATAACGAAATGAATTATTCGAAGATTAATAACATCACTGGTTGGATTTGCTTTGCAATAGCCACGATCACCTATATTTTAACATTAGAACCATCAGTTAGTTTTTGGGATTGCGGCGAGTTTATTGCCTCTGCTTTAAAAATGCAGGTGGTGCACCAGCCGGGAGCACCTCTGTTCCTGATGATACAACGTTTCTTCTCCTTATTTGCTTTTGGTGATGCAACCAAAGTAGCTTATTTCATGAATGTGGGTTCTGCAATAGCCAGTGGCGCGACAATTTTGTTCCTATTCTGGACCATCACTGCGCTTGCTAAAAAAGTACTGATAAAAGAAAACGAAGAAATCAGCAAAGCCAATATGATCAGCATCATGGGTGCCGGTTTAGTGGGTGCTTTGGCCTATACATTTTCAGACAGTTTTTGGTTTTCGGCAGTTGAATCAGAAGTATATGCGCTGTCGTCTTTGTTCACTGCAATTGTATTCTGGGCCATTTTAAAATGGGAAGCAGTGGCCAACGAACCTCGTGCCGACAGATGGCTGCTGTTTATCGCCTACATTATGGGTCTGTCCATCGGTATTCACCTGCTCAACTTGTTGACCATACCTGCAATCGCATTCGTTTACTATTTTAAGAAAACAAAAAAAGCCACTACTTCCGGTATTTTTAAAACCGGTATCATCGGCATACTGATCCTGGCTGTAATCCAATACGGCATCATTCAATACCTGGTATCGCTTGGCGCTTACTTCGATCTTTTCTTCGTGAATACTTTGGGGATGGGATTCGGCTCAGGCGTTATTTTCTTCGCTATTGTATTGATCGGGGCATTGGTTTGGGGCATCAGATACTCCATTAAACATCAGAAAAAAATCCTTAACCTCGCTTTGCTTTCTACGGTACTGATCATCTTCGGCTACGGCTCTTTCGCGATGATCATTATCAGGGCCAAAGCAGATCCTAACTTAAACAACAGTGATCCTGACAATGCATTTTCTTTCCTGGGCTATCTGAACAGGGAACAGTATGGTGACAGGCCATTGTTGTTCGGGCCGAATTATAATTCACAGCCGGTTGAGGTCAAAGAAGGCAAGACATTGTACAGAAAAGGCGCAGATAAATACGAAAATGCAGGCAAAAAGAGCGAGTATGTCTATGACAGAACTACTCCTTTTCCACGCATGTACAGTGATGATGCCAGGCATGTAGGTTATTATAAAGACATGCTGGGACTGGATGATGCACATTTTCCAACGCTAATAGACAATGTCCGCTTCTTCTTTAGCTATCAGCTTGGGCTCATGTATACGAGGTATTTCTTATGGAACTTCGTGGGCCGCCAAAATGACGACCAGGGTCAGGGCAGTGCCTATGAGGGCCAGTGGCTGAGCGGAATAAAACCTATTGACGGTTTGCTTTTAGGCAGTCAAAAAAACCTTCCGCCTACAATCGTAGACAGTAAAGCTTACAACAGGTTCTTTTTCCTGCCACTGATTATTGGTTTACTTGGTGCTATATGGCATTTTAAACGCAGTCAAAAGGACGCCGGTATCATAGCCCTTTTGTTTTTCTTTACGGGCATCGCCATAGTTTTATACCTCAATCAAAAACCGATGGAACCGCGGGAGAGGGATTATGCCTATGCGGGATCTTTTTATGCTTTTGCCATATGGATAGGTTTAGGTGTACTGGCACTAAGAGAATGGCTGAGCAAAAAGCTTACACCCGCAAATGGTGCTATACTGGCTACAGCTGCGGGTCTGCTTGCCGCACCAGTGATCATGGCTGCACAGGGCTGGGATGATCATGACAGGTCAGAAAAAATGGTAGCTCATGACATCGCTGTTGATTACATGGAATCCTGTGCCCCGAATGCGATTTTATTCACTTATGGTGATAATGATACTTACCCGCTTTGGTATATCCAGGAAGTTGAGAACGTAAGGCCGGACATCCGTTTGGTAAACTTAAGTCTGTTTGATACGGATTGGTACATCAATGGCATGAAGCGCAGACAAAATGAATCTGAGCCTTTGCCGATCAGCATGAAAGAGTCCCAGTATATTCAGGGCGTGAGAGACGTCATGTATTACCAGGACTACAAACTCGCAGGTTCTGTTGAACTCAGCAACATCCTTGCGATATTGCTTTCTGACAATGATGCTGACAAAATAGCCCGTCAGGATGGAAGTAAGGATAATTTCATCCCTACTAAAAACTTCAAACTTACAGTAAACCGTGAGGATGTACTCAAAAATAACGTTGTCGCTGCTGCTGACTCCGCAAAAATTGTCCCTGCCATGGAATGGACCTTCAACAAAAACTATGTGACTAAAGGAACACTTGCTATGTTTGATATCCTGGTACACAACAACTGGAAGAGGCCGGTCTACTTTGCAAGTACAGTTCCTTCAGAACAATATAACGGACTTGACAACTATTTGTATACCGAGGGCCTTGCGTTGCGACTGAGACCTCTTAAAGTAGACACTACCCTTGGCAGATCTGACCTGATCAATACTCCGGTACTTTACAATAACCTGATGAACAAATTCAAATGGGGCAATGTGAAGACTGCAAATTACCTGGATACACAGTCTGCTGATGACATTTCTATATTTACCAATCTTTTCAACACCGCTATGAGCGGATTGTTAAAGGAAGGAAAAATTGAAGATGCTAAAAAGGTGGCTGACCGTTATTTCCAGGTAATGCCGGATAGGTTCTATGGAATGAGGTCTACGATGGGCGCTTATTTCATGTCTGAAAATCTGTATGCGATCGGTGATGTGAAAAGGGCAAACCAGTTGATCGAAAAGTCTGCAGTTTACATTAAAAAAGAGCTGGACTATCTTGCGGATATTTCTGAAAGCAAGAATAAATTTACGGGTGGGCAGAATGTTCAGCTGGGTATGTCATTCTTAAACCAAATGGCGAATATAGCTGAGAAAAACAAGCAAACTAAGCTGAGTAAAGAGCTGACAGATGAGTTTAATTATCTGGAAGGCAGGTTTAGTAAGTATTTTGCGGCGCAACAGTAGTAAGCTCGCAGCATGATGGAAAGTAAAGCGGCAAAATATTGTTAGCTATACAGACGACGAAGGCCCCAGATGATTATCTGGGGCCTTCGTCGTTATTTCTCAATTTATTTCGATCAGGTTGCTTTCAATAACCTTCTCGGCTTCATACATTAACTCATTTTCTCCCTAAATTAGCGCCAGAAGCGAGTGTTCTGTGAACAGGCATAGCGTTGGTCCCGATTCTTCATCGGGGCTAAATGCAGCCGGAGAACAGAATGCGAGCTTACTTATCCTTCTTCAACAACCCCCATTGCACAGAATTTTTCAATCCTTGTCGCAATCATCTTGTCTACCTTTTCTTTTTTAAGTTCCTTCAGGTCTTTTAATATCTGCTCTTTAACCGTTGCCGCCATCGCCTCCGGATTCTGATGTGCACCTCCCAGAGGTTCTTTGATGATACCGTCAATCAATTTGTTTTTAAACATATCATCAGAGGTAAGTTTTAAGCATTCCGCAGCTTTCTCTTTATAATCCCAGCTTCTCCACAAGATAGACGAGCAGGATTCAGGAGAAATTACAGAATACCAGGTATGCTCCAGCATGTATACTTTATCGCCAATCCCAATTCCCAGCGCACCGCCCGAAGCGCCCTCACCTACTACAAAGCAGATGATAGGCACCTTCAATATTGACATTTCCAGCAGGTTTCTCGCAATGGCTTCTCCCTGTCCGCGTTCCTCGGCTTCCAGTCCGGGATATGCCCCCATAGTATCTATAAAAGAAATGACAGGCTTGTTAAATTTCTCCGCAAGTCTCATCAGGCGCAGCGCTTTCCTGTAGCCTTCCGGATTGGCCATTCCAAAATTACGGTATTGTCTTTCCTTAGTATTCTTACCTTTCTGGTGACCGATGATCATTACGGTTTGTCCGTCTATGCTGGCAAAGCCTCCAATGATCGCTTTATCATCTTTTACAGTCCTGTCTCCGTGCATTTCTATGAAATCGTCGCAGATCAGACTGATGTAATCCAGTGTCTGCGGTCTTTCAGCGTGGCGTGACATCTGAACTTTTTGCCAGCCCGTAAGATGAGTATAAAGACCCTGCCGGGTTTCTTCAAGCTTCTCTTCAAGCTCTGTTATTGTAGCAGACATATCTACTTTTGTTTTATCGGCAACCTGTTTTACCTTTTCGATTTGCTGTACAAGTTCAGCTAAAGGCTTTTCAAAATCAAATGATGTTTTTATCTGTTCCATAAGCGGGCTGTAAAAATAGGAATTTTCTTTATCATTTCATGTCCGGGCAATATTTATTACCACAACCTCGCCTTTAGCATACACAACACTGGTATCCAAAAAGTGTTTGGTCTTTTTTAAGGCCTGGAAATAATAATTATAGGTATCCGCCGCTCTTCAAAATCTCGGCCCATAGCTGATAACCTTCAGAAATCAGGTGTAATCCATCTTTTGTCAAATTGGCTTTTAAATGATTGTTTTCATCCAAAAACTTAGGATAAAGATCAATAATTGTCACCTTTTTGGCGCTAAGTTTTCTGATCTGATCGTTCAGCCACAGGATATGCTCATCCTTCCCGTAGTGGTTTTTAAACTTGCCGAAACTGCTGTTTACAGGCAGCAGGGTATAGAAATAAATCTCAGTACGTTTTGAGCCAGACCTTATCCTGTCGATAATCCGCTTATAATTTCTCAGGATCAGGCTGTCAGGAATGTTTCTTGAAATGTCGTTAATGCCTATCAAAACAAATACTTTGGCCGGCTTGCGGGCTATAACTTCATCAAGCCTTTCCAGAACACCAAAGGTAATGTCCCCGGAAATACCCCTGTTCTTTGCCTTGGGGAGATTTAAAAGTTTGGCCCAGTCAGTCCCGGCGGTGATGCTGTTTCCCAAAAAGACAATGTCTTTTTTTGATTTTGTTTCGGCCATAAATTTAGTGACCTGCTCTTTGTATTTTCCTGGCCTGTAAGTACTGTCCCATTTTACTTCCTGCGCCTTTAGTTGCACCACGACAGTGGTGAAAAAGAAGACCAGTATTACTTTGATTAGGTTTAACGGATATTTCATCAGCGGTTTATTTAAAATATTTTATTTGACAAAACTAATTCGAAAACTAGGCATCCAGCAGATTTCTCTTTTCCCTGTTCCAGGTTAGTGCGGTAAAGAACACCGCAAGAACGCAGGCTGCAACAATCACCTCAAAACCGCCGTCCCAACCCCATTTATCCACAACAAGACCGATAGCGATATTTGCGAATAAGGCACCGCCCATGTATCCAAACAAACCGGTCAGCCCTGCAGCTGTTCCCGCTGCTTTTTTGGGTACGAGATCAAGTGCCTGAACTCCGATAAGCATTACCGGGCCGTAAATTAGAAAGCCAATAGCGATCAGGGCGGTGTTATCTATCCAGACATTTCCGGGGGGATTTTTCCAGTAAACAAGTACTGCCACAAGTACCAGCACCATATATATAACGGTAGCCGGAGCCCGGCGGCCTTTGAAAACCTTATCGCTGATCAACCCGCAAAGTAAAGTCCCTGGGATACCCGCATATTCATATAGGAAGTATGCCCAGCCCGACTCTTTTAGCGAGAAGCCTTTCACTTCTTCCAAAAAAGTTGGCGCCCAATCCAGAATGCCATACCTTACCAGGTAGACAAAAGCATTCGCGAATGCGATATACCACAACATCCTGTTGTTGAATACATATTTGAGAAAGATCTCTTTGGCTGAAAGCTCTTTTTCCTGGTCAGCAGAGTAGTTCCTGGGATAGTCGTTCTTATGGGCCTCGATAGGGGGCAACCCGCAGGATTGCGGGGTATCTCTGATGAGCAGGAACCCAATCAATGCAAAGACGAGGGCAATCATTCCGGGAAAATAGAACTTACTGTGCCAGTCTGAAAAGATCTCTATGGCTAAAATGGCTATCGGACCAACAAGTCCCCCGCCCACATTGTGCGCTACATTCCAAATGGACATCATTGTCCCGCGTTCTTTAACCGAATACCAATGCACAACCACCCTGCCGCATGGCGGCCAGCCCATTCCCTGAAACCAGCCATTTAGGAACAATAGCAGAAACATCACAGCTATGGACGATGTTGCAAATGGAACTACACCCATCAGGATCATGGTCAATGCGGAAAGCACCAGGCCTGCGGTAAGGAATGTGCGGGCGTTACTTCGGTCAGAGACATTGCCCATCAGGAATTTACTTAAACCGTAAGCGATGGACACACCAGACAAAGCAAAGCCCAACTGGGCCTTGTTAAAGCCCTGGTCAATCAGGTCGGGCATCGCCAATGAGAAATTTTTGCGTACGAGGTAATAGCCGGCATAGCCCAGAAAGATCCCCAGGAATACCTGGAGGCGAAGTTTCTTATATTCAGGGTCGATCTTGCTTATGGACAAAAGTTCCCTGTGGGCTGCTGGAGAAAAGAATTTCATACTTATTTGGTTAGGTTAGTTTTATAGGTTTAGTGGGGTGGTCTGCGCTGCGTTTAGTTGACCAGCAGGTCTGGATAATCAGAGATGATGCCGTCAACTTTCAGTTGTTTCAGCTTATCAACGTCTTCTTTAGTATTGGGTGTCCAGGGAATTACTTTTACATTTCGCGCATGACATTTCTTGACCAGTTCCTCATTGACCATTTTATATTCGGTACTCAGGATGAAGGGGTCAAAACCAAGATCACTCAGGTTTTCTTCCACAGTCTTTTGATTATTTACCAGAAAGGATGTCCTGACATTTGGATATTTCATATGCAGAATCTGTAAAGTTCTTTTATCAAAAGACTGGATGACTACAAAAGGGCTGATCCCTTTTTTTTCGATCACATCCATTAAAAGTTTGACAAAGGTCTCCGGATCCGGATTGGTAACACCATCACCTTTAGGGCTGCATTTGGTTTCAATATTGTAAAACATTTGCTTTTTACTCCTGGTATAAGTCTGTACCGAATCAATCAGGTCAGCTAAACGTGGTATATAAGTCTTTATTTTTTTCTGCTTCGGGAAACCTGTAAGCGGCTTGGTACCGATGTCAAAAGTTTTCAATAAAGAATAGTCCATTTGGTATACTGGATATTTTTTGGAGTCCGCGGCTGGTATTTCCTTACCTTCCGGAGTCAGCATAAAACCAGCACTCAGATAATCATCGTGGGTAACGACCACTTCTCCGTCTTTGGTGATATGGGTATCCATTTCCAGAGTGGTAACGCCGATGTCCACAGCATTTTTCATAGCAATTATGGTATTTTCCGGCATTAAACCCCTGCCGCCCCTATGGGCTTCAGTACTAAATGCCGGAAACTTCACAACTGCTCCCCGGTTTGCTTTATTGATGGTTTTACAAGCAGACAGACCCACCAGGGCAAGGGCCGCTACACCAATTAAATTCTTCATTTCTTAATGTATTTCTAAATTACGCATCTATTGCAGCCGTATATTTTTCTCCAAAACAATCTGTTGCTATCACTTTGATTTTTTTCGGTCCCGGTTTGAAATGTGCCATAAACAAGTGGTCCATCATTTTGGGTTCCGGAAAAGATCTGCCCGCAGGCATTTTATCTCCTTTATAGAGTTCTACCGATAACGGATCAAAACCTTTCTGCTGCTGGAGCAAACCCATAGGCTTGTCGTCCAAAAAATACTCCACTTTCCATTCGGGATCCCAGTTCCAGACATTTGCAATTATCCTCTTCTGATCGGTCAGCGTATCTGCATAGAGACTGATCTGTCTGGTCCTCTCCAAACCCGTTGATTTGTAATACCATTTAAGATCAGTACCGTCTACTTCATATACACCATATCCCCTTGGTGTACCATCTTCGCAGATCGGTCCGGTCCACCACGCGCCGCAAACGGCTCCATGGTTGTGTTCATAAATCCCATTTGTGATCTTGTTGACGTTGTAATGGGTATGACCGGACATGATGTGCACGTTTTTATAACCGGTCAGCAAAGCATATAAAGCACTGTTGTTTTTAACGGCATTGTGAACCGGGATATGCAGGTTAATGACCAGCAGCTGATCTTTTCCCACATGCTCCAGGTCCTTTTCCAGCCAGCTGAGCTGATCTTCGGAGATATAGCCGTCGTAAGTACGCTCCACGCCCAGGTACCTCACATCATCCAATACTACATAATGCGCTTTCCCGCGGTTAAAAGAGTAATAGGTCGGCCCATAAGTGGCTTTAAAAGTTTTGTCAGAGGTTTCATCTCCTCCCTGCCTGTAGTCCATATCATGGTTGCCTAAAGCCTGGAAAAACGGAATTCCCATTTTTGCCACAGCTTCGTTGTAATCCGGAAACAAAGCATGGTTGTCCCATACAATATCTCCAACACAGATGCCGTGCACCAGAGCATTGGACCCGAGCCTACCGATCAGCTGCTGTACATCGGGAACTGCAGTTTCCATCATTTGCTGTACATCTTTTTTATTTTTAACCTGTGGGTCTGCCCAGATAATAAAATGGTGCTTACTATCGTCTTTTTTGAGGCGGGTAAGCCTAAAATCATACTCGTTACGGCTGCCCAGTGTTTCGTATTGGCGGGTTACGTTATAATCTGTTTTAAATTCGTAACCTGAAGGCGTACTCATAAATATATTGGTAGCTTTCGGATCTGTGGAGATGGTATAGCTGCCTTTGGCATCGGTGACAACCACCGAATATCCGTCAGAAATCACCACGTTTGCCACTCCTCGTTTTCCATCGGTTACGCGGCCTTTTATCGTATTGGTTCTCTGCAGACCTGAAAAAGCGTTGCTCTGCAGGCTGATAAATGCACCTCCGGTAATGAGGCCGGCTTTTTTTATAAAGGATCTTCTGTTCATAACAATTGGGACTTCAATAGATCAATGGGGTATGTATTAAATTAAAGCCGGCTTTGACACCGGCTTTATGAATAATTATTAATTGGTGAGTATGGTTACCTCTCCATTCTCAATAGCTGATAATGGTGTATCCATGGCCATCTGGAAGAATACATGTGCTCTTGGTGTCACCCAGGTTTTAGTTGTTGCATTAAACACACCTCCAAGCTTGGTGAATTTTCCAAGATCAGCAGGGTTTTGGTGTGGAATTACATATAGATTTGTTCCCTGATAAAAGAAGGGCTGCGCTGTTGAGGTAGCTGGATCTACAGGGTTATAATGGTCGTTTTCCGGAATGCGGTAGCCATTGTTATTAGTTTCATCATAGATTGTAGTTTTTCCCGTACCACCAAAGAAAACCGCATCAACAGGGACAGACTCCTCAGCCACATTAATTCCTTCAAATATAGCAATGCCGCCAGCATTACCGCTATTTGGTAGCAAGCCTCCGCTTTTTGCACCAAAGCCATCACCGTCGTTTGTTACATAAGCGATGCTTCTTATCCATTTGGCGTCGCTGATCAGCGTAGAGTTTGGTCCGTTTATCCGTTTATTGCTTCCGCCGACATAGAAAAATTCGCCCTTGGTCACCGATCCTGAAGTCAGATTAAATTTATATGTCCTTCCTCCTCCGGTAGCCCATCCGCCTGCCGGAGCAGTACCAGCGTAAGGCGCAGCGCTACCCGCATTGGTACAGGTAACTACAGCCATCGGTGTCTTTTCAAAATCTATATCCCTTGTTGCAAGAAACTGAAAGTATTCGTAATTGCCATCTCCACCTTTTGCATCGCTAACAAAACCGGTAATGATAACTGGGAATTTGCCCAGCTGCGGTCCGTTTGGATCCACCGGAGCCACGCGGTCAGTAATATCCGCACCGGTCCGTGGCCATACCTGAACAACAGGAACACCAGCACTTGTTTGACCCATCATTAAAATTCCGGTAAATGTCGCAGTTGCAGGGACTTCGGCATCAGCAAAACTTGCGGCAGGTTCCGTGTGCAGTATCACGCTGTCAGCACCGTTTACCACACTTTTATCTCCTGCAAAAGTATCGCCGATTGCCGGCATAGGATTAATCGTTCCTGCAGTTATTTTAACAAGCGTGCTTTCAAAATCACCGGGTTTTAGATTAATGCTGTAACTGGAGGTCGACTGGATATTCATCCTGTTTCCTTCTGATATTTTTTTGATTGATGTGGCCGTAAGCCCTTTGATCTGAAGGGCGCCATTAACTTTGGTCAGTGTCTTTCCTTCAATTTCAATCAGAAGAGAATCACCAGGTTTATAATCAGAGGTATTGTCAAGGCTGAGTATTATCCCCCTGATTTTACTTCTTCTGGTACTTTGTAGCACCACAATACCAGCAGGAACATTCCCTGAATCCGGATTGGAAATCACTATTCCTGAAATTTGATAGGCTCCCATCAGGCTGTTTCGGTCTAGAATAAAATCTGTGCCCTTATATAAACCCCGTACATCTTCTAAGGAAGTGATCGGGCTCAAGGTACCTGCTGCATAATCATGCTTTTTGCATGCAGACCAGATAACTGTCGTGCAGAACAGTAGGAAATATAATAATCTTGTTTTCATAACAACGAATTTTTTCTTTAATGCTTAATATAAATTAAGGTCTTTGCCACCAAACCAAAGTATTAATATTATCCGGGCCCTGAGCAGCAACTGCGGCCCTGTAATTATTTCCATTGGCCGCCTGAACATATACAGGATAGGTAAGCCTTGCCGGCATTACACCTCCGTTGCCCAGTCCAGCGCCTTTGGGAAGGGTAGGATAGCCTGTACGGCGGTATTCAAACCATTGCTCCATACCAGTGAAGAACATCGCATAATACTTTTGAATATGAATAAGCTCCATTTTCTGCTCCATGGTATAATTATCATCCCATTTTACTTTTTCAAAAGTCAGGTAATTGGCGGGAACAGTATATCCCCAAAAGGTAATGCCATTTGTTGCCCCGGTTTCATAATAGGTTTTAGCAGGATTTGCAGCGATCCATCCTTTTATCGCTGCCTCAGTAAGTATTAGCTGCAGTTCACTATAGTTCATAATATTACCTAGCAGCGGTTCTGTCATCAAGGCCACAGGAAAAGCAGATTTACCTTCCGGGGCCTGTCCCACAGGATAGCCACTTGGAATCCCTTCATAGTCGCCCTGGTATAAAGAAGCCCACCTCTGGATTCTTGGATCGCTCCTCTCATTTAGATTATCGACAAAAAAGCTGGATAACTTAGGTCCGTACCAATCCCCATCCCGCCAGGTTGCAAAAGGAGAAACATATGGCGCGGTGCCGGTCCACCTCAAAACAGCTGAATCATCATTGCTGGTCATTATTGGATATTCAGTAGCTTTCGTGTCAACGATCTCCTTGATCTTTTGTATAACCGGAAGCTCTGCTTTTGAGGACACCCTTAATAACAGTCTTAAAAACAATGAATTACCAAACTTCCTCCATTTTTCACGGGATCCTGCATAGATCGGATCGCTGGCAGAAGCGATAGCGTTCGCAGTGGAGTTTGCCGGTTTCAACAACGTGTTCGCATTCTCCAGCATCTGGAAAATTCCATCATATATATCTTTTTGCTGGTCAAACTTTGGTGTAAAATTCCCCTCTTTTGCTTTATTGGATTCCGTAAATGGCACATCGCCATAAGTGTCCGTTAGCATTGAATATATCCAAGCCTGACATATCAGTGAAATTGCCTGGTAGGAGGGGTTTAATATATCTTCCCCCCCCTGGTAGATGTCCTTAAAATTGGTAAGCTGCGTATACCATTCATTCCATAGATAATCTGCCTCAGCAGTCCGCACTTCGTACCGAAAGATCTTTCCTTCGGTATCACCCATGTTTACAGTAACCTGCATCAGTTCATTGTTTACCCGCTGACTGCGGCTCATATTTGCGATGACCACATTAGCCAGCGCGGGAGCAAGAAGCGATTTAGGCAAAACTTTTTCCTGTGTATTAGGATTGGTGTTAATCTCCTGAAAATCTTTCTTACACGAACTTGTTATAATGGATAAGCCCAGTGCCATTATAGCTATATATTTAGTCTTTTTCATTATTTTTTTAGTTAGATGCCGATTACCAAATTCAAACCGAATGATCTTGTAGAAGGAAATTGTCCATACTCAAAACCTTTATTAATCTCTGCGCCGCTCAATGTTCCGAATTCCGGATCGAAGACAGGCCATTTTGTCACCGTGAACAAGTCTCTGCCATATACCCCGATAGTGGCACGCTGCAATCCAAGCCGGCTAGCGATTTTCGGCGTAAAAGTGTAATCAAGTCTCACTTCCCTCAGTTTTAGAAAGTCGGTTGAGTAGGTCGTTCCTTCGACATTATCACGTCCATAATGTGCTGTATAATAGGTCCAGGCATCCCGTCCTATTACGTCATTTGGACGAAACGTCCCATCCGAATTTTTCTGTACGCCGTTGCCGATAATTCCATTGTAACGGCCGGGCAGCGTATTCACTGTTTTGCCTTGTTCGGCAAGTGCCGCAGCTGACAATGAGTAGGCTTCTGCACCATATTGGGCATCCAGCAGGAAATTCACAGATATTTGCTTGTATTTGAATGTATTGCCAATGCTGGCCTTCCATTGTGGGTTGGTATTTCCAATATACATCATGTCACTGGTGATCATCGGATAACCATTGGTGTCATAGATGATCTGTCCCTCCGGCGATCTCTGGTACGCCCGGCCATATAGATCACCCATACTTCCGCCAACTTTTGCGATGATTGAACCCCTGCTCCCGGGACCATTCTGAAGTATTAGGCCCTCTTCAAGTTCTGAAGGGAGTTCCACGACATTATTTTGGTTTGCTGCGAATGTTCCAAAGATGTTCCAGTTGAATCCGGTCTCGCTTTTAAATGGTGATCCGTTTAAGGCGACCTCTATACCGCTGTTGGTGATCATACCTGCATTGACCACCGCTCTTCTCCTGCCTGATGAAGCATCAACGATGGTAGACAGTATTTGGTTCTTTGTGTTTCCCGAATAGTAGGTGATGTCTGCTCCAATCCTGTTGTTAAAAAAATGCAGGTCAGCCCCAAATTCATAACTAGTTGTAAATAGGGATTCTAAGTTTGGATTAGCCAGAGTAGTAGAATTTGCCGCCCCGCCAGGAAACTGAGGAAGATAGGTATAAGTATCAGATGTTAAATAAGCCTCGGTTCCGCCGCTTCCTACTCCAGAAACTGACGCCCGGAGTTTTGCATAGGAAATGGACTTAGGCAATTCAAAAAGTTCTGAAAGAATGATACTTCCGTTCAAAGATGGATAAAAGAACCCGGTTCTTCCGGTTCCTAGTGGAGAAGCGAGGGCACTGTTCCAATCCCATCGGGCTGTTGCGTCCAGAAACAGGAAGTCTTTATAGGCCCCTGTAAACAAGCCATAAAAGCTGTTCAAGGCGTACTTACTCTTGTAGGGAATGGCCAGAATTAGCCCTGCAGCATTGGCATGCTTAAAGATGCCTGGATATGCTAGTGAATCTGATCTGAGGTCATCCCGAATATAACGGTTACTGGTCATGCTTCCGCCACCTGTTGCGCTTACGGTAAAATCCTGATTTAATTTTTTATTGTACCGCAACAGGAAATCACTTGTCACCTCTTGTGAAAAGATGTTTTGGGTACGGTACATTCCTTTATTAAACTTTTCCGTATCATATGGCCGCTGCTGAGAACGCTGGTCCTGTGCGAAATCAAGTGATGTTCTCAGCATTACGCTTAGCTCTTTTGTGAAATTGTAGGTTGCCTGAACATTGCCTGTAATCCCGTTCCGGTTAGATTTGTTCAGCATCTGATTGGCAATCAAATATGGATTGTCAGGGAAAGAGCTAAATGGATAACTTTGTTTTATGTTTTCCTGGCCTGGTAACCAGTAATCTTTTAGCCAGTCGATATTGGCACTCGGTTCCCAGAAGAGGTACCAGTACATTATCGACTGGTTGTTATATCCTGTTGATGGTAAATTATCACTCCATTTATTGGTATAATTTACTTTAGCAGCAATCTGAAGCTTGTCATTAACCTGTTGGCTTACTGAGAGCGCCACGGTATTCCGCTTATAACCCGTATTTGGAATGATCCACGAATTATTTACATTGGTCGCAGAAAAACGCGCTGTTGTTTTTTCACTCCCGCCATCTACGGTTACACTATTGGTAAACGTTTTCCCTGTCTCAAAGAAGCGTCTTGAATCGTTTACATATGGAACCCATGGGGTTCTTACCGTTGCTTTCGTATGGGTAACCGGATCATATTGGTAATATTCCTGCCCGTTGAATTTTGGTCCCCATGCAGAACTTGTACTTCTTGTACTTGATCCGTCTTCTGATGCATTGTAGGAATAATAGTTATCACCTTCTACACCCTGACCATATTCGTATTGAAGGTCGGGCCAGCGATTTACATTTTCTATCATAGAATTAGATGTAACGGTAACGCCTACCCCCTTTTGCTTATGTTTACCAGACTTGGTAGTGATAATTACGGCCCCATTTGCGCCACGCTGACCATAAAGGGCGGCAGCTCCCGGACCTTTAAGAACGGTTACATTTTCAATATCCTCTGGGTTGATGTCCCCAAGGCCGCTACCAAAATCTACCGGGGTCTCTTCTGCAAGGTAACCCGAACCGCCATATCCTGTAGCACGGCCGCTTCCCTGATTGATAATTACACCATCTACAACAATAAGCGCATCATTATTTCCGGTCAGATTATTCTCACCTCTAAGGATAATTTTATTAGATCCGCCGGGTCCTCCATTAGACCTTACCAGGTTCAGACCAGCAATTTTGCCGGATAGCGCATCTGTCCAGTTATTGGACAACGCGCCGGTGAGCTGTTCGCCCTTTACTGTAGTGGTTGAATATCCTAATGCCCTCTCTTCACGTTTGATACCTAAAGCCGTTACCACTACTTCATTCAATTGATTATTTGCAGCATTCAGCCTGATGTTTACATTACTCTGATTGTTTGATGCCGTATGCTTTACAACTGCATAGCCCACCATGTTAAAAGACAGCTCCGCTCCTTTCTCTGCGATAACTGTGAAGTTTCCATCGGCGTTGGTCACACCCAATACTCTACGCTCATTGTCTGTAACGGTAACTCCGGGTAAAGGCTGATTGTCAGCTCCGTCTCTTACTGTCCCCTTCACGGTAACCCTTTCCTGAAAAGCAACGTTACCGAAGGCTGCAACTGGCGCGGCCTCAAGTATCTGGGGCGACTGCGTAAAGGCTAATGCACATGCAAAAAGCACGTACCCGGAGACCCTCTTCGCCCGCATGTAATTGGTAAAATTTTTTCTCATCATACTATTTATTTATTTGGTTTTTTTGGTTCGTTCGCATTGCGGAATTTCGTTTCATTTCGATTTTATTTTTTCCGCAAATATCCAGTTTGCAGTATTAAGCTATTGTTATGTCTCCGTTAAATTGATCTTCATTGAATAATGTCGGATCTCATCATCGTTGCCTAACAACAGGTATTGCTTTACCAGATCTGTAAAACTGCTGATCTGTGCCTCAATCCACTGGCCATCCCTGCCCAGCTCGTTTGCCATTATAACGGCAACTGCCGGAGCCACTTTTAAGGCAGCTCTTGCATCGAGAAAGAGGAGGCGCATTCTCCTGGAGATCACATCTTCAACATTCCGGGCCATTTCATTTCTCACCATCCAGACTACTTCAGCCTTTACATAATTATATTCCGGGTGGACCGGGATTCTTAATTCCGGCTCTGCCTTCATTAAATCTTGAATACCTGCGGCATCAGCCCCATACAGGGCCAGCGGTCCGGTTTGCATTTCCGGGGTATAACCATGGATTTTAACGTCCGCCGTGATACATTTTTCCTTTTTCAGCTTACCCAGCGCTATGGCCTGGTCAACCACATCCATAGCCATTTTTCTGTAGGTAGTCCATTTACCACCTGTTATGGTAATCAGGCCGGACTGACTAATGATCAGCTTATGGCTTCTCGAAATTTCCTTAGTGCTGTTGGTGTCTTTTTGCGGAGCAGCCAGCGGCCTTAACCCGGCAAAGGCTGAAAGCACATCCGCCCTGGTTGGTTTTCTCACCAGATAATTCCCGGCGGTCTCCAATATAAATTCAATCTCATTTTCCAGCGGCCGGGGCTCCAGGCTATGCTCATCCAGGGGCGTATCCGTAGTTCCCACAAGCACCTTTCCATGCCATGGGGCCGCAAACAGCACACGCCCGTCTGAAGTCTTTGGAATCATCAGTGCACTATCACCCTGCAGAAAAGACTGGTCGAGTACAATATGGGCACCCTGGCTTGGCCTTACAATTGGCCTGCTCGCGGGCGTATCCATTTTCAGTATGTCATCCACAAATACACCCGTTGCATTTACAATGACTTCTGCCTGCAGCTGATAGGCTTCGCCGCTTTCCATATCAACGACATCCACCCCGTCAACCCCTCCGTTTTTTTTGGTCAGACCGGTTACTTTCATATAATTTAACAGGACACCACCATACTCCGACGCAGTCTGTGCAAGATTTAAAGCAAGGCGAGCGTCATCAAACTGGCCGTCACTATAACTTATCCCACCCCTCAGGGCTCGTCGTTTCAAGCCTGGGATTGCACCTAAAACTTTATCTGCGGAAAGCAGGGAAGAACTCTTAAATCCACTTTTCCCGGCCAGGAGATCATATAGTTTTAAGCCGATTAAATATTTAATTTTTGAAAACCAGGAATAGCATGGAATAATGAATTCCTGGTCCTTTACCAGGTGCGGCGCATTTTTCAACAACAAACCACGTTCATGAAGTGCTTCATAAACCAATGCAACATCACCCTGGGCCAGATACCTTACGCCGCCATGCACAAGTTTTGTGCTTCTGCTCGAAGTGCCTTTAGCAAAGTCGGATTGCTCCAGCAGAAGCGTTTTGTACCCCCGTGAAGCAGCATCTACCGCAGTACCCAAACCTGTAGCACCGCCGCCGATAATAATTACATCCCATTTAGCCTGTTCCTTTACCCTTGCTATAAATATATCCCTGTCAAATAACATTTCGTTTGTTTTCAATCCAACCTATGTATAATTTCATAAACTTTCGTTTATAATCAAATAAACAACAAAACGAAACTAAACATAATTTTTATATAATAAAAACAAAATGCTGAATAATTTTTAGGCGGGCAATTTTAATCTTAAACCTACTACCTTCGTTAAAATATTTACTATATTACTACCTGCAAATATTTAAGTTAAATGATCAGTATAGCCGAAAGACATCAATATATTTTAAATAAAATCCAGGTAAACGGATCACTGGACGTTCAGGGGTTATGTAAGGAATTAGATGTTTCATCTGTTACAATCCGTAAGGATCTGAAACTTCTCGAAGACAAAAATCTGCTATACAGAACTCATGGTGGCGCAACCCTCAACAATCCTTATACTGTCGACCGTCCAGTGAATGAAAAAGAACACCTTCAGTCCGATGAGAAGATGAGGATCGGTGCTTTAGGAGCAGAACTGATAGAAGACAACGATTCAGTCATTATAGCATCAGGGACTACTGTTCTTGCGCTGGCGAGATGCATCAGGCCCAAAGGGAACCTAACCGTGATCACCTCCGCGCTCAACGTCGCGCTGGAACTCGTACACAACACCAATATCGAAGTGATACAACTTGGGGGATTGCTAAGAAGAAGCTCTTCATCGGTTACAGGCCCATACTCCGATAATGTTTTAAGCAGCGTTTTTTGCAGCAAGCTCTTTCTGGGTGTGGACGGAATCGACCTTGAATTTGGGCTAACCACAACAAATGCATTTGAAGCGCATCTAAACAGGCAAATGATCGCTTCTTCTCAAAAGATAATTGTGCTCGCTGATTCGACGAAGTTTGGCAAACGGGGGTTTGGCAAAATCTGTGGCATTGAGGAAGTTGACCATATCATCACCGACCAGGGTGTATCTGACCATACCATTAAAACACTGGAAAGCCTTGGGATTAAAATTTCTATAATTTAGGCTGCACCTTTTACCATCGCCACTCACCGGCGATTTTTAGTGGAACTTCCAGGTTGTTTTCCTGCAAAAAGGTTTTTAACGTTGCCTCATTTTGCCTGCTGACGGGAAGTGACGGAGCAGTTGCTAAAGCATAAGCAAGCATTGTACCGTATCTGACCGTATTCTTTAAACCCAGCTCATCAACCAATTTAAAAACATCACCATCGGAATGATAATAGGGAGCCGAATTGTTCGGGAGCTGGCCCCCGGTTCCACCTCCTATCGGGATACCCTGGAGCATGAATGGCTGGTGATCACTATGCATCCATGCGCCGGAGAAAAAGATATTTTTAAATCCTGTATCCAGTTTACTGATCTGACTGCCCCAGCTCATGAATAAATCTTTCATCTCTTTCCTGCTGGCAGAGAATCCCTTAGGATCATTGGTCATATCATAATTCAGCATGAATTTCACCTGATCCAAAACCGCGGTATGTTTTGCAGCGTTTACATAGGCTTTTGAACCTAGCAAACCCTGCTCTTCGCCCATAAACAATACAAACTCAATATTGCGTTTAACAGGCAGATTAAGCACTTTAAGGGTTCGTGCCATATCGATCACCGCAAAAGCACCTATCCCATTATCTATCGCTCCTGTGGCCAGATCCCAGCTGTCAAGGTGACCACCGACTACAATTTTTTCCTGCGGAATAGCGCTTCCTCTCAGTGTAGCAATTACATTCCGGGCTTTGATCAACCCTGAGAAATTGGTCATATTCAGGCGTGCGAACTGTTTCTGTTCTTTCAGTTTCTCTTTTATCCGCATCCCATTTTCCAAACCTATACATACCGCAGGGATCTGGATCAGCTTTCCGGTTACAGAAGCTGTCCCTGTAAGCAGCACCCCGCTTTTTACAGTATTGATGATGATGATACCGACAGCACCATATTTTGTAGCTATTGCGGCCTTTTCAGAGCGGTGGAGCAACTGCGTTCCTTCCGGCGAACCAGGGAGTATCCCCAGGTATACCAGCGCTATTTTCCCTTTTACCTTTCCGGAATCGCTCACATAATCTGCTTCGAGCCCGTTGCCAAGATCAGCCAGTTCAGCAGTGATGTCGGCCTTAACCGGTGAATGCGCGAGCGTTACAGAAGTTATTTTATTCAGTGCATTCTCTGCGTCACCCACATACGTCTCGTTAGTCAGCCGGCTCCAGCTTTCCACTTCGAAAGGCTGGTATCTTACCTCATAACCATAGGACTTCAATAGTTTAAAAGCGTATTCTTCGGCCTTCGCCCCATGATCAGAACCAGTCAGCCGGTGACCGATATTTTCTGTTGCAAACTTTAAATTGGCATAAGCTTTTGAACTTTCCAGCACCTCCGTACTGATTTTACGAAAGGCTTCATTAAAGTCATCCTGCGCAGAGGCATTAATGCCGGCAAACAGCAACAATAAGATGCCGGCTGAAAAGAGAGATTTCATAGCTGCTTATTTTTTTCGTTCTGTAGTATAGCGGACCAGCTGTTCCAAACCGGTTCTTGCATCACTAGCTTCAAAGCTGTAAAGGATATCAAAGGCTTCCTGCTGATATTGCTGCATTTTTTGATTGGCGTAATGTACTCCCTCTCTGGCATTCACAAAATCTATGATCTCCTGAATTTTTGCCGGCTCGTCCTGATGGTTCTTCACCAGGCTGATGATGCGCTTTTTCTCAGCTTTATCAGCGTTGTTCAATGCGTAGATCAGCGGCAGCGTAACTTTCTTTTCCTTGATATCAATACCCAAAGGCTTCCCTACATCATCAGTACCAAAATCAAACGTATCGTCCTTGATCTGAAAAGCAATACCAACTTTTTCACCGAACATCCGCATTTTCTCAATTGTTTCATCATCGGCACCAGCCGAGGCTGCTCCGCAGGCACAGCATGACGCTATCAATGAAGCAGTTTTCTGACGGATCACATCGAAGTACAGCTCCTCACTAATGTCCATTCGCCTGACTTTTTCAATTTGCAGCAATTCGCCCTCACTCATCTGTTTTACAGCCTCAGACACGATCTGCAGCAACCTGAATTCGCCGTTATTAACGGACAACAAAAGACCTTTTGCCAGCAAATAATCACCTACAAGAACCGCAATCTTGTTTTTCCACAACGCATTTATAGAAAAGAAACCCCTTCTTTCATAAGCATTGTCGACTACATCATCATGTACCAGAGTAGCGGTATGCAACAGTTCGACCAGGGCCGCACCTCTGTGCGTGGATTCAATTATTCCACCGCATAACTTCGCAGCAAAAAAAACAAACATAGGTCTGATCTGCTTACCCTTCCTCTTTACGATATAATGGGTGATCCTGTTCAGCAATGGGGCATCACTATGCATAGAGTCTTTGAATTTCGCTTCAAAGGCATCAATATCTGCGGCTATTGGTAATTTTATCTGATTTATTCCCGGCATTCAGGTTAAAAATATGTGTGCAAACATAAATTAAATTTCTCAGATTTTCATCGCTTTAGAAGGGCATGAAAAGTCTGTGCGCTTTAAATTCGTTGCTTTCAACGCCCCATAGCCCCCTGCAATATCAACCACCTGATCTACCCCCCTGGCTTTTAAAATGGAGGCAGCGATCATTGACCGGTATCCGCCGGCGCAATGAATATAGTAGGTCTCTTTCGGGTTGATATCATGAGTCCAGTCATTGATGTAATCCAGCGGCCGCGCGAGTGTCATTTCCAGGTGTTCCGACTCATATTCACCCGGCTTTCTCACATCAAGCACATGAACATCCGGATCTTTCCTGTAAATGTCTTCAAATGCTTCAGCAGAAATAGATGATATCGTATCTGTGTCCTTACCCGCAGCCTGCCAGGCAGCAATCCCTCCTTCGAGGTAGCCTATTGTATTGTCATAACCAACCCTGGACAACCTGGTGATGGTCTCCTCTTCGTTCCCTTCATCACCTACCAGTAACAGCGGCTGTTTCAGATCTGTGATCAAGGCCCCTACCCAGGGCGCAAACTGTCCGTCCAGCCCAATATTTACCGAAGAGGGAATAAAACTTTTGGCGAACACCCGGGCAGGTCTGGTATCGAGTATCACAGCTCCGGTCTGATTCGCAAGCAACTCAAATTCCTCAGGTGTCAGCGGATTCAATCCCTTCTCATGAACCTCCTCAAACCGCTCATATCCATTCTTGTTCATATCTGCGTTCTTTGCAAAATATTGAGGGGGTGGCAATATCCCGTCAGTTACTTCTTTTATGAACTGCTCTTTTGTCTGCGCTTTTAATGCATAATTAACTGCTTTCTGATGACCCAGTGTATCAAAAGTCTCCCTGCTCATGTTCATTCCGCAGGCTGATCCCGCACCATGCGCAGGATACACCAAAACATCATCCGGAAGAATCAGAATCTTATCCTGTAAAGAATCATACAAAGTCGACGCCATATCCTCCGCAGTCAGGTCACCCTGCTGGGCAAGATCCGGACGTCCAACATCACCTATAAACAGCGTATCGCCTGTAAATATGCAATAAGGCCTTCCGTCTCCGTCTTTTAGTAAATAAGTTGTAGATTCAGGAGTATGTCCTGGAGTATGCAGAGCAATAACCGTCAATTCCCCGATTTTAAATTCTTCACCGTCAGCCGCAATGTATGACTCAAAGGACGTTTTAGCTGTCGGTCCATAGATAATTTTTGCGCCGGATTTTTCTGACAGATCGATGTGGCCCGAAACAAAATCTGCGTGAAAATGGGTTTCAAAAATATACTTGATGCGCGCGCCGGCCCTCTCAGCCCTTCTCAGATAAGGAGATACCTCACGCAAAGGATCGATAATCGCTGCTTCACCATTGCTTTCAATGTAATAAGCTGCTTCTGCCAGACAACCCGTATAAATTTGTTCTATAATCATATGTTTTACATTAAACGGTCAATTCTCCTCTCAAACTCTGTCCCATCAGTTTTATTACCTCTTCACGTTCCAGTCCCTGTCCCATCAAATACATCAGTTTGGTTGTTGCCGACTCAAAGGTCATGTCATATCCACTCACCACACCCATTTGCTGCAATTTTTTGCTGGTTTGGTACATGCCCAGTTCCACAGAGCCACGCAGACACTGCGTAATGTCAAGTATGATCTTGCCTCCGTCAATGGCTTCCTGCAGGCAATTGATGAACCAGTCATCAGTCGTGGTATTACCAGATCCGAAAGTTTCCATGACGATTGCATCGACTGATGAATGTGTGATCGCTTTCACTGCAAGAGGAGATATTCCAGGGTAAAGTTTCAGCACGCCTATATTCGGATTGTAGTCCAAATGAACTTTTAAAGCCTTGTCGGGCTGAGGCAGTATATAATTGTTAAAAAATGACAAAGTCACGCCAGCTTCTGCCAATATGGGATAATTCGGTGAACGAAAAGCCTCAAATTTTTCCGAGTTATACTTCACTGATCTGTTTCCCCTGAACAGCTGATAGTCAAAATAAATACACACCTCCGGCACCATCGCCTTGCCATTCTGCTTTGTCGCCGCGATCTCGAGTGCTGTGATCAAATTCTCCTTCGCGTCAGTCCTGATCTCGCCAATGGGCAGCTGGGAACCTGTCAATACCACTGGTTTATTCAAATTTTCCAGCATAAAGCTTAGCGCAGAAGCCGTAAAAGCCATCGTATCAGATCCATGGAGGATCACAAAGCCATCAAACTCATCATACCTGTTCTGGATCAGCAAGGCAATTTCAGCCCAAATCTCCGGAGTCATGTTGGAGGAGTCCAGAATGGGATCAAATGAATGCACATCGAGGTTATAATCCAGGCGGTCAAGCTCAGGCACATTCTGCCGGATCTGTTTAAAATCAAAAGGCACAAGCGAACCGCTCTTAGGATCGTTGACCATGCCAATCGTTCCCCCGGTATAGATAATAAGTATGCTCGTCATGACTAAATATTAAAAATACTTACAGAATTGGCAGTGGTCACTTTTGCGATTTCCTCTACACTGACCTGATAAATTTCCGAAAGCTTTTCAGCGATATAAACAAGGTAGCTGCTTTCATTGGGCTTCCCTCTAAAAGGCACCGGCGCCAGATATGGTGAATCTGTTTCCAGCACGATCCTCGACAAAGGCACATCCTTCAGCACTTCATCCAACCCGGATTTCTTATACGTGACCACTCCGCCGATACCCAAATAAAATCCCAGTGCCATAGCCTTGTTTGCCTGTTCCAGATTACCGGTAAAGCAGTGAAAAATACCGCGCAGCTTCTCATCCTTTTCAGCCTCCAGTACCTCAAATATTTCGTCAAAAGCTTCCCTGCAATGAATGACAATTGGCAGATCAAGGTCTTTGGCCCAATTGATCTGTTCCTTGAAAGCTATTTTTTGTATCTCCAGGGTTGTTTTATCCCAGTGCAGGTCAATGCCTATTTCACCAATAGCATAAATCTGCCGGTCAACGATACTTTCGCAGATCTGATCCAGAACCTCTTCATAATTTTCTTTGACCTCACAGGGGTGAAGCCCTGCCATAGCAAAGCAATGATCAGGATATTTATTGACCAGATCATCTATTTGACCAATAGACGCGATGTCTACATTCGGCAAAAACAGTCTTTTTACCTGGTTATCGAAACAGCGCTGCATGAGCAAAGTCAGTTTTTCCGCATCCGTCTCGTAATACAGATGGGTATGGGTATCAGTTAGCATGACCAAAGTTAACAAAAAAACCCTGTATGGTCATATGCCATACAGGGTTCGGTCAATAAGATTATAATGTCTACGGAAAATTATTTAGTCGCAGGGGCAGCAGGTGTTATTGTTGCCGAAGGAGCAGTGCTTGCCGAAGGTTTTTTATAGTCAACGACTTCAACCTCAAATGCCAATGGCGAGTAAGGTGTAATTTTTGCATTAGGCTGTCCGCCTTCACCATAACCCAATTTTGAAGGAATGATCAGCAGGATCTTTCCGCCTTTACCAACCAGCTGAATACCCTCATTAAATCCTGGAATTGCAGCACCGAGTGTAAATGCACGTGGTCCATACTGCGCCATTGGATTATGAATACCAGCATCTTTAGCTGTCTTTTCGATAGACGAATCAAATATACTTTCCTTTCCGTCAGCTTTTTTGGTCAAAAGCTTCCCGGTATAGTTCAGCATAATGGTATCAGTAGGAAGCGGTCTTTCAGCGCTTCCAGGGTTTGTGATCACATATTGCAGTCCTGAAGCAGTAACTTTTGGTTTCAGATCATTGTCAGCAATGAACTTTTTAATTTTTCCGGCTTCCGCATCTTTCAGTTTAGCTACGCTGGCCAGATAATCCTTTTGGAAAAATTCCTGAGCCCTTCTCTGAAAAGTCGAATCGGCTTCATTAGGATTTTTCTTAAATACTTTTTCTACTTTAACAGTAAATACCAGGTAAGTGTCTTTAGCACTTGTTGGAGGTTTTGGCTGTGTAGTACGCTTAGCCATCGTATCCAGGTTCAGTTTGAAAGTCGCACTGTCTCCTTCACCAAAAAGGAACAGCACATCATTCATATCACCGTCATATTGTTTTTTTCCTACCGGAAATACTTGCGCCTGCTCAATATCATAAGTACTGAACATCACAGAATCCCTTTCATTTTTTTGAACGAAATTCAATTTAACAATGTCTCCTGTCGCGATCTTCGCATTTCCTCCATCTTTGTGGATCTGATACATCAAGCCTCCGGGACCTTTTTTGTAGTTGTTACAAGCAGCTAATCCAAGTGTAGCTGCGAAAAGAATTACTATACCTTTCTTCATGTGGTTTTTTTCTATTGTAATAATTGTGTTTTATATTCGGTTAATATCGTTTTAAATTCTTCTATAGTGTCTGCCAGGCTTTTCTCGGAAACCCCTCCGGCAGCGTTCCTGTGCCCTCCGCCGCTAAAGTATTTTTTGCAGATCTCATTTGCAGGAAAATCCCCGGTGGAGCGCAAAGATAATTTAACTTTATCAGTTCTTTCAATAATAAATGCAGCAAGCCGGATCCCATTGACAGAAAGGGCATAATTCACAATCCCCTCGGTATCACCCGTTTCGATATCATATTCATTGAGCTCTTCTTTGCTGACGGATATTATCGCTGTGTTAAACTCCCTGAGTACCTCCAGTTTCTCGCTGATGCAATGCCCCAGGAAGCGTAAACGGTTTTCCGTTGCATTATCGTATACCAACTGGTGAATTCTCCAATGTTCTGCCCCCAGGTCTATTAGTTCGGCCGCGATCCTGTAGACATCTGATGTAGCCGAGGCAAATCTGAAAGACCCCGAATCGGTCATGATGCCCGTATATAAACAGGTTGCAATGTCTTTATTCATCCGCGCGCCGTCTTCCAGTTCATTGACAATAAAATCATAAACCAGCTGTGCGGCAGCGCAGGCATTGATGTTCCAGTGACGGTAATCATCGAAATCTTCCGGATCCAGGTGATGGTCTATCATGAGCTTATATGCTTCAGATGATCTGACCAGTTCTCCGAGTTCGTTTATTCTGCCGAGACTGTTAAAATCAAGACAAAATATCATAGCCGCATCTGCAACAAGTGCAGCCACCTGTTCCTTCTGTTCCGTATAAATGATCACATCCGAATTATTGGGCATCCAGTGCAAAAAATAAGGATAATCCGTTGGTGTAATTACCTTAACATGGTGCCCTAACTGGATCAGATAAGCATAAAGACCCAATGAAGAACCCATAGCATCTCCATCTGGCTTGTGGTGCGTAGTGATCACTATCTTCTGCGGCGTAGCCAGCAATGATTTTATTTCTGAAATGGACAACATAATATTCGGGCGCAAAGCTAATGATTTAATGATTAATTGAAGCCTATTATATTGTGATATAAACGCGTAACAATCTTATGTAAGTTTCAAACTTTAATATTAACAGTATAAAATGTATTTTTGCAAAAAAATTGAATAAAAAAGATGACTACAAACAGAACTTTTACCATGATCAAGCCAGATGCAGTTGCAAATGGGCATATTGGCGCTATTATTAATGACATCACAGCCGCCGGTTTCAAGATCATCGCACTAAAATATACTAAGCTTACTCCTGAGACAGCAGGCAAATTCTATGAAGTACACAAAGGACGTCCCTTTTATACAGACCTGGTAAACTTCATGTCTTCAGGCCCTATTGTGGCGGCAATCCTTGAAAAGGACAATGCAATTGAAGATTTCAGAAAACTGATCGGCGCAACCAACCCTGCAGAAGCTGCAGAAGGCACTATCCGTCAGAAATACGCAAAATCAATTGATGCGAATGCAGTTCATGGATCTGATTCTGATGAAAATGCCGCAATCGAAGGGGATTTTTTCTTTACAGCAGCTGAACGCTTCTAGATTTCAACAGCGACCGAAAAATCGATATCATAGATAAGCACCCCAAAAAGGTGCTTATTTTTTATTTAGTTTGTACCTTTCAAAACAACTTAAACAAATGAAGAAGATCATCATTACCGCTTTACTACCCTTATGTGCATTCGCGGTCTCTGCACAAACCACAAAAAAAACAACACCGGCAAAGAAAACTGTAGCCAGTAACACAGCAAAGAAAACAACCACTCCGGTTATTTTTAAAAATAACCTGGATTCAGCAAGCTATTCATTCGGAACAGCTATGGCAGGCAGCTTAAAAAGCAATGGCTTAACCTCACTCAACTACCAGCTCGTCTTAAAAGGTCTCCAGGATGCATTTGACGGCAAACCATTGCTAATCAGCAATGAACTGTCACAAACCACGATCAACAATGCATTTAAAAGTGCGTCTCAAAAGAAATTTGCCCCGGTTCTGGCAGAAGGGAAAGCCTTTCTGGAAAACAATAAAAAGCAGGCTGGTGTCCAGGTAACAGCCAGCGGCCTACAGTACCAGGTCCTGACCAAGGGCACAGGCATTGCTCCAAAAGCTACTGATACCGTAACCGTACACTACAAGGGAACCTTATTAAACGGGACTGAGTTTGACAGTTCGTACAAAAGAAATGAGCCGCTTTCATTGCCATTAAACGGCGTAATCGCAGGATGGACAGAAGGTGTCCAGCTGATGCAGACCGGTGCAAAATACAAATTCTTTATTCCGTACAACCTTGCCTATGGCGAACGCGGTGCAGGACAGGACATCCCGCCCTACAGCACCCTTATATTTGAGATAGAACTGCTCAAGGTAAATGGAAAGTAAATCCTAAAACCATTATCATCCTATTTTGTTACCTATGAAAAACAAAATATGATGATCAGAAAATATTATCCACTCGCAATTCTTGGCCTCCTTTCTACAACCCTGACAAGTTGTGAATTGGTAGAGGGCATTTTCAAAGCCGGAGTATGGACCGGTGTAATCGTAGTTGTATTGGTGCTTGCTCTGATCATTTGGCTGATCAGAAAGGTTTTTTGAGGAAGAGATTAAAGAAATACGATATCAGTAATTACCTCAGTGCCGGCTCGTTCATTGATCTTTTGAATGATGCCGGCCCTAACCATCAGCAATTCATTCTTTACAACAGACGATTCTAACCGTATAAATAGCTTCTTTTGGGAAATATAGATCTGTGTGGTCCTGTTGGCCACAGCCTTGCCCATTAGCTCCGGCCAAAAAGCGATAACTGCAGTTTCGTCAAATTTTCCCTTCAGCCGGTACACATTCAGTAACTTGCCTATTCCTTCTTTTAAGGTAATGTCATTTGGTTTACGCATGATTTACTGATCCGTTATTTACTTCAAATAATGTTACCGGCACGTTGATCCTGTTAAACAGGGCCAGCACCCTTTCTCTCCCCGTATCCGTGATAAAGATCTGTCCGAAATCCCGGTGCGACACCATTTCCATTAACTTATGCATTCGGTTGTCATCCAGTTTATCAAAAATATCATCCAGCAGCAGCAAGGGTTTAAAACCCTTATGTTTCTGAAGATAAGCATATTGCGCGAGCTTTAATGCAATTAAAAAAGATTTCTGCTGCCCCTGTGATCCAAATTTCTTCAAAGGCATTCCCGCGATGGTAAAGATCAGCTCATCTTTATGGATCCCGGCAGTCGTTCTTTCCAAAATTTTATCTTTCTCAAAGGATTGGACCAGCAAATGCTCAAAAGCAGTATCCACAAGCTGACTCTGATATTGCAGCCCCACCACCTCATTCCCATCGGTCAGGTAGTGGTAGTACTTATCAAACAGAGGAATAAAATCCAGCATGAACTGCTGCCGTTTCGCAAAGATCCTGATCCCCGAATTCACCAGCTGATCATTATAGATCCCGAGCAATGCCGGATCATAGCTGCGGGTTATCGCCATTTGTTTCAGCAGGGCGTTCCGGTTTAACAAATGCCTGTTGTACAGAATCAGCTCATCCAGGTAATGCGTATCTGTCTGCGAGATCACATTGTCCATAAAACGCCGCCGCTCCTCACTGCCTTCCATCACAATATTGGTATCATAAGGAGAGATCATCACCAATGGAAACAACCCAATATGGTTTGCCAGCTTATCATACTCTTTTTTATTGCGCTTAAACTGCTTCTTCTGGTTCCGCTTTACTCCGCAGGTGATCTTTTCGTTCTTTTCTTTCCGGTCAAAATCACCCTGTATCAAAAAAAGGTCCTCATCAGTTTTGATCTGCTGGGTATCTATCGGATTGAAATAACCTTTGCAAAGGCACAGATAATGGATGGCATCCAGCAAATTGGTTTTACCGGCGCCGTTATTGCCTACAAATGCATTTACCGTTTTAGAAAAACTAATACTTGCATCCGCATAATTCTTGAAATTCAGAAGTGTAATATTCTTTAACCACATAAGATCCGGACTCAAAGTTACTCCAATCACTTCTATTTAACGCTCAGATTGTTAAACTTTATTTAAATACTAAAAAAAGCAGTTGATACTTTAATGTAAAAACGTATTTTTGCAATCCTTAATTTTTTTAAATAAGATGTCCATAACAGAAAAAGAAATAAATCAACAGGTAAGAAAGGGTTCTTTTTTACAAGAAAACTCGAAAAGCCTATTGTTCATTGCAGGCGCTATTGTTGTGTTAATCGGAGTGTACCTTTGGTACCAGGGTGTTTACCTTAAAGGCAGAGCAGAAGAAGCAGCAGCTAAAATGTACAAAGCAGAGCAGTTTCTTGGCATAGACTCACTGGCAAACAAAGCCATCAACGGAGAAGGCGGCTACCCTGGTTTTGAAAAAATTGCAGAGGAATATGCCAATACCAAATCTGCTAATCTTGCCAACCTCTATTTAGGCGGCATTTATTTACGCAAGGGTGACTACAAAAAAGCCATAGAATCTTTAGGAAATTATTCCGATACCGGCAGTCCGGTTGCTGACCCGCTGGCTTTAGGCCTCCTCGGCGATGCATACAGCGAATTGAAAGACTATAAGCAAGCAGCTACCTATTACAAAAAGGCAGCCGACAAAGCAAGCAACAAATTTACTTCGCCGATGTTCCTTAAAAAACTAGGCCTGGTTTATGAAAACCAGAAAGACTTTAAAAATGCACAGGAAGCATATACCAAGATCAAGACCCAATATCCTGAAAGCCAGGAAGCAGCAATGATCGACGCATATATCGCACGTGCCGAAGCACAGATCAAGTAATCAATACTAAAAACATTCAAAGGCCGTATCCTCATACGGCCTTTTTTATTTTAAGCCATCCGGACTTTACCAATATAAATTGTAGTACTTACCCTATTTCCGGTCTCACTGGCGTAGCTCATCCAGCAATGCAGGTCATCACCTGAAAAATCAGGAGGCATTTGGAGCATCACTTCCCCGTCCCCTCTTATCGCAGCATCTTTAAACTTTATAAACTTAGTCTTAGCCGGGTTATAGGCCACAAAAGAGGCCTTATCCGATTTCCCGCAAAACAAGGTCTCCTCTTGCTCTTTCCATCGCAAACTCAGCAACCCCTCCGCAAGTGTCAATACCTCCAGTATCCAGGAGGCCAACAGTTCTCCCCTGCTGAATATCGCCTTTTTGTAATCGATGGTCATCTCCCCGCCAGTTCTGGTTACCGCTTCCTTTAAATGATAAGAAACCGCATTGTTCATCGGCGTAGATTTGCCGGTTAGCAAACCAAAGCCGGTTGTGATCACATCAAGCAGCGGCTTGAGCCAGTTAAAAACCAATGCAAACCTATTCCGCTGTTCCTGCTGTGCCAGTGTCGGACCTTTAGTATTGGGTTTTCCAATACTCCTTCCATACTGCACCCCTCTGCATTCAGCACCAATTACAGTGCCTATCTTACCAGAAAAAGCACCATTTATTCCATTATTAAATCTTGCCATAATTTTTCCTTAATTAATAAAACTGTTAACTCTTACGCTTTTCCGACCTGTGCACCGGCCCCGATCACATAAAACATCGCCACTCAACAGCAGCGACAGCACAAACATAAACAGCTTTAAAACAAGCACAAAGCCATCAAATCATTATGGAAGGGATTGGGAGGGATTGGGAATCTCAGCCCTGATTTTGGAAGGATTTGGGAATCTCAACAAATCCTTACTTATATCAAACGCTTCAAAATTTCAGAAGCTGAAAGCGCCATCTTCGAAAATGCAAACCACTTCATACCCAAATCCTTCAATGATTGCTACACCGGATTCCGTAAATGCATATGGTAGAGATGATGAGTGTTTTAAAGAAGCGAACCGGTCGCATTTTGCGACCAGTTCAGTCTTTTCCTCGAGACTTAACTGGAAACAGTATCTTTCTGGAAACCTTTGTATATTCCGTTTAACCTGTTCATTTATTCGCTTAGTCTCTACCTCGTAAAGTTCCGCCAAGTCCCGATCAATCATTCCCTGCCGTTCCTTTTCCTTACCCAGTTACACTCCGCCAGCCGGCGGTAAAAAGTACTTTCCGTAATACACAGCAGATCCATTACTGGATTACTTAATTGATGATGAAAGACATTCGATTTTCGACATCAGTACATACATGACCGACACCATAGATTTCAAATTGTACGAATCAAATCCCCATTTAACAGATAAAGAAATTGATGAACATCCCGATATGATTAATGAGCGAAAGCATCAACTTGAATTACTGCAAATTCCCTTATAAAAGAAACTTCATCCAGGATATGTTTAATCAACTAAACTGAAGTTTATATCAGCCTTAGGGCTGCATATAATAAACGTCAAGTGTACGAGTAAAATCTCCATCATTTAAAATATCTTCAAATGCTCGATATTCCTTATAAAATATAGAAATCGGTGTCGAAGGGCTAAAATAGTCGGATAATATAGGCACTCGATAAAGTTCTATTAACTCCCCCACTGTGGTCATGGCATTTCTGAAGGGAAATGCCATGACTAGTAATACTTCACAAATCAGTCAAGTAAGTATGAAAATTCATACATTAAAACAATTAACATGACATAATGTATGAAATTTCATTCATTACTATATAAAATAATTTTTCTATATATTTGAATGATATTTCATACATAAACTATAGAAAGGATTAATTATGAATGATATTTCATACATAAATGCCAATAGTGATGTTTCAATATTGAAACAGATTGGTGAGTTCATTAAAGAAAAAAGAATTGAACAAAACATCAAGCAGGATGAACTGGCCAGCGGAGCAGTTATCAGCCGATCTACATTGAGTCTTATAGAACGAGGTGAAAGCATTTCTTTGATCAATTTAATCAAAATTTTACGGATGCTGGACGCATTATATGTACTGGAAAGATTTAAAATAGAGCCACAAATCAGTCCAATGTTGCTAGCAAAAGAAGAACAAAAAAAACGTAAACGGGCATTCAGAACGAAAGGACACCCGGAAGAAGACGAGTTAGGATGGTAAGAACTGCATATATAAAATTATGGGGAGAACTGGTAGGTGCGGTTGCTTGGGACGAACAGCAACAAATAGCGTCCTTTGAATACGATACAAAGTTTCTGCAATCTCAATTACCAATTGCCCCAGTTAAAATGCCTTTGATGAAAAGGATCTTTTCTTTTCCGGATCTAAGGGGCAATCAAACTTTCAAAGGCTTACCAGGGCTATTGGCCGATGTACTCCCTGACAGGTATGGAACTGACCTGATCAATATTTGGTTAGCACAAAACGGAAGACCTGAAGGATCATTGAATCCGGTAGAATTGTTATGTTTCATTGGAGCAAGAGGTATGGGTGCCTTAGAATTTGAACCCTCTATTGCTCCTAATACAAAGTCTCATACATTGGAAATCTCCAGTTTAATAGAAACTACACAAAGACTACTAAACAACAAAGAAGCTTTCCAAATCCATACAAATGATGAAATGCGGGACGTTTTGCTGGAAGTACTAAAAATGGGAACTTCGGCGGGCGGTGCCCGCCCAAAAGCAATTATTGCTTACAATGAAAAAACCGGAGAAATAAGATCGGGGCAAACACTGGCTAAAGGCTTTGAACACTGGCTTCTGAAATTTGACGGAGTAAGTGACACGCAGTTTGGCGCAAGTCATGGCTATGGAAGAGTAGAAATGGCATATTACCAAATGGCAACTTCAGCCGGACTGGAGATGATGGAGTCGAGGCTTATAGAAGAAGAAGGTCGTGCCCATTTTATGACCAAACGCTTCGACAGAATTGGTGGCAACCAAAAATTGCATGCACAGACTTTATGCGCTATAGCCCACTACGACTTTAATCAGATACTGAGCTACAGCTATGAACAACTATTTCAGACTATGCGTCAGTTAAAACTAACCTATGCAGAAGCAGAACAGATGTTCCGGAGAATGGTATTCAACGTACTGGCAAAAAACTGCGACGATCATACCAAAAATTTTGCTTTCCTTATGCACCCAGACGGCAAATGGGCTTTAGCCCCCGCATATGACATTTGTTATGCATACAGACCTGACAGTGACTGGGTAAGCCAACACAACCTGAGTATAAATGGCAAACGATCAAATATCACTAAAGAAGATCTCCTAACTATTGCCAAACAAAACTCAATAAGTAAGCCTGAACAAATAATTGACGAAGTTCAATTTGCCGTTAACAATTGGCTTCAGTATGCAGGTCAAAATAATGTAGGGCAAAAGTTAGCAACAGCAATTGACAAGACATTGATCAAAAGCCTGTAAGACAGAAATATCAGAGAGAAAACAGCCAAAAAAAATTTCTTAACTGACACAGTTCAATTTACACTCCCTGTCTATCTACTAATCTTTCAACTTCCAAAAGGGATGTTGGCTTACCTAAAACACATTGCTTTCTGAGATCAGATCTATACTTAAAAAAACATTTATACCCTCCATTCACCATCAAATATATCATTTGTATATTTAGATCACCGGAGATACCCATGAACATAGAAGATTTACGTGATTACTGCCTGAGCAAGCCAGGAACAACCGAAGGCCTGCCATTCGGAGAACAAACCCTTGTATTTAAAGTAGGCGGTAAAATATTTCTGCTGATCGGGTTGGAACAAGCCAATCGTTTTAATGCCAAATGCAATCCGGAACGGGCTATTGAATTACGAGAGAAGCATCCTGAAATTATTCCCGGCTTTCACATGAATAAAAAACACTGGAATACCATATACATGGATGGCCGATTAAAGCCCGCACTCATTCGCGAATTGATTGACCATTCTTATCAACTCGTATTAGAAGGCCTGCCTAAAAAACTACGGTGAAATTGCTTGCTTTCAAACAACTTAATATCCATATTATAAATGTTAGAGCTAAATTAACGAACCTTTAACTAGCAACTATAATAGTATTGCTCATAGTACCTTTCAATAACTGATTTTTTGGAGCGTGCAAAACTGTACCGTCTACTTCTTTTACAAATTTTGTCAATGCACCAAGCTTGCGCTCGGAAAATTCCAATATAGAGTAGTCCCAACTTGCATAAGCAAATATTTTAGCTGTCATGCCTTATTTAATTTTCTGAAATAATAGATTGAATATCCGTTTCCAGATCTGGTAATTTTGTAGTTATGATATCCCAGACAATGTCATAATCCACTCGAAGTAATCATGTATTAAGCGATGTCGGGTATTTGCCATTTTTCGCCATTCAATGTGTGGGTATGCCGCCTTAAATTCTGGGTCTAGCTTCGTACTTGCCTCTCCAACAATTTCAAGGCTTCTGATAATGGCACGTGATAATACAGGATCGCCAATTACGAATTCTTTATCTTCCCCCTTAACAGTAGTTAGTAAAAGAAACCTCATCCAGAATATGTTTAACCAATTCAATACTAGATGGCAACATGCTCAGCCTCTTTTAAGATATGTGGCCCAATGTATTTACTTAAAGATTGAGGTGTAATCACTTCAACTTTTCTACCGAGCAAATCTTCCAAAAAGAATGACAGATCCATAAAGTTGTCGTAGCTTTTTTGATTTGGGTCGAAATCTACCAACAGATCAACATCACTATCGGCAGTAGGCTGACCTGTGGTAAAAGAACCAAAAATACTCAGTTTAGCAACACCATATGACTTCAGTTTCTGGCTATTAGCCTTAAGCAGGGATATTAATGTGCGTTTATTCTGAACTGCTGTTTGCATAACTCAAAGATACTTAATTATTACAAATATCACATTTGTCATAACGACCCTTATTATTTTGCCAATTTCTATTCTCTAATCCACTGTCTCAACCAAGGTACAAATAGTACCCCAGTTGTTTTTAAGCTGTTCATCCCGCTAACATAAGGTAATTTCCTCCTTCCTCCTCTGCCCTTGTTTGATATCGCAATTTGCGATATCAAAGATTCCCACTTGTGATCGTAAGGTCTTTAGGATCCACGTTTTCTTTATTTAGATATTGAGTAATCTCATGAAGATTATTTTCAATCATCGATTGCCAAGCCCTGGTTATACTTTCATAGAAGTTGGACAGCTATTGATGATTATTTTTCCTTTCCTACCTTAAACCCAATCTGCTCCTTAGGCCCATCTACTTTATCCATAAACTTATTTAGATACGTAAACAGCACCTCAATTTTTTGATCCTGTTTAATCATTTGTTTTTCAAACTGTTCAATCCTGACAAACACATCTTTATGTGCTAATAATAATTCTCTGAGTCTTACGTAAACCCTCATAATATGAATGTTAATCTGTATTGCCTGTTTACTATTTAAAACGCTTGACAGCATCAGCACACCATGCTCAGTAAAAGCGTAAGGTAAATAAGTTCTCCCTCCTCTCCCAGTCTTTGAGGTCGCAAATTGCGACCTCAAAAAATCTGACTCTTCATGATTCAGCTGAAACATGAAGTCCTTTGGAAACCTATCTAAATTTCGACGAACTTGTTCATTCATCCTTTTCGTTTCAATACCATAAAGTTCAGCAAGATCACTATCAACATTGCCGAAGGTAACGTCTTGAAGAATTTTTTGTTATATCGACTCGCTCCCATTTACATTTATATTTGCAAACATTTTCAAATAACTGACCTCTTCAAATAATACCATTCCCTGCCGTTCCTTTTCCTGACCCAGTTACACTCCGCCAACCGGCGATAAAAAGTACTTTCCGTAATACACAGCAGATCCATCACCGCATCCTTATTCAGCCATACATCAGGCACTGCCGGGGCCAATTTCTGTCGCGTACCGGCACTACTGTGCATACTGCCCATTTCTTCCAATACCGCAACAAGCAGCTTTTCAATCCTTAACAAGATTGCTTTCATAAAAATAAAAATTTAAATGTGAATACCGCTGAGAGGCGGACATCAGGCCCGATAAGAACAGGCAAGCAAAACATCCCTCAGAGAGGAGGAAGATGTTTAGATAAAAATCAGCGGACCATTTTAAGCAGGTTCGCCACCGCTTTTTGAAAAGTTGTTACTGTGCCGCTCCAGGAAAATACTGGCTTCTTAGCGTCAGGATCAATCGCTTTGTTCCAAAGCCGGACAGTGCCCTCCATATCGGTAAAACTACAGACCATCGCCCAGTCACCCGACCGTTTGTCACAAAGATCCAGGCAGTGGACATAATATAAACCTTTGCCGATCTTTGTACAGACCAGTTCCAGCTGATCGACAAACTCAGGGAAATTCCACATGTGGTTGATCCGGTAAAGCTGCCTGTCATTTTTCATCACCAGGCACGCCGTCCTGTTGTGCTTTGGGTAGAGCAAGAGAATTAATTTTTCATTCATCTAATAAGTTTTTAATTAATTGTAATTCATATTTATGTTGCAGGGAAAACTGATTTACTTAAGGCGCTCTTACTTTCATATCTGGTTTAATTTACAGGACAAAATTATGTAAAAAATAGCCTAAAACACTAAATAATTTCCAATATTTTAAAATATAATTTATTCATTATCAAATAGTTAACCATAAAAAAGACCATAGCAAATCCGCTACAGTCCTAAGGATGTATCCAGTAAATTTAAACCGGTTTTAAAGCCTTTTTACAGTTCCTTCATCGTCAGGTCACCATAGTCCTTAAAAAACACGAACAGGTCTTCCAGCACATGGGTCATCGTCATGATCACCATATTTTTCATTACCCTTTTGCCATATTCCTTACTGTCCTGTGTTTTTATCCGCAACGAAGTACCGTACAACCGCAGCAGCAGCTCAAGGCAGCTCTTCTTCAGGTCATTCTGTTCATTCAGTACCGTGTCAGGATCGACGATCAAACGCATCTTGATGCTGCTTTTGATCGCCTCCATGTCGGCCCGCATGTGCTCACATTCCAGTCCCGGATCATAAAACTGGTCCTGCTCCACTATGTTGAGCAACATATTATAATATTCTAGTTCCTGCATTTTATATTGTTTTATTTCTATTATTCGTTATTGAGAGTTCCTCTTGTCATCCACAGCGAATGACGAGGATGCAAATGAAGCCAGGGGAGAAAAAGTACAAACTCCCCCGGTCTTCGACATTTGCAATTCATCACCGGATTACAGCGCTAATATTTTTTAATCTCTTTATTCAATCAACTTCCTTAGTTCGCTAACCGGTATCCCCATTTTCATTCCATTACCATCATTCCTTCTGCTTACAGTTCCTACCACATTGCCATACCCATCTACAATAGGCCCACCGCTGCTCCCCACATTAAACTCCGCGGTAATGTTCATCAGCTTACAGGGCCTGCCAAAAAGGGTACTACTGTAGTTTTCTGTAACCTGCCCCGTGGTAAACTGGTAAAAGTCCTGCTTCGGGTGTCCCAGTACATATACCGGCCTCATTTTCTCAGCTTCTTCGCCCAATGGCAAAGCGATAAACCGCTCACCACGGGTATCCACTTTAAACACAGCAAGGTCATCACTTTCTGAGCAGCTCAGCAGTTCAGTAACAGGGTAAACCTTGCCCTTAGGGTCGGTTACCGATAAGGAAGTATAGATCCCCTTCCTGCTATACTCGCGCATCACATGGTAGTTGGTCACGCAAATACCCGAAGCAGCAATTACATAAGCCGTAGCTGTATTTACTTTCAGCGTATTGTCTTTCTGGTAGGCCATGTTTACGATCAATACCGAAGGCTTTATCTTGTTCATCAATGCACTGTCGGTATCAAAGAACGTAGAGGCAGGGCCAAGCGGGTTGACCGCTATGCGTTTCCCTATTTTTTCTTTCAGTTGTTCCGCTACCGCATTACCCGAAATTCCCTTTAAAACACTGGCATCGTTAAGCTGTTTTTTAATCCTGTTCAGCCAGTTTAGTGAAGCGAGTTTGGCGGCATAAGCCCTGCCCTCCGCATTGTTTCTCAGTTCAGGGGCCAGTGAATTAAACAACCGTTCCAGGTCAACCAGTTGAACGGGGGAGCTGTCCCCACCTTCACCCAGCATGGTCAATGCAGCGATACAAAATGGAGAAGCCGGGTTTTTGACAACAAAATCTTGTGGCACCTGGAAACAAGCGTATACGGTTTCCTTTCTCTTGCCTTGCAAGGCAATGGTGTCTGCACTGTTACTGGCTTTGGCCAGTTTCAATGCTTCGCCTAGTTTTCCGATCTCCGCGTTATAATCCATAACCACTTTGATTACGTGCTGTTCAAAATAGCTTTGATCAGACTGTTGTGCCCTTGCATAAAGGACGTTAAAAAGCACGATAAGTACCAATATTTTTTTCATGATGCTTAATATTTGATCGCCTCCAAGTCAGCCCGCGTATGCCCGCATTCCGTATTGTCACGAGTTTTACTATATACATAATGTCTAGTTTAGGTAGGTTAGGGATTGGTTTTAATTATCAGTTTTTTCTCAACCATGAACTCCTCCAAAAGTTCCTGAGGTACTCTTCTGAAACCGGTTGGTACAGGCGGATTACTGTTTCGTTGCGACTTTCTATAACCATTGTTGGATGTTCTGTTTCGTGGTCATAGCTTGTTTTTTAATTAGCGAAGGGTATTGGCTCCCTTCGCTCGTTTTATGGATGATGAGAGTGTTAATTCTTTAACCCAATCTATTTTAATTTTATAACCCTTTTAAAATAACCGTATTAGTAGCTGGAATACCGCTAATAAAAAAATTATATAGGCCCCAGTACGCACTTCCATAACCAGAATTATATTGAAAATCTGGTTTCCACTCAAATCCATTCCAAAATCGTTCGACCAATACCATGCAAACTTCATCCAATCCAGATTCACACTGTTCATAGGGACTTTGACCACCGGGTAATAATACATAGTTGTCGGCGTCAGTATACTCACTAAAGTCACTCACAGGAGATGGGCCTATATAAATAAAATAGTAAGAAAATACAGGGTCAACTACTTTTGTGTTTTTTACTGTATTAAACTCATCGGGCAATGTAAATGCCATTGCAGTAAATATGACTGCAAAAAGAAAAATGGGCAATAGGAATCTTTTAAACTTCATAGTTTTAGCCTCCTTTTTCAGAAAAAGGAGAAAATTTAAATGAATAATATAGATTAGTTAGATTGGGTTCTATTTCAATGCGATATTAAATTCAACTTCCTCTGGCGGCAGACATTATGTTACATAGCAGACCATGAAACTTACTTTGCCTTTTAATTTTCTCGCCCCTTTCCATTTTACGGATTTTACGATCTGGGCTTGCACCACCATGCCAAGCAGCACAAAACCCATTAGAGTTAATAATCTTTTCATTATTTACCTATTTTCCTCTTCCCAAAATTTCTTCAACTTTCCTATACAAATCATTGCCATGTAGTTTTCCCCCTGCTGATAAATTACTAGACGCAGGTAAGTCTATTGCGACGATCTTTCCCTTTTCATCGATTAACAAATAAGCCGGTACAGCATTCAGGTCATAAATCACATAAGCATCTTCATTTCTCCCTTTTAATTGTGAAACTTGATACCATGGCATTTGCTCTTCTTCGAGGGCCTTTTTCCATGCCCCGGCAGAATATTCTGCTGCAACACCAAGAATGTTAAATCCTTTGTCATGAAATTCGTTATAAACCTTTTTGATGTTAGGTATTGCTGCACGACACGGCTTACACCAGCTTCCCCAAAAATCTACCAATGTCAGTTTACTTTCTGCAATAACTTCTTTTAAAGACAGAGATTTGCCTTCAGGAGTTATAGAAACAAAATCGGGTGCAGACATGCCAACCGATATATTTTTAGCTCTTTTTTTATTTTCAAAAGATTTCTTCAGCTTTACTCCATAAAAGCTAGCTTTGACCCTTTCAGTTAATTTATCATACGACTCCTGCCGTTCTTTTAAGGTTGTTAAGAAGTCTCCTCCCTTTAAAATGGAGTAGGCTGTATATAATGAATTTGGATTTGCGTTAATAAAATCAATCCATTTATTTTTGTAATGCTGAACCACTAATTTCATTTCCATATCTAAATTATTAAGTTTAGATATGTCGTTTGCAGTATCGCTATTCCTATTTAATGTTTTGCTGTGTAGGTCTGTTTTTAGCCTATTATACATTTTTTCTAATGAATCTATTTTTTTCGATATAGGGCGTAGTGTTTGCGTCAGTTGGTTATATTGCTGGGTTGCATCTGAGCCCTTTATCGTAACATCATTTGGCCATTTTTTCTCAGAAGCTAATAAAGACATTTTGGAGTTATCCATAAAAATGGGGCCGGATGATTTCTTTGATCCAATTGAATCAATGGTAATAAAGTAATAATCACCCACTAATTTTAGATTACCTTTAAATTGGAATCTTTCATTTTTTGCTTCTGTAATTGCTAATGTATCGATTCCTCCTCCCGTCTCTGCATTTCGTTTTAGAAATACTTTAGTCCCATCCTTTATACCGATAACTTTGCCGTTGATTTCATACCCCTTTTCATTTTGGGCCTTCGCCAGTGGATGGCAAAGTAAAATGCATAGAGAACTAAATATTATATAATTTAAATTTTTCATAAGATTTATTTTAATAACTTTTTGACTATTTGTTCTAAATCAGAGTGTAACGTACCGTTATATGCCACCAGCTTTCCTTCTTTATCTAATAGAAATAATTGTGGCACAGACTGAAAATTATAGGTATTCCAAATTTTATAACCTAGGCTTTCCTTATCCTTCCAGGATTCCCCTCCTATTAAGAACGTAGGCCATTTTGCACCAATTTTATTATGTATTTTTTCAACATCTTTTTTGTCTCCTTTTGGATTAATAGAAATAGAAAAAACCTCAAATCCGTCATCCTTGTATTTTTCATAAACTTCCTTCAATCGTGGCATTGCTTTTATGCAAGCTCCACAGGATGTAGACCAAAAATCCAATAAAATGACCTTGCCTTTTCCTTCACTTAAACTATATGATTCTCCATTCATGGATACTGCTTGAAAGTCAAAAAACTTATTTTTCAAACTTAATAGTTTGGTTTTTTCACTTGCCCAATTTTGGATATGAGGATTAGATGAGTCAAGAAAAGGTTTGAGAAAGTATATGATCTCCTTCGTAGTCAAGCCATAAATTTCATATTTTGAAATTAATGTACCATCGATGATTCTAAAGGGGTCACTGATGCCACCGGCATTTTCAAAGTTTATATTCCTTGATCTTCCAGTCACAATTTCAAAACCATCTCCATAAAACATTTCAGCAACCGATTTAAATATTCGTTGTACATGTTTTAAATCGAGTTTAGCAGAGGCTTGATAAGAGGGATTAATTCTATGATATAGATAAGAATACAGTTGTATTGATTTAATGGTGTTTTTTTTCTTAATAGAAATATCGGAAACCATAAATTCCTTTAAAAGCTTAGGATATATTAATTCCCACCTTCTTATTGCATTGTGATTTACAGGAATTATCTGTCCATAATACCATGCTTTTTCACTTGACAATGTTGCACCTGTTTCTATATTGCTCCAGTACTTTGGGCCTGCAGAATCTGATGGAAAACCCGACGTAAAGTAAAACCAATCATACCTCCTGGGGTCATTAGGATATTTGTACCAAAATTCTAATCCTTTATTTCTATATTCCAATCCAAGACTTTCATCTAGGTAGAGTTTCTGCTTCCCTGATTTGTTTGCGGGCTTTAATAATTCTTCCAAGACTTTCCAATCGCGGTCAGCATTTGAGTATTGCATTTGATAATTGACTGTGTCATTAGCGTTCGAATAATGTCCAAATATTATTAGGGAAATTATTAATAAGCATTTCATTTTCATATGTGCGTTTTTGTTCAATAGAATGATAATAGGTAGCAGAGTAGCTCTTTTCTCCATGTTACTCTAGTTGATTTAGTTGGTTAATTATTCCACCCGGGATTTTGAGACATATTGCTCATTTCTATGACATCAATTGGAAGTGGGAATACATATCTGAAGCTATTTGGTTCAAGTGTATATATTTTCCCTTGAACCGTTCGGGATAAACTTACAGCAAATCGCGGATCTTTATTCAATCTACGCATATCACTCCACCTTAGTCCTCTTAGCAACAATTCTTTCTTCCGCTCTTGTAAAACGATCTCCAATGCTTGACTTTGATTTGTTGCACTTTGATCCACGTATGTACTTATTCCTCCTACTTTCTTCCAACGATTTTTCAACAATGTGTTTACATCTGCCATGGCTTCATTGAAACTTCCTGCACGTGCCCTACTCTCAGCTCTAATCAAATACATTTCATCATTTGCCAATCCATTAAAGCACTGTCTTGAGCCTGTATAACTACCTTTAAAGGAGTATTGCCCAGCAGAAAGCGAGAAAAAGACAGGAATTCTCAAATCGTTGGATTGATAAAGACTAATTAATTGAGGGTCAATACGCAACCCAGTTCCATTTTCGCCATAATTGACCAGGGAAGAATGGAATATAACTTCAGTGTTTAACTGCTTTACAGGAAAAGGATCAGATATTATAAGTGTATTATAATCTAAAAGAACACTATTAATTTCCAATGCCCCATTAGCACAAATACCCGCATTTGTATAATCTTCCATACTTAAATAAACTCTTGCTAATAAAGCAAATGCCCCTGGCTTAGAGGCTCGAGTTTTATAACTAGGTGTAATAGGTAAGAGCTCTTGGGCCAATTTTAAGTCATTTATGACCAATTCATAAGTTTCTTTTACTGTTGATCTAACAGATAAAATATTTATATCACTTGTTAAACGTAATGGAATGCAAAGGCTATTATTTTCGCTGTTTAATTGATAAGGTGGAGCATATAATTGGGCTAATTCATAAAACGAACGGGCCCTTTGAAATAAAGCTTGGCCTTTGATATTATTCCACAAGGATTGATTTAAATTATTTAATGTTATTTTTTCTAATGTTTCTAAGATAAGATTACAAGTAAAAATTCTTGTATAGGATCCCAGATTCGGTTGACTAATCCAATCAGAAACATTTCTGTAAGGCAACTCGTTCGACCAAGTATATGCATTTCGTGAGTTATCGGCCATCGTTAAAATTCTGGATTCAATTACAAAATGGCCGTCTGAAGCAATCTCCCCAAGACCAGGACTATCTCCATTAAAGAGAGTATTGTAATCTAATAGTGCCTGACAATCCTGTAAGGAAGCAGGTATTGTTGTCTTAATATCTGGCTTTTTATCAAGCCATTCCTTTGTACATGAAGTCAGATTCAAGATCACAATACAGCAGAACAAAAAACAGAATTGAAAAATATTCTTATAATATTTATATCTAGTTTTCATCAGAATTCAATTAAAAGTTAACATTTAAACCAATTGATAGTGAACGTGAGGAGGGGATTACTGAATCTCCGTACTCTGGATCTATACCTAGGTCATTCGCACTCCACAAAATTCCAAGGTTATTTGCATAAATAAATAATGAGACATTTTGAATAGGTAGCCTTCCGAGCTTCTTCTTTGAAAAGGTATAATCCAATCGTATATCTTGTAAGCGAATGTGATCTCCCTTTTCGACTAAAATATTTGATTGGGAGTATATAAAATCTCTACCTCCCGCGACAGAAGCGGACATAGAAGGAACATTAGTTACTAATTCGTCTCCTGGTTTCTTCCAACGTTTAGAAAAATCACTATGTCCTGAAAGCCCTTCTATTCCTCCATATTGAATTGAGTTCCTTTTAAAGAAATAATCAAATTTGTAAAGTATGTTAAATGACAAAGATAAATTCCGATAGGTAAGTGTATTTCTTAAAGAGCCAAAATATCTGGGAACTGCAGTACCATTATAAACCAAATCTTCTGGTTTAGCGTTAGTATTTACAAGATTAAATGAAGCTATAGTATCACTCAAATAAGCTCTTGGATTTCCATTCTTAGGATCTAATCCAGCCCACCTATAACTCCATATCGAATATAAAGGCTTTCCTATATAAGGTTGGCCTGTAACGAAACTACTAGCCGTTTGCGATTTGGATTCATAGGAGACTACCCGGTCAGTATTAAAACTCAGCAAAAAGTTGCTTCTCCATGAAACCGTTCCGGTTGTATTGAGTGTGTTAAGTACCACATCGATCCCATAACCTTTTATTGAGGCCCTATTTCCTGTTAATTCTGAAAATCCTGTCGTTGGGTCTAATTGGATAGGACCAATTAAATCAAATCCTTTTTTATTATAATACTCTATTGACCCGCCAATTCTGCTGTTTGACGTTGCAAAATCAACTGCTATGTTAATCATTCTTACACGTTCCCAACGTAATTCAGGATTTCCAGAGCTTGTAACCCTTGCATAAGTATTTTGCGAAATAAAATTAGTACTACCGCTACTATAAAGTATCGTAGGATAGGCCGTTACAGAATTAAATAAGTTGGCGTTATATCCATAGGTAGCTCGAATTTTCAAGACAGATAACAAATTTGTTTTGTAGAAATTCTCTTTCGTTACGTCCCATAAACCCCCAACAGACCATAAAGGTGTTATTCTTTGATTTGCTTTAATGCCAAAGAAATTTGAACCATCCATTCGCCCGCTGACTGAAAGAGTGTAGCGGTTTTTATACGTATAAGCAGCATTTCCAAAATAGCTGATATACCTGTTTATTGTTCCTCCAATACTACTAGCACTAGGAATGGCACTCATGTTTCCTTCAGGACGTACAGGATACCGGTTCAAAAAATCAATATTACTAGAAAAAACTCCATTTATAGGATCATATCCGTATTTTCTGTCACTAAAGCTAGTTGAAGTGACTTCACGTCCATCAACGCCTAAGATTGCATCTAGTGCATGATTAACACCTAAAACTTTATTGTAATTTAGCTGTCCCCTTACATTATTTGATACTAATTCGACGATGCTTTGTTGCAAAATATCTCCATTTGGAATTAGGTAATTAATAGTCCCGTTGGATAAACGCTGCATATATTGGTTAACCAAGTTCCGCACAAAGTAGCTTTCTTTTGAATAATTATTTATTGTACTAGAAGTGCTTTTCTGATATTGATATTTTAACTCAGCATGCAATCCGGGGAAAAACTGATACTTTCCACCAAAGCCGAAGCGATTATCTACTTGTTTAGTTTGGTTGTCGTTGAATGTCAGTTCATCCAAAGGGCGGTATCTCCATTCTAATAAAGCTGGATAACTAGCTGTATCGATATAAGCTTTTCTTAATGGTCCGAATGGTATTGATAGAGAATTACCATTTTCATCTGTCAGCTTCGAGTACGGTTCGCCAAAGACAGCCCCAATGCCATTATTAATATTCTTGTTTTGAACATAGTTGATGTATCCGTTTAATTCTAGGTCTTTCGTCAATTTGTAACTGTTTTCATACCTAATAGTTAATCGACTAAGCTTATCACCTACATTTGTGCTTCTGTTTCTATCGTATCCAATAGATCCATAATAATTAAAATTATTACTCCCCCCAGATAAATTTAAGGCGTACTGTTGGTTGACACTTTCCTGTCGAAGATATTTGTCTATATCGTCTCTTACATCAATTTTCTCGAGTTCGGCTAATTTCAATTCAAGTTGATCTTTGCTTATTTTTCCTTTCCTCGCTGCAAGTAATAACTCAATACCGGAACTAACACTTGGAAAATATTTAATTGATGGATAAGAATCATCGTAAATATTATATATACTATCGGCAAATTTTATCCTGTTTATTTCGACAGCTTCAGCAGACGAAATCCTTTTAACATAAAATAGGTTAGGTTTATTTCCAATTGTAAAATTACTATTAAATGAAGCTCTAGATTTCTGTCCATACTTACCCTTTTTTGTTGTAATAACAATAACACCATTACCTGATCGTGCTCCCCATATAGAAGCTGCAGCCGCATCCTTCAAAATTGTAACTGACTCGATGTCATTAGGATTGATATTATTAATTACATTACTCAATACAATTGATTCGTCATAAGGAAATCCGTCTATGACAACTAACGGATTTGAGTTGGCTTGGATCGTGCTATTACCACGAATAGATATATTACTCCTATTATTTTGTCCAGCACCACTTTTTGGATTCGGCTCAAAATTTAAACCACTTGAAACACCAATAATTCTGTCTAATATATTTGTTGAAACTGAACGGTTGATTAGGTTATTATCTATTTGAACAAATGACCCAGTCGCTCGTTCCTTATTCAGGGTTTGATATCCTGTAGAATAGGTTACCTTCACCTCCTCCAATTCACCAGTTGCCACATTTAGCTTAATTTCCAAAGGCATGACCGCATCTTTCAAAGGCAGTTCCAGTGTCCTAAATCCAACATAACTCACCAACAACACCGCATCATCTGCTACATTCTTAATCTCAAATTCGCCCTCAGCATTAGTATTCGTAACAACACTTTTCCCTTTTACCCGGATACTTGCGTTTGGGAGTGGTTTCCCATCCTGGTCTACCACACGGCCTTTAACATTAAGATCTCTCACCATGTTCGAGATGACGGTGGAGAGTTTGTCCAGTAGAGAAGGGGCTTTTTTAGAGATAACAATGGTATTGTCGCTCAGTTCATAGGATAAAGACTGGTTCTCCAGCAGCTTATCCAGAACCTCTTTTAAGGGAGCATTAGATAGTTTAATATTTACCTTTTTCGCCTGATCAAAAATATCATCCGAAAAAAGGATGTTCATTTTGCTCTGGGCTTTGATCTTATTTAAAACTTGTTCAAGGGGCGCGTTATTTTCAGACAAAGTAATCCTTTGTGCTAGCGTACTAGCACTAACCTGCATTAAACAGGTAAATAATATGACTACGATTAATTTCATAATCAGCAGTATTTTTGGCGGCAGCCACATGCGCGGCATACCCAGGTTAGAAATGTATATTTTCATTACCTTTGCTTTGGTTTGAGTTGATACTAAATGGTTCTAACAAATTGTTTATTCCGATCTTGCATCGGAAAAGGTTAACTCAAGCTTTGCCGGATAGTGGTTCCAACACTATTCGGCTTTCTTTCAAAGCTCACCTAAGCAGCTTAATTATTCCGTTCGTAAATATCTGTTCATGGTTTTTCTGGTTTGGTTTAATTGGTTAGTTGATGATATGGTTAATTAACGGAACGATTCGGGTTAGTTATAATAATGCTGTTGCCTACGATATCGAAGTGTATTTTCTTGGTTTTTTCAAGCAAACGGAGTAGTGTGGATGCCTTATCAAATCTGGAAACCGTTCCCGAGAAAGTAACAGGCTTCATATCGCCCTTATAAATTACTTTTACGTTATACCAACGTTCTACTCTTTTCATGATCTGTTGCAATGGTTCCTTCCGGAACACAAATTCTCCGTTTTTCCAGTCGATGGCATCAGCGGCGTTTATTTCTTTTACGGTTATAGGTTGGTTTACGGTAACAAGGGCTTGCTGGTTGGGTTTGAGGGTCACGGCATTGCCGTCATCTCGAACCACAGGGAGAGATCCCTTGTTTGTGCTATTCAAGAGATCTCTCGTCGATGCGCTTCCCTCGAGATGACGAACACGCACAGATCCCTCTACCAAAGTTGTTTTAATCCCTGTATCATCGCTATACGCATTAATATTAAAATGTGTACCCAATACCGTCACCTCTTGTTTATCCGTTTGTACGATAAAAGGCTTTGCTTTGTTTTTAGACACTTCAAAATACCCTTCTCCTTCTAACAATACTTTGCGTTGTTTTCCAGAAAACTGAGAGGGAAAACTAATTTTTGAGTCGGCGTTCAACCAGACCTTCGTTCCGTCAGGAAGAGTAAACTGGTACGTCTGGCCTTTAGCCGTGCTAGCGGTGATCTGTTGTTTACCCTCCCCGTCATTGCGAGGTATCGAAGCAATCTCATCATGCAGTGGAGATTGCTTCGTCGTTCCTCCTCGCAATGACGGGTAATAGGCTAATTTGCCACCTCCTACTACCACCCCGCTCTTCGCATCGCTCAACGCTATCACCTTACCATTTGCCAGTGTTATCGTCGCACCATTCTTGCCTGGAGCTATATCTTGAGGTCCTGAAACAAGTTCAGGATGACGAGGTGTGTTAGCATGACGGTTAGCATTAAAGAAATAAACGCCGAAAACAACCGCTGCTACCGCAGCGGCAGCGACCGCGATCCTCGGCCATAATTTTATTACAGGTTTTTCTATTGACTGTATGTTACCATATATTTGATTCCAGGATTTTTGCTCCAGAACCACAGGGTCCAGTTGGATCTGCGCCCAGGTTTCTTCATCTTTTTGAAAAGTGTTAAAGGATTCGTTATACAAAGCTATCTCTGCATCTGTTGCTGATCCATCAACAATCTTTCCAACTAATAGGATATATTCTTCTCTGGTCATTTATTGGGTCGTATATAGGTAAGTAACGCAAGCCCCTACCCATCCCCTAGTTCAGATCAAAATATTTTTATTTTATTTGTGATTTACATCTTTTGATGGCGGGGTTTCACATCGTTTAATGGCGGGCTTCTATCTTATTGTCTTTTCAGAAAAACGAAATATAGATCAAATAGAATGAAAATATAGCTCAACTTTTAAACTTATTGAGCTATATTTTCATTCTATTTGATCTATAACCAATATTATGAAAGAAGATATTTCGACATTAATCATAGATTACCTTAAAAGTTATCCGGCAGCATCTTCCTCCACTATATAAACGGACAGCCAGAATTATCAGTAATTCAATACTTATTGCACATCAATATTGCCCTATATCATTTCGTACGGTAGATTCCGTCTACTATAAAAAAGCGATGCTGATTTTTTACGAGCAAAATAACATAGACGCCTTTAAACAGATTTTTATCAACCAATTTGAATTTGCTGTTAAAACATACTTTTAATGCCAAGTGGGCGACCGCCATTAAACAATGTAAATTCCCGCCATCAAAAGATGTTACTTACATTATTTTACATCAGAAAGAAAAACCAACTGCTGGCATTACCTAAATGTGCCCGCAATCTCTTTAAAGCGGTGGTAATCTGTACTTCTACTGTTTTTTCTGAAATCCCCATCCTCGATGCAATTTCTTTATTGGTCAGGTGTTCCTGTCTGCTCAACCGGAAAACTTCAGCACAGCGATCAGGTAATTGCCCCGTAAATTTTTCTATAATGGCTTTCAATTCTTTGACTTCAAGGGTATCATCCTCAAAAGACTCACTCAGTTTCAAAGCAGCCATCCGTTCAAAGAAAGACGCCCTTACTTTTCCGCTCCGGATATAATTGGCCACCTGATATTTTATGGCCATCAGGAGGTATCCTTTAATACTGTTCATACTATGCCGGTCACGATGCTCCCAAAACCAGACAAAAACCTCCTGCACAATATCCATACAGGCATCTTCATCTTTAAGTACATTATGAGCCGCCTTAAATAAAACTTTAAATAACCGCTTATGAACTTCATTGAACGCGACATGATCACCCGCCCTTATTAAAGACAGCAATTCCTGATCGGTATATGCGGCGTAATCAGCCATTTTTATGAATTTTATCCCTCAGATTAAAGTTAACTATAAGTTGTGGTAAGTTTATATAAATTTTTCTTACCAAGTTTATATAAATTTTCTTACCAACTTTATATAATTTTTTTCTTACCCAACGTGAATCACCAAATAAAAAGGGGTTGAACTAGCACAACCCCTTCCGCATTTTAAAAAACCAAAGAGGTTGAACTACCTCCAGGCAAAGCTATAGAACTTTTGCCCTTCAACTAAACCTGTAAGGGAAATAAGTGTTTTCAACGTTAATCAGCAGAAAAAAACACTACCGGATTATATACGAATCCATCCAGTTATCAATTAAATAAGCACCATGCTCCTCTCTCCCTACGGGAGAGATGTCGGAACGACAGAGAGGGGAGGAAAATTATCAAAGTAAATTTTTCAAGCGGTCTCTTCCCGCAAGGGCGATTCTCCCTTTGGGATATCCCTTGCTTTTACGGAACGTCAGCGGCTATTTGGATAACGCCGACTTTCATTTTCCATAACTATACGATAGCAATCGGCGCCAGTATAAAATAAGTACCCTTAAGTTAAGGCAAACTTTATATCTCAAGATTATTGAAATATAGTTTAGGCAGATTAATAAAAAGGCTATATCATAATAAATATATAAATTCGTCACCTAGCCAAATCTAATGAAAATTAAATCTCTTCAAATCTCCAACGTCCTTAGCTTCAAGCACTATCCGAACATCGATGACGCCCCCGTCATAAAGTTTGATCCTAACCTTAATATCCTTATCGGTCAGAACGGCTCCGGAAAGTCCACTGCCTTGGAAGTAATCAACTTTATTTTCAAGAAAGTGTTATTCATACGATTTCTAACCAATCAAGACCTATATCCCAGAAGGGCTACTTTAAACGAAACGGACAAACGAAGTATTATTACTGTAAATAATCAAAATGTTTATTCTGAATTCAGGTTAGACCCCAATTGGACATTTGAGAATGACGCTCAAAAAATAAAAATTAACATTGAACTGGACGACATAGACAAAAAAAATATCAGGCTTCTTAAAAAGGAGGAGGTTAAAATTCAGGCGATAGCGACTGCTTATTCAAATAGCATCACGGTTCTTGATTTCAACGTGACGAACTATTCCTTTAGCATTGAGGTGACCCTCGATAAAAATGGCAAAGTCTTTACCACCACTTCGACTCCAGGAGACACTGACCCTGGAATGCTTTATTTGATAAACTATAACTACTATAAAGCACTGATAAATTTCCATAACGCGGAACAACCAGGCGATTTATTACCAAATCTCTACGAGTCTTTTTCCCTGATTAGCAGTTTCCGCAACTACAATACCTTTATCCAAAATGTCTCGCTTCAGGATTCACTCGCATCTTCCCAAATTGATAACCTCAAAATCCAGGAATATACTAAAAGCTTAAACACAGCAGACCAGTCCGAGCCTGCTATCTTCAACTTGGTCAGGCTGCGTATCGCGGAAAAGCACTTTGAACTATTCGGCTCTTTAAGTAATGTTGATGCCGAAACACAAGCAAACGACCAGAAATTTCTTCTATCGATTAATAAAAAGCTGAAATTGCTTGACTTGAAAGTAGAAATCAAGTTAACGGAGCAACGAACCTGGTTCTATTCCTTTGAATTTTGGGATATCAAAAGAAAAAGGCCAATTGCCAATATCAACAGCCTTAGCGCCGGGCAAAAATCAATTGTGCATTTGGTATTTGAGGCGTTCGGCAGGGGTGATTTGCACGGTGGGCTTGTCATCATCGACGAGCCTGAAATCCACCTGCATCATCAGTATCAGGACGAATATATGCGAATAATTACGGAGATAAACAAGGAACAGAAATGCCAGTATATTCTAGTAACGCATTCCGAGTCATTGATAAATTCCGATACCATAGACAAGGTTCAACGATTCTCGCTTGACCCTGACAACTTCACTCTTACTAAGTCCCCTACCATTAGGGCGCCTTATAAAACTCTCATAAAAATACTGGACAATACAAGGGCTGTCTACGCCTTTTTTGCTTCAAAAATCATATTCGTCGAGGGTGACACAGATAGGTATTTTTTTAAAGCAGCGCTCCAAGAGCTGAAGCCTGAGTTAAATCAATCGGTTGCGGTCTTGTACATGGGCGGAAAAGGCAACTACAAAAACTGGAAAAGGTTTTTCGAGGACTTTGGTCTTCAAGTGTATTTCATCGGAGACTTTGACAATGTTTTTTCAAATACATTTTCCGGTGCGACATTAGTAAGCAAGGCAGACAGGGTGAAATTTGAAGACGAATTAAAGCAGGCAAAATTATCAAGCCTAAGTACTGTCCAGAAAGGAACACTTGCAAAGCTTCATAAAGCAATGACTTCCAAACCGGACTTTCTGAAAAAACCTGATCGGAAGGCCTGGAAGCCTCTATTAGATTATTTTATCCAGCTTGTTCAAACTGATAATCAGGAGTTTGTACTGAAGACCAAGTCCGCATATCCAACCATTGATGCCCAAATAGAAAGCAAATATCCAGAAAAGACATATTTCTTAAAACGTGGAGCTGTTGAAGCCTATACTGGCACACCCCATGGCAACATCGACGCGATGGTTAAATTTTGTAATACGGACTTAAGCACATGGCTAAAAGGCGGCACTGTTGAAGCCACAGAAATAATCAATATCGTCGAAGAGATTGCTAGATAAAAGCAGTCATTAACTCGCGAAAAGGCTTAAGATTTCATCGAGCTCTAACGTTCTTTCTCTTACTTTACCCATAAAACTAGACGCTATGGCAAGGAGCCCGCCTGTGCCAACCTTCATACGCAGGTCGTCAAAAGATTGAATGAATTCCCTTTCAAGTCGAAGTTGTTCAGTCCAGTGCTCTTGGCTTTCAATCAACTTTTCCAAATGAGGGGACTTTAGTTTCTTAAGCAACGCCAAATAAATATTTGCAAGTTCAATCTCCCATAATGCGGTGTGCTCATTAATATTGCCTATCATTTCCTTCGTTGTACTGCCGCCACGGTTAGCATACGAAATGTCTATCCAATGTTGCCTTTCGTCTGACTTACCCACAGAAAAACGCCCTCCTCTGTCCTCTAACTTATTGTCCAAACTCTCCAAAATGGCCGGTCCAGTTTTTATTATCCAATCGACATTTCTTATATCAAATTCAATTCCGTGTGCCGCCTGATTGAGAGCACCCACCATGTCCCGCAAGGCTGAATCTTCCTCAGCATTTATAATCCCGTTTACGGATAAATTTTGCATTAGACTCGAGATTGAATACCCTTTTATTTCCAAACCGAATTTTTCAGCAAGCCTTCTTAATCGCTTTTCAATCTCTATTCTCAATCCAGTCAAAGCAAGTGCTGGATTGTCAATTGCGAGGTCAATGAATGAATAGGCTTTTGTTAAAGCTTCAAGATTGGGTTGTTCTATCTCATCTTCGATAATAAGGCCTGCCTTAATGGCCTTGTCAGTGGCTTTTTCCAAATCCTGAAATTCCATCTTTACGCCGCCAGGCAATTCGATAGATTTAAAAAGGGTTTCTAGCCAGGGAACAATAGCTATAGCTATCAAAGTAATAGTTATCGCATCTATGCTCAATTTTGGGAACAAAATATGAGTTAACCCGACGAGAACGCTTCCTACAGATACTAGAATCTTGACAACTACTTTATTGGACATTTTCATTGCAGTAAATATAGCTCAAATCATTTGTTAAGCAAGCTATGAGACTTAAGGATCGTGCTTATGAGAATACTGTTCCTTACTGTTGTCTTTCTTTACGAATCTCAATTTATAGATTCATGATAAACTAACTTCCAGAATGTATTTCTGATTTTTTTGTTAATTTAAAGAATGGAAGATTTACAACCTATATTCAATTTGCCACCCTCGTCAACCAGAGCGAAAGTCATCGATGATGCCGTAAAAATCGAGTATATTATAGATGGAATTGTTGCATCTATACTGGGTATTGGATTTGGCACCCCTCTCTCTGTAGGAAACAAGAGCTCAGCACTCTCTTTCTTGCAGAAGATAAATTTGCTTTTCGACCTGAATATAGTAAAGGAAGAACATAAACCGAAATTTGTTTGTCTCGCAGAAATACGGAATCAATTCGCCCATGATCTTTATACGCGCAATATGAGTGAATGCAAGATTGACTATATTAAAAAGCTAAATAAATTTTATCCTACTCTTGCAAAACTATCTACACCTCAATATGACCAACTGTATGAAAGCCTGATAACTGACGTGACAAATTATTCGATAACTCTTTTTGAACTGCTCAAAAATAAAGCAGAGGATAAAGGGGCCATGCTCGGGAAAGTCAAATTCTATGAGATATTTATGGGTATCGCATCGGAGCAGGCCAAGGTAAATCCAGCGTTCGAAATTCAATTCGAGCAAATTTGGCAGAAAACTCAACATATCTTTGAAAGTCAGGACTTAGAGGAAGGCGAGGCCAATATTCCTATTTTATAGATCAGAATTAAGCTTTACATTTTTTCAAGAATTGATTCAACCTGTGATTTTTAGGATTAGATGATTCAGATTTCAGTTACTTCTGCAGTCAAACAAGCAGTTCTATGCAGCAGGGTCCTATTGGTCATCTGGCATTGAAAGAGACGGCGAGCCATTTTTGAAGTATTTCACGGAGAGTGGTGAGAATAAAATGTTCTACCAGGAACTAGTGAAAGACAATTTTGGTGTATCACAATGATGAGTATCACTGATCAAGAAGTACTTGCGGCATCGGTGAGGATTTGTCAAAAGGAACAATCTTTCTCCGCATATCCTGCTTATCTTTAAAATGCCTGGCAATTTCCTGAGTGAGTGGAGTATAGTTGTTAAAGTGCTCATTCTGGTGGTAAAAGATTTTGATGGATTTGCAGTTATTGTTTTCAAAGACCATGTTCAGCATCGTACGATCTGACAGTCCGCACGAATGTCCCAAAATGTAAATCTGATAGGGAGCTGAATCAATGAACCGGATCAGATTATGGTAATTAGACGTCTTGAAATACCAAAAAGATTTTATGTATTCAAAAATACCTTTAGTTTTAGCCAACTCAAAACTTGCGTAATCCTGATCCAGTTCATCTCCGAAGCCAAAAATCGGCCTGTTTTTCTCATCTCCAAGTTTGCCATGAATGTAGTTTAAAGTGATGCGAGATTGATCATTCGTTTGGTCATCAACATAATTCCTAATAGTAGAAGTGTAATTGAAATTTAGGATCATCGTCTGGTCGATAGTTCCATTCACATCCTCATTTGTCAATCCAACAAATTCATCGGGTTCGAAGCAGCTATTGATGATTGTCTCATATCCGGCAACATTAGTTGAACCATCCAAGGTGGAAAGATATGCTTCTAGCATATAGATGATTATTTGGAAAGATTGATTTAAATCAGCGATTTCTTTTTCCTTTTGCTGCGGATTCTCATGCTTTAATACATCTTTAAGCTTATCGTAGAATGTATTTTCTATATCAACCCAGTTTGCGTTACTGCAACTTGTCAACAAGGTGCTGAGCAAATCAGAGCGCAGGTTGAATTTGAAGGGATTTTGATAGATATTCTGCCAGCCTTGAAATTTTAGTCCGGCTTCACTTATCATATGAGAAAAACCATGATGATAAAAATAATTTACAAAATCGGGGACTTTGTCAAGCCCTTGATTATACAGGCTATTGATCGCATAGAAATGCGGACAGTTGATGGTCATCAGCCCATCCTTGTATTCAAGATGCATACTCGCTTTTTCCATTGCTTGCACCAGGTACCAGATGATGAAATCATTGTATGTGGTTTTGAGCCCATGGGCAAGGTCAAATCCGTTTCCAAGCAGGATTAGTCGGTTGATAGGTATTTTTTGATTCATTTTGTTTGCCCATTATGCTATGGCGTCATTTATTGATTTAAGTTCCAGGTCGTCTTGCAGCTTTAATAAGATGATGATAAGCACTCTCAGAAAATAACTGTAATCCTGTTGTTGAAGGTCGATTGACCTGTTGTTTGATCCGTGCATATATTTATTTCTTAGATCCAGGCTGTTGCTAAATTCTTTCTTATTAAGATAGTAGTTGATATAACTGATCTCCTTGGGAGTAAAGAGTTTGTTGGAAGTTTGCAGAATGCCGTCTGCTTTTGACTTGTCGATCTCTTCCTGAACGGATGCCGAATAGTGCCAGTAACTCATACATCCATATTCATGGATTTCACCAGCAATGAAAATGAGAACCGGATTGGCCATTTGCAATTCACCCGTTTCAGAGATAATCAGAAAACCATCCCTTACAATCTCATCAATATAGGCTTGCTGATAATCCTCGAGTTCAGATTTTAATACCCGTTCGGTCATTAATATTTCAAAAAGATTCCTTTCGCCTTTTTCATTTTTCCACCCGGATAATATGCCATGCGGGTCAAAAAAATAATTTTGGATTCGTGCAATCGAATGGTGACTTGAAGTAACGTATTTCTTTTCAATCGCACTTGGAATATCACTTAAATACATTTGTGTTGAATCGATTTGAAGTAAATCGTGGTCGATTTCACCATCAGTCACGTAATTTTTATACTGTTTAAGCAGATATTCCATTTCAGGTGCAAAGAGCCGGAGCTTGTCTCCTGGATCTAGATCATTACCAGGTATTTTAAAAGCGAGGTTTTTTAGTTCATATTTCTCAATTAGACACTCTTTAATATATCCTTCAATAAGACCTTCTATAGTTCGATGTCGATTTTTCAGGTACAAACGCAGGATTTGCAGTTGAATGTGCGATTCTAGCGCCTTATGTCGAAAAGTAAAGCCTATACGGTACTCACTTTTGGAATGCACCAAAACCGACTCAAAGCCAACGATGTCTGTCTCTTTACTAATCAGTGTGGCTAGTCCCTGCTGATTGGTATAACCAAACAAAAAGTTGAATGCACTGAAAAGTTTAGTGTTTGTATTGAGTGAATCAAGATAAAGCGCTCCGTAAACAGTTGTAAGTTCAGTGCCGTTTTTCTCCAATTTAAGCGGCTCCAATTGTATAGTCCCAAGTGCGGCGCTGACGCCGAAGCTTTTCGAATTTTCTTTATTGAAGTAGTGGCGGCTTAAAGCCTCTGCTTTTTGTTTTGCTTTTAATAGTATTTTAGCAGGAAGTCTTAAATGTCTGGAATTTTTAATCAGTTCTATGTAATTCAAATTTGGCAATTCTGTATTTAAGTATTCTGTTATGATATTGTGCTTGTCTGTCTCTGATAAGCTTTTAGGAAAAATGTAGTTACTTGCGCGGCCTGTACTTTCTTCAAAATGTGAAAGCAATAATTCAGCACTCTTTTCGTAATTCAACAGAAATGCCCGAATTTCCATATTGAAATGTTCAACTATCTGTTTGAACTCAAGAATATATGTAATGTGATTCGGATAGACATTCAATAACTCAGTAAATGTATTTGAATCTGTTTTTTTATACACTTCATACAATCTGAACAGTTCCCAGAAATTCTTGCGGTTATCAAACTCAAGTTTACTGATTTGATTTATTAAGTCTTCCTGTTTTAAGATCAGAAAGAATGTTTTGAGTTGGTTCATGGCTAACTTTACTTTTTCTGTGTAGCCAGCTTTCTGTTGGTCAGTCCACCTACGAAGGTAAAGCTTGTTCTCAAAATACTGATGTACATGATGGAATTCAAATAGATCGCTCATATTCATCACAGAGTAATCATTAGACTTTTCCAATAATGTTTCAATCTTTTCAAGCATGTTGCCTACTATGCCATCATATACAGAAAAAAATATCACCTTGTTAAGTCTTCTCATAAAAATGCAACTCATGTTTTTTATTTGTTAGCACAAGCAGGCTAAAGTTAGAAAAATGCTTTTGGGTTGAGAGTAATAATAGGTGGTTTTCCCTTGACTGTTGCTCGGCATCAAATCAGCATTTCGCCTCCAAAGGAATAAAACCTGTCTCTGGTAACGCTCAAATGATCTATAAGAAATTTACGGGCTTCAATCAGCAACTCGGATATTATGAGACGTTTAAGCAATAAACACCATTAATCTGTACTTTTAATTTTTTGTCAGCCAGTTACAGTCGGCCTTAATAAACTATTTATCAATTATTTAACTTCAATCGACTTTTTTATCTAGATTGGTCATAAGGTTATTATTTAAACCGCTTTAAATAATTTATAATTCTTTTACATGCGCATCTCAAAACTACACATAGAAAACTTCAGATCTATCAATGCGATAGATCTAGAACTCGATGAGACCACGGTGTTCATCGGCGCAAACAATTCTGGAAAGTCGGCGATAATTGAAGCTGTCAGAATTGCTCTCTCTAGGCGATGGGGCCAGCGAGGAACAGGCTTTACAGAAAATGATGTACATCTTGTTGATGAGAATACTGATCCCCGAACGGCTCCTCCGGTTAAAATTTCATTCGAATTTATTGAACCAGTAGTGAATTCGTGGCCCGCAGACATGGTTGCTGATTTAGAGGAAATTATGATCATAAATGAGGTAGGACTTAATAAGGTTGCTTTTTCTATAACTTACACCTGGAATATAGACAAGGAAACTTTTGAGCCCGCTTGGGAGTTCTTAAATCAAAATGGCGTACCTCTTCCCCCAAAAAGGCGATCCATAAATCTATCCGGTTTTTATGATTATATACTTTTCTTGTGGTTAGGAGCGCTTCGAGATGTGGATAGTGAATTTAACTCTCGTTCCAGAAATTGGGGTGGCTTGCTCAAATCAGTAAAAGTTCCTCAAGACCTTGAAGCATCAATAAAGGAAACCTTAGATTTGCTTGATGCGCAGCTTTTAGAAGTTGACCCCAAATTAACGGATATTGCAAAAACTATTGGCTTAGCTACAGAGATTGCAATGGAAGACACTCCAGGTGCAGCGAAACTTAGAATGTTGCCGCTTGATGTGTGGGATATGCTTTCAAGAGCAGGCGTGATACTTAGAAACGAAGAAATCCGTCCTTGGTTACCATTGGGTCATCACGGACAAGGTTTACAGAGCCTATCTGTAATGTTTTTATTTCAAGCTGCGGCGGCCCAACAATTGGCAGAAGAACTACACGAAGGTACCGAGCCAATTTTTGCAATTGAAGAACCCGAAGCCCATCTACATCCCCAAGCCGCGAGAACACTCTGGTCAAGAATATCGGCCCTGCCGGGTCAAAAACTTGTTACAACTCATTCACCCTACTTTGTTCAAAACGTTCCATTGCATAATCTGAGGATTGTCAGATTTAAGAATGGAGAGACTCGAGTTTCTGCAATCCCACGATTAATTCCTTCTAGGCTACCGTGGACAGAGAAGGTAAATAATCTCGTTGCCGGAAGAGGCATCAAGGAGTTCGTTAAGAATCAAACAACGGAGACAATCGATATTTTGTGCCACTTTAATAAAGCACTTTCAGACGACCTGGCAGCATGCTGGTCGACTGAAGCCGATGCCGATGCAGTAAAAGGAGAAATCGAAACACTTCGTCGTATTGGAAGAGTATTAATTTCCAAAGACGACGAAAATGATCTCTCATTTTTAGGTCGGAGAATCCGTGGGGAAATCTTTTTTGCCCGAAGATGGATATTAGTGGAAGGCATTTCAGAATACTTACTTCTGAATGCATTAGGACAAGTCTTGGGCTACGATCTAGACCAGCACGGCATCGCTATAATTGATTTCCAAAATAACGGCAATGCGGGAATTTACGCTGCTCTAGCTGAATCGTTCGAAATTCCATGGCACATGATTACAGATGGGGATGCAGAGAGCGAGCAGTTCAAAAAGCAACTTCTAAATCGCGGCTTTAATGATCAAGATCTAGCTGATCATTTCTCAACCTTAACACTGCCAAACAGTTTAGAAGATCAACTTTTAGCCGATGGACACGAAATGTTGTTGCGAGAAATCCTACGAGATATTGGAGTAAACCAGGCTATGACCTGTACAATTGAAGAGTTCTCAAAAAAGCTCAAGGGTAAAAAGACCGCATATATGAGCCGATTGGCTCATATAATCGCGAAGGACACAGGTCTTGCTGCTCAGATGCCAGTGCAGTTTGTTTCATTAATCGAAGATTTAAAGGCTAAAAGAATATGACTGAGCCTATTGAAAGCGCCTTAAATAGTTTAAGCCCCATTCAAAGAACAACAGCCGAATGGGGCGATGGCGCTGCTTTAGTGTTGGCCGGTCCTGGGGCGGGCAAAACCCGTGTGCTTACGACAAGGATCGCCAAGCTGTTGGACGATACGCCTGATAAAAAGTTCAGAGTATTGGCATTGACTTTTACCACGAAAGCGGCTAACGAGATGAGAGAACGAGTCGAATTTCTAATTCCAGGGGTTAGCGAAAGAAGAACGTTCATAGGAACATTTCATGCTTTCTGCACCCAAATTTTACGACAACATGGTTCCCACATCGGTATAAGTCCCGACTTCGGAATTTTTGGACAGAAAGAAGATCAAGAGGCCCTTCTTAGAGACGCTTTGCAAAGCGAAATTGAGGATGGAAAAGACTTTTCACTAACTGATATTTGCTTGTTGCCTTCCATAAGAGAGCTTCGGTCAAGGCTTGTGACACCCGAGAAAGCATATTTAAAAAATGGTAACCAGCACCAAAAGGCTGTTTATGAACTATATGAACAAACCTTAAAAACACAGAATGCATTAGATTTCGAAGGTCTTATTTTGGAAAGTTGCAGATTATTACATCAGGTTCCTGCAGTTGCAGCTAGACTTCGGCAAACATACCCCTTCTGGATGATCGATGAATTTCAGGATACAACTCCAGCCCAGTACTTTTTACTACACTATTTGTCTGGAGGTACTTTTAAGAACGTCTTTGTGGTCGCGGATGACGATCAAATAATATACCAATGGGCAGGTGCTAGTTACCAACAAATCTTAAAATTCAAGAAAGATTATGATCCAGAATTTATTCAGCTAGTAGAAAATCATCGTTGTCCGCCTGAGATTGTCACAATGGCAAATCAATTGGTTGGTAACAATAAACAAAGATCGCCGGAACGGAAACCCACTTTGGCTAGCCGTACAACTCCCCTAAATGCTGCGATATTTACCCAGTTTGAAACGGATGATTTGGAGAAGGCATCTATTGCTCAATCTATTGCTGACCTGGGTGAAGAAAATTGGGGTAAGGTTGCTATACTTGGAAGGACGAGGCATCTCTTGGAGCCATATCTCGAGGCTTTAAAAGCCTGCTCTGTCAAGGCATCGATGTCTCAACGGCGAGATAACTTTGTCTCCCCACATTTCGTGTGGCTGCATGCACTTTTGGATCAAGCAATACGACCTACTAATCGGCGTCTCTTTGAAATACTTACCAATGCAGCAAATAGAATTTGTAAGCTAGAGCTAGATCCAGCGCTGTTGGCCGTTGAAGCAGACGCTTTAGGAATGAACCACTACGAACATTGGGCTAATATTGCAATTACTAGTTCTAGTGTCTTAGCTCAAAAATTGGGAGAAATGGCTAATAAGCTTGCTAGATCCAGGATTACTTGGAAGAAGATAGTTGATGAAGCTATACCGCTATTAATTGAGAACGCTAATGGAGATGAAGGGCTTAGTGATGCTGATGAGGATTTGATTGCATGGAACATGATTTTGAAAGAAATAAGATCAGAAACTGGCGGACTACCCGATTTGCCTGACGTTGTTCAGGGTATTGCTCTACGATCAAAAGAACCTCCACGCGAACCTAATACGGTTGTCTTGATGACTATACATACTGCCAAAGGACTTGAATTCGAGTATGTATACTTTATCGGCCTTGTCGAGGGAGAAATGCCTTCTTGGCAAAGTTGTCGGACGGGAGACGACTCCAGGGAAATGGAGGAAGAAAGAAGAAATTGTTTTGTCGCAATAACTCGGACACAAGAAAAGCTTCATCTCTCTGCAGCTAAAAGCTACAAAAATAGAAACAAAGAATTGTCTAGATTTTTGAAAGAAATGAGCATTGGAGACGGGGATTGCTGAATTACCCTGAAACGTTCGAACGCACGAAGGCATTTCTTGAAAGTTATATTCAAAGGAGGCAGTTATCACCAATGTTTATAAAGTGGGCAAAGACACATTTGAAGTATAATTACGCATTACAACTCTTTCATGTGCAGACCAACTAGCACCAACTGATTTCAGATCCTGCCTTTTTCAAGCAGTTTCCAATGGATGCATCTGAATGTCTGATAGCGTCCAGCTATCTTAACAATCTGTGCGTTGTCCGTTCCAGTGCCGCATTGGAGTCCGGAAGTCAACACTTTTATAGTTTATGATGATAGCCCTGTAGGGACGCGGTTTAACCTGCTGAACATAATTCCTTCAGGTTTCTTAAAAGACCTAATAAGCTACAGGGGTAAAGGTCCATAGCTACCAAGAAAGTATAGGAGGCAGGAATATATGGTTGAAGAAATTTACTTCGAGGACGATAAAGCAGATGAAACATTAAGTTTGTGAAGGACAAAGTTATACCCAATAAGTTCTTATATACGTATCCTCATCATCATACTGCTATTCTCTTTACTAATAAGTGATTCGCTGCACACCATAGATGCACATAAGCTTGTTTATGCGTTAGTCTATTAAAGGGTTGGCGCGGGAATTATTTAGATATAATATCCTTCAATCGACCCTTCTAACACTATATCATTTCGTTATTTAAACGGGCATAGAGTTTTTGGTTCATTTCAATTAGTCCCATTCAATATCAATTTTTGTCATTTAAAGATTACTCGGAGTTCTGAATTAATTACCAAAGTTAAAAAATAGATCAGAGCATCTATGGCATCCCCAAGTGATTACTTATGGAATCAATCTGTCTGGAGTATCCTAACAAATGGTAACTTTAAGTAACCTGAACCAAACCAGATATGAATTACACCTTAACGCTGCTCAGTTTAATATTTTTGCTGAATACCACAGCGGCTCGCCAGATTACACCGGCCGGTAAAGCTATAAAAACGCAATTTCTGGTGATCGGTACAACCGCAGCGGGGATAGGTGCCGGACTTCAAGCTGCTAAATCCGGAGTAAAGACATTAATCATAGATTCCACGACGGTGTTGGGGACGGATGTTGAAGAAGTCGACAGCACATTTACTTTGGGATTGGATGGCCGGTATTTACATGAACGGAAATCAGGCAAAACAAGCCAGGAAATTTTAAAACAATGGCTGAAAGCGCGTAAAGAATTGAATCTATTAACCGGGCTGCGGGTTAGTTCTGCGGTTAAAAGACACGATGGCTGGGATTTAAAATTGTCCAATGGACAACATATCCTGGCAGACTGGATTTTTGAAGATATAGGCCCCCAACGAGTAGAGTTTGCACCTGGTAAATTCATCATGAATTATGATGTGTCCAATACAACCGACAACTGGCCTGGTGCCCTGTACCGGACTCAGGTAGGTACTTCCCGGGGAAATAATATGATGAATGCCTATCCCCTGGCGCGCTTTATAAGAACAAAAAAAGAAAATTGGATGGTCATCCCGGCTGTAGGCAAAAGTTTTTCGATTGGACAAGTCGTAGGCGCTATGGTGGCAAATACGGTGACAAACAGCGCGAAAGACTTTGATGTAAGGGCTGTACAAAAAATCCTTTTAATGGAAGGCCTGTATTTCGACAGTTTCAATGACCTAAAACTGGACGACCCGGATTTTATGATGTTTCAACGTATTTTCGCTACAGGATTACTAAGGCCTGGTCATTATTCCCCGGGTGGAACGAAAGCTGATCCTGAAAAAACTGTAAACATCAAGAATATCGTGAATGCTTTTACTGACTATTATAAAAGCAGCGTACTCTGGTTTGAAAAACATCCTATGGGGACTATGAACGTAGCCGAGGCTTTGGAACTGCTGTTTATAATCAGTCACAAAAGTTTCGATGCCCAGATTCAATCGGAATGGAACCACGAACTGAAATTTACATCAACATTCAATTCTGAAAGCGCCATTACCAGACGGGAATTTGCTATGCTGCTGGATACTTATCTGCACCCATTTGACATGAAAGTCGATATCACGGGCAAACTGAATATTCCTGGAAGAACAAGAAGGTAAAGACAGAGCTGACTACGGGAAGTTTCTTGTAAAGCACATTGCGGATTCTTTAGAACCAGAATTTGGTGCGGGATATTCAAGAAGGCAAATAGAACTATTCAGACAATTCTATCGAATGTTTCCAATTGCGAACGCACTGCGTTCGCAATTGAGTTGGAGCCCATTTCGTCATTGCGAGGAACTCTTCAGTGACGAAGCAATCTCATTTGGTTGGACACATTGAGATTGCTTCTTAACCTCATAACGACGACCGATCCAACATCTCTTCAAATAACAATACTGTTAGCTGCAATAATTAACTTATGGACAAAGGCGGATGGGTTTATATACTAACAAATAGATATCACACGGTACTTTATACCGGGGTTACCAATTTAAAAGATGAAACCAAATTTTAATCAAAGATTTCAGCTACACCTAACTTCATTTTCCATTTTACTTCTCGCTACTTCAACTGCCTTATGCAATTTCTGTTGCAGCAATTCTTGTGAAGGCAACGCAGTTAAATACTCAGCTATTTTTATTCCGGACTTATCAAGTTGCAGCAATTCAACCTGCTCTCTATTCCCTTCTGCACACAGAATAAGCCCAATAGGCATTTCCTCCCCTTCCTGCATTTCATATTTTTCAAGCCACCTTAAATATAGCTCCATTTGACCCTTATAAGCTGCTTTAAACTTTCCCAACTTTAATTCTATTGCGACCAGCCGTCTCAATTTTCGATGGTAGAAAAGCATGTCAAGTTTAAAATCTTCCCCATCAATAACCATGCTTTTCTGCCGCTCTATAAAACTAAAGCCCTGGCCGAGTTCGAGAATAAAGTATTCAAGCTCACTCAGTACAGCATCCTCCAGATTTTTCTCATTATACTTATCTTTTAATCCTAAAAAATCTAAAAACAATGGACTTCTAAAAACCAAATCAGGTGTAACTTTATTCTCATCCCTCAGTTCTCTTAGCTCCTTCTCGATAAGTTCATCCGGCTTCTTGCTTATCGCAGTGCGTTCAAACAGCATTCCGTCAATTTTCTCTCTTAGTGTTTTTACATTCCACCGTTCAACTTTACACATTTCAATATAGAACTCCCGTTGCAGTGCATCTTTTAACGGAATTAATGCAATGAAATGAGTCCAGCTCAATTGTCGTATCGCTGATACGACAATTTGAAAATCTGTAAAGACGGAAGCAAACTGCATCATTCTACGTAAGTTTTTGTCTGAAAATGAAGTCCCGTACTCAATTTCTAATTGTTGTGCCAGCACCACTACCACCTGCTTCCCATACTCTGCCCGTTCATTCCCAAGAACCTCTTCATTAATACGTTTCCCGATCTTCCAGTACAACAGCGTGATCTCACTGTTTACAGCAATGGCAACATTTTGCCTGCTGGTGTCAATCATTTGCTTGATATCTGAGGCAATTGGATTGAGGGCATTTAGTGTTTTACTCATAGCTTATTCAAGCATCATTTGAGATGCGGGATAAACTATACATTTTCAAGCGTAAAGACCAAACAGGAATCAAACATATCTCACTCTGGTTTCCACCTTGAGGTCATTTTTAAATCCGGCATTATCAAAAACGACGTGGTGATGGATGAATATAATGTACGCTGGTGGAAGGAATATATCCAGGTTCAAACAAAACCCAATGAATATCATTAATGAGGTTTTTAAGCAAGGATACGGCAATTGGCCGAGTATATACTTCACGTCCAGTATTCTTCCGGCAAAGTAGCGGGATTTGGTTTTCTATGCTGGGAGAAACAACACAGCTGCCATCCGCATATTTTGTTAAATTGGGTTATAAAGCCTCAATTTGTTCCTTTGAAAGCAAGGTGTATTTTATAATCCTATCGACATTAATCCCATCTTGCTTCATTTCGAGGGCAATCGCCTTTTTCTCAGCCAAAGCCCCCTGCTCAATCCCCTCTTCTCTGGCAAAATCAAAAGCGTTTTGATTGTCCCATCTTACTTGTTGTTTAGTTCTGTACATATTTCTTTCCTCCGGTGTTAGATTAGAAAATTTAGCCAATTCAAAAAAGTAGTCAAGCCCAGGCGTTTTAAGAAAATCAGGCACCTCATTCATTTCAGGTGCATACTTAAGGGCATACAACCACTCATCCAAAGTCGACTCCAATTCCCCTTTACTTTTATTAAACTTTTTGATCTCCAAATAGATAAACTCCAGCTTATCATAAAACTGTACTCCAGTCGCCAAGTCACAAAACCCTACATTATGGCAATACTTTTCAGAAGTGTTATCAGGCAGATCAAATTTGACCAGCAAACAAACCACATAAACAGCCGGCAAATCGTATTTCCAGTTTGGATCTCCCTTGGGCGCCTGATCGCTGATTAACCGGCCCGCATAAAAAACCGATCTCTCCTTAAAATACTTTTGCTTCTCCTGCTGGACCTCAACAAGAAATTTGACCCCATTAGTGTCGGTACAAATCACATCAAACGCAGCACTGCCCTCAGCATCAATTTCACCAGGATATTCATTCTTACCATAAGTAAGCGTTTGAATATGCCTCTTCCCCTCCAATACTCCATTTAAAAAAAACCTAAGTAATTCCTTACTGGTCTCAGAAGCGAAGATCTTTTTAAAAAATTTATCCCGAAAAGGATTAATATAGGTCACAAGACCATCCCTGCTTCCCAGCGCATACTCCGCCCCAGGTTCACTGATCATATTGTTCAACAGAACATCATCGTTTTCAGTCATTTTTAAAATAATAAGCTGAGTCAAAGATACCAACACCAATCAAAACAAACAATAATTTCTCAAAAATTAATATTTTGTAATAATAACCAGAATTTTTAAAATTAATACAAAATTATATTTGAGCAGATAATTAAAAATCACGGGAGCACGTTATGGGCGGAAAGCTAACTGTGTCCCATTCCGTGGTTCCATTGCTCATGGTACTGAATGCTGTCCCCCTCCACGAAAAGTATTCAAGCTCACTCAGTACGGCATCCTCCAGATTTTTCTCATTATACTTATCTTTTAATCCTAAAAAATCTAAAAACAATGGACTTCTAAAAACCAAATCAGGTGTAACTTTATTTTCTTCCTCAGTTCTCTTAGCTCCTTCTCGATAAGTTCGTCTGGTTTCTTGCTTATCGCAGTGCGTTCAAACAGCATGGATCAAGCTTACACATCTCAGTATAGAAATGTGTCCAACTCAATTGTCGCCGCAGTGCGGCGACAATTTGCTCACTATTTGTTGCCCCTGGACTTATCTGCCTTCTGGCCTACGCCATCACTGGAGTTTACCCCGCTGTTGTTACTGCCATTCATGCTGCCAGTGGCTTTAAGAGTACCGGCCGCTGTACTGTCCGTTTTTATAGTGTCATTGACTGCCGTATTTTGCGTGGTATCGGTTACAGTTTCGGCCCGTTTTTCAGGTGAGGAACAGGATGCCATCACTACTGTTGCTACTGTTATCATAAATATTCTGCTTTTCATACCTTTATATCTAATTCGTTAAGCTAACTGTGCCCCATTCCGTGGTTCCATTGCTCATGGTACTGAATGCTCTCCCTGATAGATTGCAAAACGGGCATATCCAGCTCACATCCCTGGCTTTCGCAGTGCGCGTGATCTTTTTCATCCAGTTGAATGGTTCCGATGGTTTCCCCCTCCACGAAAATCTCGTAACGTACATTCCCAAGTGGTTTGATGTCAAAAAATTTGCCCTGATTGCCGTCCGCAACTTCTATTCTGAATTGTTCCATATTCCATAATCTCTTGCTGATATAACAACTGAATTTGCAATTGGTTCGATAATGTAGTTTGAATATTTCTTTACAGAACTCCATCCTTCATTACTAAATTATGGATAGGTTTCAATGCCAATCATAACCACAATGTCGACATTGTTTTGCCAACGGTGTTCTAGCTAATGAGAGGCATTTTTCACAAAGATTTAAGTATATCACATCACCATGCTCATTTAACAATCTTTCCGCGACTTTAAAGTTAAAATCATCAACACTTAAGCCAACTAATTCAAGCATATCCTCATCATCCGATAACCCATTAGGGAAAAGCTTCTTATAATTCTCAACATCCTCCGGGGTAGCCAACGACATCATAATTATTTCCTGCTATATGGCCTGCTTCTCTATCGCGTTGTAAAGAAAGGAGTAATACTTGACTATATAATTTACCGTTTCTTGATTCATACTCATATTAATTTACAGTAAGCGCTTTATCTCTGAATGTAGGACTTCTCCTAGTCTCTTTCCACTAAGATAGCTGTTTGCTTCAATGATTAGATATCCAATTTTTATACTTCATTATCAACTGGCTTGTCCCAAGCCGGATTCTTTTCCCAATCAGCAGGAAACCCCATATAAGAAATATTAATTTGGGGATATTCTGCCATCAAATTCTGAAATTTCTTTAATAAGTTATTATGAGGATTGAAAGCACCTAACAATCGGATCATTATCGACAATATACCATACATAGATGTATTGAAGTCATCAGGTAATGTCCCATTAAATTGAAGTGCTTTTCTGTTTGGTATTACAAAACGATCAGCGGTAATTTTCCTGTTCCATAACCTCGAATGATGTGCACATACATTTCTAACATTTGTGAGATAAGTAAACCATGATGAAAATACGTGTATAGGAAGATGGAATGCCAGAGCTACATTTTGTGTTTCAGGTTCTTTTTTTAGTTGTGCATACAACCTGGAAAGCTTGCCCATTGTCAAAATTTCCATCGCCATATTTGATGGAGGGAAAGCTTCTGCAGTATAAGTATTCTTGAATTTTTTCAAAAACAACTCAGAAGGAGCAGAAAAGTAGTGTTTAACATAATCGCAAATGTATTGATGAATATCCATAGACATCCTGTCTGCTCCGTCTGGATACGCTCCAATCTTAATCGGTTTGATATACCGGTCCGGATCGGCATACCAATAAAAACCATGCGTTATGGAAAATTCATTTGTCAATAACGTCCTGGTTGCGACTTCAATACGCTCTAGATATTCAGAAATGAGATAACGCAATTTCTTATCAAACTGATAAGTGGCTATTACATCGTCAAAGCTGACATCAGTCTTAAATCTATGAGATCCATCAGCAAGTTGCAAGTGATACATGTAACCAGACAGTCTATAATATCCTATTGACCTCAAGTATTTTTCTACTCTTAAGTGATCATCAATTATTAACCCTCTTGATTTTAGTAATTCTATCTGCTCAGGTATACTGAGCGCCGGCTTAGTATACCTCATGAAAAATAAAGCGCAAAAAAAAGCCCTGCAAGTTGCGCATGTTTCCAGAGGCGTGCAGGGAATTGTTGATACAAATATACATCTATTTAATTTATTTAAAAAAATATAAGCTAGCTATTTTCTTCAATCAACAGGGCGACGATACAAAAGTCCAGAAAAATCAGCATTAATATATATGACGGAGTATATTATTTTCTCTAACCGAATAATTCTTTCCTAATTTAGACTCTATGTAATTATGGGGTTCTGGTATCTTCAAAAAATCCAGTATATATGGATCACGAATGATATTAGTCGGATGAACTATCGTCTTACCTTGTTTGGCAAGCTCAAGAACCTGGTGTTTGTTTTTTGGAGGTTGCGAGCCTCAGGAACAGTGAGGCGCTAATTTGCCTTTTTAATTCTCTGACTCTCCAATTCTCACGTATACTTTGCTTTTCATAAAATGATCTTTCAAGCAAAATAAAACTGCCTCATCATTGTCAAATCCGGCATTATCAAAAATGATGTAGTCATGAATGAGTACTTGTATAGTATACTGTCAGACACACCTCCTCCACACCTTTTCAATACCTGGTTCGGAAAAAGGTACCCGGTTTCCGAACCAGGTGCGCCGGAGATGCGCTTATGCTATTGATTTGCGAAGAACATGCCCCCCACAAAATATCATCTGCTGCTGACATTACGTTTATACTTTTTCGCTAGATTTGCATCCGACATGGCAACACAATTAAAAAACCTATCCGATTTCTCTCATACCACTGTACCAAACGGCAATCCTTACAAAATAGCGATAGCCGTTGCGGAATGGAATGCAGAAATCACAGGAAGCCTTTACAATGGCGCATTCCAAACATTGATCAAACACGGAGTAGCAGAAAGCAACATTCTTTCTGTAGCCGTGGCCGGCAGTTTTGAACTGACTTCCGCAGCAGATATCCTGCTTAGGAAACATCCGGACCTGGATGCCGTGATCTGCCTGGGCTGCGTGATCCAGGGAGACACCAAACACTTTGATTTCATTTGCGATGCGGTCGCTCAGGGCATTACCAACGTAAGCATCAAGCACAGCAAACCGGTGATATTCGGTGTGCTGACTACAAACGATCAACAGCAGGCGATAGACCGCGCCGGAGGCAAACATGGCAACAAAGGTGATGAAGCCGCCATAACCGCGTTAAAAATGGCAGAGCTGGCAGCAACCATTTAAAATACTTTGATACTTTCTTCAAAAAACTGTAGCTTAGTAATATATATCAAAACTCCAGACAAATGAAGAAAGTAGCTATCTTGTTAATTGGCGTATTTTTTGCCATAACTATTTTAGAAGCATGCTCCAGTCGTCTTTGCCCGGCATACAGTTCGTATCCAGAGGGTAAAAGAAGAAGGGGTTAATTCAAAAATAACCTTTAGAAAGATATCAGATGCAGTGGAAAGACATTACCGATCCAACCCAGATCGGTGAAATAAAACAACAACCAGGTTACAGTTTAATCTTTAAGCACAGTACCCGCTGTTCAGTAAGCGCCATGGCCAAAAGACGGTTTGAAATGGACTGGGAGGCCATCCCCGCCGATACCTCACTATACTTTTTGGATCTGATCAGCTACCGCAACATTTCTTCGCAAATCGCAGAAACCTTCCAGGTACACCACGAATCCCCTCAGATCCTGCTGATCAAGGATGGGGATTGTATCCTTGACGCCTCGCACAGTGACATATCGGCAGATGAAGTTGCCGAAGTTGTTAAAACAAATTCCTGATTACGGGGTTTTATTAAAAAAACACGAACCATGGGATTATTTAAAACTTCTTTGATCGGTGCCGCAGTATATGGCGCAATCAAATACATTACCAAGAAAGACGAAACTGGAAGGTCTATAATGGACAATATCAAAGATAAAGCTCCTGAATGGATGGAAAAAGCAAAGGATGTCAAAGATAAATTCAGGACAGAGCTGGAACGTCAGCGTTACTGATAGCTTTGTTACAATAAAATTCTCCAAATAAAAGTATCTTAACAGGGCTTATTGTTAATCAGATAAGCCCCTGTTATGTTAAAAACTTCAAAATTTCTGATCTTAAGCTGGCTGTCTGTTACAGCATTGTATACGTACGCCCAAAACCCGGCGGCAGACCCCGCAGAGATCAGCATTGATCTGGCGAAAGAAAAAGCTCCAATGAAACCTGTGTGGGCGTGGTTTGGATATGACGAACCCAACTACACCTACATGAAGGACGGCAAAAAACTGCTGTCCGAAATCGCAGCCCTGAGCCCTGTTCCTGTGTATGTGCGGGCGCACAGTTTATTGGTAACAGGCGACGGAGAGGCCGCGTTAAAGTGGGGATCTACCAATGCCTATACAGAAGATGCCAATGGCAACCCCATTTACAGCTGGAAGATCATCGACAGTATTTTTGACACCTATGTAAAACGTGGCATGAAGCCGTTTGCCCAGATCGGCTTTATGCCACAGGCACTATCAACTCACCCTGAGCCCTACAGACACCACTGGAAACCCGGCGACAATTACTCCGATATATTTACAGGATGGGCCTACCCACCCAAAGATTATAAAAAATGGGGTGACCTGGTCTACAACTGGGTCAAACACAGTGTAGAGCGTTATGGCAAAAAGGAAGTAGAAAGCTGGTACTGGGAAGTCTGGAATGAACCAAACGGTTATTGGAAAGGCACACAACAGGAATTCTTCAAGCTGTATGACTATGCCGCTGACGGCGTAAAAAGAGCCTTGCCAACTGCAAAGATCGGCGGACTAAATATTGCGGGGACAGGAAGCAAAGGCGCACAGCAATGGCTCAACGCCTTTATCAAACATTGTACTGTAGATACCAATTATGCGACAGGAAAAATCGGCTCACCGCTGGATCTCCTGAGCTTTCATGCCAAGGGCTCGCCGAAACTGCTCAAAGGAATGGTACAAATGAACATGGCACCGCAGTTAAACGACATTGCCACCGGGTTCCGCATCGCGGCTTCCTATCCCCGGACAAAAAATATCCCGCTGATCATCGGAGAATCTGACCCCGAAGGCTGTGCGGCATGCGGCATGGCAACCAACCCATCCAACGCCTACCGCAACGGCACGATGTATTCTAGTTATACCGCAGCGACATTTGCCCGCAAGTATGAACTGGAAGACGAATACGGTATCAACTTCAAAGGCGCCGTATCCTGGTCGTTTGAGTTTGAAAACCAGCCCTGGTTCTTTGGTTTCCGCGACCTGGCTACCAATGGTGTAGATAAGCCTGTACTCAACGTTTTCCGGATGTTTGGTAAAATGAGCGGCAGCCGTGTCCTGGCCCTCAGCAACCGGATGTACCCGCTCAAAAAGGTACTGGATTCCAGCATCCGGGGAGCCCGGACCGACATCGGAGTACTGGCATCAAAAGACAAGAAGGCAGCCGCTGTGATGGTCTGGAGTTATCATGACAATGACCTCCAGGGGCCTGCAGAACCAGTCAATATAAAGATCAATAACCTTGCGGTAAAGACGGTCATAGTCACACACTACCGGATTGACGATAAACACAGCAACTCCTATGAAGTATGGAAGAAAATGGGCTCCCCGCAAAACCCGACCGCAGCCCAGATCAGTGAACTGGAGCAGGCAGGGCAGTTGCAGACCCTGGGCAAACCCCGGCAAATGCAGGTAAAATCAGGCAGTATCCTGCTGAACATTGAACTGCCCAGACAAGCGGTCTCCTTACTGAAACTGGACTGGAAATAAAAAAAGGGGCCTGAGCCCCTTAAATCTATCTTTAAATCTATTTCACCAGGATCACGTCATCAAAATAAAACGCTTCATCCTGTTTCTCAGGCCCTTCAATCCAAAACCCAAGCTGCTTCATCGGTCCCTTTTTCCAAAGCTCCAGTGTTGTCATCGGGATCTTGAAGTAAGTCCAAACTTTTGCAGGAACAGTGATCGGAACACTTCTGTCCGAATTCCCATAACCCCCGGCCCGGGCATCGCCGGTCACGTACAGGGTATAGTCCTGGGAGGCCCCCTTCACCCAAAATGAAAGGAAATTATACGCAGGCATAGCGGCGATCCCGTTCCAGTTGGCAAACCCATCAGCACTCCAGTTGCCTTTATTATATCCTGCTTTGAAAGATTTAGTGCCTGACTTTGCGAACTCTGTGGAAACAGAGGCCGGTCCCCAGGATCCATTCTCAAAGCCATTGCCGTATTCGTCCGTAAAGATCTTATATGCATTGTCCAGGTTCACAAACACCTGTGAAGTCGTTACCGGACCCGTAGAGTTCGTGATCACCAGTTTGGCGCTATTGACGGTGGTTGCCGGCATTTTAATCACCATTTGCTTTTTGGTCTGCGATACAATAGTAGCCGAAACAGTAGTTCCATCAAGGGTTACACTGGTCACGTCCGCCAGGTTATTTCCATCGAGCGTGATCTCCGTATCCGCCGTAAAATTATAGTTGGAGGCCGTATTGACCAATGGAAGGGCAACCACATTAAACGGCACTTTGACCTGTGCCCCAAGCCTGTTGGTGAGTATAATGTTCTGCAGACCGCCATTTGCGGTATCAGGTACCCTGAATATAATGGCATTATCGGTGTTCAGTACCGGATTGAAAGAAGCAGGCACATCACCCTTCTCAAAAACAATACTCGTCATGTCACCCAAACCGCTTCCGGTAATGGTCAGTACGGTATTGCCGCTTGCCTTTTCAGGGTCAAGCTTATTCGCCACAGGGTTATTTGAGGCCTTGCTTTGCGACTGTTCTTCCTTGGTACAGCCAGCCAGCATGACTATTCCCGCCAGGCATGCCAGCAGAAATACATTTAAACTTTTAATCGTTTTCATAACTATTTATAATAAGCTACTGCTGGTTCCAGCAATAAAGGATTAATCACTGTTTCAGGTTGCGGTACCGGCAGGTACAATTGCTTTGCCGACGTGAGCGTGGCCTTAAAGCTGGTCAGCTGACCATTTCCGCCTAATGTCCCACGCTCCTGTGCGGCTATCATCTGTTGTGCTTTAGCAAATCCTTGTCTCTGGATGTCAAACCAGTAATCTCCCTCAAAGGCAAATTCCACCTTACGCTCATGAAGAATGCCATCCAGCGTAAGGTTGGTCACCGCCACCAGGCCTGCACGCTGATGCACTTCGTTAAAGGCCGCAAGCGCAGTCGCGTCACTGGTCGAACCGCCACCCGCCAGCACTGCTTCCGCATAGATCAGCAATACATCCGCATAGCGGAGAATATATGTGGAAATGCTGTTATGACTATCTGAAGTAACCACCTCCGTTGCCCTGTTTGGTCCCACTACATATTTCTGAATGCTGGACCGTGTACCGGTCTGGATTTTAAAATCGCTCGTCGCACCTGTAGTGTCGTAAGTAAATCCATTGGGAAAATTGTCATTGATCCAGTCGTCCCTGTGAAAGCCCTGCTGCATTACAGACCAGTTCCTTCTTAAATCCCCCGTGGCATATCCTGTTGCAGCGTTGAGCATATCAAACGATGGTACTACAGCAGAGTATCCGTTTCCGCCCGTTGGTTTTGGTTTCAGCAATGGCTGAGGCCCAACATACAACATGTACCTGTTTCCCCCGTTCCAGCCCATAGAGGCCAGCCACCTCAAAGAAAACAACATTTCTTTGTTGTTCTTATTGGCTATGTCCGAGGAAGTGAACATTCCCTGGTAATCAGGATGGAGGCCAATTCTCTTGGTGGTATTGGCATAATCGATCACCTCTTTTGCTTTCAATTTTGCGTTTTCATAGTCTTTCAGGTACAAGTAAACCTTTGCCATCATTCCTTTTGCGGCATATTTGTTCACCCGTCCGTCCTGAGTAGCGATCTCCGGAAGGTGTTCTTCCGCAAACTTCAAATCCTCCAGGGCAAATCGCAGGACATCCTTCTGAATGTAGCGCGGTGTTTTGGGCGCTCCGGCCTTTGTCAATTCTACAGGATTCTCTACGATCGGTGCGTCTCCGAATACACGACCGATGTAGAAGTAGGCAAATCCGCGGATAAACCTGGCTTCGGCAATGCCGACATCAAGAAATGCCGGGTTTGATACCTGTGATTTTTTGGCCTCGAAGGTATGGATCAATACAGAGGCCTGCCCTGCTGCCTTATAGCAGGATTTCCAGGTATCCATGATCAATCCATCTGTACTTTGAATGTTAAAATTATAGAACGAATTGTATTGTGCATTTCCCTGTACACCAGTCACGGTACCGCCCAGCACGTCCCCAACAGAAATAAAGGCTTTATCAGACCAGTCGTTCCATACAGAATTGTATAAAAGCCCGGTGGCACCGTTGACTTCGGCTGCCGTTGTATAATAATTTTCGGTGGTAGGCCCTGTTTCAGAAGGGTTGTCCAAAAAGCTCTTTTTACAGGCAACTCCGGTTAAAGCTGCGGCAAAAAATATGATGATGAGATTATTTCTTTTCATTATTTTAATTTTTAGGCGTTAAAACTCAATGTTAGTCCCAATAGTAAAGGTTCTTGGTACCGGATAATGGCCATTGTCAATATTCATCAGCCTGATGTTGTTGTTGATCGCACCCAGTTCCGGATCGTAACCTGAGTAATCGGTAAACGTGTAAAGGTTCTGTACAGAAAGATAGAATCTCGCATTATTGAGTTTAATCTTGCTGATCAGCGATTTCGGCAGATTATAGCCCAGCGCTACATTCTGAATCCTCAAATAGGATGCGTCTTCAATGTACCGGTCAGAGATCCTCGTATTATTGGAATGCCATTGATTGTATCTTGGCAGGTTACCGTTTGGATTAGTTGCGCTGTACCGGTTGAGCACCGTGGTCAGCTGGTTGGCATACGCAGAATTCATGGCCTCCGTCTGGCGGCGGGAATAATTAAAAATATCCCCTCCCTGGCTGCCATACAGGAATATCAACAAGTCGATCCCTTTCCAGCTGAAGGTATTGGTGAAGCCAAAAGTAAAATCCGGATTGGGATTGCCGATTACAGTGACATCCTGATCATTAACGATGTTGTCGCCATTCAGGTCCTTAAACCTGATGTCGCCCAGCCACAAGCTTCCCGGTGCCCTTGACAACCCATAATCCACCCCGTTGTTAAGTTCTGCTTCTGACCGGAACAAACCATCCGTCACATAGCCATAGAAAGCACCCAATGCACGGCCTTGCTGTGACAAAGTAACCAATGATTTGGTTCCATACTCATCAAACGTACCCTGCAGTGTCGCATCGGGCTCGTTCATCCGGTTCAGGATATTTTTGTACCTGCTGAACACAATATTGGTCTTCCAGGTAAATTTGTCACTTTGAATGTTGTAAGAAGTCAACCCGATATCAAAACCCGTATTGGTCATCCGGCCGTCATTGGTGGTCGGGGTTTTAATGTCATTCCAGGCAGTACCCAGACCAGAGAAAGCACCAAGCTGAGTCGGTAAAAGCATATCTGATGTGACCTTTTTGTACACATCCAGACTAAATTCCAGTTTTTTCTTCCAGGTAGTCAGGTCTATTCCGGCATTATAAGTATTTACAGACTGCCAGGTGATCAGCGCATTGGCTACATTAGCAGGTAATCCCCCGGCGCCGAAAGGTGCAGTAGGGAAAAGTGTAATGTTTGCGGAATATAAATTCCCTGCACCCGCGTCCTGACCACCCACCTCTCCATATCCAAATCTGAATTTCAGGTAATCGATGTATTTGTTTTCTTTCAGGAAAGCCTCATTACTTGCCGTCCACGAAGCAGATACCGCAGGAAAAGTTCCCCATTTATGGCCTTCACCAAAATTTGAAGAGCCGTCCCGTCTCAGCGTTCCGCTGATGGCATATCGGTTGTCAAACGTATAGTTTAACCTGGCAAATACAGACTCCATGCTCCATGTTGATGCATTGGCGGTAATGTCCTGCGTATCACCGGCATCGCCGGCATTCAGGTTTGGAATATTAAGTTTCAGGTTATCCCTCTTGCCCGCTATCGCATCATATTTAGATTGCTGAGCTTCATGTCCCACAGTAGCGGCAAGATTGTGCCGGCCAAAGTTCTTATTATAATTTGCGTAATTCTTGAGCGCCCAGTACAAGCTGTTCGCACGCTGGTCCCTTAACCTGGCGGGACTCAGGATCACATTCTTACTGACTTCATTATATACATATGGCTGGAAGGCCCGGTCTTTACTCAGGTTGAAATCAAAGTTCCCTTCAGATCTGATGGTCAGCCCATCGATGATCTGCAGATCTGCATAGACAGTTCCAAAAGCTTTGGAAGACTGGTTGGTCACATCTCTTAAACTGGCGAGTGCAACAGGATTGTTCGGATTCCCGAAAGTGCCGCCGCCAATCACATTTTGTGAAATGAAATTGCCATTGACATCCTTAACAGGCGTTGCAGGGCTATTGTACAACACTGTACTTGTGACGGCATCAAATCCATCAGACAAACCAATCTGTTGATTTGTACGTGATAAATTTGCAGTGATACCGGTTTTCAGCCACTTGGTCGCCTGGTGATCTATATTTGCACGCAATGTGACCCTTTTAAAGCCGGTCTTGATCAAGGTTCCATTCTGGTCCAGGTAGCCTCCTGAAAAATAAAACTGAGTTTTTTCTGTTCCGCCCGAAAAGGCCAGCTGGTGACTTTGGGTAAAGCCCCGGCGGTAGATCTCATCCTGCCAGTCAGTACCATTTCCAAGCACTGAAGGATTTCTAAATTCAGCGATGCTGTCCAGCCCGCTTCCCGGTACCGAACGGATCTCCTGAACCAGTGAATTCATGTATTCCGCATTCTGGCGCAGGTTCATTACGGAAAGTTTTTTTGGAATTTCGGCAAGGCCGACATAAGAATCATAAGTGATCTTGCCCTGATTGGCCTTGCCCCGCTTGGTATTGATCAATACCACCCCATTGGCACCACGCGCACCATAAATGGCTTGCGCCGATGCATCTTTCAGGATGTCTATGGTCTCAATGTCGGCCGGGTTTAAAGTAGCCAGCACACTCTGGCCTATCTGCCCTGATCCGCCGCCCAGCACATTTTGTTCAAGTGTGGTACTCCTGGCGTTCATGGGTACCCCGTCTATTACATACAAAGGTTCATTGTTCTCACCTGTTGAAGTCAGGCCCCTGATCCGCACAGAAACACCGCCACCAGGCTGGCCGCCGTTGTTATTGATGGTCACCCCGGCTACCTTACCCTGCAGGGCCTGGTCTATACCCGCAACCGGTAAATTCTTAATGTCCTTTTGTGAAACAGAAGATATGGACGAAGTGACTTCTGATTTGCGCAATGTACCGTAGCCGATCACCACTACATCCGCCAGAGTAGAGGTAGAAGTCTGAAGGTTTACATTTATTACGCTGCTGGTCCCAACCGCAACTTCCTTTGGTTCCATTCCTACATAGGAAACCACCAGCACACTTGCATTAGAAGGAACCAGGATAGAATATTTTCCTTCAGCATTGGTTAAAGCCGTGGTTTTGGTTCCTTTCACCAATATCGCTGCTCCGGGCAGTGTTGTTCCGCTTTCGTCAGATACTACACCGGAAACTATTCGGCTGGCATTGGTCTGGGCATGCACGGAATTTGCAATGCCACTTAGCGTAAAGATGATGAACAGGAGATAAATCCATTCACTACAACTCGTTCTTGTCGTTTTCATTTTTGGTTGTCATATTTGGTTTAGTAAAAGCGATCCCTGGGAAGGATTTCTGAATGCTAAACTAGAGACAACCAAATGCCGTATTGCTAAAAAAGGGGGACTCAAATGTTAATATCCGTCTGCCGGGCAATCCAGTGAACTTATTCCACAGGAAGGCAAGGTGTCCCCATCCGTTCTTTTTATTACATTTAGCTTCCGTACGTTTGATTAAATTTGCCAGGCAATAAGATGAAAAAGATATTTCCCTTCCTGTTTCTGATGTGGTCCCTGGCTACGCAGGCACAACCTTTACGGGTTGCGGTTGCAGCAAATGCGCAGTTTGTCATGAAGGCACTGCAGGCAGATTTTAAAAAGAAAACAGGAATTGAAACCGAGGTGATTGTGGGTTCCTCAGGAAAACTGACCGCTCAGATAAAAAACGGGGCTCCATACGACGTCTTTCTTTCCGCTGATATGGAATTTCCCAAAACCCTTTATAACGAAGGTTTCGGAATTAACCGGCCGAAAGTCTATGCCCTGGGAAGTTTAATTGTATGCAGTACTTCCGGCCTTGATATAAAAAACTGGAGAAGCTTATCAGTTACCGGCAAAGTAAACAAGATCGCTATAGCTAACCCGGCGCTCGCGCCGTATGGAAAAGCGGCCCGACAGGTCCTGCGTAATTATGGACTATGGGACAAGATCAATACCAAAATGGTATTTGGAGAGAGCATCTCCCAGGTGAATACTTATATAGCTGCCGGAGCAGTTAGTTTAGGCTTTACTACTGAAGCACTGATCTGCGAAAGCCCTGACGCGGCAAAACTCAAATGGCTGAAGGTCGACCATAAAGCTTACGATGAAATAAAACAAGGGATGCTCATACTGGCTCACGCTAAAAGAGGCAATTACAACAAAGCAATAAAATTTTTCAACTACCTTCAATCTCCGGCAGCCAGGCAACTATTTGTAAAAAATGGCTATAGAATTCCGTAGTTTTATCGAGAATGGATTTAACACCTATATTCCTGAGCCTGAAACTTGCCTGTATCACCACACTGATACTTTTTGTGATCGGCCTGCCCATAGCCTGGTGGTTGTCAGGCCGGGATTCCATTCCCAAACTATTCATTGAGGCGATCATCACCATGCCTTTGGTATTGCCGCCTTCTGTACTCGGATTTTATCTGTTACTGGCATTCAGTCCCCAAAATGCTTTGGGAAAATGGTTGCAGGAACACTGTGACATTCGGCTGGTATTTTCTTTTGAAGGCCTGATCCTGGCTTCGGTAATTTACAGTCTGCCATTTATGGTGAGTCCCGTCAAATCTGCTTTTATACATCTGCCGGGTTCGATCAAAGAGGCGTCTTATACCATGGGGAAATCAAAATTTGAAACCTTGTGGTATATACTGCTGCCCAATATCAAATCTTCGTTGCTAACAGCCGCCGTCCTTACATTTGCGCATACTTTAGGCGAATTTGGTGTCGTTCTGATGATTGGCGGAAATATTCCCGGCGTAACCAAAGTGGCCTCGATCGCCATTTATGACTCAGTAGAGAGCATGCAATATGCCAATGCCAATTATTACTCGCTGATTTTGTTCTCGATCACATTTATCATTGTGCTGGCTGTTTTTGTTTTTAACAGAAAGTCCGCAAAAAGCCCGCTCGAATGATAGAGATCAATATAAAAAAAAGCGTTAAGACCTACGCAGGAACAGACCTTATTGAGGTCAGTGCTTCATTTCATGACCTGCGTATTACTCAAATTACCGGCCCTTCCGGCGCAGGGAAAACGACACTTTTGAAAATTATTGCCGGTCTGATCAAGCCGGAGTATGGAAAGATAACGGTAAACAAAAACGTATGGCTGGACACCAGTACCAGTATCAATCTGGAACCTCAGAAACGGAGTGTGGGTTTTGTATTTCAGGATTATGCCTTGTTTCCAAATATGACGGTCACCGAGCACCTTCATTACGGTTCCGGCGATACGCAATATATTGACCGTTTGATCAGAATGGGCAGGCTCGACGCATTCAGGACACACAAGCCCAAACACCTGTCAGGGGGTCAGCAGCAGCGTCTGGCTATTTTGAGGGCCTTGGCCACAAAACCTAAACTTTTGCTGATGGACGAACCTTTTTCGGCCCTGGATCATGTGCTTAAAAATAACATCATGAGCGAACTGAAAGTATTATTTGAGGAGTTAAAAATTACCTGTCTGGTTGTCACTCATCATCCGCTCGAAGCAGCTGGTTTTGCTGAACATTCCTTTGAGTTGATTTAACGACCAGCTATCCTAATAATCTGTTACCAGGTAATCTCTCGGTACCATATCCGCAATCCGCTCATAGGCCATATGACCTTCGATGATCACAGAAGCAGGATCAAAAATTCTTCCGTCTGCATAAAAGCTCAATTCCCCGTTAGTATGATTGATTACCGATACCTGGTAGTCTGCATACTCCTCGGGCCGCTCAATGCGAAATCCGGAGTCACGGTAAGCACTCCTTTCCCGTTCAGGAGTGTAAACAACATACAGCGCCCCGTCAAAACGGATGGTTTTCAGGTTTTCGGATTTTTGCCGGACTAATCCGCTGATGTAGAACTCTCCGGCTCTAAGTACCTCAACGGAATCCATTTCCCGTCTTTTATTCTTCAAAATCACCAGCACATCATTTAGAATATAGCCCTTCGGGCCTTCCATTTTTTCAGACAGCCGAACCAGGGTTTCGTCTAACTTCTTCTCCGGAATGAATCTCGGGTTTTTCTTTTTGACCAGGTTCCTCACCATAAACCCCTCAGGTTCCAGGGTGTCTTTATATAGCGCGCTGAAAAAATGCTCAGGTGATCCCATATAAGCTTCTGCTCTTTTTTTCGCATATTGCTGCATTTGTTTGGGTGTGCCTTTCAGCTCTTCAAAGGTGGGAAACCCATAAAAGAAGACCAGACCGGTCCCCTCATCCTTTTGAAAGTATTTAAGCAAATATTTGATGCGGTACCCAAGTGCTTTATTTTCGACGACCAGCAAATCATTCGTGCTGGCAGTCAAAATTTTCTTTTCTGCATTGTATTCAAACCTCAGCACTTCGGGGTTAAGTATCTTGCATGCTTTCGCGTTTGGCGTAATTCCTATAAAGCTTTCCCTGAAACTTTTCTCCCATTTTTTATTACGCCGCTCCGGTCTGATGACCACTTCACTGAGCCGGGTTATACTTTCCTTCAGCTTTATATTGAATATTACCGGCTTATTGTCCATTATCAGATTGGCTGTTGCCGTCATATAGCCCAGCATTTGAAAAATGAGATTATAATTTCCGGGGCCGACTTTTAACTGATAATGTCCGGTGCTGTCGGCTACTGTTCCCAGCCGGAAACCGCCAATGGAAACACCGGCACCGGGAAGAGGTTGTCCGGTTTCATCTGTAATTTGTCCGGAGATCAGCAATTTGTTCTGAGCGGACGCTGTCGTTAAGCCCTGGATGACCAGGATAAAGAGCAGGATTTTTTTCATAATTGAGCGTTAATGCTTACTAATATAAGCAGAATGTTCCTGAAAATCTACTGATTGGAATGTTCCGCATATTTTGAAGGCAAAACACCAAACTCCTCTTTAAACGATTTGACAAAGTTCTTCGTGGTCTTAAACCCAACCTTGTAGCAAATCTGGGATACCGTCAGCTTGCCCTGCTCCAAAAGCTGCGCTGCCCTTTTCAGCCGGTATGATTTGATAAATTCCAGTGGTGTTTTACCAGTAAGTGCAACTATTCTCTTATACAGTGTTACCCTGCTCACCAGCAGGAGATTACTGAGCATGTCTACTGAAAAATTACTGTTGTCGATGTTCCTTTCTATCTCCTGCAGTACCTGCTGGAGAAATTGCTCATCGGGACTTTCGATCTCCACAGTCAGGGGCTGCACTTCCACCTGTTTTTGATAAAGCTTTCTAAAAGAATCCTGCTGAACCAGGATGTTCCTGATCTTGGAATTGAGGATCTCAAAGCTGAAAGGCTTGGTCATGTAGTCTGTGGCGCCGGTCTCCAGTCCGGTAAGCTCTTGCTCCTCCCCGGTTAACGCCGTCAGCAATATGACCGGGATCTGCATGGTCCTGGAGTCTGACCTGATCTTTTTACAGAGCTCAATACCGGTCATTTCCGGCATCGATATGTCGCTGACGATAATGCTTGGGTGATAGAACAGCGCCTTCTGCCAGCCTTCCTTTCCATTTCCCGCCTCTATTACATTAAAATCTTCTTTTAAATTGTCCTTCAGGTAAAACCGCAGATCGGCATCATCTTCCACCAGCATCACGGTGGCCTTTTTGGAAGAAATGGTGACCTGCACGGTTTGGGAACCGTCCAAACTTTCTTCGGCAATGAGGTTGTCGACAAAATTCTCCGGGCCGCTCTTTTGTTCGCGGAGCTCTTCAAAGGGCAGCAGGATGGTGAAACAGCTGCCCACACCCTCATCACTTTCCAGAAAGATCTCCCCGCCATGCAGTTTTACAAATTCTTTGGTAATGGCCAGGCCGATACCACTGCCCTGGTTGATGATCGAATCGGGAATGTCATTCTGAAAAAAGCTCTCAAAAATCTTGTCCTGTTTTTCCTTGGCGATGCCAATCCCGCTATCCCGCACCCTGATCTCGACCATGTACTGGTCTTCCATGATACAATCAACCGAAACATTTATTTTACCATTGTCCAGGGTAAATTTAAAACTGTTGGACAGCAGGTTGAACAGGATGCGCTCTATTTTATCGTGGTCAAAATTAACCTTCAGCATTTCGTAAGCCGCATTGAAGCTGAGCTGGATATTTTTTTGTTCGGCAATGTCCTTAAACGAGTAAGTGATGTCGCGGATAAAAGAAATGATGTCGCCCGGTCGCTTTTGCAGCTTGATCTCTTTAAGCTCCATTTTTCTGAAATCCAGTAACTGGTTGACCAGGTTGAGCAGCCTTTTCGCATTTTTCTGGATCAGCGAGACCTGCTCTTTCAGCTGATGATCATAAGACCCTTTGAGCAATTTGTCTATCGGAGCAAGTATCAGGGAAAGCGGCGTCCTGAATTCATGGCTTACATTGGTCAGGAACTTGATCTTCATTGCGTCCAGTTCCCTGTACCTTTGGGACTCTACCTTTTCCTGCTCGATCAGCCGCTGTATTTCTTTTTTTTCCTGTTCTGCTGCAAACTGCAATTTGAGCTTCCGGATACCCCGGTGCCTGAAATAATACAAGGCAGCGGCGCCAAGCAGAAAATATAAGATATAAGCCAGCGTAGAAGTATACCAGGGATGCAATATCCTGATATTAAGGGTCACAGGTATGGCTTTAGAAAGATCTTCGGTACTGGAAGCCCGTACTTTAAATACATAGTCGCCTGGATCCAGATTGGTATAAGTAGCCTTACGCAGGTTGTTGTCTGCGAGGATCCAGGTCTTGTCAAAGCCCTCCAGCATGTACTGGTGCTTTACCTTATGCGGACCGATATAGTTTAAAGAAGCAAATTCTATGGAAAACACGTTTTGATCGTGACTCAGGGTAATGTTCCTGGTATCAAAAATGGATTGCTTGAGGATCACCCGGCCATCTATGGCCGCATTGGCAGTGACGCTTTTGTTGAACAGCTGAAAATCTGTGATGAACAGTTTAAATGCGTGGCTGTAAGTCTTTATATCGGCAGGATGAAAAATATTGATACCGTCAGCACCGCCGAAAGCGAGCTCGCCGGTCTTCAGTTTTACCGAAGCGATGCGGTTAAACTCCTTACCCTGCAAACCATCATTTTCATCAAAATTCTTAAATATGATCCCCAGTTTTTTTTTATAATCGACAGAGATCCGCGACAGGCCATTGGAAGTACTCACCCAAAAGTCGCCACTGTCATCTTCCTGGATGTCCATAATGTTATTATCCGGCAGCCCGCTTTCCACGGTATAATTGTAAAAGGTCCGGGTGTCCGGATTGTAAATACTCAGTCCGTCCCGGGTACCAATCCACAGATAACCCTTGCTGTCTTCAATAAAGCTGTTGATGTTGTCATTGACCAGGCTGTTGTCGTTATTGGCATTGTTGATCATCCGCACGAACTTTGTACCACCCTTAGGCAATACATTCATGCCATAGGAAGTACCGATCCAGATGTTGTGCTTTGAATCTTCAATGACCTTAAAAACATAGTCTGAACTGATCTGCTGATCGTGCTGACCATAACGTTTAAATTTCTTTGACCTGCGGTCAAACAAGTTCAGCCCCCCGCCCATTGTCGCGATCCAGAACCTGCCGCTGGAATCTTCGAGAAAATCTGATACTTTATTGTCGCTCAGGCTCTGCGGATCGGCGGCGTTGTATTTGTAATGAATGAATTTGCCATTGTCCATATAATCGAATCCGCCGGTGTAGGTCCCGATCCACAGCTTTTCAAAACGGTCAATGTAGATGGCCACTATAGCGTCATGCGACAGACTGTTCGGGTTGTCCGGGTCATGCCTGTAGGACCTGAACTTATTGGTTTTCCGGTTGTAATAAACCAGTCCCCTTCCATTGGTGCCAATCCAGATATTTCCCAGTTTGTCTTCAACCATTCTGTTAACGTCGCTGTAAATCAGGCTATTCGGGTCTGAAGAATGTTTGATCAGGTTGAACTTGATGACATTTGGGTGGTAAAAGTTGACGCCCTTTCTAAAAGTACCGATCCACACCATACCCAGATTATCATAGTAAATACTTGAAATGCTGTTCTGGCTCAGGCTCTTGCTGTCGTCCTCATTGTTCAGCAGGTACCGGATACTGAAATCCTTCTTGTCAATCAGGTTGATGCCGCCATGGTCTGTACCGATCCATATCTTACCGGTATTGTCCTGGATAATACCAGTTACAATATCCGAATTGAGTTTTACGTCAGCAGAGTTTTTGCTGATCTTCTTCAGCAGGTTTTTAGCAGGATCAAAATAGTAAACACCTGTTGATGTGGAGATGTCATAGATCCATACCAGCCCCTGCTGGTCTATAAAAAGACGATAAGTATCACTTTCCCGGTTAGAAAATTTACTGGAAAGGTCTATCCGCTGGGTAACCGTCCCTGTGCCCTTTTTGAGCAGTTCAAGTGTACCCTCCGCATGGATCAGCCATGCATTGCCGGCCTTGTCTTCAGCAAGGTCTACTACCGGGCTTGCGGAAATGGAATTTTCTCCGCGGATCTCATGTGAAATTCGCAGTGTCTTTTTTGTGGCAGGATTGTACCGGTACAATCCTGTGGTTTCAGAAATGAACCAGAAACAACCTGATTGCCCCTTTTTCAGCGTGAGTACCGAACTTTCCGGGATGCCATATTTTTCCAGCTCCGGTTGGATATTGTGGTCAAACAGCTCTGTCACCGGGTCATAAATATCCAGTCCGGCGCGGGTTTCAATCCAGAGCTTTTGATCCGGCCCCTCAGCAATATTGCGGACATCGCTGTCGCTAATGGTGGACTTGCTCCTGACGCGGTGCCGGTACACCTTAAAGCTATAGCCATCATAGCGTGCCAGACCTGCCATTGTACCCAGCCAGAGGAATCCTTTTGCGTCCTTATAAAAACAGTTGACGTCGTTGTGCGGAAGCCCGTTGTTGATGTCCAGGTGGGAAAACTGATATTGATTGTACTGAGCCGTTGCTGTGATGCCTAAAAGCATGCCCAGCCAGATACATACACCTATTTTTAGTTTCCGTTGCATTCCCCTTTTGTCTTTCGCCCCCTAAGGGTCAATCGTTAATATACAAATACTATTTATAAATTCCTTTCAGGTCTTTCTCAAAAAGTGTATACGGATCATCATAAAATTTTTTAAAATCAGGGTTGTTTGGATGGCCCGGATAAGGGGCGTAGAAATGAGTAGGGCTGTGGGTATCATTGCGCCACACGAGCACATAGCACAGTCTGACCCTATCGCTTTTCATCACCTTTAGCAGCACATCGTTCCACCAGACAGGGTTGGTCAGCGATTCCAGCCCGGTTTCAGTGAATGCGGCAAGTTTTCCGTTCTTTTCAGCGAGCGCTGACACGATCTGCAGTTTTTTTATGGCAGCGTCAAGATTATATTTCCCATCCCGGCCCATGTCACCATAATTGTCCATGCCCAGCAGATCTACCCATTCATTGCCCGGATAACGCTCCAGGTACTGTTCCTCAGTTTTGAAAGTATTGTCCGGCGAAAAGGCATAAATAAAATTGTGAACCTCTGCCGTGTCCCGCAGGTAAGATACCGTGAATTTCCACAAAGCCCTGAACTCGTCCGGGGTACAGTGCGATTTGCCCCACCAGAACCAGTCCCCGTCAAACTCATGATAAGGACGGAAAATTACAGGTATTGCTTCACCGTTTTTACCTTTCAGGCTTTTGGCCCAGTCCGCTATGGTCTTTAGTATAGCAGTGTATTGCTGATGCGCCTTTCCGCCCGGGATGATGTATTTTACCGCAGGCAATGACACAGAATCCTTCCAGTAGAACCCGCCTTCAGACACCGGGTTGGAAAAATGCCAGGCAATAGTGGTCACCCCGCCCCTGTTATAGGTATCCGTCACGAGTTTTTTTAGTTTTGACTTTGTTTTTTCGATCTCCGCAGCAGACCTGCCCGACAAGTCCGAAAGGTCAACACCGATCACAGCCGGATGAGTACCGACAACGGACTTCACGTCAGAACGGTCAGCATCCCCTGACCAGCCATGACCATACTCTGTAGCATGCTGATGACCGAACAAAGTGTGTTTTTCGGAAAGCTTATACAAGTTATTGAACAAGGCGATGGTCTCTTTGGTAGCCATCGGGTCTATAGGCATTCGCTGTTGTGCGGGCAGCATATTGCAGTACAGCAAACCCAAAAGGATAAAAAGACATTTCATATTCATAATAGCTAAACTTACTGTTTTTTAAAAAAGGCTTAACCTGCCCGGTGTATGAATCCGTAAAAGTATCGCCACAGCTAATCCTGAATGCTAAAAAATGGGGTTCCAAATGTTAAGTCCGGATCAGAACTCCGAACATTTACATCCTGCTAACATTTCATATTTATAAAATTCAAACCCTATTGTGTAACTTTGCAGCATGATCGCACTTCCGGTTGTTTCAGAAAACCCAGTACAACGTAAACCAGATTGGCTAAGAGTAAAGCTTCCTGTAGGTAAAGAATATGCGCAGGTACGCAGTTTGGTGGACACGCATAAGCTCCATACCATTTGTGAAAGCGGCAACTGCCCTAATATGGGAGAATGCTGGGGAGCCGGCACGGCTACCTTTATGATCCTGGGCAATATCTGTACCCGGTCATGTTCGTTTTGTGCTGTGGCCACCGGCAGACCGCTGGCTGTAGATACTGATGAACCTAACAGGGTGGCCAATTCAGTAAAACTGATGCAGGTAAAACACTGTGTGATCACTTCGGTAGACCGGGATGACCTGAAAGACGGCGGATCCATCATCTGGGCGGAAACCTTACAGGCCATCAGAAGAGAAAGTCCGGAAACCACACTGGAAACCCTGATCCCTGATTTCAGGGGAATATGGGACAACCTCTACCGCGTACTCGAGGAAAGACCGGAAGTGATGTCCCACAATGTGGAAACTGTAAAACGCCTCACTAAACAGGTGCGCATCCAGGCCAAATATGACAGGAGCCTCGAGGCCTTAAAACGCATCTCTGAGTTTGGGCTGAGAACCAAAACCGGAATCATGCTGGGCTTAGGTGAAACTGAAGACGACGTACTGGAAGCCATGGACGATCTGGTAGCCAATGGTGTCCACATCCTGACCCTGGGCCAATACCTGCAGCCAACAAGAAACCATCACCCGGTAGTAGACTGGATCCACCCGGACCAGTTTGCCAGGTACAAAGAAATTGGTTTATCAAAAGGGCTGAAGTATGTAGAAAGCGGCCCGCTGGTCCGTTCTTCATACCATGCAGAGAAGCACCTTTTTGACATGTAGTCCATTTTTCTTAGCACTTCTGTGTTATTTTTCGTCTAATTGCTTAAAAAAACAAATGCGCCTTTGTTCTTGTTCTAGTTTCTGTATATTCGTAATCGATTGGCAGCAACTAAAAAGATATCACTCTCCGAAGAAGAGCTGGTGCGTAGACTGAAAGCTCAGGATACCATCGCTGTTCAAGCCCTGTACGACATGTATTCGGGCGCGCTGCTTGGGGTTATTTCAAGGATCATTCCCCAAACGGAACTTGCTGAAGACCTTTTACAGGAGACTTTCATTAAGATTTGGAATTCGGCAAACAGTTACGACAGCAACAAAGGCCGCTTATTTACATGGATGATGAACATTGCGCGCAATTTATCCATAGACAAAGTACGTTCCAGGGATTTCAGAAACTCGGGGAAAAACCAGGACATAGAAAACAACGTAGATTTCATTGACTCGCAAAAAGAGATTACTTTTAATGCGGATCTTCTGGGACTTAAGGATATGGTGACTGCCTTAAAGCCGGAATTTAACAGTGTACTCAATATGGTGTATTTTAAAGGATATACCCACGTGGAGGCAGCAGAAGAATTGAATTTACCACTGGGTACGGTTAAAACACGTATCCGGATGGCTATTATGGAGTTAAGAAAGCATTTTAATTAAAGTGGAAGAAGGAAAAGCATATATTGAATCGGGCATACTTGAACTTTACGTTCTGGGGCAGTTGACTGCACAGGAACAAGCTGAAGTTGAAGCAATGGCGGTACAATATCCTGAAGTGAAGCAGGAGATTGACGCAATTGAACGTGCTATGGAACAATATGCCCTGGCACAAGCGGTGCATCCTGCGGAAGGACTGGATCAAAAAATCCTGGCCAGGATCAACAGCGAAAAACAAAGTACAGCAGAAACTTTTGAAGTACCAGCCAGCGTACCTGCTAAAGCCAGTGACGCAATTGTCGTGCAGCTAAACAGAGACGATAACTATGAAACTAAGGTCCGGAGGTTGCGCATTGCGCTGGCGGCATGTGTCGCCCTGCTCGTAGTGAGTGCAGTCGCCTTATTTTCAGCACGTACAGAACTGGACAGCGCCAAAGATCAGATCGCTGAACTGAGCCTTGACAAAGAGAAATTTACAGCTACCGTGAATTACATGAAGCAGACCAATGCCGCTTTGCAGAAGATTGCCGACATGACCGCTGATCCGAACTGGAAGTTTGTGAAACTGGCGGGCACCCCTATGGATCCAAAAGCCAGCATGATGGTTTACTGGCATACTACAGGCAAACATGTGATGATGGACAACAGGAAGATGAAGCTTCCTGCAACAGATAAAGAGCATCAGTACCAGCTTTGGGCTTTGGTAAACGGCAAACCTGTTGATCTTGGTGTGTTTGATGTCAACGCTGACAGCGCACAAATATTGGTCAGCATGAAAGACATTGCAGCTGCCCAGACCTTTGCTGTGACCCTGGAGAAACGCGGCGGAAGTCCAAGCCCTACGATGACCCAAATGATCGTAGCAGGCAATGTTTCTATTTAACCGAAAAATGCTTTTACTGTCTTTGGAAGCTGTAGGGCAAGCCTGGATGCACTAACATTAAAACTACCCTCTGCCAGCTGATCTCCTGCTAAACCGTGAAAATAACAGCCCAGTACCGCCGCATCCCTGGCAATATATTTCTGAGCGGTGTAAGCGGTAATGATCCCGGTCAATACATCGCCCATTCCACCCTGCGCCATCGCCGGGTTACCTGTAGGGTTGATGTAAACCGTCCCCCCGGTATCAATCACAAAAGTATACCTGTTCTTCAGGACGATCGTTATTTTGCGCTTTCTGGCCTGTATTACCGCGGTTTGAATACGCGCCCACCAATTCTCCTGCATACCAAACAGCCGGTCAAATTCCTTCATATGCGGTGTCAGGATACTATCTTTGGCCAGGTGCCTGAAATGCTGCTTACTTTTCGCCAGAAGAGTCAGCATATCGGCATCTGCGACAACAGGCATCTTTGATGCCTGTACCGCTTCTACAAGTACTAAATCCGTCAAACTGCTGCCAATATCCGGAAACAACCCTGGGCCGATAGCGATGGCATCGTAGTGTTTGAAGGCCTTTCCCTGACCGAGGTCTTTTTTATCAATATACATCACTTCCGGAAGCAAGGTATTCAATGCTGTCAATCCGCTTTCGGGAATAGCAGCAGTAGTCAGTCCGGCGCCGGCATGCAGGCATGCCATGGCACATAACAGCGCAGCGCCCATAGTCTGCGGCGCTCCGGCAATGATCAGCGCATGGCCATAGGTACCCTTATGGCTAAACTGTTCCCTGGGTTTGAATAAAAGTCTAATGTCTTCAGGTCTTATCATGCGAAAATCACCCTCAGCTTGCATGCCCGCTACAACAGTTGCAGAATCAGGCGCGGAGGCATCAGGCAAAAAATCATTGAGTTTGGCTTTCATCACACCAGGTATTTATAACAGCTACAATCCCATTTCTTTTTTCAAAAACTTGCCGGTTAAACTGATCGGGTTCTGGATCAGTCCTTCAGGCGTGCCTTCAAAAATGATCCTGCCCCCACCGGCACCGCCTTCTTCACCCAGGTCAATAACCCAGTCGGCCACCTTCACCACATCCAGGTTATGCTCGATCACCAGCACTGTATTTCCCTTGTCTACCAGCTCGTTCAGTACACCCAGCAGCACATTGATGTCTTCAAAATGCAGGCCGGTAGTCGGCTCATCTAAAATATAAAACGTACTGCCGGTATCTTTTTTAGAAAGCTCGGTAGCGAGTTTCACCCGCTGCGCCTCCCCTCCGGAGAGGGTGATGGACGACTGCCCGAGCGTGATGTATCCCAGGCCCACGTCTTTCAGTGTTTTGATCTTACGGTAAATGACCGGCATATTTTCAAAGAATTCGCAGGCGTCTTCAATGCTCATGTCCAGCACATCACTGATTGATTTGCCCCTGTAGCGTACCTCAAGGGTTTCCCGGTTGTACCTTTTACCCTGGCATTCCTCACAAGGCACCTGCACATCAGGCAGGAAATTCATTTCTATCACCTTCATACCACCGCCCTGACAGGTCTCGCAGCGGCCGCCCTTTACGTTAAAAGAGAAACGGCCGGGCTTATAGCCCCTGATCTTTGCCTCGGGCAATTGCACGTATAAATTCCTGATGTCTGAAAATACGCCGGTATAAGTAGATGGATTTGACCTCGGTGTACGCCCGATAGGCGCCTGGTCTATTTCAATTACCTTATCAATTTCCTTCAGCCCGCTGATCTTTTCGTAAGGCAAAGGATGTTTTTTGGCCCTGAAAAAATGATGGTTCAGGATCGGATAAAGCGTTTCGGTGATCAGACTGGATTTACCGCTTCCTGATACACCGGTTACCGTAATGAATTTTCCCAGGGGAAAATCCACAGACACATCTTTTAAATTGTGACCGCTGGCCTTGATAATAGAAAGCTTACGGCCATTGCCTTTCCGGCGTTTTTTAGGTACTTCTATAGACTTTTGGCCATTGAGATAAGCAGCAGTGAGTGTTCCTGATTTAAGAATCTCGGCTGGCGTACCCTGCGCCACGATCTGCCCGCCATGCACTCCTGCTGCAGGCCCCACATCAATCACATGGTCAGCCTCCAGGATCATGTCCTTATCGTGTTCCACGACCAGTACGGTATTGCCCAGGTCTCTTAAATTCTTTAAAGCGCTGATCAGCCGTTCATTGTCACGCTGATGCAGGCCAATGCTCGGCTCGTCGAGAATGTACATGACATTCATCAGCTGCGAGCCGATCTGTGTAGCCAGCCTGATCCGCTGTGCCTCCCCGCCGGACAAAGTACGTGCAGTACGGTCCAGGGACAAATAATTCAATCCTACATCGCTCAGAAAACCCAGCCTGGCCCTGATCTCTTTCAGAATCTCTTTGGCAATGGTATTCTGTCTTTCACTCAGCCTGTTTTCCAGATCCACATACCAGTGCTTCAAACTGCTGATGTCCATTTCAGACAGCTCAAAAATATTCTTGCCGTCTATTTTAAAATGCAGGCTTTCTTTTTTCAGCCTGGCGCCATTGCAAACCGGACAAGTCTTCAGTTTACGGAAAGCCTCCATATCATCGGATGCCCCTTCACTTTTACGCTCCTGCTGTTCCTCAAGCAATTTGATGATGCCGTCAAAAGTAATCTGGTAATTCTGTACATTCCATTTGTTGTATTCTACCGCTACACTGAGCAGCTCGTGTGTACCATTCAGAATGATGTTGATATTTTCCTCCCCCAGCTTTTCAATCGGAGTGGATAAAGAGAAGTTATATTTTTTGGCCAGTGCCTTCAGCACCTGGAACATCCATACATCCCGGTATTCGCCTAAGGGAGCAAGCCCGCCGTTGAGGATGCTGAGCTTGGGGTTCGGAATTACAGAATCCCGGTCGATCACAAAGATATAGCCCAGACCATCACAATTCTCGCATGCCCCGTAAGGCGAGTTGAACGAGAAACTATTGGGCTGAGGCTCATCATAAGAAATCCCCGTAGTCGGGCACATCAGGAACTTGCTGAAATGGGAAACATTGTTTTCTTTATCACTGATCTTGATGATCCCTTTACCCAGGCGCATGGCCGTTTGCAAAGAATCCTGCATGCGCTTCACATCCTTACGGTCTGCCAGCAGACGGTCTACCACGATCTCAATGTCGTGGATCTTGTACCGGTCGACCTGCATTTTTGGAGTAATGTCCTGGATTTCCCCATCAATCCGCACCTTTACATAACCCTGTTTGCGGATCTGCTCAAAAAGCTCCCGGTAATGACCTTTACGCCCTTTAACAACAGGCGCCAGGATATTGACCGCCATATTCCCGTATTTGTTAAAAATATTATTCAGGATCTGGTCCTCGCTCATGCGTTCCATTTTCTCACCGGTATTGTAAGAAAAGGCATCAGCGGTACGTGCGTAAAGCAAACGCATAAAATCATAGATTTCGGTAATGGTACCTACCGTAGAGCGTGGATTTTTGCTGGTGGTCTTTTGTTCAATCGCTATTACGGGGCTCAATCCCGAAACCTTGTCCACATCAGGCCTTTCCATACCGCCCATAAACTGGCGGGAATAGGCACTGAAAGTTTCCATATAACGGCGCTGCCCTTCCGCATAAATGGTATCAAATGCCAGTGAGGATTTGCCGCTCCCGCTTAAACCGGTGATCACCACCAGTTTATTTCTGGGAAAGGAAACGTCTATATCTTTAAGGTTGTGTACCCTGGCACCGTATACTTCTACATCTTTTTGCTCGCCAAGGTCTATGGTAGTTTTGCTCATATATTCTAAAAAACAGGATAAATTGCCAGAAAATCAAGGTTAACAATTTCCTGGCCACAAAGGTAAATCATATGTTTCGCTTTTACCAGACTATTGTCGTCTCATTTTCAGTCGGATGACCGGTACATACCAGAACCCGTCCTGCCGCTATTTCATCGTCGACCAGCACTTCATTGTAGTCCATGCGCACATGCCCTTTTGTACAATTAGCCGTACAAGTACTGCAGATGCCGGCGCGGCAACTGTAAGGAATATCGATATGATGGTCCAGTGCCACCTGCAGGATTGTCCTGTCATAAGGCACGGCAATCCGGTGCTCCTGTCCTTTCAACTTTAAAACAACACTATATGTTGAAGTATCTTTTACCGTTTTCTCAGTCATATCGTCTTCATCTACCTCATCTTCAGGAAGTACAAAAGTCTCCCTCTTAATCTGGGAAATGTCAAATCCAAGTTCCAGCAGTTTGATCCGGCAGGTCACCATATAATCGACCGGCCCGCAAGTATAGAACAACGCATCCGCCCGGTCATACTCCAAATATTCGTGTACGATCTTTTCAATCAGGAACACATTGAGCCTGGCCATAAGCAGGTTTTTGGCCCCGCTGGAAACATAAATAATCCTGAAGCGGTCAGCAAATTGCCCCTGCAACTGGTTCAGCTCTTCGTAGAACAAGGTCTCATCCACCGACCGGCTGCTGTAAACGAGTATGATCTTTGATTGCTGTTCTGTATACAACGCAGTCTTGATGATGGAAAACAGCGGGGTAATGCCCACCCCCGCGCCAAAAAGGAATACGGTCCTTCTCAATGAAGCCTGCGGTTGATAAGTAAACAAACCATTTGGGGGCAGCGCCGTCAGCACATCCCCGACCGAAGTCCTGTGGTGCAAAAACCGGGAGATCTCACCATTTTCCACCCTTTTGATCGCTATGGACAAGGGTTCATCTACATCCGGCGAACTGCAAAGCGAGTACGACCGCCGCAGTTCCCTGCCATGGATCTCAAACACCAGGGTCAGAAACTGGCCCGCCAGGTATTGCGGTTTAACACCATCCGGAACATCAAAGGTCAATACCAGTGTGTCGCCCGGGGTATATTTCATATGTGTTATGCGCAGCCTGATCAGTTCCATAAGTTGGCAAAATAGCAAATTGCAATCTATTAGGAAACAATTATCAATGAGATTTCAGCACCTTGTTTATATTTTCCCTGAAAGTTTCACTGACAGGAATCTCAGTGGCACCAATGCAAACAAAATCCCGTTTCACCGCTGTAATTTTGGACATGGCCACAAGAAAGGATTTGTGAGTACGTACAAAGGTGCCGGCAGGGAGTTTTGCCTCAATGGATTTTAGCGACATGCGGGTCAAAACAGGCTTAGTGCCCGAGGAAAGGTAAATCTTAATGTAATCTTTGAGACTTTCTATGTAATCAATATCAGCAGCAACGATCTTTACATGTGTATATTCAACATTGACAAAGAAATCATGGTTTTTTTCCGTTGCTGCAGACATTGCGGAGTTCATCATACGGAACAAATCCGCAGCCCGGTTACAGGCTTTCAGGAACCGCTCAAAACTGAAAGGTTTTGTGATATAATCGGCCACCTGAAGGTTAAAACTCTCCACCGCATATTTTTCATAAGCCGTCACCATGATCACCAGAGGCGGGCGGTCCAGTGACTGCAGAAACTGCAGGCCGTTTAACCGGGGCATCTGTATGTCGAGGAAGATCAGGTCAATCTGCTCCTCCTGCAATATTTCCAATGCTTCCAATGCGCTTTTACAGGATTTTACCAATTCTAAAAAAGGAACCTCACTCATGTGGTCCTCAAGCAATTCACGAACCAGGGGTTCATCATCTACAACAATACACCGCATCGTCATCATAGTTTCAATGTTAAATTAATACAAAACAGGCGCTCATCAGTACTTATGACCAGATCGTGCCTGCCTGGATAAAGCAATGTTAACCTCGAGCGGACATTATTTAATCCTATACCGGAACTTTCGTCCTTGCTTGAACCCCTTTCCCCGTCAAATTTGTTCTTTACCTGGAAAACCAGCACTTCCTCCCTCACAGTTAAGCTGATGTCTACAAGCGGCTGGTCCGCGTAACCTGTCCCGTGCTTAAATGCATTCTCGACAAAAGGGATCAGGAGCATCGGTTCAATGCTGCAGCCGGTTTCTCCGGGGGACAGCTCCGTGCGGAATACAATTTTTACATCACGCCCAAACCTCAGTTCCTGCAACGCGATATAGCTCTCCAGGTATTCTATCTCCTGCTGCAGGGATATTTTTTCACCGGCATTGTAAAGCATGTAACGCATCAACCTCGAAAGCATTAAAAGCGATGTCTCGATATCACCGGACTTCTTTCTCGCGAGAGAAACGAGGTTTGTCAATATATTAAACAGGAAATGCGGGTTGATCTGAGAACGGAGGAATTTTAGTTCCATCCTCAATTGCAGGGCTTCATTTTCTTTCTGCAATTTTTCCGCACGGATCTTATCAACCGCTATGCAGTAGAAGACACTGACAATAAATACCAGGACAGAAGGGAAGAGTATGTGGGACCTTGCATCCTGCAGCGCGTCGGGAAACCACCATAAGAGGATATAGAATTTTACCCAGAAAGACAAAATGATCAGTAAAATGGCTGCGACCATATAAATCCACCAGTAAGCTCTGTTCAGAAGCTTTGGATAGAGAAAGAGGGTGTTCCCATAAAAAATGATCATGTGGATAATGCCTGACAGCGTAAAATAGAGTCCCGGAAGCGGGCCTATTTTATACTGGTTGTCTGAATCTGAAACCAGGTAAGGCAAAAAGAGCACAATACTCCAGGCCAGTGGGTGGAGTATGAAATTAAAATACCTGTGTTTAACTATATTTATCATCCATACCAAATCTATTGATTTTATATTTGCCGGAACCTGGCTCCGGCAGCAATACCAAAGATGCAGATCCGACCGGATAACCCCGCATTATAAAGTCGACTGATCTTTTGGACTTGTCGCCACATCTGCCCCTGTTGTCTATTTGTCAGAAAAATCACGGATACCACAGTTAGTTTTGTGCATCATCGAGTGGATGATGCACAAAACTAACTGTAATTTAAACTATAAAAATCCAGGACAAATGAAAAAGCCAATCACATCAGGCAGCACCCTGTTCCACACCATAGCAGCCGCCCTGCTTGTACTTGCCATACCGGCAACCGCACATGCCTCATCAGCAGCGGGCAATATCGGCTCCGGACGATTCTTGCCGACTGTGGCCGCCCTGATAGGACTGACCGGAGTGCTCATCGGCAGATGGGCGCTGATCCACTCCAAGCGCACCGAAAACCGCAAGGTCAAAAGCGGAGCACTGCTGGCTTTAATATCGGGACTGATCAGTTTGGCCATCGGCATGCTGCATGCGGTCAACTCCGCCGGCGGTTTTGGCACCGGCAACGGACTGGCCGGAGCAATTGTGGCCATGATATTGGGGCTGACCGCACTGGTCCTCGGTGGACTGGCCCTGGCCCGGTCCAGGCGGGCCTACACAGACAACAGCACCAAAAAGCCGTTCTGATTTAATCAGAACGGCTTTCCCCAATGTCAACGTCTCTTATTTGTGTGTGTTTAAAATCTTACTGGTATGCCTTAAATGTACTTTCAGCTTTATAAGCCAAAAGCGTTCTAGGCGCCCTGTAACCATAACGTACAGGATCTTCTACGATCTCTTTCATAGAAATCAGCTTGTATACATAGCTGGCAGTTTCACGGTTTAGCTTCATTTTGAAGTAATTGTCCTGATTCTGGCGGTCTATTTGCCTTTTCATATGGTTATCACCCACATTATATGCGGCCGCAACCAATGTCCAGCTATCAAAAATCCCGTAAAGTTCTTTGATGTATTTTGCTGCAGCGATGGTCGATTTGCGCAAATTCTTGCGTTCATCTACCTTTGAATTGACCTTCAAACCGTAAATACGTGCGGTACCCGGCATAAACTGCCAAAAACCTGATGCACCTTTAGGCGAAGTACCTTCCCTCAATCCGGATTCTACCAGCGGAACATATTTAAAGTCCTCAGGTATACCGTATGCCGCAAGGATGGGCTCTATCACAGGAAACCATTCTGCCGCCTTTCTATGCAGGCGATTGGTCTGTAAACGACTGTAGCTGAATGCAGAAAGATAGGTTTTCATTTTGCGCTCTACCCTGGAATCTCCTAAAGGGAGCGTTTCTTCTGCGAAATTTAACTGGGCCATAAGAGATAATGGCACCGGATTTTTTTTTGTTATTGTTACTGTATCTTTTATTGACGTTGTTTTGTCATCTTCCGATTGACTTTTTGCTTCGTGGGGCATGTTGTAAGCAAACACTTTTGCCATAACCAGTAATGCAATTATTACCGTACATGTTATTATGTGTTTCTTTATCATTTTCCTCCTTTTTTTGGTTAATAATATAAAACGCCTGCAAACATACGACATATTATCCTTATTATCAAGCATTTACAGAAATACCTGCGAAAATCGCAGTTTAAATAGCTTTAAAGCAAGTTTTTAAAAGTGATTTATCTGCCTCAAAACGGCGAGTTCAAAAGGCCTGAAAAAGATGCCTTTGTTGTTTAAAATAACTTATTCCGGTATAGGACAGTGCTGCTATTACTTATCCCCCATAAAGAGGAAAAGCAGCGCTGCGTAGAAAGACAATAATCCAAATGACCTGGCAGTTAAAATTGTGGATGAAAGCAATTTTGCCTAACTTTGCCAACCCGCATAATTTTGCGGCTAATAGCGTATCATGACAAAAGACAACAACAGGAACAGTCGGGATGACAAGTCCAAGCCGGGAAACCGAAGCACAACTGGCAGAAGGCCAAGTGGAACAGATAGTTCATACAAAGGCAAAAGCAAGTTTGACGATAAAGAGGGGAAAGATAAGAAATTTGGGGGGGCAAAAGATTTTAAACCCCGTGCAGCGAGGGCTGGTGACAGCAAAGACTTTAAACCAAGAGAGAAGAGAGAAGGCGATTCGAGGGGCTTCAGACCAGGGAACGAAAATGACAGCAAGGATTTTAAACCAAGAGCTGCAAGATCTAGCGATGGCGATTTTAAGCCAAGAGGCCCGAGAACTGAGGGCGATTTCAAACCCAGAGGTGCAAGGAGTTCAGATGGAGGCTTCAAACCAAGGAGTTCGGGAACAGGTGATTTTAAACCAAGATCATCCAGAGATGGCGGTTCCAGAGAAAACCCTCCGGGTGAAAAAACCCGCAGCTATATAAAGAAAGACAATTTCAGTTCCGGAGGTGATCAGCCTTTCAGGAAATTCGATGATAAAAAAGGTTCTGCTTCAAGAACTACTGACAGCAGACCATTCAGAAAAAGGGATGATGAGCAGGGCAAACAGGGCTTTAAGCCTTGGGAAGGGCGCCCAGAGCGCGGTGAAAGCGGAGAACGTGGAGCAAGGGGCAGTCGCCAGGAACGCAACAATACCTGGAACGGCCCGGAAAAAGCGCCGACCATGCGTAGCCGGAAGAATGCCCCGGCTAAAGAGGATGACGGACTGATCCGTCTGAACCGTTACATTTCAAACTCCGGCATTTGTTCAAGACGTAAGGCTGACGAGCTGATTACAGCAGGAGTTGTGTCAGTAAACGGCGTTGTGGTTTCAGAACTCGGCCAGAAAGTGGATCCGTTTAAGGACGAGATCAGGTACAATGGTGAGTTGCTGAAACGTGAAAAGAAAGTTTATGTGATCCTGAACAAACCAAAGGATTACATCACCACTACTGATGATCCGCAGGAACGCAAAACGGTGATGCAGCTGGTGGAAAAAGCGAGCCGCGAACGTATATATCCGGTTGGCCGCCTTGACCGCAATACTACCGGCCTCCTTTTGATGACCAATGACGGTGATCTTGCCGATAAACTCTCCCATCCAAAAAATGGCATTACTAAAATATATCATGTGGAGCTGAGCAAAAGTCTGAGCCAGGGGGATCTGAACAAGATCCAGTTTGGACTGGAGCTGGAAGACGGCATCATAAAACCGGATTCGGTATCTTATGTGACCGGCGGTTCAAAACGTGAGGTGGGCATCCAGATCCATAGCGGCAAGAACAGAATTGTGCGCAGGATATTTGAGCACCTGGGCTATGAGGTAGTAAAGCTGGACCGTGTGGTTTACGGCAACCTGACCAAAAAGGACCTTCCACGCGGAAGGTGGCGCTTTCTGGAAGAACATGAGCTGATACAGATCAAGCATCTGATAAAATAATTAGATATGAAAAGATTCCTTCCTATTCCTGTTTTACTGTTGGCTTTACAGGGCGCCGCACAGCAGAGCAATTACAACCTGTTAATCGGCACTTATACTAACGGCGGAAAAAGTGAGGGGATCTATGTCTATACATTTAACACTCAAACTGGTGATGCTCAGGCAAAAAGCATTGCAAAAAATGTAGAAAACCCGAGTTATCTGACAGTAAGCAACAACAACAGGTTCGTTTACAGTGTCAATGAATCGGGTGAAAAAAGTGCGGTAAGTGCCTTTTCATTTGACGGCACCAAAGGTGAACTTAAGTTTCTGAACACACAGCCAACCCAGGGTGCGGATCCCTGCTACATCATTGCTGATGAAAAGCATGTGATCTCCGCCAATTATTCTGGCGGGAGTGCTTCCGTATTTGGGATTCAAAAGGACGGTTCGCTGGGGCCGTTGAAACAACTGGTGCAACACAGTGGTAAAAGTGTAAATAAGAGCAGGCAAAATGCACCGCATGTGCACATGGCGGCGTTTAGTCCTGACCGTAAGTATGCGTTGCTGAACGACCTTGGGACTGATAAGGTATACATCTATAAATACAATGCCGGGCTTTCCAGGGATGTTCTGGTGCCCAATGACAGTGTAGCTATAACTCCGGGGGCCGGCCCAAGACACCTTACTTTTAGTAAGGATGGGAAATATGCATACCTGCTCCATGAAATGGATGGGGCTGTGACGGCTTTTAGCTATAGCAGTGGCCACCTTAAAAGCATACAGGAAACCAAAATCACCGAGGATGGTTTTACCGGTGAAAACGGGGCGGCGGATATACACCTTTCGCCGGACGGGAAGTTTTTGTATGCCAGCAACAGGGGTACTGAAAATAAGATCACGATATTCGCTGTTGAAAAGGGTGGTATATTGAATAAGACCGGCCAGGTAAGCACGCTGGGAAAAGGTCCGAGAAATTTTGTCATTGATCCCAGCGGTAAATTTTTGCTGGTAGCCAACCAGGGCAGCGATGCCGTGGTGGTTTTTGAACGTGATCTGGTTACAGGTGCGCTAAAAGATACTGGTAAAAGAATCAATGTGGGCGCACCTGTGTGCCTGGTGTTTGCTCCGGTTGAGTAAACCCAGTTCTTTTAAATCTTAAGCATCATGCAGTTTCAGCTGCTCCTGAATTACTTTATTGTAGTAGTCGACATACTGCGGCAGGATCTTCTTCAGGTCAAAGTCCTTTGCCCTGATCAGCGCATTTTCTTTAAACTGTTTCAACACGGCATCATCGCTAAGTATACTGATTGCCTTTGCTGCCATATCATCCACATCACCGACATTGCTCATATAGCCGCAAAAGCCGTTGATGTTCAGCTCTGGCAAACCACCGGCATTGGAGGTGATCGCCGGCACTTTGCAGGCCATGGCTTCCAATGCGGCAAGACCAAAACTTTCAGACTCTGAGGGCATCAGAAAAAGATCAGACACAGAAAGGATCTCTTCTATCGCGTCTTGTTTTCCGAGGAACCGTACATGATCACCAATGCCTAAACTGCGGCACAGCTGTTCGTCAGCGGCTCTTTCCGGGCCGTCACCTACCATTAAAAGTTTTGAAGGGATGACAGCCTGGATCTTTTCAAACGTCCTGATCACATCGGCTGTATTTTTTACTTTCCTGAAGTTTGAAGTATGGATCAGGATGCGTTCATTGTTTGGCGCAATGGCCTTTTTAAAATGGTCTTTTGGCTTCAGACTGAACCTGGTGAAATCTATGAAGTTCGGAATGACCTTAATTTCAGTCTTGATGTCAAAGTGTTTTTCCGTATCGTCCTTTAAGCTTTGGGATACCGTAGTTACGCCATCAGATTTGTTGATGGAAAAGGTCACTACCGGTTTATAGGTCGGGTCTTTACCTACCAGGGTAATATCGGTACCGTGCAGGGTGGTTACAAACGGAATGTTGATGCCATAGGTCTCCAGGATCTGCTTGGCCATAAATGCCGCCGAGGCATGCGGAATGGCATAATGAACATGCAGAATATCCAGTTGTTCAAAACGCACTACATCTACCAGCTTGCTGGCCAGTGCCGATTCGTATGGGGCGTAGTCAAACAAAGGATAGTCCCTGACAGAAACTTCGTGATAAAATAAGTTGGCGGAGAAAAAGTCCAGCCTGGCAGGCTGACTGTATGTGATGAAATGGACCTGATGGCCTTCGTCGGCGAGCGCTTTACCTAATTCTGTAGCAACTACTCCGCTACCTCCAAAGGTCGGGTAACAAACAATACCTATTTTCATTAATGTATTTTTACGATACAAAGTACTGCACTTAAACTGAGCTTTATGTTAAACAATTGCAATTATTTAAATTCACACAGGGATGTTACCTGGACTTCATTTCCGCCTGGATGACCAGGTACATTTCATTGGGCCTTTGGGTACCGATATAATATTCAAAACCGTCGTGGTCTGTGAGTACGATGACGTCTTTACCTGAGGAATAAAACCGGATACTTCCTTTACGGTGCAGGTTGTAGACCGGGTTGTTGAAGAAATAATTGCTGTAGGTGTCTTTTCTGACCGCTGCAACCGTATTGAGGTCTATGATTACTTTTTTGGCGGTCCACAGGCCGTCTATGATGATCTTTTTATCAGTGACAATGGTTTTATACTGGATGAGAAAAAGCAAAGCGATGGAAACACCGATAATGCCAAAACCTACAACCAGGAACAGGTCCTGGGTATTGTCGCGGTCACGTTCATAGACGTAGGCAGCAAAGCAGAATGCCGCCATAACCAGCCTGATACAGATGCGGATATAATCGCGTCCAATGTATTGTTTTTCAAGAAAGGCGTAGCGGTTTCCCATTTGTTTAATTTTGTATAAAGTTACTGGTTTTTTATGGTCTGCTAAAACTGAAGTATTATTCTTGTTTATTCATGTGATAAGATGGCCTGAGTTCGAAAATAATTACTTTTTTTGTGGATGCGGTTACTTTATAACGGTCATCCTGCCTCAATCCGCATACCCAGATCACTTCTCCGTTGCCATTAATCAGCAGGGGAACATGTTCCTTTTCGCTAAGGGGAACCTTTTCATCAATAAAAAAATCGCTTAGTTTTTTAAAAGTCTTCATTCCCACCGGGCTAAATTTATCTCCCGGCTGCCAGGTCCTGATCAGTAAGGGATAGATCAGTTTGACGGCATCAACGAATGCTTTGTTACTGGTTTTCTCAAAAAAAGGAATCGCTGATGAGGAAATAGCTATCTGGTGGCGGGGCAGTTCAATGAAATGGTCGTGCTGATGAATAAAAACTACCGGTTGATTGCTGTGGTCTGTTAAAAGGTCGATGATCAGGTCCTCACGGTCGATGATCAAACGATGGGTATTGCTGTAAAAACGGGTCCCGCTCTGTTTATTGATGGACCGAAATACTTCTGCCACCACGGCTTCAGAAAAACCAAAGGGCTTAAGCAGCTCATACAACAACAATTGCGGCGGATGTAATGCGCTTATTTTTGCTATAGAAAGGTGCCAGTTGTGATCTCCCTGTATTAAAATCTGTTCTCTAAGCGACGCAACCGTATTTTGAAGCACCATTTCGGTTTCGGCAAACCGCCGGACGTTTTGCTGAAAAGTCTGACCGAGACTGGGATTGATCTCTTTCAGCTGCGGCACCACATGGTGCCTGATCTTATTGCGGGCGTAGTCGTCGGACAGATTGGAACTGTCCTCGACATAGTCAAGGCCGTTGCTTTCGATGAGCTGGTCTATTTCTTCGCGTGTTAAAAACAGCATGGGCCTGATCAGTTTGCCTCTTTTGGGCAGAATGCCGTGCAGGCCTGCAATGCCTGTTCCCCTGGTCAGGTTTAACAGTACAGTTTCTGTAACGTCATCCTGATGCTGTGCCAGCGCAATCACTTCATAGCCATGGCCAAGACGGATTTCTTCAAACCAGTGGTACCGCAAAGTTCTGGCCGCCATCTGCGTTGATATTTTGTTTGCGGCCGCATAATCTTTTGTTTTAAAATGCGTTACATGAAAAGGGACATCAAGGGATGCGGCCAGTATTCTGACAAAGCTTTCATCTCTTTGGGATTCGTCTGCACGCAGGCCAAAATTGCAATGGGCAATACCGAAATGGTAACCGGCGAGCTTAAACAGGTGCGCCATCAGCACTGAATCCTTCCCTCCGCTCACAGCCAGCAGGACTTTATGTCCTTCAGAAAAAAGCGCATTGCTGCTGATGTGATCTTTAAAATATTGGAGGGCTAACATCTTTCAAAAATAACAACTAACTTTGTAAAGTGCAGAAAATACGCCTTTTCTTTATCTTATTTATGTTACCGCTCTCTTTGCTGGCCCAGCAGAGAACCAAAATTATTCTGCAGCACGCCGAGAGAGGGAGCAGCAATGCCGGGACAAAAGCCTCTTATTTTAAGAAACCGATATTCCGGCACCTTAATGCAGTCATGACCTGTGACAGCGCAGTATTGTATCAGGAAAAAAACACATTTGAAGCTTTCAATAATGTACATATTGTACAGGGCGATACGATAAATATTTATTCTGATCATCTGGTCTATGATGGCAATACCAAGATTGCACACCTGACCAGCAATGTGCGCATGATCGATAAGGAATCGGTACTGACTACCAATATTCTGGATTACAATATGGGCAGTAAGGTGGGCACCTATGTAGAAGGGGGTAAAATCGTAAATAAGGATGTGACGCTGACCAGCAAGAACGGTTATTATTTTTCCAACAGCCGCGATGCTTACTTCAGGTACAATGTGGTGGTGGTAACTCCTGAATCCAGGATCACTTCTGATACCATGCGGTACAACACACTGACCAACTGGTCCTATTTTTACGGCCCAACAAATATCAAAGGCAAAGGGGATAACCTGTACACGGAAAACGGCGCATACAACACCAAAACGGAATATGCTTATTTCGGAAAGAAAAACCTTTATACAAATGCCTCAAAGTCATTGAAGGGTGATAGTTTGTATTATGACGGAAAGGCGGGATACGGAAAAGCGGTAAGGAATATTATTTTTAAAGACACCGCTGACAAAACGGTCCTGTATGGCCAGCTTGGCTACTATTATAAGGCAGATGAACGGGCTCTGGTCACAAAAAATGCTTATGTGGGCATGGGGACGAAAGATTCGGTAACGGTAAATAAAAAACTGGTACCGGATAGCATCTGGATGGGTGCCGATACACTGGAAACTCAGATGGTGCTCCGGAAAACGCTGAAACTCATTGAATTTCCAGTATTAAAAAAAGACAATGAATTGGGCGAAGAGGAAAAGCCTGACCCGAAATCTGCAGGGGTAAAGAAGGGTGCTGCGCTGGCAAGGAATAAGGCGACAGCACAGGCGTCTCCTCCTGCCCAGCCTAAAAAAAAACTATCCAGGAAGGAGAGAAAGGCACTGGAAAAAGCCAAACTGAATGGCTCAGCGGTTGGCGTATTGACAGACAGCCTGTCTAAAGACAGTTTGCTCAAAATACCCGGGGCAGACAGTCTGCTCAAAGGCCTTGCAAAGGATACTACATTGCTCAAAAAAGCTGATTCTTTGGCAAATACGAAAGCTGCCAAAGATTTGCTGAAAGCCGTCAAACCCGGTGATGTCCGTAAAGCGGACAGTCTCCTGAAGAAGAATCCTGTTGTCAGAAAAACAGCCGATACCTTATTGAAAAAAGGATCTGCTGCATTAAAAAAAGCAGCCACTGCCTTGCCCAAAAAGGGCGCACTTTCTGCAAAGACTGACAGTCTGCTAAAAAAAGGCTTACCGAAGGATACGGTGCCACCTAATCCTGCGGATACGGTCAAAACCAGATCGATCAAGGCCTATCACCATGTGCGGGTTTTTAAATCAAATATGCAGGCAATAGCAGATTCGCTGTTTTATACAGCTGCTGACTCCACATTGCGCTGGTATGGCAACCCGATACTGTGGTCGCAGGGTTCTCAGCAAACCGGCGATACGATCTATGTCCGTCTGAAAAACAACAAACTCAATACTTTGCAGGTTCTGGAAAATGGTTTTATGGTCAACGTAAATGCGGACTCCGCGAAATTCAACCAGGTCAAGGGGAAACTGATCACAGCCTTCTTCAAAGACGGAGAAATGAGCAATATGTTTGTAGACGGAAATGCCGAAAGCATTTATTATACCCGCGATAAGGACAGCGTGTATACAGACATGAGCCAGACCGTCAGCGCCAGGATCAAGATCCTTTTCAAAAATAAAGAAATCTCTGACCTGCTGACCATAAAAGATCCGGAAGGGGTAAGGATCCCGGTCAAGGAACTGACTGAAGAAAAAATGCTGACGGGATTTATCTGGAGACCGGAATTCCGGCCGCTTTCAAAGAAAGAGGTGATTATGGGTAAGGCAAAAGCGAAACCAGGCAGTACGAAGGAAAAGTCGACGGTTAAAAAAATAACCGTAAAGAACGGTAAAGCGGTTGAAACCATAATCAATAAAGCCAAAAACCTGGCACCGGATTCGCTTAAAAAGGAAGTAGCACTTCCTGATTCTGTTTCAAACTTTTCCAGAAAAATCGATTCTCTGCGGAAAAAAATGCCTGCTTTACCTATAAAACCAGGTTCAGTGCCCGCCAAGGTCGATTCCCTGGGTAAAAAATTGAGCCCGGTTATTAAAAAAGCTGATTCTGTGCTTAAGAAGGATTTGCCTGCCCCTTTAAAAAAGCAATAAGTTTCTGCATGGCTATTGCCCTGTGGCTGATCCTGTTCTTTTCTGACATACTCATTTGGGCAAAAGTCACAGTATAGTCCAGAGGCTCAAATACCGGATCATAGCCAAAGCCATGGTCGCCGGCAGGGACTTGCCGGATTGTCCCGTTTATCACGCCTTCAAACAGGATATTCTTCCCATTTTTCATCAGCGAGATCATCGTTTTAAAACGGGCCTTCCTATTGGTGAGTCCTTCCATTTTCTGAAGCACCAGCTCCAGGTTAATCTGGTCGTCTTTGATTCCTGAATAACGCGCCGAATATATGCCCGGTTCATTGTTCAGTGCTTCGATCTCCAGTCCGCTGTCATCTGCGAAGCAGTCCAGCCGGTAATGTTCAGCCACGTAGCTGCTTTTAAGGGTCGCGTTTTCCTCAAAGGAATTTCCTGTTTCGGGAATGTCCACCGTACAGCCAATATCTGTAAGGGTCAGGATTTTAAACTGATTGCCAAGAATGGATTGTATTTCTTCGGTTTTGTGTTTATTGTTGGTGGCAAAGACCAGCTCCTGTATCATATCCCCAGTTGTTTCAGACTTCCCCACAATACTTTTTTGCCGTTCTGGTCTTCTTCCAGTTTACGGAGTTCTGCCGAAAAGATCAGTTTTACTTCGCCTTCCGTTACCATGGTATTTTCAGGATGGTTGCCTAAGCCAAGATGCTGCGGGGAAACGCCGAACGCAAAGACTATGACGCTTGAAAAATAAGACTGGAGCTGTGCGAAGCTAACACCGGCGTGATTTGCATAATTTAGTAGGGCAAAATCATTGGCGCTAAGGTTTACCGACTTTACAATTTTTCTGAGCAGTTCTCTGCCCTTCTCGTCACTTACCTCGTTTTCCTTGTCGTTGACCAGGATCAGTATGTTGCGTTTGTTATTTCCAAGAAATTTAAAAGCGGGCGCGGCCGTTTCTGCCTGCGGGGCTTCCTGTACTGCAGGTTCAGCAGGTATAGTCTCCGCTTCCGGCACTTCCCCTATCGTTTCCTCCTGCTTTTCTCTGTTTTGCAGCACTTCAGCTTCAGTGACCAGGTAAATATCGTCTGTGAAAAATAAGCGCAAGGCCTGTTCGTCTGTTGTAAGTTGGCTCGGCATTAATGATAATTTTATTGGAAATCTTTTTTCTGTTAAAATTAGTTAAATATCTCATTATAGTGCCTTTATTTATTACTTTTATGCCTTAAAATTTACACCACAATTTCTTTTGAGAAAAGCTTACTGCGTCATTATCCTGTGTTTTATTACAAGTGCCATGTTTGCACAGAATGTAGCTATAGTAAATGGAAAACCGTTGAGCAGCAGAGAATTTATGTGGTTTTATAAAAAGAACCATGCAGGCAATACCGGGGCGTCTTATAGCGATTTGGAAACTTATCTGAACCTTTATATCGACTTTAAACTCAAGGTACTGGATGCTAAAGAATTGGGGCTGGATAAAGATACGGCTTACCTGGCAGAGGTAAAGGATTATGAACTGGCATTGAACACGCAAAAAAGAGTTTCTAAATCTAAGCCGGAATATACTTTTATGACAAACGAGTACAGGAATGCGGTTTTGATGTTCAACCTGACAGAGCAAAAGATCTGGGAAAAGGCACAAAACGGAGAAATTGAGCTCCGTGCTTTTTATGATGGCCACAAAAGCGACTATCCGCAGGGCTCTTTTGAAGAGGTAAAGGGGCAGGTCATTACAGATTATCAGCAAAGCCTGGAAGATCAGTGGATCGCGGAATTGCGTAAACGGTATGCGGTAAAGATCAACCCCGATGAGTTAAAAAAACTGGCGAAGCATTAATTACCGCTGATAAAATATATAATATTAAATTTGCAAAGAGAATACAATTGAACAACCATAGAATGAGGAAATTTTTAACAATAGCATGCGCATTGATTTGTTTGTTTACCAGCACGCAGGCACAAAAGAAAAATATAGATAAGGTCATTGCAGTCTTAGGGAGCAATATTATTTTACTTTCAGATCTGAACCAGCAGTATGCGCAGTACTTAAATTCGGGAAACCCGGACAATCCGGCTATAAAATGCTATATCCTCCAGCAGATCCTTACCCAAAAACTGTTAAAGCAGCAGGCGGAAATTGATTCGATAGAGGTAGATGAGTCCATGGTTGACGAGGAAGTGGACAAGCGGATGCGCTACCAGATCCAGAAAGCCGGCGGGCAGGAAAGACTCGAACAGTTTTTAAACCGCTCAGTGCTCCAGTATAAGGATGAGATCAGACCGGACATCAAAGAACAGCTGATCTCCAACAAGATGCAGCAAAAGATCACTCAGGATGTCATTGTTACCCCATTAGAGGTGAAACGCTATTTCGACGGGTACAAAAAAGACAGTCTGCCTGATATTCCTACTGAGTTTGAGGTAGGTGAGATTGTACTGCACCCTAAACTGACGAAGGCAGAAAAGCAAAAGACCTATGATAAAATTGATGCGCTGAGGCTAAGGGTAAAAAGCGGTGAGGATTTTGCGTTCTTAGCCAAAACTTATTCAGAAGATACGGGTTCTGCTCCGGACGGGGGTGATCTTGGGTTCTTCGACCGCAAGCAAATGGTGAAGGAATTTACGGCATGGGCTTTCAAATTAAAACCAGGTGAAATGTCCCCGGTATTTGAGACAGAACACGGATACCACATTCTTCAGGTCATTGAGCGCCGCGGGGAGCAGGTCCAGGCCCGCCACATTCTGATCCGCCCGCAAACCACTCCTCAAAGTTTGGAACGCGCTAAGCTTCATGCGGACACCATTTACAAAAGCATTGTTGAAAAAAAGCTTCCTTTTTCAACGGCTGCTTCTATGTACTCAGACAATAAAGATTCTCAATATAACGGCGGTATGCTGCTGTATGCTGATCAGCAAACTGCAAGGACAACATTCATTCCGGCGGACAAACTGGATCCCAAAGTATTCCTTGTTGTAGATACCATGAAAGTTGGAGGAATCTCGAAACCAGTACTTTTTACTGAACCTGATGGAAAAGAGGCTTATAAAATCCTGTATCTAAAATCAAAGATCCCTCCTCATAAAGGAAACCTCGAGCAGGACTATGCCAAATTTAAGGAACAGGCCCAGCAGGAAAAGACCAATAGAATACTAAGTGACTGGTTTGAGAAAAGAAGAGAGGATACCTATATCAGGATTGACGATGAGTACAGCAGTTGTCCTGAGTTAAAGATCTGGACCAAAAATATGACTGCTAAAAAATAACAATATATGCAGTTTGAAAACGACATTAAAGCGGTAGACGCCCTCCATCTGGCCTATAACAACATCAAATCAGAAATCGGCAAAATCGTTATCGGACAGGAAGAGGTCGTAAAATCAGTATTGATCTCTATCTTTAGTAACGGTCACTGCCTGTTGGTTGGTGTACCGGGACTGGCCAAAACATTACTGGTGCAAACCGTAGCTGACGTAATGGATCTGCAGTTCAACAGGATCCAGTTCACGCCGGACCTGATGCCAAGCGACATCATTGGTGCCGAGATCCTTGGTGACGACAGGAATTTCAAGTTCATTCACGGCCCTGTATTTTCAAATATAGTCCTGGCAGACGAGATCAACAGGACCCCTCCGAAAACACAGGCAGCTTTATTGGAAGCCATGCAGGAAAAAGCAGTTACGGCAGCTGGTCAGCGGCATGTACTGCCAAACCCCTTCTTTGTACTGGCTACGCAGAATCCGATTGAGCAGGAAGGTACCTACCCCCTTCCGGAAGCACAACTTGACCGTTTTATGTTCAACATACACCTGGACTACCCTTCTTTTGCTGAAGAGCTGACGATAGTGAAAAGTACAACCAGCAATGCTGATGTAAAGCTTAAAAAGATCATAGATGCCAAACAGATCCAGTACTTTCAAAAACTGATCAGAAATATCCCGGTGACAGACAATGTAGTGGAGTATGCAGTGAAACTGGCGAGTAAAACACGTCCGAATACTGCCCTGGCTACTGAAGATGTCAACAAATACATCAACTGGGGAGCTGGTCCCCGGGCTTCCCAATTCCTGGTAATAGGAGCCAAATGCCACGCTGCGATATCAGGCAAATATTCGCCGGATATCGAAGATGTTCAGGCTGTGGCAGAGCCGATACTCCGCCACCGCATTGTTCGTAATTATCGTGCAGAAGCAGAAGGGTTATCAGTAGAGCAGATTATTAAAAACCTGTTCTAAAGACCGTCCTGTACTGCCTTATAGAGATTGGGATAATCTGTCACTACACCATCAACACCCAGACCTATCAGGTATTTCATATCCTTAGCAGAATTAACTGTCCAGGGGATGATCTTAACGCCGGATTCATGACAGCGGTCTACTAGGCTCTTTCCAACAAGGACCGAATAAGGACTGTACACAGTTGGCCTAAAACCAAGCTCACTAATATTTACTTCGAAGTCTATCTTTTCATCGACAAACAAAGCGGTTTTAACTTTAGGATAGTGCTCATGTAAGTATTGCAGTGTGCGGATGTCAAATGATTGTATAGTCACCCTTTTTGAGAGTTTCTTACGGTTCACCACCTCCATGATCAGTTCAACAAATTCTGCCGGTTCAGGCTGAAATTCGTTGTCCCCGTTAGGAATGGTCTTGGTTTCGATACTGTAATTGGGCTTGGGCAGCTTATTTTCCTTTATATAGCTTTCCACGGAATCGATGGTTTCCTCCAGCAGGGGCTTGCATGCAACGTACTTCTGCTGATAAGGAAACCGGTTATGAACTTTGCTGCCTACATCAAACTTCTGAACATCGGCATAGTCCATCTGGTAAATATTATATGATTTTTGTTCTTTAAGCGTGATGGGTTTACCATCGGGCTTGAGGCTATACTCATGGTTAAAATACGGCTCCTGAGACAGGATTACTTTTTTGTCTTTGGTTATTACCGCATTCATCGAGATGGTATTTGCACCCAGGTCGAGCGCCTTCAGCATACCTTTGATGGTATTTTCCGGCATGATGCCCCTGGCCCCGCGATTGCCCTGAAGATCAAATGCCTGCCCGGATACCCGCACTGCTGCAAAAAGCATCAACAATAGGAATGTATATCTTCTCATATCTGTTTATTGCCGGATTAGCGTTCTGCCGGTGCGAACACCATCGCAATCAGGTTCCAGTTGTGGTCGGCCTGACGTTCATAGACAAACACATAATGAAAGCTCTCTCTCAGATCAGCCTTATAATCCACAGCAGCAACACCGTAGGTATAGGCGAAATCACCACCATCAGCTTTATTTACCTTAGTTGTTTTTAAGTTTACTTTGCTCATCATGCTGTTAAAAAAAGCGATCGCTTTGTCTTTACCTATAATCGGCTCATACCCCGGAAAAAGAATCCTTACATCGGGATTGACAAAACCGGCAAAAGCCGAGACACCATAAGATTTTAACGTTGCATTCAATGTAGATTCAGTGGTTGCGATGATACCCGTCCCGGCTTCTCTTTGTTTGTCGTTCAGGAATTTAGGTTTATACGATTCCTTAGGCTCGATGAACTCTGTCTTTACCTTATTCAATGGCTTATTATGGGAAATGCTCAGATCAAGAGCTAAAACCCATTTTCCGTCAACAGCCTTCCAAACTGAGAAATATTGTCCGTAAGAAGTTTCAGTACCATTATCGGTATACGGGCCGGTTGTAAAACCCCAGTCTCCGCTTTTTGAAACCCTGGCATAAACAGGCTTCCAGCTGAGGTCTTTGGTATCGCCCTCAGTTGCATAATAAGTTTTTGCACTCACAGGATTTGGTCTGAATACTAAAGTGTTGTCATCAGAATAGGTGGAGAAGGCAGTCTTAGCTCCTGTTTTGGACAGTTTCTCGGCAAAATCTTCCTCGGCATTTACTAACGATCTGGTAGTTCCATCAGATTTTTGAGCATAAGCTCCGAATGTCAGGGATGCGGCGACAATAGTATAAAGAAATTTATTCATCATGTTTTTATAGTTAAAAATGCTAATATAGGATTTGACAGGTTTAATCACTTCAAAATTAATCAACAATTGCACAATACTACGCCTTGCTCCAGGTAGTACCTTCCTTGCTATCTTTCAGCTGTATGCCCATGCTTTGCAGTCCAAGGCGTATTTTATCCGAAGTAGCATAGTCCTTGTTTTCTTTGGCCGCTTTTCTGATGTCGATGACCAGGTCCAGCACGGAATTAAGTTCCAGGTTTGAGGTATCTTCATCTTTCAGGCCAAAAATATCAAATACGAAATCATTGATCAGCTTTTTTAGCTTTTCAAGCTCCGGCGCTGATATTGATCCCTTGCCGTCATGAACAGTATTGATGATCCGGACAGCTTCAAACAGCTCTGCAATGACGACCGGACTGTTAAAATCGTCATTCATAGCCTTCACGCATTTATCGGTTATGGCATCAATGTCAAAATCGTTTGTTTCTGAAGCATTCAGTTTATCCAGCAGGTTCACTGCATTCATCAGTTTTCTGAACCCTTTTTCTGAAGCATCAAGTGCCTCATTGGAAAAATCGAGCGTACTTCTGTAGTGTGCCTGGAACATAAAGAACTTCACTGTCATCGGGCTGAAGCCTTTAGTGAGCAAAGGATGGTCTCCCGTAAAAAGCTCTCCCGGAAGAAAACCATTGCCCAGAGATTTAGACATCCGCGAGCCATTGACGGTCAGCATATTGGTGTGCATCCAGTATTTTGCCGGCTGCTTGTGACTGCAGGCTTCCGACTGTGCAATTTCATTGGTATGGTGTGTAGCAGCAAGGTCCATTCCGCCGCCATGGATGTCAAACTGATCGCCCAGGTATTTAGCGCTCATTGCGGAACACTCAATGTGCCATCCCGGAAATCCAATACCCCATGGTGAAGGCCAGCGCATCAGCGTTTCGGGCTTGGCTTTTATCCACAATGCAAAGTCCAGCCTGCCACGCTTTTCGTCCTGCCCGCTCAGCTCACGTGTATTGGCCAGCATATCCTCCAGGTTTCTGTTGGTGAGGATGGTATAATTATATTCGCTGCTGTATTTTTCAACATCAAAATAAACTGTGCCATTGGTTTCGTAAGCATATCCATTATTGATGATCTCTTTGATCATTTCGATCTGTTCGCTGATGTGACCTGTTGCGGTAGGCTCAATACTGGGCGGGAGCGCATTGAATACACGCATCACATCGTGAAAACCAAGCGTATATTTCTGTACGATCTCCATAGGTTCCAGCTGTTCCAGTTTTGCTCTTTTTGCAAATTTATCATCCCCCTCGTCCCTGTCTCCCTCAAGGTGACCGGCATCGGTAATGTTGCGTACATAGCGAACTTTGTAGCCACTGTATTTCAGGTACCTGAATATCAGGTCAAAGGACAGGAAAGTACGGCAATTGCCCAGATGAACATCACTATAAACAGTAGGTCCGCAAACATATATGCCCACATTCGGCGCATTCAGAGGTTCAAAGATTTCTTTTTTACGGGTTAGGGTATTGTATAGCTGCAAGCCTGTATTCATGTTGCAAAGGTAAAAATTTTAAGGGTTTAATTTGAGGTCACTGCGAACAGGAAAGTGGTCTGACAATTTGGCCTCGATCACGCGGTAATTGAGTACTTTAAAGTCTTTCGTCGCGGCAATGTAGTCGATCTGGAAATTGGGAAATTTCCCATTGTAAGTACGGCCCAATCCCGTACCCTGTTCCTTGAAAGTATTATTAAGGGATTCAGTAAGCTGTGTGACTGCATAAGAGGCCGGGGTATCGTTAAAATCGCCGGCGATCAGGAAGGGGGTCTTGCAGGTCTCCATATGGCCTTTCATAATGTCCACCTGGGCGCTCCGTTTCACAAATGCATCTTTCAGCATTTTCAGTATTCTTTTTGAGGGAACGATATCCGCATCCATTTTCTGTGCTACCTTATCAATGTAATTATAATCCTGCTCACGGAAAGAGATAGACTGAAGGTGCACATTGTAGACCCTGACTTTTTTATTCCTGATCACTACGTCTGCGTAAATGCTGGCATTACCGCCAAAATCATCATTAAACTTAATAATGCCCTTATCTTTAATGGGGTAACGTGAAAAAATGGCGAGGCCATAAGCTTCGTAGTCATTTTTCATGGAAGGCACAAAATAATAATAGGGAGTCTTCAGGATTCTCTTCAGGCTGTCCGTAATGTCAAATGTTCCTTTTTTGCGGGTAAAATATTCCTGGAAACAAATGATGTCGGGATTTTCTTTGTCTATCAGATCCAGCATTTGTTCTTTTACTGATTCTATATTTTCCTGTCCATAAGGCTTAAAGCTGTGCACATTGTAAGTCATCATTCTCACCGCTTCCGTATTGCCTTTTGGGCCTTCCCCTGATTCGCCTATTAGTCCGAATGTTGCATTAAGGGCCTGTCCGCCAAGAAATATCAGGACAAGTGTGGAGACGGCAAAGACCCATCTTTTTCTGAGGCACCACCACACAATCATCAGCACGTTAAAAAACAATATAAAGGGATAGGCCAGGCCAAAAAAGGGAATATATTTATACTCGCGCGGATCGAACCGCCCGGCAATAAAGCCCATTACCAGCAAAAGGGCCAAAACAATAGCTGTCAGGCGGACCAATTTATCCAGAAACGTTGGCTTAGACTTTTTCTTCATCCCCTAATGATTGCTTGCCTTAAATAAAGTTTCCTTTTCCTCCCTCGTTAATTTATCATACCCCGATTTGGAAATTTTATCTAAGATCGCATCTATTTCCTTTTGATCCACAACAGAGATGTTCTTTTTTTCATTTCTTCCGCCGGTGCTGTTTTTGACCACCCTCAGTTTCGGTTTCCTCTTAAAGAAGGCACTCCAGTCTGTTCCGTTCTTCAGCAGTTTAATGTAGGTAAATCCAAACAAAGCGCCCCCCAGGTGAGCAAAGCTACCACCTGCATTACCGGAACTTAGTCCTATGAGATCCATGACCACATATGCGATGGCCAGGTATTTCAGTTTCACATCGCCGAAGAACAACAACCGGATCCCGTAGTCGGGGACAAGGGTCGCCGTTGCCACTACAATAGCCATAACTGAAGCAGAAGAGCCGATAACGGTAGCTCCGGAAGCTGTTGCTGCTGCAAAGACCGGGAAAATATTATAGGCAAGCAGGTAGATCAAAGCCCCTGCAAAACCGCCCGCTAAATAAATAAAGTGAAATTGCCTCGGTTTCAGAAAATCAAGAAAGATCCTGCCCAGCCAGTACAGCCAGAGCATATTGAACAGCAGGTGAAAAAACCCTTCATGAAAGAACTGATAGGTTAAAATGGTATAAAATCTTTCGGGCAATTTGGAGATCAACGCCGGGAAGCCGGCATATTCCCTGATAAAGCTGTCATAGGCCAGGCCGCCATTGCCCGATAAAAACACGGGCAAATTGATCAGTGCCAGTACTATAAAAATGACGGTATTGATCCCAATGTATAAATACGAGGGATCGCCGGATTGAAAAACCTTATACCTTAAATCCTGAAAGACTCCTTTATTCATAATATCTGTAAAATCTGTTGTTGTCCTTGTCCTTCCATAATTTCACCAAAATAAAGCCGATCAAAGCCCCGCCGAGATGGGCATAATGCGCTACGGAATCCCCCTGCACTTTAGCTACTCCCATACTCAGTTCAAAAACGATATAAACAGGAATAAGGTATTTGGCTTTTACCGGTATCGGAATAAACATAATATACATTTCTGTATTTGGATATAGCATTCCAAAAGCCACCAATAAACCAAATACAGCACCTGAAGCGCCCAACATCGGCCCTCCATATATGCCAGCCAGCGTCTGCTGCTGATTTATGGTGAGGTTTGGTATCTGGGACAAAGTACTCCCGGGTACCGGGGTCCCCACTATCTGATAGACCTCAAAAGCCTGTACTCCCCACTGTAATGCCAATGCCCCTAAACCTGTGATCAAATAAAAGTTCAGGAATCTTTTAGCACCCCATCTTGATTCCAGTACACCGCCAAACATGAACACGGCAAACATATTGAAAAATATATGTGCAAAATTCGCAGGGCTATGCATGAACATATAGGTGATTGGCTGCCAGATCTTAAAGAAGGGTGAATCAAAATAAAATACGGATAGGTTTTCTACCAGGTAGTAGCCTCCGTCATGGGTCCTGAACATAAATGTAGCGGCAAAGAAGATCACATTGATGATCAGTAAGTTCTTTACTACTGGTGGTATATGAATGTTATACATAGTATCTATTTGTCAAATTTCTTATCAAGCTCTGCCAGTCCCATCGTCTGAATTACCGGTTTGCCACTGATGCTAAAATTAGGTGTTTTACAGGCAAAAAGCTGCTCGATCAGGGTATTCATTTCAGTCTGCCCCAATACTGTACCGCTTTTAATGGCGCTATTCCGGGCCATACTCCTCGCCAGGGCGTCTCTCTTGTCCAGTTTCAGCTCCTGCTGAGAATTTTTAAACCCTTCTATCAGATGCTCAAACAACTGTGTTTCATTAACATTGGTACTGCCCAGGTCTACCGGTATCCCTTCTATCACTAAGGTATTTTTACCAAATTCCCTTACTTCAAAGCCTAAACTTTTGATGTCATCGAGCAAACTTTTGGCCAATTCATAATCATTCGGGCTTAAAGTGACGGTTTGCGGGAACAAGCTTTGCTGCGATGCCCCTTTTCTATCTTCCAGGTGCAATAGAAACCGCTCATATAAGATCCGTTCATGGGCGGCCTGCTGGTCGATCAGCATAAGCCCGGATTTGATCTGCGAAATGATATAGCGGTTGTGCAGCTGCATGAGTTGTTTTTGGACAGGAACATATCCTTCATCGCTTGTTTCTGCCAGTTCAAGTGAAGATTGTTCTGCCGTATTGTGCCTGGCAATTTCATATAAGGTGCCCCAGTTTTTTGCACTTGGCGACATACCAGCTCCCTGACCGCCACTATAACTTTTAGTAAAACTGGCGTAAGCATGATCTCTCGGGGCTGGTCTTTCTTCTGCAAAAGGATTAAAATCAGGGTTAAAACTAATGCTTGGCGGAACGATTTCCTCGGGAGCCTTGTGACTGATCATATTGCTGAATCCTGTTTCCTGGTCAAAGTCTATGGTAGGACTGATGTTAAATCTGCCCAATGACCGCTTTACCGCTGAATGAAGTATAGCATAGATCGACTTCTCATCGAGGTATTTGATCTCTGTTTTTGTCGGATGTACGTTCACATCAATATTTGCCGGATCAATCTCTATGAACAGCACGTATAATGGAAAGTTCTCATCAGAAAGCAATTCTTCATAAGCCCTGTTTACCGCATGGTTCAGGTAAGCATCTTTGATGAACCTGTTGTTCACAAAAAAAAACTGCTCGCCACGGGTCCTTTTGGCAAATTCAGGTTTACCTATAAACCCTTTCAGGTTGATGATACTGGTTTCTTCTTCCACAGGTATCAGCCGCTCGTTATAATTGTTTCCGAATAAATGAACGATGCGCTGCTTGAGCGCAGATGCAGGCAGTCTGTAGATCTCTGATCCGTCGTGGTGAAGACTGAATGCAATACCGGGATAGGCCAGTGCAATCCGCTGAAACTCATCTATAATATGCCGCATTTCTGCAGGGTTGCTTTTCAGGAAATTACGGCGTGCCGGAGTATTAAAGAAAAGATTCTTAATGCTGATGCTGGTCCCCACTGCTGCAGCCGCAGGTTCCTGCCGGATAAAGGAAGAACCCTCGATCACGATCAGTGTACCCACTTCATCTTCGTGCCTGCGGGTTTTCATTTCTACCTGCGCGATCGCGGCAATAGATGCCATGGCCTCGCCCCTGAAACCCATGGTCCTGATCGCAAAGAGATCTTCGGCCTTACGCACTTTAGAGGTAGCATGGCGTTCAAAACACATCTTTGCATCGGCCACCGTCATCCCGCAGCCGTTATCTATCACCTGGATCAGTGCTTTGCCCGCATCCTTTATGATGAGCTGGATCTTATTTGCACCTGCATCTATGGCATTCTCCAAAAGCTCCTTTACTGCCGACGCCGGGCGCTGCACCACTTCTCCTGCTGCAATCTGATTGGCAACGCTATTGGGTAAAAGCTGTATTATATCTGACATCTGACATTCCTCACTAAAGCTGCTAATTTAGGCAAAATAAGCCTCATCCTCCGTTTCATTCAAGAATAATTTGTCGTTATATAGTTAAAAAATTACCGTCCACTTATTTACTATCCTTTATATCCTTTTCCTATCTTTAGCCTCATGAAAGGTTTTCTAACTGTTTTGTCAGTCGCTATACTTCTCTTTACCTCCTGCAGTAAACAAAAAGCAGATCTTATTTTATATAACGGCAAAGTATATACGATTAACGATACTTTTGACACAGTCCAGGCCTTCGCAGTGAGGGACGGCAAGATCATCGCCACAGGTAAGAACGCAGAGATCAGAAAAGCTTACAGTTCCGCCGAAGAGATTGATGCCATGGGGAAGACTGTCTATCCTGGCTTCATTGATGCCCATGCGCATTTTTTTGCATACGGGCAAAGTCTGCAGACAGCCGACCTGAGAGAAACAAAAAGCTGGGAAGAAGTATGCAGCCGGCTCGCCGAATTTGCCATGGCTCATTCTGACGGATGGCTTATTGGGAGCGGATGGGACCAGAATGACTGGCCGGACAAGCAGTTCCCGGATAAAACTAAACTCGACCAGCTGTTTCCCGACCGGCCTGTCCTGCTTACCCGCATAGACGGCCATGCCGCCATCGCTAATCAGAAAGCGCTGACTGAGGCAGGGCTGACTAAAAGCTATGACCTCATTGGGGGCGAAATTGTAAGCCGGAACGGGGCGCTTACCGGCTTGCTTATTGACAACGCAACCAGTCTTGTCGAAAATAAAATCCCCTCACCTTCTCCACAGCAGAAGGAAAAAATGCTGATGGATGCGCAACGAAACTGCTTTGCGGCAGGCCTTACTACAATTGATGATTGCGGACTGAGTGCGGATATGGTAGATCTTATTGAAAAAATGCAGGCCACAAATCAGTTAAAAATGCGCCTGTATGTCATGTTATCAGACAGTAAACCAAATTACGATTACCTGTTTAAGCGGGGCGCCATTAAAAACGAACGTTTAAATGTACGGTCATTTAAAATTTTTGCCGATGGCGCTTTAGGCTCCAGGGGGGCCTGCCTTCTTCGTCCTTATCATGACATGCCAGGGAAGAGCGGCTTTCTGCTTAGCAATCCGGATCATTTTGAACAGACGGCCATAAAACTCGCGGAAAAGGATTTCCAGATGTGCACGCATGCCATTGGCGATTCGGCCAATCGTACCATCCTTAAAATTTACAATAAAGTGCTGAAAGGAAAAAACGACAGGCGCTGGCGCATTGAACATGCCCAGGTGATTTCCCCTGAGGATGTCGGTCGCTTTGGCTCAGCGAATATCATCCCTTCAGTACAGCCCACCCATGCTACATCTGATATGTACTGGGCGAAAGACCGCCTGGGACCGGAGCGCATCAAAAGCGCCTATACATTGAAACAATTGTTAAGGCAAAATGGCTGGATTCCTTTAGGTACAGACTTCCCCGTCGAACAAATTAACCCAATACTTACTTTCTATGCCGCTACCGTCCGTAAAGATGCCAGGAACTATCCTGAAGACGGGTTTCAGAAAGAAAATGCACTGACCGGGGAAGAAGCCCTTCGCGGTATGACAATCTGGGCTGCCAAAGCCAATTTTGAAGAGAAAGAAAAAGGCAGTATCGAAACCGGCAAGTTTGCAGATTTTGTTGTCCTTGACCGGGATCTCCTTAACACCAGTCCCGCACAAATCCTCAGCACACAAGTTTTAAAAACCTATATTAATGGAGAAAAAGTATATGAAAAAAAATAACCTGCTTGGCTTAGCAACCATCAGCCTTTTTACCCTGTTTACCTTTACTGCCTGTGCGCAGGAACACCGGCAAAATGAACAAATTCTTGCCATACTCAACACCATCAGCAGCAATACCGTATTGTTGAACAACCACGACAATAGCATTCCCCTGCTGGATCTCGACAAAAGAAACATCGCATCTGTCAGTTTAAGCTTCAGCAACCAGCAGGTATTTGACAGCCTCCTGAATAAATACACCAAAATCACCTCTTTTTCTGCAGCTGACTATCAGAGCGCCGCTACTTTAAACAGTCTTGAAGATGACCTCAAATATTTCAATACAGTTGTTGTAACCGTTCCTTCCGGGGTTGCCAGCGATCCCAGAAATGTAAGTTTCATTAAAAGCCTGACCAAAAGCAAACAGGTGATCGTATGCTTATTTGGAGAAGGACGCAGTTTAGCCGCTTTTGATGACCTGAAAGCACCACTGATCTGGACAGACCAAAACACACCGCTGGCAGCAACGGTATTGCCGCAGGTAATCTTTGGAGGAATTGGCGTCAGCAAGAAACTTGGCGCTACCTACTCGCCTAAGTATACCGGAGGATCAGGCTTCAGTACTTTTGCCACCCGGCTCAAATATACACTGCCTGAAGATGCAGGAGTAAATGCAGACAACTTAAGGGAGATAGATAACATTGCCGCAGAAGCCATAAAGGCACAGGCCACTCCGGGCATGGTTGTACTGGTAGCCAAAGACGGAAAGGTGATCTTTAATAAAGCTTATGGCCACCATACTTATGAAAAGATACAGCCCGACCGCTTAACGGATATTTTCGACCTTGCCTCGATGACTAAAATTACAGCCACAACCATGGAGGCCATGAAACTTACCGACGAAGGAAAACTAAATATTGACTCCACCCTCGGCAGCTACGTGGCACTTGCACGTCCGACAGATAAAAATAGCCTCACTGTGCGGGAATTGCTGCTGCATCAGGCAGGACTTATTCCGGACATCCAAACCTTTAGCAAGGTAAACCCGTCAGACTACAGCATGGATTCCTCGGCTCTTTTTCCTACCAAGGTCAATGAAAATTACTACCTGAGAAAAAATTACTTCAAAGAGGTGATGCAGCCTGACATGCTGAATTCTCCATTGAGAACCAGGGGGAAATATGTATACAGCGATGTTGGCATGTGCCTGATTCAGCAGGTCATTGAAACGATCACTGCAATACCTGAAAACCTTTATGTGGAGGAGCATTTTTACAAGCCTCTGGGCATGCAGACAACTGGTTTTTTACCGCTGCACCGCTTCAAACCGGAGCAGATCGTCCCGACAGAAAATGACAAGATCCGTCGTGCATTACTTGATGGATATGTACACGATCCTACTGCCGCTTTGATGGGTGGTGTTGCCGGTCATGCCGGTTTATTTGGAAGCGCTAATGATATTGCCATTATCTACCAGATGATGCTCAATAAAGGCAGTTATGGCGGGAAAGAATATTTAAAAAGATCAACTGTAGACTTGTTCACGTCCAAGCAATCGACCATCAGCCGCCGCGGCCTTGGCTTCGATCGCTGGGATCCGGACCTGACTAAAAAATACCCTTCAGAGCTGGCATCACCTCAAACCTACGGGCATACGGGTTATACAGGAACCTGTGTATGGGTAGATCCGGTCAGGGGCCTCGTTTATATATTGCTGTCAAACCGTGTAAACCCGGTGGTATCGGATAAGCTGATCAATATGAGGATAAGGGGGCGGGTACAGGACGTGATCAATAAGGCGATTGATAAAGGCCTTTAAATTTCAGGTCCTTTTAAAGATTGCCTAAAAAAATGAGTTTCGGACAGGTATGCGCCCTGTTTGGCGCGTAAAGAAATTTCGATGTCTCAGAGAAGACATAGGACTCTGTGCGCTTCTTCAGCGCGCTAGGTCCAGTCTTCGAAGAGATCATCAAAATTTCTTTACGCGCCAAAACGAAAAAATCTATTTTTTCAAGCCAATCTCCCTCAGCCGCTCATCAAGGTATTCGCCTGCTGTCATGTCTTCATAGGCTTTCGGATGCTCTCCATCAATACAAGAGTCTAAACATGTCAGGTCCATCGTGGCCCTTGGGTGCAAAAAGAAAGGAACTGAGAAACGGGAAGTCTTCATGAGCTCACGCGGAGGATTGACTACCCTATGCGTCGTAGACCGTAATCTATTGTTGGTCAGCCGCTGCAGCATATCTCCTACGTTCACCACAATATCCGTATGGCCCGCTTTAATAGGCAGCCACTCATTGCTTCTGGTCAGCACCTGAAGCCCGTCAGCACTGGCGCCGATCAATAAGGTGATCAGGTTGATGTCCTCATGTGCACCTGCACGAACAGCATCAGCAGGCAATGAGTCCGGGTCTTCGATCGGAAAATAATGGATCCCCCTCAAGATGGAATTACCATTGTGGACATACTCATCAAAGTAATTTACAGGCAAATCCAGATAAGTTGCAATCGCCCGCAGCAAGTGCTTTCCATTGGCTTCCAGCCGCTGATAAATTTCACGGGTCACTTCGTTAAATTCAGGGATCTCTTCCAGGTATTCATTGTCCGGATATTCATATTTAACCGGATCATTATCGGTCACTTCCTGCCCGATCTGCCAGAACTCCTTCAGATCGGCTGTTTTAGCACCCTTTGCTGTTTCCTTACCCGGGCTTGTGTACCCACGCTGCCCGGCCAGTTCAATTTTTTCATATTGTTTCTTTTGCTCCGGCGGCAGACTAAACATGGCTTGTATATTTTTGTAGAGCTTATCTATCAGAGCCTGGTCCAGTCCATGATTGGTAATGGTTACAAAGCCCGAATCGTTAAAAGCCCTGCCCAGCTCATCAGAAAATTTCCTGCGCTGTTCGTCATTTCCGTTAATGTAGGAACCAAGGTCTAAACTTGGAATATAAGGTGCTGACATAAGATCTTATTTTATGAGTAACAACAACTAATTTAAGAAAGTATTGTTAATAAACCCCAATTTGAAAACTGTAACTTGTATAACTTTCTGCAAACAACTTATTTAAGTTATACACAACGAAAGATTTAAAAAAACCGATTATCAGGTAATTGTAATTTAGGATCATGCCAGGACTGTACATAAAACTATATAGACTCCACTTACGTAACTTTACATAAATGATTTCAAATTGTATTGAGCGTATGAAAACTATAGTATTGATGGTGATGGTACTTTTGTCGGCAGGCAGTGTCGGCGCACAATCTGCGAAACTTCAAAAAGCTACATTTGGCAACGGTTGTTTCTGGTGTTCGGAGGCAGTATTTCAACGCCTTAAAGGAGTGACAGCGGTCAGGTCCGGTTATGAAGGCGGCGCTGTGGTAAACCCGACCTACGAACAGGTATGTACCGGAACAACCGGACATGCCGAGGTAATTGAGGTAACTTATGATCCTGCGAAGATTAAATATGATGAGTTGCTGGAAGTATTCTGGAAGACACACGATCCAACCACATTAAACAGGCAAGGAGCAGATATCGGGACCCAATACCGTTCTGTTATTTTCTATCACAACAACGAGCAAAAGGCAGTAGCTGAGAAGTACAAAAAGGAATTGAACGACACCAGGGCATTTGGCAAGCCGGTAGTTACAGCCATAGAAAAAGCTTCTGCATTCTATGTTGCGGAAAGTTACCATCAGAATTATTTTAATCTAAACGGAGAGAAGCCTTATTGCAAACTCGTGATTCTGCCAAAGCTTGACAAAATGGAAAAGGTGTTTAAAGCAAAGCTGAAACACTGACAGCATTTAACCCCCTTTTCCGGTTATTTTACTTCAGGAATGACCCCTTCTGATATAAGCTTTTTAAACATGCGGAAAAACATTTCTCTTGTCTCCACATATTCATTGAAGCCAGATCTTCGTGCTTTGGAACCGTCAGCAAAGAAATCATAATCCCACGAAAATACCCCGTCGGCAAAGCCCCAGGAAGAAACCTCCCCATAACTATGTTTCTTCAAGCTGTATTTTTCCTGGATATCCTGCCAGAGGCCTCCCTTATCGGCCATTACACTTTGCAGCGACATATGAAGCGGTGGCGCAACTTCGAGTTTGAAAAAACCGGCAATGTCTGGCCACATTTCATTCCATCGGAAGAGGTCGCCATTGGTAATGTTGAAAGCCTGGTTTGCTCCTTGCGGCTGGGTGGCCGCCCATACAGTTGCTTTGGCTAGCAGTTCTCCGTCTGTCATTTCCATAATCTTGTCCCAGGCTCCGGGTTTTCCGGGAAAGCGAAGTGGGATACCGAGTTCTTTTGATATAGAGGCATACACCGCTATGGCGGTCACCAAATTCATAGGGTTGCCAAGCGCCGTGCCTCCAACGACGGAAGGACGGATCGCCGACCATGTCCAGCTTTTGCCCTTTTGCAGTTTTTCAAGAAATTGCTGTTGATCTACATTGAACTCTGGCGGCATATGTCCAGGATCTGATTCCTTAGCAGGTGTTTTAAAAGGCCCAAGATGAGCACCGTAAACTTTATAGCCCTGCATGAGGCTGACGTGCACTAATTTTTTTGCAATGGGCTCGATCACTTCAACCACATTGACCAGCATGGCCAGGTTTGGAGCTACCATTTCTGCCCAGCCCGGACGATCCTGGAATGCCGCATAAAAAATATGGGTAACATTGGTTAAATGCGCTAGCTTACTCCTCGTATCTGTGCCATCCAGCAAGTCTACAGATATAAATTTTAAATGCCCGCAGTCTTGTCCGCCTCGTCTTGAAAGTCCGACAATGTTCCAGTCGCCCAATTCAACCAGGTGCTCAATAAGCGTACTGCCAATTACTCCATTGGCACCTACGACCAGAGCGGTTTTTAAAGATGCGGTCTGTTCAGGCTTAACAACTGTTGTTTTCATAAATTAAATTTTAATCAAAGCTGGCAATTGCGCGACCATGTTTGTTTGTAAAATCCGGTTAACATTTTGTACATAACCACCATGAAGCGTTACCGGCAGTTTAAGCCCATACTCATTTCTGCTTTCGAAGTCGAGCAATGGCATCATCCTGCCCATACCCATAATCATTATGAATTAATCTATATTAAAAATGGATCTGGGATCCACCATATCAATAAGTTAACTGTAATTTATCAAGAGGGGGACATCTTCCTCCTCGGCCCCTCAGAAGAGCATTATTTTGAGATTGAACAAAAGACCAAATTCATTTATCTCAAATTTACTGACCTGTACATGCAGGGGAGCCAGGATGCATGGCATCATCCCGTAAAAGAATTGGAGTACCTGGTACACAACAGGGAATCGCACCTTTCGGGCTTCAAATTAACCGCTAACGACCAGCTTCTCACAGCTCAAATCTTTAACGTGATCGAATTGATGAAGCTGGATCCCCTGCTCAACGAGAGGCTGATCTGGCAGCAGCTGATCTCACTCTCCGTAATTTTAAAGCGAAACCTGTTCTGTACAATGCCGGATCAAATTGGCGAAAACAAAATGGAAGCGATGTTCAGCTATATCCACGAGAATATTTATACACCTGAAAGACTGAGATCAGCAGTTATGGCAGCAGATTTTAACACCACCATCAATTATATCGGCCGTTATTTCAAACGAAATGCTGGTGTAAGTCTTCGTTCTTATATTAAAAGCTACAGGCATACGTTGATATCGAAACGCATGCAAGCCGGAAATTACAGTTTGAAACAAATCGCTGCGGAATTTGGATTGGCAGACGAAAGCCATGTTCATAAGTTAATGAGGCAATAAAAAAAGAGGCAAACTTTCGCCTGCCCCTTTTCACCTTCCCTAATCTTTTGATTCGTATTATTTTGTTGCTGCTGCAGTCAATGAATCTATTGTCACAAATGGACTTTCGGTATTTGTTTTCAGGCTAACAAAATTATCAAGCTTTACGTTTCTCATGTTGCTGGCAATCAAAGTATGCTGACTTGTTGCTCCACTCATTTTTAAAACCGCATCTTCCCTGACTATTGTATATAAATCCCCCACCTTTGCGTCAACTTTTACTTTTGCGTTCTGACTTAAAAACAATTGCAGGTATTTTATGTCGAATTTGCGTTCTGTAACTACAACTGCACTTCCGGCCGCTTCGATCCGCTGCAGGTCCTTTACCGAGATTCTGATGGTTACCTGACTGCTTTCCATCGTGTTGATGTATAAGGTCTGCCCTTTGCTGATCAACGAAGTTTTTTCAGGATTAAAGTACTCATCTACGAATACTCCCTCTTTTTCACTTTGTGTCAAAATGACTTTTACATTTCCGCTCACCCAGATCTTATTGAAACTTTTTGTTACTGTTGCAATTTTAATGACCGGTGCGGCGAATGTGGCCATTGCTGAGGAAGTTAATACGATTGCAGTTAATGCTGTGGCGAATACTATTTTTGTAAGAGTTTTCATGATTTTTATGTTTTAAGGTTTCTTTGTTTTTTATTATTGAGACACCTTCAACCTTAAAACGTTTCAGCGGTTTTTGCCCTATTATACCATCCTGACCTAACTCACGACCAACTCCCTGAAATTTTCGACCAACGCCCGTAATGTTTAAACATTAAAATAAAATCAGCACTCCTTATAAGCTGATCTTAATGCCTGCATTCAGTCCCAGACCACCTATATTGATATATGACCGCAGGTCATCCGACGGTTTATCGGGATCATAGCCTGCGCTGCCCTTCACATTCATAGAAGAGTTGATGGTCTTATGGTAATTTACATTCCGGTCTCCCGCACTTTGCTCCTCGAGCGTAAGTTGTCTAGATCCTACTGCAGTATTGGTTGCATTTACCACTACTGTAGCTGTACCGTCGTATTTTTTTAATTCTTTGTCCTTTCCGCCAACTGACACGTTGTGGTATTCAACTTCAGCGAAAAGGCTGATCTTATTGCCCGCCTTGTAATCCAATCCCAAGGCGCTCTGAAAGCCTATCGTAGCTTTTGGATTGATGCGTTCCTCTCTCTCCAGCACCAGGTTAGTACGTGTTCCTGCTGGAGATACTATGCCCTGCGATGCCGCTACCTGCCCGGTCTGGTCATTTACAGAAGTATTGATCTGCAAGTATCCCGAGAAAGGCACAATGACCCCGATTTTACTATATGGCTGGAATTTTCCGGCTGTTGGGATACGAAATACAACGGCGGGCGCAAGATCAAAGGCCCTGACCTTTCCGATCGCATGTACATTTAGTACTGTCTTCCCGTTATTGATCACGGTTTGTTTCATCATGTCCTGTTCCGCGCTATTGAAATAATTTACACCAAGTTCGAGGCCAATAATACGGTTAAACTGATAACCCCCTATAAGTCCTGCTTTGAAGCCCTGCCCAAATGAGCCTGTCAAAGTTGTTTCTGATGTAGTTGTGCTGGTATTTGCACCCGTTCCGGTGATCGTAGTTGTCTTATCCCGGGCGAGCTGCCCATTTATTGAAGGGAATTCCACGGGCGTTACTTTTATAAAATAACCCCCAGTAGGTTTAATGTAAAAGCCCTTTTCCTGAGCAAATACACCTGAGACAGCAGCTAATAAGATTACAGATGAGATTAACTTTTTCATGGGTATTATACTTTAATGTCCAAGCAAACACGATTGATCTATGCCTGCATAATACTAACGACTCAGACCAGGAATAGTTTGCTATCATTTTAAAGTCATAAGCGGTGATTTAGTTCTTCTATGTAAAGTAACATATTTATATTTGCTAACACTGTTATTTTTACAGCAATAGTTAACTAACAGTCTAAATCACAAGAGATTAAAAACAAAAACTTAAAAAAGAGATTATGAGTACAATAGATGCCTTAAAATGGCGGTATGCTACAAAGAAAATGAATGGTGAAAAAGTTTCACAGGATAAAGTAGATCAAATCCTTAATGCAGCACGCCTTGCACCCACCTGCGCAGGCTTACAGCCATTTAAAGTTATCGTGGTGACCGACCCTGAGCTAAAGGAGAAAATCAAAGCCGTAGCTTACGGACAGCAACAAATTACAGACTGCTCACATTTGCTGATTTTCGCAGCATGGGATAATTATACAGAAGAAAAAATAAAAAATGTTTATGCCCATGCCAATCGGGAACGCGGACAATCCGAAGCTGAAACAGCTGACTTTGTAAATAAAATAGTAAGCTCATTTGCTGGTAAAACTCCTGAAGAAAGCTTTCAGCATGCTGCAAGACAAGCCTATATAGGTTTCGGAGTCGCGATAACGGAAGCTGCATTGTTAAAAGTTGATGCTACTCCTATGGAAGGCTTTGAGCCTGAAAAACTGGATGAGTTATTGGGATTGAAAGCGCTTGGGCTGCGTACGACGACCCTGCTTCCTTTAGGGTACAGAGACACGACCGGCGACTGGCTGGTAAACCTGAAAAAGGTACGCACACCTTTCGAAGATTTCGCCATAGAATATAACTAACTTTTTATTTTAGATTTTTATAGGAGAAGGCCGCCAATGGCGGTCTTCTTTATTCCTTTTCCTGATGATGTAGTTCCTGTCTCCACTATGTCGGGCATATGTATAGTATTTGCAAGGCTTCCCACGTGGACATTCTGAAATAATCCTGAGATCACCCGGACATGGTTGAAAAGCCCTGGGGATCATGCAACCCCCTAGCAACCCCCTAGCGGAGGTCGAGAAGAAATCATGAAGGTATAACAACATATAAGAAACATAGCGAAGATCTGACAAACTGATCAAATGTCAAAAAATGTTAAAGATGTGATTGGTTAACCTACTCCACACATAAATGAATATATTAGCGTGATTAACAATACACATTCATTTTGATGAGATATTTACACTTCATACTTGCCTTTATATTATTATCCGCCGGGCTGCGGTTTTCAGCCCAAGCGCAGCAGGACAGTGTTGTTCTGGACAACATCATTAACAAATCCAAAAAAAATACTGATCAGCGTCCTGTTGAAAAAGTCTATCTCCATTTCGACAAGCCTTATTACACAGTTGCAGACACCATTTGGTTCAAAGCATACCTGACCATGGACCTGAATCTGCCATCACAGCTGAGTAAAATTGTCTACGTTGATGTGATAAATACCCGTGATTCATTGGTCCAAACGGTAAAATTACAGGTGACCGATGGCGTCGCCAGCGGAAATATCCCGCTTACCAAAGGCACCTATCAACAGGGAAATTATTATTTCAAAGCTTATACCTTGTGGATGGCCAACTTTGACCCGTCTTATTTCTTTACCAAGACCATACCCGTCGGAGAAGCCATAGACAAGCAGCTGGTCACTCATTTTAGCTATAAAAATAACCAGACGGATAAAAGCCAGGTGATAGATGCAGTAATTCAGTTTAAAAACAATGACAATGCTGTTATCGCAAACAAAACCGTTAATTGGCAGGTGACTTCAAACTTTGATGTCGTAAGCAAAGGAAAAGGAACTACTGATCAGAATGGCATCTTAAAAATTAAGATTGACCCGCGTAAAAACGACCCGATAACCAGGGGTGAGCTTAAAACTGAACTCATCATGGCTGAAAATGACATATTGACTTCCACTTTTAAGCTGACTCCTTCAAAAAGCACCTTTGACGTTCAGTTCTTTCCGGAAGGCGGCGATCTGATCAGCGGGGTAGCTACAAGGGTCGGATTTAAAGCAATAAATTCACGGGGCCTGGGTGCAGACATTAAAGGTACCATAACGGACAACTCAGGAACCAGCATCACAACTTTCAATTCCACCCATCTGGGAATGGGTTCTTTTTACCTGAATGCTGATGCCTCAAAAAGCTATAAGGCCAATGTTACTTTTAAAGATGGTTCTGTAAAGAGTTTTGATCTGCCAAAACCCCTTGCTTCCAGTGCAACTATTCAGGTTAACAATGCAGATCCTCTGGCATTAAATATTAAAATACTGGCCAACGAAACTTATTTTGCAGCCAATACCGGTAAAACCATGTTTCTGGTGGGCACCAGCGGAGGGATCATTTGCTATGCTGCAAAAACTAAACTCAACAACCAGCTCACCAATGCCAAAATACCGAAAGACAAGTTCCCTTCGGGCATTATGCAGATCACGTTATTTTCTGAGAGCGGGGAGCCAATAGCAGAGCGGCTGGCGTTCAACAATACGCCTTCGCCTTTGAAGGTATCTTTAAAGACCGACCTGCCGGCTTATAAACCCAGGCAAAAAGTAAAATTGACTGTTAGCGCAAAAGACGCGACGGCTCCTTTGGAAGGCAACTTTTCGGTCTCAGTTACAGATGAACAAAAGGTACCTGTAAATGAGGATTCGGAGATCACGATCCTGAGTTCATTGCTGCTGACCTCAGAGCTCAAAGGCTATGTGGAAAAACCCAACTACTATTTTAACAAGCAAGACGAAAAAAAACTTGCTGCATTAGATCTGCTGATGCTGACGCAAGGATACCGCAGGTTCAATTATAAAGATGTCATGGCTGGTAATTTTGCGCCCGTGAAACTTTTGCCTGAGCAGGATATGCGCATTTCGGGCACGCTGAGAGATCGTACAGGGATGCCTGTAAAAAAAGGGGCGCTACGACTAACGGTCACCGGTACGAGGATTGCTTCTGAAGCGATAACAAGCCCCGCCGGCGCTTTTGTTTTCCCAAATCTTGTTGTCCCGGACTCATCTGAGGTAGTGATCAATGCCAAATATTCGGCTAAAGGTTCCAGCCTGATGATTCTTCTGGATGGACAACCGGGTCCGCCGCTTACTAAAAACGACAATACCGTTGATGAAATTGTAAACATCGACAGCGCGCTGGCGCCATATCTGGCCAACAGCAAAAAGCAGTACAGCTATCTCAGAACACTGAAAGAGGTAAAAATAGAAGGTGCTAAAATAAAAAGGCCAAGCCATGCCGATCATCCTTCTCTGAGTGGTTTGAGCAATATCAGCGGACGCACGATAGACGGCGAGCAATTCAAAGGATGTCCTAATTTTGCCATTTGCCTTCAGGGGCAGGCTGCAGGCCTCACTTTTTTTGAAAACAACTTTTATGTGACGCGCGATTACAACGCAGGAAGCAGGGTACCTGTACAAATCTTTCTGAATGCAAGCCCGATTGATTTTTTCGGCCTCACTACTGTAATGCCTGATGAAATTGAATCTGTTGAAATATTTTTAAAGGATGAGCTGGGCACCATAGACCGCCAGTACAATACCAAAGGCGTACTTGTGGTCAATACCAAAAAACCGGTCAAAGGAACCAAGATTAGTCTGGCGCAGCTAAAGGAAATGTTGCCGGAGGCCAATCTGGTTAAATTTAAGCCCAAAGGATTTGCCAAACAGCGTGAGTTCTATTCGCCGAAATATGTAAATCCTGCAAATACTTATAACTTTAATGACCTGAGGACAACCATCTACTGGAACCCTAAAGTGCTTACCAACGCTACAGGCCCGCTGACTTTGGAATATTACAATGCGGATGGGAACGGAACTTACAGAGCGGTTATTGAAGGGGTAGACAAAAACGGAAATGTTGCCCGTTATGTCTACCGCTATACGGTTAAATAACAGGACACTGATTGACTACACTGGTTTTAATCAGTATCCTTAACCGGCGCTTCGTGCCTGCACTTGACACCATCTTCTGTCATGACCCATTCGGTAAAACCCTGGTGGCTGCCATGACCGCAATCCCAGTAATTGGGTCCGTTCAGGTACCTGCCAAGCTCTTCGCTGATGTTTAGAAAAGTGCCAACCGGAACCTTCATGGTCAGCTCTACCTCCTGGCCGCGCCATCTGGTATCTTTATTGAGCTGGACCATCGGATTAAAATTTATCAGTGAATCGGTCTGCAGAAAATCATAATGTATATTCTGAGCGTTTTTTAAAGCCGTCTGAAAATTCCTTCCTCTTGATTTAAAGTTCTGACTCAGTGATATCTTACCACTTTCACTTTTCTCTATCCACAACCTGACATTTCTCGGTGCTTTAAATTCATCGTCAATGTCAGTAAGTATCTTTCTGCCCCTGTAATTTTCTGCATCTATACTGTAGCGCATGCTATCTTCCCTGCTAAAGAACCGGGTCCGGTCTACTGTCAGTGTATAAGTTTGATAGGGCTTAAGTTCGCTAACCTGTGAAAATTCTGCTCCTTCTTTAAATTCAGAAGATATTTTTGTGATGTAAAAAATTAATGGTGCCACACCCGCCAGCCAGATGACGAGCAGCACAAATGACAATGTCTTATTGATATCCCTGCTGCTGAATGCAACCCTTACTGAGAACAGTATGAGTGCAATAAGTGGTATGGCTCCTACCAGGAACGCAGAAACCGCAAGAGGGTTAAAATATTCCTGATTGATGATGTTGAATGGAAAATAATTGGCTACATCAGCATCCCAAATGCCCATAAGGGCTATTAAAGTGATGAATAAGCTAATCAGACCAAATGACGCCGCCGCAATGATCAATAAGGCTATCGTTTTAAAAATCGCCTTTCCGGTTCCTTTAACAAAGTTGCCCACGACATCAAAGAACTCAGCAAGAAATCCTTTTGATTGTTGTACCAGCGGGTCCAGATGAATGTTTGCAAAGCCCCGCAGCGTTGTTTCCTGACCGCGCATGTTCATTTTTTCAGTTTTGGTTTCTGCCTTAGGGATCATGATCCACAGGATGATATAAGCTAAAACACCGGCACCGCCTATGAATAGGGTAAAAAATGTGATTAACCTGATCCAGCGTATATCGATAGCGACATAATGCCCCAGACCTGCACAGACACCGGCAATCATGGCCTGGTCAGTATCCCGGTAAAGCTTCTTAACTGGGTTGAAGGCCTGGCTTTGGGTACGGTAATCTTCAGCGGGGTTCTCTTCTTCAGAGGACTCAAAATCTTTCACAGAACCCATCTGTCTGATTACTGACTGTACATCAAAAATGCTGACTACCTGCTTTTGCTGCTCAGACAGCATTTCACCAAACATCTCTGCTATCCGGTTTTCGATATCTGTTACAATTTCAAAGTCATCAGCGTTTTTTGCGAAATGTTGTTTTACCTCATTCAGATAAACAGTGAGCATTTCGTAGGCATCTTCTTCAATATGAATGATGGAATTGCCAATATTTATGTTGAGTGTCTTCTTCATTACTTGGTTAAGTTTATTGGATTATTATTGGATTGATCGTCCGCTACTTTTTTGGAAGTATTGATGGCGTAGGCCAGCTCCTGCCAGGTTCCGTCAAGCTGATTCAATATAGATCTGCCTTCTTCAGTCAGCACATAATATTTGCGCGGGGGTCCGGATGTGGATTCTATCCAGTTATAGCTCAGCAAGCCATTGTTTTTGAGGCGGGTGAGCAATGGATAAAGCGTTCCTTCTACTACGAGCAGACGGGCCGACTTCAATTCTGCGATGATATCCGAGGCATAAATCTGTCCCCTGGATATGATCAGGAGCACACAGTATTCCAGTATGCCCTTCCGCATTTGTGTTTGTGTATTTTCTGCTATCATAATAATACAAAGATATATGTTTCGTATAGTAATATGCAATACATAGTACTGTATAAAATACATTTATCTTTTATATGTCTGATTACCAATACAATAATTTTCATATTACCCCTTCAATGTTAAGGAATTATCAGATTCTGATGAAACAAACAGAAGTTATCAACAATTCCACAAACGAATAGAATTATGGCTTGAGGTTTGATATTAACCAGATACACCTATCTACATCTACCTATGTTAATTAAATTAAACCCCGTCCACGCTTTTGCCAGGCAAAAAGAGGAAGTCCAGCCCAGAGCGCTGACCAGACAGCAGCGTATCGCCTGTGACCGCATTGTTATTTTGGTTATATTTTTAACCACAATAGTTGCAGCAGTGCTCTTGTCTTAGTTTATAACAACAGGGTATCAATCCGTTGTGCCTGAACCTTGTTTTGATATGCAGACCAGGTGTATATGGTAAAATGTCCGTCTTGCGACGCCACGAGCGCAGTGGCATCCCGCTGATCATGAACAAACTGGGCAGCAGAAAGGTGGCGTGTCCCGCCGACCTTAGCTGGATGTACCACTACAGCATCTCCCCCTGAAATGGGTTCTGAAAAGGCAAGCTCATCTATATTGTCCTTACCTTTCGCCCTTCCTATTTTAGCACCGAACGCCAGCAGCTCATAGTTGCTGCTGATGATGGTTGCCCCGTCTATTGCCGTAAGACCGGCAAGGTGATCTACCTCACGTTTTAAAGCTGTTTGCCAAAAGATCTGGCTGGACTCTTTCCTGTCCTGCTGTAATAATTTAGAAAGCCCGTTAAAAGACGGTTGAACATAATATTGAATAGGCTTTATAATGGACTGAAGCCAGTTGTTGTTTTCATTGTCTACTACGAGCAATGTACCACCCCGGGCATGTGCGCGCATGGAAACAGCCAGCTGGATCAGAACATTAACAGAATCGTTCCAGTAAGAAGGCGCGGTAAGGTCCAGCAGCGACAGCAGCATCGGCGGGCAATCAGGAATGCTGGTACTGTTCCCATCAACCATTTTTACCTGATCTCCTTTGAGCACCGCGACATTCGTGAATTTTCCGAAACCATAGATCCTGCGGTGTTTGATCACCAGCAGTGCCGGCTCAGAAACATCAACTACAAAACAAAAATTTGGTATGCTTACGGTGGTGCCCCAGATGTAAAGTTCACCGTCGTCTACCCAGATGCCCAGGTGAATCCCTGCACGTTCGACTCCTGGCGCAAGTTTGGTAAGAATGCCCGGATTTAATTTAAACCGCTGTTTGAACAGCAATGGATTACCCGCTTGCTGTGGCGGAAGAAATGCAAGGGAAATCTTTGGGGAATGTCCTTCTTCTTTGCGCAGGCTCGCCCAAAACGTAGCGTCCAGTATGGCCTCAACTACCCTGGCAGTAGGTTGCGGAGCAAGATCTTCTTCTCCTTTTTCTTTGGCAGCAGCGAGATGCTCAGCAAAAATAGCCTCAACTTTTGGCGCAATAAGCCGTGCTGCCTGGTAGGTAGATGGATAGATCATGCCATAAAGTTAATTGATTTACGGCAAAGAACTACATCATTTAATTGTCAATCTCACACCGAGAAAACCTCTTATATTTTGATTGGGGCCGTAGACATAAGTAGGATCAAAAGTTAAATTGTAAGGATTGTCTACGTCTGGGCGTTTGTCAAAAGGGTCGTTTGTCCTAGCAATAATGAAGGGATTTCCTTTATTTGGCGTCCAGTTGAGCAAGTTTTTGACCCCGCCATAGATCTCAATATTTTTAAAGCCAGCAAAGGTAAGCTGGATATTCTGTATGCTCCAGACCGGGGAATATTCCTTTCGCGGATCAAGCTCACCAAGTAGCGGGAGACGCATCGGGCTATAGATATTTCCAGTATAATCCAGCGATAGTTTGAGTGGCCTGATCTTGTAAGATACCGCCCAGTTGCCCGAAAATTTCTCAGTAAGGATCTGCTGCTTTTTGATTCCCTGTTCATAAGTAGCAACATCCTGATAAGTTGCCCCGACAATAAACTTTAGTCCGTTATTGAATGTAACATCTATATTGGTGCTCAGTCCTTTGCTCACAGCATGGCCATCCAGGTTATTGTATATGATCTTATTGGGATCGCTGTCAAAATCTCCAATGATCCTATTGTTGAAATAGGTATAAAATGCAGAAGTTTCTACGCCGATGAACGTTCCGTTGCCGGTATATATTTTTTTCAGGTAGTTCAGATTGACATTATATGTTTTTTCAGGCCTGAGCTTATTCGGGATCTCGACAATCCTGGCTCCTGTAAGTGCCGCGTGGTCCTCCGTAAAAATGTTGACCACCCTAAATCCTGTTCCGGCATTTAGACGAAGGATATTATTTTCATTGGGGCTCCATTTGTAGGCCATCCTCGGGGTAAAAATATTGCCATGAACTGAATTGTAATCGTATCTAAAACCGAAAAGCAATTTGTGCTCTCTGCTCAGCGCAATCTCATCCTGCACAAAAAGGCCCGGCAGCCAGGTATTCTTTTCAATCGCCTGGTTCACGCCTGTGGTAGCTGGTGTATTGTCGTCATAAAAACTATACCTGAGTGCTGACCCAAAAAGCAGATCATGGTTGCCGAATTGCTTGTCCCATGTCAGCTGGCCGAAACCTATTTTCTGTTTAGCTATGTAAGAAGTGGTGCCATATCGACTATTCTGGTCATGACTATTGAATGAAAAAGCAAGGAATAATTTTTCGTTAACGGGTAATTGATAATTGCCGATCAGTTCCCAGCGACTGGTATAAATGCTTTCGCCATAAACCTGATCACCACCGCGGTAAGACTTATTCCATTGCATCTCTCCACCCCAGCGGTCTTCATACATAAACCTGGCACCAAGCGTAAAGATGCGCTTCTCCGGCCGCTCAAAGTTCCATTTCTGGAATAAAGACACGCGGTCTGACAAGGTCACGTCGGTAAAGTTATCGTGGTTATGATCCACCGGGTTGCCATATTTGAAATAATTTAAGCCCGTAAGAACGGTCGCTTTTTTCCCGGCGTTGAACTTGAGGGAAAGGTCAGTATTGTGCTCCTGGTAGCTTGTAGTAAAGACGTCGGCGGAGAATAACGCTGCGTTTTGTGGCTTTTTGGTGATGATATTGATCAGCCCGCCAACTGCTTCACTGCCATATAATGAAGAGGCAGGACCTTTCACAATTTCAATTTGATCTACCAGTGAATTGGGGATTCCGGAAAGTCCGTAAACACTGGAAAGGCTGCTCACTATCGGCATGCCGTCAATCAGGATCATGGTATAAGGCCCTTCTAATCCGTTGATATGGATATCACCGGTGTTACAAATATTGCAATTGAGCTGAGGCCTCACACCATTGACATTTTGCAGGGCTTCAAAAATATTTGGCGTGGGGTTTTTCCTGAAATATTTATAAGAGTAGACTTCTACGGGAACGGGACTTTCTATTCGGCTCACCTCCTTTAATGTGCCGGTAACCACTACTTCATCAAGATCATTTTTAAAATTGCTCAGATCGAAATTGAGTTCCGTGGTCTCTCCTTGTTTTAAATTGACGGTCCTGACCATTTTTTTGAAACCAACTCCTGATGCTTCAATCTTATATGTCCCGGCCGATAAATTACTGAAAACATATAAACCTGAACTGTCCGTCTTACTTTTGATCTGCGTGGGTTGGATGCTGATGTTGATGTCAGACAACGGCAATGCCTCAGAAATCACCTTACCCCTTACTGCCGATGTCTGTGCAGATGCAGTAATATCAACAAGCATTGAAAAAAGCAGGAAACCAATAAAAAACACGGCAAGTCGGTATATTTTCATTTATCTAATTTTAACATTAACATCACAAAACTATAAAAGTTAGATTAATCTAACAAATATTATTCGACATTTATTATTCAGTTGTTTTAACTAACAATTTCATCTAAGTTTGTAGTATGCTATCTTATACAGAAGAAAACTATTTGAAGGCTTTACTAAAACTGAGTTTTCAAAATGAAGAAAAACCAGAGGCAGGAACCAATGAAATGGCAGCTTACCTGGGTGTAAAACCAGCCACTGCTACGGATATGCTCAAAAAGCTGAAAGAGAAGGACCTGGTTACCTATAAGAAATATGGGAAGATCCTGCTTACCGACACGGGTAAAAAGAATGGGATCGCCATTTTAAGAAAGCACAGGCTCTGGGAGACTTTTCTGTATGAGAAACTGGATTTTAGTTGGGATGAGGTGCATGAAGTTGCTGAGCAGCTGGAACATATCCAGTCTGCCAAGCTGGTCGACAAGCTGGAAGAGTTCCTTGACTTTCCGGAGTTTGATCCTCACGGGGACCCTATCCCAAAGGCCAATGGTGAGATGCCGGTGATCGCTAAAACGCTCCTGGCGGAGCTAAAAGCCGGCGATACCTGTAGTGTTGCAGCGGTAAAAGATACTTCGACCTTATTCCTGCAGTACCTGGAAAAACTTCAGATCACCATCGGAACAAAGATCAAGATTATTGAAGTGATCGATTTTGACGGATCTTTATATGTCGGCATAGCCGGAGGAGAACCCAGGAGTGTGTCCATGAAATTTGCAGAGAGTTTGTTTGTACAAAAGTTATTATAGCAGAAAGATATGTCAACAGAGATAAAATGTCCCAATTGTGCACATACTTTTCCTATTGAAGAGGTGATGGCCGAGGAGTATAAAAAAGACCTCCGGGAAAAGATGGTTTCTTTTACCAAACAAAAGGAAGAGGAATTCGCAAAGAAACAAAATGAGTTTGCCCTGCAGCAAAAGCAAAGGGAAGCCGCATTTGAACAGCAGCAAAAACAGCAGGCCCTGGCTTATGAACAAAAGCTCGCGGAAGAGAAAAAACATCTGCAAGCTGCTCTTGAGGAAAGCCTGCGTAAAAGCATTGCGACAGATTTTGAAAATAAGCTGCAAATGCTGGACAACGCCAATAAGGAAAATGAGGAGCGGCTGAAACAGGCCCGGGCCAAAGAACTTGATTTCCTGAAAAAAGAGGCACAGATGAAGCAGCGGGAAGAGGAGCTTGAACTACAGGTACAGCGTAAGCTGCAGGAACAGCGCCTGGAAATGACCGAACAGATCAGGAAACAGGAGGCGGAAAAAAACAACATTAAAGAAACTGAGCATCAGCTGCGTGTGAAGGAACTGGAAAAGCAACTGGACGACCAGAAAAAACTGGCGGAAGAAATGAAGCGCAAGGCTGAGCAGGGATCGATGCAATTGCAGGGAGAAGTGCAGGAGCTGATATTGGAAGAACTGCTTAGAAATGCTTTCCCTTTTGACCTGATCACTGAGGTGGGCAAGGGCGTGAGGGGTGCGGATTGCGTACACCTGGTGCGGAACCAGTTTGGACAGGAGTGCGGCAAGATCATTTACGAAAGCAAACGCACCAAAGATTTCTCCATGGAATGGATAGAGAAACTGAAAAAAGATATGCGAAGCATAGGGGTCGACGTAGCTGTGATCGTGACCCAGTGTTACCCCAAAGGGATGGATTGCTTTGGTGAAAAAGACGGTGTATGGATCTGCTCTTTTGATGAGGTAAAGGCAGTTTCTTACATTCTAAGGGATGGAATCCTCAAATTGTACGGAGCCGCAAAATCCCAGGAAAACCGTGGGGACAAAATGCATATGCTCTATGACTACCTGACCAGCACTGAGTTCTCAGAACAGTGGAAAGCAATTCGTGAGGGCTTTATGAGCATGAAGCTGTCTATACAACGGGAACGCGATGCTATGGAGAAGCTTTGGAAAGCCAGGGAAAAACAGCTCGAAAAGGTTATGCTTAATGCAGCCCACGTCCGGGGCTCTATTGAAGGTATTGCCGGAACCGACAGCATCCAGCTGAGCCTGACAGATGACGACGAGCCTTTGCTGCTGGAATAATATTTTAATATGATTTACGCAAAAAAGAAAATTCAGCATGCTTCAAACCTGGTGGCACAGACGGCAAAGATCATTACCAATGTTAACGAACTCGAGGAAAAGAACCTGTTGCGCATAGAAGGGAATGAGGTTTTTGTTTATCCCCAGATCTGGAAAGATAAGGTAACGGCACTGAACTGGATCAAATGCCTGCATTTGTATTGCATGGTCAAAAAACGTTTTAAAGAAAGCGATACGCTCCATTTTAAGCATTTCGAAACCGGGGAGCTCATCGGCTCCTTTAAGCATAAAAAAGCCAGCGTACTGATTTTCTAGGCCTTATTCTTAGTCCATCTTTTCATTGTCCATTCCCGGCGGGCTTGCTTCCCCATAAATGTCCAGGCGACGAAACGGCTGACCTTCTGTCCCTGAGCCATCTCTATTGTCCGGATTTCTGCCGGCCTGAGTGCCTCCAGCATGTGGTAAATGTAGGGCAGGTTGCTACTTTTGGAAACCAGGCTGCTAAACCACAGACACTGCCCGCCGATGTCTTTGCTTTCCATGATCATATTCCGGATAAAGGCCGCCTCCCCGCCTTCATACCAGAGTTCCGCATCTTTTCCTCCGAAATTAAGCGCAGCTGTTTTGTCTCTGTCTCTGCTCAGGTTTTGCACTTTTCTTTTATTACCGGACCGGGCTTCTTCAGCAGAAGCATGAAAGGGCGGGTTGCAAATACTGAAATCATATAGCTCACCAGGGCTGACAAGTCCTTTAAAGATGTACTGCTTATTGGACTGATATTTTAAAACAATATCAGCGGACAACGAGGAGTTAGCTGCACAGATTGCTTTCGCTGCCTTTATCGCATATTGGTCAATTTCGGAGCCTGTAAAGCTCCAGCCATATTCCTGGTGGCCGATGATCGGATAGATACAATTAGCGCCTGTGCCGATATCCAGACCTTTAACCTGCCGGCCGTTTGGAATGACTCCATCGTGATCTGACGACAAAAGATCCGCGACATAATGAATATAGTCGGATCGTCCGGGGATAGGCGGACAAAGATAGCCCTCCGGGATATCCCAGTGATCGATCCTGTAGAAGTATTTCAACAGGGCTTTGTTCAGTGCCTTAACGGAATCAGGATTGGAAAAATCAACAGAAAGATCACCATAAGTGTTATTGAACACATAGGGAGCAAGTTCGGGACAGCTCTTGATGAGTTCCGGAAAATCGTATCTTGAACGGTGTTTGTTCCTGGGATGAAGGGAAACTTTTTCTACAGACATGGCTTAAAAATTATCCAAAGGTAAAGCTTCCTGACAAACAATTGGATATGTAAAAAAGCATGACGTACTTTGCAGCTGTAATCTATCAACTGCTGAGGTCAAATGAACAAGTTTCTTAAAAGTTTCGGATATTCTTTTTCAGGCCTTGCTTATGCTTTTAAAGCCGAATGGAATTTTAGGTTTCACCTCATAGCCCTGCTATTGGTTACCCTGGCAGGCTGGTTCTTTGAGCTGAGCCTGAACGAGTGGCTCTGGATCACAGCAGCGGCCGGCATGGTGCTCACTGCCGAACTTTTCAATACAGCAATTGAAGTGCTTGTAGACCTGATATCACCGGAGATCCACCCAAAAGCTAAAATAATTAAAGATGTAGCTTCAGCTGCTGTACTGCTAAGCGCTATCACTGCATTCATCATTGGCCTGATCATTTTCCTGCCTAAAATCTTTTTGCATGTTGCATAAAACCCGTGGCATCATCTTAAAAACTACGCTGTATAGCGAAAGCAGTGTTGTGGTCCAGATTTTCACGGAGAAGTTCGGCATCCAGTCTTATATGATCAACGGGGTTAAAAAGCCCAGGGCAAAGATCAGTATGAATATGCTCCAGCCGCTTCATCTGGTGGATATGGTCGCCTATCACAAACACAATACTGGCATACAACGCGTCTCGGAACTACGGCCGGCTCCGGTTTATAGTACCATTCCCTACAATATCGTCAAGAGTACGGTCACTCAGTTTTTAAATGAGGTGCTTTATAAGAGCATCAGACAGCAAACAACCGATGAGCATCTATTTGATTTTATTTTTAGTGCCATGTGCTGGTTTGACGAATGCAGCCCGGAGAATGTCAATTTCCACCTGGCTTTTCTTTTGAAGCTTTCCAGGTTCCTGGGTTTCGCGCCCAGTACAATCACCAAAAATGATGATAACTATTTTGATCTGCAGGAAGGAGAATTCAAATCAAGAACACCCGCACACCCAAATTTTTTAAACAGGGAAGATGCTTTATTATTCATTTCCCTGTTTACTTCGCCGTTTGAAAAAATTAACGAAATAAAAATCGATAACAAAACCAGAAGATTTATATTAGATAAGATACTGGTTTACTACACTTTACACACGGCTTCTTTTGGAGATATCCGATCCCACCAGGTATTGGAAGAGGTGCTTTCTTAAAATCTTCCAAAAGTTTTGGAGTTTTAAATTAGAGGTGTATATTTGCACTCCCTAACGATCAGGGTATAGCTGGCTCAGCTGAATAAAAGAGCAGAACCTTAGGGAGATTAGCTCAGCTGGTTCAGAGCATCCCGATTTTACATCGGGAGGGTGACTGGATCAACTAAGTAAACCTTCAACCCAAATGGGAGATTAGCTCAGCTGGTTCAGAGCACCTGCCTTACAAGCAGGGGGTCACTGGTTCGAACCCAGTATCTCCCACACAAAAACAGTTTATTCTGCTGTTTCAAAATAAAAGAATAGAACCGAAGGGAGATTAGCTCAGCTGGTTCAGAGCATCCCGATTTTACATCGGGAGGGTCACTGGATCAACTAAGTAAACCTTCAACCCAAATGGGAGATTAGCTCAGCTGGTTCAGGCATCCCGATTTTACATCGGGAGGGTCACTGGATCAACTAAGTAAGCCTTCAACCCAAAAGGGGAGATTAGCTCAGCTGGTTCAGAGCACCTGCCTTACAAGCAGGGGGTCACTGGTTCGAACCCAGTATCTCCCACAAAAGACCACCTCAACAGGTGGTCTTTTTTCATTATGTACCATTCATATCATTTATCCTGCTTATTTTAGCCTTAAAGTGTCAAACACTTAATTAATAAATATAGCCAACCTAAATTACACCAATGTCAAGCCCTGCTCAACCCATTCCTTACAAGCCCGTGAGCTTTTCCAAAACTGTCCTTACAGAATTGATGATTCCCTCCTATTCAAATTTCGGAGGCAAGATCCATGGCGGTATTTTACTTTCACTGATGGACAAGGTGGCCTACGTTTGTGCATCCAAACATGCCGGAAATTATTGTGTAACCGCCTCTATTGACACCGTTAACTTTCTGGAACCCATTGAAGTGGGGGAACTTGTATCATTAATGGCTTCTGTGAACTACGTAGGAAAAACCTCTGTAGTAGTGGGGATAAGAGTAGTTTCTGAAAATGTGAAAACAAACAAAGTAAAACATACCAATACCAGCTATTTTACCATGGTAGCTAAGGATGAAAACAATCAGCCGACCGAGGTGCCAGGACTTGTGCTGGCAAACAGCGATGACATCAGGAGGTTTATCCGGGCCAAAAGCCGGAAAGAGATCAAGCAAAATTACCGCAAAGAACTCGAAGAGATCAGCATACCTGCAAATGATGAACAGTGCAAAACACTGCTGGCCGGAGAACGCTGTATCCTTCTTTAACAAGCAGAGGTCTGCCTGAATTCAATTCACAGGTTCCCGATAAAAGTTCTAGCTTTGTCGAAATTTAGTTAAACATTTCAATTATATCACCAGTTATGATCATCAGCCCAAGAACACGCGGATTTATTTGCCTTACATCACATCCTGAGGGATGCAAACAAAATGTATTAAAACAGATCAATTATGTGAAATCTAAAGGCCCGGTAAATGGCCCCAAAAAAGTCCTGGTTATCGGCGCTTCAACCGGCTTTGGGCTGGCTTCAAGAATTACCAGTGCTTTCGGCGTGGGTGCTTCTACCATTGGTGTATATTTTGAAAAACCAGGCAGCCCTGGCAAGACTGCTTCGGCCGGATGGTACAATACCGCAGCTTTTGAGGAGTTTGCAAACGAAGCTGGCCTGTATGCGAAAAGCATAAACGGAGACGCATTTTCCGATGAAATCAAACAGCAGACCATTGAGCTGATCAAGGCTGATCTTGGGCAGGTAGACCTGATCATCTACAGTCTGGCCTCACCCAAAAGAGTTCATCCGGTGACAGGCGAAACACATAACTCTGTACTTAAGCCTATAGAGGGGGATTTTAGTGATAAAACAGTCGATTTTCATACCGGTATCGTCTCGACCGTTTCCATTACCCCTGCAAACGAAGAAGAAATTAAGAATACTGTTGCCGTAATGGGTGGCGAGGACTGGGAAATGTGGATAGATGCACTGAAGAAAGAGAACCTTCTTGCCCCTGGAGCGACCACAGTAGCCTATTCTTATATCGGTCCGGAAGTAACAGAGCCGGTATACCGCAAAGGCACTATCGGCCGGGCCAAAGACCATCTGGAAGCTACAGCATTTACCATTACGGATAAACTAGAAGACCTTGGCGGAAAAGCATATGTATCCGTTAATAAAGCCCTGGTTACACAAGCCAGTTCGGCTATCCCCGTAATCCCGTTATACATCTCTTTACTGTATAAGGTGATGAAAGCAAAGGGAATTCACGAGGGCTGCATAGAGCAGATCAGCAGGTTGTTTCACGAGCATTTGTATTCGGGCAGTGCCTTGCAAACTGACGAAAAAGGAAGAATCAGGATAGACGATTGGGAAATGAGGGCTGATGTACAGGAAGAGGTGTTTAAACAATGGCAAAATGCCACTACTGAAACCCTACCGGAAATTGGAGACCTTGAGGGCTATAAGCAGGATTTCTTTAATCTTTTTGGATTTGAAGTTGCGGGCGTAGACTACGGGGCGGATGTAAACGAAGTAGTTGCAATCCGCGGACTGCAAGATTAATATTGACATTCATAGTAATTTGTTACCTTTAGTATAAAACTATTGATAACCAAATTATGAATGCTATGAAAGTATTTTTTCTGCTGGTATTGACTACCATAACTTTTAATGTTCTTGGACAGAATGCCGTCGTGACAGGCGCATGGGAATTGAGGAACGGCGATGAACAGCATCACCTGTTCTTTCAGGATGGTTTTTATCTTCATACCGTTCATAACGGATCCCAGTTTGTATCCAGCCAGGGCGGCAGTTATGAAGTAAAGGACAAAACCCTTAAAGGAAAACTGCTGTTCAATACTGCGGATTCAGCCAGTGTGGGAACAAGTACGGATGTCCCGTTTTCTGTTTCAGGCAGCCAGCTCTCCTTAGAATTGCAGGACGGCAATGTAAACTTCGACCGTGTTGACGATGGCAAAGCACCACTGGCCGGTGTTTGGCGTATTACCGGAAGAATGGGTGAGGATGGCAAAGTAGCCGCTATACATCAGACAGGGACACGGCAAACCTATAAAATGCTGACCGGCACCAAATTTCAATGGGTAGCGATAGACCCGGGCAAAAAACAGTTTTCAGGAACAGGCGGTGGCTCTTATACCTTCAAAGACGGCAAATACATAGAAAACATAGAATTCTTTTCCAGGGACAATACCCGGGTGGGTGCCTCATTAAGCTTTGACGGGAAACTTGAGGATGGCAACTGGCACCACAGCGGACTGAGCAGCAAAGGCGCCAAGATCTATGAAGTCTGGAGCAGGGTAAAAGAATAGCAGGCTTATGCTTTATTTAAGCTGATAAGCTATTACACTTTTCTTAAAAAATGTAGGGATATAAACGACCTTTTTCGCAGGATCATACCCAATATCTGCGGTGTTGATCTTTTGCAGGTGTGTATCCAGGAGCAGCTCATTTCTACCATCGGCATACACATAGTAAATGTAACCTCCCCATGCCGAGAACAGCCAATCGCCGTTGCCTATGGGCTCAATCCCATCGCCACCCTGTGGCAGGCCGGCTATTTTGACCATACTTTTAGACGCATCAGCTTTGAGCAGATTTTTACCCCCGCCTGCAATGAACAGCTGATCACCGACAGCCTTCAGGCCATTGAGTCCATCAATGTTCTCCATATACACCTCATCTTTATCGTTGATGATCCGGTGGATCTTTTTGGTTTTTGAATCCGAAACATACACAATACCCTTGTCACTTATAGTCAGGTCATTCAGAAATCCTGAACCCGCTACCGGTATGGTCAGCTCCACCTTTGCCCTGGCAATATCGATCACGACTACATCCGTGACATCGGCCACATAGAGCCTGTTTTTATAGATGCCCATTCCTTTAGGAGAGTTCAGACCGGTCACCCAGTCCAGATTGATCACCTTGCCGCTCATGTCCAGCTTTCCTATCCCTCCAATGCCATCCTTCGCATCGGCGCTATTGCCCATTATTGCGACATACAGGACCCCGGCTTTTGTATCCGCCAGAACAGACTCAGGCATGTTTATGATACTGTCTGTTTCCCAGAGTTTTTCAAGTTTATGCTGAGCGTTCAGGTTTAAACCCAGCAAGATCATCACAGATAGACACAGGTATTTTATCATGATACTTTTTTTAATAATCAACAATCACCATGAATTTAAATAAAAATCAATGAACCAGGGAAAAATATTGCTTATCCTATTTCATTTTTTACAATTGCATATTGCTAAATCGGTATAATTATCTGTTTATTTGTATTTACTAACAACACAAAACACAAATTAAACCTTTACGAGTATGCTGCTGAGCATTTTAAATTCAATTTTTTGTATTGCATTCCTGGCGTTTGCGTACTTAAATCTAAATGACGTAGACCCATGGCTTTGGGTACCTATATACCTGGTAGCCTCCATTTGTTGTGGATTTGCCATATTTAATAAATTTTACCCGAATGTTTATCTCGGAGCCATATCTTTCTATCTGGTTTACGCCGTCATCCTGTTTTTTTCAAAAGATGGTGTGCGTGACTGGATAACAAAGTACAAAAGTCCAAGTTTAGTAGAAAGCATGCAGGCAACGAAACCCTATATCGAAAAGACCAGGGAATTCTTCGGATTACTGATCATTAGCGGTGCCCTTGCCATCAACTATTTTGTGGCGGTTAATATAGGATAAAGCATGCTTTTAACAGAATTTGAACGGATAATCAGACGCAGTCTGAGCAGCGGGGCGATGGATTGGCTGGAACAAAAGATCGGCCTGATCAAAACAGAAGAAAAAAACTTACAATTGAATCTTGCCTTTTCACACATCCCAAGGTTTGTAGAAAAAAAGACAATAGCACTACAGCCATCAGAAGTTGCAGAAATAAACCAAAAGCTTCCGGGATTTGACCTATCAGGCTGGTCCGCGGACCGTCTGGCCCGGGTATACCTGCTGATGCAGGTGCCTGATCAGGATAAAGAAGTCTACCTCCGGAAGATCAACGGGCTTTTTACAGCGGCTGAAATGAACGAGCAAGCCGCATTATATTCCGCCTTACCTGTTTTTAGTTATCCTCAGGAATGGATACACCGCTGTGAAGAAGGGATCAGGAGCAATATCGGGACTGTTTTGGAGGCCATAATGTACCACAACCCTTATCCGGCCAGATATCTTTCTGAAAATTCGTGGAACCAGCTGGTACTGAAAGCCTTTTTCACGGAAAAGGATATAACCAGGATCACCGGAATAAAAGAAAGGAAAAACAAAGCGCTTTCTGAAACCTTAAAGGATTATGTACAGGAGCGCCTGGCTGCACACAGAACGGTGCATCCCGAGATCTACAAATTAATAGAACTGTAACACCAGATATAAAAACTTGAATTATGTGCTGTAATGAAAATTTCCGGGAAAGAAGTGAAGGAGAAAAAATTCAAACCTCCCTTGATCTGAATGACATTAGCGGGATGAAGTTCTTTGACCCGCATGTCCACATGACCTCCCGCACCACCGACGACTACCAGGCCATGGCAGACGCAGGAATAGTAGCCCTCATAGAACCAGCTTTCTGGCTGGGCCAGCCACGTACCGGACTGGACAGCTTCACAGACTACTACAGCAGCCTGATCGGCTGGGAAAGGTTCCGGTCTTCTCAGTTTGGGATCAAGCATTACTGTACCATAGGCTTAAACTCGCGTGAGGCCAATAACGAAAAATTGGCAGAACAGGTGATGGAAATCCTCCCCAACTTCATCTTTAAAGAAGGTGTAGTTGGCATTGGTGAGATCGGTTTTGATGACCAGACCGCAGCAGAAGAAAAATATTTCAGACTGCAGCTGGACCTGGCAAAAGAAGCAGGCCTTCCTGTCCAGATCCATACCCCGCACCGTGACAAGAAAAAAGGAACCCAGCGCAGCATGGACATTTCCATTGAGCAGGGCCTTGCCCCCAGTATGGTTATTGTAGACCACAACAACGAGGAAACGGTAAAAGAAGTTTTGGACAGAGGCTTTTGGGCTGCCTTTACCATCTATCCGTTTACCAAAATGGGCAATGAACGCATGGTGGAAGTGGTAAAACAATATGGATCTGAAAGGATCATGATCAATTCTGCAGCAGACTGGGGAATCAGTGATCCGCTTGCGATCCCGAAAACAGCTGCGCTGATGAAAAAATCAGGGATCAGCCTGAAAGACATCGAACTCGTTACTTACCGCAATGCCATCACCGCATTCGGGCAGAGCGGGCAGATCAATGAAGCCGATTTCCTTACCGTTAAGAATATTGATCAAAGTCAGAAATTTGAAAGCAACTCAATTCTGCGGGGTGGCCAACAGCCAAGGATAGACAAGAATTCAATCATCATCTCATAAGAAGTGCAGAAACTAATAGGATACCTAAGGCTAATGCGGCCCGCAAATGTGGTGACTTCCGTCGCCGATGTGCTGGCCGGCATTGCTATTGCCGGATATTTTATTCCGGCTACAGCTAACGGAGGCTTCTGGTGGGGAGGCGTGCCCGAGTCGCCTGTCAGCCTTCTCGCGGTATCCCTCCTTTGTATTTCGACCATCGGACTTTATAGCGGCGGCATCATTTTCAACGATGTATTCGACGCCGATCTGGACAAAGTTGAACGGCCGGAACGACCGATCCCCAGCGGGCTCATCAGCAAAAATGCCGCTGCGATCTTTGGAGGCGTATGTTTCTTTATCGGTATTTTTGCTGCTGGTCTGTACAGCCCAACTTCACGTTACATCGCTGCCGCAATAATGATCGCCTGCCTGAGCTACGACAAATGGCTGAAGCACCATTCCATATTTGGCCCATTAAATATGGGTCTCTGCCGGGGACTAAACCTGATGCTGGGTGTTAGCATCATCAACACTTCTTTACAGACCTGGTGGTTTCTGGCACTCATACCCATCATTTATATCGCATCCATTACCATGATCAGCAGGGGGGAAGTACATGGCGGAAGCAAAAGAATGCTTTATTTTGGAGGGATTCTGTATGCAATAGTCATCCTCAGCGTACTGTTTTTCGCTTATACCAGGCACAATATCACTTATGCCCTGATCTTTGTGGTGCCTTTTGCCCTGATGATCTTTATCCCTTTGTTCAAAGCCATACAAAACCCTGTCGGCCCCAACATCGGCAAGGCAGTTAAATCCGGAGTTATTGCGCTGATCTTATTGAATGCTGCCTGGGCCAGTGCTTTCGGTGCCTTAAATGTGGCCGTTTTCATCGTTATTCTTTTACCAATATCAATTTTACTAAGTAAAGCTTTTGCGGTTACTTAGGTAATATCATTAAATATGAGTCATTTAAAACAATCGTTTAGTGTCAAATTTGAGTACAATGTTTACTTTACTTCATCGCTATTCGATACCGGCAACACTACTTTATCCAGTTTCTTCAAATCGCGCCCTTCCGACGCGCTGAAAAAAATATACTTTGTCATAGATCGGGGAGTCGCAGATGCGCATCCCGGACTGACCGCCAATATCAAAACCTTTTTTGCCAGCCAGACAGAAGTGGAACTCATTGAGGAGATCCTGATCGTCCCGGGTGGAGAAGCATCAAAAAATGACACCACATTATTTGATCAGATCGTAGCGGCGGTAGACCTGCACAAGATTGACAGGCATTCTTATATTGCCGCTATCGGCGGCGGCGCTGTGCTTGACCTGGTCGGCTATGCTGCTGCAGTCTCACACAGGGGCATCAAGCACATCCGCATCCCAACTACCGTACTATCTCAGAACGACTCAGGGATAGGCGTAAAGAATGGCATCAATTACAAACGCAAAAAGAACTTCCTCGGAACATTTGCCCCACCCGTGGCCGTATTCAATGACGAAGACTTTCTGGCCACATTAAGTGACAGGGATTACCGTGCAGGAATTTCGGAGGCCGTAAAGGTAGCACTCATCAAAGACGTTGAATTTTTCTACTGGCTGGAAGATCACGCCGCACAACTCGTGGCAAGAGACAAAGAAACGATGAACTACCTGATCAGGCACTGCGCAAAACTGCACATGGACCACATCGCCGGAGATGATCCCTTTGAAACAGGTTCTGCCCGTCCGCTCGACTTTGGCCACTGGGCCGCACACAAACAGGAACAGCTTAGTAATTTTAGTGTATTACACGGAGAAGCCGTAGCCATGGGCATCGCGCTCGACAGCGTCTACTCCTTCAAAAAAGGAATGCTCAGCGAAGAAAAAGCACAGCGGGTCCTAAAACTGCTGACCGACCTGAACTTTGGCATTACAGACCAGGTCATCAACATTAAAGATACAAACTCACCTATATTAAAAGGCCTTGCCGAATTTCAGGAGCACCTGGGCGGAATTCTTACCATTACCCTGCTTACCGATCTTGGCACAGGACAGGAAGTCCATGAAATGGACCATGAACTGCTCATAGCAGCGAGCAGTTATGTCGCCAAATACAGTCAGGATAAAAAAAGCTTAACTACAATTCACTAAAATGAAAGTAAATAGCGGCCATTTAACCTATTGCACCAATATCCATCCCGGCAGGAACTGGACAGAAGATTTTGAGCAATTACAAAAGAATTTCCCGCAGATCAGACAGGCTGTATCGCCTGACCAGCCAATGGGCCTTGGCCTGAGACTGTCCAATGAAGCAAGTCTGGCATTGAGCGAACAAACGACGCTCGATGAATTCAAACAATGGCTGAAAGAAAACGATACTTACGTTTTCACCATGAACGGTTTCCCTTACGGAGAATTTCACCGTACGGTGGTCAAAGCAGATGTACACACCCCAGGCTGGACAAGCGATGCACGCAAAACATACACCATCAGGCTGTTCCGCATCCTGGAACAATTGCTGCCTGAGGGAATGGACGGAGGCATATCTACCAACCCGCTCGGATACCGGCACTGGTATACTACCGCAGAAACGCTGAATGAAGCCAGGAAAACAGGAACCCTGAACGTAATCGAGGTGGTAAAGGAACTGATCCGTATCAGCAACGATACCGGTAAAGTATTGCACCTTGATATTGAGCCTGAACCCGATGGGATGATGGAGACCGGAAGAGAATTCATCGACTGGTTTGAGGGTGACCTGCTAAGCCTGGGCATCCCTGAGATCAGCAATGCATTCGACCTCAACGATACTGAAGCCGAAGCTCTGATCAGAAAACATGTCAACCTTTGCTATGATGTCTGTCACTTTGCGATAGGCTACGAACCTCATGAAGAGATTCTAAATGAGCTGGCCACAAAAAACATAAGCGTCGGAAAGATCCAGATCAGCGCGGCGCTAAAAGCGGACCTGCAAAAATCACCTGAAGAAAAACCACTCATCAAAAAAGCGTTTGACATTTTTAATGAACCCGTTTACCTCCACCAGGTAGTGGCCAGACAAAAAGACGGCAATCTTTTGCGCTATCTTGACCTTCCGGAAGCATTGGACGATTTTGAAAACGAAACTGTACAGGAATGGAGAGCCCATTTTCATGTCCCTATATCCATTAAAGAGATCGGCCTCCTTTCAACTACACAGGAAGACATCATTACGGTGCTGAACCTTCAAAAAAACAAGCCGTTTACCAATCACATGGAGGTCGAAACTTATACCTGGGAAGTTTTGCCGGAGCAGATCAAACTTCCGATCACCGAGTCGATCAGCAAGGAGCTGGACTGGGTGATCAAACAACTGGCATAATACCAAATACCCATTCAAGATGAAGAAAACTGTAGTTATAGATGTTGTTGGCCTGTCCTCAAACCTGATTGGGGCCCATACCCCATTCCTGGAAAGATACACCAAAGCAAAAAACCTTCATACCATAGCTCCTATGCTGCCTGCGGTCACTACTGCTGTGCAGTCTACTTATCTGACCGGAGCAACACCGTCTGAACATGGCATTGTGGGCAATGGCTGGTATGACCATACCGATGCAGAAGTTAAATTCTGGAAGCAGTCCAACAAACTGGTACTGGCCGACAAGATCTGGGATAAAGCCAAAAAAGAAGACCCTAATTTTACCTGCTCCAATATGTTTTGGTGGTACAACATGTATTCCAACGCAGATTATTCGGTAACACCGAGGCCAAACTACCTGGCCGATGGCAGAAAAATGCCCGACTGCTACTCAGAACCCGCAGAACTCAGAGATACCCTCCAAGATAAGCTGGGCCAGTTTCCGCTTTTCCAGTTCTGGGGACCCGGAGCAAACATCAAATCCACCAAATGGATTGCCGATGCCGCCGTTATCACAGACGAACTCTACAACCCTACCCTGACACTTATCTATTTGCCGCACCTGGATTACTGCCTGCAAAAATTCGGACACGACTTTAGTAAGATCAGCAAAGAGCTGGGTGAAGTGGACGAAGTGGTCAAAGACCTTGTAGCCCATTACGAAAAACAGGGTGCCAACATCATTATATTATCTGAATATGGTATCGTCCCAGTTAGTCAGCCGATACACCTAAACCGCATTTTCAGACAAAACAAGCTGCTTCAGATCCGCATTGAACGTGGCCTGGAACTTCTGGACGCAGGCGCTTCAAAAGCCTTCGCAGTTGCCGATCATCAGGTGGCGCATATTTACATCAACGACGCGTCCGTAAAAAACCAGGTAAAAAACATCCTTGAAAAAACACCGGGTATAGCCCTGATCCTAGACGAAGCAGGCAAGAAAGAATATGGAATAGACCATGCCAGAGCAGGTGATTTCGTCGTTGTTGCCAAACCTGAAAGCTGGTTTACCTATTACTTCTGGCTGGACGATGCCGTAGCGCCGGATTATGCGCGCTGTGTAGACATCCATAAAAAGCCGGGCTATGATCCCGTGGAAATGTTCATGTCTTCCAAACCACGCGCCGCCTACAAGCTGCTCCGCAAGAAAGCTGGTTTCCGGTACGTGATGGATGTCATTCCTTTGGATGCCACACTCATTGGCGGTTCTCACGGCAGTGTCGATACGCCAAAGGAATTTCACCCGGTACTGATCACCGACCCTGCGTTAAATGCTGAAGACAAAAAAGCCACGGACGTTTACGAGGTGATCTGGAAAGCGCTGACAAAAGCATAATGTATGCCGTGCTCCTGGCACTGCATTCCCTTGTCAGCCAGCTGGTGCTGCTATGCCTGCTTTTTGCAGTTTTTTTCTGATAAACCACTGTTAACTCCTTTCCTCCGCCATTCTCCGCTATTTCTGCGCTAAATCACCGCATCAGCACCGCTAAAAGTACTTTTTAGCGCAGAACTACCGCAGCAGGTACGGAATAAGTGCGCAACTTTTCATAACTTAGTTATCAGCATGATAAATAAAGATATACAGATATATAACGATTCGCAGTCAGCAGGTGACCAGGAAATCTGCGATACACTTTCCAGAGAAATCGACAAACATCTGCCTGACGCAGAAAATAAAATCTGGCATGCACACCCGGTCTGGTTTTTAGATGGAAACCCTATAGTCGGGTATAGCAGGTTGAAGGCGGGTATCCGTTTGATGTTCTGGAGCGGAGCGGATTTTGGGGAGGAGCAGCTGAAAATAAATACGGGAAAATTTAAAGACGCATCTATCGGATACAGCTCTGTAAATGAAGTCAATCCAAAAGATCTCGAACGCTGGATAGCCAAATCCAGAGAAATACAATGGGACTACAAAAATATTGTGAAGAGAAAAGGAGTGCTGGAACGTTTAAAATAAAATCCCATCTTTAAGTCCCGATTTATTCCTTAACACACCCCCTGTCCTGTATGGATTCAAGAAGAGAGTTTTTAAAAAAAGCTGCATTACTATCCGGCGCGGCCGGCCTGCCAAATGTGATCCCGATGTCTGTTCAAAAGGCAATGGCCATTAGCGCAGATCCCGGCAGCACTTTTTACGATGCGGAACATGTAGTGATCCTGATGCAGGAGAACCGTTCCTTTGACCATATGTTTGGCAAAATGAAGGGTGTGCGTGGTTTTAACGATCCAAGAACCTATACCCAGCCCGACAAAAATAAGGTATGGCTGCAAAAAGATGCCGAAGGCAACACTTATGCCCCCTTTCACATTGACATCAATAGGACCAGGATCACCTGGCAGGGCGGGCTGCCCCATTCATGGAACGATCAGCTGGCTGCCCGAAACGGGGGAAAATATGACAAATGGGTACCGGTAAAGTCGCTGATGTGCATGGGATATTATGACCGTAAAGACGTGCCCTTTTATTATGCCATGGCCGATGCCTTTACGATCTGCGACCATAATTTTTGCTCTTCTCTTACTGGAACAACCCCCAACCGGCTGTTTATGTGGACAGGCAACATCAGGCCTGAGCTGAACGGCACATCCGTAGCTGCCGTCAACAATTCACAGGCCGAGTCCCGCGATGACGTGTATGTAGACTGGGAAACTTTTCCTGAAGTGCTTGAAGACAATGGCATCAGCTGGAAGATTTACCAGAACGAGATCTGGACGAGTGATCTGCAGGGTGACACGGTAGACGACTGGCTGGGCAATTATGGCGACAATGCCATAGAATATGTGAAGCGGTATAATGTCAGGCTATCGGCCTGGTTTAGAAAACACGGCGATCCAAAGAAAAAACTAACAGCAAAAGAGGTTAGAGAGAAGTATGAGGCCCTGACGGCGAGAGAGAAAAATCTGATAGATAAAGCCTTTGCCACCAATATCAATGCACCTTTCGATTACCTGGAGCTCGCACCGTTTAACTATACGGATGACCAGGGCCAAAAACAAAGCCTGAACATTCCCAAAAATGACATCTTCTACCAGTTCAGGGAAGATGTGGATAAGGGCAGGCTGCCCGCTGTATCCTGGCTGGTGGCCCCGCAGCGTTTTTCCGACCATACCAGTTCTCCGCTCTATGGAACCTGGTATGTTTCTGAAACGATAGACATTCTTACAAAAAATCCTGAAGTATGGAAAAAGACAATCTTTATCCTGACCTATGATGAGAATGACGGTTATTTTGACCACATCCCGCCTTATGTGGTGCCCAAACCCGGAGACACGGACAGCGGAAAGGTTTCACATGGTATGGATACGGCCGCAGATTACGAAACAAATAAAGACAGTCCTATTGGTCTTGGCTACCGCGTGCCGATGCTGATTGCCTCGCCCTGGAGCAAGGGTGGTTATGTCAACTCACAGGTCTGCGATCATACCTCTACGATCATGTTCCTGGAAAATTTCCTGAGCAAAAAAACAGGCAAGAAGATCAGGAGCAATATGATCAGCAGCTGGCGCCGTGCCATCTGCGGCGACCTGACCTCAGCTTTCCGGCCCGCTCATGCGGAAGCTACGGGTATGCCGCCGCTTCCGGACCGAGATGAAGTGGTTACAGGTATACAGAATGCAAAGAACAAGCCGCCGCAGTTAAAGCCTGATCCACTTTCTGCCAGGGAAATAGATAAGATCAACAGCTTTCATCCTTTTCAGAAGGGTGCATCCACCTTTATGCCGCAACAGGAAAGCGGCACCAGGAGAGCCTGTGCACTGGGTTATCGTCTTTCTGCAGATTGCTGGCTTGATCCGGCAAAAAAAGAGGTGGTCATTCATCTCTCAACAGGAAGTACCGGACATTTGCGGCCTATGCCTCTTGGCGCTCCGTTCAGTGTTTATACGCCGGAACTCTTCCGGAACGCGGCAGGAAAAACATGGTCTTATGCTGTGGCAGCGGGGGACAGGCTGGCTGACCATTTTAGTCTTCAGGATTTTGAAGGAAGCCGTTACCACCTTTGTGTAAACGGACCAAATGGATTTTTCCGCAGGTTTAAAGGCTCGGCAGAGGATCCGGGCCTGAGGATCATCTGCGCGTATCAGCCTAGGTTTCTTGGCGCTGGATCTTCGGGAAATCTGAAAGTGTACTTTGAGAATGACGGGGACACCCCTCTGGAAATACTGATTGCTGACGATGTATATCAAAATATCAGACCAGTCTCCGTTAAAATACCGTCCAAAGGCAGTAAAAGTCTAATTATTGACCTGAAGAAAAGCCAGGGTTGGTACGATTTAAAAATATCTGTAAAAGGAAACGAAGGCTATCTGAGGCAATACGCCGGACATGCGGAAAAAGACGGCGAAGACTCAGTTACTGATCCGTATATGGGCGGGATAGTTTAGTTTTCTTCCTGTTTTTCAGGATCAAGCTCAACACAGCCTTCCTTGTCTTTTTTAGCAAAAAGAATAGGATAAAGGAACATCAATGCCCCGGCTACAAAGAAAATACCGGCGAGTGTCAGCATCAGGTTGCTGGACGGCGCTCTGTTTTCACTCATTATCCGATAAGCAACCAAGGCCCCTACTCCGAGTATAAAGGCTATCACAGCTTTTTGAAGTTTTAATCTTTTGATCATTGTGTTGCCTGTTAAGTAAAAACTACCAGTTATTTAACAAAAATCAATCCATAATATATACAATATCAATTCTGGTTTTTGTAAACACACATCAGTATGCTAAAAAACTGAGGGGCAAGCAGGAGCGTGAAACTCGTGTTTGCCCCCTCGTCTATGTTGTGCCTGCCCTACGCGGATCACCCGCTCACAGGACTTTTTTTCAGAATTGAGCAGTTCTTTTATTAGTAACAATTTAGCCATTCTGAAAGTTTTAAACGCAATAAACTTTTAAACAATTCCACATCATGTGAACAATATCATCCTGAGTTATTTCTTTCACGTATAATAATTTTGCTATTTCAGTTTTTGAGACGGCGTGTTCTACCGGATGATTTTTTAACTCCTGAAAATTAATGTTTTTCAGGCACATATCTATTCATTAAATTTACCCGCATGGACATGCCTGTTTTGCAAGGAAAATTTATAAAACTCGAACCGCTTGGTCTTGATCACGCCGATAGCCTGGCTGAAGCGTCGGCTGGCAATGAAGTTTTATATAAATGGACCCCGGTCCCACAGGGTAAAGCCGCCGCTGTCAATTACATCAAAACAGCTATTGCGATGAGAGATGCCGGAACCTCGATGCCATTCGCTATTGTAGGCCAGCAAGACGGACTTTTTAAAGGATCGACCCGCTTCTGGAACATGGAATACTGGCCATGGCCGGAGGGCCATCCCAGGTTTGCAAATAAAGCCCCGGATGCTTGTGAGATCGGCCATACCTGGCTAACGCGATCGGCGACAAGGACAGGCATCAATACAGAAGCCAAATTATTGCTGCTTACCCATGCCTTTGAAATATGGGGGGTACTCCGTGTTTGTCTGCATACAGATGTGCGCAATGAGCGATCAAGGGCCGCAATCGAGCGCATCGGCGGCAAGCTGGAAGGGATACTCAGGGCACATAAAATGAGTACTGACTTCGTCCCAAGAGATTCTGCCCGGTATTCTGTCTTAATCGATGAATGGCCCCTTGTAAGAGAAAAGCTGACTGCATTGTTAAACAGGTAACTGTCATGTATCATCCCTCAATAGTTTCATAACTTACCTGCTAAACCGCAATTTCTGATTCCGCTTTAATAAGACCTGTTCCAGTTTTTCGTAGCGCACATCCTGAACGGCAACCTGATCATCGATAGCAAGTACTGCTGCTGCTGCGGCAGATTCCCCAAGAATCATAAATACCGGCTCCATTCTGGCGGAACCATAGGCGATGTGTGAACTGGACAAGCAGACCGGGACCAGCAGATTTTTGCATTCAGATTTTTTTGGAACAATGGCACCGTATCCGATACTGTAAGGTCTCGGAGCCTTTACTCCGATGTCTCCTTCATTCTGCACAAATCCTTTGTCTGTCACATAGCGTTGGGTGTTGTGTGAATCCAGGGAATAAGAGCCCATCCCTATGGGCTTAAGCACTTCTTTTTTGCCCAGCACTTCATTTTCAGTCATTACATAATCGCTTACCATCCTTCTGGCTTCTCTGATGTAAAGCTGGTGCGGCCAGTTACCGTTGTCTTTAAATTCATCTCTGGAAAGTCCCCAGGTCTTTAAGCGGTTTTGCAGATTTGCGGGTACCCTCGGATCTGTGATCATAAAGTAATACAGCCCTTTCTGATAATTTTCGTGTGCTTTAATGATCTTCTTGCGCTGTGCGTAAGAGGCCTCGGGATAATCATAATTCATTCCGATATAGTCTGTACTGAAAGGGCCATGATTATTGGTATCTGTTTTTCGGTTGGGGATGTCATCAAATTTATCAAAAAGCTCATTCCAACCGCTTTGAAATACCCTGGCCAGCAGTTCATAATTTAACGGATCATAGCCATCAGGCTTAGGAAAAGCAACCCGGTTATCCGGATGATCGGTCAGGCACATCCTGAAGCAATAGGCCTGAAGTTTGTTGTCGCCTGAGCCGTTAATACCCGGTTTCTCAGCGGAAATACCTGCAAGCAGACCGCTTGCCGGATTCCCGGGAATTTTGTAAGGATCTACATCCTTTTTAAAATGATGCCCATGCTGAAATACTCCTGTTTGAATGCCATTCCATTCCTCGCCATATACTGCGCTCGCTTCGCGTCCAATGTGATAACTGACACCAGCAGCCGCCATCAGGTCTCCCTCATAAGTAGCATCAATGAACATCCTGCCTGTATAAATTTTTCCGCTCAGGGTTTTGATTGAAACAATCCGCCCGTTTTTCCTGACTACACCGTTCTTCCTGTTCAGCCATTCATTTCTATAGACGGTGATCTTATTTTCTTTTATAAAATCCTCCATAATCTTTTCGGCAACATGCGGCTCAAAGATCCACATGGTACGCTCCTTTCCATCCATGGCAGGTGTTCCCTGTCCTTTATTTCCGTATTCTTCTTTTTTTTGCCACATCCAGGCATCCTGTTGCTGATAATGCATATAAACCCGGTGATAAAACTCCCTGGACAAACCACCGATCACTTCCTTATTGCCTGTATCCGTAAAGCCCAGCCCGCCGGATGACAGCCCCCCAAGGTGCCGGTCAGGGCATACGATGATCACTCGTTTACCGTCTTTAGCTGCCCTTACGGCAGCGGTTACTGCCGCAGAAGTCCCGCCATAAATGACAATGTCTGCTCTATAAGCAACAGGTGCGCGGGCAAAAGGCACTGCCCTGCTCTCCGCATAGATCAATATCAGCAGTAAAATGAGGAAGGGCCTGGTTGAAAAAGTGTTTGTCATATCGGGATTGTTTATAGAAGTGTTAATGTAATAATTATTGTTGATTTTTAAAGGGGTGCTATGTCAACACATTGCTGAATTTCGTACGCTGTACAATTTCCCCATCTCGTCGTTTCGTGTATTTAGGCGACATTTTTTTAATTGGCCTACCCTTTGCATTAACCAATATGTCCGGGGAGGAAATTTTATATAAAATGAGGGCAAAGTCGAGGGGGAGAGAAAGAGAGCTGTGAGGGTGAAATTCCGGGAACGGGGATGGATGTTGTTAGGGTTACATTCATCCCCACGGCCTGGAATTAAAGTCGTTAAATCAAATCTTTTGTAGCGTTTTAAAGGTTTGATACGTATTGGTATTAAAATCTAAATGCCATGTACAAAGCCGCTTTGATATGCCTGTGCGCAGTCCTGTTTATAGCCTGTGATAAAAAAGACGCTTCAGAGTGTCCTGATTTAATCTGCACGGAGAGTTTTGCAATGGTAACTTTCAGCTTCACCAATAAAGATGGTGTCGGTGTGGGTATTAAAAATTACAGCGCGGTAAACCAAAGAACAGGTGATACCATTAAAACCGCCGGCATAGCAAGCCTTAGCCTCACACCGGGCACTTATGTGGTGGTGGATGACAATTATGTTAAAAAACTGTCAGAGGAAGGAGATGACATTAAGGTCTCCGGGACCCTTGAAGCCACCAATCAGACCAAAACGGCAATTCTAAAAGTTTCCGGTGGTAAATGTGCCTGCCACATCGAAAAAATATCTGGCCCTGAGAAGGTTGCATTTGACTAGCGCGTCTTCTAAACTGTATTGGTAAATATGTAAAACAGTTTGCTGCATACTTCGATTTCTCAATCAAAAACCTTAACTTTGCATCCTTAATTTTTGGAGATACTTGATTGATGTATAGGGAATTTAAACAATTAGAACTGGCTAAAATAGGGGAAGAGATACTTGAGTTCTGGAAAGCGGAAAACATATTTGAGAAAAGCATTTCTACCCGGTCAAAATCGAACCCGTTTACTTTTTATGAGGGCCCGCCTTCCGCTAATGGAATGCCTGGTATCCATCATGTTATGGCCCGTGCTATTAAAGACATTTTCTGCCGTTATAAAACCATCAAAGGATTTCAGGTAAAACGAAAAGCCGGGTGGGATACTCATGGCCTTCCTGTGGAGCTGGGTACTGAAAAAGAGCTGGGCATTACCAAAGAAGACATTGGCAAAACCATTTCTATAGAAGAATACAACGAAGCCTGTAAAAGGACGGTAATGCGTTACACAGATGTGTGGAACGATCTGACTGAGAAAATGGGCTATTGGGTAGATATGGACGACCCGTACATTACCTACAAGTCAAAATACATGGAGTCGGTATGGTGGCTGCTGAAACAGATCTACGATAAAGGATTGTTGTATAAAGGCTATACCATTCAACCTTATTCGCCAAAAGCAGGTACGGGACTAAGTTCTCATGAGGTGAACCAGCCTGGTGCATACCGGGATGTAACGGATACAACCATTGTGGCGCAGTTCAGATCTTTGCCCGAAACATTGCCCCCATTTTTAAATGATTTTGGCGATATTCATTTGATGGCATGGACTACTACTCCATGGACACTGCCTTCCAACACAGCACTGACCGTGGGTCCTAAAATTGATTACGTGCTGGTAAAAACTTTTAATCAGTATACTTTCCTGCCGGTAAATGTGATCCTGGCAAAAAATCTGGTTGGCAAGCAGTTTAACAAAGTTTATTTTGAATCTGCGGATGCTGAGGCTTTTAGCAGCTTTGCTGCAGGAGATAAGAAAATCCCCTATCAAATCCTGACAGAATGTAAGGGTGCGGACCTGGTTGGTATTAAATACGAGCAGCTTCTTCCTTATGCATTACCTTACCAGAATCCGGAAAATGCTTTCCGGGTAATTTCCGGTGACTTTGTGACTACCGAAGACGGAACAGGTATCGTGCATACGGCACCTACCTTTGGCGCTGATGATGCTAAAGTGGCGAAGGAAGCAATTCCTGAAGTGCCGCCGATGCTGGTTTTGGATGAGAACGGAACACCGGTCCCACTGGTGGACCTGCAGGGAAAATTCACTTCCCATTTGGGTGACCTGGCCGGAAAATATGTTAAAAACGAATATTATGATGAAGGTGAGGCTCCGGAGAAATCTGTAGACGTAGAGATCGCTATCCGTCTGAAAGAAGAAAATAAAGCGTTTAAAGTTGAGAAATACGTGCACAGTTACCCGCACAGCTGGAGAACTGATGAGCCGCTTTTATATTATCCGCTGGATTCCTGGTTCATCAAAGTAACTGACATCAAGGACAGGATGTTTGACCTGAATGAGGCCATCAACTGGAAACCAAAATCGACAGGAGAGGGCCGTTTTGGAAACTGGCTGAAAAACGCGAATGACTGGAACTTGTCCAGATCGAGGTACTGGGGGATCCCGTTGCCGATCTGGAGAACTGAAGACAAAAGAGAAGAAGTGCTGATCGGTTCTGTGGAAGAACTGTATAATGCTATAGAAAAATCGATAGAAGCCGGCCTGATGAAGGAAAACCCCTTCAAAGGATTCGAAATCGGCAATATGTCGGAAGAAAACTACGACCTCGTTGACCTGCATAAAAATGTGGTCGACGGAATTGTGCTTGTTTCTCCATCCGGAAAACCGATGAACCGTGAAAGCGACCTGATCGACGTCTGGTTTGATTCCGGGGCCATGCCTTATGCGCAATGGCATTATCCTTTTGAGAACAAGGATAAGATCGATGAGAACAAGGATTTTCCCGCTGATTTTATAGCTGAGGGTGTAGACCAGACCCGTGGATGGTTTTATACTTTACACGCCATAGGGACATTGGTATTTGATAAGATTGCTTACAAAAATGTAGTTTCCAACGGACTTGTATTGGATAAGAACGGGCAAAAGATGTCCAAACGTCTGGGAAATGCGGCCGATCCGTTCAAGACCCTGGAGGAGTACGGACCGGATGCCACCCGCTGGTATATGATCTCCAATGCAAACCCATGGGACAACCTCAAGTTTGACATCGAGGGAATAGCCGAAGTTCGCCGTAAATTCTTTGGAACGCTATACAACACTTATGCATTCTTTGCTTTGTATGCAAACATTGACAAGTTTGAAATAGACCATAGTAATCCGACTCCGGTCGCTCAACGCAGTGAACTGGACAGGTGGATCTTATCGCTGCTGCAAAACTTAATATCTGAAGTGGATGAAAGCTATGCGGCTTATGAGCCAACCAGGGCTGCCAGGGCTGTTCAGGCTTTTGTGGATGAACACCTGAGCAACTGGTACATTCGCTTATCGCGCCGCCGCTTCTGGAAAGGAGAAATGACCGAGGATAAGAAAGCAGCATATGAGACTTTATATGCCTGTCTGACCAGCATTGCACAACTGATGTCTCCTATTGCGCCATTCTTTGCGGACTGGTTGTTCCGGAACCTGACTGCCGGGGATGCGGAAAATAAATTTGAATCTGTGCACCTGACCATACTTGCTCCAGCTGATACTGTACTGATAGACAATGAGCTGAATGAGCGCATGCGTCTGGCACAGAACATTTCCTCAATGGTATTGTCCCTCCGTAAAAAGACAGGCATAAACGTACGTCAGCCGCTGGCCAAAATCCTGATTCCGGTACTGGACACCAAGTTTGCTGAGCGGGTAGCGCTGGTGAAAGAACTGATCCTTTCGGAAACCAATATCAGGGATATTGAGTACATTACAGATACTGCTGGTTTCATTACCAAAAAGATAAGACCAAATTTTAAGGCACTGGGACAAAAGGTAGGCAAGGATATGAAGGCAGTTGCACAGGCCATTTCAGAATTTAACCAGGATGACATCGCAAGATTGGAAAGCGAAGGCCAGATCGGGGTACTTGATGGCAGATACAGCATCCTGCCTGCAGATGTGGAAATTATGGCTGAAGACATTCCCGGATGGCAGGTGACCAGTATGGGCACTCTGACAGTGGCGCTGGACGTTACCGTAACTGAAGAACTGAAGCAGGAAGGGCTGTCGCGCGAACTGATCAACAGGATCCAGAACTTAAGGAAAGAGTTAGCCTTTGAAGTGACCGACAGGATTACAGTGACTTTACAGAACCATAATTTGATAACCGGGGCTGTGGAGAAAAATAAGCATTACATTTGCACGGAAATTTTAGCGGATGATGTTAAATTAACAGAATCTTTAGATAAAGGAAACAAAATAGTAATCGATGATGTTGAACTACAAATTTTGATTGCACAACAATAAATATTATGGAAAAAGCTACAAAAACCCGGTACTCGGATAGTGAACTTCAGGAATTCAAAGAATTGATCCAGGATAAGCTGCGTATGGCAAGAGAAGAATTTCTGGACCTTTCACGCTCGTTGAGCAGTCCAAATTCTAACGGTACAGAAGACACTTCAGGAACATATAAAACGCTTGAGGATGGTTCCGCTACACTTGAAAAAGAACAATTAAACCAGCTGGCCGCGCGTCAGAAAAAGTTTATCGAAAACCTTGAAGCTGCGTTGGTTCGCATCGAAAACAAGACTTATGGCATTTGCAGGGAAACCGGTAAGCTGATCCAAAAGGAACGTCTGCGTGCGGTACCTCATGCTACATTGAGTATGGAAGCTAAACTGAAGCAGTCGTAATGAAGGGATATACAAAACCTTTAATCATTATCTTTCTCGTATTGCTGGCTGATCAGGTTCTGAAGACCTGGATCAAAACCAATATGTATATCGGTCAGGAATTTAAGATTTTCGGCAATTGGTTCATCATTCATTTTACGGAGAACAATGGGATGGCTTTTGGTCTTGAGTTTGGCGGTGAATTTGGCAAGCTTGCCTTGTCTTTATTCAGGATTGCTGCTGTCGCGGGGATCGGCTATGGACTGCATTACCTGATCCAGAAGAAATACCATAGGGGACTGATCTTAAATGTTGCCCTTATATTTGCAGGGGCATTGGGAAATATCATTGACTCTGTATTGTATGGTGTGATCTATGGTTATGCTGGTTTGTTTCATGGCCGGGTCGTAGATATGTTTTATTTCCCACTGCTGGAAGGCGTATTCCCGGCTTGGGTGCCGATATGGGGAGGTGAGGATTATATATTTTTCAGACCTGTATTTAATATTGCTGATGCGGCTATTTCTGTTGGCGTAGTGATTATCCTGATCTTCCAGAAATCTTATTTTAAAGAAGAAAGCAAAGAAGAAATAGGACCTAATAATGAGGTAGTTGAGGATTAACCTGCACAATATTTAAATTTTGTTTATGGAATTGGTATGATATTTACATCTGTCTTTCAAATACACAAAAGAACATTTATTATGAAAAAGTTAATGACCCTTGCCTTTGTTGCCTTATTTAGTGTAAGTGCTCTGGCGCAACAAGTAGATTTACGCAGGAAGATCAATGTAAGTGGATCTGCGGAGACTGAAATTACCCCGGATATCATTTATATCAGTATCTCATTAAAGGAATACCTTAAAGACAACAACAGCAAGAAAAAAGTAGACATTACTACACTGGAAAATCAGTTGTATGCCGCAGTTCAAAAAGCCGGTGTTGACAAGGAGAATCTAATGATCAATAACCTGTCAAGTTTTTCATGGGCTACTGAGAAAAAGAAAAACCCTGATTTTCTGGCGAGCAAACAATATCGCCTGAAGGTTTCTGACCTCAATAAGTTCAATGATATCATTGGTGCCATTGACGCTAAAGGGATTGCTTCTACCAACATAGAGAGTTACGATTACTCCAAAATTACAAGTCTTAAAAAAGAGCTAAAGATTCAGGCACTGCAGGCCGCCAAGGCTAAGGCGACTTACCTCGTTGAAGCATTGGGTGACAAACTGGGCGGCGCAATAGACATACAGGAGATCGAAAATCAGGTTTATCCTCAGGCTATGTATCGTTCGAACGTAATGATGAAGGCCGAAAGTGCTGACATGGCTGGTGCGGCAGCTCCCGATATAGATTTCAAAAAGATTAAGTTAAACTATGTAATGAATGTAGTTTTTGAGATCAAATAAGGATCAGTGACTACAAGAGTAGACAGTTTTAATTCAGAAACATTTAAAAAACCTATCAAACAGCTTTGGTAGGTTTTTTGTTAATACAGTTTTGATCGATAAACAATGATACCTGTGCAGCAGGCTTCATGGCAATTAAAAAACAAATCTAAAACATCATGAAAAAATTAATTTACTCTTTAACACTTATTTTTGCGCTTACTATTAGTGCAAATACAGTTTCTGCCGCAGGCAATGCTGACAAGGTTAAAACTGAAATGACCGCTGAACAGAAGATCCAGCTGAAGAGAATTACTGACCGCGTGGAAGAAATCAGAGCTATGGATAAGTCAAAATTGACCAGGGATGAGAAGAAAGCATTAAGAAGCGAATTGAAAAATTTAAAACAGGAAGCCCGCGCAATGAGTGGCGGTGTTTACCTTTCTGTTGGAGCAATCATTATCATCATTCTGTTGCTGATCCTTATACTTTAATATTAGCTAGCTATATTATTAATATCATATCATCCATCTGCTTATCAAAAACGAAAAGCCCCGGTTCATCACCGGGGCTTTTTTATGCTTGTCTATTTAGGCTCTTGTCGTTGTGCCTTGCCGTCATTGTTCCTCGCAATGACGATTCTGCGATCCTGACCTTTAAACTTTCGTATTAATCAATATACTCGAAGCCTGTGTACCTGACCAGTGCTTCAGGGATCTTAATTCCTTTATCGGTCTGGTTGTTTTCCAAAATAGATGCTACTATACGGGGTAATGCCAAAGCACTTCCGTTTAGCGTATGCGCCAGCTGCGTTTTGCCAGTTGCCCCTTTGAATCTTAGTTTAAGCCTGTTGCTCTGGTAGGTCTCAAAATTAGAAACAGAAGATACTTCCAGCCAGCGTTGCTGGGCCGCACTCCATACTTCCATATCATAAGTCATGGCAGCCGCAAAACCCATATCGCCACCGCATAGACGCAGTACACGATAATGCAGTCCAAGTTCCTGCAACAGGGACTGAACGTAAGCACTCATCTGCTCCAGGACCTCATAGGATTGATCCGGATGAACAATCTGAACCACCTCCACTTTATCAAATTGATGCAGCCTGTTTAAACCCCTTACATGCGCACCATAAGATCCTGCTTCACGGCGAAAGCATGGGGTGTAGGCTGTATTTTTTATCGGCATTTCTTCCTCTTTAAGGATCAGATCTCTATAAAGATTGGTCACCGGAACCTCTGCCGTAGGAATGAGATAGAGATTGTCTATACCTGCATGATACATTTGTCCTTCTTTGTCCGGCAGTTGTCCTGTGCCAAATCCCGATGCCTCATTGACCAAATGCGGCACCTGCATTTCCCGGTATCCTGCTGCTGTGGCATGATCCAAAAAGAAATTGATCAGGGCCCTTTGCAGCTTTGCCCCTTTGCCTTTGTACACAGGAAATCCTGCACCGGTGATCTTTGTCCCCAACTCAAAGTCAATGATGTCATATTTGGCGGTAAGCTCCCAGTGTGGCAGTGCACTAGCCGGCAGTTCCGCGGGTTTCCCGTGTGTATAAATCGTTTCATTCTCCTCAGCTGTGTTGCCTGTCTTTACCAGCTCATGCGGCAGGTTTGGCAATTGAACAATAAGGTTATGCAATTGGGTCTCGGTATTTGCCAGCTGGTCTGACAGTTTTTTATGTTGTTCTTTATTGCTGGCGGTTTCACCTTTCAGCGCCTCTGCCTGCTCTTTTTGACCGCTGCGCATCAGTTCGCCGATCTGTTTGGCACTGGCATTGGCTATTGCCGAAAGATTATCCAGGGAGGTTTGAACCTGTCTGCGTTCTTCATCAATTCTGATGATTTCATCAACCAGTTCAGGTTGTTTAAATTGACGTACACTCAGTCGCTCTAAAACTTTCTCTCTATTTTCGCGGATATAATTAACTTGCAGCATTATTTTATTTTTTGCACAAAGATAAGAACTTAACTCGTTATTGCGAACCCGGCTTGGCAATCGGACACTGAATAATATGGAAGGCAAACTATTTCTTGTACCAACGCCCATAGGTAATCTGGAGGACATGACCTTCAGAGCGATCCGCATACTAAAGGAGGCTGATGTGATCCTCGCAGAAGATACACGCACCAGTGCGCCTATGCTGAAGCACTTTGGCATAGACAAAAAGGCGTATTCGCACCATCAGCACAATGAGCACCAGGCTACTTCGGAGATCATCAAATTTCTGAAGGAGGGTAAAAATGTAGCGCTGATCTCTGATGCGGGAACCCCTGCAATCTCTGATCCTGGCTTCTTCCTGGTTAGAGAGGCGATAAAGAACAATCTCCAGGTGGAGTGCCTTCCTGGGGCCACAGCATTTGTCCCTGCGCTGGTCAACTCCGGTCTGCCTTCTGACAGTTTTGTATTTGAAGGATTCCTGCCGGTAAAAAAAGGCAGGCAGACCCGGTTTAAAAAACTGGCTGAAGAAGAAAGGACTGTTGTACTCTATGAAAGTCCGCACCGCTTGCTGAAGACACTGGAAGAGTTTATGCAGTACATGGGCCCTGACAGACAAGCCTCTGTTAGCCGGGAACTCACCAAACTGTATGAAGAAACAGTAAGAGGAACTTTGACAGAGATAAAATCACACTTTGAAAACAATATATTAAAAGGGGAATTCGTAATTTGTATTGCCGGAGCTGAAGAGGTAAAAAAGAAGACAAAATATGACCGTGATTAATTGGGTGCAGTTTTTGACAAACAAGATAAAAAAGATAAAATGAATTTGATAGATAGATTTTTAAGTGATGAGCAAGATCCAAAAGCGGTAGAAAAAGTTTTAGGCAAGCTGAATGATATGCTGACAGCCAATGAAGAACTGATTTACCTTGCTGTACAAAAGCGACCGGCCGTAAACCTATTACCGGACTGCATTGCGGTAAGTACAAAACGCATATTTTATTGCACCCCCGGTAATCTCGGCTTTACCATGAACTTCAAAGATATTTCGTGGAAGAGCATTAAGGAAGTTTCTTTCAAAGAGGAAATATTTGGTTCTAAATTTATTTGCGTACCGCTTCACGGAGAGAACATCATTACAGAATACATCCCCAAAGTGCAGGCACGCAAACTCTACCAGGCCGCCTATGAGCAACTGGAAGACTTTAAGGAGCAGCAAAGACTGGAAGACCTTGATGAAAGACGCTCTTCAGCTTCTCCGGTAACGGTAAATGCCCTGTCTGAACCTGTTGAAGAAAAGACTTTTGTTCCTCCTGCGCCGGTGGAAGAACCGGAAGATGAGACTACGCTGAAATTAAGGAAGCTCAAAACATTGTACGATAAACACCTGATCACTCAAGAGGAATACGAGGCGAAGAAGGCTGATATTTTGGACAGCTTATAGCATTGCCTGATGAAGTTTTCTAAAAACACCGCTCTTCTTGCTTTAGTCAGTGCCTTTGTCCTGTGGCTGGCCTGGCCGCCCATTCCTTATACCACGCCATTGCTGCTGATTGGACTTGTCCCGCTACTGATCGCTTTGTCACAGATACAGCAAAGCGCTGCTGCAAAAAAAGGCAGGCGTGTGTTTCTGACTGCGGGATTGACTTTCCTGATCTGGAATACCGCCAGCATCTATTGGGTATACAATGCCATCAGCGCCGTAAATGACCCGGTTACGGCCTTTTTTGTGTCTCTCATCCCTTTCGGGCTTGGGGCCTTGCTGATGACGTTTGCCTTCTGGCTGTATTACAGGTTGAACGCGGTGGTCAATAAATACCTCGCATACCTGGGATTGATCTGTTTTTATGTAGCCATGGAATTCCTGCATCAGACCTGGGACCTGGCTTTTCCCTGGATGACACTGGGCAATGGTTTTTCGGGAATGCATCAGATTGTGCAATGGTATGAATACACGGGGGTATATGGCGGCTCTGTGTGGATATTGACCAGCAATATTCTTGCATTTGAAGCTTATAAAAGTTTCAACCAGAAACTACCCTCGCACATCAGGTTCAGGTATACACTTGTCTGGTTGTTATTCATTATTCTTCCTGCCGGCCTGTCTCTGGGCATATACAACACCTATACCGAAAAGAAAGCACCGGTAAATGTGGTGACTGTTCAGCCAAATATAGATCCTTATGACAAATTCGGCAGTCTTTCATCTGCTCAGCAAATCAATATTTTAACTCATCTTTCGGATTCCGTTGCACAGCCCAATACGGAATATTTTATATGGCCGGAAACAGCAATGTCTGGCCGCCCCAAAAATGAAGACCAGGTAAGAGGCAATATTGACTTTATAACCGCACAGCATTTTTTGGAGAAATATAAAAATGCCAGCTTAATTACCGGTATTGAAAGCATTAAGTTTTACAATGACAAACAGACTTCTTCTGCCAGGCTATATGACAACAACACCTACATAGACTCCTTTAACGCGGCCATGCAGATGGAGAACTCTGCGAACGTCCAGTTCTATCACAAGTCGAAGCTGGTTCCCGGAGTAGAAAAAATGCCTTTCCCTGCCGCACTTTCTGTATTGGGCCCCGTCTTTCAAGGATTTGGAGGTTCTGTGGGTGGTTATGGCTCGCAAAAAGAGCCGGGCGTATTTTATTCTTACAGTGGTATTGGGGTGGCTCCCGTAGTTTGCTATGAATCTTTATGGGGCAGCTGGATTGGGACAGCAGTAAAGAACGGCGCACAATTCATCGCCATCATCACCAATGACGGCTGGTGGGGCAATACCTCAGGCAAGGACCAGCATCTGCTCTATGCAAAACTACGTGCGATTGAAACACGCCGTTATGTGGCCAGGTCGGCCAATACAGGCATATCCTGTTTCATTGATCAAAGAGGAGACATTTTACAACAAAGTAAATGGTGGACGAGAGACGCGCTCAAGGCGGACATCAATCTGAATGATGAGCTTACTTTTTATGTGAAACATGGCGATTTCATCCCGATGACTCTTTCTGTTTTAGGAATTCTGCTTGCGCTGCTCATTCCTTATTACAAGATCAAATCATTCCGTCATGTAAAAAGAGCCTAGGATAAATACTTGCCAACTATAGGCATTCTCCGGCCCATGCCAAATGCTTTTGGCGAAACCCGTAAGATCGGCGGGGTCTGATAACGTTTAAACTCCGCGGTGTTCACCATTTTGATAATGCGTCTTACCAATGCCTCATCGAACCCCTTCGCAATGATAGCCTTTGAGCTTTGTTTTTGTTCAATGTACTGAAATAAGATCTTGTCCAGCTCATCGTACTCCGGAAGGGAATCTGAGTCTTTTTGTCCCGGCCTGAGTTCCGCCGAAGGCGGTTTAACGATGGAATTCAGCGGGATGATCTCCTGGTCTTTATTGATGTAATTGGCCAGTTGGTATACCTGGGTCTTATAGACATCACCAATCACTCCAATGGCACCACACATATCGCCATAGAGCGTTCCATATCCGACAGCACATTCACTTTTATTGGAAGTATTCAGCAAAATGTAGCCAAACTTATTGGACATCGCCATTACAATAATCCCCCTGCACCTGGCCTGGATGTTTTCTTCAGTAAGGTTAAAGGGCTGCCCCTTAAAAGCGGGCGCCATGATGTGGTCAAATGCATCTGCAACTTCTTTTATGGCAATGATCTGGTGCTGACAGCCAAAATTTTCGACCAGGTCTAAAGCGTCTTTTACGGAGTGATCCGATGAATATTTAGATGGCATCAATACAGCCATGACGTTTTCAGGACCCAGCGCCCGGCAGGCCAACGCACATACGACTGCGGAATCTATTCCTCCTGACAAGCCCAGCACTGCTTTAGTAAAGCCGGATTTTGAAAAATAATCCCTGATCCCCAATATCAGCGCATCGTGAATTTGCTCAATATCCGGAACATGAGGACGGGATATAGGCTCATATCCTTTTATGGCACCTCCTGCCACTTCATATATCCTGAGCTCTTCCTTGAAATAAGGCATTTCATCAAGCACATTCCCGGACTTATCAAATACGAGTGATCCCCCGTCAAATATGATCTCAGTCTGCGCACCAACCTGATTGACATACAACAAGGGCAATTGGTATTTCTTCGCATTATCTGCCAGCACAACCACTCTTTCTTCATCGTGCAAGTAGGAAAATGGCGATGCCGCGATGTTGATCATGAGGTCCGGCTGCTGTTTGATCAGCTCATCCATAGGGTTGGAAACATACAATGGATTGTTGTTAATGTTCCATAAGTCCTCACAGATGGTAATTGCGATCCGCTGGCCTTTGAATTCGACACAGTCAAACTGTGTAGCCGGTTCAAAATACCGATATTCATCAAACACATCATAATTTGGCAATAACGCTTTCCTGACTACAGATTTAACCTTACCGTTTTCAATGAAATAAGCGGCATTGTACAGGTCTTTTCCTGCCAGCACGGTGTTTTTTACGGGTAGTCCGACAATACATGCAATATCCATACATTGTTCAGCTATCTTTTGTGCAGCATCCTCACACAAATCAACGAATTCTTCGAATTCAAGAAAATCACGTGATGGATAACCACAGATGGCAAGTTCGGCAAATACCACCAGGTCAGCCCCCTGATCTTTTGCGAGCTGAATATTATTTATGATCTTTTGAGTATTAAATTCAAAATTCCCAATGTGGTAATTGAGCTGAGCTAGTGCAATTTTCATTAGTAAAAACGTTCAGTTAAAAGAAAACACCAAAATTTATGCCGAGGTAATGGTTGCGTACACTGGTATCTTTATCAGTGGTGATGTCGGTAAACCCGTTGTTGAAGGTCAGTCCTGCAGTAATGCTGGTCTGGTCGTTGAGATCAAACTCGCCGCCCGCGCCAAGAAGAAGGCCGGCCCGGTAAAATTTAATGTTGTCTGAGACGTTCAGGTCCCTGTAAGCAGATTCTCCAGATATGTCACCGTCTTGCTTAGCCCCGATGTTGAAACCATTTGAAAGTCCAAACTGACCATACCAGCGGACCCCGCTAATCTTTACTGTCCTTAGCTTGAGTGTAAGCGGCAGTTCAATATACTGCAGTTTATACTTCAGTTCTACAGGAGCCTGTGTCGGATTGGGATCTGGAAACTGAGAAGAAGCCGATGGCATGGTGATCACCTCTGTACTTTTGCCATTGATGGTCGTAATCGTTAGTCCGGTTGAAAAGCTATAATTCTCCGTAAAATTAAAATCGGCAAGCAGGCCATAGGCAAAACCCAGAGCCACACTATTGCTTTTGCCCACCTGAGGCTTTACCCATCCAAAATTCGGATGTGCAGTTAACCCCAGTCTAAAACCATAAGAACGTCCGGCATCCTGACCGAATACACTACCTGTAAAAAACAAAATCAGCAGCCCTATAAATGTCCTTTTCATATAATTTTTCTTAGAGTATGAAGCTTGAAAAAACTTGTTTTATATTTGTTTATAATGATACACAACGTAAAATCCCGTCAAAGCTATCTATTTTTTCTGTTTGTGATCGCTTTTTTTTTGCTGTCCGCTTTACTGGTTTCATGCAGACAAAATACTAAACCAAATGTTAGTGATATGCATATTGAGGTCAAAACTGAAAGATTTGACAAGGATCTCTATACTGGAAAGTCTAAAGACCTTAAACTAACAGATTCATTACTAAAAAAGAAATACGGAAAGTTCTATGAGGATTTTGCGCACAGAATGGTCGGCACCCCTGAATATACCACACTGAAGGTTGTTGAAATGATGTACAAAGACCAGGCGTATTCGGATCTGCAAACGGAAGTGGACAGCGTATTCAAAGACCTTTCACCTTTCGATAAACAGATCAGTCAGACCTTCAAATACATTAAATATTATTACCCGCAGGCTAAAGTTCCCCGCTTCATTTATTTTGTTTCAGGTTTTGCGGTACAAACTCCCGTCGGCGACGATTACCTGGGGATAGGTCTGGATATGTTTCTGGGCAAGGACAGTAAATTTTATAAAGCCATAGTTCAAAGTGTCCCCGCCTATCTGTCAAGACGTTTTGCACCGGAATACCTGGTGCCGCGCGTTGCAGAAACGTATATCCGCGAAGACCTGTTTCCGGAAAGAGATGAAGACCGGACTCTGCTGGCGAAAATGATCCACAACGGAAAGGTCCTTTATTTCATGGACCAGGTGCTGCCAGATGATGTTCCTGATTCTTTAAAGATTGGATACACCACCAAACAACTGGATTGGTGCAAGCATTTTGAAGGTGACATCTGGGGCTATTACCTGCAGAGTGACCTGCTGTTTGAAACCGACTACCAGGCAATACAAGTGCTGTTGAGCGATGGCCCTTTTACACCGGGATTGGGAGAAAGGAATGAATCAGCACCTAAACTCGGTGTATGGACCGGATGGCAGATCGTAAGAAAATACATGAAGGAAAACAAAGAGGTGACACTGGCGCAATTAATGGCAGAAAAAGACGCCCAGAAAATCCTGAACCTTTCCAAATATAAACCTAAATCTAATTAGCGGAATTTAAGGATTCAGTTCTAATGCGACCAAGGCATCTCCTGAAAGCACAGGTATAGCCTTGCAGATGTTCAGTTGTAAACAGAACCTGACATCTTCTTCTATATTCAGCAATGCCAGCCTGTAACTGTGCGAAGATTTGCGGATGTAGGTCCTCAGATCATTTCTGGCAAGCTGATAAAGGTCTTCTGCCGCAACTGAAGAATCATCGAAATGTGTAAAGTCCTTCCTAAGTTCAGCAACAACAGCTCCTGCGAATAAGGTATCCTCGAGGTTAAACTGGTCCTTCCAGCCTGCGCAGAGGAGCAGCACACTCTTATCCTGGACTTTAAGCCAGTCGCACAGCGACTGTAAATTCAGGAAAGAACCGATCACTACCTGATGTGCCGTTTCCCTGGCCATATGGAGCGCCTTGGTGCCATTTGTCGTGGTCAGCACGATAGTTTTACCGCCTACTTTTTCTTTGGTATACGAGAATGGAGAATTGCCAAAATCATAACCCTCGACCACAGATCCGTCGCGTTCTGCCGCCAGCAAAAATCCTTTGCCGGAATAGGCCAGGCAATCTTCTACATGGGCAACAGGGATAATCGCTGTGGCACCATTGTCGATTCCATAAACTATTGATGAAGTCGCTCTTAGCACATCTATAACGACTACAATGCTATTGCTGATGTCATAGAGGTGAAGCAAGGCCGGAGTTAGACAAACTTCTATACGCTTGTTCATGAGCAGTTATTGGAATGCGGTTATTTGTAGAAAGGAAATTTAACAACTCTGGCTTTGATCTTCGTGTTGCGGATATTGATGTACAGCTCCGTTCCTTCTTTATCAAATCCTTTTGCCACATAGCCCATACCTATCGCTTTCTGTAACGAAGGTGACTGGGTACCCGAAGTCACTTTGCCTATGACACTTCCTTCCGCATCCACAATCTCATAATCATGACGGGGAATGCCTCTTTCAACCATCTCAAAACCCACCAGCTTATTTTTTATGCCGGCTTCTTTTTGTGCAAGCAATGCTTCTGAATTGGTAAATTTCTTACTGAACTTGGTGATCCAACCCAGTCCGGCTTCAATGGGCGAGGTCGTATCGTCGATGTCATTACCATACAGGCAAAATCCCATCTCCAGACGTAAAGTATCACGGGCACCTAAACCGATCGGCTTGATGCCTAAGGATGTACCTGCGGAAAATACAGCATCCCATATGGCAACTGCATGCTCATTGTCAAAATAAATTTCAAACCCACCAGCACCGGTATAACCTGTAGCAGAGATCACCACATTATCAATACCGGCAAACTTTCCTTTTACGAAGCTGTAATACTCCATAGAAGCGAGATCAACATCGGTTAGGGCCTGTAATGCTTCCGCGGCTTTGGGGCCTTGTATAGCAAGCAATGAGGTTTTGTCAGAAATGTTATGCATCTCCACTCCATTGGTGTTATATCGCTGAATCCAGTTCCAGTCCTTTTCTATATTGGAAGCATTTACGACCAGCATATAGGTCTTTTCATCTATACGGTATACCAGCAAATCGTCTACTATCCCGCCATCTTCATTTGGAAGACAGGAATACTGCACTTTACCGTCATATAATTTTGATGCGTCGTTGCTGGTCACTCGCTGGATCAGGTCCAGGGCATTCTCTCCTTTCAGGATAAATTCGCCCATGTGGCTTACATCAAATACACCAACACCATTTCTTACTGTTGCATGTTCTGCATTTATGCCTTCATATTGAACAGGCATGTTATAGCCTGCGAACGGCACCATTTTAGCGCCCAGCGAAATGTGTTTTTCTGTTAATGCGGTATTCTTCATATTGTCGATCTGTAAAAACGTGGGCAAAAGTACATAAAATTTATGCACTAAGTAACTTCTGATAGATATTGAGCATCCTTTTGGAAATGGCCGAAATGTCGTGGTCCCTTTCTACCGTTCTCCTGGCATTCTCTCCTATCTCGCGCCACTTATTTGGATTGGTGATGCATTTGAGGATTGCTCTGTAAAACTCATCGGCAGTATCGGCTATCAGAATATCCTTATCGTGCATGCATTTGATGCCCTCGGCAGCCATACTTGTGGCAATGATGCATTTGCTCATGGCCATCCCTTCAATGATCTTGACACGCATCCCGCTTCCTGAAAGCAGCGGCACGATCATAATGGCCTTTGAATTGATAAATTCGACAGCATCAAAGACCTCTCCTTCGACTACCAGATTGTCCGAATCATATTCAAAAAATTCCCGCTGCATATTCTTGCCGGCAATGTAAAAGCGCAGTTCACTGCTCAGTTTCTCAATATCAGGCCATATCTCATCTAAAAACCACTCCAGCCCCTCTTTATTCGGACGCCAGTCCATAGCTCCCAAATGAAACAATGTCGGGAAACTTGTTTTTGAAGCATCACTTACATATTTATCAAAGTCCAGAGCCACAGGAAAGACTTCTATACCGGCCTGGCCGCCAAAACGCACAATGCTCTGCCTGTCCTGTTCGCTGATGGCGAAGATTTGATGAAAGCGGTTGATCTGCTCCGTTTCGTAAACCTTTAGCCTGCGGGCAAGGAACTGAAGATACCTTCTTCTGGGTGTAAAGCTTTCCGTCATCGCAATGCGTTCCCACACATCGAATTCAATATTGTGCGCCCTGTAGATGATTTTAGCTTTGCTGTTCGCCTTCACAATGTCCAGGTAAGGAACGATAAACAGGCCTTCAAACTGAATGATGTCAAACTCGTTCTCTTTAAGCACTTCTTCCAGGAGCTTTGCCGCATCATCGTCATAATAGCGGGACACATTGTAGGACTGATTGGAGAATATATTGAAAAAAGCACCCCAGATGTTTACCTCTGTATCCAGACTAAAAGAGTAAAATTTAATGCTGTCAAACACCGGGTCATAGATGTCATCTACGTCAACCCTGTGCTTGCTGGGATTGATACTGAACAGGGTAATGTCGACACCAAGCCGCAGAAGTCCCTTTATAGTATTGTAGACTACTATAGGATACCCGCTGTTTACGGGAAAGGGAACTCTGCTTGTAATAATTAGTGTTTTCAATACTGTGAAAATACTAATTATGCTTCAGTTTCCGAAAACAGCGTTAATTGGGGGTCGGTAATTGAAAAAGTCCGGCGGTGAAAAGGGGACAGTCCATGCTCCAGTGCCGCGGTTCTGTGTACTATTGTGGGGTATCCTTTATTTTGGTGCCACTGATAGTGAGGGTATTGGCCGGATAGCGATTCCATGAATTCGTCACGGTGGGTTTTTGCCAAAACAGAGGCCGCTGCTATATTAAGGTATTTGCCGTCGCCTTTGATAATGCAGGAATGAGGAATATTCGGATAGGCTTTAAAGCGGTTTCCGTCTATGCTTAAATATTGGGGCTGTATACTTAACTTCTCTATGGCACGGTGCATGGCCAAAAAAGAGGCATTCAATATATTGATCTTGTCAATCTCATGATTGTCAACCTCTGCTACTGCCCAGGCTATCGCCTCTCTTTCAATGATCACCCTCAATGTATTGCGCTGCATATGGGTCAATTTTTTAGAATCAGTCAATTCTCCCGCCGGAAAATCAGGGGGCAATATCACAGCTGCCGCAAATACAGGTCCCGCAAGACAGCCCCGGCCGGCTTCGTCACAGCCGGCTTCCAGAAATTCGGTTTGAAAACAATTTAACAGCATACAGGAACAAAGTTAATCATTATATTAAAGGAAGGCTAAACAGAAATATTTTGTGACTTGACATCAAAAGCATCTCTCAGGCCTATCGCCAATAAATTAAACGCGTATACCGTGAGCATAATTGCCAGTCCGGGCAAGACCGCAAGGTATGCAGCATCCATGACAATATATCCGTAGTGTTCCTTTATCATACCTCCCCAGCTCGGCATAGGTGGCTGAGCGCCAAACCCTAAAAAGCTGAGCCCTGTTTCCAGAAGTATTGCAGATGCAAAATTGGCTGATGCCACAACCAATATAGGCCCGGCTATGTTGGGTAAAATGTGTTTGATAATGGTTCTTGACGTAGAATATCCAAGCGCCTTTGAGGCTTCTACAAACTCCACTTCTTTTAAGGCCATCACTTGCCCGCGTACCAGTCTCGCTACGTCTACCCAGGTCGATAAGCCTACTGCTATAAATATCTGCCAGAAGCCTTTTCCAAGGGCGAAAGAGATGGCAATAACCAACAGAAGAGAAGGAAGCGACCAGATCACGTTCATAAACCAGCTGATCGCAGCATCGGTTTTCCCTCCAAAATATCCGGCCAATGCACCAAGGCTAACCCCGATGAGGAGCGAGATCAATACCGCTATTAATCCGACAGACAGTGAAACACGAATGCCTAAAACCAACCTGCTGTACAAATCCCTGCCATAAATATCTGTGCCCATCCAAAACGTCTGGCTGTACCTGTTGGCGCCGCTTACCAGTGGATAAGCGGTCTCTTCAGCCTGTTCGTCATCACCTATATACTCCCTGGCGTACACTACATCCCCTTCCTTCCTGTAGGAAGTTATGGGAATGCTTTTAAAATTGGCGTTCTGACCATACAGCATTTTTTCTAAAAACCCGGTTTCGCTTGTATTTTCATTCCGGCTGATGACCAGAAATTGAAATGTCCTTCCCGGCTTCTTATTGGTGAGCTGCAAATGCATGGTATTTGCGTAAGGCGTTTGGTCAGGTATCATGAGATAACCCAAAATACCAGCGATCATGAGCAACACTATAAACAACAACCCGCCAAAAGCAAGCTTATTTGCCTTAAACCTTTTCCATATCTTTTGTGAAGGGCTGTTATTCATACCGTTATTTTACCATTCTGTCTTTCCAGTTATATTTTCCAGAGTTACCCGCTATACCAATGTATATGATGTATATGATGTGCAATATATTGAGCACCGGCAACAATATCAAAAGTTTCTTTTTCCGCGCAAAACCTGTTATTCCCTGTAAAAATATAAACTCAATGAACATCTTGGCAAGTAGCTGGACAAGTGCGAGCCTGAGGTAAAAGCCAATAAATAACCCGGCACCTATATTTATAAGAATAGTTAGATTAAAAGCCCAGATACATACGCCCAGAACGATAATCGATTTATTTTTATACCGTGTACTTTTGGAAGCCCAGCGTTTCCTCTGCTGGATGAATTCTTTAAGAGTTGACTTGGCATGTGTAAACACTATCGCATCTTCATTTTTTAAGAACCCTATATTATTTTCAAATCTTGCAGCGATTTTATGCAGCAGTAGTTCATCATCTCCGGATGCGAGATCATCTATCCCTTTAAATCCGCCTACCTCGTAAAATGCCTCTTTTTCATATGCGAGGTTAGCACCATTGCATGTTGAGGGCATTTTATTGCCGATGGTGGAAGCCCCAAGCCCGATCAGGTATAAAAACTCCAGGGACTGCGCTTTTTCAAAAAAATTCTTTTCTTCAAAAAATGTCACGGGAGAAGAAATCATTTTATATTGCTTTTCCTCGTAAAACGAGACGATAGTCTGCAGCCACCTCGGCCCCATTCTGCAATCTGCATCCGTCGTAATGATCAGTTTACCATTGGCCTGTCCGATCGCAGTCTGAATCGCTTTCTTTTTATAGGAATTCAGGGCTTTGTCTTCATTGAGAACAATCAATTTAACACCGAGTTCGCTATACGAGCGGATGATTTCGGCGGTGCCGTCCGTGGAATGGTCATCTATAAAAATGATCTCCGTCAGTCTCTTATCATAATTTTGTGCAAGCAGATCATCCAATGTTTTTGAGATGTTATTTTCTTCATTACGTGCAGCAACTATTATCGACACAGCCGTCCGGCCCTCTTTTAAACCAGGTATAAAATTACTTAATCTATACCAGCCTCTTACAAACGCAAGCACGACTACCACGTATAAGATTGTTAAAAAACAGGCTATAAAGCTAACTACGCTGAAGACTTCCAAAAAAATTGAGTTTAGAAACGAAATAAGCGCCTAATATAGCAGGAATTATAATATTTATCAGCCAGATACTGGCTGTACAGGCGATGACTGCCACATCCTGAGTGGTCACCGAACTAAAAAAATAAGAAGCCGTCACACTTCTTACACCTATATCAAAAAGATCAAGAGAGGGCAGGGTCGACTGGACGAAGAACAATATACTCACCATCATCAGGATGTCCAGATAGTGGATCTCAGGAATTAACCAATGGAACAATATAAAATATTGTGTGCTGAAAACCGCATATCTGGCCAGGCAGAACAATAAGATATTTAGAAGTTCTCTCTTTTTATACCTTGCAAGAATGCTATAGAATTTCTTATACCTGCGCGTAAAACGTACCGAAAGCAAAATCCCGTTTAACCACCTGATGTTAAAATAAAAAACAATGAAGAACAGGCAAAACATTAAAGATAAAACAACCAGAGCGTAAAACAATCTGTAGTCGATACCAACAAAACGGTAAATGAATATACTCAGTGCAACTGCGCCAAAGACATTTGTCAGTACCATTTGTCCGATGTTCCCGACCGCCATAGCCACCACCCCGATAATTCTTCTCTTTGGTGACAGGAAGAAGACCCTGCCCCCGTACTCCCCGATCCGGTTAGGGGTAAATACAGCCCAGGTAAGGCCGCAAAACACAGATTCTATAGCCCGCCACAAGGTAATTTTTTCAACCTGGGAAATCAGTCTCTGCCATTTAGCAGCCTCCAGTCCCCAGTTTAAAAACATCAGCAGAAAAACAACCGATAGAACAACTATAATTTCTGATTTTGGTATCCGTTCTATAAGTTTTCCAAATTCCCTTAGGTTCTCATTAGCAACTAGTTTGTGATAGATAAACCAAAAAGCAAATACAACAATTGCGGTTTTGAGAACGAATGAAACTGTTTTTTTATAATCTGATATCAATTTTTATAGGTTTACTCTCTGCAAATATGCTTAATATTGTTTTATGTTGGTTGAAAAAAAGGAAAGGGTAATTATGGGTATCGATCCCGGAACCTCCATAATGGGTTACGGCGTGATATTGGAAAAGGGGAGTAAAATCGAACTGATCACCATGGGTATAGTGAGAATGGACCACCTCGACGATCATTTCCTCAAATTACAGCGTATTTTTGAAAAGACAACAGCACTCCTCGACGAATTTAAACCCGATGTGCTTGCTCTTGAAGCCCCTTTTTACGGCAAAAACATACAGGTCATGCTCAAACTCGGACGTGCGCAGGGAATTGCAATGGCCGCGGCATTATCCAGGAACATTCCAATAGCAGAGTACGCGCCGCGAAAGATCAAACAATCCATTACCGGCAATGGCAACACCAGTAAGGAACAGGTGGCCGCTATGCTCCAGCGGCTCCTGAATTTTAAAGAAACCCCCGAGTTTCTGGACGCTACTGACGGACTATCAGTAGCAGTCTGCCATTCCTTTCAGCGCATCAGCACTACCGGAAAAGGCAAAGCATATTCCGGCTGGGAAGCTTTTGCAAAGGACAATAAAAAGCGGCTTAAATAGCAGCCTTCTTTTTACCGTAATATTTAAACATTAAATACCCCGCTATCCCCAGTGCAAACAATACCCATAAATTAGTCAGGATCAGCAAGAACTCTTTGAAAATAGTCCATCCTGTGTCAATACTTAGCCAAAGTCTTTTAAAGAAGCCCGGACGATAATCCGAAAGATTGTCATTTTCTACTATAATTCTTTTCACCGTATTATCCTGGTAAAAATTTAGTGTAATGTTGCTGTATTTAACCTTACTGTCGATGATCAGATTTTCTATTTTCTTATCAACATAATCATCCTTAAGCAGCAGTGACGTTTCCACATTATTGCTTTTTTTACTGGCATGTTTATTTAACTGCTCCACTGCCTCTACGCGGTTCCGGTTCTTTAGCTGATTGGCCAGATAGGCAATACTCTGGTCATCAAGCTTCATGGATTGCTGATCTACAAACATCGCTATCCTTGCAATCTTATTTGTAAACTCATCCAATTTATCTGAAGGAACTTTGGCAACCATAAATCCCTCAGTTCTGTAAGCAGTCGACTCCTGCAATGAGTCTGTCAAATACCTTACTTTCTCACTTTTCTGAACAGTGCTCTGAATAGAAAATTCTGTCACTGTACCGCCCTCGGCTTTTATTGCATTGCTCAGCTTTTCCTTAGTCTGCTGCACATCTTTTACCCTAAACCGCATGTCTGCAGTCTTAATGATCTTTTCTGTAAATGTGGTATCACTATTCTCCAGATTGGCTTCAGTTACATCAGAGGTTCCGCTTTCAAAGTTCTTTTGTTTGTCGCAGCCGAAAACCGCTATTGCGAATACACAATAGATTAAATATTTTTTCATAACAGCAATTATAATTGATTTACCCTTAATACTGAATTATGAAATAGGTAACCCATTTATTTTTTAGCGTATAACAGGGAGCCAATAATACCGCGTGCAAAATAAAACAGGCCCGTTAGTTCACACTAACGGGCCTGTCTTTATAAGATTATTTTTAAAACTATGCGTTTAATATTTTGAATACTCCCTTACAGGCAATAACAGAGCCGATCAATAAAATTACCCATGACACAATGGATAATGCTGTTGAATCAAAAGCAAAGCGAAGGTAAACCCCTACTATGCCTACTAAAATACCTACAGTCATTAACTTGTATGTAGCTACATCATTAGCCCTTTTCATGCTTTCTGTATTTTGCTTTGGTGTCTGTTCCATTCTATTATTTTTATACAGGGCAAAAGTAATATTTTTTCAACAAAACACGCAAAAGCGCAGTAAAATTTCTACAAGATATATAAAAAAAAGCCCCCCGGATAATTATCCGGGGGGCTTGAATATCATAATTTGAAGATTAACCGTTCAATGCAGCTGCACCACTCACAATCTCGGTGAGCTCTGTGGTGATTGCAGCCTGACGCGCCTGGTTGTAAGAAAGCTTTAAGGCCTTTAACAGGTCCCCGGCATTCTCTGTTGCTTTGTCCATAGACGTCATACGCGCGCCGTGCTCCGAAGCATGAGAATCTAATACAGCCTTATACAATTGCGTTTTGATAGACTTAGGAATCAATTGCGCTACGATTTCCTCTTTTGAAGGTTCCAGAATATAATCTACATTTGAAGTCTTCACATCTGCCGCTGACTCAGCTTTAGGTAAAGGCAGCAATTGTTCCGTTGTTAAAATCTGTACAGCAGCATTTTTAAATCTGTTGTATACCAGTTCAACCTTGTCAAAATCACCTTTTATAAAACCATCCATAATGGCATCCGTAATCTTCGTTACATTTTCAAAAGTAAGCGCAGCATACACCTCGTTGTTGTTGCCAATTACGTTGTAATTACGCTTCTCATAGAAATCCTGCGTTTTTTTTCCAATAGCAACAATGCTTACATTGCCGTTTTTGTACTGCTCACTATATTTCTCGGCAATCAGGTTATTCACAGTTTTGATCACATTCATATTGAATGCGCCGGCTAAACCACGGTTAGAAGAAACTGCAACAATTAAAACCTTGTTGGGTACACGTTCCTGTATGAAAGGAGATGATGATCCCTCAAGACTTGCAGAAAGATTTCCAAGGATCTCTTTTAGCTTTGTAGCATACGGACGTAACTGTACAATAGCATTGGTGGCACGCTTCAGCTTTGCCGCCGAAACCATTTTCATGGCTTTGGTGATTTGCTGCGTAGATTGTACCGACGCAATACGATTTCTTACTTCTTTTAAATTAGCCATCTAATTAATATTTACCTGAAAGCTCTTTGGCAACAGTTTCTAACACTCCTGTAATCTGATCATCAAACTTACCGGCTTTAAGTGCCTTCAAAGTTTCAGGATGACGCAATTCAAGCTGCTGTAAATACTCAGCTTCAAATTCTTTCACTTTATTTACAGGAACTGAACGCATCAGATTCTTTGTACCAATGTAAATGATCGCAACCTGTTTCTCTACCGTCATAGGAGAGAACTGTCCCTGTTTAAGGATCTCTACGTTACGTGCACCTTTATCCAGTACAGATTTAGTTGCTGCATCAAGGTCAGAACCAAATTTAGAGAAAGCCTCCAGCTCACGGTACTGAGCTTGATCCAGTTTCAATGTACCCGCAACTTTCTTCATCGATTTGATCTGGGCGTTACCACCTACACGCGATACCGAGATACCTACGTTGATCGCCGGACGGATACCTGAGTTGAACAGGTTACTTTCCAGGAAGATCTGGCCATCAGTGATCGAGATCACGTTGGTTGGAATATAAGCCGATACGTCACCAGCCTGGGTTTCGATAATAGGTAATGCAGTTAGTGAACCGCCGCCCTTTACGATGCCTTTCAGTGATTCCGGAAGGTCATTCATTGCCTGGGCAATTTCATCATTGGCATTGATCTTTGCTGCACGCTCCAGTAAACGGCTGTGCAGATAGAACACGTCACCAGGATAAGCCTCACGGCCCGGTGGACGACGCAACAGCAATGACACCTCACGATAAGCTACAGCCTGCTTAGACAAATCATCATAAACAATTAAAGCTGGTCTTCCGGTATCCCGGAAAAACTCGCCTATTGCAGCACCTGAAAAAGGAGCATAAAACTGCAAAGGAGCAGGTTCAGCCGCTGAAGCAGCTACAACTACTGTATAAGGCATTGCGCCGTTCTCTTCAAGAGTACGTACAATGTTCGCTACAGTACTCGCTTTTTGTCCGCAAGCCACATATATACAGAACACAGGGTTACCTGCCTCGTAAAATTCTTTTTGATTGATAATGGTATCGATACAAACCGCAGTTTTTCCGATCTGACGGTCACCGATCACCAGCTCACGCTGACCACGACCAATTGGGATCATTCCGTCAATCGCCTTGATACCTGTTTGCAACGGCTCAGTAACCGGCTGACGATAGATTACTCCAGGAGCCTTACGCTCAATCGGCATCTCATAAGTCTGGCCAAGAATAGGTCCCTTACCGTCGATAGGCTCGCCAAGTGTATTCACAACACGGCCCAGCATTCCTTCACCAACTTTGATAGAAGCAATTTTCTTGGTACGTTTGATCGTATCACCTTCCTTAATAGTGTCAGAAGGGCCTAAAAGCACGACACCGACATTATCTTCCTCAAGGTTCAAAACGATACCCTGTAGTCCGGTCTCAAATTCAACTAACTCACCTGACTGAACTTTAGTTAAACCATAAACACGGGCAATACCATCACCCACTTGCAATACGGTACCAACTTCTTCAAGTTCCGCTTCTGATTTGAAGCCCGCCAATTGTTGCCTGATAATTGCCGATACTTCGTCTGGTCTTACCTCTACCATAATTTTATGTTATTTCTTTTGTAAATCAGTATATGTTATCTTAATTCTCCAGGTTAAACAAGTCCCTGAGCAAATTCCTTTTTTAGTTTACTTAAACTGCTGGAAATACTGGCATCAAATTGCCGGTCGCCAACCTTCAAAACAAAGCCACCTATCAGCTTATCGTCAATTTTCTCTTTGATCACTACCACATTGGCACCATTTTCCTTTTTCACAATATTTGTGATCTCGGCCCTGTTCGCATCAGTAAGCCCGGTTGCAGAAGTAACCTCAGCGGTTACAATTCCTTTAATGAGATTATACTGTGCAATAAATGCCTTTGAAATTGCGAACAGGATCCCTGAACGGCCTTTACTTACCACCAGCTTTAAAAATGCTTTGGTAACTGCATGCACTTTGTCGCCAAATACATGATCTAAAATCCCGGTTTTTTTATTCAAAGGAACAATCGGGTTTTTAAGAATAGCCTCCAGTTCAGGATTCTGATCAATGACCTGCTCTAAAAGAACCATATCGTTTTTCATCTCTTCAAAAGCATTTTGCTCTGTAGAAAGATCTATTAGCGATCTGGCATATCTTGATGCTGCTTTATGTTCTGACATTTTCCTCTTATATCTGGTAAAGAACTACTAATTAATTTAATTCAACGTCCTTTAAAAGACTATTCACTAAATCCTGCTGTTTCGCTTTATCGTCTAACTGACTGCGCAGTACACGTTCCGCAATTTCGATAGATAAAGTAGAAACCTGATTTTTCAATTCAGCCAGAGCAGCTTTCTTTTGGTTCTCAATTTCAATTTTGGCCTTTTCTATCAATTTGGCGCCTTCAGTATGGGCCTGTTGCTTGGCTTCATTCACAATATTATCTTTCAGCGCTTTAGCTTCTTTTAATATCTGGTCACGTTCTGCCCTGGTATCCTGCATCAGCTGGGCGTTTGTTGCCGTCAGACGAACCATGGCATCCCTTGCCAGTTCAGCTTTGTTCAAAGCATCATCAATAGAGTGTTCACGCTCCTTTATTGCTGCCAAAACCGGTTTCCATGCAAACTTTGACAAAACAAAAAACAGTAATAAGAACACTATGGTGCTCCATACAACTAAACCAATGCTGGGATTAAATAAATCCATTTTATATCTCTTTTATTTTTAACACTCAACTTAATTAAGAAATTCCCTTTAGCCAATCGCATCAGGGAATTTCTTTTTCTTGATTAAACCGCTCCGCCTGAGTTTGTACCTAAGAAAGATACAACAACAGCGAAAAGTGCTACCGCCTCAACGAATGCAGCAGCGATCAACATCATCGTTTGAATTTTAGATGCAGCTTCTGGTTGACGAGCAACGCCCTCTAAAGCTGAACCACCAATTTTACCGATACCGATACCTGCACCGATTGCAGCTAAACCTGCACCAATTGCAGCAATACTTCCAATTACCATTTTAGTTTAATTTATATATGTAAAAACAATGTTGTTTCAAATTAATGTTCGCCATGTTCTTCAATGGCCAGGCCAATAAACAAAGCAGTTAATACAGTAAAAATAAAGGCCTGTATCGCGCCAACCAACAATTCAATCAAGCTAATAAATACCACAAACAACACGGACACCGGCGCGACAAAGATCGATTTGAATACAAATATCAGGCACAATAAAGCCAATACGAGAATGTGTCCGGCAGTAATGTTTGCAAACAAACGTATCATCAAAGCGATCGGCTTTGTAAATATACCAATGATCTCAACCGGGATCATCAATGGATATAACCACCATGGCACATGAGGCTTAAATATATGGCTCCAATAATATTTGTTGCCATTTGCAGTAGTAATAATAAAGGTTAGCAAAGCCAACACAAAGGTCAGGTTAATGTTACCCGTTAAATTTGCTCCACCTGGGAAAAACGGCACCATCCCCAGCAGGTTATTAAACCATATAAAAAAGAATATAGTTAGTAAATAAGGCATAAACCGCTCAAACTTTGAACCCAGGTTTGGTATAGCAACCTCATCCCTGATAAATAATATCACCGGCTCCATCAAAGACTGGAAACCTTTCGGAGATTTTCCAGAGCGTTTGCGATAACCTTTAGCTACTCCAATAAAGACAATCGCAAGTATTACAGAAGAAAAGATCAGTGTAAACACATTTTTAGTTATGGAAAAATCCAACGGCTGTTTGTTTGCAACCTCATGCTTCGCATTCACCTCTGCAAAAACACCATGTTCATTGGCCGCAGGCGAAGCATAATAAATTTTCTCATGAACGTTTATAAAACGCTGCCCTCCTTTTTCCACTACAACTTTACCTTCAGCATCATGATGGAATTCACCCGACATAAACACTATCAGCCCGCTCTCCGTCCATAAAATTACTGGAAGCGGAATACCTACAGAGTTTTCACCCTCTCCCCATAAATGGAAAGAGTGGGTATCCGCAATATGATGCAATATAAAAGTACTGATATCAAACTCTTTTTCCTTTTCAGTCTCTTTTGCATGCGCCGTAGCTGTTTCTTCAGCAACAGCTCCCTCCAATGCTGAAACATTTAAACTAAAAAATGTCAGAAAAAGCGCAAAAGCGATACTTAGTATGTTTTTCTTAGATCTCAAAATATGACTGAAATGCATTTATAGTGTGTTTTTTACTTTTTAATTTGGTGGCGCAAGTTACGTAACAAACAGTATATTTCAAAGAAGCTGAACAATAAATATAAAGAAAAAAAATTCAACACAAAAACAAGCCCGTTTTCTTTGTTATTCAGGCTGTATATCAGCACGAAAGCCATTGAAAAAATCATTTTTATTGCAATAGATGCCATGATGGCCATGACCCCTGTTTCGGGGTGACGTCTGATCCCTAAATAAGCAATCGTGTATGCGATAAAAGTGATCCCTGAAAGAAAGCCTAAGACTACCCAAAACTTTCTGGCCAGGATAAACACATCGGGAAAAAAGGAAGAAAGCAAATACGCAACACCGGCGATAGCCGCTACATATATCAGGTAGCAAATGGTGAACTTCGTTAAATTCAAAATCAGTATTTTTCACAAAAGTAGGCAAATACCCTGATTTCCCGGTTACTTGTCATTTTTATTTAATTGTTTTATGACCATATACAGAGATACAACAACCCCAATAAAGCTAAATATTGTCGCGAACACGGGCGTTTTATTATTTTTGCCTTCATCAATTTTATACCCTGCGAATGCAAATAACCCTATTGTAGCCAGCATCTGAAAACTGATTGCCGAATATTTGGCAAAGTTGTTCGCATTCTGTTTATCTCCGTTAGAATCTTTCATGTGCAGTCAGATTAAATAAAACATCTTTTGTTAAGAAGTTATAGTTGAATAAAATACTTTTGTATATATTTTTATTGGTCACAAGCATTAACTTAATCTCTATTTGAAACATTACGCAATCAACAATTTAAAGGTACTATTATTTAGTTTATGCATTTGCATAATATACTCCTGCAGCTCTCAAAAGGACACTGCGACAAGCAGGGGCATGCAAAACCTTACCGCCCGTTACAATTACATCTATAACTCAAATGTTATCCTCACCGGGCATCAGCTGGAGCTGACTGAAAATTACGTTGACAACTATGACCAGATTCTTCCGGTCTATCTGGGTCCCGAGGCAGACAACAACACAGCAGGAGCTTCACTCAACCTGAAGCCAATGGATGATATCATTAAAAAAGCACAGGCCATCATTCTTGAAAAAAGTTACAGCAATTACCTGGACGACGCGTACATCCTGCTCGGAAAGGCAAACTTCTTTAACGGCAACTATTTCAATGCTGTTGAATACTTTGATTACACGACCAAAGCCTATAAAAAGAACACAAACAGCTATCTGGAAGCCCTCAACTGGAAAGCGAGAAGCCTGATGCAATTAAAACGCATTAGCGAAGCAAACCAGGTTTTGGATACACTTGAAGCATTAATACCAGATATAAAATCCAGAAAAAGACTTGCCGCACCTTTAGCCACGCTTGCTCAAATGTGCATTTATCTAAAGAACAACGCAGCAGCCATCTCCTATTTAAAGGATGCTGTAAAGAATGCAACGCAAAGTCAGGAAAGAATCCGCTGGACCTATATTCTTGCGCAGCTTTATGAAAGCCAGAAAAACTATAAGGAGGCCTCCCTTAATTATAGAAAAGTAGAACGGAGCAACGCCCCTTTTGAAATGTATTTCAATGCCAACTTAAACCAGATTAAACTCAAAACTTTCCTGGGAGATATCCGGTCAGACAACAAGGATGAACTGCTCTCCCTTCTAAAGGACGATAAAAACCTCGATTACAACGATCAGGTGTATTTCCAGGTGGCCGAAAACCACGCTGCCAGGGAAGAATATGAAGAGGCCCAGAAATTCTATCAGTTCTCTATTCAAAAAAGCACTACAAATCAATATCAGAAAGGACTTTCTTATCTGAGGATAGCCGACCTGAATTTTAAGCAGTTCAAGGATTATTTAAAGGCTAAGTCTTATTACGACAGCACAGTCAATACCCTGCCCAAAAGCTATCCGGGATATGACCTCATCCTTAAAAAGAACCAGAACCTGAGATACCTCACCAACCGTTTTGAAATCATAGCGCTTGAAGATACACTTCAGTACATTTCCAGACAACCGGAAGCCAGCCGTGCCGGGCTGATAGAAGCACTGGCGAGCCCTGTTATTGAGACGGCCGCCCCTGTAAACAACAATACTTCAGCGGGATTCAATTATGCTGGAAATTATAGCACCAGCCCGACCAACAAAGCGCAGCCGCAAAATTCATTTTACTTCAGTAATCCTACGGCGATCAGCATAGGCTTTAATGATTTTAAGAAAAAATGGGGAAGCAGAAAGCTGGAAAATAACTGGCGGCAAAGTGTCAGGTCCTCAGCCCAGGAAACCACACAAGACATCGTTAATAATACCAGCAGCACACCAGCAAATCCCGACGAAGCCGCACCGGTCATCAAAGATAAAGCAACCCTGGTAAAACAATATACAGATGCACTTCCTGTTACGCCAGATCTGCTCACACAGTCCAATCAAAAAATCATCGATGCTTATTATGAGATTGCCAGTTTCTATCTGCAGGAACTGGAAGATGCCAAAGAAGCTGAGGAAATTTATTTAATACTGCTAAAGCGTTTTCCGGCGAACAATCACCTTGCGACTATTTACTATAGCCTGTTTCTGATCAACAAAGGCTCAAACGAAGCTAAAGCCAATGAATATAAAAATAAGGTACTGACAGATTTCCCTGCGTCGATATATGCCAAAACAATTCTGGACCCGTCTTTTTCTGCAAAACAATCCGAACTTGAAACCGCTGTAAATAAAAAATATAATGAGACTTTTGAACAGTACGAGAAGAAGGCCTTCGGCAATGTGATCCAACAGGCAAATGAAAATGCACGAACAGGTCAAAACCTGCTTTCCCCGCAATTTGCCTACCTGAAAGCAATTGCAATTGGCCGCACCAGCCATGTAGACAGCCTGATCATTGCACTGGACACCATCATCACGCAATTTCCTGATGACAAACTAATTACGCCCCTGGTCAAAGAACATTTAACGTATATCAACGCACATCTTTCAGATTTCAAAAAAAGACAGATCGCCCTGATAGATTTTGACCCCAATGAACCTCCATTCATAGAAAAGACAAATACGGCTCCGATTGCCAAAGCTGTCCAAAATCAGCCTGCACAAACAGCAGTTCCGACCAGTCCAAAGACAGTGGAAAAAAAACAGAGTGTTCCTGCACCATCCAACGTCACACCGGCTCCTGCTGTTAAAGTTGAGGGGCCATTCAGCACAGCTGAATCTTCAATCTACTATTATGTAGTGGCAGTTGCAGATGCCTCCCTTACCTTAAGCTCATCCCGTTTTGGCATTGGCCAGTTCAACAGGGGAAACTATTCAGGAAGTGGCCTCAGGCACCAGTTAAAAGAATTTGACAACGATCAGCTCATATATGTAGGGAACTTTAGTAATTTTGAAGATGCTAAAACTTATTCAAACGGGATTACCCCCCAATTGAAACAAATCATGAAGGTGCCCGTTAATGTTTATACCAGTTTCATCATCAGCAAAGAAAACTTCGATAAACTTACCAGCAAGAACCTACTGAACAAGTACATCGAATTCTATAAAAACAATTATTAAAATGAATAAACCACTTTCGCAGGGAGACATTAGAAAGTATAATTATAGATTATGGAAAATATTGATTGGCGCAATGGTTTTGTTTGCGCTGTTTATCGTTTCCATCGGTTTCGGGTTATTTGGCGAACTGCCTTCATTCAGGGACATTGAACACCCGAAAAGTAACCAGGCATCGGAGATCGTGACAGATGATGGAAGGGTATTAGGTACATATTTTGTACAAAATCGCTCCAATGTTACTTATCCTGAAATATCTCCAAATGTCATCAATGCATTAATTGCAACAGAAGACATCAGGTTTCGCAAGCATTCCGGCATAGACTTTAAACGTACGTTTACCATTATCCTGTACAACCTGATCGGTAAAAAGCAAGGTGGCAGCACCATTACACAGCAACTTGCGCTAAACCTATTTTCTGACGAAGGCAGACAAAAGAACATGATCAAGCGGACGCTCCAAAAATTCAAGGAATGGGTGATAGCAGTTAAACTGGAACGCAATTACACAAAGGAGGAGATCATTGTTATGTACCTGAATACTGTTGATTTCGGAAACCAGGCCTATGGCATCAAGTCCGCCGCAAGGGTATATTACAATACCACACCGGATAAGCTCACTGTTTCCCAGGCAGCCACACTGATTGGCATCCTGAAAGGAATAACCCGTTATTCCCCTACCCGTAATCCGGAACGGTCACTGGCCAGGAGAAACACCATCATGGGGCTAATGGTGAAAGCAGAACTGCTCACCGAACAGGAGTTCAATACAGAGAAAGAAAAACCGCTTGGCCTCAGATTTAATGCCGCTACGGTAAACGAAGGAATCGCTCCTTATTTCAGGGCAGTACTCAAAAGCGACATCAGGAGAATTTTTGACGAGCGCTCCATTACCAAACCAGACGGAACTCCTTACGACCTTGACCGTGACGGACTCAGAATCATTACGACAATCAACTACGACATGCAGGTATATGCCGAGGAAGCCCAGAAAGAATACATGAAGATCCTGCAGGCATCGTTTTTAAAAAGCTGGAAAGGAAGAAACCCCTTCAAAGGAAAAGAACTGCAGATAGAACAGGGTGTCAAAAGATCCGACAGGTACAAAGCACTGATCCTTGAAGGAAAATCGGAAGAAGAGATCAAAACAGATTTCAATACACCTACCAAGCTCACCATTTTCAGCTGGAAAGGAAATATTGACACCGTAATGAAACCGATCGATTCCGTCAGATATTATAAAATGCTGCTTAGGAATGCCATGATGGCCATGGATCCGCAAACAGGCTATGTTAAAGCATGGGTAGGCGGCATTAATTATGAACATTTCAAATATGACCAGGTAAAAATGGGAACCCGGCAAGTGGGTTCTACAGCGAAACCATTTACCTATGCAGTTGCGGTCGAAAACGGGTATTCCCCATGCTTCACTGTACTGAACGAACCGGTAAGCATTGACGTTCCAGGCGGCGAGCCCTGGGTTCCGCGCTCCAGCGGTACCGTTCCGGGCTATCTGACCTTACAAAAAGGCCTGGCACTGTCACAAAACTATATTGTGGCCTATCTAATGAAGCAGGTCGGGCCAACGGCCGTTGCAACACTTGCCAAGAAAATGGGGATCACATCTGACGTTCCTCCATATCCTTCCATAGCACTGGGTTCCTTTGATGCCTCGGTCTATGATATGGTGGGAGCTTACAGTGCTTTCGCAAATAAAGGAGTCTGGACCAAACCAACCTATATATTAAGGATAGAGGACAAGAACGGCGTACTGCTGCACAGTGAAAAACCGATCCCGGTTCCCGCGATGAATGAGGAAGTCGCTTATATCATGACGCGTATGCTGCGGGGCGTTGTCACCAGCGGAACAGGCTGGCGTCTTGCCGGCAAATATGGCGTAAAGGCTCCTATCGGAGGAAAAACCGGCACCACTCAGAACAATTCAGACGGCTGGTTTATGGGCATTAGCCCGCAGCTGGTTGCCGGCGTATGGACAGGCTGTGAAGACCGGGCATTCCATTTTACCAGTACAGCCCAGGGCGACGGTGCCACAACCGCCCTTCCCATCTTTGCCGGTTTTATGAAACGGGTTTATGCAAATCCTAAGCTAAAGATCAGTCAGGCTGATTTTGAACCACCAAAGAATGGGGTATCAATAGTGTATGACTGCAACCAGTATCAGCAACAGCAGGACCAGAGCACTGAACTGGATGAAAAACTGGGATTTTAATTTAGCATCCTCCCGTTATCATGAGTGCTTTCGAACATAAAAAAGTTGTAGCTGATATTCCGCATAAACCCGGTGTCTACCAGTTTTGGGATACAGACGGAACGCTGATTTATATCGGCAAAGCCAAAGACCTCAGAAATCGCGTCGGTTCTTATTTTAATAAGGACAACCAGATGAACGGCAAGACCAAAGTATTGGTTTCCAGGATCAGAAAGATCTCCTTTACCATAGTTGACACCGAAATCGACGCCTGGCTTCTGGAAAACAGCCTGATCAAAAAGCACCAGCCCCGATACAATATCCTGCTGAAAGATGACAAGACTTTTCCCTGGATCATCATCAAAAAAGAACCCTTCCCCCGAGTATTCTGGACCCGGAAAATGGTGAAGGACGGTTCCACCTATTTCGGTCCATATGCTTCGGTAGGCATGATGCACACCATACTTGACCTGATCAAGGAAACCTATCCGCTGCGTACCTGCAACCTGCCGCTAACACCTGCAAATATCGACGGCGGGAAGTTTAAAGTCTGCCTGGAATACCAGATCGGCAATTGTAAAGGTCCTTGCCAGGCCTATCAGACACTCGACGATTATAGCAACAATATTGAAGAAATCAAAGACATCCTCAACGGGAAGATAGGCAATGTCATAAAAAATGTCAAACAGGTAATCAGGAATGCAGTAGACCAGCTCAACTTTGAATATGCACATCAATACCAAAGAAAACTACAGATCCTGGAAAAATATCAAAGCAAATCTACAGTTGTAAACAGCGCAATTACCAATATAGATGTAGTGAGTATTGCCTCTGATGAGCACTACGCATTTGTAAACTATTTAAAGGTAATGAACGGCAGCATCATACAGACCCAGACCATTGAAATCAAAAAGCGTTTGGATGAAACCGACGAGGAGCTCCTCACCATTGCCATTACAGAGTTTCGCACCAGGTTTCACAGTACTTCAAAGGAGATCATTGTCCCGTTTGACATCATACTCCTGGATGAAAACCTTAAGTTCACAGTTCCAAAACTTGGCGAGAAGAAGAAATTACTGGAACTTTCACAAAAGAATGTGCTCTTCTTTAAAAAGGAAAAGCTCAACCAATATGAAAAATTAAACCCGGACCTCCGGACGGACAGGATACTGAGCCAGATGCAAAAAGACCTCAGGCTTACGCAACTGCCAAAACACATCGAATGTTTCGACAACTCCAATTTCCAGGGCAAATACCCGGTTTCCGCTATTGTCGTATTTAAGGATGCCAAACCCTCTAAAAAAGACTACCGGCATTTCAATGTAAAAACAGTAGAAGGGCCTAATGATTTCGCCACCATGGAAGAAGCAGTTTACAGACGTTATAAACGCATGCTTGAGGAAGATGGCACACTGCCTCAGCTCATCATCATTGATGGCGGCAAGGGGCAGCTTTCCTCTGCAATGACCAGTCTGAAGAAACTTGGCATCGACAAAAAAGTAACCGTCATCGGCATCGCCAAAAGGCTGGAAGAATTGTATTATCCCGACGACTCCTATCCGCTCTATCTCGACAAAAAATCAGAAACCTTAAAAGTGATCCAGCAGCTCCGCGACGAAGCGCACCGTTTTGGAATCACCTTTCACAGGAAGAAAAGAGATCAGGGCACACTCAAGACCGAACTTGAAGAGATCGGTGGTATCGGAAAGACCACCGCCGACAAACTTTTGAGACATTTCAAATCTGTTAAGAAGATCAAAGAAGCCACAGAAGCAGAACTGGCCGAAGTATTGAACAAGAAACAGGTGCAAACCCTGCTTCAGCATTTTAACAATCAGGTATAAAACACGTCATCTCGACCTTAGGAGAGATCTCTTGCTTGTGTTATAGTTCAAGAGATCTCTCCTAAGGTCGAGATGACGAAAAAGTAAAATAAAATCAGGCAATTAATACTCCCAGAGACTTTGCTCAAAATCAGATACCGATTTCTTAATCCGTTCAGATTCATAGAGTTTTTTGGGATCTTTAGGATCAGTCAGTCCAAGCATATCAGTAATGTTCTTATTACCCGGGTTTGTCTCTTTAACGATATAACTATAGAACAATCTCCTCACAAAAAAATCATCAAAAGTCAGCGTAGACGCATCATTGGCAGGATTGACCAAACGTTTCGTGCTTAGGAGCTGTCTGGCATCATCGTAATAGATCCAGAATACCGGCTGCCAGTTTCCCTCCACCATCTTCATAGGCGCAATACCTATTATCCTGGGTTCAAAAATAGATCGTTTTGTATCCAGGATCCAGTCTTCCTTGATCCGGTATTTCACAAACTCATCCGACCTCAGTCTTCCCAGAGACGGCGCAGCGATCTTTCCGGTCAGTGAATCGGCAACACCTTCGACAGATCCCCTTGCACTTTGCAATGCTTCCTGCGCAGTCAGCGCGATCTTAAAAGAATCATTATCGTCCAGTAATTTCCCTGCTGTGGTATCTTTATTAGAATATGCTGTAAGCTCTTCATTCCCTATTGCCTCCAGCAATACATCGATCAGTTTAGAGCCTTCAGCACCTAAAACAGAATTGATCGTATCACGCAGGTCAATTTCTCTCCAGATCCGTTTAGAATAAACGACATCTTCCTCACGCACATCAGCATAAGGAACCATCACATTGCTGTCGATATCTTTTCTCACCGCAAACCCGTCTTTTGGTGGTGTTTTAATCCTGGATTTCTTTAACGTATCGGCTCCTGCAGGAGGGATACTATCCTGCGCATAAGCTCCCGTGCCTAATAACAACAATACTGCAATACCTAAAATCTTTTTCATAATATGCTATTTTGCTACAAATGTTATTCCATCCAGCACTTTCTGTCTTCCATCAGGACCTTCACAAACAACATCTTTAAAGATGATCGTTGCTCCCGGCCTCAAAGAATGCAGTGCTCCTTTAATCTGTCCGCTAAATCCCGCTCCGCTGTTCTGCATCGTCACCGCATCCGATCTCGGATTGATAAAGGTAGCAGAAAACCTGAGTACCCTGAACTTCACATCAAAAACAAAGTCTTCAAGCTGTGTTTCCAACGCACCTGCTCCTTCGATCCATTCCAAAGGAACATTCCCGCCGGATTTACCTTTTATGTACGCTTTCGGTGTAGGCAGCGCCTTCACTCTGAACTGCTGCGAACCTAAATTTAAGGTTTTTCCGCCATTTGTCGCAGAAACATTTATGCTTAAGGTCTTGCCTACCTGGGTACCGCCTACATTTACCATATATTTTCCACTGCCACCTGAGATTGAACCACCTGTTATAGAGGCATGAACACTTTCCAACGGAAATCCCGCAGCAGAAACAGAAAACGGATTAGGGATACCGGCATAGATCACATTCATCTTATCCGGCGACACCGTTGCAGATGGTTTAGCCACCTGGTAAGTTTGTTCCGGAGTAAAGTACTCCTTGATCTGCCCGTCGGTCTGTCTCACACGAATGGTGCCCCGCCATTTAAATACCCCAACACTGCCCGTGCTGCCGGTATAAATTCCTTTTCCGTCCTTTACAGACAAACTGCTTCCCCCGACAGTGATCTCAGGATTTGACCTGGAATCACTGGCGGTCAAAAATACCTCGGCAGTATACGGCTGTCCCTGTACAATATAAGAACTTGGCGCAACAGCAACAGCTGCAAACTGATCCAGATTGACCAGTGCTTTATCCATATTTCCAAATAACTTCTTCACCACCTCTGCCTCAGCATTTTTTACATCCGACTGGATCTTGCTTAAAGTAGTGTTTGCTGCAGTAAGCGGCATACCCTCGCCAAAGTTTATGTCTTCCCATTTTTTATTTCCGTTAATCCCTTTTACAGCGTCTTTGGCTTCCAGTGTAAAAGTTATCCCTGCCCTGTCTTTCGCGTCCAGCAGGGCGATCAGTTTCTCACGTGTCTCATTGATTTTGTTTTTCAGTTTCACACCTTCCTTCTGGTTGATCATGATTCCCTGGGCAATGTCCATATTCGCCCTTTCTACCAAGTCTCCTGTTTCTTCGTCGATACCATTCCCTGCTTTTTGAAAACGGTCTTTCAGTTGCTGCACATAATTGTTCAGGTCATTTGCATAGGCTTTAGCCTTGTTGGCCTTTTCCCAGATCGGCTGAGCCCTTGCAGGTTCATCTTTAAGTTTGGTATTTTGAAATGAAGAAAATAACTGGTCAATACTGGTGTTCACGTTAGTTTTAGAACTCACCAGACTATCATTGAAATTCTTAAAGGCATTTAATATTGTATCTGATACGTTCAACGCAAGCATAGCAAGCAATACCAAATACATGATATTGATCATCTTCTGCCTCGTTGTCTCTTTTGCTCCGGCCATTCTAAATAATTCTGTTGTTAATTAATAAAAAGTTAGCTTACTAATTATACACGTGGCTGGTTCATAGCAGACAACATGTTGCCGTAAATGGCATTTAATGATGACAGATTTTTAGCCAGTTTACCTACTTCTTCCTTAAACTGTTTAGAATCTTCCATAGACTCGTTAAAGTTATTCATGGTCAGTGAAAGGTTCTGGTAAAACTTGTTCATGGATTTAAGGTGTGCACTTGAATCCTGCAGTTCGAGCTCATATACTGCATTTAATGCCGAAAGATTTTTTGCCAGTGCATTTACCTGGTCATGATAAGACTGTGAAGCCACATTGCTGTTACCGAGTTCCGCAAGCTGAGCGGTAGCTTTGGTAAAAGCGTTATTTAAACCATCAAAACTGGCCGATGCAGTTTTTACCTTACCTGTAAATTCACTTGTCGCAGTTGAAGCGTCAGCCACATTAGAGATCGCAGATACCTTATCACCAAAAGTGCGTAAGCCTGCACCCAGACTTTCAATCAGTTCAGGGCCGATCTTTGCGTCTGAAAGCATTTTATCCAGTGCAGCAGTCGACGACGGACCTGCACTCACTACCGGTCTTGAAGATTTTGGAAGCTCGCCATCATATTTATCATCCAGTTCAGGATAGACCCTTTCCCATGGAAGCTCCTGGGCCGGCTGCCTGAAGCCTGTTAAAAAGAATAAGATAGACTCCACACCCAAACCGGCGCCGATAGCCCAGTTTCCAAACGTTCCCCCTATATGAAGAATTTTAAATAATGCGCCTAAAATTACCACACTGGCACCCCAGGAAATTGCCACGTGTAACCAATCAAATTTTTGCTTTGCTGCCATGTTTCTTTAAATAAGGATAATGTTATAAGTTTTATTTAGTTTTTGTAGGTGATGTCTGTACCAGGATATGCAGAAACACATCTGAATCCTATATACGATCTCGCCTGGTCCTGGTACTCATAGGTACCCACTGAATTTTGAAGGAAAAAACCGATGTCTTTCCATGAACCCCCTCTTACTACCTTACGTTTCAGGTATTTGCTGTCGTTGGTTTTAGCAACGTAAGTAAAGGTTGGGTTAAAGTCAAGCAACATCGGAGCAGCAGACTGGTTGTAAGCCGTTAAAGTCCATTCCGAAACATTTCCGGCCATATTATACAGGCCGTAATCATTCGGAAAATAAGATTTCACATTTACAGTATACATACCACCATCATCAGAATAGTTACCCCTTCCGACTTTAAAGTTGGCCTGCATACATCCCTTTGTATTGCGCACATAAGGGCCGCCCCATGGATACTTGGTCTTTACATTACCACCCCTGGCAGCATATTCAAACTGCCCGTCGCTCGGCAGCTGGTATTCCGGTCTTGCATTCAGCGGCTGTTTTCTCGCAACGGCGACAGATTCGTAAAAGCGCGTACGCCACACACAAAATGCCGAAGCCTGCTCCCAGGTCACCCCAACAACGGGATAATCATCATATGAAGGGTGGTTAAAATAAGTCTTAACCATAGGATCATTTTGAGAATATGAATAGTCCACTTTCCATACCAGTGTATCCGGATAAACCGGGATAGAAGGGTGATGGTTTGGATTATTCGGATCAGGCAGGTCTGTATAGGTCACGATAAAATCCTGTCGTTTCTTATTGGGGTCTTTCCTGCCTTCAGCAGCAAGATCATAACTGACATAGCTGTAAGCATATCTCAATTTTCTGATGTCAATTTCGTTTCTTCCCGGAATTGCATCCGCACCACTGTAGTACATGTCATTCAGCTTGTTGCCAAATCCATTGTTCTTATTGCTCCATAGCAGCGATCCATTACCAACCTTTCTCCAGTCAATATTTCTTTGGCCGGTTGCAGCTCCCGGCACACCCGCAGCCCCTTGCGGCTGAGCCTTAAAAAAAGCCGGTGCACCCGCAGGACCTAAAGTAGTCACAGCAATTGAATCGCGGACCCAATTTACAAACTGCCTGTATTCGGCATTTGATATTTCGGTCTGGTCCATAAAAAAAGCGCTAAAGGAAGTCATCCTGCTCGGAGAACTCTGGGAATTATTGATATCCTCGTCAGCAATACCAATTAATGTTCGCCCGGGGGGGATATATACCATCCCAAGCGGAATCCTGTTATTCCTGAATTTCCTATTGTAGACCCCAACCAATTCTCCCTGGCCGCCCTTTCCGCAACTGGAGATCAAGATGGTAACAATAAAAAAACCAAATAAGTATATGTTTCTCATAGTGTAGTCAAAGCAATTTTATAACAATTTTATCAAATATCATTGAAATATACAATTAATAATGATAAAAATATGCCTTTAGAACAAAATGAATAACGGAAATAACTACTTGTTAGATTTTTTAATATAGTTTTCAAGAGCCATAATCATCGAAGGGGCTTCTGGCATAGGCGCAGCGATATCTACGATCAGCCCGGCATCTTTCACTGCTTTATGAGTGTTTACACCAAAGGCGGCAATCCTGGTATTATTCTGTTTGAATTCAGGAAAATTGATAAATAAAGACTGGATACTTGAAGGACTAAAGAATGCGATCACATCATAAAACACTTCCGCAAGATCAGAAAGATCAGAAACGACTGTCTTAAACAATACCGCAGGCGTAACATCATATCCGTTCTTCTGCAGGAAATTCATGGTATCCTCTGTAGCCACATCTGAACAGGGATACAGGAATTTTTCTGTGGCGTGCTTTTTCAAAATCTCAGCCAGGTCAGCGGCGGTCTGTTTACCAAAAAAGATCTTACGTTTCCTGTACTGAATGTATTTCTGAAGGTATAGTGCCGTCGATTCCGAAATACAGAAATATTTCAAATCCGCAGGAACTTCGTGCCTCATCTCTTCGCATATCCTGAAAAAATGATCCACCGCATTTCTGCTGGTAAAAACCACTGCGGAAAAATCACCTAACGTGATCTTGTCTTTCCTAAAATCTCTGGCAGGAATCCCCTCAACATGAATAAATGATCTAAAATCGATCTTCAAGTTGTACTTCTTCGCCAAATCAAAGTACGGAGATTTCTCTGTTTCCGGCTTCGGTAATGTCACCAATATACTCTTTACCTTACGCAACCTATCTTCTGTCTTTTCTTGCATTTTAAAAATTACAGCTTATAATCCTATTGCCTTGATTAAAATTAATATAGGGCAAATTTCGAGGGCACAAAAGTACAAAAATAAATAGATTTTTGAAAATCGATGATGCGATAAAATATTTACCCCTGCTCTAATGAACTGAAACGCAAATATAATGCATAAAAGCACAAAAGAGACAGCTATATAATATGGCCCGTATTTTAATGGTGACAATGAGAAGGCGATAACCAACGGAATGAACACTAAAGACAGGTTGAAATAACTTAAATATAATATAACAACGTATTCATTAACAGGCTTTTGAAGATTAAAAAGATAGCCCAGCAACCTTAAGATTACGATTTTGAAAATATACAACACAATAATAAGTACAGAAATACTGATGTAGAACTGGAATCCGGTACCGGGAAAAGAGATGTGATAAAACTGTGATACCAGGTAAAAAAACATTCCCACAGTGAACCCGAACTGCACAAACAACAGCAAAAACGGCCAGGAAGTAAATAAATTATCTTCTCTGTTTAAGTTGTTCAGTACCCTGTTGCTAAAAAAAGACTGGACTATCGTCTGGAGTTGCTTTGCAAAAGAGATCTTTAAAGTAGCAAACAAAATAAGCAGGAGTGTAACCACCGCAGGTACCCAGACCTGGCCCTTCGGCACCGGAGTACCCAGCCGGTACCTGCTGACCTCACGTGAAGCGTAATCTTTATACCTGTTGATCAGGTTAGACCTGTTGTATGTATTTGCCTTAATGATGCTGTCTATGATCAGGTGTCTATTGATCGCAGAATCCGGAAAAAGCCAGGTATGGGTCATTATAGAATCTGTCACAAACTTTTGCCTGGCTTTAAACGCAGCATCCCTTGCTTTCCAGCGGGCAATACCATTCGCCTTAGTTGCCGAATCAGCAGGCGCTACGTTAACCTGGGCTGCAGCCTGCCCGACACCCCCGATCAGGATTACGGCCATAAAGAAAACAAAGTTTCTGACATTCATCACCGCAAACTTAGCTAAAATATGCTATTTGCTAAGGAAATAGATCAGCATCTTACGCAAATTGATGGTAAATTAATTTGGTGATGTCAAAGAAAGTCGCTTCTTTGCGGACTAAAAGAATCTATTAAAACTCCCGCTTCAAGACACACACAACCATGTACTACATGCGGAGGAATGTAGTACCCATCGCCCTTCCTGATCACCTTCATCTCAGCTCCAATGGTCATTTCAAATGCACCGCTCTCCACATACGTAACCTGCGAATGAGGATGTTCATGCAGATCGCCAACAGCGCCCGCCTCAAATTTAACCACAACCATCATTAACTGATCATCAGAACCATATACTTTTCTACTGACTCCCTCCCCTGCATATGTCCAGGCTATTTCCTCCCCAAACTGGTATAATTCGCTGCTTTTCATTGTGATTTGTATTTGATGCAAACATAAAATATTTTAAATTAATTCTTTCCATCAGCCACATGACCAGTCCGCTCACCAAAGGCCATTACTAAGACAACACTTAAATTATGGTCTTCCTACAGGACTGATTTTAGTGATTTTGATAGGATAACCAGTTAATATAGTATAAGATCAAGAATTAAGACACTCTTGGAATACGGTTGGAATACCCTTGGAATACCATATGGGGTAATTCAAGGGTATTCCAAGGGTAGCCAAACGGTAAGGCAAGGGTAAGTTAATTCAGGTATTTACATGTATTTTATCAATAAATATATTGTTGTTATTAATAACCAGTCCGATCCGTTATATGAGAAGAGCCGTTACAGCAATACCTTACCTGCCACCTTTCTTAAATTCAGTAGGCGACATGCCATACTTCGCCTTAAAAACCGTTGAAAAATAAGTAGGTGACGATATCCCCACCATGTAGCTGATTTCAGAAATGGTATAATCCTCATTGGTCAAAAAATATTTCGCCTTTTTGAGCCTTCTGTTCAGGATATAATCGGTTACGCTGCAATTGAGCAGGGCCTTGACCTTGCGGTACAGCTGTACCCTGGAAATCCCGATAGATCTGCTGATCTCGTCGACACTAAAATTCTCGTTGCTGAGGTTGTGTTCCACTATCCCGGCAAAATCGTTAAGAAATTTTTTGTCGATCACATTTGAGACCTGTTTTTTACTCCCGGAAGGTGAAATGTCACTGATATAATGCTCTTTCAGCATTACCCGGTTCCTGATCAGGTTTTCTACATTGGCCTGTAAATATTCAAAGTTAAAAGGCTTGGTCATGTAAATATCGGCCATACTGTGTATGCCTTTGATCTGCTGCTCCATACTACCCTGGGCGGTCAGTAAGATCACCGGGATGTGCGAGGTACGAATATCAGTTTTCAGCTGGTTAGTCAGGTCTTTTCCGGAAATGCCCGGAATGATGACATCTGAGATGATCAGGTCAGGAATCTTTTCATAAGCTGCAGACAACCCGGCTATACCGTTATTCGCGGTAAAGATCTCGTAACCTGGTTCAAATTTCCTGCACAGGTAATCGAGCAGTTCCTGGTTGTCTTCGATGATCAGAATGGATTGTTCTTTGATGAGGTTTAATGAATCATCCGGGGCAGGCAGGCCTGCTTTGTCCTGGTCAAAAGTATAAATCTTCATTTCATCATAGAGCTTCGCCTCCTGCTTTTCCTGTACTATTTTTTCATCTGCTGAAAGGTGTTCCTCTCCAAGCGGCAGACTGATGGTAAAAGTAGTACCCTCCCATTTTCTGCTGGTAACAGAAATCACGCCCTTGTGCAGCAATATCAGTTCTTTGGAGAGCGACAGGCCGAGCCCGGAACCACGGCTATAACTGGTGTCTGACTGATAAAACTGTTCAAAGATCTGCTTCAGTTCTTCTTCGTTCATACCGACCCCGCTGTCCGCTACTTCTATAATTGCTGACGATTCGTCTTTGCTGACAGTTACATAGATCCGGCCGTTGTCACTGGTAAACTTTAAGGCATTGCTGAGCAGGTTAAAGATCACTTTATCGAGCATATTGACATCAAACCAGACCAGCTTCGGGTCTTCTTTGATGATAACCCTGAGATCTATGTTCCGTTTCCGGGCATTGTGCTGAAAGCTCTCTATAATGTCTCTGACAAAATCAATCAGGTTGCCGGCAGTGGCATGAAGCCTTAATTTTTTGTTTTCGATCTTGCGGTAGTCCATCAGCTGGTTCACCAGTCTTAATAAGCGGTATACGTTCTTATGGATGAGCGTCAGTTCACGCCCGGCGGAGGCAGTCAGTTTTTCGTTTTTTTGCAGGTCTTCCAATGGAGACAGGATCAGGGTGAGCGGGGTCCTGAACTCATGCGAGATATTGGTAAAGAAGTTGAGTTTAGCTTCAGTAGCCTCTTCCGCCTTCTCCGACATCTCGATCAGCTGGTTCCTTTGCCTCAGGATCTCTTCATTCTTCTGTTCAAGGCTTCTGTTGATCTTTCTGTTCTCCAGCAATGCATGAAATGCCAGTCCGGCAAATACCACCGTGAGCACCAATGTAATGACGATGAAGTTCAGTACAAGGCGCTGGTTGTTGTATACTTTAAACTGGTCGGCAAGTAAGGTCTGCTGACGTTCAATGTCATTTTGCTGACTGCTGATCCTTGCCCATTGCAGTTTCATCAGCTGGACGGTACTGCTGTCGATCACGACGGTCTGCAGGATGTTTTCTTTAGAAAACGGTTCTTTATTAAGTATGCTCATGGCAATGCTGATCGCTTCTTTGCCACCTGTCGGGTAAAGTACGCTTGCAGTGAGTGTTTTGTTGCCAACAAGGTTTAACCCTCCACCGTTTCCCGGCAGGGCATCCACACCGATCACCTTGATGTTATTGTCCATTTTCAGACTTCTGAGTACTTTCCTCGCACTTGCTGCCATGACATCATTGTGGGCAAATACGGCAGTGACATCCCGGAGTTTATCCTGGTTTTTTAACAGTTGTGCCTCCGTGTTCCTGCCCAGCCAGTCACCGTACAGCTGGGCGGTCAGCTTTACTCCGGGATGTTTTTTTAACACATCGGTAAAGCCCCTGTCGCGCTCGATGGCAGGCGAAGAACCCGGCAGGCCCATGATCTCCAGAACATTGCCTTGCCCTTTTATGATACTTACCAGGTACTCCCCCGCGATCTTACCCACCTGGTAATTTTCAGCGCCCACGTAAGCAGTATATAAAGAAGAAGAGGTCTTGCGGTCTATGACCACTACAGGAATGCCTTTGTTATAAGTTTCCTCAACTATTCCGGTAAGCGGCATGGCTTCGTTAGGCGAGATGATGAGCAGGTCTATTCCTTGCTCAATCATCTCCTTCACCTGTTCAATCTGTTTCCTGCTGTCGTTATTGGCGTCTGTGTATAGCAGCTCGCTTTCCGGATGAAGTGAAAGTTCCATTTTCATCTCGTCAAGCATGGTTCTGCGCCAAAGATCAGAGCCAACACATTGCGAAAAACCAATTTTAAACTTACGACTCTCTTTATTGCCTGAACAACCCTGCAAAAAAAAGAACAGCCCAAATAACAGCACTGGAAACAGGGCAACCTGGTGTTTTAAAATTCTTTTAAGATCCCTATGATCCATCCTTATTAAGTAAAAATATTTGGTCCTGACCGTTAAAGCTATCAATTATCTGCTTCATATTAAAATGACTCCGGCCCTGGCCCGGGCGCTGATGTAACCACAGTTAAAGGATCATGTAACATCAGCTAAGATCAGTGTGAAACAGAGATTCAAAACAATATTAATTGTCTAATAACCAACCATTTAATAAATGTCTGATTTTTTAAAGATTTTGAAATAATACCTATAACAGTACCCTTCAATTTAAGCCTACTTTGCCATCCTTAACCATTTATAAATCTAACATGAAGAAAAACTCCGTACTCGCATGGTCGGTCGTTGTCGCATTAGGCGGCTTTCTGTTCGGCTTTGATACCGCAGTTATATCAGGTGCCGAAAAAGCAATTCAGCAATACTGGAATCTGTCTGTCTTTGAGCATGGGCTTACCATTTCCATCGCTCTGATCGGTACAGTGATCGGCTCGCTGCTCGGCTCAAAACCCTCAGACAAATTTGGCAGAAAGAACACCCTATATTTTGTAGCGGTTGCTTACCTGCTCTCTTCTCTTGGCACTGCCCTTGCAGATAACTGGACAGTTTTTCTGCTGTTCAGATTCCTCGGCGGTCTGGGCGTGGGCGCATCGTCGGTCACCGCTCCCATTTATATCTCAGAGATCTCTCCTGCAGACCGGCGGGGCCGTCTGGTTGGGTTGTTCCAGTTCAATGTCGTTCTGGGCATCCTCATCTCTTACCTCTCCAATTACCTGATCAGCCAGGGCGGCGAAATGTCCTGGCGATGGATGCTGGGCGTGCAGGCGGTACCTTCGCTGATCTTTCTGGTCCTGATCACTTATATTCCGGAAAGCCCCCGCTGGCTGATCCTGAAAAAAGGGGCTACAGAAAAAGCACTGGAGATTTTAAGGATCATCAACCCGCTAAACTGCGAAGAAGAACTCGCCAGCATCAAAGGTTCAGAAGGAAAGTTGGGTTCAGCTCAAAAGAATAACGAGAATCTTTTTTCGGGCCAGTATACCAAACCCGTGGTCTTTGCGATGCTGTTTGCTTTTTTTAACCAGGTATCAGGGATCAATGCAATCATTTACTACGCGCCGAGGATCTTTGAAATGGCCGGATTGGGTGCACATTCTTCTTTACTGTCTACCGTTGGCATCGGGCTGATCAATTTTGCCTTCACTTTACTGGCATTGAATTTTATCGACAAGGTGGGCCGCAGGGTACTGATGCTGATCGGATCAATAGGGCTCATCGCCTCACTATTTCTGGTGGCCTTTACTTTTTATGCCGGGAGTTTCAGCGGCATGGCCATCCCAATATACATTATGGTTTTCATCGCCTTTTTTGCTTTTTCTCAGGGTGCAGTAATCTGGGTGTTTATCTCAGAAATATTCCCCAACCAGGTCAGGGCCAAAGGACAGACGCTGGGCAGTTCGACACACTGGGTCATGGCTGCGCTGATCGCCTTTTGCTTTCCCTACCTGGCTGAGACCTTTGGCGGCGCGGTGACCTTCACTTTTTTTGGTACCATGATGGTGCTCCAACTGCTCTTTGTCTGGAGGTTCATGCCCGAGACCAAAGGGAAATCACTCGAGAGTATTGAAAACAACATTGTATTACACTAAAAACCCTGAGCGCTATGAACAATATTGAGCATCGGGTATCAGGTATTAAACCAACAGCCATTTGTTATGGCGAGATCCTCTGGGATGTATTGCCTGATGGGCCTCAGCCGGGTGGTGCGCCGCTAAATGTCGCGTATCACCTCAATAAAATGGGTATGGACACTGGTCTGATCAGCAGGATCGGCAATGACCGGAACGGACAAAAACTGACGGACCTGATGGACTTTTGGGGCATCAGTAAGGCTTTGCTCCAAACTGACGAGCAGTATGATACCAGTCAGGTGCTGGCCCGGATGAACAATGGCAATGAGGTGACCTATGAGATTGTATACCCTGTCGCCTGGGATTTCATTGCTGAAAATACCGCATTGAAAGAAAAGGTAAGGGACACGAAATACTTCGTTTTTGGAAGCCTCGCATCAAGGAACGAGGTGTCCAGGGATACACTTTTTGGCTTACTCGAAGATACACCTGCCCTGAAAGTTTTTGACATCAACCTGAGGCCGCCTTTCATCAGCAGGTCTTTGCTGGAAGTGCTGCTGAAACAAGCCGACATCGTGAAGTTCAATGAAGCAGAACTGAGCGTGGTGCAGGTGATGTTTAAAGGATCCTACGAAGGGGAGACCAATAAGGTCAGGTTCATTCAGGATAAATTCAGTATTCCCGAGGTCATTGTCACCAAAGGTGAGTTTGGTGCTTCCTATTATCGCCACGATAAAGCCTATCATACCTGGGGCAATGAGGTTAAAGTAAAAGACACTATAGGCAGCGGAGATTCTTTTCTGGCTGCTTTTATAGCCAGTCATTATCACGGCGACCAACCACCTGATATACTGAAAAAAGCGATAGCCATGGGCGGGTTCATCGCCACAAAAAAGGGCGGTTGTCCGCAGTACGATCTTACAGAGTACTTCGATTTCAAAAACCAAATATTTAAACCATAACGTAAATTATCATGAGAAAAATTTTCTTGTTATTTTGCTTGCTGCTGATGGCGGCAAGCGAGAGCTTTGGCCAGGCCAGGGTCATCAGCGGCAAGGTTACAGACAATGAATCTGTGCCTCTGGAAGCCGTGACCGTAGTGGTCCAGGGCACACAGCGGTCTGTACTGACCGATCAGAACGGCAATTTTAAGATCAGTGCAGAAAACGGGCAGGTCTTAAAATTCGGCTATATAGGGGCAGATCCTTACAGCTACACCGTTACTTCAGATTCCCAGGACATTGCCGTCAAGCTCAATGTGGCTACGACCAGCCTAAACCAGGTCGTTGTCACGGGTTATCAAAAGGAACGTAAAAAAGACATTACGGGAGCGGTAAGCGTGGTTGATGTCAAAAGCATCAAAGACATTCCTGTGGGAAACCCCCTCAAAGCACTACAGGGACGTGTTCCTGGTGTATTCATCACAACCGATGGCTCACCTTCTGGTGGTGCAACAGTAAGGATCAGAGGTATTGGTACTTTAGGGGACAATGACGTGCTTTATGTGATTGACGGGGTACCTACCAAAAGAGGGCTGCAGGAGTTGAATCCCAACGACATAGAGTCGATCCAGGTACTAAAAGATGCTTCTTCGGCAACGATCTACGGATCGCGGGCGGCAGCGGGGGTAATTATTGTGACGACCAAAAAGGGAAAAGCAGGCTTGGCGAAAGTAGATGTAAATGCCTCTGCTTCGATACAAAATTATGCAAGCAAACTAAATACGCTGGACGCAGATGGCAGAGGCAGGGCCTACTGGCAGGCGGCTGTAAACGATAAGCAGGACCCGAACCTGCACCAGATCTATCAGTTTGACTGGAATAAAGATTTCAACAATCCTTCCCTGAGCAACATCATTTATCCTGAGTTCATTGATGCGGCAAAGACCATGAGACCTGCAAATACCTACTGGTATGACCTGATCTCGCAAAATTCGCTGATCCAGTCGTATGACGTAGCGGTAAGCAATGGCACCGATAAAGGAAGCTCCCTTTTCTCTCTGGGTTATTATCAGAACAAAGGAATCGTCAAATCGTCTAAAAACGATAAGCTGACCGCCAGATTGAATTCGGATTACAACCTGTTAAATTCAAAACTGAAAATCGGGGAAAACCTGACTGCCAGCTACATTAAAAATGCATTGACTCCTGTTAGTGACATCCTGTTTACTTCACTGGTGCAGCAGCCAGTAGTTCCCGTGTATACGGTAGATGGCGGCTGGGGAGGACCAGCTTCCGGTATGACCGACAGGCAAAACCCCCTGCGGCTGATTGAGGACAACCGGCAAAATTACAGCAATTTCTATCGCCTTTTAGGAAATGTATTTGCGGAGTACAACATCATTCCGGGCCTGAATTTGCGAACAAGCGTGGGACTGGATTACAACGGCACTTATCAGCGGGTATTGCGCAAGTCTTATACTTCCGGATTTTTGTCAGACAAGACCAATCAGGTGAGCAATACTCAGAACTACAGCGGCAACATTGTATGGCAGAATACACTAAACTATAAATTCACCGAAAAGAAACACCAGGTAGAGGTATTGGTTGGTCACGAGCAGATCAGGAACGTGATCCAGGGATTTTCCGCCAGCAGACAGGGGCTTGCGCTGGAAAATATTGACTATGCTTATCTGGATGCCGGCAGTTCCAACACCTTAAACTCGGGCAGCGGAACGGGAAATTCATTGCTCTCGTTTTTTGGCAAGGCAAACTATGTATTTAACGACCGGTACATCGCATCGTTGACACTGCGCAGGGACGGATCTTCAAGATTCGGACAAAACAATAAATACGGAACATTCCCGGCGTTTTCAGCCGGATGGCGGATCAGCCAGGAAGAGTTCATGAAAAAAATTCCTTTTATTTCTGACCTGAAGCTCCGCTACGGCTGGGGAAGATCGGGAAATCAGGAAATTCCGGACAATGCCAACAAATTTCTGTACAGGGCAATCTATGGGATAGATCCGACCTGGGAATTTGATTCCGGAAGTGCGTATGAAATTGGTGGTACGGGTTCCGGGCAGCTGCCATCAGGCTTTACATTGCTGCAAAGGGGTAATGATAATTTGAAATGGGAATCGCTTGAAGAACATAACATTGGTCTGGACTTCGGCCTGCTCGACAATAAGCTGACCGGTTCATTTGACTATTTCATCAAGGAAACCTCAGACATTCTGATCAATCCGGCTTACCTGGCGGTATTGGGCGAAGGCGGGAGTTTCTGGATGAATGGGGCAACTTTGAAAAATAAGGGTTTCGATGCCCTGCTCTCTTATGACACCAAATTGTCGGCTGACTTTTCCATGAACCTGACAGGAAACTTCTCCATGTACCGCAATAAGGTCGTCGACCTTCCGGAAGAGGTGCTGACCTCCTATCCCGGAAACGGAACAGACAAGAACATCCTGGGCAGGCCCGTAAATTCTTTTTTCGGCTTTGTGACTGACGGGCTGTTCCAAAGCCAGCAGGAGGTGGATGCCCATGCTGCACAACCGGGCAAAGGCATTGGGCGCATCAGGTATAAGGATCTGGATGCCAACGGAGTGATCAACGATCGTGACAGGGATTATATCGGTGACGGTGGTCCTAAGTTTACCGCCGGATTAAATGCTTCCTTTACCTACAGGAACTTTGACCTGAGCTTCTTCATTCAGGCAATTCAGGTAAAAGTGGTCAATGACTTTAAAACTTATACCGACTTCTCTTCTTTGTGGACAGGTACAAACTGGGGCAGCAGGACACTGGATGCATGGACTCCTTCTAATGCTTCTTCCACTATTCCTGCGCTGACCCTTGTGGACAACAACAATGAAGGCCGCTTCTCGACCTACTTTATCGAAAACGGATCGTATGTGAAACTTAGAAACCTGCAGATTGGCTACAATTTGAAGAACCTTTTTAAATCTAAGGTCCAGAATGCCCGCATTTTTGTACAGGGCAGCAATTTACTGACCATCAAGAGCAAATCGTTCACAGGTCCGGATCCTGAGATTCCAAATTACGGATTTCCGGTTCCTGTAATTGGCACAATTGGCCTAAACCTCACCTTATAGAACCAAATAAAATAAAAAGATATGAAACGATTATTATATATACTGGCAATAGTCCTTGTGGGCTTTGGCAGCTGCAAAAAGGCATTGGACGAGCCTGCGCAGGGCATAATTTCAGGGGATGACCTGAACACGCCTGAGAATCTGGACAAACTGGTCATCGCTGCGTATTCGTCGCTGGGTAATGACCATTATACCTCACCCTACTCCAGTATGTGGCCATACGGAAGTGTACGTGGAGGCGACACGTATAAAGGTGGTGACGGGCCAGGTGACCTGTCCGAATTTCATTTGTTTGAGACCTTTACCGGAAACCGGGTGGACAATGGCCTGATCGATCAGTTGTGGTTCAGGCTGTATGTCGGCGTCGGCCGTGCCAACGAGGCCCTGAGAAGAATCAATACAATAGCCGGGGCAGATTATCCTAAAAAAGCCGAAAGACAAGCTGAGCTCAAATTCCTGAGGGGACATTTTTATTTCCTGCTCAAGATCCTCTTTAAATACGTGCCTTACCTGGATGAGAACCTGCCAAAAGAGGAATACCCGACGGTCTCTAACCGGGCATTGACCAATGAAGAGCTGTGGAACAGGATCACTTCAGACTTTAAGGCTGCGGCAGATGCACTTCCTCCCACCCAGACGGATGCCGGGAGACCAAACAAATACGTCGCCAAGGCTTATCTTGCCAAAGCATTGCTCTACCAGGCTTATGTACAGGACGAAAACAATGCCGTAACATCGATCGACGCCCCAATGCTGAACGACGTGGTTAAACTATGTGACGAGGTGATCACCTCAGGCAAATATGGCCTGAGCGATGATTTTGCGGACAACTTTTTATCAGCTGCAGAGAATGGTCCGGAGTCTGTTTTTGCGATACAATATTCAAAGGATGACGGTACGCCGATGGGCAGGCTGGACTTTGGTCATGCGCTAAATTACCCAATGAACCAGGACTACGGCTGCTGCGGATTTAATGTACCCAGCCATGACCTGATCAACTCATTTAAAACCGATGCCAGCGGACTACCAATGTTTGACACTTACAACAATGTAGATGTGGCCGCTTCTCTTGACTTCAAAACGGGCACTTTTGACCCGAGGCTTGACCACACTGTGGCAAAGCCGGGTGCGCCTTTTAAGTACAAAACGGATTTTATATTTGAGCGCTTTTGGGCGCGTGCGCCTGCTGTGTATGGTGCATTTGCAAGCCTTAAGGAGGTAGTTACACCAAATGACGCTGCATTCAAAAAAATTCCGCCATTTATGTCAAGTTCAAAAAACTGGCAGATCATCCGTTATGCGGACGTCTTGCTCTGGAAGGCTGAGGCGCTGATAGAACTGGGCAGACATCTGGAAGCGTATCCCCTGATTAACGAAGTAAGAGACCGCTCATCTAAAAGCAAAGCACTGCTCGTTATGGCAAACGGTACTCCGACCTCCAATTATAACGTGCAGCAATACCAGCCAGGTGTAAATTGCAACTGGACTCAGGATTACGCACGCAGGGCCTTGAGATACGAAAGAAGGATAGAATTTGCGACTGAAGGTTATCATTTCTTTGATCTGGTGAGGTGGGGTGTTGCAGCACAGACTATGAATGCGTACTTTAATACTGAAAAAACCAGGGCGACACATTTGTCAACAGCTAAATTCACATCCGCAAGAGATGAATATTTTCCGATTCCACTGAATCAGGTTAACTTTAGCAAAGGTTTATACCAGCAGAACAAGGGCTGGTAATTGATGATAGGAAACAGGACATACACACAACCTAAAATATAAATGATGAAATCAATCTTAAAAGTGACACTTACTTCTGCCATGATCTTATGTTGCAGCATATCCTCATTTGCAGCCGACATTACCATTAAGATCACAAAGCAGTACCTCAACTTCCCGATATCACAAAAGACAGACCGCAAGATCATGAAATTTGAAATGGGCGGCAAGGAAGTGCGCGAGTTCAAAATCAGGCTTGCTTCAGGGGAACCTGAATACTGGGTATTCTCGGACATGACAGCCTACAGGGGCAAGACCATAAAAATCAGCTATGATGGTGATGCCGCAGGACTGAGCAAAATCTACCAGGATGATAAAATAGCGGGACAGGATTCTTTGTACCAGGAAAAAAATCGCCCTCAGTTCCATTTTACAACAAAAAGGGGCTGGATAAATGACCCCAACGGTCTGGTATTTTATGAAGGCGAATACCACCTTTTCTACCAGCACAATCCATATGAAAGGGAATGGGAAAACATGTCCTGGGGACATGCGGTAAGCAAAGACCTGGTGCATTGGGAGGAACTTCCTGTAGCTCTGCACCCGGATAAAGTCGGCACCATGTTTTCCGGTTCGGCCGTGATCGATTACGACAATACTTCAGGCTTCGGAAAACCCGGAAAGCCTGCTATGGTGGCGCTGTATACGGCAGACAATCCGGACAGGGAGGTCCAGTGCGTGGCTTATAGCCTGGACAAAGGACGTACCTTCACCAAGTACAATGATGGCAAGCCGGTGATTGACTCCAAAGAAAAATGGAACAGCAGGGACACCAGGGATCCGAGGGTATTCTGGTACAAGCCCGGTAAGCACTGGGTAATGGCGCTGAATGAACGCGACGGCCATTCTATCTATACCTCCGCAAACTTAAAAGAATGGAAGTACGAAAGCCATACCAGCGGATTCTGGGAATGCCCTGACCTGTTTGAATTGGCCGTAGACGGAGACCAGAACAACAAAAAATGGGTGATGTACGGTGCTTCGAATACGTATATGATCGGCTCTTTTGATGGCAAAACTTTTAAACCGGAAAGCGGGAAGCATTACTTTTCGTCCGGGTCTATCTATGCCGCACAGACCTACAACAATATTCCGGAATCAGACGGGCGCAGGATACAGATCGGCTGGGGGCGGGTACCGCAGCAGGGAATGGCTTTCAACAACATGATGCTATTGCCTACAGAACTGACGCTGAAGAAGACAAAAGATGGCATCAGGTTATACAGTCTGCCGGTAAAAGAGGTCTCTCAATTGTTTACACCCGCGCAAAAATGGACCGATCTTAAATCGGATGATGCCAATGAAAAGCTGAAAGAATTTTACAATGCCGACCGTTTACGCATTAAAACAACCATTAAGCTGTCACATGCCACTGAGGCCGGCTTCAACCTGTTTGGTCAGCGTCTGGTCGGTTATGACCTGAATTTTAATATGCTGAATGGAATGTTTTATTCCCCTCAGGACCCGACCAGCATGGAACTGACTGCCGATATCTATGTAGACAGAACCTCTGTTGAAGTATTTATAGACGGCGGGGCCTATTCCTATTCTATGGAACGGAAACCTGACCTCAATAATAAAGAAGGTTTTCACTTCTGGGGCAACAACATCGAAGTTAAAAATCTGGAGGTATTTACGGCAAAATCTATCTGGAAATAACTCAGAGAGATTTCATGATCACCCGATATTAAAAAGGAGATACGATTTAACGTATCTCCTTTTTAATTTTACTTCTATCCGCACTTGGAAGAACCGCAGTCCTTACAGGTCAGACAGCCCTCCTGATAATGTAAGTTTGTAGAGTTGCAATTTTGGCATTGCTGCTTTTTTGCCTCTGTACCATCTGGCACATATCTTTTCAGGGCACGCGCAACACCATTTTTCCAGGTATTGATCGCTTCGTCCAGTTGCAGACTGTTGATCAGGTCGACAACTTTTTCTATCGGCATGCCATGTCTTAAGGTACTGGATATCAGTTTGGCATAATTCCAGTACTCGGGGTTAAATTTATAGGACAGTCCCTCGATTGTGGTTTTATGACCACGCTTATTTTTATATTGGAAGTCATACCGCGAACCGCCGTCGGCATCTCTGTTTTTAATGATCAACCCCTCATTTACCCATCTTGGAATCAGGATGCCATCTTCGTCATCCGCAAGTCCGGTGAAGATCTCATAAGGCTTGCCGTCTATTAATCCGATAAATGCAATCCATTTATCCTTGCTGTTTTGGAAACGAACTACGTCAGCCTCGAGTACTGCCGGCCTTGTAGTCGGGAAAATGAGCCCGGCTGATTCTTCCCCGGCCTCTGGTTCTTCTTCTTTGTTTGCAATGAGCACACCAGATCTCGAACCGTCCCTGTAAACGGTCACCCCTTTACACCCCGATTTCCAGGCTTCCATATAAAGCTGACCTACCACTTCCTCAGTCACATCAGCAGGCATATTGATCGTTACGCTAATGGAATGGTCTATCCACTTCTGGATATCCCCCTGCATTTTTACTTTTTTGAGATAATCAACATCATTAGAAGTAGCTTTATAGTAAGGCGACAGGGCTACGAGTTCGTCCAGTTCTTTTTGTGTATAATTTTTCGTTAAGTCCTTTCCGTTCACTTCCATCCACTGCCTGAAGCGGTGATGAAAGACCACATATTCTTCCCAGGAATCACCAACCTCGTCTACGAAGTCCACGCGTACATCTTTATCATTCGGATTGACCTTCCTTCTTCTCTTATAAACAGGCATAAATACCGGTTCAATTCCAGAACTTGTCTGAGACATTAAACTGGTTGTTCCCGTAGGAGCTATCGTTAGCAAGGCTATGTTCCGTCTGCCATGTTCCAGCATTTCATAATATAGCTTTGCATCCGCTTCTTTTAAGCGCAGGATGAAAGGGTTGTTCTTTTCGCGTTCGGCATCAAAAATACCAAATGCACCTCTTTCTTTTGCTGTGTTGACAGAAGCCCTGTAAGCTTCAATAGCAATGGTCTTATGGATTTTTATGGCAAATTCCGAGCCTTCGTCACTACCGTAGCGCAGGCCCATGGCGGCCAGCATATCACCTTCAGCAGTGATGCCGATCCCCGTTCTTCTTCCTTCGTTTGCCTTGGTCTGGATGTTTAGCCAGAGGTTTTTTTCTGTACGTTTCAATTCTTCATCTTCCGGGTCATCGGCTATTTTTTGCAGGATGGCATCGATCTTCTCCAGCTCCAGATCGATGATATCATCCATAATCCGCTGTGCGGCATGGATGTGCGTTTTAAAGAGGTCCCAGTTGAAAGACGCCTTTGCAGTAAAAGGCAGATCCACATAAGAGAAAAGATTAATTGCCAGCAGACGGCATGAATCGTAAGAACAAAGCGGTATTTCGCCACATGGGTTTGTAGACACCGTCTTATAACCCAGGTCTGCGTAGCAGTCAGGTACTGACTCGCGGATTATCGTATCCCAAAACAGAATTCCCGGTTCAGCGGACCGCCAGGCGTTGTGTACAATTTTTTGCCATAGCGCTGCAGGGTCGATCTCCTTTTTATAAAGCGGATCTGCACTGTCTACCGGGTATTGCTGCTGGTATGTATTGCCGGACTGTACGGCTTGCATAAATGCATCGTCTATCCGTACAGAAACATTGGCGCCGGTTACCTTACCCTGCTCCATTTTCGCATCAATAAAATCCTCTGAATCGGGATGTTTGATGGCGACAGAAAGCATCAGTGCCCCCCTCCTTCCGTCTTGCGCTACTTCCCGTGTCGAATTGGAAAACCTTTCCATAAAGGGTACGATCCCTGTAGAAGTGAGCGCTGAGTTTTTAACAGGGGAACCCTTAGGACGGATGTGGGACAGGTCGTGGCCTACTCCACCACGCCTTTTCATCAGCTGCACCTGTTCCTGATCTATTTTCATGATCCCGCCATATGAATCAGAATCGCCTTCGTTTCCAATAACAAAGCAATTGGAAAGCGAAGCAATCTGATAGGGATTACCGATGCCTGTCATCGGACTTCCTTGTGGAATGATATATTTAAAATCTTTGATCAGTTCGAAAATTTCATTTTCTGATAATGGATTAGGGTATTTCTGCTCAATCCTGGCGATCTCTCCGGCTATCCTCCGGTGCATGTCATCGGGGTCCTTTTCGAATATACTCCCATAGGAATCCTTGAGTGCATATTTATTGACCCAAACCCTTGCCGCCAGGTCATCCCCTTTAAAATAAATCAGTGACTCCTTAAATGCCTCATCAGCAGTGTAAGTCACTTGTTTTTTAGATTGGTTTGCAATTTCCATGTTTATAAAAAATGAATTAACTAATAATCCAAATCTAACAAACAGCAAACTTTAAACAGTCATAATTGAATAAAGTTTACAAGAAAAATTTGTAATATACTGTATATCAAAATATTGAATTTTTTCCACAATTAAAATGTTTACAAATTTTGGTGGCAATATCCAGACCCGGCCAATAAACTGTCGACCTTGATACCAGAGTTAACTTCATTACCTTTGCAGCATGTCAGGGATTTATATACACATACCGTTTTGCAAAAAAGCCTGCACTTACTGTGATTTCCATTTCAGTACTTCTTTAAAGTACGCTGATGATATGGTTGATGCGATCTGCACAGAGATCGTTCATAAAAAGAACAGGATAACTGACCAGGTAGGGACTATTTATTTTGGCGGTGGCACGCCCTCGGTATTGCCTTTTAAGAGCTTTGAAAAGATCTTTGACACCATCACCCGGAATTTCTCAGTGGCTTCAGATGCCGAGATTACCATCGAAGCCAACCCGGATGACCTGGATGCAAAAAAGATCAGCGAACTGAGGCACCTGCCTGTAAACAGGTTCAGCATTGGGATCCAGTCCTTTTTCGAAGAAGACCTGCGCTGGATGAACCGGGCACACAGTGCTGCAGAAGCTGAATCCTGCATCAAGCGCAGTCAGGATGCAGGCTTTGAAAACCTGAGCATTGACCTGATCTACGGCTATCCGCTGCTGACTGACGGCAAATGGCTCAGCAATATCAACAAGGCAATAGCATTTGAAACCCCGCACATCTCTGCGTATTCTCTTACGGTTGAACCCAGAACGGCTTTGGCCAGTTCGATAAAAAAGGGAAAGCAAATCCCCTTGAACGAGGAACAAAGTGCGGCCCAATTTATCACGTTGACAGAGAAATTAAAAGAAGGCGGTTTCGAGCATTACGAAATTTCTAACTTCAGCAAGCCCGGCAAATATGCGGTTCATAATACCAATTACTGGCGTGGTGTTCCTTACCTGGGTATAGGTCCTTCTGCCCATGGCTTTGACGGACAGACCCGATATCTCAATATCGCCAATAATGCGGAGTACCTTAGTAAGCTTCAGCAGGGATCACTGGCAGAGACCATCGAAGAACTGAGTATCTACGACAGGTTTAACGAATATATCATGACTTCATTGCGGACTATGTGGGGCTGCAGCCTGGATAAGATCGAAGCTGATTTTGGCATACCGTTCCTTGCGGACACGCTTAAAAACATAAAGATCTTTATAGAAAGGAACTGGCTGATCAATGAAGCTAACCGGCTGACCTTAACTCTGGACGGCAAGTTATTTGCTGACTATATTGCGTCTGAGTTATTTCTAACTGAAGCCGATCATCAATAAAACGTATACATTATGAACAATAAGGTAATCTGGATTACAGGAGCATCGTCGGGCATTGGGGAGGCACTGGTCTATGCCTATAACAAGACCGGGGCTAAACTGATCATCTCCTCCCGCAACCGGGATGAGCTCTACAGGGTAAAAGGAGCATGCAAGAATCCTGTGGGCATACACGTGCTCCTCCTCGACCTTGAAAATACCGCAGCGCTGCCGGATAAGGCTGAAGAAGCGATCCGCATATTTGGGCACATTGACATGCTGATCAACAGCGGCGGAATGAGCCAGCGCAGCCTGGCTATGGAAACCGGACTGGAAACGGAACAGAAGCTGATGAACATCAATTTTTGGGGAACGGTAGTGCTGAGTAAGGCGGTGATCGCTAAGATGATCAAAACTGGCGGAGGGCATGTCGTCTGCATCAGCAGTCTGGCGGGCAAGTTTGGCACCCGTTTAAGATCAGCTTACTCGGCTTCAAAACATGCTTTGCATGGCTATTTTGACTCTTTGCGTTCCGAAGTTTACGACAAGAACATCAACATCACCCTGATCTGCCCGGGCTTCATTAAAACCAATGTTTCTATAAATGCGCTGACCGGAGACGGCAGTCCGCAGGGTACAATGGACAGCGCCCAGGACAACGGTATGCCAGCCGGTGAATGCGCCAGGCACATCGTCGACGCCATCAAACAAAAAAGGGAAGAGGTCTATTTTGGAGGTAAAGAAGTGAAAGGCGTTTGGCTTAAACGGTTCTTTCCGCTGTGGTTCTCAAAATACATGCGTACGGCAAAAGTTACAAGGTAAATTTTATGAGTTAATTACATTTTTCCTATATTCATTTGACCAAACGTCAAACACACAAATGAATACGACAAAGACAACCTCGCTTCTGCTTGGGCTTTTGTTCATGCACGGAATTATCTGCCATGCAAAGAACAGCCCTCGTATAGAGCCGACAACCATCACTGTTCCTATAGGGGGAAACGGATGGTTAAGTAAAAATTCAAAAGCGCAGATCAGACCCGAAGGACTGGTCAACTGGCGTGATCAGACCGACATCATTTCTATTTATTTCCGTGCGGAAACTGCCGGAGAAATTGAAGTGGCGCTAAGGATCAGTGTGCCGGAAGGAAAAAGCAGGATCAGCCTGAACGCTGAAGGAACTTCTTTGACCAAAGAAGTAAGTAACCTGGGTGCGGCTATAGTCGCCATTGGAAACGTCAGCATCAAACAACCCGGTTATGTGAAGGTAGAACTCAAAGGCATCTCCAGGACGGGGGATGTATTTGCTGAAGTTTCTGACCTGATTGTGAAAGGGGATGCAGTTGCCAATGCCGCTTATGTCAAAAACAATGAGGGAAATTTTTTCTACTGGGGGCACCGGGGACCATCTGTACACCTCAATTACCAGGTACCAGATGCGGCCGGGCCGAAAATAGAATGGCTTTATACCGAGATCATCGTTCCCGAAGGGGAAGACAAGACCGGTACCTATTACATGGCCAACGGCTTTAGCAGCGGCTATTTTGGGATGCAGGTAAATTCTGCGGCTGAACGAAGAATATTGTTTTCCATTTGGAGCCCTTTTAATACAGATGATCCAAAATCCATTCCCGACAGCATGAAGATCGTTCTGTTGAAAAAGGGAAAAACTACAAAAACCGGTGAATTTGGAAATGAAGGCTCAGGCGGACAAAGCTATATAGTTTATCCCTGGAAAACAGGCAAGACTTATGCTTTTTTAACCCGGGCACAACCAAACGATGCGAAGAAAACTACGACGTACACCTCGTATTTTAAAGATGTTGAAAAAGGAATCTGGCAACTGGTGGCCAGTTTTGAACGGCCGCAGTCGGCGATCTACCTAAAGGGGCTGCATTCTTTCCTGGAAAATTTCGATCCCGGCACCGGTGACCAGCCGCGTATGGCAAATTATAAAAACCAATGGGTGGCCAATGCTGATGGTAACTGGCATGAAATAACCGTTGCTGCTTTTTCAGCCGACAATACCGCCCGGAAAAATTACAGGAAGGATTATGCCGGCGGGACGGCCAAAGATTCTTTTTTTCTAAAGAACTGTGGCTTTTTCAACAATTTCACACCCATTAAAACACCCTTACAAAGACAATCGTCCGGACAGCATCCTGAAATAGATTTCGCTAAACTGCCATAACACCGATTGTTTTACCATTCCAGTCAGGAAACAGCACCTTGTCATTGTGAATGCCAAGGTGCTTGTCTGCAACCTCGCTAAAGACACTCCTGAAATCGGTTGTAACAGCAAGGTCCCTGCCGTCCTCCAGGTTCTCTATGGAAAGCGGGTTTACAAGACCGTGTACCTTTCCTCCGCTAACCCCGTTCCCCAATATAAAATTGCAGGAGCCGCGGCCATGATCGGTTCCGCCTGTACCATTCTGTTTTACCGTACGTCCGAACTCTGTCATGGTCATCACAGTAACGTCGTCCTGCAGTGTGCCCATGTCTGCCCAGAAAGCCATAATGCTTTCGCTAAGGTCATTCACATTGCGTGCGAAAATTCCAGTTTCAGTACCCTGGTTAAAATGCGTATCCCATCCGCCGGACTCTGCAAAAGCAACTTCCATACCTACATCCATTTTAATCAGCTGGGCAATCTGTTTTAAAGAATTGCCCAATGAAGTGTTAGGATATACTGCATTGTTTGCGGGCTTATAATTCCTGACATCCGTTTTTTGAAGCATCTTGATCGCCTCAAAGCTCTCTTTACCGGTTTCTTTAAGAAATCCTGAGGAAGTCTGGTCATACAGGTCCTCAAAACTTTTTGCGGCCATGTTGGCTCCCTTCAGGTTTCCTCTCATCTGTATGTTAAAATCCTGCAGGTTGCTGATCGCCACAGCCGGATTATCACCATAAAAAGATCTCGGCAGGGAAGAAGTCAGGCTGACTCCCTGAAAAGGCGTCGCACCATCATGCCCCAGCAATCCAACCGCCCGGTTTAGCCAGCCACTTTCTGTACCTTTTTTAAATGGAGTGCCTGATTCCATAAAGTCCTGGGCATCGAAATGAGAACGGGTATTATTGGGCGATCCAATACCGTGAACGATGGCCATTCTTTTATCTCTGAACACTTGTTCAAATGTGGCCATAGCTGGGTGCAGACCAAAGCGCCCGTCCAGATCAATGAGGGGCTTATTTTTACCGCTACTGGCGGCAGACATAAATAAGGTTGGTCTTGCTGCTTTCAGATACGGGTCGGTGAAGGGCGTTACGGCCATCAATCCGTCCATAGCTCCGCGCTGGAAGATACAGACCATGATTTTTTTTCTTTTAAACAAGCCCGGCGGTTTCGTTCCCGCCACTGCGTCGATCAAAAATCCGGGCACTCCACCCAGCCCGATTCCAAATAAGGCCAGGCCTCCTGATTTTATAAATCCTCTTCTTGAAGTCATGATGGTCTGCTTTAAATTTATTTACGCTGAAATTCCGGTGAGCCTATGATTACACCCACCACCTGGGCCAGCATATCCTTATCGCTGTTCTTTTTGACCGCATCTTTCTTTTTTACATCTGTCATCAATTCTGTATCCTCATTCATCATTGTGGCTACAGGTTGCTGAACAGGTGCTTTTTCTGCCGCCTTTTCTACTTTACTGCCCAGTTCAGGGTCATTGAGCATGGGCTTCAAACGTTTGACGGTTTCTTCCAGATTACGTTCCGGCATGATCATTTTGCTGTAGGTCAGCAATGCTGCTTCAGCACTTTCTGGTTCATGGCTGGCATTTAAGGCTTTTAAATTGATCTTTACCCCAGGTATACGCTGTGACGCCAGCGCAAGTCCGAAATTCATCCGGTTTAATAATGACCCAGTATTGATCCAGTATTGTCCGCGGTCCGGGAATCCGGTAGGCGCCTGATAATAATACATTTTCTGTCCCATCTTGTTGATCCAGGTAAATAGCTGGTAGGGTTGTGTGATCTCGGCATCCAAACCGCGCACTGCACTAATAGCCAGTTCAAAAGGGGATTTGGTCTTCTCCCTTAAAGCAGCTTTGCTCCAGAATTCCGGAGAAGAGACCATCGTGATCATAACCTGCCTGATATCCCCTTCTGTTTTACTGAATGTTCTGGCCATCGCATCAACAAGTTTTGGAGACGGATTGTCATTTACAAACCTGGTGGCCAGTTTTCTTGAGATAAACTTTGCCGTTGAGGGATGGTGCGCAAGCATGGTCAAAAGCTCCACACCTTCCTGATACCCGCCACCGGCAGGAAATTTTTTGCCCAGCACGGTTTTCTCTCCGTTATCGTGACGTGTGGGCACAAACAGGAAATCTCCTTCTCTTACAAAACCACGTTTCTGCAGATTATCTGCACCTATTTTTTCTACAATTTTTTTCATGCCTGCGCCGTACCCCCCGTCGTCTCCCATTGGAGCAAGGGTCCATCCGGTAAGCACCCTTGCAGCCTGGGTCACATCATTTTGAGTATAGCCACCCTCAACACCTAATGTATGCAGCTCCATTACTTCACGGGCGTAATTCTCATTGAGACCGATCTTCTTCTTATTTGCCTGTAATTTTTTGACCTTGTTGAGCATACCAGAATCCAGCTGACGCAGCTTTCTATTTTTTAGTCTTCTTTGAAATGACTTCTCCTGCATTGTCTGCATGCCCATTTCCTCAGCTTTCATGCCCATACTTGCTGATGTTCCTGAACTGCTAAAATTATCCAGGTAAACCAACATCGCTGGCGATTTGGCTGTAGACAGTAACAAGTTGCTAAACTTTCCGGTCACATTCGGCCTGATCACATCACGCTCGAAGGCCGGGACGAATGATGCACATTGATTCTTAGTCAGGGAAACATTAAAATGATTAAACCAAAAATCAGTCAGCAGTTCATGCAGTTGATTGTTACTATAAGCGGCCCTGAGTATTTTCTGGCTGATGAACTGGCGATAAAGTTCTTGCTGCGGTTTTAATCCCTTGGTCTGCATGTAATTCTGAAGTTGCTTCCGGTACTCTTTCCTGTCACCTTTATTTACTGAATCTTTATGGATTGAGCCATCTCTGATCGCCATTCTAAGAACTTTTGCGGATCTCGGATATTTGTCTTCAACTTCAACATTGCTCAGGTTGATGTCTTCAAATTTGCTGAGCAATTCGTTTAGCTGTTCGTCCTTTATACTGCCATTGAGTTGCTGTTCAAACCATTTCCCTAAACCCATTTTAACAACTTCATCGACATCGCCGTTTTTTGCTCCATAAGTAAACCTGCTTAATAAGTGGGCAGCTGCCTGACGTTCACTAAGGCCTGCCTGTTTATAAGGAAAATCAAACTTAGCTGAACGTTTATTTCGAAAAGATGAAAACAGGATTGCTGCAATAAACAGGAACACGAACGAACATATAACTTTTAGTGAGGTCTTCATGGCATTTCAATGTTTTATATGTCTATGACAACTGAAACGCCAAAAAGATTAATCAAATATTGTTTTCTGTTTATTTATTCCTGAAGCCGGTTCAAGTGCCACACTGTAAAGACCTTCTTACACAAAATTCTTAAACGATGTGCTGATCTGCTGCCGAAAGTTTATAAGTTAGCATCGGATTAGCAAGTACCTAAATTTTTAAATTATGACCACCAATAAGAAAGCTTTGCTTTTTGTTCTGTTTTTTACGGCTTATTCTACTTTTCTTTCTGCGCAAAAGAAAAACAAACCAGGGAATGGCTTTTACAAAAATGAGTTGCAATCACTGCAGGCTGTTATTCAGAAGAATTTCTATGATAAATCGTCAGGTTATTATTTCGTTGTTGTAGACTCAGCGCAAAGGGAAACCAAAAATGGTTACCTGCGTGCCTACACTTATCTGTGGTCGTTGTGCGCGCTATATCAGGCGGCAAATGAGATCGAAAAACTCGATCCAAAAGCTAAACTTATGGAACCGCTCATTAAAAATATGGCCGATTATTATGACCCCGCACTGCCGAGAGGAGGTTATACCGACTATATTATGAAACTGAAACCGGGGCAGCGGTATTATGACGATAACCAGTGGATCGGCATTACGGCATTAGATGCCTACGCCAGGACCAAACAGAAATCTGACCTCGCTAAAGGCAAGGAAATGTACGACTTTATGATGTCTGGATATGATCAGGTCCTGGGTGGCGGTATATACTGGGTAGAAGGCAACAACAGTTCCAAAAATACATGTTCTAACGGGCCAGGAGTATTGGTGGCACTGCAAATGTATCAGGCCACTAAAAACAGGATGTACCTGGATACTGCATTGAAGATCTTCAACTGGACAAATGCCAAACTGCAGACCCCAACAGGATTATTTTATGACAACATCAGAACAAAAGACGGAAGTTTGGGCAAGGCTACGTTTTCTTACAATACAGGAACCATGCTGGAATCAAATGTTTATTTGTATGAGATCACCGGTGATAAAAAATACCTGGACGCAGCCAATGTGATGGCTGAGCGTTCGCTGTCCTACTTTTATGGGGAGGGTAAATTCAGGGATGGGTATTGGTTCAACGCGGTATTGCTCAGAGGTTATCAGCATTTGCTCAAGCACAATAAGGACACCAGGTACATCATGGGCTTTAAAAAAGCTTTGGATTATGCTTTAAAGAATGAAAAGAATGAGCAGGGCCTGTTTAATGCCAAAAAAGGAGTTCAAAATTTAGTAGAACATGGAGGAATGCTGGAAATCCTTGCCCGTTTTGCCTGGCTTGAAAGCCGCTATGACCTAAGTAATTAACCTGCGTAAAGATAGGAAAACATTTGGTGCTTTCTTTTAAACAAATCGCTGATGAACAGCATAAACAGGAGTACTTTTTTATTGACCGCTGCACTTTTACTGGTCAGCTTTGCCAGTCCGGCATTCGTTAAACCGGGCATCACTAAAAGGCTGTTTGGCGAAACCGCCGGGCAGCAGGTTTATGAATATATCCTAACCAATACGAAGGGGATGCAGGTCAAATTGATCACCTATGGCGCCAGCATTACCGACATCATCACCCCGGACAGGGAAGGTCATATGGGCAGCGTCGTCTTTGGGTTTGATTCGCTAAGCGGTTATACCGGCCGGCAAAATGCGCTGATGGGCGCCGCGGTGGGCCGTGTAGCTAACCGGATTGCAGGCGGCAGATTTACCCTCGAAGGGAAAGAATACAAGTTAAGCTCCAACATTCACGGAGGAAGCCATGGATTCGATAAAAAAATCTGGAAGGCGGAAGAGCTCGGCAGTGTAAATGAGATTGCGCTTAGAATGAGTTACTTCAGCAAAGACGGAGAAGGAGGTTATCCAGGCAACCTGAAAGTGGACATCACCTATACCCTTACCAGCAAGAATGAGCTGAAGATTGACTACCGGGCAACAACTGACCGGACAACGCATGTCAATTTAACCAACCACAGTTACTTCAACCTATCTGGCGGTATGGCTGCAACCGTTGCAGATACAGAAATGAATATCCTTGCCGATCAATATCTGGAGGCCGATAGAAACATTATTCCTACCGGAAAGATACTCGGTGTAAAAAGGACACCTCTTGATTTTACAACACCACAACCAATAGGCAGACGGATCGCAGATGACCACCCCGCACTAAAGACGGGCAATGGCTATGATCTGACGTATGTATTGCGCAACCAGGGCGGAAAGTTAAAATTGGCCGCTACAGCCTATGAGCCGTACAGCGGAAGGGTGTTAGAAGCCTACACCACTGAACCGGGACTGGTATTTTATACCGGCAACCACCTGAACCCGGGTGTGACCGGCAGGGGACAAAAACCTTCCGTCAAATATGCGGCATTTTGTCTGGAGACTCAGCATTACCCGGATTCTCCCAATCAACCGGCATTTCCTGGTACAATTTTAAAGCCCGGAGAAATCTATAAATCACAGACGATCTTTAGATTTTCTGTAAAGAATAGAAAACCATAAGATACAAAATCCCATTTAAAAGGAGATCAGTCTTTTGAATTTCCACGCCAGTGGAGCTCTCCGTCGAGTAACCTGGTTTCAAATTCATAGACCGGGTATTTGCTTTCTATTAGTTTAATGAGCATTTGTGCGGCAATCTGACCCATCTCAAAAGCACTTTGCCGTATAAATGAAATGCGCGGGGACAAAAGATCGATGACGTCGGAATTTGAGAATCCGATAATCGTCAGAGTTTTGGCACGATCAGGATTGTTGTTTAAGATGCGCATGGTCACCGTGCTGAGGCGGTCGCTGGCAATGAGCAGTGCATCGGCCTCAATGGCCCCCGATAAAAAATGGTTCAAGGCTTCTTCTATCTCGAGTTGGTTCCTACCGCCTTCATGGCAATATTTTACCAGGCGCTCGTCAAATTCAATGTGATGTGCGGCCAGTGCGGAAAGGTATCCCTGCAGCCGTTCCACAGTTATGGAAAGCTGCGGCGCATTGGCCAGGTGACCGATCTTTTTAAATCCCTTTTCGATCAAAAGTGCTGTGGCTTCAAAAGCCGATTTAAAATTGTCCGTAGTTACCTTAAAAGTTTGTATCTCATCAATAATCCTGTCAAAAAAAACGATTGGAAGCCCCCTTTCGTGCAATTGGACGATATGTTTATAGTCGGTTGTATGAGAAGACATGGAGATCAGTATTCCGTCTACTGAACGGTTTGCCAGATGACCGACATTGATCACCTCGCGCTCATAAGAGTCATGGCTCTGCGTAATGATCACATGATAACCTGCTTCGTAGGCTATAGATTCTATGCCATTGATGGTCTGCGAGAAAAAACTATTGGCAACATCCGCTACCAGTACTCCTATGGAATTGCTCCTCCGGTTTCTTAAGCTTACCGCAATAGGATTGGAATGGTAATTTATTTTTTGTGCGTATTCAAGAACCCTCTTTTTTGTTTTGGCGCTTATCTCATGACTATTTCGCAAAGCCCTGGAGACAGTCGAAGGAGAAACAGCCAGTGCCTCGGCAATTTGCTTTATGGTTGCAGCTTGAAACATAAACAAGTATAATAAAAAATCGTCTGCCAATACGTTTCCGGCAACGATTGCGTAATTTTAATTAGAGATATTCTTTTTTTGTCGCTCAGGAGTAATTAATCTTGTCCAGGGTATAGAAGAATTGCTTTTCATAGCCCTGATGATCAAACCAAATATATTGATGAAAAAAATATTACTACAATTGTTGCTCTCGTTGATCTGTTTCAGTTCATTTTCCCAGCAAACAATGATCAAATATCTTTCCGGAACCGACAAGGACCATACTGTTCAATGGGATTTTTACTGTACCGCAGGAAGAAAAAGCGGGCAGTGGACAAAGATTGCCGTTCCATCCAACTGGGAGCTGCAAGGCTTTGGAGCTTACAACTATGGTCACGACAAGGATAAAGCAAGTGAGCAGGGGCTTTACAAATATGAATTCCTTTCAGGAAACTGGGCAAACAAAAGGGTGTCCATTGTATTTGAAGGCTCGATGACAGATACTAAAGTACTCATCAATGGCAAAGAGGCCGGACCTGTACACCAGGGGAGCTTTTACCGTTTCAAGTATGACATCACCGACCTGATCAAACCAAATGACAAGAACCTGCTGGAAGTGACGGTATCCAAAATGTCCACCAATACTTCGGTCAATACCGCAGAGCGCAAAAGCGATTTTTGGGTATTCGGTGGGATTTTCAGACCTGTCTACCTTGAAATCGTGCCACCGGTATTTATTGAAAGGACGGCCGTAAACGCCAAGGCAGATGGTTCTTTTCAACTCGATGTATATGCAAAAAATTTGACGGGTGACGAGCTGATCGAAGTTCAGGTACAAAAACTGAACGGGGAGAACGTTGGCAAGCCTTTTTCAGTGAAAGCAGATCCCGGCCCGGACCATCTTGAGCTAAAGAATAATTTTGCCAGCCCGCTTTTATGGAGTGCGGAGTTTCCCAATTTATACCAGACAGTAGTGTCCATAAAGAACCAACAGGGCGTCGTACATCAGATGAAACATAAATTTGGCTTCCGTACAGTAGAGCTACGTATAAATGACGGGTTTTACATCAATGGCACAAAAGTAATCATGAAGGGTAGCAACCGGCATAGCTTTTGGCCGGAAAGCGGCAGAACGCTGAGCCATGAAATCCATGTGATGGATGTCCGGCTGATGAAGGAAATGAACATGAATGCAGTACGCATGTCCCATTATCCGCCGGATGCGGATTTTCTCGATGTATGTGATTCGCTGGGCTTGTACGTGCTGGATGAGTTAACGGGCTGGCAGGCAAAATATGACAGTGAGGTAGGCCATAAGCTGGTGAAAGAACTGGTAGTACGTGATGTGAACCACCCATCTGTTGTGTTTTGGGACAATGGCAATGAAGGTGGCTGGAATACAGAGCTGGACAATGACTATGCCTTGTATGATCCTCAAAAACGCATAGTGATCCACCCATGGGAGAAGTTTAACGGCACCGACACCAAACATTACCAGGATTATAAGGCGATTGAAAAGACAGTGGCTGCCGGCAAGGAGGTCTACTTTCCCACAGAATTTATGCATGGGCTGTATGATGGCGGCGCAGGTGCCGCACTAGACGATTTTTGGAGCCTGATGATGAAACATCCTCATGCAGCGGGAGGGTTTATCTGGGCTTTCATAGACGAAGCTGTGATCCGCACAGATAAAAACGGTGCCTACGATTCTGATGGCAATCACGGAGCCGATGGGATTGTCGGTCCGCACCGTGAAAAGGAAGCCAGTTTTTATACCATAAAGGAGATCTGGTCACCGGTTTATATTGACCCCAAACCAATTGATGGAAATTTCAAAGGTGGGATTCTGGTTGAAAACCGGTATTCTTTCACCAATTTAAATCAATGTACGTTTAAATGGAAACTGGTTAAATTTCCATCGGCCCATGCCAAAACTACTGCAGCTACCATCGTGGCAACCGGAACACCCGCAGCACCAGGTCTTAAACCAGGAGAAAAGGGCATGATACAATTGAGCCTGCCTTCATCATGGTCAAAAAACGATGCCCTATACCTAACCGCATACGGACCTGATAAGAGAGAAATATTTACCTGGAGCTGGGCCATCAGCACACCGGCCGTTGTTGCTAAAAAAATTGGTTCCATATCTGGTAAAACAGGTAAATCCGGCATCAAAACTGAACAAACCGACGAGTCCCTTATTGTGAAAAATGATGGCATTCATTATTATTTTGACAAGGCTACCGGCTATATTCAAAAAGTAGTCAAACCATCCGGCACGATCTCCCTCTCTGGCGGACCGGTATTGGCGGGCATCAGTAGCACATTAAAAGAGTTTACCCATAAATCACTGAAGGGACAATATGTCATAGAGGCCGAGTATCAGGGTACAGGTTCATTACATGTAAAATGGACCTTTACATCAGGACAGCCGGTTAAACTCGAATATCAGCATAGCCAGCAGGGTGATGCTGATTTTACAGGAATCACTTTTAACTATCCTGAGGAGAAGATCACAGGGATGAAATGGCTTGGCCGCGGCCCCTATCGTGTATGGCAGAACAGGCTCAAAGGACAGCAATTTGGAGTTTGGCATAAAGCGTACAACAACTCGATTACCGGAGAGACTTTTGAATATCCTGAATTTAAAGGTTATCACGCAGAAGTCAACTGGGCGGTGATCGAAAACAAGGAAGGGCCTTTTATGGTCTACACGCCCGATAAGGCCATGTATCTGCAGATGCTGCGTCCTGCAAGGGAAAAAGACGCGATGAGAAACAACAATGTGGAACCGGCTTTTCCAGAAGGAAGTATTGGGTTTTTAAACACGATCAGCGCAATTGGCAATAAGTTTCAAAGCGCCAGCCAGATGGGGCCACAAAGCCAAAAGGGCCGTCACAATGGTGAAAAGGTCAATGGCACACTATGGTTTGATTTCAGCGGTAATTATAAATAGTTATTTTTAAGCATATGCAAAATATCCATATGAATACAAGAATATTGTTTGGTCTCGGCCTGGTCGTAATCCTTTTTTCGTCCTATCTGAACAAAAAAGACAATCATATTAAAGTCCCGGCGCCTATAACCCTGAAGGTAAAACAGGTAGCCGTAAGCATTCAGGCACCTACGGCACTCGCTTTCCCTGGCAATGGCGAAATCTGGGTAACAGAACAAACAGGAAAGATACGCTCCATTAAAAATGGAAAGCTGAGCAGTATTCCTGTTCTTGATCTGGCTGGTAAACTTCCTAAAATGAACAGCGGCTATGAGGAACGCGGACTGCTCGGCATAGCGCTCCATCCGCGCTTTAGTACCAATAAGAAGTTTTATGTCTTTTATAGCATACCCTCCAAAGGCAAATTTAACCATACAGATGTAGTCTCAGAGTTCAAGCTGGGCAGTGCCGGTAAGGCAGAACCCGATAGTGAAAGGATTATCCTGGCCGCTGAAAAGCCAGACGGAAATCACAATGGTGGCTGTGTCCAGTTTGGAAAAGACGGGTATCTGTACATTTCTTTTGGTGATGGCGGTGGTCAGGGTGACAAGCATGGGGAGTTCGGCAATGGACAAAACCTGAACACCTGGCTGGGCAAAATATTGCGGGTAGACATCAATGCAGATTCCGGATACCTCGTTCCAAAGGACAACCCTTTTGTCGGCAAAACAAACGCAAAACCGGAAGTATGGGCCTATGGTTTTCGCAATCCCTACAGGTTCTCCTTCGACAGGGCTTCAGGACTACTGTTTGCAGGTGACGTAGGTCAGGACACCTGGGAGGAAGTTGATATTGTAAAAAGCGGCGGCAACTATGGCTGGAGATTGACAGAGGGTACACATTGTTATAACCCCGCGACCGGCTGTGACATCAAAGGAATTACTATGCCAATAGCCGAATATAACCATAGAGAAGGCGTAAGCATCACAGGCGGTTATGTGTATAACGGGAAACTGATCTCCGTACTGAAAAGCAAATATCTGTTTGCGGACTGGACAGGTCCCGTATACTATCTCCAAAAGAATGGCAGTACCTGGCAGCGTGGAAAAGTCACTTTACAGAATATTCCGGAAAATCTGAAAATAACCGGATTCGGAGAAGATACGGCTGGCGAGCTGTATTTGCTGACCAATCCTGATACCGGTCCGGGAAATACCGAAGGAGGCATTTTTAAGATTGTGAAAAACTAACCGGGGATAGACCGACCACATTTTCCAATGGCATGTACAACTCAGGTTTTGGGTGCACCGGTCTTTTTGTGCCGGTTAAACTGACTTTTCAGAGCCAATTGTCAGGGTATTTTAAATTTTTAACCCGGCAATTCTCCTCAACCCTGTTTTTCAATAGTTTTGCTCTGTTTTAACACTGTATTAACATGAGCTTCGACCTATCCCCAATCGATATCGTAAATGATATTTCGAAAGAAGATTTCGAAAAAAATTATTTAAATACACGTAAACCACTGATCATCAAAAACATGTCAAAGACATGGCCGGCATACGACAAGTGGACTCTGGATTACATGAAAACTGTCGTTGGCGATAAGACGGTACCGCTTTACGACAGCTCAAAAGCTGATCCGTCAAAGCCGATCAATGCTTCGGCGGCTGAAATGAAGTTTGAGGATTACATCGAACTTATTAAAAGCATGCCAACCGACCTGCGGATATTTTTGTTCGATCCGATCAGGCATGCCCCTAAACTACTCGAAGATTACCGCGCTCCAAAAGAGCTCATGGAAGGATTTTTGGACAGCTACCCAAACATGTTCTTTGGAGGACAGGGCTCCGTTACTTTTCTGCATTACGACATCGATCTGGCCCATATATTCCATACCCATTTCAATGGGCGCAAGCACGTAATCCTATTTGAAAACAAATGGAAAGACAGGCTTTACCAGATTCCGTATGCGACCTATGCATTGGAAGATTATGATGTGGAAAAGCCTGATTTTGATAAATTCCCGGCCTTAAAAGGGGTAAAAGGAATTGAAGCTTTTCTGGAACATGGTGATACGCTTTTCATGCCAACCGGCTACTGGCACTGGATGAAATACCTGGATGGTTCATTCTCCATTAGCCTGCGGGCCTGGGACAAATCCTGGGCAGTTAAGGCCAAAAGCCTCTACAACCTGACTTTGCAGCGTAAATTTGATGATTTTATGAAAAGCCGCTTTAAGGAAAAATACATGAACTGGAAGGAGCAACTGGCTGTTAAAAGAGCTAACAGGGCATTGGAAAGACAAATGCCGCGTTAGTTCAGCAGATGCGTCGGTAACCAGTTAAGAAAACATCATTTTATAGAAAGCAAGGCCTTCTATAGCGAGTTGATCAGAACTATTGGCCAGTGGCCGCCATATACTGGCTGCTCTTGCAATCTCTTCAGACACCTCACCAAAGGTTTCAATAACAATTGCTTTGTCATAGCCAATCTCAGTTAATGCCTGTTTGATTCCCGTCCAGTCAAGATTGCCCGTTCCTGGCGTACCCCGGTCGCTTTCATTTGCCTGAATGTGACATAAAAGATCTTTACCGATTTTTCTTATGGTATCGGGGATGCTCTTTTCTTCAATATTGCAATGAAAAGTATCCAGTTGTATTTTAATATTCGGACTAGCTACGTCCTTTACCAGGGCGAGCGCCTGATCAGCTGTATTTATCATGTCGGTTTCAAACCTGTTTAAGGGCTCCACGCCCACAAGCACTCCACAATCCCCGGCTACCCGTCCAGCTTTTATAAGATTCTCCACACACCAGTCCCATTCCCTTTTTTTTTGTGATTCTCCTATGAAACGGGTTTTACCAACTGCAGAATATACCGGCCCCCCAAAAACCGGACTTCCCATATCCTGCGCGATTCTGATGCAGTCCGTAATGTATTTCAGGCCATTCTCCCTGATCGCTGGATCGTCACTGGATATATCGCGGTCAGCACCAAATGCACCACTGACGGTCACCTGCAATTCGTATGCTTTTGTCAGTTCCTTCAGCCTGGCCCAATCAATTAATTCTTGCTTTTCAACGGCCACTTCGATGATGTCAAATCCCATTCCTTTGATCTTTTGGACAAGATCAAAGGAATGGGAAGTAAAGGGGGATTTCCAAAGAAAAGTACTTACTCCAAATTGCATAAATTAAATATTTAAACTAGTTTTCAAAATCAGGTATACTGATGCGTTTCCCCCCGTTCATTGCGGACTCGTGCGCACAAATGCCCGCGCAGGTATAATTGGCAGCCAGCGCCGCATCTACAGCAGAATCCCTGCCTTCAACAATTGCCGCAATAAACTCCTGCACCAGATGCGGATGCGAACCACCGTGTCCTGCACCCTGTAAAAATGAAACATGGTTCGGATCATCTATTTTTTCTCTCTTTGTAAAATTCGCGATCTCCGGGATCAGTTGTTCGTCTGTATCCGGTACATTTATCCTGCGTGCATTTTCGCCGCCATCAAATAGGATATGCTCTTCATCTTGCAGCTGCTCCCATTCAAATGACATTTTGGTACCGTATACGTCATAGCTTTCCCTATACTGACGAACTACATCAAATAAAGAACGGGTGGCTTCTGCAATCACATCCGAATTCTTTAAGGTAAAAGTGGCGGTTTCAACTGCAAAAGGAGAACCGTATCTGCTGGTCAAATCATCGCTTAAACGTCCTGAACCATGACACACCACTGTCTCAGCTTTAGTGTTGTTTATTCTCAATAATGGCGAGATGGCATGCGTTCCGTTGAGCATTGGCGGATATCCTTTCCAATATTCTCCCCATCCATCCATACTCATGTCCTGAATATGGGAACCTCTTACAAACTGGATCCTGCCCAGCTCACCACTTTCTGCCAGCTTCAATCCGTACAGAAATTCCCTGGTATACAAAGCAGTCTCCATCATCATGTAAACCTTATTTGCCCTTCTCTTAGCTTCCACAATTGCCTTACAATCCTCCACGGTCATCGCCATTGGAATAGTGCAAGCGGTGTGTTTATTCGCATTAAGGGAAGCCAGCGTCATTTTGGCGTGCTCAGGAACAGGGGTTACGATATGGATGGCATCTACATCTTCCCGCTTTGGAACGTCCTCAAAATTTGTAAAACAGAGATTTCTGTCCAGGTTAAACTTAGTGGCGAGTTCGTCAATTGTCTTTTGGTTGCGCGTACAGATACCAACTGCTTCAATATCCGGGTGATTCTGATAAATGGGAATAAACTCTTTGCCAAAGCCCATCCCAACAATTACTACGGTAATTTTTTTCTCGTTCATGTGTTTTCTTAAATTAAAATTAGCGGTTATTAAATTTCTCAAAATTTCATTTACGGCTTACCCATTTAACAGCATTCCGAAGAAGGGCCTGATAAGCAGACAGATCATGAGATGCGGAATCATGGCCTAAAGCAAGGCCGACAATACGGGCTTTTGGATGATTGATTACAAAGACAGATGGATAGACCACTTCATTTCCCTGTACACTGGAGCTCGCTAAAATTTTTATTCCCGGCCCATTTGCATCTGCTTTGTAATAGTAACGCTCATCACTCAGATTGAATTTCTCAGGCACATCCCTGGTCACCGGATGTTTGGTATCTGTTACCGTAACATCAAAGGCGCCGTACTTATCATGACCTCTGGACCCGCCACCTGCCAGATACAGGTTATATTCCGGCCAGTCTTTCCAGTTGTACCACAACGCAGCATGTGCCAGTATCAGTCCTTTACCTTCAGCAGCAAATGCAATGATCGCTTTACGCAGCTCAGGATCTTCCATTGGCTGGTTATTTGTAAGGATCAGCACATCAAGATTTGCCAGTTGCGGAAGTATTTCGCTCACATCACTGGTATACCTGACAGCAGCAAGACCATCCTTTTCCAGAGTAGCTACATCAACTTCTTTATACCATTTATCAAAATTGTGAGAGGAGCCGCCACCAACAATCAACGTGCGTATGGCAGATTTTTTTTGTGCATTTGCAGGAGTTTGTACTGTACAGCCACCCAAAAAAAGTGCAAGTATGACCAAGGTAGTCAGCATTATTTTACCCAACAGCTGCCTGATAAAAGCTACATTAGATTTCATATCAAAAGATTTAGTTATAATAATTTATTTAGTTACTCTCATAATTCCGTTCATGCCTCTCCAGTGTCCCGGAAAAGTGCATAAAAAAGGATAATCGCCTGTAGTATCCGGCACTATAAATTCAAAAGTCACCACGTCTCCTGTGTTCAGCAGTTTAGTTGCGTGCAGTACTTCGGGCACATTGGGCACATATTGCTTTTCCGCAGCTTTCGGATCCCGCAGCATGTCATCAGCCGCCTTACCAACTCTTTGTAGAGATCCGGGTTTTATAATGAGCATGTTGTGCTGCATTCCATCGGGGTTCTCTATCTCAAAAACCAACTTTTGGCCTGCCTTAACTGTAAAAAGTTTTTTGTCAAACTGCATCAGATCTTTCACCACTTTTATCTTAATCATGGTTGAACTTTCTCCCGTTTTTTTAACAGCAATGTTTTTTGATCCCCTATTCCCTGTCGTCCCGGATTTGATCAGCTGAAGTGAGGCATTTCTGAGATCGCCCTTAAAAGCTGACATTCCATTGTAAATGACCACTCCTGATTCAACCTCTGCGTCATTGCTTGTTACTAAATTGCCTGTTAATTTTTTTGTAAACAATCCCGGGGCTTTTGCATGGGCAACCTCTTCTCCATTAACATCAAGACTAAGCTGTCCATCTGACTTCAGGATTGCAGTAACATCAAATGCCCTTCCCGACAAGGTATCTTTTGCCGCGGCTTTAAAATTGCGGCCGTTCTGGTTAACAACGAGATTTAGCTTTGAACCATTAATATACAAACAATACCCGTTCTTTTCATCTCCCTGGGCAATGATCACCCCATCAGAACCTGCAGTCCTTGATTTCAGTACCATGGCCTTGAGATGAATCTCCTTTCCGGTCACATCCGGCGAGAGCCTTACATCTGAACGCCCGATCTTATAGATGTCCTGTTCAACAATACCCAACATCCGTTTGCTGAAACCCGAATCAGGCAACTGATCTCCTTTTTCTTTAGCCAGCGACAAGAACCCCTCCCGATTATTCATTGCAGCTGCGAGCCATGCCTGGGCCAGCCAGGGGTCTTTTCCATTTTCCTCTTTGACCGAGGCATCATATACAATGCTGGCAATACCTTTAGCTGCTGGCAATCCGGCAAGTACTAAAACCGCGGCCATTCTCGTATTCAGGTTACTGTCGTTAAGGATTCCGCTCTGCTGGATCAGGTGTACAGTATGTCCATTTTTAGGCAATACCTCTACAGCCGCCTTTCTTACCCCCGCTGCCGGATGAGTTAAAGCTATGTTAACAGCATTCATTGCTTCTTCGTTACTCCCGTCCAGAATACCCATGCCCTTCAATGTCCATAAGGCATTAATAGCAGGCCCATTCAATCCGATTTTATCCACAGCCTTATCGTTGATCAGCTTTAATAACCCGGGAATGCTGGAAGGGTCTTTTTTCTCCACCAGCAACCGCTGCGCCGTTAAGCGCCAAAACATATTGTCGTTGCGGAGCGCATCGACAAGCCCCGAAACATTATTTTTGGAAAGAACCGGTGGTGTATAGGATTTCGCTTTTTTATAAACGACCCGGTATATTCTTCCGCGGTCAATATCTCTTAAATTAGTTTCCAGTGCATTACCCTGGCCGAGCTTCTGATCTGCAAGTGTCAGTGGCAAGATATATTCTGTTGGTGCCTGCCTTGGAACAAATGTATTGTGCTGGATAATGAAATTATACCAGTCGGCAACCCAAACTGCTCCATCAGGACCAACTTCTGCCTGTACGGGACCAACCCATTCATCTGAACTGGCTAAAAAATTCCATCCGTCCTTTTCTTTAAATCCGGCGCCGTCCTTTTCAATAATTGCCTGGTGAATTAATTTTACAGTCGGCTCGGTAACAAAGGCCACTCTGTTCCAGTATTCCTCCGGGAAGCTTCTGGCGGCATAAAAATGATGACCGGCAGCAGCAGTAAAGCCGCCGACAACATCTACCTGTCTCAGGTTTGGTGTCATAGCATGTACATCATAATGCCCGTCTATCTTCTGCACCGGCGCCAGATTTGATCCTGCAAATATCCGGTCCATATAGGAAGCCGGCATAGCATAAAAAGCACTGTGCGTATTATTGGCCGTAGATATAAAGACATTATTTTCTTCAGAGAATCCAAGCCCCCAGGTATTGTTACTGGTCGGGGCCAGGTATTCGAAATCCTTTCCATCCGGACGGAAACGATACACACCCTGATTAAAGCGCATGTTTACTCCGTTTATTTTACCCCTGAACCCAGAGAAACCAACCACACCCCATATTTTATTGTCAAAGCCATACTGCAGGTTTGAAGGACCAGCATGCGTATCCTGTTTCCCCCAGCCTGTCGATAATATTTCCTGGATATCGGCCTTATCGTCACCATTGGTGTCTTTTAAGAAGACCATATTCGGTGCCTGTGAGACGACTATCCCGCCATTTGCAAAGACCATACTGGTCGGGATGTTCAGGCTATCAGCAAAAATCGTAAACTTATCTGCTTTGCCATCACCATTGGTATCCTCACAAATTTTGATCCTGTCATTGGCGGCTCCGTCAGTTTCCGTAAAGGTATTTGGATAATCAACTGATTCAACTATCCAAAGACGGCCTTTTTCATCCCATGCCATCGCAATCGGATTGGTGATATCCGGTTCTGCAGCAAACAGTTTCACTTCAAAATCTATAGGCACCTGTATCAGTTTCATCGATTCCTGAGGAGTCAGACCTGCCTGTATTTTAGGTACCAGGTGTCTTGCTGTGAAATCAGCTATGGTATCAGGATAAATGGCCACATCAGGGATTTTTAAGTTCGATATCCATGTTCTGACATCATCACCGATAGCCCATAAAACTCCGTTCCTTACCATCTTCAGGAACTCGCTATTCTTCCAGGTCACATCATCATGGCCATAAGCAGTGTAGAACACCCGGCCCTTACCTTCATTGCGCACCCAGGTATAAGGCTCTTTTTTTAAACCTTCCCCGCGCTCCATTAAGACCACTATGTCAGAATTGAGGTTTTTATGCACATAAGTTTCATCTGTTGTCGTAAACGCGTTGATCCCTTTTATTACCGGATGGTCCGGCTTTAAAATCGTGGGCTTAAATGATCCGTTTCCATGTGAGGCAAACTGACCTCCAATGGCCTTAATGTACCATGCCGAATTCCTGAAACAGCCTGAGGCTGAATGCAACGGGATTAGCCCTTTCCCGCTTTCCACAAAATGCTTCAGTGCCGTTTCCTGCGGTACGGTTATGGAGTCATGGTTGGCGTATATAATCAGCCCGTCATACTTAGCCAGGTTCACCTCATTTAAGTCGTTCGGATCAATGGTATAAGTAAGATTAATCCCGCTCTTGAAAAGTTCTATAGCAAGCCAGGGCGCATATTTTCCCGAGTCATGATGCTTCCCTGCGTTACCAAGAAACAGGACTTCCGCTCTTCGGGCACGTTCTGTTACGGGATCCGCTGTCTCAGAAGCGGCCACTATTCGTTTCTTATTGGCACAGCCCTGGATTAAAATCCCGCTAATCAACAATAAAAACAATATCTTTCTCATCTCTGTCAGGTTAAATAATTAAAATGGCATTCAGCTAAAAGGTCAACTTCACTACCGGGCTGAAAATCATGTCATCAGCTCCCGAGAATTTGACACCAATGCTGGCGAACACGTAATTCTGAGCCGGCACCAACGCTGGTACAGTAACGTTTAAGCTTACGTTATTTAAATCAGGTATGGCCAACCCGGCAACATTCGCAGTCGCCACATTGGTTTGCGAGTCTGCAAACCGTGTTTTGCTGATATAAAGGGTCACACGTTCAACAGTCCTGGCGTTTGCACCGGTTACAATCTGTTCAAGCTTACATGTGCCGCTAACCTTTCCACCCGAATATGCAAATGCAGGCGTCCTGATCATAAAATAAGGCATGACTTCGATGTCCAGACTGGTATTACCTTTTAAAGAGATGGCAACAGAATCAGGTTTGCCGTCAGCTGTTTGTTTCCAGACAAAAGGTCCTTGTCCCAAAGGAACCACCATTTTATAATTGCCGTCAAAAAGAAGGTGTGAAAATGCCCCTTCAGGTGTAAATATACTGCTGATAGGCCCGGTTTTGCCAAAGCCGGGCTGGTACAGCTCATAACTCACTTTGTTGTATTCAAAATTGAGCGGTTCACCCTGATATACGATCCGTCCGGTCAGAGCTGCTTTAGGTTCTTCAAAATTATCTTTTTTGCAGGATACGGCCGATGCAATTAATGCGAAAGATAAGATATATTGAAATTTGATTTTCATGTTTGTAATTTTAAGAGTAAACACTTACTGATTGGGTTGTTTAACCAGTTTTGGATTTTTCGTCAGGATATCGGCTTCGATCTGGCTGTAATAATTGCCCAGCTGCCAGTTATCGCTTGCAGTCACTTTGTTTGACAAGTCTACTTTAAAAATCCATTTGCCATTGTTTGGCGATCCCGGTGCATAAAACTTATAAGGCAGCAGGCCATAAGGCTGCGTACTTCTCTTTGTAGCTTTTGAAAGATTACTCAAAAGATCTGCTTTACTTAAAGCAACACCATCAAATATCTTATGCGCTATCCTGAAACGTTTCAGATCAAAAAAGTACTCGCCTTCAAAAGCGAACTCTACCCTGCGTTCGTGAACAACCCGGTCGAAGTTGATATCCCCTGCAGTTAAAGGAACGGTTAACCCGGCCCGGCTGCGGACCTCATTCATATAATTTGCTGCAAGGGCGGTCTGGCCCAGCTCAAATGCAGCTTCAGCTGCATTTAACAGGACTTCAGCAAAACGGTACCTTACTCTCCATACCGCACTTCCTACGCCGCGCTGGCCTGAGCCAATAGCCGGATCCTGGTATTTACGGATATAAAATCCGGTTTGTGCTGAATGCTCTATCCCGCTGATCGGACCGTCAAATCCGACAACCTGCTCCGGCACCGTTTTACCTGGCAATACTTTTTGCGCGCCACGTTCGCTGCCGCTGATCACAGTTCCGTCTGCCAGCTGAACACCCGCCCATATATCGACCGGTCTCGATTTAAAGCTTGAGCCCGGAATAATAACCGTACCGCCAAGTCTTGCATCTCTGCCGGCAAAGATATCCTGCTGATTGGTATAATAAATGAAATTCCCGTTTATATCATTCGTAGCGAGTGGCTCAAATGTATTGTCCAGTTTTTCGAATGACTGAACCAGGTTCAAAGAAGGATTGATACGTCCGCCTTCTTCCTCCTCAGCACCAAACCTGGGCTGGTTTACTTGTGTAAATCCATGTCTTTTAAATTTCAATGCATAGTCGTCTGCCCAGATCACCTCATTATTTTGCGTTTTGTCATAAAAAATAGCAGCAAAGTTTTCCGAAAGATTAGCGGGCTGTTTTTTATACAGGGAATAAGCACCGGCTCCACCAGTGATAATTTCCTCGGCTGCCCTCAATGCCGTAGTATAATATCCATTTGCCATTCCGGCTGGAATACCTACTTCGCCGCCGGAAAGTGAGACAGATGGAGTAGTTGCCCCATATTTTGCAATTGATGCAGCATATAGCGCAGCCCTGGCCTCCATAGCAAGAGCCGCGCCTTTTGTTGCTCGTGCCTTGGTGTTGGCATTGGCAGGCAATAAAACTTTCAGTTCCTCCGACTCTTTGATCACAAAATCATACATTTCTGATTCTTTTTTTCTGGGAAATTGCAGTGCGGTAACATCACCACCATTAAACTCCAGAGAACTAAGAATAAGCGGTACCCCGCCATAATATTGGGTGAGGGTAAAATAGTAGCTCGCTCTTAAAAACCTGGCCTCCGCAATATATAAAGCTTTGGTAGGCTCATCCAGTGCTGTACCCGCAGCGCAGCGTTCCATAAAGAGGTTAAGTTCACGGATGTATTTATAGTCCCATGGCGTCCAAAAGTAGGCCGGCCTGCCTTCAAAATCCGGGCCTTTGTACCCTCTGAAATCCCAGGTGCTGTTTCCATGATAGTTGTTGTACTGGTCATTCTGAGAATAAAACGCTTCGTTAAAATCACCCAATGTTACCCATTCGGTTAACCGCGGATAATCGTACTGCCGGTTATAGAGATCGGCCAGAATAGATAATACCTGAGCAGGATCGCTAAATGCGAGTTCAGTACTTAAAACCTGTGTAGGTTTGATGTCCAGATAATCCGAATCACTCTTGCAGCCTGCGCCGAAAATAAACAATGCGGATATTGCTATGATAAATTTTTTCATGTCATTTTAAATTAAAAGCTTTTATAAAGTGAGGTTAACGCCCATATTAACAAAAGAGTTCTGCGGATACTGCAACCCGTTTGTACCCTGCACCTCTGGATCAACACCAAACTTTTTCAGATTGTCTATAGAAAATAAGTTATAGCCATTTATAAAAACACGGGCCTTCTTGATATTTACTTTTTCTATCAGTGATGCAGGTAAAGAATAACCCAGTTCAATTGTCCTTGCCCGTATCGCTGTCACATTATGCAGCCAGAAAGTTGAATTTTTATTTACCGAACTCGCTGAGTTGACATTAAACCGCATGGCAGGATATTTACCGGGAATCCATGCACTATTCAGATCAAAAGGGTCTTCCCTGTGCCACCTGTCAGTTAATATGGTATTCAACGCACCCGAATTATAAGAATAAGCCCTTCTTATCTCGTTTTCCTGGTTGAAACTATACATCGATCCGATTGAAAAATCTGCGGCAAAGTCAAACCCTTTCCAGGCAACTGTAAAGTTAAATCCACCATTTATAAGAGGTTGAGCTGTTCTGTCAGGATCATCGCTTCTATCAAAACCTAAGGGTCGTTCGTCATATCCATCTATTTTCCCATCGCCATTGAGATCTTTATAGATCAGATCACCCGGCAATAGTGTCTTATTGCCCTGGCCGTCAATATTGACCGGATAATTGTTTATTTCTTCCTGTGACTGAAACTGACCGACTACATCGTATGCCCAGAACAGATTCTTGTATCTGCCCTCTGCAGAATTGCGATACTGGTCCCAGGAGTTAAAAAATATCGGTTTATAAGAAGAAATAAACTTACTGCGGGCGTACCCGATATTGCCGCCCACAGTGAAATTTAGTGCCCCGGCAGATCCGCTATAAGAAAGAAAAACCTCTCCGCCTTTTTGCTGATCCTTGTTTATATTCTCATCACTTAAGTTGAACCCGATTTCGGCCGGCAGAATGATGTCATATTTAGTACCCCTTAATCCGGTACGTGACCTTCTAAAATAATCGACACTTCCGGTAAGTTTATTGTTAAATAGCGTGAAATCGGCACCTATATCAAGGATCTTACTTTTGAACCATGAAATATTCAGGATCGGTTTTCCCTTGTCCCTGGAACCGATGACCGGATTTCCGTCCAGGATGCCGTAGCCATTCCGGTTGTAATTATAGCCCTCCAGATAATCTGTAGCAATGATCCCATTGTCATCATCGCCCAAAATACCATAAGAAGCACGGATTTTCAAATCATTCAGCTTGCTGTTTTCACCCAAAAGTGATTTCATGAATTTCTCATCCGAAATTCTCCATCCACCGGAAACGGACGGGAAATAGCCCACTCTTCTGTTGGGCGCGAATTTCCAGGAAGCATCCCTTCTGCCCGAGACTTCCAGGTAATATTTATTGGCAAAATTATAGTTTAGTTTCCCGATATACCCGATGCGCGCTTCCTGGTCATCCCGATCGTTGTAAGTGTCTGAAGTATTAAAATAGATCAGGGGGAGGACATTTGTTGCCGGCACAGCGTGGACAAAGACTTCCTTGTCTCTGACATCATAACGCTCAGAAATAAGAAGTCCGCCGATGGTATGCTTGCCAAAGGTATTGTTATAATTCAGGCCCATCTGATAGTTGTTTTTCTCTATCTTTTGTGTTCTCCTTTCGCGCCAGGGATTGATACTTCCTCCCGTAGCTTTATAAGTGTCATCGGTAGGGTTGTAGGTATAGGTTTTATAAGTGTATTCATGACCATCATGTAAGCGATCCTCCAGCCCATAAGAATAAGATCCGCGTGCGGTAAGTCCTTCAATATATGGGATCTTGTACTCTGCATTAAAGCGGATCGTTCCATAACGCCTGCGATCATTTGAATAACCACCGTATTTTTTATTGTTATAAGCCCAGTTGGACTCGTTGTGACCGATGTCATTGATATAATCGGGATTGTCATTGGCATACGGACGTTCCCAGGGCCTGTTCCAAAGAATGGCGGCCTTTGGCAAATTATAATCATCACCTCCCGGAATACCCGGGTTGTCCCTGACTTCATTATAAGCATTTACACCAAGTCCAACTTTCAACCGGTCTGTAATATTCGCATCAATATTGGCGTTGATGTTTTTACGCCCATAAGTAAACTCTCTGCCCAATACAGAATACTGGAACATATTTGTTCCTGAAAAGTAATAGTTGATCTTGTCTGAACCACCAGAGGCATTAATGGCTTGCTGGTAGAGCGGTGCATTCTTTTCAATAATGAAATCCTTCCAGTTAAAGCTCTGGTAGCCCCTTGCTGTTCCCTCTTTATATTTGGCAAGTTCCTCTTTGGTTACAGTGGTTGAGCCTGTGTGGTTCATTTCGGCATCAGCTTTTCCCAAATACCACAAGTAGGAATCATTTACTACGTCCGGAAACCTGCTCCAGTTTTGAAATCCCGTAAACGCATCAATATTGATAACGTTATTTTCGCCCCGGCGCCCTCTTTTGGTAGTAACCACCACCACACCGTTGGCAGCGCGAACCCCGTAAACCGCCGCCGAAGCATCCTTCAGAATAGTAATACTTTCTATATCGCTCGAGGCCAGGTTGTCAAACTGGCGTTTATCCTGCTGTATCCCGTCTATCACGAACAAAGGATTTCCCATGTTCCTGACCTGAACAGTTGCACCGGCACCTGGCCTTCCATCGGGCATTCTAAAGGTAACCCCCGGCAATTTACCCGCCAGGCCAGTACTAACCTGCGAACCACCATGCACTTTTTCCAGATCCTTGGCACTGATCGTTGCTACAGCCCCGGTTATTGATTCACGCTTCTGTGTACCGTATCCCGTAACCACGACTTCCGTAAGCTGTTGCTTATCTTCCTCCAGTTCCACATTAACGGTATTGCTGCCCGCTGCAATAACTTCTTTAGTAAGAAACCCGATATAAGTAAATACCAATACACCCCTGCCAGCTGGCAGTGTTACCGCATATTTGCCATCTTTGTCGGTACTCATGCCCCCCGCAGCTCCCTTTACCTTTACGCTGACCCCGGTAAGTGGCTGCTGCTGAAAAGTAACCGTTCCGGTAATGGTCCGTTGCTGTGCATAAAGAGCCGAATGGGATAAAAAAATAACAGTAATCAGTAACAAAAAGGCGTAGCGCCGCCTTTCCAAAAGAGCATGCCCGCCCAGAGCAAATCTCCATAAGAGTAATTTTTTCATTTTATATTTGATTAGTTTTAGTTTAGATTAAATAGTAGAAACTAGGGGTATATTAGCGCATTGATTATGGCTGGTCTCCTTTCTTTAATTAATGGATGATAAAATTGTTCCTGGCCAACGATTTATGGCTTCACTTTTTGATTTTTTAAATCAATGTCGAATTCCGGATTTCAGATTTTTCTTCATAGCAATAGGGATTATAGTTGGTTTTAGTATTACAAGTTTAATTTTTATAAATGCAGAAATCCCCTTACATCTTATCTGATTATGACTATATTGTATCCTAAATCCTTGCAATAAGAGTGTTTTGATGTAACCATTATGACATGACCCATGTAATTCCCAAATCCCCCATTTCACAGTCCAAGGTCTACGTAATCAAGGAAATCCACGCTCCGCATTTTGATCCTACATTCCATTCACACCCTGAATTTCAATTAAATTGGGTAATGGAAGGCGAGGGAAGCCGTTTTGTAGGAAATAACCTGACTTCTTTTAAAGCGGGTGATATGGTACTCATTGGTCCTCACCTGCCCCATGTCTGGAGAAATGACAACAAATATTTTGAAAGGGACAGTCAGCTGTCAACAACGGTTATTGTCATCTATTTTCACAACGATTTTTTTGGTGATGCCTTACATTTGAAAGATGAAATGAGCCAGCTGAGCCGCCTGTTCCAAAAATCAGAACGGGGACTGGAAATCTATGGCCATACCAGGAAAACGGTAAGTAAAATGATGTGTGAGCTGCTGGAGCTGGACGGCATGGACGGCGTCATCCAGCTGATCAAAATACTGAATGTACTGGCTAAATCAAGCGAATATCATTTTGTTACCCACAACTATCAGGTTTCTTCCAATACAGAAGCCGAAACGACGCGAATGAACAAAGTATATGGATACGTCATGAGAAATTATAGGGATACCATCAGCGCCGTTGAGGCGGCCTCTTTAGTAAATATGACACGAACATCTTTCAGCAGGTATTTTAAATCGAGGGTAAACAAGTCATTCTCTGATTTTGTAAAAGAGATCAGGATTGAATCTGCCTGCAAATTACTGAAAGAAGGAAATATGAATATTGACCAGATCGGTTACGAATGCGGCTTCCAGACACTGTCTAATTTTAACAAACAGTTTAAGACCGTAATGGAAAAACAGCCGAATCAGTACCGGAATGAATTTCTGAAAGTAGCAACTGACTCCTACAGGTACTAATTCTCCACTATTATTAACATTGAGGTTATGGTAATACGGAAATTTTATATGTTTGTCTTAACATAAGGTCGGTCAGCTGGCATTTAGCCGTTTACAGGTATCTTATCTTTATTAATTATGAGCTTTATTTTAAAGCCGGTAGATACCGTAGAGAGCATCAGCCCTGCTGATTTTAAAAAAAACTATCTTGATGTCAGACGTCCGTTAATCATCAAAGGACTGACCAAATCCTGGCCGGCGAGGGAAAAATGGAACACCGACTATTTAAAACAGATCGGCGGCGACATCACCGTTAGCCTGATGGACAATTCCAAAGCCGACCCTTCCAAACCGATCAATGCTTCGGTTGCAGAAATGAAATTCGGAGATTATCTTGACCTGATAAAAAGAGAGCCTACCGAACTGCGTATTTTCTTTTTTAACCTCTTTAAACATCATCCTGAACTGATCAACGATATCGTGATCCCTAAAGACCTGATGGGTGGCTTTATTGAGAGTATGCCGGCTATGTTCTTTGGCGGTTCCAACTCAGTAACGTTTTTACATTACGACATCGACCTTCCCCATCTTTTTCATACGCACTTTGGAGGAAGAAAACACATTGTCCTTTTTGACAACAAATGGAAAAAAAGACTGTACTGCATCCCCAATGCGACTTATGCACTGGAAGATTATGATGTGGCAAATCCTGACTTTGAAAAATTCCCTGCCTTAAAAGGCGTTGAAGGATATGAGGTGTTCCTGGAGCACGGAGATACCCTGTTCATGCCTACCGGAATGTGGCACTGGATGAAATACCTGGACGGATCATTTTCACTCAGCCTCAGGGCATGGGATGCTTCGATAACCAGAAAAGCGCAAAGCGTATTTAACCTGGCGATCAAGGGTGGCCTGGATAGTATACTCAAGATGGCTTTCAAAGCTCCATATGCCAAATGGAGAGAAAAACTTGCCATAAAAAGAGCAGAAAGTGCACTGGCACAAGGCAGCCCTAAATAAACCGCTATTTTTACAAGTGGATAACATTAGTCAACCGACAAACTTTTACCTTCGGTAAATCGTTTATTAAGGTAGATATGAGAGGGTTCCATTTTTCTGATTTTACGCCTGATGACCTGCCCAAAGGCGGGTTTGACGAACTGCTGAAATTATTTACACAACTGCTCAATTACACCGCCGGTGACGCTGCTGAGGCCCTGTCATGGATGAATGAGCTGGATAAGAAGTACAAATTCACCAACAATGAGTACGGCATGGGTGACTTTATTGATGAACTCAAAGAAAAGGGCTATCTCAATGAGGATGGCAGTGGAAACCTGAAAATCACTGCAAAAACAGAGCAAACGATCCGTAAATCTGCATTGGAAGAGATCTTTGGTAAACTCAAAAAAGCAGGAAAAGGAAATCACAACAGCAATATCTCGGGTATCGGAGAGGAAAAGAACGCGGACAGAAGAGAGTTTGCCTTTGGCGACAGTCTGGACCAGATAGACATGACCGCTTCTATACAAAATGCGCAGATCAATCACGGCATAGGTAATTTTACCCTTACAGAACGCGACCTGGAAGTGGAGGAGAAAGATTATAAGACGCTGACCTCTACCGTGCTGATGATCGACATATCACACTCCATGATCCTGTATGGTGAAGACCGCATCACCCCGGCAAAAAAAACGGCAATGGCTTTGGCGGAACTGATCAAAACACAATACCCCAAAGATACATTGGATATAGTGGTGTTTGGCAACGACGCGTGGCCCATCACCATAAAGGATCTCCCTTATTTACAGGTTGGCCCTTACCACACCAATACTTTTGCCGGACTGGAGCTGGCGGCCGATCTGCTACGCCGCCGAAAAACGCACAACAAACAGATCTTCATGATCACTGATGGTAAACCGACCTGCCTTAAGGAAAACGGCCGCTATTATAAAAACAGCATGGGACTCGACAGAAAGGTGATTAGCAAAACGCTGAATATGGCTGCCCAGTGCAAACGGCTCGGTATTCCGATAACTACCTTTATGATCGCGAAAGATCCTTACCTGCAGGCTTTTGTACGGGAGTTTACCCAGGTTAATGGCGGAAGGGCGTTTTACAGTTCTCTAACCGGACTTGGAGAGTATATATTTGAAGATTACATTAAAAACCGAAGAAAAACAGTGCGTTAGTACGATTAACGTCATTGCGAGGCACGAAGCAATCTCAGCGAAAACAATCAGATGATGAGACGCTTCATACCCCGCAATGACGGATAATAAGATCACATAAACATGAATAAAAATTGAATGGATTACGACAACATAACAACACTAGGCCAGTTAAAAGCCACTAACTATAAATCACTATCTGTCAAAGACGAACTCCGTAAAAACCTGATCCTGCAGCTTCAAAATAAAGAGGCCGGGTTTGAAGGCATATTGGGCTACGATGAAACCGTCATCCCGGAACTGCAAACAGCTATATTGTCACGCCATAACATTCTGCTGCTTGGCTTAAGGGGTCAGGCCAAAACCCGCATCGCCCGGCTGATGGTAAACCTGCTGGATGAATACATACCCTATATAAAAGGAAGTGAGATTTTCGACGACCCGTTGAACCCTATATCGTGGTATGGAAAACACGAAATTCACATCCATGGTGACAATACCCCAATCAGCTGGCAGCACAGATCTGAAAGGTATACAGAGAAACTGGCAACACCCGACGTTACTGTAGCGGACCTGATTGGCGATGTGGATCCGATAAAAGCAGCTACCCTGAAATTAACTTACAACGATGAGCGTGTGATTCACTTTGGACTGATCCCGAGGGCGCACCGCAGTATTTTCGTGATCAATGAGCTTCCTGACCTGCAGGCCCGCATCCAGGTCGCGTTGTTCAATATGCTTCAGGAAAAAGACATACAGATCCGGGGCTTCAAACTGAGGTTGCCGCTCGATGTGCAGTTTGTATTCACCGCCAATCCGGAAGACTACACCAACAGAGGTTCTATCGTCACACCACTAAAAGACCGTATAGAAAGCCAGATCCTGACCCATTACCCTAAAACAATTGGCATTTCCAGGAAGATCACTTTCCAGGAAGCAAAGCTGACCGAAGAACAAAAGTTGATAGAGGTAGACGGTCTGGTAAAAGATCTGGTAGAACAAGTGGCTTTTGAGGCCCGTAAAAGCGAGTTTATAGACCAAAAATCCGGCGTGTCAGCACGTTTGACCATCTCTGCTTATGAAAACCTGATCAGTACCGCTGAGCGCAGAATGCTCATCAACGGGGAGAAAGATACTTTTGTACGCATGGCTGATCTTGCAGGGGTCATTCCGGCAATCACGGGTAAAATTGAGCTGGTTTATGAAGGCGAGCTGGAAGGCCCGGCCAAGGTAGCAAATACACTGATCGGTAAAGCGGTTAAAACTTTGTTTTCCCGGTTTTTCCCTGACCCTGAAAAAGCAAAGAAAAGTAAAACGGCCAATCCTTATACAGGGGTTACCGAATGGTTCACAGAAGGGAATACACTGGACATTTCAGATGCACTTATGCTACCACAATACAAAAAGGCCCTGATGCAGATTACCGGACTCCATGATCTTGTCAAAAAATTCCATCCTAAGCTTAGCGAAAACCAAACACTGCTCCTTATGGAATTTGTGCTCCATGGCCTTGCGGAATATTCCCAGCTGAACAAGAATTTCCTCAATGGAGGATTCGGCTTTTCTGATATGTTTGACAGTCTGTTTAATGCGGGTGAATTTGAGGATGAGGATGAGGATGACGACATTGACTTTAAATAATCTATAAATGGGCAGACTACCCTTACTTTTATTGCTTTGCGCTTTTCTTTTCGCATTTGACTACTATTGCTTCAAGGCAATCCTCAACGTATTTAAAAACTGGAAACCCACAACAAAAAAATGGTTTGCCGCCGTGTGGTGGGGATACAACTATTTCTTAACATTTGGGGTCTTTATATCCATTTTTGTAACGATCCCGATCTTTTATCTTTCTTTAAGGTCAATCGTACTTGTGGCTTTTTTCTTAACTGTTGCCTGCAAATTAGTCCTGTTGCCCTTTCTGCTCGCAGACGACCTGCGTCGGCTTGTTATCAGGTTAAAGAAAATATATAAACGTAAAAAATCTCCAATAAGCGGGCCGGAAGCAATAATTGCCGCCGGCGAGCCTATAAGCCGCTCGTCTTTTATCATCAGGGCCGGCCTCATTACTGCGGCCATACCGCTGACCTCACTCAGCTGGGGCATTGCATCAGGAGCGTACGATTATAAGGTAATCCGAAAGCGGCTGGTGCTGCCAAATCTTCCAAAGGCATTTGAAGGCCTGAAACTCGCGCAGCTTTCAGACATACATTCAGGCAGCTTCTATAATCCGAGAGCCGTCCGCGGCGGAGTTGAACTGTTATTGGCAGAGAAACCCGATGTCGTCATTTTTACCGGTGACCTTGTAAACAACATGGCCTCCGAAATGCGTGACTATCAGGATATATTCAGCAAAGTTAAGGCCCCTCTTGGCGTCTACTCCACACTTGGCAACCATGACTATGGTGACTATCATTTTGGCAGGGAATCCTCGCCCGCCAAAGCCAAAAACCTGCAGGATGTAATAACGACCCACAAAATGATGGGCTGGGACCTGCTGATGAATGAACACAGGCGACTAAAGGTCAGCGGTGAGGAGATCGGCATTCTGGGCATAGAAAACTGGGGGATGGGCCGCTTTCCAAAGTATGGAAAAATGGAACTGGCTGTAAAAGATACAGATGATCTTCCTGTTAAACTTTTGCTCTCTCATGACCCTTCACACTGGCGTGCTGAGGTACTGGAAAAATATCCCCGGATAGACGCCATGTTTAGCGGGCACACGCACGGAATGCAGTTTGGAGTGAAAACCGAGTCCTTTCAATGGAGTCCGGTACAATACATTTACAAGGAATGGTCAGGGCTTTACCGGGAGCAACAGCAGCAATTGTACGTGAATGTTGGCTACGGCTTCTTAGGTTATCCGGGAAGAGTTGGAATTTTACCGGAAATAACGATATTTGAACTGACGCGGGCATAATCAATCCCCCGCTTCATGCAGATGTTAAAAAGGATTTTTCTTTCTGTTCTTGATTTCCTGCTTTTCAGCAATCTTTTTATTGCCATTTGTGCAGTAGCCCAGGGTCTGATTACTTATCACCTTCTGCAAGTTCCTCCGGACAAATATGTCCTGGCTTTTCTTTTCTTTTCCACTATAGGGCTTTACAACTTCAGCATGCTTCTGGCCAAGCCTAAAGATCCGGGAAGTTCTCCTTATGTCAGGGTAAGATGGATCTTTTCACATCACCGGCTGATCATTTCTATCACGCTCATCTCCATATTGTGTATCATTCCGCTTGGCTTATGGTACCTCAGTATTGAATCCAAGCTGCTGATGATCTTTACAGGCCTGATGGCTGTAGGTTACAACGTTCCTTTTTTAACGCTTAACCAGCAAAAAATAGGCCTCAGAAACATTCCCGGCATTAAGCTTTTCCTCATCGCACTGGTTTGGTCTGTCAGCTGTGTATTGTTGCCAATCGTCGAGCTGGAACGAAGTTACCACATCAATATATCTTCAGCCGAGACCCTGCTGCTTGTGGCCAAGCGATTTTTATTTATCGCAGCCATTACTGTACCTTTTGACATCAGGGACTTGTTCCAGGATAAACTTTATGCCCTTAAAACAATACCCGTTATGCTGGGGGAGCGCAAGGCCTATATTTTCTGCCAATTTTTGCTCGCAGGGTACCTGGTATTGCTGCTGCTGTTTAATCAGGCAACTTTATCTGATATCCTGGCGCTGACGCTAACATTAATGCTCACCGGCTGGCTCATATTTAAGTCCGGCTTCAAAAAAAATGAATACTATTATTTCTTCTATCTCGACGGCACCATGCTGCTTCAATACCTCGTACTGATCCTGTTCAGCTATATTGCGGCATTAATATAGTACCGTCACCTAAGAAGGGTTGAACCGGTATCCGACACCCCTTACAGTTTGCAGCAACTGAGGATTATCCGGATTTGACTCTATTTTTTTACGCAGCCTAACTATATGCATATCCAGTGTCCTGGTGTTCACATCTGAATTGTATCCCCATACCACCAGCATCAGCTCATCGCGGTTGATCACCTTGTTTGGATTCCTGAGAAAATAAAGCAAAATCCTATTCTCCAGTATCGTAAGCTCTATCTTCTTTCCACTCCTGAATAAAGTATGAATATTTGGATGATGCTCCATATTGCCAAAACGGTGTACTTCAGACCGCTCATTGTTCAGCAGGAATTTGACCTTGCTATCCAGCATGGCTACCAGGACATCCATATTAAATGGTTTGGTTACATAGTCAGAAACCCCAAATTTATAGGCATCGATCTTGTCTATATCCTGCGCCTTGGCGGTCATCATGATAATCAGGTTTTCAAAGCCCTGTTTACGGACTTCCTCACAAACCTCAGAACCCTGTTTACCGGGAAGCATCCAGTCCAGCAGCACAATGTCAGGCTTCTCACTCAATATGATCTTCTCGGCGGCTTCCCCGTCACCAACCTCAAGGACGTCATATTCCTCTGCCTTTAAACGGTGCACTACTAAAAATCGCAGGTTTTCATCATCTTCAACGATCAGTATTTTAATTCCCTTAGCCATATCTATTAATCATTATGTGGTAGTACAATTTTAAATTCCGTTCCTTTGTCAACTTTACTCTTTACGGTGATCTCACCATTCATAAAGTTAACCAGTTCCTTACAGAAAGCCAAGCCCAGCCCTACACTTCCATTTTGGTTATATTGGTTCTGTATGCGAAAAAACTTCTTAAATATATTATTAATTTCTGATGCAGGAATGCCTATTCCCTGGTCGGTAAACCTAAATACCACTTTGCCTTTAATCAGCCTGGCACTGATGTGCAGTTTTTTCCGGTCCGGAGGAGAATACTTGTAAGCATTTTCAGCCAGATTGTCAAACAAGCTCCCTAGCAATACCGGGTCGGTTACAAAGCTGGTAAACCCCGAAACCTCATAGGTAAAATCAAAATCAGGATGTTTTAGCTTGTGAGATTCTATTGTACTCACCATGAAATCATCAATGTTTACTTCATCGCGGTTCAGCTCTATCGCTTTGTTTTCAATCTGGGTAAAGGCAAGCAATTTATTCATCAGCCCGTTCAGTTTATCAGCCTCCTCATCCAGAATCTTGCCATAAAGGTTCAGTTCTTTTTGTGACAGCGTAGTTGCGCTTTTAATGTTATTTCCTGCAATCTTGATCACACTTACCGGTGTTTTAAATTCATGGGTAAGGTTGTTCATAAAGTCATATTGCAGCTTAAACATCTTGTGATTGATGTTCAGGTTACGATAGATCAGAAAAGCCACCAGTACTACAATGCTGTAAAACCCAAATATCCCTAAAGCTATCGGCAAAAAATAGCTTAAGATCTCCTTGTCTATAAAAGATTTAGAGGAGATAAAATAAAGCTTATAATCAGAAAAAGGGCCAGGCAGGGTAATTTCCGTGGTAAGATAAGCAGATGATGTATCTAAAGGATCGTAGGTCAGCGGTTCAATTTTGATATACTGATACATTAAGGGCCTGGAATTGATGATCCTGATCTTATAAGGGTCCAGGTGGAACGACATCATGTCCTGCTGGTAAACCGGCTGGGACTTCAGCGTTTTCCGCATCATGGCCTTATACATTTTCAGGTCTTCAATCCTTGGGATGTTCAGGTAAGTGATCTTATTGGAACGGACAACACTGAAATTACTGAACAACTCATCCTGCGCGGGTACCCTGCTTGTATCCAGACTTTCAATAAATGTCACCAGTTTCAGTGCCAGTGTATTAAAATCGTCCCCTGCTATGAAATTCCTGGTATCATTTCTCGAAAACAGTGATACCGAATCGGAGGGCACCAAGGTACCAAACTGGTATATACTCTTGGGGCCGAAAGAAAATTTTCCAATATTCAGACCGTCACTGACCGGGGTATTCCGCACTTCTGAATCATAGAAAATTACCTTCGACACAAAAGGGTATTCCAGTAAGACGGTATCCACAAAGTTTGACGCCGTTGCGGAGTCCAGGTATCCATTATAAAAAGAGACCTCCGGTAGCTTCTTTTGAAAGAAGTCATTATAGGGTTTAATGCTCTGTTCGAGTACGTTTACCTTTTCAGATACAAATTCATTCTCAATAAATTTGGTACTAAACCGGTAGGCCAGCACAAGCGACAAAATAAACAATGCCGACATCAGGATGATGAAGGTAATGATCAGTGAAAAATTCTTACGGTAACCGCTCTTTTTGTCTGAAGACATTACTCCGAATTTACTTCTTTTTGAGATTAACTTCTAAAAATTGCTCCAGTGCAGTATAAAATTTTTGCCTGTTTTCATCATTTTTGCCATAAAAAGGATTCCCCTCATTCTCCAGGTAAGTTACTTTTACCTCACGCTTCTGCAGGTTCTTAACAAATTGTATGGTCTCCCCGATATTAATACTTGGATCCTTAATATCCTGGGCCACAAATACAGGGGTATTTATTTTATCTGTTTGAAAAAGCGGGGAGGATTGTTTCATCCGGTCCACATCTGTCAGCGGATTTCCAATGATCTCATAAAACATTTGAAGATTCGGCTTCAAATATGGAGGAATGGACTTAAGATAAGTAAACAAATTGATCACTCCGGAGTTTGAGGCGGCACAAGCATAATTTCCTTTGCCTGCAACTACGCCATTCAGCGCAACATGTCCTCCAAAACCTGTTCCGTATATCGCTATGCGTTTAGGATCGGCGATCTTCTTCCTGATCAGCCATTTTACCCCATCGGTAATGTCATGCTGGATCTTACAGCCCCATTGCTTAAATCCTGACGCTGCGAAAGCCTTGCCGTATCCTGATGATCCGCGGTAGTTTACCTGGAAAACTGCGTAGCCCCGGTTTGCCAAAAACTGGACTTCGGGATTGTATCCCCAGAGATCCCGGCCGCCAGGACCATTGTGTGGCAATACGACTACAGGAAGGTGATGCGCCTTTTTATTCAGCGGAAGCGTAAGGTACCCCTGTATATTCACGCCGTCACCAGTCGTATAGCTGACGGGCTTCATCTCACACATTTCCTCTTCCCTGATTGCAGAGTTAAAATCACTTAACTTTCTCAGTTTCCCTGTATTCTGAAAATACAGATAATAAGAGCCCGGATTACGGTCGGTAAACGTCCTTACAATATAAACGGTCTCCGCCCTGTCCCTGTCGATGATACGTGTTTCCGTCTTCGGCAATAATTTATCAAGATCGTTGTAGAGCGATTTTATTGAATCGTCCAGAAAATGTTTCTCTTTTTTCCAGGTTTCGTAAACGACAAATGACATCCGGTTCTTTTTCCGGGAATACTGGGCGTCGATAATGTTCAAAGTATCGTTACCAAACAGGATCTTTATTTCCTTTCCGGTATTGCAGTCTACCTGTACCAATGCACATTTGTCGCGGTTGATATTTGAAATGGCATAAACGACGTTGGGCTGCTCATGAGAAAAAGCGATGGGCCTGAAGGTCGTTTTAAAATTATTGGTCATCACAGGCTTGAACTGCTGCATCTCATTCTCGCGGTACATCAAAGTCTGGTTTACCCCGTCACTGCTGGTTGCCAGCCTTAATTTTCCTTCCGGATCAGTGATCCAGTCTGTAATATTTCCCGGGTTTCTGGCAGCCATTTCGGTGAGCCCGTTGCGCACGTTAAGCCTGTAAACATCAAATACAGTCGAATCTCTTTTATTTGAAGAGATCAGCAGATACTTATCATCGATCAACTGGTCCTCCAGCACCTTTACCTTGTTCTTTTCATTGTTGGTGAGCTGCCGCTCATTGGTGCCGTCCTTATCAATAATAAAGAGATCAGAACGCTGCTGACCCGCATCAAATTCTTTATAATAGATCAGCTCGTTTTTGCTTACCCAGAAATAAAAAGTGATGTTCTTATCCCTCAGCATAGTAATGCGCTTATCCTTACCGGTTGCAATATTTTCAATATAAAGATTCTGATTTTTGCCTTCGAGTTTGAGGTACGACAAGTTCTTTCCGTCAGGAGATATCCTGTAAGCGATCTTATCCTGAGATTTAAAAAAGGCATCTACAGGCAAAGTCCTCACCTTGTCCTGCTGTCGGCAGGCGAAAGTAAAAAACAATAAAAAGAATAATAAAAATCCTCTGCTTCCTGTCATATCATCTTCTGGTTTACAAAGCTACGCAACACCGTTTATGTATATACATTATTCAATAACATTGTTACTCGAAAGCAATTTGCCTGTCAGTTGAGCTTAAATTAGAAAAATTCATTAGAAGGGAAAACATAATCTGAGTAACATTTAAAATACGGATTCAAATTTAATGTTGGGCCGATACGTTCAACATTACAATTCAAATCGTTATTTTAGTAGTTCTTTAGAAACTTTCCATGAAGAAATTTGTGCTGACCTTTTTACTGTTTACCGTCCACCTGCTTTGCCTGGCTCAGGATGAGGTAGATGACGCACTTGCGTTTCAATATTACCAGCAAGGCCAGTATCAGGAAGCTTCCGTCTTATTTGAAAAGCTTTTCAGCCGTACAAAAAGTGACACTTATTTTGATTTCTATTACAATTCGCTGGTAAAGCTCAAAAAACTGGATGAAGCTGAAAAGACCATAAAAAAACTGGTCAGGCAAAATCCGAAAAACTTCCATTATACCCTGGCGCTTGCCCGGGTCTACCAGGAAAAAGGCCAGGCCGACGCAGCTACAAAAATGTATATGGAAACCATAAACAACGTGCCTGCGGACGAATTTAAAGTGCGGGAACTGGCCAACTTGTTTTACGGATTTCAGGCCTACGACCTTGCCATTACCACTTTCCTGCAAGGCAGAAAACTATTAAACAGCGAAAAAATATTCACTTATGAACTGCTGACCATATACCGGTTTAAAAAGGACAAGAATATGCTGGTCCAGGAATACGTTAATGCTTTGGCCGCAATGCCGGAATTATTGCCGCAGGCCGAGAGTGTATTGTCAAGTATATTTGAAGACAATTCCGACTACCAGATCTTACAGGCCGCCCTGTTAAAGAAGATCCAAAAGGACCCGCAGGCTGAAATCTACACCAGGCTCCTCATCTGGCAGTACCTGCAGCAGCAGGAATACGAAATGGCCCTGAGACAGCTCATTGCCCAGGATAAGAGAATTAAGGATGATGGCGGCATCCTTTTTAACGCCGCCAATAGCTTTATTGCCAATAAAGCGTATGCAACAGCCATTAAAGCTTATGAATACCTGGTTGGAAAGGGGAAGGACAATATCTACTTCCTGCCCGCCAAGATAGAGATGATAGATGCCAGGTATCAGCTCGCATTATCCGGGCAGTTCGATAAGAAAGCCATAGCAGATCTCGCGGCACAATACGAATCCCTGCTGCAGGAATATGGAAAGACTCCCCAGACCGTATTCGCGTTAAAAAAACTGGCAAACCTCCAGGCCTACTACATCGGCGATCTGGATAAAGCCGAAAAGGAACTGGAAAGTGCCCTGGCAATCCCGGGCATCCCGGCAAGTGATATCGGACAGATCAAACTGGATCTTGGCGACATCTACATTTTAACCCGGCAGCCCTGGGAGGCATTTCTGATCTACGAGCAGGTCGCCAAACAGTTCGAAGCACAGCCCATCGGCAACGAGGCACACTACAGGTCCGCAAAACTATCGTTCTACCAGGGCAACTTCTCCTATGCCAAGTCCCAGGCAGATGTACTGAAGGCTTCCACTTCCCAGCTTATCGCCAATGATGCGCTTAACCTGAGCCTGCTGATTTCTGATAACCTGCAGTCTGCGGCAGACAGCAGTGCATTAAAAATGTATGCAGATGCAGAGATGCTCGAATTCAGAAACCTCCCGCTAAAAGCATTGGCCAAACTGGATAGTATCAATATAGCATTCCCGGTCAACAGCCTGACCGACGATGTCCTGATGACGAAATCAAGGATATACATCAAAGAAAAAGACATCACCAACGCGGTCAAAGTCTTAACGGCGCTTACAACGCAGGAAAACAGCAGCATATGGACCGATGATGCTTTGTTTACACTAGCTGAACTTTATGAAAAGAACATCAGGGATAACGAACAGGCCAGGGCACTTTATCAGAAGCTGATCAATGATCATCCGGGCAGTATGTTTACAACAGAGGCACGCAAGCGTTTCAGGAAACTTCGCGGGGATATTATTGGTACATAGTTCATATCTTTGCCCGATGTTGTTATATAATGTTACCTCGATAATAGAAGATGGCACCGCCGCACAGTGGCTGCAATGGATGCAGGATGAACATATCCCGAAAGTGATGGAAACCGGCAAATTCGTGTCTTACCGCCTGTTAAAAGTATTGGATTCTCCGAATGAAGGAGTTACCTATTGTGCCCAGTATGTGGCTGAAAGCATGACTGAATACCAGCAGTATCAGGAAAAATTTGCACCCGGACTGCAGGCGGAAGTCTTTCAACGTTTTGAAACCAGAGTTGTATCCTTTAGAACCCTGATGGAGTACATTGCTTAATCCGATATATGAATATTGTTAAAACCCCCATAGAAGATCTGATGGTTATATCGCCTAAGGTCTGGAAAGATAACCGCGGCTATTTTTACGAAAGTTTCAATGCAAAATTGTTTGCGGATGCGGGTATCAGTCATGACTTTGTACAAGACAATCAATCTTTTTCGCAAAAAGGAGCTCTGCGTGGTCTGCACGCTCAAAAACCTCCGTTCGCACAAGGCAAACTGGTACGTGTTATTTCGGGAAGTGTATTGGATGTCGCTGTAGACATCAGGAAAAATTCCGCCACCTGCGGACAGCATTTCAGCATTGTACTAAGCGGGGAAAACCATAAACAACTATGGGTTCCTCCTGGCTTTCTGCACGGTTTTCTAACCCTCGAAGACCATACCATCTTTACTTACAAGGTAACCAGTTACTATGACAGGGAGTCGGAGATCGGGGTGATGTGGAACGATGCTGACCTGAATATCAAATGGAATGACAATCTGACGCCTGAAGAACTGATCATCTCTGAAAAAGATCAGGTACTTCCTGTGTTTAAAGATTTCGCCAGCCCTTTCTGATGCTATAAATGCCTGACATTAAACATGTCAGGCATTTATAGCTAAGTTTAAATTATTGTTTAATCAGATCATAAAGCTCATCAAGCTTCGGTGACAATACAATTTCAATCCTGCGGTTCTTACTTCTGCTTTCAGCAGTTGTGTTTGGCCCCAGGGGTTGAAATTCCCCCTTACCCGTTGCCGTCATCCGCACGGCCTCTACCTTACTGACCTCTGTCAGGTACCTGACTACCGAAGTTGAGCGCAGAACACTCAGGTCCCAATTGTCTTTAATCTGTCCAAGATTGGTGATCTTTTGTGAATCCGTATGACCTTCAACAGCGATATTGATCTCCGGTTGTTGTTTCAGCACATCAGCCAGCTGACTCAGCGCCTGCTTACCTTTTTCATCAATGATGATGCTTCCGGAGGGGAACAGCAGCTTATCCATCAGGGAAACGTATACTTTGCCGTTCCTGATTTCCACGGTCAGTCCATTCTTGGCAAAGCCCAGCAAAGCCTGCTGCAGTTTTTCCTTAAGCTGATTGGTGGCTTCATCACGTTTGCGCAGGATCTCTTCCACTTCCTTCAATCGCTGCTCACGCTTTTTAAGGTCACTGCTCAATTTATTGATCTCAGAGGAACTATTGCTGCGCAGCTTCGTATAATTGCTGTCCATCTCAGAATACCTGCTTTTAAGATCATTCAATGCACTGCTTAAACCAACAGTGTCTTTTCTAAGCCTGGCGATCAGGCCTTCCAGACTTTCATTCTTTTGCTGCGATTCAGTCCAGCCTTTACTCAATGAATCCTGTTTAGACAATAAAGACTTGTATTTTTTCGGGGATAAAATAACGCAGGAACTCCATGCGCTGACGGCCATCACGGCGAACAAAAACAAAATGATTCTTTTCATTAATATAGGATTGCTTTTCTAACAGTAATAAAATCTACCCTGGTCACTGGGCCATGGCATTTCTCAAAAATAGAATAAATGGGTAAACACTTTTAAAAGCATTTTTCAACTTATCAACGATTCCCGGATTCAGGAACTCTTCATCTTTAAGCTGATAGATCGCGATAAAGCTCTTCAACTTCAAAAGGTCAATCAGCGGATGATCATTTTCATAACCCTTCGGGGCCTTTTTTAATTTATCTTCTTCACTCAGCTTATAAAGCTTTTTAAAATCCCCGGCATTAATAATGTCCAGAAATTCTGAAGTATTATAATCAATCTCTTCTCTTATCTTTTTCAGCACCCCAGCCTCCGGCATCCAAAATCCTGCGGCAAAAAAGGAATTACCAGGCTGAATGTGCAGGTAGTACTCAGGTTCGGGAACTCCTTTGCCTTTTACCCTGAATGAAGTACCGTAATTATTTTTATAAGGATCCTTGTTCTTGCTGAACCGCACATCCCGGTAAATTCGCATTAAGCATTTCTTAGCAGGCATATCCGACGGAAATTCTCTGTCGACAGCAGCCAGTTCGGGAATGAGCAGAGTAATGAACGACAGTACATCTTCCCGTGCCGCTTCGTAGCGGTCCTTATTTTCCGCAAACCATTCCCGGTTATTATTTTTTGCTACATCAGTTATAAATCCAAGGGTCTCAGGCTTAATCATGGTTTATCATAATAGGCATTATACTTTATTTTCGGAGATAGCCAATGTAATAAAATCACCCGTGAATACCGGTAATTAAATGGGGCCAAAAGTAAACAGCCTGTAAAAATTACCGTAAGATATAGCCAAAGTGATTCGAACTCGAGGTTTCCTCCGGAGAACACATACGTAGCAATGCCCAGGGCTATCATTTCCGCACAATTCATTGCATAACTCACATACATAGCTGCATAAAAATATCCCGGTTCTATTTCAAACCGCTGACCGCAGTGCGCACAAACCGTATTGGTACGCTGAACATCAAGACCATAAAGACTGCCTGTAAAAATATTCCCTCTCCGGCATTGCGGACATTTGCCGTGAATGACCGCATGGAACTTAGATGTTTTGGGCATATCCTGCAGATTTTTTACGGTATTTTAAATACCACAATACACCTATACCGGATATCATCAGATAAGGAATTACCAAAAGGTATATAATCCCTGCATTCAGTCCCTTACCTTGTGTATTGCCATTCTTTGTACCCTGCTCTGCACTAATTGTACACATTGCACATTGTGCCTTGGCAGGGGGAACAGACGAACCCGCAAGCAGCAAAATAAGAATAAAAACAAATGCTGTCCTTTTCATGCTACAAATATAAGGAAAGAAAATCTGGACTAAAAATTATAATACGGAGAGATCATCAGATAAACCACAACACCGGTAACCGCCACATACAACCAAACAGGATAGGCCCAGCGAACGATCTTCCTGTGCCGCTCCACCTGCATGCTGAAACCCCTTAAGAAACTGATCAGGATCAGCGGCAATACAACCACTGCCAAAATAATGTGTGTAATCAGAATAAAGAAATAAACATACCGGTATGCCCCTGTTGCAGCCAGCTCTGCGGCAGACAAAAGCCCGTTATGGTCTGCATCACCAAAGCGCGTATCCTTTTCATACAGATGGAAAAGAATGTAAAACACAAGAAATAATGCAGACAGGACGAAAGTGATCACATTTGTCACTTTATGGGCCTGTATATTTTTTCGCTTAATGAAGATCAGCGAGATGATCAGAAGAATCGAACAGGTCGCATTAATGCCACCAATGATATGCGGCAGCATATAAATAAAGGAAGGCCTGCCCTGAGGCGGAGGAATCATTTTTAAAGCAATGACAACCAGCAGAACTACTGCCGTCACGATCCAGATTAATCGTAAAAAAAACTTATCGTTAATATTCATAATAAATTAGTTACCGGAAGAATTACCTTCCGTCTTCAATATTCCTCAATACCTCTGCGATCAATACCTTGATCTCGTCATCCAGCTTAGATAAATCTTCCTGCCTGTTTGAGTGGTAATAACCCCGGATCCGGTGCTGAGGGTCAACCAGCACAAAATAATCGCTCAATAGAAAATGCTTGCGTCCCCTGCCATAAGCCTGATGCGCATCTATAAATAACTGATCATTTATAAATGAAAAAAGCTTAGTGCTGTCTCCGGTAAGGAGATCCCATTTTCCAGGCTTCGCGGAGAGGCTGTCTGCATATTTTGACAACACCTCAGGACGGTCATAAACAGGGTCAATGCTCATGCTCACAAAATGCACCATCTTATTGTTTGAATACCAGGCGTTAAATGCCTGCATTGCTTTGTTGGACAGCTTCACTGCCTCCGAAGACGGATGCGTATAGAACGCATTAAAGACAACAATCTTGCCTTTATAACTATCCCAGTTGACAGATTTACCTGCCTGACTGATAAAATCAAGGCCCTTTGCTTCATGATATATGGTATCAGCAATCGTTTTACCCCTTACCTCATGAAAGGAATGTCCATATTGTTTAGGCCCAAAAAAGGGTAACGGTTTATATCTGTTCTTGCCCTGATCCTGCAGTAAATAATATAAAAATCCTGGTACCGCTAATATGGTGACCAGGATCAGGATTTTTTTTATAGAAGCAGGCTTCATTAAATAACAGGCATATGCACGTGCAGGTAACCCCCTTCGATCAGCATCAGTACAATAAAATACATGATGAATACGAATGAAACTGTTAATGCAAGCTGCAATCCGCGTTTCTCAAATTTCAGGTGCATGAAATACGCAACAATGTAAAAGGCTTTTAACAAAGTCAATACAATGTAGATATAGTTACCGGTATGTTGGGTAAGATGACCACTGGGAATTGCCCATAGTGCAATGATAAATTCGACCACCGTAATCAGCAGTAAAATTACAAATACCTTCCAGATTTTACCCTTGGATAAACCTGCGTGATCACCGTGCTCGTGACCGTCTTCTGTATGTGAGTGATGTTCAGACATGATAATATTTTTATAAAATTACAATTAAACCAAATAGAAGAATGTAAAAACAAATACCCATACTAAATCTACAAAGTGCCAGTATAGTCCTACTTTCTCTACCATTAAATAATGGCCTTTCTTTTCGAAAGTTCCGTTAATGGTCATACATAAGATGATGATATTGATGATCACCCCGCTAAACACGTGAAATCCGTGGAAACCGGTAATGGTAAAGAACAGGTTGGCAAACTGTTGTGCCGCCACCAGGGATACCGGTCCGTTAAAGAAATGCTTCAGTTCCTCTGCTGTAGGGATAGTTCCCCACCAGAAACCATCATGGTGCAGGTGAGTCCATTCAATAGCCTGACAGCCCAGGAACATTAACCCGCCAATAATCGTAGCAACCATCCACCAGATCACTTCTTTTTTAGAACGTCTGTGTCCGGCCTCAACAGCCAGTACCATAGTTACCGAGCTCATGATCAGGATAAAAGTCATGATACCAACGAAAACCAATGGAGCGCCATGTTCCGCTATTCCCGGAATGGACTGAAACACCTTATCAGGTGCAGGCCATGTAAACTTACTGAAGCGCTGTGCTCCGTAGTAGATCAAAAGTGAGGAAAATGTGAATGCATCAGAAACCAGGAAAAACCACATCATAATTTTGCCGTACTCTACTGACCACGGCGAGCGGCCTCCACTCCATGGAGTAGTTTTTACCTGATCTAATTGTGATAATGAACTCATTTTGTAAATAGTAATAGTTTGTTAAAAAATCTAACTGTTCAAAAGTAAAAAAACATACAGATATATCCATAATATATCTATAAAATGCCAAAATATAGCCGCGACTTCCATCCGGAATTTACGCCTCTCAGAAGAGATATTCAAATATGTGCCTACAATGGCGTTCAATAAAAAGCAAACCCCTGCAAAAATGTGTAATAAGTGAAATCCGGACACCACATAGATCATCGAAATCGCCGCATTATTATTAGAGAAAAAGGCCCCGGTTGCGACCAGCGTCGACCATGCGGATACCTGTAAGTACCCAAATAAGATCCCCAATACCAGAGTTGCCCACAAAAGCCCCCGCTGTGCGCCTGTATTCCCTGCCTTTAACGCCCTTGAAGCCAGAAACAAACACAGACTGCTGACCAGCAGAACTGCTGTACTGTAAATGAACAGATCCGGCAATACCAGTCCGTGTCCCTTCCCTTTAGAGGCGGAGAACACAATATAGTAACTTGTCCAGCCGCCGAACATGATCATTGACGACACCATGAACAGCCATACAATGAACTTTTTAGGTTTCAAATTTTCCTGAGCGTGGTTATTCAGATCCTGTTTATTTAATGTATGTACCATTTTAAACTTATTTTCCTATAAAATCAAACAATAAAATCAATTGCACCAATGGCAGGTAAAAGAAAGAGCAAAACATTACCTTTCTCGCACTCGCCATATCCATATTTACCCACATCTTAAATGCAAGCCAGGCAAAAATCAAGCCTGCTGCCAAAGAAACTCCAGCAATGTAATAACCTCCGAAGCCGTAGAACGTTGGCAATAAACTTACAGGTATCAAAATTAATGCGCTCAAAAATGTAATGAAAGCACTGACTTTGTCCCGTTTAGTCGTAGGCAGCAGCCTGAACCCTGCCTTTTTATAATCATCATCCAATACCCAGGCAATGGACCAAAAGTGTGGAAACTGCCATACAAACTGGATCAGAAAAAGTATCACCGCAATCCTGTCAATTTTACCATGTGCCGCTACATACCCGATCAGCGGTGGCAAAGCCCCGGGTATCGCACCTACAAACACAGCTACCGGTGATTTCCTTTTTAAAGGAGTATAGGCAAATGCATATAAAAATATGGAAAATACCGAAAGCAGACCTGTTTCAATATTCAGCTTACCCAGCAGCCAGGTGCCCAGCATACCCATTACCAAACCGGATACCAGCCCCTGCCCGGTAGTCATGTGACCTGCCGGCATCGGCCGGTCCTTCGTTCTGGTCATCAGCTTATCAAGATCTACCTCGATTACTTCATTAAAGCAATTCGCCGCAGAAGTCACCAGGAAACCACCTGCGATCAGGATCAGCCATTTCATCCAGTCAATACCCGGCACGGCCCCATCTATTGAAACCTTCGAACCGATCAAAAAAGTAACCGATGCCGAAAACACAACCAGAAAAGTTAATCTGAATTTAATGAGTTTGGAGAAATCTGTTAAAAATTGTTTCAAGTTGTATTTAGTTAATTCCCTGTTTGTAAGCTGCTGTTCTGTAAACCAGTAAATAAAGGTAATATTGAAGGCTGAATAAAAGCGTGCTGAATAAAATGTGTAACGCTTGCGCATAAGGCGGCAGTGCAAGATTTGACAGCAATAAACCAGTAATGATCTGCAGGACCAAAGTAATTGCAATTGAATTTATGACCATCAATGCCCCAGACTTTCCGCTGAACCTGTCTTTTGTCACCTTATAAATAATAATATTCAGCAGGAGCACCGCTATGGCCAGATCACGGTGTAAGGAGAAAATTCTCCCCACCCTGCTTAACCAGTTGTCCCGGTCAGCATACATCAGACTTTTGGATACCGCATCGACCGCCTCCCTTACTTCGGTGCCCAAAACGATCTGTACCACTGTGACAACTATTCCCAGAAAGATCAGTAATTTGAGCCAGAATACCTGCGCCATAACCACAGTCGGTTGTTTGTGCATTTGCACTGCATAATGATATGTATAGATCAGGATTGCCAATATCACCAGTGCAAGGAGCATATGTACGGTAACGATCCAGGCGACCAGGTTAGTGGAGACCACAATAGAGCCAAGCCACGCCTGAAAACCCACGATGATCAGATTTAAAAAACTAAGTGCAATTATCCTTTTCGCTGTTCTGCGATAAGTAAAAGAAAAAATCAGCAGGCCCAATAATAAAAATCCCGTCAAAGCGCCCATCAGTCTGTTTACATATTCCGTCCAGGTCTTTGCTGCATTGAATGTCTCCGGCTGCAGGATCGATACATCATGCCTGATGCTGTCTGCAAGCTGGGATTTACCCATTTTGTCAAGCGTCTTTGCGAAACGTTCATTCTTTGCTACCCGTTCCGCTACAAATTTCTCTTTATAATCAGCAGGAAGCTGGCTGACAGAAGTAGGCGGCACATATTGATCAAAACACTTTGGCCAATCCGGACAGCCCATACCAGAACCTGTACTGCGTACGATCCCGCCTGCCAGAATTAGCAAAAGGGTTACTACAATTGTCGTAAGGTTTAGCCTGATAAATCTCTCTTCAGATTTAGGAACCATGTGTAAATGATTAAAAAAAATGAGGTATCTGTTGTAAGTATTTACCTACTGCAGATACCCCATCTTATTATAAACTATTGTACTAGTCTAATTTCGTTTTAGCTGCAGCAGCTTCTTCCTGCTCTTCCCACGCTCTCTGTATACGCTCAGATTCCGCATTTCCCTCAAAATCATGTGGCATATTTGAACTCATAGTTTGTGAAAAAGGTACAGTTTGCGGAATAAAATCTTCTTCAGCTCCAGGTTTACTGTAGTCATATGGCCAGCGGTAAACAGTTGGAATTTCTCCAGGCCAGTTGCCGTGCAGGTGCTCAACCGGAGCAGTCCATTCCAGTGTATTCGCTCCCCAAGGGTTTTGAGGTGCACGCTTGCCCTTAAATATGGAGTAAAAGAAGTTCCATAGAAATGCCACCTGTGCAAGTGCGCCGATGATCGCCGCCCATGTTACGAACACGTTTACCGTTAGCCATTTCTGCATAAACTCAAACTCTGTAAAGGCATAGTAACGGCGGGGTACACCATCCAGGCCTAAAAAGTGCAGCGGGAAGAATACCAGATAAGCCGCGATAAAGGTTAACCAGAAATGCAGATAACCCAATTTGTTGTTCATCATTCTTCCGAACATTCTTGGATACCAGTGATAAACACCCGCAAGCATACCAAAGATCGCTGCAGAACCCATCACCAGGTGAAAGTGGGCAACTACAAAATAAGTATCGTGGAGATTAATATCCAGTGCGGCATTTCCCAGGAATATACCGGTCAGACCTCCGGAAATAAAGAAAGAGACCAATCCAATGGCAAACAGCATCGCAGGGGTAAATTTGATATTACCGCGCCATAGCGTAGCCAGGTAATTAAAAGTTTTAACTGCTGAAGGTACCGCGATAATAAGGGTCGTGATCATAAATACACCCCCGAGCAACGGGTTCATGCCCGTCACAAACATGTGGTGACCCCACACAATAAACGATAAAGTAGTGATACCGATCAATGAATAGATCATCGCGTGGTAACCAAATATTGGCTTCCTTGAATTTATAGAGATGATCTCAGAAGAAATACCCAGAGCAGGCATAATTACAATATATACTTCCGGGTGACCAAGGAACCAGAACAAGTGCTGCCATAAAATCGGCGACCCTCCTTCATTCGGCAAAACCTGGGTACCCATTACAATATCAGAAAGATAGAAACTCGTTCCAAAACTACGGTCAAATATCAGGAGTACAACACCCGCTACCAATACAGGGAATGACAGGATACCCAATATGGCAGTCAGAAAAAACGCCCAGATCGTCAATGGCATTTTCCAAAGGTCCATTCCTTTAGTACGCATGTTTAATACAGTAGTTACATAATTGATACCGCCCATTAAAGATGAAGCCACAAAAAGCACCATACTGATCAGCCATAAAGTCATTCCAAGGCCGGATCCGCTAATTGCCGTTGGCAAAGCAGATAAAGGCGGGTATACCGTCCATCCCGCACTCGCAGGGCCCGTTTGAATAAAAAAGGAGCTCATCATGATCACACAGGCTGAAAAGAAAAACCAGTATGAAAGCATGTTCAGGAATGGCGACGCCATGTCCCTTGCACCCAGCTGAAGCGGGATCAGCAAATTACTGAACGTTCCGCTCAATCCTGCAGTTAACACAAAGAACACCATAATAGTTCCGTGGATCGTTACCAGCGCCAGATAAAAATCGGGTTTGATCCGTCCGCCTTCAGCCCACTTTCCTAAAAAAGTTTCCAGGATAGGGAAAGACTTATCAGGCCAGGCCAGCTGTAACCGGAACAATATGGATAAACACATTGCTATTACAGCCATGATAATACCAGTTATCAAAAACTGCTTGGCGATCATCTTGTGATCCTGACTAAAGATATACTTCGTTAAGAAAGTCTCTTTGTGATGCCCATGATCATCATGGCTATCGTGGTTATGTGTATCGTGTAATGATATAGTTGACATAATGTGCTATTCCAGTATTGTTATTTTTTTAAAGCTATTTGATTTGTATTAACCGCTGAAGTATCCGTTGCAGCCGGAGCAGCAGGCTCAGCTGCCGGTGCTGCAGTTACAGGCATGTTAAATTGCTTTCTCAAATCGTCAGTTAAATATGGAGCCTGTTCCGCAATCCAGGTATCGTATTCTTCCTGTGATACCACCCTTACCTCTTTCTGCATGTTGTAGTGGCCCTGACCACAGATCTTCGCACACAGGAACAAATATTGGAATTTAGGATCATTTGTTTTCTTTTTCATCTCCGCAGTGGTGATCGTCGGCGTAAATTCAAAGAAAGAGGTCATGCCGGGAACGGTGTTCAGCTGAACCCTGAAATGCGGCATATAAAAACTATGTAATACATCCTTACTGGTCAGGATCAAACGGACAGGCTTGTTCACCGGGATTACCATAACATCCGCTACCTGGTCGTCAAGAGATTTCTTGTCGTTAAAATCTATACCCAGTGCGTTGGTAGAATTGATCAGTTTGTAATTTTTAACACCTACCACACCATCGGCTCCCGGATAACGGATAGCCCAGGAAAACTGAGCAGAAGTGATCTCAATGCTGATCGGTTTGTTGTTCGGGTCTTCAACTTTATAGAATATAGACCTCCAGGTCAGGAAACCCATTAACACAAGCACGGTTAAAACCAGAGCCGGAATAATTGTCCATAAACGCTCCAAGGCATTATTGTGCGGATAATAGTATGCTTTTCGTTTACCGGTATTCTTATAAAGATAAGCGAACCCGAATAAAGCAATATGTGTAAGTATAAAAACGATCGTTGTGATGATCAGGGTGATGTTAAACATCTGATCGATCTTTTTACCATGTTCAGAAGCTGCTTCAGGCAACAACATGTTGCCATGAACCGTATATTCCCAGTATACTCCGTATAATCCTACGATCAGAAACAAAGCGAAAAGAAATCCATTTATAGCATTCCAGTTGATTCCTTTAGGTTTATCCTGTGCCTGTCTGGTCAGTTCATACACTTTCAGTGCTTTTCCAATTATTGCGATAAACAGGCACAGCACCAAAAAGGCCAGCACGTAAAAAATTGCCGACTTATAAACCGGGCCCATGTCAACTGGTTTTTCGGCGGTAGCAGCAGCAGCTTCTGCAGCCTGGGCAAATGCACCGGTATTTGCAAACGCAGTCAATATCACTGCCAGTCCCGCTATTGTTTTATTACTTATAAATTTTCTTAGACTCATTTCCTTAAAAGTAGTAACACTGTACTTCTATTATACTATTATTTATTATATGCTGTTCCACCCGTATTACAAGTGGTGATTTAAACTTTCCTGCAAGAAAGGATGATTTTTTGCGATCAGCGGCTTCTTGCTCAATGCCCTCAGAACTGTAAAGGTAAACAAACCTACAAAACCTAGCGCAGTTCCGATCTCAATAAATCCAAATCCGTTCTCACCCTTCTCCACCGCGCCCGGCATGATCATTTGATAATAGTCTACCCAGTGGCCGCACAGCACAACTATCGATACACCCAACAGCACATTTTCCTGTCTCTTATTGTCCCTGTCCATCAGCAGCAATACAGGTGAAAGAAAGTTAAGTACCAGGTTTAAATACCACCAGAATTCATAGTTTTCCCATCTGTTATAAAAATATACAGTCTCTTCCGGAATGTTCGCATAGTAGATCAGCATAAACTGGGCAAACCATACATAGGTCCAGAATATAGAGAAGCCGAAGATGAACTGTCCCAGATTGTGCAGGTGACTGTTGTTTACCCAGCTCATATAACCTGCTTTTCTCAGCAAGATCAGAATGATAGCGATAGCAGCCAGGCTGCTCACCCACATCGCAGCAAAGTTGTACCAGCCAAACATGGTAGAGAACCAGTGTGCTTCCAGTGACATCACGGTATCAAATGCAAATATCGGTGTAGTAAATCCGTAGATCACTAAAAATACACAAGAGTACTTAAAGCTCTTCCTATATGAATTCAGACCACCTTCCACATCCTCATTGTTTGACCATTTTGCCAGAAAATAGGCAAATACACTGTATACAGTCAGAAAAACAAACTGCCTGCCCATAAAGAATGGCACGTTCAGAAAAGACGACTTACCGTCTATCAGTTTATCATAGTTCTCGCTGTTTGGATCAGTAAGACCCTCTGCATGCCAGTGATGATATAAGTTATGTGTATATAAACCAAGTCCTATGACAACCAGTAAGATCACCACCGCAATCGGCAGTACTTTCGCCATGGCCTCAGGTACACGTAGTATCGAAGCAGACCAACCAGCCTGTGCTACAAACTGCACGGCTAAAAAGAAAGCGCCGGACATGCAAACACAAGCAAAGTAATAAGCCATTAATAACAGGTTTGCAAAAGTACGCTCATGCAGAGTCTCTTTAGAAAAACCAAAACCGATAGCCGCTATACCTATAACGATAGCGATTATGCTTAAAGTTTTTGCTTTACCTGTAAACTCAAACTGCTCAGTTAAATTATAATTATGAGTTCCCATTTATTTCTTCTTTACTATTTTGCTTTTTGTAATTCTTGTACGTACAATACCACTTTCCATCTCTCGTCAGGTGACAGCTGGGAGGCATAAGATCCCATCATGTTCACCCCGTATTTAATGGTATGGTAAATTTTTCCCGCAGTCAGGTCTTTCATCAGGCCGCCTCTTGAGGATGCCTTCTCCGGATCATGGAATGAAGGTACCCCGCTAAATTTCTCAATTTTAACCAGATGGCCTTGTCCGTCACCTTTTTCTCCGTGGCAAGGACCGCACATCACCACATAAAGGTGCTGCCCTTTCAGTAAGTTCTCTTCAGTCAGGGGCATTGTGTTTACCAGGTTCACACCTGCAGCCTCATACCCTTCCTTTGTATTCGGATAAATATCATCCTCTACAAACCCAACCGGTGCCGTATGAGCTGGAGGCGTTTGCGCAGTTTGTCCGTTTGCAAAGTTCTTATTTGGCTGGTCCGGATTGTAAGCAAGCGGATCATACATATTCCTTGCATATTCTAAGCCTGTGCTTTCCTTATCCCGGCATGCTGAAAATACCACAGCACTTGCCAGTATACAAAACGAGGCTAAAACTACTTTATTCTTATTCATAGCTAACATACTTCCTTTCATTGTACTTTACTTCCAAAGCACCGGCATCTTTTAATAAACCATCAATTACGCTGTGCTCAGCATTTTCTTTCGCGTCTATCGCAATAATGAACCTGTCATCAGTTGCCCTCAGGTCCATCACCCTTGGTGCCCTTCCGGGAAACAAGTGAGTAGAGGCATAGTAAGCACCGACCAGACTGAACGCGCAGAACAATACTGTCAGCTCAAACATAATCGGAATAAAATCCGGAAGTGCTAAAGCAGGTTTACCACCAATGTTATGCCTCCAGTCAACTACAGACGTCAAATAGATCAGTGCAAATGCAGATGCAGTACCCGTAAGTCCGCAAAAGAATGCGAGTACATCCAGTCTGGATCTTTTAATTCCCAATTTAGCTTCTATGCCGTGAATAGGCATTGGTGTATAAACATCATGTATCTTAATGTTATTCTCCTGCAATTTATCGATGCCGTGCATCATTTCATCAGGATCACCAAAACTGCCTAAAATATATTTGATATTACTCATTGTTATATTTTTGCGTATTCTTCTTGTTTAACACTATCAAACTTATCTAAAGAACCAATGTATTCCGCTACCTGTTCTTTATCTAAGTGACCTTCTTTAATTTGCTCCAGTTTAGCCTGCTCACTTGCGCTCTTCAACAGTAATTTCACCTCTGCTATTGCTATAGAAGGCAATACCCTTAAAAACAGCAGGAACAAAGTGAAGAATAATCCTATTGAACCTATGAACACACTCACATCAACCCATGTCGGATAGAACATCGCCCAGCTTGAAGGGATATAATCACGGTGCAGTGAAGTCACGATAATCACAAAACGCTCAAACCACATCCCGATATTTACTACGATAGACAGGATCCAGGTTGCAGCTATATTTGTACGGATCTTTTTGAACCACAGCAATTGCGGAGAGATCACGTTACAGGTCATCATCATCCAGTACGCCCACCAGTAAGGCCCGGTCGAACGGTTGATGAAGGCATATTGTTCATATTCAGAACCTGAATACCAGGCGATGAAGAATTCTGTCAGATAAGCCACACCAACAATAGAGCCCGTCAGGATGATGATCTTGTTCATCGATTCAATGTGGAACATGGTGATGTAATTCTCCAGCCCCAGCACTTTACGTGCAACCAACAGTAAGGTAAGCACCATCGCAAAACCCGAGAAGATCGCTCCCGCCACAAAATAAGGAGGGAAGATGGTCGTGTGCCATCCCGGAATTACAGAGGTAGCAAAGTCCATGGATACAATCGTGTGTACCGAAAGTACAAGTGGTGTAGAGATACCTGCAAGGATTAGAGACACCGCCTCAAAACGCTGCCAGGTTTTCACATTACCGGACCAGCCGAATGAGAATATAGAATAGATCCTGCGTCTCAGACCTGTAGCACGGTCACGGATCGTTGCGATATCAGGCAACAAACCGGTGTACCAGAACAATAATGAAACCGAGAAGTAGGTAGAGATCGCAAACATATCCCATACAAGCGGCGAGTTAAAGTTTACCCATAGTGAACCAAACTGGTTTGGCAATGGCAGTACCCAGTAAGCCAGCCATGGACGGCCCATGTGAGATACCACATAAGTAGCTGCACAGATAACGGCAAATATCGTCATCGCCTCAGCAGACCTGTTGATCGAGTTCCTCCAGTTCTGACGGAAGAGCAGCAGTACCGCAGAGATCAGTGTTCCTGCGTGACCAATACCCACCCACCACACGAAACCGGTGATGTCCCAGGCCCAGCCCACTGTTTTATTCAATCCCCATGATCCGATACCGAACCAGAAGGTATAGCTCACGGCAAACACCCAAAGCATAGCACCGCAAAGTGCGATTATAAATCCAATCCACCACGCCCTGTTAGGCTTGTTCTCCACCGGCAGCAGAATATCACTCGTAATCTTCGAATACGTGATGTTCTGACCGGTAATTAGTGGTTCTCTTAATATTGATTCCTTATGTCCTGACATAATTTATTTTCTTTTAATATCAGCTATCTGCTTACGCGTGTACTGTTGTATCTGTATTTCTAATTTTTGTCATATAACCTATACCCGGCTGTACGTTGATCTCTTCCAGCACATAGTAAGTACGTTCACTACGCAATGCTTTAGAAACTTCCGAATTAGGGTCATTGCCGTCACCAAATATGATCGCATTTGCAGAACAAGCTTGCTGACATGCCATTTTGATCTCGCCATCTTTCAATGGACGTTTTTCAATTTTGGCCTGCAGTTTACCAGACTGAATACGCTGAATACACATGGTACATTTTTCCATCACACCTCTTGAACGGGTAGTCACATCAGGGTTAAGTACCAGCTGTGTAAACTCATTGTTCAGGTAATTGTCAAAACGTGAATCGTTCCAGTAGTTGAACCAGTTGAAACGGCGCACTTTATACGGACAGTTGTTGGCACAATAACGGGTACCTACGCAACGGTTATAAGCCATATGGTTTAAGCCGTCTGAAGAGTGGGTAGTAGCCAGTACCGGACAAACCGTCTCACATGGCGCATGGTCACAGTGCTGGCAAAGCATCGGCTGATGCACTACGGATACATTGTCCATGTTGTCCAGATGCGCAATTTCCTTTTCTTTGGTCACCGAATTGATGCCATTGCTGTGTGCCCCGTGCTCGCCATGAGCGGCTTCTCCATGACCTTCACCCTCTACATTAAAGCTGTAGTAGCGGTCAATACGGATCCAGTGCATTTCCCTGCGCCTGCGTACCTCGTCCTTACCTACAACAGGAATGTTATTTTCTACGTTACAGGCAACAATACAAGAACCACAACCGGTACAGGCATTCAAATCGATCGCCATCACCCAGTTGTTACCCGGTTTTTCGTATTTATCCCACAGATCGTAAGTCTTATGTTTAGCGTGATCATTTCCGGATCCCGCAGCAGGGTTCTTTTTGTATGCAGTGAAACTAGCTTCACGAATGATGCTACGGCCTTCAAAAGAGTGGTGGGTCTGCGTTTGGGCAAGCTCATCTCTTTTTCCTGTCGCTTCTAATTTTACAGTAGTCGCATATTTAGAGGTACCGTTGGTAAAGCTTACAAAGGGGTAAGCATTGCGGCCTACATCGTTTCCAGCCTTACCGGCCTTGGTACGGCCATATCCCAAAGCGATAGAAGCCGTTCCCTGTGCCTGTCCCGGCTGGATCAGCACAGGCAGTTCAATGGAATAACCTTTATCATCCTTTACAGATACGATATCAAATTCTTTAAAACCTAATTTTTCAGCAAACTTAGGTGCCAGGGCAATGTAATTGTCCCAGGTTACCTTAGAAACCGGATCAGGAAGCTCCTGCAGGAATGCATTATTGGCATATTTACCGTTACGCATACCAGTACTTTCATAAACCTCAAGCTCGATGTCCTTAACCAAAGCCTTGCTGTTGCTTAAGATGGAAGGAATCACCGCTGCAAGAGACAATGAGAAAGCATAAGTCCCCGCTGGTTTAGGCGCCGAAGCAAATACCCCTGTTTGCAGTACGTCTTTCCAGGTCTTACCCAATACAGGAAGTATGGTCGCCTCCCAGTTGTTGCGCACATACTGATAGTATTCTTTAACTGGGGCATTAGACCAGATCAGCAAACTTTCCTCTGCCTGGCGTGAATTGAATACCGGGTTAATGGTCGGCTGTACGATGGAATAATATCCCTCATACGCGTTTGCATCACCCCATGACTCCAGGTAATTGTGGTTGATCGCAATCACATCACAAAGTGAAGACGTCTCGTCCTGTCTGTCAGAGAAAGAAACCTTTAATCCAACTTTAGCCAGTCCGTCAGTAAATGCTTTCGCATTTGCCACATCATAAGCCGGGTTGCTGTCCAGGAAAAATACCGCAGCCACTTCGCCTCTGTTCATCTCGTTGATGAACTCGGCAAATTCTGCGTCATTCCCCGCATAACGTTTATTCGGATTGTCCAGATCGATTGTAGTACCGTAACTACCAATGGCTGAGTTGATCGCGTTTACCAAAATCTGTGTAGACACATCATTTGAACCGCAAACCACCACAGACTTTCCTTTATTCTGTAATAACTCTTTAGCGACTAACTTTAATGCTTTATCCGCAATCACATTATTACCCAAAATACCGCCGGCCAGATTTGCACCGGTGATCGCATTGTATAAGGCAATCAGCGCCGGACCTTCTTCAGACAATTTTATTGGAACACGGGTATCCGCATTGGTACCTGTCATGCTCATACCAGCTTCAAACTGAAAGTGGCGGGACATTTTGCCCTGGCTCAATGACTTCTGGTTCCTGTTGGAAACATATTGCGCAGTAAATTCTTCACCGCTGATCCAGGTACCCAGGAAATCCGCGCCAAAGCTCACGATCAGGTCAGCCTTATCAAAATTATATTTTGGAACAACAGCCTTACCAAAGCTGTTCTCATTTGCCTTAATGATACCTGTATAAGAAATTGCATCATACTGAACATGCTTTGTAGTTGGATAAGCAGCAGTAAAATCAGCAATGACTGCTTTCGTCGAAGGACTGTTTACAGACGAAGAGACGATCCGGATCTTTTTACCGGAAGCCTGGGCTTTACTCAGTTCAGCCTGTACAAATTTGTCGATCTCGGCCCAATTACTTTTAGTCAAGCCATTGCTTCCGTCTTTCTTTACCGGAAACTGAAGTTTGGAAACATCATACAGATCTAAAACTGAAGCCTGTGCCTGCGCATCAGTACCGTTAAAAAAGCCGCCTGCATTGGGATTCGGTTCAATCTTAATTGGTCTTCCTTCCCTGGTTTTCACCAAAATACTCTGACCGTTAAAACTTGAAACATAATAGTTCGGGATGCCCGGAACTACCTCTTCAGGTTTAACCAGATAAGGAATTGATTTATGAATAGGGGCAGTCTGGCAAGCTGCCAGCGTAACTGCGCCTAACCCAAAGCCCAAAGCTTTCAAAAAGTCACGGCGCGGAGTTACTGTACTCAACCCTGCTTCATTTAAAACATCTTCAATTGGAAGTGACTCAGCAAATTCGTTCTTGTTGTTTTCAACAAAATCCGGAGTGTTTTTATACTCTTCTAAGCCTTTCCAGTATTTTTTATTGCTTTCCATTTAAGCTATATTACTGTTTATCGAACGTTCTTTTTATTAAACTCTAATTAATAGTGGCACTTACCACATTCCAAACCACCCAAAGCAGCCGGCGTAATCTTCTCGCCTTTTTTGATCTTCTCATGTGTTTCTATGATCTTGTCATAAAACGCATTTCCTTTCACTTCAAGCTTGGTGTCTTTATGGCAATTGATACACCATTTCATGGTCAGCGGAGAGAACTGATAGATCTCTTCCATGGTGTTTACCGGACCATGGCAGGCAAAACATACCGGCTCATTTGGCTTCAGGCCTTTTTCTTTTCTGATCGCCTCCTCACCTACAACAGTGTGTTGTGAGTGGTTGAAATAAGCAAAGTCAGGCAGGTTATGAACACGAACCCATTCAATTGGCTTCTCTTTTGTTTTATCGTAGGTCATGGTAGCCGGATCGTAACCTAACGCATTATAGATTTTCTGGATTTCAGGTGAGATCTCGCCATCGTATTTCTCAGTCGCCTGAACAGATTTGTGACAGTTCATACAAACATTTGCCGAAGGAATGGTTGCATTTTTCGATTTAAATGCGCCAGCATGGCAGTATTGACAATCGATCTGGTTGGTACCGGCATGGAGCTCATGCGAGAATTTAATCGGCTGTGATGGCTGATAACCAGTATGCACACCTGTATTCCACATACCCATCCAGCCATACGACCCAAGGGCAATGATCAGGCACAATATAAAGAAGAAGACAAACTTCTTGTTCTTAAACATTTTTCTGGTGCCCTCAGCGAAAGAAACCGACTCTTCTTCCGGTAACACAACACCTTGTTTTTGAAGGATAAGGCGCTCCAGCATTTTGATAGCGCGGCCCAATACAACCAACACCACTATAGAAAGAATGACAATGGCAATTACACCGGCAATAGAAAAGTCCGACACACCATCGGAGGCTCCAGTCGAAGCACCACCTGCAGCGCCGGCCGCATCTGTTTTTTTAGGCTCACCTGCTTTTGCATAGGCAATGATGTTTTTAATCTGCTCATCTGTTAAGCGCGGAAAAGCAGTCATCTCGGCGGGAGAGAATTTAGAAGCTTCTATAGCTTCCTTGTCTCCGGCATCAACTAACGCTTTCCAGTTTTTGATCCATTTGATGGCAAAAGCTTCATCCAGTTCGGTCAGTTTAGGGGTCAATGCCGGGCCGGTACTATTACTGGTTAACTGGTGACATGAAGCGCAATTATCCTTAAATAACTTACGGCCCTCCACTACATCTTGTGCCTGTGTTGCAGAAACGGTTAGAACAGAAAGAGCCGCAAACATGAATGCTGACTTCCAAACTCTCCTAACGATCAATGAGATATCCCTCATAATGAGTATTTTATACTATTTTTTAAAAAACTTAATAAACGGAATTGATGTTTAAACTCTGGTACTTCACCAAAACGTCCACAAAAGTAAAATTTATTGTCTTACCAATGACAAAGAAATGACAGTAAATACAATTTATAATCAATCTAAATAGTTCGTTTAATCTGCTTTAAACGAAGAAAATCAGCAATTTTTTAAAGATTGCTGATTCTCATTTTTGGTCAGGTTCCAGACCGCACTTGCGAATTTAAATTACATTTTTAATATCCATGCAAACATAAGCGGAGCTACGATTGTTGCATCCGATTCTACGATGAACTTCGGCGTATGGATATCCAGTTTTCCCCAGGTGATCTTCTCATTGGGTACTGCACCTGAATAGGATCCGTAAGAAGTGGTGGAATCTGAGATCTGACAGAAATAGCTCCAGAAAGGAATATTTTCCATTTCCATATCCTGGTAAAGCATCGGTACCACACAAATCGGGAAATCTCCGGCTATGCCCCCGCCGATCTGAAAAAAGCCTATTCCTTTACCCGCACTGTTGTTGATGTACCAGTCGGCAAGCCAGCCCATGTATTCGATACCGCTCTTCATGGTGGTGGCTTTTATTTCAGACTTCATCACATAAGAGGCAAAGATGTTGCCCATGGTCGAATCTTCCCAGCCCGGCACCACGATCGGCAGGTTCTTTTCTGCTGCGGCCAGCATCCATGAATTTTTAGGGTCTATCTCATAGTATTGCTCCAGATCCCCGCTCAGCAGCATCTTGTACATAAATTCATGCGGAAAATAACGTTCACCAGCAGTATCCGCATCTTTCCAGATTTTATGAATGTGTTTTTGCAATCTTCTGAAAGCCTCTTCCTCAGGAATACAGGTATCTGTAACCCGGTTATAATGGTTTTCCAGCAAGTCCCACTCATCCTGCGGACTCAAATCCCTGTAATTGGGCACTCTTTTATAGTGTGAATGCGCAACAAGGTTCATAATATCTTCTTCCAGGTTCGCTCCTGTACAGGAAATGATCGCGACTTTATCCTGGCGGATCATTTCTGCCAGAGAAATTCCCAGCTCAGCTGTACTCATAGCGCCTGCAAGGGTGATCATCATCTTACCGCCTTCATCCAAATGCGCTTCATAGCCTTTGGCGGCATCCATCATTGCTGCTGCATTAAAATGGAGGTAATTGCGCTCCATAAACTGAGATATTGGTCCTCTTGTTGTACTCATCTTCATCTAAATTTTTTGTTAGCGCAAAAATAGCATAAATTTATAAATCAGGGATTGCGGATACCTTATTTATGAATCCCTCTGGTCTGACCCACAAGTCCTTCAGCTCCCACTCAATCAAAATAAATAGGTTTCTATATCTTAATAAGATAATAATTATATCCACGACCCTGTTATCACCCTGTTAAGACCCTGTTATTACCCTGTCTGGATGTTGTTACTTCTAAACCGTGCTATGACCTTTCTGCCACCAAGGGTAAGGGTGGGTTCAATTATGGTCTCAAAATTGCCATTGAAACTTCCGAAATAAAAACTTTATACTATTTTAGGCAAATGAAGAGAATTTCGCTTTGCACAGTGATGGTCGTGATGGCTGCAAACGTATCCGCACAGAAAAAATTTATTGAACGATATTTATCAGATAAGACAGACTCCTCCCGCCGGGCCAGTTTTATGCCCGTTCCGGTTTTCCGTTATAGCCAGGAGATCGGTGTTGAATTTGGTCTTGGAGCACTTTTCTCTACTTATCTGGACCGCAAGGACCTGAGCAACCGCAGTTCCAATTTTTCAGCTGTATTGTCTGGTTCTACAAAGGGGCAGTACAACATTTCTTTAAAAAGTGACATCTGGACAAAAGGAAATACACACCATTATATAGCAGAGGTAAGATTTAAACGGATGCCGTTTGATTTTTACGGGCTGGGCAACAACACTGCCGAGGCTGACAAGGACAGACTGATCCAGGGGTATGTCAAAACAGCACTTGAGGCGGAAAAAATGCTGTTGCCCCACACGTACAGCGGGGTTTCGGTAGGATTTGAGAATTACCACTATACAGACAAGGAAGCAGGGGGGATTTATTCCACCGACAACACACTCATTCATAAGGTCGGCGGATCGGTGGTCTATGCCGGGATTTCCCAAAGTTACGACACAAGGAATTCGAACAATTACACCACAAAAGGCTTTATGGGCCGCCTTACTTATCAATACGCCCCGGATTTCTTCGGGGGCGAAAACTTCAGCGGAAGTCTGATCCGGGCTAATGTGCGCAGTTTCTGGTCACTGTCACCAAAATTTGTGCTCGGCGTAAATGCCTTGTTCCACAGTGTTCAGGGCAGGAACACCCCTTTTTATCTCTTACCCCAAATGGGAAATGACGAAATGATGCGGGGGTATTATACCGGACGCTACCGGGACAGGAATTTGCTGGCAGGACAGACAGAACTGCGTTACCGCTACAACAACCGGTTTGGTGTAGTTGCCTTTGCCGGAGCGGGACAGGTATTTGACAATGGCGATCTGGGCATTAAAAGTTTCAAGCCTTCTTATGGCGCAGGCGGCAGGTATTTCTTTGATCCGGAAAAAGGGCTGAGCGTAAGGGTGGATTACGGTATTGGCGAGAAACGGGCAAATGAAAAACGCCAGACCGGATTTTACATCAGTCTGGCGGAGGCGTTTTAAAAATTAAAAAGCCATTGCGGTTGACAATGGCTCTACTAATATCAGTATTGTAATTCCTTTTTATTTTTTGAGTTGAGCACGCACTTTTTGCACGAATTCTATCGAAACTTCTGCGATACGGGCAATTTGATCATCAGACAATCCCAATTCGGAAATCAAATTTTCAACGACATCGTGGCTTTTCTGCTGTTGGCCCCTCTTCTCCGCTCTGTCCAGCAACAATTCTTCTATACCCATGGTGGTACTCCTTTCTGTTAAAATTTCTACTTGTTCTTCAAATTTACTGTTTATATCCGGATTTTCAAAACGCACATAATACTTCAAAAAGTTCATCAAGATCCGGACTTTATTCTTTGCTATCTTTTTGACCAGCAATTGCTTTGCCAGGTTTAACTTTACATTCAGCAAAACTTCGTCCCGTGCTTTTGCATCCTTTATTTCTTTGCCTTGCATAGCCGCTCTGGCTGTAAGCACTACCAGGGCAAAAGGGTTCTCACTTGCCTCCAATTCCTGTTATGCTTGAGATGTTATCTTATAGGTGTTGAAAGTGTAACGTATACTGGTCCCCATAAAAGCTGACTCAAAGGTATCTGCTCTTTCTTTTAGGGAACCCTCTGTAAAAATAGCATAAGCAGTGATCGGCCTTTGGTATTTGTCCAAAATTCTGTAGAAATAAGTGAACATCCGGCGAGCAAAGTCTCGTTGATACTGCCCCTGAACCTCAACATGCACCAAGACCCATTCCTCCTGACCAGATCTTGTAAAAACCTTTACCAGCTTATCGATCACCTTTGGGGAATACTCATCATTTTCTGGCGGAAACACCTGTTCTAACTCTTTATCAAGAAATTCAAATCCCCTGCCCAGGTCAAGTTGTGATTCAGCCTCGGGACTTAGAAAACGGAGGAAATCCTCAAATACATCCTCCAAAACCCCCTTCCACAAAATGTCATCTTTTCTTCTCATGATGCAAATATTATCAAATATTGGCAGCAGGCGGTAAATCTATTGAAACAATTGTCTCTAAACATATTCCGTCATATCTATTATACAATAAAGAAGGTGTACTCATCAATAAGTTCACAGCATTTTCTGGAAATGAACAGGTACAGGAGATAATCTGGGCATTAAAAGTTTCAAGCCTTCTTATGGTGCAGGCGGCAGGTATTTCTTTGATCCGGAAAAAGGGCTGAGCGTAAGGGTGGATTACGGTATTGGTGAGAAGCGCGCAAATGAAAAACGCCAGACCGGATTTTACATCAGTCTGGCGGAGGCGTTTTAAAGATCTTTTGATTTTAGAACCATGGTATATCAGTTAAAATCTGGTAGCTCCCATCCTTGAGGTTAAACTTCATAAATTTTCCCGCAACCGGATTTTTCCACAGTTCGCTGGTAAAACTTACATTTTTTGCGTACACAATTTTGCTGGCATCGTCATACTTAAGTGTATCAGCAATGATGTTCAGCTTGGCTTGCACCAACTTCACTTCTCCATAAAGTGTGACGAACTTCTTGTCTTTGTCAAATACGACAGAATCTTTTGCACTATAGGAAACTTTAACATTAGCATCACTAACATTCCCGGGACTTCTAAACAAGCTAGTTTCCGTCACCTCTGGTTTAAAGATTTCGATCATTGAGCCATATCCCTTTCCATATTTTGCTTTTATTTCTTCATTTTCCGTATCTCTGCCGAAACTACTAAAACTCTGTACCCTATTTCTTAGCTGATCTGCGGTTAGGGCTTTAAATTTCCGTTCGGAATATTGTTTTCCTTCGTAAATGAGCAGCAACTTTTTTCCTCTATCGAGGCTTACCCCGCCACCACCGCCACCCGGCACTTTTATATTTATCCATTCGTATCGACTGCCGTCCTGATTTTTCTGGGGATAACGAACATAGATCTTACCTGATGCAAGCGCTTTCCTGCGTACCATCACATTTTCCCTGTCAATTTGAGTGGCGTACTCTATTTTGTTATGGTGGGTGGTGATCTCGAGCTTACCTCCAGCCCCTCTTGTAGTGCTTATAATACGTGGACTGATTTTGGTCAGGATGTCTATCTCATAAGATTTGCCGTCGATGATCACTTCAGAATACTTGCCTGGGGAAACGTCATCGATCATCCAGAGTGTATCGGGAAGGGCGGTTGTAGTGGTGGGTTTTTTGTCTTTTATTTCATTGCCCGGCACTGCAGCTTTTAAAGGAGCTTTTTCTGCCTGGACCGATTTAATCTGTATTTGTTCAGGCCTTTGTTTTGCTGTTGGTTCAAGAATGTTTGCATAGACAATTTGCACGGCAAATGTCCAGATCAGGGCCAGCCCAATGGGCAGCGCCGCGAGATACGTTAACTTCTTCATGTTTTTTGATGGGTTGCTGAAAAGCATCTTGATCCGACCTTTTAGCGGATTCCGGACAAAGCTGTGTGTTAAAGAGGGATTGTTCTTTTTTACTGCGATCGCCAGTAACATGCTGGCGTAGGATGTGCTGCCAATAGCTACAGAGGTTTCTCTGTCTGCTTCGTATTCGTGCACCTGCGCCAGGGCTTTTTCATACAGGTAGATCACAGGATTGAACCACAACAGGGCTTTGCAGACGGCGATGATCATTTTATCAGCGGAATGATAACGGGAAATGTGCACATTCTCGTGGTGCAGGATCACGGCCATCTCTTCATCGCTTAGCTCTTCCCTGTTTAAGAACACATAGTTTAAGAATGAGCAGTTGGTGAAACCTTCCTGTTTAAAAACGACCCTGAGCCTGCCTATCTTTTGATTTATCTGCCGGGTGTGCTTTAACAACTGTAGGGCCTGAGAGGCAGATATCGACAGCATAACGAAGGCGATGAGCCAGTAGGAAACAAAGAGCACTTGTGGCCATTCAATAGCAGAAAGCCATTCATCTTTTGGCGGAGCGGAGGTCTGAATGGCAACGCCAGGAGCAGGGAGATCCGTAAACGTGCCGGTATACACTGCTGTAACTTCTCTGGCCTGGCTGCGTTCATCTGCTGATCTTTCCACCTGAAGCTGCAGCGCAGGAATGACAAAGCTAATGGCCAGCGTACTGAGCAGATAGATCCTGTTGACATTAAAAAAGGTCAGCCGTTGCAGGCAGAAATGATAGAATATATAAAACAGGCCCGAGCAGGCGCTTACTTTTAGCAGGTAGGTGAGCCATTCCATATCATTTCTTGTTTTTGTTGATGAGCGATTGCAGTTCTTCTATATCGGCCGGGCTGAGCGCCTGTTCCTTTACCATAAAAGAGAGCAGACTGGCAGGGGAATTGTCAAAATAACTAGAGAACAATTTCGAAAAGGTGGTACGGGTATAGTCCTCCTTGCTGATGGCAGGAAAGTACTCATAGGTTTTGCCGTACGCTTTATAATGGAGGTAACCTTTTTTTTCTAAAAGTCTGACAATGGAAGAAATGGTATTGTAAGGTGGTTTTGATTCTTCCTCCATTTCCCCGATGATGTCTTTTACAAATGCTTTCTGCAGTTTCCAGATGATCTGCATGATCCGCTCTTCTGCCTTGGTTAATTCTTCCATAACCTAAAGCTATAACTTATATTTCAGTTTTACAACTGTAAAATCAGTTATACAACTTAATGTTCAGTTTATTTGTATAAGCGACTGATAATGAGTAGAAATGTTTTTAAAATAAAAGAAGCTGCTGAGGTTTATCTTAATATTTGATCTTAAAATGCTCCTTGACCTGACCCTTGCGGAAATACACCAGCCCTATCCAAAACAGATCTATGGTAACAGTGACCTCAGGATGAGCTTTGATCTCCTCCCAGGCTTCTTTCATCCCTTCACTCCAGTAGATGTCGTCAAAAATCAAAAGGGAACCTTCATGCACTTTAGGCAGGCACCATTTGAAGTAATCTAATGTGGCTTCTTTTCTGTGGTTGCCATCTATATATACGAAATCAAGCTGGCCTGCCTGGTCAACGACCTTTGGAAAAAGCACGTCAAAATTGCCAACCTGCAGTTCAATATTTTTCAGGCCGAGGTCTTCAAAGTTCCTGGCGGCCACTTTAGCCGTTTCCGGGCAGCCCTCTATGGTAATGATCTTCGCTTCCGGGCAGGCTTTGGACAAATAAGCTGTAGTAATGCCCAGGCAAGTACCCAGTTCAACGATACTTTTTGGCTGGTTTTCTTTTGCAAGGCGATAGATGAGCTGGGCAAGGCCGGGCTTTTTCAATGCGTTCTTTGCTATCTGACTGACCCGTTTTGTCCGGTTCTTATTGAGCTGTGAACCGGCGCCCAGGTCTGTAACCGTGATCACGGAATCGTCATTGAAAAGTTTTTTTCTCTGTTCCTCTATGCTTTTATAGTCGTTTTTGTACTTAAAATCGTAAATTACTTCATCCGTTAGCTTGTATACAAACGGCGAATGGGTGCCATGTCTGCTTTTTGCGGTCAGGCGGTGCTTGAGGTAATCACTGATAAAATTAAAAACCATAGCCGCAAAAATAGACATTCAGATTGTTATCTTTCACGTAAAAGGTTAAGAAATAGGTGGAAAATAGTAAAGAAATAAGTGCCCTGGTAAAATTGCTGGACGACCCTGATCTGGAGATCTATAAGCATGTGGAAGAGCGCTTGCTGGCGTATGGAAATGAGGTGATCGATTTTTTGGAAAATGCCTGGGAACACTCCCTGGATTCTTTGCTTCAGCAGCGCATTGAGAACATTGTCCATAAGATCCAGTTTACCAATGTTAAGGAGGACCTGAACCTGTGGTACCAAAGCGGCGCTTTTGATTTGCTGCAGGGGGCGCTTGTCATCAACCGTTATCAATATCCCGATCTCAATGAAGAGAAGATCATTCTTCAGATAGAAGAGATCAAGCGCGAGATCTGGCTGGGCCTCCAGTATGAAATGAGTTCTATCGAAAAAATAAAGCTCATCAATCATGTCTTTTATAATGTTTACGGTTTTAGCGGCAATACAAAAAATCACCATGACCCGCAAAATTCTTACATCAACCAGGTGCTGGAAAGTAAAAAGGGCAACCAGATCTCACTTGCAATTATCTATTCTACCTTAGCCCAGAAGCTGGACATTCCTGTATACGGCGTAAACCTGCCCCAGCATTTTATATTGGGTTATATTGATGAAAGTAAACGTGAAGAACAGGAATTTGGCGTATTATTTTACATCAACGCATTCAATAAGGGGGCTATTTTTGGAAAACACGATGTAGACCAGTTCCTCCGTCAGTTAAATCTCGACCCGCTGCCGGGCTTTTACGCCCCCTGCAGTAATGTCGAGATCATCAGAAGAGTGATCAGGAACCTGATCTCCGCTTATGAGAACCTGGGTTCCAGGGATAAGGTGGAGGAGCTGAAAGAACTGCAGGACATCCTCATTAACCCGGACTTATAACCATTTATTGGCGGTCATCCAATTTTTCAGTCTTTCAAACCAATCGTCTTTCGTGGTCTTGTTGTTCAGTCCAAAACCATGGCCGCCGCCCTGATAAAGGTGCATCTCTGCTTTTACTTTATTTTTGACAAGGGCCTGGTTAAACAGGATGCTGTTTTCAACCGGGACACCGCCATCGTCGTTGGCATGCACCAGGAAGGTAAGCGGGGTGTTCGCATTCACATGTTTTTCATTAGAAAAATATTCTCTTTGTTCTGCTGTGCCGTTTTTACCGATGAGGTTAATTGCTGATCCCTGATGAGCAAAGGTGCCAAAGGAGATCACCGGGTAGATCAAAATGGAGAAATCGGGGCGCAGACTTAACTTTTCGGGGTTTGGGATTTTTACGTCATCATAATGAACGGTAAGTGTGGAAGCGAGGTGTCCTCCTGCAGAAAAGCCCATGATACCAATTTTGGCGGGATCAATCCCCCATTTCACCGCATTTTTTCTAACCAGGTAAATGGCTTGTTCTGCATCCATCATCGGCCCGATGGATTTGTCTTCCATGATGGCGTCGCTGGGCAGGCGGTATTTCAGGACAAATGCGGCTACACCGGTTTCGTTAAATTTTTTGGCCACGTTAAAACCTTCATGATCTATCGCTAAAATTCCATAGCCGCCACCCGGGCAAATGATCACGGCTGTACCGTTGGCCTTTTCTTTGGCTGGCAAAAAAACGGTCATGACCGGCACAGATACTTTCGCTGTCCTGGTGATATGATCTGCGCCTACAGGCGACACCTCTTTATAATCTGCCGGAGTGGTCTTAGATCCGGGAATTTTTCCTTCGTAAAGACTTACAATTTCCTGGGCCATCAGGCCGCTCGCAGATGTTGTCACCATAAGCAGTGCGATAAAATGCTTCTTCATTAGAATTCCATTAAATATGCTTTTAAAAAGTCATTGATGTCTCCATCCAGCACTGCCTGGGGGTTTGAGGTCTGGTAATTGGTCCGGTGGTCTTTGACCCTTCTGTCGTCCAATACATAACTTCTGATCTGGGAGCCCCATTCTATCTTCTTTTTGCTGCCTTCTACCAGTGCGGTGGCTTCCATACGCTTGCGCATCTCAATTTCATACAGCTGGGATTTCAGCAAACGGATAGCATTCTCTTTGTTTTGCAGCTGTGAGCGGGATTCCTGATTCTTGATAATGATGCCCGACGGCTTGTGGTATAAACGTACCGCGGTCTCTACTTTGTTGACGTTCTGTCCGCCGGCCCCACCGGAACGGAAAGTCTCAAATTCAATTTCCGAAGGATTGACTTCGATCTCTATGGTATCGTCTACAAGGGGGTATACATAAACTGAGGCAAAAGAGGTGTGCCTTCTTGCATTGGAATCAAAAGGAGAGATCCGAACCAACCGGTGCACTCCGTTTTCGCCCTTGAGGTAGCCGTAGGCAAATTCCCCGAAGATTTCAATGGTGACTGATTTAATTCCGGCTACCTCACCCTCCTGGTAGTCCTGCTCGGTTACCTTATAACCATTTTTCTCTGCCCACATCAGGTACATGCGCATGAGCATATAAGCCCAGTCACAACTTTCTGTTCCTCCCGCACCCGCAGTAATTTGCATGACAGCTGGCAACTGGTCTTCTTTTGTCTTGAGCATGTTTTTCAGTTCAAGACCTTCAATGGCGTTTACGCACAGGTCAAACTGCTCATGCATCTCTGCTTCAGTGGCATCGCCGCTTTGCCAAAAATCAAACATGACCTGTGTATCCTCCAGCAGGCCGTTTACCTCCTGCCAGCCGTCTGTCCATATTTTTTTTGCATTGATCTGAGCGATGTGCTGCTCTGCTTTTTTTGGATCGTCCCAAAAATTTGGCTGCAGCGTAAGTTCCTGTTCTATACGGATATCTTCTAAACGGTTATCAACGTCAAAGATACCTCCTCAGCGACGTTACTCTGTCCCTTAAATCCTGAATTTGTTCTTTAGTCATAATGACAAACTTATATAAAATTGCTTTAGTTAAGTAAAATCTTTTCACAAATAGCTCCTTTATCTGTTAAATATGATAATATCGCTCCCCTTGATTATAATGGTAACAACAATTGAATTTCCGGAAATAAAATAAACCGCTACATTTACAAAAACACTTTAATATTATGCTTCCTACAGTAAACTTCACAGAAACCGACGCTTACAAATACCTGGCTGATCATTTCATCAGCATCAACGAAAAAGACTTAAAACAACTCTTTAAAGAAGACGAGGGGCGCTTCGAGAAATTCTCCCTGATATTTGAAGATATCCTGTTCGATTATTCCAAAAACAGGATTGATGATACCACCATTGCCCTGCTGATCCAGCTGGCCAGGGAATGCAAACTGGATGAAGCCATTAAGGCAATGTTCAGCGGCGATAAGATCAACCAGACAGAAGGCAGGCAGGTACTGCATGTAGCGCTCCGTGAACCCGCCAGCGGCGAGATCCTGGTAGATGGCAGAAACGTAGTAGAAGATGTACACCAGGTGCTGGCCAAGATGGAAAAATTCAGCAATGCCATCATTTCCGGGGAATGGAAAGGTTATACAGGTAAAGCGATTACGGATGTAGTCAATATCGGTATCGGTGGTTCTGACCTGGGTCCGGTAATGGTTACTGAGGCGCTAAAGGCTTACAAAAATCACCTGAACCTTCACTTTGTATCCAATATAGACGGTACACACATCGCGGAGACGTTAAAGACGGTTGATCCGGAGACAACACTGTTCCTGGTCGCTTCCAAGACGTTCACTACCCAGGAGACGATGACCAACGCAAATACGGCCCGGGAATGGTTTCTGAGCAAGGGCGCGAAAAAAGAAGATGTAGCTAAACATTTCGCAGCCTTGTCCACGAATGCCAGAGATGTTTCTGCTTTTGGAATTGATACCGCCAATATGTTTGAATTCTGGGACTGGGTGGGTGGTCGCTACTCGCTATGGAGCGCCATTGGCCTGCCGATAGCCCTGAGTATCGGATTTGACAATTTTAAGCAATTGCTGGCCGGTGCGCATGCAGCTGACCAGCATTTTGAAACTGCAGAATTTGAAATAAACATTCCCGTAATACTTGCACTGATCGGGGTTTGGTACATCAATTTCTTTGACGCCGAAACGCAGGCCATTTTGCCATATGATCAATATATGCATCGCTTTGCTGCTTATTTTCAGCAGGGAGATATGGAAAGTAACGGCAAGCACGTGGACCGCAACGGAAAAGATGTTGCTTATGAAACAGGGCCGATCATCTGGGGTGAGCCGGGTACAAATGGACAGCACGCTTTTTATCAGCTGATCCATCAGGGAACGCGTTTGATCCCTTGTGATTTTATAGCCCCTGCCCAAAGCCTGAACCCGATAGGTGACCACCACCCGATTTTGCTGTCAAATTTCTTTGCCCAAACTGAAGCACTGATGAACGGCAAAACAAAAGAGCAGGTAGTGGCTGAACTTCAAAAGGAAGGCAAGAGTGACGCAGAGATTGAAAAACTGGCGCCGTTTAAAGTTTTTGAAGGCAACAGGCCTACGAATTCTATTTTGTTGAAAAAGGTAACGCCTTTTAGTTTAGGCAGCCTGATCGCGTTTTATGAGCATAAGATTTTTGTACAGGGCATCATCTGGAACATTTTCAGTTTTGACCAGTGGGGAGTAGAACTGGGCAAGCAGCTCGCAAAAAGCATATTGCCCGAACTTGGAGATGATCAGGCTGTTTCTTCTCATGACGGCTCTACCAATGGCCTGATCAATCAGTACAAGGCCTGGAGATAGCTTTTGTTTCCAAGATATAATATAGCCCCCATAAATTAAACCTTATGGGGGCTAATTTGTTCTAATACAATAAACTACCAATATAATTTTGTATATTCATTTATGAATATATACTAATGAAAATCCATGTAATATGAACAATCTTAAAAGCTTTTTAATTGCCGCTGCAATGTTTACAGCGGTACAGGCATCAGCCCAGACTGATAAAGAAACTACTATCAAGTTAGTGGAGGCCAAAAATTTAGTGTTCAACGCGACTACCGCTTATCCGTTAGCGAGCGTTGACATCAATGCGATTTTGAGTAAAATGCCGGGAGGGCAATCGGGTTCGGCGATCCAGCTGAGCGGTTCGCGGTACCAGCTGAAGATAGACAAGGAGAGCATCGACTCTGATCTGCCTTATTATGGAAGGGCTTACACTGCCACAAGAGACCCAAATGAATCGGGCATCAAGTTTAAATCTAAAGATTTTGCTTATACGACCGAGAAAAAGAAAAAAGGAAACTACGTCATTACCATTAAACCGAAAGATGCCAAAGATGTACAGAGCATGACGCTCAATGTAACATTGAATGGCTACGCTACATTAAATGTAAATAGTACCAACAGGCAGCCGATTACCTTTTACGGGTACATCGCTGAGTCTCCCAAGCAAGGCGAACTGAGCAAGTAACGGCGAAGGGCTAAACGTTTATTGGCAGCCCGTCATAGCGAGGCACAAAGCAATCCCATCTGGTATGAGGAGATTGTTTCGTGCCTCGCCTATTTTTTACTCGTCAGATTTCTTATTGCTTGGGCACCAGTGCGATCTCAAACAGCTTAGGCCATTTTTTTCCGGTTACAAACAGACGCTTTCCGTCTTTATCCCAGGCAATACCGTTTAAAACATTATTGGATATGGAATAATCGTCCTTAAAATAATCGCCCGGCAGTAATCCGGACAGATTTATTCGCTTTTCTACAATCCCGGTATTGGGATCAATAACAATAACATCGTCCTTGGTGAACAGGTTAGCATACAGCTTACCATCAATATATTCCAGCTCATTGATCATGTCTACGGCACCTTTGTTGTCAAATACATCGATGACCTTTTCGTCTTTATAGGTGTCTTTGTTCATGAAATAAAGGCGGTTTGTGCCGTCAGAAGTGATCAAATGTTTGCCGTCAAAGCACAGGCCCCAACCTTCTCTGCTGGTCTGGTAATTAAATGAATCCAGTTGTTTAAAGGTTTTTGCGTCATATACAAGGCCTACATTGGTTTTATAGGTCAGCATAATGATTTTGTCACCAACCAGCGCAGATCCTTCTCCATAATATTTTTTATCCAGGTCCAGGCGCTTTAAGGCTTTACCCGTTAACGGATCCACCCATCTTAATGTAGAATGTCCCTCCTCGCCTGTGCTTTCTAGGAACCTGCCGCCATGGTAGGCCAGCCCTTCTGTGTAAGAGGTAGTGTCGTGCGGATAGGTCTTCACGATTTTATAAGTGTACTCCTGCGGTTTTATTCCGGAATTCAGCAATACACTTATCGTGGCGGTGTCTTTCAGTCCATCCCTGTCCACGATGGCTGTGATGATCTTATAACCAACAGAGAGTCCTGATGTTTTCAGGACAACCGGTTTGGCGTCACTGCTGCTGCCAGCCGGTTTGCCATCCAGTAAATAAATAGCTGAAGTCAGTTTTTCTCCTTCAGGAAGGTCAAGCTGGACTTTGATGTCTTCACCCAGGCTGATGCTCTGCCCCTGTTCAGGAAGCTTAAAGCTGATCGCTGAAATCTCAGGCTTATCCTTGCAGGACAACAGAAAAAGCATGCTGCACAACAGGAACAGCACCGGTATGATTTTAAAGAATGTGTCGGTATTTTTAACTTGGCCAGAATGCATCTTCTATGTGATTAATTTTATAAAGGTCTTTATTTTCAAAAACAATTGCAATAACGTCAAACCTGATCTCGCCCTGGTGATTGGTTTGTTCTATATAAGCGGAAGAAGCGTATTCAAGCTGCTGCTCTTTCTTCCTGCTGACAAAATCTTCGGGCATTCCGTAATCTATGGAGGAGCGGGTCTTTACTTCTACAAAGATGATGGTCCCTTGCTGGTTAGCAATAACGTCAACTTCAGCTCTTCCGTACTTCCAGTTCATCTTCAAAATGTGGTAGCCCAGATTTTCCAGGTAATCCCTGGCTATTTCTTCGCCGCGTCTGCCCAGATCGTTGTGACTCGCCATCTATTTTAATATAACTGAACCCAGGAATTTGGAGATCTCTTTTTCCACACCTTTGATGAATGAATAGCGCTGCATCAGGATTTCCTGGTTGGTGCTGTCCTCTTCTGTTTTGATTTCCTGCAGCAGGCTCAGGAGCATCCGGTCGACTTTACGCTTTTTTAGATGAAATATGCCGCCAAGGATGGTTGCCTTAAGATTTACCGTTTCGTCTCTGACATAGATCTGGTGCTTATTGTACCAGTTGTCGCTAAGTGTGTAAGGTGAAGTGGAAAGCGTTATGGCCAGGTCCTGGATCTCCCTGTCCTCACTTTTTATAAATTGATTGGCCACAGGCAGATGTCCGTTTTCAATCTCCTCTCTGTAAATATCTATGATCCGTTTGCACAGGGCATCTTCAAAGGTAACGTCAGACAGGTTCTGCATGATGAATGAACCGATGTACATGTTATCGATCTTGTCCCAGTTGACCAGTTCATGCCCGAAGGCCAGAAGCAGACGGACAATTTCTCTTTCCTGAATCTGGTCATTGTCGGGCGCAGCCTCAGGAGCAAGTGCTGCTCCGGGATCCGGATTTTCAAACAGGTTGTCTGGCGGGCCGTCCTGATAAGGGTTTTGAAACTGCTGGGATTGCGCATTGTTGGTATTGCTGCTTTTTTTGAACTTCGCAGCCCTGATCTTATTGAGCTCAGACAAAAGCGTTCTTTCCTCTATCTGCAGCAGACCGCTGCATTCCCGGATGAAAACTGACGCTTTAATGTCATCGGGTATTTTGGCGATGCTTTCGACAATATCGCGGATGATGCCAGCTCTTTTGATCGGGTCTGTACCTGCCTCTTTAAGGAGAATGCTGGCTTTATAGAGTATAAAATCCTTTCGGGTGTTTTCAATGTACTTCTTAAACTCACCGGAACCTACATGGTGCATATAGGAATCCGGATCATGGCCGTCAGGGAAAAGCACCACTTTTACATTGAGGCCTTCCTCAAGGATCATGTCCAGTCCCCGCAGGGAGGCTTTAATCCCCGCGGCATCCCCGTCATAAAGTATGGTTACGTTTTGAGTGAACCTGCCGATCAGCCGGATCTGTTCGGTGGTCAGCGAAGTTCCTGAGGAGGCGACGACATTCTCTATTCCAGCCTGATGCACGGAAAGGACGTCTGCATAACCTTCCACCAGGTAGCAATTGTCTGCATCCCTGATGGCCTTCTTGGCATGAAAGAGGCCATAAAGAACGTTTGATTTGTGATAGATCTCGCTTTCGGGAGAGTTTACGTATTTCGGAACGTTCTTATCCGTCTTGAGCGTGCGTCCGCCGAAACCGATAATGCGTCCTGTAAAATTGTGGATAGGGAACATAACCCGACCCCTGAACCTGTCATACAGTTTGCCCTTATCATTTCTGATGGCCAGTCCGGTCCTTTCCAGGTAGTCTTCCTTATGTCCCGCAGCAACCGAGCTCTGGATCAGCGCATCCCAGACGTCGGGTGAATAGCCCAGCTGAAACTTTTTGACAATATCCTCCCTGAACCCACGCTCTTTAAAATAGCTGAGGCCTATGGCACGTCCTTCTTCGCCCGTCCAGAGCTCATTCGCAAAATAATTTGCAGCATACTCAGAAACAATGTAGAGACTCTCCCTGGCGTTTTGCGCTTCTATATTCTGGGGCGACTGCGCAATTTCCTCGACCTCAATATTGTACTTGTTGGCCAGGTATTTCAGTGCCTCCGGATAGGAATATTTTTCATGGTCCATAATGAAATGGACAGAATCTCCACCCTTGCCGCAGCCAAAACATTTATAAATTCCCTTTGCTACAGAAACATGGAACGAAGGTGTCTTTTCATTGTGAAAAGGGCAATTACCGATTAAACTGGACCCACGCTTTTTTAAAGGCACAAAATCACCTACCACCTCCTCTATACGGGCGGTGTCCATGATTTTGCCTATGGTGTCCTGGTTAATCAACTTGCTTGTACATTAAAATCCGGTGAAACTTTTATTGGACCAGTGGAAGTAAATTGTCCGCCAGCGTCTGGTTTCCCTTAGCGTTCAGGTGCACGCCGTCGGAAGTGAGGATGCCTTTTTCTTTGTCTTCTATATTATTCTCCGCATTGTATGTTTTAAATATAGTCCTCAGGTCGCAAAGCGGCAGGTTGTTTTTTGCTGCGATGTCCCTGATGGCACCTGAATATTTATCGAGGTCAGCATCCATTTCATTGGCATTGTTTTTCTTCTCACCGATCACAGCAGGGGTACACAATACCACTTTGGCTCCGTTAGCGCGGATCTTTTTGATCAGCGCTTCGTAAAAACGGATGAATTTATCATAATCGGTACCGGTTCTGCTGGATTGCTTATGCCACACATCGTTTACACCAATATAGATCACGACTACATCGGGCTTTTTATTCAGCACATCATCTTCCATACGCAGGTACAGGTCATATACCTTATTTCCTCCGATGCCGGCACCTATCACCTCGTATTTGGACGAATCGAGTGCTTTTTTTATGAGATCCACATAACCTCCGGGCTTCACGCCTGCCTGGGTTATGGAATCTCCAAAAAAGATGATCTTTTTAGGCTTCAGGTTCATGGCAGACAAGAGCAGTATCATGGCAAATGCAGAAAATAAGGCTATAGGTTTCAATAAGGTTTTCATACTTATGTTTTTGATTTTATTTACCTCACGAAGTTAAAAAATTACTTGCCTTTTCCAAGATGGTAATCCTTATGTACAATTAAAAAACTTGCCCTTTCTTCTTTCTTGAAGGGATAATCCCAGTTGCCCTGGTAAGTAATTTTGGCTGGCAGTTTCTCTTCCCCAAAGTAGCTGGTTTCGATGTTCATCTGTACATCAAAATCAAACAACAGGTTGCTGTATTTCATATCCACATAACGCCCCAGGATCTCAAAAGTGCGCTTGTCAAAAATGGTCGTCAGCTCCTTGATCATCAGCCCTTTTTTTGTGCTGTTGCTCAGGTCTTTCTTTACCGTCACCTTAAACCAGTAAACCGGTATGGAATCCAGGTAGGTGCCGCTTTGATAAGCATAATCATAATATTGCCGCATATTGGCTGTAAAGATCTGTGTCTTGCTGCCAATGAAGGGCAATCCTTTAATTGGCCTGCCGGGCGCAAAGATCAGGGTCTTTAATTTATCCTTATAGCTTTCATTGGTATCTCCCGCTTTGCCCGCAATCATAGGGCCTTCAGCGACAAATCCGGTCTGGTAAGCATTCATAAAGATGTAGTCGAACATCTCCAGGGTGTACAGCTGGTATTTGCCATTCTTTTTATACACATTTCCCGTATCCCGTTTGGCCAGATACTCCATTTTCTTTACGCCTTCATTGGTATGCCTGATCTTACGGTAAATGCGCCCGTCGACCTTATTCCTTTTGTTGTAAGTATAGATATTGTTCTCTGCGATGAAGTTGTATTTTTTCATGTTCCTGAACGCCTGGTAAAAACTATTGTCGCTGATGATGGCATTGATAAAGGTTTCTACACCAAATTTCTGCGCTTTGATATTGATTACAGAGTCCAGTTGTATGGTTTTAATGGTATCAGGATTGAACCTGTTAATCTCCTGGGCTATACTACTCTGAATATAAAATATCATCAACGCCGCCCAAAGTAATTTTTTCATCTATTTTAATTTTGTATACGGTCGTCATCCCAAATTCATTTTACTGCGTAGCTTTCCGCTGCGCTACAGGTCAGGATGGCGTGTGTATTATCAGGATACATGTATATTCATAGAAAGCTTAATTGCCCAGCTGCTTCAGTGCGATATACGACATTAACCCGGTAGATACCTTTAGCGCATCCTCATCCACATCAAACCTTGGTGTATGTACGGAGTAACAAGTGTCCTTTTCTTTATTGCCGGTACCCAGCCTGTAGAAACAGGCATCGGTAACCTGCGAATAATAGGCAAAATCCTCAGCTGCCATCCAGATGTCCAGATCTATCACATTCTCTTTACCGAGGTAATCTTCGGCGTAAGCACGCGCACTGGCGGTCAGTTTTTCTTCGTTGATCAGGTATGGGTAGCCATCCATGATCCTGAATTCACAGCTGCCGCCCATACTTTCAGCTATTCCTTCTGCCATTTTTTTCATCAGCAGTTTGGCCTCTTTGCGCCATTCTTCGTTGAGTGTCCTGAAAGTACCTTCTATTTTTACTTCATTTGGGATGATGTTGGTCGCACCATTTGCGATCACTTTCCCAAAAGAGAGTACGGAAGGCAGACGCGGATCAGCGTTCCTGCTCACAATTTGCTGCAAAGCTATAATGATGTGCGATGCAATCAGCACCGGATCAATGTTCTGATGCGGCTGCGCACCGTGCCCGCCTTTGCCATGTACCGTCACATAAAGTTCATCAGTGGAAGCCATATAAATACCTGATCTGAAGCCTACTTTGCCGGCGTCGATCAGCGGCATGACATGCTGGCCAACAATGTGCTGTGGCTTAGGGTTTTCAAGCACGCCTTCTTTAATCATGATGCTTGCGCCACCCGGAAGCAACTCCTCTGCGGGCTGAAAGATCAGTTTGACCGTGCCGCCGAATTCAGCCTTCAGGCTGTTCAGTATAAATGCGGTACCCAGCAAAGAAGAACTGTGCACATCATGCCCGCAGGCATGCATCACACCATTATTCTTTGAAGTGTAAGGTTTTTCATTTGCCTCCAGTATGGGCAGGGCATCCATGTCTGCGCGCAGCGCAATGATCTTGTCTGAAGGCAATTCTCCTTCAATCAATCCCACCACACCTGTATTTGCCATTTCCGTAAAAGGAATCCCCCAGTCCGTTAATAGCTTCTTGATAAAAGCGGAAGTTTCATACTCGTGAAAGGACAGTTCCGGATTGGCGTGAATATGCCGGCGATACCCGACTACCTGTTCAAATATATCACTTGAAAGGTGCTGGATCTTATCTTTATTTATCATTTTCGTATTCTAAATTAGGTGCATTAATTTTCTCCCTGAAGATAAAAAGAGTGGGAAATTCGGGCCTGAGCTCATTCATCAGACGCTGCGCCTCCAGCCGGGTTCTGAAATCTCCTGCGCGCAGGTAATAATTGGGCTCCTTGTAGGTGATATAAGTATTTAAAGTCGGGTATAGGGATTTGAATTTGGCCTGCTGACTAAAAACCTCTCTTCTGTCAGAACCATAAAACACCTGTACCCGGTAGCCCACCTGAGAAACCACAGCTCCGGGTTTTACGGTTCCGCTTCCCGAAGGCATGTTGTTCAGCACGATCCTTTTAGCGATCAGGCTGTCTATCATCGGGTCTTTCACTATGGTGACCACTCCCCTGGACTGCGCGAACGCGCCAGCAGCAAAAAAACAAAACACACAGGTAATCGCTATTCTCATGAGCCGGGATTTAAAAAAGAATGCCGGGTTCTTTTTTACAAAACTCGGCATTCTATACGTTTATTACAAATTACAAACCTGCACCATGGCAATTTTTGTATTTCTTACCACTTCCGCAAGGGCAGGGTTCGTTTCTTCCGATCGTAACTTCCTTACGGACCGGCTGCTGAGGAATCGGTTCACGGGTATCTTCCATTTCCGGCATACCTGTCTGTGACGCCTGTGAAAACTCGGGTTTAGACATCTTCAATCTGCTTGGAGCGGGCCTCGGGGCCTGCGCTTCTCTTACGTCATTGGGATCTGTCTGTACCGGAATCCCTCCTTTGAACAGGAAGCTGACCACTTCTTTATTTACCGCATTCAGCATGTTTTTGAACAGGTTAAACGCTTCCATTTTATAAATGATCAAAGGGTCCTTTTGCTCATAAACCGCATTCTGAACAGACTGCTTCAGCTCGTCCATTTCACGCAGGTGCTCTTTCCAGGATTCATCGATCAAAGCAAGCACGATGGTTTTCTCAAATGACTTGGTCACTTCGCGGCCGCCATTATCTATCGCTTTTTTCAGTCCTACCGGAACCTGTATGTGACGCACACCATCGGTAAACGGAACGATGATCTGTTCAATCTGCTCACCACGCTCCGCAAATACCTGTTTCAGGACCGGCATGGCCTGGTCTGTGATCGCATCAGATTTTCTCACGTAAAATGAGGTTACCTCTTCAAATAACTTATCCGTCAGTGGATGAATTCCTTTCGACGCAAATTCATTCTCATCAATTGAAGTATCTGCAGAGAAATTCTTAATCACTTCCAGCTTAAATCCTTCATAGTTACCGGCCTCTTTGTATTCCGATACGATATCTTCAGCAACATCAAACACCATATTGCTCATGTCTACATCCAGACGCTCACCAAACAAGGCGTTTCTGCGTTTAGCGTAGATCACTGAACGCTGGGAGTTCATCACATCATCATATTCCAGCAAGCGCTTGCGGATCCCAAAGTTATTTTCCTCTACTTTCTTCTGTGCACGTTCTATGGATTTGGTGATCATTGAGTGCTGGATCACTTCCCCGTCTTCAATGCCCATTCTCACCATGATGTTAGAGATCCTTTCAGAACCAAATAACCTCATCAGGTTGTCTTCAAGGGACACGAAGAACTGGGACGAACCCGGGTCACCCTGGCGACCGGCACGTCCGCGCAGCTGCCTGTCTACACGACGGGATTCATGACGTTCTGTACCAACGATAGCCAGACCTCCGGCGTCTTTTACGCCAGGCCCCAATTTAATATCCGTACCACGACCGGCCATGTTGGTGGCAATGGTCACCTGACCTGCCTGACCGGCTTCGGCCACAATGTCTGCCTCTTTCTGGTGCATTTTAGCGTTCAGCACATTGTGTTTGATGCCACGCAGTTTTAGCATCCGGCTCAGCAATTCAGAAATCTCAACAGATGTAGTACCCACCAGTACCGGACGGCCCGCTTCTGTCAGTTTTACAATCTCCTCCGCTACCGCATTGTATTTTTCACGTACGGTACGGTACACATAGTCCTGTTCATCCTTTCTGGTGATGGCCCTGTTGGTAGGTATCTCTACCACGTCCAGTTTATAGATAGACCAGAACTCACCGGCCTCCGTAGTCGCAGTACCCGTCATACCGCAAAGCTTATGGTACATCCTGAAAAAGTTCTGCAAAGTAACTGTAGCGTAAGTTTGTGAAGCATCCTCTACTTTCACATTTTCCTTCGCCTCAATAGCCTGGTGCAGTCCGTCAGAATAACGGCGGCCATCCATGATCCGGCCTGTCTGCTCATCTACGATCTTGATCTTGCCTTCGTCAATGATGTATTCCACATCGATCTCAAACAAGGTATAGGCCTTCAGCAATTGATTTACGGAGTGGATCCGCTCAGCCTTGATCGAATAATCACGCATCAATGCGTCTTTCTGAGCGATCTTCTCCTCACTTTCCAGCGATGATTTTTCGATCTCCGCAATCTCGGTTCCTACGTCAGGAAGCACAAAGAAATTATTGTCTTCTCCCGATTTTGTGATCAGTTCAATACCTTTTTCAGTCAGTTCAACCTGGTTGTTCTTTTCATCAATATAGAAGTAAAGCTCAGCATCAACCTTCGGCATGTTCTTGCTCTGATCAGCCATATAATGGTTCTCTGTTTTCAACAAGGTTTGTTTATTACTTCCCTCACTCAAAAATTTGATCAGCGCTTTATTTTTTGGAAGACCGCGGTGTGCACGCAATAACGCCAGGCCGCCTTCTCCTTCTTCAGTTCCGGGCTTGCCTTCATTAATTAACTTTTTTGCTTCATTTAAAGCTTTGGTCACATACTCTTTCTGCGCCGTTACCAAACGTTCAATACGTGGTTTCAACTCATGAAACTCATGCTGGTCACCAAAAGGAACCGGACCTGATATGATCAAAGGAGTACGCGCATCATCGATCAGTACCGAATCGACCTCATCGACCATTGCAAAGTGCAGCTTGCGCTGTACGAGCTGATCAGGGGTCTGCGACATGTTATCGCGCAGGTAATCAAATCCAAATTCATTATTGGTTCCGTAAGTAATATCGGCAAGGTAGGCATCTCTGCGTTCCTGGGAGTTTGGCTCATGCTTATCTATGCAATCCACTTTCAGTCCGTGGAATTCAAACAAAGGACCGTTCCATTCCGAGTCACGTCGTGCCAGGTAATCGTTCACCGTTACAATGTGAACTCCCTGTCCGGCCAGCGCGTTGAGATATGCCGGCAGTGTACTCACCAGGGTCTTACCCTCACCAGTTGCCATCTCGGCGATCTTTCCTTCGTGAAGGACCACACCACCGATCAGCTGTACGTCGTAGTGGACCATATTCCACAATACTTCATTACCGGCAGCTTCCCATTTGTTGGCCCACAGTGCTTTGTCGCCCTGTATAGTGACATTCTTTTTACGGGCAGCGTAATCGCGGTCAAACTGGGTTGCAGTAACTTCGAGGAATTCATTTTCAGTAAAACGTCTTGAAGTTTCTTTTACCACCGCAAATGCTGCGGGTAAAATGCGCTTTAAGATCACTTCCAGTTCTTTATCCCGGTCCTTAGCCAGGACATCTATCTGATCGTACAAAGCAGTTTTTTCTGCCAGTGAGAGCTGGGCGCCCTCAGCTTCAGCCTTTAAACCACTTATTTTTTCATCAATCTCGGCTAAACCCTCAGCGATAACCGATTTAAAATGTACTGTTTTATTACGGAGCTCATCATTGCTTAATGCAGCGAGCTTTGCATATTCTTCATTGATCTGGGCGACTACAGGCTGTATCAGTTTAATATCCCGATCCGATTTGCTTCCAAATATCTTGGTTAAAAATCCTAACATCTCTTATGTTTGTTTATTAATATTATTTTTAAAATACGTTGATTTACAACAACCAGGCCAACAGGCGCTTAAGCCACATTGTCAGTTGTTGGTGTGCCTAATGTTTGTATCACGTCATCCTGAATTTATTTCAGGAGCCCGGAATAGCAGAGGCTAAGGCATGTACGAGATCCTGAAATAAATTCAGGATGACGATAGCATTAGATTAAGGGCTGTTGTTCTTGGGTTTCTCCCTTATAGCGAGGTTGGTAATGGATTGGTTGCAGGACCTGTATTTTGCGATGCGCATGACAGGCAATACTCCGATTGAGGTCAGCTCACTCGAAGATAAAAAGTAAGGATGGTGCTGATCATCAGGCTGGCTCGAACGAACATTTACCAGTTCTGTACCATTGTGCTGTTTATTGCAGTATTTTTCGGTAATGAGCCTTAACCCCTCCACCCGCTCTGCTTTTGCCAGATGGGTCAGACTAAAAAATACAAGGGATAAGGTAACAATATGTCTCATGTTGCGGGCAAATCTAATTTTAATCTTTTACATACCAAAATCTATGCGGTATATTTGCCACCTTATACCAAACTTTAAAATAACATACACTCATGAATATATTGCTATTGGGGTCAGGAGGAAGAGAAAGTGCCTTTGCGTGGAAGATCAGTCAGTCAGAGCTGTGCAGCAAGCTGATCATTGCGCCCGGCAATGGCGGAACTGCCGCATACGGAAAGAACGTCGTCTTAAATCCTAATAACTTTGAAGCAGTAAAAGCACTGGTGCTTAAAGAAAACATAGAGCTGGTGGTAGTAGGGCCGGAAGAACCTCTGGTGAACGGCATCCATGACTTCTTTACTGCAGATGAAGCACTATCACAAATTCCTGTGATCGGCCCTAAAAAAGAAGGCGCTATCCTGGAAGGCAGCAAGGACTTCTCCAAGCAGTTTATGGCCCGTCACAATATTCCTACTCCCGGATCAAGGTCTTTTACTAACGAAACTTTGGAGCAGGGGCTTGCATACCTTGAAAACCACAGCCTTCCCATTGTACTAAAGGCCGACGGACTGGCCGCCGGCAAGGGAGTCTTAATCTGTGAAACCGTTGCTGATGCGCAGGAAGAGCTGAAGCTGATGCTGGGCGGTAAATTCGGACAGGCAGGGGCCCTGGTTGTGATTGAAGAGTACCTTACCGGAATTGAACTTTCTGTTTTTGTACTGACCGATGGTGACAATTATGTCATTCTTCCTGAAGCAAAGGACTATAAGAAAATCGGAATGGGAGACAGCGGACTAAATACAGGTGGAATGGGATCAGTTTCTCCTGTTCCGTTTGCTGATGAAAAATTTCTTAAGGAGGTAGAGCAAAGCATCATCATCCCTACCATCAACGGGCTGAAAAAAGACAATATAGATTATACCGGTTTTATTTTCTTTGGCCTGTTTAAAGTAGGTGACAAGCCGATGATCATTGAATATAACTGCCGTATGGGTGATCCTGAAACAGAAAGCGTGATCCCGAGGATAGAAAACGATATCGTTGAGCTGTTCCTGGCGGTATCACAGAAAAAGCTGAAAGATTATAATCTAAAGATCAGTAAAAAAAATGCGGCTACTGTTATGATTGTAGCTGGCGGTTACCCTGGAGAATACGAAAAAGGAAAGTCGATCTCGGGCATCGATAATGTACGCCAGTCCATCGTATTTCATGCAGGCACTGCCCTTGAAGGTGGTATAGTCAAAACCAACGGCGGTCGGGTGATCGCTGTAACCAGCCTGCAGGACGGACAGTTTGAAGCCCTGCAATCGGCTACCGCAGATGCAGCGCGTATCTATTTCGATGGTAAGTATTTCAGAGAAGATATAGGATTTGATTTGATGTAAATCATCATTCTTTCTGCATAAGTCAGGCCTTATTTTCCTAAAAGCAATCTTGCCTGTGTACCCCACTGGCCAATGAAAAGGTCAGGTTTGCCATCTTTGTTTACATCGCCAACGGCAATTCCCCAGCTTCTGCCTGTTGTAGATTCGGGAATGACTTCATTGGTCACTGATTTAAAATTCCCTTTGCCATCGTTCTGCAGTGCCTGCATCTGCATCGGACCGAAAGGAGGAATTTTGAGCGCACTCAGGATAATGTCTGGATGTTTGTCATGGTTGAAATCAAAAACTGCTCCTGCATAAGTAGAATATTCCTGCTTTGGGATTCTTTTTGCCGTTTCGTCTTTAAAGTTCCCCTTGCCGTCGTTGATCAGCAAACGGGCAGTCGGGTCCTTTTCAAATGGGCCGCCATTGCTGGTCAGGTTAAGAAACAGGATATCTGGTTTTTTATCTCCGTTTGCATCAAACACCAATACTTCCCTGGTGTGTAAAGGAACCGGAAGCTCCAGTTTTTCTGCGTGTTCTGTAAAATGTCCCTTCCCGTCATTAAAGAATAAACGGTTAGGAGGAACCTCGTTTCCTGCAATTAAATCCAGAATTCCGTCACCGTTTAAGTCCGCTAACCTGACTGATTGTGTTTCCCAGCGCAAGGCCGGCAAACCCTCTTTTGTATAATCAATAAAGTATCCGGGTTTTTTCGGGTCGTTGAGCCACAGGAAATTCTGCGGTGTCGGACCGGTATTTCCAACGACAATATCCAGCAGGCCATCTCCGTTCACGTCCCCGATATCCAGGCCATTTGCTTCGCTTTTTGCGGGCAGCCGGTCACTCACATCTCTGAACGTTCCGTCACCATTTCCTAAATAGAACTCATGGTTCTGGTCGTCTTCTGCAACAAAGACCATATCCAGATTTCCATCTTTGTCAAAGTCTCCTGCACGTACGTGTTCTGTATCGTGCTTTTTTTCTGCAAAGACATCTTTCTGCCAGGTAAATTTTCCTGTACCGTCATTCAGGTACAAACGGTTAGGCAGGTTTTCCAGTGCCAATACCGCATCCAGGTCCCCGTCTTTGTCTACATCAGCCAGCACCACATCCAAAGGGTGCGATTCCGGATCAAGGGGTAAATGGGTCGTCGTAACGTCTCTGAAATATTTGCTTTCTGTCTTTTGTGAAAAGGCACTGCAGACAGCGGCCAGGGTCAGGACTGCAGTAATTGCATAGATTTTTCCGTATAAAGAAAGCTGCATAACTAGAAGATCTTATGGTATATAACAACCAAGATACAAATCAGTTTTCAATTCATTATTTCCCCCGCAACTTTTTACCCCTGAGTCTATTATTCAGGCAGTTCATCTACTAATTTTCTATATACTTTCCTTTTCGCCTAATATTGTCCTCAGATACTTACTGATCTTTTATTTAAAAAATTTCAATATGAAACACTCCACATTCAATCAGGCGTTTATGAAGCTATTTACCCTGATTACATTATGCTTTATTGCTTTTGGTTTTACCGGCAGTCTGGGCCTGGACACTTACGCGGTGTACCTCAATGACAAACTCATTCTGAAACACGCTGTAAACCAGCCATTGAACTTAAGAACACTCCAACTGGATAAGGCCACAGCAGATGACCAGCTCCGCATCATCTATACGCATTGCATGGTAAAAGGGGCAGGTACAGACAGAAGCATTGCAGTAAAAAATGAGCAAGGGACGGTGTTGAAAAAATGGGAGTTCCCTAATGCAACCAATGCTAACTTAAGTATGACCATACCAGTAAAGGAATTGTTCAAAATAGAAAAAGCCAATGCGAATCATGACCTCAGGATCTATTATACCGCACGGGAGCTGCCTAAAGGTGAAATGCTGGCACTGATCCGGACGGACCAAAAGTCTATTGCAGGAAATAAATAAAAAATATTTTGATCCGGATATAATAATCGGCAGTTAAGATCGTATTATATACCGAGAGCGTTAATTTAGATAAGCGGTGAAAGATCGGTATGATCGCTCACCGCTTTTTATTTAAATTGCCGTGCTTCCTTGACAGTCGACGTTCCATGAGATGTTAAACTAATTTGCCCTCATTACTACCGATTCAATATCCATTTTTTATATCCCTTGACAAGTGAAAAGCCACACCCTTTGCTCCATTTTGTATCGTATAAAGCTTCCAGTTATTATTGTCAACCTGCTCCAGGCGCCAGCTGTTTGCCGGATCCGCCAGCAGTTTTTTTACGCTCCGCGGAAAAGCGTTGGCAGCCCTTGCATTTTCCCAGGTTCTGATGACTTTGAAGATCGCATCTTTCTGGGGGCAGCTTTCCACATCTTTCTGATTGAGTGTCAGGCTATAGGTAGTTCCAACGCCAACTGAAATGGCCTGGACATGTTCATAATCTTCAAGTTTAGATTTCGCTTTGACCGGGAAATTACCGCCCATACCCACAGGAAAAAAATTGGCATAGGTTACATCTCTGAGGTCTTTGCCCTGGCTGGTAGTACTGCCCCACTCCCTGGTATCCACATCATATAAATTCTTTCCCCCGCCAACATTCCAGATGCTTTGATAATGCCATGAGCCTTCAGACAATGTTGCCCCGGTAAAACGAATATAGGGAACGCCCAGTTGCGCAGCTTTTTCAAACATTTTACTAAAGAAACGCTTGGTCGAATAATAGCCATGTCCATTATTAAACAAAAACTCCTGCCCGTCGAAATCATAATAAGCAAGGCCGTTGATTTTACAGATCTCCGCAAAGTGCTCCGCTATTTCATCCTGCAACTGCATATTTGGAACCACGCCATCGTACCCATAGTTGACCGTGACCTGGAGTTTATAAATGGTATCTCTGCCGGCATGATTTGACGGAGTTGTTTTCCAGTATCCCCGCTTTACATTTAAAAGCCGGTATGGTTTATCTTTGGATACCCCCATATAATGGATCAGTTCTTTACCGATTTTGATCATATTTAAGTTGGCGCAATGGCCTTCCCAACTCGCAATCTCGTCAAGATGTACCGGGTCATCAACAAGAATAACGGTATCTGTTGCACTGATGCTTTTCACCAGCAGACGCTTTTGCTGATAGCACAGGCTATCGCTTGGCATTGGGCTGGCGTCCATAGTGCCCGGTGCCAAAGCAGTGGTTATAGGGGTTCTGCCTATAGTAATGCCCCGTTTGGCCGCCATAGCTGAAAACTCGCTGTGTGAAACATTTCCGCTTGTTAATTTTATTGGTTTTTTCTCAAAATTCTTCCCGTCTATATAACCATTGTTGCCACGGTCAGCCCTTAAAAACCCCTGATCGTACAGACTTATTGCTTTAAAACCAAGTCTTGATGCATAAGAGATGATGCTGTCGTTTAAATTACCGGCGGTAAGTACATCAGGAACAAAAGCAGCAGGATCTTTTATCCATTTTCCGTTAATGGTCGGATGAGGAAGCTTTTCAGCTAAAACAATTTTTTGGATCACATCCAGCAAAGCTGTACTATCCGGACTTCCCCATAGTGCTACAGAGGATCCGATGTAATCCACAGGCAGTGGCTGCACTTGCAGGTGGTTTGGTTTATTGGCCTCCATATTGGGCATCAATGAGAAAAAGATCTCCCTTTCAAAAGACCTGTCCCTGGATTGATAAGCAATGGATATTTGCCCCTTTTTGTCTACCAGGGCTGCGTTACCATACATAATCCTGTACCATGGTTCTTTATGAGCGTAAAAAGCGACATCGCTGATGCCATTTCCGCCCAGTGTAAAAATCTGCCCTTCATAAAGGTCTTTAGGCAAAGGAAAACGCTTCGCATCCGGCGTGTGTATCATGTATTGGAACGGTGCGGCATCGCCGATGGTCTCAGCCAGTCCGCTTATGGTCTTGTCGTTCAGGGCAAGCATGCCAATGGCATAGTTTACCGCAGTACTGGTATCTCTTGCCACACCAATGATTTCACCCAGGAGGTTGTTAATATTGGTATGATAGTTTCCCCACTGGATGACATCGATACTTTTTCGGTTACTGAGCGACAGCAAGGTTAGTTTGAAATATTTCGTTTTGGGCACGATACTGATTTTGGCCACCGACCCATTCTGATATTTCAGCCGTATGGTCTGACTGGCCTTGTTATAGGTCGCACCAGTCGGCTGATAGTAAACTTTCTTTTTACTATCATACAAACTCATCAGTGGCGAGGGTTTGTCAGCAGGACTAAATTCACGCTCAGGCCTGACCGTGATGTTTTTCATGCTGGTGATAAAGCCTTTATTATTGATCCTGATCTTAAAATAATCAGTAGACAAATCTGTTTGACTATAACTTTGTAGCGAAGACCCGCAGGTAATCAGCAGTAAGAGTACCGCGGCTTTCGCCGTGATATTTAAAAAACTAGTTTGCATTTCAGGCATTTATTTGTGTGTATGTGATGAAATGTTTAAGGTACTTAAAAAGTAAAATAAAAGCAGGCGAATAGCTGAATTCGCCTGCTTGCGTTTCTCCTCCGGACCTTCTGCCCTTAAATGAACCTTTAACCGCATCAATAGCGCAGTTGCTGCACTACAAATGCGCAGAAGGACGGAGAAAAATCAATGGATTTTCTCTAAATTGCCTGCATGAACTTCATTTTGACACTACTCCTCAACGCTGGAGTACTATTGGGCATGACCTATATATTACCGACTGTAACCATTAAAAACTTTACAACAGCTGTGCTGGTGGCTTTGGTGATTGGTATACTGAACGCGACATTAGGCTGGTTTTTGAGGTTCCCGCTCAATATTGTCACCTTTGGGCTTTTGTCATTTGTTATCCATCTGGTGGTCACTGCCGTAATGATCAAAATAGCGGACATCCTGTTTTCGGATTTCCAGATCAAGGGCTTCATACCTGCAATCGTCATCGCTGTGGTGATGTCCATTGCCGGAAGTGTTCTGAACTTTGTTTTTTAAGAGATAAACCTGTCCAATTAGAGAATTGATGGCTGTAAACACGGCTCAATCTGGTTGCATTCCTAAACAAAAAAGCAATGGCAATTAAATTGCCATTGCTTTTTTTATACGCCATATTTTCCTTACATGTCTCTTCTCTGAAAAGGTGTATTTCGTTACCTGTCCCGAATTAACTTCGGGAGCTGTGTCCCGGCCTGAGAAGAGAACGGTTACTTTGTTTTACTTGCCAGCACTTCTGCCAGTTTTGTTTGCAGTTCTTCTCCTCTTATATTTTTAGCGATGATCTTTCCTGTCGGATCGATCAGGAAATTGGCTGGGATGCTACGGACACCATATTGTTTCGCAGCGGCATTGTCCCAAAACTTCAGATCTGAAACATGTGTCCAGGTCAATCCGTCCTTTTCAATCGCTTGAAGCCATAGCTCTTTTTTACCAGGCTGATCCAAAGACACACCCAGTACAGTAAAGTTTTTATCCTTAAAGGCATTGTATGCTTTTACTACATTCGGATTTTCGGCCCGGCATGGTCCGCACCATGAAGCCCAGAAATCAAGCAATACATACTTACCTTTGAAATCCGACAGCTTAACGGGCTTATCGTTCACGTCGTTTTGAGTAAAATCCATGGCCACTGCACCTATTGCAGTACTCTTTCCAGCAGCAAAAAGCTGCGCCAGGCCTTTTCCTGCTTTAGTCGATTTTAACTCAGGACTAAGCGCAGCGAATGCCTTCTCTGCCCCGGATGCTTGTTCGGGGTCGCCCGCCAGCTGACCGATAGCCGACAAACTGATATAAGATTTCGGATTATTTTTTGCATAACTCAGATAAATAGGCGGCAAACCCTTTACAATGGTTTCATATCGTTCCTGCAATGGTTTAACTATTGCTTCATCTTTCTTCTGCTCTGCTGACAGCTTTATGTAATCTGCATTTATAGCGTTCAGCTGATCAGTCACAGGTTTGGTCAGGGCTTTTAGTTTTTTATCATCATCATTGATCAAAGAGCCGCTCACGGTAACTTTTTTCAAGGAGTCCGTTCCGCTTAGCTTAATTACTGCAGGTTCAATGTATATCCCGGTGTTATCCAGTATTTCTCCAGGCATGGGAGGTGATACGAAAGGGTTTTTGTTCAGGAACAAATTGGCCCTGACCGGATCTGTAAGCGTTCCTTTAAATGCAAAAGTCCCGTCTTTAACCAAGGCGGAATCTGTGACATCAGCATCGTTGGCTTTGTAAACCAGGTAAACTTTATCACCTGTCTTCAGCCCTTTGATATTGCCGGTTACGCTAAAAGGCTTTTGTGCAAATACTGCTAAAGGCAATAACGCAGCAGCAGTGAATAATAATTTTTTCATTAATTTTAAGTTAGTTTCTATGATTGTTTCAAATGTATGTCAATAAGGACATATAACGTTAATCCGGGTGTAAAATTATAACAGTTTTTGATAGGTACGCCACCACAGATCGGGCATCTCCCCATTTACTGCGGTAGTATAATCATCGTAGCGGCAGGGCACGAGGTGAAAACGCTCGTTTTCAGAGATCCCCGCAGGGTAAGGCACCTGCATCCACCAGCGATCGGACTTCTTGCTTTTTACGAACAGCATTTCTCCTGTCCCGTCACTCAGGCTGGCCCTGTAAATCAGGTAGTGGGACTTTGGCGTTAAAGGGAAGTCCTTCTTGCGGTTATAAAACCCGTCCATAAAGTACCACACCATTTGTGCGAGCAGCATGGCCGTTTGTCCATTGGTATCAAAAGCGGGGTTAAACTCGTAAAAGCCAATGGAGCTGAGCTTATCACTCATCCCGGCATAACGTGCGATGCGGCAGGCCTGTTCTCCGTAAAACCCATTTGGGCCGGCATTGGCGTTGGCGCCTGCATCTGATGACCGGATCGCGCCGATATCGAAGCTGACCATATTCGCGTTGCGGATGACCGGCTCTGTCATGGAGATGTCCTGGGTACATTCTCCCAGGCGGTGCACATCAAAATATAATTTGCTCATAACCTTCAGGCTATCCTGATTCACAAAATAGGTTTGATAACCGATATTGCTAAAGTTAAAGAGGTAATTGGGCTGGTGCAAAAGGATCTTGTTCAGGTAGGTGTCGGATTTGGCGGCCAATCCCTCCTGATCTTCTTCGTCGAGATCAAATTTACTGTCGACAACAACCAGGTCCACTTTTTGTTCCAGCTCTTCATAACCGAGGTACTGTGCATAAGTAAGGTCCTGTCCGCCACCGATGATTACCGGCACAATATTGAGTTTCATCAGTTCGGCGACTACTGTTTTCACGGCCACGTAGGTGTCTGAGATAGTCGCCCCGGCTTTGATATTTCCCAGGTCGACTAACTTACTGTTGTACGCACCCTCATTGAGCACATAAAACTGTGAACGAAAGTAGTCCGGCCCGAGGCCGCAGCCTTCATTATTTACCGCGGCACGGTCATCCTGTACGCCGAAAATTGCGATATCATATTCGTTTTCCACCAGTTCCGGAAACGTATCGGCAAAAAACACAGTCTTCAAACCCAGCTGACTGGTATAAAAACCCGCCTTAGGACTGAACTTGTTTACGTTTAACGGCGAAAAAAAATCTGATAATGACATATCTTACTAAATGTATGGCATCAAATATCTATTTTTGGGCGCATATTTTAATTAACCGTCCTAAAAAAAATGAAATGATATTAGTTACCGGTGCTACTGGATTTTTAGGAGCAGAATTAATACATCAACTCAGCACTGCCAAATATAAAATAAGGGCATTAAAACGTAAGGACTCCTTAATTCCTCCGCTGATCGAAACCAATAAGGACATTGACTGGGCTGTTGCTGATATCAATGATATTTCTGCGCTCGAAGATGCATTTGACGGCGTTACCCAGGTTTACCATTGTGCGGCATACATTTCATTTAACCCCAAAGACAAATCAAAATTACTCAGGGTAAACATTGAGGGAACCAGCAATATTGTGAATTTATGCACCTCCTTTGGCGCAAGACTGGTTCATGTCAGCTCAGTGGCAGCATTGGGAAACGCAAAAAAAGGGCAGCTGATCACTGAAAAAGATTTCTGGGAATACGATTCTAAAGCGCACAGCTATGCCATTTCAAAATACGAAGGTGAAATGGAAGTATGGCGCGGCATCGCCGAAGGTCTTGATGCCGTAATTGTAAACCCTTCCGTAATTATCGGTGCGGGAGCGGGCTATACCGGCAGCGGCGCGATATTTAAACTGGTGAAAGACGGTTTATCCTATTATACAAAAGGAGCGACAGGAATTGTAGACGTTCAGGACGTGGCGAAAAGTATGATCGCGCTGATGAACAGCGGGTTAAGCGGAGAACGCTATACCCTCTCGTCAGAGAACTATCATTACCGGCAGTTCTTTGCCGAGATCGCAAAAGGTTTTGGGATAAAGGCACCTTCAAAAGAAGCCGCACCCTGGATGCTGGGCATAGCCTGGAGGGCTGCCAGCCTTGCTGCTTTGTTTACAGGCAAACCGGCAGCGCTGACCAGCGACGCCGCCCGCAGCAGCACCAACGAAAGTTTATACAGCAACGAAAAGATAAAGCGCACGATCGGGATACAGTTTAAACCCCTTGACCAAAGTATCGCAGAAGTGTGTGCAGCATTGAAAACCTAAATAACCTCATGAAACAAAAAAATATTTACATCATTGATTTTGACAGCACCTTTACCCAGGTTGAGGCATTAGATGAACTGGCACGGATCTCCCTGAGCAAGCATCCTGATAAAGAAGCGATTTTTCAGAAGATAGAAGACCTGACAAATCTGGCTATGGAAGGAAAGCTATCCTTTAGTGAAAGCCTGGCCCAGCGTGTGAAATTGCTTGAGGCCAATGAAGATCACCTGAAACAGCTGATCACCAGGTTAAAGAAAAAAGTATCTGCATCGTTTTCCCGCAATGCGGATTTTTTCAGGAAACATGCTGACGAAGTACTGATCGTTTCCGGTGGCTTTAAAGAGTTCATCACACCCGTAGTGAGCCGTTACCACATTAAAAAAGAAAACATTTACGCCAATACTTTTGTAACCACCGGGGATGGAAAGATCATCGACTACGATCACGCCAACCCATTGAGCGAAGAGGGCGGAAAAGTGAAACTGATGCAGCAGCTGAATTTGGAAGGCAATCTTTATGGCATTGGCGACGGATATTCTGATTTTCAGCTGCGCGAAAGCGGGCTGATCAAAAAATTCTATGCTTTTACTGAAAATATCTCAAGAGAGAGCATCGTCAAAAAAGCAGACCATGTGACGCCAAGTTTTGACGAATTCTTATATGTGAATGACCTGCCCAGAGCCATATCTTACCCTAAGAACAGGATCCTTTGTCTCATCGTCGGAGACGTTGACCCGAAAAGTGTGGAAATGCTGAAAAAAGACGGCTTTTCAGTCCGTCACAAAGATTCGTTTGAAGAAAAATATGTCGCCGACGTGCACATGATGCTACTGGCGGACGGAGAGAAAATGGATCAGGAGAAATTGAAAAGGGCTGTAAAATTAAAAACTTTAGGATACCTGGGCAGCGCAAAACAAAAAGTAGATATTGCTACCTGTACTGAACAGGGCGTCGTCGTGTTTGATGATGTGAAGCACAATCCGCACAACCTCACTTTCATCCCAAAACGGATGATCGATTTTATGAACACAGGCACCACCTACCTGAGTTCCAACTTCCCCAACCTGCAGTTGCCGAGGATCGAGAAATCACACCGGCTGATCCACATCCACAAGAATGTACCAGGTATTATGGCTAAGGTAAACACTATTTTTGCCAAACATGACATCAATATCGTGGGGCAATTTCTGATGACCAATCCGAGTATAGGTTATGTGATCACTGACATTAATGCACAATACGACAAACAATTGTTTAAATCCCTCAAAAAGATCGAGCATACGATAAAATTCCGTGTACTGTATTAACTCTTGAGCGGGGGTTTAGTTACCTTTGCAGGAACTAACTTACTTTAATGGAATTAACACCCCAAATAAAAGACAAACTGAACCAGCTGCAGGAGAAGTATGCAGCAATGGGCCAGGACATGTCTGCCTACCTGGATGGTTTGCTGTATGCTGATTTTTTAACCTATTGGGATTATATCCATCTCGATACGCTGTTGAGTCTTCAAAATCCCAAAACACCTTTCCCTGATGAAGAGATCTTTATCATGTACCATCAGATTACGGAACTGTATTTTAAACTCTCCCTGCATGAGTTCAGCCAAATTGCTGAACATGCTGAGCTGACGACGAAGTTCTTTACAGAACGTGTAAAACGCATCAATACCTATTTTAACGCCCTGGTCACCTCCTTTGAGGTGATGGTCAACGGGATGGAGAAAGAACAGTTTCTGAAGTTTCGTATGTCCCTGTTGCCGGCCAGCGGCTTTCAGTCGGGCCAGTACCGCATGATCGAGATCTGTGCCACCGATTTTGGCAGGCTCATAGACAAAAGCAAGCGGGAAGAACTGGCAAATGCAACTATTGAAGAACAGTTTGAGTACATCTACTGGAAGTTTGGTGCTACAGAACTCGCCAGCGGCAAGCAAACGCTTACCCTGAAGCAATTCATCAGCAAATACGCAGATCAGTTTCTCCAGCTGATCAAAGAACGCAGGGAAACCAATTTTGCAGCACTTTACCATAAACTTGCTGCAAAAGGCGAAGATGTTTCAACCCTGGCTGATGAACTCCGGAAACTGGATCTGTATGTGAATGTGGAATGGCCGCTTTCGCATTACAAATCCGCAGTGCGGTACCTGGAAAGAGATCCTGTAGATATTGCCGCTACCGGTGGTACCAACTGGCAGAAATATTTACCGCCGCGTTTTCAGAAAAGAATCTTTTACCCATTCCTGTGGACGGAAGAACAAATGGAAGAATGGGGCAAAAGCTGGGTACTTAGTGTTCTCAAAACACTTAGAAATGAGGCATAAGCAAATCTTTATTGCAAAATAAAAACACTTTTACAGCCCAATTATTCTTATTTTTACCATCATATATTTTTTACTAAAATGAACGAGACGTTGGACATTACGATCAGCAAGGCTGATCAGAGCAGATTAACGGTAACAGATTTTTCTCAGTTGCCTTTCGGAAAGGTTTTTTCCGATCACATGTTTATTGCGGATTTTAATAACGGAGAATGGTCGAACCTGCAGGTCCTGCCATACGGCCCCGTCCCAATGAGCCCTGCTATCTCTGCCCTTCACTATGGACAAGCTATTTTTGAAGGCCTGAAAGCTTATCGCCAGGCTGACGGCAAAATCAGCGTTTTCAGAGCAGATAAGAACTTCGAACGTTTCAACAAATCGGCACACCGCATGGCGATGCCTTCAATTCCTGAGGAAATTTTCATGCAGGGTATTGCTGCACTGATTGAAATAGATGAGAGATGGGTTCCGGCACAAGAAGGGTATTCACTATATATACGCCCTGTGATGTTTGCTACGGATCCTTACCTTGGAGTTAAGGCATCAGATTCTTATAAGTTTGTGCTGATGACTACGCCAACTGGCCCGTACTACAGCAAACCTCTTACAGTCAAAATCGAAACAGAATATACACGTGCTGACGATGGCGGAGTAGGTTATGCTAAAACGGCAGGGAACTACGCAAGATCAATATATCCTTTTCAGGAAGCAATGAAAGAAGGTTTTGATCAGCTGATCTGGACCGACGCCGCTACTCATGAATTTATTGAAGAAGCCGGAACAGCAAACCTGATCTTTGTGATTGATGGTAAACTGGTAACGCCTTCTGTAAGAAGCACTGTTTTGGACGGGGTTACCCGTGATACGATCATCACCCTGGCTAAAAAGGCAGGAATTGGAGTGGAAGAAAGACGTGTGAGCGTAAAAGAAGTGATCGCAGGAATAGAAAACGGCAGCCTGACTGATGCTTTTGCAGCAGGAACTGCGGCCACTGTCACCCCTATTGGCCAGATTGGCTATGAAGGCAAGCTTTATACTTTAACAGACCCTGCCACCCGTGCCATTTCTGCGGGTATTGCCAAAACTCTGAATGACATCCGCTACGGATTGATCCCTGATGAGTTTGGCTGGAACTGGACGGTGAAATAGTCTTTTATAGATTTTTTAAAAAAGGTGTCTTTTGTAAAGGCACCTTTTTTTATGCGTACGGATTTTTTGGAATATATATCAGCCGGTAGCCTGATTTCTCCAGTTTCTTTAAGAGCTGATCTTCCGGCAGCTCTTTAAACACCACCGCTGACAGAACCTGGCTGGGAATCAGCCTTAACTTAACGGCGAAATCAGTCAGCTTTTTTCTAAGATAGATCGACCTGAACTCCTTGTTTCTATAGGATCTCAGGCTGGTTTCCGCTCCTTTAAAATAAAAATTTGGATTGATTCCTTTGAATGCCACTAAGGGCAGATTTAAGCCCGCTGCAAATTTTTCCAGCTCCCTTTCAGATAATTTATAAACAAAGTTACCAACTGGTTCATAAGAAAACCTGTTCTTCCAGACCTTTGCGGTCAGGCCTTTGAACCCAGACAGGACATTCATTAAAAACAAAAGCAAAGGCATTCTGGAGACGGGATCTTGTGGTTCTATCAAAACTATACCTTTTTTAGCAACCCTGATCATTTCGTATAAAGCGGCATAAGGTCTTGGAAAATGGTGGTAAGACTCTTTACATAGTAAATAATCAAAAGTATTTTGCGGATATGATAGCTGCTCTGCATTTTGAGCACTAAAGTGCTGAATGAGCCCTTCCTTTTTTGCAATGCTTAAAAAATCTGTGTTCAAGTCGCTGGCCGTCACATGGCTGCCCATTTTAAGAATGTAACCGGCATCGAAACCATAGGCATCGCCAATCGTTAACCAGCTCTCATCCTTTGCTTCAAGAAGTGGGTCAATGCAACAAAAAAATAAATGCTGCAGCCACTTTTCAATATGATCAGCAGTGCTGTTTAACTTATGTTTCTGCAAGTACGCTGCTTTGCTCTGCCCTGTTGGAAATTGCCGGTTGTACCAGTCCTCATGCTTTTTATAACTTTCTTTGTTAAACATCTACGCCTGTCATTTTACTACATTACGCGGCAAAAACGGGTAATGCTGGGCAAAAAAAATAAATATTTTTTTCGCTGCGTTTACGCGTTCCGTTACGTAATAGGAGTAAGAAACTTATGTATATTCGTCGCCTGAATTATTTAAATGAGCCCCTCCGGAATGCAAACCACTAAACTGGTAAAAGGTTGTTTAGCCAACGACCGTTCTGCACAGGAAGGCCTTTATAGACTGTTTTATGCCGATACACTGAGACTTTGCATCAGATATTTAAAAACAAATGATCTTGCAAAGGAGGCGTTGAATGCGGGATTTTTAAAAGTATTTCAAAATATCGGCTCATTTGACATGCAAAAAGGGGAAATAGGTGCATGGATAAGGACCATTATGGTTAGAACGTGCATAGATCTTGGTCGTAAGGAACTCAGGTTTTCCACTGACATCAGTGACGACGGGATTGCCGAAAGGATGGCTGTTTCGCCGGAAGTACTGGACAAGTTATATGCGGAAGACCTGGTTTCCATAATCAGAGATCTGCCAAATGCGCTACAAGTGGTTTTCAACATGTACGTTGTAGACGGGTACTCACATAAGGAAATAAGTGAAAATTTAAACATAACGGAAAGTACATCGAGATGGCATCTGTCTGAAGCAAAAAGACAATTGAGAGCCCTGCTTGCCCCCAATGTGACGCCGAATGATCAGCCAACTGAACATAAACGATCTGCAAAATGAAAAATTCAGGATGGAACCATAGGCTTTGGCGCAAAAAACTGGACAGACTTCAGGTCAATGAGGATGCGGAATCATCATGGTCTGAGATGCAGTCAATTCTTGATAAGAATATGCCGGTCCTGCACCATGCCTCAGGCAATGCAGGCGGAAGTACCGTTAAAACCATTGGGAGTAAAATAGTTTCTTTGACCGGGTATATTTTGCCCGCAGCAGCGATGATCTCCATCATTACCTATCTTGCTGTAAAGGAACCCAAACCTGCAAAACCTGCTGCCAGGCCTGACAAAAAGGAGCTGCTACCGGAAAAGGAAACCATAGATACGGCCTTGGATTCTAAACCCGCACCCGAAGAGGGACCTTTCATTAATCCTTCAGGATCAAAAGAAGAAATGGTTATACTTTCAAAAAAAGGAATAACGACTGAACTATTAAAACACGGAGTCCGGGAAACATTGTCCGTAAATGTAGTGCAGAACACCACCGCCAAAAAATTCTTCCCGTCATTAAATGATATACAGCTGATAGTTCCGCTTCTGCCGGATACCTTTTTATATCAAAAACTTTTGATACTGCGGCAACCAAATATCATCGCTGTTAGCCAGAGCGGCAGTGCTGCGGCTGTATCCTCAACCGAGGAAACTATTCTGCGGGCAATAAAAGACCGGCGCAAAAAAAACCGGCCAGTCAAAATAGATAATAGAAAAACTGAACCCGGAAAGATCAAGAAACAACGTGGGTTGAATCTTGCGTCGGGGCTTTCTGCAGGTGCCGGAACAGGAGTAAATATTTACAGATCAGGTACGACTTTCTTTGTGGAAGGTGCGCTCGGCTATGCCCTTAATCAAAGGATCAGCATAAATACCGGTCTCAGAGGGAACACAGCGAGAGCAATCAATGGCGTATATAATTTTGAGAATTATAAGCCCACGGATTCTTCCGCCCAGCATTTGTCTGTTGCAGATTCCAGGAAACTTACAGTTGCCGATGTTCAGCTGAACCTAGAATATAAAATTTCTAAAAGCATAAGCTTCAAAGCAGGGCCGGTGGTCAGGTTTAAGATGAAAGAAACTAATGTGAGCAGTAAACTGGATACTTCTGTATATCATAAAGGTGTGATATATGATCTTCAAAAAATAAATAAAGAGATCAATGGCACACAGACAAGCGGGATCGCTATTGGATTTTCTGCGGAAGTGGGCATCCATATCCGGCAATTTGGTATCAACGCAGGTTATATAAAAAATCTCAAACCGTTCAAGACTGCTAATGCTCTGGGCTCCTACAAAAATGCTGATGGCAGTTTTCAGCTGGGCATTCGTTATAATTTCAAGTAATCGACCTGATTGAGTAACATATCGACAACATTTTTCTAAATTAGGGCATGAAAAACCTTTTACTTTTTTTCACCACCCTATCCTTGTCCATTGGCACAGGCGTCACACAAGCCCAGCTAAAAAAACTTTCGCAGCAGCAGATTTTCAATGGTCAGCCCTCATTGACCAAAAACATGAATTACATAACCGGCTGGGCCGATGACAGCCATTATATCGAAATGGATACTAAAGACCGCAAGGCTTATGCTGTTGATGTCAAATCAGGTGCAAGGTCGCCATATACCCCGCCTCCTAAAAGTGATGTGGACCTGACCATCAGGGACAATGACATTTACATACAATACGGTAAAACCGAACCAAAAAGACTGACCAGCGATACAATTCAGGAAAAGAACCCCACACTTTCACCGGATGGGAAATATGTGGCTTTTACCCGTCAGAATGACCTTTACGCAGTCGAAGTTAGCACAGGAAAGGAGATCAGGTATACCAGGGATGCTACTGATGTGATCTACAATGGCTGGTCTTCCTGGGTTTATTACGAAGAGATCTTAGGCAGGGCTACCAATTATAAAGCCTTTTGGTGGGCTCCTGACAGTAAACACCTTGCATTTATGCGTTTTGATGATACTAGGGTCCCAATGTTCCCGATCAACGGCTCGACAGGGCAGCATGGTTATACTGAAAAAACGAGGTATCCGAAAGCCGGTGACCCAAATCCCCGGGTACGTCTTGGATTTGTACCCGCTAGTGGCGGCAATGTGGTTTGGGCAGATTTCAATGAAAAGGAGGATCAGTATTTTGGTACACCTTACTGGAGTTATAATGGCAGCAACCTGATGGTGCAATGGATGAACCGCGGGCAGGATAACCTCAAATTTTATGCTGTTGATCCGCTCAACGGCGTTAAAAAGGAGATCTACGATGAGAAACAGTCTTCCTGGGTAGACCTGGATTATGATGGCAGAATTGAATACCTGAAAGACAATAAACACTATATATTAAAAAGCGACCGGACCGGATGGGCACACTTCTACCTGTACACACTCGAGGGAAAGCTGGTAAACACGGTAACCAATGGCAAATGGCAGGTGAGCAACCTGGTCCACGTGGATGAAAAAACCAGGACGATTTATTTTACTGCAAGAAAAGAAGCATCGACCCGTACCGATTTTTACAGGATAGGCTATGACGGGAAAAACCTAAAGCGTCTTACCTTCGGAAATTATTCCAATCAGATCCAGATGTCATCCAGCGGATCATATTTCATTACTACATATTCCAATGTATCCAGCCCTCCCAAAAGAACGCTTCTCGATCATAACGGCAAAATCCTTAAAGAACTGGGCGACAGCAAATCCGAAGATTTTGCAAAATATACGTTTGGCAAAACAGAGATGATTACCATTCCTACTGACGACGGGTATCAGCTCCCTGCTTTTATTACCTATCCGACAGATTTTGATCAAAACAGAAAATACCCGGTGGTCATGAGCATTTATGGCGGTCCTAATGCCGGTAATGTCACAGATACCTGGAAGGGTACGGGCATCCAGTGGTGGGCAAATGAGGGTATCATCCAGATCTCGGTAGACCACCGTGCATCCGGTCAGTTTGGCAAGGAGGGTGTTGCCTTAATGCACCGCAACCTGGGTAAATGGGAGATGAAAGATTATACTACCGCAGCCAGGTGGCTAAAAGCAAAACCCTGGGTAGATGATAAAAAACTGCTCATTACCGGACACAGCTATGGTGGTTATATGACTTGCCTGGCACTGACCATGGGTGCTGACGATTTTGACTACGGGTATGCCGGTGCCCCGGTGACCAGCTGGGAACTGTATGACACCAACTATACTGAGCGTTTCATGGACACGCCTCAGGAAAATCCGGAAGGCTACAAAAATGCCTCCGTACTCAGTTACGTAAATAACTACAAGGGTTTGCTGCGCATTATGCACGGGGATATGGACGACAATGTCCACATGCAGAATACCATCCAGCTGGCCGATAAACTACAGAACGCAAACAAGCATTTTGAACTGATGATCTATCCCGGTGGCAGACACGGCTGGGGCGGTGTAAAAACACCGCATGACCGGGCGGAACGTTTCCGTTTTTATTATCAGAACCTGTTGGACAAACCTGTTCCCGCCGAACTGCTCAATTAAACCACAACACATGAAAACACCGGGCTATTTTCTTTTGTCAATGATCATCAGTTTTGCCTTTAATGGACTTGCACAGACCACCTCATCCAAAAACAAATCAAAGAAGACACTGGTCTGGCGAGATGAATTTAAGGGCAAAGGACTTCCTGATTCAACAAAATGGGGCTACGAAGAAGGATTTATCCGCAACAGGGAAAGCCAGTACTATACCAGGGCAAGATTGGAGAACTGTTACATCAAGGGCGGAAAACTGATCCTGGAATCAATAAAAGAAAAATATAAGAATGCAGAATATACTTCGGCAAGTATCAACACACTTGGCAAGCAGCAGTTTGAAGGCGACTTCCGGATTGAGATCAGGGCAAAGATCCCTTCGGGCAAAGGCATCTGGCCCGCTCTTTGGATGATGGGCAGCAATATGAAACAGGTAGGCTGGCCCAAATGCTTTGAATTTGACATCATGGAATTTGTAGGCAAAGAGCCCAATACCATACATGGCACTTTTCACTGGTGGGAACCCGATACCGACCAGTCAAAGCAGCACAAAAGCAAGGGCAGCAGGATCATGTTTGATGACCTTCATAAAAAATACCATATATATGGCCTGGAGCGTAGGGGCGATACCGCAATAGTTTTTGTAGATGATAAAGTTTTTTTTACTATGGCTGCGCCTGCGAATGCATTTAAAGATTCGTTTACTTCACCCGTATACTTGCTTATGAATACTGCCGTCGGAGGGGAATGGGGTGGCCTGATAGATGATTCGATCTTTCCCCAGAAGTTCTATATTGACTATGTAAGGGTCTTTAAACTGGAATAAAGAATTACCTGCGCTGGTTTTGCCTGATCCGGCGTTTTTGCCGCTCTGCCCGTCGCTTTTCTCTGTCGATCTTCATTTTTTCAAATTTAGCAATCTGGCTTTTGATTTTATTTTCCTTTTCTGCGGTTACACCAACGCTGTATTTGATGCCCTGAAAAAGCGTCCGCCATACAAAATTAAAGAAAGAAGCAGTTTTTACCCGCTCATAATGAATTGGGACGCTCAGCAGAACACCGGCCTTGTTTGGATTATCAGAATTGATGACCATGGCGTTCGCGAGAAATGACATAAACCCCTTCTTAACCAGGCGTTCCCTTCCTTCCTCTTTTTTGAGCAGCGCTACTGAAAGCCCGTTAAAGGCAAATGTCAGATTTCCCCTGGCTACACGATCATTGGCTTTGATGTCAAATTCCAGTTTTTTTATCTTAGCCCGCTTCACTTCAACCATACCCAATGGTTTTGTAATGCGGTTGAGTACGCGGCCATCCATTGCCCCCAGCACTCCCTGATAAGAAAATGCACCGTCTGCGGCGTTCAGGTCAAACCTGAATTTCACATCCAGCCGGCCTTTTCCCATCATGTAAGATGTTAAATTGGCAAACATGTAAGGATTCTTCGATTTGGTTTTTTCACTATTGGTAATATTGGTAATGGTCCCTGATGTCTTCTCAAAAGTAATCCTGCCTTTTTGATGGCTCTGTTTATCGTATTCAGCATAGCTGATGTCAACATTGTTCAGATTGAGCTGCTTGACGGTTAGCTGGCCTTTCACTTTTTGCAGCAACTGTTGCGGATACTGCCCCGTCTTGACTACTTTTTCCCTTTCCAGCATATTGTTGTTAAACACTTCGACAAATCCATTGGCGATGTTCATTTCCTTCGCATAAAGTTCCTGTTTGCGCACATAAAGCGGCAGGTCTATCCCTTCCAGGCTCAGATCGCTCATCTCAATATTAAACCTGTCCCTGGCAAAACCGGCCGCCTGCCCAAACTGCAATTCAGGATAGCGGGGTACCACGCTGAAACTCTTAATGTTCAGTTTACCCGATGACCCTCTGAAGTCCAGCTGGTTCAGATTGATGTGGTACAGGCTATCCGGTGTCGCATAAGTATAGTTATTCAGGTTAATGATGATGTCCTTCAATAAATAAAGCCTGTTTTTGTCCCTGGCGGAAACAGAATCTATAAGCCAGTCTTTTAAAGTAATGTTGAGATTTCTGATCGAATCGACCGCGGGAACCGGCAAGTTATTGTTGACATATTTGAAACTGATGTTTTTCAGATCGATGGTTTTTACCCTCAATTCCTTCAGATATTTTGAAATGTAATGATACGGCGAGCTTTGATCATCTCTGGCTTTTGATTCGTTAAAATCAAAAGCCTGGTTAATCATTATCACATCCGGGTTGTCGAACAGCAGGACATCGACTTTTAGTTTTTTGTGCCTCAGTAGCCTCCCAGGATGGAAATTCTTAATCCCCAGCTTCTTCAGTGTAATGTAATATACATTATTTGGTGCTTTCCTTTTGCTGATCAGCCGTTTGAACACACTGGTATCCGGAATGATCTTAACATCACTCAATGAGGCCCTGCCGGTAATCAGATTCATATTGATCCCGGAAAATTCTATCCGGTAAAGACTGTCAGTGGCATCAAGCACAAGTTCCTTTATCTGCGCTTTGACTATGGGTTTCAATTTTGAACTAAAGTACCCGGCGGTGATCATCAACAGCAGGAAGGCAAAAAGCAGGAGACCTGCCACCCACTTCAGGGTATTATAATTCCTTCGCACTTTTTTGATCATAGCTGGACCTTTATCCCCAATATACGTCAATTTTTTTTCTTCAGTTTATCATTTACCTTTTTCATAGCCTGTTCAGGAGTTTTAACCGGAATAGCTCCCAGGCCCACAGTTTCCCGTATCCCGATAAAAACTCCTTTCCAAAGTTCGTTAAAGAACGAAGCCGCCGGAGTCCGGGTAAAGGTAGTTCTGGCTATCCTGGGCGCTTCCCCTTTGTCAGGATTGTTGTTTTTAATCAGAAGGGTATTTGCCAGAAAAGAAAGAAATCCTTTTTTCTTCGGCACCTTACCGTCTTCAGCTTCCGAGAGCAACTTTATTTTAAGGTCTGTGTAATAAAAATGAACAGTACCGGAAGAACCTTTGCTGTTGGCCCGGATGTCAAAATCCGTTTTTTGCATCTCCCCCTTTTCAATCTCTACCAGCCCCATGTTTTTTGCCATCGGATTGAGCACCAGCATGTTCATTGGCCCTACGCTGCCCCTATAATGAAAGGCAGCGTTCTTATCCGTGAGGTTAAAATTGATGCGCACATTTATCCTGCTGGTCTTCATGAGCAAAGCGCTCAGGCTGGCAATGGCATGATTGTTTTTCGCCAGCCGGGAACTGTCATTGGTGAGGTTAGTGATCCTTCCGGTCAGGTTCTGAAAATAGACGGTTCCTCTTTTTTCACTGATGGGATTGTATTCGGTATAGGCCACATCCACATTCCTGATGATCACACTGTCAATAATTGCAGGCACCGGAATCCTGTGGACAGCCACATGAGGAAAGTTTCGCACTTTATCAAAGTTGGGCGGTGGCGGCAATTCCCTGTTTACGAATATACCTGCTTTGGCCGGGCCAATCTTCAGTGACCTCGCATAGAAGCTTCCTTCATCATTCAGTTTCATGAAATCCACTCCCTTCAGGCTGATCTCATCAAAATTAAGGTCATAGCGGTCTTTCCCGTAGGTATACTTCCTGCTAAAAGCGAGGTCAGGATACATCGGGATGAGTTGAAACCCTTTTACCCTGATGGTCTTTTCTGCCACAGAACCCGCTATCGTATCAATCTTCATGGTATACATTTTATCCTTTCCCAAAGATCTGTACCCTGAGAGTACAAAAGCGATGTCCCTGGTATAATAAACCCGGGTACTGTCAAACTGGGACAAAGAATCGATCAGCAGGTCCTTTACATTTACAGAAAGATGCTTTACCGAATTCAGCGGTTTTAACGTACGTCCGTTAACATAGTCAAAGTCTGCATCCACTATTTTGATTGACTTCACATGAACAGACCTCAGCGTTTTCGAGATCAGCTGGTACAGCGTGCGTTCATCTTTTGCCGTATCTGTTTTTTTGGGCACCTGGTACCGGATCATATTGATAGAAGGCTGGTTCAGGAGGATAGAATTCATTTCAATCCTCTTTTTAAAATAAGCAGTCATTACACTGATCCGGTTCAGCTGCAGTTTTTTAAGTTTCAACTGAAACAAATGAACCGGCGCCCGCCGTAAAGACTTAAGCTTATTGAATACCACTGTGTCGGGGCTTAGTGAAACACTGTCCAAAACAGCAGTTCCGGTCAAAAGATTGAGCCTTATGTCCTGAAAATTAATTCGGTACAGATGTTTGGAACCCTCATATACACTGTCTTTTATTTTTTTTGTAAGGAGCGGCTTCCACCTGGCATTCAGGTATAGCGCCCCACCCAATGCCAACAGGATCAGCAAGGCCAGAATACCGCCTGTCCACTTTAATACCCTGTATTTTCCAGATCTCTTTAGTACCATAATAAATCGCTGTATTTGCCATACCCTTGCAATATCAAGGCCACAAATGCGCTTTATAGCTCTTTTGCCCTATACCTCCGCAGATCCACATCATTCACAGAAAAATATCCCTGGGCATTGCCTGATATATTTCCTTCAACATTGACGGGCACACTGGAAAAAAGACCACTCCAGTCGGTTTCCATAAAAACTGAATAAAGATAGGCCGCATATTTTTCAGAAAGCGAGATCTTAAAGATCGTCACAAAATCATCCGGCCCCAGCACAAAGTCCCGTTTTAAATTATTGAGCGGGTAAAGCGAGTTTGGTGACCCCAGATAATGAGTATAGCTGTAGTATTTTGTCTGGTCAAACATCGAAGGATGCCACAGCGGAATGTCCAGGTAAGCGATAAACCACTTATTGGGGTTGATGTATCCGAAAGTATGTTTCGGAATAGTTCCCTGAATGGCAGTTTCCGATAATGGCCGCGTAGACAGAGGAAGGAAATCATCGATGATGTTCACCACCTGCCTTAGCGTATCTACAGCAGTATAGGTCTTGTTGTCATAAATAATCGTAAGCTTATATGCTTTATTATAATTGGCGTCGTTCCTGTTCGTACCCATATATACTCCCGGCGTAGCAGTCTCTTTAAAAACTATATCAAACTTACTGTCGTTCACCACAACCGAGGCATTTCTGACTGGGGCAGGTGCGAGTTCGGGCGATGTCGCCGGCTTGGTAAGCCTGATGTACTGCGAACTCAGCAAAGTATTGATCCCGCCCTCAACAGCCAGGTCATAAACACGAACAGGCTTCAAAAAAGTATCCTTTTCAAAAGAATCCTTCACACAGCCCCCAGTCAGCAGCACTACCAAAATCACTATGCAGATTTTTACGCCGTTCATATTTATAATTTAAAACTATAAGCTACCCATGGGTAAAAGCCGAAGCCGTATTCCACATTACTTTTGCTGTTGCCGGCCGACGAATCGAGGTGATAATATAACGGATTTTTGCGGTTATAAAGGTTATAAGTACCTACCGAAATGACATGCAATAAATTTCTTTTTCCTAAACCCCTGGTCTGCAGCCTATATTGCGCCGAAACGTCAAGCCTGCTGAAATCTGGAAATCTCGAAGCATTTCGTCCTTCATAAATGGGGACGTTCAGTCCATCATGCTGATAATATCCAACAGGTAATGTCAGTGGCCTGCCTGTAGAATAAGTAAAGAACGACTGGAAAGATAATTTGCTGTTCATGTCAAATTTTCCAGTCAGTTTCAGCTCATGCGGGATGTCATAATTGGCCACAAACTTGTTTCCAAAATTAATGCCGGCAATCTTTCTGAAAACCCTGGAATAACTATAGGCCAGTGTGCCTGAAAATCTGCCCTCGGCCCTGGTCACTTCCATCTCCACACCATAAGCGTTTGATGTACCGGCCCTCAGCTGACTCCTAACCGCGGGATTTCGGATGATCTGAGAATGGCCGGTCAGATCCAGCTGATTGGACAATTTCTTATAATACGCATTTGCCTGGAAGGAAAGGCTGCCGGGGTCATACCGGTATCCCACCGAGAAGTGATTGGCGTATTGTGGTTTTATAGCTGCAGATGCCGGCACCCAGGGTTCCAGTGATGAAAAGGCCAGGGTGCTGTTTTGTATGAGCTGCAGATACTGAAAATTAAGGTTGTAGGTGAGGAATATCCGTTGGTCGGGGCTTGGCAGGTAGCTGATATTGATCCTCGGTTCAGGATTGACAAAAGTTTTAACCTCATACTTTTTAAGAGGGTTGCCATTTTGATCGTAAACGTTCCGCTGCTCTTCGGCATTTCCAAAAAATCCGATCCTAAGTCCATAATTCAGTTCAAACGACTTGCCGAGACCTATCTGCTGGGTATAATAAATGGCCGCTTCAACTGATTTGTCCCTGGATATGTTAAATTCAAAATCATCCTGGTCCTTCATTTCTCCGGGAATAAACCGGTGGTAGATTCCCGAGAGCCCAAACTTCATCTGGTTGCTCGGGCTTCTGTAGTAAGTATAATCTGCCTTTAGTGTCAGGTCTTTTATCCCTGTTCGCCACTGGCTTTTTTGGGAAAGCGTATCCGCATTGAGATCCAGCAGGTTGCTGTAATTGCTGTAAATGGCAGACACGTTCAAAAACACCCTTGAGTTAAATATGTGATTCCATCGAAATGTCGAGGTTAGATTTCCCCAGTTGTTGGTATAAGAATTTTCAGAAAGCAGGTTGTCTTTACCGACATAAACAGAGTAAAATATACTGTTGTTATTGTTCAGTTTAAAATTTGCTTTCGCATTGATATCATAATAAACAGAGCTTGGATTGAACAATTTAAACCTGCTTTGAAAAACATCCAGCAGGCTTCGGCGATAGGCGACGATAAAAGAACCCCTGTCTTTTACGATCGGCCCTTCTGCAGCTATCCGTGCAGACATGAAGTTTACACCGCCATTGACATGATACTCCTTGCTATTTCCTTCAGCCATCCGGTTTACAATCACTGAAGACAACCTGCCACCAAAATTGGCAGGCATATAATCCCGGTATACCTGAAGGTTGTTTACCGCATCAGAATTAAATACCGAAACCAGTCCATATAAATGTGATGGATTATAAATTATGGCCTCATCCAGCAGGATCAGGTTTTGATCAGAGTTCCCGCCCCTCATGAATAATCCCGAACTTCCTTCCGTAATGGCTTTTATTCCATTCTGCATCTGCAACCTCTTCATCACATCAGTTTCACCGGCATAATATGAGGCATGGCTCAATTGCTTCGCCGTAAAATTCTGTTCATTGAGCAATATCGGGTTTGGCGTCAGATTGGAGGGTTTGATGACTACTTCTTCCAGTATCTGGGGCTGCAATAACAGCTCCATTTCTTCCTGTATATTTTTGTCCAGGCGAACCATCTTTTGCAGCGTCTGATATCCGGAATGAGACACAAATATCTCGTAATTTCCCTCCGGCACCGAAATCGAATAAAACCCATATTGATTGGTGGTCACGCCTGCTTCGAGCCCCGGAATCTGGACTGTAGCTCCAATGATCTCCTCACCATTGAATTTATCCCTGATATGGCCGTGTATGGTCCAGATCTCAGGCCTGCCGGGGATGATGACAATATCATTTCCGACCAGTTTAAAACGGAGGCCCGTACCAAATAGCACCCTTGAAAGAATGGTCTCAAGAGGTGTTTGGACAAAACGGTAGCCCGTCGTCCTTTTTAAACGGAGCTGATCCGGATCAAATGCAAAGTTAGTGCCTGTTCGCTGTTCCAGTCTTTGCAATGTACCGATCAAAGAGTCAGCCGGAAGATTAATGGTATAGGCACGCTTCCGCGGATCTGTATGCTGGGCAAACAGAACATTGCTAAATAAGAGCGGAAGAAATAACGTTAATACGAGATACAGTCTATTAATTGGCCGATAAAACATAAACATTCTGCTCCTTAACTACCTTACATTGTAAAGATGCAGAAATTACTTCAAGAACGCTGTCTAAAGTTTGATAATGTAGTTTCGCAGTTAATTTTCTGGACTTAAGGTCATCTCCCTTAATGATCAGCGGTACTTTATACACTTTTTTTAACTGGGCAGCGACCTGTTCAAAAGGCATCGCCCGGAATGTAAATTTCTTATCTGCCCAGGCTTTATAATTAGGATCGGTATTGTTCATCCTGCTCAGTTGCTCAGTCTCCGAATTATAAACGCCAAGCATACCCGGGCTCAGCAATACCTGCTCAGCGGCAGTGCTGAGCTTCATAGCCACCTTTCCTTCTTCGACGATTACCGAAGACTGAGTTTCGTTTTTGATCACATTGAAACTGGTACCGATATCCCTGGCCTCAACATCTCCAAGATCTATCCAAAACTGGCTGCCGCTGTGCCTGGTCACCCTGATGAAAACCTCACCCTGCTCCAGTACCAGTTTGCGGTCAGTGTTAAAATTCTCTTTATCGTATTTTATGATGGTTCCCGCATTCAGGCTCAGTTCAGTTCCATCGGGCAGTATCACCCGGGAAACCACATCGCTTTGTGTGGTGCTTACTACTACATATTTACTGCCGGACATAAAATAATAACCTATTGAAATGATCACCAGCACCGCAGCAGCTACCCTATACCATAAACCTGTACTGCCCTTATGTTTTGGTTCCTTCAGCACTTCCGTATCTGCCTGTGACTCCAGTTTATTGTTCAGTGTATTCCAGGAAAGCTGCGGATCGAATCCATTTTTATGGTACAGCTTCTCGATGTTCAGTTGTACCTCAGCAAAATCCTGATAAAGTTTTTCATTGTTTTCTGTCGCTTTTCTCCATTCCTCCAATAACTGTTTATCAGTGTCAGAAATGGTTTGTTCCAGATCATCTATGATCAGGGAATAAATCAATTCTTCGTTTGTTCCGGATTTTTCCATAATGGTAATGGTTAGAGGGCGTTAAGGGTGAAAAGGATGAATAACTGTATGATTACTTTTTTGTTGTTCTCTAAATGTTCTCTGAGCTTCTGGAAGCCATATGTTAAATGATTCTTTACTGTTTTGATCGAAATATTCATCTGCCCGGCTATCTCCTTCTGTTTCAGCTTACCAAACCGGCTAAGGTACATCACCTGCCTGCACCTTTCGGGCAATAGCGCAAGGGCCTCTTCCAGTCCTTTCAGCATCGCTTCTTCGGCATCCTTACGGACTTCATCGTCATCACCAAGCTCTCCCGGGTGCACAGAAAGGTATTTCGCACGCTGCTGCGCATCGATCTTTTCCTTTTTGATGAGGTTTAGCGAGGAGTTCACTACCGATCTGAACAAATAACTTTTCATAGAGTACTGAATATTTAACTGATCTGCCTTATTCCATATGGTGATAAAAACATCATGCACTATTTCTTCTGCAGCCTGGGCCTGTCCGGCATATCTGTAAGCTACGGCAAACAGCTGCTTGTAATATTTTTTATAGAACAGTTCAAAAACCTTTTTATCGCGACCTATGATCGCGTGCAAAAGGCCTCTGTCCTCTTCTGTTAACTGTATCTGCTGCGCTATCGTTTCTTCCACACTATTTCTGCTTTAAGATAAGGACTCCCGATATCTCCGGACTCATGCTTATGGTACTTACCGCAACAAACCACTGTCCTTTCAGGAGATTTCGCTCCTGAAGCGGACTCAATGTCAATGATCCGGCAATCGGCTTATCTAATGCCGGAGACTCTTTTTCCCGGCTGTACAGTTCCTTTATAAAAGAACCCACCGACCCTTTAGCTCCGCTGCGCAGGGTGATCATCTGAGGGACTATGTTTTTGTATTCCAGAGAATAACTCAACGACTTTGATCCCTCCATATAATAACCTGTCAAAACTGCTGTACCTTCAGAATTACTGTTTGTCCCCTTTTTATCTATCCTCGCGATCACAATATATTCTCTTACAGGAGGTTTTATCCGGGCTTCCCCGGCAACTGTGTCCTTTTTACAGGCAAAGCAGCACAAGACAGACAAAACCACAATTTGCAGTGCAAATCCCTTAGCTATACGGTTACTCATTTTAGTATTTTAACGAGAAGCTAAAATACTAAATTCTAACATATTATCGCCGCCTGTTAAAAGGCGTTCATGACATCGATTACCCGGGCAATCTGCATTGGTGTATGGCAATAGGACACCGGCAGGCTCAAAGTAGTCTGATGTATGGCTTCTGATATTGGATAGGCCCCTTTTAGCCTGGTCTTTAATGCTTGTTGATGATGCGGAGGAACCGGATAATGGATCTCCGTTTTTATATTATTTTTCAGCAAATAATCTCTCAGTCTGTCCCTTTCCCGATGTCTTACTGTGTAAATGTGGTATACATCTTCATAATCGGGATGTATAACCGGCTTGATAAAATCATCTTTTAATCCTTCCTGATAGAGTTTGGCCAGTTTCTGTTTGTGGGCATTGATCTGATCCAAAAATTCCAGCTTAAGGGAAAGAAAGCCAGCCTGGATTTCGTCCAGTCTCGAATTGACGCCGATATAATTGTTATAATACTTTTCATGGCAGCCATAATTGCGCATGGCTTTTATTTTCGCGATCATTCCCGGTTCCGAAGCGATCAGTGCACCTCCGTCGCCCAGTGCGCCAAGGTTTTTCGTCGGATAAAAACTAAATGCTCCAAAATCGCCAAATGTACCCGTCTTTTTTCCCCTGAAACTTGCTCCGTGAGCTTGTGCACAGTCTTCGATCACCCGCAGTCCGTTGAGGTCAGCGATTTGCATAACCGCAGCCATGTCACAGGATTTGCCGTACAGGTGAACAACCATGACCGCTTTGGTTTTTGATGTTACCGCCGCCTCAATTTTTAAGGGATCAATATTATAAGTATGGATATCCGGCTCTACAAGAACGGGCACCAGTCCGTTATTGTAGATCGCAAGAATTGTAGCGATATAGGTATTGGACGGCACGATAACCTCTGAGCCTTCCGGAAAATCAAAATATTTCAGCGCAAGCACCAGGGCATCGAGACCGGAAGCAAGACCGGCACAATATTTCCCCCCGCAATAAGCAGCAAACTCCGTTTCAAAAGTACTTACTTTGTCGCCAAGTACAAACCAGCCCTTATCCAGGCTATCTGAAAAACTTTCCTTATAGCCCTCCATAAATTGCTGGTTCAGCAGAAACAGATTCTCATACTCTATCATCATTTATACTGCTACATTTAAACGCATAGGATACGGGGTGTGTATATAATCTTTGGCATCAAAGTATGCTGAAGCAAGCACCATCAAAATAGCGTCTTCACTAAAGCTGTGCATGGTATGCCAGTCTTCCGGATTAATAATCAGACATTTGTCCGGAGAGTCCAGTACAAAACTAGATTCGCCGTGACCATTATTGTTATAAATAACACAATGTCCCCGGATACAAATAGCCGCCTGAATGGTCTCCACATGTCTGTGGCCACCCCTTTCACTTTCATCCACACCATAGATATAAAATATCCTTTTGATGTCAAAAGGCACTACCTTTTCAATAACTGTCAGGTTGCCGCGGGGATCAGTAAATGTTTTCAGGTTAATTAAGGAAGCCATAGATCAGTGCGTTTTTCTTGTAAAAGTTTTTATAATACCCACGTAAGAAGAATAAGATCGTGCGGCCTGGAACTGCCTTTATCCATTGAATGTCATTGGTGAGTTCATAAGAGGGCCCGTGCTGGTTTACCATATTGATCACCTGTTCGGCCTTCGAAAGTGCATCAATGTATGGCCTGTAAATGTGTTTGACCGGGTTCCTTGCAAGGGTGTAATTTTTATCGGATAAGCTATAGCTGTTATCGAGCGTATAGTGAAATCCGTGATAATGAAAAAAAACAAGGTCAAACGAATTGCCACTTGCCAGATCTTTCCCCTTCACTGATTCGCCGCTGTTCTTAAAAGTATACTGCTGAACATTCCAGGGGGCAACGCCACCCCCCAGATGTTTCAGCACATGAACAGTATTGAACCTGTTATGCCAATCGTCAAGATATTTCTGATCTCCAAATTTTCCGTCCTCGAACTGGTTAAAGCACCATTCTATGCACCTGTCTATCCACCAGTTGAGTACTTCAAGCCCCCCGGCCGTGTTCTTGAATGTCATGAACTGCACACAGTAGATGCCGCTGCTGGCAGACTGATCATACCTTTCGGTAAACCGGTGCTCTGTGATGAGCACGGACTTCCCGCCCATTTCATCGATCAGCACCGCCGGATCGCTAAAAAACATCAGATCTGCATCTACATAAGTACAATGGTCCAGATCGTACGTTTCCAGACAGTACTTAATGGTTGAAGAGGCACAGGTCCAGCAATATTCACCCGGCGTCCGTTCAGATTTTATGGCCAGAAGCCGGTCGTTTTCAAACTGTTTCAGACTGATGATGGTGGCATAAGGCAGTCTGAGCCTGCTCAGGACATCAAAACAATGTTTGTCAAATGCAATGATATACAGGTGGAAAGCACCGCATTTTTCTTCCAGGGAATGGTACATGGCCAACCCCCTCGACAGGTACATCGTGTTGAATAAGGTGCAGAATTTAAGCATACTTCGATGAATTGATTAAGTAAAACCCTTTATTGGTTCCCTGGGGCCTGTCGTCTATAAACATTATAGCTTCGCCTTCTACATAAGAAGGAAATTCTGCCACTACCTTATAGCGATCAGAGAAATGACTCAAAAAAAACTCTTTATGAAAAAACCAGGCAGGATAGGATGCCGGGTATATTTCAGGCGGGGCAACCTGCAAGGTAAGCCTGTCATTTGTCGCATTGTTAAAAGCCGTCCTGTCAAACAGGATAAAATCAAAATTATATCCGGCGAGTTTCTCCAGAAAAACATGCGGCTCTTTTAAGTATTGAACGGAACTTGAAAGCAAAATAAAATCTATTTTTTTCCCGGCGAGGCAACTGTCTATGGAACTGTAGAATTTCAATGTATCATCCTCAAAATTTGCCTTCCCGCAAGCCACATAGTGGTCTTGCTCAACAATGTTCCAGCTTGCAAAGGTTTTGTCCGGCAAAAGATCCCTGATCTGGTAATAGGTACTGCCAAGTGAGCCCCCAAAATCAAGCACGTTTAATGGGCTCTTTTTTAAAGCAGCACTAAGCATCAAAAAGGAGGTTAACGCATAAGGGATTTCCTTTTGGTCGAAAATAACCGAATCACGCTCATAAACTGCTTCGCCGCTCTTCACTTTCAGTAGCGCATCGGTTGTTCTTTCCAAAATAATATGTTTATCATAGCCTCCTGCTTCAGCGCTTGCCTTTGCCCATGAGGTATAATCTCCAAACCACCCATATTTATCCTTTGGTATTCTTTTAGACGAGCGCAGGTTTTTAAACATATATTATTTTCAGTTCACTGCATACAGGACAAGGGGGAGCTCAGAAAGTCCTATACAATTCTAAGTTTTTTGTAAAATAACGAAGGCGTTTAACCCTCTGGCCGCTCAGGTCTTGATATCGCTGGTACATGTGTTCACACTGAGTACGCCATGAGTACGGGGTGAGTACGCCCTGAGTACGCCTTTTCCTTAGAAAAAGGGCGTACTCAGGGCGGATTTATTGCCTGGTCAATGCGTATTCATTTAAATGCATATATTATTCAGGCAACATACGAATTGGGCTGCAAGGAACTTGCTTCTCTGCCAATTTGTCATTTATAAATTAATTTTTGTATTTTTGAAGCCCCAATTACTAGGTAACCGTTATGATTGATTTACAGCTGACAGACAAGACACATGATGAAGCACGCCAGGGAGAGGCACTGATCGTTGAAACTCCTATGGTACGGAATGGCCGTAAACTATATATTGAAAGTTATGGCTGCCAGATGAACTTTGCTGACAGTGAGATTGTCGCATCCATTTTATTTGACCAGGGATTTGAGACCACCGGCGACTATAAAGAGGCTGATGTAGTATTCATAAACACCTGTTCGATCAGGGAAAATGCAGAGCAGCGCGTACGCAACCGGCTATCGCAGTTTGGCGTAGAGAAACGCAGAAACCCTAGCCTGATCGTGGGCGTACTCGGCTGCATGGCCGAGCGTCTCAAATCTAAATTCCTGGAAGAAGAAAAATTGGTGGATGTAGTGGTAGGCCCTGACGCCTACCGGGAATTGCCCCAATTGCTGGCCGAGGTAGAAAGCGGACAAAAAGCGATCAATGTACTGCTTTCACGCGAGGAAACCTATGCAGACATCAGCCCGGTACGTCTGAACGGCAATGGGATTACTGCATTTATCTCTATCATGCGGGGCTGTGACAACATGTGCTCTTTCTGCGTGGTGCCTTTTACCAGGGGCAGAGAAAGAAGCCGTGATCCGCATTCTATTTTAGCAGAGGCAAGGCATCTGTTTGAAATGGGTTACCGGGAAATCACTTTACTGGGTCAGAATGTTGATTCTTACCAGTGGAGCCAGCCGAAAGCCGAAAAGTCTGCAAACAATGACTTAGCTGATGACCTGAATACCTTAACCGGTGATGCCTTACTGGATGCTTTAAGCCGGGAAAGCGAATTACCGGCGCATCGTTTAAAAGCCGGGCTGGGCAACGCAGGTGTAAATTTTGCACAGCTACTGGCTATGGTTGCCGAAATTAATCCTGATTTAAGGGTACGCTTTTCTACTTCACATCCGAAAGACATTACAGATGAAGTATTGTATACCATCAAAAAATACGATAACATTTGCAATTATATACACCTGCCGGTACAATCAGGAAACTCCAGGATTCTGGCGTTGATGAACCGCACCTATACCCGTGAGTGGTATATGAACAGGATTGATGCCATCCGGCGCATTATTCCCGGCTGTGCCATTTCCGCGGATATCATTGCAGGATTTTGTACCGAAACCGAAGAAGAGCATCAGGATACCCTGAGCATTATGGATTACGCCAGATATAATTTTGCTTATACTTTCTCTTATTCGGAGCGTCCTGGAACACTGGCTGCGCGCAAATATAAAGATGATGTCCCCGAAGAGGTTAAGGCCCGTCGTTTAGCTGAGATCTTTAAGAAACAACAGGAAGATTCTCTTGCCTGCCTGCAAGAATTTGTTGGGAAAACCGTTAAAGTTCTGATTGAAGGTTTTTCCAAAAAGTCAGACCAGGAATACAGGGGGCGTAATGATGAAAATGCGATGGTAATATTCCCCGTTACAGATTTTGTAAAACCAGGGGATTACGCAAATGTTTATGTAGAACGGTGTACATCGGCAACGCTGATCGGAAGAGTTGTTTAAGAAATGATTAACCTTTCGTCATTGCTTCGTTGTTTCTCTCCGCAATGGCACAAAATATTAAAGAAGTATAAATGGATATACAAGATATAAAAAACCGCTTTGGAATAATTGGAGGTTCTCCCCTGCTTAACCGTGCGATAGATATAGCCAGGCAGGTTTCCCCTACAGATATGTCCGTATTGATTACCGGGGAAAGTGGTAGTGGTAAAGAAGTATTTTCTCACATTATCCACCAGATGAGTGCCCGTAAGCACGGTGCTTTTATTGCGGTGAACTGCGGTGCAATACCTGAAGGAACAATTGATTCTGAACTGTTCGGTCACGAAAAAGGCTCTTTTACAGGTGCTCACGAGGCGCGTAAAGGTTATTTCGAGGTGGCAAACGGGGGAACTATTTTCCTCGATGAAGTTGCGGAATTGCCTTTGGGCACACAGGCACGTTTACTGAGGATACTGGAAAGTGGGGAATACCTGAGGGTAGGCTCATCCAAAGTCCAGAAAACAGATGTGCGTATTATCGCGGCGACTAACGTAGATGTGTACAACAGGGTAAAATCCGGCAAATTCCGGGAAGATCTGTACTACAGGTTAAATACTGTTCCTTTGCGTATTCCTGCCCTGCATGAGCGAAAAGAGGACATCTACCTGCTGTTCAGAAAATTTTCCGCAGATTTTAGCGACAAATACCGGAGTCCGGGCATACAGCTTGAACCGGATGCCATACAGATCCTGAGCAATTACAGCTGGCCGGGAAATGTGCGTCAGCTGAAAAATATAGCCGAGCAGATCTGCGTTTTGGAAAAGGACCGGAACGTGACAGCGGCAGCACTGCTGAACTATATTCCGAATGAAAGCGCCAGCAATCTGCCCATGGCCATTAGCGGCAGCAAAGAGGACTTTTCAGAGCGCGATATTCTTTATAAGGTACTTTTTGACATGAAAAAGGACATGATGGAATTGAAAAAACTGGTAGCAGAAATCATTCAGAGCGGCGGAAATACTGCGCATATCATTGAAGATAATCCGCATTACATCAACCAGCTTTACCAGGAAATCGACCAGCCATCAGGCGGTGAGTTGTCGGCCTTTACCATAAAAAAACCGATCCAGAATAATCCTGTCGATTATAATTACACGCACGAGGCCGAGGAGATTGAAGAATCTTTATCTTTGGTGGACAAGGAATCTGATCTGATCAAAAAGGCCCTGAAAAAACACAAGGGCAAGCGTAAATTTGCTGCGCAGGAACTGGGAATCTCGGAAAGAACGCTCTACAGAAAGATCAAAGAACTGAACTTATAATGAATCTGGCTATGAAATATGTATGTATATTGATCTGTTTACTGACCCTTGGAGGCTGCAAGATCAGTCTAAACGGGGCTTCCATTCCGGATGCTATGAAAACTGTAAATGTAACCATTTTTGAAAATAATGCCCCTTTGGTAGTGGCTTCATTAAGTTCCCAGTTTACAGAAGAACTAAAAACAAGGATCCGTAACCAGAGCAAGCTGAGCATTACTTCAAATGATGCAAATGCGGTATTTTCGGGAAATATAACCGGCTATTCGATCAACCCGGTAGCTTTGCAGGACAGCCGGGGAACCCAGGGCAACAATCAGCCATTGTCAGGTGCAAACAGGCTTACCATCACGGTACAGGTAAAATATGTGAACAACCTGGACGCCACACAAAGTTTCGAGCAATCGTTTGAGCGTCATAAAGACTACAGACCTGCCGGAAGTCCGCAGGCCCAGGAAACTGCTCTGATTAAAGATGTAACGGCACAACTGACCGAAGATATTTTTAACCGGGCTTTTGCACAATGGTAGGTCAATATAGAGATCAATTATTAACTTAGCAGCGTGGAGCAGGAACTAGATACCAAACAGCAGCTGGCAGCATTGATGGCAAACCCTGAGAACATCAGCAGGGAAGACGGGGTTATGCTGGGTGTTCTTGCGGAGAAATATCCTTATTTTCAGCCTCTGCATCTTTTACTGGCAAAAGCTGTTTCTGCAGAGACTGAGCAGGGTACTGAGCTTGCTACGGCATCATTGTACAACAGCGGGCAACTGGCTTACCAGATCATCCACAATCCTGAAAATCTTTCACATACTGAATTTAATGTAGTTTCTTATGCAGCTGATGTCGCTGTGAACGAACCTGAATCCCTTGATGAAGCGGGTATAGATGAAGTTGGCGCCGAACCTGAAGAACTGGTTGATGAGCAGGAAATCTTTGAGGAGATCGGCGAGATCAATATAGACGATTATCGCGGGGAACCGGAAGATGACCTTGTTTTAGATAACATTGTTTCTACAGATTTCTTTGCTTTTCAGGATAATTTTAAAGTAGAAGAAGTTCCCGGCGAAGTACCACAGATCGAAGAATATTCTGAGCAGGCTGCTCTTGAGCAGGAAACTGTGATCAGTAAGTATGATGACGACAAGCTGCCTTATACTTTTTTGTGGTGGCTGGCAAAAACCCGTGCGGAGCACGAGCAGATCTTTCAGCCTTACGCTTCCCCTAAGCAGCACAAGACGACAGTACAGCCAGGCAGTCCGGAAGGTCAAAATGCACCTGCTGAACTTCAGCAGCAATATGTGGAGAATATCTTTCACATGCAGAGTGTCTTTGGCGATGAGGAAAACGGTGAATATGTTCCTTCTGGTTTAAAGCGAAATTCAAAAGGAGATGAGATTATCGAAAGCTTTATTAAAAATGAGCCGCAGATCAGCCCTCCAAAACCTGAACAGATCAACAATGAGAACAAGGCCAGGAAAAGTGCAGAAGACCATAGCGATCTGGTGTCAGAAACGCTGGCCAAAATTTATATAGAACAAATGCTTTACGACAAGGCGATAGAGACTTATGAAAAATTAAGTTTGATGTTTCCAGAAAAAAGCCGTTACTTTGCCGACCTTATTCAATCGATAGAAAAGAAAATTTAATAACCATAACCTCATATGCTTTTTTTAATTATACTGTTAATTATTGTTTGTATTGCCCTTTCATTGTTTGTTTTGATACAAAATCCTAAAGGTGGCGGCCTGGCGACAGGCGGAGCCGGCAGCAACATGTTTGGCGTTCAGCGAACCGGTGATGTTCTGGAAAAAGGCACATGGGTTTTACTGGCAGTTATTGTTGTACTTACCTTGTCGATTACTACCATTTCCAAATCCGGCGGACCATCAGCAGGTGCGGCAGATTCTAAAATACAGGAGCAGCTGGACAAAACACCTAGCCCTTCTCCGCTTGGCGGTGGCGCAACGGCTCCGGCAAATACGCCTCCTCCGGTTACAGACACGACAAAAAAATAAACGATCCGCAAAATATTGTAAAGCCCGGTAAGAATGAATATCTTATCGGGCTTTTTCATGTATTCTGCCACTCTGACACAAAAGCGGTTTACCACAATCCATTAGCTGACAAGGCAGTGTAAATTTGGCAAACAAGCGGGCTTGGCATAAAAACTGATACAGCTTAACTAAGTAGCAACTACTACAAATATTTATATAAACCTTAAAAAAATAAATTAATATCAAGTTATGGCTTTAAACCTTAAACCCATTTCAGGAACAGCAAACAGAGTTATTGTTGAGCCTGCCGCGGCAGAAGAAAAGACAGCTTCCGGAATCTATATTCCAGATACTGCAAAAGAAAAACCATCAAAAGGAACTGTGGTATCAGTTTCTGAAGAAGATTCAGAAGGTAAAAAACCAACAGTTAAGATAGGCGATGTAGTGATTTATGGCAAATATGGCGGCACTGAGCTTCCATATGAAGGTAAGGATTACCTGATTATGCGCGAAACTGACATTTACGCTGTAATTGCTTAGATCGCATCAGGATATTGGCATCAAATATCAAGACCTAATTAAAAACAGTAATTTAAATTTTTAAACCAATAGTATCTCAGTAAGTACCGGCATCAGGCCCTGATACTTAACACCAGATACTACCTTATTACTAAAAACAAAATGGCAAAACAAGTAAAATATAATGTAGAAGCCCGTGACGCCCTGAAAAGAGGTGTGGACATTTTGGCCAACGCAGTAAAAGTAACTTTAGGACCTAAAGGTCGGAATGTAATTATCGATAAAAAATTTGGTTCACCGGCAATTACTAAAGATGGTGTAACTGTAGCAAAAGAAATTGAGCTGAAAGACCCGATTGAAAACATGGGTGCTCAAATGGTTAAAGAAGTAGCTTCTAAAACTGCTGACATTGCAGGTGACGGAACTACAACTGCTACCGTTTTGGCACAGGCTATTGTTACTGCAGGCATTAAAAACGTTGCTGCCGGTGCAAATCCTATGGACCTGAAACGTGGTATCGACAAAGCGGTTACTGCGATTGTTGAAAATCTGAAAACACAGTCGCAAACTGTTGGTGAAGACAACAACAAGATCAAGCAAGTGGCAGCTATCTCAGCCAATAATGACGAAATCATCGGAGCTTTAATCGCTGAGGCAATGGGCAAAGTTGGTAAAGATGGTGTAATCACTGTTGAAGAAGCAAAAGGTACTGAAACCGAAGTTAAAACTGTTGAAGGTATGCAGTTTGACCGTGGTTATTTGTCTCCATATTTTGTAACCAATGCGGATAAAATGGAAGCGGAACTGGAGAACCCTTACATTTTGATCTACGATAAAAAGATCAGCAACATGAAAGAATTGCTGCCGGTATTGGAAAAACAAGTTCAAACAGGAAAACCTTTGCTGATCATCGCTGAAGATTTAGATGGTGAGGCGTTGGCTACTTTGGTAGTGAACAAGATCCGTGGCTCACTGAAAGTTGCGGCAGTTAAAGCACCTGGTTTTGGTGACCGCCGTAAAGCCATGCTGGAAGATATCGCTATCCTGACCGGTGGTACTGTGATCTCGGAAGAAAGAGGTTATAAATTAGAGAATGCTGACCTTACTTATTTAGGTACTGCTGAGAAAGTGGTTATTGACAAAGACAATACTACGATCATCAATGGTGCCGGTGAGTCTGAAGATATCAAGGCGCGTGTGAACCAGATCAAAGCTCAGATCGAGACGACTACATCTGATTACGATAAAGAAAAATTACAGGAGCGCCTGGCTAAATTGGCTGGTGGTGTTGCTGTTCTTTATGTTGGTGCGGCTTCCGAAGTGGAAATGAAAGAGAAAAAGGACCGTGTAGATGATGCTTTACATGCAACCCGCGCAGCGGTTGAAGAAGGTATCGTAGCTGGTGGTGGTGTTGCTTTCATCCGTGCCATCGAGGCGCTGGAAGGCATGAAAGGCATCAATGATGACGAAACTACTGGTATCCAGATCATTCGCCGTGCGATCGAAGAGCCTTTGCGCCAAATCTGCCAGAATGCTGGTATTGAAGGTTCGATTGTGGTACAGAAAGTTAAAGAAGGTAAAGCTGACTTTGGCTACAACGCACGTACAGATGCATATGAGAATTTAATTGCTGCCGGAGTTATTGACCCTACGAAAGTTGGTCGCGTAGCTTTGGAAAATGCAGCTTCAATCGCAGCCATGTTGCTGACTACCGAAGTGGTATTGGCCGATGATCCTGAAGATGCTCCTGCAGGTGCAGGTATGCCTCCAATGGGCGGCGGCGGCATGGGCGGAATGATGTAATATCATAACCCCCAGCTTTAAAAAATGCGAAAGGCCATAGATTTATCTGTGGCCTTTCGCATTTTATCGCTGCTTTGATTTTTATGTTTTAGCTTTGTATGATGCAAAGGGAACAAATATCGGTTTTTGACATCTTCAAAATAGGAATAGGCCCGTCCAGCTCACATACACTGGGGCCCTGGCGCGCGGCGCAGCAATTTACGGCCTCACTAAAAAAACAGGGCTTGCTGGACGAGGTTGCACAAATCAAGATCCTGCTTTACGGATCCCTGGCAAAGACCGGCAAAGGGCACGGTACCGATATTGCTATTTTGCTGGGCCTGAACGGCGCAGACCCGGTGACCTTTGACGTAAATGCCATCGACACGACCATTGCAGACATTAAGAAAGATCATTTATTGGTTTTGAACGGCGAAAAGATCATCTCATTCGACTATGATGAAGACCTGATCTTCCTGTTTTTTGAAAGTCTGCCCTTTCATCCCAATGCGGTTACCTTCCAGGCCTTTCTCGATTCGGAAAAAGCATTTTCTGAAACTTATTATTCGATAGGCGGCGGTTTTGTAGTAAAAGAAGGAGATGCCGGCAATGAAAAAGAACAGGTGGAGCTGCCGTTTCCGGTTGAAAAAGCAAGCGAGCTCCTGCACTGGTGCCTGACCACCGGACTGAAAGTATCTGAAATAGTGATGGAAAATGAGCTGGCCTGGCGTACCGAAACGGAAACCAGGAAAGGCATTGTGCAGCACTTTACAGTAATGAAGGATTGTATGTACAGGGGCTGCCATACTTCGGGTTTTCTGCCAGGCGGGCTGAACGTTGGGAGAAGAGCGGCAGCGCTAAACAAGAGACTGATAGGCAATCAGGTATATACCAATTATGAAAGCTGGATAATGGCGATCAGAAAAGGCGGAAACGGGTTCAATTACATTTTGGATTGGGTAAGCTGCTTCGCATTGGCCGTCAACGAAGAAAATGCTTCATTTGGTAGGGTAGTAACGGCGCCGACCAATGGTGCTGCGGGCGTGATCCCTGCTGTGCTCCAATATTACATTACTTTTTGCGACGGCTTTACTGAGGAAAAGATCATTCAGTTTATCGCGTGTGCGTCTGAGATCGGCAGTATATTTAAGAAAGGTGCAACCATTTCCGCAGCAATGGGCGGCTGCCAGGCAGAGATCGGAGTATCATCGGCAATGGCCGCAGCGGCGCTGACCGAATGTATGGGCGGTTCACAGAGACAGGTCCTAATGGCTGCGGAAATCGCCATGGAACACCACCTGGGGCTTACCTGCGATCCTATAGGCGGACTTGTCCAGATCCCCTGCATTGAACGCAACACCATGGGCGCGATCAAAGCCATCACCGCCAGCCAGCTTGCGCTCCAGAGCAACCCTGATAAGGCTAAAGTAAGTCTGGACGCCGTGGTCAATACGATGTGGGAAACGGCGCTGGACATGAATTCCAAATACAAAGAGACCTCTGATGGCGGCCTGGCAACCAATATCCCGATCAGTTTACCTGAGTGCTAGACATGCAAATGAAAGCCAGGCAGCCAGGCAGGTAAATAATGCGTGGTAATTTTGAACAGATAATGGATCAGCACAGTTGACCCTGTAATCAGGTACAGCACCTTAATGAAGCTGTCACTCAATTTCGCACTTCTGAATTTTGCTGTTAAAACAATTGCCAAAGTGACCAGTAACGGAATGGCCGGAGGGTAAAAGTTAAGGCTTTCTTTCAGATCGCCATGCGCAAGGGCTATAACGGATCGCTGAAAACCACAACCGGGACAATCTGCTCCTGTTAAATACTTGAAAGGACAGGGCAGTAAAAAAATATCCGCCTGATCTGAAAAAGACAGCCAGGCGGATAATACATATATTTTAAACGTCAGCAACTAAGCGTCGGGAGTAGTTGGCGGACTGTTAAAAAAGTCTCTTCTGTTTTGAGCCTCGGCGGCGGACGGCCCTACATATTTCGCATCTCCAAATCCCAGTAACGGGAAGAAAACCATTGGGAGGATGATCATTCCAACAGTATATCCTTCAGACTTGCCAAAGCTTTTGCTCAGCAGGTTGAGCAGCCAAATCCCGAATACAATGTTGACACAGGGGATCAGCAGCCAAAGTATCCAGATCACTGGTTTTCCAACGATTTCGATCATAACAATCGAATTGTAAATGGGAATTATTGCTGCCCAGCCCGGCTTCCCGGCTTTGACAAACATTTTCCATAATCCTGCGTAGGTGATAACAACTACTGCAAGCCAAAAAATCAGCATTCCGGCTCCAAGGCCCGTCCACCAATTGTGTTCTGCATTGTAATCCATAGTTTTAGGAGATTAATTTCTAAGTAAAGTTAATATTTATTGCCAGATATCAAAATTACAAGACATATTTATTCATCTGTTATTCAGCCTGCTACAATTAAATTGGAAGGACTTTCGGCTTTTTATTTGAATGCATCTAAAATCGCAGCGGCTGTATTTACCGCCCAATCCTTATACATTTTTGCCGAAGGATGTAAGCCGTCAGAAGCTACAAGGGTAGTGTCTGTAGCGGCCATCCGGGATGCGGGTGTGATGTCAATATAAGTAATACCCAAAGCCAGGGTCTCCTGTCTGTTCACGGCATTAAAAGCATTTATTTCCGTGGAAATTGCAGCCTGGTCACGGTCACTTGTTTGCGCAAAAGGCGTCACGCTCCAATCCGGTATTGATATCACGAAAACATGCGCTTTATCATTATTTGCAAAGTCTATAGCTGTCTGCAGCAATTGTTTGAACTCTTTGCGGTAGGCCTCAAGGGATTCGCCCCTGTACTGGTTATTGACACCGATCAATAAGGTCACAAAATTAAATTTACCGGCCACACCGCTGGAGCCAATGGCGCTGGTGAGCTCGCTGGTAGTCCAGCCTGTCCTGGCAATGATCCGGGGGGCAGCAACGGCCAGTCCATTTCCACTGAGCTGAGCCACCAGCTGGTTGGGGAAATTCAGGGCCGTCTCTACAGATTCCCCAATGGTATACGAATCACCCAAGGCAAGGTAACTGAGCTTCCCTTTTTCTTTGTTCACATTCAGGGTCGTATCATTTGTGTTGGTATTCCTATTCATTGACTCGGTTTTTTTACAGGCCAGTAATAAGAATAAACATACAAATACTGGAAAAGCTCTCATGTTGTGATATACGCAGCCGGAACCTGCGCAGATCTTAAAATAGTTCCATTTTAAACAGCGATGCGATATGGACTTTTAATCTGCCTTTAACCTCCTCCATATCCAGGGCATATCCCAGCTCCCGCTTCATAGAAGTTACGTCCTTATCGTCAATACCACAAGGGACTATGTTTTTAAAATAATCCAGATCAGCGTTTACATTAAACGCGAAACCATGCATGGTGACCCATCTGCTGCACCTCACACCCATCGCGGAGATCTTCCGGGCTTTCTCATTATCTGCATCCAGCCAGACACCGGTATACCCCGGATATCTCCCGGCCCTGATCCCATACTCATCAAGCGTCAGGATAATGGCTTCCTCAAGTGTTCTCAGATAAAGGTGGATATCCGTAAAAAAATTATCAAGGTCCAGTATCGGATAACCTACGATCTGACCGGGACCGTGATAAGTAATGTCACCGCCGCGGTTGATCTTGTAATAGGTAGCCTGTTTATCTTTCAATCCCTCTTCATCCAGCAGCAGATTTTCCGGACGGCCGCTTTTACCTAAAGTATATACGTGGGGGTGTTCGCAAAATACCAGGTAATTTGGCGTTTGTTTGCTGGTACCGTTCGTTCTGTTTTCAGTTTTAACAGCGACTGTCTGATCAAAAAGATGTTCCTGTTGTGTCCATGCTTTCTGATAATCTGTGAGACCCCAATCTATAAATTCAACATTCTTGTTCATTCATGGTAAAATTTGGGTTCATGGTTTAAGCCACGACATAGCCCAGCATATAATCATCCCCTGTTTTAAAATAATCTACAGTGAGTTCTTTTGTCCCTTCAGGCAGGTCGACCAATGCATTGAGCGAGCCCTGGCGCTTTAATTTGAATGGCCTGATGTGAATGTCCTCTTTAAATTCAAGTCCTTTTCTTCCATTCCATTTGTAAATGGCCTCTTTGGCGCACCAGCATACATAAAGCCCTTCTATATTATTGCCGATCTGTTTTTGTGCCAGCTCAGAATCAGAAAGAAACTTATGCCTGATATTTTTGATTTTATGTTTGATCAGCTCGATATCTACGCCAACGGGTTTGGTCTTGCCAACTATGACCGCAGCATAATCGTAAGAATGACTCAATGAGATGTGATAGCCCAGGTTTGGCAGGTACGGTTTGCCGTGTTCGTCCATCCTGCAGTCAATATATTCAGAGGTATTGAGCATAGTCCTGAGCAGCACCCTCGTACTCAGCCAGTGCAGCAGGCGTTTTCCATTGTTTAACGTAGAGATGATGTCGTGCTCATGCTGTTTCAACTGCAATCCTGCCATCAGCTGCGCTTCAGTCTCTTCGATTTTCCATACCGCAAGCATGGTATCATCGTCAATATTTTTATTAAAAATTACGGGCATCTCTATTTTAGAATACTATGCAAAAGTATCTTAAATTAATCATAATTTCGTCGAAATACTTATTACCTGCAAAACTAAACGCTTAGAACCATTAATGTGAAGGTTTAATAAGCTTCTTGACCCTTATATAACAATACTTACCATTTGAAAAATGATACTTTCCGACAAACGAATATTAGAAGAGATAGAAAAGGGCACAATCATTATTGAACCTTTTGATGCGGAATGCCTCGGCACCAACTCTTATGATGTTCACCTGGGGAAATACCTGGCTACCTACAAAGACCGGGTACTGGACGCTAAAGCCCACAATAAAATCGATCATTTTGAAATCCCTAAGGATGGCTTTGTATTGCAGCCCGGCACATTATATCTGGGCGTTACCCTGGAATATACCGAAACCCACGCACACATTCCTTTCCTGGAAGGCAAATCCAGTACCGGTCGCCTGGGAATTGACATCCATGCCACAGCCGGTAAAGGAGATGTCGGTTTCTGCAACACCTGGACACTTGAAATCTCCTGTGCGCAGCCAGTAAGGATCTATGCGGGTATGCCGATAGGTCAGCTTATTTATTTTAGGGTTGAAGGCGAGATCGCAACGATGTATAATGTTAAAAACAACGCCAAATACAATAACAAAACCACAAAACCTGTGGAAAGCATGATGTGGAAGAATAAGTTTTAGTATATTGTAGCCTTATTCATTAGTGCTCCACCATTATGAAATTCAGGCTGATTCTCCCCTTATTGTTATTAACTCTGTTGATTGCAGTTTTCGCATATAAAGCTGACGATGATCCGTTTAATGCCCTCCTTAAAAAACTGGAGGTATACAATGAGAAGTATCCGCAGGAGAAAGTCCACCTTCACCTGGACAAACCTTATTATGCAATCGGTGATGACATCTGGTTTAAGGCCTACGTGATCAACACCCAGACCTCAAAGCTCTCGGCCATCAGCAGCGCCTTGTACGTAGAACTGATCAATGAAAAAGATTCTGTAAAAAAACAGCTCAAGCTTCCGCTTGTTTCCGGGGTCAGCTGGGGTGACTTTAAACTCCCCGATTCACTGACTGAGGGAAATTACAGGATCAGGGCATATACGCAGTGGATGAGAAATGCCGGTTCCGATTTCTTTTTTGACAAAACCATAAAAATCGGGAACTCCTGGGCAAACAACGTATTCACCAGTACGAGCTATACCTATAGCAAACAAAACATCTCGGAAAAAGTGAATGCCGTGGTCAGATTCACAGATAAAAATGGTCAGGCCTACGCCAACAGCGAAGTAAGCTATGAGGTGATACTGAATTTCAGAAGCATCACTAAAGCCAAAGCAGTCACAAATGACAAGGGTATCGTCAATGTTAATTTTCAAAACAGCCAGCCTTCTCTGTATAAATCAGGTAAGATCGTAGTGACACTGAACCTGCCTGATAAGAAAAAAGTGATTAAGCAAATTCCAATTAAAGCAACCTCAAATGCTGTTGATGTCCAGTTCTTCCCTGAAAGCGGCAACCTGGTAGAAAATCTGCCCTGCAAGGTGGCTGTTAAAGCAGTTAATGCATCAGGGCTGGGAGAAGATATTGAAGGCGTGATCGTAGACAACACCGGCCTGGAGGTCTATAAATTCAGCACGACGCATCTTGGCATGGGCAGTCTTTTTTTAAATCCGCAGCCAGGAAAAACCTATTCTGCAAAAGTTAAATTTAAAGACGGGTCTGAAGGCATATTTAATCTGCCGAAGGTCTCAGCCAGCGGATATTTACTGGCGGTTACCCAAACCGCCGAAAATGTCGTTGCGAAAATTCTTGTAAGCCCAGGTCTGGTCGGTTCAGGAGAACTGAAAATCGTCGCCCAAAACAATAGCAATGTCTATTTCGTATCCAGGGCCGCCCCCAGTAAACAAATCATCACCACCTCTATTCCAAAAAAAGAACTCCCTGCCGGTATCATACAGTTTACCGTTTTTTCGGCGGATAACAGGCCCATTTGTGAGCGGCTGATCTTTGTCAATAACGGCGTAGGTAAAATTGACCTGAAAGTAGCCTCCGCCAAACAAAGCTATACCAAAAAAGAAAAAGTAGACCTGAACCTGGAGGCCGCTATAAACAACAAACCACTTGAAGGCACTTTTTCAATTGCCGTGACCAATACAGCGAGCGTCATTCCAGACGAAGAAAACGAAAGTAACATTTTTACCAGCCTGCTGCTCACTTCTGACATCATGGGCTACGTGGAAAAACCCAATTATTATTTTCTCAAAAACGACACAAAGACCCAGCAGGATCTGGACAACCTGATGCTCACTCAAGGCTGGAGAAGGATTTTATGGAAAAATGTGATCAGCGGCCTTCCGCCGAACATCAGATTTGAACCTGAAAAGACCTTAAAGATCAGCGGTACGATAACCACCTATGGTGGCAAACCCTCTCCAAACAGCAAAGTAAGTTTGTTCTCCTCATCCGGCGGCTTTTTTGCTACGGATACCATCTCTGACGCTCAGGGCAGGTTCAGTTTTGACAACCTCATTTTTAATGACAGCACCAAATTTATCGTCCAGGCCAGGAACGCCAAAAATAAAAAATCCGTTGACATCAAGATGGATGTGGTAGCAGGACAGGTTGTCACAAAAAATAAAAATACCGGAGACATAGAAGTCAATGTAAACGAAGCCCTGTCCTCTTATTTAAAACAAAGTGATAACTTTTTTGAAGAGCTGACCAGGAGAGGTTTACTGGAACGCAGCATTACACTCAAGGAGGTGAACATTGTCGAGAAAAAGAACCCTGCCAAAAATTCTTCCAACCTGAACGGTGGTGGAAATGCAGATGCAGTGATCACAGCTGAGCAACTGCAGAATTGCACAACTTTATCTATGTGCCTGCAAGGCAGGGTAGCCGGTCTGATGATTAGGGACGGAAAGGCGTACCTGCTGAGAAACGGCAATACGCCCATGCAGATCGTGATTGACGGGATGATGGTAGAACCTGATTTCCTCGATAACATAACCCCGTTTGACATAGAGACTATTGAAGTACTAAAATCCATCGGCAACACGGCAATATACGGAATGCGGGGCGGGGGCGGTGTGCTGGTTATCACCACCAAAACAGGTGGCGGCACTGCGGGACTTTCTTCTTTCACCCCGGGGATCATCACCTTCTCACCAAAAGGATTTTATACCGCAAGGCAATTTTATTCTCCTAAATACGAAGTGGCGACCAACACTCCCGATCTGAGGACCACCATTTACTGGACACCGCATGTAGCGACCAAAGACGGAAAAGGAACGGTTAGTTATTACAATGCAGACCAGCCTGGCACTTACAGGGTTGTGGCAGAAGGTGCAGACCTCGATGGAAACCTGGGCCGGGCAGTGTATACTTATGAAGTAAAATAAAAGAAATGAACACGATAAAAGTCACCATAAAGGACCGTCTAGCCATAATTACCCTTGACAGAGGGAAGTCAAATGCCTTAAACAGGGAAATGATCATTGAACTGGAAGATTTGCTGAAGAACATTTCAACAGATCCAAACATCGGCGGGGCAGTCATCACAGGAAAAGACCACTTCTTTTCGGCAGGGCTTGACCTGATCGAACTGTACAACTATTCTGAGGCAGAAGCGGAATCATTCTGGCACTTATTCCTTGGCTTTACCGCTACGATCACCTCATTTAAAAAACCACTGGTAGCGGCGATAAATGGCCATAGTCCTGCGGGCGGATGTGTCATTGCCCTGGCATGCGATTACCGCATTATGGCAGAGGGGAAATACATTATAGGGCTTAATGAGGTTCCGGTCGGGATCATTGTACCAAACAGCATTTTCAGCCTTTACTCATTCTGCCTTGGCCAGGCGGCCGCATCACGCAATCTGCTCGAAGGAAAGCTGTTTAGTCCGGAGCAGGCCCTCGAAGCGGGCCTTATAGACGAACTGGCCAATCCGGCAAGCATACTGACCGCGGCAGAAAGAAAGATCAGAAAATATATGGGCATGGAACAAAACACCTGGAGCCACAGCAAGCTGAACATCAGGAAAGACCTGATTGCTGCGACAAGCGCTGATCAAAGCGAAGAACTTGCCGCCATGCTGAAACAATGGTGGTCCCCCGCTACACGCAGTATCCTGAAAACAATTATTGAGAACCTTCAAAAGAAATAAGCCATGTTCAATCAGCCCATGTTAAGAGATGACGCGCTAAAAGGTAAGACCATAGTAATCACCGGCGGAGGAACGGGCCTGGGCAAGGCCATGGGCACTTACTTTCTTAAATTGGGCGCCAACCTGGTCATCACCAGCAGGAAAGCTGAAGTGCTGAAAAAAACGGCTTCAGAGATGGAAAAGGAAACAGGCGGCAAGGTGCTTGCCGTATCCTGTGACGTGCGGGAATATGAACAGGTGGAACATGTGCTGGCTGAAGCCATTAAAGCCTTTGGAAGGGTCGACAGTCTATTGAACAACGCAGCAGGTAATTTCATATCCCCAACTGAACGGCTGTCTGCAAATGCCTTTTCTACGATTATTGACATTGTGCTCAAAGGCTCTGTCAATTGTACACTTGCGTTTGGAAAACACTGGATCAAAGAAAAGCAAAGCGCCAGTGTGCTCAATATTGTAACCACATATGCCTTTACCGGTTCGGCCTATGTCGTGCCTTCCGCCTGTGCAAAGGGCGGTGTACTGGCGATGACCAGATCACTGGCCGTGGAATGGGGCAGGTATGGCATCCGTACAAATGCCATTGCACCCGGGCCATTCCCTACAAAGGGCGCCTGGGAAAGGTTATTACCTGGTGATCTTGCAGAAAAATTTGACTTTAAAAACCGGGTACCCTTAAAACGTGTTGGAGATCATCAGGAACTGGCCAACCTGGCCGCTTTTCTGATCAGTGATTTTGCTGGATATATCAACGGCGAGGTCATTACCATCGACGGCGGCGAGTGGCTGCAGGGAGCAGGTCAGTTCAACGGACTGGAAGCGGTCCCAGATGAAATGTGGGATGCTTTTGAGCAGATGACCCGATCGGCCAAGGGAAGCTAGGCCCTTACCACCTGATCAGTGCACTCGCCCAGGTAAACCCCGAGCCAAACGCAGCCAGACATACCAGGTCCCCGTCTTTAATTTTACCGGCTTCCCAAGCCTCACACAAGGCGATCGGAACAGAAGCGGCGGTTGTATTCCCATATTTTTGAATGTTGTTGAATACCTGTTCGTCACTTAAACCCAGCAATTGCTGAACATACTGGCTGATCCTCAGGTTGGCCTGGTGCGGTACCAGCAGGTCTATATCCTTTTCAGACAGGCTGTTTGCCGCCAGCGCCTCTCTGATCACTTCCGGAAATTTTACCACAGCCTTTTTAAATACTGCAGGTCCGTCCATATATGGCAATGCGGCGCCGCTCTCGAGCTGCTCTGTAGTCAGAAACAATCCGCCAAGCTCCTGATCGGGATATGCGGGCTTGTCTTTAAGCCATTTGTTGGCATGAGCTCCGGGATAGAACATTGCCAGGATCTCTGCCTCGGCACCATCGCTATGCAGGTGTGTGCTCAGTATTCCCTGATGATCTTTCTGTGCAGGCTGCAAAACTACGGCCCCCGCCCCATCTCCAAAGATGACAGACACATTGCGGCTGCGGGTCTCAAAGTCCATTGCAAAAGAATGCTTTTCACTGCCGACCACCAGGATGTTCTTGTACATTCCCGTTTTAACGAACTGGTCGGCAACGGAAAGCGCATAAACAAAGCCTGAGCATTGGTTACGGATATCCAACGCACCTATTTCTTTCATTTTCATTTCGCGTTGCAGGAGCACACCGCAGCCGGGGAAATAATAATCCGGGCTAAGGGTCGCAAAAATGATAAAATCTATATCCTGAGCTGTAATTCCCGCTCTGTCAATCGCTATTTTCGCAGCTTCAACACCCATAGTGGTGGTGGTCTCTTCCAGTCTGTCGGCAAACCGGCGCTCTTTAATTCCCGTGCGTTCCTGGATCCACTCGTCATTTGTATCCATAAAACGGGAAAGGTCCTTATTGGTATAAACATTTTTAGGCACATAGTGACCTATGCCTGCAATTTTTGAACGCTGCATTATATTTAGGAATTAAGTACAAATTTTAGTCAAAAATAACTTTAACTGCAACATTATTTGAAATTAGCTTATTTTTGCAGGATGTCTACAGAAACAAAAGAAGAAACATTTACACTGGAGGAGATCCTGACCTCGCTGAAAACCGTTCACCGCCTGATTCTCTGGAACGACGATGTAAATACTTTTGACCACGTTATTTATTGTATGATGAAATACCTGGACTATTCAGAACCTCAGGCAGAGAAGATTGCATGGGAAGTACACAACAAAGGAAAGTGTGCTGTTCTGGAAGGTTCTTTTACTGAAATGGAAATTTACCGTAAAATTTTACAGCAGGAAGGGCTGACAGTCTCTGTAGACTAACAAAATTGCTGTAATAAAATAGTTACGCCCGCTTTTTTTAAACTTACTGCACGTTTCTTTGTCCCTTTAATACAGAAATGATAAAAAGAGGAATCGAAATGATGAAATACCCGGGCTTGCTGCTGCTTTTAATACTTACTTTTTGTGCCGGCACGACTGCGCTTAAAGCCCAGACCCCGGGAACCGGAAAAATCAGCGCAAAAGTAGTTGATGCCCAAAACAGTGAGACCATCCCCTTTGCGACAGCAGTAGTGATCAACAGAAGGACGAAGGCCGTGGTCAAAGGCGCACAAACAGATGCAAATGGAAATTTATTGATCACCGGCCTGCCAAAGGGCGTTTTCACTTTTAAAGTAAGTTATGTAGGCTATCAGACCATGGTTAGAGATTCGGTCTCTGTAGCAGATGCTCCGGTAGACTTCGGCACGATCAGAATGAAAGTTTCAAAAGGCACCGTACTGAACGAGGTTAAAGTAACCGGTCAAAAGAGTACCATGCAACTGGGAATCGATAAAAAAATATTTTCAGTAGACCAAAGTTTAGTCAGCGAAGGCGGTTCGGCATCGGACCTGCTTCAGAATGTTCCTTCTGTCCAGTCGGACATAGACGGCAACATCAGCCTGAGGGGATCAGCCGGCGTGAGTGTACTCATAGACGGCAAGCCTTCCCTGATCGCGGGCGGAAACATTGCCCAGATCCTGCAGTCTATTCCTGCAAGTTCCATTGAAAGCGTGGAGCTCATCACCAATCCTTCGGCCAAATACGATGCCGAAGGACAATCAGGCATCATCAACATCGTACTGAAGAAAAACAAGAAACTGGGCCTGAACGGATCAGTTGCACTGACTGCCGGCAATCGTAACAATTACAATGCGAGCACCAATCTGAGCTTTCAGAACAGCAAAGTCAATCTCTATGGAAATTACAGCTACCGCTATGGCAACCGCAATGGAGGCGGGTTCAGCAACATCTTTTATAAGCAGCCAGCCTTAAACACAATCTACGCCAATCAGAATACCAACGGCGAATCACAGGATAAAGGGCACAATGCAAAAGCGGGAATGGATTATTTCATTACCGATAAAAGTGTATTGAGTCTTTCCGGAGGGTTTAACATCAGGGACAATGACAGGAATGAGTTTCTTTCCATAGATCAGCTCGATCAGTTTCAAAATCCCGTTAACCTCAGCAGAAGAAATAATGACAACCTGAGTTCCGGCGGCAGCTATGACCTCAACCTGGATTTCAGTCAGAAGTTCAAAAAACCAAAAGAAGAGCTGACTTTCAATTTTAGTTTCTCTGAAGGGAACAATGACAATAACCAGACCTACAATACCGATGTTTACAACATAAACGGCGAGCCAGTCAATTCATTCCCGAACATTCAGCGCACTGACGGATTCGGATTTAACAGGAATTACAACATACAAACAGACTATACACTGCCGGTTGGCAAGTCAGGAAAGATCGAAGCCGGTTACCGCAGTCAGATCCGGTTTTCGGAAAATAGCACCTATGCTGATCAACTCGATAACCTGAGCGGAGCATATTTTGTGAACCTTGCCCTGACCAACGAGTTTAACAACAAAGACCAGGTGCATGCCCTTTATATAAACTTCCAGAACCAGGTTAAAAATTTCGGATATCAGTTTGGTTTAAGAGCAGAAGACGCGACACTGGACACAAGGCTTGGAACCTATGATGCATTGGGAAACCTGGCCTATACACCGGGAAAAGTCGCTTACAAAAGATTATACCCAAGTGTGTTTCTTACCCAGAAATTTAAAGGGGAGCAGCAAGTGCAACTGAGTTACAGCCGTCGAGTAAACCGCCCGCGCGGCTGGGATACCAATCCTTTTCTGGATGTATCCGATCCGCTCAACTACCGCCGCGGCAACCCCAACCTGAAACCGGAAGATGTACACGCATTTGAGCTCAGCTATAGCAAATTCTGGCCAAAGGTGACCCTGACTTCCAGTGTCTATATGCGTCAGACCAACGACGTTATCCAAAGGGTAAGAACCGATCCGGATGCGCAGGGCATCACCATCACTACTCCTCAGAACCTCACCAGAAATTATTCAAGCGGCCTCGAGCTGATCAGCCGTGTAGATGTAGCCAAATCCTGGAACTTTACCGCCAATGTGAACCTCTACCAAAGCAAGATCATAGGGGTACCCGCATTCGGGGTGGTGGAAAATTCTGGTTTTAGCTGGAATGCCAACCTGACCAATAATATTGTTTTGCCCTATAACATTACCCTGCAGCTGAAAGGCGACTACCGCGCCCCTGAAGTGATGGCACAAGGCAAAAGGAATGCGATGTACGCTGTTGATGCCGGTGCCAAATATGATTTCAAAAACAAAAAATCATCCTTAAGCCTCAATATCAGAGACGTGTTCAATACCAGGAACTGGAGCATGACCACCAATACGAATAGCACAAGCATCGATTTTAAACGCAGGATGCAGGGAACTGTGGCCAACCTGACCTATAGCTACCGGTTCGGCAAAAATGACTTTTCTTTTAAAAAGAAAAGACCTGAACAAGAGTCCCGCGGTGACGAAGAACAATTTTAAATACTAAATGAAACGCTTTATTCTTGCGCTTACGCTCCTGATCTCTACCGCAAATGCTTTTGCATTGGATAAGGGTGCTATATTTGGCAAGGTTGTGGAGCAGGTGGGGGCATTGCCTGTCCCGGCGGCCATTGTCCAGGTTTACCAGGCTAGTTCAGAGCAGCCGCTGATCACCTCCCGTACTGATGATGACGGATCATTTAAGATTAGCCATTTAAAGTATGGGGTCTATTCCGTCAAAGTAAGCTATATAGGATTCGTTCCTTTGGTTGTGAATGACATTATACTTACTGAAAAGGCACCGGAGAAAAGAGTTGGCGTATTGAAACTGGCCGCAGATCAAACCAGCTTGAACGAGGTTACGGTGACCGCTGAAAAACCTCTTGTTCAGTTTGCCGCAGACATGATGACCTATAACGTCGAGAAATCGATCATGGCCGAAGGCAGTACCGCCTCTGATATCTTAAAGAACGTGCCTATGGTCGAAGTGGATCTTGATGGTAACGCTACCATATCAGGGAAGAGAAATACGAGGATCTTTATCGATGGCAAACCCTCTGATTACATGACCTCAAATATCGCCGACTTATTGAGTGTACTGCCTTCCGATGCCATTGAGAAGATCGAAGTAATGACCAATCCACCCGCAAAATATTCAGGAGATGGTGAAGGCATTATCAACATTGTCATGAAAAAGAATTTTAAGATCGGACTTGGCGGTAATGCCGGTACTACGGTTGGCCTGCAGGGCAATACCAATATGAATACCAACGCTTCTTATAAAGGCAAGACCTATTCTGTAAATGGCGGAGCAGCTTACCAGTATAAGATCCGCAAGAATTCCAATCAGAATTACCGCGACAATTTCTTTCCGGATACTGCCTTTTATTATAACAATTTTAATGACAACAGGAATGCGCTGGATGGCGGCAACTACCGGGCTAATTTTGACTGGAACATTACCAAAAAGCAGAATCTGAGGATCTCCACCAATTTTAACAACAACGGCAACAGCAACAACACCGGTGCTTTCAACCACTACCTTGATGAAGAACGTATAGAGCGCAATTTAAGAAACCAGCTGACACTCGGAACAGTGAAAAGCCACAATTTTGTTTTTGACTCTGACTATGAACTGAACATCGACACCAACGGCGGTCAGCTTTCCCTTGGCCTGACCTACAGCGAAAACGACAACATCAATTCAAGATCACTCAACCGGACATTTGAGCCTGCTACCAGGAACCCTCAGCTACAGGAAAATTATAACGGGATTACCAATGACGGACTGACTTTTAAACTGGATTTTAACAAGCCCGTTTTCAAGAAAAAAGACAATATAGAAGCCGGTTTCAGCTACAATTACAGGAACAACAACAATGACCAGCAAATTCAAAACTTCGATTTTGATACCCGGCAATACATCATCAATGATAAACTTAGCAATCAGTTTCTCTATAAAGAGGATATTTTTGCCGGCTATGCCGCCTATAACCTAAGGGGGAAAAAATGGGGTGCCAAAGCTGGTCTAAGGGCTGAACTGACCGATGTTAAATTTGATTTGTCCTCCGGGGAAAAGTACAACATTGATCCGTATTTGAATTTATTTCCGAGTCTTTCTGTTAACAAAAGCTTCAAACAACGCTATAACCTAATGGCCTCCTATAGCGTCAGGGTGAACAGACCGAGAGAAAACTCGTTAAACCCCCAGGTCAACAACAATGATCCGCTAAATATAAACTATGGCAATCCCGACCTTTTACCCGAACTGACCCAGCAGATGGACATGGCTTTTAGCATTTATGGCAAACGCTGGTCCTTCCTTCCCAGACTTGCTTATTCCCGTCGTCAGGCAGTAATAGAAAGGTACAAGACAGTCCTTCAAACCGGTGTAGGGGAAACCACATACGACAATGTTGCGTCAAACAGCGAATTTGGCCTCTTTTTAAATGGAAATTACCGCCCGTATAAAACCATTTCAACAAACGCCAATATCAGTTTCAGCCAGGCAACTTATAAATCCATACTGAACAACTCCTTAAGCAGGACCGGTAAAAACATCAGGGGCAGTTTCGGGATGTCAATGGAACTTCCCCTCAAAACAGCTTTTGAAGGTAATATCAATTATTACAACAACATTTCAGCACAAGGCAGGAATAAAGGCTCGGTCACCACATGGATGGGTGCAAGAAAAGTCTTTTTAAAGAATAAACTAAACGCCCGCATCAGCATTACAGATCCTTTTGGAAAAAGCAACAATTATTCCCTAAACGAGGGCATCAATTTCAGGTCTGAAAATTTCTATACGAGCAATTCGAGCAATGTTACCCTGAGTTTAAACTACCGTTTTACCAGGATCACCAGAACCAAACCAATTCCACCTCCGCCTCCGCCAAAACTTTAGCATAATTTGTATATTGGCGCTATGGAAGAGATCAACCCCTGGATAACTATCGAGAGCCACAAGATCTATGAAAATAACTGGATCGGATTAACCGAACATCAGGTAATAAATCCGTCCGGTGGAAAAGGGATCTATGGTGAGGTTCATTTTAAAAACTATGCAATTGGCATCTTACCTCTGGACGGGGAACTGAATACATGGCTGGTTGGGCAATACAGGTTCCCGTTAAAGGCCTACAGCTGGGAGATCCCTGAAGGTGGCGGCCCGCTGGAGTCCGATCCGCTGGAAAGCGCGAAGCGCGAACTGGAGGAAGAAACAGGCCTGACCGCCACTGAATGGATAGAAATTCAGAGAATGCACCTGTCCAATTCGGTAAGCAACGAACTGGCGATCATCTATATCGCCAAAGGACTAAGTCAGGGAGAAGCGGCTCCTGAAGAAACAGAAGAACTAAGCATACGCAAGCTCCCGTTTGAAGAAGCCTATCAGATGGTGGTCAATGGACAGATCACAGACAGCATGAGTGTGGCAGCGCTGCTGAGGGCCAAAATACTGTTACAGGAGGGCCATTTATGAATAAGTTTCTAGGGTACATCTTTAGCCCGCTGTTTTATTTTTCCTTCTTTTTGACCCTCATCATCTTCCAGCCAATACAGTGGCTGTGCTACAGGCTCGGAGGCTATAAAGCACACAAGATCTCTGTCGACATTCTCAATTTCTTCCTCACTTACTGTGATTTTTTCCTGGGCTCTTCCGTTACATTCATCAATCATCAAAGCCTTCCTGAAAACAGGTCCATTATATTTATTGCCAATCACCAGAGCATGTACGACATCCCCGCCCTGATTTGGTTTTTACGAAAATATCATGTAAAGTTCATTTCCAAGATTGAGCTGACCAGAGGCATTCCTTCGATATCCTTCAACCTGAAATATGGCGGCGGGGCCAATATCGACAGAAAAGACAGCAAACAGGCGGTGTCCGAGATCATTAAACTTGGCCGCAGAATGAAAGAGCATACCTGGTCCACTATGATTTTCCCTGAAGGAACACGGTCTAAAGACGGACGTTTAAAACCCTTCCAGGTAGGTGGTATTGCTACATTGCTTAAGGTTGTGCCCGACGCCCTGATCGTGCCTGTAGCTATTGAAAACTCCTGGAAGATCGTACAATACGGCAGCTTTCCGCTGAGTTTCGGAGAACAGTTAAAATGGACGGTACTCGATCCGATAGAACCGGCAGGAAGAAATGCTGAAGAAGTCACGGCCGCAGCAGAAAATGCCATCCGGACCCAGCTGAAACAAATACCCGCTGACTTACAGGATGCTTAAATATTCTTATTGTCAATGTGCTTAAAGAACTCATCCCTGTAGGTATCACCTATCGGAATGATCTTGCCGCAGATCGAAATCCTGCTGCGTTCTATACTCTCTATCTTATCCAGCGAAATAATATAAGATTTATGTACCCGGATAAACTGCCCGGCAGGAAGGGTTTCTTCCATTTTCTTCATGTTCTGCAGTGTGATTACGCGTTCCGCCCTGGTATAAATAGAAATGTAGTCTTTAAGCCCTTCAATATATAAGATATCATCCAGTTCAATCTTCTGGATCTTATGTTCAGTTTTCACAAAGATAAAATCCTGAACAGTATGATTAGTCGCAGAAAACGGCGATGAAGTAAGCACCGGCTGAGCCGCTGCAACAGGCTCAGTTGTTTTTACCAGGTTATTTACCTTTTCCACTGCTTTGTAAAAACGGTCAAAGGCGATTGGTTTCAGTAAATAATCCGAAACATTGAGGTCGTAGCTTTCCAAAGCATACTGAGAGTAGGCCGTGGTCAATATATAATGGGCTTTGGAATTGGCAATTTTCAGAAACTGTATCCCCGTAAGCTCCGGCATCTGGATGTCCAGAAACACAAGATCAATACCACCGGCCTGCACCAGCTGTAAAGCCTCGATAGCATTTTCTGTCCTCTTAACCAGCTCCAGAAAAGGCACCTTCGAGACATAATCTTCAATAATGTCCAGCGCTAAAGGTTCATCGTCGACTGCAATACATCTTAACTTTGTCATATATCAAGCATTAATTCACTGGTATAATGGGTAGCCGAATTTACAATATTTAATTTATACCTGTCGGGATAAAGTAATTGTAAACGGCGCTCTACATTGTTTAAACCTACTCCCCCCATTTCATCTTTATTGTATTTATTCTTTTTATTGGTGATACTGAAATGCAGTATCTTTTGATTGGCAATAATGTTTATTTTGATGGGATTGCTCGGGTCATTGGCGATTCCGTGTTTAAAAGCATTTTCAACAAAGGATATCAGTATCAGCGGAACAATCTGCTGATCATCTATTTCACCATTCATCGTAAACTCAACCGCAGCTCCATTTTTAAACCGCAGTTTTTGCAACTCTATGAAACTTTGCACATATTCTATTTCCTTCCTTAAAGACACCCAGCTGTCATTGCTTTCATAGATCATATACCTCATGATCTCTGAAAGCTTTAATATGGCATCAGCAGTCTTATCCGACTTTTGGTAGGCCAGCGAATAAATATTGTTCAGGGAGTTGAACAGGAAATGAGGATTTAGCTGGGATTTCAGAAATTGCAGCTCCATTTCTTTACGCTCCACTTCCAGGTTTCGCTGTACACGTTCGTTACCAAACCAGTCGATCGCAAATTTCAGCAATGCGCTTACTACAACAAAAAAACCGGAAAAGAACAGGGACTCCGCCGCGTATCTGGCTATAGAACTGTACTCCAGTGTACCTTTTCCGCTGGTGTAGGACAAAATGATTTCAGGATTCAAACTCGCGATGACGGTCTTGATGATACACATGACCACTATTAAAAGCATAATAGATACGATATAAAGACCATATCTTTTCTGCTCCTTGACCAACAGCGGTATCAGTAGGGTATAATTGATATAAAAGATGGAGATATTGACCAGCCCGGAATATCCATAGATAACAGCAAGTTCCTGCAAGCTGAAAGACCGCCTGTTGAAAATCACCTGTATAGTTAAGATAAGGCCAATAAGCACCCAAAAAATAACATGGACAATAAAAGGCCTCTTATTCTTCATTCCATTTAATATTCATCTATCCAAAATAAAATAATCCGGCCATTGCAGGGCCTTACATTCGACGAACTGGCATTTTTCTTCTACCAAACCGGCAAATAAAACAATCAATTACAAAACTATCCTTTTTAGGCGTTTATCTAGAATAATATACGCTTGGTCTAAAAGATTTTAGCAGGTTTTTTTTTATGATTCTATTTGTTTCATCAAACCGAGAGCAGCGAGTTCTTGAGAACAAAAAAAGACAATAGAATACCCGAAAAACCAAAACAATTATGAAAAAGTTAGCCAATATATCGCCATTTTTATTACTGCTGGTTCCTGTTTTTGTAATGATGTTGTTGACATTCGCTACCAGCAATACAAATAATCAGAATGAAGAAGTTGCCATGAAACCGTCAGCTCCTAAAGTTACTGTATCAAAGGTAACCAGCCTGTTTACAAAATAAAAAGCAGACCAGCTTCAGGGAAGCGGTCCCGATACCCATCAAAGAAAGTTTAGTTTTAGTTAATAGTTAAGATTTGGCAGGAGGATTCCTGCCATTTTTATTTAATTGATATTTAGCGTAAATTCAACTTTGAAGACCAACCGAATCACATGATAAAAATTTACACCATAATTGCCTTCCTTTTTGGATTGGTCCTGCCCCTTACAGCACAGGACAAAGCAGACCTGCAGGCCATTCAAAGAATTCGTAAAGAAGGCCTGGAGCACTCCAGGGTAATGGACATTGCATTTCAGATCACAGATGTGGCCGGCCCGAGACTTACCAACTCACCCGGACTGAAAAGAGCGCAGGACTGGGCGATGAAGCAGTTCAGCGAATGGGGCCTGAAAAATGTACAGCTCGAATCATGGGGGAAATTTGGTAAAGGCTGGCAGATTGACAAATATTATGCCGCCACAACTGTCCCTTACTATCATCCCGTCATCGCATCACCAAAAGCATGGACACCCGGAACCAACGGACTGATCAGATCAGAAGTGATCCTCATTAAGGCAGATACAGTTACTGACCTGGATAAATATAAAGGCAAACTGGCGGGAAAAATTGTCATGTTTGACCAGATGACACTACAACCGCTCCAAAATACTTATAAACCTGATGCAGTCAGACACACTGACTCTGTTTTAAATAAAATGGAGCAGGCCAGCGCCGGGACCCAAAGGCCCCGTCCTGCCGGTGATAACAATATGCGGGCGCAAATGATGAAGATAAGAGCTGTTCGTACTGCCATCAGCGCTATGCTTACAGAAGAAAAAGTTGGACTGGTCCTAACTTACGCAAGAGGCAGCTACGGCACATTCTTTACGAGCAACGGCGCCTCCTACGCACTTGATGCCGGGCCCGTATCTCCTGAACTGGAAGTATCTGCGGAAGATTTTCTGCACATCTTAAGGCTGCTGCGGGCTGGTCAGAAAGTAGAGATGGAAGCTGAAATTAAAACTTCCTTCTATGACCAGGATCCCAACGGCTATAATGTGATTGCTGAAATTCCCGGAACAGATAAAAAACTCAGGGATGAAGTAGTGATGATCGGTGGCCATTATGACTCCTGGCATTCGGCAACCGGCGCTACGGACAACGCCGCGGGAGCTGCCGTGATGATGGAAGTCATGCGCATCCTTAAAACCATAGATTTTAAACCAAAAAGGACAATAAGAATAGCCTTATGGAGCGGCGAAGAACAAGGGATATATGGCTCCAGGGGATATGTCACTAAGCATTTTGGTGATCCAAAGACCGGGGAAAACGAAAAAGTGAGCGCTTACTACAACCTCGACAATGGCACCGGTACGATCAGGGGCATCTATTTGCAGGGCAATGAAGCAGCACGCCCTATTTTCAAAGAATGGCTGGCTCCCTTCAATGATCTTGGTGCGGGGACCATTACCATAAACAACACAGGCGGAACCGACCACCTCTCATTTGACGCCGCTGGAATTCCCGGGTTCCAGTTTATCCAGGATCCTATGGACTACAATACACGAACCCATCATTCAAATCAGGACACCTACGACAGACTGGTTGAAGACGATCTCAGGAAATCCGCCACCATCATTGCCTCATTTGTCTACCATACTTCCGAAAGGGAAAAACAAATTCCAAGAAAGGCCCTGGTTAAGAAGTCAGACTGATGCCCTGATCAGTATTTGCGCCCTATGGATCAACCTTTCCCGACTTCTCTATAAACTCTTTTTGGGGGGCTGCACTGACCCCCAACCCTATCAACCATCTTGAAACCGTTAGAAAAACCGGGCTAAACCTCCCAGCTATCAGCAGATGACTTTAGACAGCCACGCAGACGATAGGCTACATGTCAGTAACTGTGTATGAGTTAGGGGTGAAAAAATAAATTATCAAATATTTTGAAAACTAAAATATTAGTTATAAGTTTATACTAAGATCTTAGTTATACCTGGATATTGCGCAGTATCCGGGATAACGCAAACACTAATACAAAAACTAAAACAAGAAAAATGGAGATTAAAGATTTAACAAAAGCAGAAGAACAGATCATGCAAATCGTATGGCAATTGGAGCGGGGATTCGTTAAAGACGTAATGGACCACTTACCAGAACCAAAGCCGGCATACAATACGGTTTCCACCATCATCCGCATACTTGAAGTTAAAGGGTTTATTGCCCATGAAGCTTTCGGGAAAGCCCACAAATACTACCCTGTTATCAGCAAGGAGGACTACAAACGCCATGCGACGGAAAAACTACTGGGAGGATACTTTGAAAACTCAGTGGAGAGCATGTTCTCCTTTTTCGTCAAAGAGGAAAAACTGGACCTGAGCGATGTGGATGAAATTCTTAAAATGATTAACAAAATTAAAAACAGACCAAGATGAACTGGGCACATTACATCCTGCAAGTCAATATTTACTTAATTGTATTTTATGGCTTCTATAAGTTGTTATTAGCTAAAGAAACTTATTTCATTCTCAACAGGATCTACCTGATCTCGGCCGGGATACTTTCTCTTGCCATTCCTTTTCTCAGGTTTGAATGGTTTATCACACAGCCGGTTGCACAACCGGTGTACATAGGTGTTGATCAGATGTCTGCGTTTATGAGCCAGGTAGCCATCATACAGGATGCTCCGGATAAAATCAGTGCCGGCAGTATATTGGTCACCCTGTATCTTTTAGGGGTATCCGTCTTTATTGTCAAGTTTATTGCCCAGTTATACGCTGTACGCCAGCTTTTAAAGAGGAAAGACAACGGTTCGGCTTTTTCATTTTTCAACAGGCAAGTGGTGGATGAACAGCTTCCTCAGTCGCAGACCATCCAGCATCATGAAGAGATTCACATCCGGCAGCTACATTCAGCAGACGTGCTGTTTTTTGAGGTCCTGGGTATACTGACCTGGTTCAATCCCATCATTTACCTTTACAAGACAACGATCAAGAATATCCACGAATACCTGGCAGATGAAGAAGCCGCCAGATTTCAGGGGGACAAAGAGCAATATGCCATGCTCTTAATGAGCAATGCACTCGGCGTAGCTCCAAGTACATTAATCAATGGATTTTTTAACAAATCACTACTTAAAAAAAGAATTTTCATGTTATATAAAGAAAGATCAAGAAAAGTCGCCATCTTAAAATATGGCCTTTTCGTACCACTCTTTGCGATAGCACTGGTGGCCTCCTCGGCTACCATCCGCAACAACAAAAATATTAAGGAGATTGCCAATGAAATTCCTTTAGGAACACCACTGGAGGCCGTAAAAGAGGTAGTAGAGCAGGCTATAACAGTACCTCATACAGATCCAGAACAATCCTCAATTAAACCACAACCTAAAAATGCATCACGGGAAACAACCGGGGAGCTTATATCCGGCACAGACTGGGAGCCATTTTATAAGTTCGTGATGCGTACTATCCGATACCCCGCAGCCGCACAGGAAATCGATCTGCAAGGCCAGACTGCTATTAAATTTACCGTAAAAAATGGCACTTTAGAGGGGTTGGGGACTGCGTCTAAACCGCTCGGATATGGTCTGGAACCGGAGGTCATGAGGGTTATAGCAAGCTATAAAGATTTTGCGGGCGGCCCTGACGGGAACTACATCATTCCCGTTTCCTTCCGGCTTTCGGACACACAATCTGAGCAAAAAGCAAAAAAAGCTGATGTGAAATTATCCGGATACACTGTGTTGAATGAAGTCGTTATACGTGGCTATAAGAGACAGGAGCCTGTTAATAAAACAGAGACCCTCCTAAACGAAGTAGTGATCACCACTAACGCAGACGAAAGCGGAAAAATTTATGATTTTGTATCCCTGGATGCTGCTCCCAGCTTTCCGGGAGGTATGGACCAGTTTTATGCTTATGTGCTTCGGAGTGTTAAATATCCTCAGGAAGCCAGGAATGCCGGGATCCAGGGAAAGGTATTTCTTTCATTTATAGTGGAAACTGATGGTGATTTGTCAGACATTAAAGTGGAAAGGAAGCTGGGCGGGGGCACAGATGAAGAAGCGATAAGGGTACTGGAAGAAAGCCCCAAATGGGTTCCGGGTGTTCAGAACGGGCAAAGGGTACGTGTAAAATACAACATTCCGATCAGTTTTACTTTTATGCCTAAACAGGATGTAAAGGAACAGCTGGAGGGCAAAGCGGCAGGTGTGCAAACCAATTCCCAAGGGGTCAGAATTGGCGTACCGGGCAAAAACCCGCCATTGTACATCATCGATGGTGTAAGAATGAAATCATCTGAACCCTCAGCGCTGAGCACCATAAAACAGGACGACATCGCAAGTATAGAAGTCCTCAAAGACGAAACCGCAACTAAATTATATGGCGCAGGAGGGAAATATGGCGTCATACTGATCACCACTAAAAAGGGAAAAACAGACAAAGTCTATGACTTTGTGAGCCTGGAGACACAACCCAGCTTTCCTGGCGGCATGGACAAGTTTTACCAGTACCTGGGTAAAGCAGTCAGATATCCTGTAGAAGCACAGAAGAACAACATCCAGGGCAAAGTCTTTCTGTCCTTCACCGTGGAAAAAGACGGCACGCTCAGCGATATCAAAGTCGAAAGAAAGCTTGAGCCCAGCCTGGATGCGGAAGCCGTACGGGTTGTCAAGACATCACCGAAATGGATACCTGGCAAACAGGAAGGAAAGCCGGTCCGTGTGAAATACAACTTACCGATCTCTTTCTCGCTCTCTAAATAATGCTCTTATAACGCAAAGGCCCCCGATATTCATATCGGGGGCCTTTGCGTGTAATTCCCTTGTCTCGTAGTATAAAACTATTAAATATCTTCCTCAGATACAAATTTTGCAGCATAAAAATCTCTGTTCATCCTGGCGATGTTTTCCAGTGATATCCCTTTAGGGCACTCTGCTTCGCATGCACCGGTATTCGTACAGTTACCAAATCCCTCAGCATCCATCTGGGCAACCATGCTCTGTACCCTCCTGTAACGCTCAGGCTGACCTTGCGGCAGTAATGCCAGTTGAGAGATCTTCGCAGATACAAACAGCATTGCAGATGCATTTTTGCAGGTGGCTACACAAGCACCGCAGCCGATACAAGCCGCCGCCTCAAAAGCAGCATCAGCCTGATTTTTTGGAATAGGCAGTGCATTTGCATCCTGGGCATTACCAGTATTGACCGAAATGAACCCCCCTGCGGCAATAACCCTGTCAAATGCGGTACGGTCTACCGTTAAGTCTTTGATGACCGGAAACGCTTTTGCCCGCCATGGCTCAACCACGATGGTGTCACCGTCTTTGAATGAGCGCATGTGCAGCTGACAGGTAGTCACCAGGTCCTTTGGTCCGTGCGGACGGCCGTTAATAAACATTGAACACGAACCGCAGATCCCCTCACGGCAATCGTGATCAAATACAATTGGCTCTTCGCTCTTATTGATCAGCTGTTCGTTCAGCACATCAAACATTTCCAGAAAAGACATATCAGGCGAAATATCCGACAGCTTGTAATCAACCAAAGCACCTTTGGTCTTGTTATTTTTTTGACGCCATACCTTTAGCGTTAAATTCATATTTCCTGTACTCATAATATTGAGATTTTAGTACTTGCTATTTATAACTTCTTTGTGCAACCTTAATGTTTTCAAACTTCAGCTCTTCCTTATGCAGCTCAAAGTTCACACCTTCTTTAAACTCCCAGGCCGCAACGTATGCATAGTTTTCATCGTCCCGCATCGCTTCTCCTTCTTCCGTTTGGTATTCCTCACGAAAGTGGCCCCCGCAGCTTTCATTGCGGTTTAAGGCATCAATACACATCAACTCACCGAGTTCAATAAAATCAGCTACACGGCCTGCTTTTTCCAGTTCAGTATTTAATTCATCGCTCGTTCCCGGTACGCGGACATCCCTCCAAAATTCCTCACGCAGCGCCCTGATCTCCAGTATGGCTTCGTTCAGGCCTTTTTCATTACGGGCCATTCCGCATTTTTCCCACATAATGTGGCCAAGTCTTTTATGAAAGTGGTCTACAGATTTAGTCCCTCTGATATTGATCAGGGTATCCAGAATTCCTTTTGCTTTAGCCTCCGCCTCAGCAAATGCCGGATGATCCGTAGGAATAGCCTTAACCGAGATCTCTTTAGACAAATACTGGCCTATGGTATAAGGAAGAACAAAATAGCCATCCGCTAAGCCCTGCATTAAAGCTGATGCCCCCAGACGATTGGCGCCATGATCTGAGAAATTGGCCTCACCGGCACAGTACAGGCCCGGCACAGTGGTCATCAGGTTATAGTCTACCCAAAGGCCACCCATGGTATAGTGAACCGCAGGATAGATCCGCATTGGCGTCTCATAAGGGTTTTCTCCGGTGATCTGCGCGTACATGTCAAACAGGTTACCATATTTCTCTTTGATCACTTCCGTTCCCAGACGCATACAGGTTTCCTTATCCGGGTTGTGAATACCTGATTTAGAAGCCTCAATACGTCCATAACGCTCTGTATTTGCTTTAAAGTCCAGATAAACCGCCAGTTTAGAGGCACCTACACCATAGCCGGCATCACAGCGCTCTTTGGCTGCCCTTGAGGCCACGTCACGCGGCACCAGGTTACCAAAAGCAGGATAACGGCGCTCTAAGTAATAATCTCTTTCATCTTCAGGAATCTCGGAAGCTTTACGGGTATCATCTTTCTTCTTAGGAACCCAGATCCGTCCGTCATTACGTAACGATTCAGACATCAGTGTCAGTTTACTCTGATGGTCTCCTGAAACCGGAATACAGGTAGGGTGGATCTGCGTGTAACAAGGGTTTGCAAAATACGCACCCTGCTTATGCGCTTTCCAGGCTGCAGTAACATTGCTGCCCATCGCATTGGTAGAAAGATAGAATACGTTTCCATAACCACCCGTTCCTAAAACCACGGCATGCCCGAAATGACGTTCAAGCTCGCCTGTGATCAGGTTGCGGGCAATGATGCCGCGTGCTTTACCGTCAATCTTAACTACTTCAAGCATTTCATGGCGGGTGTACATTTCTACTTTACCCATACCGATCTGACGCTCCAAAGCAGAATATGCGCCCAGCAGCAACTGCTGACCGGTCTGTCCGGCAGCGTAAAAAGTCCGCTGCACCTGTGTACCACCGAAAGAACGGTTGTCCAGCAAGCCGCCGTACTCTCTGGCCAAAGGCACTCCCTGTGCCACACATTGATCTATAATATTTGCACTTACCTCTGCCAAACGGTGCACATTAGCTTCGCGTGAACGGTAATCACCACCTTTGATCGTATCATAAAACAAACGATAAGTACTGTCGCCATCATTCTGATAATTTTTGGCTGCATTGATACCACCCTGGGCCGCTATCGAGTGCGCCCTCCTCGGTGAATCCTGGAAACAAAAACATTTTACTTTATAGCCCATCTCCGCTAAAGTTGCGGCCGCAGACGCCCCCGCGAGGCCTGAACCCACAACGATTACTTCTATGCTTCTTTTATTCGATGGATTAACCAAAGGCACAGAAGACTTAAATTTAGTCCATTTTTGGGTTAACTCGCCTTCTGGTATATTTGAATTCAATTCTGACATAATTCTTTCTTTCTAAAGTTATTTAATAAGCCCCAGGTACATCGCAACAGGCATAGCAGCAAAAATGATAGAGATCAGGATAGAAAACCATACTCCAACTGACTTAATAATTGGTGTATACTTTTTATGGTTCCAGCCTAAAGTCTGAAACGCCGAAGCAAACCCGTGCAGCAGGTGATAGGCAAGAGAGACCATTGCCAGCACATACAACAACACAAGGGCAGGATTTTGGAATGTCTCCACCATTACCGCGAAAAGGTCATGATTGCCATTTACATCCTGAGTAGGAATACCTGTAAACCTGGACTTCACCCAGAACTTAGAAATATGTACAATCAAAAAAATCAGCAGCAGTGTACCCAGCAGGCCCATTGAGCGGGAGTACCATTTGCTGTTCGCCGCTCCGTTATTTACCGCATATCTTTCAGGCCTGGCAGCACGGTTTTGCGCCCAAAGCCTGAAACCCTGGTAAATGTGAACCAGTAAGCCGGCAAACAACACAATTTCCATTGCCCGGATGATCCAGTTTGTGCCCATAAAATGCGCACCCATATTGAAAGTTAAACCACCATCATTGACAAAGATCAGTGAATTGATAAAACAATGCACCAATAAAAAAGAGATGAGAAACAGGCCGGTAATGCCCATTATTAATTTTTTTCCTATAGACGAGGAAAAAGCGTTTCCGAAACTAGCCATTCGTATTTTATTTTTTAATTCTGTTGTGCAAAAGTATTTAATTAAAGAATTAATTTGTAAATCCCAAACATAAAATGCACATAATTAACTTATTTAGAAACATTCTACGATTACACTGGGATGATAAATAAAAAAAGGGACAATTTACATTGTCCCTTTTCCTTAAATATCAATTAAACTTAGTTCACACTATAGGTGAAGGTACCCTGAGGGCCCACTCCCGTAATGGTTGTCATGCCATTTCTTGATTTCGGCAAAGCAATCTCTATATCTTTAGCACTATTTACCGGTTGTCCGTTTACAGTGGTGATCACCACTCCTTTGGGAACTTCCCAGGCATCAAACAATTTCCCTTGCTCAATTCCTGTAACGATCACACCGCTCTTTACACCATACTTGGCTTTAAGTGCCGCAGAAGCAGGGGCAAATGACGCCCCAAGTCTCTCAAAGCTGGCACCTGTAGGTTTATTTGCTGCAACAGCAGGTTTTGTCACGTCCTTGTTTTCCCCTTTCAGGGTAACATTTACGTTTTTCAACTGGCCATCCCTCAAATAAGTAAGCTGTACTTTATCACCAGGGCTTAACCGTCCGATTTTTTCCTGAAGATCAGGTGAATCATAGATCTCTACATCACCTACTTTTTTAATGATGTCACCTTTTTTCAAACCGGCAGCAGCTGCACCGCTGTTTGGCAGAACTTCCGATACGTATAGTCCAGAAATGTCTTTCACCTCCAGTTTTTCTGCCTGATCGGCATCAAGAGGAACAAAGGACACGCCGATATATCCACGTCTTACCGCACCGTACTTCCTGAAGTCATCGAGAATCTTTTTAGCCAGGTTCACAGGAATTGCGAAACCATAACCAACATTCATACCTGTCTGCGAAGCGATCGCCGCGTTGATACCGACAAGCTCACCATTGGCATTGATCAAAGCACCACCACTGTTTCCAGGGTTAATGGCCGCATCAGTTTGTATATACGATTCTATACTGCTATTGGTACGTGCCGGAATCTTACCCGTTCTCTGATACTCTTCATATTCTTCACGGGTTGGTTCACTGTTTCTGGCCAAAATACCAATGCTGCGGGCCTTTGCACTTACAATACCTGCGGTCACCGTAGTTTGCAGATCCAGCGGGAAACCTACTGCCAATACCCATTCACCAATCTGGACGTTGTCAGAATTTCCCATTTTTACAACCGGAAGGTTAGTCGCGTCCACTTTGATCAGTGCAAGATCCGTATTCGGGTCTTTACCGATCACAGTTGCAGTCACCTTACGTCTGTCAGACAGGATAACATCTATTTTATCTGCGTTTTCAACCACGTGGTTGTTGGTCACGATATAACCATCAGGAGTTAGGATCACCCCTGATCCCGATGCCGCTCTCGGAGTGCGCTGCATTCTCCGGCCGCCGCCACCAAAAAAATCTTCAAACATATCTCCGAACGGAGAAGCACCATCATCGCTTGATTTATTTCCATAAGAAGTCCTGATGTGTACCACGGCTGGAGAAACCGCTGCTGCCGCCTCCACAAAATCTACAGCACCTGCAGAAGATATCTTGGGGTTGTTCGCAAAAAGCACTTTCTGTTGTTCCGTAAAGGACAATCCATCGTCATGACGTTCCAGCATCTTGTAACCCCCAATCGCAGCTGCACCACCTATAAATGCAGCCAGCACAATTAATCCTATTCTTTTCATTTGCATTAAATTACACGTTTTACAATCTATCTACTGAAAATAACTAACTTATAAAGCACAGGCCTGGGTCCCGTAGGCTCATGCAATTCTCATATTTACAAGTACAGATACTTTCTTTTTAATCATTTAGTCAAATTTAATACCATATCACCGATATTTGCATCTGTAATACGTCACGAATACTGTTAAAATATGTTAAATGGCTATTACACAGACAAAAAATGGAAATTCACTTCTTCAAATACCAGGGTGCCGGCAACGATTTTATATTAATTGACCACCGGATGGGTCCTTTAAAGGACATTGACAACAACCGCATTAAAATGCTTTGTGACAGACGTTTCGGCATCGGAGCAGATGGTTTGATGTTTTTGACCGCCCATGATTCCTTTGATTTTGAGATGCACTATTTTAACGCGGACGGCAGGCCCGGCAGTATGTGCGGCAATGGCGGCAGGTGCATCGTCTCGTTCGCCAAACACCTGGGAATTATTGACACCGAAACTAATTTTTTGGCAGTTGATGGCCCTCACTATGCCAAAATTTCAGAAAAAGGCGACTGGGTAGACCTGCAAATGATTGATGTAGACACAGTTAATAACGACGGGCCAGCCTACGTACTCAATACGGGTTCCCCCCATTATGTTCTGCAGACCGAAGGGCTTAAAGACTTTGATGTCTATACCAATGGAAAAGCCATCAGGAACAACGAGACCTACAAAGAAAAAGGCATTAACGTTAATTTTGTGGAAGATAAAGGCGACCATCTGTTTGTACGCACCTTTGAACGCGGCGTGGAAGATGAAACTTACGCCTGCGGCACGGGTGTAACCGCAGTAGCCCTGTCAGTGGCAAAGCACAAAGGACAGAAAGGTCATATCGAAACCCCCGTTAACGTACTGGGCGGCGACCTGAAAATAAGCTTTGACTACGACGGAACGAAATTTACAAACGTCTTTCTATGTGGACCGGCCAAGCAAGTATTTGAAGGCGACGTGAATCTCTGATCACCCGCCTTCTGCCAGATGCGCAGCCACGCCGATCTTAATCTCACCAAAAGAATAGTCTCTGCCCAGGCGCTCACGTATCGGGTTCATTTGAAGGGTCTTTAATTCTTTAATGGCCGCCAATATCTGGTCCAGCTTACGGGACCCAATAACATCTTTTGCAGAAATTTCCTGTTTGGCCACATAATGCGCCAGGTGTCCTTCAATAGTACCGATGACCATTTTACGCTCCGCAGCGATCTCAGTAAGGGTCTTTCCGGCTTTGTGCAATTCCAGGGACAGCGCTTTAGTATCTGCTTTAGGCTCCTTGTCAATGGCCTTAGCTGATTTTTTTGGTTTTCCTCCTGTCCTGCCAGCCTTTCCGGCTTTCTTAACCGTAAAATCATGCGTATCTTCCATGGCAAAAACGCTTAACATCCTGGTGCCCCTTGCACCGGTATTGATCAGGCGCTCCACATCCTGCCGCTTAAATTCCCGGTTTTCCATAACAGCAGCAAGCAGTGCCGGTGCCTTCTTCATCTTTTTCAGCTGCTCAAAAAACAGCGACTCCATCTCCAGCAATTCATTTAAAAACTCAAGCACCTGCTTGTCCTGTTTCACCAGTTCCATCCTTTCAAAAATATTTTCGGAGAAAGCCGTAATCAGCGGTACAAAATACTTTTCCGCTGCAAGCACCCTTTCCAAAAGAGCCCGTCGCCCCTCTTCTGTGCGGTCCGCACTCAAACGGCCGATCTGGACCATAAATTTATCTGCGTTTGTCCTGACAGCGATCAGGTCCTTTGACAGCTGCTCTGCCCACTTATGGTGTTTTTGTTTGGCAGACCGGTTGATGTCTTTGGTATAAGAATGTACATGATCATATACATAATTGTCCAATGCGCTCAGATCAAAACACCGCTGCAGGTAAGTCCTTAAAAATATTTCGCTTTCCTGCTCTACCCATTGCTGCAAACTGGCAATTTCCGGTTTGCTTTTAGCAAATGAAGTCACATTCTGGTCCTGACGGATACCTGTACCCCCAATCTGCGACGTTAGTACCAGGCCGTCCAAAGACCTCAGGCGTGACAATGCCACATAGATCTGTCCCGGTGCGAAGGCACTTCCGATGTCAATAATCGCCTTATCGAAAGTCAGACCCTGACTTTTGTGCACCGTAATGGCCCAGGCCAGTTTCAGCGGATACTGCGTAAAGGTCCCCGCAAGATCCTCTTCAATCTCTCCTGTAACTTTATCCGTAGTATATTTTATGTTTTTCCAGGTATATTTTTCCAGCACGATCTTTTCTTTACTCCCATCTGCCCGGACTTCTATCCAATCTGATTTGAGTGAGACCACCGTGGCTATCTTACCGTTGAAAAACCGCTGCTCTCCTGTCGGATCGTTCTTAATGAACATCACCTGCGCGCCGACCTTCAGTTCCAGTACCTGTTCCGCAGGATAGGAAAACTCACTAAAATCATCTTCAATCCTGGCTTTGTACAAATACGAAGGACCACTGAGTTCATCCAGGCTCTGTTTATTCAGCGCATCAGCTTTATTATTGTGAGTAGTTAACGTAATGTACTTATCCTCAAGTGCGGGTTTAAAATCTGCCCTATAATAGGTTTCCAATAACGCAACATCTTCAGCGGTAACCTTATTGTTCCGCAGGTTATTCAGCAGGTCGATAAACACCTGATCGGCCTGCCTGTATATTTTTTCCAGCTCAATGTACACAGGCGGATCCTGCTGCAGGGCCAGGGCATCAAAAAAATACACACTCTTATAAAACTCAGCAAGCAGGTTCCACTCATTGCCTTTCACCACAGGCGGGAGCTGATGCATGTCCCCGATAAAAAGAACCTGTACACCACCAAAACTGGCCGTATTATTTCTCCTGATGTACCTTAGCACCATGTCTATCGCATCCAGCAGGTCAGCCCTGAGCATACTGACCTCATCGATGATCAGCAGCTCCATATCCAGCAGCACCTTGCGCTTTGCAGCATTCATGTTCAGGTGCCGTACAATAGATTTTGGCGTATTGTATTGCTGATCGAAGTGGCTTCCGCCCGCCGAGGGCTGTCTGGGCAAATAAGTCCCAAAGGGCAGCTGAAAAAGCGAATGAATGGTTACCCCGGCTGCGTTGATCGCAGCAATACCTGTTGGGGCAGCGATCACAGCCTTTTTATGGGTGAGGTCTGTCAGGTTCCTGAGAAAAGTTGTCTTCCCCGTCCCGGCCTTTCCCGTCAGAAATATATGTTTAGATGTATAGTTTACAAACCTCGCCGCAAGTTCAGCTGGATTGGACGTTTCAGAATTCAACATAGGCAAAGTTAATAAGAACATACTACTTTACTATAATCAGCGATCAGTCTAAAACTTGTTAAAATGAAAAGATTTTATTTTAACAAAATTTAACACACCTGGTATTTTATTACTAAAGATTTAGTTATACCTTCGGACTACCTAATTGTTCCAAATGAAACTATCCGCTCTCACAACGCTGATACTACTGCTGTGTGCCCCAATGCTGTTTGCCCAAAAGCAGTACATGATTAAAGGCAGTGTAACTGACAGTATGGCGACCTACAAACTGGTCAACACTACGGTCACACTCCTCCACCAAAAAGATTCTACTCTTGTAAAATACACCCGTGCCGATGCTGAAGGAAGTTTTGCGCTGAACAATCTGAAACCAGGTAAATTTATCTTACTGGTCACCTATCCGGGTTATGCAGACTATGTGGAAGAGTTTGCCCTGGACTCAGCAAACAGCAGCAGGGATTTTGGAAAACTTAACCTCATCCTCAAGGCCACCTTGCTGGCCGATGTCATCATAAAGGGCAAGGCCGCGGCCATTAAGATTAAGGGGGATACCACGGAGTTCAATGCCGGAAGTTACAACATCACCCCAAACTCTAAGGTCGAAGACTTGCTCAAACAGCTGCCCGGCATACAAGTGGATAAGGATGGTAAGATCACCGCACAGGGTGAAACCGTTAACAAGGTACTGGTAGACGGCGAAGAATTTTTTGGTGACGACCCCACACTGGTCACCAAAAACATCCGTGGTGACATGGTAGATAAGGTCCAGCTTTACGATAAAAAAAGTGATCAGGCTACTTTCACAGGGATCGAAGACGGCGAAAAAACCAAAACCATCAACATCAAACTCAAAGAGGATAAAAAGAACGGTTATTTTGGCAAAGCAGAAGCAAGCACGGGAACAGACAAATTCTACCAGAACCAGATCATGTTCAACGCATTCAAGGGCAAGCAAAGGATTGCCGGGTATGGTATTTTTGGCAATACCGGCCAAACAGGCCTGGGCTGGAGTGACAGCGACAAGTATTCAGGCAACAACAATATGGAAGTGATGGCCGACGGAGGCATCATGCTATTCAACGACGGCGATGAATTCAGTTCCTGGGACGGCCGCTACAACGGCCAGGGAATCCCTTCGGTAAATAACGGCGGCCTGCACTATGAAAATAAATGGGACAGCGACAAATATGCCTTAAATACCAATTATAAAGCAGGGCAGATGAATGTAGAAGGGACGAGAAATACTTTATCACAAAATATCCTGCCAAACGGGCTGATCAACAACAGCTCCGACCAGGAATTTGACAATCGCATTTTCAGGCAGAAGCTGGACGCCGCCCTTACGATAAAAATAGACTCGACAAGCACCTTAAAGATCAGTGCAGATGGTTCAGTAAACAATTCCAATACCAGCGACAGCTTTACTTCTTTGAGCCTGCGGGAAGACGGCACCAAAATCAATACCGGCGACCGCAGCCTGACAAACGAGACGGACAAACAGGCTTTCAACATCTCGGCATTCTGGACCAAAAAACTGAAAAAGAAAGGCCGGACTTTTTCCCTGATGATCAAAGAAACCATTACCAAATCTGACAGCGAAGGCTTTTTGAACTCAACCAATGAATTTTTCAATACCAGCAACATTTCTGACAGCACCAGGGTCGTCGATCAGCAAAAGATCAATAAAACTACAGGCAGTGTGCTAAACAGTAACCTTACTTATACCGAACCGCTCTCCAAAACTACTTCCCTGATCTTAAATTATGGATTGGGTATCAACAACAGCAGTTCAGACCGCAGGTCGTACAACAAATCAGCTTCCGGGGCTTACGATGACCTGGACCTGCAGTTCAGCAATGATTTTAAACTCGATCAGCTTTCCAATAAGGGCGGTATCAGCATGAACTATACCAGGGATAAAACCACGTTTAATTTTGGAACAAACGTCACCGCCGTCCGGTTCAATCAGCTTGACAGCTACACCGGCAATTCCTTCAAAAGAAATTTCATCAACTGGAACCCGCAGGCCAGGTATTCTTACCGTTTCTCCCAGCAGAAATCCGTCCGGTTCAGTTATTACGGCTATACCAATCAGCCCGGCATTGATGACATACAACCGGTGAGGGTAAATACAGATCCGCTGAACATCAAACTGGGCAACCCGGGGCTAAGACCATCCTACAACAATAGCTTTAACCTGAGCTACAGTTCGTACAAGATCCTGAGCGAGCAGTCTTTGTGGGTTTCTGGAAATTACAGTTTCACTTTCAACCCCATCACGAATAATACCACAACAGACCAGGCTTCCGGTAAAACCACCTATCAGTCGGTCAACCTGAGCGGCAAACGCCCATCAAATTATTATTTTGATCTTTCTACAGACAAGAAAATCAAAGCGCTCGACCTCAGTGTAGGTCTCGATCTGGGCTACAATGGTAGCGTCAACTATAGCCTCACCAACAATGTGACTGCCAATACCAGCAGTAATACTTACAGAGGGGGGTTGAATATTTCCAAATACAAAGAGAAAAAATACAATTTCCGCATTTCCGGAGGCCCTAACTACAACTCCATCACTTCCTCCCTGCAAAACACCAACAACAATGATGGCTGGGGTTTTAACAGCAACGGCAACATCAACATTTACCTGCCAGGTAAAATAGAGATCGGCACCGATGGAAATTACGAGTTTAAAGCAGGCACTGAAACTTTCAATCAGGACCTGAGCCGCTTTATATGGAATGCATTCATCAGCAAGAAGTTCCTCAAAGGAGAAAACCTTAAAGTTTCCCTGTCCGGCAAAGACCTGCTCAACCAGAATATTGGATTCAGCAGGTACGCCAGCTCCAACATGGTTACACAAAACAGTTACACCACCATACAAAGATATTTTCTACTCTCTGTAAGCTGGGATTTTAACAAAATGGGTGGCGCGGCTGCCAAATAATGCTCAGGATATGAAAAACACCATCATCACCATACTTTGTCTGCTTGCCCTGGCAAGCAGTGCATCTGCACAAAACGCCAGGTTCACCACCAGCGGAGTCATAGAATTTGAGAAAAGCGTCAATATGTTTGCGATGATGAAAAAAAACATCAGCGAAAACACAGGATCATTCTGGCAGGAAATGTACGACAGTTACAAAAGGAACCAGCCCCAATTCAAATTGTTAAAAAGTACACTCAGTTTTACCGGAGACAAAACCCTGTTTACGCCTATTGCTGAAAGTGAAGCCGGCGCAAGGAATTACTTTTCCAATGACCCGATGGTTACCCAAAACAATACCATTTATTCGGACCTGACAACTGGATTATTTACCGCCCAAAAGCAAGTCTATGAAGAAACTTTTCTGCAGAAAGACAGCATCCGTAAAATAAACTGGAAGCTCACCAGCGAAATGCGCACCATAGCCGGATATGAATGCCGCAGGGCAAATGCCATCATCCTGGATTCCATTTATGTGGTTGCTTTTTACACCGATAAAATTCCCCTATCCGGCGGGCCGGAATCCTTTACAGGACTGCCGGGAATGATCCTGGGCGTAGCCCTTCCCCATGAGAACATCACCTGGTTTGCAAAGACAGTAGCAGACAAGCCCGTATCGGCGGCAGAACTTAAAGCACCGGCAAAGGGCAAAGCCACAGACTACAAGGGCCTGAGAAAGATCATAGACGATGCCCTGAAGGGCTGGGGAAACTATGCGCGTTCCGCCTTAAAAGCATTTACATTATAGGCAGGGAAACCATCAGTTGACCAGCAATTTATAACCCTTGCCATGTACATTCAGTATTTCGACCCTGGGGTCTTCGCGCAGGTATTTTCTGAGCTTACTCAAAAACACGTCCATACTGCGGCCATTAAAATAATTGTCATCATGCCAGATGCTCAGTAAAGCCTCCTCCCGGGTCAGTACGGCATTCTTTTTCAGGCATAAAAGCTGCAGGAGCTCCGCCTCCTTGGTTGAAAGCTTTTGCTGCTGGCCTTTATAATGGATCATCTGAGTGGTATAATCAAAGGAATAGTCACCAATTTGAAACTGTGTCTGGACAGGTCCGCTATCAGCCGGCTCCTTCACCGCAACCCTTTTCAGCAAGGCATTGATCCTGAGCAGCAGTTCCTCAATTCTAAAAGGCTTAGTGATGTAATCATCCCCTCCAAGGTCATAGGCAGAGGCCTTATCTTCCATCATGGCTTTCGCCGTCGCGAAGATAATGGGCACGTTCTGATCTATCTTTCTGATCTCTTTGCCCAGCGTAAAACCGTCTTTCTTCGGCATCATCACATCCAGGATGCAAAGGTCAAATTCCTGCCTGGTAAATGCCCGTAACCCCTCATCACCATCCACACACAGCACCACATCAAATTTTCCTTTGATCTGCAGGTAATCCTGCAACAGCAGACCCAGGTTTGGATCATCTTCTACCAGTAGGATTCTTTTCATGCGTCGTTAATTTTGGTTTAGAGGTAAGCTGATTTCAAATTTAGTTCCTTTATCCTTCTCACTGTTCACTTTTATGGTGCCGCCCATTTGGTTGATGATGTCCTGAACGTAATTCAGCCCCAGACCAAACCCCTTTACATCATGCAGGTTGCCCGTTGGCACCCTGTAGAACTGATCAAAAATACGCCTGGTCTGGTCCCTGGTCATCCCGATACCCTCGTCAGCGATTTCAATATAAAGATGTCTGGCTGTATTCCTTGTGCTGATGGTGATCTTAGGAATACCGGCACTGTATTTATTTGCATTGTCGATCAGGTTATAGATCACATTGGAAAAGTGCAGCTCATCGCCAGATATGACCGGGTTGACCGCATTGAGCTGCAGGTCCACAATCGCATTTTTCTTTTGCAGCTGCAGGTCCATACTGTCTGTCACGACCAGGATCAGGTCATTTACGTTCAGTTCCTCCTGTTCCAGTTTCAGTTCTTTTTTCTCCAGGCGGGCGATGCTCAGCACCCGTTCTATATGATTGCCAAGCCTTACATTTTCATCATAAATAATCCCCGCCAGCCTGCTGATCCGTTTCCTGTCTTCAACGATCTCCGGGTCTTTCAGTGCCTCGCTGGCAATCATAATGGTAGCCACCGGGGTCTTAAACTCGTGGGTCATGTTATTGATGAAATCTGTTTTCATTTCAGAGATCTTTTTCTGCCTGATGATGGCGTAAATGGTGTAAGCAAAAATAAAGACAAGCACCAGCAGCAAACCTGCCGATGAAGCCATTGTCGCCCACATATTGCCCAATATCAGTGAATTTTTATTGGGGAAGCTGATGAAAAGCAAGCCCGGGTCCCGAAAAATGTCGTTGCCGAATAAAGGAATCTTATACACATTTTTGCCCAGGCCACCATCAGCAGTCTGATGGGCAGCCTGACTATACAACAATGAATCCTTGGTGGCCAGCTTTAGCCAAAAATCGTAGTCCAGATTGATGTTCCTATTCAATAACTCCCTCTTGATCAGCGTATCGAGATTGTCCTTAGGAATCCGCTGCTCAATAGGAACACTTGCCTGCCGCATTTCTTTGGCGACATCTTCCAGGTAATTCAGGCTGTTGTTCTCCAGTACCACAGTATCCTCCATCAGTGCCTCAAGCCCCAGTTTGTATCTTTGCTCGGCCAGCTGGTCTTCCCTTTTAAAACCCCGGGCCAGCTTGTCCGTCACCTGCTCCATCGTTATGGTGATGGGGGTTAAATTTTTCGGATTATAGGCGAGGTACCTGATGCTGTCCGGCAGCTTACCGGGTGCTAAAGAAAATGTTGTGGTTTTTTTGGAAAAGATCGTTGTTTTTTGTGGATATGCCGATGTTTTTGATGGAAATGTCCCCGTTTTATTAGCAGTAATGGTTTGGTTGACATCAATTATGTTGCCCTCCTGGTCAACTCCGTAATCGACCTGAACCTGCATAGATGACTCGCTTTTATTATTGATGTAAGTGATTTGCTGAAAGACATCCTCGGGAATCAGTTTAGGCATTGGAAAACTGACCCTTATCAGGCTGTCCCGCATATTCAGATCCGCAATGATCCTTTCCTGCTGACGCAGTTTACGCTGTGCTTCCTCCGCCCTGAAACGCTCCTTATAATCAACGATTTCCTGTGCCTTATCGCGCACAGCCCGCTCCCGCTCTTTCCTGAGCTCGTAATCCTTTTTTGTAATGTGATTGGCAGCGTACCGCTTCTGTACTTTGCTGGCCACATCATTCAGCGCTTCATTGACATTTTGCTCAAAAAGCTGGGATTTTAGATTGTATGCTTCCCTGATGTAATACAATTGCATTACAAACACACCCAGCAACGCTGCCGTCATCAGGGTGGTAATTATCCAGAGAATCCGCTTCTTCATTATATATAATTACTCAAAATTAACGAAGGAAGCAGAGAAAAGGTTTTATTTAACAAAATTTAACACGTCAGCGGGGTTTTATGAACCGGTATACCTCCAGGAGACAGCAATTGGAAAGGCACAATGAACTTACATACTTTCGCAGTGTGAACTTTATACTTGAATTTATGCCTGAACATACACGGTACATCAATCCGCTCGTCGACTTCTTGCATAATATACAAAATTGAGCAAGGAGGAACAAGCTATTTATAACCAGGATCTAAAACGCAAATGGGATAATGAGGCAGCGCGCATTAATAGTGTAGAGGAGGGAAGGGCTAAGGGGCTTGCTGAGGGACTTGCTGAGGGGGAACATAAAAAGGGAGCTCTCGCAGATACACACTGTCACCGGTCTGTTTTCCATCTGCCGAAGCAAAACTCATATAACAATGCACCGTGTCACCGCCAAAATCCTGCGGCAACCTGAACAGATAAGACAATGCGTACCGGTTGACAGCAGCGCTAACGATCATGGCTTTATTTTTCGAAGCATTATACACAAGAAAACTTGCCATATCGGTAAACTGGCAGGAAGCTGTCTGTTTTTGGAGCAGCCAGCTGAACAGGATCCCGGCATCTCCAACCTCCTCTTCCCCGGGTACCAGCACCGCTTCAGCTCCTTCCGGCGTATCTATATGTCCCCGGCTATAAACCATTTTCGGGAAATTGATGTGCCAGTCTTCCCCCTGTTTAACAAACGCATGCTCCACATTATAGGAATAAGCTGCATTTAAGGCAGATCCCACTTTAGCATAACGTTTAAAGCCGGGGTTTACCAATGGGACAATATTGCTCAAAAAATTATTGAGCAGGCCGAACTTCAGCCGTTCTTCCAGCTGGCTTTCAGACGGCGGCTTCTGACTGATTCTATGAAGCCCGGTCATTACATTCTGGCCTTTGCGCTGGCGCCCCACCACCGCGCCCGTTTTCTTTCTGAACGGGCCAAGCAGCCCGCCTTTTAATATCCCCATAATTTGTTGTTTATCAGCTTAAAATTAATTCATATGCAGGTCTACTGCTGGGTACCACCGGTCAGCAGACCCTTTAACAGGCCATTATTGAAGCTGCCGGTATACACGCTGTTGGCCAGCCGCTTACGGTCTGCGGACACAAAAGACATAAAGGTCTCCGCATGTTTCCCCTGCAGCCCCTCCGGTATTTCCAGCACATCACTCCCGGAAAGCCTGCTACTGCCAAAAAGCGTATAGATTACCTTTTGCTGTTCAGGAAAATAAGCCAGCATCATCACCTGGTCGGTCGACTCAGGCCATGCCATCTGCGGATCAGTACCCCAGTTGTACTGCATCCCCTGTCCTGTCTCGGTGACATGCCAGTTTTCCGCCGGCTTCAAAGTTCCGGCACTTAAAATTACCTTTTCATAATCGATCCCGAAATCAGGATATACCCCTTTAATAATGGTTCTGCGATTGTATTGAACCGCCAGGTTAAAAGCGTTTTTGACCGTCCCCGATGCCTCAACACCAAAACCCACGTTAATAAACTCTTTGAAACGGCTTAAAAATTCGTTGCAGGTCTTCGTCATCAGACGTGCGCTAAGCTGGGATGCCGTTGCCGGTTTAATGGTATAGCCCACCGTTCTGGATACCTGCTGCCCGTTCAGCATATAGTATACGATTTTTCCGACTTTGCCGGAATGTTCACCCTGAGGACCATTTCTTGATACTCCCATAACATAGTTTATAGTAAAGTTAAAGGCACATCTTGCGGCACCCACAATTAAATATAAGATATAAATTGCTAATAATCAATATTTAGCTAATAATAAACTCAGATTAATTTCAGTCAAATAACAGATATATTTCATAGTTAAGATATCATTGGTATATCCTTGGTATATCATTAAAATATCCTTCATATATCTGTAGATATAATAACTATATATCAATAATATTGCAATCATATCTTTAGGATAGGTTTAATATGAAGATTATCTGAATATTACTTGTAATTTATATGCAGTTATACTAAGCTGATGTGAATTAATGGCATAAAAAAAATGCCGCCCTGGTTCTAAGGCGGCATAGGTATTTAATTTGTTTATTTAAAAAAGATCTTTTTAGAAAGGAAGGTCGTCATCCTCACCCGGTGCACTGCTCAGGTCAGCCGGCGGGGCATATTGAGGAGTCGGAGCTGCTGCTGCAGAGGCAGTCAGGGCATTGATACGCCAGACTACAAGACTGTTGAAATAAGAGGTTTTACCCGCTTTATCTGTCCATGGACGTCCGCGCAGGTTAAAAGAAACTTCAACATCATCTCCAGGTTTTAAACTGTCAAACAAAGCTGTTTTATCCTGAAGGGCTTCAAACCTGATGTATTCAGGATAAGTTGGGTTCTCTGCGTATTCTATAATGAGATCGCGTTTTTTGAAAGTTTCACTTACTTGTTGTAAGGCGCCTATCTCATGCACTTTTCCTTTTAATTCCATACTATGTACTGTTTATTCTTGTTGACAACCCAAATCTCTATATTTTTATTGATAACTTCGCACTTTCAACTATGCAAGTTTTCCACAACAAATCGAAGGTGATCATCACCTGTAATAAACGCCTTTCTACTTATTTACAGGAGGAAGTAAAAGCACTTGGCTATACCATTGTAAGGGATTTCCCCACAGGGATTGAACTGGACATCACTCTTTCTGAGTGTATAAAACTGAACCTTAACCTGCGCTGTGCCAGCCAGATCTTATATAATTTAAGAAGTTTTAAAGCAAAAGATCCGGATGAATTGTATGCAGAACTTAAAGACATGCCCTGGGAGGAGCTGATCGATTTTGCAGGTTATTTTTCAGTCACTTCAAACGTGGACAACCCTACCATTACTACGCCGCTCTTTGCCAATTTAAAGGTAAAGGATGCGATTGTGGACCGCATCAAAGAGAAAAAGAACATCCGTCCGAATTCAGGCTCTGATGCCAATAAGGCAGTGATCCATTTGTACTGGAAGGATAGTGAAGCCGATATATTTATTGACACTTCGGGCGAAACGCTCGCTAAGCATGGCTATCGGAAGATCCCAGGAAAAGCCCCTATGCTGGAAGCCCTCGCTGCCGCAGCCGTTCTGAGTACCCAATGGGACCAGAAATCTCCTTTTGTCAATCCGATGTGCGGTTCGGGAACGCTTGCTATTGAAGCGGCCCTGATCGCTACCAACCGCAGGCCCGGCCTCTTTCGTATGAACTATGGATTTATGCACATTTTAGGATATGATGAGGAAGTTTTCTTTGCAGAACGGAGGATCTTAAAGGAACAGGTCATCAAAAATGTTGATCTGCAGATCATCGCTACCGACATTTCTGAGGATGCGATAGATGTAAGCCGCAAAAATGCGAAAACCGCTGGGGTGGATACCCTGATCACTTTTGAGGTCTGCGATTTTGAAGAGACCATCGTTCCTGAAACTGGTAAGGGCGTGGTGGTGTTTAATCCCGAATACGGGGAACGCCTGGGTGTGCATTCCAAACTGGAACTGACCTACAAACGTATGGGTGATTTTATGAAGCAGAAGTGCAAGGGTTATTTTGGTTATATTTTTACCGGCAACCCTGACCTGGCCAAGAAGATCGGGCTGAAGGCTTCACGCAAAATAGAATTTTATAACGGAAAACTGGATTGCCGGATGCTGGAATATGAACTGTATGATGGCACAAGAAGGCCCGAGGGCCTGAGGACGGCCGATTAACACGCAATTGCTCCAAAAGGAAATGCTATGGAACACCTTATAAATAGAACCATCCGGTTTGTACAGGAAAAGCTCAGAGGAGCTGAGGCCGGTCATGACTGGTTTCACATTGAACGTGTATATAAGAATGCACTAAAGATCAATGAGCAGGAAAATGGAGATGTGATGGTGGTTTCGCTCGCTGCCCTGCTCCACGATATTGCTGACAGCAAATTTCACGATGGCGACGAAGAATTAGGACCCCGTATAGCCGGTGAATTTTTACAGGGGATAGGCGTTGGTGATGTCATGATCACGCATGTGCAGCAGATCATTAAAAACCTGAGCTACAAATCCAGTTTAGGGAAGATTGATTTTCATTCAAAGGAGCTGGACATTGTACAGGATGCAGACCGGCTGGATGCCATAGGCGCAATAGGAATTGCACGTGCTTTTACCTATGGGGGCTATAAGAACAGGGTATTGTATGATCCGGCCATAAAGCCTGATCTCAACATGACAAAGGAAGCGTATAAAACTGCTGTAAACCCTACTATAAATCATTTTTATGAGAAGCTGCTCCTGCTTAAGGACCTGATGAAAACTAAAACGGGGACTGCAATGGCTTTACAGCGCCATGAATTTATGCAGCTGTACCTCGATCAGTTTTATTCAGAGATATAAGGGCTTTCGGTGATACTTTTTAATCAGCCTAAAAGCTAATATATTTAGTTTATTACTATATTTGTTAGCAAATTAGAGGGCTATGACGGAAAGGATCAGAAAAAAACTGAACATACTCGCTGATGCTGCAAAATATGATGTTTCTTGTTCATCAAGCGGTTCCAGCAGGAAAAACGACAACAAAGGTCTGGGAGACGCGCATGCCTCCGGCATCTGTCATACCTATACCGAGGATGGACGCTGCGTTTCCCTGTTAAAAATATTGCTCACCAATCATTGCATTTTTGATTGTGCGTATTGTGTGTCCAGAGCGAGCAATGATATAGAGCGGGCAGCGTTTACTATTGAGGAAGCGGTTTCGCTGACTATCAATTTCTACCGCAGGAATTATATCGAGGGGCTCTTCCTGAGTTCAGGCATATTTAAAGATGCCGATTTTACAATGGAACGCCTGGTCAGGGTGGTAAAAAAACTTCGTTTGGAAGAGCGTTTTAATGGGTATATTCATTTAAAGACCATTCCCGGTGCTAGTGAAGAGCTGGTCAGAGAAGCTGGTATGTATGCCGACAGGATGAGCATTAACCTGGAAATGCCTACTGAAGCGGGTCTTAAATTGCTCGCTCCTGAAAAAACGCATGCGGATGTGATCAAACCACTGGCTTATGTCCAGAACCAGATCCTGCAGTTTAGTGAGGAAAGGTCGCTGATCAAAAGCGTCCCCGATTTTGTCCCAGCGGGTCAAAGTACGCAGATGGTGATCGGTGCTACCGCTGAAACAGACAAGGACATCATGCAGACTGCGGATAAATTTTACAGGGAGTTTTCTTTAAAAAGGGTTTATTATTCTGGTTATGTGCCGGTAAGCAGCGACAACAGACTCCCCCTGATAGGCACACAGCCGCCGTTAATCCGGGAAAACAGATTGTACCAGACCGACTGGCTGATGCGGTTTTACGGTTTCCACATCAATGAACTGCTGAATGACGCCAACCCACATTTGGATATTGACATTGACCCGAAGCTAAGTTGGGCACTGCGCAATCTGCAATTTTTCCCCGTGGACATTAATGTCGCCGCGCACAGTATGATTATCAGGGTGCCGGGTATAGGAATAGGCTCGGCAAACAAAATTATAGCGGCGCGCAAATTTGGCAGGTTGCGTATTGACCAGCTGAAAAAGATCGGGGTGGCTTATAACAGGGCGCAATATTTCATCAGGTGTGCGGACAGCCCGTACCAATTGAAAGCATACCAGCATACACAGATCAAGTCATTCATTCTTGCGGAAAGTGAAAGTAAATATGCAAAATTGGGAACTGCGCAACTGACGATGTTTTGAGATGACCTACTTATTTGACGGAAGTTTGGAAGGGCTGCTTTGTGCGGTATTTGAATGGTTTGAGCGAAAGCCGGGAAAAGTGCAATTGAAAACATCAATACATTATCTACCGGATGCCTTTAATGTTCCATTTGATGTGGTCAACGACCGAAAAAAAGCCGACCGGGTATGGAAGGGTTTGCAGAGCAGGCTGCCTGCCGCCTGGCTGAGAAAGTTTTACGCTACCTTTTTATCTGAGCTGCCAGGTGCTTTTCAGCATCTTTTTGAATTTGCCTGTTATGTCTTTTCAAATCCTGCCGGGGCTGAGACCAATTATGGAAATGAGCATGTGCTCAAACTTTCGCAAACCGCAACTATGGTGGAAAGGGAAAAACATAGAATGGAAGCGTTTATACGTTTTCGGCAGCTGGCAGACGGGATATTCTATTGTGGCATCGATCCGGACTTTAACGTATTGCCTCTGCTTGTCAATCATTTTAAAAATCGTTATGCGGATCAGAAATGGATCATTTATGACCTCAGGCGGCATTATGGCTTTGTTTATGACCTGACAAAAGTGGAAGAGTTACACCTCGCCCCTGAGGGCGAAAAGAATTTGAAAAAACCCGGTACAGCCAGGATGTCTGACAAAGAGGAGGAATATGCCGCACTCTGGAAAAATTACTTTAACAGCACTAATATCCCAGCCAGGAAAAACACCAGGCTCCACCAGAGGCATGTACCCAAAAGGTATTGGAAATATCTTACAGAAAAGATTTAAATCTTAAATTTATCTTGTAAATTGCCTTCACCTGGAGGTTATCTGAACTGCGCTCTGTCATGCCGGATTTATTTCAGCATTCCGGCCTGCATAGCTAACCTGCTCATAAGGATAATAAATCTTCTAAAATGAAACTAAGTATATTGGTGCTAATCGCAGCGCTTGCTGTGGGCATAGCTATTGGGTTGGTGAACTTTTATTTCCAGCAAAGCTGGTATGATCTGGCGATCTCGTTTGGTGTTTCATTTGTAATCAGCTACCTGGTCTTTTATTATTTGCTGGAAAAGTATATCTATTCGAAGATCGTGCTCATTTATAAATTGATCCATAACCTTAAACTGGGCAAGGACCTGAAAGATGCGCTGGGGGAATATGTAAGTGCTGACCCGATCAATGATGTGGAACAGGAAGTTAAGGAATGGGCCGGTGCTAAAAAAAGAGAGATCGACATTTTAAAAAAGCAGGAACAGTTCAGGCGTGAATTCTTATCGAATGTATCACATGAGTTCAAAACACCGTTGTTTGCGGTTCAGGGATACATAGACACGCTGCAGGATTGTATAGCTGATGATCCGGAAACAGCCACAAAGTTTCTCAAAAAAGCAGCGGATAATGTGGAAAGGCTGAGCTACCTGATCAATGACCTGGATTCTATCTCTAAACTTGAATCCGGGGAGATACCGATCAATTATCAGAAATTTGATTTTGTGGGGCTGGCGAGGGAAGTCATGGAAGCGCTCGAGGACAAGGCGAAAGCCAGAAACATTAAACTGTCATTTAAAGAAAAATATACTTATCCTGCTTATGTAAACGCAGACAGGGAAAAGATCAGACAGGTTATGATGAATCTCATCGAAAACTCGTTAAAATATGGAAAACCCGATGGATCTACAGCCATAAAAATCTTTGAGCTGCACGATCAATATCTGATCGAGGTGACGGACAATGGCATCGGAATAGATGAAAAACACCTTCCCAGATTGTTTGAACGCTTTTACAGGATCGATACGCACCGGTCAAGACAGGAAGGCGGAACCGGACTGGGACTGGCTATTGTAAAACATATTCTGGAAGCGCACCAGCAAATTATATCGGTGAGAAGTACCCAGCAAATAGGCACCACCTTTGCCTTTACGCTCCAAAAGCTGGGCTAAAAGCCGGACCGCTAAACGAAAAAACTTAACAGTTAACATTAACTTAACATTGCACTCATACTTTTGTATCATATTTTATAAAAAAGATGAATAGCATTTTTAAGTTCTTCACCCCCAGGGACAAAAAATTTCAGCCATTATTTGAGCAGGCAGGAAGTAATGTATTGAAAATTTCAGAAGCTTTATTGCTGGCACTGAGTGCAGGCGATCTTGAAAAAAGGAAAGAACACATTAAGGAAGTAGAGCGGCTGGAACACGTTGGTGACGACATCACACATTCTATCTTTTTAGAACTCAGCAAAAACTTTATTACACCGTTTGACAGGGAGGATATCCATGCCCTGGCGAGTGCGATTGATGACATCGCGGATTACATACATGCTTCGGCCAGCAATATCGAATTGTACAACATTACCAATATCGGCGATGCGATGATCAAGCTTGCTGAGCTGCTGGTGGAAATGTGCACCGACCTGGAAAATGCAATCAGGGAACTGAGGAGCTTTAAAAACATCCGGGTCATTGCGGATGCCTGCGTAAGGATAAACAGCGGAGAAAATCAGGCTGATTATGTTTGTAACCTCGCTATTGCCCGTTTGTTTGAATTTGAGACCAATGCGATAGAGCTGATCAAACAAAAAGAAGTACTGCAGACTTTGGAGATGGCTACAGATAAATGTGAAGATGCCGCCAATGTGCTGGAATCTATTTTGGTAAAGAACGCTTAAACCTATATAAAATGGTAAGTACCTTATTGATTGTTGTAATTGTGCTGGCGATTGCCTTTGATTATATCAATGGCTTTCATGACGCGGCAAACTCCATTGCGACGATCGTTTCTACAAAAGTGCTGTCTCCATTTCAGGCGGTACTTTGGGCGGCAGTGTTTAATTTTGCTGCCTATTTTTATTTTACGGACCACAAGGTCGCCAATACTATAGCCAAGACTGTAGTAGAAAATTTCATTACGCTTGAGGTCATCCTTGCAGGCTTGCTTGCTGCCATTATGTGGAATTTATTTACCTGGTGGTTTGGAATACCGTCCAGTTCTTCTCACACCCTCATTGGTGGTTTTGCCGGGGCTGGTATGGCCAAGGCGGCAGCGTTGGGCGCAAACGTCATGTCTGCGATCAACCTTGCCCCGATCATAAAGGTTGTGGCATTTATAGTCCTGGCACCGGTCATAGGGATGATCATTTCTGTGATCATTTCCATTATTATCTTACACATATTTAAGTATGCGCGGCCTTCTGTGGCTGAAAAATGGTTTAAACGTCTGCAATTGATATCTTCCGCTGCGCTGAGCTTTACCCATGGTGGTAATGATGCCCAGAAAGTAATGGGAATCATCTATGTGGCGATGGTTGCGGGGAATGTACTGCATACCGGAGATGCTATGCCTGAATGGATACCGATCTCTTGTTATGCGGCGATTGCACTGGGTACCATGAGCGGCGGCTGGAAGATTGTAAAAACCATGGGCTCCAAAATTACTAAAGTAAATGCTTTTGAGGGTGTAGCGGCAGAATCTGCTGGCGCGGTGACCCTCGGTATCACTGAGCACTTCGGTATCCCGGTTTCTACTACACATACCATTACCGGATCTATTGTTGGGGTTGGCCTGCTAAAGCGGGTATCTGCGGTAAGGTGGGGAGTTACAGTAAGTCTGTTATGGGCATGGGTACTGACCATTCCGGTATCGGCCACATTGGCGGCCATCGTTTACGGTGTCATCCATTTTTTATTTTAGAATCTCAGAACAACATTCACATCGGGATGGGCCGGGTCGGATAATATCCAGCCTGGCCCGTTTTTAATTAAACGGATGGCCTCTTCGTCATAATCTTTAGAAATGCCTTTGACGGTAACGACGTTAGTTGGGCGGCCGTTCTTGACGATAAATTTGAACACGGCTGTCTGTCCTGGCTTGGTTTCGCCGCTGAAACGGTTGGTTTTGATCAGGTATGCCTTAAACTTATCCCAGCCATTGGAAGGCCGGGCAGAACTTGTATCGCTTATGGAGCTTAAGCCCCTGATGCTGATACTCCCTCTTTGTCCGGGAGCACCTGTATTATTCTGAATATTCAACCCCGCAACTTTGCCCTGAACCAGTTGCTCCACATTCGCAACTGGCACATCCTGTACTTCTTTACCGGTCACGACAAAGCGGCTTCCTGTTGTCTGTTCCCTTGATCTTTTCTGGTAACCACGAATGACAACTTCGTTGGGATTGCTTTTATTTTCCCTGAGGGTCAGGACATTGGATTCATTGACCTTTGCCTGCGCAACTGCATTGTCATAGCCGATATAGGCAGCGGTGATCTGCGGGTTTTTCAGCATGCTATCTGAAGTAAGGGAGAATTCTCCGGCATTGTTTGTAAATGCCCTGATATTGGTTCCTTTGACAAAGATAGATGCGTTTTCAAGCGGTTGTCCGTTTGCCTGGTCAATTACCCTGCCTTTAATCACCGTGCCCGGCGGGCCAATTGTTTTTGCCGGCAAGGAGCTTCTGCTGAGCTGTGCCGCTTGCGGTTGTGCAACTGTTACTGCATCGTTCAGTTCTGTCTTTTCTGAAACAACAGGGGCAGGATATTTAGTGACCATGTTTTTCCTCTTCGCTTTTACAGTTGACGCATATGCGTTGCTTTTCGCGGCTTTAATCGCTTCTTCTACCGCTTTCGATGGTGCTTCGGCTTTCGATGTTTCGGCTTTCGATGCATTCGCTGCTGCAACCTGTGCCCCGGCTTTGATCAGGCTGTCTTTAAATTCTCTGGAGGCAATGGTCACTTCAACTTGTTTAGGTTGTTTAGCCTGTTTGGCCAGCGTATCCTGATAGTTATTTTGTTTCATCCAGAAGATGATGCCGACAGAAACGAATAATACTGCTGCTGTGGCTGCGATACTCAGACGCTGCCAGGTGATGACAGTTGCTTTTTTACTATGATGGTGGGCCGAAACACGCTCCTGCAATTGTTTTTGCAATAAGGAGATGGACTCCAGCGAACGTTTTGGGGCCGTACTCAGACCAGCCAGCGCTTCGGCCACGAAAGGATCTTCAAGCGCTTCGCGCTCTACCTTGTTCATGGCTTTGGCATCCAGCTTACCGTCGAGGTAATCCTCTAAAACTGCAATATCGATCCAATCCTTATTCACTACTATTCCTTTCTATACAAATTTTCAAGTTCCGTTTTCCATTTTGTATGTAACTCTTCACCTTCTGCATATCATAACCGGTGAGGTCTGCTACTTCCTTATAACATTTTTCCTGCAAATAGAACAAGTCTACACTCACACGCTGTTCTTCAGGAAGTGTTTCCATACACTTTTCCATGATGGTGAGCTTAGTTTCTTTTGTATCATCGACATCAAGATGCACAAAATCGGTGTTTTCCACAAAAGAATCTTCAAGTGAAACTGTAGTGTGCCTGGAGTTTTTGCGCAATGCCATCAAACAGTGGTTGCGCGCCAGTACATGCAGCCAACTCTTAAAATTCTGCACTTCGTGAATCCTGAGCTTGACGACCAGTTCTTCAAAGATCTGCATGACTGCATCCTTGCTGAGTTCTTCATCCTTGAGGTAATTGAGGCAAACCCCGTATACCAGGTGCATATACTTGTTATAAAGTGTACCCAAAACAGTCAAATCGCCACTGCTTTTATAACTGGCGACCAAAGCAGCATCGTCCTGCTCCTGTATTTTGGTGTTGTTCTTTATAAACTTCAAGGGGTAGCGTTGTGGTAATTTTCTCAAGTATAAAAATTTTTTTTGAAAGCGCTATGGAATTTATGTCATGCTTACATCATTAGGAAAAACCAAACGTATGAAAAGGCTAATTTTATCGGTATGCATGTTGTTGATTCTGGCGGCTTTCAAGGCTGTTGAATACAACCCGATCACCATTACAGGTATTGTAACAGATCAAAGCAGCGGAGCACCGCTGCCAAACGCAGGAATCTATGTTCCTGTGGCTCCAGATAAGCCCATGAAAAACGCTGGAGTAACTGGTCAAAATGGAAAATACAAGATTACTGTACCCTCCGGAACAAAGGAGCTGACATTTACCGCCATCGGATATCATACTAAAAAGGTAAAAATCACCGGGCGGGTTATTGATGTCGTCCTGACGGCAGTACAAAATGAATTGGATGATGTTGTGATTCGTGGCTACCAGAAACGTGTTAAGGAAAAAACTACCGGAAGCAGTTATATTGTTACTGGAAAAGAGGTACGGGATGTGCCGGTTGCGAATGTGGAGCAACTGGTGCAGGGCAAAGTTGCAGGGCTGAATATCCAGAATAATACAGGTGCTCCCGGACAAAGAGGGAGTATCAGCATCAGGGGCTTAAGCTCCGTCTCACAAAATGATGAAAGCTACACAGCAAAGATCGAAAATGGTTTTAAAAATGCGCTGAACCATCCATTGTCTACTTTCTCCGTTGATGTTGATGCGGCATCCTATAGCAATTTGCGCAGATTCATCAATAACGGCGGTCTGCCTCCGGCTGATGCGGTAAGAATAGAGGAAATGATCAACTACTTTGATTATGACTATGCGCAGCCTGAAGGCGATGACCCGGTAAACATCAGCACAGAAATTTCCAGCGCTCCCTGGAATACCAGCCATAAATTGGTAAAGATTGGATTGCAGGGGAAGAAAATCACCACGGATCGTCTCCCTGCATCCAATCTGGTATTCCTTATCGATGTCTCCGGATCAATGAACCATCCCAACAAACTTCCGCTGCTGGTGTCCTCGTTCAAACTGCTGACTGAGCAGCTCAGGTCCTCAGACAAGGTCGCGATAGTGGTCTATGCCGGTCAGGCAGGAATGGTGCTCCCTTCTACTCCCGGGGACCAAAAAATTAAAATAAAAGAAGCTTTAAACCAATTGAGCGCTGGTGGTTCTACTGCCGGCGGCCAGGGGATTGAACTGGCTTATAAAATTGCTTCAGACAATTTTATAAAAAACGGCAACAACAGGGTGATACTGGCGACGGACGGAGACTTTAATGTGGGTCCAAACAGTGACGATGCGATGCAAAAGCTGATTGAGAACAAGCGCAAAAGCGGAATTTTTCTGACTGTTCTGGGTTATGGGATGGGCAACATCAAGGACAGCAAAATGGAGATCCTTGCTGACAAAGGCAATGGGAACTATGCTTATATCGATAACATTTCTGAGGCCAGAAAAGTATTGATCAGCGAGTTTGGCGGAACGTTGTTTACCATTGCCAAAGATGTAAAACTTCAGGTCGAGTTCAATCCTGCGAAAGTACAGGCCTATCGTCTGGTGGGTTATGAAAACCGCATGCTTAAGGCACGTGACTTTAATGACGATCTGAAAGATGCGGGGGAAATGGGTGCCGGACATACAGTAACTGCCTTATATGAGGTAATTCCGGTTGGTGTGAAAAGCAGCTTTTCGGGGAGTGTTGATGACCTGAAATACCAGTCCGAGAAAAAACCTGTAGTAAGGAACAATAGCCGGGAATTGCTGACGGTGAAAATGCGCTATAAAAAGCCTGACGGAAATGTTAGTAAACTGATCGTCCATCCGGTAACAGATCATATGCAGCCTTTTGGCAGAACATCTGAAAACTTCAGGTTTAGTGCTGCTGTAGCGGAATTTGGGATGCTGCTCAGGCAATCCGATTTTAAACAGAATGCCAGTTTTGATCATGTGATCAGTTCTGCTCAGAATGCGATCGGTAAAGACAATGAAGGTTATCGTGCCGAATTTGTTAAATTAGCAAAATCGGCTAAATTACTGGCCAGAGAATTGCTTACCATTGAGCAAACAAACAAGATTGATGAAAAGAATTAGCATTTACTTTATAGCGGCCACCCTGACGTGTCTGAGCAGCTGCGATGTACAGAGCCAGGCCCAGCTTGGAAAAATCCTGAACCAGATTCCGTCGGGCGGAAACCCGAGCGTAACTGAAATGGGGCTTGGTATTAAACAGGCGCTGGAAATCGGAACCTCAAATGGCTCGGACAGGTTGTCTGCCAAAGACGGGTTTTTGGGGAATCTTGCTGTGAAGATCCTCTTTCCTCCTGAAGCGCAAAAAGTGGAAAAGACTTTGCGCAGCATAGGTTTGGGCGCTTTGGCAGATAATGTGATCACTAGTTTAAACCGCGCAGCGGAAGATGCGGCCAAGGAGGCCAAACCTATATTTATTTCTGCTATAAAGCAGATGACAATTGCTGATGCAACAAATATTTTACTGGGAAGTAAGGATGCGGCTACCAATTATTTTAAACGGGTAACTACTGCTCAGTTAATGGAAAAGTTTAAACCCGTAATCACGGCCAGCCTGAGCAGGGTCGGCGCTACAAAATATTGGGGAGATGCCGCAGGCCAGTACAATAAACTGCCGCTGGTGAAACCGGTAAACACTGATCTTTCTTCCTATGTAGCCCAAAAGGCGATAGATGGGATGTTTATACAGGTGGCCCAGGAAGAACTGAAAATAAGAGAAAACATTGGTGCCAGGTCTACCACGCTTTTACAAAAAGTATTTGGTTATGCTGACCGTCAAAAGTAAATTTTGCTGAGAACTTTTATATGAAATTGAAAATCATATATTTGCATCCAGTAAATTTTATAACTCTTAAAATATGTCAAGGAAACGGGAGAAGACGACCATTATCTTTGTAAACAAAAACCAGAGTTCAAACAAGCCCATACAGGTTCCAAGCGGCCTTATACTGCATTGGAAAAAGTACCTGGGCGGCTTGATGGCGAGTTTTGTTTTTTTATTGGGCATTATATTTTATCTTACTTATAGCAAAGCAACAGTTGAGCTCAGCAAAGCACAACTGGCTGAGGAATTGCAGAAAAGTGCTGAGGAATTGCAGAAAAGCAAGAAGGAATCGGCATCAATTGATACATCTGCCCTTAAAAAGTATTACCTGTCAATAGACAAGAAGCTGCTTACCATAAACAAATATCTGAAGGCGAGAGGGATCAGACAAATCATACCCAATGTAGGGGGTGAACAAAACTCCGATATTCTTTCAACGGCGGAAACTGGTGAATTTTATGATACACATCTGGATAAGATGATCGATTATGTGGCTTTCACTCCTATGGGATATCCGCACACCGGCCTGATCACTTCCGGCTTTGGGCACCGTGAAAATCCGTTTACCGGCGGAGGCATAGAAAGACATAAGGGGCTGGACATTAAGGGAAGGTATGGCGAGATTGTTAAAAGTACGGCCAGCGGGAGGGTCGTCATGGCAGGCCGCCGGGGTGGGTATGGCAATTGCGTGGTGATCAATCATGGCAACGGATTTGAAACCTATTACGGACATCTTTCAAAGATTCTGATCAAGGCCGGCCAGCGGGTAAAAGCGGGGGACAAAATTGGCAGAATCGGGTCGACAGGCAGGTCCACCGGCCCTCATTTACATTATGAAGTACACAGATACGGCAAAATAATCAATCCCAGATCCTTTTTAACACTCGAATAATGTTCAAGAAAACCAAACAGGTAACCGACATCAATCAACAGGAAATATCTACCATAATCGGCGACGGTTTTATACTCACCGGAGAAATCAGCGGTAAATCAGTGATCAGAATTGACGGCAGGATAACCGGAAATGTAAAAGTTGCCAGCGGAGTGATCCTGGGAGAAAAAGGATTCATAGTTGGGGATATTGAAACGGCTTCTGCCATTCTCTACGGGACTGTAAATGGGAATGTTAAAGCCCAGCAACTGGAAATTAAAAAGACAGGGAGAGTTAACGGCGACATTAAAACGGAGACTCTTGAAATCGAAATGGGTGCGCAGTATAACGGCAAGCTGGAAATGAAGCAATTGATAAAAGCCGAAGAAAAAATGGCTGAGCATTAAAACTTTTTAATGCTGATTAAAAAGTCTACTTTTATGCGGTATTAAGTATTATATAAGTTATATTGGATTTTAAAGATTTTAATTTTAACCCTGATTTGTTTGAGGGTTTACAGGCAATGGGGTTTCGCAATGCCACACCTGTTCAGCAGGAAGCCATACCGCTCATTTTAAGCAAGAAAGATTTAATTGCCTGCGCGCAGACAGGTACCGGAAAGACAGGTGCTTACCTGCTTCCGATCATGAACATGATTGCCAATACCGAGATCCGTCACAACAATACGCTGATCCTGGCCCCGACAAGGGAACTGGCGCAGCAAATAGACCTGCAGGTGGAAGCGCTTTCCTATTTTACAAACATCAGTTCGCTGACGGTATACGGAGGCGGGGACGGAATTGCCTATGAACAGCAAAAGCGGTCTATGCGCGAGGGGGTTGACATCATCATTGCTACACCCGGACGGTTGATCTCCCATCTTTCATCGGGAGTTTTGAAACTGGATCAGCTACAGCACCTGGTTCTGGATGAGGCTGACCGAATGCTCGACATGGGTTTTTATGATGACATCATGAAGATCGTGAGCTACCTCCCCAAGCAGAGACAAACGGTTATGTTTTCGGCTACGATGCCGCCCAAGATCAGAAAACTTGCAGGCAACTTGTTAAACCATCCTGAACAGATTAGTCTGGCTATATCTAAACCGGCTGAAGGAATATCACAGCAGGTATACCTTATCGGAGATGAACAAAAAGTGCCTTTATTGACATCTATTTTGAAAAATGGTGATTATAAGAGCATCATTGTTTTTGCCTCTACAAAGGACAAGGTAAAAAATCTTGGTAAGGTTTTCCGGAACCTGGGCCTTAAAGCAGAAGCATTTCATTCTGACCTGGGGCAAAGTGAGAGGGAAAGTATATTGCTCAAATTTAAAAACAAGCAATTGCCCATCATTATTGGTACTGATGTCCTGAGCCGTGGTATTGATGTGGAGGGGATAGACCTGGTCATCAATTTTGACGCTCCCCATGATGCAGAGGATTATGTACACCGCATAGGACGTACGGCCAGGGCTGCTTCTAAAGGAACGGCCATTACGCTGGTCAACAACAGGGATAAGCGCAAACTTGTCAATATCGAAAAACTGATTGAAAAGCAAATTGAAAGGATGCCTTTACCTGAGCATCTTGGTGAAGCCCCTGCCGAAGGGACTGAAGTCTCATCTGCGGCAAGGCCAATGCGTAATGACAAGCCGAAGCGTAAATTCTGGAAGAAAAAGCCTGCAAAAAATACCGGCGCTTAGTCTGAAAACGCTATAATTTCAACGGGGGTTTTGTATCTTTACTTTTATGCAAAACCTACCCCCTTTAGCTGAACGTATGCGCCCGCAGAGCCTGGACGAGTATGTTGGCCAGCAGCATTTGGTTGGGCCTGACGCAGTACTCCGCAAAGCGATACAAAGTGGGCAGCTGCCTTCCATGATCTTTTGGGGGCCTCCGGGTGTAGGAAAAACTACGCTTGCTTATATTATTTCTCAGACCCTGGACAGGCCGTTCTTTAACTTGAGTGCGATAAGTTCAGGTGTAAAGGATATCCGCGATGTGGTCGATAAAGCGGCCCAGCTGAAGGACAGTTTTTTAGGTTTGCCGATCCTTTTTATAGATGAGATCCATCGTTTCAGCAAATCACAGCAGGACAGCTTACTGGGTGCTGTAGAGCGTGGCCTGGTGACGCTTATTGGTGCGACCACAGAGAATCCTTCTTTTGAAGTGATCTCCGCTTTACTTTCCAGGTGCCAGGTATACATTTTAAAAGCGCTGGATGAGGATGAGCTCTCAGGCTTGTTGCAGACCGCTATAAAGCAGGATGTACTGCTCAAAGAAAAAAAAATAGCCATAAAAGAACATGAGGCGCTGATCAGGCTTTCAGGCGGGGATGCAAGAAAACTGCTGAATGTGCTGGAAATCGCAGTGAATGGTATTGGCGGCAACAAAATTGTACTGACCAATGAGAATGTACTTTCCCATGCGCAGCAGAACCTTGCTTTATACGACAAGGCCGGAGAACAGCATTATGACATCATATCGGCATTTATCAAATCGATACGGGGCAGTGATCCTAATGCGGCGGTATATTGGCTGGCGCGTATGATTGAGGGCGGCGAGGACCCCTTGTTTATTGCCAGAAGACTGGTGATCCTGGCGTCCGAAGATATAGGAAATGCAAATCCGAATGCACTGCTCCTTGCTAATAACTGTTTTCAGGCTGTAAATGTAATCGGTTTTCCCGAATCAAGGATCATTTTGTCCCAGGCTGTTACCTATCTTGCCTCGTCTGCAAAAAGCAATGCGTCTTACGAGGCCATAAATAAAGCACAGGCTTTGGTGAAACAAACCGGTAATCTGCCAGTCCCGTTACATATCAGAAATGCACCGACAAAATTGATGAAGAACATCGGCTATGGCAAGGATTATCAATATGCCCACGGTTATGAGGGGAATTTTTCTGAGCAGGAGTATTTTCCGGAGGAACTTAGCGGAACAAAATTGTATGATCCGGGGAAAAATCCTGCTGAAGAAAAACTAAGAGAAAAACTGAAACAGAACTGGAAAAACAAATATAAATATTGATATGCTCTCTACCTTTTTAAATCATCAGTGGAAGGCCTTTTGGAGGTCTAAGAATAAAGGGGGGACCATCGCTGCCCAGATTTTCATGGGCTTTATGGTTCTTTATCTATTGGCCATAGCACTTTTTCTTGGCTTTATGCTGCAGGAAATCATACCTAAAGTCTTTCCGGGGAAAAATATGATGTTCGTTTTTAACGGCTTCATCCTGTACTATTTTGCGCTGGATTTTGCGATGCGCATTCAGCTCCAGGATCTCCCGACGCTAAGTATTGTTCCATATTTGCACTTGAATATTCCAAGGAACAAGATTGTAAGGTTCTTAAATGTACGCGCGGTATTTACGGCCTTCAACCTTTTTCCCCTGATCCTTTTCCTGCCGTTTTGCAGTACGGCCGTTGCCCGGTCCTATGGCCCGCTGACTGCTGTTATGTATTGTATATCGATTATAGGACTCTGCATTTTTAACAATTACCTCGCATTGTACATAAAAAGACTGGCTACTAGCAGCGCTTACCTGATCTTTGTTGTTATGGGCTGCATCGCTGCGGTAGCGTTAATGGAATACTTCAAAGTCTTTTCAATAGCCGGCCTGTCAAATAGCACTTTTATTTTTATTACCAGGAACCCTTTCGCCGCTCTTGTTTTCCCGGTGATGGCGGCTGTGGTTTTTTTGATCAATGCCAGTTACCTCAGAAGAAATCTGTATACTGAGGAACTGACAAACGGTGAAGAGAAAAAGGCCAGCACAGATTATCCTTTCCTGGATAGATTTGGAGAGACTGGTACCCTGATTGCGCTGGAGCTGAAATTGATATTCAGGCATAAAAGGCCACGTTCAGCTGTGATCATGAGTCTGGTCTTTGTCTTTTATGGCTTTCTCTTTTATAAAGAAAAACTTCTGGTTACTGATTCCTTTGCAATGATGATCTTCGCCGCTACTTTTATGACAGGAAGTAACATCAGTATTTACGGACAGTTCATGTTTGGCTGGCAGGGAGCCCATTTTGACGGGCTGCTGGTCAGTAAGGTAAACTTGAGGAAGTTCATTAAAGCCAAGTTTTTAATGTTTACTCTGGCTTCTAGCCTGATGACCCTGGTCGTAAGCCTGTATGGTTTTATCAGCTGGAAAATACTGCTGGTCCAATTTGCGGCGTATCTTTACAATATTGGATTTGGGACGGCGATCATACTTTATTTTGCTACGCGGAATTATAAGGCGATAGATCTTTCAAAAAGTTCAGGCTTTAATTACCAGGGTGTTGGCGCAAGCCAGTTTGTACTGCTATTGCCCTACTTCCTGACCCCTTACCTGTTCTATGCGCCGTTTGCCATTGCGGGCTTTCCTTACCTGGGGCTTGTCTGCATCGCGGTTGTTGGGTTGCTGCTGCTGATCACGCGAAGTTACTGGGTTGAATTTATACTCAGGGAGTTTGATAAAAGAAAATATAAAATTGCCGCTGGCTTTAGAGAAGTACCATGATTGTAGAGATTACGAATTTAAAAAAAGTATACGGCAACAAGACCGTAGTGAATGTTCCTGAGTTAACGATAAATGAAGGCGAGACCATAGGTCTGGTGGGAAACAACGGCGCCGGAAAAACAACCTTGTTCCGGATGGTTCTTGATCTGATCAGGCCTGACGGAGGGGAAGTGCGTTCCAGGGGTGAAAATGTATCTTTCAGTGACAACTGGAAAAACTATACCGCCTCCTACCTGGACGAGGGTTTTTTGATCGACTACCTTACCGCGGAAGAATATTTTATTTTTATCGGAAGCCTGCATAACCTGACTGCGGCCCATGTAATGGATTATCTCAAAAAATATGATGAGTTTTTTAACGGGGAGATCCTGAACAGGGGTAAATACATCAGGGATTTTAGCAAGGGAAATCAGAATAAAGTTGGAATTGCTGCTGCATTGATGCAGGACCCTGAGCTGCTTGTACTGGACGAGCCATTCGCCAATCTGGATCCGACAACTCAGATCAGACTTAAAACGATCATCAAATCTTTAAAACAGGAAAAGAATATGGCTACGCTGATCTCCAGCCATGACCTGAACCATGTGACGGACGTGTGCGACAGAATCATTCTCCTGGAAAAAGGCCAGATCATAAAAGACTTCATGAAAGATGAAAACACACTGAAAGAACTGGAAGAATATTTTTCTGAATAGCAAGCTGTCCTAATTTTGGGTCGATCATGGCCGGGTAATCCCATATCACATCAATTCGTGATGCTAACTTGTTGCTAAATTGTTTGTTGTAATCACAATGCGGCAGCAATTAAAACTGGCATTAGGTTTGAGTAGTGCTCACAGCAAATAAACTATAACATTATGATTACTTCAAAATTTAAAATAGCAACATTCAGCGTAGCACTGGCTCTTGGAGCAGTAACCTTCCAGGGTTGTGATAGCTTGACAAAAACACAAAAAGGAGCGGGAATTGGTGCTGCTACCGGAGGTGTAATCGGTGCGATTATTGGGAAAAAAGCTGGTAATACAGCTGTTGGTGCAATCATTGGGGCTGCTGTCGGTGGAACTGCAGGTGGTTTTATCGGTAAAAGAATGGATAAGCAGGCTGCTGAAATTCAAAATGCAATTCCTAATGCGGAAGTTATCCGTGAGGGTGAGGGTATCATTGTGAAATTTGACAGTGGAATTCTGTTTGGTTTTGACAAGTCAGATCTGACCGCCCAGGCAAAAGCAAATGTGAAATCGCTGGCGGGTTCGTTAAACCAGTATCCGGGAACCGACATTAAAGTGATCGGCCATACCGACAACAAAGGTACAGAAACTTATAACCAGGGACTGTCTGAAAGAAGAGCGGCCGCAGTTAAAGCCTATGCAGTGTCCCAGGGTGTTCCGTCATCAAGGCTGATCACATTAGGTAAAGGGTTCTCTGAGCCTATTGCAGACAATTCTACTGAAGAAGGAAGAGCTGCTAACCGCAGGGTTGAGGTAGTTATTGTTGCAAATGAGCAGCTGAAAAAAGAAGCTGAGCAAAAAAGTTAATAAAACAAGTACATTTACATCTACCTATATATAGAAAAAACCCGTTGTACGTTGTACTTCGGGTTTTTCATTTTTAAATCGTTACAGCACTATTCATAGATATCCTCAAAGTATGCTATTGCCAGCGACTTGATGAGCAGTTCCTGCTCCATCAGGGCATATGAGGGTATGGGTTTTACCAGGTTCCAATGCGGCCACCCATCCTGATCAAGGCCTTCCAGCTCATAAAAACCCATTTCACTCAACAAACGGCAAGTGGCGATGTGCATTAATTCTTCTTTCTGCCTTTTGCTGAATTTACCCGGCCCTTTTCCCAGTTCCTGGACTCCGATCAGGAACAGGATAACTTTCAGGTCAGGTGTATCAGAATCGAATTCCTGTGCTATCTTTTGTTGCAAAATTTTCCATTTTGCATGTATTTCTGCAGGTTTCATATTACAAAGATACGATTAGCGCATAAGCTTTATTGTAATAACAATCACAGTAATAAAAATATATACCCATGAAAATTTATGGTTTAGTAAAGCGATTTATTATTTTTAGCGCATGAAAGAAATCGTAACCGGCTTAATGGCCTATGGTATGTCAGGAAAAGTTTTTCATGCGCCGTTTGTAAATGCGCATCCGGGATTTAAACTACGTGCTGTAACTGAAAGAAACAAAAAAATTGCTGCTGCTGATTATCCTGGAGTGATCAGCTATGATACCATAGAAGACCTGATCGCTGATGAGGCTATCGAACTGATCATCATCAACACACCGAATTACACGCATTATGATTATGCGGAAAAATCTCTGAAGGCGGGAAAGCATATTCTGGTCGAAAAGCCTTTTACTGCAACCAGCACAGAAGCCAAAGCGCTGTTTGAACTGGCTGACAGTGTTGGAAAAAAAATATTCTTTTATCAGAACAGAAGGTGGGACAGCGATTTTACTACAGTACGTGAGGTGATACAAAGCGGGAAACTTGGAAAACTAAGCGAGGTACATTTCCGTTACGACAGATATAGAGCTGCCATAGGGCCAAAAACCTTTAAAGAGGAACCTTTGGCTGCCAGCGGCCTGATGTATGACCTGGCACCACATTTACTAGATCAGGCCATTAGTATTTTTGGGAAGCCGGATTCCTTCTATAAAATCCTTGGTAAAAATCGCAAAGACACGAAAGTTGATGATTATTTCTCCATACACCTGAGTTATCCTGACAGTGTTAATGTATTTGTTCATGCAAATTTATTACTGGTTGATCCGCTGCCTGCTTTCGTCGTAAACGGTTCATTAGGATCTTTACACAAAAGACGCACTGATATACAGGAAGAGCAGTTGCTGAAATACATGAAACTGGACAACCCAATCTATGGTATTGAGGCTGAGGGAAGTGAAGGAAAATTGACACTGATCGATGAAGAGGGCAACAAATCTGTTCAGCTGCTTCCATCTCAAAGAGGAAATTACCTGCCTTTGTTTGAAGCAGTTTACCAGAGTATAGTAAACGATGTGGAATTTCCGGTAAGCCGCGGGCAAGTCCTTACACAGTTGGAAATTCTCGAAGCTTAATGTCTTCAAAGAAAGTTAATTAGAAAAGGACCGGATACCACACCGGTCCTTTTGTAATTTTAAAGGCTGCCCAATAATGCTACAGTAAATTCTGTAGGAACTTCTATATGAGGGATGTGGCCGCAGCCATCAAATTCAATGATCTTGGCACCAGGGATCTTGGCTGCTGTCTGTTTACCTAATAGTTTGTATTGCCCATACAGCGCCTGCTGGTCCGGACTCAGCAACGCTTTGCCAATAACCGTCTTGTCTTCCTTTCCGATAAATAAAACTGTCGGCACCCTGACATTGTAAAATTCATAAACAACAGGCTGTTCGTAGATCATAGTATAGGTCATCGCAGCAACTCTTGCCCACCTGGAAAAATCCGGGCTGTTGGTGACACCACCGGGTATCCTTACCAGTTCTTCATAATTGGCTTTCCATAAGGTAAAATACGAGGACTGATAATATTTTCTGATGCTTTCAGACGTAGCTTTGAGCTCGGTTTTGTACTGCTCTTCTGTAGTAACATAAGGAATAAACCTCCGGTAATCTTCCAATCCAATTGGGTTCTCTAATAGTAATTTATCTGTTCTTTCGGGATAAAGCAATGCAAAACGCGTAGCCAGCATGCCTCCCATAGAATGACCGAGAACACTTGCTCTTTGAATCTTAAGGGTATCAAGCAGCGCTTTATTCCAGCGGGCCATCTGATGAAAACTATAGTGGATAAAGGCCTTTGAAGATTTACCAAAGCCAATCTGGTCAGGTACGATGACCCTAAAACCTCTGCTTGCCAGGGATTTGATCACCTCCCCCCAATAGTATCCTCCAAAATTTTTGCCATGAAATAAGACAACTGTTCTTCCATTTGACAGCTGGGTAGGTGTTACGTCCATATAAGCCATCCGCAAGTCCTGTCCTTCTGTATTGATAGGGAAGTACTTCACGGGATAAGGATACCTGACATTATCCAGTGTGATGGAAATGGTATCGGCTTTCTGAGCAAACACAGGTACAGAAAGGCAAAGAAAGAAAGACAGTGTTAAAAAGTTCCGGAACAAATTTTTTCTTAGCATATTGTTTTAATTTAATTAACAAACAGCGTTGCCTGCTGAAAGTTCTAAAGCTAGCCAATATATAAAACTAAACCCGTATTCCTTTAGCAAGAACACGGGTTTGCAGCTCCATTTTCACGGAAGTTATTTTTTTAATGAGAATGGTATATTTACGCCAAATGTAATGTTGCGTCCCTGGTTGTAAATTCCAAGTGACGGATCTTCATCGCTCAGTCTGCCTGGCTTAAAGCGGCTCAAATGATCATAATAAGCTTTGTCCAGTAAGTTTTTACCCGCAGCATATATGGTTATATCCTGGGTTTTACCGATTCTGAGAGTAGTGCCGATTGCGGCGTTAAGCAGGGTATAACCTCCTGTTGTCTGCTCAAAGCTGTCTATTTTGCTCTGTTTGAAAAAATTATCGATGCCAACTGAAAGGTATGAATTTGATGTGCCGGCAATTTTTGGTTCAAAACGCAGTTCATTTCGTAAAGTTGCGGCCGGTATAAATGGCAATGATTTTTTGGTTGCACGGTTGGTCGCTCTGGTATAAGAGAACCCGTTCTCAAAATGGATAAAACTCACAGGATGTAAAGTTAAGGAAGCTTCAACGCCACGTAAAAAAGCATTGTCCTGCACAAAATTATAGACCGGATAATCCTGTGTGTTTCCTTCTTCATCTTCAACAGGAGTCGTAGTGCCGTCGGTGCTGTAATAGATAAAGTTATCGATAATATTGGCAAAGCCTCCTATACTTGCGCTCAGGTATTGATTTTGATAGTCAAAAGAAGCATCGAACTGATAGCTCTGTTCAGGCTTAAGACCTGTATTCCCTATTTCATAGCGGAATACCCCTTCATGCACTCCGTTTGACGAAAGTTCCGCGATGTTCGGCGCTCTGAAAGCGCTTCCGGCATTGGCTTTGAAACTGAGTGCGTCACTGAATTCATGCGTATACCCTAAGGCTCCTGTTATATGGGAGAAGTCATTGGTAAAGGCATTGAATTCAGCATCTCCGCTAAAGGCTTTACCTGTCATTTTTCTGTAGTCGAACCTTGCTCCCGCATTAAAGGTATCGTTATTCCAGGTTTTTTTAATGAATGCAAATCCACCAAAAGCTTGTGAATCATAATCAGGGATCAGTTGCTCCGCACCTGTTGTATTTAAACTATGGATAAACTCGCCTGAAAGACCAATTACAGGGGCCCATCCCTCCATTTCTTTAAATGAGTATTTTAAATCATAGCTGTAAGTATGGCTGTTCAGAAACAAAGCAAGGCCGTCTGTCCCTGCAGCCTCCAGCTCCCGTCTCTGGTTATGCTGGTAGCCAAGGATTGTTCTCAGGCTACCGCTCCCTAAAAGAATATTGCTGTTTAATGCAATTTTGTAGTGCCTGACGTCCTGTTTTGGAAATGCTAAGGTGCGGTCTTTATTCTGTTCTTCAGTAAATGCGTTACCTGCTTCATCTATAAGCTGGCCGCTTTCATTTCTTGCGGGTTCATAAAAACCAATGTTTGTCCGGAAACTTGAAGCGTTTAAATGTGCGTATCCCCATTTCTTATTCAGGCCAATTTGTCCTTCAAAATTGGTCTCATTGAAGCCTGAATTGGGAACATATTCTGTTGCTGTCTGATAAGAATAGGCATTTTTATAAGAGCCCCGGACTTTATAGATCAGACCGTTTTCATTGCCCTGCAGCATTAATGAACTGCCGGTGAGGCCGTTATTAGTCGCGTAATTAGTTAAGAACTCCCCTCTTAAGGTGCCGTCCGGAGCAGGCAGCCCATCAAGGATATTAATGACTCCTCCAAGGGCGTCTGACCCGTACATTAGACTTGCGGGCCCTTTTAACACCTCAATATGGTCGGCACTATATTGATTAATTTCGATACCATGTTCATCTCCCCATTGCTGTCCTTGTTGTTTCACCCCATCACTTACAGTTACCACACGGTTGTAACTCAGACCGCGGATTACGGGTTTCGATATTCCTGCTCCGGTTGTGATTTGGCTCACCCCGGGCACCCGGGAAATTGCATCAATCAGGTTAGTGGATGGGTGGTATAAAAGCTGGGCCTTAGTTAAGGAAGAAACAGAAGTGCTGTTTTTCCGTTTGTCTGAACTCGAGGCAGAACCTGTAATGATTACTTCCCTGCCTTCAATTACACTGGCTTGTAAAGTAAAACTAAGTATACCGGGCCTGGCAAAATCAATTACTTGTGTGAGCGACCGGTAGCCTACATAACTTACCTGCACCAGAAAACGCCCGCTGGCTGGCAGGTTCTTCAGCGTAAATTCTCCGTTTGAATCGGTTATTGCAGATATACGAAGATCAGGAATTGAAATGGTGGCGCCAGCCAGTCCCGACTGAGACTTTGCATCGGTAACTTTGCCGGTTATCTCGGCTACATCAGCAGCAAAACTGCCGGAAAAAATAAAAAAAGACAATAATACAGCTAAAAAAAGTTGTATACGTTTCATATAATGAAGTATTCAGGGTACGGGTACCCGGTTAGAAAATTTTAGTTAATTGCAAATGGTGATCGGAGCTAGCAGACAGGGGGGCCGCGGAGAGATGTGGCAATTAAGACAATGTATGAGGCGCTGATTACCGGATGATCTTTTACCGTGGATCTGCTTTTCAACATTGTCGAATAACCGATTTGGTCGATATGGTAATCTTTTTCAAAATGAGCTGAGCAAACCAGGCATTTGTGGCTTTCATTTCCAACATGAACCTTATGGGAACATGATTTACCATCCTTATGGCAATAGATTTGTTTCTTTTCATGATGATGAAAAGAACTCCAGGGTGTCAGGGCAATGGCAAACACCCAAAGCAACACGGACGCTATAATGCGATTGATATGTAGGCTTCTATTTTTCAATACTTCACAAAAGTAATCAAATCGTGCTTATTCCTGGAATTGTTGAGTAACATTGCCTTTATATGACCCAAATAGCAAGGGTGCAGTCGCCACAACCGCACCCTCTCCTAACCTAAAACTAAAAACTTACTAATAAGACGTCATTTGACCGAAAAGGTTTCATCAGCTTTGCAAATATTTATCCTTGTAAAGTTGTGGTTTAAATACAAGGCTTCATTTGTTTATTTTTTTAAAAAAAAGCATAAACAAAGAGATTTCTTAAATATATTTGCAGACAAATAATTGTATCTACCTTGGCAAAAAGCTCCGCAGTTTACAAAAACATACTTGTTATCGAGGACAATCATGCAATATTGGATGTCATTACACTGATTTTGCAAAGTGAAGCCTATAAAGTCTACGGCATCAACAATAGTACTGACATGATGAGCAGTATTGAACAGTTTAAGCCTGACCTGATTATTCTGGACATCATGCTGCCGGACGGTGATGGCCGCGAGTTACTAAAGCAAATCAGATCAGATTCTAAAATACAGCATATCGCAGTTCTGATGATATCGGCACGTTATACTTCTGAAAATATTGAGCATGGAGAATATGTTCCTAACGGGTTCCTCGCGAAGCCTTTTGATATTGATGAATTATTGGATAAAATCGAAGGCATTTTATCCGGAAAACAATATTAAACGTTATGAATTCCAACGAGCAGCTCATCCGTCATTTCTACAGTAGTTTTCAAAATAAGGATATCAGAGCCATGCAAGATTGCTATGCGGAGCATACCAGTTTTAATGACCCCGTCTTTGTTGATTTGAATACGGAACAAGTGCGGGCCATGTGGGCGATGCTGCTGAAGAGCGGGAAAGACTTGCGTATTGAATTTAAAAATATCTGCGGAACTGAAACCGGCGGCACGGCGGAATGGGATGCATACTATACTTTTTCAGGCACCGGTAATAAAGTCATTAACCGAATTAAGGCTTCATTTATTATTGAAAACAATAAGATCACCAGTCACAAAGATCAGTTCAATTTTTACACCTGGGCCAGGCAGGCGCTTGGCCTTACCGGCATTTTATTAGGCTGGACAGGTTTTCTCAAAAACAAAATCAGGACAAAAGCAAGAAAGAACCTGGAGAAGTATATGGCTGCTAAAGATAATTAACCTTTCAGGAATTCAATTATAGCCGGTGCAGATAGTTTTTGCTGCTGGCCGTTATGCATATCTTTTAGCGTCAGGATACTGCTTTCCATTTCTTCACTGCCAATAAGTATCACATATGGAATACGTTTATCATCCGCATAGCTCATTTGTTTTTTTAGCTTTGCCGGTGAAGGATACAGTTCAGCGGCGATATTTGCTTTACGGAATTCCTGCAAAAGAGGCAGGGCATATTTTTCTGCCGCTTTATCAAAATTACTGATGAGAACTTTAGTGCCGGCAGCAGCCGATTCAGGAAAAAGATCCAGTTCCTCAAGCACATCATAAATCCTGTCCGCTCCGAAGGATATACCAACACCTGTTAAGCCCTTCAGTCCGAACATTCCTGTCAGGTCATCATATCTTCCGCCACCGCCTATACTTCCCATTGCAACCTCATTCGTTTTCACTTCGAAGATACATCCTGTGTAGTAATTTAATCCCCGTGCCAATGTGATGTCGAGCTCAACATTAACAGCTAAGGATTCGTCCCCAAGCAGCAGCCTCAGGTAATCAAAAGTCTGTTCTATCTCTTCAATTCCCCTTAGCCCGATTGATGAACCAGCAAGCACCTCCTTTAAATTCCCGAGCTTTGTCTTGTTTGATCCTTCTAACAGAATAACTGGTTTTAATTTATCAATATCAGCAGAAGTAAATCCTCTGTCGATCAGCTCTTTGATAACGCCTTCCAAGCCTATCTTATCCAGTTTATCAATAGCAACTGTCATATCAACGATCAGCTCCGGCTTGCCTACAATTTCCGCGATACCCGACAGTATCTTACGGTTATTGAGCTTGATTGTAAAATCTTTTAGCCCGAGGTTACTCAGGGCCTCCTGATAGATCAAAACAAACTCTGCTTCATTCAACAAGCTGTCAGAGCCTACCACATCGGCATCGCACTGGTAAAACTCTCTGTAACGCCCCTTTTGTGGCCTGTCCGCACGCCAGACCGGCTGTACCTGGAACCGTTTGAAGGGCAGTGAAATTTCATTCTGGTGCATGACCACATATCTTGCAAATGGGACGGTAAGATCGTACCGCAGTGCCTTTTCACTAATTGACGAAGTCAGCAAATTTGAATTGGCACTGACTAATAACTCTGGATTTACCTTTGATAAAAAATCTCCGCTGTTTAATATCTTAAATATCAGTTTATCTCCTTCATCTCCGTATTTGCCGGTAAGCGTTGCCAGATTTTCCATAGAAGGTGTTTGTATTTCGGCATAACCATACTTCTTAAACACCGTTTTAATGGTGTCAAAGATATAATTACGTTTTACCATTTCCAGTGGAGAAAAATCCCTGGTTCCTTTGGCTAAAGAAGGCTTGATGTTTGACATGTGCGCAAAAGTACAAAAACTAAAAGGCATAAAAAAAAGGTTGTCTGCATTATGGGCAGACAACCTTTTTTTATTATTCCATTTCTGGGTTAAACCAATAATCTTATCGGTTCTTCCAATAATCCTTTTAATGTTTGCAGGAAAGCAGCACCAGTAGCACCATCCACTACGCGGTGGTCGCAGCCTAAGCTTAGCTTCATGATGTTACCTGGCACAACCGCTCCGTTTTTAACCACAGGAACCTGTTGAATCGCACCAACTGACAGGATCGCGCCATCAGGAGAGTTAATGATTGATGTGAATTCATCAATACCAAACATCCCAAGGTTAGAAACCGTAAAGGTGGAGCCTTCCCAATCTGATGGCTGTAATTTCTTGGCTTTTGCTTTCTGTCCATAAGCCTTAACCTCAGCGGAAATGTGGGACAATGATTTACCGTCAGCAAAACGGACCACAGGAACCAGCAAGCCGTCTTCAACAGCCATCGCTACCCCAATGTTGGTATGTTCATTGAAGCGGATCTTATCTCCACCCCATGAAGAATTGACAGCAGGATGCTGTTTTAATGCAACAGCAACCGCTTTAATTACGATATCATTGAAAGAAATCTTAACCGGAGCAACTGCATTAAGTGCGGTACGTGCTGATATTGCATTGTCCATATCTATACTTATGTTTAAGTAGAAATGCGGAGCAGTAAACAAACTTTCAGCTAAACGCTTGGCAATCACCTTACGCATTTGCGAAACTGGCTTCTCCGTATATTTCTCTTCTCCAATATACTGGGGAATAACCGGAGCAGCTTTTTCTGCAGGGGCACCTGCTTCCGCAGCTTTCGTTACCGGTGCTGCAGCAGGCTTGAAGTTTTCTATATCTTTTTTAATGATGCGGCCGCCATCAGCACTGCCGGAAACCTGCGTAAGGTCAATTCCCTTATCCTTTGCAATTCGTTTCGCCAATGGGGATGCTTTTACGCGCTCACCGTTCCCAGACGAAGCCGGAGCTTCTTCCTTTATTTCGGGTGAAGCTTTTTCAGCGACAGGAGCATCAGATTTTTTATCCGCTGCTGGTTTAGCAGGAGCATCACCCTGGCTTAGGATGCCGCTTACATCAGTCCCTTCCGGGCCGACAATGGCAATGATACCATTTACTTTGGCTGCCTGACCTTTTTCAACGCCTATATGTAATAGCGTTCCCGTCGCATAGCCCATCACCTCCATAGTTGCCTTATCGGTTTCTACATCAGCAAGGATATCATCATCTTTAACTTTATCTCCAACTTTTTTATGCCATTCAGCGATCACACCTTCAGTCATGGTATCACTGAGCAAAGGCATACGGATAACTGTAACACCTTTTTTCTCCAGTTCAGCCTCCGAAAGACCTCCCGCTGATTCAGCAGGAGCATCCTTTTTAGTTTCAGGCTTATTTTCTCCGGCAGGTTTTTCAGCCGCAGGTGCAGCTGCACCTCCTTCTGCATCAAGTGCAGCTTTGTAATCTTCACCTTCCTTGCCAACTACTGCAATAACAGCATCAACAGGAACAGCTTTCCCTTCTTCTACTCCAATGTACAATACGGTGCCATCCCAATAGGATTCCAGATCCATGGTCGCCTTATCAGTTTCCACCTCGGCCATAACATCGCCGCTTTTTACCTTATCTCCAACTTTTTTATGCCACTTAGCCATGACCCCCTCGGTCATAGTATCGCTCATTTTGGGCATTCTAACTATTTCAGCCATTATATTTCTATTGAAAATGCGTTCTAAATTAATCTGTTACGTATGGGTAATCTTGCTGAACATAAACATCAGTATACAGTTCTGAGGCTTCAGGCCACGGAGACTCTTCAGCAAATTTTACAGATTCATCAACGATCTGCTTTACTTTATTTTCAACTTCTTCTATCCATGCTTCATCCGCATATTTCTCTTCCAGGATAACCTCTCTCACCTGCTCAATAGGATCTTTGGCTTTATACTCTTCCAGTTCGTCTTTTGTACGGTATTTAGCAGGATCAGACATAGAGTGACCACGGTATCTGTAGGTTCTCATTTCCAGGAAGGTTGGGCCCTCACCTGCTCTTGCACGCTGAATGGCTTCATCCATTGCATTGTGAACTGCAACTGGATCCATACCATCAACCGGGGCACATGGCATATCAAATCCTAAACCTATTTTATAAATATCAGTCATGTTTGTGGTACGCTCCACAGAAGTTCCCATCGCATAGAAGTTGTTTTCACAAACAAATACCACAGGAAGCTTCCAAAGCATAGCCATATTGAAAGTCTCATTTAGTGCACCCTGACGAACTGCACCATCGCCCATGTAGCAAATGTTAACATTGCTGGTCCCTTTATATTTTTCCGCAAATGCAATACCTGCACCCAATGGAATCTGTCCACCAACAATTGCATGTCCGCCGTAGAAATTATGCTCCTTACTGAACATGTGCATAGAACCACCTTTTCCTTTAGAGACACCGGTCGCTTTACCGTACATTTCTGCCATAATGCTATCGGCACTTACACCCAGGGCCAGTGCATGCGCATGGTCACGGTAGGTAGTGATCATAGAATCTCCCTGCTGCATCGCAGATATAGCGCCTGCTACCACAGCTTCCTGACCAATATATAAATGGCAAAAACCACGGATTTTTTGTTGTCCGTAAAGTTGACCGGTTTTTTCTTCGAACTTGCGCATCAGCAACATCGACTCAAACCACTTCAGATAGGTATCTTTATTTATTTCTACTGCACTCATTTTGGGGTGTTGATTTTTTTTACGAGAGCAAATCTACTTTTTTATTGCAACATATCGAAGCAATTGATTGTAAAAACAACACTAAGGTCAGAAAAATGTGGATAACTTTCAGCAATAACTCCATGACATTTGGATAACATTTGTAAAATGCATAAGTTTGCTACCCAAACAATAAGCCTTAGTGGCGTACGTTTAAGTGTAAGTGCTATTTTACCCAAACTTAACAGTATCACATGATAAAAAAGTTTTTGTTGTCTTCTGCAATTGTATTGTGCGCCGTTTTGGCATTAAACGCGCAAACTAAAACTAAAGAAACGAGTAAACTGGAAGATCCTGATAACTTAGCCTCACAATATTTTTCCCAGGTGATGGGGGTTGCGGTCGATGCGACATCCAATATCAAACTATATAAATTCATCTACGAATGGATAGGCACTCCGTACAGGTTTGGAGGTAACACCGAAAAAGGAATTGATTGTTCAGCCTTTACAAAGGCTATTTACGACAAAGTTTTCAACACTACCATACTCCGCAATTCACGTGATATTTTTAGCATGGTCAATCCTTTGCCAAAGGATGAACTTAAAGAAGGCGACCTTGTTTTTTTTAAGATTAAAAGCAGAAGCATCACGCATATCGGAATCTATCTGGGTGACAACCGCTTTGCCCATGCATCTTCAACCCGGGGCGTGGTGATCAGCAATTTAAATGAACCTTACTACTCGCGCTATTTTTATAAAGGCGGGAGAATCCTGGAAGGCGTTAAAAACGACCTTATGGAGGAATGAGCTTCTATTCTCCGGGAAAGGCCATATTGAACTGAAAAACTAATTAAGCCTCATCTTTAGTGTTTCTCACTAATCCTATACCGGCGAAAAAGAATATAACCCCGATCACTGCTGTAACAATAAGCCCCCGGGTTCCTGTGGATTGGTTCACAAAATTATAGCCGGCATAAATAAGTCCGATTATTCCTAAAACTGTAAGAATAGTTCCAAAGGTTCGTTTTACATTCATAATTTAGATTTTTAAGTAGATCTTCTAACCAATACAATATCTGTGCCTTATCTTATCACATCGTATATTTAGTTTGCAGAGGAATTCCAATTGCTTGCAAATTAGAGCGCCATTAAATTCAAAACAGATGAATTATCGTGCTTAGATGTGGATTGAATCCATTAAATAGTGATAAAATTCTCTATATAAAAGGGGGTGTCCAAAAAGTATGAACACCCCCCCCTTTTATATTTAAGCTGGTTGATTAGTTAAAACGCGGACTCGCCTTTACCAAACCCTTACTATTAGGATTTGCCAGATTTATAAAGTCCACCATGACCTGTAAGCTTTCGTTTTCTACAAAATCAACGCTTTCTTCTTTGGTGATTTTATCGCCCTTTTTAACAGCCGGTAGTCCTCTTGACGCCCTAAGCAGATTGGTTCTTTCCAGATTCTTTGCCTCGAGGCTATCACGCTCTGCTTTCAGTTTAACCTCGTTCAGCGTTACGGCAGTTTCTACCTCACGTTTTTTAAGCTCCGCAATATCCTGTTGCAGCATTTTATAATCCAATGACTTGGCCATTCTTTGTTCGTGAAGTTTCAGTAATTCGTTCCTCGCATTCACAAGATTCGCGACTGGTGTAAAGTTGGATTTTTTAACTTCATCCCATGGAAGGGCCGATTTCTCGGTATCTTCACCTATTTTATCTAAAGGGTAAAGTGAAGGGAACTGGATATCCGGCATCACCCCTTTATGCTGGGTACTACTTCCTGTAACACGGTAAAACTTAGCCATTGTTAAATTGATCTGGCCTAATTGAGGCACCGCATCTTTACCAGGGGCAACAGAACCATTCTTATTCACCAGCGCAGCCAGTCGCTGTATAATATTTGGGCTTACCAGCTGGGTCATATCTATAGAAGACTGCACCGTTCCTTTACCATAAGTCTGAGTTCCCATAATGATCCCGCGGCCATAGTCCTGTATAGCCCCGGCAAAAATCTCAGATGCAGAGGCACTCAATCTATCGACCATCACACCAAAAGGACCACTCCATGCGACTCCTGCATTTTTATCTTCCTGTACATCTATACTGCTTTTGAGGTCCTTTACCTGTACTACGGGGCCTTTATCAATGAATAAGCCCGTAAGATCTATAGCTTCTACCAGAGAGCCCCCACCGTTTGCCCTAAGGTCCATGACAATCGCATCAACTTTGTCCGTGTTCTTTAAAGTATCAATTAATAATCGTACATCCCTTGTGGTACTTTTATAATTAGGATCTCCCGCCCTTGCAGCTTTAAAGTCGGCATAAAAGCCAGGGACAGTGATTACACCTATTTTATAGGCTTTGCCATTAGACTGTATGGTTTTAACTTTTTTCTTGGCAGACTGGTCTTCCATCACTATACGTTCTCTTACCAGTTCTATAATGACTGGCTTGGCTGACATTTCCTGACCTGCGGGAATGATTTTCAATCTCACTTTTGTGCCCTTAGGGCCCTTTATTTTAGCAACGGAACTCTCTATCCTCCAGCCAATGATATCTTCGAACTCTCCGCTTCCCTGAGCTACACCGATTATCCTGTCGCCTGCGCTGAGCAACTTACTTTTGAAGGCAGGTCCTCCCGGTATGATCTCAGCAATTTTTAACACTTCGTTTTCCAGTTGAAGCCTGGCACCAATTCCCTCAAAAGAACGCGCCATATCTTCATTAAACGCTTGTGCATTCACCGGATTAAAATAATTCGTATGGGGATCAATAGTTTCAGTAAACGCGTCCATTACAGTCTGAAATACATCCTGGTTATTGACCTTTGCCGATTGAGATTTCAAATTGGTGTATCTTTTGGTCAGTGTTTCCGCATTCTTTTCTTCTGAAGTACCGGCGATCTTCAAATTTACCAGCTCATATTTTACCCTTTTTTTCCATATGTTGTTAAGGGATGCAGTAGAACTTGCCCATGGCATTTTTTCACGGTCAAAGGTATAGGAGTCTTCCTGATTAAAATTAAATTTAGATTTTGCCTGCACCAATGCAAAGTTTATAAACTCATTATAGCGTTTCAGATACACATTAAATATATAGAAAGGCGCACTCAGGTCCCCATTTCTGAAATCATCGTCCAGCTCAAACCGGAATTTCTCAAACTCCTTGATGTCAGAAGCCAGAAAATAATACTTATAGGGGTCAAGATCCTTGATATATTTGTCCAGAACCAATGATGATATAGAATCATTGATCTTTGATTTTTTATAATTATAGTTCTCGATTAATGTCACTATCTCTTTGCAGACAAGAGCTTGCTTTTCATCCGGCACAATATTGCTTACGCCTTTAACCAGCGGCTGAACCTTAGGAGAAGCTTGACAGGCAAGTACGGCAGCGGTAAAGGTTACCAATAATATTTTCTTCAACATCTCTTTTACTATTTTAAAATCCATTTTTTATAATCCATACTAATATGATACCAATTTCACAAATAAACAGAAAAGAGACAGTAATAATACTGTCTCTTTTCTGTAATCTTACCAAAGATAATTAAATTCCTATAAAAATACATCTGTCAAAAAAACCCTATTTACAACGGTTAGCTGCTGTATCAGGATTTACTCTTTTTTACAGGAATTAAGGCTCTGGCTTCCCTGATCTGGCTTTTAAACTGATTGGTATTAGCAGATTTGGCTAAAATCTCTGCTTTATTAATATCCTTTGAAGCCATTACATATTCTTTTTTTCTAATCTTTACATTGGCGATGCCCAATACAGATTCAATATTGGCAGTACTGCTGCCTATTTGTCTGGCCAGAATTCCCTGCTGGGTATAAAACCAAAGTGACTGCGTAAGTTTATTTGAAGCAAGGTATATTCTGCCGAGCTGGCCATAAGAATCCATTTGCCCTGCCCTGCTCCCTATTTTAGAATAATTTTTCAATGCTACGTTCAAAACCACCTGTTCTGCCTCTGTATAATGTGTAAGCAAATAATGGACATTGCTTAGGCGCATTAAAGCAGATCCGTATCTTGAAAATTGCCTCGCGCTATTGTATTCAAAAGCAGCCTTTCCAAATAAATTTAAAGCTTCGTTATAATCACCGCTGCGCTCATTTTTTTCAGCCTCTGAAAAATAAGTATTGCCGGCATTTTCATCTAAACTGGACACAACAATATTTACAGCACCCGAACCATCCGCGTCTGAAAGGCTATGACTGGTTTGCCCTGCTGCAGTACTCGCTATGATAACAAAAATAATAGCTAACAAACTCTTATTCATAGTGTAAAGATATAACAAAACTGTTAAACAAACACTATTCTATTGCAAACAAGCAATTTATCAAAAATTATATTTTAGGCTCCCAGCCTTTTTCATAATTGCGGGACCAAAGCTTTTGAGCACCGGCATCACCTATAATGTGTCCGTTTTTCGGATCTATTTTTAGATCCCGTCCAATACGCATAGATATATTTCCCAATTGCATAGCAACCACACTTTTATGACCGATTTCCACATCGCAGTTTGGTTTGCGGTTATTTCTTATGGCATCCAGAAAATCCATGACGTGGTAATTGTCCAGCCCAACACTTGGGCTGGCGGTATTACGCCCGTCAATTGCGTCTTCCTTCATTAAGGATTTTACCTCATTGATGAGCTTGCCATTAAGATCATAGATTTTATAGCTGTCTCCACCGGTATCCAGACTGCCTTTCTCACCATAAAAAATAATTCCGCGGTCCTGTTCTTCAACTTTTCTTCCATTTGCACTGCGTCCTTCCCATATCAATGTAACGCCACCGGGATATTCTATATTGGTTATCTGTGTATCCGGAGTCTCCCAATCATCCTTATAGTTGTATCTGCCGCCCATTGAAGAAACACGCACGGGAAAATCTGCTCCCAATCCCCACCTGGCCACATCCACCTCATGTGTCCCGTTATTTAAGGCTTCGCCTGTTCCCCAATGCCAAAACCAATGCCAGTTGTAATGGATCAGTCCGTCTTTATAAGGCATGCGTGGTGCAGGGCCCTGCCAAAGATCATAATCGAGCCAATCAGGAACTTCGGCCGCCTTCAAAAAAGTTGGTTTTCTTGCATTCGTATACCAGGTCTTGGCCATATACACCCTGCCTATTATTCCTTTATGCAATTGCTGTATACCCTGGGTAAGTACAGGAGCTGAACGTCTTTGTGCACCCATTTGTACCACCCTGTTGTATTTACGGGCAGCAGCAACCGCTATTTCACCTTCATGCGGATTATGACTTAAAGGTTTTTCTACATAAACATGTTTCCCTGCCTGACAACCCATGATCGTAAGCGGTGCGTGCCAGTGATCGGGTGTAGCAATATAGATTGCATCGATAGATTTATCTGCCAAAACTTTTCTGCAGTCTTTTTCTGACCGCGGAGTACTTTCCTGTTTGGCGTCCATTACAGTTTTAACAGCTTTTGGTATTGTTCTGGAATCGACGTCACAAACGCAGGAGACTTCTGTGTTCTTCTGACCTGCAAAAACTCCAGCCATTCCATTCCCACGTCCGTTCAGACCGATAACAGCGACGTGGATCCGGTCGTTTGCCCCGATAATCCGTTTATAACTTTTCGCAGTAAAACCTGTTGTACTGCTGCCAAAAAGCTTTTGTCCTACTGTCAAAGCAGCAGTTGTAATGCCCACTTTTTTAATAAAGTCCCGGCGCTTTTCCATACAATGATATTTGGTGTTTAATTTATGAGTTAAGATAAGGCTATTACCATCAATCTATTCAAAACTAACTTATCTGTTACACAAAAGGCTGATCCAGTTTCATATAACCGAGGTGTATCTGATCTTCAATTAAACCGGTCGCGGGACTAATCTGCAGTTTATATTTATTTTTCAAATCAGCCGGCAGCATGTCCGGTATCTCGAAGAAATCATCAATGTCAACACCAAATTTGTCGTCAATATGAGAATAGGCCCCGGTGAATCCTGTATGCTTGTAAAAAGCGGATTCTTTTGCCTGCTGAATGGCCATGGCCTTACTTTGGGCAATTACCAGCATTTTATAATGAAACTCATCAAACTCATTCTCTTTATAGCCGCCCAGATTGAAAAAGAAAAGCTTAAATGGTTGTGCTTCTGTTTGCTCATTTGCCTCAGTAACTTGTATCTGATAGCCGTCAACTGCTGTTACACAACGCCATGCATCCAAATGAATCTTCCCGTTTGCCTCCGGCCAAAAATCAATAATCTCCTGTTTCAAATCATTGATTGAAGTACTTATGCTAAAGAATATATCATGCTGCTCGGTGTGTCTGCCCTTGGGTGTACAGCCTAACATGATCATAAATAATTTAGGAGATGTTGTCATATCACTATTTTATATTTAGCGTTTTGTAAAAATAGAGCAAAACATTTAAAAAAACTGATTTGTTAATATCAAAATAAATTGCATTATGTCATTAATACAGATTCCTCCCGACGGCGGCTCGCTATATGCAGAAACAAATCTCAGCCGGCTTTTCCCTGAACCGCTGAACGCGATCACCTCCTTTCTCTTTCTTGGAATGGCTGTATTCTGGACATTAAAATTAAAGGGAAAGTACAGATCACATCTATTTTTAAGCGTGGCGCTTGGGCTTTTGTACATCGGTGGAATAGGTGGCACGCTGTATCACGGCCTGCGCCAATGGAGTTTCTTTATCCTGATGGACTGGTTACCTATTCTGTTATTATGCATATCCACAGGCGTGTATTTCTTATCCAAATTGATAAAGTGGCAATATGCACTATTGCTGGCGCTGTTCTATTTGATCATACAATTCCTTTTCAGGAATACGATGAAAGTCAATCCGCACCTTTTTATCAATATAAATTATGCAGTTATGGCACTCGTGGTACTACTCCCGGTTGTGGGCTATTTAAATCGTACCGGCTGGCTACATGGAAAGTGGGTTGGACTGGGTCTCATTACCTTTATAATTGCGCTGACTTTCAGAATTGCAGACAAATGGCACCTGTTTGATGTCGGAACACATTTCTTGTGGCATACCTTTGGCGCCGTGGCCTCGTTTTGTATGTTCAACTTCATTTACCTGGTCAATGCCGGAAAAGATGAACGTTGGCCCCGTTAATACCAGGGCAAACAATTAAGACCCTTATTACCTATAAGTGTCGTTTAAAATATTAGCCAGACAAATCCCCCCTTTTAACAACTGCTCATTTAAAAGTCCGACAAAATCAAAGTTGTATTTGTAACTTAATTTATCCTCAGCCTTCGTATTTGCGTAGATTTTGTTGCAGGCCACATATGACCCATAGACAAAATCCTTAAGTGACGTATTCTTCCAGGCGTTCAGCTGGTCCTTTGTCGGATGGTCGATTGCAGCAGCGTACTCTGTATAACTAAGTTCCTGGTACAGGATCAGCGATTCATCCCAGACCCTGTGTAAATTCGACTTCTCTCCAAACCAGGTTACGTATATTTTATTTCCTCCAAGATCGTCTTTTCGGGCCGTATGCATTGGCTGGTTCAGGTCACCTGCCAAATGGATTAATAAGCGCAGGGCCAGCTTTTTTTGATCAGCAGTACTTTTAGCGTCTTTTAGTATGGTTACCATCTCCGGTATCTTGTTATAAACATTAGGTGTCTTTTCTCCATCCAGAAAAGCATTAACTCCCTGTCTGTCCAATCCTTCAGGCAGGTTTACAAAATGCCAGTTATAGAGATAATTGTAAGTGGGATCTGACTTTATAAAATCTCCCCAGTTACTCGCCATAGCTATACTTTCATCACCCAAAATTGCCCTGAGCGCCTTCCTGGCCTTAGCACTTAAATGATTCTCTGCTATTTGTCCAACTATCCGGTGGCCGAGCATCCCCCAGGCACCAGCAGTCACCGGAATGTAAGTGAACACAATGGCAACGATTACAATTCTAAATATGCTGTTGATTTTCTTCATATCATTTAATTTGACCTATAATGGCTGTGGAATACACGTTATCTTTTGTTTCAGCTTCAGGCTGACCTCTCTTTGGTTCCCGGTACTCTCCAGCATCAGTTTCGTTTGCTCACTGTGGTCTATCTTAAAGCTTTTGATGTACTGTCCAATTTGATAACAGCCGGAAATCTTTTGTTTATAGTTAGCTTTGGTATAAGTTCCCGATAAAAAAAGAGTATCTGCCCTGACTACATAAGTTCCTTTTGCGTATTCTCTCCAAACACCCTTATTGTAACAGGAATCTTCATAATAATTAACCCTGGAATAAGTAGTAAGATCGACATAGAATGAATCACAGGTAAATTTGAATTTATGCTGTGTATAATTCAATAACCTGTCTGAATTTGCAATGCTGTCCTGATTCCACACACCCTGTAAAAATTCTGCGCCTTTACCCTGTATATCCGGCAGCCTCGTGCATGCGGTCAGGCTGCACAGCATTAAAAAGTAAAAGCATAGAATACGCATAGCCGGCTTTGCCTATTTCAAACTTCCCACCATATCTTCCGGACGGACCCACTCATCAAACTGATCCGGTGTCAGCAGGCCAAGTTCGACAGCAGCTTCCTTCAAAGTCTTACTTTCCTTATGGGCTTTTTTAGCAATTTTGGCTGCATTCTCATAACCTACATGCGGGTTCAGTGCCGTAACAAGCATCAGCGAATTTTGCAGGTGCTTTTTAATCTCAGGCAAATTTGGTAAAATACCTTCAGCGCATTTATCATTAAATGATACACAAGCGTCTCCGATCAATCTTCCCGACTGCAATACATTAGCTGCAATAACCGGCTTGAAAACGTTCAATTCAAAGTGTCCGTTACTAGCACCTATGCCGACCGTAACATCATTACCCATTACCTGTGCACAAACCATAGTCATCGCTTCAGGCTGGGTAGGATTTACTTTACCCGGCATAATTGATGATCCCGGCTCATTATCCGGAATAATGAGCTCTCCTATTCCGCAACGGGGACCCGAACTCAGAATCCTGATGTCGTTCGCAATTTTCATCAGTGAAACGGCGACACGTTTATACGCGGCGCTTAACTCCACCATGGCATCATGTGCAGCTAAAGCCTCAAATTTATTTGGAGCAGTTACAAAAGGAAGCCCGGTCAGCTCTGCTATCTTTTGCGCAACCAAAATGTCATATCCCTTAGGAGTATTTAACCCTGTTCCAACAGCAGTTCCACCCAAAGCGAGTTCACTCACCATCACCAGTGCATTTTTAATTGCCCGGATACCATTATCGATCTGTTGTACATATCCTGAAAACTCCTGACCCAATGTTAATGGAGTAGCATCCATAAAATGCGTACGGCCGGTCTTTACAATGCCGTTAAATTCAACTGCCTTTTTATGTAAGGTAATACGTAATTTTTCCAGACCGGGAATAGTGACCTCGACTGCCTGTTTATATGCTGCAATGTGCATCGCCGTAGGATAGGTGTCATTTGACGATTGTGATTTGTTAACATCATCATTCGGGTGCAATATCTTTTTGTCATCGCTGAGCTGACCGCCATTTAATACATGGGCACGATTGGCAATTACCTCATTACCATTCATATTACTTTGGGTCCCTGAACCTGTCTGCCAGATCACTAACGGAAACTGGTCGTCGAGACCTCCGTCAATTACTTCATCACAAGCCCTTGCTATCAAATCCGCTTTTTCTTTTGACAAAACTCCAAGCTCGTTATTCGCAAGCGCAGCAGCTTTTTTTAAATAGCCGAAAGCGTGGATGATCTCTTTTGGCATGGAAGCTTCCGGACCAATTTTAAAGTTATTCCTTGAACGTTCAGTCTGAGCACCCCAATATTTATCCGCCGGTACTTGCACCTCGCCCATAGTATCGTGTTCTATTCTAAAACCCATAGTATTCGTTTGTTGTAATTTTTGCAATAATTTATTTATATAACCTACCCGGCTTTATCTGAATATTCCGGGCTGAACTTTATCTTTATTGACAAATTTAGCTTTTTTGGGTTTAAAGCACTGGATTTATATCAGATATTTGGATTCGTTACATAAATCAGTTTTTGCCGTGACAAAACAAGCAATGTTTAAAACTCTTTTGCGTTAAAAGCGTTATAATCCTTAATTTTCGGGCTTCAAACTGTTTGTATAATTCATGACTTATCGCAAAATCTTAGCCGTGGCTGCATTGGCCACTTTTTTATTTATAGCTTGTTCAAATTCCAAAAAAGGAGACACTTTAAAAACTCCGTCCAAGGAACGAACAGCGGATGACGATAAGGCTGATAGCCTGCTTTTAAGATATGATCCGGCCAAAGGCGACAAATGGATTGCTGATTTCGTGTACAATCTGCACAAAAAATCTGGCTTCAACGGAAACATGCTCGTTGCCAGGGACGGAAAGATCCTCTATGAAAAAGCAATTGGCTGGGCAGACTATCTGCACAGGGACAGTCTCAGGATCAACTCTGAATTTGAACTGGCCTCCGTCACCAAAACATTTACAGGTACGGCAATACTACAGCTCATAGAACAAGGCAAGCTCTCCCTGACAGATGATGTTAAAAAGTTTTACCCAAATTTTCCTTATGACGGGATCAATGTTAAGCTACTTCTGACACACCGCAGCGGCATGATGAATTATGTATATTTTATTGATGACATCTGGCGCAAAGAAAGGCGCGATATGAAAAAAGGAGTGTCCAACCAGGATGTCATGCAGGTAATAGCAGACAAAAAACCGAACCCTTATGCCCGGCCTGATACCCGTTTCCATTACAATAATTCCAACTATATGGTGCTGGCCGCCATCATTGAAAAAGTAACCGGCAAATCCTATGCAGATTATATGATGGAGAATATTTTTAAGCCTGCCGGAATGAAGCATACACATGTATATTCCACGACAACCTACCCGAAGATCCCGGTTGATGTCGTAGGCCATGACCGCACCTGGAGGTATTCGGTAGTACAGAATTTCCTGGATGGCCCGGTCGGGGATAAAGGTATTTACAGCACCCTTCACGATCTTGTCTTATTTGACAAGTCACTAAAAAATGGCAGGTTATTAAAAAAACAGAGCCTGGACTCCGCCTACACAGGTCACAATAAAGCGATAAACGGTCATTTTAATTACGGTTATGGCTGGCGCATATTTGATGGGGATAACGGTCGCAAGGTAGTATACCATACCGGATGGTGGCATGGGTTCAGACATATTTACGTGCGTGATGTGCAGAAAAACATAGTAATTATATTTCTGGGGAATCTGACAAATGGCAGCCTGCTGCATTTGGACGAGCTGTATAAATATCTTAAAACACCGATTATTCGCAAAGGTGCTTATTCGGGTTCAGGATCACTGCCCGGAAGCGACGAAGACTAAGAAATTTTATCGAAGGCTATCCCTCTGCTCTTTTTTGAGAGGTAGGTTTTTAGCAGGCTGTTTTTAGGAAGCTCCAGCCTGGGATCTTCCCCCAATATCTCAATTACAGTATTCCGGGCTTCCTGCAAGATCAGCTGATCCTTTGCCAGGTCTGCAAGCTTCAGCTCAAGTACACCACTCTGTTGTGTCCCTGAAATGTCTCCGGGACCACGCAATTGAAGGTCAATTTCGGAAATCTCAAAACCGTTATTGGTCCTTACCATTGTTTCCAATCTTAATTTCCCTTCTTTACTTAGTTTATTTCCTGACATTAATATACAGAACGATTGTTCGGCTCCCCTGCCTACCCGTCCGCGAAGCTGATGCAGTTGAGACAAGCCAAACCGCTCCGCATTTTCTATAACCATTACCGAAGCGTTTGGAACATTTACACCAACTTCTATTACTGTGGTAGCCACCATGATCTGGCTTTTACCGTCAATAAATTGCTGCATTTCAAATTGCTTATCGGTATTGCTCATTTTTCCATGTACAATACTGATCTGATATTGCGGTCTGGGAAACTGATAACTCATTTGTTCTATTCCAGCCTCCAAATGCAGCAAGTCCAGCTTTTCGCTTTCTTTGATCAACGGATAAACAACATAGATCTGCCTGCCTTTTGCGATCTCTTCCTTCATAAAGCCAAACATCCTTAACCGTTGGCCCTCATAAAGATGTTTTGTTTCAATTGGTTTCCTGCCTGCCGGCAATTCATCAATCAGGGACACGTCCAGGTCGCCATATAGGGTCATCGCCAGCGTACGTGGTATAGGGGTGGCAGTCATGACGAGAATGTGCGGCGGGATTATATTTTTTCTCCATAATCTGGCCCGCTGCTCCACGCCGAAACGATGCTGTTCATCAATAACGACCAAGCCAAGATTTTTAAATACGACCCTATCTTCGATCAAAGCATGAGTACCCACCAAAATGTCAATCTCTCCCGATTCCAGCTTTTCATGCAGCTGCGTGCGCTGCTTCTTTGTTGTGCTGCCTGTAAGGATTGCCACATTGACCAGGCGGCCTTTCAGCAGAGCCGTCAATGACTCATAGTGCTGACGTGCAAGAATCTCCGTAGGAGCCATCATACAGGCCTGATAGCCATTGTCATTAGCCAAAAGCATACTCATCAAGGCAACCACTGTCTTGCCACTCCCTACATCACCCTGCACCAATCTGTTCATCTGAATTCCACGTTGCGTGTCCACTCTGATTTCTTTGATCACCCTTTTCTGCGCATCCGTCAATTCAAACGGAAGTATATCTTTATAAAAAGAGTTTAACCTGTCTCCTACCACGCCAAACAAATGCCCTTTGAACCGGAGCTCCCTTTGCTGTTTATTGTGCAGCATTTGCAGTTGGATAAAGAACAGCTCCTCAAATTTCAATCTGCGTTCTGCATGTTTTAATGCGCTGGGATTCTTTGGAAAATGTATGTTCAGCAAGGCCTCACTCCTAACCGGCATCTTATACTTTTCAAGAATATACAATGGAATAGTTTCCCTTATTTCCCTGAGAAATTGTCCGAGGATTGCGGCTTGTAATTTTTGTATCCCTTTACTATCCAGAAAAGATTTTTTCAGTTTATCCGTAGAATGGTAAACCGGCTGAAGCGTTAAATTGCCAGTGACCGTAGCAGGTCTCGGATAATTCTCGAGTTCAGGATGTGAAATACTGTAGGTCCCGTTGAACACAGCCGGTTTACCAAAAACAATATAAACCTTGCCCTTCATCACGTTTTCATCAACCCATTTTAGACTTTGAAACCAAACCAGGTCAATACTGCCGGTATCATCTGTCAGCCGCGCAACTATTCGTCTTTTATGTTTCTCCCCGACCAGCTCCTTGCTGGTAACCCTTCCCAATATCTGGACATAAGGAAGATCCGGGTCCAGTTCATTAATCTTGTAAAACCTGGTCCTGTCAATGTAGCGGAATGGAAAGTGACCCAGCAAATTTTCGCAGGTAAAAATACCGAGTTCCTTTTGGAGAAGTTCAGCCCGTTTAGGACCAACTCCCTTAAGGAATTCTATGGCTGTATCTAAGCTGGATGCAAACAAAGCTCTAAGTATTTTTTCTTTTAAATGTAGCTATATCTTTTATTACGCCCCAGTTAAACATGAGGACTGAAACCAGCAACAATCCATATGCCGCCAGCTTATAGGAATCAATATGCTCATTAAAATAAAAAATGGCAACAGTAAAAGCTATAATCGGATTGATGTAAATGATAATACCAAGCGTTGAAGAAGGAATTCCGATTAAGGCATAAAGACTCAGAAATAGCGGTATGATTGTAAAAACAACAGCAATCACTACAATGTTTCCCCAAAACCACATCGTCGACGGTATTGCGTCATGTCTGCTTAAATAAAAGGGCAGCATCATTAAAACGGCCAGTCCGATCTGGACTGCCAGTACATTCAACTTGTCCAAATGCCTCATCTTCCGCTGAAGAATGAGATAAAGCGCATACAACAGTGCAATCACCACGGACCAGAGCACTTCAACGAAAGATCCTGAACCCAAAAGAACGATACTCAGCAGTGCGATACCCAATGAAATGAGCTTCAACCCAGACAGCTCTTCCTTTAGAAGTATAAACCCCCCAAAAGCAGTAAGCAGAGGGCATACCATATAGGCAAAAGCGGCCGACTGTAAACTCACGTTGTTGACTGCGTAAATAAAAGTATACCAGTTCAATGTCAGGAAAACAGTAGATGCCAGAATTTGGAGAAGGATAGTTTGCTGTTCTTTTTTTGAGATGCCTTTAAAAAAGATCAGGTCTTTCTTAAGCTCTTTCTTTCTGAAAAGCAGAATCGATATCCAGATGAATGCCACGGAGGCAAATATGCGGTAGTACAGGATCTCTTCAGGGGGAAATGCTTTGAGATTTCGCAGCGGGATTGAAAAGAAGCCCCAGATGGACACCGACAATATTCCTGCAAAAAAATACCTGAGGTTAGATCCCGACAAAACTTATACTTTATAAGCTGTCATAGAAATTTCTACATTTACCCCTTTAGGCAGTCCTTTGACGGCAACGGTTTCCCGTGCAGGAAAATTGCTTTCAAAGTATGAGCCATACACCTCATTGACCTCCGCAAAAAGACTCATGTCCGACAAGAAAATAGTTGTCTTAACTACGTCCTCAAAACTATACGAAGCTTCCAGCAAAACAGCTTTTATATTTCTCATGACCTGGTGCGTCTCTTCATGGACGGAAGAGGAGATTATCTCACCATTAGACGGGTTAATGGCTACCTGTCCCGACATAAACAAAAAGCCATTGGCGATCACTGCCTGGCTATAAGGCCCAATTGGCGCAGGTGCATTTGTTGTATTTACAATTTCATTCATTTTAACAGGATCAGGTCAATTAGTTTCCATATTATTCCTGCCAGAAAGACGGTTATTGCCAGTACATTAATAAAATGCATTATTCTAATATTGGTATTAGTCGGCCTGTCTGGGTCGTTTTTTCTAAACAGATACATAATACCACAAACTTAGATAAAAAAAAGAGGGCTTCAAATCTGAAGCCCTCTTTTTTATTGATTTAAAAACTCTTAGTTTCTAGCAGTCTCAACACGACGGTTTTGGATACGACCTTCTTCAGTATCGTTTGAAGCAACTGGGTTAGCTTCACCATTACCTTTAGTTGTAACCTGACTAGCGTTAACACCAGTGTTAACTAAATAAGTTTTAACTGAATTAGCTCTGTCTTTAGACAATTTCAGGTTGTATGCAGCAGTACCTTCGCTAGAAGCGTAACCATTTACAGTTACTTTACCACCGTTTTCACGCAATACTGAAGACAATTTGTCTAGAGTTGGATAAGCTTCAGTTTTCAAAACTGATGAGTTAAATTCAAATTGAATAGTTTCAAAACCAGTTACATTACCAGCCGTAGCAGTAGGAGCAACAGGTGCTGGAAGCGGACATCCTGAACCATCAACAGCAGTACCTGCAGGAGTTCCAGGGCATTTGTCAAACTGGTCAGAAACACCGTCACCATCAGAATCTTTTTTCAAATCTTCGATTGATTTCTCAACGTTAGCAACACGGTTTTTCAAAGCCTCAACTTCCTGACGTAATGAAGGATCTTTCAATTCATCATACATCAAAGCAAGTGGGTTAGCCCAATCCATGTTTGGTTTAGAACTAGAACCTAAAGAGAATTCTAAACCAGCATAGCCGTAAGAGAATTTATCTTTAGAAGTTCCTTTAGCGTAAAGACCATCAAAGTTATCAGCATCAATGAAGTGCATGGTATAACCCAGGTTAAATGATACACGATCAGAAACTTTAAATTTAACACCAGCACCTACAGGAATGTATTGCTCTTTGATATAATCTTTGTCGCCGTCATCACCCCAAGTTCCTTTTTTGTCAACTCCGTTCAATTTAGGATTGTAAACAACCGCACCATAACCAGCAGTTACGAAAAAGTTCATTGCGTTCTCACGGTGTAAGAAATCAACAGAACCGATGTTCACAACACCTCTTAGATCAACAGCATAACCAATTTCAGTTTCGAAATTCTTGATTCCGTTTACTGTTCCTGAAGCGTTAGCATCTTCGTTATCTCCAGAAACTTTTCCACGGAATAAGTTACCTTCTAATCCAAATGCATGGCTTAATTGTTTTCTCAAAGAGATACCGTAACCCAATTCTGGTTTCCAGTTTGTGAAGTCATTAGATCCGCCTACGATGACAAATGGAGATAAAACACCACCATTTACACCTAGAGACCATGTCCTGTACTGCCCGCTACCACCAAATACCTTGGCAGAAGAAGAAGTCATAGTAGAATCCTGTGCGCTAGCGATGGAAGTAGCTCCCATCAAAGCAACAAAAGAAACTGCCAGACCCTTTTTTAAAGTAGAATAATTCATAATTTTCTTTTTTAAGGTTAAACAAATTTTAAATTGTATAATTTTTTTGTGTAGCAAAATTAAACAAATTTTTAATTTCTCAAAACACTTCTGCAAACTCCGTTCCAAAGTTATAAATCATCAATAATTAAACAATTTTACACAAAATCAGCTGCAAACTGCGGGGCTAACATCGGGTCTTTTTTTCAGAAGTCCTTTTTTTAAGACATTCTTGTCAATTATTGCTATACAGCTTAAAAAACAATACTTTTACCAATTCTACACATCAGGATATGCCTATACCAAAGATCATACATCAGACTTTCAAGTCTTCAAAATTACCCTTTTTAACCAGATGGCAGATCTCCAGATTGCGAAAAAAAAATTTAAATTATCAGTATGAATTTTACGATGACCAGCGTATTGAACGTTTTATTTCACGTGAATTTGACCAGAAAACCTTAAATCTCTATCAAAAACTGAACATTGGGGCAGCCAAGGCTGACTTTTTCAGATATGCGGTACTGCTGAAAAGGGGGGGGGTCTATATTGATATTGACAGCACGGTAAACGGAAAACTCGATGACTTTATCCTTCCCGGAGATTCTGCAATCATCTCTTCCGAAAAAAATCCAGGCCTGCTTGTCCAATGGGCCCTTATATTTGAACCCGGCCATCCTTTTTTAAAAAAGACTCTTCAGCTTGTGCTGGAAAACATCAGTAACAACACCTATCCCCATGATGTACATAAAATGACCGGGCCAAGCGTTTATACGAAAGCTGTTAATCAGTGTATCGCCGCGGATCCGGACATTGCATACCGCAGATTAGGTGTTGATTATAACGGGCACTTAAGATTTAAATATCCCTTAAGCAAACTGCTTTACCAAAAAGGTGAACATTGGAAAAAAATGCAATTGACCAGGCCTGTCCTCAAAGAGAATAATCCATAAGCTTTAACTAACCGATCTAAAAAACATGAAAGTTGCAGGCTTCACATTTATCAGAAACGCAGTAATCAACGACTATTCCATCGTCGAGGCCATCAACTCCATCCTGCCTGTCTGCGACGAATTTGTAGTGGCCGTTGGGAATTCTGAGGATGGCACCAGGGCACTCATAGAAAATATAAATTCTCCCAAGATCCGGATCATCGACTCGGTGTGGGACGAAACCCTGAGGTTGGGAGGCGCGGCCTTCGCCAAGGAGACGGACAAGGCATTTTCAAATATTTCCGAAGATGCAGACTGGGCATTTTATATCCAGGGCGATGAATGCGTTCATGAAAATGATTTGCCGCTGATCCGCAAAGAAATGGAAAAAGCACTTTATGAACCTGAGATTGAGGGCCTTTTGTTCAAATACAATCATTTTTACGGATCGTACGACTATATCGCAGAATCCAGGAGATGGTACAGAAGAGAGATCAGGATCGTTAAAAGACATCTGAATGTCCGTTCTTACAAGGATGCCCAGGGATTCAGAATTGATGACCGCAAGATAAAAGTCAAACTCATCGATGCGCACATCAATCACTACGGCTGGGTAAAACCCCCATATGGATTACTTAAAAAAAGGCAAAACTTCAATTTGTTTTACGATGAAAATGCAACTACCGAAACTATACCGGAAACAGCATCTTTTGATTATGGAAATGCCGACCGCCTTATTCATTTCGAAGGCACGCATCCTTCTGTAATGCTGGAGCGCATCCAGGCGGTCAACTGGAAATTTGACTTTGATCCTACCGTGGCTGCCAGGAAATTAAATTTCAGAAGACGTCTTTTAGAAAAGATATACCAGCTCACAGGGATAAGGATCGGTGAATATAAAAATTACAGGATAGTGAGATAACTATTTTTTTTCAAAACCCTGTACAAATTTATACAGATTGAAATCAGCTGATTCCATTTGCTGAGAAATCAGCAGCTGCAATTCTTCCTTACGGATATCTTTCATCCTGAAATTCTGGATTAACCTGAAAGCCTTTTCCGCATAGAGATGCGATTTCATATTGTTCTTTGCAGGCGCAAAATTTTCTATCCATTTCAACAGATCTTCTATTCCTTCATTTTTGTCTGCGACCGTTTTAAATACAGGAACTGCTGATGCGCGCTGATGAAGCATTTTTTTAAGGTTAGCGGCAAATGCCGATGCGCCCTCCCGGTCAGCCTTATTTACTGCAAAGGCGTCTCCGATTTCCATTAAACCCGATTTAATGTGTTGTATTTCATCCCCGGCTTCAGGCACAAGCACAACTATTGTCAGGTCTGCAAGCCCGGCAATCTCAATTTCAGATTGCCCGACCCCTACGGTTTCCACAATGATGTGATCAAAACCTCCGGCCTTCAATACATCTGTCATTTCAATGATCTTAGCCGACAGGCCACCTACCGACCCTCTGGTGGCAACAGAACGGATAAATACATTGGAATTATTAAAGTGAGCAGACATCCTGATCCGGTCCCCAAGCAACGAACCCAAATTAAATGGCGAGGTAGGATCAACAGCCAATATCGCAATCCGCTTGCCTTTCTCAGCAAGTTTTGCGATCAGGGCATTAACAAGTGTACTTTTGCCTGCTCCCGGCGGGCCGGTGACACCGATTATGGAAGTAATTGAGTTTGCCGGTAAACTGATCAGGATTTCCTTGCTCCCCTCCAGTTCATTTTCTACCAAAGTCAATGCCCTGGCCAGTGACAGAAAATCCCCTTTCCTGACTTCAGTTGTGAGTTGTCCGGCCATTTTCATTCTGCTTTTTTACCTGCAAAGAAGCAGAATATATATTCCCTAACAAAAATTAAATGATGTAAATTTGCCGATTATCGACAATAGCCGCAATAATGCATAAAAAAAATCTGACTGTTGCTTTATTAATTTCGACATACAACTGGCCTCAGGCTCTGGAACTGGTATTGCTTGGCATTTCCGAACAAACAAAAATGCCTGACGAGATCATTATTGCAGATGATGGCTCAAAAGACGCCACAAAACAACTTATTGAAAAATTCAGGTCCGACCACAACCTTCCCGTCAAACACATCTGGCATGAAGACAAGGGTTTTAGAAAAAGCCTGATCCTAAATAAAGCGGTCAAAGAGATCACCTCGGATTACATTATAGAGATCGATGGTGATATTATTATTCATCCTAAATTTGTTGAAGACCATATAAAAGCAGCACAGCCAGGATATTTTGTACAGGGAAGCCGGGCAATGATCACAGAAGAAAAAAGCAAGGAGATCCTGAATACAAAAGAAATCAGTTTTTCTGTCTTTTCTTCCGGTCTGTACAGCCGGTTCAATGCTTTGAGGGCACCAATTCTGACTCCTGTTTTTATTTTAGACCCATCCAATCCTTTTCATGTAAAGGGCTGCAATCTTGCTTTCTGGAAAAAAGATTATATCTCGGTAAATGGTTATTTTAACGGATTTGAAGGATGGGGAGGTGAAGATTATGAATTTGCTGCCCGCTTGCTGCACCTGGGTATTAAAAGAAAACGGTTAAAGATGGCTGCTTTGGCCTTTCACATTTACCATAAAATAAACTCAAGAGCCAATACCATTCCTAATGACATAATTTACCGGAAAACACTTGCAGAAAAGCGCACTTATGCAACAGATGGCTATCAGGAAACTTAGACGGTCAGTCCCTGTTTCTCAACCTGTCCTTAAGTCTTCTAAACAAATAGCGTATAAATAATTTCAGTCCCATTCCCTGTCGGATCAGCCTGGATTTATCCCGGGCGAAGGCTATGTCCTCATGCACAGATGAAAACCCACCCATGTTGTAACTCACAATCTCAATTGGGTGAAACTCTCTTTTGTAGCCTGCGTCTCCCCATAGCTTGATATTAAGCGCATAATCTGCAAGGATCTTATATTTCAGCCTGTATCTGTAGTTTTCAAATGTTTTCGCAGGATAAAAGATCGACTGATGATTCATACAATATTTTGCCAGCCTGTAAGGGCTGAATTCTCCCTGCAATAAACCATAAGGATCCGGAGGTATGTCCCTGTAAAAAGGTTTGCTGTTACCGTAGTAAATCGTATCCTCATCAACCAACCTGGATCCCAACTCAGAAAACCCAGGCAATAGTCTATCATCTGATCCTAAAAAATAGAGCCATTTCCCGGTTGCCATGGCCACACCCTTATTGAAAGCATCATAAATTCCCTGATCGGGCTCGCTGATCCATTTGATCTTAAAGGCCGAAAAACCAGACAACACAGACAGAGTCTCGTCCTGACTCCCACCGTCTATTACGATTATTTCGAGTGTTAAGGAAGTGTGCGGCTCAATTGACTTCAAACATGCTGCGATATCTTTTTCAGCATTGCTTGTTGCTATAATGATGCTGATCAAACAGCGTCGGTTCGGTTCGTTTAGCATTTATATATTGCCAGTACTGTCTGTCAGGCTCCCTACTCAAATCTACTTTTTAATTTTGATACCGTATCATTTTGTTACGACAATTCTATTTTAAAGCAAAATAGGTCAATAAATTAACTATGCGTAACTTAGCGGTTTAATTTTTTTGATGAAAACATACTTCAGATTACTTTCTTTTGCGAAACCAATAGAGAAATATGCTATTCCATATGTGATAGCCACCATCCTCGCTACCTTTTTCAATACCTTTAACTTTACATTGCTTTCTCCATTGCTCAATACCATTTTCCTGCAAAAGGACCAGCCCGTAAAAGATCCTTCTCAAACAAATGAAGGCACATCTTCCTGGGATCTGATGGCGACCTATGATAAATATGTGCATACCACTATCGCTAAATATGGTGACTGGTACACGCTTCAAGTCATTTGCGGAATTATTCTTTGCTCAGTATTGTTATCCAACCTCTTCAAGTACATTGCACAACGCTATATGGAGGACCTCCGTGTACACACCCTGTTGAATTTTCGCAAAAGTGTATTCAATAATGTAATGAACCTTCATCTGGGTTATTTCAGTAATGAGCGTAAGGGAGACATCATTTCCAAAGTTGCATCTGATGTACAGGTAGTTCAATTCACAGTTACTAATACCCTACAGGTAGTTTTTAAAGAACCCCTTCAGCTTATATTTTATATTGTTGTCCTGCTTGGAATATCAGTAAAACTGACCTTATTTTCACTTTTGGTCATCCCGATCTCCGGATACATCATTAGTAAAATAGTGAAACGTCTCAAGCACCAGGCCAGGGAAGCACATGAGAGCTTTGCCAAAATGATTGGCTTTCTGGATGAAGCACTGGGAGGAATAAGGATCATCAAGGCTTTCAATTCCACAGAGCGAATAAAAGACAAATTCCACAGTGAAAACGTCTTTTATTCTAACATAAACAGGAAAATGGCACGCAGGCAGCAACTGGCATCACCTGTTTCTCAGACATTGGGCGTATTGGTGATGGTATTCATCGTGCTTTACGCGGGCAAAATGATTCTTACCGGGGGAGATAAATCAGCCCTGAGTCCAGCAGCCTTTGTAGTTTATATCGCAGCGTTTTCACAAGTTATGCAACCCATAAAAGCGCTTACTGATTCCTTTAGCGGAATCCATTCCGGCATTGCTGCCGGTGTACGTGTTCTTGAGCTGATCGATACAAAACCGGATCTGGCCGACAGCAAAGATGCTGTCGAAATCCTGGAATTTAACGATTCTCTCCGCTTTGAAAATGTTTACTTTAATTACGGTGAAAAAGAAGTATTAAAGAATGTGAACCTGACAATAAGGAAAGGGCAGACGGTTGCACTGGTGGGTCCTTCAGGTGGAGGAAAAAGCACAATGATGGATCTGATCCCCAGGTTTTATGACCCCAAATCAGGAAACCTCTTTATTGATGACATCAATTTTAAAGACCTTAAAACGGATAGCATAAGGGCACAGATGGGGATTGTTAACCAGGAATCAATTCTTTTTAACGATACCATATTCAACAACATATCGTTTGCTAAAGCAGGCGCTACCAGGGAAGAAGTCATTGAGGCCGCTAAAATAGCGAACGCCCACGATTTTATCCTCAGTACGGAAGATGGATACGAAACCAATATAGGCGATCGGGGAAACCGGCTGTCGGGCGGACAAAAACAGCGGATCTGCATTGCCAGGGCCGTGCTAGCCAATCCGCCGATCATGCTGCTGGATGAAGCAACGTCTGCACTGGATACTGAATCTGAAAAGCTGGTACAGGAAGCGCTTTACAGCCTGATGAAAAACCGGACTTCGATCATCATCGCCCACAGACTGAGTACCATTCAGCATGCCGATCAAATCGTGGTGATTGATCAGGGTGAGATCAAAGAAACCGGAAGTCATTCACAGCTGATCAAACACAACGGGCTATATAAACGTCTTATCGATATGCAAACCTTCAATGAGGAATAACGAATTAGAAAGAGGTGTAACAATAATACTATGTACTTATAATGGTGCACAAAGGCTTCCTGAAACCATTGCACACCTTGCAGCTCAGGTGGTGAGCCATAACATTAAATGGGAGGTTATCTTCATTGACAATGCGTCTTCAGACAATAGCACAGCTGTAGCACTCGCAGAATGGGAAAAACATAAGGTGGAGGGCGTTGACTTTAAAACAGTTGCTGAAAGCACGCCGGGAAAGTTGTTTGCTTTTCAAAAAGGGATAAATCTAGCTAAATATGAATATTTTGTCATTTGCGACGATGACAACTGGCTAAACCCGGATTATCTAAATATTGCTTTCGGTATCCTTGAAAAAGACCCCGACATTGGTGCGGTCGGCGGGCAAACTATCGCAGTTACAGAAGACAACGCTCCTTTACCTGACTGGTTTGAAACTTTTAAAGAAGGTTATGCAGTAGGCAGGCAGGCTGCGAAAACCGGCGATATCAGTTCCAGAGGCCATCTTTGGGGAGCAGGACTGACTTCCAGAACCTCACTATATCTTGAGGCCTATCAGGAACTTCCCTCCATATTATTGACCAGTAAAGATCAAAAAATTCTATCAACAGAGGATACTGAGTACTGCTTGCGCCTGGTATTGAAGGGTTATCAATTATATTATGATTCGCGGCTCAGGTTAAAACATTTTATTCCGAAAGCAAGACTTACCTTAGCTTACAAGGATGGTCTTTATAAAAATTTCGCCAATGCACATAGTTTGCTGGAGCGATATTACCTTTCCATAAAATTCGGCAGAAACAATAAACTTAATATTGCGGACAAAATAAGACTAACTGTGGTCACACCATTTAGATTTGCGTTTGCTTCTTCGAAAGAAAAAAGAACAAAGCAAAGGGTCATACTCAGCTACCTGCTTCCGTCTATGTTTAAAGCAGATCCCATAACCGCCAAAATCAAAACTTTTATAATGAATGATTAGTTGTTGAGCCCTGTCTCGACAATTTAAAAAATACTATGCTTAAAAAGATTAAAAAAATTGCGGAAAACATCAGGGACCTGCTGAAGTATCCCACCATTCATAAGGAACTCTCCAAAAAAAGAGACCTTTATTTTTTCTTTCCATCATGGTCGTTTGGAGGCGCAGAAAGAGTTCATGTAGATATTATGAGTATCTTTACGAATCCAAAACCACTTTGCTTCATTACAGACAGGTCGATATCAAATGGATTCCAAAAAGAGTTTGAAGCCGCTGCAGACACGATCAATTTGGGTCGCTGGTCCGAAAAAAAACCATTTAAACGGCATCTTTTTAAAAAACTGGCAAAAGCCATAAATTCACAAGAGCACCCCATAGTGTCCGGCTGGTGCAGTAAGTTCATGTATGATTTAATTCCGCTCCTTGGACCTCATGTTCAGGTAATTGACATCATTCATAATTTTATGGATGATGACAAGGGAATAGAATGGTATAGCATTCCGCACATTCCCAGGTTAGATAAAAGGATTCTTGTTGGGAAAGGGTTAGTTCAACAATTTAAAAAATTATATGAGATCAATCACATTCCAGATGAATATCTCAGCAGATTAACAGTCATTCAAAATAAGATTGCGTATGACAATCACTTCCCTGAGAAGGATTATGATGGCATATTGCAAATCCTTTTCGTCGCCCGGAACAGCCCGGAGAAAAGACCTGAGGTACTTATTAGGATTGCTGAAATCTGTTATGAGCTAAATCTCCCATTTGAATTTAAAATAATAGGAGACTTTAAACCAGAAGAAACAGCGGTTCCGCCGAACACCATCCTTATTGGAGAGGTTCACGACAAAACCATTTTGAATAACTATTACAAAGATGCACATCTCTTATTGCTCACCTCACATAGAGAAAGCTGGGGGCTCGTTGTTTTCGAAGGTATGAATATGGGCGTTGTACCGATATCAACCGATGTTGGCGAGCTTTCAAATTACATTTCCATAGAAAAAGAAAATGGAATTCTCATTAAAAATCTCAGTAACGCAGAGGGTCTTGCAATGTTATTTGTTAAAGCGCTAGAATTGTTTGTCAAAAACAGACCTATGTTATCGAAATTTAGCAACAATGCTTTTAATACTATAAAGCAACTTTCCAATGAGCGTGATTTTGACGCCGCCTATAGAAGGGAATTGTCTGTAGAGATTAAATAATATATCAACATGAACCCAAAAATAACAGTTTTTATGGCTGCCTACAATGCAGCAAATCATATCAATGAGGCTATTCAAAGTATTTTAGATCAAACTTTTGAAGACTTTGAATTATTGATTGTGAATGACGGTTCCACAGACGAAACAGTTGACATTATAAATAATTTCAAAGATTCTAGGATCAGGTTACTTCATAATGATAAAAACCGGGGCATACCATACACCAGAAATGTCGGCGTAAACGAGGCCAGGGCTGAGTATATTGCCATTTTGGATAGTGATGATGTTGCTATCCATAATCGCCTGGAAACTCAGTATAACTTCTTTCAGGAACATCCGGCTTTCGCATTATGTGGCGGACATGGTACTGTTATCGATGAAGCAGGCAACCCGGTCCCTGACAACCGCTTTACTGTTCCTATCGGCCCAGACCTGATAAAAATGACACTGCTTTTTAACAATACATTTATCAATTCAACAGTGATGTATAAAACTGCAGTTTTAAAAGAATTAAACGGCTATAACGAGTATGCTTTAGCTGAGGATTATGAGCTATTTATACGGATTTCAGATAAGTATCCTGTAGCAAATTTAGATTCTGTCCTGGTAAAATACAGGATTCATGGTATGAATATTTCCATATTACGTTCCGAACTCAGCCGTACAAAAGTTCGTTCAATCAAAGAGAAGCAACTAACTAAACTTCAAATAACGGCGAACAAAAAATTAACCGACACTTTTTTCAGTTTATTAGAATGGGATTACGGTGCTGTTAATTTCGCTGACTATTTATCTTTTTTCACTAAATTAAAGGCGGCAAACAGATCTTTGAAAAAATATCCTCAAATACCCTTTGAAAAAATGTTATTCAACCGCTGGTTTGAGATTATTTACGAAAAAAAAGCTAAAATGAATGCGCTTTCGTTATTATTGAATAGGGATATTTTTAAATGGTCCTATGTAAGTTTTCGCCAGCTTAGAAAAGCATTTAAACTTTCAATCAGAGGATTCGGTCAATTATCTAAATAAATGTCCGCTAATCTTTCCAAACAATATCCGCAAACAAAAATATTTAAAAATCAGTTCAATGAAAATTGTCAGGTTTCTAGGTGGTTTAGGCAATCAAATGTTTCAATATACTTTGTATAAAGCTTTGCAAAACAGATTCCCTAATGTTAAGGCCGATTTACAAGGTTATAAAGACTACCCATTACACAATGGTTTTGAGCTGGAGCATATCTTTGATCTAAAAATAAACAAGGTCTCCTCATTTACAAGTAACTTATATTACAGTAGAAAATGGACTTACAGGAAACTTAGAAGATTGCTTAGTCTCAAGAATACTTACATCGAAGAAAAAACCCTCTTTTCGTTCGACACATCTATCCTGAATAACCAAAGAACAGCATATTATTGGGGCTATTGGCAAAATTTTGATTATTTTAAAGATATTGCCAACCAAATAAAAAACGATTTTCAGTTTAAACTCCCTCTATCTAATGAAAATCAGCAAATTTTGGAACAGATCAATCTCAAAAATAGCGTTTCCCTTCACATCAGAAGAGGAGACTATCTCAAAGACCCGTTCCTTGGGGGATTATGTGGGCCTGAGTATTATAAACAAGCGATCAGTTACATCCAATCCAATTCAGCGTCTCTCAGTTTCTTTATTTTCTCTGATGACATCCCCTGGTGTACAGAAAATTTACACCTTGATGATTGTACCTTTATTTCCTGGAATAAAGGGTCGTCTAGCTATATTGACATGCAACTAATGAGTGCCTGCAAGCATAATGTCATTGCGAACAGCAGCTTCAGCTGGTGGGCAGCCTGGCTCAACCCGAACCCAACCAAGATTGTCATCGGTCCCAAAAAATGGATAAATGACCCTGATCGGAATGTAATTATGTCGTTTCCTCAAAACTGGATCAGCTTCTAATCCCTTCATTAAATATACAAACGAAAAATATATAATTATGCTAAAAATATTTAAGAGAAGCTCCAAAAAAAAATCGCTGTTTCAGGATCAATATGTCCAGCTGCGGGAACTCGAAAAGGAGACAAAAAAGCGCTTTGCACTGGTAGAGCGCGATTTTTATCCTTGTCTAAATGACAACACCGCAGAAACAGGATTTGACAGGCACTATATCTATCATCCGGCCTGGGCAGCGAGGATCTTAAAAATGACCAATCCGGCTAAACACATTGACATCTCCTCTACCTTGCATTTTTGTTCCATTTTGTCTGCCTTCATTCCTGTGGATTTTTACGACTACAGACCGGCGAATCTGCACCTGGACAACTTCAACTCCCTGGCCGGCGACCTCATGAGTTTACCTTTCGCACCCGGCTCCGTAGAATCATTATCCTGCATGCACACAGTTGAACACGTTGGTCTTGGAAGATACGGCGATCCAATGGATTACGATGGCGATATCAAGGCCATTGATGAATTAAAAAGGGTACTGGCGCCAAACGGAAATTTATTATTTGTAGTCCCTCTTGGGGCACAAGGTATTATCTGCTTTAATGCACACAGAATTTATACAAAGAACCAGGTTTTGGATCTTTTTGCGGACCTCGAACTAAAAGAGTTTGCGCTTATTCCGGAAAATGAAAAAGATGGAGGACTAATCATTAATCCCAGCGAGGAATTACTGGCCACCCAATTTTACGGTTGTGGCTGTTTCTGGTTTACGAAGTAGTCCCTCATAACGTTCCATACAGCCGGCAATAGTACCCATCTTAGTGATCTTGAATGTTTCTCTGATCTCCACATTGGCAGTGATCTTCTCTTCAAATTCAGGGGCAAGTATACCTTCCATCGCCGCTTTGATCTCGTTGATCGCATCATAGATGATCGAGTACCAACGGATATCGATTTGTTCAGCCTCAGCCAGCTTACGCGCTCCCGGCGAAGGGCGCACCTGGAAACCGACAATGATCGCATCCGATGCTGAAGCCAGCAATATCTGATCCGGAGATCTGTCCGACAGCCTTGCTGATTACATTGATCTGGATCTCTTCGGTAGAAAGTTTTAACAAATTCATAATCATATGAGATCAGGTATCCAACTTTTGTCTTATTAGCTCACAATTGGGCCTTCTTTAATAATTTCCAGTAGGAAATCTGCTATAAAAGTTGTAGCAGTACCATGCATATGTGTAACTTTCACGACAGAATTGAGATATATACCCTGTACCTCAAATGAAACAACGACCTGAGAACAGAACACAAAAAGAAAGGGCTAATACAAGCTGATAAATTCAACTGGCAAAAAACTGCAGAGGCCTGCCTCAGCATCTATAAGAAGTCAATATGATACAAAAGACCGCATTGATAACGGGAATAACAGGCCAGGATGGTGCCTACCTCGCTCAAATATTATTGGAGAAAGATTACAATGTCATTGGCCTTACAAGAGGGTATCAGACAGACAACCTAAGGGGGCTTTCCTATTTGGGCATCAAAGAAAAGATAAAGTTGGTTGCCTGCGATTTGCTTGATATTTCCCAGATTATAAAGATCTTACAGCAAGTTGAGCCATCAGAGGTCTATAATCTGGCAGCACAAAGTTCCGTATCTCTATCTTTTCAACAGCCAATAGGTACTTTCCAGTTCAATACAATCAGTGTCTTTAACCTCTTAGAAGCGATAAAATTGGTCGACAAGGCTATCCGTTTCTATCAGGCAAGCAGTAGTGAAATGTACGGAAGAGTCAACAATCTGCCCATTACTGAAATGAGTATCCTGCACCCACTTAGTCCCTATGCGATATCAAAAGTAGCGGCTCATTTTACCTGCATCCATTATCGGGAAAGCTACGGCCTGCACATCAGTTGTGGAGTCCTCTTCAATCATGAATCCTATCTCAGACAGAATACTTTCTTTGTAAAAAAGATCATACAGGATAGCATTAAAATACACAGAAACCAGCTTGATGTACTTAAGGTAGGTAACATAGATATTAAACGTGATTTTGGATATGCTCCCAAATATGTTGAAGCCATGTATCTAATGCTGCAACAGCGGGATCCATCTGATTATTTAATCTGTTCAGGCCAGACAATAAGCTTACGGGAGATCATTTATTATATTTTCGACAAGCTGGACATCCCTCACGATCTGTGTCAAATAGACAACAGCCTTTACAGGCCTGCCGAAATATTAGATATGTTTGGGGACAATACCAAAGCCAAATCAACCTTAGGCTGGAAGTACGATCTAAATATTTATCAGACATTAGATCTTTTACTTAGCGAAGAACTTAAAAATCAATGATCTTGTGAGCATTTATCAATCCAAATCAGTAATTCTGTTTATAATCTTCAACAGATCAGACACAGCGCTGAAAGTCCTGGCACAGATAAAAAACTGGCACAAGCCGTAGCCAATGCAATTGACTGGGAATGCACAGTAAAGACTCCTTTTAAGAATAGTTTCATCTCACAGAATCCAACAAAAAGGCTGTCTGATTTTACAATCAGACAGCCTTTCATTTAATATTATAGTATTGATTACAACTTACGTTTAACCTCTACTTGCTCATAAGCCTCAACAATATCTCCTACTTCAATATTATTAAAGTTCTGGATGTTCAGTCCGCATTCGTACCCTCTTGTTACCTCTTTCACATCATCTTTATAACGTTTCAGTGAGGCCAGCTCACCGGTATAAATCACCACCCCGTCTCTTACAATACGGATCTTACTGTTACGGGTGATCGTTCCATCCAGCACCATACAGCCGGCAATAGTACCCACCTTAGTGATCTTGAATGTTTCACGGATCTCCACATTGGCAGTAATCTTCTCTTCAAATTCAGGGGCAAGCATACCTTCCATCGCCGCTTTGATCTCATTGATCGCATCGTAGATGATCGAATACAGGCGGATATCGATTTGTTCAGCCTCAGCCAGCTTACGGGCTCCCGGCGAAGGGCGCACCTGGAAACCGACAATGATCGCATCCGATGCTGAAGCCAGCAATACATCTGATTCGGAGATCTGTCCCACAGCCTTACTGATCACATTGATCTGGATCTCTTCAGTAGAAAGTTTCAGCAATGAATCTGACAGGGCTTCGATAGAACCATCCACGTCACCTTTGATGATCAGGTTGAGCTCCTTAAAGTTACCGATAGCCAAACGACGGCCGATCTCATCCAGTGTAATGTGTTTCTGAGTACGAAGCCCCTGCTCACGCATCAGCTGCAGACGCTTGTTCGCAATCTCCCTTGCCTCAGTCTCACTCTCCATTGCATTAAACTTATCGCCGGCAGTAGGTGCGCCCTGCATACCCAGTACCTGTACCGGTACGGACGGGCCCGCTTTATCTACTTTTTGTCCGCGTTCGTTAAACAGTGCTTTTACACGTCCGCTATAACTTCCGGCTAAAATAGGATCACCGATTTTCAGCGTACCTGCCTGAACAAGAACAGTAGTCACGATACCACGTCCCTTATCAAGAGTCGCTTCAATTACACTACCTGTCGCACGCTTATTAGGATTTGCGGTGAGTTCCAGTAATTCTGCTTCCAGCAATACCTTTTCCAAAAGCAAGTCTACGTTCAGACCACTCTTACCAGATATTTCCTGAGACTGGAATTTACCGCCCCAATCCTCTACCAGGATATTCATGATAGAAAGCTGTTCACGGATCTTATCTGAATTTGCTCCAGGCTTATCAATCTTTGTAAATGCGAATACCAAAGGCACACCCGCAGCCTGTGCGTGATTGATCGCCTCTTTCGTCTGAGGCATTACTGCATCATCCGCTGCAATCACAATGATCGCAATATCTGCTACTTTGGCACCACGAGCACGCATGGCCGTAAAGGCTTCGTGACCCGGAGTATCCAGGAAAGTAACTTTTTTACCAGTTGGCGTAGTTACCATGTAGGCACCAATGTGCTGGGTGATACCACCGGCCTCACCTGCTACCACATTTGCTTTCCGGATGTAATCCAGCAATGAGGTCTTACCGTGATCGACGTGGCCCATAATGGTCACTACCGGAGCTCTTGGCAGCAAGTCTTCTTCTGAATCCTCTTCTTCAATGATTACATCGCTTTCATCGTCCGGTTTAACGAATTGGATTTCGTAACCGAATTCATCAGCAACAATGGTTAATGTTTCCGCATCCAAACGCTGGTTGATGGATACAAACATCCCCAAACTCATACAAGTAGCGATGATCTTTGTAACCGGTTCATCCATCATGGATGCCAGTTCATTTGCCGTAACAAATTCAGTAACCCTTAAAACTTTGGATTGCAGTTCCTGCTCCATTGCCGCTTCATCAGCAGAAAGGGCAACATCATCTCGCTTCTGACGGCGTAATTTTGCCCGCTGGGCAAACTTACCGGATTTACCGGCACCGCTTAGACGGGCAAGTGTTGCTTTGATCTGATCCTGTATTTCTTTTTCCGTAGGCTCTTCCTTAGGTCCTCCTGCCGGCGCACCCGGTTTACTGTTCCTGAAATTAGGCCTGTTGGCTGTATTGTTTGTATTGTTCCTGAAGTCCGGTCTGTTTCCAACCGGGGCCGCAGGCCTCTGCTGACCAGGCTGTGTGCCTTGTCCTGCCTGTCCGCCTTGCTGAAAACCACCAGGGCTTTGCTGGCCCTGACCTGGTTGTCCTCCCGGAGTCTTTTTGCGTTTACGTTTTCTTTTTGCATCCGCACTGTCGGCAGATGAAGCCACCGGCTGCGATTTGCGATCGGGTGTAACAGGCAGTGTGATCTTGCCAATAATGTTTGGTCCGGATAATTTTACCGAACGGGCCTTGATCACCTCGTTATCATCAGCCTTCACAGGTGCTTTAGGCTCTGGTGCAGCTACCGGCTCTGTTTTAGCAACAGGAGCAGTTTCAATTGGTTTTGCCGCTTCAACCGGTTTAACGGCTTCCGCAGGCTTCGCTTCTTCAACAGCTTTAGGTGCTTCGGCTTTCGCCTCAGTTGCTGCAGGCTGTGGTTCAGCCACCGGTTTTTCTACCTCTTTTGGTGCCTCTTCGGCAACAGGAGCTTTAGGTTCTGCCGGAGCCGCAGGAGCTTCCTCCCTTTTTACAGGCCTTGTTTTAGAATTCAGATCATCAAGGTTGATCTTACCGATTATTTTTACACCTGGCAGCGCGCCTTCTTCTGCTTTATCTTCAGTCTTTTCAGGCTGGACAGGAATTGCAGGTTTTGCAGGAATTTCTTCTTTTGGTTTTTCAACCGGAGGCGTATAAGTATGAAGGTTTTTAATTAAAATTCCCTCATTTTCAAATTCAACATTTTTTCTAGGTGCCTCAGCGACTTTTTCAGTCACTTCAGGCTCATCACGACGGATTTTACCAATAACAATCTGATTGGCTTCTTCTTTTACGATCTTATCGCCCTGAAACTCTTTTAACAATGCATTATACATGTCACGCGAGAGCTTTGTAGTGGGTTTATTCTCAACAGAAAAGCCTTTCTTCTCCAGGAACTCAACGGCCGTAGCAATCCCTACGTTAAGTTCCTTAACTGCTTTAAATAAAATTATTGGTTTGTCGTCTGACATTGATATCCTCTTTTTTCTTTAATTCTTATACAAAAGTAACGTTTATTCTTATTTATTTCATGCGTCGGGCATTAGTTTTTAATTACTGCATATTTTGCTCAAATAAATCAGACAACGCATTATTCAAATTCTGATTTTAAAATGCTCATCACTTCCTTGATGGTCTCTTCTTCCAGATCTGTACGTTTTACCAGCTCATCTACCGAAAGGGCAAGCACACTCTTAGCGGTATCACAACCGATAGCTTTCAGTTCATCGATGATCCAGCTATCGATTTCATCCGAGAATTCCTCGATATCCACATCCTCATCTTCCTCTCCGGCTTCACGGTATACATCAATCTCATATCCGGTCAGTTTACCTGCAAGTTTGATGTTGTGTCCGCCACGTCCTATCGCCAGAGAGACCTGGTCCGGTTTTAAATAAACCGAAGCATGCTTGGTCTCATCATCCAGTTTAATGGAAGTGATCTTTGCAGGGCTCAAAGCCCTTGTAATATATAGCGAGATGTTATTGGTAAAGTTAATTACGTCAATATTCTCATTTTTAAGTTCTCTCACAATACCATGGATACGTGAACCTTTCATACCCACACAGGCACCTACAGGATCAATCCTGTCATCATAAGATTCAACAGCAACTTTAGCCCTTTCTCCCGGTTCACGAACAATTTTCTTGATCGTGATGAGTCCATCAAAAATCTCAGGAACCTCAATTTCAAACAAACGTTGCAGAAATTCAGGGGCAATCCTTGAAATGATGATCTTTGGAGTAGCATTTACCATATCTACTTTCAAAATCACCGCACGGACAGTATCGCCTTTTTTGAAATAATCGGCTGGGATCTGTTCAGTTTTAGGCATCATCAGCTCATTACCTTCATCATCCAGCACCAAAGTTTCTTTTTTCCAAACCTGGTAAACCTCACCGGTCACAATCTCACCAACCCTGTCTTTGTATTTTTTAAAGATCTCATCTTTTTCAAGTTCCAGAACTTTAGACACCAGTGTCTGGCGGGCAGCTAAAATAGCCCTTCTTCCGAAACTTTCCAAAGTGATTTGCTCAATGTAATCGTCACCGACTTCCATATCCGGATCCAGCTGTTTCACTTCGGCAAGCTCAATTTCCAGATCATCATCCTCAGAAAATCCGTCCTCCATCACTTTCCTGGTCCTCCAGATCTCCAAATCCCCGTTATCCGGATTCACGATCACGTCACAATTCTCGTCAGTTCCGTATTTTTTCCGCAGCATACTGCGAAATACCTCTTCCAGCACACTAATCACTGTAGGGCGGTCGATGTTCTTGAAGTCTTTAAACTCCTGAAATGAATCGATTAAATTAATATTGCTCATTTTTTTATTTAAATGAAATTAAAACCTTTGTTTCTGTTATATTATTGAAGTCGATATTGGCTTCAACCAATTCCGCCTTTTTACCTTTTTCTTTTACTTTAGCTTCTATTGTGATGCCACTTTCGGTTACATTCAGCAATTTACCTTCTTTCACCTCCCCGCCTTCGACCTTAACGCTTACTTCCCGTCCAATATTTTTATCATACTGCCTTTTCAGCTTGAGCGGTTCCCCGATCCCCGGTGACGACACTTCCAGGTTATACGCTTTTTCCAGCACATTTTCTTCTTCCAGATGAAAGCCTACATGTCTGCTGATGGCGGCACAATCCTGAATATTGATTCCCTCATCACCGTCAACATGAATAATGAGCTTGTTGTTTGGCAGCATCTTTATATCAACCAAAAACAGCTCAGGTCTGTCTGCGATTTTCTCTTCAACCAGTTCTTTTACTCTTTTTTCTACCTGCATAACCAATTAGCCAATAATAGAAAAGAGGGGACACCTGCCCCCTCCTTATTCCATTAATCTTGCAAAGATAGGAATTATTTTTAAAAATTAAAAATGCGATAATAATCCCTTTAATAGTCAGCTGGAATTCTGGTCCGGCTCCCTGATTAATCGTTAATTCTATCCAGCCTTTGGACAACTTTCCAAAAGGCAGCATAATAGCTCACATTAAATATATAGAAACTTAACAAAGAATCCATATTTTTCAGGCAAAACGTGGACTATAGGTGGACTATACGTGGACTATAGGTGGGCTATTATACAACAGTGTCTTACCCTTGTCTTACTTTGAAAGCAACTTTTGCACAGGCTTTAATTTTATGCTTACGCTGTTTGTCAGGATTCGTTTGGTATCAACAAAACTGGTGTTGAGGTGCGTGATCACTAAATAATCACGACCCCTTACAAATGAAGTATCCGGATAGAAAACAATGGTACTGTCGGTTAGTTTTAGGTGGCCCTGGACAGGCATTTCTTTCAAACTGGTATCTCTTTCAGAAGGCGTTTGCAAAACAGAGATCAATTCGTTGAGTACTGAGTCCGGATATCGTGCATTTTTAAGCTGGGTCAGGCCCGCCTGATCAATACCCCTGAATACAACCGCTGTACTATCGGGCGAAAAATCGATGCTGAGCGTCTTCTGCTCATCAGAAGAACAGCCGGTAAAAAACAACGGAAAGAAGATAAGGATGAAAATGGTCAGGTTGCGCTCAATCATGAAAACTAAATTAAGCATTAGGTACGACAAAATCCAAGAAGCCGGGCAAGGCCCTGAAACAAAAGCGGATGTCCCGTTTCCGGGACATCCGCTTTCCTATAATTGTATATTTCCTGATGATTTAATGAGGTATTACCTGATGATCTCCCTGGAAATCACTAATTTTTGAATTTCAGAGGTCCCTTCATAGATTTGGGTGATCTTGGCATCACGCATCAAACGTTCTACGTGGTATTCTTTTACAAAACCATAGCCTCCATGGATCTGAACTGCCTCTATGGTTACATCCATAGCGACTTTAGAAGCATAGAGCTTGGCCATTGAGCCGGCCAGCGTATAGGGAAGGCCCTGATCCTTGAGCCATGCGGCTTTGTAAACCAGCAGGCGTGCGGCCTCAATCTGTGTGGCCATGTCTGCCAGTTTAAAGGCTATTGCCTGGTGCTCCGCTATTGGCTTGCCAAAAGATTTACGTTCTTTGGCATAAGCCAGCGCAAGCTCGTAGGCACCTGCAGCTATGCCTAGTGCCTGAGCAGCTATGCCTATGCGGCCGCCTTCCAGCGTTTTCATGGCAAACTTAAATCCAAAGCCCTCTTCACCGATCCTGTTTTCCTTTGGCACTTTAACATCGTTGAACATCAGTGAGTGTGTATCCGAACCCCTGATGCCCATTTTATTTTCCTTAGGGCCAATGCTGAAGCCTTCCATGCCCTTTTCCACGATAAAGGCATTGATCCCTTTATGCCTCAAAGACTTGTCTGTCTGCGCTATGACCAAATAGGTGGATGCTGTACCGCCGTTGGTGATCCAGTTTTTAGTGCCATTTAACAGGTAATGGTCTCCTTTGTCTTCAGCGGTGGTTTGTTGTGAGGTCGCATCTGATCCGGCCTCTGGTTCAGAAAGACAAAATGCGCCGATCTTTTCACCAGCTGCCAAAGGCTTTAAATATTTCTCTTTTTGAAATTCGGAGCCGTAGGCTTCCAGGCCAAAGCATACTAATGAGTTGTTGACCGATACCACCACTGAGGCTGAGGCGTCTATTTTGGACAGCTCCTCCATGACCAGCACATAAGAAATGGCATCCATGCCACTGCCATTGTACTTTTCTGATACCATCATTCCCAGAAAGCCGAGCTCCCCCAGTTTCTTTACCTGTTCGGCAGGAAATTTTTGGTGCTCATCTCTTTCAATGACCCCGGGTTTCAGCTCACTCTGTGCAAAATCACGGGCGGCCTGGCGGATCATCGATTGTTCTTCACTTAATTGAAATAGCATAATAATATTATAAAATAATAAGTTATGCCAAATTTATATAATTCTCAATCAGAAATACTATGCTGCCATAGTATTTTTTCTATGCAGCATGATTCCCTATTTCAGCAAGTGGTTGTTGTCATCAGGAAATACGAGTATAGGATGGTATTTTTTGGCTTCCTCAACCGGCAATGAGCCATAGGACATGATGATCAGAATGTCGCCAACCTGGACTTTACGTGCGGTAGCGCCGTTTAGACAAATGGTACCCGAACCCCGTGCCCCTTTTATCACATAGGTTTCAAAACGCTCGCCGTTATTGTTGTTTACGATCTGTACCTTTTCGTTTGCGATGATCTGGGCCGCATCCATCAGATCTTCATCTATAGTGATACTGCCAACATAATTCAGTTCTGCCTGTGTTACTTTAACACGGTGGATCTTCGATTTTAATATCTCGATAATCATGCTGCAAAGTTAGTTAATTTTGTGAATGAAATGGTCTTCTGATCTTCAGCTGAGGATCATATTATCAATAAGCCTGGTCTGTCCTACCCTGGCGGCCACCAGCGCAACGATATTGGACTCTCCTTTGTCAAGGACCGGCATCAGGGTTGCTCCGTCAGCAATTGTAAAGTAATCGAGTTCTACACCCGGGGTGGATTGTATCATTGCCCGGGCTTCCTGCAACAGTTCGGGTATGTTCAAGCTGGCAAAATGATCTCTTACGTAATAGAGGGCCTTACTTAAAACGAGTGCATCCTGCCTGTCTTCCGCACTTAAATGGATATTTCTTGAACTCATGGCCAGCCCGTCTTCTTCTCTGATGATCGGACAGGTAATGATCCGGACAGGCATGCTGAAATAGTTCACCATTTTTTGGATCATCAGGACTTGCTGAAAGTCTTTCTGACCAAAAAAGGCAAGATCGGGTGTTACTGCATCAAACAGCTTCTTTACGATCTGGGTTACTCCCTGGTAATGTCCTTTGCGAAATTCCCCTTCCAGCAGGAATTCTGCGGGGCCCAGGTCTATGTGCCAGTTTTCCGGTTTGGGATACATCTCCTTCACCGGGGGCATAAAGACCAGATCGCATCCTGATGTCCTGAGCATATCCAGGTCGTGTTCGAGCGGACGGGGGTATTTTTCCAGGTCTTTTGGATCGGTAAACTGGGTGGGGTTAACAAAAATGCTACAAACCACAAAATCTGCCTGCTGTTTTGCAAGGTCAATGAGCGACAGGTGACCCTTGTGCAGGGCACCCATTGTCGGCACTAAAGCAATTTTCTGTTTGGCCAATTTAATTGGGCCAAGCAACGACCTTAACGCCGTAATCGTGTTTACAACTTCCAAACCTGCTTATAAAATTTTAGGGGGCAAAGTTGGTTATTTATCCATTCCCAACAAAACATCTTGCGTATTATATTGATAAATGTTATTATTTTGCTTACCTTTGCCCCTTGATAATCTTTTCTTTAACATAAATTTTTATTTACGAATATGGAGATGGCAAAAACGAAGCTACTGATTGTTACACACGAGATGTCGCCTTTCCTTGAACTCACAAAGATTTCTGAAATTACCCGCCAGTTACCTCAGGCCATGCAGGATAAAGGATTTGAGATCCGCATCTTAATGCCAAGGTTCGGGAATATCAATGAAAGAAGGAACAGGTTGCATGAAGTGATACGCCTGTCGGGCATGAACATCATCATCGATGACAACGACAACCCGCTGATCATCAAAGTTGCTTCTATCCCAGCTGCACGCATGCAGGTCTATTTCCTGGACAACGAAGATTATTTCCAACGTAAGTATGTATTCAGAGATAAAGAGAACAAATTTTATGCGGACAATGATGAGCGTACCATTTTCTTTTGTAAAGGAGCGCTTGAGACCGTTAAAAAATTAGGCTGGTCTCCTGACATCGTACATTGCCATGGCTGGATGACTGCTCTTGTTCCTGCCTATATCAAAACTACTTATAAGAACGACCCTACGTTTAAAAATTCAAAGGTTGTTTATTCAGTATATGAGGAATGTTTTTCTGAAAGCCTGAACACTGATCTGTACAAAAAAGCGGTGATGAATGCCATGACCGCGGAAGACACAAAAGTGTTTGAAAAAGCAAACTGCAGTGCCTTGCATATCGGAGCGGTCAGCTACTCGGACGCAGTGGTTTTGGCCGATGAAAAGATTGATGCTGATGTGTTAAAATTTGTTAAAGATTCCAATAAGCCAACTTTAGCTTTTAATTTAACCGAAAATTTCGACAATTTCTATGCTTTATATGAAGAGATTTCGAATGAAGAATTGGTTACAATAGCATAAACTCAGGTATTTAAATATGAAATTTATAAAACAAGACTTATTGACCCTGTTAATAGGTCTTTTTCTTTTTTCCGCGTGCAAAAGCACGAACTCCGTTGGTATTGATCCGGATCCTGATTATGCGATAGCAGGGGACCTGAAGGTTCTTCCGCTGAGTTCGGTCACAGTTGGGGAGGAAGCAACTACCACCACCAGTCTGGGTGTGTACCCGCTTGGATTTATAAAGGCTGACCCGGTTTTCGGAAGTACAGAAGCAAGTATTGTGATGACGGTTTCGCTTCCAAGTTTAGACTATAGCTTTGGAAATGGCGCGATTGTAGATTCAGCAATACTCGTATTGCCTTATGCCAGCACCGTAGATTCATCAAAGATAACCCGTGTTTACGGGGATACGGCAACTTCTGTATATAAATTTAAGGTAGAGCAGCTGGATCAGGACCTTTCTGTCCAGAAATCGTTTTTGAGCAATAAAGAATGGGCTGCAACAGAATATGCCGGTTCCATTAAAGGCAAGCTCAGACCAAACACCAGGACTTCCATCACCGATATCGTACCAGGCAAGGCCGATACAAGCAGGCTGCTTCCTGTCCCTATGCTCAGGATCCCACTGGATTCTACTTTTATACAAAACCACATTGTCAATCTTGATTCGGCGACAAAGTCGAAACTCTCAAAGTTTAACGCGGCTTTTAAAGGCTTGAAAATAAGTGTGGACAAAGCGGAGAGCTCTGGTACAGGCGGTATCGCTTTCTTTGATTTCTCGTCAACTGATGAAACCACAAGGCCGAAAATAGAAATCTATTATAAAAAATTTCAGTCCAACTCCCAGATACAAAGAGATACCGCATTTGTATCCTTTCCTATAGCCCCGGTGTCAGGGCCTGTGGCCGCAACTGTCAGACATGATTATACAGGAACTCCAGTTCAGACGCAGATTGACGTTCCTAATCCGGCAACCCCCTACAAGGTTACTTATCTGCAGGGTGTCGGTGGATTAAAAAATAAGATTTCCTTTACGGACCTTAAAAAATTCGTGGATGAGACTAAGGCCGGGAATCCCAATACAAGGATTGTGATCAACAAGGCTGAACTTGTGCTGAACGTAAGCAGCGGAACAGATGTTGCGCCTTATATACCGGCAGAAAGACTGACGCTTTACAGGCTCGATATAGCCGGCCAGCGTGTAAACCTCACTGATAATATCGAAGGTGTGGGAAATTCACGTAATCCAAGATATGCGGGTTCTCCGGCAGCTTTTGGCGGTTTCTATGACAAAAAGAATAAACGTTATACTTTTACGCTAACAGCCTATCTCCAGGAACTGATAGATGGTACTACGCAGGACTATGGCACTTTTATCGGGTCAAGTTCACTCACACAGTTTGACATCAATTCTTCTATTCGTTCGGGCGCAAGAACTGTTCTTTCGACAAAAGACGCAGACGCTGGTGACAAACCACTGAAGCTTAACATCTATTATACAAAGACCAATTAATTTATTAACAAAGCATATTTCATTAAATTCTCCGGGAATCGTTATTTTCGGGGAATTTTTTTTTAAAAACCTTACGAGCATATGTGTGGAATAGTTGGTTACATTGGCCACAGAGAGGCCTGGCCTATAGTTATTAAAGGGCTGAAAAGACTGGAATATCGTGGTTACGATAGTGCCGGTATAGCACTAGCATCTGATGGAGGCTTGAACATTTATAAGAAAGCCGGAAAAGTCCAGGAACTCGAGAACTTTGCAGATGGGCGCAACCTCAGCGGTACTGCAGGAATGGGTCATACCAGGTGGGCCACTCACGGCGCTCCTTCCGATCGGAATTCACATCCGCATACTTCAAACGATGGTCAGCTTACGATCATTCACAATGGCATCATTGAGAATTATGCCACCTTGAAGGAGGAGCTGATCAGCAGGGGGCATGAATTCAAAAGCGATACCGATACGGAGGTATTGGTCCATCTGATCGAAGAGATCTATAAAAATGAACAAATAGACCTGCTGGAGGCGGTAAGACTTGCTTTGCATGAAGTAAGCGGTGCCTATGCGATCGTTTTGATGGATGCGGCGCAGCCGGACCAGCTGATCGCCGCCAGAAAAGGAAGTCCGATGGTCATTGGCGTGGGACAGGGCGAATACTTCATTGCTTCTGATGCTACACCCATCGTGGAATACACTAAGAATGTCATCTACCTGAATGACAACGAAATTGCTTTTGTAAAACGTAATGAGTTATTGATCAAGCGTTTGGACAATGTGGTCCAGACTCCGTATATACACGAGCTGGAGTTGAAACTGGAAATGCTCGAAAAAGGCGGTTATGAGCATTTCATGTTGAAGGAGATCTATGAGCAGCCGCGGTCTGTAAGAGACTGCCTGAGGGGACGGATCTACCCCAATGAGGGAAGAGTTCAGCTTGGCGGGATAAATGAATATGCGGACAAGCTAAAGAACATTGACAGGATCATTATAGTTGCCTGCGGAACTTCCTGGCATGCCGGTCTGGTCGGAGAATACCTGATCGAAGAATATGCACGAATTCCTGTTGAGGTAGAGTACGCTTCGGAATTCAGGTATAGAAACCCGATCATCACTGAAAAAGATGTGGTCATTGCCATTTCACAATCCGGCGAAACTGCGGACACTATGGCGGCGATCGAGATGGCTAAAGAAAAGGGAGCAACGATCTTTGGCGTATGTAATGTAGTTGGTGCATCTATTCCACGCATCACCCATGCTGGCGCTTATACACATGCAGGGCCGGAAATTGGTGTGGCTTCAACCAAAGCTTTTACAGCACAGGTAACCGTACTGACCCTGATTGCTTTCCATCTTGCACAGCAGAGAGGCACCATGAGCCAGTCCAGGCTGACTGAATTGCTGGCCGAGCTGGATAATATTCCGGCAAAAATCGAAATTGCGCTGAAATCAGACAATCTGATCAAAGAAATTGCCCTCAAGTTTAAAGATTCAAGAAATTGCCTGTTCCTGGGAAGGGGAAGTGGTTTTCCTGTTGCCCTTGAGGGTGCCTTGAAGCTAAAGGAGATTTCTTATATTCATGCGGAAGGATATCCTGCCGCGGAAATGAAACATGGCCCGATTGCGCTGATCGATGAGGAAATGCCGGTGGTAGTGATTGCGACTAAAAATTCTTCTTACGAAAAAGTGATCAGCAATATCCAGGAAGTAAAGGCAAGAAAGGGTATTGTTCTGGCCATCGTCACTGAAGGTGATGTGGAGGTGAGGAAAATGGCAGATTACTGCATAGAGATCCCTGATGCAAACGAGGCGTTCCTGCCATTGCTGGCGACCATCCCGCTGCAGTTGTTATCGTATCATATTGCGGTATTAAGAGGGTGTAATGTAGATCAGCCGAGAAATCTGGCTAAATCTGTTACTGTGGAGTAACCTTAATTTATTTGTGAGTTAACCAGAGACTATTGAATATAGTCTCTGGTTTTTTTAATTAAAATGGCAGGTCTCCCGAAGGATCATCCTGATCTGCATAGTCATTTTCGCTTTTTGGAGTGGTATTCTCGTGGCTGGCAGGGGTTTGTTCAAAGTCACTTTTTCTCCCAAGAATGGTGAAGTTTTCCGCAACTACCTCCGTTACATATTTCTTTATTTTTTCCCTGTCTTCAAATGAACGCGTACGAAGCTTGCCTTCGATGTAAACCAGTTTCCCCTTCTGCAGATATTTTGAGGCTACCTCGGCAAGGCCTCTCCACAATACGATGTTATGCCATTCTGTTTGCTCTATTCTTTTTCCGTCCTTGTTATAGGTTTCTGATGTAGCCAAAGGGAAACTGGCGACAGTTACACCACCATCTAAATGTCTGACTTCGGGGTCTTTTCCCAAATGTCCTACTAAAATAACTTTGTTGATACCTGACATGAAATTTGAATTACTGGTTTATTTGGTCTGCGAATGTCCGGTCATAAAATCTGTGATCACCTTGGGCTGTGGTAATTGTTCAAACTCCCTCAATGAAACCCATTTTATGTCTGCATTCTGATTAAAGTTAATGATATAATTATCTAAAGCAAAAAATTGAACATATATAGTTTGGTGAGTTAATAAATGTTTTTTCTGGTGCAATAACGTTATTTCGCAGTGATCACCAAAGGTATTTTTTATCGCGGTTTCAAATTTTAAAGGCTGATCTGTATGGAAATTTTCAGTCTCTATGAGCGGAAAATCATACAGCTCCTGCCAGATATCTCCTGCAGAACGTTTCTTTACCAATAGGTTTGAGGCTTCATCAGAACAGAAGAAGTAATTAAAATAACGTATGCGTTTCTTTAGTTTTTTTTCTTTGACCGGCAGTTCGTTTATCCTGTTGTTTTTTCGGGCAAAACATCCTTCCTGCAATGGACAGGCCGGGCATGACGGTGATTTTGGCTTACATTGTAATGCGCCAAATTCCATGATTGCCTGATTGTATACCGAGGGCTTCTGCCCGATGATCAGCGCTTGTGCCAGTTCTGCAAATGCTTTCTTACCGGCGGTGCTGTTGATAGCGGCATCAATTCCAAAATAGCGGGATAAAAGCCTGAATACATTTCCGTCGAGCACAGGCCGGGACTCATTGGAAGAAAACGATGAGATGGCCGCGGCGGTATAATCTCCAATGCCTTTAAGAGCGATCAGATCCTTATAAACAACAGGAAATATTCCCCCGTGCTTCTCCTGGATCTCCCTGGCCGTATACAACATATTCCGGCCCCTGGAATAATATCCCAGGCCCTGCCATAATTTCAATATCTGGGTTTCAGAAGCTGACGCAAAATCGGCAACGGTCGGATAATTTTCCAAGAACCGGAGGAAATAAGGCAGGCCCTGCTCTACCCGGGTCTGCTGAAGGATAATTTCCGAGAGCCAGATCACATAGGCATCGGTAGAACCTCTCCAGGGCAGCTCTCTTTTATTGCTCAAATACCATTTTACGATTTCTTCCTGAAAGGTCATATCTGCAAAAATACATTGTTATTATTTGTTTTTGGTAAAACTTGCAATCCACTGATATAAGAGATGATAAATAAATCATCTTTTATTTTCCTATCTCATTAAAAAGCAATACTTTTGCAACCCCAAAACACTTATAAAGTATAATACATTATAATTAAATAATAGAGAATATGACTAAGGCAGATATTATTTCAGAAATATCAACGAAAACAGGAATTGAAAAAGTAGATGTGCAAGAGACCGTTGAAGCATTTTTCAAGGTGATCAAAAACAGCATGATCGGTGGCGAAAATGTATATGTAAGAGGTTTTGGTAGTTTTGTTGTTAAAAAAAGAGCACAAAAAACTGCTAGAAATATTTCTAAAAACACTGCGATCATTATCCCCGAGCATTTTGTTCCAAGTTTTAAACCAGCAAAAGTTTTTGTTGATAAAGTAAAGAACAATTCTAAAAAAATAAGCGTAGAAGCCTAATCCAACCATGCCGAATAATATCCGATATAAACAACTAGGTATAATTGGGGCAATCATATTGCTCATTGCATTTTTGTTTACGCGTGATATTAAAGGACTGGTAAAGCCTAAAGAGGAAAATGGCAAAGGTGGTCCGGCAAGTGCTGCCCAAATGGCCCCGGCCGGCCCAACCCGGGAGATCAGCCTGACGGAGGTCTCTGCTACTGCAAAAAACCTGATCAGCACCAGCCTTGCTGCGGAAATTACTTCCCTGGAGACGACATTTAACGGTGCTTCCGAAAAAGAAAAAGTTCAGACAGCAAAATTACTTGCTCAAAAATGGGATGATGTAGAACAATCTGCTCCAAGCGCCATGTATCTTGAGGTTGTGGCTTTGCAGGAACAAACGTTAGACAACTGGCTGATTACCGGTGACCGCTTTTTAAAAGCTTTTGACAATACAAGGGACAGCTTGCTGCAACCAGCGCTACTGCAAAAGGCTAATACTGCTTTTTCTAATGCCGTGAAAATAGATTCCACCAGTAATGACGCCAAAACAGGCTTGGGCATTACCATTGTTGAGGGCATGGGCATGCCCATGCAGGGTATAGCCATGCTGATGGACGTGGTTAAAAAAGATCCTAAGAACCTGAAAGCCAACATGAGCCTGGGTACATTTGCAATTAAATCAGGACAGTTTGACAAAGCAATAACAAGATTCAACGACATTATCGCCATCAAACCTTCACCTGACGCTTATTTCTATCTGGGTACCGCTTACGAAAATTTAGCTAAAAATACGGAAGCTATTGATGCCTATCTAAAAAGTAAAAAACTTGCCGCCAATCCCACCCTGTCTAAATTCATAGACGACAAAGTACTGGCGCTAAAAAGTAAAAATTAATAAACAGATTTATAAAAATATTTAAATTTCAAAATTATGCCAAGTGGTAAAAAAAGAAAAAGACATAAAATGGCTACGCACAAACGCAAAAAGCGTTTAAGAAAAAACAGACATAAGAAAAAATAGTTTCATTATGTTTTGCCTGACAAACCAGGTTAAGGTCTGATCCTAGCCTGGTTTGTCGGTTGCATAGTTTTTTATTGTCCATGTGTTAATAAGGCTGAAAAGCCTTAAAATCTGTAGCTTTTGGTAAAAGAATTAATTATAGATTCCTCTCCATCGGGAGTAACCATAGCTTTAGTTGAAGACAAGCAACTTGTAGAACTTCATAAAGAACAGATCAATAACAACTACGCTGTAGGCGACATTTATTTAGGCCGCATTAAAAAAATAATGCCGGGCCTAAATGCTGCGTTTGTAGATGTAGGTTATGAAAAAGATGCATTTTTGCATTATTTTGATCTGGGTCCTCAGGTACAATCTTTAATAAAGCTAACTAAAATCAAGCGTAACGGCTCTGTTAATGGCACTTTGCTGGATAATTTCAAGCTGGAAGGAGACATTAACAAAGCCGGAAAAATATCTGAGGTGGTCAGCAAAAACCTTTTGCTGCCTGTTCAGATCGCCAAAGAGCCTATTTCGACAAAAGGCCCCCGCCTGAGCTCTGACCTTTCTATAGCCGGCCGGTACATCGTCCTTGTTCCTTTTTCCAATGTGATCTCTATCTCCAAAAAGATCAAGAGCAATACGGAACGGAACAGGCTGAAGAAGATCATTGAAAGCATTAAGCCCAAGAACTTTGGTGTGATCATCAGAACGGTATCTGAGAACAAAGGCGTCGCTGAACTTCAAAAAGATCTTTTGGACTCTGTAGCCAAATGGGAGAATTTCATTAAAAAACTTCCTGAAGCAGAACCTTCCAAACGGGTTTGGGGGGAAATGGACCGGAGCTCTACTCTGATCCGGGACATTTTAAGTACCGACTTTACCAATGTGTATGTAAATGATCAGAGTCTTTTTGAAGACATTCGTTCTTATGTCCACGAGATTTCTCCTGAAATGGAAAAAATCGTTAAGTTGTACCGCCATAAGGAGCCTGTCTTTGAACATTTTGGTATTGAAAAGCAGATCAAAAACTCTTTTGGTAAAACTGTTAATCTGGCCGGTGGTGCTTATCTTGTTGTAGAGCATACTGAGGCTTTGCATGTTATTGATGTAAATAGCGGAAACAGGACTGCCAGCAAGGAAAATCAGGAGGACAATGCGCTTCAGGTAAACAAAGAAGCGGCAAAGGAAATCGCACGGCAGCTGCGCCTCAGGGATATGGGCGGAATCGTGGTCATCGATTTTATAGACATGCACAAACCGGTCAACCGTAAGGTGCTGTTTGACTACCTGAAAGACCTGATGCTCCTTGACAGGGCAAAGCATACGATCCTCCCGCCGAGTAAATTTGGCCTTGTTCAGATCACGCGTCAAAGGGTAAGACCTGAAATGAATATTGTGACCAGTGAAAAATGCCCGGCCTGCGATGGTACGGGAGAAATCAAAGCCAGTATTGTTTTGATGGACGACATTGAAAACAATCTGACGTATATTTTGCAGGAGCAAAATGAAAAAAACATTACGCTTTGTGTTCATCCTTATATTGAGGCTTATATTAAAAAGGGCTTGATTTCCTTAAAGTGGAAATGGTTCTTCAAATTCGGCCAAAGGATAAAGATTAAAGCCGTCCCTTCTTATAACCTTACAGAATTTCATTTTCTGTCGGCAAAGGACGAAGAAATTAAGTTGTAGCATAGCAGCTTCCGTTTCAAATAAGCCTGATCCCCGCTGGAGATCAGGCTTATTTGTTTTTAAGGTTATTTTTTATGCTTGAATTGAGTAAATTCGACGGTTAAATCACATCAATTGGCTAAAACTAAATCGGCATATTTTTGTCAGAGCTGCGGATATGAATCTGCAAAATGGCTGGGAAGATGCCCTTCCTGCAATGAATGGAATACTTTTGTAGAAGAAATTACAGAAAAGGCCGGGTCTAAGGTTCCTTCCTGGAAAACCGCCTCCGGATCACAACGCCTGAACAAGCCGACGAAAGTCGATGACATCCGGGCTTTAGGTGAAGAGCGGATCCTGACGGGAGACCAGGAACTGGACAGGGTATTGGGCGGAGGCCTGGTTGCGGGCTCTATGGTGCTTATCGGCGGTGAGCCGGGTATTGGCAAATCCACCCTGATGCTGCAGCTGGCGCTAAACATCACCGGGAAAAAAGTATTGTACATTTCCGGTGAAGAAAGTGAACAGCAGATCAAGATGAGGGCCGAGCGCATTACCAATCAGCCGAAAGCAAACTGCTACATTCTTACGGAAACTTCTACACAGAACATATTCAAGCAAATTGAGACCCTGGATCCTGACATCATGATCGTAGATTCAATTCAGACACTGCATTCTGCACACATTGATTCTACGCCGGGAAGCGTTTCCCAGGTAAGGGAGTGCACAGCGGAACTGTTACGCTTTGCCAAAGAAACCAACACCCCTGTTTTCCTGATCGGGCACATCACTAAAGACGGCACCATAGCCGGCCCTAAAATACTGGAACACATGGTAGATACGGTCCTTCAATTTGAAGGGGACCGCCATCACGTTTACCGCATTTTAAGGTCTATAAAAAACAGGTTTGGTGCCGCCGCGGAAATGGGAATTTATGCCATGCACGGTAACGGTCTCAGGGAAGTATCCAATCCTTCCGAAATCCTGCTTTTACAAAGAGAAGAAGACTTGAGCGGAATCGCTATATCCGCTACCCTGGAGGGCGCCAGACCAATGCTGATCGAAACCCAGGCACTGGTCAGCACAGCAGCTTACGGAACGCCTCAGCGGTCTGCCAATGGCTTTGATACCAAAAGAATGAATATGCTGCTTGCGGTTCTTGAAAAAAGATGCGGGTTTAAGCTGAGCACACGGGATGTATTTTTAAACATAGCCGGAGGAATCAAGGTAGAGGATCCCGCCATAGACCTTGCTATTTTAGTTGCCATCATTTCATCGCATGAAGATATATTCATTTCTTCCAAGGTCTGTTTTGCGGCGGAAGTTGGGCTGTCAGGTGAAATAAGAGCTGTAAACCGCATAGAGCAAAGAATATCAGAAGCAGAAAAACTGGGATTTGAAAAGATCTTCATCTCCAGCTATAACCTCAAAGGCCTTATAAATACTAAGTATAAAATTGAACTTTCAGGGGTAAGCAAGATTGAAGATGTTTTTTCCATGCTATTCGGATAACGGTTTAAGCACCCCGTGTGGTGTGTAAAATCGCTTGGGATTTCTACAAATCGTGGAAAAAAATTCCCCTAGCGTATTTTTCATGTAATTTGCCGGCATTTTTATCGTGCTGACTATTAATTGATTAGCTGCAAGTTATTCGGATTCTAAACCTTGGCCTGCCATTTGTATATAGTCACTTGTTAGCAGACAGTGATGTTCGCTGACAAACAATAGGGATGATTATCCTCGTTATCGATAGGTAACGAGGATTTTTTGTTTTATATGGAATTGTATTTATATATTTATTCCATAAATAAACCTCTTAATCCTAAAAAATGATTGTTGTATTCATTGTTATCGCTGTATTACTGATCATAGGGATCAGTTTCTACAACTCCCTTATTGGCAAGAAAAACCAGGTAACTAATGCCTTTTCGGCGATAGATGTGATGCTCAAGAAAAGATTTGACCTGTTGCCCAACCTTGTTGAAACTGTAAAGCAGTACATGCAGTACGAAGGTGACCTGCTCAGCAGAGTGGTCGAACTGCGCGCCAAAGCTGGCAGCGCAAACCTGAGCAATGCAGAAAAGCTGGATCTTGATAAACAGCTGAGTTCAGATGTAAGGGGTATAATGGTCAACGTCGAAAATTATCCGGACCTGAAAGCTAACCACAGCTTCATCAACCTGCAGAGTACCTGGACAGAAAGTGAAGAACAGATTGCGGCAGCCAGAAGGACTTATAATGCATCAGTAACCAATTACAACGATGCGATCATGATGTTTCCGGGAAGCCTGTTTGCGGGCATGTTAAATTATCAGCCGATTGAAGTTTTGGCGAATACCGAAGAGGAGCGAAAAAATGTCAGTGCACGCGACCTTTTTAACAGTTAATGGCCGAACAAATAAGTATCGCTGATGTGTCCTTCGGCGCAACACTGGCGGAACTGGAAGTTCAGCGAAAAAATGTTTCCGCCCAGAGGCTGAAGTCCTATTCGTTTATAGGAGGAGGCATTTTACTTATTGGTATTGGGGTCATTCTTAGTAATCTTGTCCTGGTATTTGGAATTTCGGGTGCCGCGCTGCTGATTGCGGGCATTGTTTTTTTATCTAAAGCCAGCAAAAATTTTAATGACTACAGGCATGGGTTTAAGCAAAAGGTCATTACTTCTGCGTTAAAGTCAGTAGATCAAAGCCTGGAATTTGACTACGAAAATGGCCTGTCTGAACAGGACTTTGTTTCCTCACAGCTGTTTAAACAGCAGCCCGACAGGTATTCCAGCCAGGACCAGATATTTGGCTCAGCCGGAAAGACAAGATTTTCTTTTTCAGAGGTCCATGCCGAGTACAAGACGGAAACCCGGACAAAGAATGGCAAACAAGAGCACTGGCATACAATATTGAACGGCATTGTTTTTTGTGCCGATTTTAACAAGCATTTTAATGGCATAACTGTGGTCAGACCAAAGGATTTTGGCAATGCCATTGGCGCATGGTTCTCGGATAAACTCTCCATCTTTTCGTCGTCAGACCGGGAGCTGGTAAAACTGGAAAACCCTGATTTCGAGGAACTGTTTGTTACCTATTCGACTGACCAGGTAGAAGCACGGTATATCCTGACGCCGGGCATGATGGAGCGCTTGTGCCAACTGGAAGACAAATGCAAGTATACGATCTCCGTATCTTTCATTGACACCCAAATGTTCATTGCATTTCCACTGGACAAAAATTACTTTGAACCCCCTGTATTTAAGAGTCTGCTTGACCAGAAGTCGATCAGCGAAGATCTGAGTGTGATCCGCTTTATGTACGACATCGTCAAAGAACTGGATCTGAATACCAGGATCTGGGGTAAACATTAACCTTTCGCCATAAAAAAAGTCCCTTTCGGGACTTCATCATATTGTTTATCTGCTCAGATTATTTAGATAGGTACATTGATTTGTCTTTATACAGCTTCCTAAAGTACGGATCTTCCAGGTCTTTAATAAAACGGATCGACTCGCCCGTAGATTTCATTTCCGGGCCTAACTCTTTGGTCACCTCAGGGAATTTATAGAAAGAGAATACTGGTTCCTTAATCGCATATCCCTGCAGCTTTCTTTCAATCTTAAAGTCTTTCAGCTTGTTTACACCCAGCATGACCTTGGCAGCAATATTGATATAAGGAACATCGTATGCCTTAGCGATAAAAGGAACAGTCCTGGAAGCCCGCGGATTGGCCTCTATCACATATACTTTTTCGTCTTTAACAGCAAACTGTATGTTCAGCAATCCAATGACATTTAATGCCTTTGCGATCTTTTTAGAATAGAGTTCCATATCACTGATCACCTTTTCAGATAAGCTGAATGGTGGCAATACTGCGAAAGAGTCTCCTGAATGTATCCCTGCAGGCTCGATGTGCTCCATCAAACCAACGATATGCACATCTTCACCGTCACTGATAGAATCCGATTCCGTTTCTTCTGCCCTGTCCAGGAAGTGGTCGATCAGAACCCTGTTGCCGGGAAGGTCACCCAATAGCTTCACCACTGCCTTCTCCAGATCTTCATCGTTGATCACGATGCTCATACCCTGTCCACCCAATACATAACTTGGTCTGACCAATACAGGATAGCCTACTTCGTTTGCTACCACGATGGCTTCCTCTGCATTTTCAGCAACACCATATTTCGGGTAAGGGATATCAAGTTCTTTCAGCAGGTCTGAAAAACGGCCCCTGTCTTCCGCGACATCCATATCATTGTAAGAAGTACCGATGATCCTGATTCCGTTCTCATGCAGCTTTTCTGCCATCTTTAAGGCAGTCTGTCCGCCGAGCTGAACAATCACCCCAACCGGTTTCTCCAGTTCAATGATCTCGCGTACATGTTCCCAGAATACCGGCTCAAAGTAAAGCTTATCTGCCATGTTGAAATCGGTAGATACAGTCTCCGGATTACAGTTGATCATAATTGCCTCAAAGCCAGTTTCCTTAGCTGCAAGTAACCCGTGTACACAAGAGTAATCAAATTCTATACCCTGCCCGATACGGTTAGGTCCTGAACCCAGTACAATGACTTTCTTCTTATCAGAAGGGATGGATTCATTTTCTTCTTCAAAAGTAGAGTAGTAATAAGGAGTCTGTGCGGCAAACTCTGCTGCGCAGGTATCCACCATCTTGTAAACACGGCTGATGCCCAGTGATTTTCTGCGGTCATAAACTTCGTCTTCAGTTACGTTGCCCAGCAAATAAGCAATCTGTATGTCAGAAAAGCCTTTTTGTTTGAGTGTAAAGAAGAAATCCTTAGGAATATTGTTGAGAGAATAGCGTTTAAGTTCTACCTCCAGCTGAACCAGCTCCTGGATCTGCGAAAGGAACCATTTGTCGATACGTGTTACCTTACGGATAGATTCCAGGGGAACACCCATGCTCATCGCATCCTTGATCAGGAATAAACGGTTCCAGCTGGCATGCTCAAGGCCTTGCATGATCTCTTCGATGCTCCTGTTGTGCTTGCCGTCAGCACCCAGTCCGGCCCTGCCGATCTCCAGACTCTGACATGCTTTTTGCACTGCCTCGATAAATGTCCGGCCTATCGCCATGACCTCACCCACAGATTTCATTTGCAGGCCAAGTTCCGTGTTGGCGCCTTTAAATTTGTCAAAATTCCAGCGTGGTACTTTGACAATCACATAGTCCAGCGTAGGCTCAAAATATGCAGAAGTTGTTTTTGTGATCTGATTTTCTATTTCATCCAGGTTGTAACCGATGGCCAGTTTAGCGGCTATCTTGGCAATTGGATATCCGGTTGCCTTACTGGCGAGCGCCGATGAACGGGACACCCTTGGATTGATCTCAATGGCAATGATCTCATCGTTATCAGGATTTACAGAGAACTGTACATTACATCCCCCGGCGAAATTACCGATCGCGCGCATCATTTTGATCGCCTGGTTGCGCATATCCTGATAACACCTGTCCGACAAAGTCATGGCCGGCGCCACAGTGATAGAGTCTCCTGTATGAATGCCCATTGGATCGAAGTTTTCAATAGAGCAGATAATGATCACATTGTCATTACTGTCCCTTAACAACTCGAGTTCATATTCTTTCCAGCCTAAAACCGCTTGTTCTACCAATACCTCATGGGTAGGAGAAGCTTCAAGTCCGCGTTTTAAAGCCTGGTCAAATTCTTCTTTTTTGTGTACGAAACCGCCACCGTAACCACCTAATGTATAAGAAGGGCGGATTACCAGCGGATAACCAATTTCCTGGGCGGCTTCCTTTCCTTCAAGGAAGGAGTTGGCAATTTTTGAGGTCGCTACGCCTACACCAATATCCACCATTAACTGGCGGAAGGCTTCCCTGTTTTCCGTTTTTTCGATCGCGGCAACATCCACACCAATTACCCGGACCCCGTACTTTTCCCAAATTCCGCGTTCAGACGCTTCAATACAAAGGTTCAGTGCTGTTTGTCCCCCCATCGTTGGCAACACTGCATCAATTTTGCGTTCCTGTAAGATCTGCTCAATAGAATCCACCGTCAATGGCCAGAGGTAAACATGGTCCCCGATCACCTTGTCGGTCATGATGGTTGCAGGATTGGAATTGATGATCGAAACTTCAATCCCCTCTTCTTTCAGAGATAAGGCGGCCTGAGATCCGGAATAATCAAACTCACAGGCTTGACCAATGATAATAGGTCCCGATCCGATAATTAATACTGAGCGTATGGAGGTGTCTTTAGGCATAAGGCTTTAAAAAAGTCTAAAGTAAGTATTGGTAAAAATTGCAATTGCTGTAGACCGGAATAGTCTCTGAGATTTTTGTTTGATCATCATTTAAGATCCCCGACTATTCTGTCGGGATGCAAAGTTACGCTTTTGCTCATTAAAAATAAGCTATTTTTTCAAAAAGCCTTTTAAACAGAAAAGCGGGACTTTCATCCCGCTTTTCTGACGTTTTAATCTTATTGCTGAAGCTTGATCTCCCCAACATCTGTGACCGCACTGTCAAGTACAGCTACATTTTCTACCGATGTATCTTTATAAGGCGCCTTGGCTTTAACCCATACGGTATATGTGCCTTTTTTCACATTTGCAAAAGCGAAACTTCCACTGGCGATCTCCGTTTTTAAAGTATCTGTTCCGGCGATAGCCACTACCTGGGTTGCCCCCTCTGCTGGTGAAACTGTTCCTTTAATCCCACCTTCTCTTATAGACGTGAATGCCAGTAAACTCAATGACAAACCCGCTGTTAAAAATCCTAAGCTTTTCATATGAACTTGTTTTTAATTTATGCTACATACTGATTGGTTGAGTAGTTATCTTTCATACTTAGGAAACATTGTTAGTTTATTAAATACAATTCTGCTCCGCAATTGTTTTTAAATTGTTGCAGGGGCTGCTGATCCGTTAGTGTCCTCTCTGAATAAATCCACCTGAATAACCCTTTAGGCATTATTTTGGAACAACATTTGCATCTCTTTCAACATGAAAAAAATACTTGCTTTTTTATTCGCTGCAACCGTAATTTTTACCGGCTGCGCCACCATGCAATCCATTATTAAATCCACATTTCCCTATACGGCAACTTTGGTGATCCCGGCGTCTGCCAAAGCAAATGCCACGGCATCCGCGACTTCAGCGGCTTCAAGTTTTGATGAGATCTTCGGAAACCAGGGCGGCACCAGCTACATCAAGGAAGTAAGGATCGCTTCAGCAAAACTCGACGCCAGCAATCCGGCAGACAAAAGCCTTGGTATGTTCAAGTCTGTAAAACTTTTCATTTCCAATGGCAGCAGTGGCGAGATCATGGTGGCCTCAAGGACAGATGTACAGGAAAATATTGGTTCAAACCTGGTGCTCGATATAGACAATTCCAAATTTCTGGATAACTACATCAAAGGCAACAGCCTGAAAGTAAGGATAGAATATGTACTCAGGAACACCAACACAGCTGACGTCAGCGTTCGTGCAGCATTGAGCTTTACCTCGGCGCCAAACCCGTAATAAAATCTTTACTTTTGCTTCATGCAAATCCTGTTAAGCTCTTTTATGCAGCTGGTTGCTGACCAGTTCAAACATACCACATGGCCCGAATGGATTGGGGTGATCACAGGCTTCATTTGCATCTACCTGGCGGCTAAAGAAAATGTATGGAACTGGCCAATATCCATCATCAGCGTAATCGCCTATGCCTGGGTATTCTTTGACGCCACCATGTATGGCGACATGGCCCTCCAGTTCTATTTTCTTTTTACAGCATTTTATGGCTGGTATTACTGGATCAAAAAAAAGACAGACCATGGCAAGCCCGTTGTTTCACTCAAAAGCAGAGACTGGTTGCTGATCGTTGTCGCCGTCTCCGTACTTTCGGTATTGCTCAGTCTTTTTTTGGATCACTTTACAGATTCCGATGTGCCCTATGCCGATGGATTCTGTACCGCCCTGAGCTTTGTCGCCCAGATCCTGCTCACACGAAAAGTACTGCAAAACTGGATCCTCTGGATCATTGTGGACATTTGTTATGTCCCGCTTTACATCTATAAACATTTAAACCTGAGCGCAGTATTTTACGCGTTCCTGGTGATCATAGCCTTCATGGGCTATCTGGACTGGAGGAAAACCTATCGTGAGCAAACCGCACATTAAAAAGATAGCTGTTGTTGGCCCGGAGAGCACTGGTAAATCTACTATAACTGCCCGGCTGGCCAAACACTACGGAACCCTTTGGGTGCCGGAATACGCCCGATATTACTGCGCGGCGCTGACTGCTCCATGCAACCTGCAGGACGAAGTCAATATGTTTCACGGCCAGCTTGCACTCGAAGACTCCATCCTGGCTATTGCCGATAAGGATCTGATCTTTTGCGACACCACCTTCATTACCGTAAAGATCTGGAGTGACGAGGTCTTTGGGGAGACCCCCGGGATCGTACTCGAAGCACTTCCCCTATATCACTACGACCTTTACCTGCTCATGGATATTGATCTGCCCTGGCAGGAAGACCCCTTACGGGATTTCCCGCATAAGCGTGAACATTTTATGCAGGTATGGCATCAGGAATTGCAATCACTCAACGCCAACTACAGGATTATCGGCGGCGAACAGGATGAAAGGCTGCAAAATGCCATTAAGGTTGTTGACGCGTTCCTGAGATCTCCGGAACCCTGAACATGCCACTTTTGCAGTCTGACTTTTTTTAAATACCTTTGCTTTATCAATAAAGGGGTGCCTTGTTTTTTTTAAAAAAACACAAAAACAGGCTGAGAGTATACCCATTGCAATGCCTGCATTGCAAACACCTGATCCGGATAATGCCGGCGGAGGGAATTAGTTATGGAAATCTATTTAAAAAAACACAAATTGAAAAGATCAATTATCGCAGCCTTAGCTGTGCTGCTTGCGCCTGCTTTCTTAAATGCGCAAACCAAACCTGATGTTAAGTCCAGAAGAGATACCTCGATCAGACTGGATGAAATTATCATCAAAGGCACCAGGGCCAATGAAAAGTCTGCCACCACCTATAAAAACATCAGCAAAGAAGAGATCGAAGCCAACAACTTTGGACAGGATCTACCCTTCATCCTTCAAAACACGCCTGGTGTTGTGGTAACCTCAGATGCGGGAGCCGGCGTGGGTTATACCGGTATCCGGATCAGGGGCAGTGATGCCAGCCGGGTCAACGTTACCATTAATGGCATTCCGTACAACGACAGTGAAAGCCAGGGAACATTCTGGGTAAACATGCCGGACTTTGCCTCCTCCACCGACAACATCCAGATCCAGCGGGGGGTAGGCACCTCTACCAATGGCGCCGGAGCTTTCGGCGGAAGCCTGAATCTGCAGACCGCTGCTCCCTCAGAAAACGCTTATGCGGAGCTGAACAACAGCTACGGTTCATTCAACACCTTAAAGAATACCGTTAAAGTTGGTACCGGACTGATCGGCAACAAATGGAGTTTTGACGGACGTCTTTCGAGAATCAAATCAGACGGCTTTATAGACCGCGCCGCATCCGACCTCAAATCTTATTTCCTGTCAGGCGCCTACTATGGCAAAAAAGACCTGTTCCGTGTCAATGTTTTTGCAGGTACAGAAAAGACCTACCAAGCCTGGAACGGTATACCGGAGTCAAGGGTAAACGGCGATGTTGCAGGGATGCAGGCTTTCATAGACCGCAACTATTTAAGTGATGCCGATGCCGCAAATCTCCTCAATTCCAACAGCAGGACTTACAATTCTTTCACCTACAAAGACCAGACAGACAATTACAGGCAGAACCATTACCAGGCATTATATGCAAGACAGTTCACCGACCAGTTCTCATTCAACGCCGCATTGCACTATACAGACGGACAAGGCTATTTTGAAGAATTTAAATCCGGAGATAAATTTTCCAAATACGGGCTTCCTGATGTGACTGTGGGCGGAACTACTGTTGAAGAGACCGATCTCGTCCGCCGCCGCTGGCTGGACAATGACTTTTACGGGCTTACCTATGCATTCAATTACCAACCCCAGTCTAACCTGAGTTTCACGCTCGGCGGTGCTTACAATGAATACCGCGGAAAACACTTTGGCGAGATCACCTGGGCACAGTTTGCAGGTTCGGTCAGCGAGGATTTCCACTACTATGACGGTAAAGGAAACAAAGATGACTTTAATGTTTATGGCAAAGTAAACTACAGCCCTATAGAAAAACTAAGCCTGTTTGCTGACCTTCAATACCGGAATGTGGGTTACCGGATCAGCGGCAGTGACAAAAACCTGAAGCCGCTTGACTTTGACAACAATTACAATTTCTTCAACCCTAAAATAGGGGCTACGATATTCCTCAACGCGCAAAGCAATGTCTATGCTTCTTACAGCAGGGCCAATAAAGAACCCAACCGTGATGACTTTACCAATTTAAAGACAGGACTTCCTGTACCAAAGGCAGAAAAGCTCAACGATCTGGAAGCAGGTTACCGCTTTAAGAATGACAGGTTTAGTGCCGGGGCAAATGTCTATGGCATGTTCTACAAAGACCAGTTGATCTTTACCGGCGAGATCAACGAATATTCGGATGCCTACCGTCAAAACGTGGACAAAAGTTACCGCATCGGCCTTGAACTGGATGCTTCTTATACCATAAACCCTCAGTTTATCCTGAATGCGAACGCGGCATTCAGCCGGAATAAGATCAAAAATTACATAGACTACGTGCCGGAATATGATGACAACTTTGACATCGCCCGTCTGGTAACCACTACTTATGCGAGTCCGGACATTGCATTCTCACCAGCATCAGTGCTATTTGGTGAACTGGTTTACAAGCCATTCAAAGGTCTGGCAGCAGCCTGGCAGAGCAAATATGTAGGCGGGCAGTTTATGGACAATACCCAGGATGACAGTCGAAAACTGGACGCATACTTTGTCAACAACCTGAGACTGGGATACGATTTCAAACTAAGCGGGATCAAAAAAGTCAACATCGGCCTGCTGGTCAACAACATCCTCGATGAAAAGTATGAAAGCAATGGTTATACCTACAGTTCCATCTACCAGGGCGCCACGACTACGGAAAACTTTTACTTTACGCAGGCGGGAACTAATTTCTTACTTTCGCTCAACCTGAAATTTTAACACCATGAAGAAGTTCATCGAGAAATTACATTTTATCACACACGATATTGAACAGTTGAGCCATGTGCAGCAGGCGCAGGTTGCCTGTGAAACCGGGGCCAAGTGGATCCAATACCGTTGTCTGACCAAAAGTGACGATGAACTCTTACAGGATATCAACACCATTGCAGAGATCTGTGACGACTGGGGCGCCACCCTTATCGTCACAGATCATGTGCACCTCAATGGCAAGGCCGACATACAGGGGTTTCACATTGAGGACATGGATGCGGACTTTATTAAACTGAGGGAGCTGCTTGGCGAAGCCTGTACCATAGGCGGTTCAGCCAATACAATAGCAGGTCTGGTCAGACTTGCACGGGAAGGCGCCGATTACGCAGGCTTCGGGCCTTTTTCCCATACAGATACCAAGCCCAATTACTTTGAGCACCTCGGCATCGATGGTTACCGCGAAGCCATACTGCAGCTTCAGCAAAAACACATTGACCTTCCGGTCCTGGCTGTTGGCGGGGTAACCCTCCATGATGTAGAGGAACTCCTGCAAACCGGTGTTTTTGGCATAGCCGTCTCTTCAGCCATCAACCAGGCCGAAGATATGCGCAGTGCTTATTTGTCATTTTATGACAAGATTATGTAATACCGGGCCCATCAGGCATTAAAATTTCTTTGCGTAAAACTTACATTTGTGCAAAATCTTTCCTGTTGGAAAACTCAGACATTATAGCGCCAAAAATACCTTTTTACGCAGCCCTGTTATACAGAGAGTTCAGATCCTATCTTGGCATGCGTTTCTTCTTCACATTTGCGTACCAAATGCAGGCGGTCATTATTGGCTTTCACATTTACGAACTTACAAATGACAAACTGGCGCTTGGCCTGATTGGTCTGTGTGAAGCCATTCCGGCAATCAGCATCGCATTATACGGAGGCTATGTTGCCGATAAATCAGAAAAGCGCGGATTGCTGCTCAAGATCTTTTCCGGAGTATTCCTCTGCACTGTGATCATGCTCATTGTCACCACCAAAAGCATGCATGCCTATGTCTCCGCCAGTTACATTGTTCCTATCATGTACCTGATGATATTTGGTATTGGTGTCGCCAGAGGGTTCTTCAGCCCGGCCGTATTTTCACTCATGGCGCAAATTGTTCCCAAAAAACTTTACCCCAATTCGAGTACCTGGAACAGTTCCAGCTGGCAGGCAGCTTCCATTCTTGGTCCGGCGGCCGGCGGTATCATATATGGTTATTATGGGATTACCGTCACCTACTATGTGATCATTACCTTTGTGTTTATCTCACTGGTTTGTATCTTCTTTCTAAAATCCCACCCACCCACTTTCATTCCAAAAGAAAGCATTGCAAAGAGCCTGACAGAAGGTGTACAGTTTGTATTTAAAAATAAAATGATGCTGGGTGCCATGAGCCTTGACCTCTTCTCGGTATTCTTTGGGGGTGCGGTTGCTTTGCTCCCGGTATTTGCCAAGGACATTCTGCACGTAGGATCAGAAGGCTTGGGTCTAATGCGTGCAGCAGCCTCTACCGGCGCTGTGGTGACCATGCTCAGCATGACAGTCATCTCGCCCATGAACAAACCATGGCGGAACCTGCTCATTGCGGTTACCGGATTTGGGATCAGCATCATTTGCTACGGCCTGTCTAAAAATTTCTACCTGACACTCGCCTTTTTATTTATGGAAGGAGCCTTCGACAGCGTAAGTGTCATTATCCGTTCTACCATTATGCAACTGCTTACACCCGATGAAATGCGGGGCCGGGTATCAGCGGTCAATACCATGTTTATTGGTTCATCCAACGAAATAGGTGCCTTTGAATCAGGACTTACCGCAAAACTGATGCGGACAGTGCCAGCCGTAGTATTTGGAGGCGGCATGACCATCCTGGTAGCAGGTATTACTTACCTCAAAACCAAAAGTCTGATCAGATTAAGCCTGCAGGAGATCAATGAACAAAAAGCTTAATTTTAGCTCATTGCCTCTTCTTCCACACGCTCACCGATCTGCTGTCTCCACATGGCATAATATAGGCCTTTTTCCTCCAGCAGGTCTGCATGTCTGCCCTGCTCTATGATGTTTCCTTTCTCCAGCACATAGATCCTGTCGGCATGCTTGATGGTCGACAAGCGGTGTGCGATTAAAATCGTAATGTGACTGGTCAGTACCGATACATCCCTGATTGTTGCCGTGATCTCTTCTTCCGTCAAAGAATCCAGCGAAGAAGTTGCCTCATCAAAAACCAAAATATCCGGACGGCGCAACAATGCCCTGGCAATAGACAATCTTTGCTTCTCTCCACCAGAAACCTTCACTCCGCCTTCTCCGATTACAGTATCCAGGCCCTTATCCGCTCTCGCCATCAGGTTCTGACAGGCAGCTTGCTGCAATACCCGCAAACAATCTTCATCACTGGCACCAGGTTTAACAAACTGCAGGTTTTCCCTGATCGTTCCTGAAAACAACTGGGTGTCCTGGGTTACAAAACCTATTTTTTCGCGCAGCATGTCTAAATTAATTTCAGTCCCCGAAGTTCTGTTGTACAGCACCTGCCCTTCGACCGGCTGATAAAGACCCACCAGCAATTTGACCAGTGTTGTTTTACCCGAACCCGACGGTCCTACAAAAGCAATTGTCTCCCCGTTATTTACCGTAAAATTCACATGGTTCAGCGCATTGCTCTTGCCGGACAAATGTTTAAAAGCTACATTGGAAAAGGCCACTGTTTCAATTCTTTCCAATTGGACAGGGTTTATGGGTTTCTGTTCAACCGGTGTATTCAAAATGTTCTTGAAATTGCCCAGCGATATTTCTGCTTCTCTCCAGGCCAAAATCACATTGCCCAATTCCTGCAAGGGGCCAAAAAGGAAAAACGAATAGAATAAGAAGGAGAAATACTGCCCTGGTGTAATGGCCTTGTCAAAGATCAGCATCAGTAATACCACTACCATGGTGCTGCGTACAAGATTTACAGTAGTTCCCTGTACAAAGCTCATGCTGCGTACATATTTAACTTTTCTCAACTCGAGGCCCAGAATTTTATAGGTAGTTTTATTAAGGCGGTCAATTTCCTGGCTTGCCAGCCCAAGGCTTTTCACAAGTTCGATATTCCTCAATGATTCCGTTGTCGACCCCGCCAACGCCGTAGTTTCCGCCACAATGGAACGCTGGATGGTCTTGATCTTCCGGCTCAGAAACCAGCTTAAAAAGCTGATAATCGGAATAGAAGCAGCATAGATCAGAGAAACTTTATAACTGACTGAAAGGGAGTAAACGATCACAAATATCAAACCGATCAGACTCACGAAAAGAATACTGATGAACGAAGTGATGAATTTCTCACTGTCCAGTCTTACTTTTTGCAGAATCCCCAGGGTCTCTCCGCTTCGCTGGTCCTCGAATACCTGATAAGGCAATTCCAAAGAATGCTTTAACCCATCGGCGTACATTTTTGCACCGACCTTTTGCACAATGATATTGGTAAAATAATCCTGAAAGTTTTTGGCAATCCTTGATACCATTGCAGCACCGACTGCCAATCCCACCAGGCCCAGAATACCCCATATGTATTCCGTTCGGCTCAACTCATTATGCCTGTTGATATAACGGTCCAGAATCCTTCCGGTAAAGTACGGGTCCATCAGAGAGAACCCTATGTTAAATGCCGCAAGTACCAGCGCCAGGACGACAATCCATTTATGTGCTTTTAAATATTGGAGCAGTAAATTCATTATTTTGTGGTTAAGCTGGCAAAAATAAATAAAGGGAATGAAGCATTTACCTCATTCCCTTTAAATTACTTATAGATTATAAATCTGGTTTATACCGTCATGATGTCCTTTTCCTTTAGCTCCGCGTGTTTATCAACCTTAATAATATAGGCGTCAGTAATCTTTTGAACCTCCGTTTCACCTGTTTTGATCTCATCATCAGAAACACTCTCGCCTTTCAGTTTCTTGATCTTTTCATTGGCATCCTTACGGATATTACGTACCGTAATGCGGCCCCTTTCAGCTTCTTCCTTTACCTTTTTTACAAGGTCTTTTCTGCGTTCCTCTGTTAGCGGCGGTACCACCAGTCTGATCACCACACCATCATTCTGAGGATTGATGCCGATATTTGCTTCCATAATCGCCCGTTCTATTGGCACCAGCATGTTTTTCTCCCATGGCTGAACGATCAGCGTACGGGCATCCGGGGTATTTATGCTGGCCACCTGGCTCAGTGCAGTTGCACTTCCATAATAATCAACCACGATTCCATCAAGCATTCCCGCCGAAGCTTTTCCCGCACGGATTTTAGTCAGTTCTGACTCGCAATGTAAAATTGCCTTATCCATGGATACCTGTGCATCTTGCAGTTGTTTCTTTATGAGGTCATTCATAACATTTAAATTTATAGCAAATATAAAATTTAGAATCAGTTTTTATCTTACCAGCGTTCCGATCTCCTCACCTCCGGCAATCTTCATGAAGTTACCAGACTTGTTCATGTCAAACACAATGATCGGCAACTTATTTTCTTCGCAAAGGGTAAAAGCTGTCATGTCCATGACGTTCAAACCTTTAGCATATACCTCCTTGAATGAGATTTCAGCATATTTAGTAGCAGCCGGATCTTTCTCCGGGTCAGCGGTGTAAATTCCGTCTACCCGGGTACCTTTCAATACCACATCCGCTTTTATTTCTATAGCACGCAATGCTGCAGCTGAATCTGTAGTAAAATAAGGATTACCGGTACCGGCGCCGAAAATTACCACCCGGCCTTTTTCCAAATGGCGCACAGCCCTTCTTCTGATAAAGGGTTCACAGATCTGCTCCATTTTAATCGCGGTCAGCAGCCTGGTTTTAAGTCCCACCTTTTCAAGCGCATCCTGTAAAGCCATACTATTGATCACCGTTGCCAGCATACCCATATAGTCGGCCTGGGCGCGGTCCATTCCAGATTTCTCCGCACTTAAACCCCTGAAAATATTCCCGCCACCGATAACAATTGCAATTTGAAGTCCTTCGTCATGTACTGCTTTGATGTCTTCGGCATATTGCCTTACTACCTCATTATCAATACCATATTGCTTCTCGCCCATCAGCGATTCGCCACTTAATTTGAGCAGGATCCGTTTATATTTCATGGCCTCAAACTTAGATAAAATTGCAAATAAATGCAATTTATTGTTCTCTCTGCTGTAAGCTGCTTCAGTATTTGTATTCCCGCCCGCCTGCAAATACTCTTTTCAGTTTCAGATCTTCTGAAATCAGTACCAGATCTGCCTTGCCGCCCACCATGACCTCACCCGTCTGTCCAGGAGTGTTTATCAATCTGGCAGGGTACAAAGAAGCCATTTTTAATGCATCAGACAGAGAAATCCCGCAATGCTCCACGCAATTTTGTACAGCCTGTAACAAAGTAATATTAGAACCGGACAAAGTTCCGTCAGGGGTAATGAACTTATCACCGGAAAGCTGGTGCTGATAAGGACCAATATTACATTCCGTAACTGCATCAGTGATCAGGAACAGGCGGGCGCCCATTACTTTATGGCTGATCTTTACCATCGCAAAATCAACATGGCTGCCGTCAGCAATAATGCTGGCCATTGCAGCAGGATGGTTATAAACCGCCGCAGGGAGGTTTGGCGTGCGGTGATGTATCGAAGGCATCGCGTTAAACAAATGTGTCGTGGTCTTAAAACCTTTATCATAAGCTGCAGTGGCCTCCGCATAACCGGCATCACTATGACCGAGCGACAGTATCACATCCTGATCCAGTAAATAACTGATCACCTCGTCATCCTGCAGCTCAGCGGCAACTGTCATCATTTTCACTACCCCGTCCGCATGCTCCATCAGTCGTTTGACCTCATCCAGGGATGCCTTACGGATATATTCTGCAATATGTGCGCCCCTGCGTTTGGCGTTCAGGTAAGGTCCTTCCAGATGCAGGCCCAAAAAACCGACTGCATCCTCACGGTACGCTTTTGCTGCAGTGATGGACTGCCATACGATCTCAGATGTATTTGTAGCCACACAGGCCAGAAAGCCGGTTGTACCCTTATGCACAAGGTCCAGGTCCATTTGCCGCAATGTTTCTGTCTCCGGATATGCTGAAAACAAGTTCCCGCCGCTGCCGTAGATCTGCAGATCAATGAAACCGGCATTTAGAAAAGCCCCTTCACCGTCGATCACTTCACAACCTCCAGGCATCAAATCCTGACTGATCCTGGTAATCTTGCCGTTTTCTATAAATACAGTATGGTCCGTGACCAGCACATCACCATCAAAAAATTTACTGTTCGTTATTGCGATCATAGGGTTTGCATTGTACGGAGTCAAATATATTGTACAGCGTCAAATATAGAAAATAATACACACCTGCCTCGCAATGACGAAGCCTTATGATACAGTGCGAAAGTCTGATAAACAAAAAAGGCCTTCTGATCACAGAAGGCCTTTTCAATATCAAATGAATGCTAAAAATTAAGCGCCCAATTGTACCCTTTTAAATGAAGTTACAGTCAAACCTGCAGCAGTATCATTTAAGAATTTACGGACATCTTTAGATGAATCTTTCACAAACTCCTGATTCAGTAAAGTACTGTCTTTGTAGAATTTGTTCAATTTACCGGCAGCGATTTTCTCAACCATTTCTTCCGGTTTACCTTCCGCGCGGATCTGCTCTTTAGCAATCTCAGTTTCACGTTCGATGGTAGTCGCATCAACATCACCTTTATCCAGCGCAACCGGGTTCATCGCAGCAATTTGCATGGCCACATCTTTACCAGCCTCTTCAGCACCTGTAACAGCCTGGTTTAAAGCAACCAATACCCCTAAGCGGTAATTACCGTGGATGTAAGGAATAACTTTTTCGCCGGAAATAGTTTCAAACTTAGAAATACCGATTTTCTCGCCGATCTTACCAGTGTTTTCAACAATGATATCAGAAACTTTCTGACCATCGATATCCAAAGATAAAAGCTCTTCAAGAGAAGCAGGGTTTTTATCGATAGCAAGATCAGTAAATTTGTTAGCCAAAGCTACGAAATCAGCATTTTTGGCCACAAAGTCAGTTTCGCAGTTCAGCTCAATAACAACACCACGTTTGCCGTCAGCAGTAGCCTTAGCAATCACAACACCCTCGTTAGAATCACGGTCCTGACGTGAAGCCGCTACTTTAGCACCTTTTTTACGTAAATAATCAACGGCTGCTTCAAAATCTCCGTTTGCTTCTACCAATGCTTTTTTGCAGTCCATCATACCGGCACCGGTCTGTTGGCGTAATTTATTTACATCTGCAGCAGTAATTTGTACTGACATCTTAGTTTTCTTTTTTAAGTTATGATTTAAAAATTATGGGTTGTATAGTATTGTTGTAAGTAGAACCCTGCAACGCACCATACAACCCAAATTATTTTACTATTTAAGCTTCTTCGCTTGTACCTTCTTCTGTGGTAGCGTCAGCATCAGCCTCAACTTTTTTCCTTCTTGCACCAGGAGCGGCAGCTTCAGGAGCATCAGCAGCAGCTTTGGCAGCTACAGCTTCTTTTTCAGTTTCCTCATCTTTTTCGCGTTTGCGCTCATCCAAACCTTCTTCAATTGCTTTGATGATCACATCAGTGATTAAAGAGATAGATTTAGTAGCATCATCATTCGCAGGGATCGGGAAATCGATGTTCGAAGGATCAGAGTTGGTATCCACCATTGCAAAAGTTGGAATGTTCAATTTCAACGCTTCGCTAACAGCGATGTGCTCTTTCTTAACGTCAATTAAAAAGATCGCAGCAGGTAAACGGTTTAAGTCCGCAATACCGCCCAGTAAGCTTTCCAATTTGATACGCTCACGCTGGATCATCAAACGCTCTTTCTTAGAAAGGATCGAATAAGTTCCGTCTTTAGTCATCTTGTCGATGTTGGCCATCTTCTTGATCGACTTGCGCACAGTAGCAAAGTTAGTCAGCATACCACCCAACCAACGCTCAGTTACGAAAGGCATGTTTACTTTTTTAGCTTGCTCAGCAACGATTTCTTTAGCTTGTTTCTTAGTCGCTACAAATAAGATCTTACGACCTGATTTTACGATCTGTTTGATCGCTGAAGCAGCTTCTTCAGTTTTAGTTAAAGTTTTATTTAAATCTATAATGTGGATACCATTGCGCTCCATGAAAATGTAAGGCGCCATTTTTGGGTTCCATTTACGGGTAAGGTGACCAAAGTGTACACCTGCATCCAATAAGTCTTGATATGTAGTTCTTGCCATTGTTTTGTCTCCTTAAGATTAACGTTTACTGAATTGGAATTTCTTACGTGCTTTCTTACGTCCTGGTTTCTTACGCTCAACCATACGCATATCACGGGTCATTAACCCTTTAGCGCGCAATGCCGGTTTTTTCTCAGCATCTAATTCAACGATAGCCTTAGCGATAGCTAAACGAACAGCCTCTGCCTGACCTTTGATACCACCACCTGTTACGTTTACATTAACATCATACTGACCAACCAGTTCAGAAACTTCAAACGACTGGTTAACGATGTATTGCAAAGGTAAGGTTGGGAAATATACTTTATGATCTTTACCGTTTACGGTAATGGTACCATTGCCTTCTTTTAAGTAGATACGGGCAACAGCAGTTTTTCTTCTTCCTGAAGTATTTGTAACTGACATTTCTTCTTTAATTAAAGTTTAATGGTTTTTGGTGACTGTGCCGCATGAGGATGTTCTGTACCTGTATAAACATAAAGGTTGGTGTATAATTTAGCGCCAAGTTTAGTTTTAGGTAACATACCGCGTACTGCTTTCTCGATAACACGCTTAGGATGTTTTGCCAATAACTCTTTCGGAGAAATGAAGCGCTGACCACCTGGATAACCAGTATAGGAAGTATAGACTTTATCAGCCATTTTGTTTCCGGTCAACTTAATCTTGTCCGCATTGATAACGATCACATTATCGCCGCAGTCTACGTGTGGGGTGTACTCAGGCTTGTTTTTACCACGGATGATCATAGCGATCTTCGATGACAAGCGCCCCAAAATCTCGCCTTCAGCGTCCACAACAACCCACTGTTTGTTAACAGTTTTTGCATTGGCAGAGACAGTTTTGTAACTTAACGTATTCACTTGCTTGTATTTAATTTGTTAAACAATTATTTATTCCCCCTAAATTTTAGGGACTGCAAAGATAGCGCAAAATATTTAATTGTCAAACACTTGAGCAAAAAAGTTGTTACCCTTTTATAACCTTAAAAACACAAGCTATGGAAACTCAAATTAAACTGGTCCCCGACCCGGATCCTGAAGAAGAGATTTATGAAGACGATGACGTGGGCCTGAACCATGATGAAGACGATGATTTGAGCCTGAATATCGATGATGGCGATGAGGTTGAGGAGTGATTCGTATTGCCCTCAATGGAAACTATAAAGTCTCGCGGAGCGACATTCTTGTTTAAATCTATGCCTATAAAATTGCTGCCAGACCTCCCAAACCTGTTAAAAGCAACAAGGCAAAAGACAACCCACTAGTGCAAATTCAAAATAAAACAAGTGCAAATTCAAAATTAAACTCATGTAAATTTATAAATAGAAGCCGTGCAAATCATAAATTAAGATATCTTTGAGATATGAAAGGCTTTATAACCAGGCAGATTGCCAGCAAGATAGAAGAGCAAAAAACAAAATTCCCGATAATTGCCCTGACCGGCCCCAGGCAATCCGGAAAAACTACTTTGTTAAAAGAATTATTTAGCGGCTACCGATATATATCTTTAGAAAACCCAGATGTACGCGCCTTTGCCACCGAAGATCCTGTTGGTTTTTTAAAACTATACGACCAGCAGGTTATTTTTGATGAAGTACAACGCGTCCCCGGACTTTTTTCATATATCCAGGGCATTGTTGATGACAGCGGCCAAATGGGTCAATTTATCTTATCAGGCTCCCAAAATTTTCACCTGCTAAACAGCATTACACAAACCCTTGCCGGTCGTGTGGCCTTATTTAAGCTTTTACCATTTGATTTTTATGAGTTAAAAGACGCGGGTATTCCAACCTGGTCCTATGCCCAAACTGCAGTCACAGGATTTTATCCCGCCATCTACACCCGCGAAATAAATCCTACCGTATTTTATGCCAACTATCTTCAGACCTATATAGAAAAGGATGTCACCGAGCTGTTAAACATCCGCGACATCAACTTATTCCGTACTTTCCTGGGCTTATGTGCTGCACGGGCCGGGCAATTGTTAAATATAAGTTCCCTGGCAAACGAATGTGACATATCACATCCCACGGCAAAGGCCTGGCTTTCTATTTTGGAAAGCAGCTATATCACTTTTCAGCTGCAACCATATCATCAAAATTTCAATAAACGCCTGGTAAAAAGTCCCAAACTTTATTTTTACGATACCGGCTTGCTCAATCATTTATTAGGGATCAGAACATCACAAGATTTTGAACAAAACAGACTTAAAGGCAATCTCTTTGAAAACATGATCGTTGCCGAATATCAAAAAAGGAACCACCACCAGTATCAGCATCTTGATTATCACTTCTGGCAAGCCAGTAATGGCCGGGAAGTAGATCTATTAATAAAAACGCACAATGGTTTTGATATTTTTGAAATCAAAGCCACACAAACCATTTCATCGGCCCTATTTAAAGAATTAGATTATTTTGAAGAATTAACACCTAACCTAACCATTAAAAAAAGCCTGATTTATGGCGGCGACGAAGACCAGCAACGTACCAGGTACCATGTGATCAGCTGGAAAAATGTATAAGAGAACCTCAGCCCGATGATGTGATTCTAAAATCCGATCCCGATAAAGAAGAGATTTATGAAGACGATGACATTTTTTCCCTTTCTATTGCTTTACCAACCGGCTAAAGGTAAACTCCGTCATGTCCATGTAGCCGGCCGCATCCTTACCCAGCAGCCTCGCCTTACGCTTCTTTCCTTTCACCTGCGGGCAGAGCTTATAAAAAGCCCTGTCCATTTCTAAAGTCTCTTCGCTTCAATCCTGCCACCCTGGTTAAAAATCATTTTTGTCACCTTACCCCGATCGTCTTTCACAAACTCCATATTGGCATGGATCACTTTAAAAAAGAATTTGGAACTGGTTTCAGCGAAGGCTTCAATCCTGGATTGTCCTGTAGCCTGTGCATAAACCTTTTTACCTTCACGGGTAATGGTAAGCACCAGCTTCGGTGTCAGCTGATAATCGCCTAAATAACTGTCCAGATCTTTTTCCGAAACATCAGCCAGTTTGATTTTTTTGGTTTTATTCAATCCTTTGAAAGCGTAGACCGAAGCAATACTGTTGATCAGTTCCTGTATGATCTCCCCATTATCGGAGTTTACCATGATCACCAAACCGTTGCCGCCAGCCAGGCTTCCATAATAACCACTACGGAATCCCTCGTTTGCACCGCCATGCCCGAAATATTTCAGCCCGTTATAATCCTCAATAAAAACACCCAGCGCAGCATCGGGATTCATGTAGGGAGTCAGGCGCAGCGCAGTGGTTTCCCGATCCAGTACTTTAGCCGACCTGCCTTCATAAGCCAGCTGCGTCTCGATGATGTACCTGGCCAGATCTGTAGGGTTCGTCCACAAACCCGCAGGGGCCTGCTCAGGATAAATATGGTATTTGCCTTTGATCTCCTTACCGCCAACATCATAACCCGTAGCCAAAACACCCGGTTTCAGCCCGGCAGGTGGCTGTGCAAAAGTACTGCTCAGCATCCCCATCGGCTTCAAGACCTGATCTGACATATATTTTTCATAGCGTTCCTTGCTGATATCCGTAATCATTAGCTGGGTTATGGTAGTCCCGCCCCCGGAATATTGCTGCCGGATTCCCGGTTCAAAAACCGACCTCACCGCACCTGAATTAGCGGGCTTCTCTCCATTTAAAATCTGGATCACCGAGGGGATCGGAGTTCCCGGTTCATATCCGCCAAAACCATGCACACTCAGCCCTGCGGTATGACTCAACAGATTAGCGGTATTGATCTTTTTCCCTTTCGACAACGAGTCGTAAGGAAACTTCCAGCTGGTTAAATAGGTATTGATGTCAGCAAACAGATCCAGATGCCGGCTGCTAAAAAGCTTCATCACCCCAACAGCATTGAGCGACTTGCTGATTGATGCGGCCTGAAAAAGTGTCTTATCGGTCACGGGAATTTTTGAAGCAGCATCTGCGACACCATAAGCTTTTGCCCAATCTATTTTGTAGTCCTTTATCACGGCAATGCTCAGTCCGTTCACCTTATAGTGCTCCATCCTTTTCTGCAGGTTCATCGGACCAGTATCATCGGTCTGAAGATTTTCTGTCAGGTTATTTTCCACCTGTTTGATACGTTCCTGTACGGTTGACTGGGCAGTTGCGTTATTAAATAGCAGGATAGAAAGGAATAGGGGTAATGCGAATGTTGCAAGGAATGATTTATTCATAATATATTTTAAATGCCTAAATTTAACAAATTAAGATTGTATTGGCAGATTGCTTTTTTTATAGTTTAATTTAGCTATTTTGCTGATAGTTAAATATTTATTAGTTTAGATAAGCCAAATTAAACCAACATGGAAAAAATCTCAACCGAAGTCTATGAAAAAATAGATAACGACCTTTACAATGCAGATGGCGACATCTGGTGGAGACCCGACACTGTACTGCACATCCTAAAAACCGGTGTCAACCCATGCCGCGTCGGTTATTTTAAGAAAGTGCTGACCAGGTTAAATATAGATCCAGCCGGAAAGACGGCGTTGGAAGTTGGCTCAGGTGGAGGGATCCTTACTGAAGAGGTATGTAAATTGGGCTTTGAAACAACAGGAATAGAGCCCTCTGAAAATTCGCTGAATACAGCCATAAACCATGCTAAACAAAGTGGTCTAAACATAAAATATGAGCAGGGTTTTGCAGAAAATCTGCCCTATCCTGATCAATCTTTTGATTGTGTGGTATGTTGTGATGTACTGGAGCATGTAATGGATTTGCCTAAAGTAATTTCTGAAATATCCCGCGTACTAAAACCCGGCGGATTGTTCTTTTATGATACATTAAACCGGACTTTCGTAAGCAAACTGGTCGCCATTAAAATATGGCAGGAATGGAAACGCTGGGCGTTTATGCCGCCTAACTTACACAACTGGGACATGTTCATCAAACCGCAGGAGTTAAAAACCCTGCTGGCCAAGAATAATTTAGACTGGAAAGAGCACAGAGGTTCGTCTCCAAGTGTGCCCGTACCGACGATGCTGGGCTATTTGCGAAAAAGAGCAAAAGGCACATGGAGCTTTGTTGAACTTGGCGAGAAATTTTTTTTGGTGGAGAGCAACGATATGAATATCCTGTACATGGGCTATGCGATAAAAGGAGATTAACGGCTTCCGCATCCCCTCACAATAAACCATGTCTCCGTTTTAATGGACTACGTTTATGAATTAAAAAAATCTGAACAATCTGTGAAGTCGCTTGTTAAAAGCTATACATCAACCCTGACTATTATGGAACAATTCAGAATCGAAGTAGCAGACAATGAAGGACTTGGTCACTTCTACAACATTAAAGCACTGGACAACGATCAATACCAGATCTACAATGACGAACTGGAGCGGATAGGCACCATTGAAATAGATGAAGAAGATCATGAACACTGCAGACAGAGCCTGGATTGCAGGATAGACCTTCCGCTGTTAAACTTGATCAGGGACGAGATCCTGCACCACGACGAACTGGTGCACAGTCAGTGAGCACTGCCGGTAAGATATAATTTTCCATCATTTTATCTACCTGCGGATGGGCATAATAAGCCCCGTATGCAGTAGCAGTAACAACAATAACCAGCGGCTGATCTTTAAAAATGTATATTTTATTACCTCCGTTACCCGCACAATAAAAAGTTTCATATTCCTTATCCGCTACTTTATATTTTTTATTCCAGAACAGGTATCCGTAATACTCACCTGTACGTCCTGTAATTAATCTGTGTTTCGTAAAGGTTTTGCGGACCCATTCCTTAGGAATAACCTGTTTGCCATTCCATTTGCCTTCGTTCTTATATAACTGCCCGTATTTAGCAAAGTCCAGCGCATTCATTTGTATGCTGCCGGCAGTATTGGGCAGATTTTGCGGAGTATATGCCCATTTATAATTGGTAATGGCCAAAGGCTTGAAGAGTTTTTCATCGGTATATCTTTCAAGCCCGCCAGGAATCTGTTTGTTTAAAATATCTCCCAGCAAGATTACCCCTGCTGTAAAATAATGCCATTTGCTTTTGGCTGTCTCACTTGCTGGCAAACTCAGCGTGAATTTCACCCAATCCGGTTGATCATACATATTTTCTTCATTACCTGGCGAGTTCCCATCGTCGTCATCTCCGTTGAAAGCAGAATTCATGCTGAGCAGGTCCCCTACAGACACATTCTCCTTTTCCGGTGAATAATCAGGCAGTGATTTCAGATTGTAAAACTCCTTCAATGTCTGATCTTCATTTTTAAGATACCCATCTCCTATGGCAATGCCGGTCATTGTCGATGCAAACGACTTACCGACAGAGCGGGGATCGTGAAGGGAATCCCTGTCTGAACCGTTGAAATACTCCTCAACAAGCAGCTTGCCATCTTTGATGACCACAATACTGGAAATGTGTTTAAAGAGTCCTTCGTTAATATTACCCTTTAGTTCTTTGATCATACTGACATTAAAGCACTCTTTTGAAACAGGCAGGCCCGGATATGGCTTTATCGGGTTCAGATCAATTTTTGCAATGTCTATACGAACCTTTCTGTGTACCTGCATGTTCAAATGCCCGGAAGCAATGAGATCCCCCGTCTTCAGTCCTGATATATTGATATAAGGCCGCAACTCCATTTTAAATGCATGAGGGCCATCTGTCAGCACACTGTCTCCTCCATTCACCATAAACCGGTTCCACATCGACTGGCTCCACCAACTGCTTTTATCACTGATCAGCGGCTTACTCATTACAGTAACCGTATCCTGAAGCCAGGGCTGTGGTGCCCCGGGCAGTAGATTTGTCTGATAGACCAGCCGGTTATCTACATAAAAAGAAGCCTGGTAGTTACCATGACTGAGCAATGTATCACGATGCATTCCCGGGGCCAGGCGGTGTAAATAATTGGTCATGGAATTGGCCATAAAGCATGTCATAAAAAGATCGCTTTTATTGGTGAGCTCATAAGTCTCCAAAAACTCTGCTCCTTTAAGATCAGGCACAGACACCTGCTTTGAAGAAAATAGAATTTTTCCTACGCTAGACTTATGTATTGAGGAGGTAATTCCGGCATTCTTTACAAGATCTTTTTGCTGACCGAATAGTGCTGCTTTGCAAAGCAGCAGAGCGATGGTTAATAAGAGACAGACACGCATGGGTGATGAATAATAATGTTCTTCATACTGAACTCCGTTAAAATTATCACCAAACTACAGTTATTATTCTGCTTGCATGATTATTGTTTGTAAATTTATCTTTATCATATGGAAAATTTCGACTGGACCTCTTTTACAAAAAAAATAGCGATCAAAGCGCGGCTGTCCGACATTTACAATGCCTGGACGAAGTCAAATGAACTCGAGAAATGGTTTTTAGAAAAGGCCACATTTTTCAATAGTCAGGAAGATGCCATCAGCAAGTACATCAATGCGACAGCGCACATCACCTACGAATGGTTCTGGTTTCTTTATGCCGATCCAATGAAGGGTGTGGTCAAAGCCGCAAACGGAAAAGATTATCTGCAGTTTACCTTTGAAGGTGAATGCCTGGTAGACGTGAAGCTGACCGAAGCAAATGGTTATACCATAGTCGAGCTCAGACACCACAACATTCCGACAGACGACCAGTCCAAACAATTCATCAGACTGGGCTGCTCAAACGGATGGGCATTTTACCTGACCAATCTCAAATCTGTATATGAGGGTGGCATCGATCTGCGCAATAAGGACAAAAATCTCCCTCCGATGATCAACAACTAGAAATGGGGACTCCTGTATTTGGAAAGTTTAGTTCAGCGCCTGTTTCTTAAACTGATTTGGACTGAGCCCTACTTCTTTCTTGAACAGTCTCGAAAAATATGGCAGGTTTTCAAATCCAAGCGTATATGCCGTTTCTGCAATATTTTGGTCTGAACCTTTTAACAGGTTTTTGGCCTCAGAGATCAGAAAGATATGGATCAGCTCGATCGCCGTTTTCCCTGTTTCCTGTTTCAATAAGTCACTCAGATAGCGTGCGGAAATGTTCAGCTGATCTGCCATAAAATGAACAGTAGGCAGGCCTTTGGTCTGCAAGCCCCCCTTATCCAGGTAAACAGAAAGTATGTCATTAAACCTGGAAACCATTTTACCGGAAAGATCCGTCCTGTTGATGAATTGTCTTTTATAAAAGCGCTGTGAATATTTCAGGATGGAATCCAGATGACCGATGATGATGTCCCGGCTGTACTCATCCTGGTTGTTGTAATATTCTGTCTCTATTTTATGGTAAAGCTCCCAAATGATCTGCTCTTCCTTTGGGGACAGGTGTAAGGCTTCATTGGCTTCATAATCAAAGTACCCGTACTTCCTGATCTCGTTGTGCAGCGGATGCCCGTTTAAAAGATCTTCATGGATGTAAATCAGGAAGCCGTCTTCTTCAAATTCCAGGTTTTTCATTTCAATGACCTGTCTGGGCTTTACAAAAGACATAGATCCGTTTTCATGGTCATATTTAGTCCTTCCGTACAGAAATGTGCCGGACCTTAGTTTCTTGAACCCGATCATATAAAAGTCCGTGGTAAATTCCGTTACGCCTATTGTACAGGAATTGTGGCATTGGACCAGGCTGAGCAGCGGATTTTCCGGAGCGGGAAGCCCATTGGCCCGGTGGAGCTCAGCAAGGCTTTTGAAATGTTGCATAACAAAAATATTATGATATAAATCTACACCATTATCGTGGTGCAGATTTATATTTTGGTTTACATTACGTAATGTTTACAAACTGGATGGTGATTACTTCCCATGAGCAGCAGCAGAAACATCTGCCCACTCTTCCCAGGTCGCCAGCCTGTCTGCGTATACCTGTTTCGCCCATGGCAAAGCTACTTTGCCAAGGAACAAGCGCAACGGCGGATTTTCAGCATCGACCAGTTTCAAAACTGCTCCGGCAGTGGCTTCCGGTACACCAAAGATCTCGTCTACCAGGCCCGCCTGGAAATCTGCTTTTACCTGATCGTATGCGGCTATGGGCTCACTGTAAATAGCCGACGCACCGGCCCATTCCGTAGAGAATCCATTTGGCTCTATAAGACTTACTTTGATCCCGAAATCTTTTACTTCTGAAGCAAGGGTCTCACTCAGTCCCTCTACTGCAAATTTTGAAGCATTGTAAATCCCCAATACAGGAAGTGTGGCCACGCCCAGGATACTGGATACCTGTATAATGTGACCGCTGCCTTGCGCCCGCATCACCGGCAGCACTGCCTGGGTCAGCCAGAGCAGGCCAAATACATTGGTCTCGATCTGCTCACGTGCTTCCTGCTCGCTGGTTTCTTCTATGGTGCCAAATAAGCCGTAGCCTGCGTTGTTGATTAATACGTCAATCCGGCCGAAATGCGCTTTTGCCTGGCTTACCGCAGCAAAGCTATCTGCCCTGTTGTTTACATCCAGCTGTATGGGCAATACCGCATCACCATATTTACTCACCAGATCTGCTAATGTGTCTGTGTTCCTTGCGGTAACTATTACTTTATCGCCGCGTTTTAAAAATGCCTCTGCCCAGATTTTACCAAATCCTCTCGAAGCGCCTGTTATAAAAATTGTCTTTGCCATTGTGATATTCTTTTTGATTTAATTACACCACAAAGTTATTTTGGAATGCTGACAAGGATTTATACAAAAGTCTGGAATCCTGATACATTTCAGGTGCTTTATTCCAGTATCTGTACTATTACCGGATAAGACGTGGCTATAATCTGGTAAGGCAATTCTGCGGTTGGGAGCGACCTCCTGTGGGCTTCCTGCGGTTATCGGGCATATATTCTGCGGTTAGAGGTACTTTTAACCGCAGAAGGCACGCGGGAAACCCAGAGGAATTGTGGGGATGGGTATAACTTACTTTTTGTGCAGGCACAAAAGCGTAAACGCAAGTATTATGCTCAGTGCAAAAGGTGCTGACAATAACAGGTAAAGCCGTACATCAGCCAGGTAATGGTTTACAAAGGCAGCGCTGAAAACATTGATCACCCACAGGCTCAGAAAAGCAGCAAAGATCAGGCAGGTCCCGCCAAGGATATAATTGATCAGCGTAAATTCATTTTCCCGATCGAGTTTGGCAATTACCATCGCGCTATGTACAATAACCAGCAGCACACCCAAAATCGCAAAGGAGTAGCTGTTCAGCAGATAAGCCAGAAAATAAGTCAGCGCCAGTGCGATGTTCAGGTAAGAGAGGATTTTTAACATGCTTAAATATACGAAGATGACCGCCTCTTATTTTTACAAAAAACTATTCCATGAGTTTTTTGTTTAACTTTCATAAAATAAAAGATCATGAAGAAAGAAACTAAAATTATAGCAGGTGTATTGGCAGGAGCAGCTCTTGGCGCAGCAGTAGCATTGATATTATCGTCTGATAAAGGCGGTGACATGAAAAACAAAATGACCGATTGGCTTTGTGATCTGATCGATTCTTCCAAAGACAAAATTGCAGACGTAACCGACAGGGTAAAAGATAAGTTTGCTAAAGTTAGTGTTTAATCTATTGAATGAAAATTACTTTTCATGGGGCGGCACGCGCTGTCACCGGCAGTAAACACCTGCTTACACTAAATAACGGTACTCAAATTTTACTGGACTGCGGCTTGTTCCAGGGAATGGGCGATATAACAGACGGATTGAACGAGTCTTTTGGATTCGACCCTAAAGGGATGTCTGCTGTGGTTTTGTCCCATGCTCATATTGACCATTGCGGCCTGCTGCCAAGATTGGTAGCTGAAGGTTTTAGCGGCCCTGTATATTGTACCCCGGCGACTATGGACCTTTCGAGAATCTTATTGATGGACTCCGCGAAGATCCACGAACAGGATGCGGAGTACGCAAACCGCCACATCAAATTGAAAGAAGACCAGGAGATGCCCCTGTATACCGAAGAGGATGTCGTCAAAACACTGAGCCTGTTTAAGGTAGTGGAGTACCTGGAGGATTTTGAAATTACTCCCGGCGTCACTTTACGGTTTACAGATGCCGGACACATTATCGGGAGCGCGGCGGTTCATTTAAAGATCAAAGAGAATGAAACTGAAACCCGTCTGACCTTCAGTGGTGATGTAGGCCGTTATGGTGACCTGATTCTGAAAAGCCCTCAAAATTATCCCCAGGCAGACTACATTATTATGGAATCTACTTACGGGGACTCATTGCATAAAGACCTGGAGCCTATTGAAGAAGCTTTAAGAGAGATCATCAGCGAAACCTGCCTTGTAAAAAAAGGAAAGGTCATCATACCTGCTTTCAGCGTGGGCCGCACACAGGAACTCTTATTTGCCCTGAATGCGCTGGAACTCAAAAAACAACTGCCCGATGTCCGGTATTATGTGGACAGTCCGCTCTCTAAACAGGCCACTGAAGTGTTAAAAAATCATCCGGAGTATTATAACAATGGTGTAAAGCAGGTCATGAAGATCGACAATGATGTCTTTAATTTTAAAGGACTGAAGTTCATTGAAAATGTCGTGGAATCCAAAGCTCTAAATGATGATCCCAGGCCTTGTGTGATCATCTCATCATCAGGAATGGCCGAGGGTGGAAGGGTGCGGCACCACATCAAAAATAACATTGGCAACCGGAAAAACACGATATTGATGGTCGGCTACGCTTCTCCCGGATCACTTGCCGGACAACTGATTGCAGGAAGACATAAAGTATGGATGTTCAGACAAGAATATGATGTAGTGGCAGAAGTGCGCTCCATACAATCCATGAGCGCACATGGCGATTATGAAGACCTGCTGCAGTTTCTGGAGTGCCAGCAACCAAAAGCGGTCAGGCAGCTTTTCCTGGTTCACGGAGAGTATGATGTGCAGCAAAGATTTGCACTGCGGCTGAAAGATCATGGGTTTGATCACGTTGAAATTCCGCAATACCACCAGGAATTTGAACTGTAGATAAAGGTTTCCGTAAGTTTGCAGAATGGACGTATTTGGCGAAGCCCTGAAAGATCAGTTTATAAAACCTCCCGCGGACATTTTGTGGGTGCACAATTCTTATGATGAACCCGAGGAAATGCCTGTGGAGATCTATTTCAGAAATGAAGCGGAAATGCCGGAGCTTGAACTTGAAGCCCTGAAACAATGCAAAGGAAAGGTGCTGGATGTCGGTGCGGGTGTGGGCAGTCATGCGCTTGTTCTCCAAAAGAGGGGCTTTGACGTTACGGGCATGGACATATCTCCCGCTGCGGTAACCATTATGAAGCAGCGGGGACTGAAAAAAGCAATTGAAGGAAATATCCTTGAATATAAGGGCGGTAAATACGACACCCTGCTGTTCATGATGAATGGCATTGGCCTTACCGGCTCGCTGGCTGGATTGAAAGTCTTTCTGAAAACGGTAAAGGACCTGCTGAACCCCGGCGGGCAGCTCATATTTGACAGTTCTGACCTGATGTATCTGTACCAGGAAATCGCATTCCCGCAGCGGGGATATTATGGTGAGGTGAGCTTCCGCTATGAATACAAAAGCGTAAAAGGCAATTGGTTCAAATGGGTGTATGTGGACAAGAAAACACTGAAAGATCTTGCCGCGGAAACAGGCTGGAATGCTGAGGTCATTTTTGAAGATCAGCAAGACCAGTATCTGGCCAGGCTCACCCTAGGGTCCTAAGCCTGTTCTTCCCAGATCATCGCGATATTGATGATCGTCTCTACCGCTTTTTCCATGTCCTGTACCGAAGCCCACTCCTGTTTACCATGAAATGCGTGTTCGCCGGCAAAGATGTTTGGACAAGGCAAGCCCATAAAAGACAGGCGTGATCCGTCGGTCCCGCCCCTGATGCTCTGCTGCTTAGGAACGATACCTGCTCTTTTAATGGCCTCTATACCATTTGCGATCACCTGCGGATATTGATCTAGCACCTGTTTCATATTGCGGTATTGTTCAGTGATCCTGAGCTGGTATGTCGAGTTGGGAAAATCTTCAATGATGTTTTGAACGGTTGCGTCAAGCAGTTCGCCGTATGATTTTAGTTCTTCATCGTCAAATGCCCTGATGATGAACCTTGCCTCTGCCTGCTCCACACTGCCACCTATCGAAACCGGGTGTATAAATCCTTCTTTAAGCTCCGTGGATTCCGGGGAAAGACAGTCTGCAGGCAATGCGGCGATCACATCTGAGAGGATCTTTATCGCGCTTTCCATTTTGCCTTTGGCAAAACCGGGATGCGTACTGACTCCGTTGATGGTCAGGACGGCACCGTCTGCCGAAAAGGTTTCGTCTTCAATGGACCCCAGGGTTTCTCCGTCTATGGTATATCCAAAATCGGCGCCCAGTTTTTTCAGGTCGGCTTTATCTACTCCGCGCCCAATCTCTTCGTCGGGTGTGAACAGGATCTTTATCGTGCCGTGTTTGATCTGCGGATTCTCTGTCAGGAATAATGCGGCCTCCATGATTTCCGCTACGCCGGCTTTGTTGTCTGCTCCCAGCAAGGTGGTACCACTGGCTGTAATGATGTCATTCCCGATCTGGTCTTTCAGGTCGGGATGTTCATTCATTTTCAGAATTATGGAATGATCATCGGGCAGTACCAGGTCCTGTCCCTGGTAATTGGGGTGTATAATTGGTTTTACATTTTTACCGGAGCAGTCCGGGGAAGTATCCATATGAGAACAAAAACAAATTACAGGCACATCTTTCTTTTCACTGTTTGAAGGGATGGTGGCATACACATAGCCATATTCGTCAAGCTGCGCGTCGGTGATCCCCATTTGCAAAAGTTCGGCTGTCAGAACTTTTCCGAGGTCTTTTTGTTTTGCTGTTGAAGGTGTGGTTTCAGAAAGCGGATCAGATTGGGTGTCGATCTGAACGTATTTCATAAACCTGCTTTGAAGCGATTTGTTTTTATTTTGATATTTTAGCATACTCTAATTGAAAAAACAAAGTTATATATAAGATTACGATTTGAGCTTTACTTAAAGAAGATACTTTTGAAAACAGCACTTACTTCATTTCTGGCGCTCTTCCTTTGTTTTAATGCTTTTGCCCAAACCAACTTTAACAAACTCAGTGTCGGTGCGGGTTATGGCCTTACGCAATCTTTTACAGATGTCAACAAAAATGATTTCGCACCGTCAGCGTATGGTACTCTGGACTACTTCTTCACACCCTTTTTAAGTTTAGGAGGAGAACTCCAGTATGGAAAGATCAAGGCCGGCCCGGCGGCTAATGACCCTACCCAAAGGCAGTTTACCAATTCCTATAAAGCAGCATCCTTAAACGCCAGACTGTACCTGGGTGCTTTGGTGGACTATGACCGCAGCAATTTTTTGAATGCGGTAAAGTGGCTTTATGTGGGCGGCGGAGCCGGGATCGTTCGAAACAACATTACCAGGATAACCAGGGTCAATAAATCTACCGGCAATGATTTTCCGGGTAGAAATGCTTCTTTTGAACTCATGGTACCGATAAATGTGGGCATAAGCTATTATTTTCCCAGTCAGTCCGGCAACCACAGGTTTGCCCTCAATTTAAACCTCCAAAGCAATCTTACGATGGGTGAAGGGCTCGACGGTTATGACAATTCCTCTGAAACTTTCAAAGATGGGGTCCCTGACATCTATAATTTCTACAGTATTGGCGTTAAGTACCATTTTGGCTTATTGGGGCTTTCAAAAAAATCGTTATACTAATGGCACCGAAGCGCTCCCCAACCAATTGTTTAGTTTTAATCTTTTCTTTCTTCCTGGCTATGGATGCCTTTGCACAGTTAACGCCGTATGAGATCAGCGGCAAAAAAGAAACCGCGACTTATCATCAGGTCATTCAATATTATAGGGACCTGGACCGTGATTACCCCCAGGCCAAACTGATTACTTGCGGAATTACAGATTCCGGCGAGCCATTGCATGTGCTGGTCCTGTCAAAAGAGCAGGTCTTTGACCCTGTCGCGATCAGGAAAAGCGGCAGACGCATTTTGCTGATCAACAACGGGATTCATCCCGGCGAACCGGAAGGTATAGACGCCAGCATGATGTTGGCCAGAGACCTGCTGAAAAATGATCGCCTGTCCCAAAACACGGTGATCTGTATCATTCCTGTTTATAATATAGATGGCAGTTTTAACCGCACCGGAACTTCAAGGGCCAATCAGAACGGACCGGTTGCTTATGGTTTCAGGGGCAATGGCAGGAACTATGACCTGAACCGGGATTTTGTCAAGACAGACTCCAGAAACTCCCGTGCATTCCAGGAAATTTTTAATACCTGGCAGCCGGAGATCTTTGTAGACACCCATACCAGCAACGGTGCGGATTACCAATATGTGATGACACTGATCCCGACCCAAAAGGACAAACTCCATCCGTTACTTTCAGCTTACATGACCAAAACCATGATCCCTTCACTGTACGAAGGGATGAAAAACAGTGGCTATGAAATGATCCCTTACGTCAATTCTGTTGAAGAAACCCCGGATGCGGGGATCACTGGTTTTTTGGAGTCGCCGCGTTTCTCTACCGGATATACCGCACTGCACAACACCATTGGTTTTATGCCGGAAACGCACATGCTGAAAGCCTACGACAAGAGGGTCGATGCTACCTATAAATTGCTGCAGCATTATATTGACATTGTGGTACGGGATGCTGGAGTCATAGGTGAAAATAAGCGGAAGGCTGATGAACAGATCGCAAGACAAGAGAGGTTTACCCTGGAATGGAAGCTGAACGATAAACTGGCAGACGACATTGAATTTAAGGGCTATGCCGCCAAACAAAAAACAAGTGAGGTAAGCGGACTCGACCGGCTTTACTATGACCGCAATGCGCCTTATACCAAAACGATAAAGCAGTGGAACAACTTTGAACCAGCCGTGGTCATTGACAAGCCTGTTGCCTACCTCATACCTCAGGCATGGGAAAAAGTGATCGGCCTCTTAAAACTAAACCGGGTAAAGCTGCGTCGTTTGCAGCAGGATACAGAGGTTGAGGCAGACCTGTATTACATTGTCGACTATAAAACACAACCGAAGCCTTATGAGGGGCATTACCTGCATTCCGGTGTGAAGCTGAACACGGTCAAACAGAGGCTTCAGTTTTACAAAGGCGACTACGTAGTTTATACGGATCAGCCGGTAAACCGGTACATTATAGAAACGCTGGAACCCCAGGCTACAGACTCGTTTTTCAACTGGAACTTCTTTGATTCCATATTGAGCATGAAGGAGCATTTCTCTGCTTATGTATTTGAAGATACCGCCGCGGAACTGCTAAAAAAAGATCCGGAGCTGAAGGCAAAGCTGGAGCAGGAAAAGGCTAAAAATCCGGAACTGAGTAAAAATGCGGATGCCCAGCTTGATTTTGTCTATAAAAATTCGGATTATTACGAAAAAACCCATTGCCGCTACCCCATTGCCAGACTGGTAAAAGACATTCCATTAAAGCTAAAATAGCATGAATTACATCAACGAGACACCTGTTGCTTCTCTTATATTTTTATTTACGATCATTACCAGTATTTATGCCTTCAGCAACCCTGACCTGTACGGGAAATTCATGCTGAACCCTTATAATGTTTCAAGGCGGCACAGGGTTTATACGCTGATCACCAGCGGTCTCATTCATGCGGACTGGATGCACCTGATCTTTAACATGATGACCTTTTTCTTCTTTGCATTTCAGCTGGAGAGAATTATAGGCTCACTTAACTTCGGCATTCTTTATTTTGTGAGTATGGTAGCCGCCGATATTCCTTCTGTCATCAAACACAAAAATGACATCTGGTACAATAGTCTGGGTGCCTCCGGAGCAATCAGCGCGGTGCTGTTCAGCTACATTTTATTTGTCCCGTTTTCGAGTATGATCATTTTCCCGATTCCTATTCCGATATGGGCGATTGTATTCGGGCCTTTGTACCTGGTCTATTGTGTGTATGCTTCGAGACAGGCAAGAGACCATATCAACCATGACGCGCATTTCTTCGGGGCACTGGCCGGTTTGATATTGACGGTGTTACTGGTTCCGGGAGTAATTCCTCATTTCATAGAACAAATCCAGATGAAGATCGGCTAACTGGTAGCTGGCAAGCTTGGCGGGTTGAAATAACTGATGGGATTTGCAGGATCTTTGATGATCTCAAACAGGGTATGCCCCCAGGGCTTCCAGAAATCCTGTAGTACCTGTGCATAGGTCTTGTGCTGCCAGTAATCGAAAATAGGTTTATTGAGGGTGCCACGAAGCGGCATGGCTTCTATATAAATCGAACCATCAACGGGCATGATCGTATATTCAGGCAGACGGTTGAACAAATAGGCTGAATAGTAAAAACGTGCACAAAGTTCTTCAAACTGCTGTGCGGACAAATTGTTTCCTGCGATCTGGCCAAGTAGTTCCTGATGGTACTTTTTATTGGTGCCATTGTCCTGCAAAACGGCAATGATGCCAAAGTCTTTCAGCTTCAATGAAAAAGTCATGGTATTGATCTCGTCCCTGAAGCTAAAAGGGGTATCTTTTTCTTCAAGAGGTACAATAACGATAGACCAGGGTGTAAAATCCTCAAAGACGACATCCGTATAGATCTTCTGGATCATGGTGTGCAGGTTGCCAAATTTGTGCATCAGCCCCTGGGACATATTTACTCCGTCTGCACTCAGCTGCTGCTGTTTGACTGCGGCATTCATTTCTACATAGATCAGCCCGTACATGAACTTGCCGATCCAATTGAAGATGTCTGTTTCATCCAGCTTAGAAACAGCGGCATAGCCTGCCTTAAAAGCACTGCTGATCCGGTCCTCAAGCGGTTGAATAAAATGTTGCAGTACCCCGGTATCGCAGGGTATGGTCAGACTGTTGTAACTGCGGATACTTTCATCCAACAGTTTGATCTGTTCTTCACCGCTAAAGCCGGCGATTTTCAACAGCCATTCCGGCAGTATCGGGGTTTCAACTACGGGAGCAGTAAAGGTATCCCCGCTTAAAAAACAGTTTTTGTGCTTGAAATCGAAATTCTTAAAAGGCTGATAAATGGTGCTGATCATACTTGGGACAATATTAGGCATATTATTTTTACATTAGCCGGAGCATTCCTTTTTTTAACTTTGTTATTACCAAACACCTACTATGCAGGCTTTTTATCAACCCTACTATCTTGAACTGAAACATCCATTTTCCATCGCAAGGTTTTCCAGGACGGGAACGCCCATTATGCTGCTGAAAATCAGCCACAACGGAGTCGATGGCTATGGTGAAGCATCGATGGTGCCGTACATGGGTGAAAGTGTGGAAACTGCCGAAGCTTTTCTAAAAAAAGTCGACTGGAACAGGTTTGTATATCCATTTAACTTTCAGGAGGTAATCGCCTATCTGGATGGTATAGATGGCGGGCATCCGGCCATCAAAGCAGCGATAGACATTGCATTAAATGACATCAATGGGAAGTTGGTGGGTAAGCCCTGCTACGAGATTTACGGGGCCGCTCCTGCAAAGATGCCGCTCACTTCTTATACGATTGGAATAGACAGTCCTGAAGTGATCCGGGAAAAAGCGGCTGATGCGGTGCAACTGGGCTTTAAAGTTTTGAAAATCAAGCTGGGCAGGGACAATGATAAGGAGCTGATCAATACGATCAGGGAGGTTAGTGACCTGCCATTGTATATCGATGCCAACCAGGGCTGGACAGATAAGGCAAAGGCCATTGACATCATCTACTGGTTGCATGACCAGGGCGCGCTGTTGATCGAACAGCCTATGGACAAATCAAATATAGAGGGCAACGCCTGGCTCACCGGGCGCAGCCCGATCCCGCTGCTTGCAGATGAGGCCGTTCAAAGGCTGGCGGACATGGATAGTTTGAAGGGGGTCTATCATGGCATCAATGTAAAGCTGATGAAATGCTGCGGTATGTATGAAGCGCATCAGATGATCTTAAAAGCAAAGTCTTTTGGTATGAAAGTGCTGATCGGCTGTATGAGTGAAACCTCCTGTGCCACCCAGGCGGGTATAGCGCTGGCTCCTTTGTGTGACTGGGCTGATCTGGACGGGCCATGGCTTACTAAGAATAACCCTTTTGCGGCTCCTGAAATGGCAGAGGGCCGCTATGTCCTAAACCAGTTGCCTGGCTTAGGATTGACGGGTATCTCTGAAGGTCTTTTTACTTCTTAAGTGTATTTCTCATTTCCCGGACCAGCTGCACTTTCAGATAGATAAAGAAAGCCGCTGTAGCCAAAAACAAAGGGATGATGAGGTATTTCTGATTGTTAAAGCACCAGATCATTCCTATAACGGAGATAATAATCGCCAGGTTATAAAAAACGTTCAATGCTATTTTCTTTGCCATAGTGCTAGTACACAGGCATTTCAGGATCAAAAGCCTCCTGCCAGGCCAAAATGCCTCCCTGTAAATTGTAAAGATTGGTCAGGCCCAGCTGCGCTTCCAGCTGCATGACTGCCGCGGCACTTCTTTTTCCGCTTCTGCATTGCATAATTACCGGTTTATCGGTAGCAATCCTGTCAGCTTCTATCAGTATTCCACCCAGTGGAATGTTCTCTCCGTTCAGGTTTGACACTTCGTATTCAAAGGGCTCTCTAACGTCAATCAATTGAAAATCTTCGTTATTGTCTATTTTCTCTTTGAGCTCTTCAACAGTTATTTCCTTAATCATGTTCTTTGATCTTTTATTCAAACTTAGATAAAACTAGGCAAGCATCCTTATAAATATAAAAAAATATTACAAACATTTGAATAACTGATTAATAGATATTTTGTAACAACTGGGTACCTTGGGCGTTTAATAATAAGTCTTTATTATCTTCGGTTATTATGAATAAGATATCCCGTTTTTTCTGGTTCTGCTCGGGGGTGCATGTCCCTACGCTGGAAAAATATCCAACGGAGCACAATAAGTATTTTGGTATCGGGGCAACCATTTTTTTTACGGGATTATTTGCTGCCTTGTCCGGTGGCTATGCCATGTATTTTGTGTTCAAGGGAGATACTGCGGCGGTGTTGTTTGCACTCTTTTTCGGGCTGATATGGGGTCTGGCCATTTTAAACATGGACCGTTATATTGTATCCAGCATCAATAAAAGTGCGTCGACCAATAAACAGATCCTGCAGGCTACTCCACGTATTCTGCTGGCCATTATGATAGGCCTGGTGATCTCCCGTCCGCTGGAACTTAAAATATTTGATAAGGAGATCAAGGAACGGCTCAAGGTAAGCTACCTCAACAACCAGCGCTCCAAAATAGATACCCTGAATATGGCCTTTGGCAATAAATACAAAATTGAGATGGCCAAATTGAAGGAGGTAAAGGCACAAAGGGATTCGATGCAGAGCGCCATTAAAACCGATCGCCAAAAACTCAATTATGAGATCTTCGGGAACAAAACCACTGAAACTTCGGGGATCATGGGCTATGGTCCTTATGCCAAAAGGAAAGAAGGAGAGCTGAGACAGCGGGAACAGGATTTGGACACGCTGTCATCCGAGATCAGAAAACTGGAAAACTTTGTGGATGACCGTAAGCAATTTGACGGCTTGCTTTCAGAAAGATTATATACCGGCAAACAGCTGGACAGCCTGACCAGTATCGCGGGTTTTGCAGACAGGAACTGGGCGTTGGGTCAGCTCAGCTTCAGCCCTAACGGAAAAAGGGATTTAAATACAGCTATAGCCATTACTTTTATCGGACTTTTGTTTGTCTTCTTTGAATGCCTGCCGGTTTTTGTAAAGCTGATGAGCAGCAGAGGGCCTTATGACCATTCTGTACAAAATATTGAAACGGCGCAGATCCATGAATCTGACAAGGATAAAGATTATGAAGTCACTGTAACTGATGACGTGCATGATACGCGGGTTGCCACGGAAGTGACCAGGCGTAAGCAAAGACTAAATCAAACTAACTAACTGATGAAAAAAACCATTTACTTTTTATTTGTACTATTCCTGGCACAACAGGCCAGCGCACAGGACATCAACAAGATTATTACCAGGGAATATGTAGACCGCCTGATCAAAACACTGAGCAGTGACGAAATGGAGGGCCGGGCTACTTTTAGTCCGGGAATAGACAAAGCCGCGAGTTTTATAGAGCAGGAATTTAAAACCATAGGGCTGCAGCCGCTTGAAGGCCAGACAGGCTTCAGACAATCCTTTGAAAAAGATGGCAAGCCTTTGTTTAACGTAGCCGGAATGATCCCGGGGAAATCGAAAGCCAGGGAGATTGTGATTTTTTCCGGTCATTATGACCACCTCGGAATTATTAAGGCTGAAGGCCAGGACAGCATAGCCAATGGTGCGGATGACGACGCATCGGGAACAACTGCGATGATCGCACTGGCAAAATATTATAAAGCATTGAACAACAATGAACGTACACTGATTTTCGTCGCCTTTACCGCAGAGGAGATCGGCGGGTTCGGTGCAAAGTATTTTTCACAGAAACTAAACCCGGATGACGTAGTGGCTATGTTTAACATCGAGATGATTGGCAAGGAAAGCAAGTTTGGCAAGAATGCAGCCTTCATCACAGGCTACGAAAGATCGGATTTTGGTAAGATCCTGCAAAAGAATCTCGAGGGCAGCGAGTTTACCTTTCATCCGGACCCTTATCCTGAACAGAAGCTCTTCTACAGGAGCGACAATGCCACACTGGCCGCGCTCGGTGTACCGGCACATACCATCAGCACCGATCAGATTGATACCGATAAGCTTTACCACACGGTAAAAGATGAGTATTCAAGCCTGGATCCCGAAAACATCCTGGCTACGATAAAAGGAATTGCACAAAGCGCGATCAGTATTGTAAAAGGGATAGATACGCCGACCAGGATTCCTAAACTGAAAAAATAATTATTATTCTAAATAACGCACATGAATGTTTTAAGATCTGCTGGCGTTTCGCTGCTGGCTAAGGCTTTGCTGTTTGCATCCTTCACGCTGCCCGCAACGGCACAAAAACAGGAGACATTATTGCTGAGGAGCCCGGCAATAAGTACAAATAACCTCGCATTTGTTTATGGGGGGGACATCTGGGTTGCTGACAAGGATGGCGGCAATCCCAGGCGGCTAACCATTAATCCTGCGGTAGAACAAAATCCCGTCTTTTCGCCCGATGGCAAGCAGATTGCCTTTACCGGGAATTATGACGGCAATACTGATGTTTATGTGATCCCGGTTGCCGGCGGCGATCCCAAACGGGTTACCTACCACCCCAACAGCGACCTTGTCAGAGGCTGGCTAAACAATGAAGAGTTGTATTTTACGTCTACGCGCGATTTTAATTATGCGCTCAGTCCCAGGATGCACAGTATAAAACTGGATGGTACAGATGAAAAGCCCCTGCCCATGCCTGAGGCGGTTCAGGGTTCCCCATCTGCGGACCACCGCTATTGGGCATACATCAAGAACGGTGATCCGACGGATCGCGCAAATGTCGCCTTTAAACGTTATCGTGGCGGCGGCATGCCGCAAATATGGATCTTTGATACACAGAGTAAAAATATTGAGGTCATTCCGGGAGCTAATGCCAACAATGTAAAACCACAGTGGCTGGGCGATAAAGTATATTTCCTGTCTGACAAAGACCTTACCTTAAATCTTTTTAGCTACGATGTCAAAAGCAAAAAAACTGAGCAATTGACCAGGTTCAAGGATTACGATATCAAATCACTGAATGCCGGCAACGGGGTAATTGCATTTGAGCAGGCTGGAAAGATCCATATCATGGATCCGGGAACCAATAAAATAACAGGCCTGAGCATCAATATCAAGGCAGATGCACCGTATAAACGCCAGCACTATATTGACATGGCTACGGCGGTACGCAATTTTGAAATATCGCCGAAAGGGGTTAGGGTTTTGTTTGAAAGCCGTGGTGAGATCTTTACCGTTCCTAAAGAAAAGGGTGACGCCAGAAACATTACGAATTCCCCGGGCAGCTACGAAAAATACCCGGCCTGGTCCCCTGACGGGAAGTACATTTCTTACCTTTCTGACAAGAACGGCAGCTACCAGCTGGTACTGCAAAACCAGGCTACAAAAGGTGCTCCTGAATACATAGACCTCGGCGGAACACATTTTTATTTTCAACCGGCCTGGTCTCCTGACAGCAAAAAGCTGTTTTATTGCGACAGTCACCTGAACTTGTTTTACATTGACATCGACACCAGGAAACCAGTACTCGTCAAAGCGGATAAATTGGGTTCTCAGACCAACCGGACTTACAATATGCTGATGCCTGCCTGGTCTCCGGATTCAAAATGGATCAGTTATACAGCTACATTGCCAAACACGGTGGGTGCTGTATTTTTATATAACCTGGAAAAAGAAACGCATACGCAGATCACAGATGGTATGAGCAGTGCTTTTGCCCCCGCTTTCAGTAAAGACGGCAAATACTTGTTTTTTGTGGCCAGTACTGACATAGGACTGACCAACAGCGGACTGCACATGTCGGCCTATCAGCGCCCGGTTAGCTTCAATGCTTATGCCCTTATCCTCTCTAAAAAAACTCCTTCATTATACAAAACAGAAAGTGATGAAGAGGCTGTGACTGCAGAAGAAAAAGCGGCAAAGAAAGAAGAGCCCAAAAAGGATGATAAGAAGGCTGGGCCTAAAAAAGATGAAAAAGGAAAGGACAAAAAAGAAGATCCTGTCAAGCCCGCGGCGAAAACAACAGAGATAGACCTTGATGACCTCAGCAACCGGATCATTTCTTTACCAATCACCGCCGGCGGTATTTACCGGCTTGACGGACGTGCTGAGGGTCAATTGCTGTATGTGCGGGACGGAGAGCTGGGCGTTCTTGACCTGAACAAGATGGAGGCAACCGGCCTGGTTCAGGGTGTTGGCGGATTTACTGTGAGCAGCGATGGAAAAACCATGCTCTATTCCACCCGTGGATCCTACTACCTGAATGCCGCTGCACAAAAACCGGCTACACCTGAATCCGGAAAGGTAAAGCTGGATGGCATTAAGGTACTGGTAGACCCTGCCGCCGAATGGAAGCAGATGTTTAACGAAGTATGGCACATGGAAAAGGAATATTTCTATGCTGAGAACATGCACGGCCGGGATTGGCCTGCTATAAAAGTCAAATATGAAAAATTCCTTCCTTACGTAAACCACCGCTCAGATCTGGCTTATCTGTTTAATGAAATGATGGGAGAAATGGTGGTCGGCCACAATTACATTTATCCTGGCGACGAACCTGCTGCGACAGCAATAGGTGTTGGAATGCTGGGGGCCGATTATGAGACGGAAAATGGTTTTTATAAGATCGCAAAGATCTACAACAGGCTGGACTGGAACCCGGGCTTTAAAGCCCCGCTTGCCGAACCAGGACTCAACATTAAAGAAGGCGACTATATCGTAGCGGTAAACGGAATACCTCTGACTGCTAAAACATCAATATACAGCTTGTTTGATTTTAAAGTTGATAAACAGGTGGCCATTAAGGTCAACAGCAAAGCCAGTCTGGATGGAGCAAGAGAGGTTGTCGTGATTCCGATCTCCGTTAATTCGGAAATGGAGCTGAGAAAAATGGAATGGGTAGAAAGGAACCGCAAAAGGGTAGATAAACTGAGCAACGGACAGATCGCTTATGTATATATGCCAAACACGGGACCGGATGGTTATAAATATTTTAACCGGTACTATTTTTCACAAATGGATAAGAAGGCCTTGCTCATGGATGAGCGAAACAATGGCGGAGGCTGGGTGGCAGATTACGTAATCGATCTGCTTAGCCGCGAACTGGTCAGTTACTGGGCCATAAGGGATGGCAAAAGCTTTACCACTCCGGGCAATGGTATTTTTGGGCCGAAAGCCATGCTGATCAACGAGAATGCGGGTTCGGGAGGTGACATGATGCCTTATATGTTTAAAAACAAAGGCCTGGGCAAACTGATCGGCCGCACGACTATGGGGATCCTGGTAGGCATCAGCGGATATCCCCAATTGTTAGATGGCGGAAGTATTACCTCTCCAAATTTTGGCATTTATGATACTAAGGGGAAATGGATCATAGAAAACGAAGGTGTCGCACCGGACATTTTTGTGGAACAAACCCCTAAAGACTTGCTCGAAGGCAAGGATCCGCAGCTGGAACGTACCATCCAGGTTCTGCAGGAAGAAATGAAGACTTATTCTTATCCGAATGTAACCAAGCCTAAAGATCCTGTAAGGGGACAATAAATCCCTTTATAAAGCTTTTTCCATAATATAATCGTTCATTAAGAAACCATTACCAATATCAAGGTCAATGGTTTCTTTTATGATAAAGCCTGCTTTTTTATAGAATTCCGCAGCTTTGTTGTTCCTGTTGACACTGAGTTGCAGGAAAGCGCCATCGGCACGTTTTACCAGGTTCAGCACTTCATTCATCAGCAGCTTGCCTATGCCCCTGCCATGTGTTTCAGGAAGTACATAAAGTTTATGCAGTTTATAGGTTTTTGTAGCTGAGTCCAGAATAGAAAATCCGGCAAAACCAAGGTCTGTGCCATCTTCTTCTGCCATTAAAAAGATATACCCAGCTTCAAACTGCGAGAGCAGCTCGCCTTTGTTGTACATTTTATCCAGCATATATTCAATCTGCTCTACCGAGAGGTAATCTCCGTAAGTCACGTACCAGGTCCTGTGGGCCAGGCCCTGAATGCTTTCAATGTCCTGTTCTTTAGCTCTTCTTAAAATGATCATAACACTTCACTGATAAATAAATAAGGAACATTAAAAGTAAACTCTACGAATCCATCAGCGATCACTTCGAAATCTTCATTCTCGGTCTGCCGCAGGTTGGCGGTTTCAAAATATGCCAGCACTTCAATTTTGAAAATGCTGCCCTTTGGTTTCCAAACCTTAAAGCCTGATTTTATGGCGTACGCTTTTTCTTCAGGGCTGAACACTACTATACTGATCCGGTCGAGATAGCTGCCCAGTTCTCTTAAATTGCTTTTTGCATCAATTACATTAACTGCCGGATATTTTTCGGCAATGAGGTAATCCAGTACTGCATCAAGTTCTTCCGCACCGGCCTTGATGACCTTAGTGTTTTCCTGGAAAAATTCTTCTGTTCCTGCATTCACCACTACATCTATTTTGAGACCAAGACTGATCGTTTTTTCATAAACGGAAGCATTGACGATCAAGGTCGGGCTCCACTCCAGAAGCTGTCCGAGGTATTCTTCGTCAAACCTTCCCAGGTGATGGATGTAAAGGGCTGGCTCTTGTTTTTCTTTTACGATGTGGTGTGAAGACATGGAGCTAAGTTAGCGCCTTTCGCAGTACACTCCAAATTCTGAACATCCCAAGACCAAGGTCTACAAATTGCTGCTGCAAATCATATAATGATGTTTTGGCAGTTGTTTACCCTGGCTATTTCCGTTTGGGGCAATCAGTCCGAGACAGATCAGGAGCGATTTCAGCCTTGTGGGCAGGCATAGGAATGGATTTATCTGTGGCCTTAACATATCCATTTGGCATCCGGACGGGTTCAGGCCTCAAAGCACTATAAGCCGGGGTTTTCACAAAACTGTACGCTTTCAAAACCGGAATACTTATTTGGAGCGTCGTATCGCGCTTTAATTTAAGGGTCTGACTTTTTACTGAAAAGCCAAAGAAAAGCAGAATTGCAGCAGTAGTAAAAATCTTTTTCATACAATGGTTTTTATCTTTTCTTTAGGATGCAAAAGATCCGGGGTTTCCATACGTTTTATAAAACTTCTTGCGTACGCTGACAGATGCATGAGTTGCTTCTTACTTAAACTTTATTGGGAAGTTTTAAATGGAATTACGACATTTAATTAACAAACGGATATCACTATGACAGAAAATAAATTATTGCGAATGGACAATGTCGGCATTGTTGTAGAATCCCTCGATGATGCTGTCTCTTTTTTCACAGAAATAGGCCTGAAGCTCGAAGGGCGGGCCACGATCGAAGGAGAATGGGCGGGCCGTGTTACCGGACTTGGCTCCCAGCACGTAGAGGTTGCTATGATGGTTACCCCTGATGGCCACAGCCGGCTCGAACTTTCACGATTTCTAACTCCGCCTGCCATCTCAGATCACAGGACTGCACCGGTGAACTCACTTGGTTATCTACGCGTTATGTTCACTATCAAGGATATTGACGAGCTGGTATCCAGACTCATCAAACACGGAGCTCAACTCGTTGGCGAAGTAGTGCAATACGAGAACTCATACCGGCTCTGCTATATTCGTGCAAAGGATGGACTCCTGATTGGACTGGCAGAAGAACTCGGTAATAAATGAAGTTGTGTTACCATTCCGAAAAGTTTGCTATACTCCTCTTATGCCTCACCCTCCTATACACTCCATCACCATTTCTCGAACCATCAGAATTCGTATTGCCCTCAATACAAACGATAAAATCTCCATGCAGTGACTCCACAATTCCGCGATGGGCTATACGGCGCATTGACGGAAAGTAAATACCCATGATCATTCCGGGAAGCGGCTCTTTTCTAAATCGTCCCTTGGGAAAGAGTGCCGGACTCCAGGCCGTCTTTGGCTGGGTATAACCCGCCTGACCAAAGCACCAGGAGACAAACGCAGCACACCACGCGACTGTCAACCAGTTTCAGTATCGGACAGATAACAGGAAAAGCGTGAGTGATAGTGTTTGGGCAGGGAGGTTAGAATAAAGAATACCAGGATTATTAACTCGCTACATAATGCTCGATCCTGTTCGCAAAATCATTCAGGTCAAACGGCTTATTGATAAATTCCTCTGCAACACATCCTGACTTGACTTTGCTCAGGTAATTGTTTGCTGACATCATCATCACCGGAATATTATAGGTTTTAATACTGCCTTTTAGTTTTTTACAGACTTCCAGTCCATTACCGTCAGGCAGTTTAATATCCAGTACGATCATATCGGGGTTACGTAGTTGCATTTGCCGCCAGAAATCATTGACGGTTGGAGATACCACCACGTCATATTCATCTTCTGTAAGCATAAATTCGATGACATCTCTGATTGCTGCATTGTCTTCTACAACATAAATACACTTTTTCATACCTCGTCATTTTAACTATACAATTAAACGTTTATATAGTTAACCAATTTGATCTTCAGAAGTTTACAATACTTATCAACTTAGCCGGAGTTATCCACTTTATGGATTATTTGGAGAGCTGCTCTATTGCTGTGCTGAGGTCAGGAAGAAAATTGACCTGCCTGCCATTGTTGCTTTCAAAAATAAAGTCCCTGATACTCTTTCCTCGGTACTTGCTGAAGTCCCCGATAATGACCAGCGGTACCCTGTAGTTGGAGAATTTCTGCAGGATTTCTCCCGCTATGCCGGTCTTAAGATCGAAGAAATCCGGGCTGATGTTTTTTTCATGGAGAATGATCTTGTCAAAGCCCTGGTAATAAAGATCCCCCATCAGCTGTAATCCATCTTCGGGATTGCTGACCAGTATTTCTTCTGACAGGACTTCTGCTGTTTTCGTATTTCCGGTATGGTGTGTTTCTATGGTCATTGTTATTCTACAAAAAAGGGAATATTTGCGGTAGCGACATGGTTATGCCCGTCGCTCACGTAGACAAATAAACGGTAAGCGCCAAGCTTTGTCGGCACAGTGAGCATCGCATTTGTCAGTGAGGTGCTGGTCACCATATCTGGTATGGCCACGGGCCTGCTTTCCCGGTCACCGCCTTGCCCCAGGTCAGTCGCTTCAGGCAGCAGTTCCCAGCGGACAGTTAATTTGTCATTGTCAGGATCTGAAGCGGAAAGTGCTATTAAGTATTTTTCCTGAGGATTGAGATGAATGGAACTGCGTGCACTTTTTCCGTCTATTTTCAGAGAGCTGATGTTAGGTGCACGATTTTGAGGCCATTTACCACTCCATTCATATTGCATCACGTCAAATACTTCTGAGGTTTCTCCAGCTTCTGTAAACAAGCCATACCAGGTAGGTGTCCGCTCCTGTTTCTGGCCCCATAGAAATACATACGAGCCCAGACAATTTTTATCTTTTAATATAGAAGCTTCATACCGTGTTTTATAGACTTCTGCTTTTTCAGTACTGGTTTCTTCTACCGGCGCTCCCCATGATGTTTTGGGGCATTCCCAATGGCCTGTTGGGCCCCATTCGGTAACCAGGTAAGGCCCATTCCATCCTGTGGTCTGCAATTGCTGGGGGACTTTGGCCAGGCCGCCATACACCTGTACAGACAGGAAATCCAGTGCAGGACACTTTGCTTTGATGTGGTCAATTTCTTTTTGATTGATACCAGCGAGCATGGTGGTGGCGGGATGGTTGGGGTCTTCTTCATGGATCATCTTTGCGATGTCATTGACCGCATCCCATACTTTCGGGTTTTTATAGTCCAGGTTCAGTTCGTTGCCAATACCCCAGGCCAGCAAGGCCGGGTGATCCTTGTATTTCTGAACTTCTTTGCGCAGTTTTTCCAGTTGTTTTTTTACCGCGGCGGGATCATCATAGTTGAAGCCATGGCGCTCACGGGCCACATCCAGCCCCATTGTAACAGTTAGCCCCAGCTGCTCTGCCCGGTCTAAATGTGCAGCGCCATTGTCAGTACCCCAGGTGCGGAAAGAATTGCCCCCGGCGGCTTTTAGTTTCTCTGTTTGCGAAGTCCCGCCTGCCCCTTTCACAAAATAGGGCAATCCGTTTCTTTTAAAGGTATAACCTGAGGCCGTTTTGCTGATTTCCACTTTTTGTGGCTTTCCGCTTTGGGGGGCGGCACTTATGGTAGAGGAACTGGCCATCAGGACAGCCGCCGCAAAGCAAGACTTGAGGAGTATTTTCATGTTGGCTTACTTAACTGGTGTGATCGTGATTTTCCTGTATTCAATCGGACCGTGGTCTCCCTGGATGTAGATCGGACCTGGCTCGCCTTCATTGCTGTCCAGCGCACCGCCGGTAATTCCAGGTATTTCCTGATTGGTGATCACTGTTTTGCCATTGACCACCAGGGTGATCATTCTACCCGTTAGGGTGATGTCGAAAGTTTGCCAGGTATTGGGGCCTAATGCAGCAATTTCACTAGGGGCAATAAAGCCATAGACCCCGCTAAACAATACGCTTGCCGGATGCTGCTCTTTTGGACTGTCTTCTATTTGTATTTCATGTCTTCCTCTGAGGTAAACGCCACTGTTGCTTCCTTTCTGATACCTGAATTCTACATGCAGTTTGAAGTCTGTAAATTTTTGATCAGAGATCAGATTGGCCCCTGATCTTGCACTGGTCAAAACGCCGTTTTTTACTTCCCATTGGTTTTGTCCCATTGCTTTCCAGCCGGTCAGGTCTTTCCCATTAAACAGCTCAATGGTTTTACCCCAAACCGGTGCAGCCGTCCTTTTCAAATATGGTGCTTTTACGCCTTTCCAGCTGTAAGTTTTACCCGCACTGGTGGTGATCGTTCCATTTATCCCTGAAGCTGCAAGCTCACCTTTTATGACAAAATCCTGATCACCTGCCTCCCATTGCGGCGGGATGGTGAAACCGAATTTTCCATTGTCAAGGGTAACCCTGGCAACTGGCCTTGCGCTGCCGCTGGCCCCAACAAAATAGCCGACCAGTGTTTTGACTCCTGACAGTTTTACTTCAAGCCATGAAGGTGCGGATTTGCCGTTTTCATCTATGGTAATGTCCCAGCGGCCTACCAACTGAGCTGTATCTGATTCGATTCGAGCAGCTGTGTTTTGGGCATTTACTGATGCGGAAGAGGAGGTGGCGAAACTTGCGGTCAGTAAGCCGCTTATACCTAAAATAAGAAGATTTTTATACATGATTTCTTTTTTCATCATGCAATATAACGAATCTGTCCCTGATTTCTATTCCGGTAAAATGGAACTGGAATATCTGATATTTTATTTAAGTTTGATATTGACCACATATTCAAACCATTATGAAGTTTAGAAACCTGATCATCGTAGCATCGATCCTTTTCGGATTGCCTGGCTTTGCACAGTTGAAAGTTAGTCCGGACAAACATTTTTTACAGACTGCCAATGGCAAACCTTTTTTCTGGCTCGCCGACACAGCCTGGGAATTGTTCCATAAGCTCACTAGGGAGGAAGCTGATCTTTACCTTAAAGACAGGGCCGACAAGGGCTTTACGGTAATCCAGGCGGTGGTGCTGGCGGAGCTCGATGGGTTGAACAAACCTAACCCCTATGGCGACAAGCCCTTGAGCGGCAATGATCCGGCAAAACCCAATGAGGCTTATTTTAAACATGTAGATTATGTGGTAAGAAAAGCAGAGAAGCTAGGATTGATCATTGCTATGCTGCCTTCCTGGGGTGATAAGTGGAATAAAGCATGGGGTGTAGGCCCGGAGATCTTTACTCCGCAGAATGCAGAGGTGTTTGGCGAATATGTAGGCAAACGGTATAAAAATAACGCTATAGTCTGGGTAATGGGCGGAGACCGGAATATTGAGGATCAGAATGACCGGGATATCATCGTGGCTATGGCAAAGGGGATTAAAAAGGGGGATGCAGGAAATCACCTGATGACCTTTCATCCTACCGGTGCCAGAAGTTCTTCAGAATTTTTTAAAGACGACACCTGGCTGGATTTTCACATGTCGCAGACCGGGCATTCCAAAGAATCGAAAAACTATACTTTCAACAGGAAGAACAGGGCCTTGACTCCTGTTCATCCACATGTAGACGGTGAGCCGAGGTATGAAGACCATCCCAATCAGTTTAATCCTGGTAAGTTTGGCTGGATGGATGATTTTGACGCCAGGCAGACCGCTTACTGGAGCATGCTTTCAGGGGCGATGGGGCATACTTATGGAGACCACAACATCTGGCAGTTTTATAATGATAAAAACCCTGTTTCCTGGGCCAGGACAAACTGGAAGATTGCTCTTGGTCATCCGGGGGCATTTCAGGTTGGACTGATGCGGAAGTTATTTGAAACTTACAACTGGCAAAGGCTGGTGCCGGACCAGACCGTGATCGCCAAAGATAATCCGGAGACGGTTGAATATGAAATGGGCTCCATTTCACAGGACGGGGATTTTCTGATGGCCTATCTGCCGTACGGAAGAAAGACAACAATTAATACTAAAAATTTAAAAGGGAGTAAGTTGACTGCAGCTTTGTTTAATCCGAGGGATGGACATAAACTGGTATTGGGAGAGTTTGACAATTCCGGCACAAAAGCAATCGCTCCGCCTTCTGAAGGAAGAGGGAGCGATTGGCTGGTAATTATTGAGCGGAAAAATTGATCCAGTCTATGCTGATCAGGTGCTGGTTTGGCTGAGCATCTTTTACAATAACAAAGTACAGGTCATGACGGCCTGTGGCTGTTGTGCTGATAGCTGCACTCAGTTTCTGATATTTTTCCCAGTTGCCTGTAGTGGTAAAATCTGCCTTGCTTACTATTGGTCCCTTTGGTGAATCCAGGTGCACTTCGATGCTTCCGTTTCTGTTTAATGAGGAATACAGGTAGGTAAGTTTGCCAATACCTTTCAGGTCGATGTTTTTAAACACAAAGTAAGATCCGTTGTGGATGCTGCCCAGTTGTTTCTCACCTTTATCCACATTGTGAAGCAGATCGGCATCTTCTGCCTGAACTTTTGCAGGACGCAGGATCAGTGTCTCCTTTTTGGTAAGCGGGGTAATTGCGCCTCCGTTGTCAGTATAAGAAGCTGAGAAAATATAACGTCCCTGGTCTTTTACAGCAAAGTGTTTATCCAGGGCAGCGCTACCCTGTGCAGGCAATGCGGTGTTTGCTTTTTTAACACCAAGGGATAAAATGTATTTGACAATTTCTGACGCATCTTCTTTGGAGATCTGGGGGTGTGCGCTCATGGCATGCTCGCCCCAAACTCCGCCACCTCCCTTGATGATCTTGTTGGAAAGTTTGTCAACAGCCGTCTTGTCGGTTGCGTACCGTTTAGCAACCCGCATAAATGATGGGCCTACGGAAAGCGCATTGACCTGGTGACAGGCTTTACAGTCGCTTCCTGCAATCAGTGATTTGCCATAGTTGTAAGTTGGGGTGATCTCCTGGTGGCCGACCAGTGATTGGTTGTTCTGGACTTTGGCAATGAAGTTGAGGTCTACCTTGATTTTTTTCTTGTCGATCACTTTGTCTTCATTGTCCTTTACGTCTACTTTATAATTGAACTTGCTTGCTTTTGGAAAAAAGAAAGAAGTATTGCTGCTTGCATTGATCGCAACCTGCGGCAGTGTATTGCCTACTTTAATCACAACAGTATCAATAGTACTCATGCCAGCCATGTCGGTTACTTTTAATGTGGCATTGTACACTCCGTTCTTTTGAAAGGTGTAGCTGACATCCTTTTCTTTTGAGGCGACAGCATTTCCTTCAAAACGCCACTCGTAAGAAAGTTGGTCATCATCGTCGTTATCAAAGCTTTTTGAACTGAACGCTACTTTATATGGTGCAAGACCGATGGTATCTTTTGTCTGTATTTTCGCGATTGGCGCACGGTTCCCTCCATTATAATCAATGCGCACCAAACGAGCATCCACATTGTCAATTCCATAAACAGAACCATATTCCAGCATATACATCGCTCCTTCCGGCCCTATTTCTATGTCAACGGGTCTTCTGAAATCGCCATTAGTTTCCATAAATGGTTCCAGGCGTTTATAGTTCTGGTTTTCATCCAGACGCACTGCGAACACCCAGTTGCGCATCCAGTCGTACATGAACAGGGCTTTGTCGTAGTATTCGGGAAACTTGGTGTTGGATTGTAACCCGGCATTGTAGTGATAAACTGGTCCTCCCATTGCACAACGGCCGCCTTCACCAAGGGCCGGAAACTCGGCTGACCTTCCGTAAGGGTACCAGACCATAGCTTTGGTTGGCGGAGGCAGCACTTTCATCCCGGTATTATATGGAGAGTTGTTGGTTGCTCCGTTGAGATCGAAATACGGTCCTACTTTTAAAGTTTTTCCCTTTCCCCTGCTCGCAAAGTCAAGTTCTTTATAAGGTTTACTGTCTCCGACAAAATATGGCCAGCCATAATTTCCTGCTTTTTTTGCCTGGTTAAATTCATCATAGCCCCGAGGCCCCTGAGGTCCGTCCTGACCGGAATCAGGCCCTACTTCACCCCAGTATACAATGCCGGTTTCGGCATCAACAGACATCCGGTAAGGATTGCGGCAACCCATGACATAGATTTCCGGCCGGGTCAGTGGCGTTCCTTTCGGGAATAAATTGCCCTCAGGAATGGTATAGCTGCCATCTGCTTCCGGATGGATCCTCAGGATCTTTCCGCGAAGGTCGTTGGTATTTCCGGCAGAACGCTCTGCACTATATACCAGCCTGTTTTCAAGTCTGTCTATTGGTGCAAAGCCATCGGATTCAAATGGAACTGTGTTATCGCCTGTCGAGATGTACATGTTCTTTTGTTTATCCCAAGCTATGGACCCCCCTGTATGCGCACTCACTTCGAGGTCAATTGGGATCTCGATGATCACCTTCTCTGATTTCAGGTCCAGTACATTGTCTTTACTGATGGGAATGCGGGAAATGTGTTGCTTGTATTTGCCACCAGCCTCTGCGGTATTGAAAAAGTACAGGTAATTGTTGCTGGCAAAATCAGGGTCAATACCGATTCCAAGCAGTCCGTTCAGGTATTTATCCACTGCTTTTACCGGAAACTTATAGACCAGTGTGGTCTTGCCATCTGCCGGATTATATACAAAGAAATTACCGGCACGCTCTATGAAAAACACCCTGCCGTCTGGTGCTACTGAAAGCTCCATGGGTTCGTTGAGGTCATTGGACAAAACAGTTTTCGTAAAACGGTTGTCTTCCGGTTTTTTTACCGCATAGGATTTGGAATAATCCAAAACCGCATTGTTCCCAATCGCATATTTGATCCCGCCAAGTAAGTGTTTCACAAACAAGGGTTCAGTAAAGCTCTCATCAGTATGGCCACCTCCGGTGTAAAATGCACGCCCGCCGTCAAAATCATGGTACCACGCGATGGGGTGATTATTGCCATTCTCGCCACCTTCATAGCTATTTTCGTCGAGTTTGGCGAGTACTTTGAGATCGCCCTGAATGCTTTTATAATTGTACCATTCGTCGGTACGTTCCCATCTTTTCGGCAATCCTTGTGTAGACACATGAGTATCATCTACAACATCAACGGTAGCTTTGCGGACATTAGGATTACCAGGGTGGCTTTTGAAATAAGCACCAACAAGTTTATTGTACCATGGCCAGTCATATTCGGTATCTGCCGCGGCATGGACGCCCGCATAGCCGCCTCCGGCTTCAATATACCTTTCAAATTGAACCTGCTGGTCGGCATTGAGCACATTCATGGTGGTACTCAAAAACACAACTGCACTGTAGTGTTTCAGGCTATCTTCTACGAAATAATCTGAATTTTTTGTTGTATCTACTATAAAGTTGTTTTCCTTTCCCAATTTTTGAATCGCTGCAATTCCGGCAGGTATAGAGGAATGGTAAAATCCTTTGGTTTTGGAAAACACAAGTATACGGGCTGGTTTAGGAGGCGCCGTACTGACCACCGCAGCAGCGTTTTCCGCTTTTGGTTTGACAGAGCCACAGGAGTAAAGAATGATTGAAATGCAAACTGCAGAAAATACAGTACTGTATAGTTTCGGGTATTTGAATTGAAGCATAGCGATTTGGTTAGTTGGTGTGCTGACCAGTAAACTTAGTAATTATCTCAAAAGCTTAGTGTTAAATTTACACCAATAACTGTCACTCTTTTGTTACAAAAGTGCGGATTAACCAATTGATGCTGATTCAGTTCTTCCTGATAACTTATAGATCGTATACATGATTATCGCTGACGCTATGCTCAGGACCAGGTAACTGGCAGACAAATTCACTTCATCCTTTGCAGGTAAAAATGAAATGATGGTATAGCTCAATGCGGAAACCACCACATAGGTAATACCCCCGGTAAGCCCGCTGGCTATGCCTGCATTTCTAGGAAATTTACTCAGACAGAAGGTAAAATAGTTATTAAATATGTAACCAGCTGTGACGTGGATGATAAAAGCAAAGAAGATTAGGGAATAAAGATTTGAAATAAAACTTATGCTGAGGATCATCAACGCAACAAATAACATTTGCAACACAAGATTGGCCGCCATCTTTTTAAAAAAAGGTCGGTCAATGGTAGCCTTGCCGATAAAGCCACCCACCATCCAGGCAAATCCAAGGATCAGTGAGCTATATCCAGCTACGACCGGAGTTAAATTAAAGTGGTGTTCAATGATAAAAGGGCCAGTCATGTTGTAAATCATGACCATGCTATAAGCCAGTCCCAGCATTATAATACCCAGGGAAAAACTGGTCGTCCTGATCATCTCTATGTACACACTTATGATCTTCTTAAGCGAGAATACGGAAAACTTTTTCAGGGTTTCACCGCTATATATATACTCCAAAATGGCCATGATCACTGCCAGTCCTGCAAGGAGGTAAAAGTTGGATTCCCATCCAAATACCGTTTGCAGATAGCCTCCGACAAAGGGGGCGACGATCGGCCCGGTAGACCAGATGATAGAAAAAAGGCTCAGATAATGCTTCAGCTTGTCTCCTTCATAAACATCAACAAAAAATGCACGCTTGGCTACGATCACGGTGCCGACTGTAAATCCGTGGATGATCCTCATGAGGTAAATGAGATAGATGTTCTGGGTATTGGCAATAACAATGCTGGACGCAGCAAAGACCAGCAAGCAAATCAGGCTCAGCTTATATCTTCCAAAACTATCCAGTATACTTCCAATAAACAACTGAGAGACTCCATAGCTGATTAGGAAGAGGCTTAAGGTAAGCTGCACCTGCAAGCTGCTTACCTGCATCGTTGCTGCCATTGTAGGCAGAGAGGGTATATAAATATCTGTTGCAAAGCCCGATAAAGGGAGCAATGCAAAAGCCAGGATTGCAGAAATGCCCTGATTTTGTTCTTTTATGTACTTTATTGATTTCAACTCTTATGTGTACTAAATTAGTCTGGGCAAATTTACTCTTCAGCAAATCTTTAGCGGCAATCTTTAGAACACCGTTTTGTAATGTTTATTTATAAACCCAGAGCAACATATTTTTTTGCCCGCTTTTGATCAGGTTATCTATTTCGATCATAGTGAGGTCGGCGACGACGGGACAGCCCAGGCTCACCCCAAAAAGGCCGGAAGGATAAATTTCATATTCGGGAACGGGGGTATAAGAATGTAGCACAACTATCCTCTTGTAAGCGTTATTGTTTGTGCTGTCCAGGCCATGCATTTTGTAGTGTATGTTTATTCCCCATTTGCTATACGATCTGATGCCCAGTCTGTACCTGCCAAGTGATGTACAATTGCTATTGACCTTGTTGCTAAAAACAGCCTTAAAAGGTGTACTCCCTCCGCCGTTCCCGTGTGCGCACATTCCCTTGATAACGATCTTTTTCTTTTTAAAATCATAAACAAATAGCCTGTTTCTTCCCGAATGGATGCTCATGTCTACCAGGATACAATAAGAAGTATTCAGCCTGTTTGCGTTGCAGTATTTCAGTGCCTCCGATACCTTTTCCTCTAATTTTTTATCAGGCGAGGAGAGTTTAGCTTCTGTCCCGGAACATGCAGAAAAAGCAAGCAATATTGCCAGAATTGCAGTAAGATATTTCCGGGAGCGTTCCATGGTTCTGTCTAACTAAGATATCAAAAATATTTTCTTGCTGATGTCCTGTTTTCTTTTCCCCATTCGATATGCAGGTGTAATTCAAATTTCACCATCATTAAAAACAAAAACATGGAACAGAGAATCAATTTTTTCGAAAAAGGTCAGGATGCGATCAAAGCGCTTCATGGTATCAATGCTTACCTCACCAAATCTCAAATAGAAAAACCTCTCCTGAATCTGATTTATTTCAGGGTATCGCAAATAAACGGTTGCGCCTATTGCCTGGATATGCATGCTAAAGACCTGCGTGCTGCCGGAGAAACCGAACAGCGTCTTTATGTTTTGGCTGCCTGGCATGAGGCCCCTTTCTATACCGACCGTGAGCGCGCGGCACTGGCATGGGCAGAGGCTGTAACAAAAATCAGCGGAGCAGATGTTCCTGATGTTGTTTACCATCAGGCAAAAGCCCAGTTTTCTGAGGAAGAATTAATTGAGCTGACACTGGCAGTTATTGCGATCAACAGTTATAACCGCATCAATGTTTCTTTCAGAACAGTTGCGGGATCTTATCAGGTGGGTCAGTTCGCTTAAAAAGGCAAGATTCGGATTTTATTCTTTTATAATCCTGCAGACTTTTGACCTGTTCATTTAAATCAAATGTTATGCAAAGTATTTTATCAAGAATTGAATCCATAGATTGGGGGACCGTCACGGAGTCCATGCATGAAAATGGCTATGTGGTGATCCCCCGGTTTTTAGAGAACACCGAATGCGAAGAATTGAAAAGGGAGTATAACAACCCTGAGATTTACAGGAAGACAGTCGTCATGGAGCGTTACCGTTTTGGGCTTGGGGAATATAAATATTACAGCTATCCTTTACCTGCGGTCATTCAGCAAATCAGGGAAAGCATTTATCCAAACCTTGTCCCGGTAGCCAATTCCTGGATGAGTGTATTAAAGATGGACACCCGCTTTCCCGGTACGCTCCGGGATCTTCATTTGCTTTGCGAGGACAATGGTCAGTTTAAACCAACTCCCCTGATCCTGAAGTACGGCAAGGGCGGATACAATACACTTCATCAGGATCTCTATGGGGAGATCTATTTTCCGATTCAACTGGTATTGTTTTTAAATGAACCTGATGAAGATTTTAAGGGGGGCGAATTTATATTGATGGAGCAAACTCCGCGGGCACAGTCAAGGGTGGTAGTGCTTAACCCGAAGAAAGGAGATCTGCTGGCCTTTACTACAAATTTCCGTCCGGTAAAAGGCAGCAAGGGTTATTATCGGGCTAACATGAAACATGGCGTAAGCGAAGTCCGGGACGGTAAACGCTATACTGTTGGAATTATTTTTCATGATGCATTGAGTTAGTTCATTTGGTAATGTTAATTTTATATCCAATTGTGATGACAGACTTATTCAGTAAAGGAACGGCCAGTGAAATTAATCTATTGCCATATGACGGCGAGGTAAATTACTATGGCAGGTTGTTTTCAAGTCAGCAGGCCAGCGATTATTATAATACTTTATTTCATCATATTGAATGGAGAAATGATGAGGCCATTATTTTTGGTAAGCGCATTGTCACTAAAAGAAAAGTGGCCTGGTATGGCGATACTGAATTTGAGTACACCTATTCTAATGTTACTAAACTTGCGCTCCCCTGGACTAAAGAATTGCTGGAGCTGAAAAAGATCGCTGAAGAACAGACAGGCGAAACCTTCAACTCCTGTCTGCTCAATTTATACCATACGGGAGAAGAGGGGATGGCCTGGCATAGCGATGGGGAAAAGGACCTGAAAAAGAATGGCGCAATTGGGTCCATGAGTTTTGGTGCTGAAAGAAAGTTTTCGTTTAAACACAAACAAAATAAACAGATCGTTTCTGTTATTTTAGAAAACGGCAGCCTGCTGGTCATGAAAGATACGACTCAAACACATTGGCTGCACCGATTACCGCCTACGAAACTCGTTACAAAACCCAGGGTGAACCTTACCTTCAGGACTATTATTTTATAGTCCTGCGATCAGTTCATGATTAATGAAAGCACCAGCCTTAGTTCCAGCACCCACGGTTATTGAAAGGCTCCGAAACATGGTAGAATTATCTCCTGCCGCATATATTCCAGGAATACTTGTCTTCTGGAAATCATCTGTTTGGATGTATCCGGTATCCGTCATCTTGCAACCCAGCTTTGCAGGAATGTCACTGTGCTGCTCAAAAGGGATCTTTGCATAAAGTGCTGTCATCTTTGAACTGCTTCCGTCACCAAATAACAATTCATCGAGGAAACCGTCGATATGACGGATTTCCCGTATAGGTGTTTCAATGACATTAATATTGAGCTGGAGCAATTGTTCGCGCTGAGATTCGTTAATGGTTGATGCCCCATTGGTAAACACGGTCAGTTTCTTTGTCCAGTTATTAATTAGCCTGGCGAATTCGAACGCCTGGTCACCATTGACTAAGATACCGGTTTGTTCATTCCTGTACTCATAACCATGGCAGTATGGACAGTGAATGACAGAAATGCCCCAGCAATCGGCAAACCCTTTAATCTCTGGCATGAGGTCTTTTATTCCTGTAGCAAACAGGAGCTTTCTGGCAGCAAAAGCTTGCCCTTCTAAGTTGTAAACTGTGAATCGATCATTTTCACCTTCTACCCTTATCACCTGGCCTTCTATGAATTCTATTGTCGGATATTGCATTACTTGTGCCTTACTTACTCTTGCAATGCTTTCAGGTGTATTTCCGTCTTGTGTAAGAAAATTGTGTGAATGTGGAGTCTGCCAGTTACATGGTCTACCGCCATCAATGATTAGCACATGCCTCATCGCCCGACCTAGTGCCATAGCGGCTGACAGACCCGCATAGCTTCCTCCAATAATGATAACGTCATATTTGTTGTTTGTTTTCATAATTAAGTTTTTTAATAATCAATCCGGAAGGCACAGACAGAACCATTCATCACGCAACAAAGTTGCATAATTATGCTTAAATTAAAGAATACCTTTTGCAACATAGATGCAATAATTTCTGGCTTTATATTGGGTACTGGTTGATTAGCCTATAAAGACAAAGAAATTTCGCAGCAAGTCCGTCATATAGCCAACATAGCAGTATTTCTTTCTTCAGAAATGGCAGGTAAAATAACAGGCGTTACAATCTATATAACCTGCGGTACTGCCAGCGGTCTCAATTACAAAACGACCTCCATATCCTTCAAATAGGTCATTAATTTGGCAACGGTCTTACCATAATATCTTTATAAAAGACAACACTCCCCGGATCGTGGCCCTGTAAAGCAAAGGTTCCGCTAGAAAAAGCTTTACCCCCGGCATTCTGTTTACCAACTTCCTCAGGCTCTGTATATTCAACAACCGTCTTCCCGTTAATCTTGATCGTCACCGTCTTACCCTGAACTTTAATGTATTCTTCATACCACTCATTGTCTTTCACATAAGTTTCCTTTACATCCTGAACACCGTATAAACTACCTGTTCTACGCCAGTCACTTTGCGAATTGTTCACCTGAACCTCGTATCCCTTGTTTGGAAATCCCTCCTGCTGAAATGCAGTATGGATGAAGATTCCCGAATTGGCCTTTGGTTTGGTCATCACCTGAGCCTTAAATTCAAAGTTTTTGAATTCGTGGTTACTTACCGGGCCATCGTAGAACAAGTGGGAAATTGGTCCGGCTACTTTAATCGCTCCATTTTCCACACTAAATGTTTCTGGATTTTGATTCTTTTTCCAGCCATTAAGCGTCTTTCCGTCAAAAAGGCTAATCCAGCCGTCCGATTTCGTCTGCCTAACGGCCAAACACGAGATTAAAAAAAGTGGGATGGCACAAACAGCGATCAGTTTTCTCATTATTTTAATGATTAGGTGTCTAGTTCTTTTGATTTATAAAATTAAAACTATCCGAATTTAAGAATAACATATGAAAATACAGCCATAGTCAGTCAATCTTGACTAAATGTTGGCGAAGCAACCATTTTTAGCATAAAAGAATAAATCACACTTTTTTGGCATTAAAAACTCAAAACAAAAGCACTAACTTATTTTTAAAATAAAAATTACAATAAAAAATCAACAAAACGAATGAAATATCTAATTATCAATACAAAAAATCAAAGAATCTTACAAAGAATGCCTAAAATTCACATCATATCACAAAAAATAATAGTCAAATCATTTATGATTATGAATAATTCGACTTAATTAGATGATTTTAATCACAAAAAATCCATTTTATCTAAAAAAATTGTCAACTATCATAATATTAGATATATTTATGCCAGACAGCGACTAAAAATTCAGATATAATTTACCTATGACAAGAATCTAACCCATAAAAAAGCCCCGCCGGGAGGTCGCATTCCCAGTGAGGCAGATAGTTTTCGATCGCTTTAACAACAAAAAACCTTTTCAAATGTATAAAAATGTACGCTATAAATCCGTAGTCTTTGCAGTATTTTTAATTTCAGCGCTCTTTGGTTTCAACCCCGCAGAAGCCCAAATCAGTTTAAATGCACAACTTCGCACACGGACAGAACTTCGTAACGGATATGGCAATCTCGTTTTATCTGATGCTAAAAAAGCAGCCTTCATTTCGCAGCGCACCCGTCTGAATTTTGGCTACAAATGGGATCTTCTATCCTTTGGTGCAAGTGTTCAGGATATCAGGGTCTGGGGAGCCGATGCTTCAACCATTTCAACCGCCGACGGTAATCGGTTTATGCTCCACGAAGGTTGGGCAGAACTCACACTGGCCAATAAGGCGGACACCAATATTAAGTTCAAATTAGTAGACCAGCTTTCATTTAAAATAGGCCGGCAGGAATTGATATACGACGACTCACGGCTTATTGGGAATCTCGACTGGCTGCAACAGGCACGTCAGCATGATATGGCCCTGCTAAAAATCATGCATCATGGCTGGCAGGTTGATCTTGCTTATGCATTTAACCAAAATTCAGATGCCGGCGGTATAACCAACACCAACTATTTGCCAGGCAATTTACCTGCCTACGTCAAAAATAGTTTTGGTACACTCGTGCCGCTACCGGCTGGTCTTGTTCCGCTTGCCGCAGGCGGCAGTGCTGCCAACAACAGTTCAAAATCAGGAACCCCTGTCTACAGCAATCCTCCTGGCACCAATGGCGCGACACAAAATTATAAATCATTTAGCAGTCTTTATCTAAGCAGAAAATTCAACCAGACCAAAGTCTCAGCCCTGTTTTTCAATGACAGCTTTGGCCGGTACAAACTTGACTCCGCCGGCAGCCTCTCCACAGGTTACGTATACGGACGCCGTTTTGTTCCCGCCAGTCCGGCCGACACCTATAACTATGGAACCAATAGCAGATATACTTATGGCCTGATGGTAAGCCCAACCTTCGGCAATGCTTCAGGCTTTGGTAAAATTGCAGTGCAAGCCGCCTATTATCACCAATCGGGAGATGACAGAGACGGAAACACAATGAATGCATTCCACTATTCCATTGCAGCGACCTATCAAAAAGGACTTTTTAGTATAACACCAGGTTATGACGTACTATCAGGAACCAAAACTACGGACCTGGTCTCGGGCAAAAATAACTCCTTCGACCCGCTTTATGGCACTCCTCATAAGTTCTGGGGATATATGGATTACTTCTATGCCGGCAGCGGATCTCCAAAGGGCGGATTAAACAACCCATACCTCAAATTTAAATATACAGCCAACGCTTTTGCATTAGGGCTTGACCTCCACTATTTTGGATTGAACCAGGACATGAAAAAAGCTGACGGAACGCTCATTGGCAAAAACCTTGGCGAGGAGGCAGATCTCCAGTTGAGCTATAACATGAACAAATTTACGAATATAGAATTCGGTTATTCCATGATGAAGGCCACCATCAACATGCCATATGCCAAAGCACAGGCCATAAACGATGAAGCCGCCGCATCATTTGATAAAACAGGAACCTGGGCTTATCTCATACTTAAGTTTACGCCTGATTTTTTTTACAGCAGGCCCGTAGCGATCAAACAGTAATAAACCAACACTAATCCCAACTCAAATGAATATGGGCCGAAGTCATGCTATGAAAAGGTAATGTTTAAGCTTTCGTTCGTATTAACAGTGACCTTCTTATAGCATTTAACCAGAAGTTCAGAGCCTTTGTGCTTTAATTCGACAGGAATATTTTGAGACCCCAGCATTACCGAAACCGACTTCATCGCACCAAAACCCATATTACTAAATGCAAGTTCCCCCAACTGTAACCTACCATATTTCAAGTTTATAGTGTGGACTTGCTTAGCTCCGATCTTTTTCTGTCTATAACTGCCCCAGCCACTGGCAGATGTAAAGGGTGCTTTAAAGTCTTCAGCACTCCAGGCCGGAGAAAATTTAATATAACCCCTGGGGCCATGATGGTCAAACCCACATGCACTAATGAAAGTCCCATAGCTTGCCATAGCCCGTGCATAATGGTCACTACATTCGATCTCATTAAATGGATTTCGTTTCGAAGCATGGTATCTGTTATGAATAACCCTGGTAAGGATCAGACTTTCTTCAACCATACCTTCAGCCATCAAATGTGCGGCGACCTGGTGCTCAAATCCACTCATACATTCATGAAAATAACCCAGCTGCCAGGTTACATTTTCTCCAAATGGTTTGGGCTCATTATGCGGATTGGTATTCATCACCATACCGCCCTCGCCAGGCAAGGCATATGGTCTGCCTCCTATATATGTATTTAAATTCGTTCTTACTTTTGAAATAAGCCGTCCCTTGACCTCTCTTATGCAATGAACTGACCCACCCTGAGTCCAGCCCTTTATCTTCAGGAATATTGTGCAGCGGGTAGTCCAATGCGAACATGCTTTTGCCCCATACGGGAAAACGAATGGCAGCAATGCCCACAGTCAGCAGGCTTGCTTTTTTAATAAAATCCCTTCTGGTCGATGATGTCTTGCTCATGATAAAATATCTGGCTTTCAAACCTGTTCTTTCAAAACGGAAGTTAAAGAAAAGCACCGAAAGATTTTGCCTTTACACCAAATCCGCCTTACACCAATAACACAGGCGTATCCCAACCCGGGTTGACGCTCTTCAGACCCTGTCAACCCCGAGTGAGGGTCGTGTGCGCTACGGGTGTGACCCGCATGTGAGGTAAGACCAGGGTTAAGGGAGACAAAGTGGTAGTCATGAACAACGGGCCAGCGGCAACCATCAGGGAAATTGTGGAAATCCCATTGAAAAGGTCCCGCAGCAAGAAAAATACTGTACATGATCCAAAGTATATGGAAATTCACGACCGACAGCTGAACCTCCTGATTGATAAGTTTTCTATAGAGGACTACCGCCGGCGGATGGAATCATGCTATGACTTTCGGGAATGTTGTGGAACGGATAAACCATTTTCTAAAGATATAAGCTCCATCAACCAGTGTGCTTATGGGCCTTGAGCAGGTTAAAAAATTGCGTTTTATGGCTTTCGCTAACAGGAATCCGTTCATCACCAATGTGAATTCGATTGCGTTCAATATGTTTAATTTTATCCAGCGCTACAATATATGATTTATGCACTCGCGAAAATTTCGAAGCCGGCAATAATTGCAGGATGTCGGAGAAAGACATTAAAGTCATAACCGCTTTATTTTCCAATACAATGGACAAGTAATCTTTCATGCCGACAATATATTGGATTTGACTAAGGTCAATCCGTTCCGTACGGTATTCCGTTTTCACAAAAACAAAAGAGGGCTCTGCTATAGTTTGATTTTTCATTTCGTCAGCAACCTTATTCACCGCTTTAATCAATCGATCAAAACCAAAGGGTTTTAACAGATAGTCAGACACGCTGTACTCATAACTCAGCAAAGCATATTGGCTCTCTGCCGAAGTAATGATAATTTTAGGCAAATTCATTAAGGCTGCCATTAATTGCATCCCGTCGAGTTCATCCATACAAATGTCCAAAAAGATCAGATCAACTTTACTTCTGTTTAAATAGCTAATGGCGGAAACACCATTATTAAAAGTTGCACGTAAATCTAAAAAATCTATTTTTTCAATATACCCTTTTAGCTTTTCTGCAGCAAGGGGTTCGTCTTCAATTATAATGCAAGTGATCATGCTACATTAGTGGAATCTGTAAACTCACTTTAAAGATAGGTCTTGCAGCTACGATTTCAAAGGTGTATCTTCCCGGGAACAGCAGATCCAATCTTCTTTGCAAAGTCTCTAATCCAAACCCGCCGTCAACAGCTATTTTGGCAGTATCGTCATAAGGATTACTGCAAGCTAAAGTAAGAATTTTGTTCTCCATGGTAATGGCAATCGAAATGGCCTCGTTGCTGTATTTTTTGCTATGATGTTTAAAAGCATTTTCGATGATTGGTATAAGCAGGAGTGGCGGAATGCTGTGATCTGATGCTTGACCGCTAATTCTAAAGTCAATTAGTTTTTCTGCTTTGTATCTTAGCCTGTAAAGGGCTATCACTTTTGCAATATAATCCAGTTCTTTTTGCACGGGCACCAGGTTGCCGGCACTGTCATAAATCATGTACCGCATCATATCAGAGAGGTTAATCAACGATTGTGAAGCAAGTTCAGGGTCACTTCCAATTAGTGAGTCGATATTATTAAGCGTATTGAATAAAAAATGTGGATTAACCTGTGCCTTCAAATAACTTAATTCACTTTCGAGCTGTTTACGTTGCAATTCATTTTTTAATTGCCGGTCTGTAATGCCATTGAGAAAGCTGGCGAACAAAAATCCCAGAAGTCCAAAAAAGCTTAAAAAAAGAAAACTATTGTGATAAAGGACAGCAGTAATTATTTGATCATCCAGCTTTAAATAAACTACCGGCAACCCCAGGATAGCAAGGATTCCTGCCGCGTACCAAAGTTTCTTCCGCTTTGACTTTATAAGGCCTTGATATAAGAAATAAAAAATATAAAACGGAAACAATAACGTGAGCAATAACATAAAAATAGTGGTCCGAACAATACTGTTGCTCAATATCAAATTTGCACCGGAGTCAATAATTAGCGTTTTAAAGCCTACATATATGACAGCATATAAGAACAACCAAAGCAATAGATGGGCGAAAATTAAATACGGTTTTTTCATTTAAGTATAAATTACCTCACTAAGGTCTATCATTTACAAATTCGCAAAGAACAGACTAGACAAGATAGCGGATTTTACCGACCAGTTATGAAGTTTAATCTTCAAGCTGTCAAGTGTTCATTAGATAACATCATATGCCAAACACATTCATAAATTTAGTGCCGTAGGTCCTCCGTCCGTAAGAGCGACTATAAAAAATGCCCCCTTAAAACGATTAATGTAAATTATATAACTTTTTCACAAAATCATGTAAATCCTATGCCTGTCACACAACCTACATTTGTGTCAATAATCGTTTAAACATTATTCAATGAATTATGGAAACATTACAATTTAGAACAAACATTAAATGTGGCGGATGCATTGCGACTGTTACACCATATCTTAATGATGTCCCAAAACTGAAAAGCTGGGAGGTAGATACCGCAACTCAGGAAAAATTGTTGACTATAAACGGAGAGCCTGGACTGGATGAAAATCTAATCATCGATACACTGGAAAAAGCGGGATACCAGGCTGAAAAAATATAATAAACAATTAATCAGTCCAAATTGTTACCTCTTCGGTACGGTTGGATGATCCCGTATTATGACAAGAAATAAATCCATATCGATGAAAGCAGCGTTTTTGCTGGTTGTGTTTTCACTGAACACGTTTACCGGTTTTGCTTGCGCCGTCGGGATGGAGATGAATTTCAACAAAGGCCATCATCAGTCTCAAAACTGCTGCAAGGACGCAGCCACTAAGCTGACCGCAAGTGATAAATTAATACAACGTACTTTTAACACCAGCAAGCTTTCAGTACTTTTTACGATGTTGCCGGATATTACTCCTCCGCAAAGCCTTGCACACCGTTTACCTGCAAATCTTCCAAATACATCTTTCTCAAGGCATTGCCGATCTCCGATAAAGGATGTACGGATTGCGATACAAAGTTTTCAGATTTGATTTAACGTTTAACATTTCCCAGAGGAAACCCTTCCGTTTAAACAATTATTTACTTATTAAATCAAAAAAATGAAAAATGTACTTCTATTAGTTACTTTAATTGTAACAGCCCTTACACAAACTGGTCGTGCCCAACATGTACACACTACAGACAAAACTAAAGATCTATTATCGGCGTACTATAACCTCAAAGCTGCTCTTATAGAGGGAAATACAGCATTTGCTGCGACAAAAGCAGCCGAATTTGCCAAGGTCATTTCTGATACCGATGAAAAGACAGCAGATAAAGCTGCGAAAGCATCCCTTCAAAAACATGCCGATGCGCTGGCAGCAAGCAAGGACCTTAAAAGCCAGCGCAAACATTTCTCAGCTGTTTCTGAGGACATAATTGTGCTGGCCAAAACGGAAAAGCTTTCGGACGCCCCAATTTATCAAATCTATTGCCCAATGAAGAAAAGTAATTGGCTGAGCAACGAGAAAACCATAAAGAACCCTTACTACGGCAGTACAATGCTTACTTGCGGAAAAGTGGTTGCGACAATCAAATAATTTCAACAATACGAATCAAGCTGCCACAAAGCTGGAATCAACATCAAAAGAACTGCTCTCCAGAAACAGATAAGTCATGAAAAATATAATTGTATTTATATTACTAATGGTTCTTTGCGGGACCGTTTATGCACAGCACGAAGGACATAGAAATAAAGCCCCGTCCAAACCGAAAGCAAATGTTTCTCAACCAATCAAAAAAAACTCCGGCACCCAGGTTCAAAACGAAGATGTAAAAGGAAAGAAGATGCATCAACCTAAAAAAGTCCGGTATGACCTGTATGTCAAAGACACGCTCGTAAATTTTACCGGTAAGACGAAAAGAGCAATTGCCATTAATGGCAGTATCCCGGCCCCTGCGCTGGTATTTACAGAAGGCGATACCGCAGAAGTATATGTACACAACATGATGGACGAAGAAACATCTATTCATTGGCACGGCGTATTTTTACCGAACAGGTTTGATGGCGTTCCATACCTGACACAAATGCCAATAAAAGGACATTCTACTTATGTATATAAATTTCCGGTGATCCAGAACGGCACCTACTGGTACCACAGCCACACCAGGGTACAAGAGCAAAGCGGAATGTATGGCGCACTGATCTTCAACAAAGTCAATGAACCCCGAATGCCTGCAATACCGGTTGTGCTGAGCGACTGGACAGACATGGACCCCAAAGAAGTTGACCGTTCCCTCCACAATGCTACTGATTGGTTTGCGATAAAGAAAGGATCCGTACAGAGCTACGCTGAGGCTATTGGGAAGGGCTACCTTAAAACCAAGGTTGCCAATGAATGGAAACGGATGAACGCCATGGATGTCAGTGACGTATATTATGAAAGCTTTCTCACCAACGGGAAGCCAGTGAGCGAATATCGTCAGTTTAAAGCAGGGGACAAAGTAAAACTGCGCATAGTGGATGGCGGCGCCTCGACCTATTTCTGGCTGACCTGGTCCGGAGGCAAGATTACTGTAGTAGGAAATGATGGCAACGACGTCGAACCCGTAGAAGTTGACCGGCTTATCGTAGCTCCGGCGGAGACTTACGATCTGATCGTGACGATCCCCGAAAACATGAGCTACGAATTTCTGGCTACAGCTGAAGACCGTACAAAATCTACTTCACTATGGCTGGGCAGCGGAATGAAGATGCCGGCAAAGCCACTCGGAAAACTCAAATACTTTGAGGGCATGAAAATGATGAATGGGATGATGAAGATGAATGGAGACATGGAGCCTATGGGTATGCAAATGAGCAATCAGCAAATGGACATGAACGTGGTCATGTATCCAGAGGTCACCGGTGTCGAATATGGTATCAAAAAAAGCATCCAGAAAAAGAAAACGGCTATGCCAGTAAAAGAGGAGGCTCATAAAGAACATCATATCGACGGAATGGACATGGGAAACGGTGACCAGCCTGATTTGGTAACCCTCAATTACGCAATGCTGCGTGCCACCGAAAAAACGACGCTGAGGCCAGGTCCGTTAAAAGAGATGCGCTTCGAGTTAACTGGCAACATGAACCGGTATGTGTGGACCATCGACAATAAAACGGTTTCGGAAAGTGATAAAATCCTGATCAAAAAAGGTGAGAACGTACGGATTGTGCTGTACAACAATTCGATGATGCGCCATCCCATGCACCTTCATGGTCATGATTTCCGGGTTTTGAATGGTCAGGGTGACTATGCACCTCTAAAAAATGTCCTGGATATTATACCAATGGAAACCGATACCCTCGAATTTGCTGCCACGGAAAGCGGAGACTGGTTTTTCCACTGCCATATCCTCTACCATATGATGAGCGGGATGGGGAAAATCTTCAGCTATGAAAATTCCCCGCCCAATCCAGAGCTGCCTGACCCAAAATATGCACAGCGCAAACTTTTCAGTGATGACAGGATGTTTCATTTCATGGGAAATATAGGCCTTGAGAGTAACGGCAGTGATGGCGAACTGATGCTGGCTAACACCCGTTACCGTTTGTCAACTGAATTCAGGATCGGTCTGGAATCTCATCACGGCAATGAAATCGAAACCTATTTCGGGCGGTATTTTGGCAAAATGCAGTGGCTCTTTCCTTTCATTGGGTTCGATTACCACCAGAACAGCATGGAAAATGAAATGGAAAACAACCTTTTTGGACAGTCCAGTAATCAAAACAATAGAAAAGCTGTCGTAATCGGTCTTCAGTATACACTGCCTATGCTGGTTACTGCGGAGGCAAGACTGGACGATAAAGGAAAGCTGCGCTTCCAGCTGATGCGTGAAGACATGCCGATTACAGCAAGGTTAAGATTGAACTTGATGGGCAATACCGATAAAGAGTACATGGCAGGACTGCGCTACAATATAGCTAAATACTTTTCCCTCTCTACGCACTATGATAGCGACATGGGCTATGGGGCAGGAATTACCTTGACTTATTAGATCTGATAATTTAAACACTATGGAAGACGATAGAAATTTCAAAATAGCAGTGACATCGACCAATTAACTACAAAAAGTGTTTCCTGTAGGCTTTCGGACTCATTCCTGTTACTTTTTTGAAAGTCCTCGAAAAATGTGAAAGGCTTTCGAAGCCAGTCATCCTTGCAATTTCTATGTATTTTGCCTGGGAGGTCAAGATGAGATACTGCGCCCGCTCGATCCTTTTTTCGTTAATATAGGACAGCGGCCGGGAACCTGTGTACTGCTCGAACAGCCGGGAAAAATATTCTGAATTGAGATGGATCCGTTCAGCCAGAAATTTAACTGACAATGGCACATGCAGGTTCATAACAATGTGGCTGATGGTATCCAGGATCTTGACAGGGATGTGGTCGCGTTCCCTTTGTGCGATGATTTCCGGCGCAGTAAACCGGGAAACCAACTGCAGAAGAATACCCTGGGTTTCCAGGAACTGCGAAGTATTTTGCTGCATGTTTAATTCCTGATACTCCTTATAAAAAATATCTTTCTCATAGATCTTTGGATCGTCTGACCGGTTTATTCCCCGGCCAGGATTAATAGCAGTCAGACGCTCGAAGTTTAAAACATCAACTGGTTTTGCCTCAACTTTGAAGATAGACCTGTTTGAAGCGAATAAGGATTTACCATCTGAGGTCTCTTCAAAAAACTGTACGAAATATTGATTCAGCAACTGCTCACACGACAAATTACACAGTGTAAAACTTGGAATAATATATAGGTAGCCTTCCTCCAGCTTAAGTTTTTTTTCAAAATGCGAGATCTCCCCTTCACCCCCTGTGATGTAATAAATGCGGTGGTAAGGGCTGATCACATTTCTGTAATTCCATTTTGAATCCAGTTGAACGAGGTCAACATTCATCAGAGTGAAGCTGTGGGTCAATATACGTTTGATCATTATAACAATACTATAAAGTCTGTTTTGAGAAAAAAGATGTCTGTTTTAGTCTAATATAAACAAAGTAATACACATTACATTTGATAAGACAAATGATCTTACAATCGATTGTCTTAGAATATATTTGCCAACCAAATAAACATGATGAAACGGAGAACCTTAATTAAAGGCGGTCTTGCAGGACTTGCCACTTTATACACTGCCAGGTCCTTTGCACATTTGCAATCGGCCCGCTTGCCGTCTATAAAAGAAGAGCCTTTCCTCCCCACCTGGGACTCATTGGCACAATACCGTGTTCCCGATTGGTTCAGGGACGCCAAGTTTGGCGTTTGGGCACACTGGGGGCCTCAGTGCCAACCCGAGCGTGGCGATTGGTATGCGCGCGGGATGTACCAGGAAGGCAGCGACCAATATCAATACCACTGTGAAAAATATGGTCACCCTTCAAAATTTGGCTTCAAGGACGTCATTAACGAGTGGAAAGCGGAACGCTGGGATCCCGAATATTTGGTCGGCTTATATAAAAAAGCAGGCGCAAGGTATTTTATGGCCCTGGCCAACCACCACGATAACCTCGATCTATTTGACAGTAAGCACCAGCGCTGGAACTCGATCAACCTTGGCCCTAAGAAAGACCTCATGGCCGGTTGGGCAAAGGCGGCCAAAAGACAGGGGCTGCCACTTGGAGTAAGTGTGCATTCGGCCCATGCCTGGAGGTGGTACGAGACAGCACAGCGATCGGATACGAAAGGCCCGATGGCGGGAGTTCCGTATGATGGGCAGATGACTGCCAAACATGGCGACGGGACCTGGTGGCAGGGTTATGATCCGCAAGAATTGTATGCGCAGAACCATCCTTTGAGCAAGGATAGTCTGAACGACCACGCTATTCACGGTCAGTGGAACTGGGGCAACGGCGTATATCCGCCCTCTAAGGCTTACTGCGATAATTTTTACGACCGAACGCTCGACCTCATTGAGAAATATGATCCCGAACTGGTATACTTTGACGATACAGTTTTGCCGCTATGGCCCGTCAGTGATGCAGGATTACGTATTGCAGCACACTTATACAATAAAAGTATCCGTAAAAACGGAAAGCTAAGTGCAGTAGTTTGTGGTAAAATACTGGATGCTCAGCAGCGAAAATGCATGGTCTGGGACATTGAACGCGGTCAAAGCAATGCAATCGAACCGTTACCATGGCAGACAGACACATGCCTTGGGCAATGGCATTACGACAGAAGGGTTTACGATAATAATCACTATAAATCAGCAAAAACAGTTATCCATACCCTTGTGGATATCATTAGCAAAAACGGAAACCTGATGCTCAACGTCCCGTTAAGGGGCGACGGATCTATAGATGACAAGGAACTTGCCATTGTAGAAGGCATTGGCAAATGGATTGCGATAAATGGTGAGGGAGTGTATGGCACCCGTCCATGGAAAGTGTTTGGCGAAGGCCCGGCTATTGAATCTGTTGCTCCATTGAGTGCTCAAGGCTTTAACGAAGGCAAAGGCAAGCCTTTTGGGCCGGCAGACATACGCTTTGTCGTCAAAGGGAAAACCCTGTACGCAACGTTATTGGGATGGCCATCAGACAATACGGCCCTTGTCAAAACCTTAAAAGCTGGAGCTCATGGAAAAGTAGAAAAAGTCAGCTTATTGGGACATGGTAAAAAACTTAATTTCACACAGACTGCTGACGGGTTAAAGGTGAGTTTGCCAGAACAACCATCAGGAGATATCGCTTTCATATTGAAACTGGAAGGTTCATTTGTTTAAATCAGCAGAATAGAGATGAAGCTACCTCAAATTATTTTCGGCACCAGTGGTCTAGGCAACCTTTACGTGGCACTCCCTCAGGATGTCAAACAGGAGATCATCAGCGAATGTCTGAAACATTCATCTCCTCCGGTTGTATTTGATTCGGCCGGGAAGTATGGTGCCGGGCTGGCCCTGGAATCACTGGGAAAATGCCTCCAAAGTCTGCAGGTAAAACCGGAAGAAGTAGTGATCAGCAACAAATTGGGCTGGCTGCGAACGGAATTAACTGAACCTGAGCCAACTTTTGAACCCGGTGTATGGAAAGATCTGAAATATGATGCGGTCCAGAAAATAAGCTACCATGGTATCCTTGAATGCTACGAGCAGGGTAATCAGCTCCTGGGAGCATATGAGGCCCGGATGGTATCAGTACATGACCCTGATGAATATCTTGCCGGGGCTCAAAATACTGAAGATCTGGACAAGCGGTACCAGGACATCCTTCATGCTTACCAGGCCCTCAATGAATTAAAATCTGCAGGGAAGGTGGATTCAATTGGGGTTGGTGCCAAGAACTGGCAGACCATTCAAAAAATAAGCATGGACGTACAGCTCGACTGGGTAATGTTTGCAAACAGCATGACTGTACACAGCCATCCAAAAGAGTTGGTAAAGTTTATGGAAAAATTGCACAGAAAGGGTGTGCTGATCATCAATTCCGCAATTTTTAATGCCGGATTTTTGACCGGGTCAGACTATTACAACTACCGTGCGGTGAACAGGAGTACCGAGCCGGAGCTCTATAATTGGCGGGATAAGTTCTATCAGGTCTGCGACGCCTATAGCTTATCGCCCGCAGCGGTTTGCACTGCCTTTGTATTTCAGGCGCCCGGAGTTCAAAGCGTTGCATTAAATACGTCGAATCCTGAACGCATAAGCATCAATACGGGACTAAAAGATGTCCACATCCCTGCGGCCTTTTGGCAGGAAATGCGGAGGAACAAATTAATAGATCAAGATTACAAAATATGAAAAAATATTGCCTGGCACTGGATCTTAAAGATGATCCTGAATTGATTGCCGAATATGAACACTGGCACAAAGCCGAAAACGGCTGGCCTGAGATCCGCGAAAGCATTACCAGTTCGGGAATTACGAACATGCAGATCTACCGGACAGGCAACCGCCTGGTGATGATCATGGAAACCAACGATGATTTTTCTTTCGAACGTCAGGCAAAACTCATCGCGTTAAACACCAAAGTGCAAGCTTGGGAGAAACTGATGTGGGATTACCAGCAACCATTACCCTGGGCTAAAGCTGGAGAGAAGTGGCTCCCGATGGATCAAATTTTTCAATTGTAATGGAGAAGAATAAAACATTAGTCTGCAAAACACCTGGTGAACTGGCTTATACAGATGAAACAGTTGGCCCGCTTGCAGCGGATCAGACCTTACTGAAAATTAAACGGATCGGCATTTGCGGTACGGATCTACATGCTTTCAATGGTTCGCAACCCTATTTCACTTATCCAAGAGTTTTAGGACATGAGCTTGCGGCCGAAGTGGTCACCAGTAGTGATCCGAATAATTTTAAGCCGGGTGCTACAGTTACAGTAATGCCTTATCTGAACTGCGGGCATTGCCTGGCCTGCCGCTCTGGCAAAACGAACTGTTGCTCAGCCATGCAGGTTTTCGGAGTACACCGGGACGGGGGTATGGCTGAATATCTGCAGGTACCTACCAGATTAGTCATCAACGGCCAGGGATTAAACCTGGACGAGCTTGCGCTGGTCGAGCCTCTTGCTATCGGGGCCCATGGCATCCAGCGGGCAAGAGTAACTCCTGGAGAATATGTATTGGTGATCGGCGCAGGACCAATAGGCCTGGGAGCAATAGAGTTTGCCAGAATTGCAGGCGCAAATGTCATTGTAATGGATACCAACGCCAGGCGGCTGGACTTTTGTCAGCAAAAGCTGAAGGTAAAGCATATTATTCATGCGCTCTATGATAATGTAATTGAATTGCTGATGGAAATCACGGGCGGAGACATGCCAGCAGTTGTAATAGATGCCACCGGAAATCTGAATGCCATTAACGGTGCGTTCCAATACATGGCTCACGGCGGAAGATTCGTCCTGATCGGCTTGCAAAAAGGAGACATCAACTTCAGCCATCCGGAATTTCACAAGCGGGAGGCCACTTTGATGAGCAGCAGGAACGCTACCGTTGAAGATTTTAACCAGGTGATCTCCGCAATAAAAAATAAGTGGGTTCGCCCTCTGCTTTACATTACCCACCGCTGTACATTCGGAGAGGCCGCCGATGAATTTCAGACCTGGCTGAATCCGGAGAATGGAGTGATCAAAGCGATGGTTACAGTTTAAAAAGAAAATCAAATGAGATTGACCGTAAATATAAAAAATCACCTCATCACACTCCTGGCGGCATGGCCCCATCCACCCCGAAGAAGGTCGTTACAATTGGGCCGGGGCCGATGCAATTGTAGCTTTCGCACAGGAAAATGGGCTAAAAGTACGGGGCACAATTTGTGCTGGCACACCCAGGCACCTAAATGGATGTTTATAAACCAGGACGGCAGCCAGGTAACGAAGGAGATTTTACTCAAACGACTAAAAGACCACATCTATACAGTAGTCAGGCGCTATAAGGGAAAGGTCTACGCATGGGTGTAGTCAATGAAGCCATCTCCGATAATCCAAAAGAATTTTTACGACCGGATAACCAATGATATGAAAACAATATTTACAGTAAAAATCCTGCTATTGTTAACTGCGATAGGTACCTGCACAGCTGTGTACTCCCAGGCACAGACAGACCGCAATAAATTATGGTATGACAAGCCTGCTTCCAACTGGAACGAAGCCCTGCCAATTGGAAACGGTTTCATTGGGGGTATGATATTTGGCCGCCCGGAAAAAGAACGGATACAACTGAATGAATCGACCATATGGGCCGGAGGGCCGAACAGCAATATTGATACTGCGGCCAGGACCAATATAGATGAAGTCCGGCGTTTGCTCGCCCAAAAAAAATACCTGGAAGCGCAGATCGTGGCCAACAGCAAGCTAGGGCCGAAAGGAAACAGCGGCATGCCTTACCAACTTGCTGGTGACCTGTACATCGATTTTCCGGGGCAGACAGAAATCAGTAATTACAGGCGGGACCTGGATATTGGCAATGCTACAGCAACGGTGAGTTACAGCTCTGGCGGTGTGAACTATAAACGGGAATACCTGACTTCATTTACACACAATGTGATGCTGGTCAGGCTCAGTGCTGACCGCCCTGGAATGATCAGTTGCAGGATCACTCTTCAAAGTCCACTGAAAAAATCATTGGCTGTCGATGACAATGGTCTTATTCTAAGCGGAAAAGGAAGTGACCACGAAAACCAAAAGGGTCAGGTCCGGTTCACTGTGATGGCAAAAACAAAGCAAGCCGGAGGTACCAGTATGGCTGACAGTTCCGGACTGGTGATCTCCAAAGCAGATACAGCAGTCGTCTACCTTTCTATGGCCACAAATTTTATCAATTACCATCAGATTTCAGGAAACGATCAGAAAAAAGCACAATCAATTCTTGATGGCGCTTTTAAAAACTCCTTTTCCGGGTTGCGTGCAGCACATCAGCTGTTCTATAAAAAATACTATGACAGGGTAAAACTGAATCTTGGCCACTCTGCTTCTGCAGGTAAGCCAACAAATGTGCGAATAGCAGAATTCGCTGACGGCAACGACCCTCAGTTAGCTGAACTCTATTTCCAGTTTGGACGGTACCTGCTCATCTGCTCCTCACAGCCCGGTTCTCAGCCTACCAATCTGCAGGGATTATGGAACGGCGAGCTGAAAGGTCCCTGGGACAGCAAGTATACGGTGAACATCAACACAGAAATGAATTACTGGCCGAGCGAAGTAACGCAATTATCAGAATTGGGCACACCACTTTTTAACATGATTCGCGATCTGTCAGTTTCCGGACGCTCAGCAGCAAAGACCATGTATGGGGCAAGGGGATGGATGCTGCACCACAATACCGATATCTGGCGCACAACGGGGATAGTGGATGGTGCTTTTTGGGGATTATGGCCTATGGGAGGCGCCTGGCTGACTCAGCACCTTTGGGAACATTATCTGTATACCGGAGACAGAAGGTTTTTGAAACAATACTATCCCATAATGAAAGCCGCAGCATGGTATTACATGGATGTACTGCAAAAAGATCCTGATCATAAATGGATGGTGATCTCACCGTCGATTTCGCCGGAAAACCAATACATCGGAGGAAAGACACCCGTATCGGTTGCTGCCGGTGCGACGATGGACAATCAGCTGGTCTATGGCCTGTTTACTAATTTAATCAAAGCTGCCGCTCAACTAAAAACCGATAAAGCATTTTCTGACAGCCTGCAGAATTATCGGAATCAACTTCCGCCCATGCAGGTCGGCAAACATGGCCAGCTTCAGGAATGGCTGGAGGATTTTGACAACCCCGATGACAAACACCGCCATGTCTCCCATTTGTACGGCCTGTTCCCGGGCAACCAAATCTCTCCTTTTAAGCACCCCAAATTGTTCGCCGCCGCAAAAAATTCCCTTGTTTATCGTGGCGATGTATCTACCGGATGGTCAATGGCCTGGAAGATCAACCTCTGGGCGCGACTACTGGACGGCAACCATGCCTATAAACTGATTACCGACCAGATCAAACCAGTGACAGGCGGCTCAGGCGGCACCTATCCAAACCTGTTTGATGCGCACCCACCCTTCCAGATCGACGGTAATTTCGGCTGCACGTCCGGGATCGCGGAAATGCTCCTTCAAAGTCACGACAATGCACTCTATTTGCTTCCGGCCCTCCCAGATGCCTGGCCAAAAGGCAGCGTTACAGGTATGATGGCCAGGGGCGGGTTTAAAGTGGATATGGAATGGTCTGATCGCAAGATCACCAAACTAGTAGTCCATTCATCCCTTGGCGGCACTTGCAGGATCAGACTAAATCACCAGATAGGCACCCCGATTCTCAAAAAAGCAACAGAGAAAGAAAGCGGATTTTTTAATCAGGCTACCGACATCAAAACACCGCTGATTAAAAATAGCGGAAAAGATCTAAGCATCAACTTACCACAAACCTGGCTGTATGATCTGGATACCAAAGCTGGTCAAACTTATACCATTATCTAAACAATTATGAAAAGATTTATTTGCCTTTTAGTCCCGTTGCTTACTCAGCTTTTTTCAGTTTCCGCGCAGCAACCCGGCCCACCATCTGAAGGTTTTGATGTGATGCGTTCCGGCATCGCTCATGGACGCCTTGACACGATTACCTATGCATCCAAAACTGTGGGAACAAACCGGAAAGCAGTAGTTTATTTACCACCTGGATTCACTGATAAAAACAAATACCCTGTCCTCTATCTCTTACATGGCATTGGCGGTGATGAACTGGAATGGCTGCGTAACGGTAACCCCCAGCACATTCTTGACAACTTATATGCGGCAAAAAAAATTGTGCCGATGATTGTCGTGCTTCCCAATGGAAGGGCAATGCCCGATGACAGGGCAGCAGGTAACATCATGGCGGCAGATAAGGTAGCGGCATTCAGCAATTTTGAAGGTGATCTTCTGAATGACCTCATCCCCTATATTGAGCAGCGATACCCGGTGCTGGCAGACAGAAAATCCAGGGGAATTGCAGGGCTTTCCATGGGTGGAGGGCAGGCTTTGAACTTTGGCCTGGGCAATCTCGATAAATTTGCCTGGATTGGCGGTTTCTCCTCCGCTCCCAATACCAAGCAACCTAAAGAGCTGCTTGCAGATCCGGCCTCAGCCAGAAGCAAAATCAGTCTGCTCTGGATTTCCTGTGGGGATCAGGACAGGCTGCTGCCGATAACTGAGCGTACCCGTGACTATCTGTCCGCAAACCAAGTCCCACACACTTTCTTAAAAGAACCTGGCCAGCATGATTTCAAGGTCTGGAAAAATGACCTTTATCAGTTTAGTCAGCTTTTATTCAAATCCGAAAAATGAGCTGCCACAAGAAATAGATTGATCTGTAAGTCCATGTCATCCTGATCAAATTCCCAGCCGACCGAAACGCTTACGGCTATGGATGCAACTGGTTGGGTGAAACCCCATATTTCTTTTTGAAAATAAAGGAAAAATGGGAGAGGTCTTCAAAACCGACTTCGAGGTAAACCTCAGTCGGTTTTTTCTTTTTCTCGGCCAGGTGATAATAAGCCAGTTCCAACCTTTTGTCGGTCAGCCATTTCTGTGGCGTGGTATAGAACAGTTTTTTAAAATCCCTGTTGAATGTTGACAAGCTTCGGCCGGTCAGGTAGCCCAGTTTTTCCAGAGACATATTGAACATAAAATTACGCTGCATGAAATCGATCAGGTCGATCTTGCCCGGAACATCAAAGTTGGCAAGGACGCTATCCACACTTGGATCGATCAGCCGCAGGATGTTGATCGCCTCTTCAATTTTAAGGGTGGCCAGACTTTCCGGAAACTCACTTTCCACGTCAAAATAGGGGATCAGAGAAGCCAGACAGCTTTCCAATAGCGGATGGTTGCTGAAGCGGTATAATTTCTGCCGGGACGGTGTTTTCTTTTTATACTCAGTCTTTTCATAGAACTTCTTTAGCCGCTCAGTGGACAGGTGCATCACCACGGTTTTGTGTGGCAGGCCATTTTTCGGATAGTTGATGATCGTAGCCAGTTCATTTCTGGGGATTAGAAAAATATCCCCTGTTTTAAAGTTGAAGGTGGAATCTGCCTGAATGATCCTGGTTTCACCAGAAATGAACCATACCAGCATGTGGTCATCAAACATCAGGTCTGATTTGAACAGCTTGTCCTCATAGCTGGAAAGCTTGATGTCTTTGGTCAGGTATTTGGATATATGTTCCATTGTGATAAAGTTATTGGTTTTTGATTACATTCCATCAGATGCACTGCCTGCCATCGGCCTAGTCTGCGTTGAATTCAATTCCTGTCATTTCCCGGGTCAAATCCCATAGCCTTTTGGCACTGCTTTGGTCCAGCGAATAGGCCAGTACTCCATTTTGGTGCAGTTTAGCGTTCGATTGTACAGCCAGGTCTTCATATAGCAGTTCAGCGATATCGGCATCTTCGCAGTATACGCCGCCGATATTGTTGAGCAAGGGACTGGTGGCAGCCCATACCGAAGTAGCAGCACCCTGTGCGATAGTTTTCAGGCCGGCCAATATTTCCGGCCGAATGTTCCCGTTTTCATCAAAAAACCCCATCTGTTTAAACAGTTCGATATCCGCATCTCTAGCCAGTTCTGTTCCTGCAATCGATCCGGGGTGTAAGGAATAGGCCCTTACCTGGTGTGCTTTTGCACGATTATCCAGTTCCAGAGCGAATAGGTTGCTGGCGGTTTTTGACTGTCCATAGCCTAGCAGTGTCTGGTATTCTCTGTGCTCGAAATTGGGGTCATCGAAATTAAAGGGTGCCATATGGTGTCCCAACGAAGAAACATTGACAACGCGTGCACCGTTGGCTTTTTTAAGTGCCGGCCACAGTCTTGCGACTAGCTGATACTGGCTTAGATAATTGGTTGCCAGCTGTGATTCAATACCATGGCTATTTCTTTGGAGTGGTACCCACATGATCCCCGCATTGTTAATGAGCAGATGAAGAGGCCTGCCTGATGCAAGGAAATTTTCCGCAAACGCATCGATGGTGTCAGGCTGGATCAAATCCATTGCCTCTATTTCTACATTTGGAATGGCTTCCAGATTTTTCTTTGCTTTTTCAACATCCCTTGCCGGTACAATCACAGTCGCTCCTGCTGCCGCAAGTACACTGACAGTCTCCAGGCCAATACCTGTATTGCCACCCGTTACGATTGCGATCTTTCCAGTCAGGTCGATGCCTTTGAGAACTTCAGTTGCTGTTGATTTGGTATTAAACCCCGATCCTATCGGGTGTTGTAATGCGCCTTGATAATTGTTCTTTTCCATTTTCTTTTATTAAATGATATAGGGCAAATTTAGGCCGATACGAAAGGGTGTGTTTTGTTCAGAATGTCAATTAATTTTGTTGAGAATGTCAGCCTGATCATTCAGAGATACAGAACCCAAACTACTTTACGCTTGAAAGCAAATTTCAAATTGATGTTAACTTATACCCGGATTATCACTTAAAAACGACGAGTAAATTAAGGACTGGACACAATATTGCCTGAACGTACATCAAGCCGTCAAAAGCTAAATTAACAACTCCTCTAATTCAATTTAACCGTAAAATCTAAATTAACGGGCATTCTTATTTTAGTTTATAATAATAAAAATTGACTCGATCGAATGAACTCTTTTAATCCAGGCACTTATACCAATCAGGGATACTACAAAAGCTTTCAGCCAAACCCAATAAATAGAGCATGGGAACTGAATGACATAGAGGTAATAAATCTCCTTGGTAAAGCAGACAGACAATTGGGACGACTAGACATGTACCCTGAATATATCCCAAATATAGATATGTTATACAAATTTGGTCAACTAGCAATGATCAATATGTAATAAGACGAAAAGGTGTTTAAATATCTCGACGAGACGGATTCAAACTATTTCGTTCCCTTATTCAGATAAAAGTGTGCTTAAAATATTAACTTTCAATCTAACCACCCCATTAAAATTGAGTTGTGCTAGACTTCCAGAGTCATAACCGGAATTTTGCATGTACATGCAACAACTTTTTCTCTTGATTAAATCAGAACCTCACTGAAAACTGATGTTGCTGTTCAGTAAATTTGTACTCGACCGCCCAGCCATACCTGCTATAAATTTGTTCTACTATGGAAAGTCCAAGTCCACTACCTGGTGTCTGACCGGACGCTGTGCTAAATCTCCTGAATAACTTGACGGCATCCAGCGGGTAGTTTCCCGGATTGGAGATGACCAGTTCGGCGACGGAAAGATAAACCATAATTTTAACACCTGGTTCTGTATGCCTTAATGAATTCATCAGCAGATTGGTGAGCATAATCTCAATCAGTATCCTATTTCCTTCAACTATGCAAATGGGATTGATATTAGCTTCAATAGTCCGCCCCTCAAGCAGGTCCGAGAGCAAATCAAGAACCTCTTGAAGCGGCTCGGATATATTAATCTGCTGTTTATCCAGAAATTGCTGGTTTTCTATTTTAGCAAGTAGCAATAGATTCTTATTGATCCTTGAAACCCTGGACAGCGCGTTGTTTGTCTCCTCAATAATCTGAGATTGGGCCGAACTCAATGCGCCGTCCTGAAGCAACAAATCCAGTTTAGACTGAACTATGGCTAATGGAGTTTGCAACTCGTGCGATGCATTCTCCGTAAATTCTTTTTGCTGGCGGAATGCGGCAATATTACTTTCTAACAACTTATTTATACTCGTATTTAACTCCTCAAATTCAATGACATTTCCTGGCTCAAAGTGCACGGTTGTGTTGCTGGTGAGATCAAATGCTTTGATTTTTTCCAGAGTTTGGTAAAACGGCCGCCAAAGCCGACTGGATATCTTGTGGTTAAGCCATACAAATCCGACCAATATAAGTGCGAAAAAAAAACCGTTAAAAGAGTGATCGCACCGATAATGAGGTAGCTGTCTTCTCGGCCGGCCTCAGCTGTTAAAATAATATTATGCTCATCCAACTCGTACTGCCACAGTTCACGGATTGCAAGATAATAAACAGGAATACTGCAAGCCAGTACGATTCCTGCATATACGGTGAACTGTTTTAGTGATTTATTCAGCAATTTATTCATACCTCCCATTTATATCCGTTGCCGTACAATGTCTTAAGATAATTACCTGATCCTGCTTCTGTCAGCTTCTTTTTTAGATTCTTAATGTGCGCATAGATGAAATCATGGTTATCCAGCATATCTGCCAGGTCTCCAGACAGATGTTCCGCCAGGGCACTTTTAGAAATCACCTTATTCTTATTGCCGATAAAAAAAACAAGCAGTTCAAGTTCCTTTTTAGTGAGCGGAACCAAAACTTCACCTACATAAACAGCCTTGGCCAGCAGATCAACTTTCAAATCCCCTTGCAGAACAACATTGGAATTACCGAAGTTTCTTCGGCGGATAACTGAAAATATCCTTGCTGCAAGTTCCGAAAGATGAAAAGGTTTTGCCAGGTAATCATCAGCACCGAGCTCCAACCCCTTTATCTTATCTTCCAGTGAGTTTTTAGCAGAGATAATTATTACGCCGTCTTCTTTATGCTGCTGCTTCAATTCATCCAGGATCTTCATCCCGCTGCCTCCAGGGAGCATCAAGTCCAGGAGGATGCAATCATACTGATGTGCTCCGATTTTATCCCAGGCCTCATGATAATCCATTGCCAGTTCGCAAAGGTAATTCTGCCCGGAAAGGTAACTCACCATGCTTTTTGCAAGCTCGGGCTCGTCCTCAATGATCAACACTTTCATATGATTAAAACCTTTTGATAAAATTAAGGCTAATTCTGCCATTTTTGATATCCCGGACTAACGATCATGTCTTGCACATTTCCATGAAATATTTTTTGTTTAAGATAAGGATAAAGCAGGTAAGAAATTTTAGTTGATAAAATTCCTGTTCCTGTGCCCATTGCCACCACGTAGCCTGCCACTCCATACCATACCGACTTATCTTTAAATTCCTTGGTGCAGAAATTCCGCACTCATAAAGGCAAAAGAGGTATGGCCAGATGGAAATGAATTTGAAACAAAGCTATCCTCCAATTTTGTGGAAAATCTGTTGATACTATTGATGCAGACCACCATACTTATAAAGATCATAAGCGGTCTGATAATTTGCTTTTGCCTGATCAATTACATTTTTAGATAGTCTATCAGGTTTTTGGGTGTCGTCAGATTTAAGATACAAAAAAGTCTCTACTTTCTGCTGAGGCCCTAAGATGACCAGGCTGTCGTTTTTCAAGTAAGCCAGTTTTTGATAAGTGCCTAAAACTGCCCTTGGCTGAAAAGCGGGGTCCAGTACATTGCGGCCATAAAGATTGCTTTCATAGTTCCAGCCCAGCAGGCTGAACAGGGTTGGATAAAGGTCAATCTGAGAGCACATTTTGCTGATGACTTTCCTGCCTTTTTCCGGAAGGTTCACAATCACACAGGGAATATGGTATTTGCTGATCTCAATCTCGTTTTTCCCCGCGCTTCCGGCGCAATGGTCGGCGACAATAATTACTACTGTATTTTTATACCAGGTTTTCTTTTGGATTTCTTTCAAAAAGTGATCTATTGCATAATCGGTATACCTCACAGCGGCTTCACGGGTACCGGGCTTCCTATTAATTTTCCCTTCCGGAAAAGTAAAGGGTCTGTGATTGGAGGTCGTCATGACGAAATCGTAAAATGGCTTTCCTGCCTGATAATCTTTATCCGCACCGCTGACTACCGCTTTAAACAAGTCTCCGTCACTGATTCCCCAGGCATTTTCAAAATGGACTTCCTGGTCTGGGATTACCGTTCTTTTTGTGCGATAAGTATCACCGATCTTCAGGTTCCGGCCACGATCTGTGATATTAAATCCATTACTCCCGAAGTATTCATTCATGTTGTCAAAATAACCATCGCCACCATAATAAAAGGTCCTGGTATAACCTGCCTTTTGGAATATGTGGCCGACTGTGGTGAGGTTCTGATTGTCCTGCCTCCTCACGATACTGCTGCCCGGCGTAGGTGGTATTGCTAAACTTAATGCTTCCATTCCCCTTACAGTCCGTGTCCCGGTGGCATACATATTGGTAAATATCAGGTTCTTATCAGCCAAAGAATCCAATGCAGGCATCAAGTGCCCGGTGTTGCCAAAATGTTCCATAAAATCAGCACTCAAACTTTCCACCGTGATCATGATCACATTGGGTTTATAAAATTTTCCATCGCTTTTGATGGCCCTTTTGATGGAATTGCCTTTGCTGAGAAAAGTGCTGTGTTGTTCCTGCAATTCTTCCCTGATCAGCTTAAAGGCCTTGTCTTTGGGCAACAATGAATAAAAGTCATTGTAGTTCAGTTCATTGTTTTTAAATGCAGAAAAGAATGAATAGATACCCGCCTTGGAAAGTTCATTTTCGTAACGGTTGGCACTGGATTCTGCATAAGCATTGCTCAGCAAAAACGGATAAGAAACCGTCATGGCGAGCATAATGACAGAAATCAACAACCGTCTTTTAAAAGGCATTGCTGACTCAAATGACAACTGGAAAATTTTCATTCTCTGAAATAGCCACATCACCAAAAGAACCAGGGCCAGCACACCTCCAATTAATAATGGCAAGGGGTAAGATTCGTTAATGTTATTGACTACTTCATAAGTGTAAATGAGATAATCAACTGCAATAAAATTGAAGCGGCTCTCAAATTCCTGCCAAAAAGTAAGCTCAGCAAAGAAGGAGAAAAACGAGATCAGCAGTACAAGGAACAGACCGCTGTAAGTAATGACCTTATTTCCTATTGAGTTTGACCACTTAGCGGGTAAAAATAGCAGATACAAATTGTAGACCGCTGTCAGCAACAAAGCAACTCCCAGGTCATAATCCAGTCCTAAAAGAAATATCCTGAAGACTCCCGCAGCACTAAAGTCAGCTTTGGAGAGGGAAACGATAAACAGCCCTGTCCTGATCAGGAAGGATGTAACAAGAAAGACTATAATAAAAGAGAACAGGACCATGTACCTGCTCCTCAAAATCCGGTTAAACATATATATTCTATATATGCAAACTTCGGTTTGAATTTAGTAGAAATTCTGAATTTCAGCTAATACAGCCCTTAGACCGGCAAATCTAAAACTTATAACTGTAACCCACCTGAATACCTGTGTTTCCAGATAATCTATACTGATCAGGCTAAACCCGTTGCTCCTCACCTCTCTTTTTGGGTTCAGTGTATTGAACAAGTCTACTTCACAATCACGTTGACCGGGAGATTTAGGTACTCCAATCACGTCGTTATAGTAAGTATATAGGTCGACAACACTAATCTATTACCGGAGCTCTTTTGTGAGTGGATTTTATCCTCCAGTTTATTGCTGCGCATCATTTCTAAATCGGCAATGTGTACGTAGCATTCGGCTTGGACCTTGTGCTTTCCTGCCAATCAATGCAACACCCAATTTAGGTAGAAAAATTTGTAAGGAAATGTGGACTTTTCCGACAATACGGATAAAAGCTTTATGAAAAATCTTAAAATCCCATCTTTGATTATGGCAGCAGTGCTGTCCATCGCCTTTACTTCCTGTAAGAAGTCCGACCACATTTCCCCAATGGAATCCTTTGAAAAAACAACAGTGAGTATAGAAAACATCCTGGACTCAAAACCACTTGTAGAATCGGGGACCTTTCAGGGCACAGGATCTCCTGCATTGATTCTTCCGGGCCAGTCTGTGGCAATCACCTTTTCAGCCGCCAAAGGCGAGGCCATTTCCTTTGTCAGCATGTATGGCGCGTCAAATGATTTATTTTTCGCTCCGGAGAACCCAGGCATTTTGGTTTACGACAATGACGGCAAACCGGTGGAAGGAGACGTTTCGTTGCTGGTCAAACTATGGGACAATGGTTCCAGGGTAAACCAGGCACCCGGAAACGCAGTAAACCATCCCGGAACGGCAGAGAGTAAGAATATAACTGAAGTAACCGAATCAGATGCGCAGGGCAACACCTATCTGTCTGCAGATAAGCTGGTAAAAGCAAGTCTGAAATATACCGGAAACTCGCAGTTTACCCTCACCCTGGAAAACATTTCAGGCGGTACTGCCAATGAAACCCCACTGAGCCCAGGAGTATGGGCAGTTTCTTATATCGCAGGGGGAAACCTGCTTAATCCTACACCTTTGTTCGAAAAGGGGCAATCTACAAACAGTGCCCTTACTGCTATTGCAGAATCCGGCAATAATGAGCCACTCAAGGCCGTCACCTCAAGTCGTACCGGAATATTCACTCCTTTATCCCCTGTGCTGTTGGTAATTTACAATGGCATTGAAAATCCCCTGTACAAATTAGGCGAGAAAGACAGAGGAGAAGGGTTGAAAGACCTTGCCCAAAAAGGTGATGCCTCGGTTTTGTCTGCGTATCTGAAAGGTAAAAACGGCATTCAATCGGTTTACGTACTACCCGCCCCTAATACTACCGTCCTGTTGCCTAAAATAAATGGACAGCCCGGAGGATCAGTATCTCAGGAAATTCAGGTTTCCAAAGGTGACAGGCTCGCAATTGCTACCATGTATGGCTTTTCCAATGACTGGTTCTTCGCCACCGGAGCCGAAGGCATCGATCCATCCAAAAAAGGAGATCTCTCGGAGGGCATAGGCCTGTTTAACAATGGTACGGCAACCGACCAGTTTCCGGGAGCCGGAGTTACACAATTCAACCTGGCGGGCACTCCCTTAGCGGAGAGCACCCCGATTTCCGCTGTTCCGAATCCAAACGCCTTTACCACTTTACCCGCAATAAATCAGATCATCAAAGTCACCCTCAAATAATTATTAAAGTAACCTTGATATGAGAAATTTAAAAAGCATATTTTTATCACCACCTTGAGTTTCCTTGCCACCACACCAGGTATCTGGAAAGTTACGGACGGGATGCCTGTTAGTGACTTTTTTGTTGTAAAAGACCTGGCCTTTCTTGCAATATCCCCCCAGGTGATCGGATCGCATCAGGTCTCTTAGAAAGAAAGCCGGCAAGCAGCTAAGGGCTGTCCCGGCTTTCTTGTCATTCAATATTTAAACCTGGTAAATGCAGTTAAGGATCACCAGGGTACCCAGCGCCAGAACGGCCAGGTAACTATACTTAAAAAAACGACCATTCTGCATTCTGGAGTTAATAAACCTTCCTGCAAGTATTGCAGGAACCAGCGCTGGAAGCGACCACAGGAAATACTTCAGCACACCTGCATCCAGCAATCCCGCCTGCCAGTAGCCTGCTATACTGATCAATCCCACGATAAAAAAGTAGGCTTGTAAAGTAGCCCTGAAATTTACCGCTGTCCAGCGGCGTTTGGCCCCATAGATGACTAGCGGCGGCCCGTTGATGCCGTAGGCGCCACCAAACACGCCAGACAGCATCCCGCAAACCAGTAACCACCATTGGCTATCTTCCTTTAGCGCTTTGAGCTCACTTCCCTTTAAAAGATAGACTGAAAACGAAATCATCAGCGCTCCAAGAATTAGCTTGACCACCATTTCCTGGGCATGTACCAGGAGCCATAATCCAAGCGGAACCCCAATCAGGGCATACAGAATCAGGTAAGCCGCACTTTTCAGGTAAACTTTCTTGCGGTCCTGGGCGACAACAAAGGCAGCCACAAATACTGAAACCAATACAGATAATGGAACAGCCGCATTTAACGGCATAACCATAGAAAGTAATGGAACGGCAATCAGGGATTCCCCAAATCCGAAAGCTGAACGGAACAGGGCAGCAATCATAACGATCAGAGAAACAATCAAGACAGTCGGGAACAGATGCATCATCGATTTCGGCCTTTAAGGAGCTTATCTACCGAAAAAGCACCAGCCCCGGTACACATTATGGAAATAAGCCCTGCAATATACAGCAAATTAATCTCATATCCCGGCGGGCCAAATAAGGGGCCCTCAGGCGATAGCCCGATCGTTTTTACGGAACTGAAGCCGTAGTGAATGTGAATGGTAAACATGGCCACAAGCATGATGCATATCAGCGGAATGGCGGTAAGCACCACTGAATAACCAAAGAAAATAAACAGGCCGCCCAGCACTTCTATTATCGAAATCGCCCAGGCCATAAAATGCGGGAATGGGACCTCAAGTTGAGTGAGCAGTTTTTCAAAACCGGAAGGGGCGCCCTTGGATAACTTCACCCAGCCATGAGCGATAAAACCAACGCCGATGATTAGCCGCAGAATTAACGGAGCTGCCAGTTGATATTTTTCGTTTGATATATTGATGATTTGAGTTTTCATAATTGATTGGATTTTGTTGAAAATACATAAAAAGTCCATTCCGCCCGGTAATGTACGAGCGGGAGTAGTGGACAGACATAACGAAGAAAATCTCAAATCAATAGCGTCCGGTTCCTCAGATAAATCGGAACCTTACTGGGAGTTTCTAAACTGAATGCTAAGGAAAAGTAGGTTTGACAAACCGTGACAGGCAGATACCCGGCCCCAAACTGTTGGTTTGAAGTGAAGAGTAACCCCTTTTTTTGCGTACGGGAAACTTTGCTCTCACTTGCTAAAGTGATCTTGCCGGTCGAAGGGCAGCTCATGGCCGAAATTCTTCTCAGGTTTTGCTTATAGCTTTGTTCCTGATGAGGCAACAAGGCATTGCTAATCGCCGTTCTGAGAGGGCAAAAGCTAAAGATAATGAAGCCCGCAATCAGCAGAACTGTTCCAGTAAGTGAACCTTTGGGGCGTAGATGCTTATAGCTGAATGTTGCCCTCATTAGTTGTTGGCCAGATGATCGTCGATGCGTTCCCGTAATTTCTTTTTATAACTTTCATTAAGCTTGAGCGCTGCTGGCCCGGAGCTTAACAAATTCCTGGCCATTTGGTTAATTAACTTACTCTGCTTCATGAACGTTACGCAGATCGAGCATCCGGCAAGGTGAATTTTCAGTTCAAGTTTTTCCCGCATAGTAATTTTACCGATCTGCTGCTTTTCTATCAGGTAGGTAGCTTTTCTGCAATTGTAGGCTATGCTTTTCAGCTGTGCTGGGTCAATCATTTTCATATAGCTTTATATCCAGTTTTTCTGAAGGCAGGATCTTAAGTTTACTTTTGCCCGGTGAATGATTACCCAAAAGTTGGATGAGCTGAGTTTCAATGACTGGCAAATCATCTCGGTAGATTCATCATCGATGTGTTTCATTGTAAATACTGAAAGCCAGATGGACGGCAACTTGTCCATGCAAGCCTTGAGAATCTTTTGAAACTCCTTATTTTCAAGTGCGTCGACCTGCTCTATACCAAATGCGGCCGGACGGTGCTGATTATTCCAGTGCCCATCTTCCTGATCAAAAAAATCATGATCCATGTTCTCTGACTCAAGCATGGAACCCTTTTTTGCAAAACCAGACCCTTTGGAACGGTAAACGTCAACGATCTTATTTTTTAAGATAGCAGTCAGCCAGGTCTTTTCAGTACTTCGTCCTTCAAATGCCCTGTACTTTTCCAGGGCAGCTAAAAACGTTTCCTGAACCAGATCGCGAGCCAGTTCCTGGCTGTTAATCCGGACCAGCGCAAAGCCATAGAGGTAGTCAGCATACTTATCTACCCACAGATGCGGGTCTGACGGACCGGTTTTAAAGTTGGATATTTCTGATCGGGTTGTTTGCATAGTATATTACACTGCCAATATTGGCCCTTAGTCGGACGAGGAAAGCAATCCTTACAAATATTTAAAATTTCTGTAAGGAATTTTTCAGCAGCCCGACAAAGCAACAAATCTTGAAAACAATTTAATAAAATTATGGAACACTTAAACCCTGGGAAAAGCCTCAAAAGTATTATTTTATGCAGCAAAATAAAGCTGAACTATTCGCTAAGCCTGTATATACATATTCTCGTCCTGACACTAGGCTTTGCCCTAACAGTAGAAGCAAATGCCAGGCAATTATACTCGCCTTTTCAAAGTGAATCGCCTGCAGACACCATAAAAATGTATTCCGGTGTTCCTTTAAAGCCTGAAGATATCTCTCCCTTGCTGATTGGTGAACAAATACCAATGGTGAAGCTCCCAATGATTTCAGGCGAGTCCTTTGACCTCAACAAAGCTATTGCAAAAAAACCGACGATCCTGGTGTTTTACCGCGGAGGCTGGTGTCCTTATTGCTCCAAACAGCTTTCGGGATTGCAGGAGATCGAAAAAGAGCTGACAACTAAAGGCTATCAAATCATTGCGATCAGTACCGATAGTCCGGCCAACCTTCGCAAAACTCTGACCAAAGAAAAACTATCCTATATCCTCCTATCCGATGCTGACCTAAGCGCAGCCAAGCGTTTTGGTATCGCTTTCAAAGGACCAAAAAATTACGACAGCTTCCTCGCTGAAGCCTCAGGGGGCAAAAACATAAATAAGCTATTGCCTGTCCCCTCAGTTTTTATTGTGAACAAGAAAGGGACTATCCTTTTTGAATACATCAATCCAAATATTACCCAAAGATTGAGCGCTGGTCTGCTGAAGGGCGCAGCTTCAGTACTTCTGTCAGAAATGTAAGTCGTCAAGCCCGATCTAGACTATCAGGCCGTTGCCCCAGTCCTGATCCAACAAGGAACTCCCGCAATTCCACATCTGATATTGTCGAAGTTACTTTCGTCATAGAAAAGTTAATAAAAAAGGCTTTTCAATTTTATTCCCATGCTTGTATACAGTGGATCGTTTTGTGGTCTCAAAGAGACCAATTTCAAACTTTTTTAACTCTATTCTCACCCCCCAGTAGGCCGGAGTACCACATCTTCGCGCAAAATATTTATTATCTTTAATCAACAAACAGAGGTCAATGTTAAACTTATCACGCGGAGAATATCAGGGTACTGTAAGCAACAGGGTTTCAAACGCTGGCTGGCTGATTGGTATAACCGAGTACCACCGGGAAGTTTCGAAACCCCTATTGCACAGCCACGAGAACCCGCATCTGAGTTTTGGCCTTAGCGGACAGATGGTCGTTGGCAGAAAATCGCATTCAGGGGTGAACAGTAATATGGAACAATTCTCCTATGTCAGGGCAGGCGAAGAACATCAGATATTTTTGGTTAGCCCGACCGGAAAAAACATCAACCTGGAGCTGGAACCGGAATTTCTGAAGCGTTATGAACTTCAGGAAGGTGATTTTGAAAAGTTAACCGGAACGCCCGGTGCATCCTATATTATGCTGCAACTGTACAAGGAACTACACTTCCAGGATCATCTCTTTAGCGACAACATTGATGGATTACTTCTCAGTTTGCTCCAGCCGCAATTGTTAACCATAAGAAAGGGAGCCCCTCAATGGACAGTAATAGCGCGCGAGCTGCTCTGTGATAACTGGAATAGCGAAATCTCTCTACAGCAAATTGCCTTGGCTGCCGATGTCCATCCTGTAACCATATCGAAATATTTTGCCCGGTATTTCGGCTGCAGCCTGGGAGAATACCGTAGAAGGCTGAAAATCGAACGGGCGCTTCAACTGATGAATTGTTCGGATATATCTTTCACCGAGATCGCCTATACCTGTGCCTTTTTTGATCAAAGCCATTTCATCAGGGCATTTAAGGAAGCAACCGGCCTTTCCCCAAAGCAATTTGTGAAATAGCGCAGCGCTAATTTCATCCTATTTTTTGCAACCAGTGCCAACTATTTTTGTGCTGATTAAACAATAAACACAATGAAACACATTACGGTAATTCTTGCGCTTTTTGCCCTCATGAACCCCGCAGCTACGCAAAACTACATTCAACAGATTGACAGTTTAGTTACCCTGAGGGGTAACGAATATGAGCTGTCCGGAAATGTTTTGGTTGCCAAGAAGGCAAAAATCGTTTACCAGAAGTCAACCGGGATGGCCAATACCGCAAGCAAAACTCCCATTACTGCTGCTTCTGCCTTTACCTTGGCCTCAGTCTCTAAACTGTTTACGTCCGTGGCAATATTGCAGCTCAATGAAAAGGGCAAACTGCACCTGGATGATCCGGTAAAAAAATATATCCCTGAACTGAACAACGGAGCCATCACAGTCCGGCATCTGCTGACCCACACATCCGGACTGGCCGATTACCAGATCCTTGAAAAACCATACTTTCAGGATACCAGCAAAGTATTCACCCTTACTGACATCCCATCAGCAATTAACAATGATACTAAAGCTTTCCGCAGCGCACCCGGAGAAAAATGGAGCTATTCTAATCCCGGCTATAACTTACTGGCGCTGATCGTTGAGAGAATTGCTAAGACCACCTTTTCTGACTACCTAAGCAAGCAAATATTTAAACCCTCCGGGATGCTGCATACCTATATCACCACCCCACTGATTAAGGTTAATGACCCTGAGCGGGTGTCGGGTTATGATTATTTGCAATTTGCACCCTGGGTATTACAGAGGGCGGATTCATTAAAACATAATCAGATAGAGTTGCTGCATATTGATGGCTTGGTGGGGATGGCCAACGTGGTCAGCACAACGCAGGATCTGCTCAACTTTGACCAGGCACTGTACACGGGAAAAATTCTTAAACACGCAACGCTGGAGAAAGCATTTACCCCAATCAAACTCAACAACGGGACGCTAGCTGAAATGGGCTGGAAAAACAACATTTCCAATTTTGGTCTGGGCTGGTACATACTGAAGGATGCCCGCTTAGGCAAAGTTGTCTTTCATACAGGTGGAATGCCGGGAGCAGTAACAGCTTTCATCCGGAACATCACCAAGCGCCAGACTGTTATCGTGCTTAATAACGTCACCCACCGGAGCACACACGGCTCTGCTATGAGTTTGATGTATCTGATGAACGGAGGAAAAGCCCAAACAGATAAAAAATCCGTAGCGAACGAATTTACGCGAATACTGCTAAAAGGCAGCCTTAATGACGCTTGGGCAAGATTAAATACGATCAAGGCAGATACCGCTAACTTTTCACTGGATGAACAGGAAATGAACATGGCTGGCCTGGGAATGTTCTTTAACAATTTTAAAGCACAGGCAATGGAAGTGCTGAGATTGAACACCGTTTTATATCCAAACAGTCCAAACGTATACGACAGCCTCGCAATGGTATTAGCTGACACAGGCGACAAGCAAAATGCAATTCTAATGTACAGAAAGGCCTTAGCGCTTAATCCAAAATTAAATAGCGCGATCACTGGATTGAAGAAGTTGAACGGTGATTGATTACTTAGATTTTTTAGTGTCTGAACATACATAGTTCAGGACTACGTTTAACCTGGGCATTCGAACGAAAAATTGCTGAAGTTAGGGGGCTACTTTTAGATGCAAGCTCGACCCTACAGATTATAAAGAGATAAAAGCAGAGTGTGAGGCTGCAACCGCACGCATTTAGACACTCTTTCTTCGGTCAATTTTTCAGCTTGCTTGGTACCGAAGAAGTTTAATAAAGCTCTGTCATATGCAATGGTATCATTGATTGCCATAACTGTATCTTCTTAAGATTGTCAACCATCTTTGACCCGTATATGTTAAGTGTTACCTGTTTAATTTTTAGATTATAAACTTGTAATGGTCGGTTAGCTTGCTTACAACTAGCAAACCCAATGCAAACGATTGCTAATACTTGGCTAATTTTCATGTTGAGCGATTTAGACAAACTAATATACATCAAATAGATTATTCTTCATATATCTAAAGGATAGGCAGATGAAGCCAGGCTGATTAAGCCTAGCTGAATGATTGGTTAGCTTACTCGATGTCGAAGTTAGTCGGTTTACTTAGCCAGTAAACGACAATAATATCCTTAACGTTTTCCATAAAAGCGAACTAAATAGCAGTTCTTGATTGAAGCTCCGTTTGAATGCGCTGAAGTTGGTTCTTCATCGATATAAACATGATAGCAAAAACACCTGTCATGCCTAGTTGCTGGTATTTTCCATGTGCCATAGCAAGGTATGTCCCTGATATTAATATAATCAATAGACAACAGAATACAATTGTACTTGACCAGGTTAATAATTTCTTCCGCTTAGTTAACCTCTCAATAGTCCACACAGACAGTTTGTTATCCATAAATTTTGAATTAGCGTCAATTAAAGATAGGGAATATTTGCCATAACCTGAACTGCTTGTTTTATTCGACAGGATATCGATATGCTCACCAACCTGCGAACGGATCGAAGGTGCCAAAGAAAAAGTTGACCCCGAACAATTAGCTGATATCTCCTTTTTGGATAATGGCGAGAACATTAGGTGCCGTAAAGCTTAAAAGCCAAATTACCCAGCAGGTAACCCTATTCGTTCTGGTATTTATTGGATGGTTTTCAAACTCGTCGAAGATCAATTGATATTTACCAGTGGAAATCAAAACACGTTGCATAATAATAAACGAAGCAATGAACAGGGTGAGAATAACCACTCTAACATAAGGATATATCCCATTAAAGTTAGGATACACCATCAGCAAAACGAAACTCACTGCACTGGTTATTGTAATTAACACAAGAAATAAACTTCTGTATTCTGTAATCCAGCTTTCAGGTTTATCCTTATAAAAGTAAAGGAATGAAAAGTAATAGAATTTGAGATACTTCATATAATGCTTAATAAATATAACAAACAACACGCTGAAAAACAAAGCATAGCGAACCTAACCTCGCGAATTGAGGTGAAAAGATGTCCTTGATAATCACATTCTTCGTCTGTATATTTACTATACCAACCAAATCGTATGAAAACGCTCTTCTTGCCCTTTATAACATCATTGTTCGCCATTAGTGGCTTTGCACAGGACACCTTATTAAGATCCTCTCTTGAACCTGTATTAAGACCATCTTACAATATAGGAAAATCAAAAGATCCAGAGATATACCCGGCAGACAGTATCCCGCTGTTCGTTATAAAAGGAGGTGGTAAAAGTGAAAGGATTCGCCCTGCTAAAATACTGGAAGTGGAAACAAAGGGTAACAACCTCTACAATGCAATCCCTTCTGGATTCATCAAGGAGATTTTCATCTTAGGGGGAAAATCAATGCCTGGGAAATACAGGAAAGAAGGCACCCATCTAGTTTGGGAGATTTATCTTATCAACGACAAAGCTCGTGAAGCCTTTAAGTTTCTAAAAGACAAAGGTTATACCAAATGATGCATATACTTACTAATTAATCCGATAGATTCATTATAAAAGCGTCCCCAGACACGTTGCTGAACGTAGATCACCGAACATTCCAAGTAGTAATAAAAGGCACTAATCAAATTCATATCGTTAAGACTTTTTATATTTATAAATGATCTTTCAATTCCTCTTTGAGCCTATGAAAGTAACTGATCTTTCGCTTGAGATGTTCTTCTTCGGATGTTTTTGGGTTGACTGTTGGTGTGGAGATATTATCACTGTCTGTAATTTTGATTGTCACTTCATCACCGATGGCTAGTTGTTGATTATGCCACGTCAGATATGATTCATCTGTAGAGTCTAAACCGCCAACATTAATCTTAAGATCTTTGTAGTTGTCCACACTGCTATTTACCCAGGTTGTTATCACTGAAACGACTCCGAACTCTGATGTAATGCCCGCAGTTGTTACTAAGCGATCGTTAATGTATATTTCAAACGAAGGATTCTTCATACGATGTGAGAGTTTGTAATGGCAATAATAATCAAAATTAGCAGAAGGAAAAGCAAGTATAGAAAACATCAATAGCAACTTTATTAAATTCCTGGTGGCGATGCCGATCAGCCTAGCACTATTCTGGCTTCGTCGAATCTTCTGTCATAATGAAATACTTCGTAAATCAACCGGGCTAAAACAATTTTAATCTCCAGTGCGTCTTTAAAACTGGTCAAGTCATAAGTATAAACCCAATTTCCATCCATTAATATAAATCCCAGAGCCTTGAATTTGTTAATGTCGGAAAGCAGATATTGGTAATCATTCGTTCCATCAGTTTGAGAGCAGATCTGAATATGGATCATATCATCGCTTTTGGTAAAGTCGGCATATACATCGGGAGTAGATTTGAAGTAAAATTTAAAACCGCTAATCTCTCCGTTTACGAGACTGAAGATCGCATCATCTATCTCCTGACTGTCGTATGAAGGTGTGACTGGAATACTTTTCAGTTCTAGAATTTTATCTTCATAGTGTTTTATTCGATGTTTCAGATAGTCGCCGCCAACATATTCGGGATCGGCCAACATTTTCCTGCAATTGTCAATATACATTTGATGTTCACGTATACGGCTATACAATGGATTTTCTAATCTCTTAAGTGTATCAAGCGTTCGGTTAACCTTCCGCAATGCTCTTTGATGATAATGCGCATATAGATAGTCTGCTTCTTTAACATATTCTGCTATCTGTTTTTCCAGTTCCACTTTCTCCATCTCATAAGACTCAATTGTTTCTTCAAGATCTGATTTCATATCATTCAACTATGTCCTAATATAGCTATATGTGGCAACTACCGCAACGAATGTGTAAATAGTTATAAAAGAGCCACAATCTCTCTGGCTCTGCACATAATGTAATCACTGACTTATGTTATCTTATATAAGGTCAATCAGTATCAGCAATCGCATCAAGACCGGTACTATGGCAATGTAAAAAGCACCTGCATCATTTGCTTTCAATGCTTTTGGTGTTTGAAAGAGTCCCCATAGGCCTCACCAACCGGGTAGGTCTTATCCTCGGCTTCTTGTTTAAGCTTATTAGACAATTGTAATAGTCTATATGGAAGTGCTGCTTAATAGATGTTACAAGGAAACTGATTACATCTTTCTTAGATTATTGTTCAGCAGTCAGCCTCTGCAAACCCTTTCGATCTCTTTGCTCTCTGGACACTCGAATCCCAAAACTTAGGATATATTCGCTTCCCACTAGCGTATACAACCTTCTGATTGTTGTACCTTATTATAAGGTTGGGGTTTCTTTTTACGCATTTGGTTCTCTTAAGTTGAGTTAAATCTCTGGCATAAAAGGTAAAATTGCAACCATTGACTACCGAAATCGGTTGTCGGCTAGCCCCTATCTAATCAATTTGGCGGAAACAAAACAGCCTCTCCGGTTAAAGAAAGGCTGTATAACGTGTTTAAAGTCGTATAAGTGGTCTCAAAGACACCGATTTCAAACTCTTTTTTTGAAGATTTACAGCTAATTATTGAGATTCTAGGTCGTGAGGATGGATTTTAAATATCTTCGACGAACGGATTTCAAACTATTTTGACAATTATTTTGACTAAAAGGTCCAGAGGGGGTGGGTTTCGTTACTCTCTCTCAAAAGAAAATGAGCTTTCGGTAAATTAAACGATATTTATACCCCAACCAATTCAATAGTAATATAAATAAGGATGTCACATACACTTCGTTACGAGATTTTAGAATCATTACCAGCTTATGGGCCGATGTATATTCCTGTTAGTGAAAATAATGAGGCATATTATTCAGAAGGCTTTGTGGTTCGTTTTTATACTTCTGAAAATACAAATTGGGTTGGAAACTTTGAGCCGGGGTGGATTGGATTTAATGCGGTTTATGAATTTGAGCATGATCCTTCTATTTTGGTAATTGCAGGGGGTACTTGCTATTTAATGAATCCTGATCTTGAGAAGCCTATTTCAATATTTGGAACGCAGTATGAAACGGTTACAAAGACCTTGAACCGAAGGCTTATTCTTCAGGATTCTACCTGTCTAACAGTATTTGAGGCAGATGGAGAATATTGGCACTCAGAGAGAATTTCTTGGGATGGAATTAAAGACTTAACTGTTGAAGGAAATCTAGTAAGTGGGGTAGCTTATGAACCCACTGTCGACTCTGATGAATGGGTAGAATTTGTTGTTGATCTTGAAAAACGAAATGTCAAAGGTGGAAGCTGGTGCAATCCAACTGCTAAAAAAGTGCAATTGATGCATAAAAATCAACAAGCAAAACGAAGATGGTGGAAAATCTGGTAGCTAAATGAGAGTACAAATTATAAGCGATTTACACCAAGAGTTTGGAATCTCAGATTTGACATTTGACAATGCCGATCTGATCGTTTTAGCCGGAGATACCAACCTTGGCACCAAAGGCATTGAATGGGTCAAAAAATTCATCGCCCGCAAGCCTGTGATTTATATTCTTGGCAATCATGAATATTATAAAGGTTCTTATCCCAAAACACTGCACAAAATTGTTGAAGCATCAAAAAACTCCAACATTCATGTTCTTGAAAACGAAAGAATTAAACTAGATGGAATCTGGTTTCATGGCACAACACTATGGACAGACTTTTCTTTGTTTGGAAACCCTGTTGAATATGGGAACATCTGTCAGGCAAAAATGAATGATTATAAGCAAATCCGCAGAGACCCATCTTACTCAAAACTGAGAACTGTTGACACCTATAAAATCCACCAGTTTTCAAAATCATGGTTGCAGGAGAGCCTTGAGGAATGCCGAAATGAAAAGAATGTTGTCATTACCCATCATGCGCCAAGTATAAGATCGGTGCCTGAGGTTTACAAAAATGACCCCGTCTCATCTGCTTATGCTTCTGATCTTGAAGAGCTTGTTAAAAAGTACCGCCCGCTATATTGGATACACGGACACATTCATACCCCAGCAAGATATAAAATTGATGAGACCGAGGTGATATGTAATCCGCATGGATACATTGATGAGCCATATAATGGCTATAATAAGCAGCTGATCATAGAAATACCATAACTAAAACTGATACATTTCACTTGTTCAAATCGAACCATTTTTACCCAAATCAGCCCTAAAATTCGCCTCTTTTCTAGCCACTTAACACAAAAAAAACCAGGGCCTGTGTAAAAACGCTGGCAAAAGTCGTGGGCGACGCAAGGGAAACCTGAACCGTTTAATAGATGATTTTGAGACTTTTTATTAATTTGAGAAGGAATCAAGGCAAGGATATAGGGTAAAAATTGAACCGCCTTCTTGATTAGAAACGTTAGATCATGATCCAATCATAGTACAACGATATAATGTTTGAGGATAACAACAGGGTTAAATTATCCATCAGACGAATTGAGCGTAAAAAAATTAAAAGTTATTTATTTAGCTTAGTGTATCAGTGTTCTTGCAAGCAATTATGCTTCAGTTAACCCTGCAAAACGTCACGTGCAAAATAAAAAAATCTGTTCCCTCGATGTTAGATATATTCAAAAAACACATACGCAAATTTACAACAGTAACTGACGAAGAATTTGAAGGAATCAAAAAATTCTTTGACACGAAAGAAGTGGCTAAAAAGGAAAATCTATTAGCGGAAGGACAGATTTGCAGGCATCATTACTTTGTATTGGATGGCTTATTGCGAAAGTTCTACATCAACGAAAAAGGCACTGAACAAACCACCGAATTTGCCATAGAAACCTGGTGGCTAACCGACAATTTTGCCTATGAAAATCAACAACCTACGGCGTTTTATATTCAGGCAGTAGAAAAATCAACAATACTTTATCTCACGCAAGAGAAACAGGAAAAATTATTAAGGGAATTCCCGGTAATGGAACGCTATTTCCGTTTTGTTTACCAAAGGGCTTATGCAGCGGCTCAAAAGCGCATCCAATTTCTTTTTTCTTTTTCAAAAGAAGAATTTTATTTTCAAGCTATTAGAAATCATCCCGAATTTGTGCAACGAGTTCCTCAATACTTAATCGCTTCATATCTGGGTTTCACTCCCGAGTATTTAAGCGAAATTCGAAAGAGAACTTCTTCTTAAACCAGTTTAAGTTTTTTCATTTTCTTATTATACAATTTTGCATTGAACAATTTTAAAAGATTATACAATGCAAAAACGATTAAACATTAAGGAAGTTTCTCCAAATGCACTAAAAGCGATGATTGGTTTAGAAATTTATCTATCTAACGCTTCTATAGCTAAGACAAACAAAGAACTTATAAAGATTCGTGCTTCACAAATTAACGGTTGTGCCTATTGTATCAACATTCATACGCAAGACGCAATTAAAAATGGCGAAACAAATCAGCGTATTTTTCTATTGAATGCTTGGAGAGAAGCAGAGGGCATTTTTACGGAAGAAGAAAAAGTAGTGTTGGCAATAACCGAAGAGATAACATTAATTCATCAAAATGGATTGTCAGATGAGACTTATTCAAGCGCTCTACAATTTTTTAGCGAAGCTCAAATTGCAGATATCATAACAGCTGTAATTACCATCAATATTTGGAACAGGGTTGTACTAAGCACTCACCTACAGATTGGACAAAGTCTTGCATAGGGATTTTTTATAAAAATCTTAGGCTTGAATATCTGTGATTTTTTTACATATAGGATGTTCTTTTAATATGGCCCTTGCAAAATGAGATGTCAAAAAAATTGAGCGTTAAGGCGATTTAAGTGCCCCAACAAGGCTCGAACCAAAACATGCCTCCATTTTGCTCTATCTAACGATTTGAAAATCAACTGAAAATAAAAACGTCCTTCACGATATCATGAAGGACGTTGGTGGTCTCAAAGACACCGATTTCAAACTATTTTTTGGAAGATTTACATCTGATTATTGAGAGATTCTGTGGCGTGAAGAGGGGTTATAAAATATCTCGACGAGACGGATTTCAAACTGTTTTGAGATTTTCGTCTACTCCTCACTTGCCTTTACTAAAACTGGATAATCTCGATTAAATCTGGACTTTTAACCTTTAGATACACTAACATTAGCTTGGCTTTATCGCCAAATTTAAAAAAAGTGGCCTGAGAGAATTGCTTTTGCGGTCGCGGGACAATAAAACTCGAACTCTTTTATAGCTGATTTGCATTGTGCTGCGGATTTAGAGAATCAATCGTTATAGTTTTGAAAATATATTGGAAGTGCCTTTTTTATTAGATCGTCCTAATCTTAAATGCTTAATGTCAAATTTGAAAGGGATGAATGGCTCAATGTTGTTTGCATAATTCCAAAACTCTTGATTAGGCTCTGTAAAAGGAAAACATAAACTTGCGCTAACACAGCTATTCTTTGTTATCCATATTAAAAAATTTGAAATATACTGTTGATCTGGCAGTTCCTCTTTAGTATTGGGATCGATTAGTTTAAAATCATAGGATATTATTAATTCAATTGGACCGAGGTTGTACTTGGGCAAAGGCTGTTCTTTTATTAAAAAATCTATGACTCTTGGCAAATCTTTCTTGGTCAACGCCCATTCTGTTTTAGTTTGTTTTAAAGGAATGTTTGCCGGATATAAATAACCAACAGGTTCAGTTTTTCCTTCACCAAAGACCTTTGTCACTTTTGTTAATACCTCTTCTGCCAATTCAGGTTGTTCACCATGTTCTTCATCGGCAGTGTAACCAACCATATAAACACTGTTGGGACTTTCAATATCAGCAGTAGTACAGGTCATCAAGAAGTTTTCTATATTTTTCCAAACCTTTTCTATTTTTCCTCCGATAAGTGCTTGAGTAACTCTGCTTATTGGGAGTTTGTAAATAATATAAGGGCGTTGGGCTAACATATTGATTATTGAAACTCTAAGTTAAAAAAGAAACCCCAATAAAAAAGCCTCCAAATTTTTATCCAAAGGCTTTTCATCATTACAAAGGAGCTCAACGGCAACGTGGGTCAAAAATTAAAAATTTGGCCCACGTTAATTGCAGTGTGGACAAAAAAGCCGTAACTTGGCCCATATGTTGTTACGTTAACTATAGAATGAGCAAAATAAGTAATATTCCATCGTTACCATTACCACAAGAAATTGAAACAAAGGCAGTCTTAAAAAAACTTAATACTGTTCGGGCTGCATTAGCAGGGCTAAATGGCGTGGCAGAGAGCATTCCAAATGAAAGGATAATACTCAATACACTTTCCCTACAGGAAGCGAAGGATAGTTCTGCCATCGAAAATATTGTTACAACACACGACGAACTCTATACAAGTGACGGTATTAACCGTCAATTTACAAGCCATGCTGCAAAAGAGGTATATAATTACGCCCACGCGCTACTAGAAGGCTTTAAACAAGTGAAGGACAGCGGTTTAATTACGGTTAATAATATTCTAAAGTTGCAGGCACTTCTGGAGGAAAATGATGCCGGGTTTAGGAAAGTTCCTGGAACATCCTTGAAAAATGACCAGACTGGAGAAACTGTTTACACCCCACCACAGGAATTGGATGAAATCATCAAACTAATGAGGAACCTTGAATTATTCATTAATGACGGAGAACTTACCGATCTTGATCCGGTAGTTAAGATGGCGATCATACATCACCAGTTTGAAAGCATACACCCGTTCTATGATGGAAACGGGCGCACAGGCCGTATTATAAATATTCTATATCTCGTAAAAGAGAACCTACTGAAGTTACCTATTTTATATCTGAGCCGATACATTAACCAGAACAAGGCAACATATTATCGTCTATTACAAGAAACCCGGGAATCCAATCATTGGGAACCATGGATTCTTTACATGCTTGATGCCGTCGAGGAAACCGCTGTCCAGACTTCATTTATAATTAGGGAGATAAAAAAACTCATGGCTTCTCACAAGCAAAAGATCAGGTCGGAACTACCAAAAATCTATTCACAGGATTTAATCAATAGCTTGTTCAAGCACCCTTACACAAAGATTGAGTTTATAAGAAATGATTTACACATAGCCAGAAAAACCGCAGGAAGATATCTTGATCAGCTATGCGAAAAGGGATTGGTTACTAAGAACAAAATTGGCAAGGAGAATTATTATTTCAATAATGACCTGATAAGCCTTTTAATTAATGTGGGGAGTCTTAAGAAAGAAAACACTAACCGTATTGTAATTAGAACAGAGCAAAGTTAGCTTGACAATATAGGTCAAAAAGTAGGAAATTGACCCGCGTTTGTTAAACATGGGCAAAATTTGTAAAAATTGATCCCTATTGATAAAAAGGTGACTGGAATCGAACCGCCATGAAATGTCTTTAAATCCACTTTTTACCTTAGATTTTTAAAATTACCTCTGAAATTCCAGTTTTTAGCTAAAATTTATCGAACCCCAAGGAATAGAGGCTTCCTCTATTTATACCTCCCTAATAAACAAACATTTACGCTAGAAAATGATAACGGGAATAAAGTTTTAAAACCTTTATTCCCGTGAAGTGGTCTCGACGGGAATCGAACCCATATCTAAAGTTTAGGAAACTTCTATTCTATCCGTTGAACTACGAAACCATTAACCTTTCAAACAATATGCTTAAAAAGCAGCCGCAAATATAACAATAAAACGCTTTGTTTAAATAGCACATTAAACAATTTTGCGAGGATCAGGCTTTTTACAGGCGATTATTTCACCTCAGATTGCGGTTTACACAAGATTTGGCTCCCAGCCCCTCAGTCAAGATTGCTTATATAAATCAGCTTCTTCATTCAATGCTACTATTTTACTTTTGCACATTTCCCTAGTCGCCGTTAAAAAAGCTGAAACCCGATCATATAGTTCCTCCGCATCTTGCCCATCTACAGAAAAATCATCCTTATAGCGTGCCTGAGAATAACTTTTAATCAGGACATCAAAAAGCCTTTCATCATCATTCCTTCCAGTAACAAACATTTTATAAGGTATTTCAGAAAACCAAAGACTTAGGCGGAGCAGCCGATGTAAATTATGCATTTCCAAACGATAGGCAATATGCACTCTAATTAATGCAATGCAACATTGCTCCATTGCTTGATGAAGCATGAACACGCAAACTTTATATTGGCATTTTGCTAAACACCCGGCTGCTCCCTGCAAAAAACCGTCTGCCAATGGCAAACGGCGATCAAAGTGCTTTTGGGCTTTCTCTGCAGCCTGTAGAGGAATAAAGGATGTATTAAAATCAAACTCCTGTAAACCATTGTGACTGTATAACAACTGTCCCGTTGTATAAACGCCCATAAAAAAACGGCTGTTCGCTTTAATCGATTCTGTGACAGCATCTTTACTGTGGCAGAGAATGGTAACTGTTCCCTGCCTATAATGCGTATTGGTGTAGTCCTGCACTTCATGATCAATACGCATAGCGCCCTCAGTAACCATCAATAAAGCATAATGCCCACTCCGATCCGATGTTGTGTTGACAAAACAACCGTTGACCTCACTTGATGAAAAACGCCGGTTAAAACAAATGATTTGCAATGGTTCAAACTTTTTTGCAAGCGACAGAATGAGCTCCTTAAAATGTGTTTCATGCAGTGGGTTGGATACGCTGTTTTGTTTCATAATTTTTTAATTTCTTTGGATCAAATCTTCGAAAAGAACCTTTCGTAACCAACCACAGCCGGTTGTATCTTACAACTTCATACTTGTTGTTTACTGTCATCGCTTTTAATTATATTTGTTCATATGGAAACAACGACTAAGCCCAATTCGCCTCATATTGGAAGGAAGATTGGCCGCATTCGCGAATTACGAGGAATGAAGCAAGAAACGCTGGCAGTTGAGCTGGGCATTAGTCAGCAGGCGGTTTCCAAGATTGAACAAAGTGAAAAAATAGAAGAAGAATTGCTCAATCAGGTAGCCAAAATATTGGGCCTTTCCGCAGAAGCAATTAAAAACTTCAACGAAGAGGCTGTATTTAATATCATAGGAAATACCTTTACTGATAGCAGTTCGAATAACAATAATTATTTATGCTCAATTAATCCGCTTGACAAGGTAATCGAGCTTTACGAACGCCTCCTGCAAAGCGAACGTGAAAAACTCGAACTACTAAAAACTAAATCTTAGTCATACCCCAAACATTCAATAATTCCGGTGGCAGGAAATGAATTTTCAAACTACCTAACCACGCTGCCGTTGTTATGCTTATCAACAGGAGCCACAAAAGCCAGTCTACCCTCCGCATCTTCAGACATCAGGATCATCCCTTGTGATACAATTCCTTTGATCTCTCTCGGAGCAAGGTTTACCACCAGGCTTACTTGTTGTCCGATGATATCTTCAGGCTTATAATACTCTGCAATACCGGATACAACTGTGCGCTGATCTATTCCTGTATCTAAAGTAAGTTTCAGCAGTTTCTTGGTCTTCTCGACTTTTTCAGCGGCAATGATCGTCGCCACCCTGATATCTACAGCACTAAACTGATCAAAATCAATATTTTCCTTTGCAGGAGCAACAACCGCCGTAGCCGCGATATTATCCACCTTACTTTTATTCAGCTTATCTATCTGCGCCTGTACTTCTTCATCCTCAATCTTCTCAAACAGTAAAACCGGGTCGTTCAACTGGTGACCACGGTGCAGCAAATTGGCCTTACCCGCATCTTCCCACATATGACCGCCATAGTTCAGCATTTTCATTAGCTTATCTGCGGTAAACGGCAGGAAGGGCTCGATCAGAATTTCCAGCGTAGCCGCTATCTGCAAACTGATGTTCAGAATGGTACGTACACGGTCTTCATCTGTTTTAATCACCTTCCATGGCTCAGTATCCGCCAGGTACTTATTCCCGAGACGCGCGACATTCATTACTTCCGATAAGGCCTCTCTGAAACGATAGTTTTCAATAGAAGCGCTTATTTTAGCAGGGAAAGCTGCCAGCTCATCCAATACCTGCTGATCTTCAGGGGTGATGTGCATACACATCGGCACCTTACCATCAAAATATTTATGGGTAAGCACCACTACACGATTGATGAAATTGCCAAATACAGCAACCAGCTCATTGTTATTCCTGGCTTGAAAATCTTTCCAGGTAAAATCATTGTCTTTTGTTTCAGGTGCGGTCGCAGTCAGAACATACCGCAGCACGTCCTGTTTACCTTTAAATTCCTCCAGATATTCATTGAGCCAGACTGCCCAGTTTTTTGAAGTCGAAATTTTCTGCCCCTCGAGGTTCAAAAACTCATTTGCCGGTACGTTATCCGCTAAAATATACCCCCCATGGGCCATGAGCATGGCCGGGAAAATGATGCAGTGGAATACAATATTGTCCTTACCGATAAAATGCACCAGTTTGGTTTCCTCATCCTTCCAGTATTCTTCCCAGCTCCCTTTCTCGACCTCATTCTGGTTGATGTAATATTCTTCGGCCATCGGGTTCCATACATCCAGACGGGCATATTCAAACAATTCTTTGGTAGCAGAAATGTAGCCTATAGGCGCGTCAAACCAGACGTAGAGCACCTTGCCTTCGGCATCTTTAAGCGGAACCTTAATCCCCCAGTCCAGGTCCCTGGTCATTGCTCTTGGCTGCAAACCCGAGTTCAGCCAGCTTTGGCATTGGCCGTACACATTTGGTTTCCACTCCTTGTGGCTTTCTATATATTTTCTTAATTGATCTTCATATTTATCGAGCGGCAAAAACCAGTTTTTGGTTTCTTTTCTAACCGGCGGCTCTCCGGACAATGTAGATTTTGGATTGATCAGGTCAGTTGCATTTAAGGTGCTGCCGCAGTTTTCGCACTGATCACCATAAGCATTTTCATTTCCGCATCTCGGGCAAGTCCCGGTAATGTACCTGTCTGCCAGAAAAGCCTGCGCTTTTTCATCATAATATTGCTCAGTAATCTCTTCAGTAAACACCCCTTTTTCATACAGCGTTTTAAAAAAGTCAGAGGCCGTCTGGTGGTGCATTAAGGATGAAGTCCGGTGATAAATGTCAAACGAAACCCCAAACTCTTTAAAAGAATCGCCTATGATTCTGTGGTATTTATCTACGACCACCTGTGGGCTCACCCCTTCTTTTTTGGCCTTGAGGGTAATGGGCACGCCGTTTTCATCAGATCCACAAACAAATTTGACGTCTCTTTTATTTGAACGGAGGTACCTTACATAGGTATCGGCAGGGAGGTAAACTCCAGCCAAATGACCAATGTGTACCGGTCCGTTGGTATAAGGCAAAGCGGCCGTAACGGTATATCTTTTTATTTTACTGCTATCCAAAACTATTTTTATTATTTTGGCAAAGATAAGTCTTTTACTAATGATTCAACAGCCGGCATATTTAAAAAAGGGTGATAAAATTGCAATAGTCTGTCCTGCCAGCCGATTGCCCAAAAGCATAGATAAAGCAATAGCTATTTTCCGGTCCTGGGGACTGGAAGTAGAGACAGGGCAAACCGTAAGTGCCGAACACCACCAGTTTGCCGGTGATGATGCATTAAGAACACAAGACTTGCAGCATTATTTAGATGACCCTGATACTAAAGCGATCATTGCCGGAAGGGGTGGATACGGTACCGTAAGGATCATTGACGAGCTTAATTTCAGGAAATTTACGGCACAGCCCAAGTGGATTGTGGGCTTTAGTGATGTTACTGTACTGCTGTCCCACATTTATGCTGTGTTTGGCATCCAGAGCATACATGCACAAATGCCTTATACCTTTAATGAAGCCACACCGGAATCTCTGGAATCTTTAAGGAAAGCATTGTTTGGAGAAAAGATCGAATACAACTACAAGGCAATCACCCGATCTAATGACATTACCTCTCCGCCGCTTGTGCCAAACAGACCCGGTGAAATGAGCGGCATCCTAATTGGAGGCAACCTGACTTTACTAGTTATGGTACAAGGTTCTTCATCTGAAATGGATTACACAGATAAAATTCTTTTTATAGAAGACGTTGGAGAAAGGCCATCATCAATTGACCGCATGATGCGGATGCTGAAACGCAGCGGCAAGCTGGCAAAGATAAAAGGCCTCATTGTCGGCGCATTCAATGAACTTCCTGAAGAAAAAATACCATTCGGACAATCCCCGGAGGAGATCATCTGGGAAGTTGTAAAGGAATATGACTACCCGGTTTGTTTTAATTTCCCGACTGGACATATTGAAGACAACAGGGCGATGGTGCTGGGGAAGTCCTTATGGATTCCTATCGAACAGAAGTCGTAAAGTTTCACCGTAGAAATAATGCGCATAATTAAGTTTTATGCGTACATCTGTATCATAAAAGCAGGATAATTTCAAAAGTCCGCAATTCCAACCTTGCCTGTGGTTGCCCCATTATATTTTCTGAAAGAAATACAAAATTAATAAATAGGTCTTCTGCTTCTAGTAAAACAAAAGGGGATATCATAATTTATGATATCCCCCCTCTTTTGTGAAGTATTTAAATACGTTTTAGTGATCGTCTCCAGGAAACTTGGTCCGGTGATAACCCCTATACCTGAATAAGCTTTTAGGAGAATCCGAAAAGACCGCATCAAAGGCTATTGAATCCGTTACGGCTTTCGATACAGCGCCAATAGCTCCGTTTTTGATGACTTGACCATTTTTAATATCAACCGTCACTTCGAAATAAAGTTCGTCTGCGGCTGTAGCAGAAAAAGTTTTGTTATTTACATCCACGTTGACCTTGGCTTTTAGTCCATAAAAACTTTGAGAATCGTCAAGCCACATTACTGTTGATGAATTATCTGCTGTATTATAACTCGATAGGCTATAATATGGGCCAAAAGGTGTTTTAATAGTAACATCCCCATTTGGTTGAGTGACTCGCTCTTCTACCTGTACCCACCATTCTCCAGACATATCCTGAACGGCCGTGCCGCCTGCAACCTCGTCCTTTTTGCAGGATGAAAATCCTACAACTAAAAAGGAAAGTATAAATATATATTTTTTCATATGCTTTAACTTAGATTATTGTTTAGTAAATGACCTGCTTTGTGCGCCATAACCCGCATTAGTAAGTGCCCAAGAATACCCTCCCGCCATAGTTGCAACGGTAGATTTAAAAGGACCAACTGCAGAATCCTGCTGTGGAATCTGAATAGACGACCCACTTGGATTTATGCCTATCACCACATCTGTGTTGCCTACAGCTCCACCAGGGTTGGTAATTGTGTAAACGCCCGGAGCCACTTTCTTCCAAACCGCAAACGTTTCAAATCCTGCCCGTTTGTATGACCCGGAATAATCATTGGCTGCCGCATCTGGTTTGGTGTCATATACAACCACGTACCTTGGAGATGTTGCCGAAAATCCGTCAGCATTAGCCGCAGAATAATTTAAGGTGTACACCCCAGCAGCGCCGGTATTGACCGCGCCATCGATTTTTACATCAATTGCCGCATCACCAACACTGGCCTCTGCACCCGGATCAGTAAATGTTCCACCCTTCGCTACATACATGTACTTGTCTCCTTTCACTTGGAGAATAGGAAATACTGTGACTTTTGATATACCAACCATTCCTTCGGGATAATCAAAGGAATCCTTCTTGCATGAAAATAATGACATGCTTAGAAGTCCTATTGCTATTATATTTAAATATCTTTTCATGATTCTATCTTAATTTAAAACTACTACTTGCCCCACCATACTTTGGTGGTGATAGGAACTTCAGCTGGCGTATTGCTATTTCTGTCCGTAGAAGAGGAAGGAAAAACCAACCGTTTAGGGAACCTTCCGCCAGTTACGCCGTTTTTGGCATATACCCATTCGCCACCATGGTCTATGGTCCTCTCTGGGTCAAGAGGTGTAGGATCTGGTTCTGCGCGGTATTTAGGATCTGTAGAATAAACCGCACTGATTCGAGGATATCCAGTCCGCTGTTGCTCAAAGAAACCTTCCAATGCATGCGAGCCAGGGAATGAAGCCCATTTCTGAACAATGATTTGCTCCAATTTTTCTTCAAGAGAACCCCCGGTTTTATATGCATAAGCGGCAGGAATATCACTGTCCTCAAAACCTGCCGCAGCAAATGCTTTGGACACTCCCGAAGTATACTTCTCTTTGGCTCCAGCACCACCGGAATATCTTTCCAAAGCTTCAGCCTGCATAAAATCAGATTCGGCAGCGGTAATGAACCAAACAGGATCCGTAGCGCTTTGTGCAGCGACCGTAGCGCTCGAATACGTTGGCTGTTCTGCGGTAGTTGCGGCAAAATCGCCTTGATGAATACCAACCGGTGTAAGGGTGCCGAAATAAGTCGAACCTCTAGGATCATCATATCTATCCAGAAAACTGGTAAAGGTAATGCTAGCCCTGATATTCGTCGTAGTGTTCAGCCTTCTGATGTTGTATTCATAAAAAGGATTACTGTTATTAGGCGTTCCTTCAAATTCTGCAATTCCAGCATCTTGCTCAAGGAAATTTGCACCTTCAGCATATAATTTGTCGATACCAGCTTTTGCCTCAGCAGGTTTTGCATTCACCATTCTCAAGTACATCTTTAATTTAAGTGTATTTGCAAATTGAACCCATGTATCCATATCTCCACCAAAAAGGAAATCTGTTTTCTCCTGCGAGGCGGTCAATGTTCCACTTTGGAAGTCTTTAGCCAATGCAGCGTCAATCTCTGCTAATAAGCCAATATAGATACTATACCCGTCATCAAATTTAGGCTGAAGGTTTGCACCCCCCTGAAATGCTTCTTTATATGGCACCTGATCATAAAGATCTACAAGGACCTGATAGGTATACGCCTTTAACGCAGTTGCCATTAAATTATATTTCCAATCGCTCCTTGCTTGTGCCTTTTGGATCGCCAGATTGTAGTCCGCTAAGGCTCCCGCAAACAATTCATTATATGAGCCATTCAAATCAAACCTGGTTAAATTGTAAGTATCGATGGTCTTGTATTGATTGGAGGCAAAAGACTGTGTCCAATACTGCGACCAAATCCCACCTAATATGGCCAGCTCACCTCCCACTCTACCTGCAGTAGACAAAGTAGCAGCAGGAAATAAAACTTCAGGTGATGCTTCTTCAACGCGGGGGTTATTTGGGTCTTCGTTAATGTCTAGTGTTTTCTTACATCCAAACGTTAAGAAAACTAAGGCCGCTAAAACCAACGGCTTATATTGTATATTTAATTTTTTCATCGTTCTTGAGATTAAAATGTAACTTTTAGCGCAGCTCCAAAGAATCTTACCGGTGGAGCGGTTCTAAACTCACCAAATTCACTGGCTAAATCAACACCCTGATTGGAAACTTCCGGATCAATGGTTCTATTAGATTCAGGCAACCAGGTCAATAGGTTTCTTCCGAAAAATGTAAGTGAAGCTTTGTCCGCCAAAATTTTTGAGGCGATTGATTTAGGTAATGAATATGACAGCGATACCTCTCTCAATTTTAAGAATGTTTTGTCCAAAATACGGTTGTTGTAAACCAGGGCTTTATTCGTCGTTGGATAATAATAATCATCGATCTTGCCTTCAGTAATAGGCGTCATGTTTTCTGTATATCCCGTCAGGTTACCATTTGCGTCCACCAGCTTTTGCACAGAATTAGGGACAATAAATGGCCTGCGATCGTTAAAAGTACTCTTCACGTCCGCCCCGACAAAGTTCAGCAAATCTGCTGTTCCAGAATAGAACACACCACCTTTTTGATAATCAAGCGTAAAGCCTAAACTGAATGCTTTATAACTGAAACTATTGGTCAAACCCATCGAGAAATCTCTTTGAATGTCTCCGTAATTTTTATTTTCAGGAGAAACTATTGGAAAACCAGTAGCATCTACAACGATTTTACCATCCGGTGAATATTCCGGACCAGGAGCCTGGAAAACACCAAGTGGTTTTCCTTTTATAGCAACCAGTTGTGCATCATAAGCAGAGTTGATCACCACTTTTTCTAATCCCCCTGGAAGGTCCAGTACCTCGTTTCTTTGTCTGCTAAACGTATACGTCATGTCCCAGTTGAAATCTGTCGTTTTAACCGGTTTTAGATTCAATGCCGCTTCAATACCTCTTACACGAACCTTACCAAAATTTAAGTACTGGAAAGTATAGCCTGTAGATGGATCAATAGGAACCGGCAAGATCTGATCTATCCTGTCTCTATTGAAATAAGAAACATCTAAACCAATCCTGTCACTCAAAAACCTGATATCAGCTCCAAATTCATATTCTTTCACACGCTCAGGCTTCAGCTCAGGATTGTTCAATACGTTTGAAATGGAATAACCCGGAACTCCTGAAACCGGGAATAGGATATTACCAAAACCCAATGGAATATTAGTGGCATTCAATACATTGTATATTCTGTAGGGATCGGTATCACTACCTGTTTCTCCATAACTAGCCCTTAATTTTAAGAAACTAATTGGGGTAGATTTCAAATCAATAGCTTCTGATACCACATAGGCCAAACTCGCTGCAGGATAAAAATAACTGTTTTTCCCCGTTGCCAAAGTAGAAGACCAATCATTTCTACCTGTTAACGTTAAGAACAGACTGTTTTTATACCCAACTGTACCGGTTACGTATGCACCAAATAAACGCCTGTGGATTTGACTTTCACTACTTCTTGGTTTATTTGCTGAATTACTTAAGTTGTAAAAGCCTGGTACCGCAAGGTCCTCAATACCGGTGATTAAAATTCTAGAGCCTCTGTCGTTAAAGTTGGCGCCAATAAGACCATCAATATCGAAATCGCTCGACAGGGTTTTCTTAAAAATCACGTTGAACTTTGAATCGTATTCAAAGGTTTTGAAAGATTGCTCGATCACGTTACCTACATCAGCTGCGCGACTTTGACCTTCAACGTTTCCACCATCGTTATAACTTCCTGGAGTTGGGGCATTTTTATTGTGCCAGATTTTAGCTCCGGAATTATCCACATCTGCTCCTTGCTGGAATTGCAGGGATAACCAATCGTTAATTTTGTAGCCAAAATTTACGTTTCCATATACACGATCATTTTGGTAACGTGCTCCGTTCTCATATAGTGAGTAGTACGGGTTTTCAGCATATGGAGTAAAATAATTATCTACGTTGAAGAACTTGTTTTTATAGTCTCTCAAATCATGGATAGGAATGTCATTTGGAATCTGAATGATATCCTCGTAAAAAGAAGATCCAATTCCAGAAATAGACTGACCTTGCGCAATAAACTTCTGACTCTTGGCTACGTAATTAACCGATCCGTCCATGGTGAAGTTACCGGCCTTAGTAGACGCCTTTAACGTAAAGTTATTTCTTTTATAAGAATCATTATCTGAAGGAAGATATCCATCGCTATATACATTGCCATAAGAGAAATAGTAGGTAGACTTTTCTGTACCTCCACTTAATGCGATATTATTGTTAAACTCCGTACCGGTAGTTAAGGCATCTCTTACGTTGTTTTTGATGAAAGAAAAAGGCTTCAGCAACTGAGAATTATCAACAATTGCTCCCCATGGCCTAAGTTGACCATCGAACTTAGGACCCCAGTTTCCGTTTTCAGATTCAATGAACGTACCGTCCCAGCCCTGACCGAAAATATCTTGCGGTTTCCAGACATTGGCAACTTGCGTTAGGGTAGTCGCATGCGAAAAGTCAACAACCGTTTTACCCTGTGCACCTTTTTTAGTGGTGATTAGGATTACACCACTCGAACCACGTGATCCATACAATGCAGTTGCTGCAGATCCTTTAAGGATACTCATGCTTTCAATATTGTTTGGATTGATGTCATTGGCATTGTTACCAAAATCGTAATTGTCATCAGAGCCAATGCTGGAATTATCCAAAGGAACACCATCAATGACATAAAGAGGCTGATTGCCGCCAGTGATTGAAGTAAAACCTCTCAGGATAACTTTGGTTGATCCGCCCGGTGAACCAGATGTATTTGAAATGGTAACGCCGGCTACTTTACCCTGCAAACCACCCAAAAGACTAACCGCTGCAGATTTATTTATTTCTTCTGATTTTACCGTTGTTTCAGCATATCCGATCGTTTTCTTTGCCCTGGTAATACCAAGAGCGGTCACCACCACTTCGGTTAATGATTTCGAATCCGTTACCAGCACGATGTCTGCGACATTTCCTGAAATCGCAACTGATTGAGTCGCATAACCAAGATAAGAAAATTCTAATGTTGTAGCCCCTGATGGCACTGAAAGTGCATACTTACCATTTGAGCCAGTTTGAGTACCAATTTTTGTACCCTTAACTAAAACTGTTACTCCAGGAAGTGGCTGCCCATCATCCTTTCCTGTAACCGTACCAGTAATTGTTCGGTCTTGCGCCATCGCAGAGCCTGCGACGAACAGCAATATGAACAAACTTTGTAAAAGTTTTTTCATAAAATATAAAATTTAGGTTAGTTAATAATGGGCTAAATATACCGATTTTAGTATGCAAGCATAATTATTTTATAATGATGAAATATTATATGACAATATTATGACAGATTAGCGGACTCGATACTGACACGTTTACCAAGTTTCGCCAAACAATATTTCCATTAGTTCATAAAAAAAGAATATTGTTCTGACTAGGCGTCACAATGCGGATTTTCACCAAATATTTAACTTTCTTTAACATCTAAGATATCGATTGTAACGAAATAGACGTTGAATCTGCCTTGCAAATCTATAGCTTTGAATATCTGACAATTAATCGATCTGAAAGACCACACCTCACTCCACCAAAAAAACAGCATTCATAAACATCTGCTTTCCATTCTCCCAAAAAGACCTGAAAAGAATGTCACTGCCAAGGTACACCACACTACCCTTCCCCATTTTCTGAACCCCAAACAACATCCCGTTATTCAGGCGCTTCAACACAGATTTGCCCGCTATACCGGCAACATAGCTATTGGCCTTCAGCGTCCCGACACTCCATTCCCCGCCCAGCGGCTCATAGATCTTGTCATCGGTCTTTAACGCATGATAGTAACTGCCCAATCCCGCAGCCAGCGGATGGCTCTGGTCCAGGTCAACCTTAAATATTGCCCCCGGAATGGTATTGGAAAGATCATCCTGGTTACGTTCACCGTATTTACGTGCCGGTTTTAGCTTAGGATCTTTTATAACCTCCTTGATTTTAATCTCATAAGGCTTCTTACCGGTGAAACCTGAAATTGCATTTTCAAACAGTACCAGTTTCCCTCCTTTGTTTACCCAGTTTTCCAGTCGCAGCGGCAGATCATCCTCATAAGTACCATCAGGAATGATCAATACATTTATTTTATTGATATCCAGATTGTCCAGATTTTGAATATTGACCATAGTCACCTGATGGCCCAGTTCCTGCTCAAAAAAATGCCAGATTTCACCCACCCCCTGAGCTGAGGTAGCATATCCGCCTAAAACCGCAATTTTCGGAACGCTCAATACCCTATATACAGATGAGCCAAAGTCCTTGCCTTTATCCACATATCCGCTGGCAACCACATAGTTCGTCAACTTCAGTTCCTTCACGATACCGTCAATCTTCCCGGTCAGGCCCTTCACGGTTTTCTCATTTTCGGCCCTGTACACCAGCAGCGTTCCTGAAGAAAAGCTGCGCGTCCCAATCGTAAAGCCTTCCTCAGCCACCCTGACCTTTACCCCCGCCTTCTGCAAAGCCAGCAATACACGGGCATCTTCCGCTGAACCCCAGTCAAAGATCCAGGCATAAGGTTTATCAGCCAGTAATGCCGGCGTGGCCCTTTCTTCAGGCGCACCATACATTCCTTTCAGCGCTTCTTTTAACGCATAGCTCTTTAACCCGTACACATAAGGCAGGGACCAGGCTGTAATGTCATAAGTATTTGAATCCCGGATTTCCGTTTGCGGCTCAAACAGCACATTGGCCAACACTGCCGCCGGCTGCTGCAGATTTACAATCAGGTCATTCCGTTCTATTTTAAAACCCTCTGTTTTTTTGTTTTCATAATTGAAACCCCGGGCATTTCTTTCTCCGCCAAAAGCATATTCAATCCCATTCTTTTTTAAGAGTGCCGCCAGCGTTTTGATACGCTTCAGGTTTTGAGCTTTAACCACATAAGCCTTATAAATACCAGGAGGTGAACTGACCGACCGTTCAAAATACAGCTTAAACTCAGCCACCAGTTTGTCTGCATTTTTACTTACTGTTTCGAGTGTGGCCAAACCCGTGGTGTAATGATGGTCAATCCGGTCTTTGAGCGTCAGCGTATCGCCATCAATGGTGATGACCGCCAGACCTGCACCAATTCCCCCCTGCTCATAGGTCATACCCACTGCACCATTATATAAAGGATACGTATCCCCATAAGAAGGGTAGAGCAGATCAAACCGTTCCTTAGTAAAATACTGCCAGCCCTGCTCATCAAAATATTTTGCGTTGTTCTTGCCTACCGTGATCTGAAATGCCCTTTGCCATGGAGTCACATCCACATGAATGGGTTCTGCCGCCGGAGCAAAATAATAAGGTTCATTATAGTTTTGCTCATGGAAATCAACATGGACTTCGGGCATCCACTGGCGGTACAGCTTCAGCCTTTGCTGGGTTTCCAGCTGCGTCTGCCAGGCCCAGTCCCGGTTCAGGTCAAAATAATAATGATTGTACCTGCCGCCCGGCCAGGGTTCATGATGCTCCCTTGCCATGGGGTTCAGATTGGGCTTCCTGCCGCTCACTCCGTTAAAATAATTGAGGTACCGTTCCCTGCCATCCGGATTCAGGCAGGGATCAATGATCACCACCGTGTTTTTCAGCCAGCCCCCGATCTCCTTTGTCTTGCCCTCACTGAGTGAAAACAAGGTCCTCATCGCCGTCTCACTGGAACTGGCTTCATTGCCGTGCACATTATAACTCAGCCACAATATGGCCGGATGACTTCCCGGCTTCAGTTCCCGTCTTTCCGCCCTGCTCAGGCTCAGGTTGTTTTCCCTGATCTGCTCCAGCCGGTCCATATTCTCCTTTGAAGAGATGACCGCCACCAGCAACTCCCTGCCCTCATAGCTTTTGCCATAGCTGATGAGTTGTATATTCTTGTCCCTGTCCGCGATATATTTAAAATAGTCCACGACCTTATCTGTCGCCGTAAACCTGCTGCCCAGCGGATAGCCCAGGAAAGCATCCGGGGATTTAACCTGGGCATCCGCAGCATTCCGGATGCCGCTGACTATAACCAATAAGGAAATCAAAAACCATTTCATATCAGATATTAATGTACAAAATACTGAAGATAATTTTTTGTTTATCTTTCATAAGATATATTTGCTGCGTGTTAATCGCAGTTACCAGGTTAACCGGGCCGTCATTGCGAGGTACGAAGCAACCTCTGTGCTATTAAGATTGCTTCGTACCTCGCAATGACGAATTGATTATCAATACTTTCCCACATGAGCACTATAGACTCCCTGTATCAGCGTTTTTTAAAATACCCGTCCATCTCTACAGATACCCGGAATATTGCCCGGGAATCCATCTTTTTTGCCCTAAAGGGCGATAACTTTGACGCAAACACCTTCGCCGAAAAAGCGCTGACCAGCGGGGCAGTCTACGCCGTCATCGACAACATTGCCTACAAGACCAGCGACCAGTGCATCCTTGTTCCCGATGTGCTGACCACCCTGCAGGACCTGGCCAGGCACCACCGTTCGCAACTCAACATTCCGGTCATCGGACTGACCGGTACCAACGGCAAAACCACCACCAAAGAGCTGATCAATACCGTGCTCTCCGAAAAATATAAAACCTTTGCCACCAAAGGGAATTTAAATAACCATATCGGTGTCCCCTTATCCGTATTGTCCATCACCGGAGAGACCGAAATTGCGGTGATCGAAATGGGCGCAAACCATCAAAAAGAAATTGAATTTTTGTGCGGCATTGCCCAGCCCACACATGGCCTCATTACCAATGTAGGCATGGCGCACCTGGAAGGATTTGGCGGATTTGAAGGTGTAAAAAAAGGCAAGGCCGAGCTTTATGCCTGGCTGAAACAACACCACGGCTTCGCGTTTATCCACCGCGACAACCCGTACCTGCTGGAAATGAGCGCCGCTGCCGGTCTTAATAAAGTGGTCTATTACGGTTCTGAATCTACAGATGCGGTACATGGCAAATTACTAAAAACAGATCCTTTAATTGAACTTTCCTGGGCTACGGCAAAGGGTACATATTCAGCATCTGTTAATTTAACAGGCGCTTATAATTTTGAAAACGCAATGGCCGCCATTTGTATCGGGCAGTTCTTTGAACTGAGCCCGGAACAGGTCAACGCCGGTCTTTCCGCATACCAGCCAAAAAACAACCGCTCCCAACTCACGAAAACCGAAAGCAATACTGTGATCTGTGATTTTTACAACGCCAATCCGAGCAGTATGTCAGCAGCGCTCAAAAACATCTCGCTCTTAAACTCCCGGCACAAAACTGTAATTATCGGGGATATGTTTGAACTGGGTGATGAGTCAGCGGTACAGCACGGCCTGATTGCCGGCGAAGCCGCAGCACTTCATGCCGATGAACTGATCCTGATCGGCAAACATTTTTATGCATTAAAAGATAAATATAAGGGAACGTTCTTTCATACACCGGAAGAAGCCGGAGCATATCTTCAGGCAAATCCTGTAAAGAACAGCCTGGTCCTGCTTAAAGGATCAAGAGGAATGGCACTCGAAAAGTTACTTCCGCTGCTCTAAACTGACCACTTTAATCCCCGCGTCACTGATCTCCTTCAGTGGATTATCACGCATGTTCTGTTCAATGGCAAGCTCATACTTACCAGCTGCCGGAAACCTGTAATTGGTCAGCAGCGGCATTACATAAGTATATAAATTTCCGGAACCCGAACCATTCCATTGTCCGTCAGGCTCTGCCAGCTTATATTCATAACGCCGGGTCTGTTTCTTTTGATCGCCACCTTTGATCTCAAAAAGAACAAAAATGTTGGCGTATTTATAATCACTGGTATGACGAAGTTTGAAATAGATGCTGACCGGTTTGCCGGCATCTTTGATCTCGATGACCGTCTTCACTTTATTCGCATAATTCCAGTTGCGCGCAGGCATAGACATATTACTGTCCACGATCGTGTTGGCGTCGCAACCGCTAAACAGCGCGATCACTACCCCACAAAAGAAAATTAAAGCACGAAAATTATTCATTCTTAGGCTTATCCTTATTTTTCTTCCTCCGGTTTTTATTCCTGTTCCTGTTGGCAGAAGGCTGCCCCTCCCTTGGCGTCTGACCTTCAGCAATTGGCGAAGCCATCCCGCTCTGAGCAGCACCCTCTCTCTGATCTGCCAATGGCTTGTTTCCAGGCTGCTGGCCTCTGCCCTGCGGGTTCGGCCTGTTTTGACCGCTTTGCCCGGCCTGTTTTGGCTGTCCCTGCCTGCCTTGCGGAGCCTGCCCGCCTGCTTTCGCCTGCTGCTGCCCGCCCGGTCTGGCCTGCTGAGGTTTTTGTCCTTTTTCAGGTCTGCCGCTATTGTTCCTGTCGTTATTACCGCCTTTATTCCGGTTATTTTTATTTTTGTTACGGTTCTTATCGTCCAGCCTGGTCAAACTGTCCTGACCAACCACATTCTCGTAATCAGGTGTTTTTTCAACTACCGTTACCGGTGTCAGCGCTGTGGCTTCCTCTTTCAGGCTAACCGGTTTCTGACCACGCTTGTTCATCGCCATGATCTCTTTCACCCGGTCGACTTTCAAGGGGATCCAGTCCTCTGTATTTGGATAAGCAAACCACATCACCTTTTTGAAGATGTCTGTTTTCTGGTGACGGGCCACGCCAATCTCCGTTTGCAAGCTGTCTATGCGATCAGGAATATCCTTGAGCGCATCCAGATAAGTGTCCAGCTCATAGTTCAGGCAGCACTTCAGTTTTCCGCATTGCCCGGCCAGCTTCAGTGTATTCAGCGAAAGGTTTTGATACCTTGCCGCAGCGGTCGACACTGTTTTAAAATTGGTCAGCCAGGTAGAGCAGCACAACTCACGTCCGCAAGATCCAATACCCCCTAGTCTGCCAGCTTCCTGGCGCATGCCGATCTGGCGCATCTCGATCCTGATGCGGAAAGTTTCCGCCATTTTCTTGATCAGTTCCCTGAAATCCACACGTCCTTCGGCAGTATAAAAGAAAGTAGCCTTTGTTTTATCTCCCTGGTAATCTACATCGCTGATCTTCATGGAAAGGCGCAGGTCCAGAGCAAGGGTACGCGCCTTGTGCATGGTTTCCCATTCCAGTCCTTTGGCAATTTTCCATTTCTCCACATCAGCCTCTGTCGCCTTGCGGTACACCTTGCGGGTCACCTGGTCAAGCGGGGTCTTTCTGCGCTTCATCTGCATCCTGACCAGTTCCCCGGTCAGTGATACATGGCCGATATCGTATCCGCCAGTAGCGCCTTCAACAGCAATCAGCTCGCCTATTTCCAGATAGATGTTGTCATTGTTCAGGAAAAACTCTTTCCTTGCACCTTTAAATTTAACTTCTATGACCTGAAAAGGTTTATAATTAGATGGCATGTCCAAATTAGACAGCCAATCGTGAACATCCATTTTTCCGCAGCCGCCTGTAAGGCATGAGCCATTACTTTTGCATCCTGCGGGGGCGCAACCGCCTCCTGTAGAACAACTTCCACATCCCATAATTAATTGTATATATGTTGAGTCCCTTTCGGGAACGTTTTAAACTTGATTATTTTTACCAGTTGTAAAGATACATCTAAAAACAGAATTTTCGGGTTCGCATTTCTTTCTACATGATAATGAGCAGTTTCCAGTTCTGAAATGATCGCTTCTGCCATGGATAGGGTCAGCACATGGGCCGATAGTTTCTTTGCCGTGTCCATCGCGCTCACCGGCAGCTTTACCAGCTCATCTGCCCCGCTGATCAGCAAAGCGCATTCCCGCAGAAAGCTGATGCCGTACCTCAAAAAATTCTTTTGGTTTTCCCTGCCCCAGCCAGCGATCTGGTCTACAAGCACGGTCATATCCAGTACCCTGTTGCCGTAGCCCATTCTCAGCCACTCGGCAAAATGGTCTGCGTTTTCATTGTGCGTAGTCACGACCAGCTGTTTGGCCTCTATCAGATTCCCGTCTGCCAGAAAGCTGTATTCCGTTGCCTGGTTTTCAGAAAGGCCCTGCGTTTCCATCAGGAAAGTCTCTATTACGGCATGGGGAAGTTTAGGTATTTTAACGATCTGTGTGCGCGACAACAGCGTAGACAGGATCTGTTCCTGGTTATTGGCCACCAGCAGGAACAAGGTATTTTGCGGCGGCTCTTCAATGATCTTGAGCAAAGAGTTCCCTTCTTTGTCCAGGTATTCGGGCAGCCACATGATCAGTACCTTGGTCTGTGCTTCAAAGGCCTTATAGCTTAGCTTTTTGATGATGTCGTGACACTCCGCAATATTGATATTTGCCTGCTTGTTCTCTGCACTCAATTTTGATCTCCAGATGTCCATGTCGAAGTACGGGTCTTCGAGCAGCATGCTCCGCCATTCGTCCAGCACGTCAACGGCTGTCTTTACATCTTTTGAAGCAAAAAAAGGATAAGAAAAATGCAGGTCAGGATGGATGTAGCGGCCGTATTTCCGGCAGGAAGAGCACTCCCCGCAGCTGTCATCAGTCTTTTTATCCAAACAATTGATATATTGCGCATAGGCAATGGCCATGGGCAGAGCCCCGCTGCCATCGCAGGAGAGGAACAGCTGGGCATGACTGACCCTGTTCTCTGCTACAGTCTGGATCAGCTGCCGTTTAATCTCGTCTTGTCCTATGATGTCTTTAAATTGCATTTGGTGCAAAGTAATAAATTTTAAGTAATATTTGCATTCCGCTGCTGTTGCCCCATCTTCCATATGATGTTACGCTGACTTTTAGATGTGTAGTACATCTGTTCATACTGAGTGCAGGCTGAGTACACATTGAATGCACGGTGAGTACGCCTTTTCTCTAGGAAAAAGGCGTACTCAGGGCGTACTCACCCCGTACTCAGGGCGTAGTCAGTGTGGACAGATGTACCAGGCAGGAAGAACTCAATTAGGTTTACTATCTTTGGAGCTTTATAACTAATCTCCGGAATTACCGGAGCCAATGTGGAATATGCCGAGAATACTAGCCTTTGACTACGGAACCAAAAGAATCGGAATTGCGGTAACAGACCCCTTTCAGATCATTGCTACCGGGCTTGATACCGTTCATCCAAAGGACATTGTCGAATATCTGAAAAAATATTTAACCGCGGAACCCGTAGAGGCTTTTGTTTTTGGAGACCCTAAACAAATGGACGGCTCTCCTTCTGAAACCGCCCAGCATGTAAAAGGTTTTGCTAAAACTTTGAGAAAGACTTTTCCGGATATTCCACAGCACTGGATCGATGAACGGTTCACTTCTAAACTGGCCCATCAGGCCATTATGCAGAGTGGACTGAAAAAACAGGAGCGGAAAAACAAGGAGCGGGTAGATACGATTTCGGCCACGATCATATTGCAATATTTTATGGAACAGCCCCGTTAGAGAGAGAACATGAGCCTGATTAATGACGACATGCAGCAGTTGCTGCTCAACTACTGTGAACCTGAAAATACCCTGCTGCAAAAAATAGACCGGGAAACCCACCTCAAGGTGCTGATGCCCCGGATGCTGTCCGGCCATTACCAGGGCCGTGTGCTCAGCTTGCTCAGCAAAATGATCAGTCCTTCCAGAATATTGGAAATCGGGACTTTTACCGGATATGCAACCTTGTGCCTGGCCGAAGGTCTCGGCGCTGACGGGCTGATCTATACGCTGGACATCAATGAGGAACTGGAAGAGCGGGTACGGGGCTATTTTGCCGAATCACAGGATGAGGAAAAGATCCGGTATATTATTGGCGATGCTACTCAAACGGTGAACACGCTCAACGAGATTTTTGATCTGGTGTTTATTGATGCGGACAAGAAAAACAACGGCACTTATTATGACCTTATTTTTGACCGGGTAAGGCCTGGCGGGCTCATTGTTGTAGACAATGTGCTCTGGAGCGGTAAAGTTCTCCACGCCAATCCGGACAAAGACACAAAAAATATTACTAATTTTAACGACAAGATAGCGGCTGACAACCGTGTAGAAAAACTCATCCTGCCGGTGCGGGATGGTTTGTTTATCATCAGAAAAAAATAATTCTTAATGAACCAAAGAAACTCCGCCCTGTTTAGTCAGATCATTGCCACCGGCTTGCTTATCGTATTTTTTTCTGCCTGCAAATCGAGGCAGTACAGCCGCAACAACAAGAAAATAGAAAAGTCGGCGACAAAATCAAATCCCGACTTTAAGTCGCGCACGACGGTTACTTACATTGAAGATTTTAAAGGGGTGGCAGTTGAGGAGATGAACAAGTACGGAATTCCGGCCAGCATTACCCTGGCACAGGGGATCATTGAGTCAGGGAGCGGCAACAGCAGCCTGGCCAGGTTTGCCAACAACCATTTTGGCATTAAGTGTACGTCTGACTGGAAGGGTAAGGGCTATTACAAGGATGACGACAAAAAGGACGATTGCTTCAGGGTGTACAAAGATGCCCGGGAGTCGTACCGGGACCATTCGGAGTTTTTAAAGCGGAAGCGGTACAGTGCTTTGTTTGAGCTGGATAAAAATGACTATAAAAACTGGGCGTTCGGTCTGAAGGCCGCTGGTTATGCAACAAACCCTAAGTACCCGGATATGCTGATCAATATCATTGATAAGTATAAACTGTACCAATATGACCAGCCGGAAACAGAGACGGAAAAGCTCAACCGGGAAGACAAGGTGTTTACGGAGATCAATGCAAATATCCCGCAGGAAAAGAAAAAGTTTACGCCGGTGGAAACGCCGCCTTCTAAGCAGGTGCTGAAAACACCGGATACGCTGAAGATCTCTGCGACGGTAGTCAATAATGACATTCCTCCGGCACCGGTATATGTGCCTTCGTCAAGGGCCGGGTCTGCTGTTAAGGCGGGAGTGACGCAGGGAGATAGCACTCCGGTCACTGCGCCCGCGACATCACCGGTATTAACTGCAACCTTACCGATGCCGGCCGATAAAACCTATACTGTACAAAAAGGGGATACGCTGTATAACATTTCCAAACGCTTTAATGTCGCTGTCGATGAAATCAAGGTTTTGAACAGTTTAAGTGATGCCGCGATTAAAATAGGGCAAAAACTGGTGCTGGCTAAATAGACGTTAAATAATGTTAACGTTTGACTGCACATATCGTTATATTGTAGTTTTGTATTTCCAATGAGATTTTACAACCTGCTGATGCTCCTTTGTTTCTGTGCTTTGCATGCTGCTGCCCAAAACGGCACGGTGCAGGGCTTTGTTGTGGACAAGGACACCAGATTGCGTCTGGCGAAGGTTTACATCTACAATGCCACCAAAGATGAGGGCATCTATAATACGCCTAAGGGTGAGTTTGCGATCAGAGCGGCCGTTGGCGATACCTTGTTTGCCGTGCTTCAGGGATATGCTGTGGATACACTTGTGCATAATGGACAAAAGTCGGTTTATTTTCAGTTGAAGTCCCTGGGCATTAACCTAAGGGAAGTTTCTATTCTTGGTAAAAAACTGACACCTCTGGAAAGGTATACTGAAGCCCAGAAGGAATATAAGTATAAGCTGGAAAAGGGTAAGGCCAAAGATCTCCTCAACCTGGGGACGAGCGGGGTTGGGCTGGGCATTGATGCCATTTACAATTTATTGAGCCGGGAGGGTAAGAATGCCCGTCATCTTCAAAAAATCCTGGAACGGGACTATAGGGAGGCTATTATTGATTACAGGTACAACCCGGATTATGTAAAAAGGGTATTGCAGATCAGTGAAACGGAAGCTGATGATTTTATGCACCAGTACCGCCCTACTTATGATTTTATTCTGAGTGCCTCGGATTATGATTTTGTGGTGTTCCTGAGAAACAGTTATGCCAGCTATAAACGCAATCCGGCAGCGTTCAGGCTGCAGCCGCTCCCCAAAATAAAGGTCGAAGAATTCTAGGGCTTTTGTAATTTGTTTAGCATTAAACTTTTAATAAGTCAGTTTTTTGTTTTTCTTTGTAGGAATGAAGAGTTTTAATATCTGCCTATTATTATCTTTTATCAGTGTATCGTCCTTGTTTGCGCAGGAGACCGATACCATTCCTATCGATACCATTCCTATTGAAACCAAAGGATTGGAAATCAAACTAAAACGCAGCCCGTTGCCTGTAAGGGTGGGTACGCTGACGTTTAAACCCATCAGAATCGCCCCGGTGGTGGTGGATGAAAAGGTGAATTACTGGAAAACAGCGACTCAAATCGGGATTGATGTAAACCAGGGTGCATTTTCAAAAAACTGGAGGGCAGGGGGTGTAAATTCACTTGCTGTTGGGGGAATGTTAAATTACAAAACGGCATACAGTAAGGAAAGTTACAGTTTTACCAGTGAGGTGAGGCTGGAATATGGTAAGGTTAAAAATAAAGATCAATTGCAAAAGAAAACCCGGGACAGGATTTTCTGGGACAATAAAGGTGGCTTACAGCTTTCAAAAAGTTGGTATTTCTTCGGATCGGTAACCTTTGAGTCGCAGTTTGACAGAGGTTATTTTTATTATAGGGACCCGAAACAGAACAATGAGGAGAAGGCGGACCTGATCTCTAAGTTCATGGCACCTGGTTATCTTACAGAATCGATTGGTTTTGAATACAAGCCTGTTCCTTATTTTTCTACACGGATCGGTACTGGTACAGCCAAGCAAACGTTCATGCTGGACACCGCGGTGATCAATCTGGCAAGAAATCCGGGCAATTTTGGTTTGAGGCCGCCTAAGGACGGCAGGCCGGCCCAGACATTCAGAAATGAGCTTGCTTTCCAGGTCACCAGTACTTTTGGCGAAAAACAGATTTTCACCAATGTCTTTTTATATGCCCGTTACAACATGTTTATTCCCTATGACAGGCCTTTAGCGCACGTAGATCACCGCTTGGATGTCACCCTGAAATCAAAGATCAACAAGTTCATGAATGTGACAATAAACGGTGTTGGCCTGTTTGACAAAGATTCTGATCCTGAAGTTCAGGCCAGTCAGAACCTTTCGCTGGGATTTGGCTTTACTTTTCCAAGATAATACAGCCGGGACGGTATTGGTTCCAAAATCGATTACACAATTATTACCCTTTGATTCCGCCAAAATTAATAACTTTGGGGTCTTATAAATATTGACCAATAAGCAGTAAAAGAAGATGTTTGAAAATTTACAGGATAAACTAGACCGTGCATTTAAAGTTTTAAAAGGACAAGGAAGCATTACTGAGATCAACGTGGCTGAAACCATGAAGGAGATCCGTAAGGCTTTGCTGGATGCCGATGTAAATTATAAGACAGCCAAGAGCTTTACGGATGATGTGAAGGAAAAGGCCCTGGGCTTGAATGTGCTTACCGCGGTTTCCCCGGGTCAGTTGCTGACCAAGGTAATGAACGATGAGCTTGCCGCGCTGATGGGTGGTGAGGTGACGGAGCTTGATCTAAAGAACAATCCTACAATTATATTGATTGCCGGTCTGAACGGTGCGGGTAAAACTACTTTTACAGGAAAGCTGGCAAATTTCCTGAAGGCTAAGGGCAAGAAACCTTTGCTGGTTGCAGGTGACATTTACCGTCCGGCAGCGATTGACCAGCTAGAAGTCCTGGCTGAACAGATCGGTGTCCCGGTATATGCCAACAGGGATTCTAAAGATCCGGTGGACATTGCGATGGAAGGTATCGCCCAAGGTAAAAAAGACAACAACAATGTCATCATTATAGATACTGCCGGCCGTCTGGCGATCGATGAGCAGATGATGGACGAGATCGCTGCGGTAAAGGCAAGCACCAAACCGCATGAGATCCTCTTTGTCGTGGATGCCATGACCGGACAGGATGCTGTGAATACGGCAAAAGCTTTTAATGACAGGCTGGACTTTACCGGTGTGGTGCTGACCAAACTGGACGGTGATACACGCGGTGGTGCTGCGCTTTCTATTAAATCTGTGGTCAACAAACCGATCAAATTCATCGGTACCGGCGAAAAGATGGAGGCCCTGGATGTGTTCTATCCGGAAAGGATGGCTTCACGTATTTTGGGCATGGGTGATGTCGTTTCTTTGGTGGAACGTGCGCAGCAGCAGTTTGATGAGAAAGAGGCCGCTGAGCTTCAAAAGAAGATCCGCAAGAATAAGTTTGATTTCAACGATTTTTACAACCAGATCCAGCAGATCAAGAAAATGGGTAATATGAAAGACCTGATGGGCATGATCCCTGGTGTTGGAAAAATGATGAAGAATGTGGAGATCGAGGATGATGCTTTCAAAGGTATTGAGGCGATCATTCAGTCCATGACTCCTTTTGAAAAGGAAAATCCGGACAGCATTGTCCAAAGCAGAAAAATAAGGATCTCTAAAGGCTCGGGTACTTCTATCGAAGAGGTGAGCAAGCTGATCAAGCAGTTTGAAGACATGCGTAAGGTCATGAAGCAGTTCTCTAATCCTGCGGCAGCAGCTAAGATGATGAAAAACATGCCGAAAATGCCTCAGGGCAGGATGTAATCTTTATTGTTAAAAATAAATTTCTTTTTGTTTACCGCTGGTCGTTTGAAGTGGTATAGTTTAGGCAAATTAATTTTTGTTGGAAATTATGCTGGTAAAAACTTATGGCAGCGCCGTTTTTGGTGTGAATGCACTGACCATTACCCTGGAGGTGAGTATAGGTGGCGGGAACAGGTACCACATTGTTGGCCTGCCCGACAATGCGATTAAAGAAAGTCTGCGAAGGATAGAAAGCGCGATTCAGTCTGCGGGGCTGAAAATGCCGAGGCAAAAGATCGTGATCAACCTGGCTCCTGCTGACATCAGGAAAGAGGGCTCTGCTTATGACCTGCCTATTGCGATCGCAATTCTGGCTGCATCAGAGCAACTGGAAACCGCGGAGATCGGGAATTATTTCATTATGGGTGAACTTTCGCTGGATGGGGGCTTGCAGCCGGTTAAAGGTGCGCTGCCGATTTCTATTCAGGCCAAGAACGCCGGATTTAAAGGTTTTATATTGCCTAAGGACAATTCCCGTGAGGCGGCCATTGTGAGTGATCTGATGGTATATGGCATGAGCAACCTGATGGAGGTCGTCGATTTTTTTAACGGCACATCACAGCCGGCGCCTGTGGTCGTCAATACCAGGGACGAGTTTAATAGTCATGTAAACAGCTATCCGCATGATTTTTCAGATGTGAAAGGCCAGGAAAATATCAAAAGAGCTCTGGAGATTGCCGCTGCCGGAGGTCATAACCTGATCCTGATTGGCCCGCCTGGTGCGGGCAAGACGATGCTGGCGAAACGGCTGCCAACGATATTGCCGCCTTTAAATCTTCATGAGGCTTTGGAAACGACCAAGATCCATTCTGTGGCGGGAAAGCTGGGAGCGGCTGATGCTTTGATGACGGAAAGGCCATACCGCAGTCCTCACCATACCATTTCAGACATCGCCCTGGTGGGCGGCGGCGCAAATCCACAGCCGGGTGAGATTTCACTGGCCCATAATGGTGTACTTTTTCTGGATGAGCTCCCTGAATTCAAGCGCAGTGTGCTGGAGGTGATGCGCCAGCCGCTGGAAGAGAGGAATGTGATCATTTCACGTGCGAAGATCTGTGTGGAGTATCCGGCGAGTTTTATGCTGATCGCGTCTATGAACCCCTGCCCCTGCGGCTTTTTCAATCACCCGGAAAAGGAGTGTATTTGCGGGCCGGGCGTGGTGCAGAAGTATTTGAGCAAGATCTCCGGACCGCTGCTGGACCGGATTGACCTGCATGTGGAGGTGACGCCGGTTAATTTTACCGAGCTTACTTCGGCTCTGGAAGCGGAGAAGAGTGCGGACATCAGGGATCGGGTGATCAGGGCAAGAGCAGTTCAGGACCTGAGGTTTGAGGCCAGCAATGCGGTACATTACAATGCACAGATGAGTCCTAATATGGTGAGGAACATTTGCAAGATCAGCGACGCCGGCCAGGTGCTGATCAAAAAGGCCATGGAAAAACTGGGCTTATCGGCCAGGGCATATGACCGCATATTGAAGGTATCCAGGACTATTGCGGATCTGGCCGGGAGTGAGGTAATTGCGCTGGAGCATCTGGCGGAGGCGATACATTACCGCAGCCTTGACCGGGAGAGCTGGGCGGGTTAATCCTTGTCGTTTTCGCTGAAACCGGGGTCCTCATCTTCGTCTTCCTCTTCGGGAACGTAGGCAAGAATCGCCTGTCCAATGGCGTTGATCTCTTCATTGGGTTCAAATAAGGGAGTCGCGGTTTCGGGATCAAGTTTGAGCCATTGAAGGTCCGTGTCTTTTTGAATGTGTGCGAACTCTTTACCGTCCTTATAGATGACGTAGACGTCGTTTCCTTCCGGAAACACGGCGTAATCGATATGCGCTACCTGGATGTCGAATGGTTCTTGCATGTGTCTTTATATTTCTTTAAAGCGCTTAGCGCAGGGTTGAATAATTATAAAACTGGAGTTTGCCGGTGCCCCTGGCCTGGATCTTTACGGAGTCAGTGCCATTTGCCCCCTTTAGTGCCAGGTTGAGGTTGTTGATGCCTTTTTGCAGCGGGATCCTGGCGTAGCTGATCTGGCCGGGCAGGGTTTGCCAGTTGCGCGTGTCTGCCTTCTCAGATAACAGGCTATACAGCTGTACCCCAAAACCGAGCCCTTCCAGCAGCGCATTGTCCTTGCCGTTCTTTCCGCTTTTTTTAGCGCTTGCCTTTATCGCGTACTCGGCTGCCTTCTTTACCGCAAGACGTGTGAGGATTTTGCCCATTTCTTTGGCAAACCGCTGATCCAGTGTTTTAAAGGCCAGTTCGTTGATGTCTTCAGTTTTTTCAAGTGTGGCTTCGGTCTGCCCGTTGCTGACAGTGGCGCTGCTGTAGTGCTGGGGGCGGGCAACATATTTTGGGTAAGTGGCTCTTAAACTCTCGACCGAGTTCAGGTCAATGTCATTATTGCCGTAGCTCGTGTTGTAAGGGATAAAGATGGTTCCTGTTGCATTTGTGAAGACGAGACTGCCATCGTTGCTTCTGATCAGGGAAAAGAAAAATTCCTGCTGCTGTTTGACAGGTGCCAGCCCGTTCTCCCAAAAAACGATCATCTCCCCGCCTTCTGACAGCGGTTTGGCCTGGTATTTAAATCCGAACAATTCTTCGAAACGCGCAAGTTCCGATTTAAAGCCATTGAGATCGGCTGTTCTCAGCACGTCCTCCTGAAGTGTTTTGGGCATGGTGGTCCCATACCAGGTTTTGTCTTTACTGTTCAGGTATACTTCGGCTGCATTGCGGTAGGCAATAAATGCATTATTTACATCTCCGTCACTTTCGTAGATCAGACCCTGCAGCATCAGTGAAAATGCGTCTTTGGAGTATCTGTTGCTTTTGTTGTTAAACTTATCGTCCTGTTCCTGTGATTGCAGGCTGATGCGCCGGGCTTCTACTACTGCGTCTTCTTTTTTTCCCAGATGGAGGTAGTTCAGCGCTTTGTAGTAATGGATCATGAATTTCTCAAAATCTTCGCCTTTGTAGGTTTGTGTCATGGGGTTTACCAGCGTCCCTACTATCGCATCAGCAGTTCCGTCAAGTCCACTTTCCAGCAGTGAATCTGCCTGGTTAAAGTAGGTATTGCTGTCTTCAAATGCCCCCATCAGCTGACAGGTCCGTCCTTTCTCCATCAGGTAAAGCAGTTGGTTCCTGGGCCTTTGCAGCAGTTTGTTCTTGTTCAGCTCTGTATTGGCCTGCAGGTAATTTCCTTCGGAGATCTGCTTGTAATAGCCCGCTATCTTTTCATTGTAAGACGCGCAGCCGCACAGAAAAAATACCAGGCAGAGAAGACCTCTGCTAGTTTTTAACATATTTAGTGATCTTTTTATCACCGATCCATACCACTTCATTGGTTTGAATGTCTGTCAGTTCGAGATTCACCTGATAGTATACCACTTTTTGTTTCTTATGTGCGTCTACAATGGAGTTGATAGAGCCCTGCAGGATATAGTCGGCTCCATTTTCCAGACCAAACTTCTTCATGGTAGATACTGAAGCGTTGTCCTGCTGATCTGCTTTTTCTGCACGCAGTTCTTCTCTTTTTTTGCCGCCCTGTACCAGCCGAACGCGCTCGCTGGAAATAAAGGTTTGCTCGACATCTTTTACGAAAGTCTCGGCATCGATGTGCTCATGGCTTTTGTTTTGCACCAGTCCGACCACTACGACCGGTCTTTTCCCTTTTTTTTCTTCCAGATGCGTGGAGATCCATTTGCCGGCCAGGATGCTCTGGGTCATCTCCTGGGCTACGAGCCTGGAGTCTGTGTTGTTCCAGTTACCGCTGATGTCAACGGTGTCGTTGGTATTGATCCTGGTTACTTGTCTTGAACATGAGGAAATCAATATTCCGGAAACTGCAAGGGCAGTAAGGGCTATTATTTTTTTGAATTGCATTTTATGATAAGTTTTCTTGAAATTTCGTATTACCAGCCAAGCCAAAGGTTGCTGTGCCTCCAGCTGCGCCGGCCCCAGGTATGGTAACCAAGGCCGCCATAGCCCCAATTGTTATATGCCGGGTAATAATTCACTGAAGGGTATAGCCATGAGTTCTGATAGTTCTGCTCCCTGCGGAGTTTTCTCCGTTCTTCCCGTGCCTCGTACCAGTCATATGCTTTATAGGTGTTCTGCAGCGTGGTCCCTTGTGTACTGGTTAAAGAGTCTGCTGCATTCATATATTTTGCCCGGCTGCTTTCGTATCGCGGGTTCTGATCGGGAGCCAGGCTGGCCTGCTGTCCCCGGCTTGTCAGGGTAAAAACCGTCACGGCTGTCAGAACTGTGATTATCAATTTCATTTTCATAAGTATAAAATTTATTTTCTTCGTTATGAATGTTGAACTAAAGGCAAAATTACTAAACTTTTTTTCTGATTGCTGCATTGGAATACAATCACAGTGTCAATAATCGAGTTAAAAAGTGTTAAAGTAAAGACAGGAAAAACAGGAAAAGGTTACACCAGATTAAAAATCAAACTTCAGACGGACACCTGTTCCCATCAGGCGAAGGTTCTCTTTAGAAACTTCTTTCATAGGGATCTTCATAAAAGGCTCGACGGACACGGATTTGGATTTGGAGATCTTTTGTTTATAGCCAAAAGAGAAGTTATAGAACCCCAGGTATTTGTCATTGCTCACTTCCGCTTCAGGGGCTTTTTCCGTCGTCTTTTCTGTAACCATAAACGTGGTAAAACTGTCTTTACTGCCGGCAGCAAATGATGCTTCCCGCTCTACAAGTTTTTGCTCTACATAGCTATTGTTCTGCTGGTGCCTGATCACGGCAAAGGCCGAGACACCAACGTTTGCATAAAGTTTTTTGCTAAAATGATATTTTACTTCAAAAGGGATATCGATACCGGAGATTTTCGCCTCTACAGACTCCAGGTCTTTTGTGGGACGGGCAATGGTGTTGTAGCCGGACGGACTGCTCATCATCTCTGCCGGGGAGGAAACATCTCTGGATGCGGCAAGTTCATTGTACGAGATTCCTGATCCCAGAGAGATCTTATCTGATACGGCGTAATCCATGCTGACTCCGTAACCCATGTTCAGTCGCCTGGTGTTGCCAAATGAGGGCGCGACAAGGACCCCCATTTCCCATTTGTTCTCTTTTACAGTTGCGATGGCCAGTGGTTTGCTTTCTTTGCCGGCAATGCTTTCGTTGTTGAGGAATTCCTGGAAAGAGTATGCCTTTTTTTCCGGGGTTTCTTTTGCTGACGGGGCCACGGACTTATTAGCAGCCACAGGGTCGGCAGCTACAGGATTGGATTTAACAGGCTCAGCCGCTACAGAAGAGATTGCTTCAATCTTTGCGGCAACCCCGATGCGGGCTGCGGGCTGCTGAACCGGGACTTTCGTGTTTTCTGATACGACAGCCGCCTCTGCCTGCGGGGAGCGGGAAACCGGCGCTGTCTCATCTGGAGTTTCCGCCGGTGTTATTGTTTTCTCAGGTTTCGGGCCATTGTATCTATAAGGACTGGTCTTTGCAATCTGCACAGCTGGCTTGTCTGATTTTTTGAGGATAAAGAAATACAAGCCGGTTGCAATGAATAAAATTGCCGCGGCGCTGCCTAAAGGAGCCAGCCAAAAGATCAGGGGTCTCTTTTTTTCATCCTGAGCTTTAAATTTCTCCCATGCGCCCGGAACATAGGATTCCTCATGGCCCATCAAACTGTCCTTGATATGAGCGATCAGCTCATTTTCTGATGGGTCCATTTGTTTAGCTGGCTGCATATGAGTTAATTGATGTCTTTGAATACAATTCTCTTAGTTTACTTTTTGCCCTGGTCAGGTAAACCCTGCTGGAGCTTTCAGGAATGTTCAGCATTTTTGATATCTCATCGTGAGAGAATCCCTCTATTTCGTACATGTTAAAAATGAGTCTGTGTGTTTCAGGGAGGGCGTTCAGTAATTTTAAAATGTCCTGCACATTTAATTTTGACAGGGCGCTGACCTGTGTGAGCGGCTGCTGCTCATCTGCAATGTCATCGACATAAAGATGAGTCTTTTTTGTTCTTAAAAAATCTATTGCGGTACGGGACGATATTCTTGCGATCCAGCCTTTGAAAGCTTTTTGCAGTTCGCCGTTTTCTTTTGGAAAGCTAAACTGCCCAATGCTCTTAAAAATTTTTATAAATGTATCATTTACGAGCTCTTCAGCATCATTTCTATCGTTTACATAACGCAAAACAACACCCATAAGATATCCATAAAATGATTTGTAGATCATTTCCTTGCTTTTGTTTTTATTTTTTAAACACCCTTCTATAGCGTCTTCAAGACCGAGCATTCTTTATGATGTCTGTTAAGCATTGATTTGATGATTTTTTAAACAATAACGCAAAGACGAGCTTCATTATTCTTTAAACGGCTTGCCCGAAAATAAGAGTTTTCGTACGGGCATTTTTTCCGGGCAGCCGTTTTATTCTTTTTATTTGTGTACAAAGACTTCAACACCGAGCTTGGTGTTATCGGTCGCTGCTACCAGACCTTTTACCCAAACTGTGTAGATCTTGTTTGCCTCGATTTTCACGTCGGCAATGCTGGCTGCAATTGCTCCGCCGTCTTTGTTCTTAACGTTAAAAGTAACTTTTTCGGCCGGATCAATGTCAACAAAGTCGGTATATCCTTTGAAAGATTTGTCGGTGAAAAGGTCTGTATCTTTTCCTGCTATTGCTAAATTAAGGGCCGGTGCATCCGGACTAAGGTGAACAAAACGAACCCTTGCTTTGCCCGTTGCAGGTGCAGTAAGGTCGTCTTTGATCAGCAGAAATTTTATCGTTTCAAACTTATCGTAAGCGAACAGCGAATATCCTTTTTGCGGCTCCAAAAGGAAATCTCCTGTCAAAAGGGCTGTTGAGGTTCCCTTTTTGGCAATGAGCAGCCTCCTGGTTCCAGAATAGAGGTTTAAATAATCGATCTTATCGGTATAGCCAAAGTCTTCATTATTTGCCTTAACGTTTTCTACATAGAAGTCGAGTTTTTCATTGGTAGGCGAAGCATGGATCACGCTTAGCCCCGAAATTTGAGGCGGGGTGAAGTCATCATCGTCTTTGGAACAGGCCGCCAGCGTAACAGACAGCGTCGCCAGGGCGATAAAAGTTCTGGATATGTTTTTAAGATTTGTCAAGATGTTCATGATTATAATTTTAAAGAATACGATTGAGTAGTGGCCACTAACTCTTTTTTCTCAAAACGAGGGAAACTGTCAAAACGCTACAGCAGGGATAATAATTTCTTATGCTATTCAAAAAAAAACTCCCCGGAGCGCCTGGCCCTGGGGAGTTCTGGTGTAACTGCCGGTATTTTAAACCTATACTGCGTATGTTAAATCAGTTCAACGCTTCTGCTTACAAATGCCGTAAGTTCCGCGCCGGTAAGCATTCCCTGAGCTAATAAGGCAAGGTCTACTGCTTGTTTGGCAAGCACGGATTTGGTCTCTTCGTTCTCAGCGGAAAGGATTTTGCTGATAAGCTTGTGATTGCCATTGATGGCAACTTTATAACTGTCGGGCATATTGCCATAAAAACCCATGCCGCCGCCCATAGCTGCCATGTCTTTCATCCGACGCATGAATTCGTCCATAGTCACGGTAACGGGCAGCTCTTCCGGATGTAGTCCGACGATTTCAACGGTATATCCCGGTTTTGTAATGGCCTTTTCGAATACTTCTTTAACCAGTTTAGACTGATCTTCTGTTAATACAGATTCGACCTGGTCTTCTTTGTCGATCAGCTTGCTGGCTACACTTGAGTCTACGCGTTTCAATGCGGTTTTTTCTAATTTTTGCTCCAAATGGCTTACAAAGTGATTGTCAATAGGGGAATCCATCAGCAATACATCATAGTCCTTTTTACCGGCTGACTGGATAAAGCTATCCTGCTTTGCAGGGTCATTTGCATAGATATATACGACCTGCCCGTTCTTGTCGGTTTGTATATCCCTAACTTTCTCCCGGTATTCGTCCAGGGTATAGTGTTCTTTTTTTGTATTGGTGAGCAGGGCAAAATCTTTGGCTTTGTCATTAAATTTCTCTTCGCTCACCATTCCGTATTTGACGAACAGGCCAATGTCGCCCCACTTCTCTTCATAAGCCTTACGGTCCTTGTTAAAGAGTTCCTGAAGTTTATCTGCCACTTTCTTGGTGATGTAGCTGTTTATTTTTTTGACGCTGCTGTCTGCCTGCAGGAAGCTTCTGGAAACATTCAGGGGAATATCCGGTGAATCTATTACGCCATGAAGCAACATCAGGAATTCTGGCACGATGTCCTTTACCTCATCAGTAATAAATACCTGGCGTGAGAATAATTTGATTTTGTTGCGCTGCATGTCGAAATCATTCTTCACTTTAGGAAAGTACAGTACTCCGGTAAGGTTGAACGGGTAATCAACATTGAGGTGAATCCAAAAAAGCGGGTCTTCTGAGAAAGGATACAGTTGCTTGTAAAAAGAAAGGTAATCTTCGTCTGACAAATCTGCAGGTGCTTTTGTCCAGATTGGATTGGTGGTATTGATGATATTGTCTGATTCAACACTTTTATATTTTGGTTTGCCTTCTTCGTCTTCGCCATCCGGTTCCTGTTCTGTTTTGGTTCCAAATTTAATCGGCACAGGCAGGAACTTTCCATATTTATCAAGGATTCCTTCCAGCTTATGTTTTTCCAGGAATTCTTCTGACTCTGCATTGATGTGCAGAATGATGTCTGTTCCGCGTATTGTCCTGCTGCCTGCGGTGATCTCGAATGTTGTGCTGCCATCGCACACCCATCGCGCAGCCTCTGATCCTTCCTGATAAGACAGGGTCTGGATTTCTACCAGATCGGCAACCATAAAGGCGGAATAGAAGCCCAGACCGAATTTACCGATGATCTCATTGGCATCTTTGGCGTCTTTAAACTTCTCTACAAATTCGCTGGCGCCAGAGAAGGCCACCTGGTTGATGTATTTTTTGATCTCTTCAGCAGTCATCCCAAGGCCGTTGTCGGAAATGGTAATGGTCTTGTTGTCTTTATCAACTGCCACCTCGACCAGCGGCTCGCCAAGCTCGCCGCTATACTGGCCGAGTGCTGCCAGGCGTTTGATTTTTTGTACCGCATCAACGGCATTTGATACAAGTTCTCTTAAAAAGATCTCGTTGTCTGAATACAGGAATTTCTTGATGATCGGGAAAATGTTCTCCGTGTGAATGGATATGGTTCCTTTTTCTTCTATGCTCATATGTTAACTCATTTTTAAGTACATAGCACCCCTATCAATGCTTATTCCAAACTGGCTTTGTTGTCAAATTGACAGCTTTTTAAAAAGAAATATTTATATTGGAGTTTTCTAACTCACAGAGATGAACGCATCTAAATTAAAAATCATGCAGGTAATCCATATTGCATTTTGCGCTGCTATAACCGGATTCGCTATAGTTGCCCTGATTATGCGCAAGGAACGGATACACCTTGACCTGTCGCTTGACAATAATGATCCATATTTTCCGCTGTTCCCCGTTCTTGCTGTAATATCAGTGGCTGTGGGCTTTTACATGTTCAACAAACAGATCAGATCAATGGATCCTATGCTGGGTGGTGATGATAAAATTGCCGCTTATCAGACTGCATTTATCTTACGCTGTGCATTTATAGAAGCCCCGGCTTTATTAAATGTAGTCGGCTTTTTAATTTACGGGAATATGGTCTATCTTATTGTTGCTGCTGCGGTTTTAGTTGTATTTATACTTACCAGGCCTACTAAGCAGCATGTAATCGATACTACGGGACTCCAGTTTCCGGATACTGAAAAATTATAATGCGGTGATATATTTCTGCGTACCTTTGCCGCTGAATGGAATATAATGTTCATACTTTGCCTAATGGCATACGCCTGCTTCAGGTGCCTTCTGCTTCAGCGATCTCTCATGCCTGTATCATCATCAACAGCGGCTCAAGAGATGAAAGCGAAGAAAAAGCCGGGCTGGCACACTTCATCGAGCACCTGATCTTTAAGCGTACGAAAAAAAGAAATACCAATCAGATCCTCAACAGACTTGAAAGTGTCGGGGCTGACCTGAACGCGTATACGACGAAAGAATACACTTGTATTCATGCTTCGTTTCTAAATCCTTACCTGGACAGGACACTGGAGCTTTTTAATGACATCGTGTTTCATTCTACCTTTCCTGAAGATGAAATGGAAAAAGAGAAGGGTGTAATCCTCGACGAAATCGCCTCTTACCTGGACCAGCCTGAGGAGGCCATTTATGACGATTTTGAAGACCTGGTTTTTGCGGGGCATTCGCTGGGACGTAATATTTTAGGCAGTATAGAGAGTGTAAGCAGGCTCACTCAAAAAGACATTCATCAGTTTATTAAGAACAATTACCATACGGACCGCATCGTTATAGCCGTGCTGGGTAACTATTCTCTGAACAAAGTAATAAAAACGGGTTCAAAATATTATTCAGAGATTCAGGCCAATCCATATACTGTGACGAGGGCTGCCCCTGGAAAAGCGGCCGTGGTAAATGAGGTCCTGAATAAACCCATTCAGCAGGCGCATGCGGTACTCGGAACCCAGGCTTATTCACTCCATCATCCTTATAAGACGGGGTTGCTATTGTTAAATAATTTGCTTGGGGGCACGGGTATGAGTTCTATATTGAATCTTCAGATCCGGGAAAAATACGGAATAGCCTATACCATCGAAACCGGGTACAGTCCCTTGAGCGATACCGGTATTTTTACACTTTATTTTGGCACAGACAAAGAAAAACTGGATAAGGCCTGGGCTCTGATCTTTAAAGAGTTTAAGAAAATTAAGGACAAACCCTTTACTGAGGCCCAGCTGCAAAAGGCTAAAAATAAATTTATCGGTCAAATAGCCCTGGGTGAGGAAAACCGGATCGGTCTGATTATATCGATGGCCAAGAGTCTGATCGACTATGATAAAATTGACGACCTGCAAACCGTTTTCAGTAAAATCCAGGCTGTTAATGCCGGGGATTTGGTCAATATTGCTAACGAAATACTGGATCCGGGCAATCTTACTGCCCTAACTTTTTATCCTATAGGGTAATTTTGTACCTTTGTACCATGAAGTTACCCATTGTAGCATACGGCGACCCGGTTTTAAAGAAAGTCTGCACTCCGATTGAGGAAAGCTATCCAGGCTTGCAGGAATTAATCAGTAATATGTTTGAGACGATGTACAACGCCAGTGGCGTTGGTTTGGCGGCTCCGCAAATTGGATTACCAATAAGATTATTTATCGTTGATACCGCTGCTGGTGACGAAAAGGATAAGGACCGTTATAAAAAGGTATTTATCAATGCTCAAATTCTGGAAGAAACCGGTGAACCCTGGGCTTTTAATGAGGGTTGCCTAAGTATCCCTGACATCCGGGAAGATGTAATGCGCAAGCCGAATGTTAAGATCAGGTATTATGATGAGAACTGGAAGCTGCACGAAGAAGAGGTGACCGGCATGCCCGCACGGGTTATCCAGCATGAATATGACCATATTGAAGGAACCTTGTTTACTGATAAGTTAGGTCTTTTAAGAAAAAGGATGCTGAAAAGTAAACTGGATGCAATTTCTAAAGGGAATATTCATGCTGACTACAAAATGCGTTTCCCGAATCAGAAAAGAAGACGGTAGTTAGTTGTCTGAGTTTTTACTCTTATCTCCTTTAAAGATAGATTGCATCAGCTTGCCCCAGGCAAAGGGATTCAGCAACGGATTGGTCTGAACCATATTCTTGTTAAGCGCCCGGTCATGGTTTAAACGATAGTTGATGCTCTGGATCTCCCCGCCGTCTCTGGAAAGGGACTGGATCATTCCGCTTATACTTTCCTGTGAGAGGTTTTTCAGCGCGATCGCATAATCATCGTCTGCGATCTTCATCGCCATGAAATCTCTTGTAAACTCCTCTACTGTAGCCCACGGATAAACACGAACTGTCGGCAGGTTGATGATATCAGCCTTCAGCCTGATCATCGCGGTATATTTAGTGTCGTTAATTTCTGCGGGTATGGGAAGCAGCAGATCCCTGTATCCTACGGCGGTGTAAAGAATGGTATCTCCGGGATGTGCGATGAAAGAAAAGAATCCTTTGTAATTGGCCCCGTACCTCTGGCTCTTATTGGTCAGATTCGTTACGGTTACGTAAGGCACTGCATAATTGCTATCCACATCCGTTATGATCCCGGAAAATTGAATCAATTTCTTATCCCCGGTGGTTTGCTGAGCAAAGACCGGTGTAATGAAAAGAAGCAATATAATGGTTAACAAATACTTCATCATGCAAACATAGCTGTATTTATAAACACAGTAAGTTAAATTTTGTTAAATGATTTATACTTCTTCTGCTAAATTAACGGATACGACTGAAGTAATTTCAGGAACAGCTTTCATAATTGCCTGTTCAATTCCTGCTTTCATGGTCATGAAGCTCATCTTGCAGGATCCGCAGTTACCCAATAATTTTAATTTAACTACTTTATCTTCTGTTATCTCTTCTATGGCAACATCTCCTCCATCTGCCAGTAAATACGGACGGATGGTCTCTAATGCCTGCTCAACTTGTTCTGTTAAATTCATTGGTTATGTTTTAAAGTATAAAAATAGTAAATTTTTAGCAATTAGCAGTTTGTGCGTTATTAATAGCTACCTGCTGTGCAATTCTGCCTGCTATTTCTGAAAAGGACTGCGAGAGTCTGCTTCCTGTTTCCAGCGCAACCGGGGCTCCGCTATCTCCTGCCTCCGAAATACGCTGAACGATAGGGATCTCTCCGAGGAATGGCACATTAAATGTTTTCGCCAATTCCTTTCCGCCGTCTTTTCCAAATAAATAGTACTTATTGTCCGGAAGCTCTGCCGGAGTAAAATAAGACATGTTTTCAATTACTCCCAAAACAGGAATATTGATTCCGGCCATTCTAAACATGGCCAGTCCTTTGCGTGTATCCGCAAGGGCGACTTGTTGGGGGGTAGTGACGACTATCGCTCCGGCTATCGGAAACCCCTGTGTGATCGTGATGTGGATATCACCGGTTCCCGGCGGCAAATCCACGATCAGGTAATCCAGCTCGCCCCAGTCGGCATCGTTGAATAATTGTTTTACTGCATTTGAAGCCATCGGTCCACGCCATGGCACAGGCTGGTCGGGATCAGCAAAAAAACCAAGAGAAAGAATCTTTATGCCGTATTTTTCTATTGGAAGTATTAACGTTTTGCCGCCTTCTGCTTCTCTTGCACTTGGCTTTGCTCCTACCAGGTCAAACATGGTAGGCACTGATGGACCATAAATATCTGCGTCAAGCAGTCCGACTTTAGCTCCGTCTGCGGCTAAAGAAAGGGCAAGGTTACTGGCAACAGTAGATTTTCCTACGCCGCCTTTTCCTGATGAAACAAGTATAATGTTACTAATGTCTTTTAATCCCGTAGTGTCCATTGGCTTGGTCACTCTTGAGGTCACATTGATATTTACTTCTGCTTGCTGACTCACAAAATGTTTGATCGCATTTGTACATGCATTTTTTAGCATCTCTTTCATCGGGCATGCCGGCGTAGTGAGCTCGAGGGTAAAACTGACATTATTGTCCTCTATTTTCAAATCCTTGATCATGTTTAAAGTGACCAGGTCTTTTTTAAGGTCCGGATCTTCAACATTACCCAAGGCTGCTAAAACTTGTTCTGAGCTAATTATCATTGTCCAAAATTAACTAAAACTGGCTGAGCATTCCTTATCCCTTGCAAGAATATTGCAAAAAGGTGATAACCAGACTGGTATTTGATCAACAATGTGCAGAGACAGTGAAATATATCAGGAATGGCTCAAACAAAACAGATCAGCAATTGGTTGAGATTAGGGTTTTTAAATGTATTTTTAGCGCGAAATAAACATTTGTATATAACGTTTTAGCAATTAATATCTATTTTACAGCATGCATCTTCCAAAAATAAACATCCCTAAAAAATACATTAAGATTGGCGCATGGGCCTTAGGGATATTTTTTGTGCTTTGTGTAATATTTGGTACGGTTGCTTACAGCAAAAGAGAAGCATTATTAAAAAAAATGATGTCCAAAGCTATTTTAAAGGCAGATGAAGATTTTGGACTTCAGGTAAAAATTGCTGAGGCCGGATTTACCGGTTTGAGTATGGTACACATGAAAAATATTTCCGTTGTGCCTAAAGACAGGGATACGCTCACAACGATCAGCGACATGACGGTCGGTGTCAAGCTATGGCCTTTGATTTTCGGTGATGTCAAATTGTCACAGGTGATTTTGAACACAGGATCGGTGAATGTAGTATTCAAAGATTCTCTGAGCAACCTGGATTTCATACTAAAACGCAAAAAAAAGAACAACAGGGAGTCAAAATCGAAAATAGATCTTGGGGATCTGGCACACAACCTCTTAAATCAGCTGCTCTATAAGATTCCGGACGACATGGAAGTGAAAAACCTCATACTTTCGGTAAATGACAATGATACTGCAAGAATTAAGTTTTTTACCCGCGATGCAACGATAGTTGACGGGGAGTTGAAGTCTGTGATCATTGTAAACGATAATGCCGCAACATGGCACCTGAACGGAACTTTAAACCCTGGAAGCAAGCAGCTCGACATTATGCTGTTTGCTGACAACAAGCCGGTAGAACTGCCTTATCTGAATCATAAACTGAATACAAAATTTAGTTTCGATACGGTCAGGACCCAGATGAAAAATGCCGGTTACAGCGGTGACGATTTTAAGATTGAGGGTTCCTGGTCGATAAAAAATCTTTTGATCAACCACCCCAAAATAGCCGCCAATGATATTGTTATTCCGGATGCAAAAATAGATGCAGATGTATTGATAGGACCAAATTACGTGGCTCTCGACAGCTCATCGACTGTGTTCCTCAAGCAGGCCTCTGTACATCCGTACCTGAAGTATACCTTATCGCCTAATAAAATCTATGAAGTGAAACTGCTCGCTCCCGAACAGGATGCCCAACAATTATTGAATTCATTTCCGATAGGGCTGTTTGAATCCCTGGAGGGCTTAAAGGTTAGTGGTAAGATCAGGTATGACCTCTCTTTTTATCTGGATAGCGCCATGCCCGATAGTGTTAAGTTTTATTCGGGCCTGACGCCGACTAATTTTAAGATCCTGAAATGGGGCAAAACTAATTTGCAAAAAATCAACAAAGAGTTCATTTACACGCCCTATGAACGTGGAAAACCTATGCGAAACATTGTGATCGGGCCTTCTAATCCAAATTTTACCCCTTTATCGGAGGTGTCAAGTAATTTTAAGAATGCAATTCTGACTTCTGAAGATCCTTCTTTCTTTACACACAAGGGATTTGTTCAGGAGTCTATCCGTAAATCCTTTGCCGTAAATTTTAAAGAGAAACGCTTTGTAAGAGGGGGCAGCACGATATCCATGCAACTCGTAAAGAATGCTTTTTTAAGCCGTCAAAAGACACTGGCCCGTAAAGCGGAAGAAATCTTAATTGTCTGGCTGATAGAAAATAATCACCTCATCAGCAAAAATAGGATGCTTGAAGTTTATTTCAATATTATCGAAATGGGCCAAAATGTATATGGGATCGGAGAAGCCACAAGACATTATTTTGGAAAAACTCCTGCTGAGCTGAATATCGGGGAGGGCATTTTCCTGGCCAATATTGTTCCGCGGCCAAAGATTGCATTGTATAAGTTCAGAGGAGATGGCGGGCTTAAGGATTATCTTTATCCTTATTTCAGGTACATCGGAAACATTATGGCACGACGTGGTCTTACTCCTCCGGACAGTTCCGGATATGGATTTTACAACGTACATCTACGTGAGGGTCTTAGGCAATATTTGCTGCCTGATTCCGCAGAGATAGATACCAATTCCTTTGATTCGGAAGACCCGCTGCCTGCGATCGAAACACAGGATGAGTCCAAAACTCTTTTTGACAGGCTTTTCGGAGGTCCAAAAAAAGACACTATACCGAAAATAACGATCACATCTGATACTGTAAGGAAGAAGACACGCAAAGAACTTAGACAGGAACGAAGAGAGCAGCGAAAGAGAGAGCAGGAATTACAAGAGGCTCTGGACAAGCAGAAAAAGGAACAACCTTAATCTATTCTAATGAATAAAATTCAAATAGCAGGGAAGGAGTTTGAAATACTGCTCGAAAATGATCAGATCAGCAAAAGGACACGCTTAATCGCCATTCAGATAGATGTTGATTATGAGTCGCGCTGCCCTGTTTTTATAGGTGTTTTAGACGGTAGTTTCATTTTTATGGCAGATCTCTTAAAGGAAATACATGTTTCTTGTGAGATCGGATTTATAAAGGTCTCTTCCTATAGCGGCACGGAAAGCACCGGAAAGGTTAAAAAAATCTTTGGTCTGCCTGAATATCTTCACAATCGTGACGTCATCGTGGTAGAAGATATAGTGGACACCGGGCTTACGCTGAACTACATTCTGACAGAAATCCATAAACAAAAGCCGTCTTCAGTAACCGTTTGTACCTTGTTATTGAAGCCCGGCGCTTTGAAGACCAGGATTGAGGAGCCGGAGTATGTTGGCTTTGAGATCGGAAATGAGTTTGTAGTTGGGTATGGCCTGGATTATGATGGCCTGGGCAGAAACCTGAAAGATATTTACAGGTCCAAAACTGTTGCGGTTCCTTAGCCTTAATGCAATATTTTTTTCTCAATTTTGCAAAAACATATATTTAACTAACAATGACCATACACAAAGAAGGTTATACCACCATCGCATTATCCCTGCTTTTCATTTTTATATTAAATGCATTTATCGATTATAAATTCGCGGATATCGCATGGTTAAGGTGGTTAGTCTACATATTCTCTCTTGCACTATTTGTCATTGTCCTTCAGTTTTTCAGGAACCCAAGCCGTTCTTTTACTTCAGGTGATCGTCTGGTGATCTGTCCGGCAGACGGAAAAGTTGTGGTTATCGAGGAAACAGAAGAGCCTGAATATTTTAAAGACAAAAGGCTGCAGGTATCTATATTTATGTCACCTGTTAATGTTCATATCAACAGAAATCCTATTTCGGGGGTTGTTAAATTTTTCAAGTATCATCCCGGAAAATATCTGGCTGCCTGGAATCCTAAATCCTCTACCGAAAACGAGCGCACAACTGTAGTTGTTGAGCATAAAAATGGCACCCCGGTATTGTTCCGGCAAATCGCTGGAGCTCTTGCCAGAAGGATTGTATGGTACGTTAAAGAGGGTGATGTTGTTGAACAGGGCAAAGAATTCGGTTTCATTAAATTTGGATCAAGGGTAGACATATTCCTGCCATTGGGAACTAAGGTTAACCTCGAGCTAAATCAGGTAGTAAAGGGAGGCATTACCGTTTTGGCTGAACTGGCTTAACCTGAGGCGTTTTTGCTGTCAGTGATGGACCGTTGTGTCGGGTAGGCAAAATTTGATCCATACTGTTCGACGATTTCAATCAATTTAAAATTGATTTCTTCCTTTACAGTGACATACTCATTGTGCTCCATGTTTATGACCAGGTATAGCACCTGGACATTTAATCCTGAATCTCCAAAATTATCAAGAGTTGCGTAGCCGTCTCTTGTATTTGGATTGCTGGTCAAATAATTATTAATGGCTCCCAGTATTTTCCTTATGTCTTCAGCCTTTGTCTCATAGGTAAGTCCTATATGAAAATTTACCCGTCTGAAATCCCTTAGGGTTACATTTTCCAGCACGCCATCAATCATCGCTCTGTTTGGTATTACGATGGTTGTTTTGTCTGGGCTGGTTAGCCATGTGCTCCTGAAGCCGACCTTTTGAATGGTACCTTCGATGCCGTCGACTTTAACGACATCCCCTACTGTGAATGGTTTATCTAAAAATATAGTGAAAGAGCCAATCAGGTTCTCTAAGCTTTCTTTGGCCGCCAGAGCAATTGCAATACCGCCAATCCCAAGGCCTGTAATCAGTGTGAGCACATTAATTTCAAATACAAATCCTAAAAGCACGAAAAAACCCATAAAGCAAATGAGTGTTTTGGTCAGCTCCTTTAAAAATGGGATTAACTGATCGTCCGCCTTATTTGAGGTTAAGGATGCTCTGTATTTTAAAACATGTGCAATAAAATCGATTATCCTTAAAATGATCCAGAATACAGAAAGAATAATCAAAAATAGAAATATTTTATCAATAAAATCTCCTATTGTGATGTTGAGCTTAGGTTTCAGGCGGTGCCATACCACGACATCAAGTGGGTATTTCAGTTGGTTTATGGCAATATAAAAGGTGCAAAATGTAATGAACGATTCGATTGGTTTTAAAAGCAGGGAAACAAATGTATCGTCGTTGATATCCCGTGCAAATTTTTTGAAAACGGTGAAAAGCAGCAGGCTCATCAAGCGGGATACAATTCGTTTGAAAATCAATCCTAATAAAATAAACCCAGCTAAAAAGCAATATTGTTTTACTGTATTGCCCCAAAATATTTGTTCAAAAATGTTATTTTCCATATGACTGAGTCAATTGTTTAATGTGGTTTGCTGTTCTACAGCGCCTGTGAAAAATATGCACAAAAAAACCTCCCGGGTTTAAATCCCTGGAGGTTAATATTGTTTAGAGTTTAATAATTTAGACTCTTTTAGATTTGATACGGGCTGCTTTACCAGTTAACTCGCGCAGGTAGAATAATTTTGATCTGCGCACTTTACCGTGACTGTTTACTTCAATTTTAGCGATGTTTGGAGAATTGATCGGGAAGATACGTTCAACACCAACACCATTAGACATTTTACGAACGGTAAATGTTTCATTAGCGCCAACACTATTGCGCTGTAACACTACTCCCTGGTAAATCTGAATACGTTCTTTATTACCTTCGCGAATTTTATAGTGAACACTCACTGTATCTCCTGATTTGAATGCAGGAAACTCATTTTTTGCGATTACCTGCTCTTCAACAAATTTTACTAAATCCATGATTTTAAGCTATTAAGCCGACTTTTTATTGTTTAAAATCGGACTGCAATATTAAGGATTTTATTTTATAAAAAAAAGTGAATTTTATTTTTTTCCACATTCTTTATTATTTCCACAAATTCCGTGTGTTGAGACGGCATTCAATTTAAAGGTTTCTGATCATCTCCGGGTCTGGCTTTTGACTCTCTTATCAGTACGTCTAAGCTTTTGGATTCGATTGGAAAATTGACAAGTCCCCCTTCTCTTAATTTAAACTGCTTTTCTAATTTTCTCACTAATAAATAAGGAATGTCTGCCTTATCTCCAATATTTATCTTTCTGTAATTGTGAAAAGTATTAAACGAGATACCCAGTTCTTCAGGAATAATTTTTAATGCCGCTTTATATTCTGGCAAGTTCAATTTATTCATTTCCTCGTCTATTTTATATTTTCTTTGCTTTTTCATGTAATTAAATTGATTAGGATAGAATAAGTTATTTTTATCTGATTCTTCTTTTTGGTTCTTTCGCCGAAAGCTCTTTAAACGAGCTTCCTTTGATGATCTTATTTAACAATTCACCCACTTTAAGCTCGAAAAATATTTCGAATCTCAGAACCTTTTCATGGGGAATATCCTGCCGGTCGTTTATAAGGATATTCCGATAATTGTGAAAGGTATTAAGCGAAATCCCGATCTGTCTTGGAATCCACCTCACTGCCTCTCTGTGTTCATTCATGTTCATCTTTAATAAACAATCGTTGATCTTGTATTTCCTCAGATCTCCATCTTTAATTGTCTTTTTCTTCATTCCTGTTTAATTTTAAATATTAAATTATACTTACTTTTATAAAATAAATATGGGCAACACCATAATATTTTAGTGCAAAATTACTTAATTTTTTATGGAAAATCAAATTACAACCTAATTTTTTTATGCATTTAAAAAATATTGTCGACGGAATTCTTAAAGAAAAAAGCAGGCCCATGAGCTGGCTTGCCGACGAAATGGGAAAAACCTTCGACGGACTCAAACTCAGCCTTGTAAAAGGCTCGATAAAGTATAATGACATTATAGAAATGGCAAAGACGCTGGAGGTCTCACCTGCTGTTTTTTTCCAAACAGAAACCGTTTATGCAGACTATCATAACGGAGGATCTGTTTTGGCAGAAACCAAAGAAAATTATGGAGATTTAAAAGGTAACTTAAAGAATTGCAAAGAGATGCTGGCTGCTTTAAAGGATCAGCTCAAAGATAAAGAAATGATCATTTCTCTTTTAAATAAGGAGGCTTAATCATTCAGCAGATCGGGGCGGCGATCCTGAGTCCGGATCAGGGCTTGTTCGTGTCTCCACTCATTAATTTTGGCTTCATGTCCACTTAACAGAACATCCGGCACCTTATGTCCGTTCCAGTCTGCAGGACGTGTATAGACCGGGGCATCCAGAAGGTCTCCCTGGAAGCTATCTGATAACGCAGACGTTTCGTCGTTAAGCACTCCGGGAATCAGTCTTATGATTGCGTCCACAATAACCGCGGCAGGCAACTCTCCTCCAGACAGAACATAGTCCCCGATTGAAATTTCTCTCGTCACAAACAGATCTCTTATCCTTTGGTCTATGCCCTTATAATGACCGCAAAGGATCATTATGTTTTTCTTGCCGGAAAGTTCATTGGCGATGGTTTGATTAAAGGTTTTTCCGTCCGGGCTCATAAATATGATTTCGTCATATTCCCGTTCCGACTTTAATTCTGCGATACATTTTGCAAATGGCTCAATTGACATGACCATGCCGCTGCCTCCTCCGTAGGGGTAATCATCTACACTTTTCTGTTTGTTGGCGGCATAATCTCTCAAATTATGAACAAAGATCTCAGCAATGCCCTTTTTCTGTGCTCTGAGTAATATAGAGTGAGCAAAGGGACTATCCAAAAGGTCTGGTAACACAGTTATAATGTCAAAACGCATATTGCAAAGATAAGGATTTAAGGGTTGATGTAAATGTCTAACAGTCCATCGGGAAGATCTACAGTCAGCGTTCTTTCATCTTCATCTATCTCGATAATCATATCGTCGTTCAGCGGAAATAATATCTCTGTCTTTTTATGAGAAATCGTGGCGACAAATTGCTGGGGGTACTCGTTAACTTCAATGATCTCACCCAATTTTCCGTGGGTTTCATCAATAACGACAAACCCTTTCAAATCGTTGTAGTGGAAATCTTCGTCTGACCGGTCGGGCATTTTAGACAAAGGGAGGTATATTTTTTTCTTTAGCAAAGCCTGGGCTTTATCAATATGGTCTACATCTTCAAGATAAAGATTTCCTGTGTTATTGGAATGGAGCTTATATGACGAGACAAAGAACGGAACCATCTTTCCGTTGTGGTCAGCAAAAATCACATCCAGCTCTAACAGTTCGGGAGCGTCGTATTCAAAAAACAATTGTATCTCCCCCTTTAAACCCTTGGTTTTTGTAATGTATCCGATATAAAATGCTTCTTCTATTTTCACTGCTTTTTGCTTTAGATTTAAAATAAGCCCGGCTAATTGCATTGTCTATTACCCATGACTTAAAAAGAAAATAGCGAAGGAGCATTTCTATGAAAGATCCTTCGCTATTCTACGGCACAATAAAGTTACTATGCGTTGTCTTCTTTGCTTTCTTCTGTTGCCGTTTCTTCAGCAGCAGGAGCTTCTTCGGTTGCAGCTTCAGCTACAGGGGCTTCTTCCACAGCCACAGTTTCTTCAGTCGCAGCCTCAGCTACAGGAGCCTCTTCTACAGCTGCAGTTTCTTCAACTGCAACTTCTTCTTCAGCTACAACTTCTTCTACCGGTGCATTTTTAATTGCAAGTGCAGCAGCACGATCAGCATTTTTCTTAGCCTCAGCAGCTAAAGCAGCTTTCTTAACATCATCTTTAGATTTAGTTAAGCTTTCTTTTTTGCCTTCAATTTTTTCACCTTTAGCACTCAGCCACTCTGCAAATTTAACTTCTGCCTGTTCTGCGGTTAAAGCACCTTTTTTAACACCGCCTTCTAAGTGTTTTTTGTACAAAACACCTTTGTAAGAAAGGATAGCGCGACAGGTATCCGTAGGCTCAGCACCTTTGTTTACCCAGTCTAAAGTTTTATCAAAATTAAGGTCGATGGTAGCAGGATTGGTATTTGGGTTATAAGAACCTAAACGCTCAATAAATTTACCATCTCTTGGTGAACGGGAATCCGCTACCACTACGTGGAAAAAAGGCTTGCCTTTTTTACCGAATCTTTGCAATCTGATTTTAGTTGCCATTCTCTTTTATATTTATGTATTCAACATAGTTCCCGGAGCTTCGTGCTTGCGGGGTTGCAAAAGTAAGTAAAATACTAATGATTAACAAGATGCAATAATTTTATCTTCATTTTGCTCAATTATATTCTTAAATGGGGATATTTGCGCCATCAAAACCAGGACAACACCTTTAGACAGAGCAATTGCCCTTTAAAATAAAATATGATGAGAATAGCGATAGACATGGATGAAGTGTTAGCCGATCCAATATATAAATTTATACAGCTTTACAACCGTGATTATGGTGTACCTCTTGACCTTATTCTTGAGCCTGGAAATGAAATTTATCAGCATGTTCCCGAACACGCAAAGGATAAATGGTTTGATTACATTAATGAAGAAGGATTTTTTCGTGATCTGAAGCCCCTGGATGGAAGTATTGAAGCAGTAAAGAAACTCCAGGAGAAATACGATGTTTATATCGTATCTGCTGCTATGGAATTCCGCAACTCACTTGTAGACAAATACGACTGGCTGGCGGAGCACTTCCCTTTCATCACCTGGAGAAACATTATGTTTTGCGGAGACAAAATCGTTGATGTTGATGTGATGATTGACGACAGGGCAAAGAATTTCGTTGGCTTTAACGGCCGGAAACTCTTGTTCACGTCACCTCATAATCTGCTGCTTACCGACTATGAACGTGTCAATAATTGGCAGGAAGTATTGGACAAACTATTGTAACATTCATTGCGAATTAACATCAAAGTATTAAAATTTATATAAGATGTTAATTACAACAACCAATACAGTCGAAGGCAAAAAAGTAGTTAAGTACATTGGCCTGGTAAGTGGCGAAACCATTATTGGCGCCAATATTTTTAAAGATCTTTTCGCAGGCATACGTGATATCGTGGGCGGACGGTCAGGCTCTTATGAACAAGTCCTGCGGGAAGGAAAAAATACCGCAATTAATGAGATGCAGCAATACGCCGCCGCCATGGGCGCCAATGCCATTATTGGCGTTGATCTGGATTATGAGACCGTCGGAAGCGGAGGAAGTATGCTTATGGTAGCCGCAACAGGCACAGCGGTAATTATTGAATAATTAAAAATGCCCCAAATGTCAGACGATTTTTGGGGCATTCTATATCTGGTCTTTTAATTATAATGACAAAATCTCTACTAGTTTTAACCAGGCCGGACTTATTTCCTTCGCATCTATATGCTTAATTGCATGATCAAACGGAGTGAACAGGATTTCTCTGTTTTTCAGACCGACCATTTCTCCCGATTGACCGTGCAGCAATCCTTCAACAGCTGCCACGCCTAACCTGCTTGCAAGAACCCGATCCATGCAGCTTGGCTTTCCGCCGCGCTGGATATGCCCCAAAACCGATACTCTGATGTCGTATGATGGAAATTTCTTTTTCAAAATCTCGCCTACATTAAAGGCCCCGCCTACTTCATCCCCCTCAGCAACAATGATTATCTTAGATGCTTTATCTTTACGTCCGGTCTCCAGCCTGGTCACCAGACCTTCTACCCCCATGTTTGCCTCGGGAATCATTATTGCTTCTGCACCAACGCCTATTCCGCTCCTCAAAGCAATAAGACCGGAATCTCTGCCCATCACTTCGACAATAAACAACCTGTCGTGAGATTCAGCTGTGTCCCGTATCTTATCAACAGCGTTGATAACAGTGTTAATCGCAGTGTCATATCCGATCGTAAAGTCAGTTCCTTCCAGATCATTATCTATGGTTCCCGGCAAGCCCACCACTGGGAAATTAAATTCTTTTGTAAACAGATTACCCCCTGTAAAGGTTCCGTCTCCCCCAATTACAATGAGTGCATCGATATTATGCTTCTTCAATTGTTCATATGCCTCCAGCCGACCCTCGACGGTGCGAAAGGCATCACTCCTTGCCGTTTTTAAAATAGTTCCTCCACGTTGAATGATATTGGCCACAGATTTTCTATCCATTTGGATAAAATCTCCATTGATCAGTCCTTCGTAGCCTCTTAAAATTCCCGTTACTTCTAAATCGTAGTAAATTGCCGCCCTAACTACTGCCCTAATGGCAGCATTCATTCCGGGAGCATCGCCTCCAGATGTTAATACACCTATGTTCTTAATTTTATTCATTTGGTTTTTTCAGCTGTTTTAAATT
>NZ_JASSYX010000004.1 GCF_030244015.1 Pedobacter ginsengisoli
TCTTCTCTTTCTCTGCTAACATCATGCGCCCAAAGGCAACCTGACACCTAAACCAAAAAAGACAAATCAAATCCCTACATCCTCTCAATCAACTCCCCTCCTATATCCAAAACCCTTTTCCCTTCCTCCGAACCGGGTTGCAAAAGTAGAAAAAATATCAACCCCAACAAACTAATCCTAACTTTTATTCCAACTTTAAACCTAAATACCCTGATACACAAATAGAAAAAATCAACTACTCAATCACTGCTCACCAGTTGTGCCTGAGCTTAATGATCTGACATGGCACACGGCAGCCCTTTAGGGCTATATACGGATAAGACACGGACAAGATACGGTTGTACTATAGTCCACCTATAGTCCATGTATAGTCCACGTTTTTATGAAAAAACATGGACTGTACATTAAATATTTGTATATTGTATATGAACTGTTATGCTACAGTACCGGAACAGTTTTAAAGGTATTGCTCAGCATAACAACTCATAAAGTTATAAAATGGCAAAACCTGACGGCAAATTTTTGCGAGGCATGATCGGTCCTGTCGTGAATAAAAAATACAGGAATACAAAGGCAATCCCAGCCGCCCTATACATGAGGGAAGCCCGACCAGACATCCATCAATAAAAAGCCTCAGAAAATATCCAAATTTAGTATTGCCCGGTCGACAGGAGCACTAATGTGCATGCCCTTACCGACTCAATACCATGTTGTTCTAACAAGGATTCGAGTTCCCTGTTTTCAGTACCTGGATTGAAAACAACTCTTTTAGGATTCGTTTGCAATATATAATCATAATAACCACTTTGTAAATGCGGACCGATATATAATGTAATGGTATCGATGTCCTTGTGGATCTCGCCCTGCTCTTCTATTTCTACACCGAATACTGTTCCTTTTTTTATGCCGACATTGACAATCTTATGCCCTTTTGAGGTAAGCATTTGTGCCGCCAGGTAGGCGTATCTCGCAGGATTTGTCGTTGCACCAATAATTAATGTCTTTTTCACGGTCTAGAATTTAAGCAATAAAGCAATTTGCCCACCATGGTAGGCATGATGTTGAATCAATCCATTTAATAATTCCCATTTAGTCAGACGGGGACCTTCTATATGACGGACATGTTCCAGCCATTGATCACCGGTCATCATCAGGGCCAGGTTGACTAATTTTTCATTGGCAATATGAAAGTCACGCAAGATTACATCCCAGGAGGCAGGCGTTTCTTCACTTACTTCAGGCCAGTCCCCATTTTCAGGTTCTTTGGCCACATTTCCCATTAACCTGGAAATCACTTCTTCCGTCCAGGAAGTCAGGTGAAGCACCAATTCCGCTATAGTATGTGCACTGGGGATGGACCTTTTAAAAACCTGCCTGTCTTTTACAGACGAAATTATCGCCGACAGGTTATTGCCATGCCAGGCATCTCCACTGTAGGCTTTCCTAAGTTCACTTGCAAAATCAATCATAACTAACTAACAAACGACTACCAAATCTGTTTAATAATACTTCATCACCGCATTGGCACAATTTACGCCGTCTATAGCCGCAGATACGATTCCACCGGCATAGCCTGCACCCTCTGCACATGGAAATAAGCCCGCTACCTGAGGATGCTGAAGAGTTTCCCGGTCCCTTGGTATCCGCACCGGGGACGAGCTCCTGCTTTCTACGCCGACCAATATCGCTTCATTAGTAAAGTAACCTTTCATCTTCTTTCCAAACAGAGGCAACGCGTTCTTTAAGCTGGAGGCTACAAAATCCGGCAAGGTGTCCCTTAGCATCACACTCCTGGTACCAGGCAAATACGAATTTTTTGGAAGGTCCGGGGATACTTTGCCTTCAACAAAATCAACCATCCGCTGGGCCGGCGCCACAAGATCGCCGCCACCAAGCTTAAAAGCAGTCCGCTCTATTTCAGCTTGAAAATGCATCATACGCAAAGGATCATCGCCCTTCACGTCATCAAGAGTAATCTGCACTACAGTTCCTGAATTGGCATAAGGGTTATTTCTTTTTGAAGGCGACCAGCCATTGACCACAATTTCATGGTCATGAGTAGCGCATGGCGCTATTATCCCTCCGGGGCACATGCAAAATGAGAAGACTCCCCTTGCCCCCACCTGCTCTACTAAACTATAATAGGCAGGCGGCAAAAACTCACTTCTGATGTCGCAGTGGTATTGAGCCGCATCAATAATAGCTTGCGGATGCTCGATCCTGACCCCCAAAGCAAATGGCTTAGCTTCGACAAGGATGTTTTTTTTATGCAGCAATTCGTAGATATCCCGGGCGGAATGGCCAGTGGCTAAGATAATCGCTTCAGCAGGTAATTTTTCGTCATGATTGGTTATCACCCCTTTTATTTTACCAAATTCGACCAGAATATCTGTTACCTTTCGACCGAAATGCACCTCTCCGCCGGCATTCTCTATTGTTTCTCTAATGGCCGTGATGATATTCGGAAGCTTGTTTGTTCCAATATGGGGGCGTGCATCTATAAGAATGTCCGTTGTGGCACCATGCTGTACAAAGGTCTGGAGCACTTTATTGATGTCTCCGCGCTTGTTAGACCGGGTATATAGCTTACCATCGGAATAAGTTCCCGCGCCACCCTCACCATAACAATAATTAGATTCTGTATTTACTATTCCCTCTTTATTTATTGCTGCCAGATCTCTCCTGCGCTGCTTTACATCTTTCCCCCGTTCCAGTACGATGGGTTTCAATCCATTTTCAATGCATTGGAGTGCTGCGAACAAACCTGCCGGGCCCGCCCCTATAATCAGTACATGTTTTGCATTACTGACATTTTGATAGCTGACTGTATAATGTTCTGCCACAAAAGTCTCATTGATAAATACCTTTACCTGCAATCTATACAGTACTCTTCGGGAGCGTGCATCAATCGACCTTTTTAATATCTGATACCCCTTAATGGCAGATTGATCCGCCCCTAAAGCGATTGATAAAGCTTTTCTAATAATGCCATCTTGTCCTAACTCTTCCGGGGCAAGTGTGATCTCTATATCTTTTTGCATAAACTGTCAGGTTTTTATCCCGAACTGTAACAAAGGTACGAAAGTTGAGTTCTAATGTGTAAATTAACCAGTGCAAAAACAAATCCCTCATACAATTACATTTGAGGTAATAAACAAAAAGAAAAACAACATGAAACCTGCGTAGCAAGCTTCATGACAATTAAAAAACAAACAGAAACAACATGAAAAAAGTAGTATTAGCAATAGTAGCGGTTTTAGTTCTATTAGTTGCCATTAGCGGTTGTGGTTACAATAGCCTTGTTAAACTCGATGAAGATGTAAAAACAAAATGGGCTCAGGTAGAAACACAATATCAGCGCCGTTCTGACCTTATCCCCAATCTGGTAAGTACTGTTAAAGGTGCTGCGAAGTTTGAGCAGGGAACTTTGACCCAGGTTATTGAGGCAAGGGCCAAAGCAAGCCAGATCACCATTGATCCAGACAAACTGACTGAAGAAAATATGCAAAAATATCAGGCAGCCCAAGGTCAGCTTAGCCAGGCTTTAGGAAAATTAATGGTGCTCACTGAAAATTACCCGGAACTTAAGGCCACACAGCAGTTCAGCGAACTCTCAGCCCAGTTAGAAGGTACTGAAAACCGCATAACTGTAGCCAGAAAAGATTTTAACGAATCCGTACAGACCTACAATGTCAAGGTGAGGTCATTCCCAAATAATATTACTGCCGGAATATTTGGCTTTAGTCAGAAAGCGGCATTTAAAGCGGATGCTGGTGCCCAAAACGCACCTAAAGTAGAATTTTAATACAACCTCATGGGATTATTCACGGAACAAGAACAGGAAGAGATTTCAAATGCCATATCGAGTGCGGAAAAGGCCACTTCAGGGGAAATCAGAATTGCATTAGAGGAGCATTGTGAAGGCGATGTATTTGAAAGAGCCACCAGTTACTTTGCAAAACTGGGAATGGATAAAACATCCCGGCATAATGGTGTATTAATCTATATGGCTCACGCTGACCATAAATTTGCTATAATAGGGGACCGGGGCATCAATAAAGTGGTTCCTCCCGATTTTTGGGAAACGACTAAAGTTGCCATGCAGGCACATTTTGCTGCAGGAAATCTGGCCCAGGGAATTATAGCCGGTATCGTTCTGGCAGGAGAAAAATTAGCGCTCTTTTTCCCTTCGCAAAATGACGACGTCAATGAGTTGCCGAATGACATTGTTTTTATGGATCAAAACAAAAGTAGCAAGGCATGAAAAAGCTAATAGCAGCCCTGTTTTTAAGTTTTGTGTCATTGTTTAGCTCCGCCCAGGATTTTCCTGCAAAGCCAAACAAACTGGTTAATGACTATACCGGGACATTGTCATCCGCTCAGATTCAGCAATTGGAGCAAAAATTAGTTGCTTTTGACGATTCTACTTCTACCCAAATTGCCGTAGCCATCGTAAAATCCGTCGGCGATTACGATGTCAATGAATACGCGCTGGAACTGGGCAGAAAGTGGGGTGTAGGAAGTGCGGGCAAGAATAATGGAATTATGATTCTGGTAGCCCTGGGCGACAGAAAGATCTCCATTCAGACCGGTTATGGTCTTGAAGGTGTTTTACCGGACATTTATGCCAAACGTATTATTGAAAATGACATCAAGCCTTACTTTAAGTCCGGTGATTATTATGCGGGCCTGGAATCAGGAACTGATGCTATCATTAAATATACCAAAGGAGAATATAAAAATGACAAGCCAAAAGCCAAAGGAGGGGGTGGTATTCCCTCAATATTCATCATTCTCTTAATCATCGTGGTGATCATCATCATTGTCAAAAAAGGTGGCGGAGGCGGCGGCGGCAGCCAGGTAATTGGTGGCCGTGGTGTTGCTGACGCACTATTTTGGAGCATGTTGCTTGGGGGAGGAAGAAGTTCCGGCGGTGGCTGGGGAGGAGGAGGTTCCAGCGGCGGCGGCGGTTTTGGTGGTTTTGGCGGAGGCAGCTTCGGCGGTGGGGGCAGTAGCGGGAGCTGGTAATTAGCAGCTATTGGCAGGCAAATATCACATTGTTAACATGACTAATCTGGATCGTCGGAAAAACGTCCTTCAATATCTTAATACCTAAAATGGAAATTCTAAAATGGAAGAAGCTCTCATCGAGATACCTGGTGAGAGAAAAATGGGCTACCCTGCGTGTCGACACCTGCGATTTACTGAATGGAACGATAAAAGATGATTATTATGTACTCGAATATCCGAATTGGGTGAACGCTGTTGCGTTAACTGCCGAAAATAAAGTTATTCTGGTGAGACAATACCGTCATGGAGGCAACATCATTTCTCTTGAAGTTCCGGGAGGGGTGATAGATGGAGATGAAGCACCTGAGCTGGCTATAAAAAGAGAGTTGCTTGAAGAAACCGGCTATTCTTTCAGTGGCACTCAGTTGATTGCTACGACCTATCCCAATCCAGCTACTGCAAATAACGTGACTTATACCTATTTACTTACAGGAGGGATAAAAACGCATCAGCAGCATTTGGATGAGCATGAGATCCTTAATGTCGAAGAGTATACAGTTGAAGAAGTAAAGCAACTTTTGAAAGATAATAAAATCGCCCAGGCACTGCATGCTACAGCTTTGTTTTATGGATTAATGGAGCTCGGCGCACTTGTATAAAAGATGACAGCAAATAGAAAAGCCGCCGATTTCTTAATCGGCGGCTTTTCTATTTGAGCAATGAATAACATTAGCTCATTTTTAATTTCTTTTGTATATCGTGCACATAACCTTTAAACTTTTTGTCCGTATCGATCAGGTCTTCGACTGTCTGGCATGCATATATCACCGTAGAGTGATCCCTCCCCCCAAAGAAGGCACCTATAGTTTTCAATGAAGATTTGGTATGACTTTTTGAAAGATACATTGAAATTTGGCGTGCCTGAACAATCTCGCGCTTGCGTGTCTGAGACTTCACCATATCGACCGGAACCTCAAAATACTCACATACCAATTTTTGGATGTATTCCATTGAGATTTCCTTGGATGTATTCTTAATAAAGTTCTTCAGCATCTGCTTGGCAAGAGCAAGGTCAATGTCTTTCTTGTTGAGCGTGGACTGGGCCAGCAAGGACACCATTGCCCCCTCGAGCTCCCTTACATTGTTATCAATATTATGCGCTACATATTCTATCACCTCGGCGGGAAGCTCTATGCCATCTGCATACATCTTCTTTTTCAGGATGGCGATCCTGGTTTCCAGATCAGGAATCTGGAGATCTGCAGACAACCCCCATTTGAAACGGCTCAATAGCCTTTCTTCTAATCCGGCAAGGTCTTTCGGCGCTTTATCAGACGAAAGGATGACCTGTTTGCCCGACTGGTGCAGGTGGTTGAAAATATGAAAGAAAATGTCCTGTGTTTTCTCCTTACCGGCAAAATTGTGCACATCATCCATGATGATCACGTCCATCGCCTGATAGAAGTTAACGAAATCGTTAATCGTGTTATTCTTCAGTGAATCTACAAACTGTTGACAAAATTTTTCGCAGGACACATAGATCACCAGCTTATCAGGCATATTGCGTTTAATCTCGTTACCAATTGCCTGGGCGAGATGGGTCTTACCCAACCCTACGCCGCCGTAGATCATCAGAGGGTTAAAGGAGGTACCTCCCGGCTTTGCGGCCACCGCATAACCTGCTGAACGTGCAAGACGGTTGCAATCTCCTTCTATGTAATTTTCAAAGGTATAGTTTGAATTTAACTGGGGGTCTACGTTAAGCTTTTTTAAACCCGGAATGATAAACGGGTTCTTAATGTCCTTGTTTATCGAAACAGGAATCGGCATAGATTGTATCTTGGCTTCTGCCCCGTTTCCATTACTCGGCATATTGGTCGTATAAGGAGAACCTGTGTTAGAAGATTTATCCACAACAATGTTATACTCCAATCTTCCTTCGTCTCCCAATTGTTTCTTTACTGTCTTACGCAACAGGCCAACATAATGCTCTTCCAACCATTCATAGAAGAATAAGCTTGGTACCTGTATAGTCAAAACTTTGCCTTCCAATTTTAGTGCGGATATAGGTTCGAACCAAGTTTTGAAACTTTGGGTCGGAATGTTATCCTTTATAATTTGGAGACAGTTTTTCCATACTTCTGTACAAGTTTTTTCCATAGTTATTCTATAATTTGTTGGTTTACAGTGACGATACGAGCATAAAAAAACTGCTGTTTCGAGAGATCGAATATTCAAAAAATTATCAACAAAAAAAACTTAATTTTCATTTATTTGGTAAGTACTTAGACAGCAGTCGCATACCCCGCTTAACCTGAATTTTTTGTGTTGATAACTATTTATTAACATACTTTTTAATATTCTCCGAAAACACTACGCATTGCATCAGCTACTTCTCCGAGGGTCGCATAAGCCTCTACTGCAGCGAGTATAAAAGGCATCAGATTGGCTGTTCCTTTCGCAGCTTCCTTAAGATTATCCAATGCAACTGACACAGCCTCATTGTCCCGCTCAGCTTTAAGCGTATTCAGCTTTATAGTCTGTACCGTGCGGATTGATTCATCAATAGCGAAACCATCATTGATGGCCTCCGTCTTCTGGATAAACTTATTAACGCCTACTATGACCCTGCTTCCCTCTTCTACTTCCAGCTGATGACGATAGGCGGCATCCGCTATTTCATTTTGTATATAGCCCTGTTCAATGGCATTGACTGAACCGCCCATTGCATCAATTTTATCTATAAACAACTGCGCCGCAGCTTCTATCTCATCGGTCAGGGTCTCCACAAAAAAAGAGCCTGCCAAAGGGTCTACTGTATCAGTTACCCCGCTTTCAAATGCAATCACCTGCTGGGTCCTCAAGGCGATCTTTGCTGCTGCTTCTGTAGGTAGGGATAAAGCTTCATCATACCCGTTGGTATGGAGCGACTGTGTCCCCCCCAATACTGCTGCCATGGCCTGATTAGTTACTCTGATTACGTTATTAAGCGGCTGCTGTGCAGTAAGTGTGGAACCGCCGGTCTGCGTATGGAATCTTAGCATTTGTGCTTTTTCATCTGTGGCCCCCAGTCCCCTGGTTATTTTGGCCCACATTCTCCGGGCGGCTCTGAATTTTGCTATTTCTTCAAAGAAATTGTTGTGGCAGTTAAAAAAGAAGGACAGCCGCCTCGCGAAAATATTAATGTCCAACCCTTTTTCAAGAGCTGCCATTAAATATGCCTTCCCATTGGCAAGTGTAAATGCAAGTTCCTGCACTGCGGTTGACCCTGCCTCTCTAATGTGGTATCCTGAAATAGAAATGGTATTCCACCTCGGCACCTCTCTGCTGCAATATTCAAAAATATCAGTAATGATCCTCATTGAAGGCTTTGGCGGATAAATATAAGTACCTCTGGCGGCGTACTCCTTCAATATATCGTTTTGTATGGTTCCGGAGATCTGCCTGATGTCCGCTCCCTGCTTTTTGGCCAGTGCGATGTACATTGCCAGTAAAATAGACGCTGTAGCATTGATGGTCATTGATGTCGTAATTTTCTGGAGCTCAATCCCGTCAAAAAGCATTTCCATATCTTTAAGCGAATCAATTGCCACACCTACTTTTCCCACTTCTCCTTCCGCCATCTCATGATCAGAGTCATAGCCGATTTGAGTAGGCAGATCAAAAGCGACTGAAAGACCCATCGTCCCCTGCGCCAATAAGTAATGGTAACGCTTGTTTGATTCTTCGGCTGTTGAAAAACCGGCATACTGCCGCATCGTCCACAGCCGGCCCCTGTACATATCTTTTTGGATACCTCTGGTGAATGGAAATTCGCCGGGGGCTTCCGTTAATGGTGGTGCAGAAAGATAAATTTCTTTAATCTCTATACCGGAGCTAGTCACAATCTTTTTTTCTTCCATGACTTAAAACAGTTCTTGAATATCTTTTTTTATTAGCGTCAGGGTCAGATCATAAGGGTTTTCAGCTGAAGCTGCCATATGCTGTAAAATTTTCTTACTCAGGTCTACGCCTTCCGCATCAGCAGGAAGATTTCTCACCGCATTGTTGATCATCGCCAGAGTATCTTCTTTTAGCTTACTCACGACATCCCATATCAGCGGACTCACATACAGCTGTTGTGCTACATTATGCTGGTATTCGAACCTGATTTCATTAAGCAGTATAGATTGCATATCGGCTAATGAAATGCCCTGGTAGTGCAATCTTATCAATAAATTGGTTGGATTAATGCGCTCTATAAAAAGGATCAGTCTTTCATGCGCCTGTAATCTTAACATCAGCAATTGAGGCCGCTCTTCTTTTTTTACTTCTGCCGACTTCAACCTTAAGTATCTATGTATGTCGGGTCTGACCAGGAAATATCCGGCTGTCACAATGATCACACCGCCACCGGCAAGTCCTGCAATATCCAATATCAGTTTATTTATGTCCATTCAGCTTTGTTTGAATACGGTAATAATTAGTCTTTTATCCCAGCAAAAGTCTGCATTTTATTTATCTTTACATGATAAAACAATTTTTTAACAGGCTACGATACGGAATATAATATTAAACAATATGAGTACTACAGTGGATACAGCATTTGCACCGGTTACTTTTACAGAAGGAGCAGTTAAAGAGCTTTTTAAATTGAAGGACCAGCAGGAGATTTCTGAGGATTTCGGATTACGTGTTGGAGTTGAAGGGGGAGGCTGCTCAGGGATGACCTACGTACTTGGTTTTGATCAAAAAAAAGACGGCGATCAGGAATTCATAATTGACGGCATTAAAGTTTTTATGCACAAGGCGCACCAAATGTACCTGCTGGGAATGCAGGTAGACTGGCAGGATGGACTAAATTCAAGAGGTTTTACTTTCAGCAACCCCAATGCGAACAGTACTTGCGGTTGCGGGACAAGCTTTTCTGTTTAGACAGATTTTAATTGTAACATTATAGGTGGTCTCGTTGTCTTAACAGCGGGACTTTTTAATTTTATCCCTTAAAGAATTTTATTTCTATATAATGACCTATACCGAAAACGTAAGACTAGCAATTCAATCTATAAAAAGTAACCGGCTGCGTACTTTGCTTACGGCGTTGATCATTGCTATCGGGTTATCTGCGTTAGTAGGTATTTTGACTACGCTGGACGCAGTGAAAACCAGCATGACCGAAGCGTTTTCAAGTATGGGCGCCAATTCTTTTACGATAAGAAACAGGGGAACAGGGATCAGAATAGGTGGCGGAGGAAAAAGGCCAAAACCATTCCGGTCAATTAAATATGAGGATGCCACCAGTTTTAAAGAAAGATTGAATGCCCCCGCAAATGTGGCAATAAGTGTATTTGCCAGCGGAGGATCAACGGCCAAATATGGAATAGAAAAAACAAACCCCAACGTCAACATTCAGGGTATTGATGAAAACGGTTTAAATTCTCAAGGCCTTGATTTGGCTTTAGGAAGAAATTTTAGCCAGAAAGAAGCATTTTCAGGAAACAACCTATGTATCATAGGCAGCGAAATCAAAGACAAGCTTTTCAAAAACCAAGACCCGCTTGATAAGGTCATCAATGTAGGCAATAACAGATTAAAAGTTATAGGTGTACTTGTAACCAAAGGTCAGAGTATGGGCTTTAGCGGAGATAGAACTGTGTTTGTTCCGTTACTAAAAGCCAAATTGATCAATTCCAACTCAAATCCGTCATATACGATAACGGTAGCAGTGCCAAATAACGAACAAATGGACAATGTGATCGGAGAAGCTACCGCTGAATTTAGAAATATCAGAAAAGTGAAGATCACTGAACCAAATAATTTTGAGATCACCAAAAGTGATGCAATTGCGCAGACCTTGTTTGAGCAATTGAGCTATATTGTGATAGGAGGCATAGCCATTGGCGCTATCACACTGATCGGCGCATCAATCGGCCTGATGAATATCATGCTGGTATCGGTAACGGAGAGAACCAGGGAAATAGGTATACGAAAAGCAATCGGGGCCAACCCTGCTGTGATCCGAAAGCAATTTCTAATCGAAGCAGTAATGATCTGCCTTATTGGTGGTGCCTTTGGTATATTTTTAGGGATCGCTATAGGAAACCTGATCTCTTTTTCAATGGGCGGCTCGTTCCTCGTTCCCTGGGAATGGATCATGGGTGGCTTTGCGCTTTGTGTACTTGTAGGAATCGGCTCAGGATATTATCCCGCAAAAAAAGCGTCTAAGCTTGACCCGGTAGAAGCATTAAGATATGAATAATCTTTATTTCCCGTGATATTGAGTTTCATAATAAGCCTGGTAGTTTCCTGAGGTGACATTACTCAGCCATTCTTCGTTCTCCAGGTACCAGTCCACTGTTTTGGCCAGCCCTTCTTCAAATTGCAGGCTCGGTACCCAGTCCAGTTCCTTTTGCAATTTCGTTGAATCGATCGCATAGCGAAGGTCATGCCCTGCCCTGTCAGTTACAAAGGTGATCAGTTTCGCCGATTCACCTGACGCCCTGCCCAATTTTTCATCCATAATCCTGCACAGTAAATGGATCAGGTCAATGTTTTTCCATTCGTTGTGCCCGCCTATATTATAGGTCTCCCCTGTTTTCGCCCCATGAAAAATAACATCTATCGCCCTTGCATGGTCTTCTACCCATAGCCAGTCCCTTACATTCTCCCCTTTTCCATATACCGGCACAGGCTGGTTGTTTTTAATGTTATTGATTGCCAGAGGGATCAGCTTTTCAGGAAAATGATGCGACCCGTAATTGTTCGAACAGTTGGAGATCACCACATCCAGTCCATAAGTATCATGGTAGGCCCTTACAAAGTGGTCCGAGGAAGCTTTCGATGCCGAATACGGGCTATGCGGATCATAGGCGGTAGTTTCGGTAAACATACCCGTATCTCCTAGTGCCCCATAGACCTCATCTGTAGAAACATGATAAAAACGTTTGTTTGTGTAGCTTCCTTTCCAACATTCCCTGGCCGCATTCAACAGGTTAACAGTCCCGATCACATTGGTCATCACAAACGCCGTAGGATCAGTTATCGAACGGTCCACATGAGATTCTGCCGCCAGATGAATGACTGCATCAAATTTTTCTTTTTGGAAAAGCTTATTTATTTCAAATGCATCAGTAATGTCCGCTTTGACAAAACTGTAATTCGGCTTATCTTCTATATCCGTCAGGTTTGCTAAATTTCCCGCATAGGTCAGCTTATCCAGGTTCATAATCTGGTAATCCGGATACTTATTTACAAACCTTCTCACTACATGAGAACCTATGAAACCTGCACCTCCTGTTATTAATATTTTTTTCATGCTATAATTCTTTTGGCAAACCAAGTTCCCGGGCCACAGCCTCAGACTTATTGGTGTATATTTTATTTAAAATGTCATTTAGCTGTTCCCTGAGATCGAATTGAAGGTCTTCATGCATTCTATAGTATTTATTCAAAACACTCTGCGTTGATTTAACAAAATAAACCATTAACTTTTCATTAAACTTATATAAAGGAGAAAAAATACTTTCGTTAAATGCCATAGGAATCAGTGCAAGCAAGTGTAGTCTTAATTCGATATCTGAACTGATATCTTTAGTCACTTTAAAATGGTGATTGATCTGCCCCAAAAACCCTCTCATCTTTGCAAGGGTATCTTTGGATGTCAATTTTCTACTGTTTAAAAGCTCGATCATACCAGTGTCAATCAGCGTTATTAATGCCTCATGCCGATCAGCAAGATCTTGTTCGTCTTCCAGCAATTTAAAATGAAGATGCTCGGTTAAAACTTTATCTTTAGCAATGAGCCTGAGCAAAAGTTTATCTTTTTCCTTTTCAGGAAGAGACCTGATCGCCAGTTTAAGATCCTTATGCTCACTTAACAGCATCTAGAATGGATTTTCCTTTAAATATTTCTCCCATTTCCATGCAGAAGACATCATTTCTTCTAACCCAAGTTCCGCCTTCCAGCCCAGTACTTCTGTTGACTTGGTGACATCTCCCCATACCTGCTCAATGTCTCCGGCTCTTCTCGGGCCGATCGTATAATTCAATTTTTCACCGGTTGATTTTTCAAAAGCATCAATGACCTCTAATACGGTTGACCCTTTACCTGTCCCCAGGTTGAAAACTTCATAATTGGATTCAGCTTTATCACTCTCCAGTCTTTTAATGGCAGCAACATGCGCCTTTGCCAGGTCAACAACATGAATGTAATCTCTGATGGCACTTCCGTCAGGGGTATTATAATCATTGCCATAAACAGTAATGGGACCACGTTTGCCTATGGCTGACTGGGTGATAAAAGGAACCAGATTTTGAGGAACGCCGATCGGCAATTCACCGATCAACGAAGTATGATGTGCCCCCACAGGATTAAAATAACGAAGGGAAGTAACCTTTAGAGAAGGTGTAACGGCACAGGTTTCCTGTAGAATTTCTTCAGCGATCTGCTTGGTATTTCCATAAGGTGACTCCGCCTTTTTTGTTGGTGCCTCTTCAGTTACAGGCAGTACATCTGGCTGACCATAAACGGTACATGAGGAAGAGAAAACCAATTTTAAGGAGCTATTAAAAGCATTGATCAAATTGATCAGTGAATAGAAATTATTTCTATAATATTTCAAAGGCTGTTGAACCGATTCTCCTACTGCTTTGAATGCTGCAAAGTGAATCACTCCTGATATATCCTTATGTTTATCAGCAAATTCATTAATTTTAGCCTCATCGCACAGGTCAAGTTCAACAAATTCTGGTTTTACTCCGATAATAGCTTCAATTTGATCGAGTATTTTTGGATTGGAATTGGACAGGTCATCAATAATGATTACTTCATAGCCTGCATTGTATAATTCTACCACTGTATGTGAACCAATAAAGCCGGTCCCGCCAGTCACTAATATTTTCGACATTCTTCTTAATTAACGATTATAGGTTGTAAAATCTTTATGTTCTTTATTTACTAATGCTTCTTTCGGCAACGACTTAAAATACTCGTAAGTTATCTTAAGTCCTTCCGCCCTGCTTATTTTTGGTTCCCAGCCAAGAATAGACCTTGCCTTTGTAATGTCAGGCCTGCGCTGTTTGGGGTCATCAACAGGTAAATCCCGCAATACCAGTTTCTGGGTGGTACCTGTTAGTTTAATGATCTCCTCGCCAAACTGTTTAATTGTAATCTCATCAGGATTTCCAATATTAACCGGCTGTGCATAATCACTCAGCAGTAATCTGTAAATACCTTCAATTAAATCATCTACATAACAAAAAGACCTGGTCTGAGACCCGTCCCCAAATACTGTCAGGTCTTCGCCGCGAAGTGCCTGACCAATAAAAGCAGGGAGTACCCTTCCGTCATTCAGGCGCATTCTTGGTCCATAAGTATTGAAAATCCGGACTATCCTTGTCTCTAGTCCGTGAAAAGTATGGTAAGCCATCGTCATCGCTTCCTGAAAGCGCTTTGCTTCGTCATATACCCCTCTCGGGCCAACCGGATTCACATTTCCCCAGTATTCTTCCGGCTGAGGATTGACACTCGGGTCTCCGTATACCTCAGATGTTGAAGCGATCAGCATGCGGGCGTTTTTATTTTTCGCCAGTCCCAAAAGATTATGGGTGCCTAATGAGCCCACTTTCAATGTCTGGATGGGAATTTTTAAATAATCTATCGGACTGGCCGGGGATGCAAAATGCAGGATATAATCCAGCTTCCCGGATACATAAACAAATTTTGAAACGTCATGATGAGAAAACTCAAAATTCTCCAGGCCAAACAAATGTTCAATATTTTGCAGGTCACCCGTGATCAGGTTGTCCATACCAATTACATGATAACCCTCTTTGATAAACCGGTCACATAAATGAGATCCCAGAAAACCTGCAGCACCTGTTATTAAAACTCTTTTACGTCCCATTAATCTATCAGCTTACGTCCAACACTATTGTAATAATATCCAAGATCGATCATTTTTTGAAGGTCATAAAGATTACGTCCGTCAAAAATCACCTTATTGGTCAAAGTTTCTTCCATTCTGTCAAAATCAGGGTTTCTGAAAACCGACCATTCCGTAGCAATCAGTAAGGCATCAGCTCCTTTCAAAGCAGCGTACTGGTCTTCCGCGTATTGAATTTTATCACCTATCAAAGCCTTTACATTGGCAATTCCTTCAGGATCGAAAGTACTTACCGTAGCACCATGCTTCAACAGATCCTCGATGATGTACAATGCAGGAGCTTCGCGGATGTCATCAGTCTCAGGTTTGAAAGCCAGCCCCCACAACGCAAAGTGCTTACCTTTCAGATCACCTTTATAGTACTTCAAAAGTTTCTCCACCAAAACAGTTTTTTGTTTTTCATTTACCTTCATGACCGCTTTCAGGATTTGAAAATCATAATCGTGCTCATCTGCAGATTTAGCCAGAGCCTGCACATCCTTAGGGAAACAGCTTCCGCCATAACCTATTCCCGGGAACAGAAAACGCTTACCTATACGATCATCTGATCCAATCCCTTTTCTGACGGCATCCACATCGGCGCCGACAATTTCACAAAGATTGGCCACCTCATTCATAAAAGTGATCTTTGTCGCCAGAAATGAATTTGCAGCATATTTAGTAAGCTCAGAAGAGCGTTCGTCCATAAACAAAATAGGATTGCCCTGCCGTACATAAGGACCATATAATTCTGCCATCAGTTTTTTGGCCTTTTCACTGGTCGTTCCGATCACCACACGGTCAGGTTTCATAAAATCATCTACAGCGACACCTTCACGCAGAAACTCAGGATTAGAAACCACATCGATCTCTACTGAGGTGTGTTCTTTAAAAACAGCCTGTACCTTATCAGCCGTTCCCACCGGAACGGTTGATTTATTTACAATAACTTTGTATTCGGTAACCAGTTTGGAAATGTCTTTTGCTGCCCCCAGAATATAGGAAAGATCTGCAGCCCCATCTCCGCCAGGAGGGGTTGGCAACGCCATGAATATGATCTGGGCATCTTTAATACCCGCTGCCAGGTCTGTAGTAAAAGTAAGTCTGCGCTGGGCAATATTCCTGTGAAACAAAACATCCAGACCCGGTTCATAGATTGGTATTTCACCTGCCTGCATTTTTTGTACTTTGGCAGCATTTACGTCAACACAGATTACATTGTTCCCGGTTTCAGCTAAACAAGTCCCTGTTACAAGACCCACATAACCTGTTCCTATTACAGCTATTTTCATATATTAATTTCGATTTAACTTTATTGAGGTATCTTCGGCTAAGATAACAAATAAACAACAAAATGCTTTGGCTTTATAATATAGGGATTCAACTTTATGGACTCATTATTTACCTGCTTTCTCCTTTCAGCACAAAAGCTTCACTTTTTATAGAGGGCAGAAAAAATATCTTCAAAAAAATAACGCTTGCCGTTGACCCATCGCAAAAGCACATCTGGTTTCATTTTGCATCCCTTGGGGAATTTGAACAAGGCAGGACTGTATTGGAGAAAATAAAAGTGCTGTATCCCCAAAAACGGATAGCCATTACTTTCTTCTCTCCTTCCGGTTATGAAATCAGGAAGAATTACCCACTTGCAGACGGAGTGTTCTACCTGCCTTTGGATACTGCTGAAAATGCCGAAAAACTAATAGCTGCTCTAAATCCGGAAATCGCAATCTTCACCAAATATGAATACTGGTACCATTATTTTAAAGCATTAAAAAAAAATGGCACTCCTTTATTTATCATTTCCGGAATATTCAGGGCCGGCCAGGTCTATTTCAAGTGGTATGGCTCATTTAACCGTAAAATACTAAGTTTTGTCGACCACTTCTTTCTGCAAAATGAAGAAAGCAGGGCATTGCTCAGCAGCATTCAGCTGGAAAATACCAGTCTGAGCGGTGATACCAGATTTGACCGGGTGGCGGAAAATGCCGCTTCACCGAAGACATTCGATCTTGTTGAAGAATTTTGTGGAACCGCGCCCGTTCTTGTTGCCGGAAGCACCTGGCCTGATGATGAAAAAATCTTATCCGTATTAATTTCTGCCTGCCCCGACTGGAAATTCATAGTCGCCCCCCACGAAGTCGACGAGGATCATGTCAACAGCCTTCGGAAGCTACTGGTTGGGAACATAAAGTATTCCGATCTGCAGGAAACAAAACAAAAAAGCCAGGTATTGATCATCGACAACATAGGCTTGTTATCTTCACTTTATCAATATGGAAGCATCGCGTACATAGGAGGAGGCTTTGGTGCAGGAATCCACAACACGCTTGAAGCCGCCGCATTTGGCATACCCGTTATTTTCGGACCAAAATATGAAAAATTCCAGGAGGCAAAGGACCTGATCTCGCTAGAAGCAGCTGTAAGTGTCAGAAATGAGGATGAGCTTCTCGATGCGTTCAAATCACTCCTCACAAATAAGCAATCAGGCGGTGCCGCGAAAAACTATGTGATCTCTAAAACAGGATCAACAGACCAGATTATAAATTATATACAGCAGTATTTTTAGGCCACTGCCATCCCCGCCAGCGCATCTATAAACCTGGGGTCATCATTAAGGCTTTCCACCAGCTGGACATGTTCACCGCCCAGTGCTTTAAACTCTTCATGATACTCTACCGTGATTTCATACAGCGTTTCCAGACAATCAGCAACAAAAGCAGGGCTAAACACCAGTAATCTCTTTTTACCTTCCCCGGCAAGTTTCTTTAGCACATCAGTGGTATAGGGTTGTACCCATGGTTCTTTCCCCAGTCTCGATTGAAAACAAACTGTATAATTCTCCCTTGCAATGTTGAGTTTAGCTGCGATCAGTCTGGCTGTATCATAGCCCTGCGCAGAATAACAGAACTTGTTGGTGTCATTCATCGATTCACAGCAGTTATCTTGCTTCAGACAATAATGGCCAGTATGATCACATTTCAAAAGCTGACGTTCCGGGAGCCCGTGAAAACTAAACAATACATGGTCGTAGCTATCCGGCTGATATTTTAGCGCATTATTCGCGAAGGTCTCAATCACCAGGTCGTTATCATGAAAAGAGCTGACAAAAGATACGGGGGGCACAGTAGGCCATTTACTGATGATCTCCATTACGCTCTGCATAACTGATCCCGTACTCGCTGACGCATATTGGGGAAACATGGGTATTACTTTTATACTTTCCACGAGACCCGCTTTCATCTTCTCCAATGCTGACAATATAGAAGGATTCTGATAGCGCATTGCAAGTTCAACATGATATTCGTCACCCAGTTTTTCCTGCAGCAGGTTAGCCTGGATCTTGCTGTAGTACAACAAAGGAGAACCATTCCCGTCCCAGATCTCTTTGTAAAGCTTAGACGTTTTCGGGCTTCTGAAAGGAACAATGATTCCTTTAACCAGAAGCGCACGTTTAAATGCATTGACATCTATCACACGTTCATCCATCAAAAACTGATCTAGATATTTACGCACGTCAGCTACCTCCGGACTATCCGGAGTCCCTAAATTTACCAGCAATACACCCTTTTTTCCCATAGTTACGGCGCGAAATTAACTTATTATCTCATTGATTCCTTAAGCATAAAAGCAATATTTACTTTTTAATGATCGAGCAAAAAAGTTTTCACCTCCTCCATAAGCCACATCGGGGTTGATGTAGCGCCGCAGATCCCAATCTTATCCCCCGGAGAGAACCAGCTGAAATCTATTTCATCCACATTAGAAATAAAATGTGAATTTGTATTGTGTTTTTTGCAAACATCATAAAGCACCTTCCCATTTGATGATTTCTTACCTGATACAAAAACAATACTGTCAAAATTTACAACAAATTTCTCCAGGTCACCATACCTGTTAGAAACCTGCCTGCATATCGTATCATTAGCCTTTACTTCATATCCTCTGCTTAGCAGCTCATCTTTGATCTGATAAAATCTATCGGTACTTTTTGTAGTCTGGCTATACAATGTGAATTTTGCAGGAAGATCAGCGTCATCCAGTTCAGCAATATCCTGAAAAACAATCGCCTTACCATCTGTCTGACCCTGCAACCCTACAACCTCCGCGTGCCCGTGCTTGCCAAATATGAGAATCTGCTCATCGTCATCATGAGAATTTTTTATCCTGTTCTGTAATTTCAACACCACCGGGCAGGATGCATCAATTAGTGTCAGCTGGTTTTCCATAGCCAGTTTATAAGTAGATGGTGCTTCGCCATGTGCCCTGATCAGTACTTTTTCATTATGGAGCGTTTGCAATTGTTCATGATCTATGATTCTAAGCCCTTTATCCGTCAATCGCTTTACTTCTTCATCATTGTGAACAATATCCCCCAGGCAATACAAATAATCTTCATTGTCCAGGATATCTTCCGCCATATCAATAGCATAGACTACTCCAAAACAAAAGCCTGAAGCCTTATCAATAGTTACTGTTAGGTCGTATTTCATGATTTATATACAAGCATAGTCTGCAAAATTAAGCAAAAAGACTTTGATATTTTCATTTCTTCTGTCTTGTAAGTGTCAGCACCCGTATTGCCATTGCTTTCACCATCACAACTACCAGCATCAAAATCTGCAAGGGGTGCAGCAATAGATTAACCATTTGATTCTGGGCAGTTAAAAAAGATATCATCACCCGGGTCAGAAAAATAAGACCTACCGGTAACGCTAAAAAAACAGGATCAAAATTCACCGCCATAACAACAGGGCAAAATGTGACGAGCAATAGGTAAATGGAAGCTGCAAATACATTATTACCAAATATCCTGAGCACCCCCTCTCCAACAGAACTCATACCGGAATGATCTTCCAAATAAACAAATCCATTTGCCTGCAGGAGCTCCATTTTCGCTTTAGCCTGGTTTCCACTGATTAAGTTTTGTCTGTACTTGTCCGCATTAAAAAACATACATGGCTGACTGGCCACAAAAAAAGCAGGAATATTAATTAACCTGATCAGCCTCATGGGGAATATATTCATCAGCACGAAATCGTTCAACGGATAAATACACCGCTCAAAAAAACCATTAAACTTTCTGTTCGGCACCAAACTGATCAGTGCAAGATCATATACTTTAGCCCGGTAAATCAAATTATTGATCAGTCCTTTGCTGATACTCAGTTTCCCCTTTAAAAATAAAAGATACTTACCAGTAGCCAGGGCCGCAATGTCACTTATCTTTTCTCCCGGTTCCTTAACCAGGATTTCGACCTCCTTATAATCCTGCTCTTTTATCGATGCCAGTAATTGACTGTGATCATCGCCTTCAATAGCGCTGAATATAACAATGGAGACTTTGTCCGTATAGTGTTTCCCATAATATCCCAGCTTAGGATTCGACAGAAAGTTAAACAGCGTAACTGAAAATCTTAATACCAGGAAGATGAGACCCGCATAAACGAACAAAATCATACTTCCTTTTTATTTTGATCTTTAACCGCATCATCATAATGCTTATTATACGCGCTCTTAAGCAACTGCAGGCTCATATACTCTTCCGCTTCCCAGGACCTCAGATAAGTGTCCATTGTAGGTTTACGCCTTCCATAATAATCTGAAAGACTCACAGAAAAGACGATTTGAAATTGCTTTTTTGAAGAATTGATCACCTGCATTATGCCCTTTTCGAAATTAATACCTGTAACGTGACTTGTATAAGATCTGCCCTGAGGGAATAGGAGCACCAGGTTGTTTGGATCATCCAGCAATTTCCCGGCATAGATCAATGTTTCAATCACGTCTTTTTTACTATTTTCAGCGGCAAATGCGCCAAGGTACTTCAGGTACCAGTGCCGGCTGTAGTCCTGATGATTAATTAAAACATGAAATTGCTTTTTAAAAAGGAGTCTGTTTAACTGAAACATTAAAAAACCATCCCACCAGCTAAAATGATTGGCGAGCAGCAGTACAGCTTCGTCCGTATTAATTTCCAGTTTGTTAAAACGATAACCGGCGAAGTCCTTCCTGAGCAAATGAGCTATATACCAGGAAAAAAAATGAAGGATAAAAGGATTTTTTTTGAACCGGTGCATCCCCTAAAATGGGAATTATTCCACTCAAATGCAAGTTTTAGCTTAAATACACCCGATCCTCTTCGCCTTCCACATCCATCACCACGTCCACGTGTTCCTTTAATATAGTTGCCAGCTGCAGCCCTACAAAGTCAGTTGCTATTGGAAATATTTTATGACTTCTGTCTACGAGAACCACAGTCCTTATTTTTTTATGTGGTGTGTTCAGAAACACGCCAAGGCCGTATGCAAGGGTCTTGCCGCTATTCAATACATCATCTACCAATATCACTACCTTATTTTTCCATTGTGATTCGTCCAGATCAGTATTCGCAACCAGCTTACTGTTGAGCCTGTCCAGGTCTATCCTGAGCATTGTGATTTTAAGATCAGAGATTTTAGACAATACCGATTTCAAACGTAAAGCAAGTTTATATCCGCGGTCCCATATCCCCGCCAGTACAATTTCCTGTTCATCCAGGTTGTCTTCCAAAATCTGGTAAGCAATCCTGTTAATTTTTTGTTGTATCTGTTCTTTATTGAGAATAAGTAACTGAGATTCTGCCATTGGTGTCACATTGTTTTACGTCCTACAAAAAGAACCATTTTAAGGTTGAAAATCAAACTTAGCTAAAATTTTATTTTATCCTTCCTCCTCCCGCACAAAAATGACCGGTGAAAAAATATATTTAAAAATAATTTACAAATAATGCAACGTTTTGTGCTAGTCTGCGTCTAATTCATGAACCCCTAACCTAACCGATTATGAAAAATTCCAGCTTCACTTTAATTGCAATTGTTTTCATCGCACTTTCTGCGAATTCAAGAGCGATCAAAGCTCAGGAGAATAAAGACATAGCCATTACCAATTTTACGGAAGTTTCCGTGTCAAGCGGTATAGATCTTTATCTTACACAAAGCAGTTCTGAAAACATCAGGGTCAGTGCGCATGCCGATCTGTTAAAAAACGTAGTTGTTGAAAAAAAAGGAAATAACCTGAACATCAGATATAAAGACAACATCAGCTGGGGCAGATTGTTTAAAGGTCAAAGCATCAAAGTATATGTGAACTATAAAACGCTGCAGGCCATTTCCGCCAGTGGCGGTAGTGACGTGTATTCACAAAACACTTTAAAAACAGATAAATTATCTATAAGCGCATCTGGTGGTTCGGACATTGATTTAAATGTTGCGGCCAAGGATATCCAAATTCAGACCAGTGGTGGTTCTGATGTAAATATAAAAGGAAATGCGACAAATATGGAGGCCAGCAGCAGCGGCGGAAGCGATATAGATGCACTTGGCTTTGTGGTAGAAAATGCCCGGGTGACGGCAAGCGGCGGCTCTGACGCCAATATTCATGTCACTAAAGCACTTGATGTAACAGCAAGCGGCGGTAGTGATGTAAACTATAAAGGAAACCCTGCTGTAAAAAAATCCTCAGGCAAAAGCGGAGAAGTCAACAAGATAAATTAATATTTAAGTTTAGTTTTTAGTGAATCCCTACCGGTGGAGGCCGTTAGGGATTTTTTGTGCCATAACCTAACCGTTATCCTTGTAGGGATAGAAAATAAAGTTAGCCCCTTCCGGAACGATCACAAACACACACATAAAATCTTCAGGCTTTTTATAATTTTTCAGGAATAAGGTCTTTTTATCAGGCTGAATAATCCCCTTCTCTACAAATTCTTCAAATGTAGATGCCTGAATTGTCCATTCCGTATTCAAGTCCTTGCGGTCCAGGATCACTTCCCCAATACTGACCGTATACTGATGGGCAATAAATATAGGATTAGCAGAAATGCCCTCTGCTATAATCTCAACTGCAACCTCTTTAATAGAGCCGGCGTACAATTCCAGATCTTTTTCGAGACTGATCAGCGGACTTTGTTTTTTAGTTTCAGGTTTCTCACCTTCCGGCTGCTGCGGCAATAATTCTTCTATATCCATTATAATTAATTTTCAAAAGCGCTACACCGCGCTGCCAGCAAATTTCAACAAAACAACGTTTTCAACATGCTGAGTATGAGGAAACATGTCAACCGGCTTGATCCTCAGCGCTTCATATTTATCTTTCAGGAGGGCGAGGTCTCTAGCCTGTGTAGCCGCATTACAGCTGACATATACAATTTTATCAGCTTCCATTTCCAGCAACCGTGCTACCACATCCGCATGCATTCCGGCTCTCGGCGGATCAGTGATGACCACATCAGGCTTGCCATGCGCAGCAATAAATTCTCTTGTCAGAATGTCTTTCATATCACCGGCATAGAAAATCGTATTGTCGATTTTATTAAGCTGCGAATTGAACTTTGCATCTTCAATAGCTGTCGGGACATATTCAATCCCGATCACCTGCTTAACATTCCCTGCCACAAAATTTGCAATCGTCCCGGCCCCGGTATAAAGGTCATAAACCAGTTCATTCCCGGAAAAGCCTGCAAACTCCTTCGTAATTTTATACAATTCATGCGCCTGATCAGAATTGGTCTGGTAAAATGACTTTGGGCCAATCTTAAATTTCAGACCATCCATTTCTTCAAAAATGTAATCCCTTCCCGAATAGGTAATTACCTCCTGGTCAAATATAGTATCGTTCTTTTTTTGGTTGATAATATACAGCAGAGAAGTAATTGCCGGAAAATTTAGTTTCAGATGCTCCATCAGTCCGTCAGCCTGTTCCTGGCTCACATAGGCAAAAACCACCACAACCATTACTTCACCAGTAGAAGAAGTACGTATGATGAGGTTCCTCAAACTACCCTCATGGTTGCGGAGGTCATAAAAGCTCATGCTGTTTTCCAACGCATAAGTGCGGACCGAATTTCTTATCGTATTTGACGGTTCAGCCTGCAGGTAGCAGTGCTGAATGTCAAGTATCTTGTCAAACCGTAAAGGAACATGAAAGCCCAGCGCATTCATTTCAAGAGCAGAATCAGGCCCTTCGGTACCAGGCTCGTCCTCAAGTACCCCCCGTTCTATAATGTCCTCTTTATTTAACCAGCGTTTATTCGAAAAAGTATACTCCAGCTTATTCCTGTAATACTTATTCTCAGCAGAACCCAAAATAGGCTCCATACCTGCGGTATCGATCTTTGCGAGGCGCTGGAGTGCCGCCTCTACGTTCTTATGTTTAAATTTCAACTGGGCATCATATTCCATATGTTGCCATTTGCAACCGCCACAAGTGCCAAAATGCTGACAAAAAGGGTCTGTTCTTAACACAGAAGCTTTATTTAGACTTTCAATGACAGCCTCCGCAAAGTTCTTTTTCTTTTTAACTATACGCACGTCTGCCACATCTCCCGGAACCGCTTTATCGACAAAAATCACCAGCTCATCTGCCTTGCCTACACCCTTACCCTCTTCGGCAATGTCAATTATATTTAGATTTGGAATAATGCTTACAGTTCCCGGTTTTCTATTTCTACTCATTGTGCGGCATAACTTAATATAAAACTGCAACGGCAATAATCCCGTACAGCTAAAAAATGCAAAGATGCGAATAATAGTTTTAAATTTTATTACGGCGCAAGATTTCTTAAAGACGCAGACTGCACCCTTTTACCAGGAAATCATCAGATCAAGCTTTATTTACCTAAAACCTTAAGGATAAAACCAAAAAGGCCACTTAGCCAATTAAAACTCATATCAAATTTTTCCTCTACCGAAACAGAAATTTCCAAAATTTCATTACTCATGGCCGTTATATTGATATATTACCAAATATAGGTGTTTTTATACCAAATACCAAAACGGTACAACGAATAACTATAAGGCAGCTTTAACCAAAAAAGGAAGCAGTTCTTTTTGGAAACTGACAAAGTTCTTGCGTACATCAGAATCACTTACAGATGTAAATGCAAATGAGAATACAATGCTTTTACTCGCTTTGAGCAAAAAAGCCAACCCTTCCTTGCGCGATGGATTATTCTTAAAGTGGTCGAGTTCCAGGTAAGCAGACAACAGTAAAGATTCCAGCTGATCTGATAAATGCTTAAGAAACTCCTGGGAATTGGCATTTTCCCTGACAAAATCCCAGCCGATAAACTCATTACACACGGTATAAGTCAACCTGCAGGTCTTCATGACCAGTGCCTTCAGATGCTCCTCTTCGTCTGCAAACTGGGCTTTATTTTTTAATATCTCATGAAGGTTCAAATCCAGATAATTCATCAGAATAGCGTCCAGTATTTGTTCCTTGCTTTCAAAATATTTATAAATGGTCGCTTTTGCGATCCTGGCTTTCTTAGCGATTTCGTTGACACTGGTCTTATGATAACCGTATTTTCTAAAAAGCTCTTTTGCAGCCTTGATTATGCTTTCTTTAATTTTTTCCGGTTCCATCAATTCGTTACATGTATAGTATTTCCCTGTATAGATGTAGTGTACATCTTTAAGGCCCTTTTCGCAGGGGCCTTAACCGGACTGCCATCTTCCAGGGAAAATTTTGCACCCGTGCATTTATCAGTGACCGCAAAATTTGACTCATCCAGTACAACAGCGCACTTTTCCTCCGGATTTACTGTGCTGCAACGGTCATAAGACACGTAACTGCCGTCCAGTTTGTGGTAAATGATCAGGCCCGCCACACCGTGGTCCTTAATCAATACCCCCTGTCCGGGACTGCTTAGCCTCAGAAGCCTCGGATCTGTCAGGAGCGCACTAAAATTCACCGGAACATTAGGAATTGCTATATCTGCCTTGCCGCAGGCGGCACACATCATCCAAAGTAATATCCAAATTCCGGCTATCTTTTTCATTATATTAATGAGGTTTTGTACTGTTTTAAAAACCGTGCATCATTTTCTGAGAACAGGCGAAGGTCTTTGATCTCAAATTTTAAGTTGGCGATACGTTCGATGCCCATTCCAAAAGCAAATCCGCTGTATTTTTTACTGTCAATACCGCAGTTTTCCAAAACATTCGGATCCACCATGCCGCAGCCCAGAATCTCTACCCAGCCGCTATATTTACACATCGGACATCCTGCGCCTTTGCAGATCGTACATGAGATATCCATTTCTGCAGAAGGTTCGGTAAACGGAAAATAAGAAGGGCGGAAACGAACTTTCGTTCCTTCCCCGTACAGCTCCTGTACAAAATAAAACAGCGTCTGCTTTAAATCCGCAAATGATACGTTCTCATCCACATAAAGTCCTTCCACCTGGTGAAAGAAACAATGTGCCCTTGCAGAGATCGCCTCATTGCGGTATACCCTGCCGGGCATGATTGCTCTGAAAGGTGGCTGACCAGCTTCCATCATTCTCACCTGTACAGATGAAGTGTGCGTACGAAGTGCTATATCACCTTTTTCACCACCTTTTTTAATAAAGAAAGTGTCCTGCATATCTCTTGCCGGATGTTCTTCCGGGAAGTTCAATGCGGAGAAATTATGCCAGTCATCCTCTATTTCCGGACCCTCTGCTACTACAAAACCCAGCTTGTTAAAAATCTCAATAATCTCTCTTCTCACCAGGGCCAGCGGGTGGCGTGCTCCTACTTCAAAACCCTCACCAGGCAGGGTCAGGTCCAGACCAGAATCAGCGGCAGCTTCCGTTACCCCGCCCTGATCTTTTAAAGTCTGGTATTTTGCTTCGGCCAGCTGTTTAAATTCATTTAAAATCTTGCCCAGGGATCTTTTCTCCCCGGGTGAAACCGCTTTAAACTCATCAAAAATATCTTTGATAATCCCCTTAGTTCCCAGGAACTTAATACGAAACTGCTCTAACTCATCTGCTTTATCTGTGGAAAATGCATTTACTTCCGCAGCATACTGTGTTATCTTATCTTGTAGCATGGGGTCAAATATACAGCTATTTATACAATTTTATATTACACCCAATGCCTTACCTACTTTTGTAAATGCAGCAATAGCCTTATCCAGGTGGTGCTGTTCATGCCCCGCAGAAAGCTGTACACGGATCCTTGCCTTGCCCTGGGCCACTACCGGATAATAAAACCCGATCACATAAATACCCTCCTCCAGCATTTTTGCAGCAAACTCCTGCGCCAGCTTCGCATCATACAACATGACCGGCACAATAGGGTGCACCCCTTCCTTAATGTCAAAACCAGCTTCAGTCATCTTCTTACGGAAATAAGCAGTATTCTGCTCCAGTTTATCCCTCAGGTCTGTAGTTTCACTTAACAAGTCAAGAACTGCCACTGATGCCCCTGCAATAGCAGGCGCCAGGGTATTAGAGAAAAGATAAGGTCGGGACCTTTGGCGCAACATGTCGATGATTTCCTTTTTACCAGAGGTAAAACCACCTGAAGCGCCACCCAATGCCTTACCCAGAGTACCCGTAATGATGTCAACCCTGTCCATTACATTAAAGTGCTCATGCGTGCCTCGACCAGTCTTACCGATAAAACCTGTACAATGTGACTCATCGATCATAACTAAAGCTTCGTATTTATCCGCCAGGTCACAGATTTTATCCAAAGGTGCCACTACACCGTCCATAGAAAAAGCACCATCGGTAACGATGATCCGGTGCCTGGAATCCCTGGCAGCGATCAGCTGCTGTTCCAGATCCGCCATATCCGCATTTTTATACCTGAAACGCTTTGCCTTGCACAGACGCACACCATCAATAATAGACGCATGGTTCAGTTCATCAGATATTATGGCATCCTGGTCATTAAACAAAGGCTCAAAAACACCGCCATTGGCATCAAACGCTGCTGCATATAAAATAGTGTCTTCCGTTCCCAGGAATTTTGAGATCTTTTCCTCCAGTTCCTTATGCACATCCTGCGTACCACAGATAAACCGTACAGAAGACATCCCATATCCATATTTATCCACCGCTTTTTTTGCCGCTGCTATCACTAAAGGATGCGACGACAGCCCCAGATAATTGTTAGCGCAGAAATTTACCACTTCCTGACCTGTACTCACCTTGATGTCAGCACCCTGAGGGGTTACTATGATACGTTCACGTTTATATAATCCGTCCTTTTCTATTTGTGCCAGTTCTTGCTGGAGCACCGGTTGTAATGTTTTGTACATAATAATAATCTAGTTGTTGCAGCCAAAGTTATATAAATATCGTCTTAGATAGGTAATCCAATAAAATACACTTAACAAACTTTAACAAGATATTTCTGTTAACTTTAATAACTAATCGGATATTTAGCCCATAATCCTCTTTAATGAAGAACACCACACTGACGCTAACATTACTTATTTGCGCATTTCTTTGCAAAGCACAACAAATTAAATTAAGCGGGACTATAAAAGACAACGAAGGACAAGTCGTGCCGTTCGCTTCAGTTTACATCAAAAATACGACAACCGGAACTTCCGCCAATGTTGATGGAGTTTATGCTTTTGCATTAGATAAAGGCACTGTCACCATAGTTTATAAGGCGATTGGCTATAAACTACTGGAGAAAACCATTACCCTGTCAGAAAACACCATAGAAAACGCAGTGCTGACATCCGAGAATTACACACTGCAGGGAGTGACCATCAGAGGTAATGGCGAAGACCCCGCCAATGAGATCATCAGACAAGCAATCAAAAGCAGAAGCAGGCACCTGACCGAAGTCGATGCTTATACCACAGACGTCTATATCAAAGGAGTTCAGAAGCTGGTTGGTGCGCCAAAGAAATTCTTTGGGCGGGACATCCAGAAGACACTTGATCTGGATACCAATCGAAAAGGCATTTTGTATTTATCAGAGTCTACTTCTAAGTTTTCATTTGAGCGACCGGGCAAGATCCATGAAGAAATGATTTCCTCCAAAGTTGCCGGCCGCAACAACGCCTTTAGTTTCAACAAGGCTTCCGATCTCATCATCAATTTTTACGAGAATATACTGCTGGAAAATACACTGAGCACACGTGGTTTTGTTTCGCCGATATCAGACGGCGCGTTCCTTTATTACCGTTATAAGCTCATCGGTACAGCCACTGAAAACGGACAAACGGTCAATAAAATCCAGATTATTCCAAAAAGGGAACATGACCCCGCTTTCAGGGGCACAATCTACATCAGTGATGACAGTTATCACCTGCTTAATGCGGAGGTTTACCTGACCAAAAACACAGGAATAAACCTGCTGGACACCTTAAATATTTCTCAGCAATTCCTGAAGGTGGAAAATACATATATGCCTTCCAACATCAATTTCCAGTTCAATGGAAATGTGTTTGGATTCAAATTTGAAGGGTACTATGTCGGGGTTTACAGCAATTACAACATCCACCCTGATTTTCCAAAAAATCATTTCAACGGCGAGATCCTTAAGATCACCAAAGCAGTAAATAAAAAAGATTCCCTTTTTTGGCTCAACAACCGCCCCATTCCGCTTACTGCAGAAGAAAGCCGGGATTACATCAGAAAGGACAGCGTAGCTGTGCTCAAAACCTCCAGACATTATCTGGACTCAGTAGAACGGGCGAACAATAAATTTGGCATTGTGAAATTACTGGTCACCGGTTACACCATAAACAACCGTTATGCTAAAAAATCTTATGCCTTCGACCCCTTATACAGATCGGTATTTTACAATACTGTAGAAGGTTTTGCTTTGAAATACGGTATTACCTATACAAAATACCTGGAGGACAGAAAGTACTACAACATCAGGCCTGAAGCAAGATATGGTTTTTCTAACAAGACATTTACAGGAAGCCTCAGCGCCAATTATTTTTACGACCCGGTAAAAAGGGCAAACGTCAGCTTTAGTGCGGGTTCAGGTATTTTCGATCTCAATAACTATGGTTCCATGAGTTTACTGGGCAACTCCATCAATTCCCTGTTTTTTGAAACCAATTTTTCCAAATTCTACAAAAAGGAATTTGCGAACATCGGAACCGCAAGAGAACTGGCCAATGGTCTTCAGGGGCAAATAATAGCCGGTTATTCCAGAAACACAAACTTGGTAAACACCACACACTTCAAGATAAAAGACCTTAAAGGAGAAACATTTACCTCAAACAACCCTTTCAATCCCGAAACTGAAAAGGAATTGTTCCCTACCTATCGGGCCCTGACTGTAGACGCAACGCTGACCTACACCATTGGACAGACCTATATCACCCGTCCGGACGGGAAGTTTTATCAGCCTTCGAAATATCCCGTGATCAAACTGAATTATAAAAAAGGAATCAGCGGATTGCTAAACAGTGATGTTGATTACGACCGCGTCTCACTCGAAGTATCAGAGGACAGGATCAGCATGGGCATGTTGGGCTATTCCTCATTCGTTGCCGGAGCAGGTAAATACCTGAACAATGATGTAGTCTATTACCCCGAACAAAAACACTTCCGGGGCAACAATTCATTGTTAAGCAAACCTGACCTCAGAAAGTTCCTGTTCCTTGATTTTTACATGTTCAGCACCAACCGGGAATATGCGGAATTCCATTATGAACATAATTTCTCAGGTTTCCTGACCAATAAGGTCCCCCTGCTGCGCAAGTTAAAACTTGAGGAACTGGTAGGTGTCAGCTACCTGACCCAACCAGTTAAGAGAAACTACACAGAGTTCTATTTTGGTTTGCAGCGGCTGATCTTCAGGGCAGCTTATGGTTTTGCATATGATGGCAAAAGGCGGGTGGATCACGGGTTCAGGCTTACATATGGGTTTTAAGAGTTGTTATAACTGAATAAACAAACTTGCGACCAGCCCTAAAAAAGTCATTGCGAGGCACAAAGCGATCTCATCTTGATTATCCTGTCTGAGATTGCTTCGTGCCCCGCAATGACGATATGATTATGCGAATTGCTTAAAACCTATAAATCCAGTTTCTTCCTGATGTCAGACGGGATCCCTTTCTTGTGCAGCAAAAACGCAGTGGTTTTATACTTCACAAAATTCTTGGTTACGTATAAATAACCTTTATAATCATTGGTAGCACCCCATGAATTTTTCACGATGTAGTACTCTTTACCATTCTGGTCCTTCGCCATCCCTGTGATCTGCATCCCGTGATCGTCAGTAGTCTGATAATCGTCAAACGCAGCCTGGCGCAGCTCAACTGTAATTTCCTTCTCAGGTTTTGGTCCGTTGAACATTGCCTTTTTCTCCTCAGCACTCATGCTTTCAAAATCCGTCTGAGGTACATATGCCACTCCGTTTTTCCAGCTAAAGCCTTTCTCGCTTACGTCAGTAGCCCAGGCAACGGTAAAGCCACCTTTCAGTGCATTGTCAATGATCTTTATGATGTCGTCCATCTGAACATTATACACCTGATCATAAGACCAGTTATCCGGCACCATCAATACTGTTTTTTGGTAATAAGGAGAAGTATTGAAAGAAGAAAGTTCTACATAATCAGCCGGATTGATACCGACTACCTCTTTTGCAAAAGTCTTCGGCGTATATTCTTTCCCCTCATAAGTGAACTTTTCGGGAACCGCGCCCATACAGGAATCAATAGTCCCGATGTATTTCGTCTTCCAGTTCGGATCAAAATCACCCTGTACCGCCTTTTTAAGAATAGCTTCCGTTAGCTTGTTCATTTTATCTGATGAAGTCTTACCGCCATAATCATTTCCTGTATAAACGTCCTGCGGCATCGCGCCATATTTTGCAAACATATTGATCACATCATGGCATGCACCACCGTCACCCAGCGTCAGGGCGCCGTGCATGCGCACATAATTGATCCCCTTTTCCACGTAAACATTCCGTGCCGAAAAAAGATCAGCCAGATCAACCGGTTTTTTGCCCATGCGGATCATCTCCGATTCCAGAAAAGAATTGGTACTGTAACTCCAGCAAGTACCTGACGATTTTTGATTTTTCACAGAAGTCGCTTCTGCATTCATTACTTCCGTAAAAGTGAAGCTGTTCTTGCTTGCCTCACTTTGATTGTCTTTAAGTGAATTAACCAGATTGTCCTGTGCGAACCCTACATTGGTTCCAAGCAGTAAGCCCGCAGCCAACCACAATGGTTTCATTGAAATTTTAGTCATTTGTATGTATAAAGTTAGTTAGTATAAGTTGTTTAGCTCTACAAAGGCAAACATAATTAATTTTGGAACAAAAACAACGTTTACAATATGCGGGTCACACCAAATTTACTTTAACACCCCCAATTTTGATTATGTCAGAGAGATGACAGTAAATATTTGCAAGATAAGACCGATCGGTCTTATCTTTAAACCATGTTAACGAAAGCAGAAAAAACCCGCCAGCACATTATTGAAAAAGCAGCCGTGCTTTTCAATAAGAAAGGGATGGCCGGAACTTCCATTAACGACATCATGCAGGCTGCAAATCTTGCCAAAGGAGGTATATATGGGAATTTTGAAAACAAGGAAGAGATCTGCCTGGAAGTTTTCAAATACCTTTCCAAAAATCTGCTTGGCCTGATTGATGCTGCGCTCAACAGCAGGGACAGTGCAAAGGATAAACTGTACGCATTACTGGATTTTTACGAAGATGCCCTTCTGTATAGTGACAAAGGGGGCTGCCCGGTTCTCAATTTCGGAACCGAAGCTGACGACACCAACCCGGTGATCAAACAGGCGGTAAACAAAACGATCAAAGACACCCAGGACAGAATTACCAGGGTGATCGCAGATGGTATTGAAAGCGGTGAATTTAGCCCTTCAGTAAACGCAGGCGCATTTGCTGTCAAAATGTACCTTTCAACAGAAGGTGCAATTCTGGTTGGCAGGATCCAAAACAGCAACCAACAAATGAAAATCATGAATGACATACTGAAGGCTGAAATAGAATCTTTCTCACAATGATTTTTTTTGACCAAATATAGACCGATCGGTCTATTTCACATAAGCCAAGAGAAGAAAATAAAATACATTAAAGACTAAAAAAGATGAACATTACAAATAACACAGTCCTGATAACCGGCGGAACAGCCGGAATCGGATTCGAACTTGCAAAATCATTTGCTGAAGCTGGAAACAAAATCATCATCACCGGCAGAAACCAACAAAGACTTACTGAAGCACTCGCCAAGCTTCCCGGCGCAACCGGCTTCACTGGTGATATCAGCAATCCTGAGGACACAGAAAAACTAGTAGACTTCATAAAAAATAATGCTCCCGAAGTCAATATCGTAATCAACAATGCCGGTGCAGCGCACCTGTATAAACTGGCCAATAACGAAGATGCCTTTGAAAAAGCTCAGGATGAAATGCTGACCAACTATCTGGCGGTGATCCGTCTCAACGAAAAATTAATTCCTTTACTAAAATTACAACCTCAGGCAGCAGTGGTCAATGTTTCCTCTATAGTTGCTTTTGTACCCGGATCATTACCGACCTATTCTGCATCCAAAGCAGCACTGCACTCCTACACGCAGTCTTTAAGGATCATACTTGAGCGTACATCAAACGTCAAGGTTTTTGAACTCATGCCGCCGCTGGTCGATACAGAATTCAGCGCCCCGATCAATGGTAAAACCGGTATACCCGCAGCTCAGGTAGCCAGTGATCTGATCACAGCCATCCAGGCAGACAACTACGAAGTACGTGTGGGGAATACGCAGAAGATCTATGAACTTTATCTCCAGTCTCCGGCAGAGGCCCTCGCAGCAATGAACCCTGCATAGCAATGAACCCTGCATAAGCTCCTGTCGATGAACCTACCAGCTCAGTTTCACACCAATGCCTTCCGGACTATTGTCAAAGCCCATATAATAGGTTTTTGACCCTGCATCCCAGGAAGTTTTAACATTGGCGACCTTCCTCCCGGCATGATCCGTAACCATTATAATTTTTGGCTCAGCTGGCAGCAATATCCGGATGCTGTTTACCGTGTTTGCCGGGCTTTTGCAGATGAACGAATAAGCGCCTTTTGTGCTGGCTTCCGCTGATATTCTTGACGCAGAAGCCAGCACCATTGGTTTTGACTTATCCTTTACCCTGGTAATATTGTACAAGAAACCCTGTTCTCCCGGATTGATCACTTTTTCGGCAAGCACAGGCAAATCCGGATCAAACAGATCCACCACAGGACCTTTGACAACATAGGGTTTTGCATCTGGATGCTCATCCATGACCGAGACCACATCATATGCACCCCGCGCCAGGTAGAGGTTGTTTTTAAACAACAGCTTACCCGCCCTTGCATCAACTTCATAGGCATGTTTCACCGTTTGGATATACTCCTGATCTGAATCAGCTTTCAGCACAAAATCTTTTGGGTCTTGCCTGATTACATACACCGAACCTTTGCCAAATCTCAGACGTTTGCCTTCCTCCGCCCTAATGTTCATTAAACCAAACAAGTGTTCCGATGGTGCCTTATAGGAATTTCCCTTTGTATTCCACCATTCCAAAACCGATTGATAAGGATCATCATCACTGCCGCAATACACCAGCACTCCCCCGCCTCTTACCCAGTCCGCCAAATGTTGGTTCACCTCAGGGGAAAATGGCTTCATATTCGAATAACTCACGATCAGCACTTTTATATCCTTCAATGTATTGCTGAACGACAAGTTTTCCATATGAACCGTCTGTACCGGCACCCCGTTTTTCAATAAGGGCAAAGTCTGACCATAGAAATTGGAAAACGCCGGATCAGTGTAGCCTTTATGCACGGGAAACTGCTGGAACATTAAACTATTGCCCATCAAAACACCAATCCCATTGACACCCGTTACCCTGTTATCAGACAAAGGCATGTCATTCAGTGCATTCACCATCACTTGCATCTGGGTCGAATAGTATTTCGGGATCAGCACCTCTTCTTTACTGCTGGCCAGCTTATAAGGCCTGGTATAAATGCGTTCCGGCCAGGGCATCACCTCGTAGTTATTCACCATGGGGTATAAAAGCTTGGCGGTAAATGTCGCCTGATAATTTCTTTTATAATCACCCCAGTCGCGTGGCCAGTCCTCTATAGGATCTGTAAGAAAGAACATTTTACGTCCCGTCGGGGCCGTCATCGAAACCATAGAACCATATTCCAGAAAAGCATTTTCAAAAACACGTTCTTTCTTCTGACCGTCATAATAAGTTGGCTCACGTGAAGTACCTGTCCAGACTTGAGCAATGTAACCATCAATACCCGGCAAAGACGCCAGGCTAGCCTCAGGGCTCACGATCCTCCAGGAAGAATAATTGACCAGCGAATGCGTCGCGATGTAAACCTTGATGTCCATCCCCTTTTCTTTGCCATAAGACTTAGCATAAGCTGATACCTCCTTAATTGCATTGTAATAAAGCTGGTATTTCAGTTTGTGTGACAAATAGGTATTTTCGGCAGATTCATGCTGGGGTCTCCAGTCAAAACCATAGAAAGACTTCCACTCATTTTTGAACACCTCACTATACCCGGCCCTTGCCCAAAACTCCGGTTCTTCCAGGTATATGGAACTGATCCCCGCATCTATCACTTTTTTGATGATCGCCGTTTTCATATAATCAAGGAAAGACTTTACAGGTACAATGTAAGGCACCCCGCCACCATGCCAGATCACCTTGCCGTCCCGCTCAACCTGTCCGATGTCCTGATGGTTCTTCCCATCCCACTTGCCGAGAAAATAATCCTGGTATTCACCCCAGGCTATGCCCGTCATGAAGTGCGTCTGATAACCATTGTCCCGCCAGGACTGTACCCGCTGTTCAAACGTCATACTCTTACGGTCACCCGCACCATAAACGATCGCTATATCCGACCGGACATCGATCTCCGGCCGCCAGGCACTACCCGTCTGGAATGCTGTTTTCTCTGTCTGCGGGGCCTGCCCCAGGCAAAAATATGCCATAGGTGTAAATACGCATGTTAAAAATATTTTGAGCTTCATTGTGTGTCAGGTCTATTTAATTTTTCCTAAAATGAAGGTAATAAAAATTCAGCGTTCAAGTCCATTCTATTACCTTATTGCTACCTTTATATTACTATATCCTTATGACCTCTTCCTGATCCTTGTCCAATGGTTGCAAGGTGGTTGGGTGGTCCAGCGATTGTGCAAGGATGTCGCGAGGTCCGCCTGGCTTTTGCTTGAAGTACAAGCAACAATACCAACAGATAAATACCAAAAAGGAACCAGACCTCACCCTGACCTTTGTTCAAACTTTTACGGGGGCGTACTTTATAAATATTTCCTATCTTTGTCCCGCATTAAACGCCGTTTGCACCGGTATCAATGAATTATGACAACTTATCAGACACTACTTTACTATTGCTATAGTCCAATAGCCAACGCAGAACAATTTGCCACCGATCATCTTGCTTTTTGTAAATCCCTGAACCTTGTAGGCCGGATCATCGTGGCCGACGAAGGCTTGAACGGCACCGTATCAGGAACAAAAGAATCCTGTGAAGCCTATATGGCTGCCATACGTGCCGATGAGCGCTTTGCAAAAACAGACTTTAAGATCGACAACGTAAGCGAGCCTTCGTTCATCAAAATGCATTGCCGCTATAAGTCGGAGATTGTACATTCAGGCCTTAGGGACCCAAATATCATTGATCCCAATAAACAAACCGGCAAGCATTTAGAACCTGCAGAGTTTCAGAAAATGATAGATCAGGAAGATGTGGTCATCCTCGATGTGCGCTCAAATTACGAGCACAACCTCGGAAAATTTAAAAACGCAGTGACGCTTGACATTGAAAACTTCAGGGATTTTCCGGACAAGATCAATGAACTGGCGCAGTATAAAGACAAAAAAGTACTGACTTACTGCACCGGGGGCATCAAATGTGAAAAAGCTTCGGCACTGCTCCTTCACCATGGCTTTAGTGATGTTTACCAGCTGCATGGCGGGATCATCAAATACGGCAAGGAAGCAGGCGGTGAAGATTTCGAAGGCAAGTGTTATGTATTTGACAACCGGATCGCGGTTGACGTCAACACGGTAAACCCCAAAATCGTCTCTACCTGCCGCAACTGCGGAACCATCACCCCAAAAATGATCAACTGCGCCAATCCCGAGTGCAATGAGCATTTTACGCAATGTGATGCCTGCGGTGAAGAATTGCAGGGCTGCTGCTCGGTTGCTTGTACGACAAACCCGCGCAAACGGGTATATGACGGCACCGGGTACTATGTAAAAGTGCCACAGCCAATTAACACGGGCAAATAACTACCTTTGCCCTTCATGACCCTTAAATCCCTGAAATATCTTCTTTGCGCAGTTATTTGCTTTTTTGCGGTTGCTGCCCTGGCAGAGGACATCAAAAGTATCGGCGTACCTTATATTCAGAATTATCCCAAGTCCGTTTACCAGTCTGGTAATCAGAACTGGTCTGTTGCGAAGGATAGAAACGGCGTAATGTATTTTGGCAATGCCCAGGGGCTGCTTACTTACGACGGCAGATACTGGCATCAGTATGAAATGCCCAACAGGCAGATCGTCCGGGCGGTAGCAACCGGTTCAGACCGGATTTATACAGGTGGCTTCGGCGAATTTGGTTACTGGTCTTACAAAAACCGCAGACTGGTTTATACTTCGCTGATCAAACTTATCCCAAAACCGCTTAAGATCAATGATGAGGTTTGGAAGATCTATGTCGACGGAAGCCGGGTCATTTTCCAGTCCTTCAAATGCATTTACATCTACCAGGGAAACGAGATTAAAGTTTTGACCAGGCCGGAAGGTTTTCTGTTTCTGCACCAGATTGGCAAAAGATTTTGTGTAGAAATATTGAACAAAGGACTGTTTGAATTGAAAGGAAACGCTTTGTATCCGTTAAAAAATTCAGGGCCATTACTACCCGGACTGATCATGACAGTACTGCCCTATAAAGACGGGCGCTGGCTGGTTGGGACAAGCAGCAATGGTCTTTTTCTATACGATGGAGAACGCTATACCCCTTTTAAAAGTTCCGCTGATCAATTTTTAAAAACGTACCAGCTCAACAATGGCAGTTTCATTATGGGCAGGTATTACGCCTTCGGTACCATCCTTAACGGCCTGGTGATTATTGATGAGCAGGGAAATATGGTCCAGCAGATCAATAAGACCAGCGGAATGCAAAACAACACTGTGCTCAGCCTGTTCTGCGATAATGACCAAAACCTGTGGACAGGCCTGGACAATGGAATAGACCGGGTAGAGCTCAATTCTCCGCTGTATGCCTACTTTGACAAGAGCGGTCTGTTTGGCACAGTATATTCCAGCCTGATTTACAAAGGCCACATATACCTCGGCACCAATCAGGGCCTTTTTTACAGCATTTGGCCGGGTACAGCAGAAAGCCGTTACAGTTCGTTTGATTTTAAACTGATACCCGGTTCGCAAGGACAGGTATGGGACCTTACTGAAATAGACGGGCAGCTGCTGTGCGGACACAACAGCGGTACTTTCAGGGTAGACGGCAACCGTTTTATTAACATTACCTATGCGGCCGGCGGCTGGACCATTAAAAAGCTGAAATCTAATCCGGAATTTCTGATTCAGGGATCCTATAACGGCCTGATCGCATATAAAAAAAATCAGCAGGGTCTTTGGGTATTTCATCATGAAATTGCCGGATTCAGGGAACCGTCCAGGTATGTGGAGCAGGATGAAAAAGGCGACCTCTGGATAGGTCATGCCTACAAGGGACTTTACAGGCTTAAACTCAATAGCAGCCTTGATAAGGTGCTCCACTTAGATTATTACAGTCAAAGCAACGGCTTGCCTGACGATTTCAATATCAATATTTTTTCTTTACAAAATAAACTGGTATATTCTTCAGACGAGGGTTTTTATAATTACGACGAGATCAGCAATCGCTTTTCGAAGTATACTGCGCTGAACAAGGCTCTGGGCAGTTTTGCGGGATCAAATAAAATCATTGCAGCCGGATCCGGAAAATATTGGTTTATTGATCATGGACGGACTGCATTGGCTGATCTGTCCATGCCAGGCCGTATTCATATTGACTCCAGCACCTTCAGTATGCTAAACGGCCGTATGGTTCAGTATTATGAGAATATCAGCAGGATCAGCAATGGCATTTACCTGATCAGCGTAGATGACGGTTTTATTATTTATGACGCCGGGAGCCAGCAAGCCACGCCAGCGAAGCGTAATCTTCCGGCCGTTTTGATCCGTAAGGTAGAGGACATTACCGATACCGTTCGCATTTTGAGCGAAACCGGCAACGGCAATACAGAGACAGAGATCCCTTTTACACACAACAACATCCGCATTGCTTATGCACTTCCTTTCTACCGGCAGTCAAAAGTGACTTATCAGTATTTTCTGGAGGGCTATTCAAGGAACTGGTCTGAATGGGATGCCGCCTCCCAAAAAGACTTTACCAACTTGTCTGCAGGCACCTATATTTTTAAGGTAAGGGCAAGGATCAATGCCCAGCAAGTGACTGAGACCACACCATTCAGATTCACCGTACTCCCTCCTTTTTACCTGAACAAATGGGCATTCGTAGTGTATGTAATTTTGTTTGCAGGCCTGCTGCTATTGGGGCGTAAACTCTACGAGAGAAAGCTGAAAAAAGACAAACAGATTATTACGGCAAGAATGCAGGCGGAACAGGATGAACTGCTCAGGAAAGAGGCGGAAGCTAACGAAAGGCACATCATTCAACTGCAGACCGAAAAGTTGCAGATAGAACTTGCAGGCAAGAACAGAGAGCTGGCCAATTCGGCAATGAGCCTGGTTTATAAAAATGAATTGCTGCAAAAGATCAGTCAGGAAATCCTCAAACTGAAAGATTCCAGCGGAAAACTGCTGGGTGAAGAACAGTTGCGCAGAATCCAGAAGGTAATAGATGAAGGCATGAACGACGAACGTGACTGGAATCTTTTTGAAAACAGCTTTAACGAGGCACATGAGAGTTTCTTTAAAAAGCTGAAGGCAAATCACCCTGACCTGGTTCCCAACGACCTTAAACTCTGTGCCTATCTGAGGATGAATATGAGCAGCAAAGAAATGGCATCTTTACTAAATATTTCACTGCGGGGAGTCGAAATCCGGCGCTACAGGCTCCGGAAGAAACTCGATGTACCCCACGACAAGAACCTGGTAGAGTTCCTTATGGAGCTATAATACTACATCATTACCTCTCATCAGCCCCTTCCCGGCTTCTTCAGCATATACTTTTCTCTCTCTGCGATTGTTGTAGTGATATTTGCTATGCAGGTATAAAAACAATGACTTTTAGCGAAACCAAGGCTGCGTTTTGTTTGTTCTGAGAATATAAAACTTGTGTTTGATGTAGTAATGTGAAGGCCTTTTTTTTGCGATCACTGCTACTTCTGCGGAGATTTAACCAACTAAAATAAACTTAAACGTATGAAAAGAATTCTTACTCAGTTTTCTGTATTCTCCTTCTTTTTCCTACTTATGATCAACACAGCCTCGGCACAGAATATTACTGTGACTGGTACTGTTATTGACTCGGCAGACAATAACCCGCTGCCTGGTGTTGGCATATTGGTAAAGGGAACAACTACAGGAACAACGACCAATGCCGCCGGTAAATTCGCGGTCAGCGCACCGGCTAATGCAACCCTGGTGATTACCTATATAGGCTATTCTACTAAAGAAGTTGCGGTAAATAACCAGACTGTGATCAATGTATCTTTATCGGCATCATCTGAAATGCTGGAACAAGTAGTAGTGGTGGGGTATGGTACACAGCGAAAAATTGATGTGACCGGATCCGTTGCTACCGTAAAGGGCGAAGATATTGCAAAACAAGTCTCACCCAATCCGGTAAGCGGCCTGCAAGGCAAGGTTGCCGGGGTTCAGATCACGAACCTTGGGGCACCGGGCTCAACTCCGCAGATCAACATCAGGGGAACCAGTACCATTTATGGAAATACAGGGGCGCTTTATGTAGTAGACGGGGTATGGTATGAAAATATCAACTTTCTAAACCCTGCCGACATTGCTGATATCAGTATATTGAAGGACGCATCTGCCCAATCCATTTACGGTATCCGCGGTGCCAACGGTGTTGTCCTCGTAACAACAGTCAAAGGAAAAAAAGGTGACCCGACGATCAACTATAACGGTACCGTCGGAACTCAGCGCGTGACCAATAAAGTAGAAATGACCAATGCTAGTGAATATGCAACTGCGGTCAATGAGGCCTATGCATTATTGGGTCAGGCACCTTTATTCAGTAATACAAACCTGGGCCAGGGCACAGACTGGTATGACCAGGTATTAAGGGACGCGATGATCACTAACCACCAACTATCCGTAAACGGCGGTTCCGAAAAATCGACTTACAATCTTTCACTGGGTTTTCTAAATCAGGATGGCATTGTTAAAAAGAACAATTTTAAACGGTATACAGCCAGGCTTTCCAACGACATTCAGCTATTCGAGCCTCTAAAGATCGGCTATAACGTTGCGGGGACTTCGAGCAGGTCCAATGATGCACCTACTGCAATCTTCAGGGGATTATATGCGGCTTCGCCGGTAGTGCCTGTGTTCAATCCAGATGGCTCCTACGGAGATCCTGCTGATTTCAACTTGGGTAACGGCAGTAACATAAATCCACAAGCTACACTGGATTTCTTCAATCAAAGGACAACAAAGTATAATATAACCGGTAATGTCTTCGCGGAATTGAAGTTTTTGAGGGACTTTACCTTCCGGACCAGCTTTGGCGGCGATTTCTCACAGGAGGAAGTAAGGGGTTACGTACCTAAGTACGAAGCAACTACCAATCAGAAAACGACCATCTCCAAGCTGGACATTGACCGCAATGAACGCCGCAACTGGATCATCGAAAATACACTGACCTTCGACAAACAATTAGAAGATCACCGTTTCACCGTTTTGCTTGGGCAAGGTGCCCAGCGCAGGAAATATTATTTTTTGAATGCAGAGGCGCAAGGAGTACCTTTCAGCTCACAAAGTGACCTTTACCTTGCTCTTGGCAATGCAGGCACCAAAACAGTTGAAGACGGAGGTGAACTTTCCACTTTCGCCTCCTACTTTGCAAGGGTAAATTATGCCTACAAAAATAAATACCTGCTGAATGCTTCTTTCAGACGTGACGGTGCGTCCCAATTCTTTGGTAACAATGCATGGGGTAATTTTCCGTCCATCGGAGCAGGTTGGGTAATCAGCAACGAAGACTTCATGAAAGACCAGACGCTGTTCAGCAACCTGAAACTTCGCGGAAGCTGGGGTAAGATCGGTAATGCAGGAGTGCCTTTCAATCCCTCTACCGCTACAATTACCCAAACGGGTGAGCTGATTGCTTTCTTTGGCGGCAAACCTTACACCGGTGCGGGCAATACGAAAATAGTGAACCCGGTATTGCTTTGGGAACGCAGCAATGGAATAGATGCAGGCCTGGAAATGGGATTCCTGGAAAACCGGCTGAAAATTGAGGCTGATTATTATAGCCGTACTACGGAAAGTGCGATCTTCGGAATTCCAGTATTAGGCAGTTTGGGAGCAACCGATCGGCTTAACAGCAACCAGTCCGATATTCGGAACCGAGGCTATGAAGTGGTCGCTTCATGGTCAGATAAAACTGAAGGTGGCTTCACCTATTCCATCAGCGGCAATATTGGTTTCAACCAAAACAAAGTATTGAACGTACTGTCTGGCAATAACCCGATTTATGCGGGAGGAGCCGGTCTTACCAGTGGATACCTCGCAACAAGAACAGTAAACAACCGCCCGATCGGTGAGTTTTTTGGCTATCAGGTTACAGGCGTGTTCCAGACGGCTGCCGAAGCGGCGGAATGGACCAACAATAGTTTTAAAGCGGGTGATTTTAAATATGCGGACACCAATAACGATGGCATCATCGATTCACGTGACAGAGTTGTACTGGGGAATCCCAATCCAAGGGTTACTTATGGTCTCAACACCAATTTTGCTTACAAAAACTTTGATCTGTCGCTGGACATTCAAGGTGTCGGGGGCGTAGAAATCATGAATTCTAACCTAGCCAACCGTTTTGGTAATGAGAATTACACCAAGGATTTCTTTAAGAACCGCTGGACGGCAGCGGGCTCGTCCAATAACTATGCCTCAGCGAACCTTGCGAGTGGGCTAAACAATTCTCCTAACTCATTTTACGTGGAAAAAGGCGATTATATCAGGTTGAGAAACGTCCAGCTGGGTTATACCCTTCCAGCCGCCCTGACTTCTAAATGGAAAGCACAAAGATTGAGATTGTTCCTCAATGCACAAAACGCGGTGAATATTTTCGGGTACAAAGGCTTTAGTCCGGAAGTTGGAGGTGCCCCTTTGGATGCTGGTATTGATACTAACCTGTATCCGCTGTTTGCGACTTATAATTTTGGAGTCAATTTAACATTCTAATCGATTCAACAATGAAAACACATATTAACATAAAATATTGCTTAGCGATTGCCGCACTGAGCTCCGTAATGCTTATCGCCTCTTGCAAAAAGGATTTTCTAAATGTTCCGCCTCAGGCACAACAGCCTGAAACAGCGTTTTGGAAAACTGCCGAAGATGCAGGGAAAGCTGTAAACGCCCTATACGCGCGGCTCCGTAACTGGGACAATGTGGCCTTTAACGCCATTGTGATCGAAAGCACCGGTGCTGATGAGGCAGATAAAGGAAGTACACCAACAGATGCTACCTTTTTCAATCTTTTTGACACCTTCACGGTCACCTCTACACAAGGTTCGTTGCAGGGTTTCTGGAACGGTCAGTACCAAAACATCCGGCTTTGCAACCAGGCCATAGACAGTATCCCTGGCATTACCATGGATGAAAATCTGAAGGCAAGATATATAGCCGAAGCCAAATTTGTAAGAGCCTATTCTTATTTTAGACTGGCAAGGGCTTTCGGACGTGTGCCGCTCAGATTGCATGAGCCAAAAGATGCAACTGAATTTAATATTCCTCAAGCAGAAAAAGCAGAAACTTATGCCCAGATTGAAAAAGACCTGACCGAAGCCTCGGCAGTCTTGCCGCCATCTTACGGCGCAGATGACAAAGGCAGGGCAACAAAGGGTGCGGCACTGGGCCTGCATGCCAAAGTTGCTATGTATCAGCAAAAATGGGATCAAGTGCTTTCGCTGACCAACCAGGTCATGGGTCTGGGCTATGATCTTTTCCCGAACTTCGAAAAAGGTTTCCGTACCGAGAACGAGAACAACATCGAGTCAGTATTTGAGATCCAGGCTGAACTGCTGGAAGGAAATACTGCTGCATCCAACTCACAATATAGCCAGGTACAGGGCGTAGCCGGTGTGACCGGCGGCGGATGGGGTTTCAACAGTCCGTCACAGGCATTAGCCGATGCATTTGAACCGGGCGATCCGCGCAGAGATGCCACTATTATTTTCCGTGGCGAAACGACCCCGCAGGGTGATGTCATTCCTAATTCGGTTCCAAACGAACGGTACAATCAAAAATCTTATGTTCCTTTCAGCATGCGGGTATCAGGATACAACGAGGGCGCACAGCAAAATATACGTGTAACGCGGTTTGCAGACGTCTTACTAATGAACGCAGAAGCTGCGAACGAGCTGGGCAATCCGGCACAGGCTAAATCTTCGCTGAACCGCGTGCGTGCACGTGCCAGGGGCGGCAATCCAAACATACTGCCAGACGTGACCACCAACGACAAAACCGAACTGCGTAATGCCATCTGGCATGAGCGTCAGGTCGAACTGGCAATGGAAAACGACCGTTACTTTGATGTGATCCGCCAGGGACGCGCACCACAGATCTTTGGCCCCAAAGGCTGGAAAGCAAACAAAAATGAAGTATGGCCGATTCCTGCTACGGAAATTGACCTGAGTGGTGGCAAATTGACCCAAAACCCAGGATACAATTAATACTTATCGCTATTTTAGGGGTTGTTCTGACTTGTCCGGACAACCTCTTAAATTTAAAATCATGATCCATACCTATAAAAAAACTGTATTCCTGCTGACGTTTTGCGGATTTTTCCTTGCAGCCTGTGCAAAGGCCCAACCGGGCAAAACCTCTGGTGCGATAAAACCCGAACTCAAGATCCAAAAGAACCTGACAGACGACCAGCTGCTCGACCTTGTACAAAAACAGACATTCAGGTATTTCTGGGATTTCGCACATCCGGTAAGTGGCCTGGCCAGGGAAAGAAGCAATGCGTCTTTTGGCTATGGCAATGAAGTGACTACAACAGGCGGAACCGGTTTTGGCATCATGGCTACCATTGTTGCGACCGACAGAAAATGGATCACACGCGACAGCGCCTCCAGGTTTCTTTTAAAAATGGTGAATTTCCTAAGCAAGGCTGACGCTTACCATGGCGTATTTCCGCATTGGCTGAACGGAGCAACAGGCAAGACCATTCCATTTAGCAGGAAGGACGATGGGGCAGATCTTGTGGAGTCGTCATATTTATTCCAGGGGCTATTGACCGCAAAACAATACTTCAATGCAAACACACCTGTAGAAAACGAACTGAGAAACCGCATTACCTGGTTATGGGATGAAATAGAATGGGACTGGTTCACAAAAGGCGGAGAAGAAGTCCTGTACTGGCACTGGAGCCCGAACAATGGCTGGGCCATGAACTTTCCGCTGCGCGGGTATAATGAATGCCTGATCACCTATGTTTTGGCCGCCTCCGGCAAACGCTATCCCGTGCCGGCCTCCGTCTATCACCGCGGCTGGGCACAAAGCAACTTCTTCAAGAACGGCAAGGAGTTTTATGGGTACAAACTGCCTCTTGGCTTTGACAACGGCGGCCCGCTGTTCTTTTCGCAGTATTCATTTTTAGGTTTAGACCCCAGAGGCCTGAAAGACCAGTATGCCGACTATTGGGAACAAAATAAAAACCATACCCTGATCAACCGCGCCTACGTACTGGCCAATCCAAAAAACTTTAAAGGCTACGGCGCCAACAGTTGGGGGCTCACAGCCAGCGACAGTTACCAGGGTTATGCGGCCCACTCCCCTAATGAGGATCTCGGTGTCATATCTCCTACCGCAGCCCTGTCTGCCTTCCCTTATACCCCCGAATTCTCAATGCAGGCGCTAAAGCATTTCTACTTTGACCTTGGTGATAAGATCTGGAGCCAGTACGGTTTTGTAGACGCCTTCAGTGAGCAGCACAACTGGTACGCCAAATCGCACCTGGCTATAGACCAGGGGCCCATCATTGTGATGATCGAAAACTACAGAACAGGCCTGCTCTGGAAATTATTTATGAGTAATCCCGAGATTAAAGAAGGTTTAAAAAAATTGGGCTTTGAAAGTCCGGCATTGCAAAAATGAGCATCAGAAAATATATCGTCCTTTTAGTACTGCTGTTTGCCGGTCTGATCACCGCTGCACAAAAAAAACAGACGACTTACTGTAACCCGATCAACCTGGACTATGGCTATACGCCCATTCCAAATTTCGCCGAACAAGGCAAACACCGGGCGACCGCAGACCCGGTGATGGTCAATTACAAAGGAGATTACTACTTATTCTCCACCAACCAGTGGGGCTACTGGTGGAGCAGCGACATGTACAACTGGAAGTTTGTCTCCCGCCATTTCCTCCGGCCCGAGCACAAGGTCTATGATGACCTCTGCGCACCGTCTGTATGGATACAGGGCGACACCATGCTGGTATTCGGATCTACGTATTCCAAAAACTTCCCCATATGGATGAGTACCGATCCAAAAAAGAATGAGTGGAAAGAAGTCGTGCATGAATTTGAGATCGGAGGCTGGGACCCTGCCCATTTTGTAGATGATGATGGAAAACTGTACATGTACAACGGCAGCAGCAACGTTTATCCGCTTTATGGAATAGAGCTGAACCGCAAAACATTTGCACCTATTGGAACCAGGAAAGAACTTTTACTACTCGATCCCGACCGCTACGGATGGCAGAGATTCGGAGAATACCTGGACAATACCTTTCTCAATCCATTTATGGAGGGTGCCTGGATGAACAAACACAATGGCAAATACTACCTTCAATATGGGGCACCAGGCACAGAGTTCAGCGGATATGCAGATGGTGTAGCCATAGGCAAAAGCCCCTTAGGTCCATTTGAGCATCAGTCCCTGCCCTTTTCATATAAGCCAGGCGGCTTTGCACGGGGTGCAGGTCATGGCGCTACTTACCAGGACAATTGGAAAAATTACTGGCACGTTTCTACCATCGCCATCTCCGTAAAGAACAACTTTGAGCGCCGTCTGGGTATCTGGCCTGCGGGTTTTGATAAAGATGACGTGATGTATATGGATGCTGCGTTTGGAGATTACCCACATTATCTGCCCAGCAAATCCGCAGATCATTTGAAAAGCGGTTTTACGGGATGGATGCTGCTCAACTACAACAAGCCTGTCTCTGTTTCTTCTACATTGGGTGCTTACAACGCCAATAATGCAGTAGATGAAAGCATTAAAACGTACTGGAGCGCAAAAACAGGAGAAAAAGACGAATGGATCCAGACAGATCTCGGTACGGTCTCCACAGTAAATGCCGTGCAGATCAATTATGCCGATCAGGATGCTGAATTTTTAGGTAAAAAAACAGACATCTATCATCAGTATAAATTGTGGTACTCAGCAGACGGCACCAAATGGACGGTTCTAAAAGATAAAAGCGCTAACAAAACAGATGTTCCGCATGACTATATCGAACTCGAAAAGCCGGTAAAGGCGCGTTTCATCAAACTGGAGAACATCCATATGCCAACCGGGAAATTCGCCATCAGCGGACTCCGGGTATTTGGCAATGCCAATCTGGAGGCGCCGCAAACTGTAAAAGATTTCACTGTACTCAGGACTGAAAAAGACAAACGGAGCGCCTGGCTCAAATGGAACCCCGTGGAAAATGCTTATGCCTATAACATCTACATCGGAACAGCTCCGGACAAATTGTACAACTGTATTATGGTCTACAATACCAATGAGTATTGGTATAAAGGAATGGATAAAGATAAAACTTACTACTTTAGTATCGAAGCAATCAATGAAAGCGGTGTGTCACCACGGACAAAGGTTGTCAACGTAAACTAAAATCAACATTAAAATGAAACACAACTTTTTATTTCGCCTTTTCCTTATCTCGCTGGTATGCCTTTCTATCAGTTCATTTGCACAGGACAAACCATTCTGGAAAGAGATGCAACAATTTCAGCGTCAGGACAGCATCGCTATGCCTGCCAAAAACGGGATTGTTTTTACCGGTAGCTCATCCATAAGAATGTGGAAAGATTTGGAGACCATCTATAAGGAATACAATGTCCTCAACCGCGGCTTCGGCGGATCGGTACTTCCACAGGTCAATGACAATATCGACCAGGTGATACTAAGATATAAACCCCGTCAGGTCGTAATCTATTGCGGTGACAATGACATTGCCTCAGGCGCCAGCGCAGAGGAGGTCCTGAGCCGTTTCACTACCCTGTTCAGCAACATCCGCAAAGAACTCCCAAAGACCTCCATTGCTTTTATTTCCATGAAACTGAGTCCCTCACGCAGCAAGTTCGTTCCGGAAGTCATTAAGGGGAATGCCCTGGTCAGGGAATTTATCGCTAAACAAAAGAACGCAGCCTACATAGATATTGCCACAAAAATGCTGGACAGCAAAGGAGAAATGAGACCCGAATTGTTCCAGAATGATATGCTGCATATGAAACCTGCGGGTTATGAAATCTGGGCAAAGGAGATCACTCCCTACTTAAAAAAGAAATAAACAAATACCTATGAAAGCCACCTGCCTGTTTTTACTTGCGCTGCTGACCACCGCAGCCCCTGCGTTAGCCCAAAAGAAAAAAACCGTCGCTACAGCCGACCAAAAAATGAACACTTTCATCAACGCATTGATGTCTAAAATGACAGTTGATGAGAAGATCGGGCAACTGAACCTGCTGACGGGCGGAGAAGCAACCACGGGATCTGCAGTAAGTACGAATGTAGAGGCCAAAATAAAAAACGGACAGGTAGGAGGTATTTTCAGTTTAACCACTCCTGCGCGCATCCGCAAGGCACAAGAAATTGCGGTGAACCATACCAGGCTTAAAATACCGATCATCTTCGGACAGGATGTGATTCATGGTTACAAGACGACGTTCCCCATTCCACTGGCACTATCCTGTACCTGGGATTTACCCATGATCCAGCAAACCGCAAGGATTGCTGCTACTGAGGCCACAGCAGACGGACTCAACTGGACTTTCTCCCCCATGGTCGACATATCCAGGGACCCGCGCTGGGGGAGGATCTCTGAAGGTTCCGGTGAAGACACTTACCTTGGATCCCAGATTGCTAAAGCCATGGTCCGCGGCTATCAGGGCGACGATCTGTCCAAATACAACACCATGATGGCCTGTGTAAAACACTTTGCATTATATGGAGCCGCGGAGGCCGGCCGGGATTACAATACCACAGACATGAGCCTCGACAGGATGTATAACGATTATTTGCCTCCCTATAAAGCAGCTATAGACGGGGGCGCAGGAAGTGTCATGACCTCTTTCAATGACATCAATGGAGTGCCCGCTACAGCAAACAAATGGCTGATGACTGATGTTTTGCGCAAGCAGTGGGGCTTCAAAGGATTTGTAGTGACAGATTATACCGCAGTGAACGAGCTGATAGACCACGGCCTTGGAGACCTGCAAACCGTTTCAGCATTATCCTTGAACGCAGGAGTGGAAATGGATATGGTGGGCGAGGGATTTCTGACCACCCTTAAAAAATCTTTAAAAGAAGGCAGGGTAAAGCAGCAGCAGATAGACCAGGCCTGCCGGCTGGTGCTGGAAGCGAAATACAAGCTCGGCCTGTTCGAGGACCCTTTCCGTTACTGCAATGAAGAGCGTGCAAAAACAGAGATCTTAAAGCCGGAGCATCTCAAATATGCACGTGAAGTAGCCGGACAATCATTTGTCCTGTTAAAAAATGAAAACCAGACGCTTCCGCTAAAAAAAGCGGGAACCGTAGCATTGATCGGCCCGCTGGCCAATACAGGGGCTAACATGCCGGGCACCTGGAGTGTCAACAGCGACCTGGCCAATACCAAATCCCTATTGGAAAGCATGACAGCTCTCGTGGGTAACCAGGTAAAGATCCTGCATAGCCTGGGTTCAAATCTGGTAGAAGACACTGCCTATCAACAAAGGGCAACCATGTTTGGCAGGGATATTCCCAGAGACAACAGGCCTGAAGAAGAAATCATCAAAGAAGCTGTATCCATTGCCAAAAAATCTGATGTGGTACTGGCTGCTTTAGGTGAAAGCTCTGAAATGACTGGTGAGGCTTCAAGCAGGACAAACCTGGAAATCCCTGATGTACAAAAAAGATTGCTCCATGCCCTGCTAAAAACGGGCAAACCGGTTGTACTGGTTTTGTTTAGTGGCCGTCCGCTGGTCCTGAACTGGGAAAATGAAAATGTTCCTGCCATATTGAATGTCTGGTTTGGCGGAACAGAAGCCGGCGCAGCAATCACCGATGTCCTGTTTGGCGACGTGAACCCTTCCGGAAAGCTAACAGCGACCTTCCCTCAGAACGTAGGTCAGATCCCTTTGTATTACAGCCACAAGAATACCGGCAGACCTTTGCAGGAAGGCAAATGGTTTTCCAAGTTCCGCTCCAACTACCTGGACGTGAGCAACGATCCGCTTTATCCTTTTGGCTACGGATTAAGTTACACCACATTTGAATACAGCAACCTTTCTCTAAGCAGCAAAGCCCTGAAATCCGGTGGTTCCATTACCGCAAGCATCAGTGTTAAAAATACCGGCTCCAGGGAAGGCAAAGAAGTGGTACAGCTCTATATCCAGGACCTCGTCGGAAGTTCAACAAGACCTGTCAAACAGTTGAAAGGCTTTCAAAAGATCAGTTTAGATCCGGGAGAAGCCAAAACACTGACTTTCAAAATCACCGAAGAAGATCTGAAGTTTTACAATACCAATTTGAAATTCGCAGCAGAACCCGGTGACTTTAAAGTTTATATAGGTGGCAACTCCCGGGATGTCACAGCATCGCAGTTTACATTGATGAAGTAAGACGCCTTTATGCCTCCAGCAATTCCTGAATATTGAATTTTGACATTTTCACAAATGCTGCTATCACCCGTGGAGCCCGCTCAGGATCAGCCATTAACCGATGTAAAACTGAGGGAACGATTTGCCAGGAAAAACCAAATTTATCATCAAGCCAGCCGCACTCGTCGTACCTGCCGCCTTCGCCCAGCTTTTCCCAGTAATGATCAATTTCTTCCTGAGTTTCACATTCAACCACATAAGAAGTTGCAGGAGTAGGTTTGTATTTTGCCCCGCCATTTAAGGCCATAAATTGATTTCCGTTGAGCTCAAATTTTACCACAATCGGGTTTTCCGCGGTGATCCTGGAGTTTTTAAAAATAGAGCAGTAGTAGTCTGCGGCTGCTTTGGCTTGTCCGTCAAACCATAAACATGGATACATTTGATTTTTCATTTCTATTGAATTTAAATTAATGATATACAACAAAAATAGGGTTGACAGGAAAGTCAAAATAGAATGAAACGGACAATTATGTATTTTCTGACGAACTGCCAAAGTTGAGGTATTCTTTAGGTGTGATGCTGGTGAACTCTTTGAAGGAACGGATATAATGGCTCTGATCGGCGTAGCCATGCTGAAATGCAATGTCCGATAACTTCTCATAGCTCCTGCCGTTTAACTGCTGAAATGCTGCATTAAACTGGCAGATCCGTCTATATAAGTTGGGTGCAATACCGATATTTTTCTCGAACGTTCTTCGGAATGTCCTTTCAGTGATGTGCAATTCCTTTTGGAGCAGTATAGAAATTTCTGGCAGCGGTTGCCCGGCAATCCTGCTCACGGCATATTTGATCAGATCAGACTCCCTTTTAGAACTGGCCACCAGAAGCAGGATAAATTGGTCCAGCAAAGCAGTCATGCTTTCCACAGCACCGGCATTCAGCAAGCGGTCCTGAAGTTCAGTCGCCTTCTTCGGCATGACCAGATTCAAATCGACAGGCTTGTCCGTCAGTTCCCGGGCCGGCACATCAAAGACCGAACTGAGCGACCAGGGCTTAAAAAAATAGGCAATTGCCGTAAAGTCCTCATCAAACCTAATCGTCTCCGGAAGAATCGTCTGCCCAAAGAGGGTAAGATGCGTGGTCATACTATTGTTAATGATCCCTCTGGTTGATTTGAAAAGCAAAGTTGGTAAACCATTGGCAAACAGCGGCAGGGAAAAGGGGGTTATCATTTGATGATTTTCAATCACCAATATCCTTTCGACATATTCCGCAACCTCTACGGCTGGTTTGAGATTTCTGACATTCATTCCTATCTCACTAAGATAATACCCCTGACACTAAATATCAAGTAACCCTTATCCAATCTCTGCACCCAGCGTGCATTCACCGCAACGGCTATCCCAAATAAAAATTTAAAAAGACAAACTGATTTTGCTAATTTAGTAAGATGGACCGATTTAAATTAACAGTTACTCTGGTACTATTGTCAGTTACCATCAACGGCAATGCCCAGGATTTCAAAAAATACGACAGGGGGAATTTTATCGAAGGCAAGGACAGCATTTATTATAGACTGCTGTTCCCTGAAAATTTTGATGCCAAACAGAAATACCCCATACTTTTCTTCCTGCACGGTTCAGGGGAACGTGGCAATGACAACGAAAAGCAGCTGACACATGGCGGCAAGTTATTTCTTAACGAAAGTGTCCGCAAGCAGTTTCCTGCCATTATTGTTTTTCCACAATGCAGCAGTGACAGCTTCTGGGCAAACGTAGATCTTACTGATCAGCCCGGCAAAGAGCGCTTTAACTTTTTGACCGGAGGAAAACCCACCAAATCCATGCATGCGCTTTTGGGGATGATTGACAATTTTTTAGACAAACCTTACGTGGATAAAAACAGGGTTTATATCGGAGGGCTTTCCATGGGCGGGATGGGCACGTACGAAATTCTGAGACGCAAACGCAAAATGTTTGCAGCCGCCTTCGCCATTTGCGGAGGGGACAACGTTGCCAATGTCCGGAAATATAAAAAGACCCCGTTGTGGATCTTTCATGGCGAAAAAGACAATGTGGTACCTGTCGCATTATCGACTGCCATTGCAGATCAGCTAAAGGTACTTGGCGTAGACCCTAAGATCACGCTGTATCCGGAGGACAATCACAACAGCTGGGACTCGGCATTCGCAGAGCCCGAACTGTTGTCATGGTTATTTTCTAACGAACGAAAATAAGCCGCGATGATCAGACTGACACTGATGCTTGCCACAGCAGGCATATTATTACTGAGTTCTGTTATGCTTGATCCGGGCAGGCAATCCTATCCGATAGACTATGCATCTTTAAAGGCCCGTGATCCTTTTATATTGGCCGACCCCGCATCTAAAACTTATTATCTGGCCGTCAATAAACTACCTTCATTTAAGCTATATAGCAGCAAAGACCTGAAAAACTGGAGAGATGAAGGCAACATTTTCACTGCAGGAACTGATTTTTGGGGCAAAAAAGACTTCTGGGCACCCGATCTGCTGGCTTACAACGGTAAATATTATGTGTTTGCCACATTTAGTGGCACCAATAAAATGCGCGGCACCTCCATCCTGGTCTCTGACAAGCCTACAGGTGGCTTTGTGCCGCTCGTAAACCAGGCAACCACCCCGGCAAACTGGATGGCGCTTGACGGTACACTCTTTGTAGATGCCGCCCGTCAGCCCTGGATTATTTATTGCCATGAATGGCTTGAAGTTAAAGATGGAGAAGTGGTGGCCCAGCGCCTGTCAGCCGACCTGAAAAGAACCGAGGGCGCTCCCGTTATTCTTTTTAAAGGCAGCGACGCCCCATGGACGGGTACAATAACTGCACAGTCGGTAACAGGCTATGTCACTGATGCCCCATTTATGTACCGGACAAAAGGCGGCAGCTTACTGATCTTATGGTCCAGCTTTACAAAATCCGGAAAATATGCAATTGGTGTTGCGAGATCTGAAAGTGGAACCATCAATGGCCCATGGAAGCAGGATCCTCAACCCCTGAACAACGATGATGGCGGACATGCCATGTTGTTCAGAGATTTCTCCGGACAACTGAAAATCTCCTATCATGCGCCAAACAGCCAGACAGAACGGCCGGTTATTTACAGCGTTTCAGAAAACAAGGGCAAACTGACCATCATCAGATAACGCCCCTGCAGTTATTCCGCCATATTATGGTACACGGCCTGGACGTCGTCATCTTCCTCCAGCTTATCGATCAGTTTTAATACATCGGCTGCCTGTTCTTCGGTTACCTCATGATGCGAAAGCGCAATCCGCTCCAGCTTGGAACTTTTCAGCTCAATGCCTTTTTCTTCGAGTGCCTTCTGCAGCGATCCAAAATTTTCAAATGCACCCTGTGCTACCGCAATGTCATTTCCATCTTCATCGGCTTCGACGTACAATTCTTCAAGGCCTGCATCTATCAGTTCAAACTCAAGCTCCTCAAGATCCAGATTTTCGGTAGGAACAAACCTAAATATAGATTTTCGGCTGAACACAAAATCAAGAGAACCCGTTTTGCCCAAAGTACCGTTGGTTTTATTGAAGTAGCTCCGTACATTTGCAACTGTACGATTTGTATTGTCCGTAGCCGTTTCAATAAGTACGGCAACACCATGCGGCGCATATCCTTCATAAACAATTTCTTCATAGTTGGCCATGCTTTTATCAGAAGCTCTCTTTATAGCGGCATCTACTCTGTCTTTGGGCATATTGACCGCCTTCGCATTCTGTATGGCAGTACGGAGACGTGAATTTGTTTCCGGATGAGGCCCCGCCTCTTTCACCGCCATCACAATATCCTTACCTATCCGGGTAAATTGTACGGCCATTTTGGCCCAACGCTTAAATTTTCTTTCTTTTCTAAATTCAAATGCTCTTCCCATTTCTTTGGTTTTATTTATTTTTCGGTCGTCAGGTACTTACTTTTTTAAATTCTTAAACATATCTTCTGTCATTCTGCCCAGGTCAAACTCAGGCTTCCAGGCCCAGTCCCCCCTTGCATAACTATCGTCAATAGACCTCGGCCAGCTATTGGCAATCGCCTGACGGGGATCATTTTCGGTGTAAGTTAATTTAAAATCCGGAATATGTTTCCTGATCTCCTCAGCAAGAACCTCCGGGGTAAAACTAAACCCGGTAAAGTTATAACTGGATCTGATCGATATTTTAGCTGCTTCCGCATCCATCAATTCGATTGTACCCCTGATGGCATCCTCCATATACATCATCGGCAGTTCAGTTGCCGCATTCAGGAATGAAGCGTAACTGCCTTTTTTCAGCGCATCGTGAAAAATATGGATTGCATAATCTGTTGTACCGCCTCCGGGCGCTGCTTTCCAGCTGATCAGTCCGGGATACCTGATGCTGCGAACATCCAGTCCAAATTTCTGATGGTAATATTCACACCAGCGTTCGCCTGCAAGTTTACTGATGCCATAGACCGTATTGGGGTCCATTACACAGTATTGCGGAGTGCCGTCCTTTGGAGAGTTTGGTCCAAAAACAGCTATTGAACTTGGCCAGTAAACTTTAGCCGTTCCATAAGTAATGACGAGGTCCAATATATTGAGCAGGCCGTTCATGTTGAGGTCCCAGGCCAGCTTTGGATTTTGCTCGCCCGTAGCGGACAGTAATGCCGCCAGCAAATAGACCTGTGTAGGCTTGTATTTGGCAAAGATGTGATTTAAGGTCTCTTTTTCAAGGACATTTACAAATTCAAAAGGTCCTGAATTCTTGATGTCATAATCAGGTCTGCGAATGTCGCAGGCAATTACATGGTCTTCTCCGTAACTTTTTCGTAACGCCGTTACCAGCTCAGTTCCTATCTGCCCGTTAGAGCCCAACACTATTATTTTTTCCGTCATAAATACTGGGATTTTGGCAAAAGTAAATAAAATATTTATGCCTCGATTTACGTTGGATTGATTAAGTAACAAAAAGATTATATATTTACTTTAATTGTGTATTTAGAACACTAACCATTTATTTTTTTCTTAATATTACAAAACAAAAGCACACTTAAAGCACCAAAACACCTAAACCGCCAAATATGGACAGAAGAGAAGCTGTGAAGAACATGGCCTTTTTAATGGGGGGCGCGTTATCCGCGACCACCATAGGAGTATTCCTGGAAGGCTGTAATTCACCATCTACCAAAACCAATGGAAGCTTGTTTACCGAAGATCAGCTTAAAATGATCACAGAGGTTGCTGACATTATCATCCCTACTACAAATACACCAGGTGCCAAGGCCGCTGGTGTCGGACCATTTATTGCATTAATGGTCAAAGACTGCTATCCGGAAGACGCGCAAAAAGCTTTCGTAAAAGGCCTTGAGGATCTGGAGGAGCAATCGAAAGACGAATTCAAAAAATCATTCCTGGAAATTTCCGTGGACCAGCGCCAGCAGCTATTGAGCAAATTGCGCGACCAAACTGTCGTGGATACCAAGGCGGAAAGGGATGCCCTGGACAGCCAGGAAAAGGCCGACCGTGAAAAGAAAACGACAAATCCTGAAGATGCAAAATCACAAACGGAGAATCAGGAAGAGGTTTCTATATTGCCAAAGGAAAAACTCAATATGAAACCCCGTTTCTTTGCCATCGCGCGCGATTTAACCCTGCTGGGTTATTTCACTTCAGAAACAGGCGCAACCAAGGCCTATGAATATGTAGAAATCCCGGGCCGTTATGATGGTTGTGCGGATTTAAAACCCGGACAAAGAGTCTGGGCATCTTAAACCATTTAGCGTACAAAAATGAGCAATTTAAATACTAAAGCTACGGCTAATAATACTTATGACGCCATTGTTGTCGGTTCTGGAATAAGTGGCGGATGGGCGGCAAAGGAATTGACAGAAAAAGGCTTAAAAGTTTTATTACTCGAAAGAGGAAGAAACATTGAGCATGTAAAAGATTATACCACAGCCCTGAAAAAGCCATGGGAATTTGAACACCGGGGCAGAATCACAGAAGCACAAAAAGAGGCGCATCCGGTACAAAAAAGAGATTATCCATACTCAGAGTTCAACGAGAGTTTTTGGGTAAATGACCACGACTGCCCATATACAGAAGTTAAGCGTTTTGACTGGTACCGCGGATTTCATGTTGGCGGAAAATCATTAATGTGGGGCAGACAGAGCTACCGCTTCAGCGATCTGAATTTTGAAGATAACCTTAAAGATGGTCATGGTGTAGACTGGCCGATCCGGTACAAAGACCTTGCTCCATGGTATGACTATGTAGAAAAATTTGCAGGCATCAGCGGACAAAATGAAGGCTGGCCCGCTTTGCCCGACGGACAGTTCCTTCCTCCGATGGAGATGAACTGCTTAGAAAAGGATGTGAAGAAAAGGATTGAGGACAAGTGGAAAAAGTCAAGGATCATGACAATCGGCCGTGTAGCTAATCTTACAGTACCGCATGGCGGACGTGGCAGCTGTCAGTACCGGAACCTGTGCAGCAGGGGCTGTCCTTACGGAGCCTATTTCAGCACACAGTCTTCCACTCTGCCCGCAGCAGTAGCTACCAACAACCTGACCCTCAGGCCATTTTCTTTGGTAAATACCATCATTTACGACAAAGAAACCCAAAAGGCAAAAGGTGTCGTAGTAATCGATTCAGAGACAAAAGAAACCATAGAATACTTTGCAAAGATCGTATTTGTGAACGGCTCTACTTTAGGCTCAACCTTCCTGCTGTTAAACTCTACTTCCAATGAACATCCAAACGGCCTGGGAAATGGAAGCGGACAACTTGGACACAATCTGATGGACCACCACTTCCGTTGCGGTGCTTCCGGAAGGTCTGAAGACTTTAAAGACAAATATACTTATGGCCGCAGGGCCAACGGAATCTATATACCAAGATACCGCAACATGGGCAACGACAAACGGGACTATGTAAGAGGCTTTGGATACCAGGGTGGCGCAAGCCGCGGCAACTGGCATGCAGACGTTGCTGAAATGGCTTTTGGTGCAGAATTTAAAGATCAGATGACTGTTCCGGGCGCGTGGACTATGGGCCTGGGAGGTTTCGGTGAATCCCTGCCATATCATGAAAACCGTGTTTACATCGACAAAAGCAAGAAAGACAAATGGGGCCAGCCGGTCCTGGCCATCGACTGTGAGTTTAAAGACAACGAGCGGAAGATGCGGGTCGACATGATGAACGATGCGGCCGAAATGCTGGAAGCGGCAGGAATAAAAGATGTCAAAACTTATGATAACGGATCCGCACCTGGTATGGCCATCCATGAAATGGGAACTGCCCGCATGGGACATGATCCTAAAACTTCGGTGCTGAACAAGTGGAACCAGATGCATGAAGTAAAAAATGTATTTGTAACAGATGGCTCCTGCATGACTTCAGCAGCTTGTCAGAATCCATCATTAACCTATATGGCTTTAACTGCAAGAGCTTGTGACTTTGCAGTCAGTGAATTAAAAAAAGGTAACCTTTAACAAACAAATGAAGACTAGAAAACTTAGAATGGGCATGGTCGGCGGCGGTAAAGATGCATTTATCGGAGCTGTTCACCGTATTGCCGCAAACATCGACGGACAAATTGAACTATGCTGCGGAGCGCTGAGCATCAATCCTGAAATCGCCAGGGAATCAGGCGAAATGCTGTTTCTCCCTGAAGACAGAACCTACCTGACTTATCAGGAAATGATTGAGAAAGAAAGCCAGATGCCGGCCGACAAACGCATCGATTTTGTAACCATCGTCACTCCGAACTTCGCACACTTTGCCCCGGCAATGATGGCACTGGACCATGGTTTTAACGTAGTCATTGAAAAACCTATCGCTTTATCCCTGGACGAAGCAAAACAGCTTCAGCAAAAAGTAGCGGAAACAGGCCTTATTCTTTGCCTGACCCACACCTATTCTGGTTATCCTATGGTAAAACAGGCCAGACAGATGGTTAAAGAGGGCAAACTGGGTGAGATCAGAAAAATCATGGTAGAATATCCTCAGGGATGGCTGAGCACGCTTACCGAAAGGGAAGGCAACGCACAGGCAGCCTGGCGTACAGATCCGACAAAAAGCGGAAAAAGCGGATGTATGGGTGATATCGGTACACATGCCGCACAACTGGCAGAGTACATCTCCGGTCTGAAGATCAGCAAGCTTTGTGCTGACTTGAACATTGTCGTTAAAGGCAGGGCCCTGGACGATGATGGAAACGTATTGTTAAGATTCGACAATGGCGCCAGCGGAGTGCTTTCTGCTTCACAGGTTGCTGCCGGAGAAGAAAATGCACTGAAGATCAGGGTATATGGCGAAAAAGGAGGCTTGGAATGGCATCAGCAGGAACCAAATACTTTACTACTGAGGTGGCTGAATGAGCCGGCACAAGTATACCGTGCCGGACAAGCTTATCTTTCTGACATTGCCAAGCACAACCTGCGCGTACCTGGCGGTCACCCTGAAGGATATCTGGAAGCATTTGCCAATATCTACAGGAATTTTGCGCTGACAGTTTCCGCAAAAATACACGGCACCACGCCTACCGAGGCCATGCTTGACTTCCCAAGGGTTGAAGATGGTGTAAGGGGAATGGCCTTTATCGACAATGTAGTGGCTTCGAGCCAGTCCGATCAAAAATGGTTCGATTTTAACATATAATCAGCATGACAACACTTAAAGGACCCGGAGTTTTCCTCGCCCAGTTTATCGGAGATGAGGCACCATTCAATTCATTAGATGCCATTTGTAAATGGGCTGCAGATCTTGGCTTCAAAGGCATCCAGATGCCTACATTAGATGCCAGGTTCATTGACCTTCAAAAAGCCGCCGAAAGCAAAACCTATGCAGATGAACTGAAGGGCAGGATCGCATCCTACGGATTAGAGATCACAGAGCTTTCTACACATTTACAGGGTCAGCTGATTGCAGTACACCCGGCTTACGACCTTGCATTTGATGCTTTCGCTCCTGACAGCGTTAAAAACAATCCAAAAGCAAGGACTGAATGGGCAGTTCAGCAAATGAAATATGCGGCACAGGCCTCACAGAACCTGGGCCTGAATGCACATGCGACCTTCAGCGGCTCACTGTTGTGGCACATGTTCCACCCATGGCCGCAGCGTCCGGCCGGCCTGGTAGACGCAGGATTTACAGAACTGGCCAAACGATGGATGCCTATTCTGAATGAATTTGACAAATGCGGAGTTGACGTCTGCTATGAGATCCATCCAGGTGAAGATCTTTTTGACGGCATCACTTACGAGATGTTCCTTGAAAAGGTAAACAACCACCCGCGCGCATGTTTACTGTACGATCCGTCACACTTTGTATTGCAACAGCTGGATTACATCCAGTATATTGATTTCTATCATGAGCGCATCAGGGCATTCCATGTTAAGGATTCAGAATTCAATCCAACCGGAAGACAGGGAACTTTTGGCGGCTACCAGAGCTGGGCAAACCGTGCCGGCAGGTACCGTTCTCCGGGCGACGGACAAGTCGATTTCGGAAAGATCTTTAGTAAACTGGCTCAGTACGATTACAAAGGATGGGCTGTAATGGAATGGGAATGCTGTATCAAAGACGCACAGGTAGGTGCGGCAGAAGGTGCAGAATTCATCAAAAAACACATCATCAAAGTTACCAAAAAAGCATTCGACGATTTTGCAGCTTCCGGTGGCGGTGATGACGACTTTAACAATAAGATTTTAGGTTTATCATAAAACAACACACCAATGAAAAAATCAATTTTTTTAATGAGCTGCATTGCCATTGCTTTAGCATCTTGTCATAGTCCCGAAGAAAGGGCCGCGATGAAGGCATCAGCTGATTCTGCTGCAAACGCAGGTACTGCCGTTGAAAAAGAGCCTGCTGCAACTGCGGCTCCTGCTGATTCTGCAAAGGCAGATACTGCAGCGAAAGAGGTTGCTCCTAAGACTGATGCTCCGGTAGTAGCAGCCACAGAAGTAAAGCCGGCTGAAAAAGCTGCCGCACATCCTGGCGAAGCCCTGATCAAAAAATCTGACTGTCTGGCCTGCCACAACGTAAGCCAGAAGATCGTCGGACCGGCATACAAGAACGTAGCAGCCAAATATCCGGCTACGGACGAGAACATCGAGATGCTGGCTGACAAAATCATTAACGGCGGCTCCGGTGTATGGGGTGCTATTCCTATGAGCCCGCATCCGGCTGTAAGCAAAGCTGACGCAAAAGAAATGGTGAAATACATCCTTTCTTTAAAGAAATAATTTAACACCTAACCAAAATTGAACCATGGAAGAAGTAAAAAAAGACCAGAATGCTGCATCAAGGCGTAGTTTCTTAAAAACAAGTGCAATAGCGGCTTCTGCATTTATGATCGTTCCCCGTCATGTACTGGGCGGCAAGGGATTTCTGGCACCAAGTGACAGGCTGATCGTTGCCGGAGTAGGTGCAGGCGGTAAAGGAAAGTCAGATATTGCTGCATTCGCAAAAAGCGGAAAAGCGGATATCGGTTTCCTGTGCGATGTAGATGACAGGAGTGCGGCTGATTCACGCAAGGCTTTTCCTAAAGCCAAGTATTACAAGGACTGGCGTGAGATGTACGACAAAGAGCATAAAAACTTTGATGCCGTATCTGTATCTACACCGGACCATAACCATGCCATTATCACTTACCATGCCATGCAACTGGGTAAACACGTATACGTACAAAAACCGCTTACCCACGACATCTATGAAGCCCGTTTACTGACCGAGGCCGCAAAGAAATATAAAGTAGTGACCCAAATGGGAAACCAGGGGGCTTCAAATGATGGTACCCGTTTGCTTTCAGAATGGTACGATGCCGGCGAGATCGGTGATGTCCATACTGTATACTGCTGGACAAACCGTCCGGTATGGCCTCAGGGCATTCAATGGCCAACAGGAAAAGCCGATATCCCTAAAGAGCTGGACTGGAACCTTTGGCTGGGTACTGCACCTCAAAAAGATTATGTAGATAAACTGGTACCTTTCAACTGGCGCGGATGGTGGGATTACGGAACCGGCGCTTTGGGCGATATGGGCTGTCACCTTGTAGAAGCTCCTTTCCGCGTACTGGACATCCGTTACGCAAAAGATGTTCAGGCTAGTGTTGGCAGTGTATATGTGGATTCGTTCAAACAAGGCTTCTTCCCGGAAAGCTGTCCTCCTTCGAGCCACATTACCCTGACCTTCCCTAAAACTGCAAAAACCAAAGGCGACATCACCCTGCACTGGATGGACGGCGGAATACAGCCGGAAAGACCAGTTGAGCTTAAAGCTGACGAACCATGGGGCGGAGAAGAAGGCAACGGAACACTGTTCATCGGTACGAAAGGAAAAATGTATGCGAGTACTTATTCAGACGCACCGACCTTATTGCCTAAAGAACGTACAAAAGAAGTAAAGGCAAAACAAAAATGGGCCCGCGTACCCGGAGGTGCTGGAGGCCACTATGCACAATGGGTTGAAGGCTGTATTGCCGGATACGGAAAAACTGAGCTGAGCTCTTCGTTTGAGATCGCAGGACCACTTACAGAAGCATTGCTGATGGCCAACCTGGCCGTTCGCGGCCATGCGCTTAAAGGCGGTAAGAAAAAATATACCTGGGACAATGACAACATGAAAGTAACCAACTTCGACGAAGCAAACCAATTTGTAAAACGTCAGTACCGCGAAGGCTGGGAACTTAAAGCATAATTTAAACATCACGATGAAAAAACAGATCTTTTCTGCGCTGACCATGACTTTATTATTAAGTTATGGCAGCGCAAAAAGCCAGACCAAAGGTTTTACCAAACTATTTGACGGTAAAACGACCGGGGGCTGGCACTCTTATGGCAAAACCACAGTTGGCGAAAAATGGAAAGCAGAAGGTGGCGCACTGCATTTTGACCCTTCAGCAAAAGGCGATGGCGGAGACCTGGTGACCGACAAAGCCTACAGTAACTTTCATTTGAAACTGGAATGGAAAGTAGCCCCTAAATCAAACAGCGGGATCATCTTTTACGTAAAAGATGACGCTGCGAAATACGGTGCCACTTATTTCACCGGACTGGAAATGCAGGTGCTGGACAATGACGGCCACCCCGACGGAAAAATTACAAAACACAGGGCCGGAGATCTTTATGACCTGATCAAAAGCAAGTCAGAGCCCGTAAAACCAGTCGGACAATGGAACACCGCAGAGGTGATCAGCAAAGACGGGAAGCTCGAATTAAAATTAAACGGGGTAACCACCGTCTCCACTACTTTATGGGACGACGCCTGGAAGGCCCTGGTCTCAAAAAGCAAATTTGCCCAGTGGGCGGACTTCGGAACCTTCAAATCGGGCAAAATAGCCCTTCAGGATCACGGAGATAATGTTTGGTACCGTAATATCATGATCAAAGAACTATAATATACAAGCGAAATCCTAAAAAATGAATTCAAACAACCGTATCAAATTGTCGCTCATGATGTTCCTCGAATTTTTCATCTGGGGAGCATGGTTTGTGACACTGGGTACCTTCCTTGGAAGTAATCTTAAAGCAACCGGTGCAGAAACCGGATCCGTATTTTCTACTCAATCGTGGGGTGCCATCATCGCACCCTTCATCATTGGCTTAATCGCCGACCGGTATTTCAATGCCGAAAAAATTCTTGGTGTGCTGCACATCATCGGTGCAATCCTGATGTACCAGATGTACAATGCCACCGACATCAATGTATTCTATCCTTATGTGCTGGGCTACATGATCTTATTCATGCCGACACTGGCGCTGGTCAACTCCGTTTCTTTTAACCAGATGAAAGATCCTGAAAAGGAATTTTCAACCATCAGGGTATTTGGAACGCTCGGATGGATCGCAGCCGGCCTGATGATCAGTTATGTGTTTCACTGGGACACGCCTGAAGCAACGGCTGCAGGAATGTTAAAAAACACATTCGCCATGGGCGGGATTGCCTCCGCCATATTGGGCCTGTTTAGCTTTATCCTGCCAAAAACTCCTCCTAAAGGAGCTACCGGAGAAAAAGTTAAAATATCCGAGATCTTAGGCCTGGATGCTTTAAAGCTTCTAAAAGACAAAAACTTTGCAATCTTTTTCGTTTCCTCTATCCTGATCTGCATCCCTCTGGCTTTCTATTATCAGAATGCCCATCCCTTCCTGTCCAATGTAGGCCTGGACAATCCTACCGGAAAAATGACCATTGGACAAATCTCTGAAGTATTGTTCCTGCTCCTTTTACCTGTATTCTTTACCCGTTTCGGATTTAAGAAAACCATCCTGGTAGGTATGCTGGCATGGGGCGTCCGGTATGCTTTGTTTGCCTACGGAAACGCAGGTGACCTGAGCTTTATGCTGATCGTCGGAATTGCCTTGCATGGTATCTGTTATGACTTCTTTTTCGTATCAGGACAGATCTATACCAATGCAGCTGCCGGAGAAAAGTACAAAAGCGCAGCCCAGGGTCTGATTACCCTGGCTACCTACGGTGTAGGTATGCTTATCGGATTTGAAGTAGCGGGCATGATCACAGATTCCTATAAACAGGCAGACGGTTCCTTTGACTGGAAAATGATATGGATCATTCCATCGGGCATTGCATTCGTTGTATTTTTATTGTTTGCTCTCTTTTTTAATGACAAAAAGAAAATAGCGGAGAACGCTATTAACATTTAACCATAAACCCATGAAACCTGAACTCAGCAGAAGGTCTGCACTGAAAAATATCGTTGCCGGAACCGCCGCATTAGGCGTTTCGGCAACATTGCCGGCTTTTGCTCTGGAGCCTCAAAAATCTAGTATGTTAAAAGGAAATGTAAACCACTCGGTCTGCCGCTGGTGTTATGGAGACACGGATCTGGAAACCCTGTGTATCGAGGCCAAAAAAATCGGCCTTAAAGCAATAGACCTGGTAGGTCCCGCGGACTGGGCGACCCTAAAAAAGCATGGGCTTGACTCTTCACTCTGCAACGGAGCAGAGATCAGTATTGACAATGGCTGGAATGAGCCCCAGTATCATGCAGAACTGATCAAACGTTATTCTGAAATGATCCCGAAAGTTGCTGAAGCTGGATACAAACAACTGATCTGCTTTAGCGGTACAAAACGGGGAAAAGACAATGAAACAGGCTGGAAAAACTGCGTAGAGGGATTAAAGCAAATCATCCCGATCGCTGAAAAGCATAAAGTAATCCTGGTGATGGAGCTGCTGAACAGCAAAGTCAACCACAGGGACTACCAGTGCGACAACACGCCATGGGGTGTAGAACTGTGCAAACGTCTGGGTTCTGAAAATTTCAAATTGCTTTACGACATCTATCACATGCAGATCGATGAGGGCAATGTGATCAGTACAATAAGAAATAACCACCAGTACATTTCACACTACCATACCGGAGGGGTACCCGGCAGAAATGAGCTTGATGAAACACAGGAACTCTATTATCCTGCCATCATCAAAGCCATTGTGGAGACTGGCTTCAAAGGCTATCTTGCACAGGAATTTATCCCTAAGTACAAAGACAAATTCAAGTCATTGAAAGATAGTGTAATGGTTTGTGACGTATAAATCCAAATATGAACTCAAGAAGAATTTTCATCAAACAGGCAGCGGTAGCTGCCGCCGGTGCAGCGCTGATCCCGGGCTTTGCCTGCTCGCCTGCTCCTGCCACCGCCAGCACCAAGACTGTCGGCCTTCAACTATACACACTCAGGGACCTCCTGCCAAAGGATGTGAAGGGCGTCATTGAAAAAGTAGCCAAAGCGGGATACAAAGAAGTAGAAACCTATGGGTATACGGCAGAAGCCGGTTTCTGGGGCCTTGATGCCAAATCATTTAAAGCCTTACTGGAAGCCAACGGCCTGAAAGCCCCAAGCGGTCACTTCGGACTGGAAGAATACATCAAATCTGGTGACAAGGAATTGTTGAAACCCCTGATCGCGGGTGCAGCGGAACTGAACATGGAGTATTTTACCTGTCCGTTCCTTGCCGAAGATCTGAGGACCAGCCTTGACGACTACAAAAAAATAGCCGGAAGGTTAAATGAAGCCGCCGAACTTGCCAAACAATCGGGCCTGCAAATGGCTTATCACAACCACGATTTTGAGTTTAAAAAATATGGTGAAACTACCGGCTATGACATTCTGCTCCAGGAAACCAACAAAGACCTGATCCATTTTGAGCTGGACCTGTATTGGGTGGTCAGGTCAGGAAACGATCCTTTGGCATTGTTTGAAAAACATCCCGGCCGCTTCGTAATGTGGCATGTAAAAGACATGGACAAGACAGACAACACCAAAAACACAGAAGTTGGAAGTGGTAAGATCGATTTCAAAACCATTTATAAGCACGCAAAGCAATCCGGGCTGAAGCACCTGATCGTTGAGCAGGAAAACTTTGCGATCGATCCTTTCGACAGCATTAAGAAGAGCTTTGATTATGTAGATCACGAACTGGTTTAAGTAGATAAATCTTAAAACATACGGGGAGGTGATCAGCAACGGTCACCTCCCTTTTTGTTATAATAAGGTCTTAATATAGAAAGCCTTAGCCATTGCGTAAAAAATTTCTCATATTTGCGGACTTATTAAGCAAAAAAATCCTTTATAAACAATTTAAAACAAGTAAATAACAATTATTAGAACCATGAAAATCGCAGTAGTAGGTGCCACCGGACTGGTAGGTACCGTAATGTTAAAAGTATTAGAAGAGCGTAACTTCCCGTTGACAGAATTGATCCCCGTAGCCTCAGAAAAGAGTGTTGGTAAGGAAATTTCTTTCAAGGGTAAGAAGTATGCTGTTGTTAATATGGATACTGCAATTTCAATGAGACCAGATATCGCATTGTTTTCTGCAGGTGGCGGTACCTCTTTAAAAGAAGCTCCGCGCTTCGCTGAAGCAGGCACCACAGTGATCGACAACTCTTCTGCATGGAGAATGGACGCTACCAAAAAACTAGTCGTTCCTGAAGTAAATGCGAATGTATTGTCTAAAGACGATAAGATCATTGCCAATCCAAATTGCTCAACCATTCAAATGGTAGTGGCTTTAAAACCGCTTCATGATAAATACAAAATCAAACGTGTAGTGGTTTCTACTTACCAGAGTGTGACCGGTACCGGCGTAAAAGCGGTAGAGCAGCTGATGAATGAACGTAAAGGCATCACTGATGGTCCTATGGCTTATGCCTACCCGATCGATCTGAATGTCATTCCTCAGATTGACGTTTTCACTGAAAACGGATATACCAAAGAGGAAATGAAGATGATACTGGAAACCCAGAAGATCATGGGCGACAACAGCATCAGGGTTACCGCCACAACTGTGCGTATCCCGGTAATGGGCGGCCACTCAGAGTCTGTCAATATAGAATTTGAAAAAGACTTCAACCTTGCAGATGTGACTGAATTGCTGACCAATACTGAAGGCGTGATCGTGGTAGACGACCCGGCCAACCTGAAATACCCGATGCCAAAAGATGCGCATGAAAAAGATGAGGTATTTGTAGGCAGGATCAGACGCGATGAGTCACTGCCAAACACATTGAACATGTGGATCGTGGCCGACAACCTGCGTAAAGGGGCAGCTACCAATGCGGTTCAGATCGCTGAATATCTGGTAAAGAACGAACTGGTATAAGTTCATTGATAAAATACAATTACGGCCGTCCTCCTGAAATAAAACCAGGACGACGGCCGTTTTAATTTTAAACCCAATATGCTTAAAAAATCCATCCTTTTTCTTTTTATACTGATTCAAGCCTTTGCTTTTGCCCAGACCCCGGCTAAGAAACTTGAGGCGGCATTCAACACCCTCCTCGCAGACCCCCAGGCAAAATATGCGCTGACCTCACTGTGCGTCCTTGACGCAACCAATGGCCAGACCATTTTCGCAAGAAATGAAAACATCGGCCTCGCTACCGCTTCAACTTTAAAGACCATCACCTCAGCAACGGCCTTCGCCTTGCTGGGCAAAGAATTTCAATACCAGACCACACTGGCTTACAGCGGAACCCTCGATGCAAACGGAACCCTCCACGGCAGCCTGATCATTATAGGCGGCGGAGACCCTACCCTGGGCTCCTGGCGTTACGATACGAGCAAAGAAAACATCATTCTCAACCAGTGGGTAACCGCGATAAAACAGGCAGGAATAAAAAAAATAGAAGGAAATATTATCGGAGACGACAGCCTCTGGGGCTCGCAGACCACCCCGGACGGATGGGTGTGGCAGGACATCGGCAACTACTATGGGGCCGGTGCGTCCGCATTGTCCTGGCGGGAAAACCAGTTTGACATTCATCTGAGGGCAAACAGCGCCAATGGCAGTGTTGCGATCCGGAAAGTCATACCTGAAATGCCCTACCTGAAGATCATCAATGAACTGAAAGCCGGGGCCCCGGGAACCGGAGACCGCGTGTATGCTTATCTTCCTCCTCTTGCCACTACAGCTTATCTGAGAGGAACCTGGGCCCTGGGAATTTCCAAGCCCGGCATTTCTGCCGCCTTGCCGGATCCTGCCTTTGATGCCGCATTCCGCTTGCAGGATACCCTGCGCCGTATCGGCATCTCCACATCAGCAGGACCAGCGACTACACGTCAGCTCAAAGCAGAGCAGCAACCCACTCCCCCCGTCACACAAAAGCTCAGCACCATCACCTCACCCACGCTAAGCCAGATCGTCTACTGGTTCAATAAAAAAAGCGTCAACCTCTATGGCGAACACCTGCTCAAAACACTGGCCTGGAAAGCCGGCAAAGAAGGCACCACCAGGAACGGGGCCGCTGAAGTAATCAATTACTGGACGGGCAAAGGCCTGGACAGGGACGCATTAAACATCATCGACGGCAGCGGGCTGTCACCCGGCACAAGGGTCACTACTTCAGCTATGGGCAGCATCCTGTTTCAGGCACAAAAAGAAAGCTGGTTTGCCGACTACTATGAATCTTTCCCTGAAAACAATGGCATGAAGCTTAAGAGCGGTTCCATCAATGATGTTTCCGCCTACGCGGGCTATTACACAGACCCCGCAGGCCGCAAATACATCGTTGTGATCAACATCAACAATTATTCCGGCTCAGGTATCAGCAGAAAGCTATTCAAAGTCCTGGATGCCCTGAAATAGCCAACATTCCACGCATATTCTTCCAATTGATATCATTTTTATTATCTTGAATCTGGTTTAAACAAAACATTGCCAGGATGAGAAACCCACATGCCCTATCCATTGTTAAAGCTGGTCTTTTAGCCGGGCTATTGGACATCCTCGCTGCATTTGCGACCTTCTACCTGAAGACCGGAAAAAACCCGGTCATCATTCTAAAGTTTATTGCCAGCGGAGTATTTGGCAACGCGGCCTTTTCAGGAGGAACGGAAATGACAATCCTTGGTCTGCTTTTTCACTTTATGATCGCGCTCCTCTTTGCCGCAATCTTCTTCCTCCTGGTTGCCCGGATACTTCCGGAAACCCCCGTTAAACTGTCAGCCGGCATTTTGTACGGCCTTTTCGTCTGGCTGGTCATGAACCTGATTGTTGTTCCGTTATCAGGCACACCCAAACAATCATTCCATTTACCTGACGCAATTCTAAATGCAGCAATCCTGATCATCTGTGTTGGACTGCCCATCTCCTACAGCTATTACCACAGCATCAGGGCTTCCAAATAAATCCTGCCGGATGGTTATTTATCTTTTTATTGATAAATTGCGGGAGTTTATAAAATCCCGTATCAACTGTTATCCGTCTTATGAAAAGATTCTTTCTCTTTTTATCCTGTATTTTAATCAGCAATTGCATCCTGGCACAAATGGCCCGGTCAGAATCTGCGGGCCTGACCGCAACTGCAGATCCTGCGATCAAAGCCCCTGAAATCGCCATCATACCAGAACCGGTATCCGTCATTAAAAATGAAGGTCATTTTGTACTGCCCGCCAATGTGGTCATCCAGTCGCCCGCGGCAGTTGAACTGAAACAGGCAGTTGCCTTCTTACAGGAAAGGTTGTCTGTGCCGACGGGCAGCTTTATATCCAATGTAAACACACATACAGCTACCGCAAATATAAAGCTGATCCTGAACGACAAGGTCAATCACCAATTGGGCAATGAAGGTTATCAGCTATCCATTACCCCAAATTTCATCACCATTAAAGCCAATAAAGCCGCGGGCTTATTTTATGGCATACAAAGCCTGATCCAGCTGTTCCCAAAAGAAATAGAGCACAAAGAAGCCGTTACCGGCGTAGACTGGATAGCGCCTTGTGTAGAAGTAACAGACTATCCGCGTGTAGGCTGGCGCGGCCTGATGTTTGACGTTGCCCGCCACTTTTTCACCAAAGCAGAGGTAAAGCAATACATCGATGCCATGGTGCGCTATAAGTACAATATCCTGCACCTTCACCTTACCGATGATGAAGGCTGGCGGATAGAGATCAAAGGTCTGCCTAAACTGACAGAAATTGGTGCCTGGAACGTCAAAAAAGTTGGTGAATTCGGAAACTTTATCCCTCCCACTGCTGATGAACCCCGCAACTATGGCGGCTTCTATACCCAGGAAGACATTAAGGAACTGGTGCAATATGCCAAAGAAAGATTTGTAAATATACTGCCGGAAGTTGATGTACCGGGCCATAGCCTGGCGGCAATAGCGTCCTATCCGGAGCTGTCGTGTACAGCCGGAGCGGAGAACTATCGTGTGCGGTCGGGCGAAAGAATTATGGACTGGTCAAGGGGCGCCCCACCCATCGCTCTGCTGGACAATACACTTTGCCCGGCCAATGAAAAGGTATACACCTTTTTAGATACCGTGATCACCCAGATCGCACAGCTTTTCCCTTTCGACTATATCCATATGGGCGGTGATGAAGCACCCATCAATTTCTGGGAAAAGAGCGATGCCATCAAAGCCCTGATGCAAAAAGAAGGGTTAAAAAACATGCACCAGGTACAAGGTTACTTTGAAAAACGCGTACAGAAAATCGTGGAGTCCAAAGGCAAGAAATTTATGGGCTGGGATGAGATCCTTGAAGGTGACATGTCGCCCAGTGCGGCAGTGATGAGCTGGAGAGGTACGAAATATGGCATAGAGGCCTCTAAAAAGAAACATGAAGTCGTCATGAGCCCAACCACCTACGCCTATCTCGATTACATGCAGGCCGATGCAATTACAGAACCAAAGGTCTACGCCTCACTGAGGTTAAGCAAGTCCTATGAATTTGATCCTATACCAGCCGGCGTTGACCCAAAATACATTAAAGGCGGCCAGGCCAACCTGTGGACAGAACAGGTATACAACATCCGCCAGGCCGAATACATGACCTGGCCAAGAGGTATGGCGATTGCAGAGTCCGTTTGGTCGCCCGCTGAAAAAAAGAACTGGAATAACTTCTTTGGCAAAGCAGAACAGCATTTCAAAAGACTGGACATCGCAGAGACCAAATACGCTCCGAGTGTCTATGACCCTATATTTACAGTTAGCCGCTCGGCAGATAAACAACTGCTGATCGAACTGAGCACCGAGGTCAGCGGTCTCGACATTTACTACAGTTTCGACAACTCCTTTCCTGATCGTTTCTATCCTAAATATACTGAGCCGCTCACTGCACCTAAAGACGCGACCACGCTGAAAGTAATTACGTACAGAGGCAAGGAAGCAGTTGGCCGGATGATGTCAATGCCGGTTGAAGAACTGAACAAGAGAGCCGGAAGGCGGTAAACATTGAGGTATTTCGTACACATTGGCTACAATGGCCAGAGATACAATGGCTGGCAGAAGCAGCCGGGAGTATTAAACGCCCAGGGTGTAATAGAGTTTGCACTTTCACAGACCCTTAAAACCCCCGTATTTGTCATCGGATGCGGGCGTACCGACGCGCATGTACATGCCAGTCAGTTCTTCTTCCATATGGACATTGAACAGGAATGGGACTTTGACCTCAGGTTCCGTCTCAACAAAGTATTGCCCCACAATATTGCTGTATTTGACATCATTCCGGTCGAAGCGCACCGTCATGCACGCTTTGACGCGGTGCTGCGTTCCTATGATTATTTCCTCCATACCTACAAAAACCCGTTCTTAAACGGACTTAGCTCCTATTACCTGTTAAGAGACCTGGACTTTGACAAAATGAAACAGGCCGCATCCATACTGCCCAATTACAAAGACTACAGGGCATTTTGCACCAGCCCGGACAAATATGAACACACCATTTGCAATGTGATGTCTGCTAGCCTGCTGATAGATGAAAATGGCGACAAACTCCGTTTCAGCATCTCTTCCAACCGCTTTCTGGGTAAGATGATCAGGATCATTATGGGACAATTGCTCAAGATCGGCAAAGGCGTACTGAGCGTAGACGAATTTGAAAATTACCTCATCACCAATACCATTCCAAAACTGATCACCCCGGCTCACCCGGAAGGACTTTATTTATCAAAAGTAAGCTATCCTTACCTGAACCTGCCTCCCCGTACCGACTTTGCCGCACCCTTTGTCCTCCCCTGAATATCCTGAGGACTACCATTTTACTATTGACAGTCTCACAAATAATAGGTAAATTTAATAGACCATTATAAAATAGGAGGCAAAATTATGACTGTTATTCAAAAAATTGAGCACTGGGGCGATCACCATCATGCCAAATGGCTTGACATCATCCGCATCGCATTAGGAATCCTGATCTTTAGCAAAGGCATTGCAATAGTCAGCAACACCGCAGCACTTCAGGACCTGCTGTTACAAAACAATGTATTTGGATTTTCCGGTCTGATGGCCAGTGCAGCCCTTCACATCGTCGGCTTTGTACACCTGGTAGGCGGCATTCTCATTGCCATTGGACTGGTTACCCGCTTCGCGGTGGTCATCCAGATCCCGATCCTGCTTTGTGCCGTATTCTTCGTAAACCTGTCCAACGGGTTTTCCGCACTAAACTCAGAACTATGGCTGTCCCTGATGGTATTGTTCCTGCTGATCTTATTTTGGGTAGTGGGTTCAGGGCCTTATTCTGTTGACCAGAACATGAAAACACGCCCTAACATTTTCAGATAAAATTTAATCTTTAGCTATAATTAAAGCACTCAAGGCATCGGCCGAAAGGTTGATGCCTTCTACAATCAGTTTTGCGCGCTTATAATAACCTTCCCGCTCCGCCAGTTTACCTTCAATAAAAGCAACCATTTGCGTTTCATTAAGATCCTTTAACAAAGGGCGCTTTTCTTTTCCTTTTTCCAGGCGTCTGGCCAGTGCTAAGGGCGGCATTTCAATATACACGGTGGTCCCGTTCGCATTCATCCAGTCCATGTTGTCAAAATAACAGGGAGCACCGCCCCCGGTTGCCACAATACAATTGGCGGGATAGTCAAATTCCTGCAGCGTTTTACGCTCCAGCTCCCGGAATGCCATTTCCCCGTTTGCCGAGAAATAATTCCCTATAGTAGTATCCGTCCGTTTTTCTATTTCCTGGTCCAGGTCAATAAAATCATAGCCAAGCTGTTTTGCCAGCTTCCTGCCCATTGTACTTTTACCGCAACCCATAAACCCGATTAGAAATACTTTCATCATTTAAGCCAGTTTTACCCTTGGATCAACCAGGGCGTACAACACGTCTACCAAAATATTAATGACTACAAATATAAAGGCAATGAACAATATAGAACCCATCACCACCGGAAAATCAGACATTTCCAATGCAGTAACCGTTGTACGGCCCAGACCATTGTATCCGAAAATGTATTCCACAAAAAAAGAGCCCGCCAGCAGGGAAGCAAACCAGCCCGAGATCGCAGTGATCACCGGATTTAACGCATTCCTCAAAGCATGCTTATAAATGATGATGTTCCGGCTCAGTCCCTTGGCACGGGCTGTTCTGATGTAATCCTGTGCCAGTACATCGAGCATGGCACTCCTGGTCAGCTGCACAATAATGGCCAGCGGTCGTAAACCCAGGGTGATCATAGGCAGCCATAAATTCTTCCATGTCATCACCTCGCCTTTAAAAGGGTCGTAGCTGTACAGGCTCCCTGACATGTTCAGGCCGGTATAGTCGCTCAGCACAAAGCCAAACAACCAGGCGATGATGATCCCCGCAAAAAAAGAAGGCGCAGAAATGCCCAGAATGGCAAAAGCATTTGCAGCCTTATCTATCCAGGTATCTTTATTTACTGCCGATACCACACCGAGAAATACACCGATCAGGGTAGCAAAGATCATGGCCGTCAGCGCCAGCACAAAAGTGTTGGGCACCGTTTCCTTCAATATGATCAGTACATCACGCTTCGTTTGATAAGAACGCCGCAGATAAGGCCATTTCAATGCCAGCACATCATCCCCGAGAGCGATCAGTTTCTGATAATGGTATTTTTCCTGGTCCGCCGCTGTATTTTCATGCAGCCCCAGGGGTGAAAGGTCATTCAGGTAAAGCATAAACTGTACAGGCCTCGACCGGTCCAGCCCAAACTCCTTGCGCACCGCTTCAAGCGAAGACACATCGGAGCGTTGGCCGAGCGTCATCCTCGCCGGATCTCCCGGCAAAATATTAAACAATACAAACACCACGATCACTACCCCCGCCATTACAGCAAATCCGTAGCAAAATTTCTTTATGGCGTAGTACAGCATCACTTATTATTTAGCGAAATAAGTTTTAGAAAGCTCATCAAACGAAGGTACCGCATTGTAGTGCCATTTGTTGACCACTACGCCATTCCTCATCAACAGCACACCCGGGCTAGCCCTGACCATACTTTTCAAAGGAACAGCATCCGCATAGAAAACCTCCATAAACAGTTTCATTTTCTTACTGTACTGATCGGCATCCTGAGCTGCACTGGAAGTCAGCAGCACCGTTCTGATGTTAAACTGCTCCGCAGCATTCAGTGCCAGCGCATTCATTTTCGCCATGCCTTCCGCATTCGCGTCATGCAGGTTATAAGAGACCACCAGAATATTATAATAAGGGTTTTCTATCAGTTCTTTGGTATAATCCGTACCGGAGGCATCGCTGATGATCAGGTCCTTGATCTTAGCCTGGTAGCCTTTTTTTACCAGTTTACTTTCCGGCGTACCAACGATTTCCCAGTTGTCATCTTTCCATATCTCTGTTTTCAGATAATCCTTATCATTCATGACCTTCGTCTCTCCGGAAACCTTATTTTTAAGGTTATACAGGATCGAATATTCATCAGGCTGCGCACCCGGCGGGATCTTCATGAGTTCAGGAATATTGGCCCCGACTTTATACGGAAGAAAATCAAGTACCGGAAGCCGGCTGTAAGTATATAAACTAAAGGCCAAGGACGCGATCAGCACAAAGGCAAACAAAGTGCGCTGCAACCCGGCATTACCAGTCACAGGCACGATCATTTCCTTGTGTATGAACAGGTAAATGATCATCAAAAGCAGAACAATGTCCTTAGAAAACGACTGCCATGGTGTAAGCGGGATCGCATCGCCAAAACAACCGCAGGAAGTAACTACCTTAAAGAACGCAGATGCAAAGGTCAGGATCGTAAAAAATATGATGACAACGAGCAATCCCATGGTCACTTGTTTGCGCCAGAAGCCAAACAGCAATAAGGCACCCAGCACGATCTCAAAGACGCATAGCAATATAGCAATACCCGTAGCCATACTGCTAAAGAAAGGCATATGGAATACCTCAAAATACTCTTCCAGCTTATAACCAAAACCAAGCGGGTCATTGGCCTTGATCAGGCCAGAAAAAATAAACAGGACGCCGACAAAGATCCTGCAAAAATTTAATAAAGTCCTTTTCATTTTATTTTACCCTCAGTTTAATCAAAGCAAAAACCGCATAGTTGAGCATATCCTGGTAATTGGCAGCCACACCCTCCGAAGCAAGGGTTTTGCCCATGTTGTCTTCAATCTGTTTCACCCTGAGTATTTTCATCAGAATGAGGTCAGTTAAAGAGCTGATCCGCATCTCTCTCCAGGCTTCTCCATAATCATGGTTTTTGGCAAACATCAGTTCTTTCGTCGCATTTACATAGGCATCAAACAGCTCCTGTACTTTCTCCGGATCAAGTTCATAAGGTTCATCCGGTCCAAGCCCCAGCTGCATCATCGCGATGACACAATAATTGACAATACCGATATATTCGGAAACAATGTCCTCCCCTACTTTTGATACTTTTTTTTCCTCCAGGGTACGGATACGCTGGGCCTTGATAAAGATCTGGTCAGTGATAGAAGCCGGCCGCAATATGCGCCAGGCTGTTCCGTAATCCTTGGTTTTTTTTAAAAACAGCGATCTGCAGACCGCTATTACTGAATCGAATTCTTGCGAAGTGTTAGTTGCCAATGCAAAAAAATTATTAAGTTTAATTTCTCTAAGTTTGTACTCAAACAATGGCTAAAGATACATTTTTAAACGCAAAACGCACACTTAACGTCAAAGGCAAACTGGTAGATCTTGCACTTCCGCGTGTCATGGGAATCCTCAACCTTACACCGGATTCCTTTTACAATGACAGCAGGGTGAGTACCGTTGACGATGCCCTGCGCAGAACAGAAGCCTTCCTGAATGAAGGAGCTTCGTTTATAGATATCGGCGCGTATTCCTCACGTCCCGGCGCAGCAGAAGTAAGTCCCGATGAGGAGCTGCAAAGACTGGTCCCGGTCATTGCTGCCATCACAAAAAAGTTACCTGAGGCACTGCTTTCCATAGATACCTTCCGGGCAAAGGTAGCCGCTGAAACTATCGCCGCCGGTGCACACCTCATCAATGACATCTCAGCCGGTGGCATGGATGAAGCCATGTTTGAAACCATCGCAGCGCTGCAGGTACCTTACATCATTATGCACATGAAAGGCACGCCGCAGACCATGCAGAAACAGGCCGTTTATGAGCACCTTACCCTGGAGATCATCGATTATTTCTCTGCAAAGATCGCCGAACTCAAAAAACTGGGCGTGCACGATGTCATCATTGATCCGGGCTTTGGCTTTGCAAAAACCCTTGACCACAATTATGAAGTGATGAGCCAGCTGCAGGACCTGCAGGTATTCGGGCTACCCATTCTCGCAGGTATTTCCAGAAAATCCATGATCTACAAGCTCCTGGGTACAACCGCCGGAGAGGCCTTAAACGGCACAACCGTGTTAAATACCATAGCCCTGTTAAAAGGCGCATCCATTTTGCGGGTCCACGATGTCAAAGCAGCCGCAGAATGCATTGCTTTAATAGAAAAGCTGCAGCAAAAATAATAATCCCTAACTTGGCGCCAATGAAAGGCTTAGACTTTGATTTCGATTTTCTGCACCTGACGATCACTGATTCGGTGGACATCATTCTGGTAGCATTGCTCATCTACTACATTTACAACCTGATCAAAAATACCATCGCCGTAAATCTTTTCCTCGGGATGGTGATCATCCTGGTGATCAACTGGCTGGTCGACCTGCTACAGATGAAACTGCTTTCCAGCATCATCGACTCTTTCATGAGCGTCGGCATCATCGCACTGATCGTGATCTTTCAGCCCGAGATCCGCAGGTTCCTGCTCCTTATCGGCAAAAACACCTTCCTGCAGCAGAACAAAGCCTGGTGGGGCTATCTTTTTGGCAGCAAGAACATAGAACGGGACAACCTGATCCGCATCAAGCCCATTATTGATGCCTGCAAGAGCATGAAGAAATCAAGGACAGGAGCATTGATGGTCTTTGTAAAATTCTATGACGACCAGCTCTTTGCCAACAGCTGTGAAGTCATGGACGCAAAGATTTCCAAACGCCTGCTCGAAAGCATTTTCCAGAAATACAGCCCGCTGCACGATGGCGCAGTCGTCATCGCCGAAAACAAGATCAGGAGCGCCAGCTGTATCCTGCCGCTTACCGACAACGACAAACTTCCGCCCCAGTTTGGTCTGCGGCACAGGGCAGGCATCGGAATTTCTGAAACAACAGATGCTGTGGCCGTGATCATATCAGAAGAGACCGGGGAGATCGCCTATGCCAAACAAGGACGTGTGCGGATGAATGTTTCCTTTGGGGAACTGGAAAAATTATTGAACAAGGATTTTTAAACCTGCTCCTCCTGCAGTTTCTTCTGGTAAGCCGACTTTGCTTCCAGGTCTTCCCTGGCAGATTCCCCAAAATAGATCAGGCCCAGAGCCTTACGCGAGCGGCCGGAACCATTTGCTCCCGCCTGATGTATGGTTAAAGAGTGGTGGATGATCAGATCTCCCGGATTGGCCGGAAAACTGATTTCTTCTTCCAGGTCTGCCGCAGTTCCAAAATCCGTTATGCCCTGCGAAAAACCCAGCGTTTGTGTTCTTCCATGAGGCCGCATTCCTTTCAGGTGAGATCCCCTGATGTATTTAACACATCCATTCTCTTCATCAGCCGGCTCCAGTGCCATCCACATCGTCACTGCAACTGAAGGGTTCAGCATAAAATAATAGCCATCCTGATGGGGCGGGGTCGGTTTCCCGATCAATGGAGGTTTATTGAAATATTCCAGTGTTTTGCCAATTACTTTATCCTCCAGCAAAAACGCTGCAAGGTCTTTAAACTTGCCCGTTGACAGCTTTTCTTTAAAAAAAGCATCGTAATCCTGAATATCTATCAGCTGTTTCAGCGTAGAAGCTTTCTTTTCTGGGCCTTCATAGAATACATGCCTGGCTTGCATAACCGGCACAATCTCCGTTATGACCCTGTCAAAGTTCTGTTTAATGGCTTCAACTTCGACAGGGCTGAGAAAACCCGGCAAAAACACATAACCGTCTTTAATAAAGTTTTCCCTGAGATCTTTTGTATGTTCCATAGCTGTTTGACTAGTACTAATTTAGCCAACATGTATGGAGGGACATGATACATTTATACCTAATTTTTATATATTCTTAGGATTAAAGGCACCATGCTCCCTGTCATTTTTATAATTTAGTGCATCGTCTTCCTTAGGGTTATCCCCTTCTATTGAAGTTTTTCCCTCTCTCATCTCCTTGATACTCAGATTCGAATCAATATTGTGCTCGCGCTTGTCCTCACGGCCTTTTAATTTATCTTCTTCATGACCTGAGAATCCGGGATCGACGTCACTATTTTCAAACTGCGCCTTGTTATTGTCCTGTTGCGTATTCATAATTACAAAGATTAATTGCTTGTTGCCTATACAACAAGCAGGCCAGCCTATAGTTTGGTCTTTAATCACGATACTGCTCAATACTTTACCACACTTCAGCAGATCAGCGTTTCAACGCGCTCCTGCTGCTCAGCACCCCGGTAATCACCACCATCAGGGAAATGATCAGGAAAAACAGCAGCACCGGCCACAGCGGCGGATTAAAGCTGGAAGCAAAAACAAACCTGGCCAGCGCCCAGCTGCCCCCGAGGGCCAGCAGCATACCAGCACCCGTAGCCACTACAGCCAAAAAAAAGTACTCTACAGCCGTAATCACCAGGATCTGGTTCCGGCTTGCGCCCAATGTGCGCAGCAGCAAACTTTCCTGAAGGCGCTGTGCCTTGCTGGTCAGCACCGAAGAGATTAAAACGATCCAGCCCGTCAGCATACTAAATGCTGCCATAAACCTGATCACAAAACTGATCTTTGACAGCAGCTCATCCAGTACCCTTAATATGAGCTTCAGGTCCAGCACCGAAACATTGGGAAAACTACGGACTACGGCCCCCTGATACTTTGCAGAAGCCTCATCGCCGGAAACCCTGGTCATCAATACGTGAAACTGCGGTGCTTCCTCGAGCACACCCCTTGGGAATACCACTCTGAAATTGGTCTGCATCCTGCTCCAGTTGACCTCCCGGATACTGCCCAGCACCGTCGGGATCAGCATGCCCTGTACATTAAACACGATCTTATCCCCAATCTCCGCATGAATACCTCTTGCATAATTTTCTTCCAGCGACACATAAACTATTCCATCCTTGTCTGCCTTACCATGCCATTTTCCTTTGATTACTTTTTCCGCAGCGGTAAGCGTATCCTGGAAAGTAACCCTCAGTTCGCTCCTGAACGCCCGTTGAGAGGGCTCAGTCCTGCCCGTTCCGCTGCCCGGCCCTCTCTGGGCCCCTTGTTCCATATCTGCTTTATTTGCCGTACTGTCTGCAGCAGCAAGATCAGCGGCAGTTTTACCGTTTATTTCTTCAATCCTCACCGTAATGATCGGCACCTGGTTCATCACCGGAAGGTGATGCGCCCTGGTCAGATGGGCAACGCCCTCTTTTTGCTCTGGCTGAATGTCAAACAATACCATATTCGGCTGGTTTGCCCCGGAAGATATGGTGACACGGTTGATCAGGATGCCCTGTACAAAAAACAAGGTAGCTATGAACAAGGTCGACAATCCTATAGACACCGTCAGTACCATGGTCTGGTTGTTTGGCCGGTAAAGATTGGCAAAACCTTGTCTCCACAAATAACTCAGGGAATCCGGCAGCGCTCCGCGCAGCAACCACATCAGCAATTTGGACACTGCAAACAACAATAAAAAAGCCAGCAAAACACCTCCTGTAAACATCGAAGCCTCCATCCAGCCGCCCATCTGCAACCAGGCAAAGACCAGTACAAAAAGTACGATGAACAGGTATATCAGCCATTGCAGCGGATCAGCAGCGCCCACCGAACGCTCAAAAGATCTCCTCAATGCATTCAAAGGCGAAATGCGCCGTACCGCCAATAAAGACGGCAAAGCAAACAGTATGGCAATCACCAAACCCAATACAAGTCCCTGCCCTATTGCCGGCCAGGAAATCTGCATGGTCAGTTCCACAGGAATAAAATCTTTCAGTACAGCCGGCAGCACAAACTGTATGGCCGTGCCCAGCAAACTACCGGTCACTGCACCGATCAAACCGATAAAAGCGATCTGGATCAGGAAGATCAAAAACGCCTCCGAAGCCTTCACACCCAGGCAGCGCAGCGTAGCAATGCTGTTCAGCTTCTCCCCGATGTACACATGAATGGCACTGCCCACACCGATACAACCGAGCAGCAAGGCAATAAATCCCGACAGTGACAAAAACCGGTTCACATCCCTGAACGACCGCCCTGTGTCCGCCTTCCTGCTTTCCACAGTCTCCGTATCGAGCCCTTCCTTGTCTGCCACCGGCTGTATCTTTTTCAGCACCCGGTCTACCTGCGAAGGGTCTTTATATTTGAAATAATATTTATACTGGATGCGGCTGCCAATTTTGGTCAGGCCGGTCTCTTCCAGGTACTTTAAAGGAATGTAAACAATTGGAGCTACAGTAGAAGACAAACCCGTTTGTCCGGGGGTCTTGTCCAGCGCGCCTGCGATCTCAAAGTTCAGCGCCCCTACTTTAATGGAATCGCCTGCCCTGGCATTGTACTGGAGCATCACGGTCCTGTCCACCAATGCCCTTCTGTCGTTCCTGAATCCTGAAGCCGCAGCAGCAGGTGTAGTTTCTATGGCTCCGTAATATGGATAATTTCCCTCCAAAGCCCTCACCTGTACCAGTCTGCTGCCCTGATTTTTCACAAAATACAGCATTGAAGCAAAGCTCCTTTCCGAAGAACGCTCATCGCCGAGCGTATCCAGCATGGCCTGCACCTTTTTACTGACTGGTTTTCTCGTATCCAGGATCAGGTCCGCGCCCGTCAGTTCTTTAGCCTGGTTGTCAATATCGCGCAGTAAATTGTCCTTGAAAGCGTAAACCGCCACCAAAGCCGCAATACCCACCACAATGGCCGAGATGAACAGCAGCAACCGCGACCTGCTGCGGCGGCTATCGCGCCAGGCCATTTTAAACAGCCAGCCCACGTCAGCCGATCTGCCGTTCAGTACCTTAAACTCCTGCATAAGTATCCGCTATAACTGTCCCGCTCTTTAATTTGATGACCCTCGAGGTCCTTGAGGCCAGATCCATATCGTGAGTCACAATGATCAGTGTAGTTCCGGCCTCCCGGTTGAGTTCAAAAAGCATTTTCTCAATTTTTTCCCCCGTTTCGCCATCCAGGTTACCCGTAGGCTCATCGGCAAAAAGCACCGCCGGACGGTTGGAAAAAGCCCTTGCCAGCGACACCCGCTGCTGCTCTCCTCCCGACAGCTGCACCGGGTAATGGTGCGAACGGTCTGCCAGCCCTACTTTGTCCAGCAGTTCCATAGCCCTCGCTTTTACATCTTTTTGTTTGCGCAGCTCCATGGGCACCATCACATTTTCCAGTGCGGTCAGCGTAGGCATCAGCTGGAAGTTCTGAAAAATAAAGCCCACATACAGATTTCGTACCGCAGCCCGTTCATCTTCGGTCAGGCCATCCAGTTTAATGTTGTTCAAAGCCACAGAACCCGAACTGGCCCTGTCCAGTCCCGCACAAATCCCCAGTAAGGTCGTTTTGCCGCTGCCCGATGGGCCTGTGATGGCCACCGTGGAGCCCTGCTGAATCGAAAAATCAATTTCTTTGAGCACCAAAAGCTCCTTTCCGGCGCTTTTATAAATTTTACTGACTTGCTGGACTTCGAGGATGGTTTCGGCAGACATAAAAAAAGATTTTAAACTTAACGCTGGAATTACCTGTTAAATATACAAGGTTCAACAAGTATTCCCTATTTTAGACCTACAGATTGCAGCTATGTTACGAACCAAGATAATACCCCTATTGATCCTTACAGCCATCATCTCTGGTTGCGGCAATGAACAGAAGAAAGATGCCGAAGCAGGAAAGCCGGCCAAGCGGCCTGCTGAAACCGTCCCTGGAAGCGAGGAGGCAGCTGCAAAACAGCAAAACATCCTCTTCTTTGGCACCAGCCTTACTGCCGGGTACGGTGTTGAACCAACTGAAGCCTACCCTGCACTGATCCAGAAAAAGATCGATTCTTTACACCTGCATTACAAAGTCATTAATGGCGGGCTAAGCGGCGAGACCTCCGCCGCCGGAAGAAACAGGATCGACTGGCTGCTAAAGCAACATATAGACATTTTTGTACTGGAGCTTGGTGCCAACGATGGATTAAGGGGCCTGCCCCTCAGGGAAACCCGGACCAACCTGCAGGCCGTGATCGACAAGGTCAAAAAGAAATATCCGAATGCCCAAATGGTCATGCTCGGCATGCAGATGCCGCCAAACCTCGGCGCTGATTATACCGCAGAGTTCAAAGCCCTGTTTAGCGACCTGGCCACCAAAAACAACATGACCTATGTGCCATTTCTGTTAGACGGCGTCGGCGGTGTCAGCAGGCTCAACCAGCAGGACGGCATCCACCCAACTGCCGAAGGTCATCAGATCCTGGCGCAAAACGTCTGGTCAAAACTGCAGGGGATTTTATAACGAGCTCCTGCTGTATTTACATTGCCGGTTTCTGAGTTCAGTTCCAGGGTCTTTTTTTAACTATTTTTATTTTTTCAATTGAATGCTTTTCGCATTTGCAGATCGGTATGCTGTTGAATTTCTTAGAATAATTGACCTGAAGATTAGCTTTTTAAACATCCTGCCGGATTATTTGTTATCATTAAACGAAGAACAGGTCCGCGAACATGATCTTTTCTTTGAAGATGAATCCAACCGTGATCAAAATGAAAAAGTCATTCCTTTTCCTTGCAGCGATACCCTGCATACTGGCCTGCAACAGCAACTCCAAAGACGAAACATCCTCCACCGATACAACCACTGTGGACACCACCGCAACCGGCTCTATTGCCCTCCCTGCGCCCGATACAAACGCCGCAATGACCAAATTCAGCAAAGTCATCGGCTGGCCTGAAGGCAAAACGCCTATTGCACCGGATGGCTTTACTGTCACCAAATTTGCGAGTAATTTTAAAAGCCCCCGCAGCATCTACCTAGCCCCTAACGGCGACATCTTTGTGGTCTTATCTAATTCGGAGCGTTCACTCAAAGAAAAAGTGGCCGGGGCCATTACCGGTAAATCCAAATCAGAAGTAGCCGGTCAGAGTGCCAATACTGTTGTACTGCTCCGCGATGCCAACAAAGACGGCGTAGCCGAATTGCAGACCAATTTCCTTGGCGGCCTTAACCAGCCTTACGGTGTTCTGATCATTGGCGATTCCTTTTATGCAGCCAATACCGATGGACTATGGAAATACCCTTACAAAACCGGTGACACCAAAATCACCGCTTCCGGCACTAAAATCCTGGAACTTCCCGCAGGCGGCTACAACAACCACTGGACCCGGAACCTGATCGCCAATGCCGACAACTCCAAAATCTATATAGCCGTCGGATCAGGCAGTAATGCCGGCGAGAACGGTATGGAAAACGAGATCCGCAGGGCGGCTATCCTGACCGTAAACCCTGACGGCACCGGCGAAACGGTCTACGCCAGCGGACTCAGAAATCCAGTAGGTATGGACTGGGCACCCGGCACAAATACACTCTGGACCTCCGTAAACGAACGTGACGGCCTGGGCGACGACCTGGTTCCCGATTACATTACCAGCGTTAAAGAAGGCGGCTTTTACGGCTGGCCTTATTCCTATTTCGGCAGGCATGAAGACCCGCGGCTAAAAGGACAAAAACCGGAGCTTGTAGCCGAGGCCATCGTGCCTGATGTGGCCGTCGGCGCGCATACCGCATCTCTTGGCCTGGCTTTCTACAATGGCACCATGTTTCCCCAGGAATACCGAAATGGGGCATACATAGGTCAGCATGGTTCCTGGAACAAGTCTACACTTGCGGGCTATAAAGTCGCCTTTGTTCCCTTCAAAAACGGCAAACCCAACGGGGTACCGGAAGACTTCCTGACCGGCTTTATCGCCAATGAAGATAAAGGTGAAGTATACGGCAGGCCGGTCGACGTCGCTGTTGCGCCCGATGGGGCATTGCTTGTAGCAGATGACGTAAGCAGCACGGTCTGGCGGGTCGCGGTGAAATAAAGTATTGCTCCCTTTAACCTTAACCAGAGAATAAATTACTTCCAATCGCTCATTCATGCGCGACAAATATGAAAAACACCTCACTCAGGAGATAGATGAATATCTTGCGGTGCTCTATTTTTCAAAATTTTCCGTATCTTTAACTAACTCTTAATTAGCCTAAGTTTTTCCTGGATTCTTCATGTCTTCTACCCGGGTGGTACCTGAGTAGCAGATGCGTTCGTACTGACTACGCCATGGGTACGGGGTGAGTACGCCCTGAGTACGCCTTTTTCCTGAAAAAAGGCGTACTCAGGGCGTACTCAATGCCTGATCGATGCAGACTCAGTACGAACGCAAATAGAACCCAGGGTAGACTCAGGTGCTATGGACAATTAACTTATTATAAAAACTATGGGAAAATTTGATGGAAAACACATCAGGGGACTAGTGGGGAACCTGATCAGCAGAAAAACAAAAGACGGGCTTGTGCTACAAATGGCACCTATCCGGGTAAAGCAGAGCAAAGATACTAAAAAAGCACAAAAAGTCTTTGGACAAGGCAGTGTTCTGGCCGGTGCAATAAGGAGAGGGCTGCGCTTCATTATTCATGACAGAAACGACAGCGGGATGGTCAATCGTTTCAACACGCCGGTAAGAGACGTACTGAAACAATGCTTCAATAAGCAAACAGAGCAGTACAGTTTTCAGGAAGACAGCTTTGAACGGCTGACAGGATTTGAATTTAACATCAAATCCTTACTGATCAACAGTCTGCTGGTAAAGCCCGAACTCCATTTAAACGGGGTAGTACTAAAAGTCAGTATACCCGAGATCGTAGTTCCAAAGGAACTAAAGTTTCCGGGCAGTACAAATCAATGTGAACTCGTTGTCTCTGTAACGATGATCGCGCTCCATGAACGCCGGTACAAAGACCTGGATCCGGAAATCATCGAAATCAACAGCAATCAGGAGCTGTCCCCCGCTAAGGAATTTGAATTTGAAGTCAGTGAGGGCTGCTTATGCGTAGCCGGTATCGGCTTGCGTTATTTTAAAGTTCATAATAACATGAAGGCAATGTTTAACAGCGATGACTTCAACCCTGCCAATGTCTGCGGAGCAGTTGTTACACCAGGGGTGTTCACAGTGCCACCGCCAGAAGTAAATGGCAATACAATTAAAAACTCCGGATGGGCCATTGTGGATAAACTAAAACTCACAGCAGCAGAGTAAAGTCAATCTGTGTAAAACGAAAACAGCAGAAACAAAAAAGAGGAGCTTCCGCTTAGGGAGAACTCCTCTTTTTTGTTTTCTGTTAAAGGCTTAACCTGAATCTAGCAATACTGCTCAAACGCACCGATCAAACTGTCGGCGATCATTTGTGCCGGGCGGCCTTCAATCTGATGACGCTCGATCATGTGAACAAGTTTGCCGTCTTTAAACAGTGCCATTGATGGTGACGAAGGTGGAAAAGGAACCATATAACCTCTTGCCCTGTCTACTGCATCTTTTTCCATACCTGCAAAAACGGTTACCAGTTTGTCCGGGTGTTTTTCGTTTGCTGCCGCCAGCCTTGCTGCCGGACGTGCGTTTGCGGCTGCGCAGCCGCAAACTGAGTTTACGACCACAAAAACAGTTCCCTCACCGGTGATGGCCTGGTCAACTTCCGCTGCTGTTTTCAATTCTTCAAAACCTACCTTGGTCAGTTCCGCACGCATTGGCTCAACTAAATATTCTGGATACATATGCTTTAATATTTTATATTTCTTCCTCTTTGAGTATACAAAGGTACTGCGCTTGCATTTAGCATCAAAGCGTTGGCGGTAAGACAAATATAGTTTTGACCTTCAAATTACTTTGAACAATTCTGGAAAACGGGCATTCATCTGGCTCTAGCGATCATTTTTTTGCTTTGCCTTTCTTGCCAAACTGCCTTGGGTAATAAGAGATTGTGGTCATAAAATATTGCTTCAGTACATTTTGGGTACCGATGGTAAAACTGTTGGCATCGCCATAGTTGATCACACTGGTGTTCTGCCTCAATAAATCCAGCGCCGCAAATTTAATCTCCGCATTGTTGCCTTTAAGAAAGCGATAGACCATGTTTGCATTCCATATGGTATAAACAATGTCTTTAGCATTAGAAGAGGTGCTTGTATTGTTACTGATATTGCTGTTCAATGTCAGCTTCTTGGTGATGTTATAGCTGGCAGTTAAGGTTGTTCCAACATTTTTACCGCTGTACTGCGTGTTAAAAGCCTCCTGTTTTGATTTATAGGTAGTCCATGACTGACTAAGCGCTACTGCCAGATAACTCTTGTAGGTGTAATTTATACCACCGGTAGAATAGGTATTTAGGTTACTCGAATACGTAAATACACCGTTGGTGTAACCCGGGTTTCTCCCCGTATTGAAGTTACCATATAAATTAAACTGAAATTCAGAGGTCTTAAGTTTATAGGTCTTCCGGATACTGGCTTCACCATTTAGATACTTATTACCGTCTGCATTAACCAAATACACCGTTCTCCTGTTTTGTTCATCGATCAGCAAACTGTCAACAATATTATTGGCATTCAATCCTGCCCTCAACGTAAAATTATAGTTAAGCGTGTTCTTGTTGCGTTGATCATAGCTGTAAAAGCTGAAGGATAATTCACGCTGTACCACTTCTTTCAGGTTAATATTGCCCCTCCTCAGATTAAATATATCGGTACTGTCAGTGAGCGGGGCGAGCTGATTGATATCAGGTATCCTCATTGTTGTCCTGTAATCCAGGGAGTATTGTCTTGATGTTTCCCCATACTGATTGTTATAGAAAGTAATGCCTGCATCCGGGGCAAACTGGCTGTAAGAACGTTTCAGGTTTTGGAAAGACCGGTCCGATTGATTATCCTGGTTAATTAACAGCATCTTCGGATGGAAAGCGAAATCAAGATTCTTGTAATACCTGTTGGACATGCTTTTAGAGAAACCTCTGGATATTTTCAGTCCGGGTGTTTCCTCAATCACATTGGTTGTTACTTTATTGTTCAAATAGGCGTTGGTACGGTAAACATTGCTAAGCGTATCCAAATCCTGCACCCTGTTGTCGTTTTTATCTGAGTTAAGCAGCAATCTGTTTGTCAGGTCAAAGGTCAGCCGCGAGTATTTTTTGTTGCCAAAGATCAACCCTTTCACATCCCGTATGGTTAAATTAAGTTCCTGCCTAAAACCATCTGATAAGGTATTGTACTTTCTGTTAAACTTCTGGTTGGCAGCTGTACCTGTGAAAGATTTAAACTCGGTCAGATTCAAACGCTCACTTTCGTTGTTGTAGGTGTTTAAGCGGTAATCTGCATCAAAGCCCCTAAACCGCGTGTCCTGTGTGATGATATAGGGAGAATAGCGGTAATTACCACCAAATCTAAAACTCTTATTATTGTAGTTCCCGGTATTCATGGAGTTGTTTGTACTGGTCAGTACATCCTGCAAATTCGTAGCCCTTCTAAAAGTTTGATTTACGTTATCGCCCTGATTAAAGTTTACCTCCTGAGAGAAATTCAGATTATGGCCTTTTTTCGCATACTCATAGCTGGAATCAAAACGTTGGGTGGTATTAGAGGATTGATTGTCGGTATTGCTGTCCTCAATTACCTTATCCGTACTGTTGACAGAGGTAGTCGTCTTGGAATCGGCCAGGTAATTGGTATTTTTGCCCTGTAAAAAGTAATTTGATTTCAGGGTGTTTTTAAGCTCCCAAGTAGGTTTTTCTATAAAATTGTAGGTAAAGTTTGCCCCGAGTGCGCTGGGCCGCGTGATCCCCTCTGCCCGAAAGTCTGGCTGGTACTCCACATTGGTACCAACCCCCTTAAACGTACTGTTAGACTGGAGTTCGCCGGTATTGTCGGCGATCTTGTTGATGTTGTTTATGGCACCAACAACGGCCAGCTGCATCTTGGGTGTAAACATGTTGATACTAGCATCCGTTTCAAAACGCCCGTCTGTTCCATAACCAGCGCCTATCTTTCCAAAAAAGCCAACCTCTTTGCCCTTTTTGAGTTTAATGTTCATTTCCAGTGTAGAATCTGCGGGATTGGTACTTTGCTGATTCCTTGATTTATTGTAGACCTGTATTTTCTGTACTGCATTTTTGGCGAGGTTTTGCGTAGCCAGCTTCATGTCACCCCCAAAAAAGGACTTTCCATTTACCAGTAAGCTTTTAACCTCCTTACCGTTCACAGTAATCTGTCCGTCTCCCCATAGGGTGATGTTGGGTATCTGCCTCAGCAAATCCTCCACCACAGCATTACTGTCTAACTTAAAAGCCGCAGCATTAAATTCTAACGTATCACCATTCATACTAATCGGGGGCACAGTGATCACTACGTCTTTCAAAAGGATATCCCTTCGGCTGGCAACGATGGTCTGCAGGTCAATGGTATTTTTACCCGCAGGTATCGTAAATGTCTTCCTTGAAGTCGCATAACCGATGTTGCTGACATCGAGCCTGAGCAGCACATTTACGGGCAGGTTTTTAAAACTAAATTCGCCGTAGTTATTGGTTACCTGGTAGCTCAATAAGGTGCTGTCGGCAGATTTATAGACAGATACTGTAGCAGATTTTAGCACATAGTTCTGTGCCGTATCCCTGACAATGCCCTTTGCAGTTCCAGGATTTACAGCCGCTTGCTGCGCATTGAGCGTAAAACAGGCAATGCTGAGCAAAATACCCAGCGTTACAGAAGTTAATTTAAACATGGAGCGTTAGAATTTCTTTGGTTTTAATTTGATAATTATCGGGTTACTTTTCTTGTTTTGTGTTTTAAAATATTCGGTTATAGCAGCATTGTACTTCCTGTTTTTATCTTCATTTTGTTCTTTAGCGGTAAAGAGCGTCAGGGAAGAATAACTGGTGTAAAAATATTCAGGGGTTACCAGGTGGAACCCTTTATTGGTAAAGTCGTATTGCGATGCCAGATCCGTAACCGGCAAAAACTGCGAAGTAGAATCAGGCTCAATATCTGCAAGAGAGGTCAGCTCAGCTGTTTTCAGATTATAGATAAAAGCTTTCTTCTCGTCGCGGCTCCAGTTCCAGTTCCTCACCTGGAAATACAGGTTATTATAATGCAGGTAACTGTTGGTCAGCTCAAAAAAAACATCCCTGTTCTTTTCGTAGTAGTCATAGCCCTTGCCTTTGTAGATTGGGTTGGTATCATAATCCATAGGAAGGGAATTTACGGCAGGAAACAGGATCCGGTAAGCCAGGGATAGCTTTTTAGACGTCAGCTTGTAGATATTATAATAGAAGTTTTTGATAAAAAGAAATTCATCAGGATTGCCATAGTCGTATATACGGCCACCATGCCACCGCTCATCGCCCTTATGATCTGAATTTCTATAGGGGAAATAACTCTCTACCCGCTTGCCATCCTTCAATAAGCTGATGTTATAGTAAATGCTGTCTTTACCACTTTCCTCTAAAAAGGCCTGGTCTATAATTGTACCATCGCTAAACTTCTTATAATTGGTATAGTCCTTCTCTTTTGTTTTATCTTTATTAACAGGTACTTTCCTGATTAACTTTGCGGTTAAATCAAAATAATAGATTTGCTTACCTGAAGAAATCTCAATCAGCGTTTGACCATCTTCCTTTTTAATATTAAAGCCATAGAAACTCTGATCTTTAACTTTAGGATCTTTCTCTATTTTACTGGCGTTAATTTTAGCTACATATTTACCAGCATTAGTAAAAATCAAAACGGCTTTGGTTTCCCAGTCGTAAATTATATAATGTTCATCGGTTACTTTCAGCTGCTGGATAGCGCCGAAGAGGCTTTCCTTAGTTGTTTCCAGTGGTGTAAAGGTAACTTCATCAAAAAATTGGGAGACGCTCGCGCCCCTGGCTGCAAAAGGATCAATACGGAGCGTCCGCATTCCGGTGCTGTCGACTTTACTGGCCTGGGCCATCATACGGCCACACAAAAAGGTACAAATGATTAAACTGCTGAGAGCGAATTTTAACATACGGGTTGAATTGGTTTCTAAATATACAGATTTCCAAAAGACTAATCCCGTTTTTGCGGCGAGGGGGTCTATTTTTAACACTAATTAACATCGATGGTGTGACATGCCCGCCAATGCTGCATTACAATTCATAAGCACCCGGATGATTTTCTTTAAGGTATCCGTAAAACATATAGTCAGATTAAAGTACTTAAAACAATGAGCCACCTTCCCGCTTTTGAATTTGGTTAAACTATTGCGTAATTTTGCAACTCAAATTAAATTATTTAAATATGTCATCAGTAGAGACAACTTACGTTCCTTACAAGGTTAAGGACATTTCACTGGCAGAATGGGGCCGCAAAGAGATCGGATTGGCAGAGGCAGAAATGCCCGGGCTGATGTCGTTACGTGAAGAATTCGGGCCATCGCAACCGCTAAAAGGCGCACGCATTGCAGGCTGCCTTCACATGACCATCCAGACTGCAGTTTTAATTGAAACATTGGTAGCGCTGGGTGCTGAAGTCACCTGGTCATCATGTAATATATTTTCAACGCAGGACCATGCGGCGGCTGCGATTGCAGCGGCGGGCATCCAGGTTTATGCCTGGAAAGGTCTTGACGAAGAAAGCTTTGACTGGTGTATCGAGCAAACTTTACATTTCGGTCCTGAGCGTCAGCCACTGAACATGATCCTTGATGATGGCGGTGACCTGACCAATATGGTATTTGACAGGTTCCCTGAACTGATTGCAGGTATCAAAGGTTTATCAGAAGAAACGACTACCGGTGTTCACCGTTTGTATGAGCGCATGAAAAACGGAACATTGCACTTGCCTGCGATCAACGTGAATGACTCTGTAACCAAATCTAAATTTGACAACAAATACGGTTGCCGTGAGTCATTGGTAGATGCGATCCGTCGCGCTACCGACATCATGATGGCCGGCAAAGTTGCTGTCGTTGCAGGTTACGGCGATGTAGGTAAAGGTTCTGCGGAGTCCCTAAGCTCGCAGGGCGTACGTGTGATCGTCTCTGAAATTGACCCGATATGTGCATTGCAGGCCGCGATGGAAGGTTATGAAGTGAAGAAATTTGCGACGGCTGTTTTAGAAGCTGATATTATCGTAACTACTACAGGTAACTGCGACATCGTTCGTGCAGCGCATTTTAAATCCATGAAAGATAAAGCGATCGTTTGTAACATCGGTCACTTTGATAACGAAATTGACGTAGCCTGGCTGAACAAAAACTACGGCGATACAAAAGTGGAGATCAAACCTCAGGTAGATAAATATACCATCGATGGCAAAGACATTATCTTATTGGCAGAAGGCCGTTTGGTAAACTTAGGCTGCGCAACTGGTCACCCGAGCTTTGTGATGTCTAACTCTTTTACCAACCAGACCTTGGCTCAGTTAGAACTTTGGACAAATACAGACAAGTATGAGAACAAAGTTTACGTACTGCCTAAATACCTGGATGAGAAAGTAGCACGTCTGCACCTGGCTAAGATCGGCGTGGAACTGGATGTTCTGGATCCGCACCAGGCTGAATATATTGGTGTTTCTGTGGAAGGGCCATTTAAGCCGGAGGCTTACAGATATTAATCTGATTCCTTCAGATGAGAAAGGGTGTTGCGCTTCGCAGCATCCTTTTTTTTTTGCAATTTTGTATCATGACAAAGCTTTCTGTAAACATCAATAAAATTGCAACCCTGCGCAACAGCCGCGGGGGCAACAACCCTGACCTGGTCAAAGTAGCGCTGGATTGCGAACGCTTTGGTGCCGAAGGAATTACGGTACATCCCAGACCGGACGAACGCCACATCAGGTACCAGGATGTTTACGACCTGAAAGCGGTCATCGCCACAGAATTTAATATTGAGGGCAACTGCAGAGAGCAAAAATTTGTAGACCTGGTACTGGCCAATAAACCGGCACAGGTTACTTTGGTGCCTGATGCGGAAGGCCAGATCACCTCAAACCATGGCTGGGATACCATAAAGCACAAGGACTACCTGAAAGAAATGGTTTCGCTGTTCCAATCGGCAGGCATAAGGGTATCCATTTTTGTTGATCCTGTTGTGGATATGGTAAAGGGGGCTGCCCTGAGCGGAACAGACAGGATTGAATTGTATACCGAGGCTTATGCGCACAATTATTACGACAACCGGGAAAAAGCGATTGTACCTTATATTGCTGCCGCGCATAAAGCCCGGGAGCTTGGTCTGGGCATCAATGCCGGGCATGACCTGGACCTGCACAACCTGAAATATTTCGCAAAAAGTATCCCCGGACTGCTGGAGGTCAGCATCGGTCACGCACTGATCAGCGACGCGCTTTACCTGGGATTGGAGAATACAATTCAACTATATTTGAAGCAGCTGAAGCATTAAATCCTTGTGGATTTTTATTACCTTTGCGCAACTTTTTATTCATAGATTTTCATGAGCTTGAACATTCATTACCAAGAAGACTTTAAAGACCGCCACATTGCACCCAATGACAAGGATACCAATGAGATGCTTAACACGCTGGGCCTCGGTTCCCTTGACGAACTGATCGAACAGACTGTTCCGCAAAAGATCAGGCTGAAACAGCCTTTGAACCTGCCTGAGGCAAAATCAGAAACGGATTACCTGAGCAGTTTAAAGCAGACGGCTTCTTTGAATAAAGTCTTTAAATCTTATTTGGGCCAGGGTTATTATGATACCATTACGCCAGGTGTGATCTTGCGTAATGTGATGGAAAACCCTGGATGGTATACCCAGTATACGCCTTACCAGGCAGAAATTGCACAGGGCCGTTTGCAGGCGCTGCTGAATTTCCAGACCATGGTGATCGATCTGACCGGTATGGAGATTGCAAATGCTTCATTGCTGGATGAGGGTACTGCTGCGGCGGAGGCTATGTTCATGCAATACAGCTTGCGTAAAAATGCCGGGGGCGATAAGTTTTTTGTATCGGAACTGCTGTTTCCGCAGACGATTGATATCCTGAAGACCCGTGCAAATCCATACGGTATTGAACTGGTCATCGGAGATCACCGTTCGGTGGCACTTAATGAAGAATTTTTTGGTGCGATCATTCAGTACCCGGCCGGAAACGGTGAAGTATTTGACTATACTGATTTTGCACAAAAAGCACATGAAAAAAATGTAAAAGTAACGGTAGTGGCTGACCTGCTGAGCTTAACCCTGCTAACGCCTCCGGGCGAATGGGGAGCAGACGTAGTGGTGGGAACTACACAGCGCTTTGGTGTGCCGATGGGTTTTGGCGGTCCTCACGCGGCTTTCTTTGCAACCAAAGATGAGTACAAACGTTCTATCCCCGGCAGGATTATCGGTGTGACCATTGACAGCAATAACAACTATGCATTGCGCATGGCGCTGCAGACCCGGGAACAGCACATCCGCAGGGACAAAGCGACTTCAAATATTTGTACTGCACAGGCTTTACTGGCGATTATGGCCGGTTTCTATGCAGTGTATCATGGACCTCGGGGTCTGAAACTGATCGCGGAGCGTACACATGGCCTGGCCATTACGCTGGCGCGTTCTCTGGAGAAAATAGGTTATAAGCTATCTGCTGATGCTTTTTTTGACACCATTCAGCTGGATCTCGGTGATCTTGTCAACGCGATACACAGCGAGTGCCTGAACAATGAGATCAATTTAAATTATAAAGGCAGCGTGGTGACCATCGCTTTGGATGAGACCACTTCTGCGGAAGATGTGAAATTACTGGTTAAGATCTTCGCAAAAGTAAAAGCGATAGCTGCTGATGCGGTGGAACTGGCCGATCAGGACATCACTACTGTAATACCTTCCGCCCTGCTGCGTACTTCGGCATATTTGAGCCATCCGGTATTTAATGCCCACCATTCTGAGCATGAAATGCTGCGCTACATCAAATCGCTGGAAGCAAAAGACCTGTCACTGTGCCACTCGATGATCGCTTTGGGTTCTTGTACCATGAAGCTGAACGCAACGACGGAAATGATTCCTGTGACCTGGCCTGAGTTTGGAAAGATCCATCCTTTTGCCCCTGCAGATCAGGTAACCGGTTATTATACGGTATTCAATGAACTGGATAAATGGCTGAGTGAGATCACAGGCTTTGCAGCCATGAGCTTACAGCCAAATGCGGGTGCTCAGGGTGAGTATGCTGGACTGATGGTCATCAGGGCCTATCACCAGGACCGCGGCGACCATCACCGCAACATTGCTTTGATCCCTTCATCTGCGCATGGTACCAATCCTGCTTCGGCCGCTATGGCCGGCATGAAGATCGTAGTGGTCAAATCTCTGGAGAACGGAAATATTGATGTGGATGACCTGAAGGCGAAAGCTGAGGAACATGCAGCTGATCTTTCCTGCCTGATGGTGACCTACCCTTCTACGCATGGTGTATTTGAAGAAAGCATTATTGACATTTGCAACATCATCCACGAGAACGGCGGACAGGTGTATATGGACGGTGCAAACATGAATGCACAGGTTGGCCTGACCAGTCCGGCCAATATTGGTGCTGACGTATGCCACCTGAACCTGCATAAAACTTTCTGTATCCCGCACGGCGGCGGCGGTCCCGGCATGGGTCCTATTGGTGTGGCCAGGCATTTGGTCCCTTACCTGCCGGGCCATGCGGTTGTCGACATTAATAACGAAAAATCAATTCACGCGGTATCTTCTGCTCCATGGGGATCAGCTTCTATTCTGATCATCTCGCATGCTTACATCGCGATGATGGGTGGGGAAGGCCTGACCAATGCGACCAAATATGCAATTCTGAACGCGAATTACATGAAGGCGCGTCTGGAAGCGCATTACCCTGTTTTATATTCCGGAGCTCAGGGCCGTTGTGCTCATGAAATGATCCTGGATTGCAGGAGCTTCAAAAACTTCGGGATTGAGGTGGTAGATATTGCGAAAAGACTAATGGATTACGGTTTCCACGCGCCTACGGTATCCTTCCCTGTCGCCGGAACACTGATGGTGGAGCCTACAGAGAGCGAGCCCAAACATGAGCTGGACCGTTTCTGTGACGCACTGATCGCGATCAGGAATGAGATCACTGCAGTGGAAAAAGGTGAGCTGGACAAAATAGATAATCCGCTGAAAAATGCACCGCATACAGCTACTGTTGTGACCGGTGATGACTGGAACCATGGTTATAGCAGGCAAACTGCGGCTTTCCCGCTTCCGTATGTGGCTGCCTATAAATTCTGGCCGTCTGTAGGCAGGGTGAACGATTCGTTTGGGGACAGGTCGCTGGTCTGTGCATGTCCGCCAATAGAAAGCTATGAGGAAAGTTACGCTTAAAGGCAATTCTTATCCTACATCAATTTAAATTACTAAACCAATTGTTAGATTTGGTGTCATAAAATATAACAGGCCGGGGAATGAACCCGGCCATTAAAATCTAGCATACTGTATTATGAAATTGAAAATCACATCATTTGCGCTGCTTCTTATTGCAGCAGTATCCTCGGCTTTTATCGCGCCGGCGTTCAAGGCAACGTCTTACAAGGTAGATCCTGCAAAATCATCCCTGACCTGGGTGGGTAAAAAACTGACCGGTGGTCATAACGGTACCATTGCCCTTCAGTCGGGAACGCTCCTGTTTGATGGTAAAAAACTGGCGGGTGGTAATTTTGCCATCAATATGGCTACGATCAAAGATGCGGAAGGAAACGCTAAACTTGAAGGCCACCTAAAGGCTGATGACTTTTTTGGTGTGGATAAGTTTGCCACTTCTTCCTTCGTGATCAAAAAAATCAGCCGCGGAACAGACAATACGGTAAATGTAACCGGGGATCTGACCATTAAAGGCATCACCAACGCCATTTCCTTTCCTGCGGCTGTTACCTGGAATGCCGATGGGTCTGTAACTGCAACGGCAACAAAAATAGTTGTAGACAGAACCAAATACGGCATCAAGTTCAGATCGAAAGGCGTGTTTCCTGATGTCGGTGATAAAATGATCTATGATGATTTTGAACTGGCGATTAAGCTGGTAGCAACGAAATAGCGTCAATGTAGCACATAACAAAAATGTTACCTGATTTATAGTTCCTGATCTTGAAAAGATTAGGAACTTTTTTTTGTGTATCTTACAACTTAAATGTTTAAACATTATATTTATTGTATACATTAGTTATTACCCTTAGCTATTGTTAGCATATATGACAGACATAAAGATTAACATGCTGGTTATTGACGATGATGAAATTAATGTTTTCATCATCAAAAAGATTGTTGAGAAAACCGGGTATGCTGTCAATATGGTCTCTAAAAATAACGGGCAGCTCGCGCTTGATTACCTGACGGCACTGGTCGGGAATAAGGAACCTTTTCCGCAGCTTATTCTGGTAGACATCAATATGCCCTTATTAAACGGCTGGGAGTTTTTGGAAGCCTATGAAAAGCTGAACATGCCGGAACAGACGCATATGTATATGGTATCGTCCTCAGTTTACGAAAACGATATTGAAAAAGCCAAATCTTATAAAACCATAAATGGCTTCATTTCCAAACCGCTTTCTATTGAACGCTTAACTGAACTTTTGAGGCTGATTACTCCCTAATGGTTTTTCCGCTGCTGATCAGCTGATCTTAAACTGGCCATCGTCATAGGTTATGAAGCCGGTAGCTTTTGATTTTGCGTGATAAAACAGGCAGTTCCAGTTTTCAGATGCAGCTTTTATTCCAAATTCTTCCCGCAGTTCCATGGCTTTACGGCCATCAAAGTCATACTTGGCAATAAATCTGCGCAGCAATTCCTCCGGCTCGGGAAGAACATCGCCACCGAAGAATACTTTGTCTGTACCGTCGTCGAGCAGAAACACCTGGTGATAAGGCGTGTGGGCACCTGTTAGCTCGTAACTGATCCCGTCTCTTAGCTGTCCTGACCCCTCTATAAACCTGAGTTGGGCATTGCGCTGTAAAAAATCAAAAATCCCGGTTTTGTAGGAAGAAGAGGGACTGGTAAACGCACTCTCCCACTCGCCCTGCTGGATCACATAAGTGGCATGGGGAAAACTCAGTTCCATACTGCCATCCTTTTGATGGATCATGCCTCCGGAATGGTCGAAATGTAAATGGGACATCAGGACAAGCTCTACATCGTCGGGGTTAAAGCCGGCCTTTCTGATGTTTTCATGCAGGATCAGGTGGCCTGCTTCGTTGCTGTAACCTAAACCGGTATCCAGCAAGATCAGGCTATCTTTCAACTGGACCAAAAAAGGCTGGATGTGGATAAACAATGAGGCCGGCCGGTCTTTGGGATTGTCCTTTTTGGGATCAAAAGGAATAAATTTTTTGTCTGCTGCTACCGAATAAGAACCTTCAAATAATGGGAAAACTTGCAATGCCTTAATATTAATTGGAAAAAAAGAATTTATGATATATTTACGATATCATTGCAAAGATAAGGAACCTTAATGAACTTATCACTTGTGAAGAGGGCATAAAAACGAACGAGAATCTGAATGGAAAAAAGATGGGTGCAGGCCGCAAAGGGCAATCAGGAAAGCGCAGATTTGCTTGCACAACAGTTGACTATAGACCAGAGCCTGGCTGAAATTTTAGTGCAGCGCGGCATAGATAACTTTGATAAGGCACGTGATTTTTTCAGGCCGCAAATGGCGCATTTGCATGATCCTTTCTTAATGAAAGACATGGATAAGGCGGTTTCAAGAATTGATGCGGCATTGCAGAATAGTGAAAAAATATTGGTTTACGGTGATTATGATGTAGATGGTACTACTTCTGTCGCACTGACCTATAGTTTTTTCAGCGGGTTTACTAAATCCATTGAATACTATATCCCCGACCGGCATAAAGAAGGTTACGGCATTTCCGTTGAGGGAATAGATTATGCTGCTGCAAATGGCTTTAAGCTGATCATTGCACTGGATTGCGGGATCAAATCAGTGGAGAAGGTTGCTTACGCCAATACACTGGGTGTTGATTTCATCATCTGTGACCATCACCTGCCGGGCGATGTACTGCCTGATGCCGCAGCAGTACTGGATCCGAAAAGGGCGGACTGCAATTATCCATTTAAAGAACTGGCCGGCTGCGGCATAGGGTTTAAACTGGCCCAGGCCTATTGTCAAAAACATGACCTGCCATCAGAAAAATACGAACAATATCTCGATCTGGTCATGGTAAGCATAGCTGCTGACATTGTGCCTGTTGAGGGAGAGAACCGGATACTGGCACATCACGGACTGGTCAAACTCAACAAAAAGCCTTGCACAGGGCTGAAAGCTTTGATGGAAACCTCAGGAAAGAACAAGGATTACACCCTTACAGATGTGGTATTTGTCCTGGCCCCGAGGATCAATGCGGCAGGAAGAATGGACCATGCCAGTCAGGCGGTAAAAATGCTGATCTGCGATGAAGACCTGATGGCCAGGGAGCAAAGTTCATTCATCAACCTGCAAAATACGGAGCGAAAAACTTCTGATCAGAACATGACTGCTGAGGCGCTTGCACTGATCGGGGAATGTGAAATCCTCATGGGAAAAAAAACAACTGTAGTCTATCATGAAAGCTGGAACAAAGGGGTGATAGGCATAGTGGCTTCGAGGCTGATCGAGAAATATTACCGGCCGACGGTGGTGCTCACTGCGTCAAACGGCCTGCTTACGGGGTCAGCAAGATCTGTTGCAGGTTTTGACCTTTATGAAGCCCTGCTGGCGTGCCAGGACCTGCTGGTTCAGTTTGGCGGCCACAAGTTTGCAGCCGGACTGACGCTGAAGCCGGAAAACATGGAGCTTTTCTCTGAAAGATTTGAAAATATCGTGGCCGCAACAATTACTGAGGAGTTACTGAGACCGGAGCTTGGGATAGATGCCGCAATCGAGTTCAGTCAGATTACCCCAAAATTTCAGCGTATCATTGCACAAATGGCTCCTTTCGGCCCGCATAATCTTGCACCGGTGTTTGTAACGGACAATGTATTCGTTGCAGCTAAACCGCAGGTTGTTGGTATAAAACATTTAAAATTGATGTTAAAACAACAAAATTCCATTATTTTTGAGGCTATTGGATTTGGACTCGCGGAATACGAAAGTCTTTTACAACCAAACGCGCCTTTTTCCGTTTGTTATACAGTGGAAGAAAATGTATGGAAAGACAAACGGAGTCTGCAACTAAATATTAAAGCCATTAAAACCAATATAACCGGATGATCTTAAGAGCCGAGAACCTCATTAAAAAATACAAGCAGCGTACCGTTGTGAATGACGTGTCCTTTAGTGTCAGCCAGGGTGAGATCGTGGGACTGCTTGGGCCTAACGGTGCGGGAAAGACGACTTCATTCTATATGATTGTAGGACTGATCAAACCCAATGAGGGCAGGATCTTTCTGGAGGATGAGGACATCACTACCGACCCGATGTACCGTCGTGCGCAAAAGGGCATTGGCTACCTGGCACAGGAGGCTTCAGTATTCAGGAAGCTTTCGGTCGAAGACAATATCATGGCAATCCTGGAAATGACCAATATGGGCAAAGAAGAGCGTCATGAAAAGCTGGAAGAACTGATTACCGAGTTTAGCCTGCATAAAGTACGAAAAAACCGGGGAGATCTGCTTTCAGGCGGTGAGCGCAGAAGAACAGAGATTGCCAGGGCACTGGCAGCGAGCCCTAACTTCATCCTGCTGGATGAACCTTTTGCAGGGGTAGACCCCATTGCGGTAGAGGAGATCCAGACCATTGTGGCCAAACTAAAGCAAAAGAACATCGGGATCCTGATTACGGATCATAATGTCCAGGAAACGCTTTCCATTACTGACCGGGCCTACCTGCTGTTTGAGGGGAAGATCCTGGAATCGGGTACTCCGGAGGTACTTGCCGCCAATGAAATGGTAAGAAGGGTATATCTCGGCGCCAACTTTGTGCTTCGCAGTAAAAATCTATAACCAATATCATCCAGCATGGCTATCGTAAATTCAATCTTTACCTGGTATATGAAAAAGCGCGTTCATCAGATCGAGCTTTTTATAAAATACCCGCATGATGTGCAGGAGGAATGGTTTCAAAAATTGATCTCCAGTGCGGAGGACACTGAATGGGGAGAAAAATATGACTACAGGACCATAGAAACACCGAAGCAGTTTAAGGAACGGGTCCCTTTACAAAATTACGATACGCTAAAACCCTATATTGAGCGCATGCTCAAAGGTGAGCAAAATATCCTCTGGTCTTCTGAGATCAAGTGGTTTGCCAAATCATCGGGCACGACCAGCGACCGGAGTAAATTTATACCGGTATCTGAAGAATCCCTGCAGGAATGCCACTTTAAGGGCGGTAAGGATATGCTGTCCATATTCTGTAACAACAGACCGGACAATGAAATATTTACCGGAAAAGGGCTGGTACTAGGTGGCAGTCACCAGATCAATCAGCTCAATGAGGATTCCTTTTGCGGTGACTTGTCTGCGGTGCTGATCAAAAACCTCCCAATGTGGGCGGAGTATTACAGAACACCGAACATTTCGATTGCCCTGATGGACAATTACGAAGAGAAGATGGAAAAAATGGCCGAGGCTACCATCAGGGAAAATGTGACCAATATCGCAGGGGTTCCTACCTGGACCATCGTACTTGCAAAAAAAGTTCTGGAAATAACGGGGAAGAAGAATCTGCTGGAGGTCTGGCCTAACCTCGAGCTTTATATCCATGGCGCGGTAAATTTTAAACCCTACAGGGAACAGTTCAAAGAGCTGATCCCCGGTAATGACATGTATTACCTGGAGACTTATAATGCTTCAGAAGGCTTCTTTGGTATACAGGACGAGGTGGATTCGGACGAAATGCTGCTGATGCTTGATTATGGAATTTACTACGAATTTCTGCCGATGGAGCATATTGACAGGGAAAATCCGGATACTTTATCGCTTGAACAGGTGGAGCTGCACAAGAACTATGCGATCATCATCAGTACCAATGGCGGATTGTGGCGGTATATGATCGGGGATACTGTTCAGTTCACCAGCCTCTCTCCTTACCGCATCCGCATTACGGGAAGAACGAAACATTTCATCAATGCTTTTGGTGAAGAAGTCATTATAGACAATGCGGAACAGGCCATCTGCAAGGCTTGCGATGCTACTGCAGCGGTATTTAAGGACTATACGGCCTGTCCTATTTATTTTAAAGGCCAGGAGGCGGGCGGACATGAATGGATCATTGAATTTGACCAGCAGCCCAATGATTTTGAACGTTTTGTGGATATACTGGACCAGACGCTCAGGGAGGTAAATTCTGACTATGATGCGAAACGTTTTAAGGATATGGCACTGAGACGGCCAAAAGTACACAATGCCCCGCCCGATACCTTTTACAACTGGCTAAAGTCCAAGGGAAAACTTGGTGGACAGCATAAAGTTCCGCGTTTGTCCAATGACCGGAGGTATGTGGAAGAAATTTTACCGTATTTATAGCAATTTGATTTTTTTTAGTTATATTTCAATTAGCTAATTCTTAATTGCTTATGAAAACCGTACAACAAATACTTAATGTCAAGCCTTTGCAGGTTTTTTCTGTTACAGAAGGTTCTTCTGTACTGGAAGCACTCCATTTAATGATGGAAAAGAACATTAGCGCTCTGCTGATCCTTGAGGAACAAAAGCTTCTTGGTATTTTTACGGAAAGGGATTATGCCCGCAAGATCATACTTCATGGCAAGTCTTCGGCGGACACTCCGGTGAAAGAAGTCATGACTGCTGATCCAATCACGGTCAAACCTACAGACAGTATAGATATGTGTATGGAAATCATGACCGAAAAGCACATCAGACATCTCCCGGTTGCGGATGGAGGTCAGCTGCTGGGCATGGTGTCTATCGGTGATGTAGTGAAATTTATCATCGCCGACCAGAAACAGACGATATCTCAGCTGGAAAGTTATATCAGCAGTTAGGCAAATTCATTTTTTTAAGATACCATATCGTCATTGCGAAGTACGAAGCAATCCCATGATGAGATTGCTTCGTGCCCTGCACTACCAGATCTTTACTCTTTTATCAGGAGCTAAATAAAGGGTGTCTGTTGCTTTTACATTAAATGCGGTATAGAATTCAGGAATATTTCTAACTACACCATTCACCCTGAATTTTGCAGGGGAATGCGGGTCTGTTCCGACCTGGTTCCTTAGGGCTTCTTCCCTGGCTTTGTTCAGCCATACTTGCCCCCAGCCTATAAACACGCGCTGTTCGCCTGTAAATCCGTCCATTACCGGGGCGGGTTTACCATTTAAGCTGGCCTTGTAAGCCTTTAAGGCGATACTAAGACCACCCAGGTCGCCAATGTTCTCACCAAGGGTAAAATCGCCGTTTACATTCAGATCCGGAAATACTTTAAAGCTGCTATACTGTGCGATCAAAGCATTGGTCCTTTTTTTGAATTCGCTCTGGTCTTTGGCGGTCCACCAGTTGCGCATTACGCCGTCGCCGTCAAAAGTACTGCCCTGATCGTCAAAGCCGTGACCAATCTCATGGCCAATTACCGCTCCGATACCTCCGTAGTTTACGGCATCTTCGGCTTCCATATTGAAGAAGGGCGGCTGTAAGATGGCTGCAGGAAATACAATCTCGTTCATTGTAGGGTTGTAATAGGCATTGACTGTTTGCGGGGTCATTCCCCATTCAGAACGGTCTACCGGTTTGCCCAGTTTGCTGATATTGCGTTTGTACTCGAAATCAGTGGCACGCTTGTTATTTCCGTAAAGGTCGTGCTTTATGATCTTAAGCGCGCCGTAATCTCTCCATTTATCCGGATAACCTATTTTAGGGGTGAATTTGGTGATTTTGATCAGTGCCTGTTTCTTGGTCTCCGGACTCATCCAGTCCAGTTCTTTGATGCTTGACTCGTATGCTTTCAGCAGGTTGCCCACCAGTTTCAGCATACGTTCTTTCGCCGCAGGCGGAAAATGTTTTTCTACGTAAAGTTTACCTACCATTTCTCCCAATGCGCCGTTGACCACATCAACTGCCCTGCGCCACTGAGGCCGCTGCTCGACAACACCGTATAATGTCTTTGCGTAAAAATCGAAGTTTTCTTTGTCCAGAGCTGAGGTTAAAGTGGTTGCCGCGCCGTGGACTACTCCCCATTTGAGATAGGTCTTCCAGACATCAAGCGGTGTATTTTTTAAAATGGCATTAAGGTCTTTGGTATAAGCCACCTGGCAAACGACAAGGCTGTCTTCTTTGTCCGCGCCTGCCTCGGCCAGCAAAGTCTTCCAATCGAAATCCGGCAGCAAAGTATTCAGATTTTTGACCGCATATTTGTTGTACAGTCCGGCCATATTCCTGGTTTCTTCTTTTTTCATATGTTTGGAAGCAAGTGAGGTTTCAAGCGCCATGATCTGCGCTGCTTTGGCTTTGGCATCCTCAATACCGGCTATGCTGAGCATGTGTTCTACGTGGGCTGCATACTTTGCTCTTATCGCAGCTGATTTCGCATCTTTCAGAAAATAGTATTCCCGGTCGGGCAGGCCTAAACCGCCCTGCCAGCTGTACAGCATATATTTTTTAGGATCTTTAAAATCTTCGAGTACACCTATACCAAAAGGTGCCAGGTTGCCCAGTTTGCCGGCATATGCAAAATAAGCGGCCAGGTCTTTTGCCGAGGCAATGGCATCTACTTTTTTAAATTCGTCATGAAGCGGCAGCAGACCTATGGAGTCGCGGACTTTAATATTCATGTAGGATTCGTAATAGTCACCGATCTTTTGCTCTTCAGAGCCGGTTTCCGGGCTGCCTTTAGCGGCGTTCTCGATCAGTGCCTTTACGTCTTCCTGTGCTTTGTCATTGACCATAGCGCCCACACCATAAGAAGATTTATCTGCGGGGATCTTGGTATTTTTCATCCAGGTGCCGTTCACATATTGTGTAAAGTCATTGCCGGGGATGGCCGTGGTATCCATATTTTTGAGTAAAATACCCGACTGCAGTTCATCGCTGCTTTGCGGGTTGTTGCAGGCACCTGCAACCAGCAATGCTGCTGCGAGTACGGGCAGCACCGTCATTCTCTTAGTTTTTGTCATGAATATAATGTTTTGTGTTACTCAAATTTAATAATTCATTTTTAATCCTGGGTTAATATTGGGGACCTAATTTTATGGTGCTCACCAAACCTTAAAATTATGATCAGCACCAAGATTGGCTATAATGCTGTTTTGAAAACAGAACTGGTTGATGACCTTCATAAATACCAGGTTCCTCCTGCACCTGCCGGCAGCTTTCCTTACCGTCTGCAACTGGCTCACGAGGACAGTCTAAAGAGTAAAATGGTATTCCACATGACAGGAGATACCGGCGGGACTACATCTTCTGAACAGCAGGAAAGAACAGCGAAGCAAATGGCCGGACAATATTATGGTGCTGATCAAAAAGAAGATCAGCCGGCTTTCCTGTATCACCTTGGAGATATTGTCTACCATTTTGGTGAAGCAGCGGGCTATGCGGATCAGTTCCTGGCGCCTTTTGAATGCTATCCGGCCCCCATCTATGCCATTGCGGGAAATCACGATACTGATGTAAACCCGGACTGCGAGGAGCCTTATGAAAGCCTGGAAGCATTTAGCGCTGCATTTTGTAATACGAGTCCGACAACCATCTATTTTGGCAAGGGGAGCAATAGGAAAAGTCAGGTACAGCCCCATATTTACTGGACCATGGAATCGCCTCTCGCCATCATCATAGGCTTGCATACCAATGTTCCGAAATATGGATACATCAACAGAGAGCAAAGAAACTGGTTTATCTCGGAGCTGAAAAATGCTGCTGAGAACCATCCGGATAAAGCCCTGATCGTATGCATGCACCATGCACCTTATTCAGCTGATGTCAATCACGGATCGAGCAAGCCCATGATTGAATTTTTAGAAGGGGCTTTTAGAGCATCAGGAGTTAAACCTGACGCAGTTTTCAGTGGCCATGTGCACAATTATCAGCGGTTCAGCAAACAGTATCAGGACGGCAAGTCCCTGCCTTATATAGTTGCCGGTGCGGGAGGTTTTGATGAGCTCCACCAACTTGCCGATCCTCTGGATGTGGCCTACGATATCCGGAGCCAGTTATTCGAAGGTCTTCAGCTGGAAAACTATTGTGACGACCGCCACGGATTTTTAAAGATCAGTATCGAAAAAACCCCGTTCAGCTTTACGTTGAACGGAACTTACTATACCATACCTTTTGATCGGCAAATAGAAAAGCCGACGGCTTTTGACCATTTTACGATTGACCTGACCGGTCGCTGAAAATGTGAAATTTATGACCTTTACATTTAGGTCTGACTCTTGATTGCCCTTAACTTTGCAGCAGCAAATCAGTAAAGGAAATGACAGAGTTAGACAAAAGTATTTCTGTAGCAGCATTATTTAGTGTTGTGATCTTACTCGCCGTTGTAGAAATGTACTTTAGTTACATGCACGACAGAAAACATTATAAAAAAAGCGACACACTGGCCAACATTTACTTAATGGCTGTGGCTTTTGTGATTAATGTGACCATGAAAACGGGTACTTTTATGCTGCTCCAATACTTTTATGTGCACTACCGGCTGTTTCAGATCACAAATACCATCGCTTACTGGATCGTACTGGTCCTGGCACAGGACTTTTTGTATTGGGTGCTGCATTATACAGGGCACTATGTGCGCCTGTTCTGGGCAATGCATGTGACCCACCATTCCTCAGAATATTTCAACCTCACTACAGGCTTCCGGTCTACGGTATTTGAGCCGCTTTACCGTGTTTTCTTTTATCTCCCGCTTGCATTGATTGGGTTTAATGCAATTGATATTCTTTTTGCTTACCTGATCACTCAGATCTATGGCAATATGGTGCATACCAGGCTGGTCATGAAATTGCATCCGCTTGTTGAATATATCTTTGTTACACCATCTCACCACCGTGTTCACCATGCCAGTAATTTGCGCTACCTGGACAAGAACATGGGAATGGTGCTGATCTTGTGGGACCGTATTTTTGGCACTTTCCAGGCGGAGGTCGCTGATGAAGAAATCAAGTATGGCCTGACTAAGCAGCCTGAAGATACAGGCCCGGTCAACATCATCTTCCATGAATTCATTGCATTATACCGGGATGTCCGGCGGGCCCCTACCTTTGCTGATAAATTGAAATACATATTTTATCCACCTGGATGGAGCCACGATGGCAGTACGCAAACAGCAAGGGTCATGCAGCAAGCCATTAATTCCCGATGAAAAAACTGAAACAAATTGTTGAAGATATAAAGTTGCTGGACAACAATGATCCGGAACAATTGCAGCAATTGCTCTGGAAACTGATCTGTTATTCGCCAAAAATGCCCGGCCGTATGCATCAGCAGGAATTAACGGACAATGCAGTGAAAGGTCAGCTAAAAGTATATGATGAATTTTTTAGTCAGTCTGAGCTCAGTTTCAATACTTTCAGGTGGGGCAAAGGTCCCGTAAAAGTATTGTTAACACATGGCTGGGGTTCTAAGGCCATTGATTTCAGCGAACTTATTCATACTTTGCTGCAGAACCCGGACATTGAAGTATGGGCTTTTGATGCTCCGGGAAACGGAAGTTCGGAAGGCGAGCTGAGCAACCTCATTCTGTTTGCAGACGCAGTAAAAGAAATGCAAAGAACTTTTGGAATGCCGCATGTCATGATTGGTCACTCGCTTGGTGGCATGGCCAATGCAATGGTGATTGACCAGTCCACTCGATATCCTGAGGTGCTGATCAGCATAGCCCCCCTGGTGAATTTAACGGAGAACTTCAGAACAACTATGACTACCGTGGGTATAACCGAAGAGGCTCAGCTGCAGTTTTTCAAAAGCTTTGAGAAATTGTACGGAATAAATACAGACCGCTTCCTGCTCAATGACATGTACAATAGCTTTGCCGGCAAGGTTAAGCATCTGCTGGTTTATGAACTGAATGATTACATATCCCCTGCTGACTACATCCATACCTTTCTGCAGGAACACCCGGAAATCATTGTATCACAATATGCTGATACTTCGCACGCTAAAATTATCGTAGACCCAAGGGTTATTGCCGAGATCGGTCAGCTTATTAAAGCTGAGTTTAATTAGGCTAAAGCTTTTTGTGCTTAATGTTTTATGCCGGGACCCTGCGGGGGGAGCTGTACGAATTCTGTTTCACCGGGAACAGGGTCAAATGTTTGTTCCAGCCACGCGGTTTTGGCTTCTTCAATCCGTTCACGGGATGAGGCCACAAAGTTCCAGTAAATGAACCTCTCCTCAGGGAAGGCTTCGCCGCCAAAAATATAAACCGTTGTGTTTTCCTGCATGCTGAACTCGCACAGCTTACTGTCTTTGGCCACCAATAGTTGTTTGGGACCAAAAGTATGTTCCTCACTTTCTATCGCACCCTCTAAAATATACAGGGCACTTTCACCAAACAGCCCGGCTCCGATGGTGATGGTTTGCCTTGTGGCGGATTTGAGTTCCAAAAGATAAAGCGGGCTGTAAACGGGTACGGGAGATGTGTGTCCCAGCACCTCCCCTGCGATCAGTTTGAAATGTACACCATCCTGTTCCCAGGCAGGCAGCTCCTCTTCATTAACATGAAAGAATTCCGGCTGCATATGTTCCAGCGATTTGGGCAGTGCTACCCAGATCTGCAGACCATGCATCATCTTATCTGATGTCCGCAGGTATCCTGGCGTCCTTTCCGAATGGACTATGCCTTTTCCGGCAGTCATCCAGTTTACCTGACCGGGCCTGATCTCTACTTCTGTTCCTAAACTGTCTTTGTGCATGATGGCGCCTTCAAAAAGATAGGTAAGTGTGGAAAGGCCAATGTGCGGATGCGGGGGAACGTCAAAATTCTCGTGGTCGCTCATGTAAACCGGCCCCATGTGGTCTATAAATGCAAAAGGCCCGACCATTCTTTTTTCACGAAATGGCAGCAGTCTGCCAACCATAAAATTGCCAATATTGCTGGGTCTTTCTTCGATAATGAGCTGGATGTTTGACATATCTATAAAATATATGTGAATTTACACATAAAAAAGCCCTTCAGCAAATGCTGAAAGGCTTTTGGCGGTATATATGTTTAGGGTATTATTGTTTGTCCCACCAGACCCGGCCTGCAAGGTTATCACCTCCGGGTACGGCTGATGAGGCTGCTTTGTAGTTGGCGTTGTTTTTGGCGGCTTCTTCCACCGGGTACGGAAACCTGCGCGGAATGGTTCCGTTTGTCGCGTTTCCCGGATAAACTACTGGTGTTAGTACAGGGAAACTGCTTCTCCTCCAGTTTGACCAGGTCTCATAGAAATCCAGCATTGTATTGGCGTGCAGCCAGTATTGTGTATTGATCTGCTGAAGACCTGTAAGTGCTACATATGGGTGAGCCGTGACAAAAAGGTCTGCGGTTGCGTCTGATATGGCAAGGCTTGCATCGTATTGCCCCAAATAGGTAATTGCTGCTTTCAATCCATTTGCATAATGCGTGGCGGCGGAACCTCCTATGGCCCACCTTTGTGCGGCTTCAGCGATCAGCAGTTCACTTTCCGCATAGGTCAGGATAAAAGTAAGCCCGTCTCTTTTTATCATGCCCGGATGGGGAGATGAGTATTCGGGGAAAGTGGTATAGGACGGGTCCTGTCTTACGTCCCTTCCTGCAATACCACTGAGGTCTTTTCCATTTGGCATCCCCTTTTGGGAAGCCGGATTGGCATCAAATGCTGCGTTTTGATCCTTTGAGGATTCATCGAGATACAACTTGGTTACTGCTACTTTGCCCAATCTCGGATCTCCGCTGGTTTTCAGCAGATCAATAAAAGTCTTTGACCACTTTACATAATAGTTTTCCTGGCCGCCGTCTCCCAGCAGTACCTGACTGTTTCTGTTTTGGGTGACCCGTGAACCCGCGATATCATGCTTGATAAAAGCATTGTCTTCGTTGCCGCTCATGGTGTTGCCAATGGCTTTCTGTACATAGGTTTTGGCCAAATTTTCGTCAACCTTTGTCAGTCTCATAGCCAGACGCAACAGCAGGGTGTTCCCAAACCGCTTCCATTTAGCAATATCTCCTTTGTAGATGACATCGCCGGTCACTTTGTCCCCTGCCGGGTTTAACGCGGCTGTTGCTTCTTCTACTTCTTTCAGCAGGTCAGCATAAATGGCTTGCTGTTTATCGTATTTGGGATTGAAGTTGCTGGTGTAGTATCCCAATCCGGCTTCTGAATAGGGAACATCTCCGTAAAGGTCCGTGATACGCGCAAAGATCAGCGCCTTCCAAATCCGTGCGACTTGATGCACGTTGCTGTATTTGATATTATCTTTTGTAAATTGTACAACATCGACTACCGGACGTACTTGTTCTATATATGCGCCTACGGCGGTGCTGCCCCAATAGGCAGCTGTATAGCCTTCATTAAGAAGATATTTGTCTCCTGCCCAGTAACTGACAACTGTGGACAGGCCTTGCATCATTGTGGAAGCATAGATCAGGTTTCCTCTCCAGGTATCATAGGCAAAGTCAATACTCCCTGTATAGTTGAGTTGGGCCGAGGTCAAAGTGTAATTGGGATCAAAATTTGTCGGTCCGTATGCGACCGGGTCTGTATTGATATCCTGAAAGTTCTTAGTGCAGCTTGTGGCCGTTAAGATCACGGTCAGCATGAGTATGGTATATTTGTTGATTAGATTCGTTTTCATGTTCTGGATTTAAAGGATTAAAACTTAACACTTAGGTTTACACCGAATGTTCTTACAGGAGGCACACCACCGAGTTCAAGACCCGGGAATGTGGCATTGTAGCTGGATTCAGGATCGATATTATCTGTCTTTTTCATCAGGATGAAAAGGTTCCGGCCTACCAGGTTAACATTTAAGTTCTTTATTTTATTGTTGAACATCGACGCAGGGAAGGTGTAACCTATCATTAGTTGTCTGAATTTGATGAAACTGGCATCCTGAACAAATCTGTTGGATGCGTTATTGGCGGTATTCAGATAAAATGTGGCCGCATTGTTCCCTAAAGCTTCCCGGTTTTCAACTGTGGCCTGATGCAAACCAAATACATAGCCATAATAGTCTGTGGCAGAAAATAGCTTGCCACCCCATTTTCCATCTAAAAGTACAGAAAGGTTGACACCTTTGTAGACAAATTCATTGCTCCAGCCGGCAAACCATTTGTTGATCGCTGACCCATAGGCCTTGAGGTCACCACGTTGTGGTGCTCCTACTGCATCGGTCATGATCTTACCATTGGCGTCATACAGGTAGTCGTAGGCCATGACCTGGCCGATGGCTTTGCCGGGTATGTTTTGAAGAAAGCCTACTCCTGAGCGGGAGGTGCCAAGTAATTGTGAACTCAGTCCTTCTGCGAGTGTCAGTACGGTGTTTTCATTGTAAGTCGCATTCAGTGATGAGGTCCAGCTAAAATCTTTGTTTCTTAGGATTACGCCTGTAATCAATGCCTCTATTCCTTTGTTTTCAATTTCTCCCGCATTCAATACAGCCCCACTGTATCCTGTTGTGGTGGAGGTAGTGATGGTGGATATTTCATCATTTGAACGCTTCTTGTACCACGTGGCATCCAGGTTTAACCTGTCGTTAAAGAACCTGAGCTCTGCCCCGATCTCAAGCTCGCTTGCTTTAGATGCTTTCAGACTCGCATTGGGTACTGCATTGCTTTTGATAATACCCAGCGGGACGCCATTGAGGTTTTCACTTTTGAAAGCATAGGTAAGCGCCGTCCGGTATGGTGTAGTGGCTTGTCCTACCACTGCATAGCCAGCCCTGATCTTACCAAAACTCAGGGCGCCCTGTTCCAGGAGCTCTGAAAATACAAAAGATCCGCTGACCGATGGGTAAAAAACACTTAGTTTGTTTTCTTTCACAGGGGAAGCCAGTGTGGAAAACCAGTCTGACCTGCCGCTTGCAGTCAGGTACAAATAATCTTTAAAGGCAACCTCGAGCGTGCCGTAAAGTGCGTGGGTCTCTTGTTCTGATTCCGAATAGTCGATGGCTTTATTTTTTGCATTGAGTACGTTGTACACGCCGAATACTGCAAATTCCGACCCGTTAGTAGTGGCTTGGCTTACTTGTGTATTCCTGAAACTTGCACCCAAATTTGGTGTGACGCTCAGGTTTTCTGTTGCTTTAAAGGTTTTACCGAGTAATGCATCAACATTGATATCGGCAAATTTAGTTTTCTGATCAGCGATTTTTCCGTTCACATAATACGCAGTTCCGGATGGAACAACATTTTGATAGGTATCTGTATAAGCGTCTCTTCCCGCACGTGCCTGAAGAAAAAGGCCGTTATCAAATGTATACCGGGCATTAAATGAACTGATCTGTCTATCCCGTTTGGTATTGTTTACAAATTCATTTGCTGCAAACCATGGATTGGTAGCATAAGAATTACCTTTATTGTATTGAAGTTCATTTCCAGAAGCATCTTTTCCTGGTTTCAAGTCATTGATGTTGATGCTTGTTGGCAAGAATATGGCGTTATAATTGGCATTTCCCGCACCGTCGGAAAGCATCGGCCTGTTTTTGACCTGCTCAAGGATGTAATTGGTCCGCGCATCAATCGTCAGCCTTTTTACAGGTTCAAAAGTCCCTGTAAAGTTGAACGACTGCCGGTTTAATCCAGAATTAGGCACGATGGAGTTGTTGTTGACGTCATTGGCGGAAAACCGGATGGTGCCCCCTTCAAATGATTTATTCAGTGCAACAGTATTTGTCCAGGTGCCTCCATTGCGGTAAAAATCTTCTATGTTGTTCTTTTGCGCAGTATAGGGTCTGGATACACCATCAAACTGGACAACATTGCTGCCATCGAGTTTCGCACCCCAGCTGGAACCGCCTACATGTGAGGCTGCCGCCCCGTCTGTAGGCTTTAAACCGTTTGCACCCTGTCCGTAGATGTATTGCCAGTCTGTACGGTCCATAACTTGCTCTACGACGTAATTGCTGTTGAAGTCTATACTGTTCCCTTTTCCGCTTTTTGTGGTGATGAGTATGACACCCGCTTTTGCCCGGGAGCCATATAGTGCGGAGGCAGCTGCACCTTTCAATACCGAAATACTTTCAATGTCATCCGGATTGAGATTTCCTACTGCGTCTCCAAGATCAGGTGCATTATCCCACTGGCTGCCCGAGTTCCCGTTCGGATTGTTGTTATGAAGTCCTACCGGGGTATTCTCCATTGGCACTCCGTTGATCACATATAAAGGCTGGCTGGTTTGCCCCAGACTGGATACACCTCTGATCAATATGCTGCTTGCCGCCCCGGCACCACCTGCTGTGGAACTCACATCCAGTCCGGCAACTTTACCAACCAGGGAATTAACCACATTATTTTCCCTCGCCTGAGTCAATGATTCTCCTGCAACCTGTGTCACTGAGTACCCCAATGCCCGGCGTTCTTTCTTAACACCCAATGCTGTCACTACCACTTCATTCAGGAGTTTCGTGTCCTCGGAAAGTATAACCTCCAGATTGATCTTGCCATCTACAGGAACTTCCTTCGTGTCAAAACCTGCATAGGAGATCACAAGTACGGCATTGGCAGGTACCGATAGCGTGAAACGGCCATTGATGTCTGTAGACACCCCCGCGCCACTGCCTTTTATCCGGACAGTAGCTCCGGGAAGGGGATCGCCTTTACTATCTTTGACGGTCCCGCTTATTTTCACATCTGCATGACGGCTGATCACGATCAGACCACCATCGGAAATGGAATATTTGAGGTTGGTGTTGTTAAAGATTGCCGACAGTACATCTGAAACTAATGTATTTTTTACGGTCAGCGTCACATCCCTGTTTACCGGTACACTGGAGGTACTGTATACAAAATGATAATCACTCTGCTCTTCTATGATCTTCAGCACTTTGCTCAATTTGGTCTTTGTCACGTCAAATGAGATCTTTTGCTGTGAAAAGACCGTTGCCGAGACATTGAGACAGGTAATAAAGATAATAATACAGGTCAGCTTCATTAAAATAATGAATTTTAAGAGCGCTCTATAATCAAGGCGCGCTTGCGGTAAGTAATAATTAATCATATTTTTGTTTTTTTGGTTGCTATAAGTATTTGGCAGCAATCTGTTTCCGCATAAAACTGCCATTTGCGTGATCAAAAATTTAGAGGGACGGTGCGTCAACACCGTTCCTTTTTTATTTTGATATGGTGATCTGTTTTCCTTTTATCTCATATTTAAAATGTTCTGCGTCTTGTAATGCGATCAGGACCTCTTCGATGGTTTCTCCGTTGAATGTAGCCGTGAAGCGGTATCTTTCAATATCCTTGTCAGCGAATTTAATGTCGACATTATACCATCTTTCCAACACACTCTTCAGGTCACAAAAGCTCTGGTCGAGAATCTCCAGCTGGTTCCGCGTCCAGGCCATTTCCACAATGGTGCTGTCGTTCACTTTGGTATATTGGTTGATGGTGATCTGAGGGTGACTGTCTGCTGGTTTTACCGTAGTCTTTATACCAGGTCGTGCAAGTTCCTTTTTGTAAAAGGTCACTTTCTGGCTGGGCTTCATAATTATAGAGTTCCCCTTGCTGCCTTTGCCTTCCATCACGATCACTCCTTTGATCAGGACGGCTTCTGATGTAGCTTCGCCGGGGTATACTTTTACATTGAAGCTGGTGCCCAGAACATTGATGTCAAAATCAGAGGTATGCACCTGGAAGGGTTTGCTTTTATCGTGATTTACATCAAAAAATGCTTCTCCCACCAAGCTCACTTCTCTTTTGCTTTCGTTAAAACCTTCGTTAACGGTCAGGGAGCTTTTGGAATTGAGCAAAACTACAGATCCGTCAAGCAAAGTAATTTTTTTGCGTTCGCCCCCTCCGGTAATAAAACGGGCTATCAAATTTTTCTTTGGTACAGCTGCCTGCCGGCTGTTCCTGTATAGAATGGCGACACCTGCGATCAGTATAACTGCTGCAGCTATACGCAGCCAGGTATAATTTTTACGAATGGGAATGGTGGGCCGTTCTTCTGAAAGGGACAAATTTTCTTTCAGCACTTCCAGTTGCCGGTTCAGCGGCTTTTTGTTTCCGCTCAATATGGTGTAAAGACGCCGCGCCTCTTTGATCACATGTTCCTGTTCAGGATGCTGTTTAATGTAATTTTCCCAATATGCAATGCAAAGCTTGTCTGTACCCGCACAGTACAGTTGAAATGTGTTATCTACCAGGAAGTCTTCGACGTTGAAAAGACTACGATCTATCATAATATTTGCGTTTATAGTAACAGTGCCTGAAAAATCCTTTTTTTCCTAAGAAAATTTTACTTTTTCTTACTACAGGCGCACAAATATTTGTCTTTTGGTCTTTTGACAACGAAAATCCTCAGTCTTTGAGTTCTTTCCTGAGCACTTTCAGGGCGTCATAAACGGTATTATATGCTGTCTTAATGGTTTGCTGGGTTTGCTCGGCTATCTGTTCGTAGCTGAGGCCGTCAAAGAACTTTAAATGGATCAATTGTTTTTGCCTGAAGGTCAGTTTTTCTAAGGCACTCTTTAGTTTATACCTTACCAACTCGTCAGTTTGGACTTTTACAATGAATTCTTCATAGGACATCTCCATCCATTCTCCTTCAGCTCCAGCATTTTGGAGTGCATCGCTGATCTTGCGTTTCCGTTCGAGCATGCGCAGGATCTTCCTTTTCAGAAAGGTTCGCAGGTAGGCGGGTACATTGTCAACCCGGTCCAATTGTTCTCTTTTTTGCCAGATGGTGATAAAGACCTGGTCTGTTGCTTCACCTGATGTTTCGGCATCACCGCAGACCCGGATGCCGAAATTGACAAGCTCATAGTAAAGTGCTTTATAAAGATCGAAAAATGCGTCTCTATCGCCTGTACGTATGCGTTCCCACAATAAATGATGTACAAGCTTATTGTCCATTGGTTTGGTTTAGGTTATCGCAATGTTAAGAAAATCTGCGGATAAAATTACTATCTGCCGAATTCGTATGCCAATAGCCTGCCCCGTGCTATTATTTTTTATCATAGCGCCGTACACGCAGCGCCGCCTGTTCTTTATGCCCCATGAATCCTTCAATTTCACACAAGCGCATGGCATATTTCCCGATTTCGGCACTTGCCTCTGGTGTGCAGCGCTGGTAAGTGCAGTTTTTCAAAAATTTACCGACCCAAAGCCCGCCCGTATATCTGGCCGCCTTCATGGTGGGAAGGGTATGATTGGTGCCAATGACCTTGTCCCCATAAGCGACATTGGTCTCCGGTCCTAGAAATAATGCACCATAATTGGTCATTCTGGCCAGAAAAACATTTGGCTCCCTGGTGAGTACTTCAACGTGTTCATAGGCTAATTTATCCGCCTCTGCTATGGCTTCATCTTCACTTTCAACCAGGATAATGGCACCGTTGTCTCTCCAGGCCACCCCGGCAATGTCTGCTGTAGGCAGGGTTTCAAGCTGGCGCTCTATTTCTTTAATGGTTTCATGTGCCAGTTTTTCTGAAGTGGTGATCAATACTCCAGGTGATGTCGGTCCGTGCTCGGCCTGACCCAGCAGGTCGCAGGCAACCATTTCTGCATCTGCCGTTTCATCTGCAATCACCAGGATCTCTGTTGGTCCCGCAAACAGATCAATTCCTACCCTTCCGTAAAGCTGACGTTTTGCCTCGGCTACAAAAGCATTACCCGGACCAACAATGATGTCTACCGGCAGAATGGTCTCTGTACCAATGGCCATTGCAGTCATGGCCTGAATGCCGCCAAGTATGTAAATTTCATCGGCACCTGCGAGGAACATTGCCGCAACGGTAGCCGCCGGTATCTTTCCGTGTATGGCCGGAGTACAGGCGATCACCCTTTTAACACCTGCAACCTTGGCGGTGAGGATGCTCATGTGCGCAGAGGCCACCATCGGGTATCTCCCACCCGGAATATAACACCCCGCACTGTTGATCGGGATATTCTTGTGCCCGAGAAAAACGCCGGGCCTGGTCTCTACTTCAATATCTGTAATGGATGCCCTCTGCTTTTCAGCAAAAAAACGGATCTGTTCCTGGGCAAATTTAATGTCCTCGATGACCTGTTTTGGCAGGGAGCTTACGATTTCGCTGATCTCTGATTCGCTCAAACGAAAGGAAACGGGAGACCATTTGTCAAATTGTTCTGACAGCTTTCTGACTGCGGCATCTCCCTGCGTTTCTATATCCCTGATGATGCGGCTAACGGTTTCTCTGATTTCCGAGTCTGCTTCTTTAAGTTCGATTTCGCTTTTTCCTGTTTTTATAAATCTAGCCATGATAATTTTTGTCCAAATTTCGGTTTCTGTGAAGGAGACTGGTACTACTTTTCTCTCCATTAGTGGTATTATTGTATAAAATTCCGGAGTTTGCCTGCGAATTCGAAAGTTTACGCAATGGAATTTTAGCTAGGTAAATGCTCGTTTTTCCTTCATGACTGGAGTAATATGATGTCCACAGTTCATTTTTTACGATCAGCATTCCCGGATAGCTGGTATCGCCCGAGCTCGGCAATTTTAAGGTTTTAAGTATTTTGCCTTTGAGGTCTGTAACATAAAGCCCGGTAGAGGGGCCCTCATCATATATCCTGGTCCCGATAAGCAGTCTTGTTTGATTAAAAAATATGAAATTAGGGCCGCCAAGCCTGTAGTCCAGTTTGGTATAGGTCCATTGTTTGTACGGTGGCATACTTTCTGCAAGTACTCCCATCCTGTCGCCGGCTTCTCTTCTGATCAGAATGCGCATCTTTCCTTCATGATCAAAGCGGATGGTTGATTCATTTGGCAGGTCATAGACCTCCAGCTTCTTTATATTTTTGAAGTTTATGCCATCAGTGGTTTTCATCAGATAAGGAACCCAGGCGTCTTTGTTTAGGGTTGTCCGGTCTTTCGCGTTTTCCTTTAGCTGGTAATTGACGCCGTATCCTACTCCTTTGTACCAGGTGACCCGCCATATCCAGTCCTGGACCGGATGGATGGCTGGATCGAGAACACATTTTACGGGTGTCGAAAAGTTCGTGCCGTTCTGATCAGAGAAGGCACTCATTGGTACCATCACTGTTGGAACGCCATTCTGAAATACCGCACCGGCCAGGGTGACCATCAGCTTGTTGTCGGGTGTGATCGAAAGCTTGGGGTCACGCAGATCGAGGTTGTCAATTTCCAGCAAGGCTATGCTTTCCCATTTTGATCCGTCTTTTGACTTGAGTACCCGGATCTTTCCGCTGCTTCCGGCGGCAACATGACTTTCACCTTCTCTGAATGAACAATAAAATGCACGCTTAAACTGCATGAGATCGGTGAAGGCCTGGTGGCCGCCCTTGTCCCAGATTTTTGTTACAGTCACCGTGTCCTTATATTTTAATTCAGCCGCTTTTACACAGTCAGAACTATACAGATGAAGAAAGAAGAAGATGAAAAGATATTTTGCCATGATCAAATTTATTGCGGCATTTTCAGAAACAACGCTACGATCTTTTACATTCATAATACTTTTATTCATTTGCCCCGAATTAAATCTGCATTCCGTTTGCTAAAAGCTTTGCTGATGATTAAAATGATGATTATATTTAATTCTTAAATATTTCATTTTAATCTTTGTTATGAAACACACTTATACTTTTCTGCTGCTTTTGTTATTTATTGGCCTGTTGCCGAAAACTTATGCCCAGACACAGCCCAAAGGTTCTGTTGCTGACATTGCTTTTATCCAGGGACAATGGAAAGCAATTACCCCCGGGGGGCAATCTATCGAAGGCGTCTGGCTGGCACCGGAAGGCGAAAATATACTTGGTTTCATGCGCATGATGAAGGGTGGTAAGGCGGACCTCTATGAAATACTGGCATACGAACAATCTGAACAGGGACTGATCTCCATGGTAAAACACTTTCAACCAGGTTTGATCGGAGTGGAAGAAAAAGACAAGCAAGACCGCTATATTTTTGTGGAAGCTGCCAAGGACCGTGCGATTTTCCAGAAAGAAGGTGGTGGCCTGCGCATTTTATATGAAAAACGCTCTGCCAATCAATTTGTTATTGCCAGGGGCAATGAGGAGAATGGCAAATGGGTATACAAGGATCTGTTTGTATTTAACCGCTTAAAATAGCAATAGCTGCCTATAAGGCTCTTTTCCCTTATTGTTACTTTTGTGATAGTATATCTGATTGTACTTGTCATGGGTGCAGGTAGGAGGTTCTGACATAGTTGTATAACCCAGGGGATCATGCAACCCCCTAGCAACCCCCTGGCAAAGGTTGAGAAGTGGTTATAAAGATATAGCAGCATATAGGTATCAGAAGTAGGTGCGAAAGCTTTTTTCCCGCACCTTGTCCATATCCGCAGGCTCGGCACGGCAGTCTCTTAAAGCATCGTCTTACTCATGTAAGATTTTTGAAATTGTTACATTTATGAATAAATAAGTACTAAATTGGTCATTATTCAATCGTCAAAATGGATTACAAAATCAAGTTGTCAGACGGCACTACCCAGATCGTTAAAATCTTTGCCACTACGTATAAAAAGCTTAAAGTATGGAAGCTTAATTTTAACAACGGAAAAGAGATCATGCTCTATAAAGTTGGCTCAGAATGGCTTCAACGTACGGAAGATTATCTGGAGCAGTGTTACGTGGTTGCCATCGGCGCGTATATTGACGGTCTGGAACAGGCTTGATTAAACCTACTTATTGTATACGATGAGATACTGGATTATTGTCATCAGCAAATTACCCGCGACGGCAATGGCGGTATATCCATTTATGATTTTCAAAAACCAGAAGGCAAGTGTCATCAGCCGGATCATCCGGCATGAACTCATCCATTTTCACCAGCAGCTGGAACTCTTGGTCTTGCCTTTTTATGTGCTTTATTTCTTAAACTATCTGTTCAACCTGCTCATCTACCGGGATCATGATAAAGCCTACCGCAATATTTGTTTTGAAGTGGAGGCTTATGCGAATGACGACAACCCGGATTACCTGCTTCAAAGAAAGATGTTTGCCTGGATCAGGCGTCGACCGAAAAAAGTGGATTAAATATTGGGTATCACTGGCACTAAATATTTCATTAGGATGGCAGCTTTGCCGAATTATATCCAGATTATGAATGCATAAAAAACTCTAAATAAAGGGCTTATTGTACTTTATCAGATAAATAATTTGGCGATACCAAAAATACTTGCCATTTTGCTATGTACTACATAAGTAATTAGGAACTATCGTTATCAAAATAATCAAACACGTTGACCTTGAAAGCTATAAGAAGAATTTTTAACCTTAATATTTTATGTTGTCTGATGCCTGTAATCCTGGTGGCACAGGCAAATCAAGCTACACAAAAGAAATACAGAATCCCCCTGGTCATAGGAAAAGAGAATAATACTGTATTACATATTAAAATTGATCTTAAAGAGACTGCTACCTTACAGGAGGTTGATATTCTGACCACGGGAACAGTATCGCTGGATGCTATCAAAAGTGTTAAACTGCTTGCCAGCAGAGATTCAATGGCCATAGACATAATAAAAAATAAAGAACCTATAACATTATTTGCGGAAACCGGGAGCATAAAAGAAAGTAATACTTTCACAGGGGCATTGCCTCTTCAAAAAGGTACTACATACCTTCGGCTGGCCCTTACCTTAAAGGAATCTGCTGACGCCGGCGCATTTTTAAATATAAATGCAACCAGCGTGAAACTAAACACCGGTCGGTTGGAAATAGCACCTGATAATTACAGCAATCGGCTGGGTATTGCTTTGAGGCAGCATACGCAGGACAATGTGCATACTTACCGGATTCCAGGCCTTGCAACAGCTAGTGATGGTACTTTACTGGCAACTTACGACGTCCGTTATGATGGTGAAAGAGATCTGCAGGGAAACATAGATATCGGTCTGTCCAGAAGCACTGATAAAGGTAAAACATGGCAGCCTATGCAAATTGTAATGGATATGGGAACCTGGGGTGACCTTCCCGAAAAATTTAATGGAGTTTCTGATGCAAATATCCTGGTTGATAAAAATACCGGAACCATTTTTATAGCAGGTCTTTGGATGTATGGTGTGATTAATGACCAAGGCAAATGGGTAGAGGGCCTGAACGAAGAAAGTAAGGACTGGAACCATCAATGGATAACTAAAGGCTCACAGCCGGGATTTGGTGTTAAGCAAACCGCTCAGTTCCTGATCGTAAAAAGTACTGACAACGGCAAGACCTGGGGCAAACCAATAAATCTGACCAAAATGTGTAAACAGGAAGAATGGTGGCTATGGGCCCCTGCACCCGGACAGGGAATCACCTTAAAGGACGGCACGCTCATATTTCCTACGCAGGGAAGGGATGCTGAAGGGAAACCTTTTTCCAATATTACTTTTAGCAAAGATGGTGGCAATACCTGGAAAACAAGTAAAGCCGCAGCCCAGGAAGCAACTACTGAAAACATGGTTGTGGAACTTACTGATGGTACTTTAATGTTAAACATGCGTTCGAATGCCAACAGCCATGATACTACCAGCACCAATGGAAGAGCCATTGCAATAACCAAAAATCTCGGGAAAGATTGGACCATACACGCCACATCGCATAATGCCTTGCCAGAGCCAACTTGTATGGCCAGTGTCATCAGGCATGATTTTATACAGAACGGACAAAAAAAATCTGTATTACTCTTTTCTAATCCTGATTCTAAAACGACACGTAAAAATATAACCATTAAAGTAAGTTATGATGACGGCAAGACGTGGCCCGCAGATAAAAAGATTCTGTTGGATGAAGGCAAAAGCAGGGGATATTCCTGCTTGACCAGTGTAGATAATAATACCATCGGAATTTTATATGAAAGCAGTCAGGCCGATATGGTATTTCAGACTGTAAAAATAAATGAACTGCTCTGACCAGTTCAGCTAGAAACAAATCATAAAGAATGTTTCACGTCCAAGATTGCAAAATTGGTTAAAGAAAATGGAACGGGGGATTGTAAAAGCAATCCAGTATTTTATGTGTATTGTCTGGTATCAACAGACAATACACATAAATACATTACCAACCAGGGTTTTGAGTCAATACTCCTGAAGGATACAAGCCAATCTGGCTTGGAGGAATTGGGTAGAGATAATTTTTACGTTCATCAAACTGCCTTACAAATGTCAAGCCTTTATAAGGTTCAATAAAGCCTTCAGCGTTAGTTCTGGCAAAAGGTTGATTTACAGCCGCCGGATAAACTAAAGGATTGAATTTTGCACCCAAAGGTGTTTGTGCTAGAAATTGTCCGGTTTTCCATCTCATGAGATCATCTCTTCTCATTCCTTCAGCCCCAAGCTCTACTCTTCTCTCTCTGCGTATTTCATCCAGAAGTACTGAAATTGCCGGGACTTCCACAATGCTACCATCAAAATCAGAATCAGGGTCGCGCACTAAATTTCCTATCATCATGTGTGGCATTCCTACTCTATCTCTTAATTTATTTATTGATAAATCTAAATCACCTTGAGTAAGTGTTCCCAGTTCTGCCTTGGCTTCCGCATATATTAAATAAATTTCTCCTAAACGAAATATTGGCACGCCGTCGCCTGCAGCATCCGGCACCTGTAGTGCCCTATCAGTTTTACTAAACTTTTTTATACCATATCCAGTTGGAAAATTAGCGTTTAAAGGCGGCACAAATCCATTGTCTTCATTAAAATACATATCGGGACTGGCCAATACCAAATCTTTTTTATTCCATATCGACTGGGTCATTCTTGGATCTCTATTTTCCATTTCGTCCTCTATGTGGTCATAATCCTTTGTTTTGTCAAATAAGGGGCTCAACGAAATTGGAAGTCCATCCTTGCAAAGAAAGTCATCCGCAAATGATTTAGAAAAACCTGTCATTGCCTGCCCAACGATAAAGCGTTGAGACCAGCTTGTAACACCCAAAGCAGTAGAAAAAGTTCTTGACAGGATTGTTTCAGTGCTCGTTGCCGGTTGTGCCAAAGCAAAATAATTATAAAAACTTTTCGAAGGGCCTCCTTCAGTATGGAGAACATATGGGGCTTTCATTATCGCTTCAGCCGACTTTACAGCCTGGTTAAGCAAGTCACCTGCTGGTGCTGTGGTTTTATGGTATTTTCTGTAAGTCCCTTCAAACAAGGCAACTCGTGCTTTAAGGGCATGCGCAACATAAACGTCTATATACTCCTTATTGCCAACTTGTTGTGGCAGGCCGGCAATAGCGGCATCTAAATCGGCAATAATGTTGGCAACTACAGTTGCTCTGGGATCTCTTGGTTTATAAATTTCGGGGTCTGTTTCTGCATGAGCTTTATCAAACCAAGGTACATCTCCGTACTTTCTAACCTTATCAAAATAGAGAAGAGCTCTAAAAAAACGGCCTTCAGCTCTCCAACGAGTTTTTGCGGCATCAGTTAATGAAGAGGTTTCCAATTTGTCGAGGAAATAATTCACTGTTCTTATATTAGCAAAATTCCAGCCCCCGCCTCCGTAATCCGGAGGATTGTCATTAACAGTATTGGTCCCATGAGCAAAAATATTACCGTTTCCACTGGCAATTTGATTATCGCTATCGTTATCTGCAGTCCAGACAAAATCACTAAAACCACGGCCTTCCTTAGGAAAGTAATCATAAAACTGGTTAGAATAAACTCTAAAGTCGCTTTCAGAAGTAAAGAAGTTTACTGCTGTGACGTCACTTTCCGGTGTTAAATCCAATACTTTAGTGCATGAACTTAAGGCGAGTACCAATAAGAGCATCCATTGATATTTATATACGTATTTTTCCATTTTATTTATTTTTAAATGCAAATCCATTTTAAAAAGTAATATTTAAGCCTATAGAGTATGACCGCTGAAATGGATAACTCTTTCCCGGGCCCCAACCATTGAATCCATCCGATGAGATTTCAGGATCAAATCCACTAATGATTTTATCTTTTTCAAATAAATTCTGTCCGGTAAAATAAATACTTGCTGATCGAAACAATGTCTTCTCCAATAAAGTTGATGGCAAACTATAAGACAGGGTCAATTGTTTCATTCTTAGGTAAGCGAAATTCTGTAGGTACCTATCCGAATTTTCATAATTAAACCCTCCCTGGCTACCTAAAACCCTTGGCCAGTACCCACCTTTATTGATCTCAGTCCAATAGTTTAAATGATTAATTTGAGGGGTTCCACTTTCATCCGGCCAAAATAATCCGCCATATAATGCCATATCTCTTTTGCCTACACCTTGCATGAATACATCGATAGAAAAGCCCTTCCACTCAGCACCCAGATTAATTCCAAAAGTATATCTCGGCGTATTATTTCCTATGACTACTAAATCACCCGGATTATTTACCGTTCCAGTACCTCTGTCAATAATTCCATTTCCATCCTGATCTCGGTACCATACATCACCCCCCGCAATAGGCAGCCCTGTTCTATTAGAATAATTTAACCCTGATGATTTATATTGAGCGTTAGATTCAAACAACCCATTGGTTTTAAAACCCCATATTTCACCTATTTTTTGTCCCTCATAGAAAGCCGCTGATAAACTTTTGGTTGGGTTATTATATTTTGTTATTTCTGCCTGTGAATCTCCAATATTGAAGCCTAAGTTATAGTTTACCTCACCTACTTTATGTCTCCACGAAGCTTCCAATTCCCATCCTTTCGTAACTGATTCTACCGCATTAGCTCTTGGTGCACCAGTACCTAAAGTTGCAGGAATTGCTAAACCTGGTCCAAGCTGATCTTTAACCCGTCTTTGAAAATAATCAAATGAAAACCGTAGTCTGGAAGCAAACATTTCTGCATCTACTCCTATATTACTGGAAATTGCCGTTTCCCAAGTCAATGTACTACTTACCAATAAAGGATTACGCACCGAAAGCGGGCGATCGCTGCCTAAAATAGCGCCTGGTCTGAAAGATCCTAATGTAGGAAGATAAGAGAAGTTCAGACTGTTGGAAGTTTCATCATTTACGGATTGATTTCCTAACTCCCCATAAGAACCTCTAATTTTAAATTCTGAAACGATAGGTTTCAACGCCTGGAAGAAAGGCTCTTGAGAAACCCTCCATCCAGCCGACACGGAAGGGAAGAAACCCCATCTGTCTGCTTTAGGAAAACGAGAAGTAGCATCATAACGACCGTTAAATTCGAATAAATATCTATCCATGAAGATATAATTCAAGCGATAAAAGTACCCTTGTAACGCCCAGGCCGTACTTCTTTCTGAGGCAACAGGTGTACCTGTTGTAAGGTTTAGAGATGGAAGTTCGTCAGTAAGAAGATTCTGATTACTTGAACTCGTAAAATGGAACCGCTTCCGTTCCTCATTGTATCCTAATGTAGCTTTCAAATAATGTTTTTCCAGAAATTTCTTTTCATATTCTCCATGAACATTAATGGCATAGTAGTCATTTCTGGTATTATCTAAGAATACTCCTGTTGGAGTAGTATGAACGGTACTGCTAGCTGACAACTCACTCGGCCCTTCATAGCGTTCCACTTTTTTCTTATGCTGCTTCCTTTCATTATAAAAACTATTATAAGAATATGAACCTCTTACCTGAAACCCTTCAAAAGGTTTTAATGTAGTTCCAAGAGTTATCCACGAATCTGTTGCCGCACGCTTATCTCTTCCTCCATCTTTTAAGAGAGCCAGAGGAGACTCTGTATTGGTCCCATCGGGGTTAAAAAGGGGAAGAAAAGGGCTTTTTCTAGTAAGATCATGCCATAAAGTCCCTACACCACTATAAGTATATACATTATCTTGTCGTGTACTGGTTAAAACGGTATTTACATCAAATTTCAACCAATTCGTTGCTTCAATATCCATTTTCCCCCTGATGTTTGAACGGCTGTAGCTATCATTACCATACTTCAAAATCCCATCCTGACCCAGTAAACCCGCCGATAAATAATAAGATATATCTTTATTACTGCCACTCAACGAGACATTATTCGACCTCATTGGACTGGTTTTCTTAAAAATAGCATCAAACCAATCGGTATTGGCAAAATAAAGGTACTTGGTAGGATCATTCGGATTAATTATTGCCGATGGGTTATTGGCAGGATCATTATAATGTGCCAGTAAAAGCGCTTTTGTTTTTGCATCAAAAGGAGGACCCTCTCCAAGATTCTTTGCTTTTTCCTCTCTGAACTGGATATTCTCGCGAGAGTCAACAAGATCCGGAATTTCTGTAGGTTTATTTAAGGAATAGTTTGTACTGTAGGAGACGTTTAATTTCTGTCCTTTTTTTGCGGATTTAGTAGTGATAAGTACCACTCCAAAAGCAGCTCTGGAGCCATATACAGCAGCAGCCGAGGCGTCTTTTAATACAGAAACGCTTTCTACCTCACTTGGATTAAGCAAATTAGGATTCATCTCTACTCCGTCAACAAGGACCAATGGACCTCCGCCGTTTGTAGAAGTAAAACCACGAACATTAAAAGACGCACTAGCACCTGCAGCACCGTCGGAAAATTTAATGTTAAGATTAGGAATTAGTCCTTGTAAACCCTGGCCTAAATTGGTGATAGGTCTGTTTTTGAGAGCTTCACTATTGATAACAGAAACTGCCCCTGTCAAATTCACCTTCTTTTGGGTTCCATAGGCTACAACTACTATTTCCTCCAATCTTGAATCAGCTGTCTTTAATACAATACTTCCTAAATCTTTTTTAACTTTTATTTCTTCACTCACATATCCAATAAACGAAACTTCCAATACAGCTCCTTCGTCAACCCCTTTCAATTGAAAACCGCCATCTGCACCGGTAATCACAGCCTTTGTAGTATTTTTCACCTTTACAGATGCTCCCGGGAGAGGGTTCCCTTCGGAATCTACAACCCTGCCAGAAACATCAATAGCAGAATAAAGCCCCGTATTACTATTAATCAAAGTCTTTTTTAACTTGGCAATAATAATCGTTCTATTTTCCGCCCCGTAGGATAAGGCTTGATTTCCAAAAGATTTTCTTAGAAACTCATTTAACGGTGTTTCTAAAGAAATGTCATTTTTTTTAATTGTTATTTTTTGTGCAAAATCCGTTGCACTTACCTGCATTGTAGTTGCTATAAATAAAACCATTGTTAGTTTCATAATTAACAGAGTTTTTGGTATTAGCCAACTTGGCAGATATAAATTATCAGAGTAATTTCTATACATTTGGTTTCTGTTTAGATAAAAAAAAGAATTCAATACTCATTTTTGGTTTATCAGAGATTCAAGTCGGGAGCGCTTGCGACGCTCCTGATTTTTATATGGTCTCTGTTCTAGTCTGTCCTAAGGTACTTTTCCAGGTCTTCTCATTTTGGTTTGTTTTAGTTAGTTTGGTTATTTGATTAATTAATGAATACTTACTGCTTATTTATATAAAAAATCCAGCTCAGCTATAGCCAAAGATTTCTTGTTTGATGCAATACCTGTTGCTTGTATTTGTATATACCTTGTTGATATTGCTTTTTTAAAATAGTGCGTTCTGGGTGTTGGGTCATTAATCAGATTACCAAACTCAAAGCTCTCTACCATCGTCCAACTTCTACCATCATTGCTAACATGAATCACACCTTTTTCCATCATACCATCTAAAAAATCTCTTGGCGGGGTATAAATAAAGGCTGTTAGACTTGTATTAGCACCCAAATCGACAGCAATCTGACGTTTTTGATCGTCAAGTCCAGAAAGCCAGTAAGTTTGTTTGTCAGCATCAAAGGCCATGACTCCTTTATTTTTACTTGCCTCATTGCTTACGGCTAATAATTTCCAGCTTTTCTTTATCAGGCCAAATGTTTCTGCAGTAACGCTCCCTTTATCTTGGTGTGCCATCGCAACCGCTTTAATTTTACCCGTCGCCATTGAAAATGGACCTGTATATTTTTTTGATAATGTAGTAGGCTCTGTGCCGTCGGTAGTATAATAAATTTCAATGTCTTTACTTAAATTTTCTATTGCATTCTGTCCATGCGGTTTCCATCCAAACTCATGTGTTTTTGGAGATATAGTTAAGAGCCCATTAATGTCTCTCGCAAATTGTAATTGAGGTGGTTTTGTGTAGTAATAATGTGCTTCAATTGTAGCAATAGCTGGATCGGCTCTCGACGAAAGAACTTTCAACCTGAATTTTGACGTGGTAACCTCTGGAAACCTCAATATACGTTTATAACCAATATTTGTTGCTGAAGCAATTTTTTGCCAATTGTTTCCTATCCAAGCCTCAATTACATGCTCTTCTACCCGCTCACCATGAGAGGCTATTGCTTCTTGCAAAACAATTCTGTTTATAGTAACCGGCTTGATTGTAGTAATTTCAATACTTTTTTCTGCTTTATCTAGCAATAAATAGGTATCTAAACTACTATCCAATACCGGTGTTGATCCTTTTGCACCAGCAAACAGATTCCTGCCATAAGTTTCATTAATGCGCTTGCCAACTTCGGACAAGACTTTTACGTCCTCTGAAGAGAATTTACCTTGTCTGTTGGGGGGTATGTTGAGCAAGAAAGTAGAGTTACCACCAACGGCTCTTTCGTAAATATCAAAAACGTCATCAGCACTGCGTACTTTTTGTTTCTCATCATCGCGATAAAACCACCCCTCGCGTATGGAGGTATTTGTCTCGGCTTGTTGGTAATGCAAATATTTTCCCTGGTATAGGTCATCTCTGCTTCCCAAAGATTGTTGCGTTAGATCTGGGAAGTTGCTTATTGTGTGTGGGTTCTCAGAATAGGGAATTATATTCCATTCAGTATCCCGTGTTACGCCTGACTCATTACCACACCAACGAATATCTTCACGTCCAAAAATAACAGCTTTAGGAGCTAAAGTATGTATCAGTCTTTTCCAGGCAGCATAGTTGTATTTCTGACCACCTTTAGTTTTTGGATGTGCACCATCAAACCAGACTTCATCAATCGGACCATATTCTGTTAACAATTCATATAGTTGGTTTAGGAAATATTCATTATAATCATCAACCTCAAATTCAAATTTGGTCTTGCTGGCAAAGGGTCTTCCGGAAACCTGACGGGGAATGGTGCGTTTGTTTACCTTACTTAAATTACCGTATAAACCAGTAGGGCTCTCGATCTGAAATAGATCAGCAGGAGATAAATAAACGCCAAGCTTTAAGCCATATTTTTTGCAAGATGCTGATAATTCCTTCAAAATATCGCCTTTCCCGTTTTTAAAACCTGTGGACATAATGCCATGATTAGTATAACGGCTTTGCCAAAGGACAAATCCGTCATGATGTTTCACAGTAATAATTACCATTTTCATGCCCGCTGTTTTCATCGCCTGGCACCACTGGTCGGTATGTAGTTCCTTTAAATTGAAAATTTCAGGGTCTTCTTTCCCATTGCCCCATTCCATCCGTGTAAAAGTATTAGGGCCAAAATGTATAAAAGCAATAAATTCATTTTTTAACGCACTAAGCTGGTTAGGAGTTGGTACTACATGTGCTGCCTTGGTTATAATCGTAGCCTTGGAATCGTCTGTAGAAACGGCAATTGTGCTTTTCGGCCTTATTCCATCGCTTTGTGCTTCTGTTTTCCAATAAAGCATTGCCATTAAAGTAGTTGCAATAAATATTTTTTTCATTTGAGTTGAGTTAATGATATCGTTCTATAGCTTAAAATGGATGACTTTTACTAATGTTAGATTTCATGTTTATGGTTCTAAATTTTAATCGTTAAGTTTCCCGACTGAATTTTTTGTTGGGTGATAAAGGAATAAAGAATATTAAAAAGATAACAGGGGATGACAATAAGGTATGCAACCTGGTTATTATAAGCATGAGATATCCAGCCATAGAGCAAAGGCAATACTGCGCCTCCCGCAATGCCCATGATCAATACCGCAGATGCTTTATTCAATTGCTTCCCTTTAAGTGTTTTCAGGGCCTTTGGCCAAATAACCGGCCACAATAATGCGTTAGCGAATCCTAATAATGCCACTGCGCCGATCGAAATTATGCCTGGAGTAAAAAGGACGACCAGCGTAAGAATAATCGCCAAAACATTCGATATCAGAAAAGCCCTTTCCTGGCTTACATATCTGGGAATAACGATCACACCGATAATATAACCAGTCATCATCGCTGCGAGGGTATAGGAGGTCAAACTCTTGGCGATATCCAAACTGAAATTATGATAAAGACCATAATTCCCTATTGTATCGCCCGCAATAACCTCAACACCAACAGAACAAAATATAGCCAGAAATCCCAATGAAAAACTTTTAAGCTGTTGGCTTGTCAGTGGCTGTTCGATGTCCTTTTTTGCGGAATTTTCAACTGGCAGAAGCGGAAGGTTGGCATGTTTCAAAAGCCATGCAATCAATACTAAAATCAATGTCAAAATCACATAAGGTAAGATTACACCCTGCGCCAGTTCATCCAATCGTTCTTGTTTTGCTAAACCAGTAAGGGCTTTTAATTCGGTGACAAGAAGGTCTGATTTATTGAGCAGGATCGTTCCTAAAATTATCGGCGCAATAACACCTGCAAACTTATTGCATATTCCCATTATGCTGATTCTTTGGGCAGCTCTTTCTGGCGACCCGAGCAAGGTAATGTAAGGGTTAACTGCAGTTTGCAATAACGTTAATCCTGCCCCGACAACAAATAGACCCGAAAGAAACAGAGGAAACATTCTTGTCAGTGCAGCGGGCACAAAAAGAAGACAACCAGATGCCATTATAAGCAGGCCGATCCTCATCCCGCGTACCATTCCCGTACGCTCCAGCAGCTTCCCGGATGGCAAAGCCATTACTGTATAAGAAATATAAAATGCAAAAACCACGAGATAAGCCTGCCACTCTTCCAGTTCACAAGCAATTTTCAGGTAAGGAATTAATGTACCGTTTACCCACGTTAAAAACCCAAATATGAAGAAGAATCCTCCTATCGTGATTATCTGAGCCATATAACTTTTCTCTTTCAAGGGATTCAACGGTATTGATACACTTGTCATAATTTCTGAGTTATTTTTAAAGCTTCCTGAACACTTCCATATGCTATTAACATTGCTTTTGCTTTTTCATAATCCTGTATACCTGCCTTTTCCATTAACATTTTTGTTCCCCTGTCAATCAATTTCTGATTGCTGATTTGCATGTTTACCATCTTGTTATCCTGAACCCTTCCAATACCGATCATGGTAGCCGTGGATATCATGTTTAAGATCAATTTTTGGGCAGTACCACTTTTCATCCTCGTGCTCCCGGTTATAAATTCAGGACCAACAACCACTTCTATTGGAAAATCAGCAAATTCGGAAATAGGACTTTCTATATTGCATACAATTGATCCGGTTACAATTCCCCTCTTTTGCGCTTGTTTTAATGCCCCTATTACATAAGGGGTACTTCCACTGGCTGCGATACCGATAACCACATCGTTCACAGTCGGCTCATACCTATTCAAATCTGCCCATCCCATATCTTCACTGTCTTCTGCATCCTCGAAGCCGAATCTTAATGCCTCATCACCACCTGCCATAATACCTATAACTACGTCAGATGAAACCCCAAAAGTTGGTGGGCATTCGCTGGCATCCAGTACTCCCAATCGTCCGCTGGTACCTGCACCAATGTAAAAAAGCCTTCCTCCTGCTAAAAGTTTTTCCTTGATTATATTGACCAGATTACCAATCTGCGGTATATGTTGTTTTATCGAATCAGCGACCGTACCATCTTCCATATTGATATTACTCAATACTTCAACCGTTGACATTTTTTCTACGTGCCTGTATTTCGATGGCATTTCAGTAATTCTTTCGGAATTCATATAATGATATAAAATTAAGTAATTGCTAGCCCCAAATTATGTACTAGTATATACTGGTACATAAAACAATATTAGATATAAAAAACATATTTCCAAAGTTTTTTTGCTGGTTCTTAAAATATTTTTTTATCATAAGTGTTTAGATGTTATATATTTGGCCCATGAAAACCGCTTTAGAAGAGCAATCTTTAATTAAAATCAATCCTCAGGAATCTAAACCTATTTATAAACAAATAGTGCAGTCCATTCGTGAATCTATTGCCATTGGCAAACTTAAACAGGGAGATCTATTACCTTCAGTTAATCATATTGCAGCAGAATTTTCGATTGCAAGGGGCTCAATTTTTAAAGCTTATAACGATCTTCGGAACAACGGCACTATAGATTCCATACCAGGGAAAGGGTACTTCGTAACTAATGACAACATTAATACTGATAAAAATATATTTTTGTTGTTAAGTACGTTTAACCCTTACAGAGAGGTTTTATTCAACGCTTTTATTGATGAGATAAAAACCAAAGCAACAGTTGACATTTATTTCCATCACCATAACATTAAAGTTTTTGAGACATTGGTTAGAAATCATTCAGCCTACTATAATACTTTTATTGTCATGCCTGTGCTGCATAAAGATTCAGAGAAGATATTAACTGAACTTGATCAAAGGCGGTTATATCTTCTCGATTCGGGAATGAAGGAACTTGGAAGCAAGTATCCCTATGTGTGCCAAAACTATGAAAAAGACATTTATACTTTTCTGGAAAGCTATAAAGAACGGCTGACGAAGTATAAGCGCGTGGTTTTATTGTTCTCTAGTAATTCCCGGTCTTATGATGTTATAACCGGTTTTGAAACTTTTTTTAAAAATTCAGCTATACCTGGTATTGTAGAAAAGAAAACATTGACCTTCAAATTCAGGAAAGGTGACTTGTACATTATCAATGACGATGGTGATTTAGTTAATATCATCAATGGAGCAAAATCAAATGGATGGATTCTTGGAAGGGATGTTGGAATAGTTTCCTACAATGAGACCCCGCTAAAAAGTGTAATTGCAGAAGGAATTACTACAATAACGAGCGATTTCGGCAAAATGGGCAGGGACATGGCGAAGATGGTTTTGAACAACAAGAGGGAAAAGATAGAAAATCCATTTCTGACTATTGAACGAAGTTCTTTCTAAACCGGAAACAACCACTTGTTCCGCACTTAATAAATATTCAATAGGACAGTGATATTTAGTGGGTATTTCAGCGAAAGTGTTCGATCATTCCGCATTTAACCTGACGTGTTGTTCCGTGCTAAACTGACGCTTTATTTCAATTAAAATTGTCCTTTAACGGCCTCAAACCGTGTTTTCTGTAAATGTATGTTTCGATTTCTTATTATGGATTAAGCCGAATAAGCGCATATGGGGCGTGTTCACAATGCAACTGGTATAACTCACTTGATCTGATCATAGGCTTAGGGCAGAAATTTTTGCTCAATTTGGTCTGAATCGTCTAAAATCAAGTCAAATAAGGATTTGGAAGGCGCCAAAACAGCCTTTAAAGCATGTTGAGATTGATTTCGGACGCCATTGAGAGGGAAATATGCTAACTATTGGAACCAGGGAGCAATTATTTACCACTCGGCAATTCGTCACGTGGCCAGTTTGGAGCAAAATGAATGGGTTACTTTATCGAAATACACATGTGTGCAAATAAAAAACCCCACTCGGAAGAGTAGGGTTTAATCATTGATTTCGAGCTCCTTCTGCTGGGCTCGAACCAGCGACCCTCTGATTAACAGTCAGATGCTCTAACCGGCTGAGCTAAGAAGGAGTATCCGGCTACCAAAACGGGCTTTTTGATTCATTTAAGAACGTAAAGCTTTGTCCGTTTTGGGAATGCAATATTAGGGCTTTTAAATTATTTATGCAATATTTGCAGTAAAAAAATATTAAAAAAAATATATGAGCCTGATAATCATAGGAACCGTAGCTTTTGATGCTATCGAAACACCCTTCGGAAAGACCGATAAAATAGTTGGCGGCGCTGCAACCTATGCAGGTTTGGCTGCTTCTTACTTTTATGACAAGACAAAAATAGTTTCCGTCGTAGGTGATGACTTTGGCCAGGACAACATTGATATTTTTACCGAACACGGAATTGATACTGAAGGGTTACAAATAAAAGAAGGAGAAAAATCATTCTTTTGGTCAGGCAAGTACCATAACGACATGAACAGCCGCGATACGTTGATTACAGAATTGAATGTATTGGAAGCTTTTGATCCGGTCATCCCGGAGAACTATCAGGACTGCGAATACCTGATGCTTGGCAATCTGACTCCTGTTGTACAGTCTACGGTTATTAAACGCCTTAAAACGCGCCCAAAGCTGATTGTACTGGACACGATGAACTTCTGGATGGACATCATGATGCCTGACCTGCTCGAAACGATTAAAATGGTAGATGTCCTGACCATCAATGACGCTGAAGCGCGCCAGCTTTCCGGTGAATACTCTCTGGTGAAAGCAGCCAGGAAAATACTAACTATGGGGCCGAAGTACCTGATCATCAAAAAAGGTGAGCATGGTGCATTGCTTTTCCATGAAGACAAAGTTTTCTCAGCCCCTGCGCTTCCTTTAGCAGATGTTTTTGACCCAACCGGCGCCGGGGATACATTTGCAGGTGGATTTATCGGTTATATGGCAAAAGTTGGAACGGTGAATTTCAATAATATGAAAAATGCGATTATTTTCGGATCGGCACTTGCTTCATTCTGCGTAGAAAAATTTGGCACGGAAAAGATCCTCAACTTAACGGATATTGAAGTTGCTGCAAGAGTACAGGAATTTGTGAGCCTGAGTGCATTTACTATCGAGGCTTAAACAAGTTTTAGAAAGGCAAGCACAGAGTTGGGATGTCGGAAATTAATTTGGCATCCCGTTTATGCCTGAGTGGTTGTTTATTTTAATTTGCCGATAACAGTAAATTTCTCAAATACAGTTTCGGTGTGCGGTGCGTCCGGCAATTCGTCTGTGAGGTCCTGCCCTGCCCAATGCTCATAATGCTTTCCATTTCTCCAGAGCCTGCTTTCGGTTACATCATAGATCAGCCCTTTGTAGGCTACCCAGATTTGCGGCTTGTCCTGCCCGTTGCGCAATGCCAGCTGCTGTTTGGTATAAAGAGGCTGATCTGTCATATTACGCACTATTTTGCTGAAGTTGTTTTACTGTTAAAAACCTCGAACAGATATATACTTGCCAGAAGTATGATCATAAAATAGAAATGAATCTGAGCTAAGCCTGTTAGGATAAAGTAAACAGGAAAAATCAAAACCATATACACCAGGTAAGCACGATAAAATCTGTACATGAACCTCAATTTATTGAAGTATTCAATATAGATAAGCAAGAGCACTAAAACGACATTGAAAACTATGCTATATATATTTCCGGATCTATAAGCAAAGAAAAGCATGGCTATACACAGCCCCAGTAATAAGTTGCTAACTGTAAGACTGAATTTTTGCAGTCTGTCGTCTGGGAAGGTCAGGTTCAGAAAGTTGTAAATGCATAGTCCCGTAAAGGGCATTAAGAGACAAAACAACCATTCTTCCAAAGGTAGGATTCCAAGATAGAGACCAGTAATATAACGTGGATCAAAAGTCAAAAAACCTGACAGCCGAAGCAAGTGAGAGGCAGCAATAAGTAATATGGACGGAATCAGCGCAGCCGGGAGTGCAAGCTTCCATCCGCTAAAATACCTTTTTCTCCTGCCAAACAAAAGAAATAAAGGCGGTAGCAGGAGTACTATGCTGACCGATAAATAGGTGTAGTTCATGTATCCAAAATTTCAGCTTCAAAAGTATGCTTTTAACCTTACATTAAGCCTCCTCAGGCGCAATATCATCTTTCACATGCAGCAAACTAAAATCCTCCAATAAAAAAAGGGATGCCGCAATGGCATCCCTTTATCAAAGATTTATCCGCTTTATACGATATCTGCACCGAGAATGTCTTTGGAATATGTTTTTAGATATTTCTTTAAAATCTGACGTGCAACATGGATCCTGGTTTTTACTGTCCCAATCGGAATATTCAGCTCATCGGCAATTTCATGGTATTTAAATCCTTCGAAATATTTGATAAAGGGCACATAATACTCTGGTTGTAAAGTAGCCAGGGCTTTATTGATATCACTGATCACAAATTTACTTTCACTGCTGTTTTTAGCCGCGCTATAATGCAGATTGGCTGAAGAAATATCATCAGATTGGGTAATTAACGAATTGGTTTTCACCAGTCTTCTATAATTGTTAATAAAGGTGTTTTTCATAATGGTGAATAACCAACCCTTCAAATTTGTACCTTCTTTAAATTTACTGTAATAGGTCACTGCCTTCAACATGGTATCCTGTACTAAGTCGTTTGCATCTTCTATGTCTTTGGTAAAATTTAAAGCGAATGACTGCAAAGAAACCGAATGGTCGTTTAGCTGGAGGTTGAATTCATTTTTTGTCATAATGTTTAAGTTTTAGGGTTAAAAAAAAGGCAAACAAAAAGAGTTTTATAAGTGGCGCTTATCAGTTTGTTTAAACTTATATTACTAAAACATACACAATTGGTATACCAAAAATCACTTCTGGTATTGTCAAATTAATTTTCGCGGCTCAGGGCTATGTCTTGCCGGATGTCACAGAATATTTACCTCTCTTTCAAGCTTAACATGAAATTTGGCATCCACTGCAACGACGATCTGTTCTGAAAAACTATACACTTCCTGACCGGTAGCATGACCATGATTTACTAGAACCAGTGCCTGATTTCTCCAGGTTCCCGTTTCTCCACTTATTATTCCTTTAAATCCGCATTGTTCTATAAGCCAACCCGCGGCAAGCTTTACCCTGCCATTCGGAGCAGGATAATGGACGATTTCAGGGAATTGTTTAAGTATCAGATCGAATTGGGTCTGGTCAATTATGGGATTTTTAAAGAAACTGCCTGCATTTCCTATAGTTGAGGGATCGGGTAATTTGCTAACCCTGATGTCTGATACCACAGCCGAGACATCCGATATAGTTGGTGATGATATATTCCTATTGGCCAGTTCATCTTTAATTGCTCCGTACTGAATGTTGACATCCGGAATCTTATTTAACCTCAAACTAACGGATGTGATGATGTACTGATTCTTTAGCTCGTTTTTGAAAATACTATCCCGGTATCCAAACTGGCAGTCTTTATAGGTAAAGACTTTAGTTTTCGCGGTTGCTATCTCATAGGCAACGCAGGATTCGAATACATCTTTAAGTTCGACGCCATATGCTCCTATGTTCTGAATTGGAGACGCGCCCACTGTTCCAGGGATAAGACTTAAGTTTTCAATGCCTCCAAAACCCTGCTGAACACAATACTGAACCAGATCATTCCACACCACACCTGCTCCGCTTGTAACGACGACATCATTTCCATCTTCTATTGATTTTATTCCCGGGATGCTGACTTTTATCACAAGCCCGTTAAAGTCTTCGGTAAACAGGATATTACTTCCGCCGCCCAAAATCAAAAGTTTTTGTTCCCCGATAAGGTCGGAATTTAGCAATTGCACCAAATCACCTTCATTAACGATTTCTGCAAAATACCTTGCGTTCACAGGTATACCGAATGTATTGTATGGCTTTAGAGATATGCTTTCTTGCAGTACCGACATAGAATGAACAGATTGATAATTGTGCAAATGTAACTGATAACAGGGGTGTAATAAACATGATAAAGATAATATTTAAAAAAAATTCCTATTTTTCGGCTCTATTGTAAAGATGTCTGAGGGTGTAAGGATGTCAAAAAGCGGCACATTATTGTTTATATGGAAAATCAGGATAAAAAAAGAGTATTAATTATTGAAGCAGCGCTAAAGAGGTTCGCTCACTACGGCCTCTCCAAAACCACGATGACCGAGATCGCTAAGGATATCTCTTTTTCAAAAGCACTCTTATATTATTATTTTCCTGACAAACTGAGCCTGTATGTTAGCACCATTGAATACCTGATGCAGATCATGAGCAGGGACCTGGTCAGGTCAATTGACAAAACCACCACCTCAACGGAAGGAGTACTTAAGCTTCTTCAAAAACGGCAGAGCTATATCCAGAAATACTATAATCTTTTTGAATCCAATCAAATTATTGGCAATGATCTGCCAAAAGGCCTCAACGAGAAATTTCAACGTGCAAGAACTTTTGAAACGATCATTTTAAGTTCACTTTTTAGCAGGGGAATAGCTAGCGGTGAACTGGCTATGGAAGATCCAAAACTTGCTACTGACATTTTTATAGATGCCCTGTCCGGAATACATTTTAACATCCTTACCAAAGACAAAAATATCCACCCCGCCAAAGAGCAGTTTAAACAGATCTTTATGAAAGAGCGGATGTTTGCAGAAATTTTCCTTTCGGGACTGCAATCCAAGCATTAATTGTCATTTATCCGTCAGTTTTAAGAAATTTTAGCAATAAAATTCCTTAAGCAGGATTATGGCCTTACTTTTGACCCTTAGAATAAAAAAGTCAGAAAGTAAAAAAGTAAAATGGTAGAAACAGATAAAAAAAGGGATGTAATTATAGAAGGAGCGATCAAGCGTTTCATGCATTATGGAATTAACAAAACCACTATGAATGAGATAGCTGAGGATTTATCGGTATCTAAACCCTCTTTGTATTACTATTTCCCGGACAAGAACAGCCTGGTGCTGGGCGTCATCGATAAAATATTCACCGATTATTTTGAAATCATCGAAAAGGACAAGTCTTCGGACATCTCCCTTGAAGACCGTCTGGGCATTTTTATAGAAGTCAAGCACCGGTTCTTTCAGAAGTATTACATGCTTCATTTATCGGGCGGAAGCCCGGATTCGTCTTTAAATTCCGATGAGCTTAGAGCCCACTTCATGAAGATGAAAAAGAAGAACGAGGATTTTCATGCCGAAATCTTTGAGCGGGCTATGGAAAATGGAGAAATAGCGCCTACGGACGTAAACAAGATCGCGGAACTGTATCTGGAAAGTCTTGCAGGCATTACTTCGCTATGTATCATGCATGGCAATAAGGAGCTTTTCCCAAGTAAAAAAGAAATGAAGGCCATGCTGGAAAAACAACTTAGTCTTTCTAAAATATTTATCAAAGGACTTCAATAGACTACAAATTATATCATATGAATACGATTATTAAACAGATAAAAAGAATACCCTTACTGCTTCTTGGTTTAGCTTTATCAAATGGAGTGAATGCGCAGCAATCGCTGACTCTTAAAGAGGCGCTCAATTATGCGGTGCAAAACAGTGTTAATATACGTAAGGCCAAGCTGGACATAGATGCCGGGAAATACAAAACTGAAGAAATTAGAGCTCAGGCTCTACCGCAAATAACAGGCAGCGCAAGTTTAACGGACAATCTTATCATTCAGAGCATTGTTTTGCCTGGTGAAATCATTCAAAGGCCGGGCGAGGTGATTGTTACCAAAGCAGGCACCAAATACAACGCCGGCGCCGGTGTTCAGTTAAACCAGCAACTTTTCAATCAAACTGTTTTCACGGGACTTAAAGCCGCTAAAACAAGTGAAAGCTATTACAAATTAAGCGCTGATCTTAGCGAAGAACAAATCATAGAGATGGTCGCCAACAATTATTATTCGGTACTGGTGAACAGGCAGCAGCTGAATGTTATAGACACCAATATCAAAAATGTTCAGGTGGTAGAAAAGATCATCGCAAACCAGTACAAGAACGGACTGGCAAAAAAAATAGATGTAGACAGGATCAGTGTAAACATGACGAATTTGCTGACACAGAGAGAGCAGATCCTAAATGCGATCAGACAATTGGAGAATCAATTGAAGTTCTCAATGGGGATGCCAGTGGAAACGGCCATTGTTTTGCCTTCTACCGAATTAACTGAAGTATCGCAATTGCCTGCAATGTCTGAAAGCATAAATCTGGATAACCGTACTGAACTGAAGATAGCACGTGTCCAGAAAGACCTTTATTCTTTGGACAGAAAGGCAAAGATATCGGAATATTACCCGACCCTGGCCCTAAACAGCAACTATAATTACAGTGGCGTCAGTAATAAATTTGATCTTTTCAAAGGAGGAAATACAACTGCCAACTGGTTTGATATCGCTTCTGTGGGAGTAACGCTTAAAATCCCGATTTTTGATGGCTTTGCTACACGATCAAGGGTACGTCAGGCAGATGTAAATCTAAAAAAGGTGGAGGAAGACATCAGACAAACAAAAAATTCCCTGAATCTGGCCTATGAAAATGCAAAGATAGGATTGAGGAACAACATGAATACCATCAATGCTCAGCGTAAGAATGTTTTACTGGCACAGGAGATTTATACCAGCACCCAAAACAACTATAATAACGGTCTGGCAAACCTAACCGATCTTCTGGAGACTGAAAATTCATTAACAGAAGCACAAAACAATTATAATCAGGCGCTTTTGAACTACAAAATTGCCGAAATACAATTAATCAAATCAAACGGAAATATAAAATCACTTTTACAATGAAAAGAATAATTATAACGATACTGGTAATTATAGTTGCGGGGACAGCAATTGCATTTGTATTGAACAGCAATAAGAAAAAGAATGCAGCTAAAACTGCACTTGTTGCGCAAGGTGGTGGTGCTGTGAGTGTGCGTACCGCAACCATTAAAAAAGCGCCAATTGATCTTGATTTTAGTGTTAATGGAGTTTTTGCGCCCAATCAGGAGCTCAATTTTCTGTCTGAAAATGCAGGCCGCGTAAGCAAGATCTTTGTAGATGAAGGGGACCGTGTAAGTAAAGGACAAGTCATTGCCCGCATCGACGCAGAGATCATCAATACAGATAAAGAAACTGCCGAGGCGACTTTGCAGAATGCAATTAAAGATGAAGCCAGGTATGCGAGCTCGTTTAAGACGGGAGGTGTAACCCAGCAGCAACTTGATCAGGCCAGACTTACGGTTCAAAATGCGCGCCTGAGATTGCAAAGTGCATCAAGAAGGGTAAGCGATGCGAACATCAAATCACCTATAAATGGCATCGTCAATAAAAGATACATCGAGGTAGGTGCTTTTGTAAATACACAGGGCACCCAAATGTTTGAACTGGTAGATGTTTCTAAACTGAAACTGAAAGTGAGTGTAAATGAAAGCCAGGTTGCTAACCTTAAAGTTGGGGATGTAGTCCAGATCAAATCTAATGTTTTTCCAGCAGACGACTATAGTGGAAAGATCACCTTTATTGCTGCCAAGGCAGACAATTCACTAAACTTTCCTATTGAAATTGAGGTTGCAAACAATGGCAAACATGACATTAAAGCGGGTATGTATGGAACTGCTATATTTAAATTCCCTGCTCAGGCGCCTGCTTTGACAATCCCGCGCGGATCATTTGTAGGCAGTGTAAGCAGCAACCAGGTATTTGTGATGGAAAACGGGAAAGCCAGAGTCCGCAAAGTGATATCCGGCAGGATCCTGGGTGAAAATGTAGAGATCATAGACGGCTTAAAAGAAGGCGAAACTGTAATTACAAGCGGACAAATCAATTTGGTAGACGGCAGTGCCGTAGTACCGGTAAAATAAGACATTATGAAAATAACCGAAATCTCTATCAAGCGCCCCAGTCTCGTTATCGTGGTCTTTACTGTGCTAACATTGATGGGGCTACTGAGCTACTTTTCCCTGAGTTATGAGCTATTGCCAAAATTCTCAAACAATGTAGTTTCAATATCAACAATATATCCCGGGGCCTCACCAAATGAGGTGGAAAATACCGTAACCAAGAAAATAGAGGATGCGGTATCGTCCATGGAAAATATTAAAAAACTGAATGCAGTTTCTTATGAAAGTTTGTCTGTTGTGACAATCACTTTAAATGACCAGGCTGATATTGACCTTTCCTTAAATGACGCACAAAGAAAGGTGAACTTTATCCTCGCAGATCTGCCTACCGATGTTAAGCCACCTTCCCTGAATAAATTTTCTCTGGATGACCTTCCGGTAATCACTATGTCGGCATCTGCAAAAATGGATGATGCTACATTTTATGACCTGATCGATAAACGTATAGCCCCTATTTTGTCAAGGGTAACAGGTGTAGCTCAGGTAAACCTTGTCGGCGGCCAGGAACGTGAAATTGTAGTCGGACTTGATGCTGACAAGGTTCAGGGTTATGGTCTGTCAGTACCTCAAATCCAGCAGGCGATCCTGTCTTCAAACCTTGATTTCCCTACCGGAAGTGTGAAAACTGACAATTCTGACATATTGATCCGTTTATCAGGTAAGTACAAAACCGTTGATGAGCTGAGAAACCTGGTGGTGGCAACCAGCAATGCCGGAGCACAGATCAGGCTGACCGACGTCGCAGATGTTCAGGATGCCCAAAAGGAAGTAGAAAAGATTGCCCGGATTGACAGAAAAGGTGCAATTGCGATACAGATCGTTAAACAAACTGATGCCAATGCTGTTGAAGTGAGTAAGCTGATGCACAAAGCAATTGAGACTTTACAGGCCGATTATAAGGCAAACGACCTGAAAATCAAAATTGTAAACGACAGTTCGATTTTCACACTGGAATCCGCGGATGCAGTAATCCATGATTTGATTCTTGCAATCGTCCTGGTGGCTTTTGTTATGCTTTTCTTCCTGCACAGTATACGTAATGCCGCTATTGTAATGGTGTCCATTCCAGCCTCTCTGATTGCTACTTTTATCGGAATCAGCCTGTTTGGGTATACGTTAAATCTGATGTCTTTACTGGGGTTATCCCTTGTGGTAGGTATCCTTGTGGATGACGCCATTGTGGTACTTGAAAACATCTACAGGCACATGGAAATGGGGAAAAATCGTGCACGTGCTGCTTATGATGCTACCCGGGAGATTGGATTTACAGTTGTATCAATCACTTTGGTGATCGTAGTAGTATTCTTCCCCATTACAATTAGTACAGGCCTGGTATCAAATATATTGCGTCAGTTCTGCGTAGTGGTAATCATCGCTACGCTGCTTTCCCTGGTCGCGTCATTTACTATCGTTCCGCTATTGTCTTCACGCTTTGGTAAACTTGAAAAGATTGAAGGAAAAAATATATTCGGGCGTTTTATTCTCTGGTTTGAAAAACAGCTCCATAAATTCACACTTTGGATCACCGGTATTCTGACCTGGACGCTACGCCATAAAGCAATTACCATCATTGGGGTATTCCTGCTGCTTTTGAGCTCATGCGGCCTGACCATTGGAGGTTTTATAGGTTTTGAATTCTTTCCTAAAAGTGATAAAGGAGAATTCCTTGTGCAAATAGAGCTACCGAAAGATGCATCTATTGAAAAGACAAACCAGGTTACACAGCAAGCAGAGGATTTTCTTTCTAAAAAGAAAGAGATCACCCAGATGATTACAACTGTGGGTCAGTCCAGTGGTGACTTTGGTGGAACCCAGGCTACGGCATACAAGTCCGAGATCAATGTAAAACTGGTGGACCGCAAAGACCGTAAGGATGAATCGAGTATTTATGCGACGAAGGTAAGCCGCGAACTTTCAAAATATCTGGTAGGTGCAAAAGTAAAAACGGTTCCGATCAGTATCCTCGGTATTGCCGAAAATGCCCCTATTGATATGGTCATCATGGCTTCGGACCTGGACAGCGCGCTAAACTATGCTGAACAGGCCATGAAAGTATTACAAACAGTTGAAGGTTCCGCAGAGGTGAAGTTATCCGTAGAAAAAGGCAGCCCTGAGATCAATGTCCAGGTAGACCGTGATAAGATGGCCGCATTGGGACTGAGCCTGCAAACCGTAGGTACCACGATGCAAACTGCATTTAGTGGCAATACAGATGGTAAATTCCGTAAAGGGGAATATGAGTACGACATCAACATCCGTTATCAGGCGTTTAACCGCAAAAACATTGACGATGTAAGGAATCTGATCTTTGTAAATGCTACCGGCCAGCAGGTTAAGTTGTCACAATTTGCAGATATTAAAGAAAGTGCCGGCCCAAGCCAGCTGGAAAGAAGAGATAAAAGTACCTCTGTTTCTGTAAAGGCCCAGTCAATAGGTAGAGCAACGGGTTCTGTAGTAGCTGACTTTCAGGCAAAACTTGAAGCCCTGGAAAAGGATGGCAAGCTTAAAAGACCTGTCGGTGTTAGCTACGTATGGGCTGGTGATCAGGAAAATCAAAGCGAAGGGTTTGGCACATTAGGTATTGCTTTACTTTCATCTGTTATCCTGGTATACCTGATCATGGTTGCGCTTTACGACAGCTTTATTTATCCGCTGGTCGTAATGTTCTCTATTCCGCTTTCGGTAATCGGATCTTTACTCGCTCTTGCATTAAATAATCAGTCGCTTGGTATTTTCACCATTTTAGGTTTGATTATGCTCATTGGTCTGGTAGCTAAAAATGCCATCATTCTGGTCGATTTCACAAACCAGATGAAAGCGGAAGGTAAAACAACACATGAAGCGCTGATACTTGCAAACCATGCACGTTTACGACCGATCCTAATGACGACTATTGCCATGGTGATCGGAATGCTTCCTATTGCATTGGCCAGTGGTGCCGGTGCAGAGTGGAAAAACGGTCTGGCCTGGGTCATCGTGGGCGGACTTACCAGCTCTCTGTTCCTGACCTTAATCGTTGTCCCGGTAATGTATCAGGCATTTGACAATATGTTACACTATTTTGGTCTTGACAAAAAAGGAAAATCAATGGAAGAGCTTATAGCTGAGCCATATAAACATAAAGATGTACATGAGTACGACATAGACCATACTCATTAACATTCATGAACTGATGTATAAAAGAGGGACCCTAAAAAGTCCCTCTTTTTTTTATTGTCCAAACAATTATAATTACTTTGCTGTATTATTTGCGTCATGCTGAGATACATCACTTTAATTATCTTGTTTTACAGTTTTTCATTGCGCTCAAAAGCCCAGCACCCTCCGGTGTTTGAAGGAATGATAACAGATACTGCTTTTGTAAAGTTAAATGATCTTGATATTAACCTCGTCAAATATAGCTATGGCAAACCTAAGATCAGCTTTTTAGTGATTCATGATGATGAAGACACTGGAGTTAAGGCAGCATTTGAATACATCAGGTTTAGCGGTGGCTCCATAATTGATTGTCAGTACGGAGGCACCAGAAATTATAAGTTCCGGCACAAGGGGATAGATTTTCAAACAGACCCTAACAGCATCTACTCCTATGGGGGGAGGGTAATGGGTTTGGATAAATATGACAACACAGACAACGACGATGTGATCAGACAATTGGAAGATGCCTCTAAAATGATCCTTAATTATTACAATGCCAAAAAGCTGGGCTATATGTTTACCCTGCACAATAATGCCGATGGAGGATTTGGAATATCTTCTTATCTGAAAGGCTATGAGCTTGAAGAGACCGCCGATTCTGTACACATTAACTTTGAGGCAGATTCAGACGACCTGATCCTGGTTACTGACCTTGCTCTTTTCAATAATTTTAAGAAAAAGAATGTAAATGTGATCCTGCAATCTGACAGAGGTCCTGATGATGGCTCGCTTTCTGTATATGCGATGGAAAATAAGATCCCCTATATCAATGTAGAAGTGCAACATGGACATCAGTATGAACATTTGCAGCTCATCGAGATCGCTATTAAGGTCTTGTACGAGACTTATTCGAATTTAGCAAAGAAGGCGACAGAATGATCTGCCGCCTTCTTTGCTGCTAAATGTGTATAGGCCTGTTGTCAGTTGCCGCCATCGCAGCTTCTTTAAACGCTTCCGTATAAGTCGGGTGAGCATGACAGATACGGGCAATATCCTCAGCAGACGCCCTGAATTCCATTGCAACTACAGCTTCTGCGATCATATCCGCTGCACGCGGACCAATCATATGCACACCCAGGATTTCATCTGTTTTGGCATCAGCAAGTACTTTGATAAATCCGTCAGTATCCATACTGGCTTTCGCCCTGCCACTCGCCTTGAAAGGAAATGAGCCTGACTTATATTGTACTCCTTTTTCTTTTAATTGCTCTTCTGTCTGGCCAACTGACGCAACCTCCGGCCAGGTATAAACTACACCGGGGATCAGATTATAGTTGATGTGGGGCTTCTGTCCCGCAATTCGTTCTGCAACATATACACCTTCATCTTCTGCTTTATGGGCAAGCATAGCGCCTTTGATCACGTCACCTATAGCATAGACTCCTGGAACGGCAGTCTCCAAGTGCTCATTAACAGGGATCTTGTTTCCTCTTTCCTCGGTTTTGATACCAATGTTTTCCAACCCCAGACCAGTGGTATAAGCTGTACGGCCAACGGCCACGATGCAGTAATCAGCATCAAATGTCACCTTCTCGCCTTTTGAATTGTCAGCGGTAACGGTAACCTTCTTGCCTTTCACACTTGCCCCGGTCACTTTATGCCCCGTAAAGAACTCCATGCCCAGAGATTTTTTCAGTACACGCTGAAGCTCTTTTCCCAGGCCTCCGTCCATGGTTGCGATAATCGAGGGCAGGAACTCAATTACAGATACCTTAGTCCCTAAACGGGCGTATACCGATCCCAGCTCGAGTCCAATCACGCCACCTCCAATCACGACCATTTGCTTTGGCACCTCCGTGATGTTGAGGGCTTCAGTAGAAGTAATGATCCGTTTTTTATCTATAGGTAAAAAAGGCAGTGCAGTCGGCTTGGATCCGGAGGCTATAATGACATTTTTTGCCGTTATGGTTTCAGTTTTACCGTCATCTTTGGTGATCTTGATGGTATTCTTGTCCGTAAACGATCCTACTCCCTCAAAAGCATCAATTTTATTTTTCTTAAATAAATATTGTATACCAGCAGTATTCTGTGCCACCACATCATTTTTGCGCGCAATCATCTGGGGCATGTTTACCTTCAGGTCTTTGACATCGATACCATGTGTTCCAAAGCTGTGTGCTGCATTGTAATAATGTTCAGAAGAGTCTAATAATGCTTTTGAAGGAATGCATCCGACGTTCAAACAGGTTCCCCCGAATGTTTTATATTTTTCTATAACCGCCGTCTTCAAACCTAACTGAGCACATCTTATTGCTCCTACATAACCGCCCGGACCCGAGCCAATTACAACTACATCGTATTGCATATTAAGGAATTTTTTTACGGCACTAAGTTAATAAAACCTATGTTGAAATACTTAGCTAATTAAAAAGATTGTAATTTCTTTGACCATTTCAATGCCATTTTTAACACTAGACATTTGCATTTGCTATATTTAAACTTTAAATCTTATTATTTACTCATGGCCCCTTTAAAACTTCGCTGGTTCACTGTTTTTTTTATTTTTTTTGCAGCTCCAGCTCTCGCCCAGACCACTGATTCTGCTTATGTGCTCGAAAATTACACTAAATTAGAGAAGCAGATTACGATGAGGGATGGTATTAAGTTGTTTACTTCAATTTACATCCCAAAAGATCAGTCAAAAAAATATCCTTTTCTAATCAACAGGACGCCTTACACGGTAGCCCCTTATGGTGCGGACAAATTCAAAACAAGTCTGGGCAATTTCCCGGCAATGATGCGGGAGGGGTTCATTTTTGTATATCAGGACGTCAGAGGGAAATGGATGAGCGAAGGCACTTTCGATGACATCAGGCCACAGGTTACCAGCAAGAAAAGTAAAAAGGATATTGATGAGAGCACCGATACCTATGATACCATCGACTGGCTGGTCAAAAACATAAAGAACAACAATGGTAAAGCAGGGATATGGGGCATCTCTTATCCTGGTTTCTACTCCACCACCTCATTGCCGGGCGCCCACCCTGCCTTAAAAGCAGTTTCACCTCAGGCGCCTGTTACAGACTGGTTCAGGGGTGATGACTTTCACCACAACGGGGCACTGTTCCTGATGGATGCTTTTGGTTTCATGAGTACGTTTGGAGTACCAAGGCTTAAACCGATCACTCCAGACAAAGGGCCCAAAAATTTCCAGTTTCCAATTGCAGACAACTACCGCTTTTACCTCGAATCCGGTTCTGTTAAAAACTTGAAAGATAAATATTTTGCAGACAGCATTAAATTCTGGAATGACCTTTTTGCACATCCTAATCTGGACACCTTTTGGCAGGCGAGAGACATCCGGCAGCACCTGACCAACGTAAAACCTGCCGTTATGGTTGTAGGAGGTTTTTTTGATGCGGAAGATGTGTATGGAACTTTTGCCACCTATAAAAGTATAGAAAAACAAAATCCCAATGCCAATAACATCCTCGTAATGGGGCCGTGGTTCCATGGCGGATGGGTGCGCAGCGCCGGGAGCAGTTTTGGCGATATAGTGTTTGGACAGCCAACCAGCATTGATTACCAGAAAAATTTTGAACTCCCTTTCTTCAAATATTACCTCAAAGGTGAAGGAGATTTTAAACCCGCTGAAGCGAATATATTTGTGACAGGAAGCAATGAATGGAAAGGATTTGATGCCTGGCCGCCGAAAGAAACAGAAACAAAGACGCTTTATTTGCAGCCAAACGGAAAGCTCGGTTTTGAAAAAGTGGGCAGGACAGACAGCTGGGATGAATATATAAGTGACCCAAATCAGCCGGTGCCTTATCAGGATGGCGTACAGGCTAAAAGAACGCGTGAATACATGATAGATGATCAGCGCTTTGCGGCCCGTCGTCCCGACGTTAAAGTATACCAGACGGAAGCGCTAACGGAAGACATTACACTGGCAGGCCCGCTTATGGCCAATCTAGTAGTATCAACGACAGGATCAGACGCTGATTATGTCGTTAAGCTTATTGATGTCTATCCTGAAGATGCTGCAGATCCAGCCCCGAATCCTAAAAATATCATCATGGGTGGCTATCAAATGCTGGTCAGGGGGGAGATTATGCGTGGCAAATACCGCAATAGCTTTGAGAAACCGGAAGCGATTGTACCAGGAGCAATTACTAAGATAAATTATACATTGCCCGATGTCGCCCATACCTTTAAAAAAGGTCATCGCATCATGGTACAGGTCCAAAATTCCTGGTTCCCGCTGGCAGACAGAAACCCTCAAAAATTCATGGACATCTACCAGGCGGAACCGGTCGATTTTCAAAAAGCAACACATCGCATCTTTCATGACGTACACAATTCTTCCGCATTAACCATCACTATATTAAAACCATAGCATGAGAAAGCTCCTGCTCCTAACTGTTCTCTTTTTCTGCCTGTTTGTTCAGTCCAGAGCTCAGTTGATCAGCGAAAAAAACAGTTATACGAAGGCGGATACGCTAAGGGGCATGCTCACACCCCTGCGGACCTGTTACAACATCGACTATTACCATTTAGATGTTAAAATAGATATCGGGCATAAGTTCATCAGCGGCAGCAATGAATTTGTGTTTACTGCTGCGCAGAACTTCCGCAAACTTCAATTCGATTTGTTCAGCAATATGAAAGTAGAGAAGGTCATATACGACGGGCGCGAATTGCTTTTTGAAAGGACATTTAATGCGGTATTGGTGACATTTCCCAAAGAAATCAAAAAGGGGGCTAAGGAACGTTTCACTGTATTTTACTCAGGCTATCCGGTTGTGGCTGTAAACCCGCCATGGGACGGAGGATTTATCTTTACAAAAGATACATCTGGCAACCCATGGGTATCAGTGGCATGCCAGGGCCTGGGGGCGAGTGCCTGGTGGCCTACCAAGGACCACCAGAGTGACGAGGTTGATAGCTTGCTGATTAGCGTAACTGCACCCAAAGACCTGCAGACTATCGCCAACGGACGCCTTCGCAGCATCGTTCAAAAGCCCAGTGGCGATACCCAGTACAACTGGTTTGTTTCCAGTCCTATCAACAATTATAATGTGAGTCTGTATATTGGCAAATATGCACACTGGACTGATCATTATAAAGGTGAAAATGGTAGCCTTTCTTTAGACTTTTGGTCGTTAAAAGAGGACAGCACAAAAGCCCGCCCCCATTGGGACGCGGATGTAAAACCGATGCTCAAATCCTTTGAACATTGGTTTGGCCCTTACCCATTTTACAAAGACGGATACAAACTTGTACAGGCACCCCACTTGGGAATGGAACATCAGAGCGCAGTGGCATACGGTAATAAATTTAAAATGGGATACCTCGGCGGAGATCTCTCAGAAACTGGATGGGGACTGAAATTCGATTTTATAACCATTCACGAAAGTGGCCATGAATGGTTTGGAAACAACATCACCACTAAAGATATCGCAGACATGTGGGTGCATGAAGGCTTTACAAATTACTCAGAAACTTTATTTACAGAATCTCAATATGGTAAAACTGCAGGCTCGGAATACGTCATTGGCGTTAGGAAAAAGATCGTGAATGACATTCCTGTAATTGGCCCATACAATGTGAACAGAGAGGGCTCCGGGGACATGTATTACAAAGGAGCCAATTTAATACATACCATCAGGCAGCTTATGGCTAATGATGAGAAATTCCGGATGCTCCTGCGTGGACTCAATAAGACTTTTTACCACAAAACGGTTACCACAAAGGAAATTGAAGCTTATATAGCAAAACAATCGGGCATTAAACTCGACAAGATCTTCGACCAGTACCTGCGTCATACACAGATTCCTGTACTTGAATATAAAATAGCCAATGGTCAGTTGAGCTACAGATGGACTGAAGTAGTAAAAGACTTCAACATGCCCCTGAAAGTAACCTTGAAAAAAGACGTTTATGCGTGGATCAGACCCTCAACAAACTGGAAAAAGATGGCCGTGAACAAGGAACTTGCCAATGAAAATTTTAAGGCAGATCCTAATTTTTACATTCTGACAAGAAGGGTCAATTAAATAGATCATCAAATAAAAAAAGGACGCTCTACCTAAAAAGCGTCCTCTTTTTTTATTCCTCTGCAGGCTATCTATATGCCTAAAAGCAGTCTTGCGGGATCTTCCAGTAATTGTTTTACCCTTACCAAAAAACCAACAGATTCTCTTCCGTCAATGATCCGGTGATCGTAAGATAAGGCTACGTACATCATCGGACGGATGACCACCTCGCCTTTTTCTGCAACCGGACGTTCAATGATATTGTGCATACCTAAAATTGCAGATTGCGGCGCATTGATAATCGGAGTTGACATCATTGACCCGAAAACACCGCCATTTGTAATGGTAAATGTTCCGCCTGTCATCTCTTCTATGGTCAGTTTGCTATCGCGTGCCTTAGTAGCCAGCTCAATAACAGTTTTTTCGATCTGGGCCAGACTCATGCTTTCAGCATTTCTTATAATAGGCACTACCAGGCCCTTTGGAGCAGAAACTGCTATGGAGATATCAGCAAAGTCATTATAAACAACAGACTCTCCATCTATACGTGCATTTACTGCCGGAAAATCTTTAAGCGCCTCACAAACAGCTTTTGTAAAGAAGCTCATAAAACCCAGACCAACACCATACTTTTCCTTAAACTGATCTTTATACTTTCCACGCAGATCCATGATAGGTTTCATGTTCACCTCATTAAAGGTGGTCAGCATTGCGGTTTCATTTTTAACCGTTACCAGGCGTTTTGCCACAGTCTTGCGCAACGGCGACATTTTTTCCCTGCGCTCATTTCTTGATCCTGCACCAGGCACAGCAACTGCTGCTTTAGGCACTTCAGTTTTAGCAACAGGCTGCGCTGTTTTTTCAGCATTCTGTGCATCCTCTTTGGTAATCCTGCCATCAACGCCGGTGCCCTTAACAGCATCCGCAGCAATCCCTTTTTCGGCCAGTATTTTACCAGCTGAAGGCGAAGGTGTTCCACTTGCATAGCTCTCACCCGATTTTTCTGCCACAGGGGCCGCGGCCTTCTCTTCAGCTACCACAGGCTTCTCTTCCTTAACTGCTGCAGGCGTAGTTTTTGGAGCCGCTCTACCATCTTCAATTTTGCAAACTACAGCGCCTATGGCTAAAGTATCTCCCTCAGCTGCTACTGTTTTTAAAGTTCCTGCTTGCTCAGCAGTCAATTCGAATGTTGCCTTATCAGATTCCAATTCAGCAATTACCTCATCCATTTCAACTGCATCACCGTCGTTTTTCACCCAGCGGGATAAAACAACTTCGGTTATCGACTCGCCAACCGGCGGAACTTTTATTTCTATACTCATAACGGTGTATTATTTTATTCTAATCTACATTAAATACTTTACTCACAGACTTTTTAGCGATCTTTTGATCCTGCGCAGTGACCTGTGTTTCAAAGGCTTTTGCTAAAATATATGCTTGCTGGTCTGCATGTTGTCTTGCAAATCCCGTAGCCGTACTGCTACTTTCTTTTCTCGAGATCACTTCGATATCATTAAAGATAGTTTTTCTTAATCTGCGAAGCAAATACGGCCACGCCCCCATATTTTCCGGTTCTTCCTGAACCCACAACGCTTCTTCAGCATTTTTGTATTTTTTATACACGGCTTCCATTTGTGCCAATGGCGTAGGGTACAGCTGCTCAACTCTTACTATAGCTACATGTTTGATCTGATCTTTTTGTTGTTTTTCGAGCAGTTCATAATAGATTTTCCCAGAGCAGAACAATACCCGGGTTATATCAGTTGCCTTCACATTTTTATCCGGGATTACCTCCTGAAACTTACCTTCTGTAAATTCTTCGAGTGCGGAGACACAAGCAGGATGGCGTAAAAGGCTTTTAGGCGTAAATACCACCAAAGGTTTTCTGAAATCACGCTTAAATTGCCTGCGCAAAGCATGGAAAAAGTTTGCAGGAGTAGTGCAATTGGTTACCTGCATGTTATAATCCGCGCAAAGCTCCATAAAACGCTCAATGCGTGCCGAAGAGTGTTCAGGGCCCTGGCCTTCATAACCATGTGGCAGCAGCAACACCAGTCCGTTTTCACGCTGCCATTTCGTTTCTGCGCTGGCGATATACTGATCAACCACGATTTGCGCACCGTTAAAGAAGTCTCCAAATTGTGCTTCCCAAATGGTTAATGCATTGGGATTGGCCATTGCATATCCATACTCAAAACCCAGGACACCGTATTCCGAAAGATGTGAATTGTAAATATCAAAAGGAGCCTGCTGTTCAGATATATTTGCAAGTGGGATGTACTCTTCCTCAGAATCCTCAAGGGTAATTACTGCATGCCGGTGAGAGAATGTACCACGTTCCACGTCCTGTCCGCTTAGACGAACTCTCTTGCCTTCAGCAAGCAAAGTTCCATAAGCGAGCTGCTCCCCCATCGCCCAGTCAAAAACATGCGTAGTATTCGCCATCTTACTGCGTTCTTCAAAAAGCTTCTCTATTTTCTTAAAGAATTTTTTATCTGAAGGCAAAGAGCTGATTCTTTTAGCAATCTCCAATAAGGTTGTCTTTTTAACAGCCGTGTTAGGCGATTCCTCAAAATCTTTCGGCGTCGCAATACGCATATCTGCCCATGCACCTCCAAATTTTACATCCTGATAAGTTGAGGTAAGCTCCTTAGCCTCGTTTAGGCGCTCCTGCAAAATGCCTCGAAACTCCTTTTCCATTTCTTTTGCCAGACTTGCTTCCAGTTTCCCCTCAGAGATCAATTGCTGAATATAAATGTCACGCGGATTGGCATGTTTCTCTATCGTCTTATACAATAACGGCTGTGTAAATTTAGGCTCATCGGCCTCATTGTGACCAAACCTCCGATAGCATAAAATATCGATGAACACGTCATTCTTATACCGCTGACGATACTCCATAGCCAGATTAATGGCATAAACCAATGCTTCAACGTCATCACCGTTCACATGAAATACCGGGGAAAGCGTCACCTTTGCAATATCCGTACAATAAGTGCTGGTACGGCCGTCTTTATAATTTGTAGTGAAACCGATCTGATTGTTAATGATCAGGTGAATAGTACCTCCAGTTTTATAACCATCCAAACCAGCCATCTGAATTACTTCGTACACAATGCCCTGTCCAGCCACTGACGCATCACCATGGATCAATATCGGTGCGATGCGCGCATCATCACCGCCATATTTAAAATCTATTTTAGAACGGGTCATTCCTTCTACCACGCCGTTTACGGTCTCCAGATGTGAGGGATTAGGACATAAGCTAAGGTGAACGTTCTTACCGTCGTTTGTTGTGATGTCAGTTGAATAACCCAAGTGATACTTTACGTCGCCACCAAAAGGGGATTCGGCACTATAACCTTTGCCCTCGAACTCAGCAAAAATATCTTTATAAGTCTTTTGCATGATATTGGCGAGGACGTTTAAACGACCCCTGTGCGCCATACCGATCACAAACTCTTCAATACCGAGTGCTGCCCCTTTTTCAATTACCGAATCCAAAGCAGGAATCAGCGCCTCAGCGCCTTCAAGAGAAAATCTTTTCTGGCCAAGAAACTTAGTCCCTAAAAAATTTTCAAAGCTCACGGCCTCGTTTAATTTTTTCAATATCCTTCTTTTCTCATCTATAGAGAAACTTGGTGTATTGCGTACGCTCTCCATCTTTTTTTCAATCCACCCAAGGACTTCAGGAGTACGAACGTATTTATATTCTGCACCAATAGAGTGGCAGTAGGTCTGCTTTAAAAAAGCAACGATATCACCCAGCTTTGCCGGACCAATTCCTATTTCAATACCTGAATTGAATACGGTATCCAGATCTGACTTTGACAGGTCAAAATTTTCAATTTCCAGTGTAGGCAGGTGCTGGCGTCTTTCCCTTACCGGATTAGTCCGGGTAAACAAGTGGCCGCGCTGTCTGTAGCCATTAATTAGATTCAGGACATTGATTTCTTTTAAAAAGTGTTCAGGGGCTTCTGAGCTGACGGCCGTTCCTGACGAGTTTCTGCCAAAATCGAAACCTTCAAAGAACTTCTGCCATCCAAATTCTACAGAATTAGGGTCTTCTTTATACGATTGATATAGGGATTCTATGTATTCGGCGTTTGCGCCATTGAGATAAGATAAATTATCCATTATATGTAAATTGCGTAAGTATTGCAAAATTAGGTTTTTTTACCTTAAAAAACAGGTAAACGCGGCTATAAATCTTCAAGAAATTCAACCATATCACAAACATTTTTTAGAGGCGTAAGCTGATCTTTAACCAGAATGTCAAATTCCGATATCAAACTCCCTGCCACCAGCAAGGGGACATTGAGATTGTCCATGACTTTTCCAATAATTTTATTTACGTTTTTACCCAAATTTAGTGAGGTAAGTACAATAAAACCATAATCAGGCTTGTAAGATTCTGCTACTTTTTTGAGATCCTGATAAGGAATTTCAGGACCGAGATATAAAGTATGCTGTCCGCATTTTTTTAACAGGTAACGGGCAAACAACAATCCTGTCTCATGCATCTCCGCTTCCGGCAGGAACAGCAAAAATCTTTTAGGATCTGGCTTATCCGGCATTTCAAGCTGATCTATCTCCACGATCAGTCTGTCCCGGATCAGGTTTGCAGCAAAGTGCTCGTGCGACGGATCGATAGCTCCGGTTTGCCACAGCATGCCAACTCTTTTCATAAATGGAAACAGCATGACATCCATTGCGTTAATCAAGCCCATCTCTTTAATGCAGCCCGCCAATATTCCTGAAAATACCTCCTCATCATATTCAATTGTCGCATTCGACAAATTGAGCATCTGAACAGAATCGTTGTTCCAGTCGGTTTTAAGCTGCGCCACCAGGTCTGTTATTTGCTTTTGGCTCATTCCAGCGATTTTACTGATCTTATACCCATTTTCATTAAGTGTCACGATGTTGAGCAACATCTTCAGGTCGTCTTCATCATAAAATCTGATGTTCGTTGGTGTACGCTTAGGAGGAACAAGATTGTATCTGATCTCCCACGCCCTTATGGTATGAGCTTTTACGCCGATCAGGCTCTCTATGTCACTTATAGAAAATTTTTTCACGCTATTGATTAATAACAAAAGTTAAACAGCTTTGTTTACAGAATAATAATTGTTTAACAATTCGTCGAAGATAGCAATTAATATAAAACTACAACATCCATAATTTTGAATTGTTTCTCCAGATCAAACCCTCCTTTTGACCCGGCCGACAGGCCTGCACCCGCTACATTTGCCCAGTTACCCCAGTTGCTTGCGGCGGAATAATCCGTTAGTTTCTCTTCAAAATACGCCGCTCCTTTAGTCCAGTGCGCTTTTATAATATGGATGAGATAAGTTGCTACGATCAGTCTGCCCGCATGTGGAATAAATCCGGAGCGGTCTAGCTCCTGCATATATCTATCCACCAGCAAATGTCCGGTTTGTCCGGCTTTCCAATTTTTTACCAGATCCGAATCTTCCTCCACAGGCGTCACGATCAGCCGTTCAAAATCCGGTTCCTGAAAGAATCTGATACCATGTTTTTTAAACATAAATCTAAAATAATCACGCCAAAGCAAACCCAGTAACACCTGATTGAAATTTGAATTGCCACCAAACTCATTTTCTGCAGCCTTAAATTGCCAGTATACTTTGCGTGGCGACAAACAACCCAGGGCAAGCCAGGCCGAAAGCTTAGATGAAAACCCGGGGTTATCCGGAGTTACTTTACTACTGTTTTTTGAATAGATTTCTGAGCCATGTTTCAAAAGATCTTCAAGGTGTGCCAATCCGGCTGTTTCACCACCTTTAGCATACTGCTCTCCACCAACAGGTTCATCCACATCAAAGCCCAAATCTTCAAGACCAGGTATCTGCCCCCATTCGCTATTTTCTACAAATGAAATCTGTACAGGAGCTTCAAAACACGACTTCACTATCGCATCTCTTTCCGTTTTCTTCTTAAACTGGTTAAAAACATCAGGGATATCCTTTATTGGAAAAGGCAGGTCTTCCTTGTTATAAAGCGTATGACCTATAAAGTGCCTGAGGTTGATCTTTTGTTTCCACAAAGCATCCTCAACATGAGCAGATATACCGGTCTCCTCCGGACCAACTTCCCTGTGATGGTAAACCTCCGAAATTTCAAATCTTTCCACCAGATCCAGCATATGATCCTCTGGCCTGCCCTGGATCAGCAGAATATCACCCCTAAAGTCCTGAAAAGCCCTTCTAAGAGAATGAATACTTTCTATCAAAAACCGAGCCCTGGTCGAGCCCGTTTTTGCAGTTTGAAAGCGGGTATCTCCAAAGTATCTCGGATCAAAAAAATAGACAGGCAAAATACTGTCCGATTTAGCTATCGCCTCTACCAGCATTTCGTTATCATGCAGGCGAAGGTCATTTCTAAACCAAACCAATATCTTCTTTGACTTCATTAGTTTTGAGCTGAGTTTTGTTATAGATTACAAAAATATACGAATTAATAGCTTAGTTCGAATGACTAATGCAATATTTACATAAGCAAAACAAAAAAACTTTAATAACTCATTTTATAAAAACCAAAACCAGTACCGGAGGTTATTTTACTATGAAGAAGCATATTTTAATTACCGGCGCTACCGGCCTGATTGGTAAAAAGCTGATCCATGCATTGCAGGAAAAGGGGCATACTATTTCTGTTCTTGCCAGGAAACGCGGTAAAATTAAGAATGTTACCGTTCATTTATGGAACGTATACAAGCATCAGATTGATCCTTCATGCATCCAGGGGGTGGATACGGTTATACACCTTGCCGGTGAGGGCATTGCGGAAAAGAAATGGACCAAAGAGCGTAAACAAAAGATCATTGACAGCCGTGTCATATCAGCGCAGCTGATTTACAAACTTATAAAAGATGCCAACGCGCCTGTGAGAACCTTCATTTCAGCGTCAGCCGTCGGTTACTACGGTGATTGCGGTGATGAAATCCTGACTGAAAGCTCATCCAATGGTTATGGATTTCTGGCCGAATGCTGCAAACTATGGGAAGATGCAGCAAACAAAGGAAAATCTCTTGGCATGAGGGTCGTTAAATTCAGGATCGGCTTTATTATGGCCAGGGGAGAAGGGGCATTGGCAGCATTTGATAAACCGATTCGCTTTTTTGCGGGCGCTCCTCTGGGCAGCGGAAGGCAATGGATTCCATGGGCGCACGTCGATGACATCGTATCCATGTTTGCAGCGGCCGTTGACGAACCATCAATTAGTGGAGTTTATAATGCCTGTGCTCCATTTCCGATAACCAATGAAACCCTGACCAGAGCAGTAGCTAAAGCATTGCACCGGCCGGTATGGCCCATCCATGTACCCGAAAAAGTATTAGAGATGATCCTGGGTCAAATGAGCAATGTGGTGCTCATCAGCAACAATACTTCAGCGCAGAAATTGCTGGATGAAGGTTTTAAATTTAAATATACCCATTTGGAAGATGCTTTGGCAGACATTTATAGTAAATGAAAAATGAAGATTAAGGAGTTACATCTAAGATTTCTACATCAAAATCCAGACAGGCATTTCTGGAAATTCTTAGATTACCATTTTCATCGAGGACACCATTAGCCCCATAACCAAGCGCAGAAGGAAAGATCAGTCTGATCCTGGTGCCCTTTTTATATTTCTTCAGCAAGCCCCATCCCGGCAGCAGGTATCCGAGTTCATTCTTAAATGTTCCGTCAGTAGAGGAGTCAAACACTGTTCCGTCCAGATACCGGCCCGTGAAATTAGCCGTTATTGTAGCGGTATTTGTGATTGGCACTTCACCCGTACCTTCCTGCGTCAGAATGTAATAAACCCCTGTTTCAGGATCTTTTAGCGGAGTCAGTTTTTGATTGGCCACAAACTTAGCAATCTGTTTCTCATCAAGCGCTGACTGGCTCTCTGCATAAGTGGTCACGGCAACCTCCAGAATTTCATTAGGCGGGATATTCAGACTCGCATTTCCATTTTTACCAAAGCCCAGGGAGGAAGGAAGAATAATCCTGAAGCTGCTACCCGCCTTCACCTGGTTCAGTACGGGTACAATTCCTTTTACATTAATTCCTAAAACCTGGCTCGAATAACCCACAAAGGTCCCAAGATTCAAAAAATCTGGCGAAGCAAAATAAACCTGACCGGTCAGTAAGGACTTGATCGAATAATTATAACGAACTGAATCGGTATTTGTATAAACATTTCCCATTCCGGCATTAAGCACCTGGTAATAATACCCCGTACCTTCCGGGTCTTTAACGGCGTTAATGTTATTCTTTTTCAGATACTCTTCAATCTTTGCACCATCAATATTTTCTGCAGTCTCATATTCCTTTTCACACGAACTCAATATGACTGTCAGGGCCATTAGCATAAGGGTATATGAGGATATCTTTTTTAACATATTTATTTATTTTCCTTTTAAAATATTCTTTTCTTTTTTATAACATTTCTTATTCTGACCAAAAAATCCAGGGGCGAATTAGCAGGTATGATCCCGACTGCCACGTTCCTGTAAGCCAAAGGCGAAGGCACCAGCAAACGGATCTGTCCACCTTCCCTGATCAAAGGAAGCCCGGATTGCCATCCCGGTATACCCTTTTCAAGCGCAAACTTATAAACCGAACCGCCGTCAACCCGGCTCACTACAGTATCTCTCAGCAATCTGCATACATATTCCACTTCAAGCGTATCTGTCAGTTCAATTGCATTGGCTCCGTCTCCGACGGTATCAATATGATAAAACAACCCGCTTTCATGTTTGGTAAGCTCAATACCATTTGCATTCCCCCAAAGCTTAATGCTGTCTTCTTCGATTGCAAAACGTTCCGCAGGATCATAGACTTCAGGTTTTTCACAAGCGGCAAACGCACCGATCAGGAAAATTAACCCGGGTAAAAGTCTATTTTTTAACATAATGGACAAAAGTAGTCTTTTATTAGAGATGGCGCAATTTTTAACCAATTTTAACAATTCCTACCGCAAATAAAAACGCCCGCATTAAAATACGGGCGCCCAGTTTAGTTATGAATTATTAATTAAAAGCAGTATCTGTTGGCCGCTATCAATTGCTGCGCCACCTTCTGCCTGACCTCTTTTACATTAAAAGGTTCAGATTTTGTAAACCTTTTCAATCCCACCATCATCATTCTTAGTTCATCGCCTTCTGCAAAAGCCCATAATGCTTCCTTCCCTGCTTTCTGCACGGCATCCAGGGTCTCTACAAAATAGATCCGCATCAGGTTCAATTGTCCTTCACAGGCTTCAGCTCCTTTCAGGCTTACCAATTTTTCTGTTCTTAGCATAGCCGATTCTGCCACATAAACATAGCTGGCCATATCTGCGATATTCATGAGGATCTCCTGCTCTTTTGACAAGCTCATCATCAGTTTCTGTACCGCAGCCCCTGCCACCATCAGCGTTGCCTTTTTCAGATTTTTGATGATCTTCTTTTCTGCTGCAAACAGCGTATCATCTTCCTCGCCAAAGTCCGGGATGGACATCAGTTCAGCAGCCACAGCTGTCGCAGGTGTCATCAGGTCCAGTTCCCCTTTCATCGCCCGCTTCAGCATCATATCTACAGTCAGCAATCTGTTGATCTCGTTAGTCCCTTCAAATATCCTGTTGATCCTGGCATCACGATAAGCCCTGTCCATCGGCGCTTCGGCAGAAAAGCCCATACCACCGTAAATCTGAACCCCCTCATCTACCACATAATCCAGCACTTCGGAGCCCCAGACCTTCAAAATGGCACATTCCACAGCAAACTGTTCAGTTGACTTCAATTTTGCTTTTCCTTCATCCATTCCTCCGGCTACCAGCGTATCATAAGCATCATCTATATTTTGTCCGGCACGGTAGTTGGCAGATTCAACTGCATATACCTTCGATGCCATTTCAGCAAGTTTATAACGTATAGCCCCATATTTCGAGATTGGCCTGTCAAACTGGATGCGTTCGTTTGAATAATTAATGGCCGTATCAATTACCGATTTAGACGCACCGATAGCAGCAGCAGCTAATTTTATCCGGCCAATATTTAAAATATTTACAGCGATCTTGAAACCGTTTTGTCTTTCAGACAGCATGTTCTCCACCGGCACCGGGCAGTCATTAAAAAACACCTGCCTGGTTGATGAGCCCTTGATGCCCATCTTATGCTCTTCCGGATTCATGGTAATGCCACCAAATTCACGTTCTACGATAAAGGCCGTTAAATTGGCATCATCATCTATTTTGGCAAACACAATAAAAACATCTGCAAAACCACCATTAGTGATCCACATTTTCTGACCATTGATCAAATAATGCTTTCCATCCTCAGTGAGCTTTGCCTTGGTTTTGCCTGAATTGGCATCAGAACCCGAATTGGGTTCGGTCAGGCAATAAGCTGCCTTCCATTCACCTGTGGCCAGTTTAGGAATGTATTTATCTTTTTGATCCTTATTTCCATAATAAAGGATCGGTAAAGTACCAATACCTGTATGGGCAGAAAGCGCAACAGCAAAAGAGTGTCCGGCACCGATCACATCAGCGACCAGCATTGAAGTATTAAAATTTTTGCCAAAACCGCCGTATTCTTCGGGAATAGATACACCCAGAATTCCGAGTTCGCCTGCTTTATCCATCAAAGCAGGCATTAGCCCCTCCTCCTGGGCATCGATCCTGTCCAGATTGGGATAAACCTCCGCAGCCAAAAAATCACGGCAGGTCTGAGCAATCATATTTTGTTCCTCATCAAATTCTTCCGGAATGAATACATCCTGATAAGCTGTTTCTGTGATTAAAAACTCCCCACCCTTAATTGCCTTTTTATCTGTAGTTTCCATAGTCTCTGGTATAAATTTTACGGCAGCTGATAGCTACCAATTAAAGCATTTCAAAAATTCCGGCCGCACCCTGTCCGGTACCCACACACATTGTTACCATCCCGTATCTCTGTCCCCTTCTTTTTAATTCGTTAAATAACTGTACTGATAATTTAGCGCCTGTACAGCCCAATGGATGACCTAATGCTATCGCTCCTCCGTTTACGTTCAACTTATCAGTATCCAGGCCCAAAGTGCGAATGATGGCCAGAGATTGCGAAGCAAAAGCCTCATTAAGTTCTATCAGGTTCAACTGATCCAACGTCATCCCGGCCATTTTCAGGGCCTTGGGTATTGCTTCGATTGGACCAATCCCCATGATTCGCGGAGGCACACCAGCTACACCATAGCTGACCAATCTCGCGATAGGGTTCACACCCAGCTCTTTCATTTTCTTTTCAGACACCACCAGCACAAAAGCCGCACCATCAGAAGTCTGAGAAGAATTGCCTGCGGTCACACAGCCATCAGCCGCAAATACAGGTTTCAGCTTGGCCAGCTTATCCAAAGTAGTGTCTGCTCTTGGACCTTCATCCGTATCCACCACATAAGTCCTGCTCTGTTTTTTCATGGCCGGATCCAGGTAGTTCTCCGTTACGGTAATGGGCAATACACCAGCCTTCAAATGGCCGTTTTTAATCGCCTCCACCGCTTTCATATTGGACCGATAAGCAAACGCATCCTGGTCTTCACGGCTTACCTGATATTCCCTGGCTACTGCTTCCGCTGTCAACCCCATTCCCCAGTACCAGTCCGGGTTATTTTTGGCAACATCAGGATTGGGTACTATTTTCCAGCCGCCAAAAGGCATACCGGACATCACTTCCACCCCACCTGCCACAATACAATCGGCCATTCCGCTTTTGATCTTGGCCACGGCAGTCGCGATGGTTTCCAGACCAGAGGCACAATACCTGTTAACCGTCACCCCGGGCACTTTATCGGTATCCAATCCCATCAATGAGATCATACGGCCAATATTCAAACCCTGCTCCGCTTCAGGAGTGGCATTGCCTACGATCACATCGTCAATCTCCTCCTTATTCAGATTAGGCACTGAGGCTACCAAATGCCTGATGACTTCCGCAGCCAGGTCATCCGCCCTCGTAAAACGAAATACACCACGGGGGGCTTTGCCTACCGCAGTACGATATCCTGCTATAATATATGCTTCCTGCATGTCAGTATCTTTTTATTAGCTATTAATTCCTTAAAGGTTTCCCTTTGGTCACAATACTCTGTATACGCTCCAGGGTCTTGCGCTCACCGCACAATGACAAGAACGCCTCCCTTTCCAGGTCAAGTAAATATTGCTCTGTTACTTCAGTTGGTGAAGACAAATCACCGCCACACATTACCCAGCCAAGTTTTTCAGAGATCTTTTTATCATGCTCAGAGATATAGTTTCCCGAATACATGGTATTCGCTCCGGCGTATACGATACCCAGGCCCTGCTTGCCCAGTACCTTAATGTCCTTTCTTTGTACCGGGCGGGTATAACCCCCATCAGCCAGCTCTATCGCCTTAGCTTTCGCATCGGCGATCAGCCTGCTCCTGTTCATTGTAATAGAATACTTATCTTTTTGCAGATAACCCAGTTCAAAGGCCTCCGCAGCAGAGGTAGAAACTTTAGCCATCCCTATGGTCAGGAAGCGGTCTTTAAGTACCTGCTGAACGATCTGATCATCTCTATACTCATCAGAAGCACGCAACGCAAATTCCTTGGTACCCCCACCACCGGGGATTACACCCACACCGAACTCAACCAGCCCCATATAAGTTTCCGCATTCAATTGCACATGATCAGCGTGCAGGCTAAACTCACAGCCACCTCCCAGTGTCAGATTATGTGGTGCCACAACAACCGGAATGGAAGAATACCTGATCCGCATACTCGTATTCTGAAACAACCTTATAGCCATGTTCAGTTCTTCCCATTCCTGTTCCACCGCCATCATAAAGATCATGCCCACATTGGCACCAGCACTAAAATTAGCTCCATCATTCCCAATCACTACTCCCCGGTAATCTTTTTCCGCCATGTCAATGGCTTTATTGATCGCCTGCAAAGTATCACCCCCAATGGTATTCATTTTAGAATGAAACTCCACATTGATGATTCCATCGCCCAGATCAATGATAGAAGCTCCGGAATTTTTCCAAATCAGTTTGTTGGCCCTCAGGTTGTCAAGGATGACAAACTCCTCAGTACCAGGTACCGCTTTATAACTTTTAGAAGGAATGTCATAATATTTTCGAATGCCATCTTCCACTTTGTAAAAAGATGAATTTCCTGCAGCAAGCATTTCATGGACCCAGCCAGCAGCCTCATGTCCATATTTATTCATACCTTCCACGGCTTCTGCTATCCCAACAGCATCCCAAACTTCAAACGGACCGAGATCCCAGCCAAAGCCTGCACGCATCGCATCGTCAATGCGGTACAGTTCATCTGCTATTTCCGGAATACGGTCAGACACATATTCAAACAGACCAAAAAAAGAGGCCCTGAACAGCTCTGCTGCCTTATCCTTACCTGTTGCAAATACCTTCATCCGCTCCCTTACATTATCGATGGATTTGGTCAGGTCCAGTGTAGCAGATTTTACTTTGACCTGAGGCCTGTATTCCAGGGTTTTCAAATCCAGCGCGAGTATCTCTGTCTTCCCATCTGCCGTTTTGGTCTTTTTATAGAATCCCTGGCCTGTTTTATCACCCAGCCATTTATTGGCATCCATTTTCTCCACATATACGGGAAGCCTAAACAAATCATGCGCTTTGTCATCCGGGCAATTGTCATAAAGTCCCTTAGCCACCTTAATCATCGTATCCAGCCCTACCACATCAGTCGTACGGAAGGTCGCGGACTTGGGCCTACCCAGTGCCGGACCGGTAAATTTATCTACCTCCTCCACCGTAAGGTCCATTTTTTCTACCAGATGCAACAATGCCATAATGGAATATACACCGACCCTGTTGGCAATAAAGGCGGGTGTATCCTTACACAAAACAGTAGTTTTCCCTAAAAACTTATCCCCGTAATGCATCAGGAAATCGACCAGCTCGGGTCTGGTATCTGCTGTAGGGATAACTTCCAGCAACCTCAGGTAACGCGGCGGGTTAAAGAAATGCGTGCCGCAGAAATTTGCCTTAAAATCATCACTTCTGCCCTCAGACATCAGGTGAATTGGAATCCCGGAGGTATTAGAAGTAACCAGAGTACCCGGTTTACGGTGTTGTTCCACTTGTTCAAACACTTTTTTCTTGATGTCCAGGTTTTCCACCACAACTTCTATGATCCAGTCATAGCCGCCGATCTTCGCCATGTCATCTTCAAAATTACCGGTACTGATTTTACCCAGCACTTTTTTAGAATACACCGGGGAAGGATTGGTTTTTACAGCGGTTTGCAAAGCGGCGTCAACAATACTGTTCCTTGGGCCCTCTTTGGGCACAATATCCAGCAGCAGCACCTCCACACCTATATTGGCAAAGTGACACGCGATACGGGAGCCCATAATGCCCGAGCCCAACACCGCAACTTTATTTATTTTTTTGTTCCTCATCTTGAATAGGGATTGGATATGCTAAAGTGAGTTTGTTGAGTTTCTGTAAAGTATTGATCAGGTTATTTTTTTCAGGTATGGTCATATTGGCATTCAGATATTCATTGAAAGAAATCACGACCCCTTTGGCCAGGTGTCGCTTTTCCACACCAAACTCCGTCAGGTAAACTTTTACTGAGCGCTTATCGCCCAATGATGCCTCACGGTATATTAACCCCAGTTCTTCCATATTGTTTAACATCCGGGATAAACTGGTAGCCTTTACACCGAGCAGACCCGCAAGTTGTGTCACAGCTGTGCCTTCCTTATCAATATTGATCAGGACATAACCAATTGCCTGGGTTATTCCAAAACCAGAAGCGATCTGGTTATAAGTATTAGCCACATTCTGCCAAACTACCTTCAAAAAATAATCTACTGTTTCCTGCTGTTTCATTTAAATACTATGCTTGCATAACAAAGCTATCGAATTAATAATTAGTTTGCAAGCACAATCATTAAAATTTTATTACGCAAAAAAGCCATTCAAAAATAATTTGAACGGCTTTTTAAACTAAATACTATTTCAGACTGAACTTTGTATGCTTAGATTTTATTCAGGCACTTTGTAATTTTCGGCGTCCGCATAAATCTTTTCAATTAAAGACTTATTTTTCTCCAGGATTACTTTTCTCTTCAGGCTTAGCTTCGGCGTAAGTTCACCTCCGTCTATACTCCAGGGCTTGTCCAGCAATGCAAAGCGCTTCACCTGTTCCCATTTTCCAAAATCCTTACAGGTATTTTTTACGATCTGATCAAACTTGACCAATACTTGTTCATCTTTGGTCATTTCCTGGTCAGTAGTATAATTGATCCCTTTTTTCTGCGCCCATAATTTCAGCGCCGGAAAGTTGGGGACAAACAAGGCTGCAGGAAATTTCCGGTTTTCACCGAGCACCATCACCTGATCCACCAGCGGCGTCTCCTTAAATTTGTTTTCCAGCATTTGTGGAGCTATGTATTTGCCTCCCGCGGTTTTAAAAATTTCCTTTTTCCTGTCAGTAATCTTAAGAAATTTTCCATCGACGAGCTGCCCGATGTCTCCGGTATGGAACCAGCCGTCCTTATCAATGGTTTCAGCAGTCAGGTCATCCCTCAGGTAGTAACCTTTCATGATGTTGTGCCCGCGTGCCAGCACCTCTCCGTCCGCAGCTATTTTAACTTCAACGCCCTCTATTACAGGGCCAACGGTTCCAAACATGGTATTTCCAAAATGATTTACAGTAATCACCGGAGAAGTTTCGGTGAGGCCATATCCTTCAAATACAGGCATACCCGCTGCCCAAAAGATTCTTGCCAGCCTTGGGTTCAATGCAGCCCCTCCCGAAATGATGACCACAACATTGCCCCCAAGTGCTTGCTGCCATTTTTTAAAGATCAGTTTACGGGCAATGCCAAGGTCAAACTTATAAAACCAGCCCTTTTTAAATTCAAATTTCTCTGCAAGGGAAACCGCCCAGAAGAACAATCCTCTTTTAATTCCGGTAAGCGCCTTGCCTTTTTCCATAATCTTTTCATAAACCTTTTCGAGCAGGCGCGGCACCGTAGAGAAAACATTAGGTTTTACGTACTGGATATCGGCAACAATGGTATCCATGCTCTCCGCATAATATACAGCAACGTCGCAGTACATATAGAGGTAAACTACCATGCGTTCAAAAATATGTGACAAGGGCAGAAAACTCAGTCCCTTTTTGATTCCTTCAGGCAACAATACCGCCGAGTTTTCAAAATTCCTGACCAGGTTATCGTGAGTCAGCATCACTCCTTTAGGTGTGCCTGTTGTACCTGAGGTATAGATTAAAGTCAAAATATCATCCGGCTTTACCTGCGTCCTGTAACTGTCCAGGTCCACCGTCAGACCTTTTCCGGCTTTTAACAGTTCCTCCCAGTGCGGTATATCCTTTGTCTGGCTGAATGAATAGATTTTAATGTCGCGTTTTAGCTCCTCACAAACCGGTTTTACTTTGGCATATATCGCTTCATCATCCACAAAGATCAGGTTGACTTCCGCGTTTTCTAAAATGAACTTAATGTCATGTTCGGCAAGGGTGGGATAAAGCGGCACCTGATAGGCTCCCAATTGCATGATCGCAAAATCAGTAATGTTCCATTCCGGCTTGTTGTGAGACATTACCGCCACCCTGGAACCTTTGGCAACACCAATACTGGTCAGTCCGCGACTCAAATCGTCTACAATACGACAAAAATCTGCGGTACTATACTTTTTCCACTCACCGTTTACTTTACCACTGATAAATTCTTCTTTCGGAAAACGCTCTAAATTGTACTTGAGCAGATCGAATACCCTTGTTATCGTCTCGGCCATAACATCATTTTATTAGAATTTGATTCAATAATGAATGTAAGCAATATAAGAAAAAACACCCATATTCATAGCCGCACTTACCTTAGATTCCATTGTTTCCGTTACCGCCGTACGCAATTTTGACTGTTCTGGCTGCTGCCTAGGTTAAAGTTCCCTGTCAGATAGGTGTGCAGACCTGCCAGACACCTAACTGACACCTAGTTGATACCTAACTGACACCTGGTTCTCCTTAGCCGTAGTTGAGTTTTTTTAGAGTTTGTATTATATTTTAGTTTTTCTATTGATAAATCAAATGTAACGCAGCTAAGATTATTGCTGTGTATGATGTGCGCAATACAGCCTGCATGCGTTTATATACTTCAAAAGACATTCCATGCGTTTCATTTGACTAAATTATAACACAATGACGCGGAAAATCAGTGACAACTGCTATCGGCACAATAGTTGCTGAGAATCGCTTATCTATAAAAAATTAAACAAATACATATGATTATGAAAAAATTACTCTTTACGCTAATTGGTTGCACAGGCTTGTTTTTGTTCACAAATACAGCTCAGGCTCAAAACTATAAAACCGCATTGGGTATGCGCATCGATGCCGGCGACGGATCAACAGGTGTCGGCTTCAATGTAAAGCACTTTTTTTCCAGCAATGGTGCGGTAGATGCCAACCTGATCTTTTTTGACGGTAATGTTGTGGGACTTGGAGCAGAGTTTCAATACAACGACAGGATTACCGGGGCTAAAGGTCTGGACTGGTATGTCGGCATTGGCCCAAACTTCCTGTTTGGAAAACATTCAACAGCAGTACAATTGAGACCGACTGCAGGTCTGGATTTTAAGGTTCCGGGCGCACCACTTGATTTTGCGTTTGACTGGCGCCCAATGTTCACCTTAAATCAGGGAACAGAATTTACCGCAGCCAGATTTGGTATATCACTGCGCTACGCATTTTAGAAATAATTGACATCATCAATTATCGCTATTGAAACGACAAAGGCCCTGGTAATACCAGGGCCTTTGTCGTTTCTGTTTCTGTACGCACGTCCTGTTTCCCCCAAAAATCGCTCAGGCTGAAAAGAGATAAGCATACGGCTATTTTCGCAACCATTTCGCCCTGACGGCAGCTTTCCCCGCGCTTGCATCCGCATCAATAGTCGCCTCCAGCTTCACATTAGGATTTGTTTTTAGTTTCACAGTAATCGTTTTTATTAACCCGTCTCTTCTTATCGTAAACACCACATCATCGCCTGCTTTTTTGCCTGTGATTGCTGGCATCTTATCTATAGCGGCTTCCACCGGAACTCCGTCAACATACAAAACCTCATCGTTGAAATTTAGACCGCTGGTCCAGGCTGCACTGCCACGGACAACGGCGGAGATGATGATACTGGCCTCGATTTTTTTGGAGGCTGCACCGAGATAAGGTGTCTTATTTCCATCAAACAAATCTTTAACACTGATACCCGCATAACCCAGGTATTTTTTGTATTCGATCGGATCAGTTCCATTTACATATTTCCTCCAAAAATCAGTAAAGCTGATTCCGCTGATCTTTTCTGCCATGGCTTTAAATTCAGCATCGGTATAACCTCTGCCCTTTTTCTTATAATATTCATGGTACATTGCACTCATGACATCATCAAGATTCTTACCCCCTTTAGTCGCATTGGAGATCTCAAGGTCCATAAGTAGTCCAATAACCTCCCCTTTATTGTAATAAGAAATGGTTGAGTTGCCGGAATTCTCATTGGGCCTGTAGTACTTGATCCAGGCATCATAACTGGCCTCAGCCGCCGACTGCACTTTGGCGCCTTGTGTATTCATGACCACAGAAACCGCGTCGGCAAGCGCCTGGACAGTTTCCTGTTCGCCAAAGAAACCTGCTCTCAGCATCAGTTTATGCTCAAAATAAGCGGTAAAGCCTTCAGCAACCCAAAGGTTTGTCGTGTAATTTTCATTGTCATAGTCAAAAGGCCCTAGGGCAAAAGGACGCAAGCGCTTCACATTCCACAGGTGATGATACTCGTGGGCGACCAGGGCCAAAAAGCCTTTATATTTCTTTTCATCGGTATAGGCATCGCGTGTAGCGCCTAAAACTGTAGAATTCAAATGTTCCAGACCGCCGCCCGACAAATAGAAATTGTGTACAATGAACGTATAATGCTTATTTGGATTCTCACCGTAAATAGCCGTAGCTTCTTCCACTATTTTAGCCATATCAACCTTTAGACGCTCCTTATCATAATTGCCTCCGCCATACATGGCCACTTCGTGTTTTATGCCAGAAGCGGTAAATTCAAATATGTCCTGGTTGCCTACTTCAAGCGGGCTGTCGTATAAGATGTCGAAGTTCGGTGCTGTGTATGTAAACGCTTCGCCGGATAGCGGCTCCAGTCCTGTAGACACCTTTTCCCATCCTGCAAATGGCTTGATCTTTACTGTACTCGGCAAATTTATCATCCCATCGGGATACATAAATATACTTGCGCTGGATAAGAATGCATGGGTATCGTCTATAAACGCAGTACGGACGGACGGCTCATTGGCATATACTCTATACTGAACTGCAAATGTTTTTGCTTTGCCAGTGTAGACTCGCCATGTGTTCTTCCTTACTTTCTCAAATTTAAGGGACTTGCCCCCTGTGTTTGCCTTAAATCCTTCCACGTTTTTAGCGAATTCACGTACCAGGTATGATCCCGGTGTCCATACTGGCATCTTCAGATCAACATACTCCTTGTTCAATCCGGAGATGTTCATCTCTACTTCTGCATAATGTGCCTGAGGCTCAATAAAGCTCACCTCAAATTGTATCTTTATTTGGGATTTGCTTGTCATACTCATAGCTAATAAAATTAATAAACCTGCTAACGATCCTTTCATGTCACAAACTTAGAAATAATTTTATTGATCTTATGCCCTCTGAAAAACCGCGCGGGGTAAAGTTTGGATTTATGTAACTTTAAGCATGAAGTTGGCAATTCAGGCTGTAACATCCTTAATACAAGCAATTGCAGGCGGCATATTTGAATATTTTTGCATTCAGCTAACGAGGACATACCAGATATGAAGTTAAGATATATCATTTACGCCGTCATTATTTTAGGGCTTGCTTATTTAATTTATTACAGGATTTCTGCAAATAAAAAAATAGAGGGCCAGGGTGGCGGTAAGGCTCCCGCAGGTAGCAAAGCAGGGGCGCCAGCTATGCAGGTCGAAGGAATTGTTGTCACTCCAACCAAGTTCAACAATGATCTGGAGATCTCGGGAAGTATAGAACCTAATGAATCCGTGGCGCTGCAAAGCGAGGTAGCAGGTTTGGTAACGGGCATTTATTTTAAAGAAGGGAGTAATGTGGCTAAAGGCACATTACTAGTCAAGATCAACGACCGAGACATACAGGCGCAGTTGCTGGAAGCGCAGACCAGACAAAAACTTTCAGCAGCAAATGAAGGCCGCGCCAAACAGTTGCTGGCCAAAGGCGCAATAAGTCAGGAAGAATACGATACGGCTGTTGCTGATCTGGAATCGCTGAAGGCCCAGGTTCAACTGATCCGTGCTCAGCTGGCCCGTACCGTTATTTATGCTCCTTTTAGTGGCAGGATCGGGCTTCGAAACATCTCCACAGGCGAATACCTTACGCCTTCAAAGGTAATTGCCAATTTGTTGAGTACAAATCCGATAAAGATTAATTTTTCCATTCCGGAAAAATATGCCTCACAAATTAAGCTGGATTCGGAAATTAATTTTACTGCCGGGGGATCTGCCAGGTCTTATAAAGGCAAAGTTTTTGCAATTGAGCCGGGTATAAATGCACAGACCAGAACACTGAATATCAAAGCGCTGGCACAAAATCCGAACAATGAACTGTTGCCCGGGTCTTTCGCTAAGATCAAGCTGGCTTTAAGTACCATGGATGATGCGATACTGATACCCAATGAGGCGGTAATCCCTGTACTGAAAGGAAAAACGGTATTTATAAGCGAGAATGGCAAGGCAAAACAAGTGGAAGTAACTGCAGGTACGAGGACGAGTAAGGACATTGTGATTACTTCGGGGTTAAATACAGGAGACACTGTTCTGACCACTGGTGCTATGTCCTTAAAACCTGATGCCCCTGTAAAAGTAAAACTGATTAAAAGATGAGTATATCAACGATTAGCATAAAACGGCCGGTTCTGGCTATTGTCATGAACCTGATGCTGCTTTTATTCGGCGTCATCGGCTACACATTCCTGGGCATCAGGGAATATCCTACTATTGACCCAACGGTTGTCTCTGTCAGGACTTCCTACCCGGGCGCAAATTCTGATATCATTGAATCACAGATTACTGAACCTCTTGAAAAAGTAATCAATAGTATAGATGGTGTGCGGAACATTTCTTCATCAAGCAATCAGGGCAGCAGCAATATTACTATAGAATTCAACTTGAACAAGGATATCGAGGCGGCGGCAAATGATGTGCGCGATAAAGTGTCCCAGGCGGCAAGGAGTTTACCTAAAGATATTGACGGTACTCCTGTGGTCAGTAAGGCAGATGCTAATGATGATCCCATCATCGCAATGACGGTACGAAGTGATGAACGCAACCAACTTGAACTGAGTGATTATGCTGAAAATGTTATCGCCGAGCGCGTGCAGACGATTCCGGGTGTGAGTGGTGTAAGGATCTGGGGCCAGAAGAAGTTTGCCATGCGCCTTTGGATCAATCCCAATAAGCTTGCGGCTTATGGATTAACCTCGCAAGATGTAGTGACAGCACTGGATAAGGAGAATGTTGAACTTCCGTCGGGAAAGATCACAGGTGCAAACACAGAACTGACGGTAAAGACGTTAGGAAAGCTGACCAATGAGGAGGAGTTCAACAACCTCATCATCAAAAGCGACAGCAACAGCGTCGTAAAATTCCAGGACATAGGTTCTGCGGTACTCGGCCCCGAAAATGAGGAGACAATATTGAGGGAGTCGGGTAAGCCAATGGTAGCTGTAGTCCTGCAACCGCAGCCGGGGGCCAATTACCTTGACATCGCAAAGGAGTTTTACAAGCGCTATGATGAGCTGAAGGAGAATGTTCCCAGGGATATTAAACTGGACATCTCAATGGACAATACCTTGTTTATCAAGCGTTCTGTTACGGAGGTGGCGGAAACTATCATCATTGCGCTGGTATTGGTTATTCTGATCATTTATCTATTTTTCAGGGACTGGGCCATTGCCATCAGGCCGTTGATCGACATTCCTGTTTCGCTGGTATTTACTTTCTTTATCATGTACATTTGCGGCTTTTCCATCAATGTCCTCACGCTACTGGCTATTGTGCTGGCCACTGGATTGGTAGTAGATGACGGTATCGTCGTGACAGAGAATATATTTAAAAAAGTGGAGGAAGGTTTGTCCCCGTTTGAGGCTGCGATCAAAGGGTCTGACGAAATATTTTTTGCGGTAATCTCTATTTCAGTGACATTGGCTGCAGTATTTCTGCCGGTCGTATTTCTGGAGGGATTTGTAGGGCGGCTGTTCCGGGAGTTTGGCATCGTGATCGGTTCAGCGGTTCTGATATCGGCGTTTGTATCGCTCACATTGACGCCAATGCTCAATGCATATTTGATGAAGAAGACGGGATCCAGGAAATCTAAATTTTATACCCTGACCGAGCCTTACTTTGTAAAACTGAATGACAGCTATGCTGCCAACCTCAACAAATTTCTTAAAAGAAGATGGCTGGCAGCACCTATTATACTGGTATGTATCGGCCTGATCGTGCTTTTCTGGAAATTGCTGCCTAAAGAGACGGCACCTTATGATGACCGGAGTGCGGTAAATGTGAATGTGTCTACACCAGAAGGCGCTTCCTATGAATATACTGACCGCTTCATTTTGAAGCTTACTGATATGATCAACGATTCAATTCCGGAAAAAAGGGTCATGCTGACACTTACTGCTCCGGGCTTTGGCGGTGCAGGGTCTACCAATTCAGGTTTCTTGCGTTTGGGCCTCACAGATCCGGCAGATCGTGAAAAGACACAGCAAGAAGTCGCGGCGGATATTACCAAAATCACCAAAAAATATTCAGAGGGAAAAACTGTGGTCACGCAGCAGCCGACCATTTCTGTAGGAAGACGGGGGGGCTTGCCCATAAGTTATATTATCCAGGCTCAAAACTTTGAGAAATTAAGAGAAAAAGTGCCTCTGTTTATGGACGAAGTTAGTAAGAGTCCTGTATTTAGCATGGCCGATGTGAACCTGAAGTTTAACAAACCGGAGATCAACCTGACTATAGACCGTGAAAAAGCAAAAAACCTGGGGCTTTCAGTGGTTGATGTCGCACAGGCCCTGCAGCTTGGATTGAGCGGGCAGCGATTTTCTTATTTCTTTATGAACGGAAAACAATACCAGGTTATTGGACAATTTGACCGTGGTGACCGTAAGGATCCGCTGGACCTGAGTTCGGTTTATGTACGCAACAACAAGGGCGAATTGATACAACTTGATAACCTGATCACGGCAAAGGAAGAAAGCAGTCCACCTCAATTGTACCGGAACAACAGGTTTATTGCCGCTACGGTCTCTGCCGGCCTGGCACCAGGCAAAAGCATTGGTGACGGAATTGGAGAAATGGACAGGATCAGGGATAAGGTACTGGACCATACATTTTCTACAGATCTAAGCGGAGAATCAAGGGACTTTCAGGAAAGTTCGTCAAATACAATGTTCGCGTTTGGCCTGGCCTTGTTACTTGTTTATCTGATACTTTCTGCTCAGTTTGAAAGCTTCAAAGATCCTATAATTATCATTTTGACTGTACCTATGGCTGTTGCAGGAGCGTTCCTCTCTTTGTGGCTCTTTGGTCAGAGCTGGAATATCTTTAGCCAGATCGGCACCATTATGCTGATCGGGCTGGTCACAAAAAATGGCATTTTGATTGTAGAATTTGCCAATCAGCTTAAGGAAAATGGCAAAAGTGTCCATGAGGCAATCAGGGAAGCCTCCGTATCAAGGTTAAGACCTATCTTAATGACGAGCCTCGCAATTTCAATTGGTGCGCTTCCGATCGCTATGGCACTAGGGGCAGCTGCGAAAAGCCGTATGGGTATGGGTATTGTGATTGTCGGAGGAACGATGTTCTCTCTGATACTGACACTTTTTGTGATTCCAGCCATCTATTCATACTGGTCGAAAGAACATAAAACAAATACGGAACTACAGCGATCTTTAAAGGCTGTACTGGCCGAAGAAAAAGCTTAGATTAGGAATAATGAAGATCATTACTATCATAAAGATTTGCCTGTCGCTCCTGCTGGTGTTTAGCAAATTCCAGCTGGCTGCCCAGGAAAAATTATCGTTGCAGGATGCTGTTGCCACTGCGCTTAAAAATAACTACGACATTAAACTGGTGAACAATGAAGTTCAAATCGCCAAAAATAATGTCAATCCCGGGAATGCCGGTTTGCTGCCGCGTCTGAATGGCAGCTTTGCTGAAGGCGGCAGCCGTCAAAATACCACGCGTACGCAAAGCAATGGTAATCAACAAACGCTGACCGGGGTCAGGAACTCCAATATGAGTTATGGGGTGGATCTGGGCTGGACAATCTTTGACGGGATGCAGATGTTTACCAATTATGAAAGATTAAAGGAGCTGCAGAAACAAGGCGAGGTTAGTGCTAAAGCCACGATCCTGGCCACCATTAGCAGCGTCATTAATGCTTATTATACCGTATTGAAAGAGCAACAACTGGTGACAGCGAGAGACAGTGCCCTCGATATCTCACTGCTTAGGCTGAGGATTGCCAACAATAAACTTTCTATAGGCAGGGGCTCCAGGCTGGATGTAATCACGGCCCAGGTCGATTATAATACGGATACTTCGTCGTACCTGCAAGAAATAAATCTTTTGAAAAATGCGAAAACAAACTTGAACCTGGTCATGGCAAGGGACCTTAATACCGACTTTCAGGTTGATGAGGTTATTGACATCAACACCGGACTCGATTATGCCACGCTGGCAGGGCAAATGGAGCAAATGAACCCGGATCTCCAGAATGCATTCATCAACAAAAAAATAGCAGAATTGAATCTAAAGCAAATTAAAGGTCAGCGATATCCGGTGATCGGTGTAAACGGTGGGTATGAGTATCAGAAAAGCAGCAGTCCTACTGGCTTCAATATTCAGCAGCGGGCAACTGGCTTTACTTATGGAATTACAGCGAGCCTGAATATCTTTAATGGCTTTTTACAGCGCCAGAACGAGCGAAATGCTAAGATCGGGGTCAATTCCTCTGAACTTACTCTTGAAAAGACAAAACAGAATATTAACGCGCAGCTAATTTCGGCTTACCAGAATTATAAGACCAGCCTGGATTTGCTTAAAGTAGAGGGCAATAATGTAGAGATCGCAAAACAAAGCCTGGATATAACACTTACGAAATACAGACTAGGCAGCATAGCTCCTTTAGAGTTCAGAGAAGCGCAAAGAAATGCGATTGACGCCATTTCAAGGCACCTTGAAGCGCAATATCAGGCAAAACTTACAGAAATTAGTTTAAAGGAGCTCAGCGGGACTTTAAATTTCCAATAATTTGCTATTTTTAGCTCATGATTCTAGTAGCAGACAGTGGTTCGTCAAAAACCGATTGGATGGGGTACAGTCCTACCGAAACGATTAGCTTTAGCACACAGGGAATTAATCCTTACTTTTTAAATGCGCACGATATCTTCAAGCTTTTTTCCAAAAAGAAGGAGATCGCTGCTTATGCCGAAAAAGTAAGGGAAATTTATTTTTTTGGAGCAGGGTGTTCTTCTCCGGATAAGATAGAAGTAATATCTAATGGGATTTCGTCTTTTTTCACAAATGCTTATGTGTCTGTAGAGCATGATCTTATTGGCTCTGCATATGCAACATGTGGAAATACAAAAGGACTGACCTGCATACTGGGTACAGGGTCAAATATTTCTTATTTTGATGGCACAGAAGTTCATAGTGGTTCACACGGATTAGGTTATGCCCTGGGCGATGAAGGCTCGGGGACTTATTTTGGCCGCAAACTCATTACAGCCTATCTTTACGGGCAAATGCCTGCGGACCTGGGGGTTGAATTCGCTGCAGATTATGAGATCGACAAGGAATCGGTGATTACGAATGTTTATCAGAAACCGGCACCAAACATCTATCTCGCATCGATCAGCAAATTTATGGCTGCTCATAAAGACCACCCTTTTATTCTGGGTATACTTCGGGAAGGTTTCCAGGAGTTTGTCGACTCCAATATTAAAGACTATCCCAATTATAAAAGCCTGGACACTCATTTTGTAGGCTCGATTGCATTCTACTATCAGGATGTATTGAAAGAGGTCTGCCTGAATAACCAGGTAAGAGTTGGCAAAATACTGCAAAAACCTATTGAAGGGATTTACAATTATATCCTAAAGAAAGAGGGCATCCTGGTATAGCCTTTACCGGCGAATGATATCTTTTATTTTTTTGACACCATAGGCCGCTCCTGCTAATAACAGTAAGCTGGTACCGCCATCAATAGGAACATCAGGGTCTCCGCCCGGCATCCCGGGATCTCCCTGCCGCGCACATGCATTCATAGCCGTTAAAAAAAAACAAATTATTAAGGTATATTTTTTCATATCTGCCAATGATATGTAAACAGCCATAAATAACAAAAACACTTGTGCAATTAACCGGATAATCACCGGCTAACTGCGCACACAATGATCATATTTGCCAAAATTGATTGTTGTTATGAAAGCACTGTGGTATCTGATTGCGGCTCTATGGTTATGTTTTGTTCATGATGCCGCAGCCCAGGAATGGTTGGACGGCTATAGTTACAGAAAAAAAATTACGATTAACAAATCTAAGGTTCAGGCAATAGAAATAAGTGCCGGCGCTTCCGTTATAAAGCAGGATCTACCAAACTTCCCTGTACTGATTGAAATTCAGGATGATGACCTGATCCATGTCCCGGGAGCCTGCGGGAACAAAATGCGAAATGTGGAAGGAAGGGATATTTCTTTTGCATTAAGCGGTGTCCCTTCCACCCCGCTGAGCTTCGAGCTGGAGAATTATGATCCTGCAAAGGGAAAATTAACCTGCTGGGTCAGAATCGGCTCACTTTCAGCAAACGGAACTGCAACTGCTGCTACTTCTATTTATTTATACTACGGATCGGCCTTGCTACACGATCCTTTTGGATTCAATGGCATAAACGTCTGGTCCGGAGATTTCAGCCGGGTATGGCATCTTAAATGCGATGTATTACCCGCGACAAGTAAAGATGCACAATCGTCTGGTATTACAGCTCAGGATATAACCGGCAGCGCCGGTGTAGACGAAACCAATTTTATTCCTTCGAAGATCGGGACAGGTCTCCGGCTGGAAGGGTCCACAGGCACATTTTATTCCGGTATGGATACCAGTAGCACCGCCACGCTCTCTGCCTGGATCAATTTAAACAGTATCGGGACAGAACAGGTGATTATAGCTAATGACAGCGTCAACGGACAATTTAGAAATGGGTATGTATTCAAAGTTAACGCAAATGGGAAACTCGTTGTGGAACTTTACAGGAGCATGACCGCTCATGTCTCCACTTCTTCGGCGATATTGACCCCCAACAAATGGTATCATGTAGTCGCTTTAATCTCAGGAACTCAGGTCTCTCTTATTTTAAACGGATTAAAGGTGGGCGGCAAAACCGACGTAATGCTGGGAAACGGGGGCTCAATACGTATAGGTAGCGGCAAACAAAATAATGGATATTATTCCGGATCTATTGACGAGCTCCGGATTCAAAAAATAGTGAAGCCCATGGAGTGGCTGAAAACACAATATGTCAACCAGGATAATCCTTCAATTTTCTTCACAATATCCGAAGAAGAATACAATCCGTCTGAATTTTCAAAATTTATTGGTCCTTCAGGCGGATCATGGACCCTGCCGGCAAATTGGAGTAACGGATTTATACCCGCATCAGGTTCGAATGTTATAATTCCTCCAGGAAAATCAGTTCGCATTTCCGGGAGCAGCCCGGCAGCAGTCAATACCCTGACGATCAAAGCAGGCGCTCAACTTCAGTTAAGTAATGATCTTGAAATAAATTGCGCTTTGCAGACAGACATCGGCGCTGCTATTAAATTAGACGATCAAATCGTTCTAAAGTGCAATGGAAATGTCATCAACAATGGAAATATATCGATAAACCACACGACAGGGACATTGGTTTTTTCAGGGCGTAATGGCACACAGCTTTTTTCTGGCAATGGGACAACAAGTATACACGGGCTGGAGAATGACCAGGTTCTTATGAACAGTGAGCTGATTCTGAATACTCAGATCGGGGTATCAGGTTATGTAAGCTTAAAAAGAGGGATACTCAACTGCAACGGCAACCTCACTTTGCTGGCCGATGACAAATCCGGTTCGGCGTCAATATTGCCCGTACCGCTGAATGACGCCCGTATTATTGGCAACATAAATGTACAACAGTATATTTCCGGCAATTACCCCGCTCCCGCAACAGCAAGGAACTGGAGGTTACTCGCCTCTCCTGTATATTGTGACACGGCCTCCGGTTCAAAATACTATAATATCTCTGCTTTCAGGAATGCCATGTTCATCACCGGGCCAGGAGGAGTGTCAAATGGTTTTGATGCATCACCCCTAAACAGCGGAACCGTGTATCTGCACGATCAATCTTTGTCCGGGAATTTGTCACAAAAGTATACCTCCATAAATGATATTAATGCGCAAATAGCCTTAGGAAAAGGAATTTATATTTTTTCCAGGGGATCGCGAACGGCACCAGAGGCCTACCTCAATCAAATCCAGCAAGCTCCCTTTTCGAATCCTGACGGATACTACCTGACGCATACTGGTAAGGTGTATACAGGAGAGTTAAGCTTCCAGTTAGATAATAAAAATGCCGGAGCAGAGGGAGAAGGCTTTAACTTGCTTGGAAATCCATATCCGGGGAATCTACTCTGGGGTAATCTTATAAAAGTAAATCTGAGTCCATATGTTTGGCAATATGATCCATTAAACAGAGATTACATTGTTAGTGACGGCCCTGACACAAAGATTCCCATAGGAACTGGATTTTTTGTAAAGGTTCTTTCAGGAAAGTCTTCAGGTTCAATTACGTTTTCAGAAAGTGCAAAAGCTCCTGCTGCTGAAACTGCCGTCAGCAGTGTTGCCGCCTTTAATGAATTCAAATCAAGGCCAAAATTATCTCATTTAAATGTGCATTCCGGAACCAGCAATGGCGGCGAATTAAATATGACAGCGCTTGTAAGCAGAAAAGCCTTTAGTCAGCAATACCGTTTAAATTTTGATGAAAATGGAAATGATGACCTGGATGATAATGACGCCATAAAATTGGGAGAAGGGTATATCAATATTTCAAGTGTGATCGGGAACAGCAGATTAGCTATTGAACAAAGATCCTCATCTAAGGACATTCAAAAAATTGATCTTTATGTCACAGGCTGGGAAAGCGGAACTTACACCATTGACGTGAAAGCCTCGGCGGCGCTCATAAAGGCTAAGGCAATTACATTGACAGATAATTACCTGAAACAGGAAATAAAATTGCAGGACTCCATTAAAGGTTATGCATTTAAAATTGATACCAAAATACAGGCAACACAAGATAACCGTTTTGTAATTAAACTGGAATCCAGTAAGCAAGATGAGGCTTCCATTGACAACAGAGATGAAGTTATTATATATCCTAATCCTGTCTCAAACAGGCTTTATTTCAAATCTCTTGGCAAAAATACAAAGAACGCACAACTCATACTTACGGATGTATCAGGTAAAATAGTTGCTGCACAGAAAATAGAATGGGCACACGTTGAACCCTCAATAGATTGCTCAAATTTATCAAAGGGTCTTTATTTAATGAAACTATATGAACAGAAAAGCCATAAAATCATAAAAACCTTTAAAGTTGTGAAGGAATAATTCTGAGTAGGCAAAATCCGCTTACCACTACGGCTTAATTAATAGCACTTCCAAATCGTTTATGATTGAGTATCCAATATCGTAACATGAAAAATATAAATTCTGCATTTCCGTAAGACGAATATTGGTATAGTATTCAAAATCAAACCCTTTAGCAATCAGGAAATTCTTATTCACTCTCTTCTTGCCTTTGCTGTATAACATGCTAAGTATTGCCCTGTTATTTCTAAGTATCTTGTCAATATTGTCAAATGAATCCTTAGCTTCGCTCATCTTATAGGTATAGTTATAACGGCTACGGCATTGATCACTGCAGAATTTTTTATCTGGCCTGCCTTTGATCTTCATATTACAGCAGGCACAAAGTCTATCATTAATCATAAAAACAATTTTTCAGAAATCTATATAGTCTGCCTCAAAGAAGCCAAATTATCCAGTCACTTATTTTAAAAACCCGGCCTGGATAATAATCTAAAAGCCCTCAGAATTTACATCCTGAGGGCTTTTATGAAGAGTATTGATTTAGAACAAATTATTTTTTAGTCACCTTGAACTCTGTCCTTCTGTTTAAGGCCCTTCCTGCCGGGTTATCTTTTCCATTTGCCAAAGTATTCGGTGCAACCGGTTTTGTTTCACCATAACCACGGCTGATCATCCTGGAAATGGAGACTCCTTTTGAGATCAGGTAGTCAACACAAGCTTTTGCCCGTCTGTTAGAGAGATCAAGATTGTAAACATCCGATCCCTTACTATCTGTATGAGCACTCAATTCTATTTCTATGCTCGGATTGTCGACCATAATTGTATAAAGATAATCCAGTTTGCCTTTAGAATCCTCGGTTAAGGTTGCTTTATCAAATTCATAAAGCACGTCTTTCAATACAATTGGCTTGTCGATCTCGTAAGGGATCAGACAAATATCAGGACTGAATAAAGTGTCTCTTTTCGCAATTTCCTCATGTGTGAAGTTGAGTATCTTAGTGAAATACTTATCCTTTTCTGCTGTGATCTTTAATTTACGGTTGGAGTTAATCTTAAAGCTGTAAGCTCCCGACTCATCTGTAGTTACTGTAAGTGTTTGCAATGAATCCGCCAGTGAAACTTTAGCATTAGCTAATGGTTTTAAGGTGTTACAATCCAATATTATTCCTTTAACATTTAAGTATTCACGTTTGATATTAAATATTTCCAGGCAGCATAAAGATTCCCGGTCTGAGCTGATATACCCCTCTGTGTCCGTATCGTCTGATGGGGTGAAGTACATGTCATCTTTAGAAGAATTGAATGGATAGCCCACGTTTCTCGGCTCTGACCAGGAAGCAAAATCACCTTCACTTTCGTAAAAATCATATCCTCCCATTCCTACTCGTCCGTTGCTGCTGAACAGCAATTTTTTACTCTGACTGTTGTAGTATGGTGCCTGCTCATCTTCCGGGGTATTTACAGAAGATCCTAAGTTGACTGACTGCCCTAATGAACCATCAGAGCGCAGAGGGCAATACCATAGGTCATATTTTCCGGATCCGCCAGGTTTATTCGAGGAAAAGATTAAATAGTGTCCATCTTTGGTTACAAATGGTTGTATGGAATTAAAGCCTTTGACATTAATTTGGCCCCCAAGTTCCAGTGGTTCTGACCAACCGCTTGCTGTGCCCGCTGCTGCATTTACCTGATATATTTTCTTATCGCCTTTTCCAGTCCAGCTCGTTATATACATCACTTTTCCGTTGGGATGGAATGCCGGAGCTGCAGATTCTCTGTTCCTGGCATCTGTGATCACCTTTTTAATGGTTACATTTTCATTAAGCGGGTTTCCTAAAACCTCATAAACTGCATTAAGGAAAGGCGTTTCGGTCTTGCTAACCTTTGCATTGTCCTTATCTGTCAATATTTCCCTTTTTCCGGTAACGGTACCTGGTCTTGAAGATGTAAAGTAAAGGCTCGTTCCTTTTAAAACAGGAGTATAGTTTGATCCTTTTTGATTGATACTGCTTTTAAGTTTGCTTAGCTTGAACAGCCTCGGGTAACGTAGTTCATAAAGTGCGAACTGGCAGGAAGCGATTTCGGATTTTGCCTTTGCAACATACCCGTCATTTGTCTTATATTTACCCAAAAAGGTATTAAATGCTTCTATTGCTTCTGTATACTTTTGGTTTGCGCGTAATGCTTCACCATACCAGAATGAGCTTAAAATATATTTTGGATTGCTGAACCCATTTGCAATTGCATACCATTTTTCTGCATCAGTAAAATTTTTATAAAGCCTTAATGACTCAGCCAATTGAAATACGCTGTATTCATAGTCATTGTTTTTCGGACTTTCTTGCTTTATTTTATTTTCAAAACCGTAGGGTACAACAAAACCTGCACTATCTGCAGAAATTTGTAATGATCTTTTATAATATTCTGCAGCAGCATAATATTCTTTATTTTGAAAGTAAACATCGGCTGCTCTTTTACTATTTGTAACAAACTGTGCGTTGGCAACAGTAGTAAATAGGCACAGGATCAGTATCGTTTTAAGCAGTTTCATCTCTAAATGATTTGTTAAAGTATAGCGTTAGTTTATAATCTTGGGCAAAAGAAATTAGGTCCTAATATTCCTTTCCTGCTGGTAAATGAGATAGACAATTCTAACCCGCCCTGGCTTCGCGTGGCACGGTTTAAATTTGATGTATTAAAGTCATAGCTCACTCCAAAAGTCATGCTCTTCAAACGCAGTCCAAAAAACGCGATGGCTGCATCATCAACCCGGTAATTAGATCCAAAAAGTAAATCAGATTCCTGATTCAGCATAAACTGTGCATAAGCTCCAGCCGCGATTTCACGGGCATTGCCTTGTTTCATGTAAAGTGCATTTGGTGTGATGTCCAAAACTTCTGAAACCCGTACTCTTGCCCCCCCGTGTACTGCATATCTGATTGGCATACGCACGCTATTCCCTAAAAACTTATCTACCGGCCTGGTTAAATGTCCCGCCATGGCACCACCAAAGACGTTAACGGCCTGACCCGGATTTCCATCGAAATACATAATGCCCGCATTTACATCAGGGACAAGTGTATTTGAAGAAGCAAAGGATTCGTTTATTCCAAAATTTGGATCATATCCTGTTACAGGATTAAACTGTGTTCCCAACGTTATTTTTGAAGGATCAAAACTTTTGTTTAAAATACCGGCTTGTAAACCGAAGTTGATCATATTCAGTCCCGCTTTACCAAAGTGGATACGATATGCTCCTGAAACAAGGGCACTGAGATGATTGTAGCTTACATCTCCGGCATTTTGGTTCAATACCATTGCGCCAAATGCAAGATTCTTCACAGGCGCCATATCAAATGATGCTCCTCCCGTCAGGAATGAATTAGAGATTGTACCCCATTGCTGTTTAGCATTCAGGGAGACTCTATATTCCCCATCTGTAACACCGGTCAGAGCAGGGTTTAACCAAAGGGGGTGCGCATAATATTGAGAGAAGTGGGGATCAATTTGTGCTACCACCCTTACTGCTCCCAAACATAGAAACGCTCCTACTGCTATTATTTTTATTAGTTTCTTCATAACAAATTTGTTTTTCGAGTTTTTAGGTAAATGATTAAAATTAACTGGAGACATCTTCTATCTTAATAATGTTATGGTACCCTTTTTAGTTGTTTTTGTTCCATCATTAAAGTCAGCATCCAGATAGTAAACATATACCCCGTTTGGCTGCATATCACCCTTGTAAGTTCCGTCCCAGCCATTTTGAATATTCAATGATTCATACAGGAATTGGCCCCACTGATTATATACCCTAAACTTAATTTTGGTTATTGTATTTCCGTATACATACAGAACATCATTTTTACCATCGTTATTTGGAGTGAATGTATTAGGGACAAAAATGGTATTGCCTAATGGGTTATCAGTTTTGCCATTGAATGTTGTAGCATCGCTTAGCTGACAGTCTAACTGCCCCTTAGCTCTAACTCTAATGGTTACTGTTTGATCCGGCTGCAGCCCTCCATATAAATATGTTGTTCCCGCAGGCCCGCTGGTAGGGTCGATCCATGTTAAACCATTGTCAATTGAAACTTCGTAAGCAGTCGCTCCTGGTACGGCATTCCATTGGAATGTAATGCTTGTTCCTGTAACAGATTGAACTGAAACCACAGGTGCATCCAGTTTTGCCAGGACAGTTACAACAACAGCTGTACGGGTTGCACTCGGACATCCGGTAGTTTTATTAACTGCTTCAACATAATAGCTAGTAGTGCCGTTAAGGGCTGGAGTGGTGAATGTATTGCCATCAGCCAATGAGGTACCACCAGTCTGAACCGCATACCATTTATAGGTGAGCAGAGCATCAGGATTGTCTACTGAAAGCACTGTAGTACCAGAAGAGCACTGTGGCCCGCCTGCCCCTGAAATTGATAGCGGTGCGGATGGCAATGGCGCAGCATTAACAGTAACCGCAGTACGTGATGCACTGATACATGTACCTGCCGAAGCTCCTACATAAAATATAGCATTCGCATTTATCACCGGCGTTGTAAAGTTTTGACCTGATCCCAGTGCGGTACCTCCCGTTGATGTAGAGTACCAGCTGTAGATTACACCGGTCTGAGGATTTGAAACACTCAACACAGCAGTACTTCCTATACATGCGTTAACCGTAGCCGATACTACCACCGGCGTAAGTGGTTTTGGTGAGACGTTCACAGTAGCTTTTGTTCTTCCAGTTGCACTTCCACAGCCTGAAGCACTGACAGCCATCACATAAAAGTCTGTCGTAGCATTTAGAACTGAAGTTGTATACTGAGCACCGGTATGCAATAGTATTCCTCCGGTTGCCGCATTATACCATCTGTAGCTAATTCCCGCCTGTGCATTCTGAACAGAAAGTATTGTACTTTCACCACTACAGATGCTATTCCCTGCAGTTGATATTACAGGTGTCTCAGGCAACGGGTTAACCGTTAGCGTAACTGCTCTGGCGGTAGCTGAAGTGTTTTCACATTTATTCGTTCCTCTAACTGTCACATAGTAAGTTTTTGTGGCTGTTAATACAGGTGTTTCAAATACAGCACCGGTAAATATTGCATTTGTCAGTGCTGCATCAGAATACCATGTAAACACCGGACTTAAAACTGTAGTAGTTGTTGCAGTCAGTGTGGCTTTATTTCCCGCACAGAACGGAGCACCTGCACCAGCAATGACTATATCAGACGGCAGTGCCGGAGGATTAACTATCACCGTGACAATTTTCGCGTTTGCGGCATTATTTTCACATTTATTAGAACCTCTTACAGTTACGTAATAAGTTTTGTTAGCGGTCAGCGCCGGAGTATCAAATACTGGCCCAGTAAATACTACATTAGTTAAAGCAGCATCACTGTACCAGGTAAATATCGGGTTTGTAACCGTGGCGCTTGTAGCGGTTAATTTCGCTGATACGCCTGCACAGAACGGTGAACCAGCACCTGTCACAGTAATATCTGTTGCAACAGCTGGCGGATTAACAGTTAAAATTACTGCCCTGGCAGTTCCTGCGAGGTTTTCACATTTATTAGCACCCTTTACAGTTACATAGTAAGTTCTTGACGCTGTAAGCAGCGGTGTATCAAATATTGCACCGGTAAAGACCGCATTGGTCAACGCTGCATCAGTATACCAGGTAAACACAGGATTGATTACAGTTGTACTAGATGCAGTAAGCCGTGCTGAAGTACCGGCGCAGAACGGCGCGCCCGCACCAGCAACATTTACATCAATAGCTATTGCCGGTGGATTCACTGTTAACACTACTGTTTTAGCTGTCCCTGCGGTATTTTCGCATTTATTAGTGCCTTTTACAGTTACATAGTAAGTTCTTGTAGCGGTTAATACCGGTGTATTAAATAGAGCACCGGTAAAGACTGCATTGGTCAATGCTGCATCTGTATACCATGTGAATACCGGATTTGTAACCGTAGTGCTTGTAGCAGTAAGTGCTGCTTTTGCTCCGGCGCAGAACGGTGTGCCTGCACCTGCAACGGTCACATCAGTAGCTAATGCCGGCGGATTTACATTCAGGGTTACAATTTCAGCACCAGAAGCAAGGTTTTCGCACCTGTTAGAACCTTTCACAGTTACATAGTAAATTGTTTTCGCGGTCAATACAGGTGTAGTAAATATCGCACCTGTGAATACTGCGTTAGTTAAGGCGGCGTCTGTATACCAGGTGAAGACAGGGTTAGTTACTGTCGTTGTCGACGCCGTAAGTTTAGCAGTTGTTCCAGAACAGAAAGTAACGCCAGCTCCTGCTACATCAAGATCAGCAGCTGTTGAAGGAGGATTTACAGTTAATGCAACCACCTTAGCGTTGGCAGCAGTATTTGCGCATTTATTTGCCCCTCTGACAGCTACATAATAGGTTCTTGATGCTGACAGCACCGGCGTAATAAACACTGGTCCGGTAAATACAGCATTAGTGAGCGCTGCGTCAGTATACCAGGTGAATACTGGACTGGTGACAGTGGTGGTGCTTGCTGTCAGAGTTGCGGTCACCCCTGCGCAGAATGGTGCTGTTGCTCCGGTAACAGTAATGTCAGATGCAAGCGCAGTCGGATTTACCGTCAAAGTTATTTTAGTTCTTGCAGCTGTACTTGTACAAGAATTACCATTTACAGCTTCCACATAAAAGTTATGTACACCGACCGGCAGACTTGCAGGCGTTGCATATGTGTTGGTATTTGTTGCCAGAAGATTACCTCCTGTCAGGGCGTCGTACCAGTTAAATGTTACGCCAGTCACTGCATTAACACTTAGGTTCACTGAAGTATTCAGGCATGTTGTTGCAGGATTTCCCGCAGCAGCAACCGGTGGCAGCGGCGCAGCCAAAATCGTCACTGTAACTTTTGTTTTTGCGCTTTCGCACCCATTGCGTGTAGCAGATACGAAATAATCATAAGTGCCGGCTGGAAGTGCAGGATCGGTAGTCAGTGCTGCACCATCGTTACCGCTTAAATACGTAGTTCCACTGTACCATTTATAGGTAATACCTGCGACAGGATTACTCACTGCTAACATTGCGGATGTACCGGCACAGGCGGTAACTGCTGCACTTGAAACTTTTGGAGCAGCAATGATGCGTCTTGCGAAGTTAAAATCAAGCGTGGTCAGAACCGCAGCTAAGCCAGACCTTAATCTAAGTTCTACCCCGTCAAATTGTTTTTGCGGAACAAAGGTGATAATAGCGCCGCTATTGTCGCTTAACAGTTCCAGATTTATAATAGGATTGCTTGCTACAACCATATCGTTATTGCTCACAGCTCCTTTAAATGTTGTTATTTCTATTGAAGGCAAAACAGCTAAAGAAAGCAGTTTACCAGGAGAGCTGATACGTATCTGAACAGCATCACCGACATTTGACAAACCGTTAAAAGCAACTTGCTGATAAACTGACGCACCCAGAGCTCCGACCGGCATTACGAATGACGATGCACTTTCTGTATTGTTATCAACGGCAAGGCCTTCGTTAAACACAGCCGCAAGTAACGCAACTCCATCAACACCTGCTCTTACTGAAACAGTTGCCGGCTCACAAGGAACATCAGTCGGACTGCCATTAGGTATGATAGTAACCACTACTGAGGCACGGCCTGAGGCAGGACATCCTCCCGGTACTGTTGCATCTACGTAATAGGTTACCGTTATAGGTGCGGTGCCGTTATTAACTAATGGCGGAGTTACTACTCTCGGACCCGTAAACAGAACTACTGGACTGGTTGCAGTGGCATACCAGCGGAATACAGCCCCTGAAGTACTTGATGTGGCAGTTAAAACTGCAGGCGAACCAGATCTTACAGTAACCGCAGCAGGAGTAATTACTGGAATATCCAGGTTTCCGACATTAATGGTAGCAGTAGCTTTTGCAGCAGAAGCAATTCCACAATTGTTTACAGCTTCTACTGAATAAGTAGTTGTACCTGCAACACTGGCAACAGTAAATGTTACCCCGTCTTTTCCGGTTTGATACACACCCGCACTATTATACCATTTGTAAGTAACACCCACCAGTGGGTTTTTCACTTCAAGAACAACGCTGTTGCCTGCGCAGGTATTTATGGTCGCAGACACAAGAGCAGGAGTTAGCGGCGTTGGAGTTACAGTAACATCAACAGGGGTTCTATAGCTTGCGCATCCGGAAGCGGTATTGGCTTCTACAAAATATCTTGTGCTGGTGGTTAGTGCCGGAGTGGTAAATGTCACTCCGTCTTTACCAGTCTGGTAAACACCTGTTGCGCTGTACCATTTATAGGTAATACCAGCTTTAGGGTTCTTAACCGTTAAAACAGCTGTTTGAGTAGCACAAGCTGCTACATTTGACGAAACTACTTCAGGAGCAACAGCTACCCGTTGCGCATAGTTCAAATCAATAGTGGTCAATGCACCTGCAAGACCTGAATTTAATCTCACCTCAACTTTATCAAATTGCTGAGTTGGCACAAAAGAAATCAGTGCTCCGGTATTGCCACTAAGCAGTTCCAAACGGATCAACGGATCGTTAAGGCTTACACCATCATTGTTGCTGGTGTTATTATTATAGGTACTCACACGGATATTTGACAAAAGTCCCAGTGAAAGTAATTTACCAGGGGCAGTTAACAATACCCGGACAGTATCACCTACATTTGATAAGTTTGCAAAAGTAAGGCGTTGGTAAACAGACGCTCCCAGCAAGCCAACCGGCATCACCAATGAAGACGCTGTTGTAGTGTTGTTGTCTATAGCCAGCTGAGGATTGAAAACACCCGCCAGCAATGCGATTCCGGTTACGCCATTTATCTGGGCAATTGGAGCCTCGCAAGGGACCGGATTCGGGCCACCTCCGCCGTTAACTGTTATGGTAACTTGTACCCTGCTCGCAGCTGAACAACCGGTTACATTTGATTTAGCTTCTAAATAATAAGTAGTAGTAACTGTAAGCGGAGGGGTAATATAAGTTGGGCCTGTAAATACAGGAGTTGTTGAAGCTGCGGAAGTATACCAGTTAAAAGTAACATTTGCTTCCGTGGACGTCGCGGTCAGCATTGCTGTCTGACCAGGATTTACAGTCGTAGCTGAAGCAAGTATCTGCGGCAGAACTGGAAGTGGAGATATGGTAATGGCGACGGCTTTACGCGATGCGCTTACACAATTGCCATTTGCTGCACCTACATAATAAGTTGTATTTGCAGTCAGTGCAGGTGTAGTAAAAGTCGAACCGCTAAATACTGGTGTCCCGCCCGTCGGAGTGGTATACCAATTGTAAGTTACTCCGCTAACCGGGCTACTTACAGAAATCACGGCTCCGGATCCGGAACAAACAGGAGGTACTGCTGCCACAACCGGAACTGCAGGAGGAGTAGTCACAGTAACCGTAACAGGTATGCGCTGAACGTTAGCACAGCTGCCCTTACTTACTTCTATATAATATGTTCTTGTCGCGGTTAAAACCGGAGTGGTAAAATTCTCGCCAGTATGCAACAGTGTGCCTCCAGTTGGAGCAGTGTACCATCTAAGGGTTGTTCCGCCGTTGGCTGAGGCAGAAAGTGTAGTAGCGCTTCCAGAACAAATGGTCTGACCTGCAGCCGATACCGTTGGATTAGGATAGATGATCTCAGCACCATAGATACTTAAATTACTCAATGCAGCAACGACTGCTCCAAATCTGATTTCAACCCTGTCAAATAATCCACCGGCCAGAAAAGTAGCTTTGAACCTGTTTCCGCTTAATAATTTTAAATCTATCAATGCTGAAGAAAGCGCGTAAGTACTTACGACGTCAGCTCCGTTCATTACTCTTATCGTTGCACCACCGAGTGCACTTAGATCAGCCAGACCAACCGGAGTTGCAAGGTCCAGACGAATGCTGTCTGTTGCTACGCCGCCATTTGCGAAAATAAGTCTCTGATAACCTGTAGCCAAAACACCTACAGTCAGATTTATTTTTGTAAAGTTAGCCGGATCGGCATCTGTTGAATTACCGGCACCTTCGATACTGCATAATAAACATATACCATCTATACCTGTCTGCTGTGCAACCGCTGCATTACAATTCGGATTGACAGGACCGCCGATTACAGTTACTGTAACAGGTACCCTTGTTGCACTGCTGCAGTCAGAAGCATTTTCAGTTCCTACATAATAAGTTGTAGTGGCTGTCAACGCAGGAGTAGTAAAACTTGGCCCGGTTGCTAACGCTACACCGCCAGTCGGACCCGCAAACCATTTAATAGTATTACCGGCCGTTGCTGTAGCCTGTAAGGTTGCTGTCTGTCCTGAACTGATTGTTTCATTATTAGTCACGACAGAAGGCAATCCCGGAAGAGGATTTACATTGACAACAACCGCAGTCCGGCTTGTACTTACACATGTTCCGGTTACCCCTTCAACATAAAATGTTGTTGGTGCTGATAAAGCTGATGTAGTATAATCATTCCCAGTTGCCAGGGCCGTTCCACCGGTTGGGGTTGTATACCATCTGTATGCCACTCCGGCTGCCGGACTCGTCACCGACAAAGTCGCTGTAGATCCGGCACAAATCGGTGCAACTGCTGTCACAACTGGGGCCATTGGCGTTGCGGTAACAGTAACAACAACAGGTACACGTACTGATTCATCAATACATCCAATTCTTCTCGCCGCAACATAATAAGTTTTACTGGCATTTAAAGCTGGTGTAACGAATGCTGCATTGTATGCTACCGTTGCTAGCGCCGTGCCCCCGGCAAGCGAATCATACCAGCGAAGTTCGTTTGTTGCTGCCGTTGTTGCCTTCAGGCTTGCTGCATTACCAGAACAAATTGCCACTGCATTAGATGCAGGAGCTGTAAAGGTTGGCCTGCCCGCTGAACGGGTAACAGTATATAAATTTAATGTCTGTGTTAAACTTGCATTCAATAATGATGACATCGTCACCTTTACTCTATCATATGGCAAGCCAGGAGCAAAAGGAATGGATACTGCCTGACCACTATTCAGCAGCCCCAGAAGATCCAAATTAAGCAGCGCGGATATATTTGTATTTCCGACGGCAGTGATTCCGTTATACGCGGTAACTGAAACATTGTTCAACAAGCCAACGTTTAAAAGAGCAGGATCAGCCTGAATCTTGATGTTAATATCATCTGTAGGATTTGACAATGTTTCAAAATATATATTCTGGCTTATCGTTCCGGCTACACCTAAGATTCCCAGGCTCAGTTCAGAAAAATTATTCGGATTCGCATCAATAGCATATTCTGGATTTTTGACGCCGGCCTTACCTAGTCCTAAAAGATCTACGGTAAGACCTGTTCCTTCAAAACTAGTAGCGAAGGCCTGAGCGCACGGATCAATGCCGTTTGTATAAAATGCGTTATAAACTTTAGTCTCGTTCGACTGTCCCAACAATAATGCATCCGTAACATCTTGTATATATATACGGTCATAAGCGAGAGCTGGCGTTAAGGCAACATAGAAATTGCCATTCGCGTCTTTGATCAATTTTAAATTAGAATTGGTAAATGCGCCGGAACTGCTTCCTGATAATACAGCAGTTCCACCATTCCTGGCTTCAATATTAAAATAATGATTACCAAGTATAAGACCTCCCGCAATATCAGCAAGCGCTCCACCAAGATTACCGCCTAACAATGCATTTAAAACATCCGGATCAAAATCGATTCTGAGAAATGAGGTAGTGCCCGCAGGCAATGTACCCGGAAATTTAAGCTCCAGCCGGCCATTGTATTTGCCCGCTCCCAATACCAGTCCACCATAAGATTTAACAGTAGCAAAGCTATCGTCAGTCAAAATAGCATTTCCCGGGTTGTCTACATGATCACCTGCAGCGGTTCCAATAGTAACCTGATTTGCATAAATTCTGGATTGCGCATACGATTTAGTGCTAATAAGCGTTACGCTTATCAGACTAATTAGAATAATAATAGACTTTTTAAAATTTCCTGGTAAGGTAGATGTCCATTTCATAGGAGAGGGATTGAATTTATCAAAATATACTTGGTACAATTTTAATCATAGATTGGAAGGTAATCTCCGTTCGAATTGTTCATTTAAGCCCTCGACCATTCAGCTCGTTATTCATTTTATTCATTTTTACAGGGGCAACCTATAGATCCGAGGCGGGCTAAATGATAATCATCTGTAAATAAGCTGATTAACCACTCATTCCTCTCTTCATTCATTTTTGACCAATATCTTAGCCTTCTATCTTCTTATTTAAAGCATTATATTCGTTATGTTCAAGAATTTAACGCTCAACTGCAATGCTGTATGGATGAAACATTTATCTTAAATGAACTTAAAAGCTTAATTCTTACAAAAACAGGAATTAAAACGATTACTCCTGCTGATTGTAAAAGAATATCTATTGAGATTAGCAAAACATTAAATAAGAATGTAAGCGAAACGACAATTAAAAGACTATTTGGTTTTGCTATGGTTAAGCACAACTTTTCAAAGTTCACCTTAACAACTCTTTCAGAATATGTAAATGACGAATACCTGGAAACCAGCGTGGCAAATACAGGTATAACACATAATACTCCCAGGAGCTGGAAAGACATACATGATAAAGCATGCAAGATTTCTGAATTCACGATAAAGGCCATCAAGAACCGCTCAGGAATGCCTTATGAAATGACTATAAGCAGGAAATTCAGCGAACACGACTTTGAGATATTTTATAAAAGTGACTATAGCTTCACCAGTTACATTTCTCAGCCGGGTTATGGCAGAAGTATCCTGTTAAGTCATTTAGGAGAAAAATTGATGAGCAATGATCGTTCGTTATTCAATGATTCTACCCTATTATTCACTACCACAAGTACGCTTTATACCAACGAAAAAATCTCGCTAAATTTTGAGGATCAACTTAAAGCTCAGCTTGGCATCCAGCCTAAAGATAGTCTGATTACTTATGCTGCCGACAACTATGAATTATCAGGAGGAAAATTAGTAATCTTTCTTGATGGCTTTTCTGATATTGAATTGAAAAGGGATCTTAAAAAGCAGCTATTTGACAGCATTATTAATTTCATTTGCGCTATTGAAAACAATAAGGCCATAAAACTGGTGATGAGTATGAGATCCACAACCTGGGTCCGGTTTTATAATGAGATAAGGCATTCTGCCTATCTTAAAACAAAATGGTTTCCCGGGAGTTATTTCAATTTAAACGAACTTTCCAATGTTCCGCCACTTACTGAAAAGGAAGTTGACCAGATCATCTCAAAGATCATCCCGTTACGTGAAACTGAAATAAATCCAAAGCTAAAAGATCAATTAAAATTTCCATTTCATATACAGTTATACTATCAATTAAAAAAAGAAGATCCAAATTTTCATTACTCAACAAACATTACATTTTATGAACTGATATTCAGACTCATCCAGAATCAAATCTATCGGGCAAATTACTACACTGAAAAAATCTTATTTCTAAAAAAGGTTATCTTACTAACAGACTTTGGGAAAAACGGAAGTTCAGTATTAAAGGATGACCTGATCAGTGACTTGCTGGCATTTAAGAATGCCTATATGGAGTTATTATCTGACGGAATATTGATGGAGGAAAAAAGTAACGAAGAGTTTCATCCCAAAGAGCATGTAAAATTTATTCACCCGCATATCTTTGAATATTTCCTATTCATAGAAATACTGGAAAAATTTAATTTAAAAATCGATCGCTCCTATTTTGACTTTATTAACCGTGAATATAAAAATGAGACTACCCGATTTCAATTATTACAATGGACGATTAGATTCATTGTAAGAATAGGTGACTTCAAATCTCTCCCACTAATTTTTGATCTCGAGCTGAATAATTATGAAAGAAACTATCTAATTTTATTTATTGCAGAAAACTTACATTATAGGTCTAAAAATAATCCCGAGACAAACAGCATACTGCATGAACATAAATTTCATGATACAATAATCAAAGAACTGATGAACTTTGATTTTGTTGATTCATTCTATAAAGAAGCGGTTTCAGTCCTGATTAAGATCACAGATGATGAGGAAAATCTTTTGATCTATAATTCGTTATTATCTATGTTTGATATGCTAAGTTTAAATACGGATCAGATCAAAAATAGAATTGCCATTCTGTCTAAGCTATCATCCGGTAATTGGTTAGTCCCCCCCCACCGGATCAGTCAGTTAGTTTACAATAAAATAACCGGGACTAATGAGGTAAACGAATCTTTTCTGAATGACATCCAAAAATTGATTTCCTCACAAACTTCAGAGGAAATAACCATCGAACAGGCCATCTCCTATGTCCTAATGATTCTTTTAAGCTTGTTCTATGATTACCAGGAAGAAACGATCAAAATCGTTACATTAATCTCAAATCAGCATCCAAAAATCTTCACAAACAGATCTCAGTTTTCAATATTCATGATCAGTATACTGGCTTTTACTAATTCCATATCAAACCCAGGAAAAAAAACAGATCAGCTTGAAAATATATTGGCGATGTTAGATGAGGACAAGTCCAGATATAGAATTAATAAATACACCGAAGTAATTATAAAATTAATTCAGGCAAATCAATTGAAAATAAAAAAAGACTACACCACATCATATCAATATTGCCTCGATTGCCTTCAAATCTTTAAAAGGAATAATTTAAATCTCAATTGCATTTATGTATACAATTTAATAATTGAGATCTTTACCGAACTGGGAGATGTGACAAAAGCCAATGATTATAAGTATGACATGTTGTGTTTTATTGAAGACAATAAAATATCCAACAAGTTCTACATTCTGACAAACGAACCAAAGAAGTTTTAAACGAGCTATCGTTCATTAAATAATTAATTAACGATAGCCCGAAAAAGATTAACCTGCGGGCTACCTCTTGTATTCCGAAGCTAGCTTCAATGCATTAAATGCATTAACGATACCTCCTGAAACACATAAATCTGAAAACAAAACTGTTTTACTCCCCGAATCGTCTTTTATAGTAACCGGCTGCTCAACTTTAACAACTGATTTCATGATAATATCCTTCACTTCAGCGGCCTTAAGTTTCGGATAATATGAGCGGATTAACGCCGCAAGACCAGCAACAACCGGTGCCGCCATACTCGTTCCGTTAAACTTCTCATATTTTGAGTCAGGAACAGTTGAATTTATATTTACTCCCGGAGCAAATACATCTACTGTTGTCTTTCCATAATTCGAGAAACTTGCTTTTATACTTCCATCATTCAACCATCCCGAAGCGCCAACGGTAATCCAGGTAGATGCAACTCCACCATCAAGATATCTCGGATCAGGGAAATTTTTCTCGACTTCCAAATTATTGTTATCATTCCCGGCGGCATGTACGAGAAGTACATCTTTCGATACTGCATATTTTACGGCTTCGTCTACTACGGCCTTATCCCAGGAATAAGACTTACCAAAACTCATATTTATTACCTTTGCTCCGTTATCCACCGCATACCTTATTGAATTGGCTACGTCTTTGTCTCTCTCGTCACCATTTGGAGTACATCTGACGGCCATAATCTCTACATTGTCAGCTACACCCTTTATCCCCAGATCATTATTACGTATGCCCCCAATAATTCCCGAAACATGAGAGCCGTGCCTCGCATCCGGTCCCTTTACATCATTATTCCCGTAAAATTTCTCTTTGCTATCGTTTGGATTATCTCCTACAATTGGCCTTGGGTCGTACCCGGTATTTAAATTAAAATCAACCTGTGATTTATAATGTTCATAGCCAGCTAAGATTTGCGCCTTATAAAAATCCTGGAAAGTAGATTTCTGCAATTGCTGTAACATTATCCGCTGCAAGTTCTCCTCCTTTGCATCTGCAGGTTTAAGGGCTTTAAAATCTTCGAGTGTTGGATTTTCCTTACCCATTTTTTTCACCAGTTCATCTATAGCCATCTTTATACCCGAAAACTGCTCGAGACCACCCTTAGCTTCTGCTAGTTCTTTCTCAAGTTCAGCTTTGTTCTTTTTGTAATCTTCAAATGCAGTAAGGTCCGCAGGAGCTACAGATGTAGCGTCCGAGCCGGCAAACTTTGCACTATCGCGGCGAACCAGGCGGGTTAGTTCCAAAGTTTCATAATTAATGGATCCTTTAGCGGATCCTAAAAAATTCCATCCGTTAATATCATCTGCATAGCCATTTCTCCCTTCATCTTTACCATTACCTGGTTTTTCTTTTTTATTAATCCAGATTACAGATTTAAGATCCTCATGGCCAACATCAACTCCTCCATCAAGAACAGCTACAATTACTTTTGCAGATTTCTTACCTTTTAATAATTCAGCATACGCTTTTTCAGTACTGATTCCAAAAGAGGAATCTGCTTTTAAATCCAGGTTTTGCCAATTTGGCTTCTGCGCAACTGATAAAAAAGGAAGACCGAAAACTAAACAAAATGTCAATACTTTACTTCTAAAAATATTCGTTTTTTTATCTATCATATCTAATAAGTTTATACAAAGTTAATGAAATAAACATCAAACAGTAAAATAACAATAAGCGATAATCACCATTAAGAAATGAAAAAGCCAGATAAGATAAACATCTGGCTTTGTACAATATGAATTTCTAATTCTAAAGCATTTAATTCGTTTGCACATTATCTGTTTCCCGTGAAATTACATCAGCTATAGAGGTGGCGGACAAAACATTAAGGGTTGCGTTTCTTACGTCAATAAACGTCTTTCTAATGCCACAGGTCACCTCATCATGACATTCATCGCACTTTCGGTAAAATTTTAGACTTGCACATGGCACCATAGCAATCGGACCATCCGTTATCCTTAAAATATCCGCCAGAAAAATATCCTTAGGGTCTTTATTCAAACTATAACCGCCCCCTGCTCCCTTTTTACTATATAGATATCCGGCATTACGCATATCCAGTAAAATTTGTTCCAGAAATTTTCTGGGTATCATTTCCTGTTGAGCCAGTCTTACTATTTGCATAGGTGGATTCCCGGTGTTTTTACCGAGGGCGACCAAAGCTTTTATCGCATATTTTGTTTTCTTGGACAGCATCTAACAAATTTAAGAAAAGATTTAGGTATTAGTAATAAAAAACATATCACTACAGGTCAATTTAATAATTCTAAAATCAAATATTCATTTTTGAATCATTTTATTGGCAAAAGATCTTACCTCCTTCTTTCTTCAGGATTTATCGTTAAATATAGTATCCGGTGATCCGAATACCAAGAAATATTAAACTTTCAAAATACACTGAAAACTATTTAAAAATCTTAAAAATCGAGCTCCAAAACCAGCTCTCTTCCGCTTTGAGCATTGTTTCAAGTGTTTTATTCACATTTTTAGCCAGTTTATTAATGTCCTTAACGGTAGTCTTAAAAGTTTTAAAATCACGACTTTTGTCGTCACCTTTAGCCTCTGACAATTCATTTAAAAGCTTAATTATAGGATCCAGCTCTCTTTTTTTACGCTCTTTTGCCACCTGTCTTGCAATGTTCCATGTGTTTTTATCCGCAAAAAAGTATTCTTTCCGCTCACCAGGCTTATGTTGTTTCTCTATAAGTCCCCAGCCTATCAAATCCCTCAGGTTCATATTCGCATTACCCCTGGAAATATTTAGTTCTGACATAATATCTTCAGTGGTAAGGGCATCCGCAGACACTAATAATAATGCATGGACCTGGGCCATAGTCCTGTTTATACCCCATTCGGATCCAAGTTTACCCCATGCTTCAATAAATTTCAATTTTCCTTCAGCCAATTCCATATCCAAATATATAGCGAAATACTAATCTTTCAAAAACTACTGAATAAACAATTATATTTATGTTAATTCGTTTTGACAGTAAAGGATTAATGATGTAATCCTGATATTTTTAGCTACCCTTTTTGTACTTTTGTTAATCAGCTACAAAGTCCCTATGATTAAAATACTCATTATTGAAGATGACCTGACTTTCTCCCAAATATTGGAGGGCTTTTTAAATAAACACGGGTATAAGACTATGCTAAGTAACGACGTAAAGAAGAGTTTAGCAATCGTTGAAAGCCAACATCCCGATCTTCTACTTGTTGATTACCGTTTACCTGATGGCACAGGGCTTGATGTGCTTTCCTATCTCCGCGAAAATGGCCTGCCACAGCCAATGATCATTATGACAAGCTTTAATGATGTTAGAACCGCTGTAAAGTCAATTCAGATGGGAGCATTTGATTACATCACTAAACCTGTAAATCCTGATGAACTGCTGATGATCATAAAGGAGGCAACAGATAAACGAAAACCGGTAAATAATTCCAAAACAATTGAAAACAGTGACGCGATCAAAGGTAAAAGCGCTATCGCGGATAAACTCTATGAACACATCAACCTGGTAGCTCCTACAGATATGTCTGTTATTATACAAGGCGAGAGCGGCACAGGAAAAGAATATGCCGCAAGGACCCTTCATATGCAAAGCAAACGAAAATCTATGCCCTTTGTGGCCATTGACTGCGGAGCACTTTCAAAGGAGCTTGCTGCCAGCGAGCTCTTCGGCCATGTTAAAGGTGCATTTACCGGAGCTTTAACCGATAAAAAAGGACAATTTGAAGTTGCAGGCGGAGGGACATTATTTCTTGATGAGGTGGGGAATTTGAGCTATGAGGTCCAGGTAAAACTTCTGAGGGCTCTGCAGGAGAAAACCATACAGCCGGTTGGCAGTACCAAATCTATAAAGGCAGATGTCCGTATCATCACAGCAACTAATGATGACCTTAAGACAAATGTAAGTAACGGAACATTCAGAGAAGACCTTTACCACAGACTGAATGAATTTAAAATACAATTACCGGCATTACGTAACCGTGGAAAGGACCTGGATCTCTTTATTAAGCATTTCGTATCACTTTCAAACAAAGAACTGCAAAAAAATGTTCAGCACATTTCTCAATCTGCAATGGAGCTTCTCCTACAATATGACTGGCCTGGCAATCTGCGTGAATTAAAAAATGTCATTAAGAGAATGGTGCTGCTTACAACTGGTGACACTGCAGATATCGAAACACTGCCGGATGAAATGATCATCGCGGTGCACAAAGAGTCCCGGCCTCTTGGCTCTGATCTCAAAGCAATTAATGAGATTAATGAAAAAGCCTTAATTCTGGAAACACTCTTAAAAGTCAGGTACAACAAATCAAAAGCCGCTAAGCTGTTAAACATTGACAGAAAGACACTTTATAGTAAAATGGAACGCTATGAAATTGAGTAGCACAATTGGTTAAGTTTCTTCAACAGCAGCAAAATATCCTGCTTCAGCTTATCGGTTAAAATAACACTTTGTCCCAATTCTATTTCACACATTCTAAAGGCAGCAGACAGGTCCTTTGACCCGATTTGAGCTATTCTTCCGGCAAGTCTGTGAATAATTAACCGGATGATGTCCACATCAGACTTTGCTAAAGCTTTTTTAATTTCTATATCATCACTATTACAGTCCTCCTTAAATCTCAAAAGCACTTTATTAAGCTGCTCTTCATCCCCATAGGTCATCTTTCTCAGTGCAGTGAGATCAAGATCCTGACCCTGGTAAGCCGGTTGGTCTTCATCCGTACCCGCAGAAAGAGCAGACAAAAGCTCTACTTCCCTAAAAGGTTTCATCACCAATCCATCAAAACCGTTCTTAAGTAAGAATTCTCTTTCATCAGGCAATACCTGCGCAGTGATGGCAAATATTTTTACCGGATCTTTGATCTTTTCTCTAAGAACCCGGCAAAGTTTAATTCCATCCATTTCAGGCATTCTGATGTCCATCAAAATATATTTTACAGAATCATCCCATTGCTCGTTTAAAAGTGCTGAAGGCGCATTAAAACTCTTATAATCTATTTTATTCTTTCTGAGAATAATTCCGCACAGATCGAGTATCAACTGGTCGTCATCTACGATCCAGACCTTTCCCGATGGCAGCTTAGGTTTTGAAATCTGTATAGCCCTGGCATCAGAATCTCCGGCCGCGGTAAAAGTAAGATATACCGTGAACACACTTCCAATCCCCAATTTACTTTTCACGTAAATACGGCCTCCCTGACTCTCAATAAGAGACTTGACAATTGTTAACCCCAGCCCTGTTCCCTTGTGGCTTGCTTCATCATTTTGAATTGCGCCGCCCTGTTCAAATTCATTAAAAATTTGCTCACATTCTGCTTCAGAAAGTCCAATACCGGTATCTTTTACTTTAAATGTAAAATGCAGATCATCATTTTTCCTTTTGTAAAATGATGACAATACAACTTCACCTGAATGGGTAAATTTAATGGCGTTGCTAAGCAGGTTATATAATATTTGTTTGAGTCTGAATTGGTCACCATTGACATAGTCAATCCCTTTGAAGTCAAAATCCGTGACCAAATTCAGCGACTTTAATTCCGCCTGCGCACGCATGCCTGAAACCACTTCATCCATCAGTTTCCTGATATCGAAAGGGGCATTGGAAAATGTAAATTTTCCTGAGGTGATCCGGTTGTAGTCTAAAATTTCATTTACGATCTGTAACAAATGTTCAGAAGACCGGGATATAGCCTCGATATGTTTATGCTGTGGCTGCTCGTCATGTCTGATAATATCTGCGTAGCCAATTATTGATTGAAGAGGGGTCCTGATCTCATGACTCATGTTGGACAGGAAGCGCTGCTTCGCCTTACCATGATATTCGGCTTCATCTTTGGCCCGTTCAAGCTCATTTCTATAGCGTCCGCTTCGTGCAATATCAGTTAAGATCAAATATAAAAGTAAGCCAGTTAAAACCACAAAGACCAGCATAATTATACCAATTGTTGTGATCCCGGTAGTCACAACTTTCTTCGCCTGGCCACCGCTTATTTCAATTTGACTAAGGACTTCATTTTCAACTTTTCTGAGCACATCAAGCATTTGAGTGATCAGGACGTTATTCGCATTTGCCAGCTCAGCTTCCCTGTTTAGAAAGCTGGCGTTATTTCTCCGCTGTTCATCTGCAATCACCTGAATTGACTGCTCCAGATTTTTAGCCATAGTATCCTCAGCAGACAATGCAATGGTGTCGCGCTTGATCTTTTCTTCACTGACAATTTTAATTGATTTATCACCCTCAGACTTTTTCCTTCCAAAAATTTTACCAAAAAAACTTCTTGATTTTTCTTCTGTAGGGTAAATTGTAGTAGTAGAGGTTTTTTCTTCCGTAGCCAGCAAAGTACTATCTGCCTGGGCTGCTCTTTTGGCTACGATACTATTCATGTTTTTTACCTGTTCAGCAAAAGACTTATTACTAATCAGGCGTTCTCTGACTTTTAAATAATTCGCGAACTGTTTGTCCCTTTCGGCTAAAAGCCTTTTGATTACCTTTATACGTGCCAGCTGAACCGAATCATGAGCATAGAGAAATCCAAGAGTATCCAAGACCCTTTTTAGTTGGCCCGACTCTTTAAAGCCTCTACGATAACTCTCCGGATTATTAAGTGCCTGACCTTTTTGAAGTTGGTCAAGAGTGCCGATTTTACGGGATATGACATTTACAATCCGCAATCTTTCACTGGGAGCTGAAATATTTTCAACTGTTTCCAGCATTTCATTAAATGCTACCTTACTTACCCCCCATGCCATGAATAGGGAAAAACAGGCAAGCAGTAAGGCAATGATTACTTTGCTTTTTGTTGCCTTTACAAAACTATTTCTGGGGGCGCTGGTCATTTAAACTTCTCCATATAACGATAAGTTTCAATGTATATTACCACATTGATTTCTGCACATCAATATCAGGAACAGTGAAACTGGTCAACTGTTTTTAAATCAGTTAAACCCGGGGAGTTACAATACAGCGATTTCGCGGTTATATTTTGTTCTGTACTGAATTGGAGAAAGCCCCGTAATTCTCTTAAATGTGGTGCGAAAAGCCTTGGTATCGGTGTAACCAACCTTGTACATCACCTCGTTGACATTCTCACGAGAAGATTCAAGGCTAACCTTCGCCGCCTCCATTTTTACGCGCTGAATATATTCTACAATTGTATTCGAGGTCGCTTTTTTAAATCGTCTTTCCAGGTTTCTTCTCCCTATGGCCTGCATTGCAGCCAGCTGATCAATAGTAATTTTCTCCTTAAAATTATTCTCAATAAATTCCTGGATTTTCTTTATCGGTTCATCTTCATGTTCCTTCTGGCCCTGGAAAATGGTGAAAGACAATTGGTTTTCTCTATCAAGCTCAATAGCAAAAACTTTAGCCGAGAGCACTGCGATATCTCTCCCGGCATATTTTTCAATAAGGTATAAGATCAGGTTCAAATAAGAAAAAGCACCACCACTAGAATAAATACCCTGTTCATCCGTAATTATTTTCTCTGTAACAAGCGTCACATCCGGAAACATTCTTCTAAAATCGTTCTCAGCCAACCAGTGAGTAGCACATTTACGTCCGTTTACTAAACCGGTCGAAGCAAGCAAAAAAGCCCCGAGACAAAGACTGGCCACCTCTGATCCACCACGATACTGGGCTACGATCCATGGAATAAAATCTTTATTTTTCTCAATAGCTTCATTAATTTCACCATCAATTGCAGGAATTATAATCAAGTCCGTTTTACCTGCATCTTTTATTGTAACATCAGTATTTACAGTAAACAATCCGCCGCTTACCAAGGTTTCATTAGACAATCCGACAAGCTGAACTTTGAACAACGGGGGCTGACCTTTAGCTTTATAAAATTCGTTAACCTGACTAAACAACTGCCTTGAGCCTTCAAGGCTACCCAATATAGCTCCTTTCGGAACAAGGATTGAAATGTGTTTCATAAATTCTGTTTACTAACTATTACAACGGCAGGATTTTAATATTTCTCCATTGACTGGAACCCGGATGCTCCTGCAAGGCAATTTTTCCTTTGGCCACCTTAGCAAAATCAGCAAAAGCCGGACTTTTAAATTTGCTGTTAGCTACCAGCTTATTCCATTCTTCACTTCCTATCTGACCTTCAAAAGTTTTAATACCATTTAAATAAAACGTCAGGTGCCCTTTATTTTGGATCAGTCTGACTTTATTCCATTCTCCCACTGGTACTGGTTTGGAAACTGTAGCATCCCCGGACATGTCGTACAAGCAGCCTGCAAGGTGGTTCTCTTTTTTATTATCACTTGCGTCAATATTGTCCAGCACCTGCATCTCCGGCCCTGTTAAATAAGTTGCCCCGTATTTAGGATCTTCCTGAATATTGAATATGATACCACTATTACTTCCTTTAGCAACTTTCCACTCCAAATTGAGTTCATAGTTTTCGTAAATATCATTGGTGACAATATCACCGCCACCACTCCTTGGTTTCGTCTGGTCAAACACCAGTGCGCCGTCGACCACCTGCCACTTCGAGCCAACAGTATCCCTCAGATAGGTGTGCCAGCCCTTAGTAGTTTTGCCGTCAAATAATAATTTCCAGCCTTGTTTCTTTTCTTGTTTGGTCAGGGTATTCGGCGTTTGCGCTACAACAGCACCGCTCAGCAATGCAAAAGCAGTAAAAACAATTAGTGTTTTTTTCATAAATTTCATAATTTGTGCGTACTAAGGTAATAAATAATCTAATTCCTAAGATGGATACTAAATCGATTTTTTAACTCCCTTCAGAATCTAACTATATCTTCCTTAAGCGATGAAAAATATATACCTGTTTTTTTATTTGTTCCCTTTAACGTCAGTTCTTTCCTGCCAGCCAAACGCGAAAGAAAAAATGCAATCGGCAGGCAAAGCCGATTCTCTGGCGAACTGCTCCAGCAACCTTCCAAAACGCTATGGAAGTGTTCCGGATCAGGCCAGCGTTACTTCAAATAAAGCAAGTTACAAAGGCATGGTCCTCATACCTGCCGGAACGTTTACAATGGGAGCTTCAGACAATGACGGCAGAACTGACGAGTATCCGCAGCACAAAGTGCAATTGTCTGCTTTCTGGATAGATGCCACAGAAGTAACCAATGCCAGTTTTAGCAAATTTGTTAAAGCCACGGGGTACATTACCACCGCAGAGCGCAAGCCGGATTGGGAAGAAATCAAAAAACAGGTTCCCCCGGGCACCCCTAAACCACATGACAGTATCCTGGTTGCCGCTTCACTTGTTTTTAAAGCGCCCGGAAAAATCAGCGATCTGGACAACGTCTCACAATGGTGGAAATGGCAGAAGGGAGCTGACTGGAAGCATCCTAAGGGCCCCGGCAGCAGTATCAAAGGCAAAGACAACTATCCGGTCGTGCATATCTCCTGGGACGATGCAATGGCTTACTGTAAATGGTCCGGGAAAAGACTACCTACGGAAGCTGAATGGGAGTATGCAAGCCGCGGTGGCTTGCCGGATGCAGCCTATCCATGGGGAAATGAGGATATAGAAAAAGGCGCAAGCAAAGCCAATACCTGGCAGGGCAACTTTCCGGTCAAAAACACAAGTTGGGACGGGTTTTACGAGCTTGCCCCGACCATGCAATTTAAAGCAAACGGCTATGGCCTTTATGACATGTCCGGTAATGTCTGGGAATGGTGCAGTGACTGGTACAGACCCGATTATTACAAAACCGATGAAGGCAAAACGAGTATAAACCCTCCCGGACCAGCGGGCAGTTTTGATCCAATGGAACCGGCGATTCCAAAAAGAGTGGTCCGAGGCGGTTCATTTATGTGTCATTCATCTTACTGCAAAGGTTACCGGGTGAGCTCCAGAATGAAATCATCAGCAGATACCGGATTGGAAAATACCGGCTTCCGCTGCGTAGTATCGGCAAATCCAAATTAAGCCAGATCCTATTGAGGGTTCACTATACCCCGAAAATTTGCATTTGACTGTTTGACATATAGAACTCCTAAATCTAATGTTGTCGTTGACACCACCTTATTGATTATAGAGAAATGGAAGGCATAAAAAAAGGGAAAGAAGGTGATTTAAAACCTCTTTCCCTTGTCGTAGCCCAAGCGTTACACTTGTCGAACACTTTTCGGGACGATTTAATGCTTTTGGCTGCTATTGGAGATGATCCAACGACCTAAATGCTACAAACCGCTCAAGCTAGCTAGCGCTTCAGCAGGTGTAAAAACAGCAAGCTTACTTTTTTTAAAGTCTTTGGTATTTCTAGTCACAATAAAATCCAAATCTGGAATACTTAATGCACTGTGATATTGTATGGCATCTTCATAATCTTTGAAGTCCGTTTTAAGCGACTGGCGAATAACCGAATCTGTCACGTCTGTTATTTCCGTAATCTCAGCCAGTTCTTCCAGTAATTTCAACGTGGCATTTCCAGTCATAGATTGACGAAGAATATAGTAAATGTTATTATAGGAAACAGCAGCAATAAAAATCCTAACCTTTCCATTTACAGCAAGATCAAAAATTTTAGCAGCATCCATAGCAAAAGGCTGCCGGTTTGCCAAAAAATCAATAACAATATTGGTGTCCATGAAAATAAGTTTCATGCTCAACCGTGCTTCTTTATCAATGCCTTACCAAGCTCCTTTTTATAATCGAAATCCTCAGGTAGTTTAACTGATCCCATTAGTTTGGCAACCCTTGGTGACAATGCCTGTTTAGGCTCTTCGGAGGCACTGATAGATTTTAGGTAATTTTCTACGATATCGGATAAACTTTTTCCTTTTTGACGAGCATATTTTTTAGCTGAATCAATTACTGTATCCTCTATTGTTAATGTGAGCTTAGTCGTCATAGCACGTGTGATTAATAAATCAAATATACGTGTTTTAATTTCAAAAAGGAATGTGTAAATAAAAAAGCCTTCAGAAATCTGAAGGCTCTCTTAATAATTTTCATGAAATAGACTCCCATGTTGTTCCCAAGGTGGGAGATTATGTAGCGTGCCCGGGAAATTCTTTGAACATTTGTTCACCTTTCTGCCTTTTTTTCAGATATCGTGAACGAGGTTATCATTCAATGACAAGGAATAGTATCGTCAGTAAACGAAAATTTCAACTTCCTGATCAAGTGCGTTTATAAAATATCCAGATCTCTGGCTACATAATAGCTGGGCACCAGTGGCCTGAAACCAATTTCTCGCAGTTTCGAAACATCCATAATGCCCTCAAACGGATCGGCGAGCGAGCCAGCGTTTCCGTCAAATATCTCGGTGGCCTTTCCTACAGAATCTGCTAACTCATATAAAGTGATCGGGGCATCGTCCGCAATATTAAAGATCTCGCCTTTAAGTCCCTCCTGTTTCAATAATAAGAATAATCCTTGCGCTACATCCAGGTGATGCACCATGTGCATCCTCGAACCGGGGTGGCGTTTCCAGTTTTTCAATATCGGCATAATCTCTTCAATATGAGGGTCATTATCTCCATAAACAAAACCTAAACGCAGTACGCGTACATCCAGGTCAAGATTTAGCAATTCTTGTTCTGCAGCTATCTTGCTGGACGAATAAGCTCTGGGATCATTAATATCAACGATATCGTCTTCTTTGGCCGGATGGTCATAACCTGAACTATAGACATTGCTGGTGCTTACAAAAACAAATCGTTTAACACCTGCTGCTATTGCAGTCCGGGCTAAAGCGACCGTGCCGGTATGATTGGTCTTGACGATGCCTTCGTTATCTGTAAAGGTCCGGAATAAAGCTGCTAAGTGAATCACCGCGTCTATACCTGCTACTGCAGGTGGCAAAGTGTCTGGGTCATAGAGATCGCCAACTACCACTTTAGCTCCCGGTAATGCTTTAGCCGCATCCCTTACCAATATAGTAACGTCATAACCTTTCGCTATCAAATGGGGAACAAACCTGCTCCCAACCTTTCCTGTTGCTCCTGTAACTAAAATTTTCATAAAGCAAAGTTCAGGTTAAAAAAGGAGCTCTGTTAATGACAATCAAACCAATAATTATGATTTTCAAACCTTTCGAAAATAACTGGGTGTACTTCCGGTAATCCGCTTAAAGTAGTTATTGAAATAAGCCGGGTACTCAAAACCTAAGGCATAAGCGATATCGGCTACACTCCATTCTGTATGCTTTAAAAGTGCTTTTGCTTCAGCTGTGATACGTGTGGCAATATGTGCCGAGGTAGGTTTGCCCGTTACTGCTTTTACAGCGCGATTTAAATAATTTACATGTACCGAAAGCCCGGCCGCAAAATCCTGCGCTGTCCGTAACCGCAACGGATCGTTACTGCGCTCGATTGGAAATTGCCTTTCCAGCAGGTCCATAAACAGGTGCGTGATACGGCTCGCCCCATTTTTAAATAGCGCAGTTTGTTGTGATGGTTGTATCCGTAAGGCTTCGTGAATGACCAATGCGATACAGCTTTTGATCAGATCGGCTTTATGAGGGTAGTCTCCGTTGTAGGCGGTCAGCATTTTACGGAAGATGCTGCGTATAAACGTGGCTTGTTCATCATTGAGGGGGATGACCGGATTATCTCCGACACTGAATAGTGGCGAGTCCTGTATTTCCCGGCTGTTCATGAATGTTTCGGTAAATATGCACGCGTAGCCACTGGTGCGGTTAACGCGGCGAACAATGGAATGAGGAACTTTTGGATTGACAAAAAAGAGGACGGTTCCTTTGATTTCTACTAGTTGGCCGCCATAGTCGATCGTCATGTCACCATTCACCAGGCCCATTTTATAAAAATCACGCCGGCCGGCCCTCACCGGTACATCTATCGACGCGGATAGCTCATGCACTTTAAAACCCTTTAGTTTTAACTCTTCCCAACTCAATCCGGGAATTCCTGTTTCCATCTGACAAAGTTAAGAAATCAAACTTTTTATATCACGCCAGAACTCGGTAAAGTTACCAGCGAACCTTTTTCAGGTCCGGTTTTTCCGATACATTTCTGAAAAATCATGCTATTCTTTTGCCGATGAAGGCATCAATTTTTATTCAAAAATGTCGATCTGGGGTGAATGAGAACTGAACTCTCAAAAGCGCTTTAATTTATTGATTTTCAGTTATTTGATAAATTTGCAGAAATTTAAGCTATTTGGAAAATAATCCATTTTAACGTAAAAACCGCTAATAATCAAGTTATTAACGGTTTTTATAATTTATGTAGCCCGTAGGGGAATCGAACCCCTGTTTCCAGAATGAAAATCTGGCGTCCTCACCCCTAGACGAACGGGCCATTTAAGATTGCCTCAGTCTGTTAAAACTGCGAACCTTTTTAGGTAGCGGGGACCAGACTCGAACTGATGACCTTCGGGTTATGAGCCCGACGAGCTACCAACTGCTCCACCCCGCACTATATACAATTCGTTTTGTTTCGTTAAATGTTTAACTCTTGTTCCGAATTGGAATGCAAAGATATAATTCGTTTCTTTGTGGTGCAAATTTATTTTAAAAAATATTTTTATGTCTCATAAAGCAGGTTTTGTAAGTATCATCGGTAAGCCAAATGCAGGGAAATCGACCTTAATGAATGCCCTGGTGGGCGAAAAACTTTCCATCATCACTCCTAAAGCGCAGACAACCAGGCACCGTATTCTTGGAATTGTCAATGAAGACGCCTATCAAATTGTTTTTTCTGACACGCCGGGAATCATAAAACCACGATACGAACTCCAGAATTCTATGATGAGTTCTGTAAAAGGCTCAATAACCGACGCAGATTTAATCCTCTTTGTTACAGACATTAACGAACAATACGACGAAAACGACGTACTGGAAAAAATCATCAACACCACCATTCCACTCATTGTACTGATCAACAAAATTGACAATGCGACACAGGAACAGGTAGAAGAAAAAATAAACTTCTGGCAAGAGCAGTTAAACCCAAAACACATCTTTGCCATTTCGGCTTTGCAGAAATACAACCTGGACGGCATCATGAACATTGTACTGGATTACCTGCCCGAGCACGCTCCCTTTTACGACAAAGAAGACCTGACAGACCGCAACCAGCGCTTCTTTGTATCAGAGATCATCCGCGAAAAGATCTTCAACAACTATCAAAAGGAAATTCCATACAGCACCGAAGTGGTCATCACTGCATTTAAAGAAGAAGAAACTATTACCCGCATCAGTGCCGAGATCATCGTAGAACGCGACTCTCAAAAAAATATCCTGATCGGCAAAGGCGGGGCCAGCCTTAAAAAAGTCGGTACCGAAGCCCGCAAAGACATCGAAAAATTCCTGGACCAAAAAGTATTTTTAGAGACTTTTGTAAAAGTGATCCCCGACTGGAGAAGCAAAAAGAACTACTTAAAAGGTTTCGGGTACGAAAATTAAGCTTACCTTTGCAACCCCTTAATAATTAATACCATTCACAATACACCATGAGTAACATAATTGCAATCGTCGGAAGACCAAACGTAGGCAAATCTACCCTCTTTAACCGCTTAACTGAAAGCCGTAAAGCCATCGTTGACGATTTTAGCGGTGTTACACGCGACCGTCATTATGGCTCCGCAGAATGGACAGACAAACAATTTACAGTGATCGACACCGGAGGCTATGTAGCAAACTCTGAAGATGTTTTTGAAACTGCCATACGTGAACAGGTAATCATAGCGATCGAAGAAGCAACAGTACTGTTGTTCATGGTCGATGTAACCACAGGCATTACAGACCTCGATGATGAAATTGCCCAATTGTTAAGGAGGAGTAAAAAGCCGGTTTTCACCATTGTAAACAAGGTAGACAATACCCAATTGCAAAACGAGGCAGCAGTGTTCTACGGATTTGGCCTGGGAGAGATTTACCCCATTTCTTCCATGACAGGTTCTGGTACAGGAGACCTGCTCGACGACGTCATCACCCATTTTGAAGACCTCCCGGAAGAAGAGAATGCTTTACCAAAGATCACGATTGTTGGCCGTCCCAATGTAGGTAAATCTTCCCTGATCAACGCATTGATCGGTAAGGACAGAAATATCGTGACTCCCATTGCCGGAACAACACGTGATTCCATTCATATCCACTACAACCAATTTGGTCATGAATTCATGTTCATTGACACTGCAGGTCTGCGCAAAAAGACCAAAGTAAAAGAAAACATTGAATTTTATTCCGTTATGCGGACTATTAAGGCGCTGGAGGAAGCCGATGTGGTTGTCCTGATGGTAGATGCCATGGAAGGATTGGAATCGCAGGACGTCAATATATTTCACCTCGCAGAAAAGAACAAAAAAGGAATTGTCATTTTGGTCAACAAATGGGACCTTGTCGAAAAGAATAGCAAGACCATCAACGTATTTGAAGAGCAGATCCGTCAAAAACTACAGCCTTTCACCGATGTGCCGATCCTATTTACCTCAGTAGTCAACAAACAGCGTATTTTTCAGGCTATAGAAAAGGCTTTGGAAGTTTTTAAGAACAGAGGCAAGAAGATCCCTACCTCCAGGCTGAACGATGTGATGCTGCCGATCATTGAAAAGTATCCGCCACCGGCATTAAAAGGAAAATACATCAAAGTAAAATACATCACCCAGATCAACGGAACCTCACCCATGTTTGCTTTCTTCTGCAATCTTCCCCAATACATCAAGGAACCATATAAACGGTTTATAGAAAACAAGCTAAGAGAGAACTTTGACTTTAGCGGAGTACCGATCCAGATCTATTTCAGACAGAAATAATACTATTGCAAGCTTGTTAAAGCTTGCTTTACAACAGGATCACTTAGGTTGACCGCCTTATAATAGCCTGCCTCTCCCAAATGATACTTACATAAAAGAACCTTCAGGTCGTTTAAGATCACCGTCTTTGAGGACAGCAGCTGCTTTGCATCCACGATAATGTTCTCCCGTTGTACGTACTTCACGAAATCCCTGAAGTCAGTCTCATTGATTGCAAAACCGGCCAGGTTCTGCTCTATAAAAGAAGCCGTGTATCTATTTGCCAGGACATCATATACAAAATCCGGAAGCACCCGTTTTTCAGCCAGTTTAGCATAAAAATTGTTGTATCCCGCAGTATCCACTTTCACATAAATATCCGGCTGGATGCCGCCGCCTACAAAAGCTTTGCTTTTTATACTGTCCTTTCCGGCGAGCCTCTTTGAATTGGTCATCTCCCCATCACTGTACCTGTTCCCGATCTCATCCTGATAGGCCTTATATCCACTTTTATAGGATTTCTGAATGCTCCGGCCCGATGGCGTATAATACCTTGCAATGGTCAGGTTCAGGGCCGATCCGTCCCCAAAAGGAAACTGTTCCTGCACCAAACCTTTTCCAAATGAACGCCTTCCTATGATGATCCCTCTGTTCAGGTCCTGTACAGCCCCGGCCAGTATTTCACTTGCCGAAGCCGAATTCTCATTGATCAGCACCGCCAGCTTACCTTCCTCAAACTCACCCCCGCCGGTAGCCACATAATCCGTGCGCGGTTCATGCTTGCCTTCAGTATATACGATCAGCGCATTTTCCTGAAGGATCTGGTTTGCCAGGCCGGTTGCAGCAGTAAGGTATCCGCCACCATTGTCACGCAGATCAAGCACCAGTTTTTTCATACCGTTCACTTTCAATGACCTGATAGACTCAACAAAATCTTTATCTGTCTCCGCACCAAATTTGCTGATCCTGATATAACCTACATCATTGGCCAGCATATACGAAGCGTCAATGCTGCTCACCTTCACCCTGTCGCGTTTTATAGTGAGTACCACCGCTTCATTATTTCCCGGGTGCATGATGGTCAGCTTCACCGGAGTCCCCTTCTTACCCTTAATCTTTCCAACCATCTGTTCCCGCGGCAATGCCTTTCCGCTAACAAAAATGGTGTCTATTTTCAGGATCTTGTCACCCTGTTTAATACCCGCCGCATAAGCCGGTCCGTCTTTGATCACATCAGTAACCAGCAAAGTATCTTTCAGAATATAATACTCTATCCCTATCCCATCAAAATTTCCGCCCAGGCTTTCTTTGAGTTCACTGGCTTTTGCAGGAGGTAAATAGACGCTGTGCGGATCCAGTTTGTGCAGCAAACTGTCAATAGGCAAATGGTTGAGACTATCTGCATTTACCTCATCAACGTAGTTTTTATTGATGATATGGATAATTTCATCCACCTTTTCAGCGTTATTGTCTGCGTACCGTTCGCTTTTAAACTGATAACCCTGGTCCTTCAAAAACCGGTAGCCCATAAACATCCCGCCTATCAGTGTTATGGAATAAGTGAGCGCAATCAGGATATTATAACGGGTATTCTTTTTCATGGATCAAAAGCACTGTAAAGTTAAGTAATTACAGGCTCATTTAATTAATTAACCCCTATGATTTTTAATTGTTTCATAATTTTTACGGCTTTTACACCAAATATTACCTGATGTTGATCTTTTCAGGGGCAAATTCTCTTTTCTCAAGTCGAAAAAGCGCTGTTTCAGGATCGAAGGTCATGGATAATTAATCATTTTAAAACTATCCCTAAATCACCAAAAACTAACTGATTCTCTTATTATTTCTCCTTTAAAAAGAAAATAACGAATTTTAACAAACCATTATAAGCTTTACAAATTACAAATAGATAAATTTGCAGACAATGGCTTCCTAGCAAGTAAATATTAACCAAGGAAAAATAGAACGATGATAAGAGTAACCGAGCAAGAGTCGAAGTACAACGACATAGACCAAATGTCTGTATTGGAAATTCTGAAAGGCATAAATGATGAAGACAAGACCGTACCTCAGGCTGTAGAGAAAGTGATCCCTCAGATAGAGAAACTGGCATCAGCAGTAGCAGAGCGAATGATCAGTGGCGGCAGGTTATTTTATATCGGAGCCGGCACCAGCGGCCGTCTGGGTGTAGTAGACGCCTCAGAGTGCCCCCCTACATTCGGCGTACCGTTTGACTGGGTGGTAGGTATCATTGCCGGCGGCGATACCGCGATCAGAAAGGCAGTAGAAAACGCAGAAGATGATGCAGAACAGGCATGGACCGATCTGCAGGAATTTAAGATCAATGAGAAAGACTGCCTGATCGGACTGGCTGCCTCAGGCACTACTCCATACGTTATAGGCGGCCTGAATACCGCACGTAAGCACGGCATCCTCACAGGATGTATCGTATGCAACGAAGGCGGGCCCATCGCCAAAGAAAGCGACTTCCCGGTTGAAGTAGTCGTAGGCCCCGAATTCCTGACAGGATCAACCCGCATGAAATCAGGCACAGCCCAAAAACTGGTGCTGAATATGCTGAGCACTACCGTAATGATCAGACTGGGCCGTGTAAAAGGAAACAAAATGGTAGACATGCAGCTGACCAATCATAAACTGGTAGACCGCGGCACGCAAATGGTGATGGACGAACTGAACATAGACCATGACCATGCCGCCGACCTGCTGATCCGCTACGGAAGTGTACGAAAGGCAGTAGAAGCCAGCAATAAATAGACTTTTTTTTATGCACGAAATAGAACCTTTTTATCTCTGGAGGGATGATTATATAGCAGCAGAGGATGAGCGTTCGCCCTTTTACAATACAGAGTATTCTGAATTCTATTTCGACAAGCAGCTCTATAATTTCCTGATCCACCCCCAATGGGACGACTTTGGCTCCAGCACCATGTACATCAAAGTGCTGTATGCCGATTATGACCGCAATTATGCCATTATCGAGCTTATTGGCGAATGGAATGACGCCATCAGCAATGACATCATGATGCTCAAAAGGGAGATCATCGAGCTGATGATAGACGAGGGCATCAACAAATTTATATTGATCGGTGAAAATGTCCTCAACTTCCATTCCTCGGAAGACAGCTATTACGAAGAATGGTTTCAGGACGTGGACGAAGGCTGGATTACAGGCATCAACTTCCAGGAACACGTCATCAATGAATTCAGGAACAACAACATCGATTACTACATTAACTTTGGCGGCCAGCTTGACGATTTGGCATGGCGTGCGCTCAAACCGCTTCAATTCTTCAAAAAAGTTGAAGAAATCCTGACAAAAAGACTAGGGGCATAGCTTTTGCAGATGTCAAAGTATTACTATCTTTAAATAAATTTTAAACGAAATGGATAACAACAATAATTTTGACTGGTCACAAAAATCTGTTTTTGTACAGGAACAAACAGGTGGTGTTGCTAAAAGATTCTTTGCAAACGTGTTTTTATGGATGTTCGTCGCTTTAGGCATATCTACATTAGCAGCAGTATTCATGGCAAACACTCCCGCTGCTATGGATTATATTGTAAGGACCAATGAATTTGGCAAAAGCGGAATGACAGCATTGGGCTATATCGCGACTTTTGCCCCACTGGGACTTGTGCTTCTGATGGGCGCAGGGTTCAGCCGTCTTTCTTACGGTGCATTGCTGGGCGTATTTATCCTGTTCTCACTTTTATTGGGGATCAGTTTGAGTACTATCTTATTAATTTACACCGCCGGATCAGTAGTGGCTTGTTTTGCTGCAGCTGCAGGGATATTTGGCATCATGGCTATCCTGGGATATACAACAGACACAGACCTGAGTAAATTCGGCCCCATATTGATGGTCGGAGTTGTCGGGCTGGTGATTGCCAGTGTAATCAACTGGTTCCTCAAAAGTGCCCAGTTTGACTATATCATGAGTTTCTTCGGTGTAGCCATCTTCACGGCTTTAACCGCATACGACGTTCAGAAACTGAAACGCATTGGTGCAGGCATTGAAGAAAACGGAAGCCAGATTGCTGCAGCAGAAAGTGGAAAACTGGCCATCATGGGTGCACTTTCCCTGTATCTTGACTTTATCAACATCTTCCTGTTCTTATTGAGAATCTTCGGAGGAAGGAAATAAGCGAAGGGATAAAATAAAATTCCAATAAAAAGGCGGCACCTTAATCGGGTAGCCGCCTTTTTTCTGTCCTTTCCCCCCTTCCCCAAGTTTCATCGGGCGAATTGTTGTTCTCAATTTGTTGTTAGAGAAAAACCAGGCGTTCTCAGAGAAGACATAGGACTCTGTGCGCAGTTTACATCTGTTCTTTGATTTTTTTTCATCGGTGATGTAGCTATTGCTTCGCAATGGTCAGCGCGCTAGGCCCAGTCTTCGAAGAGTAATGCCCGGTTTTTCACAAATTACTGAACAACCGTCGCCAGCTGAAACTGACTCGTACTTACATCCTTTTGATCAGCACTCAAAAATGACAAATACGGATACACCGTATCACCACTCCACATCGCCGGTACAGCCAGGTCATAAGACAAATCAGACCTTACCGCATCACCAACCGATACCGCCCAGCCCTGCTTCGCCGGGTTGTACACAATCAGTACCAGCTGATCAGTCGGCTCGCCTTTGAAAGTCGCAGGAATAGCCGCCGACCACGAAAAGTCCAGTTGCGCATCCACAGTCGTTGCCAAAACAGGACTTGCAGCCTCAGCCAGGTTACCACGGCTGAACAGCACCTTCGCATAATCGATGGTAAACAACGGCGCCACACCCGTCACCGCGTTGTTCAGATTGTACTTCACCGCAGCATTCCAGGCACTCATCTTCGCATCATAGTCCTCAAACCCGAACCTGATAAAAGGGCCCATCCTCTTTAGCCAGCCAGTCATTAAAGTTAATTTCAGCTGAGTAGCCAGCTGTGCCTCAGTCGGCGTTCTGTTGCCCCTTGCAGGTCGCATAGCAAGCACATTTTTTCCGCGAACCCTACGGCCCACGTGGTTTCCGACCCTGCCAATCAGGTCATAGTCGATACCTCCAGTTAAAAATCCCATCGTTTCTTGTTTTTAGATGGTTCATTGTTGTTTTACCTCATCCCGGGAATCCGGAAAAAAGATGCCTATTGAAAAGGCGTGAAGACAGCGTTAATGTCTTTAGCGGTACCCAGCCATGCAAACTTCATCAGGCTCCTGCCATCCTGCATCAGTTCCCAAACCACCAGCGCGGCCCTGCCGCTTCCATCCCCCTCACCCGATACAACCTCTACCGCCCACTTTCTGTTTTTCGGACTTTGCAGCTGCACGATCCTGGAACCCGGATCAGCACAAGCTTTGAATTCGCTGACCAGTTTGCAATAACCCAGCACTGCGCTGATCCTGTACAACATGTCTTTGTGTTTAAATACTAAGCCCGCTTTGTTGTCCTTCTTTCTGAAAATGCTTACCGAGAGGCGATCCCGCCTTCCCGTTTTTGTTTTGCCCATAAATGATTACGTTATATTTGATAGACCAAAAGTAAGAAGGGGGAAATAAAGCAAAATAACGGATCGTTAGCCGGCTAAAAATTACAGAAACTCCTTTAGCCCATTATGAACCCCATTAAGCCGCCTTTACCGGCACCTGACGATAGATTTGACCATCCAACTGGCAGCCGCCTTTCGCATGATCAGGATGCTTCGCATCAATAGTCGGATCGTTTTGGTTCACATTAAACTTCGGCTTGCCCCATTGCTTAAAAAAGAAAGGCACTCTGAATTCTTCACATTTGATCTTTATATCGTCCACCCACTCCTTTTTTAGTGGCCTTGCTTTGTGACCGGATTCACCGCCAACAATTACCCAGTTTATATTTCTCAGGTCGACGGTCTTAACGGCTCCAATAAGTGGCTCTATCGAAAGGAATTTTATTTTAGCAGGAGTTCTTGCCAGTTCATTAATTCTATAGCTGTACTCTTCGTTTTCAACCGATACGCCCATCCAGATGTTTTCAGTCCAACTCAGTTCATTAGCCACTTCCAACAATCTCTCAGATCGTTTTGTCAAAACCTGATAGGTATGCTGAGGAGTTTGATTCATGACAGCAAACACAGCTTTTATATAATCTAATGATACCTCCGGATGAAATAAGTCACTCATAGAATTTACAAATACAACCTTTGATTTCTTCCACGTAAACGGAGTCGATAAAGTATCAGGATGCGTTCTGATCTTAAAGCCTTTGCTGTATTTCTCTATGCCCATAGATTTTAACCTCCTGGTCATCACCTCAGCATAACAATTTTTACAACCAGGACTTATCTTATTACATCCCGTAACAGGATTCCAGGTCAGTTCAGTCCATTCTATGTTTGATTGTGCCATTTACTTTAGTGTTATTAGAACCTTAGACTCTTTTGATTTGTAATGGTCATAACTGATGTAGAAAGCTCCTTTTCTGGCTTTTATTCCATCAGGAAGATTAACATCTATTTTCTGATCAACTTGCAATTGTGTTAAAACCTCATTTACATGTTTAGGCAAAAAGCCCTTATGAAGTGTAAAATTATAAATTTCTATGTTATTTCTGGGCTTTTCTACTAAATATTTTAGCAAGCCGCCTTCAAGCGGGTTCGTTTTAAACGCTGAAAACAAATTTCCACTCTGTTCATAAGTCCATCCCCGGCCTTCTTCCCTATCGATGTCCCATTTTGCTTCCAACATTTTTTCAAATCCACGGATATGGCTTGAGAAGAAAAATAAACAAAACATGGTTTTCTTGTCTTTTAAGATTGTAAAGGTATCAACAAAATACTCAGGTCCCAGATGTTTTTTAAAACCCTCCTTAAATTGATCTATGAATTGAATGACCGAATCATTCCTTTCCCAGTTTTCGTAAACTACCAGATCATCCAGCAAGTCTATTAATGACTCTGGTGTTCCAGAATCATCAAATCTGTACATAAATTGGGTTGGCAAAAACAACAATACTTCAGTCTTCTTTGTTTCCAGTATACTTTTTATCTCCGTTGCCCTTATTTCCTTGTAGCCATAGGGATCAATAAAAACAAAAGCTTTTTCATTTTTAAGCTTTTTAGCAAAGGATATTAATTTTGGCATTAGGTCTTTATAATCCAAGTTTGTAAATTTAAGGTCGCCTGAGCCTCGAACATGCAAGTCTTTCACTGCTACTATAGATTTTACCTTCTCAATTTTCTCTTGTTTAATATCATTTAGCACAATGTTAATCTGTGGCATTTTAGCAATTTTACCACTGTTTATATGAAGTAGCTTCTTAACGTTCTCCAAAATTATCACAGGGCTACCCTTTCCTCCATTTTCGTAAATTCCTTCTCCACAAAATAAGTCAAGTATTGTGATCTTTTCTGTGTAGCCATCATTGGCTATAATATTTAGGTATTTATCCAGATACCTACCCAGCAATTTAACCTTTATGAGAGAATGGTCGAGCATTACTTTTTGAGAGTCAATTTTTTTTGCCATTTGCTTTGTTTATTTCGTCATGGGCAAACTTAATATTTCCCAAACAATTTAGCACTATAAAACCAAAATAAAATAAACACAATTATTTGAATATCAGCACAATAAATTTAAAAAACATCCAAAATATCTTTTAAAAACACATTAAATTAGGATAGAAAATCAAAATAATAAACAGAGTTATTACCTTAGCTACGCTTACCTCTTAACGCTTTATGAAAAAGACCCTGTGTTCAATATTACTCCTGCTTGGTGTTCTCCAATTATTTGGTCAAACTGGCTATAAGCAAAACATTGCAGAACTGATATCCCTCAGCTTTCCTCAAAAACCAGAGGTACTTGATACCCTCGGACAAAAGACGTATCAGTTTGCAGACTCGTCAGCTATCTACAGTAATTGCCAGGGAATTGGACCAGAGCAAGACGACCATCAAAAGTGATCGGATTTCAGAAACTTACGACAATTTCATAAAAGGAATTTTAAGTGTATCCCAAGGCAAAGTGATCAGTAAAAAGCAGTTTGAAATCGAGGGATTAAAGGGAATAGATCTGGAATCTGTTACAACAGCTAATCCGAATCTACCAGATTTAAGGTTTCGGCGTATATTAATAGTTAACAACACCGTATTTATAATAAATTTCTGGACCTCATCAGAAAACAGACAAACGACCCACTCTGCAAAGACAAGATTCTTTAATTCACTGACCATAATAGCCGATAAAACAACATTGACCCATGGATCAGACGGTTCAACTCTATTTATGGCCGGATATATAACCGGGATAATTCTATCTTTTATGTTTGCTGGCGCAGTTGTCGTAGGAATTATACTCTTAATCAGGCGGCTCACCAGAAAAAAAAGAACTCCCATCAAAGAAGAGCAACCAGGTAATTAGGCTCAGCACATCCCATTTTCTGCTTTCCTCCAGAATTTAATATACTGCTTTGGGTTTTTGCTATCCGTTAGAATACCTATTACATCCTCAACTACATTTATATCCATAAACCAGGTCCAATACTCAAAGATAACTGAACATAAATAGTTGGTCGGTGATTATCCGGTTAATTATAACTGAACTTGTTTTACTTAGTAGCTTTCCGCTTCGCTCCAGGTCAGTACCGAGATGACGATCACCCCACCCTCAATATCCCTGCCCTAATTAACTTATTGCGCGTCCTTTGCAACTGATACTTACTGATCGCCAAAAAACTGGCAACCGCATCATCCGGCACCGGACTCTTTCTCGCAGGCAGCAGACCAGGATAATACTTATAAAACTTCCGCACCCTGTCATCCAGTTCCAGTGCCAGTAACAAGTTACGCCCCCGCTCCGTTCTATTGTCATACTCAGCAGAAGTCTGCAGGGCAAACTCGCGCATACCCTCCATTTCTTTATAGATCTCCTTCATCACGTCAGCACTTACGCTCCATAGCAAAGCCCGTTTGCTTGCCTTGATCGTATACATTGACTTTTTCCGGTGCATAAAACAGTTGAGCGCAACAATACTGCCCGGGCGGTATATCCGCCAAACATACTCATCCGTTCGCTCATCATAGCCATAGACCATAGCAAAGCCTTTCACCACATAATAAGCATTTTTAGGTACCTCTCCCTCCCGTTCCAGCACGCTCACATCCTTGCAGCGGTCCAGTACCTCCATTCTGTTCCAGAGTTTAGGCCTTAAAGCCAGCGGCAGTGGAATAGCAGTATTTACATTTTGTATTGCAATAATTAATTCTTCAAAGGTTTTTTCATCGTTTAACATTAAAATCGTTGTTTTTAAAAGTTAGGGTACTATTTGTCCCATGTGATAAAAATATCACGGTCTTAAAGCCCGGGACTGCCGGTCGGGCAATGTTTGTTTTCGCGAAGACTTTCCCTTTTTTTGCGTTAATTTAATGCCGCAGGATGCGGTGCTGCCATCGGTAGAGAGCAGGTATTTCTGATATATTTTAAATTTTTAGCTGCTTTAGAATCCCGCTTGTGTCAGCAGATCCTCTTCACCATTCACCAGCATGTTCAGCCTTATGATCAGCACAGTCAGCTCATCGTACAAAAAAATCCTTAAAACAGGATAGTCCCTTCCCTCCTCATGTACCACAAACTCACGGAGTCTCGCTGCTTCGGCGATGTGGAAATCAAGTAAATACTCCAGTCCCTCCACCTTCTGATACCAGGCATAACCCAGCTGCATCAGTATGTCCCTGAAGTTGTCCTGCAGATCTTCAACTATTCCTTCTGTTAATAAACTACGGCCGTTACGCAGGTCGCCTATCAGCATACCTATAGCCTGAAATTGATTCTTCATTTATTTTTATTTGTTTTTATTGCACCATGCTCCTCCATATCAGTTTGCATATGCCCGCACTCCGGTCCGGACCATAAACCTGGTCCTTGCGAGCTCCTCTTGTCATCCACAGCGAATAGCAAGGATCTAAATAAAGCCAGGGGAGAAAAAGTACAAACTCCCCCAGACTTCGACATTTGCAAATCACCACCGGATCACAACGGCAATATTTTTAATGTTTTATATCATTTAAGTTCAGCCAGTTCTTCTTTCGTCATCTCGAACCTCCTGAGAGATCTTTTACTTATGCTATTTATAACAAAAAAAAGCGTTGGGAGAGGCTGATCAACAATTCAACTCCCGGGTTTAAATTGAAACCTCCCCCTTAGCTCCTATTTACTTTTGTTGTACTGAACCAGCCACCCCTATACTCTTATAATCAATCACAGGTATAAAAGCACTGTTCACATATTTAAGTATCCGCTCTACTAGTCATTTGCTTTTCCTTCCATGAACCCAAATTCCCTACACTCCTGTTTTATCCCTACAGCATTTTCATCATACACCTCCACCATACTGGTACTTCGGTGATCTCTTGTAAGTATTTTAACAGCGTTCTGATTGCGAATGCAGAAAATGTATGCTTCCGACTCGTTAAGCGCATTACCGGTAGCTTTCACGACCAGTTTGATAATCCCGGCATACCGAGACGGCCATCGACTTCAGTTTTATACACCCTAAATGCTTTGTCGCCAATGAACATTTGAAACAAAGGGTTGTTCGTTAATTTTATGATCTTTTCCATTAATGTCTTTTAATTTTTGTTTTGCTGATGCGGGAGGCTGTAACGACACAATCCCTCCCCATCAACGGATTTGACAAATAGAGCATTAACCTGCCATTACTTTATTAGTTATATTACTTCTTGTCCTTATAAAAATCTTCTATCCTTTCATCCAAATCCACCAGGTGCGCTTTGCTCATTCGATCTCCAGTCTTAGCCACAGCATTCTTAAACAAACCTTGCAAACTCCTGATCTCCATTTTTACAATGGTAGAAACATCATTCAATTCTGGCCCGGTGCCCGGAAACGGAGGGCTTTTCGGTTTAAGCACCTGCATCAATCTGTCCAGATAACTTTTCTGCAAATTTCTCCGGTATATGCTGATCGCCTTTCCAGTATATAACTCATTAAAAATGTTGTTGCGTAGTTCCTGAAGCATTTCGGCCGGGCCATATGCATTCTTGCCATAAAGTGTCAAAGACTGATGCATATTAGATAGCGTTCCCATATCCAATAATTTAACCAGCACTTTGTTTTGCGCATTGCTAATCACACCAGGCAAACCGGCAGCACCGGTATTCTTAAACAAATCCTTGTTCAAAAGCCACATCGGGGTATTAAACAATTGCTGGTTTATAAACCGCACAGCTTCCTTTTGCCTGTTTTTCGGAACAAAATTCACAAAATCGCCCTTGCTCTCTACCACCTTGGCGTTAAACATGATACCACCAACATTTCTTACCACATGGCCCAAATACATGTCATATTGCTGCAACAGCTCTCCATACATCATTTTTGCATTGTCGTATCCTTCGTTCTCTTCCTTTGTCCAGGTCAGGATGTTAGGGAGTATCCTTTTCAGGTTCTTAATCCCATAAGCACTTGCCAGCGTTGCATTATCTCCCAGATCTTCACTCTGGCAACGTGGGTCGCTGGTGTTTGTTTCCGTTCCAAACCAAAGCCGCTTGTTACCCGAAGTTTTAGCAATGATCCAGTTGTTCAAAAAGATCTTTTCTTTGGCTTTATCCATTTCCGGATGCCAGCGGTAGCCCCATTCAATGGCCCATTTGTCGTAATCGCCAATCCTGGGGAAAATTCCTTTTTCAGAGATGCCGTCTTCCGGCTGGGCCACGTAATTAAACCGGGCGTAATCCATTATCGAAGGCGTATGTCCATTGGCCTCTACCCATGCTTTATCCCTCAGTTTTTCAACAGGTACGGTTGATGAAGAGCCAAAGTTGTGGCGCAGGCCAAGGGTGTGTCCAATCTCATGTGAGGATACAAAGCGGATCAATTGCCCCATCAGTGCATCATCAAATTTCATTTTCCGGGCCTTAGGGTCTACGGTACTCGCCTGTATAAAATACCAGTTGCGCAGCAGCTGCATTACATTATGGTACCAGTTCACATGCGTTTCCAATATTTCCCCGGTTCTTGGGTCATGCACATGTGCGCCGCTGGCATTAGGCACAGCCGAGGGCTTATACACAATTACATTGTGCCTGGCACTTTCCATGCTCCATGTACTGTCATTAACGGGCGCTTCTTTAGCTATAACTGCATTTTCAAATCCCGCAGCCTCAAAAGCCTGGTTCCAGTCCTCTACCCCCTGTATTAAATAAGGCACCCATTTTTTTGGCGTTGCAGGGTCTATGTAAAACACAATGGGTTGTTTGGGCTCTACCAATTCCCCTTTCAGGTAACGTTGCTCATCTTCCTTTTTCGGTTCCAGCCTCCAGCGTGTAATCATGCTGGTTTTTGCCACACCCTGGGGGTTGCTGTCAAAATCGGTATAACCAGTAGCAAAATAGCCCACTCTTTCATCAAATGATCTTGGCAGCATGAGCTGTTCCGGCAAGCGAATAATGGAACTGTTCAGCTCATAGGTTGCATTTTTACCTGGTTCGGCGGTACTGTAGGTTTTCATTGTCCTGATCTCTACATTTTCAGGAAAAGTTCTCACAGCTGTGGTGTAAGATTTATCGGCCTGCAGCCCGCTCAGCTTTAAAGCAGTTTTTACCTTCGAGTCAAAAAACAGCACTTCATTATCTGCGTTTAAGTAATCGGTTACATCTATTACCGAAGCTGTAGAATCTTTGTTTACGGCTTTGATATCAAAAGCAGCTACTATGGGTTGCAGGCTGGAGTTACGTACGGAACGATACATGCCATTATCGCTGCTGTCTGCAGCACGTTCGGTATAGGACATACTCTTGAGAAATAATTTGTAGTTCAGGCCTTTGGCTAGGCGAACTACTTTTTCATTGATCTGGTCTCCGCGATATCCCAGCATCCCGGCACTGGCGCCAATAGCTCCTTTATAAATGCGGTTCACGATCAGCAGATCTTTTTCCAGGAGCGAATTGGGGATTTCGAAAAAATACTTTTCCTCCACCCGGTGTACTTTGATCAAACCTATGCCAGTTACGGCTTTTTTGGTGATCACCTCCTCGTAGGGTTTCAATTTTGACGGGGCAGCTTCCTTTGTGGTATCAGCAAGATTTTTTGTAGTAGCAGCTGAAGCAACAGGTGCTTTTTTTTGAGGCTTTTTAAAAATCCGGCAGGAAAAACAGACCATGACAAGGCCATACAAAATGATAAATTTCGAATATTTCATTTGATTATTTGTGTGCTATTTTATGGTTTTTTACAGCCTTAATTATTGGATGTTTTTACTTTATAACAATACTAAATTCCATTTCATTAGTTATGCATTGACTATCATCACAGGTCATATAACTTATTCTTCCCTTAATCACATCTGGTCTTATTATTTTAAGTTTTATCACCTGTACAAAATCTACCAAGCCGGTAAAGTAGTGTACGTCAACCCCAAATACCTCTTCATGTTTAATTCGCATTCGGCCAACCTCTTTGGCTTTTCCTCCCAGCAATATATTGGCATTGGGGCTAAATGTAATTAAGGTGGGCTGTGGCCCGCCCTTGGGTGTCCATTGGCTGTAAATGTTCCAGCCATCCTGAACTTCAGCTGCTAAGTGAACCTCATATAAACCTGGTTTTAACTTTTTTGCGGTAAACTTCCAGTTTGCTTTTTTACCTATTTGCGCATGTACTGCAAAAGCCATTATCATGCAGCAAAACAATACCATTAATCTTTTCATAAATTTCCTCCTTTTAAAAGTTCCGTAACCTTTTTATTCAATTGATCTCCACGTAAGTTCCTTGCCAGTATTTTACCTTTGCTATCCACCAAAAAATTTTGGGGAATAAAATTGAAAGGCATACCGGCAAAATAAAGCTTAGCAATTGGCGAAGCCCAACCCTTCAAATCTGAAACCTGTGCCCAGGGTAATCCATCTTTTTCAATAGCCAGCTTCCAATCAGCCCCCTTTTCATCTAACGAAATACCCACAATATTAAATCCTTGGTCTTTAAACTGGCGGTAAACCTGCAGCAGATTAGGATTTTCCTGTCTGCAAGGCACACACCAGGATGCCCAGAAATCTATAAGAGTAAGTTTATTACCAGCCAGTTCTTTTTGTATAGATAAACTGGCACCACTCCCCGTAGGAGCTGTAAAGTCTGGAACATTGTCACCAATTTCCAGCAAGCCCGATTCTTTCTTCCATTTTGCAATGTTTTCGGCAAGGATAACTCCATATTTGCTAGCTTTTATGAAAGCGGATAGTTCCTCGTATGCTTTTCTCTTAATTAGCCAGTTCCATTTAGAATTGTTTATGATTACAGCACTGTAAAAGGCTTCAGGATGTTTGGCAACAAAATCTTGTTGTAGTTTTTCATAATTAACAATGCTTTCACTCAATTGCTGCTGCACATTTGCTAGCGCAGTACTGTCTGTTGAACCAATTAACGAATTGTATTGTTGCGTTAGACTCCTTCCTTTAGCTTCTTCATCTGCAATAACATCCTGATATTCCTGATAGGCAGTGTGGCTTTCTGAGCCACTAACTTTAGCTTTGGGCCATTGCGCTAAATCTCCTGTCAAGGTAATTTTTCCGCTTCCTACAAACAGCGTAAGCGAGCTTGGAATTCCAGCAACCTTTAAAAAGTAAAATTCTGGATTGCTGGAAGAAGTCCAACTTGCAGTAAAGGTCCCTGCCCGCGTTTTTACTTTTGCCAAGGCATCTATCTTTGAGCCCAAATAATGAGTTATGGTAATTTCAGATGCAGCACTTAAGCCCTTTAGGCTTCCAGTGATAGATAAGGTTTTTGCCTGCCCTAAACAAAGGTCTGGGCAGCAAAAACCGATCATACAAGTAATAATTAACAACACTTTCATATGGTGCTTTTAAAAGATTTATCAGTAATTACAAATACCTCTAACAACCGCTGCTCTTTTACCAGATCAAGGCCTTGTTGTTTTAACTGGGAAATAATTTGATCAGTTGTCGTATCATTCAGCTTTACATCAATTTTGTCCTTAATGGATGTTTCATCAAATACCTTTAATCCTGTTATATATTGAACATCTGAAACCAGGTCTTTCATCTTCTCGTAACTTGAACCTTTTTCCTGGTATTGTCGCTTTCCAAACGCCGAGTTTTTTTTAAGTGTCCAGCAGTTCACCAAACGCTTTTCGAACCTTGCATTCAATCCTAAGCGGCTGTTTAAATCTTTTATCATCTTCTGTTGTACTTTATCCTTGCTTTCTGACTTTGGAAAAACAGCTTCATAGCAGTAAGTATTTTTTCTACACCACTCATTCATATAAGTGTTTATAAAGTATTTTGAAGAATCACTTGTCTCAACAATTACTTTGCTATTTGAAAGACTTATATTTCCGGTTAATTTTGAAATAAGACTACGGTATAGGTAGACGATATCCATATTAAGTGCACTGAATCTTAAACTAGAGCTTACTTTGTCGTCAACAATTCCTTGATAACCATTAATTCTATCCTTATTGTCATTAATTCCACCTATATAGCCTGAGAATTCAGAATGGAACTGGTCCTTATTTAAATAATTGCGAGTTTCTTTAAAAATAGGATGCTTATCATCATAAAAAGTATAAATTTCAGTTTCCCAATCTGGATAAATACCATCCAGCATTTTTTGGATTTCTTTTTTATTGACATATTCAGAAGAGGTTATAGCCCTGACTACCCGTTTGCTATCAATCCAAACCTGATACGCTACTCTAGCGGGAAAATGTCTAGCAAATTCATCATCTAGAATGGAGGGTAAAGAAGTTTTTGATAGAATATCATTTGAATGCCAGAAGGAGTCGAGGTCTGTAACAAGCTTATTATCCATGCCACCTTTCAAATCTGGATAAATAGGTAGGATTGCAATTTTGTCACCAAAGTGCTTTTGTAACGAATCCATTTTTGGCATTCCTGCAATGCAAGGTCCACATACTGTTGACCAGAAGTCTAGGAGAATCAGTTTTCCTTTAAAATCAGATAACTTTACTTTTTCTGACTTGTGATACAAGATCTTATTGATCTCTAGATCGGGCAGTTGCTGCCCGATCTTTAGAGAGTTTTGTGCAAAGCTTTGCAGGCTTGTCGCCACTATGGCAACAAGGTAAATTAATTTTACTTTCATATGTGTGTTTATTAAAATTTATGGATTTTGTGGAATTCCAGAACGCTGGATAACCGCTAATGGGATTTTCATTACATATCGAGGGCTATTAGGCTGCAAAGTATATTCCTGTCCATTTACTAATCGCTTAGGTGTAACTGAAAAGATAGGATCATTTTGCAAACGGCGCAGATCTTCCCATCGCAGGGTTCTGAAAACTAATTCCTTTCTCCGTTCCCTTAAAATGTGGGTTAGCGCTTCATTGATACTATTCGCTGAGAAGGGTATATACGTACCCGTTTTCCACCGGGTAATAAGCAACTCATTTAATATCCGCATGGCATCATTTACTTTATCTGCCCTGGCAAGGCACTCGGCTTTTATTAAAAAAATTTCATCAGTAGCTATACCAGCAAAAACATATGCGCTAGGGTCATATGAAATATAACCAGTCCCATCATAATCACCTTTGAAATAGGTTACGTTATTAGCACCAGGGTGATAAAAACAATTTCTTCTCAAATCATTTATGTGATATAAATCGAATAGGGTAGAATCTACGAATAACGCTAAAAATGATGCTATTCTTCCTCCTGCTGTCATAGGAAAAATAACTTCTTGGTTAAATCTTTCGATAGGTGCAGAACTTGTTGCATCTAATTCGTTAAAATTCATGAGTTGATTTTTCAAATTCAACGCTTTTTCAGCATAAATGCCAGCATTGGTATAATCCTTCATGCCTAGATAAGCGCGAGCCAATAAACCATAAGCCGCGCCTTTTGTTGGCCGATTAGGGCTAATCCGCGTTTCAGGAAGTAATTCAGAACTTACTTTAAGATCTGAAATGATCCTTTGATATGTAACTTCATTATTGCTTCGAACTGATGGCACATTGAAGTCGGATGTAGAACGTAATACAATACCTAAATCATCTTTTGCTGTATTTGGATCAAAGGGTTTTGAAAAAATTTGTACTAGGCCATAAAAATAAAATGCCCTGAAAAATAAAGCACTTCCCTTTACCTGACTTACTAGTGCAACTTCATTCTTTTTATAGGAAACCTTATCTACATTTTCGAGTACAACGTTACAGGTGTTAATCGCTTGATATGACAACTGCCATGAAGGATCGAAATCAAATGTCTTACCTCCCCATATGTACTGGTCTCGCTGATATTCTTGCAAATAATTCCATGCATTAGTATAGTAATCATCTGCCTGAAACTCTGCACTTACAGGATACTTAGTATTTAGGTCCGAGTAGTTGTCCATCAATAATTGCAGGTCAATAATAGTGGTTGGCACTGCCAATGACGAATCAGGCTTTTCGTTCAAAAATTTCTTACATGACAAACATAGTAGAAATGCCGCTACTAGTATAATTCTCATTTTTATTATTCCTTTCATTGTCTGATCTCTTAAAAAGTTAAATTAACTGCTACAGAAATTCTTTTGCCGGCAATGTTCCCAGCAGGATTTTCAGGATCTAAGTCTGTTTTCGTTTTTTTCCACAGAATTAAATTTAGGTTACCGACATTAGCAGTTAAGCTCATGTTTTTAAATGGTAGCCGTTTAAAATTCAAGCTATTAATGCCATAAGACAATGAGAAGTCATCAATCCTTATGTGATCTCCTCTCTCGACCCTAGCTTCTGAACTTGCATAAAATATATCTCTGCTGACCGAGAAAGGGTAAGAGAATGAGGGAACATTCGTATGTTTTTCGTCTCCTGGCACCTTCCATCTTTCGTTGTATTCGCTACTAAGCCCAGATATCCCGGCCTGTACTTGATTTTGGAAATAGGAGAATGACGGTCTTCGGAAATAATAGTTAAATTTATATATTATATTAGCTGACAATGTAATGCCCTTGTAGGAGATGTTATTCAAAAAATTGCCATAGGATACAGGCACTGAAGAGCCATGTTTAACCAATTCATCCCAAGGTGTTGAATTAGTTATGGAGTTCCAATCCTTACTGACCTGTCCATTAACTACTCCTTTGGGGTCACCGTTTGCAGGATCTAATCCCATCCATTTGTAACTTGTTAATAAATACGGAGTATAACCCTTAATAGGAGAAAGGTTCCCTTCTGAAATTCCAAATGCATTTAAATTTTGCTCAAACAGGTATTCGTGAACAATGAATTTTGCTGTGCTAAAACCGCCTAATAAATTCCAATTGAAAGATGTGGATTTGATAATTTTAAAATTGACACTGAGATCAATACCACTTCCCTTTATACTTGCTGAATTCGCTAGAATAAAGCCATAACCCATGGTCGGATCAAGTGGTAGATAAGCCAAAACATCAGTAGATTGCTTTTTATAATATTCAATGCTACCACTGATCCGATCATTCTTAATTCCAAAGTCAATGCCAACATTTACTGTGCGGACTTTTTCCCATCTCAAATCCGGGTTCCCTACATACGAAATTTGTGCATATGGCAAATTAACAATCGGATTAAATGAGGAGGGAAAATAAGTGATTAAGGGATTGGCAGAAGTATTGAAGCTAGTATTACCACCATTTCCAAAACTCGCTCTTAAATTAAGAGAAGGTAAAAATCCTAATGCATAGAAATTTTCTTTGTTTACTTTCCATAATATTCCAGAGCTCCAGAATGGCCGACCTCTTTGATTTGTATTTACACCCAGTACATTAGCAGCATCCTTTCTAATGCTTCCTGAGATTATATATTTACTATTATAAGTATACGACCCACTGGCATATAATGCGGTAAATCTATTATTCTGATTATTGATTTTATTATTAGTAAGATCCGGAATGCGTTCTGAAAATCCACTATACAGATAAACCGGATATGGATTCACATTGTCAACCAAAGTAGTTGTCGATAATTCATCAGTGTAACCATAATTCCTACTCGCGTTATAACTGGTTTTCTTTTCACTCATCTCGGCTCCTCCGGTAACATTAATTTGATGTTTATTATTCCAGTCCTGACTAAAACTAAAACCAGACCTCAGCTTATGATCAGATAGTTCAGTATTTCTCAGATCAAGAATTCCTCCCATAGGTACGGGATATCTTTTATTAAGCGGGATGTTTGGTGTTAAATTGGTATAGTAATTAATTAGATCTCTGGTATAATAAGATTCAATGGAATTATAGATTCTTCCTAGCCCAGTCGCTTTTGAATATTGATAGTCTATATTAATTTTCAGTCCTGTTATTAAGTCATAATTTAAGCCTATTCGGCCTGAAAAACGCTGGCTTTTGTTGGTGTTATTTTGATTTTTAAGATCATCTTCTAAGGGTCTGTAATTCCAGTCTAACAACTTTCCGCCTCCAATTGTATCTGTAAAAGACTGCTTAAAGTAACGGGGTAACGATAGTGAATTTCCCTCGGCGTCGGCCAGATTGTAATAATTCGGGATTGTTAGAGAACTGTAGGCAAGGAAATTATTGTTTGAAACAAGACTATTACTAAAATTAACGCTAGTTTGAATTTCCAATTTTTTCGACAATTGAATAGTATTGTTAGAACTTAGTGTAAAACGGGTATTGTCGTTGCGCTTAAGTGAACCTAGATCATTATTATACCCGGCAGATATAAAATATTTAATGACACTGGTTCCTCCAGAAATGTTCAAGGCATGGCTTTGATTAACAGAGTTTCGGTAAACGTATTTTAAATAATCATTTCTTACGTCTGTATTCCTTAATATATCTAATTGCCGGTCTGATTCCTCCTGTGATATCATACCTTTTTTTTGTTGATCCAAAATCATGGCTACTTTTGATACAGGAGTCATGGGATCGCTTAATGAAAAGTTATAGGTTCCTTTTTCATATAGGAATTGTTCCAAATCCACTATTTCACTTGTAGATACTATTGGTAATTTAAATAGATCAGGTTTACCAGCTAAACCAATGCTTGATGTCAATGACACTTGTGCCTTCTGGCTGTACTTTCCTTGCTTGGTTGTAATTACTATTACACCATTACCAGCCTTGGCCCCCCAGATGGAGGCTGCCGCTGCATCTCGTAGAATGGTGATGTTTTCCACATCGTTGGGGTTGATATTATTAATGTCCCCTTCAAAAGGAAAATTATCTACAACAATCAATGGAACTGCTAAGTCTTCAGTAAATGAGTACATTCCTCGAAGCTGAAGTCTTTCGCCAATTCCTCCTCCATCTCTTCTTTTATCAAAGAGCAATCCAGGCACCAGATCTTTTAACCTTGCCAAAATATTCCCATCAACCCTTCTATTTATTATTGTACTATCAATAAACACAAAGCTTCCTGTAGCCCTTTCCTTCGGTATTTTTTGGTAACCTGTGCTATACTCCACTGCCACCTCTTCCAGCTGTACCTGTTTAGTCCGCACATTTACTTCCATGCTTTCCTTACCTTTTACCTTCACCTCATAAGTTTCAATAGTTACTCCGCTAAATACCAGCGTTGCCCTTTCATCTACATTGCTTAAAAAAAACTCCCCTTTGGCATTGGTAGTTGTACCCCTGTTAGCACCTTTAATCACCACAGTTATCCCTTCAAGCGCTTCGCCCTTTTCATTACGTACCACGCCCCGCACATCAATAGCAGCCCAGCGCTCAGCCAGGCGCTCCAGAAAGGAAGGCTCCTTTTTCTTGAGTAATATGGTCTTGTCTTCTATAGAATAAGTCAGCCCTCTTCCGGATACAATTCGGTTCATCACCTCTTCTATGGTTTCATTTTTAAAGTTAGCATCGATCGTGCTGCTTACTTTTACCTCGTTGGTGGAAAGTAAAATGTCATAACCAGTCTGATTTCTGATCTCCTTAAATACCTGCTCCAGGGTAATGCCCTTGCGCTGCAGGCTGACGCGTTGCGCAAAAGTTGATGCACTTACTTGCACCAGGGATGCTATCAATATTACGGTGGTCAATCGCATAATCAGCAGTAATTTGTGGTATAGCCTGTCGGGTATACCGATTAGTTGTATAATTTTATACATTTGTCTTGGTTTGGTCTTATGCAGGATGCCATTGTTTCGAAGCGGCGGCACACTGCGGTTAAACAGTTGATATCTTATTGGCTGATGCCAAACTCAACCAGGTTCTGATATCTTAGGACCTGGTTTTTTTTGTTATTTTCTCGTTCGTAGATCTTTAGTCATCTCCTTGTTTGTTTAGTTTACAATTCTATTAGTTGCTCTCATAGGGAGATGATTGTCGCTAATTTTTATTCAGATATATAAATTTTCTTACTTTCTATTTTAAACTTCACATTACTGGTAGCCTGCAGCTTCGACAATACTTTAGATATGTTTTCGAATCTGCTCACCGTACCATAATAGGTCACACGCTTCGTCTGATCATTCTCGTAGATTACCTCTACATCATACCAGCGCGCTACCCGCTTCATAATGTTTTCTAAAGTCTCATTGTTGAACATAAAATATCCCTTCTGCCAGGCTATGATATTTTCTACGTCTACCTGCTCAATTCTGATAACACCGCCATCAACCAGGGTAGATTGCTGATTGGGTTTGAGAACTATTGCATTGGCTTTTATGCCGTCATTGCGAGGTTGCGCAGCTTCCGAAGCAATCTCATTAGAGGGTTGCTTCGTTCCTCGCAATGACGAGGTAATTAGGGCCACACGCACAGAGCCCTCCAGCAAGGTGGTCCGCACACTCTTTTCGTTATGATAAGCATTGATATTAAAATGCGTACCCAGCACTTCTACGATTTGCTGATCTGTCTCCACCATAAAAGGATGCGCCTTATCTTTCGCCACTTCAAAATACCCCTCACCATTTAACAATATTTTGCGTTCTTTTCCGGAAAACTGAGAAGGGAAACTAATCTTTGAGTCCGCATTCAACCAAACCTTAGTTCCGTCGGGTAAAGTGAACTGGTACGTTTGGCCTTTGGCTGTGCTAGCGGTCAGGATCATGCTATTCTCTCCCACCCCGTCATTGCGAGGAATCGAAGCAATCTCATCATGGGGTTGCTTCGCCGCTTCGCTGGCTCGCAATGACGAATAGAATATCTTTCCGTTACCCACTACTACCCCGCTCTTCGCATCACTCAGCGCGATCACCTTCCCATTACCCAGCGTAATCGTTGCACCATTCTTACCCGGAGCTATATCTTGAGAGCCTGCCCCGAATTCATTTCGGGGAGGTGTGTTAGCATGACGGTTAGCATTAAAGAAATAAACCCCAATCACTATCGCTCCTACCACAGCCGCAGCGATTAGCGAAGTCCCGAATTTACTTCGGGAAGCAGCCACTGCTATCTTCGGCCATAGTTTGACTGTTGGTTTTGAATGACTATTATTTTTCCAGAACCTGGCCAGCGATTCCTTTTTCAACTCCCTTGAATCAAGACCATCAGCTGTCAGGCTCTGCGGATCCTGCTGAAAGCTTTCATAACTTGCATGATACAATGCAATCTCTGAAAGGCTTGCGCTCCCTTCAGCCACCTTCTCTGCCAGACTTATGAATTCTTCGTTAGTCATTTTTAATCCCTTTATATATGTAAGTAACCTTAGGTAGGGTCATTACTTACAAGGAATTAAAATATTTTTATTGCTGTCTATCAAACACCGCCGCTTCAATATCGGCTTTTATAAATTCCCATTGTTTATCCAATAGACAGATGGGGTCAGGTTCGATATCAGCTTCAGTAAAATCTGTAAAGTTTTCAAGTATTGCAGAACCATTATGTGTCCATTCAAAACGTTGATTGTGAAGTAATATCATCTCATTAATACTGTAAGCACCAAGCAGTTCATGCAAATCCCAGAAATCTTTTTTTCTTCCACCTCTCTGTACGACATCCAGCTTCATCGCTATAATTTCCTCAACTGTAGCCATCCTTACATCCTCTTCCTCAATCAGGTCCTGGAAGAAAGGATCCATCGAATAAAATATATCAATCTTGACTGCATTCTTACTGTCAGTACCTATTAGATACGATTTTCCCATTCCCGCAATCCCTCCAAATGTTCCTTTTACAAATCCAAAAGTACTTTTTAGAAACCTTTCAATGGCATCAAAATCTACACTACGATAAGGTGCATCTGTAAAAAGGTCAATATCAACAGACATCCTGTGCCCCAAATGCAAGCTCAGGGCGGTTCCGCCTACCAATCGAAATTCTTTCAACTCTTCAGCTTGCATTAATGTCAGCAAGCTTTCTTTTAGCAATTCATTTACTGTATTCCAATATAACATTATCTCGTTGTTAGATGCGGCATAATTGGAAGGCTATTATTAGCTACCGTGGATTTGCCTGTAACTTCTTTTACTTTTTCTTTGCCATAAAACCGGAGAATTTCCTGCTTCTCAGCTTCATCACCTCGCTGAAAAACCCTTTTAATAACAAATTTATAATGTTGTTCCCAATCAATCTTGTTGATATCAGTATCCCAAAAGAGTACTTTATTAACAATCGAAAAATCAGGATGAACCAAAGCATTTTTCTTTTGTCTTTCTTTCCGGATATCATGATAAACCTGAAGAATCATTAAAGTCCCTTCTTCAAGGTCCAATGCTTTTTCAATTTTAAGTGCCAGAGCGGTATTCAAATCTCTTTTGCCCTTTGTTATTGCGTTGAAAGTTTGCGGATGTTCAGGAAGTGAAAGGGCAAAAGGTCTTTGGCTCAGCTTTCTTTTATTCAGCTCACGTTCAATTACCGCTCCGGGGTGAATACCTTTATATCTTTCGAACTCTTTAGTCATATACAAATATAAACAAATTTGCTTACAAAAATTATTCCCCTTTACATAAAGAAATTAACCCAGAAATACATTTTCCCAAGCTCCCCACGCAATTTGCTCAGCGCCCTCATGATCTGTACGGACACTGTTTTTTCAGATATCCCCAGTTTCTCCGCTATTTCCTTATTGCTCAGGTGCTCTTCCCGGCTCATTTTAAACACCTCGCGGCAGTGCTTTGGCAGTTGTTCGGTAAAGCTTTTGATAACGGCCTGCAGCTCTTGAAGCTCCAGGCTTTCCTCATTAAATGAAAAGCCCTCTTCCACATGCGCCAGCCGGTAGTTTTCCCTCACTTTACTGCTGCGGATATAATTGGCCGTCTGATATTTCACCGCCATCAGCAGATAGCCCTTAATGCTGCTCATCTTATGCTGCTCCCTGTGCTCCCAAAACCAGGCGAAGACTTCCTGCACAATATCCATACATGCATCCTTATCCCGAAGTACATTGTAGGCAGAGCGAAACAAGGCATCAAAGCACCGGTCATGGATCTCATTAAAGACATGCTCATCCCCTTGCTTCAATAAAGCAACCAGCTCCTGATCAGAATATGCGCTGTAACCCGCCATGATGTTAAGTTTTCCCTGAATTAAAGTTAACAATAAGTTATGGCAAGTTTATATAAATTTTTACTACCAACGTTAATCGGCAGATAAAAAAGAGGGAGTCTTCTTTTTGCCCCATCTGCGGTTGTACCAGATGATTACCCCGGTTACGGGCAGGCTTGCTCCAACGATGCAGGCAATGAAAGCCAGGATTTTGGTCGGTAGTCCCAGGATCTGACCCGTATGGATATCAAAATTCATCCGGAATATCTTTTCTCCCACCGAGAGCATGTTGTAATCAATCGCCTCTTCACTCTTCCAGGGCAGTTCTTTTAATGTTTTGCCATCATAGTAATGAATCCGGGCATTATACAGTGTTGTTCCATCGCCAAAATTAATCGATACGCGGTAAGCCTCCCTGGCTTTTTCCGGGACACTGATCCAAAGGCTGCCTATTTTCTGGGTACCATACCTGGTGTTCATCCTGCTCCAAAGCAAATCAACAGGCTGCTTATAGTGTACCTGTGTAATGGTCGTATCAGAAAGCGGCGGTTTTTCCGCTGCTAATTTTTCCTTCCAGGTGAGGCCACGATAAATGCCATTTTCAAACCACTCAAACGTAAACACAATGCCACTGACCGTAAGCAGAATCACAAAAATGAAGCTATAGAAACCAAGGACATTGTGTAAATCGATGTTCAGCCTTTTCCATTTAGCAGCCCATTTGATCTTAAAGCTCTTTTCCCTTGTCTTGGCGGTCCACTTCTTTGGATACCACCAGATCAGGCCAGTGATCAGAATGACCAGAAACACAATACAGGCAGAGCCAACAACCGGGCTTCCTATTTTTTGAGGAAGCCAGAAAAAACGATGCCCGGCCCTCACAAAAATGAAGAACTTCTCGGCTGCACTTCTATCTCGTTTATCCTCCAGAATTTCTCCTGTATAGGGGTTGAGGTAAATAGATGCGTGTTCTTCACCGGGCAGGTGGAATGTGCAGCTTGCCGCCCTACCCGGCTTCAAATAGGTGATATCACCTAAACTTAACTCCTTTTGGCCCTTTGCTTCCAGATAAGCTTTCGATTTGGCAATCAGTACAGAGGGAGGCAGAAAAGGCTTCTCCTGAACCGGCACCCGCTGGTATTTTTCAGTAAAATACCAGACTTCATGACGCCATACCCAAATTCCTCCGGTCAGGCAGACCACAAATACAATAATCCCGGAAATCAGGCCAAGCCAGAGGTGCAGCCATTCAGAAACTCGTCTGAATGTAGATTTTTTAACCCCCTCCCTCATTGAATTTAAAATCTAAACGATAAACTTGCCATTGCACTTCTTGGTGTTTGAGCGTTGCCGCCAATATCCCAATATTTTTCATTGCTGATATTGTTTAGCTTCAAGCCCGCTCTCCATTTACTTTGATCATAGAACAAAGTAGCATTGTAGACCGTGTAAGATGGTATAAATACTTTGTTGTCGGCAGTGAAAAAGTTCTTGTCAGCATAATTCGCTCCAAACCCCAAACCCAAACCTTTTAGGTTATTTTGCAAAGTATAGCTGGCCCAAAAGTTTGCGACACTCTCCGGAGAAGCAGTAGCCTTATTACCCTCAATAGCAGGATTGGATGATTTCACAATGCGGTTGTCATTGTAAGCATATCCTGCCACAATGCTTAAACCAGCGACAGGATTCCCGATCAACTCAAGATCGATACCTTTACTTCTTTGTTTTCCATCCTGAAAAGTGAAATTTGCTTCAGTTCGGGTAGCATTGTCAATCTCGATGTTGTAATAACTCGCCGTAGCACTCAGCTTTTTATCAATGAGTTCTGCTTTTACGCCACCTTCATATTGCACTGCATAAACAGGGTCTAAGACCAGCACACTGCCATCGGGTTGATTTACAGGGGCAAGATTCTGGAAGCCGTTCATGTAATTTCCAAACAGGGAAACCTGATCCTTAATCACCTGGTACACCAAACCCAATTTTGGAGATAAGGACGTTTGTTTAAACCCGGCAGTGTTCCCAACTTTTCTGCGCTCAAACCTGTCCAGGCGCAAACTCAACATTGCCGAAAGCCTGTCAGTAACACTCACCACATCAGAAGCATAGGCGCTTATTGTTTCCTGGTCTGCAATTGCAGAAGTATAAAGTGGCATCTTCGCATCGACTGCTTTTCTTCTGATCGGAGCAAAAGTCTTTGTGACGTCCGCAAGCGTATCGAGCGTAACCACATTTCCTCCTGCACGACGGCTGCCGTCATAAAATCTGTAAGTTACGCCGGCAAGGAATTTATGTTTGATACCTCCTGTTGAGAACTGGCCATTGATATTCTCCTGAATATTGGTGTAATTATTGGAAATAGGCCCCCAAAGACCCACCTGCCTGACCATTTTAACAGGCGACAGCCACTCGGCATAAGACTGGTAACTGCGGTCTACATCTTCCCCTACAAACGAGAACAAGGTTGTTGACTTCCAGTTGTCTGAAATTTCATATTCTGCTTGTGCGAAAACTTTAGAAGCTGAAGTTTTACCGTCGTTGTCATCATGGAACATGGAGGTTTTATAATCCAGCTGGAGTTCTGCGGGGTTGGTTGGCCCGGTGTTTAATTTATAGGTATTGTAAGTACGGCGGGTGCTGTTGGCGTTAAAAAGCTCCGCATCAAAATTAAAAGTAAGTTTGTCCGATGACTTATAAGTCAAACTCGGAGCAATCGTATAGGTATTGTTGAACCCATAACTCAAAAAACTGGCTTCTTTGTTCACTGCCACATTGACCCTGAACAAGACCGACTTATCTTTATTTAGCGGCGTGTTTACATCAGCAGCAAGCCGGTTCAAGTTGTAACTGCCTCCTGTATATGACAGTTCTACACCGGTCGTATCAAAAGGCTTTTTCGTAACCAGATTTACGACTCCTCCAAAAGAAGACACAGAAGCACCAAATAAGGTTCCCGACGGGCCTTTCAGTACTTCAATCCGTTCCACATTTGAAAGATCAAGTGATGAACGGGTTGCCGTAGTTTCCATACCATTCCTGGCATTGGGCGATGACATAAAACCCCTAAAAGCAATACCAACGCCGCCCGCAGGATAATTATAGGCCACCGCTCCAGGTGTATTGAGAACGGCACTTTTAATATCGATTGCCACCTGCTCTTTCATCAGTTCTTTACTCACCACACTATATACCTGTGGATTTTCCAGATTCTCCAGCGGCATCCTGGCTACATACTCAGTTTTCTTGCTGGCCAATTTTTTGGATTTGCTAGCCAGGATATGCACCTCTTCCAGATCCTTTGAGCTTTCCGGAAGCTCAAAGGCCAATGAAGTGCTCTGACCAGTGGTCAATGTCACTTCTTTTTCCTGCGGCTGCAGGCCAATGGGCGCAACTGTGACCTTGTACGTTCCGGCAGGAAGGCGGTTAAAGCGAAAATCCCCTTTTTCATTGGTCATCGCTTTCCGGTTGAGTGGGGTAATCAAAACAGTAACAAATTCAGCGGGCTTTCCGTCCGATGTCTTGACAGTACCATTAAGCGAAGCCAGGTTCTGGCCTTTCGCGATAAATGAAATAAGGGTGAGGAGCGCAAAAAACGTGTTGAGCAATGTTTTTTGTAAAGATGTGTTCATGTGGATATAAATTAAAATTATGCAAAACTAATATTATTTATATTTAATCTAAATAAATATTAAATTATTTTAACTTCGTTTTGCCCGGGCTATGATGCTGTTATGGTTTCGCCTTGTTCCTATTTATTTGACATGATTTTAACATCCTCCCTAGATGGTTGCAAGGTGGCTGGATGGTCCGGCGGATTATGAAACCTTGTCAGGACGTCCTCCTGGTGTTGTTTTGGAGGATGCAGGATTGTAGTATCAAAACAGCGGCAGTAAGGAAACACAAGCCTGCTGCGTCAGGTCCAGTTCACGAATCGCAAACTTCATTTCCTGCTGTCGTTATAATTTTGACTTATATAAATTATAAAAATCTATGGGAACATTAAATAACGGGCCTTTTGGCCATTTGAACGGCCGCGTCGGCAATCTGGTGAGCTACACATTAAAAGGCAAGAACGTGGTTCGTGCTGCCGGTAAAAGTACCAAGCCTCCAACTCTTGCCAGGCTGGCCAATTATCAGCGCATGAAAGTGGTCAATGCATTTTTGAAACCTATGTTGGCTTTTTTAAATCTCGGTTTTGCTAAAGCTGTGGAGGACACAGACCGGAATCCTTACAACGAGGCGGTGTCTTTTAATAAAAAATATGCTTTGCAGGGTGCCTATCCAAATATCAATATGGACTACAGCAAAGCAATGGTCAGCAAAGGTGATCTGCCTCCGGCACTTTCTCCTGCCCTCAATGTTTTGTCGAACGGTATCGAGTTTAGCTGGGAAATGCAAAGCAACATTGCTCCGCAATGCCTGAACAACCGGGTGATGCTGGTGATTTATTTTCCGGAGGGGGTTGACGCAACAGGTATCCCTAAAGCAGCGATGGAACTGAGCGGCACCCGAAGGCACGAGTGCCGGGATTTTATGGCACTAAGTGCAAAGGAACTAGCGAAGCCGTTCCAGGCCTATATTGCTTTCATTGCAGATGACCGGTTGAATGTGAGTAATAGTGTTTGGGTGGGAGTTTGACCATGGCAAAGAGATTTAGAACCTCATTCAGAATTTAATTCTTAACCCGCCCTTATAAATCCCTTTTTTTACAATTTAATGCGCTTAAATCACTGTTTTTTTGGAATTGATTTTTCTTTGTTGCATTTTTGTAGTGCTTATAGAGAAAGACGGAGGGATTAGACCCTGCGAAGTCTTAGCAACCTGTGCTTACAAGGTGCTACATTCTACCGGAGCCATTGGTTCCCGAAAGATAAGTTAAAGGTAGCATTAGCTGTTCACATAGCTAGACCCGCGACTTTCCCTTGAGCTTTGTATGTAATAGGTTCGGCACTTGTTTAGGCCCCGGCCTCTATCAAAAATAGCTTATTGCATACTCATATTGTGTAACCATTAAATGAACATTAGAGAAGAATTAGAGAAACGTATCTTAATTATCGACGGTGCGATGGGCACCATGATCCAGCGATATGTCCTGACTGAAGAGGATTTCAGAGGAGAACGTTTTAAGGATCACCCCTGTGATGTAAAAGGCAACAATGATTTGCTCAACATCACACGCCCTGATATCATCAAGGCCATCCATACCGAATATTTAAAGGCTGGTACGGATATCATTGAAACCAACACTTTCAGCACGCAGCGCATTTCCCTGGCCGATTACCAGATGGAAGAGCTCGACTATGAAATGAGTTATGAAGGGGCTAAAATTGCCAAAGAAGCTGTAAATGAGTTTATGGCGGCCAATCCTGACCGCAAATGTTTCGTAGCCGGCGCTGTAGGGCCTACCAACAGGACTTTGTCCATCTCTCCGGATGTAAACGATCCTGGTTTCAGGGCGCTTACTTTTGATGAGCTGGTCGATGCTTATTACCAGCAGGTACGCGGTTTGGTAGATGGCGGTGCCGATTTGCTGCTGATCGAAACCATTTTTGATACATTAAATGCGAAAGCGGCCATTTTCTCGATTAAAAATTACGAGGAAGTCATCGGCCGCAAAATAGAGATCATGATCTCAGGCACGATTACCGATGCCTCAGGAAGAACCTTGTCCGGGCAAACGGCTGAAGCTTTTCTGAACTCGGTCATCCATGCCAATCCGCTGAGCATTGGTTTTAACTGTGCTTTGGGCGCCAAAGACATGAGGCCCCACATCGAGGAGCTGTCTGCCAAGGCGGGCTGTTATGTTTCGGCCTATCCCAACGCCGGACTGCCCAATGAGTTTGGCGCTTATGATGAGATGCCGCATGAAACTGCCCACCTGGTAGAAGACTTCATAGCGCATGGTTTTGTCAATATCGTAGGCGGCTGCTGCGGGACTACTCCGGAGCACATTGGCTGTATCGCCGAAAAGGCAAAAGGTGTGGCGCCAAGAAAAATACCTGTCCTGGAGCCTTACATGAGATTGAGCGGACTGGAGCCTGTAACCATCACTCCGGAGAGCATCTTTGTAAATATAGGTGAGCGTACGAACATTACCGGTTCCCCAAAATTCTCTAAACTGATCCTGAGCGGTGACTTTGAAGCAGCACTGGCTGTGGCCCGACAGCAGGTAGAGGGCGGCGCGCAGGTCATAGATGTGAACATGGACGAGGGAATGATCGATTCGGAAGCCTCGATGACCAAATTCCTCAATCTCATCGCTTCCGAGCCGGATATCTCCAAACTGCCGATCATGGTCGATTCGTCTAAATGGACAGTCATAGAGGCCGGACTGAAGTGCCTGCAGGGTAAAGGTATCGTCAACTCGATTTCCCTGAAAGAAGGTGAGGAGAAATTCAGGGAAAGTGCACGCAAGATCATGAAATATGGCGCGGCTGTAGTGGTGATGGCTTTTGATGAGCAGGGCCAGGCAGACAATTATGAGCGCAGGATAGAGATCTGCGCCAAATCGTACAACATATTGGTGAATGAGCTGGGATTCCCGCCTCAGGACATCATTTTTGACCCTAACATTCTGACCGTCGCTACGGGACTCGAAGAACATAACAATTATGCGGTAGATTTCATCAATGCTACCCGCTGGATCAAACAAAACCTGCCCCATGCTAAGGTGAGCGGCGGTGTCTCCAACATTTCCTTCTCTTTCAGGGGAAACAATACGGTGAGGGAAGCGATGCACTCAGCATTTTTATACCATGCTATACAGGCCGGTCTGGACATGGGGATCGTCAATGCGGGCATGCTTGAGGTTTACCAGGAGATTCCTCCGGAACTGCTGGTGCTGGTCGAGGATGTATTGCTGAACCGCAGGGACGATGCCACTGAAAGATTGGTTGAATTTGCAGATACCATCAAAACCAAGGGCAAAGAAATCGTTCGTAATGAAGAATGGCGTCAGGGCACGGTTGAAGAAAGGTTATCGCATGCCCTTGTAAAAGGGATCATTGAATACCTGGATGCTGATGTGGAAGAAGCGAGGCAAAAATATGCCAGACCTATACAGGTGATCGAAGGCCCGCTGATGGACGGCATGAACATCGTGGGTGACTTGTTCGGTGCCGGTAAGATGTTCCTGCCACAGGTCGTAAAATCTGCCCGTGTGATGAAGAAAGCGGTGGCTTATCTGCTGCCGTTTATTGAACAGGAAAAGCTGGATAACCCCGGTCAGGACCAAAACTCTTCCGCAGGAAGGATATTGATGGCCACCGTAAAGGGTGATGTGCATGACATCGGCAAAAACATTGTAGGTGTGGTACTGGCTTGCAATAACTTCGAGATCGTTGATATGGGTGTGATGGTGCCTGCACAGGACATCATCAAAAAAGCCAAAGAGATCGATGCAGACATTATCGGACTGAGCGGGCTGATCACGCCTTCACTGGATGAGATGGTGCATTTTGCCAAGGAGATGGAGCGTGAAGGATTCACCATTCCGTTAATGATCGGCGGAGCTACAACTTCCCGCATTCATGCGGCGGTAAAAGTGGCGCCTCATTATTCGGGTCCGGCAATACATGTGCTGGATGCATCGAGAAGCGTGACGGTAGCGAGTACGCTGATGAACAAGGACACCAGGGACGAATACATTGCCGGCATCAGGGCCGAATATGATAAAGCACGCGAAGCGCATTTAAATAAGCGGTCTGACAAGCGTTTTAAAACACTTGAAGAGGCCCGCAGGGATAGTTTCAAGATAGATACCGCACTGGTTGCTCCTGCCCCTCAATTTCTGGGGACAAAGGTTTTTGAAAATTACCCGCTGGAGGAACTGGTGCCTTATATTGACTGGACACCGTTTTTCCAAACCTGGGAGCTCAGGGGAAGCTATCCGCGTATTTTGGAGGATAAGGTAGTTGGTCATGAGGCACGCAAACTCTTTACTGATGCTAAAGCTTTACTGCAAAGAATCGTGGATGAAAAATTGCTGACAGCCAAAGCCGTCATCGGCTTCTGGCCGGCGCAGGCTGTGGGCGATGACATTGTGCTTGATGTGGAAGGTAAGGAAGTGGTGATCCATACCCTGCGTCAGCAGGCGGAAAAAACTGCTGATCAGCCTTATTATGCGCTTTCAGATTTCATTGTCCAAAAAGGAACAGGTGTACCTGATTATTTTGGCGGTTTTGCCCTGACTACGGGTATTGGCTGTGATGAGCTGGTAGCGGAATATGAGAAAAACTATGACGATTACAACAGCATTATGGTCAAAGCGCTGGCAGACAGGCTTGCCGAAGCTTTCGCAGAAAAAATGCATGAGCTGGTACGCAAAGATTACTGGGGCTATGCGAAAGACGAGTCGCTGAGCAATGAGGAGCTGATCAAGGAGGAATATGCGGGGATCCGTCCGGCGCCGGGATATCCGGCATGTCCGGAACATACTGAAAAAGGTACTTTGTTTGAGCTCCTGGATGCAGAGGCAAAGATTGGCCTGCACCTGACTGAAAGCTATGCCATGCACCCTACCGCAGCGGTAAGCGGGTTTTATTTTGCACATCCTCAGTCCAGATATTTTGGTCTGGGCAAGATCACCAAGGACCAGATAGAAGATTATGCGGTCAGAAAGAACATGTCCGTTGATGATGTGGAAAGATGGCTGGGGCCGAATCTTGCTTATTAATAAATTAAACAAACCAAACAATGAAAATTGTAGACCATATAAAGAACGCGAACGGCAAAACGTTGTTCTCGTTCGAACTTCTACCGCCTATCAAGGGCCAAAGTATCCAGGGTATTTTTAATGCCATTGATCCCCTGATGGAGTTCAACCCGCCTTTTATAGACGTTACCTATCTGCGTGAAGATTACATTTACAAGCAGCATCCCAATGGCTTGCTGGAAAAGGTGGCTTATCGCAAACGCCCGAGTACTGTGGCAACCTGCGCGGCCATTATGAACAAATATAAAGTAGACGCAGTCCCTCATTTGATCTGCGGTGGTTTCACCAAAGACGAAACTGAAAACGCGCTGATCGACCTGCAGTTTCTGGGGATAGATAACGTTTTGGTATTACGGGGTGATGCACGCAAAAGTGACAGTTCTTTTGTTCCTACTCCCGACGGACATGCCTATGCTTCGGAACTGGTACAGCATGTGTCTGATATGAACCGGGGCAAATACCTGCATGATGATATGGCCAATGAAAAAACAGATTTTTGTATCGGTGTGGCCGGGTATCCTGAAAAACATTTTGAATCTCCAAACCTGGATACAGATTTCAAATACCTGAAACATAAAGTTGATCTGGGTGCGGAGTTCATCGTGACCCAGATGTTCTTTGACAATAAAGCTTACCAGGCATTTGTAGAAAAGTGCCGCAGCAATGGCATCAATGTACCTATTATCCCGGGCCTGAAGCCAATTACCAGCAGCAAACAGCTGATCAGCCTGCCAAAGATCTTTCACCTGGATATTCCTTTGGAACTGAGTGAAGCCATACAAGCCTGCGAATCGGAAAAAGAGGTGAAGGAAGTGGGTATTGAGTGGATGATCAACCAGTGTAAGGAATTGAAAACCATGGGTGCACCGGTACTGCATTTCTATACGATGGGAAATCCGGAGCCCACAAAAAGGATCGCACAGGCAATTTTTTAATGCTTGCCGTCATTGCGGGGAGGTACCTCCCTGCAATGACGATGTTACAATAGCATGCTATTTTCTCTTTGTTTTTGGAATACTCTTTGTATCTTTCAGCTCTCACTAACACAGTAACGCCATGAAAAAACTGATCATACTTGCTTTTATTGCTACGACGGCTTTTACAGCCTGTACCACTATGAAACCGGGAACTATTGGAAATGGCGGCCTGTCAGGTCTGAGCGGTACCTGGGAATTGAATTACATTTCGGGGCCGAGAATTGCATTCAATGGTTTATATCCTGCCAAAAAGCCTACAATCAAGTTTGACATCACTGAAAAAAGATTTAGCGGCAATACCAGCTGTAATTCTTTTTCGGGGGCACTGATCGCTGATGATTCTACAGTGAACTTTACCGGGCCTATGATAATGACAAAAATGGCCTGTCCTGGTGAAGGAGAAGCCATTTTTGTGCAGACACTGAAGAAAGTAAGTCATTATGCCATTACAAGTGACACTACACTGAACTTTATGATGGGGGATATTGCCATTATGCGGTTTACGAAGAAATAGTCGCTAGTAATTGTTCAGGTAAGCCTTAAACGACTCAAAACTGGTATCCATTTTAGTGGCCTGCTTTTCTTTGTTGAACAGCGCTCCCACTTGTGCGGGGATTTCAATCTTATCTTTTATTTCTTCAGGAAATACATCCGGAAATTTGCAGGCATGTGCAGTGGATGAAAACACACCTGTATAGTCACCTTTGTTTTCCAGTCTGTACTTTTCAAGTGCCAGCCAGGCGATGGCCGTATGCGGACAGGCAATATAGTCAAACTGGTTGTAAATCGCCTTTATTCCGGCTAAAGTCTCTTCATCGGTAAACCTGTAACTCTTTATGATGTTGCTGATGGCTTTGAAGTCGTTTCCGAACATGTCCATGATCCTCACCCAATTACTGGGTGCCCCTACGTCCATCGCATTGGCATAAGTCTGTACGGAAGGTTTGGTTTCGTATACCCCTGTCTCCAGGAAACGCGGAACGGTATCATTTACATTGGTGGCGGCAATAAACTGTTTAACAGGCAGACCCATTTTATAAGCCAGTAAGCCTGCTGCAATGTTTCCGAAGTTTCCGCTTGGCACAGAAAATACAAGTTCCGTTTTTCCCTGTCTTTTTAACTGTGCATAAGCATTGAAGTAATAAAAAGTCTGCGGGATCAATCGTGATATATTGATGGAGTTTGCAGAGGTCAGCCTCAGTTTATCGTTCAGCTGTTCATCGGCAAAGGCCTGTTTTACCAGGGCCTGGCAGTCATCAAATGTTCCTTCTATTTCGATGGCATGGATGTTCCGGCCGTTGGTACACAGCTGCAGCTCCTGTATGTCGCTGACCTTTCCTTTCGGATACAAAATCGTAACACGGGTATGCGGCACGCCTAAAAACCCAAGGGCGACTGCGCCGCCGGTATCGCCGGAAGTGGCGACCAGGACATCCAGTGTTTTTTCATTGTCCTTTAGAAAATAAGCCATTACACGGCTCATGAACCTTGCGCCAAAATCTTTAAATGCTAAAGACGGGCCATGGAACAGTTCCAGTACATAGGTGTGGTCATCAAGGGCAACTACCGGTGCATCAAAGTTGATGGCATCGTCGATCAGGTTTTTCAGGTCATCTGAAGGAACGGCACCCTGAAGCAATTCAGAAGCGACCTTAAAGGCGATCTCTGGCAGGGTATATTGCTCTATGTTACTGATGAATTCCTGATCCAGTTCAGGAATACTGACCGGCATATAAAGGCCTTTGTCTAATGGCATGCTGTTGAATACAGCGGTTGCAAAGTCTACTTTTAAATTGTGGTTGTTGGTACTGTATAGTTTCATTGATGTGTCAATCTAAAATAATCGGTCCTCTTTTATTGACTTCAGATACAAAAGATAGGCTGTTGATGGCCAGGCCTTTCAGGTGCTGCTGAAGTTTTTGGGTAATGTTTGCTGCAGTGCCGGCATCTCTGGTCAAAGCGAAAACTGATGGTCCCGAACCGGAAATTCCGAAGCCCAGTGCCCCGTGTTCCAGCGCCAGTGATTTTAATATTGCAAAATCAGGGATCAAAATGGACCGCGTCGGCTCGACCAGGATGTCGGTCATGCTCCTACCGATCAGCCCATAATCGTTCATGAACAGTCCGCTTACCAATCCGGCTACATTGCCCCACTGGGTCACCGCATCTTTAAGCAGGACTTTAGAACGGATCATCTGCCGCGCATCTTTAGTTGGGACATCTACCTCAGGGTATACAATCGCGGCATGCAGGTCCTGCGGAAAAGGCAGGCTGATGATGTCCAGCGGTTCATAACTCCTGATGAGCACGAAGCCGCCCATTAAAGCCGGCGCCACGTTATCGGCATGGCCGTAACCGCAGGCCAGCTCCTCGCCTTTCATGGCAAAGGGAACCAGTTCTTTGTTGGTCAGCTGGTCGTTGAGCAGCGTATTGACGGCAAACAGCCCTGCCACAGTACTTGCGGAGCTGGATCCCAGTCCGCTGCCTATCGGCATTTTCTTGTGAAGTTCGATACCAATGCCCAGATCCGGTTTGCCGATATGGTCCAAATAGTGCTGCACGCTGGCACTCACTGTATTTTTCGCAGGGTTCAGGGGCAGCTTGCCGTCATCACCTGTTATTTTGGAGATGGTGATGCCTGTTTTGCCTGTAAGGCGCATAACCACTTCATCGCCGGGCTGGTTTACAGCAAATCCCAATACATCATAACCACATACCACATTGGCCACTGTGGCCGGAGCGAAAACTTTAACGGAATCTTTCATGATTATCTTTTACCTACGTTTATGATGTCAGCAAATACACCTGCTGCAGTGACCTCTGCGCCTGCGCCCGGCCCCTTTACTACGAGCGGGCGGTCCTTGTACCTGTTGGTGGTGAATGAAATGATGTTGTCACTTCCGGACAGGGTAAAGAAGGGATGGTTTTCATCGACCATCTGCAGGTTGATGGATACCCTGCCATCTTCCATTTTTCCAATGTATCTCAGTACTTTACTGTCTGCGGCAGCCTTGTTTTTCAAACCTTCAAAATATTCTGCATTGTTTTCCAGCTCTTTGTAGAAATCGGCAACAGTTTCGGCAGCCATACAGGAGGCAGGCAGCATGTTTTCAAGATCTATATCTTTTTCTTCCAGAGGATAGCCGGCATCACGGGCGAGGATGAGCATTTTTCGCATAAAATCCTTACCGTTGAGATCATCACGCGGATCTGGTTCAGTATAGCCTTTTTCCTGGGCTTCTTTTACGACTTCATGAAAGCGTGTTCCGCCTTTGTAATTGTTGAAGATGTAGGAGATGGTACCTGAAAGAATGGCTTCAATCCGTTTGATCTTGTCTCCGCTCAGCATCAGGTCTTTTAAGGTGCGGATGATCGGAAGACCGGCGCCTACATTGGTTTCGTAAAAAAAATCTACCCCATAGGTCCTGGCGGCCTGCTTGAAGGCGGCGTATTGCTCATATTCGGCAGAGTTTCCGATTTTATTGCAGGTCACCACGGAGATGCTGGACTGCAGGATATCCAGGTAGTACTCGATCGGGTTGTGACTGGCCGTATTGTCTACAAACACACAGTTGGGCAGGTTCATGGACTTCATTTTCTTGATGAAATCCGGCAGGCTTGCTTTGATGTCCTGGCTTTCCAGTTCGGCTTCCCAACTGGCCAGGTCAATTCCATCGGGGCTCATCAACATTTTACGCGTGTTGCTCACACCCATTACTTTGACCTGCAGGTCGTTGTTGTCGGCCAGAAAAGGCATTTGATCCTGCAGCTGACTAAACAGTGTTTTACCGATATTGCCGGTGCCCAGGCAGAAGATGTGTAATGTTTTTTTCAGGTCTGCATAAAATGCATCGTGCACGGCGTTAACTGCCTTGGAAAGGTCTGTTTTGGAGATGATCACGGAGATGTTGTATTCGGAAGAACCTTGTGCGATGGCCCTAACATTGACACCATTACGGCCCAATGCACTGAACAGTTTGCCTGACATCCCCGGGGTACGTTTCATGTTCTCGCCTACTATGGCCAATACGGACAGTCCGTTCTCTACTTCCGGATACTCCAGTTTCCGGGCCTGCAGCTCGAGCTCAAATTCTTTATTGATCAGCGACAGCGCCTTTAGCGAATCGGAAGGTTTAACCGCGAAGGTGATGCTGTGCTCTGATGAGGATTGGGTGATCAGCACTACATTTACCTGTTCGCGTGAAAGCATCGAAAATAAGCGGCCGCTAAATCCTGCTTTGCCGACCATTCCGCTACCGGAAAGGTTGAGTACACTGATCTCGTCTATGGAGGAGATGCCTTTAATAGGTAATGTAGAAGGACTGATGCCATGTTTGATATAAGTGCCCGGAAAATCTACATGAAAAGTATTTTTGATGACGATAGGGATCTTCTTTAAAAATGCCGGGATCATGGTCGGCGGATAGATCACCTTTGCCCCAAAATAAGAAAGCTCCATTGCTTCTGTGTAGCTGAGCTCAGGCAATGAGAATGCTTTTTTGACAATACGCGGATCAGCTGTAAGCATGCCGTCAACGTCTGTCCAGATCTGGATTTCTTCCGAGTTTAAAGCGGCGCCCCAAATGGCTGCCGTATAGTCACTCCCGCCTCGGCCCAGGGTAGTGACCCGGCCTTCATCATTGCTGGATACAAAACCGGTAACGAAAAGCAGCTTGTCCTTATTGTCTTCATAGAAGTCTCTGATCAGCATCTCGGTAAGGTTGGTGTTTACTTTGGCTTGCCCAAAGTTGTTGTCGGTCTTGATCAGCTGGGCGCCTTCGACATACAGGGCGTCCGGGAATTGCTGTTTGGCAATGTGACTGATCATCGCGGTCGAACAGCGTTCACCATAGCTCAGGATCAGGTCTTTGGTCTGGGGGCTCAGTTCCCGCAGGTTATAAACCGACTGGAGGATATCTTCCAGTTCGTTAAAATAAATTTTCAGTTTGGTAAGTACAGGGTTTTGGGCACCGGCTGGAAGCAGCGTACGGATGACATGGAAATGCTTTTCTTCGACCTTTTTCAGCTGTTCGCTGTAATCCTGAAGGTTGCGGGCATGCTCTGCCATTTCCAGCAGGATATTGGTCACCCCGCCCATGGCTGACAAAACTACAATCGGGTTTTGCTGTTCCCTTTCAGATTTCAGTATTTCTATGAGTGTGCTTATGCTTTCAGCAGAACCAACAGATGTACCTCCAAATTTTAAAATGTTCATAGTATGTGGTTAAAAAAAAAAGCACCTTCCTGGTTATAGGAAGGTGCTTTTCGTGGTTTTTATCTTTTTTCAGTTACCCCATTAGCTTACCTTCCCCGGTTTATACCGGTGGTTGTGGTAGTAATGGTTGTAATTGATGAGTTTATATACATTGTATTTTATACACTAACTGTGCTGAGGGCCAAAGTAAAGCTATATTTTTTTAAATACCAAATTTATTTTGGCAGTATGCAGCGGCTGGCTGCTGCGCAATGACGAGAACTATTTCTTAACTTTACTCCGTCATATGCAAGGATTAGTATTAAAATCAACAGGAAGCTGGTACCAGGTACGTACGGAAGATGGTTCCGATTACGATTGCAGGATCAAAGGCAAATTCAGGATCAAGGGGATTCAAACGACCAATCCGATTGCCGTGGGCGACCGGGTACAATTTGAGTTGGAGCCGAATTCTGATAAAGGAATAATTGATAAACTGGCGGAGCGGAAGAATTACATTATCCGGAAGTCCATTAATCTTTCCAAACAGGCCCAGATCATTGCGGCAAATATGGACCAGGCTTTTCTGGTGGTAACGCTCGCTTCTCCCAGGACTTCTTTAGGTTTTATAGACCGTTTTCTGGCTACTGCAGAGGCTTACAGCATCCCTGCTGTGCTGATTTTTAATAAACTTGACCTTTTTAATGAGGATGGTCTTGCGGTACTGGACGAATACAAAGCAATCTATGAAAACATAGACTATCCCTGTTATTCTGTTTCTGCTCTGGAAGGAACCAATATCCCGGTTATACAGACGCTGCTTAAGGATAAAGTAACCTTATTTTCAGGACATTCGGGTGTGGGCAAATCAAGTCTGATCAACGCATTATTGCCCGGAAGGGAAATTAAAACGGGAGAGATTTCGGAATCGAGCGACAAAGGCCAGCATACGACTACTTTTGCGGAAATGCACCTCTTGCCTTTTGGGGGTTATTTGATAGATACACCCGGCATCCGGGAGCTGGGGGTTTTTGACATCAGGCCGGAGGAACTGGGACATTATTTTAGAGAAATGCGCAACCTGATGAACCAATGCAGGTTTAACAATTGCAGACATGTGAATGAGCCGGGCTGCGCAGTGATTAAAGCTGTAGAGGAGGGCGAAATAGAGCTGAGCAGGTATGAGAGTTATCTGAGCATTTTTCACGGAAACGAGACCAGGGCCTAAATATGAGAGCAATCATACAGCGGGTGTCAGAAGCAAAATGTGTTGCAGACGGTGTGGTAACCGGTACAATTGGCACTGGGTTTTTGGTTTTGCTGGGAATTGAGGATGCGGATACCGCTGAAGATGTGGAATGGCTTGCCGGTAAAATTGTAAACATGCGGATTTTTGGTGACGGGCATGGCCAGATGAATAAAGCGCTGGCTGATGTTGATGGTGATATACTGCTGATCAGCCAGTTTACGCTGTTTGCATCGACTAAGAAAGGCAACCGGCCGGGCTTTACGAGGGCCGCCAGACCGGAAAAAGCAATCCCTTTGTATGAAGCAATGATCAAACAGTTATATTTATTGCTAGGCAAAGAGATTCGAACCGGCATATTTGGTGCGGATATGAAGATCAGTTTGGTCAATGACGGCCCGGTTACGATTGCGATCGACACTAAAAATAAGGAATAAGCTAATTTACCTCTTATGCAGGTTCAAAAATCAATACCAGAATATTATGTCCTGGCAGCTTTTGTAATACTGAAACTCTTTTTGCACTGTTCTTTGGTTAGTCCGGCTTATGAGTTGCACCGTGACGAATTTTTGCACCTTGATCAGGCAGGCCATTTGGCCCTTGGCTTTCAATCTGTCCCACCTGTCACTTCCGTTTTTGCGCTGATCATTAAGTTATTGGGTGGCAGCATGTTTGTAATCCGCACGGTTAGCGCTGCGATCGGGGCAGGCACCATTATTTTTTCCTGGCTGATTGTAAAGGAACTGAAGGGTGATCTGTATGCAAAAGTGCTATGTGCCATAGGGCTCTTTTGCTGCGCCATCGCAAGGCTGGATCTGCTGTTCCAGCCCAATGCTTTCGATATATTCAGCTGGACTATGACTTATTATTTTCTATTAAGATATGTCAATACGAGGAGGCCCGGATTCCTCTATTATACCGCAGCGGCAATCGCTCTTGGCTTTTTAAACAAATACAGCATCGCGTTCCTGGTGCTGGGTCTTGGTGCAGCACTAGGCGTATCACGCCAACGGTCTATTTACAGGCAGAAGCATTTTTATATGTCGGTTGCTCTGGCCTTTGTCCTGGTTTTGCCAAACCTCATCTGGCAGTACCAGCATCAGTTCCCGGTCATCCGCCATATGAAGGAACTGAGCAGAACCCAGCTGGACAATATAAACCGTTTTGATTTTCTCAAGGAACAGTTGTTGTATTACATTGGTGTTCTGCCGGTTTTATTCGCTGCGGCCCTGGCCTTCTTTCTCTACAGGCCATTTAGAAATGCAAGGTGGATTGGATGGAGTTATTTGTTTGCCCTTGCTCTTTTTACAGCATTTAGGGGCAAAGCTTATTATGCAGCAGGGCTTTATCCGGTCTTACTGGCTTGCGGATCTGTTTACATTGCTGCAATATTGAAAGACGGATTTTTAAGATATTTGAAGATCATTCCTCCGGCTGCTGCGATAGGGACATTTGTCATCGTATTGCCCTTCGCCTACCCGGTACTTGAACCCAGTGAAATTATCGCCAGGCATGAAAAATTTGAAAAAATCGGAATGCTTCGCTGGGAAGACGGAATGAACCATCATTTGCCACAGGACTTTGCAGATATGCTGGGCTGGAAAGAACTGGCCGGAATTGTTGATGAGGCTTATGCAAAGTTGCCTGATAAAGAAAATGTGATGGTTCTTTGCGACAACTATGGACAGGCAGGGGCCATTAATTATTATTCCAGGTTTAAACACATCAATGCGGTTGCATTTTCTGCGGATTATATGACATGGATGAAGCTTGACAAACCCGTGAAACATGTTGTACTGGTGGTAGATACCGGCGATGATGATCCTGACCGAAAGGAGGAAAGGCCTTTATTTGAACGGGTAGATCAGATCGGTTATATTCACAATAAAATGGCCAGGGAATACGGTACAAAAGTCTATTTACTGGAAAATGCAAAGGTTGATATCAACAAAAGACTGAAATCAGAATTAAAAGAAAAACAACATGACGATTAAAGAAGCTCAGGACACAGTAGACCAATGGATCAATACCACTGGGATCAGGTATTTTAATGAGCTCACCAACACTGCCATTTTAATGGAGGAGGTTGGTGAGGTTGCACGGATCATGTCCAGAAAATACGGCGAACAGTCTTTTAAGAAAAGTGATGAAGCTGTGGACCTGGGTGATGAAATGGCGGATGTGCTCTTTGTGCTGATCTGTCTGGCCAACCAGACTGGTATTGACCTTACAGAAGCGCTGGAAAAAAATATGGTCAAAAAGAATATCCGCGATGCGGACAGGCACAGGAATAACGAAAAGCTGAAATAAAAAAAGCGGGGAAATTATCTTACCCCGCTTTTTTTGACTGGTCTGTTGCCAGTTAGCCGGATGCAAGTGCAGTCTTAATCTTTGCGGCGGCATCCTGCAATTCTTCCTGGGTTGGCTGAAGTTTCGGCCGGCTAAAATTCATATCACTCACATTGTTCATCGGAATCAGGTGAATGTGTACATGCGGAACTTCCAGTCCGATAACCGCAACGCCAACTTTCTTACATGGGAATGCCTCTTTCAATCCTGTTGCTACTATTTTTGCAAACAAGGTCAGTCCAAAATAGCTTTCTTCGTCCATATCAAAGATGTAATCGATCTCCTTTTTGGGAATGACAAGTACATGTCCCATTACCAATGGACTCACGTCCAGAAAGGCAAGGTAATCTGCCGTTTCTGCGACTACGTGCGCGGGAATCTCCCCGTTTACAATCTTTGAAAAAATGCTGGCCATGGTTCTGTATTATCTGCTGATTTCCAATATTTCAAATTCGATCTTGCCTGCAGGAACCTGGATTTCAGTTTTGTCTCCAACAGATTTACCGAGTAAACCCTGTGCTATCGGTGATTTTACCGAGATCTTACCTGTTTTAAGGTCTGCTTCTGATTCTGCAACCAGCTGATAAGACATGGTAGAACCGTTTTTCACGTTCTTGATCTTTACTATAGAAAGTGCCAGTACCTTGGTCAGATCCAGTTTTGACTCATCGATCAGCCGGGCTGTAGAAAGTGTATTTTCCAGCTTGGAGATTTTAGCTTCATGCAAGCCCTGAGCCTCCTTAGCGGCATCGTATTCTGCGTTCTCTGAAAGGTCTCCTTTATCTCTGGCTTCAGCTATTGCTTTCGATATTTGCTGTCTGCCTGTAGTTTTTAAATACTGTAGTTCTTCCTTCAGCTTCTCTAAACCATCTTGGGTATAATATGTTACCTCTGTCATAGCTCGTTTATTTCGTTAGTTACTCTAAAAAACAAACAAGACTACATCGGCTTTAACCTACATAGTCTTGTTTTCATTAAAAACGAAGATAATTGGGTAATATCATAAAAGCAAATATTTGTAACGAAAATGATGAAGTAAACACAAAAATAGCTTCTATTTTAGCGTTGTATTACAAACCCGCTTATTATGCAATTGAATTTTTTAAGATTAACTGTCCTTTTCCTGTTCGTTTCTTTGGGCGCGGCAGCCCAGGATCTGTATATGCCCAGAAATATAAAAAATGCTTATGCTAACGGCACCAGGGCATTTGACGGAAAGCCTGGTAAAAATTACTGGCAGAATCATGGTAAATACAACATTGCTTTTACGGTCGATGCTGAAACTAAAACGGTAAACGGAAATGAAAATATCATTTATACAAACAACAGTAAAGACACGCTAAAAACAGTAGCCATCCGGTTTGTAAATAACATCCATAAGCCTGAGGCGCCGAGATCGGGCCAGGTGGATGCTGATTTCCTCAGCGCCGGTTTAAAGATCAGTTCGTTTAAAGTTAATGGTGCGGTCATTGAAGTCAGCAGTTTGGGCTGGGGCACTGTGGCGGATGTAAAACTCGGAACGCCTTTGCTCCCGGGCGCAAAGGCCGCATTTGACATAGAATGGAGCTACCCCCTATCTAAGCAGAGTGGAAGAGAAGGTCAGATAGATCCTACTACCTTTTTTGCGGCCTATGCCTATCCAAGGATCTCCGTATACGATGATTACAATGGCTGGGATAGAATTCCGCATACGGACAGGACAGAGTTTTACAATGACTTTAACGATTATAAGGTTTCTGTAAAAGCGCCGAAAAACTATGTGGTATGGGCTACCGGTGATCTGTTAAATGCAGATGAAGTCCTGGAGACTAAAATTGCCGACCGCTACAAAAGATCGCTGGTCTCTGATCAGGTGATGCACATTGCGACTGCTGAGGAGATGAAAACGGGAGCTGTTACTAAACAAAATGCCTGGAACACCTGGAGATTTGAAGCCAGTCACATCACGGATTTCACTTTTTCATTGAGCAGCAGCTATGTCTGGGATGCGGCAAGTGTGGTGGTGGATAAAAAAACGGGGAGAAGAAGCAGTGTCCAGGCAGGTTATGCTGCTACTGCAAAAGATTTTGCACATGCGGTGGAGTGGGGCCAACTGGCTTTATCCTGGTTTTCCGGCAACTGGCCGGGTGTGCCCTATCCATTTTCTAAGATGACTGCCTTCCAGGGATTTGCCGATATGGAATATCCGATGATGGTGAATGATTCGAGTACTCCTGACCTGGAGTTTTCCCAGTTCGTCTTAAACCATGAAATAGCGCATACTTATTTTCCTTTTTATATGGGCACCAATGAGACCAGGTATGCTTTTATGGATGAGGGCTGGGCGACAACGCTTGAATATTTAATCGGGATTGATCAGCTTGGCAAAGAAAAGGCAGCTGAAAATTATAAGAATTTCCGGGTAAGCAGGTGGATCCGGGATGCCTCAACTGAACAGGATCAGCCGATCATTGCGATGTCTACCCAGGTATCGGGACCGGGGTATGGCAACAATGCGTATGGAAAGCCGTCTCTGGCGTATTTAGCCTTGAAGGATATGCTGGGCAATGATGTGTTTGGGAAGGCACTTCGTGTATACATGGATCGCTGGAACGGGAAACATCCGATTCCCTGGGATTTCTTTTTTTCTATAAATGAGGGTGCTGCGCAGAATTTGAACTGGTTCTGGAACAACTGGTTCTTCAGCAATAATTATATCGATCTGGCGATTGAGAAGGTAACGGTAAAAGGGAATAATTATACGGTTGCAGTAAAGAATATTGGTGGTTTTGCGGTGCCTTTTGATGTAAAGGTGGTGTATAGTGATGGGAAGGAACAGGTGACACACATTTCTCCGGTCATCTGGAAAAGCGGTCAAAAGCAGGTTGCGGTTGAAGTAAAAGCCAGCCAGGTTGTTAAATCTATTGTACTGGACGGAGGGATTTTTATGGATGCATCTCCGGTTGATAATGATTGGAAAATAGCCGGGAAATAAAATGATTGCATTGACTGACTGGAAATAAAAATTATATATTGTTCTCCTCCTCGCTGAATTTCGGAAGGGAAATTCAGCACATGTCGTCTCACAACATATAATTTTTCCTGGCGCAGAAGTATGGCGTATAATGTAAGCGCTTTTATATAGCCGTCACGCTTCTGCGATTAGAAAAAAAGTTCTTTTTCGAAGACATGTGCAGATTTTCCCTTCAGAAAATGTGCGAGTCTGAGAAGAAGAACTTTTTTTAGAGCAGATTTTTCAGCTTCTCTGCCAGCACTTCTGAGATCTTGCGGTAAGAATCAAAAGTCCAGCCGCCGACATGCGGGGTTAACAATACTTTATCCGATTTTACCAGTTCGCTATACCATTCCTGATCTGCCAGTGCAGGGAATTTCTCGGTTTGCAATACATCCAGTCCTGCACCAAGTATTTTCTTTTCTTTAATTGCGTTCAGGATCGCTTTGACGCTTGCTATTTCTCCCCGTGCTGTATTGATGAAGAATATCGGTTTACGGAAATGAAAGAAATATTCCTCATTAACCATTTGACGGGTTTCTGAGGTAAGCGGAATGTGTAAACTAAGTACATCGCTTTGCTTTACGATCTCTTCCATACTTACCTCTTTTGCGTAGTTATCGGAAAATCCGGTTTTATATTTATCGTAAGCGATGACATTGACATCAAAACCCAGCAGCCGTTTTGCAAAGCTCCTGCCCATGTGACCATATCCGATGATGCCTACTGTTTTGCCCTTTAATTCGTAGCCCCTATTGCCTTCCCTGTCCCAAATGCCATCCCTGATCTCCCGGTCTCCTTTTTGGAAATTGTTCATCAGAGCAAGCAGCATGCCTAATGCATGTTCACCTACTGCATCCCGATTGCCTTCCGGAGCATTCAGCAATTGAATCTGTTTTTGACTGGCATAGGCTTCGTTTATATTGTCGAGTCCCGCTCCCGCGCGGGCTACGAATTTCAATTTTACCGCAACGTCTATGAGTTCCTTATCGATCAGAAACTTGGTGCGCACAGCGATACCTTCATAGTCTCCGATGATGGCGATGGTCTCTGCCCGGGTGATGTCTGGCCGGTCATCTACCAGATAGCCCATTGCAATTGCGCTTTCTTTAAATGCCGGATGCAGGTCGTCTACAATTAAAATCCTTCCTTTGGTCATTGTTATATCATTGAGAGAGTTTGGTAAGGTGTTGTGTAAGTGTGATAAAGTCTGTCACGGTGAGCTGTTCTGCCCTTTTGTCAAAGAAAGGATGGTTATCCATTTTATCTTTTGGTACTACTCCGGACAATGCGTTTCTCAGTGTCTTTCTGCGCTGGTTAAATCCTGCTTTTACGGTTCGCCAGAAGAACTTTTCATCACATGGTAATGTGACGACATTGTTCCGGCTAAGTCTGATGACTCCTGAATTGACTTTTGGCGGTGGATTGAATGTGCCCGGTTTTACGGAAAACAGATATTCTATATCGTAATAGGCCTGAATGAGCACACTCAGGATTCCATAGTCTTTGGTACCTGCTTTTGAAGCGCAGCGTTCTGCAACTTCTTTTTGAAACATGCCAACCATTTCCACTACGTTTGCACGGTTTTCGAGAACCTTAAAAAGGATTTGTGAAGAAATGTTGTAAGGAAAGTTGCCGATAATGGCATATTTTCCGGGGAAAATATCAGAAAGGTTAAGCGCCAGGAAATCACCGTTAATGAGCCGGCTGCCTAGCTGCGGATATTTTTCCTTTAGAAAATGATAGGATTCCACATCGATATCGATTAGAAAAGTTTCCAGATCCCTGCGCTCCAGCAGAATATCGGAAAGGATGCCCATTCCAGGGCCTACTTCCAGTACCTGCTTGTATTTGTCTGTATGGACCAGGCTATTCACGATCTTAGCCGCAATGTTTTTATCCGTTAAAAAATGTTGCCCTAAATGCTTTTTTGCCTTTACCAAACTCATATCCAGATCTGTTATCAGCTGCAAAATAAGTAAAGTTTTACCAGTATCGGACTAACATTATGGTGAAATTCTGTAATTTGCGCTAAATTTCTAATTGGATATGAGCAATAAAATTAAAATCGGGATAAGTATAGGTGATGTTAACGGGATTGGGCTGGAGGTAATTATTAAGGCCTTGTCAGAAAATCAAATCCTTGACTACTGTACACCAATAGTTTATGGCCATTCTAAAGTAGTTTCTTATCATCGCAAGGCATTGGGCATGACTGATCTTATCTTCAATGTGATTGCGAATCCGGACGCAGCGAATCCAAAAAAAGCCAACCTGATCAATTGCTGGGAAGAGGATGTAAAAATAGATTTGGGCGTCTCAAACGAGACTGGAGGAAAGTATGCCTTGCTTTCGCTTGAAAAGGCTACAGACGATTTGATAAACGGTCACATCGATGCGCTGGTTACAGCGCCTATCAATAAGCACAATATACAGTCAGATGCCTTTAAATTCCCGGGACATACCGAATACCTGCAGGAAAGAAGTGGCGGGGGGGATGTACTCATGTTCATGATCAGTGAGGGCCTCCGGGTAGGAGTGGTAACAGGTCATATTCCAGTTGGACAGGTAGCCCCAAGCATCAGCAAAGAGAAAATCCTGAAAAAGCTGGTCCTGATGAATGAAAGCCTGAAAAAGGATTTTTGGATAGAAAAGCCAAAGATCGCGGTGCTGGGACTGAACCCGCATGCCGGAGATAACGGATTGCTGGGCAAAGAGGAAAGTGATGTGATCATTCCGGCTGTACAGGAAGCGTTCGACAAAGGAGTAATCTGCTTTGGCCCATATCCTGCTGATGGTTTTTTTGGCAATGGCACCTATAAACAATTTGATGCCGTTCTGGCCATGTACCACGACCAGGGTCTGATTCCTTTTAAAACCATTGCTTTTGGAAGCGGGGTAAATTATACTGCGGGACTAAAGTTTGTGCGCACCTCGCCGGATCATGGAACAGGCTATGATATAGCTGGCCAGAATATAGCCGATGCATCGTCGTTTATAGCGGCCATTTTTGCTGCAACGCATATCGTCAGGAACAGAAAAGAACAGGAGGAACTGCTCAAGAACCAGTTGAGGACAGGTGGAAAAGTGATTGAAACTGCATTTGATCTTAAAGATGATGCAAATTAACATTGTTGATATTTTTTAAATAACATTTTAGGATTATCAAATTAATCCTTACATTTGCGGGCTAAAATTTTGTTACAATTGAAACCATTAAAACAATTTTCAATCCCCTTCACCGGCTTAAAAATTGGCAAACATCAGTTTGATTTTGAGATTGATAACAGTTTTTTTGACGCCTTTGAGTACTCCCTGGTAAAAAAAGGGACTTTAAAAGCAGAGGTTGAATTAGACAAACAGGAAACGATGCTAATCCTTCAGTTCCGGATAGACGGAACTATTGTATTGGATTGCGATAAATGTTTAGCTGAGTTTAATTCACCGGTTAGTATACAGGAAAGGCAGATTGTAAAGTTTGCCGAAGATGAATTGCAAAGTGATGACCTGGAAATTATCATTTTGAGCAAGAAGGAAAGTGAGATAGACATATCGGGCCTTATTTACGAATTCATTACTGTTTCTGTTCCTTACATTAAGATTTGTGAGGAGAACGGCAACGGACAACGATGTGACCAGGAAATGATAGCCAGGCTGGAAAGTCTGGCCGTAGGTGCACAAAAAGAAGAAGAACAACAACAGGATGAGGACCCGCGATGGGCCGCATTAAAAAAATTAAAATAAAATAATTAAATAAATCAGCAATGGCACATCCAAAACGCAAGATTTCTAAGAGCAGAAGAGATAAAAGAAGAACGCACTATAAAGCGGAAGCTCCTTCTTTAGCTACTTGTCAAACAACTGGTGCAATCCACACTCCACACCGCGCTTACAACGTTGATGGTAACTTGTACTACAACGGTAAACTGGTTATTGAAAACACTTCAATAGGTTAATTTTCTGAAAAATAGTTTGTGTTTTAAGTCTTTGAAAGGTTACCTTAGAGACTGGAAACAAGGGCAGGTTGCCTTATACACAAACTGATTTTTACTATGAAAATAGGTCTCGATATAATGGGCGGAGACTATGCTCCCGAAGCAAATGTTTTGGGAGCAATAGCGGCCCATCCATTGTTATCACCGGATGAGCAAATAGTGCTGATCGGAGATACAAAACAGATTAAGCCACTTATATCAGCAAACGGATTCGATCCGGAACTGTTCGGGTATGTTCATACCGAGGAGGTGATCGGTATGGGCGAGCACCCCACAAAGGCTATTGTTCAAAAGCCAAATTCAAGTATTTCTATAGGTTTCAATTTACTGAAAAACGGTGAACTGGACTCGTTCGCAAGTGCAGGCAATTCAGGCGCTATGCTTGTTGGCGCAGTGTTTAGCGTAAAAACCATACCCGGGATTATCAGGCCATGTCTATCTACTTTTTTACCGAAACTTAGCGGAGGCGTTGGCCTCATGCTGGATGTGGGGGCCAATGCCGATTGCAAGCCGGATGTGTTGCTGCAATTTGGTGTCCTCGGAAGTTTGTATGCGGAAAATGTAATGCAGATCAATAACCCTAAAGTTGCACTGATGAACATTGGTGAAGAGGACGAGAAAGGCAATATGCTAAGCATGTCTACATTTCCATTGATGAAAGATACCAGCTTGTTTAATTTTATTGGTAATGTGGAGGGACGGGATCTTTTTAATGACAAGGCTGATGTTATTGTTTGTGACGGTTTTACTGGTAATGTGATGCTTAAGCTGGCTGAATCTTTTTATGTACTGACCTTAAAAAGAGGATTAAAAGATGAATTCTTTGATCGTTTTAATTATGAAAACTATGGCGGAAGTCCCGTTTTAGGCGTAAATGCGCCGGTAGTTATCGGCCATGGCATTTCCAGTCCAACTGCTGTTAAAAATATGATACTGCAGTCGAGAGACATGATTACTACTGGCTTGGTAGGGAAAATACAAGCTGCATTTAATAATTAGGAGATAAAAATGAGCAAAATCCACGCTGCTATTACAGCTGTTAATGGTTACGTTCCCGATTACGTACTGACAAACAAGGAACTTGAATCTATTGTAGACACTACGGATGAATGGATTACGACCAGAACTGGCATAAAAGAGCGAAGAATATTAAAGGGTGAGGGACTTGGAACCTCTGATATGGCAGTGCATGCAGTTAACGGGCTGCTCAAAAAGCGTGGGATCAGCGCAGAAGAAATAGAACTGATCATCTTTTGTACCACTACACCGGACCTGCCTTTTCCCGCTTCCGCCAACATCTTGGCAGATAAGATCGGGGCTAAAAATGCATGGGGATTTGATCTTCAGGCCGCATGTTCCGGTTTTATATTTGGCGTATCTACTGCCGCGCAGTTCATTGAATCCGGCAAGCATAAAAAAATATTGGTAGTGGGCGGGGATAAAATGTCCTCGATCATCAATTACGCGGACCGTACCACTTGCATTATTTTCGGAGACGGTTGCGGTGCGGTATTGTTAGAACCCAATGAAGAAGGTTTTGGAGTGATGGATTCCATCTTGCGTTCAGACGGCTCCGGCAGGCAGTACCTGCACCAAAAAGCCGGAGGTTCGGCAAGGCCAGCGACACATGAGACTGTTGACAATAATGAACATGTAGTTTACCAGGAGGGACAGGCTGTTTTTAAATTCGCTGTAACCAATATGGCTGATGTTGCCGCAGAGATCATGGACCGCAACCACCTCAGCTCAGATGATGTTGCCTGGCTTGTGCCACATCAGGCGAATAAGCGCATTATCGATGCTACGGCAGCGAGAATGGGTGTCGGATCGGAAAAAGTAATGATCAATATACAACGTTATGGCAATACCACAAATGGTACGATACCGCTGTGTTTATGGGAATGGGAAAGCCAGTTGAAAAAAGGCGACAACATTATACTGGCTGCATTTGGCGGCGGTTTTACATGGGGATCGGTTTACTTAAAGTGGGCTTACTAATGTTTTTTACATAAATAATCATACCTTAGTTAATTCTAAAAACACATTGTTTTCTTAAAATAACACCAAAAAATGGATATCAAACAAATTCAGGAACTAATTAAATTTGTTTCTCGTTCGGGCGTAAATGAAGTGGCTATAGAGCAGAAAGACTTCAAGATAACTATTAAAACGAATCAAACTCCGACAGTTGTTCACGCCACTGTTCCAGCTCCTGTTGCAACATCTGCAGTTCCTGCAGCGGCGGCTCCACTCCCGGTGTCACCTACAGAAACCAAGGCCCCGGCTGCTGCCGCTGAAGATACTTCTAATTACATCACTATAAAATCTCCAATGATCGGAACGTTCTATCGTTCTGCTGGACCGGATAAGCCTTCTTTTGTTAATGTTGGCGATGAAGTTTCTACAGGCAAGGTAATCTGCATCATCGAGGCGATGAAGTTGTTCAATGAGATTGAAAGCGAGGTTTCCGGCAGAATCGTTAAAGTACTGGTAGACAATGCGTCTCCTGTAGAATATGACCAGCCTTTGTTTTTAGTAGAACCAATTTAGTATTTGCTTAAAGCAAATAACATTATATAAAAATATGTTTAAGAAAATATTAATTGCCAACCGGGGCGAGATTGCTTTGCGCATCATCCGTACCTGTAAGGAAATGGGCATTAAAACGGTCGCTGTATACTCTACCGCTGACCGGGAAAGTTTGCATGTGCGCTTTGCTGATGAAGCTGTATGCATAGGCCCGCCACCAAGTAAAGATTCTTACCTGAGCATCCCTAATATCATTTCGGCTGCGGAACTGACAAATGCAGATGCCATACACCCCGGCTACGGGTTCTTATCTGAAAATGCGAAGTTCTCCTCAGTTTGCCGTGATTACGGGATTAAATTTATAGGGGCAACGCCGGAGCAGATCAATTCCATGGGCGATAAGGCATCGGCCAAAGAAACTATGAAAAAAGCAGGCGTCCCTACTATTCCCGGATCTGAAGGCTTACTCGAAAGTGTCAAAGAAGGTATAAAAATTGCCAATGGCATGGGTTATCCTGTTATTTTAAAAGCAACTGCCGGTGGCGGTGGCCGGGGAATGCGCGTAGTATGGAAAGATGAAGAATTTGAGAATGCCTGGGACAGTGCACGCCAGGAATCGGGCGCGGCTTTTGGTAACGATGGTTTATACCTGGAAAAATATATTGAAGATCCCCGTCATATAGAAATCCAGATCATTGGGGATCAGTATGGCAAGGCTTGTCATTTATCTGAACGGGATTGTTCTATACAGCGCCGTCACCAGAAATTGGTGGAAGAGGCCCCCTCCCCTTTTATGACTCCTGAATTGAGGGAAAAAATGGGTGAGGCGGCAATTAAAGGTGCGATTGCAGTTCAGTATGAGGGTGCGGGTACTATAGAGTTTCTTGTAGACAAACACCGCAACTTCTATTTCATGGAAATGAATACCCGTATCCAGGTAGAGCATCCGGTGACAGAGGAAGTCATCAACTATGATCTGATCAAAGAGCAGATCAAAGTAGCATCCGGTGTTCCGATTTCAGGCAAAAACTACATGCCGGATATGCATGCTATTGAGTGCAGGATCAATGCAGAGGATCCGTTCAATAACTTCAGGCCGTGTCCGGGCAAGATCACAAACTTCCATTCGCCGGGCGGACATGGGGTTAGGGTGGATACCCACGTTTATGCGGGATACCAGATTCCTTCTAATTATGATTCGATGATTGCCAAGCTGATCTGTGTTGCGCAAACACGTGAGGAAGCGATCAGCACCATGGAGAGGGCATTGAGTGAATTTGTAATAGAAGGTGTAAAAACTACGATACCGTTTCATTTAAAGCTGATGAAAGACCCTAACTTTAGAGCGGGTAATTTTACCACGAAGTTCATGGAGACTTTCGAATTTTCAGAATAGAATCATATTAGAAAACTATTTATAAGATTTAAAACGTAAATACCATTCTGAATTAAATAGAATGGTATTTTTGTTTTACAAATAACGTACATGAGTGATACTAAAAAAAGGGACCTGATAGGTGCAATAAAAGAAAAAGGAAAAACGCTGGAGGCTGAAATGTCTTTCTTCGACCACATTGATGTGCTTAGAAAACATTTACTGCGTGCTTTGGCGGTTGTTCTGGTGTTTACTGCAGGCGCATTTTATTTTACGGACTTTATTTTTAACACCATCATCATGGGTCCCAAGAACCCCAGCTTCTGGACCTATCGGATGATGTGCAAATTGTATGAACGGTTTCCTTCGATCGGTGAAGAGTTCTGTATCAGAACAATTGACGCAAAGATCATCAATACAGAAATGTCGGGTCAGTTTACACTCCAGCTAAACTCCTGTGTAATGGCAGGGATCATACTTGGGATTCCGTACCTGTTATTTGAACTGTGGCTTTTTATCAAACCAGCATTGCATGAAAATGAAAGAAAGTCGGCAAGTGGCTTTGTTGCTTTTGCTTCATTATTGTTTTTTACGGGGATCATTTTCGGCTATTACATCATCTGCCCTTTATCTGTTAATTTCTTAGTCAACTTTACGGTCAGCCCGGAGATCCAGAATACTTTCACCATTGATTCTTATCTTTCATCAATCATGACATTGACACTGGGTTCGGGTATTATTTTCCAGCTGCCCGTGATCATATATATATTGTCAAAACTTGGAATAATGACCCCTGCTTTTATGCGTTCGAGCAGAAGGTATTCAGCGGTGATCATTCTTATCGTCGCAGCCGTAGTTACACCTACCGCAGATCCGTTTACCATGCTTATTGTGGCTTTACCTTTATTCTTGTTGTATGAGGGTAGCATTTACATTTCCGCCAGTATAGAGCGCAAAAGGAAGAAAGAATTGTATGGCGTAACTAAGATAAACTAGTCGGGCCAAATTGTTTATTGTATATATTTTTAAAGATGTCAACAGATAAGATTAAGATTGCAATTGGCTCGGATCACGCAGGCTTTGAGTATAAAGAAATACTCAGGTCATACCTTGTAGATTATGAAGTGAAAGATTTTGGGACTTATTCACTGGAATCTGCTGACTATCCGGATTTCGCACATCCGGTTGCTTCAGCGGTAGAAAGTACGGAGTTTACCTTCGGCATACTGGTTTGCGGCAGTGCCAATGGCGTGGCTATTACTGCCAACAAGCATCAGCAGATACGCGCTGCGATCTGCTGGCTGAATGAAATAGCGCTCCTGGCCAGACAGCATAATAATGCAAATGTACTGTGCATTCCTGCAAGATTTGTTTCGGAGGGGCTTGCAAAAGAAATGACCACCACGTTTCTCCATACACCATTTGAAGGGGGAAGGCACCAAAACCGGGTTAATAAAATGTCATGCTAATGAAGACACATTTTTTATACATCAGCTTTATACTTTTTTTTGGCTGTTCTGCAATAGCACAAAAAAAAGACGCTATAAGATTTAGCCAGGGCATTTCTAAAGATAATGCTTATAAGCACTTGTCTGTACTGGCTTCTGACGAATACGAGGGCCGGGAAACAGGAACTCCCGGAGGCTGGAAAGCAGCGGATTACATCAGGAATCATTTTAAAGCCATCGGGCTAAAAGGACCTGTAAAGGGTGATTATTTTCAGCCGGTAGACATGGTCCGCTATACCCTCTCGCAAATACTGACGATAGACGGACAGCCCGCAGAAGCATTAAAAGATTTTTACATTATGCCACAGGCTGTTTCAGTTAAAGGCTTTACGTTCAACACCCCGTCGGTATTATTTGCCGGTTATGGGCTGAAAAAAGACGGGTATAATGATTTTGACGGACAAAATGTGGCGGGAAAGGTAGTCATGGTGCTGAAGGCAGCTGAGCCCGGTACTGCTTCTGTTACAGCGGCGTCTGAGAGAACCGCCTTAAATGCCAAATTAAAATACCTAAACGACAATAAGGCAACGGCTGTACTGGTGATCGATCCGGCAGTAGCACATATGCCTGAAAATTTGAAAGCCTATCTCCAGATCGAACAGCTGGTGATGAAGAGCAAGGAGAATGCTGAACGCTTAAATGCAGCACAGGCTATGCCGGTTATCACCATTAGCTCCGGCACAGCTGATAAAATTCTTGCTGGTGCAAGAACAAATCTTGAGGCTTTGACCAGGAAAATCGCAGATACCGGAAAGCCTGCAACGCAGGAAATAAAAATAGCGGTGAGCGTATGCGCAAATAAGATCGAAAAGGCGGTAAGGGCTGAAAATGTGCTGGGATTCCTGGAAGGCTCTGATCCCAAACTTAAAAGCGAAGTACTCGTAGTGACCAGTCATTATGACCATATCGGAATCACACCCAATGCTAAAGGTGATGACAAGATCAATAATGGTGCTGATGATGACGGTTCCGGAACCACAGGTGTCCTGATGATCGCAGAGGCATTCGCCAGAGCAAAAAAGGCTGGAAAGGGCCCAAAGAGAAGCATTTTATTTATGACGGTAACGGGTGAAGAAAAGGGACTTCTAGGTTCAGAGTGGTATGCTGAAAATCCCATATTTCCATTGAAAAAAACCATTACCAACCTGAACATCGATATGATAGGACGCGGAGATAAAGATCATGAAAGCGACAATAATTTCGTTTACATCATCGGATCTGATATGCTAAGTTCTGATCTGGACAGGATTGGCAAGAAAGCCAACTCGGATTATGTGAACATAAAACTCGACGAGAGGTACAACAACAGAACGGATCCAAACAGGTTCTATTACCGTTCCGACCATTATAATTTTGCCAAGCATGGCATACCCGTAATATTTTATTTTAACGGTGTACATGAGGACTATCATCAGCCAGGTGACGAAGTCAGCAAGATTGATTTTCCAATGCTGGCCAAGCGGGCGAAACTGGTATACTTTACTGCATGGGAGCTTGCCAATGGGTTGAAACGTCCTGTTGTAGATAAAAATGACGACGGTACCGTAAAGAAATAAATTTTTATCTAAGTTTGAACATGACTAAGATTGCTGAAGATTTTTTGATAAAGGCGGATGAGAAAGCTTTCGATTTAGGCCATCGTAAAACCATCAACCACAACATAGGCAAATATAACGTTGCTGTAGAAAGAGGTTTGTCCAAATTTGAAAGCCTCGAAAACTCCAAGAAGAAAGCCCATGTGATCAAGTGGCGGGTAATGGAAAACCTGGACAAATTCCTTCCCGAATTTGAGTCTAATTTTCAGCGCCGGGGCGGTAAAGTGATCTGGGCAAATGATACTGCCGAAGCTCAAAGAGAAATTCTTAACATCATCAGCCGAAGCGGTGGCAAGACTGTTATTAAATCAAAATCTATGACCACCGAAGAAATTCATTTAAATGAGTTTCTTGAAAAAAATGGCATATCGTCTTTAGAGAGTGACCTGGGGGAATATATCGTTCAGCTGCTGGGTCAGCATCCTTATCACATTGTTACACCGGCGATGCACCTGAGCAAAGAGGAGATCGCTAAACTGTTTCATGAAAAGTTCGGTACTCCTCTTGACTACACTCCAGAACAACTGACCCAAAAAGCAAGAGAGCTCCTGAGGGACAAATACCTCAATGCAGATATTGGCATAAGCGGGGGGAACTTTCTGATTGCAGATACAGGAAGCATTGCACTTACCGAAAATGAAGGAAATGCCAGACTCTGCACAACTTTCCCCAAAATCCACATCGCAATTGTGGGCATAGAAAAGGTCATTCCTTCTATGGCTGATCTTGACCTCTTCTGGCCCTTATTAGCGAGTCATGGAACGGGTCAGAACCTGACTGTTTACAACACGATTTTAAGCGGCCCCCGACAGGCAAACGAGACTGATGGCCCGGAAGAAATGTATGTAATTCTGCTGGACAACGGCCGCACCAATCTGCTCGCGCAAAAAGAACAGCGTCAGAGTTTGTACTGCATCAGGTGTGGCGCATGTTTAAACGCCTGTCCGGTTTATAAAAATATAGGGGGCCATACCTACAACACCACATATAGCGGCCCGATAGGTTCTATCATTACCCCGCATCTAAAGGGGATGAAAGATTTCAAACACCTCAGCTATGCTTCGAGCCTGTGTGGTAAATGTTCGGAAGTTTGTCCGGTGAAGATAGACATCCACAAAATGCTGCTGTTGAACAGACGTGATGCAGCCGCTGGGCATGAGAACACTAAAGCTGAAGAAATAGGCTGGAAAGTATGGAAAGCCGGGATGCAGAAGCGGTCCAGAATGGACATGATCAGCGGCAAGATCAAGAACTTTCTTCTTAAAAATCTATTCCGCAAGAAATGGGGAAAATACCGTTCCATGCCTGTGGTATCTGAAAAGTCCTTTGCTCAGCAGTGGGAAGAAAAAAATAAGGAACCAAAAAAATAAAGTGACAACATGACCTTTGACCGAAAAGATAAAAGTAATGCCTTTCTTATGGAAATCTACAGGCGGTTGCTTTATCCCAGAATGGTCGAAGAGAAGATGCTCATTTTACTCCGCCAGGGCAGAATCGGCAAATGGTTTTCAGGAATTGGTCAGGAAGCAATTGCTATAGGAAGTACAATGGCGATGCAGCCGGCTGAATATATCCTGCCAATGCACAGAAACCTGGGTGTATTTACTATGCGGGATGTTTCTTTAAAAAAATTAATGGCCCAATGGCAGGGCAAGGTTACTGGATTCACCAAAGGAAGGGACCGGTCGTTTCATTTTGGCAGCCAGGACCATAAGATCATTGGAATGATCTCACACCTGGGCCCGCAGATGGCTGTAGCCGACGGGATAGCACTTGCAGATTTGCTCGCCGGAAGGAAAAATGCGACTCTGGTATTTACCGGAGAAGGTGCGACTAGCGAAGGTGACTTTCATGAAGCCATAAATGTAGCTTCAGTTTGGAACCTTCCGGTCATTTTTCTGATTGAAAACAATGGCTACGGCCTCTCTACGCCTGTCAGCGAACAGTACAAATGTGCGCATCTGGTAGATAAGGCTATCGGATATGGTATTGAAGGCTTTCAAATCGACGGAAATAATATCCTGGAAGTTTACGACGTGTTAAATTCAATTGCCACCAGCATCAGAAAAGATCCGAGGCCGGTCCTTGTGGAGTGTTTAACCTTCAGAATGCGTGGACACGAAGAAGCCTCAGGAACCAAATATGTACCTCAGGAATTATTTGAGCAATGGGAAAAGAAAGACCCTATAAGAAATTTTGAGCAATATCTTTACGAACAGCACATCCTTAACGATGAGGTCAGCGCTCAAATCAAAAAGGAGTTCAAACTGCATATCGAGACAGAGGTGGAAGCGGCATTTGCTGAAGAAGAACCAATAGCAGACCCAGCTCTGGAATTGGCGGACATGTACTTTCCCTACGCTGCTGGTCCGGTGGAGGCAAAAGGGGAATCAAAAGAGATCAGGTACATCGATGCCATTACAAATGGCCTAAGATCGGGAATGCAGCGCTATGATAACCTGATACTGATGGGTCAGGACATTGCGGAATACGGCGGTGCATTTAAGATCACCGATGGATTTGTTTCCGAATTTGGAAAAGCAAGAGTGCGCAATACACCCATTTGCGAGTCAGCAATTGTAGGCGCGGGACTGGGACTGTCGATCAATGGTTTTAAATCCGTCATAGAAATGCAGTTTGCTGACTTTGTAAGCTGCGGATTCAATCAGATTGTGAACAATTTGGCAAAGAGCCACTACAGGTGGGCTGAGAAAGCCGATGTCGTCATCCGGATGCCTACAGGCGCTGGAACCGGTGCCGGCCCCTTCCATTCTCAGAGCAACGAGGCCTGGTTTACCAAAACGCCAGGACTAAAAGTAGTTTATCCTGCATTTCCATATGATGCTAAAGGCCTTTTAATTGCGGCCATAGATGATCCGAATCCCGTGATCTATTTTGAGCACAAATATCTATACAGAAGCCTGACCGGTCTTGTTCCTGATGAGTTATATACACTTGAAATCGGGAAGGCCGGTAAGCTGAAAACCGGGGATCAGCTAGCTATTATTACTTACGGGCTCGGTGTACACTGGGCACTGTCCTATTTGGAAAAACATCCGGAAATCTCTGCTACATTAATTGACCTGAGAACTTTGCAGCCCTGGGATAAGGAAGCAGTGTCTGACGCAGTTAAAGCAAGCGGACGGGTACTGATCTTACATGAAGACACACTCAGCTGTGGCTTTGGCGCAGAACTCGCAGCATGGATCTCTGAACATTGTTTTGAATATCTGGATGCACCTGTCATGCGCTGCGCGAGTATCGACACCGCCATTCCTATGAATAAAATCCTGGAAGACAGTTTTCTGGCCAAAAGCAGGCTGCCGAAAGCAATCAGCAAACTTCTGAGCTATTGATGTCAGCTGTTGGCACGATAATGGTCTTGCTGTAACTGTATAAAGTAGTATCCATATGAAAACCAAGCCTTATCTGCTGCTGCCTTTTGCAGGCATGTTATTCTATGCCTGCAATAACCAGACAAATCATCCTCAGGCCGACCTTGTCAACCAATCTTCCCCGATTCCGGAAACGGAGCAATCCATTTTACAGTACGCTGATTCTATTGACACCCAGCAAAGCAACATGGAAAAAAAGGTAAGCCTGATCTATCAGCTGGAAGGCTTTTCTTTATATGTGGAAAAACTAAGCTGGAACGGCAAACCTGCACTATACATAGAACACACCGGAGATCAGGGATTTACTGACAGATCGGCCAGGTATTATTTTAAGGCAGACAGCCTGCTGCTGGTCAGAGAAAGCATTAAGCGGACTAAAGAACAGGAAACTGTGTTCGAAGAAAAACGAACTTATTTGAGAAACAACACACCCTTCAGGCAGGAACGCCGCCTGGCAGTCTCCTTCTCTTCACTTCAAACCAAGCCTTTTACCGATGTAAAGCCCTCCGGCAAGATCGAAGATTATACAGAAAAGCTGGCACTGCTGAATGACGCCCTGGCTGGGCAAAACAAATTTGAGACTGTATTCGATCAATACATGCCTGCTCCGGAAGGGCAATATCTGTTACTCAAAAGCAAGGTCCCCGGGGGTTACAGTTCCAGTCTTCTGGTAAAGGAGGAGGATGCACTTATTGACAGCATCAAACAATACCCTTCTCTATTTAAAGACGCTAAGCTCCAGCTGAAATGGGAAATCAGTGAAAAGGAAGCTATTTATGTTCCTGTCGCAGCTAAGACAACTTCCGCCAGCGGATTAAACAGATAAGTATTTCCATTGTCAAGGCATACGCACCTGTACCTTTTGCGCAGCTTTTCGCCTTTTTTAAACTTACGTCCGTCCCTGATGGTGAATACAGTATTTAAAGGGAGCTCCTCCAGCCTGGAGACATCAAAAGACAGATCATACTTTTTCAGCGCCCTGGACAGCTTCAGATCGGTACAGCTCGCTGCTGATGGATTGTTCAGGTAACTGACGATGGCTTTGTGTATGTCTTCCGGAAAGATCTGTTTGTCCATAAATGGCACCATCATCCGCTTAAAGTTCCGCTTCCATTCTTCGCCATGGGGCTTCACTTTATTTTTGTGATCATTCCAGGTCAGCAAATGTGCAAACTCATGGACAGTAGTCACCAGAAATGCGTAAGAATTCAAATTGTTGTTTACAGAGATCTTGTGGCCGGCACCTTTAAAAGGATGCCGGTAATCTCCTAATTTAGTAGCCCTGTTTTTGGATATTTTAAACTCACATTGAAAATAATCGATCCATCGCGCTATGATCGGTGCTGCTACAGCCGGCATATATTGTGCTAAGATGTTCTCCTTTTCCACAATGGCCAAGATAAGGAAATTACTTCAAAAGCTGGTAGGCAATCAGGCTGGCTACATAAGCCATACCTGTCATATATACAAGCTGAATGACAGGCCATTTCCATGATTTCGTCTCGCGGAATACCACGGCCACGGTACTCATGCACTGCATGGCGAATGCATAAAACAGCATTAAAGAGAATGCAGTAGCGAATGTAAATACAGGCAAACCAGTGTCGGGGTTCCTCGCTCCTTTCATTTTATTTCTGATGGTTGCTACTTCTCCGTCATTATCAACGCTGTAAATTGTGGCCATTGTCCCTACAAATGCCTCTCTGGCTGCAAACGAAGTAATTAATGCAATGCCTATTTTCCAGTCAAAGCCAAGGGGTCTGATGGCTGGCTCTATCACATGGCCTAAAATACCGGCATACGAATTCTCAAGCCGCTCAGCAGCTTTATCCCTTTCAAGTGTACTTACTTGCGAGCTGTCTTTTTTTGCTTCTATAGCAGCATATTTCTTGTCTATGGCTTCAAATCTTTCCGATGGCCCATAGGTTGCCAGGACCCACAGCACAATAGAGATGGCAATGATCACCTTACCCGCTTCAAAGACAAAAGTCTTTGACTTCTCATACATGGTATACAGCACATTGGTCCATCGCGGCATCCGGTAAACAGGCAGCTCCATAATAAAATAGGATTTTTCCTTAGCCTTGATGATAAACTTCATAATGAACGCGACAAATACCGCAGCCAGGATACTGATCACATACATCCCCATCAGGGTAAGCCCCTGTAAATTGATAAATCCCCAAAGCATTTTCTGGGGAACCACCAGGGAGATCAGCAAGGTATAAACCGGCAATCTGGCCGAACAGCTGACCAATGGGGCCACCATTATGGTGATAATCCTATCTTTCCAGCTTTCGATATTCCTGGCACTCATGATCGAGGGAACGGCACAGGCCAGGCTCCCGATCATGGGCACTACGGATTTTCCGCTCATGCCAAATTTCCGCATGACTTTATCCATCATAAAGGTCACTCTTGCCATATATCCTGTATCCTCAAGAATAGAAATGAAGGCAAATAAAATAGCAATCTGAGGGATGAATATGACGACTCCACCCAAACCAGCGAGCACGCCGTCCAGCAATAAATTGGTAAGCAGGCCATCCGGTAAATGCTGATGGCCATATTCTGTAAGCCACACAAACGCATACTCAATCATATCCATCGGATAGGTTGACCAGGAGAAGATGGAGTTAAAAACAAAAAAAAGAATAGCGATGAAGATCAGAAAACCCCAGAACCTGTTGGTCAGCACGGCATCCAGTTTGTCACTGATGACAAATTTCCTCACCGCACCAGTGTCTTCAATTACTCCGCTCAGCACTGTTCCCAGATAACGATAGCGGGCTATAGTTTCTGCAGCCTGCAGCTTTGAAGATTCAAAATGATGTGTTTTCTTTATCTGCTCAAGAGCCGCATGCTCTCCGCTTGAAAAAATATTGAGCGGTTCATGCTGATGAAGCATTTGCAGGGCAAGATAGTTATTGTTTGTTTTTAACAGTTCCCTGGCAGCTTCGATAGCCTCCGGTGCCATCAGGTGCAGATCCGCACCCTCAGCCTGTGTTGCGATGCTGGTGGTATTGTCAATGGCCTGCTTCAGCAGATTTATGCCAGTATTGCTTCTTGCGGATATAGGGACAACCTGAACACCCAGTCTTTCAGATAGCTTGTGGATATTGATGTCAATCCCTTCCTTTTTTGCCATGTCTGTCATGTTCAATGCCAGGATGGTGGGTATGCCTAAATCTGCAACCTGCGTATAAAGGAGCAGGTTCCTTCTGAGATTGGTCGCATCAGCTACTACCACAACGATATCGGGACGGCTCGGATTATTTGAATCCGCGAGAACCTGCAGTACGATGCGTTCATCCTTACTTTTAGGATACAGGCTATAAGTTCCCGGCAGGTCGGTGATCTCTGCCTGCCGGCCACCGGGCAGCTTACAGTAGCCTAGTTTCTTGTCAACTGTGATCCCCGGAAAATTCCCTATCTTTTGATTTAATCCCGTTAACAGGTTAAAAAGTGTAGACTTACCTGTATTGGGATTTCCAACTAATGCAATTTTTATATTTCCAGCCAAGTTATTGTTCAATTATAATAATAGATGCCTCGCTTTTACGCAGGCAAAGCTGATAACCCGCAACGCGGATAGCGATAGGACAGCCCATTGGCGCAAAACGCTCAACCTCTACCTCCTCACCTGGCAAGCAACCCATTTCCATTAATTTAACGGACATATCCAAATCTGTAAACGATACTATGGTTGCCCGTTGTCCGGGGCTCAGCTGCGAAAGTTTCATCTGTATATAATGATGTGAATTGGCCTGCAAGTTAGCCTTTATCTATAATAAATCCAAATAAGAAAGGAATATCATCCGGTCAGGAAAAAGTGGGAGCTTACTGATAAGGATAGCTCTTATAACTGACTTTCGGACATTTACAGCCGCCACCAAAAATACCGCAGCCACTCAATATGCCTGCGGAAAGCAGCAATACCAATACTATTAATCGTCTTTTCATTGGGTCATCGGTTTAGATCAGGGTTTATTATAGTTGGACTTATGTAAAAGTACAAAACTAAATACGCCCATAAAAACACCCAGCATGTCACATCCAAAATCCCACCATTCAGCGGACCTGTAAGTAAATATTTTCCACTGCAGTAATTCTATGGTCCCGCCCAGGCATGCACCGATCAGGATGACCTTAAATATGGTCAGTGAGCGAAAGCTGTAATTGTGCTGATGCCGGATCTTTCCATAAAAAAGAAATATCGTCAGCACATAGAAAAACCCCAGGTGCACCATTTTGTCAAAACCTTCAAAAAAAAAGCCTGATCTGGAAGAATCAGGCATTTTTATATTACAGAGTATTAAAATAACCACCGTCCAGAATATGGCCCAGCTCTGGTATTTTAATTCTTGGATTTTGTTCATCAGTTTACGCTCCTACCAGTGCTTTATAGGCATCTGCATCCAGCAGGCCATTTATGTCAGCTGCATTTGAAACGGTTACTTTTACCATCCACCCCTGTCCGTAAGGATCGGAATTCACCAGTTCAGGATTGTCATTTAAAGCAGCGTTCACTTCCAGCACGGTTGCTGTAACCGGCATAAACAGGTCAGAAACAGTTTTAACGGCTTCTACAGTCCCAAAAACCTCATCCTTACCTACTTCGTCGCCAACGGTATTGATATCGATATAAACAATATCGCCCAGTTCGCGCTGTGCAAAATCAGTAATGCCAATAAAGGCTTCATTACCTTCTACTTTAAGCCATTCATGGTCTTTAGTGTACTTTAATTCTGATGGGAAATTCATTTGTCCTAGTTTATATTATCTTAAGTTAATTCATTGCAAAAGCCAGGTCCGGCTCTTCGCGGTCAAAGGTAATTAATCTGCAGATGTATAACAATCCTAATTCAGTGTTATCCGCAAACTAAATCCAAAATTGCTGAAAGATGTATTAAACGTCTGTGAAGTATAGGGTTTGGTAATGTTTGAGTCGTAGAACAAACGAATGTTAAACCGCTGGTTCAGCACATAATCAACACTTGGCCTGAAGGTGATGTTCCGCGCACCTGATGAAATTTCCGCTTCCGTAATGTCCGGTCTGTAGATCACTGTCTTGTTATCCCTCACGGCAATATCCAGTTTAAAGTCCATGTTGTTATCTGTTTTCAACCCTTTAAACAGACCAAAAGGAAACCGGAACTTATTGGTACGGTAACCCAGCCCAAAGATCAGGTTATTTTCAGACAACTGGGCGAGCTGACTGTTGGCCAGGCTCAGTCCAAGCATCCTCGACCTGCCGAGTTCGAAATTTGCCGTCAGGTTATTTTTAAACCGCGTATCCACTCCAATTAAAGGAGCAAATTGCTCTGCTATGGTCACCTGTGAATATTGATATTGCGGAAGAAAATTTCCATTCACATCCCTGCTGCTTACTTTTCCGTTCGTTTCACCATACCTGATCAGCGAATTGAAACCATTCACACTATATACCGACCTGTAGGAATGCCTGATGTCAATGGAGCTGAACCTGTCAGCAAGAAATGGAATCCGGGTTAACCCGCGGTAGTTCATGCGCCAGTTAGGCAATGGAATCCTCGGGAATGAATTTAAGCTCACAGACGAAGCATTCTTTCCAGAATAAGCCGCTAAAAATGAAGAAACAACTACATCCTGTGATGCCTTGTCATAACCATCTGCAAATCCCGATGAGGAGCCTGATGAATTGGGGTTAAGCGCTCCCAAACGCTGGGAGATCACTTGCCTGTTGGCCATAAACTGGTTGTAAAGTTTTGAAACAGTATTGCCGGAACCTTCAGAGAAAGCAGTTCTGAGGGTAATGAAAGACACGCTGTAGTCACCCTGAGTGTACGGGCTCTGGTTCTGAAACTCGCGTGCATTCGGATCATACCTTAAATTGGTAGAAAAGTTCAGCGTTCTGTTTTTATTTGCCGTCAGGGTAATCGTCAGGTCTTTAAGTGGCTCTATCAAACTCGTAAAACTCAGATCTTCCCTAAGTGTATTGATATAAAGCTGGGACTGAAGCGTGTCCGCTGTGATCCAGCCTTTGCTCAGGGCCATGTCCCTGATGTCACGCTGACTGCCAAAAACAAATCCGAGTCCCGGAGCCCCTGTTGCTTCATCCAATCCAAAGTAACTTGTCCGTGGCAGAAAGCCCGGCAGGAATATTCCTTTATTTTGCGTATACGCACCCACAACATTCTTAACACCGGTCAGCAGGCCGATCAGAAAACCTGGCCCATTACCGTCCTTCCCTGCTTTTCTCACAAAGCCAAATTTATTGTACAGGCTTGCAAAATTCAGGTTCGGATTGATCTGTATGATTCTTGAGTTCTGAATGGTATTGCCCAGGTCTATGGCAGGGTTTCTCAAAGTAGAGAGTGGTTCAGTTTGCCAGTTAAAGTTGGTGCCATAGCGAGTGGCCACATTTATCCAGTCCAAGCCAGGGATTTTGTTGACCGGAAGGTTGTAGGTCACGTTCATATTGTGACTGTAATCTGTGGTCCGTCCCAGTTTTTTGAGATTCTGCCACAGCGTATCCCGCTTTGTTCCGTTGATCCTTCCCTCGGGTTCATCAATGATGGAATAATTGGTCGCATCAAAATCCAGTGTCAGCGACCTGGTCAGGTTCCAGGAAATACCATAAACCCTGGTCACCAAAAAGTTCTTATTGAATGTCGTATTGATGGGGATAGAATTGTTAGGATCATTATTTCTCAGGCTATTCTCCGAATAATAACGGCCCACGTCAATCCTGAAGTTGATTGAACTCGGCAGCAAACTAAAATTAAACTCCTTCAGCAGGGCCAGCATATTCGATTTAATGATCTTATTAAAAGGCTGGTAGCTTTTTGACTGCCCGGAATAATTATAAGCCAGTGAGGCCCTGTAAGTCTCCTGTATGTTGTTCTGGTTGATGAAATCCCGGTGCGCGAACTTCGTATACGCATAACTCGCATTCAGGTTTTCCACATCCCAGAGCTGTGGTTTTTTATCAGGATCCGTTCTTTCCTTGCGGACATTGGTAAAATTGATGCTATTTCGTGTCGTATAGTCCTGTGCGTAATTCAGGATCTCTTTTTTCTCCGCTTTAGTTGCCGCATCCAGTGCATTTTTCAATTCTATATCCGGTGTGCGCGGATCATACTGCGGCGTACTGACCTGGCTGGAATAGCTCACAAACATCGGTACCTTAATCCCGCTTTTCTTTGGCAGGAACTTACCCAGCTCCATGCTTGATGAAATGTCAAAGAAAACATTATCCGCCCGGTTCCGTTCACTCACCCTTTTCTCCAGCGAACCAAAACCAATAGTCGATTTACTTCCCGAAACGTTCACGTCCGCAAAATCGGCCAGCTGCGCATTCATTCTTGCCGTAGCCGCCCAGCCGCCGCGTTCATCAAATTCAGTAAGACGCAGCTCGTTAAACCAGATCACAGCATTCTTGTCCAAACCATCGTCACGGCCCGGACTGGCTCCGTTCCTCAACGGATTCTTAACCCCCATCATATAAACCCGCACCTTACTCATGTCCGGCTGTCCCTTTATGGTAATGGTCCTGCCGTTCTCTATATAATCAAATGGAATATTTACCGGCCATGGCTGACCGTTCAGCAAAGCCTTGTTTCTTGCCAGCTTGGCATTTTGAAAGACCTCAAGCGCAATATCCAGCTTATTCTGATCGGGCCAGATGGCATACGGATCGCTGGTTCCCGGATTGGTCACCTTCAGCGGCTGCGTGTATTCATAATAATTATCCTGGTTATCAGTTCCGATACGCAGAAAGGCATTCACATCATTGTCGTTCAGCACAGTATTGCCCAGGGCCTCCAGGTGAATGTACATCTCCAGATGCTTATAAGACCTGAAATCGTTTATGGAAGTTTTGAACGCCGCCCGGCCGTATCCATCGCGGAGGTTTCTTATCGTTACCGCCAGAGACTGTTCATTCTGCCTGGTATCACCACGGTAATTGCTAAAATCCCGCTCTCTTTCAATGCCAGGCGGAATTACATAAGGGATAGGTGTACGTTTCCCGTTCTCCTCAATGTTCACAGTAGCTACCTCGATCGTCGAGTTGTCTGCACCAACCGGCACCAATGACTGATCAACGATCACCTTATCCGCATCATTGCTGGCATTGTATTGTCTCCATTCCCCCCTTACCAGCTGGATTTTTCCAAACCTCAATACCGTAGTATCCGCGAAGTTTGTCATGAACATCCTGACAAAGCGGATAGATTTAAAATCCTGGATATTTCCAACTTTCTGCTGGTACTGAGACAGAGGGATCCTGATCTGGTACCAGGTCACAGGCTGCGTTAAGCCATTTGCCAGCTTTACCTGGGAGGTTACCTTATCCGTCACAAAGTTTTGCCCCACCATCAGGTCAGCCGGGCGCATAGAAACTTTGTACTGGAAATATTCATCACTCTGGGTCATGTTGTTGTCCCTGTTGATGTCCTCGCCGTCCGGCAGGGATGTCGAAGCAGAATTATCCACACCAAAATCCTCCTGGCTTTGCTGTGGTGTTTTGGAGTTGCCCTCCGGGCCATTGTATTTCTGATACCGTTTCAAAAGGCCGGCATTTGCCTGGTCCAGTTCCCTGCTCCTGTAATAGGAATAATCATCAGATGCCGGGTCATTGTCCAGTGCAGCAGCAGCATCAGGATTCAGCTGGGCTTTGATCTGGTTGATCTGCGCGGCAAACTTCGCCCGCTCATCCGGATTGGACAAGCCATCCAAACCCGCATCCTGGATCCTTCTTGCATTCGGATCATTGTCAAATGCCTGGACAACCGGCTGCAGCTTAGGCACCCTTCCCCAGCTCGTTTCATCATACTTCGAAGCATCACCATCAGCAGGCAAGCCATTCTCGAGAGATTTGCGTCCGTCTTTCAGGATATCTTCAGAAATATTTCCAATATTAAAATACAGGTCACCACCCGCAGAGTTCGGCTTGTAGATGTTTGGGTCCATTACCCAAAGCTCGATAAACTCTATGTTCAGTGCTTCAAAATCATTGGTTTCAATTCGTCTGAACAAACCTCCCCATCTGGATTTGGGATTGGTCAGTGCGCCATTGGCCGTAAAACCAGTGGGCGTAAAGTTATAAGGTCCTCTTACCGTCGGGTAAAAAGCAACATCCAGCGTAGGCAGGCTGATAGATTGTCCGGTACTGGTCTCCTTAAAAGGGAACACCTCCTGCTCAATGATCTCGCGTACATAATGATTAGAGAATTCCGTACGGTCATTTCTCAGGTTGGCAGGCAGCGTACTCGCGTTCCTGTTGTAAAATGTCGGATCAATATTATAAAAGGCGATGCGTGCCCTGTTGTATCCATAACTCAATTTGTCAATATCCTGAGACTCAGGAAACAATTGCGGAGTTCCGGACAGCTGCCAGGCAACCGCACTTTTCAGGTCTATTACAGACCTGGAAGCTTCAAAATCATCCAGATAACTCACCCCGCCTTTTTTGCCGCCGAAGTTCAGCGCATTGGGGTGCCCCGGAACCAGCTGGGCGAACTCTCCTGAAAAAGTCAGGCTGGAAGGCGCCTTGGTAGAGATCAGGGGCAGCTTGTCCACCAGCTTCGTCAGAAACCTCGAAGGCGAACTATAATTCACATCCATCCCCCAGATCGTATTGGATATTGGTTCTTCACCCACATTCACTTTTGGGGTCAGCGGTTTTTCTGTGAGGTTCATAAACGTACCTCCAAGGTTCAGCTTATTGTTGACCTTATAGTCCAGCCGGGTACCAAACAGTGAGCGCTGCTGCAGACCAAACAGCTCATTGTTTTCTGTAGAGATCCTGACCGGCTGACCCGAAAGCAATATACCTGTATTCAATATCTTCACACGCCCGCCCTGGTAATCTACAGTAAAATCAGTACCCTCCTGCAAAGGAATCGTACCGGCAAAAACCTTCACCGAACCTTCAGGAACATTGATTGCATTCAAACTAAATTCAGAAGAGATCTCCGACTGATAGCTTCCCTTGATGATGTACCTGTTCTGTTTCTGGAACAGCTGCTGGGCAATCACTTTTGTTGAATCATACAACGCTGTATAAGTATACTTGTCTTTAAACGCCTGTTCCGACGGCAAAAACTGGTCGGCCAGATCTTTACCAAATGGCTCCACAAGCGGCAAAATGATCCGGCCATTGAGCGGGTCAATGGTCACATAACCATTTGTCGCATTGGTCAGCAGTGCATTGGCATTCGAGCCATTATTGCCAATATTCCCGTTGTTCATGGATGATCCATCCAGCGAACTGTTTGTATTGACGCCAAAAGGTTTATTTTCCGCCTCAAAATCAAAAATCCCGTCAGGTTTCGCTTCATCCTGCTGGTTCAGGCGGTCCAGCCCGACCACCTGGATCCACAATTTATCCCTCAGCGGCTTTTTAAAAACATCAAGTTTCTCGCCCTCGGTAATTACAGGTCTTTCTACTCCCGTTTTTTCATCTATCCTGAAGATGTCCAGTTTAAAGTTCTGTGAACTGATCTGATAACCTCCTATCGAATAAATGTTCTTCATCATCAGGTCCCATGTCGGCAGGTTCACCTTCGTAGTTTCATTCTTCAGCAACTTGGCAAACAGCACTTTTGGTGAAGCCTGGTCAAAAGGGACATCAGTAGAGAACTCCCCAACCTGGTATTCCACTCCATTATAAGTATAACGGTAAGCAACTGCCAGTACCTCATCAGTGTTCAGTGCATTGTTTAATGAAATATATCCCAGTTTAGGATGGAAAGTAAACTCCCTGTCTGCCAGCTTCCGCGCATATGTTAGCTTGGCAAAATTATCAGTTCCTTTATTGGCCTGGAAAAATGAAATGACCGCATTCGAGTTGGTCTGCCTCGCATCCGGTGGCAGTAACTCCAGCAAATTATTGGAAGCTTTTGGAAACTGCGGGTTATCAAAACCTGAAGGCAATGCCGAATAACCGGCGCCACTGATCTGCGCAGTATTAAACGGCTTATTTTCACCGAGATCTATAAAACCAAGTACATCTCTTGAGTCCTGTGTACTGCCCGCCTTGTTCGTGATCCATACCTCTATTTTAGTAATGATCACACCAGAAGTAATGGTAGGCGGGTTTGACAAGGCCCTGTTGTAGTTGTCCCTGAAATACTGCGCCAGGAAATAATGCTTGTTTGCCTCATAGTTATCCGCACTGATCCGGTACTCATTCTGCTGGGCGCCATTATTGATCTGGATTTCTTTGGACTGCGATTTTTGCTGTGTAAACACCGTATTCACCATCAGTTTGCCAAACTGCAATTGTGTTTTTATTCCAAAAAGCGCCTGTGTACCGTTGATCAGGGTGGTATTCAGCGGCAAACTTACATTACCCGCCTCTATTTTCTTGATGATATCATCTTCGCCTCCGGTATAGTCCAGTTTGATCTGGTTCTCAAAGTCAAACTGAGCTTCCGTATTGTAGTTCATGTTCACCTTCAGCTTTGTACCGATATTACCGATCACATCCATCTGGATGCGCTGGTTAAAGTCAAAATTTCCCTGAACACGCTGACGTTCATTAAACAGCGGGTTTTCATTCCGGTTGATCCTGCCAAGAAAAGTAAGCTCTGCTTCCCCCCTCGGCTGTATATTGATAGTAGTACCACCAAATATCCGTTCAAACGCCTTGCTGTTGATCTGCAAACTCGGTATGATCCCGGTCCGCCTCACATCATTGATCTCCTGGTCGGACAGTTGCCGCCAGTTCTCTCTTTTGATCTCACTGCTGATCAGCCGCTGGTACTCTTCCACAGTCAGATACTGCGGCGGTGCATACATCCTGTCTCCTATCAGCTGTCTGATCACATAACGTTTGTTGACGGCATCATATTCCACCTCACGTTTTACGTTATCAGGCAGGGGAGAAAAAGGGCTTTTCAGCGACCTGATGCCCAGACGCTGTTTTTCCTTCAGACTAAAGGGGTTTCTTGTCGTATCACTACCGTTCCCCGGCGGGACAACCTGTGAAAAGGTCTTATTCCCACCAAGGCAGACCAGTAAAAAGAGAATTAGCGTTAATAAGTGTTTCAAGGGTAAGTTATAAGTGTTTTAAGGCTAATTTTATCATTTGTTCAACTGTCAGTTCCTGACCACCCGACTTCACAGCACCATCAATCGCTTTTTCAGACGCCGGCTTCGCAAAGCCCAACATAATTAAAGCAGACAATGCCTCCTCCTTTACTGTACTTCTCAAAGGTGCTGCAATCAATGATCCCGACCCCTCTTTTTTTAATTTATCCTGTAGTTCCAGCACCAGCCTTTGAGCAGATTTCGCACCTATTCCCTTGATCCTTTGGATGAGCGGAAGATCAGCGTTCACGATTGCCGTCTGGATCTCATGAGGTGTGATCGATGAAAGCATCATCCGGCCAGTGTTCGGGCCGATGCCCGATACCGAGATCAGGTGCAGAAATAACCTCCGCTCTCCCTCATCAGCAAAACCATAAAGCGTGTGGGCATCTTCCTTTACATGCAGCCAGACGTACACTTTGCAGCGTTCCGCATCTCCCAGGCTACTATACGTATTCAATGATATATTGATGTGATAACCTATACCTCCGGCCTCCACAACAATATATGCAGGGCATTTAAAAGTCAGTCTACCATCTATATATTCGTACATAACTTACTTTTTAGAAATCCGTCTTAATATACTACCTCTTTTTGGATTTGCATCCTGCGCCTTTCCCTGCACATCCAGTACCGCAATGGTCACCATATTCACAATTTCCCTTACCGAACTGCCAAGCTGCACAATATGCACCGGTTTTTTCAATCCCAGCAAAATAGGTCCCACAGCCTCCGCCTCTCCTAGTTCCTGCAGCAGCTTATAGGCAATATTGCCCGATTCGAGGTTCGGGAACACCAAAGTATTTGCAGGAGCATCGATCAACCTGCTGAAAGGAAAATTGCCCTTTAGCAAGTCATTATTGATCGCGAAATTTGCCTGCATCTCCCCGTCGACCACGACCTCCGGATGTTTATCATGCAGGATTTTCACCGCCTTTCTCACTTTTTCAGGCACGATTCCTTCGTTGGAACCAAAATTGGAATATGAAAGCAATGCGACCCTCGGCTGTATGTTAAATTTGCTTACCGCCCGCTCCAGCAATAGGGTCAGGTCTACCAATTCCTCAACGGTTGGATCGACATTCACCGTAGTGTCCCCAAAAAAGACAGGTCCCTTTTTGGTCATCATCATGTACATACCCGCCACACGGTTCACGCCGTCTTCAGTACCGATTACCTGCAACGCAGGCTTTATTGTGGTTGCATAGTTTTTGGTCAGCCCTGAAATCATGGCATCCGCCTCACCAAATTCCACCATAAACGCACCGAAATAGTTCCGGTCACGCAGCAGCTTGGTCGCTTCAAACAAGGTCACACCTCTCCGCTGCCTTTTTTGATACAAGGCTTCAGCATATTTATTCATGCGTTCAGGCTCTTCAAACGAGTCAATGATCTCAACCCCATCCAGCTCGAGCGCATTTTCTTCAATGATCTTCTGAATGATCATCTTGTTCCCGAGTAAAATAGGAATGGCAATATTTTCATCCTTAACGATCTGTGCCGCTTTCAGTATCTTATAATTATCCGCCTCCGCAAATACAACACGTTTAGGATCAGATTTTGCCTTATTGGTAATGGCCCTCATGATGGCATCATCGCTACCCAGCCTGCGCTTCAGCTCTTCCTCATAAGCATCCCAGTCGTTGATCACTTTACGGGCAACACCCGACTCAATAGCAGCTTTTGCCACAGCGATAGACACGTTTGTCAGCAGCCGCATGTCCATCGGTTTTGGAATGATATACTCCTTGCCAAACTTAATGTTATTCTGATTATACGCCATATTCACTGCTTCAGGAACAGATTTTTTGGCCAGTTCAGCAATCGCCTTTACAGCGGCAATTTTCATGGCCTCATTGATGCCCGTAGCACGCACATCAAGCGCCCCCCGGAATATATATGGAAAACCCAGTACATTATTAACCTGGTTCGGATAATCTGATCTGCCGGTAGCCATAATCAGATCTTTACGCGAACCCAGAGCCAGTTCATAAGCTATTTCCGGATCAGGATTAGACATGGCAAACACGATCGGATTCTTAGCCATTGACTTTAGCATATCCGCAGTTACACAATTGGCCGATGACAGGCCAATGAACACATCTGAATCATTCATCGCTTCTTCCAGTGTATCCAGTTTCCTGGATGTCGCAAATTCGGCCTTAATATCGTCCAGATTCTCCCGCGTATCCCTGATCACGCCAGAACGGTCGCACATCACAACATTTTCTTTTTTAGCACCCAGGGAAACATAGAGCCGGGTACAGGAAATGGCGGCCGCACCTGCACCGTTCACCACGATCCTGATCTTATCCATTTTCTTTTTCTGCAGTTCACAGGCATTCAGCAACGCAGCTGCCGATATAATGGCAGTACCATGCTGATCATCGTGCATCACAGGAATGTTCATTTCCTCCTTTAATCTGCGCTCTATTTCAAAGCACTCCGGCGCCTTAATGTCTTCCAGGTTTATCCCTCCAAACGTAGGCTCCAGGGCTTTTACAATCTTGACAAAATCGTCAACATTTTTAGTATCCAGTTCCAGGTCAAACACATCAATATCCGCAAAAATCTTAAACAACAGCCCCTTACCTTCCATTACCGGCTTTCCTGCCTCCGGGCCAATATCTCCCAGACCCAGTACAGCCGTACCATTACTGATCACGGCTACCAGGTTACCCTTTGCAGTATATTTATAAACATCGTCCTTGTTTTCAGCTATTCTTAAGCAGGGTTCTGCTACACCCGGTGAGTAAGCAAGCGCCAGGTCTCTTTGAGAATTCGTAGGTTTGGTAGGTACCACCTGTATCTTTCCCGGCCTACCCTGCGAGTGGTAATCTAAAGCATCCTGCTTCCTGTTAATTTTACTCATAAATGATCAAATGTCAAGCGGCAAAGTTACAATTCTTTTATTAGCCGTTAAAGTAAAAAAAGGAACGAAGATGTGCCTGAAGAATTACTCCTTACAGCTAAAATGAACAAAGTGAACAGAAAAAACAGCAGATAAATCAGCCCTTTTCCGCTCCGCGGTCGTCGTCCTCACTCGAGGTTTCATAAACTTTCAGTTTCTGCCCCGGCACAATTGTCGACCCCCTGAGTTTATTCCAAACCTTCAGGTCCTGAACCTCCACATGATACTTGTTCGCTATGGCACCCAGATTCTGACCTGGTGAGACCTTATGATAAAAGAAAGCAGGCCTGGATTTTGTCCGGGGTTTTTTGACAGTTTTTCTGTCGCTGTTTGAAGCAAGGATTACCCGCATACTGCCGGTGCCGCTATCCTCATTCAGAATCTCATAGATACTGGTAAAATCTTCCAGACTGATCCTCGGAATGACCAGCCGCTTTGGCGAAGACTCCGTACCGTTCACAATCTTCTTTTTATAAGAAGGATTGAGACTGCACAACACATCCAGATCCATGTCCAGCGCCTCAGCCAGCGCAGGAATAGACACAAAATGGTTCACCTGTATTGTATCTGTATATTTTTCAAAAGGTGAGGGTGCCCGTTGTATCTGATGCTGATCAGGACAATTCATCACATAAACCGCAGCGATGAAAGCAGGCACATAATTCCTGGTCTCTTTTGGCAAATACCTTCTTAGTTCCCAAAAATCCATAGAATTGGATTTCTCCATCGCCCTTTTGACATTGCCCATTCCGCAATTATATGCCGCAATGGCCAGCAGCCAGTCGCCAAGCTCTTCATAAGCATCTTTAAAATAAGCAGCAGCAGCATAACTCGCCTGTACAGGATCTTTCCGTTCATCGACGAAATTGTCCATGTTGAGCCCATAACCCTTTGCCGTTGCAAACATGAATTGCCAAAGCCCCGTAGCTCCAACCCGTGATACCGCATAGGGATTCATGGACGACTCTATGATCGGCAGATATTTAATTTCCTCCGGGATATTGAATGTCTTCAAAGCCTTTGCAAAGATTGGGAAGTAGTAATCTGAAAGGCCAAGCATTTTGCCCATCATGTCCTTGCGGCCGCTGTAGATGTCTATATAATCCTGAACATATTGATTATAGGTCAGGGGCACGGTCTTTTGGATCGAATCCAACCGGTTCTTATACACATAATTGTAGTTACTGAACTTCGGGAGTTCTACTACCTCCGGCATGGAAGTGGTATCGTTCAAAGGAAGCATTGGTTGCTGGGCAACCGCCGAAAAGCTTACTAAAGCCAGAATGCAATAGGATACATAGCGTATTTTTTTGTTCATAGGCTGATATTACGGTATTGGTTTTGGTTTAAATTACGGGCTCATTTAAAAACTCATGAGCCAATGACAACAGTACCTCCTCATGGAAGTGCCTGGCCATTAATTGAATACTTAACGGCAAACCGCCAGCATTATTGCCCAAAGGAAGTGCTACCGCCGGAATTCCTGTCAGCGACGCCAGTACCGTAAATATATCCGCCATATACATGACTAGCGGATCATGCATGTTTTCGCCTATTTTAAATGCCGGGGTGGGAGTCACAGGAGCTATGATCACATCGAAACTATCCAGCATTTGTTCCATTTTCTCCCTGATCAGCTGCCTCACTTGCTGTGCTTTTTGATAGTAAGCATCATAATACCCGGCACTCAACACAAAAGTGCCCAGCAAAATCCTTTTCTTAACTTCTTCTCCAAAACCTTCTGCCCGCGAACGCTTGTACAGCTCGTTAAGGCTGGTAGCTTCCAGGTTGCGGTGACCATAATGTACCCCGTCATAACGCGACAGGTTAGACGATGCTTCCGCAGTCGTCAGCACATAATATGCCGGCACCAAATAGTCCAGCAGGTCAAAAGAAACATATTCTACCGTATGGCCCTGCGCCCTGAACAGATCAATAGCTTTCAGGATGGCTGTCTTAATATCCGGATCCAACGCCTCACTTTCTAGTGTTTCCTTTAAAACAGCGATCTTCTTCTTGCCGCCATGTCCCAAAGCATCCGAATAAGAAGGAACAGGCAGCTTGGAAACCGTACTGTCATAGTCATCGGCACCCGCCAGTACTTCTAGCAGCAAAGCCGCATCACTTACAGAGGATGTGATCGTACCCACCTGATCAAATGAAGAGGCATAAGCGATTACGCCATACCGTGAAATCCTGCCGTAAGTAGGTTTAAAACCGACATTTCCGCAAAAAGCAGCAGGCTGTCTTACAGAACCGCCGGTATCAGTGCCCAGTGCCGAAAGACAAAGATCAGCCTGTACCGCAACAGCAGAACCGCCTGATGACCCGCCGGCTACCCTTTCGGTATCCGCCGCATTCTTTACCGGCCCGTAATAAGAAGTCTCATTGGAGCCACCCATTGCAAATTCATCACAGTTCAGCCTGCCTATGATCACTGCATCTTCAGCAAGGAGCCGCTCAGTTACCGTCGCCGAATAAGGCGACACAAATCCTTCCAGCATTCTTGACGAAGCGGATACTTTGTGGTCTTTATACGAAATGTTGTCCTTCAGGCCAATGACCATACCCGCCAGCTTACCGGCAGTCCCCTTCTCGATTTTCTCCTGTACCAATCTGGCCTGCTCAGCCGCAGAATAAAAAAACACCTCATTGAATGCATTGAGGTGTTCATTGCCGGCTATTTGTTTAAAATAGTAATCCAGCAGTTCAGGCAAGCTCAGCTTTTTCTGACCAATAAGGGACTGTATCTCTGCTAAGGAGTTATACTTCTTCAAATTTCACGAATACATTAAGATTAAAAACCGGACTCAGATACCTTACAAAGGCTTGTTGGTATTCGAGCTTTTCGGGTCAGCCGGATCAGATCCGTCAACGCCGTCTTTACCGTCTTTAAATTCTTTAATGCCTTTACCCAGGCCACGCATTAATTCGGGTATTTTTTTGCCTCCGAAAAGTAATAGTACAATGACCAGGATGACGGCGATCTCCGTGCCGCCTAATCCAGCAATTAATATGGTTGTGTTTAACATGATACTTTGGTTAAAGATTAGTTTTATCTGTTTCTATTTTTGTGTGCGCTTCAGGGTCACCCATTGCTGTCTCTTCTTCTTTATGAAGATCTATACCGCCCGTCTTTTCTTCGTAAGCATGATGGTAGTCGTCCTTCACATCGCTGATAACGGAGTTTACCTCTTCCTCAATGCCCGCAGCATTTATATTTCTTTGGATTTCTCTTTTAACACCATCTGAAGCATCTTTAAATTCCCTGATCCCTTTCCCAAGCCCTCTTGCCAGTTCAGGTAATTTTTTACCTCCAAATAACAAAAGTACCACCGCGAGGATGAGCATGATCTCACCACCACCCATGTTCAGAAATTCAATTATTGTCCCTCTATACATCGTTCTGCCTATTACTGATTAGTTTATACAAATATATGAATTAATACCCATTTTTATTTCGCAATCCAGGCTTCGGGATTTTGGGCAGCCATACCCCTTCTGATCTGGAACTGAAGCTGGGGCACACCTTCGGTTTCCGCAACCACTCCAATGGTTTGTTTGGTAGTCACATTATCTCCTTTTGACACACTCACAGATCTGAGATTCTGGTAGACGGTAAAATATTCACCATGTTTGATCAGCACATAGTATCTCCCGAGCTGCGAATCCACAGCTCTTACCTGCCCGTTAAACACAGCCCTTACCGAGGCTCCTTCGGCGGTAGAAATATTCACTCCGTCATTGGTATAAGAAGCCTGTCCCTCCATGTGCCGGCCAAAATTTTCAGTGATCGTCCCAACTGCAACCGGCCAGGGAAGTGAACCCCTGTTGCCTTCAAACTGTGCGGACAATCTTGCAGATTCCGGAGTAGCAGTCAGATAACCGCCGCTTGTTTTCGGTTTCGATGCCGTCGCAACAGGTGCAGGTTTATTTTCCGCCTTTGCTTTTGCGGCCGCAGCTCTTTCAGCAGCACGTTCTTCTTCTTCAGCTTTTTTCCGTGCCAGTTCAATCTCCCGGTTAATAGCAGCGCGAATGCTCCTGTCCAATTGTATCTGCTGACGTTTACGAGAAGCGATGTCCTGTCTCAGCTGTTTCTCCTGCCTGCTAAACTTGTTCAGCACCTGCGATTGTTCAGACTTATTCTTGCCCAATACTTTACGCTCATTCTCCTGTTCCTGCAGCAGGCTGCTTTTTTCACGCAGGTTCTTATCCAGGATCACAATCCTGTAGTTCAGGTCTTTTTGCTTACCCTGTATATAATCAGCCTGTTTTTTCCGGTACTGTCCAAACTGCTGCAAATATTTAATTCGCTTATAGGCCTGGTTAAAATCTTTTGACGCAAAAATAAACATCATCTTATCATACCCGTTCTTGTTGCGCTGCGCGAACCTGATCATACTTGCATATTCTTTTTTCAGCTGCCCCAGCTGTCCTTTAAGGTTATGTACGGTATTGGTGTTCTCATGGATTTGGTTGTCCAGGTTCTTGATCTCGGAATTGATCACCGAAATCTTGTTCTGCATCAGACGGATCTTGGCATTCAGTGCATTAATCTGGCTTAGTGTCAGCTTTTTATTACTTGCCGCCTTGTTCGCATTCTTCTGCAACAAATCGATTTCACGCTGAATGGCTTCCTTTTTTCTCTTCAGCTCAGCGCTGCTCTGGCCAAAAGCGACAGAAGCAGACCCTGCTAAAAACAAGAATAGTAATAATATATATGGCTTCATTTGGATCAAAAGTATAAAAAAATCAGTTTATTACCTCATACTTAACAGGAACACTAAACGGAAATTCCAGCGGAACATTACTTTCTATTTTTAAAAAATCAAGATCTATACTGATCTTTTGCTTTCCCGCTATCGAATTGATCTTTATACTGGAAGGGAAAAGTGCCGCATTGACTTTCTGATATGCTCCGTATTCCACTTTCAGCGCCCGCCCGGTCGTAACATCATTCAGGTTATCTACCCCCACTTTCAGCAGCGTATTGAATACAACCCTGTAGGCCAGGTCCTGCTGCTGCCCGTTCAGTATCCATATCCCGTTTTCCAGTTCCAGCATGGCATCCTCTTTCATAAAAGCAGCAATGGTATTGCCTGAAAAAATAGCCTGCAGCAAAGAAAAGTCCACCTGTTTATTCGTATACCTGTGGACGTAGCTAAACGGCTTTTTCAGATAAACACTTTGAAAATTGTTCCTTACTTTAATGCTGTCCGGAGTAATCAGCGCCCTGGCCACCTCTATTCCTGCAATAGCCGTAATGCTCACCCAGATCTTTTCATCTTTCTGCATCCTGATGTTCATGGTCACATTATTACTATTGCCATTGATATTCAGATTGGCCTTTGCTTTCAGAGAAAGCGTATTAAAGGACAGGTCATTCTCCCTCAGCATTTTGATGTTTTCAGATTTCCTGGTGCTCGCCACCATTGTGCTGTCTGTTGATTTAGGCAGCGATACTACTACTTTCTTTGTCCTGCAGGCTATGGTCAACGCTACCACAGCGAACAGCAGGAAACTATTTAATATATTTCTTTTCATTGATCTTCCTCTTTAGCCTGCCCGAGTTATTGCCTCCGGCCTGTGCCTTTTTCCATTGCAGCAAAGCTGCCTCTTTTTCTCCCTTAAAAAAAAGAATATCTCCGTAACATTCCAGCGCCAAAGCATTGCCCTCATCCAGCTGCATGGCGGTTTTGATATTGCTGAGCGCCTGTTCATGCTGCCCCTCATTCATCAGCGCCACCGCCATATGGTAATATAAACCTGCCTGGCTCGGGTACAGCGACAATGCCTCTTCACCAGTTTTAATTGCATCCTTATAGGCAGCCAGGGCAATCTCGGCAGCCATCGTATGTTCCCAGGCCGCATAGAGTTGCCCGGTAATCTTGAGAATCGCCTTGAACTGTATCAGCGCTCCGTTCAAGTCCCCCTGTTTAAACAGTTTTTCTCCCTCTATCAGCATGGCCTGTTCTGAGGTGACCGCAGCCTCAACAGCTCCAGCACCCATCAGCTCCGGTCCGGCAGTCTTTTCCTTCCCGGCCCGCGTTCTGGCCCTGGTCAATGCATCGGAACTGCCAAATTTCTTCTCCAATTCGTCATAACTTTTTAAAGCCTCGTCTGTTTTACCTGCCAGCAGAAAAGCGTTTGCCCGGTCAAAATAAAACGAATCGTCATCAGGACTCAGTCTGATCATCTGGTTAAAAACCTTTACGAGTGCATCCATATCTCCCTTACGCTTATAGAGCTCAGAGAGCAGCCTCCAATACCACAGATTATTGGCATCTTTAGCAACCGCTTTTCTGATCGCAATCTCCGCCTCAAGAGGTTTATTCTGCCTGAAATTGATCACAGCCACTTCATAGTTCACAGCGGCATTGTCAGGATCCAGGGCAAGTATCTTATTGAAGCTCTCACCGGCCTTGGCATAATCCTCCCTGAGTTTATCCCGCAGACCAGCAAAGAAAAGTGTCTTTATCACATTTGTATCCGGCACAGGCACGACAGGCTCCTGAGCAGAGACAACAGGCAATCCTGCGAAGAACAATACCGTTAAAAACCACTTATCTTTCATCTTCTGTTTTTTATTTACCTGTATGCCCATACCCGCCCGCGCCGCGTGAGGTATCGGTTAGTTCGCCAACACTGTTCCAGCTAACCGTTTCATGTTTGGCAACCACCATCTGCGCAATCCGGTCGCCGTCGTTTACCACAAAATCAGCATCCGAAAGGTTGACCAGCAATACCTTTATCTCCCCCCTGTAATCCGCATCAATGGTACCCGGCGAATTGACAATACTGATCCCATGCTTATAAGCCAGTCCGCTGCGCGGACGGATCTGGGCTTCATAACCCACCGGCAGTTCGATGTACAAACCAGTTGGAATCAAAACACGCTGCAAAGGTTTAATCGTAACGGCATTTTCTATAAAAGCACGCATGTCCATGCCCGCAGCATGTTCAGTTTCGTACTGCGGCAGCGGGTGTGTAGAGTTGTTGATGATATTTATATTCATTTCTTTCCTAAAATAAGCTTCAATTGATCCTTTTCAAAATAAAATACCCCCGCAGCAAAGGCCAACAGCAAGGCATTACCTATAAAAATATTCCGGTCAAACACCCAGAAGGATAGCACCACCATGATCACCGAAATGATCAGGTAGCCAATGATCCTTTTCAGGTTATAAGGTATCGGGTAATATTTCTGTCCTAAAATATAGGAAATCACCATCATCGCAAAATAAGCTAGCATAGAAACCCATGCTGAACCCATATAGCTGTATTTGGGAATCAATATAAAATTCAGCACGATGGTGATCAGCGCACCGGCAACGGAGATGTACAAACCAAACCTGGTCTGGTCTGAAAGGCGGTACCAGATCGATAAGTTCATGTAAATACCCAGACAGACATAACCAAACAGCAAGTAAGGCACCGCGGGCAAACCTACCCAATATTCGGCGATATGTTCGTTGTCTCTGCTTATGAAATATTTGAGCATCTCAATATTAGCGATCAGCGCCACAAACAACAAAGCAAGGGCAATTACAAAATAATGAAGGATCACTGCATACGTTGTCTTCGCATTGGCGTTTTTAGCATGGCTAAAAAAGAAAGGTTCTGCCCCCAGCCTGAATGCAGTAATAAAGATGCTCATGAAAATGGCGATCTTGCATACCGCACCATATATACCCACCTGTCCGTCTGCTATCTCTTTTGGCAGCAGTTCGCTCAACACGATCTTGTCCAGATTCTCATTGACAATAAAGGACAGGTTTGCGACAAGTACCGGCCAGGAATAGGAGAACATTTTAACAAAAAGTGGTTTATCAAATTTAAGCTGCAGCTTTAAAAATTCCGGCACCAGCATGACCAGCGTAGCAAGACTGGCGATCAGGTTGGAAATAAAAACATAGCCTATCCACTTTTCCCGGTACCAGGAAGCCATCCATTCACTGAGAAAAAAGTGATGTTTGATCATAGCGGGCACCACATAAATAAACAACAGGTTGAACCCCACAAAACAGCCAATATTTAAAAACTTAATAGTGCTGTATTTAAAAGCCTTGTCCTCCGATCTCAGTTTGGCAAAAGGTATCACACAAATGGCATCCACTACCAGGATCCAGATGAAATACTGAACATAATGTTTATAGTCAGCAAACTGCTCTGGATTGGCCGACAGATAATGGACTATACTGTCCGAAAACACCAGCCCACTGATCAGAAAAAGGAGGGAAATGAACGCAATGCACAGAAATGAATTGTTGTATACCTCCTGCTTCTTATCTTCATGCTTATTCAGGTATCTGAAATAAGTACTTTCCATTCCAAATGCCAGCACTGCATTTACCAAGGAAGCATAAGCATACATTTTGGTAAATATTCCGTAAACAACTTTGGAATAGGCCTTAGTAAAGATGGGTGTCAATATAAAATTGAACAGCCTGGACAATACTGTGCTGATGCCATATACAGCTGTCTGACCAAGAAATTTTTTCAATACCGACATCCGTTATTTCTTAAGTACCACAAAGTCGGTAAAATTTTTCAGTTCCCCGGTTACCACCTCACAGCGCTCCACCTTTGCCCTGTCCGGTCCTTCATTACACCATTCTATAAAAGAATCCAGTTCCCATTGCTCCGCCTCCGCCTCAATATAGACAGACCCGTCCTTTTCATTCCTTACAAAACCCCTTATTCCCGACTGGTCAGCCACATACTTGGTCGTTTCCCGAAAGGTAACGCCTTGTACTTTTCCTGTGAGTGTAATATTAACATGTACTTTCTTCATCTCTCTATTATATTGTCTGATCGTATATCCTTAGTTATCATTTGAAACTTAATCCAGAGACCCTTTCCTTTTCTATCAAAAACTCTTTCCAGATCTCATTCAATATTTCTTCCGCCGGGCGAACCTGCTTCAGCATGGCCGAAACCTGTCCGATCTCCAGTTCGCCCTGCTCCATATCCCCTTCAAACATTCCCAGCTTTGCCCTTGCACGTCCCAGCAATCGCACGAGAACCTCTGCATCTGCACCCTGGGCTTCCGCCTGGGCCACCGCATCTGCAAATTCGTTCTTCAGCAAGCGCACCGGCACCAGTTTTTTCATCCTGAGCTTAGTATCACCTTCCCCGGCACTAATGATCCTGTGCTTAAAATCCGGATGCGCCGAAGACTCCTCTGCCACCGCAAACGCAGAACCGATCTGCACTGCATCGGCACCCAGGGCCATCGCTGCCAGCATGGCCCTGCCACTTCCTATCCCGCCCGCGGCGATCACAGGAATTTTCACCCGGGCACAGATCATGGGCACCAGGCACATGGTGGTCGTCTCTTCCCTGCCATTGTGTCCCCCCGCTTCAAAACCTTCCGCTACTATTGCATCCGCGCCAGAGGCCTCAGCCTTCAGCGCAAATTTGCTGTTGGCAATGACGTGCACCACTATAATTCCATTTCTCTTTAAATATTCCGTCCAGGTCGCCGGATTTCCCGCCGAAGTAAATACAATACTTACCTTTTCTTCGGTAATGATCTCCATGATCTCCTGCACCTCAGGGTAGAGTAAGGGTACATTCACCGCAAAAGGCCGGTCAGTAGCCTGCTTACACTTTTGAATGTGCTGCCTCAGCACTGCCGGATACATAGAACCTGCCCCGATAATACCCAGCCCGCCGGCATTGGACACCGCCGAGGCAAGCCTCCAGCCACTGCACCAGACCATTCCGGCCTGTACGATCGGGTATTTGATGTTGAAAAGTTCAGTAATCCTGTTGCTCATGTCATTGCAAAACTATGTTAATCTGTGTAGTTAATGGTAACGACTCTTATTTTAATACAAACGTCTCATTTCCCTTCCCAATACAACCTTTCCGTTCAGTTCCTTAAAATCAAGCAAATTTATACCAGGCCGTCTACCAGGTTCAAGGCTGCCATACCTGTCACCGATCCCTAAAAACTCCGCGCCGTTCCTGGTAGCCCACCGGATCAGTTCCTCTGCCGGGATTTCAAAATTATCCTGCAGGCACAGCATCTCCGCAAAAATACTCAATCCGGTATTACTGGCCAGGCTGTCCGTACCCAGGGTAATTTTTGCACCCGCCGACCGCAGCATATCCACATCAGGCAGCCTGTTCTCTATGTATAAATTGGCATTCGGACACAGGCACCAGTACAGGTACGGGTGCCGTGCCTGCGCAAAAGTCACATCAGCATGATCGCTCATTGTATTGTGAACCAGAAGGGTCCTCAGCCGGTCCGACATCATCGGCAATACCGTTTGCAGTGAAGTTTTACCACTGGGCACATAAAAACCGGTATCCAGACCCAAAAACTCATACAATTTCAAAAAACCACCTTCCTTCCGCTCGAAAAAAGCATTCTCATCTGGTGTCTCCTGATTGTGTATGCTTACCGGACCGTTTAGTTCGTCCGCCACCAGGCGTAGCTCATCAAACAATTCCGCAGAAACCGAATAAGGTGCATGTGGTACAATACTAAGCGGGAAACCCGCAAACTCTGGTTTAAATTCCAGCGCCCTGCCTAAAGAGGCTTTTGCCGTTGCCGGGTTAAAACCCATCACCTCCAGGAAAGTGTGGTAGTAGATTGGGCTGCTGCGTTTAACCCCCGATGAAATCGCCAGGTTGGCTATATCTCCAACTGCCGCTATACCATTCTCGAACATCTCCATATCAGCCTGATACATCGCCCGTTCTATGGCAGAATCATCAGTACCGCGCAGTTTCATTACTGCCTGCACAAAATCCGTCAGCCCGGTATGCTGTGCCACCTGCCCCCTCAAATGGGAAAGCTCCAGGTGACAGTGAGTATTGATAAATCCCGGCACCAGCAATCCTTCATAATACCTGATATTTTCAACTTGTGCCTCTTTTGCTTCATCAGCATTAAGCACCGCTGTAATCATGCCATTCTCATCAACCCCCAGCACTCCATTTTTTATAGGCGCAGCATTAACAGGATAAACATAAGACGCCGAGATATACGCAATCATCCAGATATTCCTTTAAATTTCATGCCGATAAAATTACACTTTTATTTAAGTTTGCAATACCCGCAATCTCAGCAATCATATGAACCGCATAGACAGACTTTTTGGAATCCTCATTTTATTGCAAAGTAGAAAATATGTAACTGCTGAGAAGATCGCCGGTCAGTTTGACATCAGCGTACGTACCGTTTACCGGGATGTGAAAGCGCTTTCCGAGCAAGGCATCCCCATCAGTTTTGAACAGCCAAAAGGCTATTTCATTGTGCAGGGCTATTTTCTTCCGCCCGTCTCTTTTAGTTCCGATGAAGCCAACGCCCTGCTGCTCATGGAGCACCTGGCTTCCCGCTTCGCGGATAAATCTATCCGTACCCATTACACCAACGCGCTTGACAAGGTCAAAGGCGTATTGAAGCACACGCAAAAAGAGAAGCTTGAATTGCTCAATAAAAGCATCAAAACACAGGCACATCACCTGATGGAGAATGAATTTGACCATTTATCAGACCTTCAGAATGCAATTTCCGGACAGTGCATCATTGAGATCGGCTACCAAAACAATAACGGGGAAAGCAGCAAGCGGGAAGTGGAGGCTATTGGCCTGATCTTTTACGCGTTCAACTGGCACCTGATCGCCTGGTGCCACATGAGACACGAGTACCGGGACTTCCGGGTTTCCAGGATCGTAAAAGTTAGAAATTCAGGCATCCCTTTCAGGAAAAAGGACCACATGCCACTCAGTGACTACATGAAATTTCTCCCGGTCACTTACTAATCAAGAACAATTTGTTAAGGCAGGACAAAGACCTTGCTGCCTTCTATTCTGAAATGCACGTTTCCGGTCAGTTCCAGCATATCCAGCACTTCGCGGAGTTTTGCCTGGTTAGAAATACTGCCGCCAAAGCGCTGTTTGCTTATCAGTTTGTCCTGATAGATGACTTCCACATTATATCTGCGCGCCAGTTTTATCATGATATTTTCAAGCGACTCCCTCCTGAATACAAAGTCTCCTTCTTTCCAGGCCACCATATCTTCAGTGTCCACCTGAACCACATCAATCGTTTCGCCTGAACTTATAGCCTGCTGACCAGGCTTCAGAATGCTTGAACGGACTACTTTACCGTCCCCGGACAAGGCCGATACTTTTACAGCACCTTCCAGTAAGGTCGTTTTGACAACCTGTTCATCACCATAAGCCGAGATATTAAAATGTGTTCCGAGGACTTCTATCATCTGGTTCTGCACCGACACAAAGAAAGGATGCGCTTTATCTTTAGAAACTTCAAAGTAGGCCTCGCCGCTGAGGGAAAGCCTTCGCTTTTGTATGTCAGCGAAGACAATAGGGAATATGAGGGTTGTAGCGGCGTTTAGCCATACTTTGGTGTCATCCGACAATAAGATTTCCATTTGACCATCCCGGGGGGTGGTGATTTTAGTTAATGATCCCGCATCCATCTGGCTTACCGGGCCTGTTATTTTGCAGGTGATCAGTTGCTCACCTGCCTTAATGATCTCCAGTCCTGGCTGCCGCACCAGCAGACCAATCCTGGCATCAGTTAAATTAATTTTCTTACCGTCAGCCAATGTCAGCATCACCTTATCAGCGATCTTTTCATCCTGACCTGCAATTTGTACAACCTGTTTTTCCTTCCCATTTTTCAGCCCGTCACCGGGCTTAAAAAATAGAACGGCGCCAAGTAAGGACGCAAAAACCGCCGCAGCCGTTCCAACACGTACTATCCACAATCTTCTTGTCCTTACCTCAGCCTCCTCTGAAAGCGTACTATATATTTTTTTGCCCATTTCTGAGATTCTCTGTTCAGAAATGTCAACTCCATATTCATTAAACTGCATATACCAGCGCTCCACCAATGCCATCTCGGCTTCAGTGCACTCCCCCTTGCTATATCTCGCAAGTAAATCTCTAACGTTTATATTTTCCATTAAGAGTTTGAGCTATCTGATTTAAAGGTAAAACGATTAAGTAAGCCGGAACAGGAAGATTTTTGTTGAAAAAAAATGAAATAAACTACAAATAACTGTAAGCCAATGAATTAAAAAGGACCGTACAAGAAATAAATGATGATAAAAATATCTGTCTTCTTTCTCAGTATTTTGATTGCATTGCTGATCTGCTTGCTCACATTATGCTCCGATGTATTTAGTTTTGCCGCAATTTCCTTGTGCGTCAGGTTACCTTTCCTGCTCAGCTCAAATATCTCACGCATCTTCTTTGGAAGTGCCTGGATCTCCCGCTCAATATAGATCATGAATTCTTTTTCCCTGATCAGGTGATCGGTATTCGAATAACTGTTGCGCTGCGCAAAATCCTGCAGTGAAGTCTCTACGTAATTTGAACGGACCTTTTGATGGGCAAAAATATCCAGGATTCTATTTCTGGTGATGGTATACAGGTACCCGGCCAGGTTGGCCGAGTTAATTTCCTGTTCTCTTCGCATCCAAAGGCCAGCAAACAATTCCTGGATTACATCCTTAGCCAGTTCCTCGTCCCGCAGTTTTTTATAGGCATGATTGAGCAGGAGATAATGGTACCTGTTATAGATCTCCGTATATGCACGGCGGTCCGATGCCTTAAGCATCCCAAGTAATTCTACATCATCAAAACTTTTATAGTCAATCATTAATCGCAGTCCCTCTTTTACAAAAATCAATTATTCAAATTGAAAAATGAAATATTTGAGATACGCTTTTATTCACAATATCTGTGTTAATAAGTCACTTCTCTGATTTCAAGAGATCCTTTTACCTTTAACTGACATTAAAATCCTACAGAGCTTCCGGTATCCGATTGCCCTCTGTCCGGATAGCCCCTGTTTCTTACACAAGTAATAGATGCGTTAACACTGAGTACGCTATGAGTACGGGGTGAGTACGCCCTGAGTACGCCTTTTTCTCAGAGAAAAGGCGTACTCAGGGCGTACTCAGAATGCATGCATCCCGTACTCGATATTAACATATGTACCAACCAGGCAATACGCATAGAAGAGGCAGACACTATTTGTACTATTTTAGTAAAAAAGAAAATCACACTGCCATAGGGTTGTCAGTGGCCTGTCTTTTCTTTGTGTTATCAATCTGAAATCATAAATAGATAACAAAAATCATGAGCAGAATTAAGCAATTTTTAAAAGAACTGAACGAACAGGCACTGGTAACCCGAAAAATGCTGGAAAGGGTCCCTACAGACAAATTTGAGTGGCAGCCACACCAAAAAAGTATGACCATCAAAAGGCTGGCCACACATATCGCAGAACTTCCTACCTGGATCACTATGGCGCTGACCACAGACGAACTCGATTTTGAGAACAACCCTTACCTGCCAGTCGATGTCAATAGCACTGAAGAACTGCTCGCTTATTTTGAAAAGTCCCTGGAAGATGGCAGAAGCCTTCTGACCCCAGAATATGAAAATGTACTGGATAAAGGCTGGACTCTAAGAAGCGGCGAGCAAATCTTCAGTGTAGATCCTAAAGCTGATGTGATCAGGATGAGCATCAACCAAATCATCCATCACAGGGCGCAGTTAGGCGTCTTTCTCAGACTGCTTGACATACCAATCCCGGGAAGCTTTGGTCCAAGTGCCGACGAAATGAATTTTTAAGCCCATGAAATGGGTTTTTAAAATGGTATCCGGCATTTTAAAATGGGGCCGGATGGTCTTCAAGTTTAGTCTCTTTTGTTTTTGAACAAGGCGGCACGGAATGGTGTGATTTTAAAAATCACAAGGTTTCATAGCATATGTGGTTATAAATTGATTCCTTTGTAAATTATTAGGAAATCAATTTATAATCCATTGCTCATGTCTGATTCTACAACCCGGTTAAATAAATACATCAGTGAAAGCGGCCTTTGTTCAAGAAGGGCGGCCGACAGGTATATTGAGCAGGGTAATGTGATTATAAATGGCAAGAAGGCCAAAGTCGGCGACAAGGTATTCTTTGGCGACATCGTAACAGTAAACGGCCAGACCATCGAGCCAAAAGAAGTTGAGAATACGGTTTTGATCGCTTATAATAAACCGGTGGGCATTACCAGCACTACCGAAGCTGGGGTAAAAAGCAATATTGTCGATCACGTAAACCACAGCGAACGTGTATTCCCGATCGGTCGTTTAGATAAAGATTCCCAGGGACTGATCTTTCTTACTAATAATGGAGACCTGGTCAATAAGATCCTGCGTGCCGGGAATAACCATGAAAAAGAATACCTGGTTACAGTGAATAAGCCGATTACCGATACTTTTCTGGCTGGTATGGCCAAAGGGGTTCCGGTTCTGGGCGTGATGACTAAAAAATGCAAGGTCAGCAAGGAAGGCAATAACGTGTTCAAGATCACGCTGGTCCAGGGGCTGAACCGTCAGATCAGAAGAATGTGTGAGCATTTTGGATTTGAGGTGACCAAACTGGAGCGGGTGCGGATCATGAACATCAGCCTGAAGGGGATTCCATTGGGAGAATGGCGTGAGCTGACTCCTGAAGAACAGACGGAAATCTTTAATATGGTAGCCAGATCGAGTTCACTTGAGGATGCTTCTAAAAGCAAAAAAGGTAGCCAGGTTAGTACTGGAGCGGCTGTTAAGGGGGATGGCAGGCCTTCTGCAGAAAAACCGGCTAAAAAGCCCGCTCACAAATACACGTCCACACGGGACGAAGACCTGATGGAGAACATCACTCCGGGAAGGACTTCGGCAAAACCAGGCACATTTAGCAAAGCGGGTGGCAAAAAAACTTCGGTGCGTAAGGGTACAGCTTCGCTGAGCAGGGCAGACAGGCCGGCGGGCGGAAAAGGCAAGGCAGTTGGAAAAACCCCGGGCAAAATCAAAAGTGCCCCTTCGCAGGGTGACTGGAACAGGACCGGCGGGCCGGACAGGAAAGCCAAAGCAAAGAATAAGAGGCGCTAAAAATATTTTTGGTACCTTTGCAGGCAGATTGCCTTGTTATCTATAATTGCCTTGCACATCAATGCTTCCTACTAAAAAAATAGACATCCGTTCGCTTGACCTTCCGCAACTGCAGCAGCATTTTATAGCGATGAAGGAACCTTCCTACCGGGCCAAACAGGTTTACCAGTGGTTATGGGAAAAATCTGCACGGAGTTTTGAAGAGATGAGCAACATTTCTAAGGAACTCAGGAATAAGCTGGATGAAAACTACGCCATCAACGTGGTGGAAGTGAACAATTCCCAGTTCAGCAATGACCATACCATCAAAAACGCATTCAGGCTATACGACGGCAACATCGTAGAAGGGGTACTGATTCCGATGGACGACCGCATGACGGCCTGTGTAAGTTCGCAGGTAGGCTGCAGTCTGACCTGCAAGTTCTGTGCTACAGGCTATATGGACCGCAAACGGAACCTGAACGCTGATGAGATTTATGATCAGGTGGTGCTGATAGACCAGCAGGCAAAAAAGAATTACAATGCACCGCTCACCAATATTGTGTATATGGGTATGGGCGAGCCCCTGCTGAATTATGCCAATGTCATGAAGTCCATTGAACGCATCACTGCCCCCGATGGGCTGAATATGTCTTACAAACGGATTACGGTTTCTACCGCCGGCATCTCCAAGATGATCAAGAAGCTCGGCGATGATGGTGCAAAGTTCAACCTGGCATTGTCACTCCATGCTGCCAATGACAAAAAACGGAATGAGATCATGCCAATCAATGAGCACAATTCATTGAAAGCACTGGAAGAAGCACTAAAGTACTACTTCTCAAAAACTAAGAACCCGGTAACCTACGAATACATTGTTTTTAATGATTTTAATGATGAGCTCGAGGATGCGATGGAACTGGCCAGATTTTGCAAACACATTCCCTGCAAGGTCAACCTGATCGAATACAACCCGATCCAGTTTGCAGATTTCATCAATGCTGAAGGGGATAAGATCGATGCGTTCTCCAGCTACCTGAAAAGCCAGGGTGTCAATACAAATATCCGGCGCAGCCGGGGTAAGGATATTGATGCGGCCTGCGGACAACTGGCTGTTAAAGAGCAGAACTAACTCCAGGCTGGTGTTGTTATAAGGCGGCCCGACTACCGCTATACCCTGCAAAAGGTCTAACTTAGGCGATGAGTTTTATTGCCCGTATTTTTCAGCGCCTGTCCGCATTGGCGGAAAATCTTTTAAGTTTATTGTTCCCCAGTCTCTGCAGCGGCTGCCGCAATCATTTAAACAGTGGAGAATCCGGCATTTGCAGCAGCTGCCTCTACCGCCTCCCCTATACAGATCATCACCTGCACAAAGACAACAGGATAGCCAAACATTTTTGGGGAAAAGTACCATTTCATGCAGCAATGGCCCTCCTCCGCTATAAAAAAGGCAGCAGGACACAAAAACTCATTTACAACCTCAAATACAATGGACGATATGAAGTGGGCATAAGGCTTGGAAACATGATGGCAGAACGGCTTATGATTTCTGAATTTTACAAGGATGTAGAGGTCATCGTTCCGGTACCCCTTCACAAAAGCAAGGAAAGAAAACGTGGTTATAATCAAAGTTTATTTATAGCAGAAGGACTGTCCGCAATATTGAATATCCCGGTAAATGACACAGCCCTGATCAGAAATATAGCAACGGAAAGTCAGACCCTTAAAGGAAGGTACAGCAGGCATGAAAACATACAGCACGCATTTAGTGTAGTAAAGCCAGCGGAGCTCAGCGGAAAGCACATTTTGATTGTCGACGATGTAATCACGACAGGTGCCACCATTACCGCCTGTGCAATTGAACTGCAGCAATGCGATATCCGCAAATTGAGCATTGCCGTGGCGGCCGGTGCGGAATAAAAACAGGAAAACAAAAAAAATGCCGGCATACAAAACAATTTGCAATTCAATGCGTTTATATAGACGAGAGCGTTAATTTAGATGGTAAGAGTCGATATTTTCTTTAAAGAGGTATCGGCTCTTTACTTTTATAACCTTAGCACGCCCTTTACCTGAGTTGAAATTTATTTTTAACACCTATTCTTTGCATTCTGGGTCGCTAAAATGGATTAGCAAAATTAATTTACGGATAAAAGAAAAAAACAGCACTTATTTTTTGCAGATTCAATAATAATTCGTTTCTTTGTCGTGAGAGCGTTAATTTAAGGGTCGACACTTCCATGCCAATGGAATGTCGGCCCTTTATTCTTAGCAAAGAATCCGGTGAAGTTTATTTAGAAATATGAGCCGAAACTACATTCCTGATGTCATCAGGCTTGAATGGTTTTAAGATATGTCCATCCATTCCAGATGCTTTGAATTTGAGATTTTCATCCTGCAGTGTTGAAGCGGTGAGCGCGATAATTGGTACAGTTTTGAAATAGTCGCCTTCCATTTCCCGGATGATGCCTGTAGTTTCAAAACCATCCATCCCCGGCATTTTGATGTCCATAAATATAAGGTCATACTGGTTGCATTTTATCTTTTCGATGGCTTCCAGACCGTCTCCCGCAAAGTCAAGCTCAAAGCCCAATTTGCCAAGTATCCTGCCTGCAACAAGAATATTTATCTCATTGTCATCAACTACCAATATTTTTTTGCCGGCAAAGGACTCAATATCGGCCGGCAATACCGCAACGGCATTATCCATACCTGCTACCTTACTGAAACAGATGGTAAATGAAAATACAGTCCCCACATCCTCTTCGCTTTTTACCTGAATTTCAGAACCGTAAAGCCCCAGCAGTTTTTTGGTGATGGCCAGTCCCAGTCCGGTACCGCCATATTTCCTTGAAATGTCGGTCTTGGCCTGGGTAAAGGTTTCAAAAATATAAGACAGCTTGTCCTGGGGAATACCTATTCCGTTGTCACTTACCTCAAAATAGATCTCTGCTTCAGTAAGGGTCTCACGTTCCAGTCTGGCATGCAGTAGTACGGTTCCTTTTGAAGTAAATTTAATGGCATTGCCCAATAAATTAATAAATATCTGGTACAATCTGGTCCTGTCACCCAGGATGTTTTCCGGAATCCGCTCATCAATGGACAGTTCCAGCTTATTCTCTTTCTTCCTGGCGCTGACCTGCAGAGAGATCAGGATATCTGCGGCAAGTGCTTTTATACTGAGTGGCATGCTTTCCAGGTGCATGTTACCGGTTTCAATCTTTGTAAAATCCAGAATGTCGTTGATGATGTTTAAGAGGTTCTCTGAAGAGAACCTGAGTATGTTGAGGTCTGCTACCTGTGACGGCTTTGGATTATTTTCCAGCAACAGGTGGGTCATGCCAATTACTGCATTCAGCGGTGTCCTGATCTCATGGCTCATGACAGAAAGGAACATTTCTTTGGCTTCACTCAGCTGCAGGGCCTGTTCTTTTGCCTGCATCATTTCCTGTTCAGCCCGTTTCTTGTCAGTAATGTCTATAATGATCTCCACTTCTATATCCACTTTGCCCTGGTCATTAAATACGACTGTATTGTACACAGATAGCCAGATGGGTTGTTTATCCTTGCGGTACGCCAGCAGATCAACTGTAAAGGATTTGTTCTGCCTGCTGAGCTCCCGTGTCTTCTCCAGCAGTTCAAGATCTGTCCCCGGACCAGAAATGAGGTCACCCAGCCGCATGCCCCGCAGGTCATTCAGGGTAAAGCCGGTGATTTTTTCAAATGCGGCGTTTACCCAGGTCACATGGTTATTGGCATCGTTGATCACTACGGCATTGTCAACCTTACTCGCGACGAAGGATAGCTTCATCAGTTCATTCTCCACACGTTTATTTTCGGTAATATCGCGTCCGTAGGTATACCAGCGCCCATCCTTAGCCACCATATTCCAGCTCAGCCAGCGGGTGACTCCGCTTTTACTGATGATCCTGAAGTCAATATTGAATTGCTTGGTTCCTTTTTTAAGGCCGGCTTCGATCTCTCTGATCAGCCGGCTGATGTCCTCTTTATTGCAAAACTCCCACATGTTAAGTCCTGTGGCTTCTTCTGGGGAATATTCAAGGATGCTGGTCACCGCATCGTTGATGAAAAGGATCCGGCCGTTATAATCAAGAATGCAGTGGATCTCAGGTGATACGGTGGAAAGATTCAGCATCTCCTCAAAGCGACGCGTCTTGGCATCAAGCTCAGCGCTTTTTTGTTTGAGTGAAATATGGGTGATGATCTCTCTGGCGAGGATCATCAGACCATCTTTCTGCTCCCTGCTGATGGTCCTGGGAACAGTATCAAATACACCGATCACACCAAGCCGGTAACCCTGTTCGTCAATCAGCGGTGCACCGGCATAATACCGGACATAGGGATGGCCGCATACACCGGGGTGCTTGTCAAACCTGTGATCCAGTGCAATATCAGGGATTTCGAGGACATCATTGCCTTCGATGGTGTAGGTACTGAAGGAGATCTCTCTGGGCACATCCTGCGCAGATGTTCCCATGATTGATTTAAAAAAGACCCGTTGCTCATCGACCAGTGTGATCAACGCTATTGGTGCGTTACATATTAAACCTGCAAGTTTGCTAATGTTATCGAACTCATACTCTGTGGGAGTGTCCAATATATTATAATCATGCAATGCTTTAATACGTTCATCCTCACTGGCCGATGAATAGCGTTCAGGTAACATTAACTTGTGATAACCATCTATTTATATAGCGGAAAGCGGCTTACAAGAGCAACTACCCTTTGCTTTACCTGCTCTAAATTTGTTTCATCTTCAGGATTGGCGATCACCTGATCAATAAGCTCAACGATCTCTTCCATATCTGTTTCTTTAAATCCCCTTGTGGTTATAGCTGCTGTACCAACACGGATACCTGAAGTCACAAACGGAGAACGGTCGTCAAAGGGAACCATGTTCTTATTTACGGTAATATCGGCTTTTTCCAGTGCATTTTCGGCAAGTTTGCCGGTTATATTTTTATTGCGCAGGTCGATCAGCATCAGGTGGTTGTCTGTACCTCCTGAAATGATGCCGTAGCCTCTGCTGACAAACGCTTTGGCCATGGCTTGCGCATTGATCTGCAGTTGTTTTGCATAAGCTAAGTACTCATCGGTCAGTGCCTCTCCGAATGCTATTGCTTTGGCAGCGATGATGTGCTCCAGGGGACCGCCCTGAGTGCCAGGGAATACAGCCATATCCAGAACAGATGACATCATCCTGGTCTCGCCTTTAGGGGTCTTTAATCCAAATGGGTTTTCAAAATCCTTGCCCATCATGATCATCCCTCCTCTCGGGCCTCTTAAAGTCTTGTGGGTAGTAGTGGTCACAATATGACAGTGTGGAAGCGGGTTATCCAGCAAACCGCGTGCGATCAGACCAGCCGGGTGGGAAATATCCGCCATGACGAGTGCACCAATCTTGTCAGCCACACTGCGTACACGTGCATAATCCCATTCTCTGGAGTAAGCCGATGCACCCACGATGATCAGTTTAGGCTTTTCAGCAAGCGCCAGTTCTTCCAGTTTTTCATAGTCAATAAGACCGGTTTCTTTCTTTACCCCGTAAAACAACGGTTGATACAATTTTCCTGAAAAGTTTACAGGTGAACCATGTGTCAGGTGGCCACCGTGAGAAAGGTCGAAACCTAATATTTTATCTCCCGGCTGGATCACTGCCAGCATTACCGCTGCATTGGCTTGTGCACCGGAATGCGGCTGCACGTTTACCCACTCTGCGCCAAATAATTTTTTAGCACGTTCAATAGCAATGGTCTCTATTTCGTCAACTACCTGGCATCCGCCATAGTACCTCTTGCCCGGAAGGCCTTCGGCATATTTATTGGTCAAGCAAGAGCCCGCAGCTTCCATTACCTGCTTGCTTACAAAGTTTTCTGATGCGATCAGTTCAAGACCGTGTTCCTGACGGTCCAATTCCCTGTCAATCAAATCAAAAATTAAAGTATCTCTAGTCATTTATCGAAGTATATTTTTGTAAAATTAAGATTTTCCTTCTTAGTTTGGTAACAAAATCCCTTACTTTGTACTTTCTATTCTACAATTACTGCATGGAAGACATCAACAGTCCGTTATTATTGCCGAACATAAATTATCCTGCTGATCTCAAGCAGTATAAAGAACAGGACCTGGAGCAGATCTGTAAGGAACTGAGACAATATATAATAGATGTAGTCAGTGTAAACGGCGGTCATTTTGGAGCAAGTCTTGGTGTTGTAGAGCTCACTGTTGCCCTGCATTATGCTTTGAATACCCCGTACGACAAGCTGGTTTGGGATGTCGGCCATCAGGCTTACGGGCATAAGATCCTGACAGGGCGTAAAGCGGTGTTCCACACCAACAGGATTATTAACGGCATCAGTGGTTTCCCTAAGATCAGCGAAAGCGAATATGACACATTTGGTGTCGGACACTCTTCCACTTCTATTTCAGCGGCTTTGGGTATGGCCGTTGCTTCTCACTATAAGGGAGAAACGGACCGTCAGCATGTCGCTGTGATCGGCGACGGAGCCATGACTGCAGGCCTTGCTTTTGAAGGCCTGAACCATGCGGGCATTGAAAATTCGAACCTGCTGGTGATATTGAATGACAACTGCATGTCAATAGATCCGAATGTAGGTGCATTAAAAGAATATTTAACAAACATTACCACTTCTAAATCTTACAACCGCTTCAGGGATGACATTTCCAATGTGCTGATCAAGCTTTCTGAACTTGGCCCGAATGCACATAAGTTTGTTAAGAAAATAGAGAAAAGCATAAAGGGCACCTTGCTGAAGCAGAGTAATCTGTTTGAGGCGCTGAATTTCCGTTATTTTGGCCCGGTGGACGGACACGATGTCGTCCGTCTGACCCAGGTGATCAAAGACCTGAAAGACATTCCGGGGCCGAAGTTACTGCATTGTGTAACGGTAAAAGGCAAAGGCTTTGCCCTTGCGGAGAAAGACCAAACAAAATGGCATGCTCCGGGTCTTTTTGATAAGATCACCGGAGAGATCAAAAAACCGGTGGCAGACAAGCCGCAACCGCCAAAGTATCAGGAAGTCTTTGGGCATACGCTGGTTGAACTTGCAGAAGCCAACAAAAAAATAGTTGGGATTACTCCGGCGATGCCTTCCGGGTCTTCAATGAATATCATGATGAAGGTTATGCCGGAAAGAGCATTTGATGTAGGTATTGCGGAACAGCATGCCGTTACCTTTTCGGCCGGGCTGGCTACACAGGGCCTTGTACCATTTTGCAACATCTACTCCAGTTTTATGCAAAGGGCCTACGACCAGGTAATCCATGATGTGGCGATACAAAATCTGAATGTGGTCTTCTGTCTGGACAGAGCGGGGCTGGCGGGTGCTGACGGCGCTACACACCATGGTGCTTACGATCTGGCTTACATGCGCTGTATTCCAAATATGACGGTATCGGCACCGATGAACGAAGAAGAACTTCGGAATCTGATGTATACTGCACAACTGGAGAACTCAGGTCCGTTTGTCATCCGCTATCCGAGAGGAAGCGGGACCATCACGGACTGGAAACGTCCCCTGAAAGCACTGGAAATTGGTAAGGGCAGAAAGATCAGCGACGGTGAGGATGTGGCCATACTGACCATCGGGCATGTTGGCAATTTTGCGGTGGAAGCCTGCCAGGAGCTCAACAGTGAAGGCATACATCCGGCCCACTATGATCTTCGGTTTGCCAAGCCCCTGGATATGAACCTGCTTCACGATGTGTTCACCAGGTACAAGCACATCATCACCGTAGAAGACGGGTGTCTGCAAGGCGGAGTCGGAAGTGCGGTCCTTGAATTTATGGCCGATCATAAGTACAATGCGCAGGTCATCCGGCTGGGCATTCCTGATGAATTCATAGAACACGGAGAGCAGCCTGAACTCTGGGCGCTTTGCGGTTACGATACGGTGTCAATCATCAATGCAGTTAAAAAGATTGCAATAGGCAGAACAACCAAGATCATGGCCTCATAATAAAAAGACAATAACCCAACATCCGTTCGTGGCACCTTCGGCATTTGTCTTTCTTCTATGCGCTTCTTGATGATCTTAAGGAAAGTATGCTGAAAAACTTTAGGATGGAAGCATTAAAAAAGGGAGTATCTGCGCAATTAAAAAACAATTTCTTCCGTGTAAATGATTATGCTAACTTGGCCCAAAATAATGGATCATAATGTATAGGACGTTTTTATCTTTACTTTTCTTATCAGTACTGGCCGCCGGTTCTTATGCACAGGAAAAAAAATATTCTAACAGCATCGAACTTAGCCCACAGGTTTCGGTAGGTGTATTTACAGCCAATCATAAACTGACCGGTACAGCATATGGCGGCGAACTGTTATACCACATCAATACAATTGACAACCCCAGCCAATGGATGCGCAGTATGCGCTTAAAAAGCATTGACCTGGTGTTCAATTATAAGAACATGAGCGATATTAAGCTGGTGGATGACCCACGTGAAGGTTTATTTGGTGATTCCTACGCAGTACTTGCCGGGCTGAATGTTTCGCTGTTTAAGCTTAACAAAACTGAGCTGTTATTCTCTCCGGCTTTTGGTGTCGGCTATGCGGCTAAGACTTTCTTTACAAATGGGAATCCCCTGATTGGCAGCCATACCAATTTTACCTCCAGGGCGGGTTTAAAAATTGCGGCTCCACTAAGCCCGTCAACTCAGCTCACTGCCGGCATTGACATCCTTCATTATTCCAATGCCGCTGTAAGAGTTCCAAATAACGGGATGAACACTGCAAATGTTAGCCTTGGTATTGTACAATCCATTGGCAAAAATACTGCGCCTGATTCCAATAAGGTAAGCAACTTTCAGCACGACAAACATAGTTTTGACATTGGTGTCAATATGGGAAGAAGAGGTGTTTATCAGAGTAAGGAAGGTTATTTCCGTACCGGGCTTTATGCAGGTTACAACTTCCGGCTGAGTTCCATTCTTGCCTTAAGTTCGGGCGTAGACGCGGTGTATTATCATTCGGTATTTGATCCTAACGATTTCAACAGGACCTATCAGTCTTTTGCTACGTCATATGAGCACTGGCGCATCGGTGCTGCTCTTGGCCCTGATATCTGGATGGGAAGATTGGCTCTGATGATGAAGTACGGTTATTATTTACATTACAACAGCTACCGTAACAATCATACCTACTGGACAGCTGGCATGAAGTACAATGTGCTGGATTGGGCAGCTGTGCAGGCTAAGATATATATCCACAAAACGGAGGCAGATTTTGTCGGGTTTGGCTTCCTGTTTACGCCGTTAGGACATTAGGTTCAAACCGGGGGTTTTCTAATGTTTTAATTCTGAGAGATGACCAATGCACAACCTTGAAACACTTTATCATAATTTAAGGGGATTACTTAAAGCCTATGCTTATCACATCTGCGGTTCTGTTGACGAGGCAGAGGATGTGGTCCAAAACGTATTCCTTAAATTTTTGCAAACCGATCAGGAGAAAATTGCGGATCCGAAAGCTTATCTGATCAGAATGGTTATCAATCATGCAATCAACCAGAAAAAGAAACTGAACTCCAGGAACCGCCTGCATTATCCGGGGGAGTGGCTGCCTGAACCTGTCGCCACCGATCGCGCCGATGAGAAGCTCATTGCAGGGGAGATTTTGTCTTATTCGCTCATGGTTTTGCTGGAACGGCTCAACGCCAGACAAAGGGCGGTATTTCTTCTCAAAGAAGCCTTCGATTATGAACACAAGGAAATTTCTGAGTTACTCGGCATTACACCGGATCTGTCCAGGCAATTGCTCAGCAGGTCAAAAAAAATACTGGGAACGGGCGGCAGTCTAATGAAAAGCAATATTCCGGAAGGTTTCATTGCTAAATACACCGACATTATCCGATCTGGCCGTACCGCAGAACTGGAAGCCTTGCTTACGGAAGATATCGCTTCGGTTTCTGACGGTGGCGGAAAGGCCGTTGCTGCGCTCAAGCCTGTCTTCGGGAAAAAAGCCGTTGCTGCATTGCTGACAGGTCTCCATAAGAAATTCAATACAATAAGCGAGATCACTGAGGGGAAGATCAACGGCGAACCTGCGTTGCTCTATTTCCAGGACAAAACGCTGATAAAGTGCCAGGTTTTATACCTTGTAAACGGAAGGATAAACAAAATCTATATCATAAGAAATCCGGATAAATTAAAATTAATAAAAAATTAAGACTGTGCTGTCACATCGGGGCCGCTGATCTTGTCTTGTCCATCATAAAAAATAAAAATATGGAAAGAATAAAAAACAGCGATCTGCCGGAAGGCTTAATAGAAGCCATGCGCCACGTACAGGCTTTCATCAATAATTCGGGACTGGACAAGATGCTGCTGGAACTGATGAGAACACGTGTTTCACAAATCAATGGCTGCGCTTATTGCCTGGACATGCATTCCAAACTGGCGATACATGCAGGAGAAACTGTGCAGCGGTTAATTTCGGTTTCGGCCTGGAGGGAAGCGCCCTATTACACAGCAAAAGAAAGGGCCGTCCTGGAGTATGCTGAAATACTGACCAGATTAGAAGAAGACAGTGACATCGACCTTATCCATGATAAGCTTTTGAAACACTTTACCAAAGGTGAAATTGCTCACTTAAGCCTGGCGATTGCTCAAATCAATTCCTGGAACCGGATCGTGAAGGCTACAGGCATTATACCAGGCAGTTTTCAGGTCCTGCGTGAATAAAGGTTTATTTGAGAAGTTCTCCGGGATGGTTCTTTTCCGGCCACTCGTCTGAACGGAAAGGAATCGCCGGTAGGCCGTCAGCATTCTGCAGGTTGGTAACCGGATAGTTTGTAAAGGCATAGCGGACAGCAACGGGTTTCTTTACGCTGTCTGATATGACTTTAATCGTTTTGCCGTCTATAACTGCCCGGGCGTCATAAAAAATACCGTCACTACCAGCCAGGGTGAAAAAAGATGGTGCCTTAAGATCATTCGTACTGAGGCCCCTGGTAACGGTCTTCTCATCAAAGAAAACTGTTACTTCTCTGCCTTTAATGGTAAAATGGTGGTAATGCGGACCGAGATAGGATACTGTATCTAATCCATAAGTACGGTTTAGCGCTGTCTTTGCCAAACGGATGCCTAAAGGCCTTTTATTTTTAGGATGCAGGTCTTTTGCCTCCCCAACATCCATACTAACTACCATCGCCGTATTGTTTATTTCGGAGATTTTCTCCTGTGCTTCTCTGAAGAAAGCATAGTCATTTAGCGTCGGATCTTCTTTATCATAGAAGAACGGTGCTACCTGCACATAATAAAAGGGAAGATCGCCCTGGCCGAAGTTTTTACGCCAGCTTTTGATAAGGTTTTGTGTAGCTAGCGTATAAGCATATCTTTCTGAGCGGTTGCCTTCGCCCTGGTACCAGCAGAAACCTCTGACAGATAAATTGCTGAGCGGGTGGATCATGGCATTATACAGCAAAAACGGACGTGTCACTTTTTCAAAGCTAAAGCCGCCATCGATGACCTCTCTGGACTTAGGACTATTTAAATAAGGATTCAGGTAGACAGAATCAAGTAATGGGTGGGCAGACAACACATCTTTTGGAACAAAAGCTTCCACTTTTGATGCGCCGATCCCGGAAAATATAATACCAACAGGGAGGTTCAGCCTTTCCTGAAGCAGTTTGCCGAAATAATATCCGACTGCAGTGAAGTTCTTCACGTTCTCAGGTGTGCAGGGCAGCCATCTCCCCCTGATATCCTGAATGGGTTCTGCACTGAAATTAAGCTCGGCGTTGAACACCCTGATGTTGGGATTATTGGCCGCCGGGAGTTCTGTGACTGTATTTTTATCTTCCGATAGTTTAAACTGCATATTGGACTGCCCACTGCAGACCCAGACTTCGCCAATGAGCAGATCTTCGAGGACGACCTCAGCGTTATTGGTTTTTATAGTGATCTTATGTTTCGTAAAATTACCCGGTATTACCTGAGGTACATTTACGATTCCCAGGAAACTGCCATCCGCGGCAGCAGTAACCTGTATAGCAGTTGCCGCCCAGTCTGCTTTAATATTTACAACTGATCCGGCGGCAGCCCGGCCCCAAACTTTAAAAGGCTTATTTTGCTGCACCACCATGTTACTTTGCAAGATATCAGCTACTTTAAGAGATGTCTGCCTGGCTATTCCCAGGTGGGTCGTAAAACAAAAGAAAAGCAGCAGGCAAATCGTCTTTTTCATGTTCGGCTTTATTTTTTTGGAGGATCATATACGGCTACAGCGACTCTTGAGTCAGCACAGCCATAATAAAGCATATATTTATTTTTGTAATAAACCAATCCTTCTATAAATACGGTACCCGCAGGGTATTGCCCGCTTTTTTCAAATGGTGCTTCGGGAATCAAAAAAGGCTTGTCCAACCTTTCAATTAATTTCGAAGGCTCTTCTGCACTAAAGAGCATCTGTCCGGCACAATACGAATTAGCGGTATAATTTTGATCACTATTTGTGCCTGATAAGTTCTTGCCATTGTACATCAGTACAATCCCTTTATCGGTAAGAATAGCCGGAGGGCCGCATTCAGTAAGACCGCTGTCAAAATATCCCTTACGTGGCGAAACCAGTTTCAGCAGCTCTCCTTTTTCGTTTAGCACCGGCGACCAGTCCACCAGGTTATCTGAAGTTGCTGCATACACATGGTGTTCCCCCCAGTAGATCCAGTACTTCCCTTTATGTTTGGTAATGACGAGCTTGTTATTTTTAACCGTAGTCAGTATCGAAGCAGATTTGGAGGCAATGTTATGAAACTTGCCACTGTATGCATCCTGAAATATCGGTCCGTGCTTTTTCCAGTTTACCAGGTCCCTGGAAGTGGCCGATCCCAGCCTGGGTACTTTCTTATTCCATTGGGTATACAACATCAGGTAAGTACCATCCTCGGTTACCGCTACGCGTGGGTCTTCACAGCCGCCAGTCCATTCAAACTCCTGCTGGTCGTCGACTGCGGGAAAAAGTACGGGTTTGCCTGTTCTTTTCATGGTGATCCCGTTGCTGCTTTTGGCAAGACCGATCCTGGAGGTACGGTGACCGATTGCCACGCCGGATTTATCCTCTGCCCTGTAAAGCACATAGATCTTTCCATTTTTTACAGCAGCAGCGGGATTAAAGGTATCATTGCTTTCCCAGTCCACTGGCTTCTTCTGCATCGGATCGTAAAAACTTGTGGTAGAATCAGGGGAAATGACGGGGTTGGCACTAGCGGGGCGCACAAATGGGCCTAAAGCCCAGGTCGGAAGTTTAGTAATCGGGGTCTGGGCCTGAGTTTGTATTTGAACAAACAGGAGTAGCCCTAATATGGCAAATAGTTTTTTCATCAATTCACATTTGGTTTCATTCAGTACATAAACATAAAAATATAAATCGATTCAGCGAAATGCGTTGTCAATGACGAAACAATCTCCGTTTGAAAATTGCTTCGTGCCTGGCAATGAAAGTTAGTTTAATAGGACAGCCTAACTTTGGTAGAAATGGCCGTCAGTGAAGTCAGTGTTCAGTAAATGAAATAAAGTAATTATATTAAAGGCATGAAATTTTTACAGCCTTTCGCTGTCCTACTGATAACTATTATCCCAGGCTGCGGCATCCATGCCCAGCCTCCACAGCAATTTGACCACGCCGCAGTAGTCAGCGCACATCCTGAGTCGACTAAAGTTGGTGTAGCAATCATGAAACAAGGTGGCAATGCTATAGATGCCGCAGTAGCGGTCCAATTTGCACTTGCTGTTGTATACCCCAATGCCGGAAATATCGGCGGCGGAGGTTTCCTGGTTTACAGGAGCGCCAAAGGGCTTACCAATGCTTTGGACTTCCGCGAAAAGGCGCCGGGAAAAGCTTTCAAAGATATGTACCTGGACAGTCAGGGAAATGCCATTGCAGAAAAAAGTGTATTTGGAGCGCTGGCTGCCGGGATACCCGGTACAGTTGACGGCATGATAAAAGCGCACGCGAAATATGGAAAGCTAAGCTGGATAAAAGACATACAACCCGCCATTGATCTCGCAGAACAGGGTTTCGCACTTACGGAACAGCAGGCCGGTGAGCTCAACCGAACAAGGACAATCTTTTTGAAATACAACAGGAAACCCGTTGCTTACGTAAAAGACTCACTTTGGAAAACCGGAGATCTGCTCATACAACCAGAGCTTGCAGCTACTTTAAAACTGATCAGGGATAAAGGGCGGGCAGGGTTTTATGAAGGTCAGGTTGCAAAAGCGATCATTCAAACAATGGAACACACTTCAGGAATCATCACCAAAGAGGATCTTAAAGCATATCAGGCCATTTGGCGGAAGCCGGTATCAGGGAAGTACAAAAACTACAATATAATTTCTATGCCACCCCCATCCAGCGGCGGCATCGCCTTATTAACCTTATTGAAACAAGCAGACGAGTATCCTTTAAGCCGCTGGGGCTTTCAAAAAGATTCCACTGTACAGCTAATGGTCGAAGCAGAACGCAGGGCATATGCCGACCGGGCCAGTTATCTGGGCGACCCTGATTTCTTTAATATTCCGCAAAAAGAACTGCTGGACACCAATTACATCACTAACCGGATCAAAGACATCGATTTCGCCAGAGCAACACCGAGTTCAGAGATCAAACCGGGAAGTATCCCCAATTATGAAAGCGAACAGACCACACATTTCTCCATTGTCGATAAGGAGGGAAATGCCGTCTCTGTAACCACGACACTCAACGGCTCTTACGGATCTTTTGTGGTGGCTGAGGGCGCTGGCTTTCTGCTCAACAACGAGATGGACGATTTTTCAGTAAAGCCCGGGTCGCCGAATATCTATGGGCTTATCGGTGGCGCAGCAAATGCAATTGTTCCCGGAAAAAGGATGTTGAGTTCGATGACACCTACCATTGTCGAACACAATGGAAAATTATTAATGGTCATCGGTACCCCCGGCGGCTCCACCATCATCACGTCAGTGTATCAAACGATTCTCAATGTGCTGGCTTTTGGTCAGGATATGCAGTCAGCGGTGACATCACCCAGGTTTCACCACCAGTGGCTGCCCGACGAAGTATATGTTGAAAATGGCGCAATTGATCAGGAAACCCGGGACACGCTAAGTGCAAAAGGTTATAAATTTGTATCAAGAGGCGGCATAGGCCGGGTAGACGCAATTTTGGTGAGGCCAAACGGCACACTTGAAACTGGTGCTGATCCAAGAGGTGATGATACGGCCGGCGGATTTTAGCTAAGCCCCCGCAGACAACTGCATATCATCAAGGCCCCATCTCGCCATTTCATTCAGCACAGGGGTCAGCCTCTCGCCAGCCTCCGTCAGCCTGTAGCTCACGGACGGCGGCACAACGGGAAGTGCCGTCCTGATGATCAGGTTATCCTGCTGTAACTGTTTCAGGTGCTGGATCAGCATTTTTTCAGTAATCTCAGGGATAGCTCGTTTCAATTCATTATAACGTTTCGAACCAGACATCAGATGGTATAGGATGATCGGCTTCCAATGCCCCCCTATCTTATTCATTACATAACTTACAGGACAAGAAGAAACGGAAATCTGCTTGTTAAAATTACGGGTGGAGCTTTCTTTAATTGCTGTCATGACACATACTTTGGGGTAAGTACTTGTATAAAAGTAAGTGCAAATATACCTTTGTTTCCGACAATTAAAAATAACATTATGAAATTTACATTAACAGGGTCACTGGGAAACATCAGTAAACCATTGGCAGAAATACTAACCGCAGCAGGACATGAACTGACCATCATTACCAGCAGCGCAGAACGGGTAAAAGACATTGAAGCACTCGGGGCGAAAGCCGCAGTCGGTTCCATTACCGATGTTGCCTTCCTTACAGCAGTTTTCAGCGGTGCTGACGCCATTTACACTATGGTGCCTCCAAATTATGCACCGGGCGACTACAGAAAATATATGGCGGGAATCGGACAGAACTACGCGTCCGCAATAACCAAATCCGGCGTAAAACAAGTTGTTAACCTGAGCAGCATAGGTGCCCATCTTCCATCAGGAACAGGTCCCATTGCCGGAATTCATGACGTCGAGAACATATATAGCACACTAGGTGATGTTGCTGTAAAACATATCCGCGCAGCATTCTTTTACACTAATTTTTATGCCAATACAGACATGATCAAACATGCCGGCATTATCGGGGCAAACTACAGCGGGGACGATAAATTGATCATGGTCCATCCGGCAGACATCGCCGCAGCAATTGCGGAGGAAATTCAGAAGCCCATATCAGGAAAGACCATCAGGTACATCAGCAGTGATGAACGCAGGTTGAATGAAGTAGCCGCAGTACTTGGCGCAGCCATAGGGAAACCGGATCTTCCATGGGTAGAATTTAGTGATGACCAGGCATTAAACGGCATGATTGAAGGTCATCTTCCCGAAGACATCGCAAAAGTCTATGTAGAAATGGGCACAGCCATCAGAAGCAAAATACTGTGGGAAGACTATGAGGCCAGGAATGAGCATCCGGCTGGAAAGATCAAACTTGAACAGTTTGCAGAGGAATTTGCTGCGGGCTTTTAATTAAATGTTTGTATGGCCCTGTGCGGGGCCATACAAATGTTATTGTATTAGTTTATTTATTTCCCTGGCGCCTATTTTTCCATAGTTGTCAAATACATGGCTGGTGATGTATTCTTTAAGTTTCTTCTTATCAGTGATCCCGGAATGCGTGGCGATCAACTTCAGCTGCTGACTGATATCTTCCTTTTCAGCAAGAACAGGAATAAATTCTGCAAGCATAGCAGATCTTGGACCTGCTGTAGTCTGTTCCTGATAGCAAAACTTTACACTTGCCGGATTGCCCGAAAAGGCTTCATCATCAAAAATGACCCCATTCACCACGTGGTTTAATTTTTTAGTCTCCGTTTTTCCATTTATCACATACTGCACAAAGAAAAAGTTCTCATTGTCCATTTTATATGATGGAACAATAGGCAAAATTTCATTTTTGATCAGCAGGACATGATTATTGGTCTCGTTGGATACAAAATAAGATTTGGGATCATATCCCTCAAACATCAGGGACCTTGTACTCAGTCTGTAACTGCTTGTTGCCGGCACAAGGTTATTCTTTAGGACTGCGAGCAACTCATTTTTACTTCCGCCACTGATCTTTCCTGCACTAATGTCAAAACGGCCTTTACCTGGACTGATGCAGGACACTTTCCCGCTACTTTCTTTAAAGACCAGCGCATCCGTGGGAAGCAATACATCTCCAATCTTAACAGGTTTACCGGTCTTCTTAAGAACAACGGTTCCCTTAATAAAAGTAACATAATAGCGCTCTGTCTGAACAAAAGCAAGACTAGCCGCGACCAACACAACGAATATTATTTTTTTGAACATATTATTGAAAATTAAAATAAGTCTCCCTCAATTCCAGCAACCATTTTTTAAAATCATCTTTGCCCCATTTTGCATTGCGCTGCTGGATAATAAAACGGAGTAAATTTATATATAGGGTAATGATGAGTACCTGCAAATGCTGATTAAAGAGCATATAAGAAACCATTGAAAATACGGCCAGGTAAGTTGCACTTCCCAATAGCGGGCCAAACCACGAAGGCGGGTGATCTTCATCTTCAGGCGGAGGAAAAAGCATAATTCTGGAAAACACCAGATAGCCTGTCAGTAAAAAAAGCATCCACCAAACGCTGACCAGATGTTGTCCTGCCTGAAGGCTTAAGTAAACATTGATTAATATGAGTGTTCCCGGCGTTGACCCGAATATGGTTTCATGAACGTCCGTATTAAAGTCGCCTAAAATAACAAAACGGCCTTTTAAAAACTCGTTTACCATAACTTCTTCAGGCAGCAGCAGCAATTCCGACAAGGTAACCACCGGATATTCGCTCTGTTCAAATAATTCATGTGCCCTGATCTGGTAGTCTATGATCATGGAGTTCAAACTAGGCCGGCCATCATCCAGATAAAAAGCAAGATTATGGGTGATTTTTGTTTTCTTTAGCTTTTCATAAAGCAATAGCGGGACCGTAGGCAAACTATCGCTCTGGAACAATTTAAATTTCATGAAGCCGCTGCTCGCCATGCGGTAATCAGCTATTGCCCGGGGTACATTGATGTCCAATTTTTCAATATGGCCATGGTCGGCAAAATGAGTTGGGAATACAATATTATTAATACCATTGACAGACGATTCAAGCAAGCTGTCATGCTCAGACCGGCCTTGCAGAAATACATCACAAAACGTAAACTTAATGTGCTTCTGATGTTTTTTTACAATTTGAAAGAAATGTGCAAGCTTATCCCTGTCTGTAATCACTTCATTCCCTAATCCGTCTTCTCTGGGGATCAGTGCCTTTTCATAAGCAAGATTGATAAAAATAAAATCCTTCTTTGGCGGATCCTTGTCAATCTGAAATACAACACGCTTTAATATGGACGACCACTTGATCAGCAGCTGCTCATCACCATAAGTGAAACCGGTATTCATCCACCACGCTGTAAAGCCAAGCAAAAGGAATGCATGTGCGAAACTGATAAGCCATTTGACTGAAGTCTTCAACGTGATCTATGTCTTTATTTCTTACTAAATATAAAATCTCCACCAACATGTCCGGCCAGTTCTAATGTTCCATATCTAGGCTCTGTTTTGGATTCCGTCATCACGGCTTCGATAATCTGGGTGATGAACATTTTCTGTGCAGACAGGTATTTATCTTTGTTTTCGCTCAATGCTTTTACCAGATACTTCATAAATACGCTCACATCAGGCACTTCGGTATCATTGCCGGAAGTAATGGCTACACGTGTAATTTTGCTGTCCATTTCTTTCAATGCTGCAGGGGCATCAGCCCCAATGCTTCGGGATTTAAAAACAGATCCGGAAAAACAGGCATCTGTAATGAGTAAGGTATGTCTTGAAGGTAATTCTGCAATCATATCCAATACCTGTTTATTTGGCAACCAGGTATTTATATCATTTCGCTCTGCATCCGTAAGGAGCCAATAACCTTTCTTCTCCTTATCAACCCAAATGCCATGACCAGCATAAAAGATCACCAGGTTGTCTTCGGGCTGTAAGGCCTCTTTCAATTCCAGGAACTTCTTTTTAAAATCACCACGTTGCGGATTGAAAAGGCTATAAATATTTTCGTCTGTGAAATTATAACTGTTCTTCAGGATGAGTTTCAGCTTGATCGCATCAGCAATCGGGTTTTCCAGGGAAGGAATTGAAGCATCATCATAATTCTGACTGGCAATAAATACAGCATAGTTTTTACCCTGCTTTTCGGTTGTCGCAACTGGCACTACGTCAACTGTTGCAGCAGCTTTTTCTATTTCAAAGATTTGTTTGCTTGTATTCTCTGCCAGGTCGGTCGCCAGAACCTCAAACTTGTTTATACCATCGGCCATGGCTACTGTTCCCCAAAAATCACCTGTTTCCTTTGAGTATACAGCCTGTCCATTAATGGTAATTGATTTTAAGCCGGAAGGATCTGAAGCCATCCCTTTGATCATGACGTCTTTTCCAGCAGCGACAATCTTTAGTCCCCGGGTATTGGTTGGCTCCAATATTTTAATTTCTGGCCCGGTTTTGTCGGTTTTGAGGGCTGCAAACTGGTTTCCTTCCAGTTTGGCAAGGCCATCTAATGCAGGTTGATAATTTGGATTATAAACCAATGCCGCCTCAAATTCCTTTTTAGCATTTGCGTAATCTTTTAAACCGGCATATGCTTCGGCGCGATAAGTATAGTACCGAAATGCCCCTACTCTTTTATTTTTCCCAAAGATAAAGAGTTTTTGTGGTGCCATTGCCTCAGTAAACATAGAGATCGCCTGAGCATACGCTTTCTGGTTTAAAGCCAATAATCCCTGGTAGTATGACAATGATTCAAAAATTGTGATCTTGCCAAGTCCGTCAATACTCTTCTTTAAATTTTCTGTATCGCCTTTACCATAGTAGGCAAAAGGGAGTATTGATTTTAACACATCTTTGGCTAGCCTGTAGTCCTCACCTTTAGCACCAGCTGTGTTAAGTGCGATCACTTCATCATATTTTTTCTCTACTAATAGGCTGTAAATTTTTGATTCAAAGACACCTCGTTCATGATCAGCTTTTTCACTTAATAACATGATAGTTTTCAAACTTTCCAAATCATTTATTTGGTAACATGCTTCAATTGCCAGCTTACAGGATATCTTCTGATAATGTGAAAATGATTTTTTAGTTCCAAATTGTAAATGCCCTATGGCCGCTCGTATGCCCACAACAGGGTCACCCATTGTAAGGTTACCTACTACCTGATGATTGTAGAAATTCTGGCCAATGAAAATCTCCAGCGCATACTTTAATTTCGAGTCTTTGGTAGTTAGCAGTTCCTTTTTAGCGCTCGAAATCAAGGCATCCCAGCATTTGTTTGCACCTTTAACATCACCTGAATTTAGTCTTTCATGTCCAATCCAGTCCAACCTGTCATTCGGAAATTTCTCATTGGCCTCGAATAACAATTTGTCAGCCTCCAATGTTTTTCTTTCTCCTCGTAACTTATCGCTTTTAGCAGTTAGTTCTCTTGATTCCTTAGAAAAAGCCATCAATTGGGCAAATAAATCACCAGTCCAAAATGTTAGAAACAGTATCGTTAGTAGTTTCATTTTGTTATTTTTTAATAAAAATAAAATCGCCACCCTCATCGCCCGCTTCTTTAATCTCTCCATATTGCGGCACCTGTCCGTTGGCGCTGTTATTAATCACCGCGTCTCTAAAACTGGAATACAGCCGCTCAGCGGAAAGGTATTTAGCGGCATTCTGGGTCAGACGCTTCACAAGATATTCAATGAACACACTTTTATCCGGCACTTCTTTTAAAGTTCCGCTGGTCATGGCCTTGCGGCTTTGCATTTCGTACAATTCTTTTATTGCCCGGGGAGCACCCGCTAATATTGCCCGGCTTTTAAAGATGCTCCCGGCAAAACAAGCGTCTGTGATCAGAAGTGTATGCTTCGACGGGATTGCAGTAATGTATTCTTTTAAATCTGCGTTAGTTACCCAGGAGGAACGGTCACGTCTGCCTGCATCAGAAGGAAACCAGTAACCTTGTTTTCGGACGGGGTCCCATAAACCATGTCCTGCATAAAAAATAAGCACATTATCCTCCGGTTTTATCTTTTGGGACAGTGTCTCCAGCGAGCTGAATATCTGTGAACGGGTTGGATTTGCCAATAAAGTCACATTCTCCCGCTCAAATGTATAATTGTTAACCAATATGTCAAGCAAAGACTTCGCATCCGCAACAGGCTGATCGAGGTCTGCTATGCTTTCGTCGTTATACTCCTGTATGCCAATAATAAGTGCATAATACTTACCTCCCGACGCCATATTTCCAGCATTTACCGGTACAATAGGTACAGGCTGTGAATTATTGTTGGCAGCCGGGTTCCGGTTGATCACGAAATCAAATTCAGCAGAATTCATTTTGCCGTCAGTAGCTTTTACCTTGAGCTTATTATCGCCTATAGCCAGTGGAACACTTGCGGAAAAATTGCCCGCTGCATCTACATTGGCGCTGAGGCCGTTTACCTCTATGGCTTTAATTCCGCTATCGTCGGTCGCAGTACCCGAAACCGTTATTTTGTTTCCGCTTTGTACAACTTTTAAACCCCTGGTGACAACCGGATTTATAATGCTTATAACCGGAGGATCTTTATCAGCATCTGCCAACGCAGCATTGAGAGAAGCAGGAACAGAAAGCAAATAATTTATCGTTAAATAATCAACACCCATGGTCACGCCTTCGCCAATGTCAAAGCCTATATTCCCGCCATATATTCCAATGCCATTCTTCTTATACGCCAACACATCATTGATATAACAGATCAGTGACGCACCAATACGCACAATCTTTATTTTGTTATATTGACCCGGCTCTGTTTTAATATTTATGGCAGCGGTTGTATCTTCATCCCGGACATACGTATCAGTTCTGTCATAGGAAGTAAAATTGATGACACCACTGGAAGAGATGGTAAGGCTGTTGTTTACAGACGGCTTAACCGGGAATCCCCCAAAGATAATTCCAAATGTCGACCCCTCATCCCCACCTTTTATACGCGCTACCGAAGCTTCGATGGTAAAATTCCGGGTCACATCAATCTGGTAGTCGATCACCTTCTCAAAGAATTTATTTACGTTTTCCTCGTTCAGCAGCAGGAAACCGTTCTCTGTCCGGACAGTAAAATTATCAGCGGGCTGTTTGTCCCATCCATCCGCTGTTGTAAAGTCTGTGTGGAAGATCAGTTCCTCCTGTGCTTTGGATTGTGCCAGCAACATGCCTGATGAAACGCACAAGAAGAATGAGATAAGAAGTAATTTAGATGTTTTCATTTTCTTATTTTTGGTAATACAAAAAATATCGACTTTACTCTGTCCATTAAATATTTATTTATGGTCCATCTCCACCATCATTGGTACAATGCTCTTTCCTTTACTAAATCCTTCAAATGCAATTTTGTCTTTAGAAAACCGGGTGTTTGCCGGAGCAACCATTTTTTCTCCCAGTACCTTGAAGATCCGTTCGCTGAAGCTTCCTTGCTGACTGCTAATTTTTGTCACCAGCTCGTTGATGTTGAGCTCGTCCCGGCTGTAAAGCACACATAGAAAATCTTTTCCCGGCTTATCATCAAATTCAATAAAATGGTCCTCATCCGGAATAGCGATGTCATTGCGTTTATCTGTTAGTGCAGCGCTGATCCCATCTTCATATGGAAATATTTTGGTCACCTCGTTACTCAAATCAGTGCTGATCGCATAGACATAGGCAGGTTCATTATTGGAAATGTAAATGCGAAACCTCGTGCCGGAACTGTAGTTTGATGCAGTTTGGTACACAGATAAGGGATCCGTAGTTTTCTTCGCAGGAACCACCTTGAGTCCTCTTGTCGAAGTTAGTAAAGTAACCGGCATTTCGTTATTATCTGCCAGGACCAACCTGATACTTCCCGAAAGATCGGCTAATTCGGGCTTAGCCTCGGGGAGATCAATAAATTCGTACGCATATGCGGTGAACCTCGCAAAATCATCATACTTTATCCAGATATATCCCTCATTTCCCCATTTGGTGCCCCAGCTGTTTTGGATTTCAAAAGCACCACCTTCTTTTTTATCATCATAACCAACCACACACATTGCATGCCCTCCGATTTTTGGATCAGCCTCTTCTACTGGATTCCAAACCCCTTTTACATTAAAAAATGACGGGGGACATATCATCCCAAATACGACTGGTTTCTGTTCGGAAATAGACTTCTTTACAGACTGCACCTTTATATCCCGGGCCGCGTTAACATCAAAGAGGCGCATAAAATCCTTTATTCTACCATTCCCGGCGCTCGCAAGCTGAACATTCGAAACAGAGGGGATGCAGGAAGCTGAAAGCTCACTAAAAGGAATGAGCCCTTTGGTTTTCATTATACTAAAAGCCATTGATATATAAGAACCTGATTTACAGGACTGATCATCAGGGCTTAACAGGCGAAATAGAAAAGCCGGCGAATAAGCGTGTTCAGTAATGTATGTCCTGTCCAGCCAGTTATTTTTTACCGCATCTACTATTGTCCTTCCACAATAAGCCGATGCCCATGCCGTACAAGTACTGTACATCCCCTGATTGCCCGGGATCGGGGAAAATTGTTTTATCGAGGCTGATTCCGGCAATGACTCCAGGCTGCGTGTAAGTTTGGCCTTCTTTTTAACGACACTATAAGACGCGTCGTCAAAATTCATACCCATTCTGTATGGTTGCTGCGCACTGGATTTGTAAGTAAAAACAACAAATACTGTAAAAATTGAGCAGATTAATTTAGTCATTGAGCGTACATATTTGAGCGGGGTCCCTATCCCGTATGCTAAGATGATTAAAGATTTTTATTAAAACAATACCTATTAGTAGGCATTTTCATCCCCGCGCAGCAGATTGATCACGGTCATAAACACAATTTTCACGTCAAACATGGCACTCCAGTTTTCCAGGTAATGAAGATCGAGTTTCACCCTGTCTTCCATGTCCTGCTGGGTTTTTGTTTCGCCGCGCATCCCATTAACCTGGGCCCACCCGGTGATCCCGGGCTTCAAAAACTGCCGTACCATATACTGGTTGACGATGGCCTTATACTCTTCAGTATGTTTGAGCATATGAGGCCTCGGCCCGGCGACGCTCATATCACCCATCAAAACATTAAAAAATTGCGGCATCTCATCAAGACTGGTTCTGCGCATAAACTTTCCGATTGGCGTTATGCGTTCATCACCACGACTAGCCTGAAGGTCATCACTTTTAGTGTTTATACTCATGCTCCGGAATTTATAACACCAAAAAGGCTCGTCATTTCTTCCGGTACGCTGCTGTTTAAACAGCACAGGCCCTTTGCTTTGCATCTTTATAAAGAATGCAAGCAAGGGGTACAGCCAGCTTAAAATGAAAACAATTACAAAACTGCTGAATACCACATCAAACAGTCGTTTCTTAAACCGGTTATGCATGTCCTCGAGGGGCTCCTCACGCAATGAAATGATCGGAAACTTACCTCCGAGCTCACTTACCGTATAAGTCAGCGACAGCGCACCCCCAAAATCGGGGATGAACTTTAGACGTATACACTGCCTTTCCGCTTCCCTGATCAACGGACCGACTTCCGTCATCCTGTCAAGATCCACTGCGACATATACATCAAAAACTCCATTGTATGCTGCCTCGGCCAGTTTCAGCGAAGTTATTTCAGAAACACCAATACCGTTTAACGAATACATATTCTCGTCATCCCCGACAAATCCGCAAAACTGTATGTTCTTTTGCTTTTCCAGGTAAGCAGATATCTTATGTGCGGTAACGTTAGACCCCATCACGGCGACTTTCCGCGCAATATTAAACCGCTCAGAAAAACGGTATTGTATCGCAGTCCCCAAAAATCTGTTGACAATAAAAGAAAAAGAAAGCAGGGAATAAAACACGGCAAGAAACGTCCGGGAAAAATTTATGTCCTTGGCAAGCATCAGATAAAAAGCGAACAGCATAATATGCAGTACGATACTTCTCCAGGTCCCGCGGTATATACTCTCGAGCTTTTTCTCGCCTTTGAAAGTGTACAAGCCAAAAATAGCTGTATTAAACAACCAGATCAGATTGCACACCAGAACATATTGCTTAAATACCTCTTCTGAAAGGGACTGTCCAAGCAATGAAGTAATATGAAAAGATGCAAAATATACGCTATTGAGCATAATTACATCAGTGATGAGCAGGACGTATCTCAAGATATATATATACCGTGTTTGCATATTATTACGCATGAGAATGAGCGTATACCAAAGGTATTTAAAAACCGCTCCAGTACATGGTTCTGCACAACAATGAATAAAATGAACAGCTAAGGGTCCTTTAACGGAAAATCACAAATAAGTGCTCAGCTTATTCAGAATCACATCTTTATTAAGATTGTGCTCAGCAAAATTCCTGGCATTTATCCTCTTCTGTGAATGGTCATATTCAAAACAGTCAACAATTGCATTTGACAATTCAAGCTCATTGTCCGGCGACACAATGATGCCCATTTGATTAGCCGTGATCACCTCATAAAGTGTAGTCCCGGGATTTGCGGTGGCAATTGCCAGACCACCGATCGACAGTATAGTTGTCAGCTTGGAGGGCATAACCAGATCGCCTGCGTCTCCTTTTTGAAGCACCAGGTGCACATCTGCTATATTTAGAAAATCATTAAAAACATCATCTCCCTGCAATGGAAAAAAGAAAACATTATTGAGTCCAAGCTCAATGGCCAGCGCTGCCAGCTTCTCTTTAAAGGGCCCTGTTCCGCAAATAATGAATTTAATCTGCTTATGAGTCCCGAGTGTCGCAGCAATGTGCAGCAACATATCCAGGCCTTGCTTTTCCCCAATACTCCCGGCATAAACAACAAGTTTGTCTTCAGGTAAAAAACCCCATCTCCGTTTTAGGTTGTCGCGCTCCCTGACTGGATGATAAAGATTTGTATCGACCCAATTTGGGAAAAGCACAACCGGCCTTCTTATCTTATTCAAAATCCGTTCATGCATTCCAATAGAAATGGTAGTTACTATATCAGCCTTTTTCAGTATAAATTTCTCCAGGTTAAAAAGAACAGAAAACAGTGGCCCTGATTTCAATATCCCCAGTTCTTTGGCCGCATCAATTTGGAGATCCTGCAAGTGATAGACTATTGGACTACCTTTAAAAAATCTATAAAAAAGTGCCAGGAAGCCCAAATGAAATGGCGGGGCAATGGTGAAAACCGTATCGTAGCGTCTTTTGAACAGTAGCTTAACTACGACCAGAAAGGCAGACATAAAAAAAGTACCCTCGTGGATCATCCGCTTTAACCCTGTAGGCACCGACGGAACATATAGCGGGCACCTGTATAAAGTCAATCCGGGCATTGGTGTTTCTTTTTTATACAACCAGCCCGAATAAGGTTTTTGTATTTTCCAATAAGGATAATAAGGATAAGCGGTAACCATCGTCACTTCGTGGCCCTGTCCTGCCAGCCAGGTCAGCATTTCACCAGTATACCGGCCAATTCCTGTAAACTCGGGACGACTGTTGATGCCGATAATCAATATTCTCTTTTTACTCATTCCCACCTCATTTTAATAAAACCCGCAGGGTTTCCTCTAAATACGCCATTATCGTTTAAGCTTCTGGTGACAACCGAGGCGGCGCAAACTACGGTGTCAACTCCGACAGATACATCCGGGCAGACAAAAGTGCTCGCACCAATCCAGCAGCCATCATTCAATGTGATGGGACCATTTCTATAGGCCATCGCCGGATCTTTAAAATTATGGTTACCGCCACAAAGGAAGACACGCTGTGATATACAGACATTATTCCCAATGTGAACCGGCTCAAAATTTAAGATAAACACCTCTTCTCCAATCCAAACATTATTTCCAATAACCAGTTTCCAGGGCATATGAATGTTGACTCTTGGTTTGATGAGTACATTTTTGCCGACACGAGCTCCAAACGCCTTAAGAAGAATCGTTTTAAAACAGCTTGGGTAAGGAATTGCCGTAAGGAAGAAAAGCCATTTAACAATGTACCACAACACCTCTTTTAGTATGGAAGCGTCCCTGTTTAGTCCATGTGATGAATCGAATAACTGCAAATTTACTTTAGACTGGAAGGGAGCGTTTATCATATTTGCTTCTGGAACAAAAAACCTCAAAGCTCATAAAGAGGCATGGATTTCTATTAACTATTTCACGAAAATAAATGAACCGCAGCCGTTATACTTTATTCATTCTGTTCACTTTCGGAAGAGGCATGTTCGCAATTTTCTGTGTATCCGGTCAGATTTTGGTATCTATCTGGAGCACTGTGCGATTTTGCACAAAAATGAACAAAGCAGCCGCTTGATTACCAGCTATTTGATTATACCTATAATGATCTTACGTGTGATGCTTTCGCTATATCGGCTCTCATAACATAGCTTTGCATTTAATGCGTATTCTTGTTTCTCCGGAACATTCAAGTGCTCCCATTTCCTTAGTAAATCGTAGGTACCTGCCAATGTATTTGAAGCAACTATTCCAGCCCCATCCCTTTCAATTTCTTTGCAAATATTAATCTGGTCAGAAATTAAAACCGGCTTACTGCATGCTAAAGCCTCAGCGACCGCAATACCAAAATTTTCCTGGTGGCTTGGCAGTATAAATGCCTCGCAGCCGTAAAATGCACCCCATTTAGATTGCCCATCAAGCATTCCAGGAAATAGGATGTCTTTAGTTTCGCTGGCAAGTTGCTTCATTTTGCGCCCATACTGAGATTCCAGCCCCGGCCCCGCAATGATCAGCAGAGGTAAGTCTTGTTCAGAAGATCTTAGTTTGATATATGATCTTATCAATAAATCAACCCCCTTTTTCGGATGTATTCTACCCAAAAACAAAAAATAACGTTGATTTTCTACCTCAGGGCATCTGCTGTGAAAAGCTGTTGTCATCGATTTTTCGAACAAGGGCGGTCTTTCAACTCCAAGTCCACTCACAATTTCTTCTTTTGGGTTATACCGGATGAAAGACTCATGAGCCCGTTCCTTTTCAACATCACAAGTAAATAGCAGGGCATCTGCATTGTTAACCAGCTTACGCTCTATCAGATTCCAAAAAACAATATTCCGGATCGCCTTTATCTTTCGGTCTTTTGCCCGTTGAAAATAAGGATCAAGCATGCCATGGGGCATTATATACAATTTGGCTATTCCGTTTGCCACGGCCCGGTACGCTTGATAAACAGCCAGAGTCTGGTACTGCCATAAACCATGAACGATGATCCTGTTATAATTGGCTAAATGGCTCAATAGCCATGGCAGCAATCTCGGATTGTAGTTCCAGGCGGTTTTCCCCCGGCCCATTGCGTACACTACAAAATCGCAATCTTTCAAATATTCTTCTTTTGTATCATCCAGGCACAAAACCTCATGACTTAGTGCAGTGTCAGCCGAATACCTGATCACACTCCGGACGGCCTGACTTACGCCACCGGCTTTTGGATCCAGACTCGGCAAAATATGGAGTACCTTAATCATCTGTTTATCGATGCTTTACAGTAAAGTTCATGATACATCGCCGCCACGGCATCAGCATCAAACCGGAGCCTGTTAAGTTTACCATTACTGATCAATTTTTCCCGGTACACATCATCATCTATTAGTTTCAAAATACCGGCCTTTATGGAGTCTACATCATATGGATCTACCAGGCAAGCGGCGTCAGCAGCGACCTCAGGCATTGAAGAAACGTTGCTTGTCACCACTGCTCTTTCTACGGCATTGCCTTCAACAATGGGCATCCCAAACCCTTCAAATGTGGACACAAAAGCTACAATGTCACATTCTTTATATTTTTCAAACAATCTTTCGTTGCTTATATTATACTCATTTTCGTAGTCTATATTATTCTCTTCCAATGCCTGAAGATGTTCATTTGACAGCTTCCCAATGATAGACAGCCTGCAATTTATTCCTTCAATTGCCTCAATGAGCCTTAACAGATTTTTGTTAAAGCCTGTTCCAATATGTAAAATACAGGGCTTGTCCTTGTTAAATGCTTTCGGAAACGGAATATATAACGGATCAATTGCCACAGGTATTACATAAATTTTATCGGGATTACAATTGGTATACCCAATGATTTCCTGTTTGGTTATCTCTGATATAGCTGTAACATATTTTGAGCGGTTTACGGGTGCTGTAAGATAAAGCCACTTCACAATCTTTCTGGCCAGGCCTTTCTTTCTTGGCATCACCCCGCAATCAAGGACAGTCAAAATCACGTTTTCCTTTTTCATCAGCAGGTTAAGGAAATGAACCTCTCCTGTGATGTGATTTACGTCAGCCTTCTTTCTAAAAGCAGCCTCAATAATATTTACGATCTTTGTATAATATCCATCGTTATAACATTTTGAGATATATACTGTTGGAACGATTTTATCAGCAAGCCTCCTTCTGATATCCTCAAAAATATATTCAACACTGAAGCTGAAGCCTTTACGCGGCCTTCTCTGAAAGAAATTTACATGAATTTTAGGGTCTTCCATTTGTCAGTCTTCTTGTGGTTTCTTCATTCCTGCTATCAAAAGCCCCGCTACCATAACGCTAAACCCCAGCGAAGTAGGCTGCGCCCATTGTCCCCGAGGCAAGCTTGTAAGCACATAGCCAAGCAGCATCCAGGGGAGCATATTTCCTATTCGCAATTCATAATAAGAAAAAATGGTCATTTTAATACTCAATGCCAATCTTATGAAAATGACCGACAGGCCCAAAAAAGGTCCAAGCTCTCCAATGAGCCGGGCCCATTCTTCCTCTGCAATTAAAAACTTGCGTGAGCCGGTAAGCAGCGCACTTCCAACGTTTGTTCCCATACCCATGCCATATCCAAAAAAAGGCTGGTCCAGTGCCGTTTCTAATGCACTTATCATCTTGCCAAAATAACGGTCGACAATTGTCCCACCCAATCCGCCCTCTATATTACTGGCGGTAGTAAACCTTACAACAAAAGCGTCAATGGAGTTTTGAAGAAAATCAAGGTTCAGTAAAATGACAACAATGATCGAAACAATAATGCCGACCATAAGCACCCTGAACAGGTTTTCAGGTCTTCTTACTACAGCAAAAAGAGCGAATATGAGACTTACTGCGACCTGAAATGCCAGACTCCGGCTAATGGAAAACGGAATAGCGACCAATACAGCTATAGTTGACGCATACAATATAAATCGGCTGATCTGGCCAGGAGTAAACCAGAAATAAAATAAATAGCTGGCCACGAGGCCAAAAAACAAATGCGTGCCATTTGTAAAAGAGAATGTCCCCGAAGGTCTAAAATAACCTAATGCGCCGCTAAATCCTGATCCTTCGATGCCACCAACCCCCCGGTTTACGAATGCCGACTGAGCGCTGTAAAACTGTAAAATGATCAATGCCGTCATAGGAATTGCGATCCAGGCAAGTAGACGTCCCACTGCAATGACATCTTCTTTATCAAATACCCGTGCAATGACAAAGATCATCGGGAACTGAATCAAAAAAATCCTGGCGCCAAAACCGGCAACAAAAAGATTTCCATGCCCAAACACAATGGCGGTTACAATGCCGATTGACGCAAGCACCACCATTCCGTTCAACAATGTCGATGAGGGCAGGAGCCCTCTGCTCCAGACTTTATAGATCAGCCAAATGGCTATGGGATCGCGAATGATCAGCAGCGGGCTTGACAAAAAAGGCAGGAACCATTTCCTGAGTGCTCCTTCAAAAATCAGGAGCAATAAGTATAGCCAGATAATTTTTTTTAGTAGCTGGCGGTCTTCATCTTCGTCTTTTATAATTGTGTAGGTATTATACATGTATACTTGTTAATTCTTTAACGATTAGATCTCCATAACCCTTCCAGGTATATTTTGCCGCATGTGCTGTCGCGCGCTGTCCCATTATAAATGCGGCCTCCCGGTTTTCAATAAACCAGTTTAGTTTTTCAGCAATTTTTTCAGGCGAGCGGACAGGCACCATAAATCCCGTCTCCCCTTCAATGACCAGATCATCGCCACCCGTATTTGGCGTGATCACCAAAGGAAGCCCCTGACTCATCGCCTCCTGCATAACCAATGCTCTTCCCTCCACAATTGATGGCAGGCAAAAAACGTCACAGCTGCGCATCAGTTCCAAAACCTGATCATGTGGCCGGCCTTTTTCATAGATAAAATCAGCAAATTCACGTTTATAAAATTCAAGTGGAGCAAGTAAGCCCCCCATTATTATCAATTCTATTCTTTTAGGGTCCAGGAATTTCATCGCTGCAAACAAATCGCCCAGCCCCTTGCGTTGTCCCAATGAGCCGGCAAACAAAACGCGCAGGGGCTCACTGGCATTTTTCCGAACAGGTTTAGAAGATTCAGGTGAACCAAAAGGAGCAAGAATGATCTTTTTGCCCCGGGCCCAGACAGGAAGAGAGTCCTTTACAAATTTGCCCGGGACCACCACAACATCAGCAAGCTCCAGTTCCTTTATCTTCCTTTTAAGTTTGTGTTCGGAGTCGGCAACACCACCGCCAAGTGTTACAGACCAGGGTGGCAAACGCAGCGCCTCTTCCTGCATCAATTTGCGCCCCGTCTCCCAATAAGCTATAGGCAGATCATAAATGCAGGTCAGTCCCAGTTTTTTAGCCTGGATAAAAGTTTCCAGTGCCCCGTCTTCATACGCATATACTGCATCAATGTCCAGTCGTTTGGAGATTTTCTTCAAACTCCCGGCAATGGCCTTATCAAGGTCCCAATATACGCGGTCTAAACTGGCAAAACCGGCTTCATGTCTTACCGCCGCATGAAAACCAATCTTCGGCAGCAGGTTTCTTGCAATTTCAAGCAGGGGACGCCTCATCATCTGGTCAGCAGGCAAGGAAAATGTTCTCCGTCGCAGTTCCTCTCTTAACTTTGCCGGCAGCATTTTAGGCCAATATGCATTTTCAGTGACGGCAACTGTAGTAACAAATCTAGCCAGCATACCTGCATCCTGAAAAGACGTGATTAATGCCCTTACAAATTGATTGCCTGTAGGATGTGACAGCAGGATTCTCATCTCATATCTTGTTTAAATGCCTTTTCAATTACTTCCAGATATCTTTCTGAGACAAATTCGGGATGGTGATTTTTCAAGTGTAGGGCTGAATTGTTACGCAATTCATTTTCCCTTACCGGATCGTTTAACAGCTCTGAAATTGTATCAATCAGCGCATCCAGATTCCCCCTTTCAAAAACAATTCCCGCATTTCCTACGGCATCCGGAAGTCCGCCGCCGTCTGAAACTATTGGTAAACAGCCACATGCCAAACCCTCAAGTGCAACATTTCCAAAAGGTTCTATCAATTTAGATGGTACGAGCATATATTTATGATCGTTAAGCGCTCTTACCAATTCCTCCCCGGTTAAAAGGCCTGTAAAATTCACAGTTGATCCCAGGGCCAAATCAAGTGCCATTCGCTTAAGGTTTTCCAATTCCGGCCCCTCACCAATTATCGTCAGTGTCGCCGGCCTCTCCAAACCAGCTACCGCTTTTATTGCCATATCCGCTCCTTTATCACCAACCAAACGCCCTAAAAAGACAAAATCTTTTGAGTAGATCTGAGCCGGCGGCCGGCGGAACAGTTCATTTCTATAGGGGTTACCGATTATGGTGGCTGATGGCCAGCACGCATCCCGAATAACTTTACTTACGGCTATGACACCTTTAGCCCTGCCCAGCCATTTCATCTTTAATTTATCCTGCCAGCCGATTCGTCCATCATCTCTTCTGACCCAGGATCTCAAAGCCACGACAGACTTCTTCCTCAAAAAAAATGCAGGCCACGACAACCTTAAACAGGGGTTATTCTCAAAAACAACATCCGCCCACACATGTTCCCTGATCAGTTTCCAAACATCAGGTTTTCGGAATACCGGATAAGGGAAAGCTTTATTACCAGGATCTTCCGCCCAAGTCACCAAATGGACTTCATAACCATTTTTACAAAAGCCATTGGCCAGTATCTCAGAGTTAACTTCAATCCCTCCGACTTTAGGATAAAACAAATGTGTTATAAACAATATTTTCATGAGCGCTGTAAGGTTTTTGTAAACTGTTCCACTACCTCACCGATTAAAGGTTGATAGTCTAATTTTTCCGAACAGATCGCATGATCCAGCTCAGGAAAAATCAATTGCTTTCTGAAATCACCGGACAACTGTTCTTTGCCATCCCACCTGGGCATCCATATGGGCAAACCATGCTCAAGCATGGCTATGGCCGCCCCGCTTTTGCCAAGCAGATGAGGCTTGGATTTTGAAATACCCGCCTGGCATTGTGACATCAATGCGCTTAACTCCCCGGCGGGCAAAAAACCGCAATCAACAATTTCACAATTATACCCTTTAAGAATCTTACGCAGAGAACTGCAAAATTCATCCTTTGCGTTAGATTTGCCACAGGCCAGAATTAATCTTATCCCCTGATCATATGTCTTTAAGAACTCTATTAGTTTGCGAAAAAAAATAGCTCTGAACAACCCGCGTGGCGGTACGCCAAAATAAAGAACAGATGAACCCATACCAGCAATCTGCCTAACCGGTACTCCGTCTTTTAAATTTAATTTATCGCCCGGATAGATATTCCCAAAAAGATTTAATACTTCTGAATTAATGTTAACCTGCTCAAGCTTCATTTTTTCAAATGGCACTGAAACATGTATAGATTCAGGTTTCAAGATTGCCACAAGTCTGCAAATCAACAGTCGTTGGGCTGCCGCAGTAATTTTCTGCCTTAAGCCGACGGGCGAATCCAACCAGATCTCATGAAACAAAATATGAACCCCACGGTTATTAATTATCTTTTGCAGGTTTTTACCGAGCAAAAGAGGAATCCCCTTTTTATGAAACGAATAAGGAACAAACTGAAGGCTTATCTTGTCAGGATCTTCCTCTTCGATGTAAGCCGAGGCTACGGAATTTCTATCTGCCGAACGCATGCGCGACGGCAGCCTCAACACTGCAAGAACAGTTCCCTCAGCATCGTGGTTTTCATATGAAGTTTCAGATATATACTGGTCATTTAAAGCAATTGCATTTACAGTATGGCCGGCTTTCAATAGGGCAGCACTAAGCCGGCGCACATAGTCGCCCACTCCATCACACCCAGGTTCAAGTGTCCCGCATATAAGCATCAATTTCATTCCTTTTTCCTTTCTCCGATTTTTCGTGCCGGAATGCCAGCCCATATTTCCATTGAAGGAACGGATTTCGTGACCACAGAACCCGCCGCAATAACAGCACCGTCACCGATCATTACCGCTTTTAACACAATAGTATCACTCCCGATCCATACATCATCTCCCACCACGATTGGGCTGCCCGGACATTCTTGCTTTCGCATCAGTTCACCGATACCGGTGCCGTGATCATGATCAATCAGCCTGCACCCCGCAGCAATCAGGCAATCATTGCCAATAGAAAGACTTTCAGTAATGTTGATCTCGCAGTCTTTAGCTACAAGAGTATTATTACCAATACCAATCATTGGTCCCGGCCTCCAGACACCTGGAAACTTAATGGTCACTCCGCGCTCAAGCACACAATTATCACCTACGACAACCTGATGAGGCCAGTTGACTACTATATTTTCTACTTTTGTTCCTTTTCCAATCTTCATTCCCATCCACCTATACCACATTTTTCGCAGAGACGAGGTTATTCTCGCTGGGTATCTAAACCTCAATACGAAAAACCCCTGTTGTACAATTCTCTTCATCTGCATACTAATGAAACAATCTATGATAACCGGTTTTGTAATTTAAGTCTTCGCTCCGCATTCTAATGACCCTGGCCGGCACACCGCCAACAATTGCATAAGGCATTACATCTTTGGTTACCACCGCACCTGCCGCCACCAAAGCTCCCTTACCGATAGATACACCCGGCAATATGACCACCCTTGTTCCGATCCAAACATAGTCTCCAATAGTCACAGGTTTACTTCTGCCTTCAAATTCCGCTGAATCGACGTTATGATCTGCTGTGAGGATGATCACCTGCTCAGAGATGGAAACATTTTCTCCTATACTTATTCCTCCCCGGTTATCCAGTCTGCAGCGTTGGTTGATTACTGAATTTTCACCTATATTAAAGTTAGTAGTACAATCAAATTTACAGTGCATTAATATGGAACAATTAGGCCCAATATTAAACTTCATGATGTTGCGGTAATAAAAATTCCTGAAAGTATGGCTTGGAAACCCTGCGACCCACTCATTGCACAGGTACAGCCTGAACTCGGAGAGGACCTTTTTCCATCGCCAATTGCCTGCCGGTTTATTCATAAGAAAGCCCCATTGATGTAAAACCCCTGTAAAAAAAATAACCACAGTAGAGCAGCAATGCTATGCACCCATTGATCACAGAAAGGATCAGCACATTATAGAGTAAACTCAGATCCATATACCAGATCAGCGCCACCTGAACAACAACACTTACAGATATGTGCAACACAGGAGCTATCGCCCACCCTCTGGCCACAGAAAGATAGTTGGCAACTCCCGCCATCAGTTTAAGACAAGCCGCTATTGTTACGAGTATCAGCGCAGCATTCAAGTTGCTGTATTTTGGCCCGAGAATAAACAGCACCTGATCAGAAAACACATAAAACACTGCACATATTGCACAGCTTATGAGGAATAAGGCGCACAATATCTGTAGAAATCTTAATATCAGTAATTTAGAAATCTGGGGAAGGCGTGCGAACCGTGGAATGATCAATGTCGAAAACATCACGCTAATAAGGCCTAACATACCTGCAATTCTTTCCAGTGCACCAAGCTGTGCAATATTAGTGGTATCGCCAAAAATGGAAATCAGCCAAATGGTGATTTGGCTCGAAGCACAATAATAGATTGTACTTGGCATGGTACGTTTTAGCATTTGCACAATGTCACTTTTCACTTCCCGATCAGCAGACTGCTCCATATCGGCATACTTCAGTGCTCTTTTTCGCAGCTTTACATTTGCCCAAAACCTCGTCACACCGGTACAGGCCATTGCAATGACCGTTAATGGCAAAAAATAAAGCGCAGAAATCAACAATATAAAACGACTGACATTAGCCTGCAACTGATTCTTTTGCAATGCCGCGATATCCTGGTTGAGTTTCATAGGGATTTCGTATAACGTATCGGATAAAGCCGTGTAAAATGCCGGGATCAATGACAAAGTAATTAGTAAAGCCATAGACCAACTGGCGTCGTGACGGATAAGCAGGTACAAAAGCAGCGGTAATGCTATAATGAGTGTAAGCAGTGCAAATTTTCGCCGGAGGTCAATTCCTGTAACTATTACTTTCCCAAGGTTTTCCCTGCTGTTCCATACCTTACCTCCATTTGACAAGATGCCGGCACCTATACCACTATCGGCCATAACGGTTGTAGTGGCCAGCATAGAATTGGCCAGCGTATAAAGCGCAAATTCACTGGTAGACAAAAGTCGTATAATCAAGATCCCACTGATCAGGCCTAATGCCTGCACGAGGATTTGAACCGATCCTGTGATGGAAATTAAGCGCCCCCACTCCATCCAGCCTTTCATGTCTATTTCTTTTTCAGTTTTCCAAAAAGACCTTTCTTCTCTTCTTTCGCACCATATGCATAACCATAGCCAAATCCATAACCATAGCCATAGCTGGCACTGCTCTTTACATCATTGACCAGTAACGCAATATTGCTCATTTTTTTATTTGCATAAATATCCTGAGGAATAACGAGCTGATCCTTATGTGTGTAGCGTTGCCTAACTACATACAATGTCAGATCTGCGAATTTACTCAACAGCTGTGCATCAGTTACCATTCCAACTGGCGGCGCATCAATAATGACATGATCAAAGTTTTCAGCAAGGTACTTGATCAGCAGATCCGTACGCTCATTCATAATGATTTCAGCCGGATTTGGGGGAAGATTTCCGGAGCTGATCACAAAAAGATTTTCATTAGTTCCTGATGGTTTGATGATCATTTCCGGAGACACATCCTTGTTAACGATATAATTGGTAAAACCAAAATCATTCTTAATATTCAGTTTGTTAGACAGATTCGGTCTGCGCAGGTCCATCTCCATCATGACTACCCTTTTGCCTGAAATTGCAAGAACAGTTGCTAGATTTAAGGAGATGAATGATTTACCTTCACCAGACATACTCGAAGTCATCAGAATGGTTTTTTCCTTTCCTTTTAAAAAGAAAGACAAGTTTGTCCTCAATGATCTGAACTGCTCCGAAATTGGTGTTCTGGAATCCTGCGCAACAACGATGGTCTGTCTGTGCTCAGTACTGTGCCCGATTTCCCCAATAATAGGAACACGGGTATAATTTCTTATCTGAGTCCTGGAAATGATCCGGGTATTCAATTTATCCTTCATCAAAATCACGCCTATCGGAATCAGCAGACCAAGGATGCATCCGTAACCATACAAGTTAACTTTTTTTGGACTGATCGGTCCCTTGGACACCGGTGGCTCAATCACCCTGCAGTTAGAGATATTAGACGTTTTTGAAATCGCTGTCTCCTCCCTTTTTTGAAGTAAAAATACATAAAGCTCCTGTTTAATCTGCTGCTGCCTGGATAAGTCAAGGTAGGTTCTTTCGACAGCAGGCACCTTTCTTACCTGACCGGCAATCCTGTTGGATTGCGACAAGACCCTTCTTTTTGTAATTTCCAAAGATCTTTTTAGCCCCCTCAGACTGGAGAGCATATCTGCCCTGGCGCTTGCAATTTGCGTGTTCAGGTTTTGAACATAAGGATTTGCCTCGGTCTGGCTTAAACTGCTCCTCTCCTTTTCAAGTACAATGGTATTGTACCTTTCAATCAGCGCTGCAAAACCCGGATCCTCAAGTAGTGCTCCACTTGGGACTATCCGTTCAGTGGCGTTTGCATTACTCAGATATTGTTCCAGTGAATTTAAGACACTCAGCTGTGTTTCAGTTTTCCCAAGATCATCTACAGATTCCTTAGTAGAGGTGATCAGCTGAGTAGCCTGTGCGGAAAGGTCTGTGATCTGATTGCGCTGCTTAAAGCTCTGAACATTTCCTTCAATGCTTCCTAGCTCCTGACCAACATAGATCAATCTGTTTTCTATAAAGGCAATGGTGCTATCTGCTATTCTGTTCTTATCCGTAAGCGCACTTTCTATATAGGCTGCGGTAAGCCGGTTTAAAACATCTTCTGATTTTCTCGGCACTTCACCTGTAAAATCCAGAGATACGATCTTAACCATAAGTATCGGTATCTGAACCTCCAGACGCTCCATAAAATCGTCAACAGTCTCTCTTACCGTTCCAATTTTAACTGTATAGGACTGGTCTGGATCAGATCTTCCGACACCTCGTTCGATCAATACTTTACCCAATCCGGGAACAGTAAACTGCTGATAAAGATTTACATCCCTCGTATACTCTTCACCGGTCACTTCTACCTCTCCGCTTACACTTACCTTATTCCCGTTTATTCTTACCTCCATGGTTTGTTCCAGGATGCTGTCGGGTGAAGAAAGTACGGTGAGTTTGAACGGTGCAGTATGGTACAATTCTACAAGTCTTACATTACCGTTGTGAAAATAGCTGATGTAGGCTTTAAGTTCTCTGACAACCTTTTCCATAAGTACCCGGGTCCTCAAAACTTCAGCCTCGGCCTCGGCATTGTTACCCATTCCAAATCTACCGCCAAATGCCTTTGACATGGCATCGTCTCCCGGATTTGGAGCTTTATCTTCAGTGATCAGAATTTTCGATCCCGTTGCATATACAGGAGAGGTGTACCTCAGGTAGAGGAAGGAAATCAACAGACAGATGGCAAGGGAAATGATTAACCAGTACCAATTATTGACAAATTTTGCGTTCAGCTGTTTAAAGTTAAACTGATTTTTTTCTCCGAAGAAATCATCCTGAAGCTGTTTGGTATTGCTCATGGTGTGGTGTAAAATAACTTAAAATCTTGCTATTGCGGTTATGATCAGCGTGGCAGCAGCAATCGCTATTGTGATGATCTGAAATTTAGGTGCATTGTTGGTTGAAATCTTCGCCTTATTGGGTTCGATGTACAGCACGTCATTCTGTTTTAGGTAAAAATAGGGTGACGCCATCAATTCTGAAGAATTGAGGTTCAACCTGGCAATTTCCTTATACGCTCCATTGTTGCGGATCAACATCACATCCTCCCGCTTTCCAAAGATTGTAAGATCTCCGGCCAGCGAAATTGCGTCTAAGACGGAGATTTTTTCATTGGGGATGGTATAGGAAGCCGGCCTAGCTACCTCTCCCAATACAGTGATCTTGAAGTTTGCAAAGCGCACTTGTATAGTGGGGTTCTTATAATAAGTTGAAGCCTTTTTCCTGATCACCTCTTTAGCTTCCGAAGTACTCATTTCCGCTACTTTGATCATACCTAGCATAGGCATCTCTATGAATCCTTCCTTATCCACCAAAAAACCATTCGGTGCAGCATCATTCGGACCCATTGTGTTGTTCCCTGATGTGCCGCCGCCCTGGTTTACAGCTGTGGTAGCACGCGGATCAATAGTTTGAATATTGACTGTCAGAATATCATCAGTTTGTATCAGCGGTTCGAAATATTCTGCTGAAGCCTTATGACTTACACTCTCACTTCCTATATCGGAAAAATAAACACTTTTCTTTCCTGTACCACACGAAGAAACGATAAGAATTAATAAAACGCCTGTAAATAAGGCAGAAAAGCTGCGTAATTGTTTTAACATATTTTTTATTTAAAATCGTATAACATCCCAAATTGCAATTGAAGGTTATTTGCTCCGGGATCAGCATATTGATAGTTAACAGACCTGACATAAGCCACCTGAGAACTCAGCAAAAAATCCTTCCAGTTCCAGTCAAATTTGCCTGCAAAAGACAAGTCCCACCATTTTTTATCGAAACTGGAGAGCGACGCATTATTCGTCAAATTTTCAAACCTCAGCCCTATTCTTTTTAATCCGTTGATCCAGCTCACCTCGAAAGACTGCAGATTGGCGTCAGGGCCAATGCCGGCACCCAACACCTGGCCCTTGTTGGTATAACCTGCAGGTACAAGCCTGTGTTTATACCATACAGGCTGTGCTCTTATTTTTCCCGTATTTGATCCCTCCATCTGGGTCAATTCTACTCCAAATTGTATATACGTGTCTTTAGGGATTAATGAGACTAACTTCTTGAAACCCACAATGTATGCCCGAGAATGTTCTGGTTCGGACAATGCATCTCTTATATCCCAGGGAAAATCATTTCTGCCAAATTGCCCATAAATCTCGGCTTTACTTTCAGGCAATACCCATCTGGCGAATGCCGAAAAATACTGATCTCTTTTCCTTTGATCTTCGGTGTGTTCACCGTTCGGACCAGCAGCATCCAGATTTTTCTTTGTTCCTGATGAAAATATTGGCAGATAATCACTAAATCCATTGCCCATATCTTTATTATAAACCACAAAAGACCGGTCAAAGCCTATAAATAATCCAGGCACCCACTTAGGCTGATAGGTAAAAATCATTGCATTGATATACCTCCAGTCATCAGGTTTCTCTGTATAAAGTTCCCCTTCCAGCTTAGCCACCCCCGAATTTTCCAGCCGCCCGGCTATAATCTGCGCCTCAAAAGAACCGATCGCAGTCTTAACTGGCTTGGAAGTGTTCAAAGTAAGGTGCTTAAATCCCGCGGCATTATTGCTCATCACTAAAGAACTCCTCGATCCCGGACCCCACCAAAGGTTTTCATTCGATAAGCCAACTGAAACCGGATCAAATGTTACACGGATATTGCTTTGTCCCCAGTCAAACTTTGAATATGGTCCGTCCCCCACACGGGAAGGCAGGTCAATTGAATTGGAAAAATCTGCGTAAGCAAGTGTAAACCTATCGCCATGTATTCTTTCCTGTATTTCTGTATAGTCATTGTTTTCCGCGTAGACCACCTCCGGACGGAATTGAATGCTCACAGGGCCGGCTTTAGCAAAAAAACCACCCGACAGTTGGGTCTGATAACCTTTAGACGCGATCATAGATCCGTCATTCATTCCATACGGATGATGTGCATTGATCTGGTTCTTCCAAACTAAAGGCAAAGGATAAATAATCATTTTCCCTTCTTTTTTTGGAGCGACATTTATCGGTCTGACCATATAAGAAACTCCAGTAGTATCTTTCACGAGCAGTTGTTGTCTTCTGAAGGCCTCTTCAGTACTCTCAAACAGACCAACTGGCAAGGTTTGCGCATCAACCGCGATCGAACACAACAAACAGAACAAGAAAACCGGAAAAAAGAAGCGTAAATTCATATAGTCAAAACATCTACAGAAACAAATATATATAGATCATCATCTTGCGAGCCATAAATCCATTCATCCAAACCATAATGAACAAAATGAACAAGCAAAAAACATGACGCTTCCTTTATTTTCGACAGAAATTTAAATGTCTCAGGTATTTTTGCCTTGCGCCTCATCAAAACATGCTAAAATCTAAAAAGCTCACAAGTCTGGAAATATTAAGAGGCATTTCCGTACTGGCTGTCTGCTTTAACCATTTCGCAAATTCGATAGCAGGAGGAACTGTATTACCCGGATTTTTTAAAGGAATTGAAAAGTATACCGTAAACAGTATTGACATCTTTTTTGTCATTTCAGGATTGGTAATTCCATATAGTCTGCACCTGGCCAGGTATACGGTAAGATCGTATTTTCAATTTGTCTACAAGCGTTTTTTACGCATGCACCCGCCGTATCTTATTGCTTTGGCGCTCACCCTGATACTTGCGGCAATTTCTTATCACCTCAGGAACCAGCCCAATCCTGAAACGCCCGTCTCAATTATTAAAAGCCTCTTCTATGCTCATGTACCAACAAGTAATCCTGTATTTTGGACCCTGCGTGTAGAAGCCGAGTATTATCTGTTTATAGGACTTTTCTTTGTTTTATTGAACCGCTATAAAAATCTGTCTGTCCTATTGGGGTTTCCTGCCCTTCTTGCGCTAAGCCTAACCCCACTGGCAGCTCACTTTATGCTGCTCCAATACATTATATTTTTCCTGATCGGCATTACAGGCTATCTAATCTATACTTCAGAAAAGAAGCCGGTACTGGAACTCATCGTTTTAACTGCACTGATCATCTTCGTCTTTATCTACAAAGGCCCCGGTTCTGCAATAGCTGCTGCGCTCACCATTGGAAGTATCATCTTTTACAAACAACCTGAACACGGGATTCTCGATTTTACGGGCAAGATCTCTTATTCACTTTATCTCATCCATTTCCCGATAGGCATCAAACTGATCAACTTACTCGAACGGCGTGTTTCACCGGACTATTATTGGATCTTGTTCATTTTGGCTTCTGTTTGCACCTATGCACTTGCGTGGCTATTCTGGAGATATATAGAAACGCCATTCGCAAAACTTTCTAAAAAGGTAAGATATGTCAGGGCAGAATAGAATAAAAAGCCTTGACGGAATAAGAGGGACTTTTATCATTATGGTATTGATTGCGCACGCATTTCAAACTACCCCCGAATTTGCTGCCAATCACAAAATCTTCGTCTATTATATTTCGGGCTTCGGACATCTTGGAGTAAGGATATTTTTTGTCATGAGCGGCTACCTGATCACCAGACTCCTGCTCAAAGAACAAGAAAAAAACGGCAAAGTAAACATCCGGGATTTTTACATCAGAAGAATGTTCAGGATTTTCCCCACATTCTTCCTTTACATCTTTGCCATCCTTCTGCTCAAATGGACCATTCTGCCCGATATCTTCACGGATTATTCGCTAATACTATTTGCTGCATTCTATCTATGGAATTATAAGCATTTGTTCATCCACGACGTAGGTGCAGAAGCAGACAAAGGAAATTGGTTTATGGGTCATTTCTGGTCGCTTTCCATGGAAGAGCAGTTTTACCTGCTCTGGCCTGTTACCTTTGTCAAATTTAAAAGACTTACGCTCATTAAAATCATTCTGGTAATAGTCGCTATCATGCCATTTCTTAGGATCGTGACCTTTCTTTTTCTTCCAAACAGCAGGCCGCATGTCAGTGAAATGCTCCATACCGGCGGCGACGCCATCATGATCGGCTGTTTGGCCGCATTGCTGGAACAAGCGCCGCAATTCAGAGAAAAATATTTCAAATACGTCGAAAATCAAAAACTCATCGTCGTAGTGATGTTCTTTCTGTTCGTGATTTCCCCGGTTCTGACCTGGTACTTGCAGGCAGCATACAATCTGACCGTCGGAATTACCTTGAACAATATCAGCATCATGTTCTTATTGTTCTGGGCCATGTACATCCCATCAAAAGCCTCCGATTTCCTCAATAAAAAATTCATTTCGCACCTTGGTATTGCCTCTTATTCATTATATGTATGGCAGCAACTTTTCCTCACAGATAAAAATGATCTCTGGGTCAACAAGTTCCCTCAAAATATATTAGTGGCCATAACAGTAGGAATGGCTTCGCATTTACTGGCAGAAAAGCCAATTCTGAAATTAAAGAATAGATTTAAGAGGATTTAAGTGCTGTAATCTAAAGCAACACCTTATTTCAACACCATTACTGAACCTGATGATTTCTGACCATCACTAAAGCTGAGCACATAGTAATAAACACCCACTGGCAACATCTGATCGTGATACACCCCATTCCAGGCCACATCATAACCTGTCCCGGATTCAAACACAATAGTGCCGCTCCGATTAAAAACAAGAACCTTGCAGCCCGGATCATTGGATAGTCCTTTTATCACCCAGGTATCATTGATCCCATCACCATTTGGAGAAAAAGCGCTTGGGATTTTTGTGGAAGCTTTAACAGATACTCCCACTTCGATCGTGACCATTGCAGTGCTGTTCCCAAGGACATTGTATCCAGTTATGGTATACACCGTTGCCGGCCAGATTTCCTGCGGAGTACCTGAAATGACACCCGTTTTGGGATCAAAAAACAGCCCGGACGGAAGCACTCTGTCAATGGTATAACCGCCTAAAGTGATTTTGCGTATCTTATGATTAAAGTAATCAGCCACATAAATGTTTTCAAATTTGTCCACCGCAATTCCCATCGGATTATTGAAGCTTGCAGACAGCAAAGGCCCGTCAGCAGAACCAAAAGTACGGTTGCCCGCAATGGTTGTCACCCTTCCATTTGCCGATACTCTTCTGATCAGGTTGTTGCTGTAGTCAGCCACATAGACATTCCCGGCACGGTCAGCAGCCAGGCCCCATGGATTTTTAAAACTTGCAGCACTGCCCTTTCCGTCATTAAACCCAGCAGTGCCGCTACCTGCTAAAGTACTTACCATCCCATCAGGCGTTATCTTCCGGATCAGGTGATTGTAATGATCAGAAACATAAATATTACCAGCATCGTCTGTAGCCACACATACCGGCACATTGAAACTTGCGTTTAACCTGGATCCATCAATTCTGCCAGTCTTGCCATTTCCGGCAAATGTCGTTACGGTTCCATCACTGGCGATCTTTCTCACCAGTGAGTTGCCGCTGTCAGCGATGTATAGATTTCCGGAAAGATCAATAGCAATCCCAACGATGTGATAAAATGTAGCAGCAGTGCCCAAGCCATCTTTTTTTCCGGTGCTGGCACTCCCCGCAAAAGTAGTTACATCCGCAGAGGAATTAATTCTACGAATCCGGCTATTGTTGGCATCAGACACAAATAGATCTCCCTTTTTATCACGCGTTATTCCAAAAGGCGCACTAAAAAAAGCCTTCCTGCCATTCCCGTCAGCGAAAGCCCCTGTACCGCCCCCTGCAATAGTGGTCACTTCGCCTTCTGGTGTGATCTTTCTGATGACACTTTTAAAAGAGTCCGCTACATACAGGTTACCATCATCATCTGTGGCAATAGAAGCAGGGTTTTGAAAAGTAGCTGAAACACCTCTTCCGTCCTGCCCACCCGGTGCACCACTCCCGGCAAAAGTACTCACCTCATTGTGGATCACCGCTGGTACAGTCCCACCTTGATTGTCAGGTACCAGTGGCGCAATCGTCCGGTTCAATATATAAATCTGTGGTGTAGCGTACCTGATCTCCGGTGGCTGTGCAGCGGCAAAGAACGGAAATAGGCAAATACAGAGCAGGAGGCGAAACATTTTAGACAATAGGACTCTTAAAAAGAAACGCTAAAAATAAGCCTTTTTGCTTGCAAGTTCAAAACAGAAACACAGAATCAAAAAATTTATCTTCTGCCCAATCAATTACAAGTCTATAGCGTCTTAAATGCAAAGGCCAGCGCCGGCAAATCTGAAGGAAGATTTTTAGGTAACCATACCCTTGTCTCCTTCCCAACTTGCCCCCATTTCATTGGTTGACCGGTCTGAAGTAAAATAACTTTCGAACCCCTCAGCGGCACATTACCTTTCCAGCTCACATATTCAGCACTTGCCTGCCCCGCCTTCAGGCAGATCAACGCATATTTTGTCCTTCCATCCTTCGACTGTGTAAACCAGGTATCGCCATCATGGTACTCTTTCGTAATCCGGGTGTTATAGATCGCCTTACCATTTACGTTAAGCCATTTTCCAATCTCTTCGAGCCGTTGGATCGCTTCAGCAGGAACCGTCCCGTCAGCCTTAGGCCCCACGCCCAGAAGCAGGCTTCCGCCCTTTGCCACAATTTCGATCAGACTGTGGATCACTTGTCCCGCTGGTTTATATTGTTCATTATTTACGAAGCCCCAGGCACCGCCAAGCGTAATACAGCTTTCCCAGGGATGGTCCAGCTGTCCTTCCGGAATCTTTTGCTCAGGCGTCTGGTAGTTTTCGTATGGGCCATGCACCGTTCTGTCTACAACCAGAAGACCAGGCTGCGCCTCTCTTGCCATACTGGCAATTTTCGGTATGTCAATATCCTGGCTCCAGGCCGGGATAGCTGCACCCCAGGCACGTACTTCATCATTTACACTTTCCAATGGCCTTACCCAACCCCCATCAAGCCAAAGAATATCCATACTCCCATAGTTGTGCATCAATTCACTAATCTGATTATAAGTATAGTCTTTGAACTTATTCCATCTCCAGGGATGTTTGCGCAGGTCATAATTGTTGTTCCTGTCTGCCGTCGCATATTTGGGCCACCAGTAATATTCGGAGTGCCAGTCCGGTTTAGAAAAATAAGCACCGATCATAAAGCCCTCCTTTCTAAAAGCATCAAAGACGTATTTGGCCACGTCCTTTTTCGGATTACCGGCAAACGGTCCCTTAGCAATGCTATAATCAGAAGTTTTCGTATCAAACATGGCAAAACCATCATGGTGCTTGGTCGTAAAAACCAGGTATTTCATCCCCGCATCTTTACCGGCTTTGGCCCAGACCGACGGATCAAACTTAACCGGATTAAAATCCTTGCTCAAGCCAAAGTACCATTTCTTATAGTCGTCATAGCTTTTAGTGCTGTCGCGTTCTATCCAGTCTTCAGAACACACCGACCAGGATTCAATAATCCCCGGAACAGCATAGATGCCCCAGTGAATGATCATACCAAATTTCTGGTCCTGCCATTTGTCCAGCCTGGCCTTTACCAATGGGTCGGCCGGCCATTCATAGGTCGAAGATTGCTGATGCAGATTGCCCTGGGCAGAACCGCGTTTTGGAAAAATCAGGAGAAACAGCAAGACAAGGACCGCAATCAAAAGCTTGAAAAATGACCACTTGTTGTGAATAGAAAATAACATAAATACAATTTAAATAAAAAGTGCGGCATGTTCTGCCGCACTTCAGGTTAAAATTTAGGAATTGTTAGTTTACGTCCCAGAAAATTTTGGTCTGCAAATTGTCTTTAGCCTGAACCGTCTGGTAATTGGCCGTATTGTACGTTGCTTCAGCAGATGGATACAACCACCTATTAGGTGGGGTCTTCTGTGCACTCGAGTTATCCGTCTGGAAACTTAAAGCAGGCAAATCCAATCTTCGTACTTCCGACCAATTTTCCAAAGGCTGGACTACGCTGTAATGAAGCCATTTTTGTGTCGCAATTAGATTAAGTTTGGCAATTGTTACACCAGACCATGCAATTGTAGCGTTTGACTTATAAGCATTTATTTGAGTTGCATTTGTCGGGGTTAATGCACCGGCAGTATTGTTATTGCTTAATGTCCGCAACCAATAATAATAATTTATAGATTGTTCAATTCCAGTCTCATATGAAGTTTTTGCAGCTGCGTCATTTCCGGCTTTCAAATAATATTCCGCTAATAAATACTGAACCTCTGCCGCTGTAATTAGTATACCTGGAAAATATTGATTACGGCTTATCGTAGACCGGTTGTAAATCGCCAGCGTTCCACCGGCTATCAGAGCTGTTTGAGCGGTTGCGTCGAGAGCAGGATCCAAGCCAATGTAATTGCCGCCAGCATTGACTCCCGGCTCAAACATAGCCCGTAATCTTGGGTCAGCAGTGGTTTTCATCAGGTCAATCATTTTCTTACCAGCAATATTACCATTCCAGTCTTCAAGTCCTGTTTGGAAGCCTTTGGCATTGATATCACTGCTCAAATCATAAACCTTTAGCATAATATTATCATCGTTACTTGCCACCAGGGGATATTTCGACGGGTTGCCTAGAATCTCAGCGATTTCCGCATTAGCTCTGGCTGTAAAATTGGCCTTAGAAGAAGCACGCGTGAGCATACGTAATCTCAAAGAATTACAATATTTCCGCCATAACAATATGTTTCCTTTATTAATCAAATCTTGTGTCTTGAACTCTTCCAACAGTCCAGGATTAATGTTGATAGCAGGTAGTTCATCTGAAAATTTCTTCAGATCATCCAACATAATGGAATAAATCTCTTCTGCATTCTGATATTTTGCATAGGAATTGCCATATGCACCACCATTTGTGCTTAACTTACCCGCATCAGCCCATGGAATATCTCCATGCAGATCAACTACTTTTTGACTATGATCATAAAAATAAATAGCTGCACTAATCATATAAATTTTGTTGTCGATTTGTTCAGCCGGGGTTAAGTTACCATAGATTTTCTGCAGTTCGCGATACTGCGCTAAAAAACTGTAATAATTGTTCCATCGATCTGTAGCAGCTGCTGCACCGGGCACATACTGACCGATTGCATTGGTCCAGCCTACATTTTGAGTGTATATATTAGTTGTTAATCGTAATACAACGAAATAATTCCAATATGAGGGTACCACATATTCACGATTCGTATAAACCATCCCGCTAAATTGTTTTCCCACTGTACTGTTAACGACTTTTGATGGATCCCTGTATGCATCCTCAAAACTCGATTTTTTGCAAGAGACGGTCAACACACCTGGCATCAACATCATTGCTATATATAATATTTTCTTTTTCATTTTTTCTAGTTTTACTGATTAGTCCTAAAATCCTGCCCTTAGCATTACTCCGTAAGTTCTCGTAGCTGGGTTTGATCCCGCATTATTAACTGTCTGCCACCATCTTGAACCGCCAGTCATCTGTTCAGGATCCAGATCTTTCAGTGTCCTGTACACAAAGAAAAGATTGCGGCCGAAAGCGGAAACCTGTAAATTCTTTGCGCCTATCTTGCTCGCTATTGAGGCAGGTAGTTTATAACCCAAGTTAATTTCCCTCATTTTCACATAGTTATTTTTCTTCACGTATAATTCGTAACGAGAATAACTATATTGTGGGCCTCCCCAATTATAGGTTTGTGTATAGTAAAAAGCCTGTGAGATTACATTGGTATTCGGCTGACCGTTTTCAAGCACACCCTGAATCAGCATCCCATCATGGTAGACCGTTTGGCCTCCCGGTCCCTGTGCTGCGTTTGTCTGAACGCCCTTTCCGTTTGCATCTCTGTAATAACTTATACCCCCATGTTCTGCGTCCATATTGGTTAAGCTTTCCTCCAGCAATCCCCTGCTAATCATCCAGTTGACACCAGTTGGCATAACCGAACCACCTAGACGGAAGTCAAGTAATACATCCAATGACAAATTCTTATAGTGGAAATTATTTATAAATCCGCCAACCACTTTAGGCATCACATTTCCCGCTTTAACCAGGTTGTTCGCATCAATCTGGTAGAGGCCGTCGCTGTTAACTAATTCCTGACCTGCCGCATTTTTCTGTATAGGATGCACATAAAGGTCCCCCATAGGCTGCCCAACGACAGACTTTAAGACTGCTGCATTTCCATCATAGTCAGCATGCTGCAACTCCGTCGACCCATTAGCAAGTTTCTCGACAACATTTTTATTGCTTGAGAAATTTATAGTGCTGTTCCACCCAAAATTAGCTGACTTAATCGGAGTACCGCTAAACGCAACCTCAATTCCCTGGTTGCGCAATGTTCCAACATTGGCGTATATTGATGAAGCACCAGACGTCATAGGGAGAGTCAACGGCAGAATCTGATTGATAACCTGAGCATTATAATACGAAACATCCAAACCCAGACGTCCTTTTAAAAACTTCATTTCTAAACCAAATTCATATTCTTTTTTGCGCTCAGGCTCTATAAATTCATTCCCATAAGCACTCGGAATAATACTGTATAAAACTGAACTTCCTCCCTGAGCTCCCAAAGTATTTTGGGTATAAGCCACGTTAGACTCATATATTCCGGGGTAGTTACCAACAATACCAAATGAAGCTCTCAACTTACCGTAACTGATAAATGCAGGCATGGGTAAAGCATCGGAGAAAACAAATCCAGAATTTACAGAAGGATAAACGAAGCTATTGGCCCTTGGATTCATCGTTGATGTCCTGTCACGGCGAATCGTTCCTTCCACAAACAGATAATCTTTGTAACTTGCGCCCACCGTGCCTAGAATTGCATCCTTAACAAGATTTCTTCGAAAATTATATCTGTCATTTGAGCCAACCCTGTTTACAGAAGCCTTTAAGTCAAACCAATTTTCTACACTTAACCCGTCAGTTGTCTGGCTTTGCAATGAAGTATAAGTTTCCCTGGTTGCCGTGTAGCCGCCCAGCAGACTTAAAGTCAAGTCATTTGTGACTTTCCTGGTGTAAGTCAATAAGGCATCCCCATATAAAATATTTCCCCTATAACTAGAAAAAGCAAACGAACCACTATTTGCGAAAGCCAGCGGTCTTTCATTGGGATTCTTATTTTCAATTTTAGTTGATGTCATATCCGCCGAAGTCCTCACCCGCAATTTTAAGTCATCAATGATCTGCCAGGTATTTGTCAAACTACCAATGACCCTGTCACTGAACTCGTTTTCTATATTCTCCCTTACATTCCAGACGTAATCTGCAACATCTGCTTTAAAACCAGGATAGATAATGTTTTCAGAAGGAGTTACACTTTGATTCTGGTCAGTTACATATTTGTACCCGCGACTGGTCTTATATTTATTATAATACCATTCAGGATTATCAAACCGGCTGATCATTCCCGTAAAGTTATTGATCATACGGTCAGTCATAAAAGGACGATTATGGGTATACTGATTAATATAATTCACCATTACATCTGTAGTAAACTTTTTGCCAAGTTTGAATGAACTATTTAAGTTGGCAATGTTCTTTTCATTCTTTGCCCCGTAGCTGACACCTTCATTATCTTGTCTGGTTAAAGAAAAACGGATGTTAGAATTTTCACCGCTATTGGCCACAGCAACATTTATATTAGAATTATGCGCGGTTTGAAAAAAATCAGCGAAATTATCGGTTTGGGCAGCGTATGGCCTTATCATACCATCCCAAGTCAATGTCGGCTGATTATCAAATTTAGGACCGTAGTTTAACGTGAAGGCACCTACCCCACGCGTTTCTTTAGATCCGTTACCATCTAAATCCTGATAAACGAATCCGTCAGGAGCAGTTGCCACCGTAGTTAACCAAGGTTGTGTTCCTGGACCTCTTACATTCTGGTATCTTGGCAGGTATGCAACTTTATCGGCGGAATAATTGGCATTTACATCTACCGAGAATCCGCTCTTTCCTTTTCCGCTCTTAGTAGTAATTAATACAACACCGTTAACAGCTTCCGAACCATACAATGCCGCGGCCGAAGCGCCCTTTAAAATTGACACGCTTTCAATATCCTCAGGATTGATATCAAGAAGACCATTACCCCTCATACGCTGATCGCCCCAATAATCATTGTTATTAAATTCTCCATCTCGAATAGGAACACCATCCAAGACAATTAGCGGTTGCGTTTTATTTGTGATAGAGTTTACTCCTCGAATATTGATATTCACTCCACTCGTAGCACCCCCGGTAGCCGAAGCAATCCTCACACCCGGAGCTTTACCATACAATGCAGAAGCAAAATTGGTTGCACCAGCCTGCGTAATGTCCTTGCCGGAAACCGTATTCACCGCATAACCCAGGGCCTTCGACTCACGTTTCACACCCAAAGCCGTTACCACCACCTCAGACAATGCATTCGCGTCTTCCACAAGCGATACATCTAAAGACCCCGAGGTACCCACTGTTACTTCTTTCGTGACCAATCCGATTGAACTAAATGTCAAAACACTCCCGGGTTTTACAGTGATGGAGTAAATTCCCGCAGCATTAGATGAAGTTCCGTTTTTAGTCCCCTTTTCATGGACGCTCACCCCTGGCAGCGGCAGTCCTGACTGATCCGTTACCTTTCCGGTAACTGTTTGTTGTGCATAGGAGACTGTTGTTATGCATGTGCATAACAACAGCACCAAACACCCTAAGTAGAAATGTTTCATGGTTATTTAAGTTTAGTTTGTCAGAATATAATTGCTAAGAAGCCCCTACATCCAAAAATTAAGTTTTTAGTTAGGCTAAACTTAAAATATTTTTTCAAAGAAACCTAGAAACTTTATAAATTATTTTTTAACTAGCCAATACTTTTACACTAAAAGCATTTAGCATTCTAAAAAAGAGTGATTATTTTAAAAAGAGAATGACGAAATCATAGAAAAACAGCCTCTGAATGGCATACAGAGAACTTGTCAACGTTATATTTCCATCGGAATAACGTCGTTATTTCAATAAAATTGAAATAAAACTAAGAGAACTGGCAGTTTTCCACCACCAATATCGCAGCACCAAGCAGCTCAGATTTTATGCCAAGCTGAGAGACAGAAATGGTCGTCTGCTCGGCCAGCATCGGGATACAAAATTCGTTAATGGCTTGCTGTACTGGCGCCATCAGGATCTTACCTGCTATGGAACCGCGGCCTCCGAGCACAATAACCTGTGGGTTCATGATATGGATCAGTGTAGCAATACCCTTGCCGATCAGCAGACCTGCTTCTGAAAGTATAGATACCGCCAGCGGATCACCTGCTTTCGCAGCATCAAGAAAATGATCACCGGCAGATTTTCTATCGTCAGCAAACAGATCCTGCAATCTTGAACTCACCCCTTTGGCCATCTCCGCCTTAGCTTTGTCTACCAGCACCAAAAGAGAAGTATCTACTTCAAGGCAACCGCGTTTGCCACAAGAGCAGATCTTATTATTTTGAGAAATGGGAATATGGCTAAACTCTCCCGCATATCCGCTATGACCTCTGAACAAACTCCCGTTAATGACCATGCCCAGGCCAATACCCCAGCCAATATTGACCACCAGCAGATCACTTGCCGCTTTGCCTGCACCAAATCTCATTTCCGCAAGAGCAACAAGGCTCGAGTCATTGTCGATCATCACCGGCAAAGAAAGCTCCTTGCTCAGGTAATCCCTTAACCCCACATTGCCCTTCAATTTAAAGAAAGTGTGATTTAAGCCCAGTTCCGCATTTACAAAGCCCGGCATTCCTATTCCGACGCCCAGAATCTGTTCCTGTGGAATTCCTGAACTCAAAATATAATCCTTTAAGAAATCCACCAGGCTTTTAACCAGAGCAGGATCATCAGAAAGAGGCAAGCTAAAAGACGCTTCCTCTACCTTGATGTTGTTGTGCAGATCATAGATTGCAGTTCGCGTAACCAATTGATCCATAGCCACTGCAACAATATATTTTTGTTTATCTTTGTTGAGCAGGAATGTAGAAGCTCTCCGTCCGCCTGTAGAAGGCGCAAGTCCGGACTCCAGAATATACCCCTCCTGCAACAAATCATTGACAGCAGTAGTGACCAGCGGCAAGCTCTTTGCAGTCAGCCTGCTCAAATCCGGCAAGGTGAGCAGCCGATTCAAGTACAATTGCTTGATCACATCACGGCGAAGCTGGCGGTATTTCTTTAGAGTTGCTGTCAATTCATCTGGATTATATATCCAAACATATAAAATTTTATATTAATTACATCATTCTTCGTAAATATTTTACGAAGCGCTAGCGTGTCCAATCTGCTATGCTACGAATCGCTCTTCTGTGCCGCATCCTGCGATAAACACCATCACCTTCCCGGCTGCCAGCAATATTGGTATTTGCTTCGATGGTCCCCAGCCAATCTCCTCTAGAGTTTTCAATAAATCCGCAATGCCCTATCCTTTTTAAAGCCGGGAAATAAATGCCAAATACATTGCCCGAAACAGCAACCTTTACCAACCGGTCATTCGGAAATAAAGCCGGCGACCAGCCGGTACGTGGCGCATCAAAGCCAGCCTGCTCAAAAACAAAGCTTACAAAGGCAGCACAATAGGGCTGACCTTTTTTTAATCCTGCACACGCCAGGTATTGCTCAACCCGCTTTCCATCATTATTACCGGTAGTTTCCCGAACGCCCAGTTCAGTCCGCGCCAATTCGATCAGCTTCTTCCTCAACACCGCATCATCGCTCTTTGCCTGATCAATGTCTAGCAAATGGCGATTAAACAACCCACCCCAGCCATTAAAAGCAAAGCAAACCACAAGTAGAAATACCCTAACTGCTGCCATAATTCAAGTCCGTTAAATTGTGAAACCATATTCCTTGCAGTAGGCAGGCCGAAAATGACCCAATAGCGCTGCAAAAGCCACCATACCACACCCACCATCATCAAAAAAACGATGAAACTCAGCAAGATCAGTAGCCAGATGTTAGGGTCTATATAACCCACCGTCGCATCATTAAACCGTACAGCCCGCTGCATCAACGGCCACAGCAAAAGCAGCAACCCCAGAAGGAATCCGCCATGAGGGATATTCCTCACCGCAGCGCTCCCTAAATTTATATTCAATATTTTCATAACACATGATTTAAAAATTGATTCATCAAAAGCGGCTCCGGTTCAATCGCTCTCCCCGGAGCTACTTTCATCACATTACCACTGTTGCTCCCAGATAGTAACTCTCAGAAACCAGATTTTTGGTTGTCACAGAATTAAAACTCAGGTAGCAATGCACATTGTCGCCGCTGAAGTTAGCAGGCAGCACAAAATCATACTGCATCGCAGATCTTGCCACTACATTCTTCACACTGACAAACTTAGTCTTCGACGGATTGTACACCATCAACGTCAGCCGGTCAGTCGCATTCTGAAACTGGTCATCAGTACCCAGATTGCTCCAGCTGATGTCCAGCTGCGCATCTACCGTAGTTGCCATTGCGATGTTGTCCGGTAGCGTCAGCTTACCACGGCTATACTTTACCTTCGGATAATCAATGGTAAAATTAGGCGCAACACCAGTGATGGCATTGTTCAGGTGATAAGACACCGCCACATTCATGGCCGTTTCCACTCCACTAAGTGCTTTATAACCCACTTCAATCAACGGACCGATCCAGCTCAGAAAGCCGGTAATGAGCCCAAACCTCGCACGCTGGTTCAGCTGATCTTCGGTTGGCGGCTTGTTGCTTTTACGTGGTAAGCCTTTGATCACGTCTAGTGAGCGCCAGTAAGCTCCGATTACTGACCCCGTTTTCTTGCGGAATCCACCCAGGATCCCTTGTCTGATAATTCCCATTTTGTTAAGAATTTAAAAAATTAATAAATCTGTTAATTCGACATGCGATCCGAAAACCTTCAGCTAAGCTTCCCGGGAGCTAAGCATCAGATCTGAGCAGCATGACAATACAAATGGAAAAAATATAGACAGCCTGTGGCAGTCCCCCGGGTACGGGACCCACTATGAAAAAGCCCCTGTAATTAGTCTTTGAATTCTATACTCCAGTTCATTTTTTGCAGGTCAGCTATTGTAAGTTCGTAAGTTTTTAAATTATGGTGCTGGCGTTCTAATTCAGCCGGATCCGTATTTTCCAGCATATTAGCATCAAGAACAACTATATAGATCTTACCTTGACTGGCTTCGCCAATTTCCTCTTCGGCACAGCCCCTAAAATAGAAGCCATCTGGCTTCCCGCTCTGAATTTCGCCCATAGTGAACTTATAATTTGCCTGGTCATACTTTATAACCTGGTAGAAGTTTGCAGTAAAAAGGCCAGACGAAGAGTCAAAACACCCAGCATAAATATCACGTGAAGATCCATTTTTAAACTTAATCTTATGATGACAATTTTCAGTTTCTTTCTTGCACTTCATCGAAGTAAAAAGACACAACACTATTGCAGTAACAAAGATCGTTCTCATTTTTTCTTTATATTATCATTTTGAATTCCTGAATTGATAAGTCCCCATTAATATGGTCAGATTGATTTATGAATGATTTATATTTAATAATTTTCAAAAATCAACTGATCGCTCTTCGAGTTAAATTTCAGATGCAATGTGTCTGCTTCATTATTGGCCGGGTAAGATTTAATTTTCTTTATGTAAATCCGCTCGTCATCTGCAGGAGACTTAATTATCCAATTATGACGAGCCGCAATACTATCAAGAGTAACAAACGGAGCGGTATAAGGCTTGTTTAATTTATAACTAAACCATAATGATCCAAGGTCAATATCATGCGATCCCTCAAACTCTTTATGACCTAGAATGAAGGGCTGTATTTCGGGATAGTTCTTTAAATTATCTTCTGTAACCTTCAGTTGGTCGCATCCGACTAGCACAACCCAAATGTATATCCATTTTTTCATATTTAACAAAAGTTACTGATAGAATACAGGTGACGTCAAAAAATGGATATTTCAGGGAAACTTAAGGATTTTTGGTAATCTCAGTTAGTATAAATGTTCCTTCCTTGCTAATTGTTATGGTCAACTTTGTGCTTTCGCTAATTAACTTATAACCATCACCAAATGTGGAAACCGTACAATCAGGGATTGCCTGAAGTATGTCAGCTTTAACAGCATCAAGATCTACCGGCCTAAGTGGCTCATAACCATTCAACACAATAATCGACTGAAGCTTCAACGATGTTTTATCATACAATGGAAAAATAAGGCCGTACAAGCCGTCAATCTGAATAAATTCCTGGGCCTTATTCCTATAATCGAGGCTACTACCATTGTTTAATTCGGATCGGTTTGTTATCGGTCGCACAATTTTCGATCTGACTGGAATTGTGTCTAGGTAAGAATAATTCATACCATCCCACCAGGTTAACAGTTTTCTATCTTTCAGCGCGATGATCTCAATTTTACCTTTTTGTTGCTGACCATTTTCATAGAAGAATGTATACACATAACTATTTAATGACTCCGAAAGTGCATTTGTCTTAAATTTGAACGCCTTGCCATCATAATTCCTCGAGTCAATACTTAGGTTAGCAGCTTCATAAATTACGCCACTACTTGAGGACACTTGAAATTTATTAATCTTTACATCTTCTAACCCTTCACTTGCTCCAAATTTGAATGAAGCAGTTAATGAGATTTCAGCTTGCTCACCTTTAACATAGGTCGTATTGTCAAACTGGATAAATATCGAAGGCTTTTTAAATGACTTTAGCTCAGGATTGTGGGATTCCTTTTTTGCACAGTAAGAAAAAAACAAAGGCAAAATTAGGAGATATAGTTTTTTCATTTTATGATAAATTAAGATCCAACCCTTTACCACACAGATACTAGGGCATTATTGTACAATTATTCTTATTGGCTCTCCAAAAAAGGGCGACAGATGAGCTCTACAAATTTAACATATCCCGGATAAACGTTGACCTTAAGACTCCACCACTTTTCAGAGGGAGTGCTACCGCTAGTAACGCATAACTGCCTTTATGCAAAAGCAAAACATTTATCGGAATAGGCTTATTATCATGCACAGATTTAAAGACCATATCAATGACTCCCTTTGGTTCATATCGGAAGGTAGACTTCGTGGCTAAAAAATTAATATTTATCAACCTATCCCTTTCGACAACTTGAGTAGTAAGTTTTTCATCAAATGTAATTATTAAATTTTCTACGGACGAGAAAGGATGAGAAGAATATAAAAAGCTTTCAGACCCTGAATAGGCAACACCTGGAGACTGACTCAATGACCGCTTTTCGAGTTTAACGAATTCGCCAAACCGAACGCCTTTTTTTAAATCAATCTTATGTAGCATAATGTGAGTACCCTGATAAGCAATCACTAAATAATTGGACTTAGACCGGGTTGAAAAATTATCTACGACTTCTGCACTTTGAAGAATATCCTTTTTTAAAAACGAAAGATAAAATTTGCTATACTTTTCGTTCCTAATCGCTACTTCTTTCTCATCCAGGGTCGATTCTCTTAAAAATTGTATCCCTGGCATCAAACACCCACGGACAACTAATCCTCCTAATACTATTAAGCATAGTATTCGAAAAATCAACACTTTTTTCTTCCCGTCAATATACATATTCTATAATTTATCATCTGTTCCTAATTTAACATTATAAGCTTAGATAATTTATCAATTTCGGAATCGATACTATCTAAAAAAATATTCTGGGGATAGGGAATACACCGTATAGCTGATTTTACGAATCACTATAACATGGCGTGGTTTTTCCATAGCTATTTCTACACCCTGAATTCCTGTTATTAAGGAAGATGACTTGGATCGCCTTCGTTCCCGCCGAGCCATTAAGATCAATTGCATATTTAACCGTGCAAATTCAACATTAAATATTAAATTTGCACAATGATTCCAAGAAGAATAGAAAAGCAAGTAAAAGAAGCACTTAGCCGAAGTGCAATCCTGAATCCGTACCACCAACAATCAATCATATAATCAACAAATATTATAATGTTGTCAAATGGTCGTGACTATATTTTTAAATGTTTCACGCAGTACCTCGAAGGCCCCGATCTTATCTAAGGTAATGAAACAACTGGAGTCAGTAATGATAACACTATATTCCCGAGATCCTGTCAAGCTCATCTTTTAAGTCTTCGGCAGAATAATTCAGAAGAGAAACGCCATAGTCACTTAGCAATTCCGCAAATGTACGTTTGGTTAATCTTGCCATATCCGCAGCTTGCCCCAAAGAAAGTTTCCCTGACTCATATAATTTAGCCGCGACGAACCTTATAGTATCATTTTGATACTCCGCCAGGCTGTCAGGAACTTCCAATGTTATAGTAGTCATGAATCAAAGATAAGAAATGTCTAGTCTACCACCAAAATTGAAGAAGAACCAGTTTCGCTGAAATACCCACATTGGCCTCATAAGATAAATCATATTCAACTGTTCACGACACCATCATTACCTGGGTCATTTCTTTCGGTAGGACGATAACACCACTGAATTATTACTTATTCAATGATCTCCAATATTTTCCCATTTGCCCGCGATTCTCGAAATCTAACAGTTTCTTACTGGCTTCAGTATAACTAGATATTTTGGAGAAATCAAAATAATGTTCAAAATACCATTCTGAAACAGAATAATAATGCTTCAACATTGTTTTAAATTCACCGTCTAGTCCTAATTTATCTATCATATCTTTTAGGAATGTGAAACATGACTTTTGCACATTATCGTCCAGATCGCCAATTCCTATGAATGCCATAGGCTCGCTAGCCGCATACCATTGCAGAAAAATAGCTCGTTTTAACGCTTCTCCATTTTGATCGGAATGATAAACATCATGATACGATTTGTGTATACGCGCATATTTTGCTGAAATGTTCAACTTAAGAATCATAATGTTGCGGTTCTCTATCGATCCGTGGATGTTACCAAGCTGACTCATAAGATCATATTCTACAAGGTTTAGTTGATCCAAAAGGTTCATATTGGTTAATATGTCAGGTTAATGAAAAATCGTTTAACAATAACTTCTTTTGCTGCCTTGGATGTCATCACATACTATCTAGGCACTAAATATATGTATTTAATAATTTTCAAAAAATAAACGGTTCTCATCCGAATCAAATTTCAGATATAACGAGTCTGCTTCATTGTCGACAGGGTAAGATTTAATTCTCTTTGAGTAAATCCGCTCGTTTTCTGACAACAGACTAATTGTCCACTTATGATGAACAGCAATACTATCAAGTGTAATTATTGGAGAGGAATAAAATTTGTTCAGTTTATAACTAAACTTTAATAATCCCAAATCAATATCATGTGAAGCCTCAAACTCTTTATGACCTAGAATGAAGGGCTGTATTTCAGGATACTTTTTTAAATCACTTTCAGTTGTGTTCAGTTGGTCACAGCCAACTAGCATAACACAAATGCATATCCATGTTTTCATAATATTTATCAAAAGTTCTTGATTAAATACGCATGATGTCTAAACGCATAGCCTACCACTAAGATATTTAACGAAGGTGATTAAATCTGAAAATAATTTAGACTATTTGCACCTTATGTATTTTTTATTTGCTGTCTTAATTGATTATATTATTATTTTTAAAAATATTAGTAATGCTATAATGACTACTAAGCCAACTATCCTATTTTTAAATTCATCCACATTTATTACATGGTTTAATTCACTCTTTACGTTCCCTGATCGTTCAATGTGAAGAAAGTTCGATACAATATACCAACTCCTTCTAACAAAAAAACCTATACGAGCCAAAATCCAACGACCCAACACTATTGAGAAAAAATCAGCTAAAAAACTCATACCCTAATCTACATATTATTTTTTATCGTTATTAATAATCTTCGATATAGTGGCGGCTTGAGAAGGAAAAGTCTTAACAGAAATAGAGCCAGATGCTTTATTTACAGTTTTGATTACAATTCCCCTGGTAGTAGGAGCAAGCCTCGCTAAAAATGTTTCTGCTACTAAACTGGAAAATTGAGCTGCATTTACTTTCGGAATGATTTGACCAACCTTTCCAACTGGGAATGCCGTAGTCGCAGTTGAAATAAAAGCTCCTATACGTTCGTTTGGCAAAGATGATTGACCATTTAAATGCCTTTGCTCAGAACCTGGCAGAATTGATGTCGCTAAGTAGAATCCATCTGCTATGCCATACGACGTCTTACCAAGAAAATTTTCCGAGTCCCCCCATCTATCAAACAAGTCTGGCTTATAGGCCGTGATAGTACCATTTGGATAGAATTTTTGACCATTATCACCAAAATCCAATTTTTCTGAAGCACCTGCTTCCGGACCATTATATTCTGTTTTATGTGAGATAAGCCAAGTCCAACTGCAAAACCGGGTGCGCCACCAAAACAGTCCCAGTAACCGTCGAGGTTGTAAAAGAGACTAACTATTCCAGCAGATAATATCTGCCCTTTCCAATGAAATTAATCTTTGCTTTTTTTATGTTATATATCCAGACAAGTGGTTCAAAAATTATTGGAGGTTCATTCTTAATAGTTTCGTTCTGATCTGAGCTTAGTTTAATAAAATTAAAAGTTTTAAAATGACCAGATGTCTTGAACAGATTATTGTCGTCCCCAAAAACTAGAATATTTTTATGTTTGTACGAAAAATACCCTCTTAACTTATCCTTTTTATCAAGCAAAAACCAGTTGAAATCATTTTCGTGCAAAACAGAAAATCTCAATTCACAATAGTTATCCTTTTTTTTCAATCTAATTACGAAGACTCTATCAGATTTTCCATCGCCTTCATCTGGAACCAAATTTATCCTATTTAAAATATTTTTGATTCTATTGTCAATTAAGTTCAGTTTTAAGACTACAACAGAATCGTTTTGAGATTGCGCCTTAAGACTTAAACTAAGTATCAAAACAAAAAAACTTATCAGAATACTTTTCATAACTATTCTATTTTACCTTGGTTATACTCGATATATTCTTTTCCTGTCATTTGTTTATCCGGATACTTCAGCGAAAGTGTTCGATCATTCCGCATTTAACCTTTTGGTGAATAATTGTAATTCAAGTTTAGGTCGAATCACTTAATCGGTTTATTTACTTAATTTCATAACAGGGAAATACAAGAATTATAAAGAGCGATTAACCCAGCGCTGATAGCTCAATTCAAATTTAACCTCACCGTTTGGGTAGCTTCCTACTTGAGTCCAGCCCTGGAAAAGATAGAACCGCTCTGCGCGCGTATTTGGAGCAGTTCCTAATTCTATATTTTCAGTAGTCTGATCAAAATACCAATCTATCATTAGTCTGTGCAGCTCCTTTCCGATCCCTTTTTGCTCAAACTCCGGGGCTACAAACAATGCCCAAACGCTCTTATCTCTAAGATCAACAATCGAGAAGCCTACAACTTGATCCTCTATTTCACAAACCCAGCCTTTTCCTTTCTCAGAAATGTAAAATATAACATCTGTATCAGGAACAAGATTAGGGTTGCTCAGCGTATTTTCTTTCACCAAATGTCTCACCCGCTGCATCTGCTTAACATCGGAAAATTCCGCAGTTCTATAAATCATATTTATCGATATATTAATTATTACAAGAGATCCAAACCGTCTAATAGGGTCGTCAAACATAAGGTTTTTCACCAAAAGTGACGAAGTACCCGTTTGATCCGTGTTGATTTCTCAGATCTATTTTAACAACTCTCGTATAAATGTTGATCTCGAGGAGCTATTTCCTGTTTGAGAAAGTGCCACTATTAACAATGCATAACTGCCTTTGTTTAAAACCACAGTATTTATAGGAACCCTAAAAAACCTCCCGCCCCAGAAAAACAAGCGAACCTTCAAATAGGTGATCTGAGCAAATTTTTCAGCCCCCGTATTTGCCAGCTTTGCACGATATTTAAAATTCGCTTCATGAAAAAATCTTTTTTAATTGCTGCATGCATGATCGCAGCACAACTCTTTACCGCAGAAATCTCAACCGCCCAGGAAAATAGCCCTTACAAAACAGGCTTTGGATTAATGCTGGACCTGGGTACCGGCGGCACATATGTGGGCCCGCATGTCAAACATTATTTTTCCGGCAGTTCGGCCGGGCAGGCCATGGTGCTCTTCGGAAACGGCCTTACGGTGATCGGTCTGGAGTATTCGTATAACAAACAAATCCCGGGTGCCACCGGGCTGAGCTGGAACCTGGGCCTGGGCCCTCAATTCTACTTTATAACCGGCTCAAATGGTTTCATGCTCCGTCCGCAGGCGGGCCTGGAGTTTAAAGTACCCAAAGCACCCCTGGCTGCGGGGTTTGACTGGCGGCCGATGTGGCAACTGAGCCATGGCAGCAGTTTTGAACCTGCGCGGTTTGCATTGACCTTAAAATACACATTATAGACAATTTGGTTAGATAGTTTGGTTTAGTTGTTCGACCCCTGTGCAGATTCGTACAGGGGTTTTTTCTTGCTCAGAATTTCATCACCGTTTTTCAAAAAGGTGTCCTGTGGACATTTTTTGTTTTCGCAACCCGATAATTTGCAGGCTTTAGCCAGCCATGTGCTCGCTGTTTATTTAATCATTCAAAAACCAAAGCATGAAACAGAAATTACTCGTAAAATTACTGTTCCTTTTACTCCTCGGCCATACTGCGCTCGCGCAGAACAGAAAAGTATCAGGAAAGGTAACCGATTCTGACGGCGGCGGCGTGCTGCCGGGTGTAACCGTCAAAATACAGGGAATGCCCCGGGGCACCGTGACAGGTACCGACGGCCGGTATCTGCTGGAGGCCCCCGCCGGCGCCGTACTGGAGTTCATCTACATCGGGTACGGAAAACAAACCAGGACACTAGGAGACGAGCTGGTCCTGAACATTGAACTCAGCAGTGAAAACACCTCACTGACCGAGGTCGTGGTGACCGCCTTCGGTATCAATAAAGCAAGCCGGACAAACGGTTACTCTGTCGCCCAGATCAATGGAGAAGAGATCAACCGGGCAGCACCCGTCAGCATTATGGGCGGCCTGCAGGGAAAAGTTGCCGGAGTTGACATCGCCACTACTTCCGGTTCACCTGGGGGATCCAGCAAGACCGTGATCAGGGGCTTTTCTTCTATTGCAGGGAACAACCAGCCATTGTACGTCGTCGACGGCGTGCCTGTCAACAATGCCCGTCCCGGAGACGTTTCTCCAAACAACAGCATCGGCGATTTGAAAGAATCCTACGATTTCGGAAATGCGGCAAATGACATCAACCCCAATGACATCGAAAGCGTCAGTATATTAAAAGGGGCCGCAGCCAGTTCCCTCTATGGATCCAGGGCCTCAAGCGGAGTAATCCTCATCACGACCAAAAAAGGAAAAGCCGGGAGATTCAAAGTCGATCTGACCTCAGCCGCGGCTTTCACCCAGGTATCTGGCGTACCTACACTTCAGGACAAGTATGGCCAGGGTTTTGCATACCAGGCCTGGATTGCTGAGAATGGAAGCTGGGGAGCGCGTTTTGACGGCCAGACCAGGGAATGGGGTTCTGAGGTCGATGGTGTCCGGCAAAGCAAGCCCTACCTGGGTGTGAAAAACAGCTTCAGGGATGCGTTTGACACCGGGCAGGAATACAACAATACCATTGCCTTCAGCGGGGGCAACGATCTGTCCACTTTCCGTTTTTCCTATGGCAATATCAACAGCAACGGCATCTTGCCAGAGGCCAGCGACACCTATAAACGCAATACACTCAGCCTCAATGGATCGACCAATTACAAAGGAATAACCGTCAGTGCCGGTCTGAACTATATCGGAAAAAACACAAGGGCGGTGCAGACCGGGCAGGCCAATTCTGGAGTGGGCTCTTCCTTCTATGAAGACATCCTGCAGATACCGGTCGAATTTCCGATCTCAGCTTTCAAGGATTACCACAACAAATATTATGACGTCGACGGTTTTTATAGCCCTTTCACTCAAAATCCATATTATTCCGTGTTTGAAAACGGATCCGCATTTAAGAGCGATCGTTTTTATGGCAATGCCGATCTCAAAGCAAAGCTGGCCAGCTGGCTGACCCTGCAGTTCCAGCAGGGAGTCGACGTCAGCAACATCACCGAAAAGATCTGGAATGCCAAAAACCGGCCAACCCCGGGAAGCTGGGCAGGCGGCGGAAATGATGAAGGCTTTGTCAGACAGGCAAGCGTGGGCAACGTGGTGGACGGCTCAGAAAAGTATTTCGAGTTCGACTCCAAGCTGAATGCCCTCTTTGACAAAAAATTCAATGAAAACTTTGACCTCACCGGCCTGCTTGGGCTAAACTTCAATGCCCGTGGCGCAAGAGTGCTGTATGCCAGCATTGAAGACCTCACCGTTCCGGGTTTTTACCAGATCGAGAATTCAGCCAACCCGCCCACCACCTCACAGACTTCCAACGAGCGGCGGATGTTTGGCGCCTATGCGTCTGCCACCCTTGGGTATAAATCATTTGCTTACCTGACCCTGAATGCAAGGAACGACTGGAGCTCTACCCTACCGGTTGCACAGCGCAGCTATTTTTATCCGGGAGCAAATCTTTCCCTGATCATCTCTCAGCTTGCCGACCTCAGCAGCGCGAAAATATCGCTTTTCAAACTCCGCGCAGCCTATGGCAAGACCGGAAGCGATACGGACCCTTACAACATTTACAACACCATCGTCAGGACCAGGGTATTTCTGGGTGGATCGGCCTATACCAATTTTCCGTTCGATGGCGTAGCGGGCTATACCGTGTCCAACACGCTAAAGAACGACCGGCTCAGACCAGAGATCAGTACCGAAGCTGAACTGGGTACAGAACTGAAATTTTTCAACAACCGCCTGGGGATCGATGTATCGTACTACAACCGGGTCACCAATGACCAGATCCTGCCTATCGTGGCCTCCCCTTCCAGCGGTGTAAATTTCAGGGTAGTGAATTTTGGTAAAGTCCGCAACCGGGGTGTAGAGGTCGCGCTTACGGGCAGCCTGTTAAAAACCCCTGATTTCAACTGGGACCTGACCTATACCTTTACCCGCAACCGCAATAAAGTATTGTCCCTGCCAGACGGACTGACCAACGTCATCCTGAATTTTGCCTATGACGCCCAGTTCGTTGCAAAGGTAGGCGAACCGCTGGGTGTATTTGAAGCACCGGTGCCGCTTACCGATCCGCAAGGCCGTATTGTGGTAAATGCCGCAAACGGAGTACCTGTAGTAGCCCCCAACCTGGGCACTTACGGCAATTCCCAGCGGGACTATATCATGGGGATCAACAACAGCTTCAGGTATAAAAACCTGAGCCTGGGTTTTACGCTCGACTATAAAAAAGGCGGCATATTCTATTCCGGAACGGCAGACCTGCTCAGCTTTGTCGGCAATTCCATCAACACCACCTGGAACGACAGAAGGACCTTCGTGGTTCCCAATTCAGTGATAGAAGTAGTGGAGAACGGTGTGAGCACCTACCGTGAAAACAATGTACCCATTACCGAAACCCGGGTTTTCGGTTATTATTATACCGATGCCGGAAAAGCGGTGGCTTACAAAGACAGGCTGCTTGATAAAACCGCATTCAAGGTCAGGGAGGTTACCCTGAGTTATTCGCTGCCGAAAAGCATCGCTGAGAAACTGCGTACAGACAAAGCGACGCTTACCCTTTACGGCAGGAACCTGCTGACCTGGCTCCCTGCTTCCAATAGTTTTATAGACCCTGAAGTTTCGAATTACGGAAATGACCTGTCCAGTGAGTTCGGCGAGTTCCGCACCGGGCCTGCCACACGGAATTTTGGCCTTTCACTGAATCTTACCTTTTAATCTATGTCAAACGTCAAATTTATCATCATGAAAACAACACATATAGCCAGGTATGCTTTTCTTGCAGCAGTCCTCCTATCCTGGGGCTGCAAGAAATTAGACATCAATACCAACCCAAATGAGCCGCTCATCGGAGAAGCCAACCCTGAGTCGCTTTTTCCTTCGGCGGTGCTTTCCTCGGCAGGAAGAATCGGCGGCGACCTGTCGGTGGTCTGCGGCGTATGGGCACAATACTGGACCCAGAACAACGGCTCCAGTCAGTACCGCACCGTTGATTCCTACAACCTTCAGAATTCATCTGCTTTCATCAGCGGCCCGTATACTGAACTGTACTCAGGTGCATTGACCGATTACCAGCTGGCCATTGAAAAATCAGCAGCAAGCAAAGACTGGAGGTATCTGCTCATGAACACCGTGATGAAAGCCTATACTTATGAAGTGCTGGTCGACCTTTACGACAAAATACCATATACAGAAGCACTCCAGCCAGAAAAATTTCCCCAGCCGAAATTTGAGGACGGCTATACCGTTTACAAGGCGCTGATCGCGGAGATCGATGCTGCCCTGGCCAAAGATTTCAGGAGCGTCCCCCATACCCAGGAGCAGGCCAAGATCGACCTCGTATTTGGAGAAGGCGGCACCGCCCCGTTTGAAAGACAGATGGACAACTGGGAGCGCTTTGCCAATACCTTAAAACTAAAAATGTACCTGCGGATGGTCAATGCGAAACCAGCGGAAGCAGAGCAGGGCATAAAAAAAATGTATGATGCCGATGCAGAATTCCTCGAAGTGGGTGCGGGCGTAGTCAATTATAAAGATGCGCCGAACCTGAGCAACCCATTTTTCGAATACAATTTCCGGAGGCTGAATACCCCTGATAACTTAAGAGCAAGCCAGACGATGGTCAGCTGGCTGGAGTCCAACAACGATCCCCGTGCGCAGGCCTACTATGGCGTAGACTCTCCCATCCCGACCATCCATCAGGGCGATTATGGCAACCAGGCCGCCCATCCCGAATACAATGATGCCGTCAACCCGGTCATCGGCAGTACCGATCCGGTATGGTTTTTCAGTATGGCCGAAGTAAACTTTATGCTGGCCGAGGCCGAAGAACGTTATTTTGGCGGTGACCGGGCAAAATCCTATTATGAAAAGGGCCTTGACGCTGCATTCGCACAGGAAGGACTGACTCCCGGAGCATTGAAGACCACCACCTACGCCTATCCGGACGGCGATTTTGAGGAAAAACTGGAAGCGATCATTGTACAGAAGTGGGCATCACTGTTCGGGTCCCATGCCCTGGAGGCTTTCCTGGAACAGAACAGGACCGGATATCCAAAAACCAGTGCGGTATACTCACGCGATCCGGATTATGTGCCCGGTCATTGGGTCTATGTTCCTGACGGCGTCACCGGTGCGGGCAACTTTCCCAGGAGGTTCCTTTTTCCGGATGTAGAACGCAACAGAAACGTAAACACCCCTGCCGAAGTACCGATCTATACCAAAGTCTGGTGGGGCAAATAATTAAACAAAATATTGACAACGATGAAAAAACAGAGAATACTAATGATCGTCCTGATGGTATGGGCGTCGGTTTATGGAACGTCCTGCAAAAAGGACCAGGAACCCGGTGGAACAGCGATGCAGAAAATGTCCGGCGACTGGTATGTGAATATAGGTAATGATGAGGAAACTTTTTTTGCACTCTCCACATTCAATACTTCGGACAACAGTTCCACTCAGATATGGATCCAGGCAGGCGGCCTCTCAGATGAAGGCGTCTCCATAGGCATAAAGGGAAAAATCAACGCAGACCTGGCCAGCCAGACATTTTCCGGCAGCAATATTCCCAACATCGGAACATCTGCAGGAGACAACCCTACCTTCAGCATTTCCAATGGCAGGATCGTCACCAACGGCACTGAAGGGCCCGGCTCCGGCACTCCGACCGATGCCATTTCCTTTGACCTGAACATTGACGGGCATACCTACAAGATCAGCGGGTACCACAAGACCGGTTTCCTGGAGGACCAGCAATAGGCTGAAATTTATTAGGGCAAAAAGATTTATATTTACATCAATGTCAACGTCTTTCATACGGTTATACCGAGCCCTGGTCCTGCTGACCGGGATCAGCATGCTTTTTGCGAAAGCAGCAGCACAAACCGGCTCCGATAAATTCAGTAAAGATACGGCCCGGATCTCCAGACTGCTGGATTCTGCCTACCGGTATATTGATACTGATTTTAAGAAGTCGGCGTGGTCGGCCGAAAAGGCAGTAGGGATCGCCAGACAATCCGGCTATCCCGAAGGCCTGATCAGGGCCTGGCACGTCAGTGTGAATGTATTTCTCACCCAGGGAAAATACAGAAAAGCGCTGGAAAATGCGACATCGGCCGTGGCACTGAGCAAAAAGATCCGGAACGAGCAGCTGCTGGCCAGGTCCTACTCCTTTAAGGGCATGACCGGGATCTTCCTCGGGCACTTTCAAATGGCTGCCGACAACTTACTGGATGCTGCCGAGATCATCGACAGAACAGGCAGCAGCCTCCAGATCCAGCATTCGCTGAACAGGCTTTCCATTGCATTTACCGAGTTGAGGGACAAGCAAAGGTCCCTCGACTATGCTTTAAAAGCGGAAAAGCTCAGTGAGGTCAACGGAAACACCGCAGCAAACATTCTGACGGTCATGCAGCTTGCCCGGGCACGTGCCCTCAATGGTCAGATGCAGCTTTCAGAACAGCTCTTTGAGCGCCTGCTCAAAATGACCCGGGCGGCGCGGGATAGCATCAACACGACCTATGCCCACATCTATTATGCAGAACAGGCTGGTATGGTCCGGAAATACAACAAAGCACTCGGCTTCTACCGCAAAGCATTGCAGCACGCCAACAGGACCCGGTTTCCCGATTTCCTGATCTATTCCAACGGCGGGCTGGCCAGAACCTATTATGAACTTCAGGACTATACCAACGCCTCGGCCTACCTGGAAAAGGCACTTTACTATGCCCGGACTGCAGGGTCTGAAAATATGCTCCGTGAACTGCTCCTGCTGGGTTCGGAAATCAGGGAGCAGCAGCAGGACCTGGCCGCATCACTGCATTTCAGAAAGGAATATGAAGTGCTCAATGCCCGTTTATTGAATCTTGGCCTGCAGCAAAACGTCCATCGCCTGGAAGCTGAGTATCAAAGTTCGGTCAAAGCCCGGGAAATCGCCAGGCAGAAATTTTACATCGTACTGTCCCTTTTTGTCAGCTCCCTGCTGCTCGCCGCTACGCTGCTCATCTATTTCCTGTACCGCAACAAACAGAAGATCGCGGACAAGAACTTGATGTTACTCCAGAAGGAAAAGGAAATGCAGGTCCTTAAAGCCATGATAGAAGGGGAAGAAACGGAAAGGTCACGGCTGGCCAAAGACCTCCATGACGGCGTCGGCGGGCTCTTATCTGCAACAAAAATGCACCTCAGCATCTTACAGAACGATAGTGGTACGCCTGATCTGCTGAACCGGTTTAACCACACCGTATCCATGCTCGACAGTGCTTCTCAGGAGATCCGGATGATCGCACATAACCTTGCCCCCGAGCTGCTGGTCAAATTTGGGCTGAACAAGGCGCTTTCCACATATTTCAGCAGGCTGCAGTCACCTGATTTTAAAATCAATTACCTCAAGGTCGGCGATGTCCCCAGGCTCAGTGACAACTTTGAACTGCTGGTTTACCGCATCATACAGGAACTGATCCACAATGTCATCAAGCATGCCCACTGCAGCGATGTGCTGGTCCAGATGAGCTATCATGAGCAAACGCTTTCCGTGACGGTAGAAGACAACGGGATCGGCATGAAACAGCAGGAAAGTGAAGGACTGGGGCTGAGCAGTCTCCGGTCCAGGCTGGCGGCGGTAAACGGATACATGGAAATTGAAACCTCGCCCGGAAACGGAACCACGATATATATTGAATTTGATGTCCAAGAATACGTAATTTATGATACCAATCAACATTGGAATAGCAGATGATCATTTGCTGGTGATCCAGGGCATCAAGGCCATGCTGAACAAACAACCTTTTAATATCGTTTTTACAGCTGAAGACGGCAAATCCCTGCTAAATAACCTGAAGGTCAGTGTGCCTGACGTTTTACTGCTCGACATTCAAATGCCCGGCATCAGCGGGACCGATCTCTGCAAACAGGTATCAAAAGATTATCCTGATGTCAAAATCCTGGCATTGACCAACCTGGACGAATCCTTTTATGTCAAGCAAATGATCCGCAACGGCGCCAGCGGCTACCTGCTGAAAAATACCGACCAGCTGACCATGATCCACGCCATAGAAGAAGTCATGATGGGAAGACAGTTTCTGGACAAACAGGTCCAGAAAAACCTGATGGACGAAATGCTGCTGGGTAAAAAAAGATCGGCCCATAACGTCATCCTCACCAAGCGCGAACTGGAAATTCTTGGCCTGATTGCAAAGGAATTTACGAACCAGGAGATTGCCGACCAGCTTTTCATCAGCCTGAGGACCGTACAAACACACCGCCTGAACATCGGCCACAAGCTAAATGCTAAAAATCTGGTCGCTCTGGTCAAGGAAGCTTACAAGCGCGGTCTGATCTGAAATTAAGCAGAAGTACGTATTTCTGAAATCCCGTTTTCCTGCGGATGTGCGGCGTTTTCCTTGCTTTTAATTTTACCACCGTAGAATTAAAGCAATGGAATACATCAGGAAACTCAGTAACAACAACAGGATCAGCTACGGAACCTTCCGCAATGCCATTGAGGAAATCCGGGAAGACAACTACACTTTCAAGTTTATACTTAAAGGCCAGCAGGATTACATCATCGCAAAAAGGACAGTCAGTATTTTTCCGGACTGCTTTCTTTTTCTTCCCCGGGGCACCCGTTATAAAAGCATCATCGATTCCTTCGATGCGGTAGACTTGCTTTCCATTTCCGTCAGCGCAGATTTCATGGACAGCCTTCATCCCGGCCATACCCAGAGCCCATATTTGTCGGGCCTTGAGTCCTTCTACCCGCTATCCGGCGACATGCGCAGTAACCTGCTGCACTTGTGCCAGCAGGTGATCCGGCAGGAAGCCGATGAGCAGCGCATCAATGAATCTGTCCGTCACTGCCTGAACCAGTATTTTCAGGTACACCAAAGGGAGACCAGCGAACGCATCGGGAAGATCAGGGCACTCAAAGCCAGCACCCGGCAGGAACTGTTCAAAAAACTGACGCTCGCAAAAGAGTACATCAGCAACAACTACAATAAGAAATTTAATCTGGATGACGTGGCCGGATTCTCCTGTCTGTCGGTAAACCACCTGCTCCGGAACTTCAAAGAAGCCTATGGCCTCTCCCCCAACCAATTTTTGTCGCGCATCAGACTCGACCGGGCAAAATATTTCCTGGAAGAGAGCAACCACTCGGTATCCTGCATCTCCATGCTGGTCGGCTTCGATTCCATCAGTTCTTTCATCCGCCTGTTCAAAAGCGTCTTCAAGACCACTCCGTTGAAATACAAGCGTCGATTTTTTGAGCTCAAATCATGCTAAGACTCCTGATTTTATTTACAATGCTATCCCTGGCCCCGGTTTTAGCCAGCGGCAGACAGGATACCCTTACCTTCAAATCGAATGCTGTCATCCATAGGTTCCCTCAAAAAAGCGTATACATCACCAAATCTGTCTACGACGCACCCGGCCTGAATTTCCTGGTGCTGCACGATGATGAAAACACCGGCGTTCTGGCGGCACATGATTTTTGCAGGCTCAACGGCGGCAGCATCACCGAACTGGAGTATGGCAATGAGCGGAATATTTCATTCAGCAACCGGCAGTCGCAATTTTCTTTTGATCCCAACCAGATCTTTAACAACGCCGGAGCAGCAAAAACACTAAAAAAATACAGTCATTCAAAAGCAGGGACCACGACGGTCATGCAGGTCAGGCAATTGGCCATAAAAGTTCTGGATATTTACAATCCGGACAGCCTCGGCTATATCGTCACCCTGCACAACAATACAGACGGCAATTTCAGCATCAATTCCTACGCAGCAGGCCAATACCTGTACGGAACGGCCGACAGTGTATACGTCAATCCTGAAATGGATGCCGATGACCTGGTCTTTGTAACTGAACCAAGCTTTTACGGGTATCTGAAACAGCAGCAGATCAACGCCGTGCTGCAGAGCCCGCAGGCCATTGACGGCTCATTGTCCGTCTACGCCCAGCTCAACCAGATCCCCTATGTCAATATTGAAGTGCAGGACGGCCACCAGCAGGAACACCTTCGCCTGATCCTTGCCGTCCATGCAATGCTGAAAGATGTTGCGTTGCAGCCGCTTTACGCCAAAAAAGAGAAATAACCTATGATAAAAGATATGAAACCAAAAATCACAAAATTGCTGCTCATTGCAGCGCTCTCATTTAGTTCATTCTGCGTCCAGGCACAGTTCCTCAAGAAACTCGCCAAAGCAACCGCCCAGAGGGCCGTCGAAAAAGGTGTGAACAAGATCGCCGATAAGGCCGTGGATAAAGGAGTGGACAAAGTTTTTGAGGAAAAGCAGGACAAGGACACGTCTGCTGCTGAAGGGGCGGCCCCAGCTGGCAAGCCGTCCATCAGCACCTATTCCAAATTTGACTTTGTCCCCGGAGAACAAATCCTGTATGCGGAGGATTTTAATGCGGAAAATGTTGGCGAGTTGCCGGCGAGCTGGAATTCTAATGCCAATGGTGTCGTAGTAGCAACCACTGAACCTGCAGGCAAATGGGTCCAGCTGAACCAGGGCATTTATCTGGCAGGCGCTAAAATACCCGGTTTCGGAAAAGATTTTACCATCGAATTCGACGTCTTGCTGAATGCGACTTCCAAATCAGGTTATTATTTGCCGGCAATCTATTTCGGTGCCCTGGCAAGCGGTGCTGAAGAAGCAACAGCCAACAAATTTCTGAAAGAACCTCATGTCAATAATGCTTTTGAATTTAAGATTGAACCGAAAGAACCCCAGTCCTCGAAGATTACCCTGAAAAGTTTTCAATCTGGCCGGGAGACTTTTTCCAGCGACCGGAAACAAATGCCATTTTTTGACAATACGCTCAGGGCAGTCGCACACTATGCGGTTGCGGTACAGGGCAGCCGCCTGCGCATGTGGATCAACGAAAACAAGGTACTCGATGTCCCTAAGGCTGTCAATGTGAATGTACCGATCAACCAGCTATACTTCAAAGGTGAAAATAGCGGCGGGTATAATGAAAGCAACTACAGTTACCTGATCAGCAACCTGAAAGTCGCCAGCGGATATCCGGACACGAGGTCAAAGCTGGTCACTGAAGGAAAACTGGTGACCACCGGTATTTTATTTGACGTGAACTCAGCTGACATTAAGGCCCAGTCTTACGGGGTGCTAAAGGAAATTGCCCAGACGCTCAATGACAACCCGGAAATGAAGATCAGCATTACCGGGCATACTGATGCCGATGGCAACGCCGCCTCAAACCTGCAGCTTTCCAAACGCAGGGCAGCCTCGGTAAAGGACTTGCTCGCTTCGCAGTTTGCTGTAAAGGCAGACCGTATGGTGACTGACGGAAAAGGTGCCGCCCAGCCGGTGGCAGACAATAAAACGGTGACCGGAAAAGCCGCCAACCGCAGAGTAGAATTCGTAAAACTTTAGACTGCCGATATCAAAAAAACATGAACCGTAAATTAACTTTAATGATGCTGTGCTGCCTGATGATGGTTTTCAGCGCCTGCAAAAAAAACAATGCCCCAAAACAGGAGCAGGACCAGGACCAGCCGCTGAAACGCGAGCATGGTGCCGTCAATGGAACAGCTGTAACAAGCTGAAAGATACAATGAACTTATCGACCATAAGCCTCACAACGCTTATGTGACAGACCCAATACACTGGAATTACTACCAGACGTAAACGGTAAAACAATCCTGGATGCAGCTTGTGGACCAGGAAAATATGCCGAAATCTTAATAGGCATGGAGGCGGTTCGTTAAAGGTTTTGAATTAGTCCTAAAATGATAGCATTAGCAATCAAATAGAAACAATAACCAATGAGAGTTTTTTGTTCACGACCTGTCTAATCGTTTCAACATGGTAGAGGACTTAACAGTTAAAGTTTCTTGAGCGCTGACTTACCGGAGATTGACCGGAGATTCATCGGATAATTCCGGTCAATGTCTGTTTAACCTCCGTTCATAGTCAGTCGATTATTTGCTTTATAGGTAAACTTGGTCTTCGACGGATTGTAAACCATTAAAGTCAGCCGGTCAGTCGCATTCTGAAACTGGTCATCAGTACCCAGATTGCTCCAGCTGATGTCCAGCTGCGCGTCTACCGTAGTTGCCATTGCGATGTTGTCCGGTAGCGTCAGCTTACCACGGCTATACTTTACCTTCGGATAATCAATGGTAAAATTAGGCGCAACACCAGTTACGGCATTGTTCAGGTGATAAGAAACCGCCATGTTCATCGGCTTTCCACACCACTCAGTGCTTTGTAACCGACATTAATCAGCGGACTGATCCAGCTCAGGAAGCTGGTAATGAGCCCAAACCTGGCACGCTGGTTCAGCAGATCTTCAGTTGGCGGCTTGTTGCTTTTACGTGGCAAGCCTTTGATCACGTCTAGTGAGCGCCAGTAAGCTCCGAGTACTGGGGCTGTTTTGTTGCGAAATCCACCCAGGATCCCTTGCCTGATAATTCCTATTTTGTTAAGAATTCAAAAATTAACAATCTGTTAATTCGACAGGCGACTCAAAACTTTCAGCTAAGCTTCCCGGGAGCTAAGCATCAGATCTGAGCAGCATGACGATACAAATGGAAAAAAATTAGATAGCCTGCGGCAGTCCAGCGGGTACGGGACCCATTATGAAAAAGCGCCTGTCAAGATAATTTACAGGCGTTGAGAGGCAGAAAAAATATTTGCTTATTTCATCATTCGATTCGGGCAAAGACAGTTCCCAATATCCAAGAAACAACGCGACCTGACTTGCGGAAATGATACAGTTACTTCAGAAGTTATTATGCCCGCATCCATATATAATAAAACTATACCTCGTGAGTTTTGGTTTTCTGATCCGTCTTTATCTTTTTAAATAGATAATAGTAATAAAAACTAAGTAAGACGGTAATAAAATTAGTTCCGATCATTACTCCCTTCGCAGATTTAAAATTTAGCACAAATTCAAACACAAGTTTAGAAAAAAATGCTCCGGAATCCCATTTTCCAGAGATCGTGTCATAATGCAAATAACCAACCCATTCAAAGCCTTGAATATATTTATAATTCAAGCCATCAGAAAAAAAAGAAACAGACTGAATTATACAGATAACTAAATTAGTGAGCAAGTATTTCTGACTAAACCATCGTTTATTTAATATCAACCTGACATTTATTAATATTGTAGTCAAAACGACAAAAGTAGACACCACTAAAGTTATCGCAGCTATAAAATCGATTCCTAAATTGCTAAATAAAATCGATGTGATAAAAAAAAGACTAATTAATGCTGTCAAAGTCAAATAACTTGAACTTAATATTAATAATGAGTTTTTAATAGTTTTTAAGTTAAGACTTATATTTCCTTTCATATATAAAAATCAATTGAAAACCAGCATAACTGTTTAGATTTACTTGCAAAATAGTCAATTTTTTGGGGCCTCATAGTTTTTCGCATTAATAACTTTATCAATTCTAGTCCTAGCATATTCTTTCGCTTGATTGGCAGCATCAGAAAATAAATTGAGTGTTTCGGTTGGATTTATCGTGAATTTCGCAATACCAATATCTATTGAGATTTCATTGGGAACTTCATTAGGAATGACAGATTTAATTTCAGCAGCCGTTTCAATTTTATGTTCTCCTCTAAAATTAGAGTAAGCTGTAGCAGATGTGGAGGCCTCGCCAACTCTATCAATACCTATTGAAGCAGATGCAGCAACAGCTGGGCCCTTTTCAGTATTCATGGCTATCTTCATTTCCAATCCACCTTTAATTGGAAAACCTTTTTTAGAAATCTCGACACCCAGAGATCCACTCATCGCGTCTTGACCAGTTGACTTTTTCTGGATAGGTTTCATATCTTTAGCTACATTATATACGTCTTTTACTGACCTTTTTACTTTTTCTTTAAATGCTGTAAATGCCGCATATAACCAAGGAGCCCCCCCTGGAAATGGCCACATTCCATCAGGATCAATAAACCTTACCGGATTATCAAATGCATAAGTATAGGGCGACCATCTTCTACCTTTCTCCGCCAGTGGATCAATCACATTCCACCTCGCAATCACCGGATCATAAAACCTAGCGCCATAGTCATACTCATCACTCAGCGCTGTTTGCAACTCCTTGCCATTATAAAGATAATTATTTTTTGTTCCTGAGTTAAACAAACTTCTATTTAATCCAAACGCATAATACTCATCTTCCTGAATTAGCCTCGCAACACCATTATTATCATCAAAAGAAACCCTGGCATTTCCCAGATGGTCTTTAAGCGTATATTCATAGCGGTAGGCTCCAGTGGAAGGGTTCCTCACTGCACGGCCTTCTTCTGTAGCAACAAAATCAATTACCCCATTTGTATATTGTATTCCGTTTATATATTCTTTCGTCATTGCTCCCTGGACTGATTTCAGTTTCGTACCGCTCGCGTCATAAGTATAAGCTGCAACCTGCGTTGGCGTACCAGAAACCATTGCGGTCACTGTAGAAGGCAAATTCAACTGGTTGTAAGCTATAGCAGTAATATTCCTCCTTCCGTCAGAGATCGCATTACCATTGCCGTCATAGCCAAAACTACCAATTAGCGCACCGGCGGTAGCGACCAGTACATTACTCATTCCCCCGTTTGCATAGCCATAATAGGTCGCTGTATTTGTCGGCACTCCGCGCTTTAATATACTAATGTTGCCCCCTTTATCATAAGCGATCTCTTCGCTTAACTCATTTCCATAGCTGTACTGTGATTTCGTTAGCCTATTCAAGCCATCATAAGTATAATTAAAAGTGCGGCTGCCACTGGTTGGTGCTGTATAAACCATTTCATATATATTCCCATTAGAAGCCCCCCAGTCTGGGATGAAATAGTCCAAGCTCATATTCAGAAGTCCTGCATCGATCGACTTTAGCCAATTCCTATGGTTATACTTGTAGGTAACGGTCTGAAGAAATGATGTACCACCATTGGTAGAATGCAGATTCTTCCTGTACAACTGATTAAGCTCATCGGGCTCTAGTCTCGAAAGCAATATCCTTGGACCAGTATTTATCGTCTGCCAGGTATCGATCTTTCGTCCCCCGTGATCATAACTGTATTCATTGAGTACTTTCAGCTGTTCAGTCGCAGCCACTTTATGACTTCGATTGCTGGTTAATACGGCTCCTGTAAAATCATAGGTATTACTGATTTCATCATAATTGCCCGCTACAAGTGTACCACCTTTATAATGCTGCTTATAAGTTTTCACAGCCCTTCCATCGCGGTCATAATAATTGACCATCCATAGCATATTGCTCACGGCACCCAATACCGCGACTTTGCTTCCGGTAAGCAGCCCCCTGGTCATGCCACTTGCATCAGATCCGGTATATGGATAGGGATTCCCCCCGGGGAAATTGTAATCGTCATAAAAATTTATGGTAAGTATAGTTAGCCCTGTTGTAGGATATGTGTTACTCGTATAACCCGTACCTGTTGTGGTACGCACCTCTCTTTGTGTACCAACTGCATCTGCAGCAACCTGTATGGAACTTTGATAGTTGGTACCCACGGTACTTCCGGTATGTGTATATATTCCTGACACCACAGATCTTCCAAGTCCGTCATACTTTATAAAGTTCCATTCCTGATTGGCTTTCATCCGCTGTACACTATCCTGCGTCATTATGACCTGGTCTGCCTTGTTATAGATCATATATTCCCAACCTTTTCCCGGCACCTTCTTCGCAATCATCCTTTGCTGGGAGTCATATCTATATTGATAACATAAGTTGTCCAGTGTAGTCTGACTAATTGGTGCATATGCATCAGGATTTGCTTTTGGCGGAAGAACAAAACTCAGATTCCCAAGCTCATCATAGACATAATAGGTCGACAAGGTCTCCATTGTACCGCCCACCCTGTTGAATTGCCGCTTCAAAATTAGTTGCCCTTCCTTAGTCTTGATCTCGTAAACTGTACCATTCAAAGTCGTGTCCCTTGCAGCCTCATCTTTTATACTAAAAGTGTTTATTTCTGTTGGAGTATAAGTTGCGACATTGTTATTTGCACGAAATAAAGATCTCGCCCCTGTTGACGGGTTAATATTCACAATATATTTAGCGATATCTCCGCCACCAGCAAGAAAAGCGTACCGCATTGTTGGACGATGCACCCAATCAGTCATATTGCTGCCAGGGGCTGCTTCGATAACTCGATTCAATGGTGAATTGTCCCATCTTGTGACTTCACTTGCATAAAGATCAAATTCAATAGAAGGTTTTTTTGGCACATTTCCAGTATAGAAAAAATCATAGAAATCCGTTCTATATCCCTGGCTGTTATAATTTTTGAATCCACTTTGATGTGCATAGAACTTGGCTTTTTCAGGTTCTCGTCCTAAGCTGTCGTACCTGTTAAACTGGATCAAGTCTCTTAGATCTGGTGTAGCTTTAATCTTCTGTGTTTCAATAACACGTCCAAAATGGTCAAAGGTCTGCACCTGAGCACTTACCTGATTTATTCCATTGAGTGTATCTGCCGGATCAATGATCCCCGGAGCACGCATATCATAACTCACTATGGCATCCCATAAAGTATTCATGATCACATTCACAGGAATTCCGGCGTTAGGACTGATATAAGCCTTAAATTCTGTACCCGGCGAAATCGTAAATCCATCCTTGAAGGTTATACTGCCTGTAGCCGTCAGCTCTCTCTGGTTCTCGTAATTTGTTACGATTTTGTGCTGGTTCTGCGCCATAGCAAAAAAAGGCGCAATGGATGTAAACGCTACTACAAATAGCTTTACAAATTGATGTGTTAAATTTTTCATGGCTTTCCCTTAGTTGTTGGACGTACCTTTGTAATACCGATAACCTTTCACAATATTGCCATCCTGGTCCCTGATTAGTTTAAGTCGCTGGAAGTCATCATATTCATAGTATTGGATCTTTCCTTTCGGATCAATGGTAGACTTTAACCCGATGAGCGGATCATAAGTATAGGTAGTCATTTGCGCATCAAAAGGATGAAGTCGAAGCTCATCAATATTGCCCGTCCCTGATATGGTTAGCGTACCCGACGTATAAGTTATTTCCCTTTCCGCCAGTGTCCAGTCTGCCCTGGTGTTTTTTATCACGGCCGCTCCAACAGTAGCACCACTGACATTCACGGTCGCCCCGTTTTTATACCAATAAGACAGAATGTATTTACCCGCTGAAGTTGCGCTCGTTTTTGTGATTGCACCAGAAGTAAGCGCGTAGACTTTCTTGCCAAACGGACTCAACAGGTCTGATAACGGTACACCCGCATATGTCCAGTTACCTTTATCACCACTTTCAAAATTGGTAAAAGACGCGTCGTCATTCGGGTTGTAACCCCCGGCACTCACATTATTTATCTTTGCAATTGCATATTGATTGTTGTGCCCCCATATGAATCCAGTGCTTGACCCATTGGATTCGGTGTACCTTGTCACATTACCTTTAACATAGCTGTCATAGCTCACCTGTTGTTTGAAAAGGTTATTATCTACCGTATTTGTGGAACTATTGTAATACAACCCGCCATTGTAAACCACGCTTCCTGGAATCTTCAAACTATAAACCCTATCGTTATACACTATATCATTTTCAACCTTAAACATGTTCACAGTTCCTTGCTTTACATACTGGGTAGCTCCGATCTTATAAGTCGAAACCTCTTCCACAGGTTCTGATAGCGAGAGCCTGTTATTCTTAAGAAAACTAAGCGGATAAGAAGCACTGGGGTAATCAAGCGGATATTTAATATGGTTAATAGTTGAATCTCCTTTCGAATTCATACTTGTAATTCTTGTCGCCAGTAAGTGGTCAGGGTTATCATAATAATACTTTGTCTCCACCGTGTTATATCCGCTTTCAGAATAAAGCGTTACCGTCTCCTTTTCCTTTTTGATGCAATTCGCAAGCGTAGCCAGATCTACAAAACTATATGCATATTTACCAGGATAATTTGGTGTATTTCCCTCTCCCGTAATATTTGCGCGGGTGAAATAATCCATACCACCACCCAGTTGATTATACAAATACTGTGATTGTGCATCGGGGTTCGCAACTGGCAGATCATAACACGTCGCATCCGCCGTATAAGATGGCAATGGCCCAGACAGTTGGCCTCCCAGCGCACAAAAGAAAGAAATGAATTTGGTCTGTGCATTAAGTGGCGCGCTAAAGCTCTTAAAATCGTATTTGGTATCTTCAATAAGCTTATATTCTGCAGTATTTTTGTTAAAAGCATACTTTTTTATTCCCATAACACCGATTATCTGTTCTTTCTGCACACCAGGATTTACAGGCGAGGAGGGAACACCAATATCTTCCATGGTTTCATAACCATTAGGTTGCCATGGCCGGTCCGGTGCTTTCTCAAATAAGGCAACATTATTATAATAGACTGTCTTACCGTAATTCAACCCCGCATCACCTTCTTCCGTATATTCTGTGACAACATTGTACATGCCGTAGCTACCAGCGTACTGTGTCAGATTATTAACAGGATGGGACAATAACATCAGGTTATTATAGTCCGTGAAAGAATTTCCACTCGAATTGTAATAAGTGGCTATTGTTTTTATCACACTCCCCGGTATGGTTACATTGCCATATCCGGATGCTTCAATTGGCCCACCATAGCCCCAATATGAACCCTCACCATAAACAAATCTCTTTTTACTAACTGTGCCCCCAAGATAACTCTGGTATAAAACAAATTTTCCTGTCGATTTTGTGATTGATTTTATCCTGATTCCGCCACCCGCAGCATACTTCGTAGTATAACTATTATTAGGGTAATCGGTAAAATAATACTTATGAGGTTCGTACTCGTATGTTACTGTAGAACCACTAGGAGTCTTGATTTTAGTCAAAGTCCCTTTTAACGCCTCGTTGAATAAAAACTGCCTGTCAGCAAAGTCAATCATATAGGTCATCACCCCGTTTACAATATTACCAGAATTCATACCGTAGTACGCTATTGCTTCCTGCCTTGAATAACGTATATACTTTGACCAAAGATTATACATCGATTCTGCTATCGGATAGTGTTTCTTGACCCGCAAAGCATACACGCTGTCCGGGTGTTCGAGAAGCGTTTTATTCTGTATTTTTCCGTTGTAGAATCCCCACCTGTCCTGAGCCTTGCTTTGAACATTCTGTGCAACAGGCATCTTCCCGTTATAAGTAAAACCCCAGTAGTTCATTTTGACATCATTACCATCATATATGTGTATGGCCTTAAGATAAAGTCCATAAGTTACATCAGTTTCATCATATTCAAATTCATATCGTTTCAGTGTGATGGTAACCCCATTAACGACTTGATAGATTCTTACTGTCGTCAACAAATCCCTTCCCATAATATCGTTATCCCCGTAAGCAAATGCTACTCTTCCATTTGGATAGGTAATTGCTTTAATACGGGTATGGGCCAAATATTCCGTTTTCGATTGCGAGATCAACGGCTCCCCTATTCTGTAATACTTGCTATTCGGATCCTCATAAGCCCCTCCCCAAAGCCCTGAAGGCGATATTTGACGATTAAAAGGGATAGATTCCGACGTTGATATTCTTGTTTTTTTCGAAAGTCTCGCCGTATCCATTATTGATTCATACTCAAATTTTACAGTATCTTTAAACTTGGCTGAAACAATTTGTGAAAGATCATAATCAAACCACGTGGAGGTTTGAGGGTCAGCTGCGAAATTGGGATCCCCGATATACATAGGCTGAGGCTGATTACTATAATAAGATCTTCTTTTAGACTGCTTGTAGTCTCCAGAAGAAAAGCTATACACAATGCCATCTGTAGTTTTTATTTTCTTGTTCGGGTGGTCGATTGTTAACAATGGATCGTATGGAAATGTAAGTCCATTCTGCGTATAGGTACCCGCGCCTGTCGGCAGGCTATATGAATAGGTATCCCAGGCCGCATCCGTTTTTCCTTCCACTACATCTCTGGTGTACGACTTATGCTGGTTAAATGGATCATAAATACTCGGATTGGCATTAATATCAAAAGGGATGCCGTTGCTGCTATTCATACCACCTCCGAAATCTGCTTTTCCCTGCAAATTGGTTATAATCTTACCGCCAGCGTTTAATTCCCAACCCATCCCCGGCGCTCCTGCCTCCTGTCCAACTTTCAATCCCAAAGCCGTATAATTAATACTTATAGGGACCGTGATGTCATTCACTTTAATCTCATAAAGAGGGATTCCGACTTTCAAGGTGCCGGTAGACATATCAACATTATCTAAACTGGCATCATTTAAATAATCTGCCACTTTCGGTGCATTTCCAACAGCACCCATAGCACGCTTATTGTAAGATATTTGCCCTTGGCTTTGCAGGTTCACCCCCAAAACAATAAGAATGAACGAGAGATAGAATTTTATATTCATATTAACTAGATTAATAGCGTTTTTGGTTTTTCTGAAGGTTTTCAACCTTACTATTTAGTGTTTGGATTTCCTTTTTCTGCTCAATCAAATACAGCGTCAGCTCCTCTATCTTTTGCAGGAGTTTTTTATTCATGTCGCCAAGTTCAATCCCATTCTTCTCCACTTCCGCAGCAGAGGGAATGCCTGGCAAATGACCTTTCTCTTTAATATGACTTTCCGTTTCCTGAAGTGTGGGCAATACATAATCGTTAGCAAAGACAAAATCAGCCCAATTCGCCATTTCAACTTTTACTTCCTGCGCCCTAATTTTCCCTTTAACAGAAAGCTTTTCTGTCGGATTAATTGTCCCAATACCAATATTTCCATTGGGTCTAAACACCATATATGTATTATTGTAAGCTCGTCCTAGATAAGCATAGTTAGGTGTACTAATTCCGTTTTCGGCACTTCCATATACGCCCAATGCGATAAAATCATTAGTTCCATCTTCATTACTAAGTGTAAAGGCTCTTGCAAATCCAGAGGTTACCCCCGGAAAATTGTTTTTTATTTTTATGCCATAACCTGGTCCGCCCAAAGAGATAAGAATATTACTATCCTGTGCGGACACTCCCCCGGTCATAACAAGTATCAATAGCGGCGTTATCAATCTTTTCATAGCTTTTTAATTATTTTTTTATGAGCAATTCGACTTTTTTTAACCGTTCATCTTGTTCTTTATTTAATTTTCGTTCTTCATTTAATTGTTTGTCCTTTTCAATCAAATACAGCGTCAGCTCCTCTATCTTTTGCAGGAGTTTTTTATTCATGTCGCCAAGTTCAATCCCATTCTTCTCCACTTCCGCAGCAGAGGGAATGCCTGGCAAATGACCTTTCTCTTTAATATGACTTTCTGTTTCCTGAAGAGTTGGAAGCTTATAAGACCTGCTAAATACAAAATCCGGCCAATTAGCGAGCTCGACCTTAATTTCTTGAGCTCTGATCTTACCATTAACTGCCAACTTATGCCCTTGAGTATTAGTTGTACCAATACCGACATCGCCAGTCAAAAAAGTATTTCCAAGATTAGTTACGGTACCCTTAAACTTATTTTTATATACCAGTTGCTTAGTATTTGTTCCCTGCATAGGTTCATCCATAGCAGTCCAGCCACTAAACCATGTAGCTTGTTCAGACAACCCTTTAACGAATGCAGTTATCTTAAACCGCTGGTAATAAACCCTGTCATCAATAAATATGTTAACCAGGCCCGCATTATTAGTCAACCATACTTCCGGAGTATATGAACCCGCTGAAGAAATTGATGAACTGACAAAACTGTCATTGAAGATATAGTATACGATATCAAAAGAAATTGTCTCTGACGAGCCATAACTATACCCCTGAAAATGCAAATTCACCATTTGTGTGCCGTTATACGGCAGATTTGTATGTATGTTCACCCCATTTACGGGCGAACTGTTTTTATGATAGCTTAACGCTTCATAAGTTTGTCCATAACATATCTCACCAACTAACAAAAAGCAGGTAACTAATAATATCTTCATAACTGTCTATTTTTGACTCCCTTTTAACTCTTGAATTTCCTTTGATTGCTCATTAACCACTTTATTCAATCGAATCAAATACAGCGTCAGCTCCTCAATCTTCTGTAGCAACTTCTTATTCATATCGCCCAGCTCAATCCCGTTATTCTCCACTTCAGTAGCCGAAGGAATCCCCGGCAAATGACCTTTCTCCTTAATATGCTTTTCGGTTTCCTGGAGTGTTGGCAATATGTAGTCTTTCGCAAAAACAAAGTCCGCCCAGTTGGCCATTTCCACCTTGATTTCCTGCGCCCTGATCTTGCCTTTTACAGAAAGCTTCTCCGTAGCCGAATTGGTACCGATCCCCACATTACCGTTGCTACCATACTGGACCATCAACCCATCATATGCCTTTGCCGCTTCATTGTGTACAAAGAATATCTCAGACAAGCCTACATACCCAGCATAGGTACCAGTTGACTGTGTACTTTCAAGAAGCGTATATCTTAATTTTGTAAAAACCCCCTTAGGAGTTGCCGCAATAAAAGTTGAATTGGTATTGTTAGCAACATCAGCGATAGTTCTCCATTCATTAAGGCCCAAATAAACATCATAGCCTTCTATTTTGAATCTTTTAGGTGGAAGGGCCCTGGCTGTAAAGCCTACAAAAGCCCCAACCTGTACGTGAACCGAAGGCAAGCCAGCTATCTCTATGACAACCTCATTTTCAGCATTTCCATCAAACCCGGTAATATATTCGACCTGAAAAGAACCATTGAACAGGCCCGGTAAATTATACTGCCTGGTCCCGGTCTGCGTTACCTGATATCTATGCGCCGCATTGAACAAAAGATTTTTATCCAATCCGATATAAGAAGCATTTCCCACAGGCGTAAATGTTTGACCTATAGCTACCTGAATAAGGCATGCCATGAATGATAAGAGGAATAAAGATGATTTTACCATAACGAAGTTTAATTAGACGATTTAATACCTTCCAGCTCAGTTACCCTTTTATTCAATTGAATTATATACAATGTTAGCTCCTCGATCTTCTGCAACAACTTCTTGTTTATATCCCCTAGCTCAATTCCATTCTTCTCTACCTCCGCCGCAGAAGAAATACCCGGCAAATGACCTTTCTCTTTGATGTGTTTCTCTGTTTCCTGCAACATAGGCAAGGCATAGTCCTTCGCAAAAACAAAGTCCGGCCAATTGGCCATTTCCACTTTTACTTCCTGTGCCCTTACTTTCCCTTTAACTGCGAGATCATAGTCGCCCGGAACAGTTGTTTTTATGCCGACCTTACCAGAAAAATATGCTTGATTATCATAACCAGGCTGGAGTCCAAGCAGTGCTGCAAGTGTAGGCTCGTTGCCATTTACCACATCGACCCTTGGAGAATAGAAAAACTGACGGTCATTTAATGCCGTATCGTTGTTCAGAAAAGTCCGGTGATAATTGGAAACAGCTGTAGGCAAGAATTTGAAATCGGCAATACTCCTTACCTTCGATCCCGTCGCACCATCATAAATCCCACCTTCGTGTACTGTAGATGTATCGTTGCTACCATGGATATAGGCAACCAGCAAATACCATTTATTTAGTAAAGGAAGATCTCCTGCCCAGAAATAAGGATTTGAACTGGTGACTCCTGCAAGCGTCGATATGGTACCGCAGCCAAAATAAGAGGAACCATTGGCAGAATTGGATTTCTTTAGCCAGATCGTATATCTGTACTTATTAGTATGAATCACTGGGAATGTCTGTGTATTCCAGCCGCCGTCATTACTACTATTACCAGATGGTATAGCTTTCCATACAACTACATTCTTCCCGTCAGGACCTGTACCCCATTCCCTTACACTCTCAGTGGAAGATCCTGCAATGTTAAAAATACCACTTGTCCCTGAACCAACCGTCCACCCGGTCATATCCAATAAATTTTGTGCTTGAGTCTCCAGATGCGCGGTCACTATCAGTGCCAGCCCAACCAGGCATTTTGAGATTGAAGTTAATTTCATGGCTTTCTAAATTTTAGCAATGAAGATTCATCCACATTGCCGTTTATTTCGAAAGCAAATTAAAACACCGGAGTACAGCCATTCTGCACTCCCTCATTTTTCTGAAAATAAATTTAAATGGGGATTTCCAACAAAATAAGCGGCATTTTGCTAGAAAAATATGAAGGAGTTTGTCTTCGAAAAATCAATTTGCTCACTACCAGTGTGCTATTTTCACACTCTGAATTCTTGAAATCACAATAGGCAATGAAAAATGAACAGCCTTTGTAGTTTCTCGACTGGCATGCCTATTATCCAAGCAGATCCGTCAGCCTCCTAAATTTGACCATTAGCGCTTCGCTGCACCCTGAATTCAAGATTAGCACAACAGGCAGGTCACGAAAAAATGTATATAATACGCTTAAAATTATCTAAGTGTACATTTTCAAATTAATTACTGCACAATTTGAAGCGAATCTACAAATGCTGAAAGTGTTCTTTTCATCATTACCGAATTATTTATGGTTTTGCTCAATCTTATTTATCCGTTGCTCCATTGCTTGTATTTTTTTATCTTTTTCAATTAAATACAGTGTCAGCTCCTCAATCTTTTGCAGCAACTTCTTATTCATATCACCTAGCTCAATCCCATTCTTCTCCACTTCCGCAGCAGAAGGAATCCCCGGTAAATGACCCTTTTCTTTAATGTGCTTTTCTGTTTCCTGAAGGGACGGTAATACATAGTCATTGGCAAATACAAAATCCGACCAATTGGCCATTTCCACTTTAACTTCCTGAGCCCTGATCTTCCCTTTTACAGAAAGTTTTTCCGATGGTAAAGAAGTTCCTATTCCTACATTTGCATTAAGTATCGAGACGTTGGGATTTGTTCCATAGGATGCAATTGTTAAGCTACCATTGGAGCCAATTGTAAAAGCATTGTAGTTGGCATCATCATAGCCCAACCTCAACTGCTGTGCCGCATCTACGATATGAAATTTTGCAGAAATTATTGAACCAGTACCTAATCCAAGCCTGCCAGATGCGTTTAACCTCATACGTTCTACAGGCTGAATAATTGCCCCATTTACACCGCCGGCGGCGGCATATTGCCAAATGAAGCCTAAATGAAAATTTGAAGAAAATAAGCTGCTTGACAAAGTACCTCTCGGTTGAATAAAATTAGTGCCGTCCCAATAAGCGTTGTGGTTAACCCACGCACCGTATCCGGCAGCACTGCCAGCTTGTTTTGACCCTTGAAAATAACCGCCGGTACCCGAAGTGCCTCCTGCTATCTGAATAAAAGGATTGCTCGATCCGCTAATCAGGATATTACCCGATACCTCAAGCTTTTCAGATGGACTTAGCGTCCCAATACCCACATTACCCGTAGTATTCAGAACATTTGTTTGCGAGAATGCAAAATTAGAAAGCATCAAAAATCCGAGGAGAACGCAATTCCGTTTCATAATCATTTATTTTTCAATTGTTCGATTTCTCTATTTAACTCTATTACATACAGCGTCAGCTCTTCGATCTTTTGCAGTAGTTTCTTATTCATATCACCCAACTCTATCCCGTTCTTCTCCACTTCCTCAGCAGAAGGAATCCCAGGCAAATGACCTTTCTCTTTAATATGCTTTTCTGTTTCCTGAAGTGTAGGTAACATGTAGTCTTTCGCAAAAACGAAATCTGCCCAGTTCGCCATTTCCACTTTAACCTCCTGAGCCCTGATCTTGCCCTTTACAGATAGCTTTTCAGTTGGGGAACTTGTCCCCACTCCAACATTGCCTAACAAGAGTGTATTTCCAAGATTAGTCAAAGTCCCCTTAAACTTATTTTTGTAAACCAGGTTAACTGCATTAGTACCTTGCATAACTTCATCTGCTGCTGTCCATCCCTGAAACCACGCCGCTTGCTCAGTTATTCCCTTTGCGAAAGCAGTTACCTTAAACCTTTGGAAAGGGGATTTATCGTTAATAAAAACATTTACAAAACCGCTATTATTTGACAGCCAGACTTCAGGAGTATAGCCTCCCGCAGAAGAAATAGAGTGCTGTATAAAAGCGCCATTGTAGATGTAATAAACTGCACTTAAGGATATAGTCTCTGCCGCCCCATAATTATAGCCCTCTATATTTAAGGTCACCATTTGGCTCGCATTAGTATAAGGAAGATTAGTCCTGATATTCACTCCATTGACCGGAGTAGCGTTTAAGCTGTAATTCAATGCTTCATAAGTCTGTGCTTGACAAACTACGCTGGCAAAGAAAAAGCAGATTAGCAAAATTCTTTTCATCACATTATTTATTATTTGTTTCCAATTGTTTAATTTTCTTTGATTGTTCGTCTACAATTTTATTTAGCTGGATTAGATGAAGGGTCAGCTCCTCAATTTTTGCAACAGCTTCTTGTTCATTTCGCCCAGTCCAACCCCATTCTTTCTAGATTGTTACCATCACCTGCTGGACTGGATTTCCAGACAACAACATTTCTATCGTTTGGGCCAACACTCCATTCCCTTGTGTTTTCAGAAAAGACCCCTGCATAAGTGAATAATCCAACTGACCAGTCACTATCAGTGCCAACCCAGCCAGGTGTTTCGAGATTGAGGTTAATTTCTTCATTGCTATCTATTTCGAAAGCAATTTAAAACACCGGAGTACAGCCATTCTGCACTCCCTCATTTTTATCAAAAAAAACATTTTCTACCTTTAAGACACGTGAAATACATTTTTTAACCTGCGTCCCTATTCAAATATCATTTTTACAGCACTCATGAGTGTGCTATTTTTACACCCGGATTCTAGGCCTCGTCCCCACCCAGCTTATCCCTCATCTTTAAATTCTTTTCCGCAAGAAATTTCTGCAGGTAATCATAAAATTCCAGTTCTACAATACGCTCTACACGAGCTTGAAACCTAAAATCAAAGCTGCCATCTTGCTTAAAAAAATAGGTTCTGCGATGATGGTCATACTCAATCGGAGCATTCAGTACCTCCTTCATAAAATTGATGTAATCCTGCAATGTGGAAACAGAAATTTCCATTTTGGTTGCTAGTTCGGCCCTTGAGCCTGTACTTTTGTTCCTGATGTGGTGGTTAAGGTTTTCAAGCCTTTTGAAAGTGTCAATTAAACTCATGCTAGTTAGTTTATTTAGGGGAATATTATATGATATATCAATAGGGTTAAAAACCATTACTCATCTGGAACATCGGCAGATACATAGAGATCAGAATAAAACCGACTACCAACCCCAGGAAAATAATGATCAGCGGTTCTATCAGCTTACTGATCGTCCCGGTCTGGTACTCCACCTCCTGCACATACTGGCTGCTTATGTTCTCAAAGAAATAATCCAGCTTATTGATCTCCTCACCCACCTTGACCAGCTGGATCATTTTAGGCGGATAAATCGAAAACGAAGACAGACTCACATGCAGCGACTTACCTTCCATGATCCCCTGCTCCACCTGCTTCAGAGAAACCTCCATCGGATAAAACCCGATCGTCTGCCTGGACATGCTGATCGCCCTGAGTAACGGGATCTTCGTGCTGATCAGCAGACGCATCGTATTGCAAAAACGCGCCAGGTAGATCTTGATCACCAGCTCCCTCACCAATGGGATTTTTAACACCAACGCACTCGATATGCTTCTGAACCGTTCATGTTTCCTGTAAGTATAAAGCAGGTAAACCACCACTGCGGTAAGCACCACAACAGGCAGGAACAACGCATCCATCAGCTTCGATGCCCTGATCACCATCTCGGTCATCCAGGGCAGTTTCCCGCCGAAACGCTTGAACACATCACTAAACATCGGCACTACAAACCTGAGCATGAAAAACACGGCACCGGCCGAGGTAGAAAGCACGATGGCAGGATAAGTCAATGCACTCAGGATCTTTCTGCGCTGCCCCACTTTCCGCTTATAGAACAAAGCAAGGTCTTTGAGCACTTCAGCCAGGTTCCCCGTTTCCTCACCGATCTGGATGCTGAAGTAATCATAGTCAGAAAACTTGCCCGTATCCTTTACCGCCTGGGCCAGCGACAAACCTGCTATGACCTTAACTTTGATCTCCCTGTATATTCCCAGGTGCTTGTCCTTTAAACTTTCCAGGGTTACCAGATCCAGGCTATTCTTCAGATCAATGCCCGATTCCAGCAGCGTACTCAGTTCAAAAAAGAAATGATCTTTCTTCTGATCGTTCAGCCCGTTCCCTCCAAAACTGATGTCTTTGGACAGCAGTTCCATCAGCTTAGAACCGGCAGCAGCCTCGCCTTTCACAGCACCCTTCTGCTGTTTTCTGTATTTTGAAATGTCTATCGTCTCCATAGCGAATCCTGGTAATTAAATAAATCAGCCGATGTATACACCTTTGCCGCAGTCATTGTCACCGGGGCACCCTCATGTTCGAACCTGAATACCAAACGGTCAGCTATGCCCTCAGAAACCGAAGAATTCTCAAATGAAGACAGCAAGATCAGCCGCTTCATTTTAAAAGTATCCGCAACGGAATGGTGTGTCCTGACCAAATAATCCGTTCCAAATGAATAGCTCAAAGCTTCCGAAGACAGCGGATCTTTAAAATTCAGCTGCCCCTCACGCAGTTCTATCAGTGCAGCCTTTTCCATATCCGACTGCAATACCTGCCTGAACAATTGTACATCAGCATGGGCCAGGTTCTTGCTGTGAAACCTTCCGTACACCCTGGTGAAGACCGTGAAAGCACTGTAAGCCATGCCCATGACAATAGCCGCCAGCATCATCGCCAGCACCAGCTCAATCAGCGTAAATGCCTTAATCCTGTCCTTTTCCATCTGATTCTATTAGCCTTACATTTTCAGCAAGCTGTTTTTTATGTTCGTCCCTGCAGACTACACTCATGATCACTAAACCAGGATTCCGCTGATCAGCAGTATATTTTACTTCATAAACCAATCCTGATCTGGACAATTGCTGTGCTTCCATATTTCCGCTTCTGATCAGGCTGTCGGCTATAAATTCCGCTTCCAAACCACTGTGCATAGCCAGGTCATTCACACCGGCGCCCAGAATGTTGTTATAGATCACCATCCCGGCCGAAAAACTGATCATCAGGATCAGCATAGCCGCAATGGTTTCCATGATCGTAGCAGATTTGATTTTATGGCGCTTCAGTTTACCCAACACAGCAACCTCCCGCTTTTAACTTGTTTATTCAATAACTCTGAACTCAGGTAATATTTGGGCAAAGCGGTTTTATCCAGCTTCACATCGATCAGGTAATTCTCATAAATAGCAGAAGCAACCCTGGCCATCAGCCTGATGGCCGAAACAGAGCCGTTTACCCTTGCCGTTTTGCTCAGCGCGACATAGCCTTTGGACCAGACTTCGCCCTTGATCACCGCCTCTTCCCCAACCTGGATCAGGGGCATCAGCACACTTCTTTCTTTTTCCCAGGCAAACAAAGCCCCCTCAATGACCGATTTCCTGCCTACCGCAATTTTCACCTGGTGTTTAGCCGTGTCATTTTTCAGCACCAGCAACGCCGAAGGATAGCTTAGTTTTACCTCATTGCCCACAGCAATTGAATCCGTTGCGACAACCTGTAACCTGCCGCTAAAATTATCCTCAATTTTCACATATGGAGCGACAAGGATCACCCCGTCCAGCATGCAGTCCTTATCTACCACCAGCATGCTATCCGAAGAAATGATCACATGCCCCTTTGCCTTAAAGCCGGAAACAAACACATCATCCTTTTCCACATGCAGTCTTCTTACCGGGTTGAAAAATGAATTTTCTACAGTGTCCTGCAAGCGGTCCGCATCAGATGCAAACGCCGGCAAATCTTCAAGGCTTTTCAGCAAGCCCGCATCCGGTGCCGGCATATCGCGTTCACTATCCCTGGTTGCACCATAGACGAGCGTCTTATCTGCATAACCTGATGACTCTACATAAGCTGCTTTTATTCCCGATTTCGGCAGGTAAGCAGTTCCTTTGATGAGGCTTTTACCGGTGATGGACATCGGACGGTCCTCATCTGCCAGGTACAGCACTTTCAAACTATCGGTTAGTGGTGTCCCGATCAAAAAAGCTTTCCTGAGGGTGTCCGCATTGATCCAGCTTGCAGCCAGGCCCAGTTCATAGATTCCCCAGGCTTTCTTTTCCAGCGATACGCTGTCCTTTTCTTTTCCGTATAAACTCAGCTGCTGCGCAGTATCTGCTTTAAAGTCCTGCTGCATGAGGATCAGCATGGCGGAGGCCACATTCTCACGGAGCAATTGCGCCCTTTCCTGTTTCCGTTCCTGCATCCTGTAAGTAAAACCAATGAGCAGCATAGACCCGCAGACCAGTACGATCAGTATGGACACAATCAGGGAGATATATAAGGCGGATGCGCGGATCATTTGTTCTTCCCTTTAAAAAATCTTTTCACTTTTGAAATGAAACCACTGGTATCGACAGCCGACAGCTTTTTTATTACCAGAACTCCATTTTTATACTTTAAAGTATCAGCCGGTTTCCCTAGACTATCGTAGTTAATAGTCATTCCAGCCAAGTTTCCGTCATTGTAGATTTCACGCCGCTTCAGCAAACCGGTACTGTTCCATAGCAGCCAGCGTCCATTTTTCAAACCCTTCCTGAATTTACCTGATTCCAGCACCTGTTTGGTCGTTCTGTCATACACCCTGAACTGCCCGTGCAAAACTTTTCCTGAATAAGCTCCCTGGGAACTGTTGATGGTTCCTTTTTCAAACCAATAGTAGGTATTTTCCATCTTCGGCAGGATCAGCATTCCTTCATCCTGCAGCTCAGCCCTGACCGTCGTGGTCTCCCTTTGTATGGCCACCCTTCTTTTCATCAGGTCAATTTGCTTCAGTTCCACAGGCTTGCATGATGCCAGCATTAAAACACATAACAATACACTTACTTCCCGCTTCATACTATTCTGTTTTGATTAAAGTTGTCTTTCCATGATACCTCACCAGCACCCCATCCTTTTTTATCACCATTATTTTAACTCCCTTCAGCGTGTCGCTTTCATGCATCATCATTTCAGCGCCTTGATAACTCATGATGGCTACGCGCCGGTTGCCCCTGCCATCGGCCACAAAACCCAGGTATTTCATTTGCAGCACCGGATCTGGGGCCTGCACCGGAGCTGCTCCCGGTACCGTCGTCTTGCCCACAAGGTTCTTTATCCCGGCAGTATCAGGCATCTTTGCCAGGGCACCTGTGAAAGGATCCGGATAATTCAGCAGCAGTTTAAAAGTATCTGGATACAGCTTTGGTACAGGGACCTTATTGATCTTCCCGGTGCTGGCCAGCTGCAGCCGGTCGCTCCCTTTCTCACGCACAGACAGAAAGACTCTGTAAACGATCACTCCCCAGATACAGAGCACCAAAAACCCCAATAGATAAACGAGCGGTTTAGATTTCATACCCTGATTACTGTATACTAAAATTCATCAATTCGCTGACCAGGCCTTCATTTCCTACTTCATCTATTGCCAATACCTTCCAGTAGACCAGCTCACCCTGCTGGGCTATATTGAAAGCATAACTGTTTGTGTTCAGTACCAGCGGAGATCCGGGATAACTGGTCACCCCATCACTTTTATACAGGTAGAGTTTATATTTCTTCGCTGTAGGCACCGCGGACCAACTGATGGAAACCGGCTGGATCACCTGGGCGCCTTTCACCGGAGTCTGGGGCGACGGAATTCCAGGGGGCGTTTTATCACTGGTCATGATCCGCGTCTCCGACCATTTGGAAGTTTCGGTGTCATTCTCTGCCCGCATCCGCCACTGATAAGTGCCATCCTTCGGAAAATTAAACAGGTACAGGTCACCACTGATGGCCTGGTTGAACACAAGCCTGGTCTCGTCCTGGAAATTCTCCGTATCGATCTGCAGCAGGTATTGGGTTGCACCAAACAGCTTGTTCCAGCTCAGCGACACATTCGCTCCGGTTGTAAGGAAACCTGAGCCAGGCGCGATTAGGGTAACCCTTTGTTCTGCAAGTGAGGATTCGTGGATGATAAAGCCAGCGGAAAAATATTTCGAAACACTGCTCCCGTTCTCAGCCCGCAGCCGCCACTGGTATTTACCCGGATCCAATGTCATTTCAAATTTATTCCTTCCTTCGATCAGCGTATCTTTTACCAATGAAACCGCGGCTTCAAAGTCCGGCGTAACCACCTGCAGCCTGTACCTTAACGCATCGGTTACCGGTTCCCACCAGAACCCCACCTGGTATTTATTACTTTCAGTCCCATTAGCCGGCGCTTTTAAAATGACCTCCCGGTTTTCCAGTGACGGCTCTATGAAATCCTTACAGCCGCCCATTACCGCGAGCAGCAGCGTCAGGAAACAAATAGTGTATAAGTTCTTTTTCAACATAATGATGATTATTTATTTTTGCTCCTTTTGCAAACCCAGCAACTGCAGTTTCAAACTGGTCTGCAGATCTCTTTCTTTTTTGATGTAGCTCAGGCTACCTGTTAAGCCCACATTCCGCATGGTATCCAGGGCATATTGCAGCCGCAGCAGGTTATGAAAACTTCCGTTAAAAACAACTTCCTGCCTTAACATTGACGTCGATCCATAGGCCACTGGCCGCCAGGCCGGGAATCCCTGGACCGAGCAGTCGTACCTTTGGGAAAGTACCGCGCACTGGTTCCACAACTGGTTTTTCCAGCTTAACGTATCTACCAGGTAGCGCTTGTACAAAGCATCAATGCCTGATTCACGGGCAGCAGAATAAGCCGGGCTGATGCTCAGGTCTTCCGCATCCCGGGCTACATCCTCAAGTTCTTTATAAACCTTATAACTTTCCCAGGTCTTTTTAAAAGCAAGCTGGTAAGCCGCAACACAAAACAGCAGCATCAGAGGGGCGATCAGCTTTAACAGCAGCCTGAAATTTAGTTTGCTATCCTTCATAATCGCTGATTTCAATATCAATCGTAAACTGTCCTTTCCCGCTTTCCCTGTTCAACTCATAGTTAAGGATGCCGCAATCCTTTACCCATTCCTTTGCCCGGACTTCCTGCAGCCAATTGTTTAAAGTAGCCGCCTGATCGCAGGTCCCGCTTACCCTGATCTTTCCCGTTTCATATATTTCCGCTGTACTGGTAGCTCCGCTCTGTATTTTCAGCGGATTGATGCTAAATTGTGTAATGGCCACCGCTGATGGCCGGCCGGCCATCAGCTGGCCGGTAAGCCAGGAATACGGATAGCCGCCTGCCCAGCCTGCACTGGTGATCAGCGAGGTCTTTTGCTGGATATCTGATTCCATCTGCTGGAATTTCTTTACCTGCATCCCGCTCCGGTTTCTTTTGAGCGAGAGCCTGCCCGCCTCAGCTTCATAGTGGCTGAACATAAAAAAATTAATCACCAGCAATACCAGCATCACGCAGCCAAACACCGCGGCAATGCCCCCCACTTTTGCTCTGGCAAATGCCTGCAGCCTGTTTTCATTCAGCGCTGCATGATCCACACCGGTCAACTCCTGTTTAAGTAAAACCTGGAATGCGCTGTCATAAGCAGGCATCAATTCGGGTTTCAGATTACTGGTCGCCTGCCCGTTTCTTAAAGCACCAAGACTTAAACAGATCACCTGGAAGCCCAGAGCTGTCAGTTCTTTGATCAGATCATCCGCTACCGGTCTCCTCACTAAAGAGACAACAGCATGCCCGTCCCTTTGCTCCAGTTGAAAATAAAAATCAGCTGCATTGGCGTTTGGCAGTACCTGACTGATCACCTGCTCGCTGGCAACAGCAATTGGCTGAATCTGCTTAGTCAGAATACCTTTACCGGTCAGGCAAACCGCAAGCGGGCCCGGTTTATAATGTTTGGCAAAATGCGTTATGTTTTTTAACCCGGTATGCTGATCTTTCACAGTCATCCGGTCCCCGGAAATCTGCAGAGTGCAAGCCTGCACAGATTCCGTACCATCCTGACCCAGCCTGATCTCAGCCCCGATAAGCGTACCCAATTCAAACCATCCCCTGATCCTGTCCAGCATCTACTGATAAATTATAGTCGGTTTAATAAAAACAAGCGTGATCACTTTGCTCTTTGTGCGTTCCCTGCTGCTAAACAGCCACTTGATAACCGGTATCCGCGACAGCAAAGGCACACCACTTCCCGCCTCGCTTTTCTCTGTCCGCTCCATGCCGCCCAGTACGATCATGTCTTCATTGTGTGCCCTGATGATGGACTCAAACTTGCTTGTAGAAGTCGGCGGGGGAGCATTGGCAGGTGGTGTACCTATGAAATCTGAGATTTCCACCCTGATCTTAAGAGTAACCTGGTCATCCCCCGACACCAGCGGACTGATCGCGATGGCCAGGTTCGCATCCACCTTATTGAACTGCTCGGTAAATACAGTTTGGGTATTTACTGAGGAAAAAACGTTTTGTGTCTTGGTCACATAATACCTGGTGGTACCGATGCTCAGGTTCGCCGTATGACCGTTCAGTGTCGCCAGTTTAGGCACCTGCCTGATCTCGGCGTTGTCATTGGCCTCCAGGGCATTCAGCTTTACATAAAAATTGGGTGTGACTTTTCCTATATTAAATACACTGTTGCTCCCGATCCTGCCCAGCAGGTCATTGATAGAACCCGCCCCGAGCGTCATGTCTATTCCGGAAAGCACCTGCCCCTTAGTTCTCACCACAGAATCAGCCAGACCAGCTGTTATACCCGTTTTTATGGTATGTCCCTTCCTGATGTCCAGCAAGGTCACCTCGATCAGCACCATAGGCACCAGCTTATCCAGTTCTTTAATATAAGCTTCGATCTCCGCGATCTGCGGTGACGCGCCCGAAAGCAATAAAGTATTCTGTTCTTTAAACTCCTTGATCTCCAGCCCTTTTTTCAGCTCATTAGGGATCATCATCATGATGGTATCGATGGACCGGTACTGCAGCTGCAACACCTTATTCCTCCGCAGCCCTTCCAGTTTCCTGTCGCCGATCAGGTAGATCCCATTTTCTACTTTGTAAGTATAATCCGTGCCATTGAACATGGCAGTCAAAAAGTTGTCAAAGCTCATGTCATTTACCTTCGTACTGATATTTCCTTTCAGGTCAGAATACAGGAAATAATTGGCGCCGGTTTCTGTTGCCGCCGATTTCACCAGGTCAATGATCGGGGTATTTACCGCATTAATGTTCAACAGCTTTCCTTTCTTGTCGATATTAAATCCGCCAGCAGCACCATTCCCTCCGGCACCCTGCTGCGAAGGCTTCATGCTTTTGCGCACATCCGTGTTTTTATCCGAATTGATGTACAGTTCTTCTCCCTCCGCCAAAGGTTGAAAAACAAACACCTGGTCGCTGGTTTTCGACATTTTCAGTTCATTGGCATAAGCCAGCTTTTCCAGTGCGGTTTCAAAAGGCGCCTCATTAAAGAAACCGGTCACCATTTTACCGTTCAGGGCAAAAGGCACTACGATGTTCTTGCCCGATAAGCGGCTGATCTTACGTGCTACGTTCACCAGGCTGTCGTTGTTCAGTTCAAGCGACAATGTACCTGTCGCAGCATTGTACTTCACCGGAATGTCTTTGGGCACAAAGCTGGGCTTAACCACCGGCGGATTGTATTGCGCTACAGTGATAATGGATCCGATCACATTGATCTCCAGGTCATAGTTTTTGGCCAGGAACATCAGGATATTCAGCGCATTCTCATTGGTCACGTTGCTGCTTACTTTGATGTTCAGCATCGGGTCCACATTGATGTTGAGCTGATTGGACTGGGCCACAGCCCTTAAAAACTCCTGGATCGAAACCCCGGACAGTCCTACCTGCACCTTTTGTTTCAGCCCCGGTACAAATGCCGACAGACCGACCAGCTTTTTCTCCAGCGCATCCATACGCTCCTGCTTGCTTTGCTGCGCAAAAGAAGGAAGCGAAAGGCTGAGGAACAGTAGCAGGGCAGTTGTCCTAATCAGACACCATTTATTAATGCACTCGTCATCTCGACGCAGGAGAGATCTCTTGAATAGCACAGACAAGAGATCCCTCCTCGCTGCTCTCGTTCGGCATGACGAGCTAACATTATATATCAATTTCTTCATATCAATTCAGTAACAAAGGATAAATTTCTTCAATGGAGGTCTCTCCGGCGGCAAACAGGTCAAAGGCGTTGGCGCTCAAAGTGCCGATCCCTTTTTCTTTTAGCATCCCATCGACATTCATATCCCCGGCCTTCACCAGGGCAGAAAGCTCCCTGTCCAGCGGGATCACCTCATACACCGCCTTGCGGCCCTTATAACCGGTAAAATAGCACTGGTCACAGCCCATAGCTATATATTGCTCATCAACCGGATAATAAGCCTTAAAGCTCTGCGGATACATAGCCTCTTTCATTGGCGAGGCAGCCTTACAATGCGGACAAAGCAAACGTACCAGCCTTTGGGCAACAGAAGTATTCAGTGTATTTGCTACCAAAAAAGCAGGAATGCCCATGTCCGTCAATCTGGATATCGTCCCCCATGCAGAATTGGTATGGATTGTCGACAGTACCAGGTGTCCTGTCAACGCCGCCCGCATGGCCATATTTGCCGTCTCCGGGTCACGGATCTCCCCGACCATGATCACATCCGGGTCCTGGCGCAAGAAAGTACGCAGGGCGGAAGCAAAGCTGAGCCCGATGCTTTCCTTTAACTGCACCTGATTGATCCCTTCCAGTGTATACTCTATCGGATCTTCAATAGTCAGGATGTTCCGGGTACTCTTGTTGAGCAGTTTGAGCGTAGCATACAGGGTAGTTGTTTTACCTGATCCCGTAGGGCCGCTGATCAGCACAATACCGTTGGGCCGCTTTACACCCTCCAAATAATTGCGCAGATCAGTCTCTGAAAGGCCAAGCTTGAAAAGATCAATATTGGTCGCGTCATTGTTCAGTAATCTCAAAACCACTTTTTCGCCGTGCAAAGTGGGCAGTACCGATACCCTGATGTCAAATTGCTCCGTGCCGTTTAAAATGCTCTTAAAAGTGATCCTGCCATCCTGTGGCAATCGCTTTTCAGCAATGTCCAGGTTAGCCAGGATCTTGATCCTGTTGATGATGGCCGGGTATTCCAGCCTGCTCAGCAGGTAACGCTCGATCAGCATCCCGTCAATACGGATCCTTACCCGGCATTTCTCTTCATAAGTTTCAATGTGGATATCACTACTTTTGAGTTTCCGCGCTTCGGAGATCAGTTTTTGCAGGAAATCATCAGATGACGGCTCATGACTTAAGTTTTCTGTCCCTGTTATCGCATTTTCCCGGAGGTAGTACTGGTTCAGCAGCCTCGACAATACCGCAGCCGGACGGGCTTCCAAAAACACCTGCCTGCCGAGTAAAATCTCCAGCTCATCCTGCAGGCCATCACGATCCTGATCCTCATCGCAATACAACTGAAGCACACCGTTCAACTCTCCAAAAGGAAATATGCGGTAATGCCAGGCCTGTTCAGTGGTCAGTTCGTGCAGCAGCCCGGTCGCTATTGTCATTTCATCCAGCTCTTTCATAACAGGTAATTTTCAATCCACGAAGTATTGCTGATCTGCAGCCCGGTGATCCACGCTGTTAAAATCAGCATCAAAAGCATTGCGCTTTGCAGGCCCGCCAATGGCACTGTATACCCCTGAGGTTTGTACCAGGCCATGTAGATGCCGGCACCAATTGCAATCAGGATCAGGCTCAAAAGATAAAACAAGAAAAAGACGAGCGTCGGGAAATATACCGCTATACAAAACAGCATCAATAGGTCACCCGGCCCGATATGCGCTTTCATCAGATTGGTCATCCTGCAGTCTTTCAGGCTGATCAGTACCGTAGCCAGTACATAGTTAACCATTATAAAACCTGCGTTCATCAGGCATTCGGCCCAACTAAAACCAGGATTGGCGATGATCAGGAATATGGCCAGCGCAGGGAACGCATACCAGGATATCGCCCGGTATTTAAAATCCTGGATGCTCATTACAGCTAAAATGAGCAGGATGGAGAGGTTAATTACGATGGAAAGCATAGCTATTAATCCTGTACGGTTTCCTTAAGGTTCTTTTCCTGGTCTATCTCCCAGACGTTGAAGGTGCCGTCCCCGTCAAAGTCGACAACGGCCGTCGCCTTTACTATAAAATTCGTTGCAGTCGAGGACACCACTTCCAGCCTGTAATTGGCCTTGCCATCAGACCCATCCGTAGTTAGTTTCTCCTGCGTAAAGCCAATCTCTGCCAAGTTACCCGAATACTTACTATGTTCATAAAAATAAGCTTTTTCCAACTGATGCGCATGTTCCAGCTGCATCTTGGCTTCGGTAGTTTTGGCTTTGGTGATGAGCGGCATCAAATTGGGCAGCGCCAATAATACCAGGATCCCGATAATGACCAGGACCACTAAAATTTCTGTGAGCGTATAAGCTTTGACCTTATATTGAAACATCTTTAGGGGATTTGTTTAGCCAATTTAAAAGTTCAGTAGACAGCCGGTTTGTCTACCAAAATATTTTTTAAAATAATTTTCCGGCCGCTGAACCAAATGATTTTGGGTCCTGAAAAGACTATAAAAGGTATTTTTTATTACCTCATTCCGGTAATCAAAGAGAGACAAAAATTTTACTAGACAAAAAATATGTAAGCGGATTCTTGTGGCATGCTTTTAGACATTTTTTTTAAAAAAAACCTGAATTTTAATCCTCCTAACCGGAATGACTAAGAAAGAACAAAAAAAAGCGTTCATCAAATTCTGCCAATTCGATTTCAACAGTCAAATTGCATACTGCAAACAGTTCAATGACTTCATAAAAGTTGGAGCAACCGGTACCCTTGAAGACCTCGCAAATAAATTTGAAATCGACATCAACCTCGCGCTGGAAATTCTGATCTACATGATAGACGAATTGGAATGCCCTATCAGCTACAACAGTCATCGCAAAACCTATTACTACGATGGAGACGGTGAATTGCTGACCGGTTTTGTCCCGGAAGTTTAAGGATCAGTCAAATACCTTCCTGGCCAGAGACTCAATTTCCTTTAAAAATTTCTCAATCTTCGAATTTTGGAATTTGAGTACACAATGTCCGGGTTCAGTATAATAGTAGCTTTTTTGAGATACTGAAAATGCAATAGGACAATCATATCTATTTTTCAAGACGTCTATCATGTGTTTTACCTGCCTCGCATCGAGGTCAAGTTTTTTTGCGAGTAATTCCGCAGAACCAGCGTTGCCCATGGCAATAAGCAGGTCAAGTTTTCTGTAAAGATCCAAGTCCATGGTAAGAGTGTAATTTAGAGCTGCTAGAAAATAAGGGTTAAAAAATTATCTGTAGCATTTTAGGAAATTTCTCCGTAATAGGACGAAGAGCTTATACCAATATATAAAAACCAGGGACGAAAATAGCAATTTCTTATACTAAAATTTTATTACCCCTAATGGTCATATCTATATCTTTACATTCCTTGATGTTCTACGGATAACTAATCAACTATAAAAAATTATCCCATATGATTTACACTTGTGTTATAATTACAGATCACAATGAAGAGGTTAAATTCCTTAAAAATCAAATTGCGGTACACAATGAACTTGAGCTGACAGCCAGTTATCCCAATATTTATAACGTTCCGGCTTCCGTTTACAGTCATATCGCATTTATCAATATCAATGATTCTGTCATGAACGGCCAGGATCAGTTTAACCTCATGCGATCAAATTTTGAATTCATTATTTTTACCGGAGACCGGGACGAATGCGCCCGCATAGCCTATGACATGGATGGTCTGGACTATCTTTCCAAACCCATCGAACCATCCAGATTTAATCAGGCTTTTTACAAAGTAACCCGGTCAGCACTTAACGCACAAAAACCCAAAATAACAATGAACAGTCTTTTTGCAATCAAAGATGTTCATGATGAACGCAATTGGGTCATTAACACTTACAATGATGTGGTTGCAGTAGAAAGTGATAAAAACTATTTGAAGATATACACTACTGCAAGCTTCCACATCACCTACCTTTCATTGAGCAAATTCGAATTCAATGTCCTTAATCTACCAAATTTCATCAAAGTGCACCGTTCATTTATAGTCTCAAAAAATCACCTCCAGAAGATAACTAACCACAATATTTACATGAAAGGAGTAACGGTTAAAATCCCCATAGGAATTAATTACCGGAAGAATCTGCAGGAATTTATTGATGGGGTGAGTTTGAATCGTAAGTAAAATAGGTTATTTCTATTTAATGATCTTTGAAGATATCTTAAAGAATTTCTTACTATTTATCATAATACTTCCATCCTTAATATCATATTTTGAAAAAAATAATGGATCTAGTCCTGTTGGTTTTTTAAGCACTATATGTTTTGGTGTACTATTATAAATCTCAAAAAGATCTAAACTAGACCCGAACCCTCCGGAAACAACCGTCCCACCCATGATCTCGATATAAGAATCTATTATAAGTGCAGCTCATACGCCTTCAACAGGATCATATAATGACACTAAACTATCTCCTTTTTCTTCTTCCCAGCCATTAGGTATCATTATTTTAATGTTATTGTCAAAATAGAATGATTTCATATGTCTATTTACGGCACTTTAAATGTCTATTAAATATCTAAAAGAGTAAGATCCTCCCAAACATCTTCATAATCCTCCGCTATTAAAAATCGCCAACCAGGAGCTAAGCCTAAATATTTCAAGACAGAGGGGCATATTTGTTCTAAATGCTCAACATGCATCGGAACAAAAAAATCCGGAGCTTGAGAAAAATCTTCTCCAGACCAAATATACCATCCAGTGGTGTCTCCTTCTAACGGGTGACGCATTCCGTTCAAGGGCCATGCACCCTCTAGCACATTTTTTGATATCCCTACTTTTAGATGTCTTCCTGCCTCGACAAAGGGAGAATTAAATCTTTGACATATTAATAATTGTTCTTTATTAAAGTCCATGTGCTACTTTTTGTTGTTTGGAATACTTACTCATTTCTGCTCCTTGCCTTGCAGAGCATGTTGCACACTGCGGCTGTACTGAATTAACAGATCTCATTCTTTCTAAATCAATTTTCCCAGTCCGATAAAATTCCATCGATAGAGGAACCTTATGATCAGCTATTCTTCTTCCATCTTTTATACCGCAAGTCACACAAGGTTTATTTTGTACAGATGCTCTTTGTTCAGCAGTTGTTGCATTATTAGGTCGGCTATAAGCTTTGGTTATTTTAACATCATTTACATTATCTACTGCTTTTGCTAGTTGTACAGCTTCATCACCAACTCTAGCCATTTGCGTAACCTCACCAGCTTTTCCAATATCGCCAGCGGCCAAAGCCAATTGCGCTATGTCGCCAGTTACATTTCCAGCTATTTGGAGTTTGTCAGTTTTACTTCCCGTAGCAAACCCCACTACAGTATTAACCGCTGACTTTATCAACCCATCTTTTATACTTCCGTCTTTCAATCCAGTAGCCAAATTGGCTACTGTTTCAGAAGGATCTTCACGCATAAGTTGGCTGAATCCATCTAAACCGCGTTGTATGCTCTGTGCCACACCGCCTAGAAATATCCCTACATCCCCTGGGTCTGGCCACATTCCATCAGGATCTGTAAATCTTATTGGATTATTGAAGCCATATACATAAGGTGACCATCTTCTACCTTTCTCCGCAAGCGGATCAATCACATTCCACCTTCCAATCACCGGGTCATAGAACCTTGCACCGTAATCGAACATCTTCTCCTGGTCCTGCTTCTCTTTACCATTATACTGGTATTTGTTTTCAGTACCTACAACCGATCCGACATTAACCCCTAAGCCAAAAGCATAATAGTCAGTTTCCTGAATCTTTCTCGCTGCTCCGCTATAAATATCAAAGTACACTCTTCCATTACCAAGGTGATCAGCAAGCGTGTATTCATAAGAATAAACAGGATCTGTTCCTGAACCATTCTTAACCACCCTGCCGACTTCTGTCTGAGCAAAAGCAAAGACACCACCTTCATAATGAATACCACCAATATAATCATTATTGATACTTGAACCAACAACTTTCCTCAGTTTATTACCTGTAGCAGTATAGGTATAAGTAATTGTGTAATTGACTGAATTTGCTGTAAAAGTCATTGTCTTCGGAAGATTTAGAAAATTATAGGTTATACCAGTCAAATTGTTTCCTGTATTTACCGTATTATTTCTCGAAGTCATATTTCCATTTATGTCGTAAACATAACCAGTCGTACCTGCAAGCTGGAACCTGCTATCAGCAACATTTGCATTTGTATCCAATACAGAGCTAAGTTTGTTCCCATCCACATAGGTATACTTCATCTGATCAATCAATGAACTGTTCAGTTTTCGCTGCAAACGGGTAATATTGCCCATCAGATCATAACCAATAGCTTCATTATTCCCTGTACTGGCAATCGCAGAGGTAAGCCGGTTCAGATTGTCATATGTGTAATTGTAATATTTGCTGCCGGTCCATTCCTGTCTGCTGATATTTCCGTTGTACTGAGGTGTCACACCGCTAACGGCTTCGTTGTACTTAAGTGTCTCGCTAAACAAAGGGGCACTTTGAGAAGTTAACCAGCCACGTTCATTATAAGCATAAGTGACATCCTGCTTAAAGCTGGCGCCGCCGTCTGCACTATGCAGCCTTTTTCTCTTTAACTGCCCGATCTCATTATATTCATTCCTGGAAAGGAGCACAGGAGCATTAGCCACCGTCGCGCTTGTACTGCCAGTTGTCTGGTAGGTATCTGTCTTTCTGCCCTGAGGATCATACTTATATTCATTCTTTACATACAGGCTTTCCGCACCACCCACATAATGCTTCCTGACACTGGCTGTCAATTCTCCGGCAAAATTGTATGTGTTGCTCACTTCATCATAATTATTATTAGCCAGTAGCCCTCCTTTATAGTGCTGAGACACTCCTCTAACATTCCGGCCCTCATCATCATAATAACTTACATTCCACAGATAATTTGCTGTTCCAATTACATTTACCTTACTCGCCGTTGCCAAGCCTCTCGTCATCTTTGTATAGCTTGCGCCCTGGTTATAAGCCGCATCTGCCGGAAGCCCTGGAATATCATAGTCATCAAAATAATTTACCGAAAGCGTTGTCGAAAGTGTAATAGGAAAAGCACTGCCGCTATAACCATTACCCGTAGTTATCCTGCTCTCCCACTGCGCTGACACCCCATCAGCCAGCCCTTGAACAACCACCTGATTATCCGCGCCTGGCGTAGTTCCATAGGTATAAATGCCAGTTAACACCCCTCTTCCAATGGCGTCATATTTTGTCGCTGTCCATTCCTGAGGGTTCTTGCTTCTCTGAACAGCATCCTGGGTTAAGATCAACTGGTCCATTTTGTTATAAACCATATATTCCCAACCTTTTCCAGGAAGTTTTTTTCCGGTCATTCTTTGCCTTCCGTCATACTTATACTGATAACACAAATTATCGAGAGTGATCTGAGTGATAGGCGCATTTGCGTCCGGGTGTGCAGCCGGAGGCAACACAAAACACAGATTGCCAAAATCGTCATAAACGTAATAAGTTGCCAGCACCTCCGTTGTCGCTCCATTCTTGTTATATTGCCGCTTTAGGATCAAACGATCATTACGGTCCTTACACTCCAGTACCGAACCGGCAAGTTCAGCTAACGGGTTATTTTCATCCAAAATTACTGTTCTCATTAGCGCATTCTGAGCGTACACTGCAGTGTTAGAGTCACCCCGGAACAAAGTACGTACACCAGTGGTGTTATTAATCACAACCTTGTACAATGCTTCCGGCGCATGCTGAGTGTCATAGGTCCATCTTGTCACATGCCCCTTGTCTGGCGCCCACGTATAGCCAAGCTGCCAAGCTGCTCCTGGAGCACCCTGCTCTATTACTCTGTTTAGCGGGCTTTCCTCAAACTTAGTTTCCGAATAAGGATAGACAGTATGCGTAACATCCGGAGAAGTATTGTAATAATCAAGTACTGTATAATAATTAGGCAAATAGGTGCCGAATTGGGCGGACCCTGCATACGGCAAATATTTAAATTTCTCCCTTCCCAAATTGTCATACTCACGGTACTGAATAATACTCTTCAATGCAGGACTGGCTCTTATCGCTATAGAAGAAGCGGTTCTGCCCTCACCATCTATATAATCAATCGTTGTATTCACATGCACATTTAAGTTGGTGGTGTCAGAAGGATTTACGATCCCAGGCTGTTTTACAAGATGAGTGACCACATAATTGATATTCTTATTCGCGTAGTAGTCATTTTGAGCCGCTCCCGCTGGGTTACTGATATAAGCACTAAAGGTAGTTCCCGGCAGCACCGTAAAACCATTTTTTAGGGTGATGCTGCTTGTAGCGACAGTTTCCTTTTGATTGTTATAAGTATACAACAACACATCTTTTTGTGCCTCAGCCATCTTCGGATAACCAATCACAAGCACCAAAAGGATTATTAAAAGCTTTTTCATCTGATATTTATTTGAAATCAGTTAGTATTATTCTTATTGTCTGTACCGTATACCAATATTATAGTCGTACGCCTTGACAATATTTCCATTTTGGTCCTTTATGGCCTTCACACGCTGCTCATTATCGTATTCATAAGAAGCCGACTGACCTTTCGCATCGAGCATACTCGTTATGCCCAGACCAGGGACGTAATTAAAATTGCGCATCATCGCGTCAGCGGGATAAAAACGCAGTTCATCAATGGTACCTGTACCGGAAATTGTCGGAGAAGACGAGACGGTAATGGTTCGCTCCGCGAAAACCCAGTCAGCCTTGGTGTTCTTTATAATTTCAGGCCCTACCGTTCCGCCGGTTATGTTGATGACAGCCCCCCTTTTGTACCAGTAAGCCAATACATATTTCTTACCCACTACATAATTCTGTTTGCTAATTGATCCATTTGCCAGCTGATAAACATGATCTCCGGACGGAGAAGTCCCGTCAGCAACCGGACTCCCCGAATACACCCAATAACTTTTATCATTTTCCTCGAAATTGGTAAAAGCAAAATCATTTGTATTGGCTACATTAACAATCTCAGCTATGGGATACTGACGGCCATATCCCCAGACCAATGCAGTCTTTGGACCGCTAAGATTTGAATATAATATAGGATTACCCATTGTGTCGTATACATCATAAGTACTTTCCAATTTGTATCGGGGATCGACTTCTGTATTGTCATTCACCGGGACAAGCTTTCCGCCAGTATTAAATCCATAGATACTATTGTTTACGATCAGATTGTTTTCACTTTTGAATGTATTCATCACACCGCCCAAAATTTGGAAAACACCATTCTTCTTTACCATAGATAGCTGTTCCAGTGGTTCTGTCTGGATATTTGCGCCTCTAAGCAGAGTCGCCCCAGTCACGGAACTATTCAGGTAATCATAGGCGTACTTTATTCTTGTAGCAGTAGTATCACCCTGAGAGCTATAGTTTGTGATCAGTGTGGGTTGCATATGATTTATATTTTCATAGGCCGTTTGAGTAAGATTTGTTATAGAATCTACGTATATCGTATTCCATGTTGAGGTAGTAGTTCTTGTGAGCTTATACACATCCGATAATGTGGTAAGATCTACCACTTCTAAATAATATTTTCCCGGGTAGTAATTATATGGTGACTCCGGAGACATCTCCTTATACCCGATCGGGTCCATGTTTTGTATGGTACCCATCTGCAGACATGCAAATTTAAACTGTCCCGGATAATCAGGATCTTCTACGATATTACAAGCACCAAATGACGATGTATAGTTTCCTACACGTGTCCCGGTTAATCCTGTAAAACGAGAATACGCTTTAGGTACAGTTGGCGGTGCATTGAAATTCGAATAATGATAGATGGTAGATCTGGCTCTTGCGCCATTGATCCTTGAGTTATTGTATTCTACCACCATTGCTGCTTTACCTAACCCTTCATCCTTTTTAACACCCATGTTAATATAATGCTCTGGAAAGCCCAATGTCTCTAGACTACTTGGAGTTGGATAATTCCAGGGACCAGCAGCCGTACCAAACATGAAATAATAAACAGTTTGATTTTTCAAAAAAGGCCCATCGTAAGTACTCTCAGACACAGAAGGATAATAGGCGTAGCTTCCATTGTGAATGACCAAATCATTCAAAGGGTGTGATAGCATTTGCAAATCCTCTTTATATGTTTCAGGATGGTTATCCATAATATACCTAGTGTTCGAACTCAAAATCACACCCGGTATATTCACAATGCCCCAGCCGGATTCGGTATTGGTATGAGGATTAGAAACCGTAGCAGAACCGTAGGTAAATACTTTTTTCGAGAACATCTGACCTTGAAAAGCCTCTCCATCACGACGAAGAATAGATTTTATACGAATGCCTCCCCCCCTGTAGGTTTTGAAGTAATTCACATGGTCAGATGCTCTTGTTCCCATAATCCGGTACCGATGTAATTCATATTCGAATTCCGCGGTTTCACCGCTTGGAGTGCTGATCCTGGATAATGTCCCGAGCATCATTTTGACTGAGTCTGTACTCCGGTTTGCCCATGAAACATTTACAGACATCATTGGGTTAGCCAGCGAATCGTAAAACTGTTTGGTTTCCATTCGATTGGCTTCAAAACTTAATGGGGTAGAACCTCCGTAAGGTTTGCGGCTAATCATAAGATGCGGAATGTCACGTAAATTGATTAAACTATCGGGATGCTCAATTAAAGTCTTATTTTCAGTATGGCCATTGTAGAAGCCCCATCTGTCTTTTGCCTTGCTATCACTAGTAGGGACCACCGGTAATTTACCCAAAGCCCCCGGAGCTTCATTTTCACCAAAATATTTGAACTTGTATTTTCCTGCATTTAACCCTCCAGCATTAAAAACATCAATATGATCCAGATAATGTCCATACTGCATATCAGCGTCATAATTAAATTGGTAATACTTAAAACGTGTGTAAACACCATCCACCTTCCGATAAATATTCACTTCGGTTAAGACATCACGGCTCAGGATAGTTGTGGAATTATATTTAAATTCAACTTTACCCGTTGCATATATAATTTCCTTTATTCTTGCATGTGTATTAACTTCTACCTTAGTTTGTGAAATAGTTGGCTCGCCAATAAAATAATTCTGCCCGTTTACATCTACCCATTGACCAAATGAATTGTACATTAAATCCCTGTTACAGGGTAATGTTTCCGTGGTAGTAATTCTGGTTTTTCCTGGAATTCCTATATTATAGTATGAAGCTGTAAAAATATCATAAACATACTTCACAGTGTCTTTAGTTCTAGGTGATGTGATCATATCCAAATTATAATCTGCGAAATAAGATTTCTTCTCCAAATCCCAGGTACCACCCGGAATTTCCGTTAAATCTCCAGTACTACTGTTTTTTAGCTTATAAAATTTGCGTTTACTTACGATCAATTTGTCGGCGCTGGTAAAATGATGAACAAGTCCATTTCCGGTCGTGATCTTTGTACCGAAATTATTCTCATATTTGAAAGTCGGATCATAAGGAAACGTTTGTCCCTGTTCAGTAAACTTGCCACTACCGCTCGGCACCGAATAACTAAAGACATCATAAGCGTAGTCTGCTTGTCCGTCCATAGCCGAAGCCATCAAGCTCCTGTGAGTTCCATTGTTATCCGGATCCAGAGTCATTAGATTGGTAGAATTTAAAGATGGTGTACTTGTATTATCTTCTAAACCATTTACTTGCTTATTCATCTTCCCCCCCGTATTGAGCTCCCAGCCCATTCCAGGTGCACCAGCTTCCTGTCCAACTTTAAGCCCCAGTGTACTATAGCTTATGGAGATTGGAATAGAGATATCATGAGCTTTGATCTCATATAATGGAATGTTGATGTTTACAGTTCCCGTGCTTCGATCGACATTATCGATACTGTAACTCCTGCTTATAGTTCCAATTTTTGGGCCTTCACCAACGGGACCGCCAGCCCTTTTGTTATAGGAAGCCTGCCCCTGGCTTTGCAGGTTCACCCCTAAAACAATAAGAATGAACGAGAGATAGAATTTTATATTCATGTTAACCGGATTAACGTTTTTGGTTTTCCTGAAGGTTTTCAACCTGATTATTTAGTGTTTGGATTTTTTTCTCCTGCTCTATCAAATACAGCGTCAGCTCCTCGATCTTCTGTAGCAGTTTCTTGTTCATATCCCCAAGCTCAATCCCATTCTTCTCCACTTCGGCAGCAGAAGGAATACCCGGCAAGTGCCCTTTCTCTTGGATATGCTTTTCTGTTTCCTTTAGGGTTGGCAGCTTAAAGTCTTTAGCAAATACAAAATCCGCCCAATTAGCCATTTCTACTTTTACTTCCTGCGCCCGAATTTTCCCTTTAACAGAAAGCTTCTCAGCAGGTGTAGTTGTACCAATTCCCACATTGCCAGAATTACTGATAGTCATTCGATCAGTTAACGCCCCCGTTCCATATCCGGTCTGAAATCTGAGAGAAACATTAGAAGCACCCTCCGTGTAAGTCCTGATAGAAGCCACATTCGCTGATGCTACATTATTGGTAAATTTGACGATTCCTCCACTTCCTATAGTCGATGATGAATGAGCAGCCTGTAATATCAGAATCACATCTCCAGATGCATTTGTAGTAGATGTTCCGTTTAAATGCAGCAATGATGCTGGGCTGGTGGTTCCAACCCCAACTTTTCCTGTAGTTGGAAAAGTATTCGTCTGCGCAATGCTACTACAGGCATAAAAAAGAACTAAACAAGTAACCAGGTAACGTTTCATATCATTTGAGTTTTAATTTTAAATCATTTATTTCCGTTTGAAGTATTGAGGTTTTAAGATTATTCTCTTTCTTCATCTCAATCAAATACAGCGTCAGCTCCTCGATCTTCTGCAGCAGTTTCTTGTTCATATCCCCAAGCTCAATCCCGTTCTTCTCCACTTCCGCAGCAGAAGGAATACCCGGCAAGCGCCCTTTCTCTTTAATGTGCTTTTCTGTTTCCTGAAGTGTCGGCAATAAATAGTCCTTTCCAAATACAAAATCTGGCCAACCATTCATTTCTATTTTAACTTCCTGAGCCCGGATTTTGCCTTTTACTGAAAGTTTCTCAGTGGCATTTAGAACTCCTATGCCGACGTTACCATTAGCTCGCATAGACATGATATAACTGGCAGACCGGCTTACATCGTCCGCAGGAGTGGTGAAGAAAAACAAGCCGTCATTATCAGTAGCGCCAAAACCAAATTTTGCATTAGCAGCTGAAAGCTGCATTGCTGCCCCACTTTGCAGTTTGACCGATTTCAACCATCCATTAGTAGTCCAAACCGGCCCGCCTGTTATTTCTAACTTTGCAGCTGGAGCATTATTACCAATTCCTACATTCCCTGCATGAGTCAGGCGCATGACCTCATTATCCCACGCACTGATCTCTGTATTGAGTGCGCTGTTAATTCCCGTATGAAAAGTGATCCCAGTAGACCAATTTAAACCGACAAAAGCCCCGGGATCGGTAGCGCTCAAAAATCTTTTGACCGTATTGTTTGTTGTTCCGGTTTTAATGTTATTCCCCAAGATTGTGGATGCTCCCGACAGAGTTTCAGACAAAGCAGTATGATCTATATAAAATCCATTGCCTCTATTTACAAGATTGACATTCCCATAAATGGTTGCACTTCCGGTTGAAGGAAAAGAATTTGTTTGTCCAAAAGCAAAATTAGAAAGCAGCAAAAATCCGAGGAGGACACAATTTCGTTTCATAACATTTATTTTGACACCAATTTAGAATCCTGGAGTACAGCCATTCTGTACTCCAGGATTTTTTTTGAAAAAACTATAAACATCAGGCTTAGATGATCTTAGCACATGTTTTCACTTAAAAATCTGCTTATAAAAACAGAAAAAATAAGGATCAGCAGCAGCCACGAGTGTGCTATTTTTACACCCGGATTCCAGCTTTTGCTTCCATCCAACCTAACCCTCATTTTCAAATGCTTTTCCGCCAGAAATTTCTAGGGTACCGGTTTAGATAAGTCTTCGCTTATGCAAATAATAGGAGCGTAATTAAATCAGCGTAGATATCGCTCTCATTTATGATTCAAACAGCATTACAACAAATAGAATTACCCAAACCCAAAATCCCCATCCAGTTGTTTAAGCATTCTTTTCAATGCTGCCCGCACTTTAGTCGCCGTACTTTGCACCACCTGTTTATATTTGGTCCCGATGCTGGCAGCCGAAAGACCGCCGGCGTTCATTCCCGGGGTTTCAAAGTTTGCGGCGATGAAACGCATCAGTTCAGTTTTTACACCTGCCTCGATCAGATCGGCTTCCACCATCAGCCTGAACAAATAAGCGAGGCAGTCTACACTCAATTTAGTCCGGACCTTGTAGGCCAAAGTACCGGTTTTTCCTGTTGATGAAGCACCATACTGTACCGGAGGAGCAGCCGGTGCCGCTGGTCGTTTCAATTGCTCCTTTTTCTCCAAACAATTGAGTTCTGCGCGGATAAAAGTATACATGACCTGCCTGATCCGCACCCTTTCCAGGTCATAACAACGTGTAGATTTCTTAAAAGACAGCATTTCAAATCGCCGTTCGTATTCATAAAGCAACCGGAACTGTGCATCTACCTCATAAATTTCCGCAAGTTCGGCAGTGATCCTTGCCTGATAATAATTTGCAAACCCGGCAGTATTGTAATCCCAGTCAAACAAACGGGAAATGACATCCCTGTTTACGCAGTCCTTTGAAGCATCGGTGCAGACCTTCAACAACAAAGTCTGCAAGCCCCTCACATAAGCCATCCTGGTATAGTTGCAGCGCTTTGCCTTCAGCAGGCCTGACATACACTCCAGGATCACAGTCTGCAGCTTGCTGTCCAGCCCTTTCGCTTTCATGACCGAACTCAGCGACTTTGCCTGCAGATCCACATTGACCTGCTCCTTTCTCAAATGCCTCAGTGGCATGTTGACATCATCAACTTTATACCTGGTACACCAAAAATGCACCTGCTCAAATACATCCTCCAGGCATTTGACCACCGCATCACGCAGTCCGGTCATATCAGCAGCCAGGTCGTTATAGACATCGGCCGCATCAAGTAAATGAATACACTCCTTACGGATCTGTTCAATCTGTTTTTTGACCAGGCCTTTCTGGAAAATACTGTTTACAAAAAAACCAATGTGGTCAAACATTTCTTTGCAGATCACCGGCAGTGTTTCCATCCAGATGCTGATCTCATTTTTAGTCATGGTGTGTTTGACAGGATTCATGTCATTCAGGATCAATGTCCTCAGGGTTAAAGTGGTATGTGTTCTCATAACGGGTTTATTTTTCCCAGGTAAATACTGTTTGCAATTTGTTTCCTGTCCAGGGAGGTGACACTGATATAGGCGTGCAGCACCTGCCCAGGCAGTTTGGCATTGATCTTAAAACTATACTGTTGTGCCGCACGGTTTACGCCCCCGACAAAGCCATCGGCATACTTAAGTTGTTCTGAATAGAGCACCAGCATGACCTGGTCGTTGTACACCACTCCCGGATGATAATTTTGTGTCCAGGTCAGCTCCACGGTATCCGCTGAAGAAAACGCCGCATGTGGATTTCCAAGTGGCGTCAGCGGCCCAGCACTGATGATCAGGTTTTCATAGACAATATCTATATCAGGAAAAGTTCCTATAAATGCAGTCCTATAATTGGCCGACAATGCCGCGGCAATCGCCGTCTTTTGAACCGCCAGATTTTGAAAACCAATGGAAAGGAACGGATGGAAAGGAACCAGCCAGTCGTTCACGTATTTAAATTTGGCCTCGTTCGCCAGCTGCCCGGGAGTGCGGGGCCTTTTCTTCTTACGTTTCCGCGACACTTCCCTCAAATATGGAATGCCTTTCCATGTAGATCCTACAACTGGCCCAAGTCTCCCGGAAACCGGGCCAAAAATTCCTTTGTTTATTCTTGCCATTCTTTTATTCTTTAGGTTGTTATTAATTTTTATTAGTTACCGGTTGCACCGCTATAGCTATCAGACAGGTCTCTTATAGGTATACAGACCTTACAGACACCTACCTGAGACCTAGGCAACACCTACTTGACAGGTATTTGTTATTAGCCGTAGCTGGCCCCTCCTTATCTTCCTGTTCATGTCCATTTGTCATTTTGATGATTTGTTTCTGATTATTGGGATCAAAACTAGTTGCCTGTCAAACCTGCCCTTGCCGGATCTGCGTTTTTTCAACATCGTGTCGTTTTTTGCACAATCCGGCGTTTTATGCATTGATATGTTTCGCTGTTTTAATAAATTAGGTTTATCAACAATTTTATAAACCAAACTGCAGAGTTAGGTTTCCATAGCGGTTAGTTGACCGCTGTGCTGCGCGCCATCCGATCTGTTGCGGTCTAAAAAACGCAAACATGAATAAAAGAGTATGTACCTGCACCAAAGACCTCATGGACTTTTTGGGGATCTCGATCAGAAAAGCACAATACCTGATGCAAAACATCCGTTTTGTGCTCAAAAAAGAAAAGCATCAATGTGTTTCCTTCAGGGAACTGGCCTGGTACCTGGGCATAGATGAAGATTTGATCGTATTGAAGTAAAAGGTCATAAATGAAGGTTAGGCAAGCACCTAACCTTCGTTTATGTTTCAAACCTGCCTCTTAGCAGCCTGGCCGGACCAATCACTTCATCTTCATTAAAAGTCCCGAATCCCAGCCGCATGTAATGACATGGAGCATCGGGAACCTTAGCCCCTGGATCGAATGGTACACCGATGTTATGACCTCCAAGGAACTGCATTTCTTCCATCAGGTTTACGCTTTCCGGAAAAACGAGCCATAGAGAAAGGCCGCTTGAAGAGGGGCGGATTTCAGAAAAATTGCCGAGGATGCCGGTTAATGTAAAAATTAGTCTGACCTGTTCCTCTGTCTTTACCCCTCTCGCAATTTTCGCATGACGCCAGATCTCTCCGGATTTCAGCATTTCTACTATTGCTTTTTCCTCGATCAGGTCCCTAAAAATATAGCTTTTCTTTGGCCCAGACCGGAGAAGGTCTATAAATTCTTTGCAGGCACACACGACCATCGTATTGCGCATGTAAACAGACAATTGACTCAGTACAGCCATATAGATGACATGCCCCTCGTGGTCGTAACGGGCAAGGGGTTTAAAAGGCTGCTCTTCATACCAGAATTCGTGGTATTCATCTTCTTCGATAATATAGAAATGATATGTTTTTGCCAGTTCCAACACCCTGGTACAATCTTCTGCCGAAAGGTTGCTGCCCTCGGGGTAGCTGCATTGCGGCCGTATATACAACACCCTGATGGAACTGGTTTTTAACATGGCTTCCAATCTGGCCATAAAATCCGGATCAGAACTGTTCAGATCCTGCTGGCATATTCCCAGTTCCTCAATTACCTGAGCAAGCGCCGGATCCTGTGGAGCGGTATTGATCATTTCATCACCTTCCACCAACAGCAGGGCCAGAATGCGTTTGAGGGTAGCTGCCCTGTCAAATGAGAAATCGAGCGTTCCGGGATTGAGCCGGAAGGCGTACATGTCCTGAAAATAGTTTCTAATGGCTTCCCTGAACTCAAGCCCCAGAAGGTCTGTTACATGTTGGATTTGTGTGGCCGTTTTATATTTATTCTGGTAATACTTCATGCTTCTAACCAGGGAGGTCAGTGGGCAGAAAGCCGGGCTAAGTGTGTCTATTCCAATAGTTATAAAGTTTTGCGGGACTGCCAGTTCTGCAGATCTGGCATTGGGCAGTTCCGGTAAAGAAAGCGGCAATTGTGTTGCAAATCCCTTGCTGGGCAGGTTTTGCTTCTGCCATTCTGATTCCCTGGCGACAAATGTTCCTGAGCCGGGAACGGTCTTAATCCATCCGGTCACTGTCAGTGTTGAATAAACACGTTGTATGGTTTTCAGACTTACCCCGTTAAGTCTTGCAAGCACGCGTTGCGATGGTAGTTTTTCCTCCTGACCGAGGCCAAGTGAAATGATGTTATGAACAAAAAACTCCTGAAACTGGTACCCTGGATTTTTGTCTCGTGGCTCCTGCATCTTCCACACGGATAGGTCGAAATTTTTCACTGAGAAATTAAGCGTTTAATTATTAATACAAGTTAGCACGACTAAATTAATTTTTAATCGTGTAACTAATTTAACTTTTAAACTGTGCTACCTAATAAATATTAAAGTGCTGTACCAAATATTGGATTGAAGTACAGAGATTTGATATGCAGCTTTTTCGGACGGCGCTCGCTGGAGGAGCTGTATTTATTTAATCTGTATGAGAAGATCACCTGTTGATCTGGTAAACGGGGCTGAAGGAAATCAGCCCCGTTTTGCATTCCGCTTACAATCGCTTACTGGCTCATAGATAAACCAAACAAATTGTTCCTGAGTTTTCATAGCCGGAGCTACCTGATCAGAAAGGCACCTCTGGTGAGCGTTTATTACAGTGATTCATCAGTTGAACCCTCCACGAAAAGCGCGAGTAATAATAATCGAAGGCTTCCCTGGCACTTTTACCAGGAATACACTTACCGGTGTAACTCATTGTAAATTCCAGAACACCCTCTCTTAATGTTCCTGAAAAAAGTTTGACATAGTAGGAATTTGCTGCCACACTAAAATCCAGACTTTCTCCAAACGAATCCCTGATTAATAAACGCGCAGGATAACAGTTCTGTTTGAGATCACAAGTCCCGGAGCCACCACCCACCATCAAATCGGAACCTGCTGAAGTAAATGAAACATAAATTCCGTAATTGCCCTCAGCATTACACTTGAATGAAATGCCATTGATAACCGGAGCAAGTGACTGGGAACAAGGCATAACCGCTTTGAAACTTACTGTCGAATTGGGAATAGCCGAGCCATCTTTACTTTTCGCTGTCGCCTCAATTTCCTGTTCACCCGATCCACCCAGCGTCCAGCTCGCTTCTGCCAGTCCCGCTGCGTTCGTTTCAGTATCCGAGGTGATGAAGCCATTGCCACTTTTAACAGACCAACTCACCGGCCATTTATTTACAGGATTTCCCTCTCCGTCGACTATTTTTATGACCAATGGATTGTTGATTTTCTTGCCATACTCCCCATTCTGGTTCTGTCCTGAATAAATGGAAATGACAGGAACTATCCATTTTAAGCTGACTTCAAATGTGTTTTTTCCAGGCTGGTTTTTAAAGCCGTATTCCCCTGTCAACTTCGTCGTCGATTCCAGGTCCGGAATGTCAGCAATATTGATCAGGAAGGTCGCATTGCCGTCTACTTTGCTGGTATACTCAATTTCATCATAAACTATAGTATTTCCTTTCTTAAGTGTGACCGTAGTCAGCCCACTATATAATTTGTGAGGCAAGCCGGTGTTTGGATCTGTAAGGTTGAGGACAACCTTTACATATTTGTCCACCCCTTCCTGATACTCCAGATCGGAATTTGCTTCTGAAAGCTTCAGCAGCCCCTTAACTTGATTGTCAGCCTCAAATTTTTTCAATAACTTTTGTAACCAGACCATTTGATCAAAGGTACCCATGGTCGGCATGAGCTGATTGATGGCTGATTTCATTTTGGAAAATATGGAAGTAAACGACTCGCCGCTATTTTTAAGATCGGTAAATTTGGCTACTATGTCATCTGTTTTTGGCAAATCTTTAATCTTCCCGTCCAGTACAAGCCAGGGCTCGTTGATGGGATGAGTGCCATTGCATTGTATGTGCAGCAGAGAGTTATAGAGAAACTTATCCTGATCACTCTCATTCTCAGGCGCTGGTGTACCACAGTCTTTCGTCCAGGTGTTTGCCGAACTGATTGCTGCGGCACTTGTTTTTGCGCTGCCTGAATTTTTTACCGCAGATGTCTTTACAGGGATGTTATCCCTATAGGTGACCGCAGCAACCAGCTCGCTGGTACCATTCACCCAATCATAATTCAACAATGAAATCTCTTTCATGGTTGCACTAAATAAAGTAGTTTTTGCAACCAATTGGTCTTTTACGCCATTTCGTATGTGATAGGATATTGTAGAGGCATTGTCGTCGCCATATTCTGTTACAAAATATTTCCCCGCTCCTTTCGATACCATCATGGTATGTAGCCGGGTTATTTTCGCTTCTGCATTTGTACTTCCGAAATAGAATACTGAATCACCATTATATGCCAATTTCGCAATTAATTGCGTAGACTGATTTGCTAAGAATGATTTTGAGATAAAGAAATTTCCAGCACCCGGCAGAATTTCGTTATTGTGTTTTGCTGCGGAATTATCTTCCTGAGGCGCTTCTTCTTCTTTGTTTTGTTTGTCTTTTTCGCAGGCAAAGAAGAGCGTTGCTACAGCGAAAGTGACCGGGACTAGGATTTTTTTAATTAGATTCATGCCTGGATATTTCCGCCTAAGCTAATCCAAAGATACGGGTTCGGCAATACTACTTTATGGGTATAATTTGGTATATCGTACTTATGCTGGTGCAGAGACAGGCCGTAGGTGAATTTTCTTTAAATGAATGGCATATTACCGTAAAAAGGAGTGCTCTTTTGAAACACTCCTTTTTTCCTCAGGCTACTTTAGCTTTAATTGTGGCTAACCTGATGTACAGAGATGGTTTCTGCTGTAGATCCGGTTACATACACAGTGTAGATCTTACCTGAGGCAAATGCGGTCAGGTCAAAATCTCCGAGACTGGTAGACTGTCCGGCGGCATATACCTGCAATGAAAGGACACCCGGATCGACTTCTATGTAGCTGCTGGTCGTATTTCTTGCCAGATTAGCAGCCAGATTTGTCTGGGCGTTGCTTCTAATGTCAATGTTTGCCGGTGCAGCGTCGCTCAGGTGGATGAACCTTACTTTAGCCTTGCTGCTTGAAGGAGGGTTCATGTCATCAGCATACACTTGTACGCGTGCCGACTGTCCATCTCCTGCCAGGAAGATGGTATAATAACCTCCTTTGTCAAGATCGTATTCGCCGCTGGCGTATGCCGATTCTGAACCGGAATTTCTGAATTGCAGTTGCAGGTTATTGCCAGAGTTGACGGCAATGTATCCACTTGACGCATTTCCAAAAGTTAAGCCGCCTTGCACAACCGTTTTGCTGGCCAGGTAGAATCCCTGCGCAGAAGAACTACTTGATGCATTTACGACCTTCACATTGGCCGAACCACTCTCATCGATATCATCATCTTTTTTGCATGATGAGAACGCTGTTACTACAGCCATTAGAATGACGGCCGCAGACAGATTTGTTAAAAATTTGTTTTTCATAGTGTTTAAGTTTTGTAGTTAATATTCCCTCAGCCAGGTAGGGGCTGTTTGGTATATAACGGGCAAAAACTAAACCTAAGTGGTCAAAAAAAATTTGTTGTTTAAACAACATTTGACGCAACCATCTGTAAGTAAGCAGATTGCCAAATGCAATTAAAATGACAGGGATTGATTAGGGGGCGGTTTAAAAGTGTATGAAATTGAGTACAATTCAAGTCAGATCCTCATTTCAAGGCATTTATACATCTTACAAGGCTATCCCTCCAATAAGGGATTTCAATTCCAAATGTTGATTTGATCTTTGTTTTGTCCATTACTGAAAACTTCGGTCGGATAGCTCTTGTTGGATACTGCGATGTGGGGATAGGATTGACTTTAACCCGGGTTTTGCTGATGTCGAAGATTCCCATGGCAAAATCGTACCAGGAGGTTACTCCTTCATTGCTGTAATGATACACCCCGTAATTAGCTTGACCTGATGTTATGATGTGCAGGATAGTCTCCGCAAGATCAATTGCATAGGTTGGCGTACCTACCTGATCTGCGATGATGTTGAGCTCGTCCCGTTCCGCGCCAAACTTTAACATCGCTTTCACGAAGTTATTGCCATATTCTGAATATAGCCAGCTGGTGCGTAGGATAAAATATTTAGAAAGGGTGTTGATGACATCCTGTTCTCCTTCCAGTTTTGTCACTCCATAAATATTTACTGGTTTGGCCTCATCGTCTTCTTTTAAAAGATCATGACCGTTTCCTTCAAATACAAAATCGGTAGAAACATGAATCAGCGTAGTATCATATGCTTTGCAAAGTTCGGCTATATTTAAGGCGCCTTCTTTGTTGACCTTACGGCATAAATCAACATCGTCCTCTGCCTTGTCTACTGCGGTGTAAGCCGCGCAGTTGATTACAAATTCAGGTTTTTCTGCTTCAAAGAGGGTCTTTAGCAGATCCTTATCCAATATATTGGCTTTACTTTCATCAGGAAAGGACAGGCTATCGATGTTTTTCTGTCCGGCAACTTTTTTCAGGCATTGTCCAAGCTGGCCTGAGGCTCCAAGTATAAGTGTCTTCATATGTAACATGCTAAGATACTTATTTTTTAACATGCCTAATAAGGTAAAGGCATCGGGATATGGATGCCTTTACCTTATTATTTTAAAATCGATAAACTATTCTACTGTAACCGATTTTGCAAGATTTCTAGGCTGATCTACATTACATCCTCTCATTACCGCTATGTGATAAGATAACAACTGCAGCGGTATAGTCGCCAATAACGGAAGGAAAGCTTCATTGGCATCAGGAATCTCAATACAATAATCCACCATTTTCCTTACCAACTGTGGTTATTGCTTTGCCATCCTTTTTGTAGATCCTTCCTTTCGGTGATCCCGGTGATTTCCTCTTTTGCGTTTACATTGATCTCCCCACGGGTCACAGAGCCGTTATCGCTCAGCGTATTGCGCAGTTCATAGCCGATGCATGCGTATTTTCCGTCCTCAACTTGTGTAGTCAGGAAACCATACGCTTTTTGAAAAGCATCCAGACCGTAAAAATCGTCTGCATTGATGACAGCAAAGGGAGCATCCAGAACGTCTTTTGTGCAAAGCAATGCATGTTGTGTACCAAAAGGTTTCACCCACTCTGCGGGGATGGCCCTGCCACCCGAGAATTTATCCAAACTCTGGTAAACGTTAACGTAATGGTGGTATTACTTGCTTGAAATCCCGGATAAACCCTTTATTGTTCAGAAAGGAAGGGTGGTGATGTTCACTTCGTTCAGAATCTTCGTCATAATATCTGCGCCTATTTTATAGTTGTTTACAGTGGCTTCCAATTTTTGAGTTAGTAAGGCTACCAATCCTTTACAACGATTTCAGGTTCCTCAGGGATTGGGTATTGTCTTCCTTTTTGTGCAACTAAAAACGGCGAGTGCCAGTAAAAGGTATAGAAACCGTATTCTCATGGGTAGTATTATATATTTGGTTTATTAAATATACAAAGAACATAGCAGAGCGTTTCCTGAACTTATTGCATGAAGAAACTAGAGTTTGGACAGGTGTTTCAGACACAAGCCAGGTAGCTGTCTAGTTGATGGTAGAGATGAAATATTATAGCATATAAAACACAATGACCAACACAAAAATCAACAGGAAAATAAGGTTTTCTTCAATATTCATGTGACATCATTAGGATGAGAGTCTTCAAAAGTCCGTTAATTCTTTTTAAACTACAATATGAATTCCCAATGACTCAAATAAATTTGCTTACTTGTAAATATTTTTTTAACTAATGTGTCTGATTTTCAGATATATCATGGTCCTATATAGTCATGCAACAATTTAGATACACGACATAAAAAAGAAAGGGCACTGAAATACAGCGCCTTTTTCCGTAAATAGATTTATTTTAACTATTCTATAGTTACAGACTTAGCCATGTATTTCCAAACGCATACCGAACTGATACTTATCTTTTTCCAATAAGTTGATTATTCACTACAATAAGACCATTAGCTATTGCTCTAGCGTTTCCGTACTATTGATTGAGTACCTATAGCTTGAACCACGAATCCGATGTCAGCAAGCTTTTCTCTATCCAGCAAATTCCGTCCATCAAAAATTTTGGCCGGCTTAAGCATATTATCATAGATTCGTTTCCAATCGTAATCTTTAAATTCATCCCATTCGGTAAGTATCGCTATCGCATGAGCATCTTTACAAGCTTCATAGGGATCGTTCAAGACAGCAACCCCCGCTTGGTTCTCCTCTACGGGTCTTGACTCCAGATAATCCAAATCGGCATAAATCTGTCTAACCGTCACTTTCGGATCATAAACTCTAATCTCAGCTTGTTCATTTAATAAATAATCGGCAACATATATTGCAGCAGATTCCCGTGTGTCGTTGGTGTCTTTTTTAAACGCCCAGCCCAGGAATGCTATTTTTTTTCCGGATACTGTATTGTAAAGATTTCGTACTAAATTAAATGCGAACCTCCTTTTCTGATGATCATTCATTATAATCACTTGCTCCCAATAGTTTGCAACCTCGGTGAGCCCGAAAGTTCGGGATATATAAACCAGGTTTAAAATATCTTTTTGAAAACAGGAACCACCAAATCCAACAGACGCTTTAAGAAATTTAGGGCCAATGCGACTATCTGTACCTATTGCTTTAGAAACTTCGCTTATATCTGCTTCAGTTTTTTCGCAAAGTTCTGATATTGCATTTATCGAGGAAATACGCTGCGCCAAAAAAGCATTTGCGACCAGCTTTGAAAGCTCAGAAGACCATACATTCGTGGTAAGTATCCGTTCACGCGGGATCCAATTGTTGTAAATTCCCACCAGCGCTTCTATTGCAGCCTTTCCTTCGGCGCTTGAATCTCCACCGATCAGCACTCTATCGGGCTTCATCAAATCTTCAACTGCCGTTCCCTCAGCAAGGAATTCTGGATTAGAAAGCACCTGAAATGCTACGCCATTTCCGGTGAACATAAGGATATCTTTCAAAGCTTCAGCCGTCCTTACAGGCAGTGTTGACTTTTCCACAATGATTTTATCTGACTTCGACACTCTGGCAATTTGTCTAGCACATAATTCAATCCATTTTAGATCTGCACCCATTCCTTTTCCGGCACCATATGTTTTAGTTGGTGTATTTACCGATATAAATATCATTTGTGCTTCTTCAATGGCAGTATCGACATCAGTAGAAAAAAAAAGATTTCTCCCCCTTGCTTCCGCGACAATATTATCAAGACCAGGCTCATATACCGGTATCTTACTGGTATCTGGATCATTCCAGGCAGCAATTCTTGCAGAATTCAAATCTACTACCGTCACTTTTATATGTGGGCATTGCTTCGCGATAACAGCCATAGTTGGACCGCCAACGTAGCCGGCTCCAATACAACAAATATTAGTAATTTGCATTCATAAAATTTTTAAGGTAAATAAAATGGCAACGTGCTTGGATGATGCCTATATCAATTCTCAATTAACGGATGTCCGAAATGTAGACCATTGTGAATGCGATAAGCATAGTGGATTATGTCCTAGGATTACCGGCACCAAACCACTTAAAGTTCACAATAAATCGCCGCGCTGGCTTCTCGATTAGATAAAAGCTCAGAACAGCACATATCAAAGCAAGCGGCAATAATCGTAACCCACCTAACTTAAAAAATGGTTGTTGCCATAGGTATATAGAATAAGAAAAAGTCCCGGCGATTGTCAAAATACGATTACTAAGTATTAAAATTAACCATTCTTTAGCTTTGCCTAGTGTGGCAACACTGGCGGCAAGCAATGCTGAACCAATACTATATTTTATAAAGTCAGGAAGAAAGTTCACTTGAAACATCATACCCACCAATCCACAAACAATTGGAAACCAGCCGGGTATTGCCTTATCTCTAAAATAAAGGTATGCTGACACTGCGAGGAAAATAGACCCCGCTCGTACGTCGGTACGCCAATAAACAACATAATATGAATATTTATCAAGCAAAAATGTCTGCAGTATTCCGTTAACGATACACGCCAAAGCCAAACCCAAACAAATATTAAATGCATTGAATTTCCAATGTCGAACAATCCATGCTACCAAAGCGAGAACAATGTAAGAGTGTTCCTCAACGCATAAAGACCAAACATGATGAATAAACCGATTTCCAGAAAAATAATTGATGGTGAATGTTAAAGCTTTTAAAGCATCAAGCCAGGTAACTTGAGCTGTCACTATCGTAATAATTAAAGTAAAAATCAATAAAGCGGGCCAGATCCTAGCAAATCGCCTTTTAAAAAATTGCCCTAATGGAAATTCCCGAACAAACAGAATCTCCGCCATTAATCTACCGCTGAGAACAAAAAATAACTCAACCCCTGCTCTGCCCAAATTTAAACCAGGTACACGTGCAAAATGTCCAATAAGCAAAGCCAAAATTGCACAACCTCTCCATCCATCTAGATATGGCAAATGATCTACATTGTTCTTTTGGGTTACAGTTTTTACAACTTGCTGATTTTTTTCAGGATTCATACTTTTACTATCATATACTTGCCACGCAAGTTATGCAAAAAAATAGGACTCACGTCCTATACTAATTAATATTAAATGGCTTATCGAATGCTATTCAACCGTCACCGATTTTGCAAGGTTTCTTGGTTGATCAACATTACAGCCTCTCATCACCGCGATGTGATAAGAAAGCAGCTGCAATGGAATAGTAGCCAGTAAAGGCAGGAAAGCTTCATTGGCATCAGGAATCTCAATGCAATAATCCACCATTTTCCTCACCTCTGTATCACCTTCAGTAACGATCGCTAAAACGATACCTTTCCTGGCTTTTACTTCCTGGATATTGCTGATCACCTTTTCATAAGAAGAATTTTTGGTTGCGATCACCACTACCGGCATTTCTTCATCAATTAGTGCAATCGGACCATGCTTCATTTCTGCAGCAGGATAGCCTTCAGCATGTATATAAGAAATTTCTTTTAGTTTTAATGCGCCTTCAAGAGCCACAGGGAAACCACTACCCCTACCCAGGAATAAACAGTTTCTGGAGTCTTTAAACTTCGCAGAGATCTCTTTAATGAGTTGTTCCGATTTTAAAGCCTCTTCTATTTTTTGAGGAATACTGTCAAGTTCAGTTAGGAGCGCAGTAAGCTGTGAACTTGTCAGCATCCCTTTTTGCTGTGCCAATTGGAAAGCGATCAAAGTCAGCACTGTAACCTGGGCAGTGAATGCTTTGGTTGACGCGACACCAATCTCGGGGCCTGCATGCGTATATGCGCCTGCATGAGTTAATCTTGGAATAGATGCGCCGACTACGTTACATACGCCAAATATGGTCGCTCCTTTTTCTTTCGCCATTTCTATAGCCGCCATTGTATCGGCAGTCTCACCTGACTGAGAAATCGCAATAACAACGTCCTTATCTGTAATGATCGGATTTCTGTATCTGAATTCAGAAGCATATTCTACTTCAACAGGAATTCTTGCATATTCTTCGATCAGGTATTCTCCTACTAAGCCTGCATGCCATGAAGTTCCACAGGCGACTATAATGATGCGGTCAATGTTCTTAAGCTTGTCTACAAACTCGATAATACCGCCCAACTGAACTCTGCCTTCATTAGGATAAATTCTTCCTCTCAGGCAATCTCTGACAGAACGGGGTTGTTCATAAATCTCCTTCAACATGAAGTGGTCGTAACCACCTTTTTCCAGCATTTCGAGTTTCAGTTCGAGTTCCTGAATATATGGTGTCTGAACTACATTGTCCAAACGCTTGATCAGCAATTGATCACGTTTTACTAAAGCGATTTCATTGTCATTCAGGTAGATTACATTTTTTGTGTATTCTACTATTGGAGTAGCATCGGATGCAATAAAGTATTCACCTTCTCCAACACCGATCACCATCGGGCTGCCTTTTCTTGCAGCTATAAGTTGTCCGGGCTGAGCTTCATCCATAACAACGATCGCATAAGCTCCATTCACTTCATGCAAGGCTAGTCTTACTGCTTCAAGCAGGTCAACATCTTCTACTTTATAGATCTCTTCGATCAGGTGGATCAACACTTCAGTATCCGTGTCGCTGTTAAACTCGTGCCCTTTACCTTGAAGTACTTCTTTAAGGGTAGCGTAGTTTTCTATGATCCCATTGTGGATGATGGTCAGATCACCGCTGCTGGAAGTATGCGGATGTGAGTTTCTGTCTGAAGGAGCTCCGTGAGTAGCCCAACGGGTGTGGCCTATGCCAATAGTACCTGATAAGTTCTTACCTTCGGCAAAATTTTCAAGTTCAAGTACTTTACCTGCTTTTTTATAGATGTTAAGGCCATCATTGTTGATCAATGCGATACCGGCACTGTCATAACCACGGTACTCCAACCGCTTTAAACCTTTGATAATTAATGGCCATGCTTCATTATGACCAATATAACCTACAATTCCGCACATGTTTTTTGATGTTTGCTTGTTTAATTTAAAGAAACGCTATTTTATATTATAATAGGCGCAGGTTAGAGCAAGTTTAATGCCAGAAGAGGAAAATTTTAACTGCGAATTAACGCAGGTGAAGGCCGCGTAAGGCATCATTAGTAAGAACTTGAATGAATCTACGATGATATGTTGTCGAATTCCTCAAATTTAGAGTTCTTACTTTTGAACTCAGGAACTATGTTTTTCATTTGGATCACGACTTTACGGTTGTCGTTGACGACTGCATGATCCAGTAACTGATAAATCTGAGTTTCGATTTCATTAAAGACATATTCACGTACCTGTCCAATCATGATCTTTTCATGATGAGTAGGCATAGTATTTTCGTTATCATTTAACAGCTCCTCAAATAGCTTCTCACCTGGTCTTAAGCCAGTATAGTTGATTTTGACATCTTCATTGGGCACCAAACCTGCAAGTCGAATCATTTTCTTAGCCAATTCCACGATTTTCACAGACTTACCCATGTCAAATACGAAAATCTCGCCGCCTTTGCCCATGCAACCTGCTTCCAATACCAAACGGCACGCCTCAGGTATGGTCATGAAATAGCGTGTGATCTCCGGATGAGTAACTGTAACCGGCCCGCCTTTTTCTATCTGCTGTTTGAAACGGGGAATTACTGATCCGTTGGATCCCAATACATTTCCAAAGCGAGTAGTAATGAACTTTGTAATCGGTTTCACATCACCATGGTTTAGATAACTCAGTCCATTCGAGAAAATCACATTAGGGTTAGTTAAAGAATTGTTTAACGACTGCACGTAAATCTCCGCGATACGTTTGGAAGCACCCATTATGTTTGTCGGGTTCACTGCCTTGTCAGTAGAAACCATTACAAATTTTTGCACACCATGTTTCACCGACAGATCAGCGATCGTTTTTGTACCTAATACATTTGTTTTAATTGCCTCCGCTGGATTGTCTTCCATCATCGGGACATGTTTATAAGCGGCAGCATGATAAACGTAGTGCGGCTTAAACATTTCAAATAGGAAATTCATTCGCTTCTCGTCTTTTACATCGCCAATGAATGCATGAAAATTAGTAGTTTGAAACTTCTCTTCCAGCTCCAGATATAAGTCATGTAAGCCTGTTTCACTCTGATCACACATGATGATCAGGCCGGTCTGAAACTTCATGAGTTGCCTTACGATTTCGCTGCCGATGGAACCAGCGGCTCCAGTAATCAATATACGCTTATCCTGAAGCTGTTTTTGAATGCCTTCAATATCAATTTCGATTGATTTACGATTAAGTAAATCCTCAATATTTAAATTTTGAATTTGCGCAGTGCTTACGTCACCTCTCGCCCAAACATCCGGAGGTGGGATGTTCAAAACTTTCACATCATTTTCCAAACAAACGTCTACAACCTGTTCCTTCCGCTCAGCAGGAATGGTGTAGGATGCAAAAATAATTTCATCAACTTCATGTTTCACAATAAGATTCTCAAGCAGTGCAGCATCCAGAATCTTTACGCCATCAATGGTCTTTCCAAACTTGCGCGGATCGTCATCAACATAAGCGATGATGGTTTTATTAAACTTATTGTCATGATCAAAAGTCCTTTTTGTTGCTACACCTGCTTCTCCAGCACCATAGATGATAATCCGGATCTTATCGAGGTTGGCATTTTTGATGTACATAAAAAAGTACTTCACAATGATCCGATACGTAATCAAGAACAGAAAACTGCATAGAGAATAAGTAATGATCGTTACATTGCTCACCACTGGTGTGAATTTAAACACGATCAGTAGGGCATTTGAAAAGAAGACAATTAACGAACTTAATACTACTGCAAAAAGAATTCTGAAAGAATCTTGTGCACTTGTGTATCTGACAATACCAGCAAAAGTTTTGATATTGAAGAAAACTAAGGTATTTGCAACAACAATCAGAACAATTGACTTATAAAGTGCCAGAGTATTGATATCTTCAATGATAAAATTGTGTTTCAACACCTTGGCTACAACAATAGCTACGACACTAAGACATATGTCAATAGTGAAAATAATCCACCTTGGTACTATTTCAAGTTTAGAGAACATCTATCTAGTAAAATTTCCATAACAAACTTAAACAATAATTACACCATTTATACAATATTTGTGGACATATAAAAAGTTCACTCAAAAACTTCTGATTTCTGTCACTTTCGAACTAGGTTATAACAATGATTTTATCCCATTTAAAACCCGTTCTAAATCTTCTCTTGTTAGATTTGATCCTGATGGCAAGCATAAGCCATTGTCAAATAACTCTTCTGAAACACCTGATCCATAGTAGGGCACTCCTTCAAATACCGGTTGCAAATGCATTGGCTTCCATAAAGGCCTGCTTTCTACATTGTCTTTTTCAAGTGCCAATCGAATATCTTCACGAGTAACACCATTCGTTTTTGCTGAATCTACCAATATGGTGCTCAGCCAGCGGTTTGAAAAGCTGCCATTGGGCTCTTCTAACACACTAATTCCCTCAACATTGCTAAAAAACTGTTTGTAAGTTTCGAAGTTATTCCTTCTTAATTGAATATGCGCATCCAGTACTTCCATTTGACCTCTTCCAATAGCAGCGCAAACGTTGCTCATGCGGTAATTGTAACCTACTTCTGAGTGTTGATAGTGAGGAGCAGCGTCTCTGGCCTGGGTTGCCAGAAACCTTGATTTCTTAATATAATCTTCGTCTTCTGAAATTAGCGCGCCACCACCAGATGTGGTGATGATCTTATTACCGTTAAACGAAAGCACACCCATTAATCCAAAAGTACCGGCTGCCCGGTTGCCTATTTTCGAGCCAAGCGCTTCAGCAGCGTCTTCAATAACAGGTATCTCATACTCATTGGCAATCTCCATGATTTTATCCATTTGAGCTGGCATTCCATAAAGATGGACAGGAATAATTGCTTTTGGCTTTTTACCCTTTAAAATTCTATCTTTTATCGCCTCTTTCAAACTTTCAGGACACATATTCCAGGTAGTTTTCTCGCTATCGACAAACACCGGGGTTGCACCCATATAGGCGATAGGATTTGCGCTGGCAGAAAAAGTCATCGACTGGCAGATTATTTCATCGCCAGGCTTTACTCCAAGCATAATCAATGACAGGTGGATGGCAGCGGTGCCGGAACTTAAAGCTGCCGCAAATCTGGAATTGGTGTATTTTGCCAGGTCATTTTCAAAGCCGTCAACATGTGGCCCAAGAGGGGCTATCCAGTTAGTTTCAAATGCTTCATTTACATATTTTTGTTCTGCACCTCCCATATGTGGAGATGATAGCCATATTTTATTTCTCATCTATAGAATTTTTATTAAACATCCTCCCCAGGAATATCCTACACCAAATCCGGCTAATAGCACCTCTCCTTCTAACCTATTTTGCTTTTTAGCCTCGGATAAAGCGATAGGAATAGTCGAGGAAACCGTATTGCCGCAATCTTTTAAAAAGTAAAAAAACTTATCTTCAGGAATGTATAGCTTTTTCCTCAAATGATTCAACATGTATTTGTTTGCCTGATGAAAAATAAATAGATTAATTTCATCTTTTGATCTATTATTTTTGCTCAATACATTGTTTATTAGTCCCGGAACTGCACTCGATGTAAAATTAAATATTTCCCCGCCATTCATGTATAGATTATTCTCGTTTATGATATTGCCATAATCGTCTGATTTATCCTCTTCATTATTTTTCGAAAATTTAATCCCTCCACGTTTTACTTTTAAATTGTCTTCACCATTCCCATCGGTACCTAAATCGAAATCAAGGATTTCAGCAAACCCCTCGGAGCTGCTAATCACCGTGGCAGATGCAGCATCTCCAAAAATTGTTCTATTGCTCTTATCTTTTGGATGAATAAACTTGCTATAGGTCTCAGAGGTAATCAGTAAAACATTTTTTGCGATACCCGCCGCAACCAGCCCTTTTGCTAACGCTAAACCATAAATATAGCCCGAACACCCTAAATTGAAATCTAAAGCCCCAGCTGATATTGGAACCCCGATTTTATTTTGAACTATACATGCTGTAGTGGGTAAAAAATAATCTGGACTCTGAGTGCAAAGTAGGATGAAGTCAATTGACGAGCGGTCAATATCATGCTCCAAAAATAACTTGTTAGCGGCTTTTACCGCCATATCCGAAGCAAACTCGTCTTCTGCAGCTATATGTCTGCTGTAGATACCAGTCTTATCTGAAATCTTATCTACAGACCACTCTGGAAAGATAGAATTGATTTCATCGTTATTTAATACCTGTTCTGGTAAATAATAAGAAATAGCTTTAATCTTCGCTGTCATAATGATATTTTAAATTAAAGTATGCCCGCCATCTAAGACCAAGTCGGAGCCTGTCATCCATCGACTTACATCACTTAATAAATAAAAGCACAAACCAGATACATCTTCCGGCGTTCCATAACCAAGTGGATATAGCTTCTCCGCGTTCTTAAACCCTTCATCGGAGCCAGCATTTGAAGCCTGCTGAGTCATCGGTGTTATAACAATTCCAGGAGAAATGCAATTTGCTCTTATTTTTTGGGCAGAAAGTTCCGATGCTATAATTTTAGTATAGGAGCTCAATGCCGCTTTTGATGACGCATAAATAGCAGTACCCGGAACACCAAGCTTAGAGGAAATAGAAGAAATAAAGACAAGAGAACCTGATTTGTTTACTCGTTTATTCTTTATTAATCTTTGAGATAGTAAAACAACTGATTTGTAATTAATATCGAAGATTGCATCTATTTTTTCCTCTGTTATAAATTTCACCGGAGTATAGTCAATAATACCAGCATTAAACACGACACCATCAAAGTTTCCGCTTTGTTCTATGAATTGACCCAATTGTTGACTGTTGGTCAAATCAAGGGAAAAGTAATTATGTCCGACACCCTCCAGTTCATTTGCAACTTCAGCCAAACGACCCTTGTCTCTTCCAAGTAATGAAACTATTCCGCCATTTTTTGCAACATCAATTGCGATTTGTCTTCCAATGCCAGATGAAGCACCGGTTATCAGAATCTTTTTTCCCGCAATACCAAACATGTTATGAACGCTCTTTGATCAACAAGAGAATATCATTCACTGTGGTGGAATTTTTTATATCATCAGCTGTTATCTTAACCCGATATTGCTCATCGGCCATGGCCATAACTGACAATGCGATCAACGAACTCCATTCGTCAAGTTTTTTAAAATGCGTATCTAACAAGATCGATCCTGGATCTGTTTCATCGAATTGAAATGCAAAATTTTCAAGAAATTTGTTGTCTTCCATATTTTTTATATTATTTTATTAAATGTCATCATGAAACTTCACAGCCTTTGCCGGCACACCAATAGCAGTACAATTGGCCGGCAATGATTTGTAAACAACCGCTCCAGCACCGACAATGGTCTTTTCACCAATTGACAGCTGATTAATAATTTTAGCTCCGGTTCCTACATACACCTCATTACCAATTGTAACCTCTCCTGAGACATTAACAGAGGGCATAAAAGAACTATAGTCCCCTATAGTAGTATCATGTCCAACTGTGCATCCTAAGTTAAAAACCACATGCCTCCCTATAGTAATATTTACTGTGATCATACAGCCAGCAGTTATAATTGTTCCTTCTCCAATACTTAAATCATCTTCCCCCATAATAACGCTGGGATGGATTAATTTAGGATAAGTAATCAAGGGATTTGTTATTCTGTCTAGTAATTTCCTTTTAAGTGAAGGTAATCCAATAGCAGACACAACACATAACTCCTCTTGCACATCATTTATATCAGATACCGGTCCTAAAACCGGGTAGCCGTTTACTAGGGTTGATTTTTCTATACCGTCATCAAAATACCCAATAAAATTATACTGTAAATCAAGTTTATTGATTTGATCAATCAACATTTTAACCTCTCTTCCAAACCCACCTGCCCCGATTATTGCTATTTCTTTCATATATCTATCCTTCAAATTTAGACATTGTAGCTTGACCATCTGCTGAAATCCCTTCTTTGATAATCACTTTTTTTAGGGTTAAAAAAACGATTTTCAAATCTAACCAAAAACTTACATTATCAACATAGTAGACATCCAGTTTAAATTTTTGATCCCAGCTGATTGCGTTTCTACCATTTACCTGTGCCCAGCCAGTTATTCCAGGTTTTACTTCATGTCTCCTCGCCTGTTCTTTAGAATAGAGTGATAAATATTCCGGCAATAATGGCCTTGGACCAATTAAACTCATTTCCCCTTTTATGACATTTAATAGTTGCGGAATTTCATCTAAGGAAGTTTTGCGCACAAATGCACCAATCGGCGTTAATCTTAGAGCATCTGGAAGTAACACCCCATGATCATCACATTTATCATTCATCGTTTTAAACTTCAAAATGCTGAAAAGCTTTCCCTTTTTTCCAGGCCTAGTTTGAACAAAAAACGGTTTACCTTGATTTGCAAAGTACAAAAACACAGTTACCAGTATAAATATTGCGCATAGCAAAACGAATGCAATAACACTTATAAGTAAATCAAAAAGTCTTTTCCCTGCAGTTTTATAAAACATAGCAAGATTTTAGTTGTTCATCATACTCTTTAAGAAGAAGCGACCATAGCCTTGTTTGTTCGTATCTATCAACGATCATATTCCTGGCTTTAGAAGCCATTAATTGATAAAAATTTTCATTCAGCAATAATTTCTCCATTGCTGCGTATATTGCATCAGAGTTTTTAACTTGAATTACTATTCCGTTAATGTTATTAATTACGATTTCATTGCATCCATTAATATCAGTTACTATTGAAGGCAAATCAAAGCATCCTGCTTGCATTGGAACGTTTGGAAACCCTTCTCTATAGGACGGAAAAACAAGCGCTTTACTTAGCGATAAGTAGGGCCTAACATCAGATTGATAGCCAACGGTTAAAATGCTTTTATTTGATGAGATCTCGTTAAGACATTCTTGAGAAAGCGGGTCCAAGTCTCTTTCCTCAGAACCCACTAACAAAAGTTTAGCATTTGGGTTAGTGTTACTCAGCTTGGCAAAAGCTCGCACAAGTTCTTCAATTCCCTTATCCCTTACCAATCTCCCAATAAAAATAAAAACAAAATCAATATCACTTAATCCTAATGAGTCTTTTAGCGCTTTGGCTTTTTCATCGAGATCTGGACACCTTTTAAACAACTCAGTATCTATCCCGTTACTGCTGCCGTCACCAATGACTTTTAAAATTTTTTCAGAGGATAGTTTTTTTTCAATAATAATTTTTTTTAATCCAAGAGAGTTAGGGTAGACTGCTGAAGCACATGCATATGTTATTTTTTCTACGAGATCCAAAAGTAATCTTTTTACTCCTCTAGCCTCCAGAAGAGGTAAGCCAGCCACTGTATGAAACCTATGTTTTATCCCGGCTAATTTAGCTGCAATCATTCCAATTGTCCCTGCTTTTGGTGTATGGGTATGAACAATCAGTGGCTTTTCCTTCTTTAGGAAGCGATAGAGTTGAACCAGTGCTCTGAGATCAGCCAACGGTGTAATCTTTCTTGTCAATTCTACACAGAATGTCCGAACCCCTTCTTTAGATCCTACTTTCTCAAGTCCCTTTCGATCAGATGAAACAGCTATAACTTCAAAATATTGATCCATGAATCGCAACTGATTCTCTAAAAGTTTTTCCAGAGATATTGGTATGGTGGTTATACGTACTAATTTTGATTTCATGCAGATGGATAATTTCTAGTCAATCGATGTATTTGATCTCTGTTGAATTCTCCATTTAAAATTTTCCATCTCCTTTGTATGTAAAAGTTCCTTTCCACCATTTGTTCGAAAGAAAGATGCTTTGGAAATTTTAATGGCAGGACCGTTATGATAATTCCTTCCGATCTTAATTGGAAGCGTACCGTCATGAATTTTAACATCATTTAGTATGATTTGTCCACTTATGACTTTCGCCCCTGCGTACTTCTCACGAAATCCTCCAAGAATTATACCATAAGGCGAAAACCTAGTTACTATTCTTTGCACGTTAATATTTAAAGATTTACTTTCAGGTCCAGGTAGGTTACTCAATCCTATCTGAAGTCCTGATATTTGATTATTAAAAGATAAATAGTTTAAAATACTAATATTATCAAGGATTGCTTTATTATTATTAGGTTCAATGTCTATTCCACACATTGGCGGAACCCCAGAAGTATTGGAGACTAATGCGTCAATTATTTTAACATTTTGGCCTCCTGTAATTGTGATCCCATTTCTTCTATTGAAATCCAATGTCGGGCGCTGAAGTACTATGTTATTTGTTACGGTTTTAGGAGAGTTTGAGATATAGATTCCATCACCCCAACATTTTGTAATCTTAGCATTATGAATTTCTATATTTTTAGACCCTACTATTTTTATACCCATACCCCATTCTCCCAAGGTTCCATTATGAGCTAAACGATCGCCGACTATCACAGGTGAAAAAATCTTCACATTCTGAATATCATAAATTTTTAAAATAGCATAGGATTGCAGATTACTCGGCTTAAACAGAATCTTAGTTTTGTCTTTAAATATTAATACTGAATTGCTTTTTAAGGAAAGGCCATTGGTATTAATAAGGACTGGAAAATTCGGAAATATAACACTATTGTGTGTATCAATAGCTTTTTGAATATAAGTAGTGTAGTCCACGGAACCATCTCTCACAAAGTTAGCTGGAAGGGCTTGAGTTATGTCATAACTTGTGGCGGGCAGGCTTACAGGAGCTATGGTTGGTGATTCAGTGGTTCGTAATCCTGATGCATCACGGTAAGTAAAGTTATCCTGTCCATAGGAATTAATTACTGATAAAAAAATAAGCAAAATACAATATTGCGACTTAAAAAAAAATCTAGATATGTTCTTATTATTATACTTCATAGGGCGATATTCATTAGATCAATGATAAACCTTTAAGCAGTTAAATTCGATTTCTTCAATAAACTTATCTATTGATCTTGCTTCCAGTTGACGATCAAATATAAGCCTATTTTCCGTTGTATTAGCTTTAAGTGCTGTTTTTATTGCCTCTTCTAAGCTATTATAATCATTTGCTTTAGCTGTAATTACTCCTTCGAGCTTATCAATCCCACCTGCGCATAGGGTTGATACAATTGTGTTGTTCTGTGACATCATTTGCAACAAAACGTTTGGAAAGCCTTCGATTCTCGAAGAAACTACACATAGTCTTGCCTGCTTAAAATAAGGATATACGTTCTTAGTAAACCCAGGCAGTAAAACATCATTTTCTAAATTATAGCTCTTTATAAGAGACATTAACATTTCGCGCTGAACGCCCTCTCCTAAAATGACCAATTTTAAATCCTCATTCTCTTTTTTTATATTCACAAATGAGGAAATCAGCAAATCAAATCCCTTCTCCTGGATTAAACGCCCTGCAGTTATGATGTAGTCACCAAACCGATTCTTTATCTGATCTATAATATCCTGATCACCTACCTGTTTAAGGTTTTCTAAATCGATCGGATTAGGCATGGTTACAATCTTGATGTTCTTTTCAAGATAGGGCAACGATTCTACTAATTGCTTTTTCATGAAGTCTGTCTGGCAAATCAGTAAGTCCAAAGATGAGTAGCCAATAGCATATTGAATTTTAAAAAGCAGCAATTTTGCACCAATGAATCTGTGAAAAATGGAAGTTGATTCTCTACCTACGAAGTATTTTTTATGAAGCAGCCTTATTCTAACAAAGAATCCTAAGAGTCCAGTCAGGTGAACATGTGAAGTAAAAATGAAATCGAATTTATATCTTCTCAATGATGACAAATTTTTAAAAAAATCTATCAAACCAGCCCTTTCTGTTTTACTCTGTGTGTAAAATAAGGTTACATTAGAATATGCCTCTAGGTCCTCCCATCCTAAATCATTCTTCCTTTTTAAAAAAAGGACGAATACGTTGACGCCAAGTTTTAAATAATGGTGTGCCACCATTTTTAAATATTGTTCCGCTCCTCCAAGAGAGTCATTTGGCAAAGCTATTAAAATGTTCATAGTTTCTCTAAAAATGGCTTGTAATCAGTCGAGGTAACCTTGGTTATACGGGACTTAAAATCAATTGAAAAATCCATATCTGCTTCTGATATGTATTGCATCAGCATTTTCTCTTTTAATTCATCGAAAGACCCGATGATTTTAGCTGGGACGCCAGCAACAATGCTTCCTTCGGGTATAGACTTTGTCACAACTGATCCGGCTGCAACAATAACATTATTCTCAATTTTAACTCCTGGCATAATTATACTGTCTAGTCCTAAGAAAACATTATTGCCAATTGTAATTCGGTTGAAATAATATCTTCTTCCTTTCTGATCCTTCATTAATCCGGCAGCACCATCATGAGTGATGAATTTTACTCCATTTGCAATAGTTACAAAATTCCCGATTGTTATCAAAAAAGGCTCGCTCCCCCAATCAGTTGTATAGATCCTGTTATTGCTACCTAAAGTAACTCCCACAAATATGGCAAAACCCCGTCTACCTTTAGTGTGCAAAACTAACATTCCAACTAGTTTAAAAATTAAACGTCTTAACATTGCGATTATTTTCAATTTAAATTGATACCAAAATGGCTGTTTAGAGCTTTATTTAGTAACTTAATATAATTATCACCTGAAATAGTAGCCTGAGCATTTTCCTTGCATAGTTCGCGTAAACTTAATTTATCTTTGACATTGAAATACCATCTCAATCCCTCCTTTAGATCACTTAGTTGATTATCTCTGAATATATATGCATTTTCAAGGTGATCTAAATACCATCGGGTCCCACAGGTATCCGAACAAATAACCGGTAAACCGTATGAAATCGCCTCTAACACTACTATGCCAGCGGGCTCGTTACTTGCAGGTAGTACGAAGATATCCGTGCCCTCGTAAAAATTACCTATTTCTTCGTGCGGTATGTTTGTATTAATTGTCACTTGCTTACTTATATTACTTACTAGTAGATATTCTTCAATTTTAAACAATTGCTCAGTATGAATTGGTGTGCTATTTTCGCCAACAATTATAAGCTCAAAATCGTATCCTTCTTCTCTCAATTCAGACAGTGCTTGTAATAACAACAAATGTCTTTTCCGTTTAACAAACTTCCCTATCGTCATGATCTTGATAGGCCTGCTTATTTCTTTATTACAGGGCTTATTTGTATTTATTGCGAAAGGTATGTAAAATAGTCTCTGAGGCAAGTTAACCTTCCGGTTTTTGTCTCCTAAAATCGGCGTTATCCAAATTGCATCAAATATACTAAGGATGAAATTAAACATAAATCTTCTCTTCACAGAATAGTGAGAATTCAAAGTTATTTGAGAATAAATAACAATCTTTATCCCCAGCAATCGTGCACATATCGCAGCAACCAACGAAAACCAACGCTTAATATCTCTAACAATTAGAATATCAGGCTTTAGTCTTTTCAATTCTCTATAGTATTTTACTGGATTAGGGAAACCCCTAAACTTATTAACACCCCCCTCACCTAAAAGGTCAATTATAAATTCAGACAACTTAGATAAAGGAAATATTTGGGGAATCAATTCTTTATGATTTTCTGTACTCCCTTGTATAATAGCATGAACATTCACTTGAGAACCATTATCTCTAAGTGCTTGAATCCAACCCACCATATTGGTGTGATAGCGTGGAACAACAAATAATATTTTCATCCTACTTTACGAATAAAAAACTAAATAAAAAAATCTAATTGCTAAAAAACTTTAAAATGTTCCCAACAACATAATCTTGATCAACAAAATTATCGACCCAAAATGGACCACTTAAAATCGAACCGATTCCTAAGATTGGAAAAAGATAACGCATTACAGAAATAGTCCAGAACAATATAAAAATGAAACTCACTTTGCTTATATTTCTTCCCAATAGTTTATAATTCCCAAATTCCCTCTTATTCATTAGCAAAAACAGGGCGCTTAACAGCATCCATTGCCCAACCATGACGAATCTTCCTACACTCGGAATTACACTTAGTATATTAAACACCCCTATAATGTAAAAGGTGTAAAGAAAGAATCTGTTTAAATTATGATCCTGCTCGATAAATTCTTTGTTTTTCTTATAAGTCGTAAAAAAAACCAGGTTAATAGCTACTGTGTATACAAAAGTGACCATTCCTACTATAGTACCACCTGACTGATTTTCCAAATCTGCGTTCAGATAAATCTCAGCCCTTCTAAAAATTATCTCTGGCAAATATTGACTCGCGATATCACTAAACTGACTTGCACTGACCCCAAATAAAAAAAAACTTCCGATATAGACGTAGATAATTCCAGATTTAAAACTCCTGACAATCAAAAATATCATCGAGAGTCCAATAATAAGATAAAACGAAAAATGGGTAAAAGGGGCAAGAACTATAAATAAAAATCTCTTATAACTCTTCTCATAAATAAGGGGCAATACCCCAAACAAAAACAACTGTGAAGCTGTCCAAAAGTCAAACCCGTTTATATTCCACAAGGGAATTACAAATGTCAAGCCGATAATAAGCCACATGCTGCCCTTCCGCTGAGTAATTTTAACATGTCGATATAAATAATCAATATTTCTAGAGAAAAAATACCCAAAGAATAAGCCATAAGCCATAAACAAAAAATGATAGTCGTTGGTATATTGTGATACGGTAACGGAAATGACATTTTCTACAAATTCGATATGGCCACTGTTAGAAAAGAAATTTAAGTATAAGTCAGCCAACGAAAAATCAGCATTATAAAATTCTAGAAACTTATTCCGATAAACCACCATATCTCCCATGGAATCAAGATTTATCTGTAATGTATATCCCAAGAAAGCCGCAAAACCCCAAACAACATTTTTGGCCCAACTCTTTTCATAATTAAACAAAGCGGTCACATAAGCTACTAACGGAGAAAAGAAATACAAAAGCGCTGCGAACAGCACAAATTTATTTTTCTTTATATGGATAGGGTTCGCCAAAATTAGAGGGCTAAGAGATTCTTAACAACATTTTTTATATTATAATCCTCCATGTTAGTGAAGCTGTACTTTTTTGAATAATCTCCACTGAAAAACTCATCCAGAGCAATCTCATCTACAGAATTATTACTTAACGAGAGCACTGGTCTGTCTGTCAAATAGTAGTCAATTAACTTACTTGGAGATTGAACTACCGAAACATTGTTAATATTTATTAAAAAATCCATCTTCCTTAATTCGATAAGCAAATCTTCGCGCGGAATATACTTTTTCAGTATAAACCGCCCTTCTGCCCTTTTCAAAAAAGGGTTAACCAGATCGAAGTTGGACGAATATATGACAAATTTAAATGGTGTATCAAGATTTACCAAATATTCAAATAATTTCCTTGGATCTCGTTTGTCCTTGTAAAAAGCCCCAGCGTAGGCGAAAGTAGGGATTTCATTTTTTATATAAGTTAGCTGATCTGACCTATCCTTATCGAAGTCAAAACCTTGGGGAATAACTTTAATTTTATGTCGAAATTCAGGATAATACGAGTCAATCGCATCCTTAATTGGAATTGTGATGAAATCAGCATATTGACAAAAAAGCCTTTCAAATTTTTCCAAAAACTTTGCATGTTTATGAAAGGGGTTACCCATAAAAGGATCCCCACAATCGGCTATCCACTTCTTGGTTAGCTTTGGATTATTTCTAATCGCCTTAGCAACTCCCCAGTGAATAGGATGCGGTTTCGCGATAGATATTATCAGATCATAATCGTTATGCTTTTTTAAAATTTTTTCCGTAATATTCATAAAAAAGATATCTGGAAAAGCATATTGATCTGACAACCCAGATTCGACAGAAATTTTAAGAATAAGCTTTTTCCAAAAGGGTATTGTTCCTTCTGGAGGTTTAGTAAAAAACGTTCGTCCTAAGTCCAAAATTTCAACATTATACTGTGCTTCGAAAGAATTGTGAACCTTATCATTTCTAGGCGTGAGTACGGTAACCGAATGGCCGGACCTCGCTAACTCTTTCACCAACTCTGTTGCACGCGTAGAACGTGGACCATTTACAGGATAAAAAGACTTTGTTATAAGTAATATTTTCTTACTCATATATTTTTACAATTTGGTCAACTATTCGCTCAGCAGTTTTACCATCCCATAATGGAGGAATACTCCCTTTTTTCCATTTACCGTTAAATAATTTATCAAAATAGGGCTTGATGTTGGCAGGATCAGTGCCAATGAGTTCGTTTGTTCCGATTGAAATTGTTTCAGGACGCTCTGTATTATTTCTAAGTGTAATACAAGGTATTCCCATAACTGTTGTCTCCTCAGTAATACCTCCTGAGTCAGTAACAACTAATTTTGCTCTTTCTACCAAAAAATTAAATTCCAGATAACTTAATGGTTCAATGAAATGCAAATTTGGTGCATTAATACCCAAGTTAGCTAAATTTTTTGCTGTTCTGGGGTGTACAGGGAATATAATTGGGATCTGTCGGCTATTAACTATGATTTCCTCAAGCAGCTCTTTCAATTGTGCTTCCTGATCCACGTTTGCAGGCCTATGCAAAGTCAAAACTAAATATTCACCAGTTATCAAATTGATTCTATCCCAAATTTCGGGTGCGACAAATCTCTGTCTATTTTTCAAGAGAGTGTCTATCATCGTATTTCCAACAAAGAAAATGCGCTCATCTTCGACACCAGATCTTCGCAAATTATCCCCTGCTACTTCCGAGGTAGTAAAGAAATAATTGGTGATGCTGTCAGTAACCAACCTATTAATTTCTTCCGGCATTGTCCAGTCACCAGACCGTATGCCGGCTTCAACATGCGCGACTTTAATTCCCATCTTTTGTGCGGTAATTGCACACGCCATAGTTGACGTTACATCACCAACGACCAGTACAAGATCAGAAGGATGCAAGGTTAACTCTGCTTCAAATCGAATCATAATTGCCGCAGTCTGCTCAGCTTGAGTTCCCCCACCCGCTTCTAAGTTAGAATGGGGCACGGGAATTCCGAGCTGCTCAAAAAAATCTCCCGACATTTTTTTGTCAAAGTGTTGTCCTGTGTGAATCAGCCTAAATGAAATATTTACATTGACCTTTTGCGATAGTTGTAATGCATGAACTATCGGTGCAATCTTTATAAAATTTGGCCGGGCACCGGCAATTATTGTAATTCTCATAACGTCATTTGATTTGCTTTGATAATTTTGGCAGGTACTCCTCCAATGACGAGATCTGATCCAAATGATTTGGTCACAACACTTCCAGCTGCCACAATTACATTATTTCCTATCTCTACCCCAGGTAAAAGAACAGAATTTGCTCCGAGCCAACAATTCTGACCAATAATTAAAGGTCCCACCTTATCATGTTCGTGATAATCTTGTTTGCTATGATTTGCAGAAATAACCTTTACTCCAGGAGCAAAAATAGTGTTGTCGCCAATTACTATACCATTGATTCCTTGGAAATAGCAACCGCTGGAATTTGCAAAATATCTAGCTACATTACGACCAATAGATATTTTTCCATTTGCAATAGATGTAAAGTGTACCATAAATGGGACCTTTCGGTTAATTCGAAATATTTTTTGTACTATGAAATTGATTATTCGTAAACCCCAACCACATGGGGATAGTAAATACTCAACAATATTTGATGGATGATTTTTCTTCCAGTTAATATATTTAAATTTACTTAACATTTTTAGAAATTCTTTTTAGAATTGGATTTAAAAACTTCAGGTAATCTAAGGCGAAGAACTTCGCGCTAAATACAACAAACAAAGCATATAAAATCAAAGATACCATGATCTGCATCAGTGCGCCAGGAAACATTCTAGCAATTAAAAGGACAACGACCATACACAAACTAGAATGAATGATGATTAGCCCACCCTTCTTTACAGGGAATAAATCAATCAATCTTACATTAATCTTAGCTGAAATATATTTCAGAGCAATAAAAACTTTTAAAATCGCCAATGACACTGAGACTATTGCGACTGCAACTGGTGAATTAAATATCAACACTACTGCGTATTCTAACACCCACACCAAAACCGCTGTCCAGATGTGAAGACGTGAATAAAAGCGAGTATCACCCAAAGCAAAAAGTAAGGGACCGAATATTATTATATTAAAGAAGTTTAGCACCATGTTTATTTGAAAGTAAATGGTCGAACCTACGTAGTTCTCAGAATAAAGAATTCTTACAATATTAACCCCATTAAAAATACAAAAGATGACAATTGGGTATATAATATACGCAGATTTAGTTAGCGCATTTTTCCAAACTGCAACAACTTCGCTTGCATTCGAATTATCATGTATCATCTTCGAAAAAATAGGCATCAAAACCGTAGAAGTCGCGCCAGTTATCATACCCACAAATGGAATCTCTATAAAACCATTCGAAAATTCAGCGAAAACCTCTGCTCCGAAAAAACGGCTTACAAAAAATTGGTCAGCAGATTTTATAGCTATACCCCATAGGCTAGCTACAGCAATAGGAAGGGAATACGAGAAAATTTCCTTATATCTAAGCGTTGTAGGAACAGTCTTGAGGCCTTTAAATGGAATGCCTTTAAAAAAATACGCTATTATAAAAGTTATAATAGAGACGGCTAGCCAACCATAAATCGCAGAAATATAAGTCCCCTTAAATATTATTACAGGTACAACAATAAAAACAAGCATCAATAACCGCGATAAGGTGTTGTAAATCGCAATATATAGAGATTTCTTATATGTTGAAAAAATGCCCTCTATACCCAATGAAGGAAGAAGCAACATAGGGATTGGCGAAAAAACTTTCAATCCGTATTCAAGTTCTTTATTCTTTAAGATGCCTGCAATTATTCCGGAAAATGAAAATAAAAAAATTGAAAATCCTGCTCCCGACAAAAAGAGAAATCTACTAATTTTCCATACAATTGCTTTACCTTGTTCAAGGTTATATCTTGGCAAGAAATATGCAAAGACTTTCGGCATTCCAGCAGTAAATACTACAAGTAAGGTACCATAGACATAAAGTATTTGCTTGTACGTCCCGTATTCTACTTTATTGAAATACCTAGATAAAATCGCCGAGCTGACAATAGCTAAAGCAAATGAACTTAAACTTCCCAAAGCAACCCAAAACGCTTGCATTGTGTTGTTGGTTTTATCGTTTTCCATTTACATCAAAAATGTTAAAGATCTATATTTGAACAAATGTTTTGGACTGTAAAAATATGTAGGTATGTATCATTGCGGCATTAGTCATAATCAGCATTATATTAAAACAGAAAAACAATTACATGCCAATATTATTCACTATAGCAGCCATGACAACCATCACAACTGCTATAGAAATTATTATTAAAGTTTACCGTCTACACCTTCTGTTAGAATCCCTTTTACGTCATAAATAACTTTATTCCCTTTGCATAGTGCATTTAAATCCAAGGATCTAAACTCATTGTGTGATACTGTCAATACAATTGCATCATAATCATTACAATTTTTAAGATCCCTAACGGACTGCCATCCGTACTCATGTTCAACCTCCGCTGGGTTTGCCCAAGGATCGTAAATTGTTATATCTGTCTCATATTCGGCAAGAGTATTTAGTACATCAATGACTTTTGTGTTACGAACATCAGGGCAGTTCTCTTTGAATGTAATCCCCAAAACCAAGATTTTCGATCCTTTAACTGGGATTTCCTTTTTAATCATTAATTTTATAACTTCATGGGCCACATATTCACCCATTCCATCATTTAATCTTCTCCCCGCCAAAATAATCTCCGGATGATAACCATGCTCTTGCGCTTTCTGAGCTAAGTAATATGGATCAACACCTATGCAATGCCCGCCCACTAGTCCCGGTTTGAACGGCAAGAAATTCCATTTGGTTCCCGCTGCTTCTAAGACTGCACTGGTGTCTATACGTAATCTATTAAATATCTTGGCAAGTTCGTTAACAAAGGCAATATTAATATCTCTTTGTGAATTCTCTATAACCTTCGCTGCCTCAGCTACTTTTATCGAAGGAGCAAGGTGAGTACCAGCAGTAATAACAGATTTGTATAACTGATCAACTTTTTTACCTATCTCTAAAGTTGAACCTGAAGTCACTTTCAAAATCTTCTCTACTGTGTGTTCTTTGTCACCAGGATTGATTCTTTCCGGGGAATATCCTGCAAAGAAATCAACGTTAAATTTCAAGCCGGACACTTTTTCAAGGACCGGAATACATTCCTCTTCGGTAACCCCAGGATAAACCGTTGATTCATATATAACTATGTCTCCTTTCGATAACACCCTACCAACGGTTTCGCTGGATTTGTATAGTGGGGTCAAATCAGGCCTGTTATTTTTGTCTACAGGAGTAGGAACAGTAATTACATAAATGTTACAAGCCTTGATGTCGTCCAAATTAGCGGAACAGAACAGACCATTCGCAGAGGAAGGACTGTCTACTAAAACGGATTGCAGAATTTGATCTGAGACTTCAAGTGTAGCATCTGTGCCAGACATCAATTCTGCAATTCTTTTTTGATTGATATCAAAGCCCACAACGGGATATTTTGTGGCAAACAAGCGTGCTAATGGCAGTCCGACATATCCAAGCCCAATAACCGCAATTTTAACATTTTCTAAAGGTGACATATATTGATTAAGGTTTTTACTTTAAATTATTCCAATACCACTTAACAGCTTCCTTTAAGCCTTCTTTTATAGCATGGGTTGGTTTATATCCCAAAAGCGCCTGGGCCTTATCAATACTTGCAAGAGAATGAGGGATATCTCCAGATCTATTCGGCCCGTACTTCAATTCGACATTAGATATTTGGTGATCATATCCAGACAAGAAATCTCGCAAATAGGCAGCAAGTTCGTTTAATGTAGTGCGATCACCAACTGCCGTGTTATAGACTGTATTGATAGCTTCAGGATTCTTAGTAGTCATTGCAAGCTCGTTCATTTGAATGACATTATCGATATAAGTAAAGTCTCTGGAAAAATCTCCTGCGCCATTAATAACAGGACTTTCATAACTCATATATTGAAGAACAAATTTAGGAATAACCGCTGCATAGGCGCCGTTAGGATCTTGTTTCCTCCCAAAGACATTAAAATATCTCAATCCGACTGTTTCCAGCCCGTAAGTTTTACTAAAAATATCTGCATACAGTTCATTTACATACTTTGTAATTGCATATGGAGAAAGTGGTTTACCAATAATGTCTTCAACCTTTGGGAGATTAGTAGAATCGCCGTAAGTTGAAGAGCTGGCTGCATAAACGAACCGTTCAATTTTAGAGTCCCGAGCAGCGATCAGCATGTTTAAAAATCCCGAAACGTTAACCTCATTTGTCGTAGCAGGGTCATTAATGGAACGAGGTACAGACCCCAGCGCAGCCTGGTGAAGGACATAATGACACCCTTGAGTCGCTGTAATACAATCTTCGGAACTACGAATATCACCTTCTATTAGTTGGAAATTACTATTATCCAAAAATGGTTCAATGTTATGTCTATGACCTGTTGAAAAATTGTCTAGAACGCGAACTTTATATCCCTTATTTAGGAAGTATTCACAAAGATTACTACCAATAAACCCAGCCCCACCAGTAATTAAAATTATTTTAGATAAACTCATTTGAAATTTGTTAAAATCTTTTAAAGAAGTCTTTTATGTAAAACCAAAAGCCCTTATTATTTTGTTTCGTGTCATCCGAATAATAGCCATAACCATAGCCATAACCATAACCATAACCGTAGCCATAGCCATAGCTACCTGTAATCTGTATTCCATTCAATATCAGGTTAAACTTAGGAAACTTATTAGTCAGGTATAATTGGTCAAATTGTGCAATCTGTCTTTTAAAGGTAACTCCATGTCTTACGATATAAATAGTAGCGTCACCTAGTCTAGCTAAAATCTGAGCATCAGTAACTAAACCAATAGGTGGCGTATCTACGATTATTTCATCAAAATTCTTTCTCAAATAATCAAACAGATTTTCAATTTCATTACCGATTAACAATTCAGAAGGATTGGGAGGAATTGGCCCAGATCCTATTACCAATAAATTGGAATGTACATTTGAAGGCTGGATTATATCGTCTACGTTTGCCTTGCCAATTAGATAGTTGCTTAAACCGGTTTTATTATTCAAATTTAAATACTTACTTACTTTTGGCTTCCGTAAGTCCAATTCCACCAATACAGTTTTCTTCCCGCTAATCGCCAGGGCAGTTGCAATATTACTCGCTACAAAACTCTTACCCTCACCAGACATACTGGAGGTAAATAAAGTAACAAAACCGGATTCTGATGTGCGCTTGCCATGGACGAATTGGAGATTCGTCCTAATGGCTCTAAACTGCTCGGCGATTGCTTTCCGGCTGTTCGCATGGACAACAATAGCTTCATTCCCCTGCTCGTATACCAATTCTCCCAGAATCGGTGCTGAAGTTAATTTACTGATATCGGAAGACGCTATTACCTTATTATTGATTAAATCTTTACCATATACATAGCCTACAGGTAATACTATTCCCAAAACAAGTGCAAAAAGATAAGTTAGAGCCTTTCTCGGTTTGATAGGGCCTCCGCTCGAAAATGCTTCATCTACAACCCTGCTATCTGCTACTGATGATGCATAGGAGAGCGCAGCTTCCTCTTTCTTTTGCAGGAGATACAGGTATAAACTTTCTTTTATGCTTTGCTGCCTTTTTATGCTGATAAATTTACGCTCTTGCCCGGGAATTTTTTTTATGGATCCTTCATACTGAGTGTTGTAGGATTTGAGTCCTTCAATAGTATTCCGCAATGACCCTGCCATACTCCCAACAGTAGATTTCAAGGAATTTCTTGTGATTTCTATTTGTTTATCAAGAGATTCGAAAATGGGATTATTAGGTTGAGTTGTGGCTAGTAAATTAGCCTTTCTCAACTGTAAATCTGCCAATTGGTTAATTTGGGCCAGCAATGCCGGATCATTGATACCCATAGTGCTTGGAAGCTTCTCATCATTTCCTTCAGAATTGATATAGCGTTGTACCTCTTCAATAACTCCCAATTGTAAATTAGCCTCATTTAATTTTGCATCAGTAGCCTTTACATTTTCAAGGTAAAGGCTAGCTTCACTACTTATGTCTGTTAGTCCCTGGCTGCTTTTAAAACCTTCGACATCTTTTTCAACATCCGTTAATTCCCCTGAAATTAAGGCCAATCTCTCTTCAATAAAATCTATTGTACTTTGAGTAGTCCTGTTTTTGTCAGCAAGCCCGGCCTCATTGTACACGTTGACAAGTGTATTTAAAAGATCTACCCCTCGCTTTGGAACTGTAGTTTGAAATGTCAGCTTCAAAACGGTCGACTGCTTATTTGCAACCGCAATATCCAATTTTGAGAGACAGTCATTAACTGCGCTTTTTGGATCTATAAATTTAACCGAATAAGTACGCTTTTGTTGATTAATGAAGAAAGGGGTTTTGATTATCCGATAGGTTCCAAAGTCGTTTCTTTGAAATTGATTTAACTCCCCGCTTACAGACTTCCCTGTCTCAATTTCTTCCAGTTTATAATGGCTTGCGTCTGGAAAACTCAATGCAAATTCCTTACCAATGGATTTATCATCCATCTGTGTTGTTAGAAAATCGATAGGTCTTTGCTCATAAATTTCTTTACTCACAACTCTAGCTTCAGCACTTATAAGCACATCTAAACTCAAACGCTTGACAACTACTGTCATTAAGCTTTTCGATTTCAAAATCTCCACTTCGTTTTCGACAACTTTTGATCCACCGAAAAGCTCAAGCTGACTTAACATATCATCAGGCGAAGTTCCCTTTTTTTCGTCCTTAATCAACAATGTGCTTGAAACCTGATAAACTGGCTTCGTATATCTCAAATAGACATAAGCAAGACTGAGAGAGAGCAATATTCCAACAAAAAAAACAGGCCAATGATATAAATACTTTGAAAATATCTCTGCAATATTAAAGGACGTCCCCTCAACATCTTCTTTCTCAAAATTCCCTTGATTTGTTCCACTATTCATACTATTCATTACAATTAAAAACGGCTAATAATTAAAGCTATAACCGAAAGAGCGGACAGGACTATACTCACATTCCTATAGCTGGAGTCTACACTCGCATATTTCGCAGTTCCTGGCTGTATATACAATATATCATTGTTTTGAAGAAAATAGTTTGGTGAATTGAAAAGCGCACTTTTCTGTAAATCTATTCTGATAAATTGTCTTTTACCCTGAGTCTCCCGGATTAACAGAACATTGTTTCTTACGGCCGTTATCGTTAAATCTCCAGCGAGACTCAACGCCTCAGTTACAGAAATTTTCTCATTCTGCACTGGGTAAACTCCCGGTCTTGCTACATCACCCAATATAGAAACTTTGAAATTAGCTAATCTTACATTAACCACTGGCTCTTTGAGAAAGTTGACGAGTTTGCCAGTGATTTCCGCTCGGGCTTCAGCAATCGTTAATCCATCTACATGAATTGCCCCCACTAGTGGCAGCTGTATCTCACCTTTTTCGTCAATCATGAAACCGTTTGCACTATTTATAGGATTTGCAGTACTACCAGCTGATCCTTGACTAGAGCTTACGTTCCCAAAATTAAATATCGCCGAAGCTTCAGGATTTAGACTGCTCACTGTTAAAGCTAGAATATCATTTTTCTGCAACTTTAAAACATTGTAATTTTTTATCTGTTGAACTATCGAACTGTCAACTGGCAAATCAGTAAAGTAAGGGACAGATTTATATTTAACACCACAGCTACTAAAAAAAATTAAAGTAGTTATTAAGTAAAAAAAGTATCTCATAGGCTCGTAGATGCGTTTTTATTTTTATTCATTGCAAAGATAGTATTTAAAGACGTATTGAGATTAGATTAAAGTTAATTAAATCAACTGATTATATTCATTACGCATAATTTGCACCTGCACTGCGCCATAAACAAAAAAGATGCCAGCTATTTTAATATTTAGCTATCTTTATGTTTTTAATAATTTAAGTTAGAATAAATGATGTTTTTCAATCGTTCCAATAAATCCAAATATAAAGATTTCACCAGTGTTGGTATAGACATGCATTCTCACCTGGTGCCTGGAGTTGATGATGGCGCAAAAGATGTAGCAGATAGCATACAAATTATTTCAGGGTTAAAAGAACTTGGATTTTATAAACTGTATACAACTCCCCATACACTTCAGGACATACATCCCAATACTCATGAAAGTCTAAAAAAAGGACATGGATTGTTGGATGGACAATTACCAGAAGGCATCACCCTTGATCTTTCATCTGAATACTATATGGATGAGCAATTTGCAATTCAGGTTTCAGAAGGAACGGTAATGCCGCTTCCTGGAAATAGGCTACTCATTGAATTTAGTCAGATTTCACGACCTCATGATTTGGAAGAAGTCTTCTTTGATCTTGGAATAAAGGGCTATCAGGTCATACTTGCTCATCCGGAACGTTATCTTTTTTTTCACAAGCATTTCGATTACTATACACGGCTGAAAGAAATGGGTGTAGAACTGCAGGTAAATGCTTTGTCCTTAACCGATCATTATGGAAAGCATATCAAATCTATAGCTGAAAAACTGATTGAAAAAGATATGATCGATTTTATTGGCACAGATATTCACCATGTACGCCACATTGAAGGCTTAAAACGTGTCCCTGAAACCAAATCTTTTTCCCGGCTTGTTGATAGTGGGCTACTAAAAAATCAGAGTTTTATATAGCTATCATTTAATTAAACCTGTACATCACCCCTAATTTGAAATGGACATTGTTCACGTCCGTATGTTCAAATTTCCAGAAATCAGGTGTTTGTCCATTATTGAGGATGTACTGATAGTTGAATGAATGTATGTATGCCAAGGCTGAATTGAAAATAAAGTTTTTATAATCCCAGCTAAATTTACCAGTCAGACCTAAGTCAGTCCAATGCCTGCGTATATCCAGTGCCTTGAGATTATACATCAAATCGTTGTTATGAGAAAGTCGCTCCATTTGAAGTCCAATCTTCTTCAGTCCTTTCACCCAGCTTACATCAAGCGATTGCAAATTGCTGCCCGGACCAATGCCTGCACCCAAGACCTGTCCAATATTTGTATATCCATCTCTGACACCAGAATGATGATACCAATATCCAGCAGGTCTTACGGACTTTGTGCCTGAAGATTCCAATTGAGTAAGCTCAACTCCAAATTGAATGTATTCATCCTCTCTTATGAGTTCAACCAGCTTTCTGAAGCCAAATATGTAAGCTCTTGTATGTTCGGACTCTGAAACAAAATCGCGTAAATTATAAGCATGATCCTCGCGTCCGTATTGAAAGTAGATTTCTGCCTTTGACTCTGGCATAACCCACCGGGCAGAAATAGCAATGAGCTGATCACGGGTAATTTTTTCTTCACCACTTTCATCAGCTTCAATATTCGACTTTTCGATTGCACTAAACAGTGGCAAATAATTACCGATTTTTCCATTTAGCTGGTCATGGTACATCATAAAAGATCTATTTAAACCAAGATAAAGACCAGGTACCCATTTGGGCTGATAACTCAGGGCAATTCCTGATAGATACCGCCAGTCATCTGGCTTGGCTTTATAATTTGGCCCTTCGGGAAGAGGAACTCCTGAGGCTTCCAATTTACCGCCAATGATCTGGGCTTCAAATGCGCCTACAGGGGTACTTACAGGTTCAGTCGTATTGATTGTTATGTGTTTGAATCCAGGGGCATTGTTGCTCATCAACAGTGAGCTGCGAATACCTGGTCCCCACCACAGGTTTTCATTCGAAAGTCCTGCCGAAACAGGGCCGAAATTTAAGCGGATACTGCTTTGCCCCCATTTTAGTTTTGAGTATGCTCTATCTCCAAATCTATCAGGCATATCAATACCATTATAAAATCTATAATAGTTTTGAGCAATTTCATTCCCCGCCTCAGTGATCTCACTAAATTTAGAATTTTGTGCATAGACATACTCCGGCTTTAACTGTATGCTCAAGAAGCCTATTTTGGCAAAGAGACCTGCAGAAAACATCGTCTGATATCCTTTAGCCGGGATCATTGCCCCGTCATTCATACCATACGGATGGTGAGTATTAATCTGGTGTTGCCACTCGATTGGCAAAGCATATAATGCAGACTTGCCTTTACTCCACAGCAATTTGTTTAAATCCATCGTTTTAAGACCCGCACCGTCCGGTGATAGGTATACCTCGTTCTTGTCTGTAAGAAACAATGGTCTGATTGTGAAAGAAGCATTTGAAGCATCCTCGCCCAACAATTGCTGACGGCGATAAGCATCCTCAATGTTATCTAAAGAGCCAACAGGCAGTGTCTGCGCCACCAGGGAACCGGAAAAAGCAAAAACGATCAACATTCCGGTTAATAATATTTTATTCTTCATCTTTAAATCTTGAGGTTTTCTTATCAGTACTAATATAGTGAATTTTAGAAGTCTTTATATAGGTTTCTAAATGAGGACCTTACTCCTATGTTAAATATCTGCTGTTTATTGTTACTCAGGTCATTTGTCTCTTTTCGAAATGCATGCCCAAGCTCTATTCTTAAATTATTTTTAGGATTTAGAATATAAGCGAAGGTAGTTTCGGAATAAAGGAGGCTGGTCTTTAATCCGTTTCCTATAAAAATGCCTTCATCAGCAACCCTGGTATCATAGTTTTTATAAATGTCCTTGCCGTAGTTCAAGCCATTAACATCAAGCCCGTATTTTGCATAATTGAGTTCAAAACGAAGGTCGAAACGATCTATACGATAACTGGCAATTCCAATCCATTCCTGAAAGTTTGCTCCGAAAGGATGGGCAAGAGGTTGGTTGTAATGTCCATAATTCTTAAAATGGCTTACAGCCGAATAAGAATAAGGCCTTACTCTGTTCATCTCTACCTGGGCATACAGATTGTCTACATGGAACAGGTCAAATGCTTTGATACCCAACTGTCCCCCCTGTTTATTTGCCCAATGTCCTTTTCCGGAGAAGATATCTTTGGCGCGAAATTCATTGATCATCAACTGGCCGTAGGCTACGTAGCTATCTGCAATTTTATAACTGGCTGTAAGACCAAGCAGGGCCTTATCCGGCGACCCGTTGGCATTTTCCACAGGCCTCACAAATACAACCGGGTTTAAATAGCTGAACTCAAATCCCCGTGGCTGCCACATGATGTTTTCAAACAATCCAACACTCAGCCGCTTTGTAGCATTCCAGTGCAGGTAATGGAAAATTCCATACTTTTTAGGGAATGGAACATCATCTTTAAGCTGGTCAAGATCAATATGCTCATGCAGGTCGATAAATTGCGCAAACATGGCCATGTAACGGACCTTGCCCAGCGTAGCCGTGACCTTGGCAAAAGGGTAATTAAAAGAATTATCGGACAAAAGCAATGATCTGTACCCGTCGCCTATAAAGTTTTTATCGTAGCCGAGCTGAAAGTTCACATATTTGGAGGGGGTATAAGAAATTGTTCCGCCTGAATATCCGTAGTCAAACCCGCCTTTTCCAAACCTCCGGGCTAATCCCTGACCGGGAACTACTCCTAAGCTATTGATGTAGTCTGTGTAATAGTTTGCGAACTTGCCCTGGTTTTCAAAAAGATAACTGCTGAAAGCGAACCGTTTTCCTATTTTGCCTCCGATCTCAATGCCTCTTGTATTCAGATACAAACTTTTACCGTTCTGGGTTCCAATCTGCATGTCCGGCAAGAAATCCGCATAAAAGCTGTAATCAGGCTTGTTTACTTCGATAAGATGTTCTGAAAACAACTTTCTGTATACCCAATTTTTGCTTTGCCAGTCCCTGGTTGTATATAGAGATTTGAGCAGGGAATCTTTAGTCTGATCTGAAATGTCAGCAATAAAATAAGACCGCAGCCCGGTATGAATTCTTGAAGAATCACTAAAATAAATCTTTTTTCCCAGTTTATTGTTCAAATCATGCCCCAGCGGCAACAACTCGGCTTGTCCATAAACACTTTGAAGTGCTGTAGTAAATAGCAAACAAAATACTAACCTAAATTTTGTACATCTCATTAAGATCCCGAGGGCGCATTTAATTAACGTTAGTTTTCTGTGATTTTCTCCAATATTTCCTCACCAAAGCTTTTGACCATAACAGGCTTTTCAGGTGCGTGTGCTTTGGCCAGCAATGATCTCTTGAACGACTCTATGTAAAGAGACAATCCACCGTTCAACGCAAGGACTGTCAGTACCAGGACGCTGATAAGCTGGGTATTGTCTAAATTTTGAAGCGATAAAGCCATGACTATAAATAGTACATTCGTAACAACCAGCACCAGTGTCGATTGCATGTGGCTCAGGCCAAGAAATAGCAGCCGGTGATGAAGATGGTTGTTGTCTGCCTTAAATGGTGAAGTATTTCTCAGGATGCGCAAGGTAAATACCCTGATGGTATCAAATATAGGGATGATGAGGATGGACAAGGTGAGTCCCATTGACGATTCAATTTTTACGCTCCCAAAAACGACATGATGATGGGACGAGATATCGATAAACTTGATGCTGAGCACTACGGCAATAAAGCCAAGCAACAGGGATCCGCAGTCTCCCATAAATATTCTTGCTGGCGTCACGTTATAAAACATAAAGCCTATTAAAGACCCTGTTAAAGCGATAGAAAGGTAAGACCAGCCAATTTCCCCTGCGTTCCAGAACAGGTAGGTATAGATCAGGGACAGCGTGACACCCAAAGATGCAGCCAGGCCATCGATGCCATCTATAAGATTAAAGGCATTGACAATGCTGACGATGAATGCTGTGGTGAGTATAACACTGCTGTAGTAGTCTAATGCTCCAACGCCTAAAAACCCATGCAGATCATCTATCCTGATGTCTGCGACCACGGCAATGATGGTTCCGCTAATGATTTGAGCCACCAGTTTAACTAAAGGCCCTAAGCCGATGATGTCGTCTTTAAGACCGGTCATAAATAAAATAAGTCCGCCAGCCATCAAAACATTTGATTGGGGAACGAGGTCAGATTTAATAAAGAGAGAACATGAAAACAGGAAACTTGTAAAAATGGCAATGCCCCCGAAATTGGGCACAATACGTTTATGGACCTTTCTGATTTCACTGGGGTTGTCAAACAAACGTTTCTTAAATGCCAAATTAATAATCGATGGTATAGAAAAAGCGGCCATCAATAAACTGGTAAGGAAGATTAAACTTAATAACATGTAGAGCTTTTTTTCAATATGTACAATGGTTGATTCTGGCGGGTATTTCAAATATTGAGCCAAAAATACGTAATATGGACTTGAGTCTTTACGTAAAAGCAATAATTTTTGCCTTTTTGAGGTATCCCGATTTACCTTTTAACACAAATAAAATAAGGTTTCTGAGTACCGATATGCCTTTTACGGTTATTGCATAAAATTTACCATGGCATTTTTTAAAAAATAGATTCCGGCTGTATTCGTACATGCTGATCTTTTTAAAATTAAAATATGACCCTTTCTCTTGTGAGGCTCCTTCGAGATGTACAATTTGGGCGCCTGGAATCAGTACAGATTTATATCCTGCCTTTTTCAGTCTGAATGACAATTCTGTTTCTTCAAAATACATAAAGAATTCCGGATCGAAGTTGCCTGTTTTCTCCAGTGCGGACTTCCTGATGAACATGTCCGCACCTGTAATATAGTCGACTGTCTTATTTTCAGGGGAATAATTTACGACTCCACTGCAAATGTGCTTATTGAAGTAATCTTTAAAGAATACATAAAATCCGAGCAGGGAAATGGCCTCGAGCATTGAGGGGAAATTTCCGAAGCACATCTGATTTTTACCATCAGGATAGAATAACGCGCCACCGCAGCATCCTACACCTGCGTGATCCGGCCTTTCCATATAATCCCAAAAAATAGCGACCGCGTCGTTGAGCAAATAAGTGTCAGAATTGATGAGGAAAACGTATTTGCCTTTGGCTCTGTCGATACCAAGATTATTTGCCCTGCCAAAACCTACATTGTCAGAATTTAAGATAAGTTCAACTTCCGGATAATCATCATTCAGACTTGTTATTGACCGATCCCGGGACGCGTTATCGATAACAATGACTTCATAGGTTTGCTTCCTCGTGCATTGCTTAATGGAATCTATGCATTGCCTGGTAAGGGTTGTTGTATTGTAGTTTACGATGATAAAGGAAACGTCCATTTCTTATTTTGTCAATTCTTCAAGGATCTGTCTGCGGACAGACCTGAAACTGGTGATGTCCATATTGTACCGGTCAAAGCTATAAATGACCTTACTGACCAGCGCAGCGGCCTTAGACGGGCTTCTTTCTCCAAGCATGCTCAACAATTCATGGTCATACATACCCGCTCTCATCAGGTCCTGTCTGATTGAGGCATACAGGCCATTGTATTTTGGGTAAACCAGCCAGGAGTCGCCACCGGGAAATATACTGTTGCCATCAACTCTGTCCGCCTTTTCTGTCGGGGAATCTACCCAATAGTTGTAGCCCCAGTTCAGGTTACCTTTGATGCCGTATTTGTAGGAAATCCAGGGCAAAAGCCTGTTTTTGAGCGCCGGAAGTTCGATAAATCGGTTGGCAAAATTGCCCTGAGGAAGCCAGCAAGTGTACAACCAGACCATGTCGCCTTTGCTTGCGCGTTGCTTGAAGAAAGACTCATGACCGGCCAGAAATTCCAATTGAGGCACCCAGACGTCAATTGAGCCTGCGATGTTTGTGGTACTCAGGGCGTCTATAATTTTTAAGTCGGGCGCGTAAGTCTTGACCAATGCGCTTACAGCTCGATACGAAGCTGCATCGGCGTCTGTAGGTTCATCAATCAGGTGTTGAAAATAAGTGTCGTACCAACCTTTTGCTTTCAAATGTCTGACCAGTGCGGGAAAAAACTGAGCGTGAAATGTTCTGGCACGCGGGTCATTGATGGCGATGTTTTTCATCTGAAATATGCCATTTGCATCCTTTTCCATATGGTTGATGACAAAGGGCGCATCCCATGCCCCGTCCCTTCCTCCTATATGTCCGCCTTCAATATATTGGGCCACACCATAGCGCTTGAATATAGAGACCAGTTTGTCAAAATTGCTGAAATCAAATGTAAATCTTCCATTGCTGAACCCGTAGATGATCTCCCGCAATGGAGAGATGTAAAAAACGTTCTGCCGGTATTCCTGCATATTTTTGGCGACAACCTCCATAAGCTCCCAATATTTAGGGCTATAAGGAATTACTTCCTGGCCGCGATTCATATATTTCAGCTTGGCAAAAGGAGGGCTCATTCTGTTTTCATAGAAAAGCCAGTTGGAATTGAGCAGTCTCGTATTTTTAATTTTAACCGGGTACACTTTAACACTAAGTGGCCGCTCGGTTTTTAGGAGCCTGCCTCTGCTCATCCATGAAAAGATCAATTTCCCTTTATAGATGCCCGGGGTTTGTGCAAGATCTACAGGAATGCTGATCCAAATAGGCTGATTTCTATTTGCGGCAATATGCTGGGGAGCAACGTCAAAAATTGGATCGGGATAATACTTGTCGTCAGCGCGGATCCGGTCTGGGGCAGGCGCTCTACCTGCAAGGTGGTCAAGTTTGACATAGCCAGGGTATCCTATATTACATTTGGCAAGTTTGGCCTGGCCACTGACAGCCGGGACATAAGAGACTTTTAAACTTTTAAGATTAACCGGCGAAGTGAATACATACTGGAAAGTGGCATATTCACCTAATGCAACATGTGCTATCGGAGTGCTTTCAGGTAGATTCTTTTGGTATCTTAAAACTTTGACTAACGGGTCAACGGAGACAATTGACTGAGCGTTCACCATCGTAGTTGATAAAGTCAATGCGATAAAAAAGAGACAAGTTATTTGGGTTTTCATAAGACAGGTCTCATTATTGGATTTGTTTTGAGGTGCGCCGGTTCAAATGCGTTCTTTCTGTATCCAAGATCCACCCCCATTTATTAAAATATTTAATGGCTGATGCAATATGGTATTTTAACAAGGTCTTATTGACATACGATTCTTTTTTGTAGCCGTGCAATACCTCTGCCCCAGGATAAAAAATTGTTTCCGAATGCTGGTGTATTCTGCGGGTCAGGTCATAATCCTCAAGATACATGAAATATCTCTGATCAAATAGCCCGGATTTTTTCAGGACATCGTTTCTTAAAAACATAAAACAACCGGATAAGCTAGGTGTATTGATGATTTTATCGTAATTGAAGCCCTCTAATTCATATTTTTGATTTCTTCTTTTTGCCCATTCTGCATTTTTAAAGAACCGCCTTCCAATAAGATCAAAAGGTGTGGGAAGTAACTTGCATAGCGGTTGGATCGTGCCGTCGACATACAGGATCCTGGGCATCAGCTGGCCAACTTCAGGATGTTCTTCCATGAAAGCATAGATCTTTTCCAGCGTAAGCGGCCCGAAACTGATATCAGGATTCATTACCAAATGATATTTAAAACCTGATTCCAGGGAAAGCCTGATGGCGATGTTGTGACCGGCGCCATAACCTATGTTCTTTCCATTATGTATATACTCTACATCGCCGCCCTGGTGTTTCATGTTCAGCTGATCAGTTGACGAATTGTCAACAAGGTACAGTTTGATACGAATGGAACTATTTAAGATATTCGCTACCAGCTCCTTTAATTCCTGCGGATCGTTGTGATAGAGAACTACTGAAATAGACAATATAGGAAGCATTATTTATTTTTATAAAGGTTCTTAAATGATAATTATACTTTCACCCAGCGGTTTGTTTTAAAATCAAATTGCTTCACTACCCGCGCAGGCGAACCCACGGCAATTGAATTGGGAGGAATGTCTTTGGTGACAACCGATAACGCTCCAATAATCGAGCCCTCTCCTATTGTGACTCCCGGCAATATGCAGACAGATTCACCGATCCAAACGTTTTTTTTGATATAAACCGGTTCAAATGACGCTTTTCTACTTGCGGGAATGGTCGATGGATGATCGCTGTCTGATAGTGTATAGCTGCCGTGATTGTTATCGGATATGAATACCTTACTGGCGATTAACACATTGTCACCGATTTCTATGTAATCAACGGCCGCGATATGTACATAATCGTTTATTTGTACATTTTCGCCGATCAGGACATTAATTTTCCGGTCCGTGTTTTCGGGAAACGATTCTATTCTGCAGCCAAATCCGCTAGTGAAGCCTTTCCCGATGGATATGAAACGTCGGTTTCTGATGTCAAACGGAAGACGGATCAGCCTGGCGCCGGGGAAGAAAATCCTGGTATAAATAACTGAAAACATTAACCTTAGCGCCCCAAAAACTCCGTACTTCTTTAACATACTACTAACGCAATTTAACTATAAGGATCCTGCGAACATATTTGACCAATGAATACAAAACTAGAAAAACATATTCTATTCTGCCTATAATTTTTAAGTTTAAGCCGTCCCGTAGGTTTTTCAATTCCCCCAGTTCCATTTGTTTCAGATTTGACGACAAGCCTGAAAATCCGAAATCTGGCTTACCCCCGCCTGTGATGACCAGACTTTCATTTTGCAGGACACAATGATTGTCTTTACAGACCCTGATCCAGTAATTGCCCTCTTCTGCATATTTTTGGGTCTCGTCAAAATACCCTACAGTATCCAGGATTGTTCGCTTAAATAATGTAGTAGGTGTTATTAAAAATGTTTTATATAACAGCAATCTGGACGATATATGTGTTAAATAGGAGAACTTTTTGAACAAAAACCGGCTGAAATGCTCCCCGTTTCTTGTTGAGCCCAAAAAATCTATATGCGGGTTATTTTTAAATATTTCAATCTGGATCTCAAGCTTTTTTGGCAGCCATTCATCATCCGAGTCCAGCAAAGCGATATAGTCGCCTTTGCTTTGTTTCATCCCCGCATTTCTTGCAGTAGAAACCCCACCATTTGCTTTCCTGATCAGCTGAATGTTCATTTGCGGATTTTGCCCGGCAAATTGCTCAACTAGTCCCGCAGAACCGTCGGTAGATCCATCATCGACTACAATTACTTCCAGATGGGTATAAGTTTGAATGGATACCGATCTCAATGTATTTTGGATCGTTTTTTCCGAATTGTACATCGGAATAACCACGCTTACTAATGGTCTGTTATTTTGCATGAATAAATGGGATTAATTGTTCATGTAGTTTTTCTTTGACATAGTCTATGGTAAAGTTGTTCTGGTACGCATTGAGGTTATGCTGCATTTCAATATAGTCCGCTTCCACATCCTTATTTAAAATATCCCTGATCACTCTTTCCATTTCATCAATATTCCTGCACAAATAACCCACAGGGCCCGGTGCTTCACTAAACAGGGACTCAAAGCCCTGATTTTTGAAAGATATGATTGGAATCCTATGGTGTATTGAATCAAGAATTGCTCCGCTGCTGCAGAATTTATAGTTTTGATCGCTATAAAAGAAGATGGAATAATCTAAACCGGCAATTTTTTCATTGAACAGTGATTTTGGCAACATTTCGCTATCGTTTTGATATTCAACTAACCCATTGTTAAATTCATCGATATTGGCGGTCATTCCAATAATTGAAAAGCTGAGCTCATTTCTTTTGATCTCATATTCAAATATTTTGGCCAGGGTAAATAAGAGTTGTGTATTTTTCTCTGTACTTGCCACCCCTATATGTCCTATTCTAACTGGAAATTTAGCCGTTTTTTTTTGCTTGTTCAGGGCATCGAAAACGTAAGGATGATTGACAGCATACAGCTCATCGCCGGATAGTATCTCTTCTCTTATTAAATTCTTTTTAATCGTATTGGACAGGACCAGATATTTTGTTTTTCGATCTTTCATACTAAAGCTCCAGCTGAAAAATTTCCCGAGCCAGTTCCTTAGTCTTGTCTTATTTTGCTGGATAAAGTCGATATCGCCATGAAGTGTAATGACAACTTTTTTTTCAGGATAAAATCTTTTGATCAGCTTATAGAAAAAGCTGGTGATGGGTGACAATGAACAAAAGAAAATCAGCGATTCTTCGGGTGCTGTCCTCAGCAGGGCGAAGACGTTATTGAATTCATGCCAGATCTTGGCAATCCAGGCTCTTCCGCCAACTTTGGGGTGAACGTATTTCGGAATAAAAGCTACAGGTTTTGTCAACACGGATTTCCCTTCAAGTTGAATGAGTTCAATCTGTCCCCGGTCTCCAAGAAATGTGACTTCTGTAAATTCCTCAAAACCGGAAAGGATTGTGAGCATCGACATATTATACATGAAATGCTCATTATTGTTCCTGTAAAAATCAGCAATAAAAATTTTCACCTTACTTCAAAACTTAAATATTCGTATACATTGGAGGTTAGCAGGTTTTTCCAGGAGTTGTCAAAGTAGGAATTGGCATAATTGACGTCATCCGAGGTCTGAACGGCCAGGAGTTTTACGTTGGAATAGGTAAAGAAGCAGATCGCCACTATGGCAATGCTATAGCGCTCAACTGCCCTAAACTGCGTCTTTAATGTGAATATGATGACCAGCATATAAAATGGATAAAGGCCAAAAACATACCTGATAAAGTTATGTACATTACCCCGGTTGATCAGCAAAATCATAAAGCTCAGAAATAAGATCATCAGGATGTTCTTCTTTATGGGCTCGTACTCCGGCAGAATGTTCAATTTTTTTGTTCTGTAATAATCATAAAATAAAGGCAACAGCAGCAAGATGTAAAAGAAAAATGTGGAGTAGATCCTAAAGCCAATTGTCCATACTTCCACATTCTGATATTCTTTGGCGGTAGCCAGTAATGCGCCACCCGGAAGAAGTGAAAGGATACTTGTCAGTATTACATTGAAGTTGAAAAAGGAAAGTACAATGGAAATAAAGAATAATAGATAGATGTTTTTTATGAACAACCGGTTGTTATAAAAAAAGAAAACCGGAAGCAGCATTATGGACGACACATGGACAAGCAGTGCTACCAATAACCACAGCAGGCTGTGCTTTTCATTCAATAACTTCTTTGACAGGGCATAAAAGAAAATTGAAACTGAAGCGGATTGTTTGATGATCTCTGTTATGGTAAAAAAAGGCATGATGCCAATTAGAAATATAAAAATCAGCAATTTTGTAACCAGAGTCGGAACCGGTCTGGCATATAAACCCGATAGCTTATATACCCCCATTAAGGTAAAAAAATAAGTAACTGTTACCCAGAACATAATGTGTACCTGAACGTTTAATGGAAAAACTCTGGATATTAAAAAATTGATTACATAAAATACAGGGTTACTCCCACCATCGAGGACCATCAGCACAAAGAAACTCCCTATGGATTCGATGTCACTTACAACGGTATAATAGAAGTGGTATCGTGCAATGTCCGTTTCGTCAACACCTATCGATTGACCGGTGTAGGCAATCAGACCGAATGTCAATGATGCCATAAAGATGATAAACGTATCTTTCCACTGCGACTTTTGTTTGAAAGATATCCAGAGTGGCAATAACAATAGTGCTCCGACAAGAGGGGAAAAAAACCAAACTGAAACTACTGAGATGATGAGAATAAGATCGAAATGCTTCCTGGTCTTAAACGAATCTACTGCTTCCATGTAATATTCTCCCTTAAAATTTTAGCTTCCGGTCCGCCATAAATTGTCTGCTGCCCCTCAAGTTTCTTTGTCACTACTGTGCCCGCGGCAATTACATTCCCCGGACCAACATGGCTGCCCTTCAAAATAGTTGAACGACATCCTATCCAGACATTATCGTCAATTTTGATGCATTTCGGTGCATTTATTACAGCTCCTTCGGCATTTAAGATTGCATGAAAATCCGTATCCATAATCAGGACATCCCAGGACAGAAGGCATTTTTTCCCAAACTCAATCTCTGAATATGATACAATTGCGCTATTTGCGGTAACCTCAAAGTCAGGTCCGAAAATGATCCTGCCGGTTTGGCCAACTGATATTTTTGTCCCCTGTCCAATCCAGGCTTTACCTTTAAAAACCACGAGCCCTTTAACTTCCCAAATGCCTTTTGAACGCCTTCTGTCAAACAGGGCCATATCACCGTAGCCAAGCCTCACCACACCTGTAAATATTGGCCCTTCGATTCTTATTTGTCCCTCAGTGCATTTCAAAAGCACATTTGATGAAACAAGTACTGGTAAACGAATTGCCGTTCTCAAAGGAAAATATTTCAGATTGAAATATACTGACCTAAAATTGATCATGCCTAAAAAACGAAATATTTTACCGATTTTTTCCAAATTTCTATGTTATTAGACGTTGGTGGTTTTGTTGTTTGACCATTTCATTCGCAAGGCGTGTATCTGATTCAGGACGCGTGGATTTCTGATGACAAACATTTGTAAAAATACATATATTAATCCACACACAGGGACTGCTAAAAGGCATATATACATCGGATACGGACTTGAAAACTTTCGGATCAGGTATACCGCTGGCAGGAACAAAATGGAAACGGCCAATGTTTGAAAGGTGAGCTTGAAGTCAAAATTGATTTTGATCACCTTTTGGGAAAAGTATATCAAGCCGATCATAACAATAGTCTCTGAAAGCAAATTTGCAATCGTTGCCCCGATGTAGTGGAAATGAGGTATGAGAGAGAAGTTTAAGATGAGGCTGGCAATAAGCCCCAGGAAAACTGAGATTGTAACGTAGGAATCTTTGGAAGCGGGCATCAATATTTGTACAGCCCATATATTGCTAAAGCCAATAACAAGAATGACAGGTGCAAATAGTTGCATGGGCAATATAGATTCCCGGAATTCTCTACCAGAAAACAAAACAATCAGTTCAGGTGCAAGCGCAATTAAACCCACTGTTACGGGTACACCTATTACGATCACAAAATCAAAACTGTGTTTGGCCAGCTCACGTACCTGATCTAAGTTATTGTCTTTAAAAGCATTGGCAATTTGAGGGATCATAACTGTACCGAGTGCTGTCACTACGGGGATCGTTATTTTAATGATTCTCGAAGCTGCCGTATAGTATCCAACAGACTGGTAATCAACCAGAAAACCTAAAATAATCGTATCCAGTATTGTATAAACGCTTATTGCGGCAATGGTACTGAAGATGAGCAGCAACGGCTTATAATGTCTTTTGAGGTTAATTAATTTAACGGTACTGAAGTCCAGGTATTGGCGTGCGGTCCACAAATTCCATAAATTATTCAGTACTATCCCCGCAACGGAAATTCCCAAATAATAAATATCATCAGAGCGTTGCTTTACCATAAAAAACAATAGTAAAAGGCAGATCCCTCTCACAATTAGTGACCTGATCGCAATGAAGCGGAAGGCTTCCAAACCTGAGAAAAGCCAGTCCACATTACAACAGCTCAGTAACAACATGAAGACTGCAACGATGTAAAAATTCCGATCGGTATACAATGAAGGAACAATTATTACCACCGATGCGTATATGATAAACATCAATAAACTGGTTACAAAATTAATCGTAATCAATTCAGTAACAATCCTTCTCAGATCAACAGGGTCGGCTCTGTGCCTGACCACCTCCCTGATTCCGTAAGCAGGTATGCCCAGCGCAGCAAGTAAGACAAAATAAGCAGCAAAATTTGTAACAAACTGTACCTTGCCAATTCCTTCCGGGCCCAGTACCCTTGAAGCATAGGGAAAGGTAATGACGGGAAATAAGATGTTGCTAATTGTAAGTAACAAATTGTAAAGAAAATTTTTCTTTATTGTTCCCAAAATTATGTGGTTACTTTCTGATGATAAGATATATAGCAGATAGAAGGCCGAAAAGTACACTGGCAATAATTGTGCTTGATAACTTCCCCGCTTTTTCCTCGTCTAAAGGCAAGACAGGCTGATCTATAATTTGAATCAATGGGGTTTCTTTTCTCAGGGTAATTTTGGACAGCTCCAGATTTTTTAAAAGTTCTGCCAGCATTGCTTTATTTGCTTCTGCGTTGAACTGCGACCGTTGTACTGATGCACGTAATATCTGCCGGGTCGGATTTAGATTAGGAGTAGCGTCAATGGTTGAGGCTCCTGATATGATGGCCCCGTTCATTACCGCTCTTACGGAATCTGTTTGCTGCTGCAGTACGGCCAGGTTATCCAGGGATTTTTTCGTCTTAGTCCGGATATAAAATTCATTTACGGTTGATACTACTTTTTCGGTTAGTGCTTTTGCAAAAAGCTGATCTTTAGATTTAACGCTTACTTTTATGATGCTTGATTTCTTATCGAGTTTTTCTACGGTTAAATACCGTTTATTAATCTCTTTAATAACTTCCCCCAAAATGCTGTCCTGAAGTTGCGTAGGCTGCCCCTCAGAAGAAAAACTCAGATCTTTTAGTCCGGGTTCATTTTCCCACTTTTTTCTAAATCTGTTGAATTCCAGATACCTGTCTATCAGTAACTGGTTCTTGCCTGCAAAATTGAAGGAACTCAGCAACACGGTCTGTAACATCCGTCTGGACTTGTAGATCTCAACAATGTTTTCACTGGTAAACATTCCATTACTTGCCCCCCCCAGGTCAATACCGATCATACTGGCAATATTGGCATATTGACCCAATCCCCCGCCTGGAGAGCTTGATTCCTCGAGTACAAATGTTGTATTTGCAGTATAAACTGGTTTGGTAAGCAGGGCGTACAGGAATCCTGTGATCCCACCTATTACCACAAAAATAGTGATAAACAGCCATCTGGAGATTAAATAATTGATCCAGGTGCGTATGGTCGAGGCCAACTCACCCAGAGAAATTTCTTCATTGTTATTTTGTGGCTTATCCATATTTTATTTGAACCTTACAAATTTACCTAAGCAGCGTTACAACTATTGCGGCCAAAGATGCCAGCGCGGTACTGATTCCGATCCAGTTTTGCGCGCTCAGTTTTTCCCTATCCGCACGTTTTGGAACAAGGATCTCTGATCCGGGCTTAACCTGCGGGTAATTATTGAAAAACAAAAATCTGCTGGCTGCCTCAACTGAACCATTCGCATATTTTATATATGCGCCTCCCCTTAACGCACTGGTGGTAAATCCACCGGCGCCATTCACGTATTGTTTAAAGCTCTTGCCTGATGAATAAACAATGCTATTGGGATTTAGCACTTCTCCTGTCACCTTAACGGTTTGCAATTGTCTTGGTATCCGGATTACATCTCCGTTTTCTACAATCAGATCATATTTCCCTTGTGGTTTTTTTAAAATCCTTTTTAAATCAATACCGACAAGATCTGATTGGATGAGTTTTATCTCCTCTTCCTTTTGCAGGACGTCTTTCGCACCAGCCTCCTGCGCACGTTTCAGGTTCAGAAGCTTTTTATTTTCCTCTTCTGTGTTATCAATAGCATTTTTATCACCTGGATTCACTTTTTCTGCACCCGGCCTTTTTAGTGAGGCACCGTCCACATAGGCCAGCGGGGTTAGTCCACCCGCCCTTTTGATCAGGTCTGAAATCTTTTCATTTTTATGTGTAATCGTATAAATACCAGGGTATAATACTTCTCCCTCTAATTTAACTTGTTTCTGAACCTGATATCCCTCTGAACTGCGAACAGAGATTACATCAAAAGGCTTTAATATGAACTTAGGACCTAAAATTCTCAGTTGGGGGTCAACATCAATTATAAAGACTTCTGCCGTGCGTGCAGACATGGAGGTCGCGTCACTATTTTTAACCCGCCTTGACACTTCAATCCGATTTGGTGTAGCCCCTTCCTTAAAGCCGCCTGCTTTCTGGATTATGTCCCCCAAGCTTATGCTATCGGCGTATGCCATGGTTCCCGGATACCTGACTTCTCCCTGGATATCAATCTTATAGTCATCTCTCAAATCAAATAAAGATGATATGGTTACCTTATCTTCTCTTTGTAAGGTAATATCAGGCTCTGCTCCTGAGATTATCTTTGAAAGATCAAATGAGATCAGTGCTTGTGTATTGTCTGGATTCAAACGGTTGATGTATGCGCGGTTTAGGAAGGCATCTTCTTTCAAACCATTGGCTTTTGCAATCAGTCCCTTCAGTGTTAGACCCTTATCTAGTTCATATTGCCCTTCCCGGAATACAGCTCCGGCGATTTCAACACGATTTTCGAAGCGATCGAGTATGGTTTCCACAACATATTTATCTCCGTTTAAAGGGCTATATTTTACAAACTCATCTGCGGGAATATCGGTGATCTTGCGTTCCCTATTGGTGTTTTGCAATACTTTGATCTGGGCTGTATAGGCCTCATTAGAAAAACCTCCGGCAAAACGAATGACGTCTTCCAGTGATTCTGTATTTAGGACTTCAAATAATGCAGGGCGTTTTACTTCACCTGAAACCTCCACGCGGGTTTGATATATGGGGACATTGATTACATCCTGATCCTGTAAACGGATATTATTTTTCTGAATGCCATTCAACAGGAAATCATATACATCTACTGTCGACACCACTTTGTTGTTCCTGATCACCTGAATCTTACGAAAAGACCCATTTCGATTTGGCCCCCCTGATTCATATAAAACGTTGAAAACTGTGGATAAGGACGGGATGCTATAGGAGCCCGGCTTGACAATTTCGCCGACAACTGTCACCTTAATGGTTCTGATGTTGCCCAATGTCACTGCGACATTTGAACGTCCGCTCCGCAGCGCAGGATAGGTCCTGCTCATAGATGTCCGGATCTTGTTGGTCGCCTGCTCAATGGTAAGCCCGCCCACCGCAACCAAACCCACGTACTGCAAACGGATGTTGCCGTCCGGACTAACTTTCAGTTCATAGCTGATGTCATTGTCTCCGGTCAAATCAATAAATAACTCGTCATCCGGCCCGATAACATAGCTTTTCGGTGTAGCCATTCTCAGATCAGGCTCAAACGTAAGATTGGTACTTTTGAAAAGATCAGCACCAAAGACCTTTGGTCTTAGTCCATCAAGTATATCCTGCTCTACCGCCGTTGTATCGTCATCAATTTGATTCTTTCCCAGGAGACCTTTAATCTTGCTATTAGTGGTATCTCTATTGACGATCCTGGATCTGTCCAGGTCTGTCGGCACCGCTGTACCTTTATCCTTACTTAATTCTCCCCCTCCATTTCTTATTTTTTCTACTCTGGCCCTCAGTTTCTTAATTTCCGTGGCTTTCATACCCTGGGCGGACGCCAGCTGTTCCAGCTGTGCGTCAGAATAACCAGCAGATTCTGCCCGCAGCATCAACTGTCTGATCTGCGCATCGGTAAGTTCATCAACTTTTACATCCGAATAATTGGTCTGGGCCAATGCAAACTGAGAAAAGAAAATGGCAATAAAAAAAAGTACTGCAGCGATTATTCTATTAAACTTCATAGGGTACAAGAGCGTTTATATATCGGTTATTCAAAATAATTAAGTGTTCTGAAACCTCCTTGTTTCAAATATTCATCTTTCTTCATTAAATGCAGATCCGATTGAACCATATCCTTCACCAACGCGGGAAGGTCGTATTTGGGTTTCCAGTTTAATTTGGTATTTGCCTTTGTCGGATCGCCAAGCAATAAGTCTACTTCCGTAGGACGGAAATATTTCTCATCGACCTGCACCACAATTGTGCCCGGTTTTAGATTTACATCGTCCAATCCCAGCCGGGCAACCATTTCGGGGTCAACATCAATAATCACGCCTCTTTCATGCTGATCTTTGCCGCTAAACTCCACTTCAATACCCAATTCGGCAAAGCTCATTTTTACGAAGTCCCTGACTGTAGTTGTAATCCCGGTTGCGATGACATAGTCCTCAGGTTTCTCCTGCTGCAGGATCAGGTACATTGCCTCAATATAGTCTTTAGCATGTCCCCAGTCCCGCTGAGCGGAAAGGTTTCCCAGGTAAAGACAGCCTTGCAGACCTAAGGCTATTTTTGCTGCGGCACGGGTGATTTTACGGGTCACAAAGGTTTCACCGCGTAAAGGACTTTCGTGGTTAAATAAAATCCCGTTGCATGCATACATTCCATAAGCTTCCCGGTAGTTTACAGTAATCCAATAGGCATACATTTTTGCAGCAGCATAGGGTGAGCGGGGATAAAAAGGCGTCTTCTCACTCTGCGGCACTGCTTGTACCAAACCATAAAGTTCGGATGTTGATGCCTGATATATTCTTGTTTTTTTCTCTAATCCAAGGATCCTCACTGCTTCCAGCAACCTTAATGTCCCAATACCATCTGCATTTGCCGTATATTCAGGCATTTCAAAGCTGACGTGTACGTGGCTCATCGCGGCAAGGTTATATATCTCATCAGGCTGCGTTTCCTGGATAATGCGGATCAGGTTCGTAGAATCTGTCAAATCCCCGAAATGAAGTTTAAAATTTACACCTTGCTCATGCTGATCCTGATACAGATGATCAATCCGTTCTGTGTTGAATAAAGAAGACCTCCTTTTCAGACCATGCACAAAGTAACCTTTCTTTAACAAAAACTCTGCTAAATAGGCACCGTCCTGGCCTGTGACACCGGTGATTAGGGCAACTTTCATTGGAATGATCTTTTAAATTTTATGGCTGCAAACATACACAATTATTTGTTTTATAGGGAATCTCAGGTCATTCAAGGTGGCCTGAAGAATACTTAAAACTACTTATTACTTCCCAGGTGGACCTGAATTCCGACTGAGAACGGATTCAATAAAAATTCTGCCTTATAATATCTTTTGAACGTCTGTGTATTGGCCGCATCACCCAATGTTGTTTCCTGCCGCTCATAAGAATAAAAGAAATCCAGGTTTCCTTCGGCAAAAAAGGAAATCTGATCGGTAATGCTGGCTTTTATTCCCAATACGGGGGTCAAAACAAAGCCTGTTTTAGAGGCTTCTACCTGAATACTGGCCATCTCTGAGGCCTTTAATTCATTCCTGTTTTCGGTTTGCCCTGAAAAGGTGTTGGACCGGTAACCGATGTCTATGGCAAAATAGGGCTGAATCCTTGCATAATTAAAATTCTTTTCAAATCCCACCTTAAATGAATAATCCACCAGCTTGCCATTGGCTTCTTCACAAGTGGCACAATTGTTAAAGAATTGCTTCGATTTGTTATAATAAGTTCCGTTTAGCCGGTAGCTGATCTGGTTGTCATTGAACTTTACCATGACACCATTTAGTGTACTATTGGTAAAATACTTGGACCCTGACTCGTTCAGTATTTTTGGCATCTGCATCACCGTATAACCACGGATCCCGATACTGTAGTTATAGTCGCCGCTCATCTGCGCAAATGCTGCTGATGTGCCTGTTAAAAATAAAACCAGTAGTAAAGTATTCCTCATAAGCATCGCTGGCAGAATATCATCCCACTCAAAAGTAAAACAATAATTCCATTTAAATCAAATAATTTACAAAGCCCTTTAAACAGAAAAAGAAGGGCTAACCCTTCTTTTTGTTTCCAATCCACACATACCTGTTGGTGGTACACTTAGGGCACCAATAAATTCTTAATGGAAGAAACCCCAGCAAATGCTTTAGTACAAACCCCCGCGGCACCTGATAATGAAAATCCGTGTTGCACTTTCTGCACTTGTAATCCTGATAGCTCATTTGGTTAGAGATTGTTAATACGTTAATATAGTTATGATCTGCAAAATAAAGGAAAATCAGTAATATAAACTTCATTTTATCTTCATGTTATCTTTATATACGTAAAAATTTAACTAAAGGTTTGCGGTATTGCCAACATTCGTTACAAGGCCCGATATGCAGGAATAAAAAAACGGGACTGGTGATTGACCAGTCCCGTATATATCCAGGTTATCTAAAGCGATAAAAACGTTAATTCTCTGTAGTTTTTGGCAACTCTTCCGTTGAAGACTTAGAAGACAACATCTTCTTAAGCCTTTTTTTGTTATTGTCAGCGACCAGATACATACATGGCACCAACACCAATGTCAGGAAAGTTGCAAAACTTAACCCAAAGATGATGGTCCAGGACAATGGTCCCCAGAATACTGCATTGTCTCCTCCAAAATACAAATGCGGATTAAGCTCTGTAAAGAGTGTGACGAAATCCAGGTTCATGCCCACAGCCAGCGGGATCAGTCCCAGCATGGTAGCGGTCGCAGTCAGCAATACAGGCGTCATCCTGGTACGGCCAGCTTCAATTACTGCCTCGTAGACAGGCATACCCTGCCCTACCATCAATTCAGTAAATTCTACCAGCAGGATTCCGTTTCTGACTACAATACCCGCAAGGGCTACGATGCCCAAACCGGTCATTACAATTGAAAGGTCCATACGGAAGATGGTAACACCCAGCAGCACTCCGATGATGCTGAATAGAATTTCGCTTAAGATAATGATCGGCTTGCTGATCGAATTGAACTGCATCACGAGGATGATCAGGATGATGAACAATGCGCTGACCATAGCCGTACCCAGGAATGCCGCAGTTTCCATTTGCTCTTCCTGCTCGCCGGCCATTCTGATCTCTACTCCTGCAGGTGCCTTAAATTCATTGATCTCCCTCTGGATATTGGCCACTACTTCATTCGGATTGTATTCTCCAAGCACATTGGAAGAAAGGATAATGATCCTTTTCTGCTGCTTACGTTTCACACCGCCGTAGGTATTTACATAATCAATTTTTGCAAAAGAGGATATCGGCACCTGCCTGATGACCCCGTTCATGGCCATATCCCGGTAGGTAATTTTGATATTCCGAAGTGCAGCCAGGTCATTTCGCTGACCTTCTTTCGCCCTTACGTAGATGTCATAATCGTCATTGACGTCACGGTATTTAGATACTTCATAACCAAATAACGCTGTGCGCAGCGTATTTCCGATCGTCTCAGTTGAAATGCCTTCCCTGTTTGCCCGCTCCCGGTCTATGTCAAAAATTACTTCCGGATTGTTGGCGTGAAAATCAGAGCTCAGTTCTTCTACACCCGCAATTTGCTTTTTATCCAGGTGTTTCTTTAATCTGTCAGAGGTAGCGGCGATTGAATCCAGGTCATCACCCGTGATCTCAATACTGATGGCCTTAGCCGTAGGCGGGCCGCCCTGTTCCTGGGCCACAGCTATCTTTGCACCCGGGATACCTCTTACTGACTTACGGATCTTATCCAGATAAGTAGCTGTACTTTCTCCCGTTCTCAATCCGTAAGATACGAACGCGATGGTTACTTTACCCTTATTTGGATATTCGCCCTGATCCTCCGACTGGGGGTCGGTCACGCCGACGGTCACATTCGAGATGATGGAGGATACGTCGGGGTTATTACGGCCCACAACTTTTGTCACCCTTCCCTCTACCTCTTGCACCACCTTATCGGTATAAGCCTGATCGGTTCCTACCGGCATGTCAATATACACATACACAAAATTCGGATCAGCCGTTGGAAAGAATACGACCTTGGGCGGTACCATGCTTACCAGGATCATGGTAAAGAAAAACAAGCCAACTGTGCTCCAGATCATCGTTCTTGGACGTTTCAGCGCCCAGGTCAGCAAGCCATTGTATTTATTGACCACTTTTGGCCAGATCACGTTCTGGAACTTCTTGATCACACCCGTGAGTACAAAATGATTCAAGAGGTACAACAGCGCGAGCAATACTAAAAAGTTGCCCAGACCAAAGTTGATCAGGTAACCCAATAAGATCAGTATGGCAAACACTATTAATGTGATCCTCACCCTTTTAGTAAAAGTAGGTCTTTGGTCCTCATGATCATCATGCGGTTTCATAAAATCAACCGCAAAAACCGGATTGATGATATAGGCTACGATCAGTGAAGCGGTTAAAGTCACGATCAGTGTGACCGGCAGGAAATACATGAACTCACCGATAATCCCTGGCCAGAACAATAACGGAAAGAATGGAGCCAGTGTAGTCAAAGTTCCCGAAAGCACCGGCAGGAATACTTCACCCGTAGCAGTCTTGGCGGCTCTAACGATGGGCGTTCTGCCATTGTCAAAGATCCTGTGGGTATTTTCCACCACCACGATTGCATCATCGACCACGATACCGAGTCCCAGCAGAAAGGAAAACAATACCATCATGTTCATGGTAAAGTTAAAATCAAACACTCCGCCGAGTACCGGCATTGACAGGAAGGCAATGAACATGGAAAGCGGCACGGAGAGGGCTACAAATAGTGCATTGGTCACCCCCATAAAGAACATCAGGATGAGTGTCACCAGGATAAACCCGATGATGATGGTATTGATCAGGTCATGGAGGGTGATGCGCGTCTGGTCTGACTGGTCACCTGTGATGGTGATGTTCAGCTTTTCAGGTACCGTTGTCCCCTTCATCTCCTTTAGCATCGCGTTGATCTTATCGGAAGCTTCGATCAGGTTTTCCCCGCTACGCTTCCTGACATTCAGGGTAATTACATTTTTACCGTACAGACGGGCATAACTCTTTTGCTCCTTGAAATCGTCTTTAACTTCGGCAATGTCTTTCAGGTAAACCGAGCCTCCAGCCGCTGACCTGATGACCAGGTTGCCCAGCTCTGTGGCATCTTTGAATTCCTTTTTGATGTTCAGACTACGGCGCATGCCATCCAGCTTTACCTCACCGCCGGTCATGGTTTTATTTTCAGCGCCCACAGCAGCACCAATGTCATTGAATGAAATTGCAGCTGCCTCCATTTTGGGAATGTCTACGTTGATCTGGATTTCCTGCTCCAGCGCACCAACAATATCGACTCCGGCGATCTCCTTCAGTCCTTCTATTTTTTCCTCGATGTCATCGGCGTATTCCTTCAGTTTTTTGAGGTCATAATCACCCGAGATGTTGACATACATGATTGGCATGTCTGAAAGATTGACATCCATAATGACCGGATCCTCAGGCAGATCCTTGGGCAGGTCCGACTTGGCTTTGTCTACTGCGTCCTTAATCCGCTGCTTGGCATCCTTGATGTCTACATCCGCATTAAATTCAGCAGTAATGGATGAAACATCCTGGTAAGAATTGGAGGTTACTTTTTTTAATCCCAAAGTACCTCTGATCTCTTTTTCCAGTTGTTTGGTCACCAGATTCTCCATATTGGCGGGTGAAGTTCCCCGATAGTAAGTATGAACGAAGATCTTGGGAATGATCACCTCCGGAAAGTTCTCTTTGGGGAGGCTCTGGTAGGAGAAATAGCCCATGATGCACAATATGCAGGTAAATACATATATGGCCGTCCTGTTATCTATGGCCCAACTGGATGGGCCAAACTCTTTATTTACGTCTTTCATATTCAATTCAAATTTGAATCAGCTTATATTTTAACAGCATCGCCGTCGTTTAGCTCCTGGAAACCAGTCACGATGACCTTGTCCCCGGCTTTCAGGCCTGAGACCACTTCGGCCTTGCCTTCAGATGTTTTGCCGCTTTTGATGTCGGTCCTTTTCGCTTTTCCGTTTACAGCAACATATACGTATTCGCTGGTCTCCGATCTTTGAATGGCATTCACCGGCACAATCAGGGCCTTACTGTTTTTATAGTCAACAATCTTGAGCACAGCCAGCATGTTTGGTCTGTATTTTTTGTTGGACGGCAGCTTCACTTCTACGTTGAAGCCTCTGGATACCGGGTCGATCACTTTAGCGGCAAAACTGATGCGCGTTTTAAAAGTGTCCGGCAAATCCGGCAGGTTCACTTCTACCTCATCTCCTTCATCTACTTTACCCGCGTAATTTTCGGAAACCAGGGCCTTCACTTTGAGGTTGCTGGCATTGACGATCCGGATGCCGGTTGGTGTGCCCGGCATTACCGATTGGCCCAGCTTCAATTCCATGGCGTCAACCGTTCCGGAAATCGGGCTTTTGATCTTATTCATGGCAGATTGCGACTGCAGTCCGGCCAGTTGCTTTTGAAGCCCTTCCATTTTGCTTTTTTCGGTCAGGTACTGGACTTCTGTACCGATCTTTTGGTCCCAGAGATTTTTCTGACGGTTAAAGACTGTTGTAGCCAGTTCCAGCTGGGTCTGCATTTGGGCAATACTCTGGCGAAGCACTTTGTCGTCGATCTGGGCGAGTACTTGTCCACGGCTCACGTTCTGGCCTGCTTTCACATAAACAGCAGTAATAGCCCCTGCGATCTGAGGGGTGATCTCGACATTGTCAACGGCGTCAACCTTACCCTGAACTTCTACATAGTTCTCAAAGGTTGTTTCCTTCATTTCTTCAGCGGCGACTTCTTTGACTTCCGCATTGTTCTTATCAACACCCAGCTCTGTTTCGAGTCGGGCTATTTTATCATTAAGTGCTGTACGCTCCTTCTTTAGCTGGTCCAGCTCAGTTTTCTTGTCTTTAGGTTTTTCTCCTGATGAGCAGGATGCTAAAAAAAGTACGATGGCAAGGGTATATAAGGTCTTCATATTTTGGGGTGGTTTTAGTAGTTAATTTTTCCTGTTGCTTTATCCAGATCCACTTTATTGATCAGCAGATCGTATAGCGCTTTGATGTAATTATTTTCTGCCTCTTTTAAGGACGATTCTGCGGTGGTTACCTCCAGGCTAGAGCCAACTCCCTGTTGATACTTGATCTGTGCAACGCGAAGGATCTCCCTGGAAAGCTTCAGGTTCCGGTCTTGATTATCGGCAGAGCGAAGGCTGTTTTCCAGCAGTCTGCGTGTGGTTGCAACTTCTCCGTTGATGTTATTTTTAAGGTTAAACAGATCATTTCGCGTTTTGACTACCGCCAGCCTGGCATTGCGCACATCATAGATCCGCTGTCCGCCCGTGATGATGTTCCAGGTCAGCTTCAGTCCAATCACTGAAGTCGGAAAGTTCCGGTCATACAGCTCCGTAAAACTGTCTGACTGAAAGCTTTTTGTTGCGCTTGCAAAGCCGCTTAATGACGGCAAAAATCTGCTCTTTTCTTGTTTCAGGCTAAACTCATTGATCTTCTGTTGTGTCTCAAGCAGTGAATATTCGATTCGTCCTTTGTAAGAAGCAGTATCTTTTATAACATTCACAGTGCTTGCCTTGCGGACATCAATGATTTTATCAGTGGTCACAAGTCTTGCTTCCACCGGCATGCCCATCTGGAACTTCAGCATGTCCAGGTTTACCGAAAGCATCCTGGTCACGTTTTCAAGATCTGTTTCCTGATTGTTTTTCAGAACCTGCAGCCGGTCCACATCTATTTTTTCTGAAAATCCATTCTTGAACATAGCTTCCGCTTCAGTTAGTGACTTTGTGAGCCTTTTCAGATTGGCATCCGCCAGCGTAAGTTGTTCCGCACTAACCAGGACTGAATAATAAGCCTTTGTAACGGCAACTGCTGTTTCAATCTTTGTTCTGGTTGTTAGTCTTGCAGATAGTTCTTTATACGTTTTAGCGGCTTGCAGACCTACAATATAGCTCCCGTCAAAGATCAGCTGGTTGAGCTCTATGCCGGCTGATGAATTGTACTTTACACCAAATTTGACAGGTATCTGTGTTCCGGGCTGTCCGAAAAACTCTCCGGGAAGTAAGTTCGTCGGAACCTTGAGGAAATCCTGAAAATTGAAGTTAGCGGATACCTGGGGCAATCCTATCGCTACAGTTTTTTTCACCGTATTCTTCGCGATCTCCTCATCTACCGCAGCGTTGAGTACGGCTGTTTGATGAGCCAGCGCATAATCGACAGCTTGCTTCAGGCTGAAGCTGTAATTGAGCGAGTCCGCCGTCTGGGCGCTGGTCGCCATACTGGCAGTTAAGAGCAAAAAGCTAATTATATATTTTTTTTGTTTCATAATCAATACTTTAATTTCAAAGATAATTTGCTGTTGTTAAAAAGCAAGGGTGTGATTCTGACAAATAACGGGTTGATTCTGACATTCATGACCTGAGTTCTCCTTCTGTTTTTAATTGCGCTGCAAGATATCTGCCTGTCAGCGAACCCGGATCATGCAGCAAGTCCGCTGGCGTGCCGGTAAAAATGACCTCTCCTCCTTTTTTTCCGCCCTCAGGCCCCATATCTATGACCCAGTCCGCATTCCGGATCACATCCAGGTTGTGTTCTATCACAATTACTGAATTTCCCCCATCTACCAGGCGGTTCATAATTTCAAGCAGGTGACCGGTATCAGACATGTGCAGCCCGGTTGTAGGCTCATCAAGCACATAAATACTTCCTTCTTTGTGCAGGTTGCTGGCAAGTTTGATGCGCTGGCATTCTCCTCCTGAAAGCGTACTCAATGGCTGGCCAAGCGTGAGGTAATCCAGACCCACATCATGAATGGCCTGCAGTTTACGTTTCAGGTCTTTCTTCTCAAAAAAATCAACGGCTTCCTCGGCTGTCATCTCCAGGACTTCAGTAATGGATTTACCTTTTAATTTATATTCCAGGACTTCTTCTTTAAACCTCTTGCCGTTGCAGGTCTCACAAATGGTTTTCACGGGCTCCAGAAAAGCCAGGTCAGTAAAAATAAATCCTGTTCCCTGGCAGTTTGGACAGGCGCCTTTGGAATTGAAGCTAAACAAGGAAGGGCTTACCCCGTTCTCTTTGGCAAACAGCTTTCGGATGTCGTCCATGACCCCGGTATAGGTCGCCGGGTTTGAGCGGATAGAGGTACTTACTGCCGACTGATCGATGATGATGGCTTCAGGATATTGCTTCACAAAGATGCCGTTGATCAAAGAGCTCTTTCCTGAACCGGCCACACCTGTGACGGCAGTAAAAACACCCCTAGGAATAGACACCGTGACATTCTTAAGGTTGTGCAATACCGCATTGCTGATGATCAGCTGGCCCGTAGCTTTCCTGAACTCCGGTTTTAGGGGAAGCTTTTGGCTCAGAAATCTGCCGGTCAGCGTTTTTGCCTGTGCCAGCCCGGCCACTGTTCCTTCATAGACAACTTCGCCTCCGTGTACCCCCGCTTGCGGACCAACATCGACGATATGGTCTGCAATGCCGATCACTTCCGGATCATGTTCCACCACCAGGATCGTATTTCCTTTGTCACGAAGCTGCATCAGCAATTCATTCAGGCGATGAACATCACGGGGATGCAGCCCAATGCTGGGCTCATCAAATATATAGATCATGTCTGTCAGACTGGAACCGAGGTGCCTCACCATTTTAATCCGCTGCGATTCCCCGCCAGACAAGCTGCTGGTTTCCCGGTCCAGGCTCAGGTACTCCAGCCCGATATCAACCAGGTGCTGTAAGCGCATGATCAGGGCTGAAGTCATTGAAACCGCTATGGGGTCGTCAATTTCCGCGATGATGCGGATCAGTTCATCAATCTGTAAGTGGGTAAGCTCGGCAATATTATAACCATTGATCCTGCAGCTGAGCGCCGCCTGGCTCAGCCGTGTACCTTTACACAATGGGCATGGCGCAAAAGCGATGAAACGCTCGAGCGTAGCCCTGACGGATTCGGAAAGCACACTGGTATCCCGCTGAATGTACATCCGGTTAAACTTATCGACCAGACCTTCAAACTTTCCGTTGATGGGCAGGTTGTCGTGCATCATCGGCACTTTCTTGCTTTTCCCGTGCAGCAAGGTTTCCCATTCGGTTTCCGTATAATCGCCCAGTTTCTTGTCGTTGTCAAACAATCCGGAGTAGAGATAGGTATTGAGGTACCAGCTGCCTACAGAGAACGCTGGAAACAGGATCGCCCCTTCGTTCAAAGATTTTGACTTGTCCAGGAACTTATCCAGGTTCAGTTTTACGGTTTCTCCAAGGCCATTACACTCGGGACACATGCCGGAAGGATCATTAAATGAAAAGACATTGGAATAACCGATGAATGGCTTCCCGATCCTTGAAAACAACAACCGAAGCACCGCATAAATATCCGTAATGGTACCAACGGTAGACCGGGAGTTTCCGCCGAGGCGTTTCTGATCGATCACAATGGCAGTAGAAAGGTTTTCGATGGAGTCTGCGTCCGGCTGTCCGTATTTTGGCAGGCGGTTACGGATAAAGGTTGAGAAAGTTTCATTGAGCAATCTTTGCGCTTCAGCGCCAATGGTTTCAAACACAATGGATGATTTTCCGGAGCCCGATACGCCGGTAAATACGGTGATCTTTCTTTTGGGTATCCTAAGGGAGACATTCTTCAGATTGTTCTCGCGCGCTCCTTTAATTTCTATAAATTCCTGCTTCATAAGTTTCGGGGTTACAGCTCAACCAGAATAAACGCTCTTCTCAACAAATTTGAATAAAATTGATGTCCGGCTACCCCTGAGGAAAGGATAATATACCATGCAAAAAGGATTTATTTCCTGACTTTTTCTTTTAAAAGGTAAAATTTTATTAGATTCGCTTTTAGACCTGCCTCAAAACATCACCTCCTAAGTACATGAATGACAAGGAATTAAATACGTCAATCTTTGATAATCTAACCGAACATTGTGAGGTTCAATATACTGACGAAATCGGTACGTCAAGTTTTATGCGCGTGAGTGAGATCAGAATAGACGGGGCCGACATCTTCGCAGCAAACAGCAAACAAGAACGGGAAATCACCCTCCGGGAGCGCCATGAAACACCTACTTTGGCCATGTACTTTTCTTTGCAGGGACAAAGCTCCGCATGGGAATTGAACAGTAAAGATAAATATGTACTCAACGATAATGAGCATGTATTGTCCTTTGTTCCGGGATTTGACGGATATTATGCTTTAAGCAGCCCCGAGATCAGGAATTTCGGGATTTCCCTGTATGAACCTTTTTTTCGCAGGCTCTACTCTGCTGATCTTGACTGCCTTAAAAGATTCTGGGAGAAGGTACATTCAGGAAAAGCGGCAGATCTTTCTGAACACGCGCTTCCGGTTACGCCGAGACAGCAGTCACTCATCAACGAAATGCAAAATTGTGTGTATACCGGCAGTATGAAGCAGTTGTTCTTTGAATCCAAGATCATTGAGCTATTTCTGCTGCAGGCAGAACAGGCAGAAAATTTAAACGGGCAAAGGCCCCTGAAAATGGAACGCCACAATATTGAAAAGCTGCATGCGGCAAGGCAATTCATCAAACAAAGAATGTTTGACCCTTTAAGCCTGAACGGCATTGCCCGTGAGACCGGGCTCAATGAATTTATGCTCAAAAAAGGATTTAAAGAGTTGTTCGGTCTCACCGTTTTCGGATATCTTAATGAACTGAAGATGGACTACGCCCGGCAGATGCTCCTGGATTCCGGCTGCACCATCTACGAAGTTGCCTATACGATGGGCTATAATGAACCCTACAATTTTTCAAAAGCTTTCAAAAAGCACTTTGGCTATCTGCCGGGTGAGTTAAAAAGATAAATTTCTACATTCCCTCCTTTCACCAGCATCTCGTGACTGATCTCATATTTAGTATATACTTTTCCGTTCCACTTGATCTCCCTGATGTAGATAGATTCAGGTGATGCCTTGCGGGTAGTGATCTTTAACTTTTTGGCTTCCGGCAGGCTGATCTCTATCTCATCAAATAAAGGCGAACAGATCATGTACTGATCTGAGGCCGGGCTGACCGGATAAAATCCCATGCTGGCGAAAACGTACCAGGCAGACATCTGACCCGAATCGTCGTTACCACTCAGTCCTCCCGGCCCATCACTATATTCATCCCGGATGATCTGATGCACTGCCCTTTGGGTCTTCCATGGAGATGAAGTGTAATTATATAAAAAAGAGATGTGATGGCCCGGTTCATTGCCGTGCCAGTATTCATTTCTCTCAAACAGGGTGTCCAGCGCTTTCTCTAACCCTGCCGGCCCTCCCATTAATTTGGCAAGACCCGGAATGTCCTGTGGTACATAAAAAGAATATTGCCGCGGCGTGCCTTCGGTGATGAAGGATGCTTTTTCATCAACCTTAAAATTACTGATCCAGCTCCCGTCCGCATTTCTTCCGCGAACTGAGTTCACTGAAGGGTCGAATACATTTTTATAGTTCTCTGCCCTTTTCACAAGCTGCTCGTAGTCTGTCTTTTTTCCGAGCGATTTTGCAATCATGGCCAGCGCATAGTCATCGTAAGCATATTCGAGTGTCCGGCTCACCTGTTCCTTTTTGTGAAAGGCAAAGGGCACATCATCTTCCATTGGGATATAATTGTATTTGAGGTAGGAGGTCAGTGCCCGCCTGCCTTTCCCATTTTGATAATCCTCATCGGCAGGCAATTCAAAAGCATTTTGTCGCATCAGGCGATAGGCTGCGTTGATGTCATATCCCCTGATACCCTTTAAATAGGCTGAAGCAATGAATGAGGTGACATGGTCGCCGATCATTGCAGCCGTATAATTGTTCCAGCATGGGAAAATAGGCATCCAGCCACCCTGCTGTCCTTTGATGATCATTGATGCAACAAATTCATTGACCAGATCCGGCTTCAGGAGCTCAAACAAAGGCAACTGTGCTCTGTAAGTATCCCACATGCTGAAATCATCATAATAATTGCCCTTGTCAAGCTTAGCCAACTCGTACTGACCTGCAAACCGCGGATAAGTGCCATCAACATCATTAAACAGGCGCGGATGCTGGAGTGAATGATAAAAAGCCGTATAAAAAATCCTTTTGTCCTTCTCCGCCGCAGTTTTAACTTTGATCTGCTCCAGAGCTTTTTGCCACACCCCTTTTTGCTGTTTTACCAGTTCCTCAAATTCCCAGTTACTGATTTCAGCCTGAAGGTTTCTCCGCGCCCCCGCCAAACTGCTAAAGGAAGTCCCGATTCGAATGCGGAGCCGCTCTCCCTTATTGAGCTTAAAGCCCAGATAGGCCCCTGATTGTTTTTGATTTAAAACACTGTCCTGAAGCAAAATACCGCTGCCGGCAAAAATACCACCAGTAGATGATATCCTGTCCACCTGCACCACAAACCAGCCATTGAAACCCGCAGGATTGCCGCTTCCCTGGTAGATCCTATAAGCCGGATTATAACCAACAATCTCTCCCCTGGCCCTGTCTATCTTAACAAAACCTTTGCCTTTATCACTATTTGGCCCAATCAGCAGGTACAAGCTGTCCGTTTTACCCATAGTAAACTGCATCATGCCGCAGCGGGCCGTTCCGGTTAATTCTGCTTTTAGCTGATCCGCGGGGAACCTGACGCTATAATAATAAGGCGTAGTGATTTCGTCACGGTGTGAAAATTCCGCAGCATAGGCTGCAACTGTGGTCTTAAGTTTGCCGGTAACCGGCATGACTGTAAAGCTCCCATAATCCGGAACACAGGAACCGCTTAGCCAATGTGTCCCTCTAAATCCGCTGATTTTAGTATCGCGGTATAAATAAGGAGGATTGCATTTGGTTTCCCCCGTCTGCGTTTGTGGTGTCCACTGGATCATGCCAAAAGGAATACCCACGCCGGGAATGGTATTGGCATTCAGCTCGGTTCCGCTCCCATGTTTTAAAGCTGCTTTTGTAGTCGATGCCGCAGTTCCTGAATAAGGTTGCACATACCTGGTCAGGTCTTCCGTTTTTTGTGCAAATGCCACCACTGGAAAAAGCAGCAGCCATAAAAGTCTCTTCATATAGTTTAAAATTAACAAATATTAGCGCATATTGTCTCCGGCAGATCAAATATTAAATACATAGATTTGTTGCAAAACATAAAAAAGCGAGACATGACTTATATCGAAAAACTAAGCGCTATACGTAATCAAATGAAGGCCGACAATGTGCAGGCCTACATCATTCCTTCTGCCGATCCGCACATCAGTGAATACCTGCCCAACCATTATAAATGCATTCCTTTTGCCTCAGGTTTTACCGGTTCAGCCGGAACACTGGTGATCACACATGACTTTGCAGGCCTGTGGACGGATTTCCGTTATTTTGAACAGGCAGCAGAGCAGCTGGAAAACAGCGGTTTTGAACTGGTCAGACAAAAAGTTCAGCATGCCCCTGAATACATCAAATGGCTTACCGAGAAACTTGACAAAGGCGCCATGGTCGCCAGCAATGAGAAACTGGTCTCGGTATTATTGGGAGACCTCCTCACGCAGCAGTTATCCATAAAAGGCATCAGCTTTGCAAATAAAGATTACTTAAGCCCGATATGGCAAGACAGGCCGGCGCTGCCCGCAGAAAAAGCATTTCTGATCGATGAAAAACACACGGGTCAGTCCGTGAGCAGTAAACTTGCCCAGGTCAGGGAGGCAATGCTTAGCAGTGGTGCTGACTATCACCTGGTCTCCTCTCTCGATGATATGGCCTGGCTCTTCAACATACGTGGTAAGGACGTCAGCTATAATCCTGTTGTTTTGAGCTTCGCACTCATTAATCAGGATCATGCCAAATTGTATATCAATCCTGATAAGTTGACTGCTGATGAAAAAGAACTCTTACTGAAAAGCGGCGTTGAGGTTTTTGAATACGAAGAAATAGAAAATGCACTCAAACATCTTCCTGATCATTGCACAATTCTCATAGACCCTAAAAGAAATTGTTTTGCCTACACGAAACTACTGCCTGTTTCAGTACGGATCATTAAAGAGACCACTCCTTCAACCAACCTGAAGACCATAAAAAATGAAACCGAGCTGGTCAATACCCGCACAGCCATGCGCAAAGACGGCGTTGCGATCACCCGTTTTTTAAAATGGCTTTCTGAAAACATCGGCAAAACTCCCATCACCGAACTTTCAGCAGCCGCAGAACTGCGAAAATTCAGAGCACAGCAGGAAGGTTTTGCAGGCGACAGCTTCACTACCATCAGCGCTTACGGGCCACATGGCGCATTACCACACTACGGCCCGACAGAAGAAAGCAATTCAGAAGTAAAAGCAGAAGGACTGTTTTTAGTGGATTCCGGCGGCCAGTATTTTTATGGCACGACAGACATCACCCGGACCATTCCTATGGGCAACAATACTGAGGAAGAAAGTATCGATTATACTTTAGTCCTCAAAGGAATGATAGACGGCTGTAAAGTCCGTTTCCCTAAGGGAACCTGCGGATACCAGATCGATGCGATCACCCGTAAGCCTTTATGGGACCACGCGATCAATTATGGACATGGAACAGGGCATGGTGTCGGCTATTTCTTAAATGTTCATGAAGGGCCACAGGTATTTAATGCTACCGCAACCCCTGTTGCTATAGAACTGGGTATGATTACTTCTGTGGAACCGGGAATTTACCGGCCGGGCAAGCATGGCATCAGAATAGAGAACCTGGTCAATACCATTGCTGATGTCACCAATGAATTCAACGAGTTTTATGCTTTTGAATGTTTGACTATCGCGCCGATCAGTACGAAGATTGTAAAAAAAGAACTATTGGAAGCAAATCAAATCCAGTGGCTGAATGACTACAATCAATTGGTTTTTGAAACACAGAGTCCATTCCTTACTGTCGATGAGGTTGCATTTTTGAAGGAAGAAACAAAGGCTATTTAGAAAAATTAAGCGCCTACCTTTTCCGTGGCCAGGTATGCGCCCTTAAAACAAAAAAAGCAGAAGTGTTACGAGAAGGCGTGGGAGATTGTGCCCTTCTTCAGGGTGCAAGGTCCGGCCTTAGAGTAATTCTTCTGCTTTTTTTGTTAAATTTTTATAAGATTAACCAGATCGCGCTAGCTGTACCGATAGAAAAACTATCCTGGACTTATCGACCTGTCCAGATGCGTATACCCACCATCTACATAAACCAATTGCCCGGTTGTATGACTTGAAGCATTCGATAACAAGAACACTGCAGCATTTGCGATTTCTTCTGCTGTCGTCATTCTCTGCTCCAAAGGTATTTTGGCAGTAATAGATGCCAGTTTCTCTTCAGGATCAGGCAATGTTTTTATCCAGGTATCATATAAAGGCGTATAACATTCTGCGACAATCACCGCATTCACACGAATGCCATACGGCAATAACTCGACCGCCCACTCACGGGTCAGTGCATTCCTGCCACCATTAGACGCCGCATAAGCCGATGTGCCACCCTGTCCGGTATCCGCGACTTTGGACCCTATATTTACTATGGCCCCTTTGGACAATTTAAGCGCAGGCAAGGCATGATGCGCCATGAGGTAATAATGGACCACGTTCTTGTGAAGGCTATGTATAAACTGCTCGTAAGTTCCATTTTCGAGGCCAATGCTGTCATTAACCCCCGCATTGTTGATCAGACCATCTATTCTGCCGAACTGTTCCAGCACCTGCTTCACTGCGCGCTCATTGTCCTCAGGCCTGGTCAGCTCAGCTACGACCTGAAATGCACTGCCCCCATTGGCTTTAATGTCATCAACCACCTTTAAATTGTCCGATTCATTTCTCCCGATCACCACAGGAATGGCGCCTTCCCTGGCCAGAACCCTAACTATACCTTCACCAATCCCTTTAGCACCCCCGGTTACGATGACCACTTTATCTTTTAATTGCAAATCCATTGCTGCTTATTTTAAACTGTAAAATTTAGTTGCATTGCCCCCCCAGAACAGTTCCTGCTCATGAACAGATAATTTCGATGTATAATCTTTTACCAGCCCAAGCATCCTGTCATAGCTTGCCGCAACCAGGCACACCGGCCAATCTGAGCCAAACATTACACGGCCGGGCCCAAAAGCCTCAAAAGCCACATCGAGATACGGTGTAAAATCTTCCGGTTCCCATAGCTTCCAGTCCGCTTCTGTAACCATTCCCGAGGCCTTACAATATACATTCTCAAGCCTGCCGAGTTCGCGGATATCATGCTCCCATTCATTGATGGTTTGGTTTTTAATATCCGGCTTGGCAATGTGGTCCAGCACAAAAGGCTGATCCGGAAACCGGCCCACCAGTTCCGCAGCGTATTTGAGCTGATCAGGAAAAATGAGGATGTCATAAGTAAAACCAAAATCCCTGAGCTTGCTGATCCCATTTAAAAATGCAGGTTTCAGCATCAGTGCACGGTCAGTCTCTCCCTGAAGGATGTGTCTGAAACCTTTCAGTTTTTCATGGCCCTTCAATTTCTGCAACTGATCTTCGATGTCTTCCGACTGAAGATCCACCCAGCCCACTACACCCTTTATAAAATCGTAATCCGCAGCATTCCGAAGCTGAAACTCATTTTCTTCCGGCGTTTGGTCTACCTGCACCAATACACAACCGTCAATGCCATTTTCTTCAAGTACAGGCGCGAGGTCCGCAGGCAGGAAATCCCGCTGGATCACCGCCATTTCCTCATTGATCCAGCTGTGCCTTACCTTATCAAATTTCCAGAAATGCTGGTGCGAATCAATTTTTAACATAGTTCTTCAACACTTGCTTTGAAGTACCCAGGCCATCAATGCCCAGTTCCACCACATCTCCCGCCTTAAGATACACAGGCGGATTAAAGCCCAGACCCACGCCTGCAGGAGTTCCCGTAGAAATCACATCGCCCGGCAGCAGTGTCATGAACTGACTTACATAAGCAATCACGAAGGGCACGTTAAATATGAAGTTGGAAGTATTGCCATCCTGCATCATTTTACCATTTACCGTAAGCCACAGCCTCAGGTTATTGACATCAGCGATCTCATCCTGAGTAGCCAAAAATGGCCCAAGCGGTGCAAAAGTATCACAACCCTTTCCTTTGTCCCATGTCCCGTTCCTTTCAATCTGAAATTCACGTTCTGAAACATCATTGTGCAGCACATATCCGGCCACATAGTCCAGCGCGTCAGCTTCTTCCACATAAGATGCTTTTTTCCCGATCACCACAGCGAGCTCAACCTCCCAATCCGTTTTCACGGAATTTTTAGGGATGATGATGTCGTCAAATGGCCCGGTCAATGCAGTAGTCGATTTCATAAAAATGACCGGTTCCGGAGGTATCGCAGCATTCGTTTCGCGCGCATGGTCTGCATAATTTAAACCAATGCAGACAATCTTTGAAGGACGTGCTACCGGTGAGCCCAGCCTGGTGTCCTGCGGGATCTCCGCCAGTGAACCTTCGTTGGCTTTAACAAATTCCTCAAGCCTCGCCAAACCATTATCATTAAAAAATTGTTCGTTGTAATCCCCGCCAAAAGCAGAGGTATCGTACCAGGTACCATTGATTATGACACCAGTCTTTTCCTGACCGGCCGCTCCCCATCTGATTAATTTCATTTGTACTGTTTTAGTTGTTTAATTTAACAAATCCACCGTCTACCGGATAATCATTTCCGGTAATGAAGCCCGCTTCATCTGAGCACAGGTACAAAGCCATTGATGCAATCTCTTCAGATGTACCCATACGGCCTATTGGCTGGCTTTTAGATAATTTTTCAAATATTTCTTTTTCCTGTCCCGCATAGTTCTTAGCGATAAAACCATCTACAAAAGGCGTGTGCACCCTTGCAGGAGATATGCTGTTGCACCTGATGCCCTCCGCCATATAATCCCTCGCAACCGACAAAGTCATCGCAGCAACAGCTCCCTTACTCATGGAATAAGCAAAGCGATCCGTAATGCCTACTATAGCAGCAATAGAGGCCATATTTAAAATAGCGCCCTTCCCTTGTTTTTTCATCAGGGGAATAGCAGCAAAAAGACAATTGTAAGCGCCCTTTACATTTACATTAAATACTTTGGTAAAGTCTCCCTCAGAAGTAGTGTCTGCACGGCCAATATGGGCAATGCCTGCGTTATTGACCAAAATATCAATAGTGCCAATCTTGTTAAAGATATCGACAACCTCTTGCTGGCTGGTCACATCACACCTGTAACCAATCGCCTCTCCGTTAAATCTATTGATCTCTGAAATGGTCCCGCTGCTGGCTTCGTCATCTACCTCGATGATGTGAACGACTGCACCCTGCTTTGCAAAAAGCACTGCTATCGCCCTTCCGATCCCGCTGCCTCCACCGGTGATCACTGCTGATTTTCCTTTTAAACTGAACATATATGCTTATTATAATGAAACACCCCTTTTCCATGGGATAAAATCGTCCTGATTCAATAAAACTGCTTTTGGAATAACCTCACCACTGGCCGCTTTGATACAATACTCCAGAATTTCTGTTCCCATCTCTTCAATGGTCTTTTCTCCCCTGATCACCGCACCTGTATCGATGTCGATGATGTCACCCATTCGCGCAGCGAGGGCTGTATTGGTTGAAATCTTAATTACCGGGCAGATCGGGTTTCCTGTTGGTGTACCCAATCCTGTGGTAAATAAGATCAGGGTTGCCCCGCTGGCCGCCTTGCCTGTCGTAGCCTCTACATCATTACCCGGTGTACAGACCAAACTCAGTCCTGGTTTGGTTGCCGGTTCTGTATAGTCCAGCACATCTACAACCGGAGAGGTCCCTGCTTTTTTTGCTGCACCGGTGCTTTTTATCGCATCAGTGATCAGACCATCTTTAATATTGCCCGGCGAAGGGTTCATGTGAAAACCCGAACCGACCAGATGGGCCTGAGCGTCATAATCCCGCATCAGGCGGATAAACTTTTCAGCAATAGGCTGGTTTTCACATCGGTCAATGATATTTTGTTCTGCGCCGCACAGCTCCGGAAATTCGGCCAGCAATACTTTTGCACCCAGGGCAACCAGCAGATCAGAAGTATATCCTACCGCTGGATTGGCAGAAATGCCGCTAAAGCCGTCACTGCCCCCGCATTTAACACCAACACACAATTCACGTAATGGTGCCGGTTTTCTTTCTAGTTTATTGATCTCTGTGAGGCCGATAAAAGTTTGTACGATCGCGTCTTCAATCAACTGCTCCTCACTCTGGCTCAGCTGCTGCTCAAAAACCAACACTTTCTTCTTAAAATTTGGGTTCCGTTTACGGAGATCATTTAAAAAATCGCCGGTCTGCAAATGCTGGCAACCTAAACTTAACAGGGTAATACCGGCTACATTCGGATGATCCGCATAGGAAACCAGCAAATTGCTCAGTACCTGGGAATCCTGTCTTGTACCACCGCATCCCCCCTGATGGTTCAGAAATTTAATGCCATCTACATTCTTAAAAACCCTGTTCGCAACAGGATTCGCCAAACCCAGCTGATCAGCATGAAACGACTCAATAGCCTCGCCGTCCTGATAGGCCTGGAGCAGCTGCCTGGTAAACTGCTTGTATTTATCTGTTACCGTATAACCCAGGTTATTGTGCAGTGCCTCCTTAATGACATCCATATTCCTGTTCTCACAGAATACAGTAGGGATAAACAACCAGTAATTGGCCGTCCCGACCTTCCCGTCCGCACGGTGGTAGCCGTTAAAAGTACGTCCTTCAAAAGCAGAGACATCGGGTGCCTGCCATTTGTAATCTACCTCCCTGTAAGCATAGTCCTGAGAAGCGTGATTGATATTTTCAGTGGTCATTCTACCGCCTTTTGGAATATAGGCCGTTGCCTTCCCCACTAAAACCCCATACATTAAGACTTCATCACCCACCTGCATCTCATTAATGAAAAATTTATGCTTGGCATTCACATCGTCCCGAAGGGTAATGACATCGTTGTTCCACACAATAACTTCGCCCTGTTTCAAGTCCTGTAAAGCAACCAGTACATTATCGTCCGCATGGATTTGCAAAAATTTTTTATTCGTTATTTCCGACATTATTTATTCAATTCAAATATTTTATCCATCAGCATCCATTTTTCTCCCGGCTTGGCTCCGGGCAGCGCCTGCTGGTATTTCCACATCAGCGTCTCCCATTCCTGCACCTTTTCGTTTCCTGCATCCATCGCTCCCTTTTTCTCAAAGCTAAATTCGTCATTTACTTCCATTATCATATAAAGCCGATTGCTAAATCTGTAAATTTCCATATCCACTATCCCCGAAGCAGTAATGCTGTCCCTGATCTCCGGCCATATCTCCTTGTGATAGGCTTCATATTCGCTGATCAGCGACGGATCATCTTTGAGGTCAAGGGTCAAACAGTATCTTTTCATTATTTAGCAATTTTTATTTTATATCCTGTTATTCCAAAAAGCAATACCACTATAAAGCAGATCAATGGTACAATATAAGATACTGGAGTTGAGTAAGTGTCTGCAACCATACCCATTACATAGGGAACCAATGCGCCACCTACGATAGACATGATTATAAACGATGAGGCCTTTTTGGTATGCGAGCCTAAATCCTTAATGCCGAGCGCAAAAATAGTTGGAAACATAATAGACATGAAAAAGAAAACCGCCATTAAAGCATACACGGAAAGCCATGCATTATTCCATATTACCACAGTACAAAGTAATATATTAACAAAGGCATATAAGGCCAGCAATTTATTCGGTTGAATCACACGCATTAAGGCTGTACCGACAAAACGTCCTATGGTAAACAAGATCAATCCACCGGAAAGTAATTTTGCTGCTGTTGCATTATCAATACCCACTCCACTTTCTGTACAATAATTAATAAATAACGTAGCCACTCCAACCTGGGCAGCAACATAGAAAAATTGTGCAACTACTCCAAAAGTAAAATTGCCGTGGCTGAACAACGGCTTTCTGTTTAAGGTCTCAGATGAAACCATCTCACTTTCTTTGATTTCTGGCAATTGTGTTTTGACAAATATCCCGGCTACTATTAAAACAAACACACCAATAATCAGATAGATCATCTTAACAGAATCAAGATTGCTGCTTCCTGAATTGCTGCTCTCTCCAAAAAAAAGATAAGAGGCTATAATTGGCCCAAGGAAAGACCCTACTCCGTTAAAACACTGGGATAAATTAAGCCTGGTTGCGCCCGTTTCGGGGGGGCCAAGTACGGTCACGTAGGGATTTGCAGCTGTCTCTAAACAAGCCAGCCCTGAGGCAAGTATAAAAAGAGCTAAAAGAAAACTGTTAAAACTTGATTGCTCTGCAGCCGGATAAAATAAGAATGCGCCAATGGCATATAACATTAGTCCCAATATGACGCCTTTTTTGTAGCCATATTTACTCATGAACATTCCCGCAGGTAATGCAACCAGAAAGTAGGCACCAAAGTAAGCCGCCTGAAGTAAAGTAGAACGTGTTTTCGTAATATTTAATGCTTCCTGGAAATGTTTGTTGAGCACATCCAACAATCCGTAAGCGAATCCCCACATAAAAAATAGCGAGGTAATCATAATCAGTGGAAACAGATATTTGTTCTTGGTCATTGGTTTTAAATTTGGTTACTCAAAGGACGTAAATTCCGGCATTAATTATTTTGACATTTTATCTAATCATTAAGTGATTTTGGCAGAGAATTGAGTGATCTCTTCACAGGCTGTCCAGCTTAGGCCCCGGTGAAGGACCGGTGCAAACCTGGTTATGCCTGTTCTGAGACACTAAGTTTTTCCAAATTGGATGCATACCTTTTCCCAGTGTCTAAGTCTCTTTCTGCTCCTTGCTTTCAGAAAAAAGATACTTTTCCGAACAGGCATAAGCGCTTTTTTGCACCGATCCTTCATCGGGGCCTAAAAGATGCAGCCTGGGAGGAGAAGTATCTTTTTTCTGAAAAACTAAGCTCTCAAAAAAGCTTAAAACTACTTCAATTCCAACCGAACATTCGGCAAGCCCAAAGTTGTATGCGGCGACAGCGGATCGTGAAGTTTCCAGCTAACCGGATAGTACCGCCCCTTTTGAACAGAAAGCGGTTTCAAAGTCTTATGATAAATGACCTGCTTCACATCGGTAGCAATCCCAATCGTGCTGCATTTTTGAAATCCATTGTAAAATTTAACAATCAGCTGGTTCTTACCTTGTTTCAATGGCAAAAGGATCACATCCTCCATCATCTTTACTTTAAATGGATTGTTGTGCTCATCCAGAATCTGTCCGTTCAAAGACACAGTGACCGCATCACCGGAAGTAATCCGCACCAAAAAAGGCTGATCTTTATCCGCAGTGATCTCCTGCAAAAGATAAGTAGCCGTATTCCTGTCTGCTTTGACTTCATAAGTCTCATTATTCTTCCAGTCAGCCCGCTTCTGCCATACCACACCCTGATCACCAGGCCACGGCTTACTGACATCAACATCCTTCAAATTACCATGCACGCCACCCGGGCCGGAATAATAACTGCCCGATTGATACAACGGCCCCCAGCTAATTGCTCCAGGATCATTTTTCAGCTCTTCCGAATCACCACCCTTTAAAGCCACAACCGAAACCTTGCCATTAATCTCCAAATCAATTGATTTCTCTTTTTCATTCTCCGTAAAATACACTACGGGAGTTAGAGTTTCATTTTTAACCGGGCTTAAGCTCCATGATTCCTTCACCGTGCTCTGATAACGGTTACTATAATCAATACCAGAACTGCTAAAATGCTTAAACGCATTGTGGCTGTTTAAAACCAAAGGCTTTACAGCATCCACAACAATATTTGCCGGCGGCACTTTAAAACCATTCACAAACTCAATGGCGATAACCTTATATTCTTTTGCAATATCCAAACCGGCGGGAACGGTAATTTTAACCCCGGTCGCATTCTGGCTGTATTTCGGCCTCAAACCCTCCCCCAAAACAGAGACATTTTTAATCTTACCCGTCAATCCCGGCAAGACAATCTGCCCGTTTTCCGGTGCAGACAACAAATGCAGGTAAATCTTATTTGACCGGCTGGTCAGGCTCCCCCATTTGAAGGCAATATGAAAAGGATCCGGATCAGTGCCATAAATAGCTTCACCATTTTTCTCCAGCCATTTACCGATACTCAACAACACATCCCGCTCAAAATCAACAACAGTACCATCTCCTTTAGGACCGATGTTTAACAGGAAATTACCACCCCGGCTCGTCACCTGGATCAGGCTTTTCAGCTTTTCCCTGATCTTATCTTCTTCTTTGCCCCTTTTCTGAAACGAACGGTAACCCCAGGTCTCATCAAAAAAAGATGCCGGCGACTGCCATGGCACACCGATCACATAATCAGGCTCCTGATTATCGCCCATCACATTAAAATCACCCATATCGTTCCCGATCCGGCTTCCGATCATACAATCCGGCTGAAGCTTATGAACAAGATCCCTTAGCTCCCTGCTTTCTTCTGCACTTTGCGAGCCCATGTCAAACCAAAGTTCAGACACCGGCCCGTAATTGGTCAGCAATTCAGTAATCTGCTTTTTATTCAGCTCAAAATGCTCCGGGGTGATGTAATCGGAATTACTGCCTGAGATAGGAGAGGCCTGCGGAAAATGCCAGTCGATCAGGGAGAAATAAAGCGCAAACCTCAATCCGCCCCGTTTACAAGCCTCTGAAAGTTCCTTTAGCACATCTTTGCCATAAGGCGTGAAGTCAACTATATTAAAATCAGTGGTATTTGTTTTGAACATGCAAAAGCCATCGTGGTGTTTTGAAGTGATCACGATAGAGCGCATGCCCGCCTTCTTCGCCAGTGAAACTATAGAATCAGGGTTCCATTTCGTGGGATTAAAAGTTTTCGCCACCCCTTCATATTCATCGCTGTATATACCGGCATGCGCCTGGATCTGTTCACTGACATTCCTGTAAGAGGGCTTACCTTTCCAGACACCACCCAGCTCAGAATATACCCCAAAGTGTATAAACATGGAGTATTTCTGGTCCTGCCAGTCCTTTAACGCTTTAGGATCGTGCTGCCCAAACGCGAGCACATTAACCAGCAGCAACAGAAAAGATAAAATTGATATTTGTTTCATGATCTAGTATATCGGATTATTTGGATAGAATGCGTTCCCTTAATATCCAAAGAAAGCCGAAATACCGCAATCAAAGTTTTCTGTATTTTACAAAAGACTCAGCAATTTTGGCATCTATTTGATCAATTTCAGCAAATATGCGCCATATCCGCTTTTTACCAGGGGTTCAGCGATCTTTCTCAGCTGCTCCTTATCTATAAAACCCATCCGGTAAGCTACTTCTTCTATGCTGCCGATCTTCAGGCCCTGCCGCTCCTCGATCACCTGTACAAACTGGCCGGCCTGCATCAAAGAAGCAAAAGTACCAGTATCCAGCCAGGCTGTTCCCCTGCTCAGCACACCAACCTTCAGTTTCCCCTGTTCCAGGTAAACCTTGTTTACATCGGTGATCTCGTATTCTCCCCGTGGCGATGGCTTAATGTTTCTGGCGATCTCCACAACTGAATTGTCATAAAAATAAAGACCCGGAACCGCATAATCAGATTTTGGAACCGCTGGCTTTTCCTCAATCGATACCGCCTGTTTCTGATCGTCAAATTCTACCACACCATAACGCTCAGGATCTGAAACCCGGTAGGCAAATACAACCCCGCCGTCTGGATCAGAACTGGCCTGCAGCAACCTGGCCATCCCGTCGCCGTAAAATATATTATCACCCAGTACAAGGGCCACTTTGTCACTGCCAATAAAATCTGCACCGATTACAAAGGCCTGCGCAAGGCCGTTGGGTTGTTCCTGCACTGCATAAGAAAACTTACAGCCCAGGCTGCTTCCGTCGCCAAGCAGCTTTTCAAAATTTGGAAGATCATGAGGAGTGGAAATGATCAGGATCTCATTGATGCCCGCCAGCATCAGTGTAGACAGCGGATAGTAGATCATCGGTTTATCATAAACCGGCATCATTTGTTTACTCATGACCAGGGTCAATGGGTGAAGCCTCGTGCCGCTTCCGCCTGCTAAAATTATTCCTTTCAATGTATACAGGGTTTGTTAATTACGTTATGAAGATACATTATCTTCCAATTCTTTGAACCATTGTTCTCCATATTTTCTGATCAGCGGCCCTTTCAAAAACTGATAAACCGGAACCTTCAGCTCCCGTCCAAACGAACAGGCATCGTGGCAAATGTGCCACCTGTCATAATTCAGGACTTCAAATTCAGGATATTGGGTTACCCTTATTGGATAAAGGTGACAGGAAATCGGTTTTTGCCAGTCAATCAGGCCCTGTTCATATCCTTTTTCGATACCACATTTGGTGATCCCGTTTTCAAAAGTCACATAAGCACATTCTTTATTACCGTCCACACATGGAGTAGTCAGATCTCCGTCCGGGTCCACAACTGAAGTTCCCTGGGCCTCGATGGCTGCTACCCCTTTTTCTTCCAGCAAATGCTGGATCTTAGGATAAATCTCCTTTAAGATTGCCGTTTCAGCTACATCCAGAGGTGCGCCGGCATCTCCCTCTACACAGCAGATCCCCTTGCACTTATTTAAATTGCATACAAAATGCTCAGTAATCAGGTCCTCATGGACCAGGGTATTCTGTACTTCTATCATTTCCTTTATTTTATAATTTCCAGCGGGTGTTGCAGTCCATCTGCAGACTTTATTTCCATGATTACAGACCCAACCAATATCTCTACCTGTGCCTTTAAAGGCACCCTGTTTCCATCGTCCGAAACCCAAAGGTACAACCTGCTGTCTTTACGGAAGATCCTGCCTGGTTTTATGGAAGGGCTAAATTTCAGGCACCTGATCTTACCCAGTTTCGTTTTGATCACCTCTCTGCCCAGGTACTGGATTTCCAGCTGACTGATCTCATCTCCCAGGAAATAATTCAGCTTCACGAAATCACCGATTTTCATTTTAGAAATGTCCAGACTCCGGGCAAAATAATAGGATGAAACCAGATCAAAGGTCTGCATGGTCGGTGTACTGAAAGTACCCTTGGTAGCCACGACTTTCTTCTCTGCCTGGCTAAACCTCGCTTTATCCTGCCGGCGGTAACTTCCCTCCCTGATATTTTCCTGGTAAAAATAGGGTTTCAGATTGTTGACGTCTATGTAGGAATCATAATGGTCCCTGATCTTGTAAAATACATCGAAGGTACCCGATGTCTGTCCATCCACGCTTAGCCTCAAAGTTGGTTTGCCGTCAAACTTCAGATCTGTCTGCAAAACTTTCAATGTTCCTTCTGCAGCGGTAATGAAACCATACTTCAATTTATAGGTCAGTACTTCCCCGGGCTTAAACACCGGGTCTTTGACAAAAGGAAGCTCTTGCCCGAATGATTTAAAGCTTAGGAACACAACAACAATAACCAACAATAACTTTCTCATACCTAAGCTAATACAAAAAACAATCCAAATTAATCCTTTCGCTTGTAAATGGGCACTGTAGAGCAGGGTTCACCATACATGATGCTCTTTACCACCGGGCTTAACAGGTTGGTGATCTCTACATAGGCCGATACCGGAAGGTCAATATCAGCGCAGCCCTTTACCACAACACGCTCCCCTTCAAAAGTTTTAAGGTCTATTTTAGCCAGAGCTTTAGCAAACAATACAGTTTCAAGAGTCTCGGGGCTTCCAAATACCACTTCATTGGCAAAAGGTTTCAGCTTATTGGCAAGCAGCATATAAGCCCAGGTTGGCACTATTGCATCCGCACTGCAAATTATAGCTACATTTTTTCCTTTATAGTTTTCCCAGTCATGAGTCTTCACAAACTCTCTGAAATCTTTTTCTCTCAGCATCAGACCATGAAAAAGATTGTCCTTGATGTCATAAACAACTCTTTCTCCCGGATGAAGGTACTCTTCCAGATTGAAGGTGATTAACCCGCTGGCAGCTACCTTATTGACAAAATTTTCCTGAATCTCCATAGCTTATCAAATAAAAAGCCGGAAGTAATAATTACTTCCGGCTACAAAATTACGTAAAATAAGATTAATAGAATTTCACCCGATTGTCTTTTATCTTGCTTTTATCCTGCAATGCCTGGAATGCAGCACCTAACGCGCGCTGACCAGCCGCCTGGATCATGGCTTCTTTCTGTTTGTAAGTATTGGCCATTGGTGCCGGACTGGTAAACCCATCAACAACAAAGGCATAAACACCCGACTCTCCTTCAATAGGTTTAGAAATCTTTCCTGGCTGTGATCCAAAAACTGCCCCTACCACTTTATTCTCCTGGCCAATCCCCGGAATAATTGGATTGCTAAAAACAATATTTTGTACCGGCGCAGCAGTTTTTCCTAATTTTTGAGCAACCTGGTCAATAGTACCTGAACCGGATAATGCCTTGTTAATCTTATCGGACAAGGTCTTAGCCTTTACAGCATTGCGAACCATCGGTTCAATTTCTTTTTTGACCGCCTCAAGAGATAAAGTACCCTTAGGTTTAATGTCTGTCAGGCGTGCAATCACAAATGCATTGTCCATTTGATATACCTGATCAAGCACTGTTCCTTTTTCGGCTGCATAAGCATCACGGATCAGCTGACGCGGATTGTCCAAACCTGGGGCAAAGCCCTGAGTAGGGGTAATTTTATCGGCGACGCCTACAGTATAACCTTTCTTTTGAGCAAGGTCAGTAAAGTTTCCTTCTTTTACTTCAGTCAGGAAATTGCTTGCCTTTTTATAAGCAGCATCCCTTGTTTTGTTACTTGACACCAGGCTTTTTTCTATGTAAGCCAGTTTAGCCACTTTTGAGTTCCCAACCTGTTTTTCGATTTTGATCAGATGGACACCAAACTGTGTCGTGACGATCTTAAGGTCACCGACACTTCCGTCAAAAACAGCATTTTCAAATTCAGGAACCATCTGTCCCCTGGTGAAAGTGCCAAGATCTCCGCCTTTATCTTTTGAACCGTCTTCGCTGTACTCTTTAGCCAGATCTGCAAAACTTGCTCCGTTCTGAACCAGGTTTTTCAAGGAATCGGCCATTTTTTTAGCCTTATCAACTCCGCCAAGCTTGCTTGGGTTAATTAAAATATGGCTCGCTTTAACCGAATCAGGTGAAAAACGGGTACTGATGACTTTAACGAGTTTATAGGAGTTTCCTGAAAATTTAGGGCCGTAGAAACTTCCTGCAGGCAAGTTGAAAACCACAGAATCTACTGCAGGATCAAGTTTGCCTTTGCTCATGTAGGTATAAGGCACTTTAACATCCGAATTTACAGCAGCGAACAAAGAATCATTCACAGCTGTTTTAAAGTCATTTGCCAGTTTGTCAACCTGGGCCTTAACCGCCACAGAATCTTCTTTCGTAGGACTTACACTAAAAGACACATATTCAAATGACCTTGTTTCCGTAGGATTATTAAACCGCTCTTTATTTTTATTGTAATAATCTGAATAATCTGATTCACTTAGCTTTACACTTGCATCGGGAACAGACGCATAATCAAGACCGGTATACTTGAAGTTTGCCAGTTTGTTGCGGTTCTGATATTCGTCATTGGCCTCCAGCGTAGTTACATATATGGAATTATTGACCAGCTTGGTATATTTTGTCTGCAAAGCCTGCTTTTCGATTTCTGTTTCAAGCGTACGCAACTGATCTTTCAGTCTCGGATCTTTCGCTCCGTCTTTGAAGATCTTGATGACCTGGGCACGGTCAACAGTACCGGTCTGAGGGTTACCAAAATATTGTACGATCAGCGGACTTGGATTTGGTCCCTGTATCAGGTCGAACAATTCACTGCCTGAAACTGACAGTCCCATACGGGCATATTCTTTTCCTAAAAGTATCCCGGCAATTTCACCTTGCCAAACATTATCAACAGCCATAGCCTGCATTTGGGCATTGCCCGCACCGCCATACTGCTGTTTAAACTGGGCAAGGCTTTGATCAACCTTAGCTCCGAACTGCTCTATATTTATTTCTTCACCGTCAACTGATCCGACAACTTTTTGAGACTCCGCCCAGAAAGGCTTACCTACGTTAATTGCATCACCAACCAAAAATGCAACAATTGCGAAACCGATGGCCCCTACCAGGATATAGCCTGCGCGATTCCGCAAAAATGTCATTAATCCCATAATATTCTTATTTATAATTTTTTTTAAGAGGGCGCAAGATACAACTTTTGCTAAAAAAAGAAAACATTAAATTGTATTTGAATAAGTATTTAAAAATTAGGGAAATATGCCTGTTTAATTTAACGGCTTACTGCCCAAAATTATCCGGTACGTAGGTCTCGCCGGTTCCGTTTTTCCAGTTGATCAGACTGAAATCCTCAGTGGCGCTAAAGTCAATTGCATTCAGTACAGTCCCGTCCGGTTTAGTAACAATACCTTTGGGAGATAAAAATAACTTTTTATTTTGGTCCCAGACCAGCTCTTCGGTATTGAAGGTCATATTTTCATTGACTACGACCACATTTCTTTTAAAGGTCGCTGTCTTCTCGGAATCTTTCATGATTGCGTAATCTGAAGTAATAGACCCTTTGATTTTCATCATATCATCGAGAAAATTAATCTTCACCCCTTTAGGCATCTCCTGGTAACCCGGCTTGTCCACGAGTGTTACCTTATCGAGTATGGGCGCATAACCCTGCGCTTTGACCTTTGCAGAATCACTGTAAGTAATCTGAACACCCTTGGTGCGGTCTACGTTCAGCTTTACTTTTTCGGAAAGCCTTGCTGCTTTCTTAAGGTCATCCTCGCCGCATGAACTCAAAAAGATCTGGAACATGCAAAGTATACAGATGATACTTCTGCTGTTCATTAGTCAAATTTAAATCTTTTGAACCAGGTATCGTTAAGTGTAAAACCTAAATGCAGATTGATATAATTCTCCTGGAGCATGCCATTGGTCATTGAGCCCCGCTTCCCGATTTCTGTAGTCAGGTTGAGCTTGTAAATGGAATATCTTGCGGAAGCCAAAGGAAGCCCCAGGCCAAAAGTAACGGCCATTTGCTTAACGTCCTGATCGCTTATCCTGATGTAAGTCTTATCGTAATTAAAGCCCATCCGGTATTCCACCCGATTGAAATAGCCTGAAATCGCACTCATGTTCGGAATGAACTGTCCTCCGGCAGAAAAGCCCCAGCTGTCCTGTAAGCCCTGGTTCACCCCTTCAATACTCAGTTTAGACCATTTTCCCATTCTGTAATCGGCCCCGATCAGCCATTTATTGTCCTTCTGGAAAGCGATCCCAAAGTTATGTGTCAAAGGGAGCTTCAGTTTGGCCGACGGGTTTTCCCTGACTTCCAGGGTGTCAAAGGCCGTATTCTCTTCACCAAGATCGTTATAGCTGAACTGCGTTACCACATAACTCTTTTTAGAATTCACTGAAGACGAAGAAGAGCCCGAATAGCCGAGGGTCAGGCTTTTTTTATTCCCCAATGGGATCTGGTACTGCATACCATAAGAAAAGGTCACACCTCCAACGCTATTTTTATTCTGCTGACGATTGGGAATTGAAGGGTAAGACAACAGCTCCGTAGACCGGCTCTCCTGAAGGTTACCGAACAAATATTCTATATTTCCACCAATGCTGAAGTTGTCCCCGATCCGCTGTCCATAACCAATATAAGCTTTTGTAAGCCCGCCTTCACCTGCATAACGATAATTCACGTCGGTTGTGTCCAGTTTAGTGGCAACAGCGTACTCATATCCCAGCTCGGTATAGGGTAAGATTCCAATGCTCAGTGCAGACTTGCCGGATACTAAAGGAAATGCGAGTGCCAGATGGCTTAGGGTAGAGTTGTAACTTTTCTCCTGCGCCCCATCTCGTTTCAGGGTGGTAAATGCACCGGACATACCGATATCCACCGTGGTCAGAGCAATTCCGGTATAAGATGCAGGGTTCTGCATATTTATGTTGCTGTATAGCGTAGGTTTATTGATCGCGGTTGAAATTCCGCCCATCGCCCTGTACTGCGGCAGCATTGAGCCTTTGATATTCCCCAACCCGTATCTCGAATACGGTGACTGTGTGGTAATCTGTGCCTCGGCAGAGATGCTGGCAAGCAATATCAATACCGCTGCTATATAATTAATCTTTTTGTACATATTCAAATGCAATGACTTCATTTAATCCTTTTAATACTAAGTAGGGATCGTGTATAATTTGAGGCGCAAAGATGCTGTTTTTTAATTGCTCTAGCAAAAAACCTGCATCCCCACCCGTTATCAGTACCGTCAGACCCTTATTTCTTTCATTTTGATAGGTGATGAACCCGGTGATCTCATTGACCACCCCCTGTAAAACACCATTTTTTATCGCCGAAATGGTATTGGTCCCCTGTGGTATTTCAGCGGCTTCCCCGTTCCAGCCGACCTTGGGAAGTCTGCCTGTATAATGGTGCACTGCCTCAAACCGCATCCCGATACCCGGACTTATACTCCCCCCATAATATTCAGCCTGGTTGTTGAGCAGGTCATAAGTAATGCATGTACCCGCATCTATGATAAAACAGTCTCTTCCGGAATAGTAATGATTGGCAGCGATGATTTTGGCCCATCTGTCCAGCCCCAAAGACTCTGGTGTCCCGTAGTGGTTCTTTATCCCGGTATTCAGTCCTGTTGAAAACCCCAGGTAATTTGTATGTTCTTTGAGCACATCAATGACCTCATTCAGTTCTCCGGCGACGCTGGAAACCGTGGAACAATCGATTTTGTACTGATTGATCAAACTGCGGAGCACCTGGGGGGTAATTTTCTTAATAACCTGGTATTCAACTAACTCCCTGTCATGAAAAACAGCCAGTTTGTTGTTTGTATTACCGATATCTATGACCAGATTATGCATCCGCACAAAGCTATTAATCTTTAACAAGTTTCAAGGTGCTGAATTGTTAAAAAAAGTTAAACAAACAAAAAGTACTGAATGGCAAACACAAGGATCAGGAACAAGCTTTCATAGAACCACCGCTTTTTTGCATTTGAAAAATAATATGCCAGCAGCACTGAACCCGGGGGAACACAAAGCAGGAAATGATACAGTCTGAAATCGGGTTTAGTATAAAAGCTGATCAATGCGACGATAAACATGAAGAACAGCATTTGAAACGCCTTTCTTGTGCTGATAAAACTCCTGAAAAAATTCTCCCGCAGCTGCAGTGCAGCCAGTACCATCATCACTAAGACCGGGATCAATACCAGGTAGTCGTTATAATTGATCTTGAATACGGACGGAAATTTGTTGCCCAGAGGAAGCCAGATCTTATAAAACATAGACAGGCTATCGTTCCAGTAGTAATAAACCCCTACGAAAAAAAAGATGGTTAAGATTCCAACAAGGCCGGAAACCCATTCCCGCCACTCAAAAGAGCGGTAAAGGAGCAATGTCAGCCAGAGCATGACGAGCATGACGATAAAGGGAAAATAGATCAGTGTTCCGATAGCAATGATCATTCCGACATCAAACATGATCATAATTGCGTTGGGCGATTTCCCCACCTTCAAAAATTTATCCATCATCCAGATGAGCAGGAAATTACAGATCAGCGGCGGGCTCAGGATTAAAAAGGGCATAAACAAACTCGCGGAGGTCACATACAGGAGGGCAGGCAAAAAACTCGGCTTGCTCAGCAACGCATGGTTATTGACCACCCGGTTAAACAATATCGCCTGGATGTAGACCATGAATCCGGCCACGATTACATTTCCTGATGGCGAGAGCGTCTCTCCAATGGGAATTTTTACAAAGAATTTGGTATAAGGTTCCAAGAATTCAAACTGCAGCAACACGGGCAGGTCAGCGAAAATCGCCATTCGCATAAAAAAAGTATATGCGAATAAAATGAGGAGATTAACTGGGTTTAAATTTCTAAACTGATTGATCATGCCGTTATACTACGGCAAAGTAAAGCAAATTATCTGGCAAACTGCTTTACAACTTTATCAATTACCGAAGCCGTTTCATCCGGAAAATGGAACTTGTGTTCCTGGATGCCCTTTACCCAATCGGCTATAACAGGGAGCCAGTTTTTATTGCTCCCCCAGATTACCGGCAATCCAAATTGCTTCAAAGCAAAAGCGTTGCATTGCTGTTCATACTGAAACTTCATAGGGACCACCAGCAATTTTTTTCCAAGGTACAAGGCTTCTGCCGGCCCCTCAAATCCGCCACCGGTCAGCAGTCCCTCACATGAAGCCAGGCTCTTATTGAACTGCTCATTATTTACCCTGTCTACCCTGACATTGCCATCCGTATAAGCGCTTTGGGCGTGTTTGGAAAACACCTGCCACTCAACACCAGGTATTTTTTTTAGTATAGGAACCAGCATCCGGTCATCAATTGCGGGCAGATATACGGTATAATGGCCTAAATTAGAGACCAGCATGTTCCTGATCTCTGCCCTGATCACCGGCGTATAAATAAAGTCATCATACCTGTCGAAATGGAAACCGATATAGTGAGTAGCCGGGGCATAATATTTCATCACCAGCTGCGCCCAGTCTATGCTTTTAGGCTTCGGCACTTTTTTAGACTGAAAAGAAGCCTGATGACTCAGTCCGACACTTTCTATCCCCTGTGTTTTGCAGGCCCAGGCCGTAACCGGTTCAAAATCGTTCAGGATCAGGTTGTATTCTTTTAAAGGAATCCGGCGCATGTCCTTTACAAACCTGGGCAGGTTCATCGTTTTCCAGGTTTCATAGTGATCCACTCCGCCCTTTTTGCCAAATATGAAACTGAAGCCATGCAGCTGAAACCTCACATCCTGGCTTAATTTTACATCCGCCTGGGTTCCGCTGATCAGCAAATCGACTTCACCATATTGCTGCAGCAGGGGCACAATTTCCCTTGCCCGGCTGATGTGACCATTGCCCGTGCCCTGTATCGCGTAAAGTATCTTCATTCGCTCCTAATATCTGTATTTTTTTACTTCAGGCAATTTCTAATTTAATCTTTTGCAGCAGGGTATTCACATCGAGCTTACTGTGCAGATCCTCACTGTCAGATAAATCTCCTTCCTCTACCTCATCCTTCTCAAAATCCTTAGCTTCATATTTAAAGATGTTCCAGCTCTTGTCATAATATTCCAGCGCAGTCAGGTTTTCGACCCAATCGCCGCTGTTCAGGTAAGTCACCTGGCCCTCCTCCGTGACAATGGTCCGCATTTCCGGCTGATGGATGTGGCCGCAAACTACATATTCATAGCCCTTTTCTATCGCCAGGTCCGCTGCTGTATATTCAAATTTATTGATAAATTTTACCGCATCCTTAAACCTGGCCTTGATCTTTTTGGAAAAACTCATCTTCTCCCGTCCGATCGCGGTGAGGCACCAGTTCACAAAACTATTGATCAGGATCAGGCTGTCATAGCCTACGGCGCCAAGTTTAGCCAGCCATTTGGAATGCTGCATGGTCACATCAAACACATCCCCATGAAAGAACCAGGCCTTCTTTCCATCTATATCCAGGATCAGCTTATTTTGAAGGTGAAATGCACCCATATGCACATCTGCGAACTTTCTCAGCAGCTCGTCATGGTTGCCGGTCAGGTAATAGACGGGTACACCTTCCACCACAAATTTCATCAGCTTACGCACGATCTTCATGTGCGTCTCCGGCCAGTACCGTTTGCTGAACTGCCAGATGTCTATAATGTCGCCATTGAGGACAACAGCCTTCGGTTTAATGCTTTTGAGATACTTTAATAGCTCTTTTGCATGGCAGCCATAAGTACCCAGGTGTACGTCTGAGATGACGGCGATATCTATTTCTCTTTTAGACATCATCTTCGTCCATTGTCAGTTCATATGGCCCGAAGAACAATGCTAAACCAGCGATCAGGCATACTATAAAAAACAATTCCAGCATAGAATATGAGTTTATCCTGCAAAAATGCAGCATAAACATTAACTGGATGTTAAAGTGGCATTATGAAATTGCCTTCTTTTTTCTCTTGTCTTCGTAAAAAGCAAAACCCAACGCCGCCATCAGCAAAAGTGATCCGGCAAGGGATATTTTCTCGCCCGCATAATAAGACACCGGTTCAAACTTAAACTCAACCTTATGGTTTCCAGCCTCCAGCTGCGCTGCGCGCAACACATAATCTGCCCTGAAATAAGGCTTCTTAACACCGTCAACATACATATTCCAGCCCTTATCGTAATAGATTTCAGAGAATACCGCAACTACATCCCTGGGCGCGCTATAGGAATAGACCAGGTGGTCAGGGTGATAACTTTCCAATTTGATAAAAGCAGTAGGGTCAGCGCCTATTCCGCGCTTTTCATCGATAATGTTTTTATACCGGCTGTCCACAATGGCTTCATTTTTCGGGTCAAAACTGCTGATTGCCTTCATTTCCTCATCCGCATCTTTCACAAACTGAATCCGCTGAACAATCCAGGCATGGCCGGCAGCAGTTGTATTCTTCCGCATCCCGGAGTTGCCGGTTTTAGGGTCCTGGGTAATGATGTATTTCGTATTCAGCATGTCCAGTACATCCTGGTTGACGCTTTTGGTAAATTGCCCGTCAATCAGTTCCTGGAATCTTTTGAGTTTGGCAGCATGATAACCGCCTACAGTTTTATGGAACTGAGAGGCACTTGCATCCGAAAATGTAGAAATGCTCATGTCGAACACCCTGTAATCAGGATCCTTATCCTGCATAATGATCGCATCTATGTCCCTTGCCTGAAAATGGTTGTTCAGATCGCTCTTGCTTGCAAAATTGTCATTGTTCAAATACCGGCGGTCAACCTGCCACATGTCAATCAGTATGGCAATCCCAAGTAAAGCCATTGCCAGCTGAACGCCCATTTTCCTGTTGATCAGCGCCCAGATCAGGCCATAACCTACCGCAATGAACAACACCGAACGTAAAGCGTCGGCACGTGCCAGATCAGCCCGGTCCGCAACCAGAGCGGCACCGATACTTTGTGCCATGCCGGCATTATTGTCCAGTAACTGGGTCAGGTATTGTACCATCTGCTGATGGATTTCAGTAGTAAAACTGAAAAATGCCGTCGGCATAATGGCCACCAGTAAAGCGAACCCGCCTGTTATACCTCCGGCGATGCTTAATTTCCTGGTCAGTACCTTTGCATCATATCCACCATCCTGCACTTCTTTCACCGCCAGTAAAGCCAGTACCGGAACCATCAGGCCAACCAGGGCCAGAATAGACTCCACTGCCCTGAACTTATTGTACATCGGGAAATACTCGAAGAAAAGATCTGATACCAGTGGAAAATTCTTTCCGAATGACAGGAACATAAACAATATTGTTGTCCCCAGGATCCACCATTTCAGGCGGTTCTTTACGATCAGCAAACCATATACGAACAGGAAACACACAATAGCGCCGAAATAGTACGGCCCTGAAGTGCCCGGCTTCTCGCCCCAGTACTGCTGCAGGCCAACCTGTCCGGCCAGCTGCTGTATCGCCCCCGTCGGATCCCCGCCGGTAATGCCCTGTATGGCTTTGTAAGTGTGACTTTCCGGTTTGACCAGCGCATCAATGCCGCTTGCCCCGCCATACAAGTTTGGAATAAGGAAAGTAAAACTTTCTCCCATACCCTGGCTCCAGCCATAGGCGTATTCTTTAGACAATCCGTTTTTTTCCTCAGCAGCATCAGTGGTCAGGTTAGAGTTGCCCCTGTTGGATTCCTTTCCATATTCATAGGTAGTCCATAGTTTTCCGGCATTCACCATAAAAGCCAAAAGCACTCCCACCGCGAGAAAACTTAAAGCACGCAGATAAGGTGCAAGTTTTTTCTCCCTTACCGCGTGGTAAAGTTCAATTCCCATAAAGATCAGCAAAGCAATCATCAGGTAATAAGTCATCTGGATGTGATTGGCCCGGATCTCCAGGGCCAGAAACAGTGCAGTTAAACTACCGCCGATCCAGTATTTCCCACGGAGCGTCAGTATGACACCTGCCAGTATAGGCGCACAAAATGCAATGGCCAGCGCTTTATTGCTATGACCAGCGGCAATGATGATAAAGTTATAAGAAGTAAAGGCAAAAGCTATCGCACCGGCCGCAGCGAGCCAGGGATTGATGCGCAATACGCAAAATAAAAAATAAGCACCCACCAGATAAAGCAGTACTACATCTACAGGATCAGGAAAAATGTCTCTGACCAGGTTGATCACATAGGTAGCCCCGTTGTACGGATGCTGTACCCAAATCTGGTAAGCAGGCATACCGCCAAACATCTGGTTGGTCCAAAGCGGCCCTTTACCGTCTTTGTCCTTATACTCCATGATCTCTTTGGCCATGGCTTTGGCCTGCAGCACATCACTTTGTGCGGGAGCTTTGCCTTGTAAAACCGGACTGAAATAGACGAAACAGATGACAATAAAAAATCCAATAATGGCCAGATGTATGCCATTTGCTTTTAACCAATTATTCATTAAGGGTTTGTTTAAGATTTAAACTCATCCCAAACTTAGATAATTTTTTTTTATTTTATCTCTTCATAATCGACAAAATCCCCCAGCGTATCGGTTTTACCGGCTTTCGTTTTTGGCGGCATATAGTCAATGGAGATTGACCCTTCAGGTTTAGCCTGCGCTTGCCTGCCCTGGTTTTGGGCCTGCTGCTGTACTTTGCTAAACATGTTTTTCAGCACTATAGGAAATATCAACCGGAGTATGATCCGGATGATATACAATACTAAGAAGCTGATTATTATAAATTTAAAAAATCCCATGTCATTAATTAACGTTACAAATCTATATAAAATATAGACGGGTCAGTATTTCCATTATTACAATCCTCAGCAGATTATTGCACTATGATTATATTTCATCGACAATTTCCGCAACCCGTCCCACCTGTCCGTCTTCCAGTCTTACTTTTATGCCGCGAGAATGATAAGGTGCTGAAGTCAGCAGGTTCGCCACGATGCCACGGGTGCGTTTGCCGCTCCGCTGGTCCTTTTTCAGGATGACATCCACTTCCAGGCCCGGGTAGATGTCTTTTCTGTTCTTTCCGTCCATCTGCTAAATCTTTACCCCTTTACCAAATCTTTCGTCAAATAGTTTTTCCATCGCAAACATTTCATCGCGTAACCTTGCCGCCAGTAAGAAATCCATGTCTTTGGCTGCTTTACCCATTTCTTTCCTGGTCTTATCTATCGACTTTTGCATCTCTGCCTTAGTCATGTACTGCACAACAGGGTCTGCCGCCATGCTCACCTCATCTACTTCAACATAAGGCCTGGCACGTTTGTTTTCACCCGAAGAGAAATCAAGAACAGAGGTCTGGTCCAGTATCGCCTCCCGGCTTTTTCCAACCGTTTTCGGTGTTATACCATGCTCCAGATTATATGCGATCTGTTTTTCCCTGCGCCGGTTTGTTTCCTCAATCGTCTTTTCCATAGATTCAGTGACTTTATCGGCATACATCACCACATGGCCACGGTCGTTGCGCGCCGCCCTGCCTATCGTCTGGATCAGTGATCTTTCCGATCGCAGGAACCCTTCTTTGTCAGCGTCCAGGATGGCTACCAGGGAAACCTCGGGCAGATCCAAACCCTCCCGGAGCAGGTTGATCCCGATCAGCACGTCAAATTCACCCAGTCTCAGTCCGCGAAGGATCTCCACCCGTTCCAGTGTTTTCACTTCCGAATGGATGTACCGGCACTTGATGTTCAGCCTGTCCATATACTTGGTCAGCTCCTCAGCCATCCTTTTGGTCAGGGTAGTCACCAATACCCTGTCGCCCATTTTGATGGTCTTATCAATTTCATCCAGCAGATCATCCACCTGGTTTATGGCTGGTCTCACCTCTATCAAGGGATCCAGCAGACCTGTCGGCCGGATCACCTGCTCCACATAAACCCCCTCCGTTTTTTGCAGTTCATAATCTGCAGGCGTTGCGCTTACATAAATAGTCTGCGGTGCCAGCCTTTCAAACTCCTCAAAATTAAGCGGCCTGTTGTCCAGCGCTGAAGGCAAACGGAAACCGTATTCTACCAGCGACATTTTCCGCGACCGGTCACCCCCGTACATCGCCCTGATCTGCGGAACAGTCACATGGCTTTCATCGATCACCATCAGGTAGTCGTCCGGGAAATAATCGAGCAGGCAAAAGGGCCGCATTCCCGGCGACCTGCCGTCAAAAAAGCGGGAATAATTCTCAATACCGGAACAATAGCCCAGCTCTTTCATCATTTCTATATCAAAATTCACCCGCTCTTCCAGGCGTTTTGCTTCCAGCAAATGCCGGTCATCAATCAGCTGGTTCTTGCGGATCTCGAGCTCTTCCTGGATTCCCCAGATGGAAGAGTTGAACCTTTCCTTTGGCGTCACGAACAAATTGGCCGGATATATGGCCATATCTTCAATTTTTTCCAGCGTTTTACCCGTCACCGGATCGATCACGCTCAGTTCCTCGATGTCATCACCAAAAAAAGATACCCGGTAGGCACTGTCCAGGTAAGCCGGAAAAATATCTACCGTATCCCCTTTGACCCTGAAGGTCCCTCTTTTGAAATCATTCGTGGTGCGGGCATACAGGATCTCTACCAGGCTGTGCAGAAAGGAATTTCTCGAAATCCGGGTGCCCACAGAAAAACGGAATACCGATCTGGAAAAATCTTCAGGATTTCCCATACCATAGATGCAGGAGATAGAAGAAACTACGATCACGTCCCTGCGGCCCGACATCAGGGAAGAAGTGGTACGCAGTCTTAATTTTTCGATCTCCTCATTGATGCTGAGGTCTTTTTCTATGTAAGTATTGCTGCTGGCTATAAAAGCCTCAGGCTGGTAATAATCGTAATATGAAACAAAGTAGTTCACCGAATTTTCCGGGAAGAACTGCTTAAACTCCCCATACAGCTGTGCGGCCAGTGTTTTATTGTGGCTCAGTATCAGCGTTGGTTTTTGCGTCTGTTCAATCACATTGGCCACAGTAAAGGTTTTGCCGGACCCCGTCACTCCCAGCAGGGTCTGATAATGCTCCTGGGCATTTACCCCCTCTACAAGTTGTTTTATGGCATTTGGCTGATCTCCCGTAGGTTTATAATCTGAAGTGAGTTGGAATTTCATAGATTCAAATTTACGGAAACTATTTACTAAATTTAAGTAATGATACATGATCTCAGCAAAACCAGTTCCATTGCCAACGTTTTTATCGCCGAGCTTCGTGATGAAAACATACAGAAGGATGCCATGCGTTTTCGGAGGAACATGGAACGCCTCGGTGAGTATTTTGCTTTTGAGATCAGCAAAACGCTGGAGTACAGCAACACCGAAACTCAGACACCTTTGGGCACTGCCCTCACGCCGCAGCTGGCGGCACAACCTGTACTGGCTACAATATTACGCGCCGGACTCCCTTTGCACCAGGGGATTTTAAATATATTTGACAAAGCCGATTCCTGTTTTATTGGAGCCTATCGCAGAAACCACAAGAGCGGCAGTTTTGAAATACAAATGGAATATGTTTCCTCGCCGGACCTCAGCGGTAAAACTGTGATCATGGCCGACCCCATGCTCGCCACCGGATTAAGCATGGTACTTTGCTGTAAAGAACTTACCCGCAGATACCAGATCAAAGAACTCCACATCGTATCTGCTATTGCCAGTGCCGAAGGCGTACGTCATGTCAGGGCAAACTTTCCTAAAGCCAGGTTATGGCTGGGCGCTGTTGACGAGGAAATGACCAGTAAAGCGTATATTGTGCCCGGCTTAGGTGATGCCGGCGATCTGGCATACGGCACCAAGCTGTAATGAGCTACGACCATGATTAAGCATATTTTTTTCGACCTTGACCATACCATCTGGGATTTTGACAAGAACGCGCAGGAGACACTCCATGAACTTTACCTGCACTATAAACTGGAAGAACTCGGCCTGGCTTCTGCCGAAGCGTTCATCAGCACCTATACGGAAAACAACCACAGCCTCTGGGCTGATTATCATGTAGGAAAAATCACCAAGGAAACGCTGCGTGCAGAGCGCTTCAGCAGGACTTTTATACAGTTAGGCATTCATCCGGAAAAAATCCCGCAGCAGTTTGAAGACGATTATGTGCGCATTACCCCCCATAAAAAGAACCTCTTTCTTGGCTCTGAAAAAGTACTGGGTTACCTGAAGCAGAAATATACCCTGCACATCATCTCCAATGGTTTCAAAGAATCTACCCTGATCAAAATGGAGGTATCCGGGCTGAACCCCTATTTCACCAACGTCATTATTTCAGAGGATGTTGGGGTCAACAAACCCGACAAAGCCATTTTTGAATATGCGCTGGATAAAGCCAAAGCCAGAAAAGAAGAATGCATTATGATCGGGGACAGCATAGAAGCAGACATACGGGGTGCACAAGGTTTTGGGATGAAAGCCATTTACTTTAATCCGCAGAGCAAGGAATTTCCTGATGATGTAAAATGGCAGATCACACACCTGGAAGAACTCCTCGACCACTTTTAACCAGTTCAATTGAGAAGAAATTTAAATTAGCATCTTTGCAGCGATGAAAATACCTGCCATTAAAGGATTTGACAAAGAGGCATTTGAAAAATACCTGAAGAACACCGGAATGCTGATGTTCGGAAAGGTCGGCAGCCTTGTCATTAAAATGCTGGTCACCATACAGATCGCCAATTATCTCCAGCCAGAAAACTTCGGGATTTTAAACGGGGCGATCATCTATGTGATGCTTTTTGCTGCGGTTGCATCACTGGGGCTGGACCAGGTGATCGTCAAAGAACTTCATGCTTATCCTAAAGAGCGGGACCGCATTCTTGGTACCGCTTTCAGAATGAAATTTATAGCAGGGCTGGTATGCATACCGATGATTTACCTGAGCTGGTTCTTTTTCAGCCTGGAGGATACGCCGTACATTTATGTACTGATCCTCTCTTTCATTGGCATTTTCCAATCCTTTAACGTCATAGACTCTTATTTTCAGGCAGAGGTCAGGTCAAAATACATCATGCAGCTACAAATAGCAGGCACGCTCTTTTCCGCACTGATCAAAATGGTATTGATCTATACCGAAAGTCCGCTGGAACTATTTATTTACGCGAGTATTGCTGACTTTATATGGTTAGCCCTTGGCTATTTCATCATCTACAACAGAAAGGGCCGCCGGTTGCTGAACTGGAGCTTTGACCCTAAGCTTTCTAAAAAGTTAATTGCTTTTTCATGGCCGCTGATCATTTCAGGTATTATGGTGTCATTATACATGAACATTGACCAGCTCATGCTCCATGAAATGATCGGGCCAGCGGCTCAGGGCACGTATACAACAGCGGTAAACTTTAGTGCCGCCCTGTATTTTATTCCCAGTGTGATTGTATCTTCTCTCTTTCCAGCAATCCTCAACGCCCGGAGAGATGATCCGGAGCGCTACCAAAAGAGGCTCCAGAACCTGTATGACCTCATGGTCTGGTTCAGCATGTCATTTGCCCTGGCTGTTACCTTCGCCTCGCCGTTCATTTATAAACTGATGCCTGAATACTCCGATGCCGCACCTATCCTTGCCGTTCATGTCTGGTCAGGTGTATTTGTCTTTCTGGGAACAGCCAACGGACAGTTCATGATTGCTGAGGACCTTAATAAACTTACTTTTTTCAGGACCGGCATAGGCGCAGTGATCAATATCATCCTAAACCTCTGGCTCATCCCTTTAACGGGCATCATGGGTGCGGCCATTGCTACTCTGGTTGCCTATTTTGCAGCAACCTTCTTCATCTTTTTTATTCCCGGGCTCAGACAACAGGCCATCATGATGTTTAAATCCCTGTTCCTCATCACACTGGTTCAAAAAATCAGCGAACGCTCCAACAAAGCCTGATGGAGAGCGACGTTCAATATTTATCCCTATAAATTAGCTTTTTGCGTTTAACCTTTTAACTTTGGTGCTCACAAAGCACATTTTATACAGAATAACAGATGGCATCCTTAAGAAAGGTAATCAGATCAATCGTTTACAAACCTAAAAACATACTGGATCTTATCCGGCTAAAGTCCAAAATTAAGAACAGTACCGGCAAGCTGAACATCATCATAGGAGCACACACCACTGACTATAAAAACTGGCTTCCAACCAATATAGAAAACCTCAATCTGCTGGAGATCTCCTCATTTGAAAATCTGTTCGGCGATAAAAAGGCAAGCCGTTTCCTGGCAGAGCATGTTTTTGAACACATTAGTTACGACGACGCCATTCTTGCCTTAAAGAACTGTTACAAATACCTTGAAAAAGGCGGTACCGTGAGGATTGCCGTGCCTGATGGCTTTCACCCCAACCCGGACTATATTGATATGGTAAAACCCGGGGGTTATGGTGCCGGGGCCTTTGACCATAAGCTATTATACGATTATAAAAAGCTGTCAAAGGCATTTGAGGCCGCAGGTTTCAGGACCAGGTTGCTCGAATACTACGATGAGAACCATCAGTTTCATTTTAACGAATGGAACAGTGAAGACGGCCATGTACACCGCTCCAGCAGGTACGACAGCCGCTTCAAAGAACCTATCGGCTATTCATCGCTCATCATAGACGGCATTAAAGATTAAGCAGCAAATGAAAAATAAATTGTCTCCACTATCGCTTCTTAATCCCGCCAAACTTAAGGTTCTGCTATCCCTGGGCATCAAAGGCTACCTTGCAGACAAGGGCTGGTTTGATGCATACAGGACCAAGTCCGCCATTGACCAGGATGGCAAGCCAATCGCATGGGTTACCTATTCGTTTATAGATTTTATTAAAGACAGGATTAATAAGGAACACGACATCTTTGAATTCGGTTCCGGTAATTCTACCATTTTCTATGCAGGCTTAGCTAAATCCGTTTACTCAGTAGAACATGACAAGGAATGGTTTGAGAAGAGTTCAGAGATCAGACTGCCGAATGTCAACATGATCCACTGCGACTTAACGCCGGGTGGCGATTACTCTAAAAGCGCAGGCATAACGGGCAGGAAATTCCATATGATCATTGTAGATGGACGGGACAGGGTAAACTGCTGTAAACAAGCCATCCATTCCTTAACAGAAAACGGGGTCGTAGTACTGGATGATTCTGAGCGGACTGAATATGCAGAAGCACATGATTTTTTCAAAAAGAATGGCTTTAAGTACCTGCCGTTCTCTGGAATAGCACCTGGCGTAATCATTTCTAAATACACCTCGATATTCTACAAACCTGACAACTGTCTGGATATCTAAAACTCAGTCTATTATTAGACTGACTATCTTTTTCTTAGGACGTAATAAACGCTTTGTGGCGCAATGCGTTCCAGCTTTTTTGTAGCATGGTAATGTATATTCCAGGCAAAAAGTTTCGAAAGCCATTTGTCAAATACCATATAGCTTTTAAAAGTATGGAGTGGCTTGTTTGAAATCCGCTGCCAGCCGCGCTGAAGAAAAGATTCCATGCAAAAACACATTCCTTCATTAACAACCTCCGCATTCAGTTCTTTGATTACAGACCTGAATATGGCCAAAGGAATACCCCTTTCATTTCTTGTTAACCCTTTTCTCGGCTTTGTCCAGTCGCCCATGGAGATCACCGGCTCCCGCAAAAGCAGATAGCCTCCGGGTTTGGTTACCCTGTAAAGTTCCTTTAAAACTAAGGTCACATTTGGAATGTGGTGAATTACCCCAAAACAGGTTGTCAGGTCAAAATAATTGTCAGGATAATTAATCGTGCCCTCAACAGTGGGCTTGGTATACACCGGCTTTAAGTGCTGTATCGTCTCCGAACGTAAATTATCCGAGGGTTCTATAATGTGCAGGTCCGATATTTTGTCTATGACCGGATAAAATTCATGCCCCCATGCCGCACCAAGGCCAAGTACCCGCTCAAATTTCCGGTCCGGCAAATATTTATAGCCATGCAGATTGTTTAAGGGATGATACTCGTAAGTATACTTGTCAAACTCCTTACTGCCCAAATTTGCGTAAGCTTCAGCTTCCTGATGATACCACGCCTTAATTTGCTCCAGGTTAAAATCATCCCCGTAAACTGCTGCACCAGAGGCATACTTTTCTTCGATCATATCAATTATAAAAAGCCGAAAATAATACTTTTTTAAGAAAGAACTGACCGGTAAATTCATATTTCAGTCCAGGCCCCCGGCAGCAACTAAAAATTAATACTTTTGTAATGTCTACCTTATAAAAACCTATGCAAAACCTTGCACCCATCGCTTTATTTGTTTACAATCGTCCTAAACATACAGAACGCACCATTAAGTTCCTGAAGCAGAATGAACTGGCTTCGGAAAGCAGGCTTTTCGTTTTTTCAGACGGCTTCAGGTCAGGAGCAGATGAGACACAGGTAATGGAAGTAAGGGAGCTCCTGAAACACATTGACGGCTTTAAATCCGTTGAGGTCATCGAGGCCGGAGAGAACATGGGCCTGGCACAATCCATCATTACAGGAGTCAGCAAGCTCATCAAAGACTATAAACAAGTGATTGTCCTTGAGGATGATCTCATTACTTCGCCTTATACCTTAACCTATTTTAACGAGGCGCTGAACCGCTACCGCAATGAAGATAGGGTCATGCACATCAGTGCCTATATGTACCCGCTAAAAAATGCCGGATTGCCGGAAAGTTTCTTTTACCGGGCTGCCGGAAGCTGGGGCTGGGCTACATGGGAACGGGCCTGGAAACATTTTGAGCCGGATATCCATGTCCTCGAAGCCCAGTTTGACGCTGCAAAAAAGGATGCGTTTACGATAGACCGGACTATGAATTTCTGGAAACAAATCCAGGAATTTAAACAGGGCAGGAACAACTCCTGGGCCATCCGCTGGTACGCTTCTATATTTTTAAAAGGCGGGCTTACCTTAAATCCCGCTCAGTCTCTTGTCAACAACATTGGCCACGATGGCTCAGGCGTCCATTCGGGCATAAATGACATCTATAATGTCATCATCAACCCAAACCCGGTTACAAAATTCCCGGATCTGATCGAAGAGGACCGCACCGCCTATGAAGCCATAAAGGACTTTCTAAGACACAGAAAAGGATCCTTATGGAAAAGAATAAAACGGTATATCGCAGAACACATCATCAAAAAATAGTCTGCCCACACCATCTGTCCTTATTTCAAATCTTTTAAAATCTCCGTCACAGCCCTTTCCAGCTGAGGGTCCTTGTCTGCCAGCCGGTCTTCAAAGGTATTTTTTACATAGATGTCCGGACTTACCCCTTCTTTTTCAATGTTCTTGCCATCCAGTGTATAACAGCCCCAGGAAGGCAGGCGATAAGAAGAACCATCGACCAGCCCTTTGGCTGAGGTGAAGATGATCCAGCGGTAAGTCTCCGTTCCAATAACTTTACCCAGCTTCAGCGCTTTGAACCCTGCAGCGGTCATCTCCGCATCACTCAGCGACTGCTCATTGATCAGCAGTACAATGGGTTTTGCCGCAGGCGCAAAATTGCTTTGAGGCGCCAGTTTACCGCCCCTGTATTTCCACTGCAGATACGGCCTCTGGGCCAAAAATTTCAACACTTCATCGTGCACATTTCCACCAGTATTATAGCGCAGGTCCAGGATCACTGCTTCCTTGTTGTTTTCCTGCGCCACCATGTCCAGCAGGAAGCTTTCCAGCTCGCCCCCGCCCATATTTTTCATATAGGTATAAGCGATCCGGTTGTTGCCCAGCTGCTTCACACGTTCGCGGTTTTTGGCGATCCATTCATCATAAAGATTTCCGCGCAATGCACCCGAACTCTGCGGGTGTACTTTCGCCGTTACCATTTTGCCGTCCCGGTCCAGCGTGAGTGTCAGCTCCTGTTCGAGTGAAGGGCTGGTGAAATACGCATCCCTGTCTTTGTTTTTGTCTATCTTCACACCGTTTACAGCAGTCAGGACATCTCCCGGTTTAATATTCACCCCAAGGTGCTTCCCGTTACTTCTGGCTACCACGCGGTCCACTTTGTAAGGGTCCCCGGCAGAGAAAATGATTCCGGTTTCATTGGTGGCATAGTTCAGGTTCTTGCGCTCTTCTGTTCCATAGCTGCTGAAACCCAGGTGCGAAGAATTCAGCTCACCCAGCATATCATTCAGCAATACCCTCAGGTCTGAACGGTTGTTTACATCAGGTAAATAGGCCGCATAACGCTGCTGCATTTTGAGCCAGTCCACTCCGTGAAAATGCTCATCATAGAAATTCTCTTCCAGCCCGGCCCAGGTCTCATAAAACATCTGGCTGAACTCACTGCTCAGGTCGCGGGTAAATTTATAGCCCATGCTCACAGGCTCAAGTTTGTTCCCGTCTATATTGTATTTATTGATCACACCTTTAGACAAAGCATAAAACTTGCCTCCGGACTCGACAATGGACACATCACCTCCATCGGCTACCTTCTCTGTCTTATTCTGTTCAAAGGGTTCTATAATGGTTCTGTAAAGAGATGGTGAACCGCCTTCATGATTTGAAAAAAAGTATACATATGTTTTTTCGCCTTTGGCAAATACATCTGAACCGTATTGCGTACCGAACCCCGGGCTGATCTGATCAATCCTGTCCATAATATTGGCGGTGTTGATGGTGATCACATTTGCAGGTTTCACCTGCTTAACCTCTTTTTTAGCGACGCTGTCTTTTTTTGCTGTATCTTTTTTAGCAGCACTGTTCTTAGCGTTAACCTTTTTATCCTCTTTTTTTACACTCTTGTCAGCGGGTTTTTCTATTTTTTTGTCTGGTGTGAACAACTCGTCAAACTTATCACTCCGGTAAGGATCGTCGTATTCATCCAGAGCCATACGGTACACATGTGCATTCTGCATTCCCGTCGGGTAGGAAGGTCTGGTCCGCGAACTGGTAAAGAATATGTATTTACCATCAGGAGACCAAAATGGCGAAGCCTCGGAAACTCCGGTATTGGTCAGGTTCAACGTTCTGTTCTCCTTAATGTGGTGGACAAAAATATCCTGTTCAAAATTCCGGTAAGCCGTAAACAGTACATATTCCCCGTTTGGTGAAAACGTCGGCGCGGAGTTTTGAAACGCCCAGATCTCATCCTTTACTATCGTCTTGCTTTCCAGCGATTTCAGGTCCAGCAGGCGAACTTCGTTTCTTCCGCTCAGGTATACGGCCTGAGTCTTTTCCTTATTGAAAGTGATGTCCCTGTTGTTGCTGTTGTCTTTGGTCAGTTGTTTCAGCCCTCCTCTTCCATCTGCTCCTATGGTAAACCAGTTCTGATAGCCTTTATAGGTCTGGTTGAACAACAGCCTGCGGTTATCAGACAGCCATTTAACTTCCAGTGCCCTTTCAGCAAAGGCGTCGTCCGCGCCCCGTTCTATTTTGCGGATAAATTTGCCTTCCGCATCGCTCACAAACAATTCACCCCTGGAAATGAAAGCCAGTTTTTTGCCGTCCGGCGAGAGGTCAAAGGTGGATATCGCTCCTCTAACATCAAATTCCTGGGCTTTAGACAAGACATTATTTCTCGAAATTGTCACGTTTATTTTGTTTGATTTCTTCGAAGCCACATCATATAGGTAAATCTGATAATCCTTTTCAAACACTATAGAATTTCCTGATGCTGCAACAAAAGGACGCTTTACTGCTGAATCAAAGCTGGTTAATCTTGTTTTCTTTCCACCGGAAAAAGTATAAAGGTTGTATTCATCGTTACTTTCATCAGATACAAAGTAGATATTTCCGTTCTTATCTAAAGTTGCCCAGAAATCTTTCCCCTTATAATCTGTATACTGTTTATAGGTCTTTGTTTTCGGATTGTACGACTGGATATCCGGATTGTATGCGCCTTTATAACGTTTGCGGTTGGCAAAGTTTTTACTCTCCCAGGTATCATTAAAGAACAGTTCCCCATTTGGTGCCTCCACTACATTGTGTACCGTATTGAAATAATTTTCAAACAGCCTTGTTGCCGTACCTCCGTTTGCGTTTACCTTATAGGAAGAATACATATTGTACCGCCCCGACGTAAAATAAATCGTTTTGCTATCCCAGCTCCAGCTGTCCGCCTCGTCTGCCGCATCATTAAAGGTCAGCTGTTCGACTTCCCCTCCGCCCATGGGCATCACATACACATCGTAGTTTCCAAACTGGTCTGAAGAAAAGGCCAGCTGTTTGCCATCGGGAGATACCCGGGGATTGATCTCATTTCCAGGCATGGCTGTAATCCGGCTTGCCTCACCCCCATTGGCCGCAACCCGCCACAAGTCTCCTTCATAACTGAATATTACTGTTTTCGCATCAGGAGTCAGGGCTGGGTAAGCCGTGAACCTGGTTTCTGACTGCGCGAGAACAGCTGAAACGGAAAATATGGACGCAGAAATCAGGGAAAATATAAACGTTTTCTTCATTGGATTTGAAAAGCTTGGTTGGTTTAAGGCCCTTAAATCAGCATACTGCTTTTTTAAAGGCCATGGTATCAGCTAAAATACACAAGAGTTTTAATAAAGATTAAAATACATGTAATTTTCCCTAAGATTTTTCGTCTGTATGTCAATGCCGGCAAAACAGGTCCCCGGACGTTTCTGTTTGAAATTTGACATATGGATCAGTAAATTTTAATTAAGTTTGGTGAGTTTGAAAGTAGTACACTTAAATACATACGAAGGCAATGGGGGCGCAGGGCGGGCCTGCCTCAGGCTCAATGACGCATTAAATGCCAGTGGTGCAGAATCCAGCGTCATGGTCTACTTTCAGTTCAAAGAAAGCAGCAGAACAGGCACATTCAGCAAAAGCAAATTTCAGAAAGCCAGGGCGATCTTCAACATCCTGTCTGAGCGTTATTTATCCAAGTCAGTAGTTAAAAAAGGCCTGAAAACCCCTTTCTCCCTCCAGTGGTTTGGCACATCGGTCATCAACCATCCGGCAGTAAAGGAGGCCGACATCATCCACCTGCACTGGATCAACCATGGCTTTCTGTCTCCAAAATTCCTTGCCCAGCTGGATGAACTGGAAAAACCAATTGTATGGACCTTTCACGACAGTAATGCTTTTACCGGCGGCTGCCATGTGCGCTATTCCTGTGAAAATTATTATAAGGAGTGTGGTTTTTGCCCTTTGCTAAAAATGAGCGGCAAGGATGACCTTTCCCACAAAACCTGGCTGCGGAAAAAGAAAGCCTATTCCGAACTGAACTGCCACATTGTAGCACCCAGCAACTGGATGGCAAAATCCATAAAACTAAGCAGTCTGATGGGCTTCAGGGAAGTCACCGTCATCCCAAACACCATTGAGACCAGTATTTTCAAGCCCTACGTCAAAGCTGAAGCCAAAAAGATCTTAAAGATCAGCCCGGATAAATTTGTGCTGATGAGCGGCTTCATGCCTTCAAAAGACGACAAGCACAAAGGAACATCCTACCTGATTGATGCACTGAATGACCTTTCCACCCGGCCGGGCATTGTTAAGGAAAACATTGAACTCATCATATTTGGCAATAAGCCCAATGCGGAAATGCCGCAATTCCCTTTTAAAACAACTTTTCTGGGAACCGTCCACAATGATGAGCACCTGGCCAAATGCTATTCTGCCGCAGATGCCTTCATTACCCCATCACTGGAGGACAACCTTCCAAACACCGTGATGGAAAGCCTGGCATGCGCCACACCGGTAGTGGCGTTCAAAACCGGCGGTATTCCAGACATGGTCAGACACCTGGAAAATGGCTACCTTGCTGAATACGAATCCTCAGAAGACCTGGCAACCGGTATGGAATGGCTTTACCATGAAGATCAGGGCCACGAAATTCAGAAAGAAGCCAGAAAAACCATATTATCACAATTCTCTGAAACTGTTATTGCAGAAAAACACTTATTATTGTATCAAACCCTTTTGGACCTTCAGCCCAAATAGGCAAAGACAAAAAAACATAAGATCTCATCCGCATGCAGCCAAAATTAAGTGTTATCACTATCGTTTATAACAATGTAAAGGATATTGAGCGCACGATGCTGTCCGTACTCAACCAGACCTACCGCAACATTGAGTACATTATCATTGACGGCGGTTCAAAAGACGGCACTGTCGAGGTGATCGGTAAATACCGGCCAAGACTGGCCCGGTTCCTCTCAGAGCCGGACAATGGCATTTATGATGCCATGAACAAGGGCCTCACCCTGGCCACCGGCGACTATGTGCTGTTCATGAATTCCGGCGATGAGATCTATGCCCCGGAAACGGTAACAGAAGTGTTTGAAAGCGCGGCGGCTGCCGACATTTACTATGGGGAAACTGAAATGTACAATGAGCAGTGGGAAAGCCTGGGACAGCGAAGACATTGCGCTCCCGAAATATTCAACTGGAAAAGCTTCCGCTACGGCATGAGCATAAGTCATCAGGCTATATATGTAAAACGAAGCCTGGCACAGCCCTTTGACCTCAGGTACAAGTACAGTTCAGATATAGACTGGATCATCAGGGCGGCCAAAAATGCATCGAGCATTGTCAATACGCACATGTATGTAGCAAAATACCTGGTTGGCGGAATATCCAAGAAAAAACATTTTGCAAGTCTCAGGGAACGCTTCCGCATCTTCAGCAAGTATTACGGACTGATCCCCAACCTGATCAACCATGTATTCATCGCTGGAAACCTGGCCATGTATTTTGTCCGCCACAGGCGAACTAACGATTAAGCGGCTATTTTAAAATTATCAAAACAATACTTCTTTCAGAATGTCCTGTTATCAGGCGGGTTTAAAAACCTGCGCTGATATCTTTTTATTCATCCTAAAATTTCAGAATTATGGGACAGTTAAGCAATAGAACAATAGCCGTTTTAGCAGAAAGTGGCTTTGAAGAATCCGAACTGACCAGTCCGGTACAGCGGTTAAAAGAAGAAGGAGCGACCGTACACATCATCTCTTCAAAACCCGGAAAGATCCAGGCCATGAAAGGCGACCATGAATGGGGACAATATGTAGACGTGGACAAAACCCTTATGGAAGCAACCGCAGATGAGTACAATGGGCTGCTCATTCCCGGCGGTGTCCTGAGCCCGGACTCCGTAAGAAAAAATGAAGACGCACTGGCTTTTGTAAAAGCTTTTTTTGAAGCAGGAAAGCCGGTCGCGGCAATCTGTCACGGGCCGCAGGTACTCATTAGTGCAGAAGTAGCAGAAGGCAGGACCATGACCTCTACCAGGACCATCAAAATAGACCTGATCAATGCAGGCGCCAAATGGGTAGATGAAGAAGTTGTCGTTGACCAGGGCCTGGTCACCAGCCGCAGCCCTGCCGACTTACCTGCCTTCAACGACAAAATAACAGAGGAATTTGCTGAAGGCGTACACGAGGGCCAGCATGCATAATGCATCCTCTATTCAAAAAGAAACCCCTGATGATTGAACTCAACAGGGGTTTTTTATTAGGAAATTTCTTAAATCCTTACAGGTACGACCCCGCTTCAGATGAAGAAATTAGCTCTGGAACTTCTTGGCGTTGATCTTACGCTCGTTTTCATTTAAGTAAATCTTACGCAGACGCATGCTCTGTGGCGTTACCTCGATGTACTCATCGGCCTGGATGTACTCCATCGCCTCTTCCAAAGAGAATTTGATCGCCGGTGCGATACGTGTGTTGTCATCCGTACCCGAAGCACGCATATTGGTCAAAGCCTTACCTTTTACAATATTGATCACTAAATCATTATCGCGGATGTGCTCACCCAGGATCTGGCCTTCATAGATATCCACTCCCGGATCCACAAAGAAACGGCCCCTGTCCTGCAGCTTATCAATTGAATAAGCAGTGGTGTTGCCTTTATCCATAGATACCAGAACACCGTTCATCCTGCCCGGAATTGCACCCTTCCATGGCTCGTAAGCTTTAAAACGGTGGGCCATGATCGCTTCTCCTGCAGTTGCAGTCAAAACGTTGTTCCTCAAACCGATGATGCCACGTGCAGGGATTTCAAATTCCAAATGCTGAAGGTCACCTTTAGGTTCCATCACCAGCAGATCACCTTTGCGCTGGGTAACCAGCTCAATTACCTTACCGGCAACTTCTCCCGGTACATCAACGATCAGGGTCTCGATAGGCTCACATTTTTTACCGTCAATTTCTTTGACAATAACCTGTGGCTGACCTACCTGGATCTCATAGCCCTCACGGCGCATGGTCTCGATGAGCACTGATAAATGGAGGATACCCCTTCCGTATACCAGGTAAGCATCAGGAGATTCTGTTTCTACTACTTTAAGGGCCAGGTTTTTCTCCATTTCCTTATACAGACGCTCTCTCAAACGCTGTGAAGTAACGAATTTACCTTCTTTACCAAAGAATGGTGAATTGTTGATCGTGAACAGCATGTTCATCGTAGGCTCATCAATTTTGATTACCGGCAATTGTTCCGGAGCCTCAAAATCAGCAATGGTATCACCAATGTCAAAACCATCGATACCCACAACAGCGCAGATGTCACCTGATTTTACCTCTGTAGTACGGATCTTGCCCAAACCTTCGAAGGTATAGAGTTCTTTCACCCTTGATTTTACAATTTTACCGTCACGCTTGATCAAAGTAACCGGCTGGTTTTCTTTGATGCTGCCGCGGTGTACACGTCCGATCGCGATCCGGCCTACGAAAGATGAATAATCCAGCGAAGTGATCTGCATCTGCAGTGTACCGTCATTGGTAGGTGCAGGAGGAATGTTTGCTACTACTGCATCTAATAAAGCAAAGATATCTGTAGTAGGTACTTTCCAGTCTGTACTCATCCATCCTTGTTTGGACGAACCGTAGATTACAGGAAAGTCAAGCTGATCTTCTGTTGCTTCCAGATTGAAGAACAATTCAAAGATCTGCTCATAAACCTCTTCAGGGCGACAGTTTTCTTTATCGACTTTGTTGACAACAACAATTGGCTTCAGGCCCAGTGCCAATGCTTTTTGAGTAACGAAACGCGTTTGGGGCATAGCGCCTTCAAAAGCATCGCAAAGCAAAAGCACACCATCAGCCATTTTCAGTACACGTTCTACTTCACCGCCAAAATCGGCGTGACCAGGTGTATCAATGATGTTAATCTTTACGTCTTTATATTGTACGGAAACGTTTTTTGAAACGATAGTGATACCGCGCTCACGTTCCAGGTCATTGTTATCCAATATCAACTCACCAGTTTGTTCATTATCCCTGAAGATGGAACAAGCGTGTAAGATCTTGTCAACCAATGTGGTTTTGCCGTGGTCAACGTGTGCTATAATAGCTATGTTTCTTATTTTTTGCATAAAATGCGTGTAAATTTTGGCGCAAAGATACGGTTTAATTTTTATAAATCAAGCGATTAGCCATGACGGATTAATTCCTTAACTTTGATTTTATTATTGTTACGGGCGTTCTTTCTGCCTTATCGGTTGACCCATAGTAAAATAAATCAACCCCTGCCAATCGTTCCTCCCTGTCTTTAATATGTGTAGTACATAAGTTAATACTGAGTACGCAGTGAGTACGCCCTGAGTACGGGGTGAGTACGCCTTTTTCTAGGAAAAAGGCGTACTCATAGCGGATCGATAGCTTAGATATCGCATACTCAATATTAACTCATGTACTACAGATATACCTCCCATGTAAAACAGAGAAGCCGGGCACAAAGAAATTAAGAGGATTTTAAATGTTTTTTCTGCCAAAGGCCCAGCCCAGAAAGGCCGGCAGGGCCTCAGCCCAGGTAGACAGGTCGTGTTTACCGCCTACTTTTTCATAATAGACAATATCATCAGGGCGACGGTATCCTTTTTTGAGCAGTTCTTTGATCACATCGATGGTGTCGTCTATGGAATCGATAATGAGGTTCCTGTTTCTGTCAGAAAGTTCGTCTTCCGTCCCGGTCATGAGCCAGAACTTAAGCCCGGGCTTGTTGCTGGTAGTCCTGATCCGCTCATGCATGATCCGGTCGTTGTCAGTATAACCGTCTTTAAGATCTTTTTTTCTCCACCAGAAGGAGCCCGAAAATACGCCTGCGGCATCAAAATAGTTGTCATTGTTCCAGGCGATGTCGAATGCGCTCAGGCCACCGAGTGAAAAGCCGGCAAACACCCGTTTGCCATTTATCGGGGTGGCTACGGTTTCCTTTAGGCAAGGAATCAGTTCTTTGGTGATAAAATTGGTATAGGCATGTGCTTTGCCGCCCCTTCCGCCAAAATCAGGTACTCCTGCTACGCCGTATTCCTCCAGCCGGGCAGCTGATGCTTTAATGGCTACAGCAGCTACAGCGGAAATCCTGCGCTGACCATACAGACCGGTGAGCATCTGCTGAAGTCCCAGTGCATCCGCATCCTGTCCGTCATTGAGCAGCAGCAAATTCAGCTGCTCATTACCCATCAGGTTATCAGGAATAAAGATTTCAAACTCTACTTCCCTTTTCAGATGGTCAGACTTCAGGCTGTGTCTAGTTCTGATGATTTCCGGCAACGACATGGTGATGTACATAATTCAGCGATTCCCCTTTTTCACAAATGTGTGGCAAAGTTACCATTCCCAATAAAAATATCAGGGCATGCGTGATGTATTTTTTAATTTCTTATATTAAAGCTTCTAAATTAATGCCATGAATGAAGCGTATAAAAAATGGTATAGCCACAATTTAAACCGTGATTTTGAAATGCTTGTATTCGGACATGACGGTTATCCGTTAATTCTTTTTCCGACCAGCATGGGCCGGTATTATGAGGGCAAGGATTTCAAGATGATCGAATCTATCCGGTGGTTCATTGATGAAGGCCGGATAAAGGTCTATTGTGTGGACAGTATTGATGCCCTGAGCTGGTACAACAAAAGCATACATCCGGAAGAAAAGATCAAAAACCACATCTGGTACGATAAGCTGATTCTGGAGGAGGTTTGCGGGATGGCAAGGCAGGAGACCGGACACCGCAAAGTGATTGCTGCAGGCTGCAGTTTTGGCGGCTATCATGCCGTAAATTTCGCGTTCAGGCATCCCTGGCTGGTCAGTCATGTGTTCAGCATGAGCGGTGCGTTTGACATGAGGGCCCAGCTGGATGGTTTTTATAACGATGATGTGTATTTTAACAACCCGGTAGATTATATCCCCAATGACAACAATCCGGAATTGTGGAACATGAGGATCATACTGGGCACGTCTGACAGGGACATTTGCCGGGCCGATAATGAGCGCCTGTCTGATATACTTGCGCAAAAAGGAATGGGCCACTGGCTGGACATGAGGCACAATGCGGACCACGACTGGCCCATATGGCGGGAGATGCTGCCGCAGTACCTGTCGGAGCTTTAAAAAGAACCGGATTTACCAGGATGGGGATGAAGATAATAATCAGAACATTAAGCCTGTTGCCGATGTTTTACAACCTAATATAACCATTGATAAAAATGAAGAAAATTGGAATTTTGTTTGGCCGGGAAAGATCTTTCCCAGAGGCTTTTGTAAAGCGGGTGAATGAGCTGGCAGGCGATGACATCAGGGCCGAATTTGTAAGCATAGATAAGATATTCCAGGCGGAACCCCCTGGCTACGCCGTGATCATTGACCGCATTTCACAGGATGTTCCTTTTTATCGTGCGGCGATGAAAAATGCTGCGGCAACAGGTACAGCGGTGATCAATAATCCTTTTTGGTGGAGCGCTGATGAAAAGTTCTTTAATAATGCGCTGGCGGTAAAACTGGGGATCCCGGTACCTAAAACAACATTGATCCCTTCTTATGAGCAACCCACGGATACATCGGATGAGTCGTTCAGCAACTTGGTTTTTCCAATGGACTGGGAGGGAATTTTCAATTATACCGGTTTTCCGGCATACATGAAGCCTTTTGATGGCGGCGGCTGGAAAGAGGTATACAAGCTGCACGACAGGGAGGATTTTTTTGACAAACACAGCCAGACGGGACAATCTGTGATGATGCTGCAGGAAGAAATCGTCTTTGATGAATATTTCAGGTGTTATTGCATCGGTGGCAAGTATGTGCGCATTATGCAGTATGAGCCGCGCAATCCTTTTCACCTGCGCTACCAGGTGGAGACTCCGCCTTCGAGCGAAGCCCTGCTGGCCACAATCCATGATTATGTATTGAAACTGAACCAGTACCTGGGTTATGATTTTAATACGGTAGAGTTTGCCGTGCGGGATGGTGTGCCTTATGCCATTGATTTTTGTAATCCTGCGCCGGATGCGGAGGTGAGCAGTGTGGGTCAGGAGAATTTTGACTGGGTTGTGGAGACATCGGCAAAGTATGCGATTGAGCGGGCAAAGGAACAGGTTGACGGCAGGGACAATCTGACCTGGGGCGAATACGTCAGGGAGGCAGTAAATGTACCGGCTAAGAAATAAATGAAGCTCATGAACGAATTTACACTGGGTATAGAAGAGGAGTACATGGTGATAGACCCTGTAACCCGTGAACTGACATCGCACGATCAAAAGATCGTGGAGGCGGCCCAAAAAATCCATAAGGACCAGGTCAAGGCCGAGATGCATCAGGCTGTGGTGGAAGTAGGTACGGGGATCTGCAAGAATACAGACCAGGCAAGAGCCGAGATCTCGCAGCTGCGCTATACGGTATCGCAGCTGGCCGGCGAACTTGGTCTGCGGATCGGTGCTGCGGGTACACATCCCTTTTCTCATTGGGAGAAGCAGCTGATCACAGAGCATCCGCGGTACAGCGAGATCGTGAATGAGCTGCAGGAGGCGGCAAGGTCAAATCTGATCTTCGGTTTGCATGTACATGTGGGTTTCCAGTCACGCGAGCTTGCAATACACATTGCCAACCAGGTGCGCTACTTTTTGCCGCATGTGTTTGCCCTTTCTACCAATTCTCCTTTTTGGGAGGGCCGGAATACGGGCTATAAATCGTTCCGGACCAAGGTGTTTGACAAGTTCCCGAGGACGGGTATCCCCGATATTTTTAACAGCATTGAGGATTACGACAATTATGTGAAGCTGCTGATCAAAACCAACAGCATTGACAATGCCAAGAAGATCTGGTGGGACATCAGGGTGCATCCTTTCTTTGAAACGATCGAGTTCAGGATCTGCGACTGCCCGATGCTGATCGATGAGACCATGGCTTTTGTGGCCTTGTTTCAGTGTTTGTGTGCCAAGCTGTACAAGCTTCGCCTGCAAAACCTGAATTTTATCAGTTATTCTAGGGCACTGATCAATGAAAATAAATGGCGTGCCGCCAGGTATGGTATTGATGGCAACCTGATTGATTTTGGAAAGGAGATGGAAGTAAACTGCAGGAACCTGATCCTGGAACTGCTGGACTTTATTGATGATGTGGCAGATGATCTTGGCTGCCGGAATGAGATCAATTATGTGATGAAGATCATGGAGCATGGTACGGGTGCAGACAGGCAATTGGCTGTTTACGAACAAAGTGGTAACTTTGAGGCGGTGGTAGATTATATTACTACCCAAACTTTAACAGGAGCTAAGTAGTGGGAGTAGCAGATAGAAATAAGATCAGGGTGGCGGTCATTGACATGAACAAGGGTGCGGCCAACCAGGGGATGCGTGGGATAGAGGAAATCTTATTGCGTTACCGGAAGAATACGGGCATTGAATTTTCATACGACATTTTCGACATCAGGGTTACTGGTGATTGTCCGGGGCTGGATTATGACGTTTACATTTCGAGCGGTGGCCCTGGTAGTCCGTATGATGGTGAAGGGGAACAATGGGAGCGGGATTTTTTCAGTCTGCTGGGTAATTTGGCGGAGCACAATCTGAGGAGCGAAGTGAAGAAACATGTTTTTTTGATCTGCCATTCTTTTCAGATGGCCTGCAGAAGGTTTAATGTTGGTCAGGTGATCAGACGCCGGTCGCCTGCTTTTGGTATTTTCCCGGTGTCACTTACGGCTGAGGGCGTGGACGATGTGATCTTTAACGGCCTGCCTAATCCTTTTTTTACGGTAGATAGCCGCGAATGGCAGGTGGTGAACCCACAGGATGTATTGTTCTCCAATGAGCAGGCCAGTGTGCTTGCCCTGGAAAAAGAGCGTCCGCATGTCGATCTGGAGCGCTGTGTAATGGCGGTAAGGTTTACGAGAGAAATTGTGGGTACGCAGTTTCACCCGGAGGCGGATCCGTCGGGAATGAAGATTTACCTGCTCCGGGAAGATAAGAAGAAGGTTATCGTGGACAACCATGGGGAACAAAAGTATCTGGATATGCTGCGCAGCCTGGACGATCCGGATAAATTGCAGCGGACACAAGATATGGTATTGCCCAATTTTTTAAATCAGGCATTGGATGCCTTTCAGGAGGCTTAATATGATCAGGAAATTCCGCGAAGCGTTTAACCAGGCATTTTCCGAAGACCGGTATAATGGTTTTAAGAAGGCCCTGGCTGATGGTTTCGTTGAAATTCCTTTTAGGGTAGCGGAAACGCCGGTGTTCATTCCGGCAGGACTGCAGAAGAAACTCATTGAGGCGGGTGATGAGCTCATTAAACTGATCAGGCAGCCGGATTTTAAGGAGCTGACCAGGGGCGCTATTCCGGCGGAATGGAACGTGCCGAATGAAAACGACCATCCGCATTTTCTGACTTTTGATTTTGGGATATGCAGGGACATGCAGGGTGAGCTGACGCCCAGATTGATAGAAATGCAGGGTTTTCCTTCCCTGTATGGTTTTCAGGCTCATATGGGAGCTGAATATAAAAAGGCTTACGGTCTTTCGGATCATTTAAGCCCCTATTTCGGAGACTTTGATGAGGCTTCTTATATCGCATTGCTCAGAAAGGTGATTGTTGGTGACCATGCGCCGCATGAGGTGGCGCTCATGGATATTGATGCACCAAATCAAAAAACATTAATTGATTTCCTGATCACCCGGAAATACCTGGGGATAAAGGTGCTGAGCCTGGCTGATATTTTTAAAGTGGGGCCGGCTTTGTATTACCAGGGTGAAAATGGGGAAAGGATACGGTTGAAAAGGATTTATAACCGGCTGATCTTTGATGAGCTGGCCGGCACTGCCGGGTCTTTTGAACAGGGCTTTGACCCCAGGGAGCCTGTGGATGTGGAGTGGATCACACATCCGAACTGGTTTTACCGGATCAGCAAATATACCATGCCTTTTTTGAAGAGCAGTTTTGTGCCGGAAACACATTTTCTGGGCCAATTGAAATCCATACCTCCGGATTTACAGCATTATGTATTGAAACCCTTATTTTCTTTTGCGGGAATGGGGGTGATCATAGATGTGACGCCTGCTGACATTAGGGCGGTAAAAGATCCTGAAAACTGGATCTTACAGCGCAAAGTGGAATACGCGCCTGCGGTTCATTCTCCTGAAGGGGGCGTGAAGGCGGAGATCCGGCTGATGTATTTATGGCCGGACGGTGAGGAGCCGCAATTGTGCATCAACCTGGCGAGGCTGAGCAGGGGAAAGATGATCGGGGTACGGTACAACAAAGATTTTGACTGGGTGGGCGGCACCGTCGGCCTGATGGAAAGTTAAAATTACATTTAACAGACCGCAATTTAACGGCGGCTTATTATTTTTGTGCATATGGACATTCAAACGCTATTGGTAATCCTAATTTTTATAGCGGCCCTTTTTTACATCGGGCGGATGGTGTACCGTTCGGTATCTTCTAAGGGCAATGGCTGCGGATCCAGCTGTAAGTGCGGTGTAGATTTTTCAAATATCAATCCCGATAAAAAATAGATTTAATCTATATGCTCAGCATTTTTAAAGACTATTTGCAAAAGAAAGTAGCCATTACTGATGAACAGTTTAACCTGATCTCGGACAAATTAAAAATAAAGACTTTTGAAAAGGGCGAGATGATCCTGATGAAGGGTGAGGTTTCATCTCATGTTTATTTTGTGCTGGATGGGTTGCTGCGTAGTTATTCGATAGACAGCAAGGGAAAGACACACATTATTCAGTTTGCTCCTGAGCAATGGTGGCTTTCGGAACGCAACGGCATCCTGTTCAATGAAGAGTCTGAGTTCTTCCTGGACGCAATAGAGAATACCAAGGCAGTAGTGCTGCCGAAAGATTTCATTACGGAGTCTGCTAAAATAGTCCCTTGTATGTATGAGCTGAATGCGTCCATGCTTAACAACGCGATCCGTTTTATGCAAAAAAGGATCAATATGCTGCTCAGTGCTACGGCTGAGGAGCGCTACCTGAATTTTATAAAGCTTTATCCAAACCTGACGCTCAGGGTGCCGCAATGGATGATTGCTTCTTACCTGGGCATTACGCCTGAGTCTCTGAGCCGCGTCCGCAAAGATTTGGCGCACAAGCATTTTAAGCCTTAATTATTTTCATTGCTTTCTTATCATAGGTCAATGCCGGGGTGAAGGCACTGCCGTAATTTTGTGTTGTTAATTAAAAGAAAACAATTTAAAAACAATATTATGGCAACTACTAAATGGGTACTGGACCCAAACCACAGTGAACTGCAGTTTAAAGTAAAGCACTTGATGATCACTACTGTAACCGGCAGCTTAAAGATTTTTAGTGCATCGGTTACTTCTGATGGTGATGATTTTGAAAATGGCGAGATTTCTTTTGAAGCGGAAACGGCTTCTATCGATACTGGAAATACGGATAGGGACAACCACCTGAAAAGTGCTGATTTCTTTGATGCGGATCAGTTTCCTGCAATTTCTTTTAAATCTTCTTCATTTACTAAAGAAGATGACGATGATTATGTGATCAAAGGTGACCTGACTGTAAAAGGTGTGACCAAACCGGTATCATTGAAAGCCGAATTTGGCGGTATTGCTACTGATCCCTGGGGAAATACCAAAGCGGGTTTTACGTTGAGCGGAAAGATCAACAGGACTGATTTCGGTTTGAGCTGGAATGCTGCCCTGGAAACTGGTGGTGTAATGGTAAGTGAGGAAGTGAAAATAGCGGGTGAGTTACAGTTTGTAAAGCAAGCCTAAAATATAATACATCAGCATCCATTGCAATTAAGAAAGGAGACAAAATGGAAGCAAAAGTTAGAACGGTGTCGGCCGTATTAAACGCGCCGGCACCTCATATGGTCGGTGATGGATTCAGGGTGCATAATTTCTTCCCCAGCGGGTACAGAATTAAAATGAGCCCTTTCTTTATGCTCGATTATAACGCGAAGATCGAATTTTCTGCGCGCAATGAGCCCCGGGGTGTGGGCGTGCATCCGCACAGGGGCTTTGAGACGGTAACGATCGCCTATCATGGTGCGGTTGCCCATCATGACAGCGCGGGAAACAGCGGGGTTATTTATCCTGGCGATGTGCAGTGGATGACTGCGGCAAGCGGAATCCTGCACAAAGAGTATCATGAACAGGGGTTTAGCAAAAAAGGCGGGCCGTTTCAGATGGTACAGCTTTGGATAAATCTGCCTGCGAAATACAAGATGAGCCCGCCGAAATATCAGGATGTGAAGAATCAGGACATGGCGAAGTTTGTACTGCCTGATGAAAGTGGGCTCGTTGAGGTCATCGCTGGTGAGTATAATGGTTTAAAGGGTTCTGCGAGCACTTTTTCTCCACTTCATGTGTTCAATGCGAAGTTGAATAAGGGCGGCAAGGTGGTGTTTGATTTTCCGTTTAGCTACAATACCGGGTTTTTGGTTGTTGAGGGTAATGTAAAGATCAACGGTGCTGAGGTTGCGGAGACTGATCAGTTTGTTCATTTTAACAATGACGGGGCTTTGATTGGGCTGGAAGCATTGGAAAATAGTGTGGTGCTGGTGCTGAGCGGGGAACCGATTGATGAGCCGGTAGCACAGTACGGGCCTTTTCTAATGAATACTTCTGAGGAGATCCAGCAGGCGATCAGTGATTATAATCAGGGTAAGTTTGGGTATCTTGAGGAGTAGTTCTTTCTGCTCCTTTGAAAAATTACCATTCTCTTCGAAGCCTGCATCTCTTAGGCCCCGATGAAGAATCGGGTCAAAGAGCGCTGATGTCTTCTCTGAGAAGGTAATTTTTCTGGAGCAGAAAGCAGGGAGTATAGTAGTTAATGGAAAGTTTCAGATTCTAGATGTAATCCAAGTTAGGTAAAAGGCAGGGTGTTTAGACACCCTGCCTTTTACCTTATACCCTCCTATAGCGTATCGGGTTATTTTGATTCAAATGTCTTTTTTTTGCATCATGCTTTCAGAAAAATCACCTTCTCAGAGAAGACATAGGACTCTGTGCGCTGTTTACATCAGTTCATTGATGTTTTTCATTGGAGATGTAGCTATTGCTTCGCAATGGTCAGCGCGCTAGGTCCAGTCTTCGAAGAGAACGGTTATTTTTCTGAAATCTAAAGGGAATTAAGACTTTTGAATCAAACAAACCGCATACGCTACCACTCCTTCTTCACGGCCGATGAAGCCCATTTGTTCGTTGGTAGTGGCTTTGATGGAGATGTCTTCGGTAGAGATATTGATCGCGTCTGCTATATTTTGCTGCATGGCGGGAATATGCGGATTGATCTTCGGCGCTTCAAGGCATAGCATGGCGTCGATGTTCCCTATTTCATAGCCTTTGTCTTTGAGCAGCTTAACGGTTTCTTTGAGCAGGACGATGCTGCTGATGCCTTTCCATTTCGGGTCTGTATTTTTAAAATGAAAACCGATGTCCCTTAGATTTGCGGCGCCCAGCAAAGCATCACATATGGCATGGAGCAACACATCGGCATCGGAATGACCAAAGGCTCCTTTGTGATGTTCGAGTGTAACCCCTCCTACTACAAATGGGTGGTTGTCTTTCAATTGGTGAACATCGAAACCGAAGCCGACTTTAATTTTCATAGGGTTTGTGTTTGAATTTCCTGCTATTTTGCATCCCCAAAGTTAAACAACAGCGTAAATCTTAGGGTATTGGCGAGGGGACTTTTTTGCGCATTGGCCATAAGGTAGGAAAAATCTATATTGAAAACATTGTATTTCAGCCCGGCTCCTGCGGTGAAGTACCTCCTGTCCCCTTTGGAAGGACTTTCATAAAAATAACCTGCTCTGAATGCAAATTGTTGATTGTACCAGTATTCAATTCCGGCTGCGACATTTACTTCTCTTAATTCTTCACTGAAACCACCAGGCGCATCACTAAATGAGCCAAAAATCCCGGAGGGAACGGAGCGGTCAGGATCTTTACCGGCTATGATCTTGCCATTATTATCATAAACTGGCTGTGTAGGGACCAGCAATTTGTTGAGGTCCAGTGCGAAGGTAAACTGGTTGTAATCGTCTATCAAAAAAGTGGATGCGCCACCTATTTTAAGGTTTGCGGGCAAAAAGTTTTTTCCGCCCCCACCGCTGATATAGCTGATCTTTGTGCCGATATTCGAAATATTTATACCTCCGGAAACAATGGCATCTGTACCCAATAGCACTGTCGGCTTTTTATAATAAGCAGAAATATCAACTGCCAGCCCGGAACCGGCTCGTGTATCCTGTCCTGCCGTGAACTGACCGGAAGAGAGGTTGGAACGGATATAACGCAATGCAGTCCCCAGGGAAAAAGACTCCCCGAAACGCTTGGCATAAGTAAAGTCAAAAGCAAACTCATTGGGGCTATAAATGCCCAGATCCTGCTGATTGGCATCTACATATTGGATCTCACCAAGGGTAAAGAATCTCAAAGATCCTCCAATGACACTCCTGTCGTCAACCTTATAAAAGCCACTTAAATATGCGAGATTAATGTCGGGGACGAGGCTCTTTAACCAAGGGCTATACGACACTGAAAATCCGTATTGGCGGTCTAAAAAGGCAAGCTTCGAAGGATTTATATTCATGGAATTCGCATCCGGCTGTACCGCAACTCCTGCTTCACCCATGCTTCCAGCCCGGGCGTCGGGAGTAATCAAAAGAAAAGGAACTGCGGTAACGATGTTATTGGACTGGCTGCCATTGGTTTGTGTCCCTGGCTGAACCACCTGAGCACTGAGTTCAGCAGAGACTGCTGTTAAGGAAAGGATGCTTAAAACAATCTTTGTCAACCTTGTGCTCATTTACTGTATTTGTAGGTGTATAGCTGGGTGCAAGTTAGTATTGTGTGGAGTAATTTCAAAGAAATCTGAAATTTACGAGCGAAGATCGGCAATATTACAGTCCGGGCGCTGTGTAAAGTGATGGTGCAATAAAAACTTTTTTTGGATCATACACCTTTTTTTGCGTAGTTTTAACAGGTAGAGTAACTATTTGCATGAACTAATGAAAAAAACATACATATATTCACTTGCTTCCCTATTGGTTGTGGCATCCCTGATCTCCTGCAAAACCAAGTCGGCAAAGTCAGATAAGACCGGGCTGGCCTACAATAAGAAAGAGTATGGTGGTTTTCAGGTAAATAATAAATTCAAACGCGGACCGGGTCCCGGTCTGGTAGAAATTGAAGGTGGTGTTTTTGTAATGAGCGGCAGTGCGATTAATGTCCCCGGACAGGAACTTAGCGACTATAACCACAAACGGGAAACTACTGTTTCCTCTTTCTATATGGATGAGACAGAGGTTTCTAATACCAACTGGCTGGAATATCTGAACTGGATCAGGACCAATTATCCGACAGATTATGAATATTATTACAATGAATTGCCGGACACACTGGTCTGGCGCCGGCCACTTTCTTATAATGAACCTTATGTAGATAATTATTTAAGGCACCCGGCTTATCAGGACTATCCTGTTGTAGGTGTGACCTGGGAGCAGGCCGACAGGTACTGCACGTGGAGAACTGACCGTGTCAACGAGCTTTTGCTGAGAGATAAGGGCTATATGACTGCTTTTAAAGACATCAACGGCACAAATAAAACAGGTGCAACCGCTGCTGCCACAACAGCCAGGCCTACAGAGCCGTTCAATACTGACATTTATCTGAATGGTCAATATGACGATAAGGGGAAAAGGGCGATGAAGGACCTGAACCCCGCCAATACGGCTAATGCCGGTGCTGGAAAGGGAGGTGCAACCAGAAATGTAAGACTGGAGGACGGCATTTTGAAACAACCGTACCGCCTGCCTACAGAAGCGGAATGGGAATATGCCGCACTGGGCCTGATTGGCAATACGGAATATGAAAATATCCGTGAGAATAAAATATATCCATGGAACGGGCTCGGCCTGAGCTCTGCAAAGAAAAGGACCAGAGGCCTGATCCTGGCCAACTTTAAACGGTCAAAGGGTGACTATATGGGTGTTGGCGGGTCGCTGAATGATAAAGGCGGACTGACTGTTCCTGTAAGGTCGTATATGCCAAATGACTTTGGTCTGTACAATATGGCTGGAAATGTTAATGAGTGGGTTGCTGATGTATACAGATCCAAAACTTTCGAAGCTGCTGATGCTTTTAATCCTTACAGGGGAAACTTCTATCAGGATAAAAAAATGGCAGATGCCGCAACCGGAAGAATAGAAAAAGACAAGCACAACCTGCCTGTAATGACACCGGCGGTAACTGCAAGGAAACAAACATGGGCTGAAAAACAGACTGCTGCCGCTGCTGTTGTAACAGTAGACTCTTTAGGTAAAACGACCAATACTTATGCTGATCAGCGGGGTTATCGTGACCCGGCAAATGAATTGTATGGAGAAACTACACTTATCAATGATAAATCAAGGGTTTATAAGGGTGGTTCATGGGATGATCAGGCAATCTGGCTTAATCCTGCTACGCGCAGGTTCATGCAGCAGGATGAAGCGACTGCCGACTTAGGGTTCAGGTGTGCGATGACCATGCTGGGGGCTTCTGAGATCAGGTCGACCGGCAAACCTCAGTTTAGACCTAAGCAGCAAAGGGCATTCAAGTCAAGATAAAATAGATTCGGGTTAGTTGAATTCGACCAGTATGTCGTTTTTCTCGACCTTGCCTCCTTTAGTAATGTTGATCTTTTTGATGGTTCCGTCTGCGGGTGATTTGATCATATTCTCCATTTTCATGGCTTCAAGTATGAGTAAGCTGTCTCCTTTAGTTACTGCTGCACCCTCTTTTACCATTATATTCAAAACCAATCCGGGCATTGGAGCTTTAACCGATTTTATTTTACCAGCCCGGGCAGTGTCCATTCCCAGTTGCTTTAATAACTGGTCGTAGCTGTCTTCTACCTTGATTTCGTAAACATTGCCGTTTACTTTTACTGTACATGTTTTATCCTGCCTGTTTTCCTCTACGACCTCTATATTATATGATCTGTGGTTATAAATAACATGGGAGTGTTTTTCAGCTATCCGGCGGGAATCTATCTGTACCTCGGCTCCGTTTACCAGGATGCTGTTTTTGTTCAATTCTACGTCGAAATTGTACTGTTCATTGACTTTTACTTTCATCCTTATTGTGTTAAGACATATTGGATTAAATTAGCGCCCATTTTAAGTGCGCTCTGGCGCTTTTCCGGGCTATCATCGGGATATGTGCCGGCATCCTCCCATCCATTGCCCAGATCGCATTCATACGTATAATAACATACCATCCTGCCCTGCCAGATGAGGGCAAGACCCTGGGGGCGCTTTCCATCGTGTTCGTGGATCTTCGGAAGTCCGTTTGGAAATTTAAATTTCTGATTGTACAGGCTGTGACTGGCGGGAAGTTCCTCAAAAGTAAGTTCAGGAAATACTTTCTTCATTTCTTTGCGGATGAATTTGTCGAGTCCGTAATTGTCATCGATGTGGAGGAAACCTCCGCCTGTTAAATACTTACGCAGGTTAGCTGCTTCCGCGTTGCTGAACACCACATTTCCGTGGCCCGTGAGATAAGCAAAAGGATAGTTGAACAGTTCCGGACTGCCGACCTCTACAATGGCTTCCTGGGGATTAAAATTTGTCTTTAATGTGGTGTTGCAAAAGTTAATGAGATTTGGAAGGGCAGTTCGGTTGGCATACCAGTCTCCGCCTCCATTGTATTTTAGTTTTGCCAGTTTATACGTAGGGGGCTGAAAACCGCAAAGCAGCAGGATGATTCCGATGAAAAGGCCTGGCGTAAATCTCATCTGTTTAAATAATTTATTTCAAAGCAGGCCGCCAGTGCAGCTGTTTCTGTACGGAGCCTGGTATCTCCCAGAGTCACTGGCTTATAGCCCTTGTTCAATGACATTTCTATTTCCCTTGGGCTAAAGTCACCTTCCGGACCAATAAGTATAGTGTATTTTTGTTTAGGCAGGGCTATCTGGCTGATAGTCTGTCTTGGCTCATCTTCAAGACAATGGGCGATCATCTTCAGGGAATCATTTTCCAGTTTCAGAAAATCTTCAAAATCAATCTGTGGATTTAATACCGGGTGGTAGGCCTGTAATGATTGTTTAACGGCAGCTGTGATAATCTTGTTGAGCCTGTCTTCTTTTACGGTCTTTCGTTCTGACCTGTCACAGATAAGTGGCGTGATCTCTTCGATGCCGATCTCGGTGGCCTTTTCAAGAAACCATTCGATGCGGTCGATATTTTTGGTGGGCGCAACAGCAATGTGAAGGGAATGCGGGCGTCTGTGATATTCTTTTGTGATCCGGATGATCCTCAGCTGTACATTTCTTTTGGTTTCAGCGATGATCTCTGCCTCGTACAGCCCGCCTCTTCCATCTATCAGACTAACCCGGGCCCCAATGCCCAGTCTCAATACTTTTATGCAATGCCTGCTTTCTTCTTCATTTAAGACATAATCATCTGAACTGATGTCCGGTGTATAAAAAACATGCATTATTAAATTTGCTTAATGATTGTCAACCATATCCCTTTTATCGATAACAAGTTCAAGTTTTATGGTCTCAATGTTTTGTTCGGTCTTCTTCAGAATGGTAAAAAGGTAGCCGTAGCATTCTTCACTGTCCCCCACTTCGGGAATCTTACCAAAAGCATGTGAAACCAAACCTCCTACGGTATCAAAATCTTCATCTTCGGGAAGGTCATGGGGGAGATGCTCGTTTACATCGTAAACCGTCGCGTAGGCGTTGATGATGAATTCTGTGTCTGATATTTTTTCTACGGTTGGCTTCTCTTCGTCGTACTCATCCTGTATTTCTCCTACGATCTCTTCAACGATGTCTTCCAGGGTAACCATTCCTGCGGTACCGCCGAATTCATCGATGACTATAGCGATCTGTATGCGTTTTTGCTGGAGTTCACTCAGCAGGTCATTGATCTTTTTAGTTTCCGGAACAAAGTAGGGTTTCCTGATGATGTCACTCAACGTCCATTCTTTATTGCCTGCCAATAGAGGCAAAATGTCCTTTGCGTGCACAATTCCAATGATCTTATCAATGATGTCGTCATATACCGGCATCCTGGAATATCCTTCGGCAATGATAATGTCTACCACTTCTTTTTTTGGACTTGACAGCTCTATGCCCGAGATCTTGGTTCGGGGAACCATGATGTTCTTAACCACCCGCTCATTAAAATCAAATACATTTTTGATCAGCTCGTGCTCATTGGTATCCAATGCGCCGCTTTCTTTACCCTGATCCAGCAGGTAGTATAGCTCTTCTGTACTGTGTACAGACTCATGACCTCCGACACTCGAAATTCCAAAGATCTTGAGTATGATATTGGCAAAGCCGTTTAACACCCAGATAAAAGGACGAAAAACAACGTAAAAGCCCTGCAGCGGAAAGGCCACAAATAATGTAGTGGCTACGGGTCTCTGAATGGCGATGGATTTGGGGGCCAGTTCGCCAAACACTATGTGCATAACTGTAATAAACAGAAAGGCAATAAACGTAGAAATTGAGGTAATGTATACTTCGGAGAGGTTAAAGTTGATCAGCAGGTCGTGAACGATGCTGTGCATTACGGACTCGCCGACCCAGCCCAGACCCAATGATGCCAGTGTAATACCCAGTTGTGTGGCGGCCAGGTAGCCATCCAGGTGCTGGGTAATGTATTTTGCGATATTCGCAACTCTGCTTCCTGATTTTGCTTTTATTTCAATTTGGGACGCCCTAACCTTTACAATCGCAAATTCTGCTGCAACGAAAAATCCGTTCAGCGCTACCAGGAAAAATGTTAAAAATATCTTAAAGCCTTCCATTAAGAATTATTGTTTCTAAATTTTTCGTCATAAAGCTGAATACTTTCCTGTATTACTTTATGTGCGTAACGTACGCCAAGCAGATGCTCAATAGTTACTTTCTTTTCTTCAAGGGCTTTATAATCCTGAAAAAACTTTACTATTTCCTTCATGGTATGCGGGGGCAGGTCTGCCAGATCATTGATATAGTTTACGGACATGTCATTTTTTGCTACTGCTATGATCTTGTCGTCCTGTTCGCCATTGTCCACCATGTGCATTACCCCAATTACCTTTGCTTCAATCAATGATAAAGGATAAACGTCTACAGAGCATAGTACCAATATGTCCAGAGGGTCATTATCATCACAATAGGTTTGCGGAATAAAGCCATAATTAGCCGGATACATTACTGATGAAAAAAGCACCCTGTCGAGTTTTATCAGATTGGAATCCTTATCAATTTCGTATTTGGCTTTTGATCCCTTAGGAATCTCTATAATTGCGTTTACTGTTTCAGGTAGGTTATCACCAGGAGATACACTGTGCCAGGGGTGATTATCGTATTTACTCATTTTTATTGTTCAATGTTTGTTTTTTCTTCATCACTGCTTTTAACCACTCTGTTCTTTATAAAAGTAAAGACTAAAGGAATTGTGGTAATCGCAATAAATCCGATAATTATATATAATAAATAGTCCGTAATTTCCTTTTCAAACCTTTTGCCAAGAAAATATCCCAGCAAAGTTAATGAAGCTATCCATAATAAAGCACCTGCAACGTTATATAATGCAAATTTTCTAAAGTCCAGTTTGACCACCCCCGCAAAAATCGGTGCAAAAGTTCTGACAATTGGAACAAAGCGGCCCATTATGAGCGCAAACGCGCCTTGTTTATGGTAATATTCTTCAGCTGCTTTCAAGTACCGTTTTTTAAAAAAAAAGGAGTCCTTTCTATGGTACAGTACAGGTCCTGTTTTACGTCCAAACCAGTAGCCTGTGAAATTGCCCAAAACGGCCGATATAGAAAGTCCTAAGATCATTAAGTAAATATTGACATCAAGTTTGCCGGTAGCTACAAACATGCCTGCCAGGAACAACAGGTAATCTCCCGGCAGAAAGAATCCAAAGAAAAGACCGGTTTCTGCAAAAATCACGAACATTACAACATAAAACCCACCTTCTCTGAGTAATTTTTCGGGGTCAATAAATTGCTGTAACGAGGTCCAGAAATCTTGCATAGTTCAATTACTCGTAAAACTACAAATAATTATCAACAGAAACCTTTATATTAAATTTAAAATTACGGCAGGATAAACTCCGAGGAAAAGTGTAATTGCAAGAGAAAGCACCAATACTACCTTGTATTGGATTGGTGTTTCCAGTTGAAGTTCCGCTCCTTCTTTGAAGTACATGGCCACAATCACCTTGAAATAATAATAAAATCCAACAAGGGCATTCAATATCGCAAATGCTACCAGGTAAGTCTGGTATTCATTCATTACGTTTAAGAACATCAGGTATTTCCCAATAAAACCGGCTGTTAAAGGAATACCTGCAAGGGAAAGCATGGCTACCGTTAAGACCAGCGCTGTCAATGGATTCCGCTTTGCCAGGCCATTGAAGCTGTCAAAATGATCGTTACCTGTCTTTTGTTTAACCAGGATCAGTACTGCAAAAGCGATAATGCTGGCGAAGGTATAGGCTGCTGCATAGACGAGTGCATTATTGGATGAACTTGAAGTCAGGGCTACTAACGAAAACAAGAGGTAGCCTGCATGAGAAATGCTGGAATAGGCAAGCATCCTTTTAAAGTTTTTCTGGAATAATGCAGTCACATTGCCAATGAACAATGTCAGACACACAATAACAAGAAGCGGCGGCAGCCAGAAATCGTGAAGCGGCGCAAAAGCGTCTGCAAACAAACGAATGAAGGCAGCGAACCCAGCGGTTTTGACTATAGTCGACATGAATGTTGTGATCAGTGTGGGAGATCCTTCGTAAACGTCCGGAACCCAGAAATGGAATGGGGCCGCACCGATCTTAAAACTCAGGCCAATGATTAAAAGGATCACTCCGGGATAAAACATCGGTGAGATTGTCTTGTAGTTGCTCACAAGATACTGATTGATGACTGTTAGGTCAAATGACCCTGTAGCACCATAGATCAATGTAATGCCGAACAGCAGAAATCCGGTGGAGAAAGCACCCATCAGAAAATATTTTAGAGAAGCTTCATTTGAAGCGAAATTACTCTTCCTGATCCCCGCAAGGATATATAAACTCACAGACATGATCTCGACTCCAATGAACAGCATAGACATGTTCTGATAGGAGAGCATAATGATGATCCCGGCCAATGCAAAAAGGATCAGTGTAAAATATTCGGCAGTATTTTCGCTGTCGGCTGCAAAGTAATTTTGAGTAAGCAGAAATATAAACAATGTGCCAAGTATGGTAATACCGGAAAATGCCAATGCAAAATTATCCATTTGCATCATTCCATAATAGGTCTGACTGGTATTCCAGGAAGTCACAACAAAGGCAAGTGCGGTAAGCAAACCAATCAGCGTAATGGTTAATAGCGCCTTTTTGGCTTTAAACAAACCTGCATAAAGCACTACTAAAGCTGTAACAGTAATTGTTATAATGATATTCATTTGCTTAATTTACCAATGTTAATTTTTGTGTTACTTGTTCTATTAAATGTTGCACCGACGCTTCTGATAATTGAAGGACGGGTTTAGGATATACGCCGAGTAAGATGACCAGTGCACAAACTGTATATAAAACTACTTTTTCAGATCCCTTGATATCTGTAAAGCTTACGGTAAGGTCATTCGTTTTACCCAGCATGATATTTTGGTACATCCTCAGCATGTATACAGCACCAAAAATGATCGTAAGGCCGGCAAATACAGCGATCCATACGTTGTATTGATATACGCCTACCAATAAAAGAAATTCTCCGATAAATCCATTTGTTCCTGGTAGCGCTACTGTTCCCAAAACTATAATAAGCGCTACTATAGCAAGCTGAGGGGCCTGTTTTGCAATTCCTCCAAGTTCGCTTATCTTATTTGTTTTTAGACGACTGGAAATGATATCCAGCACAAAAAACAAGCCTACCACATTGATTCCGTGACTCAACATCTGGACTATTGCCCCCTGCATCCCCTGTTGGTTCAGGGCAAAGATACCGGCACTGATCAGGCCAACGTGGGCTATTGAAGAATAGGCCACCAGCTTTTTTGCATTCTTCTGAGTGAAAGCGATTAATGATGCGTAAACAATGCCAATGACAGAAAGAATAATGGCTGTATGCCCCCATTCCTGCACGCCTAACGGGACTATCGGAAGTAACCACCTGATCACTCCGTAAATACCCATTTTTAACATGATGCCTGATAAGAGCATGGTACCAACCGCAGGAGCTTCGGTATAGGTGTTCGGTTGCCAGGTATGAAAAGGAAATATGGGCATTTTAATCGCAAAGGCAACAAAAAAGGCCCAAAATATCCAGGCTTGCTGAGTAAAATCAAGATTGAGGTTATAAAAAGCTTGTATGTCAAAATTCTTTGCAGGATTCTGAAGGTATAAATAAATGATACCCAGCAGCATGAATAAAGAGCCTGCAATGGTATATACGAAAAACTTCATGTTTACCTTGATTCGGTCTTTGCCGCCCCAAACGGCACAGATGAAATATATTGGTATTAACGCGGCCTCCCAGCCGATGTAGAATAAAAATGCATCCAATGCTGTAAATACCAGCAGCAAGCCACTTTGCATAAACAGAATAAGTGCGAAAAATGCATTTGGACTTTTATAATTGTGCTGATAGCCTGCCAGAATGATCAGGGGCACCAAAACATTGGTTAGCAACACGGTAATTATGCTTATTCCATCAATCCCAACGTGGAAATTTATGCCGAGTTCCCGGATCCAGGGTTGATCTACCATAAATTGTGTGCTGGCATCTGGTGTAAAATTGCATATTGTGATCAGTGCAAGTGCCAGGGAAACAATAGAAGATGCCAGGGCAACGTGTTTTGCGGCATTGCCGGAAAGGGCTGCAGCCAGGGCACCAACCAATGGTAAAAATATAAGAAGTAGTAAAAGTTGTTCCATTATCTTTTCTTGAACGTTCTTTATAGCGATAAATAAGTATACAATAACAATGAGATGATTCCTACCACCATCATAAAGATATAAAAGCCAACATTTCCTGATTGTACCAATCGCAATCCTTTGCTGGCTTCAGATGTCCCCCAGCCTAGTCCGTTTACAATGCCGTCTACAATCTTATTGTCAAAGATCCTGTAGAAAAATCCGGAGAGGATGTCCAGTGGTTTTCTAATCAGCGCATCATAGATCTCGTCAAAATAAAATTTGTTATAGGACAAATTTGCAAGCAAGGACCGTTTGGCTTCATCAGGTGCGGGGATGTGATTTTTCCCTATATACCTGGAATAAGCTACTCCAATTGAAATCAAAACACCTATTACTGAAACAGCCATTAATGCATATTCTGTGGCATGATCGGGTGATTCAGCAGTATGATGTATTACCGGGGCAAGCCAGTGTGACAACCAGTGGCTTCCGCCTAAAACTTCTGGTATACCAATTATCCCTCCTGCAGCAGACAATACTGCCAGTACAATTAGCGGAATGGTCATAGAGCCCGGTGATTCATGAATTTTCTCTTCTGCATGGTGTGTGCCGCGGTATTTTCCATAGAATGTAAGGAACAACATCCTGAACATATAAAATGCTGTCAGGAAGGCCCCAAAGACGGCGATTCCCCACATCAATTTGTCGTGCGTATAAACATGCGCCAGGATTTCATCTTTAGAAAAGAAGCCGGAAAACGGTGGCAGACCTGCTATGGCAATCGTTCCGATAAGCATCGTGATGAAAGTAACCGGCAGTTTCTTACGAAGCCCGCCCATATGTCTCATGTCCTGCTCATGGTGTAATGCGTGGATAACTGACCCTGCGCACAAAAATAGCAATGCTTTGAAAAATGCGTGGGTGATCACGTGAAAGAAAGCGCCGTCATATGCCCCAACTCCGAGGCCTAAGAACATATACCCAAGCTGGGATACTGTGGAGTACGCCAGAACTTTTTTAATATCGGTTTGCGTCAATGCTATAATGGCCGCTACAATTGCAGTCGCCAAACCAACAATCGCTATGATGTGCTGGATCATCGGGGCAAGGTCAAATAAAATATTTGATCTTGCAATCATGTAAATACCGGCAGTTACCATGGTTGCAGCGTGTATCAGCGCAGATACCGGCGTTGGGCCAGCCATTGCATCAGGTAACCAGGTAAACAGCGGCAATTGTGCTGATTTACCGCAGGCACCTATAAATAATAACAGCGCGATAAGCGCAATCGTGGAGTTACCCGGCAGCATGTTTGCAGCCTGGGGAAATATTTTTGAGAATTCTACACTTCCGAAGGTCGTGAAGATAAAGAATACACCCAGCAAAAATCCCAGGTCACCGATCCGGTTCATCACAAAGGCTTTTTTTGCTGCTGATGCGTAATTGCTGTTGGTATACCAAAATCCGATAAGCAGGTAAGAGCATAAGCCCACCCCCTCCCAGCCAATAAACATTACGATATAGTTAGATCCTAAGACCAGCAGCAGCATGAAAAAGATAAACAGGTTCAGGTAACTGAAGAATTTACCGAATCCTTCGTCGCCATGCATATATCCGATAGAATAAATATGGATCAGAAAGCCTACTCCTGTAATGATCAGCAACATGATAGAACTTAGCGGATCTACCAGGAAAGAAAGCGGAATATGCAGGCTGCCCGCACTTATCCAGTCGAAAAGGAATATTTCATGAGATTTAACAGGGTCAGATCCCAGTGCTAAAAAAATACCGACACTTATTGCAAAAGAAATGAATATCACTCCACTTCCGATGAAACCTGTTAGTCCTTTTGAAAAGGTGTTTCTGCCCAGCCCATTAAGTATAAAACCAATAAGGGGAATTAAAGGAACCAGCCAAACTAAATCTATTATCATCTTATAACTTATTCTTATTTACCACTTAAGGCGGTTTAATACATTAATATCTGTGGATTGTGTATTTCGGTAGACCATGACGATAATACTTAGCCCGACTGCAACTTCTGCGGCGGCCAGTGCCATGATGAAAAATACAAATACTTGTCCTGACGGATCATTGCTATGTACAGAAAAAGCTGTAAGCAACAGGTTTACTGCATTCAGCATCAGCTCAACCGACATAAAGATCACGATTGCGTTTCTGCGTGTCAGTACGCCAATAACCCCAATGGTGAAAATAATTGCACTTAGCCATATGTAATGGTTGAGCGGTACTCCCTGTAATTGATGAGTCATGTTTTCCACTATACTTTCTCTTTTTTAGTTAACAATACAGCACCTACCATTGCCGAGAGCAGCAATATGGACGACAATTCAAATGGCAGCATAAACGGACCGAAAAGCTCCTTTCCTAAATTCTTTAACAATCCAAGGTCGGGGTTTCGCAAAAGTACCGGGTCCGAAACAGCGGTTGCTTTTAAAGAACCGATAAGTGTTACAAGCAAACAGCATCCGGCTATTACGCCAACGATCTTCACCATATTTGACTTCAACGGTTCATTGTCTTTATTGAGGTTCAGGAGCATAAGCACAAAAAGAAAAAGTACCATAATAGCTCCCATATAAACAATGAAGTTCACAACTGCCAGAAATTGTGCGTTTAGCAACACATAATGAACGGTAAAGGTGAAGAATGTGAGGATCAGGTAAAGCACGCTGTGCACCGGGTTCTTTGAAAAGATCACCAGCAGTGAAAAAATCACGCTTAATGTTGCTACAAAATAGAATACTGATGTACCCATTAATTTTCTTGTTTAGTTTATTTTTCACCACCTCATTAGGAGGCACGAAGCAATCTCATCTTTAAGTCTGTTGCTTAGGATTGCTTCGTTCCTTGCAATGACATTTTATTTTATTACTATAATTTATTATTCAATGGCTGTTCGACCAGTTTGTCTTTGCCATAAATAAAATCTTTGCGCAGGTAATCGGCGGGTACTATCGGACCATCAAGGTAAATTGCTTCTTTCGGACAGGCCTCTTCACATAATCCGCAGAATATACAGCGCAACATGTTGATCTCGTATACTGAAGCGTACTTCTCTTCCCTGTACAGATCTTTCTCTTCAGGTTTACGTTCAGCGGCAATCATGGTGATGGCTTCTGCAGGACATGACAATGCGCAAAGACCGCAGGCGGTACAGCGTTCCCTCCCGCTTTCATCTCTTTTCAAGGAATGCATTCCCCTGAAATTGGTCGAGAATTCCCGTTCCTGTTCAGGATATCTTATCGTTGCTTCTTTCTTAAAAAGATGGCTTATGGTAACAGTCAAACCCTTTAGTATCGCAGGCAGATACATACGCTCTGCAAATGACAGTGGTTTTTGTGCTAGTACTTTCTTTTTACTGGTTAATGGTTCCATTAAACCTCCTTATTATTATCCGCAAATGCGGGTTAAAACTTTTCAATTATTGCAATTACAATGCCTGTAATGATGATGTTGGCAATAGCAAGGGGAATTAACCCCTTCCAGCCCAGATGCATCAGCTGATCATAACGGAAGCGTGGAATTGTCCAGCGCACCCACATGAAGAAAAATATAAATGTAAATATTTTAATAAAGAACACTAAGGTTCCAATCAACGGGCCTATTATAGGTCCGGTATGCAGTAGTACCCAATCCATGCCCGGGTAATTGTACCCGCCAAAATATAATGTCGCCATTACCGCTGAGGATACAAACATATTGATGTATTCTGCAAACAGGTAGAACCCAAGTTTCATAGAAGAATATTCCGTATGATACCCGCCAATAAGCTCAGTTTCACATTCCGGCAAATCAAAAGGTGCTCTGTTAGTCTCAGCAAAGGCACAGACCATAAAGATCAGGAAACCCAATGGCTGATACAATATATTCCAATGCCACCCATGTTGCTGCTCAACAATTTCCTTAAGACTCATCGTGCCGGTTACCAGCAGCAAAGCAATGATAGAGAGTCCCATCGCAATTTCATAACTGATGTTTTGAGAAGCAGCACGTATGGCACTCAATAAGGAATATTTATTATTTGATGCCCAGCCGCCAATCATCACTCCGTAAACACCTAATGAAACTACTCCAAAAATGTAAAGAATCCCAACATTTATATCTGTGACCTGCAACGGAATAATCCTATCGCCAATAGTGATTGCACTGCCCCAGGGTATGACCGCTGTTCCAATGCAAGCAGTAAGCATGGCCAGGCCAGGCCCAACCATAAACAACCATTTGCTGGCATTGGAGGGAATGATTTCCTCCTTCATGAACATTTTCACCCCATCAGCAAGCGGCTGAAGGATCCCAAAAGGTCCGGCTCTGTCGGGACCAAGCCTGTCCTGCAAAAAAGCGGCTACTTTACGCTCTGCATATGTCGAATACATAGCGATTAGTAAACTAATGGCAAATATGATCGTAACCAGTATAAATTTTTCTATTACAAAAGCTATATCCATTAGAATTTAGTGGTTTTTTCTAGTTCAACTTTGTTAGCCAGTTGCAATTTAGCATTGTCCTGAATCACTGGAAGTGGTTTTAATGTTTCGTAATGATTGGAAGCTATAACCGAAGCATCACTAATGTGGGTTGGGTGTTCGATGGTCCAATCGGCTGTTTTCTTTTTGTCAAATCTGCAGGTGTTACAAATGAACTCCTCGACCTCTCCATAGATATCTTTACGGGCGGTAACCCTAAGAACATCTTCCCCTTTATACCATAAGGTCACTTTTCCGCTGCATGTCGGGCAATCTCTGTGTGCATCGATAGGCTTAGTAAACCAAACCCGGTTTTTAAACCGGAAGGTTTTATCCGTAAGGGCTCCAACCGGACATACGTCAATGACGTTTCCGGAAAAGTCATTGTCTACCGCCGTTTGGATATAGGTAGATATCTCGGAGTGGTCACCGCGGTTCAAAATACCATGGACACGTTTATTTGTGATCTGGTCGGCAGTGAAAACACAGCGATAACACAATATGCACCTGTTCATGTGCAGCTGTATCTTATCTCCAATATCTATACGCTCAAAAGTTCTGCGTTCAAATTCATACCTGGTTTTTTGCAAACCATGTTCATACCCAAGATTCTGAAGGTCACACTCACCTGCCTGATCGCAAACCGGGCAGTCCAGAGGATGGTTGATCAGCAACATTTCCACAACCCCACTGCGTGCTTCAATGACCTCCGGAGAAGTAATATTCTGTACTTCCATCCCGTCCATAACTGTTGTACGGCATGACGCTACAAGTTTTGGCATCGGACGCGGGTCTTTTTCAGATCCTTTACTGACCTTCACAATGCAGGTACGGCATTTTCCCCCACTCCCTTCTAGCTTAGAATAATAGCACATTGCCGGAGGCACGATATCTCCGCCTATCTGTCTCGCAGCATTTAGAATACTTGTACCGGGTGCAACTTCTACTGTTATCCCGTCTATGGTTACCTTAACTTTATCACTCATGATCGTTAATCTCCTGTCGTAACTTCTGCTTTCGCAATTGGCTCAGCATAATTTGCCAAACCATAATTAGTATCTAGACTTTTAACCGGCTCTTTCACGTGCCACTCAAACTCATCCCTAAAATGTCTTATGGCACTTGCAACCGGCCAGGCTGCCGCGTCACCTAGTGGACAGATCGTATTTCCTTCAATCTTTTTTGATACATCTACCAAAAGATCAATATCACTCATCTTACCATGTCCATATTCTAATCTGTGCAGCACTTTTTCCATCCAGCCGGTACCTTCCCGGCAAGGGGAACACTGACCGCAACTTTCATGATGATAGAACCGGGAGAAGTTCCATGTATTTCTTACAATACACTGATCTTCATCAAAAGCGATAAAGCCGCCCGAACCAAGCATAGTACCTGTTGCAAAACCACCTTCGGAAAGCGATTCATAACTCATTAACCTTGGTTCCCCATTAGCGAGTTTCAACGTCAGATTCGCAGGTAAAATAGGCACTGAAGATCCTCCGGCTACCGTAGCCTTCAACCTTTTTCCATTTGCTATCCCGCCGCAATATTCATCAGAATAGATAAATTCTTCAACTGGAAGGCCAAGCTCTATTTCATACACACCCGGCTTCACTAAATTGCCTGAAGCAGAGATCAGTTTCGTACCCGTACTGCGACCAATTCCGATCTTGGCATATTCATCACCACCGTCGTTGATGATAGGGACTACAGCCGCGATAGATTCCACATTGTTTACCACAGTTGGGCAACCATATAATCCGGCAATTGCAGGAAACGGAGGTTTGATCCTTGGATTGCCACGTTTACCCTCCAATGACTCCAGCAGTGCAGTTTCTTCACCGCAGATATATGCACCACCGCCCGGCTGGACATACAATTCAAGGTCATAACCTGATCCTAAAATATTTTTGCCCAGCAGTCCTGCATTTTTTGCTTCAGCAATTGCTTTTTCCAGGATGCGGATTTGAGGCATCATTTCGCCCCTTACATAAATATAAGACGTATTAGCTCCTAATGCAAAACTGGAAACGATCATCCCCTCTATCAATGCATGAGGAATATATGTCATTAAATAACGATCCTTAAAGGTTCCTGGCTCTGATTCATCCGCATTGCAAACCAAATAACGTGCAACACCTTCAGGTTTCGCCAGAAAGCTCCACTTCATTCCAGTTGGAAATCCTGCTCCTCCCCGACCGCGCAGACCTGATTTTTTGACTTCTTCAACGACTTCATCAGGTGTTAGCGTTTTTAAAGCTTTTTCAACGGCACGGTAACCACCTTTCTGGCGGTAAACATCAAGTGTATTGATGCCCGGTACGTTTATATGTTCTAATAATAGTTTACGAGCCATTATCTTTTGCGTAAGTCTTCTATCAATTCGTCAACCTTCTGTTCATTCAGGTTTTCGTAAAATGTATATTCGGGGCCAATCTGCAATACGGGAGCATAGCCGCATGCAGCCAAACATTCCACTCCCCTCCAGCTGAATAAACCATCCCCGGTGACCTCCCCTTCCTTAACACCGAGACGATGCTCAATATGGTTCATCAGCTTTTCAGCACCGACTAAACAACAAGGCCCTGTCCTGCATACTTCAAGCATGTATTTTCCCTGGGGTTTTAAGAAATACATAGAATAAAAGGAAGCGACTTCGTAAACTTCAATGGGTAAAATGTTAAGATAATCAGCTACCTTGTCCATAGCAGTATTGCTCAACCATCCCAGCTCTGCCTGAACCTCATGAAGTATAGGAAGCAAAGCCGATTTCTGCTTTCCCTCCGGATATCTTTTAACAATCTCATCAAACTTAGCTATTAAGGCTGATGAAAATTCTACAGGTTGTTGTTGTTCTACTTTAAGCATCTAATTCTCCTGCAATAATATTCATGCTACTCATGTTGATAATGGCATCTGAAAGCAGCATGCCTTTACTCATGGGAGCAAACATTTGATAATTAATAAAACTAGGCCTTCTGAAGTGCAAGCGATAAGGAGTTCTTCCCCCATCATTGATCAGGTAAAAACCAAGCTCCCCGTTTCCGCCTTCTACGGAATGATAAACTTCCGCTTTAGGTGCATCTATTTCTCCCATCACAATTTTGAAGTGGTAGATCAAGGCTTCCATATTGTTATAAACCTCTTCCTTGGCCGGCAGGTAAAACTCGGGCACATCGGCATGAAATATTCCCGCAGGCTCATGTTTTATCTTTTCCAAAGCCTGTTCAATCAGTCTGATGCTTTGCCACATCTCCTCATTGCGAACCAGATAACGGTCATATATGTCGCCGCTTGTCCCAACGGGAACCTCGAAATCAAAATCTTCGTAGGAAGAATAAGGATCACTCACTCTTACATCATAATCTACACCAGCTGAGCGCAATAAAGGGCCTGTCCAGCCATAATCCAAAGCCTTCTCCGCAGAAACTTCCGCCACCTTAGCGGTACGGTCAATAAAGATCCTGTTGCGGTTAAGTAAGCTTTCAAATTCCTGTAATGCTACCGGAAACTCCTTTAAGAATTTATTGATCTTTGCAAAAGCAATCTCATTGAAATCGCGCTCAAAGCCACCGATACGACCAATATTTGTTGTTAATCGGGCACCGCAAATCTCCTCATAGATCTCATATATATGTTCCCTGAACTGAAAAAGGTAAAGGAATGTTGTTGTTGCCCCGGTATCCTGTGCGATAATTGTATTGCAGATGATGTGGTCAGATATTCGCGCCAGTTCCATGATGATCACCCTTAAATAGTCAACGCGTTTAGGCGTTTGGATATTTAACAGTTTCTCGACTGTCATATGCCATCCCATATTATTAATCGGCGATGAACAGTAATTTAACCGGTCAGTTAATGGAGTGATCTGATAGAAAGGGCGATGCTCGGCAATCTTCTCAAATGCCCTGTGAATGTATCCAATAGTGGAAATCCCGCTAACAATACGTTCACCATCCAACTGAATAACATTTTGGAAAACACCATGTGTAGCCGGGTGAGTTGGCCCAAGGTTCAGGGTTACCAATTCATTTTGCGGATCATTGTCTGTCTCTACTGGCTGATTGTGATTCATATGTTCTTATCTACCAAAGTATTCGTCTTTTTTATCTACCCTATTTGGATCTTCCAGGGGATACTGTTTGAGCATCGGATGAACACCAAGCTCGTCCATATTCAATATTCTTCTCAGATCCGGATGCCCTTCAAACTTAACTCCAAAAAGATCGTAAGTCTCTCTTTCCATCCAGTTTGCACTGTTCCACAAGGTAGTGGCCGTAGGAATCTCAGGATGGTGTTCATCAATAAATACCTTTACCCTGACCCTAATGCGTTTAACCATGCTGTGCAAATGATAAACCACAGCGATCCCGTGCTTTCTACCCGGATAATGCACCGCAGTTATATCTGTAAGGAAATTAAAATTAGCAAGGCTGTTTTGCTTTAAGAATTCCAAAACAGTAATCACTACATCCTTAGTTGTCTCAAACGTAAGGAGTCCATAAGGCTCATTAACCCCGGAGATCTTATCTCCAAATCTTTCAGTCAGTAAGGCTGTTAATTCTTGGTTTGTAATGTCTGCCATTATTGTATCCCGTATGAAGCTAACATATCTCTATATTGATCAGAATTCCTTCTTCTCGAAGATTCATTTTTTACCAGTTCCTGTATCTTGCCAAATCCATCCAGAATAGCTTCTGGCCTTGGAGGGCAACCCGGAACGTATACATCTACCGGAATAATTTCATCAATACCCTGTAATACAGAATAAGTGTCAAAAATGCCGCCGCTTGAAGCACAAGCCCCAACAGCCATTACCCACCGGGGTTCTGCCATTTGCAAATAAACTTGCTTTAAAACGGGACTCATTTTTTTTGCTATAGTACCCATAACCATCAGAAGATCTGCCTGACGCGGCGAGAAACTTAATCTCTCAGAACCAAAACGACCAAAATCATAATGCGAACCCATCGTCGCCATAAATTCAATTCCGCAGCAGGACGTGGCAAAAGGTAAAGGCCATAATGAATGAGAACGGGCAAGGCCGATAACCTTATCTAAGGAAGTGGCAAAAAAGCCGGACCCTTCTATGCCCGGAGGCGCTTCTACAATATTGATGTCACTCATGATATAAAACAAAAAAGGCTCATTCCGGTAAAGAATGAACCACAAATCTACAATTTTTTAAAAGCAAAAGGATTAAAGAGGCGTCATTTAGAAACGATCTAAATAGCTTAATTCCAATCCAGAGCCTTCTTCTTTATGACATAAATGAAGCCCAGAAGTAATGTTCCCATAAAGATGAACATTTCAATCATCCCTGACATTCCGAGGTTTCTGAAATTGACAGCCCAAGGATACATAAAAATGACTTCGACATCAAACAGCACAAATAAGATCGCTACCAAAAAATATTTAATAGAAAAGGGTTGACGTGCATTACCTACTACTTTAATACCGGCTTCAAATGTAGACAGTTTATCTTCAGTCCTTCTTTTAGGCCCCAGGAAATGAGTTGTAATTAATGTAACGACAACAAATCCTAAGGCAACAATGACTTGAAATATAATGGGCAAAAAATCTACCGGCACACTTTGAGTTTCCATTTGTATGTTATTATGCTGCAAAAATAAAAGAAAAAGGCGGGATAGCAACCCCGCCTTTTTCTTTTATCCAAAATTTATTATTTTTTCTTAGGCACTGCTTTAGTTGTAGCTTTTGGTGCTGGTGCTGTCAGAGATTTAATTCCTTCAGTTGCAGTTGCATTTGCAGGATCAAGAACTAGTGCCTTATCCCAATATAACTTTGCTTTTTCTTTATCTTCTTTATAAAGCGCATAACCGGCGATGTTATTATAAGCTTCTACCATATACTTTTTCATCAATGGAGTTTGCTTCTCTACATGAGCTTCGGCTGAATCTAGATATTGCTGATAGAATGGAATTTGCAGCCCCTTCGGATCTGTGTCACTGTCCAGCAAATAATTGGCTCTGGCACGCCATAAATATGCATCGATAGTACTTGGAGATAGTTTAGCCAAGGTAGAGAAAGATGAATCTGCCTTAACTAAAATGTCCTTAGAAGGATTCGTTTTAGCATTTAGACCTTTAGCATAGAAGTAATAAGCGGCTACGCCATGATAGTAAAAATTATAGGCAGAACCCTTTCCGTTCGGATTGAATCTATTGGCAACCGCGTAAGTATTCATGGCTTTTTCGTAATCTTTGGCATCAAAATAGGTTTTCGCCAGGTCCGCCAGGATTACTGACTTCGAAGAATCCCTAACCAACGCCTTTGTTATGTTTATTATTCCTAAACTATCTTGTTGATTTTGTAACTGGGCTTGTCCTAAGTACAGATAATCCTCTGAAATTATACGTGTGGTATCCTTAACCTTTGCAAAGAAATCGTTCATGAACTGCAAACTCTGAGGGTAATTCTTATTCTCAAAAGATGAATATCCACGAAGCCTTAAAACAATTAAGTTCTTAGGATCATTAGGATTCATCGCTGCCAGTTCAGTAGTCTCTTGTTCCAATGTCTTATAGTCCTTAGCATAGAACAAGATTTGCGCGTACCTAATCCTTGACTCATAAGACTTATCAGTCAGATCAAGATACTTTTTATAATTTGTAATCGCATCCGCATTCTTTGTAGCAGCACTTGCCGGCTCAAAATCAGCCCACTGTCTGTACAATTCTGCAAGCTCACGATAAGCTGGGCCATAATTAGCATCGGCAGCAATCACATTCTTCAATTCAGTTTCTCCTTCAATAAAAGCCCTTGACTCTTTATACATTCTTCCGATTTGAACTGTAGATCTGTATAAAGCAGGATTGATGCTCAGCGCGCGCATATAATTTTGCAGAGCTTCCGAGTTCTTCCGTTGAAGCGCATAAAAATCTCCTAAAGCAACAAACGTTTCAGGATCTTTGTCTTTCTCATCTAATTCGTCAGCTTTTTGCAAATTAGGCAGTGCAGCAGCAAAATCAGGTTTTTCTATCGCGATATGCGCTTTACCTATATACAAATAAGGTATATAATCCTTTTTCGATGCAACATCTATTGCCTTATCAAAGTTTGTTTTGGCAGACGTCGCATTATTAGACATCAAATCAGCCTGACCTAAACCCACATAATTTAACGGGTTTTTTGCTTCTGCAGCTACTCCCTGAGTAAATGCTGCTCTCGCAGAATCTAAATAATCTCTTTTTAAATAGACGTTACCTAAATAAAAGTAATTTTCGCCATCACTGGCTTTAGATTTCACTAAAGTCTTCAGCATTGAAGTGGCTTTTTGGTATTGTTCGGCATCTATCGCCTTCTTCGCATCATCTAAGCTCTGAGCAAAAGAGGCAGAACCTATCACTACTAAACCTAAACCTAAGGTTATTGCTTTCTTTGTCATTTTCATGGTTCGTATATTAGTATTTAATTTGTTATGAAGCTTGATTAGCAGACTTCACGGTTCGTTATTTTAATTATTAATAGTTAAAAATTTATAAATTTCATTATAGCATCCAAACTCTGTTCCTCAAATATAAAATTTAGTTCTTATTCTTCAAGTTAAATTCCCGGGGGACGATCTTATGCGGGCCTAGTCCGGATTTGAGTACAATTAGCTGTCCACGAGGACTCATCAACCAATTTGCAAATCCAGTACCCAAACCATCCCTACCTTCACAATCTATAATATAAACGTTTCTTAAAAATGGATAAATACCATTGATCAGATTAACTTGTTTAGGTGTATAGAAGGCATCATCTCCTTTTTTTCCCTTTATATTTTTCACGCCCATCATTTTCACCTTCCCAATATAAGGAGACATATTGGAATTATTGGCTATTAACCAATTAACACCAACAACACCAATAAAGTTCTTATTTTCCCCTACGTATTTTATAACGTCATTATCATCCTCTAAAGTATATACACCCGTTTTTGGAAGTTCCTTAATTTGTGCCAGCTCTTTAAAATACCTTACCGTGCTTGAATAAGCGTTGTCAAATACCAGATTTTTTCCTTTGGTATCCGCTCCTTTTAATATACTTATTACTTGTTCAACGGTAATATTACTATCAATGTTATCCTTTCCAGTGATCAAAGCAATACCGTCAATCGCAAATCGCGATGTCTTAGGAATAATACCTCTGTTCCGGTATATTTTTTCTTCATCCGGTCTTAGTCTTCTGGACAAGATAATCACCCCCATGCTGTCGTTCAAAAAAGCTGGAACAATTTTATTTTCATTGTCTTCTGAAATGTTAAACTCCGCATCTTTATAATCGCTGTTAAACACTTCAACCTGATCAGCAATAATTGAAGAAAATGATTCATCAACAAGTATCTTTACTGTACCGGACGTCCTGGTTTGAACAACAGTATTTTTTTTGGAAGAATCTGAGCAAGCAACAATTGATAACGACAAAAAAGCTAATATAAGATTCTTCATTCTAATTATTGTCTTGTTTAATCACTCGGGTAAACCTGATCACACCATATACAATCAATACGCATCCAAGCAGTATCCTGTATTTTCTTTCAATATCTACCGGCATATCCGTCCACAAAATCAGTGTGAAACCCAGCACCAGGTAGAAAGCGAACATGACTAGCCCTAAAATAAACAGAAATCGCTGTTGAGGCGATTTCTGTTTAAATGCTTTTAAACTAAACATTTTTTCTTCTTATTGAGATAAGGTAAAACTGATTGGAATGTTATACTTAACACGAACTTTTTTACCATTCTGAACACCAGGAATCCATCTTGGACTAGCCTTTAGCACCCTCATTGCTTCTTCATCCGTACCACCCCCAAGTTTTCTTTCGACCTTGATGTCAGTTAAGCTACCGTCTTTCTCTACAACAAAAGATAAGAATACTTTACCTTGAATGTTATTTTCCTGAGCCTGAGCAGGGTATCTTACAGCTTTTTGAACATAAGCATAAAATTTATCCATACCACCCGGGAAAGTTGGCTGAGTCTCAAGACTTACGAAATCGTAAACCTTTGTATCTTCTACCACTGCTGCTTGCTTAGGACCATCTCCAGCCGCTGTTGCAATAACGATATCAGCATCAGGATCTCCGGCTACAGTTTTCTGACCTGGATCAGCCTTTTTTAAATCTTCAATCTCCACAGGTTCCTCGTCACGAACCAGCTCATCCGGCTTCACAATCGGAGGAGGGAACTTAATCTGATCCTGCTTTGGTGGAGGTGGCTGTGGCGGTGGTGGAGGCGGAGTCTCCGGATTTACCGGAGGGGGAGGCTGCACAACAACCTCTACCTGTTTAACAATCTCATCTTCCGGAGGCGGTGGTGTCACCAACTCCGCAATTTTAGGGGACAAGAACACCAATACAAATAACGATGACGCTATTAGTAATGATTTAGTTGTGTTTGCGTCACTACGCTGACGAAGCTCATAGGCACCGTAGCTTTTGTTTTTGTTAGCAAATACAACATCAAGCCAATCCCTTTTAAATAAATCTATTTTTGAACCAAACATAGCTTAATATTTTACTTTTGTTTATATCTATTTTAATATCCCACCTTCTCTCATGAATTGCTTCTCATTATCGAGAATATTTACATCATCAATTGCAGGGGCTGTTTTAATGGCGGCAATGTTCAGCTCATCCATTATATCAACAAAATTCTTATACGTAGCTCCATCTGTTGGTTTTACAACGACAACGATTTGCCTGCCTGTTTTATTTTTCACTTCCTCTTTATTCTTGAGTAAGGACCTCCTCACTTCGGCGAAGCTTTCAATAACAGGTTTTGCATCCTTTGCCTCGCCCATATACCAGGCCACTTTGTTTTTCTCTCCAAGGAGAATGGTCATAGTTTGTGATGCACGAAGTTCATTCCTTACTTCATTGTCCTCTTGGTCCGGTTTTGCAATGTCCATCGCAATCGGCTTTGACAGGGAGGTGGTTAGCATAAAGAAAGTAATCAATAAGAATGCAAGGTCAACCATAGCGGTTAAATCCACTTTAGTATTTGCTTTCTTGGTTCTTACTTTACCGCCGCCTTTTTTCCCTCCCCCGCTGGAGGTATCTAATTCTGCCATAATATGTTTTTATTTTCCGCCTTCGGCTGAAGTAATTAAACTAAATTTGTTAATTTTTTGCTTTTGAAGAATATCTATTACTTTCTTAACAGTAGGATATTCTTCCTCGGCATCCCCTTTTATACTGATTCTCAGAGGTTCATTATGAAGCTCAGCAACTGCATGACGGTTTTGCATGATCCATTGTGCAAGTTGGTTATTGGTAGAATCTGACGGAATACCAGCGCTTTGTTCAGCAAATTTTGTTCTCTGTTCAGCATCCATTGCGATGAATTGCTTCAAGCTTTCAATTGGAACACCGAATGAACCCAGAACTCCAAAGCGTTTTCTCTCCTCAGGGGTAAATGAAATGTTATATTCCTTACCTATTCTGTCGAGGGTAGCAACTTTTACATCCTGACCTACTATCTCGTAGAAAACTTTTCCTTTTCCTCCTATTGATAATATTCCTATATCCTTATCAGGCACTTTAATCTTATAAGTCGAACTTGGGATAATGATATCCAAAGGATCGGGCTGGCGCGCGGTTGCTGTTAATATAAAGAAAGTCAGCAGCAGGAATGACACATCGCACATGGCGGTCATATCAATCGAAGTGCTCTTTCTCTGGACCTTTGCTCTTGGCATAACTTTAAAAATTACTTATTTTTTTACTAATGATGTTAATTCACCCGGTTTTCCATAAAAGCCGGTAAAAAAAATAATATTTTTTATTTATGCGTGCTGGCGTAAGTCTGGATGATGCTAAAACCTGCTTCGTCGATTGCGTAAGTTAACTTATCAATTCTCGAAGTAAGGATGTTATACATGATAATTGCAAAAGTAGATGTACCGATACCCGTAGCTGTATTGATAAGGGCCTCAGAAATACCAGTTGCCAAAGCCGCCTGATCCGGAGCACCAGAGTTAGCCAAACCACCGAAGGCCTTGATCATACCCGTTACTGTACCCAATAGTCCTGTTAGTGTTCCTACTGAAACCAAAGTAGCGATTACGGTTAAGTTTTGCTCCAGCATTGGCATTTCCAATGTAGTTGCTTCTTCAATATCTTTCTGGATAGCCAGGCATTTTTGATCAGTATCCATATTTTGTTCTGATTCCATCTCACGATATTTCCTCAATCCAGATTTAATTACATTCGCAACAGAACCTTGTTGTTTATCACACTCCGCAAGAGCAGATTCGATATTGTTTGAATTCAGAAGACCCTGGATCTTTTTCACAAAAGAATCAAGACTGCTTTTACCAGTTGCTTTACTGATTACAATAGAGCGCTCTATAGAGAACACAATAACCATCAGGAACATACCCAATAGAACAGGTACGATAACCCCTCCTTTATAAGCCATTCCCATATAGTTACCCGGCAATGGAAGAGTTTCATGCAAATCAGGGTCAGCTCCGCCGATGAAATTTCCCCTGTCTCCAAAAATAAATTTGTAAACACAAATTCCGATAATAATACAAATTGGAATAGTTAACGTCGCGAATAAATTTGAAGCTGAAGATGAACCTTCTTTTTTAACTGTTGTTGGTTTTGGTGCGTTTGCCATTTTTTTTAGTTTTTTAGTTTTAGTACTTTGTTTTAAAATTAAGATTATTATTCCGTAATACACACAACGACGATTACAAACAATTGTTGCAATAACAAATTTATAACTTTGATTTAAATTCCAAATTAAATAATCATTAGATTGTAAATTCGCTTCGCTGCGCTAATTCTCCCTACTCGCATTACTGTATAATTAAAAAAGATTGTCTCGTTGCGGAGACAATCTTTCACAATTAAAACTAAAAAAAAACTGAAATGCAAATTTTTAGATAAAAAAATACTTTTAAATCGTGTTTTCAACAACTTTAGGGAGTGCAGCTAACATTTCATCGTTCGCAAAGGCTTCAAATTGTCTAAAGTTATTTACGAAGGCAATCGATAGTTCACTAGCTCTGGCATCATATTTTTGCTTATCCGGCCACATATTTTTTGGGTTCAAAATTTCCGAAGGAACGCCCGGACAGGATACCGGTATCCTCAATCCGAAGACCGGATCAGTTATAAAGTTTTCCTCTTCAAGCAGTCCGCTTAACGCTGCCGATATCATTGATCTTGTATAATCAAGTTTGATCCTTTCACCAACTCCATAAGCACCTCCGCTCCATCCTGTATTAACCAGCCAGACACTTACATCATTCCCCTTCATTTTTCTTCCCAAAAGCTCTGCGTACTTTGTTGGATGCAATGGCAAGAATGCCTTACCAAAACAAGCTGAAAAAGTTAACTGAGGTTCCGTTACCCCGGCTTCTGTTCCGGCCACCTTAGCTGTATAGCCTGAAATGAAATGAAACATCGCCTGCCCCGCGTCCAATTTAGATATAGGCGGTAAAATCCCAAAAGCATCAGCTGTCAGAAAAAAGATATTCCTGGGCGCCCTTGCGATTGATGGTATAATTGCATTATCAATAAATGTTATAGGATAGGCCACCCTTGTATTTTCAGTTTTCTTAATATCTGAAAAATCCACCCGCCTCGTCTCCGGAAAATAATTGGTGTTTTCAAGTAAGGCACCAAACTTTATCGCATTAAATATTTGCGGTTCTTTCTCCTGGGTCAGGTCGATACATTTTGCATAACAGCCTCCCTCGAAATTAAAAACAGTTTCATCTCCCCAGCCGTGCTCATCATCACCGATCAATCCCCGTTCCGGATCTGCGGACAGTGTTGTCTTTCCCGTCCCCGAAAGCCCAAAGAAAATTGCCGTATCTCCATTTTTCCCAACATTTGCCGAACAATGCATCGATAAAGTATCCTGTTCACACGGCAGCAGTAAATTTAGCACTGAAAATATTCCTTTTTTAATCTCTCCGGTATACCCGGTGCCACCAATTAAAATAATTTTCCTTTTAAAATTTAAAATGGAAAAGTTTGCCTGCCTTGTTCCGTCCGTTACCGGATCCGCTAAAAAAGAAGGGGATGCGATAATTGTCCAGTCAGGTGTATCGCCTAAACTGCTTTCATCCGGTCTTAAAAATAAATTGTGGGCAAAAAGATTTTGATATGCCGTTTCTGTAATGACCCTGACACTTGTTTTATAATTAGCCTCCGCACAGGCAGACGCATCCCGTACGTAATATTTTCCCTCACTGAGATGCTTCGTCAGCTTTTCAAACAAAGTGTCAAATTTGCATTCGTCAAATTTGATATTGACATCTCCCCACCAGACAACATCTCTGGTTGTGTCGTCACAAACTATAAACCTGTCTTTGGGGGAACGGCCGGTAAATTTTCCTGTATCCACAGCCAGTGCGCCATTATCGGCAAGAGAACCTTCCCCGTTCATCAGGGCTTCTTCAACCAATTGTGCAACATTAAGCTGATATAAAGCAAGTTCTGAATTAAGATTCAAATAGCTTAGATCAGGCTTCAGCATAAATGCTTTGCTCATAAGAATAATAAGTTAGTGCAGCAAAGTTATGCAGATAAAAAGCTAAAAAACACTCTTTTCCAAGAAAATTTTTACTTATTGTAGCGAATACACTATAAACTAATCAACTTACAATCAATCTATTACACTCAAAATCAGCCTCCTGATTTTTTTACTTTATAACCTTCTTTTTGCAGGATGGCCAACACTTTATCCCTAAAATCTCCCTGTATCAAAATCTCTCCATCTTTAGCAGCCCCACCTACTCCACATTTTGTCTTGAGTACTTTAGCTAACTTATCCAGTTCGGCATCATTTCCCAAAAAACCGGTAATTAATGTTACTGCCTTTCCATTTCTGTTTTTTTTATCCAGCATTACTCTCAGATCCTGCTGGTTATTCGGAATCACTACTTCCTGGGCTTCTTCCATCTCCTCATAGTTAAAACCCGGGTCTGTTGAATACATAATTCCACCCAAGTCGCTTAAAGTTTTCTTTTTAGATTTCATATCAAAGGGGTAATAATCTTTAATGATAACGGGACGATACTTGCGGTTATTTCTTTCCCCATAAAAAAAGGTTCTCCGTCGATGTGGATAGCATCATCATTTTCTCTGATGATCTTTATCTGTTTTCCCCTGATTATCTCGACCAAATCAGATCTGTTAGTTGTTCCTCTGATCATTTCATAACCAAGAACCGGAAGCTTGTACATAGGGAATTCCTTAACTATACACACATCCAGTAAACCATCAATTATTGAAGCGGCCGGAGATATATGAGCATTATTACCATATTGAGAAGAATTTGCCAGGCTAATTACAAAGGCTTTTTTAACATAATCAACACCATCAATATTGAGATTATAGATCTGAGCTTTATAGCCTAATACTTCTTTCAGTCCCAGCCTTAAATATCCGGTCAGACCTCGTGATTTATTGCCTGCAAATACCGAACTGATATGTGCATCAAAGCCCATGCCTGCCATGTTAAAGAAATGCCTATCATTGAATTTTCCGGTATCAATTAATAAAGTATGCTGATCGTTTATAACCTCAACCGCTTTAACTGTATTCATTGGGATCTTTAAAAACCTTGCCAGTCCATTTCCTGAACCAAAAGGAATAATTCCCAATATCTTATTCTGTTGCATTACTTTAGCAGCGATTTCATTAATTGTCCCGTCACCCCCCACAGCAACAATGATGTCAAAATTTTTGCCCGAAGCCTCTTCCGCAATTTCTGACGCATGACCGATATATTCAGTAAAGCTAAAATTTGCATTAAATTTTGAGCGGTCAAGGGTAGCATCAATCAATCCGGGGATCTTCATTTTGTCTTTCCCTCCCGAAATGGGATTGATGATAAATAATATATTAGACTTCGACAAGTGCTTTTGATTTATAACGACACAAAATAATTGATATTTTTTGACTATTTGAATATATATACTAATTTTGCAGCGTTAAAAAGTGGACTGATTTGCGATGCTATCTAAAAATAGCGGGATTGCAACCACGTAAAAAAAAGTGCTAACCTATCTACACTTCCTTTTACAGCCTGTTTCACAGGATTGGCTCCTTCTAATTAACAATTTTAAACTTAAAATTTAATTATTTAGAATGTCATATTTATTTACATCCGAATCAGTTTCTGAAGGCCATCCAGACAAAATAGCTGATCAAATCTCCGATGCACTTATTGATAATTTTTTAGCATTTGATCCCGAGTCGAAAGTTGCATGCGAGACTTTGGTCACCACTGGCCAGGTTATACTAGCAGGCGAGGTAAAGTCTCAAACTTATCTGGATGTTCAGCAGATTGCCCGCGATGTCATTAAAAAAATCGGATACACCAAAAGCGAGTATATGTTTGAGGCAAACTCATGCGGAATTCTTTCAGCCATTCATGAGCAGTCGCAGGACATTAACCAGGGTGTAGACAGGAGCAGTAAAGAAGAGCAGGGCGCAGGCGATCAGGGGATGATGTTTGGCTACGCCACCAATGAAACACAGGATTACATGCCTTTGGCCCTGGATCTTGCCCACAAATTATTACAGGAACTTGCAGCGCTAAGAAGGGAAAATAAAGAAATTGCCTATTTGCGCCCCGATGCAAAATCACAAGTAACTTTAGAATATGATGACAACAACAAACCTGTACGGATCGACGCTATCGTTATTTCTACTCAGCATGACGACTTTGATGAAGAGTCCACAATGCTTGCCAAGATTAAAAAAGACCTTGTTGACATCCTGATTCCAAGAATTATTGCAAAGTATCCGCAATACGCACACCTGTTTAACGACAAAATAGAATACCACATCAATCCCACCGGGAAATTCGTGATCGGCGGCCCACATGGCGATACCGGTCTTACAGGACGTAAGATCATTGTGGATACCTACGGAGGCAAGGGCGCTCATGGCGGTGGTGCTTTTTCCGGAAAAGATCCAAGTAAAGTCGACAGGAGCGCTGCTTATGCAACACGTCACATTGCCAAAAACCTTGTGGCAGCCGGAGTAGCTGATGAAATATTGGTGCAAGTCAGCTATGCCATTGGCGTTGCAAAACCAATGGGTATCTATATCAATACCTATGGAACAGGGAAAGTAAGCAAAACAGATGGCGAGATAGCGAAAATTGTGGAAAACATCTTTGATATGCGTCCTTACTTTATCGAACAGCGCTTGAAACTGAGGAATCCAATTTATAGCGAAACAGCAGCTTATGGCCATATGGGCCGCAAATCCGAGACAGTTACCAAGACTTTCAAAAGCCCGGGAGGTGAAGAGAAAACGGTAACCGTTGAACTGTTTACATGGGAAAAATTAGACTTTGTAGACCAGGTAAAAACAGCCTTTTCTTTGTAAGGCAGATTTCAGTCAAATTATCAAAAAAGGCTTTCTTTCCACAGAGAAGCCTTTTTTTTGTGCCCATCAGAAAACTTTTCCCCGTTCCGCTTGTTGTATCTGAAAAACAAATCTATTATGGAACGTCCAGTTGAAATGAATACTCTTAGTCAAATCTTGGAAAAGTTGAGACTTAAAGGTTTAGATAATGAAATAAAGATGACTGATCATGGCAAAATGCAGGGGGTAGGTCTTAACAAAATATATAACCCCGAAGATCTTACCATCATAAAAACATATCGTTTTGAAGGAGATTCTGATCCCGCAGACAATTCCGTTTTATATATTCTGGAAGATAAGGACGGGCAAATTGGTTATATTCTGGACGCCTATGGCATGTATAGTTCACAGGAAGGCGCAGGATTTGATGATTTCTTAAAGAAAATACCTACCGCCGACAGAGATTTGCAGGAGTTATTTTCCTAAACCAGAATCGCCCGGCGTTTTTATAATTAGGATTACCGGTTAAAATCATTACATTTAATGTCAGGGGAACTTGCTCCCAAAACCTGACTATTAGCCAAGTGTATGAATGAGATTTTAAATAGCGCGCTTATTTGGTTCTGCATAGGATTTATATTTTTTGCCCTGGAATTCGCTATCCCGGGCTTCATCCTTTTCTTCTTCGGAATAGGTGCATGGATAGTAGCAATTGTCTGCTTTTTCACGGACATTTCAATTAACACACAAATTATTTTATTCATCTCGAGCTCGTTAGTTACCGTATTACTTTTTAGAAACTGGTTAAGGCGAAAATTTGGCAATTCGGGAGTAAATTCCAAACATCTGGAAGATGAGTATATCGGCAAAGTTGCAAAGGCTGAAACCTCAATAAGCCCGGGAAAGAGCGGGAAAGTAGAATTCAAAGGCGCCAGTTGGGAAGCCAGTTCGGACGATGATATTGCAGCCGGCGAAAATGTAATCATTACTGAAACCAGAAGCATTATATTAATTGTTAAATCCATCAAAAACATATGACTCCATCAACCTACATCCTGATTATTTTAGTTGTATTTATTCTGATCGCATTCTTTTCAACGTTTAAAATAGTGCCGCAGCGATCTGTGTTTATTGTCGAACGCCTGGGTAAATACAGCCGGTCACTTGAAGCAGGCTTTCATATATTGATCCCTTTCATAGATAAGGTAGCATATAAACAGAACCTGAAAGAACAAGCGATCGATGTCGCCTCGCAGATCTGCATTACCAAGGACAACATTGCTGTAGAAGTTGACGGCATTTTATACCTCCAGGTAATGGACCCGCAGAAGGCATCATACGGTATTGACAATTACCGTTTTGCGGTGATCCAGATTTCTCAGACGACGATGCGTAGTGTAATTGGAAGAATGGAACTGGATAAGACATTCGAAGAGCGTGAAACAGTAAACGCCACCATTGTAGAGGCAGTCGATAAAGCCAGCGAACCATGGGGCATTAAGGTCTCCAGATATGAAGTGAAAAACATTTCGCCTCCGCAAAGCATTCGGGATGCCATGGAAAAGCAGATGCGGGCAGAGCGTGAAAAAAGGGCTTTGATCGCTGAATCAGAAGGTGATAAACAAGCTAAGATTAACCGTGCTGAGGGTGACAAGCAGGAAATGATTGCCAGGTCAGAAGGTGAAAAGATGCGTAAAATCAATGAAGCCAGTGGCACCGCCTCAGAAATTGAGATGGTGGCGATAGCAACAGCAAAGGGGATTTTGGAGATCGCAAAATCAATCAATCAGGACGGTGGTATGAATGCCGTGAATCTTCGCATTGCCGAGCAATACCTTACCGAATTCGGAAAGTTGGCTAAGGTAAATAATACAATGATTGTACCAGCTGACCTGTCCGACATAGCAGGTGTCATTTCCAGCGTGACTTCAGTGCTGAATACAGCCAATTCAACCGGCATTCTATCTGGTACTGCAATTAAAAAGGCATAACTATGTATAAATAGTAGTTATCAGCCCTTACGTTGATGCTGATAGTTCAGATTCAATGAGTAGTATTTCCTACCTGGCGACTCATTAGACTTTCCTTTTTAAGGAGAAAACAGGAACAATTTGGGAACCACCGGAAAACAAAAAGCCTGCTATCGTTTGATTTGCAGGCTTTTTCGGTTTTAATACCTTCTTTATTGATTTTCGCCTCATCCGTAGTGACCATCAAGGACTATAAGCTCCGGAATAAGACAATGAATAGAAAGCATGTTTATTTTTTATCAAAATATTTTTATTGTTTATCAATTAATATTTATTATGTTTGCCGAAGCAATTAAACTTTAGAATTATGTCAAAAACAAACAACTTCGTATTTTGGGGCTTATATATTGTGGCTTGGGTCATTTTTGTCGGCTTGTCGATTGAAGCAGGAGGCTTAATAGTAAATTTTTTTTTCAGCCTGTATAAACCTGAATTTGTCCAAAATCTTTATCAAACGTTGGACCTAACTAAAATGTATAAAGACAGTAAATTAGCCTTTTTCGGCATCTATAGCCTCATTCTAATCACTTCAATTTTAAAAGCTTACTTGTTTTACATAGTTATCAGACTAATGCACAAAATGGATTTAACAAAACCGTTCAACACTTTCGTTACGAGACAAATTTCACAAATTAGTTACTACACCCTTTCAATTGGACTATTAAGCTACATTGCCAGGGAGTTAGCTAAAGATTTAATGCACTACGGTTTTGCTACCGACAACTTAAACCAATTTTGGGCAGACAGTCAGGCATTTATTTTAATGGGAGCTGTAATCTATATTATTGCTACTATTTTTAAAAAAGGGGTAGATATTCAAAACGAAAACGATTTAACTGTATAACAATGCCAATCATTGTAAACTTAGATGTGATGATGGCAAAGCGAAAGATGTCGCTTAATGAGCTATCAGAAAAAGTTGAGCTGACTCTTTCTAACCTATCCATTTTAAAAACTGGAAAGGCAAAAGCCATACGTTTTAGCACTTTAGAAGCTATATGCAAGGCCCTCAATTGTCAGCCTGCTGATATTCTGGAATATGCAGATGAAACCTAAAACTAATTCAATATGAAAATCAAAATGACCAAAGCATTTCTATAGGTAAAAAAGAAATGATCAATTCTTTCGGTGTCATATGTTGGCCTATAGAAAACTCGTTCACACAGCTTGAACAAGGAATTATTGACGTGACATTAATGAAAAGAAGACACGTACGTTATTTTTAGCAGGTTCAATCAGCAAGTCACTGAATGATGTTGGTGTTTTGAAATTGGTGCAGGATAAAAGGCTAAGCCTCTATACTGATATCAATGATTATCTGGTGTCATGGAAATTTCCATATGATTCCTTACCGAGTAAAAATTCTGATGAAAAGATTGTTATATGGCTCAAATCGTAGTTTCTATATTGCCCATTAATGGCCATTCTGGAAAAGCAACCGTGACGATATTTCAGAAATACAAGCATATACACTGCTCAGTCGCTATATTTGCGTCCACTTCCTCTCACGACTAACATGAAGCAACACTATATTGACCCTATTTCTGCTGGCGAATTGCACCTGACACAACAAGAAGCAACCTTTGATAGATTATTCTTTCAGCGGGACCGTAAAGATAAGTTTTTAACTATTGCCTGGAATAACGGGCCTGCCCAAATGGTAATGATAGATGGCATTCAGTACGCATATCCTGCTCAAACCATCTTACCACTGATGGTCAATCAGACCTTTACGTTTGAAAAGCCTGAACAGATCATCGCATGGCAGTATAATCGTAACTTCTATTGTATTGTGGATCATGATAAGGAAGTGAGCTGTGTAGGTTTTTTGTTTTATGGGTCCGCAGAAATCATGTTTATTCAACTGGATGAACAACAGCAAAAAAAGTTTAATCTGCTGCTACAAGTCTTTATTGATGAATTTGAAGATAAGGACACCATACAACGCGATATGCTGCAGATGATGCTCAAACGGCTGATCATCATTATAACCCGGCTGGCAAAAAAGCAGTATCTGAATGAGCAGACATTAACCGATGACAAACTGGATGTTTTACGTAAGTATAACCTCCTGGTAGAGAATAATTACCGCAAGCAACACACGGTACAATTCTATGCCGACCAATTAAATAAATCGCCCAAAACCCTGGCTAATTACTTTGCTTTATACAATCACAAGTCACCCCTGGCTGTAATTCAGGAAAGGATAATACTGGAAGCAAAAAGGCTTCTGATGTATACAGATAAGTCGGCAAAGGAAATCGGCTATGAGCTGGGGTATGATGACGCGGCTTACTTCAGCAATCTTTTCAAAAAGCATACCGGCTATGCGCCGTCCGATTTCCGGAATGCTAAGTCTTCCTTGCTTTCCGGCCAATAGTTATATGCTATCGGGAAATCTCTCTATTCTTTAGCCTCCCCATCAGTTGCACCTTCGTATTGTCCAATAGGACATATAAAAGGTCATGAAAAATCTAAATTATGGCAGGTGGGGAATTACTGCTTGACGGCGGTTTGAGAACGCATAATTAATAATAGTAATTAAATTTATAAGGGTCTCCTTCGATGAGGGAGACCTTTTTATAAGGCATATTTTACATGTCGTCGGGAATTCTCTCTATTCATCAGCCCGGCACTTAGCTGCACCTTTGTAATGTCAAAAGACAACAACAAAGAATTTAAATAAATCAAATCATGAAAAATTTCACAATTCCAACCAAAGAACAAGTTTCACCAACTAACCAAGCTATTTTTGATAACCTGAACGGCATGGTAGGTTTCGTACCTAATTTGTATGCCATATTTGGCCACTCTGATACCGCATTGAGCGATTACCTGGCTCTTCAAAACAGAAAATCTTCTATTCGTGCTAAAGAACGTGAAGTGATAAACTTGGTGGTTAGCCAGGTAAACAACTGTTCTTATTGCCTGAGCGCACATACGCAATTTGCTAAAATGAACGGCTTTTCTGAGGAACAGATCCTGGACATCCGCAGAGGCAGTGTAGATTTCGATCCTAAACTGAAAGCCTTGGCTAAACTGGTAAAAAGCACTACGGAGAACCGCGGCCATGCCGATGCAGAAGCTTTAGAAAACTTCTACGCCGCCGGCTATACAGAAGCAAACTTAATAGACGTAGTGATCATCATCGGTGATAAAATCATCACTAATTATTTGCACGCCTTAACCGACATTCCTGTTGACTGGCCTTTAGCTCCTGAATTAGAAACAGCTACTGCTTAATACTATGCAAAGGGAGGTGTTACTCATCTCCCTTCTTTATTCCTTTTCTTCATCATCAATTTAAGTATATACTATCATGGAAACTAGCAACACCTCAGCATATGAGCCGTGTCGAAAACGGTGTATTAACTTTTCGCTTTACCACTAATGGCGGAAACACTGGCGAGTGAACTGGCAGACTTTCAGCAGTCAAAGTATTGCAAACGTGATTTTCACGTGATTGCAAGCGTACAAACAGCCAAAGCATTGCAGGATCGGCAAAAGCAGTCCCGGAAACCCTGGAGATACAAGAGCAGATAGAACTCCCCCAACAATTCCGCTTGATCCCAATTCCGCTTAATCCATGAATATTTCGGGGTATATCTAAAAAGAAAAAAGCCTGCTATCGTATGATTTGCAGGCTTTTGTAAGTTTTGATATTAAATTTAGCGGACCGGACGGGACTCGAACCCGCGACCTCCGCCGTGACAGGGCGGCATTCTAACCAGCTGAACTACCGGTCCGTTTTCCCGTCTCTTTCGTTTCGGGATTGCAAATATAGTGCGTTTATTTAACTTTGCAATATATATTTTAAAATAATCATAAACCCTTAAATTACAGAGCCTTCTTTTAGCTTCTCGGCATTTTCAGCAAACTGCAATGCATCTATCAGTTCCTGAACACCCCCATCCATCACTCCGTTCAGGTTATAAAGTGTCAATCCAATGCGATGGTCCGTCACCCTGCCCTGAGGATAATTATAAGTACGGATCTTAGCCGAGCGGTCTCCGGTAGAAACCATTGTCTTACGTCTTGCCGCTATGTCTCCATTTTTCTTTTGTAATTCTATATCATAGAGCTTGCTTCTCAGCATCTCCATGGCAATGACCCTGTTGCCAAGCTGCGAGCGTTCCTGCTGACAAACCACCACAATGCCCGATGGTCTGTGCGTCAGCTGCACCTTTGTTTCTACCTTATTTACATTCTGCCCGCCGGCACCACCGGAACGGGAAGTCTGCAGATCAATATCAGCTGGATTGATGTACAGATCTATCTCTTCTGCCTCAGGCAGGACAGCCACAGATGCCGCCGAAGTATGAACACGTCCCTGGGTTTCCGTATCCGGCACACGCTGTACACGGTGAACTCCTGACTCGTATTTCAGCTGTCCATAAACATCCTCACCGCTCACTTTCAAAATCACCTCCTTATAACCCCCGGCAGTCCCCTCAGTTACGTCAACAGTCTCCACCTTCCAGCCTTTCTGCTCAAAATACCTGCTGTACATGCGGTACAAATCGCCTGCAAACAAAGCCGCTTCATCGCCACCCGTACCACCTCTGATCTCAAAAACAGCATTCTTAGCGTCCTCCGGATCAACCGGAATTAACATCAGTCGTACTTTTTCCTCCAGCTCTTCCTGCTGAACCAGCAGCAGGTCCAGTTCTTCCTTGGCCATCTCACGCATTTCAGCATCCTTTTCTGTACTCAGGATCTCCTTATTCGCTTCGATATTGCTCATTACATTCTTGTAGACCTTATACTCTTCCATGATCTTGCCCAGATCTTTGTACTCTTTATTTAAAGCCGCAAAACGCTTCATATCCTGCATCGTATCAGGATTACTCAACTGCTCCTCCACATCTTCCCAACGCAGTTTAATTGCTTCTAATTTCTCTAACATATCTTTTTTTCAGAAAACATTCTTTGCCTCAACGGCAGATTTTTTATTCGGGCAACAAAATTACGGCTTTTTCAGTTAAGGTTCTTAAAAATTTACAGCGATCATCTGCAGGCAGAAACTATTGTCCTTTTTCAAAATACTCCAGCCTTAGGTTAGTCCCGTCAAACACCGCATAAGAATTGTATTTGAGCCACTCTCCCGTGTTGACGTATTTACTTCCACTACCCAGGTCTATTTCCAGCGGCAAATGCCGGTGGCCAAAAATAAAATAATCGTAATGCGCAGACTTCAACCGCTCCTTCGCATAAACAGCCAACCATTCTTTCTCAATCCCTCCAAAAACCTCCTCTGCCCTCGAGGCAGCCTTACTGCTCTTAGACCACCTGTTTGCAATACCCATACCAATCACTGGCGGAACCATAGAAAACAGCCACTGACACAGCGGATTTCTGAAGATCTTTCTGAGTATCTTATATTTTCTGTCGCCGGGGCCCAATCCGTCACCATGATGTAAAAAGAATTTCTTCCCGCTGCGTTCAATAACCAGCTCATCGCTGACGATCTCCATGCCCATCTCCCTGCTGAAATAATCATTTACCCACATGTCGTGATTGCCCTTAAAAAACCAGATCTTAATTCCGGCATCAGCCATTGCTGCAAGCTTTCCCTGGAGCCGAATAAAGCCTTTTGGGACTACTGTGCGGTATTCAAACCAAAAATCAAACACGTCACCCATCAAAAACAATTCTGCGCAGTCGGGCTGAATAGCATTGAGCCAACGCACAATGCGGTCTTCACGTTTGCGGCTTTCCGCAAAACCTGGCGAACCCAAATGAAAATCAGAGGCGAAATATATATTCTTATTCATCAATAAAAACAAAGATAAACAAAATATCAGCTCCGTTTTTTTTCATAAGTTCTACGGGTTATGTAGAATATTTATAAATAGCTCCATTATTAAAACAAAAGTTCGTAAATTCGCACAAATTTTAAACGACATGATTTCTACTGATATAGCCATCATTGGCGCAGGCCCCGTAGGTTTATTTGCAATTTTCGAAGCAGGTTTATTAAAAATGCGTTGCCACCTGATTGACTACTTACCACAAGTAGGCGGGCAGTTATCTGAAATATATCCTAAAAAACCAATATACGACATCCCTGGCTATCCAACAGTTCTGGCACAGGAACTTATAGATAACCTGATGGAGCAAGGCAAACCTTTCCATCCGGGCTTTACCTTAGGTGAACGTATCGAAGGACTGGAGAAACGCGGCGAAGGTGATTTTGTATTGACGACCAACATGGGTACCATCATAGAATCCAAAGTAGTGGTGATCGCAGGCGGCTTAGGCTGCTTTGAGCCGCGCAAACCAGCAGTAGCAGGCCTTGAACAGTTTGAAAACGGAAGAGGTGTCAATTATATGATCCTTGATCCCGAACAATACCGCGGTCAAAGGATGGTAATCGCAGGCGGCGGTGACTCGGCACTTGACTGGACCATTTTCCTTGCAGACATCGTTGAAGAACTCACCCTTGTACACCGCAGCGAAAGCTTCCGTGGCGCACCTGACTCTGTGAATAAAGTGATGGCACTGGCAGAAAGCGGAAAGATCAACTTGATCTTAAACAGCAACCTGAATTCTGTCTCAGGACATGGTAAACTAGAAAACGTAGAGATCGTCCACAACAAAACTTTAGAGCCGACCAACGTAGCCGCAGATCATTTGATCCCTCTGTTTGGCCTGAGCCCTAAATTAGGTCCGATTGAACAATGGAACCTCAACATCAGCAAAAGTGCCATAGAAGTAAATACAGATGACTATTCTACCAATATCCCGGGAATTTATGCCATCGGTGACATCAACACCTATACCAACAAGCTGAAGCTGATCCTTTGTGGTTTCCATGAGGCAGCACTGATGAGCCACAGCGCTTATCAATACATGAACCCCGGAATAAAATATACCATGAAATACACCACAGTTAACGGAGTATCCGAATTCTAAACATGGAAGAAAACAACATTACCATACACGTTCAAAACCCGGACGGCAGCCGTACTGAGCTAGAAGCACCAGTAGATATGGGCCTCAGCCTAATGGAATACCTGAAAGCATGTGAATATGACATCCTTGCCACCTGCGGTGGAATGGCATTGTGCGCGACCTGTTGCGTCGACGTACTTGAAGGTGAAGAGAAGCTCAACGAAATGACGGATGACGAATATGCCATGCTCGATACCCTGCCCGACCTGCTGCCAAATTCAAGGTTAGCCTGTCAGCTACAGCTTAACCACGCAATGAACGGCCTGGTCATAAAACTGCACCACGCAGAATAAACCCGGAAAAATTAGTTATTATCTGCAGCTGCGGTCATGGTCTTTACCGGACTGCCTATGGTCTTGTATTCGCCTTCGCCTTTCAATATCGCAAGCATTTTTGTAGAATTGCCCAGCAATGATTTGGCCGCAGCCAACTCCTTATCGTACTGAAAAGCTTGTACTACCTTGCCGCGTTCATAATAATACCTGCTCACGATCTGTGTTTCCAGTATCTTTTTTATCTCCGCTTTATGAGTGATCAGGTCTGTTTTCTTTGCACCAAGCATCTTTTCCTTCAGATCATCCAGATCGGTCTTCACGACACTCAGTTTATTCTCCTTTTCGGCCTCCTCCCGCAAATCAGACAACAGCCTTTCCGTCCTTGAAGTATAAGAATAGTCTCTGCTTGCCATAGACGCCACAAACTGGCTGTAATCTGCATCACTCAATTGAAAACCAGCTGCCGGCGTAATGGTCTTGTTCCGTTTCTTAAAATCATTCGCATAATCAAAAAACAGGTTTTTGCTCAATATAGACGTCGTCACCGGACTAAACTTTATCAGGTCTACCACCACGTCCGGATAGATGCCATTCCCATCATATACACTTCTTCCCGTTTTGGTACTGAATTTAGTCATTAGCGAATCGGCAAATTTCAACGTCTTGCCGCTGGCATCCTTATGCGCATAATCCAATGCCTGGATGCACCTTCCCGAAGGCGTAAAATATTTAGCAACAGTAACCTTTACCAGGCTATTGTAAGGCAAAGTAAAGGTCTGCTGGACCAGTCCCTTGCCATAACTGCGCTGCCCCACTATAATAGCTCTGTCGAGGTCCTGCAGCGCACCCGCAACGATCTCTGAAGCAGATGCTGAATTTGCACCCACCAGCACCACCAGGGGAGTCTGCGGAAACAAAGGATCATTCATAGTCTTATAAGTAACGGTCTTCTGCGGATTCCTCCCTTTTTGAGTGACCACCATAACATCCTTGTTTACAAACAGATTCACGATCTTCACAGCCTCCTGCAATATACCACCGCCATTATACCTCAGATCCAGGATCATTCCCTTTGGTTGTTCTTTGTTCAGCGCAACCGCCGCATCTTTTACCTCCTGCGCAGAATTCTCCAAAAATTTGTCGAGCCTGATGTATCCGATATGGTCTTCTGTCATTCCCGAATAACTTACATTTGGCTGTTTAATTTCATCTCTAACCAATTTTTTGGTCATTACGGCTCCGTCCCTGATGATCAGCAGATCCACCGGCGAACCCTTAGGGCCGCGAAGCAGCTGACTTACCTGGGCACGGTCCTTGCCTTTTACCTCATTATTGTCGATTTTAACCAATTGATCACCTGGCTTCAGGTCCTGCTTATCAGCCGGATAACCCTCCATCACCTCATTGACGAAGAGTTTACCTTCGATAAACAATGTAGTCGCACCGATACCGCCATATTGAGTGCTCACATATTTCAACTTATAGTCCTCTATTTCCGATTCCGGAATATACTCCGTATAAGGGTCCAGATTACCCAGCATCGCGTCAATACCATTGTGCATCAGATCTGAAGGGTTCGTTTCCTCTACATAGTTGATATTGATCTCCTTATAGAGCGCGGCAAAAATATCCAGGTTTTTGGAAACCAGGAACAAGTCTTCTTTGAAAGACCAGGTAAGCGAAGCGAAAGCAATAAGAATTAAGGCTGTGGCCAGTTTGTATTTTTTCATCATGCACTAATCTGTTGATAACCCAAACTTAGATGTCTGAATGCAATTTAACACTTAATGCCTTTAAAACCAATTTAGTCGGCTACAAAAAAGAGAAAATTACAACCTGTTGCCCTCAGGATCCGCAAGTGCTTTTTTTATGGTAAACTCAACGTATTCGCGGTCCCTTTTTACCAAATCCATGAGCTGTGTTACCAATGAATCTTCCTGGCCGGGCGTAAAGTTGATCTCTGCCTGTGCAAGGTCACGGTATTTTCTAAGAAACTTGATTTTAACCTTTGTCCAGGTTTCAGGAGTAAGTGTAAAACTTGCCATGATAATTTACTTTGGGGCAAATGTAGAAATTTAGCAGTAAGGAGGCGCAATTTATTTGATTATTGTAAGGCTTCCGGTCAAATTCGGGCAATCCCCTTTTAAATCGATTATATAGTAATAGACACCTGCGGGCAAGTGCTTGCCCTTCATAGTTCCGTCAAACTCCTGGGTGTAGCCTCTGGAGTAAAAAACACGCTCACCATACCGGTTAAACACCGAAAAATCAGCGCCGGCATAGCTTTCCGCCCCCTGGATCTTCCAAGTATCATTTATCCCGTCTCCGTTCGGAGAGATCGAATTGGGAACAACCAAAGCCTTCTTGCCAATATCCGTAAAATCGATCAATGGCGAGGTCTGTACGCAACTATATTGATCCGTGACCTTAAAAAAGTATTTTCCAGGGGCCACGCCTTTCAATTCCAGTCCATTTCCGACAATACCTCCCTGTTCATTCATCCATGCATAGTTGTAAGGCCCTGTGCTACCCTTGACCTGTATCCCCGCTCCACTAACCAACCTGCCATCACAGGTAGAGTTCTTTATTAGTCCTGAGAGGTCTATCGACGGGACAGCCGCTTCGGGCACAACAAATTCTCCGACCAGATTACTGCAGTCCTCATGGCCAGAGACACTCAGGAAATATTTGCCTGCAGGCATACCAGTTAGTGCAGGACGATTATCAACCACAGTCCCCTTCTCATCCTTCCATTCAAAAAATTCAGGTTCTTCTGATTCATAACCCATTATGGTTATTGATCCGTTATCAGTATCGCAATTGGCCGGCACAATAACAAAATTTTTCGCTTTATAAACGATATCCTTGTTTGGAATTGTATATATAGGAGACCTGACAATACAACTCCCTGGCTGTCCTCCTTCCAGATAATAATTTCCAGCTTCAACATCCACCAGATCCTGGTCATCTCGCACTGGTTGCCCGGCCTCTGTGTACCATTTGTAGAAACTGGCATTACTGATGCTGATGCCTTTAATACTACCCTTACTGCTACCACAAAAAGTCGTTGTTATTGTCTTGCCCTGATCAAAAAGCAATGGTTTCGAAAAAGACGAAGTCGCTCCATCTGCATTAGTCCCCGTAGAAGTAATCCCGCCCGTAAGCGTACCATTATAAACCCAGCTGCCATTAGCACTTGTAGGGATAGTCGCAATCCATGTTTTACCCTGACAATCCGGGCATTCGTCATCATAAAAAAGCTCGATAAAAGAATTGGGTAAATATACTCCGCTTGCGCTTGTTGAAGTAATTGAAGAAATGGTGGATGGTGTGACGGACTTACCCTGAGGCAGGTTAGTAAATTTTATAGAACTTTCCGTATTACAATAGATACTATTCCTTAAAATGGAAATCGGATAAGATATCTCTATAACAATGGCCGTTTTATTGTAAGCAATTACGTTTTGGGCATTGGTATTTAAGCCACCAATAATCCCATCGAGGGAAAAGTTAATATGAATTCCAATATTATTGCCAAAACTTTCAGTACCGTTCAGGCCGGCACCAATTCTGTTTCCTGCAATTAAAAACCCTCCATTTACATAATCCAGCAACAGAGCTTTGTTCTGGCTAACTATGATGTTATCAGAAACCACAGGAATGGATGTAGCACCGTTGATGTAAACGCCGGTTGCGGCAAGGGTTGAAATGTTTTTGATTAATGTCTTATCAAGTCCTATTACGTTATTCGCTACCTTCACTGCCTCTTCCGCTCCCCCAAGTGCTATTCCGCTCTTAGTATTTGCAGTTATCAAATTCCCTTCAGCCCGTGTGTCCCCACCTATAATGCCATTCTTTATAAAACTGATATCTATACCTGTTTCATTAGGAATAGGGCTTATTCCATCTTCAGCCAAGCCAAAAATATTAGAAGAAATCTTAATCCGCTCTACATACCGCCTTGGAACGACAAAAGGAGACAAAATACCGGCATAATTTCCCGTAAAACAATTTTGCTTACCAGGGGTCCCGATAATAATATTGGCGCAGTTATACAAAAATATTCCTGCTTTCTTGTCGTCTATGGAACCTAAGGGATCTGATTTAAAATTACTAAATGAAATGCCATAAATTTCAATATGATTGGCATTATCCAATCGGAGGCCATTAAAATAACCTGGAACCACCCTGATTAAACCAATTTTTACACTTGAATTTCCCAAAACAGCAAAAGGTTGTGTTGTTCCGTCTACTACAACATTTGATGTCAGAATGGGTAGTTCCTCAGATAACTGAATCGTCACATCTAATACTGCATTGCCGGGCAAATCAAAGTGAATGTAATCTGTAGTCGCTGTCCCATTAGTATTTGCAAGCACAATTGCCTCCCGCAATGAGCCCGGCCCGGCATTACCGTTTGACGTTACAGTAAAAATGGCAGCATCCACTTCATGAACCCCAAAGGTTAGCCAGAAAAGCAGTAATAGGTTTCTCATTGTAGTACAAACATCTTACATAAAAAAACCAAGTCAAAGCCTGACTTGGTTTTTTTCATTTATATTTCACTTTTCTAATAGAAGGTCGTATAAGAACCAATTGAAAGCGGGTAAGTTGTGTTTCCTAGAACGCCACGCAGATATATGGTATACGCCCTGCCTTTAGTCACAGTCCCTGTAAAACCTGCGGCCACCAGCGTCGATCCGGTAGCAGCATCATTTACATAAAGTTTCACACTAACTGCAACACCTGGCCCAATATTAGGAATCTCCGTCCAACCAGAAGCCTGACTGTAGCCAACATCTGATATGATTTTAGTGCCCGTCGCTGCATCTTTAACAAGATCCAGATTTGGACTGCCGTTATACAGGTTTACCAATCTCAGAAACACTTTTGAAGTGTCCAGGGCAGGCTTGGTATCTTCAAGCATAAATAAAGACGGGATTTTCTTATCAGGCAAAGTATACACACCTGTGGTAAATATGGTATAATATTTACCAGCTTCTGGAGCGATCTGCTGATCAAGGACACCCAGATTGGGATCAGCCGCCGCAGAAGGAATGATCTTTCCAGTCAGCGCATGCGTGCCTGGAGAAGTCACTGCATATCCCAGATCAGGATATAAACCATTATAACCAAAACCTGCGTTTTCAACTCCGGTTGAAGACAGACCAGAGCTAAACTTGGTTCCGTCGAGATAATAGTTCACAACGGGACTACCCGGTGTTAAATTTAAGATTTTCAGGTATGAATATTTGGGATCACCAAGTTCAATCTTTTCATATTCAGTTGTCTCTACCAACGTACCTTTTTCACAGGCCGTCAATAAACTTGCACAAGCCGCTATGATATATAATATTCTTTTCATTTTCTTTTAATTAAGTATGATTAAGGCTCAGTAAACCACATTTTAACAGTATGATAATCAATCTTATCTGCTCCAATTTTCTTCAGTGCCTCAGTGTTCCACAAGTACTCGGAATTGTATCTCGGGCGATAACGCTGAGCAGGCTTGCCTCCATTATCGGAGAAAAAAGATGGCGGGAAAAAATAAGCATTCAAATAAGGATTGTTCCCCTTAGCGTCGCCAACATTGTAATTGTATTTACGTAGATCGCACCAGGTTTCTACAAAACCATAACCATACAGAGCCAAATATTTTTGAAGCATAATATCTCTCAGTGTCAATGTTTCCGGCGTTTGTCTAACAGAAGCACTCGTCATATAAGCAGTCTTATCTGCTGTGGTAATTACAGTGCCCAATGCACTTACAAAATCAATACTTGCAGAGATACCATTTTGGTAAGCTGTAAAAGCTAAAGTAGGATTACCTGACCTGAAGGCCGCTTCTGCTTTAATAAATTGCATTTCAGCATAAGTCATGATTGGGAAACCTGCATCGTCTTTAAACAAATATTTACCTTGACCTGGTCCAGGATTTGCACCACCCAATATCCCCCAAACATTGGGAATTTGATTTTTTGCTGCCACAGTACCAGGATCACCGCTACCAGGGTTAGTTCCTCTAAATACACCATCTGCAGAAACAGTAATCATATTATTTCGTCGCGGATCGATTACTGTACCCGGAGTGCCGGTAAAATATGTACCATCAAGCAATCCAACAATTAACCTGGTTTGACGATAAGCGGCCAAATTTGATCTTAGTGGCCCAAAAAAGTTTCCGTTTACGGCTGTGGTACCAGCATTAGGAACGATAAAATTATCGGCATTACTTGCCAGAGACTTATCTACATATTCTATTACTTTTGCGGGGTCATAGGTTGATTTATTAATCAGATTATTAGCATTCCTGGCTAAAAGGCCATAATTAAATTTAATCCATTTTGCAGCATCACCGTTATAGGCCAAATCGAAACCCACCATCTTTGCTGGAGTACCAGAACCATCCGTTCTACCGAAATTCTTGATAGACTCGTTTGTCAGCCTTACGACTTCTTCATAAACATCTGATTGCGAATCGTAGTCAAAAGTAAAACGATTTGGCTCGTAAGCCTGCTTTAAAATAATATCGCCATGATAGTCAGTTGTAATTTGCCAACCCCAGGCTTTTAATGCCTGAGCCATACCAACATAATTCCACTCTTGTTTTGATTCACTATCGCTAATGATCAAGTTCAGATTTGCTCCCAATCCATAATAATTGGTTCTCCAAATCTCTCCCATTGCATCGCTGCCTACCAGCCAGCCATGTGTTTCACCAACATTTACGTTTCCACCAAAATACTGGACTAATCCACCCAGGTATCTGGAATCAAATTGAACACCGCGCTCCATTTGAGCAAACAAAGGTGGTGTTAAAGTTTTGCTTTGTGGATCTTGTGGGGTTGCCGGGTCTGTATTTACATCGAAATACTTCTTACATCCAGAAAATGTAATTGCGAATGCAATTAAAACTATATATATCTTTTTCATCATTTTCAAAATTAAAATCCAACATTAATACCAAAAGAGTATGTTCTTGGCAATCCAAATGACCCAAAATCAATACCACTACCTCCAGTACCACCAGAAGCAGCACTTAAACCATTAACCGATGGATCAACTCCCTTATAATTAGAAATTAACAACAAATCTGTTCCCGTAGCGAATATACTTGCTGATTTAAACACTTTACTGGAAGCAAACAGGGTTTTAGGCAGGCTATAACTTAAGGTAACCTCTTTTAATCTCAACCAGTTGATGTCCTTTTCAATAAAATCTTTCACATTATAAAATGTTGAATAATACGATGTGGTGATATAAGGAATTACAACAATATTGTTTGGTGTTGGATTATCAGTATTCTCCAAACCATCTCTCATTACGCCTTTAATGATTCTGGGCTGTTCGCGATCTAAAGATAACTTAGACAAGCCGCGAGCATATAAATAAGCCTCTGTCGCATTGTAAATATCTCCGCCTTTACGAATATCTAACAAGAAATTTAAATTGAAGTTTTTATAAGTGAGACTATTGCTGACACCAAGACCAAAATCCGGAGCGGCATCCCCCAGAGGGGTAAAGTTAGTATCCTTAATTGGCATACCATTTACCGGATTAATTAAAGTCTCGCCATTTTTGTTCCTTAAATAATCTGTCCCCGCAAGCGCGGAAACTGAATTGCCTACGAAGTATTGCTTTCTAACGTTATCCGCCAGCCAGCTATCAGACACATAAAATGTTGTTTGACCACCCGGCAAAGATATAATCTCACCACGTTGTCTGGTCACATTAGCAGTAATACCCCACGAAAAATCCTCTTTCAATATAGGCTTACCACTAACTGTTAACTCAAAACCTCTGTTTTTAATTACTCCGCTATTGATATAAGCTAAAATTGCGCCCGTTGCATAGCTTAAACGGGGAGCAGTAATTTGTCCATCACTTTTAGTAAAATAGTAGGAGAAGTTCATCGACAATCTATTTTTCAAGAATGACAAATCCATGCCTAAGTCTGTGGTAGTGGTAAACTCAGCCCCCAAATTAGGATTACCCAAAGTTACGTCTGTTGCAAAACCGCCACCTGTAGTTGTTTGAGCAATCAACTTTGTTTTTTTGATATAAGCAGTTCTTGCATCCTTACCGCCCTGACCCCATGAAGCTCTGAATTTACCTTCAGACAACCAAGTCATTTTTTTGAAAAGCGGCAACTCTGTAAATACAAAACTCAGAGAGGTTGCAGGATAAAAGAACCCTACATCTCCAGGGTTTAAAGTTGAAGAAAAATCCTGACGGCCGGTTAATGTCAAATACAACATCTCTGCATAACCAAGCTCAGTCTGAGCAAACACGCCCATTTTTCTTTTATAGATATCTGTGTATTGCACTCTTTGTGTAGTCGGATCTGTATTGTTCATGCTGAAAAATCCAGCTTGATAAAATCTTGTACCAAATTGTGAGGTTACCTGATCCCTATCGTCATTGATATCATAACCGACAGTTAGCCTGGGTGTAAATTTTCCAAAAGTTTTTTTAGCGTTAACGACAAATGTTCCATTATACAACACTTTATTTTCTGAAAAAGTATTCATACCACCACCACTATATGTCGTACCAGATAGATTAGCACCATAAGCTTCAGGATGATACCCACTTAAGCCCTGCATTGTATAAATATCAACACCAGCCTTTAAGCTAATATTCAACCAATCAAGTGGCTTATAATCAACACCATAGTTACCAATGACACGGGAAACTTTATCAAAGTTAGGATTGTTCTCCATAGCCCATAATGGGTTATCTAATTCTCCGCCCAAAGTCGTACCAATTGTCCTTCTAGCTCCGGTAGCGGTATATCTATTTGTAATGTCATCAATCACTGGCCACGATAAGACACTAAGCATAGGACTTGATGCACCTTTAAAAGTTTTATTGGTAGAAGAAGAAACCAGATTGAATGAACCATTCATGCTAAATTTAGGGCTAATTTTAGAAACCCCGGTTAACCTGGCATTGATGCTATTGAAATCTGTTCCTTCTATTACACCCTTTTGATTAGTGTAGCTTACACTGCTTCTAACAGAAAGCGCGTCGGTACCACCAGAAACGGAAGCATTATGTCTTTGTGTAAAGCCGGTTTGGTAAAATGCGCCTAAGTTGTCGTAACGTTTAAATCTGTCCGGGTATTTTGCGCCAAAATAGGTCCTTGTGCGAACTTCTTCATCAAAAATACCACCGGCGCCACCGCCGTATACAGTTTGAACATCCGGAAAACGATAAGCATTATCAAATTTAAACACGTTATTATAAGCAACAGTAGCCTTACCAGCTTTAGCTTTTTTTGTGGTAATAACTACAGCGCCAGAAGCACCTTGAGTGCCATACAAAGCTGCAGCTTCCGGACCTTTTAAAATGGTAACTGATTCAATGTCTGCCGGATTGATGTCCATCCCTCTGTTGCCGTAATCATTTTGGCGATTATAAGTTCCCTGACCAACCAAATTATACTCACTAAAAGTATTGTTAGAAATCGGCAAACCATCAATTACAAATAAAGGCTGGTTATCTCCATCAAGGGAAACTGCGCCCCTAATAATAATTGAAGAAGATGCACCAGGCGTACCATTTGTTGGCGTTATCGTTACACCAGCAACGCGACCCTGTAATGCATTGATAAAGTTTTCGCGCTGGCTGCCTGCAATTTCTGCACCCTTTATAGTTTGGGCATCATAACCCAAAGCCCTCTTGGTCCTTTCGATACCCTGTGCGGTAACAATAACCTCGTTCAAAGCTTTAGGATCTGGATTTAAGACAATGTTGATTGTACCAGATGCACTAACTGTTTGTTCTTTGGCAGCCATACCTAAGTAAATGAACTGAAGCACATCTCCAGCATTTGCTTTGATCATGTAAACCCCCTCAGCGTTTGTTTGCGCAGCGGTGTTAGTTCCTTTAATTTTTACAGAAGCACCTGGAATGGGCAGTCCATCTTCTGCAGAAGTGATTTTACCAGTTACCGTCATTTGCTGAGCCATCGCTTGGATAGTCAACAGAAACGTGCCCAAAAACAGCATGAGTAGTTTTCTTTTCATAAAAGCTTGTTTTGGTTTAAGAATTTAAGTTTGTTTATAGTCCCCTTGATTTAAAAATCCTGCACTTACACGCATAAAAATCAAAGCTTTAGTAAATATCATAAATGTTTTCCATTTATTTGCAAATAAATAGACTATTTTTATAATATTACTCAAGCAAACTTGCACAAACCTGCAAAAACACGCATTACATTTTTTTAAATAGTTTTTTATTTACTTTAGCCAAAAATTAAACGATGCTTAAAAAGGAACGCCATGATTTTGTGATGCGCCAGATCAATTTGCACAACCGGGTGCTTACTTCTGATCTTGTTCAATTGCTAAACGTCTCGGAAGACACCATCAGGCGTGACCTGCAGGAACTTTCAGACAGCAACCAATTGATCAAGGTTCACGGCGGGGCGCTCTCCAAATCTTATCAATCTTCCTTCGATGACAGCGAGGTTTATGCCAAGGATGCCAAGATCAGCATCGCCAAAAAAGCCATATCGCTTATCAAAGACGGCATGGTGGTCCTGACCGGCGGCGGAACCACCATTATAGAACTGGCCAAGCAGCTACCAGAAAATCTGCACGCCACTTTTTTCACCATCAGTCCTTTTGTGGCCATTGAACTGGCCAAATACGCTAAAATAGAAGTGATCCTCATTGGTGGCCTTTTCTCTAAAAACTCCCAGGTCACCTATGGCGGCCATGTGATCAACCAGCTTTCAGAGATCAGCCCGGACCTTTGCCTGCTGGGAACGAGCGCGCTTCACCCTGCCGACGGACTTACCGATACCGACTGGGAGATCAACCAGCTCAAAAAAACGATGCTCAACGCATCTAAAAGAACCGCTATACTTTGCATTTCAGAAAAGCTGGACATCTCCTTGCGGCTTAAAGTAGCTACGCTGGAGAACATTCACTACCTGGTTACCGAACTCCCGGCAGATGACCCTGCATTAGCTACCTATAAAATCAAAAACTTACAGATATTGTAATTTAAAAAGGGTAGCCAATGGTCTACCCTTTTTAAATTACAATCAACACTTATATCTTAAGTTCAGTCAGTCCATTAAAATGCCGGATCAGCCGGAGTATTGACATTGTTGTCCCTTTCGGTAAACGGATACGGAAAGAAATTCCGCTTCCGGTCTCCATTTGGCAAGCCAAACCTTCTCATATCTTCCAGCTTTAACCCCGACAGATACAACTCAATGCTACGGTGCTTATAGATCAACGGCAATATCTGCGCGGGAGTTAATGCACCAACTACCGGCGGCAAGCCTGCTCCAACACCAAACGGGTCTGCCGCAGGCTGCTTGGTAACCACCTTGTTCAGCTCAATCAACGCATTCACCGGATCCGGCACTGTCTGCCGGGCATAAACCTCGGCCTTGATTAAAGTAATTTCACCAGGCAAATAAACCGGTATTGAAGCGTTGGCAGCAGCGCCAAAACCTTTTAACGTTGCTCCCGTCCCAGTGGTATAAAATGGAATGCGCTGGTCATTTGCATCAGGAATATAAGTACCCGTTAATCCCAGATCTGCATTTGTTGGCTGGAATACGTTATTGGTGGAGGTAGCAATCTCAAATATTGGGTTCAACGTTTGTACGTCAAAATTGAAAGTCGATTTTTTACTCAAATCTACGTTATTGGCTGCTGTCAATGCCAGCGCATAGTTCCCTACAAAAAGTGCATATCTTGCCTTTAAAGCATAGAGCGTATTGGCTATATCAATTCCTGCAGGGATATTCGGATTAAAACCTGTGCTAATTGGACTAGCTGTGATTACTGCCAAAGCATTATCTATGACAGCGATTGCTTTAGTAAATCCCTCAGCTCTTGTGATAAAGCCTACATTCTGCCCGATCCCGGCTGGGATCTTCTCCCAGTACTGGGACATATTGCCCAATGCCATGGCTTTAAAAATACTGGAATAGGCAATCAAACCCGCTGCATAACCTTTGTCCGGCAAATTCGCCGCGTTGTTGATCACATTATCTGCATCAAAAATGATCTTATTGGAATAAGACCATAAATTTCCCAGTATCGTATTTGTACCGTCCACACTATTACCCCCGGTGGTCAGCTGCAGCTCCGGGATATTTCCCGAGTTCAGTAAACGGATCTCATTCGTTACAAAACCAGTCGCGGAAATGGAATTAAAATACACCCCCGTTCTGCCGGCAGAGTAGATCCGCTGCAAACCAACAGCAACACCCGTCAGTCCTCTGGACGAATTTAGCACGTCTTCAGACAATGCGCCATTAGGGTCCTTATATTCCTTTTTGCACGATGAAACAGTCAGGATCAGTAAGACTGATACCATGATCGCAAGCACGTAAGACTTTTCTATATAATTTTTCATATCTGATCTTTTTGAAATTAAAACTTAACCTGAACACCTAAACTAAAGCTGCGCGGAATCGGCACCGAACCAAAGTCAATATTGCGCAGAACCGTCGATTGTCCGCCAGAGTTCAATTCAGGGTCATAACCTTTGTAGTTATCCCAGGAAACTAGATTTCTCCCGCTCAGGTTGATGGTCAGATCACTGAGGTATTTTACCTTACCGACATTATAACTGATCGAGACTTCCCTAAGCTTCACAAAAGAGCCATCATCAATCCGCCACTCCTCAGTCGCATAGACCCCTGCAACATACCCGCGCGGCAGCTGGCCCATTTGCTCCTGTTCGGCAACCTTGCCATTTCCGACTCCCTGCCTTGTGCGCCAGTCGGCATTCCAGACATCACCTCCCTGAACAGCATCCAGCTGAATGTGAAGACCCAGCCTTTTATAAGCAAAATCGTTAACAAATGAAAGGTTGTAGTCAGGGTTTGGATTACCCACAACTTTGCGCAGTGTGGTGCCGGTAGGCAGCCCGTTTGCATCCCTTTGAGGCGTGTAAGATGTAGCCGAGTTTTGTATCCCCCGTTCCAGCTGCGGGATTCCTGCCGCGTTGGTCAGCAGACTGCCGTCAGGATTACGTGCAAAAAACGTCCCGTAGAAAACACCAATAGGCTGGCCATCGATGATGGCCACAGGAGCGCCGGCATTGGTAGAGATCAGCCTCAGTCCACCCACACCAATAGCCTTATTCCTGTTCCTGTTAAAAATAAACGAAGTATTCCATTTGAAATTTTCTGATGCAACAGGAGCCCCGGTCAGCATCAACTCTATTCCTTTATTTTCTAATGATCCGTTATTGTTCAGAAAATTAGAATAACCGGTAGTTGGCGCAATGACCACAGGCAGCAAAAGATCTTTTACTTTCTTGCTGTACCAGTTAAAAGTAAGACCCAGTCTGTTGCTGAAAAATGCCATGTCCGTACCCACTTCAAGCTCACGCTGACGCTCTGGTTTTACATTTTCATTGGCCAGGGTAATACTGGAAGTAAAAGCTACTTTTTGCAGAAGCGGATTAGACGCATATTCATTAAAGCGGTCATAAGCACCTATACCCGTAAGGTTTCCTGATTCTCCATAGGCAGCACGTACCTTAAACGCATTCCACCAGCCCGATGCCCCCCAATCATTCCAGTAATCGGCGGAAGACAATACATAACTGATATTCCCTTTCAAATACTCCTGGGTGCGGTGCTTTTCACTAAACACAGAAGACTGGTCTACCCTCACCGCAGCGGTAACAAACAAATGATCCCTGTATTTAAAATTTTGCTGCAGATATGCACCGCTGATGGTGAACTCTGATCTTCTGTCCGCATTAGGAAGAACCGTACTCGCAGCATTCACTGTTTCAATAAACGGCGCCAGGCCACGGCCATTCAGCAAAGAATACAAATCCTTTTGGTATTGGAATGACCCTCCGAGCTGAGTAGTAGACAGCAAGCCTTCAGCCAGTTTGGTGTCATAAGTAACATTCGCCTCATTGTTAAATAAAGTTGTGGTCGCATTTGCTGCACTCGCATATCCATTCAATGCGGCATCCAATGTTGGTCCGCCACCATAAAATCCCGTACTGACGTTATAAGCAAAGGGCGGTATAAGCGTCGTACCATTTTGAATGCTATTGTCAACACCCATCGTGTAATCTACCGTAAGATTTTTTACAGGGTTGAGCACCAATTTTGTATTCGCGATAATGCGGTTGGTAAATTGTCTTTGCTTGATGTCTTCAATCACCGAAACAGGGTTTACCCGGCCGCGTTCCCCTACAGATTTTAAGTTCCCCAGGGCATCTCTGGTAAAGATATCGTGAAAATTGCCGATAATGGTAACGGAATTCATGGGTGAGAAGAACGAGTTGCCATCAGGTTTCTCGTTGGCATCGCTATGTACGTAATTAAATCCTGCGGTTAACTTAGCCCAGTCATTGATCTTCTGATCGACATTAGCCCTAAAGTTATAGCGTTTAAAACTGGTATTCTTAATGATACCTTCATTAGAAAAATAACCGGCAGAGGTATAAAACTTCGTGTTTTCGCTGCCGCCCGATACCGAGATGCTATTGTCTGTACCAGTTGCAGATTGAAAAATATAATCCTGATAGTTATATCTGCTTACCGGCGTAGTATTGGTTAGTAATGCTGCCGGGGTACCTGAAGTCTGTATCACGTCCTGTGTAAAGGAATCAACTGACCCCCCAAACTTGACGGGACTCTGGTTCACCTCCACCTGCTTCCGCAACTTGCTTTGTGTCAGACTAGTAGAAAAACTCACAACAGGCTTTCCACTCGAGCCCCTCTTGGTAAAAATCTGCACGACCCCTGAATTGGCTCTTGAGCCATATATGGCCGCCGCGGCGGCACCATTTAAGACCTCAATCCGTTCGATATCATTTGGATTGATGTCAACCATTCTGTTTTGCCCAATACTGCCAACAAAATTTCCATTCTGGCCAACCGCACTGCCCGAATTGTTACCCCCGTCGTAGTTGGCCGATGTATTGGTTACCCTTGTAGTTGAATTATTTACAATCACCCCATCAATAATATATAATGGCTCCGAAGACGAATTTATCGAACTCACCCCTCTCAATCTTACAGACATCCCGCCAGCCGGATCACCGGAATTCTGACTGATCTGGGCTCCAGGTGTTTTACCCTGCAACGAAGACAGCACATTTCCACTTGGTGCCTTCAACAGGTCATCACCCTTTACTGAACTCACATAGCTACCCATTTGCTTGCGTGTAGTCCCCTGTGAAGTACCGGTAATGATCACCTCGTCCAGACCAATATTGTCTGTTGTAAGTTCACCATTTACAGTCACCTGCATGCTTGACCCCAATTGAATCGTTTTAGCTTGTGTCTTAAAACCAATGGAAGAAAATACCACCTGATAAGATCCTGGGTTTAGATTAGCAGGCAGGTTAAATTTCCCGTCTCCATTTGTCGCTACCGCGAAATTTGTGTTCTGCACTTTAACCACAACTCCCGGTATACCAATATCCGCAGCCCCCTCTGTCACACGCCCGCTTAAAATGTATTGTTTAGTTTGTGCGCTTGCGGAGCCCGCAAACAGCAGAAATAAAATGGGCACCCATAAAACAAACCTGTTTACCGGGTGCCACTTGGCGTAAAGTATTTTCATATGTTAAGGTTTTGATTACTTAAATATACTTTTTTGCGAGATATAATCAAAAGGGCTATTGCGAGACTCGACTACAGTATTTAAAGAAACTTATTCTGCTATTCTTTCGTTATTTAATGCAAAGCTTCCTGCTCCTCTCCTTTACATTTCCTGTACAAGGATTGCAACGTTGACACATCTGGAGTATGTTAAAATTATATCGTAATTATATACTAATTATATCAACGACCCTGTTATCACCCTGTTAAGACCCTGTTACTACCCTGTAAGAATATTGTTGATCCAAAGCCCAACTGCCAGCAATCCATAGCAGTCTGCCCACTGCAATTGGCAGATGCTCAGATTATCTTCATTAAATATCAGAACGGCAATGAAATCTTGCCCATTGTAATAGAAGGAACACCCTCACGCCCGCCAAAATCTATATCCCCCCCCACCAGGGTCTCATTGGCCAGCAACGCAAAAAGCACAGCTTCCTTCGCATCCGGATTAATCCCCAGATCATCTGTTGAAAGAAACCTTGCCTCTGGCAGCCCCCTTTTCAGCCGTTCTGTCAGCAAAGGATTGTGCATTCCCCCGCCACTCAGGTAGATTACGGGTGCAGCCTGATCTCCAAAACATCTTTTAACCGCCTCAATGATCACATCTGCTGAAAATGCTGAAAGAGTAGCCAATATATCTTCGTTACTCAACACAATACTTCCCTGATTTCCCAATGTACCGGAACCCTGCTGTGCCTCCTTCAGATAATGCAGATTAAACAGTTCGGGGCCTGTTGTTTTAGGAAAACCCGCATTTAAAAACGGAGCGGCCTTCAATCCGTTAAGCAGTGCCTCGTTCACATTACCCGCCCTCGCGAGCATGGCATCCTTATCATAATGCATCCCAGCATAGTTCGCCTGGACGAATTGATCCATCATCGTATTTCCGGGGCCAACATCTGTCGAAAAAACTTTGGCCGCGTCGTTATCAGCGGGCAGATACGTGAAGTTTGCAATCCCGCCGATGTTCAGCATCACCCTGTCCTCGCCTTTTTTTGAAAAGTACAGATAATCACCATAAACAGCCAGCGGGGCTCCTTCTCCACCTGCGGCGATGTGTTTTTGCCTGAAATCACTGATGGTAATGATGCCCGTTTTTACCGCGATATGATCGCCATCACCGATCTGAAGTGTTGCATTCGGGTATCCGGGCAATCCGTGTAAAGATGCCGGTGCATGAAAGATCGTCTGTCCATGACTTGCGATTATATCTATGTCTTCAGGCTTTAAGCCCCATTCATCTAGTGCCTCCAGGATCATATCCCCATGGATCAGACCTATTTTATCATTCATCAGGCACACCATTTGCAGGTCTGCGTCCCTTCTTGAAAAAATAGATTTCACTTCGGTCTTAAATTCATCAGAATAACCCACGGTCTTAAATTCCAATAGCCGGACCTTTGTTTCTGCTCCTGAACCGTTTATCGCGCACAGCGCTATATCAAGCCCGTCGAGCGAGGTGCCAGACATCAATCCAATGATCAGCCGTTCCGGTTTGCTGATGAGTTCAAAGACTTTTTGCCAATTCCTGTTCATTTTTTGAAGTGTATATGTACTGCAATATAAAGGTTTCATTTTTACTCCGGCATTTACCCGGCAGCAGCATCCGCTAAAAAACCGCCTTTGCTTTGCATTTCAACCGTTTGCGAAGTCCAAATCACTAACTTTCAATGCCATACAAAGAAATTTTTAACGCAAACTATGCCTTCAAAAGTTTGATAAAGCCATTCAGGTGACCTATATTTACTGCTCCGTACAAACTTTAAGAACAACCTAAATGGCAAGATTAAATCTTCTGGAGGAAACGCGCTTTGAAAAATTGCCCGTTTCTGTCTTTGAAAACCCTAAGGCCGCTTCAATCAGTGTGGCCAAACGTATCGGGGACCTGATTAAAGAAAAGCAGCAAAATAACACTTATGCGGTTTTGGGCCTGGCTACCGGAGCTACTCCGATAGCCGTTTATGCAGAACTGGTCAGAATGCATCAGGAAGAAGGCTTAAGTTTCAAGAACGTGATCACGTTTAACCTGGATGAATACTACCCGATGCAGCCTGATGCTGCACAGAGCTATGTTTCCTTCATGAATGAAAACTTGTTTGACCACATCGACATCGACAAGAAAAATGTAAACATTCCCGATGGGACTTTAAAGCTGGAAGACATCCCTGCTTTTTGCCTGGCGTATGAAAAAAAGATCACCGATGCAGGTGGTCTGGATATCCAGATCCTGGGTATCGGACGTACCGGTCACATCGGTTTCAATGAGCCGGGATCTGCGCCAAACTCTGGTACCCGCCTGGTGACACTGGATGACCTGACACGCCGTGATGCGGCAAGGGATTTCGGGGGTAAATCTTTTGTGCCGACCAAAGCCATTACCATGGGTATCGGTACCATTTTCAAAGCCAGGGAGATCATCCTTATGGCCTGGAACCGTAAAAAAGCTTCCATTATTAAAAAGGCCGTAGAAGGCGAAATCTCCAGTGATGTCCCTGCTACCTACCTGCAGCTTTCTGATAATGTGGAGTTCATTTTAGATCAGGATGCGGCTTCACTGCTGACCCGATTTGATACCCCATGGCTGGTAAAAGATTGCGTGTGGGATGAAAAAATCACCAGAAAAGCAGTAATCTGGCTGGCGAACACTTTAGGAAAACCTGTCTTAAAGCTTACTGAAGACGACTATAATAATAATGGGATGGCCCAGCTGGCGGTTGACCGCGGCCCGGTTTACAACATCAATATTGATATTTTTAACAAGTTGCAGCATACCATTACCGGCTGGCCGGGCGGAAAACCAAATGCGGATGATTCGCAAAGACCGGAAAGGGCTGAACCTGCAAAAAAACGTTCCATTATATTTTCCCCGCATCCTGATGATGACGTGATCTCCATGGGCGGTACTTTTATCCGCCTGGTAGACCAGCAGCATGATGTTCATGTGGCTTACCAGACTTCGGGCAATACCGCCGTATGGGATGACGATGTGCTCCGTTTTGTAGAGTTTAACATCGATTTTGCCGAAAAAATGGGCCATGATCAGCCTGATCTTAAAGCATTGTACAACAATATGCGCGATTTCATGGAGAAAAAACAGCCCAACCAGGTGGATACACATGAGATCCAAACGGTAAAAGGGCTGATCAGAAAAGGCGAGGCCATTGCGGGAGCCCGTTATTGCGGACTGGAGGATGACCACATCCATTTTATGGCGCTTCCTTTTTATGAGAGCGGCAAGAACCAAAAGAATCCGGTTACAGATGAGGATGTGATACTGACGATGGAATTGCTGCAAAAGGTTAAACCTCAGCAGGTATTTGCTGCCGGAGATTTTGAAGATCCCCACGGAACACATATTGTTTGTTTCAATATCATTCTGAAAGCGCTGCAGCGTTTGGCAAAAACAGAGGATTGGGTAAAAGACTGCTGGCTGTGGATGTACCGCGGGGCATGGCAGGAATTTGAGACCCATGAAATTGAAATGGCGGTACCGCTTAGTCCTCAGGAAGTAGAAAGGAAAAAATTCGCTATCTTCAAGCATCAGTCACAAAAAGACAGGGCAGTTTTCCCTGGTGATGATGCAAGGGAGTTTTGGAAGAGAGCGGAGGACAGGAACAGAGAAACTGCACAGGCCTATGACAACCTTGGCCTGGCGGATTATGAAGCGATGGAAGCCTTTGTCCGTTATATATTCTGACCTCAGGATCTTTAATAATTAAATAATGGCCTCAGCGATAAACGACAAACCGGCGCGCCTGCTTTCCCTGGATTTTTTCAGAGGGGCTACAGTGGCGGCGATGATACTGGTGAACAACCCGGGAAGCTGGGCGCATATTTATGCGCCACTGGAGCATGCCGAATGGAATGGCTGTACGCCTACCGACCTGGTTTTCCCTTTCTTCCTGTTTATCGTTGGGGTTTCTATTGCTTATGCTATGGGCAGCAGGAAACCGGATCCCGCCTCGCACAACAAAACAATTGTCAAAGCGCTGAAAAGGGCGCTGATCCTGTTTGGGCTGGGCTTGTTCCTCTCGCTGTTCCCTAAGGTATTTACGGAGCCTGCAGAGGCTTTTCAGCATGTGCGTATACCCGGAGTACTCCAGCGAATTGCGGTGGTATTCTTTATTTCCTCGGTGATCTTTTTAAAGACTTCTGAAAAGAACATTTTCCGGTTGTTTATCGCTTTGCTTGCGGTCTACTGGGTTTTGATGACTATGGTACCTGTTCCGGGTATAGGGTATGCCAACCTGGAAAAGGAAACTAACCTGGGTGCCTGGATCGACCGGGCGGTACTTGGCGAGGCCCATTTATGGAAATCTGCCAAAACCTGGGACCCTGAGGGAATACTCGGGACCATACCGGCCGTAGCCACCGGTTTGTTTGGAATACTGGTCGGGGTATATCTGAAGCGCAAAGACATTGATGCCGCCACTAAAATGGCCTGGCTGTTTTCAGCGGGCTTTGCTGCCATAGCGCTGGGCTGGGTCTGGGGTTTACAGTTCCCCATCAATAAATCACTCTGGACCAGTTCTTTTGTTTTGTTTACCGGAGGCCTGGCCACCGTGGTGCTCTCCATGAGCTATTGGATCATTGACGTCAATAATTATAACCGTTTCACAAAACCTTTTGTAGTATATGGAGTCAACGCGATCACCGTATTTTTCTTATCCGGTTTGATACCGAGGATATTGAATATGACAAAAGTAAGCAGACCTGACGGCTCTGAAACTGGCGCGCAGAAGTGGCTTTATGAAAGCTTTTTTACGCCATACTTCTCGCCAGTCAATGCTTCTCTGGCCTGGGCGGTCACTTTTGTGCTGTTCTGGCTGGTTATTCTTTGGGTGATGTACAACAAAAAAATTATTATAAAAGTCTAATTGGAAGCGTTGATGACTTTTGCCTGAACTCCTACCGGCCCGCTTGGGTCACTTTCATTTTTAAGTCTGTCCAGGGCAGTGACCATGTAGTTGTACCTTTTCCCGCTGTCTACACTGGTGTCGATAAAGGAGGTAAAATCTTCAAAACTGATCCTGATTATATTTTTCGCGTTGAGCACATCAATTTTCTCCCCTTCCTCGAAACGATAGACCACGTATCCCGACGCGGTCTCCCCATCTGATGCCTTTAACGGTTTTTGCCACTTCAGGTGCACGCCGTCAGTTAATGCTTCCGCGCTGAGCTGCTGGGGCTGATTGGGTACGATTTCATCCAGCCATGGCATTTGAGGCGGCAATGCAGGATACTTGTACAGGTCATTCCTGAGTGAATCGCCTGTTGCACGGGCTACATTGGAAAATGATTTTGAGCTAAAGTATACGCTCCCCTGTACCCTGTTGTTGCCCCTGATGTAGCGTACCTGGTCGGGGATCTGGTTTGGCAGACGCCATGCGGCCTCCATTTTCTGGTTCATGAGATAGGCTGCCTGCCCGATGTAAAGGTGACGGCCAAAGGTATTGTTGCTCCACCAGTCTACGAGCGTTGCAAAAGGCGCGACCCGGCGTGTGAAACTAAAATAGATCTGCGGATTGATGTAATCTACCCAGCCTTCCTGCACCCATTTCCTGGAATCGGCAAAGAGCTCGGCATAATTGGACATGCCATTGGTAGCCGAGCCCAGTGAATCTTCAGAAATATTTCTCCAGATCCCAAACGGGCTAACGCCAAACTTCACATAGTTTTTATAAAAATGGATGCTGTCCCTGAGCGCTTTGATCAGCAGATTTACATTGTTGCGCCGCCAGTCATTGATGTTGGTAAAGTCATTGGGATATTTTTGAAAAGTTGCACTGTCATTTATTCTTTGACCTTCCACTTTGTAAGGATAGAAATAATCGTCAAAATGAATGCCGTCTATGTCATACCCCTTCACCACATCCAGGATCACCTGCACGATATATTCCCTTACCTCTGGTATGCCCGGATCAAACTGCTTTTTCCCGGCATAGGTAAAGAAAAGCTCAGGCCGCTTTTTTGTCATGTGGCTTTCGTGTACAACAGCGTAAGGGCTCATTGTAGCCCGGTAGGGGTTGAACCAGGCGTGCAGTTCCATACCGCGCTGGTGCGCCTCCTTTATGGCAAATTCCAGTGGATCGTATCCCGGTGCCGGCGCTACGCCTTGTTTGCCCATCAGCCATTGGCTCCAGGGTTCTCTTGACTTGGCATAAAACGCATCGGCTGCTGGTCTTACCTGCAGCATAATGGCATTCATTCCATTGGCTTTGTGCTGCTCAAGGATACCGATAAACTCTTGTTTTTGGCGGTCTGCGCTCAGACCTGGTTTGGATGGCCAGTCTATGTTCGTCACTGTGGCTACCCAGACACCCCTGAATTCTCTTTTTGGAGCAATTTTTGATGTGGTTTGCGAAAATGCGGGTAGCGGAATTGATAAAGTTAATAATAGTGCATAAATAGTGGCTCTGAGCATCCTTTTATGTGTTTTTCCAGTGGTATAAAATAGTTTCATTTGTTGTGTGCAGCAGACAATTCAGTCCCTGATCTAGCAAGTAAACGAATTTTTTGAAAGTCTCATACAATTTGAAGTTTTTTTTACCATTTATTATATTTTAATTATGTTCGTTTGCAATCCCAAAGATAGATAAGAATTTATAACGATGTCAGATCAGAATGATATAGTGAACAAGGCCGATCGCAACAAGATTTATTTTCTTGTGGTCGTAATTGCCGCACTTCTGGGTACAAATGCATATCTTTTTTTCAAAGATAAACACCAGACTGAACGCTACGCAAATGTAAGCACCGAAAAGGACCGGCTTAAACTCGAAGTGGAGAAGATCGAGGTGGAGCTGGACAAGGTAAATGCATTGAATGTGACGCTAAGTGATCAGCTGATTAAAGAACAGGGGTTGGCCCGCGAAAAGATCGCACAGCTTAAACTCGCGCTGCAGCAGGGCCAGCTGACACAGGAAGACCTCATTAAGGCACAGGAACAGGTGAAAGAGCTGAGGGAATTTGTGAGGACTTATAATGAAACCATTATCAAGCTGGAAAAGGAAAATTTACGCCTGAAATCGAGGATGGACAGCCTGAGAGCTTCCGCAAATTCCGCGGCAATGCATGCGGCAGAACTTGAACAGCAAAACTCAGAACTGAATGCCCGGGTAAAAACCAGCTCGGCATTGAAGGCCGCTAATGTAACGGTGGTTGCATACCGGGTAAAAAGCAGCGGAAAGAATATTGAAGTTACCAAAGCAGGTTCCGCAAAAAAGCTTAGTGTTTCTTTTGACCTTGTGCCCAACCCTCTGGCCCAGAAGGACTATCATAAGATCTACCTGCGTGTGTTTGATCCTGCGGGTAACCTGATTGCCAATGAAAACAATATGTTTGAAGCCGAGGGGCAAGAGATGCAGTATAGCTCCTCTACTTCAATATCTTATAATGACGACAATACTTCTTATACTATGGACTGGATCAATCCCAACCAGTTTATGAAGGGAACATACGCTGTCATTCTATATGCCGACGGCTATACCATGGGGCGCTCTGAAATCGCGCTAAGATAAGGGAAAGCTGAGATAAAAAGTCGTTCCGACTTCTGCCGTGGACTTAAATTCAATGTGACCTCCTGCATTTTCTACTGCCTGTTTTACAAATGCGAGCCCGAGTCCGGTTCCGGAAGATTTAGTCGTAAAGTTAGGAACGAATATTTTGTCCTGCAGGGCAACATCTATACCCTTCCCGTTGTCTTCAACTGCGATAGAGACCTTTTCATGGTCATTGGTAATCGTTACCTTGATGAGACACTTTGTTACCGCAGCAGCGGCTTCTATGGCATTTTTAAACAGGTTGTTAAAAGTTCGGAGCAGCTGGTCTTTATCGCCGAGTATGATCACTTCGCGTGTAGTCTGGTCCACAATATAGATCTCTGCGTTTTGTGTATTGGTAAAAACATCTCTTGCCTGACCGATTATTGGCAGCAGCTGCAGTTTTTCCAGCTTGGTATCAGGCATCTTGGCGAAATTGGAAAATTCGGAGGCAATGGTGGATAAACTGTCGATCTGCTCAATGAAGGATTTGCTGAAGCGCTCAAACTTTTTTTCAAAGTTGGCATCTTTTTCCTTCCATGATTTTTCGAGCAACTGCACACCGAGCTTCAATGGTGTCAATGGGTTTTTGATCTCGTGGGCCACCTGCTTGGCCATCTCCCGCCAGGCGCTTTCCCGCTCTGATCTGGCCAGCTTATTGGCGCTGTCATCCAGTGCTGAGATCATCTTGTTATACTCCTTGATCAATGATCCGATCTCGTCATGACGCGACCATACGATGGGCTGGTTCTTCTGTCCCAGTTTCGTTTTTTTGATGCTGTCTTGTATGAAGGTAAGCGGACTGGTGATTTGGTTGGCCAAAAATACTGCAAGTATACCTATGGCAACAAATACAAGTGCGTAAATGTTAATGAGCGTATTGATAAATACCCCGATCTTGCTCTGATAGTCTGCTTCATTTGAATAGTAAGGAACATTGATATAGGCCACTGTCTGGTTTTGGGCATTTCTAATGGGGGCGTAAGCCGATGCGAATACGAATTTCCCTACTTTCTCGGCAGGATCAATAAATTCTGACCGCTGAAGCTGCCCGAGGTTGATGAAGGCATTTGGACTCATGCGCTTGCTCAGTATTCCCTGATCGAACATTCCGGGCAATGAGGTAAATAAAAGGCCGCCGTTGATGTCAAAAAGATTTAAGTAAGCGGCATTGATGTCAGCAAACTGGTTAAAATCGGCAATGGCTTTATCAGTTTGATAAGGAATCCCGGCACTCAAAACCTGTTTCTCATAAGATTGCTGAACCTTGCGCACTTTCTCTTTTATGAAATCCAGCTGCTGTTCCCGGTATTCCTTCCGGATGTAAAAATAGGTGGTCCAGCCTACTATAAGCAGGGTCGCGACTACCGATAACACGATAGAAAACTGAATCCTCGTCTTGTAAAGGATCTTGTTTGCATTGATCATCAGGGAACGGTTGATATTGAACCAGCCCGTCCAGCTTTCGTCAATGTTCTTCATCAGCCAGATCAGGATATAAAGGGTCAATGAGAACAGGATGAACACCAAAAAGAAAAAGGAAAGTGTTGCAAGCCGGACCACATAAGAAACGTTCTCTTTGCTGATGACCAGTACTTTCGATGATACCGGTGAATACACAAGGTGGGTAAAGTTTAAGCTGTCTGTAAAAAACTCCCTTTTTACAGATCGTTTCCTGTATTGGTCACTGGAAAGCCGGTAAGTGTATTTTCCGGTCTGGCTTTCCAATCTTCCGTCCTTGTAAAAAGCAATGGAATAATTGCTGTAGTCGTCGTCATTTTTAATGGTATGGTCCAGCAGTATTTCCGGCAGCTGCCCTTTATAATTATAGGCCTGGGACTTGAGTTCAATGACCAGTGTCCCCAGCAACCGGCTGTCTTCAATGATCGGTATGATGCCAAAATAGTTTTGATAGCCAAAAGTGTCATTCAGTCTGTAAAAAAAATCGGATTCCTGCATTTTGACAGATCCCGATTGAACCAGCCCTTTGAAATAGGCCAGTTCGACGCCCCTGTGCCCGGTAGTTGAAGAATCTATACTGTTGTATTCATGAATGTTGTATTCAAACTTGGGCAGAAAGTTTTCCAGGTATTGTTTGTCAATGTGCTTTTGCAGTTCCACCTCACTGTTCAGGGCCGGCTGCTTAAAATAATGCTGTACAAACCGGTTGGCCAAAATGCCCTTTTCCAGGTTTTCAATTGCACTGATTACTTTAAAATCTTCTGTTGTGACCAGTCTTTGGGCAATGGCTTCCCTGCTGTTCCATTCTTTTTCCCTGATAAACCTGAGGTATTTTACCGAGGAAATAAAAGCAAGACAAAAAAAGAGTGAAGCAAATATTCCTATGGAGAACTTGTTCCCGCGTTTATAAAAATTCCATGCCATAATGAAGATAAACAGTCCGTAGGCAATGAAAAACATACTGAAACCAGTCAGCAGCCGATACAGGAGGTATATGGTAAATGCACCCAGGAACAAGATCAGCCGTTCTCTGTTGGATACTTTTAATTGCAATGTCTGCTGCATTAAAATAATGGCGATGATGTAAATGTTGAACCACACCAGACACAATATGATAATACTTACCCAGCTGATCCAGCCCAGGTTGATGATATTGGTAATGTCAAAGTTGATCTTTGAGTTGATGATCAGGCCAAAGAAAACGGCGTCAAATAAAAAAGCGATCGTCCCGAAGATCAGCAAAAAGATGAAATGAAATGCAAGCCCGGAAGCCTTATTGCTGATCAGCCATTTGGGCAGCTTGTATTTGTCACTGTAGGTATAAATGAAGAGCACAACCCAGGTAAGAGCGATGACATTGAGCAGAAAATCGCCAAGGGACGGCATCAGGAAGCTTTCTGCGTATATATTAGGACTAAAGATCTCCAGATCAAACTGACGGTTGAACCAGCCGTATTCCAGATCGGTAATCCTTATTGCCAGAAAGAAAAGTGTTAAAAGTACCGTGGCCAGTATCAAGTGTCCCCGCTTTACCAGTCGGGAACAGAAAGAATTGAAAAACAAACAGAAACTGAAGAGGCCGACTATCCACAGCCAGATTTCCATGGCCGCATAAATACTTTTGGTGTATCCCGGTTTTAGCTTTACTTCAAACAGCAGACTCCCGTCAAGCTTATTAATGCCCTTAACCTCGGGATCTGTAAAAGTGGCCAGTGTAAGTGAATTTGTATTGGAAAGCAATGGGGAGATCTCATTGTCAAGATATTGGTTCTGGATCGAGTACTGGCTTTTGATCTCTATTAAAAAAAGGATAATGTAAGAGCCTGATGTTTTTTTTATAACCTCGTACCAGCCATTTGAATATTGGACAAATGAAGAGCCCTCCCTGATAAATTCCGGATCAGAAGGTATAGCTTTAACAGAACTCCAAAACCTAAGCTGGCCATCCTGATAAGTCAGAATATTGAGGCCTTTATCTCCATAGGTATTCATAAAATTCAGGCCATAGTCTTCATTCACATGATATTGCTTGGCACTTTCGATCTGCCTGGCATCCGCGAGAAAGTTATAAGCAATACGCTCTTTTACAGCAAGACTTTCCTGAAGCTTGGCGGCTTCATGTTTTAACTGTTCCTTTTTTGTGATCGAATGCTTTAGCGACAACGCGGTAACGATACAACAAGCACCTAGTATTACTAAAAGAAACCGGATTTTGCCTGCTATACTCACTTTTGCTATTGGATTAAGCGTGTCATTTCATCATACGGACGTAGCCGAACTGGTTTGTACTTCCCTGCTCACCTTCCTGACCAAACCCTGTAATACATTTCCCGGGCCAACTTCCACAAATTCCATGGCCCCGTCTGCGATCATACGCTCAATTGTTTGCGTCCACTTTACCGCACCCGTTAGCTGGGTGATTAAGTTTTCTTTTATTTTTTTAGGGTCAGTATTAGGTCTTGGGTCCACATTCTGATATATTGGACAGATTGGGGCCGCAATGTCTACTTTTTCGATGGCATCCTGTAGCTCTGCTCTCGCAGGTTCCATCAGCGGTGAATGAAATGCGCCACCTACATTTAACTTTAAAGCACGCTTTGCTCCCGCCTCTGTTAGTTTCTGACAGGCCAGATCTACACCTGCGATGCTTCCCGAAATAACGATCTGCCCGGGACAATTGTAGTTTGCAGCAACCACTACCTCATCAATCTCGCCGCAGATACGTTCTACCACATCATCCGCCAGCCCCAGAATGGCCGCCATAGTGGATGGCTGTAATTCGCAGGCCTTCTGCATGGCATTGGCCCTGGCAATCACCAGCTTCAACCCATCTTCAAAAGATAAGGCAGATGCGGCAACAAGAGCAGAGAATTCTCCTAAGGAGTGTCCCGCTACCATATCAGGCTTAAAGTCAGCGCCAAGGGCTTTAGCCTGGATCACTGAATGAAGAAAAATTGCGGGCTGCGTTACTTTTGTCTCCTTAAGTTCTTCATCCGTACCTGAGAACATAATGTCACTGATGCGGAAACCTATGATTTCGTTGGCTTTTTCAAACATGGCTTTGGCTTCTTCATTTTCGTAAAGTTCTTTGCCCATACCTGAAAACTGAGCGCCTTGTCCTGGGAATATATATGCTTTCATTCTTTATTGTTAGGTTAAAATTCAAGGTGTTCTTAATGTAAGTTGGCGGTGATGAGTCTTAAAAACTCTGCCCTTGTTTTATCTTTTGCGAATTCGCCGGTAAAGGCGGATGTTGTTGTTACGGAATTTTGTTTTTGTATACCGCGCATAGCCATGCACAGGTGTTTACATTCAATAACTACAGCAACGCCGGCCGGCTGCAGTGTTTCCTGGATGCAATCCCTGATCTCATTTGTCAGACGCTCCTGAACCTGCAGACGCCTTGCAAATGCATCAACGATACGAGGTATCTTACTTAGACCTACTATATGGCCATTAGGAATGTAGGCAACGTGGGCTTTACCGAAAAAAGGGAGCATGTGGTGCTCACACATAGAAAAAACTTCTATGTCCTTTACAACAACCATTTGACTATAATCTTCTTTAAACATCGCTCCCCGCAGTATCTCTGAAGGATTGAGGTCATAACCATGGGTGAGGTACTGCAATGCCTTAGCCACACGCTCAGGCGTTTTCAATAATCCTTCCCTTTCGGGATCCTCGCCAAGCTGGCCTAAAATATCTTTGTAGTGGTCAGCTACCGCGTTTATCTTACCTGCATTGTAACGGTCTATTTTTATGTAGCCGTTCTCTTCATCATCAAGGTGGTCTGTATGATTCATAATTGTGCTAATTAACCGAAGTATTCAACAAAGTTATTTTCGGTTTCGTAAATTTTTATGCAATGCAGCTGAGCTCCGGATTCAGAGATCAATGGCAACAATACCTTCCAGATCTCTATTGCCAGGTTTTCCGTAGAGGCTAGTTTCCCTTTCATAAAATCTACATCAAGATTTAGGTTTTTGTGGTCAATCTTGTCAACAACATGTGTATTGGTAATATCTTTCAACCACTTTAAGTCAACTAAAAATCCGGTTTCCGGGTTGACCTCACCTTTGACTGTTACATACAACTGATAGTTATGTCCATGCCAGTTCGGGTTGGCACATTTACCATAAACTTCTGTATTTTTATCTTCGGTCCAGTCGGGCCTGGACAATTTGTGTGCTGCGTTAAATGATGCTTTTCTCGTTATATATATCATTTCCGGTTATGTTATTGACAAATATACGCAGAAAGGTTTAAGTAGAAAGGTTTAATGGTTAACTTAGATTTACCATAAATCTGCAGACAGCAATGAAAATCCTGATAGTAGCAGCAACAAGGCCAGAAATCGCACCGCTATATGAGCATTATAATTTACCGCAAAAGGACTTTTTGCAAACTACTGAATTTGACGTGCTCATTACCGGGGTTGGAATGACTGCCACCGCATTTGCACTGGGCCAGCGGCTCTCCTCAAAATATAATCTGGTTTTGAATTTGGGGATTGCAGGAAGTTTTGACAGAACGCTGCCACTTGGCACCGTATTGAACATCTCCAGTGATGAACTGGCAGAGCTGGGCGCAGAAGACAAAAATGGTTTTATAGGAATCGAGGCGCTTGGCTTTGGAAAAAGCAGGTTCAGCGCCCACCACCATCTGCTAAATGACCAGCTTACCGCGCTAAAGAAAGTCAGTGGCATCACGGTCAACTGCGTGCATGGCAATGAAAGCAGCATAGCTGATGTCGTAAAGCGACTAAATCCTGTAACCGAAAGCATGGAAGGTGCCGCGGTATTTTATTGCTGTGAACAGACCGGGACTCCCTGCCTGCAGGTACGGAGCATTTCAAATTATGTAGAACCGCGCAACAAAGAGGGCTGGAAAATAGGTCTTGCCGTCAAAAATCTGAATGACTGGGCGATTCGCTTTTTGACAAATACTTAACCAATGCACTTTTCATTGTCACTACCTTTGCCTTATGAAACTTACCCTTGGGTTTTCACCTTGTCCTAATGATACCTTTATTTTTGATGCGCTGATCCATCACAAAATTGACACTGAAGGTTTAGATTTTGAAGTGTTTTTCGATGATGTGGAAACCTTAAATCAAAAAGCTTTCAGGGGAGAGCTGGACATTACCAAACTTAGTTTTCATGCTTTCGCCCATGTTTGTGGGCAGTATGCCTTGCTGGATGCCGGCAGCGCGCTCGGATTTGGTGTAGGTCCGTTGCTGATCTGCAAAAAAGAAGCCTTGCTGGCTGAGGCAGAAAATTTAGATCCTAAACTAAAAGTGGGAATCCCCGGTAAGTTTACCACAGCAAATTTTTTATTGGGCATCGCTTTTCCCCATTTAGCGGACAAACAGGAAATGATTTTCTCTGAGATCGAGGATGCGCTGATCCATGAAAAGATAGATCTCGGACTCATTATTCACGAAAACAGGTTTACCTATTCAGAAAAAGGCCTGTATAAGATCATTGATCTGGGCAGTTACTGGGAGCAGTTAACGGGTTGTGCCATCCCTTTAGGTGGTATTGTGATCAATCGCAATCTCGACTATTCCGTTCAGGAGAAAGTGAACAGGTTGTTGCGAAAATCTGTCGAGTTTGCGTTCGCGCATCCCAAATCGGGATTGGATTTTATCAAAGCACATGCACAGGAAATGAGTGAAGAGGTGATGTACAAGCACATTGAACTCTATGTAAACAAATACTCAATTGATCTTGGTACTGAAGGGCGAATGGCAATAGATGTTTTGTTTAAAATGGCGCAGGAAAGGGGTGTAATTAAGGCTTTAACACAAAATATCTACTTCAGGCCTTAACCATAAACTTAACGGCAGGGGCCATCCGGAATCTCCTTCGTAATCTTCAATAATTTGGTAACCACCATTGTAGAATCGAAATCCGCGGAAACGATCAGGCTGTCGGACTTAATAAAATGGCACTCTACTTCAATGTATACCGGTTCGTATGGCTTCTCAAAATTGAAATTGCTGTAAGCAAGCTCCAGTGTTTTGGCACTGTCAGCTACCCAATACTCTCTTCCTTCCTCACAATCAGTGAATGATTTTATTTCCGGACCAAAACTATACAGGCCCTTTATCAATTTAGTATTGCTTTTTTTCTCTCCCTCAGACTTTTGATTGCAGGCAGAAGTCACCGCGACAAACAGGAAAAACAATAAAATTGACTTTTTAAACAAATGCATACTATTAAAGATCTTGATTTAAATGGTTTATCTTTTTCACGCTCAAATTAGATGACAAAGCTGATGCCACAAAAGAGAAAACACTTACAGTTAAAAATACGAGCATAAAGTCCTTCCATTTAAAAGCTACCGGATAAGCATTTGCAATGACCAGATTTTCCTCTGACATTTTAAAAACCCCATATTTTTGCTGTACCAAACAGAATATGAATCCAATCAGGAGACCAAATATACATCCGGTCATTGTGATCATCATTCCTTCAAATAAAAATATTCGCTTTATCAGCTTTTTCCCGGCACCCAAACTGCTCAGCACTGCTATGTCCTTTAGTTTATCGATGACCAGCATGGTTAGTGAGCCTATTATATTAAATATAGCAATAATAAGTATAAAAGTAAGGATAATATACACGGCCCACTTCTCTGTACCCAGGATGTTGTACAACACTCTGTTTTGCTGGATCCTGTCTTTAATTTCATAATGGCCTCCGATGCGCTGTTCTATGTTATGCTTAAATTTGCCGGCATCAACTCCAGGCTGCAGGTTGATCTCAATAGCCGAGATCCTCTCCGGTTCATCCAGTAATGACCGTGCAAATGACAGCGGAACTATTGCCACATTGTCAAAATCCTGCTGAACCTCGAATACACCGGAGACAGGAATAGACAAAACATTAAAATCATCTGCCGGATTAAGAGAATTTGGCTTGCTGCCTTTTTTGGGAGAAAAGACCTGCAACTGGTTAAAAGGGTCTGTAATATTGACCATTAGATAGGCCTGGATGGCTGAGCCAATTACCGCGTTGCTGCCGGCACTGTTATTCAGTACAAATTTTCCTTCAATCGTGATGCTGTCAAGGCTCTTATTTTTAAGATATTCTGTGCTTACGCCCTTGATCAGGCCCACACTTTGCTTCTCATTGTACCTTAACAAAGCATTTTCAGACAATACCTGTGTAAAGGAGTAGACGCCGGGATTATTCTTTAAGGCTTTGAAGTACTTGGTGTCAGGGTCAAAGGTCTTGCCCTGACGCGGTGAGATGACAATCTGCGGGCTGATGGTATTGAACATTTTCAGCACGACCTCTTCGAAGCCATTGAACACAGACAGGATAATGATCAGCGCAGCGCTTCCCACAAAAACCCCTACCATAGATATCCCTGAAATGATGTTTATGGCATTCGTGGATTTCTTGGCGAATAGATACCTGCGTGCTATGTAAAAAGGTGTATTCAATAGTTTCTGTTTAACAATTGTTATTGTAAAAAAGGATTATGCAATCTTTCAAAACCTATGGATGTCGGCTGTCCGTGTCCGGGATATACTTCGCAATTGTCAGGCAATATAAACAAGTTATTTTTGATGCTGCTGATCAGCTGGCTATGGTTTCCACCCGGCAGGTCTGTCCGGCCTATGCTGTTGTAAAACAATACATCACCGCCAATCAGGAAATTATCCTCCCTTGCATAAAAACACAAGTGTGCCGGTGAATGACCGGGAGCAAAAATAAGCTCCAGTTCACTTGTACCAAAGACAACTTTGCCCGTTTCCGGGAGAAAGACCTCCGGCTCCGGAGAAAGTTCATACTGTAATCCCATAGCGGGCAAATAGCCCGGTATCGCCTGCAAAACCCTCAATTCTCCCTGGTGAAACTGCGGCTTCAGTCCCCAGTTGTCATATACGAATTTATTGCCAAAAACATGGTCATAATGACAATGTGTATTCAATAAGAGCACCGGACTAAGACCTTTCTCTTTAATGAACCTGACCAGCAGATTCTGCTCTTCTGCTTCATACATTCCCGGATCTATGATCACGCAGTCCAGGGTTTCATCATACAACACATAAGTGTTTTCCCTAACCGGGTTAAAAGTAAATCCTTGTAAACTGATCATCCTGATAAATTACTAATTTTTCCATTTAAAAGTCTCTATCATCCTGTCAATGTCTTTCTTGATGAAAGTTACTACAGGTCGTATAGAATCATATTGAGGCCGTTCATTAAAATATAATGCGCCCCTGAAGTAATGTTTTGTACTGTCTGTTAAAAAAAACTGAACTGATGATGCGGTATTACCTTCTATAGCATAATATATGCCATATACCTTTTTATCCGGATAGTTGATCAGCTTTTGGTCTATCGAATTGGCCTTCACAGTATGTTTAAAAGCAAAAGTCCTGGCATCTTCAACTAATCCTTCATATTCCGCTTTAGAAGAAACGTCATAATAAGTAAGGTGAAGACGGCCATTAAACCGGGCAAAGGAAAGATTGTACCAGCATGGTTTTGTTCCGCTGCTGCTATCGGGCTGCATGGCTGCATAAACAGGATAATCAAAGCTGTAACTGCAGCCATTATCAAAATGCTTATATGCTTTTTTGGGCAGATCAATATGGTAATATCCTCTTGGCTTGGGGCTGTAGTTATTTCCTGAACATGCAGCAAATGTCAGTGCCAGCCCAAGAAAATAAAGAATTAGCGTTCCTTTCATTTAAATATTCCAGATATACCATGAGCGCTCTGCCTGCAGATGCAGCATTTCTATTCCATTTTTTATTTTAGCTCCTCTTTCCCTTGATTTTCTAAGAAATACAGTTTCTTCAGGATTATAAACCAAATCATAGGCCAGATGCCTGTCGGATAACGATTCATAGGGAATCTCAGGACAGCTATCGTAATCGGGAGACATTCCAAGGGGTGTAGTATTGATCAGTATGGTATGTTCCTTCAGCACGTCAGCAGTAATCCGGTTATATAAGACGGAATCGCTGCCGGGCTTTCTGGTCACCACCAGAAACGGGATACCAAGTTTACTCAGCACGTATTTGACTGCTTTGGCTGCGCCTCCATCGCCAAAAACAAGTGCTTTGGAATGATGAGGTTCCAGCATAGGCGCCAGTGATTCCTCAAAACCGTAGGCGTCGGTATTGTATCCTTTTAGAAACAGCCTGCCGTTGCCACGTTTCACGGCAACACAGTTTACTGCCCCGATTTGCGCTGCAGCTTCATCGATCTCATCCAGATAGGGGATTACTGCAAGTTTGTATGGGATTGTTACATTAATCCCTTCCAGTTCCTGATCCTGAGCAATCAGCTGCGGAAAAAGTTCAATATTTTCTATTGGGAAAAGCTCATACGCACACCCTGGTATGTTTTCCGCTGTAAATTTCTGTGTAAAGAACTTTTTAGAAAAGGAATGTGACAGCGGGAATCCGATTAAACCGAATCTTCTCATTACAATTTTTCCATATTCAGGAAATGGTCAAATGTATCGCCTCTTAAACCGAGGCGGATGGTTTCGAGAGGAATAACCTCAGCAGGCGCAATGTTTCCCAGGTTTACATTAGAGCCTAAAAGTTTGATAAACCATACCTGCTGTTCTTTTTGAGGAGCTTCCCAAATTATAGTCTCTTCGGGGATTTGTGTGAGTATCTCATCCACCAAGCCCTCTCTTACCTCTCCTGATCCTCTGTATATTCCCACATTTCCGCCCTCTCTGGCTTCAGCTATAACTTTCCATGAACCTGCATCAATTTCCGCCTGCATCAGTTTGATCCATTTATAAGGAGCAAATATTTTAGCCGCATCTTTAGAGCCTACTTCAGAGATTACAGTAACCTGCCCGGCAAGTTTCCGGATGTATTCGCATTTCAGATCATGCTCTATAGTGATCGATCCGTCGGATACTTCAACATATTCCATTTCAAACTGATCAAGCACACGGCGATAATCCTCAAACTGGTTACGGATGATGAATGCTTCAAACAGGGTTCCGCCAAAATAAGTTGGAATACCTGCCGACCTGTAAATCGCGAGTTTTTCCTTTAAGTTAGGTGTAACGAAAGATGTCGACCATCCCAGTTTTACAATATCAGTATGTATACCGGCAACATCAATGAAATCTTCTGTCTGCCTTAAACTAAGCCCTTTATCCATGACCATAGTAATCCCTTTATTGCGTGGTTTTACAGGTCTTTCAGGTAAATTATTCAATGGGTAATTCATATTGGTCACAAAGGTGAAAAAAAATGAACAGTTTTTATCAGCAATCTCTAATAAAAACTGTTCATTTTTTATTTAATATAGCGGTTGATCACTTCAAGGATCGAACCGTTTTCCTGTAGCTGGGGTAAGTATTCAAACAGGATGTAATGTTTATCAGGATCGGTGGCCAGAGCGGTTTCCAGATACAGCAGCGCATCATTCTTTTCTCCCATTGCAAATAAATAGGCCACCATACGGTAGTAAAGCTCCGCAGCATCGGGATTATTTTTGATGGCATCTGCTATGGTTTCAGAGGCTTCCACCAGTTTACCCTGTTCATAAAGTACAGTAGAGAAATCCAGCCAGGCTTCAACGTCTACAGGATTATATTCCAAAACCTTATAATAAGCCTCTACGGATTGCTCTATCTGCCCGAGTTTATAATAGGCATCGGCCATCGCAAACCAGAAATCCGGGTTTTCGCCATCTAGATCAATCGCCTTTTTATAAAAATGGAGCGATTCAAAAAAACGTTCCTCAAAATTAAGTGTTACACCTATTCCAAACCATGCATCAGCCATCTTAGCATCCATCTTGACTGATTTTTTGTAATAAGAACGGGCCTCGTCCATGCGCTCTAGTTTCTCATAGCATTCGCCGATCGCACAATAGGTATCAGCATTGGGTTTTTCGTATTCAAAAGTTTGTTTGTAGACATCAATAGCTTCCGCAAAACGGTCCAGTTGAACGAGGGCATTCCCCTTATTATAGTACGCAGAGGCAAAATTATCTTTGATCAGAATCGCGTAATCGTATGCATCTATCGCTTTTTCAAACAGGTCAAGTTTATGATAAGAATTGGCGAGGTTATACCATGCCGCATAAGAATAAGGATCATTGTCTATATACTCCTGGTAGAACTGGATGCTTTCTTCCTGTTTGTCGAGAATGTCATAACAGAAGGCGAGCTCATACAGGCCATCCTTGTTTTCCATATTCTGTTCCAGACTTTGTTTGATGTATACAATGGCGCTTTCATAATCCAGCATATTCTGATACACATAGGCAATCTGAAGCAAAATCTCATCAGTTGTTTCCGCAAACTCAAGTGCTTTTTGAAAATTGTCCAGTGCTTCCGAATAGCGTTCCAGGCTATTATAGATGTTTCCCCTTAACACGTAGATCTCAGATTCTGAAGCTTCCAGCATTTCGGCTTTTTGCAAGGCAAGAAACGCACGCTCAGTCTGGTCAGTTACATAGAACAACTGTGCCTGTTTGACCAGGAATACCGCGGCGTAAGGGTGCTGATTGAGTGCATATTCTATTACCTGAAGGGCTTTTACAGGATCGTTCTTGTCAATATAATAATCAATAATGTTTTCAAAGGCCTGGGCATCAAAAAAGTATTGATCCTGATTGCGTATCATCTCTTCGTAACGCTCTACCGAACGCTGCGCATCATCACTAAAATCAAAATTAAATTCCTCTTCCATTTATCGAACAATTAAAGAACAGATCCCTGTGTTAAATATACACTATAAGTTTACAACAATAAACAGTACAAGGCACCAAATAATTTTCAACATACACACATTAAACAATGTAAACAACTGATAATAATACCCTATAGCTGTAATGACAAACCTATATGCAAAGGAACGGAACAATCTTTTAAAACTGGTAATATTGAAGTCAAGAAAGTATCGTGCCATTCTGGCTGATCCTGGAATTCTTAGTTGTCCTTCCGTTATTTTTTTGTTGATTTGTATAAACTAGCTTCCAATTATGCAAACTATCAGTCAGGTTTTAAGAAACTTAAACATCCTGGAATTAAATCCTGCCTACAGCACGGGTGCTGTATGGGGATCTTCTTCAGGCTCAAATGCCATTGACAGCTATTCTCCTGTTGATGGCGAAAAAATAGCTTCGGTACAGGTAGTCAGTGCGGCAGACTATGAAAAAGTCATAACAAAAGCTGCGGATGCTTTCTTATTCTGGCGCAGTATGCCGGCTCCAAAACGGGGAGAAATTGTCCGGCAGTTTGGCGATGCGCTGCGCAAATATAAAACGGACCTGGGTACACTGGTCTCCTATGAAATGGGCAAGAGCCTTCAGGAGGGCCTGGGGGAAGTACAGGAAATGATAGACATCTGTGATTTCGCGGTTGGTTTGTCCAGGCAGCTGTACGGATTGACCATGCACTCAGAAAGACCCGGACACCGTATGTACGAGCAATGGCATCCGCTGGGAGTTGTCGGTATCATCTCCGCCTTCAACTTTCCGGTAGCCGTATGGAGCTGGAATACGGCTCTGGCCTGGGTTTGCGGAAATGTATGTGTGTGGAAGCCATCCGAAAAAACTCCGGTCACCGCCATTGCATGCCAGCACATCATTGCAGATGTATTTAAGGCAAACGGCATTCCGGAAGGCGTTTCAAATCTGATCATTGGCGATAAAATTACCGGCGAACTGATGACCGGTGACAGCCGTGTGGCACTGATCTCTGCAACCGGTTCCACCCGAATGGGCAAAGAAGTCGGCGTAGCGGTTGCTGCCCGCCTGGGAAAAAGCCTGTTAGAGCTGGGCGGCAACAATGCAATCATTATCTCAGAACATGCAGATCTGGACATGAGCCTGATCGGTGCTGTCTTTGGAGCAGTAGGTACTGCCGGGCAACGTTGTACTTCTACCCGCAGGCTGATCATTCATGAAAATGTTTATGATGTTTTTACCGCCAAGCTGGTCAAAGCTTACGCGCAGCTGCACATTGGAAACCCGCTTGACGAACACAATCATGTTGGCCCGCTGATAGACAGGGCCGCAGTTGCCGGTTATTTGGATGCCATTGAAAAATGCAAAGCTGAGGGTGGCAGATTTATTGTTGAAGGCGCAGTCCTCGAGGGGCCCGGTTATACCAGCGGGTGTTATGTAAAACCTTGCATTGCGGAGGTAGAAAACGATTATAAAATTGTACAGCATGAAACCTTCGCCCCAATTCTGTATTTAATAAAATATAAGACGCTGGCCGAAGCAATTGCCTTACAGAACAATGTTCCGCAGGGACTGTCCTCGGCCATTATGACGCTAAACTTAAGAGAAGCAGAACAATTTCTATCTGCGGCAGGCTCGGACTGCGGTATTGCCAACGTCAACATCGGCACATCAGGGGCAGAAATTGGCGGTGCTTTTGGCGGGGAAAAAGAGACTGGAGGAGGACGTGAAAGTGGGTCTGATGCATGGAAAGCCTATATGCGCAGACAAACGAATACCATTAATTATTCCAACACCTTACCGCTTGCGCAGGGAATTAAGTTTGACTTGTAAGCACCTCCTACTCCCGCAACTTTTTGGTTTTTGATGCTGCCAGCAGTTGGTCATCAGTAGATTCTACCGTTGATTTTAATGCTACAAAATCCTCAAGGGTGAGTTTTGAAATCCCGTCTTTCAAGACGATATGGTTCTGAGTCGAACCGCTGAGTCTTAAATTGGCATTGCCTCTTATATAGCTGTATAAACTTTCCGTATTTGCATTTACCTCAGCAGATGCCTGGTCTTTCAGAAATACCTGAAGGTGCTGAGCATTTATTTTACCGGTAGTTTTAACAATTACGTCATTACCGGCATCGATTCTTTGCAGTTCCTTTACCGAAACGTAAATAGTTACTCTTTCAGCGTCGGTTGAGTTGATCATCAATGTATAACCTTTTCGCATTACGGACATATTCATCCTGTTAAAATCACCGTCCGCAGTTACTGTTTCCTTTGATCCCTGAGACAGAATAACGGTCACATTTCCCGTAATGGTTATCCTGTGGAATGTAAATGGAGGGCCCGGTTTTACCTGAACAGGGTGTTTCACTGAGGCAAAAGTGCCCATTACAGCCGAGTTTAAAAAAAGCGCTGTCAGTGCTGAGGCGCATAGTGCTTTTGCTAAAGTTTTCATATTTAATTTTTTAAGGTTCCATTGATTGTCTTGGTTGATAAGACGCCCCGGATAAAAAAACGTTGCAGCAATTGTTAACCTTTTATACCAGGGCACCGTATAATTAGACAAACGGCCTGATTCTTTCGACGAACGGCTAAAAAATTAATCGCAAATGACCCTTTTTATTTGAAAGCACCGCAATTTGATGTATGTTTAAAGATTTTTAAATGCTTACACTCCTATCGTTTTAATCTTTAGCCAATGTTACGCGTAGACAGCTCAAAACCTTGCAAAATTGTATATTCCCTATGCAAACACGCGTATTTTGGGTATCTGATTGAGCCCCATATGGTTCAGCTGAATCCGCAGGGCGATTTTTCACTGACTTATCAGCGCCTCTTCTCTCATACGGCCAGCGAGTTTGCAAAACACCTGTCTGAAAGGGACTTTAAGCTCATCAGCATCCTTGATCAGACAGAGCAGGATTTCATCATCAAAAAATACCATAAAAAGACGATCAGGCCGGCGGAATTTTTCAGCAAGTTCTTCAATGACAAATTTTATGAAAATGTCCGTCCGAAAATTGAAAAAAAACTGTCCGAAGTGCTCGAGATGCTCAAAGCGGAAGGAGCGCTGTACCTGATGGACAATGATGGCTGGCCGGCAGAACGAAGAATTGATTTCGCGACCGAGCCCTCCAGTGTGTTGTTTCACTTTAGACGAAGCGAGACAGAAACGCGCTATTTCCCTACTATAAAATACCAGGGACTCCGCATAGATTTTATGTTCAAAGAGGCACAGATTGTTAGCAATCAGCCGGCGTGGCTGCTCCTGAATGATATGATCTATTTTTTTGAACAGGCCATCGAAGGCAAAAAGCTCCTTCCATTTCTCAACAAACGTTTCATCACTATACCCAAATCAACAGAAGACACCTATTTTGAAAAATTCGTTAGCCCCCTGATTGAAAAATACCATGTCTACGCAGAGGGCTTTGAAATCAAGACCGAAAAGCATGAACCCCTTCCTACGATTAAGATCATATATGTAGATGGGGGTATCTCACAACTGCAACTCTATTTTAAATACGGATCGTATGCATTTGCCATGGGCAATGAAAAGAAAGTAACAGTACGCCTGCTAAAGGAGGCTGACAATTACATCTTTACCCGCATCAAAAGAGACACCGCATTTGAGAAACAAAAATTCAGTTTATTGCTCGACATGGGACTGAAAAAAACAAGCGCGCTGTTTCATAACCTTGAAGTACCCACAGACAGAGATGAAGACCAGTCCTACGCCATCATTAACTGGGTAAATGAACACATCAGCATTCTGGAAAACGCGGGATTTGAAATTGAGCAGCATACAGGTGCTAAAAAGTTCCTGCTTGCAATCAATAAGATCGACTTTGAAATCAAAGAAGACAACGACTGGTTTGACATCAATGCTATTGTTTACTTTGGTACACATGCTGTCCCGTTCCTCTCATTAAAACAACATATTCTCCATAAAAAAAGGGAGTTCACCTTACCTGACGGAACCATTGCCATCATTCCGGAAAAATGGTTTAGTAAATATGGCAGTATATTCAGCCTGTCGGACGGCGGCAAATCGTTAAAATTGAAAAAACACCACATCGGACTGATCAATGAACTTGCAGAAGACGGCATTAGCAGTATAACGCTCAGTCGTAAACTGCAAAGATTAAACGATTTTGAGAATATTGCCGATGTACAAATGCCGGCAAACTTTAAAGGTGATCTGCGAAGCTACCAAAAAGCCGGGTACAACTGGTTCAGCTTTTTGAGGGAGTATCATTTTGGCGGCTGTCTTGCTGATGACATGGGTTTGGGCAAAACCATTCAGACCCTGGCCATGCTTCAAAAACTTAAGGAAGAAAGTGATCTGACAGGCACACATAGCCCCTCTCTGATTGTCATGCCGACTTCACTGATCTACAACTGGCTCAATGAAGCAAAGAAGTTCACCCCAAAACTGAAGATCCACGCACATACCGGGTCGTCCAGAGACAAGGATGTGAGTCTCTTTTCGGATTATGACATCGTGATCACTACCTACGGGATCACCAGGGTCGACATTGACCTGCTCAAGGACTTCTACTTCAGCTATATCATCCTGGATGAGAGCCAGAACATTAAAAATCCGTCTTCAAAGTCTTTCAAAGCAGTAAAGGCTTTAAAATCAAAATATAAACTCATCCTGAGCGGAACGCCTGTAGAGAATTCGGTGAGCGACCTCTGGACTCAGCTTACCTTTTTAAACCCCGGTCTGCTTGGTACCCAGGCTTTTTTCAATGAAGAATATGTGCAGGCTATAGAGAAACGAAAGGATGAGGAAAAAGCCCGGAAGCTTCAGGCCATCATCAAACCGTTTGTGTTGCGCCGCACCAAGGAACAGGTGGCAGCAGAGCTTCCTTCCAAAACAGAACAGATCTTCTATTGCAACATGAGCGAGGACCAGGCATCCTATTACGAGAAGACGAAATCAGCTTACCGAAATGACCTCCTGAGTAGCATGGATGATGGCACCTATGCGCAAAAACAGGTACAGCTGCTGCAGGGACTCACGATGCTCAGACAACTTGCCAACCATCCGGTGATGATAGACGAGACCTATGAATCAGATTCCGGAAAATTTGAAAACGTTGTCCATACCCTTGACAATGTCCTCAAAGGCGGCCATAAAGTGCTCATATTTTCACAATTCGTAAAGCACCTCAATATCTTTAAAAATTATTTTGAGCAGGAGGACATCTCCTTTGCCTATCTCGATGGTGCAACAAAGAACAGGGGCGAGATCGTCGCAGAATTTCAGCAGAACACAGATCTTAAAGTTTTCCTGATCTCCATTAAAGCGGGCGGTGTGGGACTGAACCTGACCCAGGCAGACTATGTATTTATTCTTGATCCATGGTGGAACCCTGCTGTGGAACAGCAGGCGATAGACCGCTCTCACCGGATCGGTCAGGACAAGAAAGTCTTCATTTACAAGTTCATTGCCAAAGATACAGTAGAGGAGAAGATCCTTGCTTTGCAAAACCGAAAAAAAAGGCTGGCCAGTTCGCTGATCACCACCGAGGAAAGCTTTTTCAAATCGCTGAGTAAAGAAGACATCAGGGAAATCCTGAACTAAGATCTCAGGAGGCCCTGATATACCCTGCCCGGGATCATCTCTGCCCCAAGGCTCATCAGGTGGTCATTGGGCAACTGGCAATCGATGAGTTTGAACCGGCTCGTTCTGCAAAGCCAGATCAGCGCTGCTTTGGATGCATTGCTCAGCAGGCTAAACATACTTTCCCCACAAAAAACACCCCCCATCAATACGCCATACAGGCCGCCAACCAGTATCCCGTCCTTCCAGACCTCTACGCTTGCCGCATAGCCGGCCCTGTTCAAAGCGATATAGGCTTCCTGCATCTGCGCTGTAATCCAGGTGCCCGGCTGGTCTTTTCTTTTCGCCCCAGCACAATGAGCAATCACCTGATCAAACACCGTATTCCAGGTGATGCTGAAAATGCCATTGCTCATTACTTTTGCCATACTTTTACTCAGCTTCACTTTTTCCGGAAAGATCACGCAACGTTCGTGCGGCGCGTACCAACAGATCGGATCGTCATCACTAAACCATGGAAAAATCCCGTTTTCATAAGCCAACAGCAAACGTGCTATACTCAGGTCGCCTCCAACTGCCAGCAAACCGTCAGGATCAGCAAGTTCCGGATTGGGAAAAACAAGTTCATCATCAGGTAATCTAAAAACCATTTACAATAATAAAAAACATAGCTTTATGTAACTAATACTTTAACCTTTCATCTCAATAAAAACAACAAAATGAATTTTATAGGCAATATTATCTGGATCATATTTGGTGGCTTGTTTATCTTTTTTGAATACATCATCGGAGGTTTGATATTATGTCTTACCATTGTTGGCATTCCCTTCGGCATCCAGTGCTTCAAATTTGCAATTGTGGGTCTGGCGCCGTTTGGGGTAAAAATTACTGATACCTCTTCAAACACAGGCTGCCTTTCGACAGTCATGAACATCATCTGGCTGATATTCGGGGGGCTCTGGATTGCATTGACCCACCTGCTTTTCGGATTGCTATTTTGCATTACCATTATCGGAATCCCTTTTGGCAGGCAGCATTTCAAATTGATGAATCTGGCCTTTTCTCCTTTCGGAAAATCCATCAGCTGAACTATAACGGAGTGATCAAACCTGTTTTCCTGGAGTGGGCAATCGCTTCAGCACTGCTGGCAAATAAGCAGGTTTTAATGCCCCTGGCTGATATCCGCTCCAGATATCCAAGCGCTGAAGTCTTCATTTCTTCCCTGACATTCCTGATGTAAACTGCCTCAATGTTCTTAGGATATTTCTCTGCTATGGTCGTATAAATGGCCGGATCCCGTTGGGAATTGTCGCCGAAGAACACAAATCTCTGATTAGGAAAAGCGTCCAGGATCCGCATCACCCGCATCAGCTTTCCTTCATGCCCGGTCTTTCCTGTTTTGACCAGATCTTTCCAGCGCTTGATCTGATTGAGTAAAAATGCGCCTTCGGGCAGCTTATTGTACCTGAAAGTTTCGACCAGGTAGTCGTAAAGGTTCCATTCGCTGCTGGAAACATAAAAAAAAGGATTTGGCTGGTCAGTCTCAGTATGTGAAAAGGCGAGTAAATTATAATGCGTATAAGCATCTTTAAAAGTCTTCCTGGTCCTGGGGTTTTTAATGAATAACTCCCTCAGCCTACGTCTGATAGTCGCGGAATGAGATACCATTATGGTGTCGTCTATATCAGATATAAAAGCATATTGGGTGATGTGCGGGACGAAAATTTGGCCTTGCCCTACAGCCATCACTGTCCCATCATTATCCAGTGCCTCTACTTTCACGCCATGCCAGCCGGCTTCCACATTTTTATAAGCGGCCCATTCAAACTTAAAGAATCCATCGTATTCGGTTTTCTGATAAACTTCCTGCTCACCAAAGATCAGCCTGACTTTCACAAAGGGATAAGGCTTTAGCAGGAATAATTTCAGCAGATGTACAATATTGACAAACAAGTTATTACTGAAGGTCTGTTTGGTTTTGGCCTTGTATTTGAAAACATGACCATACACTACCAAATTGTGTGTATGCCCATAGCCATGATAAACTTTAACCGTTACAGATTTATTCATTAATAATTAAAACAGAGTAAGCATGCAGTTGTTTGTGATATTAACAAATCATAAAGAAATACAACGTGAAGATTCTCTTTATTGTCAATCCAGGTGCCGGGAGTGAGGGGTTAAACTTCAGTGAGCTGATCACTGAATACTTTGAATCTTCTGAACACGAAGCCGAGATCTACAAATTACCTCAGGATTGCACATTAAAACAACTAAAAATAACTATCGCCGGTTCAAGGGCAGACAGGGTGATCGCCGTGGGCGGCGATGGCACATTGAAACTGGTCTCTGAATGTTTGCTGCAAAGCGGTACCCCAATAGGGATCATTCCGGCTGGCTCCGCCAACGGTATGGCTAAAGAACTGAAGATCCCGCTTACATTAAATGAAGCTTTAGATACTGCTGTAAACGGTACGCCAAAAAAGATCCATGCGGTGATGGTCAACAATGAACTCTGCATCCATCTGGCCGACATTGGGTTTAATGCCTACCTGGTTAAGAAATTTGACGCCCTGCTTCATCGGGGCATGTGGGGCTACACCAAGGCCGCCTGGAAAGCATTATGGAACCACAATAAAATGACGGTTGAGATTAAGATCAAGGATCAAACCATCAGGTCTGAGGCAGCGATGGTGGTGGTTGCCAACGCTACCATGTATGGAACCGGCGTGAAGATCAATCCTGACGGTAAGCTCGATGATGATGTTTTTGAAGTAGTTCTGGTCAAGAAATATTCCGTAATGGAGATCTTAAAACTGAAGTTCACCAATATAGCACTCAATCCTGACAATATAGAGCTTTTTCAGGTCAGCAGCCTCCACATTAAAACGAAATACAAAGCGCATTTCCAGGTTGACGGGGAGTACTTAGGGAAAGTAAACAGTCTTGATGCCAGGATTATTCCTGATGCAATCAGCATCATCGTCTAATTACAGTATTTTGCCAGCAGCTCATCTGCGAGATCGGACCCCATGTACTTTACAAAAAGAAAATCCTCACAGGCACCCTGCTTATCTTTTTGCTTTAGCTTCTTCTTGCCATCACTGATGCGGCTGTACAGATATTCGTCATCATAGCCCAGGCTTTTTTTAAGCGCTAGGATTTTGCTTTCCTCATCTTTTGTGAAATTGCCACCGGCTTTCTTCTTATAAAAATTCAGTACCGCCTCTGTCAACCCCTGATTGGTTTTATAGTCCCTTATCGCTTCCTGGATCTCTTCTTTACTTTTGTTCGCACAATCGTAGCCTGAAAGCTTAAAATTAATAGGGGCAATAATTACGACGGTCGAATCGTGGTCCTTTGGCACAGTCCACCTTCCGCTGCTCATCCTGATAAGTCTTAACGCCTCATCATCCAGATCAGTACCTACCCCCCTGCGGATTTCCGAATAATAGACCTCACCATTTTTGTTTAGCTTAAAGCCAATGGTCACTCCACCCTGAATACAGTTTTGCAGAGAATATAAGGGGTATACTTTGTTATTGGCCACAAAGTTTTCCAACCCACCTTTTAGCACCGGCTGAGCTTTGAGACCAAAACCAGTTAACAGAAATAATGCTAAAAAAATCTTTGCCATGTTCTAATTTACAAAAATTAAGACAAAGCCTCCTGAAATTATTAAATGCCAGTGTCTCCGTCTGCTTCTTGCTCCGGCTCTTTTCTCTCCCTGGAGATCTTGTCGAAGATTTTATCCATGTGTTCCACGTATTCATTGGTGTCGTCTACGAAGAAGGTCAGTGTAGGCACGACCCTTGCCTGGTGACGGATGCGCCCACCGAGCTTATACCTGATCTCCCCGGCATGAGAGTTGACTTCCGCGACAGATAAAGTGGTGTTACTGGTATTTAAAAAGCTCAGATAAACCTTTGCCACCGCAAGATCCGGAGATACCCGTACCCTGGTGATCGTCACTAATGTATTGGGCAGATAAGCAGCACCTTCACGCTGAAATATAGCAGCCAGTTCCTCTTGTAGCAGACCGGCAAACTTCTGTTGACGTTTACTTTCCATAATTCTTCTTTCTTAATATAACAGCTTATCATAAGGATAGCGCTCGGTATGCAGGGCGACAACTTTATCGTATAATAATTGCTTAAACTCTTCTAAATTCTCCTTATGCAGCGCTGAAATAAATAGAGCAGGGGCATTTTCCGAGCCCATCCAACTCTTTTTAAAATCCTCAAGTGTCAGCATGACCCGCTCCTCATCCTCATGATCAGGCTCCGGACTTACGTAGGCATCAATTTTATTGAATACCATGATGGTGTCCTTGTCCCTCGCTCCAAGATCCTTCAGGGTTTCGTTTACAACATGGATCTGATCTTCAAAATTAGGGTGTGATACATCCACGACATGGATCAGCACATCAGCTTCACGAACCTCGTCAAGTGTAGATTTAAAGCACTCTACCAAATGATGCGGAAGTTTTCTGATAAAACCAACGGTATCAGACAAAAGAAAAGGCAGGTTGTCAATCACAACCTTCCTCACCGTTGTATCCAGCGTAGCAAAAAGCTTATTCTCTGCAAATACTTCAGATTTAGACAGCATGTTCATAATGGTGGATTTACCCACGTTGGTATAACCTACCAGTGCTACGCGGATCAACTGCGCGCGGTTCTTGCGCTGTGTTTCATTCTGACGGTCTATCTGCTTCAACCTCGATTTCAGCAAAGAAATTTTTTCAAGGATCATCCTTCTGTCACTCTCTATCTGCGTTTCACCCGGACCACGCATTCCGATCCCCCCCTTTTGACGCTCCAGGTGAGTCCACAATCGGGTCAGTCTGGGTAGCAGGTATTGTAGCTGTGCCAGCTCCACCTGTGTTTTTGCCTGAGCGGTCTGTGCCCTTCCTGCGAAAATATCCAGAATCAGGTTGCTCCTGTCCAGAATTTTTACCTGCAGTTCACGCTCTATATTTCTCAGCTGTGATGGTGAAAGCTCATCATCAAAAACCACCATATCTATTTCCTCAGACTTCACGTAAGCCTGTATCTCCTCCAGTTTTCCCGTACCCACAAAAGTTGCACGGTCGGGCTTGAGCATTTTCTGGGTAAACTCATGCTCTACCAGTCCACCTGCAGTATCTACCAAAAAAGCAAGCTCATCGAGGTACTCCCGGGTTTCTTCCGGCTTTTCTCCCGGCCTGACCACTCCGACAAGGACTGCCCGCTCCTGCTTTAATGCAGTATCATAAAATTTCTGTTTTCCCATGTAAAATACAAAGATACAAAAGTTATACCGAGATCAGCTCCCTGACAAATGAGCGGATGGCTGCTCCCGGATCTTGTGTTTTCATAAAATTTTCCCCGATCAGAAAACCGTTGAAACCGGCCGTCCTCAGCTGGTTTATCGTCGGGGTTTCGCTGATCGCACTCTCCGAGATCTTCAAAAAGTCATCGGGGATCTGGTTGACCAGGTCGAAAGAAGTCTGAATGTTCACAGTAAAATCAGCCAGGTTCCTGTTGTTGACGCCTATTGCATCAAGGTCCCCGCAAATGCTCCTTTCCAGTTCTTCCTTGTTATGCACCTCCAGCAATACATTCAATCCAAGACTTTTCGCCAGGCCTGACAAATTTACGATCTCCCGGGGTGTAAGTATCGCTGCGATCAGCAGAATGATGTCCGCACCCCAGGCCTTAGCTTCAAGGACCTGGTACTCGTCGATCATAAAATCCTTTCTCAATACCGGAATATCGTTGTGCGCCCTTGCTTCTAAAAGGTCCCGGGGGTGTCCGCCAAAAAAATCTGTATCCGTTAAAACAGACAATGCAGACGCGCCGGCAGCAGCATAAGCCGCCGTTACATCAGCTACACTTACCTGATCGTTGATCACCCCTTTTGAAGGCGATCTGCGCTTGAATTCCGCAATGATCCCGGTACGCTGCTTGTCCAGCAAAAAGTCTTTAAATGAGTGCGGCACACGATCAAAATTCGCCGCACTTTCCAGCTCTTTTACAGTTACCTGCTGCTTCGCCTGGGCTACCTCTACTTTCTTCCGAAGTACAATCTTATCTAAAATATTCATCTCTAGCTTTCTAACCAGTTCTTCATCATTTGCTTACCGTACTCTGTCAGTACGCTTTCCGGGTGAAACTGCACTCCCCTTACATCAAACTTATTGTGTCTCAACGCCATGATCTCATTGGTGTTGTCTGTAGCGGTCACTGTAAAGCAATCCGGCAATCCCGCTGAATTCACTACCCAGGAATGATAGCGGCCCACTTTGATCACCGCCGGACAATCTTTAAAGATCAGCTCATCCTGGTCCAGCACATCAATGGGCGTCGCAATACCATGCATCGGCCTGCCCAGGTTCAATAAACTACCGCCAAATGCCTCCGCTATCGCCTGCTGCCCAAGGCATACCCCAAAAATACTCTTGGCGGACGCATAGGTTCTGATGACGTCCAGCAGTAATCCGGCCTCTTCGGGTATGCCCGGACCGGGCGATAATAATATCTTATCGAACTGATCCACATCTTCCAGCGCAAACTTATCGTTCCTCCACACCTCCACGTCCCGGTCCAGTTCATTCACTAAATGCACCAGGTTATAAGTAAACGAATCGTAATTGTCTATCACTAAAACTTTTTTCTGCGTATTATTATTGCTTTTCATTTTATATCTCTGTAGCCATTTCAATTGCTTTGCGCAATGCGGCAATCTTGTTATTTACTTCATTCAGCTCATTAACTGGTATACTGTCGGCGACAATACCAGCGCCGGCCCGGTAGTGGAGCTCATTGTTCTTGCTCATAAAGGTCCGGATCATGATGCAGTGGTTAAACTCATCATTGAAACCCATATACCCCAATGCCCCCGCGTAAAAATTCCGGCCCAGGCCCTCATATTCATCGATCAGCTGCATTGCCCTGTATTTAGGCGCCCCGCTCAGTGTACCGGCGGGATAAGTATCTGCCACCACTTTAAAAGCCGGCACATTTTCCTGCAGTTTACCGCTCACCTTAGACACCAGGTGGATCAGGTGCGAATAATACTGAACCTCTTTAAATGATTTTACCTGCACCCCACTGCAGTGTCTGCTCAGGTCATTGCGGGCCAGGTCTACCAGCATGACATGCTCGGCACTTTCCTTAGGATCCTGTTCCAGTTTTCTGGCCTGTTCTGCATCCTCTTCGTCATTCCCCGTACGCTTAAAGGTCCCTGCAATAGGAAATATATTGGCAATGTTGTTCCTGATCGTAATTTGGGCTTCAGGCGATGAGCCAAACAGCTTAAAGCTGCCATAATCAAAATAAAAAAGGTACGGCGAAGGGTTTATAGACCGCAGGCAGCGGTAAACATTAAACTCATCACCAAGAAAACCCTGCTTAAAAGCCCTTGACGGAACGATCTGGAAAACGTCGCCCCGAAGGATGTGCTTTTTCATTTTCTCCACCATCTCCATAAAATCCTCATTGGTCAGGTTAGATTTTTCTTCACCATTGGGTTTAAAGCTATACTCCGGGAAATTCTTGTTTTGAATGATGTACTCCATTTTTTCCAGATCAGTGGTATCATCCCCGTTAAAGATATTTTTAAATAAGGTCACTTCATTTCTAAAGTGATCGATAGCGATAATGTACCTGTAAATATGATATTGCATCAAAGGAATCTCTTCAGCTTTTGGTGAAGCAGAAGAAAAAGTAATGTCTTCAAAATGCTGCACCGCATTCCAGGTAAAATATCCGAATAAACCACTGCTGATGTATCGCTTATCTTCGAGATTATCCGGCGTAAAGTGTGCTTTAAAAGCTTCAATCTCCGCGGTAAGTACAAAATCCTTTTTCTCTTCTTTCTTCCCATCCGGAAAATAGGCAGAAAGTACACCGTTTTGGAGTACAATACCAGCCACAGGCTCAGCACATACATAACTTACTGAATTCTCCCGGCTATGGTAGTCGGAACTTTCCAGCAGCAGAGTATTTGGGAATACATCCCTCAGGCGCAGATAGATACTCACCGGAGTAGTCGTATCGGCAAGTCTCTTTTTATAAGTGGTGTTAATGATGTAATTGTTCATTCTAAATTATTATTAAAAGCAAAAACCCGGCGTGTGGTCTACGTCGGGTTTTCAATGTGGTTGGTTTAGGTTGATAAACTATAAAGTACACAAGGATACGACTAGACTCTTTTCAGAAGTACTATGCCATTGCCAGGTATGTATATTGTTAATCATGCGTCACAAAAATATAAATAAATACTACAAAGCAAAATTAAATTGTAAAATTTATGAAACACCAAAGAATGAACGCGTTGGATCAGCCTTGGTCATCTGTATGATTGCAACAACAATCACCAGCAGTGCCAGTCCAAAGTAAAGCGCTATAGTCCGGTGCTTTGCGGAACCCTCCTCAGTACGTTTTGATCTTGCATTGCCTACCGTGATCAAAATGATCGCAAAAACCATCATTCCGATGTGTTCCATTTTCCAGTATCGTGTCAGGGCCACCGAACTGTCGGCCTTAAACCAATCTCCCAGAAAATAAAGCAAAAGACCAAATACCAGCTGAATATGAGCAGAGATCAATGCAAACACATTTAATTTTCTGTTGCCTTCCGTATAGGGCTTTTTACCAAACCAGCCAGCAAGCGCCTGTACAAAGGCCGCCAGCAATAAAATGAGAACAATGTAGCGCCAGCCTGAATGGGCGCTCTGTAAGATCTTATACATATTTTAGGATTAATTAAGCTTCAACAGCATCGTAAACAAGCACTTTAGACCACAGCGGACTGCAGTTCCTGATAAATTCGAGGTGCAGCGGATGGTCCTGATAAGTTGCCTGACCTGCCAGATCGCTAAAGAACATAAGCTCAGAGACACTCCAGCTGTTGTCCACCACTTCACGTTTTTCAGTACTCGCAGGCACACCTACTTTCAGTTCACGCACAGTTTCAATTTTTGTTAATTTCTTTAAACCAGCTATCAATTTATCACGGTCTTCTTTAGAATCCGGATTCTTCAGCCAAAAAAGCACATGGTGCGTAATAGGGTATTTATTTTCCATACTTGTAAGGGGCATTGCTGCGGTTGCGGCGGTACCCGCCGCAACCGCAGCAACTGTACCGATAAATTTTCTTCTGCTTGATGAACTCATAATAAAATATAAAGAGCATGAAAGTAATAAAGATATTCCGAATTTATTCATAATTGAGATGAAATGGCGAAAATTTGATACAGTCAGGGTCATTTGCTAAATTTTAATTATTGATTTTTACCCTGTTTTACCTGCTTCTAACCAAAGCTCTATTAAACCACACTAATGATCAACAGCATCAACACATTAAAATTTTTTGGCATCCTGGCCGGCATTTTTGCTTTAGGCTCAGTCAAGGCACAAGACCGGAAAGCACCGGCTTATCCGCTGATCACCCACAATCCCAATTTCAGTATCTGGTCAGGTACAGATGAACTCAATGCATCTACTACAACACACTGGACCGGCGCAGATCACTCACTCCTGGGCCTGATCAATGTAGACGGCAACATTTATCGTTTCCTTGGCAAAGAAGAGGTGAGCTACAAAACCGTACTCGCGGCTTCAGACGAAATGCCGTATACCGTAAAATATACAGAAACAGCTCCTGACGGCGACTGGAAAGCAGCTGACTATGCCACAGGCAACTGGAAATCTGGTCAGGCGCCTATAGGTGATGACGCCAAACAGGTGAAAACCCTTTGGAAATCTAAGGAAATCTGGGTAAGAAGAGCATTCAACATCGCCAATCCGGCCAGCATCAATGAGCTGTTGTTAAAAATGAACCACGATGACAACATCGAGGTATATCTTAACGGCAAAAAGGTCTATGAAAAAGTGGGCTGGACCAATACTTTCCAGTACTTTCCGCTTCATAAAAACGACCTGAAGGCCGGTCAGAATGTGATCGCCATCCACCTGGCCAACTCGGCCGGTGGCAGGTACCTGGACTTTGGCCTGGCAGATAAGCTAAAGGACAACGCAGCTAAGATCCAGCTGGCCAAACAGAAAAATGTGGAGATCAATGCTACGCAGACCATCTATGATTTTACCTGCGGTAAGATCGATCTTAAACTGACCTTTACATCGCCTCTGCTTATGAATGATTTGGGCTTACTTGCCCGCCCGGTGTCTTACATCAGCTACAATGTAAAAGCCAATGATGGCAAGACCCACGCCGTAAAGGTATTTTTGAGTGCTTCATCCAACATTGCAGTGTACAGGCCTGCACAACAGGTAACTGCTAAAAAGTATTCAACCGCTAAATTGTCGATCCTAAAAGCAGGTACAACAGAACAGCCCATATTGCAAAAAGGTGCCGATGACATGCGCATCGACTGGGGTTACTTTTACGTAGCGGCTCCTAAATCAAGCGACGCAGTACAATTCATCAGCAGCGGCAACACTGCCGCCGATGCTTTCAGAAGGGGCACTTCAGCTTCTACGGTCAGTACCGGCAAATCGCTGGCCCTGAACACAGTAGTTCCTTTTGGCACTGTTGGCAAAACAGCAGTGGAGCGGTTTATTGAGCTGGGTTACGACGAAATCTATTCGATTCAATACTTCAAAAAGGACCTGAGACCATGGTGGAACACCTCCGGCAAGGAAACTATTGAAGGTCAGCTGACCGACGCAGCCAATGCGTACAAAGAGGTGATGCAAAAATGCAGGAATTTCAACCAAACCGTATATGAAGATGCCCTGCAGTCTGGTGGCAAGGAATACGCGCACCTGTGTATCCTCGGCTACCGTCAAAGCATTGCGGCGCACACCCTGGTGAAAAGCCCTAAAGGCGAAATCCTCTGGCTATCAAAAGAGAACAATAGCGGTGGTTTCATCAATACCGTTGATGTCACCTATCCATCCGCTCCCTTATATTTGATTTACAACCCGTCACTGTTACAGGGCATGCTGAACGGAATTTTCTATTTCAGTGAAAGCGGAAAATACCCGCATCCATGGGCTGCGCACGATTTGGGGACCTATCCGCTGGCCAACGGGCAGACCTACGGCGAGCCAATGCCTGTTGAGGAGTCTGGCAACATGATCATTTTAACTGCTGCCATTACAAAAGCCCAGGGAAATGCAAATTATGCAAAGCTGCACTGGAAAACACTGACCACCTGGGTTGATTATTTAACCAGGGAAGGCTTAGATCCAAAAACACAATTGTGTACAGACGATTTTGCAGGCCATTTGGCCAGAAATGCGAACTTATCAGTAAAGGCAATTGTAGGGATCGCCTGCTACGCACAAATGGCAGAAACCCTTGGCGACACTGAAACCGCAAAAAAATATCGGGCCATAGCAGAAAGTATGGTTCCAAAATGGATCGAAATGGCTGATGCAGGCGATCACTATGCGTTAACTTTTGACGATAAAAACACCTGGAGTCAAAAATATAATCTGGTTTGGGATAAAGTCTTAGGCCTGAACCTGTTCCCGCAAAAAATCTACGATACAGAGACCAAGTACTACCTGACCAAGCAGAACAAATACGGCATCCCGCTGGACAGCAGAAAGGCGTATACCAAAAATGACTGGATCCTGTGGACCGCAACCTTTGCGCCAACTCAGGAACAATTCGAAGCTTTGGTCCATCCTGTATATAAACATGCCATTGAAACTGAATCGAGGGTGCCACTGAACGACTTTTACGATTCAAATACCGGCATACGTGACAATTTCAAAGCCAGAAGCGTCGTTGGCGGTTTCTATATGAGAATGTTTGCCGATAAGCTGAAAGCAAAATAAACCTGACGATAAGGAGACTGGGATTTCTTAATCTTTTCCTAATCTCCTTATCGTCATATTTCTAAACTCGCCCGGAGAGTTGCTGCCTGTCCAAAACCCGATCTTTCCGGACTTGTGGCTGCTTAAGGATTTCACCTGGAGGCAGGGTTTGTCTTCACCATTCACATACACAGTGACATTACCATCTGCAAATGCCAGCCTGACCTTAAACCAATCATCCGGATTCAGCGAAACATTCAACGGCTGCTCATATTTCAGCGGATATTGCTCCCTCAGTTTAGGCCAGTCATGGTCCGGCAGGCTAATGTACTGCACCGCATGCCTGACCCGATCCGGGTCCGCAGCCCGGAAATTAAATGGCCGGAAATAAACGGCTTCGTAAGTACTATCGTTCTGGCCATGAAACGCGATGCCCAGGAAACTGCGCTGGTGCATATCCCTGCCCTTCAGTTCCACCTCAATTTCCGCATTCGCCGCCGGCTTCAATCTTAACCATGCACCCCCGGCACCAGGACCTTCATTTACCGTTAACGTCGTCCCGTCTTCGGGCAGGGTCACATTCCGGTTAAAGATTCGCGATATCTTTTCTACGTTCACCTTAATGGCCTTTTGCGCCTGTAGTGTGTTGCTGACCATAAGCGCCATCAGCAAAATAATTACTCTAAATTTCATGTCTGTACATTTTTTAGCGAGCCAGCCAAAATGATGCCGCTACATAAAAATATCCTCTAAAGCTTAAATTACAACCATTACGCAAAACGAAATGAACGAAAACGTCCGAACCCGAACAGTGCGGAACAAAACCGGACACCAAACACCACAACTCGGGATATTCCAGTCCTTCAACTCCCTTGACGCACCAGCATAGTTACGCAATACCGTCCTCCACATTCTTCCGGGTCTCTCGCGCACCTTCTGCGGTTAAAAGTACCTCTAACCGCAGAAGCTATGCCCGGTAACCGCAGGAAGTTCGCAGGAAGCCGCTTCCAGGCGCAGACCATCAGGCAACCTTTTTCCCTGATCCTTCGTACTAGTAATTAGTTGCGCAAACTATTAATCCCTGTTATCTAAAAACTTAAAGACAAAAACTATGTCAATTTATGTAAAAAAAAACTTGCTGGCCCTGCTATGCCTGGGCCTCATGTGTGCTGTTTCCTGTAAAAAGGATAAGCCAAAAGAAGAAGAACCAGTACAGAAAAAAGGAATCCAGCTTGCCACTGATGCTAAGTTTGGAACGGTCCTGACTGATAGCGCAGGCCGTACCCTGTATATGTTTGCAACCGACGTGGCCGGCACACCGTTATGCTCCGGCGGATGCGAAACCATCTGGCCGCTCTACTATTCTTCCAGTATGAGTACCGATCTTAACCTGAATGCCGCGGAAGTGGGTGTCGTAATCCGTGCGGATGGAAGGAAACAAAGCACTTACAAGGGTTATCCATTATACTACTATAAAGACGATCTTGCTGCCGGACAGATCAACGGCGACGGGGTAGCCGGAATCTGGTTTGTAGGTAAACCTGACTATTCACTGATGCTCGCCAATGCACAGCTGGTGGGTGCAGATACCAAACTATATACCAGTGCTTATGTTGAAGGCGCAGGCAACACCAGGTATTTCACGGATTCCAAAGGCAGAACCTTGTATGCATTCTCTCCGGACAAGGACAAGGTCAACACCTTTACCAAGCCCGACCTTAGCAACAATGCCGTGTGGCCGATCTATGAAGAAACACTAAAAAATGTTCCTTCTGTGATGGCCAAAGCTGATTTCAGCAGCATTACTGTATTTGGTAAAACGCAAATGACCTACAAAGGCTGGCCGCTTTATTATTTCAACCAGGACAATGCAAGGGGTGTCAATAAAGGCGTAAGCATAGGCCCGGCGCCTGGTTATTGGCCCGTATTAATGCTGACTTCTCCAGTCGCGCCGGCACCATAATTGATTTATCAGGAATTTCGCGTAAAAAACAAGTTATAATCCAGTCTAATCAGTTTTTTATAATAAATTTAGGGCATTAACCCCACCTTTATGAAGAAAGTGCTGATTAGCCTGGCTTTGATTTTTTCCACAACGTATTTATTCGCACAGCAAACCTATCCGGTCAACGGTTCTTATGACATCAGACAGGGAACTTATGCGTTTACCAATGCGACGATTGTGGTTAATGCAGCCCAGACCATTCCCAATGGAACATTATTGATCAAAGGCCAGGTCATACAGGCCGTGGGCACGGGCCTCAGGATTCCAAAAGGCTATGTGATCGTAGACCTGAAAGGTAAATTCATCTATCCCTCGCTGATAGATGCTTTTACAGATTATGGCCTGCCGGAAGTCGCCAGAACCATAGGCGGTGCCCGTCAGTCGATTTTTACTTCTACCAAAAAAGGTGCTTACGGATGGAATGAAGCCATAAGGCCGGAAACTCATGCCAATGCGATATTTGCCGCTGACAGTAAGAAAGCAGATGAGCTGCGCAAAGCAGGGTTTGGCAGTGTAAATGCGGTCAACCGCGATGGCATTGCACGCGGGACTTCAACCGCAGTAACGCTCAGTGACGATAAAGAAAACAACACCATACTAAAGGCGGAATCGGCGGCCAATTATTCTTTCAATAAGGGAACTTCACAAAACGATTATCCTACTTCCTTAATGGGTTCCATTGCCCTGCTCCGCCAGACTTATTACGATTCACAATGGTATGGCAAGCAAAAGGAAGAGTACAATATCTCTCTTGAGGAATTTAACAAGCAGCAGAACATTCCGCAGATCTTTGAGGCCGATGGCTGGCAAAATGTCCTGCGCGCAGATAAGATCGCCAAAGAATTTGGCAAACAGTACATCATCAAATCCGGTGGCGATGAGTATCAGCGAATAGACGCTGTAAAAGCTACAGGTGCCAGTCTTATTGTGCCGCTGACCTTCATCAAAGCCTATGACGCCGAGGACAGCACCGAGAGCCGGAGCATTACACTGGCCCAGATGAAAGCCTGGGAAATGGCCCCGGCTAATCCTGCTGCATTGGAAAAAGCGGGGATCAGGTTTGCTTTGACCACCCATGGGCTGGAAAATGTTAAAGATTTTTGGGCCAGCCTTGTTCTGGCCATCGACAACGGATTGAGCCAGGAACAAGCGCTGCGCTCACTCACAGAAATTCCTGCGGCCATGATCGGCATCACTGACAAAGCAGGAACACTGGAAAAAGGCAAACTGGCCAATTTTATTATCACTTCCGACAGCCTTTTTAAGAAAACAAATGTCATTGAGGAAAACTGGGTACAGGGCAAACGCCATATCTTGTTTAAAAAGGACGACAAAGAGAAAAAGGATAGTCTCAATAAGCTAAGCAGCCGTACAGAGCCTGGAAAACAGCTTGGCGCACTGATCTTCCCTTTTACGGCTTTCGGAAACAGTACCCCGCTAAAACAGGAAACAGTACTGCTGAAAAATGCCACAGTATGGACCAATGAGAAAGAAGGAATCCTCCAAAATGCAGATGTATTGCTGGAAAACGGCAAGATCAGGGCAGTGGGCAAAAATCTTTCTTCAGCAGGGGCAAAAGTGATCGACGCTACAGGTAAGCACATTACGCCCGGCATCATTGACGAGCATTCGCACATTGCCGGAACAGGCGGCATCAATGAAGGTGCACAAGCCTCTTCAGCCGAGGTACGGATCGGCGATGTGATCAATTCTGAGGATGTCAACATTTATCGTCAGCTGGCGGGCGGGGTCACCACTTCCCAGATCCTCCATGGCTCTGCAAATCCGGTCGGCGGGCAGTCCCAGCTGATCAAACTGCGCTGGGGCAGGCTTCCTGAAGAGCTAAAATTCGAAGGCGCTGATGGCTTTATCAAATTTGCCCTTGGCGAGAACGTCAAGCAGAGTAATTTCGGTACAGGAGCCCGTTTTCCGGTAACCAGGATGGGCGTAGAGCAGACTTTTGTCGATAATTTTACCAGGGCCAAAGAATACAAAGCAGCAATGGCCAAAAAGGGAAATACAGTGCGCCGTGATCTGGAACTGGATGCCATAGTCGAAATCCTTGACAATAAACGCTTCATCACCTGCCACTCTTATGTGCAGTCCGAGATCAATATGCTGATCAAAGTGGCAGACAGCCTGGGCTTTAAGATCAATACTTTTACCCATATTTTGGAAGGATACAAAGTGGCCGACAAAATGAAGGCACATGGCATTGCCGCCTCCACGTTTTCGGACTGGTGGGCCTACAAAATGGAAGTCGCAGAAGCCATTCCTTACAACGGAAAGATTATGCACAATGTAGGCATTACGACAGCCTTTAACTCAGATGATGCGGAAATGGCGCGACGGCTAAACCAGGAGGCCGGAAAAGCGGTGCTGTACGGTGGCGTTCCGGAAGAAGAAGCATTTAAATTTGTGACGCTTAACCCTGCCAAGATGCTGCACATAGACAACAAGGTGGGCAGTCTGAAGGCTGGCAAAGATGCTGATGTCGTAATCTGGTCAGACAACCCGCTTTCTATTTACGCCAGGGCGGAAAAGACATTTGTAGATGGGATTGCCTACTGGGATATGGAGCGTGATGCACAGATCCGCACTGAACAGAAGGCCGAACGTGCCCGTCTGATCCAAAAGATGAAGGACAGCAAAGCCAAAGGCGGCAAAACCCAGCGTCCGCAAAACGACGCACCAAAATTATACGACTGCGAAACTTTAGAAGATTATTCTCTTGAACTTAACGAACTGGAAAGGAGCCACGCTCATGAATAGATCCATATCAACCCTGCTCATCTCTTTTATAGGGCTGAGCGCTTTTGCACAGGCCAATATTTCTCCCGCGAGGAAGCAGGACAAAAGAGTGATCATCATGGGCGCTAAATTGCACATTGGCAACGGGCAGGTCATCGACAATGGCTATCTCATCTTTGACAAGGGGAAGATCACCGGTGTTGGTGATGCGACCCTGGCAAAACTGAACCTGACCGATGCTACCATGATCAATGCCAACGGCAAACATGTGTATCCCGGTTTTATTGCGCCAATTACAAATCTGGGTTTAATCGAATACAGCTCAGTAAAAGCAACACTGGACCATACCGAGATTGGCGACTTAAATCCCAACGTCAGGGCTTTGATTGCTTACAATACAGATTCCAAAGTACCGGCAACACTGAGAAGTAACGGGGTATTGATGGCCCAGATCACCCCTGAAGGCGGCATGCTGTCCGGCAGTTCCTCTGTGGTACAGCTCGATGCCTGGAACTGGGAAGATGCGGCGATCCTGAAAGACGATGCCCAGCACATGAACTGGCCGGTTACCCCGGTATTCAGAAGCGGAAGCGGCAGGACAGCCCCTACCCAAGCCACATTGAAAGAGCGGACACAAAAACAGGTAGATATCCTGGACCAATTTTTCGCGGAGGCTAAAGCCTATGCAGAAACCGAAAAGCCGGAAGTGATCAATACCCGTCTGGCGGCGATGAAACACCTGTTTGACGGAACACAAAAGTTGTTCATTTCCGCTGACAGCGAAAGGGATATTATCGCAGCTGTAAAATTTGCGAAGAAATATGGAATAACCCCCATCTTGGTGGGAGGGGACGAAGCCCATTTGGTCATTCCCTTCTTAAAAGAAAACAACATTACGGTGGTGGTCAAAGAACCACACTCCCTGCCAAATTCTACCGATGATGATGTGAATATGCCGTATAAGAATGCGGGAATACTTGCCAATGCAGGCGTCGATGTGGTGATGAGCATGCACAGCTACTGGCAGCTGAGAAATCTGCCTTTTATGGCAGGAACGGTATCGGCATGGGGCCTTGACAAAGAAAAAGCATTGCAGATCATTACACTCAACACTGCGAAGGCTCTGGGTATTGAGAAAACTGCCGGAAGTCTGGAAACAGGAAAAGATGCGACTTTGTTCATTTCCACAGGTGATGCGCTCGACATGAAAACAAACAGGGTAGAACAGGCTTTTATACAGGGCCGGGACATTAACCTGGACAACCTGCACAAGCAGCTGGACAAGAAATTCAGTGCAAAATACAGCTCGCAGTAACCGGACAGAACTGGCAGTATTTCTTAATATAACCGTGTTTTTCCGCTAACATAGCAGTTATACCTTCGTCGTTGATTTAATCAAAATAACTTTAATCAATGATGAAACGATTACTATGTACAGCTTTAATGCTGATTTTATGTTCTCTTGCTAAAAATGACCTGCTGGCACAGACAACCCAGGCATCCATTTCCGGGATCATCCTGGACGAACAGAACAAACCTGTTCCGGGAGTTTCGGTTTCTGTTAAAAACGAATCAACTGGTTTTACAACCAGGACGAACACCAATAACCAGGGAGAATATACCTTTAAAGAGCTGCCTTTAGGTGGCCCTTATACAGTAAAAGCAACCTATACCGGATTGGGAGAACAAATTTTGTCGGGCTATATACTGAACCAGGGTGACCTGGTCAAAGCCAACGTAAAGATGCAGACTGCAGCGCAGACCCTCCAGGCGGTCGAGATCAATGGTAACGGACTAAGAAATAAGGTCCAGCAGTTTGGTGCATCGACAGAGATCTCTGCAAAAACCATGAACCAGCTTCCGGTTAACGGACGTAACTTCTCCTCGCTGATGGACTTGTCACCATTGAGCCGGGGTGGCGGTATTTCCGGACAGCTGGGTTCTTCAACCAATTACACCATTGATGGTATGAATGCCAAAAACCCGACCTCCGCCGGAAGTACGACCAGCAGAAGCGGCGCCCCTTACTCCATTTCTATCGAAGCGGTTAGAGAATTTAAGGTGGTGACCAATCAGTATGATGTTACTTTTGGACGTGCAGGTGGTGGTACCATTAGTGCGGTAACCAAATCGGGCACCAACAAGATCAGTGGAAGCGCATTCAGTTATGGCCGCGCCGACTGGCTGGCCAGTCCTTACGACATCCGGGGAAACAAACGCAATAACGATTTCTCTACTTATCAGTATGGATTTACTTTAGGCGGTCCGATCATTAAAGACAAACTTCATTATTTTATAGGCTGGGACCACCAGCGTGATGCCCGCCCGCTGATCATCGCGGACATTAACAACGCGGAAGATGAAGCGCGTTTTAACATTACCAACAGCACACTGAACACCTTCCAGAGCATCGCCCAAAATAAATATGGTGTTGCCCGGTCAGAACAGTTCGGTTCTTTTGACAAGAAACGTGGTTCTGACGCTGCGTTTGCACGTATAGACTGGCAGATTGACGAGAAAAATTTGCTGACCATCCGTGATAACTATACCAATGACAGGAACCCTCTGGGCCTGGCCGATAACACAGCCATCAATTTCTATGAAAGCTATGGCAATGATAAAAACGTCGACAATAGTTTACTGGCAACTTTACGGAGTACCATCAGCAGTAAGATCACTAATGAACTGAAGGTTCAGCATTTGTATACTTTCCAGGCGAGCACCCAAAATGATCAATTGGATTTCGCAATCCCAAGAGCGGTAGTTGGCAACGTAACTTCTGTCCTGACTGACGGGACTACTAAGTCTACAGCTATTCAGATCGGTGGCCACCGTTTTGCACAGGAAGGCTTTACCAACAATGTTTTCCAGGTGATTGATAATTTTTATTACAACACGGATAAGGCCAAATATACTTTTGGTGCCGACCTCATGTATACGGACGCTACTTCATTGTACGGCAGTGAGGTGAACGGACGTTTTGAATACACCAACAGCGGAGCAGACGCTACTGCACAAACTTCGCTTCAAAACTTTGAAAACCTGATCCCTAACCGCTTTTACCGTGAGGTGCCACTGGTCTCAGATCCAACTGTAAAAGCTGGTATATGGAATGCTGCGATATACGGACAAATGCAGACTAAACTGGCTTTTGGCCTTGATTTTACGGGCGGCCTGCGTTTAGACTACAGCAAGTATCCGACTTCTCCATTCAACGAAACGTTATTCAATGCCATTGGCGTAAGGACAGATCATGAACTTTCGCAGTTCCTGATCCAGCCACGTGTTCAGTTCAACTGGGATATAGAAGAAAAACATACAGACTTCATACGTCTGGGTGCCGGTATATTTGGCTCTGATGTGAACAACTACGTGACCATCAATAACCTGACCTTTGACGGTAAACACCTGGCTACCGTTGACGTTTTTGGTGCCGATGTGCCGAAACCTGATTTTCCGGGTTACAGAAACGGAACGGTAGCTACTCCACAACTGAGTAATTTTCAGGTACCGACCATCAATACCTATGCAGAGGATGCGCAGATTCCTGTAGTCTATAAAGCCAATCTTTCTTATTCCAAACTGATCAATGAGAAGCTGAAAGTGGGGATAACGGGTTATGCTACTCTGGGTCGCCACAACTATATGTATGTGGATAGAAACATGGCGGCAAATCCTTTTTTTACTTTAGCCAATGAAGGTAACCGGGGTGTATTTGTTCCTTCCATTCCGGGCAATGGTGCAGCCGACTGGAAAACGGGAAGACTGACCAATCAGTTTGGCAGGGTGCTGGAATTAAACAGCAAGGGTAAGGTGAACCAGTTTGCTGTAGTCGTTGACGCGACCTGGCAGTACTTTAAGGATGGACAGATCAGTGCCAGCTATACTTTAAACGACACGAAGGACAATACCTCATTCAATGGCAACGTAGCCAACTCTGCTACACTGTCCCTGCTGGTCAAAGATGACCCGAGAGACCTCAGCAAGATGAGCTATTCGGACAATCATTTTCGCCATAAAGTGGTCATCTATGGTACACTTCCTACCTTCTGGGGTGTTACGGCAGGGGTTCGGTACTCAGGCATCGGCGGCACACGTTACAGCCTGACTTCAGGCGGCAACAACAACGGTGACTTCGTTACTACAAACGACCTTGCCTTTATCTTTGACCGAAATAATGCAAGTGTACCGGTCAATGTGCGTACTGGTTTACAGGCCCTGCTGGATAACCCGATCGCCAGTCAGAGCATTAAAGATTATATTCTTAAATATGAAGGTCAGATTGCTGAGCGCAACGGTGGTGTGAATCGCTTCTTTGGCGTGGTAGACCTCCGTATTGCCAAAAAGATCAAATTCAGAGGGACACATAGCGTGGAGATTTCGGCGGATGTATTCAACGTAGCTAACCTGATCAAGAAAACCTGGGGCGTAAATGAAAGTCTGGGGAACCAGGCCTTATATGCGCTTGGTATCCCAAAAAGCGGGACGACTGCTGCTGTTCCAAATTTTGATACCACTAATAAAGTATTTAATTATCGGGTAAACAACTCCGGGGTGGTCAATCCTTCAGGCAACCCATACCAGTTCCAGATCGGGGCACGCTACGGATTCTAGAAATGATTTAAATAGTTGAATTCCCCTTGGTATTCGCTATTTTAAGGAATTACCGTCATTGCGAGGTACGAAGCAATCTCAACATTAGATTGCTTCGTACCTCGCAATGACGTTTTTACTGCCTTTTTACAATTGTTTCCTGAGCCGCTTTAATGAAATGAGATCTGTTCTTCCTGAAAAATAAGAGAAAAAAAAAGAGTAATCTCATCCAAGATTACTCGTTTTTAACTAACTTATTATTCATAAAAAAACTGGCTGTTGGGGAAGGAGTCGAACCTTCAAGGGGTAGTTAGCTACAGTTCAAAAATTAATTTGTGGTCAACCCATAAACTGCGTTTATCCATTAATCCCCACCACCGAGACAAGAAGGCGTGTCTGCCAATTTCACCACCCAACATGATATAAAGTACGTATTATAAGTAGTATATTTAGGTAGTTAATATGCTACATTATAGCTGTAGGGGAAGGAGTCGAACCTTCAAGGAGTAGTTAGCCCTTACGGGTTTCCCAATTCTCCACCACCGAGACAAGGAGGTGCGTCTGCCAATTTCACCACCCTACAGAGTATAAACAAGTATCAAAGAACAATTTTTTTCTTACTTGCTTGATACAAATGTAACAACAACCGCAATACGTTGCAAATATTTTAAACAATTAATTTTATTTTTGTTATATTTTTAATTAATTTAGGATATTGTTACCAAATATAAAAACGATGCTTAAAAAAGAAAGCCAAAATTTAGAAATTGATAACCTGGATATTGACATCCTTAAGCAGCTGATGCAGGATGCCACCAAGCCTTATACAGAGATCGCTAAAGATTTGATCGTTTCTGGTGGAACTATCCATGTCCGTATGAAAAAATTACACGAAATGGGGATCATCAAGGGATCTCATTTAATCATCGATCCGCAAAAGGCAGGCTACGATGTTACTGCTTTTTTGGGGATCTACCTGGAAAAGGGAATACAGTATAAAGATGCGGTTGCGCAGCTGAGCAAGATCAAGGAAGTGGTCGAGCTCCATTATACTACCGGTGCATACAGCATGTTCGCCAAGATCATCTGCAGGGATACCGGCCACCTCAGGCACGTCTTAAATGAAGAGATACAGGCTGTACCTGGCATACAGCGTACAGAAACCCTGATCTCCCTGGAGGAAAGCATAAGAAGGCAGATTGAGCTGTAGGGCTCAATAGCGTTCTTTGCTATTTGAACAAATTCTTCAATGCCTCCAGCTTCAGCTGCAGATCCCCATCTGGCAATGGTTTTTCCTTGTGCCCACCCTTATGCCCTGATTGCGGCTTTACCGGTTTTTTATGCTGATGCTGACCGCCGGAACTCTGCTGCTGAACCGCTGCTCCCGGCTTCACAAACTTCCTGGACTTGTCTTGCTTCTTATGGTCCTGCTTTGGTTTAGGTGCTGCTTCCATCTTCATTGACAATGAAATCCGCTTTCTCGCCGCGTCTACCTCAACTACCCGCACTTCTACTTTCTGATGCACCTTTACGACATCTGCCGCATTGGACACAAACTTATCTGAGATCTGGCTGGTATGTACCAGGCCGTCCTGATGCACGCCGATATCTACAAAGGCTCCAAAATTGGTGATATTGGTCACAATGCCCGGTAATTTCATGCCTACCTTTAAATCCGAGATATCATTAACCCCGTCAGTAAAACTAAACACCTCAAATTGCTCCCGCGGATCCCTGCCTGGTTTAGCCAGCTCGGCCATAATGTCATTCAGCGTAGGCAAGCCAATCTCATCGTTTACATATTGCTGCAGTTTGATCTGTTTCCTCAATTCGGGATCTTTCATGAGCTGAGCCACACTGCAATTGAGGTCTCTTGCCATCTTGCCTACCAAAGCATACCGCTCTGGGTGAACGGCACTCGAATCCAGCGCATGCTCCGCATTCCGGATCCTCAGGAAACCTGCCGCCTGCTCAAAAGCTTTATCTCCTAATCTGGGCACTTTCCTCAGGCTTTCCCTGTTTTTAAATGCACCATGCTCATTGCGGTAATTTACGATGTTTTGCGCCAGCTGGGGTCCGAGGCCCGATACATAAGCAAGCACTTGCTTGGAAGCGGTATTGAGCTCCACACCAACCGCATTTACACAGCTCATTACCGTATCATCAAGTGATGCCTGCAATTTATTCTGATCTACATCATGCTGGTACTGGCCTACCCCAATAGATTTAGGATCGATCTTTACCAGTTCAGCCAATGGGTCCATCAGCCTCCTGCCTATAGAGACTGCACCCCGAACTGTAATGTCGTGGTTTGGAAATTCCTCCCTGGCTACTTCAGAAGCTGAATAAATAGAAGCCCCGTTTTCATTTACCATAACAACAAGCGTTCCTTCAAGACCAAGCCCCCGGACGAAAACCTCGGTTTCCCTGCCTGCAGTTCCGTTACCAATGGCAATGGCATCCACCTCATGTTCACTGCAGAGCCTTTTTAAGGTTTCAGCGGCCTCCAGGACACCTCTGTTTCCGTTATGCGGATAAATTGTGGTATTCTCCAGCAGTTTACCTTGTTTGTTTAAACACACCACCTTACAGCCGGTACGGAAACCTGGATCTATTGCAACTACATTCTTTTCTCCCAGTGGCGCGGCAAGCAGCAATTGCCTGGCATTTTCAGCGAATACCCTGATCGCCTCTTCGTCCGCAGTTTCCTTTGAAAGCCCCCGGACTTCCGTTTCCATAGCAGGGCCAAGCAATCTTTTATAACCGTCCAGTATCGCCAGTTTTACCTGTGCAGAAGCGGCATTATTTCCTTTTACAAATTGCTTTTCGAGGATTTCAATAGCGCCGTCTTCAGCAGGTGCAGTCTCCAGTTTCAGGATCTCCTCATTTTCTCCTCTTCTCATTGCCAGCACCCGGTGTGAAGGCGCTGCCTTAAGCGGCTCAGTCCAGTCAAAATAATCTTTGTACTTGATGCCTGCCTCTTCCCTGCCTTTGATCACAGTAGATTTAACCACAGCATGCTGCTGAAAGTATCTCCTCATGGAAGTACGCGCGTCAACGTTCTCGTTGACCAGCTCAGCAATGATATCACGTGCACCCGCCAGCGCTTCATCTATAGAGTTCACACCCAGCTCTTCGTTCAAAAACCGTTCAGCTGTTTCCTTAGGATCTTGCTGGTCCTGTACCAGGATAGAAAATGCAAGGGACTCCAGGCCTTTTTTGCGTGCTTCCGAAGCCCTGGTCTTACGTTTAGGCTTATAAGGCAGGTAAATGTCTTCAATTGCAGCAATATTCGTGGCTGCATTGATCTTGGATTCCAGTTCAGGGGTAAGTTTATCGAGGGCCGTCAATGCCTTTAGTATGGCCTCCCGGCGCTTATCCAATTCTCTGAGCTGCTGAAACCTGTCCCGGATGGCAGCTACCTGTACTTCATCCAGGCTTCCTGTCATTTCCTTGCGGTAACGGGAGATAAATGGAACAGTTGCTCCGTCATCCAGCAATTCAATGGTAGCAATAACCTGTTTTTCTGCAACTGCCAGTTCCCCGGCAATAATGATTGAGTGATTACTCATTTTAATCTGTATTTGATCTTTTAAAAGACAATAGCGCCAAAAATAAATAAAAAATCCCGCAGGGTATGAACCGGCGGGATTATATTTTTCTTAAATAATCAGGTGTTATTTTGCTACGTACATGACTTCTTTTACAGCTTTAACCACTCTTTCAGCATTAGGTAAACTTGCTGCAATAAGGGTTGGAGCATATGGAAGCGGTACATCTGCACAAGTAATACGCAATACTGGGGCATCTAAGTAGTCAAAAGCATTCTTTTGAACGTTAAATGCAATCTCAGAAGAGATAGAAGCCAATGGCCATGCCTCTTCAACGATCACCAGGCGGTTGGTTTTCTTAACAGACTCGATAATCGTCGCATAATCGATAGGACGTACGGTACGAAGATCGATTACTTCAACATTTACCCCTTCTTTAGTCAATTCTTCAACAGCAGGATTTACCACACGGGTCAGCATTTTACCAAAAGTAACGATGGTTACGTCTGTTCCTTCTTTTACAATTTTGGCTTTGCCTAACGGAATATAATATTCATCTTCAGGCACTTCACCCTTGTCGCCGTACATCACCTCAGATTCCATGAAAATAACAGGATCAGGATCAAGGATTGATTGTTTCAATAAACCTTTAGCTTCGTAAGGAGTAGAAGGAACTACCACCTTTAATCCCGGACAGTTTGCAAACCAGTTCTCAAAGTTCTGAGAGTGCTGGGCACCGAGCTGACCGGCATTACCTGTTGGTCCGCGAAATACAATGGGTACGGTGAACTGTCCGCCACTCATGGAAAGGATTTTTGCGGCACCGTTAATGATCTGATCTATAGCAACCAGCGAGAAGTTGAAGGTCATAAATTCTACAATAGGGACCAATCCGTTCATTGCTGCACCGATACCGATTCCGGTAAAGCCAAGTTCTGCAATAGGAGTATCTATGATACGCTTTTCGCCAAACTCATCCAGCATGCCCTGGCTTACTTTATATGCACCATTATATTGTGCAACTTCTTCGCCCATCAAAAAAACGTTTTCATTCTTACGCATTTCTTCACTAAGGGCTTCACGTAAAGCTTCTCTAAATTGAATCTCTCTCATTGTATATTCAAATATTAACTAGCGGCAAACTTAGATAAAATTGTTTTTAAATGCAATTATTCGTCTATTGATCCTCCGTCTTGTAATCGGCATTCAGGGGCTCAAGGGCCTCATTTTAGAAGTCTTAAACAGGGCGCCTGAAAGCAAATTGTCAGTACTCAGAACATAAGTTCTGTAAGACGCGTAAACGCGGGCCTTTCGGCGCACCCAAATTACCGTTTACCAAATAAAGTTTTATAGATGGAGTATTTAAAATTGTCCTCTGCCAGGCTCGCCTTGAAATAAGGCGTTTCAAACAGTTCTGTCAGTTTTTCCTTTAATGCCTCCAGGAATTCGGTTTTGACCTCTTCCAGGTAACTGCCCCGTAAGTTTTGCTTTCCGGACTTGAACCAAACGCCTTCCTGGTTCATCGTTTTCACAATATACAGGTTCGGCTCCACAGCTGTTTTGCCTGAAGACCGCTCATAGGCATAAGTATAGAGCAAGGTTTGGATCAGGGCTTTGTTGATGTGTTTTCCGTCAGTATTGAACAATTCCCCAATATCTTTGTAATTCAGTTTATCACTGCCTGTTTTATAATCTATGATCCTGGTAATACCATCTTTCAGGTCTACCCTGTCTATGATCCCACCTATTCTGATACTTGCTTCTTTTCCGAACAATGGAAAGCCGATATCTGCTTCGACCCACTGTTCCAGGCTGATGACCTGAAAGGGGGCTTGTGATTCATCCTGTGTAACAATAATATTGACGTAAGCTTCAACAATGGCAAGGATCACTTTCTGCATGCCCCTGAAAGCTACCGGCCGTGCAGCATCATTGTATAAAACTGCTGCGAAGGCTTTTTTTGTCAGTCCGGGAATCAGCTTCTTTTTTTCAGCGAACAAATCCTTTGTGACCTCCTGCCCGACAACATCCTTATAGAAATACTCCATCACCTTGTGCAGTATGGAGCCGATCTCATTTGCTTCCACCACGGCTGAAACGGCTTTGGGTTCTTTTATGCCGGCGATATAATTGAAGAAAAAATCTATAGGGTTCAGAATATACTGGGTCAGTGAGGACGGAGATAAGGTTTTTTGTTTGTTCAGATACCTGTCCAGGGCAGCCTGTACATCCTTATTGTCACGCTTTTCGATCATGACTTCTTTCGGTACTTCGCTCCGGACACTAAGGTCCAGCATATGGTAATGAAACTCAAAGCCGCTTTCATAAGCGAGCTGCTTCAGTATCCTGCTCGGCTCACCGGAGGCGGAATCGTCAGTTAAACTATTGTAGGCAAAATGTATTTTTGAGGCCCTCTGTACCAGCCGGTAGACCATATACGCTGAAATGGCGTCCTGGTTTTCCAACACCGGCAGCCCGTATACCCGCCTGATGCTGTCCGGGATAAAGCTATTTCCCGCAGATGATTTTGGAACAACGCCTTCGTTGAACCCAAGAAAGACCACCTTTTCAAAATTAAGGTTCCGTGTTTCCAGCAAGCCCATTAGCTGTATACCCTTTAAAGGGTCACCAGATAACGGCACAGCGATGCCCTGCAGCGCCCGCTGGATCAGTGAAATCACAAAGGAAATCTCTTCACCATCGACGTGCCCTCCAAAGGTATCGTGGAGCCTGTTGAGTTCCTGTATCGTCTTTATAAAAAGCTCAGCATCAATCTTTTTAAGCCTTCTGGTATTCGAGAGCCTGATCAGTACAAAGTTCATGACTTCAAGCAGCTGCCCGACCAATTCATTTGCCTGCGTTGTTTTTCTAAAGAAGAGTTCAAACAAGCCTTTTTGCCTGACCAGCCTGTTCTGGTCAATTTCCACTTCTTTTTCAATCAGCAATGCGGAATTGATCTTATCGCGCATGATTTGGCTCAGCCCTGTCAGCGGGTGGGTTAAAAATGCTTCTACGTTTTTGAAGGCGACCTTCCCCGTTTTATGAATCCCGGCCTGACAGCCCAGCCAGAGATCTGCCAGCCCGTATACGCTGGACGCCCCCAGCGCCAGTCCCATTGTTACATTCAGGTCAACAGGCTTTCCACAATAGCTGGCAGGAATGGTTTGTAAAGCCGGTATGAGCAGAGATTCATCTGCAAGCACCACGGCCACTGAACCCATTTCATCTGAATCCATATAATCCTCTTCCAGGATGGTATTCAGGATTTTTGCCTGGGCCGCCTGACCCTGAACCTGGTAGACGCTCACCGTATGTTTCTCGTCCAGAATGCAGCTGCCCCGGTCATGAAAAACGTTATTCAATTTCAGGTTGTTCATGTTCTTCCTCAAAAAAAGCCCCGCCTCCTGAAGGGGATCGTCCAGGTAATAGCGGTCTGCATCGAAATAAAACAAAGCTTTGTCCGCAGCCTGCAGATCCCTAAAGATCTTTGCTTCGGCGCCGCTAAGTGCATTGAAGCCGGCAAAAATCAGTTTTCCTTTAAAATTTTTCACAAAATCATTTTCCGCAGCATTTCCTTCAGCGAGCTTTCTGTATACCTGCCCGTTGGTCACGTATCCCTGCGAGGCAAGTGCCACATGAAACTTTTGGTAAAGCGCAGGCATCCTGCGCCACATTTTGATAAACAGTTCCTGTTGCTTTTTATGCTTGCCTTCAGAATAAGATGTCCAGAACTGGGATAGAAACTCGTATTGCTCAGTGCTCAGGTAATCAAAGTCCTTATTGATCACAGAAATATCTTCCAGGTCACGGTATAATTTGCCGGCATCAACAAGGTCAATGTCTATCTGCGAGAAGTCTGCAAGTATGATTTTCGCAATGGGGAAGAATTTACTTCCGCCAATGCGGTCCAGTCCCTCTTCATGCAGCAACTGGTTGTAGATGCGGTGAAGTGTAAAGAACTGCACATAAAAATCTGCAACCCTGTAGTTGTCCGTTTTTGCAAAAAACTCCTGTACAGTGAAAAAAGAAGGACTAAAAAAAGGCTTCCCGATTACATTGGCCAGGTGTTTCTGCAAATAAGCTGCAGGACGTTTGTTGTTGAATATAATTGCGCAGTCCTGCAGGCCGGTTCCGAACCGGTCTAGTAAATCTTCTGCGACTTCCTGTAAAAATGATTTGATCATGTGTTCCGGACGGATTTCAATTGCCCGCTAAGGGCATAAAACAAATAAGCGCTCACCCGCTGATAACCCATGTCATGAAACAGGGTTTTATAACTCAATACCTGCTCCTCATGCTCTGCAGATTGTGTGAGGGTAAACTTGTAATCCAGAATGATGACATGGTCTCCGTTTAGCAAAACCCTGTCCGGCCTGTGGCTCCTGCCGTCGGCGTCTACAATAGTTTTTTCGGTAATGCTCTCTGTAGCCTGGCTGAATATCGCCTTCAGGTCCGGATTGTTCAAAACCTCAGCTGCCGCTGTCATCAATGTGCTGCGCTCCTCTCCCTGTATAGTGCCCTCCAGCATCAGCGCTTCTGAATAGCGTTCTATTTCAGCAACCGTTGATGCATTGGCCAGAATGTCATGGAGCAGGGAGCCCCGCCGTCCGGATTTTTCAATATTCAGTACGTGTCTGAGGTGTTTGTCCTGCGTGGGCACATACAATTCAGCCATGCGCCCCGTTGTCGGATAATGGTCCAGTTTGATCCTGTTCGGGCTGTTTGGAGCCTCTTCCCTTCTGTCCGGGTAATCAATTATCGTGTAGCTGTTGCCGTCCTCAAATTCCGGTTCAAGAATATGGTTGACCACATCTCCGATCGTGGTCAGTTTAGATGTGTCTTTTTTAGCCATAGTAGCAATGTAGAGGTAATCTTTTGCCCGGGTGGTGGCTACATACAACATATTGAGGGCATCCATGTGATTATACAGCAACTCCTCGTAATAGGCCTTTGCAATGGCTGAGCTACTCAGGGATTCATTGTACTTCAGCGGAATGCTTTTTAACTCTTTATAGGCAGTTTCTTCTGAAGACACCCAGAAAATCCCGTTAGGTTTGCCTTTTATTTCCCAGTTACAAAAGGGGATAAATACCGCCCTGAAGGCCAGACCTTTTGATTTGTGTATAGTAATGACCTGTATCGCATCTGCACGCTCCGGCGACGGAAGTGATTTGTTAATGCCCTCTTCATCCCACCAGGTCAAAAATGCAACAACTCCCTTTTCTCCCAGCCGGGTCGCATTGGCCGTCAGGTCCCTGAAGGCAAGCAGGTAAGGCAAATGGGCCTCATTAGCACTCAGCTCATAACTTTCGATCAGTATCTCTACCAGCTCAGGCAGCGGCAGCTGCATCCAGCTCTCCCAGTTTTCGCAAAGTGATTTGGGCAATACTGTCCCCAGACTGCTGAGCGAGGTATTGTTCAGTCCCATGTAATGGGATGCATCAGGGATTATTTCATGCAGGGTATTGTAAAGTGCGATACAATTTGCCTTGTAGAGCGCGGTCTGCGAATCCAGACCGATCAGCGCCCTGAGTGTATCAACGATCAGCTGGACGGCCATATTACCTGAGATCATCAGGGCTTCGCCCGATATCACAGCAATCCCCTGGGCCATCAGCTTTTTGACTGTCAGCACAGCTTCACTGTTGGACCTGACCAGGATGGCGATATCCTTTGCCAGGTATCCCCGTTTGGCTGTCAGGTCGTGGATCTCGTCGATCACCTCCTCCAGAGAAATATCTCTGAATGCGGTTTCGGAGAAACGCTGCTCATCGGGGACATCGTCCCTGCCGATCTTTCTTATTTTTATTGTCCCGCCCACGGGGGTCTTTGAAGCAAACTGCTGTGTTGCCGTCCCGTAAATATCTGTAATGATCTGGTCAAAACTATTTTCCCGCCACCAGGTAAACAAAGCCCCTGACCTGGCCTCCAGCGCTTGATTCAGTTCATTTTGTAAAACCAGCGGAACAGAAGTGAAAATAAAATTATTAAAAGATATGATGTTCTCTGTGCTCCGGTAATTCTCTGCCAGGCTCTCCTCAAGGATGCGGTCTGCACCAGTGTCTGCCTTAACCTGTCTGTGCAATATATTCCAGTCGCCGTTCCTCCACCGGTAGATCGACTGCTTCGTATCGCCCACAATGAGGTGGTCTGTATAGCTTTCAGAAGGTGTCGCCATCGCATTGGTGAGCAGCGAACGGAAACTGTTCCATTGACTGGTAGAAGTATCCTGAAATTCATCGAATAAAAAATTGCGGTACCTGGTACCGACCTTTTCCCAGATAAAAGAAGGATTGTCGCCAGCGTCATCTGTAATACCAGAGATCAGTTTTTGTGCATCACTGATCAACAGGTTATCGTTTTCTTCACGGTAAACCTTCAGCAGGTCCGCAATCTCCTGCATCAGCCGCAGGTAATATAGGTTTTTATTGAACGCAATAGCCAGCGTATAATGTGGCAGGTGCTGTTCATAATATTTTCTGATGTCCTGCAATATGGGGTTCAGCTCCCGGTAAAAGTCATCCAGGCTAACGTTCTTTTGAAACCAGGCATCCGGATCATCGATAAACTTGAACAGCCCCTCAATCTTTGAAAAATCTCCGCCGATGATTAGCGGGATCTTGGCCAGCGGGTTTTGCGATTTGCGGTTCAGCTGGTCCTTTTCCACACCAAAGCGGTTAAAGACATCCTGCGCCCTGATGGCAAGGTCGGTCAGTTCCTCTTCAAAATTCTTTATTGCTTCCTTATTGATCTGTATATACCGTTTAAATAAGGTGTCTATGTCCTCAGGCGGAAATGAGGCAATGGCTTCCTCAAAGGTCTGGAACCGCTCCTTGAAAACTTCACCGATGAGGTTATAAAGTTCCGTCTTATAATTCCAGCTTTTGTTGTCGCTGATCCGCTCCAGAGCCAGGTCGATGATCCATTGCAGTAAGGTCTTATTGTGGTCAAGTGCCGCGTCCAGCTTCTCTACAAGTTCTTCCTTCACCTTATCGTAGTTCATTTCCAGGCTGTAACCTGCGTCAAGGCCAAGCTCAAATGCAAATCCCCTGATCACCTTTTGCACAAAACCATCGATGGTGCTCACGGAAAACCGGCTGTAATCGTGTAAGATCCTTCTGTAGATCTGATCCGACCTCTGTTGCAGCGAGCCTGCATCTAATGTGGGGTTGCCTTTTAGAACGATTTCACGGTAACTGTCGTACTTCGGATCCCCTTCAGCAAAACCCTTCAGCACCTCCATGATCCGGGTCTTCATCTCCTCAGTGGCTTTATTGGTAAAGGTTACCGCCAGGATCTCACGGTATCTGTTTTCGCCGCCCAGCAATAAAGTAAGGTAATGCGCTGTCAGGCTGAATGTTTTACCTGAACCTGCAGATGCTTGTAATATTTTAAGAGGCTGTTGGGGCATGAGGTGAAGTTATTAAAATAATACCTTTACTTTGTAGTGTAAAACAAAATGCCATGAAAAAACTGATCATGATTGCTTTACTGGCCTTCACCGCGCCGGTATTTGCCCAAAGCACAGCAACTGTCAAAAAAGAAGCCATAAAAATTTACAATCCGCAGGCCAATGCCCGTGCAGATATTGATGCTGCTATTGCAAAAGCAAAAAAAGAAGGCAAGCATGTGTTTATACAGGTTGGCGGCAACTGGTGCGGCTGGTGCATTGCATTTCACAACATGGTGGATCACAGCCCTGAGCTTAAAGCCCTGCTGAATGACAATTATGAAGTCGTTCTGGTAAACTATAGTCCGGAAAACAAGAATGAAGCAGTCCTGGCAAGCCTCAACTACCCTCAGCGTTTCGGATTCCCGGTGTTCCTGATCCTGAACGGCAACGGTAAACTCCTGCATACCCAAAACTCAGCATACCTTGAGACCGATGATCTGGATCCAAAGACCGGTAAAAAGAAAACCGGTCATGATGTTAAAGTGGTCAGCGATTTTCTAAAAGGCTGGACCGTGAAAGCCCTTGATCCGGCTTCTTATAAACAAACTAAGGCAAAATAATCTCGGGCTTCTCTCCGTCGCCATATTTAAAGAAGGTATTTACCGTAACCGGTAACCTCCCTGTGGTGATCAGCTGGTTCTTGAACACAGCTGCTGCCGATTGCTGCATAAAATCCTCTTTCTGATAGGCAACCACCAGACCTTTGCTGTTTTCCAATCCCGGTAAGGCAGAAAGATTGTACGGATTGGCAAAAAGCGCGAACACTGCATTTTTACCAGCCATGTCTTTAATAAACATCCTGAGGTCTTCGCTCAATATCATCCCATTGCCAGGCCTGGTCCGCGTATCATGGATACCTATAATTACCTGATCGAACAGGTTAATGTCTTTCATTACCTTTGCGATAGCATTTGCATTTGCATTTTTATCCAGGGTGTAAAAAATGGAGTTTTTATAATAGCCACCCAGATCCTGCTGAAAGGATGTCACATTGGGCGTACCGAGACTAATGATCACCGTCCTGTTTTCAGGAGATAAGGTTTTGATGTAATCTTTTCCTCTCAGCATGGTCATTGAAGCATCTGCCAGTTTTTGCCTCAACTGAAAACTCTCGGGTCTGGTCACATCCGCCAGTACATTATGTTCATTGATAGTATCTTTAAGGTTCAGGCCTGCCCAATACTTTGCGGTAAGGATTTTTTTTACGCTTTCGTCAATCCTTTCCATACTGATCCTGTCCTGCCTGATCGCTTTACGCACCAGTTTTATTGCTCTGCCGCTATTCTCAGAAAGCTCCAGGATATCGTTGCCTGCAATCACCCCCATGACATCCGCTTCACCGTCCTTAAAGTACTTTACTACCCCTTTCATGCCCATCGCATCAGAAATGATCAATCCTTTGAACCCGAGTTCACCTTTTAATAGCCCGGTTACTATAGGTTTGGATAGGGTTGAAGGCATATTTGGTGTAGCGTCCAGCGCCGGAATATTCATGTGCGCGATCATTACGCCTGCTGCCCCTTCCCTGATCAGTTCCCTGAATGGATAGATTTCCAGGCTGTCAAGCCTTTCTTTTGAAAACTTTAACTGCGGAAGGTCATAATGTGAATCTACATCTGTATCACCATGTCCGGGAAAATGCTTGATGCTCACCAGCAGTCCACCATCCTGCATCCCTTTCAGGTAGGCAGATGCCTTATTGGCTACATTATATTTATTTTCCCCAAAAGAGCGAAAGTTGATCACAGGATTTTTCGGGTTGTTGTTTACGTCTACATCGGGCGCCAGGTTCATATGCATACCCAGTCGCTTGTAATCCTTCGCAACTTCCAGCCCCATTTTATAGATCAGGTTCTTATCCTGAACCGCTCCTAACGCCATTTGATAAGGATAGGAGATGGTACTGTCCAGGCGCATACCCAAACCCCACTCCCCATCGGAAGTAATGAGCAAAGGTACTTTCGAATGTGACTGGTATTCATTGGTCAGTATTGCCTGTCTGCCCGGTCCACCCTGAAAGAACACTACACCGCCCAAATGTTCTTTTTTTATCACCAGACCTACAGAATCTTCATACGCCTTGCCCAGATTGGTGTGAGCCCTGACAAAGAACATCTGCGCAATCTTTTGCCGTTTGCTCAGTTTATTGAATACGGAATCCACCCATTGATTTGGTGTCTCCAGGGATTGCAGGTAAGAAATTTTTTGGGCAGAGGCTGACGATAGAACGATGAGGAGAAATACGGTGGTTAAAATGTGTCTGACGTTCATTACGGATAACTGTGTTTATTTCCAAAGTTAACTAAAACCTGTGAAAAACCCAGACACCAAAAAGGGCATTCTGATTAGAATGCCCTCATTTCAGGTAATAGGAATATTATCCTCACACAATAAGGTTCTTTAATGGTTTTCGCGTTTACGCTGATTGTCTTTATTTGAAGTCTGGTCAGACCGCTGGCCTCCGCCATTGGTAATCCCCTGTTGCTTTTTATCGTCTTTGGCACTGTGATACATGCGGTCTGAAGTAGGCTTTCCCTGTTCTGAACTGGTATGCCTTGCATCCTGTCTGTTCTTCATGATTCTAAATTTAGGTAAATAATTTAAGCTGGCACATTAATCTTCAATTATATAACGACGGCGGTTTGGATTTGTTTTAAGAAAAGCCCACCGAATAAGCGCGGGCTTTAAAACTAAGTGTTCCTGTGTTTAAAAAGTATAACCCAGGGACAGGGCAAAACCACTGTTTTTAATCTTGTCCTGCTCCGCCTTGTCTTTGAGGGCCTTCTGGAAGTCCATATTGTACCTCCCATTGATATTGATATTTGGGGTAATGCTATAGTTCAGGCCAACCGCTCCTCCAGCGATGGATTTACTCCAGTTATCTTTGTCGGAGTTAGAACCCGTTTCTTCGCCATTCACTTTAAAGGTCGTGGTCTGGTCAATCAGAAAAGATACCTGCGGACCAGCAAAAACAGTAAGTTCCGGTGTTGCTTTGTAACCGATCAGCATTGGGGCATCTATATAAGAAACCTTGCTGTCAAACTCGCCGGTATTACCAGCTACGGTTTCTTTAAGCTTTCCGCCTTTTTGGGTAAAGGTAATTTCCGGAAGAAAAGCAAAATTGCCACCCATAGGCAGGTCTCCATAAACACCGGCCTGGAAACCGACTTTATAATCGGTAGCATGGTCCTGTCCGGCAAATTGTAATTTGCCCATCTTCATCAGGTTTGCCCCGGCCTTAATGCCAAAGCGCATTTTGTCATTTGCAGCAGACTGCGTCGTCTGCGCTGCTACGTGAAAAGCTGCACTGCTTAGTGCAAGTCCTAATCCTATAATGAATAATTTTTTCATAATCTTTTGTTTAAAAATTCAATAGAGGTCTTGTAATAACCATGCCAAAGGAGGCCCATTACACGCTGAAATTCACAGAGATTTTAAGCACAAATTTCTATAAATCAGATTATTATAACAACGCGGCAAGCCGTGACAGCGACTGTTTGAGTGGGCTTGACAGGGTGTATCAAATCCAAGACAGGGCATAAAAAAAGCCGCTGATCAGGCGGCTTAATTATTAAAATTTAGGGTTTGTTAAAACTTAATCCCCAGACCTACAGAAAATACTTGATTTCTGTATTCAGGTGTTTCTTTGGATCCATCTTCATTGTTTTTCTGAAAATCCAAAGCATAGCGTCCGTGAATATCCACTTTGTCTGTAACGTCATACCTGAAGCCGATCAAACCACCAACCAGGCTCTTTTTGAATCTGTCTGATTTGTCTTCAATGATCTCCTGCTCAACAGTTCCAAATCCGCTCTCGTATTTATTTTTAGTTGACAGCAAAAATGATACCTGCGGTCCAACTACGAGATTTAATTTACTGCCGCCAAGGTTGAGACTGGCCAAAAGAGGCAGGTCAATAAAGTGTGTAGTCTGAGTAAATTCTCCAAACGGAGCCGTTGCCTTATACCCTTTCGTGGCATATAACAGCTCCGGAGTAAACGCCAGGCCTTTAATCAGGTTAATATCCAGAGTGATACCGGCATTGAATCCGGGATTTAATTTTGTATCAAAATCGTTGTTACCGTCTCCTTTGATGATGTCCGGTAAATTTAAACCAGCCTTTACGCCCAATCTGATTGGACTCTGTGCCTGCACGGCACCGGCTAAAAATAGGCCCATGGCCAAAATAATTAATTTTTTCATGTGTTAGATGTTTTTGTTTTCCCGGAGTACTTAAGAAAGAAATGTGCCAAGATTAAAAATCTTGGATAAAAATATCCCTGAGCACCTCAAAACAACCTTCGGGTCTTTGTTAAGCGTAGTCATTTTAAGACGCTTATCCCGGTCTTTTTGCCACTACATCTTCATGACCTTTTCTCAACCTCTTGATAACCTCTTCTAGGGGGTTGCATGACCCCCCGGCCTTCCAACTATTTTAAAGGCGGCTCAATACTACCTGTTGCCGGCGAATTATAGATACAAGCAATAAGTACCAATACCAAAGAGATCAGCGAAGCAATGGCCCTGATGTGGTGCAGTTTATTCCAGGGCTGTTCAAAATTTAACCGCTGATGGACAATCTCCTGGGCGGTGGAGGAGTGAATATTAAATGCATCAAGCGCATTATTTAAAGGAACATTGCCTCCAACTGTCACTCCGAAAACCCCAATGGCATAAATTGCAGATGCGGTTAAAAGGAAGATAAACCTGGGGTGCCCGTAATTTAACCAGGCGCAAACCGGCAGCAGCAGCAGGCTCCCCATAAATGTGGCAAAGAACACTGGATTGAGAATTTCCCGGTTAATAGACTGCATTCCAATCAGGTATTCCCTGTCCGGCAATTTCCCCAGTCCCAAGTTGACGGAACAGGAATAGGCATACCAAAGTCCGGTTATCAATGCAACTGATAAAGCCGTTATCAGGAGTACGAGATTGGAAATTAACATAGCTGAAGGATTAAGGTTTCTTTTCATTTATGGTCAAACCAGGGAAGTTATACAATCAAAGATAGGGATTTGACAGATTGGATAACAGAGCTATGACACAAGTATGCGCAGAAATAAATTAATGCCTTCCGGCTCTCTTTCAACCTTAATATTTTTTTCTTCCATACCGGCCTGCACCGCAAGTTTAGTAAGTTGTTCTTCCGAGCGGTGATGCAAATACCAATCGCCGAAAAGCTCCATAAATGCCTGCGAAGAGTTGCACTCACTAAAATTGCCAATTATAATCTCGCCACCTGATTTAGTCCAGTTGACAAATCTTCTGATAATCTTTACGAAAACACTATCATTAAAATAATCGAATAGCCCTGCACTCCACACCACATCAAATTTTTTATCCGTTTCATAGCGGAATATATTCTTCTCTATGAAGCTGATCTCGTCGTTATACGCTTTGTTTAATTCCTTTGCATAGGCAATAGCCCGATGATCTGCTTCTATACATAAAGTGTTCAGCTGCCCTTTATTTAATCCGGAATATAAATCCGCCAGGTCTCTCGCAGGGCCACTGGCTACATTTAGTAAATCGAGTTGCGGTTTCTCCTTAAGGAGATTTGTGAGTGTATTGATAAAATAGGTCTTCCTGTTGCGTACTGCCTGGGTAGCTGCACAACTTTGCCAGAATTTATCCCATTTTTCGAAACGCTTGTCCGCTGTCACATGTCTTCTGTAAAACTTGTCGATAATCATAAAGTCTCCGGCATAACCATAAGGTCTTGCAATGGAATGACCATGAAGTGTGGTTTTAAGACAGTCTTCTCCAAAACTGTTTCGCATGAGCTGCAAGTCCAGTTCAGAAATATTACCTGATTTATATTCCTTTTCGAGGTAATCTGCCATATTCATAAGCTGTCCATATTCCTCTGGCTCCGGGCCTCCTTTGCTCACTATTTTTTGGAGAAATTCGATCGGTTGCACTAACTGGCTTTCAAAAGTTATCATAATCGTTGTTTTAAAAATTAGGAATGAAATTATGATCCAAAAGTGATGATACAACAGATCTTTTAGAAGCGTGACTTAACGAAAGGCACAGTAGGGTTAACGAAATAGGGAGATGAATATATTGTCAGTTGTATTAAACAAAATAAGGTTGCCCGAAATCGGGCAACCTTATGAGTTTGAGAAATCATTCTCTTTATGCGGAGAGAGAGGGATTCGAACCCTCGATACCCTTTTGAGGTATACACACTTTCCAGGCGTGCTCCTTCAACCACTCGGACACCTCTCCTTTTTTGCGGATTGCAAAAGTAGAAAAATTTTTGAATCCTGCAGAAAATTAATCGATAACAGTAACTTTTAGCATATTGGTCTTACCTTTTGCCTCCATAGGAACAGCAGCAGTATTGATGATCACGTCACCTTTTTTTACCAGTTTTTCTGCTTTCAGCAGGTCATTTACATCCTGAATGGTCTCATCGGTACTTTCAAACTTATCGTAGTAAAAGCCCTGAACGCCCCAGATCAGGCTCAATGCATTTAGCAATGACTTATTGCTGGTAAAAATATAAGTCAGTGCCTTAGGCCTGTGACTTGAGATCTCAAACGCAGTATAGCCGCTGACAGTCATGGAAACAATACCAACAGCCCCTGTTTGTTTAGATAGCGTACAAGCAGAATCACAAACCGCATCGCTCAGGAAACGTTCTGCTTTTGATTTCAGGAATTTCTCCGGATGGAACGGGTAATTATTGTGTTCAATATTTTGAATGATCTTTTGCATGGTCTCGATTACTATCAGCGGAAACTCACCTACTGAAGTCTCACCGCTAAGCATTACTGCATCAGCTCCGTCCAGCACAGAATTGGCTACATCGTTTACCTCAGCACGTGTCGGTCTTGGTGTAGTGATCATGCTTTCCAGCATCTGAGTGGCAACAATTACTGGCTTAGAAGCCGCCCTGCATTTCTGAACGATCATTTTTTGCAGCAATGGTACCTCTTCCATTGGCATTTCAACTCCAAGATCGCCACGGGCCACCATGATACCGTCTGATACGGCAATGATCTCGTCGATATTGGCAATCGCTTCAGGTTTTTCAATTTTAGCGATGACCCTTGCTGTTTTGCCCCTTGCCTTGATGATGTCTTTTAATTCGATAATGTCTTCTGCATTACGTACAAATGAAAGGCCGATCCATTCTACATCGTTTGCGAGAACAAACTCCAGGTTATCACGGTCTTCCAGCGTAAGTGAAGGAATAGAAACTTTTGTGTTTGGAAGGTTCACACCTTTCCTTGAGGTAAGAATACCGCCATGCACCACTTCGCACAGCACTTCATCCTTAAGGTTAGTTTCGATAACGCGCATTTGCAGTTTACCATCATCTAAAAGGATGATTTCATTAGGCTTTACATCTTTTGGAAAAGCTTCGTAAGTGATGTAGATCCGCTCTTCATCGCCTACACATTTTTGAGTAGTAATGATGGTTTTTGCACCGTTGACCAGGTGAATGCCACCATCTTTAACCATACCAATCCTGATCTTAGGTCCTTGCAAATCGGCAAGGATACCCACATTATAATTATATTTTTGATTGATGTCACGAATAGTATCCAATACTGCCTGATGATCTGCCTGGGAACCGTGAGAAAAATTTAAACGGCAAACGTCCAGTCCGGCGTTAAACATACTGTACAATACTTCTGGCTTGGCTGATGCAGGACCTAACGTGGCTACAATTTTTGTTCTGGAATGAAATGGTTTCATTTGGTTACTTAAAGTTATTATTGGTCAACACCTCTGATTTTTATCCAAAAAGCCGGTGTCAACCTGATTATTATTATTATTTGTCTGATAAAGTAAATTCAAATATAGTGTATTTAATACACCTTCAATATAAAAATTACATTATCAAATTTTGATTGGACTTGAGCTTGGCTGGATTTATCTGTGCAGCCACCTGAATATCAGACAGTTTATTTAATCCCGTAAGAATAAAATTTAGGTCCTCATTGTCGATATACTGATGGATGATCATAAAAAAATCAACCTTGTTCATTTCCGGGATTAAAAACCCTTCGGCATTCCGATTGTTAAGGATATAATATTCGATTTCGCCCTGTTCAACAAAAAAAAAGTACTTTGAAAAAGTCAGCGGCTCTTCGTCTATATTAAAGTAAACCTCATGATCCTCAACTTTTTCAAAGTTGAAGTTCAGACTGGTATTGATCTTATGGCACAACATGTAATCCTTCATTGATGCCGTAATGGCGATTAACACAAAATCAAGATCGAGTGATAGCTTTAAATAAGTTTTGTTCAAAACGCAGGTATTAACGGGAATACGAAATTATAAAACTAATTTTACTTTAATGTTCGAAATAAAAACATTAAAATTGGTAGACAAATAAAAACATTTGAAAAGTGTTAGAATTTATTTTTCTTTGCACTGAATTATTTAACCATTAAATTATAACATTATGTCTGATATTGCTTCAAGAGTTAAGGCTATTATCGTTGAAAAATTAGGTGTGGATGAAAGCGAAGTTACCCCGGAAGCTTCTTTCACGAACGACTTGGGTGCTGATTCTTTGGATACAGTAGAACTTATTATGGAGTTTGAAAAGGAATTCAATGTAGCAATCCCTGATGATCAGGCTGAGACCATTGGTACAGTTGGTCAAGCAATTGCTTACTTAGAGAAAAACGTTAAGTAAAATACGGTCTCCGTATAATCCGTATAAATGGAATTAAAAAGAGTAGTAGTTACAGGGTTGGGTGCGCTCACTCCGATTGGTAACACCATCCCGGAGTTCTGGGAAGGTTTGCTGAACGGTGTGAGCGGCGCCGGCCCTATTACAGGTTTTGACACTTCAAAGTTCAAGACCAAATTTGCATGTGAGCTTAAAAACTTTAATCCGGAGGACTATCTGGATAAAAAGGAAGCACGCAAATTAGATCCATTTGTTCAATATGCTTTAGTATCTACGGAAGAGGCCGTAAAGGATGGTAACTTTGATTTTAGTCAATTAGATACCAACCGTATAGGCGTGATCTGGGGCTCAGGCATCGGCGGTTTTAAAACTTTTCAGGATGAAATGAAGGCATTTTTCTTAGGTGACGGTACACCGCGCATCAATCCCTTCTTTATTCCCAAAGTAATAATTGACATTGTTCCGGGCCATATTTCTATAAAATATGGATTGCGGGGACCAAATTTTGCCACCGTTTCTGCTTGTGCTTCTTCTACTAATGCGATGATTGACGCCTACAATTATATTCGTCTGAATATGTGTGACATCATCATTAGCGGCGGTTCAGAAGCCATTATTAATGAGGCCGGCATTGGTGGTTTTAATGCCATGCACGCCCTTTCTACCAGAAACGATGACCCGAAAACAGCATCCAGACCATTTGACAAGGACCGTGATGGTTTTGTTGCCGGCGAAGGCGCAGGCACAATCATTCTTGAGGAATTGGAACATGCTAAAAAAAGAGGTGCGAAGATCTATGCCGAATTGGTCGGCGGTGGAATGAGTGCCGATGCCAACCACATTACAGCACCACATCCTCAGGGACTGGGTGCGAGAATGGTAATGACTAATGCGTTAAATGATGCCGGAATGAAAACTTCAGACATCGACTACATCAACGTTCATGGCACTTCTACGCCACTTGGAGACATATCCGAGAGCAGGGCTATAGTAGACCTGTTTGGGGAAGATGCCTATAAACTGAACATCAGTTCTACGAAATCTATGACCGGACATTTGTTGGGTGCTGCAGGTGCGATCGAAGCCATTGCATCCATCCTTGCCGTAAAAAATGACATCGTCCCTCCGACTATTAATCACTTTACTGATGATCCTGATTGTGATCCGAAATTGAATTTCACATTCAACAAAGCACAAAAAAGAACCATCCGTGCAGCACAGAGCAATACTTTTGGTTTTGGTGGTCACAATGCGTCTGTGATATTCAAAAAGTACGAAGAATAAATCAATGAATGCCATTATTTGACCTATACAAACTTTATCTTTCATCCGATAAGGATTTCATTAAAAAGTTGAACAATATTTTAGGTTTTGTACCTGGGAATACTGTGTTGTACAAGATGGCGTTCAGGCACAGATCAGTAGCAAAGATCCTGAAAAACGGAAGCCGCAGCAGCAATGAGCGTCTGGAGTTTCTTGGAGATGCCATTCTTGGCTCAGTAATCGCAGAACTTCTGTTTAAAAGCTATCCTTACAAGGAAGAAGGCTTTCTTACTGAAATGCGGTCAAAGATCGTTAACAGAGCCAATCTGAATCAGCTCGCCAGAAAAATGGGCTTTGATCAGCTCATCGTCTTTGATCAGAAAACAGTAAATGTTCAGACCAAGCACCATTCTATGCTTGGTGATGCTTTTGAAGCATTAATCGGGGCGATATATCTTGATAAGGGTTACAACTTTACCAAAGACTTCCTGCTGAAAAGGATCGTTAAACCTTACATCGACATCCATACCCTGGAACTGACCGAGACCAATTTTAAAAGTAAACTGATCGAATGGTGCCAGCGCCATGGTAAGGACATTTCTTTTGATTTGATGGTGAACGGAGAAGGTGAAAGCACTAAACTATTTACCATACAGGCGCTTGTAGACGGAGAAAGCTGCGGCATAGGCAGAGACTACAACAAGAAAAATGCGGAAAAACTGGCTGCCGAAAAAGCCTGTGAAATTCTTTCTATCTGATAAGGATTACTTCTTACCCAATGTATCTGTGTACTTCTTATTGGAATCCTTGATGTACTTAATGGCATCGTATTGCGTCCAGTTCTTAGCCTTTTCATACTCAGGCCGGTAATCCAGCATAAATTTTTCCAGCTCTGCACCTTTCAGGTTAGTATTGCTTTGAATCAGCGATTCATTGAACAGGCCGTCTATCAGCGTTTGCTCCATCTCGGTTTCATAATAACGGCCAAACCTGCGGGCGTTTTTTGGTGTCCGCCCAAACAGCTCATATACTGCGGTTAATGGGGTAAACAGGAAGGAAAGAAATGGTGGTTTTCCCTGATGAAATGAACCTTTATTCTTAAAGTCCCGTTTGATGTCGTTCAGCTCACTTTTCTTGGATTGTCCGAAGATGTCAACCTGTTTAAGCGTACGGTCACGGTCCATTAAAATGATCATGTCTTCTTTTGAAGTGTTGACTGCGGCTGTGAAATCGGAAAATCCGCCTTTCATCACCAGTAGGGTATCTCCAAGTGTTGCGCTGATCTGAAAAAGGCCCAGGTTGCTGCTGGATACCGAAAGTCCTGTCCTTTGATTCACAATCTGAGCTTCCACAATACGATTATTACTTTCTTTATCCTTGATCACACCACGCAGTATAAACCCTTGCTGGGCAAAACCAGTCACTGCTGATCCCAGAAAAAGGATCATACATGCGATGATATTTAGACAATAGGGTTTCATTGGCAGTAAAATATTTTGTAAACTTAACCATTGTTTGCCAATCATCTAAGTTAAAAAAAGTTAAATAGGCCGGACAATGCAATAAATTATATCTTTGCACATGATAAAATCAATGACAGGCTACGGCCTGGCGTCTACTGATCATAACAACATTAAATTTGCAGTAGAGCTAAAATCTTTAAACAGCAAGTTCCTGGAGCTGAACTTAAAATTGCCAAGGGCTTTCTCTGACAAAGAACTGTTTCTGCGAAATGTCTGCAGCAAAGAAATAGAGCGTGGCAAAGTAAGCGTATCTATCAATGTTGAGCGTGGTGAAGAGAACCTGAAGGGAGCGACGATCAACGCTGCACTGCTGAGCAAATATTACAAACAACTGGAAGAGATCAACCTCGACCTGGGCGCAAACTCCAGTAATCTTTTACAAGCCGCGCTCAATTTTCCCGAAGTGATCAGCTACTCTGATGAAGAAGTAAACGAGGAAGATTGGGAGATCTTAAATGCCACATTTGCTAAAGCTTTAAAGAATTTCAATGAATTCCGGCTTTCAGAAGGCGCTGTATTAAAAACAGACCTAGAGTTGAGGATTAAAAATATTCTTCAGTTCTTCACGGAAGTTGAAGTTCTGGAACCCCTCAGGATTCCGCAGATCAGAACCAGACTGAATCAGTTTCTGGAAGAAAATATAGGAAAGGTGAATGTAGACCAGAACAGACTGGAGCAGGAGCTGATCTATTATATTGACAAACTGGACATTACTGAGGAAAAGATACGCCTGAAAAGTCACTGTGACTATTTTACCGAAACACTGAAAAGCAAGGATGCGAACGGCAAAAAGCTAGGCTTTATCTCGCAGGAAATAGGCAGGGAGATCAATACTATGGGTGCAAAAGCAAATGATGCACAGATCCAGCAATTGGTGGTAGGAATGAAAGAGGAATTGGAAAAGATCAAGGAACAATTATTAAATGTTTTGTAGCCCCGGGGACACAAGACAATATCGTACAAATGAAACAAGGCAAACTCATTATATTTTCAGCACCTTCCGGGGCGGGTAAAACCACCATCGTAAAGCACCTGCTCACAAAATTTCCTGCACTCAGCTTCTCTATCTCAGCGACAACACGTGAGGCACGCGGTGACGAACAACATGAAAAGGACTATTATTTCATTTCAAAAGAAGATTTCCTTCACCGTGTGGCGCGACAGGAGTTTGTTGAATTTGAAGAAGTTTATAACGGCACCTTTTACGGCACGCTGAGATCAGAAATAGAACGCATCTGGAATGCCGGGAAACATGTGATCTTCGACATTGATGTGGAAGGCGGGTTACGCCTTAAACGTAAATATGAAGAGGACGCACTGGCCATATTTGTTCAACCCCCATCGCTGGAAGTGCTGAAAGAAAGACTCAGTGGCCGGGGAACAGACAGCGCGGAAAAGCTACGGGAACGCTTTATAAAAGCAGAAAAAGAACTCAATTATGCGGATAAGTTTGATGTGATCCTCAAAAATTTTGACCTCCATACAGCCTGTGCTGAGGCAGAAAAGCTGGTAGGAGAATTTATAGGTAAATAGCGACCTGACACTATGAAAACAGGATTATTTTTCGGATCATTTAATCCCATACATACCGGACACCTGGTCATTGCCAATTACATGGCCGGTTTCACTGGTTTAAAAGATGTTTGGCTGGTCGTATCGCCACAAAATCCGCTAAAGAACAGAACAAACCTTTCTAATATGTATGATCGCCTTGAAATGGCTAAACTTGCAACAGAAGATACAGATCACATTAAGGTCAGTGATATAGAATTTGGATTGCCCCAGCCATCATACACGGTTGATACACTTGCTTATTTAAAGGAGAAATACCCGGAAAAGGAATTTGTGCTGATTATGGGCGCAGACAATCTCTCTTCCTTCAAAAAATGGAAGAATTACGAGGTGCTCCTGAAAAATTATGAGATCTATGTTTATCCGCGTCCGGGTGCTGATGTAAGCGAGTGGGAGGCGGAGCCTTCCATAACCATCACAGAAACCCCTCAAATGGACATTTCAGCTACCTTTATCAGAAAGGCCATCAAGGAGGGAAAAAATGTCCGGTATTTTGTTCCGGACAAGGTTCTTGACTTTATAGAAAGCAAAAACATGTACCGTTAAGCCTCTCTGTATAGTAAGAATATCGTTGGTTTCTTGTGCAGGTCAATTCTTTCTTTCCGCCATTGTCCGATGCTCATTGTTCTGATGTATTCATCCTCTCCGGTAATATTGCAGGCTACACACAATAAAGTGTGAAGCTGGGTATTCTTTAAAATATCCTCAAACAAATGATTATTCCTGAAAGGCGTTTCTATAAATAGCTGTGTTTGTCTGTTCTTTAGAGCCGCCTGCTCCAGTTCCCTGATCTTTTTGCTGCGTTCTGCTTTATCGATAGGAAGATACCCGTGAAAAACAAAACTTTGTCCATTAAATCCCGAAGCCATTAACGCCAGTAAAATAGAACTTGGACCTACCAGAGGAACTACCTTGATGCCCCTTTTATGGGCCTCAGCAACAATTTCGGCCCCTGGATCAGCTACGCCCGGACAGCCGGCTTCACTCATTAAGCCCACATCCTTGCCTGTCATCAGTTCTTTAAAAAAGGGCACCAGGGAATTACCGCGTTTGTGCTTACCGAAGTCCCGGATAACAAGTTCAGACTGAGGAATTCTTATTCCGGCTTCTTTCAAAAATTTTCTCGCTGTTTTTTCGTTCTCTACTATATATGTACCGATCGCGTTTACCGTATTGCCCAAATAAGCAGTAAAAGATTTATTGGCTGCATTTTCAGTCAGAGGAACGGGGATGAGAAATAGAGTACCTGTTTGCATATTTTTGATTTATTTACAAAAGAAGAAATTTATTTCTGGAGATCGGCTTTTCATTTATAAATAATTATGGAATCTTACGCTTTATCGCATCATTAGCCAAAAGGTTAGCTAATCGTCCTGCAAGGCAATTAGCCCTATAAAATAATATATGTGTAACACATACACTTAGGCTAATTAAATTATGCGGAAAGAGATAATGTTAATGTAATATTTTAAAAACAGATTAAACTTTTGAGTGGAATTGGAACTCAAATTGATATACAAAGATTGTTAGGTAAATTTAAAACACACACAAATGAAAAAATTAATCAAATTACCGGCTATTGTACTGGGGCTCCTGCTCCTCTTAACCGGAACCACACAGCGGGTGATGGCGCAAGACGAAGACATCTCCCTTCAGTCCTTTTATGACGAGTTGTCTCCTTACGGAACCTGGATACAGGATCCGGAATACGGCTACGTATGGAGACCTGATGTCGATCAGGGCGAATTCAGACCATATTATACCAATGGCCGCTGGGTGATGACTGAATACGGAAATACCTGGGTATCCAATTACGATTGGGGATGGGCTCCTTTCCACTACGGAAGGTGGGTCTATAACCGTTACAACCAATGGATCTGGCTGCCGGATACTGTATGGGGACCAGCCTGGGTAAGCTGGAGAAGCGGTGGCGGATATTATGGCTGGGCGCCCATGGGGCCGGGCATGCACATCAATGTCAACATTAACATTCCCTCACTGTGGTGGGTATTTGTTCCACAAAGAAACATCTATTATGATAGTTTCCCACGCTATTACTCGAGAAGGAACATCACGATCATCAACAACACCACGATCATCAATAACACTTATGTCAGGAACCGAAATGCCTATTATACCGGGCCAAGAGCGGACGAGATCAGACGCTACACCGGCCGTGATGTAAATGTGTATAGTGTAAACAGAACCAGCAGACCTGGCAGAACCGGCATCAGCGGAAGCAGGGTGGAAATTTATAGCCCGCGTCCAACCAGAGGCTCATCCAATGCCAATGCAGCACCAAGGACCGCGATTAAAGGCGAAGGATACGCAACCGCAAGACCTGACCGCAGCAGCACTGGCGGCAGAGGAAGCTATAACCTTCCGTCCCGTGAAAATCAGAGAAATGTAACTGGAAGAGATAATGACACCGGCATTCGGGGAAATGAAGGCACAAGAACAGAAAGCTACAGACCGGACCGTTCGAGCAGTGAAAGGGCTGGCAGGGACCGCAGCAGGGAAATCCAGCAGCAAAACAATAACCGTGATGAGAACCGGTCATTTGCCGACAGACCGGAAAGAACAGCGGCTCCTGAACGGGCAACTGCTCCGGAAAGAACAGGACGCCCTTCAAGGACAGAGCAGCCAGCAAGGGTGGAGCAACCTCAAAGAGTAGAGCGACCTCAACCTGTGCAACGCCAGGCGGCACCTCCGCAACGCCAGGAGAGAGTTCAGCAAGCGCCTCCCCAAAGGGTTGAGCAACCAAGATCAGGTGGCGCTAATAACCGTGGCACACAAGGCGGCGGAAGAGAAAGCTCGGGAAGATCATCCAGAGGCGGCAGGGGTTAAAATCCACCTTCAACACCATACAAAAAACCGGTCTAATAATTAGGCCGGTTTTTTCATTATATTTGCAGCCTTTATGATGCACCCTGAAATAGAAAAAAGAAAAACATTTGCCATTATCAGTCACCCCGATGCCGGTAAAACCACATTAACAGAAAAATTCCTGCTCTTTGGGGGCGCCATCAATACAGCCGGAGCTGTAAAGCGCAACAAGGCCAACCAAAGCAATACTTCAGATTTTATGGAGATTGAGAAACAACGGGGAATCTCTGTCGCGACTTCGGTAATGGGTTTCGAATACAGCGGCAAACGCATCAACATCCTTGACACTCCGGGCCATAAAGACTTTGCTGAAGACACCTATCGTACCCTTTCTGCGGTCGACAGCGTAATCCTGGTCGTAGACTGTGTAAAAGGCGTAGAGGAACAGACAGAAAAGCTCATGTCGGTATGCCGGATGCGAAATACCCCGGTAATCATTTTTATCAACAAAATGGACCGCGAAGGTAAAGATGCATTTGACCTGCTCGATGAAATAGAAAATAAACTGAACATCAGCCTTTGCCCGCTATCCTGGCCCATCGGTCAGGGACATACCTTCAAAGGCGTATATAGTATTTATAACAAACACCTGAACCTCTTTGAACCGGACAAATCCAAGATCAGTGAACCGGTCATTGAAGTAAGCGACCTGAACGACGCCAATCTGACCAGCTTCCTGAAATCAAAGGAGCTGGAGGGTCTGAAAGGCGATCTGGAACTGGTGCATGGCGTATATGGTGATCTGGATAAGAACATGTACAGAGAAGGTTTACTTGCCCCTGTATTCTTTGGCAGTGCCATCAACAATTTCGGGATCAAAGAACTCCTCGACACCTTTATTAACATTGCTCCAAGCCCGAAAGGGCGTGAAGCAGAGCAACGTGAGGTTGCCGCAGAAGAAAAGAACTTTTCCGGCTTCGTGTTTAAGATCCATGCCAACCTCGACCCTAAGCACCGCGACAGAATTGCCTTTTTAAGGATCTGCTCAGGTAAGTTTGAACGCAATAAATTTTACTACCATACCCGTCAGGACAAGAAACTGAAGTTTTCCAATCCGATGGACTTTATGGCCAATGAAAAGAGCATCGTAGAAGAGGCCTGGCCAGGAGATGTTGTCGGTTTGTACGACAGTGGGAACTTTAAGATCGGTGATACACTGACTGAAGGCGAGAAACTCCAGTTTAAAGGCATTCCGAGCTTCTCTCCGGAAATATTTAAAGAGCTGGAGAACAGAGACCCATTAAAGACGAAACAACTGGAAAAGGGCATACAACAACTTACCGAAGAAGGAGTGGCGCAGTTATTTGTGATGCAGCCCGGCAACAGGAAAGTGGTCGGCGCAGTAGGAGAACTTCAATTTGAAGTAATTACCTTCCGGTTAGAGCATGAGTATGGAGCAAAGGCAGCATTCAGGATGCTGAGCTATACCCGTTCAAACTGGGTAACGTCCAAAGACAAAACCAAGCTGGCAGAGTTCCTCAAAAGAAAACAACAGCACATTGGTGAAGATAAGGATGGCAATCCCGTTTATTTAGCAGATAACGAGTTCATGATCAATATGACTATGCGGGATTACCCCGATATCGAATTCCACAAAACATCCGAATTTAAGTAGCTAAGCCAACAGCTTCTGTATGGCCGTATGCGTTTTTTGAAACTTAAACTGGGAAAGCACCTCTGTCATCATCCCTTCGATCTCCGCATTACAAAGGTTGCCGATACTGCCTTCGTGGGTATGGTGCACGGCGATGCCTGGCTCAAAAGTACCATTATCAATGCTTTCGCCAACGACCTTATAAGCCTCTCTAAAAGGTATTCCTTTTAACGCAAGATCATTTACTACCTCAACACTAAATAAATAGGCATATTTTTTATCGTTCAGAATACCATCCTTCACGGTGATATTCTGCAGCATAAAGGTCGTCATCTCCAGACACTCGTTCAGTGAAGTAATGGCAGGGAAAAGGTTTTCCTTAAGCAATTGCAGGTCACGGTGATAGCCCGACGGCAGATTGGTGATCATCATGGCGATCTCATTTGGCAATGCCTGAATCTTGTTGCAGCGCGAGCGGATCAGTTCAAACACATCAGGATTCTTCTTGTGCGGCATAATGCTGGAGCCGGTCGTCAGCTCATCAGGGAAACTGATAAAGCCAAAATTCTGGTTGATGAATAGGCACACATCCATCGCCATCTTGGCCAGGGTAGCCGCTACAGATGACATGGCCTGCCCAAGTATGCGTTCTGTTTTGCCTCTGCCCATTTGAGCATAGACCACATTATAATTCAGCCTTTCAAAACCAAGCAGCTCGGTGGTCATGGTGCGATTTAAAGGAAAAGAAGAACCATAGCCAGCAGCAGAACCGAGCGGATTCTTGTTGCAAACCTTCCATGCAGCTAGCATCAGTTCCATATCATCAACAAGGCTTTCTGCATAGGCCCCGAACCATAATCCAAAAGAAGAGGGCATGGCGATCTGCAAGTGTGTGTATCCAGGCAGCAATTTATCTTTATGAATATTGCTTAGGGAAATCAGCTGTTCAAACAGCACAGAAGTATTGCCCACCATTTCCTCGATACAACTCCTGAAAAACAGTTTCAAATCAACCAGCACCTGGTCATTGCGCGAGCGTCCGCTATGGATTTTCTTTCCGGCATCACCAATACGCTGGGTCAGCAGCCACTCCACCTGAGAGTGTACATCCTCCACGGTATCCTCTATTACAAAATCCCCGGCCTCTATTTCCGCATAAATGTTCTTAAGTTCCTTTTGAACTGCAGCCAGCTCAGCAGACTCCAGCAGGCCAATGCTTTCCAGCATTTCGACATGGGCCAATGACCCCAGCACATCAAAAGCTGCCATCTGCAGGTCCAGTTCCCTGTCTTTACCAACAGTAAAGGTTTCAATATCTTTATTTACGTTTACGTTTTTTTGCCAGATCTTCATGTTGCAAAAATACAATAATTACTTAGAGTACCAGAGCGATGTTAAATCTCTATGATCATCGGATGATCGCTCAGGGTGAGTGTCACCGCGTTCGAGTTTTCTACCGAACTGACCGGTAGCGCACCCAGTGTCGGATCATACACCTTTCCGGAGACCGCGTTCTCAAAAGTGATCTTGACCTCATCCACCCTCCTCACCTTTTCAGCCCACACAATAAGAGCGAATTTACCATTTCCCTTTTGCAGCAGCAGGTGATGCGTGGTTTCCGGGAGCTTAGCTATCGAATAATTCAATTTGCCCGGTTTTGAAACCTCAGCTACATTTTCTGTCCCGGTAGCCGCCGGTTCAGCCAAAATACTGGTCAGGTTATGCATGTAGAGTGCCGATTTTCTCGGTGTATAGTCAGGTTTATAGAAACCAAAAGCCTGGTTTCCCGCCTCATCAGACCTGTCCCGCAGCAGGTAAAGCGCCGTATAGCTCCAGCCTCTGGCAAACTGCGCCAGATAGAGGTTCAAAAACATACGGGCCTGCTTTTCTTCAGTAAGGTCCCCGTTTATTGTCGCTCCGGTCTCAGTAGTTACTCTTGGCAGGTCTTGCAGTGCATCTCCTTCGTATCCTTTAAACTTAGCTCTCCAGGTACTTCCGTAATTTCCATAAAGACCATCCACTTTACAAAGCAAACCAGGATCTGCGGCATTCCAGGTTTGGTTGTCATATAGGCCGGGGTGTGAGGGATGCATAAAATAATTGTGGCAGTTGGCATAGTCTGCATATTTGGTGCCGTCGGGCATCGCCGCGCCTGCACCCTTAGGTATTTCCAGAAACTGCAGACCAGTGTTGTCAGTCTGTGCCCCGTTTTCACTCAGACTCCATACCGGGTATTTCCTTAATACCGTATCCTTCTTAACAGCGACATATAAGTCTCGTTGCACTTTAGCCACGGCCACCCAGGACTGCTCCTTCCCACCTTTTTCGCCGTTGTAAGTAATGTCCCAGTTGTTGGGTTCATTCAGTCCCTCAAAAGCCAGCAGCGCACCCGCTTCAGCCAGTTGACGCCCTCCTTCCAGCAAATGGTTTATGTCCGTTCCACCACTCAATAACCCATAGCTAAAGCGTACACCAGCCTGCTTATATACTTCAATCAGGTCAGCAACAGGCACATTTCCTTCATACCCGGAACGAATCCAGCGGATACCTAAATATTTAGCGATCTCAATTGTTTTTTTCAATGACTCTCCGCGGGTTGAAACCGCAGAATTGACACCTATGCTGTTTAAAAAATCGGTCGCTTTCCGGGGTGTCACGGGTTCACTGTGTGGAGTTATTGATTGATTCCGAGGAACTGCGATCTCTGTATGATGATACAAAGGTTTCGCGGCGTTAAGTGCAATTACCGCCAGCATTCCGCTGCAAAGAATTGTAAAAAATTTGATCTGAGGTTTCATACAATGATTTAGATACTAACGTTAAAAATGAGCATTTCTTTTGCAAATTTTCACGTCCCGGCACCACTACCCTTTGATCACTGGTTCCAGCATCTTGATATATAGTTCAATCCCCTCGGCGATCTCATCCACATAAACAAATTCATCAGCCATATGCGACCTGGCTGAATCACCGGGCCCTACCTTTACTGAAGGGATGCTCAGCAGTGCCTGGTCTGATGTGGTTGGCGAGCCGTAAGTAGACCTGCCCAAAGCAATACCTGCTTGCACCAGAGGATGTTCCTTATCAATTGACGAAGGTTTCAGCCGGATAGACCGGGGCTTCACATCGCAGTCCACATTGGTACGGATAATCTTCAAAACCTCTTCATTGGTATAAGCATCAGTAACCCTCACATCAACCGTAAACGTACAGGTTGCCGGAACCACATTGTGCTGTGATCCCGCATTGATAATCGTCACCGTCATCTTCAATGGTCCGAATACTTCCGAAATTTTAGAAAAGCGGTAATTGCGGAACCACTCTATGTCTTTCAAGGCCTTATATATCGCATTGTCGCCTTCTTCACGCGCAGCATGACCTGCCTTTCCGGTAGCCGTACAATCCAGCACCAGGAGGCCCCGCTCTGCAATGGCCAGGTTCATCTGCGTAGGCTCACCTACAATGGCAAACTCCAGTTCGCCAAGGTCCGGCAGTACAAGCTCCAGCCCGTTATTCCCGGAAATCTCCTCTTCCGCCGTGGCAGCCAGGCAGACGTTGTAAGTTAATTTTTCCTGACCATAGAAGTATAGGAAGGTCGCTATCAGCGACACCAGGCATCCTCCGGCATCATTACTGCCAAGACCATATAATCTACCATCTTCTACTGCTGCATCGTAGGGATCGCGCGTATAGCCCGAATTAGGCTTCACTGTATCGTGATGTGAATTCAGCAGCAGTGTTGGCTTTGAGGGGTCAAAATGTTTGTTGTAAGCCCAGATATTATTAAGCTTTCTAAAAGTTTTTATATCACGTTGCTGCAAAAACTGTTCAATTGCATCAGCAGTCTTGTCCTCTTCCTTACTGAATGACTGGATACTGATCAATTGCTTCAACAAATCCAGGCTATCTTTTTGCAGTTGTTCTATCATGTGGTTATTCTTTTGTATATAAAGCCCCGGCCTTAACCGCCGACAGCTTGATGCCTTTAATTAGTGACGAGCTGAATCCATTATGTTCCATCTCGTTGAGTCCGGCAATGGTACAACCCTTAGGTGAAGTTACTTTATCTATTTCCTGTTCAGGATGTGATTGCATCTGTAATAAAAGATCTGCTGCGCCTTTGGCAGTCTGCACAGCCATCTTTAATGCTTCATCGGCATGAAAACCGATCTCTACCCCGCCCTGTGAGGCCGCTCTGATCGCCCTTAAAAAGAAGGCGATGCCACATGCGCACAAGGCAGTAGCCGATGTCATCAGGTCTTCGTTGATCTTTGATGCCGAACCTACAGTTTCAAACATCCGGATCACTTCGTCTACATTTTCTTTGGAAGCATTATCGGTTGCTACGCAGGTCATGGACTGGCCAATGGCAATAGCCGTATTTGGCATCGCCCTGATTACCTGTACCTGCTCTCCGAGTTTGCTCCTGATGTCTGCGCAGCTTACTCCCGAAGCCACAGAAATAAAGACCTGTTTCTCCGCATTCACAACCGGTTTAATCTGGTCCAGCAATTGGTTCAGCTGCTGCGGCAATACCGCCAAAACAATCAGGTCTGCACTTGCAGCAACCGACGCGTTGTCTGTGCTGGTGATGAAACCCCGGTCGGCCAGCATGCTTAGGTTTGCAATGTTCCGCCTGGTCAGACTGATCTGTCCGGGTTCTGCATAGCTTGCTTTAACAAGCCCTTTGGCTAGTGAAATGCCAATGTTTCCGCTTCCTAATATGGCAATACTGCCTTTAAACTGGTTCATAGCTATCCGATTAATCGTGTTCCGAAATTCTGTTGATCTAAGTATGAGAGCTCGTCTGCTTTGCCGATATACACCGCACTCACACCATTTTTTATTGCCTCAAAGGCATTGTGCAGCTTGGGGATCATCCCGCCTGAAACAATGCCCTCCTGTTTTAATCCTTCAAATTCACCGCTCCTGATCTGTGACACCAGGGAGCTGTCGTCATCAATATTCTTCATCACCCCTCTTTTTTCAAAGCAGTAGATCAGCGAAGTCTCATAAAGACCTGACATTGCCACAGCTACTGCAGAAGCAATGGTGTCGGCATTGGTATTCAGGAGCTGTGAATCCCCGTCGTGGGTAATGGCGCAAAGCACCGGTACAAGACCTGCTTCCAGTAAGTTGCGAAGTGTTTCTGATGATACCGATGCAGCGTCCAGGTCACCTACAAAACCATAATCAATCTCCTTTACAGGACGTTTGACCGCCTTGATGATGTTGCCGTCAGCACCGGTCAGACCTATTGCATTGCTGCCTTTGGCCTGCAATTGTGCCACCATATTTTTATTGATCAGACCGGCATAGACCATCGTCACGATCCTTAATGTTTCGATGTCAGTAATCCGTCTGCCTTCCACCATCTTTGCCTCCACACCCAATGAATCACCCAGTTCGGTCGCGATCTTACCACCCCCATGTACCAGGATCTTCTTTCCGGGTAATGCTGTAAAATCCAGTAAAAACTGGTGCAGCTTTTCGGAGTTGTCAATTACATTTCCGCCTATTTTAATTACGTTGAGTTTTTCCATTTGTTTATTGGCTCTCTAGTCGGTCGTCATGCTGAATTTATTTCAGCACCCCGCCCATGCTAATCTACCTTTCTCTTTCCGGATGCTGAAATAAATTCAGCACGACGATCGCTTTATATCAACCCTTCCAACATTTGCTTCAATACCGCCTGCGCTGCCCACAACCGGTTTCCCGCTTCATGGATCACCAGCGAATTTGGCCCGTCCAATATTTCTGAAGACAGCTCCAGATCACGGCGAACCGGCAGGCAATGCATCACTTTTGCATCATTTGTGCCTTTCAATTTTTCATTGTTCAGCATCCAGCCTTCCGGATAGGTCAGGACCTTTCCATATTCCTTATAGCTGGACCAGTTTTTCACATAAATATAATCCGCGGCTTTAAGCGCATCATCCAAACTATGGGTAATGTGCGCGCCCGGAGTAAAATCCTCATTCAGCTCATAGCCTCTTGGCTGTGCAATTGTAAAGTCAATCATACCGTCTTCCTGTGCTTTACACATCCACTCCGCAAAAGAGTTGGGCACTGCCTGCGGCAAAGCCTTGATGTGGGGCGCCCAGGCCAAAACGACTTTGGGTTTATCTTTACCTTTCCATGTTTCCTTGATGGTCACCAGGTCCGCAAGGCTTTGCAAAGGATGACGTGTTGCACTTTCCAGACTCAGTACCGGGACATTGCAATATTTGATGAATTTATTAAAGAAATCTTCGTTGTAATCTTCATCCCGGTTTACCAGCTTAGGAAAAGAACGGAGTCCCAATATATCACAATACTGGCCCATCACTGCTGCAGCTTCACGAATGTGCTCTACTGTAGCTCCATTCATCACTACTCCATCCTGAGTTTCTAGTGCCCAGCCTTCTTTGTCCATGTTCATCACCATCACATTCATGCCCAGGTTAAGCGCTGCCTTCTGTGTACTCAGGCGCGTACGCAGACTTGGGTTTAGAAAAACAAGGCCCAAAGTCTTGTTCTTTCCCAAATGCTGTTGTGAATATGGATTTTCCTTTAGGGCCAGCGCATCTTTTAAGAGCTGGCGGATGTCTTGTACATCGTGTACTGAAGTGAATTGATTCATCCTTTTAAAGCAATTTTAAATTCGTTCAAGAAATGATCCGCCTGGCCTTTGGTTAAGTTTAAAGCAGGCAATAGTCTGATTACATTTGGTTTGGCCTCTCCGGTGAAGATCTTATGCTTAAACAACAGGTTCTTCTTTACATCAGCCAGGTTTTCAGGCAGTTCTATACCGATCATCAGGCCTCTGCCACGCACTTCTTTTACCGCTTCGATCTTCTTAAGTTCTTCGATCAGGTAGCTGCCGACTACTTCTGCGTTTTTCATCAGGTTGTCCTGTTCTATGATTTCGAGAACTGCCAGTGCTGCCGCGCAGGCCAGGTGATTGCCGCCAAAGGTAGTACCCAGCATACCATGCCACGGTTTAAATTTAGGTGCGATCGAAATTCCGGCAACCGGAAAGCCGTTGCCCATGCCTTTCGCCATGGTATACACATCGGCATTCACACCTGCGTAGTCGTGGGAATAAAACAATCCCGTTCTTCCGTAACCGCATTGTACACTGTCGGCGATATAGACCGCATTGTACTCGTCACAGAGTGAACGGATCTTTTGCAGGAAGCTTCCTGATGCTTCTTTAATTCCGCCTACGCCTTGTATGCCCTCTATGATCACTGCGGAGATCTCATTTCCATATGCGGCAAAGGCCTGTGCCAATGCGGCTTCATCGTTGTGCGGAAGGAAAATAACATTATCAGTTTCATTTACCGGCGCTACGATCTTTGGATTGTCCGTAGCTGCTACTGCCAGCGATGTCCTGCCGTGAAAGGCGCCCTTAAAGGCGATCACTTTCTTCCTGTTGTTGTAAAAGGAAGCAAGTTTCAGCGCGTTCTCATTGGCCTCGGCTCCTGAATTGCACAAAAACAGCTGGTAATCTGTCTTGCCGGAGACCTTGCCCAGCTTTTCTGCCAGCTGAGTCTGCAACGGAATTTTAACAGAATTGGAATAAAAGCCTACTTTATGGAGCTGGTCTGTAACACGGGTTACATAATGCGGATGGGTATGCCCGATCGAGATGACGGCATGACCGCCATAAAGGTCCAGGTATTCTTGTCCATTGGCATCCCATACAGTACTGAAGGATGCCTTGGTGATTTCTATGTCGTTTAACGGATATACGTCGAATAAGTTCATGGCGTAGTTCTTTATGTTTTAATAACTTGAATAATTGTGCTGAGGCGCTATGACTGGGTAAAATCGGCGCAGCGGGTTTAATTAAAACGCCGCCGCTTTAAGCCGCAATCCTGCACTTTCTTCAAGTCCAAACATCAGGTTCATGTTTTGCACGGCCTGTCCGCTTGCTCCTTTCAGCAAATTATCTGCGATACTGACAATAAATAATTTATTGCCATGCTTCTCTACGTGTACCAATACTTTATTGGTATTGACAACCTGTTTCAGATCGATATTTTTCCTGCTCACGTGTGTAAAAACATGCGCTGCATAGTAATCTTCAAATATACGCTGTGCCTCTTCGGTTGTCAGATCGCTTTCTACATAAATCGCCGCCAGAATGCCCCTGGTAAAAGCACCGCGCTGAGGGATAAAGTTGATCGTCTGGTCAAAACCTCTGTCCAGTTGTTTCAGGCTCTCTCCGATTTCGTTCAGGTGCTGGTGTTCAAAAGCTTTGTAGACCGACAGGTTATTGCTGCGCCAGCTAAAGTGCGACGTACCTGACAAGCTCTGTCCTGCTCCTGTTGATCCTGTAGTGGCATTGATGTGCACTTCGCCTGTCAGCAGCCCTTTGGCCGCCAGCGGCAGCAGCCCCAGCTGAATCGTAGTAGCAAAACAACCCGGATTGGCTATATAACTGGCTTCTTTTATCTTTTCTCTGTTTAGCTCGGGCAGGCCATAAACCCATTTGCTCCCTGCATTGACCTTCAGCCTGAAGTCCTGGCTCAGATCAATGATCTTTACATCGGCAGCTACCGGATTGGCATCCAGGAATTTCTTAGCGTCACCATGGCCCACGCAAAGGAACATGACATCGATGTCCTGGGACAGCTCCCCGGTAAAACGAAGATCGGTATCTCCAAAAAGATCGGTATGCACATCAGATATCTTATTGCCGGCATTACTGCTGCTGTGTACAAAGGCAATTTCAACGGAAGGGTGATTGATCAGCAAACGGAGCATTTCCCCGCCGGTGTATCCCGCTCCTCCTATTATTCCCGCTTTAATCTTCATGGCTGTTCACTTTATGCCAGATCATGACCTGGTTGCCAAAAATTTTAGAGAAACCTTTTACATCTTCTCCGCTCCATGCATTGTTCATTTCGCCGTAACTGCCGAATTTATTGCTCATCAGGTCATGATCTGACTCAATGCCGATAATGTTGAAGCGGTATGGCAGAAGTTCTACAAATACTTTTCCGCTCACCACTTTCTGCGTATCGGTTAAAAACGCTTCAATGTTGCGCATGACCGGGTCATGGAACTGTCCCTCATGCAGCCAGTTGCCATAGAAAGAAGACAGCTGCTCCTTCCAGGACAATTGCCATTTGGTCAGTGTATGTTTTTCAAGTGTATGATGTGCCTTGATGATCACCATCGGAGCCGCAGCTTCAAAGCCCACACGGCCTTTAATTCCTATAATTGTATCGCCAACATGAATGTCTCTGCCCAGGCCATACGGCTGGGCAATGGCCTGCAATTTCTGGATCGCCCTGACCGGGGCAAATGTTTCGCCGTCAATCGCCACCAGCTCCCCTTTTTCAAAAATCAGTTCCAGTTTGCGTGGCTCCGTCTCTGTAACCTGCGTTGGCCAGGCCTCTTCAGGCAAGGTTTCGTTGGAAGTCAAGGTTTCTTTACCCCCAACCGATGTTCCCCATAACCCTTTATTGATCGAATACCTTGCCTTTTCAGCACTATATACAACACCGCGCTCAGCCAGGTATTCTATTTCCGCTTCGCGGGATAATTTTAAGTCCCTGATCGGAGTAATGATCTCTACCCCGGGAATAATGATGTTGAAAATCATATCGAAACGCACCTGGTCGTTTCCTGCTCCGGTACTTCCGTGCGCTACATAATCTGCGCCTATTTTTTTTACATAATTGGCAATGGCTGTTGCCTGACTTACACGTTCCGCGCTAACGGACAGCGGGTAAGTTGCATTTTTCAATACGTTGCCATAGATCAGGTATTTGATACAGCTGTCATAATAATTTGTAGTTTCGTCAACCACAGCATGAGAAGCAACACCCAAAGCGTAAGCACGTTTTTCTATTTCCTGCAGTTCTTCATCAGAAAAACCCCCGGTGTTCACAATTACAGAATGCACTTCCAAATCACGGTCCTGGGCCAGGTAAATACAGCAAAATGAGGTATCGAGACCTCCGCTAAAAGCTAAAACAACTTTCTTCTTCATATTAAAAACAGCTATTTATTAAATAAAAACGTAAACAATAACAACAGGGACTTCAAGCCCTTATTTTGTGGTTTTGATTTGAGTACCAGCTTCTGCTTAATGCTCATGAATCGTTCATAAAGCGTTGGGTTCTTATGCAGTTCTTCCGCAAATTTCTTTGCTGCCTCGTGCTTTTGTTCCACCGGATCATACAACATAGCTGTGCACATACAGTTCTTACGCTCCTTCATCTTCAGGATCTCAAAGTTCACACAGCTTTGACAGCCCTTCCAGAATTCTTCATCCTGGGTGAGTTCCGAATAGGTGACAGGCTCATATCCAAGGTCTGAATTGATCTTCATCACCGCCAGACCAGTGGTCAGTCCAAAAATCTTTGCCTTCGGATATTTTTGTCTGGACAATTCAAATATTTTATGCTTAATGGCGTTTGCGAGACCCGCCTTGCGGTATTTCGGACTTACGATCAGTCCTGAATTGGCCACAAACTGTCCGTGGCTCCAGGTTTCGATATAACAAAATCCGGCCCATGAGCCATCCTTATGAAAAGCAATGACCGCTTTTCCATCCACCATTTTACCGGCCACATATTCCGGGGAACGTTTGGCGATACCGGTGCCGCGTGCTTTTGCAGACTCTGACATTTCCTCACAGATCTCTTCTGCGAAGACACGATGTTCAGGAAGCGCTACCAGCACTATAAAATCGTTTATATTCATTAATACGATAACGAAAAAATATACATGTTCTGATTAATTGTTTTTTGAGAGGCAATCCTCTGTGGAAAAATTCACTGGTTGATCAGCGATTTACTCAAATGCGCGGCGTATAGGTTTGCCGGTTGGTAGTAACAGAAAATATGGGTCGCAAACGCTCAATAAACAAACTTTTAGAAGCAATATTCTTTGCCTCTACAATAGAAAGTTTATGTGGTGCGTACGTGTTCATTTTCTATTTACAGTTATTCTTTAAATGACTTGAGGCGCAAAGGTTTAAATAAATATCGAGTTGTGCAATACGTTTTTGATTTTTTTACATTTTTCAGTAAAAAGAAATTCAGGTGATTTACCTTCCAAACCGGAAATAATGAGACAGCAAATCCGGCGATCCGTCCATCATGCCCATGATCATATCCATTCCTGTAACTGAAAAAGTAATTCCATTGCCCCCGAAGCCCAGCACAAAATAGCTGTTGGGAAATTTTGGATGGCTGCCGATGTAAGGCAATCCGTCTTTAGTTTCACCAAAAGTCCCCGCCCAGCAAAAATCCTCAATAAAATTAACCTCCGGCAGATACCTTTTCAGGGTCTTCAGCAGTTTGTCTCTTTTCCTCCCGATCAGTAAATCTCTTCTGGTGGCATTTCTGAAATTTTCGTCCTCACCTCCTACCAGCATTCTTCCGTCTTCAGTACTGCGCAGGTATAAATAAGGCAGATCTGTGTTCCAGAATAAGGTATCCTTCCAGACATCCGCATCCTGCCCGCCTTTCTCACTGATCATGGCATAGGTACTTTTCAAGCTGACTATTTTATCGGGCAGCATTTGCTGCGCCTCGTACCCTGTGCAATAGATGATGTTTTTTGCTTTAATACTGGCACCAGTATCTAATTCAAGCAATACATAACCGGTTTCATATCTGACTTTTTGCAATTCAGTTTTGTCAAATACCTGCAGCCCTCTGCTGCTGTTAAAATGCAGGAGGTCATGAGCCAGACGAAAAGCATCGATGCTCGCACCATCGGCAGATGCGATGGCGCCCTCCGCAACAATACCATAAGTCGATCTGAGGGCCGGCCTGTCCAGCCACTTTACATCAAATCCAGCTTCGAAACGGGCCTCGAACTCCTTCCTGAGCCATTTCAGGTCTTTGGGATTTCCTGCAAAATAAACGGACTCTTTTTTCTCAAAATCACAAGTTGACCCGATTTCTTCTACCAGTTTTTCCAGTTTGTATATTGCGTCCCGGCATGCTTTGTAACTAGCTATAGCACCCTGCTGGCCAATCATCTCTTTTAGCTGATATAACGGGACATCGACCTCATACTGAAGCATTGACGTCGTGGCGGATGTACTGCCGTGAGCAATTTCCCGTTTATCGATCAATACAGTATCATAGCCCTTTTCTTTGCAGGCATGCGCCATCAGCGCGCCGGTAATGCCGCTGCCAACGATAACCACATCGCATTCCAGGTTGTTTCTCAGAGAAGGATAAGAATGCATGAGTCCATTTCTTACCAGCCAGAAGGGCTCATTCGAGCGTATATCCATAATTTTACAGTAATCTTTCTACAACAACAAACCGGACATTCTGTTTTCATGCGGAACATTTAAAATTTATGTAAGTTTATCTCATCACACATTTGAATTGAACGCAATGAAACATTTGCTCATCTTGCTCCTTCTTTTTGCAGGTAGTTGCCTGCATGCCCAGGATCTGCCTGCAGCCAAAAACATCGTCGGGCAGCTGACCTCAAAGTCCATGTGGGGCAGGGGCTATACCAACCAGGGAATGGCCAAAGCCGCCGAATTTATCATCAATCAGTTCAAGTCCTATGGCTTAAAACCCATAGCAGGAAAAGATTTTAAACAAGTCTTTTCATTCCCCGTCAATACTTTCCCAGGAAAAATGGAAGTCAGCCTGAACGGCAGGAAACTCATTCCCGGTAAGGACTTTATCGTGATGCCTGAAAGTACCGGTAAAAAAACAGAAGGAAATCTGCAGCAAGCGGACAGCATCACCTTTGTCAATCCCGGTCAGCGGTTGATGGTTCAGCTTAAAGATAAACTCACCTGGTCTGTAGCCCGGCAGCAGGAAGATTACACAGGAATTCAAATCGACAGGAAAACTGTAAAAACTGCTCCGGAAAATATAGAACTGAACATAGAAAACGATTTTGTAGAACAATTCAGCGCCGCCAACATTTGTGCAATGGTAAAAGGCACCAAAAAACCGGACTCCATTATCGTCATCTCCGCGCATTACGATCACCTTGGTGGAATGGGGAGTGACATTTACTTCCCGGGGGCTAACGACAATGCCAGCGGCATCGCCTTTCTCCTGGGCCTAGCCAAATATTATGCGGCCCATCCACAACCCTACAGCATTGTTTTTATTTGCTTTGCCGCAGAAGAAGCCGGGCTGGTCGGTTCTAAATATTTCACAGAGCATCCGCTGATCCCTCTCGAACAGATCCGCTTTTTGATCAATGTAGACATGGTCGGCACCGGTGAAGGTGGAATCACTGTAGTGAATGCCACGCTCCATACTAAAGAATTTGCGCTGCTCAATAAGATCAACAATGACAATAAATACCTTACTAAAATAAATCCAAGAGGCAAAGCCGCCAATAGCGATCATTATTTTTTTACGGAAAAGGGGGTTCCCGCATTTTTCATTTATACCCTGGGCGGAATAAGTGCCTATCATGATGTCTTTGATCTGGCACCAACACTTCCATTCACCGAATACTACGACCTTTTCAAGCTTTTTATCGCATTCAATAAGGCACTGGTAAAATAACTGGCTGACAAAAATAAATAGGCTGGCTGCAAACCAAAATCAGTCTTTTCACGTACATGCTTATATGTACCTCTGAAAAACTAAATGTCAATAGGATATCGCGGCTTACTTCATAAGTAAGCCGCTTTTTTTTATTTAAGGCGATAGTTTAAACCAATTTCCTTTAATTTCGTTTTATATTAAAATCCATATTTATGTTTGACAAATTAATGGCAGCTCAGCAAAAAGCTGATGAAATAAAGAAAAGACTGGACACCATCTCTGTTTATGGTGAAGTGGAAGGCGGAAAGATCCGCATCACGGCAACAGCCAACAAAGTCATTACCTCAGTAGAGATTGACGAAGATTTTCATAAGCAGTCCGACAAGGAAGAACTCGAAGAGCTTTTGCTTACCGCAGTAAATAAAGCGCTGACACAGGCAGAGCAGGTAAGCGCTGCTGAAATGCAAAATATGACCAAGGATATGCTTGGCGGCCTTGGCGGTATGTTTGGCCAATAATTTATTTGAGTCTTAAATTACATTGAAACTACCATTATGAAGTTCACTTATTATGGCCAGTCGTGTTTCTGCATCGAGGCCGATGGCAGGAAATTCCTTTTCGATCCCTTTATCACCCACAATCCGCTGGCAAAACATATTGATATAAAAACAATTGAGGCCGATTACATTCTTGTAAGTCACGGTCATGCCGATCATATAGCAGACCTTGTTGAAATAGCAAACAATACCAACGCCCATGTGATTGCTATAGTAGAAGTCGCTGCCTGGATCAGGAATCAGGGGGTAAAAAATGTAACTGATGTCAACTTCGGAAAAGCAAAATTTGATTTCGGAACATTAAGAACCGTCTGGGCGGTCCACACCAGTGCCAATCCCGACGACAGCTACGGCGGCAACCCTGCCGGATTTGTACTGGAGCTCGAAGGAAAGACTTTTTACTTTGCCGGGGACACTGCGCTTACCTGGGAAATGAAGATTCTTGCGGATCTGTACAGCCTGGACTATTCCATTCTTCCGATCGGTGGTCACTACACCATGGATGTGGACGATGCTTTAATCGCTACAAAATACCTGGAATGTGATAAAGTGATCGGCGTGCATTACAATACCTTCCCGCCAATTCAAATTGACACTGACGAAGCTGTTGCCAAATTCAAAAGAGAGCATAAGACTTTGCTTTTGCCGGGTATTGGTGAAACCATTGAGCTTTAATTATTCCTATCCCGCAACTTAGATTATTGCAAAAGGATTTAAACTAAAGAAAGTCAGCATTACTATTCAAAGGCTCAAAACCCTTAGGCGCGCTGAAAAAGCGCGCAAAGGCTTTACATGCCTTTTCATAGAACGCTGGACTTTCTTTAGGTGTGTTGCAAAAAAAAAGAAAGCGTTCTCAGAGAAGACATAGGATTTGTGCGCTTCTTCAGCGCGCAAGGTCCAGTCTTCGACGAGTAATGCTTTCTTTTTTTTATCTTAAGCTCCCAGCAAGCAATATTAATGCGCAGCCAGCCAGTTTTCTCCCTGCCCGATCTCTACTTCAATTGGCACCGTAGTTTTAATCGCCGTCTTCATCCGGTGTGATATGATGGCTTTCATCGCATCCACCTCCGTTTTCAGCACGTCAAACACCAACTCATCATGTACCTGCATCGTCATTTTCGACTGGAGCTTCTGATCCTGGATGTCTTTATGGATATTGATCATAGCAACCTTGATCATGTCTGCCGCCGAACCCTGGATAGGCGCATTGATCGCATTTCGTTCCGCAAAGCCCCTTACGGTCTGGTTGGCAGAATTGATGTCACGTAAATACCTTCTTCTGCCCAGGATCGTCTCCACAAAACCATTCTCACGGGCAAAGTTCATGGTATCCGACATGTATTTCTTAATCCCAGGGTACTGCGTAAAATATTGTTCAATGATCTCTGCAGCTTCCTTACGCGGAATACCCAGGTTTTGCGACAGCCCAAAAGCAGATTGCCCGTAGATGATCCCAAAATTCACTGCCTTGGCATTACGGCGCTGGGTGGAATCCACATCTTCAATAGAAATGCCATACACCTTTGCCGCGGTTGCCGTATGGATATCAATCCCTTTATTAAACGCATCCAGCATATTTTCTTCCTTACTAATATCGGCAATAATTCTCAGCTCGATCTGCGAATAATCCGCTGACAGCAAAATGTGGTTTTCATCCCTCGGAATAAACGCCTTGCGTACCTCACGTCCCCGTTCTGTTCGAATCGGAATATTCTGCAGATTAGGATTGTTAGAACTTAACCTTCCAGTCGCTGCAACCGCCTGGTTGTAACTCGTATGCACCCGGCCTGTTTTCGGATTAACCAACAAAGGCAACGCATCCACATAAGTAGATTTCAGTTTTTGCAACTGACGGAAATCCAGGATATCTTTTACAATGTCACTTTTACTTGCCAGGGCCAATAACACATCCTCACCAGTCTGATATTGTCCGGTCTTTGTTTTTTTAGCCTTAGGGTCCAGGCAAAGCTTGTCAAACAGCACCTCACCCAGCTGCTTCGGTGAAGCCAGGTTGAACTTAACCCCACACTTATCATATACACTCTGCTCAAATTTCCTGATGTCAATCTCCAGCTCCTTAGAGTAATTGATCAGCGTATCCATATCGATACGCACGCCCTCCTTTTCGATGTCCGCAAGCACATAGATCAATGGATTTTCCACTTCAACAGCTAGCTTTTCCGCATTGAGTTCTTTCAGCATCGGTCTGAACTTATTGGCCAGCTGTAAGGTCACGTCAGCATCCTCCGAAGCATAATCAACCACCTTCTCTACAGGCACATCCCGCATCGTTCCCTGTGCCTTACCTTTTGCACCGATCAGGGTGGTAATGGAAATGGGAGAATAATTGAGATAATTTTCCGACAGGACGTCCATACCATGACGTGTATCCGGATCAATCAGGTAATGCGCCAGCATGGTGTCAAATAACACACCCTTTATGGCAACACCGTACCATTTAAGTACCAGCATGTCATATTTGATGTTCTGTCCGATCTTGGCGATACTTTCATTTTCCCAAACTGTTTTAAACTCGTCCACAATAACCTGAGCCTCTGCCCTGTTTTCAGAAACGGGAATGTAATACCCCTCTCCCGGTTTTATGCAGAATGACAAACCTACAAGGTCAGCAAGATTGGCATCCGTACCTGTAGTCTCGGTATCAAAGGAAATGCTTTCCTGCTGCAATAATAATGCGATCAGGTCCCTGCGCTGCTCAGGTGTACTGACCAGTTTATAATCATGTGGTGTATTTTCAATGGTTTTCGCCTCTGCCTGTTCAAACATAGCTGGCGGGGCTACAAATACCTTCGTGTCACGCTGCGGCATTTCAGTGGCCTGTCCAAAGAGATCAGTCTGCTGGCCAGCACTTCCTTTAGCCTCATTGACACTAAATCCTTCCCCGAAGACACGCTTTCCTATAGTTCTGAATTCGAGTTCAGCGAACAAGGGCTCGAGCAGTTCCCTGCTTGGCTCTTCCAGTTCCAAAGCTTTTTCATCAAATTCAACCGGAACATTCAATAAGATCGTAGCCAGTTTTTTGGAGATCATCCCCTGCTCGGCATACATCTCTACATTCTCACGCTGCTTGCCTTTCAGTTCGTGCGAATTGGCAATGATATTTTCAACAGAGCCGTATTGCCTGATGAGCAGTTTAGCCGTTTTTTCCCCTATACCGGGAATGCCGGGAATGTTATCGACTGCATCACCCCACAACCCAAGTATGTCAATCACCTGCTCTACACGTTCGATCTCCCACTTCGCCAAAATCTCTTTGACACCTAGTACTTCCATCTCATTGCCCATCCGGGCAGGCTTATAAATAAAAATATTATCAGAAACCAATTGCGCAAAATCCTTGTCGGGAGTCATACAATATACCTGGAAACCCTGGCGTTCAGCCTCTTTTGCCAAAGTACCGATGATGTCATCGGCCTCATAACCATCTTTAGTAATTACAGGAATATTAAAGCCCTCGATCATCTTACACACATAAGGAAGTGCAGTAGCCAGGTCTTCTGGCATCGCTTCCCGATGTGCTTTATAACCTACAAAATCCGTATGTCTTTCTGTAGGGGCATCCGTGTCAAATACAACAGCGATGTGACTTGGCTTTTCCTTTTTCAACACTTCCAGCAGGGTATTTGCAAATCCCATCACTGCAGAGGTGTTGATTCCTGTAGAAGTAAACCTGGGAGCTTTGCTCAGTGCGAAATGCGCGCGGTAGATCAGCGCCATGCCATCAAGAAGGAAGAGTTTTTTCATCTGTTTATTTATTGTTTTATTTATGATGAAGCTATCATGATTTATTTATACAAAAATATGCTTTGAAAATCATGATGGTTTCATATAAGATTAATGTTAATTGATAAAGGTAATAATACTCTAATAATTTCCGTTATTTGACGATTATGAGATCTATAAAATATCTGGCACTATTCTTTCTTGTCCTGTCATCCCTATATTCCAAAGCGCAGGACATCATTGTGATCAAAGAAGGTAACTTTATAAGGGGAACCATCAAAGCTACAAATTTCTCCTCAGTTGTCTTCAGGAACGACGAGGAAAGCATGGTGCAGTATGAGGCTAAAGACATCAAAGAATTTGTCTGGAACGGCGAAACCTATGTGAGCAAACCCATATTGATCAATAAGCGCATGGAGTTCCGTTTTTTCAGGCTTCTTGAACAGGGCACAGTCAACTTATATTCGATAGGCGGCAACACAATGGCTGCAGAACCTCCTCAGAAGCGCGCAAAAGTCAGGCCATCAGTCGCTGTTGGCGGTGGCACAGGTGGTCTGGGCGGTGGTATAGGCATCTCTATCGGTGGTGGCAGGCGGAGCGAGGCCGATCAGCCAAAGAGAGTCATGCCAACAACTTATTTTATTGAACGGCTCGGTACCGGCCCCTTAATGGAAATACCGGTGGAGGGGGCAAATTCTGAAGGTAAGGCTCAGCACATTAAAAACATATTGCTGCAAAAATTAACTGGCAGTGAGGACATGATCAAGCGCATAAACGCAACAGAAACGTTTGATGCCAGCCAGGTTAAGACCCTGGTCGTGGATTACAATTCAATAAAAAAATAGTTCTTACCTGCTGATACAGCCAACCTTGTGGTCATTGACCATGCCCGTTGCCTGCATATGCGCGTAACAAATTGTGGTGCCAAAAAACTTGAAACCCCTTTTCTTCATGTCCTTGCTGATCGCATCAGAGATTTCCGTTCTTGCGGGAACATCTCTCATGGTTTTGACATCATTGATCAATGGTTTTTTACCCGGCAGAAATCCCCAAATGTAATCGGCAAAGGACCCGAACTCCTCCTGGATACCGATAAACAGTTTTGCATTGCTGATCGCGGCGTTCACCTTTAGCCTGTTCCGGATGATGCCCGCATCGTTCATCAGCCGCTCCACATCCTTTTCAGCAAATGCCGCTACCTTTTGTACATCAAAATCAGCGAAAGCCTTTCTGTAACCTTCTCTTCGCCGGAGAATGATGATCCAGCTCAGTCCAGCCTGTGCACCCTCAAGAATGAGAAATTCAAAAAGGACTTTATCGTCATAAACAGGCTTGCCCCATTCTTCATCATGGTATTTGATATACAGCGGGTCATTCCCGCACCAGTCACATCTGATCACATCTGTCATTGCTTAATTTTTTGATTTTTATTTTATAACTCAATCAGCGGATCCCAGAAAAGTACTTTAAAATTCTGGACCTTGTCATTCTTTATCCTTACACCCTCAGCTTCCAGCAATTCCTGCATCAGGTCAGGGGTGGCAAAATGGAACTTGCCGGTAAGCAAACCACTGCTATTGACCACCCGGTGGGCCGGTATCGGCGGATGTGCCTGAGGAGCATTGGCCATTGCATAGCCCACCATTCTGGCAGAGCCTCCGGAGCCCAAACTTTTGGCAATGGCTCCGTAAGAAGTGACCCGCCCCTTTGGAATGAGCCGTACCAATTCAAAAACCTGATCATAGAATGACTGTTCCATTATTCAAATGAGAATTGGATGTAATTTATATTTTTATCGTGTTTTAGGTAAATCCTTTCATAATGGGTCTTTATGCAAAGCACCTCATCTGCAAATTCAGATTTGTACAGCTGGTTTGTGTTTTTATGGCATACCATTTTCAGTGCGTTTACTGTCTCCACGGTGTACTGATAGAGCCCGTCATTGTCCGTCTTCAGATTGATTTTACCGCCCGGTTTTAAAAACGATTTGTATTTATTCAGAAAGCCCGGGTAGGTCAGTCTTTTTTTCTCCCGGCTGTCCTGCGGCTGAGGGTCCGGAAATGTGATCCAGATCTCATCAACTTCATTTGCTCCAAAATAATCCACAATATCCTCAATCTGGATCCTCAGAAAAGCCAGGTTCTGAATGCCTTCATCCATCCCTGTGCGTGCCCCTCTCCAGATTCTGTTTCCTTTCAGATCGACCCCAATAAAATTCTTGCCCGGAAACATTTTGGCCAGTCCGACTGAATACTCTCCCTTTCCGCATGCCAGTTCCAGCACTACAGGATTGCTGTTCTTAAAATGTTGTGCTGCCCACTTCCCGCTCAGCTCCCTGCCTTCTTCAAGCTGATACACATTAGGAAACGTATCTATTTCCGCAAACTTTCTTAATTTATCTTTGCCCACTGCTTTATGATATTGAAATACAAATTTATAGAAAACTTCTTACGCTACGTCATCCTGACCCCAAGAAGCTTCAAAGCAATATACGACGGGGCCCTTCTGAAGATCAAAACAATAAGTACAGATGAAAAAATGAGGAGGACGTTGAGCATATGTCAGGATGACGAAAGAGATTTCGTATTTTTGCACTGCACCATATCAATAAACAATTGGAAAAGAACGCAAAAATATATGTAGCTGGTCACCGCGGGATGGTGGGCTCTGCCATTTACCGCAAATTGGTAAAAGAGGGCTATACGAACCTGGTTACTAAAACATCAACCGAACTGGACCTCCGCGACCAGCAAGCCACCGCCAATTTTTTTGCCGCAGAAAATCCGGAATATGTTTTTCTGGCAGCCGCCAAAGTAGGGGGCATTGTTGCCAACAACACCTACAGAGCAGATTTTCTGTATGAAAATCTTTGTATTCAAAACAATGTCATTCATCAGGCCTATCTTACAGGCGTTAAAAAACTGATGTTCCTTGGTTCAAGCTGTATCTACCCCAAACTTGCCCCGCAGCCTTTAAAGGAGGAATACCTGCTTACCGGCCTGCTGGAAGAAACCAATGAACCATATGCCATCGCCAAAATTGCCGGCATAAAAATGGCCGATGCTTACCGCGATCAGTATGGCTGCAATTTTATATCGGTAATGCCGACCAATTTGTACGGTTATAATGACAATTATCATCCGCAAAATTCTCATGTGTTGCCTGCCCTGATCCGCAAATTTCATGAGGCAAAAGTTAATGGCACAGCGGAAGTTACCATTTGGGGTTCAGGATCTCCGATGCGTGAATTCCTGTTTGCCGATGACCTGGCCGGCGCATGCTACTTTTTAATGCAGGAATACAATGAGCCCGGCTTTGTAAACATCGGCACCGGAAAAGACCTGACCATCAAGGACCTTGCATTGCTGATCAAAAAAGTAATCGGATTTGAAGGTACATTAGCCTTTGACAGCAGTAAACCTGATGGCACCCCGCGCAAACTAATGGATGTTTCAAAACTTCATTCACTGGGGTGGCAACATACAGTGGAACTCGAAGAAGGAATTGAACTGGCTTACCGGGATTTTTTAGCCAAACACATTTAATTCAGTTTGTGCTATCAATTTTTCCCCGTCATAGTTATAATTGATATCTTTGTTAAAGAAAATAAGCTTTAACTATATGACCTTAGTCCAACTGGAATACATTGTAGCTGTAGATACTTACAGGAGTTTTGTAGGCGCTGCGGAAAAGTGTTTCGTTACCCAGCCTACATTGAGCATGCAGGTACAGAAACTGGAAGAAATGCTAAATGTGAAGCTGTTTGACCGCAGTAAACAGCCCATTGTGCCAACTGAAATAGGCGCCCAGATCATCCAGCAGGCAAGGTTGGTTTTGCAGGAAAGCCAGAAGATCAGGGAGCTCATCAGCGATCAGCAGCAGGATGTAACGGGCGAGCTCAGGGTTGGCATTATTCCTACGGTCGCCCCTTATCTTTTGCCGAGAGTGATTGCAGCTATGATGGAGAAATACCCAGACCTGAAACTTCTGATCTGGGAATATACCACCGAAGACATCATCCATCACCTTAAGACCGGCGTGCTGGATTGCGGAATACTGGCTACCCCTCTGGCAGACAATGCCATTGAAGAGCTGCCACTTTATTATGAAAACTTTGTTACTTATATCAGTAAGAACAGCAAGCTATATAAGAAAAAAGCCATTGATGCCGACGATCTGGAAGATGAGAACATCTGGCTGCTGAACGAAGGGCACTGTATGAGATCCCAGGTCCTCAACATCTGCCGTTCAACAAAGCAGAACCGCCTGCAAGGGCTAACCTACAACACGGGGAGTGTCGAAACACTGATCCGTATGGTAGACATGAACAATGGCGCGACCCTATTGCCGGAACTCGCTCTGGAAGAGCTGAGCCACAAGCAGATGAGCAAGGTCCGTTATTTCAAATCCCCTGAGCCCGTAAGGGAGATCAGCCTGGTCACCCACAAAAATTTCATCAAAAAAAGAATGCTGAATGCCCTGAAGGAAGAAATCCTGAATGTCATCCCCAAAAACATGAAACAGAAAAAGAAGAAAGACATTGTGGGGATCTGATGCCTTTCCAGGGCTTGTCGCATTCACCCTCTGTTTTTGTCTGATTTACACAACACCCGTTCCATTATTGCCCCTAAGTTTGTATCAGTGATCGTTGTTGATCATGACTGAAATGGAATACAAACTAATTAAAACCGATAAACAATTGAAAGACGCATAAAAAAGACCCCGATATGTCCGGGGTCTTTTTTATTTATACAGGTATCACTTTACTTGACCATTTCAAATTCTACTCTCCGGTTTACAGCACGTCCTTCCTCAGTGCTGTTAGAGGTTTTAGGTTGCGTGGCCCCGAATCCTTTGATGGTCAGATTGGAAGCATTGATGCCTGCGTTGACTAAATAAGACTTTACAGAGTTCGCCCGGTCTACCGACAGCGACATATTGTGTTCGGCGGAACCTTCGATAGAGGAGTGTCCGTTGAGGATGAACTTCACGGTCGGGTCTTTTTTCATTTCCCTGGCTACCTGGTCCAGAATTTCAAAAGAAGCGGTCTTCAAGACACCGGAGTCAAATTCAAACTGAACATTTCTAAATTCAAAATTCGGTTTTTCAACAGGTGCAGGCGGTGCCGGTTTTTCCGGTTCCGGCGCAGGTGCCGGTTGTTTTTCTTCTACCGGTTCAGCTTTGGTTTCTACAGGAGGCGTGGGTTTAGCTACCGCCTTCTTGGTTTTACACGCTTGCAGCGAAACGCTGAGTAGTCCGATAAGGACCAGTAATAATGGGTTCTTTAAAATTTTCATTTGTGTTTTCTATGTTTCTATAAACCTACAAAATATCCGTTTGAACCGCCAATCATTAATAATAATGTGACTATATTTCTATCGGGTGTCACTGCTAAAACGAAACATTACTTTAATTAGTGCGTTTGTCATGCTTCTTCACTCCATCCAGCGTCCTTCCCGCGTTGCACCTATGCTTTTACTGAGTACGCCTTTTTTCAGAAAAAAGGCGTACTCATTGCGCATCCAGGCAGCACCGGGTGCGTACTCAGTAAAAGCGTGAATATTACTTATGTAAAAGCCAGGGTAAGAGCAGGCTCAGGTTAAATCCTTCAGTGCCGGATAAAGCTGGCTATATGTTGCGAAACCTTTCTTGTAGACATTATGCGTTTGTCCGTCGGGGACAATGGTCTTTTCCGGAAGTACTGGTCGTGGGTATTCAGGTGTTAGATCCGCTGCTTTTACTGCAAGGTAAGCAGCCCCGATAGCTGAGGCATCTTCAGTATGCATCAATAGGAGGGGCTTTCCGGTAACATCTGCCAGAAGCTGCATCCATACTTCAGAATGAACAAAGCCGCCGCTGACATTGATTTGGTGTATATGCCCCGCATACTGCTCCAGCGTGACCAGCACCTGGTTCAATGCATAGCAGACTCCTTCGAGCACAGCCCTGGCCAGATGCCCCTGACCATGCTGCAGCCTGAGGCCGAAAAAACTCCCGCTTGCAGAAGCATCCCATACCGGTGCCCGCTCACCGTTCAGATAAGGCAGGCAGATGAGGCCTTCACTGCCCGCAGGAATAGACTTTATCAATTTAAAAAGGTTATCGTAATCTTCGGGACCAGACGTCTCCTTTCCAAAAACGTTCTTGAGCAACCACTGCAAGACTATTCCACCATTGTTGACCGGCCCACCGCAAATATAAGTTTGCTCATCAAGTACATAACTAAAGGTCATGGACGGATTAGATGTCGGTTTCCGGCTTGCAACCCTGACCGCCCCGCTGGTGCCTATGGTAATTGCAGCTACACCCAGTTCAGTAGCATGACTTCCAAGATTGGCCAAACAGCCGTCACTCGCCCCTATCACAAAAGGCACGTCACGGACACCAAAAAGCATAGCAGCGTCGTAAGACAAGCCTCTCATTGTGTAATCAGTGCCTACAAGTTCAGATAAGCGGGCAGGATCAATCTTTACCGCCTGCAGGGCATCGGCATTCCAACCAAGGCTTTCCAGGTCAAACAAACCCATACAAGAGGCGACAGAATGGTCGATCCGGTATTCGTCAAATAAACGATACCAGATGTATTCCTTTATGGAAATGAATTTATATGCAGCGTCAAAGAGTTTCTGCTGGTTCTCTCTTAGCCAGATGAGTTTGCAGAGTGGCGACATTGCATGTATAGGCGTTCCCGTAGCTTCATAAATCTTCATGCCTGCATCCGTAGCCCGCATTTGTTCGGCGATATCCGCACTCCGTGCATCCGCCCAGGTCATCATAGGCGCCAATGCCGCTCCCGCAGCATCTACAGCAATTACACTGTGCATGGCGCTGCTCAGACCAATGACCTGAGGAGCGGCACCCATTTTATTGACCATCTCGTTGATACACTCCACAAAAGCCATCCATATGGCCTCAGGATCCTGCTCGCTGTAACCAGGTAAAAGGCTGAACGTTGAATAATGCTGCTGGCAGGATCCAACCGGCTGATAGCGGAAGTCGAGTGCAACAGCCTTGGTACTGCCAGTGCCGATATCAATACCGAGAATATATTTCATATGCTAAGTTTACTCCGCAATTTATGATTTTTACCGCCCAATCTTTATCATCGCAGGGATGTTCTGCCTGAAAAGTAAAACTATAAATACAATTACAGCAAATTCAAATCGAAAACAATATCTTGGAGGCATTATGAGAAAATCCATTCTATTTTTTTTAACTCTGTTGCTCTCCGTAAACTGTTTAAATGCTATGGAAATGGCAGCAGGCAAAGACTTTTATCAGATAAAGGTCTATCACCTTAAAAATGACGCGCAGGAGAAAACTGTTGAAGACTTTTTGAAACAGGCTTATCTGCCGGCATTACACAGGGCTGGTATAGCAAAGGTAGGTGTCTTTAAACCGATCCCGGAGACAGACAAACCTGCGGAAAAACTAATCTATGTTTTCATTCCGTTTTCCTCATACAAGGAGTTCAGTTCGCTGGAAAAGTTACTGGATAAAGACCAAAAGTACCTGGAAGACGGTAAAATTTATCTAACGGCTGCACTTGCCAACCCGCCGTATGACCGGATAGAGACCATTTTATTGAATGCATTTACCGGCAGTACCAGCATAAATTTACCCAAGCTCAGCAGCCCGATGAAAGACCGGGTTTATGAGTTGCGCAGCTATGAAAGCCCTACCGAGAAGCTTTACTGGAATAAAGTGGAAATGTTTAATAAAGGTGATGAAATCGGCTTATTCAAAAGACTGAACTTCAACGCGGTCTTTTATGGTGAAGTAATAGCGGGCAGCAAAATGCCAAATCTAATGTACCTGACGACTTTTGAAAACAAGGCTGATCGGGATGAGCACTGGAAAGCTTTTAGCAGTGACGAATATTGGAAAAAACTTTCGGCGATGCCGCAATACAAGAACAATGTATCCAAAAATGACACCCGGTTTTTGTTTCCTGTAGATTACTCTGATATTTAGCAAATTGCAATAGAAAATAAAAAGGGCCGGCAAGAACTTTCTTACCGGCCCTTTTTATTTTCTATTTATGTCTATGCGTTTTTGAAGCGCTCAGCCACTGCATCCCAGTTTACTACATTCCAGAAAGCGGCGATGTAATCAGGGCGTCTGTTTTGATATTTCAGATAATAGGCGTGCTCCCATACATCCATTCCCAGGATCGGAGTCCCTTTTACTTCCGCGACATCCATTAAAGGATTGTCCTGGTTAGGTGTAGAAGAAACTACTAATTTTTTGTCGGAACCAACACTTAACCATGCCCATCCTGAACCAAAACGGGTTGCGCCAGCTTCCGCAAATTTAGTTTTAAAATCAGCGAATGATCCGAAAGCAGCGTTGATCGCGTCGGCAAGTTCGCCTTTGGGTTCACCCCCTTTATTTGGACCGATTACTTCCCAGAATAAAGAGTGGTTAAAATGTCCACCGCCATTATTTCTGACTGCTGGCGGGAATTTGGAGATATTTTTAATGATTTCATCGATGCTTTGACCCGCTTCAGGCTTTCCCTCCAATGCTTTGTTTAAATTGGTCACATAAGCCTGGTGGTGTTTCCCATGGTGGATCTCCATAGTTTGTTTATCGATATGCGGTTCTAGTGCATCTGTTGCGTATGGTAACGCAGGTAATTCAAAAGCCATATTAAAGTATTTAAGGTTAAAATTGTAAAATATTATCTGGTAAATTTAAGGAAATCAGATCCCGTTTCCGGAATATGCTAAACTTACTTAGCAAATATAACATTCGGCCATTAAGTTTTGTTCAACAGTTTGTCAAGTTTAGCCTCTTTTGTTGATGAAAAAACGCTTCATCAGGTCTGAACACTCCTCAGAAAGCACTCCGCCCTTCAAAATAGTCCGGGGATGCAGGAGGTGATTGCTTTTGGATAAGAACCCTCTTTTAGGTTCAGATGCACCATATACCAGTCTGCCGATCTGTGTCCAATAACTTGCTCCTGCACACATCACACAAGGCTCCACGGTTACATATAAAGTGCATTCCTTTAAATACTTACCCCCGAGAGTTTGTGAAGCTGAAGTAAAAGCCTGCATTTCCGCGTGCGCTGTTACATCATTGAGTTGTTCAGTAAGGTTATGGCCACGACCCACGACTCTGCCTTTGCAGACCACAACGGCGCCTATCGGAATCTCCTGTGCAGCATAAGCCTTTTGGGCTTCATGTAAAGCCAGGCGCATATAGTGTTCATCTTCGGCAGCAGGGTTTGTTTCTTCTGAAAAATTATAAAAACTCATCCGGCAAAGATAGTATTTATATCATTTTACTGCCATTTGGCACTTTGCCGTTTAGCGTTGTCAAAACAATATCTCCGTTTTCATCAGCAAAACCGGTAATGAGGAACTCGGACATAAACTTTCCGATCTGTTTTTTGGGGAAGTTGACGACTCCTACAATCTGGCGGCCTATCAGTTCCTCTTTCGTATAAAGCGCGGTGATCTGCGCACTGCTCATTTTTATTCCAAGTTCTCCAAAGTCAACTTTCACTTTATACGCAGGCTTTCTGGCCTCAGGATAGTCCAATACCTCCAGTATGGTGCCCGCACGCAATTCTACCTTTTCGAAATCATTCCAGTTTATTTCTTCCATGCGATAAAATTACAATTTGTCAGCGAGATAGTATGATATACAATCCGGGGTTCCTCCCTGCTTTTCCCAAAAATTAATGTTCTAAGACATAGGGCTCTGTGCGCTGTTTACATCAGTTCTTTGATGTTTTCATTGGTGATGTAGCTATTGCTTCGCAATGGTCAGCGCGCTAGGTCCAGTCTTCGAAGAGAATACTGATTTTCCTCCATGCTTTTCCCAAAAATTTAGTGTTCTCAGAGAAGACATAGGACTCTGTGCGCTTCTTCAGCGCGCTAGGTCCAGTCTTCGAAGAGAATACTAAATTTTTCCTGTACTTTTGCAAAATGATCGATGTAATTCTAAAAAAAGGCAAAGAAAAAGCAGCCATACTCCGTCATCCATGGATCTTTTCAGGCGCACTGGACAAAGTAAAAGGCAATCCGGAAAACGGAGAAGTGGTAGCCGTAAGATCCTCCGACAAGGAATTTCTTGCTTATGCCTATTACAATGACCAGTCGCGGGTAGCCCTCCGTTTGCTGGAGTGGGATGAAAGTACCCCGGTTGATAAAACCTGGTATACACAAAAGCTCAAAAGTGCGATCCGGTCACGCTCGCATGTACTCAGTGAATACACCAATACCTGCAGGCTGGTATTTAGTGAAGCAGATTTTTTACCGGGCTTAATCGTTGACAAATATGCTGACTTTCTTTCCCTGCAAATTCTGAATGCCGGGATCGAAGCTGTACAGGAAGACATTATTAACATTTTAAGACAAGAACTGAACCCTAAGGGAATATTTGACAAGAGTGATGCAGGTGCACGAAAACATGAGAACCTGGAGCCGGCACAAGGGTTGCTTTGGGGGGAAACACCACCTGAGTTTATCGAAGTGAAGGAAAACGGGATCAGATACCACATCAACATTACAGACGGGCAGAAATCGGGCTTCTATTGTGATCAGCGGGAAAACAGAATGATCCTGGCCGAATATACCAAAGACAAGACGGTGCTCGACTGCTTTTGCTACAGTGGAGGCTTTACTTTAAACAGCCTGAAAAATGCTGCTGCCCACGTAACCAGCGTTGACAGCTCGGCACTGGCTATAGAAACCCTGCAGCACAATGTCTCTTTAAATGGTTTCGAAATCAAGAGGCAAACCAGTATACAGTCAGATGTCAATAAGCAACTGAGATTATTTAAAGACAGCGGACAAAAGTTTGATGTAATTGTACTCGATCCTCCAAAATATGCACCTTCACGTTCGGCATTAGACAGAGCAGCGAGAGCCTACAAAGACCTGAACAGGCTTGGAATGCTCCTGCTGGAACCGGGCGGTATCCTGGCGACGTTTTCTTGTTCGGGGGCCGTTGACCTGGAAACATTTAAGCAGATCATAGCCTGGGCAGCACTGGACGCAGGCCGGGAGGTACAGATCATTAAGCAGTTCAGCCAGCCGGAAGACCATCCCGTAAGACTTTCTTTTGCTGAGGGAGAATATTTAAAGGGATTGTTGTTGAGAGTGTTGTAACACATTACGCCAGCTCGACAACAGGTGGGATTTCTTCCATCATCGTTATGACAAGTACGCTAGTCTTCGGGAAGCTTATCGTATTCTCCTTTTAACGCATACCAGCCAAAAATTACAAGTCCGGCGCTAATGGGAATGAAGATGAATAAGATAATACCCCATTGCAGAGCGGTATTGGTTTTGGCAACACCGTCTGGCGCCAAACCAATTTTATCAACAGCCTGCATAAACATAAATATAATGGAGGCGGGACCTAATATGATCCAAAGTAATCCCAGTGCCTTTTTTAATCCGTTCATAAATATTTTCTTAGTGACTGGCTTCGCCATGATCAGGTTTCTTATTAGACAAATAAATGGCTCCTATTAAAAAGCTCAATGCTGCAATTCCTATTGGGTACCATAGCCCTGAAAGCGGCGTAGAACCAGGGAAGCTTGCGATGAGCGTGGCAATAAAAGGCACCAGGCCCCCGAAAACCCCATTGCCAACATGATAAGGCAGCGACATGGAGGTATACCTGATCTTTGTTGGAAACAACTCCACAAGGAACGCGGCAATGGGTCCGTAAACCATAGTCACCAGCAAAATCTGAAAGAATATCAGTGCCACAAACTTCCAGAATACCGGAGCTGGCAGTTTTTTATCTTTATAGGTTTTCACCAGCGTATCCGGGGCACCGCTTTCATATTTCGTCGCTGCCTGAACTTCAGTATAGGACATGCCATTCGTTAGTGTAATCCGTGTTGAAGTGGTATAGAGCAGATCCATTGTCCCGTCTACCGGATTTTGTTTGATCTCCGGCTTATCCGTTTTTAGAATATCTTGCTGAGTTACCTTGCTCACGTCAGTATCATCCAGAAACACCTGGTAAATTGGCCGGTAAAATATGATACCCAGCAGCATCCCTGTGAGCATGATCCACTTACGACCTACCTTATCACTCCAGGAACCGAAGATCACAAAGAAGGGGGTCGCAAATACAATCCCCCAGAGCAGGATATAACGGGAGTCATTGAAATCCAACTTACAAGTGTTTTCCAGGAATGACTGTGCATAGAACTGCCCGGTGTACCAGATTACCCCTTGTCCCATGGTCGCACCAAACAAAGCCAGCAGCACCATTTTAAAGTTTACTTTATGACTGAAGCTCTCTTTTAAGGGGTTCTTAGAAACTTTACCTTCCGTTTTAAGTTTAGTAAACATCGGGGATTCGTGCATCTTCATCCGGATATAGATGGATACACCGACCAGCAATATCGAGAGCAGGAATGGTACCCTCCATCCCCAGTCTGCAAATACCTCAGCGCCTAAAAGGTTTTTGGTAACGACGATGATTCCAAGTGAAAGAAAAAGCCCGCCTGTGGCAGTAGTCTGGATCCAGCTGGTAAAAAACCCTCTCCTGTTTGCCGGAGCGTGTTCGGCCACGTAGGTTGCCGCACCTCCATATTCACCGCCCAAAGCGAGTCCCTGGATCAATCTTAAAATCAGCACCAGAATCGGTGCTGCATAACCGATACTTGAATAAGAGGGAATCAGTCCGATCAGGAAAGTTGAGCCGCCCATGAGTACAAGTGTCAGCAGGAAGGTATATTTCCTTCCGATCAAATCGCCCAGTCTGCCGAAGACGAGTGCGCCAAAGGGCCTTACAATAAAGCCTGCGGCAAATATGGCCAGCGTGTTGATGAGGGCAGAAGCTCCGGCATCAGCAGGAAATAACTGTGCTCCGATGATTGTAGCAAGACTTCCAAAAATATAAAAATCATACCACTCTATAAGTGTGCCTAGCGAAGAGGCACCGATAACTTTGAAAATACTGTTCTTTTGTGGTTCCGGACTCATGTAAGGTTAAAATATTTGGCTTTAAAAATAAAGCTACAATTTATTCCGAATTAAGCGTAAGCCACCACACAAAAATTACTCTTCTTCTCTAAAATAGACCTTATAATAGCTCATCGACTTATCATCATCAAAGCCCTTCTCTATGAGTTCCTTGTCTCCATGGATATAGATATGAAAATTCTTATCTAGTTTGAGCACACTTTTATAGACCCGGGCCTGCTTCTTTACCGCAGCACCGGAAATGTCAAAGCTATCTGGAATTGGGGCGTCGAACTCTTCTTCATAACTCTTCTTATAGCTCTTAAAAGACGCTATGCCTTCCGCGTTTCCAATCACTTCGTTTGAAAATTCATCGAGGTCAAAGCTTTCTTTTTCTTTAAAATACTTCATTGACTTATTTAGCAGATCGATCTTATCTGCTTTGGAGATCTCAAAGTCCTGATCCAGCTTTTCTGTTACAAAATTTTTATAAACACCCAGGACATTATTGGTCTGGTTAAAATTGTCGTTCCTGATCTTCAGTTTCAGAAATTCATCTTTCCAGTAAACAGCTTCTGCACTGCGGTTGGTTTGATCTATTACGGCCACCCTGAACCCTTCTTCCTTGTCGGTATTGAAGATCAGGCAACCTTTATCGAGTTTGCTGATGTTGATGGCCTCTTGTTCATAACTTAAGCCAAAACCATCGTTCTCCGGGCTCACCTTTAAAAAAGATTCTTTGGTTTCAGATTTAAAGATGCCAATGGCGTCATGCAGTTCTCCTTCAATCTGTACATTCTCAAAATAGGCCAGGTAAAGTTCTCCCGGCTTTATTTTAGGATGTCCGGATACTTCATACAGGTATTTTGCCAGCTCTTTACTATTTTCATGAAACTGGGTGCCGTCTTCAAAAATAGCGGCCGCAAAGTGGTAAACTTCATTGAGATTTAAGTCTGCGTTGGGATGGAAAAACCGGTATATCTCATTAACCTTTTCAAAAGATCCTAAAAAATACCGCTGCAGTAAACTGCTAAGGGTTTGGTCCTGAATGCTCACAGATTGCGCTGAAAGCACATAAAATTCATCCTCCGATTTGTTTCCAATCCTGTGGATGGAAAGTTCGGACAGGGAAGCTTCGTAAAAAGAAATCATTTAGCTTATTTGTTTTGTTCTTCGCGGGGCGAATTTCTAAGTGATACCGGTTTTTTTGCATTTTTGCTCATTTTCAGGTTGAGCATTTCAACCAGTATTGAAAACGCCATGGCAAAATAGATATATCCTTTCGGGATGTGCTGCTCGAATCCTTCTGCAAGCAGAGAAACACCGATGAGCAAAAGAAAGGATAAGGCAAGCATTTTTACGGTCGGGTGCTTGTTTACAAAATTGCTGATACCGCTGGCAGAGAACATCATAATCACTACGGCGATAACTACCGCTGCGATCATGATCTCAACATGATCCGCCATGCCTACGGCTGTAATTACGGAATCAAGGGAAAATACAATGTCCAGCAGCAGGATCTGTATGATCACACCGGTAAAGGAATGAACCTTAGTATTTGTCCCCTGCTCGTCCACGCTTTCCAGCTTATCGTGGATCTCATGGGTACTTTTATAGATCAGGAATAAGCCGCCCACAATCAAAATGAGGTCACGTCCGGAAATCTCAAGTTTATGTATCCACTCTGGATTAGTCACATTCATCAAGGAGCCGATGCTGAACAAGGGGCTGGTCAGTGTCATTACCCAGGTCAGTGACAGCAACAGCAGTACGCGGGTAATCATAGCCAGGGCCAGGCCCAGCTGCCTTCCTTTTTTCTGCTGATGAGCAGGCAGCTTACCCGATAAAATGGAAATAAAGATGATGTTGTCTATTCCCAGGACAATCTCCAAAACTGTCAGGGTCAAAAGTGAGATCCAAGCCTCCGGGCTGCTTAAAAATTCCATGTAGTCAATTATAATGGGGCTAAGATATAAAAAAAGCTTGCTGATTTCATATCAACAAGCTTTGGATGTGTTTGGTTTATAAAAACTATTTTATCGTTACAGAACCATAGTCTGATTTAATCTTCACAATGGCTCCGGCGCCTTTGCCTATTTTGCCCGTATAATGTTTACTATTGGAATCATCTTTATTGCCGATCTGGTTTGCAGACACACGGTCTCCATATTTGAAAGCCGCGTAACTGGTCTGAACTTCAAGGTCAGCACTATAGTCTGAATTGAATCCAGCAAAGATATTGAGGTAATCCCCATCGACAGACAGCGCTTTACATCCGGTTGTTACTTCATCAATATTTAGTTTGTTATATTGCATATTAAACCTTCCATCGCCTCTTAAAGTCCCTACAGAGGTGCTTGTATACTGAGTTTTCAAGTCCAGCTTGCCTACCGAACCTATCGTCAGATTGTTATATTGCTGATCAATTTTAGCATCTCCCTTTATGGAATTGATGTTTACATTACAATACTGAACATTGAGGTCAAGATCCTGAACTGTGCCTATAGTAAGGCCAGAGCCGTATTGCTGTTTGACTACCGCATCGCCCTTGATGGTACTTACATTTACCGCAGCATATTGCGCGTTGATGTCCAGCGCCCCGGCTGTGCCGATTGTCAGACCCGAACCGTATTGTTGTTTAACAACGGCTTTATTCACGCTTTGTATATTGGTATTGCCGTACTGGACAGAAATGTAATTATTGGAATTCGCAAGGTTTTGCGCAACGAAGTTTCCGTATTGGACCTTTGCATACAAAGGGCCCGTCAGATCACCCATTGCAATATTGCCATAATTCTGCGACATAGTCAGCGCATTTGATGCCGGCATGTACACCACATAATTTATTTTAACCTCCCTGCGCCACTTTCTGCCAAGACGGCTTCCTCTCCCCCAATTGCCCTGTTCTTCCAGTTTTGTTTTAAATATGATCTGGTCACCTGATTTCCCGGCTTCAATCGTTACTCCGTCCAGCAATTTTTGAGCTCCCGCCTCATCGTTACTGTAAGCTTTGATGTCAATATCCGCTTTTACTTCTTTTCTGTCCCAGATCTTGATAACAATTGATCCATATTGATTGCCCAGCACAACTTTATCAGAGTTATCAGCTGTAAATGTTTTAGTGAAGGTCCTGGACCGCATTGGATCATCGTCTCCTTCATTGATGATTCTTGAAATGCCTGCCGGATTTAAAACCGGGCTGGCTTGTACAATATTTACAAGGAGCATCAGTCCTATGGCTGTTATTTTCATGTACCTCATATGCTATTCTCTTTTTTACATTGATTCACTTCATTAATTATATAGAGCTGCTGGTTGATCACCTGCAGTTGCAGTTTTAAATTCTTGACCATCGCATTAACAATAACCCGTTGATTGGGGCTGTTCTCCAACTCTTTTTTTAAGCGCTCGTAATCAGCACCCAATTGTTCCAAATCCGCACTGAACTCCTCATACAGCGCCGGATTCTCTTTGGCATAAACCTGCAGGCTGTCTTTTTTTTCTTCAATAAGGCTCGCAAACTTCATTTCCTTTTTTGCAAAGGAAGGGTTCAGTTCGGCAATATCTGTCCCCCCACGATGGTTACGATAGGTAAATATAAAAGTAACTGTCACTACCACGATCAGGGATGCAGCTATACCTAACCAGAACGGCACCCTCCATGGCTTTTTTAGTTTTTCTCTGTTTAATTCATTCTCAATTCTACTCCACAGCTGATCTGACGGAGATTCCATATCAAAAGCTTTTCTATGCTCTCTGACATACTCTTCGATCTTTTTGCTCATCTCAATGCTCCTTTCTTTTCTAATAAGCCATTCAATTTCTTTTTTGCCCTCATGTATTGTGTCCTCGAAGTATTCTCAGAGATTTTAAGGATATGTGAGATCTCCTCATGGTCATAGCCCTCAAATAAATACAATGTCAGCACCACCCTATATCCGTCGGGAAGCTCTCCCATGGCTTCCTTTATTTCGTTTACCCTCATGTCCTGCCAGGCTGTGTCATCTTTTTCTTCTTCCGCAATATCCACATCATCTATATTTACAAATTCAGCCCTGCGCTTTCTCAGCTGGTTGATGGACTTGTTGATCACAATCTGCTTGAGCCATAATCCAAATGTGGTTTCTCCCCTAAAATTTTCTATCCTGGTGAAGGCATCCAGGAAAGATTCCTGCAAAACATCCTCCGCCTCTGCGATATGGTTAACAATTCTAAGCGCAACATTATACATAGCTTTTACATACAATTTGTACAATTCAAATTGTGCAGTGCGGCTTCCCTCCCTGCATTGATTTACCAGATCGAGGTGTTTATCTATATATACGGCTTCCAATGTTTTCTGTTCTTTTTAAGGGACAATCAATGAATCAAAACGTTGCATCTGAATTGAAAATATTTTGAATATAAGAAGTAAAATTTCATCGATCTGAAATATATGGTTCAAAATCAATATTTTTGCCGCAAATATTATTAATAATGCTAAGAACAACTACTTGCGGTGCTTTAACCATTAAGAACTTAGGAGAGCATGTGATCCTTTGCGGCTGGGTACAGAAATCAAGAGATTTAGGAGGGATGACTTTTATTGACATCCGGGACAGATATGGAATCACTCAATTGGTTTTTAACATGGACGACAATCGCGATCTGTGCCAGGCCGCCCGTAGTTTAGGAAGAGAGTTTGTCATCAAAGCGAGCGGACTGGTGGTTGAGCGTTCAAATAAAAATTTAAAAATACCTACCGGTGAGATTGAAATTAAAATAAACGCCCTGGAGGTTTTGAATGCGGCGAAACTGCCGCCTTTCCTGATCGATGACGAAACCGATGGCGGTGATGATCTGAGAATGAAATACCGTTATCTTGATCTGAGGAGAAATCCGGTGCGTAACAACATGATATTGAGACATAAAATGGCGCAGGCAGTCAGACGCTATCTGGATGGCCTAGACTTCATTGAGGTCGAAACGCCGGTACTGATCAAGTCTACCCCGGAAGGAGCAAGAGATTTTGTAGTGCCAAGCAGAATGAACCCCGGTGAATTTTATGCCTTGCCACAGTCCCCTCAAACTTTTAAGCAGTTGCTGATGGTTTCGGGTTTTGACAGGTATTTCCAAATTGTTAAATGCTTTAGGGATGAAGACCTGCGCGCTGACAGACAGCCTGAGTTTACACAGATCGACTGCGAGATGTCATTTATCGAACAGGAAGATATATTAAATACTTTCGAAGGACTTATACGTACCTTATTTAAAGACATCAGAGGAATCGATCTGCCTGAAGTGCCGAGGATGCAATATGCTGACGCCATGCGCCTGTATGGCTCAGATAAACCTGACACACGCTTTGAAATGCAGTTCGTTGAACTGACAGAACTGGTCAAAGGCAAAAACTTTCCTGTATTTGACAATGCAGAACTCGTTATAGGAATCAATGCCAAAGGCTGCGCCGGATATACCCGCAAGCAGTTAGATGAGCTTACTGACTTTATCAAACGTCCGCAGATAGGGGCTACCGGCCTGATTTACTTAAGACATGGAGAGGACGGTTCTTTAAAGTCATCTGTTGACAAATTTTATGACGAAACCGAACTGAAAAAATGGTCTGCTGCCTTAAATACTGAACCGGGAGACCTTGTCCTCATCATGGCCGGCCTGACAGATAAGGTCCGTAAGCAATTGAGCGAACTGCGCCTGGAAATGGGTACACGGCTTGGGTTGCGGGATAAGGATACTTTTAGTGCACTTTGGGTGCTTGATTTTCCGTTGCTGGAATGGGACGAAGAAACTCAGCGCTATCATGCCATGCACCACCCTTTTACCTCCCCTAAGCCAGAGGATATTGCCTTATTGGATACCAAACCCGGAGAAGTCAGGGCCAACGCTTATGATATGGTGGTAAATGGAACTGAGATCGGCGGTGGTTCAATCCGTATACACGACAGAACACTGCAGGCGCTGATGTTCAGACATCTGGGTTTTTCAGCGGAAGAAGCACAAAAACAATTTGGATTTTTAATGGATGCCTTTGAATTTGGAGCACCGCCGCACGGTGGTATTGCCTTCGGTTTTGACCGTTTATGCTCTATTTTTGCAGGATTAGATAGCATCAGGGATGTCATTGCGTTCCCTAAAAACAACTCCGGCAGAGATGTGATGATTGACAGCCCTTCAACAATTGACGACAAGCAGCTCACAGAGCTTAAGATAAAAACAGCACTTTAAGATTAATTTCGAAAAATAAAAAGGGCAGTACAATTGTACTGCCCTTTTTCATTAATAAGTTTCACTATCCGGCGGAATGCCATAATCAAAATATTCCTCCGCCTTTTCTTCCTTTTTCTTTTTAGAACCTCCGAACCATGACTTAACAGAATTGAAGATTGCCGATAAATGTTCTGCATCAAGCGATTTTCCAACCTTTCCTGAAGCAAGCCCCACTAAAGCCTTTGTAAGGATTCCTGAGCCTTTAAACAAAGTACTGTTCATGAATAAGGGTAAGACCCATGACATTAAAGTGCTGCTGATATTGAACTTCTCGTCCACTTTAAGAAATGCGGAAGGAGTAGCATATTTCCTGATCAGGCCGCCCAGGGTAAATTGTTTCAAATAAATTTTGGTATCGTTAACCAAAGCCTCTCCCTGCAAGGTATGCTCGTCTTTTAAACTGCAAACCATAGCATGCAGTTCTTCCAGATTATTGATGTTATACTTTCTCCTCTTCTTCATCTTTATCGGCCAGTTTGTTAAAATAATTCCTGATGGTAAAGTTAATTATTGCCTTCTCTATGTACTTCTCTTTCATGAAGTAAACCAGCAAGGCCAAAAATATATAGAGAAGAGAAACGCACCCAAAACCTCTGGTGAAGCTTCCCAACAGATCAGAAAGGTAAAGTGCTAGGGTAAATGTTCCAAATAAAAAGGCCAGTATAAAGCAAATGATTACAGCCGCATTAGTTACCACATCGGCAAATATCTTTGAGATCTTTTCTACCAGGTATAGCCGGGTATATTCGACCCTGGTATCCAGATAATTTTTTGCGTCTTCGTAGAGGTCTTCTATTCCTTTTTCTTTATCCTCCATAGTTTCTGGCTTTGGCAAGGTTAGGCGTGTTCTTCCACATCGTCAGCAAATTCGTTTTCAGTCTGACGCAGTTTAGTCTTAACTGAATTTACAACCTTGTCTTTCAAATTACTCAGGTTATTGATCTCATCGGCAGCCCTGTCCTTAATAGAATCTCCAAGGTCCTTTAGTGACTGACTTAGCTTGTCTCTTGTTTCGCTTCCTTTTTCAGGGGCAAATAAAAGACCCAACGCCGCTCCTGCAGCTAAACCGGCTAATAAAGCAACTAAAACTTTTGAATTATCATTCATGATACTTTGATTTTATATATAACAATTTTAATTTTCGGGAACTTAATATTATAACTCATCATGCTCTGAAATTGTTTTAATTCTTTCCAGTCTTTCAGAGGCCAGTGCACTCGTTTCATATATTCTAATCAATAATACGAAATAAGACAATAATAACGGGCCAAATACAAGTCCTAAAATTCCAAATAATGGTATTCCAATAACCACGCCAATTACTGTTATGATCGGGTGAATATTGCCAACTCTCTTGGCGATCATAAACCTGAGCACGTTGTCTATGTTAATAATGACGACAAATCCAAATATCAACATTGCCCAACCCGCAAAATTATTGCCATTGGCAATCTGCATTAAAGCAGCCGGTACAAAAACAAGAGGTGGCCCAAGCACCGGGACAAAAGAAATGAAAGTTGTGATAAGCCCCCAAAATGCCGGGTCCTTATATCCCAAAAAGTAAAAGCAAAACCCGACTAAAGAGCCCTGTACCAAGGCGATAAAACCCTGACCTAAAACATTGGCATAAGTTGTATTCCTCATTTCCTCCGCAAACCGCTGTGCATTTTGAGCCCTGAAAGGCGCATACTTTAAAAGTGCTGATTCAAACTTTTCGCGTTCCACCAGCATAAAATACAAAAGGAAATACATTAACAGCAAGCCCAATACGATATTAAAGGCGCCGGAAATCAATGAAGGAAATAACCCGGTAGCCCATGTTCCAGCTTTTCTCATGCCGTCTTCTACCAGATTCTGCAAATCCCCACTGACAGGGAGCAAATGTTTTAATTTAAACAGCGTGTCTTTCAGATAGCCCGGATCGTTCTGCAGTTCGGCAATTTTTTCAATGGCCATACTGCTCAGCCCATAAAAAGGAAGAATAATGACAATTACTGAAATAAACAAAAGCAGGACAGCAGCAACGCTCTTGTTCCAGGATTTTACCTCGACCAGGTAAATCAAAGCCGGCCTAAGTATAGTATACAATACAAGTGTACTAAGTATTGATCCAAAAATCCCCTGAAGCGAATAGGCAATGACGCAGCCCAGGGCAATGATGATTAACAGATTGATCTGATTCCGCTGTTTATAAGTAAATATTGACATATGATCAGGGTTTAATGCCAGAGGGCGCCTTCATTGTAAATTGGTATCCTGATCAGAAACAAACTTCCATTTGCCTGGGATTTAAGCTTAATGCTACCATTGTGAGTAGTCAGTACACGCTGCGCATGGGTCAGGCCCAAACCACTCGCCCGTTTTTTTGTGGTGAAAAATGGCTCGAAGATCTTGTCCTGATTTTCCTGAATAACCCCGGTACCATTATCTTCAATCCCTATTTCAAACATATCTTTATCCGAAGTACTGGTAATATGAATGATCTTAGGATAGGTCTGCATAGCTTCAACTGCATTTTTTATTACGCTTATAAGTGCTGATTTCACCTTGGTTTTATCCAGAAGTACCCTATGTTCAGATTCCAGTAATTGCTTCGTCAGCTTAATATTGTGACCGGTAATGAGATCTTCCATTTCTGCTATTGTCTCTTCAATAACTTCATTAATGCTGTGCCTTTGAAGGTTAAGTGTTTTCGTTTCAGTGCTGGATATAAAGTTTTGCATCAGTCTGGTTACCCTGTCGCAATTGGTTTTAATGATTTCCAGGTAAGACTGGACGGACTCGCTGTATGCAAGCACCTGGTCGGACGCCAGCTCGTCGACCGCCAGGTTTATTGCTGACAGCGGATCTCTGATCTCATCTCCCAATCCTTTTGCGATATGTTCTGATATGGACATCTTACCGAGATTAACAGATTTTTCTTCAATATGTTTTCTATAGCTCAGGTCCCTGATTATCGTATGGTAAACTTCAGAAACGCTTATCATGTCTGTTTGTATGAAAGATGATAAGCTGCAATGGTATACAATTCCGTCCTTAGATACCAGTTCACATTCAAAATCTGTCAGTGATCCGCTTTTCTCGAGCAGATCACGAAATTTCTCTATGTCTGTACGGTTTTTAAAAATCACATCATCAGGAAGTTTTTGTAACTCATCAAGACGATAGCCGAAGAAACTTAAGCCGCAACTGTTCATGTCATGGATCCTTCCTGAATATTCAGAAATAAGAATGGGATCATTTGCCTGTTCAAAAATTGCCCTGTATTTTCTTTCGCTATCCTGCAATGCCCTTAATCCATCGGCATGTTTAATAGAATAGCGAATGCTTCTCTCGATGATGACTGGCTCAATCTCATCCTTTACCATATAATCAGCAGCCCCGATATTCATCGCTTGTTCGTCTATTGTCCGGTCACCTTTTCCGGTAAGCATAATAATCGGCTTTACACAACCAGAATTCAACGCCTCTTTAAGAAGATCAATACCAGTCCCTTTCCCAAGCCTGTAATCCACAAGATAAACATCATGCTGGCGTTTTAAAATCGCATTAATCCCCTTTTCATAACTATTGACCCAGGAAAGCGAGTACCTGTCTGAAAGACGGTCAAACACCGCTTTCGTGAGAATATAATCATCCTCGTCATCATCAATTAATAAGACCCGAACCTGTTTCATTTTATTTAGATTTCATTTGATCTGTCTCTTAGGCAGTATAACAGTAAACACAGCGCCATTGCCGGGTTCACTGTTTGCAAGAATAAAGCCGGAATGGTTTTCTACTATTTTCTTACAGATCGCCAATCCGATACCTGTTCCACTATATTCATTACGTGAATGAAGCCGGTGAAAAATATCAAATATTTTTTTAGCCTCTTCTTCTTCAAATCCTATTCCATTGTCCTTTATTTCTATAACCGAATATAACTGATTTGGCCTGGCTTCAGCAATTGAAAGTTCATGCCCATATTTAGCATATCCCGTTATTTCAATTTCCGGCGGTATTTCAGCATCAGTAAATTTTAAAGCATTGGCGATCAGGTTTTGAAACAACTGCTGTAATTGAGATGGTATGGCATCGGCATCAAGATCAACGGTTACCCTGATCGCCGCCCGACTGATGCCAATGCTAAAATCAAGCTCTCTAATCGTACCGTTTATCAGTTCTGCAAGATCGGTGGCGATGAAGTTTTTATGATCCCGGGTAGCTCTTGAAAAAGTAAGAAGATCGTTGATCAGGGCGCGCATTCTTTCGGCCGCATTGCGCATCCGCTCTAAATAATCCAGCGCTTCAGGGGGCAAATGCGCCAAATACTTATCTTTTAGCTTATCCCCAAAGGCCTGTATCTTTCTCAAGGGTTCCTGCAGGTCATGAGAGGCAACATAGGCAAATTGTTCCAGATCCTGGTTTGAGCGGTTAAGTTCTGTTACTTTTTCTTCAAGCTGTACCTGTGCCTTTCTTAATTCTGTGACATCCTGCGTGTTCCCTATATAGGCAAAGTTGTTCAGTCCTATTTTCTTATACTCAGCGGTGGAAAGTACATGTCTGACCTCTCCGGAGGGCCTTACTATTCTATAATTGATCTTAAATGGGGCTTTATTCTCACGCGCTTTGAAAAAGTTCTTCAAAAATTCATGCAGATCCTCTTCATGGACTAACCCCTGATAGAATGCAAAATTAACAAATACAGAATGCGGCAGAAACCCGTGGATATTATACATTTCGTCAGACCAGAGTACAAATTCTTTGCCGTCCACCCATTCCCAGCTACCGCTATGAGAAACCATTTCTGCTTCCCGTAATAAGGTTTCATTTATTTTTAACTTAAATATAGCATCCTTTTGCTGGGTGATATCCTGTATTGTTCCTACAAGCTTGTCGTCCTTTTCGATGTAAAAACCCTGGCCAAGCACATATCTTCTTGTCCCGTCCGGCTGTATGATCTGATACTCTACAGCAAATGTGGTTTGATTTGAAATGGCAGACCGCAATTCCTTTGCAACTTTATCCCGGTATTCAGGAGCAATTACCTGCTCATTCAATTCCGCACTGAGCTCAATGCACTTATCTTTAAAACCGTAGATATTATATAGTTCTTCCGACCACCTTACCGTCTTGCTGCCGGGAAAGAGCTCCCAGGTACCCAAATTAGAAATTCTTTCCGCGAGCCCAAGCAATTCTGCCCTGGCAGAGAGTGTTTCATTTTGTTTCCGCAGCCCGGCCACTTCATTCTTCATCCTTCGCACTGCCGCCATATTTCTTGCCAGGCAATACGTCACTACTAAAAAAAGCAGGGCGAGGACAATAGTTGCTGTTAACACTTTAAGTATCCAAATTAATCGCCTTCATTTTATTGTATAAAGTCTTGCGGTCGATATTCAGGATCTTCGCGGCCTTTGTTTTATTGAAGTTAACCTCCCTTAAAACTTTCAGGATGGTTTCATATTCAGCTTCAAGTGCAGCATTTTTTAGGTCTCTGGGTTTTTCTGCCCTGGCAATTGAGTTTTCTATAGCAGATGCTTTTGCGTAAGTTGAGATTTCAAGCGGGAGTGCCTTAAGTTGTATCAGCTCGGTTTCCGTAAGTAAAGTAGCTCTTCTTACCACATTCTTAAGTTCCCGGACATTCCCCGGCCAGTTATACGTTAAAAAACATTGTTCCACCTCATCAGAGAAACCCTGAACATTCCGGTTGAGTTCCTGATTGGCGCCGTCAAGAAATGTATTGGCAAATATCATAATATCCTTCCCTCTCTGACTTAAAGGAGGCAGATCGATGGAGAACTCATTAAACCTATGGTAAAGATCTTCTCTGAATCTTCCTTTTTGGATGGCATTTGCCAGGTTCTCGTTTGTTGCAACAATAATCCGGACATCCAGCTCAATTTCCTTGGTGCTGCCGATCCGTTTTATTTTTCGTTCCTGAACGGTCCTCAGTAATGCTGCCTGAATCTCATAGGAAAGGTTCCCCACCTCATCCAAAAACAACGTTCCGCCATTTGCCATCTCAAAATGGCCGATCTTGGTATATAATGCCCCGGTAAATGAGCCCTTTTCGTGCCCGAAGAATTCACTACCCGCAAGCTCTTTGGTCAAAGAGCCGCAGTCCATGGCCACAAAAGGATTGTTCTTTCTTGGACTGTTTAAATGGATTGCCTTTGCTACAGATTCTTTCCCGGTACCACTTTCCCCCATTAAGATCACACTGTATGAGGTAGGCGCCACCAGCTGAATCTGCTTTAAAAGCTCTTTAGATGCCTGACTTTGGCCTACGACAAAGTTTTCTGCCGGATTATAGGTAAGTTTTGTTGTTTTTTGTTTCGGTGTATCCTGCAGTTGTTCCGAATGGTCTGTATTAAGGGCGATCTGAGTCTCTATTGCCTTATTGATGGTATTTAATATCTCATCAGGATAAAGAGGCTTTGTAATGTAATCATATGCGCCCAGCTTGATCAGTTCTACTGCTAGTTTTATATCAGAATAACCGGTTATTATAATTACACCAGTGCTTGGGTAGTTCTCTTTTATCTTGATCAGCATCTCCCTTCCATCGGTATCTTCCAGGCGATAATCACACAAAACAAGGTCATAGGATTCTTTTGCCAAATAATCCATAGCTGCCACGCCGCTTGTTGCAGTTGAAACACTAAAAGCATTTCTTACTAAAAATTTTGACAGTAGCAGACCGATGTTAACTTCATCGTCGACAATTAATATTTTTCTCATATTGCAAGGGTTAGAGCGGGTTAGAGCGTATTACGAAATAAATATAATTAGTTTTTTTATGGTGGGCAATATTTTCTACACTTTTCTCAAAAATGCCCCGCTTTATTTATGTCTGTAAGGAAATACTCCCGGCTAATTAAAAATTACTTACCCGAAAAAGAGGGCTTTCTTTTTTCAAGGAATGCCGCCACCCCTTCTTTAAAGTCGCTCGTGCTAAAGCATTTACCAAACTCTTCGATTTCCACCTCAAAACCGTTCACATCACTCGACAAGGAAGAATTGACCGCCTTTATGGCTCCAGCTATAGCAAGGGGTGCCCTCTGCCTGATCTTATCAAGGATCTCCTCAGCTTTTTGGATCAGTTCAGCGGCTGCGACCACATAATTTACCAGTCCGATTTTCTCAGCCTGAAAAGCCGTTATCATGTCACCGGTGGTGATCATCTCTATTGCTTTTCCTTTTCCAACAATTTTAGTTAGCCTTTGGGTACCTCCGTAACCGGGGATAAGACCGAGCGTCACTTCGGGTAAGCCCATTTTTGCATGCTCCGAAGCAATGCGTATGTGACAGGCTAGTGCCAGTTCCAAACCACCGCCAAGCGCAAATCCATTTATGGCTGCAATGACCGGTTTACTGCAATTTTCGATTGCATCAAATACCATCTTCTGGCCATTTCTTGCCAGGGCTTCCCCTTCCACGGAATCGTAGTCCGAAAATTCAGAAATATCTGCTCCCGCAACAAATGCCTTATCTCCCGCCCCGGTCAAAAGCACCCCTCTTATCTGGTCACTTTTTGAAGCAAGGACAATTACATCAGCAAGTTCCGCCAGAGTTTCTTTATTTAAAGCATTTAGTTTATGCTCCCTGTTAATGGTCACGTAGAGGATCTGATCCTGTATGCGGGATAAAATATGTGCGTATTCCATTCGCTAAAATTTTCTGTTCTCGGCTACCCAGCCCTTTATATAACTTACAATAGCTACCATGGTAGTTCCTGGCGCAAACAATTCGCCAACACCCATTGCCTTTAGTTTAACGATATCCCCTTCAGGAATGATACCTCCACCAGTTAGCAGGACATTACCCAGATTCTTTTCTTTCATTACTTCGATGATCCTGGGAAAAACTGTCATGTGCGCGCCTGACAGAATCGATATGCCTATGGCATCCACGTCCTCCTGCAATGCGGTATTAACCACCATTTCCGGTGTTTGCCGGAGCCCGGTATAGATTACCTCCATGCCCGCATCTCTTAACGATGTGGCGATCACCTTGGCTCCCCTATCGTGCCCGTCTAATCCTACTTTCGCCACCAAAACCCGTATCGGCCTGTCTAATGTACTGCTCATAATTTATACGATAGTGCTGGGTAAATGTAATGAAATTAGCCGTTTTATGTTAACTTTGACCCTAAAATTACAGTTTTTATGAGTGAGGAAAGATCATTGAACTTTATAGAAGAGATCATTGAAAACGATTTAAGCAGCGGAAAATACGAAACCCTGATCACGCGTTTTCCACCGGAACCCAACGGATATTTGCATATAGGCCACGCAAAAGCCATATGTCTCAATTTCGGACTTACTCAGAAATACGGAGGCTACACCAACCTGCGATTCGACGATACCAATCCGGTGACAGAGAAAACAGAATATGTAGACAGTCAGCAACACGACATCAAATGGCTTGGATTCCAGTGGAAAAATGAACTTTATACCTCTGATTACTTCGATACCCTTTACGATTACGCCGTTACCTTAATAAAAAAAGGCCTGGCCTATGTTGACCATAGTACAGCCGAAGAGATTGCAGAGTTGAAAGGCACACCAACAGAGGCCGGCAAGAACAGTCCTTACAGAAGTCGCAGCATAGAAGAAAATTTAGATCTGTTCGGTCGTATGAAAGCTGGAGAGTTCCCCGACGGCGCATGCACTTTGCGCGCCCTGATAGATATGGCGAGCCCTAACATGATCATGCGTGACCCTGTCATCTACCGGATCAAGCATGCAGCCCATCACCGGACCGGGGACAAATGGTGCATATACCCGATGTATGACTTCGCCCATGGTCAAAGCGACAGCATTGAGACCATCACACATTCTATCTGTACGCTCGAATATGTACCCCACCGTGAACTTTACGATTGGTTAATCGAGAAATTAGAGATCTTTCCGTCCAAACAATATGAATTTGCCCGTTTAAATGTATCCTATACAGTAATGAGCAAGCGTAAGCTCCTTCAACTCGTCAACGAAGGGGTTGTAAGCGGATGGGATGATCCCCGAATGCCTACCATTAGCGGACTAAGACGAAGAGGCTATACCCCCGAAAGCATTCGTGAGTTTTGCGAAAGGATAGGAATTGCCAAAAGGGAAAACCTGATCGAGCTGAGCCTCCTGGAATTTTGTGTCCGCGAGCATCTCAACAAAACTGCAACCAGAGTAATGGCCGTATTAGATCCGATAAAACTAATCATAACCAACTACCCTGAGGGAAAAGAGGAAATACTTATTGGAGAAAACAATCCTGAAGCAGAAGATAAAGGCGGATCAAGGGAAATTCCATTCAGCAATGAACTTTGGATAGAACGCGAAGACTTTATGGAAGAGCCTGCAAAGAAATGGTTTAGACTGGCCCCGGGTGCTCTGGTCAGGTTAAAGCACGCCTACATCGTAAAATGCGACTCTTTCGTTAAAGACGCAGAAGGTAATATTACCGAATTGAGATGCAGCTATGTTCCTGAATCAAAAAGTGGAGAAGACACAAGCGGCATCAATGTCAAAGGAACTATTCATTGGGTAAGCAGCAAACACGCTAAACATGCGGAGGTCAGAATGTATGACCGGCTGTTTACAGCAGAGTCCCCTGACAGCGAAGACGGGGACTTCAAGGACTACCTTAACCCGGACAGTATCACCGTAATAAAACAAGCCTATATTGAACCTTATCTGACCGATGCCAACAGGGATTCGAAATATCAGTTCATACGAAAAGGTTACTATTGTCTTGATAAAGATTCCTCACCGGAACATCTGATATTTAACCGTACTGTTTCCTTAAAAGACGCCTGGGCAAAAACAAATAAGTAACTTACATATACTTTTTATACAAGTTAAACAAGATCAGTTTATCTGCCGGAGTTAGCATTGGGCTGATATCTGTTTGAACAAAATGACGTTTAAATGCCGTAATCGCCGCGGACAGATTCTTAACGTCATACCCAATAATTCTTAATGCAGCCGTAGTATCAAAATCTGCAGGAGGCATTAAAAGCACGTCATCATACCAAAATCCAAAACCCTTTTTTGCCAATACCTTCCAGGGAAACTTATTCGGATCCGGCTTTCTGGTCGGCGCAATATCTGCGTGTCCGATAAAGTTAGCAACAGGAATATTGTATCTTTTCTTAACAGCGGCCAGTACTTCCAGCAAGCTTTTAATCTGCGCCTCTGGATAGGGCTCATCTCCATTATTGTCAATTTCTATTCCTATTGATGAGGAATTCAGGTCTGTATCATTACCCCATTTCCCAACTCCCGCATGCTGTGCCCTAAGATAATCGTTGACCATCTGGAATATTTTACCATCCCGGCCAATCACATAATGAGCGCTAACCTGTGTTCTGGTAATGGTGAAAGTCTTTAGGGTCTGATCGGAAGAATTTTGTGCAGTATGGTGCAGAATCACAAAATTTGGTTTGCGTATGCCAAAATTTACAGATCCTACCCATGCTTGTTCCTTAAGGTCAACAGTTGTTATTTCCTGATTTAGCGGCGGAGTCGTCTTAATGATATTTGCGAATCCTTTTGCCTGCTTTTTATACACCTTTTCGCTTGCTGCATACTTATTTGTTGAACACGAGGCCAATAAAATTGCTAAAATCATTAACAGTTCCGTCCCCTTTGTTTTATTTTGAGATTTCATAATATGTGTTTAAGATGTGAAATTACTATTTTTTACTATTTTAGCCGCAATTGAATTGAGCTTGTATCAACAAGCCGTTGTAATAACCATTTATTGACTTACAAAACTAGCTTCCACATGAAATACATAAACAAGGCTGCTGTTTTCCTTGCAGGACTTTCGATCGCCGCAGGAATTATCTCCTGCAACAATGCCACGAAAGAAAACAATACAGCGCATAAAGCCGCCGCATCCGATAGTCTCCAAAAATACGTCGACAGCAGACTGGCCATTTATGAAAAAGTTAAGCTTACAACCGACCTGAACAGTCTTACGGTCAGCGAGCGCAAAATACTGCCCCTGCTTATCCAGGCTGCGCAAATTATGGATGAGCTTTTTTGGAAGCAGGCTTATCCGCAGCGCGACAGCCTGCTGTCCACAATAAAAGATGAGAAAACAAAATCTTTTATCTGGATCAATTATGGCCCCTGGGACAGGCTCAATGGAGATAAGCCTTTTGTTGCCGGCATTGGGCCTAAACCAGATGCGGGCACATTTTATCCGGTAAACATGACCAAATCCGCACTTGACAAATCAAAAGTAAAAGATAAGTATGGCCAGTATTCCGTGATTATGAGTGACGGTAAGGGCCGGCTGACCTCTGTCCCTTATTCAGCACTATATGCAACGGAATTGCAAAAGGCATCATCTCTATTAAAACAAGCAGCGCTGCTCGCAGAAGATGAAGGCTTTAAAAAGTACCTGAACCTTCGTGCCGATGCGCTCACAACGGACAACTATACTGCCAGCGATTATGCCTGGCTGGACATGAAAACCAACGGCCTGGACATTATTATAGGCCCCATAGAGAACTACGAAGACAAATTGTTTAATGCAAGGGCGTCATTTGAAGCCTACGTCCTGGTAAAAGATAAAATCTGGAGCAAACGCCTTGCAAAGTATGTTAAAATGCTTCCCGCTTTACAGCAAGGCCTGCCGGTAGCGGCAAAGTATAAAAAAGAAACGCCGGGTACAGATTCTGAACTGAACGCATATGATGTCGTCTATTATGCGGGCGACTGCAATGCCGGATCAAAAACTATCGCCGTAAACCTGCCAAATGACGAAGTCATTCAGCAAAAGAAAGGAACACGGCGTTCGCAACTGAAAAATGCAATGAAAGCCAAATTCGACAAAATCCTGATTCCAATTGCAAAAGAACTCATCGACAGGGAGCAGCAGCAATACATCAGTTTTGATGCTTTTTTTGCTAATGTGATGTTTCATGAAGTTGCTCATGGACTTGGTATTAAAAAAACTGTCACAGGCAAAGGCTTTGTCAAAGAAGCTTTACAGGAACAGTATTCCTGGCTAGAAGAAGGAAAAGCCGATGTACTGGGCCTTTATATGGTCACCGGATTGCTAAAAAAGGGCGAACTTGAAGGAGACATTAAACAATACTATGCCACTTACATGGCAGGCATCCTGCGTTCCGTCCGTTTTGGCGCATCCAGCGCACATGGCAAGGCAAACATGCAGTGCTTTAACTTCTTCAAAGAAAACGGCGCTTTCATTAGAAGTGCAAATGGCACCTATAAAGTAGACTTCGTTAAATTTGAAGAGTCAATGAATAAACTGAGCAGCCTGATTATCACTTTACAGGGCAACGGCGATAAAGCCGCCGTTGAAAAGATCCAAAAAGAAAAAGCTGTTATTCCCACTGAACTTCAGGGCGATCTGGACAGACTTACAAAAAAGGGAATTCCTGTTGATATCGTATTCGAACAGGGCGCTGATGTTTTAGGTGTAAAATAAGGTTATGTCCGCAGGTGCTTGCTGATGATATTTTCCAGTTCCTGGATATCAAAGGGCTTAGATAAAAAGCCGTCTGCGCCTGCCTGCTGTGCTAAAGACTCCACATCATTGTTTGCCGAAAAATAAATAACAGGTATATTTTTTAACGTGCCGTGTCTTTTGAGTGCTCTCGTAGCATCAATTCCACCCACGTCCGGCAACCAGTTATCCATAAAAATAATGTCTGGAGTATAGGCCATCACCTGATCTACAATGTTGTTGGAAGTAGATGAAGTCTTAATGTCATACCCTGCATCTTCAAGAATTATGGTGCATAAATCTAAAATATCGGCATTGTCATCAAAAACAAAGACTTTTTTGTTCCTATTCATTTTGCGGTTTGCGGTTAGACAGCAAATTTATAAATTCTCCCATATCTTCCGGCTTAAGCACCCTATCAATTTGAACATTCAGTTGCGCCTGAGCGGGCATATAGGCTACCTGTGCTGTTCTCGGGTCTTGAATTACCGCCATTCCACCCCATTCTTTAACATTTTTCAATCCTTTTACCCCATCAGAATTTGATCCTGACAATAACAGGCAGGCCAATTTGTCTTTATAAACTTCGGCTGCTGTCTGAAAAGTAACATCAATCGAAGGTCTGGAATAATTGATCTTTTCAGAATAATCCAAAGAAAATGTATGATCCCGCTCGATAAGCAAGTGATAGTCTGAAGGAGCAATATAGATAAAGCCCGCTTTCAATTCTTCTTTTTCATCTGTCTCTTTGACCTGAAGGCCGGTACGGCCTGACAAGAGATCCGGGAGCAACGAATCTGTCCCGTGCTTGCGGTGAATAACAATAACAATTGGAAACTTTATTGCAGCATCAATAACGGGCAATACCTTTAAAAGTACCTCCAGGCTTCCGGCAGAGCCTCCGATTATAAATGCCTCGCATCTTTCCATTATCCCATTTTTCGCCAGATCTTCTCCGCATCCAGCCGTTTGTATTTTTTAGCCACCTGAGAAAAATTGATTGTTTCTTTGGTACCCAACGCCAAATACCCCAGTTCTTCCAGACTGTCATCAAAAAGGGTTAATACCTTATGCTGGAGATCCCGGTCAAAGTAAATCAATACGTTTCTACACAAAATCAGTTGAAATTCATTAAAAGAATGATCAGAAACCAGATTATGAGCGGAAAAAATGATCTTACTTTTTAGCTCCTCGTTGAATTTTGCCAGCGAGTAATTTGCAGAATAATAACTTGAAAAATCATTAGTTCCTCCAGATAAAATATAATTTTCAGAATACTGCTTCATATTACTTAATCCAAACATACTTTGAGCAGCCCTTTCCAACACAGCAGGGTTGAGGTCCGTTGCGTAAATCAATGATTTGTGTAATAGGTTCAGTTCCTTCAATATGATGGAAATCGAATAAGCTTCTTCTCCTGTAGAACATCCGGCGAGCCATATTCTGATGAATGGATAGGTTCCCAGCATAGGAAGAACCTCCTCTCTAAGCCTTTTGAAGAAAGCCGGGTCTCTGAACATCTCCGTTACGTTTACCGTTATCTGCTCTACAAACCTTTTAAAATAAGCGTTGTCATTGTTTACCTTATACCTGAACTCACCAAAACTAACCGCCTTGTCCATAGTGTACAACCGTGTGATCCTGCGCTTGAGAGAAGCCCTTGAATATCCTGTAAAATCATACCCGTATTGTTCCAAAAGATCTGAAAGTAAAACCTCAACCTGTTCATCGCTTATCAAAAAAGTTTCCAAAAGCATCAGATATATTCCGTTAGTAATCTCGTCAGTTCGTCTACATTTATCGGCTTTGAAACATATCCGACCGCACCCGCACTGATACAGCGCTCCTTATCACCCAGCATCGCCTGAGCAGTAACAGCAATAACCGGGATGTCCTTCAGTTCAGGGTTTTCACTCATTTTTGCAATGGCCTGATAACCATCCATTCCCGGCATCATCATATCCATCAATACCACAGCGATGTTCTTATCTTCGCTGAGCAGGTCAATTCCTTCTTCAGCTCCGGCAGCAGACAGACACTGGTACCCTTTTGCCTTCAGCACAGCCTTTAACGCAAATATATTTCTATTGTCGTCGTCTATTATTAAAACCTTGCTTGCCATATTTTAAACTTTATCGTAAAGCCAAACACGCAATAATGAGATCAGCTGATCAATATCTACTGGTTTAGAGATGTAATCAGACGCTCCTGCAGCAATACATTTATCTCTGTCTCCCATCATAGCTTTGGCAGTAACAGCCAAAATCGGCAATTGTTTGTATGCTGGAATTTTCCTGATCTCTTTTGTACTTTCATAACCGTCCATTTCCGGCATCATCATGTCCATCAGCACAATGTCCACAAGAGGATTTTCTTTTAAGACCTGAAGTGCCTCTTTACCATCGGTAGCCGCCAAAACTTTCATTTTATGCTGTTCCAGCGCCTTGGTCAGTGAAAATATATTCCTTACATCATCATCGGCGATCAATACTGTTTTATTTTTCAGCACTTCATATAGCCCGCCCAATTTCTCCAAAGCAGGCCTTTTATGACCATTGTCTGCTTTTTCTTCTACCAGATGCAGAAAGAGCCCTGCTTCGTCCAATATTCTCTGGTACGAGTGGGCGGTTTTTACCACGATAGAATCTGCGTACTGTTTGATCCTGCCCTCCTCTCCTTTTGAAAGATTCTTTCCGGTGAAGATAATTATTGGAAGATTTTCCAGTCCGTCCGCTTTTTTAATCGCCTCCAGCGTATCATATGCATTTTTATCGGGGATACCCATATCCAGAATTACACAATCCACTTCTTTCTTATGCAATGCACCAATGCTCTGATTTACATTATTTACAACCTCAGTAGTAATGCGGTGGTTACTTAAAAAATAGCTTAAAGCCTGTGCGTGCTGTTTATTTTCCTCTACGATCAGGACCTTCTTAGGATGCCTGCTCAGTGCATGCTCCAGCTTCTGAAAGATCTCCTGCATTTGTTCCAGTGCAACCGGCTTATTGATAAAATCCACCGCCCCCTTCAAAAGGCTTTCCTTCTTAACTTCCAGAGAAGACATAATATGGACAGGAATGGGCCTGGTTTCCGGATTTGATTTTAATTCATCCATGACCTGCCATCCATCCTTTACTGGCAGCTGTATGTCCAGCAGAACGGCCAAAGGCTTATATTTATTGGCCAGTTCCAGACCAACATCACCTCTTACCGCCACAATTCCTTTATAGCCCCGCTTTCTGGTGAAATCCAGCAAGATCTTTGCAAAAGCCGTATCGTCTTCGACGATCAGGATACACTTGTCGCCAGCCTTAATGAGGCTGCGGTCGTCTTCGATCTCCTGCGGTATATGTTCCACCGTGAACCGCTCAGCATCCGGCTCTTCCGGTTTCTCAAACACTGGTTCAGCAGCTTCGGCAGGCTGATCAGCGGTATTGTCCGAAACGGCTTCACCGTCAACCCGCATCAATAGCGTAAATTCGCTACCCACATGCTCTCTGCTGGTCAGCTCGATTTCTCCACCCAGCAGTTTGGCGAGCTCTCTGCTAATCGATAAGCCCAGCCCTGTTCCACCAAACTTACGCCGGGTAGATCCGTCCGCCTGCTGAAAGGCCTCAAATATCAGCCCTTGCTTATCTTCAGAAATCCCTATGCCCGTATCAGTAACTTTAAAAGAGATCAGATCAGGATTTAACTTCTTCACTGTCAGCGACACTTTTCCCTTCTCTGTAAATTTAATTGCATTTGAAAGCAAGTTTTTCAGGATCTGTTCCAGACGCATTTTATCCGTATTGATGTTCTCAATTCCTTCCTCAACGTCAATGATCAGTTCCAAATCTTTATTTTTGGCCAAAGGGTTAAACAGCGAGCGCATATCAGTTGTGATCTCTGTGATATTCACAGCTGCAAACTCCAGCTTCATTTTTCCGGCTTCTATTTTGGAAAGGTCAAGGATCTCATCAATCAGCCCCAAAAGACCCTGACCGGAACTCTGGATCACCTCAGCATATTCTATATACTCGGGATCCAGTTCCTTGTTCTCCGACATCAGCCTGGACAATAACAAAATAGAATTCAGCGGAGTTCGGAGCTCATGTGACATATTCGCCAAAAACTCCGATTTATATTTTGTACTCTGTTCCAGCTGCTCTGCTTTCTGCTGAATATCCAGGTTTCTTTCCTGTATCAACTGATTTTTTTCCTCCAGCAAACTTGTCCGCTCTTCCAGTTCCTGGTTACTCTGCAACAGTTCCTCCTGCTGCACCCTTAATTCCTCCTCTGATGTCTGGATTCTCTGGGTCTGTACTTCAAGCTCAGCATTCAAACCTTCAAGTTCACTGTGCTGCGCCTGCAGCTCTTCCGCCTGCGCCTGAGTCTCTTCAAGAAGCTCCTGCAACCTTTTACGATTTTGCGCTACATGTATTGCAATCCCGATGTTGTGTGATATACTATTCAGGAGCTCCAGCTGCAGCGGAGTATAGCTGTTTAACGAGCCGAATTCCATTATTCCAATGATCTGGGTGTGCCTCATTATCGGTACCACCACTATATTGCGTGGCCGGGTGTTGCCCATTGCATAGCTTACGGTCATTTCACCTTCCGGTATGTCGTTAATCAGGATTTGTTTTCTGGATTTAATGACTTCACCTGCTATTCCTTCACCGGGTTTAATCGCCTTTTTCTTCTGGCCCGGATCCAGAGCGTAACTGCCTTCCAGGTGCATCATCTTATCCTCTCCGAGGATATAAAAAGCCGCGACCACACTTTGTGTACGTTCTACAATATTTTCCAGAATATCATTAGCAAGGGATTCTACGCTTTTTTCACCTACCATCTTATCATTAAGGCTTGCTATACCTGTTTGCAGCCATTCCTTATCGGCCAGAAGAGAAAAAGAATGCTGGAGTGATTCAGCCATAGCATTAAGAGAAAGTGCCAGACTGCCCAACCCGTCTTTAATGTCCTCATCCATCCTCAGCTGATAATTTCCGCTGGAAATTTGGGCGGCTATGCCCTGTATCGCCTCAATCCGGTTGTCAATTTCTTCATTCTTGACCTTCAGCTCCTCCTGAAGCTTCATTCTTTCACTAAAATCTTTGGAAACCCTTATATAGAAGAACAAGGTAATGAGCACCGCAAGGACGGCGGCCACGAGGATTAATATTGGAGTATATCCGGCCAGTTTATTCAGTTCACCTGTCCTGCTGTCCAGCAATCTTTTCTCTTCCTCCTGCATGGTTCTTATTAATGAACGGGCGGCATCCATGTATTTCTTGCCGTTGATAAGTTCCAAAACAGTAATTGTTTCACCTTTATCCTTTGCCTCAATAGTCCGTTCTATAATGGAAAGCCTGCTTACAATAACTTCTCTTAGCCGTTTCACATTTTGCTGTTGAAACGCATCATTGCTTGTAGACACACCAATTCTGGTCAACAGATCAAGAGCCGCTTCCTTTGCGCCGTTGAAAGGTTCGAGGAACTCACGGTCACCAGTCAGCAGGTAGCCCCTCTGACCCGTTTCTGCATCTTTAAGCGCAGAAACTACAGCATCCAGATTCGTCATGACCTCATTGCTGTGCGAAACCAGCTCAGCACTCTTTATCAAGTTTCTGATGCTCGTGAAAGACGCTAGGGACGAGACGAACAAAATCAACAATGACAATCCCAGTCCAATACGAAGGTTGTTTTTTAATGATGCTTTTTCCATAAGCCGTTTAATCTGCTTCTTCTCCGGAGTTTACCGGTATGATAAAATAAAATTCTGATCCTTCACCTGCAATACTCCTGACACCAATCTGTCCGCCATGCCTTCTCACGATTTCCGCAGAAATGTACAGGCCGATGCCCAGTCCCTGAAAATGAATTGAGGTTTCCTCGACACGATAGAATTTATCAAAAACATGCTTTTGCTGTTCAGGACCTATTCCTATTCCAAAATCACGCACACCAAGATAGATCTTATCATCTTTAATGTTCACGTTGATCTGGATTTCATGCGTCCCAGGGGAATATTTGATGGCATTGGTCAGAAAATTGATGATAACTTGCTCAATACGCATTTCGTCCGCATAGATTTCCTGTTCAGCCTTACCCTTTCTTACGATGTTAAACTCAGGATTAGACTGACGGATAATGTCAGTCACATTATCCAGCAGGACATCCATCACAAAATGTTTCTTATTAAATTTGAGTTTTCCGCTCTCGATCTTGGAAATATCCAGCAGATCAGCGATCAGCTCGTTCAGTTTTTCCAGCTGGACCTGTGCCTTTGTCAGATGGTCCTTTACCTTTTCAATGTCCCCTTTATCTATACTTCTTCCCAGCAGCTGCATATACCCCTTCACACTGGTCAGCGGGGTCTTCAATTCATGGCTTGCAATGCTGATAAACTCATCCTTTTTTCGCTCTGCCCGCTTCCTGAATTCGATTTCATCCAATAAAGCTTTTTGAATCTCGATTAATTTCCTGCTCTGTTCATTGATTCTGTAAAATGTCTTTACCTTGAGCAGCAAGATGTCCATATCAACAGGCTTGGTAATGTAATCCAGTCCACCGGATGAATATCCCCGGGTAATAAACTTAAGTTCTTTATTCACAGCGGAAAGAAAAATAATTGCTGTTTCCTTTGCCCTGCTGTAGCCCGAGATGGCCTCGGCTACCTCAAAACCATCCATGCCCGGCATCTGCACATCAAGAATAATCAGGACATACTCATTTTTTAGAACCTTTTTTAGTGCCTCTTCCCCCGACGATGCTGTATCTACCTCAAAATTGTGTCTTTCCAGGACCCTTTTCAGTGAAATCAGGTTCTCCGGAGTATCATCTACAATTAGTATCATTATTCAGGATAAATAAGCTGCGTGTTAGTAGGTGTATATTCATAATGTATTACAGTTGTTTTGTATTAAATGTATCTCCCTCATTAATATCTCCACTTTCAAATCCCTTTTTAAACCAGAACATCCGCTGCGCGGAAGTCCCATGCGTAAACGCATCCGGAACTACTTCTCCCTGTGACTGCTTCTGCAGCTTATCGTCCCCAATGGCGTTTGCAGCATTCAGCGCTTCTTCCAGATCCCCCTCGTCCAATCTGAAATCTTTTAAATTCTGCGCATGATGCGCCCATATTCCCGCAAAAAAATCGGCCTGAAGTTCCAATTTTACGGATAACTTATTGTATTCCTTTTCACTCAGCTGGCCCCTTGCCCGTTCCATTTTTTCAGAAATCCCCAGCAGGTTTTGTATATGATGCCCCACCTCATGCGCGATAACGTAAGCCTGCGCAAAATCCCCCGAAGCACCAAAGCGGTCTTTCAGGTCCTGGTAAAATGATAAATCTATATATACTTTGTGATCTCCGGGGCAATAAAACGGTCCTACAGCGGCACTTGCATTTCCGCAGGCAGACTGGACCGCACCTGTAAACAAAACCAGTCTCGGTTCCTCATAAGCCTTACCCATAGCTTCGAACTGCTGCGCCCAGACCTGGTTGGTAGACTCCAGCACCCCATCGACAAATTTGCCTTCGGCATCCTGCGGATCCCCTGTTTTACCCTCCGTTTGAACAACATCCTGTACAGGAAGCTGACTCACCAAACCAGTGAGGTCCCGTCCAAAAAGCAGACCTATAATAACAATGATAATGCCGACACCACCGCCAATTGCACCACCACTCATCCCTCTTCTGTCGTCTACATTACCACTTCCCTTACCGAACCATTGCATAGAAATTAGTTTAATTTGGTTTAACCAAAACCTTGCGGCAATTGTTATACCAAATTAACTTAAAAAGTGTATTAATGCAGAGACCGTGCATCAGCCAGGTGAAAAAGAACTATTCACCAAAAGCAACCATTGCTTTATCTATCCGCTGTATACTTTCCAGAGCACCCAGGGCTATCGCAATCTCAAATACCCCCGGACCAAATTTACCACCCACCAGCATAATCCTGAAGGGCAGCATCAGTTCTCCGGGTTTAAAACCATGTGAAGCCGCCAGGTCTTTAAACTTTTCTTCCAGTTCTGCCGGAGATGCGGCGTCGCTGATCAGTTCACTGTAAGCTTTAAAAAATGTCGCTTTCTCTGCCGTCCATTTTGGCTTTACAGCATCCAGGTCGTATGCAGCGGGAACATTAAAAAAGTAGCCCCCTTGCTGTACAAAATCCGTCAGCAAACTGCATCTGTCCTTGATCAGGTCTATTACTTTTTCCAATCCGGCATCATCACCAGTTGTGATGCCCTGTCTGGCAAACACTGCTTTCACCGCAGGCAGCAGCGTTCCTGCATCAGCACCTTTAATCCATTCATGGTTGTACCATTTCGCCTTTTCAAAATCAAACTTAGCCCCCGCCTTGCTGATCCGTTCCACCGAAAATTTATTGATCAGCTCAGTCATGGTAAACAGCTCCTGATCCGTGCCGTCATTCCAGCCCAGCATAGCCAGCAAGTTTACAAATGCCTCAGGCATAAAGCCGAGCTCCTTGAATCCCTGAGTCAAGTCGCCGGTTTTAGGGTCAGTCCAGTTTTGCGCATAAACAGGAAAACCAAGCCTGTCGCCATCTCTTTTGCTCAATTTTCCGTTGCCGTCCGGTTTAAGGATCAATGGCAAGTGTATCCATTGTGGCATTTCATCTGCCCAGCCCAGGTACCGCCACAGCAGAATATGGATCGGCGCAGACGGCAGCCACTCCTCACCTCTGAAAATATGGCTGATCTCCATCGCACGGTCATCGGCCACTACAGCCAGGTGATAAGTCGGCATTCCGTCAGCCTTCAGTAACACTTTATCGTCCACGAGGTTCGTATCAAAACTAACATGCCCCCTGATCAGGTCGGTAAACGAAACCAGTTCGTCTGCCGGCATTTTTATCCGGACCGCATAAGGAGTCTGGCTTGCCAGAAGCGCCGCCACTTCAGACTCAGGCAAAGTCAGCGAATTGCGCATCCCCGCTCTTGTTGCCTGCCCATAAGTAAAATTGGGCACCTCCTTGCGCTTCGCTTCCAGTTCCTCCGGGGTGTCAAAGGCATAGTAAGCATAGCCGTCAGCAATCAGCTGATCTGCATATTGTTTGTAAGTTGCCTTCCGCTCGCTCTGGCGGTAGGGCCCAAAAGAGCCGCCGTTCTGCGGACTTTCGTCAGGCATCATCCCGCACCATTCCAGGCAGGACACGATATATTCTTCAGCACCTGCTACAAAACGTGTCTGATCCGTATCTTCAACGCGTAAAATAAATGTTCCATTATGCTGCCTCGCAAACAAATAATTGAACAAAGCGGTACGAACCCCGCCAAGGTGCAGCCCTCCGGTGGGGCTGGGGGCAAATCTTACTCTAACTTTCTTTTCCATATAACTACCCGCAAAGATATATTTTTGTAATTTGCCTTCATAATCTATGAATCCTTACGAAAAAAAGCGGCGCTGGAAGTTCTTTCTCTTGGTCTTTGCCATTGTCATAGGCACAGCATCGGTTTTTTACAGTGACTTCTTTGTAAAAAAAATGGAGCGTGAGGAGCAGTTACAGTTCCAGCTATATGTACGGGTGACGGAACAATCGCTGATTATGTACGACAATGATATCTACACTCCCTTAATAGAACTCATCAGGACAAAGACCAAACTCCCGGTGATCATGACCGATTCAAAAGGAGAGATCATCGGTACTCAGGGACTCGATTCTACAAAAACCAATTATAATATCGAAAAGAAAGAGGGTGTAACTTACGATCCTGCCTATTTCCGGCGGGAGCTCCGCAAAATGAAAAAACAGCACCCGCCAACACCGATCACCGGCTTAGGCGCCGATGGTTCCCGGTGGTTAATTTACTACAAAGATTCGCCTACACTCACCCAGCTAAGGTATTTTCCCTATATCCAGCTTGCAGTTATCGCTTTGTTCCTGCTCACCGCTTATGTCGCTTTCAGCTCAGCCCGCAAAGCCGAGCAGGATCAGGTATGGGTAGGTATGGCCAAGGAAACAGCCCATCAGCTGGGCACCCCGATTTCCTCGCTCATGGCCTGGGTGGAACTCATCAAGTCGCGTTTTGATGCCGAAGACGATCCGCTGATCGCAGAAATGGAAAACGACATCAAACGGCTGGAAGTCATTACCGACCGCTTTTCAAAAATAGGATCAAAGCCTGTAGTAGAAGACCATGTTGTCTACACCGTCATCTACAATTTTGTTGAATACTTTAAACTCCGCACCTCAGACAAGACCAGGTTCAGCATTACGGGCGATGACCAGGTACGCGCCATGCTCAATGTTCCCTTGTTTGACTGGGTGATCGAGAACCTGCTCAAAAATGCGGTAAATGCCATCGACAATGAAGGAAAGATCACCATTAATATCATCGAGAACCTGACTAAAGAAGAAGTCTTTATCGACGTCACCGACACCGGAACCGGCATAGCAAGATCAAAGTTTGACGCCGTTTTTCAACCCGGATACACCACCCGGAAAAGAGGCTGGGGCCTTGGGCTTTCCCTTACCAAAAGGATCATCGAAAACTATCATAGCGGACAGATCTTTGTCAAAGATTCCGAACTGGGCAAAGGTACCACATTTCGTATTGTTTTAAAAAGCAGCATCACCTATGAACCGACCACAAACACATGAGTACCCCGCATGGGGCGAAACCTACATCAAATTAGTTGATGGAGATGTCATTGAAATACTGGAAAGACAAGTTACTGAATTTACAGATTTCATCAACAGCCTTGTTGAAAAAGCAGACTATGCATATGCCGCCGGCAAATGGACCATTAAAGAGATCGTCGGCCATATCATAGACGCTGAGCGGGTGTTTGCCTACCGGATGACTTGTTTCGCAAGAGGCGAACAACAACCGCTGCCGGGTTTTGAAGAAAATGACTATGTAGCCAATGCACATTTTTCAGACCGCAGCCTCCTCAGCCTGTCCCATGAATTTGCACTGCTCAGAAAAGCAAATCTTTACCTGTTCAAATCACTGACAGAGGAAGAGTTGAACCGCAAAGGGACCGCATCAGGCAAGGAGATCACCGTGAGGGCCATTTTGTTTGTTACAGCAGGCCACATCATGCACCATACAAGCATCATTAAAGAGCGTTATTTATAGCTTCAGAAGCTCATCAACCCTCATCAGCTGATAGCCCCGCCGTTTCAGGTGAACGATCAGTTCATCGAGCTTGTCGTAAAACTTATCCGTTCGCCGTTCATCCGTGCCGACATGCATTAAAAGCATAAAGCCGTTTAAGCCCGATCTCTTTTCATAATCCAATATGGAGCGATAGATCTCATCAGAAGAACGATAAGTCTTGCCCATTTCGGGATAAGTATAATCGGCATTTGACCGCGTACCCGGCGTGTAATTCACGAGTCTGAGCCCGCTTTCCTTCGTCCAGTCCGCAATCGTCTGATTGTACCATTCATAAGGAGGCAAAAAGAACCTGGCATTTTCCTTTTTGATCCCGAAACCTGCCATTGCCGAGTAATTTGCTTTCAGATCACTGCTAAACTCCGCTCTGCTGACCAGCAGGCTGTCCCGTTTTTTCCAGTCACAATACAACAGGTGCGCATTGGAATGTGCGCCGAGGTAGTGTCTGTCATCTTTTAACTTTTGCACAAGACTTTTAAACCGGGCATTGCGGTAAAATCTGCCCGTTAAAAAAAAGGAGGCTTTGACCTTGTTCTTCTTTAGCACAGACCGGATTTCCTCTCCTCCGTCAGCAAATTCATCTCCGGTAAAAACAAGGGACAATTTTTTTTCTGCCGTATCGCCTCGTATGACAGCTCCCTGTTCTGTCCGGAAGGCAGCACTGCTTATATTCATTTCTGCTTGCTGTCCCCCATTTTCATAAGCTGCGAGAAGATAAATCAGGGAGGCCGTCCCGTCCATCGTAGGCTCATTGGTGCTATAGTCTCCGTAATCATCATGATAGACCACAAGGTCTGATTGAAATGCGGCATAAGCATCAGGCCTGGTCAGTTGTATCCCGATCAGGTTCTTATAGATATTGCCATACACTGGTCCGTCCACTAATCCTCCGTCTATTGGAAACTTTCCAATCCTGGTAAATGCAGAATGCGGATCCCCGGGCGTATCGCCCCACGAAGGAAGGCCGTACACCATACTGGTACCCCAGATATTACAGCCAAACAGCCAGTCAAAATTGGCCTGCGCCAATTCATCATATTGTCCGTCTTTGCTCAATTGTTTATACAAAAAAGCTTGTATGGCAAATGAGGCGGTCAGGTTGTTAGAGCACCAGATAAACGGCACCCCCCTGTAAAACCCATTTGTTCTGGCTTTTTGCCATACCTGGTCCATCCCGTCCTTATAAAACTGAATGGCCGTTTTGCCTGCTTCTCCTTTATCCTGCCGCGCCAGTTCCCAATGTCCAAAATTGTGAAAAGGATAGAACTGGTAATGTGCAGCCGTGTCTTTCCCCATCCAGGGTGTTACAGGCTCTTGCCTGGCATAACCAAAGGCTTTATCCAACAGTTTCCTGTCTTTCAGAACAGGCGATAAAGTAGCGGAGGCCAGCTCCATATCGTCTACCCAATTGTCTTCCGCGTAGATATATGGCGACTTGACAGAAACGGTCTGTGTCACCCCGGGAATCCTGCCGGCGTAAGCATAGGCCGATATCGCTTTTTCCTTCATTAATGCCGAATACCCGGGTTGCCTGTTCTGGTAGATCTGCCAGGCCAGGCTAAAAGCACTGCTAAATTTTGCCGCCGTGGAGCTTGTTCCTGTTGTATTGTTCAAAAACTTACCCCTTTGCTGTGGCTTTCCATCAATAAAGTACAATGGCCTTTGAAAACCGCGGCCGTATTGACTGTCCTGTTTGGGGATGCGCATGCTGATGTGGTCCCGGTCATCAGCAATCTGATTGAACATTACGTTTGGCCTGGGATGCATTTTCAGCAGCCAGTCCAGACCCCACCTGGCTTCATCCAGTACATCTGCTACACCATTGCCTCCGTCCAAACCATTGGCCTGGTGAGCGTCAGAAAAAGAATCAGGGAAATCCCTGTAGGCGGCCAGCAAATGATAGGTGGCATTTGCAGAAGTGGTAGAATATTGGAGATAGTCTGAGGCATCATGCCAGCCACCGCTCGCATTAAAGAAGGTGCTGTCGGCAATTCCGGCTTCCTTTCCATACAGCACAAATCCATCGTGCGTATGACAGCTGTCTTTCAGGTAAGGGTTAAAACCACTCCGCTGCTGCCGCATGTACCTTAAGGCAAAATCTGCCGTATTTTTATACACCTCAGGATTGATCCGCACTTTTGGCGACCTCACCCGGCCGATACGAAGATAATAGGTGCCGCTCCGTTTAAACTCAGAGAAATTAAGCCTTGAGGTAGATTTAAAAGGCCCATACGCCCCAAAGTGCTGTATTTTTTTTGAAGAAAACACCACCTTGCCGCTCAGGGAATCGATCAAATCGAATTTTTTGGGCCGGATCTCCTCCTTGCTTGCCCATACGGCCACCTTAAGTGCATCATTTGGATAACCCAGAAGATTAACCCTGATCCAGGCATTCTCCAGGGTATTTTGCGCATCCGCTTTAAAAGAAACTACTGCCAGTAACAAAAATAGGGCGCTAAACTTCATCAAATAGGGATTTCTCATGTTGTAATCATTTGTAATTCTAAAAATAGCAAAACTCCAGCTTATCACCGAATAGTCCCCTCAGGATCGACCGCATTGTGTGGCGGTTGCCTTCGGATTTGACAAGGTGCGCTGAGCTAATCCTTATCTAAATTTTTTAGATAAAAGAAATGAGCATATATTTACGCAAAGCATATGGTAACCAAAATTGCAACATCAAAAAGATTGGAGGGTATTAGTGAATATTACTTCTCCCAAAAACTGAGGGAAATTGATTCCCTGAATAAAGAAGGCAAAAACATCATCAACCTCGGTATTGGCAGCCCCGATCTTCCGCCACATCCTGACGTGATCAGGACATTGCAGGAAGAGGCAGAAAAGCCGGGAGTACATGGCTACCAGGGTTATAAAGGCATACCCGCATTACGACAAGCTTTTGCAGACTGGTATCAGCGCTGGTACCGGGTAACCCTCAACCCTGATACAGAAGTATTGCCCCTGCTCGGTTCAAAAGAAGGCATCATGCACATTTGCATGACTTATCTGAATGAAGGAGACGAAGCATTGATCCCGGATCCCGGTTATCCTACTTATGGCAGTGCTGTTAAACTCGCTGGCGGCAACCCGGTGAGCTACCTCTTAAAAGAAGACCAAAACTGGTATCCCGACCTCGAAGCCCTGGCGGCAACAGACCTCAGCAAAGTGAAGCTGATGTTTGTCAATTATCCCCATATGCCTACGGGTCAGCCTGTGGTCCCCGGTTTGTTTGAAAACCTGGTCAGCTTTGCAAAAGCACATCAGATCCTGCTGGTGCATGACAATCCATACAGCTTCATTCTGAATGACCATCCTGTGAGTCTTTTGGAAGTGCCTGGTGCCAGAGAGGTCGTACTGGAACTCAACTCTTTAAGCAAATCTCACAACATGGCGGGCTGGCGGATCGGTATGCTTTGCGGATCCAAAGAACGGATTGAAGAGGTGTTGAGGTTTAAAAGCAATATGGACAGCGGTATGTTCATGCCTCTGCAGCTGGCCGCAGCAAAAGCTTTAAGCCTCGGGCCCGACTGGTACGAGCATATCAATAGCATCTATGCGGAAAGAAGGGATAAAGTATACCGCATTCTCGATATCCTTGGCTGCAACTACTCTCCTGGCCAGGTTGGCTTATTTGTCTGGGCAAAAATCCCTGAACGATGTGAAGATGCCTACGCCCTTAGCGATGAAATCCTTTACGGTGCGAACGTATTCCTGACCCCGGGCGGCATATTCGGCAGTCAGGGCAACAGGTATATCCGGATCAGTCTTTGCGGCGACCTTTCCAGGTTTGAACAAGCGATGACCCGGATCAGTAAATTATAAATAAAGCGTATAAAGATTAACTTTGCACAATGAAGATAGCAGTAGTCGGCCTCGGACTTATCGGTGGTTCCATGGCTCTAGTCTTGAAGCAAAAAGGGTTTGCCTCAAAAGTATATGGCGTGGACAACCAGGAAGCTCACGCGCAAAAGGCACTGGAGCTGGGGATTGTAGATGAAGTAACTGACCTTAACAACGCAATAGCCAGCAGTGATCTGATCATATTAAGTGCCCCGGTAAGTGTCTGCACCACATTACTACCCCTGGTGCTGGGCCAGGTAAAGCACCAGATCGTACTGGACACGGGCTCTACCAAAACCTCCCTGCTGGATGCAGTAAATGGACATGAGAACAGGGGCAGGTACGTTGCCACACACCCAATGTGGGGTACCGAATTCAGCGGACCTGAAGCCGCGACGACAGACGCCTTCAATGGCCGGGCCAATGTGATCTGCGACGCAGCGGAAAGCGATAAAGATGCGCTGGCAACAGTAGAGCAATTGTATACTTTGCTGGGTATGTACAATGTATATATGAAAGGAAAAGACCACGATGTACACGTGGCCTATGTCAGCCACATTTCCCACATTACCTCATTTGCCCTGGCCAACACAGTACTGGAAAAAGAGCGGGAAGAAAACGCCATATTTGAACTGGCGAGTGCCGGTTTTGAAAGTACAGTGAGACTGGCCAAAAGCAGCCCTGCCATGTGGATGCCCATATTTAAGCAGAATAAGGAAAACGTGCTCGATGTATTAAATGAACACATTACCCAGCTCAGGAAATTCAAGTCCTGTATTGAAAAAGAGAACTGGGCGTATCTTACTGAGCTGATGGAAAATGCGAACAGGATCAAAGATGTCCTTGACCGGGAGGAATAGTCATGCCCTGCAGAGTATTTTGCGAAATTTCATCTGCTAAATAAGGTCAGTCCCACGAAATGGAAATTTGCTGATCCCCTGATAAAATATATTTCAGCTGGCCATTATCTGTCAGCTTTCCTTCGATTGGATTTTTAACGCCTTTTGCCCTGACCAAAACATGAGGTAATTTGTCACCGGTAGTTTTACCGATTCTCATTTCACAGTTAAGCCTGCCATCACCCAGAATTTTAAAGCTTAGAGATTTGTCTTTACGGCCTGAGATCAGTTTCGTCGGATAATCTAAATAGACAAGAAGGTCTTTTGCCGCCACCCGGATGTAATGCCGCGGAAGTATCCCGAAAGCATTTCCTGCACCATACACTTCCTGGCCTACAGCGCCAGATTTTTCCCAGCCATCGTGCAGATCCTCGAGTGCAATCCATAGATTTGGGTCCAGTTCTCCAACTTTTGGCTGTTCTTCCAGCATTTCTTTCGGAAGCATTGTTGGATAGTAATATGCTGCCCTGGCGATAAGACATCTGATATATTCTGCCATTAGTAGCCTTGCCGAAGGCAGTAAATCTATGTCCTCCGCATGCTTTAAATAGTCATGGAAAGCACAAAATACCTCCTGTTCTTCATATACAGCAGTATAAGGCGCATCGTTTAAAGGAAATACACTGAAAAAAGTCTGGAAATACTTGCCGTAACCATAATTGCAGTCCCATAGCTGCGCGTTCCTGAAAATTGCCGCTAGGCACATGTAACTCAAGTCCAGATATAATTTATTATTGGTGATTTTGTAAAGCCGAAGCAGCGCTCCGGATGAAAATGCAGTATTGTTGGCCTGGTAAAAAACGTCAAATCCGAAGCCACTCAGTGTTTTTGCCGCCTTTTCTGCTTCGTTCAGGTAGCGTTTTTCTTTGGTCAGTTCCCAGGCCTGGAGCATTACGTGGGCATAAATGCCGGCTACGTCCTTTTCTCCACCTTTACCCGGCGCGGTTTCAGCCTTAATCACTTCGAGCGTATCCATTTTATAAAATACCGGCCATTTATATTTAAAATGATGGGCAACTTTAATGGTAAATTCCAAAGAATCCAAGAATAGCTGCCGGGCAGTCTTGTCACCTTTCAGTGCCAAACGGGATAAGTTCAATAACGGATGATGCAGATACCATGAGTCCATGACCATAGGCAGCTTCTGTTCCTCTTCGCCTTCCAGCTCGTGTTCAGCGGCGGGCAACCAGCGTACAATTGAACCGATTTCTTTGTTGTAAAATGAGGAGAGTCCATTCTTGATTACTTTCATTACTTCCATGTCTTCGCCGCTCCATTCCACATAATCGAGCAAGGGAAGGAGTACGGCCAGTTGCACCATGATCTCAGGCGGCGTTTTGTAATCACATACGTAGGCATTAAAATAGTGATGTCCGTTCACCTGAGACCAGCAGCCAGGGCTACTTATAAGATCCTTAAGGCCTTTTTTCAAAATGTCAGGCCACTGCTGATATTTGGTAGCCGGCAGGGGTAGCAACAAGTAAATCCTGGCCAGCAGATCCAGGTATAAACGCATCACTGCCGGCTCATCATTTGGTATTTCCTGATCGAAAGCAATAAAAGCATCATTCAGGATAACTGCTTTGTCCGCCTTTAATGGCTTTTTAGAGGCAGGGAGGGAAAAACCGAGCTCCGGCCATTCTCCTGCTACGGTATCCCCCAGGGAAGTTTCAGTCTGCTCACAGTAATCCGACAATGCGGTCAAATTTTGCAGGTAAAGCAAAGTGGCCGACTTTGGCCTGGTTTGGGTCAGGTACATGAATCCAGTCCTGATACCAAACTGACCGGCATGGATTTTCCCTGCTGTTTGCTCGGGGTTGTTATTCTTTCCATTAAACAAAATGTCCTTTGGCCAGCCGGAGATCAACATATCTTTTACTGGGGTCAGGCTGTTGGTATAGCGCAGTACCGGTGATTGCTGGGTTTCATCTACGGTAATGCGAACTTTCTGGCTGCCAATAGCTGATGACAAGTCCAGGTCAACCTCTTGTTGTTTATTGTTATTGATTTTTGTAATCTCCAGATCAGATCCGGGGCTATACGCTGCGCGAAAAGCTACGTGTCCGCCACCAGGCAATTCTGTTTGTATCCATATGGAATCGGAGGTCGCGGTTACCTTAAAGTGAAATTGACCCGCAGTATGTTCAAAGACAGCCGGGATATCACCAGCCAGTTCAGCGCTGGCGGAAATTGCCCATGGCGATAACGCATTCATAACAAGCTTAATTTAAAATCTAATTGTCTAATCATCAACTCTCTCCCGCGTACAAAATTCAGCGCCATATCCGCCACACGGAATCGTCCCCGGAACTGATCAGTTCTTTAAGTTCCTGAAAAAAATCACTTCCCCGGGCCTTAGCCTTGTCAATCAGGCTGCGTTTCATATCCTGAAAATCAACAGAAGAATGGGCAACCGCTTGCTTTGGATTTTTATTCCTGGTGTCTTTTATACGATTTAATGCTATTGTTTTCATAAGCGTTTTCTTTATGTTAGCTTTAAAAGCAACAGGTGGCCTTGCGTATTGTTTTCAAAATGTGATAGAGAACGTACATGCAGTTTCAGGCCCCGTAACCGATCACAAGCCGGAGAATTTGCGGATGAACCCGGCGAGCTGTTCCAGCAAAGACACCTGCCGTTCATTGATTTTCATTTTCGCCTCCTCCAGTGCAAACCAACCAGCGCGGTCTACTTCAGGAACATCGATCATCTTGCCGGACTTCGGGGGCCATTCCAGCGGGAAAGTATTACTGGCTAAGGTTTGAACATCAAAATCGCCCTCCACAGCCCAACAGTGAACTTGCTTGCCGCCTTTTTGTATTACAGGGTCCATTTCTACGAAATTGCCTTCCGGACGAAAACCGGTTTCCTCCTCAAATTCCCGTATGGCAGTTAACAAAGGTTCTTCTTCAGTATCTCCTTCCCCTTTAGGAATGGACCAAACTCCGGTATCCTTGTTCCTAAAAAACGGTCCGCCGGGATGTACCAGCAAAAACTCCGGCTGTCCCGCCCTGGTCCTGTACATCAGTATTCCAAAACTTTTTTTCATTTCATTAGCTAACAGCGGAATAAAGGAATATGTTTTTGCATGGGCAATGAATCCTTTCTTATCTTTATGCCATGATCAGATTAAATCAGGATACCCCTGCAGATATATTAAATGAAGTGAAGACCGGAGATCTGGTAACAGATACTTTCAGCAAAACAGGCCTGGTGGAATCCATCAATATCAAGGAAGATCCGCTGTACAAGATCTTCGAGTTTAACCTCGTGACCGGAAGAATCATTACTGTCCGGATCTAGTTGGTTCTGCACTACTGCGCATTTTCTGCGGCACTGCTGTGGTAGTCCTGCGATTAAATTACCTGTTAAGCGCAGAAGTTATGGAGAAATTACACTGGAAGCGCGTTGCAGCCGCAGACTTTATCCTGTCAATTCCAGATAAATTATACTTGGAAAAAATAAATCAATATCTTTGCCGGACAAGAATATTTTATAATGACTGAACAAGGAAACAACAACAGTTTTGACTGGGTTTATTATGTATTAGGGCTGGTTTGCGGTATTGTAACTACCCTGGCAATCACCACTAATTTCTTTTGGGCTCTTTTGGGTGGTATTTTGGGCTTTATTTTCGCTGCTGTCTTCTTAAATGGCATCGTTAAAGGCCGTGTACATTAAGACTTCATCCTGTTTTTAACAGAAAACATCTATCCGCATGAAGAAACTTGTATTTTTCTCGCTCTTCGCTGTTTTGGCCATTAGTGCCCGTTCACAGGACGTAAAGTTTCCTGGCCTGGATACCAGTCCGGCAGATATCGTGTATTATCCTTTAAACGTCGTCAAGGCAAAAGACGGTTCTACTCCTCTGATCAAAGTCTTGTATTCCAGACCTTCAAAAAAAGGCCGCGAGATTTTTGGTGTCCTGGAGCAATTTGGAAAGGTTTGGCGTGTCGGAGCAAATGAATCTACAGAAATCCGTTTCTACAAACCTGCAACTATTGGCGGAAAAAAAATAAAACCGGGAACCTACAGCTTATTTGCAATCCCCAATAAAGACAAGTGGACCATGATCATCAATAAACAGGTGGACAAATGGGGTGCATTTACGTATGACCAGACCAAAGATGTGGTGAGGACGGATGTGAATGTGAAATCCTTGGAAACACCCCTGGAGGTCTTGTCAATTACCTTTACCACTCAGGCTACCGGAACAAACATGGTGATCGGCTGGGACCATTCTACGGTTGAGCTGCCAATTACAATTAAATAAGACTTAAGCTCAGTTGGCTTAAGCTGCATATATCTGGTATGACGCGGATATGCAGGGCAGGCCAGTGTTCTTATGACAATTAATGACTTCCGGCAAAGAACTTTAAACCGAGTATAGATCCGATCAGGGTGACGATGAAAAATATTCGCCAGAAATTGGCAGGTTCCTGAAAATAGATGATGCCCACAAGTACTGTTCCTACTGCACCAATACCCGTCCAAACTGCATAGGCCGTGCCCATAGGCAGGGTTTGGGTTGCTTTGTTTAAAAAATAGAAGCTCAGACTAATGCACAATGCGAAAGCAATTGACCATTTGAGGTTCGTAAAGTTATTGGACAGTTTCAAACAAGTAGTAAATCCTACTTCAAATAATCCGGCAATTATCAAGATGATCCAGCTCATAGAAAGTTGTTTTAAACTGTAAAAGTAGAACAATGAACAGGAGATTATTGTATATTTTTCAATTATGGCCATAACCTGATGATTTTTGATGTAGTCATAGCTTCATAACACCGTACAGAACAATCTCATAAACAGGGGATTGCTCCGTGCCTCGCAATGACGTAATTAATGCAGCCCATATCATAAAAGGAATTCAATTGAGTTACCTCTGCAATGTTTCACAACTGACTTTTGTCAATAGTTAGTCAATAAACGGCACCTCGTTACAATTATTGCAAATTAATCAATCGATTGATTAATTTTGCGTCGTCAAATGACGACATGGAAAGAATAGACAAGAGAACCCGGATTATTGAAGCAGCAGAAAAGCTGTTTTCTGAACTGGGATATGAAGGGACTTCAACCCGGCAGATCGCAAAAGAGTCTGGTGCAAACATGGCCATGATCAATTACTACTTCGGATCAAAGGAAGGGGTGTTTATGGAAATCATGAGCAAAAGAATAGCAGATTTTAAGGAACATTTGAACAACATCAGTCACAGCGACGGCACCTGCATGGAAAAGCTGCTGAAGGTTGTTGAAGAATATGCCAAACGCATTCTTCGCAACCACACTTTTCATAAAATGATGCACCGTGAGCTTTCATTGCCGCAAAGACCTGAAATGTTTAGCAACATAGAAAACGCCATGGCTGAAAACCAGCTGGTCATAGAAACTATTGTCAATGATGGAATCGCTAATGGCAGTTTCAGGCAAATAGACGTACGTATGCTCATTCTGACCCTGATGGGTACCATCAGTAAAGTAGCCATATCCCCCGCAAAGATCACTTCAGGAACGGGGCTGGACATCAACAACCATAAAGACCGCAAAGTGATTACCGATAGGCTGATCGCGCACTTGAAAGACCTCATTACGATATACTTAACTCCGCAAAATGATACGCAATACCAATAAACTAATCTTATCTGCTTTGCTGTTTCCGGGAATGCTTTACGCGCAGCAGGTAAAAAAACTTGACCTGCCAGAAGCAATAGCTCTGGGTGTCAGCAATAGCAAAAACCTGAAGCTCTCGCAAAATAAAGTAGAAGAGGCTGTGGCTAAGCTGGCAACGGTTAAAGACAACGCTTTGCCTTCTGCAAATGCTTCTTTCTTATATAACCATGCCGAAATACCTACGAATACATTGAGTATCGGCGGTGCTGACCCCATTCATTTACCGAAACGTGCAGATGCTTTTGTGGGGACGGCGGCGGTAGAAGAACTGATCTACAGCGGCGGAAAGCTGAAGTACGCGGAGGAGTCAACCCGTTTGCTCACTGAGGTTGCTAAGCTGGATGCCGACAAAGATAAAGAGGAAATCAGCTATGCAGTGATCAATACTTATTATTCCTTGTTTAAAGTCCTGCAAAGCAAGAAGGTAGTGGCCCAAAACCTCGAATCCATTGCCAGTCAGCTGAAACAGGCACAGCGCTTTTTTGAACAGGGAATTGTTACCAAAAACGATGTGCTGCGGTTTCAATTGCAGCAGGCCAATGTCTCGCTCACCGAAATGGAAATTGAAAATAACCGGAAGGTGATCAATTATAATCTCGATATATTACTTGGGCTGGATGAAAACACGGAGATAGAGATCTCAGAACCTGAGAATGTGTTTAAACCTGCCGATGGACTGAGTGCTTACCTGGATATGGCTTTCAGCAACCGTCAGGAACTGAGACAGCTGGACCTGCAAAACCGCGTGGCTGACGTCAACATCAAATCTATAAAAGCCAATACACGGCCAACTATAGGTGTGGGTGCGAACTTGTATTACATCAATCCCAGCGGCAAATTTATTCCGCCAACGGATCAGTTCATTATGCCGGTAACAGTGGGGGCCAACATTTCGTGGAACATTGGCAGCCTCTGGACCAATAAAAACAAAGTGAGCGAAGCCCGGGTTCAGCAAAAGAATGTGACGCTTCAAAAAGACATGGTCGCAGATGAGGTCAAAAAAGAGATCAACAAGAATTATCAGGACTATCAGCTAGCGACCAACAAGATCAAAGTGTTAGAAACTTCTATCGCTCAGGCTACCGAAAATGACAAGTTACTGGCTTCCAAATACAAGAACAATGTGGCTTCTGCCATTGACAGGATAGACGCGGAAACTTTGCTCTACCAGGCAAAGATCAACCTGGAAATTGCGAAAGCGGATGCCGGACTGGCTTATTATACTTTATTAAAATCAACTGGAAAAATCGCCCAATAAAATACCATAACAAATTACAGCAATGACAACTGAAAAGAAAAAGAAAAACAAGGTAATCCCGGTCATATTAGGAGTGCTCCTCGTTCTGGGCGCCATTTTTGGCACCAGGGAATATATCTACTACAGCAAACATGTAGATACTGATGATGCGCAGATCGATGGCGACATCAGTCCGGTAGTCGCACGCGTAGGCGGCTATGTTCAGGAAATAAAGTTTGAAGAAAACACCCGTGTAAACGAAGGTGATGTACTGGTTAAACTCGACGACAGTGACTTTAAAGTAAAGCTGGAACAGGCTGAAGCGGGACAAAAAGGGGCAAGTGCAGGTGTGGGAGTTTCTCAGTCACAGATTGCAGCCACTGCCGCAAATACAAGTACCGCCAAAGCAAATATTGAAGCTGCAAGGGTAAAATTGCTGCTTGCACAAAAGGATTATGACCGCTATGCCAACCTGGTAAAGGATGGCTCTATTACCCAGCAGGCATTTGATCAGGCCAAGGCTGAAAAGGAATCGGCACAGGCTGCTTTTACTGCCGCGAAAGACCAGTATGTCGCTGCCGTAAAACAAGTTGGTACCACGCAGTCCCAGCTGGCAGTAAGCAATTCGGGCGTAACGCAGCATCAGGCGGATGTTGATTTTGCGAAATTGCAGCTGACTTATACCGAGATCAAAGCGCCTTCGAGCGGGATCGTGTCTAAAAAGAATGTACAAAAAGGCCAGCTGGTACAGGCGGGGCAGTCATTGTTCTCTATTGTTAATGACAGCAGTATTTATATCACAGCAAACTTCAAGGAAACGCAACTGGAAGACATCAAACCGGGATCGAAAGTAAAGATTGAAGTGGATGCTTTTCCTGACGCAGATGTTTCCGGAGTGGTGTACAACTTTGCACCGGTTACAGGCGCTAAAGGATCTTTATTGCCCCCGGACAATGCCACTGGTAATTTTGTGAAAGTCGTACAGCGTGTGCCTGTAAAAATTAAGATCTCCAATGCTCCTAAAGAAATCATGTCCAGGCTGCGTCCGGGTATGAGTGTTAAAGTCTCTGTTTCTATAAAAGATTAACAATGGCCGAAAAAGGTTTAAAAAAGTGGGTCATCACTTTTACAGTCATCACAGCTTCCTTACTGGAGCTGATCGATACCACCATTGTCAATGTAGCGATACCACAGATTCAGGGCAATCTGGGTGCCACGCTGGAGGATGTGGCCTGGCTATCCACGGGCTATGCTGTAGCCAATGTAATTGTACTGCCTATGTCCGGCTGGCTGGGCAGCAGGTTTGGCAGAAAGAATTATTTTCTTTTTTCCATCATTCTGTTTACCGTCGCTTCTTTCCTGTGCGGAAACGCAACCAACCTGGAGGAGCTGATCGCATTCCGCATCTTGCAGGGACTTGCCGGCGGAGGATTGATCTCTACTGCCCAGGCCATTTTAATAGAGACCTGGCCGCGTGAAGATGTTGGTATTGCCACGGCCTTGTTTGGGCTGGGTGCAGTTGTAGGCCCTACTGTAGGTCCGACTATCGGCGGTTACCTCCTCGAGATCAGTTCATGGCCTTTGATATTCTATGTAAATATTCCCGTCGGGATTCTCGCGGCATATTGTACCTATATGTTTGTGAGGGAGACCCCTAAAGACGGACAGGGACAGCCGGTAGATTGGTGGGGCATTGCTTTGCTGGCCATTGCTGTCGGAAGCCTGCAAACTGTTCTGGAAAAAGGGGAAAGCGAAGACTGGTTTGCTACTCCGTACATTACTGCGCTTGCCGTTGCCTCTGTCCTGGGCTTGCTGCTGTTCATCTGGCGGGAAATGAGTACTGACCATCCCATTGTCAACTTTAAGATCATGCGTCACAGAAGTTTCTCCGTAGGTATGTTCACTTCCTTTATCCTTGGTTTTGGTCTGTACGGATCCGTCTTTGTGTTTCCTGTATTTTGTCAGAACTTATTGGGCTTTTCGCCTCTGCAAACCGGTGAGCTGTTGTTTCCGGGAGGACTGTGTACCATCGTGATGATGCCCTTTGTGGGTATTATGCTGAAGAAAAATATACCGGCCCAATTTATGGCGACCATAGGAATGTTCCTCTTCTTTGTTTTTTGTTCGATGCTCAGCAACTCAACACTGCAATCGGGTACCGGTGATTTCTTTCTGCCGCTGATGATCCGCGGAGTAGGGATGGCGCTGTTGTTTGTACCGTTGACTACGCTGGCTATACAGGATCTTAAAGGTGCGGAGATCGGACAGGGCTCAGGATTGAACAATATGATGAGGCAATTGGGAGGATCATTTGGTATTGCCGCTTTGACCACCCTGATCCATGTTCGCCAGGGATTCCACCGCAGCAGCTTGCTGGTCAACATCAATGAATACAACCCGGCCTTTACAGATCGTTTCAATGGTTTCATTAAAAATTTTATGGCTAAAGGGTATACTTATCTGGACGCTAAAACATTGGCTGCCAAAGCCATCGAAGGAACACTGACAAAGCAGTCTTTGCTGCTGACCTATAGCGATGCTTATTGGGTAGCCGGACTGATACTTTTGTGCTCAATTCCACTGCTTTATCTTCAGAAATTTAAAAAGAATGTTGCGGTTCCGGCCGATCTGCATTAAAACAGAACAGCCGTTAAGATTCTCTTAACGGCTGTTCTACTCAAAAAAAATTAACAATTACTGCCTCATTTATTGCGTCTCCGCTACAGAATCAGCACATAAGTTTAAAATAATTTGTTTAATCCCTATGACGCTAAGTTACAGATTTTTGAAAAAATATCAAAATTAAAATAATGGCCATGCCGGGGTCGTTTTTTTAGGGGATTTTTGGTAGCTTAAGCCCCGAAAAATATCCTTTAAATATGATGCAGAAACAACGTGCAAAAGGACAGCGAGAATCCGTATTTAACAATGAAGTAGTATCCAGATTTGAACTCTATAACAGCCTTTTCCTTACCCTTCCGTTTTACAAGATCAAAGATACCGGTACCTTGCTGCCCCTGTTTATTAAGTACTGCGAAGATGGTATAAATGACCATAAGACACCCGCAGAAATTATAGATTCTTTCTTTAAAAAATATACCCAGACTACCGCTACCAGGGACGTCATAGACCTCCTTTTCCGTTTCATCCAGTACATAGAAAGACAGGTGGTCCTGTTTGATGCGGTTGAGGACGCTTCTTTCAACAAGCTGAATGCGGATGATGAAGAAAATGCGCTGTTGTCTTACCTGAAGAAAGGGGTGGACAACAACCCGCTAAGCGATAAGATCGAAAAACTGATCGAGGACTTTTCATTACGTCTCGTCTTAACGGCACACCCCACTCAGTTCTATCCAGGCAGTGTTTTGTCCATCATTACCGACCTCACAACTGCAATCAAGACCAATGAGATCTCTAACATACATCTGCTGTTGCAGCAATTGGGAAAAACGCCTTTCTTCAATAAAAAGTCTCCAACACCGGTTGATGAGGCCCTGAGTCTTGCCTGGTACCTGGAAAATGTATTCTATTTCGCCGCGGCCAATATCCAGTCGGGCATTGACAAAACCTTAAATGAGTATAGCCTGGAGCCTAAGAAGATCGTTGAACTTGGTTTTTGGCCGGGAGGAGACCGTGATGGAAATCCTAATGTGCATACTGATTCTACCATACAGGTGTCTAAAATGCTGCGCCAGATTCTTTTCCGCTGCTATTACCGGGATTTCAGGAACCTGAAAAGGCGTATTACCTTCAGAGGAGTCGAGGATTCTATCGCCATTGTGCATGATATTCTTTATCAAAATGCCTTTGATCCGAACATAGAACTGAAAAACATTTGTTCAGATGTGATCACGCACCTGAATGATATTAAAAACACCCTTAACCAGGATCATGACGGTCTATTTGCCGATCTGGTATCTGATCTGATCCGCAAAGTGGAGCTCTACGGCTGCCACTTCGCCTCCCTGGACATCAGGCAGGACAGCAGGGTGCTCAGAGATGTTCATACTTACTGCAGGCAGAGCAAGCCAATCATATCATTGTTCCCTGACAATTATAATGATCTGCCTGAAGCAGAAAAGATCAAGACCCTGTCTTTCAAAAGCGCCAGGGTGATCTACAATGAAAAAGGAGATGCATTAACAGAAGACACGTTGCAGACCATTGCAGAGATCAGACAGATCCAGGAAAGTAACGGTGAACTCGCCTGCCACCGCTTCATCATCAGCAATTGCCAGCAGGCAAGCGATATTTTGCAGCTGATAGAGCTGTTCCTGTGGAATGGCTGGAGAGAAGACAACTTGTCAATAGATTTTGTTCCTTTGTTTGAAACCGTTCATGACCTTGCCGGCGCAGCGGAGATCATGGAGACCTTGTACTCACATCCTTTTTATAAAAGCCACCTGAAAAACAGGGGCAATAAACAGGACATCATGCTGGGCTTTAGCGACTCAACAAAAGACGGCGGATACCTGATGGCCAACTGGTCGATCTTTAATGCCAAAGTATCGCTGACTGCTACTGCAAATAAACACAACATTCAGCTTGCATTTTTTGACGGCCGGGGTGGTCCTCCGTCAAGAGGCGGGGGCAAGACCCACCGTTTTTATGCTTCGATGGGCAAGGAAATCGCGAATAAAAACATACAGCTGACCGTACAGGGACAGACCATCAGCTCACAGTATGGCTCTATAGACAGCGCCGAATTTAACATTGAACAGCTGATCAATGCTGGGATATCCGCAGGGATCAGAGAAAAACACAACATTCTGCTGGACCCGGTAAACAAACATCTGCTGGATGAGATGGCGGAAGATAGTTTTGAGGCTTTCGTTGCTTTGCGTAAACATCCGCTGTTCCTGAGTTACCTGGAGAAATTCTCTCCGCTGACCTTATTATCGAAGATCACGATCAGCAGCCGGCCGGTAAAAAGAAATTCCGGCGGGGCTCTGAAACTGGAAGACCTGAGGGCCATTAGTTTTGTGACTGCCTGGAGCCAGCTTAAACAAAATATCCCGGGTTTTTATGGCGTTGGGACGGCATTAAAGAATCAGGAAAAGCAAGGCAACTGGGATAAAGTAGTAGAAACTTATAACGAGTCCGGTTACTTTAAAACGATTGTGGAGAACTGCATGATGTCGATGAGCAAATCCGACTTTGCAATTACGGCGCATTTTGCAAATGACAAACAATATGGTGAGTTCTGGAAAGTCCTGCATGAAGAATTTGAGCTTTCTAAGGAGATGCTTTTGAAGCTTTCCGGACAAGCAGCCTTAATGGAGAATTATCCGGCTGAGAAGCGCTCTATCGCCGTCAGAGAGAAAATTGTTCTGCCGTTGGTATTGATCCAGCACTATGCCCTGGAAAAACTTCAGGGTGAGCTTCCTGAAGAACAGCAACAGTCCTATGAAAAGCTGGCGATCAGGACGGTATATGGTATTGTTAATGCGGGAAGAAACCTGGCGTAGGTATCCCTGCTGACCGGCAAAAAAAAGAGGGCACCTTTATGGATGCCCTCTTTTTTGCTTAGCCGCCCCGGTATGACAGGAAAGCGACGGGATTACCTGTCAATTGACCCCATTACTTTTTGGCCAAATGCGTTTAAGGCATCCCTTTCGGCTACCCCTGACTTTACGCTTTCGTGCACTTCAAGCGCTCCGCAGATATTCGTGATCATCTCTCCCGCAACGTCTATTTCCTCTTCACTGACCCCTCTGAATTCACAAAAGGCCTCTAAAACATTTAGAGTGGCCTGGAGATCCTCCGGAGTATTATTTTGGAACAACTGTCTTATAACCGGTATCTTCATGATTTTATTCTATCAAATAATTCATTTAACAATTCAGCCTTGTTGGTTTGGACCTGATGTACCAAAGCACCCCCTTCAAAGGCTGCAAAAGTTGGCAAGTTGTCCACATTCGCTAATTTGCGTGAGCCCGGAAGTTTTTCTGCATCCACGATCAGGAAGGTGACATCTTCGTTTTCTGCCGCCAGCTTTTTGAATTTTGGTTTCATGATTCTGCAGTTTCCGCACCAGGACGCGGCATACTGGACCATTACTTTGTTGTTTTCAGCAACATATTGTTGAAGATTATCTTCTGTTAATTCTAAAAACATAATTTTCGATTGATTAGTTAGCGCTCAAATATTCAGCAACGCCCGTTCTGCTGGCGCTCATCGCTTCTTTACCTTCTTCCCAGTTTGCCGGGCAAACTTCACCATGTTTCTGAACGTGCGCGTAAGCATCGATTAATCTTAAATATTCTTTTACATTTCTGCCCAGAGGCATATCGTTAACACTTTCATGGAAAACTTTACCGGTTTCATCGATCAGATAAGTCGCTCTGAAAGTAACGTTTGAACCAGAAAAGATCTCATTGCCTTCTTCATCATATTCAACTTCCTGTTCAACAATGCCTAAGATGTTAGACAGTTGTCTGTGTGTATCTGCCAGAATAGGGTAAGTTACACCTTCGATACCGCCATTATCTTTGGGCGTGTTCAACCATGCAAAGTGAACTTCGTTGGTATCGCATGAAGCACCGATTACAATGGTATTTCTTTTTTCAAAATCAGGCAGCGCGGCCTGGAAAGCGTGCAGTTCTGTCGGGCACACAAAAGTGAAATCTTTTGGATACCAGAATAATAAAACTTTGCTTTGTTTACTGACAGCTTCTTCAAATACATTAATTTTCAAATCATCGCCCATTTCGGACATTGCATCGATGCTTACACTTGGGAATTTTTTACCTACTATTGCCATAATTATACTTATTTTGATGTTTTTTCTGGCGCAAAGGTACGCCAACTGAACTTCAAAAACAAAGAAGCCGGACTAATCCGGCATACTTAATATTGATACTCTTATAGACAAATCCTATAATCATTATCTGATTTATTAATTTTAGCTATGTTAACGGACCACCCTCCCGTTCTTGTCAATATTGACATCAAAGGGCTTTAGGTATTCGCTGACCAGAACAGCAAATTCCCGGCGCGTAACGATCCTCCCGGGATCAAACTCCGTCTTGAAGTGGTACGTTGTCTTCCATTTTTTCTTCACTTCTTCGGTCGTGTTCTTTAACGATTTATTGCCAACAACAGACACCAGGTCCAGTACGCTGGCTATACTCATTTGTTGTTCTTTGTGGTCATCAAACCAGATCTGAGCTTTGTAATAGTATTCTTTGATAACTGGCCTGATCTCTTCCGTTGTGACCGTCTGATCTGGCCGGAAGTAGGCATCGGCTCCGGAAATACCTGCCTTCAGCACACCTGTGACCCCAATAAACTGTATGGCCTTCCAGTTGCTGTCAGCCGGGTCTATATCTTTGAAAGGAACGAGACTTTGCTTATAGTTGATCAGTTCCCCCTGAATGATCTTTAAATTGGATTCTGAAGTTTTTCGTTTATAAAAAGAAGCGTAAGCTGCTGTAGCTCCGGCAGCCTGTCCGGCGGCGAAACTTTCCTGTGCCGGATCAAGGGTGACCAGATTCTCCTGAAGCGGGTTTAAAAACCGATAAAGCGACAGGACATTTGCAGTGTTGTTATTGGTAAAATAACCTGCAGCAATACTGGTTCGGTAGGTGTTGTTTTCATAATTGAACGGTTGCCACAATACCGCGGCTTTTTCGTCGGGTATCCCCAACTCCCGGCCAGCTTTCTCTGATTTGTCAGCATTGACCAAAACTCCGGCCTTTATTTTTTTCCCGTCTTTGAGCTCCATAACCCATCCGCTCCCTGATCTTTTGATCTTTAACCAGGTTGCATTTCTCATCACAGTGAGATTTTTGAGACTGTCCGTCCAAACTTTCAAAACGACATTTGCTGTATTGTCATCAAAATTATCTGCTTTTAGACGCTTTAAAAATTCTGCTGCAATACCTGAATTCTGGTCTTTTCCGACAGGCGACAATTCAAATCCCGGTCCGGGCAATAAGATTACCGTTTTAACACCCGATACCGCAGCCTGAATCCCCGCTCCTATGACGTTATTTCCATTTCCAATCACCAGCACCCCTGTTTTGGTAGTCTGTGCAATTGAACTGCAGACAAAGACCATTGCAGAAAAAACAACAAAAAATACCCTTTTCATTTTGTATATTTAATTTTACATGCAATATCCTTCAATTGAATTGATTTACGATATAAATGTAGTAAAGGGTATTTAATTTAACCTATTTTAACATTTCAGGTGTTAACAAATCATTATGCCCAATAACTCTGCTTTTGTTTTTACCGCCCAGCAAGGCCACAAATTTCTTCTTTCTACCAGTACTGCTAGAGAAAGGATAGCAAAGCTCCGGCGGTTAAGGTCGACTATTGAAAGCTATGAACAGCGGTTGTATGAAGCTCTAAAGAAAGACCTGCGCAAAAATGAATTTGAGGCCGCTGTAAGTGAAGTGATTTTCATTTATGGGGAGATTAATCATGCAATCCGCCATTTAACAGGATGGATGAAACCCCGAAGGGCAGGAAAGGCAATAACCAATATTTTTGCGAAAAACAGGATTTATTATCAGCCTAAGGGGGTATGTCTGATCATTTCACCCTGGAACTATCCCTTTCAACTGCTCATGAGCCCGCTGGTTTCGGCCATTGCTGCGGGCAACTGTGTCATACTCAAACCCTCTGAATTAAGCCCTGCTACAAGTACTGTCATGGCAAGTCTGATTGAAGATTGTTTTGACCAGCAAGAAGTCTGCTGTTTCGAAGGGGGTGCGGAAGTCGCCTCCGAATTGCTGCAGCTGCCCTTCGATCATATCTTTTTTACCGGCAGTACTGCAATTGGAAAAATCGTCATGGAAGCTGCAGCGAAAAGCCTGGCTTCCGTAACACTGGAGCTGGGTGGAAAATCGCCTGTTGTGATCCACACCTCTGCAGACCTCAAAAAGACCGCGGAAAAAATTGCATGGGGAAAGCTCATCAACGCGGGACAGACTTGCATTGCGCCGGATTATGTACTCATTCCGGAACATATGATGGAAATATTCGCCGGGCATTACATTTCGGCTGCAGAGGCTTTATTTTGTTCCGGCTCCGCCGCACCCGACCTGGATGTCTATGCGAAAATTATAAATGAAAGGCATTTTAAGCGCCTATGCGAACTGATCACAGACGCAACAGCTAAAGGTGCAGAGCTTGTCTACGGCGGGCTCGCACAGGCAGAAACTTTGACGATCAGTCCTGCAATTTTATTAAACCCCTCTTTGGATTCAGCGCTGATGCAGGAAGAAATATTCGGCCCGCTCCTTCCTGTAGTCCCCTATAAAAATCTTACCGAAGCTGTTGCCCTCATCAATGCGAAAAGCAAGCCGCTTGCGCTCTATATTTTTAGTAAAGATGCCGCTGTGACCAAGCAAATTATTCGTGATACCAGTTCAGGCGGCATTTGTGTCAATGACGTGCTGGTACACATTTCCAATCCAAAACTTCCTTTTGGAGGAGTTGGTACAAGCGGAATGGGCAGTTGTCATGGGCACTATGGTTTCAAGGCTTTTTCACATGAACGATCAGTTGTGTTTCAGTCCGGACCAAACCTGACGCGCCTGATTTATCCACCATACCGTACTAAACAATGGGTGCTGAAATTGCTGAAGAAGCTATTCTGATCAGCCGATACGAACCGAGGTCATGGTCAGCGAGCCGCCAATTGCCTTGTCATTGAAAAGGGAAACTGCATCCTGTTCCGTTTTTAATCCGAGAGTGTACATCAGCGGGAGGTAATGCTCCGGTGTGGGAATGGCCAGTAAAGCTTCTTTGCCCAGGTTGTGGTAAGCCTGCAGCGGCAAATGGTCGTTATTCAAAATCAGGTTTTTGAATTTATCACTGATCTGCAGTGCCCAGTCGTAACCACCGCCATTGATCATTTCCCAGCTCATCATCCTCAGGTTATGGACCATATTTCCGCTTCCCAATATTAAAACACCTTTTCTGCGAAGGAAGGAAAGTTCTTTCGCCAGCTCATAATGATAGCTGGCATCTTTTGTATAATCGATACTGAGTTGTAATACAGGTATATTGGCTTCAGGATACATTCTTCTGACCACTGTCCACGCACCATGGTCCAGACCCCAGTCGTGATCCAGGCCAACACTTGTGGTCTTGATCAGTCCTGCGGTTTCTATAGCGAGCGCCGGAAGCCCTGGCGCGGGATAAATAACATCAAACAGTGCCTGTGGAAATCCTCCAAAATCATAAATGGTCTGCGGAAAATCCATAGCGGTAATGTGTGTCCCCCTGGTAAACCAGTGTGCAGACACTACCAATACGGCTGTGGGACTGGGGATGTCTCGGGCCAGTTCGGCCCATTTCAAACTAAATTCATTGTCCTCAATCCCGTTCATCGGAGATCCGTGACCAATAAAAAGCACGGGCATAATGTTTTCCAGTAAAGGAAGACTGCCTGTAAATGTTTTGAACTGGGACAGGGAGGACATATTATAGCTGTTTTTACAGGCTTGCGAATGGTCATCGCAAGCCTGATAATTTTTATTGTTTTACTGAGCCTTGAAAAACTCGAGGTTAAGATTGATCTTGACATCTTTAGCTACTCCAGCTCCGCTAGGATCAAACTTTATGTTATAATCCAGCCTGTTGATTGTAGTTGTTGCCGAGAAACCCGCTTTAGTTTTACCTTGCTGCTGGGCTGTGCCGCCATATACCACATCAAACTTAACGTCTTTAGTTACGTCGCGGATGGTTAATTTGCCGCTCAGCTCGTAATTGCTTCCGCTCACTTTTTTGAACCCTGTGCTTTCAAAAGTCATTTTAGGATATTTTTCCGCGTTAAAAAAATCATCGCTCTTTAAATGGTTATTACGCTGCTCTACGTCGGTAGAGATGCTGGCAACATCCACTGTAAAATTGATACTGGCATCGGTAAGGTCTGCATTGGAAGCAACCACTGTGCCGTCAAATTTTTTAAAAGACCCATCGACAAATGAAATACCCATGTGCTTCACAGAGAATGTGACGAAGGAGTGCATGGGATCTACTGTCCATTTTGTTTGTGCGAATGACGCAGCGCTGATTGTTAGGGCAACCAGTAATAATAAAACCTTTTTCATATTTTTTAAGTTAATGATTTATAAAGATATGACCTTTATTGATTAGCCGTTGTTGATGTATGATAAGAAATTGTGCCGGCTCAATTAAATACATTAAAAAAATTGAATTCCACTCTTGCCAGGTACATGTTTTTAGTATAGCGGTTCCCGATATTTCCGACTGCCTGAAACCTGTAACCAAGGTCAATCCTGGTCCGGCTGTTTAAAACCACCTGAACTGCGGGAGCAAGGTCAAGATAGGACCTGCCGTTTGACGGATTGGTTTTGCCGAGCAGTTCAACGTATAGGTTTAAATTGGGCTGGTTGTAATCTTTATAAATTACGGGAAACAGCAGATACCCTGACGACAGGCTATAGCCGATCATCTGGTCCGGGCCGGGCATGTTGGCCCATTGCAGATCCTTGTCAATGAATGCCTTGGTATAGCTCAGGGTTCCGGACAATGCCAGTTTATGCAGGAGCTGCGTAAATATTAATCCGCCTTGTATTCCGCTGTTGTCTCCCTCCAAATTAATGTCTTCAGTATACAGCGGGCGTCTGCTGCTGCTCCAGCGGCCGAAAACAGAGACCCTTGAATGTGTCTTTATCCCGTCCAGGGAGAGCACCCGGTATTTGGCATAAAAGCTCCCCCCTTCAAACCGATAGCGGCCGTCCATGTCCGAAAAAAATACCTGGCCATGGGCCATCAGGTTCTTGTTAACTCCGACCATCAGCTCACCTATGCTCCGGCTGGAAAAATCCGGGCTGAAAAATCCCTCATTGGTGAGCCTCACCCCCAACGATCCCGAAGCCATATTGCTGGCCGGCTCAGTAAAAACATACAATTCCTGAGATTTGGCAACGCTTGTCATCAGAACAAGCGCAACCAATAATCTGAACGATCCCATTTGTTAGATGGCTAAATGATAGATCCTCGTCTTCTTGCCATTTATTGTTCCATAGCCGCTTACGTAGGTATCTGTTTTAAACTGCGCCGCTTTTTGTTTAAATGCAGGGGCCGGAATAAAGTTTTTATCTATTACGCTGGCCCTGACCGCTCCATTTAGCGTTTTATTTTTGGCATTAAAAAATTTATAGATCTCAGATCCGTCCACCGCTTGTCCGTTTTCATCTATCTTAAGGTTATTGAAATTGAAAACCGCAGAAAGTCCTGCAACTGAAAACCCAGCATCCTGAACTTTTTTCCGGATCAGATCAATACTTACCGTTTTGCTTTTTTTAAAATCAATTACAAAAATGTTCTTGTTAAGGTCGGGTTTAACGGCTTCTATAAAATCCAGAGATCTCAGTGATTTTTCTGTGGCCTGTGAACACATGGAGCAGGTTAGCCCTGCTACTTGCAGTTCAGCAGAAGATATTTGCTGGGCAGATACTTTGCCGGCACCTAAAAAAATAAGGAATATGCTTAAATATTGAATCGTTTTCATTTTTAATTTGTTTTAAATCGTCGTAAATCATTATTGAGCGTCACTCTCCCTGCTTTCTCAAGCATTCGGAGATCAATTTACCGGCGGTCTAATTCCTGAAAACGCAATTGAAAAGGTGTAAAGAAATAATGGAAGATAGGGGTGGAACCTTGTTTTCTGCTGGGCGCAAAGTCTCCGGCATCATCGCTTTAAACACATAGGTTAAAGGCGCACCCAAAAACAATTGCAAGCTAAAGTTGCCGGGCAGCTTGACTTTCGTTCCGGCCTGGTGGCTGTCTTTTACCTTAAAGGCGACCGCTGTTGTTTTGCAGCAGTGATGACTTTTGGTTATTTTGCTGTCTTTAGTACATGCCTTGCATTTTGCTGTTTCTATAAAGCGTACAGATGATAGCTTTCCTGCACAAAAATGCATACTCATAGCAAGCCCGATCACGCTGATCAGGTAAAAGACACACAGTCCAATTGCTATTTTTTGCTTCATCTTCATCTCAGAGATCAGGATCAGGGCAATGCGGCCTTTCCAGATTATACAAAACTATAAAATAATAATTGCAATTGCCTTGTCCGGGGCCTTTGCGCTAAAAATAATGCGGTGCTATGACATTTGAATAAAGCAGATTTAGATTAACTTAGCCGTACTTTCAAATTCCATTATGCAGAGACTTTTTATTTTTCTTTTGAGTATTTGTTTCACCGTTTCTTTCGCAGCAAAGCCTAAACATCAATATGTGAAGATAAAGACAGATCTTGGTGAATGCATCATCATGCTTTACAACCAAACCCCAAAGCACCGGGAGAACTTTATTAAACTGGCCAAAAAAAAGACATTTGACGGAACACTGTTCCACCGTGTAATCAAAGACTTTATGATCCAGGGCGGCGATCCGGATTCGAAATCAGCCAAACCAGGCGAACAATTGGGCGAAGGCTCTGTTGGCTATACGGTACCGGCAGAATTTAATGACAGCTTATTTCACAAAAAAGGAGTTTTGGCGGCGGCGAGGGACAATAATCCTGAAAAAGCATCAAGCGGCAGCCAGTTCTATCTGGTCCAGGGAAAGGTATTTACCGACGAACAGCTGGATGCCGCTGAAACCAACCGGCTAAAATTCAAGATCCCATTGTGGCAAAGAGAAGTTTATAAAACTTTAGGAGGAACTCCGCATCTTGACCGCAGCTATACCATATTCGGAGAAATTGTCAGCGGACTGGCTATGGTAGACGCCATTGCTGCGGTCACCAAAGACATACACGACCGGCCTCTTGCTGATGTGAAAATGACCGTCACGGTTCTAAAACGGAGAGCAGCCAGAAAACTGGAAAAAACATTAAACATTACCCTCAAATAATTTCATGAAGATTATCTCTTATAATGTCAACGGCATCCGTTCCGCCTCTACAAAGAACTTTTTTGGCTGGCTGCAGGCCACAGATGCAGATATGGTCTGCCTGCAGGAGGTCAAAGCCCTGCCGGTTCAAATTCCCGATATCCTTGCACTGATCGAACAATTGGGATACCATCATTACTGGTTTCCAGCGGAGAAAAAAGGCTATAGCGGCGTCGCGATATTGACCCGCATCAAACCGAACCATGTCGAATATGGCTGTGGGGAAGAGTGGATAGATAAAGAAGGGCGCATCCTGAGAGCCGATTTCGACAGTTTTTCTCTGATGAGCCTCTATATGCCCTCAGGATCCAGCGGTGAAGACAGACAAGTAAAAAAATATGAGTTCATGAGGTTTTTTGATGCCTATATCGGCGAACTGCGAAAAGAAATCCCGAACCTCATCATTTCCGGGGACTACAACATTTGCCACACCGCAATGGACATTCACAATCCAAAATCAAATGCCAACTCCTCAGGCTTTTTGCCGGAAGAAAGAGAATGGATGGAATTATTCCTTCAGAACGGATTTATAGACACTTTCAGGCATTTTAACAAAGACCCCCATCACTATACCTGGTGGAGCTTCAGGGCCAATTCCAGGGCAAAGAATCTCGGCTGGCGCATCGACTATCATCTGGCTACCCAGCCTATGCTGGGGAAGCTAAAAAAAGTAACCATTTTGCCGGACGCCGTTCATTCCGATCATTGCCCGGTGTTGCTGGAACTGGATATTTAGCACAAAATTTCAAGCAGATCAATCCATTTGCAGAGCAGATATTATGATAGCTCAATATTTTTTACTCTTAAATTCATATATTTTTTCAGGAGTAATGCAAAGATCCAGCCGTGCATCATATTCATTGACATCAGCAATCAGATCAACAGGACCAAAAAAAGACAGTCCTATTTTCAGTGTATCAACATTTAGCAGGAAGCGGTCATAAAAACCTTTCCCATAGCCCACCCGATACCCTCTTTCGTCAAAGGCAAGCATTGGAATCACCACCATATCAACTTCTCCAGTGTGCAGCTCCCCTTTTTGAGGCTCCAGAATATTGTAAAGATTCTTTATTAGCGCCTCCTTTCCGGGATACACATAATGGCTCATCAATGCCGTATTGAAATCTGCCTTAGGCACAATGATCTTAATCTGCGGATGATGAATGGCCAGCCAGTCAATAAAAATAAAAGTATCCGGCTCCTTTTTTTCTGCGATGGGAATAAATATATGTATGGTCTTTACCCCTGAAAGATCAAACGAAGAAAAATGATCCAGCAAAGCCCTGCTATACACAGCAACCTCAGCCTCAGACAATAGCTTTCGCTGTTCCCCTGCAACTTTTCTAAGTTCTTTCTTTGTCATCAAAACAAAGATAATAATAAACAATTAAGCGCTTAACCAAGCTGCGCACCCAACTTTACATACCCACCCAAATTCCCGAACCTGCCTATTTTTATGCGCCCAATTTTTGCGCCCGGAGAAAAATCAATGTTCCGCAGAGGAGGCATAGGAATTTTTGACGAAGCGCAGCGAAAAGGTTCCAGCCTCAGAAGCGGACATTGATTTTTCCGAAAAGCAAAAAAAGCGCATAAAAAAGAAGGCTTCGGGAACCACTCCGAAGCCTCAATCAACCTAAACCTAAAACTAAACTATGAAAATTCTTATTTTACTCTTTCAATATAATCACCTGTGCGGGTATCAATCTTAACCTTATCGCCCTGATTGATAAACATTGGCACTTTGATCTCCACTCCGGTTTCTACAGTCGCGTATTTAAGCGCATTTGTAGAAGTATCGCCTTTAACCGCAGGCTCCGAGTAGGTAATCTCTAACTCTACGTGTGAAGGTGTTTGTGCCATAATCGGCTCGTCACTTTCAAAAGCGATGATCACATTCATTCCTTCTTTCAAGAATCTAACACTTTTCCCAAATAGTAATTTCGGTATGTTAAACTGCTCGTAAGAAGTATTATCCATTACAACTAGCGCATCACCGTCTTCATACAAATATTGGTAATCATTAGTCTCAACACGGCAAATTTCAACATCTTCATCCACACGAAACCTGTATTCTACAAGTTTACCGGTTTTAACATTGCGCATTCTCGCCTGATAAAAAGCGCGAAGATTACCTGGTGTACGATGTAGAAATTCTTCTACTTGTACCAATTCTCCGTTAAAACGAAGGATATTACCATTTTTTACTTCTGATGCTTTTGCCATTTTCTTTTTGAAATTGAGCCTTACTATCGGCCTTTTTTCGTGCCGCAAAGGTAAAGACTATTTATTAATTACACAATAGTTATTTGAAAATATTTTTACGGGCCTGTTTAAGCTTAAACCAAGCCTCATTTTGCTTCAACACAAATATATATTTAGTTACTTATAATCCGTTATACGAACGAAATGGTTACAAAACGAATATTCCTCTTCCTGATTTGATCCGACAATTATCATCTTATCCAGGGTGAAATTTTCAATTAAACGCTGGTACCAGGCCATCCCTTCTTTGTCCAGATTTGATGTCGGTTCATCCAGCAAAAGGATTTTACTATCCGTACAACAGGCCAGTGCCAGTTTAGTCCTTTGCTTCATTCCTGAAGAAAAGTATTTCAGCGCCTTGTCCTGTGACTTTGTGAGTCCAAGCACGTCCAGAACCGCGTCCTGGCTAAGCCCTGCATAAAGTCTTTTAAATTTAAAATGGAAGTCTATTGTCTCCCGCAATGTAAACTCCTCGATCAAATCCAGATAAGGAGCAGCAAAACTAAGGTGCCCGTAGATCTCTTCCGCAGAGATCTGCCTCCCGTCAGTATAGCTGACCGTTCCCTCAGAGGGCGATAAATTACCTAAAATCATACTAAGCAGGGTTGATTTGCCCGACCCGTTCGGACCGAGTATGGCATACCGGCCTCCAGGACGGAACTGATAGCTTAGATTTCTGAAAATCCATTCCTGGTTGAATCTCCTTCCTGTATTTTCAAGATCAATTACCATCTGGACTACCTAACTTCCGGATCCAAAGCCCTTCATCACACCCCTGTTAGAGTTGCGGATAAAATCAACGATCTCATCCCGGATTTCAGTTGGCTTAAATTCCGCTTCGATCATATCCAGCGCTTTAGTCACATTATTGTGTTTAACGAATAATACACGGTAGATCTCCTGGATTTCATTGATCTTTTCAGACGAAAACCCACGCCTTCTCAAACCAACTGAATTGATCCCGGCATAAGATAGCGGTTCGCGGGCAGCCTTAACATAAGGAGGTACGTCCTTACGTACCAGTGAGCCCCCGGTTACAAATGCATGGGCACCTACCTTAACAAACTGATGTATGGCCACCAACCCAGCTAAAACGACATAATTGCCAATAGTAATGTGTCCGGCCAGTGTGGTGTTGTTTGAGAAAATACAGTAATCACCGACTTCACAGTCGTGGGCGATATGAGAATAAGCCTGAATAAGGCAATTGCTGCCTATGACTGTTTTCCATTTGTCTTTTGTGCCCCTGTTTATAGTGACACATTCCCTGATCGTAGTGTTGTCGCCGATCTCAGCAGTTGTCACCTCTCCGGCAAACTTCAGATCCTGCGGCACTCCCGAAATAACAGAGCCAGGGAAAACCCTGCAGTTCTTGCCAATCCTTGCCCCGTCCATGATCACTACATTTGATCCGATCCATGTGCCTTCACCAATTTCGACATCTTTGTGAATTACTGCAAAAGGCTCTATAACAACATTATCGGCAATTTTCGCTTGCGGATGTATATACGCTAGGGGTTGTATCATGATACGGGTTCGCTATCTTTAACTTTTACAATTTGAGCCATCATCTCTGCTTCGACCACAACTTTTCCGGCTACCATTCCAACGCCTTTCATTTGGGCAATTCCCCTTCTGATCGGCTCCATAAGGTCGCATCTGAAAACTATTGTATCTCCGGGCGAAACTTGCGCCCTGAAGCGTACATTATCAATCTTTAAAAACAAGGTAAGATAATTTCTTGGATCAGGCACAGTGCTCAAAACCAGAATGCCCCCGGTTTGGGCCATCGCCTCGATCTGAATCACACCAGGAAATACCGGTGCGCCCGGAAAATGGCCTTTAAAAAACTCCTCGTTCATCGTCACGTTCTTTACACCGACAACATGTGTCTTAGAAAGCTCAAGAATTTTGTCTATAAACAGGAAGGGCTGACGGTGCGGCAAAATATCCATGATCTGTACCACATCATAAAGAGGCTTTACAGACGGATCATATACATGCTGTACTTTTTTATTCTTTTCTTTTTTGATAGCTGCTTTAATTTTCTTTGCAAATGCAACATTGGCGGCATGACCCGGACGGGCAGCCATAATGTGTCCTTTTAAATGCACCCCAACCAGAGCGAGGTCACCGATCATATCCAGCAGTTTATGTCTTGCCGGTTCATTTTGATACCGCAATTCCATATTATTAAGTATTCCCTGCGGCGCGACTTCCATGGCGGTCCTGTTAAAAATAGTCGCCAAATGGTCCAGTTCTTCTTTTGTAACTTCCTTGTCAACGATTACGATGGCATTGTTAAGGTCGCCGCCTTTGATCAGATTATTTTGCAGCTGATATTCCAGCTCATGCAAAAAACAAAATGTTCTGCAGGAAGCGATTTCTCTCTTAAATTCAGCAATGCTGGATATTCCTGCGTGCTGACTTCCCAATACTGGTGAATTGTAATCGATCATACAGGTAAACCTGTAATCATCAAGCGGCATCGCAACGATCTCCACCTTTCTATCAGGTTCTGTATAAGTAATGTTATGAGGGATCTGGAAGTATTCACGGTCAACGTCCTGCAACTGTACCCCGGCATTTTCCAGAGCCTCTAAAAACAGGATCGCACTTCCATCCATTATGGGAGTCTCAGGACCATCCAGCTTCATCAATACATTATCCAGGTCCATTCCAACCAAAGAAGCCATCACATGCTCCACGGTGCTTACACTCGCGCCATTCTGAGATATCGTCGTTCCTCTTGCCGTATCGGTCACATTATCGCAATCAGCATCAACTATTGGGCTTCCCGGTAAATCTATCCTCTGAAATTTAAAACCATGATTTTCAGGTGCAGGACAAAAGGTTAAGGTAACATTTGCTCCTGTATGAAGACCGACCCCTTTTACGGAAACTTCAGCTCTAATCGTTTTTTGCTTAACGTTCATTCTTTATTTTGATATTGTACTGTTTTGTTCAATTATTGTTTTCAAATCCGAGATCATGGCCTCCAAAGATGCAATCCTCTTTTCTATGGCCGGCAGCTGTTTAAATATAACCGACGCCCTCATCCAGTCCCTCAGGGGTTGCGCCGGACTCCCGTGCCACTGCTTATTTTCTTCTGCGGTACTGAAATTGATGCCTGCCTGAGCCCCTATTTGTGTGCCTTTGGCAAGAGAGAGGTGTCCGGCTATCCCGACCTGTCCGCCTATTACAGACTTTTCGCCCAGTTTTGTACTTCCGGAAATCCCGGTTTGTGCAGCAACGACACTATGTTCGCCCACATCGACATTATGTGCGATCTGTATCAGATTATCCAGCTTAACGCCCTTTCTGATAAAAGTAGAGCCCATTGTCGCCCGGTCGATGGTTGTGTTTGACCCCACCTCGACATCATCCTCAATAACCACATTACCGATCTGGGCGATCTTGGAATAGGTCCCGTCAGCCTGTGGTGCAAAGCCAAAACCATCACTTCCGATAACAGCGTTTGAATGGATCGTCACCCGGTTTCCCACAATGCATTTGTTATATATCTTTACCCCTGGAAAAATGACACAGTTCTCACCTATTTTTGCATCTGTGCCGAGATAGACCTGTGCATTTATCTTGGAATTGTCCCCGATTTCTGCATTTTCTGCAATGTAAGAGAATGCCGCTATAAATACGTTCTTTCCTATTTTTGCTGTCGGATGAATAAAACAGGGCTGTTCAATCCCCGATTGCACATTCGCCTGATTAACGGCTTCGTTATATTTTTCCAGCAACAGAGAAAATGCACTATAGGGATCTGCAACCTTTATTAAAGTACTGCTTACAGGTTGCGACGGGATAAAATCCTGTCCGACAATGACCACTGAAGCATTTGTGGTGTACAAATAATTTTCATATTTCGGATTGGACAAAAAGCATAAGGATCCTTCTTTACCATTTTCTATTTTTGAAAGTTCCCCAACTTTTACATTAGCGTCCCCATCGATCGTACCGTTTATAAATTCGCTTATCTGCTTGGCAGTAAATTGCATTTTACAAAGTTATATGTTAAATTGATATGAACAAATAAACCTATTTAGGATTAGATATACCTAATAGATATAAGAAAACTAAAAACGGGATAAAAATTTAATTATTTTGTTAAAATATGCTAAATAATCCTGGGGTAACATAAAATATATTTCTGCACCGTCCTATCCAGGGATTCTAAGTTAGATAAATCAGATGCTTTTGCAATATCTATTATGCTATTGTTCTTTAGCAATATATTAATGTTACCGTTCCCGGCGTTGTAAGCCCTGTTGCGTATGATGTCACAAAACACAAAAAAAGAAGCTTCTTCATCCGTCAGCTTTAGCAATTCTGCAATATTCTCCCGCAGCATAATGAATCTTGCACGGTCCGGTTCATGATTGCTGATCTCCACTTTATAAAGGTCACGGTCCGTCAGCATTTTGCACAACCTGGACAATATTCTGTCCGGATGATCTCTCCAGACCTTCAATGCGGTAAAAATATCCTGATCGTCCAGCTTCACAAACTCTGCCAAATGGGCCTTTCCTGAAAAAAAATCCTCTTCAGTAACCTCCCTTTTAAGGAAATGATCAAGCGCAGGCGCGGCAAAAAGAGCCTCTCCCGCAGCCGAAAGGGCTTTTGCCCTTTTTAAGATATTTACCAGGACCTGTTCCCCGGCGATTACGGTTTTGTGCAGGTATACCTGCCAGTACATCAGCCTTCTTGCGATTAAAAACTTCTCAATAGAATAAATGCCTTTTTCTTCAATCACCAGATCATTATTAAGGACATTAAACATTTTGATGATCCTGTCAAAACTAATTACCCCCTCACTAACCCCTGTAAAAAAGCTGTCACGATTAAGATAATCCATCCGGTCCAGATCCATCTGGCCTGAAATCAGCTGTGTCAGGAAACGTTTATGGTAATTGCCTTTAAAGATCTCTATCGCAAAAGTAAGTTTCCCTCCAAATTCTGTATTCAATTGCTCCATGATAAACATCGAAATGTCTTCATGTTTTATCCCGTTCACCAGGGAATGCTCCAGAGCGTGGGAAAAAGGCCCGTGCCCGATGTCATGGAGCAAAATAGCTATCGTAGCCGCTTCTTCTTCCGCGGCAGTAATTTCATGCCCTTTTCCCCTCAGCACCTCGACAGCCAGCTTCATCAGGTGCATCGCGCCCAATGCGTGGTGAAACCGGGTATGCAAAGCTCCCGGATAGACCAGATGTGTCATGCCCAACTGCTTGATATACCGGAGGCGCTGAAAATACGGATGGGAGATCAGATCAAATGTAATGGCAGAAGGAATACTGATAAAGCCATATACAGGATCATTTATTATTTTCTTTTTGTTCAATACTGAAAAATAAATTATACGGTACAAAAATTGCTATTTTTATCCATAGTAAGAAAAGAGAAGCCTCTTTTTACAAATAAATTCACATTATACAATCACAGTGATGCAGGAAACCAAAATACTATGGGCCGACGACGAGATCAACTTACTAAAACCTCATATATTATTACTTAATGAAAAAGGTTACCAGGTAACCACCTTTACCAACGGCAATGACGCTTTGGAAGCCTTTGACAAAGAACATTTTGACCTGGTTTTTTTAGATGAGAACATGCCCGGAATGAGCGGGCTCGAAACCCTTACTGCAATCAAAAATATACGAAGTGACGTTCCGGTCGTTCTGATCACCAAAAGTGAAGAGGAAAATTTAATGGAAGATGCCATTGGCTCCAAGATAGACGATTATCTCATTAAGCCGGTTAATCCCAAACAGGTATTGCTCACGATCAAAAAAATAATTGACAACAAGCGCCTGGTCAGTGAAAGGACATCTATGGCTTATCAGCAGGATTTCAGGCGCCTGGGGATGACATTAAACGATAAACTAAGCTACGAGGAATGGGTAGAAGTCTACAAAAAACTCGTGTTCTGGGAACTTGAGCTTGAAAAACTTGACGACCCGCAGATGCATGAAATTCTGACCATGCAGAAATCTGAAGCCAATATGCAGTTCTCCAAATTCATTGAGGACCATTACCTTGGTTGGGTAAACGGCAAGGGAAAGGCACCCCTGCTCTCCAATGAACTGCTCAAAAAGAAGGTTTTCCCGCTCATCAACAACAACACCCCTGTTTTCTTTATCCTGATAGACAACCTTCGCTATGATCAGTGGAGGATCATCAACCCGCTGATTACCGAGCACTTCAGACTGGAAGAAGAAGACACTTATTCCAGCATTCTCCCTACCGCTACACAATACGCGCGAAACACCATTTTTTCCGGCCTAATGCCACTTGAAATGGAAAAAAGATTTCCGGGCATGTGGCAAAACGACGATGATGAGGGCGGTAAGAATATGCATGAAGGAGCTTTTCTATCCGACCAGATCAAAAGAAGCCTGCGAAAAGACTGTAAATTCAGCTACAACAAGATCCTGACCTATGACGACGGAAAAGCGCTCAACGAACAGGTCAACAACCTTCTGCAAAATGAGTTCAATGCGATCGTATACAACTTTGTGGACATGTTGTCCCATGCAAGAACAGACATGCAAATGATCCGGGAACTTGCCAATGACGATGCGGCCTATCGTTCGCTGACATTATCCTGGTTTGAACATTCCCCATTAATGGAACTCCTGAAAAAAATCTCTCAAAAGAACGTTAAAGTCGTCATTACTACCGATCACGGAACCATACGGGTTAAACATCCCAGCAAAGTCATCGGCGACAGAAATACCAATACCAACCTGCGCTATAAGCAGGGAAGAAACCTGAATTACAATGCCAAAGAAGTTTTTCTGATCAAAAACCCGCATGAGGCCCAATTGCCGAAAATAAATATCAGTTCCAATTACATTTTTGCCAAGGAAGACCGTTATTTTGTATACCAGAACAATTACAATCAGTTTGTGAACTATTACAATGAGACTTTTCAGCACGGGGGAATCTCCCTGGAAGAAATGATCATACCTATAGCCACATACAGCTCAAGATAACCATGAAGATTAAAATAACCAGTCTGGACGACCTGGATGAGGCGGCCGAAAATTTGCTGAGTTTTGCAGCAGGGGAAAAAATATTTGTATTCGAAGGGGACATGGGCGCCGGGAAAACTACCTTTATCAAATCGGTAGCCAAAGCCCTTGACGTAAAAGACCTGGTATCCAGTCCGACTTTTTCAATTGTCAATGAATATGACGCTGTGGGCCAGCCCGTTTATCATTTTGACTTTTACCGCATAAAGAACCTGCAGGAAGTCTATGACATCGGCTATGAAGAGTATTTCTATTCCGGGAACATCTGTTTAATTGAGTGGCCGCAGAATGTCGGGGAGCTTTTGCCCGACAATTATGTCAAAACGGAGATCAGCGTTGTCAGCGAAAGCGAAAGGGAGCTCCTGATCACAAAAATATAAGTCCTGATTCGTAGCGCTTTAGGTTATTTTTTATTAATTTCAATCAAAATATCACAGCATCAAAATGGCGACAGGATTACGCGAAGGAATGGCCGCAATTGCTCAAAAAGGGTTGCTTCAACCTAAAGAGACATTGTCTGAGACCAAGCAGAAGAACAATAGTTTATACATTGGTATTCCAAAAGAGATCTCATTTCAGGAAAATAGAATTGCCCTAACGCCCCTGTCGGTTGCACTGCTTGTAAACAATGGCCATAAAGTCATTATAGAGTCTGGTGCCGGGGTCGGCGCGAACTTCTCCGATAAAGATTACAGCGACCAGGGAGCAAAGATCTCCTTTAACAAAAAAGATGTTTTCAGCGCAGATGTCCTCGTAAAGATTGCCCCGCCAACATTGGAAGAAGTTGAACTCATGCACAAAGGGCAAACACTGATTTCTGCAATGCAGATGGGTGGCCTTAAAGAAAATTACCTGAAGGCACTATTGGCAAAAAAGATCAATGCCCTGTGTTTTGAACACCTGCGGGATGAAGGAAATATCCTTAGCGTGGTACGCGCGATGAGCGAGATCGTTGGTGCTACCTCCATCTTTATCGCCGCAGAATACCTCAGCAACGTTACCGGAGGAAAAGGACTGATGCTCGGCGGTTTTACCGGCGTTCCCCCAACCGAGATCGTCATCCTCGGTGCCGGAACCGTCGGAGAATATGCCGCCAGAACCGCACTTTCCCTGGGCGCAGAAGTGAAAGTATTTGACAGTTCGATTTATCGGCTGAGGCGTTTACAAAATAATTTAGGCAGCAGGGTGTTCACTTCTGTCATGCAGCCCATTGTACTCGAAAAAGCAATCATTACCTGCGACGTAGTTATCGGAGCCATAAGGGCTACTCACGGGCGGAGCCCCTGTATCATCATGGAAGAAACGGTGAGCAGAATGAAACCCAACTCAGTAATCATTGATGTTAGTATTGACCAGGGTGGCTGTTTTGAGACCTCTGAAGTCACCAATCATAAAGATCCGGTATTCAGAAAACATGATGTCATTCATTACTGCGTACCAAACATTGCTTCGAGGGTACCCAGAACAGCATCTTACGCGCTAACAAACATTTTTAGCCCGATACTGGTAGATATCGGAGATATGGGCGGACTGATGAGCGTTGTGTGGAACAAGCCGGGCATAAGGGAAGCACTGTATATTTATCAGGGTCACCTCACCAACAAGGACCTGGCCACCTTATTCAATATTCCTTACAAGGACATCGAATTGCTGGTTGTATCCAATCAATGATCACTATGGCCCTCAGATTTTTGCTTGCTGTACTGTTGTTCCCGTTTATAGCCTTCACACAGGCAAAAAAAGACACCACAACACTTAAGGTCGTCGGCTCCTACACGGCCTATTTATCGTCCTGTGCCGCCAATCCAAACAACAAACTGGTCGAGATCAAAAAAGCCATTCCCGGCATTGTCCTCGATATCCGTTATGCCACGAAGAACAATTTCATGAAGCAGGTCATGTATAAACAGGCCCGGGCCTTTGCCAGAAAACCAGTTGTAGAACAGCTAAAAAAAATACAGTCCGAACTCAACCGCAAAGGATATGGGTTAAAGATATTTGATGCCTACCGCCCCTACGCCGTTACCGTAGCCTTCTACAAAAAAGCCAGCGATAAAGCCTTTGTAGCCAACCCAAAAAAAGGCTCCAAACATAATCGGGGCTGCGCTGTTGACCTCACGCTTGTCGATCTTAAAACAGGAAAAGACCTGGCAATGCCTACACCTTATGACAGCTTCGCGCCTGAGGCTTCCCCTACCTACAAAAGCCTTCCACAAGCCGTTATAAAAAACAGGGACTACCTGATCTCCGTAATGCACCGCCATGGCTTTCGCGTCATTGACAATGAATGGTGGCACTATGACTTTATTGGCTGGAAAAATTATGCCCTTATGGACATCCCCTTTGAAAGGCTGTAAATATTAATATTTTTCATGAATATAAGTGATGATCTCTGCCATGGCCTTTCTGACATCAGCCGTAGCGTCAACAAAATTATTGTTCATGAATGAAAAGATATATTTCCGTCCTTTTTTGGTCAGGATATAACCGCTTTGGTTATAAATATTAGACAAACTCCCCGTTTTACCAAATACAAATGGCCGGTCCGTCTTCGGATACGCATTTTTTAATGTGCCGGTTTTTCCACCTGCAGGCAACAGCGAAAACAAGCGCTGCTGATCATGAACTTCGATATAGATCAGCTCCAGCAGTTTAATGATATCCCTGGGCGTAAAAAGATTATAGCGGGAAAGTCCTGATCCGTCTGCCCACATGGGTTTATCAGGCAAAGCGGAAAGGTAATTTTTTTTAATGTGGCCAATTGCCTTAACAGCATTCAATTCCTGGCCCAGGCGGTCCGAATACACCAAAAGGAGCTGTTCGGCAATAAAGTTGTCACTAGGCAGCATCATTTCTTTTAGTACCGAATCCGTTTTTAAACCATATACCGTTTTTGCTTCCGCAGGCATTGCCATAGTGATGCTGTTTACGGCTTTTTTTAACGTATCAGCCAGCAATGCAATTGTTGTAGCCGTGCTTACCTTGTAAGGCACCTGCTCATTATATCCCGGGGGGATGGCAAGTGGAGGATGACGGAACACATTGCCGTTAAAATCCCGTCGTATCCTATATGAGGTATCCCTTTCCGATGAATCAATACGCAGGCTGTCTTTGAACAGGCTGGGAAAGACCACAGTTTCACCGTTTTTATTAGAAACATTTACCAGATTATCCATCAGCGGCAGTTCATTGATCTCCGCCTGATAATAGTCATTGTAATCATCCCATTGCCAGCCACCGCCATAGAAATTGCCGGTATATCTGCCTGCCGCAAAGAACAACTGTTTATTCGATTGCTTTAAAAAATCATACGCCGCATTTCCTTTCAGTTTGGTCTGTAGTAAGGACGGATCTCCGGTGCCCCAAAAGATCAGGGAGTCCCCTTTTTCAATATAGCGCAATGAGGGAACCCTGTCAGGAATCATCTTCAGTCCGGCATAAAATGTAAAGAGCTTGGTATTTGAAGCCGGTGTAAAATATTTGCCGGCATTATGGTCCAGCACCAGCTTTTTGTTCTCTATACTGTACAATGCAACCCCCACATAGTGCCGGCTCAGTATTTTTGACCGCCCGATCTTTTTTTCGACTGCCCGGGAAACTCTTCTGTCGACCGAGCATCCAGAAAGAAATATAGATGCAGAAAGAAAAATTAATCCCGCTAAACTCCTGTTTTTAATGATACATTTATCCATACTGTTTTACTAATTTATTAAATTAGTTTAATGAAACCGCCATGCGAGCCGCCAAATTCTTCTTTCTAAAAATAATTCTGTTGTCAGCGGTTTTCCAGATCTGTTCCGCTGTAAAGATATTGGGACAGGAATTCCATTTCAGCGGAAACAGAAAAAAAGGCGCGGTATCCTTTGCGCTCATTAAAAACCTCGTTGTTATTCCTGTTTACATCAATGGTAAGGGGCCATATAATTTTATCCTGGACACCGGAGTCGGCCCAATGATCATCACAGATACTTCGATCGTTAAAGGCCTCGATCAAACAAAACTAAGACCTATAAAAATTACAGGGCTTGGCAAGGGCGCAGAGATCGACGCATTGCTTTCAAATGAGATCAATGCTTCCGTGGGCCGGGCCGGCATCAGCTACATTCCGGCGGCCATTCTGAAGGAAGACGTTCTCGGGCTATCCAATTATGTCGGCACCAGGATCTCCGGACTGCTTGGATATTATTTTTTTAGAAGCTTTATTGTGAAAATAAACTATTCCGGCAGAAGAGTCGTTTTCTTTTTGCGCGGTGACAAACGAAAGATAAAAGGGGAAATCATCCCCATACAGATCATCAACAACAAACCCTACGTTAACGTTGATCTTGATATTCCGGGGCTTGGCAACCTCAGCGCAAAGATGGTGATCGACAATGGGGCCAGCCATGCCCTTTCCCTGGAAACATTAAATGAAAAGCCCTTCCCTGTCCCGGCCGATGCGATCAGCGCAAACCTTGGGATAGGCCTAAACGGGCCCATTAGCGGGAATCTTAGCCGGGTAACATCAGTGAGACTGGGGAATTTTAAGTTTAAAAATGTCATCGCTTCCTATCCCATATACGATGATGTCACGCTCAAAACCTATTTACTGAACCGGAACGGAAACCTCGGCGCAGAAATATTAAGTCGATTTAACATCACCTTCGACTACGAAAGCGGGTTTATGTACCTGAAACCAAACATCACCTTCAAACGTCCCTTCGATCACGACATGGCCGGCATTGAAATCTATTCCGAAGAAACCAAACCCCGGAGATTTTATGTGAGCCGAATAGAATCGGGCTCTCCTGCCGATCTCGCCGGAATCCGGGAAGGTGATGAAATCCTGACAGTGAATTTTACAAAGACCAGTTCCATGGATCTGGACGACCTTAGTAAGCTTCTAAGGTCCGGTGACGGAAAGATTGTGTTTTTTTCCCTGAACAGATCCGGCGAACTGCTTATAAAAATGATAAAGTTGAAGAAACGGATATAAATATTTAATTTTAGCATTTCAATATGCACAAGAAATTACTTCTCCTTTTATTGCTTTCCTTTTACTTCATTTCAGCGTTCCCGCAAGACGCAGACTCCATTGTTTTTGTTCGCAGCAATTGGTCGAAAAAAAGAATTGCATCCAAAACGACCCTGGTGAAGCATCATTTTGACGCTAAAAATTTATTCGCTTCCAATCAGAACATCAGCTACCTGGAGGTAAAAAACAAAGGCAATGCCCCTGTTTTTGAAATTGGGAGCGAGGCTTCGGCTTTAAAACCCACCAGCGCATTTGGAATAGCTTCCGGTGCCAAAGCAGCCATCAACGGAACCTTTTTTGATGTTAAGAACGGTGGCTCCGTCGACTTTATAAAAGTCAAAGGAAAGGTCATCAATGAAACCAGGCTTGAAAAGAACCACAGCCGGGCAAAACACCAGGAAGCCGCTGTTGTTATACAAGATGGCAAACTGAGCCTGAAGAAATGGAACGGAAGCCCGGATTGGGAGCGCACACTAACAGATGAAAACATCATGGTGACCGGCCCATTGTTAAGAATAGACAATACAGACGAAGCCCTGGACAGCGGAACATTTAGTACCGCCCGGCACCCCAGAACCGCCATTGGCCTCAAGCCCAATGGCCGGGTCATTCTGCTTACAGTAGATGGCAGAAATGCAAATTCTGCCGGCATGAGCCTTTTTGAACTCCGTAAGGTCATGAGATGGCTCGGCTGTACCAGCGCGATAAACCTCGACGGTGGCGGGTCTACTACCCTGTGGATACAGGGTTTCCCAGATAATGGCGTGATTAATTATCCAACGGACAATAAACTTTGGGACCATGCCGGCGAAAGAAAAGTTGCCAATGTTATCCTTTTAAAAAAGAAACCATAAACAGTCAGCCGCAGCAAAAAATGACTAAGATCTCCTTTATAAATATTCTATTAAGTTCCGTTTTACTTTTCACCAGTTGCAGCGACACCCAAAAACAAGGTAAAGGAAAAGAAGATAAAGAATTACCTCCCGGACGACTGGATTTCAACACCATCAAAGACATCACTTTTTATGAAGGAAAACGCCGGTTTAGTTCCGGACTTTCATTCAATGAGCTGGGATTTCAACAGGAACCGTCGTGGGTGGTAAAATTCAAGTCTAATGACACCGTTGAAGTCTATAGCCCGGAAGAAAAGAAAATGTTTCCTTTTTTTATTACCTATGATCACGGAGACGTTTACAACTTTGCCAAAAACTATTTCCGGATAAAGAAGGTAAGTAAAGACAGCCTGGTTTTTCAGCGCCTGCACCTGCAAAGAAAAGTGATCTCTAAGGATATTCAGTCTGATGTACACATGACGCTCTACACCAAAGAGGTCATTGAAAAGAAACTAAAGACCACACTTGAGGAACTCCAGCGCCCGACAGCCAAAGACACAGCCTACATTAAGCGACTGACAGACAAGGCCAACAGAAATCCAGGCAATGCAGATAGTGCTTTCGCCGCACGGATCCCGGTACGCCTCACCCCCCTAAGCAATATTATCAAAGTTCAGAAAAAGGATGACACTGATCCGGTTACGGGCATTACTAGCTATGATTATATGTTTCCCCGGTACAAAATCGAAATCGCACGGGCATATAAGGATTTTGGCTATGAGTTTTCAGCAGTAGTTGATGCAAATGGCAAAATTCACCTGGGAAATTTTGGCAACGTAATCCCTGAACACAGAGCCGCCAGGAAGAAAACATTGCAGGCCATTATTGACGTTTATCTGCACAACTTGCTAAGGATTAGCCCCGGAACGACCCTCGGAATTCCGCACCCAAGTGAAATAACATTGATTGTAGTAGGCAAAACAGGCAACAATTAGCGCTGGTATTTTATATTTATCAAAAAATGAAGCATTTGCATTTTATAAAAAAATAATATGTACATTGCACACTTAATTTTTTAATAAATAATACAATGCAAGAAGGAACAGTAAAATTTTTTAATGTAACTAAAGGTTTCGGATTCATCATCCCTGCAAACGGAGATAGCGAAATCTTTGTACATTCAACAGGCCTTATCGACGAAATTCGTGAAAACGACAAAGTTGAATATGACGTAGAAAGCGGCAAAAAAGGGTTGAATGCGATTAATGTTAAAGTAATCTAGATTATTAAAAACATAAATTGTACTAAGGGTGTCTCAAAAGGACACCCTTTTTTAATGCAATGAACTTTTTAATGCAATGAACCCTGATTAACCATGTTAGACAACCAGACACGGCAGGCAAGTGTAAGACGAGGTTAAGGTAAAATGAGGTACGGTTGCACAATAGCCCACCTATAGTCCACGTATAGTCCACCTATAGTCCACGTTTTCATGAAAAAACATGGACTATAGGTAAAGTTTGTATCTATTTAATGTGGGTTATTATGCCGTCGTTACAGGATCGTCCCCAAGGCTGGATAGAATGACTGGATAACTATTTTTTTCTTGACTTGATGACTTCAAACAACAACTCAGGTTCATTTGTCGTAATGAAATCTACCTTATTGTCTAAAAACCAGTTCATATCATCAGCAGTATTTACCGTCCATACATTAAGGGTCAGCCCGAGTTCCCTGGCTTTCTGAAACCACTCTCCTTTTTTGTACACCGCCAGATGGTAATCTGCTCCATAAAACCCATCGGCTTTTAGTTTTTCAAGAGAAGCGTCTCCGTTTAAATAGGCGACGTTGGCTTTTGGCTGAAGCACTTTTACGTGCTTAAGGATCTCATAGCTGAAGCTGATGTAATCAACCCATGTTTCGGCCTTCAGGTTTTTCACCATAGCGACTGCCTTTGTGGTCATTTGCAGGTCTCTTTCCTGGCTGATCTTCGATGGCTTCAGTTCCAGTATCAGCCTGGTGCGTTTCTGCTTCATTCCTTCTTTCAGGTAAGCTTCCAGGGTTGGGATGCTCTCCCCGTTTGAATGCTTTTTGGCCAGCAGTTCCTGGTAAGAAAGCTTTGCGATGGGCAATCCTAAAAATTCTGCATCGTGATTGACGACCAGTATGCTATCGGCCGTCATGTGTACGTCAAACTCAGAACCGAAACACCCTAACCTGACGGCTTCCTTTAAAGATGCGATGGAGTTTTCTGGTAAATTGTTCTTTTTCCATGCACCGCGGTGCGCGATGACCGGGTTCTTGTTCCAGGGTCCTTTTACTGCCATTTCCTTCGTTCTTGGTTCCGGGCCTTTTGATAATAATGCCATCAATGTAATGGCTAAAATTGACACTTTCATAAAATACTTTTTTACTAAAATACCTGTTTAAGAATATATAAATATTTTCTTGAAGTTATTTTTTAACTTTATTTCCATTTCAGCGGCCTGATGAAGAGTAATTACGACCTTTTAATTTCCAAGATTAATGAGTTCATTCAAAAGTTTTATCTCAATAAACTTTTAAGGGGAAGTATATACACTGCCGCCCTGCTTCTGGCGGTCTATCTTGTTTTGTTCCTGGTCACGTATTACTTAAATCCGGGGGTGCCTGTCAAAACGGTATTGTTTTTCTCCTACATCGCTGTTGCGGTGCTCAGTATTTCTGTCTGGATGATCAGGCCGGCGCTTTTGTATTTCAAACTGAGTAAAAATCTGAGCCTGGAACAGGCCGCCGGACTTATTGGCGAACATTTTTTTAATGTCAGGGACAAATTACTGAACACGATACAGCTTAGGGCTCTGGCAGATGAAAGCCCGGGAAATAACCAGCTGATCCTGGCCGGGATCGATCAGAAAATTACGGAATTAAAGCCAGTTCCGTTTACAAACGCCATTCGCCTGGATGACAATAGAAAATATGTCAAGTATTTCCTGATCCCCTTGTCTGTGATCATCCTCATTTCTGTGATCGCCCCCACAATTTTACGCGAAGGAACTGCTGGCTTTGTAAGGTATGATCAGCGGATTTTGCCAAAGGCCCCTTTCAGCTTCCATCTTCTAAACAACAAACTTCTTTTTTCGCAGGGAGATGATCTTACGCTGCGCATTCAGATGAAGGGCAATGACATTCCTCAGGACATCTATGTGGTCGATGGAGCAAATACCTACAAGCTCGAAAAAGAGAACAACACCCGCTTTAATTTTACTTTTAAAAATCTTCAGAAGAGTAAGAAGATATACTTTTCGGCGGCTGGATTTACTTCCGGCACCCACCTTATTGAGGTTCTGCCCAGGCCTTCTGTATTAAATATCAGTGCAAGGATCTATTATCCGGCGTATCTTCAGAAAAAAGATGAGCTGGTACATAACGCAGGAGACCTTGTGTTGCCGGAAGGGACAAGGGTAAACTGGCAGCTCAATACGGAAAACAGCAGCGCCATAAACTTTATCCTGGATGGAAAACCTCACCGGCTTCTTGCTAAAAGCAATGTGTTTAGCTTCAGTTCAACATTGAGGCAGAGTGCAGCTTACCTGATTGTCCCTCAAAATGATTTTATAAAGGGCAAAGATTCCCTCCTTCATCAGATCAGCATTGTTAAAGATGAATTTCCAGCGATATCTTTCACAGAGAGTCCGGACTCCCTGAGCAGTAAGGCGCTCTATTTTTCAGGCAGGATATCAGATGATCACGGGTTCAGCGCACTCCGGTTTCGCTACGAGGTCAGGGACGCAGGTGTTTTAAAAAGCACGGTTTCCAAAACCCTTTCTATAAAGAAAGGGCAGCTCGAAGATGCTTTTTTCTTTCTCTGGGACATCAAAACGGCTGGCTTAAGGCCTGGACAATCTGTCGCGTATTATTTTGAAGTCTCTGATAATGATGGGGTCAATGGCCCGAAAACAACAAAGTCTGACATAAAGGTCCTGGAAAGCCCAACTCCGCAACAAATCTCGGAAAAAATCAACCAGGGCAGCACCACATTAAAACAGCATATGGAAAAGGCCATTAGACTTGCTGCTGCTGTAGAAAAAGACAGTAAGAAGCTCGGGGAAACTTTTCTGGATAAAAAACAATTGTCATTTGATGACAAAAAGCAATTGGAACAGCTGTTAAATAAGCAAAAACAACTGGAAGAAGCGGTCACGGAGATCAAAAAACTTAACGAGAAGAATACCATTGAAAAAGAGGACAACAATGCGTTGAAGGAAGAAATGATCGAAAAACAAAAGCAGATTGATGATTTGTTTAACAATGTGCTGGATCAGAAAACAAAGGACCTCCTGGAAAAGCTGCAGAAACTAATGGATCAGAACAACAAGGACCAGACTCAAAATGAGCTTTCCAAAATGCAAATGGACAATAAATCCTTAAAAAATGAGCTGGACCGAATACTTGAGCTCTACAAGCAGCTGGAATTCGAACAAAACCTGAAGAATAATATAGCACACCTGAAGGAACTGGCTAAGGAACAAAATGAACTCGCCAAAAAAAGTACTCAAAATGAAACCGAAGCGGCTTCGTTAGAGAATCAGCAAAAGAAACAGTCTGCTGAATTTGATAATTTTAAAAAGGAAATGGAGAAACTGGAGGATAAGAACCAGCAGCTTGAGCGGCCAAATCCCTTCTCAAATCCGAAAAAAGATATTCAGCGCATACAACAGCAGCAAAAAGAAAGTGAAAATAAACTCGGGGAGGGTAAGAAAAAAGATGCTGCGGAAGATCAGCGAAAAGCCGGGGAGCAGATGGAACAGATGGCAAAAGACCTGGAGGAAATGCAGCAGGCTTCCGAGGAAATGGAAACCAATGTCAATACACGTGACCTTCGGCAATTGCTGGAAAATCTCCTGAATACTTCTTTCGAACAGGAAAAAATAATGTTGAACCTTAAGATGATGAGCAGCAGTGACCCGCAGTTTACCGTAAATGTACAGAAACAACGCAGCATTAAAGACAACATGAAAACCATTGCCGACAGCCTGTTTTCACTAAGTAAAAGAGTCCCTCAGATCGAGACCGCTGTTAATGAAGAAATGCAAAAGATCAATTTTAACATCGATAAAAGTCTGGAGAGCCTTGGCGAGCGGAATACAGCAAGCGCAAACAGGAACCAGCAATATACCATGACATCGGTTAACAATTTGTCTCTTATGCTCAATGAGGCCCTGGAACAGCTGCAAAACAGCAAAAAGAACGGGAAAGGAAAGAGCGGGGCGAAAGGAAGTATGCAGCAACTTCAGCAAATGCAGGAGCAATTGAATAATAACATGCAAAAGGCGCGGGAACAAATGCAAAAGTCAGGAAATAAAGGGACTGTCCCTAAAGGCCAGATGAGTTCAGAATTTGCAAAAATGGCCCAGCAGCAGCAAATGATCAGAGAGGCTCTGCAAAAGATCAACCGGGAGGAAAATAAGGATGGCAAAGGAGGCTTGGGCAACCTCAATCAACTGATCCAGGATATGAAGGCTACGGAAAATGATCTGGTGAATAAAAAGCTGGAGCAGGAAACCATGAACCGGCAAAAAAACCTGCTCATAAAACTTTTGGATTCAGAAAATGCCCAGCGGGAACAAGACCAGGATTCAAAAAGAGAAAGTAAGGCAGCAAAGGATTTTCCTCCATCTTATAAGCAGATGCTTGAAAAGTTTCAAAAAGCACAACAAAGCGAAACCGAATGGTTTCAAAAATTACCGCCCAGTCTCAATTATTACTATAAAAATAAGATTTCGGAATATTTTAAATTGCTAAATTCGACCCCTTAATACAAAATACCCATGTCCAAGCCTGCGATAAACTTTTTTAATGAGGATGTTACTTATGCCCTGAAAAACAAGACGGCTATACGGACCTGGATCAATTCAGCAATCACCGCAGAGGGTTATCTTCTGGAAGAGCTGAATTTCATTTTTTGTTCAGACGAATATTTGTGGCGTATGAACCAACAATTTCTTGATCATGACACTTATACCGACGTGATCACTTTTGACAACTCTGAGCGCCTTAAAACGATTAATGGGGACATTTTTATCAGTATTGACCGTGTCAGGGAAAACGCCGCGGAAATTAAGGTGCCTGCGGTGACTGAATTGTGCCGTGTAATGGTCCATGGAACATTACACCTGCTCGGTTATAAAGACAAGACTAAATCAGCCAAAACCCAAATGACGGCAAAGGAAGACCACTACCTTTCGCTGCGCTGACATCGCTAAACTCTTGCAGCTCATAATTATTGCTTACTTTTGCAGTAATTTCTTATCTATAATATCGTTAAACACAGACTTTGAGCACATTAATTGCAGCCGAAAACTTAGGCCATGCTTATCATGATGAATGGCTATTTAAAAATCTTACCCTGGGCATCCAGACTGGTCAGCGCGTTGCGCTGGTTGGAATCAATGGCGCGGGGAAAAGCACTTTGTTAAAATTATTGGCCGAGCGGTTCTCTCCTCTTGAAGGAAAGATCGTAAAAAATAAAGCAGTAAAGATTGGTTTCCTGGATCAGGACCCTACCTTCCCGGAAGGATATTCCATTAGTGACTTTATCTTTTCCCTGGAAAACAAACAACAGCAGCTGATCAAAGAATATGAAGAGCTGATCGAAGATCCCAATCCTGATGAAAAAACTCTAAACAGGCTATACGAGGAACTTAGTGAGCACAATGCCTGGGAGTATGAACATGAGATCAAAACGATCCTGAGCAGAATGGGTATTAACCATTTGCAGCAGCAGATCTCTACGTTATCGGGCGGACAGAAAAAAAGACTCGCGCTGGCCAAGCTCCTTATTGAAGACCCGGAAATCTATGTGCTCGATGAGCCAACCAACCACCTGGACATTGACACCATTGAGTGGCTGGAAAAACTGCTCACTTCAGGAAATAAAACCATTCTGCTGGTTACCCACGACAGGTACTTTCTGGACAATGTTTGCAATACGATAGTCGAGCTTGACCGGGGAAAGATTTATACTTACAATGGCACTTATGCCTATTTCCTCGAAAAAAAATCTGAAAGAGAAGCCTCTGATGAGAGCAGTTTCCAGAAGAACAAGAATCTTCTGAAGAAGGAGCTGGAGTGGATGAGAAGAATGCCTCAGGCAAGGGCAACCAAATCTCAGGCAAGGATAGATGCTTTCTATGATCTGGAGAGCAAAACCAAGCAACGTTCTGACAATCAAACAATTACTTTAAATGTTAAGATGTCAAGACAGGGAAATAAGATCCTTGAGCTGCACAACATCGGACAAAGCTTTGACGAAAAGAAGATCATTAACGATTTTAGCTACACATTTAAAAAAGCGGATAGAATTGGGCTGGCAGGAAAAAACGGCACAGGAAAATCCACCTTATTAAATATCATTACCGGCGCACTTCATCCTGATAAGGGAACAGTAAGCACCGGGGAAACTACAGTGTATGGTTATTATAAACAAGGTGGCCTTGCTTTCAATGAAAAAGAACGGGTCATCGATATCGTAAAATCAGATGCTGAATATATAAAAATGGCAGACGGCTCAACCATTTCTGCTTCTCAGTTGTTGACATTGTTTTTGTTTCCTCCAAAGAAACAACACGGTATGGTCGAAAAATTGAGCGGAGGAGAAAAGAAGCGGCTACATCTGATGAAGGTATTGATGCAAAATCCAAACTTCCTGATTTTAGACGAGCCAACCAATGACCTGGATATTGATACCCTAAATGTGCTTGAAGAATTCCTGGAAAATTTTCCGGGAGTACTGATACTCGTCTCGCACGACCGGTACCTGCTGGACAAGATGAGTGAACAATTGTTTATCATGGAAGGCACTGGTGAGGTTACTATTTACAATGGAAATTACTCTGAATACCGGATTAGTCTTGACGCCGCAAAAGAAAAACCTGACACAAGAAAAAAGGAATCTCTGGTTCAGCCCGAAGTAATCCAAAAAAAAATAACCTATAAAGAGCAAAAGGAATTGGAAGAACTGGAAGTGCTAATCCCTGAGACGGAGGAAAAGATAAAGATCCTTACATTATCACTATTAGACATCGACAGTTCAAACTATCTTGAGATTCAAAATGTAACTAAAGAAATTGAGGCATTAAAAGAAGGGCTGGATCAGGCAACCGGCAGGTGGCTGGAGCTCTCTGAAAAATAATCGGGAAAAACAGAATGAGTATTCCCATAGTAAATATTAATTTTAACCCGATGTTCCACGTGAAACAAATCCCTGAATATTTGTGTTCCACGTGAAACATCTGAAACTTATCATACAATGTTTAAAGAATATGATGTTATTGTAGTTGGTGCGGGACATGCCGGATGTGAAGCAGCAGCAGCCGCTGCTAATCTTGGCTCTTCTGTATTACTCATAACCATGAATATGGAAACCATTGCCCAAATGAGCTGCAACCCTGCAATGGGCGGCGTCGCCAAAGGGCAGATCGTCCGTGAGATAGACGCAATGGGCGGATATTCCGGCATAATAAGTGACAAAACAACGTTGCAGTTCCGCATGCTAAATCTATCGAAAGGCCCTGCAATGTGGAGTCCAAGAAGCCAAAATGATAGAAAAAGATTTGCGGAAGAATGGAGGCTTGCCCTTGAGAGAACTCCAAATGTTGATTTCTGGCAGGAAATGGTGGGCAGTCTGCTCATCAAAAACAACACGGTCGTAGGTGTCAAAACTGCTTTGGGTGTTGAAATTAAAGCCAAATCTGTTGTGCTGACCAATGGAACATTTCTAAACGGCATTATCCATGTTGGGGAGAAAAAATTTGGAGGAGGCAGAACCGGAGAAAAAGCAGCGACAGGAATTACGGAACAACTTACTGAGATCGGTTTCGAAGCAGGCAGAATGAAAACGGGAACTCCCCCGAGGGTAGATGGGCGCTCGTTAAATTACAGCTTAATGGAGGAACAATGGGGAGACGAAAACCCAGGCAGATTTTCATATACACAAGTCGAGCGTCCAAAAGAGCAGCGCTGTTGCTGGATCACATATACCAATCTAAATGTTCACGAAACATTAAAAGAGGGCTTTGAAAAATCTCCTATGTTTACAGGCAGAATTAAAGGCCTTGGGCCCCGGTACTGTCCTTCCATTGAAGATAAGATCAATAGATTTGCAGAGCGCGAAAGACACCAGATTTTTGTAGAGCCGGAAGGTTGGAATACTTGTGAAATATACGTCAATGGTTTTTCCACCTCTCTTCCTGAAGATGTACAATTTAAGGCGCTGACTCAAATCCCTGGATTTGAAAATGCCAGGATGTTCAGACCGGGTTATGCGATAGAGTATGATTATTTTCCGCCTACACAACTTTCGCTGACATTAGAAACCAAATTAATTGATAATCTGTTCTTTGCGGGACAAATAAATGGAACAACTGGCTATGAAGAGGCTGCTAGTCAGGGCTTTATAGCCGGAATTAACGCACACCAGAAGGTCTCCGGCAAACATGAACTAATTATGAAACGGGCGGAGTCTTATATAGGTGTTTTAATAGACGACTTGGTTACCAAAGGGACTGAAGAGCCTTATCGCATGTTTACCTCCAGGGCTGAACACCGGCTTTTATTGAGGCAGGATAATGCTGACATCAGACTCTCCCCCATTGGACATTCATTGGGTCTGATCAATGACGAACGCTTAGCTATCGTAAATAAAAAAATAGAAAACTCTGATCTGATTGTAGCCTTTTCAAAGAAACAAGGAATTGAAATGGGCAACGCAAATGCCATGCTGGAAGAATTGGGAACGAGTGCATTAAATCAGAATGTCAAATTAGTCAGCTTACTGAGCCGGCCTCAAGTTGGTATAAATGATGTAAGAAATGTGAGTCCTGCTTTTAATGACCTGTTAAATCAATTTGATAAGGAAACGATTGAACAGGCAGAAATTAAGATTAAATATGAAAGCTACTTTGAGAAGGAACAGGAAATTGTAAATAAAATGCAAAAGATGGAAGATAAAGATATCAATCCGAATTTTGATTATTCTCAGCTTGTATCTTTATCCAAAGAAGCCCGTGAGAAATTGTTAAAGATAAAACCACGGACTTTGGGTCAGGCGTCAAGAATTTCAGGTGTTTCTCCTTCAGATATTTCCGTTCTTATGGTTCATATCAGCAAATAATGTTAAGTTGTTGATTTAAAGTGTGTTAAACATTAAATTATCAAAAACAAGCCGGCTTTATTAAATGCGATATAAAGAGGCTTTGAAAAATTTTAATATAATTCGTTAAAAGACGTTATAAATTAAATACAACGCATATAAATGGCTAAAAACAAGACCTCCTTAATTTTTAAAGATTTTGCAGCTGTTATTTACCTGGTGACGGTCCTTTATGGCTGTGCGAGTATTCAGCAACCAGAAGGTGGACCGAGAGATACAACTCCGCCAAAAATCCTTAAATTATTTCCGGCTGACAAAACTGTAAATTTTAAGGCCGAGAAAGTAACCTTTGAATTTGATGAGTATTTTAAGATAGAAAATGAATTTAAGGAATTTTCGGTTTCGCCCGAAATGAAAAAGCCTCCGGTATTGAAAAAGAAAGGAAAAAAACTTGAAATTACTTTTCCGGATTCCTTAGAAACAAATACAACTTACACTTTAAATTTCGGCAAAGCAATTGTTGATGTAAATGAGGGAAACATTGTAAAAAATCTTACGTATGTTTTTGCCACCGGACCCCAACTGGATTCGTTAAGTATCAAAGGCCGTGTGACAAATGCTCTGACAGGGCAACCAGAACTGGATGCTGTAGCCTTCATTCTCCCCATTAACAAAGACACCCTCCTGGGAAAAGGCAGGCCTTCTATTTACACCACAACAGACAGCAGCGGCAACTATAGTTTGAACAATCTCCGAAAAGATACTTATAGAATTTACGCCATCAAAGAGAAAAATGGTGATAAAATTTATCAGCAGAGTACGGATGAAATAGGTTTTATAAAAGATTCTGTGCTGCTAACCGGAAACCTGGACAGCATGAATATGAAGGTGTTTAAGGAACGTGCAGCTCAGTTTAGAATTATGGATAAAAAATTAGGTGCTGATGGGGTGATTTCATTTGTATTTAATCAAAAACTAAAGAGTCCTGAAGTCATAGTTTTGGAACCCAGCGCCCTTGATGCTTCAAAAAAATTCCGGTTTAGCCCAACTAATGACTCTCTTAAAGTCTGGCTTACAGATCTTAGTTTTGATTCGACAAAAATAAGTATCAGGGATGAAGGGAAGTTGCTTCAGACAACTACGCTTACCCGCGGGAAAAAAGAAACCTATCTGAGAAGTCTCATTGTAAATACAAATCTGGAAGGAAATACCTTAAACCCAAATAAACCATTAAAATATACTTTCAATTTGCCTATAGAAAGTGCCGATCCCGGAAAGATTACGCTTTTGGAGGACTCGGTAGAAATGGAAAATTTTACCCTGGTAAAAGATAGTCTGGACTTTCTTTCCTATACCTTAAGATATCCCTGGAAACCTAAGAAAAGCTATGATCTTAAATTAGGTCCAGGTGCATTTACAGCTATTTTCAATACTAAAAATAAAGAGTATCCAAGTACCTTTACAGTAGCCGGAAAAGACAATTACGGAACTTTGAAAGTAAAGGTCGTTACCCCGGAAAAAGACAAAAGTTATATCCTTCAGGTAGTGAATGAAAACAAAAACGTAATCAATACCCTACTAATCAAACAGGATACAGCGGTAAATTTTAGCAATTACAAAGCCGGGAAGTATTTTATCAGGATTACTTATGACACCAATAAAAATGGTGTTTGGGATACCGGGAATGTTTCTCAAAAATTGCAGCCGGAAAAAATATGGGATGAGCCCAAAGAGCTTTCCATCCGCCCTCTGTGGGAACGAAATGAAACGATAACCATTCCTAAAGAATAACGTTACCTGAACCAGTCCGCATACATGATATAATTGTCTGGCAGTTTATTTAACAAGGCCCTCTGTTCTTCGGTAATGGGCTTTATTTTCTTTGCGGGAGTTCCGGCGTAGATAAACCCGCTCTCACAATGCGTATTTTCCAATACAACACTTCCAGCGGCAATAATTGTATATTCTTCTACTATTGCATTGTCCATAATAATAGCCCCCATACCAACCAGGATATGGTCCTTCAAAGTACAGCCATGAACTATAGCATTGTGCCCTACAGAAACCCTGTTACCTATTGTTGTAGCGGCTTTAAGATACGTTGCATGAACGACAGCTCCATCCTGAATATTCGTGTCATCTCCAATCGAAATACTATTGACATCTCCTCTGAGTACCGCATTAAACCATACCGAGCAATTATTGCCGATCCGCACCTCTCCTACTATCGTCGCGTTGGGCGCTATAAAGCAATTTTCACCCCACTTTGGGTGTATATCTTTCACTGGTAATATGACTGCCATACTAAAAAATTGTATCTGTTAATTCTTCTGAATGCTGTGGATAGTCTGTAGTATAATGCAGCCCACGGCTTTCTCTTCTTGCCATGGCCGACTTTATAACAATAAATGCAACCTGTATCACATTCCGCAATTCACACAATTTTACAGAAACTTTATTTGCCTTGTAAAACTCTTCAGTCTCCTGATGCAGAAGATATAACCTCCGCATCGCCCTTTCCAGTCTAAAATCAGAACGGACAATTCCCACATAATCGCTCATTAACTTTTGTGTCTCTCTAAGGTTATGGGTTACTAAAATATCTTCATTAGACTGGGTCACTCCATGATCATTCCAGTCTGGTATATTGGCTGGGATTACATTTTTTTTATAATTTGCCACTGCATCCTCAAAGATCCTGTGTGCAAATACAGGAGCTTCTAATAATGAGTTAGAAGCCAATCTGTTTGCTCCATGAAGCCCGGTTGATGAGCACTCGCCGCAAGCGTACAAATTCTTAATGGATGATCTTCCATATTCGTCCACCAATATCCCGCCACACATGTAATGTGCCGCCGGAGTTACCGGAATTAAATCCTTTGTCATATCTATTCCTATGGAAAGACATTTCGCATATATATTAGGAAAGTGAGCCAGAATATCTGCTTTACTCCTGTTCCTTATATCCAAATAAACGAAGTCCTCCCCTGACTTCTTCATTTCCGCATCTATTGCCCTTGCAACAATGTCCCTGGAAGCCAGGGATCCCCTGCTGTCATATTCAAACATGAACTCCTCCCCGGTCTTTCTTCTCAGAACACCGCCAAATCCACGAACTGCTTCAGAAATCAAAAAAGCAGGATATTCGCCCGGATGGTATAATGCGGTCGGATGAAACTGAATAAATTCCATATTTCTTACTTTGCCTTTAGCGCGGTAGACCATTGCCATTCCATCACCTGTAGCAATAACGGGATTGGTGGTACTCGAATAAATATGTCCTGCACCGCCTGAGGCCATGATAGTCACATTTGCTAATATCTTTTCCACATCATTAAGCTCTGTGTTAAAGGCATATATACCGTAACAGTTGATATCTTCGGTACTCTTATCCACATGTATACCAAGATGGTGTTGTGTGATCAGTTCCAGACAGAAGTAATGTGTTAATATCTCTATATTTTCATTCTGATGAATTTGTTTTAGCAATACACTTTCTATTTCATATCCGGTGACATCCTTATAGTGTAAAACCCGGTGTTCTGAATGGCCTCCTTCCTTGGCCAGATCATACACACCCGTTTGATTTTTATCAAAGTTTATACCGTAATCTATAATCTCCTGGATGCGCTGCGGACCCTCCTTCACGACTATCTCCACAATTTCCTCGTCACACAAACCATCTCCAGCCACTAATGTATCAGAAATATGTTTTTCAAAAGAGTCATCCTTGTCTACAACCACGGCAACCCCACCCTGTGCGTATTTGGTATTAGATTCATCCTCATTGGACTTGGTAACAATTAAAACCTTACCATACTTAGCGGCCTTTAAGGCAAAGCTCAGTCCGGCTATTCCAGATCCAATAACTAAAAAATCAACTTTTCTCATTAATTTTATATTGATATTCAATTAATTACAAACAATATTCAATAGATGTGATAATTAAAATGCCTAAATTCATACACTTGTTAACAACCATCGCAGAATTGTTAATTTTATGTCTAAACAATTAGAACAAATATTTTTGAATGTTTAAAGCTAAGGTAAAAAGGCTATTTGACACAATATTTTAAGTTATTTTTAAGCTGATTTTCATAGTTTATTAACTTTTTACCCTCCACCTAATAATACACATATTTACATTGATAAGTTTTTGAGTCTATTAATATCTTGCTGTAAATCAGTCAATATTTAATATTAAAATGTAATCTTAATGTTAGTAAATTATTAATAACTCAGATAATCGTATTAAAACAGGAAATTTGTACACAATACCAACACACTAATAAACAATAGAAATCTATTTATATAAATTAATTATTATTTATTGAAGTGTGGAAACAGCGTACCTTTATGCAAGATTCAAACTCATAACAAAAACTGAAGATGGACACCTTAACCGAATTGAATAAAAAAGGTTTTGTAGACGAAAAGATTGATCCGACACTAGATCTTTTTGCCGAAATAGAAAAATTAAAAAAGGAAAAAAATGCGATAATATTGGCCCACTACTATCAGGAGCCTGATATTCAGGATATAGCAGATTATATAGGTGATAGTTTGGGTCTGTCGCAAGAGGCAGCAAAGACCGAAGCAGATGTAATCGTGTTTGCCGGTGTGCATTTTATGGCGGAAACAGCTAAGATACTCTCGCCTGATAAAAAAGTATTATTGCCGGATTTTAAAGCGGGATGTTCACTTGCAGATAGCTGCCCTCCCCACCTTTTCAGGAAGTTTAAAGAAAAATATCCGGATCATGTAGTGATCACTTATGTCAATTGTACGGCTGAATTAAAAGCGTTAAGTGATATTGTTTGTACTTCGACAAATGCGGTACAGATTGTGGAAAGTCTGCCTAAGGATACCAAGATTATTTTTGGACCTGACAAAAACCTCGGTGCGTGGGTTGCAAAGAAAACTGGAAGGGACCTGGTTTTATGGAACGGTGCATGTATGGTGCATGAAATTTTCTCCAGGGAAAAAATAACCAAATTGAAAGAACGTCATCCTGATGCCAAATTCATCGCGCATCCGGAATGCGAGGAAGCCGTGTTGAAAATGGCGGACTATATAGGATCCACTACGGGCTTACTGAAGTATACGATGAATAGTGATGCAAATGAATTCATTGTGGCGACTGAAAGTGGAATTATTCATCAAATGGAAAAAGAAAATCCGGGTAAAACATTCATACCTGCTCCGCCAAATAACAGTTGTGCTTGTAATGATTGTCCGTATATGAAAAGAAATACCCTGGAAAAACTCTATTTATGCATGAAAAATGAATTGCCGGAAGTCACTGTACCTGCCGATATCATCCTAAAAGCACGAAAACCTATAGAAAGAATGCTTCAGATTTCAGCCAGCCTGGGATTATAAAAAAATAAATATGTTTGAAAATAAAGAGCGTACAGATATTGCTGAACTGGGAGAGTTTGGATTGATCAGACACCTGACTGAAAATTTTAAGATAAGACATGAGAGTAGCATCAAGGGGGTCGGAGATGATGCAGCTGTACTGGATTTTACTGGTAAGCAGATATTGATATCGACAGATCTCTTGTTGGAGGGGATACATTTTGACCTTGCTTATGTACCGCTCATGCATTTGGGTTATAAGGCTGTGCAGGTCAATCTAAGCGATATTTACGCAATGAATGGTATAGCGAGTCAAATCACGGTTTCTATTGGCTTATCGAGTAAATTTCCCTTAGAAGCGGTAGAGGAGATTTACAAAGGAATCGCGCTGGCCTGCAATAAATTTAATATTGACCTGATAGGTGGGGATACCTCAACCAGCAAGCAAGGCTTAATAATCAGTGTAACGAGTATCGGATATGCGGAGAAAAAAGATGTTACCTATAGAAACGGTGCCGGGGACGGGGACCTGATCTGTGTATCCGGAGATCTTGGCGGAGCATATGTAGGGCTTCAGATATTAGAAAGAGAGAAGTTGATATACATGGAAAATCCTAATATCCAGCCTGATCTGGAAGGAAAAGACTACATCATTGAAAGACAGCTGAAGCCGGAAGGCAGACGGGATATTGTAGATCTTCTGGCTCAGATGGAAATCGTACCAACTTCTATGATTGATGTATCAGATGGGCTGGCTTCGGAAATATTACACATTTGTCAGCAGTCTGAAAAAGGATGTACTTTGTATGAAGAAAAGATACCGATTGATCCGTTAACGTATGAAACTGCACGTGAACTTGGTCTGGATCCTACGGTGTGTGCATTGAGCGGCGGAGAAGATTATGAGTTGTTATTCACCATCAAACAATCTGATTATACCAAGCTTAAAAATGATGTGGATATCAGTGTGATCGGGCATATTACGGAAAAGAATTCGGGTTGTAATATGGTATCCAAATCCAATGTGGTACATGAATTGAAAGCTCAGGGCTGGAACGCATTTAATAAGAGCTAGTATTCAACATCTGAATCTAAAAATTTGGTGTCAATTTGCTTCGTTGCTTTGGCACCTAATTTTCTAATGCGTTCTGAGGTGTTTGATAAGTTTCCGGAACCGGTGGAAAGTTTATTTAAAGCCTTGTCATAGGCATCCTGGCTTTGTTTCATGTACTTTCCAATGCTCTCCATATCAGTCAAAAAGCCGACAAATTTATCGTACATACTTCCGCTCAGTCTTGCTATTTCCAATACATTCCTGTTCTGTCTTTCCTGCTTCCAAATGCTCGAGATGGTTCGTAATGTGGCAAGCAATGTAGAAGGGCTTACGATCACGACCTTCCTGTCCCAGGCAAAATTAAATAGTTCGGCATCCTGCTGCACGGCAATACCAAAAGAAGATTCAATGGGAATAAAAAGCATCACAAAATCTGGTGAATTGATCTGATAAAGATCATGGTAATTTTTCACCGATAGGCTTTGTATATGTGTTTTAATAGAAAGAATATGATGTTTCAGGTGTATTTCACGCTCTTCGTCATGCTCTGCACTTACCAGGCGTTCATAGGCCACCAGGGAAACCTTAGCATCTACAATGATGTGTTTGTCATCAGGAAGGTCTATGATCACATCAGGCTGGAATCTGCTTCCATCAGTATTTATTAAACTTGCCTGTATTCTGTATTCCCGGTCTCTTACCAGTCCTGATCTTTCCAGAATGCGCTCCAATATGACCTCGCCCCAATTTCCTTGTTTCTTACTGTCTCCCTTCAGGGCTTTGGTCAGGTTATTGGCATCTTCCTGTATTTGTTTGCTTTGGGACATGAGTTCAGAAATTACACCTTTCAGTACATTTCTTTCATCTGATTCAGATTTATAGACCCTCTCAACCTTCTCTTCAAAAGCCTTTATGTTTTCTTTCAGCGGATTTAAAATAATATCCAGATGAGCTCTATTGTGTTCGGTGAATTTAGCTGATTTTTCTTCAAGCAGTTTATTAGCAATATTTTCAAATTCAGCTTTAAATCGCTGCTGCAATTCTGCGATGTAGAGTTCTTGTTGTGCTTGTTTTTCCCGTTGTGCGATTAGATTTTCTTCTGATTTTATTACTTTATCACGTTCATTCATATAACTTATACGCAGATCGTTAAGTTCATCCTGTAATTTTAACTTATCTTCTTTTAGTATATTTAAGGATTTTAAACCTATAAAAATTACTAAAATTATGATCAATACGCTGATAACTGCTACTTCCATTGCTAATATTTTTATAACGGAAAATTAGTAATTTTTAGTAGAATCTGATAGTCACTGTCAAATAGTTTTTAATTTACTGCTGTTCAGAGAAAAAGGGAACACTTTTTGAGTCATGGGTTTATACCGGTCAACAAATACTTAAAGGTTGTTGAAAATATACATTTACGACTATGGGAATTTATTTCATATTGATAATACCTGTCTTGATCCTAAGTGTATTTGTGCAGTGGAGATTTAGAAGCAAATTCTCAGAGTATGCAGAAATGCAGTTAAATTCGGGATTGTCTGGAAAAGAAGTGGCAGAAAAGATGCTGTATGACAGCGGAATCTTTGATGTGAAAGTAATGAGTACTGATGTGCAGTTATCAGACCATTACAATCCCCGGGAAAAAACGGTTAACCTCAGTACGGATGTTTATTACGGCCGAAGCGTGGCTGCGGCGGCTGTTGCTGCTCATGAATGCGGGCATGCAGTTCAGCAGTCGAAATCGTATCATTGGCTCAATCTGAGGAGCAGTATGGTTCCGGTAGTGAGCATAACTTCTAATTTATTGCAATGGGTACTTATTATCGGTGTAACGCTCATCGCCTTTACTTTTAATCCGATAGTTTTGGCTATTGGTGTTGCAGGTCTCACGTTGATCACAATCTTTAGTATAGTTACCCTTCCGGTAGAATTTGACGCAAGCAGAAGGGCATTAATATGGTTAAAAAATAATAAGGAAGTGCTTTATACTTCTGAAGAACATAGACAGGCTAAGGATGCACTTTGGTGGGCCGCGTTAACTTATGTGATAGCCGCGCTTGGCGCGATGACGAATCTGTTCTATTACCTGTCTGTTTTATTTGGAAGAAACAAGAATTAAAACAAATACTTAATTTAGCCTGTAAGGAACGATCAACTCAAATTGGGGAATGTCCACAACAAAATCAGAATCATCAGTTAGGCGCTGCATTAAATAATTTCCACGCATACTTCCCATGTCTGTTGCGAGCTGGCAGCCTGAAACATAAGAATGCATATCGCCGGGTTGTAAAATTGGTTGTTGTCCAACCACTCCTTCGCCTTCGACTTCTCTCAGGCTCCCGTTTGAGTCAAAGATAAACCACTGACGCCGTTTTAGCTGTATGGTATAATCTGTCAAATTTTCTATATTAATCCGGTAGGCAAACATAAAATGCTCGTTTTCAGGATTAGAATATTCATCCTGATAAGTAGTTTCTACTGATATCTTAACACCTTGTGTGATCGCTGTAACCATTGCAACATTATTTAATAATTACTTTTCAAAAATCAAGCCATTTCACCTATGGGTGATATGTTGTGATATTTGTCTTCCACTTCGTCCAGAATACTATGGATAGTTTCTATATTATCTTCTTTGACCAGGAGCATTCTGTAAGGTTTAAAATCAGGTAATCCTTTGAAATAGTTTGCATAATGGCGTCTCATTTCAAATATACCAACTTTAGGGCCTTTCCATGCAATAGATTTTTCAAAATGTGTACGGCACACGGATACACGCTCTTCAACGCTCGGGCCGGCAAGTATTTGCCCGGTTTTAAAAAAATGTCTGATCTCCCGAAAGATCCAGGGATATCCTATAGCTGCTCTGCCGATCATAATTCCGTCTACTTCATATTCCAGTCTCCAGTCTGCTGCTTTTTGTATGCTGTCCACGTCTCCATTGCCGAATATTGGTATTTTTATTCTCGGATTGCGTTTGATTTCCCTGATCAGGGTCCAGTCAGCCTCGCCCTTATACAATTGTGCTCTTGTTCTGCCATGAATGGTAAGCGCTTGTATTCCGATGTCCTGGAGCCGCTCAGCGACCTCCTCTACGTTTTTGGTGTTATCATCCCAGCCCAGCCGGGTTTTTACCGTAACGGGCAGATGTGTGGCGTTCACGACCGCTTTGGTCATCTCTACCATTTTGTCAATATCCTGTAATAATGCTGATCCGGCACCACGACAGGCGACTTGTTTTACCGGACAACCGTAATTGATGTCCATCAGATCAGGACCAGCCTGCGTCGCTATTTCTGTTGCTTCGCGCATGTGGTCTATTTCACTTCCGAATATCTGGATACCTATAGGGCGCTCATACTCAAATATATCCAGCTTAGCGCGGCTTTTTGCCGCATCCCTGATGAGCCCTTCTGATGATATAAACTCAGTGTACATCATATCCACTCCGCTTTGTTTGCATACAAAACGGAAGGGGGGGTCACTCACATCCTCCATTGGGGCGAGTAATAAAGGAAACTCACCCAGATCAATATTTCCTATCTTTACAGACATTTATTTATCTTCAAACCAAAATTTCAAAGTACAAAGGTACAATAAATCAAAATAATGAGTTTCATACAAAAGCCGCAGGAAGAAAAAAGTCCTTATTTACAGTTGTTGATGCTTGCCGGCTATGCCTTGCTGGGCGCTATTGTATTTACAATCATTGCAATGGTCATCATTATGGCGATGTATGGGATGAAGGCGGTTACCGATCCTTATGTGCTTTCGGGAGCTGAACCGAAGTATTTGCCAGCTCTTCAGATTCTGTTGATTGCTACATCGTTAGGACTCTTTCTTTGTCCGGCCATTTTATTACCCCTTACTGAGGGCAAGCGCCCGGGGAAATTTTATAAGTTTAAAAAACCCGACCTGAAGATGCTGGGATTGGTATTGATTGTTATGCTGGTCTCTATGCCATTTATGGAGTGGGTGATGCTGACCAACCAAAAAATGATACTGCCGGATTTTTTGAAAGGTTTAGAGCACTGGATCAGAAGAAAAGAAGACGAGACTATGCAGGTTACCCTTCTTTTGTTAAAAATGGCAGGGACGAAAGAACTGGTCATTAATCTTTTTATGATTGCCTTTGTTCCTGCTGTTTCCGAAGAACTGATGTTCAGGGGTGGGGTACAACGTACTCTGGGAAGAATTTTCAAAAACCAGCATGTGGCCGTTTGGTTGTCCGCAGCAGTATTTAGTGCTATTCATGTTCAATTTTATGGCTTTTTGCCCCGGATGCTTTTGGGGGCCGGATTTGGATATATTTACCTCTGGAGCGGTAGCTTATGGTATTCAATGCTCGGCCATTTTATTAACAATGCCTATGCGGTATGCGTGGCATTTTATATGCAAAAACACAATATGGATATTTCCAAAATGGATAGTGTCCCACAGTTTGCATGGTACGGCTACCTGATCAGTTTTGTCCTGACCATTCTGGTGTTCCAAATTTTTAAAAAACAAACCACTAATCTTTCATGAAGACCAGAGCCATTACCGCTTTCTTTTTTACCATTGTCATGCTGGGTTCCATCTTTTTGGGAGGCTATACTTTTACCGCATTTTACCTGGTGCTGAGCATCGCAGCATTGCTGGAATTTTTCAAGCTGATCAAAACATCGGGTATCAGACCTCATAGAAATATTGCGGTTGGAGTGGCTGTTCTGATTTTTTTGATGACAGCCGGATATCATTATCTGCAGTTTGAGACCAAATACATGCTGCTGATCGTACCACTCATTTTTTCAGTATTCATCAGCGAGCTGTACAAGAAGGATAAAATCCCTTTTGCCAACATTTCTTATACCTTTATCGGTTTCGTATACGTAACCGTTCCCTTTTGTTTTTTTTATTCATTGGGCTTTATTCTTGACACTTATTCTTATAATTTCCATTTACCGCTTGCATTCCTGCTGATGCTTTGGGCAAGCGATACGGGCGCTTATCTGTTTGGATCCAAATTTGGAAAGACGAGACTGTTTGAACGTCATTCTCCTAAAAAATCATGGGAGGGTTTTTTTGGCGGCATGTTAACCAGTGTATTGGTAGCCTATTTTACGTCTATTTATTTTATTGAGATAGGTTTCATGGTTTGGGCGGGAATGGCCGTATTGATCGTATGTTTTGGCACACTAGGCGATCTGGTAGAGTCAATGCTGAAACGAAGCCTGGACGTTAAGGATTCGGGCTCTTTTTTGCCGGGTCATGGAGGTTTGCTGGACCGTTTTGACGGCTTGCTGATCGGTGCTCCGGTTGTATACGCATATCTGTACCTGATTCTCCATTAACCAGGCTTCAACCTGACCTGTTTATTCTTCTAGCGGGCTGCTGTTGTTGTATTCTTCTATCAGACTAAGCGCCAATTCGTAATTCTCCTGCGAAACCATTAAGCTTACACGATTTATATAAGCTGAACCAAGGGCAGCAGGCTCTATGATGCTCATAAATTCATTACTCATAACAGCATATATTCCATGTTCTTCCAATAGTTGTTTCATCAATGAAACTTGCCAGAATTCTCCTGAAAAGACTTCCGTCTGTGTTATTTTATTTTGTTCGGACATAGACAGAAAATTAGTTTTATGCAATATAATGAATTAAAATGCAGATTTGTTTTTCAGCGGCTGTAAGAGATATTCCAGCCCGTTGAGTTTAATTTCGTAAAGAGTGGCTATCAATTGCCCCAGTTTGCCCGGCGGCCAGCCTTCCTGATGAAACCAAATGAGATAGGATTCGGGCAGATCGCAAATCAAACGGCCTTTGTATTTGCCAAAGGGCATTTGCATGGTCACTAAGTCCTTTAGTAGCTGTGGGTTCATTTTCCTTGATTTTAATTGACTACCATTTCCAGCATTTCTACTGCTTCATCTACTGTGTTAAGGTTGTCAAATGCAATACGCAAGCTGTCTTTGACTTCCTTAAGGTTGCATAACCTGGGGTGAATCTGTGCAAAATGCAATATTTTATTGAACATTTTGGAATCGAAGAAGGGAGATTGCTTATCGGTAATGAAATAGCCCCTTAAAGTTCCCTTTTTGAATGTGATCTTTTCGAAGGCAAGTTTCCTGGCGACCCATTGTAACCTCAACACTTTGAGCATGGTTTTGACAGGATGGGGAACAGGACCGAACCTGTCTTTCAGCGACGATTCAAATGCCTTGAGCTGGTGCTCATTTTCTATCCTGGAAAGTTCTGTATATAGGTTATATCTTTCTGTGATATTGGTCACATAATCGTCGGGGATGTACAGCTCGAGATCTGTGTCTATTTGTGTAAAGGTGACAAAGGGCCGCGGGGGTTCATCTTTAAACAGGCCTTTGAATTCATCATCCTTGAGTTCCTGAATGGCTTCATCAAGGATCTTGTGATACATTTCGAAGCCGATCTCAGCTATAAAGCCACTTTGCTCCGCGCCCAGAAGGTTTCCGCTGCCGCGAATATCGAGGTCACGCATTGCAATATTGAAGCCGCTGCCCAAATCTGAAAATTCCTCGATGGCACTGAGCCGTTTTCTGGCTTCAGAAGTAAGTGTGCTTAAGGGAGGACTAAGCAGGTAGCAAAATGCTTTTTTATTGGAACGTCCTACGCGGCCCCGCATTTGGTGGAGATCGCTGAGGCCAAACATGTGGGCATGGTTGATGATGATCGTATTTGCATTTGGAATGTCGAGGCCGGCCTCGATAATGGTCGTTGCCACCAGAACATCTTTTTCTCCGTTGATGAAGTCAAGCATCACGTCTTCCAGCTGATCGCCATCCAACTGTCCATGTGCTATTCCTATTCTTGCTTTCGGAACAAGTCTTTGGATGAGCCCCCCCAGTTGTGGTAAATCATTGACCCGATTGTGTATGAAGAAGACCTGCCCGCCGCGGTCAAGCTCATATTGGACGGATTCCTGGATCAGCTTATCATTGAATACATGCAATTCGGTATTTACTGCCTGGCGGTTTGGCGGGGGAGTACTCATTATAGAGAGATCCCGGGCTCCCATCAGAGAAAAATGAAGGGTACGTGGAATTGGCGTGGCTGTTAGCGTAAGTGTATCAATATTGACCCTGAGGGCACGAAGCTTTTCTTTGGAACTTACCCCAAATTTTTGTTCCTCATCGATAATCATGATGCCCAGGTCTTTGAACTTGACATCCTTGCTGAGCAAGCGATGGGTGCCAATGATGATGTCTACCTTTCCATCGGCCACTGCCGCTAAGGTTTCTTTAATCTGCTTGCTGGTTTTGAAGCGGTTGATATAATCTACAGTGCAGGGGAAGCCTTTGAGCCGACCGCTGAATGTTTTGAAATGCTGCAGGGCGAGAATAGTGGTAGGAACCAATACCGCGGCCTGCTTGCCATTTGCTACCGCTTTGAATGCTGCACGGATGGCGATTTCGGTCTTTCCAAAACCAACGTCGCCGCATACCAGCCTGTCCATGGGATGTGGCGCTTCCATGTCCTTTTTTACGTCGCTGGTCGCTTTTTCCTGATCGGGGGTATCTTCATAGATGAATGAAGCCTCCAGCTCCGTCTCCAGATAGCCGTCGGGATCAAATGCGGTACCTACCTGTGCTTTTCTCAATGCATAAAGCTTGATAAGATCCCTGGCTATATCTTTAACTTTTTTTTTAGTGGTCTTTTTGAGCTTGTCCCAGGCCTCGGTGCCCAGCTTGTTCATTTTCGGTGCCGTACCATCTTTGCCACTATACTTGGCAATGCGGTTTAGCGAATTGATATTTACATAAAGCAGGTCGTTGTCTGCATAAACAAGACGAATCATTTCCTGTGTCTTACCATTGACCTCTACTTTTTCCAGACCTGCGTACTTGCCGATGCCGTGGTCTATGTGGGTCACGAAGTCGCCGGGCTTCAGGTCCCGGAGTTCTTTTAAAGTGATTGCCTGGCTGCGCTGGTAGCCTCTTTTTAGCTTGTATTTATAAAAGCGATCGAAGATCTGGTGGTCAGTATAGAAAGCGGCTTTCAGTTGCGCGTCTACATAACCTTCTCTGAGCGGGATGTTGACCGGACTAAACTTTGCTGTCTTGTCGATATCATCAAGAATGGCATACAGACGCTCGGTCTGTTTAACCGAAGCACTAAATATGAAATTGTGTATGCCCTGTTTTTCGTTTTCTTTAAGGTTATGGATCAGCAGACTGAAATCTTTATTGAAAGATGGCTGAGGTTTGGTCTCAAATTGGAATACCTGGTCCGTCTTGTAAAAGAACCGCTTGCCGAACTCAATCAATGTAAAATCATGGAGCATGTCACCGAGCATCTTTTCATCTGTAAAAGCGAACCTGGGGTCAATCCAGTCTGCATTTTCCTGCTTTTCTTTGGCGGGAAGTGCTTTCCAAAGTTCCGTGGCTTTTCTGTAACCGGATTTTATAATATCAAGTGTGAATTCCACATCCTTAAACCAAAGTTGCGTGTCTTTTTCAATATAATCCAGCAGACTGATGTTATTTTCTGTCAGATACCTGGATTGTACATTTGGAATAATGGTGAGGGATTTGACGTCGTCGACAGAAAGCTGGCTCTCGATTTCGAAGGTACGGATACTTTCTATTTCATCACCAAAGAATTCTATGCGGTATGGCAGGTCATGCGAGAAGGAAAAAATATCAACAATACCCCCGCGGATGGAAAATTGTCCGGGCTCGTAAACAAAATCTGTACGGTTGAAATCGTAATCTATTAAGAATTCATTGATGAAATCTATCCCAAGTTTTGCGCCGAGACTAATCTCTAAGGTATTCTTTTCTAACAGGCTGCGGTTGATCACTTTTTCGGCCAGCGCCTCTGGATAGGTAACAACGATCTGCCCATATTCGCTTTGATGATTGAGTTCATTGAGTACTTCAGCCCGTGCCAGTACGTTTGCGGTATCCACCTGCGTAAATTCAAATGCTTTACGAAAGGATGAAGGAAAAAGCAAGACCTCCTTGTCAAGGATACTTTCAAGATCGGCCAGGAAATAAGATGCTTCTTCCCTGTCTGGTAAGACAAATAAAACAGGTTTATGCAATAAAAAGTAAGCAGCTATTGCAACTGTCGCATCTGCTGAACCAACTAAGCCTTTTAGTTGAAGTTTACCTCCTTTGCCCACATTCAGGGCCTTTGTCAGTGCGACAATGCGCTCATCTGTTTTGTATCTGTTAATCAGGTCGCGGATGTTCACAACACAAATGTAATATTTATGATTAGCTTTAGGTGTAACAAAGTGTGGAATAATCCATCTATAATTATAAAGGGGACAACATGAAAGAACTCATTTTTTGGGTGTTGGCTTTAACGGCGCTGGGATTAGCAACGCCTGAGGAATACGGACATGCGCATCATTTTACGCTTTGTCCGCTGGCAAATCTTGGAATAGAGTCGTGCCCGGGTTGTGGAGTGGGCCGGGCGATAACACAACTGCTGCATGGCAACATTGCTGAAAGCTGGAAACACCACTGGTTTGGAATCCCGGCGCTGTTCATTGTTGTTTTCAGGATTGTTGGATTGATAAAATTGAATATTAAATCATTTAAAATAAAATATAAGGAGAAAAGATATGTTTGAGTCACCGTTTATGTCATTGCCTGGAATCACACCCCAGGAATATTCGTACTTGCAAACAGCAACTACTGGATTCAGTGATCAGCAACTGAGAGGTTTTCTGATGATCTACAGCAGCAAAAGAAGGAACCCCGACGATATGGTATTGTACTGTATATTGGGTTTTTTTGTGCCCGGACTGGCCAGGTTTTTAGTCGGTCAGATCGGGATGGGGATTTTATACTTCTTCACTTATGGTTTATGTGCGATCGGGACGATCATTGATTTAGTGAATCATAAAAGCCTGGCATTTGAATACAACCAGAAAATGGTATTTGAAAGTTTGCAAATGGTAAAGATGGGCAATATCCAATAAGGTTTTTGTATTTTTAAGGCATGAGACTATCAGTTTTGATCAAACACCTGGAAGCCTATGCACCGGCAAGCTACCAGGAAGATTATGACAATTCGGGACTGCTTATTGGAAGCCCCGATCAGGAAGTGCATGCTGCGCTTGTTGCGCTGGACTGTACGGAACAGATCATAGATGAAGCGATCTTACAAGACTGCAATCTGATCATTACACATCATCCGATTGTGTTTAAAGGACTTAAGAAGATCACCGGAAAAACGTATGTTGAACGGGTGGTTTTGAAGGCCATTCGCCATAACATTGCGCTTTATGCAATTCATACCAACCTCGATCATGTGAAGAATGGGGTCAATGGTATAATTTGCGAAAGGCTGGGATTACAAAACCTGAAAGTGTTGAGGCCAAAAAATAGCCTCCTGAAGAAGCTGGTTACATTTTGCCCAACTGAATATGCAGATAAGGTACGTGAAGCTCTGTTTGAAGCCGGGGCCGGACACATCGGCAATTACAGCGACTGCAGTTTTAATGCCTCAGGGTTTGGTACTTTCAAAGGAAATGAAGACACAAATGCCTATGCCGGTGAAAAAGGAGTGCAGCATCATGAGCCCGAAATAAGAATTGAAACTGTATTTGTTGTTCAGAATGAACGCAGGATATTGTTGGCTTTACTGGAAAGCCATCCGTATGAAGAAGTGGCATATGATATTTATGCCCTGGAAAACAAACTGGAGACCGTGGGTTCGGGGATGATAGGTTGGCTGGATCAGGAAATAGACAGTAAGGAGTTTTTGCGAATGGTAAAGGAGAGAATGGACGCAACCGTGATCAGACACACTGCGTTATTACCTAAAAAAATAAAAAAAGTTGCTGTTTGCGGAGGTTCAGGTAGCTTCTTGTTAAATGACGCGATAGCAGCTGGCGCCGACGCTTTTGTTACCGCCGATTTTAAATATCATGAGTTTTTTGATGCTGAGGGAAAATTGGTGATTGCAGATATCGGACACTTTGAAAGTGAACAATTTACATCTGATTTGTTGATAGATATTATTCAAGAAAAATTTCCTAACTTTGCAATCCGTTTAACGGAGCATAATACAAACCCCATAAATTATTTCATTTAATGGAACAAACAGTAGAGCAAAAGCTAAAAGATTTATACGAGTTACAGACTCTTCATACAAAGATTGACAAAATACGTCAGATCCGCGGTGAGTTGCCAATGGAAGTTGCTGATCTGGAAGATGAAGTGGCAGGTCTGGAAACACGTATCCAAAAATTCAAAGGTGAACTGGATGATACCGAGGATTCAATCGTAACGCGTAAAAATATGATCAAAGAAGCTCAAAATCTGATCAAAAAATACGAGACACAGCTAAAGGACGTTAAGAACAACCGCGAGTATGATGCTTTGACTAAAGAGGTAGAGATTCAGACACTGGATATTCAGGTTTCCGAAAAGAAAATCAGAGAATTCGGGTTTGACATTGCTCAGAAAACTGAGGTTTATGAAAAAGCACTTGCTGATCTGGAATCAAGAAGGAGAGATCTGGAGATTAAGAAAGGCGAACTTCAAACCATCACTGCGGAGACTGAAAAGGAAGAGGAGTCTTTAACTAAGAAAGCAGAAAAAGCAGAAACTGGAATTGAGGACAGGCTTTTAGTCGCTTATAAAAGATTAAGAGGAAATGCAAATAATGGTCTGGCAGTTGTAACCATTGACAGGGATTCGTGTTCCGGATGCTTTAACCAGATTCCCCCTCAGCGCCAGCTAGATATTCGCCAGCGCAAAAAAATCATTGTTTGCGAACATTGCGGAAGGATTCTGGTTGATGAAGCACTAACTCAGGAAGTAGCGCTTGCTTAATTAGACTTTAAGAAATTTAGTAGGCCGGAAACTGTTTCCGGCCTTTTTTGTACACGTATTTTTTGATGGGATAAATAGCCTTAAAACCGGTAAACAAAAGCATTGATGTGCATTCCTGCGCCAACTGACGCAAAAACAGCGTATTGCCCGGGTTCGACCTGATATCCATTAATCTGGTTTTTTAAGAAGAGATCAAGCAATGTAGGTATGGTCGCTACGGAGCTGTTCCCCAGCCATGAAATGGTCATAGGGACAAGGTTCTCGGGGACGGTGTCTAAGTCATAAAGCTTAAACAGCCGCTTCATGATGGCGTGATCCATTTTCCCGTTAGCCTGGTGAATAAATACCGTTTTGATATCAGTAATATTTATTCCTGCCTTATCTATTGCTTTTTTTACAACCTGAGGGACGGTTGTTACTGCAAATTCATAGAGTTTGCGGCCGTTCATTTTAAGATAAGTGTTGCCATTGTTCTCGTTTGGATTATTGCTTTTACCCATAACGAGGAGTGATCCATAACCTACGGCATAGGTTTGTGTTTTGTGGGCCAGTATGCCAATCTCATTATCGGCGGTTTGGGCTTCAAATATCACAGCACCAGCACCATCTGAAAAGATCATGCTGTCTCTGTCATGCACATCTGTAATCCTTGAAAGCGTTTCTGCGCCAATTACCATTACTTTACTGGCATCTCCGCTTTTAATTAGATAATTGGCTTGTATAGCACCCTGAACCCAGCCAGGACAACCAAAAATAAGGTCATAGCCTACGCAATCAGGGTTCTGGATATTTAATATTTGTTTGACCTTTGCTGCCAGCGAAGGCAGTATGTCCATCCGATTGCTGCCATTTTTTACGTCCCCGAAATTGTGGCAAAAAATAATATAGTCAAGCTCCTCCTTGTCAATGCCTGCCATTTCAATAGCCCGCTGTGCAGCAATGGCCGCGATATCGCTGTTCACCAGGTCCGGATCAATATATCGTCTTTCCTGAATTTCAGTTATCTCCGTGAATTTATCAATAACATAAGACATCTCTTTATCAAGAAGCACTCCGTTTTCATAAAAAGTAGAATTTAAGAAAGAGGCTCCTGGAATAATGTTTTCCGGAATATAGCTGCCTGTACCAGTAATAACTGCGTATAAATTTGGTGTAGTGCTCATTTTGAACCGTAGACTGTTTTGGTCTAGAGTATAAAACTAAAATAATTTTATTATATATGAAAGATTTAAATAAAATCTTCAATTAAAAATACAAATAATTCCTTGGGGCCGTGTGCCCCCAGCACTAAAGTTTTCTCAATATCTGCGGTTCTGCTTGGGCCGGTAATGGTACTCAGCATAGTTGGGAGCTGACTTCCATATTTGTCTTTAATGAGCCTGAAAGCATCTTTGAGATCCATAACTATTTGTCCTGTGCGGGCAATAACGATATGATGGTGGGGAAAAATGCTTAGTCTGCGGCCAGCCGAATTTTGATTAGACACGATTACAGATCCGTTTCTGGCAATAAGCGCTTCACATAATGTTATGCCTGCTTCAGCGAGTTCAAAATCCTTATCTGTCTTGTAGAAGGGGAACTCATATTCGGTCAAAAGTTCCTGAAGTTCAGGTTCCCAACAATATATTTTCCGCCATTTATACTTGTCCGCCAGCTGCAGGATATTTTCAATAAATTCTATTCCATTCTCACAGTATATAAAATTTCCTGAAACGGCTGTTAGCTGCTCCGCAAATAAGACCTCAAGTATTTCTTCGCTCTCTTTGTATAAAGGAGTGTCTTCTAAATTTGGATAAGGATTGTCTCTTTTTTCAAGAAGGGCTTTCCTTATCTTTTTTAGCATGAGCTCTTTGGAAGTTATATTTTCTTGCATACAAAAAATGGATTCGCAGTCATTTCATGTTCGAAATGACTGCCACCATAATATTATTCTTATTAAGATTCTGTCGGTGTAATAGAGGTTGAGGATTCTGTGGCTTCACCTACACCATCATGTAATAATCCTTCTGCCGCTGGTTTTTGATCCCCGGTTCCGTTTACAAATTCATCATAGGTGGTTCGGTTATCAAATGGACGTTTACCCAGGATTTCTTCAAGGTCGGCCTGGAACAGAATCTCTTTCTCTATCAATTTTTGAGCTAATTTCTCGAGCCCCTCCCTTTTTTCAGTAAGCAATTCTTTGGTCCTCTTATAAACCTCAGAGATTAATGTACGAACCTCATTGTCAATTATTTCTGATGTTTTCTCCGAATAAGGCTTATTGAAATTGTATTCATTATGCGGGTCATGGAACGAAACGTTACCTACGGCTTTATTCATGCCGTAAATAGTCACCATCGCGTAAGATAGCTTTGTAATTCTTTCCAGGTCATTTTGTGCGCCTGTCGAAATCTTTCCAAAAACGATATCTTCAGCAACACGCCCGCCCATTGTCATACACATGCCGTCTGTCAACTGTTCCGTAGTATACAAAAACTGTTCCTTAGGCAGGTATTGAGCGTATCCCAGTGCTGCGACTCCGCGAGGTACAATAGATACTTTCACCAATGGGTCTGCATGCTCAAGGAACCATCCGGCAATAGCGTGGCCCGCTTCGTGATAAGCAACAATTCTCTTTTCCTCAGGTGAAATGATCTTGTTTTTCTTTTCCAGACCACCAATAACTCTGTCAATAGCGTCCTGGAAGTCCTGCATGTCCACACTCTCTTTGTTACGGCGAGCGGCAATCAAAGCCGCTTCATTACAAACATTAGCGATCTCTGCGCCTGCAAATCCCGGTGTCTGAGCGGACAGCTTTTTGGCGTCTACTTCCTCAGAGGTCTTAATTGGCTTAAGATGAACCTTAAAAATCTGTTCACGGCCAACCAAATCCGGCTTGTCGATTGATATCTGTCTGTCAAATCTTCCTGGCCTCAATAATGCCGTATCCAATACGTCCGGACGGTTGGTCGCTGCCAGGATAATAATGCCTGAGTCAGTACCGAAACCATCCATCTCAACCAATAACTGGTTAAGGGTATTTTCACGCTCGTCGTTTCCGCCCATCATGCTGTTTTTACCTCTTGCCCGTCCAATCGCATCTACCTCATCAATAAAAATGATGCATGGTGCTTTATCTTTAGCTTGTTTGAAAAGATCTCTTACTCTTGAGGCACCCACGCCAACGAACATTTCTACAAAATCAGAACCGGACAGGGAAAAGAATGGAACTTGTGCTTCGCCTGCAACGGCTTTAGCTAAAAGAGTTTTACCTGTGCCTGGTGAGCCGACCAGCAACGCGCCTTTTGGGATTTTGCCGCCCAGGTTAGTGTACTTTTTAGGGTTTTTGAGGAAATCGACAATCTCCATTACTTCCTGTTTTGCCTCCTCAAGGCCGGCAACGTCATTGAAAGTCACATTTACCTGGCTTTCTTTGTCAAATAATGTTGCCTTAGATTTTCCAATATTGAAAATCTGACCGCCGCCTCCTCCTGCGCCGCCACCCATGCGGCGCATTACAAAGATCCAGAAGCCGATAAACAGCAGTACCGGAATGATAACTGTAAAGAACCAGGAGTTAAAAGAACTTTGTCTGGTGTCTTTTTCGGCAAGAATCTGTTGCGCCGGAGGCACATTTTTTTGTGACTCTTTAAGTTGTGTATCGAGGGCATCCATTGATCCTGCTGTGAAATATACTGTAGGGCTGCTTGTAGAGCTAAAGTTACTCTTACTGATATATTCCTTATATTTTGGATCGGAAAGCCTTTCTTTTTTAATAAAGACCTCAACCTTTACAAGGTCTTCGTGTTTATAGGCAATGAGTCGTTGGACGTCGCCGGGGATAAGCATCTGCGTTTCAAAAGTACGATATGGAACTTGCTTGCTATTGTCTGCACTAAATAAAAACTGTAATAAGATAAGGCCCAGAATAATCGCTGCATAGACCCAAAAAATATTAAATTTAGGGCCTTTCTGAGGTTTTTTAGGAATATTAGGAATTCTCTTTATCAGTTTTGGTTTTGTATTTGGATTCTCTTTCATCGTTAAATCAAAAAATGTGTTTGTGAATGATTAAGCGCTTTGGAATGAAGTAGTTTGGGCATCTCCCCATAGATCCTCAATTCCGTAAAAATCACGCTTTTCAGTTTTAAATATATGCACTACAATGTCAAAATAGTCAAGTATAATCCATTCAGCAGACTCCTGTCCTTCTTTCCTCCATGGATTAGTCTGTGTTTTTTTATAAATTTCTTCTTCAACGCTATCGGCGATGGCTTTTACCTGAGTAGCAGAATTGGCGCTGCATATAATGAAATAGTCAGAAACTGAACTGTTAAGATTTCTAAGGTCTAAACGGACAATATCATTGCCTTTTTTTTCTTGTATGCCGTGAACGGCTATTTCTGAGAGGTATGTAGAAAGGTTTACGATTTTCTTTTTTACCATTAAAATATTTTAATTTTGATAAACAAATATACAATCAACACTTGCAAAATAACACTTTTTCAACATTATTTGTTGGTCAAAATCTTATAAGATTATCAGCGGTTGATTCTACTAATAACTTTTTGAAAAGGATGGTGTCAAATTCCGAGCCATTACCAGAAGGGACTGTTATTATGGCAGATAACCAGTATGCAGGCCGGGGTCAACAAGAAAATACATGGCATGCCGAACCCGGACTGAATCTGACTGCCAGTATATTTTTAAAACCGGCATTTCTACCGGTAAACAGGCAATTCAGGTTAAATATGGCAATCAGTATCGCCATAAGAAACGCACTAAAAACATGGGTAGGGGGGCATATAACTATAAAATGGCCCAATGATATCTATTTTCTTGAAAGGAAGCTTGGAGGAATATTAATAGAAAACAGCATATCTGGCAACCAGTATAAGACTGCTGTTATCGGTGTTGGCATTAATGTAAATCAACTGGTCTTTAGTCCTCAGCAAGTGAAAACGGCTGTGTCTCTTAATGAAATTTTACAGGAAAATGTTAATTTAATTGAGCTGTTGGCCGAAGTATGCAATCATATAGAAGGACAGTATCTCAGGTTGAAGGGGAATTCTGATGATTTGACTAAGGATTATCTTTCGGGACTTTATAAATTTGGACAAATTGCCACATTTAAAGATAAGAACGGACCATTTAAAGGAGTAATAGAAAACGTAACACCTGATGGAGCGCTCGTTGTCGCGACAGCGGGAAGTACTAAGGCATATAATTTTAAAGAAATAGAATTCATAACAGGAACTTCCGAAGAAAGGATTGAAAAATTATAAGTAATTTCACGCCCTTATTGTAAAAATAAATGAAGAGAATACTTTTAATCTTAGGGTTGCTGACATTATTTGTGGCTTTTAGGCCAGCGAGTACTTCCGTCAGGCCCCCTCAAGATTCAACAGTAGTGGATGATCTGGTGTTTACGGAGATCGGCTCTTCGGAAGATAGCGCAGCGAACAAGATCTCAAAAGACACAATCTCCAAAGACCGTCCTGCTGTATCGGCTGATGTTTCATCAGATGACAAACCCGGGGCAAAAACACCTGCATCAGCTGAGCGGGAAAAAACCTTATGGGAGACCTTTATCGCAGGATTGGCCGGGGGTTTTCTGGCCTTTCTGATGCCCTGCATCTTTCCGATGGTGCCTTTGACGATCAGTTATTTCACCAAGCGCGCCGGGAGCCGGCAAAAGGGGATAGGGCAAGCCCTGATCTACGGGCTTTCCATTATCGTGATTTACGTGGCCTTCGGTCTGCTGATCACGCTGATCTTCGGGTCATCAGGCCTGAACGCTTTCAGCAGCAGCGGCACCTTCAATTTCTTTTTCTTTCTCCTGCTGGTGGTGTTCGCGGTT
>NZ_JASSYX010000005.1 GCF_030244015.1 Pedobacter ginsengisoli
TGACTACAGGCTTTCTTTAAGATTTGGCACCGACCTACTCTCCCACGTGTTACCGCAGTACCATTGGCTCTGGTGGGCTTAACTTCTCTGTTCGGAATGGGAAGAGGTGGACACCACCGATATAGGCACCTAAATATTTTTAATGTTCAGGGTATATCTGCTGTACCGGGATCCCTGTTGCTACCGTCCCGTTTTTTTTTGGGGGGGGCACCTGAGGACACCGCTTTTCAGCATGTACAATAAACAATGACATATTATTGAAAGAAGTTAGTTAGGAAGAACAAACAACAGTTCTATGCTCTTGAAAGCTTCGGATTATTAGTATTACTCGACTTTGATGTCACCATCTTTACATCTGTAACCTATCAACGTAGTAGTCTGCTACGGTCCTATATGGAATTCTCATCTCGTGGCTAGTTTCGCACTTAGATGCTTTCAGCGCTTATCTATTCCCAGCGTAGCTACTCTGCAATGCCCCTGGCGGAACAACAGATTCACTAGAGGCTAGTCCAACCCGGTCCTCTCGTACTAAGGTCAGCCCCACTCAAAATTCCAACGCCCACAACAGATAGGGACCGAACTGTCTCGCGACGTTCTGAACCCAGCTCGCGTGCCACTTTAATCGGCGAACAGCCGAACCCTTGGGACCTTCTCCAGCCCCAGGATGTGACGAGCCGACATCGAGGTGCCAAACCTCCCCGTCGATATGAGCTCTTGGGGGAGATCAGCCTGTTATCCCCAGCGTACCTTTTATCCTTTGAGCGATGGCCCTTCCATGCAGAACCACCGGATCACTATATCCGTCTTTCGACCCTGATCGACTTGTCTGTCTCACAGTCAAGCAAGCTTATGCTATTGCACTCCTCATACGGTTACCAAGCGTATTGAGCTTACCTTTGAAAGCCTCCGTTACCTTTTTGGAGGCGACCACCCCAGTCAAACTACCCATCAAACAATGTCCTCCACATAGCGGAGTTAGACACCGAATACAGAAAGGGTGGTATTTCAACGTTGACTCCACGACGCCTGGCGACGCCGCTTCATAGTCTCCCACCTATCCTACACATCCTGTATCCAATGTCAATGTTAAATTGTAGTGAAGGTGCATGGGGTCTTTCCGTCCCGTTGCGGGTACCCGGCGTCTTCACCGGGACCACAATTTCACCGAGCTCATGGCTGAGACAGCGCCCAGATCGTTACACCATTCGTGCAGGTCGGAACTTACCCGACAAGGAATTTCGCTACCTTAGGACCGTTATAGTTACGGCCGCCGTTTACTGGGGCTTCGATTCAATGCTTCTCCTTGCGGATGACATCCCCTCTTAACCTTCCAGCACCGGGCAGGTGTCAGGCCTTATACTTCATCTTTCGATTTTGCAAAGCCATGTGTTTTTGTTAAACAGTCGCCTGGGCCTTTTCACTGCGGCTGACATTACTGCCAGCGCCCCTTCTCCCGAAGTTACAGGGCCATTTTGCCGAGTTCCTTAGCCATGATTCACTCGAGCACCTTAGAATTCTCTTCCCGGATACCTGTGTCGGTTTGCGGTACGGGTTTTTATAACCTGAAGCTTAGCGGGTTTTCTTGGAAGTCTGATTACCTGCACTATCCACTCCCCCGAAGGTTCGCGGTACTATCAGCGTTCAGCAAGACCGGCGGATTTGCCTACCAGTCCTATACCTACAGCCTTCAACGATCTATTCCGTCAGATCGCGGCAGTGTCACTACTCCGTCACCACATCGCAGTTATAAAAAGTACGGGAATATTAACCCGTTGTCCATCGAATATCCCTCTCGGGTTCTCCTTAGGCCCCGACTAACCCTGATCCGATTAGCGTTGATCAGGAAACCTTATCCTTTCGGTGGGCGGGTTTCTCGCCCGCCTTATCGTTACTTATGCCTACATTTGCTTTTCCAGAAGCTCCAGCACAACTTACGTCATACCTTCGCTGCCGCTGGAATGCTCCCCTACCGTAATATTAATATTACCCATAGCTTCGGTGTACAATTTTATGCCCGTTTATTATCCATGCCCGATCGCTCGACTAGTGAGCTGTTACGCACTCTTTAAATGAATGGCTGCTTCCAAGCCAACATCCTAGCTGTCTGTGCAATCGGACCTCGTTAGTTCAACTTAACTGTAACTTGGGGACCTTAGCTGATGGTCTGGGTTCTTTCCCTCTCGGCGCGTGACCTTAGCACCCCGCGCCTCACTGCTGAGTATATTATTTAGCATTCGGAGTTTGTCTGGATTTGGTAGGATTTGACTCCCCCGCACCCAATCAGTAGCTCTACCTCTAAATAACTTAACCTCAACGCTGTTCCTAAAAACATTTCGGGGAGTACGAGCTATTTCCCAGTTTGATTAGCCTTTCACCCCTACCCACAGATCATCCGGAAACTTTTCAACGTTTATCGGTTCGGTCCTCCAGTACGTGTTACCGCACCTTCAACCTGTCCATGGGTAGATCACAAGGTTTCGCGTCTACCTCCCCTGACTATACGCCCTATTCAGACTCGCTTTCGCTTCGGATCCGTGTCTTAAACACTTAACCTCGCCAGAGAAGAGTAACTCGTAGGCTCATTATGCAAAAGGCACGCCGTCACGCCACCTGGACGCTCCGACCGCTTGTAAGCACACAGTTTCAGGTTCTATTTCACTCCCCTGTTCGGGGTTCTTTTCACCTTTCCCTCACGGTACTGGTTCACTATCGGTCTCTCAGGAGTATTTAGCCTTACCGGATGGTGCCGGCAGATTCCCACAAGGCGTCTCCGACCTCGCGGTACTCAGGATACTGCTAGACTAATGGTACTTACGTGTACGAGGCTATCACTCTATATTGCCAGGCTTCCCATCCTGTTCCACTTCATTGCATTATAATCACTTCGCAGTCCTACAACCCCACATATGCCGTAACATAAGTGGTTTGGGCTCTTTCCCGTTCGCTCGCCACTACTTAGGAAATCATTGTTATTTTCTTCTCCTCTGCTTACTTAGATGTTTCAGTTCGGCAGGTTTGCGTATTATACGACTGGTCTTCAACCAGCCAGGTTTCCCCATTCGGAAATCACCGGATCAATTCATATTTGCTAATCCCCAGTGCTTATCGCAGCTTATCACGTCCTTCATCGCCTCTGAGAGCCAAGGCATCCCCTGTGTGCTCTTATTTACTTTCTTCTCTCCATAGCCTTTTGCGCCTATGGAAATGCTTTTTTTGATCAATTATCCGTTCATCAGTCGCTCTGATGTAATTGCTTACCTCAGCCCTTCTTCAAAACAAACATCCTATCTATTGTTGTTTGCTCTTCTTTTTTAACTTCTTCCAATATGTCAAAGAACTTTTCAATCCCCGCATCGTATTGCTACTTTGCTATTTAATGCCTTTTTCTATTAAGGCCGGGTGATCGTGGAGAATAACGGAGTCGAACCGTTGACCTCCTGCGTGCAAGGCAGGCGCTCTAGCCAGCTGAGCTAATCCCCCTTAGAATATACCTGTAGTCCCGAGCAGATTTGAACTGCTGACCCCTACATTATCAGTGTAGTGCTCTAACCAAACTGAGCTACGGGACTATTTGCGTAAGCCGACTCATGAGTACTGATTTCTCATTTCACAAATCCTTGATTACTCATTTGCCCTGCTTGTCAGTATGGAGCACTAAACGATGCTTCATCCTATGGGTTACCTTTTTTGAGATATCTGTCATTTATATCATTTGCGCAGCGAGTAGTCAATCCTACTCCAGAAAGGAGGTATTCCAGCCGCACCTTCCGGTACGGCTACCTTGTTACGACTTAGCCCCAGTTATCGGTTTTACCCTAGGACGCTCCTTGCGGTTACATACTTTAGGTACCCCCAACTTCCATGGCTTGACGGGCGGTGTGTACAAGGCCCGGGAACGTATTCACCGCGTCATTGCTGATACGCGATTACTAGCGAATCCAACTTCAAGAGGTCGAGTTGCAGACCTCTATCCGAACTGTGAATGGCTTTTTGAGATTCGCTTGCTGTTGCCAGCTTGCTGCCCTCTGTACCATCCATTGTAGCACGTGTGTAGCCCCGGACGTAAGGGCCATGATGACTTGACGTCGTCCCCTCCTTCCTCTCTGTTTGCACAGGCAGTCTGTTTAGAGTCCCCACCTTTACATGCTGGCAACTAAACATAGGGGTTGCGCTCGTTGCGGGACTTAACCCAACACCTCACGGCACGAGCTGACGACAGCCATGCAGCACCTAGTTTCCTGTCCTTGCGGACTGACCTATCTCTAGATCATTCAGTAACTTTCAAGCCCGGGTAAGGTTCCTCGCGTATCATCGAATTAAACCACATGCTCCTCCGCTTGTGCGGGCCCCCGTCAATTCCTTTGAGTTTCACCCTTGCGGGCGTACTCCCCAGGTGGAATACTTAACGCTTTCGCTTAGCCGCTAACTGTATATCGCTAACAGCGAGTATTCATCGTTTAGGGCGTGGACTACCAGGGTATCTAATCCTGTTTGATCCCCACGCTTTCGTGCCTCAGCGTCAATAAAACCATAGTAAGCTGCCTTCGCAATCGGTGTTCTGTGACATATCTATGCATTTCACCGCTACTTGTCACATTCCGCCTACCTCTAGTTCATTCAAGCTCATCAGTATCAAGGGCACTGCGATGGTTGAGCCACCGTCTTTCACCCCTGACTTAATAAGCCGCCTACGCACCCTTTAAACCCAATAAATCCGGATAACGCTTGGATCCTCCGTATTACCGCGGCTGCTGGCACGGAGTTAGCCGATCCTTATTCCTTCGGTACATTCAGCACATTACACGTAATGTGGTTTATTCCCGAATAAAAGCAGTTTACGACCCAGAGGGCTGTCTTCCTGCACGCGGCATGGCTGGTTCAGAGTTGCCTCCATTGACCAATATTCCTTACTGCTGCCTCCCGTAGGAGTCTGGTCCGTGTCTCAGTACCAGTGTGGGGGGTCATCCTCTCAGATCCCCTAGTCATCGTCGCCTTGGTGGGCCGTTACCCCGCCAACTAGCTAATGACACGCATGCCCATCTTAATCCTATAAATATTTGAACATTGTACAATGCTGTACTGTGTTTTTATGCGGTGTTAATCCGAATTTCTTCGGGCTATCCCCCTGATTAAGGTAGGTTGCATACGCGTTACGCACCCGTGCGCCACTTTCCTATCCAGCAAGCTGGATAGTATCGTTCGACTTGCATGTATTAGGCCTGCCGCTAGCGTTCATCCTGAGCCAGGATCAAACTCTCCATTGTAAAATGTGAATCTGAATCGCTGACCATTCTTAACTTGTTAATAATAGTCTGTATTCTTCTTTGTTGTATTGTCTGTCAGAACTTGACTCTAAAATAATAGTCCGGTATCATGTACTTTGATCCAGTACTTTCTTACCTCGCTACGCTATAAATGACATCTCTTTAATGAACTTATCGAATCCCCTCACGGC
>NZ_JASSYX010000006.1 GCF_030244015.1 Pedobacter ginsengisoli
CTTCTCTTTCTCTGCTAACATCATGCGCCCAAAGGCAACCTGACACCTAAACCAAAAAAGACAAATCAAATCCCTACATCCTCTCAATCAACTCCCCTCCTATATCCAAAACCAATCTCCCTTCCTCCGAACCGGGTTGCAAAAGTAGAAAAAAAATCAACCCCAACAAACTAATCCTAACTTTTATTCCAACTTTAAACCTAAATACCCTGACACACAAATAGAAAAAATTCAAGTAAACAGCAAACAAAAGTCAATCCTTATATGTATCCGGCCCCCAGATTATTATAAAGTCAATTATTAAACCTGCAATTTTTAGCAAAATCACCAGATGTCAAAATAAAACGCACAATTAGCGGCTGAGGTGAGGTTTGCAGCATACCTTAAAAAACTATAGATTTAATGTATGGTCATTTTATATTAATGACTTTAATGCCCATCTCGAACCTAACATTAAAACAACAAGAATTTAAGGCATACACATTCTTTTAGTATATTTGATATATGTATCCTATCAATCCCGACAGAACCAAACCCTGGAATGATCTCCCCCTGCTCCCGCCAGCAAGGGAACTCTATGAAGACATTCAGGTATTTACACAACTAGGCAATGCTAAGGCCTCACTCGGCCGATTGCAAGGCCGGAGTATCGCCATCCCCAATCAGGGCCTGTTGATCAATTCAATTAGTCTCCAGGAAGCAAAAGCTTCTAATGCCATTGAAAACATCTTTACAACAGATGACGAACTCTATAAAGCGTATAGTGAGCAGCAATCTAGACAACTGGAAGGTCCAGCTAAGGAAATCCTGAATTACAGGGAGGCGTTATGGCTGGGGTATGAATATTTACAAGGGGACCAGGCATTTGATGAAGCCTATTTTATTAAAATGTATAGAACCGTCAGCCAATTCAACGATGGGATAAGGCCCCCTGTTGCCCAAATCTATATTAAAGAAGGTGGATCTGGGTTAAACGCAGGTAAAGCGTCTTATACTCCACCTCGCGGTCAAGGAATAATAGAAGCAAAACTTCAAAACTTAATAGATTTTCTAAACGACGACGATCAATATCCATTAGATCCACTCTTAAAAATGGCAATTGGTCATTTCCAATTTGAAGCCATCCACCCTTTTAGAGATGGGAACGGAAGAACAGGCAGGATATTCAATATACACTACCTGACAAAAAAAGGCCTGTTGGATTACCCCATATTATTTCTAAGCCGTTATATCATGGACAATAAGGATGATTATTATGCCTGTCTATCTGGAATTACACAAAAAGGGAATTGGAAGAGCTGGCTACTTTTCATGTTAAAGACTGTTGAGGTAACCGCAAATATTACATACAATAAAATTAACGACATCATCAGCGCTAAAGATGCCATTCTGGATGCTGTCATTTTAGAAAATAACATCAGCAGACCTGAATCTCTGGTCAGCACGATCTTTACTGAACCGTTCACAAAAGTAAAACATCTTACGGACAGGGGCCTTTATGCCGAAAATACCGCACGTAAATACCTTGATGAACTGACAAGGATTGGAATTCTTGAAAAGAGAATGATTCAGGGGAATAGTTACTACCTTAATCTGGAACTTTACAGGATACTCTCAGAATAATGTTTTATACATTTCGCCGGTGAACAGCCTTGTTAACTGTGTCTTTTTTACATGGACTAAGTTGAGGGATTCCTTCTGAAAGTCTGGACTATTTTCTAATTGTTGTTGTGTATTGAGTCGCTATCCAGTTTGGATTGGGTATTGGCTTCTTAACCCTGCAAAGGGATATAAACTTCCACTGATTGCCTGTTGTTTACCTTTTTGAAATGCGTTTCTATAAGTAGTTGGCGTTGAGTGCAAAGTTTGCTCATGTTTATC
>NZ_JASSYX010000007.1 GCF_030244015.1 Pedobacter ginsengisoli
TCCTTTTTCGGGGCATTCGAGATCACCCTGCCGAGTGCTTTGGTCAATAAAATAGACAATAAGGCCGATAGCAGCAAGGGACTGGGCGGCATCTTCTTTATGGCTGCCTCGCTGGCACTGGTTTCCTTTTCCTGCACAGGCCCCATTATCGGTACCTTGCTGGTCGATGCCAGCTCCAAAGGCGAACTGCTGGCCCCCGCTGTAGGGATGTTTGGCTTTTCACTGGCCCTGGCCCTGCCATTTACCTTATCGGCCGTATTCCCCGGATTTTTAAACAGCATGCCCAGATCGGGCGGCTGGCTGAACAGCGTAAAAGTCTGCCTGGGTTTCCTGGAACTGGCACTGGCTTTGAAATTCCTTTCTGCCGCAGACCTGGTCTGGCACTGGGAATGGTTTGACCGTGAGGTGTTCCTCTCGCTGTGGATCGTGATCTTTGTGCTGATGGGGGTTTACCTTTTGGGCAAGCTCAAGTTCTCCCATGACAGTGACCTTGCTTATGTTTCTGTGCCCAGGCTGTTCCTTGCTGTGCTGTCCTTTTCATTTGCCGTATATATGGTCCCTGGCCTTTGGGGGGCACCGGTGAGCGTGCTGAGCGGGCTGGCCCCGCCGATGAATACCCAGGACTTCCTGCTGAGCGGCAGCGGATCAGGCACTTCAGCCTCCGAACCGGGCTTTCCTGCCAGGGTGAAATATGACGAAGTATTTAAAAAACCGGTTGGCTTTACCCCCTTCTTTGACCTGGAGGAAGGACTGGCTTACGCGAAAAAAGTGAACAGGCCGGTGATGCTGGACTTTACAGGCTGGGCCTGTGTGAACTGCAGGAAGATGGAAGACAACGTCTGGGTGAAGCCAGAAGTTGGGAACCTGATCAGGGAATATGTGCTGATCCAGTTGTATGTAGATGAGCGAAAAATAAAGATGCCTGCCGGCAAGGTGCATTATTCGGAGATCCTGAGGAGAAAAACAGATGACCTGGGTTATTGGAACGGGGATTTTCAGGCCAGCAGGTATGGGTCAAACTCACAACCGTTTTATGTGCTGACCGGACATGACCTGGTTCCGCTGGTAAAACCGCAGGGTGCGGTATTCGATGCTAAAGAATACGCAGCTTACCTGCAAACCGGATTGGATG